>NZ_CP007410.1:800000-5632500 GCF_000585995.1 Pseudomonas brassicacearum | reverse complement strand
CGACCGCAGCTGCTTCATGAGCTCCCACACGAATTGCTTGATTCATTGAAGAAGACGATAGAAGCAGCTTTAAGCTCCAAGCTGATAGCTCATAGCTAACAGTTACAAGCTCGAAATTGGGTCTGTAGCTCAGTTGGTTAGAGCGCACCCCTGATAAGGGTGAGGTCGGCAGTTCGAATCTGCCCAGACCCACCAATTTTGTTATGGGGCCATAGCTCAGCTGGGAGAGCGCCTGCCTTGCACGCAGGAGGTCAGCGGTTCGATCCCGCTTGGCTCCACCATAAACTGCTTCTGAAAGCTTAGAAATGAGCATTCCATCAAGGTGATGGTGAATGTTGATTTCTAGTCTTTTGATTAGATCGTTCTTTAAAAATTTGGGTATGTGATAGAAAGATAGACTGGACGTTACTTTCACTGGTAACGGCTCAGGCTAAGGTAAAATTTGTGAGTTGCTCTTAAGTGAGCAAGTGTACGAATTTTCGGCGAATGTCGTCTTCACAGTATAACCAGATTGCTTGGGGTTATATGGTCAAGTGAAGAAGCGCATACGGTGGATGCCTTGGCAGTCAGAGGCGATGAAAGACGTGGTAGCCTGCGAAAAGCTTCGGGGAGTCGGCAAACAGACTTTGATCCGGAGATGTCTGAATGGGGGAACCCAGCCATCATAAGATGGTTATCTTGTACTGAATACATAGGTGCAAGAGGCGAACCAGGGGAACTGAAACATCTAAGTACCCTGAGGAAAAGAAATCAACCGAGATTCCCTTAGTAGTGGCGAGCGAACGGGGACTAGCCCTTAAGCTTCTTTGATTTTAGCGGAACGCTCTGGAAAGTGCGGCCATAGTGGGTGATAGCCCTGTACGCGAAAGGATCTTAGAAGTGAAATCGAGTAGGACGGAGCACGAGAAACTTTGTCTGAATATGGGGGGACCATCCTCCAAGGCTAAATACTACTGACTGACCGATAGTGAACTAGTACCGTGAGGGAAAGGCGAAAAGAACCCCGGAGAGGGGAGTGAAATAGATCCTGAAACCGTATGCGTACAAGCAGTGGGAGCCCACTTTGTTGGGTGACTGCGTACCTTTTGTATAATGGGTCAGCGACTTATTTTCAGTGGCGAGCTTAACCGAATAGGGGAGGCGTAGCGAAAGCGAGTCTTAATAGGGCGTCTAGTCGCTGGGAATAGACCCGAAACCGGGCGATCTATCCATGGGCAGGTTGAAGGTTGGGTAACACTAACTGGAGGACCGAACCGACTACCGTTGAAAAGTTAGCGGATGACCTGTGGATCGGAGTGAAAGGCTAATCAAGCTCGGAGATAGCTGGTTCTCCTCGAAAGCTATTTAGGTAGCGCCTCATGTATCACTGTAGGGGGTAGAGCACTGTTTCGGCTAGGGGGTCATCCCGACTTACCAAACCGATGCAAACTCCGAATACCTACAAGTGCCGAGCATGGGAGACACACGGCGGGTGCTAACGTCCGTCGTGAAAAGGGAAACAACCCAGACCGTCAGCTAAGGTCCCAAAGTTATGGTTAAGTGGGAAACGATGTGGGAAGGCTTAGACAGCTAGGAGGTTGGCTTAGAAGCAGCCACCCTTTAAAGAAAGCGTAATAGCTCACTAGTCGAGTCGGCCTGCGCGGAAGATGTAACGGGGCTCAAACCATACACCGAAGCTACGGGTATCACTTAGGTGATGCGGTAGAGGAGCGTTCTGTAAGCCTGTGAAGGTGAGTTGAGAAGCTTGCTGGAGGTATCAGAAGTGCGAATGCTGACATGAGTAACGACAATGGGTGTGAAAAACACCCACGCCGAAAGACCAAGGTTTCCTGCGCAACGTTAATCGACGCAGGGTTAGTCGGTCCCTAAGGCGAGGCTGAAAAGCGTAGTCGATGGAAAACAGGTTAATATTCCTGTACTTCTGGTTATTGCGATGGAGGGACGGAGAAGGCTAGGCCAGCTTGGCGTTGGTTGTCCAAGTTTAAGGTGGTAGGCTGGAATCTTAGGTAAATCCGGGATTCTAAGGCCGAGAGCTGATGACGAGTTACCCTTTGGGTGACGAAGTGGTTGATGCCATGCTTCCAAGAAAAGCTTCTAAGCTTCAGGTAACCAGGAACCGTACCCCAAACCGACACAGGTGGTTGGGTAGAGAATACCAAGGCGCTTGAGAGAACTCGGGTGAAGGAACTAGGCAAAATGGCACCGTAACTTCGGGAGAAGGTGCGCCGGTGAGGGTGAAGCATTTACTGCGTAAGCCCATGCCGGTCGAAGATACCAGGCCGCTGCGACTGTTTATTAAAAACACAGCACTCTGCAAACACGAAAGTGGACGTATAGGGTGTGACGCCTGCCCGGTGCCGGAAGGTTAATTGATGGGGTTAGCTAACGCGAAGCTCTTGATCGAAGCCCCGGTAAACGGCGGCCGTAACTATAACGGTCCTAAGGTAGCGAAATTCCTTGTCGGGTAAGTTCCGACCTGCACGAATGGCGTAACGATGGCGGCGCTGTCTCCACCCGAGACTCAGTGAAATTGAAATCGCTGTGAAGATGCAGTGTATCCGCGGCTAGACGGAAAGACCCCGTGAACCTTTACTATAGCTTTGCACTGGACTTTGAATTTGCTTGTGTAGGATAGGTGGGAGGCTTTGAAGCGTGGACGCCAGTCCGCGTGGAGCCAACCTTGAAATACCACCCTGGCAACTTTGAGGTTCTAACTCAGGTCCGTTATCCGGATCGAGGACAGTGTATGGTGGGTAGTTTGACTGGGGCGGTCTCCTCCTAAAGAGTAACGGAGGAGTACGAAGGTGCGCTCAGACCGGTCGGAAATCGGTCGTAGAGTATAAAGGCAAAAGCGCGCTTGACTGCGAGACAGACACGTCGAGCAGGTACGAAAGTAGGTCTTAGTGATCCGGTGGTTCTGTATGGAAGGGCCATCGCTCAACGGATAAAAGGTACTCCGGGGATAACAGGCTGATACCGCCCAAGAGTTCATATCGACGGCGGTGTTTGGCACCTCGATGTCGGCTCATCACATCCTGGGGCTGAAGCCGGTCCCAAGGGTATGGCTGTTCGCCATTTAAAGTGGTACGCGAGCTGGGTTTAGAACGTCGTGAGACAGTTCGGTCCCTATCTGCCGTGGACGTTTGAGATTTGAGAGGGGCTGCTCCTAGTACGAGAGGACCGGAGTGGACGAACCTCTGGTGTTCCGGTTGTCACGCCAGTGGCATTGCCGGGTAGCTATGTTCGGGAAAGATAACCGCTGAAAGCATCTAAGCGGGAAACTTGCCTCAAGATGAGATCTCACTGGGACCTTGAGTCCCCTGAAGGGCCGTCGAAGACTACGACGTTGATAGGCAGGGTGTGTAAGCGCTGTGAGGCGTTGAGCTAACCTGTACTAATTGCCCGTGAGGCTTGACCATATAACACCCAAGCAATTTGAGTCGGCTCTTTAATACGGAGCATCAGATTGCGGTGTGTGAAGACGACACGAACCGAAAGTTCGACGCTGCTCACAAAGCAACACACAAACTATCGCATACCCATTCGCTGGAACGTGACCGTAAGGCACGCGCTGGCTACCGAATTTCTTGACGACCATAGAGCATTGGAACCACCTGATCCCATCCCGAACTCAGCAGTGAAACGATGCATCGCCGATGGTAGTGTGGGGTTTCCCCATGTGAGAGTAGGTCATCGTCAAGATTAAATTCCGAAACCCCTATCTGCTGACGCAGGTAGGGGTTTTGTTTTGCCCGCACTAAAAGCATGTCGAACGCTCGTGATAAATTTGCACAGTTATTTTCGAGCCGGAGCACTAGAATAGCCCCAACTTAGCTGAGCCAGAGCTCTTTATGCCTGATCCGTCAGACACTCATCGGTTGTCAGATCTACCTCTGAACGATCTGGTGGCATGCCATGAGTGCGACCTGTTGATGCGCAAGCCCCAACTTGCCCATGGCGAAAAAGCTGAATGCCCCCGTTGCGGCTATGAGCTCTATGCCCACCGGCACAACGTGGTCGAGCGCAGTCTTGCCTTGGTCATCGCCGCTCTGCTGTTATATGTGCCGGCAAACTTTTTACCCATCATGCAACTCAATCTGCTCGGGCAGTCCTCCCAGGACACCGTCTGGAGTGGCGTGGTAGGGCTGTTCGACAGTGGCATGCAAGGCGTATCGGCAGTGGTGTTTCTATGCAGCATGGGTATTCCACTGCTCAAGCTGCTTTGTCAGCTGGCGGTGTTGCTGACCATTCGCTGGAACATCGGCCGTAGTTACGGGTTATTGCTGTATCGCATTTATCACCATTTACGAGACTGGGGGATGCTCGAGGTCTACCTCATGGGTGTCCTGGTAGCCATCGTCAAGTTGGCAGACATGGCGGCCATTACCGTAGGCCTTGGCCTGGTGTGCTTCATCAGTTTGTTGCTGGTTCAAGTCTGGCTGGAGGTGGTCATGTCGCCGCACCAGATCTGGCAAGCGTTATCAGGAGAGGATGCCCATGCGGGCGATTGATGCAGGCATTCTGATCTGTACCGAATGCCATGAGTTGAACCGGCAGGATGCTGACGCCGATAAACAAACTTGTACCCGTTGCGGCGCACTGATCCATCCCCGTCGTCCGAACAGCTTGATGCGGACTTGGGCGTTGTTGATCACTGCGGCGATTCTCTACATTCCGGCCAACATGTTGCCGATCATGACCGTCAGCTCGCTGGGCCAGGGCGCTCCGAGTACCATCATGTCCGGGGTTATCGAGTTGGTACAACACGGCATGATCCCTATTGCCGCCGTGGTGTTCATCGCCAGTATTGTTGTTCCCACTTTCAAACTGGTGGGCATTGCCTTGTTACTGTTTTCCGTGCAGCGGCATCAGCCCATGTCTGCCCGGCAACGCATCCTCATGTACCGCTTCATCGAGTTCATCGGCCGCTGGTCGATGTTGGATATTTTCGTGATCGCCATTTTGGTGGCCGTGGTGAATTTCGGACGGCTTGCCAGTGTCGAAGCCGGTCTCGGCGCGATTGCATTTGCCAGCGTAGTGATTTTGACAATGATTGCCGCAGTAACCTTCGATCCCCGACTGATTTGGGATAACACGGAGTCGGATGACGACCATGACTGATTTGCCTACCGCTAAAACCCGACCGGCTTCGAACTGGTCAGCCATCTGGGTCCTGCCGCTCATTGCCTTGATCATCGGGGGTTGGCTCGGTTGGCGGGCCTATACCGCAACCGGAATCGAGATCACTGTGCGTTTTGAGAGCGGGGAAGGCATTCAGGTCAACAAGACTGAAGTCGTCTATAAAGGCATGCCGGTCGGCAAAGTGAAGGCCCTCACGCTTGATGACGAAGGCAGCTCAAAAGGCGTGTTGGTAACCATTGAGATGAACAAGGAGGTCGAGCAGTACCTCAAAACCGGAACGCGTTTTTGGCTGGTCAAGCCGAGTGTGAGCCTGGCCGGGATTACCGGCCTGGAAACACTGGTATCGGGTAACTACGTGGCGATCAACCCAGGCGAAGGGGAGTCGACCCGTAAATTCAAAGCCCTGGCCGAAGAGCCGCCGCTGTCGGACGCCAAGCCGGGTTTGCACCTGACCCTCAAGGCCGACCGGCTGGGCTCGCTCAACCGCGGTAGTCCGGTGTTCTATAAACAGATTCAGGTTGGCCAAGTGAAGAGTTACTTGCTGTCCGAAGACCAGAGCAAGGTCGAGGTCAAAGTCTTCATCGAGCCGACCTATGCCAGCCTGGTACGCAAGCACACGCGTTTCTGGAACGCCAGCGGCATCAGCATTGATGCCAACCTGTCGGGCGTCAAAGTGCGCAGCGAGTCCTTGTCCAGTATCGTGGCCGGTGGCATTGCGTTCGCCACGCCGGAGAGCCGCAAAGACAGTCCTCCAACGGATCCGAGCCTGCCGTTTCGTCTCTACGAAGACTTTGACGCGGCTGCCGCGGGTATCCGGGTGAAAGTCAAACTCAGTGACTTCGAAGGGTTGCAGGCTGGTCGTACGCCGGTGATGTACAAAGGCATCCAGGTCGGCAGCCTGAAGAACCTCAAGGTCGACCCGGACCTGTCCAGTGCTACGGCTGAACTGACCCTGGACCCGTTGGCTGAAGATTACCTGGTGACCGGCACGCAGTTCTGGGTCGTCAAGCCATCGATCTCCCTGGCGGGTATCACCGGCCTGGAAGCGCTGGTCAAGGGTAATTACATTGCCATACGGCCGGGCGATAAGGGCGGTGCGCCGCAGCGGGAATTCGAAGCCAGGGCGAAGGCGCCACCGTTGGACTTGCGTTCGCCGGGGCTTCACTTGGTCTTGCTGACCGAAAACCTCGGATCGCTGGAGGTCGGCAGTCCGATTCTCTACAAACAGGTCAAGGTCGGCTCGGTGCAGAGCTATCAGTTTTCTCGCAAGAAAAAGCAGTTGATCATTGGTGTGCACATCGAGAAGGAATACGAAGGGCTGGTCAACGGTTCGACACGCTTCTGGAACGCCAGTGGCATTACCCTCACCGGCGGTTTGACAGGCGGGATCCAGGTCAAGAGTGAATCCTTGCAAAGTCTTATGGCCGGTGGCATTTCCTTCGAGACTCCGGAACCCAATGTGCCGTTGAAAAGACGCGTCCCTCGGTTCCGCTTGTTTGAAGACCGCGAAGCCGCGCAACAGAAGGGCGCCGTGGTGACGATCAAAGTCGATCGAGCCGACGGTCTGCGCAGCGGTACGCCGATCCGCTTCAAAGGGCTGGATGTGGGCAAGATCGAGGATGTGGATCTCAGCGGCGATCTGCAATCGGTACTGCTCACGGCGCGGATTACCGAAGTGCCGGAGCGCATTGCCCGGGTCGGTTCGCAGTTTTGGGTGGTCAAGCCGGAGCTGGGGTTGATCAAGACCTCCAACCTGGAGACGCTGGTGACCGGCCAGTACATCGAAGTGCAACCTTCGGCGAAAAACCTCGGGCCGCAGAAAAGCTTCGTGGCCCTGGCCAACCCTCCGGAAAGCGCTGTGCCCGAAGCAGGTTTGAGCCTGGTGTTGAGCGCGGCCCGACGTGGGTCGTTGAAGACCGGCGTGCCGGTGACCTATCGCGAGATTACCGTGGGCAAGGTCACCGGTTATGAGCTGGGCCAGACGGCGGACCGCGTGCTGATCCATGTCCTGATCGAGCCTAAATACGCACCATTGGTGCGCAGCGGCACGCGATTCTGGAATACCAGCGGCTTTGGTCTGGACTTTGGTTTGTTCAAAGGGGCGACGGTGCGGACCGAGTCTTTGGAAACGCTGATCCAGGGGGGCATTGCTTTCGCGACGCCGGATGGGGAAAAAATGGGCAGCCCGGCGCGACCGGAGCAGACCTTCCCGCTGTTCGATAAATTCGAAGATGAATGGCTGACCTGGGCGCCGAAGATCAGTCTCGGCAAGTAACAACACCGGCGTTGTCTGTGTTGACGCCATCGCGAGCAAGCTCGCTCCCACAGGGATGCAGGATCGTTCATCCAGAAGCATTCCAATGTGGGAGCGAGCTTGCTCGCGATGAGGCCTTCCGTTGCACTGAAGACTCAAAACTGGCGCAATAAAAAAAGGCCGCGATCCATTTGGATCGCGGCCTTTTTCATGCCCGGATATTCACATCACACCGGATCCAGTTCCGGCTCATCGGCTTGTACATTCACTGTGGCTTTCACCGCATCGTGACGACGGATGTATTTCCAGTCCGCTTCGTCGATGTAGATACCGTTCGGCCCGCTGCCGCCTTCCAGGTCGATGGCGACACTGGCGCAGACTTGTGGTTTCACACTGGCCAGGATCGGCACGAAGCCCAATTGCAGGCTGGTCTCCAGCAGTGCGGCCTGGTTTTTCTCGTCGATGTCCGCCGCTTCGTCGAGGTAGTACGGTAGACGCACGCGACCGGCCTGTTCGCGGTCCATCAGGTGCAGCAACAAGTACATGTTGGTCAGCGCCTTGATGGTCATGGTGGTGCCGTTGGACGCTGCTCCGTCGATGTCGGTGTGGATCACTGGCTGGCCGTTGACCTTGGTGATCTCGAACGCGAGTTCGAACAGGTCCTTGAGGCCGAGCTGGTTGTGGTTTGCCGCCACCAGCCGTGCCAGGTACTCCTTGGCTTCTTCGTTCTTGTTGTCCTGCTCGGCGCTCTGGCTGAGATCGAACACCGACAGCGTCTCGCCTTCTTCGTACTGGCCGGCGCTGTGGATGATCTGGTCGATGTGCTTGAGTGCTTCCTTGTTCGGCGCCAGGACGATGCGGAAGCTCTGCAGGTTGGACACCTGGCGCTTGTTGATCTCGCGGTTGAACAGCGCCAGTTGATGCTCGAGGCTGTCGTAGTCGCTGCGGATGTTGCGCAGGGTCCGGGCGATGTCGGTCACCGCTGCACGGCGTGCCTTGCCCAGGGTCAAGGCTTCGTCGGTGCGGTGGGCATAGGCGTTGATCAGCAACTGCAGGCGCCGCTCCATGTCGTCTTCGCTGTCGAACTTGGCCACGCCCTTGAGGCGCACCTGGGCATACAGCGCTTCGATCTGGCCGTCGACCCGCAACAGGCCTTGCCAACTGTCCTGATAGTCGTTGAGCAGTGGAAGCAGGTTGTCCATGGAATCGTCGACCGGGTCCATGAACGGTGTGCCGAACGGCAGGTCCGCCGGCAGCAATTGGCGACGGCGCAGGGCGTCGTCGAGGGTGCGTTGCTTGGCTTCCATGTCGGCAATCTGCCGGCCCACCAATTGCAACTTGGCGGACAACTGCTGGACGCGCTCGGTGAAGGCATCGCTGGAGCGTTTGAGCTCGTCCTGGGCGGCTTCCATCTGCGCCAGTTGTTCGAGCTTCTCGCCTTCTTCGGCACTCAACGTCTGGGTACGACGGAAGTCTTCCAAGGCTTTTTGCGCATCCAGGACCTGCTGGTACAGCGCTTCGGTCTGGGTCTTGCTCGCCGCACGGTCGGCCGCCACGGCTTGTTGGGTCTTGAGCTGCTTGAGTTCTTTTTCCAGGCGCTCTTTCTGGTCCCGCAGCGCGGCACGGTCGGCCAGGGCTTGCAGGGCTGGCGGCTCGATGTGGGACAGGTCGATGGACAGGCCCGGCACTTCGAAACGCTCACCCTTGAAGCCGTCGAGGATCAGCTCCATGGATTTGACCCACTCGCCGTTCTCGTCCAGCGCGATGCCGTGTTCGCCCAGCGGTAGGCTGAACAAGGCACTGTTGAACAGGCGCATCAAGCGTTCGACGTCCTGCTGCGAGAACTCTTCCCGCAGGCGGGCGTAGCTGTTGTTGTCGGCGTGATCGAGTTGTTGCTTGACCGACTTCAGGCGTTTTTCCAGATCCCGCAGACGCTCTTCCAGGTCTTCGGCGCTGAATTGCCGGGACTGGGCCAGGGCACCGGCCAGTTCGTCGTGGGCGTCCTTGGCGGCGAGCAGTTGTTGCTCCAGGACCTTGACGTCATCCACCAGGGCGAAGCGGTTCTTGAGCACCGACAGCTCGCCGATCCAGCGCTGGATGCCGCTGATTTCCCGTTCCAGGCGCATCAGTTCCTGAGTGCCGCCGCGCTGGTCGTTCTGCAACGAATCCTGTTCGTTACGGTAGTGTTCGGCCTGGATGGTCAGCTCTTCCTTGCGCGCACTGGCGTAGTCCGACCAGGTGCCCAGCAACGAGTCGAGCAGTGGCGAGAGACGATGCAGTTTGCCGCGCAGGATATCGCGCTGCTTCACGCCATTGGCCAGGGCTTCTACCAGCGGGCCGGCCGCCACCAGGGAGTTGTAGTCCTGCTCCATGCGTCGTACGTCGCGGAAGGCTTCTTCGCACGCGGCAATGTAGTCCACGCTACCGGAGCGCAGGCTGTGCTCGAACGCATCGAGGAACAATTGTTTAAGCTTGGCCGCGGTGATTTCACGCATGTGCAGCAGGTTGATGAACAGCGCGCGGAAGGTCTTGAGGCTTTGCTCGCTGGTGGAACGCAGCGGGATCAGCGTCAGGTCCAATGGGATCGAGGTGTGCCCACCCACCAGCAGGCGTCGCAGTTCATCCGGCTTGAGTTCGTAGGCCTTGAGGCCTTCGCGCTCCAGGTTGGTGAACAGCTCTTTCTGACGCAGGCAGGTGTCATCTTTCTGATAATGAGCCAAGTCCAGTTTGCCGGCGTAGGCAAAGAACTGGTGCCCAAAACCGCCGCCAGGGCCGCGACCGACCACGCCGATGACGTGCGGGCCGTGGGGCAGGGCGACTTCCACCAGGATGTAGCTGGTATCCGAGGCAAAGTAGAAACGCCGGGATTGCTCCAGGCTGTACTTGCCGAAGCTCATGTCCGACATGCGCGCCAGGATCGGGAACTGCAAGGCGTTGATCGAGGCGGATTTACCGAGGTTGTTCGCGCCGTACACCGACAGCGGTTCTTCCAGCGGGAACAGGCCGAGGCTGTAGCCGGCGGTGTTCAAAAGGGCAAAGCGGCGGATGCCGTAGCGTTCCTTGCTCATGCATCGGTCTCCTGTTCTTCGGCAATGGCGCGGGCCAGTGCGTCTTCTTCGCTTTCACCTTCGAATTCGCTGAGGTCCAGTGGATCATCGGTTTGCAGCAGTTTCTCGTCGCTGTCTTCGTCGATCAGTACCGGCACCGGCAACGGCAGCACGCTGTGCAAGCTGGCGGCCAGGTCGCGGTCTTGCTGGACCGACAGGCAGACGTCGAGGAAGCGGTGCATTGGCGGCAGGAAGCGGTAGACGCCGTTCTCTTCGCCGGCAAAGCCCAGTTGGGTCATGCGACGCATGATTTTTTCTTCCAGCTCTTCCTGGGTCTGCACTTCGGCCTGGATGAACAGGTCGCGGTACTTTTCCAGCAACGAAGGCAATTCATCGCGGCCCAGGCTGCCACCGTCGAGCACGGCGATGGGATCGCGGCCCTGGTCGGCCAAATGCTCGACGAGGATGAAGGTGAACAATGCCAGGCGCTGGGCGGTCTTGTTCACGGCCGCGGCGGCCAGGTCCGGCACGAAGTAGTAGAAACCACGGGTGTCGCACACCAGTTCGAAGCCCAGGGCCTTGAACAGCGTGCGGTACTGGTCCTGGAAGTTCGACAGTTGCGCGTACAGCTCCGGGTCGCGGCGGCTGACATGGTAGCCCTTGAACAGCTCGCGAAAGATCGGCGCCAGCTGGGACAGTTCGGATAGATCAAGATGCATGGGGAATGCTCGCAGAATCCTCGGCGGCGGTATCGCGGGCCGAGAGCAGGGCGAAGGAGCGCAGGCTGACCTGATGCTCGTGAGTGTGATAGTCGCGGCGTTCCAGACGCTCGCGCTTGAAGCGTTTTTCCCGCGACAGGCGCGAGAACCAGTACAGCAATTCGTCGGTGGCGCCGTCCGGCTCCTGCTCCAGCAGCCAGGTCATCAGGTCCGGCATCGGCAGTGCGTCTTCGCAACGCTCGACCATCTCGCGCACGGTGCGTGGTGCACGCGGCGCCTCGCCGCCCCTGTGAGTCTTGTGGGACTTGGGGAAACGCGCCGGTTTCGGTTCGAAGCGGGCCAGGGCGTACACATAGGCTTCGACCTGGCTGGCACTGCCCAGGAAGGTGCTTTGCGGCCGGGTGAACAGCGGCATGGCGGCCTGCGGCACGGCGTCGATGCCCTTGCGGCGAATGGCGGCCAGAGCCAGGGCGGCGCCACGGGTCACGGCGTTGTGGCGGCGGGCCTCTTCGCGCAGCGGCAGGAGCAGTTCACGGGCATGGCGCAGGGTCAATTGGGCGCTGGTCTGCATTTCAAGGATGCGCGCGTGGGTGCGCAGCAGCATGTCGTCGTCCACCAGGTGGCCGAGGCGCTGCTGTTCGGTGAGCATGCGCAACAGCACGTTCTCGACCTTGCGCACGCCTTGTTCGAACGCGCCGTCGGCGTTCACCAGTTGGATCATCGGTTCGACGTACTCGTCCCAGGTCGCCAGCACTTCGGCGTAGCGTTGACGCAGCGGGATCTGTCGGTCGCTGGTCTTGGCCCGTTCGGCCACGGCCACCAGGGCCTGTTCGTCGTTGGCGAGTTTCTTGAGGACGTCCCGCACACGCATGTCCAGCAGGCGCAGCTGGCGGGCCAGGTCGTTGCCGTCGCGAATGTCGAAGGCGTCCTGGATGTAGCCGGCCAGGCGCTCGAGGTGGCGCAGGTAGGCTTCGATCTCCAGGCACAGGCCCAGGCGGTGTTCGCGGCGCAGGTAGGCGAGGAAGTCGTGGATTTGGGCGTTGAGCTCGAAGCGGTTCGGGCTTTTGGCCACCGGCACGAGAATGTCCAGGCGGATCCACACGTCCAGCAGGCTGGTGATGTCCTGGGGCGTGCTGTCCAGTTGTTGGGCGGCCAGCTGTGAACGCAATTCGTTGAGGCTCAGGGTGCCCTGGTCGAAGTGCTCGCACAAAGGTTCCAGCAATGCCCAGTGTTCAGCGAGGGCGCGCAAGACGCGCTTGGGTTCGATCATCGCAATGGCCGTCGGGTTGGCAGTTAAAAGCGGCGATTGTACTGCATCGGGCCGCTTGCGATTCACCCCTGAGACGGACTGTCGTTTTGTATCGATCAACTATTGGTTCAACAGGGAAGCGATCTGCGTCGAAGGGCGGTAGAATCCCTCCCACTTTCAGTTATCCACAAGTGGCCGACCCTTGCTTATCGAGTCCCGTCGCCGCGCCTATCTGACCGCCATGCAGGTGGTCAGCTGGCTGCCGCGCACCGAATTGCCGTTCGCCGCCCCGTCGCGGCCCGAGCTGCTGGAAACGCCCGAGCCCGAGTACATCGCGCCGGCCGTGACGACGCCTGTGGCCAAGACGGTCGCGGAGCCGCCAGCGCCAGCTCCCGAGCGGCCAAAAATCGAAGTGCCGCGCCCGAGCCTGGCCTCGACTCGCACCAATGCCAAGCCGGTGGAGGAGGAGGTCGAGGCGCCGCCCAAGGCTCCCTACGTCGCCCCGCCGCGTTTCGCCCTGCAACTGCTGCGGGCCGGGCGTTGCCTGCTGTTGGTGGAGTTGCCCACGGGCGAGCCGTTCCAAAGCCGCGATCCGGCCTACTTGCTGCTCAAGGACATGTTGCGCGCCGCCGGTCTGCCGGACAGCCCGCAAATCATCGGCGAGCCAGTGCGTTGGCCGTTGTTGTCACGCGGCACCATGGACCAGGGCCCCGAGGCGGCACGGGATTTCGTCCAGGGGTTTGTTTCGGCGCGGCTCGAAGACGAACCCTGTGTGTGTCTGTGGCTGATCGGCCTGCCGGCGGTGAAGTTTGCCGGCGAGGCGGATACCGAAGCGTTCAATCGCGAACTGCAGGTCGAAGGCCTGTGCTCGGCCTGGGCGTTGCCCGGGTTGGAACTGTTAATGGAAACGCCACAGCACAAGGCTGATGCCTGGCAAGCCATGCGCCGGCTGATGGCGCGCTGGAAAGAATCGAATGAGTGACGCTGTATCGTTCCGCCCGATGACCGAGGCGGACCTCGACGCTGTACTGAAAATCGAATACGCGGCCTACAGCCACCCCTGGACCCGGGGAATCTTTCTCGACGGCCTGGGCAAATACCAGATCTGGCTGATGTTCGAAGGCCAGCAGCAAGTGGGCCACGGCGTGGTGCAAATCATCCTGGATGAGGCGCACCTGCTCAACATCACCGTCAAACCGGAAAACCAGGGGCGTGGCCTGGGGTTGCGCCTGTTGGAGCACCTGATGTCCATCGCCTACAAGGCCGAGGCCCGCGAGTGCTTCCTGGAAGTGCGCGACAGCAACCGCACGGCGTTCCGGTTGTATGAGCGCTATGGCTTCAATGAAATTGGCCGGCGCCGGGATTACTACCCGGCGGTGGGCGGGCGTGAGGATGCGGTGGTCATGGCCTGCACGTTGGTGGATTGACCTGCCCCATTGAGGTTGGCGGCAACACCGTCATCGCGAGCAAGCTCGCTCCCACATGGTTTTGTGTTTGATCACAAACTTGATGTACACCATCAGGCCCCTGTGGGAGCGAGCTTGCTCGCGATAGCGGTTGCCGGGTCAAGGCTTGCCATCCAGCGGATCGATATCCGCCATTTCCGCCTCGTCCAACCCGTCGCCTCCGCCAATATCGTTTTCATCCACCACGCTCAGGTCCCAATCCGCCCGCTCGTCGGCTCCGGTTTCGTGGGCGTCCCGGGCGCCGTCTTCGCGAATGAGTGTTTCCGGGCTCATGTCGTCGTCGGTCGGTTGGTGATCGTCCGTCGAAGCCCCCGTCAGGCCGGCTTCACGAACGCGCTCACGCGGCATCAGTTGCTCGCGCTCGTTGTCCGGCAGTTCATCGCCGATTTTCGCGCTGGGTTCTTCTTCGTCGAACTCCAGTTCATGCATCGAGCCCATACGGTCTTCGTTGTCGTCGATGGGTTCCGGTTGCACCGCATCGAAAGGACGTCGTGAATCATTCATGGTAATTCCTCATACTGTGGGCCTTACTGGGTGGACCCGCAGCCGTGCCGAGAATTCCAACGGCATCATCGAAGTGACCTCGACAGGCGGTCGACTGTCAAAGTTGCGCACTATTCTCGAGGGCTAGACAGCATGAACGAATTACAAGATCTGATTGATAACAACGCGCGCTGGGCCGATGCGATCAAGCAGGAGGATCCTGACTTCTTCGCCAAGCTGGCTAATCAGCAAACCCCAGAGTACCTGTGGATTGGCTGTTCCGATGCGCGAGTGCCGGCCAACGAGATCGTCGGCATGCTGCCGGGTGATCTGTTCGTGCACCGCAACGTGGCCAACGTGGTACTGCACACCGACCTCAACTGCCTGTCGGTGATCCAGTACGCCGTTGACGTACTCAAGGTCAAACACATCCTGGTCACCGGCCACTACGGCTGTGGCGGCGTGCGTGCCTCGATGCAGGACCGGCAACTGGGCCTGATCGACGGCTGGCTGCGCTCGATTCGCGACCTGTATTACGAGAACCGCGAAGTGTTGGCAAAACTGCCCACCGAGGAAGAGCGCGTAGACCGTCTGTGCGAACTCAACGTGATCCAGCAAGTGGCCAACGTCGGTCATACCAGCATCGTGCAGAACGCCTGGCACCGTGGGCAGAAGCTGTCGATTCATGGCTGCATCTACGGCATCAAGGACGGTCGCTGGAAAAGCCTGGACACCACGATCAGCGGTTTCGAGCAATTGCCACCGCAATACCGGTTACGTCCGGTCAGCGCGCCCTGAGTTCGCTTCGTCACTCGTGGTGACATTAATGACGCCAGCGCTGTAGAAATTTCATCCCTTGCTCGTTGGGCGGTTCGTCATAGCCGGTAATCCAGCCGTGACAATTGGACGAACCGCACCGACAGGCAAACTGCCGATACAATTTCTGCTCCGTGCTGGCGTAATCCATCGTCAGGCAATCACCCGCATGGATGTGGGTCAGTGCCCACAGCCATAGTTCGTTCATGTCGAGGAAGACATTCGGATTGCACGAATGCAGCAGCAACCCGGCGAAACGCGGGTCGTACATATGAACGTCCGGCAAGATCTGCAACGTATGCAAGCGCCGTCGACTCACTAGAAGCCCTGAAACCCTGCACATCCTCTCCATGGGCGCGAACTGCTTGCGGGCGACGATTCCGTTGCCGCGCCCATCGGTTGTCCTGAGCACTTCGAAATCGCGAACCGACGGGTAGCCCAAGCGGGTGCTGAGCACTTTCTCCGGATAAATGCCATCCCGGGTCCGGGCATTGGCTTTGTCTGCAAGAAATGTGGTCATGACGGTCCCTGTCGGTGATGGGTACCTCGACTTCCTGGCACTGGCGATCCTGCCAGCGGTCGCTGAAACCCGGATAGCTTCGCCCATGTCGGGAGGTCCATCTACTGTCGACTCTGACAGGAGCCAAAGGCGCTTTCCCGCGTCAGTCAAGGCTTACGCGGGCCAGCGCCTCGAGGTTTTTTATACCGCTTCGGCGGGCAACGGCATCGGCACTTTCAATTGCGGCAGCTGCGACTTGATCGCTGGCGTCTCGCATGTCTTGGTCGCTTCCTCCGGCGTCAACTTGCGAACCGAGGTGTAGAACAACTCGCAAGTCTTTTCCTTTTGCGTGACCTGCCAGGTCTGCGTGCATTGGTTCAGCAGCGTGGTTGGATCGGTGCCTGGCTTGCTGCCCATCCCAGCTTGCCAGCACGCAGCGCTGAGGTCCTGTCCCATGACCTTCAAGCCAGCGGCATCCGCCTTGGCTTCGTCACCGTCGTAGTTTTCCTTATCAGCGGCGTACCAGATATAACTCGGGTGGTTGGAGCCCAGCACTGGCACCTTGACCCCTACCGTCGGCGTGATGGTCGCCAGGCCGAGCACGCCCACCGTCTGGCCGTACTGGGTCTTGATCCAGTTCCGCACGGGCGCGCCGAAGGCCACCATCGGCAGCGCGGCCCCGCTGGCGGTCTGGCTGACTTGCTTGACCATGGTGGTCTGATAATCGTTGAAGTAGCCGTAGAGCCCCTCCAGCGTCTGGCCAGCATTGGACGGCGCGGCGATGGGCGCGATGTCGATGATGGTCTGGTAGGCCGGCGTCTGGTCAGCGGCAATGCCGTTGACGGTCAGCAGCGTGGCCCAGCGATCGGTGGTGGCCGATTCCAGGTAGTCCTGGGCCTGGGTCAGCGAGTAATCCGGCGGGAAGTGCAGTAACTCGACACTCTTGCGGTTTTCCAGGGCCATGCCCAGAGGCAGGAACAGGTACCAGTTGTAGGACCATTTTTTGTCGCTGTTGAGTTTGCTGGCGCCGTTGTACGCCAGGTCCCCGGCGTTGAGCAGTGCGGTCAGTGGTTGGCCATAGCTCTTCGGCACGCCGCTGATGTGGGCATAGACGATACCTTTGTTGTTTTTGACGCGGACCTTGGCCGCGCTGTAGCCGTCGCGCTGCACACTTTGGGTCAGGTAATGTTCGACGGTCTGTTCCAGGGTCCAGTCGCGAAAGCAAATGACGTTGCAGTTGTTGGGATAGGCGAAGAGGCGGGTGACGCGTTCGGTGTTGCCCAGCTGTACGTCGATGTCGGCGGCTTGGGCGGTGGCACTGAAGGCCAGGGCGGCTAGAGAAAATACGGCAAGTTTGGACATGCTCAGATCCTTTTCAGCGTGTGGGCCCCTCGAAACAGGGTGTTGCCATACTGAAACAGTCCGAGCCGAAGAAAAAGTGGGCCGACGGATATATCGGCCCTTTTTTATGGCTTTATGGCATCACTGGCGGCAAATAAGTCAATGTCTTCCCCAGCGCCCACAGCAATGCCAGCACCAGTGGCGTATGCACCAGCAACTGTACGAAGGAGAAACCGATCAGGTCCCTGGCCTTCAGCCCCAGGACGCCGAGCAACGGCAGCATGTAGAACGGATTGATGAGGTTCGGCAGCGCTTCGGCGGCGTTATAGATCTGTACCGCCCAGCCCAGGTGATAGTTAAGGTCGTTGGCGACCTGCATGACGTAGGGCGCTTCAATAATCCACTTGCCCCCGCCGGAGGGAATGAAGAAGCCCAGTACCGCCGAATAAACGCCCATCAACAGGGCGTAGGTGTCATGGGACGCAATCTGTACGAAAAAGGTCGAGATGTGGTGGGCCAGTGTCTGGGCGTCGCTGCCCTTGACCGTGGTCAGCAACGCAGCGATCGAGCCGTACAGCGGGAACTGGATCAAGACGCCCGTAGTGGTCGGCACCGCACGGGCCACGGCATCCAGAAAACTGCGCGGCCGCCAGTGCAGCAACGCACCGAGCATCAGGAACAGGAAGTTGTAGGTATTGAGCCCGGAGATGGCGCTGATTGCCGGTTTGGTCGAGAACTCGTGGAACAGCCAGCCGGCGGCCAGCAGCACCAGGGCGATGGTCAGCAGCGGGCTGTGTTCCAGCCATTCCCCGGGACGGGTACGTGGCTGCAGTGCCGGCATGCTGAAACTGGGATCGATCCCGCAGGCGGCGGCATCCCGGGCGCTGTTAGGCCCAGGTGCAGTGGCGTAGGCGATGATCAATGAGATGACGATCAGCGCCAGCAACATCACTCCGGACTGCCAGAGAAAAATGGTTTGGGTGAAAGGAATGACGCCGGTGATCGACAGGATCGATGGCGGCAGGCTGGCCGGGTTGGCCTGCAATTGCGCGGCCGACGAAGACAACCCCAGGGCCCACACCGCACCCAGGCCAAGGTAAGCCGCGGCACCGGCGGCGCGATAATCCATCTTCAGGTCGGTGCGACGGGCGAGGGCCCGTACCAGCAAACCGCCAAACACCAGCGACAGGCCCCAGTTGAGCAACGACGCGACCATGGAGATCAGCGCCACCCAGGCCACTGCTGAGCGGCCGTTCTTCGGGATACGCGCCAGACGATCAATCAGCTTGACGGCCGGCGGTGAACTGGCGACCACGTAACCGCCGATCACCACGAAGGCCATTTGCATGGTGAACGGGATCAGGCTCCAGAAACCATCGCCGAACGCCATGGCCGCTGCCGTGGGCGTGGCGCCGATCAATTGCGTCGCCAGCGCCACCACCAGCACCGCCAGCGCGGCAAACACCCAGGAGTCGGGGAACCAGCGCTCGGCAAAACTGGAGCAGCGCAAGGCAAATCGGGCGGAACGGCTGTCTTCGATGTCGGTGGTCACGGCAATTACCTCGTTTTTATGGTTATGGGTATGCGTAGCGGCAAGGCTTCAAGCGTCAACAGTAGAGCAATCCAGTGACCATGGGAGGCTTATCAGGGTTCGAACGCGCCCGTGATTATTTTCCAGGCCGACGCGTGGGCTCTTCAGAAAAAAAATGCCGTGCCGATGGCAAAGAAACAAGCCACTTGTCTCTCCTGCCTGCCGGAGCATGCCCATGTTCAACAATCGCTTGAAGCAGGAGCTGTCGGCTCTTCGCCAAGAACTGTCCAGTCTCATGCAAGTAAAAGAAAGCCTGGACCGCGAAATGCTGGCACTCACGCTGGATGCCGATGGACGTGTGCAAACGGTCAATCAGAATTTTCTCGACGAAATGCACTACAAGAGCCAGGACCTGATTGGCCGATCTGTCGAGGATCTTGTTCCGGCTTACCTGAAATCCAACGAGTTCCAGCTTCGCTTCAAGTCGGCGCTGACCCGTGGTGAGCATTTCTCCGGCGCCGTGCGCCTGGTGCGAGGCAATGGCCAGGAAGCCTGGCTGCGGTCGATCCTGCAGCCAGTACGGGCTGCGGACGGGCGAATCCGCTACTTTTCAATGTATTCCAACGACCTGACCCGCACCATCGAGGGCTCTCGCGAGCACGAAAACCTCATCGGGGCGTTGGTGCGTTCGACGGCGGTGATCGAATTCGACCTGGGCGGCCACGTATTGACGGCCAATGATCGCTTCCTCAATGCCATGGGTTACAGCCTGGCGCAGATCAAGGGCAAACATCACCGCACGTTTTGCGAGCCCGAAGAGTACAACAGCGTGGCCTATCAGCAGTTTTGGCAGCGCCTGAACAGCGGCGAGTTCGTGGCCGGACGCTTCAAGCGTATCGACAGCAACGGTCGCGAGGTCTGGCTGGAGGCATCCTACAACCCGGTGGTCGATGCCAACGAGCGACTGTATAAAGTGGTGAAGTTCGCCACGAACATCACTGACCAGGTCAACCAGGAAAAAGCCGTCGCCGAGGCGGCCAACATTGCCTACAGCACCTCATTGCAAACCGACAGTTGCGCCCAGCGCGGGACCACTGTGGTGACTCAGGCGGTGGAGGTGATGCACGACCTGGCCCGGCACATGCAGACCGCCGGCGAAGGGATCGAGGCACTGAATGAGCAATCCCAGGTCATCGGCACCATCGTCAAGACCATCAGCGGCATCGCCGAACAGACCAACCTGCTGGCACTCAACGCGGCTATTGAGGCGGCCCGGGCCGGAGAGCAGGGCCGCGGCTTCGCGGTGGTGGCCGATGAAGTGCGGCAACTGGCATCGCGTACCAGCCAGGCGACCGATGAAATCGTCGGCGTGGTCCGCCAGAACCAGGACATGGCTCGTAACGCCGTGGCGCTGATGACCGACGGCCAGCACCAGGCCGAACAGGGCCTGGCCCTGGCAGCCGAAGCGGGGACGGTGATCGTCGAGATCCAGGACGGGGCGAAGAAAGTGGTCGATGCGGTGAGTCAGTTTGCCAATCAGTTATCAACCTAAGCTCAGTTAATTATTGTTTTTTACATATTAATTCATGCCTATCGTGATCCAACTTGATGTAATGCCGGCGACGCGCAAGGTCAAATCCAAGGACCTTGCCGCCGCCATAGGTATTACTGAAGCCAACCTTTCCTTGCTCAAGTAAGGAAAGGTCAAGGGCATACGCCTGGCGACCCTCGAAGCCATTTGCAGTTATCTGCAATGTCAGCCCGGCGATCTGCTGGTCTATCAGCCCCAGGGCGAGGTTGATCAATCCCCCAGCGCTTGACCCTCGCGCCGTGGATCCGCCCCGCCAGCCAGTGAGGTTTTCCCTTGGGCATCGCGCATCCGGACAATCGCCTGGGTGCCGCTGGTCATATCAACTTCGCTCACCGCATGGCCTTTGTCTTTCAGCGCCTGGATCAGCGCCGGGCTGAACTGGCCCTGTTCCAGTTCGGTGGGGCCGTTGCGGCTGCCGAAGTTGGGAAGATTGATGGCGGTTTGCGGGTCCAGGTCCCAATCCAGCAGGCCAATCACTGACTTGGCGACGTATTCGATGATCTGAGAGCCGCCGGGGGAGCCAACAGCAGCCACCAGTTCACCCCGGCGATCGAAGATCAGCGTCGGTGCCATGGAGGAGCGCGGGCGTTTGCCGGGTTCGACGCGGTTGGCGACTTTTTGCCCATTCTCTTCGGGAATGAACGAGAAGTCGGTCATCTGGTTGTTGAGCATGAAGCCCTGGACCATCAAGTGTGAGCCGAACGCCGACTCCACCGTCGTGGTCATGGACACGGCGCCACCCTGGTCGTCCACGGCCACCACTTGCGAGGTGGAAATACGCAGGGGAGAACGGTCTGGGGCGTAAGCCACCTGGATGCCCGGTGGTGTGCCGGGCTTGGCGACGCCCATGCTACGAGGGCCGATCAGGCTGGCGCGGCTGGCCAGATACCCTGAGTCGACCAGGCCTTTGAGCGGTACGGCTACAAAATTGGGGTCGGCAATGTATTGGGCGCGGTCGGCGTAGGCCAGCCGCTCGGCTTCGGCGATCAGGTGCACCGCTTCGGGGGCGGGTTCAATACCGGCGGGCTTCGCGGTCTTGACGGGTTTCAAGGGCGCGAGGGCTGCGTGGCTATCGCGCTGTTCCAGGGCCTGCAATGTCCCGAGGATTTGCGCCACGGCAACCCCGCCCGAAGACGGTGGTGGCATGCCGCAGACTTGCCAGCGCTTGTAGTCGGTGCACAGCGGTGCGCGTTCCCGCGCGGTGTAGCCCTGGAGGTCGTTCAGCGAAAGGCTACCGGGGTTGGCGTGGCCTTGCACCTTGGCGACGATCTCCTCGGCAACCGGCCCTTTGTACAAGGCGTCGGGACCTTCGTTGGCGATGCGTTTGAGCACGCCGGCCAATGCTGGATTTTTCAACACGGTGCCAACCGCCTTCGGGCTCCCGTCGGCATTGAGAAAGTAAGCCGCCATGTCTGGCGAGCCCGGCAAGGACGGGTCGGCGGCGATCAGCGAGTGCAGTCTGGGCGAGATCGCGAAGCCTTGTTCCGACAGCGCGATGGCTGGCTCGAACAGCGTCGCCCATTTGAGGCGGCCATGTTTGCGATGGGCCAGTTCCAGCCCGCGCAGCACCCCCGGGGTTCCCACGGAACGACCACCGATCTGCGCGGCCGTAAAGGACATAGGTTTGCCGTCAGCTTGCAGGAAAAGTCTTTCGGTAGCGCCAGCCGGTGCCGTTTCGCGCCCGTCATAAGTGCTCACGGCTTTGCCGTCCCACAACACAATAAATGCACCACCGCCGATGCCGGAGGATTGCGGCTCCACCAGGGTCAGCACGGCCTGCATCGCAATGGCTGCGTCGATGGCCGAGCCTCCGCGCCGCAACATCTCCCGCCCGGCCTCGGCCGCCAGCGGGTTGGCCGCTGCCGCCATGTGTTTGTCGGCGTAGCGGGTCTGCAGATCGGTACGGAAACCGGAGACGACCTCCGGTGGGGCGGGCAATGCCGGTGTCGTGGAGGAGGAGGGTGGGGCCTTACAGGCAGCGAGTGTTAGAGCGACAGCCAGTAGCGAAACGGCTGACAGGCAATGAAGGTTCGGTTTCAGATTTGCAAGCATGTGTCGCTCCATCCGTGGCCTGGGGTATGGAGAACGACTGTAGCGATGCGAGGCGCCGGGCGCAAATCAACACGAGCCAGGGCAAAGCCCGGTGGTCAGGCTGGTCGGGTCCTAAAGGGCAGGAGTCCTTTTCTCGAGGCATAAAAAAACGGCTTATCTTTCGATAAGCCGTTTTTAGTACTTGGTGGCTACACAGGGACTTGAACCCCGGACCCCAGCATTATGAATGCTATGCTCTAACCAACTGAGCTATGTAGCCAAGTGGCGCGCATTATTCGCCGCTAGCGAAGATGTGTCAAGCGTAAATCTGAAATATTTCTCTGCGCTTTCAACCGCTTATCCATCCTCGCTGCAAATGCCCTTCAACCGAGTTGAAATCTCCCCGTATTGGCACTCAAGGCCTGGCTTCCCTTGCTCAGGGTATCCGCCGCCAGGTTCACGGCCCGTGCGCCATCAAGCAAGCGCATGGCCGCCTGATCGACCTGCTGGATATTGCCGCTGACCTCATCGGCTGTACTGGCTTGTTCATCCACTGCGGTAGCGATCTGCGCCAGGGTATCGGTGACGCTTTGCACCGCGCTGGCGATTTCTCCCAGGCGTTCACCAAGGCCAGTGACGGCTTGCGCGTCGATCTGAGCCTGGCCGCAGGCGGCTTCCATCAGGCTGACCGCTTCATTGACCGTGGCGCGCAGGCTGTCGACGGTGCCGGCAATCTGCTGGGTGGAGGACTGGGTGCGTTGCGACAGGCTGCGTACTTCATCGGCCACTACCGCGAAACCACGCCCCTGTTCCCCGGCGCGAGCAGCTTCGATGGCGGCGTTGAGGGCCAGTAGGTTGGTCTGCTCGGCCACGCCACGGATGGTGTCGACCACCAGTTGGATTTGCTGCCCCTGTTCGCTGACCCGGCCCAGTGCGGCGGCGGTCTCGTTGAGACGCTGGTTGAGCTGCTGGATGCTCGCCGTGGTGCGCTGGCTATCGCGGCTGCTGTCGGCGGCGATGCGCCGGGTTTGCTGGGCGCTGTCGGATGCCTGTTCGCAGCTTCTTGCCACACCTTGAGACGTAGCGGCCAGTTGCGTTGCGGCGGCCGCGATCTGGCTGATCTGCATCTGCTGCGCTTCGACCTCGCCCAGGGCGCCATTGGAATGCGTATTGAGGGTGCGCACGGCATTGCTCAGTTGCAACGTTTCGTGGTCCACCCCCAGCAGGCTGTTGCGCAACTGCACCACGGCGACATTGAGGGCGGTACTGATGGCCGCCAGCTCGTCACGCCCATGAACCGGCACTTGCAAGCTCAGGTTCCCGTCCCGCAAGGCCTCGGCCAGCAGAGTGATGCCGCTGGCGCTGCGGCGGATGGACGCTTGCAGGCAGATAAAGAGGTACAGCGCGGCCAATACCAGGCAGCCGAGCACCGTCGCCACCAGCGTGAACTGGCGGATCGCCGAGCCGTGGTAGTGGTCCAGTCGTGTATCCAAGGCCACCAGGGATTGTTGGCGCAGCGTGGCCAGGTTGCTCAGGAGGGCATCGAGGTGGGTTTCGAAATCTTGCGGCTTGAGATTGATGGAGCCGCCGAACACGCCGTCATCCAGCACTTTAAGGCCGGCATCCAGATGATCGAGGCTGTCTTGGAATTGCCCGGCCCAGGTTTGCAGTTCATTGGGCAGACGCGTTTTCAGCAGGGCGCCGGTCTTGACCAGTTGATCCCGGGCATCACCAATACGGCTGCGCAGGTCTCGCAATTGCAGGCGGCTCTGCAGGGTGAACTGACCCGACACTACGGAGGCCTGGCCGACACTGGCCAGGCGGCCAACCCGTTCGATCAGGTCCGGCGTCTGCTGGGTGGATATCTGGGTCAGCAGGTAGGTTTCCAGCCAGGAAGCGAGGGTCAGGCGATTGTCCATGACGATCTGTTCGCGCAAGGCTTGCAGCGCGCTCAGGGCGGCGGTGAAACGGTCATAACCGTCTGGCCACCAGCCCACGGCGCCCAGGCTTTTTGAGTCCAGGCCATTGAGGCTGGTCTGCAGGGTTTGATAGCGGGCGAGGGTATCGGCTTCGGCACCTTCGGTTTGCAAGGTGGCGCCCAGGTCATTGGCGGCCTGGTTGAGGGCCGGTTGCACGGCATCGAAAGCCGCCATCGCCGACAGCGTCGCGGGCGTTGGCTGGCGATTGGTTTCCGTGGCGCGCCAACGGGCCGCACGGTTGCGCTGGGCGGTGAGCAGGTTGTCCAGGTTATCCAGGGCCAGCAACTGGCGCACGCCAGCGCGTTCCCCGGAAATCAGGCTGAGCTTGTCGCGATAGTCCTGGCCAATGAGCCATAGGCTGCCCATGAGCGGCAGGATGAAAAGCAGGAATAACAACTGGAATTTACGGGCGAAGCCGAAACGTCCCAGCAATCCGATTCCCGGTGATAGAAAAGCCTGCATGCCCATACTCCCCTGAACACCCTCGCACTAATATTGTGCGTTTCGACACAGTGCCGAAACAGGTGCCCTTTTAAAAGGCCTCGAAAGTTTGTCCTGGCCGGCTCTGTAGGCCAGCTGTGTAGCGAAACTTCCCATTCTCGGTCCCCTTTGTAAGGGGCCGCGTTCTAGACGACAAACAAGGCAAGATTCAGACCATGGCTTTGCGCTATCACCTTGTTGGGCGACAATTTTTTAAGGTCGATAGCAAGCTAAGGGGATAGCCTTGCTGCACCGAAAAATGGCACATTGATGAACCTGCCCGTGTGCACCCATCTGCTGTATGGAAACTCCCATGGCTATCAGCAATACCCACGCCGATACGACGGCGGTCCCCGCCACGCCCCAAAGCAGCCCGTTGGTCATGCGCATTATCGGTGCCGTGGCGCTGGCACATTTGATCAACGACCTGATTCAAGCGGTGCTGCCGTCCATTTACCCGATGCTCAAGGACAGTTATGGCCTGACCTTTACCCAGGTTGGCCTGATCACGCTGACCTTCCAACTGACGGCCTCTGTGCTGCAACCCTGGGTCGGTTACCACACGGATCGACATCCCAAGCCCTGGTTGCTGCCGGCTGGGACGGTATGCACGCTGATCGGCATCGTGATGATGTCCATGGTCGGCAGTTTTACCTTGATCCTGCTGGCCGCCGCGTTGATCGGCATCGGCTCGTCGACTTTTCACCCGGAAGCCTCGCGAGTCGCGCGACTGGCCTCGGGCGGTCGTTATGGGTTGGCGCAATCGACGTTCCAGGTCGGCGGTAATGCCGGTTCGGCCTTCGGCCCGCTGCTGGCGGCCGCGATCATCATTCCCTACGGGCAGGGCAATGTGGCCTGGTTCGGGTTGTTCGCCCTGTTTGCGTTGTTCGTGCTGTACCGCATCAGCCGTTGGTACGCCAACCACCTGAACCTGTTCAAGCTCAAGCAAGGCCAGGCGGCCACCCACGGTTTGTCCAAGGGCCGGGTCTTGAGTGCGCTGGTGGTGTTGGGGCTGCTGGTGTTCTCCAAGTATTTCTACATGGCCAGTTTCACCAGTTACTTCACCTTCTACCTGATCGAAAAATTCGACCTGACAGTGGCCTCCTCGCAGTTGCACCTGTTCCTGTTCCTCGGCGCGGTGGCGGCGGGGACGTTCTTTGGCGGTCCGATCGGTGACCGGATCGGACGCAAGGCGGTGATCTGGTTCTCGATCCTCGGCGTGGCGCCGTTCACCCTGATCCTGCCTCACGTCGACCTGCTGTGGACCAGCATCCTCAGCGTGGTGATCGGCTTCATCCTGGCCTCGGCGTTCTCGGCCATCGTGGTGTATGCCCAGGAACTGGTGCCGGGCAATGTCGGGATGATCGCCGGGGTGTTCTTTGGCCTGATGTTCGGTTTCGGCGGGATTGGCGCCGCGCTGCTGGGGCATCTGGCGGACATTCGTGGCATCGAGTACGTGTATTGGTTGTGCTCGTTCCTGCCGTTGTTAGGGGTATTGGCGATTTTCCTGCCGAGGACTAAAAAAGCCTGAACCGCAGCGACGCCTAATCATCGGCCGCAAAAAAGCCGCGTTGAATCGCGGCTTTTTCCTGGGCGTTCGCTCGTTGATTACGACCAAAGTACTGTTTTGTATAACTCCTAAGTTCGATTTTGTATAAAACTCGACCGTGTTAATTTGCTGTTGTGGTTATTGGTCTGAATGGATTCTGCGACGTTATTCAAGAGTGACCTCCATGGTTGCTGGAAAAGCAGGGATCGCGCATTCTTTCCACCTATCGCCCTTATTGCTCTGGCACCTAAGGCCCTCGGTTCTTGATTTGAATACCTCTATCTGCTTTTCAGGCAAATAGAGTGGATTTACGCCCCACCTGCCACGTTTCAAATACTTATAAAGCAGCTGTATCGCCGTGCCTTTCAAGGCGATTGTCTTGTGGGCAGCGTAAACAGCCATGAGTGATTGTTATTCGCCGCGTCGTGCAAAAGTTAGAGGCCGTCGTCTTTAACGTTGGCAATAAATAGAATCAGGCAGGGGATGATATGAAGTTCAAATCATTGCAGGCACGCATTTGTGTCACGGCAGGCATTTGCCTGTTTATTTCATCCATCAGCCTGGTTGTCTACGGGCTCTTCACTGCTCGGGCTAACGAGCAATATGTCGCGACCGAAGTCAGCGCGCTGGTAGAAAAATCAACGATCCGGGAAATCCAGAACCTGGCCGAGTCCCGGGCCAATGCTATCCAGGCCAAGCTGCAGAATGCGCTGGACGCCGCCCGCACCATGGCCAATGCCTTTGCCGCCAGCAAGGCTGCGCAAAGCCCTCTGGCATTGGGGCGTGAACAGATCAACACCGTGTTGCTCAGCGTCCTCAAGGACAACCCCGACTTCAACGGCAGCTATTCCTGCTGGGAACCGGATGCGCTGGACGGACAGGATCTCGCGTTCCGTAATGCTCAAGATGGCAATAATCCGCTGACAGGACGTTTCACGCCTTACTGGACACGCAGCGCCGGTGGCCATGTCGCGGTGCAGCCGTTGGTCGAGTACGACTCCCTGGACCGTCACCCCAATGGTGTGCCCAAAGGCGGTTGGTACAGCGGCCCACGGGACACCCTTAAGGAAAGTGTGCTGGACCCTATTCCATACGTGGTCCAGGGTAAAAACGTCTGGCTGACCACCTTGTCCGTGCCCATCGTGGCCAACGGCAAGTTCTACGGTGTGGTCGGGGCGGACTTCGATATCGCCTTCATCCAGAAGCTCAGTGAGCAGATGTCGGCCGATCTCTACGGTGGCAAGGGCTCGGTTTCGATCTTGAGTAACCAGGGGCTGGTGGTCGCGGATAGCCAGCGCACTGACCTGATTGGCCAATCCATCAAGGCTTTGTTGCCTGACTCTTGGGAAAAAGTCCTCGGCGATATCCAGGGCGGTCGTGGTGACGGCCTGCTCAATCCACAAACACAGAATATCGAAGTGCTGATGCCCATTGCACTCGGTCGCACAGGCAAGCCCTGGGCGGTGCTGATTCGCTTGCCCAAGGCCGTGGTGATGGCCCAGGCCATTGCCCTGGAGCAGGAGCTGCAGGCGCGCAGTATCAGCAACAGCATCTGGCAAGTGTCGGTAGGGCTAGGTATTTCGCTGCTGGCCCTGGCCGCCCTGTGGTTTGCCGCCGCGAAAATCGTCGGGCCGATTCGCGAGGCTGCGGCCTTGGCCGCCAACATCAGCCTGGGGGATTTCTCTCGGCGCCTGGTGCAGAAATCCGAGGATGAAGTCGGGCAACTGTCTGTGGCGCTCAACGACATGTCTGAAAGCCTGCAACGGCAGGTCAGGGTGGCCGAGCGTATTTCCGAAGGGGATCTGGACCTGGAGGTCCGCTTGTCTTCGCCCCACGATACCCTTGGCAAGTCATTGGAGAAGATGGTCAGTAACCTGAACCAGCTGATTTCCGAGGTCCAGACCAGCGCCACCCAGATCACCGGCAGCTCGGCGCAGGTCACCGATCTGAGCCAGTCATTGTCCGATGGCGCGTCCAACTCTGCCTCGTCCATCACCGAGATCAGCGCGGTGATGACACAAATGGCCGCGCAGACCCGGGACAACGCCGCCAACGCCAAGAAAGCCGATGAGCAATCCCAAGCCTCGCGCGCCGATGCGGGGGAAAGCGACAAACTGATGAGTGAGCTGATTGCCGCCATGGCCGAAATCGACAATTCGGGCAAGGACATCACCGCGATCATCACCACCATCGATAACATTGCCGCACAAACCAAC
Source organism: Pseudomonas brassicacearum (assembly GCF_000585995.1). Classification (NCBI taxonomy): domain Bacteria; kingdom Pseudomonadati; phylum Pseudomonadota; class Gammaproteobacteria; order Pseudomonadales; family Pseudomonadaceae; genus Pseudomonas; species Pseudomonas brassicacearum. Next base: position 5,604,107 of record NZ_CP007410.1, on the reverse strand, counting down.
CTGCTGGCCCTGAACGCGGCCATCGAAGCGGCCCGGGCCGGTGAGCTTGGGCGCGGTTTTGCCGTGGTCGCCGATGAAGTGCGTAGCCTGGCCGCCCGCAGCGCCGAAGCCGCCCAGCAGACAGCCGCGTTGATCGCCGACTCCTCAAGCAAGACCCAGCGCGGCATGATCATCGCGGGCCGGACCGCCGAATCGTTGAAAAACATCGTCAATGGAACCAGCGCGGTTTCCAACCTGGTTTCGCTGATCTACCAGGCCTCGAGCGAGCAGGCTTCCGGTTTGCAGCAGGCCAGCATCGGCTTGGAACAGATCGATGAAGTAACGCAGAAAAACCAGTCCAACTCGCAAGAGTGCGCGGTGGCGGCCAAGGACCTTTCGGAGCGGGCCTCACTGATGCAGCGTGTGCTGGGTCGCTTTAAAGTCAAAAGGGGTTAACGAGGTTTTTCCAGCCGACTCCAGGCGAATCTGCAATGTAATGACGCAAAATCCCCGTATCAGCCAATGTTGACGGGGATTTTCTGTTTCTGCGCTTGGCCGGGCTGGCTTGACTGACTTGCCGTAAATGATCGCAATTACATTGCTTTGGCCAATTGGATCTCGATGACGCCGTTGAGGGTGTACTATCGATACTCGCCCATCGGATATCAGTTAGCCATGTCCACGCTAAGCGAAGAGAGCCGTCAGATCGTAGCTTCTCTGACGCACCGCGTTGGCCCCAACGCTGACATTGCAAAGACCGCCCACGCGATCATTTCAATTCTGCAGGATATAGAGGCGGCCCTTACGCCCGTCATTGGTCAACAAGGAGTTGCCGCGCTCTATCGCCGCAGCTTGCATCTGTGTGGGTCCACTCATCCGCGTCTGACCGGCCCCTGCGATAGGGTGCAGGCCGGCCAGGTCCTGACGGCCCTTAAATCCGTACTCGTTGAGCAAAGCGAAGCCGATGCGCTGTTTTTCGGTGAAATGTTGCTGACCATCTTCTACGAATTGCTGACCACGTTGATCGGGCCCTCGCTCACCGCACGTTTGCTTCGTGGCGTGTGGGAACCTTCCTTGAGCGACACCCCTTCGCAGGAAAATTCGCCATGAGCACCAAAGTGACTATCAACCGCTTGGCCACCGGCGTGCCAGGGCTGGACGAGGTCTTGGGCGGAGGATTGCCGGAGTTTTCGTTCAATCTGATCGCCGGTCCGCCGGGTTGTGGCAAGACCACCCTCGCGCACCAGATGATGTTTGCCCTGGCCACCCCCGAGCGTCCCGCGCTATTTTTTACTGTACTGGGCGAGCCGCCGCTGAAGATGCTGCGTTACCAGCAGCAGTTCGATTTTTTCGACAGCGACGCGATCAATCAGTCGATCCGCTACGTCAACCTGGCTGACGACACCCTGGCCGGGGACCTGGACGAAGTGCTGCGACGCATTGTCAGCGAGGTGGAGGCTCACTCCCCGGCGCTGGTGTTCGTTGATTCGTTCCGTTCGGTGGTGCTGGCCAGCCAGACCCAGGACAACCCGAATAACAACCTGCCGCAGTTCGTCCAGCAACTGGGCATGCTGATGACCACTTGGCAGGCCACGACGTTCCTGATCGGCGAGTACTTCACCGAAACCGATACCAACCCGATTTTCACCGTGGCCGATGGGCTGATCTGGCTGCGCCAGAGCGTTCAGCGCAATTCCATGGTGCGCAAGATGGAAATCATGAAGATGCGTGGCCAGCCGACGTTGCCGGGGCTGCACACCTTCCGTATCGCCTCGTCGGGGATCAAGGTCTTTGCCCCGGCGCCCTTCAATCCGGTCGAGGCCCCGCTGGAATTCCCCATCAAGCGCCTGGCCATGGGCGTGCCGCAGCTCGATGAGATGCTCGGCGGTGGGTTGCCGTGTGGTTATTCCTTGTTAGTGGCGGGCCCGTCCGGTTCGGGCAAGAGCATCCTGGCGGCGTCCTTCCTCGCCGAAGGCGCGCGAAACGGCGAAACCGGCGTGATCGCAGTGTTCGAGCAACGTCCCAATCATTCCCAGAACGCCACCCTGGCCAACTTGATTCAATGCGACAAGGTCGGGCTGGTGGATAGCCGGGCACCGGACCTGTCTATCGATGAAATCGTGCAATTGCTGTTGAGCGAGATCACCCGCTTGAAAGCGACCCGGGTGGTCATTGATTCGCTGTCGGGTTTCGAACTGGCGCTGGCGCCGACCTTTCGCGAGGACTTTCGCGAATCGCTGTCGCGCTTGGTCACCGCATTGACCAGCGCCGGTGTCAGTGTCTTGCTGACTTCGGAGCTGGAAGACCGTTACACCGACCTGCGTTTCAGTCCTTACGGCACGGCTTTTCTCACCGACGCCATCATCGTTCAGCGCTACATTGAAGTGCAGAGTCGTCTATTGCGCATCATGGCGGTGGTCAAGGTGCGGGCCAGCGCCCATTCCGATGAGTTACGCCTGTATCGCATCGACGATAGCGGTTTGCAGATCGGTGAAATGTTGCCGGACCGGGAAGGATTGCTCGGCGGCCGGCCAACCCGGCAGCTTGCTGTCAAAGACAGTGGATGAGACAACATCATGGATGAGGCCAATGACAAGAATGAGCAAGCGATGGCCACGGTCGCTCGCGAGCTGTTCCTGCTTGGCCAGAAAACCGTCGAGGCGAGGGCGGTGCTGGCGGCGTTGCGCAAGGAGCTGAGCGACGCCAACACCCAAATTGCCGATAAGCAACAGATCGAGCAATTGATCGAGGCCAACCAGCAGTTGGTCCTGGCGATTCTGTCGGCCCAGTCCGAGGCGGAAAAGCCAAAACCCACGCAAGCAGAGCAACAGCTGTACCTGGAAATGCGTGAAGCCAATGAGCTCTTGGTCATCGCCGCCCTCAGTGCGCAACACCTGAGAACCTCGGCCGAACGCGCGCTGGAGCGCCAACGTAGCGTTCTTGCCCTGGTGGCCCACGAACTGCGCAATCCGCTGACCCCCATCAGCATGATTGCCGGCCGACTGGCGCGGGTGCCCAGTGAGGAGCTGCCGCGCATGCAAACGTTAATCGAAGGCCAAGTGCGGCACATGTCCCGATTAATCGAAGACTTGCTTGATGTCTCTCGCGTCAAGACCGGCAAACTTCGCCTCGATTGCCATATTGTCGATCTGGTCCAGATCATTCATGAGGCCATGGAAATTTTTGGGCCGGTCATGATTTCTGGGGATTTGCACTTCAGCGCCAAACTGCCGGGGGGCGCCTTGTCGGTGAATGGCGATCCGGTGCGGCTCGCGCAGATTCTCGGCAATCTGCTGGGCAACGCGGCCAAGTACACCCCGGTGGGCGGCACCATCGCACTTTCGGTCACCGTCGAAGTCGACGTAGTGGAAATAAGCATCCGCGATACCGGCATAGGCATCTCGGCCAAGGCGCTGCCGTTCATCTTCGAACCCTTTGTGCAGGACGTTCACGCCGTCGGTTTCAACGGCGCAGGCCTGGGCATTGGTCTTACGGTGGTGCGCGAGTTGGTCGAAAGCCACGGTGGCACGGTGATTGGCAAGAGCGCGGGCGACGGTCAGGGGAGCGAGTTCGTGGTGCGGTTGCCGTTGGTGAGTCAAACCACCTGAACTAATAGCGGCGTAAACGAGTTTTCAGGTGGCGAATATCGACTCCACGATCATGAGGAGAACTTGTGATCATTCGGATTAAAATGAGTTTGTCTCACTGGCTGGTAACTGTCGACAATGGCGCCTATCAAGCACATTGGAGATATTTGTCATGGCATTGGCCCATTCCCTTGGATTTCCGCGCATTGGCCGCGACCGCGAACTGAAGAAAGCACAAGAGGCTTTCTGGAAGGGCGAGCTAAACGAAGAGGGTTTGCGTGCCGTTGGTCGTGAGCTGCGCAAAACCCACTGGGACTTGCAGAAAAACGCTGGCATTGAGCTGTTGCCGGTCGGCGACTTTGCCTGGTATGACCAGGTCCTCACCCATTCCCTGATGTTCGGTGTGATCCCTGAACGCTTCCGTCCGGCGGATGGCCAGGCTTCGTTGCACACCCTGTTCGACATGGCTCGCGGCGTCAGCGACAGCTGCTGTGGCGGTGCGCATGCCCAGGAAATGACCAAGTGGTTTGACACGAACTACCACTACCTTGTCCCTGAATTCAGTGCAGACCAGCAGTTCCAGCTCGGCTGGGATCAACTGTTCGAAGAAGTCGAAGAAGCGCTTGCACTGGGTCACAACGTCAAGCCAGTGATCATTGGCCCGCTGACTTACCTGTGGCTGGGCAAGGCCAAGGGTGCCGAATTCGACAAGCTTGAACTGCTGGATCGTCTGCTGCCGCTGTACGGCCAGATCTTCCAGCGCCTGGCCGCACAGGGTGTCGAGTGGGTGCAAATCGACGAGCCGATCCTGGTCCTCGATCTGCCGCAAGAATGGAAAAACGCTTTTGAGCGTGCCTACAACCTGATTCAGCGTGATCCGTTGAAAAAGCTGGTCGCCACCTACTTCGGTGGTCTGGAGGAGAACCTGGGCCTGGCCGCCAACCTGCCGGTCGATGGCTTGCACATCGACCTGGTGCGTGCCCCGGAACAGTACCCGACGATTCTGGATCGCTTGCCCGCCTACAAAGTGCTGTCGCTGGGCGTGGTCAACGGCCGCAACGTATGGCGTTGCGACCTGGAAGCCGCATTGGCCACGCTGCAACATGCCAGCGAGCGTCTGGGGGATCGCTTGTGGGTCGCACCGTCCTGCTCGTTGTTGCACAGCCCGGTCGACCTGGACCGTGAAGATAAGCTCGATGCCGAACTGAAAAGCTGGCTGGCCTTTGCCGTGCAGAAGTGCGAAGAAGTCGCGGTGTTGGCTCTGGCCGTGAATGAGCCGGAGGCTGCGAAGGTGCTCCAGGCACTGGCACAAAGTCGCGCCGTCCAGGCTGACCGTGTGGCCTCGCCACGTATTCATAAGCCGGCGGTTCAGGCTCGTGTTGCCGCGATCACCGCCAAGGACAGTCAGCGCCATTCCCTGTTTGCCCAACGAATCGAGAAACAACGCGCGGGTTTGAACTTGCCGTTGTTCCCGACCACCACCATTGGATCGTTCCCGCAAACCGCCTCTATTCGCCTCGCTCGCCAGTCGTTCAAACAAGGCAAGCTGAGCGAAGCGCAATACACCGACGCGATGCACAGCGAGATCCGCCACGCCGTCCTGGTCCAGGAACGCTTGGGGCTGGATGTGCTGGTACACGGCGAAGCCGAGCGTAACGACATGGTCGAATACTTCGCCGAGCAACTGGACGGCTATGCGTTCACCCGTTTCGGTTGGGTGCAAAGCTACGGTTCGCGTTGTGTTAAGCCGGCGGTGATTGTCGGTGACCTGAGTCGTCCGAAAGCCATGACGGTGGAGTGGATTCGCTATGCCCAAGGCCTGACTGACAAAGTCATGAAGGGCATGCTGACCGGACCGGTGACCATGCTGATGTGGTCGTTCCCGCGCGAAGATGTATCGCGCAAAGTCCAGGCCCAACAACTGGCCCTGGCCCTGCGAGATGAAGTGCTCGACCTGGAAACGGCCGGCATCAAGATCGTGCAGATCGACGAAGCGGCGTTCCGTGAAGGTCTGCCGCTGCGCCGGGCGCAATGGCAGGCGTACCTGGACTGGGCGGTGGAGGCGTTCCGTCTGAGCGCATCTGGCGTGCGTGACGAAACGCAGATCCATACACACATGTGCTACAGCGAGTTCAACGACGTCATCAAGTCCATAGCGGACATGGATGCCGACGTCATCACCATCGAGACTTCGCGTTCGGACATGGAATTGCTGGATGCGTTCGAAGCCTTCGACTACCCGAATGACATAGGCCCCGGGGTCTACGACATCCATTCGCCCCGGGTTCCGGATGCCTCGGAAATGGCCAACTTGTTGCGTAAAGCCGCCAAGCGTATTCCCGCCGAGCGTCTATGGGTCAACCCCGACTGCGGCCTGAAAACCCGCGGCTGGCAGGAAACCGAAGCGGCGCTGGTGCACATGGTCAGCGCGGCACGGCGTCTGCGTAAAGAGTTGGCTTGACGCTTTACCAGCATGACACCCAACCGAAGCACTTCACTGTGCTTCGGTTTTTTCATTGAGCACCGGACATGGCGCGCGAGTGCAACCCGCTTGGCGATGGTGGGCTAAAGCACAAGACTTCCGATTGAAAAAGCGGATAATGGCCGCCTATTTTTTGCTCGTTATGCTGGTAATCCCGTATGGAAATCAAGGTCAACTTTCTCGACAACCTTCGACTTGAAGCCAAGTTTGATGACTTTACGGTGGTGGCCGATCAACCTATCCGCTACAAAGGCGATGGCTCGGCCCCCGGGCCGTTCGATTACTTTCTGGCTTCATCGGCGTTGTGCGCGGCTTACTTTGTGAAGCTGTATTGTCAGACGCGCAATATCCCCACCGATAACATTCGCCTGTCGCAAAACAATATTGTTGACCCGGAAAATCGCTACAACCAGATCTTCAAGATCCAGGTCGAGCTGCCGGCAGATATCAGCGACAAAGACCGCCAAGGCATTTTGCGTTCCATCGACCGTTGTACGGTGAAGAAGGTCGTGCAAGCCGGACCTGAGTTCGTCATTGAAGAGGTGGAAAACCTCGACGCCGATGCCCAGGCGTTGCTGATGCCGAACTCGGTTTCCCAAGCCGGCACCTATATCGCCGGCAAGGACCTGCCGCTGGAGCAAACCATCGCCAATATGTCGGGTATTTTGGCGGACCTGGGCATGAAGATTGAGATCGCTTCGTGGCGCAATATTGTTCCCAATGTGTGGTCGCTGCATATTCGCGATGCACACTCGCCGATGTGTTTTACCAATGGCAAGGGCGCGACCAAAGAGAGCGCACTGGCGTCGGCGTTGGGCGAATTCATCGAGCGACTGAACTGCAACTTTTTCTACAACGATCAGTTCTGGGGCGAAGACATCGCCAACGCGGCGTTTGTGCATTACCCGGACGAACGCTGGTTCAAGCCTGGCCGTAAAGATGCGCTGCCGGCGGAAATCCTCGACGAGTACTGCCTGAAAATCTACAACCGCGACGGCGAGCTGCGTGGCTCCCACCTGATCGACACCAACTCGGGTAATGAAGAGCGCGGCATCTGCTCGCTGCCGTACGTGCGCCAGTCGGACGGCGAGGTGGTGTATTTCCCGTCCAACCTGATTGAAAACCTGTTCCTGAGCAACGGCATGAGCGCCGGTAACACCCTGGCCGAAGCTCAGGTGCAATGTCTGTCGGAGATTTTCGAGCGTGCGGTAAAACGCGAGATCATCGAAGGTGAATTTGCCCTGCCAGATGTACCGTCCAGTGTGCTGGCGAAGTACCCGGGAATTATGGCCGGTATTCAGGCGCTGGAAGAGCAGGGGTTCCCCGTCCTGGTGAAGGATGCATCCCTGGGAGGGGAATTCCCGGTGATGTGCGTCACGTTGATGAACCCGCGTACCGGCGGTGTGTTTGCCTCGTTCGGCGCACACCCGAGCCTGGAAGTGGCGCTGGAACGCAGCCTGACCGAATTGTTGCAGGGCCGCAGTTTCGAAGGCCTCAATGACTTGCCCCAGCCGACGTTCGAAGGTCATGCGGTGACCGAGCCGAATAACTTCGTCGAGCACTTCATCGACTCCAGCGGCGTGGTGTCGTGGCGCTTTTTCAGCGCCAAGTCCGATTACGAGTTCGTGGAGTGGGACTTCTCCGGCCAGGGTGAAAACTCGAATGCCGAGGAGGCCGCGACCTTGTTCGGCATTCTCGAAGGCATGGGCAAGGAAGTGTACATGGCGGTCTACGAGCATATCGGCGCGAAAGCGTGTCGCATCCTGGTGCCGGGCTATTCGGAAATCTATCCCGTGGACGATCTGGTCTGGGATAACACCAACAAAGCGCTGTTTTTCCGCGCCGACATCCTGAACCTGCATCGCCTGGACGAAGACGAACTGCAAGCGCTGGTCGAGCGTCTGGTGGAAAGCGAGCTGGACGACTACACCGACATCACCACCTTGATCGGCATCGAGTTCGATGACAACACGGCTTGGGGCCAGTTAACGATCCTGGAGTTGAAGCTGCTGATCTATCTGGCCTTGCAGCAGTTTGAAGAGGCGAAGGAAGCGGTGGAAACCTTCTTGCAGTACAACGACAACACGGTTGAGCGCGGGTTGTTCTACCAGGCCGTGAATGTGGTGCTGGAGATGCAGCTGGACGAAGACCTGGAACTGGAAGACTACGAGGCCAATTTCCGCCGGATGTTTGGCAACGAACGGATGGATGCGGCGATCGGCTCGGTGGATGGCAGCGTGCGCTTCCATGGCTTGACGCCGACCAGCATGAAACTGGAGGGTCTCGATAGACACCTGCGCCTGATCGACAGCTACAAAAAACTGCACGCGGCGCGGGCCAATGTGTCGGCTTTATCTTCTGGACTCGCCCCGTCGATTGGCTAAATCCCGGCACTTGCATGAGGTTCGGTTTTTTCCGGACCCCGGGATTCAGTCAAACGGAACGAAATCGCAGGATCTGCGCGCCGTCGAAAGGGTCGATCAGGTAATGGGCGTGCACGCCGAACGTATCCTGCAAGCGTTGCGGAGTCAGCACCTCCAGAGGTTTGCCGAGGGCCACCAGCCGGCCCCATTCCAGTACTGCCAGGCGGTCACAGGTTAACGCCTGGTTCAGGTCATGCAGGGCGATGACCGTCGTGACAGGTAGCGCTTGCACCACTTTTAGAATGGCGAGCTGATGCTGGATATCCAAGTGATTGGTGGGTTCGTCCAGCAATAGAATCTGCGGACGTTGGGCCAGTGCCCGAGCGATGTGAACACGTTGGCGTTCACCGCCGGACAGACTGTGCCAGGTGCGGTTTTTCAAGTGTGCCGCATCGACGTCCCACAGCGCCTGCTGGACGATGGCCGCGTCTTCGTGTGACCACGGACTCAAGGCCGATAACCACGGCGTTCGGCCCAACGCAACGGCGTCGAACACGCTGATCGCATCCAGTGTGTCGGCCTGTTGCTCAACCACGGCCAGGGTCTGCGCGACGGTTCGCCGTGCCAGTGTCTTGAGGGGCTGGTTGTTGAGGTGAATGTCGCCCCGGCTGGGCGTACGCACACCCGCCAGCAGTTTGAGCAGTGTGGATTTTCCCGAACCGTTGGGCCCGACGAGGCCCAGGGTTTCGCCTCGACGGATGTCCAGGTGGATATCGTGTAGCAACTCGGCGTCGCGTATCTGGAACCCGAGGCCGGAGCAACTCAGCACGGGTTCGCCGATAACAGAGGTGACGGCATTCATCGGGCATTTCTCCGACCGATCAGGATCAACGCGAACACCGGAGCGCCCACCAGTGCGGTGATGACGCCGACCGGGATCACTTGGCCTTTGATCAGCGTTCGAGAGAAGACGTCGGCGGCGATCAGGAACACCGCGCCACCCAACGCACTCGCCGGCAACAGGCGCGCATGCCGGGTACCCAGCAACAAACGCACGGCATGGGGAATGACCAGCCCGACGAAACCGATGGAGCCAACAATCGACACCATCACCGCAGTCACCAGTGCCGCGCAGCTGATCAGCAGAAATTGCACCCGGCGTACCGGAATGCCAAGGGAGGCGGCCGAGTCGGCGCCAAAGGTAAAGGCGTCCAGCGCTCGTCGATGCCACAGGCACACCGCGAGACCGATCAATGCCACGGGCACCGACAGCCACACCGACGGCCAACGCACCCCACTGAGATTTCCCAGCAACCAGAACATGATGCCGCGAGCTTGTTCGGAGCTGGCAGACTTGGTAATCAGAAACGCGGTGAGCGCATTGAACAACTGCGAGCCGGCAATCCCGGCCAGGATGATCTGCCCGGTGCCTGCGGGTGAGCGGCTGGCACGGGCCAGCAAAACAACCACGGCGAACGCGGCAACGGCCCCGGCAAAAGCCCCGACCGACAACGAAACCAGCCCCGCCCCAATGCCCAGCAGCGCCACCAGTACCGCGCCTGTCGAGGCGCCGGCGGAGATGCCGAGCAGGTAAGGATCGGCCAACGGGTTACGCAACAGCGATTGCAAGATCACCCCGCAGGTCGCCAGGCCCGCGCCGCAGGCCGCCGCCACCAGCGCACGGGTCAGGCGGTAGTTCCAGACGATGCCTTCGTCTATCGGGTCGAGGGCATAACCTGCGGCCCACAGTTTGTTGGCCAGCACCTGGAACACCACGCTCGGCTCAATGCTCGTTTCACCGATGGTCACGCCGGCAATCACCGCCAGAAGCAGCGTGACCAATGCCAGCAACGTTCGAATCAGCGTCGAAGTCATTTCGGCAGGTCGTAGCCGCTGATGGCCGTTGCCAGGGTTTCCAGGCCGTCGAACATTCTGATGCTGGCTTGCATGGCCATCGCATCGAGAATGATGATGCGGTTGTTTTTCACCGCGTCCATATTACGGGTCACCGGGTCACTGCGCAGGAATTGCAGCTTCTTTTCATGGTCGTCAGCCGGAAAGCGTCGGCGATCCATGCGGGCAATGACCAGGAAGGTCGGGTTGGCCTTGGCGATGGTTTCCCAGCCGACGGTCGGCCATTCCTCGTCGGACTCGATCACGTTGCGCACGCCCAGGGTACTGAGCATGAAGTCAGGAACGCCCTTGTGCCCAGCCACATAGGGGTCGATGTCCAAACTGGCGCTGGAGAACCAGAACAGCGCGCTCGTCTGCTTGAGGTCCTTGGCCTGCACCGTGGCGATAGACTTCGCCAGGCTGTCCTTGAGTTGAGCGTTCAACTGCTGGCCACGCTCCTGTACGTCGAAGATTTCAGCCAACTGGCTGATGCTCTTGTAGATACTGTCGATGCGAAACGCCTCCAGCCGCGTGCCATCCGCACCGACCAGATTATCCTTGGCCTCGCAATCGGAGGGCATCAAGTAGGTCGGGATCTTCAGTTCGTGAAACTGCTGGCGGGTGCCGACCACGCCTTGCGGTCCGACCGTCCATTCCAGTTCCGCCACCACCAACTGCGGACGTTTGCCGATCACCCCCTCGAAGCTCGGCTCGTTATCGGCCAGGCGTTCGATCTTGTCGTCCTGCGCCTTGTATTTCACCTGCACATCGTTGAACCAGAGCGAAGTGCCGACCACCTTGTCGCTCAACCCCATGGCATAGAGCATTTCAGTGCCGGCCTGGCCGATGGTCACGGCGCGACTGGGTGATTGCTCAAAGGTCAGCGTGCTGCCGCAGTTCTCGAGGGTCAGGGGGTATTGAGTCGGGGCCGCATGGGCGAGGCACGGCAGACCCAGGGCAATGACGAGGGGGACAAGGCGGGGCAGCAGCATGATGCAATCTCCAGTTGACCGTACACGGAGCAGGGGACGGACTGGAAAACACATCATCGAACGCTGCCGCTAAAGCACTGAAGTGCCGATCGGCCCAGTGACGCGCAGCGCAAGGATGTCCTTCCCGGACACCCCGCCGGTTAGTGATTGACTTGGCCGGCAGGTCTCCTGACTGATGCGTCATCGCCTGGCTCCAGCCTTCCCGGGGCGATCCCAGTGGCCATTGTGGAGCAGGCTCAGCACCTACAGTTGCGGGGGCAGTTCCGTTTGATGCCGTGCGAGGCATCTCGGATTCCCTATTAGTCCCGTTGGGGAACCGGCGGTCGGCATGGTAGTCGATCAGGGTGTTTATCACCACTGACCTCTGAGAGGCCTTCTCCTGGCGTCGTGCGATTCCGGGAATGATTTTCTGGAGGTGCGGCACAGCGTCGCTTCTTGCTATCCTGACGGCCCTCTTCATGGACGAACACTGAGACAAGCCATGGCTAACTACACCCCGTCACACATCGGGAAGATATTGCTGGGCCTGCTGTTTGCCCTGATTGGTATCGGCTTGTTGAGCATTGCCATCAATCTCACGCTTGAGCGACGCGAGTTTCTCGACCGCGCACAGACCGCCGATGGCATCGTCAGCCACTTGAATGCCGGTGGTTCGCATCCAGAGATCGCCTTCACCACGGGCAGTGGTGAAAAAATCTCCTACCCCCAGGGCGGCTTCATCTTCGGCTATCAGCAGGGGCAGCCGGTGCGGGTGCATTACCTGCCCGAGCAGCCGGCCAACAGCGCCATCGTCGATGACTCGGCCGCGCTGTGGGGCACTTCCGGAGTCCTGGGGCTTATCGGCCTGGTGTTCACGCTTGTCGGTCTGGCAAAGGCTATCCGTCAGCGCGGTCGCGGTGCGGTTCATTCACATAAAGGACTTTAAGGTATGAGCAACAACATCCCGATCCCGGTCAACGAAAGTCGCTGGCAGTATCAGACCGCCAGCGGCGGTGGCCTGACCGTGGTCATGGTGGCGGGCAGTGGCGGTTCGATCATCCTGCGTTCGCCCGAGGGCGAGGACATCAGCTACCGCTACGGCGGCGTCGGGGTGGGTGTCGGATTTGGTGCGCGGCTGCCGCGTTTCGGCAAGATCAATATCCAGATCAAGGGCAAGGGTGTAGCTGCGGCCGGCGCGGCGGAGGCATTTCCCAGCACCGGCAAGGTGTTTGTCAGCGATGCGTTGGTCAGTCGCGACCTGACCAGTGACGACATCACCGGGCCTTGCATGTACACCGAAGTAGGGGTGGGCCTGGGCATCGGTGGTTCGGCCACGGCGCTGTTGTTTGGGCTTGATCCCAAGTTGCTGGCGTTGTCGATGGCGCTGAGTGCCAACCCGGCGACCTCGCTCATTGCTTCTACGCTGGTCAACCAGCGGTTGGCGAAGTCGGCCAAGGGGGCGGTGGTCATGGCTGGCATGAACGCTGGCCTGCAGGCCGGTGGTGGCGCTGCGATTTACATAGGCTATCTGTTCTAGCCTGGGGCGAGGCCACGGTGCCGATTAGAAAAAACGGTGCTTCTTCCTGAGGGGGATGGCACCTTTTTTTGGGGCTCGTCTTGGATTTTTGGGTTTGTGTGTATATCCGTTTCTGCGGTAACGGCTGCTGGCGGTTCCGCTCTTACAGCGGCTCACTTTTGAGGAGCGCAAAAGTAAGCAAAACGCTCTTGCCCCACCACTCGGTGCCTCGCTAGGGCTCGGCATGCCCTCTCTCCGGCATTGCTCCGTGGGCCCGCCGCGAAGGGCCATCCATGGCCCAGCGCGGCTATCCCGGCATCCATGCCGGGATGCCCACTCCACAATGCCTGCGTTCGGCCAGCGTGGTTTAACGGGGCGCCCCAGATCAAAAGCCAAAGCGAGGCGGCCTGATAGCCGACCTGGTTCGGGGTGTACGCGTTCCTCCTGTGGGAGCGGGCTTGCTCGCGAAGGCGATGTCACTGTCGATGAAGATGTTGAAGGGGCTGGCCTCATCGCGAGCAAGCTCGCTCCCACAGTTTTTTTGTGTCGTGTGCAGATGCTGTGAACACCTGCGTATCCTGTGGGAGCGAGCTTGCTCGCGATAGCGGTGGTCCAGCCACATAGATGCTGGATATACCCCGCTCTTGCTCTGCTTTAGATCTTGATCTTGATCTCGACGCCCCATTAACCACGCTGGCCGAACGTAGGTATTGCGCAGTGGGCACCTCGGCATGGATGCCGAGGTAGCCGCGCTGGGCCATGGATGGCCCTTCGCGGCGGCCCACGGAGCAATACCTACGTTCGGGCATGCCGAGCCCTAGCGAGGCACCGAGTGGTGGGGCAAAGCGTTTTTGGTTACTTTTGGCGCTTTTCTGTACGGACCGGACACATGGTTGACACCTGTGCGGAGACATAGTGGACACATTATGCGCCGTAGTCAGGGTTATTCACGTCGAAGGTCCGTAAAAAGTGATGGCAGAAATAGACGTCAAACAAGCCATCGCTTTCAGCGTTAGGGCGTATTGCGATGTGCTGTCCTACCAGTCCTTTGGCGATGCTGAAGTAGCGTTTCTGGAAGCGAAATCGACTGTGATACACCTTGGCCAACACATCATCCGGACCATATTCAAACTCTGACAGTTGCTGCGGATACGCCCAGGGGCTGCTCCGATAGCGGTCCATAGGCACCTTGTAGCCCAGCGCCTGATGGGGGCGCTGCAGGTTATAAACCTCACGCCATCGATCAAAAGCCGATTGAGCGTCCATTAGCGTGGAAAAATGACGCCCATCCAGCACCTCTGCTTTGAGTGAGCGGTGGAAACGTTCGATCTTTCCATTGGTTTGAGGATGGCGAGGACGGCTGAAACTGATCCGGATCCCCAGGCGAATCAGCCAGATACTCAGCTCTGTCACTTCACCCGGATTGCGTGGCGAGCCCCAAGGTGGGCCGTTATCGACGTTGATACGCGCCGGCAAGCCATAGCGTTGAAAAACCTCGATCATCCTCTCCTTCACCGTGGCTCCCCGTTCGTTGTCACAAGCCTCAATGGCTAGGCTGAACCGAGAGTGATCGTCCAGCAGGGTCAGGGGATGGCATCGACCTTGTTGCAGCGCAAAATGCCCTTTGAAATCCATCTGCCAAAGATCATTAGGCGCGTCGTGTTCAAATCTCAGCGTTGCCGATTGCTCTCTCTGAGAAGGCTGGATCAGGCCGTGCCGGTGCAAGACATTGGTGACGGTGCTGGGGGCGATACGCTTTTCCAACAGGCTGCTAATCGTGCGTCCGCCCCATGCCGGATGGGCCTGCCTAAGGGCGACGACTTGTGCCTCCATGGCGGCCTGGGTCAGTTTGGGGCTGGTCGCGGGTCTGCGGGACTTCTCTTGCAGACCCTGCTGACCATGCGCCTTGTAGCGATCTAGCCACTTGTAGGCTGTTTGCGGGCTGATGCCGAATCGTCGACACAGCTCACGTTTATTGCTGCCGGGTTGCCGTGCTAAGGCAACGAACTCTTCTTTCAGGCTCATGGCGTCTCTCGTGGTCCAGGGCATGATGGCTTTCCGGCGAAATTGGCTCGCTGGAAAGTGTCCACCATGTCCCCGCACACCCGTCAACCATGTGTCCGGTCCGTACAGCGCTTTTCCAAAAGTGACCCGCTGTAAGAGCGGAACCGCCAGTGGCCGTTACCAAAAAAAAGGATATACACCCAAATCTAAGTCCTGAGAAGAATCAGCGAAGCCAAGCGCCTACAACAAACCACCGGTCGGACGCTGCTGGTGCCAACGATGGAGCCGCGTGCGATTCCTTATCGCTCTACTAGAGTGACGGATTCAACACCCGTTAAAGGATTAACCCATGGCAACCACCGACAGCACGATGGCAAATACCCATACCGTGAGAACCGGCCCGGGCACTGTCCAGGTCGACCTCACCGGCCAGTTCGATGATAACCAGAGCATCGTTATCCAGCCCGACGGCAAGATATTGGTCGGCGGCTATACCGAGTACCTGGCATGGGGATACCCCGGGGCGCCAGGCGAGGAAAGCTACGGCTACGAACAGAACCATTCCGTTATCCGCCTGAACGCGGACGGTAGCCTGGACACCAGCTTCCATGAGGGTGGCGTCGACAGCATACCGGCTGCCATAGCCCCAGCGTCGCGCTACGAGCTGACGGCGGTGCAGCCCGATGGCAAGGTGCTTATCGCTATCGCGCTGGAAACCGGCCTACAGGTGGAGCGCTTCAACAGCGACGGAACACGCGATGCCACCTTCGGCCAAAACGGCGCTATCTCGGTCGACATCAACCACGCCTTCAAGGACATCGACCTGACGGCCAATACCGATGGCACATTCCAGGTCAGTGCCCGCGGGTTTGACCAGGCCACAGTGACCAGGATCGGCAATGACGGCACCTTCGTCGACGGCTTCGGTAACCATGGCGTGCTGACCGTCAACATTCCCGAAGACGCCTACTACAACGGCGGGATTTCCACTGCGGTGCAGGCAGATGGAGGTGTTGTGATCGGGGCTGCGTACAATGCCGCCGGCGCGGGTGATCCAATGTACGCCCTGCAGCGCTTCAACCCCGACGGCCAGCCAGATACCCATTTCGGTGATGACGGTGTCCTCTACTTGAGCAGCGCCATGGGGTTTGGCGAAGATTCAGTGGTCACCGTGCAGGCTGATGGCAAGATCATCGTCATGGGCCATGGCGAAGGCAGCACCTTGGCGACTGTAGCGCGGCTTAACGCTGACGGCTCCTTTGATACCGGCTTTGGCTCCAATGGCATGGTGACCTTCGAGGCCGACACGCCTGTGGCTCTGACGGTACAAGGCGATGGCAAGATCCTGGCTGCCGGCACGAGCAATGGGGACTTCAGCGTCATCCGCTTGAACGCGGATGGCAGTGTGGATACTAGTTTCGGCAGCCAGGACGGCAAGCTCCATGTGGACGGGTATGCGGGTGAAGAAATCTTGCAGGGGACCGATGCCACCGAAATCATCCACGGCTTGGCGGGTGATGATGTACTCCAAGGCAACGGTGGACGCGACTTTCTGCAAGGTGGCGCTGGCGCTGACATCTTCCGCTTTACCGAACTGAACGACAGTTTCCGCACGGCCACGCAAAACAACAGCGACCGGGTCCAGGACTTCGACGCCTCTGAGGACCGCATCGACCTGACTGCCCTGGGCTTCACCGGCATTGGCAACGGCCATGACGGCACCTTGGCTGTTGTGGCCAGCGCAGACGGCACTCGCACCTACCTCAAGAGCTACGACGCGGATGCCTCCGGGCAACGGTTTGAATTGGCCTTGGACGGCAACCTGGTGGGGCAACTGGACAGCACCAACCTGGTGTTCACCTCGCCCACTGTTGAAGGTACGTCGGCCAACAATACGATTACCGGTTCTGCCTTGTCGGAAATCATCTATGGCCTGGGCGGCAATGACCGTATCAACGGCGGTGCTGGAGCTGATGTCATCATTGGCGGGGCGGGCGCCGACCGCCTCAACGGCGGGGATAGAAGCGACATCTCGTTGTGGACAGATAACCACCAAAACGACGACGTGTTCCGCTATACCTCTACCGAGGACAGCTACCGCACTGACAACCAGAGCTTTGCCGACCTTATTGAAGGCTTTACGGTTGACGACAAGATCGATGTATCGACCCTGGGCTATACCGCTTTCGGAGATGGAACGGGCACTACGCTGGAGATGGTTTACAACAAGGAGCTGGACCGCACTTATCTGAAGGATGCGGAAGCGGACGCACAAGGCCACTGGTTCCAGATCGCGCTTGTCGGGGACTGGCGGGAAAACCTTGAAGACGACGACATGATCTTTGCGCCCGACGCGCAGGTAGGGCTGATTGGGGTTGCCCCGGAGATCGATCCAGGGCATCTATTGACTTGACGGCCACATGAGAAGTGGCGTGGCAGTGATTGCTGCCACGCCCCGCCGGCTAGCGCCTCCACGCTGAAAGGGTTCTGGAAATCGAGGCATGCATCAAGTCCAGTAATGCATATCACTGGAAGGTGATTTCGTGACTAGTTGCAGACGAAGTGCGCAGTGTGCGCAGCCCTAGAAGCACTATGAGCACCATGGCCAGGCCCGCGACAATCGCGACGCCGAACCCTGCCTGCGCGCCACAAACGTCGATGACCAAGCCCGCCAATACACCGCCGAGCGCTACGCCGATGCTGACGCCGGTCGACATCCACGTAAACCCTTCGGTGATCCTGGAAGGCGGAACAATCATCGTACCGAGATTCATGATGATGACCATCGTTGGCGCAAACGACACGCCTGCCACAAATAGCATCCCGGAAAGGACATAGACGTTCGGTGAAAGAATGGGCAACACAGCAGTGACTGCCGTTACCAGCGACCCGATAAAAAACTGCTGATCAATCGGCATGGAAACCCTTAAGGCGCCGAACGTCAGGCCTGCGATCAGTGAGCCGAGGGCATAGGCTGCCAGGATGAAGCTGGCAGACGCCGGCCAGCCCTGTGCGTTGGCGAAGGCGACAACCGCCACGTCAACGGATCCTCCAATTACGCCCATCGCCAACAGTGCGAGCACGATGGTAGGAACACCGGGGATAAGCAAGGTCGACCCTGTGCTCCTTGCCGTGCCCACGACCACCTTCGGTTCCGTCTGCCGCTGCATAAGAAACGCCGTCACGCCGACCACCAACAACAAGACCGCAGCAAGGGGCCCGGCTTGGGCGAAAAAGTTGATGCTCAAACCAATGGCAAGTGGTGGGCCGATGACAAAGGCTAGTTCAGTTATGACTGTATCCAGGGAAAAGGCTGTGTGTAGCTGTGGCTTGCCACGGAAAAGCTGTATCCAGCGTGCCCTTATCATGGCGGGCATGCTTGGCATCGTGCCTGCCAATGCCGCGAGAATAAATAGTAGTGTGACCGGAGCGCTCATATACACGGCAATGATCAGCGCGAGCAGCATACTGGTGCTGAAGGTCGCCAAAGGGGACAGAACCCGGCGTTGCCCCCGCCGGTCGACAAGTTTCGATACTTGCGGACCGATAAGCGCAGTCGCCAGGGTATAAGTACCGGCGACCGCGCCAGCCAGCCAATAAAGTCCTGTCTGCTGCACCAACATGGTGATGATGCCAATGCCGATCATTGCCTGTGGCAGACGGGCAATGGCGCTCGTAATCACTAGCCCGATGGCGCCCGGGGTGGAGAAAAGTTCGCGGTAGGGGTTTGCCATGATGCTTCCTTTATCATGTGACACTGATGAATAACCCGCTGCCTGTAACACAAACTATGGGATGGCAAACCGGCGGCTGGTCATTTGAGCACGCCTACGAATGGGCTGTTACACCTTATTTGGGCAGGACAACACGGTACACGTCGCTGCTGTTCAAGCAAACGAAGGCTAGGGGATCGGGCGACGGATTGATGTCGGACGGTTCTGAAATTGCAATGAGTTGCTCCAACACAAAAGCCCCGCATCGCGAGGCGATAACGGGGCTTTTTGAATGCTGCGTGGAAGCGGCGTAGCGGGGCGGGTTAGACGTTAAAGCGGAAGTGCATCACGTCGCCATCCTTGACGATGTATTCCTTGCCTTCCAGACGCCATTTACCCGCTTCCTTGGCGCCGGCTTCGCCCTTGTACTGGATGAAATCGTCGTAGGCGATGACTTCGGCGCGAATGAAGCCTTTCTCGAAGTCGGTGTGGATCACGGCCGCGGCTTGTGGCGCGGTGGCGCCGACGCGTACGGTCCAGGCGCGCACTTCTTTTACGCCAGCGGTGAAGTACGTCTGCAGGTTGAGCATTTCATAGCCGGCGCGGATTACGCGGTTCAGGCCAGGTTCTTCCAGGCCCAGGGCCTCCAGGAACATGTCCTTTTCTTCGCCGTCTTCAAGCTCGGCGATTTCCGCTTCGATCTTGTTGCAGACCGGTACGACCATCGCGCCTTCTTCTTCAGCGATGGCTTTCACCACGTCCAGCAGCGGGTTGTTCTCGAAACCATCTTCGGCAACGTTGGCGATGTACATGACCGGTTTGGTGGTCAGCAGGTGGAAGCCGCGAATGATTTGCTTCTCATCGGCGCCCATGTTCTTGATCAGGCTGCGTGCCGGTTTGCCCAGGGTGAAGTGGGCGATCAGTTGCTCGAGCAAGGCTTTCTGGGCGACGGCGTCTTTGTCGCCGCCCTTGGCGTTGCGAGCGACTTTTTGCAGTTGCTTCTCGCAGCTGTCGAGGTCGGCGAAGATCAGTTCCAGGTCGATGATCTCGATATCGCGTTTCGGGTCGACGCTGTTGGAAACGTGAATCACGTTCTCGTCTTCGAAGCAGCGGACCACGTGGGCGATGGCATCGGTTTCGCGGATGTTGGCCAGGAACTTGTTGCCCAAGCCTTCACCCTTCGAGGCACCGGCCACCAGGCCGGCGATGTCGACGAACTCCATGGTGGTCGGCAGTACGCGCTCCGGGATCACGATGGCCGCCAGGGCGTCCAGGCGCGGATCGGGCATCGGCACGATGCCGGTGTTCGGCTCGATGGTGCAGAAGGGGAAGTTCTCGGCCGCGATACCGGATTTGGTCAGGGCGTTGAACAGGGTGGACTTGCCGACGTTAGGCAGGCCGACGATGCCGCAATTGAATCCCATGGTGTTTCCCCTCGGATAAGTGTCAGGCCTTCTGGCTGTGCAGGTTTTTCATCGCGCGGTTCCATTCACCGGCGAGGATATCCGGCAGCACGCCGAGGGCAAAGTCGATGCTGGCATCGAGTTTTTCCTGTTCGGCGCGAGGCGCACGACCCAGGACAAAGTTTGAAACCATACTGGCAACGCCCGGGTGGCCAATGCCAAGCCGCAAGCGGTGAAAGGTATTCTGATTACCCAGTTGCGCAATGATGTCGCGCAACCCGTTGTGACCGCCATGGCCGCCGCCCTGCTTGAGCTTGGCAACGCCCGGAGGCAGGTCGAGTTCGTCGTGGGCCACCAGGATTTCTTCAGGCTTGATGCGGAAGAAACCGGCCAATGCCGCCACGGCCTGGCCGCTGCGGTTCATGTAGGTGGTGGGAATCAACAGGCGAACATCCTGACCCTGATGCGAAAAACGCCCGGTCAGGCCGAAATATTTGCGATCGGCCGCCAGGCTGACGCCTTGTGCGTGCGCGATGCGCTCAACAAAAAGGGCCCCTGCGTTATGCCGGGTCTGTTCGTATTCGGCACCTGGATTTCCCAGGCCAACGATCAGTTTAATGGCAGTCACGATAGGGGCCCTTCCTGGAGTGTGGATAACAACGTCGCGCTCAAACGGTGTGGCGACAGTGGACGAAAAGTGCGGATCTACCGTTAAGTAAACTTCGCGTTCTCGCCCGCTGTTTCGCTACGTTCCAGTCCGCGATGTTTCCGATCACTCCGGCGACAGAGTGAAATTACTCTGCAGCGCCTTCTTCAGTCGCTTCTGGAGCAACACGTGGAGCGTGGACGTTGGCAACAGCCTTGTCATCGCCGTGTGCCAGGGCAACAAACTCAACGCCTTTAGGAGCCTTGAGGTCGGACAGGTGAATGATCGTGCCGACTTCGGCGTTAGCCAGGTCGACTTCGATGAATTCAGGCAGGTCTTTCGGCAGGCAGGACACTTCGACTTCCGAAGTCACGTGCGAGATCTCGCCGCCTTTCTTGATCGGTGCAGCTTCGCCAACGAAGTGTACAGGCACGATAGCGGTCAGTTTCTGGCCAGCTACTACGCGTACGAAGTCAGCGTGCATCACGTGGCCTTTGGCCGGGTGACGCTGCAGGGCCTTGATCACGACGTTCTGCTTGGTGCCACCAACGTTCAGCTCGATGATGTGGCTGTAGGCCGCTTCGTTTTCGAGCAGTTTGGCAACTTCTTTGGCCAGCATGCTGATGGACTCAGGGGCTTTCTCGCCACCGTAGACTACAGCTGGAACCAGGCTTGCGAGACGACGCAGGCGGCGGCTCGCACCTTTCCCCAGGTCGGAACGCAGTTCAGCATTCAGGGTAAATTCGTTCATGTTGTATCTCCAAAGTAACCACATTCACCCCAGCGCTTGCGACCAGCGCTAAAGGCGATATGGGCAAAAAAGCCCCGCCCCGACAGTGAATGCCGGGGCGGGGCGCTTTTCGTCAACGAGATGTCACGGCAAGGGCAGGGCCCTTAGCGGAACATCGCGCTGATCGATTCTTCATTGCTGATGCGGCGAACCGCTTCGGCAACAACCGGTGCGATATCCAGTTGACGGATACGCGCACAGGCCTGTGCAGCAGCGGACAACGGGATGGTGTTGGTCACCACCAGTTCGTCCAGCACGGAATTTTCAATGTTTTCGATCGCTCGACCCGACAGCACAGGGTGTGTGCAGTAGGCAAAGACCTTGGCAGCGCCATGCTCTTTCAGGGCCTTGGCCGCGTGGCACAGGGTGCCGGCGGTATCGACCATGTCATCGACCAGAATACAGGTACGCCCTTCGACATCGCCGATGATGTGCATCACTTCGGAGTGATTGGCCTTCTCGCGGCGTTTGTCGATGATACCCAGATCCACGCCCAGGGATTTGGCAACGGCCCGTGCACGCACGACGCCACCAATGTCCGGGGACACGATCATCAGGTTTTCGAAGCGCTGATCTTCAATGTCATCCACCAGGACTGGGGAGCCGTAGATGTTATCCACGGGAATATCGAAGAAGCCCTGGATCTGGTCAGCATGCAGATCAACCGTGAGGACACGGTCGATGCCGACTACGGTCAGCATATCAGCCACGACTTTCGCGCTGATTGCCACACGTGCGGAACGCGGACGGCGATCCTGACGGGCATAACCAAAGTAAGGAATAACAGCAGTGATACGAGTAGCCGAGGAACGGCGGAAGGCATCAGCCATCACGACGAGTTCCATCAGGTTATCGTTGGTCGGAGCGCAAGTCGGCTGAATAATGAAGACGTCTTTACCGCGAACGTTTTCATTGATCTCGGCAGTGATTTCGCCGTCGGAAAACTTACCGACAGAAATGTCACCGAGAGGGATATGCAGCTGACGTACGACACGCCGAGCCAGATCGGGGTTGGCGTTCCCCGTAAAGACCATCATCTTGGACACGCGCAGTACCTGAAGGCTGAGGGTATACCTGGATGAGTATAGGAAAATGGCAGGGGCGGCTGGATTCGAACCAACGCATGGCAGGATCAAAACCTGCTGCCTTACCGCTTGGCGACGCCCCTGTATCTGTTGCTGCGAGTGCCCAGCACTCGATTCCTTTTAGAGCAGGCTTTGCAGCTTGCGATGCAACATCGAAACGTTGCTTCCTTTTGCTACAAACCCCGTAAGGGTCTCTGTCAGAAGGGCCGAGACTTTATCAGCTTCAGCTTTGCTTGGGAAGCCCCCAAACACACAACTTCCAGTTCCGGTGAGTTTTGCTTCGGTAAATTTACCTAACAAATTCAAAGCGTTACGAACATCTGGATAACGCCTTGCTACCACCGGTAAGCAGTCATTTCGACTGTTTCCCTTGGGAACGGGGCGCACTTTAATGGGAGGAGAGTTACGTGTCAACAGCGGATCTGAAAAAATTTCTGCTGTACTTACAGATACTTGCGGCACCAGTACCAAGTACCAGGGTTCCTCAGGCTCAACCGGCGTGAGTTTTTCCCCGACGCCCTCGGCGAAAGCGGCGTGGCCACGCACGAAAACCGGCACGTCGGCGCCCAGCGTCAGGCCCAGCGCGGCCAGTCGATCCATGTCCCAGCCCAGCTGCCACAAGTGGTTGAGGCCGAGCAACGTCGTCGCCGCATTCGAGCTGCCGCCGCCGATGCCGCCGCCCATGGGCAGGATTTTTTCGATCCAGATATCGATGCCCAGCAAGCAACCGGATTGTGCCTGAAGTTGTTTCGCGGCCTTGACGATCAGGTTGCTGTCGTGGGGGACGCCTTCGAATTCGGTGTGCAGGCGAATCACGCCGTCGTCGCGCACGGCAAAGGTGACTTCATCGCCATAGTCCAGGAACTGAAAAATCGTCTGCAATTCGTGATAGCCGTCCGGTCGACGACCCAGGATGTGCAACATCAGGTTGAGCTTGGCCGGGGAGGGCAGGGTCAGGCGTGCAGCGGTCATTTCATTGCCCCAGCTTGCGCGGCTGCCATTGCTTGATCACCAGCGTGACGTCGAGGTTGCTGCCGTGCAGTTTGATGCGTTCGGGCAGCCAGTAGCCGTTCTGCTGGGCATAGCTGAGGTATTCGATCTGCCAGTCATCCTGTTCCAGATTGGACAGGCGGCTGTCGGCGTCGAGGACCAGGCGGCTTTTGCTGTCCGGTGCCGGCAGCCCGCGAACCCACCAGGTCAGGTGGGACACCGGCAGCTTCCAGCCCAGTTGCTCTTCCAGCAGCGCTTCGGGGGTGGGGGCCTCGTAGCGGCCCTGGTTGGCAACCTCCAGCGAGACCTGGCCCGGCCGGCCGGTCAGGCGTGCCGCGCCGCGCCCCAGTGGGCCGGACAGGCGAATGTCGTAGTAGTCCTGGCGTTGCAACCAGAACAGTGTGCCGCTGCCCGAGTCCTTCGGGGCGCGGATGCCGATCTTGCCGTCGATCTGCCAGCCGTCGAGGCCGCTCAGTTGTTGCTTATGCTCGCGCCACTGGGCCTGGTTGCCCTGGCCCTGGACGGATTCACGGGCGCCGAAACCCGCGCAACCGGCGAGCAGGGCGATAAAGCTGAACACGATGAAATGGCGCAAAAACATAATCTTAAAGGGTCTCTGATCCGGTCAGGCGTTTGATGGTGCTGCGCAAAATGGGGCTGTCAGGCTGGTCCTTGAGGAATCGGCTCCAGATCTGCCGGGCTTCGCGCTGTTTGCCGTTGGCCCACAGGACTTCGCCCAGGTGAGCGGCGACTTCCTGATCGGGAAAGCGCTCCAGGGCCTGACGCAGCAAGCGCTCGGCTTCATCGAGGTTGCCCAGGCGGAAATTCACCCAGCCGAGGCTGTCGAGCACCGCCGGGTCTTCGGGATTGATCTGATGGGCCTGTTCGATCAGCACCTTGGCCTCGTCGTAGCGGGTGGTGCGATCCGACAAGGTGTAGCCGAGGGCATTGAGGGCCATGGCGTTATCCGGATCACGCTGGATGATCAGGCGCAGGTCTTTTTCCATCTGGGCGAGGTCATTGCGCTTCTCCGCCAGCATGGCGCGGGTGTACAGCAGGTTCAGATCGTCCGGGTACTGCTTCAACGCTTTTTGCAGCACATTCCAGGCTTTGTCGCCCTGATTGTTGGCCGACAGGGTTTCGGCTTCGATCAGGTACAGCTGGATGCCGTAGTCCGGTTGGGAATCGCGCTGTACGGCGAGGCGGCTCTGGGCCTCGGCCGTCTTGCCGTTGCCCATCAGGATATCGGCCTGGCGTAACTGTGCCGGCAGATAGTCATTGCCCGGGCCAACCTGGGCATACTCGATCAGTGCGCTTTCCGGGTCGTTGCGTTCTTCGGCGATGCGCCCCAGGTTCAGGTGGGCCGAATCGACATGGCTCTCGCGGGCGATCAGGTCCTCCAGATAACCCTTGGCCTCGTCCCAGGCCTTGGCTTCCAGGCACACCAGTGCCAGGGAGTAACGCAACTCGTCGTCTTCCGGGTATTGCTGGACCAGGCTGGAGAACTCCACCTTGGCGTCGTCCATGCGGTTGTTTTCCACCAGCATGCGGGCGTAGGTGAGGCGCAGGCGTTTGTCGTCCGGGTATTTCTTGATGCTTTTTTCCAGCAGCGGCAGTGCTTCGTCACCGCGGTCCAGGCCTTGCAGCAGGCGCGCGCGCAGCAGGATCGGCGCCACTTCGCCGGCTTCAGGCGGATTGTCTTCCAGTAGGGTGAGGGCGCCTTGGGCATCGCCGTCTTGCTGCAGCAGCAGGGCCTTGCCGAAAATCAGCTGGCCATTGTTCGGATGACGCTGCAACAGCCGATCGAAGCTTTTGGTCAGGCCGTTGCGGGTTTCCTGATCGGTATCAGCCGCGGACAGCGCCAGAAAGTCGAAGTGGGTGTCGCCCTTGCCCAGCAGGACTTTCTCCATGTACGCCATGGAGTCGTCGTAGCGCCCGGCACGCGCCAGCTGCACGGCCGCGGCGCGCTGCGCTTCGAGGTCGTCCGGGGCGTTTTTGGCCCAGATCAATGCAGTATCCAGCGCGGCCTGGTCGGCCCCCAGGTACTCGGCGATGCGAAACGCACGCTCGGAAATGCCCGGATCCTGGGTATTGATGGCCTGGGTCACGTAGTTGTCCAGCGCAATGTCGAAACGATTGCGCTGGCCAGCCAATTCGGCACTCAACAGGCTGAAGATGGTTTCTTCGCTGAACGAGCCGTAGACCTTGGGCTTTTCAGGCGCCGGAGTGCTGTCTTCGACCGGCGGCGTACCGTCCGTCGAAACGGGGGCCATGGACTGGCAGCCGCTGAGCAAGGCAAGAGCGAGGAGCAACGCGGAAGATCTATTCATATAGGAAGAGGACGACTAACCTGCGGTCGGATCATCATGACACAAGCCTTGGGTCAAACATAACCGCCCCGTCGATTTACGGCACGGCTCGGGGCGATAGAGATCGAGTGGTTGTTCTGAATCTGGCGAAGTAGGACAATTGCCGGCTTCACGTCACTATCAGCGACCTTGAATGGCCTTCCTTGCACTTGGTATTAACCACAAGACTGCTTCAGTAGACGTCCGCGAGCGCGTGGCCTTTACGCCTGAGCAGCTGGTTGAGGCCCTGCAGCAGCTCTGCCGACTGACCGACAGTCGCGAAGCTGCGATCCTCTCCACCTGCAATCGCAGCGAGCTTTATATAGAGCAGGATCACGTTTCGCCGGATTCGGTGCTGCGCTGGCTGGCCGACTACCACGACCTGAGTCTTGAAGAGCTGCGCGCCAGTGCCTATGTGCATGAGGATGATGCGGCCGTTCGTCACATGATGCGCGTCGCTTCGGGTCTCGACTCGCTGGTATTGGGTGAACCGCAGATTCTCGGCCAGATGAAGTCGGCCTACGCCGTGGCGCGGGAGGCCGGCACCGTCGGTCCGCTGTTGGGCCGTCTGTTCCAGGCCACCTTCAACGCTGCCAAGCAGGTGCGTACCGACACTGCCATCGGCGAGAACCCGGTGTCCGTGGCGTTTGCCGCCGTCAGCCTGGCGAAACAGATCTTCAGCGATTTGCAACGCAGCCAGGCGCTGCTGATCGGCGCCGGCGAGACCATCACCCTGGTCGCCCGTCATCTGCATGACCTGGGTGTGAAGCGCATTGTCGTCGCCAACCGGACCCTGGAGCGGGCCAGTATCCTGGCCGAGCAGTTTGGCGCTCACGCGGTGTTGCTGTCGGACATCCCGGCTGAGCTGGTGCACAGCGACATCGTCATCAGTTCCACCGCCAGCCAGTTGCCGATCCTGGGCAAGGGCGCGGTGGAAAGTGCCCTGAAGCTGCGCAAGCACAAACCGATTTTCATGGTGGACATTGCCGTCCCGCGGGACATCGAGCCGGAAGTCGGCGAACTGGACGACGTTTACCTCTACAGCGTCGACGACCTGCACGAGGTGGTTGCCGAGAATCTCAAGAGCCGGCAAGGCGCGGCCCAGGCGGCGGAAGAGATGATTACCATCGGCGCCGACGATTTCATGGTGCGCCTGCGCGAGCTGGCGGCGGTGGATGTGCTCAAGGCGTACCGTCAACAGAGCGAGCGCCTGCGCGACGAAGAACTTCAGAAAGCCCAGCGCCTGCTGGCTAACGGTAGCAGCGCCGAAGAGGTGCTGGTGCAGTTGGCTCGCGGCCTGACCAACAAATTGCTCCACGCTCCCAGTGTCCAGCTCAAGAAGCTGACCGCCGAAGGCCGCCTCGATGCGCTGGCCATGGCCCAGGAGCTCTTTGCCCTCGGTGAGGGTTCACCGGATAGCTTTTCGGATAAAAAACCGCAATGAAAGCGTCACTGCTTAATAAGCTGGACATCCTCCAGGACCGTTTCGAAGAACTGACCGCCTTGCTGGGCGATGGCGAAGTCATTTCCGACCAGAACAAATTCCGCACTTATTCCAAGGAATACGCGGAAGTCGAGCCGATTGTCGCCGCGTATAAACAGCTACTCAAAGTGCAGGCAGACCTCGAAGGCGCCCAGGCGCTGCTCAAGGACAGCGATCCGGACATGCGCGAAATGGCGGTGGAGGAAGTCCGCGAAGCCAAGGAGCTGTTGCTCGAACTGGAAGGCAATCTGCAACGTATGCTGCTGCCCAAGGACCCGAACGACGGGCGTAACGTGTTTCTTGAAATTCGTGCCGGCACCGGCGGTGACGAGGCGGCTATTTTTTCCGGCGACCTGTTCCGCATGTATTCGCGCTACGCCGAACGCCGTGGTTGGCGCGTGGAGATCCTGTCGGAGAACGAAGGCGAACACGGTGGCTATAAAGAAGTCATCGCCCGGGTCGAGGGTGACAACGTCTATGGCAAGCTGAAATTCGAATCCGGCGCCCACCGTGTGCAGCGTGTGCCGGCCACCGAGTCCCAGGGTCGCATCCACACTTCAGCCTGCACCGTGGCGGTATTGCCCGAGCCGGACGAGCAGGAGACCATCGAGATCAACCCGGCGGACCTGCGGGTCGACACCTACCGCTCCTCCGGCGCGGGCGGCCAGCACGTCAACAAGACCGATTCGGCGATCCGCATCACTCACTTGCCCTCGGGCATTGTCGTCGAGTGCCAGGAAGAACGCTCCCAGCACAAGAACCGGGCGCGAGCCATGGCCTGGCTGTCGGCCAAGCTCAACGACCAGCAGACCAGCGCTGCGGCCAACGCCATCGCCAGTGAGCGCAAATTGCTGGTGGGTTCGGGCGATCGTTCCGAGCGAATCCGTACCTACAACTTCGCTCAGGGCCGGGTCACCGACCATCGCGTCAACCTGACCCTGTATTCCCTCGACGAAATTCTTGCCGGTGGTGTCGATGCGGTCATCGAGCCGTTGTTGGCCGAATACCAGGCCGACCAATTGGCTGCGATTGGCGAGTAAGCACAGGTGAATCAATGACCATCATCGCCAGTCTGTTACGCGCCGCCGAGCTTCCGGATTCGCCCTCGCCCCGGCTGGATGCCGAGTTGCTGCTGGCCGCTGCGTTGGGCAAGTCCCGCAGCTTCCTGCACACCTGGCCCGAGCGGATCGTACCGAGCGAGGCGGCGTTGCTGTTTTCCGAATATCTGCGGCGCCGTCGTTCCGGCGAACCGGTGGCCTACATCCTCGGGCAGCAAGGCTTCTGGAAACTCGATCTGGAAGTCGCGCCCCATACGCTGATCCCGCGTCCCGACACGGAGCTGCTGGTGGAAACCGCGCTGGCCTTGTTGCCGGCCACGCCGGCCCGGGTCCTGGACCTGGGCACGGGCAGTGGCGCGATTGCCCTGGCATTGGCCAGCGAGCGCCCGGCCTGGAAGGTCACCGCGGTCGACCGTGTGCTGGAAGCCGTGGCCCTGGCCGAGCGCAATCGTCAACGCCTGGATCTGCGCAACGTCACGGTGTTGAGCAGTCATTGGTTCAGCGCGCTGGACGGCGAGCGTTTTGAGTTGATCATCAGCAACCCGCCTTATATCGCCGCCGCCGATCCGCATCTGGCCGAGGGCGACGTGCGTTTCGAGCCGGCCAGTGCGTTGGTTGCGGGACAAGATGGGCTCGATGACCTGCGCCAGATCATTGACCAGGCACCGGGTCACCTCGAAGCGGCCGGCTGGCTGATGCTTGAGCACGGTTACGACCAGGCCGGGGCGGTGCGCGAGTTGCTGCAAGCCCGAGGTTTTACGCAAGTCCACAGCCGCAAGGACCTGGGCGGTCACGAGCGCATCAGCCTGGGGTGCCTGCCGTGCTGAACGACCAGGAGCTGTTGCGCTACAGTCGGCAGATTCTGTTGCAGCACGTCGACATCGACGGCCAGTTGCGCCTCAAGCAAAGCCGCGTGTTGATCGTCGGTCTCGGCGGTTTAGGCGCTCCGGTGGCGTTGTACCTGGCTGCCGCTGGCGTCGGCGAGTTGCATCTGGCGGATTTCGACAGCGTCGATCTGACCAACCTCCAGCGCCAGATCATTCACGACACCGACAGCGTCGGCCTGAGTAAGGTCGATTCGGCGATGCGTCGCCTGACGGCGATCAATCCCGAGATTCGCCTGGTGCCTCATCCGACGGCCATGGACGAAGACAGCCTGGCCGCCGTGGTTGCGACGGTGGATGTGGTGCTGGACTGCTCCGACAATTTCTCGACCCGCGAAGCGGTGAATGCGGCGTGTGTCACTGCGGGTAAACCGCTGGTCAGCGGTGCGGCGATTCGCCTGGAAGGGCAGTTGTCGGTGTTCGATCCGCGCCGCCCCGAGAGCCCTTGCTACCACTGCCTCTACGGCCATGGCAGCGAAGCCGAGTTGACGTGCAGCGAAGCCGGTGTGCTTGGGCCACTGGTGGGATTGGTCGGTAGCCTGCAAGCCCTTGAAGCCTTGAAGTTGTTGGCCGGTTTCGGTGAGCCGCTGGTGGGACGCCTGTTGCTGATCGACGCCTTGGGCACACGTTTTCGCGAATTGCGAGTCAAGCGCGACCCCGGTTGCAGCGTCTGCGGTGGCCAGCATGAGTGAAGCGCCAATCGGTGTACTTGACTCGGGCGTCGGCGGGCTGTCGGTGCTGGAAGAGATCCGTCAGTTGCTGCCCAATGAGTCGCTACTTTACGTGGCTGACTGTGGGCATATTCCCTACGGTGAGAAAACCCCGGAATACATCCGACAGCGCAGCGCGATCATCGCCGACTTTCTCATGGGGCAGGGCGCCAAGGCGCTGGTGGTGGCCTGCAATACCGCAACGGTCGCCGCAGTGGCCGATCTGCGTCGTGACTTTCCCCACTGGCCCATTGTCGGCATGGAGCCAGCGGTCAAGCCGGCGGCGGCCGCGACCCGCAGCGGTATCGTCGGTGTACTGGCGACCACTGGCACCTTGCAAAGCGCCAAGTTCGCCGCCTTGCTCGACCGTTTCGCCACCGATGTGCGGGTTATCACCCAACCGTGTCCGGGGCTGGTGGAGCTGATCGAAGCGGGTGACCTGCACAGCCCGGCCTTGCATCAATTGCTGCAGCATTACGTCGACCCGTTGCTCGCCGCCGGCTGCGACACGCTGATCCTGGGCTGCACGCACTATCCCTTTCTCAAGCCGCTGCTCAAGCAAATGATTCCGGAACACATCAGCCTGATCGACACCGGTGCGGCCGTGGCACGGCAGCTTCAGCGGCTGTTAGCCGAGCGGGCGCTATTGGCCGAAGGGCCAGCCAGCGAAACCCAATTCTGGACTAGCGCAGATCCGATACATTTAAGAAAAATCCTACCGTTGCTCTGGCATTCGTCTGGCGTTGTGCGAAGCTTCGATCTGTAAGAAAAACGTGAAAATTGTGTGAAACGGGCTGAACTTCTGTTTTACCGCGGATTTCTATAGCTTTGTCTGTTTGTAACAAAACTAACTAAGTCTGTTCGGAAAAGGATGTTTCTAATGAAGCGCTTATTCTGCTTTGCCGCATTTGCGGCTGCATTGCTGGGGCACACCTACACCGCTCAGGCGGCGGGCGTGGAGTTTGGGGTTGGCCAGACCAGTGACTCGACCATGACCTATCGCCTGGGCATGCAGTTCGACTGGGACAAGAGTTGGTTGCAGAGCGATGTTGGGCGCCTGACCGGCTACTGGAGCGGTGCCTATACCTATTGGGAAGGGGACGAGACCTCCAGCAACCACAGCCTGTCGTTCTCGCCGGTCTTCGTATATGAATTTTCCGGCCAGAACGTGAAGCCTTACATCGAGGCGGGTGTAGGTGTTGCGCTGTTTGCCAATACCGAAGTGGAAGACAACAAACTCGGAACGGCTTTCCAGTTCGAGGATCGCATCGGTTTCGGCCTGCGCTTCAATGGCGGACATGAAGTGGGTATTCGCGCCACTCACTACTCCAATGCCGGCATCAAGTCGACCAACGACGGTGTGGAAAGCTACGCGCTGCATTACACGATGCCGCTGTAACGTTCAGACACTGTGGGAGCGAGCTTGCTCGCGATAGCGATAGACCTTTCAACATGAAGTTGTCTGACCCACCGCTATCGCGAGCAAGCTCGCTCCCACAGAATTCAGATTCCCCGTCGAATCCGATGCCTACCGATACGCCGTCGCAATCCCCAGCCGTTCTTCAATACATTCCGGCGCGCCCATCTCGAATTCGCGGCAGATCAGCGGGCGTTTTTCGTAGATCGTGCACATCATGCTGTCGCGATCCAGGGCCGCGCACCAGCCGTCGTCGAGCCGCAACATCACTTCCCCGCCCCAATCATCCGTGTCGATAAAGCGTTCCGGGACGCCGGTGTCGGTGATCAGCATCACTTCCAGCTGGCAGCAGCACGCCGCGCACGTCGAGCAAGTGACGGCCGGTGCAGCGATTTCATGGAGGGGGATGGTTTTCATGGCGCGCAGTGTAAGGCAACCGGGCTGCTCAAGGTCGACCCTTGATCGGTGACCAGACACTCGCCTGACAGGGGGCCACGTCTGTTTGCTCCGTATCGGTCGATGAAGGCAACGGCCAGAGCACCGTCATGGATGCGGCAGGGAGAGCCACTTCCTGAGGGCGCTCGATCAATTGCGACAATATGTGATTGGCCGCCGTTTCGGCCGACCACTGGACCGGGCTCGGAAAACAGTCGTCGTGGCTCAACGACGAATTGTCGTAGCCAGGGTGAACCAGTGTCACATCGATGTCGTCCGAGGCGAAGCCAAGCCGGGCCGACTCAAACAGATAACGCATCCCGCTGCCACCGTCCTCCGTTTGTGAGGGCGGCAGGTAAGTCGCCGGGCTGGCGATACCCACCAGATGAGGCTCGGTACCCGCGCGTAATAACGGCAAGGCTGTTTCGATGCAGAGGCTGGCGGCCAGTAGATTGCTGCGTACGATGTGTTCGATGATCGTGTGGTCGCCGGGCTGGCCTCTGGTGTATTCAGCGGTTCCGGCGTTGAGAATCACGGTGTCCAGGGAGCCCCACTGTTGGGCGATTTGCTCGCCGATCTCACGCACGGTTTGGCTGTCAGTCAAATCGCCAGCCAGCGCCAGTACTTGTCCTGGATAACGCGCCGAAAGGGCTTCACAGGAGTGAGCCGAGCGTGAACTCATGGCCAAGTGCGCACCGCTGCCGAGTATCGCTTCGGCCAACGACGTACCGAGGCCGTTACCGGCACCGGTCAGCCAATATCGCCGTGGAGGCCGTAGACCCATTCCATACTCCTTTCGATCAGGCGCCTCGATAGGCGGCTTTCAGGGAGACCCTTTGATTAGTAAGACTATATGCCAAGGAGGTAGCAACGCGTCATATGGGGCAACAATTTCATGTTCGCTCACCGCCCATTTTTACAACTGCAACGTCTTGTCGCGCCGGCAGATTTCGGAATGCCTCCAACGCACGTACCCGGGACTCGTTCAAATTGACCATCGCAGACGGGTAATCCACTACCTCAAATAATCCGCCCTGAGTCTTTGGGTTATGGACCTGTTGCTTGTCGAGATCGTTCAGCTCAGGTAACCAGCGTTTGATGAACAACCCCTCGCGATCAAATTTTTCCGACTGGCTCAACGGGTTGAATATCCGGAACCAGGGCGCCGCGTCCGTGCCGGTGGAGGCGCTCCACTGCCAACCGCCATTGTTGGCGGCCAGATCGCCGTCGATCAGGTGCCGCATGAAAAAACGCTCGCCCTCGCGCCAATCGATCAGCAGGTTCTTGGTGAGAAACATCGCCACCACCATCCGCAAACGGTTGTGCATCCAGCCGGTCTCCAGCAATTGACGCATGGCCGCATCGATAATAGGCAGGCCTGTGCGGGCTTGCTTCCAGGCCTCCAGTTCTTCAGGGGCCTGGCGCCAGGCCAATGCCTCGGTTTCCGGGCGGAACGCGCGATGGCGCGACACGCGTGGATAGCCCACTAGAATATGTTTATAGAACTCACGCCAGAGCAATTCGTTGATCCAGGTCACAGTACCGACACTTCCGCTCTCGAATTCACCCTGGTTGGCGTGCAGTGCGGCGTGCAGGCACTGACGCGGTGAGACCACGCCAGCCACCAGATAAGCCGAAAGCTGGCTGGTGCCCGGTTTGGCCGGAAAGTCCCGTTCGCTCTGGTAATCGTCGAGGTGTTGATCGACAAAGGTGTCCAGGCGCCGCCGGGCTTCGTCTTCACCGGCAGGCCAGAGCGCCCGCAACGCCTCGCCGGGAAGCGCGAACCCTTCGACTTGCGTCGGTAGTGGATCACTGACGATCCCCGTGGGTGCTTGGCGGGCTGGTGTGGCGACCAGGCTCGGCAGCGAGACATGCAGGCGGTTGTAGCAGACCTTGCGGAACTGGCTGAACACCTGGAAGTAGGTGCCGGTCTTGGTTAGCACGCTGCCGGGTTTGAACAGCAACTGGTCGAGGTGGCTGTGAAACTCGATGCCCTGGCCCCTCAAGACCTGGGCGACTTCGGCGTCGCGGCGGGTTTCATTCAGGCCGTATTCTTCGTTGACGTGAACGGCGCTGATCTTCAGCTCGCGGCACAGCGTGAGGAGCACCTGTGGTGCCTGTTCCCAGCGCGACGCGTGGCGGATTAGCAGCGGGATGTTCAGTTCGTCCAGGGCCGCGCCCAGGGATGCGAGGTTGCGCAGCCAGAAATCGATCTTGCACGGCGCATCGTCATGGGCACGCCATTGTTCCGGGCTTGGCAGGTACACCGCCACGCATGGGCCCCGGGCTGCGGCGGCCGCGAGGGCGGTGTTGTCGTGCAGGCGCAAGTCGCTGCGCAGCCAGATCAGTTGCATGGTGTTTTCCATTTAAAGGAGTTTTCTGCGACTCAGTTCGCGGTGAGCCGATAACGGATCTTCAGCCCAGGTGAGGTTCATCATCGAGACACTTGTGGATAACTTGGCCTGATGAATGGACGCGGCCGGGCCGGCAATGATGATCGGGCAATCGATTCCGCCCAGCAGTTTGGGCAGTTGGGACAGGTTCAGGGCGTTGCTGGAATACAGCAGCACGCCGCGCGCCTTGAGGCGCTCGACCGCCAGGGCCAGTTCGCCCGCGGGTAGGGGGGCGTCGAACACTTCGACCGGGCAATCGGCGCTGCTGCTCAGCCAGGCGATGAGCCACAGGTGCGGTTCCATGGGAAGGTCCGAATGGTTGATCAACAGCAACGGTGCGCCGCGCAGCTGACGGTTGTTGTGGTAGATCCGGCTACCGAATTTGCTGCGCAGCCAGGAGTACAGGAACACCCGTTCCAACTGCGCGCCGAACTGGCCCTGCCAGCGCAATTGCAGCTCGGCCAGCAACGGCAGCAGCAATTGCTCGCACACGGTCCGGGGTGGGTACAGCGCCATCGCTTGGTTGACCCGCTCATCGACCTGGCGCTCGGCCAGTTCCCTCACTGCCAGCACAAGGGCGTGACGCTGACGCTGCCAGTCGTCTTCCAGCGCTTCGGCCAGTGGCTGTGGCGTGTCGAGCAAGGGCTTGATCTTGCTCACCGCCATACCGCGATTGATCCAGGTAAGGATGCTCTGGATTCGTTGCACATGCTCGGCATTGAACAGCCGGTGGCCCTTGGGCGTGCGGTGCGGCACGATCAATCCGTAACGGCGCTCCCAGGCCCGCAGCGTGATGGCGTTGACACCGGTTTGCCGGGCGACTTCGCGTATGGGCAGCCAGCCCTCTGCCAGGGCTTTGGCGAAATCGGCCCCCAGGTCTTCGCTGGCACTGGAGTCGGGCTCGCGGTCCATCAGATGGCGTTGCGCAAGCTGAGGTTTTCCGGGTGCGGTTGCAGGTACACCTGCTGCGCCAGATAAGGATCGGGGTGCTGGCGCAAGTGATGCTTGAGCAAGGTCAGCGGCACCACCAATGGCACGATGCCGAGTCGGTATTGCCCGATGAGGTGCTGCACTTCCTGTTTGTCTTCAGCGTTGATGGCGCGCTTGAGGTAACCGCTCAGGTGCTGCAGCACGTTGGTGTGCGTGCGGCGGGTGGCGCATTTTTTCAGGGCCGCCATCAGCGCGCTGAAATAGCGCGGGCCCAGTTCACCGGCGTCGATCTTGCCCATGCTGCCCAGCAAGTGCCCCAGCGCTTTGTATTGCACCGGGTTATGGGCCATCAGCAGATATTTGTAGCGCGAGTGGAATTCGACCAGGCCGCGCCGGGTCAGGCCCTGGCGGCGCAACGACTGCCAGGCGGCATAGGCGAATACCCGGGTCAGGAAGTTCTCCCGCAGCACCGGATCGTTGAGGCGGCCGTCTTCCTCCACCGGCAGATCGGGATGGCGCTCGCAAAAGGCCTGGGCATAAATACCGCGTCCACCGCCGTCCTGGGGCATGCCGTTGTGGTCGTAGACTTTCACCCGTTCCAATCCACAGGACGGCGATTTCTGCATGAAGATGTAGCCGCAGAGGTCATCCAGTTCCTGCGCCATCTGCTGTCCGTAATCGGCCAGTGGCCGGGTTACGTCGAGGTCGCGGTCCACCGTGCCGAGCGCCTTGGGGTGTGCTGGGTCGCCCACCAGCCGGATCGGCTCCCGAGGGATACCCAGGCCAATGGCAACTTCAGGGCATACCGGCACAAAATCGAAATAATCGATCAAGGTGCGGCTGCACAGCTGCGATTGCTTGTGCCCGCCGTTAAAGCGAACTTCAGCCCCCATCAGGCAAGCGCTGATGGCGATTTTCGGTTTGGTGGCGGTTTCGTTGGGCATGGGGACCTCTGATTGCTCAATGTTGTACAGAAAACTATTCTTGTACAATATTTTCATCATAGATCCGAACCTGCCCATGTCAATCGGTTTGTGCAGGGAAAGCGCTTTGAGTTTTTCGCAGATGGGCTGCTGTCTCTCTCGACAGCAGCGGATGGCGCAGGGTGATGCGATTTACTGCAGGCTGGCGTGCAAACGACGCGCGGCCTCCTGGCCGCTGAGCCATGCCCCTTCGACCCGTCCGGACAGGCACCAGTCGCCGCAGACATACAAACCCAGGTCGGCATCGGCCAGGGCGCCCCATTCATGGCTGCCAGCAGGGCGGGCGTAGAGCCAGCGATGGGCGACACTGAAGCTCGGGGCAGGCATCGCGCTGTGCAGAAGTTCGGCAAAGGCACCGTGAAGTTGTTCGATCACCGCTTCCTTGGACAGGTCGATGTGTTGCCGACTCCACTCGCTGGTGGCGTGCAGCACCCAGGTGTCGAGCTGACTGTCGCGCCCTGGTTTGCTGCGGTTGCGGGCCAGCCAGTCGAGCGGGCTGTCCTGGACGAAGCAGCCTTCCATGGGAGTATCCAGCGCTGTTTCGAAGGCCAGCGCCACCGCCCAGGTCGGGTCCATTTTCACCCCGGCTGCCACGCCGGCCAGCTTCGGTACGGCGGCCAGCAAGGCGGTGGCCTGGGGGGCGGGCGTGGCGATTACCACCTGGCCAAAGGGACCATGGGTGAAACCTTCTGCGTCTTGCAGGTGCCAGTGTTCCTGGCCACGGTACACCTCGGTGATCCGGCAAGAGAACTGCACCTGCAACTTGCCGAGCAGGGCGCGGGTGATGGCGCTCATGCGCGGAGTGCCGACCCAGCGGGTCTGTTCATCCGGTGAAGGGCTCAGTTGCCCACCCTGGAAATTATAGAGTTGCGGGTTCCATTCCGCCGCCCAGCCGTTGGCTTGCCAACGCTGGACTTCCATGACAAAGCGTCGATCGCGGGCGGTGAAGTATTGCGCGCCCATGTCCAGCGCGCCGGCATCGCTGCGTTTGCTTGACATCCGCCCGCCGCTGCCATGGCTTTTATCGAAGAGTTGAACGATATGCCCGGCCTCCGTCAGGGCCTGGGCGGCTGAGAGTCCGGCGATGCCGGTGCCGATGATTGCGATAGGTACAGTCATGAGGGCCTCGTTTACCTTTCTGTACAGGCTACGCCGTCGTTTAAACCTGTACAATTCGGGTTTTTGGTATAAGTTTTACCGTTCGCGTTTGGACAGGTTGTCCTATTGTTAAACACAGACCCTGTCCGATACGAAAAATCCCTGCTTATAAAAATAGACTAGTGGGCCGATTAAAACGCGATGCGAGGAACATCTCATGCACATATTGCTGACCGGCGGTACTGGTTTGATCGGACGTCAGCTCTGCCGCCTCTGGTTGGAACAGGGACATCGCTTGACGGTCTGGAGCCGGCGACCCGAAGAAGTGGCGAAAATCTGCGGCGCGCAGGTGCGCGGAGTGGCCAAGCTCGACGAGATTGGCGAGCCGGTGGACGCGGTGGTCAACCTCGCTGGCGCTCCGATTGCCGACCGGCTTTGGACCCATAAACGCAAACTGTTGCTGTGGAGCAGCCGCATCACCCTGACTGAAGTTTTACTGGCGTGGATGGAGCGTTGCGAGCCGAAACCGCAGGTGCTGATTTCAGGTTCCGCAGTGGGTTGGTACGGCGATGGCGGCGAGCGTGAGTTGACTGAGGAGTCGGGGCCGGTCAGCGAGGATTTCGCCAGTCAGTTGTGCATTGCTTGGGAAGAAACCGCGCAACGGGCCGAGGCCATGGGCATACGCGTGGTGTTGGTGCGCACCGGCCTGGTCTTGTCCGCCGAGGGCGGCTTTTTGTCGCGCCTGTTGTTGCCGTTCAAACTGGCGCTGGGCGGGCGTATCGGCAATGGTCGGCAATGGATGCCGTGGATTCACATTGACGATCAAATCGCCCTGATTGACTTTCTTCTGCACCGTTTTGATGTCAGCGGTCCTTATAATGCCTGCGCTCCGAACCCGGTGCGTAACCGCGATTTTGCCAAGGCGCTGGGGCGTGTGCTGCATCGGCCTGCCGTGGTGCCGATGCCGGAACTGGCACTGAAAATCGCGCTGGGAGAATTGTCATTGCTGCTGTTGGGCGGCCAGCGGGCCACGCCGGTCCGATTGCAGGCAGCGGGTTTCACTTTTCGGTTCACTGATTTGCCTGCGGCCCTCGACGATTTGTCGGGCCGCCTTTGAAATAGGACGTTGCATGACCGATCACGCGTTGCTTCTGGTGAATCTGGGTTCGCCTGCTTCCACCTCGGTGGCCGATGTGCGCCGCTACCTCAATCAATTTCTGATGGACCCGTACGTCATCGACCTGCCTTGGCCGGTGCGCCGTTTGCTGGTGTCGCTGATCCTGATCAAGCGTCCTGAGCAGTCGGCCCACGCCTATGCCTCGATCTGGTGGGACGAGGGTTCGCCGCTGGTAGTGCTCAGCCGTCGGCTGCAACACGCCATGACCGCGCAATGGACTCAGGGCCCGGTGGAGCTGGCCATGCGTTATGGCGAGCCGTCCATTGAGTCGACGCTGGTGCGCCTGGCGAGCCAGGGCCACAAGAACATCACGTTGGCACCGCTGTATCCGCAGTTTGCCGACAGTACCGTGACCACGGTGATCGAGGAAGCCCGGCGGGTGGTGCGGGTCAAGAAACTCAATGTGCAGCTCTCGATTCTCCAGCCGTTCTACGATCAGCCGGAATACCTCGATGCCTTGGTCGCCAGCGCCAAGCCGTATCTGATGCAGGATTACGATCATCTGCTGCTGAGTTTCCACGGCTTGCCGGAACGGCACCTGACCAAGCTCGACCCGACCGGATTTCATTGCTTCAAGGATGCCGATTGCTGCAAGAACGCGCCGCCAGAGGTCATGGCCACGTGTTACCGCGCGCAATGCATTCGCACCGCCGAACTGTTCGCCCAGCGCATGGGCCTGAAGGATGGCCAGTGGTCGGTGTCGTTCCAGTCGCGACTGGGCCGCGCCAAGTGGATCGAACCCTACACCGAGGCGCGCCTGGATGAATTGGCCAAAAGTGGTGTGAAGAAAGTGCTGGTGATGTGCCCGGCATTCGTCGCCGACTGCATCGAAACCCTGGAGGAAATCGGTGATCGTGGGCGCGAGCAGTTCCGCGAGGCGGGCGGGGAAGAGTTGGTGCTGGTGCCGTGCCTCAATGACGAGCCGCAGTGGGCCAAGGCGTTGAGTACGCTGTGTGAGCGGGCGCCGATCGCGCTATAAATTCAAGGGCCCCATCGCGAGCAAGCTCGCTCCCACAGTGGATCTCGTGTGTTCACAAAATTTGTGTTCACAGCAAGAACCCTTGTGGGAGCGAGCTTGCTCGCGATAGCGATCTGACAGAAGGCAAAAACTTCAAGTCCCCATCAAATCAGCGGCTCATCCGCCTTCTTGTGCTTCCAACTGTCATTACCCGGCAGCAGCAGGTTCAGCGCGATCGCCACCACTGCGCACAGCGCAATGCCCTTGAGGCCGAAGTCGTCCGGGCCCGTGCCGGTGCCCACCAGCACCCCGCCGATGCCGAACACCAGCGTCACCGAGACGATCACCAGGTTGCGTGCTTCGCCCAGGTCGATCTTGTGGCGGATCAGGGTGTTCATGCCCACCGCGGCAATCGAACCGAACAACAGGCATAGGATCCCGCCCATCACCGGTACCGGGATACTTTGCAGCAGCGCGCCGAACTTGCCGATGAACGCCAGGCTGATGGCGAAGATCGCCGCCCAGGTCATGATTTTGGGGTTGTAGTTCTTGGTCAGCATCACCGCGCCAGTCACCTCGGCGTAGGTGGTGTTGGGCGGGCCGCCAAACAGGCCGGCGGCGGTGGTGGCGATGCCGTCACCGAACA
This sequence comes from Pseudomonas brassicacearum, assembly GCF_000585995.1. Classification (NCBI taxonomy): domain Bacteria; kingdom Pseudomonadati; phylum Pseudomonadota; class Gammaproteobacteria; order Pseudomonadales; family Pseudomonadaceae; genus Pseudomonas; species Pseudomonas brassicacearum. The sequence continues at coordinate 5,564,165 of NZ_CP007410.1, read as the reverse complement.
GGGTGCGGTGCAGGCCGGGGTTTTTCAGGTAATCGCGACCGGTCACGCTGCCCACGGCAATGACGCCGCCGATGTGCTCGATGGCCGGTGCCAAGGCCACCGGCACGATGAACAGGATCGCCTGCCAGTTGAATTCCGGTGCGGTGAAGTTCGGCAGGGCGAACCACGGTGCGGCGGCGATTTTCGCGGTGTCCACGACGCCGAAATAAAACGCCATGGCAAAGCCCACCAGCACGCCGGAAATGATCGGTACCAGGCGGAAAATGCCTTTGCCGAACACCGCGACGATCAGGGTGGTGAGCAACGCCGGCATCGAAATCAGCATCGCGGTTTTATAAGCAACCAGCTCGGTGCCATCGCCGGCCTTGCCCATGGCCATGTTCGCGGCAATCGGCGCCATCGCCAGGCCGATGGAGATGATCACCGGACCGATGACCACCGGCGGTAGCAGCCGGTCAATGAACCCGGTGCCTTTGATCTTCACCGCCAGGCCCAGGAAGGTGTAGACGAAACCGGCCGCCATCACGCCGCCCATGGTCGCCGCGAGGCCGAACTGGCCCTTGGCGAGGATGATCGGGGTGATGAAGGCAAAGCTCGAGGCCAGGAATACCGGCACCTGCCGACGGGTGACGATCTGGAACAGAATCGTTCCCAGGCCGGCGGTGAACAACGCCACGTTCGGGTCCAGACCGGTGATCAGCGGCATCAATACCAACGCGCCGAAGGCGACGAACAGCATCTGTGCACCGGACAGCACCTGGCGCCAGAGCGGATCGTTGAACTCATCCGACATGCTCAAGCGTCCTTCTGCTTGGTGCCGAAGATTTTGTCGCCAGCGTCACCCAGGCCCGGAATGATGTAGCCGTGCTCGTTGAGTTTCTGGTCGATGGACGCGGTATAGATGGTCACATCAGGGTGCGCGTCGTGCACAGCCTTGATGCCTTCGGGGGCGGCGACCAGCACCATGGCGCGGATGTCCCGGCAGCCGGCTTTTTTCAACAGGTCGATGGTGGCGACCATGGAGCTGCCGGTGGCGAGCATCGGGTCGATGATCATGGCCAGGCGCTCGTCGATTTCCGGTACCAGTTTTTCCAGGTAAGTGTGAGCCTGCAGGGTCTGCTCGTTGCGGGCCACGCCCACGGCGCTGACCTTGGCGCCCGGGATCAGGCTCAGCACGCCTTCGAGCATGCCGATGCCGGCGCGCAGGATCGGCACCACGGTGATCTTCTTGCCGGCGATTTTTTCCACCTGGACCGTACCGGCCCAACCGTCGATCTCGTAGGACTCCAGCGGCAGGTCCTTGGTGGCTTCGTAGGTGAGCAGTGCACCGACTTCCTGGGCGAGTTCGCGGAAGTTCTTCGTGCTAATGTCGGCGCGGCGCATCAGGCCGAGTTTGTGTCTGATCAGCGGATGGCGGATCTCGAGGATGGGCATGGGAAAGGCTCCGGCGGCGGGCAAAAAAACCGGCCTAGATTAATCTATCCGAGGGTGTTGTCCTATAGACAATACAGAACGTTAGTCCACAAACGCTTGATCTGGCCGGGCGGGATGCGTACCTTTGCCCGTTTTTCCGAACCCGTCCCTCCCCCCAACCTCCCCTGGAGAGCGCCATGTCCGCTGATCTCGAGCATATCCGTCAAATCATGCGAGAGGCTGACTGCCTGTACACCGAAGCTGAAGTCGAAGCGGCCATCGCCCGTGTCGGTGCCCAAATCAACGAGCAACTGGCCGATACCAACCCGGTGGTGTTCTGCGTCATGAACGGCGGGTTGATCTTCTCCGGCAAGCTGCTGACCTATCTGGACTTCCCACTGGAAGCGTCCTACCTGCACGCCACCCGTTATCGCAACGAAACCAGCGGCGGTGACCTGTTCTGGAAAGCCAAGCCGGAAGTCTCGTTCATCGATCGCGATGTGCTGATCATCGACGATATCCTCGACGAAGGTCATACCCTGGGCGCCATCATCGACTTCTGCAAACACGCCGGTGCCCGCGCCGTGCACACCGCCGTACTGATCGACAAGGACCACGACCGCAAGGCCCGTCCTGACCTCAAGGCCGACTTCGTTGGCCTGCCGTGCATCGATCGCTACATCTTTGGCTACGGCATGGACTACAAAGGTTACTGGCGCAACGCCAATGGGATTTTCGCCGTCAAGGGAATGTAATCGATGACACGGCCGGGCTTTCTGGATCAAGCGTTGTTCGATGAGTTGGCCGAGAAAGCCGCGGCCAACCCTCGCGGGCGGCAGCATCATAATTTTCATCAGATGGACGAACCTTGCCATCGCATGGCGGTTGGCTTGCAACCCTCGACGTACATCCCACCTCATCGCCATCTGAGTGCCGACAAGGCTGAAACCTTGCTGGTGCTCAGGGGGCGGCTCGGTGTGTTGCTCTTCGATGAAACCGGTGTGGTGGTGGACAAGCGCATCCTGCAGGCCGGCGGCGATTGTCTTGGTGTCGACCTGCCGGCCGGTGTGTATCACGGTTTAGTGGTGCTGGAGGCCGACAGCCTGATGTTCGAATGCAAGGCCGGTCCCTACCGGCCCGTGGGCGAAGGCGAACTGGCCCACTGGGCGCCCCGCGAAGGCGAGGCGGGCGCGGCCGAATATCAAGCCTGGATGCGCGCTCAGTTCGATTGAGCGCTGCGTCACGGCTTGGAGGCGAGCCATTGCTCGCTCTTGACCCGCGCCTGCTCCAGGGTTTGTACATACGCCAATTGCCGCTGCTCGCGATGAATGCCGGCGCGGCGCAGTTTCAGGCGCACCCGTGGCGCGGTTGCCACCAGAATCAAGCCGATGCCCTGCTTGCGGTAGTCCTTCAGGATATTCTCAAAAGCAGCCAGCGCGGTCATGTCCAGCATCGGCACGGCGCTCATTTCCACCACCACCACCCGAACGCCCGGATCGAATTTGCGCAGCACATCCAGGGCCTTTTCTGCCGCGCCGAAGAACAGCGGCCCGCGAATCCCGTAGCAACGTACATGTTCAGGCATGTCCAGCAAGGCTTGATGGAAGTGGCGCGGCAGTTCGGCGCTGTCTGTCAGCTCACTCATGCGCTTGATGAACAGCCCGGCGGCCAGCAGCAGGCCAACGGCGACGGCCATGACCATGTCGAACAAGACGGTCAGGCTCAGGCAGGTCAGCAGCACCAGCACGTCGCTGCGCGGGGCGATGCGCAAGGTGTGCAGCACGTGCCCGGCTTCGCTCATGTTCCAGGCCACGATCACCAGCAGCGCCGCCAGCGCGGCCATGGGCAGGTAGCTGAACAATGGCGCCAACAGCAGCATGGCGAGCAGCACCACGAGGCTATGAATGATGGCGGCCATCGGTGAAAACGCCCCGCTGCGCACATTGGTGGCGCTGCGGGCAATCGCCGCAGTGGCCGTGATGCCGCCGAACAGCGGCGCCACCAGATTTCCCAGGCCCTGGCCGATCAGTTCGGCATTGGGGTCGTGCTTGCTGCCGGTCATGCCGTCGGCCACCACCGCGCACAACAGCGATTCGATGGCGCCGAGCATGGCGATGGCGAAGGCTGGGGCCAGCAGTTGGCGGATCAGGTCATAGGAAAGATGCAGTGGCTGGCCATTGCCGTCCGCCAGATTCCACGGCCAGTCGAAGGTGGGCAGAAATGGCGGGATACCGGGATAGTTAATGCCGTCGACCACATAGCTGAAGCGCTCGCCCAGCGTCGCAATGGGCCAGCCACTGAACTCCAGCACCAGACCCAAGAGCGCGCCGATGAGCAGGGCGACCAAATGACCCGGGACACGCGGGACCCAGCGCGGCCAGATCACCAGCACCGCGAGGCAGGTGATGCCGACGATGCCATCGCCCAGTCGGGCACTGGGCAATGCCACGATCAACGCACCCAATTGTTCGATGTAGTGCTGGGCCTGGCCGACGGTGGTCAAGCCCAGTAGATCCTTCAACTGCAAGGTGGCGATGACCACGCCAATGCCGGCGGTAAAGCCAAGGATGACTGGATAGGGAATGTATTGGATCAGTCGCCCGGCCCGCATCAGGCCCAGGGCGATCAGAATCAGGCCGGCGAGCATCGTGCACAACAGCAGGCCGCCCAGGCCATATTGTTGGGTGATGGGCAACAGGATCACGACGAAGGCTGCCGTTGGCCCGCTGACGTTGAAGCGCGAGCCGCCGGTAAGGGCGATCAGCGGCGCGGCCACCAGTACCGTGTACAAGCCATGTTGCGGAGGAACCCCAACGGCAATGGCCAGGGCCATTGCCAAGGGGATGGCGATAATACCGACGGTCAGCCCGGCCACGAGATCGCCACGCAGGCGCTCAAGGGTATAACCGGCGCGCCAGGCTTGGCGCCAGGCGGCGAATAACGGTGGGGCGGAGAAAGACATGGGCACTCCACGAAAGGAACGGAACACTGCAGCTGAACCTGCCGGACACAGTCCCCTGTGGCGAGGGAGCTTGCTCCCGCTCGGCGGCGCAGCCGTCGTAAAACCGGCTGACGCGTTCCGTCTGAAGGATCGCGTCAATCCATTTTGGGGCGGCTTCGCCACCCAGCGGGAGCAAGCTCCCTCGCCACGATGACATCAGGGCTGATGGCTCCTTGAGTATGCCGCGCCCGTTGCGCCGATGTATTGACCTGGATCGTTTATTTCTACCGTTCTTGCTCATGCTAGAGTGCCGGTCCAAGACCCCGGAGCCTGTCATGAGTGTATCGATCCGCCGCTGCGCCGCTCTGCTGCTAATGTCCAGCCTGCCCCTGGTGGCCGTTGCCGCGCCGATGCACAGCCAGTTCCTGCCGCCCGATGACCTGATGGTGCGGCAGGAGCAGCCGCAACAGCAGCAATTGCTGCAAGTTACCGAATACTCGGTGGTACTGGGTAATCAGCGCCAGTCCAACCAACAACCGATCCCTGTGACTTCGCCGCTGCTGGTACGCCTCAAGGGCAAGCCCATGAATAAAGGCGCCACCATCAACCAGGTGATCCTTAACTTTGATGGCGAGAACAAAAGCCTGAAAAAACCGGTGTTTGACGAAGCGAGCAGGACCCTGACCCTGTCTTATCCACAGGCTCAGTACCGGGTAATCATCGATCTGCTGCGCAACGACACGGTGTATGTGCAGTTTCTCAGCTACGCCAACGGCCATATCTGGGCCGACCTGCACACCGGCGCCGAACGCCCGCGTTGAGCCTTGAGGCCCGCCGGGGGTAAACTGCCCGCCCCGTGAACTGTGCGAGCTGGAGCCGGCAATGCGTAAAGACAAGAAACAAGTGATTGGTGACGAGATTGGCGATGAACAGATCAAGCTGTTCCTCAATTTCGAGCCGATCGATGCCACTTCGCCGTCGCTGCACAAGCTGATCAAGGCCTACCGTGGCTTGCGGGTCGACGACTTCGAGCGCTTCCTGACGTTTTTCGTCGAGGCCGGTTACGACCTTAATGGCAAGGATGAGCAGGGCAACGATTTCGTGGCGCAGGTGCGCGACCAGCGTAATGCCGAGGAATACATCGAGTTGATCGAGAAGGCTCGCGGCTGATTGATCCTGGGCCTGCTTCGCAGGGCCTGCGGGAGCAAGCTCCCTCGCCACGATAAGCTTCTCCCATAAAAAAACGCCCCGCTCTCATGGAGACAGGGGCGTTCTTTTTATGCGGTCGAATCAAGCGTAGCTTTGGGTCTCGCTGCTTTCTTCAACCAGTTCCAGGGCGATGTTGTTCTGCGCGTTGATCTTGCGATACAGCGCTGCGTCGGTTTCCAACACTTTTTCCCGGGCCGGGAAGATTTGTGCGAGCTTGGCAGCCCACTCACCCTTGGCCTTGTCCGGGAAGCAGCGCTCGATCAGTTCCAGCATGATCGAAACGGTCACCGAAGCGCCTGGCGATGCGCCGAGCAGGGCGGCGAGGGTGCCGTCCTTGGCCGCCACCAGTTCGGTGCCGAACTGCAGGACGCCGCCTTTCTTCGGATCTTTCTTGATGATCTGCACCCGTTGGCCGGCCACTTCCAGGCGCCAGTCCTCGGCTTTCGCTTCAGGATAGAAGCGGCGCAGGGATTCCAGGCGTTGCTCCATGGACTGCATCACTTCGCTGATCAGGTACTTGGTCAGGTCCATGTTGTCCCGGGCCACGGCCAGCATCGGGCCGATGTTGCCAGCGCGCACCGACAGCGGCAGGTCCATGATCGAACCGTGCTTGAGGAACTTGGTGGTGAAACCGGCGTAAGGCCCGAACAGCAGGGATTTCTTGCCATCGACCACGCGGGTGTCCAAGTGCGGCACCGACATCGGCGGCGAGCCCACCGCTGCCTGGCTGTAGACCTTGGCCTGGTGGTGCTTGACCACTTCCGGATTGTCGCAACGCAGCCACTGGCCGCTGACCGGGAAACCGCCGAAACCCTTGCTCTCTTCGATACCCGAGGCTTGGAGCAGCGGCAACGCCGCGCCGCCGGCGCCCAGGAACACGAATTTGGCATCGACTTCACGGCTGCTGCCGGAATTCACGTCTTTGATGCTCACCGTCCAGCCACTGCCATTACGCTTGAGACCTGTGACGCGCTTGCAGTATTTGACCTGGGTGTCCGGGGCGCTGGTCAGGTGCTTGAGCAACTGATTGGTCAGGGCGCCGAAGTTGACGTCGGTGCCCTTCATGATACGGGTGGCGGCAATGACTTCGTCAGCCGGCCGGCCTGGCATCATCAGCGGCATCCACTCGGCCATCTTGGCCTTGTCCTCGGTGTATTCCATATCAGCGAAGGCGTGGTGCTGGCTCATCAGTTCGAAGCGCTTCTTCAGGAACGACACGCCTTTCTCGCCCTGCACGAAACTCAGGTGTGGCACTGGGGCAATGAACGATTTGGATGAACCGAACGTGCCTTTTTGGGTCAGGTACGTCCAGAACTGCTTCGACACCTCGAACTGGGTGTTGATGTGCACGGCTTTCTTGATGTCGACACTGCCATCGGCTGCCTGGGGCGTGTAATTGAGCTCACACAGCCCGGCGTGGCCGGTACCGGCGTTGTTCCACGGATTGGAACTCTCCGCAGCGCCGGAATCCATCAGCTCGACGACTTCCAGCGAGATCGCGGGGTCGAGCTCCTTGAGCAGTACGGCCAGGGTGGCACTCATGATGCCGGCCCCTACCAGAACTACATCGACTGCTTCGTTATGCGCCATTTAACGCGTCTCCAAAATCTGCAGCACCAAATTGTCGGCATAGCGGCCAGGATTGGCGGGGCAGGTCAGTTGCGCCCCAGGTATCCATGGCCAGGATCGCCATGTCCGAATCTTCGCAATTTTTCGCACCTACTGCGGATGCATGCAGCCTGGCCTCAAGAGTCACATGAACTCATTTAAGCGCCGGGCAGGCAATTCGACTTATGGCCGAGACATCCGTTCGTGCAACCAAATCCGTAGCGGACAGGCTTCAGGCGCCGGCTCTTGAGCGATATCCGGTCCTGTGTCGTTGGGCTGTTTCAGACGCTAATGGTGCTTGTTCAGACGCAAAACTCTTCATTTGCTCGCCACACTCTCGTGAAGTTGTGAAAACCCGTTTTTTCACGCTCTTTTGAAGACGTGAACCTCAAAAAAGGGCTGTCCCAGCCTGGCACCGCGCCCGGATTGGTTGCCCCCATGTAATACATGACAGGCAAAACGGGCAGACAGCTCAGTGACCGAGCGTAATGACAGCTCTGCAGATTCGCGAAAAGTGGGGATTTGCCTGAAGAACAGCAAGCGCGCCAGCTTCACTCGATCTGTGTGGGCGGCTCTCTGTGGGCGTTGCGGGGTGCCAATACAAGCGCATCAGCGGTGTTGCGAGGCCCGATCAGGAGACGTCCTTATAATCGGGGGGAGATTGTATCGAAGAAACGCAGGGAAATGGTCGTGTTTAATGACTTTTATTAGCCGTCCGGTCAGATGACCAACAGTTGCCGGTTACGTGCCTGGGCACGAAGCGGTTGCACACGGGCACTGGCGGGTAATGGCTGGTGCAGCCAGTTGAGCCGGATCTCTTCGATTTCCACCCAGCCTTCGCCCATGGGTTGCAGGCTGCACTGCTTGAACGCCTGGCAGCGGCCGTCGCGATCCAGCAGGGCGAAACTGCGGTGATGTGGGCGCGGGGTGAACAGGGAAATAAGAAAGCGCATGGTCGGATACCGGTTCGGGGAGCTTGTGAGAAGCCTGACAGCGGGCCATGACAGGCCGGTGTAAGGTCCGTGACAATGGGGTGACAGGAACCGGCAATCACGCCCCGTGTCAGACATTTCAGTATTCATCGTAAGGCGCTAGTTCACTGCGATGGCGCACCGCTATACTGCCGGCCTGTTTGTGCCCGATTCTGGAGAGAAGAGCATGTTGCAACGCCTGTTGTTCGGTTTGATCGCTGTGACCAGTCTGACCCTCGTCGGCTGCGCCCACAGCCCGCAACAACTTAACCCGGAGCCCACGCTCAATGCCCAACTGGCGCCTGTAGGTCGCGGCCAGCCGGTGGTGGTGCGGGTGGTGGATGGTCGCCCGTCGCCGACGCTTGGCACCCGTGGCGGGCTGTATCCGGAAACCAGCGTGATCACGGTGCAGGGCGCGCAGATCCTGCCCAAGTTGCAGGCCCAGGCTGAAGCCGCGGTGCGTTTGCTGGGCTTCACGCCTACCGCCAACGCCATGAATGCCCCACAACTGACGGTGACCCTGGCCGAGCTCAAGTACCAGTCGCCCAAGGAAGGCATGTATGTGACTGAAGCTACCATTGGCGCGACTTTCCGTTCCGATGTGCAGAATGCTAACCGTCGCTACAGTGGTCGTTACGGTGCTTCGCTGGATCAGCGCTTTGGTATGGCGCCCAATCAGGACACCAATACCAAGTTGGTCAGCGATGTGTTGAGTGATGCGTTGACCCGGTTGTTCAAGGATCCGACTATTGGCCAGATACTGGCTGAGTAACGTTTCGGTCCGTATGTAGAAACTGTGATTCAAGAAAAACGGTGCTTTTTCTGGGATGAGGAAGCGCCGTTTTTTTTGCTCGGCTTTCTGGGGTGGGGTTCGTGTGTATATCCGTTGCTGCGGTAACGGCTACTTAGGGTTCCGCTCTTACAGCGGCTCACTTTTGAGAAGCGCAAAAGTAAGCAAAACGCTCAGCCCCACCACTCGGCACCTCGCCTAGGCTCGGTGTGCCCGAACGCAGGCATTGCTCCGTGGGCCGCCGCGAAGGGCCATCCATGGCCCAGCGCGGCTATCCCGGCATCCATGCCGGGATGCCCACTGCGCAATGCCTGCGTTCGGCCAGCGTGGTTTAACGGGGCGCCCGAGATCAAAAGCACACGCGAGGCGGCCTGATAGCCGACCTGATTTGGGGATGAACGCGTTCCTCCTGTGGGAGCGGGCTTGCTCGCGATAGCGGTGGTCCACTCACATAGATGCTGGATATATACCCCGTTCTTGCTCTGCTTTAGATCTTGATCTTGATCTTGATCTTGATCTTGATCTTGATCTTGATCTTGATCTTGATCTTGATCTTGATCTGGATGCCCCATTAACCACGCTGGCCGAACGTAGGCATTGCGCAGTGGGCACCTCGGCATGGATGCCGAGGTAGCCGCGCTGGGCCATGGATGGCCCTTCGCGGCGGCCCACGGAGCAATGCCGGAGTGAGGGTATGCCGAGCCTAGGCGAGGCACCGAGTGGTGGGGCAAAAGCGCTTTGGTTACTTTCGCGCTTTTCGAAAGTGACCCGCCGTAAGGGCGGAACCCTAAGTGGCCGTTACCGCAGCAACGGATATACACACAAACCAAGAAACCCCAACCGCAAAGAGATATCCAGTCCAGGAACGGGAAGATCAACTCCCCGCTGGCATCTGTAAGCGCGGACTTCATGCCGCCTGGGAATACAGCTCCAAAACACTAATCCCAGTCAGCAGATCAGTCTCCGGCAAGTCAGCATGCTGATGACCACCGAGGGCGCAATACACCAGCCAATGTCGATCCTGCACATTAAAGGACAGACTGCCAACAAGGTTCTGTTGTTCTTCGCTCGGGCTGATGAGATAGAGACGATCCTGGTTCTCGGCGTGAAGCATGACGGATTCCGTGCAGGTTTGAAGGGCGACAGAGTGGCCTAATCAGATGACGAAACCGTGACGGACGAAATTAACCCAAGGCTCAATCCCCTCGTCACAAAAGAACCAAGCGCTGCGGCGGGATCGTTACTGGTCGGAAAAAACGGCGCAGGACGGAAGGCTTTCGGTAGAATCCGCGCCCTGCTCGTAGGTCCCGGGCGTGTCTTGCCCGTTTTTCGCTTGAGGTTTGTGATGTCGCTGCATGTGCTTTCGTTGTTCGCTGCCCACCCCGCCAAACTGATCAACCTGCTGGCGTTGCTGTTTGCCTGCCCTGGCGGTTGGGTGCTGCACGCTACGCGCCGCCGCGAACAACGGGCGCGGGCTTGCCTGGAAGCGCGTAATCGCGGAGGCAACGAGCGATTCGAAGCGCTGCTGGACCTGGCCACGCAGCGCATGAACCGGTTTTTCTATCGTTTCGGTTTTGCCTGCCTGGCGTTGGCGCTGCTGATGTCTTGGATCAGCACGCAGTTCTGATGAAATAGCCCGTGGCGAGGGAGCTTGCTCCCGCTGGGCGTGAAGCTGCCCCTCTTGAAAAGGCCAATCCAACCCCAGATTAAGCACAAATCTGTTTTTTGCGATTGCTGCGCAATCGAGCGGGGATAAATCCCCTCGCCACAGCCTTACAACGCCAGCCCCGCCTTGACCCGGTACTGATTACGCACCGGCGTCGCATACTGCTGCACCAGGAACGGCCGGTGTTCCGGCGGGCAAGCATCCAGCCGGCGCTGCCATTCTTCCTCGGCCTTGGCCAGTTCATCGGCACCAAACACCTCGGCCGCCGTCGGCACCTGCAACTGCGGGTCGGCGTCGGCCCATTGGGCGTAAGCCAGGTAATGCGCCGGGAACAGGCGATAGCCGCCGAGAATCTGCCGGTCCATCTCCAGGGCCAATTGCTTGGTGTCCTCGAACAGTTCGGTGATCGGCGCGGCGAAGTTCACGTGGACCCGGCCCTTGTAGCCGGTGATGCCCTTGGCGATGCTCACGTCGTCCTCGCCCGGTACCTTGGTGTAGGTGCCGGTGGTGGCGCGGATGTACAGCTCGCGGGCCTTGGCCTGGTCGCACGGGTCGTATTCGTAGCTGATGGACACTGGCGTGAGGTTCAGTGACCGGATCACTTCACCGAATGGCTCGTCCTTGCGGCTCATGTGGAACATCTTGAGAATCGCCGATTCGGTACGGTCGTCGCCGTCCTTGGCCCGGCCCTCGGCCTGGGCGATCCAGATGGAAGCACAATCGTTGCGGATCGAGTGGTTGATGTACGCCGACAGCAATTGGTACGCCGCCATTTTCTCCCGTCGTCCGGTGATGGAGCGGTGCACGATGAAACTCTTGTTCAAGCGCATCAGGTCGCTGACGAATGGCTTTTGCAGCAGGTTATCGCCAATGGCGATGCGCGGGGTCGGCAGACCGGCGTGGTACACGGCATAGTTGACGAAGGCCGGGTCCATGACGATGTCGCGGTGGTTGGCGATGAACAGGTACGCACTGCCGGACTTGAATTGCTCCACCCCGGTGTAGGTCACGCCATCGGTGGCCCGCTCGATTGTGTGGTCGACATAGAACTCCACCTTGTCCTGCAAAGTCGCGACCGATGTCACGCCAGCGAACTCACGACGCAATCTTTGCGCTATAAGAGGTTTGAGCATCCAGCCGAAGGCGCCGGCCAGGCGTGGGAAGCGGAAGTGGGTGAGGATATCTAGAAACGCCTTGTCGCCGAGCAGCCGTGCCAGCACCGCTGGGACTTCGCTGTCGTCGTAAGGTCGGATGGCATCGAATTCGCCCATCATGCTCTCTTGTTGGAAACGGCTAGGGTAAGTAAAAGTGTGTTCGAAAAACCGACAGGGCAGGGGCTGAAACATCAGCCAGACACTAATAGCCCTGCAAATAGACCGGCGATTATACGCACAAGTCACCTGGGAGACCGCGATGCTGGAAACCACTCATTATGAATGTCCGTATTGTGGCGAAGGGGTTGAGACTGTCTTGGATCTGTCCGGCGGCGATCAGACCTACATTGAGGACTGTCAGGTTTGTTGCCGGCCGATAACCTTTGTCCTGCAGGTCCATGGTGAAGAGTGGCATCTCGAGGTCTTTAGCGAAAACGAGTGATGGGGGCGTCCATGCAGCGAATCTACGAACTGGAGAACCTGATGGAAGGCGAGTTGCTCCAAGGCATGCTCGCCAGCGAAGGCATCACGGCGTACCTGGTGGGCCGCGATCTGATGGGCGGAGCCGGGGAATTGCCGATGCAGGGCTTGCTGGGGCTGGCGGTGGAGGACGACCGGGCGCAAGCCGCTCGGGAGTTGATCGCAGCCTACAATGCCGCGCTGCCCCTGCTCGGCGATGAACCGGACAGTTACCCCGGCACGCTGGTCTGCTAGGCTGGCGGCCGGTTGATCAAGAGTCGTGTTGCCCCATGTGTGGACGTTATGCCCTGTTTCGCTGGAACCCCACCTTCGCGGCCTTGCCCGGCTTTCCTGCCGATCAGAAGGCCCAGTGGAATATCTCGCCCAATGATTCGGTGCTGATGCTGCGTGTCGGCGCCGAGGGGCAGCGCGAACTGGCCCGGGCGCGCTGGGGCCTGACACCACCGTGGCTGACCGACCTGTCTCGCACGCCCGCCCATGCCCGGGCCGAAACCGTGGCCGAGCAACCAATGTTCCGTGAAGCCTTGCGCCAGCGTCGCTGCCTGTTGCCGGCCAACGGCTTCTACGAATGGCGCGGCGGTACGCGCAAGCGTCCTTACTGGCTGACGCCGGGAGAGGGCTCGTCGTTGTTCTTTGCCGCGATCTGGGAGGCGTATCCGGTGCAGGAGCAAGTATGGCTGAGTACGGCGGTTATCACCCAGCCCGCGGCGGGCCAGCGTCGGCCGTTGATCCTGGACGAAGAGGGCCAGCGCCTGTGGCTCGACCCCGAGACGCCGCTGCACGCGCTGCAAGGGTTGCTGGCCAGCGAGCCGGCGCAATTGCGCGAGCGGGTGTTGGCGAACATGGTCAATGATCCGAAGCTCAATGGGCCGGAGTGCCTGACTCCGGCTTGAGTTGGCTGAAGCCTGTGCTGGCCTCATCGCGAGCAAGCTCGCTCCCACAGTGGGCTGCGAGTGTTTACAGCAACTGTGTTCACCGCCAATCCCTGTGGGAGCGAGCTTGCTCGCGAAAGCGGTACACCCGACAGCGGTGCGTCGCCTGACACACCGCCTTCGCGAGCAAGGCCGCTCCCACAGGATTTGTGGATAACCGCAATCCCTTGTGGGAGCGAGCTTGCTCGCGATGAGGCCTCTGGATCAAACCCTGAACTGATTGATCAAGCGCCGTTGCTGCTCCGCCAGTTTGGTCAACCCGGCACTGGCGGCGCTGGACTCGTCGGCGCCACTGGCCACTTCGTTCGCCACTTGCCCGATGTTGATCACGTTGCGGTTGATGTCATCGGCCACGGCGCTCTGTTCCTCGGCGGCGCTGGCGATCTGGGTGTTCATGTCGTTGATCACCGACACGGCCTGGGTGATCGTCTCCAGGGCCTGGGCCGCTTTTGCCGCGTGCTGCACGCTTTCATCGGTGCGCTGCTGGCTGTCTTCCATCACCCGCACCACATCCCGGGTGCCTTGTTGCAGCTGCTGGATCATCGTCTGGATTTCTCCCGTGGCATGCTGGGTCTTCTGCGCCAGGTTGCGCACCTCATCGGCCACCACCGCGAAACCACGACCTTGCTCACCTGCCCGGGCGGCTTCGATGGCGGCGTTGAGGGCCAGCAGGTTGGTCTGTTCGGCGATCCCGCGAATCGCAGTCAGGATCGCGTTGATGTTCTCGCTGTCCTTGGCCAGGGTTTGCACCACGCTAACAGCCTTGCCGATTTCCACGGCGAGGGCGCCAATGGAGGTGGAGGTGTCCCGCACGATCTGCATGCCCTGGCTGGCGGCCTGGTCGGCGTGACTGGCGGCTTGGGCGGCCTGGGTTGCGTTGCGAGCCACGTCTTGGGCGGTGGCGGTCATTTCGTGCACGGCGGTGGCGACCTGATCGATCTCCGACATTTGCTTGTGCACACCCTGGTTGGTGCGGATCGCAATGTCGGCGGTGTGCTCCGACGAATCGCTGACGCTCTGCACCGAGGTCACCACCTGGGTGATCATCCCTTGCAACTTGCTCAGGAAGGTATTGAAGCCCCTGGCAATCGCCCCGAGTTCATCGGCACGGTCGCTGACCAGGCGACGGGTCAAGTCACCTTCGCCCTGGGCGATGTCATCGAGCATTGCCACCATTTGCTTGAGCGGTCGGGCAATGCCGTGGCCCACCAGCCAGATCACCAGCAGGCCAATACCGGCAATCACCAGGCCCACCATCGCCATGCCGAAAATGTCAGCCTGGCGCTGGTGGTCGAGATCTTTCTGCAAGGCTTGCAGGTCAGCCATGACCGCATTCAGCGGCAACTGCAGCATCAGGGTCCAACGGGCGTTGGTTTCGCCGATGCCGAACGGCATGTACACCTCGATATGCCCGTGTTCTTCGTCGATGTCGTAGCGCACCTCGCCGACGCCCAGCTTGGCCAGGTTGTCCAATTCGCTGGCATCCAGCAGGTCGCTGGCTTTTTCCCCGAGTTTGCTCGGGTCCTTGGTGAAGGCCACCAGCCGGTTGTTGCTCGAGAGCAAGGCCATTTCCCCGGCGCCGTCGTACAGCTTGCCGTCGGCGGCCACGAGCATGTCCTGGATGAAGTTCACCGACAGGTCGGCACCGACGATGCCCTGGAACTTGCCGTCGATCAGGATCGGTTCGATGAACGAGGCGAGCATGGTCATCGTGCTGCCGACGCGATAGGGCGCCGGGTCGATCACGCAGGCTTTCTTGCTGTCCTGGGAGCACAGGTAATACTCACTGGCGCGGATGCCGGTGGAAAGCAGTTTCTGGTCGGTCACGTCGGCGAGTTTTTCCAGCCCGAGGGTACCGTCCTGATTGCGGAACCACCACGGCAGGAAACGTCCGTTGGTTTCCATGCCCACCACCGGGCTGTTCACATAATTGGCGTCGTCGTGGTCGATGGCGTTCGGTTCCCAGGCGATGTAGGCGCCGAGAATCTTCGGGTTGCGCACCACGGTTTCGCGCAGCAGGCTGATCATTTGCTCACGGGGCACCTTCAGTTGCGGGTTACCGTCCGCGCCGTTCATGCCCATCAAGGCGTTGCTGGTGGCCAGGCCACGGGCGAGCAACAGCGGCGCTTCCAGTTCCCGCTGGATCAGGCTGGCCTGGGTGCGGGCCAAGGCGCTGAGGCGTTGTTCGATGAGTTGTTCGAACTGTGTCTTGGTCCGCTGTTGCACCATTTCCTGGGTGCGGGCGCCGGCAAACAGCGCGTACAGCACCAGGGCGCCGACCACGCTGAGCACGATGGCACCGGCCAGGGCGGCCACGGAAAACTGGATCGATTTGAATTTCATAAAGGCTCCGGACGCGAAGATGACGCTGGAGCCTGTATCGGCGTTTCTGTGCAACGGCATGAGGCGCTGTTCGTCGGGTGACTGTTATGGCTTCGTGAGTGTCGCAAATGGACTGGATGGGACTTGTCTGAAAAAACGCCAAACCCGCGCTGTGTATCTGGCGCCGATACAAATCAACGCCTACGATACGCCCACGTTTCCAGGGAGCTTCTTAAGTATGAACAAGACATTGATGGTGTGTGCTCTGAGCGCGGCTTTGCTGCTCGCGGGTTGTCAGTCGGTCAACACCACCAGCGGCGGGGCTGTGGGCGTGGAGCGCAAGCAGTACATGTTCAGCATGCTGTCGACCGCTGAGGTCAACCAGATGTATGCCCAGTCCTATCAAAAGACCATGGGCGAGGCGAGCGCCCAGGGGGTACTGGACAAGACCAGCAGCGATGCCAAGCGCGTCCAGGCCATTTCCAGCCGGCTGATCAACCAGGCTCCGGTGTTCCGTCCGGATTCGGCGCAGTGGAACTGGGAAGTGAACCTGATCAAGAGCGATGAGCTCAACGCCAGTTGCGGTCCCGGCGGGAAAATCATTTTCTACACGGGTTTGATCAACAAGCTGAAGCTCACCGACGATGAAATCGCCGCGATCATCGGCCATGAAATCGCCCACGCCCTGCGCGAGCATGGGCGTGAAGCGATGTCCAAGGCCTATGGCATCGAGATGGCCAAGCAGGGCGCCGGCGCCATATTCGGCCTGGGCCAGGACAGCCTGGCATTGGCCGATACCGTGGCCAACTATGGCATGACCCTGCCCAACAGCCGCGGCAACGAAAACGAAGCCGACCTGATCGGCCTTGAACTGGCCGCCCGCGCTGGCTACAACCCGAATGCCGCGATCACCCTGTGGAACAAAATGGCCAAGGCATCGGAAGGCGCACCGCCGGAGTTCATGAGCACCCACCCGTCATCGGACAGCCGGATCGCTTCCCTGCAGGCGGCGATTCCGAAGGTGATGCCGCTTTATCAGCAGGCCAAGAAATAAGTATTAAGGTTGTTTCCTTGTGGCGAGGGAGCTTGCTCCCGCTCGGTCGCGCAGTGACCGCAAAAGCTTGGCGCTGCTTCGCAACCCAGCGGGAGCGAACTCCCTCGCCACAAGAGCCTGCATCAACCTGATCAAACCCACCCACTACTCTGCATCGCCTTGTACACCGCCACGATCGCCAGGACGAAAAATGCCGAGGCGGCCAGGCGGCGGATCAGCGTCAGGGGCAGTTTCTCGGCGGCGAAATTGCCCGCCAGCACCACCGGCACGTTGGCAATCAGCATGCCCACAGTGGTGCCGATGATCACCAGCCACAGTTCCGGGTACTGCGCGGCGAGCATCACCGTGGCGATCTGCGTCTTGTCACCGATTTCCGCCAGGAAAAACGCAATCAGCGTGGTCAGGAATGGTCCGAACTTGCGGGCCGTATTGGCTTCTTCGTCGTCCAGCTTGTCCGGGACCAGGGTCCACAGCGCCGTGGCCGCGAAACTCGCTGCCAGGATCCAGTGCAAGACCGCATCCGAGAATATACTGCCGACCCAGGCCCCCACCGCCCCGGCCGCCGCATGGTTGGCGAGCGTCGCCGCAACGATGCCGGCGATGATCGGCCAGGGTTTGCGAAAGCGAGCCGCAAGAATGAGCGCGAGCAATTGCGTCTTGTCGCCGATTTCGGCCAGCGCAACGATAGCGGTAGGTACGAGGAGAGAGTCCAGCATCAGGTGATTCCTAGAGGGGCGGGTCGACACGGCTATGACACGTACAGCCTTCCCGCCCCGGGTAAGGTGTGCGTGTCATAGGTCTTGTCAAACCCAGCGACCATCTGTGTGGACGCTTGGGCCGCATACGCCATGGTCTGCTGACCAAGTATGTTGACGTATGCCGGGCGAGCATGGCGCTCGCGGGAGACTACTCCCCTAGGACGGAGCGGATTCTGCCTAGGCAAATCCGATTGGGCAAGTGCTGTTTTTTAAAAAAGCTTCAGCTGCGTTTGGCCCGGTAGATGCGAAAACCCTGGCCCTCGGCCTTGATCGCACACACACCCAAATGCTCTTCGATCAGCGGTTGGTACTTGAGGAAGCTGTTCGCTACCAAGCGCAGTTCGCCGCCGTTTTTCAGATGTTTGGCCGCTTTTCGCAGCAGGTTTTCCGTGGCGTGGTAATCGGTGTGCACGCCGACATGGAACGGCGGGTTACTCAGGATCGCGCTCAAACCCATCGGCGCGGCGTCGATCCCGTCACCGGTCAGCACCTCGGCTTCCAGACCGTTGGCGGCCAGGGTCAAGCGACTGCTGGCGGCGGCGAACGCATCCACGTCCAACAGCGTGACGGTGTTGTGCGGATAGCGACGCTTGACCGCCGCCCCCAGCACACCGGCACCGCAGCCAAAGTCCAGCAAATGGCCGCTGGGCAGTTTGTCGAGGTGTTCTAGCAGCAACGCACTGCCGCGATCCAGGCGACCATGGCTGAACACCCCCGGCAGGCTGATGACCTTCAGCGGACCTTCGACCAGGGGCAGCTCGTAGGTCTGGGCCAGGCTTTCCAGAGGCGTGGCCTCGGGCGCGTTGGCGACGGTGACCTGCCACAGTTGGCAATGCCGCGCGCTGTCGAGCTTGCGCGGCTTGCCGAACGGGTTGAGCTGTTTGGACGCGCCTTCAATACCACTGCGTTTTTCCCCCACCAGGTACACCTCGCGACCGGCCAGGCGTGCCGCCACGGCATTGAGGATGTAATCGGTCAGGTCCTTGGCCTTGGGCAGGAACACCACGGCGGTGTCGAACGCGCGCTCGGGGACGTTTACGCCAAAGTGACTGCGCTCGGGGAAGCGGGCATCCAGCGCGGCCTGATCGCCTGCGTGCCAGCACCAGCCATGGGCCTCGGGCAAACGGCCGAGCAGATCGTCGGCGGGCAGCCCGGCCAACAAGACCGAACCCTGGAATAATTCGGCCTGACGAAGCAGTACTTCACTGCGCGGATCCATGGTCTGCTCCTTGAAAAAAAGTGCGGCAGTTTATCAACTGACGACCCGCTGTGCTGTACCGCTGAAAAAGCCCTGGGCGTTTTCGGTCATTTGACCGACGATCCGTTGCCGCGCCTCGCGGCTGCCCCAGGCGTTGTGGGGCGTGACGATCAGCCGGGGGATGTCGCCGGCCAGCAGTGGATTGCCCTGGGTGGGTGGCTCCACGCTGAGCACGTCGGTGGCGGCACCGCCCAGGTGGCCGTTGCGCAGTGCTTCGGCCAGGGCCTGTTCGTCGATCAGGCCACCGCGGGCGGTGTTGACCACGAAGGCGCCGGGCTTGAGCAGCGCCAGTTCCTGGGCGCCGATGAAGTGTCGGGTGTGCTCGTTGAGCGGGCAGTGCAGGGTCAGGGCGTCGACTTGCGGCAGTAGCTGATCCAGCGGCAGGCGGTCGGGGCGGGCAGGGCGCCCGGGAATCTGCCCCAGCACCACGCGCATGCCAAAGGCTTCGGCCAACCGTCCGACGGCGCTACCCAGTTCACCATGGCCCAATAACCCGAGGGTCTTGCCTTGCAACTCGACAATCGGATAGTCCAGCAGGCAGAACTGCGTGGCCTGTTGCCAACGACCATCCCCCACTGCTTTTTGATAATCGCTCTGGCGCGTTGCCAGATTCAGCAACAGCATGATCGTGTGCTGGGCCACCGAAGGCGTGCCGTAGCCCTGGCAATTGCACACCGTGATGCCCTGTTGGCGTGCGGCGGCCAGGTCGACATTGTTCGTGCCGGTAGCGCTGATCAGAATCAGTTTCAGCTCGGGGCTGGCGGCCATGGCCGCCGCATCGATCACGACTTTATTGGTGATCGCCACCGTGGCGCCCTTGAGCCGTTCGGTTACCTGCTCCGGAGCGGTCCGGTCGAACAATTGCAGTTCGCCGAAGCAGTTGCGCAGCGGGCCCAGGTCCAGGTCGCCAAGGTCCAGGGAAGAGTGGTCGAGAAAAACTGCGCGGGCGATGTTTGTCATCAGCTGTACCTTTTCCGTGATGAACCGAAGGCGTAATGTGGCGAGCCTATCAGATGAATTGCGGCAGTGGTCTGGCTCGATATTGGGGCTCATGAAGAACCTTGTGGCGAGGGGATTTATCCCCGCTGGACTGCGAAGCAGTCCTGAAACCTGAACACTCGGTGTGTCAGGCAAAAATTATGTCTGAAGCTTTTTGGGGCTGCTTCGCAGCCCAGCGGGGATAAATCCCCTCGCCACAGATCCCCTCGCCACAAAAGTTGATATCCGTTTCGAGATTGAGTTAGCCAAGGAGCCCCCATGTACCTCACCGAATTCCTCACCGTCGCCCTGATCCATCTGCTGGCCGTCGCCAGCCCCGGGCCGGACTTTGCCGTGGTGGTGCGTGAAAGCGTGACCCATGGTCGACGTGCCGGGACCTGGACGGCGCTGGGCGTCGGCACGGCGATTTTCCTCCATGTCGGCTATTCGCTGTTGGGTATCGGCCTGATCGTGTCCCAGTCGATCGTGCTGTTCAACGCGCTGAAATGGGCCGCCGCCGCGTACCTGCTGTACATCGGCTTCAAGGCGTTGCGCGCAAAACCGGCCAATCCGGCGGCGGAAAACCTGCACAAAGAAGTCGGCGAGCGTACCGCCCGCGGCGCGTTCACTTCGGGCTTCGTCACCAATGGCCTGAACCCCAAGGCAACGCTGTTCTTCCTTTCCCTGTTCACCGTGGTGATCAACCCGCATACACCTTTGGCGATCCAGGCCGGTTACGGGGTGTACCTGGCGGTCGCGACGGCGATCTGGTTCTGCCTGGTGGCCATGCTGTTCAGCCAGCAGCGGGTACGCGCCGGTTTTGCTCGCATGGGCCATTGGTTCGACCGGACCATGGGCGCGGTACTGGTCGCTATTGGCGTGAAACTGGCGTTTACCGAGATGCATTGACGGGACCCTGTCGCTGCGCGGGGATGGCTCAAGGCTAGTATTTACGCTCGAATCAAATCATTCCTTTGGCTGATTTGATCCGTGTATAAGCACTCTAGAGTGCTTGCTTCCAGCCAAGACCGTGCAGTCAGAAAAGGGACTCTTATGTTGCAGACTCGCGTTATTCCTCCAGCCGAAGGCGCTTATCAATACCCGCTGCTGATCAAGCGGCTGCTGATGTCCGGGGCGCGTTACGAGAAAACCCGCGAGATCATTTACCGCGACCAGTTGCGCTACAGCTATCCAACGCTGATCGAGCGGGTCGCGCGGCTGGCCAATGTGCTGACCGAGGCCGGGGTCAAGGCTGGTGACACCGTGGCGGTGATGGACTGGGACAGCCATCGTTACCTGGAGTGCATGTTCGCGATCCCGATGATCGGCGCGGTGATCCACACCATCAACGTGCGCCTGTCACCGGAACAGATTCTCTACACCATGAACCACGCCGAGGATCGCTTCGTTCTGGTCAACAGCGAGTTCGTCGGCTTGTACCAGGCGATCGCCGGGCACCTGACCACGGTGGACAAGACCCTGCTGCTGACCGACCTGCCGGAAAAAACCGCCGACCTGCCGAACCTCGTGGGTGAATACGAACAACTGCTCGCCGGCGCCAGCCCCGTCTACGACTTCCAGGATTTCGACGAAAATTCTGTCGCCACCACGTTCTACACCACCGGCACCACGGGCAATCCCAAGGGCGTGTACTTTACCCATCGGCAACTGGTGCTGCACACCATGGGCGTGGCGACCATCATGGGGTCCATCGACAGCGTGCGGCTGCTGGGCACCAACGATGTGTACATGCCGATCACGCCGATGTTCCATGTCCACGCCTGGGGCTTGCCCTACGTGGCGACCATGCTCGGGCTCAAGCAGGTCTATCCTGGCCGTTACGATCCCGAACTCCTGGTCCAGCTGTGGCGCAAGGAAAAGGTCACTTTTTCCCATTGCGTGCCGACCATCCTGCAAATGCTGCTCAACGCCAAGGGCGCCCAGGGCACCGATTTCGGCGGCTGGAAAATCGTCATTGGCGGCAGTGCCCTGAACCGCAGCCTCTACGAAGCGGCCAAGGCCCGGGGCATCCAGCTCACCGCTGCCTACGGCATGTCGGAAACCGGCCCGCTGGTGTCCTGCGCCCACCTCAATGACGAGCTGATGGCCGGCAGCGAAGACGAGCGCACCACCTACCGGATCAAGGCCGGCGTGCCGGGGCCGTTGGTGGAGGCGGCGATCATCGACACCGAGGGCCGTTTCCTGCCCGCCGATGGCGAGACCCAAGGCGAACTGGTGCTGCGTGCGCCGTGGCTCACCGAAGGCTACTTCAACGAGCCACAGAAGGGCGCCGAACTCTGGAACGGCGGCTGGCTGCACACTGGTGATGTCGCCACGCTCGACAGCATGGGGTTTATCGACATCCGCGACCGCATCAAGGACGTGATCAAGACCGGCGGCGAATGGATTTCGTCCCTGGACCTGGAAGACCTCATCAGCCGTCACGTGGCGGTACGCGAAGTAGCAGTGGTCGGCATTCCCGATCCGCAGTGGGGCGAGCGGCCGTTTGCCTTGCTGGTGATCCACGAAGGGCATCAGATCGGGGCTCGGGAACTCAAGGAACACCTCAAACCGTTTGTCGAGCTGGGGCACCTGAGCAAGTGGGCGATCCCGAGCCAGATCGCCCTTGTTACGGAAATTCCCAAGACCAGCGTTGGCAAGCTCGACAAGAAGCGTATTCGCGTCGACATCACCGAATGGCAGAGCAACAACAGCACCTTCCTCTCGACGCTTTAAATACGTTTGCCGTGCCCGAAAGGGCACGGCAGCCCCACCAAGCAAGCGCTTGTCTTGTCAAAACGAAAATTTCAGCCATCCTTGCCGTGCCGACACCTGTCGGCCTGGCATAAGGACTGTTCCAGAGTGGTCGAGGCTACAAATCACACTTTAGAGGGATCAAGCGGTACTCCCTGCTGGCTATAGTCCGCGTAAGAATTTTCAAAAACGGAACGCACGTACTAAACGAGCGCTGCGACTTTGAACGGAGGGCGGGACATGCCGCTTCCAGCCGTTGAAAGGGTTCTTGAAAATCCTGTCTGCCATAACAATAAAAGCACATGGAGTAGCGTCGATGACCACAGCAAACACGTTCTGGCGCCGGGCGAAACTGCCTTTGGCGGTCAGTCTTGCCTCTTCGCTCGCCGGCCCAGCATTCGGCGTCAGTTTCAACATCGGTGAAATCGAAGGCCAGTTCGACTCATCCCTGTCGGTGGGGGCGAGCTGGTCGACGGCCAATGCCAACAAGGACCTGATCGGTGTCAACAACGGCGGCCGGGGCCTGTCGCAGACCTCCGATGACGGTCATTTGAATTTCAAGCGAGGAGAGACCTTCTCGAAGATCTTTAAGGGCATCCACGATCTGGAATTGAAATACGGCGACACAGGTTTGTTTGTGCGTGGCAAGTATTGGTATGACTTTGAACTCAAGGACGAAAGCCGTCAGTTCAAGGACATCAGCGACAGTAATCGCAAGGAAGGCGCCAAGTCTTCCGGCGGGCAGATTCTCGATGCGTTCATCTACCACAACTACGCGATCGCCGATCAGCCGGGCTCGGTCCGGCTGGGCAAACAGGTCGTCAGTTGGGGGGAAAGTACCTTCATCCAGAACGGTATCAACGCCATCAACCCGGTCGACGTGTCCGCGTTCCGTCGCCCTGGTGCCGAGGTCAAGGAAGGTTTGATCCCGGTGAACATGTTCTATGTGTCCCAAAGCTTGACCGACAATTTGTCGGCCGAAGCCTTTTATCAGTTGGAGTGGGACCAGACCGTTACGGATAACTGTGGGACGTTCTTTTCCCAGCCAGACGTGATTTCCGATGGTTGCGACAATAACCTGCGGGTGCTGAGGAGCGCCTCTGCGATTCCAGCGGCAGCCATGCCAACGTTGGGTGCCTTTGGCGTAGACGTAAACGGCGAGGGGACTTTGGTTCGCCGTGGCGCTGACCGTGACGCTCGTGACGGCGGCCAGTTTGGCGTGTCCTTCAAATATATGTATGAACCGCTGGACACTGAGTTTGGCGCTTATTTCATGAACTATCACAGTCGTGCACCGATTTTCAGCGGCCATGGTGCGCCATCCAGCGCTTATACCAGCGGACCAGCCCTGGTAGGGTCGCTGGTCGCGTCTGGTATCCCACTTGCCACCGCGATTGCTATGGCTTCCTCCATGGTACCAATGGTGGTGGCGGGTAACTCAAGCTACTACGTCGAATACCCAGAAGATATTCGCATGTATGGCTTGAGCTTCTCGACCACGTTACCCACAGGTACCGCATGGAGCGGCGAAGTCAGCTATCGGCCGAATGCGCCAGTTCAGCTCAATACCACCGATATCCTGTTTTCCGGCTTAACGCCTCTGAACCCTGATGTTTCCGTGCTGCCAGGACAGGCAGGGCAAGACCAGCAAGGTTATCGCCGCAAGGAAGTGACGCAGCTGCAAACCACATTGACCCACTTCTTCGACCAAGTCATGGGGGCGGAGCGACTGACGCTGGTGGGCGAGGTCGGCTTCACTCACGTAGGTGGTTTGGAAAGCACTTCAAAGGCACGTTATGGCCGTGATCCGAGCTATGGCCCCGGTCCATTGCCAAATGGCCAATGCGAGATATTGAACGGTTCCACCCTGGGGAGTGGAGCGCAAAACAACCTCAGTCGCTACTGCGAAAACGATGGCTTCACCACCGCAAACTCTTGGGGTTATCGCGGTCGTGCCATCTGGGATTACAACGACGTATTTGCCGGTGTGAACCTCAAGCCCAACGTGGCTTGGTCCCATGATGTGAAGGGTTACTCGCCAGGTCCCGGTGCCAACTTCGAGGAAGGCCGCAAGGCCGTCAGCCTCGGGCTGGAGGCCGAGTACCAGAACACCTATAACGCCAGCCTGGCATACACCAACTTCTTCGATGGCAAGTACACCACCGTGGATGACCGCGATTTTGTTGCGCTCAGCGTCGGCATGACCTTCTAAGCACAGTATTTCAGGACGACACATTATGAAAATAACAAAGAGTCTGATGCAGGCCGGTGTTTTGGGGCTATCCCTGCTGGCGGCCAGCATCATGGCGGCAGTGCCTGCCGCCGAAGCCGACAAACTGGGCAAGAGCCTGACGCCGATGGGCGCCGAGATGGCTGGTAACGCCGACGGTTCGATTTCGGCCTGGAAACCCATGGCCAAGAACGCCGGCTCCGTGGACAGCAAGGGCTTCCTCGCCGACCCGTATGCCAGCGAGAAACCGCTGTTCACCATCACCGCGCAGAACGTCGAGCAGTACAAGGCCAAGCTCGCGCCGGGCCAGTACGCGATGTTCAAGCGCTACCCGGAAACCTTCAAGATGCCGGTCTACCCGACCCATCGCGGCGCCACCGTGCCGGATGACGTGTTCGCCTCCATCAAGAAGAACGCGGTCAACACCAAGCTGGTGTCCGGTGGCAACGGCTTGGAGAACTTCGAGACGGCCGTGCCGTTCCCGATTCCCCAGAGCGGCGTGGAAGTGATCTGGAACCACATCACCCGCTATCGCGGCGGCAGCGTGACGCGCTTGGTGACCCAGGCCACCCCGCAACCCAACGGCTCCTACAGCCTGGTGTACTTCCGGGACCAGTTCGTGTTCCGCGACAAGATGAAGGATTTCGATCCGGCCAACCCTGGCAACATCCTGTTTTACTTCAAGCAGCAAGTGACCGCACCGGCGCGTCTGGCCGGTGGCGTATTGCTGGTGCACGAAACCCTCGACCAGGTGAAGGAACCCCGTTCGGCCTGGGTCTACAACGCCGGCCAGCGTCGCGTGCGTCGTGCACCGCAGGTGTCCTATGACGGCCCGGGTACTGCCGCCGACGGCCTGCGTACCTCCGACAACCTGGACATGTACAACGGTGCGCCGGACCGCTACGACTGGAAGCTGGAGGGCAAGAAGGAGCTGTACATCGCTTCCAACAGCTACAAGATCGATTCGCCGCAGCTCAAGTACGACGACATCATCAAGGCCGGTCATATCAACCAGGACCTGACTCGCTACGAGTTGCGTCGTGTCTGGCACGTGACCGCGACCCTGAAGGAAGGCCAGCGCCACATCTACGCCAAGCGTGACTTCTACATTGACGAAGACACCTGGCAAGCGGCGGTGATCGACCATTACGACGGCCGTGGCCAGCTGTGGCGCGTGGCTGAGGCCCATGCCGAGAACTACTACGACAAGCAAGTGCCGTGGTACGCCCTGGAAACCCTCTATGACCTGCAGTCCGGCCGCTATTTGGCCCTGGGCATGAAGAACGAAGAGAAATCGGCCTACGACTTCGGCTTCACCGCCACCACCGCCGACTTCACGCCGAACGCACTGCGTCAGGACGGTATCCGCTAGACCGCTTTACCCGAGGCCGCATCCTCGAAGAAACGCCCCGACCTGGTTCGGGGCGTTTTTTTTCCGTCGAAAACCGAACCTGTGGCGAGGGGATTTATCCCCGCTGGGCTGCGAAGCGGCCCCTTGGCCATCCACCTCGCAGTGTCTGGGAGATTATCTTCAAGCTTTTGGGGCTGCTTCGCGGCCCAACGGGGATAAATCCCCTCACTACAAAAAGCGGCATTCAGTTTGTAGCCTTTTTGTAGCCATTTGTAGCACTCCCTTCAATACCTCCTCGTTTACAGCTAGTCTGCGGACATCCGCAACGCCGCCACCCGCACTTCAACAAGAGCCGGCCATGACTGATCTGTCTTCACTTCCGGATTCTGCCCGCGCAGCCATCGCGGTCCAGGACGGGCGCTTCTATCGCCCGCCCTTGCCCGACGGTCACGTTGTGCGTCCGCGGTTGTGCGAGCGTTTGAGCGCGGGGCTTGGCGGCCGGCTGTTGTTGGTGAGTGCGCCGGCGGGGTTCGGCAAAAGCTCCCTGGCGGTGGAGTTCTGCCAGGGTCTGCCGGCCCATTGGCAAAGCCTCTGGTTGGGACTCAGTGCCAGGGACAACGATCCGGGACGTTTTCTGGAGCGGCTGCTCGACGGGCTCCAGGCCTTTTTCCCGCAATTGGGAGGCCGGGCGTTGGGGTTGCTGAAAATGCGCCAGCGCCACCAACCCTTTGCTTTCGAAGAATGGCTCGACGGTCTGCTGGATGAACTGTCCACGCATCTGTCCCCCCACAAACCTTTGCTGCTGGTGCTCGACGATTACCACCTGGCCCAAAGTCCGGTGCTGGATCGCTGCCTGCAATTTTTCCTCAATCACCTGCCCGATGGTTTGTTGGTGTTGGTCACCAGCCGCCAGCGTCCGGATTGGCATCTGGCGCGCCTGCGCCTGTCACGGCAATTGCTCGAGCTGAACGAACAAGACCTGCGCCTGACCCACGACGAGGCCCTGACCCTGCTCCAGCATCACAGCAGCTCGTTGCGTGGGGAAGCCCTGGAAAACCTGATCCGGCGCAGCGAAGGCTGGGTGGCCGGGTTGCGTTTCTGGCTGCTGGCCGCCTCCGAAGCCGGCACTGAAGGTCTGCTACCCCAGGCCCTGCACGGTGGGGAAGGGCTGATTCGCGATTACCTGCTTGAAGAAGTCATCGATTGCCTGCCCGCCGAAGTGCAGGCGTTTCTTTACGATACCGCCTCTCAGGAACGCTTTTGCAGCGAACTGTGCGACGCCGTGCGCGAAGCCCATGACAGCGCCGAGATCCTGGGTTTTCTGGCAGCTCATCAAGTGTTCCTGGTGCCACTGGACGAGCATGGCCACTGGTACCGTTACCACCACCTGTTTTCCGATCTGCTGCGCAGCCGGCCCAGTGCGCCGGCCATGGTACCGGCCGCGACCCTGCACCTGCGGGCCTGTCGCTGGTTCAACGCCCAAGGCCTGATCGACGAAGCCGTGGAACAGGCCCTGCGGGCCGGGCACCTGGACGTGGCGGCGAACCTGGTGCAGAACCTCTCGGAGGAGCAACTGCTGGCCGAGCAGAACGTCGGCATGCTGCTGCGCTGGAAAATGGACCTGCCCGACAGCCTGCTCATCAGCACTCCGCGGCTGATCGTGCTCTACAGCTGGGCGCTGGGGCTGGCGTGTCAACTGGATGCCGCTGAAGAGCTGGCCGCCCACTTGAGTCGTTTCTTGCCGGCACCTTCGGCCACCGCGCAAAAATCCATGCTTGCCCAATGGCTGGCCCTCAGCGGAATCGTCGCCCGTGGTCGCGGCGATCGTGAAGCCACTGTGCGTTACTGCACCGAAGCCCTGGAGAGCTTGCCGCACAAACGCTACGGCCAGCGCTTGATGTGCCTGTCCACGCTGTCGAACCTGGCGATAGCCGACGGCGACTTGTGGCGCGCCCGCAGCTTGAACCGTGATTCCCTGGAGTTGGCCCAGCGGGTCGGCAATCCGCTGTTCGAGGCCTTGGCCCATTATGATCGTGCCCGGGTCTTGCAGGCCCGGGGAGAGATCCTGCGGGCGCTGGATGAAGTCCGTCAGGGGTTGCAACGCTTGCATAAACTGTCGCCCCAACGGCTTTACGCGGTGCGGGCGCGGTTGATCCTGTACGAGGGCTTCCTGCTGACCTTGCGCATGCAACCCCAGGCCGGGTTGGTGCGGTTGCAGGCCGGTCTTACCGAGGCCCGGGCCTGTCGCGACATCAGTGTGTTGATCGGCCATTGCGTGATCGCCCGTATCGAAGGCTATAACGGTGAATTCGCCCGGGCCTTTGCCGAACTGGCCGAAGCCGAGCGCCTGATGCACATCTGGGATGTTCCGCCGATCTACTACCTGGCGATGATCACCCTGGTCAAATGCGAACTTTGGTTGACTCAAGGCCGTACTGACCTGGCCGAAGCCTGGTTGTTACGCCTGGGGCAGACCTACACTGGCGAACAGGCCGCCGCGCCACCGGAATTCCACCCGCACCTGCCGCTGCATGTCGAATTGCAGCAGGCGCTGCTGGAGTCTATCCGGGGCCAACCGATGTTGGCTGAAGGGCGGCTCAATGCCTTGCTTGAACACAGCCAGCAGACCAACCGGCAGTTGCTCTACGTGATGGCGCTCAACCAGAAAGTCGCCTTGCTGCTGAGCCTCGGGCGCGAACCCGAAGCCCGCAGAACACTGACCCAGGCATTCGAAGCCGCCACCGGTGGTGTGCTGCAGCCCTTCGAATGGTTGCTGGGCGAAGAACATCGTGAATGGCTGCGCGAGCAGTTGCTGCATGCACCGTCCAGCCCCCTGCGCGAGCATCTGCTCGAGCGCCTGCCGTTGGCGGTGACTCAAGCTGGCGACCCATTGACACCTGTCGAAACCCTCAGCAGCCGCGAGCGTGCGGTGCTGCAGCTGATTGCCCAAGGCTGTTCAAATCAGGAAATCAGCGAGCAGTTGTTCATCTCGCTGCACACCGTCAAGACTCACGCCAGCCACATCAACAGCAAACTCGGCGTCGAGCGCCGCACCCAGGCGGTGGCACGGGCGAAGGTGTTGGGATTGTTGGGCTGAGTGAGGTTTTGCCAGGCCAAGGAGCTTTTGTGGCGAGGGGATTTATCCCCGCTGGGCTGCGAAGCAGCCCCAAGAGCTTCAGGCATGATTTGTACCTGATACACCGAGAATTCAGGTTTCAGGGGCGCTTCGCACCCCAGCGGGGATAAATCCCCTCGCCACAAAAGCCAGTCAGAGCCAGTCAGAGCCAGTGAAGGAACACTCAATGCTCCCCCAATACAAAACCATCCAATCCCCCGTGGGCCAACTGATCCTCGTCGCCCGGGGGCAAAGCTGGCGGCCATCCTGTGGGAAAACGAGCGGCTCAACCGGGTACGCCTGGGGCCCTTGGAGGAGGATAACCATCACCCGACCCTTGCGGAAACCGAACGTCAACTCATGGAGTATTTCGCTGGGCAGCGCAGGCGCTTTGATCTGCAATTGGATTTCGTCGGCACCGACTTCCAGATCCGGGTCTGGCAGGCCCTGTTGACCATTCCCTTCGGTGAAACCCGCAGCTACCGCGACATCGCCATCCAGATCGGTCAGCCCACAGCGGTGCGGGCAGTGGGCGCGGCCAACGGCCGGAACCCCATCTCGATCATTGCTCCCTGTCACCGCGTCATCGGCACTTCCGGCAGCCTCACCGGTTTTGCCGGCGGCCTCGCGGCCAAACAGTTCCTGCTCAGCCTTGAAGGCCAGCAAACCCTGCAACTGGCGTTCTGAGCCTGCCGGTGAACCCGAGACAATAAAAAACCCGTCCGATCATGGGATCGGACGGGTTTTTGTGTCGCTTGGAAATTACTTCTTCAAACCGTAATGCTCATCGAGCATGCCGGGCGAATTGGGGGCCTTGGGGGCGTAGTCCCGGGGCGGTTCCTGATCCTTGGGCGGGGTCAGGCGTTCCCGTGGCGCCTGCGCCGCGTCGGCGTGCAAGGCGGCCAGCAGGCGTTGGCGAGTCTGCTCGTCGAGGGCCAGGCGATTGGCACCCTCGGACAAATGATCCTGGACGTCCTGGTAGCTCTGGGTGAGTTTCTTCACCAGAGAAGCGGTGCTGTTGAAGTGAGTGACCACTTCATTCTGATAACTGTCGAAACGTTCCTGAATGTCGTCCAGCTGACGTTGCGTGCTGTTAGGCACCGCGTTGGGCAGCAGTCGGGCAAGCAGGAATCCAATGGCGACACCGGCAACCAGGGCAAGAGTCGGCAACAACCAAACTAAGAGCGAGTGTTCCACGAGTCCTTCCTCTATAAACGGCTTTGCTTTACGTTAACGGCTCGGACCTGCGCTGTATACCGCGAAGAACATCGCAATCATGCCAAGCACAGACTTTTAGCTAGACGAGTCGACCCTATTCGGGGTCACGGAGTTCTTTCCCTTGCTTATGCGCGAAACCCCTGTATTCATCGATGGCCCCGTGGGCCAACTGGAAGCCTTGTACCTGGACAGCGAAGCGCCCCGTGGCCTGGCGCTGATCTGCCACCCGAACCCGGTGCAGGGTGGGACCATGCTCAACAAAGTGGTCTCGACCCTGCAACGCACTGCCCGGGATGCTGGCCTGGTTACGTTACGTTTCAATTATCGCGGCGTCGGCGCCAGTGCCGGCAGCCATGACATGGGCACCGGCGAAGTGGATGACGCCCAGGCTGCGGCCGATTGGCTGCGGGAAAAATACCCGCAACTGCCGCTTACCCTGTTTGGTTTTTCGTTCGGCGGATTCGTCGCCGCCAGCCTTGGCGGACGCCTGGAAGCCCAGGGCCAGGCGCTCAAGCACCTGTTCATGGTCGCCCCGGCGGTGATGCGCCTCGACGCACAATCACCCTTGCCGATGAGCGGCGAGTTGACCGTGATCCAGCCGGAAACCGACGAAGTCGTCGATCCCCAGCTCGTTTACCAATGGTCCGACACGCTCCAGCGCCCCCATGAGCTGCTGAAAGTGGCAGAATGCGGACACTTTTTCCATGGCAAGCTGACCGATCTCAAGGATCTGCTCCTGCCGCGCCTCTCGAATTGACAGCAGTCTGACAAGCGATAACCCATGACGACTCGTACCCGTATCCTGACCGGCATCACCACCACCGGCACCCCGCACCTGGGCAACTACGCTGGCGCCATCCGGCCGGCGATCCTCGCCAGCCGCGACAGCAACGCCGATTCGTTCTACTTCCTGGCTGATTATCACGCCCTGATCAAGTGCGATGACCCGCTGCGCATCCAGCGTTCGCGCCTGGAAATCGCCGCGACCTGGCTGGCCGGTGGCCTGGATGTGGACCGCGTGACGTTCTATCGCCAGTCCGACATTCCCGAGATTCCCGAGCTGACCTGGCTGCTGACCTGCGTCGCCGCCAAGGGCCTGCTCAATCGTGCCCACGCCTACAAGGCCTCGGTGGACAAGAACGTCGAGACCGGTGAAGACCCGGACGCCGGCATCACCATGGGCCTGTACAGCTATCCGATCCTGATGGCCGCGGACATCCTGATGTTCAACGCCCACAAGGTGCCGGTCGGTCGCGACCAGATCCAGCACGTGGAAATGGCTCGCGATATCGGCCAGCGCTTCAATCACCTGTTCGGCCAGGGCAAGGAGTTCTTCGTCATGCCCGAGGCGCTGATCGAAGAAAGCGTCGCCACGCTGCCGGGCCTCGATGGCCGCAAGATGTCCAAGAGCTACGACAACACCATCCCGTTGTTCAGTAGCGCCAAGGACATGAAAGACGCGATCTCGCGGATCGTTACCGACTCCCGCGCCCCGGGCGAAGCCAAGGACCCGGACAATTCGCACCTCTTCACCTTGTTCCAGGCCTTCGCCACCCCGGTCCAGTCCGCTGAGTTCCGTAGCGAACTGTTGCAAGGCCTGGGTTGGGGCGAGGCCAAGAATCGCCTGTTCCAGTTGCTCGACAGCGAGTTGGGTGAAGCCCGCGAGCGTTACCACCAGTTCATCGAGCGGCCGTCGGACCTTGAGGACATCCTGCAACTGGGCGCGAAGAAAGCCCGGGCCGTCGCGACGCCGTTCCTCAACGAGCTGCGCGAAGCCGTTGGCTTGCGTTCGTTTGTCAGCCAGGTCCAAGTGGCGACCAGCACCAAGAAGAAAGCCGCCAAGGCCGCACGCTTCGTCAGCTTTCGCGAAGACGACGGCAGCTTCCGCTTCCGCCTGCTGGCCGCTGATGGCGAGCAACTGTTGCTGTCTCGGCATTTTGCCGATGGCAAGACCGCCGGCCAGGTGACCAAGCAATTGCAAGCCGGCCAGCCATTGGACGTGCGCAGCGACGACCTGAGTTTCAGCGTTTGGCTCGAGGGCGAATGCGTGGCGGACAGCCCGGCCTTCGCGGACAGCGCCGCCCGGGATGCCGCCATCGATGCGTTGCGCATCGCCCTGACGCCTGCCCAGGACTGATCTCGCGCGTAACCCGACCATCGGCTCGAATAAGGGCCGATTGCCATTCCTCTGGGCCGTCGCTACAGTGACGGCCCGTTTTTGTTGCCTTGCTAACGAATATGACGCCCCTAGAACGATATCAAGCTGATCTGAAACGCCCGGAGTTCTTCCACGACGCAGCCCAGGAAACGGCGGTGCGGCATTTGCAGCGCCTGTACGACGACTTGGTCGCCGCGTCGAACAACAAGCCAGGGTTTTTGGGCAAACTGTTCGGCAAGAAAGACCAGGCACCCGTCAAGGGCCTGTATTTCTGGGGCGGCGTGGGCCGTGGCAAGACTTACCTGGTGGACACCTTCTTTGAGGCGCTGCCGTTCAAGGAAAAAACGCGGACGCACTTCCACCGCTTCATGAAGCGCGTGCACGAGGAAATGAAAACCCTGGGTGGCGAGAAAAACCCACTGACCATCATCGCCAAGCGTTTCTCCGACGAGACCCGGGTAATCTGCTTCGATGAGTTTTTCGTCTCCGACATCACCGATGCCATGATCCTCGGCACCTTGATGGAGGAACTGTTCAAGAATGGCGTGACCCTGGTCGCCACCTCGAACATTGTGCCGGATGGTCTCTACAAGGATGGCCTGCAACGGGCACGCTTCCTGCCGGCCATCGCGCTGATCAAGGAACACACCGAAATCGTCAACGTCGACAGCGGCGTGGATTATCGCCTGCGTCACCTCGAGCAAGCGGAGCTGTTCCACTTCCCCCTGGATGCCGCCGCCGAAGAGAGCCTGCGCAAGAGCTTCCGCGCCCTGACGCCGGAGTGCACCCAGGCGGTCGAGAACGACGTACTGATCATCGAGAATCGTGAGATTCGCGCCATTCGCACCTGCGACGACGTGGCCTGGTTCGACTTCCGCGAACTGTGCGACGGCCCTCGCAGCCAGAATGACTACATCGAGCTGGGCAAGATTTTCCACGCCGTGCTACTCAGTGGCGTCGAACAGATGAGCGTCACCACCGACGACATCGCCCGCCGCTTCATCAACATGGTCGACGAGTTCTACGACCGTAACGTGAAGCTGATCATCTCGGCCGAAGTCGAACTCAAGGACCTCTACACCGGCGGTCGCCTGACCTTCGAATTCCAGCGGACCCTGAGTCGCCTGCTGGAAATGCAATCCCACGAATTCCTGGCGCGGGCGCATAAGCCGTAGGGTGATTCGGAAAACCAAAAAAGGCCTGCGATTGCAGGCCTTTTTTGTGCGTGTGATTCACCCCATACCCTGTGGGAGCGAGCTTGCTCGCGATGGCGTCTTGTCAGTCAACATCAGTGCTGCTGAACCACCGCCATCGCGAGCAAGCTCGCTCCCACAGTGGATCGTTGCCAAGCCCTCGGTCTACGCCGCCTGCTGAAACTGCTGCCGATACTGGTTCGGCGACAGGTCGGTATGTTGCCGGAACAGCCGTGCGAAAAAGCTCGCATCGTCGTAGCCGACTTCATAGCTGATGGTCTTGATGCTCTTGCGGCTGCCGGACAGCAGGCCCTTGGCGGTTTCTATCCGCAGCCGTTGCAGGTAATGCAGCGGTTTGTCACCCGTGGCGGTCTGGAAGCGGCGCATGAAATTGCGAATGCTCATGCCGTGTTCCCGGGCGACGTCCTCGAAGCGAAATTTGTCGGCGAAGTGCTCTTCGAGCCAGTGCTGGATCTGCAGGATGATCACATCCTGGTGCAGCTTCTGCCCGCCGAAGCCGATTCTTCCTGGCGAATAATTGCGCTGTACTTCGTACAGAATATCCCTCGCCACGGCCTGGGCCACGTTGGCGCCGCAGAAACGTTCGATGAGGTAAATGTAAAGGTCGCAGGCCGAGGTCGTGCCGCCGGCGCAGAACAGGTTGTCGGCGTCGGTCAGATGCTTGTCCTGGTTCAGGTGCACTTGGGGAAAGCGCTCCTTGAAGGCATTGAAGAAGCGCCAGTAAGTGGTGGCTTCCTTGCCATCGAGCAGCCCGGCTTCGGCCAGCCAGAACACCCCGGTGGCTTCACCACAGAGTACCGCGCCGCGAGCATGTTGCTCGCGCAACCAGGGCAGGACCTGAGGATAACGTTGGCAAAGGTTGGCGAAATCATCCCAGAACGCGGGCAGGATGATTACATCGGTATTTTCCAGGCCGCCATCCACCGGCATGATCACGTCGCTGAAGCTGTTCACCGGCTTGCCGTCGGGGCTGACCAGCCGGGTTTCGAACGCCGGTGTCAGGCCGTGGCCCAGTTGTTTGCCATAGCGCAGGCTGGCCAGATGGAAAAAATCCTTGGCTTGCATGAGGGTGGAAGCGAAAACCCGGTCAATCGCCAGGATGCTGACGCGCCGCAAAGGCGTGGAGACATGCATAGACATATTCATCTTATTTTTATAGGGGAAAGTGGTCACCAAACGGCTGGATCGTCTTATTTTTTGTCGGATGTGTCCAGTGTCCTGTCGTTCATCCCAGGCTTAGGCTCTGTTGGATAACCCTGTCCAACAATAACGAAAGGTGCGCCATGATCCCCAGAACCCTGTTCGCCCCCGAGCATGAGTTGTTTCGCGACAGCGTACGAACCTTCCTCGAAAAAGAAGCGGTGCCGTACCACAGCCAGTGGGAAAAGCAGGGTCATGTCGATCGCCAGCTCTGGAATAAAGCGGGGGAGGCGGGCATGTTGTGCTCGCACCTTCCAGAAGCCTATGGTGGGCTGGACGCAGACTTCCTCTACAGCACGGTGGTGATCGAGGAGATCGGCCGCCTGGGGCTGACGGGGATCGGCTTCTCGCTGCATTCCGACATCGTCGCCCCGTACATCCTGCATTACGGCAGCGAAGCGCTGAAGCACAAATACCTGCCCAAACTGGTGTCCGGCGAAATGGTCACGGCCATCGCGATGACCGAGCCGGGTGCCGGTTCCGACTTGCAAGGGGTGAAGACCACGGCGGTATTGGATGGCGATGAATACGTCATCAATGGCTCGAAAACCTTTATCACCAATGGCTTCCTGGCCGACTTGGTGATCGTGGTCGCCAAGACCGATCCGAAGGCCGGCGCCAAGGGCACCAGCCTGTTCCTGGTAGAAGCAGGCACGCCTGGCTTTGAAAAGGGCAAGCGCCTGGAAAAAGTCGGGATGAAGGCCCAGGACACGTCGGAGTTGTTTTTCCAGGATGTCCGCGTGCCCAAGGAAAACCTGCTTGGGCAGGCCGGGGCGGGTTTCGCCTACCTGATGCAGGAGCTACCCCAGGAACGCCTGACCGTCGCCATTGGCGGCCTGGCCTCGGCCGAAGCGGCGCTGCAATGGACCCTGGACTACACCCGCGACCGCAAGGCGTTCGGCAAATCCATCGCGGACTTCCAGAACACCCGCTTCAAGCTGGCGGAGATGGCCACCGAGATCCAGATCGGCCGGGTTTTCGTTGATCGCTGCCTGGAACTCCACCTGCAAGGCAAGCTCGACGTACCGACGGCGGCCATGGCCAAGTACTGGGGCACCGACCTGCAATGCAAGGTGCTCGATGAGTGCGTGCAGTTGCATGGCGGTTACGGCTTCATGTGGGAGTACCCGATTGCCCGGGCGTGGGCGGATGCCCGGGTGCAGCGGATTTATGCGGGGACTAACGAGATCATGAAGGAGATCATTGCGCGGTCGCTTTGATGCGGTGGTGAACTTGGGTCCGCCATCGCGAGCAAGCTCGCTCCCACATGGGGTTCCTGTATTGCCGCAGAAACCCTGTGGGAGCGAGCTTGCTCGCGATGGGGTCTATGAATCAATCAAGGAGCAGGGTTTGGGTGATCCTTGTGAATCGCCTCAATCCCCGCCAGCACTTCATCCGACAGCTTCAGATCGAAGCTGGCGATGTTGCTGTCCAGTTGCTCCAGCGTGGTGGCGCCAATGATGTTGCTGGTCACGAACGGCTGTTGGGTGACGAACGCCAGGGCCATCTGTGCCGGGTCCAGTCCATGCTCCCGGGCCAATGCGACATAACGGCTGCACGCCGCTTCCGACTGCGGGTTGAAGTAGCGGCTGAAGCGGCTGTAGAGGCTCAGGCGACCTTTAGGTGGGCGCGCGCCACCTTCGTATTTGCCAGACAGGAAGCCGAACGCCAGCGGCGAATAGGCGAGCAAGCCGCACTGTTCGCGGATGGCGATTTCCGCGAGGCCGACTTCGAAGCTGCGGTTGAGCAGGTTGTACGGGTTCTGGATCGACACGGCGCGCGGCCAGCCACGGGCTTCGGCCAGGGCGAGGAATTTCATGGTGCCCCACGGTGTTTCGTTGGACAGGCCGATGTGACGGATCTTGCCGGCACGGACCTGTTCATCCAGGGCTTCGAGGGTTTCCTCCAGCGGGGTGAACGTTTCGTCGGCATTGTGCTTGTAGCCCAGTTGGCCAAAGAAATTGGTGCTGCGTTCCGGCCAGTGCAGTTGGTAAAGATCGATCCAGTCGGTCTGCAGGCGCTTGAGGCTGGCATCCACGGCTTCGACGATGTGCTGGCGGTTATGCTTGAGGTTTTTGTCGCGGATGTAGTCAATGGTGTTGCCGGGGCCGGCGATCTTGCTCGCCAGGATCCAGTCGGCACGGTCACCGCGGCTCTTGAAGTAATTGCCGATGTAGCGCTCGGTGGTGGCGTAGGTTTCGGCCTTCGGTGGCACCGGGTACATCTCGGCGGTGTCGATGAAGTTGATGCCGGCACCCTTGGCGCGTTCAATCTGGGCGAAGGCCTCGGCCTCGCTGTTTTGCTCGCCCCAGGTCATGGTTCCGAGGCACAGGGCGCTCACGTTCAGATCGGTACGGCCTAGCTGGCGATAGTCCATCGGGGACTCCTTGGGCAAAACAATCATAAAAGCAGGTTGAATTATTTTTCGCAATCTGCATAATTGCGCACCTCTTTCTGCAGTGGAAGTGATGCGCCGCCGCCGAAGAATCTTGCCGTTGAACGGACGCGCCGACCCGAGCCCCCGAAAGCGTCTGTATCCGGCTGCCTTTGACTTGTCAAAGTACGCACTATTCAGTAAGATCCGCCGTCTAATTTACAGGGCGGCCCCTGAGGCTATAAAGAATGAAAACTTTTACTGCTAAACCGGAAACAGTAAAGCGCGACTGGTTTGTCGTCGACGCTGCTGGTCAGACCCTGGGTCGTCTGGCCACCGAAATCGCGAGCCGTCTGCGTGGCAAGCACAAGCCTGAGTACACCCCTCACGTTGACACCGGTGACTACATCGTCGTGATCAACGCTGAGCAAGTACGTGTTACTGGCGCTAAAACCACTGACAAAATGTACTACTCCCACTCCGGTTTTCCTGGCGGCATCAAGTCGATCAACTTCGAAAAGCTGATCGCCAAAGCCCCTGAGCGCGTGCTCGAGACCGCGGTTAAAGGCATGCTGCCTAAGAACCCACTGGGTCGCGACATGTATCGTAAGCTGAAAGTCTATGCGGGCGCTGCTCACCCTCATACTGCTCAGCAGCCCCAAGAACTGAAGTTTTAACGGAATAGTTCATTATGTCGGCGACTCAAAATTACGGCACTGGCCGTCGCAAGACTGCAACCGCACGCGTTTTCCTGCGTCCGGGCACTGGTAACATCTCCATCAACAACCGCTCCCTGGATAACTTCTTCGGCCGCGAAACTGCCCGCATGGTAGTTCGTCAGCCGCTGGAACTGACCGAGACCGTCGAAAAATTCGACATCTACGTCACTGTTATCGGCGGTGGTGTAAGTGGTCAAGCTGGCGCAATCCGCCACGGCATCACTCGCGCCCTGATGGATTACGACGAAACTCTGCGCGGTGCTCTGCGCAAAGCCGGCTTCGTAACTCGCGATGCTCGTGAAGTTGAACGTAAGAAAGTCGGTCTGCGTAAAGCGCGTAAGCGTCCGCAGTACTCGAAGCGTTAATTCGCTTTCGCGTTCAAAAAGCGCCCAGTTCCTTACGGAGCTGGGCGTTTTTTTATGGGCGAAATATTTATGCTGTGACAACTTGCCACATCCGTAGAAGCCCTATACTACAAGGCTTGGCGGTTTGGCCGCTTGGTAATTACCTTGTCAATATTGGGGCTTTTCATTACCATTCGGCAAAATTTTTATAAGTTCAGATTTTTACTTAGTAGACGCCTGATTTAACAGGCCACAAAGCTGATGGGAGAGGACTGAATGAGCAATGACGGCGTGAATGCAGGCCGGCGTCGCTTCTTGGTAGCAGCCACATCCGTGGTGGGTGCTGCAGGAGCGGTGGGGGCTGCGGTCCCGTTCGTGGGGTCATGGTTTCCCAGTGCCAAGGCGAAAGCCGCAGGTGCACCGGTGAAAGTGAATGTCAGCAAGATCGAGCCAGGCCAGCAGATGATTGCTGAGTGGCGCGGCCAGCCGGTGTTCATCGTCCGCCGTACAGAGGAAATCCTGGGGAATCTGAAAAAGATTGAGGGTCAGTTGTCCGACCCGTCCTCCAAGAACTCTACGCAACCGACCTATGTCGACCCGCAGACGCGTTCGATCAAGCCAGAGGTCCTGCTGTTGATCGGGATCTGCACGCACCTGGGTTGCTCGCCAACGTTCCGCCCTGAAGTGGCGCCTGCCGATTTGGGCAAGGACTGGGTCGGTGGTTATTTCTGCCCTTGCCACGGCTCCCACTACGACCTGGCCGGTCGCGTCTACAAGTCGCAGCCTGCACCTTTGAACCTGCCAGTTCCCCCGCATTCCTATGAGACCGACGACATCATTGTCATCGGCGTCGATACGGAGAAAGCGTGATGAGCAAATTCATGGATTGGGTTGATGCGCGCTTTCCCGCGACCAAGATGTGGGAAGACCATCTCAGCAAGTACTACGCTCCAAAAAACTTCAACTTCTTCTACTTCTTTGGCTCCCTGGCACTGCTCGTTCTGGTCAACCAGATCGTCACCGGTGTCTGGCTGACCATGAGCTACACCCCGTCGGCGGAAGAAGCGTTTGCCTCCGTCGAATACATCATGCGCGACGTCGAGTACGGCTCGATCCTGCGCCTGTTGCACTCCACGGGCGCTTCGGCGTTCTTCATCGTGGTCTACCTGCACATGTTCCGTGGCCTGCTCTACGGTTCGTACCAGAAGCCTCGTGAGCTGGTGTGGGTGTTCGGCATGCTGATCTACCTGGCGCTGATGGCCGAAGCCTTCATGGGCTACCTGCTGCCGTGGGGCCAGATGTCCTACTGGGGGGCCCAGGTGATCATCTCGCTGTTCGGCGCGATCCCGGTCATCGGTGACGACCTGACCCAGTGGATCCGTGGTGACTACCTGATCTCGGGCATTACCCTGAACCGCTTCTTCGCCCTGCATGTCGTGGCCCTGCCGATCGTGATCCTCGGCCTGGTGGTGCTGCACATCCTGGCGCTGCACGAAGTCGGCTCGAACAACCCCGATGGCGTGGACATCAAGAAGCACAAGGACGAGAACGGCATACCGCTGGACGGCATCGCCTTCCATCCGTACTACACCGTGAAAGATATCGTCGGCGTGGTGGTCTTCCTGTTCATCTTCTGCTCCATCGTGTTCTTCTTCCCGGAAATGGGTGGTTACTTCCTCGAGAAGCCGAACTTCGAACAGGCGAACGCCTTCAAGACTCCTGAGCACATTGCCCCGGTCTGGTACTTCACGCCGTTCTACGCGATTCTGCGGGCGATCCCGGACAAGCTGCTGGGCGTCATTGCCATGGGCGCTGCCATTGCCGTGCTGTTCGTCCTGCCGTGGCTGGATCGCAGCCCCGTCAAGTCGATGCGCTACAAGGGCTGGCTGAGCAAGATCTGGCTGGTGGTGTTCTGCATCTCGTTCGTGATCCTGGGTGTGCTGGGTGTACTGGCACCGACACCGGAGCGTACGCTGCTCTCGCAGGTCTGCACCTTCCTGTACTTCGCCTACTTCATTCTGATGCCGTTCTACACCAGGCTCGAGAAGACCAAACCGGTTCCGGAAAGGGTGACTGGCTGATGAAAAAGCTATTTGCTGTACTGATTCTTGCTGCTATGCCTGTACTGTCCTTCGCGGCTGAACACGGTGGTCCGGAGCTGGAAAAAGTCGACATCGACGTTTCCGACAAAGCGGCCATGCAGGACGGCGCACGTACGTTCGCCAACTACTGCATGGGTTGCCACAGTGCCAAGTTCCAGCGTTACGAGCGTGTCGCCGATGACCTGGGCATTCCTCATGAGCTAATGCTCGAGAAGATGGTGTTCACCGGTGCCAAGCTGGGCGACCACATGAGCATTGGCATGCAGCCGGCAGACGCCAAGACCTGGTTCGGCGCTGCGCCGCCCGACCTGACCCTGGTCGCGCGCGTGCGGGGTACTGATTGGCTCTATGGCTACCTGCGTTCGTTCTATGAAGACCCTGCACGTCCATGGGGCGTGAACAACAAGGTCTTCCCGAACGTCGGCATGCCGAACGTTCTGGTCGGCCTCCAGGGTCGTCAGGTGGTAGGCTGCAAGCAGGTTCAAATCGTCGAGGACGGCAAGAAGCAATACGACCCGTTGACTGGCACCGCTTTGACGCATGAAGCGTGCGACCAACTGACCGTATTGCCGAACACCGGTAGCCTGACCGAGGAGCAGTTCGACGAGAAGGTCAAGAATCTGGTGACCTTCCTGGCCTATTCGGCCAACCCGGTGAAGCTGCAGCATCAGCGCATCGGTACTTATGTGTTGCTGTACCTGGCGTTCTTCTTCGTATTCGCTTACCTGCTCAAGCGTGAATACTGGAAAGACGTGCATTGATAAAGCTGTAATCCGTTGCTGTTAATCGTGCGCGCCCAAGGGCGTCTCTGAAAGTGTAACGAGCCTGGTCAGCCAGGTGTTACGGGAGACGCCCTCTGGGCGCGCTCGCTTTTCCGTTTTTTGATAATTTCTACAAGCGAGGAGGATCGCCATGGGCGTGACCAATCGGTTGGCCTGTTACTCCGACCCCGCCGACCACTATTCCCACCGGGTACGCATCGTACTGGCAGAGAAGGGTGTCAGCGCCGAGATCATTTACGTCGAAGCGGGCCGTCAGCCGCCGAAGCTGATCGAAGTGAACCCTTACGGCAGCCTGCCCACGCTGGTCGATCGTGACCTGGCATTGTGGGAGTCGACCGTGGTGATGGAATACCTGGATGAGCGTTATCCGCATCCGCCTTTGCTGCCGGTGTACCCTGTCGCGCGCGCCAACAGTCGTTTGCTGATCCATCGCATCCAGCGTGACTGGTGTGGGTTGGTGGATCTGATCCTGGATTCCCGGACCAAGGAGCCGGCACGGGTCGTGGCGCGTAAAGAGCTGCGAGAAAGCCTGACTGGCGTATCGCCGCTGTTCGTCGACAAGCCGTTCTTCCTCAGTGAGGAACAAAGTCTGGTGGATTGCTGCCTATTGCCCATACTCTGGCGTTTGCCGATTCTGGGTATCGAACTGCCGCGGCCTGCCAAGCCGCTGCTTGATTATATGGAGCGCCAATTTGCGCGTGAGGCTTTCCAGGCGAGTCTGTCTGGTGTCGAACGCGACATGCGCTAAGGCTTAAGGAGCCGCTATGAACTCCAGTCGACCTTATCTGGTCCGCGCGCTCTATGAGTGGATTGTGGACAACGATTGCACCCCGCATATGCTGGTCAATGCCGAGTATCCGTCGGTGCAGGTGCCGCAGGGTTTTGCCAATGACGGGCAGATTGTCCTGAATGTGTCGCCGGCTGCCGTGCGTCATTTGCACATGGATAACGATGCTGTCAGCTTTGAAGGGCGCTTCGGTGGTGTGCCGCATACTCTGTTTGTGCCCATAGCCTCGATCCTGGGGATTTATGCTCGGGAGAATGGCCAGGGCATGGTGTTTGAGCTGGAAGCGCCGCTAGATGGTGAAGACGAGCTTGAGCCGGATGATGATCTGCCGCCACCGGATGACGAGCCTCCGCGTCCTAGCGGTCGGCCGAGTTTGAAGGTGGTGAAGTAATGGAAGGTGATTCGCGGGCAGGTTGTTTAAGGGCCTGGTGATTTGCTGGTTGGTTAAGGAAATGCCTGTATCGGAAGATATGGGCATTTTTTTATGAGCGGTATCTGCTCTGCTCTCAGATTGCGTTGTGCATAGGTTTTCGAGCGCGTTAGGATGGTGTGTATATCCATTTCTGCGGTAACGGCGGCTTACGGTTCCGCTCTTACAGCGGGTCACTTTTGGAAGAGCCGGGAGCCGGACCAGCCAAAAGTAACCAAAAGCGCTTTGCCCCAC
Organism: Pseudomonas brassicacearum; assembly: GCF_000585995.1. NCBI lineage: Bacteria > Pseudomonadati > Pseudomonadota > Gammaproteobacteria > Pseudomonadales > Pseudomonadaceae > Pseudomonas > Pseudomonas brassicacearum. The sequence continues at coordinate 5,521,619 of NZ_CP007410.1, read as the reverse complement.
CACTCGGCACCTCGCCCAGGCTCGGTGTGCCCTCACTCCGGCATTGCTCCGTGGGCCCACTACGCAATGCCTGCGTTCGGCCAGCGTGGTTAATGGGGCGTCCAGATCAAGATCTAAAGCAAAGCAAGGGCGGGGGTATATCCAGCATCTATGTGGCTGGGCCACCACTATCGCGAGCAAGCTCGCTCCCACATGGATTCGCGGGTGTTCACAGCATCTGTACACGACACAAAAAACCTGTGGGAGCGAGCTTGCTCGCGATGAGGCCAGCCCGTTCAACATCTTCATCGACAGTGGTATCGCCTTCGCGAGCAAGCCCGCTCCCACAGGAGAAGCGCGGTCCCCATCAGGAACCAGGCCGGCTATCAGGCCGCCTCGCGGTGAACGTTGATCGCGGCGGCCCACGGAGCAATGCCTGCGTTCGGGCATGCCGAGCCTAGGCGAGGCACCGAGTGGTGGGGCAAAAGCGCTTTGGTTACTTTCGCCTGGGCCGGCTTCCGGATTTTCGAAAGTGACCCGCCGTCAGGGCGGAACCCTAAGTGGCCGTTACCGCGGCAACGGATATACACCCAAAACCCGAAAATCCCGCCCATAAAAAAACGACGTCTTCCCACCCTGGAAGAAGCGCCGTTTTTTAAGTGATCAATACTACCAACAAGCTGCGTCTCACAAAGCCCGCAACCGAACCACCCCTTAATCGATGTACTCAAACAGCTTAACGATTTTCTGTACCCCGGAAACGCTTTGCACCAGGTTGGTCGCCTGAGCGGCCTCTTTCTTGGTCAGCAAACCCAGCAGATAAACGATGCCATTCTCAGTCACAACCTTGATGCGCGAGCCGGGAATACTGGCATCAGCGATCATCTGAGTCTTGATCTTGGTGGTCAACCACGCATCGTTCTGGCGCGCCAGCAGCGAGGAGGGTGACAGGACCTGCAATTCGTTATGCACAGTCTTGACCCGCTGCACAGCGCTCGCTTCCTGCTCGGCCTTGGCCTTGAGGTCTGCGCGGGGGTCTGGCCCGCCAGCAACACGACACCGTTGAAGCTAGTGACGACGATGTGCGAGTTGTTGTCCAGGTCCGGGTCGGCCTTGGCGATGTTCACTCCCACTTTGGTTTCGATCAGGGAGTCGTCGATCTTGCTGCCGAAGGTGCGGGTGCCGCGGTCATCTTCAATCGGCTTTTCCCGGCTGGCGTTAACCACCGATGTGCAGCCGCTGATGCCGAGGCATAGGGTCAGGGCCAGAAGGCCTAGGCGATTAGGGGTCATTCTTCACTCCCGAACAGTTGGCTGTCGATCAAGTCGCAAAGACAGTGGATCGCCAGCAGGTGGACTTCCTGAATACGTGCAGTGACATTGGCCGGTACGCGGATCTCGACGTCTTCGGGCAACAGCAGTGACGCCATGCCGCCACCGTCGCGACCGGTCAATGCTACGACAATCATTTCGCGATCATGTGCGGCCTGGATCGCTTGAATAATATTGGCCGAGTTGCCGCTGGTGGAAATCGCCAGCAGCACATCGCCGGGCTGGCCCAGGGCGCGGATCTGTTTGGAGAATATTTCGTTGTAGCTGTAGTCGTTGGCGATCGAGGTGATCGTCGAGCTATCGGTGGTCAGCGCAATGGCCGGCAGGCTCGGGCGCTCGCGTTCGAAGCGGTTGAGCAGCTCCGACGAGAAGTGCTGGGCGTCGCCGGCGGAACCGCCATTGCCACACGAGAGCATTTTGCCTTCGTTGAGCAGGGCGTTGACCATCACTTGGCTGGCTTGCTCGATGTGCGGTGCAAGTACGTCCATCGCCTGTTGCTTGGTGTCGATACTGGCCTGAAAAAGCTGGCGAATTCGCGATTGCATGTCCATCTGTGTGACCTTAAGTAGCGCGGCTTATCGGCACAAACGTGTGCGGCCCGCAAAGCAAAGAGCAAAAAAGTTAAGTGAAAGTGTCCGGCTCGGCATAGGGCTTCAGCTATCGAAGGCGTTTTGCAGCCAGTTCAACTGGTCGGCGTTGCTGTCGATGGCAACCACGTCGAAACGGCAGGGGTGATCGGCCCAGCGAGACTCCTTTTGCAGAAAATACTGCGCGGCGAGAATCAGCTTCTGGCGCTTGCGCCCGTCGATGCTGTCGAGCGCACCGCCCCATTGGGTATTTTTTCTGTAGCGGACTTCGACGAATACTACTGTATCGCCATCAAGCATGACCAGATCAAGCTCGCCGCGTTTACATAACCAGTTCTGCGCCAGCAGTCGTAGACCGTGTTGCTGGAGATGCGCGAGGGCCTGGCCCTCGGCATCCCGTCCGCTTTGCTGGCGTGACTGGTCAGGCATCAGCGCTGGGTGTCCGGCAGGCGCTGGACCTGGCCATTGACGAACTCGGCCCAAGGCAACTGACGCTGCACGCGTTGAGATGGCGACACTGCCAGGCTGCCTGTCAGGCCTTCGATGCGGCTGTCCGGCAACGTCTTGAGCTGACCCAGGCGCGGCGCCAGGCGGTAGGCGTCTGCGCCCATTGCATACAGTCGGCCCATGCTGCCACCTGCCTGGGGCCACTGCGCGGTGACCTGCTTGCGCAGCGGATCATTGGCATCGAGCAGCCACGGGGTTTCGCAGAAGCGAACGCCATTCATGTCGTTGTACTGGTTCTGGTCGCCGCTGGCGCTGAACACCAGCGAAGTCGCGTAGACCGGTACGTCGCCGGCGTACTGGAAGTTCAGGGTCGGCTTGATCTGCTGGGCTTGCTGCGGAGTCGAGGCCAGGAAAATGAACTCAATGTCCTGGCGACGGGACGGCTGGGCCGCGACCGTGCTGCCCACAGTGTTTTGCAGGCTCTTGGCGCGACCTTCGCTCTGGCGCAGCTGGAACATGTCGGCGATCTGCTGGGCCAGTTGCACCGGCTGGTCGACCCGCTCCACAGCGACGATGCTGCCGCCGTTGGCTTGCCAGTCCTGGCTGAAGGCTTTCAATACGCGATCACCCCATTCACTTTTCGGCACCATGACGGCTGCGCGATGCAGGCCATCGGCGCGGGCGCGGCGGGAGACTTCGCGTGCTTCGTCCTCGGCAGCCAGGCCGAACTGGAACAGTTGGGCCGGGCCTTGTTCGCCTTCGCTGTAGTTGAGTGCCAGGGTGGTGATCGGCAGTTGCGGGCGAGTGCTGAGCTGTTTGACCAGGGGTTTTTCCAGCGGGCCGACGACCAGTTGCACACCGTCAGCCTGGGCCTTGCGGTAGAACTCGTCCATGGAGGTCAGGCTGGCGCTGTCGTAGAACTGGATGCTGGGTGGCTTCTGCCCGGCTTGTTGGGCCTGGTAGTGCGCGGCCATGAAACCTTCACGCAAGGCTTTGGCGACGGTGGCCAGCGGGCCGGTCTGGGGCAGCAGCACGGCGATCTTGCTCAATGGCTGGCTCGCCAGCTCCTTGAGCTTGACCAGCGGTGTCGGCAGCTGGAGGGCGGCCGGGTGCTTCGGGTTCTGTTCGCGCCAGCTGTCGATAGCCGCTTGTTGCTGCTCCAGGGTGCCGGCGGTTTTTACGGCCTGGGCCAGGCTCAGCCAGCCGCCGAGGTCGTCGGTGGTGGTCGGTTGCAGTTGATCGGTAGGCAGCGAGGCGATCAGGGACCAGATCGCTTCGTGGTTTTTCGCTGCGGCTTCGTTCTCAAGCAGGGGCGCGATGAAGATGCGCTCCTTGGCAGCCGCCAGGGTCTGGCCATCGGCCTCCAGGGCGCGGGCGCGAACAGTGCCGGTGCGGACCTGCTGTTCCACCGGCAGCTCGCTCAGGTGTTGCAGGCTCGGGTGGCCCAGGGCGGTCAACGCGGCCTTGGGCTGGTTGCGCGTCATGGCCAGTTCGGCCGCCAGGGTGCTGGCGAAAATCTGCTGGCCAGGCTTGAGTTGCTCCATGGGCACTTGTTGCAGGATCTGCGCGGATTGGCCAGCGTTGCCCTGGCGGTAGGCCAGGTCGGCTGCGCTCAGGCGCAACAGGGCGGCTTTTTCCGGTGTTTTACTTTGGGCGGCCTGTTCGAGCAACTGCTCGATACTGGCATCCGGGGTCCGTGGAAGCTCGCCAAGGCTGGACGAGGGCGAGCTGGCGCAGGCCGCCAGGAGGGCAGCGAGGCAGAGGGCGGAGAGCAGCCGCAGGCAAGCGATCATGTAAGTGTTCCTGATACGAGATCAAATAAGCGTCGAATTGTACCCAAGCACTGGCCGGGGCGCGATGTTAGTGGCGTGAATCGATCAATTTAGGTATTTCAAAGAGTGCGGCGTGCCACAAAAGACAGGGTGTTGCCTCGCCACAATGGCTGATGCGAACAGCCGAGACGGCCGGCACACGCTACAATGGCGGTTTTTACCGATCATGAGGTGTGCGCTTTGACTGCTCCAGGTGCTTTGAATTCCGCTGCCGGCTCGCTTTATGTGGTGGCGACGCCCATCGGCAACCTGGACGATATCAGTGCCCGCGCGCTGAAAATCTTGCAAGAAGTTGCCCTCATCGCAGCCGAAGACACACGCCATTCCCAGCGCCTGCTGCAGCATTTTGGCATCTCCACCCCGTTGGCGGCCTGTCATGAACACAATGAGCGTGACGAAGGCAGTCGTTTCATTACCCGGCTACTGGCAGGCGATAACGTTGCGCTGATTTCCGATGCGGGTACGCCGCTGATTTCCGACCCTGGCTATCATCTGGTGCGCCAAGCCCGGGCGGCCGGGATCAGTGTAGTGCCGGTGCCAGGGGCCTGTGCATTGATCGCGGCGCTGTCGGCGGCAGGCTTGCCGTCGGACCGTTTCATCTTCGAAGGCTTTCTGCCGGCCAAGGCGGTGGGGCGACGGGCGCGCCTGGAGGCTATAAAGGAAGAGCCGCGCACCTTGATCTTTTATGAGGCGCCGCATCGCATTCTCGAATGCCTGCAAGACATGGAGCTGGTGTTCGGTGCCGAGCGTCCGGCGCTGCTGGCCCGTGAGCTGACCAAAACCTTCGAAACCCTCAAGGGCTTGCCATTGGCCGAGCTGCGGGCGTTTGTCGAAAACGATAGCAATCAGCAGCGCGGCGAATGCGTGGTACTGGTGGCAGGTTGGACGGCGCCGGAAAGTGAAGAGGCCGTCAGCAGCGAAGCGATGCGCATCCTGAATCTGTTGCTTGAGGAAATGCCCCTCAAGCGCGCCGCCGCCCTCGCGGCGCAGATCACCGGCGAGCGCAAGAACGTGCTGTATCAGGTCGCGCTGGAAAAACAGAAGGACCAGTGAAACCGGGACACGGGGCTGGCCAAAGGCTTTTAGCGCTTGTTCTTCGGGCTCTCTACCGTTAACCTTCGCGGCGGAGAGTCGATCGGACAGTCGCTGCCCTCTATGAGAATTAGGGGGGGGAGGAAAGTCCGGGCTCCATAGGGCGAAGTGCCAGGTAATGCCTGGGAGGCGTGAGCCTACGGAAAGTGCCACAGAAAATAACCGCCTAAGCGCTTCGGCGCCGGTAAGGGTGAAAAGGTGCGGTAAGAGCGCACCGCACGTCTGGCAACAGTTCGTGGCTAGGTAAACCCCACTTGGAGCAAGACCAAATAGGGTCCCAAGGCGTGGCCCGCGCTGGGACCGGGTAGGTTGCTAAAGATGTCCAGTGATGGCCATCGTAGACGAATGACTGTTCAAGACAGAACCCGGCTTACAGATCGACTCTCCACCTTTTTCCCTCCCTGCCGGAATCACAGGCAGACGCAGTTCCTAATACCAAAAAAATCTTACTCTTAACAAATCACTTTAACTTGTGCGCGCAGCCTCCTGTGCTCATTCGGGTTGAGGTGAAATTTCCTACGTCAGATTCTTGTTACCTCTCCTGAAACGCTCCTAAATCTCCGATCTATAAGGCTTTTCCTTCAATCCGCGCCTTGACGGTGCGGTGGGCGCATTCCTATAGTGTGCGCAAGTGGCGGAAAGTGGCATGAAGTGGGTTTTTTTGAACGTAAAACGCCAAAAAGTGGAGAAACGCTGACGTGTTTCGCGGAGCTAACGCTATCAGTCTCGATGCAAAAGGCCGTCTCGCCATGCCGAGCCGGTATCGTGACGAGCTCGTTTCGCGAAGTTCCGGGCAGTTAATCGTCACGATCGACGCCGTTGACCCATGTTTGTGCGTTTACCCTCTTGATGAGTGGGAAATCATCGAAACCAAACTGCGCGCGCTGCCTTCGCTACGAGAAGAAAACCGTCGTTTGCAACGCTTGCTGATCGGTAACGCCGTCGACCTCGAACTCGATGGCAGCGGTCGTTTCCTGGTTCCACCGCGCCTGCGCGAGTACGCCAAGCTGGACAAGCGCGCGATGCTGGTGGGCCAACTGAACAAGTTCCAACTGTGGGACGAAGATGCCTGGAATGCGGTTTCTGCCGCCGACCTCGCTGCTATTCAACAACCGGGCGCCATGCCTGATGAACTGCGTGATTTGATCCTGTGACTATTGATAGCGGCTTTAACCACATCACCGTACTGCTGGACGAGGCCGTCGAGGCCCTCGCCGTACGTCCTGATGGCTGCTATCTGGACGGTACATTCGGGCGCGGCGGGCACAGCCGGCTGATCCTCAGCCAGCTCGGTCCGGACGGCCAGTTGCTGGGATTCGACAAGGATCCTCAAGCGATTGCCACCGGGCAAGCGCTGGCGGCCGAAGACGGCCGCTTTGTCATTGTGCAGCGCAGCTTCGCCGAGCTGGGCTCGGAAGTCGCCGGGCGCGGCCTGGCCGGCAAGGTCAGTGGCGTGCTGCTCGACCTGGGCGTGTCTTCGCCACAGCTGGATGACCCGGAGCGCGGCTTCAGTTTTCTCAATGACGGCCCGTTGGACATGCGCATGGATCCGTCCCGTGGAATCAGCGCCGCCGAATTCGTCAACACCGCCCCGGTGGAAGAAATCGCCCGTGTCTTCAAGGAATACGGCGAAGAGCGTTTCTCCGGCCGCATGGCCCGCGCCGTGGTCGAGCGTCGCGACATCAAGCCTTTCGAGCGCACCGGCGATCTGGCCGAAGTGCTGAAAGTCGCCAACCCCGCCTGGGAGAAGGGCAAGAACCCGGCGACCCGTGCTTTCCAGGGGTTGCGCATCCACGTCAATAACGAGCTGGGCGACCTCGAGGCCGGCCTTGAAGCGGCCCTTGAAGCGCTTGAGATCGGCGGTCGGCTGGTGGTGATCAGCTTCCATTCCCTGGAAGACCGTATCGTCAAGCTGTTCATGCGCAAGCTCACCAAGGGCGAAGCCGATAACCTGCCGCGCAACCTGCCGGTGCGTTTTGAAGCCTTCGTGCCAAAAATCAAGATCCATGGCAAGGCACAGTTCGCCTCCGAGGCTGAACTCAAGGCCAACCCGCGCGCCCGTAGCGCGGTCATGCGTGTTGCGGAGAAATTGCGGTGAGCAAGCTCTTCGCCAAGCCACTGCCTGGCGGCAGCTTTTTCATGCTGCTGCTGTTTATCGGCGTGCTCGTGTCGGCGATTGCCGTGTCCTATAGCGCGCACTGGAACCGGCAGTTGCTCAATTCCCTCTACAACGAGCTGAGCGTGCGCGACAAGGCGCAGGCCGAGTGGGGCCGGTTGATCCTGGAGCAGAGCACCTGGACCGCCCATAGCCGCATCGAAGTATTGGCCACCGAGCAACTAAAAATGCGCATCCCCGGCGCTGCCGAAGTGCAGATGGTGACGCCATGATGAAACTCGAGGGGGCGCTGTTCCCGTGGCGGTTCCGCCTGGTCATGGGTTTGCTCGGGATCATGGTAGCGGCGATTTCGTGGCGCATCATCGACCTGCAGGTCGTCGACCGTGACTTCCTCAAGGGGCAGGGCGACGCCCGTAGCGTGCGTCATATTCCAATTCCGGCCCACCGTGGCCTGATCACTGACCGCAATGGCGAGCCATTGGCCGTGAGTACCCCGGTCACCACCTTGTGGGCGAACGCCAAGGAAATGCAGCAGGCCAAGGAAAAGTGGCCCGCACTGGCTGCCGCCCTCGGCCAGGATCCCAAGGCCCTGGCCGAGCGTCTCGAAGCCCAGGCCAATAAGGAATTCATCTATCTGGTGCGCGGGTTGACGCCCGAGCAAGGCCAGAGCGTGCTCGACCTCAAGGTCCCGGGCGTCTATGGCATCGAAGAGTTCCGGCGTTTCTACCCGGCCGGTGAAGTCACGGCCCACATGGTCGGGTTCACCGACATTGATGACCGGGGTCGAGAGGGTGTCGAGCTGGCCTATGACGAATGGCTCGCCGGGGTTGCCGGCAAGCGACAAGTCATCAAGGATCGGCGCGGCAGGCTGATCAAGGATGTCCAAGTCACCAAAAACGCCAAGGCCGGCAAGCCCTTGGCGTTGTCCATTGATCTGCGCCTGCAATACCTGGCCAACCGTGAGCTGCGCAATGCCATCGTCGAGAACGGTGCCAAGGCTGGCAGCCTGGTGATCATGGACGTGAAGACCGGCGAGATCCTGGCCATGGTCAACCAGCCGACCTACAACCCGAACAACCGTCGCAACCTGCAACCGGCGATGATGCGCAACCGCGCGATGATCGACGTGTTCGAGCCGGGTTCGACCATGAAAGCCGTGTCCATGGCCGCCGCCCTCGAAACCGGACGCTGGAAGCCGAGCGACACCGTCGAGGTGTATCCGGGTACCTTGCAGATCGGCAAGTACACCATTCGCGACGTGTCCAAGACCGAAGGCCCGGTGCTGGACCTGACCGGTATCCTGATCAATTCCAGTAACGTGGGCATGAGCAAGATTGCCTTCGATATCGGCGGCGAGACGATTTATCGCCTGGCCCAGAAAATCGGTCTCGGCCAGGACACTGGCCTGGGCTTCCCGGGCGAACGTGTCGGCAACCTGCCGAACTACCGCGACTGGCGCAAGGCTGAAACGGCCACCTTGTCCTACGGCTACGGGGTTTCGGTGACGGCGATCCAATTGGTCCATGCGTTTTCCGCGTTGGCGAACAACGGGCGCATCGCCCCGCTGACCCTGATCAAAACCGACAAGGCACCGCAGACCACCCAAGTGATCCCGGAAAACGTCGCCAAGACCATGCAGGGTATGTTGCAACAGGTGATCGAGGCGCCCCGTGGTGTCTATCGCGCCCAAGTACCGGCCTATCACGTTGCAGGCAAATCGGGTACGGCCCGTAAAACCTCCGTGGGCACCAAAGGCTATGCCGAGAATTCCTACCGTTCGCTGTTCGCCGGCTTCGGCCCGATGAGTGACCCGCGCTACGCCATCGTCGTGGTCATCGACGAACCGAGCAAGGCCGGCTACTTCGGTGGCCTGGTCTCGGCGCCCGTGTTCAGCAAAGTGATGTCCGGCACCCTGCGCCTGATGAACATTACCCCGGACAACCTGCCGCCGACCCAGCAAGCGAACACCGCACCGGTCGTGCCCTTGAAAGCCGAAGGAGGGCGTGGCTGATGTCCCTGAGCCTGAACAAGATTTTTGCCCACGCCGGTCACGACCTGTTGATTCGCGAGCTGGCCCTGGATAGCCGCAATGTCCGCGCCGGAGACCTGTTCCTGGCCGTGCCAGGCGCCCGGTTCGATGGCCGTGCCCACATCGCCGATGCCTTGAAGCGCGGCGCGGCGGCCGTGGCGTATGAAGTGGCGGGCGCGACCGTGTTGCCGATCACCGACGTTCCCCTGATCCCGGTCAAGGGGCTGGCGGCGCAGTTGTCGGATATCGCCGGGCGTTTCTATGGCGACCCAAGCCGTCACTTGAACCTGGTCGGCGTGACCGGCACCAACGGCAAGACCAGCGTGACCCAACTGGTGGCCCAGGCTCTGGACCTGCTCGGCCAGCATTGCGGCATCGTCGGGACCCTGGGCAACGGCTTTCACGGCGCGCTGGAAAGTGGCCTGCACACCACGCCGAACCCGATCGCCGTGCAAGCGACCCTGGCGGACCTGAAAAAGGCCGGGGCCAAGGCCGTTGCCATGGAAGTGTCTTCCCACGGCCTGGACCAGGGACGCGTGACCGCGCTGGCCTTTGACGTCGCGGTGCTGACCAACCTGTCCCGGGATCACCTGGATTACCACGGCACCATGCAGGCCTATGGCGAAGCCAAGGCCAAGCTGTTTGCCTGGAACGACTTGAAATGCCGGGTCATCAACATCGATGACGCGTTCGGCCGGCAATTGGCCGCCGAAAAAGGCGAGTCCCGGTTGATCACCTATAGCCTGGAAGATGCCAGCGCTTACCTTTATATACGCCAGGCGCAGTTCACCGACGAAGGCGTGCGCGCCACGTTGGTCACGCCCCAGGGCGAGCACCACCTGCGCAGCACCTTGCTGGGTCGTTTCAACCTGAGCAACGTATTGGCCGCCATCGGCGCCTTGCTCGGCCTGGACTACGCGCTGGACGAAATCCTCAAGGTCCTGCCGAAGCTCGAAGGTCCCGCCGGTCGCATGCAGCGCTTGGGTGGCGGTACGCAGCCGCTGGTGGTGGTCGATTACGCCCATACCCCCGATGCCCTGGAAAAAGTCCTGATGGCCCTGCGGCCTCACGCCAAAGGCAAGTTGCTGTGCCTGTTCGGCTGCGGTGGCGATCGTGATCGTGGCAAGCGTCCGCTGATGGCCGAAGTGGTCGAGCGCCTGGCAGACGCTGTGCTGGTCACCGACGACAACCCGCGTACCGAAGACCCGTTGCAGATTTTCGACGACATCCGCGCTGGCTTCTCGGTGGCGGACAACGTCACGTTCGTGGCCGGTCGCGGCCAGGCGATTGCCCAGTTGATCGCCGGCGCTTCGGCGGACGATGTGATAGTCCTGGCCGGCAAAGGGCACGAGGACTATCAGGAAATCAATGGCGAACGCCATGCTTTCTCCGACCTGGTGGAAGCCGATCACGCCCTGACTGCGTGGGAGGTGGCCCATGCTTAAGGCCCTGAAACTCAGCGAACTGACCAACGCCCTGAATGCGCGCCTCATCGCCGCGGATGCCAGCTTCGACGGTGTCAGCATCGACAGCCGGGCCATTGCTCCGGGGCAGCTGTTCGTCGCCCTGGCCGGACCGCGTTTCGACGGCCACGATTACTTGAACGAAGTCGCCGCCAAAGGGGCGGTCGCGGCGCTGGTCGAGCGAGAAGTGACCAACAGTACGCTGCCGCAGTTGCTGGTCGCTGACACCCGCCAGGCCCTTGGCCAATTGGGCGCGCTGAACCGCACTGCGTTTGGCGGTCCGGTCGCGGCCATCACCGGTTCCAGCGGCAAGACCACCGTCAAGGAAATGCTTGCAAGCATCCTGCGCACACGCGGCCCGGTGCTGGCGACCCGTGGCAACCTGAACAATGACCTCGGCGTCCCGCTGACCTTGTTGGAACTGGCGCCGGAACACAGCGCTGCGGTCATCGAACTGGGCGCTTCGCGACTTGGCGAAATTGCCTACACCGTGGCCATGACCAAGCCCCACGTGGCGGTGCTCAACAACGCCGGGACCGCGCACGTCGGCGAGTTCGGCGGCCCGGAAAAAATCGTCGAGGCCAAGGGCGAGATCATCGAAGGGCTGGATGCCGATGGCATCGCCGTGCTGAATCTCGACGACAAGGCGTTCGAAATCTGGAAAGCCCGGGCGGGCGAGCGCAAGGTGCTGACCTTTGCCCTGAGTAATCTCGCCGCGAACTTCTACGCCAGCGACCTGGACCGCGATGCCCGTGGTTGCCCGGCTTTCAACCTGCACAGCCCCGACGGCGCCGAGCGGATCCAGTTGAACCTGCTCGGCACCCATAACGTCGCCAATGCCCTGGCCGCGGCGGCTGCCGCCCATGCGTTGGGCGTGTCGCTGCCGGGCATCGTTGCCGGGCTGAACGCGGTGCAGCCGGTCAAGGGGCGCTCCGTCGCGCAACTGGCCAGCAACGGCATGCGCGTGATCGACGACACCTACAACGCCAACCCGACGTCCATGTGCGCGGCGGTGGATATCCTTGCCGGTTTCTCCGGCCGTACCGTGCTGGTGCTGGGGGATATCGGCGAGCTGGGCGAGTGGGCGCAGCAGGGCCATCACGATGTCGGGGCCTATGCCCGCGGCAAAGTCGATGCGCTGTATGCCGTCGGCCCAATGATGGCCCATGCGGTCGCCGCGTTTGGCGAACACGCACAGCATTTCACCACCCAGGCCGAGCTGATCCAGGCCTTGGGCGCCGAGCAAGATCCGAACACCACCTTATTGATCAAGGGCTCACGCAGCGCAGCGATGGAAAACATCGTCGCGGCGCTGTGCGGCACCCGTATGGAGAAACATTAATGCTGCTGCTGCTAGCGGAGTACCTGCAACAGTTCCACAAAGGCTTCGCGGTCTTCCAGTACCTGACCCTGCGCGGGATCCTGGGTGTGCTGACCGCGCTGTCGTTGTCGCTGTTCCTGGGCCCGTGGATGATCCGCACGTTGCAGAACCTGCAAATCGGCCAGTCGGTGCGTAACGACGGCCCGCAGTCGCACCTGTCCAAGTCCGGCACCCCGACCATGGGCGGTGCGCTGATCCTGTCGTCCATTGGTATCAGCACCTTGCTCTGGGCCGACCTGGCGAACCGTTACGTCTGGGTCGTGCTGTTGGTGACTTTGCTCTTCGGTGCCATCGGCTGGGTCGACGACTACCGCAAGGTGATCGAGAAGAATTCCCGTGGGCTGCCGAGCCGCTGGAAATATTTCTGGCAGTCGGTGTTCGGCCTCGGTGCGGCGATCTTCCTTTATATGACCGCCGCCTCGCCGGTGGAAACCACCCTGATCCTGCCGATGCTCAAGGATTACAGCATTCCTCTGGGCGCAGGTTTCATCGTGCTGACCTACCTGGTCATCGTCGGTTCGAGCAACGCCGTCAACCTCACCGACGGCCTCGACGGCCTGGCGATCATGCCGACGGTCATGGTGGGCGGCGCGCTGGGGATCTTCTGCTACCTGTCGGGTAACGTGAAATTCGCTGAATACCTGCTGATCCCCTATGTGCCGGGCGCGGGCGAGCTGATCGTGTTCTGCGGTGCGCTGATCGGTGCCGGCCTGGGCTTCCTGTGGTTCAACACCTACCCGGCGCAAGTCTTCATGGGCGACGTCGGCGCGTTGGCGCTGGGCGCGGCCCTGGGCACCATCGCCGTCATCGTTCGCCAGGAAATCGTCCTGTTCATCATGGGCGGCGTGTTCGTGATGGAGACCCTGTCAGTCGTCATTCAGGTTGCTTCCTTTAAATTGACCGGCCGCCGCGTTTTCCGCATGGCGCCGATTCACCACCACTTTGAACTCAAGGGCTGGCCCGAGCCGCGAGTGATTGTCCGTTTCTGGATCATCACCGTGATTCTGGTACTGGTCGGCCTTGCCACCCTGAAGCTGAGGTAGAACGAGTGTCCCTGATCGCTTCTGACCACTTCCGCATCGTTGTCGGCCTCGGCAAGAGCGGCATGTCCCTGGTTCGCTTCCTGGCGAACCGGGGCGTGTCGTTTGCCGTGGCCGATACGCGGGAAAATCCACCTGAGCTGGCCACGCTGCGGCGTGACTATCCGCAGGTGGACGTGCGTTGTGGCGAGCTGGACGTTGAATTCCTGTGTCGCGCCGATGAGCTCTACGTGAGCCCCGGCCTGGCCCTGGCGACTCCGGCCCTGCAGGCGGCGGCTGCCCGAGGCGTAAAACTGTCCGGCGACATCGAGCTGTTCGCGCGTAATGCCAAGGCGCCGATCATCGCCATCAGCGGCTCCAATGCGAAAAGCACCGTCACCACCCTGGTGGGCGAAATGGCCGCTGCGGCCGGCAAGCGCGTCGCCGTGGGCGGCAACCTCGGTACCCCGGCGCTGGACCTGCTCAGTGACGACGTCGAGCTGTACGTGATGGAGTTGTCGAGCTTCCAGCTCGAAACCACCGATCACCTGGGCGCCGAAGTGGCGACCGTGCTCAACGTCAGCGAAGACCACATGGACCGCTACAGCGGTCTGCCGGCTTATCACCTGGCCAAGCACCGGATCTTCCGTGGCGCCCGGCAAGTGGTGTTCAACCGCCAGGACGCCCTGACCCGTCCGCTGCTGGGCGAAGGCCTGCCGTGCTGGTCCTTCGGCCTGGGTGTTCCGGATTTCAAAGGCTTCGGCTTGCGCGAAGAGAATGGCGAGAAATACCTGGCCTTCGAATTCCAGAACCTGATGCCTGTGCGCGAACTGAAGATTCGTGGTGCCCACAACCAGGCCAATGCCTTGGCGGCCCTGGCCCTGGGACACGCGGTCGGCCTGCCGTTCGACGCCATGCTTTCGGCCCTGCGTACGTTTGCCGGTCTCGAACACCGCTGCCAGTGGGTGCGCGATCTCGATGGCGTGGCTTGGTACAACGATTCCAAGGCCACCAACGTCGGTGCCGCACTGGCCGCTATCGAAGGGTTGGGCGCGGACATTGAAGGCAAACTCGTGCTGATCGCCGGCGGCGACGGCAAGGGCGCCGACTTCAAGGACCTGCGCGATCCGGTGGCGGCCAACTGCCGTGCCGTGGTGTTGATGGGCCGCGACCGCGAGTTGATCGCCCAGGCACTCGGCGATGCCGTGCCGCTGGTTCGCGTCGGCTCGCTGGACGAAGCCGTGCAGCAATGCCGCACCCTGGCGCAACCGGGCGACGCGGTGCTGCTGTCACCGGCCTGCGCCAGTTTTGACATGTTCAAGAACTACGAAGAACGCGGGCAGTTGTTCGCCCGGGCCGCGGAGGACTTGGCATGAGCCTGATGAATATCATTAAGCCGTACCCGTCGCCGCTGATCACCGGGCGCGGCATCGACCTGGATTTCCCGATGCTCGCCGGTTGCCTGGCATTGCTGGGCCTGGGCCTGGTGATGATCACCTCCGCGTCGTCGGAAGTGGCGGCCGTGCAGTCGGGCAACACGCTTTACCACATGATCCGCCACCTGATTTACCTGGTGATCGGCCTGGGCGCGTGCATCGTCACCATGATGGTGCCGATCGCCACCTGGCAGCGCCTGGGCTGGATGATGCTGCTCGGTGCCTTTGGCCTGTTGGTGATGGTGCTGTTGCCGGGTATTGGCCGCGAGGTCAACGGTTCGATGCGCTGGATCGGCTTCAGCTTCTTCAACGTACAGCCGTCGGAAATCGCCAAGGTCTTCGTGGTGATCTACCTCGCCGGTTACCTGGTGCGTCGCCAGAAAGAAGTGCGCGAGAGTTGGATGGGCTTCTTCAAGCCGTTCATCGTGTTGCTGCCGATGGCGGGCCTGCTGCTGATGGAGCCGGACTTCGGCGCCACGGTGGTGATGATGGGCGCGGCGGCGGCGATGCTGTTCCTGGGCGGCGTCGGGCTGTTCCGTTTCACCTTGATGGTGGCGCTGGCGGTTGGCGCGGTGACCGTGCTGGTCCAGGCGCAACCCTATCGGATGGCGCGTCTGATTACCTTCACCGACCCGTGGGCCGACCAGTTCGGTTCCGGCTACCAATTGACCCAGGCACTGATCGCCTTCGGTCGCGGCGAATGGCTGGGCGTGGGCCTGGGCAACAGCGTGCAGAAGCAGTTCTACCTGCCCGAAGCCCACACCGACTTCGTGTTCTCGGTCCTGGCCGAAGAGCTGGGCGTGGTGGGCTCGTTGTGCACCGTTGCCCTGTTCGTGTTCGTTTGCGTGCGCGGCATGTACATCGGTTTGTGGGCCGAGAAGGCCAAGCAGTTTTTTGCCGCTTATGTGGCCTATGGCTTGTCGTTCCTGTGGATCGGCCAGTTCCTGATCAACATCGGCGTGAACGTCGGCCTGTTGCCGACCAAAGGCCTGACGCTGCCGTTCCTCAGTTATGGCGGCAGCTCCCTGGTGATCTGCTGTGCCTGTCTCGGCTTGTTGCTGCGCATCGAATGGGAGAGTCGAACCCATCTGGGCAGCGAAGAGATGGAATTCCAGGAGAGCGACTTCGCCGAGGAGCCGACCCATGGGCGCTAACGTGCTGATCATGGCGGGCGGTACCGGCGGGCATGTATTCCCGGCGCTGGCTTGTGCCCGCGAGTTCCAGGCGCGCGGCTACACCGTGCACTGGCTGGGTACGCCACGGGGCATCGAGAATGAACTGGTGCCCGGCGCGGGCCTGGAGCTGCACCGGATCGACGCGAGTGGCCTGCGGGGCAAGGGCAAGCTGTCGTTGTTCAAGGCGCCGCTGATGCTGCTCAAGTCGGTCTGGCAGGCCCGGGCGATCATCCGTCGGTTGCGGCCGGTCTGCGTGGTGGGGTTTGGCGGTTATGTGACCGGCCCTGGCGGCGTTGCGGCAAAACTGGCGGGCGTGCCGGTGATCGTTCACGAGCAGAACGCCGTCGCCGGTACCGCCAATCGGTTACTGGTGCCGTTGGCCGCCCGGGTCTGTGAAGCCTTTCCCGACACCTTTACCCTGTCGGGCAGCCGCCGCACCACTGGTAATCCGGTGCGGATCGAGCTGTTCCTCGATACACCGCGCCCAGCCCTGGCTGGACGCAAGGCGCGATTGCTGATCCTGGGCGGAAGCCTGGGGGCAGAGCCGTTGAACAAATTGCTGCCCGAAGCTTTGTCCCAGGTCGCCCCCGAACTGCGGCCGGAAGTGTTTCACCAGGCTGGCAAAAACCACGATGAAGTGACTGCCGAGCGCTACCGCGCCGCAGGCGTCGAGGCGCAAGTGCAGCCTTTCATCAAAGACATGGCCCAAGCCTATGGCTGGGCCGACCTGGTGGTCTGCCGCGCAGGCGCGTTGACCATCAGCGAACTGGCTGCCGCCGGTCTGCCCTCGATGCTGGTGCCTTTGCCCCACGCCATCGACGATCACCAGACCCGCAATGCCGATTATTTGGCCCGTGAAGGCGCAGCCTTCCTGATGCCGCAAAGAACGACTGGCGCCGCGGATCTTGCCGCCCGCCTGACAGAGGTTTTGATGCAGCCGCAACGACTTGAAGACATGGCCCGCGCCGCCCGCCGCCTGGCCAAACCCGATGCTACGGCCCAAGTGGTCGATACCTGCCTGGAGGTGGCCCATGGTTGAGAATCGCAAAGCCATGCCGCAACCGGAAATGCGCCGCATCCGCCGTATCCACTTCGTCGGTATCGGCGGCGTGGGCATGTGCGGGATCGCCGAAGTGCTATTGAACCTGGGCTACGAAGTCTCCGGCTCGGACCTCAAAGCGTCCCCGGTGACCGAGCGCCTGGAGTCCTTTGGCGCCCAGATTTTCATCGGCCACCGCGCCGAGAACGCCGCCAATGCCGACGTGCTGGTGGTTTCCAGCGCCGTGAACACGTCCAACCCGGAAGTCGCCACCGCCCTGGAACGCCGTATTCCCGTGGTGCCTCGGGCCGAGATGCTGGCCGAGCTGATGCGCTATCGCCACGGCATCGCCGTCGCCGGTACCCACGGCAAGACCACCACCACCAGCCTGATCGCTTCGGTGTTCGCCGCCGGTGGCCTGGACCCGACCTTCGTGATCGGTGGCCGTCTGAATGCCGCGGGCACCAATGCCCAGCTGGGCACCAGCCGCTACCTGATCGCCGAAGCCGACGAGAGCGACGCGAGCTTCCTGCACCTGCAACCGCTGGTGGCGGTGGTGACCAACATCGACGCCGACCACATGGCGACCTACGACGGCGACTTCAACAAGTTGAAGAAAACCTTCGTCGAGTTCCTGCACAACCTGCCGTTCTACGGCCTGGCGGTGGTGTGCCTGGACGACCCGGTGGTGCGCGAGATCTTGCCGCTGATCAAGCGTCCGACCGTGACCTACGGTTTCGGCGAAGACGTCGACGTGCGCGCCATCAACGTGCGCCAGCAGGGCATGCAGACGTTCTTCACCGTGTTGCGTCCGGATCGCGAACCACTGGATGTGTCGGTGAACATGCCCGGCAACCACAACGTGCTCAACGCGTTGGCGACCATTTGCATCGCCACCGATGAAGGCGTCAGCGATGAAGCTATCGTCCAGGGCCTGTCCGGGTTCCAGGGCGTGGGCCGACGCTTCCAGGTCTACGGCGAGCTGCCGGTGGACGGCGGCAACGTGATGTTGGTGGACGACTACGGCCACCACCCGACCGAAGTCGCGGCGGTGATCAAGGCCGTGCGCGGTGGCTGGCCGGAGCGGCGCCTGGTGATGGTCTACCAGCCGCACCGCTACAGCCGCACCCGCGACCTGTATGACGATTTCGTCCAGGTACTGGCCGACGCCAACGTGCTGCTGTTGATGGAAGTCTATCCGGCCGGTGAAGAGCCGATCCCCGGGGCCGACAGCCGTCAGCTGTGCCACAGCATTCGCCAGCGTGGCCAGTTGGACCCGATCTACATCGAGCGCGGCGTGGAGTTGGCGCCGCTGGTCAAGCCGCTGTTGCGCGCGGGCGACATCCTGTTGTGCCAGGGTGCCGGTGACATCGGTGGCCTGGCCCCGAAACTGTTGAAAAGTCCGTTATTCGCCGGGGCAATCGTGGCACCCAGCGAGGGGAAACTGAAATGACTGCTGCCTACGCCAATTTGGTCTCGACCCTTGACCCGAAAGCCTTCGGCCGCGTTGCCGTGCTGTTCGGCGGCAAGAGCGCCGAGCGCGAGGTGTCCCTCAAGTCCGGCAATGCCGTGCTGCAAGCCCTGCAAAGTGCCGGTGTCGACGCCTTCGGTATCGACGTGGGCGACGATTTCCTGCAGCGCCTGCTGAACGAGAAGATCGACCGCGCGTTCATCATTCTGCATGGCCGCGGCGGTGAAGACGGCAGCATGCAAGGCTTGCTCGAGTGCGTGGGCATTCCCTACACCGGCAGCGGCATCCTGGCGTCTGCCCTGGCGATGGACAAACTGCGCACCAAGCAGGTCTGGCACAGCCTCGGCATTCCGACGCCCCGTCACGCCGTGCTGGCGTCCGAGAGCGATTGTATTTCGGCGGCCACGGAACTGGGCTTCCCTTTGATCGTCAAACCGGCCCATGAAGGTTCAAGTATCGGCATGGCGAAAGTGAATTCGCTGCCAGAGTTGACCGCGGCATGGAAAGACGCCAGTTCCTACGATTCGCAAGTGTTGGTCGAGCAATGGATCACCGGTCCAGAGTTCACCATCGCCACCCTGCGTGACCAGGTATTGCCCCCGATTGCGCTGGGCACACCGCACACGTTCTACGACTACGACGCCAAGTACGTCGCCAACGATACCCAGTACCGCATTCCTTGCGGGCTGGACAGCACCAAGGAAAAAGAACTGATGGACCTCACGGCCAAGGCCTGTGAGGCGCTGGGTATTGCCGGTTGGGGACGGGCGGACGTGATGCAGGACGCCGATGGGCAGTTCTGGTTCCTGGAAGTCAACACCGCTCCCGGCATGACCGATCACAGCCTGGTACCGATGGCGGCCCGTGCCGCCGGTCTGGATTTCCAGCAACTGGTGCTGTCGATCCTGGCGGCCAGTGTCGGCCCTCAAGAGCCAAGAGGTTAAGCCATGCAAGGAGCATCGCTTCGTCATCAGCCATCCGCACCCGGTCGCAAGCCGGTGCCGCGGGGTGCCAGCCGAATGGTGGCTAAAGAGCCGATGTCGGCGCGTTTGCCGAAAGCCAATTTTGGTTTTCTCAAGAGCCTGTTCTGGCCGGTGCTGCTGGTGGCGTTGGGGTTCGGTACCTATGAAGGCGCGCAACGGTTGTTGCCTTATGCCGACCGGCCGATTGCCCGGATCAACGTCCAGGGCGACCTGAGCTACATCAGTCAGCAAGCGGTGCAGCAGCGGATCGCGCCGTTCGTGGCGTCGAGCTTCTTCACCATCGACCTGGCGGGCATGCGCACGGAGCTGGAGCAGATGCCCTGGATCGCCCATGCGGAGGTCCGCCGGGTTTGGCCTGACCAGGTGTCTATTCGCCTGGAAGAGCAACTGCCGGTGGCCCGTTGGGGCGACGAGTCGTTGCTGAACAACCAGGGCCAGGCGTTCACGCCGCGGGAACTGGCGAACTACGAACATTTGCCACAACTGTTCGGTCCCCAACGGGCCCAGCAGCAAGTGATGCAGCAATACCAGGTGTTGAGTCAGATGTTGCGGCCCCTGGGCTTCTCCATCGCGCGCCTGGAATTGCGTGAGCGCGGCAGCTGGTTTCTGACCACTGGCGCGGGCAGCTCGGGCCCGGGCATCGAGCTGCTGCTCGGTCGCGGCAACCTGGTGGAAAAGATGCGCCGTTTCATTGCCATCTATGACAAGACGCTCAAAGAACAGATTACGAACATCGCGCGCATCGATCTGCGCTACGCCAACGGCCTGGCTGTTGGCTGGCGGGAACCTGTAGCGCCCACGACGGCCGCACCCGCCGTCGCGAAGAATTAAGAAGAGGCAGGACCCATGGCAAACGTGCAAAGCGGAAAAATGATCGTCGGTCTGGATATCGGCACTTCCAAGGTGGTAGCGCTGGTAGGCGAGGTCGCGGACGACGGCACGCTGGTCATCGTCGGGATCGGTACCCATCCGTCCCGTGGCTTGAAAAAAGGCGTGGTGGTGAACATCGAGTCCACCGTGCAATCGATCCAGCGCGCCATCGAAGAAGCGCAGCTGATGGCCGGTTGCCGGATCCACTCGGCGTTCGTCGGCGTGGCGGGCAATCACATCCGCAGCCTGAACTCCCACGGCATCGTGGCGATCCGTGATCGCGAAGTCAGCTCCGCGGACCTTGAACGCGTGCTCGACGCGGCCCAGGCCGTGGCGATCCCGGCCGACCAGCGTGTACTGCACACCCTGCCGCAGGATTACGTGATCGATAACCAGGAAGGTGTGCGTGAGCCCCTGGGCATGTCCGGCGTGCGCCTGGAAGCCAAGGTCCACGTGGTCACCTGTGCCGTGAACGCTGCGCAGAACATTGAAAAATGCGTGCGCCGCTGCGGCCTGGAAATCGACGACATCATCCTCGAGCAACTGGCCTCGGCCTACTCGGTGCTGACCGACGACGAGAAAGAGCTGGGCGTGTGCCTGGTGGACATCGGCGGCGGCACCACCGACATCGCGATCTTCACCGAAGGCGCCATCCGCCACACGGCGGTGATCCCGATTGCCGGCGACCAGGTGACCAACGACATCGCCATGGCGCTGCGTACCCCGACCCAGTACGCCGAGGAAATCAAGATCCGCTACGCCTGCGCCCTGGCGAAACTGGCCGGTGCCGGTGAAACCATCAAGGTGCCAAGCGTCGGCGACCGTCCACCACGCGAACTGTCGCGCCAGGCCTTGGCCGAAGTGGTCGAGCCGCGCTACGACGAACTGTTCACGCTGATCCAGGCCGAACTGCGTCGCAGCGGCTACGAAGACCTGATCCCGGCCGGCATCGTGCTGACCGGCGGTACGTCGAAGATGGAAGGCGCGGTCGAGCTGGCCGAAGAGATTTTCCACATGCCGGTACGCCTGGGCGTGCCCCATGGCGTCAAGGGCCTGGATGACGTGGTCCGCAACCCGATTTATTCCACCGGCGTTGGCCTGTTGATGTACGGCCTGCAGAAGCAGTCCGACGGGATTTCGTTCTCAGGGATAGGCAGTCGCGACAGCTACAGCAACGACGAGCCGAAGGCGCCGCTCTTCGAGCGGCTCCAGGCTTGGGTCAAAGGCAATTTTTAAAACAGGTTCAAAGCTTCACGCGGCAAGTTTCAGGCTTGGCGCTGGAAGGCGGTAAAAAACGCAGTAGGCGAAAAAAACTAGAGAATGTAAGGAGAGGGAAAATGTTTGAACTCGTAGACAACATCCCCGCTAGCCCGGTTATCAAGGTAATCGGAGTCGGCGGTGGCGGCGGCAACGCTGTCAACCACATGGTCAAGAGCAACATTGAAGGCGTTGAATTCATCTGCGCCAACACTGATGCCCAGGCGCTGAAATCCATCGGCGCGCGGACCATCCTGCAACTGGGCACTGGTGTAACCAAAGGCCTGGGCGCCGGCGCCAACCCTGAAGTCGGTCGTCAGGCCGCTCTCGAAGACCGCGAGCGTATTGCCGAAGTCCTGCAGGGCACCAACATGGTGTTCATTACCACGGGCATGGGCGGCGGTACCGGTACCGGTGCGGCGCCGATCATTGCCGAAGTGGCCAAGGAAATGGGGATTCTCACCGTTGCGGTGGTGACTCGTCCGTTCCCGTTCGAAGGTCGCAAGCGCATGCAGATCGCCGACGAAGGTATCCGTCTGCTGTCTGAAAGCGTCGACTCGTTGATCACCATTCCCAACGAGAAGCTGCTGACCATCCTCGGTAAAGACGCAAGCCTCTTGTCGGCTTTCGCCAAGGCTGACGATGTACTGGCCGGCGCCGTTCGCGGTATCTCCGACATCATCAAGCGTCCGGGCATGATCAACGTCGACTTTGCCGACGTACGGACTGTCATGAGCGAAATGGGCATGGCGATGATGGGCACTGGCTGCGCCAGCGGTCCGAACCGTGCACGCGAGGCCACCGAAGCGGCCATTCGCAACCCGTTGCTCGAAGACGTGAACCTGCAAGGTGCACGCGGCATCCTGGTGAACATCACCGCCGGTCCTGACCTGTCCCTGGGTGAGTACTCCGACGTGGGTAGCATCATCGAAGCCTTTGCTTCCGAGCACGCCATGGTCAAGGTCGGTACCGTGATCGATCCGGATATGCGCGACGAGTTGCACGTGACTGTGGTTGCCACCGGTCTGGGCGCGAAAATCGAGAAGCCTGTGAAGGTCATCGACAATACCGTTCACACTTCCATGGCTTCGCAACCGCAACAACAAGCGTCTGCCCGTCAGGAAGCGCCTGCGGTGAACTACCGTGACCTGGACCGTCCGACCGTCATGCGCAACCAGGCTCAGGCCGGTGCCGCGACTGCCGCGAAGATGAATCCGCAAGACGATCTGGATTACCTGGACATCCCGGCATTCCTGCGTCGTCAGGCCGATTGATGAAATGTATCAGGGGGATACGGGTGATTGGTGTTCAGCAAAGGTCTGGTCTGCTATCATCGCCAGCCTTTGTTGATACCAGTTCGCAATTTGCGCTGAAGCGGCCCATGCCATGATTAAACAACGCACCCTGAAGAATATTATCCGTGCCACAGGTGTCGGCTTGCACTCCGGCGAGAAGGTCTACCTGACCCTCAAGCCCGCGCCTATCGATACCGGCATTGTGTTTTGTCGTGCCGACCTCGACCCTGTGGTGCAGATTCCTGCTCGCGCGGAAAACGTTGGTGAAACCACTATGTCGACCACGTTGGTCAACGGTGACACCAGAGTGGACACGGTGGAGCATTTGCTCTCGGCCATGGCTGGCCTGGGCATCGATAACGCCTACGTCGAGCTCTCCGCGTCCGAAGTCCCGATCATGGATGGCAGTGCCGGACCCTTCGTATTCCTGATTCAATCGGCTGGCCTGGAAGAGCAGGACGCCGCCAAGAAGTTCATCCGTATCTTGCGGGAAGTGACCGTGGAAGATGGCGACAAGCGCGCCACTTTTGTCCCTTTCGAAGGTTTCAAGGTGAGCTTCGAGATCGATTTCGATCATCCGGTTTTCCGTGACCGCACCCAGAGTGCAAGCGTGGACTTTTCCAGTACTTCGTTCGTAAAAGAAGTCAGCCGCGCCCGTACCTTTGGTTTCATGAGTGATATCGAGTACCTGCGCAAGCACAACCTCGCACTCGGCGGCAGTGTTGAAAACGCGATCGTGGTCGATTCCGATGGTGTGTTGAACGAAGACGGCCTTCGTTATGAAGACGAATTCGTCAAGCACAAGATCCTCGATGCAATCGGCGACCTCTACCTGCTGGGCAATAGCCTGATTGGTGAGTTCAAGGGCTTCAAGTCCGGTCATGCACTGAACAACCAGCTGCTGCGCAAGTTGATTGAGCAGAAAGACGCTTGGGAAGTCGTGACGTTCGAAGACGCCAGCACCGCACCCATCTCTTACATGCGCCCTGTTGCGGCCGTGTAAGCAAAAAACCTCTCTAGTTTTTTAAGGGCTGCCTTCGGGTGGCCTTTTTTTATGGATGTTTCCTGAGGAGGGTGGGTAGTTGTGGCGAGGGAGCTTGCTCCCGCTGGGGCGCGCAGCGGCCCTGAAATCTGACTCCGCGGTGTATCAGACTCATTGGCCAGGCCTGTTTGGGGCTGCTGCGCAGCCCAGCGGGAGCAAGCTCCCTCGCCACAGAGAGCCATGCCCATAGCCTTTGGGTGCACCGGCGCTACATCGCACAAACCACACGATTACGCCCACTGGCCTTGGCCTGGTACAGCGCCTTGTCGGCGGCGAACAGGAGTTGTTCGAGTTCGCCATACGGCCCTTGTGCCCAAGTGGCGATGCCGATACTGACCGTCATGGGCGTTTCCCCCTCGGACACAGGTGGCAGTTGTTCAACCGCGTCGCGAATGTTCTGGGCCATGGTGAAGGCGCCAGCGGTGGTGGTCTCCGGCAGCACCACCGAGAACTCCTCACCGCCATAGCGCGCCGCCAGGTCGGCGGGACGTCGGACATGCTGGCCGATCAATTGCGCCAAGGTGCGCAGGGCCTCGTCACCCTGTTGATGACCATGACGATCGTTGAACGCCTTGAAATGATCGGCATCGATCATCAGCACAGACAGCGGTTGGCCCGAACGTTGGGCGCGCAGCCATTCCTGTTGTAACGTCTCATCCAGTGTTCGTCGGTTGGCCAGGCCCGTCAGGGCGTCGACGGACGCCAGTTGGGCCAATTTCCGTTCAGCCCTGTAACGGCGGCGCAATTCGCGGCGCAGTAGCCAGGTGAGCCAGAGCAGACCGATGCACAGCGCGCCGGTAGCGCCGCTGACCAACAATGCCGTGCGCTGCCATGAGGCGAAGACCTCTTGGGAGGAGAGCGCTACCACGACGATCAATGGCAGGTTGCCCACCTGGGAAAAGGTGTACAGGCGCTGTGTCTGATCAAAGCTGGAGACGCTGGTAAAACTGCCGTTACCTTCACGCAGGATGCGTACGAAGTTCGGTCGGTTGCTGAAGTCCTTGCCGATCATGTCGTCGGCCAGGGGCGGTTCCTGGGCCAACAGAATTCCATCGCGGCTGACCAGGTTGACCGTCCCGTGGCCGATGTTCAGGCTTTTGAACAGCTGGCTGAAGTAGTTCAAACGCATCGCGGCCTCGGCCACGCCCATGAACTCACCCCGGTCGTCGCTCAGTCGATAGCTGAAACTGATGCGCCAATCGTGGGTGGCACTCCTGGAACGGAATGGGCGACTGATCATCATGCCCAGGCTCGGGTCCTGAACATGGGACTGGAAATACTCTCGGTCGGCGTAATTGCCTTTGCGCGGTTCGACCGAGGCGGAGTCGGCGATTACATCGCCACGCTTGTCGAGCAGCAGGATGTCGCCTTTGTAGGGGGCGGCGGTGGCGCGGTCGAACAGCGCCAGATGGCGAATCGCCGGCGAAACATCTTCCAGGTCGTCGCGTTTGGCGGCGGCGACCAAACCTTGCAGCGACAGATCGTAGAGCTCCACGTTACGCAGCACATCGGCGTCAATCAATTGCACGATATTGGTCGCCGCACGTGTCGCAGCCTGTTGTGCGGCCGCATGTTCGCGGATCAACAGAAACGTCACGATGCTCAGGATGGCAATGACAACCAGCGAGCTGGCCAGTACGAGTACCCGTTCCGAACGTATCGAAGGCTGGGTGTTGCCGGGTGTCGCACTGCGCGCGCTCATGGTTCCGATGTCTGCATTGTCATGTGGCTGGGATCCGTCCCCAAGGATTGCAAACCGGCAATGAACCAGATGCTGGCCTTTTGCTGATTGTGCTTGGATCAATGAGAGCGGGCAATCAGTGTTTGCGCAATTACCCGGTAATTAATGAAAGTTGGGGGGCGCGTTCGGACGGTATTCCGATTTTGCTACAGTTGGCTTTCGCCCAGCATTCATTGGCTTGGAAAGACCTGATGACGTGTAAAAACTTATGGGGGGAGGGGCGTCAGGCTGGCAAGCGGATCCCGAATGTGTTGACACCCTGGTCGCTGTGCACAAACACATCGCCACCATGCATCAGTGCAATCGCCTTGACGATGGCCAGCCCCAGCCCATGGTTGGCGCCACTGTTGCTACGCGAGGCATCGACGCGATAGAAACGTTCGAACAGGCGTGGCAGATGCTCGCCGGCAATCGGTTCACCGGGGTTGGTGACGGCGAGGGTGATCTGGTCGCCAAGGGCCTCGATGCGCACGTCGATCACTTGCCCGGGCGCGGTATGCTGCACGGCGTTGCTCAGCAGGTTGATCAGCGCCCGTCGCAGGTGAGCGATCTCGATGTTGGCCTGGGCGTCGCCGCTGACCCGGACCTGGACCTGGGCGTCTTCCAGAATGAAGTCCAGGTAATCGAGGGTGGTCGCCACTTCGCCGGCCAGGGAGGTGCTGGTCAACTTGGTGGCTTTGCTGCCCTGGTCTGCGCTGGCCAGGAACAGCATGTCGTTGATGATCGAACGCAGCCGCTCCAGCTCCTCGAGGTTTGACTGCAACACTTCGAAGTAATGCTCGGCCGAACGCCCACGGGTCAGTGCCACCTGGGTCTGGCCGATCAGGTTGGTCAGGGGCGAGCGCAGCTCATGGGCAACGTCGGCGTTGAACGACTCCAGCCGTGAGTACGCCTGTTCGACCCGGTCGAGGGTGGCATTGAAGGAGCTGACGAACTGACTGAGCTCCGGCGGCAGCGGTGACAGCCGCAAGCGCCCGGACAGGCGGGGCGGGGTCAGGCGCCGGGCCTCATCGGACAGTTTGATCAGTGGCTTGAGGCCGATGCGTGCCACCCAATAACCCAGCAAAGAAGCCAGCAGCACACCGACAATCGCCAGGCTCACCAGCGCCACCAGCAGATGATGCTGGGTCTGGTAGAACGTCTCGGTGTCGATCCCGATCATGAAACGTAGCGGCGGGCGTTGGTCCTTGGCGGGGAACTGGCTGACCAACACTTTCATCGGGTAATGCCGCTGGGGCAACTTCAGGTCGCGCTTGCCCAGCGGACCTTCGGCAAAGGCGCGGATCTGCGGATCGGGATCGCCATACTCAAAGCGCGGATCGCCGCTGACGATCCAGAAGTGGATGCGCTTGTCTTCTTCGCCCAGCAGTCGCAATTTGTTGTTGATCTTCACCCAGTGCTCGGACGTGCCATAACGGCCGACCGTCGACTCCAGGACACTGTAGCGGGCGTCGAGCTCGGCTTCGGGCAAGAGGCCAAGGCCTTTGCCAACCTGTTGATACAACGCCCCGCCGATCAACAAAAACACCAGCGCCGCCACCAGCGTGAACAGGCCGCTCAGGCGCAGGGCGATGCTATTAGGGTAGGTCATCGCTGCGACTCTCCAACACATAGCCCATCCCGCGGATGGTGTGCAGCAGCTTTTGCTCGAACGGCCCGTCGAGCTTGGCTCGCAGGCGTTTGATCGCCACTTCCACTACGTTGGCGTCGCTGTCGAAGTTGATGTCCCAGACCATTTCGGCGATGGCGGTCTTCGAGAGTATTTCGCCTTGGCGGCGGGCCAGGACGCTGAGCAGGGAAAACTCCTTGGCCGTCAGGTCCAGGCGTTGGCCCGCGCGAGTGGCCTTGCGGCTGATCAGGTCGATCCACAGGTCGGCGATGCTCACTTGCACCGGTTCATGGCCGCCGCTGCGGCGGGTCAGGGCTTGCAGGCGGGCCACCAGCTCCAGGAAGGAGAAGGGCTTGCCCAGGTAGTCGTCGGCGCCGTCGCGCAGGCCCTTGATGCGGTCTTCGACCCGTTCACGGGCCGTAAGCATGATCACCGGTGTCTGCTTGCGGGCACGCAGGGCCCGCAGCACGCCGAAACCGTCCAGGCCCGGCAGCATCACATCGAGCACGATCACGGCGTAGTCGGTTTCCAGGGCCAGGTGCAGCCCCTCGATGCCGTCCGGCGCGACGTCCACGGTGTAGCCCTGTTCGGTCAGGCCGCGGTGCAGGTAGTCCGCGGTTTTCTCTTCGTCTTCGATGATCAGAACGCGCATGGTCCCGCCTCAGTCTGTGGTCGTCTGTGCCGTCGTCGGCGCAGATTCTGGCGAATGTGCGGGCCGATGGAACAGTCGCTCGAGCCACAAGTATATGATCGGTGTGGTGAACAGCGTCAGCGCCTGGCTCACCAGCAGGCCGCCTACCACCGCGATACCCAGGGGCTGGCGCAACTCCGCGCCGGGTCCGTAGCCGAGCATTAGCGGCAGGGCGCCGAGCAGGGCAGCCAGGGTTGTCATGATGATGGGGCGGAACCTTGTCAGGCACGCCTGGAAAATCGCTTCCTGGGGCGCCAGCCCGTTATTGCGTTGGGCGTCGAGGGCGAAGTCGATCATCAGGATGCCGTTTTTCTTGACGATCCCGATCAGCAGTACCAGCCCGATCAACGCCATGATCGAAAAGTCCTGGCCCAACAGCCAGAGCATGACCAGCGCGCCGAGGCCGGCCGAGGGCAGGGTGGAGATGATCGTCAACGGATGCACGAAGCTCTCGTAGAGCACGCCGAGGATGATGTACACCGCCACCAACGCCGCGAGGATCAGCCACGGTTGGCTGGCCAGGGAACTCTGGAACGCCTGGGCGGCGCCCTGGAAATTACCGGTGATGGCCGCCGGCATGCCGATCTCGTTCTTGGCCTGGTCGAGCATGCGCACCGCGTCTCCCAAGGCCACGCCCGGCGCCAGGTTGAACGACAGGTTGGCGGCCGGGAACATGCCGTCGTGGGCAATCGACAGTGGGCCGTTGCTCGGTGCATCGAAGCGGGCCAGGGCCGAGAGCGGCACCATTTCTCCGCTCAGGGGCGAACGCAGGTAGAAATACGCCAGGCTTTCGGCCTTGCCCCGTTGTGCGGTGTCGAGCTCCAGGATCACGTTGTACTGGTTGGTCTCGGTCTGGAATTCGTTGATCTGCCGCTGGCCGAAGGCGTCGTACAGGGCCTGGTCGACATCGGTGGCGGTGAGGCCGAAGCGCGCCGCCGCACTGCGGTCGATGTTGATGTGGGTGATGCTGCCGCCCAGTTGCAAGTCGTTGGAAATGTCGCGGAACGCCGGGTTGCCGCGCAGCTTGTCGGTGAGTTTTTGCGTCCAGGCGTTGAGGCTCGGCCCGTCGTTGCTCTTGAGCACGTATTGATACTGGGCGCGGCTGGGGCCGGAGCTGAGGTTGATGTCCTGCCCGGCCCTGAGGTAGAGCACCACGCCTGGGATTTTCAGCAGTTTGGGGCGGATCCGGTCGATGAACCCACTGGCCGACACGTCACGCTCGCCCCGCGGCTTGAGGGCGATCCAAAAGCGGCCGTTGGCGATGGTCTGGTTATTACCCGAGACGCCGACGGAGTGAGAGAAGGTCTGCACCGCCGGGTCGGCGGCAACGATTTCGGCCAGGGCCTTGTGCTTGGCCACCATGTCCGGGAAGGACACATCGGCGGCGGCTTCGCTGGTGCCCAGCACCAGGCCGGTGTCCTGCACCGGGAAGAATCCCTTGGGGATGAACACGTAGCCCACCACGGCCAGCGCCAGGGTCAGGCCGAACACGCCGATCATCAGCTTCTGATGAGCCAGGGCCCGACGCAGGCCCCGTTCATACCAGCCCAGCAGACGCTCACCGAACCCCGCCTTGCTGTGGGCATGGTGCACCGGGGCGCGCATGAACAGCGCGGCCAATGTCGGCGCCAGGGTCAGGGACACCACCACCGAAATCAGGATGGTCGAAGTGGCGGTCAGGGCAAATTCCTTGAACAGACGCCCGACCACGCCGCCCATGAACAGCAAGGGAATGAACGCGGCGATCAGCGAGAAGCTGATGGACATCACGGTGAACCCGATTTCGCCGGCGCCCTTGATGGCCGCCTCACGCATGCCGTCGCCGGCCTCCAGGTGCCGGTGGATGTTCTCCACCACCACAATCGCATCGTCCACCACGAACCCTACCGAGATGACGATCGCCACCAGGGTCAGGTTGTTCAGGCTGAAGCCCATCACGTACATCAGGGCGAAACTGGCGGTCAGCGACACTCCCAGCACGGCCGAGACAATCAGGGTCGCCGACAACTGGCGCAGGAACAGCGCCATTACCGCCACCACCAGCAGCACGGCGATCAGCAAGGTGATTTCCACCTCATGCAGCGAGGCGCGGATGGTCTGGGTACGGTCGATCAGCACCTTGACCTGCACGGCGGCGGGCAGCATGGCTTGCAGGGTCGGCAGGGCCGCCTGGATGCGGTCGACGGTCTCGACGATGTTCGCCCCCGGTTGCCTGAAGATCACCAGGTTGACCCCCGGTTCGTCGTCGGACCAGGCCTGGACGTAGGCGTTTTCCGAACCGCTGACGACCTTGGCGATGTCCCTGAGATGAACCGGTGCGCCGTCCTTGTAGGACACGATCAGCTCACCGTACTCCGCGGGCTGGAACAATTGGTCGTTGGTCGACAGGGTGGAAACACTCGATTCGCCGTACAGGGCGCCCTTGGCCAGGTTGAGGCTGGCCTGCTGAAGTGCCACGCGGATGTCGGCCAGGGTCAGGCCGATGGCGGCGAGCCGGTCAGCCGACGCCTGGACGCGGATCGCCGGACGTTGCTGGCCGGTAATGTAGATTTGCCCGACGCCATCGATCTGGCTGATCTGGCGCGAGAGCAGGGTTTCGACGTAGTCGCTCAGTTCGGTGCCGGGCATCAGCGTGGAGCTGATGCTGAGGATCAACACGGGGCTGTCGGCCGGGTTGACCTTGCGCCAGGTGGGCAGGTTCGGCATGTCATTGGGCAGTTTGCCGGCGGCGGTGTTGATGGCCGCCTGTACTTCCTGGGCCGCGGTGTCGATGCTTTTATCGAGGCTGAACTGCAGGATCAGGTTGGTCGAGCCCAAGGCGCTGCTGGAGGTCATCTGGGTGACGCCGGGGATGGCGCTGAATTGCACCTCCAACGGCGTCGCCACCGACGAAGCCATGGTTTCAGGGCTGGCGCCGGGCAACTGGGCGTTGACCTGGATCGTCGGGAACTCCGCCTCCGGCAATGGCGCGACCGGCAGTTTCGGAAAGGCGATAAACCCCAGCAGTACCAAGGCAAACGTCAGCAGCACCGTGGCGATGGGATGGTCGATGCACCACGCTGACACCGAACCGCGGCCCTTCATGGCTGCGACTCCGAAGACTTGGCCAGCGCCGGTGGATCACTGAGCACCTGGATATGGGTGCCCGGTTTGAGCCGTGATTGGCCATCGCTCACCAGTTGATCACCGGCGTTCACGCCTTTGATGATGTGCATGCCGCTGTCCTGGTAAACCATCACCACCGGCACGCTCTCGACCTTGTCGCCCTTGACCCGATAGACGAAGTGTTGCTCCAGGCCCCGTTGGACCACGGTGGGTGGCACCACCAGGGCGTCTTTTTCGAGGGCGGTCTGGATCTTCAGGGTCACCAGCTGGCCTGGCCAGAGCCGTTGCGCGGCGTTGGTGAATTCAGCCTTGGCCCGCAGGGTCCCGGTGTTGGTGTTGATCTGGTTGTCGATGAGGCTCAACCGACCCTCGCCGAGCATTTCCCCGGTGGTGCCATCGGCGCCGATATAAGCCTTGACCAAGGCTTGCTCGGGCGCGGCGATCAACCGTTGCAAGGTGGGCAGCATTTGCTGGGGCAGGGAGAACTCCACCGCGATCGGGTCGATCTGGGTCACGGTGAACAGGCCTTCAGTGTCGCTGCTGCGCAGGAAGTTGCCTTCGTCCACGTTGCGAATACCAACGCGACCGCTCACCGGGGAGCGGATCTGGGTGTAGGACAACTGCACCTGCGCCGAATCGATGGCCGCTTGATTGCCCTGGGCGGTGGCCTTGAGCTGATTGACCAGCGCCTGTTGCTGGTCGTAGGTCTGCTTCGATACGCCGTCGTCGACACTGAGCAGTTTGTAGCGCTTGAGATTGACCTGGGCCACCGCCAGTTGTGCCTGGCTCTCGCCGAGCTGGGCCCGGGCCTGGTCGAGGCTGGCGCGGATGGAGCGGTCGTCGATGGTCGCCAGCAGGTCACCCTTCTTGACCAGTTGTCCTTCCTTGACCAGCAGCTTGGTGAGGATGCCGTCGATCTGCGGGCGGATGACCACACTGTGCAGCGAAAGGACCGTGCCAATGCCACTGGCAAAGCGCGGCACATCCTTCTGCTCCACGCTGACGACCCGTACTGGAACGGCGGCGGGGGCAGCGGATTTTGTGGTGACAGGTTTCATGACATACCAGAGGGCGAGAGCCGCCAGGGCGACCAGGAGCGCGACGAGCAGGACGGTTTTTTTCTGGATGTGCATGGATGTGAGAGGCCGGTTCAGGACGGAGGGATTTCTATCTTTCTTATATAGCGTTGCGAGGCGGTCAGGAAGGTGACGCCGAACTGACAGGCTTGTCAGTTTTGTCCCTGATTGCTGTCGGACGAGTGGTGGCGCTGATCGAATCTGCTCAACGCGCGCCGGTATCGGGCAGGTATACTGCCGCCTTTCGCGGCTCGCTCTCCGGGCCCGACTTGCCCGCATTACCCGGAGCTTTACATGACTTCCCCAACACCCTCGCCCGCGGACGCACGCCCGAACGGCGAACAGGCCGACCTGCCCGACAGCGATATTTCCAGCGCCGAGAACGTCAAAGCGGCGATCCCGGCCTTCAAATTCCCGTTCAAACCCGGTGAACTGGCCGCGACCAAAGAGGCCGGCCAGCAGCCGTGGTACAAGAATGGCGCGAAGAACGGTCATACCAAGACCCCGGGTGCCGCGCCTCCGGGCACGCGTCGCTCGATGGGCAAGCGCTGAACCTCATCCTTGGTCCACGGCGGCGACTTCAGTTCGCTGCCCGTGCCCCTGCCAGGCTTCCACTCAATTCATAAGCCATCAGCTCGGACTGGTGCGCTGCCAGGATTTCCGGCAGCGAGCCGCGCAGGTACTCGACCCAGGTCTTGATTTTCGCATCCAGGTATTGGCGCGAAGGGTAGATGGCGTAGAGGTTCAGTTCCTGGGAGCGGTAGTTGGGCATGACCCGCACCAGCGTGCCGTTGCGCAGGCCTTCGATGGCGGCGTACACCGGCAACACCCCCACGCCCATGCCGCTGGTGATCGCGGTTTTCATGGCATCGGCGGAGTTCACCAAAAACGGTGAGCTGTTGATGGTGACCATTTCCTGGCCTTCCGGGCCGTCGAACACCCATTTTTCCAGCGGAATGACCGGGCTGACCAGGCGCAGGCAGGCGTGGTTGAGCAGGTCGCTGGGTTTTTGCGGGCAGCCGCTGGCTTTCACGTAGGCCGGCGACGCGCAAACGATGCTGTAGGTGATGCCCAGGCGCTGGGAAACGAAGCCCGAATCCGGTAACTCGCTGGCGAGCACGATGGAGACGTCGTAGCCCTCGTCCAGGATGTCCGGTACCCGGTTGGCCAGGGTCAGGTCGAACGTCACGTCTGGATGGGTCTTGCGATACCGGGCAATGGCGTCGATCACGAAATGCTGGCCGATGCCGGTCATGGTGTGAACCTTCAACTGCCCGGCGGGGCGCGCATGGGCATCGCTGGCCTCGGCTTCGGCTTCCTCGACATACGCCAGGATCTGCTCGCAACGCAGCAAGTAGCGTTTTCCGGCCTCGGTCAGGGCAATGCGGCGGGTGGTGCGGTTGAGCAGGCGCGTTTGCAGATGGGCTTCCAGATTGGAAACCGCGCGCGAGACGTTGGCTGTCGTGGTATCGAGCTGTTGGGCAGCGGCGGTGAAGCTGCCAGCTTCGGCGACACAGCTGAACGCGCGCATGTTTTGCAAAGTGTCCATGAAGGGCTCTCTTGGGAGGTGGCAAATTGTGACATGAAGTTACGGCGCTACGGGACCCCGACTAATGGATTATCGCGCTAACGGTAACAAAGATTCGCAGAAAGGTCGGCTTATCGCCGTTCGGCGGGGTGCCTAGAATTGCCGGCACTGTGGCGCTGGTTTGGCCCTGCTGTCTGGCGCAGTACCGGTGGGAGCGGGCTTGCCCGCGAAAGCGGTGGGTCAGTTGGCAATGATGTTGCCTGGGCAATCGCCTTCGCGGGCAAGCCCGCTCCCACAGGGATCTCCTACAGGTTCCCGACTCTCTCTCCTAGGAATTTTGCGCAAGTGCCGCGTTGCATCAGCAGAGAGCTGAAGACTCTCAGTGTTTGGGTTTTGACGTTAACCATCAGCGGTTGCATCGGCACGGGAGGTATTGCGCCGCAAGGCGAGGCGTTGTCGGCCAATCAATTGGCCACCGATGCCGCGATCCGCGAGGCCGACCGCGACGCCCACTGGCCCACCCGCCAATGGTGGAACGCCTATGGCGACCGGCAACTGGATCGTTGGGTCGATCTCGCCGTGCAAGGCAGCCCGAGCCTGGCCATGGCCGCCGCCCGGGTGCGGCAAGCCAGGGCGATGGCTGGTGTCGCCGAGGCCGCCGAGTCGCTGCAGATCAACGGTGAAGCGACCCTCAAGCGCCACAACTGGCCCTCCGATCAGTTCTACGGCCCCGGCGAACTGGCGGACACCACCACTTGGGACAACAACGCGGGTCTAGGCTTGAGCTATGCCTTGGACCTGTGGGGCCGCGAGCGCAACACCAGCGAACGGGCCGTCGACCTGGCCCATGTCAGCGTGGCTGAAGCACGGCAGGCGCAACTGGAGTTGCAGAACAACATCGTGCGCGCCTACATCCAGTTTTCCTTGCACTACGCCCAGCGCGATATCGTCGCCGCGACGCTCCATCAACAGGAGCAGATTCTCGAGCTGGCGCAAAAGCGTCTGGACGGTGGCATCGGTACCCATTTCGAAGTCAGCCAGGCCCAGGCGCCGTTGCCCGAGACCCATCGCCAACTCGACGCCCTCGATGAAGCCATTGCCTTGAGCCGCAATCAGTTGGCGGCACTGGCGGGCAAGGGGCCAGGAGAGGGTGCGCGGTTGCAGCGCCCGACCCTGGCCCTCGGCGCGCCTTTGAAGCTGCCGTCGGCATTGCCCGCCGAACTGCTCGGCCAGCGTCCGGATGTGGTGGCCGGGCGTTGGCAAGTGGCCGCTCAGGCCCGGGGCATCGATGTGGCTCGTGCCGGTTTCTATCCCAACGTCGACCTGGTGGGCGGTCTCGGTTACATGGCCACCGGCGGTGGGGCACTGGAGTTCCTGACTGGCAAGAAACTCACCTACAGCGTCGGTCCGGCCATCACGCTGCCGATTTTCGACGGCGGGCGCCTGCGCTCACAATTGGGGGAGGCGGCAGCCGGTTATGACATTGCCGTGGCCCATTACAACCAGACACTGGTAAACGCGCTCAAGAGCATTTCCGATCAGTTGATCCGTCGCGAGTCCATGGACAAGCAACAAGCCTTCGCTGCTGAATCGGTGGCCGCGGCGCAGCGCACCTACGACATTGCGTTGGTGGCGTTCCAGCGCGGGCTGACCGACTACCTCAACGTGCTCAATGCCCAAAGCCTGTTGTTCAAGCAGCAGCAGGTGCAACAGCAGGTGGAAGCGGCGCGCCTGAGTGCCCATGCCGACCTGGTGACCGCGCTGGGAGGTGGGTTGGAAGCTGGCAGGGATGTGCCGCCAGCCGGCACGACACGCCCGACCAGAGCCCCGGCCATCCTTTCCGCCCTTGATCATTGAGCTTGCCCGATGACTTCTTTGCTTGCCCCTTGGCACTGGCTCTGCCGCCTCGAATGGCGCCGTGGCTTCTTCGATTGGGCCCGCAGCGACGGGGTGACCTGGGTTTACATCTTCAAGGTCCTGTTTGCCGCGTTCCTGACGTTGTGGCTGGCGATGCGCCTGGAGTTGCCGCAACCGCGCACGGCCATGATCACCGTGTTCATTGTCATGCAGCCCCAGAGCGGCCAGGTGTTCGCCAAGAGTTTCTATCGCTTGCTTGGCACCCTGGCCGGCTCGGCGGTGATGGTGGCGCTGATCGCTATGTTCGCCCAGAACACCGAGCTGTTTCTCGGCTGCCTGGCGATCTGGGTGGGCATCTGTTCGGCAGGGGCGGCGCGTTATCGCAACTTCCGGGCCTATGGTTTCGTGCTGGCCGGCTACACGGCGGCGATGATCGGCCTGCCGGCCCTGGCCCATCCGGAAGGGGCGTTCATGGCGGCGGTCTGGCGGGTGTTGGAAATTGCCCTGGGGATTCTCTGCTCAACACTGGTCAGTGCCGCGATCTTTCCGCAAACCGCCAGCGCTGCGATGCGCAATGCCTTGTATCAGCGCTTCGGAGTGTTTGCCTTGTTCGTCACCGACGGTTTGCGTGGACGCAGCAAACAGGAGGCGTTCGAGGCGCGCAATGTGGGCTTCATCGCCGAAGCCGTAGGCCTGGAGAGCCTGCGCAGCGTGACCGTGTTCGAAGACCCGCACATGCGTTGGCGTAACGGGCGGCTCAGTCGCTTGAACAGCGAGTTCATGGGCGTCACCACTCGCTTCAACGCCCTGCACCAGTTGCTCGAGCGCTTGCGCAGCAGCGCGGCGAATCACGTGGTGGACGCCATCAAACCCGGTTTGCAAAACCTTGCCGAACTGCTGGACGGCTTCAGCGCACGGGCCCTGACCGATGCCGATGCGGCGCGTCTGGCGACGGCACTGGCCGACTACAAGGCCGACTTGCCGGCCCAGGTGCGGCGATTGCGGGCGTTGTTCCAGGAGACGGCGCCGAGCGATGGTGAGCAGCTGGACTTCCACACCGCCTATGAGCTGCTCTATCGCTTCGTCGACGACCTGCACGGCTACGCCCTGACCCATGCCTCCCTGGCTGATCATCGCCACGAACGCGAGCGCTGGGACGAACCGTTCGTGCCGCAGACCAATGGGCTGGCGGCGGCTGCCTCGGGGTTTCGCGCCGCCTTCATCCTGCTGGTGCTGGGCAGTTATTGGGTCGCCACGGCCTGGCCGAGCGGCGCGACCATGACGATGATCGCCGCCGCCACGGTGGGCTTGTCGGCCGCGACGCCGAACCCCAAGCGCATGGCGTTCCAGATGGCCTGCGGCACGTTGTTCGGCGCGTTGATCGGCTTCGTCGAGATGTTTTTCATCTTCCCGCTGATCGACGGTTTCCCCCTTCTTTGCGTGATGCTGACGCCGGTAATCATGCTCGGCTCGTTCCTCAGTTCCCGGCCGCAATACGCCGGGGTCGGGCTGGGACTGCTGATTTTTTTCAGCACCGGCTCGGTGCCGGACAACCTGACGGTCTACAACCCCTACACCTTTATCAACGATTACCTTGCGATGATCCTCGGCATGCTGGTGTGCGCCGCTGCCGGGGCGATCATTCTGCCGCCCAACAGCCGCTGGTTGTGGCGCAGGCTTGAACAGGATTTGCGCGAGCAAGTGGTGTTTGCCATCAGTGGCAAGCTCAAAGGGCTGGCGTCGAGCTTCGAAAGTGGTACTCGCGACCTCCTGCATCAAGCCTACGGGCTGGCGGCGGGGCAGCCCCGGGTGCAACGGGATCTGCTGCGCTGGATGTTCGTGGTGCTGGAAGTCGGGCACGCGATTATTGAGTTGCGCAAGGAACAGGCTATTTTGCCGGTGCATCCGGCTTATGCCGAAAGACAGCCGTGGCGCCAGGCGATCCGTGTGATGGGGCGGGCGCTGGTGCGTCTGTTCCGCCAGCCAGGCCAGAACAATCTGGAGCGTGCCCTGGTGGCAGTGGACCACGCCATCAGTCGTGTACAGGCCACCGATGAGCCCTTCGCCCCGCATTTCGACACCTCGGCCCTGCGTCGGGTGAAAAGCTACCTGCATTTCATCCGCACTTCACTGCTCGACCCGCAATCGCCCTTGGCCGGCTATGCCATGCCGCAGGCCACACCGTTGTCCCAGGAATCCGCACATGCCCCGTGAGATCGCCTTCCATGGCGTGTACATGCCCACCATGACCCTGATGTTTTTCATCGCCGCCGCCCTGGCCTGGGTGCTGGACCGTTTCCTGTCGGGGTTGGACCTGTACCGCTTCTTCTGGCACCCGGCGCTGCTGCGCCTGAGTCTGTTTACCTGTCTGTTCGGCGCGCTGGCGCTGACGGTCTACCGTTGAGATCGATGCGATGAAAAAGTTTTTCAGTCTGCTGGCGACGCTGTTGGTGTTGGCCCTGGCGCTGTGGATCGGCCGTACGCTGTGGGTGCATTACATGAATACTCCCTGGACCCGCGATGGCCGGGTGCGGGCCGACATCATCAACGTCGCTCCCGATGTCAGCGGCGAGGTGGTGGAGGTGCCGGTGCGTGACAACCAACGGGTGAACAAGGGCGACTTGTTGATGCGCATCGACCCCGAGCATTACCGCCTTGCGGTCAAGCAGGCGAGCGCCCTGGTGGCATCGCGCAAGGCCACCTGGGAAATGCGCAAGGTCAACGCCCATCGCCGCGCCGACCTGGACAGCCTGGTGATCTCCCGGGAAAACCGCGACGACGCCAGCAACCTTGCCGACTCGGCCCTGGCCGATTACCAACACGCCCAGGCGCAACTGGAGGCGGCTGAGCTGAACCTGGCGCGCACCGAGGTTCGCGCGGCGGTGGACGGCTACGTCACCAACCTCAACGTCCATCGCGGCGACTATGCGCGCATCGGTGAGGCGAAAATGGCCGTGGTGGACATGCATTCGTTCTGGGTCTACGGCTACTTCGAAGAGACCAAACTGCCCAAGGTGCGGGTCGGCGATTCGGCGCAGCTACAGCTGATGAGCGGTGAAGTGCTCAAGGGCCATGTGGAAAGCGTTTCTCGGGGCATCTATGACCGCGACAACCCGGCTAGCCGCGAACTGATCGCCGACGTCAACCCGACCTTCAACTGGGTGCGCCTGGCCCAGCGGGTGCCGGTGCGGATTCATCTTGATGAAGTGCCGGAGGGTGTGCTGCTGGCGGCGGGGATGACGTGTACGGTGGTGGTTGAACCACAAACCCAGCGCTGAGGCGACGGTGGCAGGGGTGACAAAGAGGCTTGTCACCCCCCATTCCTGTGGCGAGGGAGCTTGCTCCCGTTCGGCTGCGCAGCAGTCGCATCCTGGACGCCCCTCTTGATCTGCCGCACCGCAATGCCTGGTTTGGGGCGGCTTCGCCACCCAGCGGGAGCAAGCTCCCTCGCCACAACAGCAAAGCTCGCCAGCCCTTGATAGTTACAGCGACCCACCCAACCCAAACCGCTTCATCAACCCCTTCTCCAGCAACGCCTTGGGCAGTAAGCCAGCCATCAACGGCAACGCCCGGCTGCCATTGCCCAGGCGCAGCAGGCGGGGTGGTGTGGGTTGTTGCACGGCCTTGAGCAGTCCGGCGGCGAATTCGCTGGCGGGGGTCGGTTTGTCCTGGGAGGCCTTGGCCCGGGCGCGGATGCCCTCGCGCAGGGGCCACCAGGGCGATTGTTCGTTGATCAATTGTTCGGCTTCATGGCCGGCGTTCTTGGCGAAGCTGGAGGCAATGGCGCCGGGCTGGACTTCCATGACGCGGATGCCGAACGGTGCCAGTTCCATGCGCAGCGCATCGCTCAAGGCATGCACCGCCGCCTTCGAGGCGCAATAGGCGCCGGCGAACGGCGTGACCAATACGCCGGAAACGCTGCCGATGTTCACCACCAGTCCCTTGGCCCGACGCAGCACCGGGAACAGCGCGCGAGTCACCCCGACGACCGCGAACACGTTTGTATCAAATTGGCGCTGCATGGCCGGTACGCCGCCGTCCAGCAGCGGCCCCATGGCGCCGTAACCGGCATTGTTGATCAATACATCGAGGCCACCGTGTTGCTGGTTGATCCGCTCGCTCAACTGTTCCAAGGCCTGTTCGTCATTCACGTCCAGTTGCACGGCGGTGAACCCGGCAGCGCTGAGCACTGCCACGTCCTCGACTTTGCGCGCGCTGGCCCAGACCTGGTATCCGGCGGCCTTGAAGGCGTCGGCGAGGGCACGGCCAATGCCGCTGGAACATCCGGTAATCAACGCAACGGGCATGGCGCGTTCCTTGTGCAAAAGAAGAGGGGACGGTTCAGTTGGAAAAACTACCTTGCAATCGCTCGGCGCGAAACTCCAGGGTTTGCGGGCGATAGCCGGGACGCAGGACGGGCAGGGGCAGACAGTCCTGCCAGCTGGCGCCGGCTTGCAGTTCGCCCGGGCCACGGTAGCGGGGCGCGGTGTAGGGGGTGTCGGCCAGGTTGATGGTGTCGCCCGGCGCATAGGCCGCGATGCGCCAATGCAGTTCGGTCAGCGGCACGTCGTTGCCGTTGTTCAGGGTCAGCGACAGGGGCCGGTCGGCGGGGCAGTGTTCGGGGGCGTAGGTGATACGCAGCTCCAGGCGCGCCAATTGCCGGATGTCGCGGCTTTCCTGCCAGAGCACCCAGGCGGCCACCAGTCCCAGCCCGACGAACGCTGCCAGGGACACCGGCAAGGCCTTGGCCGGGTAGCGCAACAACAGGATGAGCCAGGTGATGACCAGCAAGACGCCGATAAGCATGTTTGAAGCCTCCGTTACCGTAGGCACATCCTACCGAAGGGGAAAGGCCATTGATATTCGTCCATCGTGTTCCATCGGTCGTCACTGTCATATCTGACAGTAGGCAATGATGTTTCCCCTTGTTAGATATCAAGTGAACAGACACAGCGCCAGG
Organism: Pseudomonas brassicacearum; assembly: GCF_000585995.1. Lineage (NCBI taxonomy): Bacteria > Pseudomonadati > Pseudomonadota > Gammaproteobacteria > Pseudomonadales > Pseudomonadaceae > Pseudomonas > Pseudomonas brassicacearum. The sequence continues at coordinate 5,481,208 of NZ_CP007410.1, read as the reverse complement.
AACAAGAGGCTTGATCGATGGGCATGGATCACAGAACCCCGCAGCTCGTGGCTTTCGACTCGCGCGGCTTGGTGGTCTGCTCAGTCGACTATTACCGCAGCATCGAGCGTGGACCCGCGCAACGGCGCGTCAACCGCAACCTTTTTGACGCGGCGGGACGGGGAATAAAACAATGGGATCCGCGGTTGTGGGCCTTGCAGCAAGACGACGCGTCGGCCCCAGCCAGCCTTTCGACGATTTATTCGTTGTCCGATGCCGCGCTGCATACGGTCAGTGTCGACGCAGGCATTCAGATCGGTTTACCTGGTCTGGCCAACGAAGGCTTGCGGGGCTGGGATGGCCGGGGGATGCAACGCGAGGTGGCCTACGACGACTCGCTGCGTCCCGTGGCGGTGTTCGAGCAGGGCGCCGGGCAACCGCGTCGGTGCGTCGAGCGCATGAGATATGGTTACCCGGGCCAGGGTGATCGCGATCACAACCAGCATGGCCAACTGATCCGCCATGACGATCCGGCGGGGACCGTACTGTCGGAGTCATTTTCCCTCACTGGGCGAAGCCTTGCCCAGCAGCGTCGTTTCACCCTCGATGCGGCCAACCCGGACTGGCCGGAACTGGAAGCCGACCGTGAGCCGCTGCTGGAACCTGGCGATGGGTTCCTGACGACGTGGCGCCTTGGTCCGCAGAGCGATACGCTGGAACAGATCGATGCCAGGGGCAATCGGCAGCAGCAGACGCTGACTCTGGATGGCAGGATTTTCGGCAGCCAGTTACTGCTGCGGGGCCAGAGTCAATGGCAGCCCCTGGTAAGCGATATTCGCTACAACGCTGAGGGGCAGGTCGAAGCGGAAACGGCCGGTAACGGTGTGCGGACCCGGCTCACTTATAGTCCCCAGGACGGTCGCTTGATGACCCGAAGTGCCCGACACGGCGACCAGGTGTTGCAAGACCTGGTCTATGTCTACGACCCCATGGGCAATGTCCTGAGCATTGAAGACAAAGCCTTGCCGGTGCGCTATTTCGCCAACCAGCGGATCGAGCCCATCAGTCGTTTTATCTACGACACGCTCTATCAACTGACCCAGGCCACCGGATGGGAAGCGGGCGCCCTGAACCAGGGGCCCGAGTCCGTTGATCGTAGCGACCCGGCGGCGGTCAGCAATTACCGGCAGACCTATCGCTACGATGAAAGCGGCAACCTGCTGGAGCTGATCCACGTCGGTGCGCAGAATCATGGACACCAGATGAAGGTGGCCCGCTACAGCAATCGTTGCCTGCCGTACCGTAATGGTGTGCCGCCGACGGAGGAGGAGATCGAGGCGGCATTCGATGCGCGAGGCAATTGGCATCAATTGGAAGAGGGGCGTTCCCTGGCCTGGGATCCGCGTAACCAGTTGGGTTCGGTCACTCCGATAACCCGTGCGTCTGGTCTGGATGACAGTGAGCGGTATGTCTACGCGGGCGACGGTCAGCGCGTGCGCAAGCTTCGTACCCTGCAAACTGGAACCCGCACGCTGGCGGCCGAAGTGCGTTATTTGCCGGGGTTGGAACTGCGCGCCGACAGCGGCACCGCGGAGTCGCTACAGGTCATTACGGCTCAGGGTGGACTCAACAGCGTTCGGGTACTGCACTGGGAAAGCCCACCACCCTCAGGGGCAAACAATCGCTATCGATACAGTTTTTCCGATCACTTGGGTTCTATCAGCCTGGAGCTTGACCACGACGGGCGAATCATCAGTCGGGAACATTTTTATCCCTTCGGCGAGACAGCGTATCTGGCCGGGGAGGATGTGATCGAAGTCAGTTACAAGACGGTCCGTTACTCCGGCAAGGAGCGGGATGCGACGGGGCTTTATTACTATGGGTTCAGGTATTACGCGCCGTGGCTGCAGCGTTGGATCAATCCGGATCCGGCCGGGGAAGTGGACGGTTTGAACCTTTATCGGATGGTGAGAAATAATCCGCTGACGTTTTTCGATACCGATGGACTTGCACCTCAACCTGAAGGCAAGCCTAAAGATGAAAGTAACGTGTCCAGGATCAGGCAAGCATTTGAGTCGTCCAAATCTGGCGGTGATCAGTTACCGCAAGTCCGGCAAGTTCCACTGATTCGAACAGCTAGACCTCCCTTGAAACAGCTTCCACAGCGGACAGCGCAAGTTCAAGCATCTTCTGTTGAATCGTTTCTTCCGGTAGAAAAAGTATCCACGGTGCACTCTGAATCAATCCGGCCGACGGGATCGCTCTCGCCCCATGTCGGGAGCCAGCTGCTGGTCGGTTCGCACGCATTAACGATAACCCAGGCGGGGAATATTATCGTTATGCGAGGGGACAACCGCTCTCCAGATGAAATACGTAGGGCAGGTGGTTTTTTCCCCAGGGATAATAGAGGGCTGAAAATCAAACAGGAGTTCAGAGAGGCATTGATGACGAAGGGCTTTAATACCCTGGCTAATGAACACGTCAGAAGCCCTGTTCCCGGTTATGTGTCCACTGGGATGGATGAGGATTCGGGAGGATACGGTGACACCCGGAACTATCTGTATCGAATGGAGATCCCGGGTTTGGAGGAGCGAAGCGTCGATCAACAAACGCTGGGGATTGACAAGCCTTTCAAGTTTGTCCCGAAAGGAAGGTTGGACGCTCGTTTGCTGATGAGCAATAACACGCTCGATCAAGCCAACTTCGTCGCAATGATTCCACCCATGACGGTCGAAGTAACATTCATTACTCCGATTCCGAGCGCCTACATCGTTTCCTTTAGAAAAGCTGGGAGTCGTGAGTGGGAGTCGTTTGCTTAGGGGTTGTATGAAATGTCGCGCAGGCACTTTTCATACAAAGCCCAGGACCAAAAAGCCCCCACCCAACCCACTGCGGATAGGGGACGCAGTGGGCTGGACGGGGGCTTCTTGTTTGGCTGATCTTTACTGCGCGATGGTTTTCACCGACACGCCGCGTTCGATCGGGGTGGAGCGACCGTAGATGTCTTCGAAGCGTTCGATGTCGTCTTCGCCCAGGTAGCTACCGGACTGCACTTCGATGATTTCCAACGGGATCTTGCCCGGGTTGCGCAGGCGGTGGACCGACGCGATCGGGATGTAGGTCGACTGGTTTTCGCAGAGCAGGAACACGTTTTCGTCGCAGGTCACTTCAGCGGTGCCGCTGACCACGATCCAGTGTTCGGCGCGGTGGTGGTGCATCTGCAGCGACAGGCACGCGCCCGGCTTGACCGAGATGTGCTTGACCTGGAAACGGCCGCCCATGTCCACCGAGTCATAGGAACCCCACGGACGATAGACCTCGCAATGGTTCTGGGTTTCGGTACGGCCCTGTGCATTGAGGGTGTTGACCATCTGCTTGACGCCTTGGACCTTGTCCTTATGGGCGATCATCATGGCGTCCTTGGTTTCGACCACCACGATGTTGTCCAGGCCGATCACCGACACCAGTTTGCCGTTGCCATGGATCATGCAGTTGCGGCTGTCCTGGAGCACCACGTCGCCTTTGGTGACGTTGCCGTTGGTGTCTTTTTCGTTGACTTCCCACAGCGACGCCCAGCAACCGACATCGCTCCAGCCCGCCGACAGCGGTACGACGCAGGCGCGCTGGGTCTTTTCCATCACCGCGTAGTCGATGGAGTTGTCCGGGCAGCAGGCGAAGGTGGCTTCGTCGAGGGTGATGGTGTCAGCCGTCTGTTCACTGCGCTCCAGGGTCAGCAGGCAAGTGTCGTAGATGTCTGGATCGTGCTTTTTCAGCTCTTCGAGGAAACGGCTGGCGCGGAACAGGAACATGCCGCTGTTCCAGAAATAACCGCCGGCGTTAACGAACTCGGTGGCGCGCTTGACGTCGGGTTTTTCGACGAAGTGCGAGACACGGCTCACGCCTTCAGGCAGCAGCGCATCGTTGGTCGACTTGATGTAGCCATAGCCGGTTTCGGGCTTGGTGGCCGGCACACCGAACAGCACCATTTCGCCACGCTCGGCGGCCACGGTGGCCAGGGCCAGGGCGCGTTGCAGGGCTTTCTGGTCTTCGATCACGTGGTCGGCCGGCAGCACCAGCATCAGCTCGTCGCGACCTTCATTGACCAGCATCATCGCGGTCAGGGCCACGGCCGGGGCGGTGTTGCGCCCGAACGGTTCCATCAGGATGCGTTGGGCTTCCAGTTTGCGGGTGCTCAGCTGTTCGTTGACGATGAAACGGTGGTCTTTGTTGCAGACCACGATCGGCGTGTCCATGCCCTCGAACACCAGGCGCTCGATGGTCTGCTGGAACAAGGTGTGTTCGCCGGTCAAGGCCAGGAACTGTTTAGGGAATTGCTTGCGCGAAAGCGGCCAAAGACGTGAGCCGCTACCACCTGACAAGATCACCGGAATCATGTTTGTTACTCCTACAAATCGAAATGGTTTTAGAGCTACTGCGTTCTGTCGTTTCACTCTCTTGTTGTTGTTCCGTACCCGAATGACACCCCAATTCAGGGTGGGAGCGGGCTTGCTCGCGAAAGTGGTGGTTCAGCCAACATCAATGTTGAATGTGAGACCGTATTCGCGAGCAAGCCCGCTCCCACAGGGGTACAGCGTCAATCAGGTGAATTCATCAGCGGGTCGACGTCGGGCGTTTCACCCACACTGGCGACAGGCTGCTGCCTGAACCGGTGACGTACAGCACGGCGGCTTCGCCGCGTTCCAGGGCCACAGGCTTGAGGTCGCCGACTTTCTTGTCGCCTTCGAACAGCGCCAGGGTCACTTTCACCGGGTTGATTTCACGTTCGCCACGGCCTTTGGCCGCCACGTTCGGAACCACTTCGGTCTTGCCATCGGCGGTCTTGAGGGTCAGTGCCTTGTCGGTGAGGTTCTGCACGCGGACCAGGGATTTCTGCTTGTTCTTGAACGGCGGCTCCTCGATCAGTTGAGGCTGGCCGCTGGCGTTGTTGACCAGGGTGTAATAGTGATCGGGGGCCAGTTTAACCGGAACGGTCTGGCTGCCGACCTTGGCGCTGTAGTCGCCGCCGGGCATGAAGCTGAAGTCACTGCTGGCCAGGGGGGCCACTTCGCTGAGGTTGGTGCTGCCGACGGTAGCGCTGACTTCGGCGTTGCTGGCGTTGTAGATCCGTACGAAGCTCGAGCCCTTCGGCGCGACTGGGCCGTACAGGGCCGAATCACCTGCGAAGGCAGACAGCGAAAGGGCGCTCATGCTGGCGACGAGGGCAACGGCCTTGAGGGAGCGAGTTGCGAGACGGCGAGGAGTAGTGTTGAAAGTCATGGTGGACCTCTCTTTCAGTTTTGCGCCCGGTCGGGCGTCTCGGATTGAGTGTTAGCTGCGACGTTCTGCTGACGAGCGCCGGCTTGTTTGAGCTCTGCGACCCACTGCGGGTCGGCGTCGCCGATTTCGTTGTTCACGGGCAGATAACGTTCAGGAAACTCCCAGATCAGCACCTGTGGCGGGCTGTTCTTGAAGGCGTCGCTCTTGAGGTAGCTGAGCATCGGCAGAATCGGGCCATGGCCGTCTTCGGCGTAGTTCACGACGTCGCTGTGCAGGGCTTGCTTGAGTGCACCGACGAAGTTCCAGTTGGGGTTGGCGCTGTAGCTGGTGCCAATCAGGGCCACGGGCACCTGGGCGTCGGCAAACAGTGCGTCGTCGCTGGCCGGCTGGTTGTCGGCTTCGCGGGTATTGCGCTTGACCAGCGGTTCCTGGGCAGGCATCAGGTTTTCGAACAGTGGGTCCAGGGGCAGGAACTGCCGCAGGTCGCCCTTGTGGGTGATTTTTTCCGCAGGCTCAGTGACGAAGCGTTGTGGCTCGCCGTTGAGCGGTGCCTTCTCTGCTATGGCCTTGGCCAGGTTTTCGGCGGCTACTTGCGCGCCTTCCGGAGTCCAGTGGGTGTCGGTGCGCAGGAACACTTGCTGGCCGCTCTGCTTGGCCTGTTGCAGCGGGCCAAGCAAGTCCGGGGCGAGGATCTTGTCTGCCGCCACGCGAGCGTGGAAATCCTGGTACAGGTTGGCGTGAATGCTCGACGGCTTCACTTCACCCAAGTGCTCTGGATACAGGCGGACCTTGGCTGGCACGATCGCCATGACCAGGGTGATGCCTTGTTCCTTGAGCTTCTGGCGCACGCCTTCGACCAGCGCGTAGTTGCCTTGCAGGTTCAGCTCTTCGTTGACGATCGGGTTGAACTCTTCGTCGCTGTACAGCCATTGGTCGCGGCCCAGCACCACGCCTTTGCGGCCTTCATTGAACAGCTTGTAGTCCAGCGCGGCCCAGATGTTGGTGCCCAGGCGCTTGATCGGGAACTCCTCGTCGTAGTGCGTCTCGACGGCTTTGGTCCAGCGACCGTTGAGCACGGTCGCATCGGGGTTGGTACTGAAGCCGAAGAAGCTGCGCGTCGACCACAGGCCCAGTGCTGTCAGGATCAGCAGGAACAGTGCGATGTAAAAGATGCGTAATGAGCGGGTCATGTTCAGATCCCTCAGAACTGGAAGTAAAGGAACGGCGAGAAGCTTTGCGCCGAGAGTTTGAGAATCGAGGCGATGAACAGCAGGAGCACCAGGGCGCGCATCGCGTAGCGTGACCAGTCCGCAGTCCAGTAGGCCGGTTGCACCTGGGCTTCGACACCCACGGTGTAGCCCGGTTCATGGATATTCGACGGGTTGTCACCCGGTACGGCTTTGATCAGCCCCGGTTGTGCAGTCGCCGGGCCGTCGGCCTCGGTGTTGACCTCAGGCTTGGTCTTGACCGGCGGACGGTTGGTGTAGAAGTCCCGCAGGCCGAAGAAGGCGAGAGTGATGTAGGCCACCACCAGCGTGGCGATCTGCAGGCCGGTGAGGTTGGCGCGGGTCAGTTCCGACAGCGACCAGTCGCCGAAGCTGAACATGGCGCCGTACATGCGACCGGCCACGTGCAGGTTTTCGGAGCGGAAAATCACCCAGCCCATGACCACCAGCAGGAAGGTCAGCGCCCAGCGGATCGGGTTGATGCTGCGTGGCGTGGTGTTGATGCCCACGGCCTTTTCGATGGCCAGCCAGATACCGTGCCAGGCACCCCAGATCACGTAGGTGATGTTCGCGCCGTGCCACAGACCGCCGAGCAGCATGGTCAGGAACAGGTTGCGATAGGTCATCAACGTGCCTTTGCGGTTACCGCCCAGGGTGATGTAGAGGTAATCGCGCAGCCAGGTGGACAGGCTGATGTGCCAGCGCCGCCAGAACTCGGTGATCGACTGGCTGATGTAGGGCTGCTTGAAGTTTTCCATGAAACGGAAACCCATCATCAAGCCCAGGCCGATGGCCATGTCGCTGTAGCCGGAAAAGTCGAAGTACAGCTGCGCGGTGTAGGCCAGGGCGCCGAGCCAGGCATCGCCCGTGGTCGGGTTCTGCAAGGCAAAGCAATGGTCGGCCACCACCGCCAGGGTGTCGGCGATGAACACTTTCTTGATGAAACCCTGCATGAAGCGCGTGCAGCCTTCAGAGAACTTGTCCAGCGTGTGGGTGCGGTTGTTGAACTGATCGGCCAGGTCGCGGAAACGCAACACGGGGCCGGCGATCAGGTGCGGAAAGATCGCCACGAACGCTGCGAAGTCGATCAGGTTGTGGGTCGCCGGGGTGTCACCGCGATAGACGTCGATGATGTAGCTGATGGACTCGAAGATGTAGAACGAGATCCCGATCGGCAACAGCACGTGGGTCAGGATGAACGGATTCAGACCGAAACCGGTGATGATCGCGTTGAGGCTGTCCACGCCAAAGTTGGCGTACTTGAAGTAACCCAGGATGCACAGGTCAACGGCCACGCCAAGCAACAGCCAGCGCTGGGCTGGTTTGGTGCGCACACCGGCGGCGCCGACTTTCAGGCCGATCCAGTAGTTCCACAGGGTCACGCCGGCGAACAGCGCCAGGAAGTCCACCCGCCACCAGGCATAGAACACATAGCTGGCCAGCAGCAACAGCAGGTTGCGATAGCGTTGCCCGCTCAAGTAGTACAAGCCGAGAAAGATCGGCAAGAACAGAAACAGGAACACATTGGATGAAAATACCATCCCGATCTCTCCATGTTGAATCAACAGTCAAGGGCCAGAGCCCCCCCAAACCCCCCATGAAAATTGGGGGGGTTGATACATTCGAAACAGACCACATTCCCTGTGGGAGCGAGCTTGCTTGCGATGACGGTGTTTCAGTCGACATCCAAGGCGAATGTCAGACCGCTATCGCGAGCAAGCTCGCTCCCACAGGTTTCCCTGCCAGGCAGGGAGAAGGGTGTCAGCTTCCTTTCTCACCTTTTTCCCGCGAAGGGTCGTACACCTTGGTCAAGTCCCCGCCGAGGCGGAACGTCTTGAACGGTTGCATTTCATGCTTGCGCTCCAGCACATCCTCGGAGCAGGTGTAGAGGCTGCAGAACGGTTCGAGCCAGGCGAATTTCGAATCGACCTTCAGGTCCTTCATGTCCTGTTCGTCGCCGTTCTTCTCTTCGAAGATGTCCGGGTCTTTCACCCCGGCCAGCACTCGGTCACCCAATCGCTTGAGGGCACCGTTGTTTTCCTGGCGCAGGTCCACACCGTTGACCTGGGCGAAACTGGCGATCATCGCCAGTGGCGGCAAGGCATAGTTGTGGTAGGACAGGGCCCGTTGCTTGCGCTTGAGTTCGTTGGGCAAGTAGCCCTCGGAATCGACCTGATTGACACCGACCTTGTATTCCTTGACGGCCCAGTCAAACAGGTCGCGGCGGTTGGTTGCCACGGAGGTGGCCATCACCGACCAGGCGGCCCAGTAGGAATGGTTGTTGGTCTTGTCCAGCGGCAGGTTGTCCCAGTCGCTGACGACCTGGTCGGCCATCCGGCTGAACCAGCCTTCGATCAGTTGAGCCTGCTCCGGGTGGTTGGCCAGTGGCTGGGACTCGGAAAACTTCAGGCGCACATAGGCCGAGGCCATGCTGCCCAAGGCCCATTTGCGCATGGACTTGCCGGTGTGGTTGAAGTCCTTGGACATCAATGCGTCGGCCTTGGCCCAGGCGGTCAACCAGTTCAGGGTGCATTCCAGTTGCTCGGGGCGACCGTCACGCATGAATTGCATCACTTGCTTGCTGACGCCACGCTCGATCTTGGTGATGTCGGCGGTGCTGTCACGGAAGGCTTTTTCCGATTGCATGTTCAGGGTTGCACGGGCCTTGTCGGAGCCTTCGTACTTGCTGCGAAACTGCAGGGAGCCGGTGTAGGGCGTCGGTGTTGCGTCGCAGCCTTGGGCAGGATCGCCCACCTTGACCTTTTCGATCGGTGCAAAGTAACCCTGTGGCGGGCGCAGCGGCGCCGCCGCCTGCGTGGCCCCGGCGAACATCGCCAGGGTCAGCAGGGACGGTGCCAGCAGCGTTTTCAACGTTCGGGTGCGCATGGTTCTGGTCATGAGACGAGACCTCATTGTCCGATTTGAGCCGTTTGTTCGGCTTGCGGAGATGCATTGCGTTTGCAGACTTTCGCCTCGACTTGCTGTGGCGCTGTACCGGCTTCGGGGCCCTGGACTTCGACAGCCAACAGGTTCTGCGAAGCCCAGTCCTCATCGGTGCGCAATTGGAAGGCGAAACGTCCGTCGGTGTCGGAGGTATCCGGTTTCTCGATCTTGATATCCTCGTGGCGCCCATTCATGTACCAGAGGGTGGCTTGCAAGGTTTTCACCGACGTGTCGGCGAAGCGGATGTCGATCTGGTGACTGCCGTTACGCAGGTCCATATTCTTGCTATTGACCATCAATTCGTTTTTGCCGGGCTTGAGGGCAGTCTTGCTGCTCATCTGCGCCGGCTTGCCTTCGCAACCGTTGTTGTCCAGCAGCGCCATCATCTGGCGGTAGATGGTTTCCTGGTCCAGGCGATACAGCGGCGAGAATTCCCAGATCAGGATCTTCGGCGGATTCTTCTGGAATTCTTCGCTGCCCAGGTACTGGATCATTGCGCCTTCCAGACCACCGCCCGGGAAGGCGACGTTGAGGATGTCGGCGCCGATGGACTCTTCCAGGAAGCCGGCGAAGTTGTAGTTCTTGCCGCTGTGACTGGTGCCCACGAGCGTGATCTGCGGGTTGCCGGAATCGCCGAACAGGTCGCCGTCGCCCGCCTCGCCTTTCGGTTCGGTGGTGAACTGGTCCATGTACTGGATCGCGTAGCTGGTACCGCACAGCTGGCCGGCCATGTTGTGCAGGGTGCCGGTCTTGCCCATGCGGCCGGACTTCTTGGTCTCGAACTCACGCTTGGGAATGTCGGCGAAGGCCGGGAGCTGCTTGACCTTCTCGGCGACGATCTTGGCGGTGCGCTGGGCGCCGTAGGGCGTCCAGTGCTGGTCGCCACGGAAGTAGAAGTCGTGGGCCGGCAGGGTTTCCGGCAGGTTTTCGTTGGTCAATGGCGACAGGTCCGGCACCACATAACCCATCTGCGCGAAACGGCCGAGCATGGTCTTGTAGTTGGTCAGAGCCTTTTCAAAGTCGAAACTGGCCTTTTCCTGCGGGTTGAGCTTGTTGCGGTTCACCAGGCCCCGGGTCGGCTGGTAGACGAGCACCAGCTCGATGCCTTTTTTCTTGAACGCATCGTGCAACTGCTGCATGCGCTGGTAGCCGGCCGGGGTGGTGGTGAATTCGGTACGCAGGTCTTCCTGGGTACGGAACAGCCAGTCACCCTGGGCCTGGACCAGCGTGGTGAAGTTCTGCTGGTAGCGCGTGGTGTAGTTCTTTGCATCATGGGCGGCAGGGCACAGGTTGCAGCATGGCTCGGCGGTGAAGCTCGGCGCCTTGATTTCGTCGGCGCGTGCGCCGCTGGTGGCGGCGAGAATGCCGGCCGTCAGGGCGGACAGGCCCAGAAGTTTGATCATCTGTGGGTTCATAAAGGTCATCCTCAGTCCCGCATTTCGGTCTGGCGTTCGACGGGGTCGATCAGCACGGCTTTCTGCTGGCGCACCAGCAGGTCGAGAATTTCATCCTGGCGCTCGCCGAGAATTCCCGAGAAGCTGATGCCGCTGGATTTGGTCGGCGCGAGCATGGACACGCGGTACAGCTCAACACTCAGGGGCGAGTCGATGGACAATGGGCCGCTGCCGTTGGCGGCCAGTTCACCACCGACCACGATCAGCGAGACTTGGGCGTCGAACGGGTCGAGCTTGATGTCCCGGTCGGTGTCGGACAGGTCCTTGATGTGGCCGTAGATACCGGTCAGGCCGTTGGCCATGGACACGTTTTCGTAGAGGCGGATGTTCACGCTGTTACGAATCCGGATACCGTGGCGCCGGTTGCTGATCACTTTGTTGTCCCACAACAGGTTGTCACCACTCTCATAGAGCGTGATGCCGTCGGTGTGGTTCTTGTAGATCTCGTTGTAGGCGATCAGGTTGTTCACACTGTTACGGTCGATCACCAGGCCCGAGAGTTTGTTGTCGTAGCTGCGGTTGTTGAAAATGAAGCTGTCGTTGACCTCACGGGAAATAATGATCCCGTGCTTTTTCTTGGTCCCGTAGACGGTGTTGTCGGCAATGATCAGCCGATGGGAACGGTCGTGGGGGTCGATGCCGTAGACGATGTTGTCTTTGTAGGTGTTGCCCTTGATGACAAAGTCGCGGGTCTCGTAGCAGTAGAAGCCGTACCACATGTCCGAGAACTCGGAACCGATGATCCAGCCGGTCGGTTCCGGGCGCTTGAGGACCTTGGCCATGTTCGGCGTGTACTGGGAAATACTCACCCCGTACGACTTACTGTTGGCGTAGCCGAAGCTGGCCATCTTGGTATTGACGATGTAGGTCTCGGTACCGCCCCACGACAGTAGGAACGGACGGAATTCCTTGGGCGAGCGGAACGTGGCAGGGCCATTGTCCTTTTCGCGCCAGCCGGTGACCTTGGTGTCGCGGATGAACATCTGGCCATCGTTGACCAGGAACGCGCCGCCCTCCTGGGACAGGCGCAGCTCTTGGGTCTGTTTGTCGATTTCCAGGATGCCTTTCTGGCCGACCACGATCGGAATCTTCGCCAGGTAGACACCTGGCGAAGTTTCGATAATGTACTTAGGCGCCTTCTTGGCCAGATCCTTGAGGTTCATGTAGCCGTCGTCGAGGAAGATGGCCTGTGGGATGCCGTGCTGTCGCACCACCCACTCGGCCATCTTGTTGTCGCCGCCGATGAAGTCCTTCAAGGCGTTTTCCTGCATCATCCGGCGCACACTGATCTTGCCGGGCTTGGTCCGCACGATTTTCTTCGCGGCCGCTTCGGCGGTGAAGCCGGTGAGGTCGGGCAGGGTCGGCTTGGCCAGTTCCAGCGGTGCGGTCGGTGCAGTGCTGACGGTGTAGGTCTTGGCTTCTTGCAGTCCCTTGACCACGTTGCCCGGCTTGACCACCGGTTCAACGTTGGCGAACGCCGGCGTGCCAGCCAGCAGCATGGCTGCGACCAACAGGCTGATCGAACCTTTCATCGCCTGGCTGTTCCTGAGGTAGCGGTTCATATCGGGCACTCCCATGGTCATTCGCATCAGAAGCGCCAGATCACGTCGACGAAGGCGCGATGCATGTACGAATCGACCTCTTTGCCGTAGGCGTCGCCTGGCTTGAACACACCACCACGAAAGCGCACCAGCGCCGACGGCTCATCGATGGACTGGCTCAGTGCGGCCGGCAGCAGGCCCTGCTTGAAGTACTTGGTGACCACCAGGTCGACTTCCTGGCCCAGGTCCTTGTTGCCGTCATTGAGCGGCAGGGCCGAGGTGGACAGGATTGCGCCCGTCACGTCGTCGGTATCGTTTTCCACGGCGTTGATGCCGTTGCTGCCCACCGGCTTGTTGCCGTCCACGCGCCAGAATTTGTGGTACACGAGGCTGGCGTCGTATTCGTCACGCAGCTGCCAGGAACCGAACAGGCTGGCGCTCTGGGTGTTGGCCATTTCGCCCCGGAAGGCTTCGCCGAAACGGTGGACCCGCGAGCGGGTACCGGTGAAGTTCGAGCGGTTGCTTTGCAGGCCGTTCTGTTGGTACTCGTCGCTGGCGCGGGAATAGGCTGCACCGACTTGCCATTGCGGGTCGAGACGCAGGCGGATACCCAGGTCAGTGGCCCAACCGTCCACGTCGTCGCTGTGCTTGGCTTGCGCTGGGCGCGTGCCGTCGGCGTTGAGCGGGTTGACGGTGTCGCGCTCGCCGCTCATGCCGGTAATGCTGGCCCAGTAGTTGACGGTGTTGGTGTTGCGCCAGTTATAGGCGTCGCTGTTGGCTTCCAGGCCCAGCCAGGAAATGTCGCCGTTCTGGGTCTTGTCCAGGGTGTCGGTGGCTTCGCCCGGGGTCGGGTAATCAAGGCTGCCATTGTCATGGGAGTGGTGGGCGCGGATACCGGCCCATTGACCTGGCATCCACTGGTAACCCACGTCGCCGTAGACGTGCATACGATCCTTGTCCTTGGGGGACAATTCCTTGAGGTCGGTGCGGTATTCGCTGAAACGTTCGGCAACGCCGAGGTTGGCGCGCAGCAACGTGGTATCGAAGGTCCAGTTCAGGGCCTCGATGTTGGTGTCGCGCCATTGGCCGTCGTCGTTGCGCAGGCGCTGGCGACCGAACTTCAACATTTCGCCCGGGTAAGGGGTCAGCCCACGGTAGCCAATCCAGAATTCGCGCATCGCCAGGTAGCTTTTCTTGACTTCGCGATCGCCGCTGTCGGTTTGCTGGGTGTTGCCATCGGACTGTTGCAGGGTATCGGTCTCGATGATGTCGGTCGACGTGACGGCCTGGCCCATGGCGTAAGCGCTCCAGGCACCGCTTTCGCCATAGATCCAAGGGCGCAGGTCCAGGCCGACACCGTTGACGTCGCCACCGCTCTGGGTGCCGAGGTCGCGGTCATCTTCGGACTGGCCGGTGATTTTCACTTCCAGGCCGAAGTTCTTGTCATCGGTCAGGGCCGCCAGGGTCGGGCAGGACCACAGCAGGGCAAACGACAGGCCAATACCGGCCTGCACAAAAGGATTGAGCTTCAAAGGCTTCATAGAGGTTCCTCGCCGTCATCTTCTTTTAGGGCTTGCAGTTCCAGCGTATCGGGGCTCATGGCACCACGAATGGCCTGCTCCTGTTGTAGCAGACGCTGGGCTTGTGCAAGCTGCTCCGGCGGTAATTGTGCTTCGAGGGTCTGGGCAAGCTCAGTGGCCTGCGGAGTGTTCTGGACCTTGGCCAACTGGCTGAACACATACGCATTGACCGGGTTTGGCTTGGTGCCTTTGCCCTGGGAGAACAGCTGGGCGATGGCAAAGTCGGCGCTGTTCTGGCCGTTGCGGGCGGCCTTGAGCAGGTGGTCCAGGGCTTTTTGCGAGTACACCTGGCCCAGGTAACCGCGGCGATAGATCTGGCCGAGGTAGTAATCGGCGGCCACTTCGCGGCCAACAGCTTTCTGGAAATGCGCCTCGGCGACCTTGGCGTCAGCCGGTACCCACTTGCCTTCATAATAGAGCTTGCCCAACAGCAGTTCGGCACGAGGCTGGTCGGCGGCGCGGCCGTTTTCCAGGTACTGCATCATCTTGTCGACGTCGCCCAGTTCGGGGAAATCGTAAAGCAGTTGCGCCAGGCTGACCCAGGCAGCGGGGTAGGCGGGGGCGATCCCTTCGAGCAACGACTGGGCGGTCTTTTCGTCTGTCTTGCCCAGGCTGGCATCGGCCAGTACCCGGGCGACGCTGTCTACGCGTTGAGCGGAGACCACGCCAGCGCTGTGACCGGCCTGCATCTGCTTGAGCAACTCGGGCTGCTGTTCCGGCTGGCCACGTTTCTGATAGACCGTGGCCAGTTCGACGTAGCAGATGTCGGTGGTGGTCAAGGCGGCCTTGCAGACCTTCTCCACTTCGTCCAGGTGCTGGTCGTAGGTGCCTTGGGTGCGATACAGCAGAATCTGCGCCAGGCCCGCTTCCGGGTAACCGGCGCTGCGCCATTGGCTGATCTGCTGCTGGGCATTGATGTTCGGGAAGCTGTGGGGATATTGCAGGTACAGCATCGCCAGCGGGATGAGGGTACCGCCTTCACCGTTGGCGAAGGCTTTTTTCAACAGGCCTTCGGCTTCGTGTTTTTCAGCTTCGGTGGAGCCGGGCTTGGCCACCAGCAGGCGACCCAGGCGAGCCTGGGCGCGTGGCGAGATACCGGCCGCGGCGCGGTAAGTCGCCTCGGCTTTTTTCATCTGCTCGGGATCGCGGCTGTCCACCTGAATATCGGCCAGGCCGACCTGGGCTTCGCTGTAGCCCAGGTCTGCCAGTTGCTGATAATTCTGCTGTGCCATGGCTGTGTCGCCGCGCTTGAGCGCTTCGTTGGCCAGGCGCTGGTCGGGCAAGCCGGCGCAGCCGCTAAGGCTGACTGCCAGTGCCAGTGCGCACATCGCAAACCCGGTGTGGGCATTGCGCGAGCAAGCTCGCTCCCACAGGGTCTGCGGCGTGGTCAGGATTTTTGTAATGGTCACGGGCATATCCTCGACTTAACGACCGACGGCCATGGCTTTGTCCATCAGCCAGCCCAGGTTAGGGCCACGGTCGCTGTTGACTTCTACTGGACGGCCGGACAGCGAGCTGTCCAGCGGTTCGTCGGGCTTGATCAGCACACGGATATCGGAGGACAGGTCGGCGCTCTTCAGGCTGGTGCTGCTGACGATCTTGCCGGTGCGAATGGTGTCTTCGCCGGCAACCTGGAAGCTGACCGGGGTGCCTGGACGCACGTCGCCGAACTGGCGATAGGAGAAGCGCGCCTCGACGTTGGCTTCAGCGCCACGAGGAACCAGTTCGAAGATCACGTCACCCTTGCTGGCGTACTGACCGTTGGACACCAACTGCTGGGCCACGATGCAGTCGCACGGAGAGGTCAGGGTGCCGGTCATTTGCTTGCCGAACAGTTCCTCGACCTTGGCCGGTTGCAGCTGGTTGTCGTCCAGATGACCCTTGAGCACGTCGAGCATGCTGGTGCTGAACGTGGCCAACGGGGCGCCCTTGGCGGCCACGCCGTCAGCCTTGACCAGGCTCTGCACGGTGCCGTCGCGCGGCATCGTAATGGCCATGCCCGGTACGTTCACCAGGCCCGCCTGGGCGTGGCTGACGAAGTACATGCCGTACACCGACTTGAAGATGAAGCCGAATGCCGCCAGGCCGACGAGGAAAATCGCCAGGCTGAAGGTCACGGCCCGCAGGCGGCCCAGGGCGCTCATGCCGCCGGTTTGGTCCTTCTGCTTGCGCGCCTTGGTGAAGTTGTCGCGCTGCAGAGTCGCCAGCACGTCGCCGACGCCGACGATGTCGCCGGCCAGGTGCGAAGTGATGATGTGGCGCAGTGTCGAGATGTCCCGAGGCTCCAGGTTCTGGAACTGGCAACCGGTGCGACCGGTCTCGCGGTCGTAGGAGCGGATCTGCAGTTCCACGTCCATGGCCAGGCCAAGGTTGTCGATCACGAACTGCAGGCGACCCTTATAGGACTCGCCGACCTTGAGCGGCATCTGACCGGCGTTGAAGCACAGGCCGCCAGCGGACAGGTCCAGGACCTTGACTTCCATAGGCGTACGGTCGGGGCCGAAGAAGCGCAACTTGGCCGGGATTTTCACTCGGGCGTGTTGGCGCTGGGCTTCGGATTCATGCACTACGTTGACATTCACGGCGGTGTTCATAGGGGCGATTTCCTAGTTAATTCATTCAAGTCCGGTCAGACCATCGTCAGCAGCACGGCGACAAAAATGCTACCGGCGGAGAAGGTCATGGTCCGAGACGACCAAGTGTTGAACCAACGTTGAAAGCTGGCGAGATCACGGGTCAGTGAGGTGGGCTGGCGGGTCCAGGACTGCTGGTCAAGGCGGAAGAACACGTAGATCTTCACCAACGCGCCGACGATCTGGTTGTAATAGAGAATCGCCGGGTAGGCAGGCCCGATCTTGTGTCCGGAGCACGACAGCAACAGGGTCAGCAGCAACCGGGTGATGCCGATCCACAGCAGGTACACCAGGATGAACGCGGTGCCGTACTTGAAGCTGGCGATCAGTGCCACGGTCAGGCCCAGCAGCGAGGTCCACATCGACACGCGCTGGTCGAACAGCACCACCGAGGTAAACAGGCCCAAACGCCTCATGCCCAGGCCAAGTGCCCGGGAGTTTTGCCGCAGGTTGTTGCCGTACCATCGGAACATCAGCTTGCGACTGGCCTTGATGAAGCTCTTTTCCGGCGGGTGCTCAACGGTGTTGATCGCCGCGTCAGGCACGTAGAACGTGTCGTAACCCAAGCGCATCAGGCTGAACCAGCTGGACTTGTCGTCACCGGTGAGAAACTTGAAGCGACCCAGGCGCCAGTGTTGCAGCGAGTCGCTTTCCACGTCGGCGATGAAGTCCGGGTTGGTTACCACGGTGGCGCGGAACACCGACATCCGTCCGGTCATGGTCAGCACGCGCTTGGACAGGGCCATGGAGCACATGTTGATGTGACGCTGGGCGAAACGCAGTTTGTGCCATTCGCTCATGATGTAGCCGCCGCGAACTTCGCAGAACTCGTTGGTGGTCAGGCCGCCGACATTGCCGAACAGCTGGAACCACGGCACGGTCTTGCGCACCACGCCTTCGGCGAGCACGGTGTCGCCGTCGATCACGGCCACCACTGCACGGTCGTCGGGCAGGTGGCGGGAGATCGCGCGGAAACCATAGGCCAGGCCGTCACGCTTGCCGGTACCCGGAATGCGCACGAAGTCCAGCTTGACCCGCTCTGGCGGGTTCATGCGGGCCCAGAGGCTCTTGACCAACAATTCGTCGGACATTTCCACGATGGAACAGACCACGGTGGTGGGCAGCTCGCAATCGATGGCCTCGCGAATCACCGAGCTGTAGACCTGGGCGGTGGTCAGCGCGTCGATCCGGAAGCTGGTCACCATCAGGTACACGTGGGACGGATCCGCCGCCGTGCCCAGCTTGCGTACCTTGCGGCGCAGATGCGGGTAGACGATGTACAGGAAGATCATGCCGCGCACGAAATGCGTCGCTCCCATGGAGTAACGCCAAATGCCCACGGCGCCGATCAGGAAGATAAAGTCCTTGGATTCGGCGTCGAACGTGGACGCAGGCAACGCCGTGGCGATGCCCATCAATAAACTCAAGTAAAACAGCCAACCGGCGGCCTGAAGCAGGCCGTGCTTTAGCCTGTGCATAATCTGCATCCGTCTCTATCTCGGGCGGGCCTTGTGGGCGGCCCGATGGGTTAAGGCAGGCGAAAGGCCGGCCGGGGCCAAGCCCCAGCCGGCAAACAGATTTACCAGCAAATGCCTTCGGTCCGGCCACTCGGGTCGGTGGCCTTGGACATGAAACCGACCAGGTCAATGACCTGCTTGCCTTCCGGTACGTTCTCGGTCAGCGCGCGGAACTTCTCGTCGCGGTTGCCCAGGATGATGATGTCGGAGCTGTCGATCACTGCGTCGAAATCGGCGTTGAGCAAGGACGAGACGTGAGGAATCTTCGACTCGATGTAATCCTTGTTCGCACCGTGGACGCGGGCGTATTCGACGTTGCTGTCGTAGATCTTCAGGTCGAAACCCTTGCCGATCAGCATTTCCGCCAGTTCCACCAGAGGGCTTTCACGCAGATCGTCGGTGCCGGCCTTGAAGCTCAGGCCCAGCAGGGCGACCTTGCGCTTGTCATGGCTGGAAACGATGTCGAAGGCGTTCTGCACCTGGGATTCGTTGCTGCGCATCAGCGAGTTGAGCAGTGGCGCTTCCACGTCCAGGGAGCCGGCGCGGTAGGTCAGGGCGCGGACATCCTTGGGCAGGCACGAACCGCCGAAGGCGAAGCCTGGGCGCATGTAGTACTGGGACAGGTTCAGGGCCTTGTCCTGGCAGACCACGTCCATCACGACGCGACCATCGACGCCGACGG
Organism: Pseudomonas brassicacearum; assembly: GCF_000585995.1. Lineage (NCBI taxonomy): Bacteria > Pseudomonadati > Pseudomonadota > Gammaproteobacteria > Pseudomonadales > Pseudomonadaceae > Pseudomonas > Pseudomonas brassicacearum. The sequence continues at coordinate 5,462,376 of NZ_CP007410.1, read as the reverse complement.
CCTTGGCGATGTTGCCGATCTCGTTGGCGAAGGTCACCTTGGTGGCGTGCCACACGTTGCAGGTGTACTTGATCATTTCAGCGACGGCGATGTCTTTGCGGATGATCGGTGCATCGAGTTCTTCGTACAGCGATTGCAGAACGTCGCCAGAGGCTTTGTCGAACTCGCCGATAACGGTCATCGGCGGTTGGTCGTAGTCTTTGATCGCGGTGCTTTCGCGCAGGAACTCAGGGTTGACCGCGACGCCGAAATCAACGCCGGCTTTCTTGCCGGAGCAGTCTTCGAGGATCGGGATGACCACGTTTGCCACGGTGCCCGGCAGTACGGTGCTGCGGACCACGATGGTGTGGCGGGTGGTCTTTTCGCGCAGGACAAAACCGATCTCGCGGCACACCGCTTCGATGTAGTTCAGTTCCAGGTCGCCGTTCTTTTTGCTCGGTGTACCGACACAAATCATCGACAGGTCAGTATCGCGAATCGCTTCGGCGAAGTTGGTAGTGCCGCGCAGACGACCTGTTTCAATGCCTTGTGCCAACAGCTCGCCAAGACCCGGTTCAACGATCGGCGATTTACCCGCGTTGATCATGTCGATTTTGTCTTTGGCGACATCTACGCCAACTACATCATGGCCCCGTGCAGACAGGCAACCGGCACATACTGCACCGACGTAACCCAAACCAAATATGCTAATGCGCATCGCATTTCCCTCTGTTTTCATGCCATTGAATGGCCGGAGTTAATAGTGTTCAGCGGTCATCGAGCACTCGGAAGTGTGGAATGCAGGCGCCACAGTGCCGTGTGCAGGCATACTAAGTTCCGAGTGTCTAAATAAGTGCACTCAAGTTGTGCGCAAAGCGGCCTAGTTGTTATGACCTGCCCTGTTATGCAGCCAGTCCTCGTTATCAAGAACGCTCGTGCAAAAAATTCTTCACCTCTGATCCCTGGCAAAAAGCCCACAAAATCAGAAGCTTGTGTGCTCGGGTGAGCACGTTATAGGGGCGCAGCCTTGGCCTTGTAGGGGATAGTAATGGTGCGTTATCTCCTGTCCTTTATAAGATGGATCCAAATAGGCGACCGTTTCGCTAAATTGCCATGACAACTCGGTTACTTAGATCGGCGTCCTATGTAAGTCATCTCTTACACGCTCGGCGAGAATCGTTACGGGTGGTATGAGCCATGCATTTCGACATAGTTCCGATCCGCTCATCGCCATTTTCGAAATTTTTCGAAATATTTTGAAAGATGGCACTAGTCTCAGGATGATGGCACTTACCGTTTCATCCTTTATAAATGGGGAGTTAGGAAGGGTAGATGTTTATGTGCCACTACCGATAAAAAATTTCTGTGCCACTACGCAAAAAACTGACGAGTGTCGAGTGAAAGAAAAGTTAGCGAACAGAGGGGTCGATTTATTGGCGTCATTGAACTGGCGAAGTGCGAGGGAAGTTAGATGACGAGTATGAGTTCAATCGAGGCCCCCGATCAGGGGGCGTTATAAGGTTATGCTTTATTCAGGAGCATGGTCACGCAGGAAAACCAGCTTGTCCGGGCTCGACTGCTGTGGGTTGAAGCGGTAGCCCTGCACATCGAACTGTTTGAGCGCCGCGGGATCATTGATGCGCTCTTGAATGACAAACCGGCTCATCAAGCCTCGGGCTTTTTTGGCGTAGAAGCTGATGATTTTGTACTGGCCGTTTTTCAGGTCCTTGAATTCGGTATCAATGACGCGCGCTTTCAGTGCGCTGCGCTTGACCGCCGAAAAGTACTCGTTGGACGCCAGGTTCAACAACACGTCATCGCCTTGGCTCGCCAGGGCTTCATTCAGCCATTCGCTGATACGCGTGCCCCAGAAGGCATACAGGTCCTTGCCCCGGGCATTGGCCAGCTTCGTGCCCATTTCCAAGCGATAGGGTTGCATCAGATCCAGCGGGCGCAGCAGGCCATAAAGGCCGGAGAGCATGCGCAGGTGCTGTTGGGCATAATCGAAATCGGCTTCGCCAAAGCTCTGTGCATCCAGGCCGGTGTACACATCACCCTTGAAGGCCAGCAATGCCTGTTTGGCATTCGCCGGGGTGAACGCCGGAGTCCAGCTGCCGAACCGCGCGGCATTTAGGCCGCCGATCTTGTCGGAGACGTGCATCAGTTCGCTGATCTGCGCCGGCGAGAACTCACGCAGCTGCTCGACCAGTTCCTGGGAGTGGTCCAGGTATTGCGGCTGGGTAAAACGTTCGGTGGCCGGCGGTGTTTCGTAATCAAGGGTCTTGGCGGGGGAAATCACCATCAGCATGTAATCGTCTCCTTCAAAGGTGCCGCGATTCTAGGGGGTTGTCTGGGTGGACTCCAGCTATTGGGGCGATAGGTGATCGGTGGTGAGGTGCCGAATTTTGTGGCGTGCTCATTGTGGCGAGGGGATTTATCCCCGCTGGGCTGCGCAGCAGCCCCAACAAAGTGGAATCAATCTGATCAATGAGGCCGCAGATTTTTAGGGCTGCTTCGCAGCCCAGCGGGGATAAATCCCCTCGCCACAGATCGGCTATGATGCCGCGCGGGTTTCGTTATGGAGACATCCCTTTTGCGTATCGCCCTTCTGTTATCGGCCTGGCTGTTGAGCCTCGGTGCTTATGCCGCGCCCAACGACGCCGCCACCCTGGACCGCAGCACCTGGCCGGAGCAACTCACCAGCCCGACCTTGTTCGACGTGGCCTCGCGGGCCGAAATCCTGATGTTCGCCCGTGTCCTGCTGGACACCGATGCCATGGACGAAATCGCGCTCAAGCAGTATCTGGGTCTGCGCACGGTCAATATGGCGGCGATCGGCACCCTTCGCGCACGGTTGTGGCAGCGGTTGCTGACCAGCTACAACTTCGCCCAGCAAAGCTGCGACCAGGATGCTTCCTTCTGTTACCTGGTCGAGGACATGGCCTCCCTGCGCGAAGAGGCGGGCAGATTCCGGCTCGATGAAAACTCCTATTACATCAAGTGGGCCGAGCCGAGCCGGATCTTCCATACCCAATACCGCGATGAACTGCTGCGCAAGGCTGCGCTGTTTCCCCAGAGCAGCAGCGAAATCGAGCGTTTCGGCGATTACGAGCGCAACGGTGACGACATGAACGACCGACTGTTTCTGCTGACCTTCGACAGTGGGGCCAACATCGCGCCGGACAATACGCCGTGGCTGACCGAATACCTGCGCAAATCGAACATGAGCGGCACTTTCTTTGTGCTGGGCAAAGACATCCAGGCGCGGCTGGCAGACAGCTCGGTCAACAGCCTCCAGGTTTTATATTCGGGTCAATGCGTGGGTGTACAGGGTTGGGAGTTCCGCTCCCACAGCTATTGGCAGGACTGGCAGGACTCGGTACGGCGCAGCGTCGACTTGGTCAAGGGCAAGCTGCCAGAGAATTATGTGCCGCTGTTCCGACCGCCCCAGGGCCAGCGCCGTGGCGATGCCGGATCCTTTTTCCGCAGCCAGGGCCTGCAAGTGGCGCTGTGGGATATTGATCCCCAAGACAGCAGCAATCGGCTCAAACCCGAGCAAAGCGCCCAGCGCACGCTGACATTGATGCTGTTGTGGCGCCACGGAGTGATCAACTTCAACGCCAAGCAGGATGCGGTGAAGACGGCGATGCCTTGGCTCATTACGCAAACGGCGCAAAGCGGGATCGGTTGGCAGGATTGTCAGGAAGCGTTTCGCTGATGCCTTGAAAGGCCCGGAAACACTGGGGGAGGCAAAAAAAACGGCGCAGATTCATGGCGACCGGACTTCCGACTTTAACGGTGCAATGGCGCAACGCCAAGGGTTATTCGTCACTCTGAAAAATAAACTTCAAAAAAACGTCAAAGTGCTTTTTCCTGTCATGGTTTTTGGAGTATCAAGAAGACAGACCGCCGAAACCTGCAACACAGGTGGCGTCTTCCAAGACCCAGATTGTGTGCAGTTCACCTGAATCGTCGCGGGTGAATTCGGTGGCTACTTCGAGGCGCAGCACTGTCACGGTATTGCGTCGAATGGCCCCCACAAAGGTGACCGAGTATGGATGACCACGGACGTAGCCCTTCCTCCAACCAGCCAATCCTGTATGTACTCGATACCAACGTATTGATCCACGATCCAAACGCACTCCTGAACTTCGAAGAACACCACGTTGCCATCCCGATGACCGTGCTTGAGGAACTCGACAAACTCAAGAGCGGGCACCACAGCGTTGCGGCCGAATGCCGGCAGGCAATCCGCCTGATCGACAAGACCCTGGGCGATGCCTCCCCTGAAGACGTTGAACTCGGGGTGTCGATCCAGCGTGGCAAAAGCGGCCCCAAGGGCCTGCTGTCGATCCTGATGAGCAAGCGCACCGAACCCAACCTGGTGCTGCCTGAACACCTGAACGACAACATCATCATCAACCAATTGATCGACCTGCACGCGCGCAACAAGGACCAAGCCGTGGTGCTGGTGACCAAAGACATCAACATGCGCCTCAAGGCCCGCGCCTGCGGGATCGCGGCCGAGGACTACAGCACCGACCAACTGGTCGACGACGTCTCGTTGTTGCCCAATGGCTACCACAACATGACCGGCTCCTTCTGGGACCGCGTGAGCAAAGTCGAAACCCGCCAGGACCATGGTCGCACCTGGCACCAGGTGCAACTGATCGACAACCTGCCGGCGGTGCACATCAATGAATTCATCATCGACGAACAAGGATTCGTCGGCTGGATCAAGGAAATCCACGTCGACAAGCTGCTGATTCTCGACCTGCACCAGGAGCCCTTGCTGCATCAGGAGGCCTGGGGCCTCAAGCCTCGGGACATCTACCAGAGCCTGGCGCTGTTCGCCTTGCTCGACCCGGATATCCACCTGGTCAACCTGTCCGGCGCCGCCGGTTCCGGCAAGACCATCCTGGCCCTGGCCGCCGCCATCGAGCAGACCATGGTCAGCAAGCGCTACCGGCGCATCATCGCCACCCGCAGCGTGCAGGGCCTGGACCAAGAGATCGGCTTCCTGCCCGGCACCGAAGCGGAAAAAATGGAGCCTTGGCTCGGCGCCATCACCGACAACCTCGAAGCCTTGCACATGGATGACGAAAGCACCCATGGCAGCGTCGACTACATCCTCAGCAAAGTGCCGTTGCAGTTCAAATCCCTCAACTACATTCGAGGCCGCAGCTTCCAGCAGAGCCTGATCCTGATCGACGAATGCCAGAACCTCACCCCGCACCAGATGAAAACCATCATCACCCGTGCCGGCGCCGGTTCCAAAGTGGTGTGCCTGGGCAACCTGGCGCAGATCGACACCCCTTACCTGTCCGCGACCAGCTCCGGGCTGACCTACCTGACCGAACGTTTCAAGGACTTCCCCAACGGGGTCCACATCACCCTGCAGGGCGTGCCACGCTCGATTCTGGCCGAATACGCCGAATCGCATCTGTAACCCCCCCCAGCCAAACCGGGCGATCTCAATATCGCCCGGTTTTTTTGTGTCCGGCCAATAACCCTGTGGGAGCGGGCTTGCTCGCGAAGGCGGTGTAACAGTTACAGATAGGCTGTCTGACACTCCGCTTTCGCGAGCAAGCCCGCTCCCACAAAGGATTTGCAGGGTCTGAAAAATTGCAGTTCTCCATCGGTGCGACAATCAGCCCTGCCGGAATCTGACCTGCGGGTTTACAATCGATGCTCCCGATCAGGAGTAACCCTGTGCTGACTCATCTCGATTCCCAAGGTCGCGCCAACATGGTCGACGTGACCGACAAGGCCGTGACGTTCCGTGAAGCCACCGCCGAAGCCTTTGTGCGCATGTTGCCCGAAACGCTGCAGATGATTGTCAGCGGCGGCCACCCCAAGGGCGATGTCTTCGCGGTTGCGCGCATTGCCGGCATTCAAGCGGCGAAAAAAACCAGCGATCTGATTCCGCTCTGTCATCCGTTGATGCTCACCAGCGTCAAGGTCGAGCTCAGTGCCGAAGGCGAGGACCAGGTGCGCATCGTTGCCCGGTGCAAATTGTCGGGACAGACCGGGGTGGAGATGGAGGCACTCACGGCGGCCAGCGTTGCCGCGCTGACCATCTACGACATGTGCAAGGCCGTGGATCGGGGCATGATCATCGAAGGCGTGCGGGTGCTGGAGAAACTCGGCGGTAAAAGTGGCCACTTCCAGGCGGATGCACGATGAACATTACCGTGAAGTTCTTTGCTCGTTATCGCGAGGCCCTGGGCGTGGATTCGCAGAAGGTCGAAGGGGATTTCGCCACGGTGGACGACGTTCGAACACTGTTGGCCGCACGCGAGGGATTTGATGTGTTGCGCGAGCAGAACCTGATGTGCGCTCGCAATGAAGACCTTTGCCAGCTTGACGAGCCGTTGGTCGATGGCGACGAAGTGGCGTTCTTCCCCACCGTGACCGGAGGCTGAGCCATGGCGATTCGGGTGCAGGCCGATCCGTTCGATCCGGGAGCAGAAGTCAACGCCATGCACGCGGCCAACGTTGGCGTCGGGGCGGTGGTGAGTTTTGTCGGCTACGTGCGTGACTTCAATGATGGCCTCGAGGTGTCCGGGATGTTCCTGGAGCACTACCCGGGCATGACTGAAAAGGCCCTGGGCAAGATCGCCACCGAGGCCGAGCAGCGCTGGCCGTTGCTCAAACTGGAAGTGCTGCACCGCATCGGCGCCCTGGAACCGGGCGAGCCAATTGTTTTTGTGGCGGCCGCCAGTGCCCATCGCCAGGCGGCATTCGACGCCTGCGCCTTTGTCATGGACTACCTCAAGACCCGCGCGCCGTTCTGGAAGAAAGAGAACACCGCCGACGGCCCGCGCTGGGTTGAAGGGCGCGACAGTGATCACGCGGCGGCGGGTCGCTGGAAGCAGTAAACCCCCGTGGTTTTTTCGCAAGCCATGCGCCTGCCATCGCGAGCAAGCTCGCTCCCACACTGGATCTTCATGCACCAAGGATCCCCTGTGGGAGCGAGCTTGCTCGCGATGAGGCCATCAGCCACCCATCCCATTCCCCAGTCTACCGATTGACGATATGTACATTAAAGTCCAGTATGGATTTATAAGTACATAAAAAGTCCTTGCCCCACCTTTCTCTGCCAAACCAACAACAACCCGCGAGAGATCGATCATGAAAAAACTCCCCCTCATCACCGGCCTGGCCTTGAGTCTGTTGGCCTCCAGCAGCCTGTTCGCCGCCGAGAAAACCTTGCGCATCGGCATCGAAGCGGCTTATCCGCCGTTTGCTTCCAAAACCTCGGAAGGCAAGATCGAGGGGTTCGACTACGACATCGGCAATGCCCTGTGCGCGCAGATGCAGGTCAAGTGCGAATGGATCGAGGGTGAGTTCGACGGGCTGATCCCGTCGTTGAAAGTGAAGAAAATCGACCTGGCGCTGTCGTCCATGACCATCACCGAGGAGCGCAAGAAGTCGGTGGATTTCACCCACAAGTACTACTTCACCTCATCGCGGCTGGTTATGAAGGAAGGTGCGGTGGTCGATGACCAGTACGCCAGCCTCAAGGGCAAGACCGTGGGCGTGCAGCGTGCGACTACCACTGATCGCTACGCCACTGAAGTCCTCGAACCCAAGGGTGTGACGGTCAAGCGCTACAGCAATAACGAAGAAATCTACATGGACCTGGCGTCCGGTCGCCTGGACGCGATTTTTGCCGACACCATCCCGTTGGAAGACTTCCTGTCGATGCCCCGTGGCAAGGGCTACGGGTTTGTCGGACCGGAGCTCAAGGACCCGAAATACGTCGGTGAAGGTGCCGGTATCGCGGTGCGCAAGGGCAATAGCGAGCTGGTGGCGGACTTGAACAAGGCCATTGATGGGATTCGGGCCAATGGGGAGTATCAGAAGATCCAGAGCAAGTACTTCAAGTCGGATATCTATGGCGACTGATTGATCGCTATCGCGAGCTTGCTCGCGATGGCGCCAGGCCAGGCAATACCGATCTCAGCCCTTCAATTCCTTCAAATGCTTGTACACCGTCGCCCGCCCCATGTTCAGCACATTGGCCACATAGTTGGAGGCGCTTTTGCCCTTGAAGGCGCCTTCAGCGTGCAGCGCCAGCACCAGCTCGCGTTTGTGGTCACGGGTCAGCAGGTTCAGGCTCAGCTGACGTTCGCGCATCCAGGCGTGCAGAAAGGTGTTGATTCGCTCCTGCCAGTCATCGCGAAACAGTGAGTCTGGCTGGGGGATCAATTTGCCCGGCGACAGGAACAGGTCCAGCGCCGCCTTGGCATTTTCGAACAGCGAGATATTCAGGTTGATGCACAGCACAGCCAGCGGGCGACCCTGGGCGTCGCGCAGTACGCTGCTGAGGCTGCGAATTTTCTGTCCGTCCCAATTCAGCTTTTCGTACGGCCCGATATTACGTTCGCTGGCGTCGTCGCTGAGCATATCCTCCAAGGACGAATCATCACCGATCTCACGCTTGGAGAGGTTGTTGGCGATGTAGTCGACTTTCTGCGTGCGCAGGTCGTGCAACACCACTTCGGCGTGGGGATAGAACAGCGTGGCGATGGCGTCGGCGATGGTACGGAAATTATCCAGTGCCGGATCGGGTTGTGCAGCGTTCATGACAGGGCTCCAGGCAGCGTCAGCGCCCCGTGAAGCAGGGGCGCGGGGGAGTGTGCCGCAATCGTGGCGATGCGTCACCTGGGTGGATTCAACCCAGGCGCTTGGGTGACAGCATGGCGTTGTTCAGACCGAAACGGGCCAGGTCCTCGGGCAGCGGTTCGCCCCGCACCAGCGCCGCGCTGGCCTGGCCCATGGCCGGGGAGGTCTGGATGCCATAGCCGCCCTGGGCCGCGACCCAGAACAGCCCGGGTACCAACGGATCGAAACCGCACAGCAGGTCCCCGTCGTGCACGAAACTGCGCAATCCGGCCCAGGTGCGGGTCGGCCGGCGGATGGTCAGGGTGGTGGCCTCTTCGATCTGGTAGATGCCCATGGCGATATCCAGCTCTTCGGGCTGCACATCGTGCGGTTCCACCGGGTCGGCGTTGGCCGGCGAGCCGAGGAACATGCCGGCGTCGGGCTTCATGTAGAAGGATTCGTCCAAGCTCACCAGCATCGGCCAATCATGAATATCCACACCCTCGGGCCCAGCGAAGATAAAGGCTGCGCGCCGCTTGGGTTGCAGCCCCAGTTTTTGGGCGCCGGCCATGTCGGCGACCTGGTCGGCCCAGGCGCCGGCGGCGTTGATCAGCACCGGCGCGCTAAAGCTCTGGTTGGCGGTTTTCACCTGCCACAGCCCCTGTTCGTCGCGACTCAGACCGAGCACTTCACTGTCGGTGTGCACTTCACCGCCATTGCGGCGAATACCGCGCAGGTAGCCTTGGTGGAGTGCATCGGTATCGATGTCACAAGCCGTGGGGTCGTAGATCGCGCCGTGGACCTTGTCCCGTCGCAGGATCGGCAGCCGCACACAGGCTTCTTCGGCGCTGAGCAGCTGCATCTGTGGCACGGTGGCCTTGGCGCTGAGGTACTGGTTGTTCAACTCGGCCGGGTCGCCGGTGAAATCCACGGTCATTTCGCCCCGCGGGGTGAGCAAGGGATGTTCGCAAAACCCGCTCGGCGGGGCGTCGAAAAAGTCACGACTGGCCTGGGTCAATGCCCGTACCTGTGGCGTGCCATAGGCGGCGGTGTACAGCGCCGCCGAACGTCCCGTGGAGTGGTAGGCCGGATGGGATTCACGCTCGAGCACAATGACCCGGCCGTGGGGGCCAGCCAGTAACCGGTGGAAGCCCCGGCAATGCCGCCGCCGATGATGATGAAGTCTGCTGAGGTCATGGAGCTCTCCTGTGGAGCACGGTGCCGGGTGTCCGCTAAACCCTGGTGGGAGCGGGCTTGCTCGCGAAGGCGGCAGCACCTTCAACATTGATGTGGCTGGCACACCGCTTTCGCGAGCAAGCCCGCTCCCACAGGGAATCGAGTTGTGTCAGATAGTGCGGTGTAAATGGTAAAGCGCATTCGCCAACGCAATATCTTCCAGCCCCAGGCCGATGGAGCGGTAGAACACGTGGCGTTGATAGTCGGGGCGTGCCACGTAGTCGCTGAGCAGTTCGGGCAAATCGCCGACGATTTTCGAAACGTCCCAGCCGAACTGTTCGCCGGCAATCAACATTTCACCGGCCGAGCCAGGCGTGGTCTGACGATAATCGCAGAACACGTCCATGTCGTTGAGGCTCTGCGGCGGCACTTCGTGGGCACGAGGGGCGTTGGTGCTGATGGAAGTGATCAGTGCTGGTTTGCCGAGTATCTGTGGGTCGAGCACCGCTTTGGCGGACGAGGTACAGAGCATCACCACATCGGCGTCGTATAGCGCCGTTTCAAGGCTGTCGACGATGTGCAGGCGTGGGTCCAGGCCGGTGATCGAAGCAAGCGCCTGCGCCGATTTGCTCTTCAGGCCCGGCGAGTAGAGGCTGATGCTTTGCCAGTCCCGCAGGCCCTTGACGTACTGCACGTGGGCTCGCGCCACTGCGCCGCTGCCGATGACCGCAAGGCGCCGGGCCTGGAGCGGGGCGAGGGCATCGACAGCGACAGCCGTGGTGGCGGCGGTACGGGCGGTCGTCAGCTCGGCGGCATCGCACAGCAACAGGGGCTGGCCGGTCTGCATCGACATCAGCAAGGTCCAGGCGGTCACCAGCGGACCTTGCTCGCGCACGATATAGGGCGAGGTCTTGACCCCGTAGACCTGGTCTTGCGCCAGTACGCCCAGGTAGTTGATGAAATCCCCGGCGCCTTGGGGGAATTCCACAAGTTGCTGGGCGGGCTGCACTGCTTGCCCGGCGGCAAGGTCGCGGAACAGCTTGCGCAGGATCTGCGGCACGTCGACTTGCGCGAGCAGTTCTCGGGCCTGGACTTGGTTCATCACATAAGGCGTGCTGGTCATCGGGGCTCCGAGAAGTTGCTTGTAAACTAATTTGTCCATTATGGACTTTTAGTTTATTCAAGCAATATCCCAGGCGTAAAAAAAGCGCAGCTTTTTTAGGGCTGCGCTTTCTGTTCTGTGGAGACGGTTAAGGCCGCTTACGCTCAACCGGTCTTAACAGATGCGTCGGCGGCGTCTCGCAATTGATCTTTTTCCCCAGCAGCGCCTCGATGGACGGTAACTGATAGGAGTCATCCTCACCGGCGAAGCTGATGGATACACCCGCGGCGCCTGCACGACCGGTCCGGCCGATCCGGTGCACATAGTCATCCGGCACTTCCGGCAGGGTGAAGTTGATCACATGGCTGATCCCGTCGATATGAATCCCGCGACCGGCCACGTCGGTGGCGACCAGCACGCGGATCTTGCCTTCGCGGAAACCTTCCAGCGTCTTGATGCGCTTGTGCTGTGGCACATCGCCCGACAGTTGGGCGGCGTTGACGCCATCGCGCACCAGGCGTTCTTCAATGCGTCGCACTTCATCCTTGCGGTTGGCGAACACCATCACCCGCTCCCAGCCGTTGTCGTTGACCAGGTTGTAGAGCAGCTTGTACTTGTCGGCACCGGCCACCGCATAGATGTGCTGCTCGACGTTTTCGCTGGCGACGTTCAGCGCCTCGATCTCGACGATGGACGGGTCGGTGGTCCATTGCTTGGCCAGGTTCATCACGTCTTCGGTGAAGGTGGCGGAGAACAGGAGGGTCTGGCGTTCGCTTTTCGGTGGAGTCTGGCGAATGATCTGGCGGACCTGGGGAATGAAGCCCATGTCGAGCATGCGGTCGGCTTCGTCCAGCACCATTACCTCGACCATGTCCAGGTGCACGTCGCCGCGCTGGTTGAAGTCCAGCAGGCGGCCTGGCGTTGCCACCAGAATGTCGCAATGGCGGGCTTCGAGGTGCTTGAGCTGCTTGTCGAAGTCCATGCCGCCCACGAACGTCATGACGTTCAGGCCGGTGTACTTGGTCAGGTCGGCGGCGTCCTTGGCGATCTGCACCACCAGTTCGCGGGTCGGGGCGATGATCAGCGCCCGCGGTTCGCCCATGTAGCGCTCTTTGGGCGGCGGGGTCTGGAGCAATTGGGTGATGATGGAAATCAGGAACGCGGCGGTCTTCCCTGTGCCGGTCTGGGCGCGGCCGATGGCGTCTTTGCCGGCGAGGGTGAAGCCCAGTACTTGCGCCTGGATCGGCGTGCAATACGGGAAGCCCAGGTCCTGGATGGCGTGCATCAGTTCAGGGGCGAGCTTGAAATCGTGGAAGCGGGTCTTGCCTTCCTGGGGTTCTACGACGAAGTCCTCGAGCTTCCAGGCGACGACCGGCGGTTTTGGTGCGCGCTCGCGGCGTGGCTTGGGGGCTTCGTTGCGTGGCTTTTCGGGTTCAGGGGCAATAAGAGGCTGGGCGGCGGGCTCTTTTTTGGCCTGTGCAACAGGGGCAGCCCGGCGCGGTTGTTGCGCATCGGTACGGCTCTGGCTGTGGACAGGGGCGCTTGCGCCAGGCGCGAGCTGCTCGGCCTCGCTTTTACCGAACATCTTCTTGAGTGCTTTGAGCACGGTCATCTCATCGATTGGTTAAGGAATGTACGCCGGCCAGTGTAATGCAAGAAACGGGCGCGGCGTAGTGTGATGAACAATGCGTTGACGTGGCAATCGGACGCTTTAGCGCAACCGCTCGGTCAGCCAGGTGCCGATGTCACGAATCTCTTCGGGTAACACTTCGTGGCCCATTGGGTATTCCTGCCATGTCACGGTGACACCATGCTGCTTTAAATACTCCTTGGCGGTCCGCCCCATCGGGTTGAGTACCACTTCATCGTATTGTCCGTGCAGTGCCAATACCGGAATACGCTGTTGGCTGGCTGACAATTGCAGTTCGTCGCTGAATGTCGGTGCATAAGTAGACAGCGCGATGACGCCGCCCAGCGGGCCCTCCGATTTCACGAATGCGGTGTGATAAACCACCGCGCCACCCTGGGAGAAACCCGCCAGGAAAATCCGCGAGGCGTCTATTCCGCTGGCTCGCTGGGTTTCGATCAGGTCGATGACCCGTTGCGCCGACGCTTCGAGTTGTTGTTCGTCGATGGCCCGTGCCGGGCTCAAGGCGCGAATGTCGTACCAACTGGGCATGGCGTAGCCGCCGTTAATCGTGACTGGCTGGGTCGGTGCCTGGGGCAGAACGAAACGCGTGGTGAGCAGGCTTTGCTGCAAAATTTCAGCGACTGGCAAAAAATCATAACGATCGGCGCCCAGGCCGTGGAGCCAGATAACGCACGCATCGGCAGTGCCGCTGGGCTCGAGAATCAAGGGGTCGGTCATGGTGTGCTCCAAAATTGTGCGGTCGCGCTCAATCAGTGCGTGATTACAGTGCGCGCCTGGTGTCTCAGTTAATTAGATGTCGCAAACTTACAACTTTTTGTCTTGACGTGTTTCACAAGGGCTAAGCGCAGCGGTGTGGTACGGGCTTTGCTATGAGGATGCCTGAGTGATGATTCTTACGCTGCGCGGTAACACTATCAGCTCGACGCGACGCATGGGATATCAGAAATCCGGTGATGGATGTTCGCCAATAGCCGCTGCGGGCTTCGCGAACGTGAAGGGCTACAGCCCGTTCGGCCGATTGGTGAGAAGTGGGCATGACCCCTGTTTATGGGCGTTCTCATTAATAGACTCATAGCGAAGGTCCAAAACGTCGGTTGACCCGAAAAAAAGCCAACAAGGGTCGGCAATGCCTCAAAAGGGTGCGACAGGACTCGAGCTCCGACACAACAAGAGCAAAACTGGAGGTTTGAATGAAGTTACTGAAATCCACCCTGGCCGTCGTGACTGCTGCTGCAGTACTCGGTGTCAGCGGGTTCGCTCAGGCGGGTGCAACCCTGGATGCCGTACAGAAGAAAGGCTTTGTGCAATGTGGCGTGAGTGATGGCCTGCCGGGTTTCTCGGTGCCTGATTCGACCGGCAAGATCGTCGGTATCGATGCTGACTTCTGCCGTGCCGTGGCCGCTGCGGTATTCGGCGACGCGACCAAGGTCAAATTCAGCCAGTTGAACGCCAAGGAGCGCTTCACCGCGCTGCAATCGGGCGAAATCGACATGCTCTCGCGCAACTCCACCATGACCAGCTCCCGTGATGCGGGCATGGGCCTGAAGTTTCCAGGTTTCATCACCTACTACGACGGCATTGGTTTCCTGGCGAACAACAAGCTGGGCGTCAAGAGCGCCAAGGAACTGGACGGTGCAACCATCTGCATCCAGGCCGGTACCACCACCGAGCTGAACGTTTCCGACTACTTCCGCGCCAACGGCCTGAAGTACACCCCGATCACTTTCGACACCTCCGATGAAAGCGCCAAGTCGCTGGAATCCGGTCGTTGCGACGTGCTGACCTCCGACAAGTCCCAGCTGTTCGCCCAGCGCAGCAAGCTGGCTTCGCCGAAGGACTACGTGGTTCTGCCGGAAACCATTTCCAAAGAACCACTGGGCCCGGTCGTGCGTAACGGCGACGACGAGTGGCTGGCTATCGTGCGCTGGACCGGCTACGCGCTGCTCAACGCTGAAGAAGCCGGTGTGACCTCGAAAAACGTCGAGGCTGAAGCCAAGTCCACCAAAAACCCTGACGTCGCTCGTATGCTCGGCGCCGACGGTGAATACGGCAAAGACCTGAAACTGCCGAAAGACTGGGTCGTGCAGATCGTCAAGCAAGTCGGCAACTACGGCGAAATGTTCGAGCGCAACCTCGGCAAGGGCACTCCGCTGGAAATCGATCGCGGCTTGAACGCTCTGTGGAACGCTGGCGGCATTCAATACGCACCACCAGTGCGCTGATGGTTCTATCACCCGGTGGGCCAACCACCGGGTGATGTTCTGTTCCATTCTTTGCGGGGCACTTCATGCAAAATTCAATCGGCGCACCTAAGCAGAGGCTCAGCCTCAGCGATCCACGAGTGCGTGCGTGGGTATTTCAAGTCGTCACTGTCGTGGCGGTTATCGCGCTGGGCTGGTTTCTGTTCGATAACACACAGACCAACCTCCAGCACCGTGGCATCACCTCCGGTTTCGGCTTCCTGGAGCGCAGTGCCGGTTTCGGCATCGCCCAGCACCTGATCGACTACACCGAAGCGGACAGCTATGCCCGGGTATTTGTCATCGGGTTGCTCAATACGCTGCTGGTCACGTTCATCGGCGTGATCCTGGCAACCATCCTGGGGTTCATCATCGGCGTGGCACGGCTGTCGCAGAACTGGATCATCTCCAAGCTGGCGACCGTTTATGTCGAGGTCTTCCGTAACATCCCGCCACTGCTGCAAATCCTGTTCTGGTACTTTGCGGTGTTCCTGAGCATGCCGGGACCGCGGGCCGCCCATAACTTCGGCGACACCTTCTTTGTCAGCAGCCGGGGCTTGAACATGCCTGCCGCGCTAACGTCCGAGGGGTTCTGGCCGTTCGTGATCAGCGTTGTGCTGGCGATCGTCGCCATCGTGCTGATGACGCGCTGGGCCAACAAGCGTTTCGAAGCGACTGGCGAGCCGTTTCATAAGTTCTGGGTCGGCCTGGCGCTGTTCCTGGTGATTCCGGCCTTGAGCGCGCTGCTCTTTGGTGCGCCGGTGCATTGGGAAATGCCGGAGCTCAAGGGCTTCAACTTCGTCGGTGGCTGGGTGTTGATCCCGGAACTGCTGGCCTTGACCCTGGCCTTGACCGTGTACACCGCGGCGTTCATCGCCGAGATCGTGCGCTCGGGCATCAAGTCGGTCAGCCACGGCCAGACCGAAGCCGCCCGTTCCCTGGGACTGCGCAACGGTCCGACCCTGCGCAAAGTGATCATCCCGCAGGCCCTGCGCGTGATCATTCCACCGTTGACCAGCCAATACCTGAACCTGGCGAAAAACTCTTCCCTGGCGGCCGGTATCGGTTACCCGGAAATGGTTTCGCTGTTTGCCGGCACAGTGTTGAACCAGACGGGCCAGGCCATCGAGGTGATTGCGATCACCATGAGCGTGTACCTGGCGATCAGTATCAGCATTTCCTTGCTGATGAACTGGTACAACAAGCGCATTGCGCTGATCGAGCGGTGAGGAAACGCGCATGACGACTCATACTTTCAAACCTGACATGCCCCCGCCGGGCAGCAGCATCGGCGTGGTGGCGTGGATGCGCGCCAACATGTTCTCCAGCTGGATCAATACGCTGCTGACGCTGTTCGCGTTTTACCTGATCTACCTGATCGTGCCCCCACTGCTGCAGTGGGCGATCCTCGATGCCAACTGGGTCGGTACCACCCGCGCCGACTGCACCAAGGAAGGCGCCTGCTGGGTGTTCATCCAGCAGCGTTTCGGTCAGTTCATGTACGGGTACTACCCGACCGACCTGCGCTGGCGCGTCGACCTGACCGTGTGGCTGGCAGTGATCGGTGTGGCACCGCTGTTCATCTCGCGCTTCCCGCGCAAGGCGATCTACGGCCTGAGCTTCCTGGTGCTGTACCCGATCATCTCCTGGTGCCTGCTGCATGGTGGTGTGTTCGGTCTGGACGCCGTGGCGACCAGCCAATGGGGCGGCTTGATGCTGACCCTGGTGATCGCTACCGTGGGTATTGTCGGAGCCTTGCCGTTGGGTATCGTCCTGGCGTTGGGCCGACGTTCGAACATGCCGGCGATCCGCGTGGTCTGCGTGACCTTCATCGAGTTCTGGCGCGGTGTGCCGTTGATCACGGTGCTGTTCATGTCGTCGGTGATGCTGCCGCTGTTCCTGCCCGAAGGCATGAACTTCGACAAGCTGCTGCGGGCGCTGATCGGGGTCATCCTGTTCCAGTCGGCCTATGTGGCTGAAGTGGTGCGCGGCGGTTTGCAAGCCATTCCCAAGGGCCAGTACGAAGCGGCCGCAGCGATGGGCCTGGGCTACTGGCGCAGCATGGGCCTGGTGATTCTGCCGCAAGCCCTGAAGATGGTGATCCCGGGCATCGTTAACACCTTTATTGCGTTGTTCAAGGACACGAGTCTGGTGATCATCATCGGCCTGTTCGACTTGCTCAACAGCGTAAAACAAGCTGCCGCCGACCCGAAATGGCTGGGCATGGCCACCGAAGGCTATGTGTTCGCCGCCTTGGTGTTCTGGATTTTCTGTTTTGGTATGTCCCGCTATTCCATGCATTTGGAACGCAAGCTGGACACTGGCCACAAGCGTTAGGAGCGTAGTTTATGAGTGAAGCGATCAAACAGCCTGTGAGCCCTGAAGGCATTATTCAGATGCAGGGCGTGAACAAATGGTACGGCCAGTTCCACGTGTTGAAAGACATCAACCTGAACGTCAAGCAGGGCGAGCGTATCGTGCTGTGCGGCCCGTCGGGCTCCGGCAAGTCCACCACCATCCGCTGCCTCAACCGTCTGGAAGAACACCAGCAGGGCCGCATCGTGGTCGATGGCGTGGAGCTGACCAACGACCTCAAACAGATCGAAGCGATCCGTCGTGAAGTTGGCATGGTGTTCCAGCACTTCAACCTGTTCCCGCACCTGACCATCTTGCAGAACTGCACCCTGGCGCCGATGTGGGTACGCAAGATGCCCAAGCGCAAGGCCGAGGAAATCGCCATGCACTACCTGGAACGCGTGCGCATTCCAGAGCAGGCGCACAAGTACCCGGGTCAGCTCTCCGGCGGTCAGCAGCAACGTGTGGCTATCGCCCGTGCCCTGTGCATGAAGCCGAAAATCATGCTGTTCGACGAGCCAACCTCGGCTCTCGACCCGGAAATGGTGAAGGAAGTACTCGACACCATGATCGGCTTGGCTGAAGACGGCATGACCATGCTCTGCGTGACCCACGAAATGGGCTTTGCCCGTACCGTGGCCAACCGCGTGATCTTCATGGACAAGGGTGAAATCGTCGAACAGGCCGCGCCAAACGACTTCTTCGACAACCCGCAGAACGACCGCACCAAGCTGTTCCTCAGCCAGATCCTGCATTGATCCGGTCTTAGGCAGTGAAATAAACCCGGACTTGTCCGGGTTTGTTTTTAATGGGCCGCTCAGCAAGCCGTGAGGGTCTCGTGTTCCTTGTGCACCGTCGTTTTGAATTGCCGCAAGTCTGCGTCTTCAGCGAAGGCATGGACATCGGCAAGCAAATGCGGATAGCGATCAAGCAGGCGCATCAGCAAGATCAACGCCTTGGGTGGCACTACCTCGCCGCGCTCGTAGCGGGAAAACGCATTGTGTCCACCGCCCGATAGCAGCAGTACCGCTTCCTTTTGCGATAGATGCAGTTTGCGCCGGACACGTTTGATCTCTTCGCCGATCATTCGCCTGGCCGCGTTGACCAGTTCATCACCTGCGTGGTCGTAGCGATCCGAGCAGCTTGCATCGAGCTCGACTTCGCCGCACATCTGACATTCCCAGCCAGACAAGTCATCGACCCGGCGTTCCAGTCCCTTGACGCTCATGGTTTCGCCGCGACCTTCGAAATGCAACATACCTTCCGGGGCACCACAGCTGAAGCATTGCTGTTTCATGAGTTTTTCTCCTTGAAGGAAATTACCGGTGGGCCTCCGCTGGGGCGGTACGTCACCTTCTGCCTTGTCCTTAAAATTACCCTAAAAGGGTAATTTTTGACTAATCGAAAATCTCGTTTCTTTACCTCTTGTTGACCCTAGGCGGTTGCCGTCCTACGCGAAGCTGACTAACATGTCAGAAAATTCATCCTATGATTGGATGAAAGGGTGGGTTCCATGTCAGACATTTCTCCATTAATTAAGCGATCCTTGGTCGATCAGGCCCTGGACCAACTGCGCCAGCGCATCAGCGATGGCGTGTGGGCCGTCGGTCAGCGTTTGCCCACCGAGCCCGAGTTGGTGGCCGAGCTGGGGATCAGTCGCAACACCGTGCGCGAAGCCATGCGGGTGTTGGCGTTTTCCGGGCTGATCGAAATCCGTCAGGGCGACGGCAGTTATGTGCGAGCGACGGTGGACCCGCTGGATACCCTCAAGGTCCTGTCTCGCTGTTCATTGGATCAGGCCCGGGAAACCCGGCATATCCTTGAAGTCGAGGCCATCGGCCTGGCTGCGTTGCGGCGCACCGATGACGATTTGCGTGCCTTGCGCCAGGCGCTGAAAACCAGTGGCGAGCATTACCACGGCGATCTGGAGCACTACATCGCCTGCGACCTGGTGTTCCACCGTCTCTTGGTGGACGCCGCGCACAACTCGGCCCTCAGCGAGTTGTATCGCTATTTTTCCAGTGTGATCGGCGCGCAATTGCGCCAGAGCCTCAACATCGTTCCTCGTCATCAACATGTGTTCGACCTGCACGGCGAAATCCTCGACGCTGTCGAACGACAGGATCCGCAACGGGCCAAGGCCCTGTGCCGACAGTTGATCAATGAACCCTGAACCCGAGCTTTCCATGTCCCGCGATGTGCTTGACCGTACCCCCTCGACGACGCCCAAGCGCGCCGCCGAACTCGAAGAATTGTTGATCGACGCCGAAGCCGACGACGAGCAGGCCCAGCAGCGTCCGCCGTTGGTGTGTCGGCCCTGGTTGTTGCTGCTCGGGTTGATCCTGGTGGCGCTGAACCTGCGTCCAGCGCTGTCGAGCATGGCGCCGCTGCTCAGTGAAGTCTCAAAAAGCCTTGGCCTGTCGGCTGCCCAGGCCGGTTTGCTGACCACGTTGCCCGTGCTGTGCCTGGGCCTGTTCGCGCCGCTGGCGCCGGTGCTGGCGCGGCGTTTCGGTGCCGAGCGCGTGGTGCTGGGGATCTTGCTGACGCTGGCCGCAGGGATCATTTTGCGCAGCTCTTTCGGCCAGGTCGGCCTGTTCGCCGGCAGTATCCTGGCTGGGGCGAGCATTGGCGTGATCGGCGTGTTGTTGCCAGGCATCGTCAAGCGCGACTTCGCCAAACAGGCCGGTACCATGACCGGTGTCTACACCATGGCGCTGTGCCTGGGCGCGGCGATGGCGGCCGGGGCGACGGTGCCGTTGAGCGAGCACTTGGACCAACGTTGGGCCCTGGGCCTTGGTTTCTGGGCGATTCCGGCATTGCTGGCGGCGGTGTTCTGGTTGCCACAAGTGGGCCAGAAACACGGTGCTCATCAAGCGGCGTATCGGGTTCGCGGTTTGCTGCGTGATCCCCTGGCCTGGCAGGTGACGTTGTACATGGGGCTGCAATCGTCCCTGGCCTACATCGTGTTCGGCTGGCTGCCTTCGATCCTGATCGGACGTGGCCTTACCCCGACCCAAGCCGGGCTCGTGCTGTCCGTCTCGGTCATCGTGCAGTTGATCAGTTCCCTCGCGGCGCCCTGGCTGGCAACCCGCGGCAAGGACCAGCGCCTGGCCATCGTGATCGTCATGCTCATGGCCCTTGGTGGGTTGTTCGGTTGCCTCTATGCACCCATTGAGGGGCTGTGGGGTTGGGCCATCCTGCTGGGCCTGGGGCAGGGCGCGGCGTTCAGCCTGGCGCTGACGCTGATCGTGCTGCGCTCGCGGGACGCCCATGTGGCCGCTAACCTCTCCAGCATGGCCCAGGGCTTCGGCTACACACTGGCGTCGCTTGGGCCATTCGCGGTAGGCGTGGTCCACGATTTGACCGGCGGCTGGAATGCCTTGGGCTGGATCTTCGGCCTGGTAGGCCTGGGGGCGATCATCGCGGGTATCGGGGCCGGCCGCGCGCTGTACGTAGGGGTCAGCAGCGAAAGAGTTCCCCCTCTTAGTTGATGTCATTTTCATGGCGAATGACGGTAGTGTTCCCCGCGACGGCAGATTATCGTGCAGGTCTATTGAAGCGAATTTTCGGAGACTGCCCATGAGTGATGCCCACAATGCCGTGATCACCCGGTTCTACCAGGCCTTCCAGCGCCTGGACGCTGAAGCGATGAGCGCCTGCTACACCGACGACGTGGTGTTCAGCGACCCGGCGTTCGGCGAACTGCGCGGGCGCGATGCCGGCGACATGTGGCGCATGCTCACCACCCGGGCCAAGGACTTTTCCCTGACCTTCGATAACGTGCGCAGCGATGAGCATACCGGTGGTGCCCATTGGGTCGCGACGTACCTGTTTAGCCAGACCGGCAACATCGTGATCAATGACATTCAGGCGCGTTTCGTTTTTCGCGACGACAAGATCTGTGAGCACCATGACAGCTTTGATCTGTGGCGCTGGTCCCGGCAGGCGTTGGGCGCCAAGGGTCTGCTGCTGGGCTGGACGCCGCTGGTGCGCAACGCCGTCAGGGCCCAGGCCCTCAAGGGGCTGCGGGCATTCCAGGCCAGTCGCTGATAAGATCGCGGCTTGTTTCCTTCGTCCGTTGAACATGCCGTGACCACCGTCAACCTCTCTGCCGATCCGCCTGTGCACGCCGCGAGCGAACCGGGCAAACCCTGGTTCGTCTACCTGGTGCGGGCCGCCAACGGCTCGCTGTACTGCGGCATCAGCGATGACCCGCTACGGCGTTTTGCCAAGCATCAAAGCGGCAAGGGCGCGCGCTTCTTTCTCTCCAGTCCGGCGGTGGCGTTGGTGTACACAGAAGCTTGCCGCGACAAGCGCGAAGCCCTGCGCCAGGAGCGGCTGATCAAAAAGCTCAGGAAAAGCGCCAAGGAATGCCTGGTGGCGAGCGCCGCGCGACCTCATCAACCGGACTGATAGGCCCTCATCAGGAGGGTAGGCCGCCCGTCCCTGGCGCGCTAAGCTGCGGGACTTACTTCCTGCAGTGGCGAATCTCATGTCAGAGCTGATTCTTCATCATTACCCGACGTCTCCCTTCGCGGAAAAAGCCCGTCTATTGTTGGGTTTCAAGGGCTTGTCCTGGCGTTCGGTGCACATCCCGCCAATGATGCCCAAACCCGACCTGACGGCCCTGACGGGCGGCTACCGCAAGACCCCGGTATTGCAGGTCGGCGCGGATATTTATTGCGACACGTCCCTGATTGCCCGCCGACTGGAACAGGAAAAAGCCTCGCCGGCGCTGTTCCCCGAAGGCCGGGAAATGATCGCGGCGTCTTTTGCGGCATGGGCCGACTCGGTGGTGTTCCAGCATGCGGTGAGCCTGGTGTTCCAGCCGGAATCGGTGGCGATGCGTTTCGCTAAACTACCGCCTGAAGCAATCAAGGCATTCATCGCCGACCGTGCCGGGCTGTTCAGTGGTGGTACCACCACACGCCTGGCTGCCGAGCAAGCCCGGCACCAGTGGCCGACGATCATGGCGCGCCTCGAGCAACAGTTGCAGCGTGAGGAAGGCGACTTCCTGTTGGGTGATCCCTCGATTGCCGACTTCGCCATGGCCCATCCGCTGTGGTTCCTCAAGGGCACGCCGGTGACCTCGCCGCTGGTGGACGCTTACCCGGCCGTCTCGACCTGGCTGGCGCGAGTATTGGGTTTCGGCCATGGTGCGTCGAGCGCGATGAGTTCCGAGGAAGCCTTGGAAGTGGCCCGCAACGCTACGCCGGCGGCGCTGCCGGATGAATCATTCGACGAGCCGAACGGGTTTACGAAGGGGCAACAGGTATCGATTGCCGCGACCGACTATGGCGTCGACCCGGTGGTTGGGGAGTTGCTGTTTGCCGGTCGTGAAGAACTGATCCTGCGCCGCGAGGATGAGCGTGGCGCAGTGGTGCATGTGCACTTTCCGCGGTTTGGGTTTCGGATCGAGGCGCGCTGAGCAACCAATGACCGGTGGGAGCGAGCTTGCTCGCGATGGCGGTCTGCCTGGGCCAGTGATGTTGAATGTGCCGCCGCCATCGCGAGCAAGCTCGCTCCCACAAGGGGGATGATCAGATGGCGGACAACGCCTTGAGAATATTCTCCGGCTCATACCCACGCATCAATGTGCCATTCACATCGAGAATCGGAATCCCCCGGCCGCCCAGCGCCTCGTAGGCCTTGCGCGCTTCGGCATCTTTCTCGATATCGAACTCGCGAAACGGCACGCCTTTCTCATCCAGGAACCGTCGGGTGGCCTTGCAGTAGCCGCACCAGTCGGTGGCATACAGCACGACGCGGGCATTGGTTCGGACCTGCTCGGAAACCATCTGTGACGGGTTGAACACCCGCTCGATCTTGCCCCAGTTCTGGTACGCCACCACCACCAGCAGAATCAGCAGAAACTTCTTCAGCACCCTACCGAGCATCAATTACGTCGCTTGAGCTGGTCGGTCAGCGACGTGGGCAACCCCTTGATGATCAGTGTGCCGGCTTCTTCGTCATATTCGATCTTGGAGCCCAGCAGGTGCGCTTCGAAGCTGATGGACAACCCTTCGGCGCGGCCGGTGAAGCGGCGGAACTGGTTGAGGGTGCGTTTATCTGCCGGGATCTCCGGCGACAGGCCGTAGTCCTTGTTGCGGATGTGATCATAGAAGGCTTTCGGGCGATCTTCGTCGATCAGCTCGGACAGTTCTGCCAGGCCCATCGGCTCGCCAAGTTTGGCCTGGCTGCTGGCGTAATCCACCAGGGTCTTGGTTTTTTCCCGGGCATCGTCTTCAGGCAGGTCTTCGCTTTCGACGAAGTCACTGAAGGCCTTGAGCAGGGTGCGGGTCTCGCCAGGGCCGTCGACGCCTTCCTGGCAGCCGATGAAGTCGCGGAAATACTCCGAGACTTTCTTGCCGTTCTTGCCCTTGATGAAAGAGATGTACTGCTTGGATTGCTTGTTGTTCTGCCATTCCGACACGTTGATCCGCGCCGCCAGGTGCAATTGGCCCAGGTCCAGGTGACGGGACGGGGTCACGTCCAGCTCGTCGGTGACGGCCACGCCTTCGCTGTGGTGCAGCAGGGCAATCGCCAGGTAGTCGGTCATGCCTTGTTGATAGTGGGCGAACAGCACATGGCCACCCACCGACAGGTTGGATTCTTCCATCAGTTTCTGCAGGTGTTCCACCGCCACGCGACTGAAGGCGGTGAAATCCTTGCCGCCGTCGAGGTATTCCTTCAGCCAACCGCTGAACGGGTGCGCGCCAGACTCGGCATGGAAAAAGCCCCAGGCCTTGCCTTGTTTGGCGTTGTAGCTCTCGTTGAGGTCGGCGAGCATGTTCTCGATGGCTGTGGACTCGCTCAGTTCGGAGTCGCGGGCATGGAGCACTGCGGGTGTGCCGTCGGGTTTTTTGTCGATCAGGTGGACGATGCAATGACGGATCGGCATGGGTTTCTCGGCTGGTGAAAGAGAGGAGGGCGCGCTCCCCGAAAAAGGGCCCAGTGTACCGCAATCACTGGTTTTGGAACCCTGCAAAGCCTCTTTCAGACCCTTGCGGCACCCCATATGCAATTTTTTACCGTTTTAGCGCAAGAAAGCTGACCAAATGGGTAGCTAGAGGCGGATATTTCCCCTGCTCTGTGCTAGTTTTGCCCGGTCTTACGCGAAGTCACTGCGTTAAGCGTGCATTCAGCATCTGTCAGGTCGAACCAAACCCGGTTTTCGGCATCTATTACCCCGATCCGTCGTGGTGAGTGCCGAGGGTGCCTGATCAACAGAGATCGGGCTCGATGGCTGACACTGCACTCTGCAATCCATATGAATTTGATAGGGAAGGAACACTACATGGCTCTTACTAAAGACCAACTGATCGCTGACATCGCTGAAGCCATCGACGCGCCGAAAACCACCGCGCGTAACGCTCTGGACCAACTGGGCCAAATCGTTGCCGATCAGCTGGAAAACGGCGGCGAAATCACCTTGCCAGGTATCGGCAAGCTGAAAGTCACCGAGCGTCCTGCCCGTACTGGCCGTAACCCTTCGACTGGCGCTGCCATCGAAATCGCTGCCAAGAAAGTGATCAAGCTGGTTGTGGCCAAAGGCCTGACCGACGCGGTCAACAAGTAAGATCGTTGCAAAAAAAACCGTGCCGCGGAGCGATCCGGGCACGGTTTTTTGTTGCCTTGGAAAAAGTGTCCTATGGTGCGGGAATAATTCCTCACAGTGCGGCTTTTGTGGCGAGGGAGCTTGCTCCCGCTGGGTTGCGCAGCCCCCCAAAGCAGGCTGAGCCTGGTCTGCCTGATTCACCGAAGTGTCAGGGCTTGGGGCTGCTGCGCAGCCCAGCGGGAGCAAGCTCCCTCGCCACAGGAGGTCGCCTTCAGTCCTTGCGGACCCAGCGCGCCTGACGCCAGGCCTGTTGCTGCGCCTCGGTTTGGAAGGTCCAGGCCACGAAGCGGCTCTGCTTCTGGCCCTGGGACATTTCCACCACCTGGCTGTGCAGTGCACCGGCTTTTTTCAACGCGGCCTGAATGGCTGGCAGGTTCGAAGCCTTCGACACCAGCGTGCTGAACCACAGCACTTGCCGGGCCAGTTGAGCGCTTTCGCTGATCAGCTGTGTGACGAACCGGGCTTCCCCACCTTCGCACCAGAGTTCGGCTGCCTGGCCGCCGAAGTTCAGCACCGGCAGTTTGCGTTTCGGATCGGCCTTGCCCAGCGCCCGCCATTTGCGCTGGCTGCCCTTGGTGGCTTCCTCCAGGGACGCGTGGAACGGTGGATTGCACATCGTCAGGTCGAACCGCTCGGCGTCCTCCAGCAAGCCCAGCAAGATCTGCTTGCGGTTGGCTTGCTGGCGAAGCTGGATAGCCTTGTTCAGCCCGTTGGACTGGACAATGGCCTTGGCCGAGGCGATGGCCGTCGGATCGATCTCCGAGCCGAGGAAGTGCCAGCGGTAGTCGCTGTAGCCGATCAGCGGATAGACGCAGTTGGCGCCCGTGCCGATGTCCAGCACCTTCACTGCCGCACCCCGAGGGATCTCGCCTTCGTTATGACTGGCGAGCAAATCGGCGAGGAAGTGCACATAGTCCGCGCGACCGGGCACTGGGGGGCACAGGTAGTCGGCCGGAATGTCCCAATGGGCGATGCCATAGAAGGATTTGAGCAGCGCCCGGTTGAACACCCGCACCGCATCGGGGCTGGCGAAGTCGATGCTTTCCTTGCCATACGGGTTGATGATCACGAACTTGGCCAATTCAGGCGTGGACTTGATCAACGCCGGGAAGTCGTAGCGGCCCTGGTGGCGGTTGCGGGGGTGCAGGCTAGCCTTCTCCCGCGGCGCCACGGCTTTGGCCTCGGTGGCGGGTTTGGGCTTCTGGCGTGCAGGTCTGGGTGTGCGGGGGGCGGTCATGGGCGGGTCGATTCGGGGATGGCTCAAAAAGTGGCGGGTATTGTCCCACATCCAGCCTGGTCTTGAGGCTTGCGCCGATTAAATGTGGGAGCGAGCTTGCTCGCGATGGCAGCGACACATCCAGCATTGATGCAAGCTGACCCACCGCTATCGCGAGCAAGCTCGCTCCCACAAGGGGGGGGCAGCGCTCGTAAGAAAGTGACAGGCATAAAAAAGGAGGTCCATCAGGACCTCCTTTTTTATTGCGGACCACTGTTACAGACTGGAGATCCGCGCATGCTGCTCGGCCAGCTTGCCCAAGGCCTGCTCGGCCTCGGCCAGTTTGGCCCGTTCCTTCTCGATGACTTCGGCCGGGGCCTTGTCGACGAAACCGGCGTTGGACAGCTTGCCGCCGACCCGCTGCACTTCACCCTTCAGACGCTGGATTTCCTTATCCAGGCGCGCCAGCTCCGCCGCTTTGTCGATCAGGCCGGCCATCGGCACCAGCACTTCCATCTCGCCGACCAGGGCGGTGGCCGACAGTGGCGCTTCTTCGCCGGCGGCCAGCACCGTCACGGATTCGAGCTTCGCCAGCTTCTTGAGCAGCGCCTCGTTTTCGTTGAGGCGGCGCAGGTCTTCGGCGCTGGCGTTCTTCAGGAACAGGGCCAGTGGCTTGCCCGGACCGATGTTCATTTCGGCGCGGATGTTACGCAGGCCCAGCATGAAGGTCTTGAGCCATTCGATGTCGTCTTCGGCCGCCGGATCGATGCGGGTTTCATTGGCCACCGGCCAAGGTTGCAGCATGATCGTCTTGCCTTGGGCGCCTGCCAGCGGTGCGACGCGCTGCCAGATTTCCTCGGTGATGAACGGCATGAACGGATGCGCCAGGCGCAGGGCCACTTCCAACACGCGCACCAGGGTGCGACGGGTGCCGCGCTGGCGTTCGACCGGTGCGTTTTCGTCCCACAGCACCGGCTTGGACAGTTCCAGGTACCAGTCGCAATACTGGTTCCAGATGAACTCGTACAAGGCTTGTGCGGCCAGGTCGAAACGGAACTGATCGAGCTGGCGGGTCACTTCGGCCTCGGTGCGCTGCAACTGCGAAATGATCCAGCGATCGGCCAGGGTCAGCTCGAAGGCTTCGCCGTTCTGGCCGCAGTCTTCGCCTTTGTCCAGCACGTAGCGCGCAGCGTTCCAGATCTTGTTGCAGAAGTTGCGGTAGCCCTCGACGCGGCCCATGTCGAACTTGATGTCACGACCGGTGGACGCCAGCGAGCAGAAAGTGAAGCGCAGGGCGTCGGTGCCGTAGCTGGCGATGCCGTCGGCGAATTCTTCGCGGGTGGCCTTCTCGATCTTCTTCGCCAGTTTTGGCTGCATCAGGCCGGACGTGCGCTTTTGCACCAGGGCTTCCAGGTCGATGCCGTCGATGATGTCCAGCGGGTCCAGGACGTTGCCCTTGGACTTGGACATCTTCTGGCCCTGGCCGTCGCGCACCAGACCGTGGACGTAGACGGTCTTGAACGGTACTTGCGGGGTGCCGTCTTCGTTCTTCATCAGGTGCATGGTCATCATGATCATCCGGGCGA
Organism: Pseudomonas brassicacearum; assembly: GCF_000585995.1. Classification (NCBI taxonomy): domain Bacteria; kingdom Pseudomonadati; phylum Pseudomonadota; class Gammaproteobacteria; order Pseudomonadales; family Pseudomonadaceae; genus Pseudomonas; species Pseudomonas brassicacearum. Next base: position 5,434,843 of record NZ_CP007410.1, on the reverse strand, counting down.
CCCAGAAGAAAATGATGTCGAAACCGGTGACCAGCACGTCGGTGGAGTGGAATTTCTTCAGGAACTCGGTCTGTTGCGGCCAGCCCAGGGTGGAGAAGGTCCACAGGCCCGAACTGAACCAGGTGTCGAGTACGTCGTTGTCCTGCTGCAACGCCACGTCTGGGCCGAGGTTGTGCTTGGCGCGGACTTCGGCTTCATCGCGGCCGACGTAGACCTTGCCCGACTCGTCGTACCAGGCCGGGATGCGATGGCCCCACCACAGCTGACGGCTGATGCACCAATCCTGGATGTCGCGCATCCACGAGAAGTACATGTTTTCGTATTGCTTGGGCACGAACTGGATGCGACCGTCTTCCACCGCGGCAATCGCCGGCTCGGCCAGGGGCTTGGTGGACACGTACCACTGGTCGGTCAGCCATGGTTCGATGATGGTGCCGGAGCGGTCGCCTTTCGGGACTTTCAGGGCGTGATCGTCGACGCTGACCAACAGGCCGGCGGCGTCGAATGCCGCGACGATCTGCTTGCGTGCCTCGAAGCGGTCGAGGCCGGCGTATGCGGCCGGCAGCGTGCCGTCGACACTTTCGTTCAGCGTGCCGTCGAGGTTGAACACCTGGGCCGCCGGCAACACGTTGGCGTTTTTGTCGAAAATGTTCAGCAGCGGCAGATTGTGGCGCTTGCCGACTTCGTAGTCGTTGAAATCGTGGGCCGGGGTGATCTTCACGCAGCCGGTGCCGAACTCAGGGTCGCAGTAATCGTCGCCGATGATCGGGATGCGCCGGCCAACCAAAGGCAGTTCCACGAACTTGCCAATCAGGGCCTGGTAGCGCTCATCGTTCGGGTTCACCGCCACGGCGGCGTCACCGAGCATGGTTTCCGGGCGCGTGGTGGCGACGATCAGGTAGTCCTTGCCTTCGGCGGTCTTGGCGCCGTCGGCCAATGGGTACTTCAGGTTCCACAGGAAACCCTTCTCGTCATGGTTTTCCACTTCGAGGTCGGAAATCGCCGTGTGCAGCTTGGTGTCCCAGTTGACCAGGCGCTTGCCGCGATAGATCAGTCCGTCTTCATGCAGGCGCACGAAGGCTTCTTTCACTGCTTCCGAAAGACCGTCGTCCATGGTGAAGCGCTCGCGACTCCAGTCCACCGACGAGCCGAGGCGACGGATCTGGCGGCTGATGTTGCCACCGGACTCGTCTTTCCATTCCCAGACTTTTTCCAGGAATTTTTCACGGCCCAGGTCATGGCGACTCTGGCCCTGGGCTTCGAGGCGGCGCTCTACCAGCATCTGCGTAGCGATACCGGCGTGGTCGGTACCCGGTTGCCACAGGGTGTTACGGCCTTGCATGCGGCGGAAACGGATCAGGGCGTCCATGATCGCGTTGTTGAAACCGTGGCCCATGTGCAGGCTGCCGGTGACGTTCGGCGGCGGGATCATGATGGTGTAGGAATCGCCCGCGCCTTGCGGAGCGAAATAATTCTCGGACTCCCAGGTGTTGTACCAGGAAGTTTCAATGGCGTGCGGCTGGTAGGTCTTATCCATGCGCGGCGGGACCCTATTGGCATTTATTCAGGAAAAGCCGGGAAGTATAGCGGGGCGTGGGGCGCAGGGCGAGTCGGGGCGGCGGTGATTGCTCGTATTCCGGCCGATAAACATTGTGGCGAGGGAGCTTGCTCCCGCTCGGCTGCGAAGCAGTCGCAAAAGGTCTGCTGGTTTGGGGCCGCTTCGCGCCCCAGCGGGAGCAAGCTCCCTCGCCACAGAAGCGGGGGAGTGCTGTTACTCGTACTGACTGAGCAACCGCTCCATCCGTGCATCCAGCCGACGCTTGATCTCGGTCTCGATGTGCGGGGCGAAGTCGTCGATGACGTCCTGCATGATCAGCTGCGCGGCGGCGCGCAATTCGCGGTCCAGGTGCAGCAGAGCGTCGGGGCCTTTGGTTTCGGGCTTGGCAGCGGGCTTGGGTTCGGGCTGGCCGTTGATCGGCTCGAACAACAGTGGGATCTGTTCGTCGTGCACGAGGTCGTGCTCCACCGTATCGGTCAACAGCGGTGGTTGCAGGTTGTCGTCGCCGAGCAGCTGGCGGATCGACTCGAGGTCATCCAGCAGGTGCGCGGGTTTTTGCGGTGGTTTTGGTGTGTCCATCGTAGGCTCAGAGTCGCTGTAAACGGTGGTCTTGCAGAGGATAGCCCTGTTCGCGGTAGAAACGAAAACTCTCCCGCGCGGCTTGTCGGATGACCGGGTCTTCCACCACCACTTCCGCCACGCGGGCGAAGCGCTGGGCGAAAGCTGGCACTTTCAGATCAAGGTTGACCAGCAGGTCCTGGTGCTGACCGCAGTCATCCCCCAGCCCAAGCACGATCAGCCCTTCGGGTTCGCTTTCGGCCGGGCCATGGGGCACGAAGCTTTCGCCCTTGAAGGCCCACAGGCGTGCATCGAGGTCATCGCGCTGGGCGGCATCGCTGCAATGCAGGTAGATGCGATGGCCCATGCGCCAGGCCTTTTCGGTGAGTTTGCAGGCAAAATCCAGCCGCGCCGATGGATCGGCGCTGGGCAGGATGTAGAAATCGACTTTGGTCATTGCAGTTCCTGAGCCGCCGATGACGCCCCCCGAAGGTGGCGGCAACGACGGTCATCGGTGTCAGGCCTTGGCGCGGTCCAGCAGGTACTGGGTCAGCAGGGGAACCGGACGGCCGGTGGCGCCCTTGTCCTTGCCGCCGCTGGTCCAGGCCGTGCCGGCGATGTCCAGGTGCGCCCAGTTCAGGTTCTTGGTGAAGCGCGACAGGAAGCACGCCGCCGTGATGGTCCCGGCTTTCGGACCGCCGATGTTGGCGATGTCGGCGAACGGGCTGTCCAGTTGTTCCTGGTATTCATCGAACAGCGGCAATTGCCAGGCGCGGTCGTCGGCTTGCTGGCCGGCGTTGAGCAGTTGGCCGATCAGTTCGTCGTTGTTGCCCAGCAGGCCCGAGGTGTGGGCGCCCAGGGCGACGACGCACGCGCCGGTCAGGGTGGCGATGTCGATCACCGCTTGTGGCTTGAAACGCTCGGAGTAGGTAAGGGCGTCACACAGCACCAGGCGGCCTTCGGCGTCGGTGTTGAGGATTTCCACGGTCTGCCCGCTCATGGTGGTAACGATGTCACCCGGACGCGAGGCGGTACCACTGGGCATGTTCTCGGCGCAGGCCAGGATGCACACCAGGTTGATCGGCAGTTGCAACTCGAGCACGGCACGCAGGGTGCCGAACACGCTCGCGGCGCCGCCCATGTCGTACTTCATTTCATCCATGCCTGCACCCGGCTTGAGGCTGATGCCACCGGTGTCGAACGTAATGCCTTTGCCCACCAGCGCGTAGGGTTTCTCGGATTTCTTGCCACCGTTGTATTGCATGACGATCAGGCGGGGTGGCTGGGCGCTGCCCTGGCCGACGGCGTAGAACGAACCCATGCCGAGGTCTTTGATTTTCTTTTCGTCGAAGACTTCGACCTTCAGGCCCTTGAATTCTTTGCCCAAGGCCTTGGCCTGCTCACCCATGTACGTCGGATGGCAGATGTTCGGCGGCAGGTTGCCCAGATCGCGGGTGAAGGCCATGCCGTTGGCAATTGCGGTGGCGTGAGTCACGGCGCGCTGCACTTCAGCCTGGGCGGCCTTGATGGTCAACAGGGTGATTTTTTTCAGGGCGCGGCGTTCGGCCTTCTGGCTCTTGAAACGGTCGAACTGGTATTCGCCGTCCACCAGGGTTTCGGCCAGCAGGCGGTTCTTGCCGTAGCTGTCGCGGCCCTTGATGACCAATTCGTCCAGAGCCAGGGCGGCATCGGCGCCACCCAGGCTTTTGAGGGTGCCGAGCACGCCCGCGATGATTTTACGGAACGGACGGTCGCCGAGTTCGGCGTCCTTGCCCACACCCACCAGCAGCACGCGGTCGGCCTTGAGGTTGGGCAGGTTGTGCAGCAACAGGCTCTGGCCAACTTTGCCGGCCAGGTCGCCACGCTTGAGCACGGCGCTGATGGCGCCGTCGCAGAGGGCATCGAGTTGGGTGGCGACGACGCCGAGCTTGCGGTCTTCACCAACGGCAACCACCAGCGTGGCGGTTTTCAACGTTTCTGGGCTGACGCTTTTTACAACCAGTTCCATGTGCGGATCCCTGAGTGAATGGTCAAGATGCCAGGCGCCGAGACAATGGCGCGCTGAGCGAGCTTCTTCTATATAAAAGAAGCGCCGGTGTTTGCCGGCGACAAAGGCCGCAGTTTGAACCCCGGCGCCCGAGCCTGACAACCCTCGGCAACGCTAACTTTGCGGCTTTAAGCACCGGTTTAAAGCGTGCGCAGTGACAGGCGCCCACAATCACAGGATAATGCGGCTCTTTTTTCGGCGGTTCGCCTTGGCGGGCCGGCTCGATACGTTTGCTTGTTTGGCCGCCTTAGCCTGACAACCTTGGAGTGTCTGGTTTGATCGTCTTTCGTTATCTCTCCCGCGAAGTCCTGTTGACCCTAAGCGCCGTCAGCGCCGTGCTGCTGGTCATCATCATGAGCGGGCGCTTCATCAAATACCTCGCCCAGGCGGCCTCCGGCGCCTTGGACCCGGGCTCCCTGTTCCTGATCATGGGGTTCCGCCTGCCGGGCTTCCTGCAACTGATCCTGCCACTGGGGTTGTTCCTGGGTATTTTGCTGGCCTACGGCCGCTTGTACCTCGACAGTGAAATGACCGTGCTGTCGGCCACCGGCATGAGCCAGCAGCGGCTGTTTCGTATCACGCTGTTCCCGGCCACATTGGTGGCGTTGGTGGTGGCCTGGCTGAGCCTGAGCCTGTCGCCCCAGGGCGCCAACCAGTTCCAGCTGCTGATCAACCAGCAGGACGCCATGACCGAATTCGATACCCTGGTGCCGGGGCGTTTCCAGGCGCTACGTGACGGTACGCGCGTCACCTATACCGAACAGCTCTCGGACGACCGGGTCGACCTGGGGGGCGTCTTCATTACCCAAAAGAACCTGTCTTCCGATACTAAAAAGGATCGCGGTATCTCTGTACTGGTGGCCGAGAAGGGCCGGCAGGAAATCAACCCCGACGGCAACCGCTACCTGATCCTGGAAAACGGCTATCGCTATGATGGCAAGCCGGGGCAGGCCGATTACCGGGCCATCAAGTACGACACCTATGGCGTGTTGCTGCCCAAGCCCGAGGTCAGCGACGAAGTCACCGACCGCGACGCGATGCCCACCGCCAGCCTGCTGGGTAGCAACGACATCCGAGCCCGCACCGAGCTGCAATGGCGCCTGTCGCTGCCGCTGCTGGTATTTATCGTGACCCTCATGGCGGTCCCGCTGTCGCGGGTCAATCCGCGCCAGGGCCGTTTCCTCAAGCTGCTGCCGGCGATTCTTCTGTATATGGCTTACCTGACCATCCTGATTTCCGCCCGCAGTGCGTTGGAGAAAGGCAAGATCCCGCCGGCCCTCGGCTTGTGGTGGGTGCATTCGATCTTCCTGGCCATCGGCCTGGGGTTGCTCTACTGGGAGCCGCTACGCCTGAAGCTGGCCAGTCGTCGCAGCGCGCTGGAGGTGGCCCGTGGTTAAACTCGATCGCTACATCGGCAGCAGCGTGTTCATGGCGATTCTTGCCGTGCTGGGGATCATTCTTGGCCTGGCGACCCTGTTTGCCTTCATCGATGAAATGAGCGACGTCACCGACACCTATACCCTGGCGGACGTCCTGAGCTACGTGCTGCTGACAGCGCCGCGGCGTTTGTACGACATGCTGCCGATGGCCGCGCTGATCGGTTGCCTGATCGGCCTGGGCAGCCTGGCCAGCAACAGCGAACTGACCATCATGCGCGCCGCTGGCGTGTCCATTGGTCGGATCGTCTGGGCGGTGATGAAGCCGATGCTGGTGCTGATGCTGGTGGGTGTGCTGATCGGCGAATACATCGCCCCGGCCACTGAAAATACCGCCCAGGCCAACCGTTCCCTGGCCCAGGGCGGCGGTGATGCACAAAGCGCCAAGCACGGCCTGTGGCACCGCCAGGGCGATGAGTTCATCCACATCAACTCGGTCCAGCCCAACGGTATTCTGTACGGCGTGACCCGTTATCGCTTCGACGATCAGCGGCACATGCTGTCGTCGAGCTTCGCCAAGCGCGCCAAATTCGCCGACGATCACTGGCAGCTGAGCGATGTCACCACCACCCTGTTCCATGACAAGCGCACCGAGGTGGTCGCCGCCCCGGAAGAACGTTGGGAGGTGTCGATCAGCCCGCAACTGCTCAGCACCGTAGTGATGGCGCCGGAGTCCCTGTCGATTACCGGTTTGTGGGGCTACATCCACTACCTGGCGGACCAGGGCCTGAACAACGGCCGCTACTGGTTGGCTTTTTGGGTCAAGGTGTTGCAACCGCTGGTCACTGCCGCCCTGGTGCTGATGGCGATTTCCTTCATCTTCGGCCCGTTGCGTTCGGTGACCCTTGGCCAGAGGGTGTTTACCGGCGTGCTGGTGGGCTTCACATTCCGCATTGCCCAGGATTTGCTCGGGCCATCGAGCCTGGTGTTCGGTTTCTCTCCGCTGTTTGCAGTGCTGGTCCCCGCGGCTGTCTGCGCATTGGCCGGGATCTGGCTGCTGCGCCGGGCGGGTTGACCTCAATTCAATGTGGCGAGCAGGCTTCTGTGGCGAGGGAGCTTGCTCCCGCTGGACTGCGTAGCAGTCCCCTACAGCCTGCCTGACATATCGCCGTGTCGGATAAATCGAGGGCCGCTTCGCAGCCCAGCGGGAGCAAGCTCCCTCGCCACAGAAGCTCATCGACAGGCGAACGTGACGCTTGCGCGCTGTATCAGGTACAATTCCCGGCTATTTTTCGGCGGGCCATGCCTGCAGCCTTTTTGAGTGTTGATCCGTGAGTGATTTGAGTCATATCCGCAATTTCTCCATCATCGCCCACATTGACCATGGCAAGTCGACGCTGGCCGATCGCTTCATCCAGATGTGCGGCGGCCTGGCCGAGCGTGAAATGGAAGCCCAGGTCCTGGACTCCATGGACCTGGAGCGTGAACGCGGGATCACCATCAAGGCCCACAGCGTTACCCTCTATTACAAGGCTCGCGACGGCGTTACCTATCAGCTGAACTTCATCGATACCCCGGGCCACGTCGACTTCACCTATGAAGTCAGCCGGTCGCTGGCGGCCTGTGAAGGTGCGTTGCTGGTAGTCGATGCCGGTCAGGGTGTCGAGGCCCAGTCGGTTGCCAACTGCTACACGGCCATCGAGCAGGGTCTGGAAGTCATGCCGGTGTTGAACAAGATCGACCTGCCCCAGGCCGATCCGGACCGCGTGAAGGAAGAAATCGAGAAGATCATCGGCATCGACGCCACCGACGCGGTCACCTGCAGCGCCAAGACCGGCCTGGGCGTGGACGAAGTGCTCGAGCGCCTGGTGCAGACCATTCCCGCGCCGACCGGTAACATCGAAGATCCGCTGCAAGCGTTGATCATCGATTCCTGGTTCGACAATTACCTGGGCGTGGTTTCCCTGGTTCGCGTGCGCCATGGCCGCGTGAAGAAGGGCGACAAGATCCTGGTCAAATCCACCGGCAAGATCCACCTGGTGGACAGCGTCGGTGTATTCAATCCGAAACACTCCGCCACCGTTGACCTGAAGGCCGGTGAAGTGGGCTTCATCATTGCCGGCATCAAGGACATCCACGGGGCGCCGGTCGGTGACACCCTGACCTTGAGCTCCACCCCCGACGTCGATGTGCTGCCAGGTTTCAAACGTATCCAGCCCCAGGTCTACGCCGGCCTGTTCCCGGTCAGCTCCGACGACTTCGAAGACTTCCGCGAAGCCCTGCAAAAGCTGACGCTGAACGACTCGTCCCTGCAATACACCCCGGAAAGCTCCGACGCCCTGGGCTTCGGTTTCCGTTGCGGGTTCCTGGGCATGCTCCACATGGAAATCATCCAGGAGCGCCTGGAGCGCGAGTACGACCTGGACCTGATCACCACGGCGCCGACCGTAATCTTTGAGCTGCTGCTCAAGAACGGCGAAACCATCTACGTCGACAACCCGTCCAAGCTACCGGACCTGTCGGCCATCGAGGACATGCGCGAGCCGATCGTGCGGGCCAACATCCTTGTGCCGCAGGAACACCTGGGCAACGTCATTACCCTGTGCATCGAGAAGCGTGGCGTGCAGCACGACATGCTGTTCCTCGGCACGCAGGTCCAAGTGACCTACGACCTGCCGATGAACGAAGTGGTATTGGATTTCTTCGATCGCCTGAAATCCACCAGTCGCGGCTATGCTTCGCTGGACTATCATTTCGATCGTTACCAATCGGCTAACCTGGTGAAGCTGGATGTGCTGATCAACGGTGAGAAGGTCGATGCCCTGGCATTGATCGTGCACCGTGACAACGCGCACTACAAAGGTCGCGCGTTGACCGAGAAGATGAAGGAACTGATTCCGCGGCAGATGTTCGACGTGGCAATCCAGGCCGCCATTGGCGGGCAGATTGTGGCGCGTACAACCGTCAAGGCGCTCAGAAAGAACGTATTGGCCAAATGCTACGGCGGCGACGTCAGCCGTAAGCGCAAGCTGTTGGAAAAGCAAAAGGCCGGTAAAAAACGCATGAAGCAGGTCGGTAACGTGGAAATTCCACAGGAAGCCTTCCTTGCGGTGCTCAGGTTGGATAGTTAGGTCCTATGTCGCTAAATTTCCCGCTGTTGCTGGTTATCGCCGTGTTCGTCTGCGGTCTGTTGGCGTTGCTTGATCTGTTGTTCCTGGCGCCTCGGCGCCGGGCGGCCATCGCCTCCTATCAGGGCAGCGTCAGCCAGCCTGATGGTGTGGTGGTCGAAAAGCTCAACAAGGAACCGCTGCTGGTCGAGTACGGCAAGTCGTTCTTCCCGGTGCTGTTCATCGTGCTGGTGCTGCGCTCGTTCCTGGTGGAACCCTTCCAGATCCCGTCCGGCTCGATGAAGCCGACCCTGGACGTGGGCGATTTCATCCTGGTGAACAAGTTCTCCTACGGGATCCGCCTGCCGGTGATCGACAAAAAGGTCATCGAGATCGGTGACCCGCAACGCGGCGATGTCATGGTGTTCCGCTTCCCGAGCGACCCGAACGTCAACTACATCAAGCGTGTGGTCGGCCTGCCGGGCGACAAGGTTCGCTACACTGCCGACAAGCGCCTGTTCGTCAATGGCGAATCGGTGGCCGAACAACTGATCGGCTCCGAGCCGGGCACGCTGGGCAGCGCTGAGCTCTACCAGGAAAAACTCGGCGAAGCCGAGCACTTGATCCGCAAGGAAATGAGCCGCTACCGCGCGACGCCGGACCGTTCGTGGACCGTGCCCGCCGGGCACTATTTCATGATGGGCGACAACCGCGACAACTCCAACGACAGCCGTTACTGGGATGATCCAAACATTCCCAAGGACATGCTGGGCATGGTCCCCGACCGGAATATCGTCGGCAAGGCCTTCGCCGTCTGGATGAGCTGGCCGGAACCCAAACTCAGCCACCTGCCGAATTTCTCGCGGGTTGGCCTGATCAAGTAATCACACACGGCGCTGTTGAACACAGCGCCGAATGCATTTCTGGAGCCTGCACTAGGCGCCCGAAGGCATGAAGCCAACGATAGTCAGGACGTCATTTTTGAACACAGCGTTAATTGTCCCAAGCCAACGGCGCTTTGCCGCCGTGGCGGTGGAAACCAGCCACGAACTCAGCGTGGGTAAACCGTGAGCGCTTCTCTCAGCCGTCTCGAGCGTCAGCTCGGTTACACCTTCAAGGACCAGGAACTGATGGTCCTGGCCCTCACTCACCGCAGTTTTGCCGGGCGCAACAACGAACGCCTGGAATTCCTCGGTGATGCCATCCTCAACTTCGTGGCTGGCGAGGCGCTGTTCGAGCGTTTCCCGTTGGCCCGCGAAGGCCAGTTGTCGCGTCTTCGCGCGCGATTGGTAAAAGGTGAGACCCTGGCCGTGTTGGCCCGTGGTTTCGACTTGGGCGACTACCTGCGCCTGGGCTCCGGTGAATTGAAGAGCGGCGGTTTCCGGCGCGAGTCGATTCTGGCCGATGCCCTGGAAGCGTTGATCGGCGCGATCTACCTGGACGCCGGCATGCAGATGGCGCGCGAGCGCGTGCTGGCCTGGTTGACCTCCGAGATCGACAGCCTGACGCTGGTGGACACCAACAAGGATCCGAAAACCCGGTTGCAGGAATTCCTGCAATCACGCAGTTGCGAGCTGCCACGCTACGAAGTCGTGGATATCCAGGGTGAGCCGCATTGCCGAACCTTCTTCGTTGAATGCGAAGTGGTCTTATTGAATGAAAAAAGCCGGGGCCAGGGTGTGAGTCGTCGTATTGCCGAACAGGTAGCGGCCGCCGCAGCACTGATTGCCTTGGGCGTGGAGAATGGCAATGACTGATACAACCGTCACCCGCTGCGGCTATGTCGCCATTGTCGGCCGGCCGAACGTGGGCAAGTCCACGCTGCTGAATCACATCCTGGGCCAGAAGCTCGCGATCACCTCGCGCAAGCCCCAGACCACTCGCCACAACATGCTGGGCATCAAGACCGAAGGCGCCGTCCAGGCGATCTACGTCGACACCCCGGGCATGCACAAGGGCGGCGAAAAGGCCCTTAACCGCTACATGAACAAGACCGCTTCGGCGGCGTTGAAAGACGTCGACGTGGTGATCTTCGTGGTCGATCGCACCAAGTGGACCGACGAAGACCAGATGGTCCTCGAGCGTGTCCAGTACGTCACCGGTCCGCTGATCGTGGCACTGAACAAGACCGACCGCATCGAAGACAAGGCTGAGCTGATGCCGCACCTGTCCTGGTTGCAGGAACAGTTGCCGAACGCCCAGATCATGCCGATCTCCGCCCAGCACGGTCACAACCTCGACGCGCTGGAGCGAGTGATTGCCGAGCACCTGCCGGAAAACGATCACTTCTTCCCCGAAGACCAGATCACCGACCGCAGCAGCCGTTTCCTCGCCGCCGAGCTGGTGCGCGAGAAAATCATGCGCCAGATGGGCGCCGAGCTGCCGTACCAGATCACCGTGGAAATCGAAGAGTTCAAGCAGCAGGGCAAGACCCTGCACATCCATGCCTTGATCCTCGTCGAACGTGACGGCCAGAAGAAAATCATCATTGGCGACAAGGGCGAGCGCATCAAGCGCATCGGCACCGAGGCGCGCAAGGACATGGAGCTGCTGTTCGACTCCAAGATCATGCTCAACCTGTGGGTCAAGGTGAAGGGCGGCTGGTCCGATGACGAGCGCGCGCTGCGGTCGTTGGGTTACGGCGACCTGTAATCCCAAGATCATGGTGGGCGGGCTTTTGTGGCGAGGGAGCTTGCTCCCGCTCGGCTGCGAAGCAGTCGTAAAATCAGGCAATGCGGTGTGTCTGACTGAACGAAGTCGCTGAACCTGGGGCTGCTTCGCAGCCCAGCGGGAGCAAGCTCCCTCGCCACAAGGCTCTCTTCTATAGTCGATATCTTCTGATATTCAGGCCCCTGATGTCCCCAACCCAACCCATCGCCCAACCCGCCTACGTCCTCCACAGCCGCGCCTATCGCGAAAGCAGCGCCCTGGTGGACTTCCTCACGCCGCAAGGGCGTTTGCGGGCGGTGTTGCGCGGGGCTCGGGGCAAGGCGGGGACGCTGGCGCGGCCGTTCGTGCCGCTGGAAATCGAGTTCCGCGGGCGGGGCGAGTTGAAGAATGTCGGGCGCATGGAAAGCAATGGCGTGGCGGCATGGCTCAACGGCGAGGCGTTGTTCAGCGGCTTGTACCTCAATGAATTGCTGATCCGCCTGCTGCCCGCCGAAGATCCCCATCCCTCCGTCTTCGATCACTACGCCGCCACGCTGTCGGCCCTGGCCGAAGGTCGTCCGCTGGAGCCGCTGCTGCGTTCGTTCGAATGGCGGCTGCTGGACGACCTCGGCTATGGTTTTGCCCTGAACACCGACCTGCACGGTGAACCCATCGCCGCCGACGGTCTGTACCGCTTGCAGGTGGATGCCGGCCTGGAGCAGGTCTACCTGCTGCAACCCGGGCTGTTCAACGGCGCCGAGCTGCTGGCCATGGCCGAGGCCGACTGGAGTGCGCCGGGCGCGCTGTCGGCAGCCAAGCGCCTGATGCGCCAGGCCCTGGCGGTTCATCTGGGTGGTCGACCGCTGGTCAGCCGCGAGCTGTTTCGCAAGCCCTGATCAACCCGTATGCTGTGGGCCGACTATTTGTCCATTCAGGAGCCTTTTCGTGAGCACCAGCAATCGCATTCTTCTCGGCGTGAACATCGACCATGTTGCCACCCTGCGCCAGGCCCGCGGAACGCGCTACCCGGATCCGGTCAAGGCCGCACTGGACGCCGAAGAGGCGGGCGCCGACGGCATCACCGTGCATTTGCGTGAAGACCGTCGCCACATCCAGGAGCGCGACGTGCTGCTGCTCAAGGACGTGCTGCAAACCCGCATGAACTTCGAAATGGGCGTGACCGAAGAAATGATGGCGTTCGCCGAGCACATTCGCCCGGCGCATATTTGCCTGGTGCCCGAGACGCGCCAGGAATTGACTACCGAAGGCGGCCTGGACGTGGCCGGGCAGGAAGAACGGATCAGCTTGGCGGTGGAGCGGCTATCAAAAACCGGTGCTGAAGTGTCGCTGTTCATCGACGCCGACGAGCGGCAGATCGCCGCCGCCAAGCGTGTCGGCGCGCCGGCCATCGAACTGCACACCGGTCGCTATGCCGATGCCGAAACGCCCACGGACGTCGCTGATGAGTTGCAACGAGTGGCCGACGGCGTCGCCTTCGGCCTGGCCCAGGGCCTGATCGTCAATGCCGGCCATGGCCTGCACTACCACAACGTCGAAGCCGTCGCGGCCATCAAGGGCATCAACGAACTGAACATCGGCCATGCACTGGTGGCCCATGCGCTGTTCGTCGGGTTCAAGTCGGCGGTGGCGGAGATGAAGGCGCTGATCCTGGCTGCCGCGAAGTCCTGACCGCAGCCACAGGACCCAATGTGGCTGCTCACCTAAGGCTTGCCTGAACCATTGTGGCGAGGGAGCTTGCTCCCGCTGGGCTGCGCAGCAGTCCCCTGGATCAGTCAGACCCACCGGGTTGTCAGGGAGTTATTAGGGCCGCTTCGCGCCCCAGCGGGAGCAAGCTCCCTCGCCACAGGTTCATCACAGCATCGGATGGTGTACAGCCATCAGAGCGGCGGTGTTTCCTGGTTCGGCTTGCTCTTGTCGACACCCGGCACGTGCAGGTTGCCCTCGGCCACCTGGTTGCCTTCGAGCTGCGGCTGCGTGACCCAGGTCAGGATGTCGTAGTAGCGACGGATGTTCGCCACGAAATGCACCGGCTCGCCGCCCCGGGCGTAGCCGTAGCGGGTCTTGCTGTACCACTGTTTCTGGGACAGGCGCGGCAGGATCTTCTTCACGTCCAGCCACTTGTTCGGGTTCAACCCTTCCTTGGCCGCCAGTTTGCGGGCGTCGTCCAGGTGGCCGCTGCCCACGTTATAGGCGGCGAGGGCGAACCAGGTGCGGTCCGGCTCCTCGATGCTCTCGTCCAGTTGGTCCTTCATGTAGGCCAGGTACTTGGCGCCACCCATGATGCTCTGCTTCGGATCCAGGCGGTTGGATACGCCCATGGCCTGGGCGGTGTTCTGGGTCAGCATCATCAGGCCGCGCACGCCGGTCTTGGAGGTCACCGCCGGTTGCCACAGCGATTCCTGATAGCCGATCGCGGCCAGCAGGCGCCAGTCGACTTTCTCTTTCTTGGCGTAGGCCTTGAAGTGTTGTTCGTATTTGGGCAGCCGTTGCTGCAAATGCTGGGCGAAGGTGGTGGCGCCCATGTAGCCGAGGACATCGACGTGTCCGTAATAACGGTCCTTGAGGCGTTGCAGGGTGCCGTTCTTCTGCACCTTGTCGAGGTAGCTGTTGATTTCGTTGAGCAGGCTGTTGTCTTCGCCGGGGCCCACGGCCCAGCTCTGGCTGCGGGCGTCGCCCAGGTCGAAGGCCACGCGCACGTTGGGGAAGTACACCTGGTTCATCGCCACTTCGTTGGAGTCGACCAGGGTCAGGTCGATCTGGCCCTCGTCGACCATGCGCAGCAGATCGACCACTTCAACCGCGTCGGATTCTTCGTATTCAATGCCTGGATATTGCTGTTTCAGTTGCGCCAGTTGTTCGGCGTGGGTGCTGCCCTTGAGCACCATGATCTTCTTGCCGGCCAGCGCGGCTGCGTCGGTGGGGCGGGACTGACCGTTGCGGTAGATGATTTGCGGGGTAACTTCCAGGTAGGCGTGGGAAAACCGCACCTGTTTCTTGCGCTGCTCGCTGCTGACCAGGCCGGCAGCCGCCAACACCGGGCCGTTGGGCTTGCCGATCTGGCTGAACAGGTCGTCGAGGTTGTCGGCGGTCTCGATTTTCAGCTCCACCCCCAAATCGTCGGCGAAGCGCTTCACCAGCTCGTATTCGAAGCCGGTTTCACCGTTGCGATCCTCAAAGTAGGTGGCGGGGCTGTTTCGGGTGATCACCCGCAGCACGCCATCCTCCTTTACGCGCTCCAGTGTGTTGGGTTTCTCAACACAACCACTGAGCACCAGGAAGAGTCCGGTTGCGATCAGCCATTTGGCATACCGCGGACGCAAAGCCGTTGGGGAAAACATCTGCGCAGTATACGCAAACGGCCCCTGCCGCCATATCTCGACAGCAAAAGGCCAGTCTGCTAGCCGTTGCAAAACATGTCCGCGACACAGGCGGGCCGGCGTGCGGCGGGTTTTGTACCGATGAAAAATATCTCGCCGCGATCCCCGGAATGAGCTCCCGACAGGGCCGTTGGCGCAAAGACCGACATTCGGCCCGCATCGCGCGTGCCGTTTCGGGTGCCGTCGCCAGCGGTTTAGGCTAGAATGCACGGCCTCAAAGCACACCCCCTTCCCGAGGCTGTCCCGAAGATGTTGATCCTGCGCGGCGCTCCTGCCCTTTCTGCCTTTCGCCACAGCAAACTCCTTGAGCAACTGAGCCAGAAGGTCCCGGCTGTCAGTGGCTTGTATGCTGAATTCGCTCACTTCGCCGAAGTCACCGGCGGTTTGACCGGCGACGAACAGCAGGTGCTCGCGCGCCTTCTGAAGTACGGTCCCAGTGTTCCCGTCCAGGAGCCGACCGGTCGTCTGTTCCTGGTGCTGCCGCGTTTCGGCACCATTTCGCCGTGGTCGAGCAAGGCCAGCGACATCGCCCGCAACTGCGGCCTGGCGAAAATCCAGCGTCTGGAGCGCGGCATTGCCTTTTATGTCGCCGGTGAGTTCAGCGAGGCCGAGGCCCAACTGATCGCCGACGGCCTGCACGACCGCATGACCCAGGTCGTGCTGGGCAACCTGGAGCAGGCTGCCGGCCTGTTCAGCCATGCCGAACCCAAGCCACTGACCGCCATCGACGTGCTGGGCGGTGGCCGTGCCGCGCTGGAAAAAGCCAACGCCGAACTGGGCCTGGCCCTGGCCGAAGACGAGATCGATTACCTGGTCGCCGCCTTCCAGGGCTTGAAGCGCAACCCGCACGACATCGAATTGATGATGTTCGCCCAGGCCAACTCCGAGCACTGCCGCCACAAGATCTTCAACGCCAGTTGGGACATTGATGGCCAGAGCCAGGAAAAAAGCCTGTTCGGCATGATCAAGAACACCTACCAGATGCACAACGAAGGTGTGCTCTCGGCCTACAAGGACAACGCCGCGGTAATCGTCGGCAACGTTGCCGGTCGTTTCTACCCGAACCCTGAGACCCGCCAGTACGGTGCGGTCCAGGAGCCGGTGCACATCCTCATGAAGGTCGAGACCCACAACCACCCGACCGCCATCGCCCCGTTCCCGGGCGCGTCTACCGGTTCCGGTGGCGAGATCCGCGACGAAGGCGCCACCGGGCGCGGCGCCAAGCCCAAGGCCGGCCTGACCGGCTTCACCGTGTCGAACCTGCAGATCCCGGGCTTCGAACAGCCGTGGGAAAAGCCGTACGGCAAGCCTGAGCGCATCGTCAACGCCCTCGACATCATGATCGAAGGTCCCCTGGGTGGCGCGGCGTTCAACAACGAATTCGGCCGTCCGGCCCTGACCGGTTACTTCCGTACCTTCGAACAGTCCATCACCACCCCTCGCGGTGAGGAAGTTCGCGGCTACCACAAGCCGATCATGCTCGCCGGCGGCATGGGCAACATCCGCGCCGACCACGTGCAGAAAGGCGAGATCCTGGTCGGCTCCAAGCTGATCGTCCTCGGTGGCCCGGCCATGCTGATCGGCCTGGGCGGTGGCGCTGCCTCCTCCATGGCCACCGGCACCAGCTCGGCGGACCTGGACTTCGCTTCGGTCCAGCGGGAAAACCCGGAAATGGAACGCCGTTGCCAGGAAGTCATCGACCGTTGCTGGCAGCTGGGTGAACACAACCCCATCAGCTTTATCCACGACGTCGGCGCGGGTGGCCTGTCCAACGCCTTCCCGGAACTGGTCAACGACGGTGGCCGCGGTGGCCGCTTCGAACTGCGCAACATTCCAAACGATGAGCCGGGCATGGCCCCGCACGAAATCTGGAGCAACGAATCCCAGGAGCGTTACGTCCTGGCGGTCGGCCCGGCCGACTTCGAGCGTTTCCAGGCTATTTGCGAACGCGAGCGCTGCCCGTTCGCCGTGGTCGGCGAAGCCACCGCCGAGCCGCAACTGACCGTCACCGACAGCCACTTCGGCAACAGCCCAGTGGATATGCCGTTGGAAGTGCTGCTGGGCAAGGCCCCGCGCATGCACCGTTCGGCGGTTCGTGAAGCCGAGCTGGGCGATGATTTCGATCCGTCCACCCTCGACATCGCCGACTCCATCGAGCGCGTCCTGCATCACCCGGCCGTGGCCAGCAAAAGCTTCCTGATCACCATCGGCGACCGCACCATCACCGGCCTTGTGGCCCGTGACCAGATGGTCGGCCCATGGCAGGTGCCGGTGGCTGACGTGGCCGTGACCGCCACCAGCTTCGACGTCTACACCGGCGAAGCCATGGCCATGGGCGAGCGCACGCCGCTGGCGCTGCTGGACGCCCCGGCGTCGGGCCGCATGGCGATCGGCGAGACCCTGACCAACATCGCGGCTTCGCGCATTGGCAAGATTTCCGACATCAAGCTGTCGGCCAACTGGATGTCTGCCGCCGGTCACCCGGGTGAAGACGCCCGCTTGTACGACACCGTCAAGGCCGTCGGCATGGAGCTCTGCCCGGAGCTGGGCATCACCATTCCGGTGGGCAAGGACTCCATGTCCATGGCCACGCGCTGGAACGACGAAGGCGTGGACAAGAGCGTGACCTCGCCGCTGTCGCTGATCGTGACCGGTTTTGCTCCAGTCACCGACATCCGCCAGACCCTGACCCCGCAACTGCGCATGGACAAGGGCACCACCGACCTGATCCTGATCGACCTGGGTCGTGGCCAGAACCGCATGGGCGCCTCGATCCTGGCCCAGGTGCACGGCAAGCTCGGCTCGCAAGCGCCGGATGTCGATGATGCCGAAGACCTGAAAGCGTTCTTCGCCGTCATCCAGGGCCTCAACGCCGACGGTCACCTGCTGGCTTACCACGACCGTTCCGATGGCGGCCTGCTGACCACCGTGGTGGAAATGGCCTTCGCCGGTCACTGCGGCCTGAGCCTGACCCTCGACAGCGTTGCCGAATCCACGGCCGAAATCCCGGCCATCCTGTTCAACGAAGAACTGGGCGCGGTGATCCAGGTTCGCCAGGACGCCACCCCGGACATCCTCGCCCAGTTCAGCGCGGCGGGCCTGGCCGATTGCGTCTCGGTGATCGGCCAGCCGATCAACAACGCCCACATCAATATCACCTTCAACGGCGACACCGTCTTCGAAGGCCAGCGCCGCCTGTTGCAGCGCCAGTGGGCTGAAACCAGCTACCAGATCCAGCGCCTGCGGGACAACGTCGAGTGCGCCGAGCAGGAGTTCGACGCGCTGCTGGAAGAAGACAACCCGGGCCTGAGCGCCAAGCTGAGCTACGACGTCAACCACGACGTGGCCGCGCCCTACATCAAGAAAGGCATTCGCCCACAAGTGGCGGTACTGCGCGAGCAGGGCGTCAACGGTCAGGTGGAAATGGCGGCGGCGTTCGACCGTGCCGGTTTCAGCGCGATCGACGTGCACATGAGCGACATCCTGGCCGGCCGTGTCGACCTGAACGACTTCAAGGGCATGGTGGCGTGTGGCGGTTTCTCCTACGGCGACGTGCTGGGTGCCGGTGAAGGCTGGGCCAAGTCGGCGTTGTTCAACAGCCGCGCCCGCGACGCGTTCCAGGGCTTCTTCGAGCGTACCGACAGCTTCACCCTCGGCGTGTGCAACGGTTGCCAGATGATGTCCAACCTGCACGAGCTGATCCCGGGCAGCGAGTTCTGGCCGCACTTCGTGCGTAACCGTTCCGAGCAGTTCGAAGCGCGCGTGGCGATGGTCCAGGTGCAGGAATCGAACTCGATCTTCCTGCAGGGCATGGCCGGTTCGCGCATGCCGATCGCCATCGCCCACGGCGAAGGTCATGCGGAGTTCGAAAGCGAAGAAGCGCTGCTCGAAGCCGACCTGTCCGGTTGTGTGTCGCTGCGGTTTGTCGACAACCATGGCAAAGTCACCGAAACCTACCCGGCCAACCCGAACGGCTCGCCGCGCGGGATCACCGGCCTGACCAGCCGCGACGGCCGCGTCACGATCATGATGCCGCACCCGGAGCGGGTGTTCCGCGCGGTGCAGAACTCGTGGCGTTCGGACGACTGGAACGAAGACGCGCCATGGATGCGCATGTTCCGCAACGCGCGCGTCTGGGTGAACTAAGGCCGTGTACAAGCTCTGCTTCTTCGTCCCGGCCAGCCATGTGGACGTGGTCAAGAGCGCCGTATTCGCTGCCGGTGGTGGGCGAATCGGCGACTACGAACACTGCGCCTGGCAGGTGTTGGGCCAGGGCCAGTTTCGCCCGTTGGACGGCAGCCAGCCGTTCATTGGCGAGGCGGGGCAGGTCGAACAGGTCGAGGAATGGAAAGTGGAGCTTGTCGTTGCCGATGAGCTGATTCGCGGAGTGGTGGAGGCGCTGAAACAGAGCCATCCCTACGAAACGCCGGCGTATGAAGTGTGGCGGTTGGAGGATTTTTGATCCTCTGGCCGTTGAAATGAAAAACCCGCTGATTGAATCAGCGGGTTTTTTATTGGGCGCTTTTTGAAGCCGATTCACCGGTGTACACGGAACCCTGTGGCGAGGGAGCTTGCTCCCGCTGGGCTGCGCAGCAGCCCCCTGGATCTGCCAGGCACACCGAGTTGCGAGGGAGTTATTTGGGGCTGCTTCGCACCCCAGCGGGAGCAAGCTCCCTCGCCACAGGGGATTGTGTTCTTCCTGAGAGTGGTGTGGATCACAGGTTTCGTGAACTGCACAAATCCACTGTGGGAGCGGGCTTGCTCGCGAAGAGGCCAGATCAGACAATGAAAATCTAAGCTTTCATCCCTGTCTTGCGATTCAGCACCATCCCTTCCAACACCTGCCACAACCCCGGCGCTTTCTCCCCCAGCAACAGGTGCCAGACACCCCCTTCCAACGGGCTGACCCCCTGGCATCCCAGCGCCCTGAGCCTGCTTTCCGACAACCCTTGGCCATCGGCCAGGCGCACCCGCAACCGGCTCATCGCCACGCAATCGAGCTGCAACACATTGCCGCCGCCACCCAGCGCATCCAGCCACTGTTGCGCTTCGGCCCCGGACACGCTGGTCGCTGTGACCGGTTCAACCGCCGTGGCCACCGGCGCAGGGGTAGGGCGGTCGGAGGAGGGCAGTGCCTGGCGAATTTCATCGGCGATGCTGTCGGCCATCGGCCCCACCACCACCTGCAGACTCCCGCCATTACCGGGCCGTACCACGGCCATGGCGCCCAGGGCCTTGAGCTGCGCATCGGAGGCTTTGTTGCGGTCCACCATGTCCAACCGCAGCCGTGTGGTGCAGGCGCCGACGGTGATCAGGTTGCCGGCGCCGCCGAGTGCTTCGATGTAGGCCCCGGCCCGTTGGTTCTGGGCAATGACCGGTTTATCACCGGCGGGCACTTCTTCCCGCCCTGGGGTTTTCAGGTCGAAGCGGCGGATGCAGAAGTCGAACACCGTGTAATAGATCACGGCATAGACCAGTCCCACCGGCACCACCAGCCAGCCGTTATTCGACTTGCCCCAGCCGAGCACCATGTCGATGAAGCCGCCGGAGAAGGTAAAGCCCAGGCGGATGTTCAGCCAATCGGTGATCGCCATCGACAGCCCGGTGAGCAAGGCATGCAACAGGAACAGCAGCGGCGCGAGGAACATGAAGGCGAACTCAATCGGTTCGGTGACCCCCGTGAGAAACGAAGTCAGCGCCATGGACAGCAGGATCCCGCCCATGACTTTGCGCCGCTGGGGCAGGGCATTGCGGTACATCGCCAGGCACGCAGCGGGTAGGCCGAAGAGCATCACCGGGAACATGCCGGTCATGAACTGGCCGCCATTCGGATCGCCGGCAAAGTAGCGGGTCAGGTCGCCGGTGACCACCGCGCCGGTTTGCGGATCGGTGAAGCTGCCGAAGATGAACCAGGCCATGTTATTGAGGATGTGGTGCAGGCCGGTGACGATCAGCAGCCGGTTGAACACGCCGAACACGAAGGCACCGAAACTGCCGCTTTCCATCAGCAAGGCACCAAAACTGTTGATGCCCTGCTGGATCGGCGGCCAGATCAGGCCGAACACCACCCCCAGGCCCACGGCGCTGAAGCCGGTGACAATCGGCACGAAGCGCCGCCCACCGAAGAACGCCAGGTATTCCGGCAGCTTGATGTCTTTGAAACGGTTGTACAGCGCGCCGGCCATGAGGCCACTGATGATCCCGGCGAGCATGCCCATGTTGATGCTGGCATCGAGTACCTTCAAGGTGGCGATCATCACCAGATAACCGATGGCCCCGGCCAACCCCGCCGTACCGTTGTTGTCCCGGGCGAAGCCCACGGCGATGCCGATGGAGAAGATCAGCGGCAGGTTGGCAAAAATCGCCTGGCCGGCATCGTGGATGATGGCGATGTTCAACAGGTCGGTGTCGCCCAGGCGCAGCAACAGGCCGGCGATGGGCAGGATCGCGATGGGCAGCATCAGTGCCCGGCCGAGGCGTTGCAGTCCTTCGATGAAATGCTGGTACATGGCGTCTCTCCCTTTATTGTTCTTCGACGTGGCTCAGCCCAGGGGCCAGTGTTGATGACAGGCCTGGCGCACGGCGGCGGCACTGCCCAGGTTCAGCAGCTCGCCGCTGAGGCGGGCGCACTGGGCGGCATCGAGGTGCCGCACGCGGTCCTTGATCGCGCCGATCTGCGGTGGGCTGACCGACAGTTCGCGGACCCCCAGCCCGATCAGTACCGGTGTCGCCAGCGGATCGGAGGCCAGGGCGCCGCACACGCCAACCCAGCGGCCATGTTTCGCTGCGCCGATGCAGGTCTGGGCAATCAACCGCAGCAGCGCCGGATGCAGGGCATCGACCCGGGCGGCGAGGCCGGCGTGGTCGCGGTCCATGGCCAGGGTGTATTGCGACAGGTCGTTGGTGCCGATGGACAGGAAGTCCGCGTGCTCGGCCAGCTGTTCGGCCAGCAACGCGGCGGCCGGTACTTCGATCATCACCCCCAGTTGCGGGCGTTCGCTCAAACCCAGTTCGGCGCCGAGGGCATCGAGGCGGTGGCGGATGTGCAGCAGCTCATCGACCTCGGTGACCATGGGCAAGAGGATCCGGCAACGCTGCAGCGGACGGGTTTGCAGCAAGGCCCGCAATTGCTGATCCAGCAGCTCCGGCCGCACCAGGGCCAGGCGAATGCCGCGCAGGCCCAGGACCGGGTTGGCTTCGGTCGGCAGCGGCAGGTAATCCAATTGTTTGTCGCCGCCCACGTCCATGGTGCGGATGATCACCGGTTTGTCGCCCATGGCCTCAAGCACGGCTTGATAGGCCTGGCGTTGTTCCTCTTCGTCGGGTGCGGTGTGACGGTCGACGAACAGAAATTCAGTGCGCAGCAAGCCAACGCCGTCGGCACCGTTCGCCAAGGCTTGGGTTGCATCACCGCTGGAGGCAACGTTGGCCGCCACTTCCACGGTGACGCCGTCAAGGGTGTGCGCCGGGGTGTGGGCGAGGGCTTGTTGTTGGGCGCGGCGGGTGGTTTGCCGGGCCTGTTCCTGATGCACCTGGGCCAGGCGCTCGGCCGTTGGCGCGAGTTCGAGGCGGCCGTCGTCGGCGTCCAGCACCACCACTTGTCCCGGCGCCTGGACAAGCAGCGCGTCACCCAGCGCCACCAGGCACGGCAAGCCTTTGCCTCGGGCGAGGATGGCGACATGGGAGGTTGCGCCGCCCTCGACCATGCACACGCCGGCCACGCCTTGGGCGCTGAGTTGCAGCAGGTCCGACGGGGTCAGTTCCTGGGCGGCGACGATGGCGCCTGCCGCGACGTCGAATTGCCAGGCCTCACCCAGTAACACCCGCAGGACCCGTTGGCGCAGGTCGCGCAAATCGTTGGCGCGCTCGGCCAGCAGCGTGCTGCCCAGCTGTTGCAGCACCTGGCATTGAGCGTCGATGGAGCGGCTCCAGGCGTGGGTCGCGGCACTGCCTTGTTCGATAAAGAGGTGGGCGGCATCCAGCAACACCGGGTCTTCCAGCAGTGCCAGATGAGCGCTGAAGATTGCTTCTTCGTCGCGGTGGCGTCGGGCCTTGGCGTTTTCCAGGGTGAGGCGGATTTCGCCACTGACTTGGGCCAAGGCATTGTCCAGGCGTTGTCGCTGTTCTTCGACGTCATGGCCGCCAGCGTCCTGGGGTAGTTGAATGCCATTCAACCGAACCAGCGGCCCGGTCACCAGGCCGGGGGCGGCACACACGCCGTGCAGCACACCGTCTTCGGCGCTACGGTGTTGCGGCTTGAGCGTCGGCGCCAGGGCATGGGCTTCTTCCGCCAGGGCTGTGGATAAAATCGCCAGCAAGGCTTGCAGTGCCGCCTCGGCATCGCTGCCCTGGCAACTGACGTGCACTTGCGCTTGTTCGGTAATGGCCAGGCCCATCATCCCCATCACGCTGTCGCAGGACGCCGATTTGCCTTGGAAATGCAGCTGCGAGCGGCTCTTGAATCCCTGGGCGGTCTGGCGAATCAGCGCCGCCGGCCGGGCATGCAGACCGCCGCGATGGGCGATACGGACCTGGCCGAACACTTCGCTGCCGATGGCCTGGTCATCGTGTCGAGTTTCGCCAGGGGCCTTGGCGAGGATATGCAGCAGCGGTTCGCCGACCTTCACCCCCTTGAGGGTGATGGGCCGCGCCTGGAAGAGTTCGCCATTGGTGATGACCAACAGGCTGACCAGGCTCTTGCAGCGCAGTGCCACTTTATCCACGTCGTAACGCAGCAGCGGCTGGCCATTGCTGACCCGCGCGCCTTCCTTGACCAGCATGGAAAACCCGTCGCCCTGCAGCTCGACCGTGTCCAGGCCCAGGTGCAGCAGCAGTTCGGCGCCGTTGTCGGCCCGTAGGGTCACGGCGTGGCCAGTGCGGGCGACGTGAATCACTTCACCGTCGCAAGGCGCGTAGAGGGTATCGTTCAGCGGGTCGATGGCGATTCCGTCGCCCATGGCGCCGCTGGCGAACACCGCGTCCGGGACATTGGCGAGGGTGAGCACCGGGCCGCTGAGCGGGGCGCTGAGGGTCAGCTCTTTATTGTTGTTGTGCATGGGGCGCTCTCATCAGACTCTCTAGAAAAGAAAACCGTCGGTTCAGTGCGTACGGGTGACCTTGCTCAGATGCCGTGGCTGGTCCGGGTCCAGGCCTCGGGCCACGGCCAGACTCGCGGCCATCCCATAAAAGCTCTGGATCGCCAGGATTGGGTCCAGGGACGGGTGTTCGGCGCGGGTCAGTGTCAGGTCGCGTTCGGCGATGTCATCCGGCGCCGCCAGCAACACCCGGGCGCCGCGCTGGCGCATGTCGGCGGCCAGGCTCAACACGCCCGCCTGCTCGGCACCGCGAGGGGCGAACACCAGCAGCGGGTAGTTTTCATTGATCAGCGCCATCGGCCCATGACGAACCTCGGCGCTGCTGAAGGCTTCGGCCTGGATCGCCGAGGTTTCCTTGAACTTGAGCGCCGCTTCCTGGGCGATGGCGAACCCGGCGCCACGGCCGATCACCATCAGTCGCTGGCAGTCGCGCAGGGCTTCGACGGCGCCGCGCCAATCCTGGCGGGCGGCCTCTTGCAAACCTTCGGGCAGGGCGCTGCCGGCTTCGAGCAACTCGGCGTCGTCCTTCCAGTGCGCCACCAGCCGCGCACTGGCGCTGAGGGTGGCAATGAAACTCTTGGTCGCGGCGACACTGCTTTCGACGCCCGCACACAGCGGCACGCTGAATTCACACGCCGCTTCCAGGGGCGAATCGCTGGCGTTGACCAGGGCCACGCTCAAGGCGCCGCGCTTGCGCAACAGGCGCAGGCTGTTCACCAGGTCCGGGCTCTGGCCCGATTGGGAAAACGCGAATGCCACCTGGCCGCTGACCTTCAGCGGCGCCTGTTGCATGGTCACCACCGACATCGGCAACGAGGCCACCGGGATGCCCAATTGCTGCATGGTCAGGTAGGCGAAATAGCTGGCGGCGTGGTCGGAACTGCCACGGGCGACGGTCATCGCCACTTGCGGTGGCTGACGGCGCAGGCGTCCGGCGATTTCCTCGAGGGCCGGGTCCAGTTGCTGCAACTGGCGCTCGACGGCTTCCCACGAGGCCAGGGCCTCTTCAAGCATTTTGGAAGTCAATGGCTTCTCCTTCGACCATCACGTCGGTCAGGGTCAGGGAACGGTCAAGGCGCACGCAGTCGGCCCAGGCGCCGGGTTGCAAGCGGCCGCGCTCGGGCAGGCCGAGGTAATCGGCGGGGAATTGCGACAGGCGCTGGGAGGCTTCAGCGAGGGGCAGGCCGATTTTCACCAGGTTGCGCAGGGCCTGGTCCATGGTCAGGGTGCTGCCGGCCAGGGTGCCATCGGCCAGGCGCACGCCGCCCAGGCACTTGGTCACGGTGTGGCTGCCCAGCTTGTATTCGCCATCGGGCATGCCGGCGGCAGCGGTGGAGTCGGTGACGCAGTACAGGCACGGAATCGAGCGCAAGGCCACGCGCATGGCGCCGGGATGCACGTGGAGCAAGTCCGGGATCAGCTCGGCATATTGAGCGTGGGCCAGGGCCGCGCCGACGATGCCTGGCTCGCGGTGATGCAACGGGCTCATGGCGTTATACAAATGAGTGAAACTGCTGGCCCCGGCGGCCAACGCCGCGACGCCTTCTTCGTAGCTGCCCAGGGTATGGCCGATCTGCATGCGCACGCCGCGGGCGCTGAGGGCGCGGATCAGGGCATCGTGACCGGCGATTTCCGGGGCGATGGTAATCACCCGGATCGGCGCCAGGGCCAGGTAGCTCTCCACCTCGGCCATCAGCGCGGTGTGGGCGAAATTCGGTTGCGCACCGAGTTTGCCGGGGTTGATGTAAGGCCCTTCCAAATGCACGCCCAGGACCCGGGCGCTGCCGTTCGGGCGTTGTTCACAGAACTCGCCGAGGGCCTGCAGCACGCTGGTGATTTCTTCGCTGGGCGCGGTCATGGTGGTGGCCAGCAGCGCGGTGGTGCCGAAACGCACGTGGGTGCGGGCGATGGTTTCGAACGCCGAGGCGCCTTGCATGATGTCCTTGCCGCCACCGCCGTGGACGTGCAGGTCGATGAAACCGGGCAGCAGGTAGGGCAGGTTATTGCTGGCCGGATCGCAGGGCTGGCCTTCGATGGACACGACCTTGCCGTGCGCATGGATCAGGCGGCCGCGAACCCAGCCATTGGCGGTGAGGATATTGTCTTCGGACATGGGGACTCTCTAGTCGTCTAGCGCCGCAGCTCTGCGACAAAGTCGTAGTAGTCGTTGCGGCAGTAGGTGTCGGTGACTTCGATGGGGTGTTGTCTTCCAGGTAGCCAACCCGGGTCATCAGCAACATCGCGGTACCGGGGGCGATGCCCACCAGGGCGGCGAATTCGTCCGAGGCGTTGATGGCCTGGATGTGTTGCAGGGCGCGCACCACCGGCTTGCCGATACTGTCGAGAAACGCGTAGAGCGAATCGCCCACTGCCTGTGGCTTGGGAATGATCGAGGCGGGCAGGGTGCTCATCTCGATGGCCATGACCGTGTCGTCGGCCTTGCGCAAGCGCTTGAGCCGCGCGACTTTGTCGGTGGGCGACAGGCCCAGGCGGATCAATTCTTCGTGGGTCGGCGGGGTGATGTCCCGTTCCAGCCATTGGGACCCGGGCACAAACCCCTTGAGCCGCAGCATCTCGCTGAAGCCGCTGAGGCGTGACAGCGGCTGTTCCAGACGCGGGGTGATGAACGTGCCGGAACCCTGGTTACGGCGGATCAGCCCTTGTTCGAACAGCACCTCCAACGCCTTGCGCGCGGTGACCCGGGAAATGCCCAGTTGCTCGCTCAAACTGCGCTCGGACGGCATCGCCTGCTCGGCTTTCCACTGGCCGGCATGAATCGCCGTCTCCAGGTTACGCGCCAATTGCAGGTACAGCGGCGTGGGCTGGGTGTCGTCGGGGCGCAGGGCCAGGATGTCGTTCATGTGGGTATCCGATGCGGTTATTGAGTTGTTTGTCGCCCGGTAAGTGAGGGGGGAAGCTAATACCACTTGAATACCATGTCAACGCCGCTTGACCTGAGTTTAGTGGGGTTGTTGGAGGGTTTTGGTGGGGTGGGATTGAAGTGGTATTAGCGAGTGGGGGTCAACAGCAAAGATCGCCGCCTGCGACAACGCCTACGGTGTGAACTGGTATTCATCTGTAGGCAATTTCTGAGGGTGAGATTTTTTTATTTTATTTTTCGATGCTGACGGGCGGTCACCCGAGACTGGGGCTAACGGGCCGTTGTGGCGAGGGAGCTTGCTCCCGCTGGGGCGCGAAGCGCCCCCAAAACCTGACAACCCGGTTCGTCAGGCAAATTGAGTTAACTGCTTTGGGTCTGCTGCGCAGCCCAGCGGGAATGGTGTCTTGTGGCGAGGGGATTTATCCCCGCTGGGGCGCGAAGCGGCCCAAAACCTGACAACCCGGTGTGTCAGGCAAATTGAGTTAACTGCCTTGGGTCTGCTGCGCAGCCCAGCGGGGATAAATCCCCTCGCCACAGAAACTGCGGTCTGTCAGACGCACCGAAGTTTCCGACATGTTTTTAGGGTTGTCCTTAGGAGGTGCTGGTTCTAGTCTTTTGATTTTTTGTCCTTATGGCAGCTGCAAGGGCATGCCTCGGCATGGCCGGAAGATAGCGTTCCGCACTCTCAGCCTGCTTGGCAGCCCTTCGCTCAGTTTTTAAAATTCTTGGGAATACAAATGGAGATGCCTGCTAACAGACCAAGTCTCCTATTTGCTCTAGAGACGTTAGTCAAAAGCCCATTAAAGCAGGCAGATGACGCCGCGCTTGTGAGTGCCGCCAAGGCTGTCTGGTATTCAAATTCGGACCTGATGAGTGTCGCTCAGACTTTTCTAAGTCGGCACACTGATGAGGTCGAGGTTCGTCGCGCAGGGTATTTGCTCGAGCGATTCACCCGTTTTTCATGTGTAACCGATAGCCGGGTGTCGGAAGTCTTCAAGGCGCTTGAGCTATTCTGGCGTTCGGCACCTAAGCACGAAGTGACTTCACAAGCCGCTGTTACGCTTCGCAGTCGTCGTGATGAACTCGCCCTCTCGTGGGGGGTGAGTGAAGGTCTCGGTTTGAAGGTACAGGTCCTCATGCCTTTTCAGACTCGGCATTATGAGGCTGAGCAGCGCGCAGCATTTGTTTGAATCCAAATGTTGTGATCGAAACCCGGCTTAGGCCGGGTTTTTGTTGTGTGAATGATCCTCATACGGCGGCTGGTCTGTCAGACGCACCGAAGTTTCCGACATGTTTTTAGGGTTGTCCCTCGGAAGTGGGGGCTCTAGCCTTTGGGTGTCGCTGCCAATTCAGCGACCGGGTTTGACCGTCCGAAAAATCACAGGGCAACAGGCCCGGACGTTTTGTCCTGGGCTCCATTAGATAAAGGAGCTTCCATTGAAAAATTCTGACATTCCCAAACCCGCCTCCACCTTCCCCTACGGCGATTACGCTCCCGAGAGACTGAAAGAAGCCGCCGACCGCGCGATGGACCATTACCTCAAGCCTGAGGACAGCGCATCAGAAGCCAAACCACCGGCGCAATTGTTCACCGTAGTGGACAGTGTCGATACCGAAGCCCTGTTAGCCAACCTCAGCGAAACCCTGGCGTCAGCCAACGCAATGCTCAGCGACCTTGCCTTCGACCTGGAAGGCTCGCGGCGGCATGTGGCGTTGGGGGTGGTGCAGATGATTGAGTTGGGGGCTTTGTTGGCGAACAAGGCCTTGGATCGGGTAGAGCTTCGGACTTGATGCAATAAGGGCCGGCCTCATCGCGAGCAAGCTCGCTCCCACAGTGGATTTGAGTCGTTCACAAATATACCAATCAACACCAAACCCCTGTGGCGAGGGAGCTTGCTCCCGCTGGGGTGCGAAGCGGCCCCAAACCCTGACACCCCGATGTGTCAGGTAAATTGAGTGGCCTGCCTTGGGGCTGCTGCGCAGCCCAGCGGGAGCAAGCTCCC
This sequence comes from Pseudomonas brassicacearum, assembly GCF_000585995.1. Lineage (NCBI taxonomy): Bacteria > Pseudomonadati > Pseudomonadota > Gammaproteobacteria > Pseudomonadales > Pseudomonadaceae > Pseudomonas > Pseudomonas brassicacearum. Next base: position 5,406,171 of record NZ_CP007410.1, on the reverse strand, counting down.
TCGCCACGGGGAATGGTGTTTTGTGGCGAGGGGATTCATTCCTTGAGAACTATTGGTGAAGGTTCTCGAGCCGGCACGCTTCTTTTTCGATGCCGATGCACTCGACCGGTTGGCTCACGCCTTTTTCGAAACGGCGTGCATTCATCAATAGGCCTCCTTTGATTCCGCCGATGTAGGCGAAGGTGCCTTCACGAGCGCCAGTGGCAGGTACTGACAAATCCACCGCCACGCTGCCTGGCCTGACCTCGTATACCCAGCCACCGTTTGCCGCGTCCTGGGTTGCCCAGAGTTTGGCATCGCTATAGTAGCGAAATGCCACAACGACCGAATCAACCTGGGATGATTCCGGCCGGGTTGCCCTTCTCAAATCGGGTGGCAGAGCGTTTCGCGCCTTTAATCCTTGGGCAAGAGCATCTGCTCCCTGTATGGGGTTGATTATTATGGAGCCGACCGCCCAGAGGGATTGCTTGGTCGTTACCCATGGCAGCTTGTCTGAGGGCTCCACCCGGCTCCAGTCGATGGAAATCGCAGCGACTTCCTGCATCGTCTCGTGACCGGTGGGTTCACGGTAGTTGGGGTTCGCCGTGCAATTGGTTAGATCGTCTTTATTGCAGGCCTTCTCGATAAATTGTGCCTTGACCCCGCCGGGGTAGCTGATTTCTTCCTCGCGGGGAAAAGGTCCACCCGATTGCACCTGATCGATTCCGTGGGGGGCTTTGAACTGGTACACCCACTCGCTGGCGTAGTGTTGCGCCCAGATCGGGCTGCGGGTTGTGCTACTGAACACCGTCCCCGTGCTTCCGCTCGCGTGGACGATCCAGTTATATATCCATTGATCCTCGGGGATGCCTACGGCTTTGGGCAACAGCCCATCCTTGAACGCGCTCAGGCCCTGACCCGTCGTATCTCCCCGGTAGAGCGTGTCCATGTCGGTACGCCAGCGCAACAACGGCATGGTTTTGTGAATATCCACGCTCGAATCCGCTGTAACCTGAAGCCAGGCTTGATACCACGGCTCCTCTTTACCCTCCGCAGGTGCCCCAGCCCCCCACGCGTCGTTACCCGACTGCCAAACACCCGCCAACGCCACCACCGCAACCGCGGTCGTCCGTATAAAACTGTTATGAGTTGTCATGATTTTGATGTCCATCTGGAACGGTGAAGCCCTGTCGAATCACATACGTCATGACTGCCTATGCTTCGACGTGACACGTCTCACTATGAATTCTGCGGGGCGTCGCGCCACCGCATCAGTCCTGAGGGTAGATCAAAGCTGATGAAGCGGTTGCGCTCCGCTTCCGGGACTTGTAGCAAGATGTGAGATCGACACCGTCCCTGTGGCGAGGGGATTTATCCCCGCTGGGACGCGAAGCGGCCCTAAAACCTGACAACCCGGTGTGTCAGGCAAATTGAGTTGGCTGCCTTGGGTCTGCTGCGCAGCCCAGCGGGGATAAATCCCCTCGCCACAGGATTTGTATTGGGTTGGGCAATGATTACGGACGAATCTCGATCATCGTCCCATCCGGCACCAAATTCCAAACCTCGCGCATATCCACATTGCGCATGGCAATGCAGCCATCAGTCCAGTCCAAGGTATGGAACAGCTGTTCAGGATTCTCTTCCGAATCAGGCGTGCCGTGGATCATGATCATGCCCCCCGGTTCCACGCCTTCGCGGCGGGAGCGGGCGGCGTCGCTGATGTTGGGGTAGGAAATGTGCATCGACAGGTAGAAGCGGTCGCTGGTCTTGCGCCAGTCGATCCAGTAGAAACCCTCGGGGGTGCGCTTGTCGCCTTCGATCAGCTTGGGGCCTTTCTTGGCGCCCTTGCCCAGGGAGATGCGATAGGTCTTGAGCGGTTTGCCGTCGTTGATCAATTGCAATTGATGGGCGGACTTGAGCACCAACACTTTTTCGATGGTCTTGCCGTTGTAGGTGCCCAGCGCAGAAGCCTGGGACACAGCGGTGAACGACAAGCAGAACAGGACAAGCAACCAGCGCATTGAAACGATATCCCTAGAGGTGTCGCGGCTATATTGGTTTTTATGTATTGGCAGGCTGAGCCAGTGGCGGAATCGATTCGGATCGCACCGGGTAATCCTCGGCTTGGCGGTCCGCATAGAAATATTCCAGGGTGCGGCCCACTGTGCGGAACGCCAGCTCATCCCAGGGAATGTCCGCTTCGTCGAACAGTTTCACTTCCAGGCTCTCGGGCCCGGCGGCGAAATCTTCGTCCACCAGCTCGGCGCGGAAGAATACATGCACTTGGCTGATGTGCGGTACGTCGATCAGCGTATAGATGCTTAAATTTCGCACCCGGGCGCAGGCTTCTTCGGCGGTTTCGCGCACGGCGGCCTGTTCGACCGTTTCGCCGTTTTCCATGAAGCCCGCCGGCAGCGTCCAGTAACCGCGCCGCGGTTCGATGGCGCGCCGACACAACAAGACTTTGCTGCCCCAGGTCGGCACGCAACCGGCGACGATGTTGGGGTTCTGGTAATGGATGGTGTGGCAGGTGTCGCACACAAAGCGCAGGCGCGAGTCGCCTTCGGGTATGCGCTGGGTCACCGGGTTACCGCACTGGCTGCAGAATTTCATGCTTGGATTCCTGAATGCTGCGCCTATCTTGGCGTGCATGGGCGGGGTCGGCAAGTTGTCGTTTCGCGACACGACGCGGTCCGGGGGTTGGGCCGCCTGCATGATTGGTGCATGATGCAAGGTAGCGAATAAATCGAGAAGTCTCATGCTGGACGAGCTACTGCATCGAGTAAGCAACCATACCCCGCGTACCCTGGAGACCGACCGACGTTTTCCTGAAGCGGCGGTGCTGGTGCCGATTACCCGCAGTGACGAACCGGAACTGGTCTTGACCCTGCGCGCCAGTGGGCTCTCGACCCATGGCGGCGAAGTGGCGTTCCCCGGCGGACGTCGCGACCCGGAAGACCCGGACCTGATCTTCACTGCCCTGCGCGAAGCCGAGGAAGAAATCGGCCTGCCTCCCGGCCTGGTGGAAGTGATCGGGCCCCTCAGCCCACTGATCTCCCTGCATGGCATCAAGGTCACGCCGTATGTCGGAGTGATTCCGGATTACGTCGAGTACCAGGCCAACGATGCCGAGATCGCCGCGGTGTTCAGCGTGCCGCTGGAGTTCTTCCGCAAGGACCCGCGCGAACACACGCACCGCATCGATTACCAGGGCCACAGTTGGTACGTGCCCAGCTATCGCTTTGGCGAATACAAGATCTGGGGGCTGACGGCGATCATGGTCGTCGAACTGGTCAACCTGATGTTCGACGCCGGCATCGACCTGCACAAACCGCCCAAGAGCTTCATCAATACCTGACGCCCCGAGGATCCTCATGAAATACCGCCTGGGCGATGCCCGTGTCGAAACCCACCCACAAAGCTGGGTCGCGCCCAATGCCACGCTGGTGGGCAAGGTCCGCCTCGAAGAGGGCGCCAACGTCTGGTTCAACGCCGTGCTGCGCGGTGACAACGAATTGATCCTGATCGGCAAGAACAGCAATGTGCAGGACGGCACGGTGATGCACACCGACATGGGCTATCCGCTGACCATCGGCACTGGTGTGACCATCGGCCATAACGCCATGCTCCACGGCTGCACGGTGGATGACTACAGCCTCATCGGCATCAATGCGGTGATCCTCAACGGCGCGAAGATCGGCAAACACTGCATCATCGGCGCCAACTCGCTGATCGGCGAAAACAAAGAGATCCCCGATGGATCCCTGGTGATGGGCTCGCCTGGCAAGGTGGTGCGGGAATTGACCGAAGCCCAGAAGAAGATGCTCGAGGCCAGCGCGGCGCACTATGTGCATAACTCGCAGCGCTACGCCCGCGACCTGGCGGAGCAAGAACCATGACCACGCCCGAACGTCCGGTTCGCTCGCCCTGCGTGAACGTCTGCGCGCTGGACGATGACGACATCTGCACCGGCTGCCAGCGCACTGTGGTGGAAATCACTCGGTGGAGCCGGATGGACAACGAGGAACGACGCAATGTCCTGGCGTTGTGTCATGAGCGGGCCAAGGCCAGTGGATTGGTGTGGATGTTGCCTGCTCGGCCCTGATATCTATTTGTGTACGCCCCCTGTGGCGAGGGAGCTTGCTCCCGCTGGGCTGCGAAGCAGCCCCAATAACACACTGGCTACTCGGTGCGTCTGGCAGATCCAAGGGGTCTGCTGCGCAGCCCAGCGGGAGCAAGCTCCCTCGCCACAAAGGCATCTCACAAGGCTTTAGATGGCCGCCGCCCCAACCACCGATCCACCCCCACCACCGCCAGCGCAATCCCGACAAACCCCGCCAATATCCCCCCGGCATTGATGAACACCTGTGGATAACCCAGGTTCGCCACATCGATGAAAGGGTAGGGGTACGCGGCCAATAAATTTCCTCGCAGCAACACATAGGCGAAATACACCAAGGGGTAGATCACCCAAAGCCCGATGTGGCGCAGGCGCAAGGTGCCTTTGGGCACATGCAGCCACCAATAGGCGAGGTACAGCAAGGGCATCACGTCGTGCAGCAACTCGTCGGCCACGAATTGCCAGCCTTCGGGTTGCCAGAGGTGGCGCAGCAGCAGGTTGTAGGCCAGGCTGACCACGGCGATGCTCACCGCGATGCCGCTGCGCACGCTGGGCAACAGGAACCAGCGCCGGGCCGCGGATTGGCGAGGGGTCAGTTCCCAGGTCAGGACCACGGCCACCAGGGTGTTGGTCATCACCGTGAAGAAACTGCAGAAGTTCACCAGCCCGCCCAGCAGGCTCGCGCCCAGTTCCCAGCGGCCCAACAGAATCAGGTACAGCTGGATGCTCAAGCCCATCCAGCCGAGCAATGCCGCCACCGCCACGAGCCGCGCGGGACGCCGAGCGATATGCGTGCCCATGGCTCAGTCCGGCCGCTTGGTGCGCATCAACTTGATGTACAGGCGCTCGACTTTCTCCCGCGCCCATGGCGTCTTGCGCAAGAAGGTCAGGCTCGACTTGATGCTCGGGTCGCTCTTGAAGCAACGGATATCGATGCGCTCGGCCAGCCCCGACCATTCGTAGTGCTGCACCAGGGCGTTGAGGATCTGCTCCAGCGTCACGCCGTGCAGCGGGTTGTTGTTGGGTTCGTTCATGGGAGGCCTTTGCGCGAAAAGGGTGAAAGCCGCGCACCTTAGCCGAGGTGCCCCCTGTGGTGGAAGCATAGCCTTCATCGCGGTATACAAAGCCAGGCTCGCGCTGGGCACACTGTTACCAAAACCGAAATGATCCATGTCAACAAAAGCGCTTTCTCTATGAGTAACAGGACATTATCCTTGCGCCGCCTGCTGAAACGCTTCTTCTGGCGTGGCAAAGCCTCTGCGTTCAGCTCACTCCCTTAAAAGATCAAAGAAAGCCATCTCCATGCTCGATACCCAGACTCTGAAAGACAGCGCTGTCCGAGCATGTATGACGAACGAGTTCCTGTGGGAGCGGGCTTGCTCGCGAAAGCGATTTCACCTTCAGCCCTGTATTGACTGATCCACCGCATTCGCGAGCAAGCCCGCTCCCACAGGGACTGCGTCAACCGAATTTGCCTTTTTCAACTGAACCATGCCCCCTCAAGACCGTCATCTAAAGTGACTACTTGCGCGGGACTCCTTAAAACATCACGGAGAATCACACTATGAGCACTGAGGGTGCTTTGAGTCGAAGCCGTCTGCTACCGAGCCTGCTCGGCATTCTGCTTCTATTGATGGGCCTGGCCCTGTTGGCCGGGGGAGTCAAGTTGAGCACGCTTGGCGGCTCGCTGTACTACCTGTTGGCCGGTATCGGCCTGGCGCTGACCGGCGTGCTGCTGATCATGGCCCGTCGTGCGGCCCTCGGCCTGTATGCGCTGGTGCTGTTCGCCAGCACCGTGTGGGCGCTGTGGGAAGTGGGCCTGGATTGGTGGCAACTGGTGCCGCGCCTGGCGATGTTCTTCGCCCTGGGCATCGTCCTGTTGCTGCCGTGGTTCCGCCGTCCGTTGCTGACCGCCGATGCCTCGCCCATGGGAACCCGCGCACTGGGCGCCGCCGTGGTCATCGCCGGTGTCGCCGCACTCGCCAGCCAGTTCACCAACCCGGGTGAAATCAAGGGTCAACTGGACCGCGACGCCGTGCCGGGCATGACCAACACCGCGCCGGCCATGCCGGATGGCGACTGGAACTCCTACGGCCGCAGTGCCCATGGCGACCGTTATTCGCCGCTGGCGCAGATCACCCCGCAAAACGTCAGCAACCTGAAGGAAGCCTGGACGTTCCGCACCGGCGACCTGCCGGGGCCGAACGATCCCGGCGAGACTACCGCTGAAAACACCCCGCTGAAGGTCAACGGCATGCTCTACGTGTGCACGCCCCACAGCCAGGTGATTGCCCTGGAACCGGAGACCGGCAAGGAAATCTGGCGTTTCGATCCGAAGCTTTCTACGCAAAAAGCGCAGAACTTCAAGGGTTGGGCGCACATGACCTGCCGTGGCGTGACTTACCACGATGATGCGGTATACGCCTCGGCCGAACAGAGCCCGACGGGCGCGGCCAGCACCACGCCAGCCAGCACCGTCTGCCCGCGCCGGATCTTCCTGCCGACCGCCGACACCCGTCTGATCGCCCTCAACGCCGACACCGGCAAGATGTGCGAGGACTTCGGTGACAAAGGCCAGGTCGACCTGACCGCCAACATCGGCGGCTTCACCGCCGGTGGCTACTACTCCACCTCGCCACCCGCCGTCACCCAGAACCTGGTAGTGATCGGCGGCCATGTCACCGATAACGTCTCCACCGACGAGCCAAGCGGTGTGATCCGTGCCTACGACGTACACACCGGCAAGCTGGTATGGAATTGGGACAGCGGCAACCCGGACGACACCACGCCGATTGCCGAAGGCCAGGTCTACACCCGCAACTCGCCGAACATGTGGTCCATGTTCAGCGTCGATGAAAAACTCGGCATGCTCTACCTGCCGATGGGCAACCAGACCCCCGACCAGTTCGGTGGCATGCGTACCCCGGAATCGGAAAAGTACGCTGCCGGCCTGACCGCGCTGGACATCGCCACCGGCAAGGTGCGCTGGTACTTCCAGTTCACTCACCACGACCTGTGGGACATGGACGTCGGCGGTCAACCGACCCTGATGGACATGAAGACCGCCGACGGCGTGAAACCGGCGGTGTTGGCTTCCACCAAGCAAGGCAGCATCTACGTGCTCGACCGCAGCAACGGCCAGCCGATTATCCCGATCAAGGAAATCCCGGTGCCGCAAGGCGCGGTGGAAGGCGATCACACCTCGCCGACTCAGCCGATGTCTGACCTGAACCTCGTGCCGCCGGTCCTCAAGGAACGCGACATGTGGGGCGTGACCCCGTTCGACCAGATGCTCTGCCGGATCGACTTCAAGTCGCTGCGCTATGACGGCATGTTCACGCCGCCGTCGCTGCAAGGCTCGATCGTCTACCCGGGTAACTTCGGCGTGTTCGACTGGGGCGGCATTTCGGTGGATCCGGTGCGCCAGATCGCCTTCGTCAACCCGAGCTACATGGCGTTCAAGTCGAAATTGGTGCCGGCGACGGAAGTGGCCGGCGGTCCGGGTCGCAAGAGCGAAACCGAAGGCGTGCAGCCGAACAAAGGCGCGCCCTATGGCGTGATCCTCGAAGCGTTGCTCTCGCCCATGGGCTTGCCCTGCCAGGCACCGGCCTGGGGCTATGTGGCCGCTGTGGACCTGACCAACAACAAGATCCTGTGGAAGCACAAGAACGGCACCGTGCGTGACAGCTCACCGGTTCCGATCCCGCTGAGCATGGGCGTACCGAGCCTGGGCGGCCCCTTCACCACCGCCAGTGGCCTGGCGTTCCTGAGCGGCACCCTCGACCAGTACCTGCGCGCCTATGACGTGAAAAACGGCAAGCAACTGTGGGAAGGCCGCCTGCCCGCCGGCGCCCAGACCACACCGATGACCTACACCGGCAAGGACGGCAAGCAATACGTGCTGGTCGTCGCCGGCGGCCATGGTTCCCTGGGCACCAAGCAGGGTGACTACGTGATTGCCTACAAGCTGCCGGATTAAGCAAAACCGGCGCTCATGAAAAAGGCGACACCTTTGCGGGTGTCGCCTTTTTTATTTGCCCTGTGAATACAGGCCTTTGAGCTTTTGAGCTTTTGAGCTTCTGTGGCGAGGGAGCTTGCTCCCGCTGGGCTGCGCAGCAGCCCCTCTCAAAGCTCACTCAATCAACCTGACCCACCGCGTCGCCGGGTTTCAGGGCCGCTGCGCGCCCCAGCGGGAGCAAGCTCCCTCGCCACGGGGTTTGCATTCAGCCAGTTTTACAACTCGATCTTCACCGCCTGCGAAGCCCGGGTCGCCTTGGCGCGGGCGGTTTCGATGGATTCGTCGCGGGCCAGGGCCACGCCCAGGCGGCGTTGGCCGTTGACTTCCGGTTTGCCGAACAGGCGCAGCGCGGTATCCGGTTCGCTCAGGGCGGCGCCGAGGTTGGCGAAAGCAGTCTGGGTCGACTGGCCTTCCACCAGGATCACCGCAGAAGCCGATGGGCCGAACTGGCGGATCGCCGGGATCGGCAGGCCAAGGATGGCGCGGGCGTGCAGGGCGAATTGCGACAGGTCCTGGGAAATCAGCGTCACCAGGCCGGTGTCGTGGGGACGTGGCGAGACTTCGCTGAACCACACCTGATCACCCTTGATGAACAGTTCGACGCCAAACAGGCCACGGCCACCCAGGGCCTCGGTCACGGCCTTGGCCACGCGCTCGGATTCGGCCAGGGCCGCCGGGCTCATGGCCTGGGGCTGCCAGGATTCCTGGTAGTCGCCTTTTTCCTGACGGTGGCCGACCGGTGCGCAGAACGTTGTGCCGCCGACATGGCGCACGGTGAGCAGGGTGATTTCATAATCGAAATCGATAAAACCTTCGATGATCACCCGGCCCTTGCCGGCGCGGCCACCTTCCTGGGCGTAGTCCCAGGCTTTCTGCACATCGTCAACACTGCGCAGCAGGCTCTGGCCCTTGCCCGAGGAACTCATCACCGGCTTGACCACGCACGGGAAGCCCAGGGTTTCCACGGCCTTGCGGTAGTCTTCGACGGTGTCGGCGAAGAAGTACGGCGAGGTCGGCAGGCCCAGCTCTTCAGCGGCCAGGCGACGGATGCCTTCACGGTTCATGGTCAACTGCGCGGCGCGAGCGGTGGGGATCACGGTGAAGCCTTCGGCTTCCAGTTCCACCAGGGTCGCAGTGGCGATGGCTTCGATTTCCGGCACGATGAAGTGCGGCTTCTCGGCCTCGATCACCGCGCGCAGGGCGGCACCGTCGAGCATGTTGATCACATGGCTGCGGTGGGCCACTTGCATGGCCGGTGCATTGGCGTAGCGATCCACGGCAATCACCTCAACGCCCAGGCGCTGCAGTTCGATTACCACTTCCTTGCCCAGCTCACCGCTGCCACACAACAAAACGCGGGTCGCGGTGGGCGACAATGGAGTTCCGATACGGGTCATCTGAAGGTCCTCAAGCAGGAGCGGATCATCGCGGGTCGCGCGCCGGGCGAGCTTCCCATAGGGAGAAAGCGCGGCATTTTACATGAACCGCGGGGTTTGGCTTCAGATGGCGACGGTTTGCTTGCGTAAACGCCAGGCCATGATCAGCCAGACGGCCGTGACCCCGGCGAATTTCGAGGCCAGGGCGGTGATCACCACACCCGGCGTCAGGGCGTCGATCAGGCCGAAGAAAATGAACGTGTCCAACGGAATGCTCAGGGCCGAACTGATCCACAGCCGATCATGCAACGGGCGTTTGGTGATCGTGAACACCAGCCAGTCGATGCACTCGGACACCGCGAACGCAGTGGCGCTGGCCAGCGCGATGGTCGGGTCCGAGGTGACGTAGGACAACACCAGCGCCGCCAGCATCGCCACGATGGCGCCATGGCCGAAGCGGGTTTGCACCATGTCCCGCAGGATGAACACCAGCCCGCCCCAGGCCGACCAGATGATGTCCAGGTGCGGCGCGGCGGAAAATGCGAAGTTGATCAGCACGACGCTGGCGATGTAGGTGATCAGGAAGAGCATGGGAGGTACCTGGTGAAATGTCGTGCCAAATATTGAAGGATAGCGATATTCCCTGTGGCGAGGGAGCTTGCTCCCGCTGGGGCGCGAAGCGGCCCCTATAGCTTGGCAACCCGGTGGATCAGGTTAATTGAGTGGTCTTTGAGAGGGGGCTGCTGCGCAGCCCAGCGGGAGCAAGCTCCCTCGCCACAGGGTCTGTGTTGTTCAGAGGGACAGGGTAGTTCAGCCGCCGCCAATATCTCAATCCTCCTCGCTCCCCTCCGCCTTCCAATACCCCACAGCCTTCACGAAGTCCTGATCCAAGCCTTTCTCGTCCAGCAACACCTTGCGAATCTGCCGCGACACCTTGCTTTCGGTGGCGACCCAGGCGTACAGCTTGCCAGTCGGGACTTCCAGCTGTTGCACGGTGGTCAACAGGTTGTCCTGGCGGCCTTCGCGCAGCACCCAGATCACGTGCAGTTGCGCCGGGCTCTGGAGAATCTGCTGTTCGGCACCGTTTTCCACCTCCACCACCACCAGGGCACGCCGGTTCGGCGCCAGGCCTTCGAGGCGGCGGGCGATGGCGGGGAGGGCGGTTTCGTCGCCGATCAGCAGGTAGCTGTCGAAGATGTCCGGCACGATCATCGAGCCCCGTGGCCCACCGATGTCGAGGTATTGCCCGGGCGCTGCCTGGGACGCCCAGGTCGAGGCAGGGCCGTCGCCGTGGAGCACGAAGTCGATGTCCATCTCCAGGGTGTCCAGGTCATAGCGGCGCGGGGTGTAGTCGCGCATTTCCGGTAACGCGCCCTGGGCCTTGCCGGCGCTGAGGTTGACGCTTTCCAGGGCCGCCCGTTCCTCAGCGTTCTGGGGGAAAAACAGCTTTACGTGATCATCCGTGCCCAGGCTGACGAACCCGGCCAGTTCCGGCCCGCCGACGGTGATGCGGCGCATCCGCGGGGTCAGGTCCTGCACCCGCAAGACTTCCAGGCGACGGCGTTTGACCTCGTGGTTGACTCGGTGAATGGTGTTGGGATCGACTTCAGTCATGGTGTTGACTCCGAAACGGGTGGACGGTCGGGGCCGTCGATAATGGCTTTGGCGGTGTCGTTGAGCAAGTCGCATACCCGCATGATTTCTTCCGGGCTCCAGTGGCCAGGATGCTTTTGTAGCGCATGCCGCAGGTTATACACCGCTTCGTGGATTTCCGGAGGCCGATCCTGTCCGCGCAGCGTGCGCTTGCTGGCTTCAATACGCCTGCGCACTTCCTCCAGCGCCACGGCCTGGTCTTCAAGGGATAGACGTCCGGCGTCGGTCACTCTGTAGCATTTTTTTCCGTCCTCGACGCCGCAGGTGATTAGCGTGCTCATTTCCAGGAAGGTCAGGGTCGGGTAGATCACGCCGGGGCTGGGACTGTAGGCACCGTCGAACATGTGCCCGATCCGGCGGATCAGGTCATAGCCGTGGCAAGGCTGTTCGGCAATCAGCGCCAGCAACAGCAGTTTCAGATCGCCGGACGCGAAAACCCGTGGGCCACGGCTGCCACGTTCACGGGTTGCCGGGGGGTGTTCGAAACCGTCATTTTTGGGAAGGGAATAGCTGACTGTCATATGCGTGCGCTCCATTCTGCATAAGATAGAAGTTAGATATATCTTTATCCGAAGATATATCTTTGATAATTTCCAAGGCCAAGATGTATCTTTATCCGCAAGGTATTACTTGGGGTTGGAAAAACCTTACATGAATGCTTTGTGTCCGGGGATGGCAAAGATACAGGCTGCATGCATTTGTAATGACTGAATAGCGTGTAGGCTGGCTATGTGGGTTGTTTCTGACAGTCAAACTTCAAGTTTATAAAAAACTGCGTCTTTTTCTCTGTTCTGTATGCACGGGGTACTACGCCATTATGGGAAAGTGCCTGCTTATTTTTAATTAAAGAGAGTCGATCATGCCCCGGCGTTGAAGGGGCAGGCCAAGTGGTTGTTGGCCTGCAACTTTCAACCCTTCTCTTTATGCTAAGAACAGGTGTTAACAACATGCTCAAACAATTCGTATCCGGTACTGCTCTGGTCGCTGCTGCCCTGGGTTCTTCGGCGGCGTTCGCCCTTGATGATGCTCGCTCCTCGATTCATATCACCGCGAACATTCCGACCCTGCAGTTCCATGTGCAGCCACGTGACCCGAACTTCGGTAAAGACGAAGTCATGAGCTACAACACGGTCAGCGGCACCTTGACTTCCCTGCGCCAGACCTTCGACGTGAAGAACACCAACGGTTCAGTCCATGCCTACATCGAGGGTGGCCCTGCAGCGCTGTACAACGGCCGTGACGCCATCGACCTGACCACCACGTTCAACGGCGTCACCCTGACTGCCCTTCCTCAGGAAGTGGTGGATGACGCAACGTCGACTCCAGGTACCCAGGCTGACATGACCATCATCCCGGCCCGACCTCTGGATACCCAGAACGGCCTGTACACCGCCGACATGACCGTGATCTTCGACGCCGTGCCGCGCCCGTGATGCCGCTCGATGCCCGGTGAGTTTCCCCTCATTGCACGGGCATTGCCGCAGGTCGTCCGGCGCTCCCCAGCCGGACGGCCCGCACCTGAAACGCCCTGATCGTTCGCTGATTATGAGAATCCGTTGATGTTTCCGATGACACCCATCGCGGGTGCCCTCGCGCTATTTCTGTGCGCGAGTGCATTGGCTGCGCCGACTGCCCCCGGTACCACACCCAGAAGCCTGCTAGCCCAGGCCAAGGGGTTGCCGGCTGAGTTTGAATCGCACTTTTTCGATGTGCCTTTGGCGGTTCGAGTTGAACTCAATCAACAGTACCTCGGTGAAGCCATGGTGGTCTTGACGCGGGATGATCGTATTACCCTGCTCGAACTCACCGACACGCAGGACAGCGCGATAAAAACTGTCGAGATCGAGCAATGGGAGCAGCATCTCAAGCAAGGACAGAGGCTGGGCGCCTGCGAAGGCCGCTGCCCGTCCGGGCTGCTGGCGGTGCACTACAGTCTTGAAAATTCATTGGTGTCGATCCTGACCCGGGATGTGGAGCGAGCCAACGAAACCAAGCGTTACCACGATCAGCCGGAAGGCGGCAGCCTCGGCCTGATCTTCAACAACCAACTGAATATCAATGGTGGCCAGGAACAGGACACGGGCGGGCGTTATGGCCTCAACGCCAGTTCCAGCGTGGGCAACTGGAGCCAGTCACTGGACCTTCAGCTGTCGCGTCTTGGCGGCCCGGACGACAAGCTGTACCACGCGGTCCACGAGCTTTACACCCAACGGGAGATGGAAGGGAATTTTTTCCGCCTGGGTTATTTCACACCCAGCTCCGATGGCTTGAACCGTCAGATCCGTTCGTTCGGTGCCAACCCGGACACCGCACTTGGAGTGATGTACGGCAGCTCCGACAGCCTGGTAATGGAAAATCCCAAACCCAGCGTCTACCCCATTTATGTCACCGCCAGCCGCCAGGCGTCGGTGGAGATCTATCGCAACGGCCTGTTGATCAATACCCAGGCGGTCAGCGCCGGCTTGCAGAGCCTGGACACTCGGCCCTTGCCCGGCGGCATCTATGAAGTGGAAGTGCGGTTGATCGAGGACGGGCAAACCACCGCCACCAGCCAAGAGCTGGTCTACAAACCCAATAACTGGAGCAATTCCGAGGACCGCTGGCGCTACAACCTGTTCGCTGGGCGCGAAACCAGGCTCTGGAGCAACTGGGAAGACCAGCCCTCGGGTTTCACCACGGCGGGCGTGGGCTTCAACTACCTGCTGCATCCCCGGGTGATCCTCGGCGCCTCTACGCGTCAGGTGCAGGACAAACTGCAAGTGGGCACCTCGGTGGACTGGACGCTGGCCAGCAACACCAGCCTGTACGCCAACGTCTATCAAACCCAGCAGTACGGCACCGGCATGGACGTGCAAGGCCTGTACAGCTATGGCCAGGGCAGCGTCGTGGCGAGTCACAACCGCAGTTGGCTGGACACCCGCAACACCTATGAAACCCGGCCGGACGGCACCCGCATCCGCCAGCGCAGTGTGTTCGTCGGCCAAACCAGCAACTCCTCGCTGTCGGTCAACCATCGCTTGAGCAACAAGACCTCCATCAATGGACGGCTGGCCTACAGCGAAGGCAATGTCCAGGGCACTGGGCTGGACTTGGGCTGGACCCAGCGTGGCAAGCTGCGTGGCAGCGATGCCAACTGGCGGCTGTCGGTGTTCGACCGTCCCGGTACGTCAAGTACCGCCGACCGACGCAACCGCGGCGTCGACCTGAGCATCAGCGTCGCGTTGGGCGGGCCGGGCGAGTACTGGTCGGGCAGCATCGGCACCCGTACGTCACGGGAGGGTGACCGCGACCATAACGCCTCGCTGACCTATCGCCGGGACCTGCAGGATCATGTCTTGCAAAGTGTCTCCGCCACGGCACTGGCCGACACCTATGGCGTGGGTCTGTCCGGCATCGCCAGTTTCATGACCGATTCGCTGTATGGCGACGGTTTCGTCCAGCGTTCGTCCTATAACGACAACCTCACCGGCGGCTTGAACCTGAGCAGCACCGTGGCCGTGGGCGGCCAGAAAACCGCCTTCACCGGCCTGCCCCAAGGGCGCGGCGCGGGCCTGATCGTCGACGTGGAAACCGACCTGGACGATGTCACCCTGCGTGCCGACGACTTGACCGGTGGCAGCACGGCGTTGCGCCCGGGCCGCAATTTCATCCCCATCACCGCCTACAAGAACAGCATGGTGACCTTCGACTTCGATGGCGTGCACCCGCCGGCGGCGAACATCGAGCCTGCGCGTACCCGTTATCACCTGAACAAAGGCGGCGTGGATTACCGCAAGGTCCACGTGATGAAAACCGTGACCGTGCTCGGTCGCCTGGTGGACGAACAGGGCGAGCCGCTTCGGGGCCATCACGTGATCAACCACGCCAGCCGCGGCGTCAGCGAGGCGGATGGGTTCTTCTCCATGGAAATGAACGCCAGCTCACCGACCCTGGAAGTGCGCTACGGCAGCGAATTGTTCTGCCGGTTCCGCCTCGACCCGGACAACGCCGAGCGCGAAGGCGATGTGTTGATGATCGGTGATTTGCGCTGCACGCCGGACACCCTGGCGGATAACTCATTGGGCGAGGCCGGCAAGGACCGGCAGCGCTCCTGATTCCTGATGTGTCGCGGGGAGCAGGGTGCGCGCCCCGCGTGAAGGTTCTTTCTCCAACTTGCAGGGATTCGCTTTGATGTATGAGGTTGTATAGATGAAACCCTTATCGGTAGCCGTGCGCAACGTGGTTTCGGTGTTGTTGTTTGCTTCGCTCGTTGCTGGCTCACCAACGGCCAGTGCATTGACGCAGGAGATCAGTGCGCGTTTTCGGCCTGATCCGGCGAAACCCATGGAGAACAAGTTCACCAATACCACGCCGGTGAGTGGGTATTGCGCCACGCTACCACGAGAGTGCGAAATCAGCGGTATGTTCAGTATTCGATTGCCTCTCACTGCCAATGGGACCAGCGATATCGAGGCCGGTCATGCAAATCCTCGGCAAGGTGCGATGTTTAAAGTGCCCGCCAATTGGCGTCCCATACAAGTTACCCATACGGGGACGGGCGAAATAGAAGTCGTTGAAGTGCGCTGGGCCGGCTTTGGGTCGAGACAATCGTTCCCCAATAGCACGGTGGTCCAATTGGTCGGTGGAGGCGTGACTGTTTTAAGGGCCCACCAGATGTTATGGACTGGCCTTGATTGGGTATATGCGCCCTCGCCATGTCGATACAGCGGTGTTGGATTGGCTAACGATAGGGGGTATGGCTTTTTCTGGAAGACGCCAACGGAGGGCGTATGTGCAAAAAAGGCCAATTATCTGATCCCTCTCGGCAGCATGAATTACACCTATCTGGACTTCGCTTACGAACTGCGCACACCCAACCCATTGAAGATGTCGTCCGGCCAATACACCGGGTCGCTGACCTATAGCGTTGGTCCGGGACAGGACATTGACATGGGGGATGTAATGATCCCCACCGATTCGGCTATCACGCTCAACTTCAAACTTGACGTCGAACACACCCTCAAGGTCGAAATCCCCCCCGGCGGCAACCGCGTCGAATTGGTCCCCCAAGGCGGCTGGCAAGCCTGGTTGAACCAGGGGCAAAAGCCGACCCAACTGTCCCGCGATCAACGCTTCCATATCTCGGCCTCCTCACGGTTCAAGATGGGGCTCGAATGCCAGTACGTCAGCGGTAATACCTGCGCGATCTCCGAAACCGGCACCGGCCATGCCGTGCCGGTGGATGTCAGCGTGACCCTGCCCGATGGCTTGACGGACGCCGCCGGACAACCGGTCAACCGTCGTCAGCTAAGGCTTGATGGCAGTGGTACCGAACTGTTCCAGCCGGGGTTCTATGTCGATCGCCGCTCGGGAACCCTGCACTTCGAAGTTGGCCGCAGCCAGGTCGAAGCGATGCTGGACACCGGCGCCAAGGCGTATAGCGGCAACGTCACCGTGATCTGGGATTCGGAAGTTTGAAAGCTTTTTTGCCCAATGGATGTTTTCCCCCCTCACGATTTGCTCGGACGCATGAGGTCGCATAAATGAAGTTATCAAGGAAACTGGCGAGCGGCGTGGCGACAGGCGTTTGGTTGGCCTGCTTGCCGGCTGTCGAAGCCGCCACCCTGGACATCACCGCGCAATTCAGAGCCGATAGCGCCAAGCCCCACGAGAATAAGTTCGTCAATACCACCAGAAACAGCGGTTATTGCGAGCAATTCGTCGTGCTGTGCCAGTCGGCCGGGATATTCAGCCTGATATTGGGTACGGGTGCCTCAGGGGGGCCGATCCAGGCCAATCATGAAGATGTCCGGCAAGGTGCGATGCTCAAGGCACCGGCCAACTGGCGTACGGTACAAGTGACCCATTCAGGTACAGGCCATAGCGAAACCCTCGAGTTTCGCGTCGTCGGACTGGGCGGGGCGATCGGGCTGACGCCCAACGCCCCTGACATTGTCGGTGGCGGGGTGAGTGACGAAACCGCCTACAACATGATTTTCGGCTCGACCTGGTGGCAAGCCCCGACGCCCTGCGTGAGACAAGGGGCGACCCTTTCCCACGCCTGGTTCTTCTGGAAGACACCGGTAGAAGACGCCTGTGCCAAACCGGCCCGCTACCTGATTCCACGGTTCGAATACCAGGGCCTGAGCTTTGCCTACGAGCTGCGCACGCCCAATCCTCTGCAAATGACGGGCGGCCAGTACCGAGGCTCGCTGACCCTCGGCATCGGGCCGGGCCAGGATTTTGACTTCGGTGACGTCGTGATCCCCAATGATTCGGCGCTCACGCTCAATTTCACGCTGGATGTCGAGCATGTCCTCAAGGTTGAAATTCCGCCGGGCGGAAACCGGGTGGAATTGGAGCCTCGAGAGGGCTGGAAGGCGTGGTTGAGCAACGGCAGCAAACCGACTGTGCTGCTTCGCGACCATCAGTTCCTGATCTCGACGTCTTCACCCTTCACGATGAAGCTTGAGTGTCGGTACATGGCCGGGACCGAGTGCGGTGTAACGGCACCGGGTTCCGAAATCTACTACCCGGTGGATGTCGACGTGACGCTGCCCGACGGTTTGACCAATACCAACGGGCAACCGGTCATTCGCCAAACGGTGCCTGTCGGAGCCTTTTCCAATCCTGTTCGATTTCTGCCTGGCCGGTACATCGATCGCAAGCCCGCCACCCTGCATTTCCATATCCGCAGCAGCAGTGTCGCGGCGATGCTCGATCGCGCGCCCGACACCTATACCGGCAGCGTCACGGTGATCTGGGATTCAGAGGTTTGAACGACGGTGTGCCGTCCGGTGGTGTTCGGCGAGCCCTGTTCAGTCAGCAATGTGCAGTGAGTTGCGTTTAATACATGAGGTTAAGAGAAGTGATGAAGCATCTATTGGCATGGGTTGGGTTTCTTCTGTTTTGCAGCGTGGCCCAGGCCGGGCCGCAGATTGGTGTCGGGGTGGTCTACGACTATCTCGACGGTGACAAAAGCACCTACATGAAGCGGGTGTTCAACGGCGGAACGTCCACGGCATTCGTCAAGGTCAACATTCTGGAGATCGTCTACAACGAGGACGGCAGCTACCAGGAATTGCCTCTGGAGAACCAGGTCGGCGCCACCTCCAAGGATGGCCTGATGGCCAGCCCGGCGCGCCTGATCGTGCCGGCCAACGGCATGCAGGGCACCCGGTTGTTGTTCATGGGCAACCGCGACAAGGAGCGCTATTTCCGGGTGCGTTTCGTGCCGGTGGTGCCGGAAGCCGAGGATGAGTTTGCCGTCAGCGCCGAAGAGCGCGAAGCGTACAAGAAGGAGCGGGTGGCGGCGGGGGTCAAGGTCCTGGCGGGCTACGGCACGGTGTTTTTCGTGCGGCCCAAGAACACCCATTTCGAGACGGTGATCGATGACAGCGCCAATCGCTACCTGATGCGCAACAACGGCAACAGCGTCGTGGTGATCGATGAGTTCAAGGATTGCGACGCGAAGAAGGATAGCGACTGCCGCCCGACGACCAAGCACCACGTCATGGCCGGTCGCACGTTTTCCTTCGACAAGGAGGCGGGGCGTGAGTACCGCTTCACGCTGATCGAGGGCAGCAAGAGCCAAGCCGTCGAGATAAAGGGTTGACGGTTGCCGTCGCCGAACCGTCGCAGACGCCACAGGTAATCAATATGTCCAAGACACTGCTACGCCCTCTTGCGTTGACTGCGCTGATGCTGCCCTGGGTTTCGGCCTGGGGAGCGGTCGAGCGGGAAACGTTCGAACTCCACGTGACCATTCCAACGGTCGATTTTTTTGTGCTGCCCCTCGACCCGCAACTGGTCCAGCGTGAGCAGCGCTTGCCTTTCAGCTCCATCACCGGCGAGCTCAGTTCGCTGCGGGCGACCTATGAGGTGAAGAACACCACTGGCGGCATCGGTGCGCGCCTGGCCGAGGAGGCTTATTTATCCAATGGCCGTGAGCGGATCGACTTGAGGGTCAAGTTCAACGAGGTCGAACTGACCCTGGACTCGACCCAGGTCGTCACGGCCCTCGAGGCCCGGCCCGGACGCCAGGTGCCGCTGGAAATCGCCGCGATCAAGCCCGACGACGGATACAGGTCGGGTGATTACTACGGCACGGTGCACATGGTGTTCGATGCGGTTGCGCCGTGAGCACCGGAGGCGTGGGGCAGGCTTCCCGAAGGCGTCAGGCGACGACTCCCCTGTGGCGAGGGAGCTTGCTCCCGCTCGGCTGCGCAGCAGCCGCAAAGATGGCAAGTCAGAGGTTTTCAGCTGGTTGGAAAAGCGAGGGCGGCTTCGCCACCCAGCGGGAGCAAGCGCCCTCGCCACGGGGAGTCTGCATTTCGTTTTATTACTCAGAAAGAGGTATCAAGCATGTTAGAAAAAATGATGTCCGCTACAGCCTTGGTTGTTGCAGCCATGAGTCCTTCATGGGTGTCGGCGGCCGATGATGCACGAACATCCATCCATATCACGGCGAATATTCCGAACAAGCAGTTCCATGTACAGCCCCGCAATCCAGATTTCGGCAGGGACGAGGTCATGCATTACAACCCCGCGAATAACTCCCTGAGTACCGTACGCCAGACCTTTGACGTAAAGAACACCGACGGCTCGATCCATGCCTACATTCAAGAGGGCAGGGCCTATCTGAACAATGGCTGGGATCACATTCCCCTGAGCGTTACGTTCAACGGCGTCTATCTGGATGGCGTGCCTCAGGAAGTCGTGGACGATGCCTCGTCCACGCCAGGCACTCAGGTCGAGATGGTCATCCGTTATAACAGCATGTCGGTCGAGCGCCACCCGGGCTTATACACCGGCCAATTCACCGTGATTTACGATGCGGTCCCTCGGGTTAGCCTCTGATTTTGTGTCTGCCCGCATTGCTGTAACTCATTGCCGTGCCACCAACGGCTTGCACTGGGTATGGCTGCCCGGCTGCAAGTAGGCCGAGAGAAACGGCGCCATGCCCTTGAGCACTTGCACCGGCAGGGCCGAGGTGAATTTGAAGTTCTGCGCCGAAACCCCCGGGACATAGGCGGTGAGGGTGCCGAAATGGCTGTCGCCGATGTAGAACACAAAAGTGGCGGTGCGGTTGATCGATTTGGAGCTGATCACCCGCCCACCCGAGCCAACGGCTTCGATGCGGTTGTCGCCGGTACCGGTCTTGCCGCCCATGGCCAGCGGTGTACCGTCGGCCAGTTTGAAACTGCCGGCCACCCGTTTCGCGGTGCCGGCATCCACCACCTGGGACAGCGCGCCGCGCAAGGCCTGGGCCACTTCCACCGGCATCACACGCTTGCCGTTATCCGGGTTGCTCACCAGCCGCGTCTCGTAGGGTGTATCGACGGCGAAATCCAGGCTGTCGACGCGCAACGCCGGTTGGCGGATGCCGTCGTTGAGAATGGTGCCCACCAGCTCCGCGAGTGCGGCGGGGCGGTCGCCGGAGCTGCCGATGGCGGTGGCCAGCGACGGCACCAGGTGATCGAACGGATAGCCGACTTTCTGCCAGCGTTGGTGAATGTCCAGGAAGGCTTCGATTTCCAGCATGGTGCGGATGCGGCTGTCGCGGGCGCTCTTGTGCCGGCTCTTGAACAGCCAGCTGTAGACCTCCTGACGCTCGAACTCACTGGCCTTGACGATCTGGCTGAACTTGGCGTCGGGGTTGTTCAGCAGGTAGCCCATCAGCCACAGGTCCAGCGGGTGGACCTTGGCGATGAAGCCTTGGTCTGGCAGGTCATAGGCACCGGGGCCGTAGCTTTGGTAGAGCCGTTCCAGGCGTTCATCGGTGAGCTTTTCGGCGCTCTTGGCCGACTTGAGATGTGAGCGCACGAAGAGATTGAAGCTCTCCTGGCTGTCGCCGGGAAAGAAGTAGCGGTGCACGGCGGCCAGGCGGATCGCCGTGGGGTGCATGCTGTCGAGGAAGGTTTCGAGGCGCTGGCCCGTGTCTTTTTTCTGGTACTTCTTCCAGAACTTGAGCAGGAACGAGGTGCCTTCGCGGTCGGCGAACTGGGCCAGGTATTCCTGGCGGCGCGGGTCCTTGTCGTCCTTGAGCAACTCGGCGCTGTTGTTGGGACCGGCGTAGGTGGCGTAGCGCACCAGGTCGCGCATCAGGCGGATGAACGGCAGGTTGATCGACTCACGCAGGGAGTCGCGCAAGGTCGGGATGCGGCCGTTGTCCTCGTTGCGGAAGTTGTGAAAGGTGTGCAGCCCGCCACCGGTGAAGAACGCCTCGCCGGGGCTGGCGGAATAGGTACGGTCCAGCGCGGCTTCGAGCATTTTCGGCAGGCTACGGTCGGTGTTCTGGATCAGATAGTCGACGGCCCAGCGCGAGAGGCGGTCCGGCTCGGCGATTTCGGTTTTCTTCAGTGCTGCCGGGGTCTGCTGGGCATAGCGATCATGCAGTTCGGCAATGATCTGCAGGTACGTGGTGAGGACTCGCAGCTTGGCGGTGGAGCCCAGTTCAAGTTTGCTGCCTTCGTTGATGTCGAAAGGCTGGTCGGTGCTGTCGGTTTGCACCCGTACCCGCGAGCCGTCGGGGGTCAGTTCCAGCAGGGTGAAGCTGTAGCGCACCTGGGTGGTGCTGGTGGGGGTCAGCAAGCGTTCGCCCATCAGGCCGATCTCGGCAGCGAAGGCCGGGTCGGCCAAACGCTTGAGGTACTCGGTGGCCTGGGCCTGCAAGTCGCTTTGCAGGGTGCTGGTGGCGGAGAGGTCCAGGCGATCGAGGTCGTACAGCGGACGATTGAGCAGGTTGGCGAGACGACTGCGGGCGGCGCTGATGCCTTTGTTGGTTTCGTTGGGCTGCACGGTCGGGTCCTGGACCCAGTCGCGGTAGCTGACCTTGCTGGCCAGGGTGGCCTCGGCCAGGGGCGCATCGATGACGCCGTTTTGCGCCAACAGGCGGACGTGGCTGTCGGTCAGGCGCGCCAGTTCGTCGCGGCCTTTGGACAGGAAGTGAGAAGGGCGCCGCTGAGCGATCATCAATGACAGCATTTCCCGCAGGGCCAGGCCTTTGTCCGCCAGGCTCTGGGGATCGGTCGCGGTGCTGGCCAGGCGTTCGTTGGCCCGGTTGAAGTCGGCGCCGTACCAGACCCGCAAGCCTTCAGCCATGCCATGCACCTCGCCATGCCCCGGCACGGCGGAGAGCGGTACGCTGTTGAGGTAGTCGCGCACGACCCGCTGCCGTGCCTCGAGGGTTTGCGGGCCGGCCTGGTAGGCGCGCACGCTGGCGGAGATCATCTGGCGGATTTTTTCCGCGCCCGACACCGTGAGGCCCTCGGGGGAGTGGCGGTATTTTTCCAGTTGCGTCGCCAGTGTGCTGCCCCCGGCGGATTGCCCGGGCAAGCTCAACAGCTTGGCCACCTGCGACCAGGCCGCCATGCCGAAACGCGGCCAATCCACCGCCGGGTTGGCCTCGGGGTGCTTGGGGTCGAGCAAAAAGCGGTTTTCGATAAACAGCAAGCTTTGCACCACCACCGGCGGGATCGCATCGAAACTCGAATATAACTGCTGCGGGTACTTGAACTGATACACCGGCGCGGCGCGGCAGTCGGTGAGGGTCAACCCGGCCTGGATCTTTTCCGCGTAGGGGACGAACAGGCCTCTTTCGACATAATCCATCAAGGCCGGCGAGAAACGCGCCTGGGCCTGGATCACGTAGTCGCGCTTGAGCAGGCGCGGCAGGAATTCTCCCAGGGCGCTGTAGCCCAACCGCCGGTCGAACGGGCCTGCACCGGGGTAGACGATGGCATCGCTGGGGCCCGGTTGCACGGAATAACCCAGGGAGGCGGCGTACTTGCTGATCTCCTGGGCCTGGAATCGCGACGTGCGCATTTCCTTGGCCACCGCCAGGCCGACCACCACGACGATAATCAGCAGCAACAACCAGAACGCCCGCCAGCCATGCCGTGCGCGGCGAGTTTTTTTGGGTAAAGGCGCTTCTTCCATACGTTCAGTCGGGACCATAGGTTTATTCGGATCGGTTTGCCATAAAGCGCCCATAGTCGACTGATCCATTCACGCAGATTGATCGGACTTGCTTGAAGCTTAGACGGTGGTTGGCGTGAGGGGAGGGGAAATTGTGGGCATCGGTCTGGCATGGCCAGTGGCATCCCTTTGTGGCTAGGACTTTGTGGCGAGGAGAGATTGATCTGTGGTGAGGAGGGATTTATCTGTGGCGAGGGGATTTATCCCCGTTGGGCTGCGAAGCAGCCCCCTACAGCAACCCCGGAATGCCTGGATAATCGAGTGGCCTGCATTGGGGCTGCTTCGCAGCCCAACGGGGATAAATCCCCTCGCCACATTCGGAATATTCGCTCGACCTTCTCCGCGTCGAACAAGCGACAGCATGGCTACGCTGCATCCAAACCCTCTCAAAGGAAGCAAGGAATGCATCCACGCCCCAACTCACATCGCTTGCGCCGAGGACGTTATTCGGAGCAAGGACGCGCCTATCTGGTGACGGCCGTTACTCATCAGCGACGTCCTGTTTTTGCTAACTGGATGGTTGGACGATTGTTGGTTGCAGAATTCAAGTGCGCCCATGATTCGGACCTGGTGAACTCTTTAGCTTGGGTGGTGATGCCAGATCATTTTCACTGGTTGTTGCAAATCCAAGACGGTCATCTGAGTCGTGTCATCGGAGCTACCAAAGCTCGATGCACCCATTGCGTCAACAACATGATTGGAACCTCTGGCCCGCTTTGGCAAAGCGGCTTTCATGATCGCGCGATTCGTGACAATGAAGAGCTGCGACCCACCGCCGACTACATCATTGACAATCCGCTTCGGGCTGGGCTGGTGGAATGTATTGGCGATTGCCCTCTTTGGGATACTGCTTGGCACTGAAGCACCTCATGCTCGCTGTTTGGGCCGGGAACATGGTTTCCCTGTGGCAAAAGAATTAGCTGTAGCAAGGGATTTACCTGTGGTGAAGGGTTTTATCTGTGGCGAGGGGATTTATCCCCGCTGGGCTGCGAAGCAGCCCCAATACAGGCAACTCGATTATCCAGGCATACCGGGGTTGCTGTAGGGGGCTGCTGCGCAGCCCAGCGGGGATAAATCCCCTCGCCACAGGTAAACCCCTTGCAACAGATGTACTTCTTGCCACAGCTAAATCCTCATCACAAAGGGCCGTCGATGTCTGAAAACCTTGTGCTAGAGCTGTCGCCGTGTGACCTGGCACCCTCCCTGTGCAATACTCGGCGGCGCTTTCGGAAAGGTCTGTCATCCAGATAATGCATCTCCGAAAACACGGTTTCTACTGAGCTTTCTCCCTGAATTTTCCTGGTTTTACAGTGAATCTCTCTATCCCTGGCTTTTTATACTGCACGGCCCGCTGATCCTGAGGGCGTTGTTCTACAGGACGGTCTGTCCACGAAGCAGACCGGTTTCGGCAAAGTGGCAGGCTTATCGACCTGCGGCTTTGGAGACTCGGTGGTTAATCCAATAACAAGACGAGGTTGTATCCCTATGGCTGTCGGCAATCATCTGCCCCATGGCGAGACCGCTCAGGGTGGTCCGCTCAAACGTGAGCTCGGTGAGCGGCACATCCGCCTGATGGCGCTTGGCGCCTGCATCGGTGTCGGGCTGTTCCTCGGCTCGGCCAAGGCCATTGAAATGGCCGGCCCGGCGATCATGCTGTCCTACATCATTGGCGGCCTGGCGATCCTGGTGATCATGCGCGCCCTCGGCGAGATGGCCGTGCACAACCCGGTGGCCGGCTCGTTCAGCCGTTATGCCCAGGACTACCTCGGCCCACTGGCCGGTTTCCTGACCGGATGGAACTACTGGTTCCTGTGGCTGGTGACGTGCGTCGCGGAGATCACTGCGGTGGCGGTGTACATGGGCATCTGGTTCCCCGACGTACCCCGCTGGATCTGGGCCCTGGCCGCCTTGGTCAGCATGGGCTCGATCAACCTGATCGCGGTCAAGGCCTTCGGTGAGTTCGAATTCTGGTTCGCCCTGATCAAGATCGTCACCATCATCGCCATGGTCATCGGCGGCGTCGGCATCATCGCCTTCGGGTTCGGTAACGACGGCGTGGCGCTGGGCCTTTCCAATCTCTGGACCCACGGTGGCTTCATGCCCAACGGCGTGCAGGGTGTGTTGATGTCCCTGCAAATGGTGATGTTCGCCTACTTGGGCGTGGAAATGATCGGCCTGACCGCCGGTGAAGCAAAGAACCCGCAGAAAACCATCCCCAACGCCATCGGCTCGGTGTTCTGGCGGATCCTGCTGTTCTACGTCGGCGCGCTGTTCGTGATCCTGTCGATCTACCCGTGGAACGAGATCGGCACCCAGGGCAGCCCGTTCGTGATGACCTTCGAGCGCCTGGGCATCAAGACCGCCGCCGGCATCATCAACTTCGTGGTGATCACCGCCGCGCTGTCGTCCTGCAACGGCGGCATCTTCAGCACCGGGCGGATGCTCTACAGCCTGGCGCAGAATGGCCAGGCCCCGGCCGGTTTTGCTAGCACTTCGGCCAACGGCGTGCCGCGCCGCGCCTTGCTATTGTCCATCGCCGCGCTGCTGCTGGGCGTGCTGCTCAACTATCTGGTGCCAGAGAAAGTCTTCGTCTGGGTGACCTCCATCGCCACCTTCGGCGCGATCTGGACCTGGGTGATGATCCTGCTGGCCCAGCTAAAATTCCGTAAAGGCCTGAGTGCTTCGGAACGTGCGGCCCTGAAATATCGCATGTGGCTGTACCCGGTCAGTTCCTACCTGGCGCTGGCATTCCTGGTGCTGGTGGTGGGCCTGATGGCGTACTTCCCGGACACCCGCGTGGCGCTTTATGTAGGCCCGGTGTTCCTGGTGCTGCTGACGGTGCTGTTTTATACCTTCAAGTTGCAACCGACCGGTGATGTGCAGGGTGCGGTGCGTTCAGCTTCGTAAGTTGACGGTGTTGTAGAAGAGAGCCCCGGTCGGATGATCGGGGCTTTTTTTGGTGCGCCAATTATGATTCTGCGAGGTCCTACCTGTTAACTCTTACAGTAGACCGCACACCGACAGAACCCTAGATTAAGTCGCCTGAAGCACCGGCCCGTTCGGGGGCATCCATGAAAACGTTATGGAAAGGGTTTTTCAGCTACTCCCTGGTGGGACTGGCCAATACGCTGATCCATTGGCAGATATTTTTCGTGCTGCGGGTGGCGTTCGGCCTCAATCAAGCATTGAGCAACTTCACTGCCTTTTGCGTGGCGGCTTCATTCTCTTTTTATGTGAATGCGCTCTACACCTTCGAGGCCAAGACCTCAGTGTTGGGCTATGTTCTTTTCTTATTTGTCATGGGAACCCTCAGTTTCATCGTGGGTTACCTGGGCGATCGCTGGCATGTCCACGGCCTGCTGACTGTGGCGGTATTTTCGCTGTTGAGCCTGGTGATCGGTTTTCTGTTGTCCCGGTTTGTGGTGTTTCGTGGACATCGCCAATGAACGTTTCGTTGATCGTTCCGGTATTCAATGAAGAACAGGCCATCAACCTGTTTTACGAAAGTGTCCGCCAGCACCCGGCGTTGAAAGACCATGCCATCGAGATTGTGTTTATCAACGATGGCAGCGCCGACCAGACCGCCGCCATCGCCCGTGATATCGCCCTGATGGACAGCCGGGTCCTGTTGATCAACTTCTCCCGTAACTTTGGCAAGGAACCGGCCCTGTTTGCCGGCCTCGAGCACGCCAGCGGTGATGTGGTGATCCCCATGGACGTGGACCTGCAAGACCCCATCGACGTCATTCCACGGCTGATCGCCGAATGGGAGAAGGGCGCCGAAGTGGTGCTGGCCAAACGGCGCGATCGCTCATCCGACGGTTACCTCAAGCGCCGGGGCGCGGCGTTGTTCTATGGCGTGCTCAATCACATTGCCAATCCGCACATCGAGCAGAACGTCGGGGATTTTCGCCTGATGGACCGCAAGGTGGTGGAGGTGATCAAGACCCTTCCCGAGTACCAGCTGTTCATGAAGGGCGTTTTGTCATGGGCCGGCTTCAATACCGTGGTCATCGAATACGACCGCCCCCGTCGCGCTGCCGGCAAGAGCAAATTCAATGGCTGGAAGTTGTGGAACCTGGCGCTTGAAGGCATTACTTCGTTCAGCACAGTGCCGTTGCGGTTGTGGACTTATGTGGGCAGTTGCATCTCATTGGTGTCGTTGGTGTATGCCGCGTACATGGTCCTGGACAAGCTGTTCTTCGGAAACGACGTGCCCGGCTACCCCTCGCTGATGACCGCGATTCTGTTTCTGGGCGGGGTGCAATTGATCGGCATCGGGGTATTGGGTGAGTACATCGGGCGAATCTATCTGGAAACCAAGCATCGGCCCCGGTATGTCATCAAGGAAATGATTCGGGAAGGCAGGGTGAAATCCCGGGACGAATCATGATGAGCGACTTTTTCTATCGCGAACTCAATCGTCGCCAGATCACGCTGTTTTTCTTAACGGCAATCTTGCTCTACGTCCTGCCATTGATCCTCGCTGATTTTCGGTATATCGACGATAACTGGCGGACGCTGGAAGCCGGAACGGCCTGGACTGACCAAGGGCGCTGGTTCTCTGATCTGCTGTATCAAACGCTGTCCTTCACCCGTGCCGCGCCGGACATTTTTCCGCTGCCGTTGTTGCTCGCCGCATTGGCCATGTCCCTGGCTTTGACTCGCCTGACCTTCCATTACTTCCCTCAGCCAACACTGGCTTGCTGCCTGGTTTCGTTGCCTCTCTGGTACAACCCCTTCCTGCTGCAGAACCTGTCATATCAATACGACGGCCCCGCTATGGCATTGAGTTTGGTCGCTGTCATTTACGCAATGACCTTTCGGGGGGCTTCGCGAATGCGTCAGTTGTGGGTACCAGCCGGGTTTTTGGTGCTGGCATTCGGGCTCTATCAGGTCAGCTTCAATGTGTTCGTGGGCCTGTGTTGCTTGGAACTGCTCAGGGCGGCATACAAACGGGAACCGTACTCTCAGTGGCTGGCAATATTGGGTTGGAAGCTGGCTCAACTTGGCTTGGCCGCTTTGATTTATCTTGCCACCGTCGTCTTGCTCATGGGAACGGAGCGGACTGCGTTGTTGAATTGGAAAGCCGATCCGCTGATGCAGATCGGCATCAATATCGGACGAGTGGCGGAGAAGGTCGCGCTACTGTTTCAAGGTGGATACGCCTGGCTATTGGCCGCGCTGATCATGTTGGCGTTTATTGGTGTCATGCGGTTGGGCTGCCGAGTACCGGACCGTGAGGAGCAACGTTGGAAAACTGTCGTGAAGATCCTGGGTTGTTTGCTTACGTTACCGTTGTTGATCCTGCTGGTACCTGGCATCACGCTGTTTTTTCGTGATTTCAACGAAGGCGCTCGCACCTTGATGGGCTTTGGTGTGTTGCTGATGGTGTTGTTTTATCTTGCTTATCTGGCCCTTGCACCGCTCCATCCTCGCCTGCCGCTGCTGCTGATCATTCCGCTGTTGGCAACGCTTTCACTGTCCTTCGCTTATGGTCGGGTGCTGACCTTGCAAAAAACCTTCAGCAACGGTGCGCTTTACAGTCTGGGGTATGACATCACTTCGCACCGGGAACTGTACGAAGCCAAGCGGATTTATCTATCGGTCACTTATTCTGACTACTGGCTGGTAAGCGCTTGCGGCTCGTTCCAACAGCTGCCGGTTCTGCCTTATTTGCTGAACATCGACTACTTCATACTTTCCAAAAACTTACCGTCAATGGGCATCACCAACGTGGCGGTGGAACGCGAGCGGCGCAATGCGACCCATGTTGGCTATCTGGGCTATGTGCCCGTCGTGGACAACCAGTATTACCGGATTTATCTGCTGGGTGACTATGGCTTCATCGTTATGAAAGAGCCTGCACGGCTCAATCGCCGTGTTGTTAACTGCGGCGATTTGGCTCGTTAGTGGTGTGACTGCCTACTCACGCCGCCACTACTTCCCGCGGCTCAAAACTGTCCGCCCGCGCCATCTGCCACATCCGCGAATAAAACGCCCCATTCACCTCACCCGTGAGCAATTCCCCCGGTTTCAAAAACACATGCAACTGGGAAAACAGCTTGATCTCGGTCGCGGACATCCGCCGAACCAAATGCTTGGGCTGCAATTGCGAAGGATGCTCAAGCCCGGCGGCGGCGAGCATTTCGGCCAGGGCCTTGAGGGTGTTGCGGTGGAAGTTGTAGACCCGCTGGGCCTTGTCCGGGACGACCAGGGCGCGCTGGCGCAGGGTGTCCTGGGTGGCGACGCCGGTGGGGCATTTGTTGGTGTGGCAGCTTTGGGACTGGATGCAGCCGATGGCGAACATGAAGCCGCGCGCGGCGTTGGCCCAGTCGGCGCCGATGGCCAGGACGCTGGCGATGTCGAAGGCGCTGACGATTTTGCCGCTGGCGCCGAGTTTGATCTTGTCCCGCAGGTTCAGGCCCACCAGGGTGTTGTGCACAAACAGCAGGCCTTCGCGCAGCGGCACGCCGATGTGGTCGGTGAACTCCACTGGCTCGGCGCCCGTGCCTCCTTCCTTGCCGTCCACCACGATGAAGTCGGGCAGGATTCCGGTTTCCAGCATGGCCTTGGCGATGCCCATGAATTCCCAGGGGTGACCCAGGCAGAATTTGAAACCCACCGGTTTACCACCGGACAGCTCACGCAGTTGCTGGACGAACTGCATCAGTTCGATCGGTGTGGAGAACGCGCTGTGGCATGACGGTGAAACACAGTCCTCACCCATGAGAATGCCGCGGGTCTCGGCGATTTCCCGGGTGACCTTGTGCTTGGGCAGGATTCCGCCGTGGCCGGGTTTGGCTCCCTGGCTCATCTTGATTTCAATCATCCGCACTTGCGGGTTCTGCGCCTGGGCGGCGAAGCGCTCCGGGTCGAAGCGCCCGTCGCTGGTGCGACAGCCGAAATAGCCGCTGCCCAGCTCCCAGGTCAGATCGCCGCCGTGTTCGCGGTGGTAGGGGCTGATGCTGCCTTCACCGGTGTCGTGGGCGAAATTGCCCAGCTTCGCGCCTTGGTTCAACGCGCGGATGGCGTTGGCGCTCAGGGAGCCGAAGCTCATGGCCGAGATGTTGAACACCGAGGCTGAATACGGCTGGGTGCATTGCGGGCCGCCCACGGTCACGCGAAAACCGCTGGGGTCGCTCAACGGGGCTGGGCGCATGGAGTGGCCGATGAATTCGAAGCCGGTCTGGTAGACATCGATCAAGGTGCCGAACGGTTTGTCGGCGCTTTCGTTCTTGGCCCGGGAATACACCAACGAGCGTTGGGCACGGGAAAAGGGCAGGGCGTCGCTGTCGGATTCGAGCAGGTACTGGCGGATCTCCGGGCGGATGCCTTCGACCAGATAGCGGATATTGCCCAGGATCGGATAGTTGCGCCGCACCGCGTGGCGGCTTTGCAGCAGATCGAACAGCCCCAGCAGGCTTAACAGCCCCGTCACCAGTGCAATCGGCCAGAGCCAGTCGTGTTGCAGGAACGGCAGGCTGGCGAGGGTAAAGATCACACAGCCAGCAAAGAAGGCGTAGCGGCTCAGCAGCGACAGGCTCATGCGGTTTCCTTGGGGTTGAGCGTTTGATGGGGGGATATGGTACTCAGGAACACCGCTCCTGTGGTGAAGGGGTGGAACACAATCCCGTGGCGAGGGAGCTTGCTCCCGCTGGGGCGCGCAGCGGCCCTGAAACCCGGCAGCGCGGTGGGTCAGGATGATTGAGTGGCTTTTGAGAGGGGCTGCTCCGCAGCCCAGCGGGAGCAAGCTCCCTCGCCAAAGGTGGGACTTTTACTCTTCACCAAACCAGTGGTTGCACCGCGCCTGTCAGACCGCCTGTTTCAGCTGCCGCATCGGCAATTCAATGCGGAACGTGGTACCGACACCGACTTCGCTGCTCACCGTGATCTCGCCGTTGTGTTTTTTCACAATGCCGTAGGACAGTGACAGCCCCAGCCCTGTGCCCTGGCCGACGGGTTTGGTGGTGAAGAACGGGTCGAAGATTTTTTGCAGTGTTTCGGGTGGCATGCCCGAACCGTTATCGGCCACTTCGATCCACACGTTGTCCCCTTCCACACCGTTGCGCAGGGTGATGGTGCCGCGTTCGGGGCCGATGGCCTGGGCGGCGTTGACGATCAGGTTCATGATCACCTGGTTGATCTGCGACGGCAGGCATTCCACTTCCGGCAACGGCGTGTATTGCTTGACCACGTCGGCCTTGTACTTGATTTCGTTGGCGACGATGTTCAACGTCGAATCCATGCCTTGCTGCAAATTGGCCAACTGCCATTCCTGGCTGGAGTCGACACGAGAGAAGTCCTTCAGGTCCTTGACGATCTGCCCGACCCGGGCGATGCCATCCTTGGATTCCTTGATCAGCATCGGGATGTCCTCGATGAGGAAGTCCAGTTCAACCTGATCGCGCAGGCTCTTCAACTGCCCCACCAGTTCCTGCGAGGCGATGGATTGCTCGGCGCCGCTATAGGCTTCGAGCATTTCCTGGAGTTTGCCAAAGTAGCCGTCCAAGGCGCCCAGGTTGGAGGAAATGAAGCCGATCGGGTTGTTGATTTCGTGGGCCACCCCGGCCGCCAACTGACCCAGCGAGGCGAGTTTTTCCGACTGCACCAACTGGCTTTCGAGCATCTTGCGTTCGTCGATTTCCATTTGCAGCAGCTCGCTGGCCTGTTTGAACGCCTGGGTGCGTTGTTCCACCAGGACTTCTAGCTTGTTCATTTTCAGTTGTGCGCGGGAGGTCATTTCCCATTTGGTGGTCAGGGTATTGGCCATCTGCTGGACTTCGATGTTGTCGAAGGGTTTTTTCAGGATCAGCAACCGGTCGTGGCCGTTCAGGCGGTCCAGCAGTTCATCCCAGGAATAATCCGAATACGCGGTGCAGACCACCACCTGTAGCTGCGGGTCGCGCTTCCAGAGTTCTTCGATGGTCTTGGCGCCGTCCCAACCTTCGGGCATGCGCATGTCGACAAAGGCCAGGGCATACGGACGCTCTTTCGCGGCAGCCTCCAGCAATTTGTTCAGGCCTTCCTGGCCGCCATAGGCCGAGTCGAGTTCGAATACGGTGGCGACAGGTTTCGGTGCGTCGCCAAACAGCGCGCTTTCCATGTCCTGCAAGTCGGCGCTGCTCTCATCCTGCGGGGTGAGGATCTTGCGAAAATCGTCATGAATGGCGGGTGTATCGTCGATCAACAGGATGCGGCGGTTACTCAAGCTGTTCATGGCTCTCCTTCGGCGAGTTTGAGGGGGACTTGCAATCGGAATGTCGCCCCTGTGCCTGGCCCCTCGCTGTGGGCGGTGAGTTGGCCGTTCATTTCAATGGCCGCCAGTGCGCAGCTGTGCAGGCCAAACCCGTGGCCTTCCTTACGCGTGGTAAAACCGTGGGCGAAGATGCGCGTCATGTTCTCCTCCGGGATGCCTTCGCCTTCGTCCTTGACGCTGATTTGCAGCGTCTCGCCGTCTACGACCGCGGCCTTGAGGGTCATGTTCCGCGCATGGTTGGAAACCCCCGCCATGGCGTATTTGGCATTGCTGATCAGGTTGATCAGAATCAGCAGCAAGCGGTGCTTGTCGCCCATGATGCGTGGCACGTCGCCGTATTCCTTGATGACCGTTACATGGTGGCGGGTGAGGGCGCCGGAGTTCATGCGCAGGGCATCCTCGAGCAATTCGCTGACGATCAGCGGCTCCAGCAGGCTGCTGGCGCCGGCATAGGATTGCTGGGTGGAGACGATGTCCTTGATGTGGTCCACGCTCTTGCTCAACTGGGCCAGTTCGTCGGTCAGGCTTTGCTGCTCGAGCGCGATGGCGTCCACCAGTTGGTTGAGGTAGCCGGGCAGTAGCTTGCCTTTTTCGTCCTCGGTGAGGAAGTGCCCCAAGTCCTGGGAATGCTCGTTGATCAGTTGCATCGCCTTGCCCAGCCCCAGGGCTTTGCTGTTGCGCAGTTTACGTGTAACCAGATCGGCGGAGATGTTCACGCTGTTGAGCACGTTACCCACGTTATGCAGCACGTTGGTGGCGATTTCCGCCATGCCCGCCTGGCGAGCGGTGTCCATCAATTCGCTCTGGGTGTCCTTGAGCTGGCGAGTGCGCTCTTCGACCCGTTGTTCCAGTACGTCGTTGGCGGTTTGCAGGGCGTTGTTGACCCGCTTGATCTCGGCGAAGCTGCGTATCAGCCGGATCGCCAGCCAGATCAGAATCAGCACCAGCAGCGTGGCGAACACCAGCAGGTAAATGTGGTTGCGCTGATACTTGGCAGCGGCCTTCTCCTGGTCTTTCTCCAGCAGGACGGTGATGGTATCAAGGCGAGTCGCCACGGGTATTTCTTCGATCCCCTGCAACAACGCATTGACCCGCGGTTGTTCCCGCAGGATCAGCGCGATGTGCCTGCTCAGGATGTCGACGGGTTTCTGGAGCGCCTCCGGCATGCGCTCCTTGTTGATGTCCAGCCGGTTCAGGCCCAGCAACACTTCGGCGGCGATCTCCTGGGTACTGACCTGGGCGAATTCCATGCTGCTGAGCAACAGGTCATAGGTGTCGATGGCCACGTTTTGCAATTGCAGCCGGTCCGCGTCCGGCAGCCGGGCAAATTGCGCCTGGATTTCGTCTTCGGCGGCGGGCAGGAAGGCCATGGAGTTGCGCAGCACCGCGTTGTGGGACTTGAACTGTTCCACCAGCCGGGTTTTTTCCTTGATCGACTTGAGGTATTCGTCCCGCTGGGTTTCCCAGAGGGATGGCCCGTGGCGACCCGGTTCCGATTCGATGGCGTCGAGGCGCTGCCAGAGACGCGACATTTCGTGCAGGGGGGAAACCAGTGGATCGTAGTTGTGGGTCAGGGCGACCCTGGACTTGAGCACTTCGTTGTCCCAGATGGCATCCTGCTGCTTGAGCAGGCGAACCAGGTCCCGGGATTCAAGGTAGGAGGCGGCCTGTTGAGCGCCCGACTGGATGTACATGAACAGCAGGACAGAAGCCAACAACAGGCCGAGCAGTGCCAGGCCGAGGCGACGGAGAATCGTCATAGTGGCTTGCCCTCCCATTCACCGGTGAGGGTCTTGAGGAATTCGACGATCAGTGCCGTATCGTTCTTGAGCGGCTCACGGCCCAACTGGTACCTGAACATGACCTCCACCGCACGCTCCAGGGTCGGCGCGGAGGCATCATGGAAATACGGCGCGGTGACGGCCACGTTGCGCAGGCTGGGCACCTTGAACACCTGACGGTCCGCTTCATCGCCGGTGATGTTGAAGCGACCTTCATCAGCGCGGGTAAGGTTGCCCCGGTCCTGGAAATAGTCGCCCATGACGCCAAACTTCTGGAACATATTGCCGCCGATGTTCACACCCTGATGGCAAGCGATGCAGCCATATTCCTTGAAGCGCTGGTAACCGAACTTTTCCCGGGGTGTCAGGATGTCGGTATTGCCCAGCAGGTATTGGTCGAAGCGCGAGTTGGGGGTCAGCAGGGTGCGCTCGTAATCGGCCAGGGCGCCTTGGACATTGGGCTTGGTCACCCCGTCGGGGTAGGCGTCCTTGAAATCCTTGGCATAGCCGGGGTCGTCGGCGATGCGCTTGACCACGGCTTCCCAGGTGCTGCCCATTTCCACGGGGCTGGTCACGACAGCGTGTACTTGTTCTTCCAGGGTGTCGACGCGACCGTCCCAGAACTGATGGAAGTTCAGGCTGGCGTTGAACACGGTCGGCGTATTGACCTCCACCGGTTTGCCGTCAAAGCCCAGGGAAAGCGGCTTGTCGTCGGCACCGCCCTTGTCCAGGCGATGACAACTGGCGCAGGACAGGGTGTTGTTGACCGACAGGCGCGGGTCATTGAACAGCCGCAGGCCCAGTTGGACGCGCTTGGGATCCAGCGTCGGAGCGGGAGGCAACGGTTTGAGGGGTTCGTCCAGTGGCTCGGCATGAGCGGCCACGTTTAATCCCACGAGCAGGCCGAAAGCCAGAATCAGTCCATGTGATGCCATGGGGTGGTTTCCTTGAAACGCTTGGTTTATGGGCTCTGATTCACGAAAACGGGTTCTGGCGGGTTTCCCATTCAGTCATCCATTCAACGAAGGCCTGTGGTTCCACTGCCTTGCTGAAGTAATACCCTTGGGCCTCCTCGCACTGGTGAAGCTTGAGAAACTCCAGTTGCTCACGGGTTTCCACGCCCTCGGCAATGATGTGCAGGTTCAGGCTCTTGCCCAGGCTGATGATGGTGCTCACCAGTTTGGCGTCGTTGCTGTCGATGCTCAGGTCGCCAACGAACGACTGGTCGATCTTCAACACGTCCACTGGGAACTTCTGCAGGTAGCTCAGGCTCGAGTAACCGGTGCCGAAATCGTCGATGGCCAGTCGTACCCCCAGTTGCTTGATAGCCTTGAGGGTGGCGACGGTGGTGTCGATGTTCTGCATCAGCACGCTTTCGGTGATCTCCAGTTCTAACTGTGTCGGGGCGAATCCGGTTTCCTTGAGCGTGCGGGCGATACCTTCGACGAAGCCGCGCTGGCGAAAGTCGATGGCCGAGATGTTGACCGATAGAGAGAGCGGGCGCATGCCCTGGGCTTGCCAGCGGCAGGCCTGCTGGCAGGCTTCCTGGAGCACCCATTGGCTCAGCGGCACGATCAGCCCGCTGTCCTCGGCCACCGGGATGAAGTCCGATGGGAATACCATGCCTTGATCCGGTCGGTTCCAGCGCACCAGCGCTTCGACGCCGACCACCTTGCCGTTGGTCAGGTCGAGCTTGGGTTGGTAATGCAACACGAATTCCTTACGTTGCAGCGCCAGGCGCAGGCCGGATTCGATGGTCTGCTGCTGCCGCGCCCGGCGGTTCATGTCTTCGGTGAAAAAACGGTAATCGTTGGGGCCGGTTTCCTTGACGTTGCGCATCGCCGTCTCGGCTTTCTTGATCAGCGCCACCGCATCGAAACCGTCGGCCGGGTACAGGCTGATGCCCAGGCTCGCGGTGACGGTCAGGTCGTGGCCGTCGATGGGTTGGGGGGTGCTGATGGCGTTCAGCAGTTTTTCGGCCACGCCTTTGGTCTGCTGCGGGTCGCCGACGTCCCCCACCAGTACCACGAACTCATCGGAACCGTAGCGAAACACCGAATCGGATTCACGCACCACGGTTGCCAGCGCCCGGGCCACCCGCTTGAGCATTTCATCGCCCACCGGATGCCCCAGCGCGTTATTGATGCGCTTGAAGCGGTCCAGGCCGATAAACATCACCGCCAGTTGCCGGTCGTGTCGACGGCACTGGGCCATGGCCTGGGTCAGGCGATCGCCCAGCAGCATGCTGTTGGGCAGTTCGGTGAGCACATCGTATTGCAGCAGGTGGGAGACTTTGAGCAGTTCCTGGACCCGCTCCTCTATCGTGCGCTCCAGGCTGCGCATTTTGCGCGCGGCATCCTGGGCCAGTTGCCACTTCCAGGTCATGGCGCTGGCCATCTGGCGGATTTCCAGGGTGTCGAACGGTTTCTTGAGGATCAGTAACTGATCGTCGAACTCGATCCGTTCGGACATGGTTTCCCAGGAGTAATCCGAGAACGCCGTGCACAGGGCGATTTGCAGGCGCGGGTCGGCTTCCCACAACCGCTCGATGGTTTGCAGCCCGTCCCAGCCCGGTGGCATACGCATGTCGGCGAACACCAGGGCATAAGGCTGGCCTTCGGCCTGGGCGCGCTTGACCAGTTCCAGGGCCTCTTCGCCCTGATAGGCCGAGTCGATCTGAAATTGCAGCTGGCTGACATGGGACGTGCCGAACAGCAGGCTCTCCGTGTCGTCCAGTGAATCATTGCCATTGGTGCCGGGGCTGAGGATCTTGCGAAAATCCTGGTGAATTGCCGGTGTATCGTCCACCACCAGGATCCGCCGATTGGCAGGTACTGACATGGGGTTCATGGGGTGCTCTCCGATAGCTCGCTCGGCGGCCGGGTCCAGTGGTCGGTGATGGGAACGATGGTGCCGGCCTTGAGCAGTTCGGCGGCCTGGCCGCTGTCGACCACGGTACTGAAGTAATGTCCCTGGGCCTGCATCGCCCCGCCGCTGGACATCAGCGTAGAGCGCTGCTCCTGGGTTTCGACACCTTCGGCAATGATGCCGATGCCGACATCCCGGGCGAAGTTGATGATGGCCCGCAGGGTCGTGGCGTTCTCGGGGTCGTCGTTGGCGCTGTCGAGAAACCGCTGGGCGAGCTTGAGGTGATTGACCCGGTAGGTCTTGAGGTAATCGAACGAGGAGTACTCGGTGCCGAAATCATCGATTGCAATCTGCACGCCCAATTCGCAGAGGCGCGGCAGCACGTCGTTGTGGGTCCACTTGGTCTGGGCCAGGGTGGCTTCGGTGACGTCGAAACGCAGGTCCCAGGGTGCCAGTTCCCAGCGCGCGGTGGTGCGCAGCACGTCGTAGATCAGTTCCGGGCCGGTCTTGAGCTGGGTCAGGGACAGGTCGATGGCGATCACCGGGGGCGCCATGCCTTGGTCGCGCCATTGGCGCATTTGTTGGCAGGCCTGGTCCAGCACCCAATGACCCAGGCTAATGATGATTCCGGTCTTCTCGGCCGCCGGCATGAAGGCCGCCGGTTCCAACCAGCCACGATGGGGGTGTTTCCAGCGCACCTGCACGCCCATGCCGAGGATTTTGCCGGTGCGCAGGTCGACCTCCGGCAGGTAGTGCAATTGCAATTCGTTATGTTCGATGGCCAGGCGCAGGTCGTTGGCCAGGGCGACCCGGTCGGTCACCTCCTGGTTAATTTCCTCGTTATGGAAATGGTACTGGTTGCGGCCCTTTTCCTTGGAGCGGTACAGCGCCATGTCGGATTGCGCCATCAGGCTATCTGCGCTGAGGCTTTGCGGGGTGTACAGGGCGATGCCGATGCTCACGGAGATGCGTACGTCGTTGCCGTCCAGGGCATAGGGCGCCACCAGCGCATCGCGGATCTTGCCCGCCAGGGCGGCGCAATGGGTCACTTCGTGGACATCCAGTTGCAAGATGGCAAATTCATCGCCGCCCAGGCGCGCCACCACGTCGTTTTCTCGGGTACAGGCCTTGATGCGCGCGGCGACTTCCTGCAACAACAGGTCGCCGATGGGATGGCCCAGGGTGTCGTTGATCCGCTTGAAGTGGTCCAGGTCCAGGTAAAACATCGCAAACGGCGCCGCCCCCCGGCGAGCCGCGGCGAAGGCTTGGTGCAGGCGTTCGATCATGGTGGCGCGGTTGGCCAGCCCGGTCAGGCCGTCGGTGCGCGCCAGCAGGGCGATTTTCTCCTCGGCCAGCTTGCGTTCGGTGATGTCGAGGATGACGCCTTCCACTTCCAGCAGCAGGCCTTGCTCGTTGCGCACCGGAATGTAGCGATTTTCCACCCAACGAAACGTACCGTCGCCAGTGCGCATGCGGAACTCGATCGAAGCGCCCGCCGTGTCGCGGTCAAGGACGCGCACCATGGCGGCGTCGACTTTGCTCCGGTCGTCGGGGTGGATCAGGACTTGCGCCCAGTCGGGCGAGTTGATCAGTTGCGCCGCGACATGGCCGAACTTGGTGATGTTGTGGGAGATGTACATCAGCGGGAACGGCGGCTCGCCGCGCAGGCGATAGAGGATGGTCGGGCTGTTCTGCACAATGATGTTGGCGTCGGCCAGCTCCCGGGTGCGTTCTTCCACCGCCCGTTCGAGCATGTCCATTTTCAGTGCCGCGTCTTCGGTCATTTGCCATTTGACGGTCAAGGCGCTGGCCATCTGGCGGATCTCAATGGCGTCGAAGGGTTTTTTCAGGATGAGCAGCCGGTCGCCCAGGTCCAGGCGCTCGGAGATGTCTTCCCAGGAATAGTCCGAGTAAGCGGTGCACAGGGCCACCTGCAGCTTGGGGTCGACCCGCCACAGCCGCTCGATGGTTTCCAGGCCGTCCCAGCCCGGGGGCATGCGCATGTCGATGAAGGCCATGGCAAAAGGCTGCCCCTCGGCCAGCGCCGATTCCACCTTGTTCAGGGCTTCCATGCCCTGGAAGGCCGAGTCGAGCTCGAAACGCTGCTGGGCGACCGCCACCGGCGCGCCGAACAGGGCCTCTTCGGCGCTGCTCAGGCTGTCTTCGGGGGTCGCCTGGGGGCTGAGGATCTTGCGAAAATCCTCATGGATGGTCGGGGTGTCGTCGACGATCAGGATCCGCCGATTGCCTTTCTCCGTCGGCAGGCTCATGGCCGTGCACCGCGGCGATGCTGACGATAGAACCGTGGGAACATCTGATATCCCTTTCTCTGGCATGAGTCTTCTGGCCTGTACATGGCCCTTCATGGGGTACAGCATAGTCGGCTCATGGGGATGCGCTCGGCCAGTCATGGCGAATTGTGACTAAATGAACGCAATCTACTAGCCTGTCCTTCAGGGGTGCGGTAGAACAGTTGTCGTTAACAGGAGGGGGTGGAAATGGAAGATCAATCGCCGGACGTTCCGGTCAGAAAACCTACGGTGCTACTGGTCGATGACGAAGAGTCGATTCTCAGCAGCCTGCGTCGGTTACTGCGCAGTCAGCCGTATGAGATTCTATTGGCTGACAGCGGTGCCAAAGCCCTGGAAATCCTCAAGGAGCGGCCGGTCGACCTGGTCATGACCGATGCCCGCATGCCGAATATGGATGGCGCCACGCTGCTGGCGCAGATTCGCAAGCTCTATCCGTCGACCTTGCGCATCCTGCTCACCGGTTATGCCGATGTCGACATGATGACCAAGGCCATCAACGAGGGGCAGCTCTATCGCTACCTCAGCAAGCCCTGGAATGACGAGGAATTGGTGCAGGCGCTGCGTCAGGCCCTGGCTCACCAGCATTCCGAAAGCGAGCGCCAGCGCCTCGAAGCGCTGAATAGCGAGCAGAACCAGCAACTCAAGACGCTGAACGCCACCCTGGAAAAACGCGTGGCCTCGCGCACCTCTGAGTTGCAACAGACCGCCGACATGCTCGACCTGGCCTATGACGAGCTCAAGCGCAGTTATGTAACCAGCACCGAAGTGTTTTCCTTGATCGCCAACCTGCGCCTGCCCAAGGCCAAGCAGACCAACCGGCAGATCATCGAGCTGATCAGGGTCTACAGCCGGCTGCATTTCCTGGACGAGTCCACCGACCGCGACCTGACCATGGCCGCGGCGCTCTACAACATCGGCAAGCTGAGCTGGACCGATAACATGATGACCACGCCCGCTGACCTGCTGCATCACAGCGAGCTTGAACTGTACCGGGCTTATCCGAAGCAGAGCGAATCGCTGCTGATGACCCTGGACCCGATGAAGGACGCGGCACGGATCATCCGCCATCACCAGGAGCGCTGGGACGGCAGTGGTTTCCCTGAGCATCTCAAGGGCGAGGCCATTCCGTTCGGTTCGCGGCTGTTGAAACTGGCGGTGGACTTCATCGAGCTGCAGCGCGGGTTGATCCTCGAGCGGCAGATGAACAGCGACGAAGCGCTGGTCTACATCCGCAAATACGCCGGCAAGCTGTACGACCCGGACATGATCGAGGACTTCATCAAGGCCTGTGGGGAATACCTGGAGGACGTGACCCTGTCCGACCCGACGGTGGAGGTCAAGACCACCCGCGAACTGGCCTCCGGCATGATCCTGGCCCGCAACCTCAACGCCGACAACGGCATGCTGCTGCTCAACGCCGGCAAGATCCTGAGCGGCCCGCTGGTGGAAAAACTCATCGCCTTCGAAGCGATGGAAGGGGCCCGCTACAGCGTGTTCGTCAAGATTCCCGAGGAGGTAGCAGACCCTTCGGCACCGAAGCCGATGTTGGGGTAATGGGGATCTGAGGACAATCCAACCTGTGGGCTTGCTGCCCGCTTGAGGCTTGTCAGACTCATTGTGGCGAGGGAGCTTGCTCCCGCTGGACTGCGCAGCAGGCCCATTTTTTGTGAGTGCTTCGCACTCAAGCGGGAGCAAGCTCCCTCGCCACGGGTCATCTGCTTTCCTGAGTGAACTGCCTTGCCTTCCAGAGGGGATGTACGGACCCTGAAACGGGGGCGAGGCTTTGCTCCTGCGGCTCTGGTCTGTAATCTCCCCGGCATTTTCCCGCCCAAGGCTTTGATCGCTCATGACCACTTCCCTCATCCGTATCGCCGCCGCCCTGTTGATCGGGCCGGACGGTCGAACCCTGCTGGTGCGCAAGCGCGGCACCCTGGCTTTCATGCAGCCGGGCGGCAAGATCGAGGCCCATGAACAGCCGGTCCAAGCCCTTGCCCGGGAATTGGATGAAGAACTTGGGCTGACCATCGACCCGGCACAGGCCCGTTACCTGGGCGCGTTCAGTGCGCCGGCCGCCAACGAACCGGGTTTTGTCGTGCAGGCCGAAGTGTTTTTGCTGACCATCGACGCCCCGGTGTCTCCCGCCGCTGAAATTGAGGAAGTTCGCTGGATCGACCCGGCCAGTGACGGCGATCTGTCGCTGGCGCCGTTGACAGGCGAGGTGATCCTGCCGTTTTATCGAGCGACCTGTCTTGTGACCTGCTGACTCAAGGATTGATGCCCATGATTCCATTGCCGGACCTGCTGATTTTCGCCGCCGCCGCGTTGTTGATGGTGCTCACGCCCGGCCCGAACATGATCTACCTGATCTCCCGCTCGATCTGCCAGGGTCGCAAGGCCGGTGTCACGTCCTTGTTGGGGGTGGTGGCGGGATTTTTCGTGCACATGTTCGCGGCGGCAGCGGGGCTGACGGCGGTGTTCCTGGCGGTGCCGCTGGCCTATGAAGTGTTGAAATGGGCCGGTGCGCTGTACTTGCTCTGGTTGGCCTGGCAGGCCGTGAAGCCGGGGGCGCGCTCGCCCTTCGAAGCCCAGCAGCTGCCAGCGGACTCGACGCGCAAGTTGATCACCATGGGTTTTCTCACCAGTGCCCTGAACCCGAAGATCGCGGTGTTTTATCTCTCGGTGTTCCCGCAGTTCATTAGCCCGGAACACGGTTCGCTGTTCACCCAGAGCATCATCCTGGGGCTGACCCAGATCAGCGTCAGCTTCAGCGTCAACCTGCTGATTGCCCTGTTCGCCGCGGGCATTGCCTCGTGGTTCGTCCACAATCCCACCTGGCTGGCGGCCCAGCGCTACTTCATGGGGTTTGTGCTGGGAGCGTTGGCGCTGCGCCTGATGCTTGAGCAACGGCGTTCGGCGTGAGCATTCGACGGCTGAGGGCGGGCGATGTCGAGGCGTATCGCCACTTGATGCTCCAGGCGTACGCGCTTCATCCTCAGGCTTTCACCTCCAGCGTCAGTGAGCGGGCGACGCTGCCCATCAATTGGTGGGAGACACGCCTGACCAGCCGGCTCGATGTATTGCTGGGGGCGTTTGTGGAGGATGAGCTGGTGGGTATTGTCGGGCTGTCCCTGGAACCCCGGGAAAAGGCCCGGCACAAGGTGACGCTGTTCGGCATGTATGTCAGCGATGCCCATTGCCATCGGGGGCTCGGTTACCAATTGGTGCAAGCGGCCCTCGACGAAGCCCGCCGCCACAGTTTTTTGCGCCTGGTGCAACTGACCGTCACGGCCGGTAACGCCCCGGCCCTGAAGCTTTACCAGCGTTGCGGCTTTGTGCAATACGGCCTCGAGCCGCAGGCGATACGGGTGGGCGAGGACTACCTCGA
The DNA here is from genome assembly GCF_000585995.1 of Pseudomonas brassicacearum. NCBI lineage: Bacteria > Pseudomonadati > Pseudomonadota > Gammaproteobacteria > Pseudomonadales > Pseudomonadaceae > Pseudomonas > Pseudomonas brassicacearum. The sequence continues at coordinate 5,363,462 of NZ_CP007410.1, read as the reverse complement.
CAAAATCCACATGTGGCGTGAGCTCTAGAGCTCACCGGTCATGACTATTGAGCTTTGTGGTGAGGGAGCCAAAACCACCGAGGATCCCCCTGTGGGAGCGGGCTTGCTCGCGAAGGCGGCGTATCAGTCGCTAACAGCGTTGCCTGACCCACCGCTTTCGCGAGCAAGCCCGCTCCCACAAGGGATCTGCGGTGAACACACTTCCTGTGCTCAGCAAAAATCCAATGTGGGAGCGAGCTTGCTCGCGATAGAGGATCCACATGTGGCGTGAACTCTAGAACCCACCGGTCATGACTATTGAGCTTTGTGGTGAGGGAGCCAAAACCACCGAGGGTCCCCCTGTGGGAGCGGGCTTGCTCGCGAAGGCGGCGTATCAGTCGCTAACAGCGTTGCCTGACCCACCGCTTTCGCGAGCAAGCCCGCTCCCACAAGGGATCTGCGGTGAACACACTTCCTGTGCTCAGCAAAAATCCAATGTGGGAGCGAGCTTGCTCGCGATAGAGGCCACTGGGTCTCACCGAACCGCACTGACCCCATCCAATGTGGAGAACGAAGTGTCCTTGGCCGTCAGCAAAAAGTCGCGCATGTACGGCGCGTCGAGCATGTCGGTGCGCACCGCCGCGTACAGCGTGGCAAACAGGCCTTTCTCCCCCAGCCGCTTGGCTTTCACATAACCCCGCGAGCTGTATTCATGCAGCGCCCAGTGCGGCATGCCGCACACACCTCGGCCGCTGGCTACCAGTTGCATCATCATCACCGTCAGTTCAGAAGTGCGCACCTGGGCCGGTTCGATGTCGGCCGGCTCCAGGAACCGGGTGAAGATGTCCAGCCGGTCCCGCTCCACCGGATAGGTGATCAGGATTTCGCTGACCAGGTCGTCGGGCACGATGTAGGGTTTGCCCGCCAGTCGATGCTGGTTGGCCACGGCGAGCATCGCTTCGTAGGTGAACAGCGGCACGTAAGTGATGCCGGCCAGTTCCAGCGGGTCGGAGGTCACCACCAGGTCCAGGTCGCCCCGGGCCAGGGCCGGCAGCGGGGCGAAGGCGAAGCCCGAGGCCAGGTCCAGTTCGACTTCCGGCCAGGCGTCACGGAACTGGTCGATGGTCGGCATCAACCACTGAAAGCAACTGTGGCATTCGATCGCCATGTGCAAACGCCCGGCGGTGCCGCCAGCCAAGCGAGCGATGTCCCGTTCGGCGCCGCGCAACAGGGGCAGGGTGGCGTCGGCCAATTGCAGCAAACGCAGGCCGGCGCTGGTGAAGCGCACCGGTTTGGTCTTGCGCACGAACAACTGCATCCCCAGGCGCTCCTCCAGTTCCTTGAACTGATGGGAGAGGGCGGACTGGGTCAGGTGCAGGCGTTCGGCGGCTTCGACCAGGCTGTCGGCCTCGCGCAGTGCGTGCAGGGTCTTGAGGTGACGGATTTCAAGCACCGTAGGCTCCATGAGGAAAACTTGTGGTAAGAGCAAATAGGTTGAGTTTGTCTCATGTGGGGCGGGCTGTCGATAACAGTGCCTTCTTTTAGGTTTCAGTTCGGTATGGCAACCACTCGGCAAACTTCATCAAACTGTCACGTAACTGTGGCAGCGCGCTTGAACAAACTTCATCAGACTCGCGCTCTACTGGGGTTCTGCGTTTCGGTGTTTCTTCATGCGTGTATTCATTTTCCTGGCCGCGTTGTTTTGCGGCTTGCCGTCGTTGGCGGCCTCTCGTTGTGATGTCAACGTTGCGACCCAACGGGTCGATCTGGATCAGGTGAGCCTGGCGTACCAGAGCATTGGTCGTGCCTCGGATCCGGCGTTGCTGTTGGTGATGGGGCTGGGCGGACAATTGATCCATTGGCCGGACGAAGTGGTGGTCGCCCTGTGCGAGCAGGGTTTCCGGGTGATTCGCTACGACAACCGCGACGTGGGGTTGTCCACCTGGCGGCAGGCCCCCGGCAGCGCCAACCTGACCTTTGAAGCCTTGCGCTACAAACTCGGCTTGCCCGTCGCCGCGCCATATACCCTGACCGACATGGCCGACGACGGGCTGGGGTTGATGGATGCGCTGCACGTGCAGAGCTTTCACGTACTGGGGGCGAGCATGGGCGGGATGATTGCCCAGCACATGGCGGCCATGGCGCCGCAGCGGGTCGAAAGCCTGACCCTGATCATGACCAGTTCCAGCGCCCAGGGTCTGCCCGCACCCAGCGAACGGCTGGTGCAACTGTTGTCCCGGCGCGGTGCGCCGAATCGCGAAATGGCCCTGGAACAGCAGGCCGATCTGCTGGCCGCCCTGGGCAGCCCGATGGTGGTCGATGACCGCCAGGCGTTGCTGCATCAGGCCGCCCTGGCCTATGACCGGGCCTTCAACCCCGAGGGCGTGAAGCGCCAGATCATGGCGATCATGGCCGAGCCAAGCCGGGTGGCGCTGCTCAACCAGCTGCGGGTGCCGACCCTGGTCGTCCACGGCACCGCTGACCCGTTGCTGCCGGTGATGCACGGCGTGCACCTGGCAGCGCATATCCAGGGCAGCCAGTTGAAACTGATCCCCGGTCTGGCCCATCGCTTTCAGGATGCGTTCAAGGCGCCGTTACTGGGGGCGGTGTTGCCTTATTTGCAGCAGCATCGCGAAGACACCTCGCACTGGGCGCAGATCGAGCCGGTGCCGGCGCCGAATCTGCTCTAACTCAAGCCTGGCGCTTTTCTGTGGCGAGGGGATAAATCCCCTCGCCACGATGCTCACAGGTCAAACCGTCAACCGCAAACGCGCCAGGTCCCGCAACGGCGGCGCGCCAAACAACCGACTGTACTCGCGGCTGAACTGCGACGGGCTTTCATAACCCACCCGATACCCCGCTGCCGAGGCTTCCAGTCCTTCGGCCAGCATCAGCCGCCGGGCTTCCTGCAGGCGCAGTTGCTTCTGGTATTGCAGCGGGCTCATGGCTGTCATGGCCTTGAAGCGATGATGCAGGGTCGAGACGCTGAGATTCACCTCCCGGGCCAGGTCATCGATGCGCAACGGCTGTTCGAAATGGCCATTGAGCCATTTGATCGCCTGGCTGATGCGATGGCTCTGACTGTTGGCGATGGCGATTTCGTACAGTCGATAGCCCTGTGGGCTGCGCAGCAGGCGATACAGAATTTCCCGGCGTACCAACGGCGCGAGCATGGCGATGTCTTTCGGGCTGTCCAGCAACCGCGCCAGGCGCAGCACGGCGTCGAGCATCGGCGTGTCCAGGCGTTCGACATACAGTCCACGTCCGGCGGGGCGGGTCGGCACACCCAGCGGGCCGGCATCGGCGATCAACGCGGTGATTTCCGCCGGGTCGATGTCCAGGCGCAGGGCCAGGATCGGCTGTTCGGGTGTAGCGTCGGCCATGCAGCCGCTCAACGGCATCGACACCGAGACCACCAGGTAATGCAGCGGATCGTAGTCGAACAATTCGTCGGCCAGGCGCACCTGTTTGCTGCCCTGGGCCATGATGCACAGTGCCGGTTGCGCCAGCACCGGGGCGAACGCCTGGGGCTTGCTGTGCCGCGACAGGTGCAGCGAGCCGATGGCCGTGGCGTAGCTGCCGTCTTCGCTGGTGTTGCGGTCGATGATCGACGCCAGTTCAGCGCGCTGTTGTTCCAGAAAGGTGTCCAGCGGGACCTGGGCTTGGTCGAGAGGCGACATGCCGGAATCCTCGAAGAATGATAGAGAGCGATGAGCAGAGCTTATGTTTGTGCAAGGTGCAGCGATAGCCACATCCTGTCGAAAGCTTGCCTGATCCTGCACGGCGCTTGGACACAAGACACTGCAACGCCGCCGAAACTTGCTTGAAACCTTTTGTTTCAACTTCTCGGGTTCCAACCCGATCAATGGCGGATTTTGTCCTGTGCGTGGGCAGGATCGTGCAATGGGTCGGCAGGAATCGACTAACGAAGCTGGCGTCGGCGCGCTTAACCTTTGAATCTGTCGCAGCCTCTCCCCCGGCTGCACAACGGATGACCTGGGAGGGTTGAACATGTCTACACAGATCCCCGTCAGTCACATGGCTTTTGTCCGTGCTCGTGCCGGTTGCTCGAAGCAATTGGGTGCTCGCCTGAGTACGCTGATTGCGCCTTCGCGCCAGGCCCCCGGTTGCCTGCACTTTGCCTTGCAGCATTCCCAGTGCGACGCCGATTTGTGGCTGGTGTCCGGGCTTTGGGTGAATCAGGCGGCAATGGATGCCTACTTCAATTCCCCGGCCATGGCGATTTTCACCGAGCTGGTGCAGGAGCTGGTGGTGAGCAGCCTGGACTTCCACACGTTCAGGGACGTATCCGCCGCCCAAGCGACCGAAGCGTGCCTGGCGAAGGTACACAAACTGGCCGGTTGAAGGTTTAATGGCGGTCATTTCCCACCGCCAGGATGCACAAACATGGCACGTAAAGCCTTTGAAACCTTTGAAGCTGTTTCCGCTGTGATCCCCAAAGAAGGCGGCGGCTACCATGCCGCCATTGCCACGAAGGCCATCGGCGGTTCCGGTGCGCCGCGCTTTAACAAGGTGCTTGAAGAACAGTCTTTCAAGACGGCGACCGAAGCCGACGACGCCGCTGCCGTGCAACTGACCCATCTCAAGGGTGTCGACGATGAGGGCGGGTTGGTTTGGTAACGGCACGATCGGCCGGTAGGGCTTTTGTGGCGAGGGAGCTTGCTCCCGCTGGGCTGCGAAGCGGCCCCCTGGTTTGTCTGACACACCGCAAGGGGACGCTGCGCGTCCAGCGGGAGCAAGCTCCCTCGCCACAGGTTGAGTTTCGTCTTGAGAGCCGCGTCGCTTACTTCGGGCGATGCATCTTGAACAACGCCTCAGGCCCCAACTGGAAGTAGTCCGCTGGCCCGCCGCCGCGCAGAATCGGCTCGGCGGCGGCGGTGTCATATACCCCATCCTTCAACAGCCACTTGGCGATATGCACGGCGACCACTTCGCCGAGGATCAGCCAGCTCGGCACAAGCCCTTTGTCCGCCCGTTGCAACTGAATGATCTGCGTGACCTTGCATTCGAAGGACACCGGGCTTTGGGCCACGCGCGGTACCTGGATCACCCGTGACGCCACCGGCGTCAAACCCGCCAGTTCGAACTCATTGACCTCTGGCGCGACCATCGCGCAGCTCTGGTTCATCTGCTCGGCCAGTGGGCGTGTGGCCAGGTTCCAGGCGAACTCGCCGGTTTGTTCGATGTTGTTCAGGCTGTCTTTGCGTCCGACGCTCGAGAAACCAATGATCGGCGGGATGTAGTTGAAGGCGTTGAAGAAACTGTAGGGCGCCAGGTTCAGGCGGCCTTCGGCGTCCTGGGAGGAGATCCAGCCGATGGGACGCGGGCCGACGATAGCATTGAACGGGTCGTGGGGCAGGCCGTGGCCGTTGGTGGGTTCGTAGTAGTGGATATCGTCGGGCATGGAGCGCAGGTCCTGGGTTGTATTTTGAAGGTTTTGACGATAGTGCAGGGGCCAACTGGTTTTGTCAGCACCGCAGAACCTGTGGGAGCGGGCTTGCTCGCGAAGGGGTCGGAACATTCAATATTGATGCAAGCTGACCCACCGCTTTCGCGAGCAAGCCCGCTCCCACACTTGGACGAGTGGTGACGATGAAACCTGTTTTTTCATACCTGTACCCCAAAAACAACTAAGCCCGGCCGAGGCCGGGCTGTGAGGGTGTCGTTATCGGATTAGCTGATGGCAGCAGTGTTGGTGCGGTCGAAACCATCTTCAGCGACGGTAGCGCCGTTGGTGCGGTCGAAACCATCTTCAGCGACGGTAGCGCCGTTGGTGCGGTCGAAACCATCTTCAGCGACGGTAGCGCCGTTGGTGCGGTCGAAACCATCTTCAGCGACGGTAGCGCCGTTGGTGCGGTCGAAACCATCTTCAGCGACGGTAGCGCCGTTAGTGCGGTCGAAACCATCTTCAGCGACGGCAGCGCCGTTAGTGCGGTCGAAGCCATCAGCAGCGACAGTGGCGCCACCGGTACGGTCGTAACCATCAGCAGCAACAGTGGCAGTGCCAGTGCGGTCGTAACCATCAGCGGCGATTGCTGAGCTGGTGCGGTCGAAGCCATCGGCGGCGAAGGTGTTGGCAGCCAGTACAGAAAGGGTCAGGGCGAGGATCAGTTTGGTTTTCATGGTTGTGCTCCAGAGTGGTTGGCGTTAAGTGCCTTGGGTGTGGAGTTCATACTACCCTTGTTAATTTGATTAAAAAGCGCAAAAAAACGCTTAAACAAATCGATTAAATCGATGTGTTTGCGATCATTTCAGGCCGGGCGGAAATCCCATCACCGAGGTATCGGAATTGTGTTTTGTTGAGAATGAGAATGGAGGGCAGGCATTAACCAGAGATTAATGTCAGATAAATCTTTAGTCAGGGAACGAAAAAAAGGGGCGAACCCTGATCAGGTTCGCCCCTTTTGTTTGTGCTTGGTAGATCAGTCGGTCTCGATCCGCGAATGCTTGCGGGTGTCTTTCATTGTCACGTAGACCAGCAGCGACACAGCGATACACGCCGTGACGTACCAGTAGTAGCCGGTTTCCATGCCGATGCTCTTGAACCACAGGGCGATGTACTCAGCGGTACCGCCGAAGATCGACACGGTCAAGGCGTACGGCAGGCCGACGCCCAGGGCGCGGATTTCGGTGGGGAACAGCTCGGCTTTCACCACGGCGTTGATCGAGGTGTAGCCGCTGACGATGATCAGTGCGGCCATGATCAGGAAGAACGCGCCCCACCAGGTCTGGATGGTGTGCAGGGTGGTGAGGATCGGCACGGTGAACAGCGTGCCGAGGATGCCGAAGGCGATCAGGATCGGCCGGCGTCCGATCTTGTCCGACAGCCCGCCGATCACCGGTTGCAGGCACATGAACAGGAACAGGGTGGCGGCGGAAATGGTGGTGGAGTCGGAGATGCTCATGCCGACGGTGTTCACCAGGTATTTCTGCATGTAGGTAGTGTAGGTATAGAACGCCAGGGTTCCGCCCATGGTCAGGCCGACCACGGTCATCAGTTCCTTGGGGTGACGCAGCAAGGTGCGCATGGCGCTTTCCTTGGATTTTTCTTTCTTGGTGAACGACTCGGTTTCTTCCATGCCGCGCCGCAGGTACAGCGCCACGACCGCGCACAGGGCGCCGATGGCGAACGGAATGCGCCAGCCCCAGGCATACAGCTGCTCGGTGGTGAGGAACTGTTGCAACACGATCAGCACGCCGAGGGCGATGAGCTGGCCGGAAATCAGCGTCACGTACTGGAAGCTGGAGAAGAAGCCGCGACGTTCCTTGGTCGCCATTTCGCTGAGGTAGGTCGCCGAGGTGCCGTACTCGCCACCCACCGACAGGCCTTGGAGCAAACGGGCAAACACCAGCAGGATCGGCGCGCCGACGCCGATGGTTTCGTAGCTGGGGCTCAGGGCGATGATCAGCGAGCCGAAGCACATCAGGTACACCGAGGCCATCAACGCCCGTTTACGACCGGCGCGGTCGGCGTACAGGCCCATCAACCACCCGCCAATCGGGCGCATCAGGAAACCCACGGCGAAAATCGCGGCGGTGTTGAGCAACTGGGCGGTGGTGTCGCCCTTGGGGAAGAAGACTTTGGCGAAGTACAACGAGAATGCGGCGTAGACGTACCAGTCATACCACTCGACCATGTTGCCGACCGAACCGCTGAAAATCGATTTGATCCGGCTGGCGGTGGTTCTTTCACGGGCGGGCGCGGCAGCCGACCCAAGGGGCAGGGCGTTGGAGTTATCCATTGAAGGATCCTTCGTTTAATTGTTTTTGTGGAGCGCGTGGGAACGCAGCCTGCCAGGGCTATAGCAGGAGCCGTGCCACCGGGCAGAGGGCCGGTCTAGAGGGGGCAGCGGCATTGAATGAGCGGAAATCCGCTTGTTTTTGTCTGAGGGTGAGCGGGAATCCGCTTACTTGGAGTGGGCTGTATTGTTTGTACCGGCCTCTTCGCGAGCAAGCTCGCTCCCACAGGGTGATATGTACACCGGACAAAATGTGGGAGCGAGCTTGCTCGCGAAGAGGCCAGGCCAGTCACTGCAAGAAGAACGACCTGACAGAAGCTCCTCGGCGCAGCCTCTGTCCAGTGCCAGCCTCAGGGCGAACTCGTCGACGGTGTGAACTCAAGCTTCAACTCGCCCCGATACTGCCCGGTGTTCTTGTCGATCTGGTTGAAAGCCGGTGTGTCCAGGGTGATAGGCCATGGCGTGCAAACGACCGGGAAGGGCACGTTGGGCAGGCGCACTGAGCGGATATCGGCATTGTCGATACCGGTATGGATCACCGTTTGTCCCGACACATGCTGGGTTTCGCCCAGGTTGGCGGTGCGGGTGCGAACCCGGTATTCGATCCGGTTTCGCTCACCCGTGCCACCGGAGGCATGGTGCACGAAGAAGCGGCCCTCCATGCCTGGCACGGGGTTGGTGCCGGTGACGCGCACCTCGTAGCGCTGGCTATTGGCGTTATAGCCGTCATAGAGGCAGGCATCGATCACCGCTTGGCCGGATACTACGCCGCCCGGTCCGCTGCTCAATGGCCGGGTGCGCAGGTTCAGGTCCACTTGCGGGGTGCTGATGCCGTAGGCGGGCAGGTAGATCTGCATATTATTATGGTCGGTGACGTCGAGATTGAAGTCTACGGTGTAGGTACTGGCCGCCCCGATGGGCTGGCTGGCGTACGTCTTCAGCTTGAGCACCAGTTGCGCTGTCCAGACACCGCCCGATGGCAGTTTTGCCAGTTCTGATTGCGGTATCCAAATTGTCGAGGCGCTGCCACGCGGGCTGATGTAATCCTCACATACTTGATGATTGTTGCTGGTCAGGTGGTGCCGCCGGTTTCCCCATCCGGTGCCGTAACATCTCGAGCCTACGAAGTACCGTTCCATGTACCCGCGGACAACCAGCACCTGCGAAAGGCGGCTGCGTCGTTCGGTGAAGCGAAGCGAGATGGAACTGATCCCCTCGTTGCCCCAGTTCGAGGTAGGGCAGGCCCCGTTTTTCGGATCAGTGGAAGAAAGACAGACAAAAAGCATCTGGCGATAGTTAAAATTGTTCTCGCTGTAGCCGTGCATTTTCTGGGTCCATAAGTAATGGTCAGAAGCCGGCGTAGCACGGTCGAAGTTCAGCTCGTCGCGTTGATAATAATCGCTCAACACGACATTGCTCTGGGCCGTTGCAGGCAACGTCACCAGCGCTGCCATGCTGCAGAGCATTGAACAGGCCCGGCGTATCCGGCGACGGAAAAGTGTAGGCAGATTCATGGCTGGTTTCTCTTGTCTGGCGATAACGCGGCGCTGCGGTGTGCCGTCCAGCGCTCCAGTCGGTCGGGGTTGCGCAGGTCCTTGGGCAGGTCCTTGGGCAGGGCGTCCAGGGTGGTGCTCTGGCAGGTGAGCGTGCCGACCCGGCGCAAGCTGCTGTGGGCGGTCGCGGACTGCACGGCGCAGGCATGCACCCCGTTCAGGTCCAGGGCGAACAACGGTTGTGGGTGCTTGTTGAGATCGACGACGAAGCTGCCGTCCTCGGCGGTTTCCATCATGGCCGCGTTGAGGATGGCGGCCTGCGCCAGCGGTTGTCCCTGGGCATCCACCAGGCGTCCGACGTAGGTGTAGCTGAGGCTGGACTCGATGTGCTGCACCGCCAGCTTGCCGGGGGGCAGGAACCAGTCGCGGCTGCCGTTGCCGACGTTCACCGAGCTCAGGTTCTGGCGCGAGGCATCGGCATCGCTGATGCGGGTCTGGGAGACCTGGAAGCCATTGATCGGAATCAGCCGTTTTTCGCCGAAGCCGATGCTGGTCTGGGAACCGTAGCCGCCACTGACCTTGGCCGCGGCACCGCTTGCGTTTTCCACCGGCGCCGCGACGATGCCGACGGCGGCTCCGGGGCCTGTGCCGCCTTGGCCGTTGCCCCAGAAGAAGCCTTCGCGCCCCAGTGCCAGGGAAGAGGCGTGGTTGCCGCTGAGCCCAAGGCGTGAATCATGCCGGTCGCCGCCGCGCTGCGACAGCGCCAGGCTCGTTTCGCCCCAGCTGCGTTCGAGGCGCCCGGCCAGTTCGGCGTCCCAGCGGCCGAGGTCGTCATAACCGAGTCCGGTATTGATCTCGTTCCGACCTTGCTCGCCGTCCCAGACGCGGGTGTGGGCCAGGCTGGTCCGCACGCTGTCGCTGGCCGCCTGTTCGCGGCGCGCGTCCAGGCCAACGCTGGAGTGTTGGAATCCGCCGGAGGTCGAGCGCTCGTTGTGAGACAGGCTGAGGCTCAAGTACAGACCGTGGTCAGTCGGCCGGTTGCCGCTCTGATTGCGAAACGCGCCCACGCGGTGCGTGAGGTGGAACTGGCCCAGGCGATGCCCGCGGGAAAAACCCAATTGCAGGGTGCGGGCCCAGGTGGCGGTCGTCAGGTCGTCGGTCAGGTCCGGTTCGCCGGGCAACGTATTCCAGTAATAGGACGGGTTCACCTGGGCATAACGGTTATAGCTGTAGCCGGCGCTGAGGGCACCGCCAGCCAGTGGCAGCGACGCGCTGGCCGTCAGCGATTCGTTGCAGCCACTCTGCTGGTAGGTGCGGCGGCTGTGCTCGCAGGACGGGCTGCGCAGCGAGTAGCGATAGAGGTTCCAGGACAGGCCATGGTTGAACGTGAACTGTTGGCTGTTGCCGCTCGCCCCGTCATTGCCCTCCAGGATGGCGGCCGACAGCGACCAACTGCTGGCGCCCAGCGTGCCGGCCCAGTCCAGGCGGCTTTCGTTGTAGAACGCGGTGTCCAGCCATGTGATCCCGCTGGTGAGTGCCAGGTTATCGAGCAGTGGCACCCGCAGGCCGGTCTGGGCCACGGCGGCGGGGTCCTGCTCGTACAGGGAGTGCTCGGCCGTGCGCCCGCCCTGCAAGAACCATTGCACGGTGTCATCCCCCAGGCCGTTGCCGTCGGTGCGGCTGAAGGGCACGGTTTCGGTACGGGTCACCTGGCCGTTTTCGATCACGCGCAGGGTCACCGGATAGCTGCCGTTGGGGAAGGTCCGGGTGTCGACGTTCTGCACGCCGGCATCCAGGTAAGAAGTGGAGAGCAATTCTTCGCCGCGAAAGGCATCGACGCGGGCGCGTTGGGTCAGGATCAGGGAGACGGGCGTTCCCTGTCCGACGACGTCGCGATTGAGGTAGGCCAGGGTGGTGCCGACGCGGGCGCCGTCGATCCGGCCCAGGGGCAGCAGGCTGAAGTTGAAGTTACCGCCTTCGGCGCTGGACAGGTTGCTCATGTCCATGCGTCCCGCCTGCGCATAGTGTTCGCGGTCGAAGTCGTGCCGGTAGTAGGCGTTGTTGAATTCCAGGTTGCTGTCGCTGCCGCGCTTGTTCTGGTTGGCTTGATAGATCCAGGTGAAGCCCAGGTGGCTGTTTTCACCCAGGCCCAGTGCGCCGAGGCCGCTGGCACCCAGGGCGCGGTAACTGTCGGACTGGGCAATATTGATGTTCTGCCGGTGGACGAGGGCGTTCTGCGCCTCGCTCGGTGTGTGCAGCCGCAGGGCCGAGACCTCGTTGGCCGGCAGCCAGTCCTTGCGCAGGAGCACCTGCAGGCGGGCGCCGGCCTCGTCGAGAATCACGGCCACGGCCTCGGTTTCGAGATAGCCACAACTTGCCTCGCTGGCCAAACCGTAGGAGCAGGCCAGTTGGCTGTTGCTGGGCAAGGGCTGTGACAGCAGTGGCAACAGTTCCTGAGGCGTGGCCAGCGCGCCGGCCTCCACCAGCAGGGCCGCGATACGCTCGGGTTGCTGGAATTCGATCCGACCGGGGCGTACCAGCACCGGGTGCAGGCCGAGGTTGCGGTTGAACAGTTGTAGCTCGAGTTGTTCCACCTGCCCCTCGACCAGGGCCTCGAATCCGGCCGGTACCCGAGTCAGGTCGGCGGGCGTGGCCGCTACGGCATCGGCCAGCGCCCATGAAAGGGAAATGGAGAGTGCGGTGAAATGGAGTTTCATACGTGGCCTTGACGAAGAAAAAGGGGAGGTACGACGGTGCCGTACCCCCCCTCCGGGGAGGACCGGTGGTCGTTACGGCTGCTGGGTCAGGACCAGGCTGACGATGCCTTCGTAGCGGCCGGCGTTCGCGATGGCGCCGACGGTGGTCTGGCGGATATCCAGCAACTGCTCGATCGAGCCGCTGCTCGGGTCGCCACCCGGGAACAGGTCGGCGGCCGACAGGGAGACACCGGTGGTGTTCAGCGCCCGTCCGCCGAAACTGACGGACAGGGGCACGCCGGTGGCCGCGGGATTGGTCATGTTGGCCAGCACCGGGTTGGTGATCAGCCGCAGGGTCATGTCCTTATCGGTGTCATTGCTGAAGATCCGCGTGCCCAGACGGGTAGGTTGCAGACCGGCGCCCGGCAGGTAGGCCATCTCCATGGAAGCCGGCAGCGGGCTGCCATCGGACTGGAGCAGTTCGATCGTCGGATCGACATCGGCGTAGACCAGGATGCTTTTTTCCACCGCCAGGGCGGGCAGTGAAACCAGGGCAGCCAGTGCCAATGGAGCGATTTGGAGCAGTTTCATGGGGTGTTGCCTCTTTGCTATGGATGAACAGGGCCGGACCACGTGCAAGGCACGTAGCTCAGGATTAAAAAGGGTTTGGAGGTTGGGGCTTTAAGGCAGCACGGCCAGGGTGCGGGGCTGCTTGTCGTCACTGGTCACGAAGCGCATCAGCACGTTGCCGTTTACGCCGGGTGGCGAGACGGGAAGCGTGCTGCCGGGATACAGGCTGCGATTGACGTCGTTCCAGATGCAGTCCTTCTCGCCCTTGGTGTCGGCGCAGCGGCCGACTTGCAAGACGCCGACGCGCAGGGTGCCGTCGTTGCGCAAGGCGCCGCCGTTCTGTTGCAGGCTGATGCTGGTACGGCGTTCGTCGGGCAGCAGGCGCACCAGCGCGCCCCAGATCAGGTTGACCCCGATCCTCGGCTGTACGCCTTGGTCGGAAAAATTTTCATCTTCCAGGTCCGGCGCGGCCACCGGCTCGAAATAAACGCGGTAGACGGTTTCCTCGGTGGGGATCGCCTGCGCGATAATACGCACCGTACGACTGGCGCCGGGGGCGAGTACGGTGCGTTGCGGCGATACGACGATGCCCTGGCTATCGGCGGGAGACAGCGGGCTTTCATGCTCGTCCGGCGTGCCGGGGCGCTGGATCCGGGTCACGCTGACCTTGATGTACTGCACCTTGTCCGATTTGGAGTGCAGTTGGATCTGGCCGATACCATCCTGCTCGGCACCGATGGTGCTGGTCATCGGGTAAACCACCATGTTGGCGGCCGCCGGCATCGACAAGCCGAGCACCAGCGTCAGGAATGCCAGCTTGCTCAAGACAGTCCATCGAATGGTAAATGTTTGATACAAATGCATGTCTGACCTCAAGTAAGTGAGAAAACATCAAGGTTTTCAGTACGCTTGATGAAGGATCTCGCCCTCGACCCCGGACCCGTGACGGAGAAGAGAAATCTCTCGTCCTGGGGGCGAGCTATATTTGTGTTACTTCCTTTTGTGCTACAGATGCATCCCTATTTCATGTAGGAAATTTCCAAAGTAGATTCAGACCCAACGCACCTGAACGCACTGGCTGCCGTCAATGAGGTGACTTCTCGGACGCACGGCACCGGCACGGGCATGGTGGATTCCTGTGAGGCAAAGATGAGTGTTGTTTGTCCGAATTATTTTGGTGGGATATTTACACCATGTCAATAGATTTGGTGGGTTATATCCACGTGCGCCTGCGCGAAGAGATTGATCGTTGCGGTTTGTCATTGGCCGCAGCATCTCGGGCCGCTGGGGAATCCAGCCCGCAGCGCTTGAAGGAAGTGGTGTCCGGGCGGCAGAAATGCCCGGCCGATCTGGTGGCGAAACTGGCGGTGATCGGCGTGGATGCGCAATACGTCCTGATCGGCGAACGCGCTCAAACCGCGAAATCGTTATTGGCGCCTGATGAGGAAATGCTATTGGAGGGATACCGCGCCCTGGACGTGGCCGGTAAGAAACGACTGCTCGCCGGGTTGATCTCGGGCTAGCCAGGTGACTGGCCTCATCGCGAGCAGGCTCGCACATCCTGACCTATGTACACATAGCCCCCTGTGGGTGCGATCTCGGTCGCGAAGAGGCCGGTACAGGCGCAGAACATTCAGCCCCCCGACAAAAACATCTCCCGACTCAACCCATGCCGCTGCATCTTTTCATTGAAGGTGCGACGCGGCAGTTGCAGTTCTTCGAGCACCGCTTTCACATCGCCTTTGTGCCGCGTCAGGGCGGCGCGCAGGCATTGGGCTTCGAAGGCTTCCTGTTGGGCGGCGAGGGACTGGCCGGGCTCGGTCTCCAGGGCCTGTGGTTGATCGAGCCCCAGCACCTGGCGCTCGGCGACATTGGCCAGTTCACGCACGTTGCCTGGCCAGTCGTGGCTGAGCAGATGGCTCAATTGCGGGCCGCTCAGGGGGGCGGCGGCGCGGCCCAGGCGTTCGGCGGCGCTGTGGGTGAAATGCTCGAATAGCAGGGGAATGTCTTCGCGCCGTTCACGCAGTGGCGGCAGGCGCAGCTCGGCGACGTTCAGGCGATAAGCCAGGTCTTCGCGAAAACGCCCGGCCCGGGCTTCATCCAGCAGATCGGGCTTGGTCGCGGCGATGATGCGCAGGTCCACGTCAATGCTCTGGTTGGAGCCCAGGCGTTCGAGCTTCTGTTCCTGCAAAACCCGCAGCAACTTGACCTGTTGGGCCAGGGGCATGCTCTCGATTTCATCGAGGAACAGCGTGCCGCCGTTGGCGTATTCGAGCTTGCCGATGCGCTTGCCCTGGGCGCCGGTGAAGGCGCCGCTTTCATGGCCGAACAGTTCAGCCTCGAACAGCGATTCGGGGATGGCCGCGCAGTTCAACGCGACGAAGGGTTTGTTCGCCCTCGGGCCGAAGTCGTGCAGGCAACGGGCGACCAGCTCCTTGCCGCTGCCGGTTTCGCCACGGATCAACACATTGACCGGCAGGGTCGCCAGATCCAGCACCTGACGCCGCAGGTTTTGCAGCGCCCGTGAAACCCCCAGCAACGTCCCGTCGAGCCGGGCCTTGGCGTCGGCCTGCTCATGCAAGCGACGGTTCTCCAGCACCAGCGTGCGCTTGTCCAGGGCCCGACGCAGGCTGCCCAGCAGGGCTTCAGGGCTGAAGGGTTTCTCCAGGAAGTCGTAGGCGCCATCGCGCATGGCTTCCACAGCCATCGGCACGTCGCCATGGCCGGTCAATAGAATCACCGGCAGGTCCGGGTCGCGCCGCCGTACTTCGGCCAGCAGCTCCAGGCCACTGAGCCCGGGCATGCGCACGTCGCTGAGAATCACCCCGGGAAAATGCCCCGGCAATTGCGCCAGGCATTCTTCGGCGCGGCTGAACAACTGCACGTCAAACCCCGACAGGCTCAACCATTGCTCGACGGCGCTGCGGATGCTGACTTCGTCGTCGACGAGGATGACCTTTTTCAATGTGGAGTGGCTAAGCATGCAGGTGCGCCTCCTGGTCGATAGGCAAAGTCACGCAAAACACCGCGCCGTTCTCATGGTTGTCCGCTGTCAGCCGCCCGCCGGATTCATGAATGATCGCAAACGAAACCGCCAGTCCCAAGCCCAGTCCGTCGCCCACGGCCTTGGTGGTGAAGAACGGGTCGAAGACCTGGGCCAAGTGTTCTTCGGCGATCCCGGTGCCGCTGTCACTGACGGTCAGGCGCCACAATTGGTCATCAGCCTCCAGGCGTACTTCCAGGCGCTTGAGGGGTTGGTCGAGCATGGCGTCGAGGGCGTTGCGCAGCAGATTGATCAACACCTGTTCGAGGCGGATCGCATCGCCGCGCACCCACGCCGGGCGAGTCAGGTGCAGCACGGTGCTGACCTGTTCGTCCCGCAGGCGCGTGTCCAGCAGTTGCAGCGCCTGGTCCACCACCGTCGCCAGGTCCAGGCGTTCGCGCAGGCCGCTGGGGCTTTTGCGGGCGAAGGTTTTCAGGTGGCCGGTGAGGGCGGCCATGCGGGTCAGCATCTCGTCCACCGGTCTGAGGGCCTTGTAGGCATCCTCGACCCGACCGTGATCCAACAGCAGGCGCAACGTTGCCAATTGCATGCGTTGGGCGGTCAGCGGCTGGTTGATTTCATGGGCCAGGGCCGCCGACATCTGCCCCAGAGCAGCCAGCTTGGCCGATTGCACCAGGCCGTCCTGAGCCGTGTGCAGATCGCGGGTGCGTTCTTCCACCAAGCGTTCAAGCTCTTCGCGGCTGCGCTGGCGCAGTTTCGCCAGGCGCCAGCGCTGGTTGAGAAACAGCAGCAGGAACACCAGCGCCAGCCATGATCCGGCGGCGGCGAGCCCGGCATTGCGACGGTCTTCGAAGGCGATCTGCGGGCGGCGCAGCAAATGCAGCGTCCAGCCTTCGGCGGTCAGCGGCAGGGATTCCCACAGGTAATCCGCTGGGCCATCGGGGGTTTCGACCCGGGCCAGGCGACTGTTGTCGTCAAAGTGCCGCAGGGGCTCAAAAGCTAACGGTTGCAGCGGCTGCTTGTCGTATTGGCGGGTCGCCTTGAGTTCGGCGCGGTCGCTGTCGGCCAGGGGCTGCAGGTGCCGATAACGCCAGCCGGGTCGGTTGGCGATGAAGATAATCCCTTTGGCATCGCTGACCAACAGGGTGTCGCTGCCCTGGCGCCATTCGCGTTCAAGCTCGGGAAACTCCAGCTTCACCACCATCGCGCCAAGGAACTCGCCGTTGTCGCCGGTCACGGCGCTGGAGAGGAAGTACCCCGGGATGCCGCTGGTCACCCCCACCGCATAGAAACGCCCGGTGCCCTGGGTGCGGGTCTGGAGGAAATAGGGACGAAAGCCATAGTTGTGCCCGACGTAACTGCTGGGCAGCCGCCAGTTGCTGGCCGCCACGGCCAGGCCGGTGTGGTCGAGCAGTTCCAAGGTGGACGATTGCGCGGCACCGTTGATCTGTTCCAGTTTGCGGTTCAACGCATCCTGTTGCGCCGCACTGACCGGCCCCTTGAGCGCCGCGCGCAATTGCGGATCCAGCGCCAGCACGGCGGGCAGGGCGCGGTAGCGTTCGATCAGGGTATGCAGCGAGTTGGCGTACAACGCCAGCTGCTGATTGGCGCGGTTGGCGTCTTCCGCCAGGGCCTGGCGTTCGGCGTGACGCACGGCCAGGGTAGCGGCGCCGAGGGCGCCAGCGAGGATCAGCAAGATATATAACGACAGACGCAAGATACGGGGAGTCGACAGCATGCTGGCGCAAACCGGTAGAAAGTCGGGCGGGCACCATAGCATGCCGACCGTGGGCAACGACAAGGAGGAGGGAGCGCTTTAACCCGCTGGGCCGGGGCGCGGCCCTGAGACCGGCGCCTTGATCCATCGCTGAGGGCTGATGCGCAATCCCACAGAGATAATTTTCTCGCCACAAGGATATACCGGGCTCCGCTCTTGGTATTTATCGAGTCGTCCCCACAGGATTGTATTTGCGTTTTGGAGTCCGGCCCGGTGCGTTCCTCTGTATGACATGGCTGACAGTGGACCGTTGAGAGTCGTCAGAGGCTTGTCGTAACAACGCAGCACCCGCGCTGCGGCTTGCCGGCCGCAGCCTGGCGATTTTTTCAAGCATGCCCATGGTCTGCCAGGTAATGCCGATCAACTCTTCGACTTCCAGCACTTGATCATGAAGCGAGCGCTGCGCTTTCTCTGACACTTCATCCTGTGTGCGATGATCGGCGATCAGCTTGTCGATGGTGTCTATCCACTTGCCGGCCTGCGTTTTTTTCTCGGCCTTGTCCTTCGTCCCCCTGAGTTCATCGACATAGCCGCCCACGACCGGGCCTAGAGCGGCACCGATCACGGCCCCGGCGGTGGTGATGGCCAGGGTGGTCGTGACGAACGTGCGATTGGCGCCTTGCGTCACCTCCACGGGCGGAAGTGAACCATCGCCGGAGGGATCCCAGCTGCCGGGCGGAGACCAGCCGGGGTTGAACAAAGTGGCGTGGATCGTCAGTTGCGCTGCGGCGGTAAGCACTGTCGAAACAATTGCGGCATTGGCCGGGCTTGATGTACCGACCGGAAGCAACGCCAGCCCGACTCTGGAGTTGACCGCTTCCAACGCCATTCGCCTGGCCCATGCCCGCCACGTCTCATCAGGCTTGGATGGCAGTGGGGGAGGATTGTTTTCAGGGTCATCCAGTGGCGCGGGTGTGCCCGTACTGCCCGCTGTGTTGCTGTCGGTGGAGCTTGTCCGTGACAATGAGGCGCTCATTTGAATGGCGGTTTCTGTCGGTGTCGATGGTGGCGGTCGTGTCATTGCGCCTTGTTCATCGACAAAACTGACCGGGTTGTTCCTCACCATCGAATATCGATTCAGCCCGTCGATATTTCCCAACGGGTCCGGGCCGATCCAACGCTGCAGCCACGGCGCGTAATACCGTGCGCCATAGTAATAAAGCCCGCTGGCGTCCATTTCCTTGCCCGAATACCGCACCGTCCTGTAACTGACTTCCACCGACGAGCGCGCGGTCATCCACGCCGTGGCGCCGAACGGGTAATAGCCTTCGTGACTGATTAGTTGGGCTCGTTGATCCAGCTCCATCACACTTGAGCCCAGGTGATCTTCCAGGCTGTAGCGCAATTGATCAGCCTCGATGCCTGTCGGTTTGCCCGTCACCCAGTGCAAACAACGGACACTGGCGAACCCGGCATCGAGGGTTAAGACGTGCAGTTCTTCGCCGTTGTCCTGGGTGCGGATCTCAAGCCCCGGCAGATAACGCACATCCTGAAAATGGCTGTGGGTGGCGGTATGGGTTTCGTGGCGCTTGTAGACCCGCATGCCTTGGCTGTAGCGGTAGTGCTCTTCGTCATTGGGGCCGTCTTCGCGATCGAGCAGGGTGGCACAGGCCATTTGGTCCCGAGCGTTCCATTGCAGCGCTTGCCCAGGTTGCAGTGCCTGGAGATTGCCATGGCGGTCGAACAGTGTGCCGAATGACGGGGTGGGATCACCAGGCTTCCATCGAACACCCCGATTGCTGTTTGGGTCGATGTACATTTGGCGGGTATGGCTGGCGCCCTCGCGCACATGGGTGAGCTTGGTCAAATTACCGCCAATGTCGTACTCATAGGTCTGTCGGTAATTGAGCCGGTTGTTGGGATCGGTTGGCTGGGGCAGGCCTGGGATGTCCGAGGGCAGGCCATCGTCGTAACCACTGGCACTGAACAGTCGATAGAGCGAGTCGTAGCCAAAGGCACGCTGGCCATCGACTCGCTGGTTGGCGAAATGGGTGGGGGTGAAGGTGTGGTCAAGGATCCGGGTGACGTTGCCCACCGGGTCGTGGGCATACTCGAAATCCACCAGAACGGTCATCTCGTCTTTTCGTGAGCGTTGCCTGAGCAGGCGAGCGTTGGCCAGGTCGTAAGTCCAGTCGCTGACAACGCCGTTGCCGGCGCGCTGTTCAATCATCTGACCGGCGGCATTGTACTGGGCATCGTGCAACACAGGCTGCCAGTCAGTTTGTCCCAACAGTCGCAACTGCATTCCCTTGAGCTGTCCGGCCAGATCGTAGCGCCACTGTCGCTGATGTTCACCGGCATCGGTCTGCTCCAGGACGGCGCCCAACGGATCGTGGGTACGACGGTTGGTCAGGGTCATGCCGTCATGAAAGGTACGCGTCTGGCGCAACGGATGGCCGAGCAGTCCATAACTGTCGAGGTGCAACGTACCCGACGGATCGACCTGCTCAAGCAACTGCCCACGCAGGTTGTGATCGGCATCGGCCGTGGCGTTGGCGTAGGTGAAAGTATCGATGTCGGCCTGGCCGTTTTCCTCCAGGGCCACCGGGCGCAATTGAGGGTCATAGGCGATACGCCAGTGATTGCCGCGTTCATCCCAACGCTGCCAGGTTTTACCTGCCAGCCCCGGCAATACCAGGCGCCATCCGGCATCGACACTGTCGGTATGCAGCGGCTGACCCGCGAGGTTGTGAAGGGTGGCCTGGTTCGGTTTGGGGCCGTGGCCGAAAAGGCGTGGATCCCACTGCTCGACGAGGTGGCCGATAACATTATGGCGCTGGCGGGTTATCAGTGCGACGGCAGACTCGCAGGCTTGGCTACGCAAGTAAGCAACCTGCCGTGTTGGCAGGCCACGGCCGTCGACGGCTACGACGTTTGGAGTACGGGCATGGACGGCACTCATCGGTCGATGGCCTCCAGGGGTTCGGCGCTTTGATCGTTGCCTGACGTTGGGCACTGAGGGTGCCTTAATATAACAACGAAAAAACAGGCTGGAACCTGTCAGGTCTGACAGGCTCGGGTGGGGTGTTCAGCGCTAGCGGCGGGGCCTGGAATTTCTAAGGGTGGGGTTTTGTTTGGAAACAGGTTTCGACTGGTTCTGATGGCCATGCCCATTTAGCGTAGCGGCTTCACTTGTCATGGATGACTTGAATACATGCTCAATACACGAACGTTGGTGCCGACGGTACCGATGCACGCATTACTTTCCAATCCCAATGAATGGCTCGCCGATTCGATGCCCGACTGGGTGCTGGGTCTTTCATCGAAGCAACGTACTGCGCTGATACAGGCGGCCGGGCCGATAGCCCCCAGGCTCGCCCAAGCCAACGCCGAGGATCGGCGCGCCTTGAAAGAGGCCCTGGGCGCGAGCTGGAAATCCCACAACAAACTGGAAGAAATGCTCGACCGGCTCCAGTCGGTCGAAACCTTTGCCGAACCGTTGTTGGTTGCCGCGTTGAAAAAACGCTGCAACATCACATTGGATGTCAGGGAAACCTTCCTGAGGCTCTACAGGCCCGAAGGCGTGTCCGTGGCGTACAAAATCAGGACGATTTCCCTGCTGGATGCCGCCCTGCAAAATTTCGAGGCGAAAGAGGCTCGTCCAGGCTTCTTCGACGAGGCCTCCCGCTTCATTACCCGACCCTCGTCGAGCGGGCAATTCGATATCCTGCCCCTCGGCAAGACGCTCACCGTACCGGTTTTCGTGGCGCTTTGTCGGGAGCTGGACATCGGTGGGCAGTATCAAACCTATCTGAAGAAGTTTCTGCTGCCCAACGACCCCGTCGCCGGTTCGGCACTGCAGGACCGCGTGCAAAACAGCGACAAGGATGCATTGCGCGCGGCAGCGGCGTTAGCGCGGGTCAAGGGCGATATTGGCCCGGATGCCTATCGAGTGCTACTCGACCTGGCCGATGGCAAGCGCGCTGTCGATGAGCGTGGCACCCCCCAGTATTGCCATGACCTGACCCTGCTCGACACCCCGCTGACGGGCATCGTGATGATCGGCCCCGACCTGGACCGGAGCCGGCAGGTCTCGCCAATCCTGGTGTACATCCCCCACGACCCCGAGCATCCCGTCAAGCAGTACCGCTCCACGGTTGCTTTCCTGGAGGCGTTGACCGGGCGATTGCGCTCGACCCCCTTATCAGCGGTTCTTCAGTCGCTTCGTTGCCCAGTCGCGCCGGGGCTTTTTTTTTGCCGCGCTGGATGCCCGGCTGTTCACCACCCACGTCAGCCCTCCACGGCTTTCGCCTCGCCAGCGCCCCGGCGCAAACCTGTACCAGCCCCCAAACTGCGCATGAGCTGCCGTCGGGTGGCGGGCGATATCTGGAACCATGGGTTCGAACAGTGGCGCAACCGGATCGTCCAGGACGCCCGGGTAATGGCAGTGCCAACGGGGGATGAGGATCTCAAATCCCGCTGGGCTCGCTGGGACAGCGTCATGCACGTGGCCGAGACCGTGTTGGAGATGGCCGCTTTTGTGGCGGTGTCTTTTGTGCCGATACTCGGTGAAGCGATGATGGCCTACACCGTCTATCAATTGCTCGATGAGACATTCGAAGGGATTGCCGCGTGGTCGGCGGGGCGCCGGGCCGAGGCGGCCGCGCACTTGCTCGGGGTGGCTGAAAACATGGCGCTGTTGGGGGCCTTCGCGGTGGGTGGGAAGGTGGTAGGGGCTGTGCGGTCTGCCCGGCCTTCTGCCTTTGTCGAGCAGATGAGGGTGGTCGAAACCCGCCCCGGGCAGTCGCGTTTATGGCATCCGGACTCGCGCCGTACGAACGAACGTTGGCGCTCGACACGCAGGCGCGGACACAGGCCAATGGTCTTTACGTTCATCAGGGGCGCGAGGTCCTGGTGCTCGACGGCCGGCAATCGTGGTCGAGCAAACGCCCAGCCCGGGGCCGTATCGTATCCAGCACCCCACGCGTGCCGATGCCTATGCCCCAAGGCTTGCCCACAACGATGCTGGCGCCTGGGTCCATGAGGCCGAACGTCCACAAACCTGGCAAGGCACAAAGCTGATGCGGCGCCTGGGGCACCGCGTCGAATCGTTCTCGGACGAGACCCTGGAACAGATCCGTATCGTCAGCGGGGTCGAAGAGGATGTCCTGCGCAAACTGCATGTCGAGCATGAGCGGCCCGGGGCATTGCTGAGCGAAACGATCAAGCGTTTCAAGAGCGCGCAGGACATTCGACAGGGCGTCGAACCGGTCGATGGCGATGCGGCAGATGTTGGCATGGCTGCCGACGCTCAGTTGCTGCGCGGCGAATTTCCACAACTGCCTGGCGCTGTGGTGGACGAACTGCTGGTTGACGCGACGGGCCTGGAACGTCGGCAGATGAGCGAGCAACGGCACCTGCCCTTGCGTCTGCGCCAGGCGGCCCTCGCGGCGCTGCAGGAATGGCGCATCGTCCAGGCCTACGAGGGGTTGTACCTGCCCACGAAGGGCAACCCCGATACCTGGCAGTTGGCGCTGCATAGCCTGGCACAATTGCCGGGATGGCCGGCGCAGGTGCGTATCGAGATCCGCGACGGGGCGCTTGAGGGACCGTTACTCGACAGCATCGGGCCGACCTCCGCATCGCCCCGTAAAGTCCTGGCATTCAAGGAGGAGGCGACCGCCGAGCTTTTTGGCGAGCAGGGCAACTCGGTGCACGGTGTCGATGATTTCTATACCGACATCCTGCAGGCCTTGTCTGAGGCAGAGCGCCGTGAGCTGGGCTACCTCGTCAGCCAAGGCCCATTGTTGAGCCAGGCCATCAAGCGAGCACCGCTGGATCGCCCCGCGTTTCGCGAAATCCTGCGCGACGCGGCTGTTGTGCCGACGATGGAGCCACCGATCGTCACGCGTTTGACGGGTGGTCGGCAAGGGTATGAACGGCTCGATGAGCGCCTGCTCGGCACGGGGGGCGCGTTGAACCTGGAGGCGCGGTTCAAGGCGCTGTATCCCGCCGCATCGGCCCAGACTTACGCCGGGTTTGTTGGCTCGTTCAGCTCCGAACAAATGGCCCTGGCCAGCCTCAGGGGGCGTGAGTTGGAGTTCGAGGGGCTGAGCAGGGCGCTGGAGAGGTGGGTGGCGATCGAGCGGGGCGATACCCTTCCTATCGACCAGCGCTACCACAAGGGAAAACTGACCTCGACCCTCAAGCAATGTTGGCGGGCTGCCGTGGATACGTTGCCCGAGGGTTATACGCTGGATTTGAATCATCACTGGTCAAGTGACTTTCTTGACGACTTTCCCAGCCTGGACGTGAGTTTTCCCCATGTGAACGCCGTGCAATGGCGCAACGGCGCATTGCGCACCGATATCACCGGGTTTCTCGGTTATTTTCCCCATCTCAAGCGTCTGGACTTGAGTCATAACGAGCTGGTGACGCTCCCTCGGCTACAGGAAAATCTTGCGGGACTACAGGTGTTGGACCTTGCGCATAACCAATTGAGCCTCACGCCCCAAAGCATCGCTGACCTGGGCGGCCTGAGCCGTCTTGAAGTGTTGAAACTGAGTCATAACCCGGCCTTGACTCTGCTGCCTGACATCAGCCGCATGCCGGAGCTTAACGTGCTGGATCTGCACAACACCGGGGCCACTGACTGGCCGCCGGGTTTGTTGACGATCGGCCGTCCACGCACATTCGAACTGGATCTGCAAGGCAACCCCATCGCTCGCATGCCGGATGTGACGCCAGGTTCCGAGCAGGCCCGGTTGATCGCCCGTACCCGTTTGAGTCGTGACGAGTTGCCGGACGAGTGCCTGCGGCAGTTTCAGGATTACCTGCGTTCGGTTGGCTATGACCCGATGCGTAGCTATCCGCCCAAGGGCGAGGAAACCAGTCAGTACTGGCTGGAGGGCCAAGGGGCCGAGCTGCGAGCGGCCAGGCAACGTACCTGGGATGAGCTTGAGCGCGAACCCGGTGCCCAGGGTTTCTTCGAAGTGCTGGAACAGTTGACGCAAAGCGCCGATTACGTCGACGAGACGTTTCGTTCGTCATTGACGGCGCGTGTCTGGCGGATGCTGGACGCAATGGCGCAGGACACGCCCTTGCGCGAGGAGCTCTTTCGCATGGTGATCAATCCGGATTCCTGTGCGGATGCCGGCGCACAGCTATTCAACGAGATGGGGGTGAAGGTCATGGTCCATGAGGCGTATCGAGCGGGTGATCCGGTCCGAATCCAGGCCAGTCTGTTGGCTTTGGCCAAGGGCAAGTCCCGACTGGACCGGGTCAATGAGATCGCCCGTGACCTGATCCTGAAGCGGTTGCAGGCAGGGGAAACCTTTACCGCTCTGGATGAAGACGGTGAGATCACCGGGACTATCGATGAGGTGGAGGTCTACCTGGCGTTCCAAACGGGGTTGGCGCATAAACTTGGGCTGCCGTGGCAATCCAATGACATGTTGTTCAGGGGGGTATCCGGGGTGGACGATGCGGCGATAACGCAAGCTTATGCGTCGATCCTGGAGCAGGAGTCCGGCGACGGGCTGATCAATCATCTCATCGAGCAGCGGTTCTGGCGCCGATATTTGAAGACGCGTCATGCCTCGTCATTCGAAGAAAATTCCGCCACCTATCGCCAGAAGGGTGAAGCATTGCTTGACGAGCAACTGGCAGGAACCCTTTCGCAGCAGGAATACGAACAGAAAATGAACGTGTTGGCCTTTGCACGCAAGGAGTTGCTCAGGAGCCTGACCCGGCTGGCCCTTCATGAAATGAACCCCGACGGATGATCGGACGCTGCCTGTCGATACGTGTTGTCGTGCCGACAGGCAGGCCCAGGCAATGATGGTCAATTCGGGTAGGCTTCAACCAGCATTTTTCGCCAGGCTTCATGGGAGACATTCGTTCGTCCCGTGATGATGTTGAAGCCAGCGCCGCCGTTGTAGTTTTCTACCAGGATGTTGGCGCAGTTGTAACAGGCGGGAAAGGCTTCGGCCCGCTCCACGCTCTGCAGCTTCTGGGTGGCAATCCTTACATGTTGAAGATTGCCTCTCACGTTCGGGAACAGCTGTATCAGGTTTCCTTGAATAACTTCCGCATGGTAGCCCGGCGCCCCGGCCCCCTGGGGGATCAGGTTGCCGCTTTGCTCTATGTGAGGCTTGACCAGATCTCTGACCAGGTGGGGCAACGACGTTTCATACTCCACCCCGCTCAGGCCGGTAAAATCCATGCTCTGGCCTTTGAAAACTCTTATATCGGCTGTCCTGACGAGCGTTATGTATTCCTCGGCCAAATGACTCAGAAATGTATCTGAATCGATGCTGAGTACACCAAGGTCGGCGAGATTCTCCCTCGGCAGATCTTTATTTCGCGGCTTGTGGATACTAATGCCTGGAACGGACTCAACCCCGCCGGCTGGCAGGGGCATGTTGAATACATTCATGAGCATGATGGTGTCGGCGGCGTCACCGGTGTGAAACATGACGCCGGCATGGGCCGCCATTTTTTTCTTGTTGGCACTGGTGAATATGGCATCCGGATATTGTTCAAAATGCCGTTTTTCCACTTCCGCATACTCGTGCGGTTTACCCTTTCTGGCAGGCACAGGGTTTTTCGCTGCCCCGTGCAGTATCTGTTCTGTTCTCCTGCTCAAGTTTGCATAAAAAGCATCTTCTGCGTTTAACCCGGAAGGGTCCACGAACGACATCGGGTTATTCCCCACCATCGCATACAGATTCAACCCATCCACCGGCCCGGCCGGGTCCGGGTTGAGCCAGCGCATCATCCAGGGGGCGTAATAACGAAACCCGTAGTAATAAAGTCCGCTGGCGTCGCGCTCTTTGCCGGAGTAACGAAGGGTTTTATAGCTGGCCTGCACGTGTGAATCCGCGGCCCACCACGCGGTGCCGCCGAAAGGGTAATAACCTTCGTGGCTGATGAGCCTGGCGTCCTGGTCCAGTTCCTTCACCAGGGAACCCAAATGATCGTCAAGGCTGTAGCGCAGTTGGCCTTGCTCGATGTCATCCGGTCGGCCTTTTTCCCAATAAAGTCCCCGCACGTTAAAAGCCATGCCTTGCAAAGCGCAGACGTGCAGTTCTTCGCTGTCGTCCAGGGTATGGATTTCCAGGCCGGGTAAGTAGCGCACCTCGCGTACGTGGGTAACGGATGTCGCCTGGGTACTTTGTCGTTTGCGCGCGCGGCGGCCCTGGGCGTCATAGGCATAACGCTCGGCGTCGTCGTCGGCGTCCTGGCGGTGTACCTGGGTCACGCTTTGCAATTGATTCCGCGCGTTCCAGGCCAGAGATTGCCCGGCGGCCGGCAGGGACAATTGATTGCCCGATTCATCGAAATCGAGATCATCGCCGGGAGACGTTTCCCCCTTGCGCCAGCTGACGCAGCGATTGCTGTTTGGAGCCAGGGTCAGCCACAACGTGTGCGCCCGTCCCGGGGTCGCGCTGCTGTGGACCAGTTTCTCCAGGTTGCCGCCAACGTCATAGTGGTAATGCTGGGTGTAGGGCGTGCGCAGCGAAAGGTCCGCCGGAGGGATCAGCCCCGGCAACTCAGGTTGAGTGCCTGCGCCCGATGCTTCCAGGCCCGTGGCGCTTTCCAGGCGATACAGGCTGTCATAAGCGAAGGTGCGAATGCCGTCGATGCGCTGATTGGCGTGGTAGCGAGTGACGTGGGTGTGATCGGTGATGGACCTCACGTTGCCCACGGGGTCGTACAGGTAACTGAAATGCTGATGAACGTCGTCGCCCTTCACGGCTTTGAGTTCACTCAGGCGCCCGTCAGCGGGGTCATGGCTGTAAGAGGTGGTGACGCCGTTACCGGCGGTTTGCCTTTGGAGTTTGCCGTCTGCGCTGTACTGCAGTGCGTCAACGATCATCTGTGAAGTCGAGCCGCCCGCCCATTGCAGGTGGCTGCGCTTGAGCTGACCGGCGATGTCGAGAAGCATGTGTTGCGTGTGGCCCTTGGCATCCGTGCGGTCCAGGGTTTCAATCATCGCGCTGTAGCGCCAGTGTGTGTCGTAGTGGGTGGGCTCAAGCATGGACTCGCGCTCGGCCTCGTCTTGTGGCCAGTGCGGCGAATCCAGAGTGGCGAGAAAGCGCTGACACTGGTGCAAGGGCGCGCCCACCATTGAATAATCGACAATCGATACACGCCCCGCCGTGTCGTAGTGTTCCACCAGGCGCGAGCATTGATTGTGCAAGGCGCTGCTGGCCGAGTTTTCGCCGTAGCGCAGGTATTCGACGCTGGCCCACGCCTGGCCCTGGTTTCGCTCCCGGATGAGCGTAGGGCGCAGCTGTGTGTCGTAGTCGGTTTGCTGTTCGCTGCCGCGTTCGTCCCAGCGCCGCAGGTTTTGCCCGGCCACGCCGAAGAGTTCGCGACGCAGCCCACCGTCGACATTGTCCGTGCACAGCGGTGTGCCCGACAGGCTGTAGACGCTGCGCAGATTGGCCGTTGGCGTGCCATGCAATCGAGGGTCCCATTGGGCAATGATGCGGCCGGCAACGTCATAGGTCTGGGTCGTGACCAGCCTTTGGGCCTGATCGTGGGTCGCGTCGCGCAAGTAGTCCACTCGCCGCACGGGCCCGGCTCGTCCGTCGAACACCGCCAGCACGGGGGTATTTCGATGGGCCTGGCTCATTCGTCAGGCCCTGGTTCGGTGTCGTTGTAATCGTGGGCGCATTGGTACCACGGATGATAGACATGCCAAGCCTCGTGCCCCTTGGCATTGATGACCTTGATCAGGCGTCCCGGCGGGTCGTAGAACTGCTGGTCGTGGTAGCCGTGCACGCGCAGCGAGGCGTCGTTGATGTAGCGCCAGGCATCGGCAAAATAGGGCCGATAGACCCGCGTGACCAACCCCTTGTTGTCGTACTCGACCCGTTCGCTCACCCGCCAACGCTGTTCCGCCAGAAGCTGGAGCGGCTTGCCGTCCTGTTGCATCAGTGAGCCGTCCTCGGCCACGGCAAAGGCTTGGCCGGCTTCGACCCGCTGCTTGGTTTGCAGGGCTCGACCGAAACCATCGACAGCGCTGACGGCGATGCGGATCTGCCGCAACGGATCGTCCGGGTAGCGGTCGGCGCTCAGCACCACGCTGTGGGCGGGTTCACGGGCCGCGGCATTGATCAGTACCCAAAGCAGTTCCTCGGCAGCGGTGCGGTGCCTCAGTTGCGCCAGACGAGCGCGACCTGAGGCACGGACATGGCCGTCGGGCAGCAGGTAACGCTCGCGGATCCACTCGTTGCGCTGCGTCGCCAGTACCAGCGTGACGTCGAGCGAGCCCATCCAACTGAGCACATCGGTGCGTACCGCGCTGGCGATGTCGCCCAGGGTTTCTTCCGGATACGCGATGGCGTGACCTGGCGTCAGGTCTTCGGGGGGGCGGTACGTGGCGATGTCATCGAAGCCGGCCGGAACGCCGTTTTCGGTGCCATGGAACGTGACGCCCAATGGGAGCCCGCCAGGGCCGTACAGGGCTTGTTGGACATTGTCGTTGGCATCGACGATCTGCCGCGCCAACAGCGAGTGGTAATCGTATTGCACCCGGGTCGTGCAGCCGTCCGGCAGGGTGATGGCGGTGCTCATCAGATGATAAGGGTCATATTCGACCGTCGTGACACCGTGACTTTGGGTGTCCTGCAAGGCACTGACCTGGAAGAACCCTTCCAGAGACCGGTAGGTCGCAAACCCGATCTTTTTCGACCAGAGATTTTCAGCCTCGTCCTGGTCGGGATCTTCCGGCAGGAACAGTTTCATGGGCGCGTAGCCGATGGTCTCGAGTTGCTCGCGAATGTCGAAAGGTGGCGGCACCGCGTCATAGGCGTCCAGTGCCTGTTTGTCGAATTCGGCCACTTCCAGCGGGCCGCGCAAGGCCTGGAAGGCAATATCGTCGTGCTCGTCCAGCAGGTAGTTCTGTTCCTGGAGTGCGATCAGTTGCCGAGCGGCGAGCCATTGCGCGGAGCCCTGGTGTTCGAGGAAAGTTTCGTAGCTTATCTGCCTGGGGTTGAGTCCCTGCGGCAGTTCACCTTTTGGACGCTGCAGCCCATTGATCCTGGAGCGCCATGGCAGGCCCAGGCGCTGGCGCAAGCCGGTGTCGTCGATCAGGTGCAGGTATTGGGCCCGTTTCTCGATGACATGAAACAGCTGCTGCTGTTCGTCATGTGCATCGCACCACCAGGTGTTTTCCAATTCATCTTCGAAAGGCGGGGCGTCGAGGGCGGTGAGACGACGGGCGTAGTGGACGGCGAACCCGTGGATGAGCTGGCCGAAGAGGTTCCATTTCAGGTTGATGTCGTGCCGGCCTTGTGGGTCGTTGGAGAAACCGTCGTATTGATGGGTGAGGGTCTCCAGCTCCAGCACCAGCAGGCTTTTATGACGTGGATGAGGGTGGCGCAGCAGGTAACGCTGTTGCGTCATCGTATAGGGCCTGGGGAGACCGTCCGGATCGGCGGGATGGGTTTCACTGCGCAATACGTGACCGCCCAGGGCATAAGCCATTTCTCGAGCAGTGTCGGGGTCGGGGGTGATGATCTCGTCGGCCTCGTCGCCTTCATGGAAGCGGGTCAGCAGTGTCGGCCCCAACGGCACCGCGTCGGTGTCGCCTGCGAAACAGTCTTTCAGGGGCTGGTCGACGGTGCGACCGGTATGGAACCAGGTCTTGACCAGGACCGGTGCGGTGAAGCCCTCTTGCGTTTCGTCTTCGGGGACTTCGCTGTCGACCTGGTACAACCGGCCGAAGCCACGGAACTCACGCAGGCGACCATCGTAGTCGCCTTCGAAATAAGTGAAGCGTTGGGTCAGGCAATTGCCGGTGATCTCGTCCCGCTGCTGTTGACGCGCCACCAGCGACAGGGCCAGCGGCAGATAGCACGCCGGGCGTTTGTCCTGGGCCACGAGTTGCTGTTTTTCATCCAGCCAGTATTGAGCGCTGCTGCGATAGGCGAGGAAGGTGCTGCAGCCCATGTTGTTGTTCGTATCGTTGAGAAGATAGGGGCGGGCCGCGACGAAATCATAGCGCCAGTGCCTGGGCTTGTTGATATCGGTCATGTGGGGCGTGCTCAGGATCAGGCTGGCGCAACCCAGTCCTTGCAGATCGGCCAGGGTGACCTGGCACACATTGTCGTACCGCACGCCGGTGGGCCAGGGCACCCGGATCGGTGTCTGCTCGAGACCATTGCCACCGCGGTTGAGGTAGATGTCGAAGCCGTCGCTGTCGAGGTAGATCAGCGCGGGGGCACCGGAGCCGTCCAGGTCGGCGATCCTTACCCGGTCGGCGTCGAACTCACCGTAACGAAAGGGCAGGGCGCTCATGACAAATCCTTCGCCGAAACGCCCATGTCCCAAACTCGGCCAGCACTTGATCTCATCGAAGCGGATGCGACACAGCTCGGTGCTGTCGCTGCCCAGTAGGTTGCCGAACATCACCAGCTCGCTGCGCACGTCGCTGAACAGAGGCAAGTCGCTGTCCGGTTCGTGGGGCACATTCACGCCAGGGGCGAATCCTTGTTCACGGAGATTGGCGTACAGCCGCACGCTTTTGGGCCCGATCATGGCCAGGGAACGCAAGCCGTCGCCAGCCAGGTCACCCAGTTGCGCGGCCGGGTGCAGGAACTCCGTCGGGAAGCGCTGGAAACTTTGGAAACCTGACCAACTGCGGTCCGGGTTGAGGGTGTAGAAGCCGTTCATGCCGGGCTGGGCAATGATCCAGTTGAGCCGCCCGCTGCCGGTCAGGTCGGTCAACACCTGCAGCACCGCCGGGTTGTCGCTGGCGACCGGGATATTCTCCAGGCGTGACCACGGGCCGTAGGCGATCTTGTCGCCACCGGCCTCGGCGCGCTCGGGTTCGCGGTAATACCAGCCATCGGTGTACCGGCAGAGAAAGCCCGGAACACCCTCGCCGTAGAGGTCGACGCATTGATAGCGTCGACCGTCCTCGATGGCCGGCATCGTCTCGAGCTCAAAGAAGGTTTCGGGAGTTAGGTTGAGCTCGAAAGCGCTGTACTGCAGTTCCACGGGGGGCGGTATTCGACCCGATCCTCGGCGTCCCAGGCCTGGTAATGGGCGGCGGTCAGCAAGCTGTAGCCCAGTGCCGTCGGGGTGTATTCCAGCAGCAGTCGTTGTACCAGGGCAGGCTCGGTACCGGCGTCGATGGGAAAGTGATGGAACATCAGGACCTGATGACACAAGCGCCGCGTGCCGACTTCGAACCCATACCGGTAAGTGTGGATCGGGTCGTCGCGCAGAGGCCATGGCGCCTCTTCGTCGGCCAGCCAGGAAGGTTTTTGCGCAAGGTCGAGGGTGCGCTGGCCGTAGTCGAACAGCAGGTGAAAATGCCAGTCCCGGTTTGCCGGGTCTACGTCTTCGAAACAGTAAAAGGTTTCACTGGCCGTGGCGTTGCCGTAGCGCACCCGGCGCAGGTAGCGCTGGGCGCGATAGTCGTGAGGGCCGTCGAACGGGCCGGGATCGGCTGCGTATTCGTAGTAGATGTGCTCGCCACAGGGGCTGACTTCTTCCAGCAGCAGCCATTCGGCGATGCGTATCGGGGTGGCCTCGGGGCTGGCTTCGCGCTTGGGTTCGGCGATACGCGAGGCTTCGCTGTTGCCATAGCAATACAGGTGGCCATTGCTGCCTTGGACACGCCAGAACGACGCGCGGCCGTCCGTGGGCGTCCAGAGTTCGTAGACATCGAAGGCGCTTTCGACCCTGGGGTAATAGCGCACCACCGAACAGGTGGCACCGCCTGGGCCTGCCTGGGTACGAATGATCGGCGGGTCCACGAGTTCGGGCCAACGCTCGACGCCGTCGGCGTCGATCATCACATCGTCGTCGGCGTAGTGGGGTACGCCTTCACTGCTTCGGCGAGCGATGCTGGCGACGGACAGCCGCATGCCTATTCCGAAGGTGCCGTTGCCACTCTGGCTGTTATAGAGCAGCGCCAGCGCGGGCGTCAGGTGGCGGGCGCCGGACAAGGGCAATGGCAACTCGAAAGAAGCGGCCCCTCGCGTGCCAACAGGACCGATCCGGTTGCCGATCGTGGCAATGGATGCACTGTTGGTGATGGTGGGGGGCACAATCTGGAGGGGCGTCTGCTCTGCCATCGGGATCGTCTCGTTCGGCATCGCCAGGGCCAATACCCGGCAAAACATGAGAATGCCAAGAGATGGCCGACGGGTAACCTGTCAGATCCGACAGGTGCGCAAGCAGGCCGATAAGTGGTAGATGCCCGGTCAGGCAGACCGTTGCCCCGGATGGAATTCGCTGCATGGCGACCCGACGGGCATGAAAAAAGGCCGACGGGTGAGTCACCCGTCGGCCTTCTGAGGGGGCGATGTACGTGTTACTGCACTTCGACCGCCAGGCTGTCGCTGATCTTCTTCTGCCAGATGGCTGGGCCGGTGATGTGCACCGATTCGCCTTTGCTATCGACCGCAACGGTCACTGGCATGTCCTTGACCTCGAACTCGTAGATCGCTTCCATCCCCAGCTCGGCGAAGGCCAAGACCTTGGATTTCTTGATCGCCTGGGCCACCAGGTAAGCAGCACCGCCGACGGCCATCAGGTAGACCGCCTTGTTGTCCTTGATCGCTTCGATGGCGGTCGGGCCGCGCTCGGATTTGCCGATCATGCCCAACAGGCCGGTCTGCTCGAGGATCTGGCGGGTGAACTTGTCCATCCGCGTGGCCGTGGTCGGGCCGGCCGGGCCCACCACTTCGTCGCCCACCGGATCGACCGGGCCGACGTAGTAGATGAAGCGACCCTTGAGGTCCACCGGCAAGGTTTCACCCTTGTTCAGCATTTCCACCATGCGCTTGTGCGCTGCGTCGCGACCGGTGAGCATCTTGCCGTTGAGCAGCACGGTTTCGCCCGGTTTCCAGCTCTGCACGTCTTCCGGGGTCAGGGTGTCGAGGTTCACACGACGAGCCGATGGGCCGGCTTCCCAGACGATTTCCGGGTAGGCGTCCAGCGGTGGCGCTTCCAGCGACGCCGGGCCGCTGCCGTCGAGCACGAAGTGGGCGTGACGGGTGGCGGCGCAGTTGGGGATCATGCACACCGGCAGGGAGGCGGCGTGGGTCGGGTAGTCCATGATCTTCACGTCGAGCACGGTGGTCAGGCCACCCAGGCCCTGGGCGCCGATGCCCAGTTGGTTGACCTTCTCGAACAGTTCCAGGCGCATCTCTTCGATACGGTTCTGCGGGCCGCGGGCCTTGAGCTCGTGGATGTCGATGGATTCCATCAACACTTCCTTGGCCATGACCGCGGCTTTTTCGGCGGTGCCGCCGATGCCAATACCGAGCATGCCCGGCGGGCACCAGCCGGCGCCCATGGTCGGAACGGTCTTGAGCACCCAGTCGACGATGGAATCGGACGGGTTGAGCATGGCCATCTTCGACTTGTTCTCGGAACCGCCGCCCTTGGCCGCCACGTCCACTTCCACGGTGTTACCCGGGACGATGGAGTAGTGGATGACCGCCGGGGTGTTGTCCTTGGTGTTTTTACGCGCGCCTGCCGGGTCGGCGAGGATGGATGCGCGCAGGACGTTTTCCGGCAGGTTGTAGGCGCGACGCACGCCCTCGTTGATCATGTCGTCCAGGCCCATGGTCGCGCCATCCCAACGCACGTCCATGCCCACGCGCACGAACACGGTCACGATGCCGGTGTCCTGGCAGATCGGCCGATGGCCGGTGGCGCACATGCGCGAGTTGATCAGGATCTGCGCCATGGAGTCACGGGCCGCCGGCGATTCTTCGCGCAGGTAGGCCTCGTGCATCGCCTGGATGAAATCCACGGGGTGGTAATAGGAAATGAACTGCAGGGCGTCGGCAACGCTCTGAATCAGGTCGTCTTGCTTGATCACGGTCATGAGTCGCGCTCCTCTCTAAGACGGGAACATTCAATAAGGTGCCAGCCGTTTGGGTGCATCGGTCGACGGACGGCACCTCTTAAGGCACGCCGGGCATGCTGGCGCGACGCTAAAAAGGCGCGGCAGTATATCGCAGGCAGGCACCCTGTGGGAGCGAGCTTGCTCGCGATCACAACGCAAAGGCGAGGTGAACGTGGAACCTGTGGCGAGGGAGCTTGCTCCCGCTGGGCTGCGTAGCGGCCCCAGGATTTTGCGGTCGCTACGCAACCGAGCGGGAGCAAGCTCCCTCGCCACAGGGACATCTGTAGCCTCAAACAAATGCGTCAATTTGGGCCATTGCTTTGACGCCATTTTTCTGCTCCAGAATTGAATGGTCATTTGCCCTACACGCCACTAAAGTGGCGTCTGGCCTGTAGCGTAGGACGCCTCCTGTCAGTTTCCTTTCCCATGGTGAGTCAACGATTGACCCATAACGCCATCCAACGTCTTTTGCTGAAACGCTTCGCCTTGGCAGCCGCGACTTACGCGCTGGCATTGGTGTTGTTGTGGCTGGCATTTTTCAGTGGTCATTACCTCGATTCGTTGCGCGATGTGATCATCGGCAGCGTGTTGGTGGTGCTGTGCCAGGCTGGGCTGTTCGCGCTGTTCATCACCGACCGCAACCTGCGGTTCGCCGACCCCAGCCTCACGGAAATACAAGTGTTGATCGGTCTTGGCTGGCAGACCTGGATGATGGCGCACCTGGACCAGGCCCGGGGCGTGTTCCTGGTGTTCTATGTGTTGATCCTGCTGTTCGGGCTGTTTCACCTGTCCCGCCGGGCCTTTTTGCGCTGTGCGACGCTGGTGTTCATCAGCTTCACCGGCATTACCTTGTGGGACGGCTACTTCTTTCGACTGCCCGACCCCACACTGGCCGGTTTGCAAGTGTGCGTGTTGTTCATTGTGTTGGTGTGGCTGGTGTTTTATGCCCGCTACGTCCAGACCTCCCGCCAACGCATGCGCCAGCGACGGTTTGCCCTGCAGGCGCACCAGGACACCTTGCGCGGCATGATGCGCCAGCTCGAAGACCTGGTGGCCACAGACGAATTGACCGGCCTGTTCAATCGCCGGCATTTCCTGCGCCTGGCGTCCCGTGAACTCAACACCCTCAGGCCGGGCGTCGCCCATGGCCTGGCCTTGATCGACCTCGACCATTTCAAGCGCATCAACGACCTGCACGGCCACGCCGCTGGGGATCAGGTGCTCCAGGCGTTTGCCGCCGTTGCCACGGCCTGCCTGCGCGAGGGCGACGTGTTGGCCCGTTACGGGGGCGAAGAATTCGTCATGCTGCTGCCCGCTTGCGACCCTTCGCGCCTGACGGCCTGCTGCGAGCGCTTGCGGTTGGCGTTTACCGAAGTCGAGCTGATCGGCCTTGAGGTCGGCCCCCTCAGCCTGTCGGCCGGTTTGACCTTGCTGGAGATCGGGGACGACCTGGACAACGCCTTGCAGCGTGCCGACCAGGCGTTGTACCGGGCCAAGCGAGACGGTCGCAATCGTTGTGCCGCCGCCTGGGAGAACGTCGATGCCTGAGCTGACAGTCGCCGGCCGGCACTGGACGGTGGAGGCGGGCAGTAACCTGCTGGACGCGTTGAATCAGTCCGGTGTGCCGGTGCCCTACAGTTGTCGCGCCGGCAGTTGCCATGCGTGCCTGGTGCAATGTGTGGGCGGCGATGTGCGCGACGGCCGGCCCGACGCCCTGAGCCCGGCGCAACGCGCCCAAGGCTGGCGACTGGCATGCCAGTGCCAGGTGGTCGAGGACGTGCAGATCCACACCTTCGACCCGCAGCGGGACGGCCAGGCCGCCCAGGTGGCCGCGGTGGATTGGCTGGGCCCTGATGTCCTGCGTTTGCGCGTCATCCCTGAGCGGGCGTTGCGTTACCAGGCCGGGCAACATCTGGTGCTGTGGGCCGGCGACGTGGCGCGGCCGTATTCCCTGGCGAGCCTGCCCGACGAAGACCGTTTTCTGGAATTTCACCTCGATTGCCGCGAGCCCGGCCAGTTCATCACTGCCGCCAGGCGCATGAAGGTCGGCGACCCGATCCGTCTTGGCGAACTGCGCGGCGGAGCCCTGCATTACAACCCCGACTGGCACGACAAGCCGCTGTGGTTGCTGGCCGCCGGCACCGGCCTGGCGCCGCTGTTCGGCCTCCTGCGCGAAGCCCTGCGCCAGCAACACCAAGGCGCGATTCGGCTCATTCACGTGGCCCATCATGAGACCGGGCATTACCTGGCCAAACCGTTGGCGGCGCTGGCCGCCAAGCATCAACACCTCACCGTTGAGCTGCTGACCACGGCCGAGGCGCCCCAAATGCTGGCGCAGCTACGGCTGGTTTCGCGACAAACCCAAGCGCTGGCCTGCGGCCATCCCGACCGGGTCGAGGCCTTTGCCAAGCGCCTGTACCTCGCCGGACTACCACGTAATCAACTGCTGGCTGATGTTTTCCTCACCCGCGAGAGCAGTGCAAGCTGACCCACCGCTTTCGCGAGCAAGCCCGCTCCCACAGGGGATTTGGGTTGGCTGATGAGTTTCAGATCAGCACCGACTCAGTGTGGGAGCGGGCTTGCTCGCGAAGACGGCGGCATATTCAACATCATTGCCAGCTGACCCACCGCTTTCGCGAGCAAGCCCGCTCCCACAGGGGATTTGGGTTGGCTGATGAGTTTCAGATCAGCATCGACTCAGTGTGGGAGCGGGCTTGCTCGCGAAGACGGCGGCACATTCAACATCATTGCCAGCTGACCCACCGCTATCGCGAGCAAGCCCGCTCCCACAGGGGATTTGGGGTGGCTGATGAGTTTCAGATCAGCATTGACTCAGTGTGGGAGCGGGCTTGCTCGCGAAGACGGCGGCACATTCAACATCATTGCCAGCTGACCCACCGCTTTCGCGAGCAAGCCCGCTCCCACAGGGGATTTGGGTTGGCTGATGAGTTTCAGATCAGCATCGACTCAGTGTGGGAGCGGGCTTGCTCGCGAAGACGGCGGCACATTCAACATCATTGCCAGCTGACCCACCGCTATCGCGAGCAAGCTCGCTCCCACAGGGGATTTGGGTTGGCTGATGAGTTTCAGATCAGCATCGACTCAGTGTGGGAGCGGGCTTGCTCGCGAAGACGGCGGCATATTCAACATCATTGCCAGCTGACCCACCGCTTTCGCGAGCAAGCCCGCTCCCACAGGGGATTTGGGGTGGCTGATGAGTTTCAGATCAGCATCGACTCAGTGTGGGAGCGGGCTTGCTCGCGAAGACGGCGGCACATTCAACATTATTGCTAGCTGACCCACCGCTATCGCGAGCAAGCTCGCTCCCACAGGGGATTTGGGTTGGCTGATGAGTTTCAGATCAGCACCGACTCAGTGTGGGAGCGGGCTTGCTCGCGAAGACGGCGGCACATTCAACATCATTGCCAGCTGACCCACCGCTTTCGCGAGCAAGCCCGCTCCCACAGGGGATTTGGGGTGGCTGATGAGTTTCAGATCAGCATCGACTCAGTGTGGGGGCGGGCTTGCTCGCGAAGACGGCGGCACATTCAACATCATTGCCAGCTGACCCACCGCTTTCGCGAGCAAGCCCGCTCCCACATTGGATGGGGGGCTCCGATTTTGTGACCACCGCCAAACCCTGTGGGAGCGAGCTTGCTCGCGATGGCGTCAGTCCAGGCCCGGCATATCCTCAGGCAGAAACCAAAAAGCCCCGCCATTCACATGGCAGGGCTTTTGTTTTTCAGCGGTCGGTCACTCAGACCATCGGGTCGCCAACGTGCAGGATTTTCATCCCGTTGGTGCCACCGATGGTGTGATAGCTGTCGCCCTTGGTGAGGATGACCCAATCACCGGTCTGCACCACGCCACGCTTGACCAGTTCATCCACCGCCGCCTGGCTGACTTCGCCCGGTTGCAGGGCTGCCGGGTCGAACGGCACGGTGTAGACGCCACGGAACATGGCGGCGCGGGCCTGGGTTCCACGGT
Source organism: Pseudomonas brassicacearum (assembly GCF_000585995.1). Lineage (NCBI taxonomy): Bacteria > Pseudomonadati > Pseudomonadota > Gammaproteobacteria > Pseudomonadales > Pseudomonadaceae > Pseudomonas > Pseudomonas brassicacearum. The sequence continues at coordinate 5,325,374 of NZ_CP007410.1, read as the reverse complement.
GCGGGGAGAACGCGTAGATCGGCACCGAGGAGCGGATGCGCGACATGATCAGCGGCGTGTAGCCACTTTCGGTCAGGGCGATGATCGCCTTTACGCCCGGGAAGTGGTTGGCGGTGTACATCGTCGCCAGGGCGATGCTCTCGTCGCAACGCTCGAAGGTCTTGCCGATGCGGTGGCTGGAGGTCTTGCTGGTCGGGTGTTTTTCCGCGCCGATGCAGATACGCGCCATGGCTTGCACGGCTTCGAGCGGATAGAGACCGGCGGCGCTCTCGGCCGAGAGCATCACCGCGTCGGTGTAGTCGAGCACGGCGTTGGCTACGTCGGACACTTCGGCGCGGGTCGGCATCGGGTTCTGGATCATCGACTCCATCATCTGGGTCGCGACGATCACCGCTTTGTTGTGGCGGCGTGCGTGCAGGATGATCTTCTTCTGGATACCCACCAGTTCGGCGTCGCCGATTTCCACGCCCAGGTCGCCACGGGCCACCATCACGGCGTCGGAGGCCTTGATCAGGCCATCGAGGGTTTCGTCGTCGGCCACGGCTTCGGCGCGTTCGATCTTGGCCACCAGCCAGGCAGTACCGCCGGCTTCGTCGCGCAGTTGACGGGCGTATTCCATGTCGGCGGCGTCACGGGGGAAGGACACCGCGAGGTAGTCGACTTCCATCTCCGCAGCCAGCTTGATGTCGGCCTTGTCTTTTTCAGTCAGGGCCGGCGCCGTCAGGCCACCGCCGCGACGGTTGATGCCTTTGTGGTCCGACAGCGGGCCGCCGATGGTCACGGTGCAGTTCAGTTCGGTGGCGGTGGCGGTATCGACGCGCATCACCACGCGGCCGTCGTCGAGCAGCAGCTCGTCGCCCACGCCGCAGTCCTTGACCAGGTCCGGGTAGTCGATACCCACTACTTGCTGGTTGCCTTCGGTCAGCGGATGGCTGGTGGAGAAGGTGAATTTGTCACCGATCTTCAGCTCGATACGCTTGTTGGCGAATTTGGCGATACGGATCTTCGGGCCTTGCAGGTCACCCAGCAGGGCAACGAAACGGCCGTGCTTGGCCGCGAGGTCGCGTACCAGCTTGGCACGCGCCTTGTGCTCTTCGGGGGTGCCGTGGGAAAAGTTCAGGCGGGCAACGTCCAGGCCAGCCAGAATCAGCTGTTCGAGAACTTCCGGCGAATTACTGGCCGGGCCAAGGGTAGCGACGATTTTGGTGCGACGGACGGACATGCAAGACTCCTCAAGTTCAAGCGCCAGCGAAGGCTACTATGCTCTTTGGGTGTAGTCATTGTTCATATGCACTACTTTTTCGTTTGTTTTTCGAAATGAACATTCTTGAAAATTTTTGCGCCTCTTTAAAACCTGGCACAGGCTCTTGTGGCGAGGGAGCTTGCTCCCGTTGGGTTGCGAAGCGACCCCAAACAAGTTGAACCCGGGCTGCCTGATACACCGAGGGGCCAGGTTTCAGGGCTGCTGCGCAGCCCAGCGGGAGCAAGCTCCCTCGCCACGGGGATAGGTGCTTGCCGCCGTACTGTTTTCAGGCTGAAGATTTTTCCAGCCAGGTCGATACAGAGCTCAAGACAGGAGAACCTCCCATGCGATTCGTGCTTTTTGTTGCCCTGGCCCTGAGCGTCACGGGCTGCACCCGTTGGTCGATGAACCACCACATGAACCTGGCCTACAAGGCCTATGACCGCGGTAATTGCGAGCAAGTGATGCTCGAGTTGTCGCAAGTCGACCGCGCCAGCCGTGCCCGCCGCTACATGCAGCCGGAAGTCTCGATGCTGCGTGGCCAGTGCCTGGAGCGGCAGAAGCTGTTCATCGATGCGGCGCAAACCTACCAGTTCATCATCACCCAATACCCTAACAGCGAATACGCGTTCCGTGCCCGCGCCCGCCTCGAAACCTTGCAGAGCCTGGGTCATTACCCCACCCGCAGCGCCTCGGCAGTGCGCCCTACAGCGTCCTGATACCGCTCGTCAGATCCACGGCCAGGGGCAATCCCTGGCCACCTCCTTCTTGTACCGTTGGGGTAGATGAAAGGTGGGTGACCGGACTGGCTGTTGCCAAACCTTCAGCTATATTTGTACAAGTCGTATTAGAGTTAGATCTCTAATGTTGAGAAGCACCTGTGACCGGCAGAAAGTCTTAGCCAAGCACCTGAAGTGTCTGGCACCGAGATCGGGGAGAGCGGCCTGGCTTGGGTTCGTTCCGAAGTATTCGTTTACCCCTGTTCGGGGTCGTTGAAAAAGCGATACAAGACATGTACAAAAAAAGGCGAATCGAGCGGCACCAGTTGCCGTGTTTTTTGCGTGTGTTCAACGGCGTCAATGACAGGCCCATCGGTTTTTTGGGTAACGTCTCTGAAAGTGGCCTGATGCTGATCAGCCATTTGCCCTTGATGGTGGGGGCGGACTTTGAACTGCATTTGAAAATCCCTTCCGATGAGGGACCGCAGCAAAACATCAAGCTGACAGCCAATTGCCTGTGGTGCCGTGAAGACGTGACGCCGATGCATTTCGATGCCGGTTTCAGCTTGAAATGGGCGCCGCCGGAGTACGGGCAACTGATCAGTGCGTTGCAGCAATATTTCAGTTTTTATCCGTTGCCGGAATCGGCTTGATAGCTGGCCTGACTCTCGCGGGTATACCTCAATCCAACTGTGGGAGCGGGCTTGCTCGCGAAAGCGGCGGTTCAGCTTGCATCAATGCTGAATGTGCCGCCGCCTTCGCGAGCAAGCCCGCTCCCACAAGTTCTTCATACACCCTGTATGTCTATAGGTCGTTCGACCTTCAGCGCTGAACCTTCGCCTCGTTATCCAGCAACCGCTCCAGCAACAACACCCCCATCTCGCCCATCTGGTGAATCGCCAGGGCCAGGTTGCGCGGGGCGCCTTCCAGGTCTTCGGACAAATCCAGAATCAGCGTGCTCACCGAGCAGAAGGTTTCGTAAGTGTGCGCGAGCATGCCTTCGGGATCGGCGTCGGGGGCGACGATGAAGTAGTCCAGTTGTTTCGCAGTCTTCTGGTCGGGCTGGCCGTTGTTGGGCTTGAGGTAGTAGTCCAAGGCTCGTTGGGCGGCTTGGTCGAGCTTTTCGGGGGCGAGGGTTTCGTGGGGGAGAGCGGGTCGGTGTGGGGTGGATTGGGGGTTGGCTTGATCATATTCGTTTTTCCATGACTGACGCTGCCACCCGGTTCGCGACTAAACGAGGGGTGGCGGCTGGACGCAGGTTAGTCGACCGGTGGAAAAACGAAGCCCGGCGCGCCCGAGGGCGCCCTGCGAACAGCCACCATCAAGTGCGGGGATAGGGACCCGACTGGATGACGCTTGTGCACACCGTTCTTACCACCGGGCGACTAAACCCGATCGCTGGATATCAGCGACGCGAATCAAGTTACGGGGCGAGGCCAAGGCGCACAAGCCGGCGGATTCTGGCGGATCTGTAGTCCGTTACGCAAGGCGGTGTAGGCACCTGATGTTTCCTTGCGTCGGGCCCCGCCACTCGTCGGCACTGTTAGAACTAACAGGTGTTTAACGTCGCGAGATGAATATTCAATGAGGCCACGGAATACCCCGTCATATCGCCAGCCTTGTTAAGCGGAAACTACCGGAGTAGGCCATGTACACCGATGACGATATCGAAGAAGACGAGTCAGGCGAAAACGCAGAAGACACGCCCTCTAGTACGCTTAGAATCTTATCCCCATCAGGTTATATCCCTGAGTCAACATTTCTTGTTTCCGGGTACGGGGCTAGACCTGGGAGTAATACAATCTACATTGTGGATGTCAAAAACGCCGACAATAACCTGGGTATAAGTCGCGATATCAATGATGACGGTACTTGGACTGCGACAGCCACTATGCGAGATGAAGCAGATCTAACGTATTACGCTGCCCAAAAAACAAACGGACTTTCGCCGACGAAGACCGTCGTCAGGCGCCCGACTACGCTCACAAAACCCCAACCGAGCGAATTAGTGGGGCCCACTCAGGTTGTTTTTAGGGGTATATGCTTTCCGGGTGAACTTCCAACTGACCCGGGGATGCGCATCAGGGTGCTCGACGGTACAACTGAACTGGCCTCAGTGATTGCCGTAGGGCCAGCGACAACGTGGGAGGCTACATCAACTTTGATACTGCCCGGTAAAGTCCATACCGTGCGGGCTGAATATAAGGTTGCGAGCAGTCCCGTCCTGAGTCACACAAATTATTTAACTTTCGAAGTAATAGGCCTGCTGACTATCACCGCACCTACCGCTGATCAGGATATGCGTTTCACCGTATATGGAACAGGCGGGAAGCAAGGCGCTAGCGTGAAAGTGAGACTCGATCGTGCCGACACGGTGGTGGGGCAAGGTACTGTAGGCGCGAACGGTACTTGGAGTGCCTCGGTGCAGGTGTCGGAAGCCGGAACGGTTTCTCTGGTCGCTGAACAAAACTATCAGAACGTTCCGTCGGGGCCCGGTTTACCCCAAGCGTTCAGAGTCCGCCCCCCCAGGCTGACCGCCGTCACCGTGACAACCCCGACCGCAACTTCGGTGAAGTTCGAAGGCAGCGGCTATACCGGCGCAACCGTACAGATATCTGTGGTCAACGGGCCTGGTGGAGGGACACCGCCCGCTGCGCCCGTGAACGGTGGCAGGTGGGAAACCACGGTGACGAACTGGCCGTTTGGCCTATACAACCTGAGTGCAATACAGAAAGTCTCCGACAATGCCGGTGGCTGGATCGAATCGCAGCCCTACACCTTTAACGTCGACCTCAAGCTCCCAGGCCCGAGCGATGTCACCTATACAGACGTTTACCAACCCACCTTCTCGGGCAAAGGTTTGAACGGTGCCACGGTGAGGCTCTTTGACGCTGTCGACGATTCGAAGATTGCCCCCGACGCCCGTGTGGCCAGCGGAGAGTGGAGTACCAGGGCGCTCGCGGAGTGGGGCCCGACGTTCAAGCGCAGGGTGAAAGTGCTGCAATTCTGGGACGAGCAGGCCTCGCCGGATGCGATTGAAATCGAGGTCACCATCCCACCCGTGGCGCCGGTCATGAACCCGCCGGTCGAGAACGGTCTTTCGCCAAACCTCAGCGGAACGTGCTGGCCGGAGGCCGAGTTGAAGCTTACGTTCAGCGACAGTGCCATCGAACACATTGTTGATAACCACAACGGCTCCTGGAGCTTCCGCCGCGACGAGCCGTTTGCGCCTGAAATCACCCACACTGCAAGCCTTACCCAGTTCGCCGCGCAGCAAACGTCACTCCCTGCGATCAAAACGTTCGTGGTCGCCTTACCTATGCGTAAACCGGTCCTCACCTATCCCGAGCCGAATGACGAGGTCGGCCGCAACGTGACCATCCGCGGACGGGACGGCATGGCCGGGGCGACGATGCAATTGCGCGATGCTCAATTCGACAGGCCGTTGGGCCAGGCCAAGTTGTTGACCGCCGACGGCGAATGGTTCATCGAACTCGCCGATCTGGCGTTTCGTCGGTACACCATTGACGCGCAACAGACCCTCGAAGGGCGACCCTCCGAATACAGTGAACATCTGGCTTTTGAGGTGGTGCTGCTGCCCCCCGAATTCGACGAGCCGCAGCCCGGCGGCAGCCTGCCGCGTACTTCGGAGTTGTCCGGCAGGGGCATGCGGGGCGGGTTGGTTGATGTCTGGCTTCAGGGTGCAAGCGAACCGTTGCTCAAGGATGTTTTTATCGACAGCGATGGTCATTGGAAAGCCAAGGTGACCTTGCCGGTTGGCGAAACCACGATCCGCGCCGTGCAACGTTTTGAGGATCAAGTCTCTAAAGAAAGCCCATGGCTGACCTACGACGTGGTCCCCGCCGCCCCGTTCATTGAAACCCCGGCCGCGGACGAACACATCGGCCGGCGCGTCGTGGTGTCCGGTTTCGGCGTACCGGGGGACAGCGTGACGGTGAAGCTGGGCGACGCCGGGCGAACGGTGCTGGGCAGCAGCCCGGTGCTGGAGGATCGAACCTGGTCGCTGACGGTCACCTTCGATCAGCCTGGCGGTGCTTTTGGCCTGATGGCCGTGGCGTCGAGCGAGGGTTTCGATTCCGCCGACTCACCGGCACGAGCGGTGGTGTTGGGCACGTACCAGCCGTCCATTGAGGTGCCAGCGGCGGGGCGCTGGGTCGGTAACCCGGTGAGGTTCGAAGGGCAGGGCCGGGCGGGGATCGGTCATGTGGTGAGCTGGTTCAACCCGGATCGGGTGTGGGCGCCGGACCTGAGCGTCGCAAGCGGCCGCTGGCAGGGCGTAGCGCCGCAAGCGCTGCCCGATGGCCGCAACTGGTGCCGGTTCAGGCAAAGCATCACGGATGCTGTGGACGGTGCAACGACTTCCGATTGGGTCGAGAGCGAGCGCTTCGAAATGCTGTCACCGCCCGCCGGGCTCACTGTCGACGCCCGATGAATGGTCATGAGTACTGTCAGTTCTGACAGTAGACGGCCTGCGACTGCTGGCGCCAAATCTCTTTGACCAATGGCAAGGCCCGGGCGCTTGCTCAGGCATCGAAGGCCGTTATCGAATTCGAGGACTCGTCCATGGCTGATTCCCGCCCTGCCGTACAGCTACTGAACCAGGTATTCAGTGCCAATCAACTCAACCAATACGCGGCGCTTCAGACGTACCTCGAACAAGGCGGTTCGATCTTTCCGCTGGTGGAAAAGGGTGAGCGGGGGCTGATGAAGGATTATGGCTTGAGCCAGGCAGATGCCCGTCGGTTCCTGCGGCGGGCCAATAGCATGGCCATTTACCTACGGCGCCAATTCATCGAACACATCCTGCACGGTTCAGAAAAAAAACAGGCGTGGCAGCGTACGGGGTTGTTGTCGATGGTACAGGGGCCCAATTTCGAGCGCCTATTCGACCCCGAGTTCGAGCGTTCTTGCCCGCCCCAGGCGCTGGAATCGCTTGCCTCGCCGGTGGCGTACCTGATCGAGCTGATGAGGTGGATCGCTCAGCGTATCGAACCGGCCTCAAGCGATGTGCTCAAGCTACCCTTGCATGATCGGCGCAAGGACCTGAAACCGTTGGTCATCGATTTCAATGCGGTGCATCGGGCGGTGTCGTCGGTGGACATCATTGTCCCTGTGCTGGAAACCTTCATCAACGAACACGAGGGGCCAGCGGATATCGAACAGGCAATGATCGATGCGCGCTATCCCAATGGCCTTCCCTACTATCAACATTGGATCACCCTGGACACCGTTGCCCACCGCCATGGTCTGTCGGTGGGCAGTTTCGCCCAGCGGGTGGACCTCGCCTTTCCCTATTTCCTGCAAGCCCAGGCCTGGGACGCCAGCGCCGATCGCGCCCTGGCCCATGCATCGCGGCTGGGGCCTTACCAGCGTCGGTTACTCACGGAACCGCCGATCAAACTCGAGGATAAGGACAGCTTTTACCGGCAAAACTTCGGTGCCGACGGGCTGAGTTGGCAGAACCTCCATCAGGTACCGTTTTTTGGTGAACGAACCAAACTCGACACGCCAGGGCTTGAGGCCTTGTTGTCAGTACGCGGCTTCGCGCCGGTGCGCTCCACCAACGTGACCTACCCGGTTGCGACGCCTGGAGACGGCCCGGAAAGCGGGCGTTCCGGTTCGGTCTATATCAATGCCAATAGCCATCCGGGTGTCAGCATCATCAGCCAGGAAGGAGGCTCCTCGAGCTTTCACTGGCTTTCCGCGAACCCTGATAATGCTGCCGGGCTTCAGTGTTACGACCGGATGAACCGCAAAGTGCGTCTGGACCAATGGCTGGCGTTGCCGAGCGAGCAAGTGGATACAGTGCTGGTGGCTGCCATGAGGGCTGAAGTGCGCGGCGGTGCACCGGCCGGTTCCTGGTGGATAACGGACAACGTCGTGCACGCACTCGGGCTGTTCCAGTCGCTGCGTGAGCGCTATGGATGCCCGGTCAGCGACTTTGCCGTGTTTATCGACCAGTTGTCGGTCTACGGTCGCGCCGAGGTGCCGTCACAATTCGATCAGGTCTTCAACGACGAGGGTGATTATCGGGAGCCCTTGAAACTCGACAACGGGACGTTCCCCCTGTTGCCGGAACCCGGAGCGCCCGATCTGACGGTCACCCAGTTGTGCAGTGCCTTGGGCATCGATCTGCAGACTTACCAGTATCTGGCCCTGATGATCGCCGCAGCGCACGACATCACGGACGAGAGCCTGCCGCGCAACCTGGCGATTTTTTCCAGCTTTTACCGGCTGGTGAAGCTGCCGCGATTGTTGGGCATCACCCCGGTCGAGGGCGTGCTGATGCTGACGCTGCTGGGCGGGGAAACCTGGATCAAGGCGCTGGCGGGCGTTCCTCGGATCGACGCGACCCGAGGCGAGGCCCCGGACGTGCTGAACCTCATCCAGGCCATGCAATTGTGTGTGCAATGGTGCACCGATCGCGATCTGCCGGTGCTTTGGATGCTGCAGCACATCTCGGCGCCACAAGTGCTGGCCGCCACAGACGTCGAACACCAGTTGTTCAATCAGATATTCAACCTGTTGCCCGGTGCGCTGTTCACCGATGCGGCTGTGTTGATGGCCGGTGTGCCGCCGTTGACGGGCGCTAGTTGGCTGACTTTGTTGTGGAGCCTGGTCGATATTGACGGATTGGTGGTGACTCGTTCAGGAACGGAAGCCGAGTACCTGGCCTTTGCCCGGGAGGAGCTTGATAAAGCGGTAATCGATGGCCTCGGGGACAAATATGACGAGGAACGTCCGGCCTTTGTCGAGAAAATGCTCACCGTGTTGCTCCAGGCCAGGGACGCTCAGGTGGCGGTGGCCAAGGAGTCGCTGGCAGGTTACACGGGAGTCAGCGCCGATCAGGCGATCGAGGTCCTGGCATGGGCCAATGCGACGGTGTACAGGCTGTTGCATCTGGTGCTCGAACGTGATCGTTCAAACCTCGAAGATTCTGTGAAGGAGCGTGACGAACCGCTTGATCCCTGGCTCGTGCTGCTGGCCGATGTGCGTCGTCTCGCAGCCGTAGTGGCCAAGCTTGAGCTCAGCGCGCAACTGCTGCGCGACTACCTGGCCTACGGGTACAAAGCCTGGCTGGGCCAGGACGACAGTCATGAGTTCACGGTGCGCACGCTTTACTACCTGACTACGCTCACCCGTGCGTTTGAGTTGAGCGAACAACCCGCGCAGACGCTGCTCGATTATCTGCGCGAGGTCAATGCCCTGCCTTCGCCGTTGACGGGCGATGCATTGCGCCTGGCCCAACAAGCGGCGTCGATCCGTCTGGCCGGCTTTTTCGACTGGAGCGTGCAAGAGGTGCGCGAATGCATCAGCCGCATCGACCCAGCGCTCATGATCCTGAAAAACCTGACCCAACTGGATCTGCTGATGCGTGTCCGGGTATTGGCGGCTCAGACTGGCATGGATGCCTTGACGATCTTCCTGGTGGGTACTTTGCCGGAAGACGTGGACAAACCGGCCTACAAAGACGCCGCCGAACATGCCTTGCTGAGCCTGTCGGAGTCCGGTGTGCCGTCAATGGCCTTCACTGGGGATCTCAAACAACTCGTCACGATGACCTGCACCGTGGACAACACCGACGTGATTGCCAAGCCGGGCGAGAAGATCACCTTCACCGTCACACTCAAGGACCGCGACGGAAAAGCGTTAAGCGGCGTGATGGTTTATTGGAGCGTCGAGCTGGGGACCATTGTAAACAAGGAAACGGATGTCGATGGCACGGTTCAGGTGGATTTCTATCCGGGCAAAGTGATAGGTACGGACACCCCGCAATACTGGCTGGACCTGTTCGAGCGCGAATATGCCCCTACCATCCGGGTCAACGTCGATGCTTCAACCCTGCAATTTCCGCCGCCGCTCATGTCGAAGGTACCGCTGGGCCCCGTGCCCTATGGTCAAGAAGTCGAGCTCTTCGCCACGCTGATGGACCGTTATCAAAACATCGCGAGACAAAGCCTCGTGCGCTGGTTGGATCGAACCTCGGCAGACAGGGAGACCTCTCCATTGAAGTTTCGACCGAATCAATCCTATACCGATCAGGAGGGTGTGGCCCGAACGTTCGTTTCCAGTTCGGCGGGCGGTACGTTCGAGATCGGTGTCCTGACCGATGCCGGTGACAGTATCAGTAATTTCGAGCGCTTTACGTTTGCCGATGAGGAGCCAGCATCATGACACTGCACAGCATGAGCGAACTGTTCGAAAAGCGCCGTAATGCCCTGATCGAGTACTGCCTCGGGCAAGTTGGAAAAGGGGACGGGGATTCCAAATACAACTTCCTGCGAACCCCGGCGGACCTGTTCGAACTGCTGCGCATGGATCCGCTGGACAGTTACCCGGTCCAGAGTTCCTGGGTCGCCGAAGCGACGAGCTGCGCCCAGCAGTTCATCCATGCCGCCTATCGCAAGCTGGAGCCGGGCTATGAAGCGGTCGAATTCGACAAACGCGATCTGGCCACCTGGGAGCTCTACAGCAATTATCCGGATTGGGCGGCGCTGCAATTGATCACGCTTTACCCGGAAAACTTCATCACGCCTTTTGTACGGCAGCGCAAGACCAGCCTGTTCAAAACCCTGGAAAATAACCTCAACCAGGCGCACCTGAACATCGATTCGGTGCAGGCGGCCTTGCAGGACTACCTGCAGACGTTCGAACAGACCTGCAACCTGGACGTGCTCAGCAGCTATATGGACGGTACGCCCGAGCGGGCCGATTATTATTTTGTCGGCCGCCAACGTGTGCCACCTTTCCAATACTTCTGGCGCAAGGCTGAGGTCGAGCTGTCGCCCAGTTGCGTGGCTATCAACCCAGCGGCCTGGAGCGAATGGCTGCCGGTCGATACGCCCACGGGCGTAAGAATCCTGGATATCCGGCCGGTGTTCTGGAGTGGGCGGCTGTGCCTTGTATGGGCCGAATGGCAGGACAAGGTTGAAAGCGACGGTAGCGACATCAGCTTGCCGCACCGGTTGGAGATCAAGGTGGCTTTCATGAGCCAGAACGGCCAGTGGTCATCCCCGTTGAGCCTGCACAGTTCCGCGAGCGAGGCGGACCTAACGCCAGGAGCCAGGTTGATCGCCACCATCTGGGCCGATTATTCCCACCCCAAGGGCCGGTTGGGCGTCCTGTTGACGAACGACAAGACGAAGGACAAGGCAGAAGACGATGGTGGTGACGGTGTTCTCAAGGTGTTTGCGGTACGCGACGTGCTGTTCCGCCCCTTGGCCTGGGATGACGGGGGGTGGCTGGAGCAGGCGGCGAAGGTACGCTTTGTCGATGCCAACACGGTTCAGCATCCGCTGATGAATCAACCGAGGGTCAGTCCTTCCGTGGAAACGGCGGGCAGGTTGACGCCTTTTCTGGATCTGCAGGCGGTGGCGTTTCGCGTCGACAACGATGATGTTCTGTTTGTGCAGGGCTTCTTGAGACCTTCGGGGGAAACCGAAGGCCAAGATGAAACATTTGATTTAACGTTGGAACACGCAGAAACAGGAGATCAACGCTATGAAGACGAGCATCCAGTAGCCGGTGGCTGGAGTACCGACTGGCTGGTCTTCAGGCGGTCGAAGGGGTCGTGGGGTGACGCGACCTTTTCTTTCGGGACGAAAAAGGCCGGTTATGGACGTAAAAAATTCGTATTGGGTATTAGCAACGTCACGGCTTTTGCTCCGGTATCTCTGCTCAAGAACGGCCTCGATGCGGCGCAGTTCCTGTCGCTCAACCAGCCGGAACTGACGCTTAAATACACCCGCCTGAACTCGCTCTTCGGCCCGGAGCTGGTGCAACGTTCCAATGTTTCCGTCGATGCGGTACTCGACTGGGATACCCAGTTCCTGCCGGAACCGCCTCCCGGTACCGGGCCGATCAACGAGCCGAATGGCGCATTCGACGGTGCCAACGGTTTGTTTTTCTGGGAGCTGTTTTTTCATCTCCCGCATCTGGTCGCGGCGCGTCTGCGTGCCGAGGACCGTTTCCTGGAGTCGCAGAACTGGCTGCACTACCTGTTCGACCCGCAGGCGCCGGCCGACGCCACGCAACCCTTACCGCCGAATCCGAGACCCCTGTACTGGCGCTGCCGACCCTTGGCGGGCCCCGGCAACCTGGGCTGTGAAACCATGGCGCCTACCGACCCCGATGCCATCGCTTATTCGGCGCCGAAGCATTTTCAGATTCTGGTGTTCTGCGATTACGTTAAAAATCTGATTGCCTGGGGGGACTGGTATTACCGGCAACTCACCCGGGACAGCCTGGTGGCGGCCAAGCTGTGTTACGTCCAGGCCGAGTTTCTGATGGGCAAGGCGCCCTCGGTGCAGACGGTAAACCGTTGGGAAGCGGACACGGTAAACAGTCTCATGCACAAAAGTACCTCGCGACCGGCGCTCGAGCAGTTCGAGCGAAACCTGCCGTTCAGCTTGTCTGATTTCCCTGCTGCCGCCGAGGCGCCTCCGCAGCTTGGGCTGTTGGCGAACGATCCCTTTAAACCACCGATCAATGAACAGGTGCTGGCGCTGTATGACCTGCCCGGCCAGCGCCTGCATAACTTGCGCAGCAACCTCACCCTGGACGGCAAGCCATTGGACATTCCGCTGTTCAGTCCGCCCACGGATCCCAACCAATTGTTGCGTGATCTGGCAGCTGGAGGTGCCGGCGCTCCACGACCCATGGGCGGACGGCTGGTGGTCGGTGCGTTCCGTTGGCGCACGACTTTCGAAGTGGCGCTGCGGGCCGTGCAGACCCTGCAGGAACATGGTGAGCAGGTGCTGCGTTTGCTTGAGCGGCGGGACCAGATCGAACAGGAAGACATGCAGCAGAACTACCTGTTGGAGCTCGGGGCTTATGCCCAGACCATGCAGGAGCAGAGTCTCCTGCAGCTGCAAGAGACCAAGGCCGCGCTGGAGCAGAGCCAGGCCGTGGCGCAGGAGCGGGAAGACGCTTACAAGCGACTGTATGAGGAAAATGTGTCGGCGGTTGAATACAAGGTCATGGACAACCTGTACCGCTCAAAAATCCTCTCCACGACCTCGGCAAGCATCAGGCCCGGGGGGGCCGCAATTGCTGCGCTTGCCAATATTTTTGGTGTGGCCAACGGTGGGTTTCGCCTCGATAAAGTCTACGACGTGGCGTCTTTCGCCCTGGATATCGCCGCGGCGGTGCTGCAGATCGACGCCGAAAAACAGGCCACTACCGAGAGCTACCGTCGTCGACGGGAAGAATGGCAGTTGCAATGCGATCAGGCGAAGGCGGAGGTCCAGGCAATCGAGAAACAAGTCGCTGCGCAGAGCCATGCCGTGACGGCCGCCCAAACCAGCCTGGACCAGACGCTCATCGCCAACAGCCAAGCCCTGACGGTCTACAACTTCCTCAAGAAGCGGGCGACCAATGCCGAGCTGTACGGTTGGTTGCTGGGCCAGTTCAAGGCCTTGCACTATCAGGCCTACGATGCCGTGGTGAGTCTGTGCCTCAGCGCCCAGGCCTCGCTGAGTGCCGAAACCGGCGACTACGACACGCAGATTCCCTTGCCCCAGGTCTGGCTGGACAACCGTCACGGGCTGACGGCGGGCGAGCACCTGCGTGCGCATCTGATGCGCATGGAGCGTGAATATCTGCAACGCTTTGAGCGGCGGCTGGAGCTGGTCAAGACCATTTCCTTGCGCCAGTTGTTCGACGATGAAAACGATCCGCAGACGGGCATCGAAAGTTGGGAGGTAGCGCTGCAAGCGCTGCGTACCAAAGGCACCCTGGAGTTCAAGCTCACGCAACTGTTGTTCGATCGCGATTATCCGGGGCATTACTGCCGGCAAATCGATTCGGTCGAAGTCGACCTGCCTGTACTGACCGGACCTTACGACAATGTACGGGCGACGTTACGTCAGATCAGCAGCATGACGGCCACCAAGGCGTCTGTCCGCTCGGTGGATTACCTGCACCGTCCCGAGGAGGCGGTGGCGCCCACCGAGGTGCAGATCAACCTGCGCAGCGGCCAGCAGATCGCCTTGTCGCTGGGGATTGGCGATTCAGGCATGACGGCCCTGAAGCCCGAAGAAAGCCTGCTCAACCCCTTTGAAAACACCGGCGTGGTCTCGCGCTGGATGCTGACTTTCCCGCGACCGGGCAAAAAGCCGCAGTGCGACATGCTGCGCTCGTTGACGGACATCATCGTGCGGCTCCGTTACACCGCCAAGGCCGGTGAGTCGCCGTTTGCAAGGGCCGTCGAAGATCGGGTGACCGAGCTTGACCCCGGTGCTGCAGAGTGCACACCCGTCGAAGGAGCAGGCCGTCATGAGTAAGCCCATTATCCAGGCCAACGAAAGTCTCGTGCTCAACGGCGAGTTCAAGCAGGCGTTCACACACTGGAAAAAGGGGCCGATCAATCCGAACTGGTTGGGTACTGCGGATGAATCGTATGAAGGCGTGCCGATCCGCTTTTTAAAAGCCGGCAACAGGTCCTCGGTCAGTCAACTGTTGGCAGCGCCGAAAGCCCCGGCTGCCAATGCTCGTTATGCGCTCAGCTTCCTCTGTGAAATGCGGCATTCAGAAGCGGGAAGGTTGGTCGTCAAGGTGGACGGACAGCCCCATGAACAGGTCATTGCGCTGTTGCCCGGCGAACCTCGCGATGCGGTGCAGGATCAGGCACGGCTCAGGGAGGGGCAACCGTTGGTATTCCAGCCAATCTCATATGAAGAGGACCTGGACCTGCCATTCGAGGCGCATGACACCCTTGAAGTCAGTGTATTCAGCCCGCCCAACGCGGCTGGGGATCTCATTTCAAGCGTCTGCGTCACTCGCATCAACCTCCAGCTGCATCTTGAGCCGGCGGTGATGCGGATGCTCAGGCTGGACGAGCAATCGCTGAGCGCATCAGGACCTTTGTACATCTGTCTGGGGGCCTCGGGAGACTTGGCCCATCAGCTTGAGTTCGTCCCCGATCCGGACAATGCCTGGCTGGATACCCAAGCGGCATTGACCAGCGACGACAACCCACTGGGCGCGATTGTTGCGACACCAGCCTGGGGCGTGAATCATCCCTTGGCGTCAGCCTGGACGCTGGATTGCCCGTTGATCGGCGATCAGGACCCCTATCTGTTCTCGCTGAACCTGCTCAATCAGTACACCGCCGATCCTTATCCGGTGCAGGTGTCGCTCGGTCATCATCGGCTGGCATTTCATGACGTGCTCGAGGCGGCGTATTACCCGGTACTCGAATACAACCAGTCTGTGCGCCTTGGGGTCCAGGTCACCTCCTATTACACCGGCCAGCCCTTGAGCGGGCGCACCGTGAGCTGGAGTTCCACTATTCGGCAGATAAGAGATAGCGCCGAGACCGGCACGGACGGCTGGGCTTATTTTGACTGCCTGCCGACGCAGGCGGGGGATTTCGAGATCGAAGCGTCGGTCGAGAGTCCTTACTACGCCACGGGCGTGGTGACGCAAACCCTGGCGGTCCGGGTGCTGGCGACGGATCCGTGGAAGGAGGTGCAGGCGGTCGTCGAGGGAGAGCAAGCACCTTGGGAAGACAAGATCGGCTATCCCAATCGAGGGTCGGATTACCCGGTGGATCTGAAACTGCCAGCAGACAGTCCTTTGCAGGGGACGGCGCTGTCGTTGCACTGGAGCGGTGATTCCCATGAGCAACTGGGCGTCGTGGTCAGCCCGGCGCTTGAAACGCCGGTGCCGGTCACGGGTGCCGAACTGGCCTGGACCCTGACGAGCGAAGATTGCCTGGACGGTCAATTCGACCTGCAGTTGGTCTGCTCGAAACTGCTGCTGCCTTCACCGAAAAAATCCATGTCGCTGGCGCGTAATCTGGTCAAGGTTGGCGAGGTACGCGAGGCCAACAAGTTTCCCGTGGTAGACGAAAGCGAAAGCGTGCTGTTGCGGGTGCAAGTGGTGCACTTCACCGTCAGCGGCGACGGTGACCCCGTTGTTAATGCGCAGGTGCAATGGACGGTCGCCGCTGACCCGATTGCCAACGTCACCACGGGCTCCGGTGGTTGGGCCAGCGTGTGGTACACGCCGCAGAGCGCGGGGGACAAGGTGGTCGTCGCCAGCATCAAGGCCCATGGGGAGGCCGTTGCGGTGGAGCAGCCTTTCGATGTGAAAGCGATTGCGACCAGTCCTTGGAAAGATGAAGTCACGATTCGGCTGGATGACGTCGAAGTCCAACGCAATGGGCTCGGTGTGCTGTGCCGGCGTGGTCAGACACATAAGCTCAAAGTCGTGCCGAAATCCGGCAGCGCGTGGATCGGCCAAAACATCAGTTTGCACTGGCGTGGGGCCGACCCGGATATCGGATTGGTGCCCGCTGACCTTGGCACGCCCAAGCCTCTGGTGGCAGCCGGTACCGAATGGAATCTCGCCTCACAGGTGGGTACCAGTATCAGCAGTCTGTTTGAGCTGGAGCTACGTCTGGAGAGTGTTTCAGTCGTCAGGGAGCTGACCGGCCGATTGGTGGCCGAGGACCTGGCCGAAGAAATCAGCCTGAGACTCGATCAGATAATCGCCTCGCTGGATGCGCAGACGCTCTATCCATGCCTGGGAGCGCTGCACCGCTTCAGCGTTTTGCCTAATGCGCTGAGCCCGCTGGTGGGACTGGAGTCAACCCTGGCGTGGGCGGGGACGTCCGCCGAGGATTTGGGGGCCACGGTTCGACCCGCATTGAATCTTGCGCAACCGGTCCACGACGGCGGCGCGATCTGGGTGCTGGATTTTACCGCCAGCGAGCAACCGGGCCAGTTTTCCCTGGCGTGGGCAATACCCTCGCTGGATTTTGTCGCCACCGCGAAGCCGATGACGCTGGCCCATAACAAAGTCCGGATCCATGACTGGCGCGACTCACCGGTGGACCCGGTGGTGGGGCAGGAACCGGCGTGGCTGTGGGTTCAGGTGCTCTCTCACTTTACCGGGCGTGTGGTCGCCGGTGTTCCGGTGACATGGGCTGCGGACGGCTCCAGCAACGAGCCTACGAACGCCGATGGCTGGTCCGGTTTTGCCGTGGTCCCGGCAAGCGCCGCAGAGCAGGCCGTGAAGGCATCCGTGAGCAGTCCCTACGACGGCTATGAAGAGGAGCGGTTATTTGCGCTGACGGCACTGGCGGAGGATCCCTGGGCAGGGTTGATGGTTCAGTTTGATGGTGCACCGGCCGAACCTTGGGGGGAAAAGACCTATTTTCCGCGCCGTAAGGGCGAGCACGTGTTTGAGCTGACGGCCGCCGAGAACAGCCCTTTGTTTGAACGCGACTTGACACTGGGCATGACCGGGACCGGACCGACCGCGCTGGGAATCCGGTTTTTGCCAGAGGCCCTGGGCATGCCGCGCAGGTTTTCCAGAGAGGGATTGCAGTACATGTTCAAGGCCGACGATCTGAAAGATGGCAGCTTTGCCTTGCGCCTGGCATCGCAGCGTCTTGCCAGCTTGTCACCCGCCAATGCGATGTCGTTGGGGGAAGGTGAGCAAGTGCTGAAAATCAGATTTGACAGCAGTGTTTCTCAAACCCTGGATTGGGAGCAGGAACTCGTCGAACAGGTCACCGTGGTGTCCTCCATCAGCGGCAGGCCTATCGCCGGTGTGACCGTGATGTGGCGGAGTGATGACTTGGGGGGAGTGACCTCGGTGACCGACTACTACGGGGTGGCGCGAGTGCGTTTTGTTCCCACCACACCTGGCGCCGCCCAACTGACCGCGACGGTGGGGGAAGGGGAGCAACTGCAAACGGTGGCGTTGACCTACTTCCTGAATGAGCCACGGAAAATCCAGTCGCTGGGTAGCGATAAACCCAATGGTCATTTGGGGGAACTGGTTTCAGCGGTCGTGACCGTGGTATCGGCCATGACCGGCGAGCCTTTGCAAGACGTTGAAGTGATGTGGGAGTACCCCAACATCACGATTGCTTCAACGAGAACTGAAACCGATGGGCGAGCCCATGTGCAATTCAGATTGCCGGGGGTTCGTAAAGGTCTGTTGCAAGCCGTTGTCCCGGGTGGCTACGCGGGATGGGAGGTTGCCCTTATGGTGTTTGAACTGGTACCCAATGAAATGACCTGGCTCCAGGAGTTCAAGCCTTACGTCAATGGCGAACCGGTGAAGTGGCCTGACGTGGAACTGAATCTGGTCACAGGCGAAGTTTGCACGTTGACGCTCGACTACGAATACAGCTGGTTGATTGGTGATCCGGACGCCCAGATCCTTCTGGAATACAAGCCGGGCGAGGAAGCACAAGGTCTGGTTTTTGATCCGCCGTTAGGGCAGTTGGTGGTGATGGCGCAGGGCACGACGTCGTTGAGTTGGTCGATCACGGCCGACGAGACAGCGCAGAGCGGCACCTTTGTGTTGCAGTTCGGCATTCCTCTAATTGCAGAATTCCCCAAGTCCCCTCCGTTGCCCGGGAACGTCGTCGTGCATGAGCTTGACGTCAAGCTTGACGAGGTTTCGGTTGCTTTTGGGGGGGATGCCTACCCCTGTCATGGTGCCCGACACACATTGACAGTCCGATCGAAAGTTGCCGGTCAAGCGGCGAGCGAGCAGGTAAGACTGATATGGGACGGCGAGTCTGCGGAGAGTCTTGGTGTAATCGTCACTCCGCCATTGGACAGTCCTCAGTTTCTGACTCCTGAGGGCGTAACATGGCAGTTGAATTGTTCCGGTACGACTCGCAATGGAGAGTTTTCCTTGCGGATGCAGAAGGTGGATTCGGGGGATACGACTGAGCCATTGGCGTTGACGCTGGCGCACAATTTCGTGAGGGTCGAGCGTTGGGAAACGTTAGCGCCCAAAACGGAGAGTCCGCCGCCTGATCGCGTTAAATACATTCGTGCCCTCTCCAGATTTACCAATAGAGCGGCACCCAATGTTGCAATTCTGGTTGACGGCCAACCTTCCGAGCTCCGTACCGATGCTCGTGGCCAGGCCGAGAAATGGGAGTTTGGGGATGAGCATTTCTATTTGACGATCTACAACCAATACGATGGGAGCACCGTCTGATATTCATCCGGTTTTGTTGCGCTGGAAACGCGCCTAGTTCCTATAGATTCCCCGCCTTCTTCCACCCCAGATACAACGTCACCAGCTCGGCCCCCAGTTCCCCGGGCCGGGCTTGCAGTACCGCCACGCCATGGGCGCTCAGGCGCTCATGCAGTTCGGCCCGGGCGTTCAGATAATCCACTGTTCCACAGTAGCTCAGGGCTTCGGGCAACGTTTGCACGGGCGTCTGGCGTAACCGGTCCAGCGCCTCTTCCCGCAGGCTCGCCACCAACACCCGATGCTGCTGGCCGAGCCGTTTGACGGCGGTTAGCAGTTCTTCGTCGTCCTCATCCCGAAGATTGGTCACCAGCACCACCAGGGCCCGGCGTTTTTGCCGGGTCAACAGTTGGTTGACGGCGGCCTGGTAGTCGGCGGGGCGCTGACTGCTGTCCAGGTCGTACACGGTGTTGAGCAGCACGTTGAGCTGGTTGGTGCCTTTGACCGGGGCGAGGTAGCGTGGCTGTTCGCTGGCGAAGGTGCTCAGGCCCACCGCATCGCCCTGGCGCAGGGCGGTGTAGCTGAGCAGCAGGCAGGCATTGAGCGCGTGATCGAAATGCGACAACTCGCCGTCCTGGCTGCGCATGCGCCGGCCGCAATCGAGCATGAAGATGATCTGCTGGTCACGCTCGTCCTCGTATTCACGGGCAATTGGCATGCGGTGGCGGGCAGTGGCCTTCCAGTCGATCTGGCGCAGGCTGTCGCCCTCGCGAAATTCGCGCAGTTGATGAAATTCCTGCCCCTGGCCGCGCCGTTGGCGCTGACGGATACCGAGCTGGCTGAGCCAGTTGTCCACAGCCAGCAGTTGACCTTCGTAGAGCCGGGCGAAATCCGGGTAGACGCGGATGTCTTCGAGCGCATCCATCAGGCGTTTTTGAGCCCACAGGCCCAACGGGCTCGGCAGGTTGACTTCGCAGTGTTCGAAGGTGAAGTGGCCGCGCTTGAGCGGGCGCAGGAGGTAGCCGACCTGACTGTGTTGGCCGGGTTGAAGCTCCACCACCAGGGGGAGGTTTTCGAAGTCCAGGCCATTGGGGACATGATCGAAGAGCCCGACCTCCAGCGGCTGCTCGAAGTCATGGCTGATCTCCAGACGAACCTCGCCCCAACGACCCAGGGCCAGGCTTACCGGCATCTGCCGTTGCACCCGGGGCGAAGGCAAGCGCCTGAGCCGCACGGCGTCAAGCAGCGCCAGGGCCAGCAAGGCCAACAGCAAGCCCCAGTTGATGGACAACAGGGTCGATGGGATCGCCACGCCCAGCGCCCGCAATGCGCCCAGGACGATGCCGAGGGCCAGCAGTGCCGCGAGCCAGATCAGGAGCAGGCGCGAGGGTTTCATGGGTGCGTTCCCATTGGAAGAAATGCAGAGCGCACTTTTGTGGCGAGGGGATTTATCCCCGTTGGCCGCGTAGCGGCCCCTAGCGGTGTGTCAGACAAAACCAGGGGGCCGCTTCGCAGCCCAGCGGGGATAAATCCCCTCGCCACAGAAGGTATCCTCGGCATGTTGGTATTATTCACAACCGCGGCGCCGGCACTTGATCGAGCAACTGCCCCAGCACCTGATCCACCGAGAGTCCTTCGATGTCCAGCTCCGGCGCCAGCCGCACGCGATGGCGCAGCACGGCCAGGGCGCAGCCCTTGATGTCGTCCGGCACCACGAACTCGCCGCCGCGCAACAACGCCCGCGCCCGGGCGCAGCGCACCAGGGCAATCGAGGCGCGCGGCCCGGCGCCGAGGGTCAGCCCCGGCCAGCTGCGAGTGGTGCGGGCCAGGCGCACGGCGTAGTCGAGCACCTGGTCGTCCATCGGTAGATCGCTGGCGATGCGTTGCAGGGCCTGCACGTCCTTGGCCTGCAACACCGTGCGCAACGGCTGTACATCAAGCATGTCGGCCCGGGTCGAGCGGCTGACCTGGCGCACCATGTTCAATTCCTGGTCGGCGTCGGGGTAGTCCATGCGCACCTTGAGCATGAAACGGTCGAGCTCGGCTTCCGGCAGCGGGTAGGTGCCTTCCTGTTCGATGGGGTTCTGGGTGGCGAGCACCATGAACGGTTGGGCGATGGGCAAGGCGCGGCCTTCGAGGGTGACCTGGCGCTCCTGCATGGCCTCGAGCAGCGCGGCCTGGGTCTTGGCCGGTGCGCGGTTGATCTCGTCGGCCAGCAGCAGGTTGGTGAACACCGGGCCCTTGCGCAGCTTGAATTGCTCGGTCTGCAGGTCGTACACCGCGTGCCCGGTGACGTCGCTGGGCATCAGGTCGGGGGTGAACTGGATGCGCGCGAACTCGCCACCGAAACAACGGGCCAGGGCACGCACCAGCAAGGTCTTGCCCAACCCGGGAACCCCTTCGAGCAGGACGTGACCACCGGCGATCAGCGCCGTGAGCACATCGTCGATCACCGCGCTCTGGCCGACCACCGCCTTGTGCAGTTCGCTGCGAATGGCCTGGGCCAACTGACTGGCGCGCTGGCGCTGTTGGACGGCGTGGGTCTGGCCGTCGGCAGGTTCGTTCTGTTCAGTCATAAGGCATTCCTGAGGGTTTGCAAATGGGCGACCTGGCGGCAGAACTCAGCGCTGGACATCCGCTTTTTCGGCCGGGGGCTCAAGGCCTGGCTGATGGCTCGCGTGGGTTGGCGGGTCAGGCGGGCGAGCACCTGCCATTGTTCGGCGACGGCCAGTTGTTCGAAACCGGGATGAAGATGGCGGGCCCGGCGCAGCACGTCCTGTTGCAAGGTCTGCAACAGCTGCTGCTGGCCATTGTGGCGCAGATGGAAACCGGCACTGGCCTGCAAGTGTTCTTCCAGCTGACGCCGCGCCTTGGGCGCCGGTTGCTGCAGCGGGCCATGGCGTACCGCCGAGCGCCAGAGCCACAGGGCAACCAGGGCCAGCAGCGCCACCAGTGCCTGGGGGAAATAGCGCAGCAGCAGGGTCAGCAGGTCGTCGTGATCGGTGTCGAACAGCAGCGTGACGTCTGTATCGGCGCTCAAATACCAGAGCAGCCAGGCGTTGTCGTACTGGTCGATGTGCTCGTTCTTCCATAGCTCGGCGTCGGTGATGACCGTGATCGTGCCCAAGCCGAGGGTCAGTTGCATCATGTGGGTCGCCAGGGCACTGTTGGCCCAGGCCTGGGCGAGGTTCTGCGGGTCTTCGAGGTGGAAGTCGGTGTCGAAGCCGATATACGCAGGCGCCTCTTCGTCTTCCAGGTACAATTTGGTCAGCTCTGGGTAACGATCCTTGATGAGCTCGGGGGCAGGCTCCTTGAGGTCTTCGCTCAGGAGTTGGCGCAGGTGCACGCGATCCAGCAGCAAGTCGCCGCTGCTACCGGTGCTGTTATCCCACAAGGCCTCGGCGACAAACAGCAAGCGTCCACCGGCCCGGGTCCAGTTCATCAACTGGTCGACTTCCCGTGGCGTCATGTGGGTACGTTCACCCAGCAACAGCAGGCTGCGCTGGCGAGGTTCCAAGGTGGGAAGCACGCTCAGGTTATTGGCGTGCTCGACGTTGATACCCTGCTTGCGCAAGAAGTGTTCGGCGGCCAGGTAAGGGTTGGCCTGGGCTTCGGGAGAAGGGCCGTGATCGAGGGTTTCCTGATACGGCACGGCTTTCACATAGAGATAAGTGCCCAATGCACCCA
Organism: Pseudomonas brassicacearum; assembly: GCF_000585995.1. NCBI lineage: Bacteria > Pseudomonadati > Pseudomonadota > Gammaproteobacteria > Pseudomonadales > Pseudomonadaceae > Pseudomonas > Pseudomonas brassicacearum. The sequence goes on along the minus strand of NZ_CP007410.1, from coordinate 5,302,754 downwards.
CCAGCGCGACCAGCAGTGCGCCGGTCAGCAACCCTGCGCGCCGGCTCATCGAGACGCCCCCGGACCGAACAGCCCGCGCCAGCCGTCACACAGTTCCTGTTGCAGATGAGGCGGCGGTGCACGGTGCCCATAGGCAATGTTCTGCCAGTGCCGGGTCAGGCTTTCGCTGAAGCCCAGCAGGTTGGCCTGTTGAAGTTGTTCGACGCGTTGCAACACCTGGCCTTCGGTGTCGGCCGGCTTCAGCGGGACCTTGAAATCATGGTGCAAGCGACTGAGCAGGGCTCGGTAGAGCAGGCCCAGGGCCTCGCGGGGATTGTCGGACCATAACTGCTCGACGCTGGCAGCCACGTCGACCGGCAGGCTCTCTTGGCGGATATCCAGGCCGAACATCTGGGCCGGTGCCGGGCGTTCGACGGGTGTCCGTTTCATCGGCCGACGATTGGCCAGGGACTTGAGCCGTTCCCGATAGCGCCAGGCCAGCCAAACGATCGCGCTCACCAGGCAGGCCCACAGGGCGATCTGGATCAGCGCGGCGATGATGTCGAAGCGTTGGCTGCCCATCCATTTGAACATTGCCTTGAACCAGTCCGGGGCTTCGCTCTTTTGGGGGGCGTCGGTGGTTTCTTCGCCGAAACGATAGCGGGTGACCGTTTCCGGGTTCTTGAACGGCGGGGCGTCGAGGATCGCCTTGATGCTGTCTCGGGCCGCTTCGCTGGTGACGGGTTGATTGAGCAGCCGGGGGCTGTCGGGGGCGCTGTTGTCTTCGGCGGCCCAGGCCGGGGGCGACAGTGGCAGCAGCATCAATACCAAGAGCATCAGCACCGGGGCTGCGTTGCTCAGGCGTTGGCGCAGGCGACGGAACGCCAGTTCGATGTCCCAGCCCTCGAGGATCGTGCGCCGGTTCAGGTAGAGGCTGAAGCCGCAGGCGACATAGATCGGCTCCCAGACGATCAGCACGAGGGGATACAGGAAGTTCACCAGGTGTTCGAACCACAACCAGCCGTATTCCGTGGTGTCGAGCAGTGTCTGCCAGTCCCATTCCAGTTCGACCTGTTGCGGCACGAACAGATAGAACAGGGCCATCAGGCCGAACCACAAGGCGGTTTCCAGGTGCACGCCGATGATGGTCAGCCATTGCGCCACGCCGCCGTTGCGTTGCAACAGGACTCGCAAGCGCTGCTCCCGCGCCTCGCCGGCGAGCCCTTCCAGTTGCACCACGGGCATCAGGAAGCTGCGGTTCAGGCTCAGCCGTCGCCAGGTCAGGCTGGCGAACAATTGGGGCTTGAGCAACGCGGGCCACTGGCGCAAGGCCTGCTTCAACGTAGGCGTTTCGCCAAACAGCGCCTTGGAGAGAATGTACAGCGGCAGCCGGTCAAAGGCCGGTTTCAACCACCAGAACACCAGCACGACCAGGGACGGCGAATCCCACAACAACAGGGTCAGCAGCGCATACACCGGCAGCGTGACGATGGCCCAACTGCTCATCAGCAACCGTCGATGTTGCTGGCTCATCAGCACACCGAGGTCCATGGCTTCCCAGGTGGTGCGCGGGCGGATGACGACGGTGGCGTCACTCAGGCGCATGGCGGACCCGTCCGGCAAACAGCAGGTAACTGAGCACCAGCAGCCATAACAATGCACCGACCGTATATTTGGTGGCCGACGACACGGCACTGGACGACCAGTAAGCCTCGATGAACGCGGCGATGAGCAGGAACAGCATCACCCCGCCGATCATCAGCACGCTTTTGCCCGCGGCGAGCCGCAAGGCCTCGCCCCGGGTCAGGCGCCCCGGCGCGATCAAGGCCCAGCCCAGTTGCAGGCCAGCGGCGCCGGCCAGGGTGATGGCGGTGAGTTCGAAAGCGCCGTGGCCGATCACGAACGACCAGAACGTGCCGCCCGAACCGATCTGGGTCAGGTGGCCGGCCACCGCGCCAATGGTCAGGCCGTTGAAAAACAGGAAGAACGCGCTGCCCAGGCCAAACATCAAGCCACTGGCGAAGGTCTGAAAGGCAATGCCGATGTTGTGCATGATGTAGTAGCCGAACATCGCCCAATCCTCGCTGGACGCCCGCTCGATCGAGCGCCCCAAGTGCCCGGCGACTGGGTCGTACATGCCGCGGATCTGGCTGACTTCTTCGGCGCTCAGCAGGCTGTAGACCAACTCGGGAAACAGATAGACCAACAGCCCGATGCCCGCCAGGCTGCCCAGGAACATCACGCTGGCGACCAGCACGAAGCGCCATTGTTCGCGGACCAGCCGAGGAAACCCGGCGAGGATAAAGCTCGAGAGACTGGCCGATGGCCGGCTGCGATCCCGGTAGAGTTGCTGATGACCCCGCAGCGCCAATTGTTGCAGCGTGTCGATCAGCAAGCTGCTGTAGCCCCGCGCCTGGGCCAGTGCCAGATGATGGCAAAGCCGCCGATAGGCCGGCGGGAAATCGCTGCTTTGAGGCGCGTTGCGGCTGCGTTCCAATTGATCGAGCAGGCCCGACAAATGTGCCCATTCCCCTTGGTGGCGACTTTCGAACAGGCTTTGCTTCATGTTGGCCCCAACAGGCCGCGGGCGATGCCATTGAGTTCGGCCACGGCGCGGGGCGCCGGCACGTTCAAGGGCGCGGCCAGGATGCTCGCCAGTTCGTTGACCCGCGCCTGGGACAATTCGGCCTGGCGCTCGGCGAAACTCAGCACGGCGCGTTGCTCGTTCAGGCTCAGGGCAAACGGCGGGCGTAATGGTTGTACCAATGGCAGGGTGGGGCGTTTGACCGGTTGTTCGCGATACACCACCAGCGTGCCGGCCGCGAGATCGCCCAGGCGTTTGAAGGCCGGATGTTGCAGGCAACTGATTGCCCCGAAGGCATAGGCGAAGGGCAGCATGTCGACGAAGCGCAACAGGTTGCGGATGAGTGAGGCGGACCAGCCGATGGGGCGACCGTCGTCCTGTACCACGCGCAGTCCCATGATCTGCTTGCCGGGGGAGCGTCCCTGGTTCAGCACCTCGAACAGCACCATGTACCACCAGCTGATAACGAACAGCAGGATGGAACCCAGGCCGATGCCCAGCTCTCCGAAAAACGCCAGGATGAGAAAGAGCAGCCCCAGGACCAGCCCGCGTATGCCCAGGTCGATGGCGAAGGCCAATGAACGGGGCATCAACCCCGCCGGGCGCAGTGGCAGGTCAATGCCTTCGGGCGTTTCGACCTGATAGCGCGTGTCCAGGGGCGCCGGCAGCGTCGCGTTCCTTTGCAGTGCTGGTGTGTCGAGCATGGGCAACCTGAGTGATGGGCCGGGTCGATCGTTCTATGTCGGCGATGCTAGCAGTCTTCGCGCGGGCAAACGATATGTCGATGCCAGTCATTTCATTTCATGGATCGCAACGTGACTGAGGGGGTGAACACGATCTGGGCCATCCAGCAGGTCCCCTGTGGGAGCGAGCTTGCTCGCGATGGCGGCTGCACAGCCAGCATCACCGCAGGCTGACCCACCGCTATCGCGAGCAAGCTCGCTCCCACATTGGATGTTTCAAAAGTTACAGGACCGCTGGCCTGGGGCGGGTTCGAGCGCCTAGACTTCGCCAGTCTTCAGTTCAGGAACAGCCCGTGACTTCCATCTTCTGGTACGACTACGAAACCACCGGCATCAACCCGCGTTGCGACCGGCCCTTGCAAGTGGCGGGTATCCGTACCGACTTCGAGCTCAATGAAATCGACGCGCCGGTGAACCTGTATTGCCAGCCCAGCGATGACATCCTGCCCCATCCGGCGGCTTGTGCGATCACCGGCATCACTCCGGCGTGCCTGGCCGAAAAAGGCTTGAGCGAAGCCGATTTCATGACCCGGGTCCACGGGCAACTGGCCGCTCCCGGTACGTGTGGCGCCGGCTATAACACCCTGCGCTTCGACGATGAAATGACCCGCTACAGCCTTTATCGGAATTTTTTCGACCCCTATGCCCGGGAATGGCAGGGCGGTAACAGTCGCTGGGACCTGATCGACCTGGTGCGTGCCGCCTATGCGCTACGTCCGCAAGGCATCGTCTGGCCGCAGGAGGAGGGCCGCGTCACCCTCAAGCTCGAACGCCTGACCGCGGCCAATGGCATTGATCATGGCCAGGCGCATGATGCGTTGTCGGACGTGCGCGCGACCATCGCCCTGGCGCGCCTGATTCGCCAGCAGCAGCCCCGGCTCTACGACTGGCTGTTCCAGTTGCGCAGCAAACAGAAGGTGATGGACCAGATCCGCCTGTTGCAGCCGATGGTGCACATTTCCGGGCGTTTCTCGGCGGCGCGCAATTATATCGGCGTTGTCTTGCCGTTGGCCTGGCACCCGAAAAACCGTAACGCCCTGATTGTCTGCGACCTGCACCTGGACCCTCAGGGCTTGCTGGACCACGATGCCGAGGTGTTGCGTCAGCGTTTGTACACACGTCGTGAAGAACTGCTCGAAGGTGAGTTGCCCGTGCCGCTCAAGCTCATTCATATCAACAAGTGTCCGGTGGTTGCGCCGTTGTCGGTGCTGCGCGCCGAGGATCAACAGCGGCTGCAACTGGACATGGACGGTTATCAGGAGCGGGCGTCGCGACTAACTGACGCACAGGAAGTTTGGCAGGAGAAACTTCAGGCTATTTATGGCCGCGAGGATTTCACCGCCAGTGAGGATCCCGAACAACAGTTATACGCGGGCTTCATCGGCGACCGTGATCGTCGTTTATGTGAACAAGTCCGCCTGGCGGACCCGGCTCAATTGGCGCATGAACGCTGGCCATTCGATGACGAGCGCTTGCCGGAATTATTGTTTCGATATCGCGCGCGCAACTTTCCAGACACGTTGAATCCCGAAGAGCAAGGGCGCTGGAGACTTTTCTGTCAACAACGTCTGTCATCCCCGGAATGGGGAGCGCCTAATACCTTGAATAGTTTTGATGAGGCGATGGGAGAATGGATGGCCCTCTCTACCCCATTGCAGCAAGAGGTACTCATGGAATGGCAGGGCTACAGCCAACAATTGCGTAAACGGTTAAGCCTTTGAGCGGTGCCAAGAAGTAAGAAGATGACAGGCATAAAAAAACGCCAGCAATCGCTGGCGTTATTGTGTTCGCAAAGAAACGGTGCGAACCGGTGAGGCTCAACCCAGCAGGGTTGCCCAGCCTTCAACCACGTCACCGCCCCACTTGGCTTTCCACTCTTTCAGAGTCTTGTGGTTGCCACCTTTGGTTTCGATGACTTCGCCGTTGTGCGGGTTTTTGTATTGCTTAACTTTGCGAGCGCGCTTGGTGCCGGTAGTTTTTACCGCGCCACGTGGTGCTTTGCTCGACTTGGCTTCTGGATCCAGCAGGGCAATGATGTCGCGCAGGGACTTGGAGTACTCACCCATCAGCGTGCGCAGTTTACCTTCGAATTCCAGCTCGGTTTGCAGTTTGTCGTCTTGGGACAGGTTTTTCAGACGTGCTTGCAGTTCTTTGATGGCTTCTTCAGTGGCGCGGTATTCATTGATCAAGGACATTTGGACTACCTTATGTAGGACGCGGGTGACAAGGAGACAGTGCGGCAATAGTAATCAGACAGTTTCATCAAGTAAACATTTAAGCCGTGTTTTATTTAATTAATTAGTGCAGTGCCACAAAAACGGGCAGTGCAGTTAAATACTGTGAGCAGTCTCACATCTGTTCACACATATAGCCTGCCGTCACAGCCATGCCGTTCGCGGCCCAGGGGTGGCGCGATGGGCGCGGCGCGTCATCGATACTGCAGTTTTTTTGCGCAATGGCTAGAATGGCCGCCTTTGCGAAGTTCTGGAGTTCCCCTAATGCGCACTTTTCGGCTGGTGATTGCTTGCCCGGACCGCGTCGGCATCGTTGCTAAAGTCAGTAACTTTCTGGCGTCCCATAACGGCTGGATCACTGAAGCGAGCCACCACTCGGACAATCACAGTGGCTGGTTCTTCATGCGTCACGAGATTCGTGCCGACTCGCTGCCCTTCGGCATCGAAGCCTTTCGTGAGGCATTTGCACCGATTGCCGAAGAGTTCTCGATGGACTGGCGCATCACCGACACCGCGCAGAAAAAGCGCGTCGTGTTGATGGCCAGCCGCGAGTCTCACTGCCTGGCTGACTTGTTGCACCGCTGGCACAGCGATGAGCTCGATTGCGACATTGCCTGTGTCATTTCCAACCACGACGACTTGCGCAGCATGGTGGAGTGGCATGGCATCCCGTACTACCACGTACCGGTCAACCCGCAGGACAAGCAGCCGGCGTTTGCCGAAGTCTCGCGGCTGGTCAAGCAGCACGAGGCCGAGGTGGTGGTGCTGGCTCGCTACATGCAAATCCTGCCGCCCGCCTTGTGCCGCGAATACGCCCACCAGGTCATCAATATCCACCACAGTTTCCTGCCGTCGTTCGTCGGCGCCAAGCCGTACCACCAGGCGTCGATGCGTGGCGTGAAACTGATTGGCGCCACCTGCCACTACGTGACCGAAGAGCTGGACGCCGGCCCGATCATCGAGCAGGACGTGGTGCGCGTCAGCCACAGCGACAGCATCGAAGACATGGTGCGTTTCGGTCGTGATGTGGAGAAGATGGTGTTGGCGCGGGGCTTGCGCTATCACCTGGAAGACCGGGTATTGGTGCATGGCAACAAGACCGTGGTGTTCTGACTACACTCAAAGGGCCTGGACGAGCGATCGCCAGGCCCTTTTTTCATGAGGCCCACCATGACTGATCCATTGGATAAAGCCACTTCCCGTGCACCGGCGACCCTCGGCGAGGGCTGCCTGAGCCGCTACGACCCCGATGCGTTGGGGCCGGATGACGGCACTGAGTTTCCCGATGCCGCGCAATTGTGGGAGCAGTTACATCCTCAGGATGAGCCCGAACAGAAACGCTGATCGATCAGGCCTGCCTGAGCTTTATCAGCTTCTTGATCAATGGTCGCCCGACCATCAAAAAGAACACCGGCCCGCCCGCCACCAAATAAAAGTAATAGGTCACCGCTCGCCAGATCAGGATCGCCGCTGCCGCCGTGGATTTGCCCACCATGGGCGCCAACAGCGCCGCCGAGGTCACCTCTGCCGCCCCGGCACCGCCCGGCAATAGGCTGAATTGCCCCGCGCTCAGTGACAGCATCTGGATCAGGAAACTCCAGGCCCACTGCAAATCCGCGCCGAGCCCTTTCAACGCCAGGTACAACACGCTGTAGCGCAGCACCCAGTGGAGGCACGTCAGGCCGAAGACTTGGAACAAGGTCTGCCGTGGCAATTTCAAGGTGTCGGTAAAGGCCGCGAGAAAGTGCAGGATCTTGCGCGCCCAGCGTCGGCGGGTGCTGCTCTTGACCCGCAAATGGCACAGTAGCCGAGCGCCCAGCAGGATCAGTCGGCGATGGAAGCGGGCCACCAGTGCGCAGGCGAACAGTCCGCCAAACATTGAAACCGCAGTCAATCCCAACATCCATTCCATGCGCTGGCTGAGGTTCTGGAACAGCGCGTAAAACAAAATGCCCACCAAGGCGCAGAGGAAGAACAGCAGGTCGCTCAGCTGATCCATGGCAAACACGGCGCTACCATGGGCCGGCCGCACGCCGTTGCGCGCCAGCAGGGCCATCAGCGTCAGCGGCCCGCCACTGCCGCCGGGCGTGGCGCACATGGCGAACTCGGTGGACATCACCACGGCCATGCTTTTCAGCCCGCCGATGCGCCCACGGTGTTCACCCAGCAGCAACCGCAGGCGCACAGAGTTCAAACCCCAGCACAGCACAATCATGCCGAGCATGGTCAGCAGCAACGACAAGGGAAAGCGCTGCACCCGCGACCACATTTCCCCGCCGCCCACCAACAACGGCACCAGCAACGCCGTGAGCAGCGCAACGCCCAGCCAGATCAGCCGTTTCATGCGGCGCTGCTGACCCGCAGGCCCTGGGTGGCCAGCCAGCCGACCTTGGTCATCGGCACGCGACCGTCATGGAGCAGGCGTTCGAGGGTGCGCAGCCAGTAATCCCGGGAGAACCCGTGGCGCATGTCCACCGGGTGCAGGCCCAGGCGAATCACCGGGGCCTGGCGCCAGCGCTGTTCACGCTGGTCGCTGATGACTTTCGACAGGCCACGGCGCCAGGCACTGCGGGCGCTCCAGACCAGCCCCGGGGCGTCGATGGCAGTGAAGTCGGGCAGGCGATAAAGGTGTTGGGTGTCGCTGGTGTAGCTCAGCGGTAATTGGCGCAAGGCCTGGCGTGTGCCTTCGCTCATCAGCCAGGCCGGGGCGACAAAACCTTCCAGCGGCCAGTGGTAACGCTCAAAGGTTTCGATACCGGCGCGCAAGCGGGTGAGGGCGGCGTGCTCGGACAGGTTGTAGAACTCGCCTTCATGGGTATAGACCCGGCGCATGAACCAATCCTTGGGATGCCGGGCCGCAGGACCGTCGTCGCAATGGTAATAACCGTGCAACACCAGCTCGTCGCCACGCTCGACCCGGCTGTCGAGCAAGCGCCGAAAACCTGGGTGAGCCTCCAGGGCGTTGCGGCGGTGGAAGTCAGGCACCACCAGCCAGGTCATCGGCACCTGGCCAAGGGCGTCGACGGCTTCGACAAATGGCTGGTAGTCGGGCCAGGTTTGCGGCGCCACGTCGTGCAGCACCAATAACACGCTGGGCGAATGAGTCATCGACACGAACCCCGTCTCAACCATTGGCCAGCAGCGGCATCTGTTCGCCGAGCACGGCGTAATAATGTCCCAGCAAGCTGTTGACCACTGAATCCCAGGCGTAGTGGCGCTCCACATGACGACGCGCCAACGCGCCACGGCGCTGGCAGCCTTCGGCGAAGAGTTGCCGCACGGCGTTGGCCATGGCCTGTGGGTTATCGGGTGTGCACAGCAAGCCGCAATCTTCGTGGACGATCTCAGTGAAGGCCCCGGCCGCCACCGCCACCACGGGAATACCGCTGGCCATGGCTTCGAGGATTACCAGGCCGAAGGTTTCCTGGTCACCGGCGTGCAGCAGGGCATCGGCACTGGCCATGAGCCGGGCGACTTGCGGCGCCGGGCAGAACTCATCGACCACCGTGACGTTGTCCGGCACCACCGCGGGCATCGACGAACCCACCAGCAGCAGGTGGTAGCGCTCGCCCAGGCGTTTCATGCACTTGAGCAGCACCGGCAGGTTTTTTTCCTTGGAGCCGCGACCGGCGAAAATCAGCAGGCGCGTGTCCTCGGCGATACCCAGTTCGGCACGCAACTCCGGATCGCGAGCGGCGGGGTTGAAGGTTTGAAGGTCCACGCCCAAAGGTTGCACGTAGACGTTCTTGACGCCCAGCCCGGCCAGTTTGTCGGCCATGACCTGGCTCGGCGCCAGGACTCGGTCGAAATTGCCATACAACTTGCTGACATAAGCTTCGATATTGGGCGTGAACCAGTTGCCCATGCGATTGCTCACCAGCAGCGGCAGGTCGGAATGATAAAAACCGATCACGGGCACATCGAGCTGACGCCGGGCATCCAGGGCGGCCCACGCGGTGAGGTAGGGATCGCCCACTTCAATCAGGTCCGGTTGCAGGTCGCGCAGGACATTACGCCAGGGGGCCAGGCGAAGCGGGAAACGATAGCCCTTGCCGAACGGCAGGGCAGGGGCCGGAACCTTGTAGATCCCATCGTGCTCGCTCAAATGCGCGCCGGGGATCAACAGGCTATGGCGAATACCGGGCCGATCGCCCAGGCGCCGGTGCTTGGCATCCAGATAAGTGCGCACGCCTCCGCTGGCGGGGGCGTAGAACATGGTTATGTCCGCTATATGCACGATGAACATCCCTCCGGTCAGTGTTCTCCTGTGTTGACCTTTATGAAGAATAGATGTTCGGTTGGGGTTGTGTGGCAAACGGGATGCCAGTGGGGATTGGTTTGTCTGACAGGTCCCCATCGCGAGCAAGCTCGCTCCCACATGGGATCTATGTTCCAGCCGGAATCCTGTGGGAGCGAGCTTGCTCGCGATGAGGCCAGCCCGGACTCGCAGGCTTTTATTCCTGCTACCGGGTCTAAATGCTCCGGGCGTGCTTTTATATAAGCGTGCAAAATGGCGTCATACCGCAACTATCACAGGTGACCAAATGCCTGACTCATCGCAACTCGTTATCGGTGCCGACCTTGCCGGCCAGCCCATCGTCCAGGCCATGCGCCTGGCGAACCGTCATGGTCTGGTGGCGGGTGCCACCGGTACCGGCAAGACCGTCACCTTGCAGCGCCTGGCCGAGATGTTCAGCGATGCCGGCGTGGCGGTGTTCGCCGCGGACATCAAAGGTGACTTGTGCGGCCTCGGCGCCGCCGGCAACCCCCAGGGCAAGATCGCCGAGCGCATCGCCGGGATGCCTTGGCTGGGCCACAAGCCTCAGGCTTATCCCGTGACGTTGTGGGACATCCACGGTCAATCGGGTCATCCGTTGCGCACCACGCTGAGTGAAATGGGCCCCTTGCTGATCGGCAGCCTGCTTGAGCTGACAGACAGCCAGCAATCGGCGTTGTATGCCGCCTTCAAGGTCGCCGACCGCGAAGGCTTGTTGCTGCTGGATCTCAAGGACCTGAAGGCGCTGCTCAATCACCTCAAGGACAATCCCGAGTTGCTGGGGGACGATGCGGCGTTGATGACCACCGGTTCCAGCCAGGCTTTGTTGCGGCGCTTGTCGACCCTGGAGCAGCAGGGCGCGGACGCGTTGTTTGGTGAGCCGGCCTTGCAGCTCGAAGACATCCTGCAACCGGCCAGCGATGGCCGTGGTCGCATCCACTTGCTGGACGCCAGCCGTCTGGTGCATGAAGCACCGAAGGTCTACGCGACGTTCCTGCTGTGGCTACTGGCTGAGCTGTTCGAGCAATTGCCCGAGCGCGGCGATGCGGACAAACCGCTGCTGGCGCTGTTCTTCGATGAGGCGCACCTGCTGTTTGCCGGTACGCCCAAGGCCTTGCAGGAACGTTTGGAACAAGTGGTGCGGCTTATCCGTTCCAAGGGCGTCGGGGTGTATTTCGTGACCCAGTCGCCGGGAGATTTGCCAGACGATGTACTGGCGCAGTTGGGGTTGCGCATCCAGCATGGCCTGCGGGCCTTTACCGCCAAGGAGCAGAAATCGCTGCGGGCGGTGGCGGATGGTTTCCGGCCGAACCCGCAATTCGATGCCCTGGCGGTACTGACCGAACTTGGCATCGGTGAAGCCTTGGTGGGTACCTTGCAGGAAAAAGGCACGCCGGAGATGGTCCAGCGCGTGTTGGTGGCGCCACCGCAGTCGCGCATCGGGCCGCTGAGCGAGGCTGAGCGTGCCGGGCTGATCGCCACTTCACCGTTGCGGGGGCGTTATGACAAGCCGATTGATCGTGAGTCGGCCTATGAAGTGTTGATGGGGCGTAAGGGGTTGGAGCCTCAGGCCGAAGTGGTTCCGGGTAAACCGGCGGGCGAAGAGCCGAGTTTTACTGAAAAGGCTGGGGAGTTCCTCGGTACGGCGGCTGGCCAGGCGTTGAAATCGGCGATGCGCCAGGCGGCCAATCAGTTGGGGCGGCAGTTGGTGCGGGGGTTGATGGGGTCGTTGTTGGGGGGAGCAAGCGTCGGTAGGCAAGACTGAGTTGCTTTCACAAGGGAGGTGGGAGTTTGTGTGTATATCCGTTTTTTTGGTAACGGCTACTGGCGGTTCCGCCCTTACGGGGGACTGTCAGATATTTTGTGTGCGGGCCGGTAACGGCCTGCCGTTAGGCAGGCCATGCTTTTACCAGGTCGGTCTGATAAATCGATCTCCGTACAGAATCGCGAATTGATTCATCGCACTTTTCCAGTCATGGGCCGCTGAACCCCAGTTTGCTGTGATATTGCGCAGCCCAAGCCAGATCAGCTTGGTCGCCGCATCGTCGGTCGGGAAGTGGCCTCGGGTCTTGATGATCTTGCGCAGTTGAGCGTTGATGCTCTCAATGGCGTTGGTCGTGTAGATCACTTTTCGGATCGCCGGCGGGAAAACGAAAAAAGGAATCACACGATCCCAAGCGCGGCGCCAAGCAGCCACTACCGTCGGATACTGCTTGCCCCATGGCCCGCTTTCAAACGCATCCAGCGCTTGCTCGGCCGCTTCGGCGGTGACTGCCTGATAGATCGGTTTGAGCGCCTTGGCCAGTTCGCGGCGCTTATCCCAAGCCGCGTAATCAAGACTGTTGCGGATCAGATGAACAATGCATGTTTGCAGTGTCGTGTCCGGAAATACAGCGCTGAGAGCTTCCGGCATGCCTTTAAGGCCATCGGTCACAGCAATCAACACGTCTTCGACGCCGCGTGTCTTGAGGTCGTTGAACACCTTCATCCAGAATTTGGCGCCCTCGGTCGTTTCGATCCAAATGCCGAGAATATCGCGTGTTCCGTCAGGCAAAACACCCAAGGCCAGGTAGATTGCCTTGTTGCGAACCAGCCCCTCTTCGCGGATTTTGACCCGCAGAGCATCGAAGAAAATAACCGGATACATCGGCTCCAAAGGCCGCTGTTGCCAGGCACCGATCTCTGCCATGACTTCGTCGGTTACAGAGCTAATGAAGTCGGGAGAAACGTCCGTACCGTACTGCTCGGAAAGAAACGCACGGATCTCTCTAACAGTCATTCCGCGGGCATACATGGCGATGATCTTGTCGTCGAACCCAGTGTAACGCCGCTCGTGTTTGGGGATCAGGATGGGAGAAAAACTGCCGTCCCGGTCGCGAGGAATATCCAGTCGGAGCGGACCATCACCGGTTAGAACCGTCTTGCCGCTTTTGCCATTGCGCTGGTTGGTTTCATCCTCTGGGCGCTGCGCGCCCGGCGGATAGCCCAGGTGGTGGCCAAGCTCAGCACTCAAGGCTCGCTCGATCAAAGCCTTCTTGAACGCCGCAGAGGCATCCTCAATGGCTTCAGCGGTCATCGGTCCATCGGTAAATTGCTCAAGCAGCTCTTTCGGGATTTTCGGCAGCTCTCGCAACGCGGGTTTCTTCTTGGTTGGCATACATGCACCTCTTACTCATGTTATGCCCGAACACAAAATTTCTGACACCCCCCCCTTACGGCGGGTCACTTTCGAAAAGCGCGAAAGTAACCAAAGCGCTCTTGCCCCACCACTTGGTGCCTCGCCTAGGCTCGGCATGCCCTCACTCCGGCATTGCTCCGTGGGCCCGCCGCGAAGGACCATCCATGGTCCAGCGCGGCTACCTCGGCATCCATGCCGAGGTGCCCACTGCGCAATGCCTGCGTTCGGCCAGCGTGGTTTAACGGGGCGCCCGGATCAAGATCAAAAGCAGAGCAAGAGCAAGAGCAAGAGCAAGAGCAAGAGCAGGGCACTTCCAGCATCTATGTGGCTGAACCACCGCTATCGCGAGCAAGCTCGCTCCCACATGGGGGTTGCGGGTGTTCACAGCATCTGCATGCGACACAAAAACCTGTGGGAGCGAGCTTGCTCGCGATGAGGCCAGCTCATTCAACATCTTTCATCGACAGTGACACCGCCTTCGCGAGCAGGCTCGCTCCCACAGGAGAAACGCGATCACCCTAAACCAGGCCGGCTCTCAGGCCGCCTCGCGGTGGACGTTGATCTCGGCGCCCCATTAACCACGCTGGCCGAACGCAGGCATTGCGCAGTGGGCATCCCGGCATGGATGCCGGGATAGCTGCGCTGGGCCATGGATGGCCCTTCGCAGCGGGCCCACGGAGCAATGCCGGAGTGAGGGCATGCCGAGCCTAGGCGAGGCACCAAGTGGTGGGGCATGTAGCGTTTTGCTTACTTTTGCGCTTCTCAAAAGTGAGCCGCTGTAAGAGCGGAACCGTCAGTAGCCGTTACCAAAAAAACGGATATACACACAATCTACAACCCCACCCATAGCGGTCCCACACCCAACCGAGACCCCCAGATCAATCCTTGGGCCGAGCATGCGCCGCCAACCGCTCCAACGCCGCCCGCAGATTGGGATCGCTAATGCCATCCGCCGTAGCCTGGATGGTCGCGGCCGCATCGGTGGAAAGGTCCAGGGTGTGCCCCTTGACGCCAACCTGCACCGTAGGCGGCTGCACCTTGAACAAAATCCGCGTCAGGCTGGCGAACTCTTCAAAGGCCTGCAATTGACGCAGCAGACGCTTTTGCTGATAGCGCAAACGCGTGGCCCAGTGGCCGTCGGTGACGATCAGCAACAAACTGCCTTCGCGCCAGGACGCCACATGGCAATGCTCGCGGGCAGCAGGCTGCAACTGGCTGTCCAGCAAGCGCTGCAAGTGACCCAGTCGTTTGGCGTGGCCGAAGATGGCTTTGAGCGGCTTGGCTTCGCGCAGCAGAACGGCGGGAGCCTTGGCTGGAAGGGGGCGAAAGGCCATGAACGAATACCGCAAGTGACAGAGGCGCCATGGTAGCAGAAAGCGCCGGGCGCGCCTCGACCCTGCTGCCCAGCGGCTTTTACCTGCACAATCAAAGCGTAACTTCTGCGTTTTGTGGGTTGAAGTTCGCGCAAAAGCCCTTATTTTAGGGAAGCCCCGTCACAGCGCTGTGCCAGCATCGTGGAATAACGCCACTTTCCTCTCCATCGTTTCCGGGTAGAATGCTCGTTCGCATGCGGCCATGAGGGCTGCACGGGCGACTCACGGGGCCGCCCTCCATCCCTTTAGTGTGGAAGATCCTGCCGATATGTTTGCGCCTTTGTTAAAGAAACTTTTTGGAAGCAAGAACGAGCGTGAAGTCAAACGCATGCTCAAGACGGTACAGACTGTCAATGCCTTCGAAGAGCAAATGGTGGCCCTTTCGGACGATCAGTTACGCGCCAAGACTGCCGAATTCAAGGACCGCATCGCCAAGGGGGCAACCCTTGACCAGCTCCTGCCCGAAGCCTTTGCGGTCGCTCGCGAAGCCGGCAAGCGGGTCATGGGCATGCGCCACTTCGACGTTCAGTTGATCGGCGGCATGACCTTGCACGAAGGTAAGATCGCCGAAATGCGCACCGGTGAGGGCAAGACCCTCGTGGCGACCTTGGGCGTCTACCTCAACGCACTGTCCGGTAAAGGCGTGCACGTGGTGACGGTCAACGACTACCTGGCCCGCCGCGACGCCAACTGGATGCGCCCGCTCTACGAATTCCTCGGCCTGACCGTTGGCGTCGTCACGCCATTCCAGCCGCCGGAAGAGAAGCGCGCCGCCTACGCTTCCGACATCACCTACGGCACCAACAACGAATTCGGTTTCGACTACCTGCGCGACAACATGGCGTTCAGCATGGAAGAAAAATTCCAGCGTGAACTCAACTTTGCCGTGATCGACGAAGTCGACTCCATCCTCATCGACGAAGCCCGTACCCCGCTGATCATTTCCGGTCAGGCCGAGGACAGCTCCAAGCTGTACATCGAGATCAACAAACTGATCCCGCAGCTCACGTTGCACGTCGAGGAAGTCGAAGGCGAAGTGACCCAGCCCGGGCACTACACCGTTGACG
Source organism: Pseudomonas brassicacearum (assembly GCF_000585995.1). Classification (NCBI taxonomy): domain Bacteria; kingdom Pseudomonadati; phylum Pseudomonadota; class Gammaproteobacteria; order Pseudomonadales; family Pseudomonadaceae; genus Pseudomonas; species Pseudomonas brassicacearum. The sequence goes on along the minus strand of NZ_CP007410.1, from coordinate 5,287,320 downwards.
AGAAGACCCGCCAGGTCGAGCTCAACGAAGCCGGTCACCAGTTCGTCGAAGAAATGCTCACCCGTGTCGGCTTGCTGGCTGAAGGCGAGAGCCTGTACTCGGCCCACAACCTGGGCTTGCTGACCCACGTTTATGCCGGCCTGCGTGCCCACAAGCTGTTCCATCGCAACGTCGAATACATCGTGCAGGATGGCCAGGTCGTGCTGGTGGACGAACACACCGGCCGTACCATGCCGGGCCGTCGTCTGTCCGAAGGCCTGCACCAGGCCATCGAGGCCAAGGAAAACCTGAACATCCAGGCCGAGAGCCAGACCCTGGCCTCGACCACCTTCCAGAACTACTTCCGCCTGTACAACAAACTGTCGGGCATGACCGGTACCGCCGACACCGAAGCGTTCGAATTCCATCAGATCTACGGCCTGCAAGTGATGGTGATTCCGCCGAACAAGCCGTTGGCTCGTAAAGACTACAACGACCTGGTGTTCCTGACCGCCGAGGAGAAATACGCGGCCATCATCGCCGATATCAAGGAGTGCATGGCCCAGGGCCGTCCGATCCTGGTGGGTACCGCCACCATCGAGACCTCCGAGCACATGTCTGCCTTGCTCAACAAGGAAGGTATCGAGCACAAGGTCCTCAACGCCAAGTTCCACGAGAAGGAAGCCGAGATCATCGCCCAGGCCGGTCGCCCGGGTGCGCTGACCATCGCCACCAACATGGCGGGTCGTGGTACTGACATCCTGCTGGGCGGCAACTGGGAAGTGGAAGTCGCCAGCCTGGAAAACCCGACCCCCGAGCAGATCGCGCAGATCAAGGCCGACTGGCAGAAGCGTCACCAGCAGGTGCTCGAGTCCGGCGGTTTGCAGGTGATTGCATCCGAACGTCACGAATCGCGCCGTATCGACAACCAGCTGCGTGGCCGTGCCGGTCGCCAGGGCGACGCCGGTTCCAGCCGTTTCTACCTGTCCCTGGAAGACAGCCTGATGCGCATCTTCGCCTCTGACCGGGTGAAGAACTTCATGAAGGCCCTGGGCATGCAGCCGGGCGAGGCGATCGAGCACCGCATGGTGACCAACGCCATCGAGAAGGCCCAACGCAAGGTCGAAGGCCGCAACTTCGATATTCGTAAGCAACTGCTCGAGTTCGACGACGTCAACAACGAACAGCGTAAAGTGATCTATCACATGCGTAACAGTTTGTTGGCCGCCGACAACATTGGCGAAACCATCGCCGATTTCCGACAGGACGTGCTCAACGCAACGGTCAGCGCCCACATTCCGCCGCAATCGTTGCCGGAGCAGTGGGACGTCGCCGGCCTGGAAGCCGCCTTGCAGAGTGACTTTGGCGTGGCCTTGCCGATCCAGCAATGGCTCGACGAAGACGACCACCTGTACGAAGAAACCCTGCGCGAGAAGCTGCTGGCCGAGCTGATCGCCGCTTACAACGAGAAAGAAGACCAGGCGGGCGCCGAAGCGCTGCGTTCCTTCGAGAAGCAAATTGTGCTGCGAGTCCTGGACGACCTGTGGAAAGACCACCTGTCGACCATGGATCACCTGCGTCACGGTATCCATTTGCGTGGTTACGCCCAGAAGAACCCGAAGCAGGAGTACAAGCGCGAGTCCTATACGCTGTTCTCCGAATTGCTGGATTCGATCAAGCGCGACTCGATTCGTGTGCTGTCCCACGTCCAGGTTCGTCGCGAAGACCCGGTCGAAGAGGAAGCCCGCCTGCGCCAGGAAGCCGAAGCCCTGGCCGCGCGCATGCAGTTCGAACACGCCGAAGCCCCTGGCCTGGAAGTGGTCGCCGAAGAGGGCGTCGATGTGGATGTCGCCCTGGCCACCGCGCCGGTGCGTAACGAACAGAAGCTGGGCCGTAACGAACTGTGCTATTGCGGTTCGGGCAAGAAATACAAGCATTGCCACGGGCAGATCCAGTAACCCCGTTTCAACGCTGAACCACCCGCGCCGCGACCGGCCTCCAGCCGTCGCGGCGTTTTGCCATTTGATCCATCGTCTCGAAGAGACGGTGCCGATATACATCTATTAAGGAGCGCATTCATGGCTGTTGGTCTTGGTCCGTTGCCAACGTTGCACCCGGTTGCCGGTTTTGAACTCGGTATTGCCTCGGCGGGCATCAAGCGCCCTGGGCGCAAGGATGTCGTGGTGATGCGTTGCGCCGAAGGCTCGACGGTGGCCGGCGTGTTCACCCTCAACGCCTTTTGCGCCGCACCGGTCATCCTGGCCAAGCAACGTGTGCAGGGGCCTGTGCGCTATCTGCTGACCAACACCGGTAATGCCAATGCTGGCACCGGCGCGCCCGGCCTGGCTGCCGCCGAACGTACCTGCGCCAAGCTGGCCGAGCTGACCGGTGTCGACGCCAGTCAAGTGCTGCCGTATTCCACTGGGGTGATCGGCGAGCCGCTGCCGGTCGAGAAGATCGAAGGCGCGCTGCAGGCTGCGCTCGATGACCTGTCGGAGAACAACTGGGCCGCGGCCGCCACTGGCATCATGACCACCGACACCCTGCCCAAGGGCGCGAGCCGCCAGTTCCAGCATGACGGCGTGACTGTCACCGTTACGGGTATCAGCAAAGGCGCCGGCATGATCCGCCCGAACATGGCGACCATGCTCGGCTACATTGCCACCGACGCCAAGGTTTCCCGCCAGGTGCTGCAAGACCTGATGCTCGACGGTGCCAACAAGTCGTTCAACCGCATTACCATCGACGGCGACACCTCCACCAACGACTGCTGCATGCTGATCGCCACCGGCAAGGCCAACCTGCCGCAGATCACCGAAGCCAACGGCCCTCTGTTCGAGGCCCTGAAGCAGGCTGTGTTCGAAGTGTGCATGGAAGTGGCCCAGGCCATCGTCCGTGACGGCGAAGGCGCGACCAAATTCGTGACCGTGCAAGTCAACGGCGGCGGCAATCATCAGGAATGCCTGGATGTCGGCTACACCGTGGCGCACTCGCCGCTGATCAAGACCGCACTGTTTGCCTCCGACCCGAACTGGGGCCGGATCCTTGCCGCCGTCGGCCGTGCCGGCGTGCCGGACCTGGACGTGAGCAAGATCGACGTGTTCCTCGGCGAAGTCTGTATTGCCAGCCAGGGCGCCCGTGCTGCGACCTACACCGAAGCCCAGGGCGCGGCGGTGATGCAGCAGGAAGAAATCACCATCCGGATCGAGCTGGGGCGTGGCGGTTGCAGCGAAACCATCTGGACCACCGACCTGTCCCACGAGTACGTCAAGATCAACGCTGAGTATCGGACCTAAACCGAGTCGTCCCCATTCGCGAGCAAGCCCGCTCCCACAGGGGATTTGCGGGGTGACATAGCAAGTGTTCACACCACAAATCCCCTGTGGGAGCGGGCTTGCTCGCGAAGGCGGCCTGACAGACATTCGCAAAGGTTTCTGATTGACCACAAGAAAGGGATTCCACGCATGAGCTTGCACCTGATCATCGGCGATCAACGCATTTCTTCCTGGTCCCTGCGCGGCGCACTGGCCCTGGCATTGACCGGCGAGCAATACACCGAAGAGCTGGTCAGGCTCGATCAGCCCGACACTCGGGAGAAACTGCTCAAGCATTCGCCCACGGCCAAGGTCCCGTTGCTCAAGACCGAATTCGGGGTGATCGCCGATTCCCTGGCGATTGCCGAATACCTGGCCGAACAGTTCCCGCACGCCGCTCTCTGGCCCAAGGATGTAGCCGCTCGGGCCCAGGCGCGTTCGGCCTGTGCCCAGATGCACAGTGGCTTCTTTGCCCTGCGCAGCCACATGCCGTTCGACGTCGCCCACGATGCGCCGCTGTCGCCCATGCCCGTCGAAGTGCAGGCGGAAATCGAGCGGATGCTGGCGCTGTGGGCCGAATGCCGTGCGGTGGCGACTGAAACCGGCCCCTACCTGTTTGGTAGCCTCAGCCTGGCTGACGCGTTTTTTGCACCGGTTGCCGTGCGCTTGCGCACTTATCAGGTGAAGCTCCCCGAGGTCGATGCGGCCTACGTCGAAACCCTTTATCAATGGCCGGCATTCAAGGCGTGGCAACAGGCCGGCCTGGAGGACACTGCGCGGTGAAACGAGTACACGTAGCGGCGGCGGTCATTCGTGACGCCACCGGCAAGATCCTGATCGCCCGACGGGCCGACACTCAGCACCAGGGCGGCCTGTGGGAATTTCCTGGCGGCAAGGTCGAGGTCGACGAATCCGTTGAAACCGCCCTGGCCCGTGAACTTCACGAAGAGCTGGGCATTCTCGTCGACGCCGCCCGGCCGTTAATCAAGGTGCGCCATGATTACCCGGACAAACAGGTGTTGCTGGATGTCTGGGAAGTCTCGGCGTTCACCGGCGAACCCCATGGCGCCGAAGGGCAACCGCTGGCCTGGGTCACGGCCCGCGACCTGGCGAACTACGAATTCCCGGCGGCCAATCAGCCGATCGTCGCGGCGGCCCGCTTGCCGGGCGAATACCTGATTACCCCGGAAGGCCTCGAAACACCGGCCTTGCTGCGCGGCATGCAGAAGGCGATCGCCGGCGGGATCAAATTGCTCCAGCTACGCGCCCCCAATGGCTATGACCCGCAATACCGCGATCTGGCGGTGGATGCGGCGGGCCTGTGTGCCGGCAAGGCCCAACTGATGCTCAAGGGGCCGTTCGAATGGCTGGGGGATTTCCCTTCTGCTGGCTGGCATATCACTGCCGCACAGTTGCGCAAGCATGCGGCGGCCGGTCGACCGTTCGGCAAAGACCGCTGGTTGGCGGCCTCCTGCCATAACGCCGAGGAACTGTCCCTGGCGCAGCAGATGGACGTGGATTTCGTCACGCTCTCGCCGGTTCAACCGACCCAGACCCATCCCGAGGCCCAGCCGATGGGGTGGGCAGAGGCCGCGCGATTGATCGAGGGCTTCAACCGGCCGGTTTATCTGCTGGGTGGGGTCGGGCCCGGCGAACGGCAACAAGCCTGGGAAGCCGGGGCTCAGGGTGTGGCGGGGATTCGGGCGTTTTGGCCTGGGGCTTGATTCTGGGGTGTGGCTGCTGGCCCCTTCGCGAGCAAGCCCGCTCCCACACGGTTATCGGTGGTGAACACAAATTTTGTGTCTAACGCAGATCCAATGTGGGAGCGGGCTTGCTCGCGAAGGCGGCCTTACAGGCGATACATCTCTTTTGATCACCCTCCAGGCTTGGCCGCCGCCTCCCAAAGCACCTCCGCCACCCCTTGCCGCCGAGCAATGACCCGCGCTGCGACGAACAACAGATCCGACAACCGATTGATATAGGCCAACCCCGGTCCGGCCAATGGCTCTACGGCGTTCAACTGCTGGCAACGCCGCTCGGCGCTGCGGGCCAGGCTGCGGCAGACGTGGGCCTGGGCAATCAGGGTCGAGCCACCGGGCAGGATGAAGTTTTCCAGCGGCCCCAATTCCTCGTTCCACACATCAATCGCCGCTTCCAGGCGCTCGACTTCCGCCGTGGTCAATGCTTGATAGGCCGGCATCGCCAGTTCACCGCCCAGGTCGAACAGTCGATGCTGACACGGCGCCAGCACGTCGCTGACCTCCTTGAGTGCCGGGTATTGAGCTGTTTCAACGACCAGGCCGGCCAGCAACAATCCCAGCTGACTGTTCAGCGTATCCACTTCGCCAATGGCCTCGACCCGCGGGTGGTCCTTCGCCACGCGACGACCATCGCCCAACCCGGTTTCACCTGTGTCGCCGGTGCGGGTGTAAATCTTCGACAGGCGAAAACCCATGCTCAACGCTCCAGTTGTTTGTGTTCCTGGACCACCATCGAAGTGCCCGCCAGGGGCAGGCGCAAGGTAAAGCAGGTGCCCTGGCCCGGTGCCGACTGCACTTCCATCTGGCCCTTGTGGTTATTGGTGATGATGAAATACGACACCGACAGCCCGAGTCCCGTGCCCTGGCCGATCTCCTTGGTGGTGAAGAAGGGCTCGAAGGTGCGCTTGCGCACGTTCTCGCTCATGCCGATGCCGTTGTCCTCGACCTGGATTTCTGCCCACGGTGGATTCAATCGGGTGCGCAGGATAATGCGCCCGGGTTCGCTGTCGTCCTGCCGTTGGTGGATTGCCTGGGCAGCATTTTTCAGCAGGTTGAGCAGCACTTGTTCCAACTCGTTGGCCGTGCCGGGCACCGGGCCCAGATTCGGGTCGAACTGACGGATGATTGCCTGGCCCTTGAAATCGAAACCGATCGCCAGGTCGAAGTCGTTACCGGCGATTTCCACCGCCTGGTCGATCAGTGCCGGCAGGTCGCACGGCGCCATCTGCCGCGTGCTGCGACGGCTGAAACTGAGCATGTGAGTGACGATTTTCGCCGCCCGGGCGCCGGCCTGCTGGATGCCGTCGAGCAGTTGCGGAATCTCCCGGCTTTGCAGGTAACGATTGACCACCGGCAATTCGATCCCCAGTTGCTCGGCCTGTTCGAGGTTCTTGGGCAATTCCGGCGACAAGCGTCGGCGGATGTTCTGTACATTGTGCAGGATCGCCCCCAGTGGGTTGTTGATCTCATGGGCCATGCCCGCCGCGAGGCCGCCGACCGAGAGCATCTTTTCCGATTGCACCATCATTTCCTCCAGCGACAGGCGCTGGGTGATGTCATCGATGCGGATCACCACCCCGCGCCCGGCGCCGCCCATCAGCGGGTAGAAGGTCAGGGCGTAGTGCCGGGCCTCATCGTCCTTGGTCCAGGTAACGCGTTCGATCTTGGCCACCGTGTGCTGCTCGACCGTCTGCTTGAGCTGCGGCAGGTAGGGCTTGAGCGGCTCGAAGGCGAGGAAGATCGGCTGGTTCAGGGCCTCGTCCAGCCGTGTGCCGGAGAGGGCGCTGGCCTCCTGGTTCCATTGGGTGACGTAGAGCTGTTCGTCGAGGGCGATCAGCGCCGACGGCATGGAGTCGATGATGCTGTTGAGGTAGTTCTGGAAACCGGTGAGCTTTTTCTCGATCTTGCTGCGCACTTGGACTTCCAGTTCCAACTTGCGGTTGGTGTGGCGGGTTTCTTCCGCCAGGCCCTGGGCCTGGTCATAGGCGGCCTGGGAGTCGTCGCGGGCACGCTTGAGCTGTTGCTCCCGGGCTTCGATCCGCGACAGCATGGTGTTGAACGCTTCGGCCAGGCTGCCGATCTCGTCGTGATTGCCACGGGCGGCACGCAGGGAATAGTTCTCTTCTCGGGTCACCTGGCGCGACAGTTCTTCGAGCTGATGGATCGGCTGGGTGATCAGGCGTTTGATCTGCTGGGCAATGATCAGCCACAGCAACACGCTGAAAATCAGGATGCCCAGGCTGGCGGTCAGGGTGCCGGTGTAGAACGCCGTGGGCAGTTCGCTGCTGGCCACCAGCAGCAGGTGGCCAGGTTCGGTGCCGGGACGGGGCAGGGTGATGACTTGGTTGCTGCGGAACTCACCGGCCTGCCAGGCCTGGATATGGCGGAAGTGGTCCGGCAACTTGAGCTTTTCGCCCTGTTGCAATTGCGCCAGGCGTTCGCCTTGGCCGTCATACAGCGCCGCCGCCCGCAGCGGTGCATAGCTATTGAGTTCGTCGAGCAGGCGTTTGGCACTTTGTGGCGATTGCAGTGCATCGGAGATCAGACTTGGGTTGGCTATCAGCCGGCCGATGGTCTGCAGGGCCTGGGGCGCCATGCTTTCCTGGGAAATGTAATAGGCGGCGCTGATAAAGGTCAGGTTGGCCACCAACAAGACTGTGGTCAACAACACCAACAAGGCGGCCAGTAGTTTCTGGCCGACCGGGAGGTTTTCAAGGCGCTGGCGCAATGGCATCAGACTCGTCGCTAAAAAGGGATACGAGGGCCAGCGTAGCCGCTGCTCAGTCGCCGGGCAATCCGAGGTTGTCCAAGTGGGCAATCAGTCGCTGGCGTAGCTGTTCCAGGTGCGGCACTGCCAGCCCATGGCGCTGGGCAACTTTGCAGGCGTAGCCGAGCAAGTAGCTGATTTCGGTGCGGCGCCCGTTGGCGACGTCCTGGTACATCGAGGAGTAGTTGGCGGCGGTGGCCTGGATCACCCGTTCGACCTCCGTGGGCAAGTCTTCGGCAGCCGCGGGCTGACCACAGCGCTCCAGCAAGTCCGTGAGTTCGGCGCAGAGGGTCGCCACTTCGCAGTGATGCGCCTGCAAACCGCCATTCTTGCAGTGATGCAGCACGGTCAGCGGATTGATTGCGCAGTTGAGCGCCAGTTTGCGCCAGAGCCGGGTGAGGATGTCGGCGCTCCATTCGTGGGGAATGCCGGCGGCGCTCAGGTCGTCCAGCCAGAATGGCGCCACCGGGTGAGCGGGGTCGCCCAGCCAGGTGTAGCCATGGCCGGCGAACACGACGCGCCAGTCACCGTCGCGGAATGCGCCTTCGGTGCTGGAGGCGCTGATGCAACGGGCCAGGGGAACACAATTGGCCACCGCGTCCTGGCTGCCGAGGCCGTTCTGCAGAAGGATCAGTTCCGACTCGGCGCCCAGGCGATGGGCCACTGAGGCCACGGCCGCCTCTGCGTCATAGGCTTTGCAGGCCAATAGCAGGCGTTTGATCGGCTCGGGGTTGTCTGCGGTTTCGCCGGGCACCGGATAGCTCTGGGTTTGGCCTTGTTCCACCAGCGTCAGGCCTCCGGCCGCCCGATACGCCAGCAACCGGGCTTCACTGCGCAGCACCAGCCGTACCGGCAGGCCGGCCCGGGCCAGGCGCGTGGCCCACAACGTGCCGAGGCTGCCGGCCCCGAGGACATGCCAGGGCGTGGACATCAGTTTTTTACTCGGTTTGGCGCAGGCATCTGAGGGGCTCGCGGTATCGGCAAGAAAAGACCCGTTATAATGAGCCCGATTTTAACCACAAGCCAAGCGCGCGCCTTGTTACTGGCGCGCCTTTTTATTTGGAGAACACTACATGCCGTCATTCGACGTGGTATCCGAACTGGACAAACACGAAGTCACCAACGCCGTTGAAAACGCCGTCAAGGAACTCGACCGTCGTTATGACCTCAAGGGCAAGGGCAGTTTCGAGTTCAAGGACCTGACCGTCAACCTGACCGCCGAGGCCGAGTTCCAGCTCGAAGCGATGATCGAAATCCTCAAGCTGGCCTTGGTCAAGCGCAAGATCGACGTGCAGTGCCTCGAGGTCAAGGACGCCTATGCCTCGGGCAAGCTGATGAAGCAGGAAGCGGTGCTCAAGGAAGGCATCGACAAGGAACTGGCGAAGAAAATCGTCGCTCATATCAAGGACGCCAAGCTCAAGGTACAAGCGGCGATCCAAGGCGAGCAGGTGCGTGTCACCGGCAAGAAGCGTGACGACTTGCAGGAAGCCATCGCGGCACTGCGGGCCAAGGAATTCGGCATGCCGTTGCAGTTCAATAACTTCCGCGACTGATACTTCAGTTGTATGGAGATCCTGTGGCGAGGGAGCTTGCTCCCGCTTGGGTGCGAAGCGCCCACCTATAAGGGGCTGCTACGCAGCCAGCGGGAGCAAGCTCCCTCGCCACAATGTGTTTCGATTGGGCTTTTGCGGTAACAGAACAAAGGAGAATTTGATGGACTTGAACGCTGAAGTGGACAACCTGGTCAAGGCTTCACAGACCTGGATCCCGATGATCATGGAATACGGCAGCCGAGTGCTGCTGGCGGTCATTACCCTGGCTATCGGCTGGTGGCTGATCAACAAGGTCACGCAAAAGCTGGGTGCTCTGCTGGCCCTGCGTAACGCGGACCTGGCGCTGCAGGGGTTTATCAGTACCCTGGCGAACATCATCTTGAAAATACTGCTGATCGTCAGCGTCGCGTCGATGATCGGTGTGGAAACCACCTCATTCGTCGCCGCCATTGGTGCGGCAGGCCTGGCCATCGGTTTGGCGTTGCAGGGCAGCCTGGCGAACTTCGCCGGCGGCGTGCTGATTCTGTTGTTTCGTCCATTCCGCATCGGCGACTGGATCGAAGCCCAAGGCGTGGCCGGCACGGTCGACAGCATCCAGATCTTCCATACGGTGATTCGCACCGGTGACAACAAAACCGTCATTGTGCCCAACGGCAACCTGTCGAACGGCATCATCACCAATACCAATCGCCAGCCGACCCGCAAAGTCGTGTTCGACGTGGGCGTGGATTATCAGGCCGACCTGAAAAAAGCCCAGCAGGTGTTACTGGATTTGGCCAAGGATCAGCGCGTATTGGCCGAGCCGGCGCCGGAAGCGGTGATTTCCACCTTGGGCGACAGTTCGATCACGGTGTCGTTGCGGGTATGGGTGAAGACGGCGGATTACTGGAGCGTGATGTTCATGTTCAATGAACAGGCTCGGGATCGTTTGAAAGACGCGGGTATTGATATTCCGTTTCCGCAGCGTGTGATCCGGGTCGTGCAGGAAGGGGTGGCGCAATAGTGATTTGAATATAACTTGGCGTTGAAGTCAGGTTATGTTTAGTTAGCTTGCTATTTAAGTTAGTTGCACGCACAAAAAAACCGCTCACCTGGAAACAGGTGGGCGGTTTTTATTTGTTGCGGGTGCAGCTATCGAATTACCGCTGAATTACAAGATGCTCAGTGGGTATTCGACGATGAAGCGGAAGTCGTTGACGTTGCCGCCATCGTAGGCATTGTTCGAACGAGCGATTGCACTACGAATGCGGAAAGACATGTCCTTCGCTGGACCGCTTTGCAGAACGTATTTGGTCTCGAAGTCGAACTCGTGTTCTTTACCTTCATCACCGGAAGCGGTGGTGATGTTGTCGCCTTTGACGTAACGCGTCATGAAGCTCAGACCAGGAACACCGTAGCTCTTCATGTTCAGGTCGTAGCGAGCTTGCCAGGAGCGCTCGTCCTCACCGTTGAAGTCGGAGTATTGGATGGAGTTGGCGAGGAAGATAGTACCGCCGCCGTCTACGCCGTACTTATAGCCGCTGTCGCCCGAGGAGCGTTGGTGGGCCAAGGTGAACTTGTGAGCGCCGACGCTATAGGCTGCCGCGAGGGACCAGATACGGTTGTCAACGTCACCGTCCAGCTCCTGACCCTGACTTTTGCTATCGTAGCCGTTGAAGTCGAAGTTCAGGGACTGATCTTCGTTGATCGGCAGGGTGTAGTTCAGGTTGACGTACTTCTTCTTGTAGTAGTCTTCAATGTCGGAAGCGGCTACACCGCCTACAAAATTGTCATTGAACTGGTAGGTTGCACCGGCAATGTCAGCAGACTTCAAGCCCAGGCTGTCGCGACCCATGTGGTTCTGCGCACGCATGGAAGTGAAGCGACCAGCGCTCAATTCCAGGCCTTTGATTTCCTTGCTGGTGATCAAAGTACCGGTGGCGACTTCTGGCAGCAGACGGCTGTCATCAGTGGAGAACACAGGGCTGGCAACGTACTGGTTGCCGTACTTCAGAACAGTGTCAGAGAAGCGGAATTTGACCGCGCCGCCAACGTTGGATTGAGTGTCTTCGGGATGGCCTTCGCTATCCTTGCCAAACATGCCGTTACCGGTACGACCGGCGCCGCTGTCCAGCTTGACCATGCCATTGGCCAGCGCGTCCAGGCCAAAACCGATGGTGCCTTGGGTGAAGCCCGACTCGTAAACCGCCTGTACACCCAGACCGGTTTCTTCGCGGTAGCCTTTTTCACGAGCTTTGTTAGGGGTGCTCTGGTCGTTGGATTCACCGTGTTTGAAATCACGGTTCATGTACAGCATACGGCTTTTAACAGTTAGGCTCTGATCTTCAAAAAAGCCCTTGGATTCTTCCTGGGAAGAGGCCATTGCGAACTGCGAGGTACCGGCCGATACAGCCAGTGCGATCATGCTCCACTTCATCACGCGCATCGTGATTTGCTCCTTTGGTTTTTAGAAGAGTACTGCCGTCCCACCTGTTTTTTTATCTGGGCGGCTCTTTCTTTTTGTGTCGGCGCAAACTTATATCACGACGACATTATTGGCGATACTTGCCCATCCAACCTTTCAGCTTCTTTACGACCATGTCGCCAATGGCTCGATCCATGTCGTATTTCAGCTGTCCCGACGCAATCAGGTTCACAACTTGAACGTTGTTGTTTTTCTCTGGCATCGGTGTAAAGAGTCCGTAGTTACCACGCTTGAAGCTCCTGTGGGCAGCCTTGCCACTTAATTTATAGGTCTGCAGGTTCCCGCTTCCGGCGATACCCTGTAGACGATGTTGGGATGAATGCAACAAGCATGCACAAACCCGAGTTTCCTTCACATTTTTTTCACATTCTGCCGATTGTCGCGGTGAAACCTCATGAAACCGGGCACCAAAGGCCTTGTTTTAAATGAGGTTGACTGTCGTGTGGCTTCCGTGTTTGGAACCCGTAAACATCGCGAGACAACCAAAAACGTTACCGGTTCACCCTTCTCAGTGAGTAAATCGCGGATGCTTCGTGCACCTAGCGTAGACGCACTGTGCTGTTTTGGTGCAAAAAAAATTCAAATTGTTCGAAAATCATACAGTCGCCCTACCAAGCCTAAACGGCGGATGGCCCTGTCGGCTTCTTAAGGCGCTCTTTGCGCTGTATTGGTGCGCGGGAATGCACAATCTTAATGTCGGCGTGCAACGAACTGCTCGAAAATACGCTTCGGGCCACGGCCTGGACGGTACACGGTGAAGCGTCCGGCGTTCACGGGTATGCTGCGGCTCTGTGCTCGGCCCAGGCCTGCGGGCTACCCGGCTGGGCATCATTGATAACGAGCGAGGAGTACGCGCGGTGTTTGCTTTAGATCCACGACTGCAACAAGACACACTACCCATCGGTGATTTCCCATTGTGCCGGTTGCTCCTGTCCAACGATTCGAACTACCCGTGGTTCATCCTCGTGCCGCGGCGGGAAGATATCAGCGAATTGTTTCAGTTGGATGACGCCGATCAACAACTGTTATGGAAAGAAACCACTGCGCTGGCCGAAACCCTCAAGGATTCGTTCGACGCCGACAAGTTGAACGTTGCAACCTTGGGTAACGTTGTCAGTCAATTGCACATGCATGTCATCGTCCGCAAACGCGATGATGCCGCCTGGCCGGCGCCAGTTTGGGGCAAGCATCCGGCCAAGCCGTATAATGCAGAACAGGTGACGGCCATTCGCGAGCGATTGCGCGGGGCCTTGACCGATGATTTCAAGTTTCTGGAGGGCTGAACCATGAACCTTGAAGAGCGTGTAACCGATCTGGAAAGCCGCCTGGCGTTTCAGGATGACACCATCCAGGCATTGAATGACGTGCTGGTGGCGCAGCAGCGAGTCGTTGAGCGTCTGCAGCTGCAGATGGCGGCGCTGCTAAAGCGCCAGGAAGAAATGGCCGGGCAATTCGAAACCTTCGAAGAAGAGGCGCCACCCCCTCATTACTGATCTGTCGCTGAACGGCAGGTAATAAAAAACCGCGAGCAGCCTGGCTGCATCGCGGTTTTTTTTACGCTTGGATCAGCGGCGCGGGAGCGCGGCGATCACATCTTCGGCTTGCAGGCCCTTGTCGCGATTCATGACGGAGAACTCCACGCGCTGGCCTTCTACCAGGACGCGGTGGCCTTCGCCACGAATGGCCCGGAAATGCACGAAAATATCATCGCCGGAATCGCGGGAAATGAAACCGAACCCCTTGGACGTGTTGAACCACTTCACGGTGCCGGTATCACGGTTGGACATGTCGTAGTTTTGGGGCGCGGCGGCTGGCGACGACTTTTTGTAGAAGCTGACCGCCAGGTGCAGAGCTACCGCGAACAGTGCCGCGGCCAGGCTGAACACAATGGCCGGTTGGCCACCGATTTCCGGCATGGGCGCCAGCAGGGCCAGGGTTTGCAGGGCAACGGCCAGCACCAGCAGGGCGCTGACAAGGTTTTGCAGTTGATGACGTGGACCTTTGTTCCAGTAAGGGATAACCGGTGCGAGGGTCAGGTTGAGCAGGCCGAAAAAGGCCAGGTACAGTGCGTCGGGGTGTTGCAGGTAAGGTGTGGCTTCGGAACCCAGGCTAGGGATGAAGGACAGCAGCAGGGCAGCTGCGCCCATTAGCAAGTGGACGATTTTCAACATTTTGATTGGCTCACGGTTAAGACGGATCACAAGGAAGAGCTGGTCGGGGCGGTTCGCTTCGGAACAATGAGAGGCGTTGGACACGTACCCGAATCAGCCTATGCGTTACGCCCGGAAAAATAGGCGTAGCGACACACTGCCTATTTAACAGCAAAGCCCCGGCCTTCTCAAACTCGTTACGGACGTGTGCCGCGCTGTTCGTCGGCCAGAAAAAGGCTGTCGGGCGCTTGAAGGTGTCTGGCAAAGGACGTTGAACGCCCTGTTTGGTGGAACCGACCGATATCCGGGCTTGTCGGTTCAGGAGGGCTGGCGATCTGTCGCAGGCTGTAGGCGGCAAAACCCACTAGAGTGGAGTGGCCGCTGTCGAATTCATCACCGTCAGGAGATCAACCAACATGGCCATTGATATCGGTATCAGTGAAGAAGATCGCAAGTCCATCGTCGACGGACTGTCACGACTGTTGTCGGACACCTATGTGCTGTATCTCAAGACCCACAATTTCCACTGGAATGTCACTGGGCCGATGTTTCGGACCCTGCACTTGATGTTCGAGGAGCAATACAACGAGCTGGCGCTGGCGGTGGACCTGATCGCCGAGCGCATTCGCGCCCTCGGCTTCCCGGCCCCGGGTGCCTATTCGGTGTATGCGCGCTTGTCTTCTATTAAGGAAGAGGAGGGCGTGCCCGGCGCTGAAGACATGATCCGTCAACTGGTCGATGGCCAGGAGGCGGTGACGCGTACGGCCCGCGGCATCTTTCCTTTATTGGACAAGGTCAGTGACGAGCCGACCGCCGATCTGCTGACCCAGCGCATGCAGGTCCACGAAAAGACCGCGTGGATGTTGCGTTCATTGCTGGAAAACCAATAAGCGTCACGTAGGTGATGAGGGGGTCGCCGGTATCATTGCCTGCGCCTCGTGTGTAGGACGGCGTAATTCATCGCCTGCCTGCTGTTGGCTTGTCCTACGGCGATGGTCATAAAGTCGTCTGGATCTGACGATGCCGTTGAGCTTCCATAAGGGCCACAGATGGGTTGTTCCCACTGGGAGGTTCGTATGGCAAAGGAGTGTCAACGGTATGATTCAAGGAAAGGAACCCGGGGAGGGAGTGCGTGGGCGTTTTCAGCCCATAAACGTCGACCCGTTCGTCAGGGGGTTCGATATGCGACTGGCCCGGCCCCTGGCCCGATCCATCCGTCTGAATGGGTTCGCCACCTGTTTGCGGCTGGAGCAGGTCTATTGGGATATCCTCGGCGACATGGCCCAGCTCAACCGCTGTTCCATCAGTACCTTGCTGTCCCATGTGGATCGGGAGGTGCATCTGCGCCATGGCGGGGTGCGCAATTTCAGTGGGCTGGTGCGTGTGGTCTGCGTGGTGCACAGCTTGAAGGAAGCCGCGATGGAAGTCGTGGATCGTCATTGATGTGATGCGCCTCTGTCGATGACTGAGCCGGACCGGTAACGGCCTGTGCGCTTACGGCTGCACAGGCCGCATTTAATGGATATAATCCCGCTCTTTGCCGCAAAGCCCAGCCTTTGCGCGAGTAACCTGATCGCCGAGACAACCCCCATGCCGATGTACGACTATCAATGTGCTTCCTGTGGTCATCAGATGGAAGCCATTCAAAAGATCAGCGCGGCACCGCTGGTCGACTGCCCTGCCTGCCAGGCGCCGGAACTGAAAAAGATGCTGTCCATGCCGGGTTTCCGCCTCGGCGGCACCGGCTGGTATGAAACCGACTTCAAGACCGGCGCCAAGAAGAACCTGGCCGGTGGCGACAAAGCTGATTGAGTTGAACACGCGCGAGTTCTTGCACGGGCAGGGCCTCCAACCGAATTTCGAATTACGAGAAGTGAAACCACTACCATGATGCGCAGCCATTATTGCGGCCAACTGAACGAAAGCCTGGAAGGTCAGGAAGTTACTCTTTGCGGATGGGTTCATCGTCGCCGTGACCATGGCGGGGTGATTTTCCTCGATATCCGTGATCGTGAAGGCCTGGCCCAGGTAGTGTTCGATCCGGACCGCGCTGAAACCTTCGCCGCCGCCGATCGCGTGCGCAGCGAATACGTCGTCAAGATCACCGGCAAGGTGCGCCTGCGTCCGGCCGGCGCCGGCAACGCCAACATGGCGTCTGGCATGATCGAAGTGCTGGGCTACGAGCTGGAAGTGCTGAACGAAGCGGAAACCCCGCCGTTCCCACTCAACGAATACTCCGACGTGGGCGAAGAAACCCGCCTGCGCTATCGCTTCATCGACCTGCGTCGTCCTGAAATGGCCGAGAAGCTGCGTCTGCGTTCGCGCATGACCACCAGCATCCGTCGTTACCTGGACGAGAACGGCTTCCTCGACGTCGAGACGCCGATCCTGACCCGCGCCACCCCGGAAGGCGCCCGCGATTACCTGGTGCCGAGCCGCACCCACCCCGGCAGCTTCTTCGCCTTGCCGCAATCGCCGCAGCTGTTCAAGCAACTGCTGATGGTGGCCGGCTTCGACCGTTACTACCAGATTGCCAAGTGCTTCCGCGACGAAGACCTGCGTGCCGACCGTCAGCCTGAGTTCACTCAGATCGACATCGAGACCAGTTTCCTCGACGAAAAAGACATCATGGGCCTGACCGAAGGCATGATCCGCAACCTGTTCAAGGAAGTGCTGGGTCTGGAATTCGGCGAATTCCCGCACATGACCTGGGACGAGGCCATGCGCCGCTACGGTTCCGACAAGCCGGACCTGCGTATCCCGCTGGAACTGGTGGACGTGGCCGACCAGCTCAAGGAAGTCGAATTCAAGGTCTTCAGCGGCCCGGCCAACGATCCGAAAAGCCGTGTTGCCGCCCTGCGCGTACCGGGCGGGGCGAGCATGCCGCGCAGCAAGATCGACGACTACACCAAGTTTGTCGGCATCTACGGTGCCCGCGGCCTGGCGTACATCAAGGTCAACGAGCGCGCCAAAGGCGTCGAAGGCCTGCAGTCGCCGATCGTCAAGAACATCCCTGAGGCCAACCTGAACGTGATCCTCGATCGCGTCGGCGCGGTCGATGGCGACATCGTGTTCTTCGGTGCCGACAAGGCCAAGATCGTCAGCGAAGCCCTGGGCGCGCTGCGAATCAAGGTTGGTCACGACCTGGAACTGCTCACCAGTGAGTGGGCGCCATTGTGGGTCGTTGACTTCCCGATGTTCGAAGAGAACGACGACGGCAGCTTCACCGCGCTGCACCACCCGTTCACGGCACCCAAGTGCACACCGCAGGAACTGGAAGCCAACCCGGCGACCGCGCTGTCCCGTGCCTACGACATGGTGCTCAACGGCACCGAGCTGGGTGGCGGTTCGATCCGTATCCACCGCAAGGAAATGCAGCAGTCGGTCTTCCGTCTGCTGGGCATCAGCGAAGCAGAACAGGAAGAGAAGTTCGGCTTCCTGCTCGATGCGCTGAAGTACGGTGCTCCGCCCCACGGTGGCTTGGCCTTCGGCCTGGACCGCCTGGTGATGCTGATGACCGGCGCCCAGTCGATTCGTGAAGTGATCGCGTTCCCGAAAACCCAGAGCGCGGCCTGTGTCATGACCCAGGCACCGGGTCTGGTGGATGCCAAGGCGCTGCGCGAGCTGCACATCCGTCTGCGTGAACAGCCTAAGGCTGAGTAAGGCTGGCCCTTGAAGGCGCATCTTCGGATGCGCCTTTTCATTGGGGTCGATATTTCGGGTTGTCGGCTGCTGTGTGAGCACAGGGCGGGCAATGTTTCAAAGCGAAACCGGAGCGAGTTATGGCAGGTCATTCCAAGTGGGCGAACATCAAGCACCGCAAAGAACGTCAGGATGCCAAGAGGGGCAAGATTTTCACCAAGTGGATCCGTGAACTGACGGTCGCGGCCCGACAGGGTGGCGGTGAGCCGGGTTCCAACCCGCGTTTGCGCCTGGCCCTGGACAAGGCGCTGAGTGCGAACATGAGCCGCGACATCATCGACCGGGCCATCGCCCGTGGCGCGGGTGCGACCGAGGCCGACAATGTTGAAGAGCTGACCTACGAGGGTTATGGCCCGGGCGGTGTGGCGGTGATGGTCGAATGCATGACCGACAACCGCAACCGTACCGCCGCCGCCGTGCGTCACGCCTTCAGCAAATGCGGCGGTAACTTGGGCACTGATGGTTCGGTGGCTTACCTGTTCGAGCGCAAGGGGCAAATCAGCTTCGCTCCGGGCCTCGATGAAGATGCCCTGACGGAAGCGGCCCTGGAGGCCGACGCCGATGACGTGGTCAGCCATGAAGACGGCTCGTTCGACGTGTTCACCTCGTTCGCCAGCTTCTATGCCGTGCGCAACGCGTTGGAGGCGG
Organism: Pseudomonas brassicacearum; assembly: GCF_000585995.1. Lineage (NCBI taxonomy): Bacteria > Pseudomonadati > Pseudomonadota > Gammaproteobacteria > Pseudomonadales > Pseudomonadaceae > Pseudomonas > Pseudomonas brassicacearum. The sequence continues at coordinate 5,268,983 of NZ_CP007410.1, read as the reverse complement.
CGGGTTTCAAGCCGGCCGACGCGGAAATCGTCATGCAACCGACCACCAGCGCCGAGCTGGACCTGGACGGCGCCGAGAAGGTGCTCAAGCTGATCGACATGCTGGAAGATCTGGATGACGTGCAGAACGTTTATTCCAATGCCGATATTCCGGAGTCTGTCGCTGAACAACTCGGCTGATGGCTTCCATTTAACTGCACGAATGCCAATGTGGGAGCGAGCTTGCTCGCGATAGCGATATTTCAGTCAACACTGTGCTTGCTGACCCGACGCCATCGCGAGCAAGCTCGCTCCCACAGGTCTGGTCAAATTCTCTTCAAACCGCAGGCGCTATGACTCTAATCCTTGGCATCGACCCCGGTTCGCGCATCACCGGCTACGGCGTGGTTCGTGATACCGGGCGCGGCTGCGTGTACGTTGCGTCCGGCTGCATCCGCACCGGTGCCGGCGAGTTGCACGAGCGCCTGCAGATTGTTTATCGCGGTGTGCGCGAGGTCATCCAGACCTACGGTCCGGTCACCATGGGCATCGAAAAGGTGTTCATGGCGCGCAACGCCGATTCTGCCTTGAAACTCGGCCAGGCCCGGGGCGCGGCGATCGTTGCCGGCGCCGAGGAAAGCCTGGAGATCGCCGAGTACACGGCAACCCAGGTCAAGCAGGCGGTCGTCGGAACGGGCGCAGCCAACAAGGAACAGGTGCAGATGATGGTGATGCATCTGTTGAAGCTAGTCAGCAAGCCGCAGATCGACGCCTCCGACGCCCTGGCCATCGCCATTTGCCATGCCCATACGCGTTCCAGTTTGCTGCCCCACGGTCTGGGAGCTGCACGCAGTCGTGGCGGGCGCCTGCGTCTCTGATAGCATCAGCGCAATCTTTCGTGAGCCCGAGCATTTTGCGCCTGTGTTGTCGGCGTTTCTGCTCCGGCTGTTACTCGCCAGCCAGCGGCTGGCCTACGCCCAAGGATCTGAAACGTGATTGGACGCTTGCGCGGCACCCTGGCTGAGAAACAGCCGCCGCACCTGATTCTGGATGTAAACGGGCTCGGTTATGAGCTGGAAGTGCCCATGACCACGCTGTATCGCTTGCCGTCGGTCGGTGAGCCGCTGACGCTTCACACCCATTTGGTCGTACGTGAGGATGCGCAGTTACTCTATGGCTTCGTCGGCAAGCGTGAGCGCGATTTCTTCCGCGAGTTGATCCGCCTCAATGGCGTCGGTCCGAAACTGGCCCTGGCCTTGATGTCGAGCCTGGAAGTCGACGAGCTGGTGCGCTGCGTGCAGTCCCAGGACACCTCGGCCCTGACCAAGGTGCCGGGTGTGGGCAAGAAAACCGCCGAGCGCCTGTTGGTCGAGCTCAAGGACCGTTTCAAGGCCTGGGAAGCGGTGCCGGCGATGTTCGCGCTGGTGCCGAATCAGCCAGACGCGCCGGTGCCTGCGGCCAGCGCCGAAAACGATGCGGTGACCGCGCTGATCTCCCTGGGCTACAAGCCGCAGGAAGCCAGCAAGGCGATTTCCGCCATCAAGGAAAAAGGCCTGAGCACTGAAGACATGATTCGTCGTGCCCTGAAGGGAATGATTTAAGTGATTGAAGCTGACCGTCTGATCGCCGCCACGGGCGCACCCCGTGACCGCGAGGAAATCCAGGACCGGGCGATTCGTCCCGTCAGCCTGGCCGACTATATCGGTCAACCGACCGTGCGCGAGCAGATGGAGCTGTTCATCCAGGCGGCCCGTGGGCGCAGCGAGTCGTTGGACCACACCTTGATCTTCGGTCCGCCGGGACTGGGCAAGACCACCCTGGCCAACATCATTGCCCAGGAAATGGGCGTGTCGATCAAGAGCACGTCCGGGCCGGTCCTTGAACGGCCGGGCGACCTGGCGGCGCTGCTGACCAATCTTGAGCCCCATGATGTGCTGTTCATCGACGAAATCCATCGCTTGTCGCCGATCGTCGAGGAAGTGCTGTACCCGGCCATGGAAGATTTCCAGCTCGATATCATGATCGGCGAAGGGCCGGCGGCGCGCTCCATCAAGCTGGACCTGCCGCCCTTCACCCTGGTGGGCGCCACCACCCGCGCCGGCATGCTGACCAACCCGCTGCGCGACCGTTTCGGTATCGTCCAGCGGCTGGAGTTCTACAACAACGCGGACCTGGCGACGATTGTCAGCCGCTCGGCGAGCATCCTCGGGTTGCCGCTAGACCCGGACGGCGCTTATGAGATCGCCCGTCGGGCCCGGGGTACACCGCGGATCGCCAACCGGCTGCTGCGCAGGGTGCGCGATTTCGCCGAAGTCCGGGCCAAGGGCCACATCACCAAGCCGATTGCCGACCTGGCGTTGAACCTGCTGGACATCGACGAGCGGGGCTTCGACCACCAGGACCGGCGATTGCTGTTGACCATGATCGAGAAATTCGACGGTGGCCCGGTGGGCGTGGACAGCCTGGCCGCGGCGATCAGCGAAGAGCGCCACACCATTGAAGATGTGCTGGAACCGTACCTGATTCAGCAAGGCTACATCATGCGTACCCCCCGTGGACGCGTGGTGACTCGCCATGCTTATTTGCATTTCGGCTTAAACATCCCGACACGAATGGGTGAGATGCCGGTGGTAGACGAATTCCTCGATGCCGTGGACGATTGAACGAGCTCCGTGCAGCGACTTTTTCCGGGTTCGTGCTGTCCCAGACGAAGCCCGGAACGTCAATGCGTTCGAGAATGAAAAAACAGTTGCCTGGCCGATTGGCAACCTGAGGAGTAAGCACTAGAGTATGCGCGCGCAAAACGGGCTGGAGTCGTTCGCACATCGCTGTCGCGTTTATTACGAGGACACCGATGCCGGCGGCATCGTTTACTACGTCAATTACCTCAAGTTTATGGAGCGGGCTCGAACCGAACGGCTGCGGGAACTGGGTTTTGCCCAATCCGCGCTGGCAGGGGAGGACCTGTTATTCGTCGTGCATTCCAGCGAAGCGCGCTATCACGCGCCGGCGCGACTGGACGACGAGCTTCTGGTAAGTGCCGATGTCATCGAATTGAACCGTGTCAGCCTGCGTTTCAAGCAGCAGGTCAGGCGGGCTACGGATAATGTGCTGCTCTGCGAAGGGCAGTTTTTGGTGGCCTGTGTGCGCACCCATAGTTTGAAACCCCGGGCCATTCCCGAAGCTCTACGTGCGGCCTTTGCCGGCGTGAGCGGCGCGGGTACACACTCAGAGCAGGAGATAAAGCGTGGAAGCTAACGTCGTCGACCATTCCTCCATGTGGAGCCTGGTCAGCAATGCCAGCGTCGTGGTGCAACTGGTAATGCTGATCCTGGTAGCCGCATCGGTGACCTCATGGATCATGATTTTTCAGCGCAGCAACATGCTGCGCGCCGGTCGCCGTGCCCTGGAGAGCTTCGAAGAGCGCTTCTGGTCCGGCATCGACCTGTCCAAACTCTATCGTCAGGCGGGCAGCAACCCGGATCCGGATTCGGGCGTGGAACAGATCTTCCGTGCCGGTTTCAAGGAATTCTCCCGTCTGCGCCAGCAGCCAGGCGTTGACCCGGAAGCAGTGATGGAAGGCGTGGCCCGTGCCATGCGTGTCGCCATTTCCCGCGAGGAAGAAAAGCTCGAACAGGGCCTGTCGTTCCTGGCCACCGTTGGTTCGGTCAGCCCGTACATCGGTCTGTTCGGTACCGTGTGGGGCATCATGAACTCCTTCCGTGGCCTGGCTTCCGCCCAGCAAGCGACCCTTGCCACCGTGGCTCCGGGCATCGCCGAGGCACTGATCGCCACCGCCATCGGTCTGTTCGCGGCCATCCCGGCTGTTATTGCCTACAACCGCTTCGCTGCCCGCAGCGAAACGCTGACCGGCCGTTACTACACCTTCGCCGATGAATTCCAGGCGATCCTGCACCGCAAAGTGCACACCAGCGAAGAATAAGCAGGTATTTCCCAATGGCTTTAATCGCTCGAGCCCGAAAAAAGCGCAAGCCGGTCGCCGAGATGAACGTGGTGCCCTACATCGACGTGATGTTGGTGCTGCTGGTCATCTTCATGGTGACCGCGCCCATGCTCAATCAGGGCGTGAAGGTCGATCTGCCCAAGGTTTCCAGCGAAGCCTTGCCGCAGGACAACAACACCCAGGTCCTGACTATTTCGATCAAGGCTGACAAGACCTATTACTGGAACCTTGGCAGCGAAGTCGACACCGAGAAGCAGCAGGACCGGGCCATGACCTTGCCGCAGATGACTGACGCGGTGACCAAGATCATTCGTGTCGGCAACGATGGCGGCAAGCGCACCCAGGTCTTCATTCGCGGCGACAAGACCGTCGACTACGGTGCCGTGATGGGCGCCATGGGCGGTCTGCAGAAAGCCGGGGTCGGTAATGTTGGCTTGATTACCGAGGCGCCCTGATGCAGCAACAGCGAGAGCCGTCCGCCTCGGAAAGCTTCTTCTGGCCTAGCGTCCTGGCAATCGGCCTGCATGTGCTGGTGTTCGGCATGCTGTTCGTCAGTTTTGCCATGACCCCGGAGCTGCCGCCGGCCAAGCCGATCGTGCAGGCGACGTTGTACCAGCTCAAGTCCAAGAGCCAGGCGACCACCCAGACCAACCAAAAGCTTGCGGGTGAGGCGAAGAAATCTGCTGCGCGCCAGACTGAAGTCGAGCAGATGGAGCAGAAGAAGGTCGAGCAGGAGGCGATAAAGGCCGCGGAACAAAAGAAAGAAGAGTCGGCTCAAAAGGCCGAGGAAGCCAAGAAGGCCGATGAGGCGAAGAAAGCGGACGAGGCGAAAAAGGCTGATGAAGCCAAGAAAGCCGACGAAGCGAAGAAAACCGCCGAGGCCAAAAAGGCTGAAGAGAAACAATTGGCTGATATAGCCAAGAAGAAGGCCGAAGAAGAAGCCAAGAAAGCCGCTGAAGAAGAGGCCAAGAAAGCGGCCGCTGAAGAGGCGAAGAAAAAGATCGTCGAGGACGCGAAGAAAAAAGCGGCCGAAGACGCCAAGAAAAAAGCTGAAGCTGACGAGGCGAAAAAGAAAGTCGCCGAAGACGCGAAGAAGAAAGCCGCCGCCGACGCCGCCAAGAAAAAGGCCCAGGACGCAGCGCGTAAGTCCGCCGAAGACAAAAAGGCCCAGGCCTTGGCAGATTTGCTTTCCGATACGCCTGAGCGCCAGCAGGCATTGGCTGATGAGCAGGGCGATGAAGTCGCCGGCAGCTACGATGATTTGATTCGCGCGCGAGCGGCGGAAGGTTGGGCTCGTCCACCTTCGGCGCGTAAAGGCATGACAGTAGTATTGCAAATCGGCATGTTGCCCGACGGTACGGTTACCTCGGTCAGTGTGGCCAAGTCCAGCGGTGACGGTCCGTTCGACGCTTCGGCAGTCGCAGCGGTCAAGAACATTGGACGATTGACGGAAATGCAAGGGATGAAACCGAGCGACTTTGCTCCCTATCGTTCATTCAAGATGACATTCACACCTGAGGATCTAGCCTTGTGAGAAACCTTCTTCGAGGAATGCTTGTCGTTATCTGCTGCCTGGCAGGGATAGCGGTAGCAGAGGAAAAGAACATTCTTGTCACCAGCGGCAGCGACCGGGCCACCCCGATCGCCGTCGTGCCGTTCGGCTGGCAGGGCGGTAGCGTCCTGCCGGACGACATGGCGGAAATCATCGGCAACGACCTGCGCAACTCGGGTTACTACGCGCCGATTCCGAAGCAGAACATGATCAGCCTGCCGACCCAGGCCAGCGAAGTCATCTACCGTGACTGGAAGGCCCTGGGCGCCCAGTACATCATGGTCGGCAGCATCGTTCCGGCCGGCGGTCGCCTGCAGGTGCAATACGCCCTGTTCAACGTCGCCACCGAGCAGCAAGTGCTGACCGGCAGCGTGTCGGGCAGCGTTGATCAGTTGCGCGACATGTCGCACTACATCGCCGACCAGTCGTTCGAGAAACTCACCGGTATCAAGGGTGCGTTCTCTACCCGAATGCTCTACGTGACGGCCGAGCGCTTCTCCGAGAACAACACCCGCTACACCCTGCAGCGCTCCGACTATGACGGCGCCCGTGCAGTGACCTTGCTGCAATCGCGCGAGCCGATCCTGTCGCCGCGTTTCGCCCCCGATGGCAAGCGCATCGCCTATGTCTCGTTCGAGCAGAAGCGTCCGCGCATCTTCATGCAGCACATCGACACCGGTCGCCGCGAGCAGATCACCAACTTCGAAGGCCTCAACGGCGCGCCAGCCTGGTCGCCGGACGGTACTCGCCTGGCGTTCGTACTGTCCAAGGACGGTAACCCGGACATCTACGTGATGAACCTGGCTTCGCGTTCGATCTCCCGCGTGACCAACGGCCCGGGCATCAACACCGAACCGTTCTGGGGCAAGGATGGCTCGACCATCTACTTCACCTCCGACCGTGGCGGCAAGCCGCAGATCTACAAGACCAGCGCGGGCGGTGGCGGTGCGGAACGCGTGACGTTCGTCGGTAACTACAACGCCAACCCTAAACTGTCGGCGGACGAAAAGACCCTGGTGATGATCCATCGCCAGGACGGTTTCACTAATTTCAAGGTGGCGGCCCAGGATTTGCAGCGCGGAAGTGTAAAAATCCTCACTGATAGCACTCTGGACGAGTCACCTACTGTTGCGCCCAACGGCACCATGGTAATCTACGCCACCCGCCAGCAGGGCCGGGGAGTCTTGATGCTCGTGTCCATTAATGGACGCGTGAGGCTCCCGCTTCCTACCGCACAAGGCGAAGTCAGAGAACCGTCCTGGTCCCCTTACCTGAACTGACGCGGCGCAATACGTTTTACTTAACACACTGGGGTTCATTAGGAGTTTCACGATGGAAATGCTGAAGTTTGGTAAATTTGCTGCGCTGGCTCTGGCCATGGCTGTAGCTGTAGGTTGCTCGTCCAAAGGCGGCGACAACGCCGGTGAAGGCGCTGTTGATCCAAACGCTGGTTACGGCGCTAACACTGGTGCCGTTGATGGCTCCCTGAGCGAAGAAGCTGCTCTGCGCGCAATCACCACCTTCTACTTCGAATACGACAGCTCGGACCTGAAGCCAGAAGCCATGCGCGCTCTGGACGTTCACGCCAAAGACCTGAAAGCAAACGGCGCTCGCGTTGTTCTGGAAGGCAACACCGACGAACGTGGTACTCGTGAGTACAACATGGCACTGGGCGAGCGTCGTGCGAAAGCCGTTCAACGCTACCTGGTACTGCAAGGTGTTTCCCCAGCTCAGCTGGAACTGGTTTCCTACGGCGAAGAGCGTCCAGTTGCTACCGGCAACGACGAGCAGTCCTGGGCTCAAAACCGTCGCGTCGAACTGCGTAAGTAATTCGTCATGCGAACGTGCCGTCGTGCTGTAACTGTTCTGGCTCTCAGCCTCGCGCCGCTTGCGGCGTGGGCTGCGGTTCCTGTGGTCGATAACCAAACCGGCTATGACAATAGCGGGAGCAGTTATCCGCCTGCAGGTTACGGTACGAACGGCGCCTATGCCGGGGGAGGGGTTTCGGCCCCTGTCTCGGCACAGGGCCAGCTGTTCAACCAACTGCAGCAAATGCAGGATCAGATCTCGCGCCAACAGGGTGTGATCGAAGAACTGCAAAATGATATTTCGCGCATGAAGCAAGAAAACCTGGAGCGATACCAGGATCTTGATCGGCGCATAGGAAGCGGTGTTGCTCCTGCCGCGACTCCTGAGAATTCTCCTGCCGGTGGCGATTTGAACGCCCCCGGTGCGGCCGCAGGCGCTGGGGCAGCTGCTGGAGCAACCGCTCCAGCCCCTGCGTCCGGCGGCGAGCCGGCTGATCCGGCGAAGGAAAAGCTCTATTACGACGCTGCCTTCGACCTGATCAAGGCCAAGGATTTCGACAAGGCCAGCCAAGCCTTTGCCGCTTTCCTGCGCAAATACCCAAACAGCCAGTACGCGGGCAACGCCCAATACTGGCTGGGCGAAGTCAACCTGGCCAAGGGCGACTTGCAAGGCGCCGGCCAGGCGTTTGCCAAGGTCTCGCAGCTGTATCCCAAGCACGCCAAGGTGCCGGATTCGTTGTACAAGCTGGCTGACGTAGAACGCCGCCTCGGTCACACCGACAAGGTCAAGGGCATTCTGCAACAGGTGGTGGCCCAATTTCCGGGCACATCCGCCGCTCAGTTGGCCCAGCGTGATCTGCAACGCATGTAAGCTGGTTTGACCTGCTTTGAAGAAACCCGCGCTTGTCGCGGGTTTTTTCGTTAGAATTCACGCCCTTTTTATGAAACACGCTTTTTGGGATCTGCGCGTTGGCGGGGTTCCTTGAAGTGCCTGACGGAGGCGGACAGCCTGTTTAGCTGTTACGCCCGTGGCGACTATGCAAGACACATTGAGAATCACCGAAGTTTTTTACTCGTTGCAGGGTGAAACGCGAACGGCTGGGCTGCCCACGGTTTTTGTGCGCCTCACCGGTTGTCCGTTGCGTTGCCAATACTGCGACAGTGCCTACGCGTTCAGCGGCGGCACCCTGCGAACCCTCGACGATATCCTTGAGCAAGTGGCCGGCTATCGCCCGCGCTACGTTTGTGTCACGGGCGGCGAGCCACTGGCGCAACCCAACGCCATTCCCTTGCTCAAGCAGTTGTGTGATGCCGGTTATGAGGTTTCCCTGGAAACCAGCGGCGCCCTGGATATCTCGGCCGTCGACCCGCGCGTCAGCCGCGTCGTGGACCTGAAAACCCCAGGCTCCAAGGAAGCGCACCGCAACCGTTATGAGAACATTGAGCTGCTGACGCCCAACGATCAGGTCAAGTTCGTTATCTGTTCGCGGGAAGACTACGACTGGGCCGTGTCCAAGCTGATCCAGTACGGGCTCGACCAGCGGGCTGGCGAGGTGTTGTTATCGCCGAGCCATCACGACTTGAGCGCCCGGGACCTGGCGGACTGGGTGGTGGCGGATAACCTGCCGGTGCGCCTGCAATTGCAGCTGCATAAATATCTTTGGAACGACGAGCCGGGGCGCTGATATGACTGAACACTCGAACATTGCCGAAAAACGTGCGGTTATCCTGCTGTCCGGTGGCCTGGACTCAGCGACTGTCGTGGCCATGGCCCGCGCCGAAGGCTACCGCTGCTACACCATGAGTTTCGATTACGGCCAGCGCCACCGTGTCGAACTGCAGGCCGCTGAGCGGGTTGCCCGGGATCTGGGGGTGGTGGAACACAAGGTGATCGGCCTGAACCTCAACGGCATCGGCGGCTCGGCCCTGACCGACAGCTCCATCGACGTACCCGAAGCGCCGAGCGAAGGCATTCCGGTAACGTATGTGCCGGCCCGCAACACCGTGTTCCTGTCGCTGGCGTTGGGTTGGGCCGAAGTGCTGGGCGCCCGTGACATTTTCATTGGCGTCAACGCCGTGGATTATTCCGGCTATCCGGATTGCCGTCCGGAGTTTGTCGAAGCCTTCGAGCGCATGGCCAATCTGGCGACCAAGGCGGGTGTTGAAGGGCAGGGTTTCCGCATCCAGGCGCCGTTGCAGAATCTCAGCAAGGCCGACATCGTCAGGGCCGGTGTGAAGCTTGGCGTGGACTACGGACTCACCGTTTCATGCTATCAGGCCGACGATCAGGGCCGCGCTTGCGGCAAATGCGACAGCTGCCGCCTGCGTGCGGAAGGCTTTGCGACGGCGGGCGTGAGCGATCCAACCCCTTATTTTTGAATTATTTCAAATTAAGTGTTGAATAGTCCTTAGAAATCAGTATTATACGCGCCACCACACAGCGGGTCGTTAGCTCAGTTGGTAGAGCAGTTGGCTTTTAACCAATTGGTCGTAGGTTCGAATCCCACACGACCCACCATTTTTAGCAGTTTTAAAAGTCTGGAAGGCCCACGAAAGTGAGGATTTCCGGATTTTTTTTTGCCTGAAAAAAGTCGCCGATACAAAGCTTGAACCACTCGATGAGTCGAGTGGTTCCCGGGCCGATTAAAGCAGGCCGTCCTCGGCACATACTTTTACGATCTGTTCGCGAAACCAGGTGTTGGCGCTGTCCTGACTCGGTTTCTCGCTCCACATCATATCCAGCGTAAAGTTCGGCAGACCCGTCGGTGGTTGGCGTTGGCTGTACCTGTCTTCGCTGCAGGTCAACGCCTGGATGCGTCGAGGCAGGGTCAGGATGAAGTCGGTTCCGGTGATCATGTTGAGTGCCGCCACATAGCTGTTGGCCCGAGCGACAATCTGTCGGTTATGGCCGTGTCGGGCGAGCCATCCATCTACCATGTTGGTGTCGGATGTCCAAGGCGTCGGAAAAACATGCTGGCCTGCGGCAAATGTCTCCAGGTCGAAGTTTTCTTCGGGCCCGGTGAAGTTTTTATCGACGACACAGACCAATTCATCTTCCAGCAATACTTGCGAGCGCAACCCTTTGGCACCGCGATGGAAGTTGGGGCCAAAACAAATGACCAAGTCAAAGCGGCCATCCACCAGTTCCTCGGTGGGAATGTCTCTGTGGAATTTCGTTATGTTAATGATGACCGGGAAGCGGCTGCCGATAAAACGCTTGACTAAGGCCGGCAGTATAAGAAGCTCGAAGTATTCGGGTGCGCAAATATTGAATGTTATTTCTTTCTGGGTGGGGTCGAATGTCTGAATGCCGGAGTGGCATATATTGATTGTCTTGAGAATTTTAAGTATGTGGCTGTACATGGCGGTGGCTTTGCCTGTAGGCCGCATGCCACTCCGGGTATTAACGAAAAGTTCATCTTCGAAGCTCGTTCGCAGCTTCTTCAAGCAGTAGCTCACGGTCGACTGGCTGACACAAAGGGCCTCGGATACCTCTGTGACGCTGCTCTGCTCGTAGACCGCGACAAACACCATCAGGTCCTGCATGTCCAGCTTTCTAAGCAAATTACTATTGAGCATAAGATCCTTCTTGGCGCAGTCCATGGGCTAGCGTCCTTTGTTTTTATGACAAAGACGTTTATTTATATATTAGCGGAAGCAATTTATTTTTTAAATGGTCTGTAGGAGTTTTCCCCAATATGCTCGCCTCGCTTTTTATAGGAATCCTGCACAAGGACGGAGGAGGACGAAATGCAAATACGTGTCGCTGAAACTAAGACGCCGTTATGGGTACAAGCCACAGAAGTAGTGAAAGAGAAGTTTCGCAGTTCTTATTCAGCTGCGGTGGAACCGAATCCGCAATACTTTGCGGTCACTCAGGATCCGGCAGATCGCATTCTTGCCTGCGCCGGTATTACGTTTGCCGACCATCGCACACTTTTTTCCGAACAATACCTGACGCAACCGATAAACGAGATATTGTCCCAGCGTTTTGAAAAAAATATCGATCGTTCGAACATTGTCGAGATCGGCAACCTGATCTCCCATCACCTGACGGCCGGAATGATTCTGGTCAACATGATTCCCTTGTTGTCCTGGTGCATGGGTGGGCATTACCTGTTGTGCACAGTGACTCCTCGCGTCCGGCAGATGATGGAAAGTTGCCAGATCGATTTCGAGCCGCTGTTGACCGCAGACCCCACGCGCCTGGCCGACGGCGACGGCAAGAAATGGGGGAGCTATTACGCCAAGTTGCCCGTCACGGGGTTCATCCGGGTAGACCCGCAACGTTCACGTTTCGCCGCCATGACCCTCAATACCTCATTCACTCAATTGCCCAGCGATTCTCTGGCGAGGGCACAGCCATGAGCGCTGGGTTCATCAGCCAGTTGCAACGTGCGTTGCAAGACAATCGCCAGGCCGTCTGTGCGGTTGATTGGTCGGACTCGGGCAATGAGTCGGTGGATTTGACCTATGGCGAGCTGGAAAACCGCGCGCTTAATCTGGCAGCAACACTGCAGCGGCGTTTCCCAAGGCCGACCCATGGCGCTCATGTGGTGATGGGTATTGCGACGCGCAACAGCAGTGACTGGCTGGTGGCCGACCTGGCATGCCTGTTCGCCGGGATCACTGCGCTGCCATTGCCGCTGGCGTTCAGCCAATCCCAAGCCGAGCACCTGGCCGGGTGTTGCGACGGGTTTCTGGTGGATGCGGCAGGGCAGCGAACGCTGGCGCAACGCTGGAAACTGAATTTCCCCGACAGCCGCCTGCAACGCATCAACGAACCGCTGATCGAGCAGCCACTGCTCCACACGCCGGACGGTGAGGGCGACTGGATCTGCAAAATCATTCACACCTCGGGCACCACCAGCCGGCCAAAGGGCGTGCGCCTGAGTACCCGGGCGGTCGGCACCGTGCTGGCGTCGCTGCGCCAAGGTATGCCAGCCGATGCTCATCGGCGTTACCTGTCGCTGGTGCCTTTGAGTTTGTTGCTTGAACAGGTAACCGCCGCCTATCTGCCGCTGCTGGCAGGTGGGACCGTGCATTTTTTACCGCCGGAAGAACCCTTGCTCGGCGAGCCGGGGGCCTCTGCGCAGCGCCTGGTCGACTGGATCCTGCAGGTCCGGCCAACGGCCCTGACGGTTCCGCCGGTCATGGTCAATCGCTTCCTGGAGCAACTGAACGAAGGGGGCGAGGCGGGCGAGCGCCTGGGGAGTTACCTGAAATCCGGCGCCCACATCACCTGCGGCGGTGCGGCAGTGAGTATCGATGTGCTGCGCGGCCTGGCTGAGCAAGGCATCGAGGTGTACCAGGGCTACGGGCTTTCTGAAAACGCGTCGGTGGTCAGCATGAACACTGTCGGGCAGCAGCGCCTGGGCAGCGTCGGCCAGCCGTTGGCCCATGTCCAGGTGCGGATCGGCGCCGACCAGACCATCGAGGTCAAGAGCAGCTCGCTGTTCAGCGGCTATTCGGGTACCGACCCCAGCGCCTGCTCCATGTCCGACGACGGCTGGATGGACACCGGTGACCTGGGGTCGCTGGATGCCGATGGCTACCTCTACGTACATGGGCGCAAGAAGAACGTGATCTGCCTGCCCAATGGCCGCAACGTCAGCCCCGAGCAGGTGGAGTTGGAGTATCGCAAATACCCGGGCGTGAACGACGCCGCGGTGTTTTTCGATGAGCGTCACGGTTTGGTGGCATTGCTGTGTGTCGAGTCGACACCGGCGCGCGAGGAACTGCTTGCCTGGTCGGCGGGGCGTTTCTCTGACATCGAACGCCCGAACCGACTCTGGTTGTTGACCCGTGACGACCCGTTGATCGAGCAGTTGTATACCGTCACCGGCCGGCCGAAGCGCGCCGACATCGCCAGTGTTTTTTCCACTCTGCAAAGGACTGCATCCCATGAGCACACCTGCCTTTCACTTTGAGAACCCGGACGTCTCCATCGTCGAGTCGCACCACTTCGCCAGCCTGGGCAAGGCCGAGTTGTATGAGCTGCTGGGGCATTACGGCGTCGTGCTGTTTCGCAACTGTATTCACACTGCCGAGGATTTCAGTGCGTATGTGAAGCAAAACAGTTCGCGGCTGAGCCTGGATCCGGCGCGGATCATGATCGGCGGCGCGGCGCAGCTGGTCGATGCCGGACGCCAGGCGGTCGGCCTGCATTGTGAGAATGGCAACTCACCGTTCTGGCCGGACATGACCTGGTTCTATTGCCAGGAAGCGCCGCGCAAGGGGTCGCAAACCACCTTGTGCGACGGCGAACGGGTGCTGGCGAAACTCTCCCCGGGCTGCCGCAGTTTTTTTGAAGAAAACCCCATTCGCTACAGCCGGACCGTGGCAGGGGAAAAATGGCGCCGGCTGGTGTGTCACTACTCGCCGACGCTGTCGGACCCGGCAGCGGTCGCTATCGAGGATCTGTTGCACATCATCGGTGATGATCCGCAAACCCTGATCTCTTTCAATCCGGCCGATGATTCGATCCATTACGCCTTCAGTACGTCGGCGATCCTGACGTCCGCCTTCAGCCAGCGTCCCGCGTTTGCCAACAGCATCCTGGGACCGTCCTTCAATTACGAGGCACCGGTAATCGATACGCTGGCCGGGCAACCGATTCCCGCCGAGTACCTGGCTGAGATCGCCGAGGTGTCGGCTCAATACACCTGCCCGGTGGGTTGGCGCGACCACGACATGGTGATGATCGACAACCGTCGGGTCATGCACGGTCGGGAAACCATCGTCGATGAGCGTCGACGCATTTTCAACGCCTTGAGCTACCGCTGAGAGGTCTCATGAAACACGACAACTACATTATCGGCGGACAGTACGAGACCTACTCCGACGGCGATGGTCGGCCGATCATCGACCTGACCGGCGGGTTCGGCTTTCAGGTGCCGGCCGTGATCGAGGCGGTCAGTCGCCAAGCCGAGATCATGGGCTTGTCCAATCGGGTGCTGATGTCCGAACCGTTGATTGCCTTGTGCCGACGCTTGGCCGAGTTGCTGCCGGCGCCACTGGTCAGCTCCTATGTGTGCAGCTCTGGCGACGAGGCTTTTGAGGGGGCCTTGAAGTTGTGCAAGGGGCTCAAGCCCAAGGGCAACACCATTGTGTTTATCCAGGGAGGCGATTACGGCTCGCTGACCTACGGGCGTTGTCTCAATGCGACGCAAGGCGATCTTGGCGTGCAAAGTTTCCTGGGGTTCAAGCGGGCGGCGATCCGGCATCTCGCTGACCTGGATACGGTGGACTGGAGCGATTGCTTTGCGGTGTGCCACAGCAACACCCGCACGGATGCAAACGGCCGACTGCAATGGCTTGAACCGGCCTTGATCGAGCAGCTGCATGCTCGTGCGGCACAAGCGTCGGCACCGGTCATCGCGGTCGATACCCACAGCTGCCTCGGCAGCCTGGGTTCGCTGTTCGGTTTCCAGCGTTATCGTCCCGTCCCCGACATTGTCGTGCTCGGCGGGCCTTTGGGCGGCAGTGCGATTCCCATCGGCACCTATACCTGCAGCGAGCGCATGGCCTGGCAGGTCTATGGGCGCAGCAGCCCGGCCAAACATGGCAGCACCACCGCCGGTAATCCAATGGCCTGCGTGGCGGCCCTGGCTGCGCTGGATTACGTGCAAGCCAACGACTCGCCCCGGCACTGCCAGGAAAACGGCCAGCGCCTGGCACAAACCCTGGCTTGCTTCGGCGCGGTGGCCGTGGGCGCCTGGGTCAGCCTGCCGCTGGCCGACGGGCTGCAGCCGGCCGCGCTGTGCGAGGCGCTTTACCGGCAAGGCGTCTATGCCAGCGTGCCTCGTGGCCGCGAATTGATTTTGCGCTGCCCGATCACCGCGCGTCCCGAACACATTCAACGTGCCGCCCAACTCATCAAGGAAACGTTAAGCCATGTCCTTACTCAGGCCGCATGAACAACTGCTGGATGACTGCGAGCGGCACTGGAGCGCGTCGGCGGCCAAGCTGTATCGCCTGGGCAAGACCAGCGTCGAGCAACAGGCCGATGGCATCCATGTCACCGACCACACCGGCAAGCGCTTCATTGACTGCGCGTGCAGCTACGGGGTGTTTATCGTCGGGCATCGCAATCCGACGGTGCGTGAGCGGCTGCAGGCGCAATTGAACCGGATCGCCTGGGTCCCGGAAGGCCGCCGGCACCCGCTTCAGGACACGCTGTCCGAGCGGCTGTGCCAGTTGGTGCCGGGGGAGTGGGGCGATGTGCAATTCATGGTCTCGGGCGCCGAAGCCGTCGAACAGAGCCTGCGCTATGTGCTGCGGATCCAGCCTCGCCGGCGTGGCATCGTGGTGATGAGCGGCTCCTACCATGGCAAGACCCTGGCGGCGATGAGCATTCTGGGCCAGCAACAGAACCATGGCAGCTATGGTATCGATCCTCCCGAAGTGACCTGCGTACCCTACGGCGATTTCGCCGCCCTGCAAAAGGCCGTGGGCGAGGGTGTGTGTGCGGTGTACGTCGAACCGATTCTGGGCGGCGCTCATTTGCAGGTGCCCCCGGTGGGCTACATGGCCAACATCCGGGCGTTGTGCGATGCCACTGGCACCCTGATGGTGGCCGATGAAATCCAGACCGGTTTCGGTCGTTGCGGCAAATGGTTCGCCGTGCAATATGATGAAGTGGTCCCCGACATCATGATCCTCTCCAAGGGCTTGACCGGCGGTTACACCTCGTTTGCCTGCGCCCTGTACAGCCAGCGCCTGGCCACCCAGTACCCCCTCAGCGAAATCGAGCCTGACACGCGAACCAATGGCGGGCATCCGGTGGCCTGCGCGTCGGCGCTCGCAGCCATCGACTACATCGAGCAACACAACCTGGTGGAGCAGTCGCGGGTCAACGGCGGGTTGCTGCGTCACGGTCTGCAACGGCTGGCCCTGCGTTATCCGCACATTGTCGAGGACGTGCCGGGCGTCGGCTTGATGACCGGCCTGCGCCTGCGCGGCTCGGTCTATGAGGCCTTGATGAGCATGGAACTGGGCAAGCGTGGCGTGCATGCCGGGCATTCGATGAATGAAAAGGCCAAGCGCCCGGTGTTGCGCTTCTATCCGCCGCTGAACATCACCCCTGAAGCGTTGCGCCATGTCCTGACGATGATCGAAGAGGCCCTGGAGGCCATCGACCGGCGTCCGGCCCTGGCGGTGAAGGCGTTTTCCCTGGTGGTGCGCAACATGTACCAGTTGCCCAACAAATGGCTGCGCAGCAAGAGGGCCTCATGAGCATGTTCAATCCTGACACGCTGACCCTGCGGGAAATGGCCGGTCTGCTGCGCCGTGGCGCGCTGACCAGCGTTACATTGCTGGAGTTCTACCTGCAACGCATCGCCGAGCGTAACCAGCAGATCAACGCCTTGATCCAACTGGCGCCGGTCGAGGCGTTGCGCCGTCAGGCCCGTGAGGCCGACGAGATGGCGCGCGTCGGCCAAATCAGCGGTCCGCTGCACGGCATTCCCATCACCATCAAGGACGTCCTCCATGTGCGCGGATTCAAGATGTCCCGCGGAGTGGGGGAACTGATGGGCGATGTCAGCCAGGAGGACGCGACGACCGTCGCCCGGCTTCGGCAGGCCGGCGCGATCATCATGGGCATCAGTAATGTGTCCGAACTGTGCATGGCCTTCGAGACCGAGAACCTGATCTACGGTCGCACCCTCAACCCCCACGACCTGCGGCGCTCCGCCGGCGGCAGCAGTGGCGGTGAAGCGGCAGCGATTGCCGCCGGATGCTCACCGGCCGGGCTGGCGTCCGATGCCTGCGGCAGTGTGCGGATTCCGGCGCATTTCAATGGCATCTGTGGCCTGAAACTGACCCAGGGCCGGGTACCGTTGACCGGCCAGTTTCCCCATGACCGTTCCGGGCTGTTTCATATGACCTCGGCCTTTGGTGTGTTGGGGCGCTACGTCGATGACCTGGCGCTGCTCGGTCAACTGATCAGCGGTGCCGACGGCCATGACCCGGACACCGTCGATGTCCCGTTCGCCGCCAGCGAGCCGCTGGCCGAGCTGCGTGTCGCGCTGTTCTCGGGGTCGAGCCGAACCCCCGTCAGCGCGGCGGTGAGCCAGGTGTTGCAGCAGGTCGAACGGTGCTTGGGCCCGGTGGTGGCGCAGGTCAGTACGGTCGAGCCGCCGATGCTCGGCGAGGCCTGCGATGTACTGTGGCGGGTGTTCATTACCGGCGCGGATGCCGGGCGTGGTTGGCGGCAGTTGTTCGACGCCATGGACAAGCGGGACTTCACGGCGCCGATCGCTCAGTTGCTGGACATGAGCGAAAGCGTGAAATTGAGCGTGGATGACGTCAAGCGCGACTGGATCATGATCGATACCTTCCGCTATCAGCTGGCGAAGTTCTTCCAGCAGCATGATCTGTTCATCTGCCCGGTCTTCCCTGACGTTGCCTTTCATCATGGGCAATCCCTGGTGGATCGTGATCGGTATGCCTTCGTGTTCCCGTTCAGTCTCAGCGGCTCCCCCGCAGTGGTTATCCGTGCCGGGTTCGATCCCGCCACCGGGATGCCCATCGGCATCCAGATTGTCGGGCCTCACTGGCAAGAGGAGCGGTTGTTGGCGGTGGCGGGTTTCCTTGAGCGGGAACTGGAACGTTGGAGCGCGGTTGCGCCTGGCGAGGCGTCGACGTGCTAAAGGATCTCAAGCCGTAGCGGTCTTGCCGCTACGGCTGCTTACCACCAGCGCCAGCATGCCGACACCCACCAGGGTGGCGCCGATGATTTCGCTCGCCATGGGGTGCTGCCGGAGCCAGAACCAATGGAGCACCGTGACGAACAAAGTGTTGAGGTAAACGTAGGAAATCACTGTGGACGGCGCGATCACCCCAATGGCCCGGTGCAGCAGCCAGAACGTGGCGAGGGTGCCGAACAAGGCCAGGTACACCAGCCAGCCGAGGTCCAGCATCGACAATTGCAGGCCACTGCGCCACCCGCCGCTGAACAGGCAGAACACCAGCAGGAACAGTGCGCCGAACAACATGTTCCAGAACGTCATCGCCACTGGATCCCGTCCCTGCAATGCCGAGGTTTTGAAGCGTTGGCTGAGGGGCGAATAGAACGCCATCGCCAGGCAACCGGCGCCGAAGACCAATACCGGATAGAGCGTGGGCAATTGTCCCGGAACAGAGCCTTTGAGCGTCAGCAACAGCGCACCGATTGCCGCGACCAACATGGGCAGCAAGCGGGTCTTCAGGCTTGGGCTGGGCAGCAGGAACGCTTCGAAAAACAAGGTCATCAAGGGCACCAGCGTGTACAGCGTCGCGGTGTTGACTGCCGAGGTGTAGCGCAGCGCCTCGAACAATGAACCGAAGTAAGTCGCCAACAGCAGGCCGAGCACGGCATGGGCCAGCAGGCCCCTGATGGAGATGGGCGAGGTGTTGTTCAGGAGCAGCAGCGGCAGAAACATCAGGGCGGAAAACAGCAGTCGCAGGCCGGTGAGCAAGATCGGATCGATGGTCTGGCTAACCTGCGCCGCGGCAAGGAATGATGAGGCGATCAGCATCGCCCAAATGAGCATGCCCCAGTGAGCGGCTGCAAAGCCGACGTGTTTCATCAAGGTCTGATTCCTGTGTTTCAAAAATGTGCGGCTGCATTTGATGCAGCCGTGGCCGGTCCCCGGCGACTAGCTGATATGCCGCGCGTAGTGCTTGGGATTGAAGCGCAGGACCATCAAGAGCATCAAAGCCATGACTGCTGCGAGCGACCACCAGGCCCATTCGAAGCTGCCCAACTGATCGCGAATCATCCCGGCAATCAACGGCGAGAGCCCGGCGATCAGGTAGCCAATGCCTTGCACGAACGCCGTCAGGCCACCGGCCCGGCGTGGATTGTCCAGGTGATCGAGAGATACGATCAGGCTCATCGGGAACAGGCCGCCGATGCCCAGTCCCAACAGACAAGGCCACAACAGGCTGAAGCGTTCCGGGCTGAGGATCAGGCCGCAGAAACCGGCGATGATCAGGGCCAGCAGCACGGCGAGGACCAGGCGTTTATCCTGGCTGCGGTTGGCGATCGCCGGGGTGACGAGGCCGGACAACACTTCCATGGCCGTGAGGAACCCCAGCAACAGGCCCGCGTGTTGTTCGCTCCAGCCTTTTTCCACGTAGTACGGCGCCAGCCAGGCCAGCACGCAGGTGTAGGAGGCGGTGCCCAAGCCGAAGAAAATTGCCAGCAACCAAGCCCGTGAGTTGCTAAAGAACGACTCTTTCGCTTGGGCGGGGGCTTCGGGCAATGGCGTGACGGCCGAGCGCTGGGCGTACCAGCAACCCAGGGCGACCAGCGCCAACAGTGCCCAGATCGCCAGGCCGATGCGCCAGCTGCCGGTCTGCGATAGCACGAAAGGTGAGAACGACGCCGCAATCGCCGCCCCGCCCATGATCGAGGTGACATACAAGCCCATGAACAGCGAGACGTTGTCGGCGTAGCGCGACTTGATCAGCGCCGGCATCACTGCCTGGATGAGGGCGATGCCGAGCCCGGCCAACACCGCGCTGATGATTAGCTCGACGGCGCTGTCCAGGTACAGGCGCGACGCCGTGGCGATGCCGATGATCAGCAGCGAGAGGACAATGGTGCGGTGTTCGCCGATGCGCAGGGCGATACGCATGCCCAGGAACATCGCCAGGCCCATCGCCATGACGGGCAGCATGGTCAGCAGCGAGGCGGTGCTGAAGCTCAACGGCACCTCACCGCGAATGGCAGACAACAAGGGCCCGACGGCAGCCATCGAGGGCCGCAGGTTCAGCGCCACCAACACGATGCTGACCATCAGCCAGACGGCGTGGGTGCTTGAGGTTCGAACGTTTTCCATGACAGCGCCTTGGTTTAACAAAGCGTCATTTAGGCTGGGGCGGCCTGTCATGGGCAAACTGAAAACTGGCGGGGGTTATTGAATAATTAAATTCGCCACCCAATCAGAAGGTTCGGAGGGCTTTCGGTGGCGAGGGAGCTTGCTCCCGCTGGGCTGCGCAGCAGCCCCCTGGTTTTGCCTGACACACTGCAGGGGGCCGCTACGCGCCCCAGCGGGAGCAAGCTCCCTCGCCACAGTGTTAGTTCACAGCCGCTTATTCCATCACCGGGCTCAGCGTCCCCAGCCACGCCACCAACCCCAGGATGACCACCGCCACACAGAACTCCAGCACCATGCTGCGCCGCAGAGCATTCACCGCAACGCCATGCTCGCCGGTCTGTCGGGCCTGCTCCAACAGCGGGCTCAGATGAAAGCGATTCAGCGCGGCAAACACCAACATGGCCGCGAAGAAAAGCAGTTTGAGCGTCAGCAATTGGCCATAGGTGCTGTCCAACAGCCCTTCGACACTCGGGCCGACGATAAACAGATAGTTCACCACCCCCGTCACGCTGATGACCACCACGATCACCGCCCCGGCCGTTTCAAACCCGGTCAGTGTCCGCGCCAGTACCGACAATCGAGGTTCGGCCTGGCGCAGCAGCAGGGCAAACGCGGCCAAGGCGCCGACCCAGCCGCCCGCTGTCCATAAATGCAAAAAGTCGGTGATGAAGTGCCAATTGCGGCGCTCACCTTCGTCCATGGCGCCGTGCCCGGCCCAGGCCAGCGTCGCCAGCGCCACGGCGCCGCCCAGCGTGACCAGCCACAAGCTTGCGGTCGGCCAACGTGTATTGAGCGTCACGGCGAAGCCGGCCAGCACCAGCGCCGCGATTCGCAGGTTCCAGCTCAAGCCCACATCGGTCTCGAACATCATCATTTCAATGTGCGGCCACAGCTCGGCCCAGTCCGAAACGCCGCTCATGGCCTGGGCCATGCACAGCATGGCGGCTGCGGACAGCAACACGCCGAGCGCCGCCGTGGCCAGCAGCAACCCCTTGAAGTTCAACGCTACGCCAGACTGTCGTTCCTGGCCACGCAGGCTATAGAGACCAAAAGCGGCCAGGCCGAACAGCAACATCAGATCCAGGTACAGGGCAAAACGCAGGGCAATGTTGATCGAGTCGCTCATCAACTCACTTCACCTTGAACGTGACGTTGCCGGTGATCGGGTGAGTGTCGGATGACACCGCGCGCCACTGGACCTGGTAAGTACCGGCGGTGAGTGGAGCGTTGGGGATGATGAGCATGGTCTTGGGATCATCGCTGCCCGACACCTTGGCCGGCATGGGCATCGGCGAGTGGGCCGCCATGCCGGGCATCTCGGTCATCAGCAGCTTGGCACCGGAGAATTTGGTCATCAGGTTTTCGGAAAAATGCAGCTCGATTTTTGCCGGCGCCGTCCCCTCCGCACCTTCGGCGGGGGTAGAGGACAGCAGCTTCGGATGGGCCTGGGCCAAGCCGCTGATCAACAGGCCAGTGGACAGGGCGACAACAGCAACAGCGGTTTTGATGAATGACATGCAAGGACTCCTACAGCTCTGGTTTTTAGTTTTAGTGAAACAGCTCAACGGGTCAGAACCACATGCGCAGGCCCAATACCAGGCGTGCTTCGCTGCGATCATCACCTTCGTCACGGGCGTAGTCGGCGGTGTTGCCATAGGCCCGGTTCCAGGTGACGCCGATGTATGGGGCGAATTCGCGGCGGATTTCATAGCGCAGCCGCAGGCCGACTTCCGTGTCCGAAAGCCCTGAGCCGACGCCGCGGGCGGGATCGTTCTTGCCATGGAAATTGGCTTCGGCGGTGGGCTGCAGGATCAACCGGTTAGTCAGCAGGATGTCGTAGTCGCCTTCCAGGCGCACCGCGCTTTGGCCGCCTTCACCGATGAACGCCGTGGCCTCGGCTTCGAAGTTGTACAGCGCCATGCCTTGCAACCCGAAAGCGGCCCAGGTTTGCGAATCGCCTGGCTTGAAGTCCTGGCGCACGCCGGCCACGACGTCCCACCAAGGGCTGATGGCATGACCCCATAGGGCCTGAAGTTCGGCTTCCTCGGTCTTGCCGTTGAGGCGTTCACCTTCGGAGCGCAACCACAAACGGTCGATATCGCCGCCGATCCAACCCGAGGCGTCCCAGCTCAGGGCGCTGCCGGCGTCGGCGTCTTGCCACTCCAGTTGGTCAATCAGCCAGAACGAGTTAAGGGCGCTGTCATGCACTGCGTGTCCGCCATGCTCATCGTAGACGGCGGCACGGTCGGCGGCGGTCAGCTCGGGGATCGGCGTGCGGCTGGTGGTCGGCGCCGATTGCATGGGTTCCATGCCCTGCATCGAGTCCATGCCTTGCATCTGGCCGTGGTCCATGCCCGGCATCTGGCTGTGATCCATGCCTTGCATGTCGTTGCCCGCCGCCCAGGCCGAGGCCGTGGCGCCGAGGGTAAGGCTGGCAATGACGGCCATGGGGTATTGAAAAACAGTGGTCATGGTCCGACTCCTCATTCCTGCACCCGAACTTCACGGAACATTCCCATCTCCATATGAAACAGTAGGTGACAGTGATACGCCCAGCGCCCGAGGGCATCGGCGGTGACCCGGTAACTGCGCCGGGCGCCGGGCGGGACGTCGATGGTGTGTTTGCGCACCATGAACTGGCCGTTTTCGTCCTCCAGGTCGCTCCACATGCCGTGCAGGTGAATGGGGTGGGTCATCATGGTGTCGTTGATCAGCACGATGCGCAGCCGCTCGCCGTATTTGAGCAGCAGCGGCGCGGCGTCGGAGAACTTTACGCCGTTGAACGACCAGGCGAATTTCTCCATGTGCCCGGTCAGGTGTAGCTCGATAGTACGGCCCGGTTCGCGGCCGTCGGGGTCGGGGAAGGTACTGCGCAGGTCGGCGTAGGTCAGCACCCTGCGCCCGTTGTTGCGCAGGCCCATGCCCGGGTCGTCGAGCTTGGGCTTGACGCTCATGGCCTGCATGTCCACCAGGGGGTTGTCGTTCTCGGTGTCTGGATGGGATTGCATGGCGCCCATGCCTTGCATGGTGCTGTGATCCATACCGGCCATATCGCTCATGCCTTGCATCTGGCTGTGGTCCATGCCTGGCACCGGGTCGTCATCCATACCCGACATACCCTGCATCGTCCCATGGTCCATGCCGCCCATGCCCATGTCGTCCATGGTCACCAGCGGCCGTGGATCCAGTGGTGGCACCGGTGCCGACAGGCCGGCCCGTGCCGCGAGGGTGCCGCGGGCGTATCCGGTGCGGTCCATTGACTGGGCAAACACGGTGTAGGCTTCTGCGGTGGGCTCGATGATGACGTCGTAGGTTTCGGCCACGGCGACGCGCAACTCATCGACGCTTACGGGGTTGACGTATTGGCCGTCGGAGGCGACGACGGTCATCTTCAAACCGGGAATGCGCACATCGAAGTAGGTCATGGACGAACCGTTGATCAAGCGCAGGCGCAGGCGCTCACCGGGTTTGAACAGGCCGGTCCAGTTCATGTCGGGGGCCTGGCCGTTCATCAGGTAGGTGTAGGTGGCGCCGCTGACGTCGGCCAGGTCCGTGGGGTTCATCTTCATCTCGGCCCACATCTTGCGATCCGCCACGGTGGCGGCCCAACCGTTCTTGCTCACGTCGTCGATAAAGTCGCCAACGGTGCGCTTGTTGTAGTTGTAGTAATCCGACTGTTTCTTGAGCTTGCGCAGGATGTCGCCGGGGTCTTCGTCGGTCCAGTCGGTGAGCATCACCACGTAGTCCCGCTCGTAGTGGAAGGGCTCGGGTTCCTTGGCGTCGATCACCAACGGGCCGTAGACCCCGGACTGCTCCTGGAAGCCTGAGTGGCTGTGATACCAGTAGGTGCCGTTCTGTCGAACCTTGAATTGGTAGACGTACATGCCATCGGGCTCGATGCCTTTGAAGCTCAGCCCCGGGACGCCGTCCATGTTGGCCGGCAACAAGATTCCGTGCCAGTGGATGGACGTGCTGTCTTTCAAGCGATTGCGCACCCGCAGGGTCACGGTGTCGCCTTCACGCCAGCGCAGCAGCGGGCCGGGAATGCCACCGTTGATGGTCTGGGCCGTGCGCGGATGGCCGGTAAAATTGACCGGGCTTTCGCCGATGAACAGGTCGAACTCGGTGCCCGTCAGTACGTTGGGCTGGCCAGGGCTGGTGACCGCCCAGACGGGCGGGCGCCACAACCCCAGCCCGCCCAGGATACTGGCGGCGCTCAGGCCTTTGACGAAGGTTCGCCGGGAAGTTTTTGATTGCATGCGATGGAAGTCCGTCAGTCGATCCGCAGCGCGCACAGGGGCATTGCCCGGTGCAGGTTTGAAAAGAAGATGACATAAGCCGACGCGGCGGGTGATTACATTTCAGTCAGCTTGAGGCAGGCGCTTATCCATTGGCGTGAACACGCTTTTGTGGCGAGGGAGCTTGCTCCCGCTGGGGCGCGTAGCGGCCCCAAAATCCATGATTTTGCTGTGCAAGGTGCGTTGTACCCAGCCTTTTGGGGGCTGCTTCGCAACCCAGCGGGAGCAAGCTCCCTCGCCACGGTGGACCGTGTTCGGTGCTGGGGCAGGGCACAGGTCAGAATGATCTTTTGCAACGGTGGGATATTCTGTAGCCTTGCCGGCTTCACGCAGTCCCGTGCCTGATTGATACCCCACTTTCCCGGCGGTACCCGAGTGGTCCGGAGCCGGGTGTATACTCGACTTTCGCGCTAAACGCGCTTGCAGGTCTTGCGAACATGACGCAAATTTCCGAACGCCTTCTGGTCCAGGCCCACCTCGACGCCAAGCAGCCCAAGCCGCTGACCGCCGAGCAGGAAGCCTGGTACCGCGCCGCCATCGCCGCCGAGCTCAAGGCTCAGGACGCGGTGCTGGTCGCGCACTTCTATTGCGACCCGGTCATCCAGGCCCTGGCCGAAGAGACCGG
The DNA here is from genome assembly GCF_000585995.1 of Pseudomonas brassicacearum. Lineage (NCBI taxonomy): Bacteria > Pseudomonadati > Pseudomonadota > Gammaproteobacteria > Pseudomonadales > Pseudomonadaceae > Pseudomonas > Pseudomonas brassicacearum. The sequence goes on along the minus strand of NZ_CP007410.1, from coordinate 5,243,889 downwards.
CGGCTGTGTATCCGACTCCCTGGAAATGGCCCGCTTCGGCAATGCCCATCCGGCCAAGACCGTGGTGGTGGCCGGGGTCAAGTTCATGGGCGAGACCGCCAAGATCCTCAACCCCGAAAAACGCGTGCTGATGCCGACCCTGGAAGCCACCTGTTCCTTGGACCTGGGGTGCCCGGTGGATGAGTTCTCGGCGTTCTGCGACCAGCATCCGGAACGCACCGTGGTGGTGTATGCCAACACCTCGGCGGCGGTCAAGGCCCGGGCCGACTGGGTGGTGACGTCCAGCTGTGCGCTGGAGATCGTCGAGAGCCTGATGGACAACGGCGAGACCATCATCTGGGGCCCGGACAAGCACCTGGGGACTTATATCCAGCGTAAGACCGGCGCCGACATGCTGCTTTGGGACGGTGCCTGTATTGTCCATGAAGAGTTCAAGTCCAAGCAGTTGGAGGACATGAAGGCGCTGTACCCGGATGCCGCGATCCTGGTGCATCCGGAGTCGCCGACCTCGGTCATCGAACTGGCGGACGCCGTGGGCTCTACCAGCCAGTTGATCGCCGCGGCCCAAAGCCTGCCGAACAAGACGTTGATCGTCGCCACCGACCGCGGCATTTTCTACAAGATGCAGCAGCTGTGCCCGGACAAAGTCTTCATCGAAGCCCCTACCGCCGGTAACGGCGCGGCGTGCCGCAGTTGCGCACACTGCCCATGGATGGCGATGAACACCCTGGAGCGTACGCTCAAGAGCCTGCAGGAAGGCACCAACGAGATCTTCGTCGACCCGGCGCTGATCCCCCAGGCAATTCGTCCGCTCAAGCGCATGCTGGACTTCACCCAGGCGGCGCGGATGAAGTTGGCGGGGAATGCTTGAGACTGAAGAAGATTTTGAGACTTGCGAGGCTTTTTTGTGGCGAGGGGATTTATCCCCGTTGGGCTGCGAAGCAGCCCCCTCTGTTTTTCCTGACATTGCACGGTGTCAGGTTTTAGGGCCGCTTCGCGACCCAGCGGGGATAAATCCCCTCGCCACAAATATATTTCAACTTTTCTGATCAGGTGGCTTTACTTGGTCTTCTTGGGAATCCGCACCAACTGCGTATCCGAGTAGATGTCATGCCAGCTGCGCTTGCGCTTGTCGAACAGCGCCCAGATAAAGCCCAGTCCCACCAGCAGCAATGACGCAATCGACACCACGAACCGCAACAGCGCCTGCCACAGGCTGATGGCCGTGCCATCGGCGTTTTGTACGCGGATGCACCACACCTGCATGCCGAGGGTCTGGCCGTTGTGGGTCCAGAACTTGGCGAAGAAGCCGAACAGTACGAACAGCAGCACGGTGGACAGCAACGGGTCGCCGTCCAGCGCGCCGGCTTCGGTGAGTGCGCGCATTTTTTCTTCGCCGATGATCGCCATCTGGATCATCTTGTAGGCGCCACTGGTGACGATCAGCAGTGCCGTGCACAGCAAAAAGTCATAGAACATCGCGGCCAGGCGACGGCCCAGGCCGACGGGGGGAAAGTCGCCCTGGGGGGTGAGCAGGTGTTTCGGCATGACGGCCTCGGACGAAAAAAGAAGCCATTTTACGGATTTACGCCCATAAAAAAGCCCCTGATATCAATCAGGGGCTTTTTAGTTCGCGAAAGCCTTAGCCTTCGGCTTGAACCTCGTCAGCCTGCATGCCTTTCTGGCCCTGCACAGCAACGAAAGTGACTTTCTGGCCTTCTTTCAGGCTCTTGAAGCCGTTGCCCTGGATGGCGCGGAAATGCACGAACAGATCCGGACCGCTTTCTGGCGTGATAAAACCAAAACCCTTTTCGTCATTGAACCACTTGACGGTACCGCTCTGACGTTGAGACATTTTCTTATTTCCTTTGACGCTAAAATTGATGACAGCCTCTTTCGCATGAAAGAGTACTGGGGCTGGGTTGCAGGAAAGTAAGAGACGTCGAACGGGATGTAGCGAACTTCATAAGCTACTGCCCAGGTCACGATTCCAAGCGACCCATGCAAACACAGTGACCAAACTCTACGCCAACTATGAGCGAAAAAACAACCCCCCTGAAGAGCCCGTATTTACTCAGCTTGCCGGCAATTACACGCTGCGCTGGCCTGGGCTTATTCGATAGGCTAGTTCAATTCTTGGCGATCGTTATAAAGGCAGTTCAATGGCAGAAAGATGCACCCTTTTATGGCGGTTGCGTTACACATTAGTGCACGTATAACGCAACTGCGTTACTTATAGAAACAGTCAATCAGCCGCGGTAGTAGCGTTGCGGGACGAATGGCAATTTGCTTACAAGTAAAGGCACCTTTTTCCCACGAACAATGGCCCAGACTGGCGTATCCAGTGCGACATAGGCACTGTCCAGATAACCCATCGCCAACGGCCCGCCCAGGGTCGGGCCGAAACCGCCGCTGCACACCGCCCCAATAATGTCGCCCGCTTCGTTGACGATCTCCGCGCCTTCGCGCACCGGTGTGCGTTCCTGGGGCAGCAAACCCACGCGTTTACGCTTCACGCCGCCCTGTTGCTGGGCGAACACGGTTTCAGCCCCAGGGAAACCACCCGCGCGGGCGCCGTCGGCACGGCGTGCTTTGGAAATGGCCCACAGCAGGCTGGCTTCGATTGGCGTCGTCTCGGTGTTCATGTCATGGCCGTAGAGGCACAGGCCGGCTTCCAGGCGCAGGGAGTCACGGGCGCCGAGGCCGATGGCGGCGACTTCCGGTTCGGCCAGCAGCGCGCGGGCCAGTTTTTCCGCGTCGGCGGCGGGTACCGAGATTTCGAAACCGTCTTCGCCGGTGTAGCCGGAGCGGCTGACAAAACAGTCCACGCCCAGCAGCGTGACGCGCTGGAACTGCATGAAGGTCATCGTTGCCACCGCGGGCGCCAGGCGCGCGAGCACGGTGACGGCGGCGGGGCCTTGCAGGGCGAGCAGGGCGCGGGCCTCGAACAGCGGCTCGATACTGCACTGGTCGCCAATGTGCGCTCGCAGGTGGGCCAGGTCCTGGTCCTTGCACGCTGCGTTGACCACCAGGAACAGCTCGTCGTTGCCCAGGTTGGCGACCATCAGGTCGTCGAGGATGCCGCCGTTGTCGTTGGTGAACATGGCGTAGCGCTGCATGCCCACCGGCAGGTCGATGATGTCCACCGGCACCAGGGTTTCCAGGGCCTGGGCGGCGCCTGCGCCGCTCAGGCGGATCTGGCCCATGTGGGAAACGTCGAACAGCCCGGCTTGATCGCGGGTGTGCTGGTGTTCTTTCATCACGCCCAATGGGTATTGCACCGGCATGTCATAGCCGGCGAACGGCACCATGCGCGCGCCAAGTTCGAGGTGCAGCGCGTGCAGCGGGGTCTTCAGCAGTTGTTCGGTGGACATATCAGCTCCTGGAAAAAATGTAGAAGTGAGGCAAGCGCGTCAGCATTCGATGATGTTGACCGCCAGACCGCCGCGGGCGGTCTCCTTGTATTTGCTTTTCATGTCGGCGCCGGTCTGGCGCATGGTGCGGATGACTTTGTCGAGGGAGACGAAATGATGCCCGTCGCCGCGCATGGCCATGCGCACCGCGTTGATAGCTTTCACCGAACCCATGGCATTGCGTTCGATGCATGGCACTTGGACCAGGCCGCCGATGGGGTCGCAGGTCAGGCCGAGGTTGTGTTCCATGCCGATCTCGGCGGCGTTTTCCACCTGTTGCACCGTACCGCCGAGCACTTCGCACAGGGCGCCGGCGGCCATGGAACAGGCTACGCCGACTTCACCCTGGCAGCCGACTTCGGCGCCGGAGATGGAGGCGTTTTCCTTGTACAGGATGCCGATGGCGGCGGCGGTCAGCAGGAACCGCACCACACCATCCTCGTTGGCCCCGGGGATGAAGCGCATGTAGTAATGCAGCACGGCCGGGACGATCCCCGCCGCCCCGTTCGTTGGAGCGGTGACGACGCGTCCGCCGTAGGCGTTCTCTTCGTTGACGGCCAAGGCGTACAGGTTGACCCAGTCCAGCACCGACAGCGGATCGCGCAGGGCGGCTTCGGGGTTCTTGCACAATTGGCGGTGCAACGCCGCGGCCCGGCGCTTGACCTTCAGTCCACCCGGCAGAATCCCTTCGTTACGGCACCCGGCCGCCACGCAATCTTGCATCACCTGCCAGATCTTCAGCAGGCCGGCGCGGGTTTCGGCTTCGGGGCGCCAGGCGCTTTCGTTGGTCAGCATCACCTGGCTGATGGACAAGCCGTAGGTGGTGCAATGGCCCAGCAAGTCCTTGGCGCTTTTGAACGGGAAGGTCAGGGGCGTGGCATCTTCGACGATACGGTCAGCGCCGGCGGCGTCTTCGTCAACCACAAAACCACCACCCACCGAGTAGTACTCGCGGCTGCGCACTTGCAGGCCCGCGGCATCGAAGGCGCGGAAGATCATGCCGTTGGGGTGAAAGGCCAGCGGTTTGCGGATCATTGCCAGGTGCAGTTTTTCGTTGAATTCGATGGAGTGTTGGCCGAGCAGGTTCAGGCGACCGTTGCTGCGGATCTGCTGCAGGCGGGTATCGACCGTTTCGGTGTCAACGGTATCGGGGTGTTCACCTTCCAGGCCCAACAGCACGGCCTTGTCACTGCCATGGCCCTTGCCGGTGGCGCCAAGCGAGCCGTAGAGCTCGACCTTGACGCTGGTGGTGGTTTCAAGCAGGTCATCACGACGCAGCCCTTCGGCGAAACGGGCAGCGGCACGCATCGGGCCGACCGTATGGGAACTGGAAGGGCCGATGCCGATCTTGAACAGGTCGAACACGCTTAACGACATGGTGTTTCTCCGGTTTCTTTTTATGAGGATCGACGGTTGAAGAGATTGGTGTAGATCTCCTGTGGGAGCGGGCTTGCTCGCGAAGGCGTAGTGTCAGTCAACATTTGATTGGCTGACACTACGCCTTCGCGAGCAAGCCCGCTCCCACAAGGGGAAATGCGGCGATTGTGGGGGGAGAAGTTACTTCTCCCCCCACAGGTCAAGCGTAGCTTTCGATCGACGGGCAGGCGCAGACCAGGTTGCGGTCGCCGAAGACGTTGTCGACCCGACCGACCGGCGGCCAGTATTTGCCTTCGATCAACGACGCCACCGGATACACCGCCTGTTCGCGGCTGTAGGGGTGGGTCCACTCGCCGACGAGTTCCGCTGCGGTGTGCGGGGCGTTTTTCAGCGGATTGTCGTCTTTGTCCAGGCTGCCGTTTTCCACCGCGCGGATTTCTTCGCGGATGCAGATCATGGCGTCGCAGAAGCGGTCCAGTTCTTCCTTGGATTCGCTTTCGGTCGGCTCGATCATCAACGTGCCGGCCACCGGGAACGACATGGTCGGCGCGTGGAAGCCGAAGTCGATCAGGCGCTTGGCCACGTCATCGACGCTGATGCCGCTGCTGTCCTTGAGCGGGCGCAGGTCGAGGATGCATTCGTGGGCCACCAGGCCGTTGCTGCCGGAGTAGAGCACGGGGTAATGCTCTTCCAGGCGCCGGGCGATGTAGTTGGCATTGAGGATCGCCAGTTGCGAGGCACGCTTGAGACCGGCGCCACCCATCATGCGGATGTACATCCAGGTGATCGGCAGGATGCTCGCGCTGCCGAACGGCGCCGCACAGACAGCGCCTTCCTTGCGTGCCATGTTGGCATGGCCCGGCAGGAACGGTGCCAGGTGGGACTTGACGCCAATCGGGCCGACGCCTGGGCCGCCACCGCCGTGGGGAATGCAGAAGGTCTTGTGCAGGTTCAAGTGCGACACGTCGCCGCCGAACTTGCCTGGCGCGCAGAGGCCGACCATGGCGTTCATGTTGGCGCCGTCGATGTACACCTGGCCGCCGTTGTCATGAATGATGCCGCAGATTTCGCGGATGCCTTCTTCGAACACGCCGTGGGTGGACGGGTAGGTGATCATCAGCGCGGCGAGGTGTTCGCGGTGCTCGATGGCCTTGGCCCGCAGGTCTTCGATGTCGACGTTGCCGCGGGCGTCGCAGGCGGTCACGACCACGCGCATACCGGCCATGTTCGCGGTGGCTGGGTTGGTGCCGTGGGCCGACGACGGGATCAGGCAGATGTCGCGACGTTCTTCGCCACGGCTCTGGTGATAAGCGCGGATCGCCAGCAGGCCAGCGTATTCACCCTGGGAACCGGCGTTGGGTTGCAGCGACACCGCGTCATAGCCGGTTGCGGCGCAGAGCATGGCTTCCAGCTCGTCGGTCAGTTGCTGGTAGCCGGCGCTTTGCTCGGCCGGGGCGAACGGGTGCAGGGCGCCGAATTCGGCCCAGGTCACCGGGATCATTTCGCTGGCGGCGTTGAGTTTCATGGTGCAGGAACCCAGCGGGATCATGGTGCGATCCAGGGCCAGGTCCTTGTCGGCGAGCTTGCGCAGGTAGCGCATCAGCTCGGTTTCGGAATGGTAGCGGTTGAACACCGGGTGGCTGAGGATCGCCGATTGGCGCACCAGTTCGGCCGGGATGCGGCTTTGCACGGTGGCGGCCAACGCTGCGAAGTCCGGCAGGGCCTTGCCGTCGGCCAACAGGCTCCACAGGGCCTCGACGTCTGCCTGACTGGTGGTCTCGTCCAGGGACAGGCCCAGGCGTTGCGCATCCACCACGCGCAGGTTGATGCGCAGGGTGCGAGCCTTGTCGTGCAGGGCGGCGGTCTGCGCGCCGGTGTGCAGGGTCACGGTGTCGAAGAAGCTCTCTTGCTCCACGCTCAGGCCCAGCGCGCCCAAGCCCTTGGCCAGGATTGCGGTCAAGTGATGGATGCGGTTGGCGATTTGCGTCAGGCCCTTGGGGCCGTGATACACGGCGTACATGCTGGCGATGTTGGCCAGCAGCACTTGGGCGGTGCAGATGTTGCTCGTGGCTTTCTCGCGGCGGATGTGCTGCTCGCGGGTCTGCATCGCCAGGCGCAGGGCCGGCTTGCCGAAACGGTCCACGGAAACCCCCACCAGACGGCCGGGCATGTCGCGCTTGAAGGCGTCCTTGGTGGAGAAGTACGCCGCGTGCGGGCCGCCGAAACCCAGCGGCACGCCAAAGCGCTGGGCGCTGCCGATGGCCACGTCAGCGCCGAATTCACCCGGCGGGGTCAGCAGGGTCAGGGCCAGCAGATCGGCTGCGACCGCCACCAGGGCGTTGGCGGCGTGGAAGCGTTCGGTCAGTTCGCGGTAGTCGAACAGGTCACCGTTGCTGGCCGGGTATTGCAGCAGCGCGCCGAAGAAGCGGCTGACATCGCTCAGTTCGCGCTCATCGCCGACCACCACGTCGATGCCCAGGGGCTCGGCACGGGTGCGCAGCACGTCGAGGGTTTGCGGGTGGCTGTGCACAGAGGCGAAGAAGGCATTGCTGCCCTTGTTCTTGCTCAGGCGCTTGCAGAAGGTCATGGCTTCGGCGGCGGCGGTGGCTTCGTCCAGCAGGGAGGCGTTGGCGATCGGCAGGCCGGTGAGGTCGCTGATCAGGGTCTGGAAGTTCAGCAGCGCTTCAAGACGGCCCTGGGAGATCTCTGGCTGGTACGGCGTGTAGGCGGTGTACCAGGCCGGGTTTTCCAGCAGGTTGCGCAGGATCGGTGCCGGCGTGTGGCAGTTGTAGTAGCCCTGGCCGATGTAGGTCTTGAACAGCTGGTTCTTGGCGGCGATCGCCTTGATCGAGGCCAGTGCATCGGCTTCGCTCTGGCCGTCGCCCATGTCCAGCACGCTGGTGCCCTTGATGCTTTCGGGGATGACACTGGCGCTCAACGCTTCCAGGGAGTCGTAACCCAGGCGCTCGAGCATGGCTTGCTCGTCGCTGGAACGCGGGCCGATGTGGCGGGCGATGAATTCGTTGGCGGTGCCGAGATTAACGGTCATGTGGCGCTCCTCAGGCTTCGGCGTTGGCTTTGATCAGACGGTCGTACGCATCCTGATCCAACAGCTTAGCCACTGCGTCGGCATCGGTCGGTTTAAAGCGGAAGAACCAGCCTTCGCCCAGCGGATCTTCGTTCACCAGTTCCGGATTGCTTTCCAGGGCCGGGTTGGTTTCGAGCACTTCACCGTCCAGTGGCATGTAGACACCGCTGGCGGCTTTCACTGATTCCACGGTGGAGGCTTCGGCGCCCTTGTCGTAGCTTTGCAGTTCCGGTAACTGAACGTAGACCACATCGCCCAAGGCATTCTGGGCAAACGCGGTGATGCCGACTGTAACGGTGCCGTCGGCTTCGGTGCGCAGCCATTCGTGATCTTCAGTGAAACGCAACTCGCTCATGGAAACTCCTGGGGCCAGATTCGTCTGGTGGACGCGAAGAAAGGCGCGAGGCTTGGCTCGGCCGAATGGCTATACCCATAGCAAGAATACGGCCAATGTTTGTAAGTGTTTATAAATCAATGACTTGATAGATTTTTTCGAGGCTCGATTCAATTCGACTGTAGCGAAATCGCTACAGTCGTAAGCCTGGAAAAAATCGTTGTGGGATCAAAGCCTTGTACAGTGCCGGCTAGCGGTAAGTGTATCGATATCGTTCCGCTGTAGCGCTTTCAGTACAGATGGAGGTCGTTTTTGAGGCGATTTCGACCACGGCACAGAACCCCCTGTGGGAGCGGACTTGCTCGCGAAGACGGTGTGTCAGCTAATTGGGTGTTGACTGACACACTGCTTTCGCGGGCAAGCCCGCTCCCACAGGGGACCGAGTAAGGCTATGGTTTGTTGGAAATCCCATACTTGCGCAACCGATGGGCAATCGCGGTGTGGGAGGTTTGCAGGCGGCTGGCGAGCTGGCGGGTGGAGGGGTAATTGACGTAGAGGCTTTCGAGCAGGTGCTTCTCGAAGGTTTCCACGGCCTGTTCCAGGCTTTCGACGTCCACATCGCCTTGACGCGCGACGGAGGTGCCGGCGATGTCCAGGTCGCCGATGTCCACCAGGCTGCTTTCACAGATGGCGGCGGCGCGGAAGATCACGTTTTGCAATTGCCGCACGTTGCCCGGCCAGCGATTCCCCAGCAGTGCCGGATAAGTACCGGGGGCGAGGCGGCAGACCGGGCGTTGGATCTGTGCACAGGCCTGCTGCATGAAGTAGCGCGCCAGCAGCAGGATGTCCTGGCCGCGCTCGCGCAGGGGCGGGACCTCGACGTTGAGCACGTTCAGGCGATAGAACAGATCTTCGCGGAACGAGCCTTCGCTGACCATTTTCTCCAGGTTGCGGTGGGTGGCGCTGAGGATCCGCACGTTGACCTTGATTTCCCGGTCGCCGCCGACCCGGCGAAAGCTGCCATCGTTCAGGAAGCGCAGCAGCTTGGCTTGCAGATACGGCGACATCTCGCCGATTTCATCGAGAAACACCGTGCCCTGGTTCGCCAGTTCCATGAGCCCGGGCTTGCCACCCCGTTGCGCGCCAGTGAAGGCGCCAGGGGCATAGCCGAACAGTTCGCTTTCAGCCAGGTTCTCCGGCAAGGCGGCGCAGTTCAGGGCCAGGAACGGCGCACTGTAGCGGGCGCTGATGGCGTGGCAGGCCCGGGCCACCAGTTCCTTGCCGGTGCCGGTTTCGCCCTGGATCAGCAGCGGTGCATCCAGGGTCGCGACCCGCTGGGCCCGGGCCTTGAGGGTGCGGATCGCCGGGGATTCGCCCAGCAGTGCGTCGAAGCCTTCGGCGTGGTCGTGGTGCAGGGCCGACAGGCGTTCGCCGATGCGGTTCGGCTGGTAGAGCGTCAGCAGGGCGCCGGCGTCGGTGATGGGCGTCGCGTCCAGCAGCAAGGTCTGGCCGTTGAGGGTGATTTCCCGCAGCGGCAGGCGGAAACCATTTTCCAGCAGCGCGCCCAACAGCGCTTCGTCACCGAACAGCTCGGCGACGCTTTCCCCGGCCGGTTCACGACCGTACAGGGCGATCAGCGCCGGGTTGGCCAGCAACACCTTGCCGGCGCTGTCCAGGGCCAGCACCGGGTCGGTCATGGCCGCCAGCAGCGCGTCGAGTTGCAAGTGCCGACGCTGGCCCGGCAGGATGTCCACCACGGTCACCGCCTGCACGCCGCGCACGCTGAACAGCGCTTCGCGCAACTCATCCAGCACTTGCGGGCTGAGGGTCGGCGCGTCGATGTAAACGTTGGGGGGCACCATCTCCACCGCATCCAGATTGAGATTGCGTCCACCGAGCAACGCCAGGACTTCCTGGGTGATGCCGACGCGGTCGATGAAGCTGACGTGGATACGCATGGGGCGGTTTTGGGTTCTGGAGTGCGAAGGGTGGCAAGTATGCCTTGGGGCGGGCTATTGGTGAAATCCTGGTGCAACTCTTGAGAAACACACCGAACTCCCTGTGGGAGCGGGCTTGCTCGCGAAAGCGGTGTATCAATCGACATCTGCTTTGCTGACACTACGTCTTCGCGAGCAAGCCCGCTCCCACAAGGGGGCTCGGTGAGGCCAATACTGGCTACAACCCCACATCCCACTCCGGGACCTCGGGAAATCGCAGCACCAGGAAATCCAGCATGCTGCGCAGCGCCGAAGGCATGTGCTTGCGTGAGGCGTATACCGCGTACATGTTCATCTGGCGGGGCTCGGCGTGGGCCAGCAGGCGGATCAGTTCGCCGTTCTTGATGTGGGCGCCGGCCTGATAGCTGGGCAGCATCGCTACCCCGGCGCCGGCCATGGTGGCCCGCAGCAGCGTGCTGGCTTCGTTGGCGCTGATAGTGCCCTGCACCGGCACCGAAATCTGCTCGCCGTCCTGCTCGAAGTGCCACAGGCTTTTGCCGACGTAGGAGTGGGTCAGGCAGTTGTGCTGGCTCAAGTCCTCGACCCGCTGCGGTGTCGGGTGTTCGCGCAGGTAACCGGGCGAGGCGCAGATCACCGAGCGGCAGACCGTGAGGCGCCGGGCGATCAGGTTCGGGTCCAGGTCATTGCTCATGCGGATCGCCAGGTCGATGCGCTCGTCCACCAGGTTCACGGTGCGATCGAGCATTTGCAGGTCGACACTCACCCCAGGGTATCGCTTGACGTAGTCGGCCATGGCGCTTGCCAGCTGGGCCTGGCCGAACGAGGTGCTGGCACTGATGCGCAGCAGGCCCCGTGGCGCGTCGTCCGGCGTGCTGACCGCCGCTTGCATGTCGCCGGACAGTTCCAGCATCTGCCGGCAGCGCGGCAGGATCTCGGAGCCTGCGGCCGTCAGGCTAAGTTTGCGCGTGGTTCGGTGCATCAACCGGGCGCCGACCCAGTCTTCCAGCTCCGCCAGATACCGCGACACCACTGGCCGCGACAGGTCCAGGTGCTCAGCCGTCGCCGACTGGCTGCCCAGGTCCACCACTGTGACGAACACCCGCATTGCTTGTAGACGATCCATGATTTGCCCGATTTCAGAAACAAACTATGTTGGATCATCGCATTTTTTGAAATGAACCAGGTCATTAAGCTCCGTTTCATTCCCTTTTCGGGCTTTTGGACAACGGAGCACACCATGACCGTATTCACCCCACTCAAGCGCCTGTTGCTGGCGACCGCATCGATGGCTTTTGCCGCCCACACCTGGGCCGCCGACCTGACGCTGGATGTCTACAATCCGGGCGCGGCGGCCATTTTTCCGGTGACCTCGGTATTGGTCAGCGGCGAGAAGGAGGCGATCCTGGTGGACGCCCAGTTCGGCAAGGCCCAGGCCGAACAGCTCGTGGAAAAAATCCGCGCCAGCGGCAAACAACTGACCACGATTTACATCAGCCACGGCGATCCCGACTACTATTTTGGTCTGGAAACCCTGACAGCCGCGTTCCCCGGGGCCAAGGTCCTGGCGTCCGCGCCGACGGTCGAGCACATCAAGCACACCATGGACGGCAAGCTGAAATATTGGGGGCCGATCCTGAAGGCCGACGCACCGGCCAAAACCATCGTGCCCCAGGTCCTCAAGGGCGACAGCCTGACCCTGGAAGGCCAGCGCTTGCAGGTCGTCGGTCTTGATGGCCCGCAGCCGGACCGCAGTTTCGTGTGGATTCCGTCGATCAAGGCGGTGGTCGGCGGTGTGGTGGTGGCCGAGAACATTCACGTCTGGATGGCCGATACCCAGACGCCGCAGTCCCACAAGGATTGGCTGGGGACGCTGGCGGGCATTGAAAAGCTGCAACCGAAGACCGTGATTCCGGGCCATTACCTGGGTGAAAGCGCCCGGTCCCTGGCCCCGGTGAAATTCACCGCCGATTACATCAAGGCCTTCGACGAGGAAACCGCCCGGGCCAAGGATTCCACCGCGCTGATTGCCGCCATGAAAAAGCGCTACCCGAACCTGGGCGAAGACAGCTCCCTGGAACTCAGTGCCAAGGTGGCCAAGGGGGAGATGAAGTGGTGAATCCCTGATGTTATGGCGGATGAGCTTTTGTGGCGAGGGAGCTTGCTCCCGCTGGGCTGCGCAGCGGCCCCAATGTCATTAAATGGAGTGTACCTGACACACCGCATGAGCCGTTTTGCGACTGCTTCGCAGCCGAGCGGGAGCAAGCTCCCTCGCCACAACGATGTAACGCCACAAAGATTTGTCGTGTCCGTTTCGAGCACACCTTCGATAGCATTTATGTGTAATCACTGGAGAACATCATGAGCAAGATCGCAATCATCGGCGCCACTGGCCGGGCCGGCAGCCAATTGTTGGAGGAGGCCCTGCGTCGTGGACACAGCGTGACGGCCATTGCCCGCAATACGGCAAAAATCGGCGAAAGGGCCGGGGTGGTCAGCAAGCAACTGGATGTATTGGACAGCGAGGCGTTGACCGCCGCCATCACCGGGCATGACGTGGTGATCAGTGCCGCTCACTTTGCCACCGTGCCGGCCGACAAGGTCATCGCGCCGGTGAAAGCCGCTGGGGTCAAGCGCTTGCTGGTGGTGGGCGGAGCCGGTTCGTTGCTGCTCCCAGACAGCACCCGTGTGATCGACAGCGAGGGCTTTCCAGAGGAATACCTCGCCGAAGCCAGCGCCGGTGCATTGTTCCTGGATGTGCTGCGCAAGGAACAGGACCTGGACTGGACTTTCCTCTCGCCCTCGGCGGAGTTCGTCGAAACCGAGCGCACCGGCCAGTTCCGTCTTGGCAAGAATCACCTGCTGTTCGATGACGCTGGACGCAGCTGGATCAGCTTTGCCGATTACGCCATCGCGATGATCGATGAAGTGGAGACGCCACAGTTTTCCCGCACGCGGTTCACCGTCGGGTATTGATCCGGCACCTCGCGAGCCCCTGGGGGAGCGGACTTGCTCGCGAAGGGGCCGTCTTATCCTGCATCGATGCAAGCTGATCCGGCGCTTTCGCGAGCAAGCCCGCTCCCACACTTTTCCGGGCTTGGCCGGGGGCCCTCGCCCAAGCGCTGACCAGCACCGTCGTCGCTATCAACCTCGCCACTTCCAGCAACGATTAATGGCTCAGGCCATATTTTTTGACTTTGTCGAACAGCGTGGTCTTGGCCATCCCCAGCTCCAGGCTGGCCTGGGTCAGGTTGCCACCGCTACGTTGCAGGGCATCCACCAGCAGGTTGCGTTCGAAGGCCTCCACTGCTTCGGCGAAGGTCAGGCCCTGGCTGCCGCTGCTGGCGCCAGACCGCTTGAAAGCCGGCAGGCCCAGGGCATAGCGCTCGGCGACGTTGCGCAGTTCGCGCACGTTGCCCGGCCAGTCGTGGCTCATCAGGTTCGACAGGGTCTGGTTGTCCAGCTCCGGCACCGTGCGGTCGAAGCGCAGGGACGATTGCTGGAGGAAGTGCTCGAACAGCTGCAGGATGTCTTCGCGGCGTTCGCGCAGCGGCGGCAGTTCCAGGGTCACCACGTTGAGGCGGTAATACAAGTCGCTGCGGAACTGCCCGGCCCGGCCCATTTCGTCCAGGTCGTATTTGGTGGCGGCGATGACCCGGCAGTCCACGGCCACGCTCTGGTTCGAGCCCAGGCGTTCGAGGGTGCGTTCCTGCAACACGCGCAGCAACTTGATCTGCAAGGGCAGGGGCATGCTTTCCACTTCATCGAGGAACAGCGTGCCGCCATCGGCGTGTTCGATCTTGCCGATCCGGCGTTTGCCGGCGCCGGTAAAGGCATTGGCCTCGTGGCCGAAAATCTCGCTTTCGAACAGGTTCTCCGGCAGGCCGCCGCAGTTCAGCGCGACGAATTGCTTGTCGTGGCGTCGACTGAAGTCATGCAGGCAGCGGGCGACCAATTCCTTGCCGGTGCCGGTTTCGCCTTCGATCAGCACGTTGGCCGAGGTGTCGGCGACGTTGGCGATCAGCGCGCGCAGGTGCTGCATGGCCGGTGAGCGGCCAATGATCCGGCCTTCCAGGGAATCGCGTTCGGCCAGTTGCCGACGCAGCGAGAAAACCTCACGGGCCAGGCTGCGCTGTTCCAGGGCGCGGCGGGCGACGTCTACCAGGCGTTCGGGGGAGAAGGGTTTCTCCATGAAGTCATACGCGCCTTTTTGCATGGCGCCGACGGCCATGGAGATGTCGCCATGCCCGGTGATCAACACCACCGGCAGGCTGCGGTCCCGCGCCTTGAGGCGGGTCAGCAGCTCCAGGCCATCGATGCCCGGCAGGCGAATGTCGCTGATGACGATGCCGGCGAAGTTATCGTCGACGCGCTCCAGGGCTTCTTCGGCGCTGCCCACGCCGATGCAGGGAATGTCTTCCAGGCTCAAGGCCTGCTGGCAGCCCAGCAGGACATGGGGGTCGTCTTCGACGATCAGTACACTCAGGTCGTTGTTCATAGCGGCTCGGCAGGTAAAAGGCTTACCAACGGTAAACTGAGGACAAACGTGGTCCCACCGCCCTCAACCGGGTGCTCGACGCCCAGGTATCCACCCGTGGCGGCGGCCAGGCTGGCGGAGAGCGTCAGGCCCAGGCCCAGGCCCTGTTCGCCGGGTTTGGTGGTGAAGAAGGGCTCGAACAGATGCTTGCGTGCTTCCGGATCAATGCCATGGCCGTTATCCCGCACGCGCAGGCGATATTTGCCGTCGCCGGCCTGGCCTTCGAGCCACAGCTGCGGCTCGGGTTGGCTCTGCATGGCGTCCAGGGCGTTGCCGATCAGGTTCACCAGGATCTGCTCCAGGCGTGTCTGGTCGATTTGTACCTGGACGTCGTTGAAACTGGCATGAACCTGGATATTCAGGCTTTCAAGGCGAGCGCCCAGCAGTTGCAGCGCGGCCTCGACGCCCTTGCCGAGGCTGGCCTGGCCCTGGTCGTCCCCACGTCGGGCAAAGGAGCGCAGGCTGGCGGTGATCCGGCCCATGCGGTCGATCAATTCGTTGATGGTCTTGAGGTTGGTGCTGGCGATATCCAGCTGGCCGCGCTCCATGAAGCGCACGGTATTGCCGGACAAGGTGCGCAGCGCCGCCAGCGGCTGGTTGAGTTCATGGGCGATGCTGGTGGACATCTGGCCGATGGCGGCCAGTTTCCCGGCCTGTACCAGTTCGTCCTGGGCCCGGCGCAAGGTCTCTTCGGCCTGCCGTCGTTCGCGGATCTGGCCCTTGAGCCGTTCGTTGCTGGCCCGCAGGTCGGTGGTGCGTTCGGTAATCCGACGCTCGAGTTGATTGTTGGCTTGCTGCAAGGCTTCGCGGGCGGCGAGGCGGGTGGCGATGACCTTGCGCCGCTCGTTCCAGGCGATCAGCAGGAACGCCACCAGGGCAAAGGCCACGGCCACCAGGATGCCTTGGTTGATCGCTTGGCGGCGCAGGTCTTCAAGTGGGGTCAGCAGGGTGAAATTCCACGGCGTGTCGCTCAACGGCCGGGTCTGTGACAAGTAGCTGATGGCGCGCTCGTCGGACGCCAGCTCGGTGTTGGCCGGAAAGGTCAGCTTCTCCATGCCTTCGGCCAGCCGTTCCCGCGCCAGGGGCACCAGTTCATTCAGCGGGAACCAATAATACTGCAGGCTACGGGCCAGGCGTTCCTTGGTTTCGTCGCTCAGGGGGCGCACGGACTTGAGCCGTCGCGCCGGGTCGCTGGACAAAATGATGATGCCGTTCTCGTCGCTGACGAAGGCTTCCAGGCGCGCGCGCTGCCAGCGTTCTTCCATGGCTTCGAGGCGCACCTTGACCACGGCGACGCCGATGATCTTGCCCTGTTGTTCCAGGCCATGGGCCAGGTAGTAGCCGGGTTCGCCGTTGGTGCTGCCGATGCCGTAGAAGCGCCCCGGCTGGCCACGTACGGCGTTCTGGAAGTAGGCGCGGAAGGACAGGTCTTCACCCAGGTAACTGTCGACGTCGCGCCAGTTGCTGGTGGCCATGACCCGACCGGTGGTGTCCATGACATAGATGGCCCGGCTGCGGCTGCGCCGGTTCAGGCCTTCGAGGTATTCGTTGACGGTCCTGCGATGCTCGGGCGTCGGGTCGTCGAGCAATTGCGAGACGCTGGATTCAAGCTCCAGCAGGCTGGGTAGGTAGGTGTACTTGCTGATCTCGCTTTCGACCGCGCGGGCATGCAGCTCCAACTGACGCTCGCCGTTTTCGGCGAGGCCGCGAACGCCGTAGTGCTCACTGATCCAGAAGCCGAGATAACCCAGGCCGATCATCAGGGCAATGACCAGCGGTGGCAGGAACAGATGGCGGATCAGACGAGGCTTCACGGCAAGTGATGGCGGCGCGGCGCGATAGAGGGTGGGGTCGCATTTCATCACAGAAGCCTTGGGTCAACCACAACACAAATCTACAAGCCAACACTGGATCCTTGTGGGAGCGAGCTTGCTCGCGATGACTGCTTACCGGCCGACAATAATGTTGACTGACAGTCTGCTATCGCGAGCAAGCTCGCTCCCACAGGATTGGAACGGTGTTGTTTAGTGCTGCAGGATTTTCTCAAGGAAATGCTGCGCACGTTCGGAGCGGGCGCTGATGTCGCCGAAGAACTCTTCCTTCTTGCAGTCTTCGATGATCTGGCCCTGGTCCATGAAGATCACCCGGTTCGCCACTTTGCGGGCGAAGCCCATTTCGTGGGTCACGCACATCATGGTCATGCCCTCGTGGGCCAGTTGCACCATCACGTCGAGCACTTCGTTGACCATTTCCGGGTCAAGGGCCGAGGTCGGTTCGTCGAACAGCATCACCACCGGGTCCATCGCCAGGGCCCGGGCAATCGCCACGCGCTGTTGCTGGCCGCCGGAGAGTTGGCCCGGGTGCTTGTGGGCATGGGCCGAGAGGCCGACCCGCTCAAGCAGTTGCAGGCCTTTCTTGGTGGCTTCTTCCTTGCTGCGGCCCAGCACCTTGATCTGCGCGATGGTCAGGTTTTCGGTGATGGTCAGGTGCGGGAACAGTTCGAAGTGCTGGAACACCATGCCCACGCGCGAGCGCAGTTTCGGCAGGTTGGTCTTCGGGTCGGCGATGGAGGTGCCATCGACGATCACGTCGCCTTTCTGGAACGGCTCCAGGGCGTTCACGCACTTGATCAGCGTGGACTTGCCCGAACCGGACGGGCCGCACACCACCACGACTTCACCCTTGCTGACCTCGGTGCTGCAATTGGTCAGTACCTGGAAGTCCCCATACCACTTGTTGATATTCTTGATAGAGATCATACGGCGAACCTTTTTTGCAGACGCTTGACCAGCAGCGAGGCGGCAAAGCTGATTGTGAAGTACACGAGACCTGCGATGATCAGGAACTCATTGGAGCGGCCGATGATGTCGCCATTGGCCCGCGAAGCATTGAGGAAGTCCACCAGGCCGACGGTGTAGACCAGCGAGGTGTCCTGAAACAGGATGATGCTCTGCTGCAGCAGCAGCGGGGTCATCTTGCGAAACGCTTGGGGCAGGATGATCAGGCGCATGGTCTGGCCATAATTCATGCCCAGTGCCTGGGCGGCACCCATCTGGCCCTTGGCGATCGACTGCACGCCGGCTCGCACGATTTCGCAGAAGTACGCCGCTTCGAACATCATGAACGCCACGACGCAAGAGCCGAACGCGCCGATGGGGGTGTCTTCGCCAGTGATCCAGCGCAGCACGAACGGCACCGCCAGGTAGAACCAGGTGATCACCAGCAGCAGTGGGATCGAGCGGAAGTAATTGACGTAGGCGCCGGCGATGTTGGAGATCAGCTTGTTATGGGACAGGCGCATGAGGGCCAGGATCGTCCCCAGGATGACCCCGCCGACGACGCCGAGCACCATCAGCTGAAGGGTCATCAGCATGCCGTTCCACAAGCCGGGAATGGCCGGGATGATGCCAGTGAAATCGAATTCCATTATTTACCCCCCACGGAGATCAGGCCGGGCACCGCGACTTTCTTCTCGACCATGCGCATCAGCAGCATCAGGCTCATGTTCAGGGTGAAGTAGATCAACGTCGCCAGGGTAAAGGCTTCGAACAGGTTGGCGGAGAACTCGGCGGTCTGTTTGGTCTGCGCGAGCAGCTCCATCAGGCCGATCAGCGAGGCCACGGAGGAGTTCTTGAAGACGTTGAGGAATTCCGAGGTAAGCGGCGGAATAATAATCCGGTAAGCCTGGGGCAGCAGCACGTTCCAGTAGATCTGCGGCAGCTTGAAACCCATGGCGCGGGCGGCGGATTCCTGGCCGCGTGGCAGCGCCTGGATACCGGTGCGTACCTGTTCGCAGACGCGGGCGGCGGTGAACAGGCCCAGGCACACGACGACGCTCAGATAAGCAGAGGTGGTCGGGTTCAGGTCTTGTTTGTACCACTCCTGCAAATCTGGAGGCAGCAGATCGGGCACCAGGAAGTACCAGATGAACAGCTGAACCAGCAGCGGCACGTTACGGAAGAGTTCCACGTAGCACGTGGCGATACCCGATACCAGCCGGTTCGGCACGGTGCGCATCACACCCAGAATCGAGCCCAGCAGCAGGGCGATGATCCAGGCCACGACGGCGATGGCGATGGTCCAGCCCAGGCCGGCTACGTACCAGTCGAGATAAATCTCGCTGCCCACGCCGGTGGACTTGAAGAACACGCCCCAGTCCCAGTTGTAATTCATTAGGGTCTCCCCTCAGATCGATCGATATACAAATGCCCGCCTGGGGAAGCTCCGTTCCCGCCCGACTTGGAGGTCAGGCACACACGATCGGCTCGACTGCCACCGGTTCGAGTGTTTCCAAATTTGCCAGCAGGGAGTGACCATCCCCTGAAAGGGCCGGGCCCCTTCAGGAGATAAGGTTAGTCAGAAATCAGGATTTCTTGTCGTCAGCCGCTTTGTCGGTCGGTTTGGCGATCAGTGCCTTGAGCTCTTCGCTCATCGGGAAGTTCAGGTTCAGGCCTTTCGGCGGGATTGGCTGCATGAACCATTTTTCGTAGATCTTGTTGATCTCGCCCGAAGCGTAGGTGGCCTTGATGGCGTCATCCACAGCCTTTTTGAACGGCTCGTCGCCCTTGCGCATCATGCAGCCGTAGATTTCATACGACTGTGGAGTACCGGTCACGGCCCAGTCGTCGGCTTTCTTGGCCTTGGCGGCTTCACCGGCCAGCAGGGCGTCGTCCATCATGAAGGCAACCGCGCGGCCGCCTTCGAGCATCTGGAAGGATTCGCCGTGGTCTTTGGCGGAGATGACGTTCATGCCCATTTGCTTGTCGGCGTTCATGGACTTGAGCAGGCGTTCGGACGTGGTGCCAGCGGTGGTCACGACGTTCTTGCCTTTGAGGTCATCGAAATCCTTGTACTTGGAATCTTTCTTGGTCAGCAGCTTGGTGCCGATCTCGAAGATGCCAACGGAGAAGTCAACTTGCTGCTGACGCTCGACGTTGTTGGTGGTGGAGCCGCATTCCAGGTCGACGGTGCCGTTCTGCACCAGCGGGATACGGGTTTGCGAGGTGACCAGGTTGTATTTGACCTGCAGGTTCGGCATGTCCAGGTCTTTCTTGATCGCTTCGACGACTTTCAGCTGGATATCGTGGGAGTAGCCGACCGGCTTGCCGGAAGCGTCCGCGATATAGGAAAACGGAATGGAAGCGTCGCGATGCCCAAGCGTGATAACGCCGGACTCTTTGATCTTTTTCAACGTGCCGGTCAGTTCGGCTGCGAAAACCGGAGTGCTGATCAGAGCGGCAGCAATGGCTGCGCCCAGGAGATGGGGAACGATGCGCATCTATATTTCCTCGACATTGTTTTTCTTATTTAGCCGGTTCGTCGGCCCTTGAGTGCTTCAAATGCCTGCAGCTCCTGTTGTGTTGGCGTACAGGGCATTCGTCTCCAGGAGTGTAGAGCATGACTCGTGCCAGGCCAGGGCTATCTAGTTAATCAATTGTTTTTAAAGGAAATTAATGTTTTGTTTCAGGGTTTTTGGCGACCTGATCATCCGGTTAGCCGAATTGACTGGTGGGTCGCGTTCGGAAAACCGAATGCCTTGAACCTGCCCCGAGCTATTGTGGGAGCGAGCTTGCTCGCGATAGCGGTGTGTCAGTCGCCATAGATGTTGGATGTGCCGGTCTCATCGCGAGCAAGCTCGCTCCCACAGGGGGCATCGGTGGACGCCAGATAGCAAAAAGCCCCTGAATCGCTGGATTCAGGGGCTTTGAGTTTGCGGGATATCCGTCAGGCTGCTTCGATCTTGCGCCGGTTGTGCTCAACCTTGTTCAGGTACTGCTGCAGCTTTTCCTGTTCGGCTGGGGTAGTGAACAGGCCCAGCTTACTGCGGCGCCATAGGATGTCCTGGGCGTCGATGGCCCATTCGTCGCTGCACAGGTAGTCGACTTCCCGAGTGTACAGGCCTGCACCGAGGTGTTCGCCCAGGTCGCCGAGGTTGTGCACGCCTTCAAGCATGCGCCAGGTGCGGCTACCGTAGGTGGTGGCCCAACGGCGGGCGATGTCGGTGGGCAGCCAGTCGAACTTGTCACGCAACGCCGAGCACAGCGCTTGCGGGGTGGTCATGTTTTCGCCGCCGGGGAGGGCCTCTACGGCTGTCCAGCTTCCGCGCATCTGCGTGAAGTAGGGAGCCAGTTGCGCCATCGCCGATTCGGCCAGTTTGCGGTAGGTGGTCAGCTTGCCGCCGAACACCGACAGCAAGGGCGCTTCTTCGCCGCCGCCCGAAAGCGCCAGGGTGTAGTCCCGGGTGACGGCAGACGGGTTGTCGGATTCGTCGTTGCACAGCGGACGCACACCGGAATAGCTGTGCAGGATGTCTTCGCGGCTGATCTGCTTCTTGAAGTGCGCGTTGACCACTTTCAACAGGTAATCAGTTTCACCTTCGGTAATCGACACCTTGGCCGGGTCACCGGTGTATTCCCGATCGGTTGTGCCGATCAGGGTGAACTGGTTCAGGTACGGAATAGTGAACACGATGCGCTGGTCTTCATTCTGAAGAATGTGCGCGCGTGCTCGCCTTCGTAGAGTTTTCGGCACGATCAGGTGGCTGCCCTGGATCAAGCGGATGCCGTAAGGCGACTCCATCTTCAGGTCATCGCGAATGAACTTGGCAACCCACGGGCCAGCGGCGTTCACCAGCGCTTTGGCGCGGATCGAAAACAGGCTGCCGTCGGCACGTTCCAGGTGCAAATGCCACAAGCCTTTGCTGCGGCGGGCGTTCACGCAGCGCGTACGGGTGTGGACATGAGCGCCTTTTTCCCGGGCCGCCATGGCGTTGAGCACCACCAGCCGTGCGTCATCGACCCAGCAGTCGGAGTATTCGAAGCCCTTGGTGATCTCGCTTTTCAGCGCGCTGTCAGCACCGAACTTCAAACTTTTGGAGCCTGCGAGCTGCTCGCGTTTGCCCAAGTGATCGTAGAGGAACAGACCCGCGCGAATCATCCAGGCCGGACGCAGGTGCGGGCGGTGGGGCAACACGAAGCGCATCTGCTTGACGATGTGCGGGGCCTTGGTCAGCAGCACTTCACGCTCGGCCAGCGCTTCGCGCACCAGCGGAATTCGTAATGTTCGAGGTAGCGCAGGCCGCCGTGGATCAGCTTGCTGCTGGCCGACGACGTATGGCTGGCCAAGTCGTCCTTTTCGCAAAGGAACACCGAAAGACCGCGACCGGCAGCGTCCGCGGCAATCCCCACGCCATTGATACCGCCGCCAATGACGGCGACGTCATAGATCTCGGCAAGAGGGGGCGTAGGCAAGGTAGAAGTGGGCATCGGCTGGCCTCGGGTTCTTTTCGTAATATTTGAATTCGAACATAAATGTTCATTTGCGAAAATACTAGCCCATAAGCACAGCAACAGCCAGCTAACTTCGATTGAAAATACTGATCAAAGGAAGCTGAAAGGAAAATTTTCGAACAAAAAAGTTATTGGCGAGTGCGTTTGTGGCGAGGGAGCTTGCTCCCGCTCGGCTGCGAAGCAGTCGTAAACCGGCTGGGGCGTGTGCCTGAAACATCGCGGCAGCTCATTTGGGGCGGCTTCGCCACCCAGCGGGAGCAAGCTCCCCGCCACAGGGGCTTGGATGCAGTCAGACCACTTCCAGCCGAATTTTGTGCTGGCTCAGTAGCTGCGCCAGGGCTGGCACCGGTTGCTGGTCGGTCACCAGGCAGTCGATCAGGCTGATAGGGCCCAGGCGAACCATGGCGTTGCGTCCGAATTTGCTGGAGTCCGCCGCCAGCAGTACTTGCCGGGCGTTGGTGATGATCGCCTGGGAGACGCGCACTTCCTGGTAGTCGAAATCCAGCAGGCTGCCGTCCTCATCGATACCGCTAATGCCCACCAGGGCGAAGTCAACCTTGAACTGGTTGATGAAGTCGACGCTGGCCTGGCCCACCACTCCGCCGTCACGGCGTACGTTGCCACCGGCGATCAGCACTTCGAAGTCGTCCTTGGCGCTGAGGATCGAAGCCACGTGCAGGTTATTGGTGATGACCTTGAGATGGTTGTGGTTGAGCAGCGCCCGGGCGATGGATTCGGTGGTGGTGCCGATGTTGATGAACAGCGAGGCGTGATCGGGGATCTGGGCGGCGATGGCTTCGGCGATGCGTTGCTTCTCGTCGCGCATCTGGTCGGCGCGCATGGCGTAGGCAGTGTTTTCCACGCTTGAGTCGTAGGCGGCGCCGCCATGGTAGCGGCGCAGCAGGTTCACTTCCGCCAGTTGATTGATGTCACGGCGGATGGTTTGCGGGGTGACGACGAATAACTGCGCCATTTCCTCGATGCTGACATAGCCGCGTTCACGGACCAGCTCGAGGATTTGCTGCTGACGGGGAGGCAGATTCATGGGGCTTCCTTTGGGCTGCCATACAAAATTTGCCCATGATGCCGCAGGAATCCACTCCCGACCAGTTTCAGACCCTTACGGTGTGTTATTCAGCGTCTTCGTGGGGTTCCCAATCGCGGGTGCGACTGACCGCTTTTTTCCAACCGGCGTAGAGTTTTTCCTTCGCCTGTTCGTCCAGTTGCGGTTCGAATTCGCGCTCGATCACCGCTTTGCCGCGCAGTTCCTCCAGGCTACCCCAGAAGCCGCACGCCAAACCGGCCAAGTAGGCAGCACCCAAAGCCGTGGTTTCACGCATTTTCGGACGTTCGACCTGGGTGCCCAGGATGTCGGCCTGGAACTGCATCAGAAAGTTGTTCGCCACCGCGCCGCCGTCGACGCGCAGCGACTTGAGGCGTTCCCCCGAATCCTGCTGCATGGCGTCGAGTACGTCGCGAGTCTGGTAGGCAATCGACTCCAGCGCTGCGCGAATGATGTGATCGACACGAACGCCGCGGGTCAGGCCAAACAACGCGCCACGGGCGTAGGGATCCCAGTACGGCGCGCCCAGACCGGTGAAGGCGGGCACCAGGTAGACGCCGTTGCTGTCCTTGACCTTGTTGGCGAAGTATTCGGTATCCAGTGCGTCGTTGATGATTTTCAGTTCATCGCGCAACCACTGCACCGTGGAGCCGCCATTGAACACCGCGCCCTCCAGGGCGTAGGCCACTTCGCCACGCGGGCCGCAGGCGATGGTGGTGAGCATGCCGTGATTGGATTTGACCGCCTTGTCGCCGGTGTTCATCAACAGGAAGCAGCCGGTGCCGTAGGTGTTCTTCGCCTGGCCGGGCTCCACGCACATCTGGCCGAAAAGGGCGGCCTGCTGGTCGCCGGCAATCCCGCCGATGGCAATACCGCTTTTGGTCCGGCCATAGATTTCCGAGGAAGATTTCACTTCCGGCAACATTTCCCGGGGGATGTCGAGAATGTCGAGCATCTTCGCGTCCCACTCCAGCGAGTGGATGTTGAAGAGCATGGTGCGCGAGGCGTTGGTGTAGTCGGTGACGTGGACCTTGCCGCCGGTAAATTTCCAGATCAGCCAGCTGTCGACGGTGCCGAACAGCAGTTCACCGTTGCGGGCCCGTTCGCGGCTGCCTTCGACGTTGTCCAGGATCCACTTGAGCTTGGTGCCGGAGAAGTACGGGTCGGTGACCAGGCCTGTGGTTGCGCTGATGTACTGCTCGTGGCCGTCGCGCTTGAGCTGCTGGCAGATCTCAGTGCTGCGCCGGCATTGCCAGACGATAGCGTTGTAGATCGGCCGGCCGGTGGTCTTGTCCCAGACCACGGTGGTTTCACGCTGGTTGGTGATGCCGATGGCGGCGACCTGATCATGGTGCAGCCCGGCCTGGGCCAGGGCTTCGACCATCACGGCGCTTTGGGTGGCGAAAATTTCCATCGGGTCGTGTTCGACCCAGCCGGCCTGCGGATAATGTTGGGCGAATTCGCGTTGGGCAGTGCAGACCACGTTGGCGTCACGGTCGAAAATGATCGCGCGTGAGCTGGTCGTACCCTGGTCGAGGGCAATGATGTAGTTCTTGTTCTGGATGTCGGTCATGTCGATTGCCTCGGGTCTTTCATAAAGGGAGACGTAAATAGGAAAGAAGCCACGGCGCAGGCTCTAATGGCAGGAACCTGCGCCGACTGTTTCAGGACGTTCTGGGCTTGCCGTCAATGGCCGGTTTTGCATCCTTTGTAACCGTTATGGCGCTGGGCAGATGACGGGCAATCAGCCCGCGATAGGCGGCAGCACCGAGGCACGCACCCAAGATCGGTGCAAAAATCGGAACCAGGAAGTACGGAATGTCGCGTCCACCCGTGAGGGAAATTTCACCCCAGCCAGCGAAGAAAGTCATCAGTTTAGGGCCGAAGTCCCGTGCCGGGTTCATCGCGAAGCCTGTCAGTGGCCCCATGGAGCTGCCGATCACTGCAATCAGCAAGCCGATCAGCAGCGGCGCCAGGGGGCCGCGAGGCAGGCCATTGTTGTCATCGGTCAACGACATGATCACGCCCATCAGAATCGCGGTGATGATCGTCTCCACCACGAAAGCCTGACCGGTGGACAGTGCCGCGTGCGGATAGGTCGAGAACACCGAGGCCAGTTCGAGGCTGGCTTCGGTGCCACGAATCATGTGCCGGGACTGTTCGAAATCGAAGAATAGATTGCTATACAGCGTGTAGACCAGCAGCGCACCGCAGAAGGCGCCGGCCACTTGGCTGAGCATATAGAACGGTAGTTTGCGCTTCTCGAAGTCGGTGAACATGCACAGGGCGATGCTGACGGCGGGATTCAGGTGGGCGCCGGAAATACCCGCGCTGAGATAGATCGCCATGCTGACGCCGACGCCCCAGATGATGCTGATTTCCCATAGGCCGAAACTCGCACCCGCGACCTTGAGCGCCGCAACGCAACCAGTGCCGAAAAAAATCAGCAGGGCCGTGCCGAGGAACTCGGCCAGGCATTGGCTGGAAAGAGAGGGCTGTTGTAAAGCAATGGTCATTCAAACCTCGGTTTTTGTTGTTGTCTGGCGCGTTCGATAAACAGCTCGATAGCGCGTTTTCGCCGAGGCAGGATCCTCATCCTGAGCTCGGGGTGTTGTTTGAGACATGAGTTTTTGCTTTCAGTTTCGAAAAAATATAGACAAGAAACGCTGGTGTCAAAGGTCGAAAGTGAACCATCGGTCACATTTCTACTATTCGTGGCATGAATGACGCTTTCGGCGATATCGGCTCGGCAGTGCTGACAGCGCAGTCCGGGCCTTTTTGCCTGCCGATCGCTTAGAATCGGGCTCACTCTTTTTGATTTCCTTAACAGGAGCAGTCATGACACCCGCGTTGGATCTGCTTAAGAAAGTGCGTGCCGAACATCGCATCCACAGTTACGAACACGATCCCAAGGCAGCCTCCTATGGACTGGAAGCGGCCGAAAAGCTCGGGTTGGATCCGGCGCAGGTATTCAAGACGCTGCTGGCGGCCAGCGAAAAAGGTGAGTTGTTGGTGGCGGTGGTGCCCGTGGCCGGGAGCCTGGATTTGAAAGGCCTGGCCCATGCCGCTGGTGTGAAGAAGGTCGAGATGGCTGACCCGGCCGCCGCGCAACGCTCGACCGGTTACTTGCTCGGCGGTATCAGCCCACTGGGGCAGAAGAAGCGTCTGCGCACGTTTATCGACAGTTGCGCGCTGCCGCTGGCCAGCATGTTTGTCAGTGCAGGACGGCGTGGGTTGGAGGTAGAGCTGGCGCCTTCGGTCCTGGCGGAGCATACCGGGGCGACGTTTGCTAACATCGGGCGTGCTTGAAAGAGTCGGGTGGCGGCTTCGCAGGCACTCGGGAACAAGCTCCCTCGCCACACCGATGCAGGGCTTGAGCTTTAGTGGGTATCCGAACTTTCGCCCAGGGCTGTCGGGTGAAAATTCAGTGGATCTGTCACTGGAAAATCAGTGTCTTGGCGCCTCATGCTCGCACATCAATAAAAAGGAGAAGTGCCATGCAGCTCGCGTTTCATCAAGTCGATGCGTTCAGTGATAGACCGTTTGGCGGTAATTCAGCCATGGTCTATCGGCTCGACGCCTGGCTGGCCGATGACTTGATGCAAAAAATCGCCGCCGAACACAACCTGGCGGAAACCGCCTTTCTGGTACGCGAAGGCCAGTATTGGCATATCCGCTGGTTCACTCCCACCACTGAAGTTCCGTTATGTGGGCATGCCACGTTGGCCAGTGCCTATGTGCTGTTCGAGGTCTACCACGAAACCGCCGAGCGCCTGGATTTCACTTGCCGGTCTGGTCCTTTGAGCGTCAGTCGCGAAGGCGGTAGGTTGTGGTTGGACTTTCCCACCGTGGTGCCTAGCGAGTTGGGTGCGTCCCTGGCCGTGCAGAGTGCCCTGGGGGTCGAGGCGGTGGACGTATTGAGTTCGAACGTATTGTTCGTGGTGCTGGAGTCGGAGCAGGCGGTGCTCGACTGCAAACCCGACATGGCGGCCCTGGCGAAACTGCCGTGGCCGGGCGCTATCGTGACCGCGCCGGGGAGCAAGCATGATTTTGTCTCGCGCTATTTTGCCCCGGCGATTGGCATCAACGAAGACCCGGTGACCGGCTCGACCCATTGCAGCCTGATTCCGTACTGGTCCAAGCGCTTGGGTAAACATGGGCTGACGGCTTATCAGTGCTCGGCCAGGGGCGGCGCGCTGTTCTGTCGGTTGGAAGGTGAGCGGGTGAAGATCGGCGGGGATGCGACGTTGGTGGCCAGTGGGACGTTGATGCTGGGCTGACACCAGTCCCGGTGCACATGCACCCTGTGGCGAGGGAGCAAGCTCCCTCGCCACAAAAGCGAGTATCCAAGCGCTAGCTGGCGGTGCTGTAGCGCCGCACTCCGCTTTCCACCGGCGGTAGGTGCGCCGCCGTGCTGCCCGAGGCCTGGAACAGCACTAGGTGTTCAGCCGCTACCCGGATGCCGACCTGGGCCCCGACCTGATGGTCGGCATGGCTGGGGAAGATCGATTCCAGTTGCGCGCCCGTCGGCAGTTGCAGGCGATACAAGGTCGAGGCGCCCAGGAACGTCTTGCCGACGATGTGGGCCGTGAGCGGGCTGTCCGGTGCATAGACGATATCGTCCGGCCGCAACAACACATCCACCGCGCCGCCAATCGGCCAGGTATAGGCTCGGTTGCCCCGCAGGATACCCAGCTCGGTCTGCACCGATTCCGGGCTGTCCAATTGGCCACGAATGAAGTAACCCTGGCCAATGAAACTGGCGACGAAGGGTGTCAGCGGTTCGTGATACAGGTTGTAGGGCGTATCCCACTGTTCCAGTCGACCTTCCTTGAACACACCGACATGATCACTCACGGCGAAGGCTTCTTCCTGATCGTGGGTGACCAGGATCGCGCTGGTGCCGCGGGCCTTGAGAATGTCTCGCACCTCATGGCTGAGCTTGCGTCGCAGCTCGCCGTCGAGATTGGAGAATGGCTCGTCAAGCAACAGCAATTGTGGCTCTGGCGCCAGTGCGCGGGCCAGTGCCACGCGCTGTTGCTGGCCACCGGACAGTTCATGGGGAAAGCGCTTGCCCAGGTTTTTCAGATTGACCAGGTCCAGCAGCTCTTCGACGACGCGATCCTTGTGTGGATGCTTGCGGATGCCGAAGGCAATGTTCTCGGCCACGCTCAGGTGGGGGAACAGCGCATAGTCCTGGAACACCATGCCGATGCGGCGTTTTTCCGGGGCGAGGGTGAAGCCTGGGCGGGAGATGGTTTCCCCGGCCAGTTGAATCTCACCTTCGTGCACCGGCTCGAAGCCGGCGATGGCGCGCAACGTCGTGGTCTTGCCGCACCCGGACGACCCGAGCAAGCAGCCGATATCGCCGGCATTGAGGTGCAGGTTGAGGTTCTGGACGACCCGCTGGTTCTGGTAACCGCAGGCCAGGTTGTGCAGATTCAGTAGCAGCGGATGGCTCATGCGTGGTGGTACGCCGGCTCGACCAGGAACTCGAGCAGGGCCTTTTGCGCATGCAGACGATTTTCTGCCTGGTCCCATGCCACCGAACGTGGGTCGTCCAGCAGATCGACGCTGATTTCCTCGCCACGGTGGGCTGGCAGGCAGTGCATGAACAGCACTTCGGCATCCGCCAGGTCGAGCAGGGCCCGGTTGACCTGGAATGGCGCGAACAGCTTGAGGCGCTTGGCGGTTTCTTCTTCCTGGCCCATGGAGGTCCAGACGTCGGTGCTCACCAGGTGTGCGCCGGCCATGGCTTGTTTCGGGTCGCGCACGATGGTCACCCGATCCCCGGCCCTGGCAACCAGCTCGGCGTTCGGGTCGTAGCCTTCGGGGCAGGCGATGCGCAGTTGGAAGTCGAATTGTATCGAGGCTTCTATGTAGCTATTGCACATGTTGTTGCCATCGCCGATCCAGGTCACGGTCTTGCCCTGGATCGAGCCGCGGTGTTCGAGGAAGGTCTGCATGTCGGCCAGCAACTGGCAGGGGTGCAGGTCATCGGACAGGCCGTTGATCACCGGCACGCGGGAATGGGCCGCGAACTCGGTCAGGGTGCTGTGGGCGAAGGTACGGATCATCACGGCGTCGAGCATGCTCGACATGACGATGGCGCAATCGCCGATCGGTTCGCCACGGCCCAGTTGGGTGTCGCGCGGCGACAGGAAGATCGCCTGGCCGCCGAGCTGGATCATGCCGGCTTCGAAAGAGATACGGGTGCGGGTCGATGACTTCTCGAAGATCATCCCCAGCACGCGGTTTTTCAAGGGCTCGAACAGTACGCCGCGGTTACGCAGGTCCTTGAGCTCCACGCCTCGACGGATCACGCCGAGCAACTCATCGGGCGTGAAATCCATCAGGGAGAGAAAGTGCCTTGCGCTCATGATTGACTACCTTTTGTAACTGACCGCAGATACTCAAAGCCTTGTTTATTCAAAAAACGGGCGAGACCTGCGGCAAAAGCCGCACGGGGCGACGAAATAGGGGAAGGCGCGATCTTATAAGGAAATGTCGCGTCTTACCAATAGGGCTACGGTTTTTGGGGATTTCAGCGAGGCCATCACAGGTCTGTGATGGCATGTATGAAGCCGGTTTCCTGACAGCAGCACCCCATTTGTACACTGGCGTTGCTTGGCTTGGCAATCAAGCAAGGCGGGCTCGACGTGGTTGAAGGTCGTTTGTGAGCCCATATTCCGGGGCTTCGCCGGTCTGTTGTCAGACGTGAAACATTTCCTATTGCAAGGGGCTGGGTTATAAATGAGCTTCTAGACGCAGGAGCCCCCGAAATGGATTCGAAAGAGCAACAATTGATGGAACTACTGGGGCTGACGGCACGTTCCCTGACTCATCTGACCGCATCGGTGACGTCCATGTCATTCGAGTTGTTGCGCAGCGACGACGAGGTGACCAAGGCCGCCGGCCGCCGGATGATCGATCGCATGGCCACTATCAGCAACGGGCTCGACGAGCATTGGCGCCTCATCGGGGAGCTGACGGGCGTGCCCATCGCCCAGGAGCAGGTGGAAACCGTCGAAGAAATCCAGCTGTTGGCGCCGCCTTCCGAGCAGCCTTGACGCCACTTCATCGGCGGGCCTGATGCCCGGCAATTCACAGGACGAACGTCGCTGGCAAAGGGGCCGGTCACGCGCCATAGTTTTCTTCCCGCGGCCGAAAGCGCCCGCCACGAATAAAACAGAGACTGGCCATGACCAAGACTCTCCACCACCGTGCGTGCCATCTGTGTGAAGCCATCTGCGGCTTGACCCTCGAAACCACCGAAACCGACGGCCAAGGCCCGGCGATCACCTCGATCAAGGGCGATGCGCTGGACAGTTTCAGCCGGGGGCATATCTGCCCCAAGGCCGTGGCCCTGCAAGATATCCAGAACGATCCGGACCGCCTGCGCCAACCCATGCAGCGGGTCGGCAACGAGTGGCAGCCGATTGCCTGGGACGATGCCTTTGCGCTGGTGGCCGAGCGTCTGGCGGACATCCAGGCGCGCCACGGCCAGAATGCGGTGGCGGTCTACCAGGGCAACCCCAGCGTGCATAACTACGGGCTGATGACCCACAGTAACTATTTCCTGGGCCTGTTGAAAACCCGTAGCCGTTTCTCGGCAACCTCGGTGGATCAACTGCCCCATCACCTGACCAGCCACCTGATGTACGGCCACGGCCTGCTGCTGCCGATTCCGGACATCGACCACACCGACTTCATGCTGATCCTGGGCGGTAACCCGCTGGCGTCCAACGGCAGCATCATGACCGTGCCGGATGTGGAAAAACGCCTCAAGGCGATCCAGGCCCGTGGCGGCAAAGTGGTGGTGGTCGATCCGCGTCGCAGCGAAACGGCCGCCATTGCGGACCAACATGTCTTCGTGCGCCCTGGTGGCGATGCTGCGCTGCTGTTTGGCTTGCTCAATACATTGTTCGACGAGGGCTTGACCCGTGACAGCCACTTGCCGGTGGACGGCCTGGAAGAGGTGCGCGAGTCTGTCGCATCCTTCACGGCGGAAGCGATGAGCCCGCTCTGTGCAGTGCCGGCCACCCAGATCCGTCAATTGGCCCGGGACTTTGCCGCCGCGCCGTCAGCCGTTTGCTATGGACGCATGGGCGTCTCGACCCAGGCGTTTGGCACGCTGTGCCATTGGCTGATCCAAGTGATCAATCTGGTGACCGGCAATCTCGACCGGGTGGGCGGGGCGCTGTGCACCGAGCCGGCGGTGGATCTGGTGGCCACCACCTCGGGAGGGCATTTCAACCGGTGGCAAAGCCGGGTGTCCGGGCGTCCCGAGTACGCCGGGGAGTTGCCGGTGTCGGCCCTGGCCGAAGAAATGCTCACCGAGGGTGAGGGCCAGATTCGTGCATTGGTCACCGTGGCGGGTAACCCGGCGCTGTCCACACCCAACGGCCGACAGCTGGAGCAGGCGCTGGACGGGCTGGAGTTCATGGTCAGCATCGATTTGTACATCAACGAAACCACGCGCTACGCCGACCTGATCCTGCCCTCTACTTCGGCGCTGGAAAACGACCACTACGACACCACGTTCAACCTGTTCGCGGTGCGCAACGTGACCCGTTTCAACCGGGCGATCCTGCCCAAGCCCGAAGGGGCGTTGCACGACTGGGAAATCTTCGTCGGCCTGGCCAAGGCCTTCGCGGCCCGGACCGGCAAGGAACTGAAGCCAACCATGCCACCGGCGCAAATGATCGATTTCGGCCTGCGCAATGGAGCGTACGGCGATGCCTCGCCACACAAATTGTCCCTGGCGACCTTGTTCGACCATCCCCACGGCATTGACCTTGGCGCTCTGAAACCCAACCTGGCCCAGCGCCTGAAAACCGAAAACCAACGGGTACAGGCCGCGCCGGCCGTGATACTCGCCGACCTGGAGCGTTTTGCCGCGTTGCAGGCTCCAGCACCCGATGAGTTGCTGATGATTGGCCGGCGCCATGTGCGCAGCAATAATTCCTGGATGCACAACTTCCACCGGCTGGTGAAGGGCAAGCCGCGTCATCAGTTGCTGATGCACCCGGATGACCTCGCCAGTCGCGGACTTATCGACGGGCAGCGGGTGAAGGTCAGTTCGCGGGTGGGTATGATCGAAGTGGAGGTGCAGGGCAGCCTGGACATGATGAAAGGCGTGGTCAGCTTGCCCCACGGTTGGGGTCATGCCCGGCCGGGTGTGCAGATGACCATTGCCAGTGGCCAGCCTGGCTCCAGCGCCAATGACCTGACCGATGATTGTCAGCTCGATGAGCTGTCCGGCAATGCGGCGCTCAATGGCGTACCGGTGAAGGTGGCGGCTGCGTAAATTTGTCTCTTGGCCAGACCGAGCAGCGTGCTTGGCTTTCCGTTACAATGCGCCACCGTGTCGACAAACTAAGTCGCGAAAGTTTAAGCCGAGGTGCTCCATGGATATCATCGAAACGATTAAAGACCAGATTGCCAACAACACTATCCTGCTTTACATGAAAGGCTCGCCGAACGCGCCACAGTGCGGCTTCTCGGCCAAGGCTGCTCAGGCTGTGATGGCGTGTGGCGAGAAGTTTGCCTACGTGGACATCCTGCAGAACCCGGAAATCCGCGCCAACCTGCCCAAGTACGCCAACTGGCCGACTTTCCCACAGCTGTGGGTGGCCGGTGAGCTGGTCGGCGGTAGCGACATCATGACCGAGATGTCTGCCGACGGTTCTCTGCAGGCGCTGATCAAGGATGCGGCCGAGAAAGCGGCGGCGAACAAGGCTGAAGCCTGATTCATGAGGGTTCTGTTCACCACACAGGTTGTGGTGAGCAGAGTCTTGTGGGAGCGAGCTTGCTCGCGATAGCGATGTGTCAGTCACATTTCTTTACCTGATCCACCGCTATCGCGAGCAAGCTCGCTCCCACAGTGGATTGCGGTATGCCTGAAACACAGGTAATAAAAAGCCCCGCCTCTCGTAAGAGGGCGGGGCTTTTTAGTGGCTCACCTTCGGGGAAGGTTACTCTTCACCCATCTGCGATTGCAGGTAGTTCTCAAGACCCACCTTGTCGATCAGGCCCAATTGGGTTTCCAGCCAGTCGATGTGTTCTTCTTCGGACTCGAGGATGTCTTCCAGCAGTTCACGGCTGCCGAAGTCGCCAACGGTCTCGCAATGGGCGATGGCGGCTTTCAGGTCGGCATGGCCGGTGCGTTCGATACGCAGGTCGCACTCGAGCATTTCCCGGGTGTGCTCGCCGATGTGCAGCTTGCCCAGGTCCTGTACGTTCGGCAGGCCTTCGAGAAACAGGATGCGCTTGATCAGCTTGTCCGCGTGCTTCATCTCGTCGATGGATTCGTGGTACTCGTGCTTGCCCAGCTTGTTCAGGCCCCAATCCTCGTACATGCGCGCATGCAGGAAGTATTGATTGATCGCGACCAGCTCATTGGCAAGGATCTTGTTGAGATGCTGGATGACTGTAATGTCGCCTTTCATGGTGAGGCCTGCCCTGTAATAGCTGTGTATAAGGCAGAGTTTGAGCCGCGTATTTCCGAGTGTCAAACCTAAGTTATTGAATAATAAATGAAAATTAATCGGAATAAGAATGTTTGTGTTCCGCGTCTGAAGGCTAAGCGATTGATTTACAGGCATAAAAAAACCGGACATTAAGTCCGGTTCTTCAAAAAGCTGGTTTCAAGCGGCAGTAAATTCTACCGGATAGGGAATCGACGCCTGGGCCGTTTGCACTTTGGCGAGGGTTTCACGAACCACTTCCTTGGCCAGGCACGCACATTTACCGCATTGGCTGGCTACGCCGGTGGCCTGGCGGACTTCGCGGTAGCTGCAGCAACCTTCATAGATCGCTTCGCGGATTTGCCCGTCGGTGACGCCAGTGCAGAGGCATACATACATAAGTAAGAACCGTCGCTGGTTGTGACTCAATTGGGACGGATCTTAATGTTAACGAGAATGATTGTCAAAGTGGTTTCTGAAACCTTTGCCCCAGAGCGCCGCCTGGCTGACGAACGGTTTTATTTGTTACGGCAGGGGCAAGCGGCGATTTTTCAATGCCGTCGAAAAACCGTTGAAGACAGCCCAAACCCGCAGTGTATGATGGTCGGTCCTTGCGAAGCGGGTTCGTGTCACAGGGCTGTCGCCTGGAGGTGGCAGGCTGGCACGGACCTTGTTTTTCACGTTATTACACCAGGAGATATCCAATGAGCGTACTCGTAGGCAAACAAGCCCCTGACTTCACCGTTCCAGCCGTCCTCGGCAACGGCGAAATCGTCGACAGCTTCACCCTGTCCTCGGCCATCAAAGGCAAATACGGCCTGGTGTTCTTCTATCCGCTGGACTTCACCTTCGTCTGCCCATCCGAGCTGATCGCACTGGATCACCGCATGGACGACTTCAAGGCCCGTAACGTTGAAGTGGTCGCCGTTTCGATCGACTCGCACTTCACCCACAACGCCTGGCGCAACACCCCAATCAACAATGGCGGCATCGGCCAGGTGAAATACACCATGGCTGCCGACATGAAGCACGAAATCGCCAAGGCTTATGACGTTGAGTCCGAAGGCGGCGTGGCCTTCCGTGGCGCGTTCCTGATCGACGATAAAGGCGTTGTCCGTTCGCAGATCATCAACGACCTGCCGCTGGGCCGTAACATGGAAGAGCTGATCCGTCTGGTCGACGCTCTGCAATTCCACGAAGAGCACGGCGAAGTTTGCCCGGCCAACTGGAAAAAAGGCGACAAGGGCATGGACGCATCGCCTGAAGGCGTGGCCGCTTACCTGACCGAGCACGGTGGCAAGCTGTAAGCGCATCCAGGCATAAAAAAACCGGCCCTCGACAGGCCGGTTTTTTTATGGGGTGTTAAAGCACAACACAGTCCTGTGGCGAGGGAGCTTGCTCCCGCTGGGTGGCGCAGCCGCCCCAAGATCTTGTGAGCGCTGCGCACTCAAGCGGGAGCAAGCTCCCTCGCCACACAAAGAGCCAGGCCGATGTCAGTCGTCGAAATCCTGCCAGCCACCCATCTGCTTCCACCGATTGACGATGCCGCAGAACAGCTCGGCGGTTTTCTCGGTGTCATAGCGGGCCGAGTGGGCTTCACGGCCATCAAAATCGATGTCGGCCGCCTGGCAGGCCTTGGCCAGGACAGTCTGGCCATACGCCAGGCCAGCCAGGGTTGCCGTGTCGAAGCTGGAGAACGGGTGAAACGGGTTGCGCTTCATGTCCAGGCGCGCGACGGCGGCGTTGAGGAAGCCCAAGTCGAAGCTGCTGTTATGGCCGACCAGGATCGCGCGCTTGCAACCGTTGGCCTTCAGCGCCTTGCGCACGCCACGGAAAATGTCGGTCAGGGCCGTCTCTTCACTCACCGCCATGCGCAGTGGGTGATCGAGCTTGATCCCGGTGAATTCCAGGGCCGCCGCTTCGATGTTGGCGCCTTCGAACGGTTCGACGCGGAAAAAATAGGTGTGGTCGGGGAACACAAAGCCTTTTTCGTCCATGCCGATGGTGGTCGCGGCGATTTCCAGCAGCGCATCGGTGGCCGAGTTGAAACCGCCGGTTTCTACGTCGACGACGACCGGCAGGTAGCCGCGAAACCGGGCTGCCATGGGGTGACGGGCGCCGCCCGAACCGCCATTGCCGTCCTGTTCATCGTCGAAATGATCTTCACTCACGCGTTTTCCTCCAGCAGGCGCCAGCGCAGTTTTTCACCGGCGCGCAGCGGGATGACAGTCAGCTCGCCGAAGGGCAGGCTGGCGGGGGCGGTCCACTCGTCGCGGACCAGGGTAATACGATCGGTGTTCGTCGGCAGGCCATAGAAACGCGGGCCGTGCAGGCTGGCGAAGCCTTCGAGCTTGTCCAGCGCGTTGCGCTGTTCGAACGCTTCGGCATACATCTCGATGGCGGCATAGGCGGTGTAGCAGCCGGCGCAACCGCAGGCCGCTTCCTTGGCGTGACGGGCGTGGGGCGCCGAGTCCGTGCCGAGGAAAAACTTGGCGCTGCCACTGGTGGCGGCGTCGAGCAAGGCTTCCTGATGGGTGTTGCGCTTGAGGATCGGCAGGCAATAGAAATGTGGCCGGATCCCACCCACCAGCATGTGGTTGCGGTTGTACAGCAGGTGATGCGCGGTGATGGTCGCGCCAACGTTGGCCGGGGCCTCGTTGACGAACTGCACGGCATCGCCGGTGGTGATGTGTTCGAACACCACCTTGAGCGTTGGGAACCGCTCCACGACGCGACGCATGTGCTCGTCGATGAAGATTTTCTCGCGGTCGAACACGTCGACGTCACCCCGGGTGACTTCACCATGGATCAACAAAGGCATCCCGACTTCGGCCATGGCCTCCAGTGCGGGGAAGATCTTGTCGATGCTGGTGACGCCGGAGTCGGAGTTGGTGGTCGCGCCGGCGGGGTACAGCTTGGCGGCATGGACAAAACCGCTGGCCTTGGCGTCGCGTATTTCTTCGGGTTGGGTGCGGTCGGTGAGGTAAAGCACCATCAGCGGTTCGAAGCGGCTGCCGACTGGGCGTGCGGCCAGGATGCGCTGGCGATAGCCCTCGGCCTCGGCGGCGTTGCGCACTGGCGGAACCAGGTTAGGCATGATGATTGCGCGCCCAAAGGTGCGCGCGACATCGGCGACGGTATGGGTCAACACAGCACCATCGCGAAGATGAATATGCCAGTCGTCGGGACGCAGCAGGGTCAGGCGGTCGGACATTGGGGGGCTTCCAGGCGGGTCAAACTCTGGGGAATGCTACCGGAAAAGACCGATTCAGGCACCCGCTATCAAGTTCTGCCGCAACTTACCGATAGCTCCTACAGGTGTGCCACGAATCCGTGCAGTGCCCCGGACAGGTGTCATGCCTTCAGCGTGTGTCGATCTTTGTATAAAAGCCAGTGGAGCCTCCCGTGCGCCAGCGTTATCTAGCCTTGCTCAGTGTGTTTGCCAGCCTTCCCGCCATGGCGCTCACTTTCCAGACCCGTCTGGAGAGCATTGAGTGGACGGTCGAAGGCGACAAGTTCGAGTGCCGGTTGAGCCAGCCGATCACCGACTTCGGCAGCGGCGAGTTCGTGCGTCGGGCGGGTGAGCAGGCCATCTTTCGGCTCAAGGCCTACAACCCGATGCTCGGTGGCGGCTCCGCGACCTTGTTGGCGGCTGCGGCGCCGTGGCAGCCGGGGAGGGGCGACATCAACCTGGGCTCGGTCAGGATCGGCAGTGGCGATGTATTGTTCAACAGCTCCCAGCTCCAGGCTGGTCGCTTGATCAGTGGGCTGATGGACGGTCGCAGCCCAGTGGTGCGGCGCAACACCGAGGACGGGCGGGTATCGGAAGTTCGTTTGCTGCCCGTGCGCTTCAACAAAGCCTTTAGCGACTATCAGGGCTGTGTAGCGAAATTGCTGCCGAAGAATTTCGAACAGATTAAGCAAACCCAAATCAGTTTCCCCGGTGAGGAAGTCGAGCTTGATGCGCGGGCCAAGGCTCAGTTGCAGGTGATGCTCGATTTCATCAAGGCCGACCCGAGCGTCAATCATGTCGAACTCGATGGTCACTCCGATAACAGTGGCAACCGCTTGACCAACCGTGAGCTGTCGCGTCGCCGGGCCCTGGCGGTCCAGGACTTCTTCAAGGCCAATGGCTTCCAGGAGTCGCAGATTACCCTGCGTTTCCATGGTGAGCGTTATCCCCTGGCACCCAATACCAACGCCGCCAACCGGGCCAAGAACCGCCGCGTGGTCGTGCTCTTGGAGCGCGTGGCGCCAACCGAAGCGCCAGCGCCGCAGCCAGCACCTACTGCGGCCCCGGCCAAGGTTCCGGCGCCGGCCGCTGCCCCGGCCAAGACCTCGGCACCGACTCCCGCCCCGGCGACTGCGCGCACGTCCTGATTCGGCGATGACCGTCGCTCACTCGACATAATCTGTCGCTTCGTCGTCATAAGCTGTCGCGCCTCTGTAAATTATCCGCATTGGACGTTAGACTTCCCGGCTTTCCGTACAACCCGTGGAGTGATGGCATGGCGGACGTAAACAAGGTCGTTCTGGCGTATTCCGGCGGCCTGGACACTTCGGTGATCCTCAAGTGGCTGCAGGACACTTATAACTGCGAAGTGGTGACCTTCACCGCTGACCTGGGGCAGGGCGAAGAAGTCGAGCCTGCACGCGCCAAGGCTCAGGCCATGGGCGTCAAAGAGATCTACATCGATGACCTGCGCGAAGAGTTCGTCCGCGACTTCGTGTTCCCGATGTTCCGTGCCAACACCGTTTACGAAGGCGAGTACCTGCTGGGTACGTCCATTGCCCGTCCGTTGATCGCCAAGCGCCTGATTGAAATCGCCAACGAAACCGGCGCCGACGCCATTTCCCACGGCGCCACCGGCAAAGGCAACGACCAGGTGCGTTTCGAACTGGGTGCCTATGCCCTCAAGCCGGGCGTGAAAGTCATCGCTCCGTGGCGTGAATGGGACTTGCTGTCCCGTGAAAAACTGATGGACTACGCCGAGAAACACGCGATCCCGATCGAGCGTCACGGCAAGAAGAAATCCCCGTACTCGATGGATGCCAACCTGCTGCACATCTCCTATGAAGGCGGCGTGCTGGAAGACACCTGGACCGAGCACGAAGAAGACATGTGGCGCTGGACCGTCTCCCCGGAGAAGGCTCCTGACACCCCGCAATACCTGGAGCTGACCTATCGCAACGGCGATATCGTCGCACTGGACGGCGTGGAAATGAGTCCGGCCACCGTGCTGGCGACCCTGAACCGCATCGGTGGCGAACACGGCATCGGTCGCCTGGACATCGTCGAGAACCGCTATGTCGGCATGAAGTCCCGTGGTTGCTACGAAACCCCCGGCGGCACCATCATGCTGCGCGCTCACCGGGCGATCGAATCGATCACCCTGGACCGCGAAGTGGCTCACCTCAAGGACGAGCTGATGCCCAAGTACGCCAGCCTGATCTACACCGGCTACTGGTGGAGCCCTGAGCGCCTGATGTTGCAGCAGATGATCGACGCATCCCAAGCCCACGTGAACGGCGTCGTACGCCTGAAACTGTATAAAGGCAACGTGATCGTCACCGGGCGCAAGTCTGACGAGTCACTGTTCGATGCCAACATCGCAACCTTCGAAGAAGACGGTGGCGCTTACAACCAGGCCGACGCAGCCGGTTTCATCAAGCTCAACGCCCTGCGCATGCGTATCGCGGCGAACAAGGGTCGCAAGCTGTTCTGATCCTGGTGATATGAAAACGGCCTGCCTTGAGCAGGCCGTTTTTTTTTGCGGCTCTTCCTACCCTTCAGCGCTAATGCTTGATCGCTCATCCCTCCTGCCTGTCTGGTATCACATCAGTGCTGTCGCGGCTGTAGATGACGTACAGGACGATTTCAGTGAGTCCAGTGGCCTGTTTTAAATGGTCTGCCCGATAGGCCTCAACCAGGTCTTCCGGTTGGCTGTACACAAGAAAAATGACCCGTTGCGGACCCTCCTGTTTGTGCCGATGATGGTGCATTAATAATCTTTTTGCCTTGCCCGCTCGCCGTAATACTCGTCGACGCCGGGAGGACGACTCATCCATGGTCTTTATAAAGTGTTTGCTCTTGCGAAAATCGGACGGTGAATATAATGAGCGATAGTTGAAGTTGAGCGTGATGAAAAAAAGCAGCAGTAAATAGAACGGGAAGCTGATCAGGAACCAGAGATAATATTCGCGATCATCGTCATCCAGAAAAGGCAGGGAAATAGCCGCGGATGTTTCGGATAAAGTTGCAAATATAGCAATAAGGGTCATGGGGTTGGTGATGGTTTTCAAAGGTTTGTTCATGGTGAATGCTCATGGTTATTTGGACTCGTGATTGAATGGGGCAGTGACTGTTAATGGGGTGTGGGTATTATGCTAAGGGCTGATAATAACCTGTTTTAATTGTCGGGTTGAATGCCGCTTTTTATATAAGGTTTAGCTTGAATGGCGAAACTGTGGCTGTTTTATCGGCAGATAATTCAGTTACTTTTTATGAAAGGAATGACTTTTATCTCTCTGCGGCGAGGCGCGCAGCCGGATAAAATCGCGTTATCCGAGGGGGAACAGGTCGTTAAGGAGGAGTGGTCGGTCCCTGTTAAAAAATTTATGGCACATTATTTCCCGGGGAATTTGTAGGATTTTTCTGTATTGCTTGTAGGTTGCGTCTCTCGGTGCGAGCACTCAGGGGGGGGCGGCATGCCAAGGTAGAAATGACTAGGCTATTGTGCGTGCTCTAAAAATTCGAACAGCGAAGTTGGATTTGCCCATGAATAAAGTGCTGATCGTGGATGATCATCCCGTCATTCGTCTTGCTGTACGTTTGCTGATGGAGCGTCATGGTTATGAAGTTGTTGCCGAAACAGATAATGGTGTCGATGCGCTGCAATTGGCCCGAGAACTTACGCCCGATATTGTCATCCTTGATATCGGTATTCCGAAATTGGACGGCTTGGAGGTTATCGCCCGTCTGACTGCAATTCCTTCGTCAATGAAGGTATTGGTGCTGACCTCCCAGGCACCTGGACATTTCTCAATGCGCTGCATGCAAACGGGGGCGGCCGGTTATGTATGCAAGCAACAGGACCTCACGGAGTTATTGAGTGCGATAAAGGCGGTACTGTCCGGTTATAGCTACTTCCCCAACCAGGCGCTGCATACGGTGCGTTCGAGTCTTGGTAATGCCAGCGAATCCGATATGGTGGATCGTTTGTCTGGGCGGGAGATGATGGTCTTGCAGCAACTGGCTCGCGGAAAGACCAACAAGGAAATTGCCGATGGGATGTTTTTGAGCAACAAGACGGTCAGTACTTACAAGACGCGCTTGTTGTTGAAGCTCAATGCCCGCTCGCTGGTGGATCTGATCGAGTTGGCGCAGCGCAATGGGTTGGTGTGAGCTTTTTGTCACGCGTACTCAGTAAAAAGCCTCCACTAGGGAGGCTTTTACGTGTCAGAGGTCAAAGTCGTAATCGGCCAGCTGCTTCTGCAAGCGACGCTCTTCCAGCAGGTTGTCAATGGTGCGGCGTTTGCTCAGATTGGTTTTCGCCACCTCCACGACCACAGGTTCTGCGTCGTCGGCCTCAACGGCGATGAATTCGTCTTCTACATCCAGTTGTTCTTTGCCAGCACTCATGGGTTCGACTCCAGGCTAAGACTGCCATTGGCGCTCCTTATATCGATAAACCACGGGCGGGTAAAAAAGATTTTTTCAATCGATGGATCAATAAAAGCAATAGCGCCTCAATCGTCAGAGGTCTTGTGCTTGTATTCGCATAAATCTTCGATCCGGCAGCTGCCACAGCGGGGCTTGCGCGCCAGGCAAACGTAGCGCCCGTGAAGGATGAGCCAATGATGGGAGTCCAGGAGAAATTCCTTGGGCACGAACTTCATCAGTTTCTTTTCCACTTCCACCACGTTTTTACCGGGAGCCAGCCCTGTCCGGTTGCTGACGCGGAAAATATGGGTGTCGACCGCCATGGTCAGCTGACGAAAAGCGGTATTGAGTACGACGTTGGCGGTTTTGCGGCCCACGCCTGGAAGGGCTTCCAGCGCTTCGCGAGTCTGCGGGATTTCACTGCCGTGGCGCTCGATCAGCAGGCGGCAGGTTTCGATCACGTTTTTTGCCTTGCTGTTGAACAGGCCGATGGTCTTGATGTATTCGGACAACCCTTCGACGCCCAGGGCGTAGATCGCCTCCGGTGTATTGGCCACCGGAAAGAGCTTGGCGGTGGCTTTGTTGACACCGACGTCGGTGGACTGGGCCGACAAGATCACCGCGATCAACAACTCGAACGGCGACGTATAGGCCAGTTCTGTTTTCGGTTCGGGATTGTCTTCGTGAAAGCGACGAAATATTTCCAGGCGTTTTGCGGCGTTCATGGGCGCGGCGTTTCCTCAAGGGATGAATGGGGCTTGGCGACCGTCCAGGCCTGGTAGACCGCGAGCAGCAGTCCGAGCAGTATGAACCCGCCGGGGGCGAGCTGGGCCAAGGGGATGCCGCTGCCGATCAGCTCGCGCAGGGCGCCCAGGCCAATCATCCAGAGGCCGAACAGCCCAACCAGCCTGAGGTGTCCAGGCCAGCGGGACTCGATGAGGTCAGCGTCGTGTGCCAATACCACGCAGCTCAAGGCGATCCAGCCGATGTAAAGACTCAGCGGCCGATACAGTTCCAGCGCCCAGGCCTGCGCGGCGAGGCCTGCGCATGCGGTCAGGGTGGCGGCCAGCATGATCGAGGCGAGCAGCCGCTGAGGCGCTGTCAGGCGCAGCCGTAAAAGGCCCATGGCCAAGCCATGGCCGAGGCTGATCAAAGCCCAGGCCAGCCACAACCCCAGGGCGTTGATCAGCGAGTCACTGGCGCCGACCAGAGGCACGAGCAGCAGACCTCGGGCCAGTCCCCATGGCTTATTCATCGGTAGCCCCTCCGATCAGGTGAGCCTTGTGCTCGTCGAAATAACGCAGGGCATCGTGAACCGCCTGGATAACCGCCCGGGACGTGACCGTTGCGCCTGCCAGTTGATCGAACTGCCCCTGATCCTTTTTCAAGGCCCAACCGTTATCGTCAGGGGCTTGGCGCGATTTACCGTTGAAGGTTTGCATCCAGGCATTCGGCCAACCGGCAATCGCCGCGCCCAGGCCGGGCGTTTCGGACTGACGCAGGGTTTTCACGCCCAGCAACCGGCCCTGCGGGTCGATGGCGACCAACAGTTCGATGCTGCCTTCATAGCCCAACGCCTGGCTGCGCAACAACACGGCGCTGGGCTGGTCGCTGCGGGTCGCGAGGTAACCGCTCAGCAGCGTGCTGTGGGGCAGAGCCACTGGAGTCGCCACGACAGGCCGTGCCAACGGCTGGTTGTCATAGTGGTCGGCTGGCAGCACGTCGAGCAAGGTTCTGTTCGCGATGGCCCGTTGCTGGGCTTCGATGCGTCCGGCAGTGCCGGTTTGCGTGATGTAAGTGGCGCCAACGCCGAGGCAGGCCAGAATAACCAGGATCGCAATGCCGCCGGGATTGTTCATGTCAGCTGTCGCCTTTGTCGTGCCTCGACACAGCGATCCAGCGCCGGTACCCCGAGGTTCATCAGCAGCACCGCAAACGCCACGCCATCCGGGTAACCACCCCAGGTACGGATCAGGTAAACCAACAGTCCCACGCCCGCGCCAAACAGCCACCGAGCGAGCGCGGTTTTGGCGCCCGAGACCGGCTCGGTCACGATGAAAAACGCGCCAAGCATGGTCGCGCCAGTGAACAGATGAAACAGCGGCGAGCCATTGGAGTCGGAGCCCGAACCGTTCCAGCACAACAGGCTGATAAGGAACAGGCTGGATAGCATGCCCACCGGCGCATGCCAACTGAACACCCGTTGTTGCAGGAGAAACAGGCCCCCGCCAGGAACGCCAGGTTGACCCATTCGACACCGCGGCCACCAATACGCCCGAACGCTGGGTCGTTGGCGAACAGCTCATCGACGGTCAGGCTTCGGTTGATTCGCAAACTGTCCAGCGCCGTCGCGCCAGTCCACGCGTCGGGCGCCGGGTGCATGCCGAACACTTGTTGCAGGCCGTCGAGCAACCCCATGCCGTGGAGCGCCGGCCATTGACTCATCTGTGAAGGAAACGCCACCAGCACCACCGCGTATCCGAGCATCGCCGGGTTGAACGGGTTAGTGCCGACGCCCCCCCACAGGTGCTTGCCGAACAACAGGGCGCTGGCCGCCGCCGTGACGGTCAGCCACCAAGGGCAATACGCCGGCAAGGCCAGGGCCAACAGGGTGGCGCTGACCAGCGCGCTGCCATCGTTCAAGTCGGGTGTGAGAGGCCTACGACGCACCCGCAACACCAGTGCCTCGACCGCCAGGGCGGTGAGGCCGGACAACAGCAGGTTGAGCGCCGCGCCCCAGCCATAGAACCACAGCAGCGTCAGCGCGCCGGGCAGCGTCGCCAGCAGCACCCGCCTCATCGCCAGGCGCAGCCGTTCGTCCACGGGTTCAGGAAGCGCCATGGGCGTCCACCTGGCGTTCGGCGTCGTTCACCGCTTGCAC
The DNA here is from genome assembly GCF_000585995.1 of Pseudomonas brassicacearum. Lineage (NCBI taxonomy): Bacteria > Pseudomonadati > Pseudomonadota > Gammaproteobacteria > Pseudomonadales > Pseudomonadaceae > Pseudomonas > Pseudomonas brassicacearum. The sequence continues at coordinate 5,199,820 of NZ_CP007410.1, read as the reverse complement.
CAGCGCTTGCAGGTGTTCATCCGGTGCCCCGGCGATCCGGGCCTTGCTGAGTTCGGCGCGGCGCATCGCCAGTTGAATCTTGGCCCGCTTCAGCTCGGCGTTTTGTGCCGGTGCCGGTGCCGGTGACGAAGCCGGGGCTGGCGCGACCGGCGGCGCGGCGTTTTCCAGTTGGGCCAAGGCCTGCTCCGCCGCTTCGAACTGGCGCTGCAGCAGGATCAATTGCAACTGCTGCTCAAAGGTGGGTGGATGGCCGAAGGCTTTCAAGGATTTGTTCAACTGTGCCCGGCTCATGGCCAGGTCGACCTTGGCTTTCTTCAGCGCCGCATCGGCGTTGGCGGCTTTTTGCGCGCGCACGCGTTCCAGCGCGGCTTGTACCGGATCGAGGGTTTGGATCTGAGGCTGGGCAGCGCGCTGGGTACGGGCCAGACGTTCGGCCTGGCGCTGCTCTTCCTCACGATGCAGACGCGCGTTGCGCTGTTCGAAACGCCGCCGGGCGTGATTGCGCTTGGCGGTTCGTGCCTGCTGTTCTTCAACGCTGAAGGCCAGGCCGCCAACGATCGGCAGTACGGTCGCCATGGGCAGTGGCCGCATCTCGATGCAGTCGACCGGGCAGGGTGCCACGCAAAGGTCGCAGCCTGTGCATTCGTCGACGAGGACGGTGTGCATCAGCTTGGCCGCGCCGACAATCGCGTCCACCGGACAGGCCTGGATGCACTTGGTGCAACCGATGCATTCGGCTTCGCGGATAAAGGCAATTTGCGCTGGGGCTGAGCCGCGACTGTCATCGAGCTCCAGCACCGGCACTTTCATCAGCTCGGCCAGGGCTGCGATGGTTTCGTGCCCACCGGGCGGGCATTTGTTGATCGGCTCGCCCTGGGAGATGCCTTCGGCGTAGGGTTTGCACCCGGGATGGCCGCACTTGCCGCATTGGGTCTGCGGCAACAGGGCGTCGATACGTTGAATCAGGCTCATGTTTTGACCAGCCCGCGCAATCCGAGAAAGGCCACCGCCATCAGTCCGGCGCTGATCAACTGAATCGGCAGGCCCCGAAAGGGCACGGGAATATCGTTATTGAAGGTGCGCTGGCGCAGATCCTCGAACAGGCTCAGCACCAGCCAGAATCCCAGCCCGGCCCCCAGGCTCAAGGCGACGGCGTGGCCCAGGCTCCGGTCATCCTGGCTGTTGAGCAGCGTGACGCCCAGTATGCCGGCATTGCCGAGCAACAGCGGCCACAACCCTTCGAATGGCCATGCCGGCAGCCAGCGCGCCAGCAGGCGCAGCAATGGCCCGATCAGCAGCACGCTCAAGGGCAGCCAGGCAAACAGGCGCAGCGATGTCAGGTTGGCCGGGGCCAGCAGCCAATGGTCCATCAAGTAACCCAGGGTGCCGACAATCAACATCAGACACACCGTCGCCAGGCCCAGGGCGTGAACTTGCCTTCTACCCTCAGCCGCCAGCAGCGGATCGACACCCAGCGGCCAATGCAACACGAGGTTGTTGATCAGGGCGGCGCTGAACAGTGTGAAAGCAATTTCGGTCATGGGCGTGCCGGCAATAAAGGGCCTGTTACAAGATTAGGCATTATCCGGCACGCGGGGAGGGTGGGCCAGATATGAAAATCCCACAGCCGCTTTGCCAAGCGACTGTGGGATCGGTGCAGCGTTCGGTCGCGTTACTTGATCCGCTGACCCGGCTTGGCGCCGCTGTCGGGGCTCAGCAGGTAGATTTCTTCACCGCCGGGGCCCGCCGCCATCACCATGCCTTCAGACACACCGAAGCGCATTTTGCGTGGCTTGAGGTTGGCGATCATCATCGTCAGCCGGCCTTCGAGCTTGGCCGGGTCCGGATAAGCACTCTTGATCCCGGAGAACACGTTGCGTTGCTCATCGCCGATGTCCAGGGTCAGGCGCAGCAGCTTGTCGGCACCCTCGACGGCCTCGGCCTTGACGATCAGCGCCACGCGCAGGTCAACGGCGGCAAACGCGTCGAAGTCGATTTCCGGCGACAGCGGATCCTTGGCCAACTCACCGTTGCCGGTCGGGCCGCCGGTATCGGTCTGGCTGGCGGTCAGGTCTTCCTTGGAGGCGTCGGTCATCGCTTGCACCTTGACGGCGTCGATACGGGTCATCAACGGTTTGAACTCGTTCAACTGATGGTTGCTCAGCAGGGTCTGGTGATCGTTCCAGGTCAGCGGTGCGACGTTGAGGAATGCCTCGGCATCGGCGGCCAGCAGCGGCAGCACCGGCTTGAGGAAAATCACCAATTGGCGGAACAGGTTGATGCCCAGGGCGCAGATCGCCTGGACTTCGTCCTGCTTGCCTTCCTGTTTGTTCAGCGACCAGGGTGCCTTGTCGGCGATCCAGGCATTGGCGCGGTCGGCCAGGGCCATGATTTCGCGCATGGCCCGGGCAAAGTCGCGGGCTTCGTAGGCTTCGGCGATGCTGGGCGCCGCCGCCAGGAAGGCGTCGGTCAGTTCCGGCGCGGCATTGCCGGCGACCAGCACACCGGCATTGCCTTTGTGGATGAAACCGGCGCAACGGCTGGCGATGTTGACCACCTTGCCCACCAGGTCGGAGTTGACCTTTTGCACGAAGTCTTCGAGGTTCAGGTCCAGGTCGTCGACGCCACGGCCGAGTTTGGCCGCGTAGTAGTACCGCAGGTATTCCGGCGACAGGTGGTCCAGGTAGGTCCGGGCCTTGATGAAGGTGCCGCGGGACTTGGACATCTTCTGGCCGTTGACGGTCAGGTAGCCGTGGACGTTGATGCCGGTCGGCTTGCGGAAACCGGCGCCTTCGAGCATGGCGGGCCAGAACAGCGCGTGGAAGTTGACGATGTCCTTGCCGATGAAGTGATACACCTCGGCCGTGGAATCCTTGCCCCAGAACGCGTCGAAGTCCAGCTCAGGCGTGCGGTCGCAAAGGTTCTTGAAGCTCGCCATGTAGCCGATGGGCGCGTCCAGCCACACATAGAAATACTTGCCGGGCTCGCCCGGGATTTCGAAGCCGAAGTACGGCGCATCGCGGGAAATGTCCCACTCTTGCAGGCCGGAGTCGAGCCATTCGGCGAGCTTGTTGGCCACCGCGTCGTGCAACGTGCCGCTGCGGGTCCAGGTTTGCAGCATCTCCTGGAAATCCGGCAGCTTGAAGAAGAAGTGCTGGGAGTCCCTGAGCACCGGGGTGGCGCCGGAAATCGCCGATTTCGGGTCTTTCAGGTCGGTCGGTGCGTAGGTGGCACCGCATTTTTCGCAGTTGTCGCCGTACTGGTCTTCGGTGCCGCATTTCGGGCAGGTGCCCTTGATGAAACGGTCGGCCAGGAACATGTTCTTTTCCGGGTCGAAATACTGGGTGACCGAACGGGTGGCGATGTGCCCGGCGTCACGCAGCTTCAGGTAGATCTGGCTCGACAGCTCACGGTTTTCTTCGGAGTGGGTGGAGTGGAAGTTGTCGAAGTCCACCAGGAAATCGGCAAAGTCGGCGCTGTGTTCAGCCTGGACGTTGGCGATCAGTTGTTCCGGGGTGATGCCTTCCTTTTCCGCGCGCAGCATGATGGCCGAACCGTGGGCGTCGTCGGCGCAGACATAGATGCACTGGTTGCCGCGATGTTTCTGGAAGCGCGTCCACATATCGGTCTGGATGTATTCCAGCATATGGCCGAGGTGAATCGAACCATTGGCATAGGGCAGGGCGCTGGTGACGAGGATCTTGCGTGGCTCGGACATGGGGCTCGGCTACTTGATGAAACGGAGGTCGGCCACTATAAAGCGCTGGCGGCTTTTTTTCACCCTGTGAGCCTGTTTCCGGATGCTGGCAGGACTTCTGTGGCGAGGGAGCTTGCTCCCGCTGGGTGGCGAGGCCGCCCACAAACGCTCAACCCGACCTCTCATGGCCTCATTGCGACTGCTGCGCAGTCGAGCGGGAGCAAGCTCCCTCGCCACACAGGCAGGTGGGGCGTAGGATAGCGGCCTGTTTTCAAGTCTTGTTATCGGAGTTGCCCATGAGCGCCGTCAATCGCGCAGCGGTGGAAGCCGTCCTTCGCCAGTACACCGACCCCTATCTGAACCAGGATCCGGTCAGCGCCGGATGCGTGCGCGCCATCGACATCCAGGGCGATCGCGTCAGCGTCCAGCTGGAAATCGGCTATGCCGCCGATCTGTTCAAGAGCGGTTGGGCGCAGATGCTCCAGATGGCCATCGAGTCCCTGGAAGGTGTAGCGGGCGCCAAGGTCGAAATCACCAGTGTGATCGCCGCCCACAAGGCCCAGGCACAGGTGCCGGGGTTGGCGAACGTCAAGAACGTCATTGCCGTGGCCTCGGGCAAGGGTGGGGTGGGCAAGTCCACCACCGCCGCCAACCTGGCCCTGGCCCTGGCCCGTGAAGGGGCGAAGGTCGGGATTCTCGACGCGGACATCTACGGTCCGAGCCAGGGCATCATGTTCGGCGTTGCCGAGGGTACTCGGCCGCAGATCAAGGACCAGAAGTGGTTCGTGCCCATCCAGTCCCATGGTGTGGAAGTCATGTCCATGGCCTTCCTTACCGACGACAACACACCGATGGTCTGGCGCGGCCCGATGGTTTCCGGTGCCTTGCTGCAGCTGGTGACGCAAACCGCCTGGGGCGACCTGGATTACCTGGTAATCGACATGCCACCCGGCACTGGCGATATCCAGCTGACCCTGGCGCAGAAAGTCCCGGTGGCCGGCGCGGTGATCGTCACCACGCCCCAGGACCTGGCCCTGTTGGACGCACGCAAGGGCGTGGAAATGTTCCGCAAGGTGAACATTCCGGTGCTGGGCGTGGTGGAAAACATGGCCGTGCACATCTGCTCGAACTGCGGACATGCCGAGCACTTGTTCGGCGAGGGAGGCGGGGAAAAACTGGCGACCCAGTACGGCGTCGAACTGCTGGCATCGCTGCCGCTGTCGATGGACATCCGCGAGCAGGCCGACGGTGGCAAACCCACGGTCATCGCCGAGCCGGACAGCCCGATCGCCATGGTCTATCAGGAATTGGCCCGTCACGTGGGCGCGCGGATTGTGTTGCAAGAGGCTGCATCACCGGTGATGCCGAACATCACCGTCAGTGACGATTGATCGCACGCAGGCCCTGTGGGAGCGGGCTTGCTCGCGAATGCGGTAGATCAGTCAACTTATCTGTTGAATGACACACCGCATTCGCGAGCAAGCCCGCTCCCACATTTGTTCAGGGTGACTTCAGATCCGCAACCCGCCATCCATCTCCAGGATCCGACCGGTGTAATAGTCGTTCTCGAAGATGTACGCCGCCGAGTGGGCAATCTCCTCGGGTTTGCCCATGCGCTTGAGCGGAATTCCCGAGGTCATTTTTTCCAGGGCTTCGGGCTTCATGCCCAGGGTCATCTCGGTTTCGATGAAGCCGGGGGCGATGCCGGCGACCCGGATGCCATAGCGCGCCAGTTCCTTGGCCCAGGTTACGGTGGCGGCCGCCACGCCGGCCTTGGCGGCCGAATAGTTGGTCTGGCCGACGTTGCCGGCCCGGGAGATCGACGAAATGTTGATGATCGCGCCGCTGTTCTTCAGCTCGACCATTTTTGCCGCCACTTCACGGGTGCACAGGAATACACCGGTCAGGTTGACGTCGATCACCGCCTGCCACTGGGCCAGGCTCATCTTGGTCATTTCGCCGTCCTTGACCTTGAGCAGCAGGCCGTCGCGCAGGATCCCGGCATTGTTGATCAAGCCATGGATCGCGCCGAAATCCTCGGCTACCCGAGCGACCATGTCGCTCACCTGTTCTTCATTGGCCACGTTGCACAGGTAAGCCCGGGCCTCGACACCCTTGGCCACGCACGCGGCAACCGTTTGATCGAGTTTTTCCTGGTTGAGATCGACCAGCGCCAGCTTTGCGCCTTTACCCGCAAAATACTCGGCCATGGAGCGGCCCAAACCCTGGCAACCGCCGGTGATAATGATTACTTTGTCGGTGAGTTGCATTCTCATGTCCCGATGGCAGAGCGGTGAAGGATGTCCTTTTTGAAGGCCTCTCGATCTGCGCCGCCATAGCCCGGCTGCACGAGAACTGCCCGACGGTGCACTGGGACATAGCCCAGCTGCCTGACCGTTTTTAAAACGGCTTTCATCAAAGGAGTCATAAATTGAGCGTTGAAGCTGCCAAGCATGCCCGAGAATTACTGCTCAAGGAATACCGTGGAATGCTCTCCACCCATTCCAAGTCCATGCCCGGTTTCCCGTTCGGCTCCGTGGTGCCTTATTGCCTGGACGAGCAGGGCCGGCCATTGATCTTGATCAGTCGCATTGCTCAACACACCCACAACCTGCAAAAAGACCCGAAGTGCTCGATGCTCGTGGGCGAGCGGGGCGCTGAAGACGTGCAGGCGGTCGGGCGCCTGACTTACCTGGCCGAGGCGCGGAAACTGGAGGACGGCGCCGCCATCGACGCCGCGGCTGAGCGTTATTACCGCTATTTCCCAGACTCGCAGAACTATCACAAGGCCCATGATTTTGATTTCTGGGTGCTCAATCCGGTGCGCCATCGCTACATCGGCGGTTTTGGTGCCATTCACTGGATCGACCAGATCACCCTGGCCAACCCCTTCGCCGGCAAGGCTGAGGCGAGCATGATCGAGCACATGAACAGCGATCACGCCAAGGCCATCGCCCATTACGTGGAACTGGCCGGCCTGCCGAAAACCGAACCGGCACAGCTGGTGGGCATCGACAGCGAAGGCATGCACCTGCGGATTGGCCAGGGCCTGCATTGGCTGGCGTTTCAGGGGGCTTGCAACACGCCGACACAAGTGCGCGAAGCCCTGGTTTATCTGGCTCACGCCGAGCAATGGCCAAAAAATGCAGAGGCCAACGCTTGAATTCACGAAAGGACGACGTCATTTAGGGTTTCATAGCAAGGCATTCTTGCGTTGAGGAACCATTTGATGCGCCCTTTTTTATTGCTCTTTCTGCTGTTCCCGGTGTTGGAGCTGTTCGTATTCGTCAAGGTCAGCGGTGCGATCGGGTTTTTCCCGGCGCTGCTGCTGGTCATTCTCGGCACGATGCTCGGCGTGTTCGTGCTGCGCATTGCCGGCCTCGCCACGGCATTGCGTGCCCGTGAAAGCCTGAACCGTGGCGAGCTGCCTGCCCAGACCATGCTTGAAGGCCTGATGCTGGCCCTGGGTGGCGGTCTGCTGATCCTGCCTGGCTTTATCAGCGACGTGCTGGGCCTGGTCATGCTGTTGCCATTCACCCGGCGGTTGCTGGCCAATAAAATGCGCCAGCGCGCCGAAGAACAGGCGATCCGCCAGCGGGCCTTCGCCGATGACCTGCAGCCCCGTGGCGGGCCGGCTCCGCGAGAGCCCCTGGGCCGCGAGCCCAACGTGATCGAAGGCGAATTCGAACATCGCGACCCTAAGTAAAAAACAGCGGCACGGCACCTTAAGGTGCCGTGTTCGTTTTTGGCTCCGAGAAGTAAAAAATTTCATCCCCGGCCCTTGTAATCGGCTTGTGCGCCCTTATGTATGGGTCACCGCAAGGTTTCCGGTGGCAACACTGGACAGACTTCCGCGGTTCGCTTGACGAACCGCACCCGGCACAGCCGGATTCGTTAAACCCGCCGGGACTACACCGGCCGATGAAAACCACAATTAGGAGAGATCGACAATGAAGCTTCGTCCTCTGCATGACCGCGTCGTCGTCCGTCGCAGCGAAGAAGAAAAGAAAACCGCTGGCGGTATCGTCCTGCCAGGTTCGGCTGCCGAGAAGCCAAACCAGGGTGAAGTCCTCGCTGTAGGCCCAGGCAAAGCACTGGACAACGGTGAAGTACGTGCGCTGTCCGTGAAAGTGGGTGACAAGGTTGTATTCGGCCCTTACTCCGGTAGCAACACTGTGAAAGTCGATGGCGAAGACCTGCTGGTCATCGGCGAGAGCGAAATCCTCGCTGTTGTCGAAGGCTGATTTTCCCGTTCATTTTCCCGCGACTACAAAGTATTTAAGGAATATCGATCATGGCTGCTAAAGAAGTTAAATTCGGCGATTCCGCCCGTAAGAAAATGCTCGCCGGTGTCAACGTCCTGGCTGACGCAGTAAAAGCAACCCTGGGCCCGAAAGGCCGTAACGTGATCATCGAGAAGAGCTTCGGCGCTCCGACCATCACCAAGGACGGCGTTTCCGTCGCCAAAGAAATCGAGCTGAAAGACCGCTTCGAAAACATGGGCGCGCAACTGGTCAAAGACGTTGCCTCCCGTGCCAACGATGACGCCGGTGACGGCACCACCACCGCTACCGTTCTGGCTCAATCGATCGTCAACGAAGGCCTGAAAGCCGTCGCTGCCGGCATGAACCCAATGGACCTCAAGCGCGGCATCGACAAGGCGACCATCGCCATTGTCAAAGAGCTCAAAGCCCTGTCCAAGCCATGCGCCGACACCAAGGCGATCGCTCAGGTCGGTACCATCTCGGCCAACTCCGACAACTCCATCGGCGACATCATTGCCGAAGCCATGGAAAAAGTCGGTAAAGAAGGCGTGATCACCGTTGAAGAAGGCTCGGGCCTGGAAAACGAACTGTCGGTTGTTGAAGGCATGCAGTTCGACCGTGGCTACCTGTCCCCGTACTTCGTCAACAAGCCAGACACCATGACCGCCGAGCTCGACGGCCCGCTGATCCTGCTGGTCGACAAAAAGATCTCGAACATCCGCGAAATGCTGCCAGTGCTGGAAGCCGTTGCCAAAGCCGGCCGCCCACTGCTGATCGTGGCTGAAGACGTTGAAGGCGAAGCCCTGGCGACCTTGGTTGTGAACAACATGCGCGGTATCGTCAAAGTGGCTGCCGTCAAGGCACCAGGCTTCGGCGACCGTCGCAAAGCCATGCTGCAGGACATCGCCGTACTGACCGGCGGTACCGTTATCTCCGAAGAGATCGGCCTGAGCCTGGAAAGCACCACCCTGGAGCACCTGGGTAACGCCAAGCGCGTGATCCTGTCCAAGGAAAACACCACCGTGATCGACGGTGCTGGCGTTGAGACTGACATCCAGGCTCGCGTCACTCAGATCCGTGCACAAGTGGCCGAGACCTCGTCCGACTACGACCGTGAAAAATTGCAAGAGCGCCTGGCCAAGCTGTCCGGCGGCGTTGCAGTGATCAAGGTTGGCGCCGGTTCCGAAGTTGAAATGAAAGAGAAGAAAGCCCGCGTTGAAGACGCGCTGCACGCAACCCGTGCCGCTGTTGAAGAAGGCGTGGTACCTGGCGGCGGCGTGGCACTGGTTCGTGCCCTGCAAGCCATCAGCGAACTCAAAGGCGACAACGATGACCAGAACGTGGGCATCCAGTTGCTGCGTCGCGCTGTAGAAGCACCGCTGCGCCAGATCGTTGCCAACTCCGGCGACGAGCCAAGCGTTGTGGTCGACAAGGTCAAGCAGGGTTCGGGTAACTACGGTTACAACGCTGCTACCGGCGAATACGGCGACATGATCGAAATGGGTATCCTTGACCCGGCCAAAGTGACTCGTTCGGCTCTGCAAGCGGCTTCGTCGATTGCCAGCCTGATGATCACCACCGAGGCGATGATCGCTGAAATCAAGGAAGACGCTCCAGCTGGCGGCGGTATGCCAGACATGGGCGGCATGGGTGGCATGGGCGGCATGATGTAAGCCAGCCTTACCCCTGTAGCGAAAAACCCCGTCTGCGCAAGCAGGCGGGGTTTTTTATTGCCTTGGATTCATGACACGGCGCCAATCCCCTGTGGGAGCGAGCTTGCTCGCGATTACGGTGTGTCAGCTCATATATCCGGCACTGAGCCACCGCTATCGCGAGCAAGCTCGCTCCCACATTGGGATGTGCTTCAGTTCAGGCATTGGCGGGACTGGTTACAGCGACACGCTCAGCAATGCCGGCCGGTCGGTACAGGATGTAGTAGTAACACCCTAGGCAAATCAGCCAACACCCCTGTGGGAGCGAGCTTGCTCGCGATTACGGTGTGTCAGTTCATATATCCGGCACTGACCCACCGCTATCGCGAGCAAGCTCGCTCCCACATTGGGATGTGGTTCAGTTCAGGCATTGGCGGGACTGGTTGCACCGACACGCTCAGCAACGCCGGCCGGTCGGTACAGGATGTAGTAGTAACACCCCAGGCAGATCAGCCAACAGAACACCGCCGTCCACACATTGTGGGAAAAGAAGTGCGCTCCTTGCATCATCCGCCCCACGGAGAACACGGTGCCCAACGTGAAGGCGAAGATGAGGGCCCGACGAGCCAGGCGTGGGCGGCGGTCGCGCAGCACAAAGAACAGCGCAAACAGCGTGAACCCGGTGGCGGCGTGTCCGCCGGGCCAGCAGCGGCCGGGTTTGTCGGTGGCCGGGCGCGGGCTCAGCAGTTCACTGTAGGTCTCCTTGCCGCCGAATTCCTTCAGGCTCCAGGGGCATTGCACGGCCGTCACCGCTTTCATCGGCGTGACGAAGGATGTCGCCAGTGCCAGGGACAGCACCAGGCAACCCAGTTCCCGTTTGAATGGCTTGAGCCGGGCGATGAAAAACGTGCCGATAAACTCGAGCACCGCCAGCACGGAAAATACGATGACCACCTCTTTGGCGCGGTCATGCAGGATGTCTTCCAGAAAAAAACTGTGCCGGCCTATGAAGTCCCTGGCGGCCGAGTCGTAAAACAGCTTGGCCACGTCCATGTCCAGTGTGGTCAGTTCCAACAGCACCAGGATGGCCGCGACGACGATGGGCAGACCCAGGGCGACTCGCAAGTTCAACGGCCTGGAGGCAGGGCGGATGGCGGTGAAAACCATGACAATACCTTTGATGGGATTTTCGTAAGCAGCGCGTTGCGCGCAGTCTGGTCTGTACGGCGTTGGAGAGGTGTGAATGTTGGGTGAAAAACTCGTCAATGCCTGTCGGGCTTTCCATCGGTCTGGTCCACCTGCTCGGCACGACATGAGCAGATACAACCCTAGCCGTGGGCCACACTTGGCCTTAAGCTGCGCGGGCCACGACGACTGTCTACGTGCGCAGAGGAGATGCCCATGCGAATTCTGTTGGTTGAAGACAACCGCGACATCCTGGCCAATCTGGCCGATTACCTGGGGCTCAAGGGCTACACCGTCGATTGTGCCCAGGACGGTTTGTCGGGGTTGCACCTGGCCGCTACCGAACACTACGACTTGATCGTGCTCGACATCATGTTGCCGGGCATCGACGGCTACACCTTGTGCAAGCGTCTGCGCGAAGACGCCCGGCGCGATACGCCGGTGATCATGCTGACCGCGCGGGATCAGTTGGACGATCGTCTGCAGGGCTTCAAGTCCGGGGCCGATGATTACTTGATCAAACCCTTTGCCCTGTCGGAACTGGCGGCGCGGATCGAGGCCGTCATGCGTCGCGCCCAGGGTGGTGGCCGCCGCGCCTTGCAGGTGGGCGACCTGAGTTACGACCTCGACACCCTGGAAGTGACCCGTGAAGGCAAGCTGCTCAAGCTCAACCCCGTAGGCCTGAAACTGCTGGCGGTCCTGATGCAGAAAAGCCCCCATGTGTTACGCCGGGAAATCCTCGAAGAAGCGCTGTGGGGCGATGATTGCCCGGACAGCGACAGTCTGCGCAGCCACGTCCATCAACTGCGCCAGGTGATCGACAAACCGTTCGACAAGCCGCTGTTGCACACCGTGCACGGCGTGGGTTATCGCCTGGCCGAGGGCCGTGATGGAGTTTAAGCAGAGCCTTGCCCAACGGATCATTATCGCCTTTGCGCTGATGAGTGCATTGGTGGCTGGGGCATTTGCCATGGGCATCGTGGCGACGGTCCATCTGGTAGAAGAGAAGCTGATTTCCGCCGGGCTTGGGGGCGACCTGCAACGCTTGCTGTTGATGGACAGCGTCTCGGACTGGAATCACCGGCCGGAACCCGACCAGCTGTTTTATTTCAGCGGCGGCCCGGGCGACTTTGAATTGCCCAAGGACCTGCGCCATCTGGAGCGTGGTTTCCACGAGGTGTTTCGCGAGCAATTGTCGTATCACGCCATGGTCGAGATCGTTGATGGTCGGCATTACGTGTTGCTGCAAGACCAGAGCGACTTCGAAGAGCGCGAACGGGTGTTGTTCGCCGTGGTGCTGGTGGGCTTCGTGCTCAGCCTGGCGCTGGCGGTATTCCTGGGCTGGGTCCTGGCACGCCGAGTGATGGCTCCCGTGGTTCGCCTGGCCCGGCAAGTGCGCCATCGCGACCAGCTTCTCGGGCTCGCCCCACCGCTGGCCCCGGATTATGCCGCCGATGAGGTGGGTGAACTGGCCGTGGCGTTCGACGCCACACTGGGGCGGTTGCGTCAGGCCCTGACTCGCGAGCGGTTGTTTACCAGCGACGTGAGCCACGAGCTGCGCACGCCGTTGATGGTTCTGGCGACCTCCTGCGAACTGCTGCTGGAAAACACGGCACTGGATCAGCGCGGTCGCACCCAGGTCGAGCGCATCAACCGGGCCAGTGAAGAGATGCGCGAGCTGGTGCAAACCTTCTTGATGCTCGCCAGGGCCCAGCGTGAAGACAACGGTATGTCACCGCGGCTGGCCCTCTCATCGGTGGCTGAAAACCTCCTCGGGGTGTGGCGCGGCCCAATCGAATCCAAAGGCCTGACGCTGATCTTCGAACCGGGGCAAACCGCCGATACGCTGTATAACGCCACGTTCCTGACCGCCGTCATGGGCAACCTGCTGCGCAACGCCTTGCACTACACCGACCAGGGATTCATTCGTCTCTCATTGACCGCCACCGGATTTGTGGTCGAGGACAGTGGCGTGGGCATCCCGGAGGAGAAGCGTGAGGCGATGTTCGAACCGTTCGTACGCGGTAATGAAAAACGCGGCGAGGGGTTGGGGCTTGGGTTGTCGCTGGTCCAGCGGATCTGCGAGAACCAGGGCTGGACGGTGAGCCTCAGTACGATGGAACCCAGCGGTTGTCACTTCGAAGTGGAGTTGAACCCGACAGTCTGATCCCGTAGCTTGGAAAAATCTTGTAAACATTGGGTCGTTTACATGACAAAGTTTTCACAAAGAGATGACCTGACCCTGACATGACGATTCATAAGGTGGGGCTATTCAATCATGGAGGCGCCCCATCAATGCCCGATCCCATCAAGCTCGACTTTTCCGAGAAATATGACGAGCAGCATGCCCAAAGATATTTTCATAAGCATCGGGGCAGCTTGAGTCGCCGTCTGTCCAACTTGCGAGACCAACAACTGGCCCGGCGCGCATTGACGCTTGCGAGCGACCCTAGCCTGGTCTTGGATCTGCCGTGCGGGGCTGGGCGCTTCTGGCCGCTGTTGGCCGAAAAACCGAACCGGGTGATCATCGGCGCCGACAATTCCGAGGCCATGATCAAGACTGCCGTTGATGCCCAACCGGCCAATGTCGTGAAACGGGTACAACCCTTGCACACTTCTGCGTTCGACATTGCCTTGCCTGATAACGCCGTCGACAGCATTTTTTGCATGCGCCTGCTGCACCACATCGGCGAACCCGCGCATCGACTGGCGATCTTGAAGGAATTCGAGCGTGTCAGCCGTGACAGCGTAATCGTTTCACTGTGGGTCGATGGCAATTTCAAGGCCTGGAAACGCAAGCGCCAGGAGCGCACTCGTGGGCGAAAAGACTACCAGAATCGATTTGTGTTACCGGTCGCTACAGTAGAAGACGAGTTTCGGCAGGCCGGGTTTCGCATTCAGGAACGACTGGATTTTCTACCGCTCTATGCCATGTGGCGAGTTTATGTATTACGCAAGAGGTAAGGGCATGGGTGTACAGGCAGCAGAGACATCAACGATTCTCCTCGACGACTTCGAGCATTTCTGGCGTCAGCAGGGTGAGTGGGTGGAAGAGCCCAATGTGCGTCGCGGCGGTGAAAGCGGTGTGCAACGGATCAGGAGCAAGGACGGCAAGCTGCTTTATGCCAAGCGTCAGACCGGACACATTTATCGCAGTTGGCTGCACCCGTTCGGTCGGCCGACCGTACTGCGTGAGCAGGATGCACTGCTGGCGTTGACTCGGCTTGATGTTCGCGTCCCCGAGTTGATTTTCTGTGGCGCCCAGCGGGACCCGGTTCATAAGTGGCGTGCGCTGTTGGTGACCCAGGCGCTGGAAGGTTTTGAAGAGATCGAGCACTGGTATGCCGGTGGTGGGCGCGAGCGTCATGGCGAAGCCGTGCATGATCAAATTCTCCTGGGGCTGGCTGAAAATCTGGTTCGCATGCACAAGGGGCGGTGGCAGCATGGCTGTCTCTATATCAAGCATGTCTTTGTGCGCGTGACCGGGGAGGGCGAGGCGGCCAAGGTCGAAGTGGCTTTGCTCGATTTCGAGAAGTGTCGCCAGCGCCTGACTGCCCGGCAAGCGGCCTCCCATGACATGAAGCAGCTGCGGCGCCATTCGTCGTTCAGCGGCGCTGACTGGAAAAAACTCGTCTACTTTTATGAGGCGGCGTTTGGCAGCGCCATCAAAGGTTTATAGCGATGAAACTAGAAATTGCTAGAGGTGTGTTTTTAGTAGGAGCTCTGGCAGTTGCATCGATGGCGGTGGCTGTCTGGGAACAGCCACGCTCGCAGATCCTCAGTGCCTCCAACACTGGCGCCCACTGCCCTTTACCAAGGGTGGCCAAGGCCAGCGAGGCGATCCGACCGGATGACGATCTGTTGCTGTTCATGTTCAGTCTTTCTCAAGGGATGAGGCCGCAGAGTTGAACATCATGAAGCCCAGATAAAAGCCTCGCATGCGCGGGGCTTTTATTTTTGGGTTCTCTACCACCTGCCACAAGTCTCCAGCCAACCACTAAATCTGTGGTCAAGGTCCAATGCCTCAGGCTTTGTCGGGCTTGGCCAGCAATGTGTAGACGCAGGGCAGCACGAACAGCGTGAACAACGTACCAATCGACATCCCGGTAGCGATCACCATGCCGATGTCGAAGCGACTCACCGCACCGGCACCGGTGGCGAGGATCAGCGGCACCATGCCAAACACCATCGCCGCAGTGGTCATCAGCACCGGTCGCAGACGAATCGAGGCCGCTTGCTCCACGGCGTCCCTTGGCGTCAGCCCCTGATCCTTGCGCAACTGGTTGGCGAATTCGACGATCAGGATCCCGTGCTTGCTGATCAGGCCGATCAGCGTCACCAGTCCCACCTGGGTGTAGATGTTCATGCTCGACCAGCCGAGGAACAGTGGGATCAACGCTCCGCAGATGGACAGTGGCACCGTCACCAGAATCACCAGCGGATCCCGGAAGCTTTCGAATTGGGCCGCCAGCACCAGGAAGATAATCGCCAGGGCCAGGGCAAAGGTGACCCACAGGGCGCTGCCTTCCTGTACGAACTGCCGCGAAGCCCCTGCGTAATCGAAGGCGAAGCCTACCGGCGCTTCCTCCCGGGCGATCTGGCGGACAGTCTCGATGGCTTCGCCCATGCTCACGATGGGAAAGCCGGAAATCGTGACCGCATTGAGCTGCTGGAACTGGTTCAATTGCCGTGGCCGCGCCTGGTCGCTGACCTTGATCAGGGTCGACAGCGGCAGCAACTCACCCTGGGTATTTTTCACGTAGTAATTGTTCAGCCAGTCCGGGTTGTCCCGAAACGACCGTTCGACCTGGGCAATGACCTTGTAGCTGCGTCCTTCAATGGTGAAGCGATTGATCTCGGCCTCACCCAGCATGGTCGCCAGGGTGCCGCCCAGGTCCTGCATCGAAACCCCCATCTGGGCCGCCTTGGCGCGGTCGATGTCGACCACCACTTCGGGTTTGTCGAACGCCAGGTCAATGTCCATGAAGGCGAACTTGCCTGATTCCAACGCGTGTTTTTTAACGCGTTCGGCGATTTCAAGCAGAGTGGCGTAATCCTTCGGCGAGTTGATGACAAAGGCAAATGGCAGACCTTCGCCAGTGCCTGGCAATGAAGGCAGGTTGAAACCGAAGATCTGCAAGCCGGGAATACTCTCCAGCTTGGCCTGGACCTCCGGCAGGATTTCCATCTGGGTGCGGCTGCGCTCGTTCCACGGCTTGAGCAGGAAGCCGCCGATGCCGGACTGCACACCGTTGTAGCCGTTGATCTGGAACGAGGAGTAGTACTCGGGGAACTCCTTGAAGATGGTGATGAAGTGATCGGTGTAGGCGTTCAGGTAGTCGAGGTTGGTCGTCTTCGGGGCATTGGCCATCATGAAGATGATGCCCTGGTCCTCGTCGGGCGCCAGCTCGGACTTGCTGAACATGATCAGCACCGGAATCAGGAGCAGGATGATTCCGGCGAACACCAGCACCACCGGCCGGGCATTGAGTGTGCCGTGAAGCAGGCGCTGGTAACGGCTCTTCAAGCGTTCGAAGACCATGTCCAGCCGATGGGCCAGCCCCGAGGGGTTCTCGTCGTGGCGCAGCAGCATGGCGCACATCATGGGCGACAGGGTCAGGGCGACGATCCCGGAAATCACCACCGCCCCGGCCAGGGTCAAGGCGAACTCCTTGAACAAGGCCCCCGTCAGGCCTTCGAGCAGGCCGATCGGCGCGTACACCGCCGCCAGGGTGATGGTCATCGAGACGACCGGGATGGCGATTTCCCGGGCACCTTCTATCGCGGCATCGAAGGGGGTCTTGCCTTCCTCGATGTGCCGGTGAATGTTCTCCACCACCACGATGGCATCGTCCACCACCAGGCCGATGGCAAGCACCATGGCCAGCAGCGTCAGGAGGTTCATCGAGTAGCCCATCAACTGCATGAAGAACATTACGCCGATCATCGACAGCGGGATGGTCACCACCGGGATGACCACCGAGCGCAGGGCGCCGAGGAACAGGAACACCACGACGATGACGATCAGCACCGCCTCGAACAGGGTTTTCACCACCTCGTCGATGGACGCCTGGATGAACAGGGTGGCGTCGTAGGCGATTTCGGCCTTGAGGTTGGTCGGCAGCTGGGCCTCCATCTCCGGCATGATCTTGCGCACTTCCTTGATCACATCCAGCGGGTTCGCGCCGGGCGTGGCCTTGATCCCGATGTACACCGAGGGCGTGCCGCCGAAGGAACTGATGGTGTCGTAGTTCTCGGCGCCCATCTCCACGCGGGCCACGTCCCGCAGCAACACGCGGCTGTCGCCCTCGGTCTTGAGCGGGATGGCGGCGAAGGCCTCGGCGGACTTGAGTTCGGTGTTGGCGTTGATGCTGGTGACCACATATTCGCCTTTCACTTCACCGGCGGCGGAGAGGAAGTTGTGCTGGCGCACGGCGTCGGTCACGTCGGCGGCGGTGAGGCCGAAACCGGCGAGTTTCACCGGGTCCAGCCACAGGCGCATGGCGAAGACCTGGTTGCCGAGAATCTCCGCTTCGGCCATGCCCGGCAGTGTCGCCAGCTTGGGCTGGATCACCCGTGACAGGTAGTCGGTGATCTGCGGGTTGTTCAATTCCTTGCTGAAAAAGCTGATGTACATCAGTGCCGAGGCATCGGCGGCCTCGCGGCTGAGCACTGGGTCTTCGGCATCCTGGGGCAGTTGGTTCTTGACCTCGTTGGCCTTGGCCAGCAGTTCGGTAAAAAGCCGGTCGCTGTTGGAGCCGATGCGGGCATAGACCGATATCACCGAGAAGTTCTGGCGGCTGACCGAGGTCATGTAGTCGATGCCCTCGGCACTGGCTAGGCTCTGTTGCATCGGTTGGGTGATGTAGCCCTGGATGGTCTCGGCGTTGGCCCCGGGGTAGGCGGTGGTCACCGTGATCAGGGCGTTCTCCATCTGCGGGTACTGACGCAGGGGCAACTTGCTCCAGGCCTGGAAGCCCAGGAGTACGATCAACAGACTGACCACGGTGGCGAGCACCGGGCGGCGGATGAACGGATCGGTAAAAGCCATGGGGGTTCCTTGATCAGTCCGCGCGTGGCGGGCTGTTCTGTTCGGTCAGGGTCTTGTCGTCGCTGATGGCGATGGGCGTACCGTTATCGAGCTTGATCTGGCCGCCAATCACGACTTGTTCGCCGCTCTGTACGCCCTTGGAAACCAGGACTTGCCCGTCGCGTCGCTCGCCGGTTTCGACAAAACGCCGCTCGGCGATCAGGACCGGCTGGCCCTTGTCGTCTTTCTCGACAGTGCCGTCGGCGCCTTTCTTCTGCGTGACCACGTACATGGAGTTGCCGTAGAGGGTGTAGGTCACCGCGCTTTCCGGCACGACGATTCCGGCGGCCACATCCGGCAGGATCACCTGCAGGTTGGCGAACATACCGGGCAACAGTTTGCCGTCCGGGTTGGCCAGGGTGGCGCGCACCAGCACGTTGCGGGTGCTGTCCTCGACCTTGGGGTTGATCGCGCTGATGGTGCCGACGAAAGTCTGCCCGGGATAGGCTGAGACACTGACGTTGACCGGTTGGGCGACCGCGAGCTTGGGCACGGTTTGCTCAGGTACGTAGAAGTCCACATAAAGGCTGCTGAGGTCCTGCAGGGTGGCGATCACCGTGCCGCTGGCCAGGTAGTCGCCGACGTCCACCTGGCGAATGCCGATGGTGCCGCTGAACGGTGCCAGGATGTGTTTCTTGGCCAGCGATGCCCTGAGCTGATTGACCGTGGCCTGGTTCTTTTTCAACTGCGCCGAGAGTCGGTCGAACTCGCCCTTGGAGATCGCCTGGCTGCCCACCAGTTGTCGGCCGCGACCGAAATCCAGTTGCGCCAGGCCAAGGTCGGCCTCGGCGGTTTCCAGCAGGGCGCTTTCGACTTCACTGTCCAGTTGCAGGAGCGGTTGGCCGGCCTTGACCTTCTGCCCGGACTGGAATTGCACCTTCTGCACGGTCCCGGCGATTTCCAGGCTCAGGTCCACGCCTTGCAGGGCCTTGAGGCTACCGACGGTGGGCAGGCGCGCCTGCCAGGGCTGCTCGACGGCCTTGGCCACGGCCACGCTGATCGGTGGTTTCGGCGCAGAGAACATCTGGATCTGCTGATAGACGGAGAAGGCCTTGTAGCCGGCGAGCAACAGCACCACCAGCAGGACAATACCCAACATGATCAGCATGCGGCGTCGCAGCATGTTCCACTTCCTTGGAAAAGAGCTGAGAGAAAATACAGATAGGCGGGCACATTACTCTGAGTGCGCGGGCTATTCCAGATGCTGGCGGGTTGGAGGTGCGTGGGATTTTTCCGAAAAATCAGGGAGCTCGGCGCCGATGGGCTTCGCTCCCTGGCTCAGGCCAGATGCAAATGGTTGTCCCAGAGCCCTGCCGGCAGATCCAGTGGTTTTGCAACCAGTTGTGTCTGCCGGCAATCGTAATAACGGCAACGCCCTTGACCCGAGGTCACGACAAAACCGTCGGCCACCGCGCCCACGCCGGCACAGTCCGGCAGCGGCGCATCCAGACGTACTTCGCCATTGTCCAGGTCCCAGATGAAGAAGCGGTTGCCACGAGGGGCGGTCAGGGCCACCAGGCGCAGGTCGCTGTGTACGGCGACGCTGGCGGTGTAGTGCCCCATGGCCTGCAATTGCTCTTCAGGCACTGGGAACGCCTGGAACGGCTGGCCCGGCCGTTTGATCGCCAACAGCTGCGAAGACTCGTGGGCAGCGCCCATGAACTGCTGGCCGGAGACGATGGTGCCGTCACTGGCGATGCCGAGGTGGCGCACGCTGTTCATCGATTGGGCGAGGGTTTCCTTGCTCAGCAGCGTGCCATCGCGCTGCATCAGCACCAGGCTCGGCTCCATGGCATCGAGGTTCATTTCGACCCGGCTTTCGGCCTCAGTGCGAATGCCGCCGTTGGCCACCACCAGCGTCTCGCCATCGGGCATCCAGGACACCTGGTGAGGGCCGATGCCATGGGTGGACATCTCCCCGCTGTGCACCAGCCGCTCGCCTTCGAAACGGTACACGCCGAGCAGGCCGCGTCCCGGGTCCGTGGTGTCGTTCTCGGTGGCGTACAGCCATTCGCCGCTGTTGTGGATCACCGCGTGGCCGTAGAAATGCCGGTTCGGCAACGAAGTGATGGTTTGCAGCAACGCGCCGTCGCGAAGGTCGATCAGGTAGCTTTCGGTGCCGGGACGACGGGCGACGAACAGCGCAATGGGCGATGTCGGATGGTTGATGATGTCATGGCAGCGCTGGCCGACCTGGGTGGCGAACACCCGGGTGCCGTCCAGCCGATAACCGACGGCGTAATGCTTGCCGTCGCCATCGTCCCGTGCCGAAAGCAATAGCGGACGCTTGTCCTGTTGCTTGAACAGCGTCCAGCCGCCCAGGGTAACGGCGCCGAGCAGCAAACTGCCCAGTGCCAGGGCCTGACGTCGAAACATGATCAGTCACCGTCGTTGGCGTTGAAGCCCAGTTGAATGCCCAGCGCCTTGGCCAGTTCGCCTTCGTGCAGGCGATGGACGACGTTGAGGCTGTCGTACAAATCGTTGAGTTGCTGGCGCCCGGCGTCGTCGTTGAGCATCTCGCTCAGCGAGCGCTGGCTGCTGGCGAAAAGTTTCAATGATGCGTCGTAGGCGGCGTCGATCTTGTCGGCCAGAGGTTTCTGATCGTCGGGCAGCAGGCCGCGCAGGCCCTTGTTGTCGACGCCTGCCCAGACGGTCCTGGCCGCGCTCAGACTCGCTTCCAGGCCTTGCAGGGACGACTGGCTGCGCCAGGCATCGGCCTGGAACGGTTGCGGCACGCCCTTGCTCTGGCGTCCCATCGGCGTGCCGAGTTTTTTCTTCAGGGTGTCGAGGGCGGTGACCTGGACCCGCAGCAGATCGGCGATGGCTTCGTGGGAATCGGCGTAGCGCTGGTTGGGGAACTTGCTCATCTGGGCGAGCATGCCGTCGTTGGCGTTCCAGCCCGCCAGGATCTCTTCGGCCAGTTGTTTCTGGCGTTCACCGATGGCGCTCAGCAGTGGGCAGTACTTGGCTTTCTGCGCACTGTCGGCCATGTCGATCTTGGCGTCGAACAGCAGGTACTCATAGGCCGAAAGGCCCTGGACCACGACGCTGGACTTGGCCAGGCCGGCGGCGTCGATCTGCGGCTGGCTGTTGACCAATTGCTCGACCTGACGGCCCACGAGGTTTTTCTTGTCCGGCCAGAACTGCACCTGCCAGGCGCGGTTGCCCTCGGCCAGCGGACCGATCAGCAGCGGCTGCAACTCGGCCCAGGCTTTTTGTGCCTTGAGGAAGTCGGCGCGGGCGGTTTCCAGGTTCTCCTTGCCTTGGCAGAACGCCAGGGCGCTGGTCGCCAGCTGCCGGTCGGCGTCGACCCAGCGACTGTAGGTCGGCAGGATCACTTGCTTGGCGATGGCGGCCGAGGTGACCGCTTGCGGGTCCTGGGGCGAACAGGCACCGAGGGCAAGGGCGGCGAGGCTGGTGAATAACAGCTTGGGACGGAACATATCGGGCTCCCGTTTTTCGGAAAATGCGTTTAAAGGGAATTCAGGAACGCCAGCAACGCAGCACGCTGCTCGGCATTGAACGATAAAACCTGTCGCTGCGCCGCTTGTGCTTCGCCGCCATGCCACAGCACGGCTTCGAGCAGGTTGCGGGCGCGACCGTCGTGCAGGAACTGGGTGTGGCCGTTGACGGTTTCGGTCAGGCCGATGCCCCACAGCGGCGGGGTGCGCCAGTCACGGCCGCTGGCCTTGAATTCGCTGCGGTTGTCGGCCAGGCCTTCGCCCATATCGTGCAGCAGCAGGTCGGTGTAAGGGCGGATGACCTGGTTCGCCAGCTCCGGCTCGGCAGCGTTGGCGGACGTGGTGTATTTCGGTGTGTGGCAGGACTGGCAACCGGCCTCGAAAAACAGATTCTTGCCGGCCAGCACTTGGGGTGAATTCACCTCGCGACGGGCCGGTACGGCGAGGTTGCGGCTATAGAACAGCACCAATCGCAGGATGTTGTCGCTGACTTCCGGCTCGCCGTCCGGGCCGTTGCCGCTGGGGGCGCGCTTGCAATCGACCTGGGTCTCGGTGCAATCGTCGAACGGCCGCAGGCTGGTGGTCAGGCCCATGTCGCCGGAGAACGCATGGACGTTCTGTTGGTTGAGGTTGGGCTGCCCGGCTTTCCAGCCAAAACGCCCCAGCACGGTTTTTTGCTGAACGTCGTCCCAGACCTGGTTGGGACGACCGGCAATGCCGTTGTTTTCCCGCGCCTGGGCCTCGGCGTTGGCCAGGATGGCTTCGTCGGGAATCGCCTCCAGCAACCCCAGGCCGATCATCGGCGGGGCGACGCGAGCGGAAAAACGCGTGTCTGGATGCATCGGCCCATAGGCCAGTTGGGTGATTTGCAGGTTTGGCTTGCGCAGTTCCA
The DNA here is from genome assembly GCF_000585995.1 of Pseudomonas brassicacearum. Lineage (NCBI taxonomy): Bacteria > Pseudomonadati > Pseudomonadota > Gammaproteobacteria > Pseudomonadales > Pseudomonadaceae > Pseudomonas > Pseudomonas brassicacearum. The sequence goes on along the minus strand of NZ_CP007410.1, from coordinate 5,177,578 downwards.
CGACGGTGCCGTCCTTGAAGCGCACCGGGACGGGGCTGTAATCGACCCGGACCTTGCCTTCGGGAGCGACACCGGGGACGGACATGTCCTGCAACTGCCCGCCGTAGACCGGCTCCGGCACGACCCCCAGTTGTTCGATGACCTTGGCGTAGGGCGGCGCATCGGGAATCGACAGGCGCACCAGCATCGACACCGCGCTGGCAGCGTCCGGCGCTGGCGGATGACCGCGACCGTCCTTGATGTGGCAGTTCTGGCAGGCATTGGTGTTGAACAATGGTCCGAGGCCGTCCCGGGCGGTGGTGGTCGAGGGGGCGATCACCCAGGGGCTGCGGAAGAAACTGTTGCCGACGCTGAAGTCCACGCGCCGCGAGGGCGGCAGGTTGGCCGAAGGCAGGGAGAAGGCATTCTGATCGGTCTTGCGTACCGTCGCGGCGCCACCGGACCGGGCTTCGCCGGGTTCGGCCTGGGTAAAACGCGGGGCATCATCGCAGGCACTCAGGCCCAGGGCCATGAGCAGAGCGCATAAACGAAGAGGCAACGACGGCATCGGGCTTCCTGGAAGACGAGTGAAACGAGGGCGCAAAGTCTAACAGGGCAGGGCAGTTTGAATAAGAGGAATTATCGTTTGGTTTGAGGGGGGCGCTCTTGCTATTGGGTTCGGCAACACCGCTCACTTAGGCTTGCTCGATTCCCTGTGGCGAGGGAGCTTGCTCCCGCTCGTTGCGCAGCAACCGCAAAATCTTGGGGCCGCTTCGCAGCCCAGCGGGAGCAAGCTCCCTCGCCACAGGGTGCAGCGTTGCCCTGGAGTCAACAGATCAACGGTGCTTTGCAGGTTACGGCTGGACAACAGCCCCCGGCACCAATGGCAACTCCAGAGTCGCGATGAACCCACCATCAGGATGGTTGGCCAGCACCAGCGCGCCACCATGGCGTTCGGCGGCACGGCGCGCAATGGCCAGGCCCAGGCCGTGGCCGGCGGCGGTCTGGCCGGGGGCGCGGTAAAACGGCTCGCTCAACTGACCCAGATGTTCGGGCTCCACTCCCGGCCCATGGTCACGCACACTGATCAGGATCCGTTCCCCCTGATGCACCGCGCGCATTTCGATCGGTTGCCCGGCGGGATTGAAGCGCTGGGCGTTGCGCAGCAAATTGTCCACAGCTCGCTCGATCATGGTCGGCCAGCCCTTGAGGGTCAGGTTCGGCTCCGTTTCCAGTCGCACGTTTTGTTCAGGTGAAGCCAACTGCGCATCTTTTTGCAGGGTGATGAGCAGAGCGTTGAGGTCCACCTCCTCGGCGCTGGCGTTGTCGGCATCGACCCGGGCCAAGACCAGGATTTCGCTGATCAGCGCTTCCAGGCGATCACATTCGCGGGTCAGGCGCGGCCAGAGCTTTTCACGCTCTTCGGGGCTGGCCCGTTCAGCCAATGCCAGGGCGATGCGCAGGCGGGCCAAGGGCGAGCGCAGTTCGTGGGACACGTCGCGCAACAGCTGTCGTTGACTGCCAATCAGGCTTTGCAGGCGCGCGCCCATGCGGTTGAAATCGGTGGCGAGCACACCGAATTCATCCCGACGGTTGGCCAGTTTGGCGAGGCTGTTCTGCTGGTACGTGGTCTGTCCCAAATCATGCACCGCACCGCGCAGGCGACTTAGCGGGCGGGTAATGGAGAGGGTCACCAACAGGCTGAACAAGGTCAGCACCACCAGGGCGATCCCCAATGCACTGAGGGGCCAGAGCAAGCTTTCGCGGTGCCAGGCGTCCAGTTCGGGATGGGGGATACGGTAGATGAACAGGTAAGTGTCACCCGTTTTGGCGCTGGTGAACTCGTCGGTCAGTCGCCGCCAGGGCAGGCGCCGGTCGTCGTTGTTCTGCCGGGCCTCGAAGGCGGCGGCGCGACGCGGGAAGGTGCCGCGGACCACCGGGTCGCCGCTTTCGTTGAGCACCTGGACGTCGATGTGATACTGGTGCTTGCGTTGCTGCAGGATGTCCTGGGCCGCGTCTTCGCCCTGGCTTTCATAGATTTGCGTCCACTCTTCGGGCAAGGTGTTGAGACCCGGATGGCGACTGAGGATCCAGGCGTCCTGGTTCAGCATGTGGCCCATAAGAATCGAAAGCCCTCCGACGAGGGCGATGGCCAGCCAGAAACTGGCCAGGATGCGCCAGAACAATGAACGCACGTTGAATCCTCGAGAACAAAGAAAGCCCAACGGCGATTTGCCGTTGGGCTGGGTACCTTCAATGCATTATTGCGCTTTTTGCGGTTGTTGCGCTTTCCAGGCCTTGAACTCAGCCCATTCGGCCCGACGCTCGGCCTGCTTCTTCTGGATCGCGTCGAACTCTTTTTGCTGTTCAGGCTTCAGCAAGCCACGGATCTGGGCATCGACTTTCTCATGCCGGGCTTCCATTTCGTCTTTCATGGCTTTCTGATCGGCTGGCGACAATTTGGCCAGGTACTTCTCCACCAGTTCGCGGCGCTCGTGGCGCTGTTCGCCCATGATCTTGCGGATCTGCTGGCGTTGTTCGCGGCTCAGGTCCAGTTCGCTGAAGGGGCCTTTGTCGTGCATCATCCCACCGTGGCGCGGGCCGTCCATCGGGCCCATCGGGCCGGGGCCTTCGGGCATGGCCATGGCGACGGTAGGCAGGGCGGCAGCGAACATCAGAGCGATAAGGGTCTTGCGCATGGGGTCTCTCCTTGTCTCATTCCCGGTCAGTTCCGGATGTGTGCAGATTACGGAGATCAAGGTCAGCGGCGGTCAGCGGGGCGTAAAGCTTGGGTAAAGACGGTTTGGTGGAGTGCTTACAAACCAGTAGGCCTGCACAACGGTTGTACCGAAGATAGGGTGACCTGGTGGCGAGGGAGCTTGCTCCCGCTGGGCTGCGAAGCGGCCCCATGATTTTGCGGTCGCTGCGCAACCGAGCGGGAGCAAGCTCCCTCGCCACAGGGGACTGGTGGGCCCTAGAGACTGTAGTAATAACCCCGGCTGCGCAGGGCCACGATGCGTGGACGGCCGTCGGGGTGGGGGCCGATTTTCTTGCGCAGGTTGCTCACGTGCATATCCAGGCTGCGGTCGTACAGGGTGAGTTTGCGGCCCAGGGCGATCTGCGCCAGCTCCTGCTTGTCCAGCGGCTCGCCCGGTTGCTTGAGCAGCGCTTCGAGCAAGCGGCTTTCGGAAACGGTGAGGGTCTGTTCCTGTTCATCGATGCTGACCACGCCACGCACCGGGCTGAAGGTCAGGTCCCCCAACTCGATCTGGCTGGACACCGCCGCCGGGTGACTGCGGCGCAAGACGGCGCGCAGGCGGGCGGTCAGTTCCCGTGGGTCGCAGGGCTTGGCCAGGTAATCGTCGGCCCCCAGTTCCAGGCCAAGGATGCGGTCCAGCGGTTCGCCACGTGCCGAGAGCATCAGCACCGGCAGTTCCGGGTGATCGTTGCGCAACTGCTTGAGCAGTTCCAGGCCGCTGCCGTCGGGCAGCATCACATCCAGTACGACCGCCGCCGGGGCGGTTTCGGCCAGGGCTTTGCGAGCACTCTGGCCGTCGTGGCAGGCGCGGACCTGGAAACCTTCCTGGCCCAGCCAGCTGCCGAGGAGCTCACACAGCTCCTGGTCATCATCAATCAGTAACAGCTCGCTCATGACTCACTCAATTTAGCCATTGCCGACGTTGTCTACGTCCACCGCTGGCAAAGATACCGCAGAGCAGGGCCAATAGCGCTACCCCGCCGCCAATGACGAACCACTGCTGTTGATCGGTCAACAGGCGTGGCAGGGGGCTGGCCTGGGCTTCCTTGAGTTGCAGCTTCAGGCGCTGGTTCTCCTGGCGCAACCGGGCCAGCAAAGCGCTCTCACGTTCGCCATCGGCGTTTTGCAATTGTTTGCTCAGCTCTTCGCGCTGGCGTTCGCTGTCTTTCAAGCGTTGCTGCAGTTCGGCGATATGGCTGCCGGCACTCAGGGACAAGGGCGCCGAATGACTGCCCTCGGTACTCTCTTCACCATGGGCGGGAGCCCCGATCGCCAACGTGACCAACAACAGGCACAACGGACCTTTGCGCATTGCAACTCCTGAATTCCAATCGAGATTAGACAGGTTGTCGGCAGGCCAACGAGAACAATGAGCAATCGTGTGCAATGAGCCATCAAGACTCATTGCACCTGGGGATTCAGGGCAGGACTTGCTTGAACGGCTTGACCACGACATTGGCATAGACGCCGCAGGCCACGAACGGGTCGGCCTCGGCCCACGCCTGGGCGGCGACCAGGGAATCGAACTCGGCCACGATCAGGCTGCCGGTAAAACCTGCGGCGCCCGGGTCATTGCTGTCTACCGCCGGGAGTGGACCGGCCAGCACGATGCGGCCTTCGGCCTTGAGCTGTTGCAGGCGCTCCAGGTGCGCGGGGCGGTTGGCCAGGCGTTTTTCCAGTGAGTTGGCGACGTCGGTGGCAATGATTGCGTAGAGCATGTCAGTCCTCGGTGTTTGGCGTGGTGGGGTCGGCATCATGCAGATGACGGGACAGGTAGATGCCCTGGCCAATCAGGAACAACAGGGTCATGCCCAGGCTGCCGAAGACCTTGAAGTCGACCCAGTACTCCTGGAACGTGAACGCGACGAACAGGTTGGCGGCGCCACAGAACAGGAAGAAAGCGATCCAGGCGATGTTCAGCCGGGTCCAGATCAGATCGGGCAGGTTCAGGGCGTGGCCCATGATGCGCTTGATCAGCAGGCGATCACCGATGAAGTGGCTGCCGATAAAGGCCAGGGCGAACAGCCAGTTGACCACCGGGGCTTTCCATTTAAGGAAGGTTTCGCTGTGGAACGCCAGGGTCAGGCTGCCGAACACGAGGCAGGCGATCAGGGTCAGCCACTGGCTCTTCTCCAGCTTGCGCTGGGACACGAACAGCGCGCCGTAGACCACCAGGGAACTGATGATCAGCACCGCGGTGGCGCTGTAAATACCGCCTACAGTCAAGGAATGACCGGCGATATCGACGGCCCGTGGATCAAGTTTGTAGACGATGAAAAACAGCAGGAGCGGGATGAAGTCGATGAATTGTTTCACAGTGGCAGCCAGAAGCAGGATGTGGCGGCATAATAACAAACATCCTTGGCCGCGATAGGGCCAGCTGATTTGAGGTAACAAACTCTCGTGAATGTTGATTTGCACTGCCATAGCACGGCCTCCGATGGCGCCCTGGCGCCCGCGGTTCTGGTGGCGCGGGCGTTCGAGCACGGCGTGCGAGTCCTGGCCCTGACCGATCACGACACCCTCGAAGGCCTCGACGAGGCCCGCAGCGCCGCCACGGCGCTGGGCATGCAGCTGGTCAATGGGGTCGAGTTGTCCTGCACCTGGGGCGGGGCGACCATCCATGTGCTGGGCTACGGTTTTGATGTGAATGCACCGGCGCTGGTCCAGGCTATCGCCCAATTACGCGACGGCCGCTGGCTGCGTTCCGAAGAGATCAGCCGCAAGCTGGCCCTCAAGGGCATGCCCGGGGCGCTGGAAGGCGCCCGGCAGATCCAGCAGGAACTGGGGGACAGCGGCAACGCACCGGCCCGGCCACACTTTGCCGACTGGATGGTGCGCGAAGGGTTCGTCAAGGACCGCGCCGAAGCGTTTCGCAAGTGGTTGGGCGCCGGCAAGCTGGGGGACGTCAAGCAGCACTGGCCGACGCTCGAGGAAACCGTCGAGACCCTGCGGGCCGCCGGCGCCTGGGTCAGCCTGGCGCATCCATGGCACTATGATTTCACCCGTAGCAAACGCCGCCGCCTCGTCGCCGACTATATTCAAGCAGGGGGCCATGCCATCGAGGTAGTTAACGGCCATCAGCCGGCCGAGCAGGTCGGCAGCCTGGCGATTCTGGCCCGAGAGTTCGGCCTGCTGGTCACCGCCGGCAGTGATTTCCATGGCCCTGGAGGCTGGTCCGAGATTGGCGAATACCGCCCGTTGCCGGAAGATCTGCCACCGCTTTGGTGTAGATTCAAACATGATCCCGTTACCGCCGCCGTCTGAACAGGTAGAACATGTGAGTCAATTTTTCCAGATTCATCCGGAGAACCCGCAAGCGCGCCTGATCAAACAGGCGGTTGAAATCATCCGTGGCGGTGGTGTGGTGATTTATCCCACCGACTCCGCCTACGCCATTGGCTGCCAGATCGGCGACAAGAATGCCGTGGAGCGGGTGAGACGCCTGCGTCAGCTGGATGACAAGCACAACTTCGCCTTGATCTGCAGCGACTTGTCGCAGCTGGGCCTGTTCGCCAAGATCGACACCGGCACCTTCCGCCTGCTCAAGGCGCATTTGCCGGGGCCGTACACCTTTATTCTCAACGCCACCCGGGAAGTCCCGCGGCTGTTGCTGCACCCGAAAAAACGCACCATCGGCCTGCGGGTGCCGAGCCATCCCATTGCTCTTGCACTGCTGGCGGAGCTGGGTGAGCCGCTGATGAGTGTGACGCTGATCATGCCTGGCGAGATCGAGCCGATGACCGATCCTTACGAAATGCGCCAGTTGCTCGAACATCAAGTGGACCTGATCATCGACGGCGGTTTCGGCGGCATGGCAGCGTCCACGGTGATCAACCTGGCCGACGGCGAGCCGCAAGTGGTGCGGGTCGGGTGTGGCGATCCGGCGCCGTTCCTGGTCGAGGCCTGAATGTCCGCTGTGGAAACCGCCGTGGAAGGCGCAGACAGCCAGGCCGGCGCGCAACAGGAGCTGCCGTTTGCCATGGTCTATGGCCAGGCGGTCATGGAAATGCCCCTGGACCTGTACATTCCGCCGGATGCGCTGGAAGTGTTCCTCGAGGCCTTCGAGGGCCCGCTCGACCTGCTGCTGTACCTGATCCGTAAACAGAACATCAACATCCTCGACATCCCGGTGGCGGAAATCACCCGCCAATACATGGGCTACGTCGAGCTGATGCAGTCGGTGCGCCTGGAGTTGGCGGCCGAATACCTGGTGATGGCGGCCATGCTGGCCGAGATCAAGTCGCGGATGCTGCTGCCGCGCTCGGCGGAGGTCGAAGCGGAAGAAGACGACCCGCGTGCCGAGTTGATCCGCCGCTTGCAGGAGTACGAGCGCTTCAAGGTCGCCGCCGAAGGCCTCGATGGCTTGAACCGGGTCGGACGCGATGTGGTGGTGCCCAAGCTCGATGCGCCGGAGGCGCGGGCACGCAAGTTGCTGCCGGATGTCAGCCTGGAAGAGTTGCTGATGTCCATGGCCGAGGTCCTGCGCCGCGGCGATATGTTTGAAAGTCACCAGGTCAGCCGCGAAGCGCTGTCCACCCGCGAGCGCATGAGTGATGTGCTGGAGCGGCTCAAGGGCGGCGGTTTTGTACCCTTCGTCGAGCTGTTCACCGCCGAGGAGGGGCGCCTGGGGGTGGTGGTGACGTTTATGGCGGTCCTGGAATTGGTCAAGGAATCCTTGGTCGAGCTGGTGCAGAATGAGCCGTTCGCAGCGATCCACGTGCGGGCACGAGCCGAATAACGAGCAAATCAATGAATCTGACTGAACCCCGCGAGCTGGCGCCCTTGCTTGAAGCTTTCCTGTTGGCCTCGGGAAAGCCGCAATCGATGGAACGGCTGTTCGAACTCTTTGAAGAAGGCGAACGGCCTGAGCCGGCCGTGTTCAAGAAAGCCCTGACGCTCTTGGGTAAATCCTGCGAGGGGCGGGCTTTCGAACTCAAGGAAGTGGCCTCCGGTTACCGCCTGCAGATCCGCGAAAAGTTCGCGCCTTGGGTCGGCCGCCTCTGGGAGGAGCGGCCGCAGCGCTATTCCCGCGCGATGCTCGAAACCATGGCACTGATTGCTTATCGCCAACCGATCACCCGGGGCGAGATCGAAGACGTGCGTGGCGTGGCGGTCAACAGCCATATCGTCAAGACGCTGCTGGAGCGCGAGTGGATCCGTGTCGTCGGCTATCGCGACGTGCCCGGCAAGCCGGCGATGTTCGCCACCACCAAGGGTTTCCTCGATCACTTCAACCTGAAGAACCTGGACGACCTGCCGCCACTGGCCGAGCTGCGGGAACTGGAGCCTGAGCCGATGCTGGAGTTCGACGACGTGCCGGTGCCCCAGGGCTTGCAGGAACTGGCCGACGCCAGCGCCGAACCGGAGGAGCCCAAGGAGGAGACCAGCTTCCACTCGTTGTTGCTGGAGCTGGACACCATGGAAGAAGGCCTGAAGACCGACTTCGACGACTTGCTGCGTGAAGGTGCTGGCCCGGAAAACGAGACGGATGAACCGCCCGAGGCCGACCGCGACGTTGAACGTCAGGCCGAGCCTGAACCCGAAGAAGACATCCTCGGCGTGGCCGAAGCCCGGGAAAAATTGCTGGCCGCTGTCGCCGCCCTTGGGCCACACGAACCCGAACCCGAACTCAGCGACGAAGAAAGCGAAGCCCGGGCCTTGGCCGAAGCCATTGAAAACGAACGGCGCCAGCTCGACGACTGATCCAACTTGTGCGCAAACCTGTCTGACACACCACCGTCCCCTGTGGGAGCGGGCTTGCTCGCGAAAGCGGTGGGTCAATAACATTGTTTGGTCTGACACTCCCTCTTCGCGAGCAAGCCCGCTCCCACAGGGGGAATGCGGTGCATCATGAACTCCGCCAGGAGCCTGCATTACGCCACCGATCGGCGGAAAAAGCGCTGAGCCTGTGCTGATCAGCTAGTCTCTGATGCGCAAACGCCTCAACAGGCGTATGATTCGCGACCCTTTGGCGAAGCCTTCGCCGAAGACCCCGTTTTCAAAGCGTCAGGCCAAGCGCCTGACCCGACCACACCGGGAGGTGCCCAGAATGAAAGACCAAGACCAGAACGACAGCCAGGAAATCGGCCCAGCAGGCGAGAAGCTGCAAAAAGTCCTCGCCCGGATCGGCGTCGGCTCGCGCCGCGACGTGGAAGCCTGGATCACCCAAGGCCGGATCAAGGTCAACGGTAAAGATGCCACCTTGGGCCTGCGTGTCGACATGCATGACGCCATCACCATCGATGGCAAGGTGATCAAGCGCGAAGAAGCCGCCGAAGCGGTGCGCCGCGTGATCATGTACAACAAACCCGACGGCGAGATCTGCACCCGTGACGACCCGGAAGGCCGTCCGACCGTGTTCGACAAGATGCCGCGTCCTAAAGAAGGCCGTTGGATCAACATCGGTCGCCTGGACATCAACACCACCGGTCTGCTGATGTTCACCACCGACGGTGAACTGGCCAACCGTTTGATGCACCCGTCCTACGAGATGGACCGCGAATACGCCGTGCGCGTACGGGGTGAAGTCGACGACGAAATGATCGAGCGCCTGAAGGCCGGCGTGGTGCTGGAAGACGGCCCGGCGCGGTTCACCGACATCAAGCAGGCGCCGGGTGGCGAAGGCTTCAACCATTGGTACCACTGCGTGGTGATGGAAGGCCGTAACCGTGAAGTGCGGCGGCTGTGGGAATCCCAGGGGTTGGTGGTCAGCCGCCTGAAGCGCGTGCGTTTCGGCCCGGTGTTCCTCAATTCCGACCTGCCGATGGGCCGCTGGCGCGAAATGAGCCAGTACGAGGTCGACATCCTGGCGGCCGAAGTCGGCCTGCAGCCTGTGGCGATGCCGCAGATGACCGCCAAGAGCAAGGACAAGCTGGAGCGGATGCAGCGTAAGTCTTCGCGGCCGATGGGCAAGACCGAGCGCGTGCGTACGCTGCGTCCGGCGGCTGAAGGTGCGCCGACCGGCCCACGTCCTTCGCGCGAACCGCAGATCGAAGGCGAACGCCCGGCCCGTAAACCGGCGCCACGCCAGGACGGCGAACGCGGCCCACGCACGCCACGCCCGGCCAACGGTCGGACTGAGCGCGGTGAAGGTCGCGGTGCCCCGGCTGGCCGTGGTACGCCAGTCGCCGATCGCCCGGCCGATACCAAGCGCCCAGCCAAGCCGGCACCGAAAAAGCGCCCGGGTATTGTGTTGGTCGATCGCGACACCCCATCGGGTAAACGCCGTGGTGCACCGGCGGGTTCCGGGCAGCGTCCGGGGTTTGGGCGTCGTAAGCCGGAGTGAGGCAGCTTTGAGTTTCTAGCTGCAAGCGGCAAGAAAAAACGGCAACCACTGGGTTGCCGTTTTTGTGTCTGGCGTTATTGATACGGTGCCGGTGCAGTCGTCTTCGCGAGCAAGCCCGCTCCCACACTTGATCTCCAGTGAATAGAAGATTTGGGTCGGCGCCGCTTCATTGTGGGAGCGGGCTTGCTCGCGAAGAGGCCAGCAGCTCCACCACCATCCAGAGGCTACTTGCTCTTCTTGCCGCTTGAAGCTCGCAACTTGAAGCTGCCCCTAAAGCACAAACCGCCCATCAAACATCCGCTCATTATCCAGCGCCAACACGCCACTCTCGAAAATCAGGTCCAGGTGATGGCTGCCCTTGGCCCCACCACCCAGCCCCAGGTGCAGGCCGCAATGGCGCTCCTCGAAACCGGCATTGCGGGCATAAAGACTCTTGACCCCCTCGTTGGTGCCGATCCCCAACTCCTCGATACGGCGGTTGGATGGGTTGGCGTCCAGGTACTTGTTGAAGTCGTGCTCCAGGCCTGGCACGTCTGTGGCGATTTTCTGGATGGTGGAGTCTTCGATCCACAACTCCAGCGGCGATTGCAGCACACCGTACTTGCGGGCGAACGGGATGGTGCTCAGGAACGTACCGACGAATTTCACCTGGCCATTGATGGTGTCGCTGTGGGTGGCGATTTCGCCGGGGGCCAGGTCATAGTTGCCCAGGCCGTTGATGTCGGTCCATTTCTTGACGCTGTTGAGGTCGGTGTCGAAATACGAGCCCAGGTCATCCTGGAAGCTCAAGGTCGTCGCTTGGGACATCCGCTGGATCAGGTGGCTGTTGAGCCCCGCGATACGCTGGGGAATGACGCTGAAGGTGTCATAGAAATAATCGCCATAGTCTTTGAACAGCAGCGATTTCTTCCAGTTGTCTGCCATTACGCCTTGCAGCGCGCGGACAAAGTCCGGGCCGTCGGGGCGCGGGTTGGGCAGGGTGGAGGAGTCGTAGAAAAAAATATAGAGATCGCTGTCGGCAATGGCCTTGGACAGGCGCTCGGTGGACTCAAGGTCCAGGCGCATGGCGCTGAACCGGAAGGGGGAGCCGCTGCCAGCCTGTTCGGCGATGGCGCCGGTCAGTGCTTCGTAGTCAGCGGTATGGCCGAGCAGCACCTTGGCGGGCTGGATGCCGGCCAGGGCGGGATGGTGTTCGAGGTAGTAAAGGAAATGTGAGATGGCTCGTTGTGTGTCCATGCTTATTCTTCCCTGACAAGTAGATTGGGCTTTCCTGACAACCGGCAAAAAGCGGCGGAGTCGACCGGCCGGATCGCCTCCGCCGGGCCATGTCTACAGAGGCCACATCGCCGTGCCGAACGGAACGACGGCGTCGGCTTGCATCATTTCAACGGCGGCTTCATGGGTCGGTGCTTCAAACCATTCGTCCAGTTGCAGTTCGGTTTCCAAGTCTTTGTCCAGTGCTTGCATAGTGAATCTCCTAGATGACTTTTACGGAAAGTGCGGAGCGGTTCGGCGAGCGAAAACTGACCGGAAGCGACACCGCCAAACTTGCCGACACGATGCGTTGGCAAGTCGCTGAAACCTAGACCAGGGTATTTTGGAATGCAAAAAAATAATTTCATTTTTTTCTTTTGAATTTTTTATTCCATTTTCAGTGAGGAAATTACTCATTCAAAAACAGCTGTCTGGCGATTTTTTTTATTAGGTAGCTACCTACCGTCAATTTGCAGGCAGCTTACGGAAAATTCCTACTTGGAAATGATGCGTTACAGGTTGTAAAGAAATGCTGACGATTTCCCCCAGTTGAGTTGGCTGGAAATCGCGATTTCAGAACTTGTAAGAAAAAGCTTCCGCCGCGCCCGTCGCAAGGGGCTTACCGAGGCTTTGGCCCGATTGTTTCAACGCTGCGGGAAGGGTGAGATGCGTCCCATGTGTCTGGCAGCAAGGGGACGGCGGTGTACAATGCGCCGCGTTTTACTGTGACCCTTCGCGTACCCACGCACTTTCAAGGTTATCCGCCTTGTTCACTCCGCCACGCCACAAGCGTGTCGGGTTCAATTTCGTCACAGATAAAAACAAATAGGTGACGCATGACCGTTGTAAAAACGCTGAACTCCTGGTGCCTGCGCTGGGGTTTGATCGGCGCTGCTTGAGATCCGATTCGAGCGGCAACGTCCAACGACCATCATCAAACCTTGCGTGAGACCCTTTTCATGAGTGGACAAAACTCGCATTCAGGCGAGCTGAAACGCGGCCTGAAAAATCGCCATATTCAATTGATCGCCCTCGGTGGCGCCATCGGCACTGGCCTGTTCCTCGGTTCGGCGGGGGTGCTGAAATCCGCCGGCCCGTCGATGATCCTCGGCTACGCCATTTGCGGCTTCATCGCCTTCATGATCATGCGCCAGTTGGGCGAGATGATCGTCGAAGAGCCGGTGGCCGGTTCCTTCAGTCACTTTGCCCACAAGTACTGGGGCGGTTTCGCCGGGTTCCTGTCCGGTTGGAACTGCTGGATTCTCTACATCCTGGTGGGCATGTCCGAGCTGACTGCAGTGGGCAAGTACATCCACTACTGGGCGCCGGAGATTCCGACCTGGGCCTCGGCGGCAGCGTTTTTCATCCTGATCAACGCCATCAACCTGGCCAACGTCAAAGTCTTCGGCGAGGCCGAGTTCTGGTTCGCGATCATCAAGGTCGTGGCGATTGTCGGCATGATTGCCTTGGGCAGCTACCTGCTGGTCAGCGGTCATGGCGGGCCACAAGCCTCGGTGACCAACCTGTGGGCCCACGGTGGGTTCTTCCCCAATGGCGTCAGCGGCCTGGTGATGGCCATGGCGATCATCATGTTCTCCTTCGGTGGCCTGGAGATGCTCGGCTTCACCGCCGCTGAAGCGGACAAACCGAAAACCGTGATCCCCAAGGCCATTAACCAGGTGATCTACCGGATCCTGATTTTCTACATCGGCGCCCTCGTGGTGCTGTTGTCCCTGACCCCTTGGGACAGCCTGCTGGCCACTCTCAATGCTTCCGGCGATGCCTACAGCGGTAGCCCGTTCGTGCAGGTGTTCTCGATGCTGGGCAGCAATACGGCGGCGCACATCCTCAACTTCGTGGTGCTGACCGCGGCATTGTCGGTGTACAACAGCGGCACCTACTGCAACAGCCGCATGCTGCTGGGCATGGCCGAGCAGGGCGATGCGCCCAAGGTCCTGGCCAAGATCGACAAGCGCGGCGTGCCGGTGCGTTCGATCCTCGCTTCGGCTGCGGTCACTCTGGTGGCGGTGCTGCTGAACTACCTGATCCCGCAGCATGCGCTGGAACTGCTGATGTCGCTGGTGGTGGCGACCCTGGTGATCAACTGGGCGATGATCAGCTACTCGCACTTCAAGTTCCGCCAACACATGAACCAGACTCGCCAGACGCCGCTGTTCAAGGCGCTTTGGTATCCGTACGGCAACTACGTCTGCCTGGCGTTCGTGGTGTTCATCCTGGGCGTGATGCTGTTGATCCCCGGCATCCAGGTCTCGGTGTATGCGATCCCGGTGTGGCTGGTGTTCATGTGGGTGTGCTACGTGATCAAGAACAAGCGCACTGCCCGGCAGGAATTGGCTGTGGCTGCGGCTGCCAAGTAAACACGAAAGAAACCCTGTGGGAGCGAGCTTGCTCGCGATGGCGATGGGTCAGCAATATCAAGGGTGACTGACACACTGCAATCGCGAGCAAGCTCGCTCCCACAGGAGTAGGCGTTGTCTGGGAGATTCGGGGTATTCTGTGGGTCCTGATAGCGGACCCTTTTCCCATGCTGGCGATTTCCAACACTGTGCACATCCCGGACGCCGAGATCGAGCTGACGGCCATCCGCGCCCAGGGTGCCGGAGGGCAGAACGTCAACAAGGTGTCCAGCGCGGTGCACCTGCGCTTCGACATTCCTGCCTCATCCTTGCCCGAGTTCTATAAGGAGCGCTTGCTGGCCCTGCGCGACAGTCGCATTACCAGCGACGGCGTATTGATCATCAAGGCCCAGCAATACCGCACCCAGGAACAGAATCGAGCCGATGCCCTGGAGCGCCTGGTCGAACTGATCCTCAGCGCCACCAAGGTCGAAAAGAAGCGCCGTCCGACCAAACCAACCCTGGGCTCGAAAAAGCGTCGCCTGGAATCCAAGACCAAGCGCGGCTCGATCAAGGCCGGGCGCGGCAAGGTAGACTTTTAGCTTCTCTCCCGTTCCTCGCGATACCTCGGCGCCTGCCGGTACAGATAGACGCTCAGTGCCAATCCGCCGAGGGCCGCCAGTGCGGCGAACAAAAAGATCGAGGCAAAGCCGAAGCCTGCGGCTACTGCACCGGCCAGTGGCCCGGTGATCCCCAGCGACAAGTCGATGAACAGCGAATAGGCGCCCACCGCCGCGCCACGGCTGGAGGCTGGCACCAGATTGACCGCCTCCACGCCCAGCGCCGGAAACACCAGGGAAAAGCCGAAACCGCTCAACGCCGCGCCGGCCAAGGCCCAATGGGCATCCGGTGCGAGCCACAGCAGCAACAGGCCGAGGGTTTCTACCGACAGGCAGGCGATCGCCACGCGGAAGCCGCCCAGGCGGTTGATCAGGTTGCCGAACAGCAAACGCGCGCCGATGAAGCTGGCGCCGAACAGGCTCAGGCACAGCACCGCGTTGTCCCAATGCTGCGTTGCGTAATACAGCGTGATGAACGTAGCGATGGTGCCGAAACCAATGGAGCCCAGGGCCAGGCCACAGCCGTGCGGCAGGACGCGCCCCAGCACGTGCATGAACGGCAGGCGCTCGCCGACGACGATGGGCGCAGCGGTCTTGCGCCAGGCCAGTGCCAACCCCAACAAACCCAGCAAGATAATGCTGACGCCCATGCTCCACAGCCCCAGGCGATTGACCAGCCACACCCCCAGCGGTGCACCAATCGCCAGCGCGCCGTAACTGGCGATACCGTTCCAGGAAATCACCTTGGCGGTATTGGCCGCGCCGACCCGGCCAATGCCCCAGCCAATTGAACCCGAGCCCACCAGGCTTTCCGCGCTGCCCAGCACCAGGCGGCCGATCAACAGGCTGATCAGGCTGAGAGTCGGCAGGTGTGGCGTCCAGGCAGACACCAGCATGAACACACCGCTCAGCCCGCAGCCGGCGAGGCCGAACATGACCGCGCGCTTGCTCCCCAGGTTGTCGATGATCCTTCCGGAGTAAGGACGGCTGAGCAGGGTGGCCAGGTATTGCACGCTGATCACCAGTCCGGCGATCACCGCGCCGAAACCCAGCTCGCCATGGACGTACCCAGGCAACACGGCCAGGGGAATACCGATATTCAGGTAGCCAATGAAAGTGAACAGGACGATGGAAACGACTTGCAGCGTGACCGCCAGGGGGCGCTGGGAATCTGACATGGGGAAAAGGTCCACGGAGCAGCAGGATAGATAGGCTGCTTATGATAACGGCGAGCGTGGCGACAGCGCGTGGAAAAGTAAAACTATTTGCCGAATGGTGACTCAGTGGTCGTCTTTCCCAGCGACCAGGTGCGTGGTGACCAGTGCGGCGAGGGCATTTTCTTCAGTGCCAAAACGCGCCAGCAGGGCAGCTTGTTTCTCGGGAGAAAGACGGGTCCAGATTTCGACCATTTTCTCGGCGGTGCCGATCAGCACGCTGGCCTGGGTTTCGCTGAAGGTCGGGGTGTTGTCGGTCATGGTGCGGGCTCAGGATTCAGGCAGTGTGGAAAGCGCATCTTAGCGCTTTCCACACGGTCTGGTGGTGCGGGTGAATCAGTCTTCGCTGTCGGCCTGGCGGCGTTCAGTGGCTTCTTTCGGCTCGGGTTGCTGGGCGTCTGGTTGCCCCCCGGCTTGTAGCGTGGTCGTCTGCTCAGTGTCGTGCAGGCTTGGGAAGGGGAGATTAGGGATCTCGTGCATATCGCGCTCCTCGCAAAGTCTGTGGATAGATCTGGTAGATCCGCGCTTTTACAAAGCGTGGGCAGGATACCCCAGGAGAAATGACAAAAAGACTTTTAAATCCTGCTGCGCCGACAAAAGGGGTTGTCTGGACAGGTCATGTTCAATAGTCGCGGCGCTTGCGAAACGCCCAGCGGCCAGCGATCAGCGTGAAGGTTGCTACCAGCGCCACCAGGATCCAGAAACCCTCGGGATCGCTGGCAAGCGGCACGCCGCCGACGTTCATGCCAAAGAAACCGGCAATGATGTTGATGGGCAACGCCAACACCGTGACCACTGTCAGGGTGAACAAAGTGCGGTTGCTTTGTTCGTTGAGGTTGGCGGCGATTTCTTCCTGCAGCAGCTTGATCCGTTCGCCCAGCGCGGTGAGGTCGTTGATGATCAGGGCGAACTCCTCGGTGGATTTGCGCAGCTCCTTGACGTCTTCTTTCTGCAGCCATTGCGGCGGGCGGTTGAGCAGGCGCAGCAACGAACCCGGTTCCAGGGCCAGCAGGCGTTGCAGGCGCACCAGCACCCGGCGGTTGCTGCCCAGCTCGGCGCGGTTGGTGGACAGCCGCGAGGACAGCAACTGATCTTCGATCTGATCGACGCTGAGGCTGGTCTTGCGCACGATCTGGGTCAGCACTTCACCTTGGTCGCGCAGCAAATGCACGAGCAGCTCCAGCGGCGAGCGAAAGCGCTCGCCGGCCTTGACCGATGAGCGCAGCTTGTCGACCGAGTGCAGGGGTTGCAACCGCGCGCTGATAATCAATCGACTGTGGACGCAAACCCACAAGGTGGAGACATCCGAGGACACCATGTTGCTGAGGTTGAACACGACATCGTTCACCACGGCCAGCAACGCCGAGTCGACGTGCTCGATGCGGGTCGAGCGCGAACCTTCGTGCAAGGCTTCGAAAAACTCCTGGGGCAAGGCCAGATGACTTTTCATCCAGCGCTCGCACGCGGCATGCGCCAGGTTCAGGTGCAGCCAGAGAAACTCGTCTGTGCCTTGGGGGTGTTGCAGGCTTTGCAGGGCCTGGGCCGAATCGATTTCTTGTCCACGTTCGCCGGGTTGGAAACGAAACCCGTAAAGCAGGCCGAACAGGTCCGGGTCGCGGTGGCTTTGATCGATGCTGTGGTTCATGAAGGCTCGCTGGCGGGAAGTGCCTGTGACGGCTACAGGTTCACTTGAGGGGCATCATCGCAAGCTTTCTTGATGGTTTTGTGACAGGTGTGTAGCGCCGTCCATGCTGACGTTACCGACGGTCGCCAAGGTTCAAGAAGGCTACTGGCGAGTCGATGACATGTCATATCCCCGCATTCGGGTTGCGAGGTCGTGCGTTTGCGGACATGGAGGTCTGGGCGCTGTTCCCGTTGTTTTTTGCCTAGAGATTCCTTCCTCATGTTTCTACAAAAATCCCTAAGAGCCCAGATTCTTGCTCTGTTGAGCGGCAGCCTGCTGGCGATGCTGTTGATCGCCCTGGCGTCCTTTCAGTTCCTTTCTGATGGTGTTCAGAATTATCGCAACCTGATCGATGGCCCATTGCGTGCCTCGCAACTGATCGATGAAGCCAATCTGCAATTCAAGGTGCAGGTACAGGAATGGAAAAATGTCCTGCTACGCGGTAAGCAGCCAGCGGAACTGGATAAATACTGGAAGCAGTTCGAGGCGCGTCAGCATGATGTCCAGGGCATCCTTGGCGACTTGATCGGGCATGAAGGGGTGCCGACGGCAATCAAGACGCGTATTGAGGTCCTGCGGGAGGAGCATCGTCAACTGGGCGTGGCCTATCAAAAGGGCCGTGATGCATTTGTCGCCTCTGGTGGTGATTCCGCGGCGGGCGATGCGGCGGTCAAGGGCGTGGACCGTGCGGCCAGTGAGCAAATGAGCGCGCTGGTGGTGGAGTTGCGCAAGCTGGGTACCGAGCAATCGGTGCTGATCAGTGCCAGTGCCGATCGCACGATTATGCTGGGCACCTTGGTCATGCTGGTGTCGGGCGTGCTGATTGGGTTGTTCAGCCTGTGGCTGGTCAATCGCAACTTGGTTCAGCCGATCCGTCACCTGATCGAATACGTGACCCGACTGAGTCATGGGCGTTTCGCCGAGCGTGTGACGAGCAACCGTCAGGACGAGCTGGGCAATTTGGCAGTGGCGGCCAACACCCTGCGTGATTTCCTTGCCGAAACCTTTACTCGCCTGCAACGCAGTGCCACGGAGCTGGACAGTGCCAGCGGTGAACTCAGCGCCATCGCCAGCCTGATGAGCCAGGGCACCAGCGAGCAATTCGAACGTACCGATCAGGTGGCGACGGCGATGAACGAAATGTCCGCCACGGCCCAGGAAGTGGCCCGCCATGCCGCTGACGCTGCAAGGGCGGCCGATGATGCCGATCAATCGGCGCAACAGGGCGAGAAGGTCATGCAAGGGACCATTCACACCATTACTCGTATGCGCGGCGAGATCGCCAACACGGCCACGGTCATCCGTCAGTTGGAAACCGACAGTGGGCGCATCGGCAAGGTGCTGGAGGTAATCCGCGGGATCGCTGAGCAGACCAATCTGCTGGCCCTCAACGCCGCTATTGAAGCTGCGCGGGCCGGTGAGGCGGGGCGCGGTTTCGCAGTGGTCGCCGATGAGGTCCGCAGCCTGGCTCAGCGCACGGCGTCATCTATCATCGAGATCAACCAGATCATCCAGACGGTACAAACCGGCGCGGTGGACGCGGCCCACGCCATTGAGAGTGGGCAGTCCCGTAGTGAGGAAAGTGTGGAACAGGTGACCCAGGCTGGTGTGATGCTCGAGCGCATCACTCAGGCTGTCGAAGCCATTCGCGACATGAACCGCCAGATCGCCACCGCAGCGGAAGAGCAGACGTCCGTGGCCGAAGACATTTCGCGCAATCTTACCGAGATCACCTGCATTGCCAGTACTAACCTGGACAATGTGCAGCGCACCGAAGCCGCCAGTCGGGATTTGCACGGCTTGTCGGGGCAGTTGAATGAGGTGACCGCGCGATTGAGTGCCTGACGATAGTTCGCGGTAGTTATCGCTAAACGCAAAAGAGCCGCGCAACCCTCAGGTTGCGCGGCTCTTTTTTGCAGATGAATCAAGTGTCTTGCTTGTTGCTCAGCACTTTGCCAGTGGTCGCATCGAAGTCAACGTCAAACTCTTTGCCGTCGGCGGTTTTCAATTCGACTTCATACTCATAACCGTTGAAGTGGTTATCCAGGTCGGTGTCGGTGATGGTGGCACCTGGGTGCAACTTCAGGGCTTCTGCGTTCATCGATTCCAGGGACTTGATCTTGCCGCTTTTGACCAGGTCAGGGATCTGGTCGATTCGAACGTCAGCCTGGGCCAGGCCAGCGGTGAGGGTCAATGCAGCAGCGGTGAACAGGGCAGTCAACGTTTTCATAAGTTCTTTCCTTGGTGTCATTAAGGGGTGAGTCGTTTAAGTGCGTTCAGATTATCTCTGGCAACTTAATTCACCCTTAATTCGGAAAACTTTTGAAAAGCAGGATAAAGCCCATGGGACTAACGTCGTTGTTCCATGGGCGTGTTCGGGTCAGTAACCGTTCTTCTCCAACAACTGCGCCACGCTGCCCGTGTCGGGACGCTTGAAGTATTTGAGCAGTTCACTGGCGCGGTTGGTGAAGATGCCATCGACGCCGGCATCCATGACTTTCTTGAAGTCCACGGCTTCATCCACGGTGTAGACATGCACCAGCAGACCCTGGTCATGGGTGTACCGGTTCATCCAGGGTTGCACCAGGTCCGAGTAACTCTGGCTACCGCCATGGGTCAACGCTGCGGACGGTCCGGTGCCGATGGCGCCCTGGGCCTTGGCGTACTGGATCCACTTTTCGAATTCGGCCTTGTCCTTGGGTTCCTGCTTGGCGTAATAAACCGCTTTGTCCGTTTCACCGGATTGGGCAAACGGCACCTTGGACTTGGGCTCGATGTTGCCTTCGCCGACCCATAACAGCAGGATCTTCGGCACTTTCGGCATCTCCTTGTGCAGCAGTTCGAGGCTGCTCTTTTCGAAGGTCTGCAAGACCACCTTGCCCTTGCCTTGGCCGACCCCGGTGGCGCGCTTGGCCAGTTTGGATCCGGACGGGCTCAGCCAGCCGCGGTCCTGCAATTTATCCTTCAGGTCGCGCTCGATGCCGGGGAACAGCTTCGGCTCCTTGGTTTCAATGTACAGCCCCGGTTTTTGCTGCGGGTTGCCCTCGGCGATGTTGATCACTTCATCAAGGGTGAGGATTTTCAGGCCCACGAACGACGGGCGGGCGCGGTCCGGGTAGGCGGCGTTGAACCAGCTGCCGGCATCAAGGGTCTTGAGTTCCGCCATGGTGAACGCGTTGGCGGTGCTGTCCTTGCGCTCGGGGAATTTCGTCGCGACATCCGTGGTGCGCAGCAGGCTGTCGTCATGCAAGACGAACAGCACGCCGTCCTTGCTGCGTTGCAGGTCCAGCTCCAGGTAATCGGCGCCCAGGTCGCGAGCCAGTTTGTAGGCCGCGGCGGTGGATTCCGGCGCGTCGAACGAGGCGCCGCGGTGGGCGATGACCGCTGGATGAGGAATGCCTTGAAGGGCCGCCAGGGCCTTGGGGCTCGGGGCCTCGGCGGCCTGGGTCTGACCGAAGCCGAGCAACAGGCTCAGCATCAAGGCGCCGCGAGTGAAGGTGACAGGCATGCTCGAGATCCTTTCGTAGGTTTGCAAAGACCTCTCTTTTAACAACTGAACGCTACCGGCGCTATCGCTATACCGACATAAATTTGTGCAAAGCAGATTTTTCCCACGCCTTTTCAGGATGCTTTGCAGTACCCTTGGCCGCACCAGTTTCCCCGGCAGAGGGAAACCTGAAGCCAGCGTTCACTTGCCTTGTGTGTAAACCATCGATCAGACGTCCTGAGGGACGCATCCATGAGGTTTACCATGCGCACCACTTCGACATTCATCTGCCAGGCCGCCGACCAGCTCAAGGGTTTTGTCGGCCTGAACCGCAAGACCGGCCAATACATCGTGCGGTTCAGCGAAGACGCCTTCGGCATGGACGTGGCCGACGACGGCATCATCCCCACCAGCGAATTTGTCTGGACTCCCGTGACAGACGGCACCATGGCCCTCAAGCGCGAGCGGATCCAGTTGTTGCTGGATCAGAACATCGACGACCGGATCAACCTCACCGAACCCTTGCGCGTGTACATGGCCCGCAGTGATTTGCCGGAGATCGTGGCGGTGCGACAGTTGGTGGCAGGCTGAGCCCCCGATCTTGAGTTGAATAAAAATCCTGTGGGAGCGAGCTTGCTCGCGATAGCGGTGGATCAGCCAATATCACCGTGACTGCTCATACCGCCATCGCGAGTAAGCTCCCACAAGGATTTGTGTCCTGGCATTAGATTGGGCGTTGGAAGGCATACTCCCGTTCGACCTTGCACACCCGCGTATGGCAATGGGCATACCAGGTGGAACGACCGCGCTCGCGGATCGCGCTGTGTTCGGGATGCTGTTTCCAGGCCAGGATCGCAGCTTCATCGCTCCAATATGACACCGTAATCCCCAGACCCTCTTCGCCACGGGCCGATTCCACGCCGAGAAACCCCGGCTGCTCTCGGGCCAGGGTCAGCATGCGCTCGGCGGCTTCGGCGTAGCCTTGGTCCCCCTCCGTGCGCAGGGATGTGAAGATCACCGCGTAATAATGGGGGTTCATGGCATTGTCCTGGCACAGGCTTCGACAAACGCCCTGACCAGCGGCGGCACGCGACCCTCCAGCGCTGCACGCTCAGGCTGGAACAGCGTCGCGACAAAGAACGGATGATCGCGCAGTTCCACGGCTCGCAGGTCACCGGCTGAATCCCGGGCCACGGCGTGCAAGCGTTCGCCCAGCAAGTCGTGTTCAAATTCTGGATTGACCCCGAAGCGGCAATGGTAGCCCTCGAATACCGTCTGGCGACCATAGGCCCTGGCAATCAAGGAATCCGCCTCGAGTTGGAGGCTGTCGATGGTTTCGACCAAGGCGCAGCTCAGCGGCGTCAACAATACCCGTTCCGCTTCAGGGGCGGTTTCGCCATGGGCGGCGTCGGCCCAGCCCATCACATTGCGGGCATATTCCAACACCGCGTGCTGAAAACCGCCGCAGGTGCCGAGGAAAGGGCGGCGTTGTTCGCGGGCAAAACGAATGGCTTGCAAGGCGCCGTCTTCGTTTCGGTAAGGACTGCCGGGCACGCACCAGACGCCATCGAAATCCTTCAGCACCGTGCTGTCTGTGATGAGCTCGGTTGCCAGCCATTGGAAGCGAATCTCTTGGCCGGTTTGTTTTTCGGTCAGTTCCAGGGCGATGGGGATCGCTCGGTGGGCGGTGATGTGTGGGTCGTGATCGCCGACCAGGGCGATGTGCAAAGGACGTTGGTTTTCCATGGGAGGCTCGCCGCTTGTTGATTCCTGGTTGCCACTATAGATTGGCGTTCACGCAATCAATATTGGCGTTTACCCAATTGATCAATGCATCGACGCACTATCGTCTGGATTACCCCGATCTTTCCCTGATCCTGGCGCTGGTCCGTGGCGGCTCGCTGGCCCGGGCAGCGCGATTGCTGCATGTGGACGTGTCCACGGTATTCCGCTCGGTACGCCGGCTCGAGGCGGCGCTAGGCCAACCCTTGTTCGAAAAAAGTCGTGCCGGGTACTTGCCCACGAGCCTGGCCCAGGCGCTGGCCGAACAGGCCGAGCGCGCCGAGCAGGCCTTGGAGGCGGCGCGTATCGGTGTGGAGCAGGGTGGCGAGGTCGTCAGCGGCACGGTACGCCTGACGTGCACTGACGCGGTCCTGCAAGCCTTGTTGCTGCCCGCGCTGGCGCGGTTCATGCCCGCGTACCCGGCGTTGACCCTAGAGTTGAGCACCTCGAACGATTTCGCCAACCTGAGTCGTCGTGATGCCGACATCGCGTTGCGCTTGACCCGCACACCGCCGGAGCATCTGGTCGGTCGCAACCTGGGCGATGTGGCTTACCGGGTATGTGCCGGCACCACCTATTTGCGCTCGACGAATCCAGATGATTTGGCCGCCATGGCCTGGATTGCGCCGGACGATTTCCTCCCTGATCACCCCACCGTGGCCTGGCGCCGCCAACATTTACCTGGCGTGGTGCCTGCCTATCGCTGTAACAGCATGCTCTCGGTCTCCGAGCTGGTGCGGGCCGGCTTGGGGGTAGCGGCGCTGCCGGACTTTCTGATCGATGAGAACCAGGGCCTGATGCCTTTGGGCGAGCCGCTGGCAGGCTATGATACGGCGCTTTGGCTCCTGACCCGCCCGGACTGCCGCGCCCTGCGTTCTGTGGTGACATTGTTCGATGAGTTGGGGCGCAACTTGCGTTTACGCTGACCTTAACCAGCAGCGCGTATAGTGCTTTAAGCCCCGGTCCTGGCAGAGAACATCACGATGACGAAATCCCAACCCACCGCCACCGCTCCCGTTGATCACTTACGTTTTCATCGCCCTCACGCGCATTTGGCACCGACTTTCGGCAATGACCGCTTTGCGCTGCGGGCGGAGGCCTTCGCGCGTTTTTTCGGGACGCCGATGTTCCTTGGTGCGCAAACCCTGATCGTGCTGCTATGGATCAGCCTGAACCTGATGGGGGTCTTTCATTTCGATGCCTACCCGTTCATTTTGCTTAACCTGGCGTTCAGCCTGCAGTCGGCTTATGCCGCCCCCCTGATCCTGCTGGCGCAAACCCGCCAGGCTGCGCGGGACAAGGCCCAAGCGGAAGCCGATGCTCAACATCGCGAAGCCTTGGCCATCGCCAACAGCGAACGCCAGGCCCAGGCTGCGCAGAACACGGCGCAGTTACTTGAATTGTTGGAACAGAACACCCGTC
Source organism: Pseudomonas brassicacearum (assembly GCF_000585995.1). NCBI lineage: Bacteria > Pseudomonadati > Pseudomonadota > Gammaproteobacteria > Pseudomonadales > Pseudomonadaceae > Pseudomonas > Pseudomonas brassicacearum. Next base: position 5,153,733 of record NZ_CP007410.1, on the reverse strand, counting down.
TGACGGAAATGACCAAGGCCTTGACCGAGCGTATCGATAGCCTGACCACCGAAATGCACCAGAAATTCGTGAGCAGTCCGCCGGCGCAATAGACCTTCATTCTGCGGGAGCGCTTTGTTCAGGAGGGACTGAGGTTCAGGCCTGGTAGCGGCTCAGAAACATGTCGAGGGTCGATTCGATCACGTGTATCTGTTCATCCTCGGTCAGGCTCGGCTGACCCATGGAAATCTGTGGCCAGAAGGCGAACGTCTTGAGCAGTCCGTGCATTTGCTGGGCTGCAAAGGCCGGTTCCACGGGCTTCAACTGGCCATCGGCCTGGGCCAGGCGAATCCAGACGGTCAAGCCTTCTTCGCGCTCGCCCATGCGCCCAACCATGTCCTGGGCTCGCTCGGGGGAATGAATCGTTGCGGCAATGGCGATGCGCGCCAGGTCGAGGAAATTCTCGTCCGCCAGCATGCGCAACTTGGCTTGCAGCAAAGCCTGCAGTTGCTCTCGCAGAGGTTTTTCGCAGCTGTAGGACACGTCCTGTTCTGCCGTAATGCTGTGCCATAACCGATTCAAAATCTCGGCAAACAGCGCTTCCTTGCTGGGGAAGTGGTTATACACCGTGCGCTTTGATACGCCGGCGGTCGCCGCGATCTTGTCCATGCTGGTGATCTCGAACCCGCTGCTGCGAAATTCGGCAATCGCGGCTTGAAGGATGGCTTCGCGTTTTCGCTCGGTAAGGCGCTGCGGTACGGTCATGTGCATTCGTCGGGTGGAGAGGGGAGGACTTACACTCAGCAGTTTACTTGCTCACAAGATTCATGCAATCTAGAAACTACACCGAGCGGTGTAGTTTATGCGTCAAGCGGCTGAGCGTGCATGCAACGGCCATCCAGCGTCCCACAAAGGCGAAGCGCAATTGCGACGACGTCCTTGGAGTTATCGCACCATGACCACTCCCTCTATTTCGACCGACAGCCCGTCTGCCCAGCCTTCATCCCGGCATGAACAGGGCAAGTATCGCAATCACACCTTCACTCCGCGGCAAGGGTTCGGCACCACCTTGCGCATCATCTGGAACATGACCTTCCACAAGCCGCGCGCCACACGGCCTGCGGGCGCCATTGAGGTCCAACCGTTGACGCGCGCTGCTTTGCTGGCTGCGCCGAACAGCAGTGTCTGGCGCCTTGGTCATTCCACCGTGCTGCTCAAGCTGCGGGACAAGTTTTGGCTGACCGATCCAGTTTTCTCCGAGCGCGCCTCACCCGTGCAATGGGTCGGGCCGAAGCGTTTTCATCAGCCGCCCATCAGCCTGGAAGAGCTGCCGCCGATTGAAGCGGTGATCCTTTCCCATGATCATTACGACCATCTCGATCATCAGGCTATCCTCAAGCTTGCAGCCAAGACTCGCCATTTCCTGGCCCCCCTTGGCGTGGGCGACACCCTGGTCAAATGGGGCGTCGACGCCAGCAAGGTCCGTCAACTGGACTGGTGGCAAGGCACCGAGGTCGACGGTATCGAGTTCATTGCCACGCCATCCCAGCACTTTTCCGGCCGCGGCTTGTTCGACAGCAACAGCACCTTGTGGGCGTCGTGGGTGATGATCGATGGCGCCACCCGGATTTTCTTCAGTGGCGACACCGGTTACTTCGACGGTTTCAAACGCATCGGCGAGCATTACGGCCCCTTCGACCTGACGTTGATGGAGACCGGCGCCTATAACGTCGATTGGCCCCATGTGCACATGCAACCTGAGCAAACCCTGCAGGCCCATATCGATCTAAAGGGCCGCTGGCTGCTGCCGATTCACAACGGCACGTTCGACCTGGCGATGCATGCCTGGTACGAACCCTTCGATCGCATCCTGGCCCTGGCCTGGGAGCGCAACGTCAGCATCGCCACGCCGCAAATGGGCGAAACATTCACCCTGACGCAGCCACAACGTGGCCGGGCCTGGTGGCTGGACGTGGAGCCCTCGGCTTATCAGGACCAGCCCGACATGGCCTGACCCCCGACGTATCGATCATTCGATCATGGCGTAGTCTGGCCGCTCCATCGGGTCCGGCGTGGCGCCCTTGATGTTCATGCCACGCCCCGGCGCGAAGCCGGGAAAGAACACCAGGCCTTCGGATTCCAGCCGAAAGGCCAGGGCCAAGCGGGTCACGTCGAGCAACTCGCCCCCGGCTTCGAAGCGCCGGATGGCCTGGACTGAGACGCCGGACTGCCGCGACAACTCCTCGACACTCCAACCGAGCATGGCTCGGGCCTGCGCGCTATGGGCAGGGGTGAATTGATAGACAGCGATACGTTGCAGGGTGGTTTTGATTGCGAGAGAGGCCATGGGGGTTCTCCAAAGCGGCGGGTTCAAAAATACTGTGTTTTTGTACAGTTGTTTTGAATCCGGATCAATCTCATTTTTTTGATCAATGACCAGCGGCTGCTTCCTGCCAGGCGCTTGGGGCTTGACCCAGCACCCGGCGAAACATGGTGGAGAACGCCGCTGGGCTGTCGTACCCCAGATCGAGGGCAATGCGGGTCACCGAATGGCCCTCAGCCAAGCGAGGCAGCGCCGACATCACGCACGCCCGTTGTCGCCATTGACTGAAGCTCAGCGTGGTCTGCCGACTGAACAGCCGATTGAACGAACGCAGGCTGACCGGCAACTGCGCGGCCCATTGCGCGGGCGAGGCGTGGGCGTCGGGATGTTTCAGGAATGCCTGGCACAGGCCCAGCAGGCGCGGGTCCTTCGGCAATGGAAGGTGCAGCGGTAAATGGGTGCTGCGCAACAATTCGTGCAGCAGCAGGCTGATCAATGCGCCGTCTCGTCCAGCCTCGTCATAGTCCGGGGCAAGCGCCACGGCTTCCATCAGCAACTGGCGCATCAGGGGCGAGACGCTGATGACCTGGCAACGCGCGTCCATGGCCGTCACGGCGGCCGGTTCGATATAAAGGCTGCGTGTACTGACGCCCACCATCAACACCTCATGGGCGACGCCTGGCGGAATCCAAACCGCCCGTTGCGGCGGCACCACCCAATTGCCCTCCGCCGTGCTGACCTGCATCACACCCGTGGCGCCATAGAGCAACTGTGCCCGACGGTGGGTATGGCGCGGCAACCGATGACCGTCGGGGTAATCCGTGCCGATAGCCACTACTGGCCGTGGCGTGTCGTCCAGCAGGTCAATCGAAACATTGCGCATCGAGCGGTATCCAGCGATTGGCGTAAACACAAACATTATTGGCCTACTTGCTGAGGCAGGCCAAGACCCATCGCTCTATCGTCGGCCTCTCTCAATTTACGGATGCTGCGCGATGTTCTACCTCTTGCTGGCACTCTTCGGTTGCATGACTGGCATCACTGCTGTGCTGTTCGGCTTCGGCGGTGGATTCGTCGTGGTGCCCTTGCTATACCGCATGCTCACCGCCAGCCACGGCACTGACGACCCTATCGGCCAATCGGCGATGCATATTGCCGTGGCCACCTCGACCTGCGTGATGATAGTCAGCGCGCTGATCGCCACCGCCAAGCATCACCGCGCCGGTAACCTCATTCGCCACTACGTGTGGCCGTTGGGCGGCTTCATCGGCGTGGGCGCTATCGTCGGAGCCGTTGCCGCGATGTGGGCGAGTAGCGAAGTCATTCGCTATGCCTTCATCGTTTATCTGGGCGTGACCATTTTGGACTGCTTGTTCAGACGCGGTTTTCTGACGCAGCCTGACGCTGTAGTCCCACGGCGATTGGGCAGGGCAGAGGTATCGGCAGGCGGAATCAGCATCGGCGTCATCGCCACTTTTCTGGGCGTGGGTGGCAGCGTCATGACCGTGCCGTTATTGCGTCGTTGCGGGCTGAACATGTCGCGCGCGACGTCCATGGCTAACCCGCTGAGTTTGCCGGTTGCGGTGGCCGGGACGTTGACTTACATGGCCATGGCCGGGTTTACCGAGTTTGATTTGGGGCCGTGGTTTGTTGGGTATGTGGATTTGCAGGCGTTCGCGGTTTTGACACTGGGCTCGTTAGTGGGGATTCGATTAGCTACGCCATGGATCGGGCGGATACCGGATCGATTTCACGCCGGGGTCTATATCGGATTGTTGATCGTCGTGATGTTGGGCATATCGGTGCGGTAAGTTGCTGCGTGGCATTGCTCAAAATTTTGTAGGAGAGGGTGGCATATCGATTCTATGAGGCTGATTCGTCATACTTCGCGCCACCCATTTCGTGAGCTGACGCTCGCTTTTTCCAGGAAGATTCCATGTTCAAAGGACTGTTGCTCCTCGCATCCAGCGCCGCGTGCCTGCTCGCGCTCTGTTCGACAGCCAGTGCCGACGGTGGTAGCGGCGTCTTTACCGGCACCTTGGGCAAGATGCCGATTGTGCTGGGACTCAACACTGCTCAAGAGGACGAGGTCATCGGTCGTTATTTCTATGAGAAATACCGTCGTGACTTGGGATTGAGCGGCTCGCAGCAAGGAAAGACCCTGACGCTGGTCGAGGGCGGTACCCGTTACGACGACGGCCAATCGCTGCCAACCCTGACGCTGCAAAAAACGGCCAACGGGTGGCAGGGTGAATGGAAAAGTCTCAAGGGCAAAGTTCTGCCCGTACAGTTGACCGAGGCCAGGCTCCCAGCACCTGGGGCTGATCTTTCCCCCGTTATCGCCGAGCTGCAAAAAAGTGATCCTTATGAGTATCTCCGCCTGCAAGGCTTGAAACTCAAGCCGGGCAAGAAAGAATCTTTCATGGGGCATGACTTGCAATGGTGGACGGAGCCAGATTCCGGTATTTCCATGTTCAGCGTCGAGTCGGGCTACTCGAAAGACGAACTACAACGGGTCAATCGGCAATTGTTGGGACGGCTCTGGACCGAAGTCATCAGCTACCACGGCTGTCTGTTGCAGGGCGCGGATAATGCCGAGTTCGACCAAGGCGTTGCGCCCAAATTCCTATCGCCCGATGTGATCAGCCTGAACATTTCCACAAGTTACTATTGCGGCGGCGTGCATCCGGATTTTGGCAATTCGCCGCTCAATCTCGATGCTCACACCGGCCACAGTTTGTCGCTGGAAGATGTTCTCTGGGTTGGCACAGGCAAGCCACCGCTGTACGCCGGCCACAACGACATGGGTGATGCTCCGTTGACCGATGAAGAGAGCCAGGCGCGATACACTTACCAGCGCGAGGTATTCGCGCCATGGCTGATCAAGCAATTCACCACGCTGTACCCCGACGAGATGCTGAAGCCAACGGATGAAGACAGCTGCGACTACACCGATGAAGGCGTCTGGGGATATTCCAATTGGTACTTCACCGAAAAAGGTTTGTACCTGGGACCGTTCTTCGCCCGCGCGCAACGCGTTTGTGATGACCCTGGCTGGTCGGTGCTGCCATACGCAGTCGTAAAACAACACCCCGGTGCGGTCAAACTTCAATTGCCCGGGACTGGTGACTAACCCTCAGCCAACCCGGGTGCCTCCCGAATAACGAAGTGATCGAGGTTCTCGATATTGGCACTGAACACCCCGAACGTCTGTTCGGGGTTCTTCTTGCTCGGCACCTGCTTCAACTCCGGCGTCACGCCATAAAAGAAGCAATACAACGGCGCATCACTGTCGGCGGCGTGCTTGATCTCTTCCAGGAACGCTTTGCGCTTGCGGTAGTTGTCGATCAGCTTCTTGCTCAGGTAAACGTTGACTGAGTAAGGTTTTTTCTTCGCCTCGTCCGCTTGCTTGAACCAGACCTTTGCTTCGAAATCGATGCGAAAGCTCAGCGTGTAATCCTTGATCTCCTTGATCTTGCCCCAGTAAATCAAGCCTTTGTTGTCCTGCAAATATTCGATCTTTTTGAAGAACGAGCCATAGGGTGCTGTGTGCTCGCCAATCTTCAGCGGCATACGCTTGAGCAGGTCCTTGTCCGCGAAGTTCGACACAAAACACTCCACCGGATGGGCGAAGACATGGGTCTTGTCCGGCGCCGAGTCACGGCCCGGGTGCTCGCTCTGATTGGCGGTTGAAGGCAGGCGCTCATCGCGTGTCACGTCCGCCACCGTCGCCGGGTTGGACGGCTTGCGCACATACTCACGCCGAGTCAGCAACAACTCCGAAGGGAAATGCTCCTCCCGCCCGTCATCCGATTCCGCCCCATCCGCCTCCAGGCCCGATGCCGGTGTCTTCAGGCTGACATAAGGGCAACCCTCGACATGCCGCGTGCTGGGGATGTTCTTGAAGTGCGGGGTGCGCACGTAATTCACATTCTTGGCGTTGAACGTCCCCAACACATTCGCCGCATCAAACGCCATTCGACAGGCGTCGTTGGGGCACTGGAACTGTTCCTTCGCGGAATCGAACGCCACCGTCTCGTCGAAATTCAAATCGCGCACGTCATAGATCGACAGCTTGTCGTCGAGGCTGCGGCAGTAGGCGAGGTCGAATTTCATGACGGGCTCGGGTCCTTGAGGGGGAAGGGTATTAATAGCGGGAGGCGGGATGGGTTGCACTGACTGTTTTCAGATCAGAGCAAATTTGTAGCAATGCCCCGCCCATGGACAGCGCCCGAGATGTTATTGATGCACCTCCAGCTCGACGCCGATCCTGTGGTAAGGGGATTTATCCCCGCTGGGCTGCGCAGCAGCCCCAATCCATAAAGCCAACAAAAAAACGTCGCTCGAACACGGACGGCAGCGTCGCAATTACAACTTGCTTCACCATGCGCGTGCATAACCGGAATTATATTGCCGGAAGTGAAGGGTTGAGCCGAGATAATCGGCATTATAGTTCCGACTATGTTGGACAAGCCTGCTTCAGAAGCGAGCGTTGCTACACTGCGAGGCATTGCGAAGGCCAAGGTTGATGACAAGGGGGCTCGAATGAGTGATGACGCAAAATCCGTAGGTACGCGTGCATGGCAGGGCGACAGGGTGATGATCACTAAGGCCGATAAGCCTCCTCTGGATCTGCTACCTCATGCCGATACGCCTCAGATGCGCAAGCCAGGTCGGTTGAAGGGGAAGATTCGGGCGTCGGCGGATTTTGACCGCACCCCCGGGGACATCATCGAGAGTTTTGAGGGGCGGTCGTGAGCTCGGAAGAGTTTTCCTGATCTGAGATTTCAGCAGGCACCTCAGCAATGCAGGCTTCGTCGAACTCCCGCATAGTGGCCGTGTCGATAGCGCCGATCTTCAGCAGCGCTTCAGCCGAGTTGTGAATCGATTCGAAAGCTTCACTTTTGTATTTTTCAGCCATGACACATCTCCAAAAAATTTCGTTCCTGAGCAACTCAACAGGAGCCCGCTCGCGATCTAAAAAACATAGTAATGAAGCCTGCCGCTGAATTGTGGCGAGGGGATTTATCCCCGCTGGGCTGCGAAGCAGCCCCAACCCCATTTCACCAACCAAAAACCGCCGCCCGAACACGGACGACGGCTTCAGATTGAGCTTCAAAACCCCCGCAAAACCCGCGACGCCTTCCGCCACCAGGACTCATGCTGTCCAAAAGGATCATCCACCAGCACCGCCGGCATATCCCGCAAGCGAATCCACGGCTCATCCTGCCAGTGCAGCATGCAGAGCGACATCTTCGGCCAATCCAACACGCTCAACGTAGGACGCTCCACCTTATGTGAGCAGCGCTCATCCCGCAGCGTAGGCACCACCTGATGCGTGATCCACTCACGCAGCAATCGATACTCAGGACAGTAGTGATAAACCAGCAACGCATAAACACCCGACTCGCTCAGCATCAGACGCTCTTCGGTCAACCCGTGGACATGCACGAGCATCATCCGACGCTGGTCAGGGTCAAGCTTGCGGGTCATGCGCTCATCGAGGTGCTTGCTCATCAAGCGTCCCAAGTCGGAGGCGCTGAACCAAGCTTGGTTTTCAACCAATAGGGCATGAAGATGGAGGTTGTGACGGGTGAAAGAGCCCGGGAGATAAGCATCAGGCATGACTGGTCTCCAGGGTATGCGGAGAGCAGGGTGAAATTTTTGTGGGCATAACTACCTCTACGTTCGAAGTTGGCGGCGCGAGCCCGACGTAGAGGATGTAAGGAAAATCCCAACAAGCTATTTCCCCACAGAATTGCTCATGTTCTTAGACAACATGCGCTTCTATGTTTGGCGATTAGCTACTACGTTGGGCGTTTCTTAGGCACCTGTGACTAAGATAAGTAACGAGGCGATACGGCGTCAATGCGGAACGATTCTGAGTTTTTCGTAGGGCAAAGGTAGCGCGCCTGCGTCAGAGTTAAACGCGGCTTTGGTTCTGCAGAACACAAAAAACCCCGCTTTCACGGGGTTTTAAGTTAAGTCGCTGGCGGTTCAGCTCAGGATTTCTCTCTCGAAATCAATCCCAGCTCAAAGCCCCACCCGTCTGATACTCGATCACTCGCGTCTCAAAGAAATTCTTCTCTTTCTTCAAGTCCATGATCTCGCTCATCCAAGGGAACGGGTTAGTCGTCCCTGGGTACTCTTCCTTCAGACCAATCTGCGACAAACGACGGTTAGCGATGAACTTCAGATAGTCTTCCATCATCGCCGCGTTCATGCCCAATACCCCACGAGGCATGGTGTCACGGGCGTATTCGATCTCCAGCTGCGTACCCTGCAGGATCATTTGGGTCGCTTCTTCCTTCATCTCGGCATCCCACAAGTGCGGGTTTTCGATTTTGATCTGGTTGATCACGTCGATGCCGAAGTTCAGGTGCATGGATTCGTCGCGCAGGATGTATTGGAACTGCTCGGCGACGCCGGTCATTTTGTTGCGGCGGCCCATGGAGAGGATCTGGGTGAAGCCGCAGTAGAAGAAGATGCCTTCCAGGACGCAGTAGTAGGCGATCAGGTTGCGCAGCAACTCTTTATCGGTGTCCGGGGTGCCGGTTTCGAACTTCGGATCGGAGATCGAACGGGTGTATTTCAGGCCCCAGGCGGCTTTTTTCGCGACCGATGGGATCTCGTGGTACATGTTGAAGATTTCGCCTTCATCCATGGCCAGCGATTCGATGCAGTACTGGTAGGCGTGGGTGTGGATCGCCTCTTCGAACGCCTGGCGCAGGATGTACTGGCGGCATTCCGGGTTGGTGATCAGGCGGTACACGGCCAGGACCAGGTTGTTGGCAACCAGGGAGTCGGCGGTGGAGAAGAAGCCCAGGTTGCGCATCACGATGCGGCGCTCGTCGTCGGTCAGGCCTTCCGGGGTTTTCCAGAGGGCGATGTCGGCGGTCATGTTGACTTCTTGCGGCATCCAGTGGTTTGCGCAGCCGTCCAGGTACTTCTGCCAGGCCCAGTCGTATTTGAACGGCACGAGCTGGTTGAGGTCGGCGCGGCAGTTGATCATGCGCTTTTCATCGACGGCGACACGGGCAGAGGCGCCTTCGAGTTCGGCGAGGCCTTCGGCGACGTCGAGTTTGTCGAGGGCGGCCTTGGCGCGAATGATCGCGGCCGAGTCGCTGGCCGTCACGGCCCGGGCTTCGAGGGCGGCGGCACCGCCGGCGCTGTCGAGGCGGTCCATGTTGGCTTCAGAAGCGTGGCCGGCGTTGGCGCCTTTTACAGCAACTTCGCCGTCTTCTTTGTCGAATTCGTCCCAGCTCAGCATGACGTGTCGTCTCCTGCGTGAGGGCCAGATGCCCGATGAAGGCCTACTGGCCGCGGTGGATCTTGAAAAATCGTTTGTTGCAGCAGCTGACGCAGGCAATAAACAGAAAAATGTACGGGTCATTCTGAAGCGGCTGTGTACACAAGGAGGCGATGAGCCTCTGCGTAGGCTTCAGGCTGGCGTGATCCCCTGTAAGGGAATATTGCAGGCCCGTTTAAGGCGGCATTATAAGGACTTTTTTGCCTACGTGCTGCGGCGAAATGGCCCACGAAGGAGCTGGTGGGTGGCATTCCCGCGTGGGAGCGAGGGTTTACAAGGCTTTGGCCGCTGAAGATTTTTTTTGCATGGGTCGGCTGGCGGTTTTTTTTGATCAAAAAACGAGCGTTTTTTACGGTTTTGCACTACATGTTGTGTTTATGGAGGGTTTTCGGCGGCTCCAGACACAACCAGGCCCGGTCGAAACCGGGCCATGGAAAATGCCATTAATGATCAACCAATGCGAGCTGAACCGGTGTGATCGAAGCCGTCGGCGGCGACGGTGGCGGAACCGGTGCTGTCGTAACCGTCTTCAGCGACGGTGGCGGAACCGGTGCGATCAAAACCGTCGGCGGCAAAGGTATGCGCAGCCAGTACGGACAGGATCAGGGCGAAGAACAGTTTGATTTTCATAATAGGTGCTCCTGGTTCGTTTAGACGTTGATCAGCCGTTGGAGCAGCCGTTACCCATGACGCTGTAGCGCAGGATGTGGCGCTGGCCTTTGGAGTCGTCGTATTCCATCTTCGCCGGGACCACTTCGCAGACGTTCGGGATGTCGCTCATGGAGATGACTTTGGCGATGTCCAGGTGGGTGGAGTAGGTGTACTCCTCAATGGCCGGTTTTTGCTGTGCGACATCGGTCGGGACTTCGTCTGCCATTGCGGTGGCGCAAAGGCTGCCGAGGACCAGAACCCATAAAGCTTTCATCTAATTCACCTTTCTTGAGGTCGAGTGGGGTCACGCAACCTTTTTGGGGTTGCGTGTGGAGCAGGTTTGGGAGGTTGGATTAACGGCCTTCGTGGGGGCTGTGTTGCGTTAATCGTGTTTGCCGGTTGGCGAGGTGGATTTTAGGGGGTGGGGGTGGGCGCAAAAAGACTCGGTTTTGATAAACACTGTTGGTTGATCTGGTAATAATCGCTGCGGAGTCCGGTGGTTGCCTGTGACATCAATGTTGGAGGTGCCGCCGCTATCGCGAGCAAGCTCGCCCCCACACGGGAAAATACCTGCGGGCAGGGCCTTGCACGTTAGTACCGACATTTTGTAGGGACTTGTTACTACCATCGTCGAATGGTTCTATAGGCCCGCCCCGGGCTACAACGGGACCATACAAAAACAACTATGTCACCGAGGTAAGAAAGATGAGTGCGGCTTCTGTGTATCCCGTTCGCCCCGAGGTTGCGGCCACTACGTTGACTGACGAGGCAACCTACAAGGCCATGTACCAACAGTCGGTGGTCAACCCGGATGGCTTTTGGCGCGAGCAGGCCAAGCGCCTCGACTGGATCCAGCCTTTCACCAAGGTGAAGCAGACGTCCTTCGACGATCACCATGTCGATATCAAATGGTTCGCCGACGGTACCTTGAACGTTTCCTACAACTGCCTCGACCGTCATCTGGCCGAGCGCGGTGATCAAGTGGCGATTATCTGGGAGGGCGATGACCCTGCCGAGAGCCGCAACATCACCTATCGCGAGCTGCATGAAGAAGTCTGCAAGTTCGCCAACGCCCTGCGCGGCCAGGACGTGCATCGCGGCGACGTGGTGACGATCTACATGCCAATGATCCCCGAGGCCGTGGTCGCCATGCTGGCCTGTGCCCGGATCGGTGCGATCCACTCGGTGGTATTCGGCGGGTTCTCGCCAGAAGCGCTGGCCGGTCGGATCATCGACTGCAAATCCAAAGTGGTGATCACCGCCGACGAAGGCGTTCGCGCCGGCAAGAAGATCCCGCTCAAGGCCAACGTCGATGACGCGTTGACCAATCCGGAAACCAGCAGCATCCAGAAAGTCATCGTGTGCAAGCGCACCGGTGGTGGCATCAAGTGGAACCAGCACCGCGACATCTGGTACGAAGACCTGATGAAAGTGGCCGGCACCGTTTGTGCGCCGAAGGAAATGGGCGCTGAAGAGGCGCTGTTCATCCTCTACACCTCCGGTTCCACCGGCAAGCCCAAGGGCGTGCAGCACACCACGGCCGGCTATTTGCTGTATGCGGCGCTGACCCATGAGCGCGTGTTCGACTACAAGCCAGGTGACGTCTACTGGTGCACCGCCGACGTCGGCTGGGTCACCGGCCACAGTTATATCGTCTACGGCCCGCTGGCCAACGGCGCGACCACGCTGCTGTTCGAAGGCGTACCGAACTACCCGGATATCACTCGGGTGGCCAAGGTCATCGACAAGCACAAGGTCAACATCCTCTACACCGCGCCGACCGCTATCCGCGCGATGATGGCTTCGGGCACCGCCGCTGTCGAAGGCGCCGATGGCAGCAGCCTGCGCCTGTTGGGTTCGGTGGGTGAGCCGATCAACCCGGAAGCCTGGGACTGGTACTACAAGAATGTCGGCAAGGAACGTTGCCCGATCGTCGACACCTGGTGGCAGACCGAAACCGGTGGCGTGCTGATCAGTCCATTGCCGGGCGCTACGGCGTTGAAACCGGGTTCGGCCACGCGTCCATTCTTCGGTGTGGTGCCGGCGCTGGTGGACAACCTCGGCAACCTGATCGACGGCGCTGCCGAAGGCAACCTGGTGATCCTTGATTCGTGGCCAGGCCAGGCTCGTACGCTGTACGGCGACCACGACCGTTTTGTCGATACCTACTTCAAGACCTTCAGCGGTATGTACTTCACCGGCGACGGTGCGCGTCGCGACGAGGACGGCTACTACTGGATCACTGGTCGGGTGGATGACGTGCTCAACGTGTCCGGCCACCGCATGGGTACCGCCGAGATCGAAAGCGCCATGGTCGCCCACCCGAAAGTCGCCGAAGCGGCGGTGGTCGGTGTGCCGCACGACATCAAGGGGCAGGGCATTTATGTCTACGTCACCCTGAACGCCGGCGAAGAAACCAGCGAAGCCCTGCGCCTGGAACTGAAGAATTGGGTGCGCAAGGAAATCGGTCCGATTGCTTCGCCGGATGTTATCCAGTGGGCCCCGGGCCTGCCGAAAACCCGTTCCGGCAAGATCATGCGCCGTATCCTGCGCAAGATCGCCACGGCGGAATACGACGGGTTGGGTGATATCTCCACCCTGGCCGATCCGAGTGTGGTGGCGCACTTGATCGAGACGCACAAGACCATGAACGTCGCCTGACGGCGGTTTGTGATCTCAAGAAGCCCCGCCTGGCATTTGCCTGGCGGGGCTTTTTTATGGCTGTCGAGCACCAAACCTGTGGCGAGGGGATTTATCCCCGTTGGGTCGCGAAGCGGCCCTGAAACCAGGCAACGCGGTGTATCAGGAAGAATGAGTTGGGGATCTTGGGGGCTGCTTCGCAGCCCAACGGGGATAAATCCCCTCGCCACAGGTTGGTGTTCGAATGACTGTTGGGTCTGGTTTGGGGCTGCTGCGCAGCCCAGCGGGAGCAAGCTCCCTCACCACAGGTTTGGTGGATGAATAAATATCGGCGTTTAAAGTAGGAGGTGTCCGAACGTTACCGATGTTTCGAAATGTGTAACCAAAGGCGCCACAACGGGGCGATGTGAAACGCGAAGCCCTGTTTCAGCGCCTTTCCTGGCCTCGGATAAAATAAGCCGACACGCTGTGCTTGCCGGATTAGAAGGGTTTGCGAATAATGGGCCCGCTATTTGCAGCATAGATCGGTTTCCCTTCTTTTGCTCTTGCATGAATTTGCGGGGCTGTCAATGTGCTCGATCCGCTTTCTCGGTGCTTCTGTAATTTGTTGTCGCATTGAAGAAATATCGGCTTCGGGCCTGTCGTTAGAATGCCGATCACTCGCTCGTCGTGGCCCGCGTTGAATAAAACGTCGGCTTCCTAGGACGCAGCACCAAAGTTCGTTCCACCCATTCGCATATTGGGCTGTTGCTCACTCTGCCGTTTTTGCCCTTTACCGATGGAGTCCCAAGATGAAGAAACTTGTGCTGCTTGGCGCCCTGGCACTGTCCGTGCTGTCCCTGTCGACATTCGCCGATGAAAAGCCTGTGAAGATCGGCATCGAAGCGGCTTACCCTCCGTTTGCCTCGAAAGCCCCGGATGGCAGCATCGTCGGTTTCGACTACGACATCGGCAATGCGCTGTGCGAAGAGATGAAGGTCAAGTGCGTGTGGGTCGAGCAGGAATTCGACGGTCTGATCCCGGCACTCAAGGTGCGCAAGATCGACGCGATCCTGTCGTCCATGTCGATCACTGAAGATCGCAAGAAATCCGTTGATTTCACTAACAAGTACTACAACACCCCGGCCCGTCTGGTGATGAAGGCCGGTACCCAGGTCAGCGACGGCCTGACCGAGCTCAAGGGCAAGAACATCGGCGTGCAGCGCGGTTCGATTCACGAGCGTTTTGCCCGCGAAGTCCTGGCTCCGCTGGGTGCCGAGATCAAGCCTTACGGTTCGCAGAACGAGATTTACCTGGATGTCTCCGCCGGCCGTCTCGACGGCACCGTGGCAGACGCTACGCTGCTGGATGACGGTTTCCTGAAAACCGACGCTGGCAAAGGCTTTGCGTTCGTGGGTCCGGCTTTCACCGACGTCAAATACTTCGGCGACGGCGTAGGTATCGCGGTTCGCAAGGGCGATGCGCTGAAGGACAAGATCAACAGTGCAATCGCTGCCATTCGCGAGAACGGCAAATACAAGCAAATCCAGGACAAGTACTTCGCCTTCGACATCTACGGCAAGTAACACCGTCCCGCCACTCGTGCGAAATGGCGCAAGCAACAGGATCTCTGCGGTTTGCGCCATTTTTTCATCCCACATTCGAGGACCTGAATCATGTTGAAAGGCTACGGGGCTGTCATCCTCGATGGCGCATGGTTGACGCTTCAGCTCGCCTTGTCGTCCATGGCCCTGGCCATCGTCCTGGGGCTGATTGGTGTCGCGTTGCGCCTCTCGCCGGTGCGTTGGCTGGCGTGGCTGGGTGACCTGTATTCCACGGTCATTCGCGGCATTCCCGACCTGGTGCTGATCCTGCTGATTTTCTACGGTGGCCAGGACCTGCTCAATCGCGTGGCGCCGATGCTCGGTTATGACGATTACATCGACCTGAACCCGCTGGCGGCCGGTATCGGTACCCTGGGTTTCATCTTCGGTGCGTACCTGTCGGAAACCTTTCGCGGCGCGTTCATGGCGATCCCCAAGGGGCAGGCCGAGGCGGGCATGGCGTATGGCATGAGCGGCTTCCAGGTGTTTTTCCGGGTGTTGGTGCCGCAGATGATTCGCCTGGCGATTCCGGGCTTTACCAACAACTGGCTGGTATTGACCAAGGCCACCGCGCTGATTTCCGTGGTGGGCCTGCAAGACATGATGTTCAAGGCCAAGCAGGCGGCGGATGCCACTCGTGAGCCTTTCACCTTCTTCCTCGCAGTGGCGGCGATGTACCTGGTGATCACCAGTGTCTCGTTGCTGGCATTGCGTCACCTTGAGAAGCGCTACTCGGTAGGCGTAAGGGCGGCTGATCTATGATCTTCGACTACAACGTCATCTATGAAGCCTTGCCGCTGTACTTCGGTGGCCTGCTGACCACCTTGAAGCTGCTGGCCCTGTCGCTGTTCTTCGGTCTGCTGGCGGCGCTGCCCCTGGGGCTGATGCGCGTGTCCAAGCAGCCGTTCGTCAACATGACGGCCTGGCTCTACACCTACGTGATTCGCGGCACGCCGATGCTGGTGCAGCTGTTCCTGATCTACTACGGGTTGGCGCAGTTTGCGGTTGTGCGCGAGAGCTTCCTCTGGCCGTGGCTGTCCAGCGCTACCTTCTGTGCGTGCCTGGCGTTCGCCATCAACACCAGCGCCTACACCGCCGAAATCATCGCCGGCAGCCTGCGGGCCACGCCTAATGGTGAGATCGAAGCGGCCAAGGCCATGGGCATGTCGCGCTACAAGCTGTATCGCCGGATCCTGCTGCCGTCGGCCTTGCGTCGGGCGCTGCCGCAATACAGCAACGAAGTGATCATGATGTTGCAGACCACCAGCCTGGCATCCATCGTGACCCTGATCGACATCACCGGCGCGGCGCGTACGGTGAATGCGCAGTATTACTTGCCGTTCGAGGCCTACATCACGGCCGGCGCTTTCTACCTGTGCCTGACCTTCATCTTGGTGCGCCTGTTCAAACTGGCCGAGCGCCGCTGGCTGGGCTACCTGGCGCCGCGCAAGCACTGATAACGCATCGATCCGATCGACTGCTCAACGACTGACGTTTTGTGAGAACCGACCGCATGTACAAGCTTGAAGTCCAAGACCTGCATAAACGCTATGGCAGTCACGAAGTGCTCAAGGGCGTGTCCCTGAAAGCCGCCGCCGGTGATGTGATCAGCATCATCGGCTCCAGTGGCTCTGGCAAAAGTACTTTCCTGCGTTGCATCAACCTGCTCGAGCAACCCCATGCCGGCAAGATTCTGCTCAACAACGAAGAGCTGAAACTGGTTGCCGGCAAGGACGGCGCATTGAAGGCCGCGGACGCCAAGCAGCTGCAGCGCATGCGTTCGCGGCTGTCGATGGTGTTCCAGCATTTCAATCTGTGGTCCCACATGACCGCGCTGGAAAACATCATGGAAGCGCCGGTGCATGTGTTGGGCGTGGCCAAGGCCGAGGCGCGCGAAAAGGCCGAGTATTACCTGAACAAGGTCGGCGTGGCGCATCGCAAGGACGCCTACCCGGGCCATATGTCTGGCGGTGAACAGCAGCGGGTGGCGATTGCCCGGGCGTTGGCGGTGGAGCCAGAAGTGATGCTGTTCGACGAGCCCACTTCGGCCCTCGATCCGGAGTTGGTGGGCGATGTGCTCAAAGTGATGCAGGCCCTGGCCCTGGAAGGCCGGACCATGGTGGTGGTGACCCACGAAATGGGCTTTGCCCGCGAGGTGTCGAACCAGCTGGTGTTCCTGCACAAAGGCGTCGTCGAAGAAAGCGGCAACCCACGTGAAGTGCTGGTCAATCCGCAATCGGAGCGCCTGCAGCAATTTCTTTCGGGCAGCCTCAAGTAATCGCTCCCGTTTCGCACCTGATTTGGGTCATGCTGCGCGCGGCGCGCCAGATGGTCTAATTTGGTTGCAGCCGCTTTTGGCTTTAACACTGTTTTCGCTTCGGATTGCCCGCCATGACTGCCCATCGAATTGGTTTCCTGATTTGGCCCAGCACTAAAGCCTTGACGCTGGCGCTGGCCGAGGAGGCCTTGCGTGTTGCTCAGCGGGTGCATCCGGATGTGGTCTACGAACTGTCGTTCTTGCAGGCCGAAGCGCCGGTCGAAGGCGCCTGGCAGCTGCCGGGCGAACCCTGGGCCGGCAAGCTCGAAGGTTTCCAGAAGTTATTCCTGCTGGCCGATGAGCCACCGACCGCGCTGGCGTCGCCCCTGAGCAGCGCCCTCAAGCAACTGGTGCGTGCCGGTTGTGTGATTGGTGGCTTGTCCGCCGGTGTCTATCCCCTGGCCCAGCTGGGTTTGCTCGATGGTTACCGCGCCGCCGTGCACTGGCGCTGGCAGGACGACTTCGCCGAGCGTTTCCCCAAAGTCATCGCCACCAGCCACCTGTTCGACTGGGATCGCGATCGCCTGACCGCGTGCGGTGGCATGTCGGTGCTCGACCTGTTGCTGGCGGTGCTGGCCCGGGATCATGGCGCGGAGCTGGCCGGTGCCGTGTCGGAAGAACTGGTGGTCGAGCGCATCCGTGAAGGTGGCGAGCGTCAGCGCATCCCGTTGCAGAACCGTCTCGGCTCCAGCCATCCGAAGCTCACCCAGGCGGTGCTGCTGATGGAAGCCAACATCGAGGAGCCACTGACCACTGATGAGATCGCCCAGCATGTGTGCGTGTCTCGTCGGCAGTTGGAGCGGATCTTCAAGCAATACCTCAACCGCGTGCCAAGCCAGTACTACTTGGAGCTGCGCCTGAACAAGGCCCGGCAGATGCTGATGCAGACCAGCAAATCCATCATCCAGATCGGCCTGTCCTGCGGGTTTTCCTCGGGGCCGCATTTCTCCAGCGCCTACCGTAACTTCTTCGGCGCCACGCCGCGGGAAGATCGCAACCAGCGGCGCAGCAGCAGCCCGTTCGAATTGTCGTCGGTGCCGTCCGAGCGGGGCTAGGGCAGATAAGGCTCTTGTGGTAAGGCAACTTACCTGTGGCGAGGGAGCTTGCTCCCGCTGGGCCGCGAAGCGGACCCAAACGGTAACACCGGTGCGTCAGATTGATCGGGGGCTTTTCTGGGGGACGCTGCGCGCCCCAGCGGGAGCAAGCTCCCTCGCCACAGATAACTCCTCTCAAGTTCCAGTTGTGGCTGGCCAGGGAAATATGGATGCAGGTGCCTCAAATCCCTTGGCAACGTTTAAACTGCGCCTTTGCGACGCTATTTGTCGCATTGCCGTAAACCCGCGAAAAACGTGGGTTGGCGCTATAAGAAGTTGTCGCTTGGCGGCAAGGCCGGGCTGAAAACTGTCCTTACAATCCTTACCAAGCTCGCCAGTTCCAGGCGGGTGTTCCTCTTCAGGAGACTCCGATGTCCGTTGAGCAAGCCGCGGTACAACGCGCCGATTTCGACCAGGTGATGGTTCCCAACTATGCACCTGCTGCCTTCATCCCTGTGCGGGGTGCCGGTTCCCGCGTATGGGACCAGTCCGGTCGCGAGTTGATCGACTTCGCTGGCGGTATCGCAGTCAACGTACTGGGCCATGCCCATCCGGTGCTGGTCGCAGCCTTGACCGAACAGGCCCACAAGCTGTGGCATGTGTCCAACGTGTTCACCAACGAGCCAGCCCTGCGTCTGGCCCATAAGCTGGTCAACGCAACCTTTGCCGAACGTGCGTTCTTCTGCAACTCCGGCGCTGAAGCCAACGAGGCCGCCTTCAAGCTGGCCCGTCGTGTCGCGTTCGATCGTTTCGGCAGCGAAAAATACGAAATCATCGCCGCGCTCAACAGTTTCCACGGCCGCACCCTGTTCACCGTCAACGTCGGCGGGCAGTCGAAGTACTCCGACGGTTTCGGTCCTAAAATTACCGGCATCACCCACGTTCCTTACAACGACCTGGCTGCTTTGAAAGCGGCTATTTCGGACAAGACCTGTGCCGTGGTGCTGGAACCGATCCAGGGCGAGGGCGGCGTGCTGCCGGCTGAACTGGCCTACCTGCAAGGCGCCCGCGACCTGTGCGATGCCCACGACGCGCTGCTGGTGTTCGATGAAGTGCAGACCGGTATGGGCCGCAGCGGCCACCTGTTCGCCTACATGCATTACGGCGTGGTCCCGGACATCCTCACCAGCGCCAAGAGCCTGGGCGGTGGTTTCCCGATCGCGGCGATGCTCACCACCGAAGCGCTGGCCAAGCATCTGGTCGTCGGTACCCACGGCACCACCTACGGCGGCAACCCGCTGGCTTGCGCGGTGGCCGAAGCGGTGATCGATGTGGTCAATACCCCTGAAGTGCTCGCCGGCGTCAAGGCCAAGCACGACAAGTTCAAGGCTCGCCTGGAGCAGATCGGCGAGAAGTACGGCCTGTTCACCCAGGTGCGCGGCTTGGGGCTGCTGATCGGCTGCGTGCTGAACGACGCCTGGAAAGGCAAGGCCAAGGACATTTTCAACGCCGCCGAACAGGAAGGCCTGATGATTCTGCAAGCCGGCCCGGACGTGATTCGCTTCGCCCCGAGCCTGGTGGTGGAAGACGCCGACATCGATGCCGGCCTGGACCGCTTCGAGCGGGCGGCGGCGAAGCTGACGCAAGCCTGATTCCTTAAGGCCGGACAGGATCCAAATGTGGGAGCGGGCTTGCCCGCGAAGGCGATCGATCAGTCAACATCTCCGTTGAAAGTGATGGCCTCTTCGCGAGCAAGCCCGCTCCCACACTCGAACGGATGCGGTAGTCGGTCCGGTATTTTTTTTCATGTATCGACCCAATGGTCGAACCGTTTATTTCAAGTTAAGGAGTGACACCATGCTGGTGATGCGCCCCGCGCAAATGGCTGATCTGGGCGAGGTACAGCGTCTGGCTGCGGACAGTCCGATCGGTGTCACTTCCTTGCCGGATGACGTGGAACGCCTGAGCGACAAGATCGCCGCTAGCGAAGCCTCGTTTGCCGCCGAAGTCAGCTTCAATGGCGAAGAAAGCTATTTCTTTGTCCTTGAAGACACTGCGACCGGCAAGCTGGCGGGCTGTTCGGCGATTGTCGCTTCGGCTGGATATTCCGAACCCTTCTACAGTTTTCGCAACGAGACTTTTGTTCACGCCTCCCGTGAGCTGAAGATCCACAACAAGATCCACGTGCTTTCCCAGTGCCACGACCTGACCGGCAACAGCCTGCTGACCAGTTTCTACGTGGTGCCGGAGCTGGTGGGGTCGCCGTGGTCGGAACTCAATTCCCGTGGGCGCCTGTTGTTCGTCGCCAGCCATCCGGAGCGGTTTGCCGATTCGGTGGTGACCGAGATCGTCGGCTACAGCGATGAAAATGGCGATTCACCGTTCTGGGACGCCATCGGTCGCAACTTCTTCGACCTCAACTACGCCGCCGCCGAGCGCTTGTGCGGGCTGAAAAGCCGTACCTTCCTCGCCGAACTGATGCCCCATTACCCGATCTACGTGCCGCTATTGCCGGACGCCGCCCAGGAAGCCATGGGCCAGGTCCATCCGCGCGCGCAGATCACCTTCGACATCCTGATGCGCGAAGGTTTCGAGACCGATCACTACATCGACATCTTTGACGGTGGCCCGACTCTGCATGCCCGTGTCTCGGGGATCCGTTCGATTGCCCAGAGCCGCGTGGTGCCGGTGAAGATCGGCGAACCGGTCAAGGGCGCCGGCCGGCAATACCTGGTGGCCAATGCGCAATTGCAGGATTACCGCGCCGTGCTGCTCGAGCTCGATTACGCGCCGGGCAAGCCTGTGACGTTGGACATGGAAGCGGCCGAGGCCTTGGGCGTTGGCGAAGGTGCCAGCGTGCGCCTGGTGGCGGTTTAACGCCTTACAGCTGAGTTTCGCGGGTGGCCGAGAGCGACCCGTTTGAGGAGATAGCATGATCGTTCGTCCCGTACGCAGCAGCGACTTACCCGCTCTGATCGCCTTGGCCCGCAGCACCGGCACCGGCCTGACCACCTTGCCGGCCAACGAAGAGCGCCTGGCCCATCGGGTCGGTTGGGCCGAGAAGACCTTTCGCGGCGAAGCCGGGCGCGGTGATGCGGACTACCTGTTCGTGCTCGAAGACGATGACGGTCGCGTAGTGGGCATTTCCGCCATCGCCGGCGCCGTGGGGCTGCGTGAGCCCTGGTACAACTTCCGGGTCGGCCTGACGGTCAGTGCCTCCCAGGAATTGAACATCTACCGGGAAATCCCGACCCTGTTTTTAGCCAACGACCTGACTGGCAATTCCGAACTGTGTTCACTGTTCCTCCACGCCGACTTCCGCAGTGGCCTCAACGGTCGCATGCTGGCCAAGGCGCGGCTGTTGTTCATTGCCGAGTTCCCGCAGTTGTTTGGCAACAAGATCATCGCCGAGATGCGCGGCATGTCCGACGACAACGGACGTTCGCCGTTCTGGGAAAGCCTGGGCCGGCATTTCTTCAAAATGGAGTTCAGCCAGGCCGATTACCTGACCGGCGTGGGCAACAAAGCATTCATCGCCGAATTGATGCCCAAGTTCCCGCTGTACACCTGTTTCTTGTCCGAAGATGCCCGGGCCGTGATCGGCCAGGTGCACCCTGATACGGAACCGGCTCTGTCAATGCTCAAGAGCGAAGGTTTCAGCTACCAGGGTTACGTCGACATCTTCGACGCCGGCCCGGCGGTGGAGTGCGAAACCGGCAAGATCCGTGCGATCCGCGACAGCCAGGCGCTGGTCCTGGCCATTGGTACGCCGGGCGACGACGCTACGCCATTCCTCATTCATAACCGCAAGCGCGAAGACTGCCGCATCACGGCTGCACCGGCACGTTTTGCCGCGGGCACCCTGGTGGTCGATCCGCTGACCGCCAAACGTCTTCAACTCAACGCTGGCGATCAGGTGCGTGCCGTCGCGTTGTCTGCTGCTCGGGAGTCGAAATAATGAAGTCGCTGTACATCGCAGGCAGTTGGCTGGAAGGCCAGGGCGACCTCTTTGAGTCGTTGAATCCGGTGACCCAGCAGGTGCTGTGGGCCGGCAAGGGCGCTACGGCGGCGCAAGTGGAGTCGGCGGTGCAGGCCGCCCGCCAGGCGTTCCCGGACTGGGCCCGGCGTTCGCTGGACGAGCGCATCCAAGTGCTGGAAGCCTTTGCCGCGGCCCTGAAGAATCACGCTGACGAACTGGCCCATTGCATCGGTGAGGAAACCGGCAAGCCGTTGTGGGAAGCGGCCACCGAAGTCACCAGCATGATCAACAAAGTGGCTATTTCGGTGCAGAGCTACCGTGAGCGGACCGGCGAAAAGAGCGGCCCCCTGGGTGACGCCACCGCCGTGCTACGCCACAAGCCTCATGGTGTGGTGGCGGTGTTCGGTCCTTACAACTTCCCTGGCCACTTGCCCAACGGTCACATCGTCCCGGCCCTGCTGGCCGGCAACAGTGTGCTGTTCAAGCCAAGTGAACTCACGCCAAAAGTCGCCGAGCTGACGGTCAAGTGCTGGGTCGAGGCCGGTTTGCCGGCCGGCGTGTTGAACCTGCTGCAAGGCGCGCGGGAGACCGGTATCGCCCTGGCGGCCAACCCGGGCATCGACGGGCTGTTCTTCACCGGCTCCAGCCGCACCGGCAATCTGTTGCATCAGCAGTTTTCCGGTCGTCCGGACAAGATCCTGGCGCTGGAAATGGGCGGTAACAACCCGCTGGTGGTGGATGAGGTGGCGGACGTCGACGCGGCGGTCTACACCATCATCCAGTCTGCGTTCATTTCTGCTGGCCAACGCTGCACCTGCGCGCGTCGTCTGTTGGTGCCGCAAGGCCCGTGGGGCGATGCCTTGCTGGCGCGCCTGGTGGCGGTCAGCTCGACGATTGAAGTGGGCGCCTTTGACCAGCAGCCAGCGCCGTTCATGGGCTCGGTGATTTCCCTGGGCGCGGCGAAGGCGCTGATGGATGCGCAAAACCATTTGCTCGGCCTCGGCGCCGTGGCGCTGCTGGCCATGACCCAACCCCAGGTCCAGGCGGCGTTGCTGACGCCGGGTATCCTGGATGTGACAGCGGTGACCGAGCGGCCTGACGAAGAGTTGTTCGGACCGTTGTTGCAGGTGATTCGCTACACGGACTTCCCTGCAGCCATCGCCGAGGCCAACAACACCCAATACGGTCTGGCGGCCGGACTGCTGTCCGATTCCCAGGAGCATTACCAACAGTTCTGGCTGCAGAGCCGCGCCGGTATCGTCAACTGGAACAAACAGCTGACGGGTGCTGCCAGCAGCGCACCGTTCGGCGGTGTCGGCGCCTCGGGCAACCATCGCGCCAGTGCTTATTACGCGGCTGATTACTGCGCGTACCCGGTGGCTTCCCTGGAGACCCCGAGCCTTGTCATGCCGGCTGCCCTGACCCCCGGCGTGCGAATGGTGTGAACCCCGATCGCCAGCAAGCTCGCTCCCACAGGGCCTTTTGCAATCCATGTGGGAGCGAGCTTGCTCGCGATAGCCGCGCCGCGGTTGTTATTTGATGCCTATAAAAAACAGATTCTCGTGGAGCCTCGCTGATGAAATCCTATGAAGTCAACTTTGACGGTCTAGTGGGGCCGACCCATAACTACGGCGGGCTCTCGTACGGCAACGTCGCGTCCCAGAGCAACAGCCAGCAGTCCTCCAACCCCAAGGAAGCGGCGTTGCAGGGCCTGGCGAAAATGAAAGCGCTGATGGACATGGGTTTCCAGCAAGGTGTGCTGGCGCCACAGGAGCGCCCGGACGTGGCGGCCCTGCGCCGGTTGGGCTTTGCTGGCAGCGATGCCCAGGTCATTGAGCGGGCTGCGAAAGAAGCGATGCCGCTGTTGGTCGCCAGTTGCTCGGCCTCCAGCATGTGGGTGGCCAACGCCGCCACTGTCAGCCCGAGTGCCGACACCGCCGACGGTCGCGTGCATTTCACCGCCGCCAACCTGAACTGCAAATACCACCGCAGCATCGAACACCCGACCACCAGTCGCGTGTTGGGGGCGATGTTTGCCGATCAGCAGCACTTCGCCCACCACGCCGCGTTGCCGGCAGTGGCGCAGTTCGGCGACGAGGGGGCGGCCAACCACACCCGTTTCTGCCGCGCCTACGGCGAAGCTGGCGTGGAGTTTTTCGTGTACGGGCGCAGTGCCTTCGACAGCCGTTACCCGGCACCGCAGAAGTACCCGGCGCGCCAGACACTGGAAGCCTCCCAGGCCGTTGCCCGCTTGCATGGGCTGAGGGAGGAGGGCGTGGTGTACGCGCAGCAGAATCCGTCGGTGATCGATCAGGGCGTATTCCACAACGACGTGATCGCGGTGGGCAATGGCGAAGTGTTGTTCTATCACGAGGATGCGTTTCTCGAGACCGACAAGATGTTGGCCGAATTGAGCAGCAAACTCGCCAAAGTCGGTGGGAAATTTCAGTCGGTGTGTGTGCCGCGTTCGGCGGTGACGGTGGATGATGCGGTACGTTCCTACCTGTTCAATAGCCAGCTGCTGTCGCGCCCCGACGGCTCGATGCTGTTGATCGTGCCGGAAGAATGCCGCAGCAACGAGCGCGTCTGGCAATACCTGCAAGGCCTGACGGGCGCGGGCGGGGTGATTCGCGAAGTGAAGGTCTTTGACCTCAAGCAAAGCATGCAGAACGGTGGCGGCCCGGCGTGCCTGAGGTTGCGCGTGGCCCTCAATGAAACCGAACTGGCGGCGGTCAATCCAGGGGTTATCATGACCGCGCCGTTGTACGATTCACTGACCCAATGGGTCGAGCGGCACTACCGCGACCGCATGACCGAAAACGATCTGGCGGACCCGCAATTGCTGCTCGAATGCCGTGGGGCACTGGATGAACTGACACAAATCCTTAAACTTGGCGCGGTTTATCCTTTCCAGATCAATTGAAAGCGCGCGCGACCTGACTACAGTCAAAGCAGGGCGCGTTGCCTTTATCTCCAGACGAGAACGTAAAACATGAGCGATACCCTGCAACTGATCCTTGAAGACACCGACGGTACCCAACTGGAAACCTCCTGCACCCGCGTCGCGGTGATGTGGCAAGGCAAGGAGTTGTGGATCCAGCAGGACGGCCGCGGTCAGTTGCTGATCGGCGTGGACGTCGAGGAAGGGGACGAGGAATACGCCAACCTGTTGTTGCGTCCATTGGCGACCAACCTGGTCAGCCTGCAACTGGAAATGGAACCGGCGGACGTCGGCGACGATGACCATGTCCATGGCCCGGATTGCGGCCACGACCATTAAGGAAACCGCGCTATGCTCGCCCTCGGCAAACTGCTTGAACTGACCCTCGCCGGCCGTGAACCGGCGGAGAAGACTCAACTGACTGTCGAAGGCGTACGGATGCGCTGGTTGAGCGAGGGCGCGCTGGAGGTCAAGCCGCCCGAGGCTCGGGATAATGGCCTGGACCTGCTGCTCTCGGCCGGTATCCACGGCAACGAAACCGCCCCCATCGAATTGCTCGACCGTTTGCTGCATGACATCGCCCGGGGAAACTTGAAACCTCGGGCACGCATTCTGTTTCTGTTCGGCAACCCCGAGGCCATCCGGCGCGGTGAGCGCTTCGTCGAACAGGACGTCAACCGGCTGTTCAATGGCCGCCATGAACTGAGCGGTGGCGCCGAGGCGCTGCGGGCGTGTGAGCTGGAACGGCTGGCCGCCAGTTTTTTCAGTCGGCCCGAACGCAGTCGCTTGCATTACGACCTGCACACCGCCATCCGCGGCTCGAAGATCGAGCAGTTCGCCTTGTACCCGTGGAAAGAAGGTCGCCAGCATTCACGCCGGGAACTGGCGCGCCTGCGTGCGGCGGGCATGGAGGCGGTGTTGCTGCAAAACAAGCCGTCCATCGTGTTCAGCGCCTACACCTACGACCAACTCGGTGCCGAGTCCTTCACCCTCGAACTGGGCAAGGCCCGGCCGTTCGGGGAGAACGACGGCGTCAACGTCGGCCCTCTGGAAACCCGTCTTCACCAGATCATCGAAGGCAACGAACCTGAGCTGGACGAAGGGTTGGATGGCCTGCAGCTGTTCAGCGTGGCGCGGGAAATCATCAAGCACAGCGACAGCTTCCGCCTGAACCTGCCGGCGGACGTCGAGAACTTCTCGGAGTTGGGCAAAGGCTATGTCCTGGCCGAGGACATCGCCCAGACCCGCTGGGTCATCGAAGAAGAGGGCGCGCGGATCATCTTCCCGAACCCCAAGGTCAAGAATGGCTTGCGGGCGGGGATTCTGATCGTGCCGGCGACGGATGAAAACCTGGCCTGAAGCTCACACCGAACCATTGTGGGAGCGAGCTTGCTCGCGATAGCGGTGTTCCAGTCGAAGTTGAAGGTGACTGATACGCCGTCATCGCGAGCAAGCCCGCTCCCACAGGTTTTTTAGTGGCTTTTAGACCGCTACCGCCCGCTGCTCACTACGACGCAGCGCTCGGGTCTTGTGCAGGGTGTCGGCACAGGTCTTTGCCGCTTCCTGGCCCTTGTGCACAAAATGCTCGAAGAAGAATTTCTGATGCTCTTCCCCGGCATGGAAGTGATGCGGCGTGAGTACGACCGAAAACACCGGTACTTCGGTTTCCAGTTGAACCTGCATCAAGCCGCTGATGACCGATTGGGCGACGAACTCATGACGGTAGATGCCGCCGTCCACCACGAGGCCGGCGGCGACGATGCCGGCGTAACGGCCTGACTTGGCCAGCAGCTTGGCGTGCAGCGGGATTTCGAAGGCGCCGCCGACTTCGAAGAAGTCGATATCGCTTTCCTGATAGCCCTGGATGAGCATTTCAGCGACGAAGCCTTTACGGCTTTGGTCGACGATTTCCTTGTGCCAGCAGGCCTGGATGAACGCGACGCGCTCGCCCGGATGGCTTTTGATTTTGCTGTCGATTGCAGTGGGTTGCATGTTCTGGTTCCTGTTTGTGTGAAAAACAGGGCGTCATGAATCGAAGGGGATTCGAGGGTACGCCGCGTACAAGACAGTCGCAGTCGGCCCTTGGGTACCAATCCCGTTCTCTCTTCATCCGGACTATGACCGTCGGCCCCGGAATCACACCGGGTCTGCTGACCTTGCCGTTACACATAAAAAACCGTGTACCGCCAAGCGCTCGCGGGCTATGCACATTGCGTGCAATTACCGCCGGTGGGGAGTTGCACCCCGCCCTGAGAACGTTTTGCCGCCATGGTTTGTGGCAGCGGGGGATTTTTAACACATATCCCCCTGTGGGAGCGAGCTTGCTCGCGATGGCGCCTTTGCAGCCAGCATCAAGGCAAGCTGAACCACCGCTATCGCGAGCAAGCTCGCTCCCACAGGAGTTCTGGATAATCTTCAGGCTTTCCTTCGATCAGGCTTGATTATTCACCGCTATGCCCGCAGTAATTGCCCTTCGAAAGGGAATTCCCCCACCAGAACCCGAGGCCAGATTCATGAGCGTTATCGATCTTCGCAGCGACACGGTCACCCAGCCCACCGCCGCCATGCTGGATGCCATGGCCAGCGCGCCTACCGGCGACGATGTGTATGGCGAAGACCCGACCGTCAATCGTCTCGAGGCCGAACTGGCCGGGCGCCTGGGGTTCGCGGCGGCGCTGTTCGTGCCGTCGGGCACCATGAGTAATCTGCTGGGGTTGATGGCCCATTGTGAGCGGGGCGACGAATACATCGTCGGCCAGCAGGCCCATACCTATAAATACGAAGGTGGCGGGGCGGCGGTGTTGGGGTCGATCCAGCCTCAGCCCCTCGAGGTGCAAGCGGACGGCTCCCTGGACCTGGCGCAAGTGGCTGCGGCGATCAAACCCGATGACTTTCACTTTGCCCGCACCCGCCTGCTGGCCCTGGAAAACACCATGCAGGGCAAGGTCCTGCCGCTGGATTACCTGGCCCGGGCCCGACGTTTCACCCAGGAGCATGGCTTGGCCTTGCACCTGGACGGCGCGCGGCTGTACAACGCCGCCGTCAAGCTGAATGTCGATGCCCAGGAAATCACCCAATACTTTGATTCAGTCTCGGTGTGCCTGTCCAAGGGCCTCGGCGCTCCGATTGGCTCGGTCCTTTGCGGCAGCGCTGAGTTGATCGACAAGGCGCGCCGGCTGCGCAAGATGGTCGGCGGCGGCATGCGCCAGGCCGGGATCCTGGCGGCGGCGGGGTTGTATGCCCTGGAGCATCAGGTCCAGCGCTTGGCCGATGACCACGCCAATGCCCAGCGGCTCGCCGAGGGCTTGCGTGCGGCGGGTTACGAGGTCGAGCCGGTGCAGACCAACATGGTGTATGTGCAAATGGGCGAGCGGGCTGAGGCGATCAAGGCGTTTGCCGCCGAGCGGGGCGTCAAGCTCGTTGCAGCGCCACGCCTGCGAATGGTGACGCACATGGATGTGAGCGCGGCGCAAATCGACCAAGTGATCGCCACTTTCGTCGACTTTTCCCGTAACTGAGCCATCTAGCGGTCCAATTGACAGTTTCTATCGCATAAACACGCTGTACCCCACGCGAAGGGCCGATATAATGCGGCCCTTTGCCGTTGCTTCGTCTGTTGACGTTTTGCACAGGCCTTTGGCCGCAGCCTCCGTGGAAGAACCTAATGAAAAGCGCAGAAATCCGTGAAGCCTTCCTTCGCTTCTTCGAAGAGCAAGGCCACACCCGAGTAGCCTCCAGCTCTTTGATCCCGGGCAACGACCCGACCCTGCTGTTCACTAACGCGGGGATGAACCAGTTCAAGGACTGTTTCCTGGGCCAGGAAAAACGTGCTTATACCCGTGCGGTAAGCAGCCAGAAGTGCGTGCGTGCCGGCGGCAAGCACAACGACTTGGAAAACGTCGGCTATACCGCTCGTCACCACACTTTCTTCGAAATGCTGGGTAACTTCAGCTTCGGTGACTATTTCAAACGCGACGCCATCACTTTCGCCTGGACCTTCCTGACCTCCGACAAGTGGCTGAACCTGCCCAAGGAGAAGCTCTGGGTAACGGTCTACGCCAGCGATGACGAAGCCTATGACATCTGGACCAAAGAGGTCGGTGTCCCGGCCGAGCGCATGGTGCGTATCGGCGACAACAAAGGCGCGCCTTACGCCTCCGATAACTTCTGGACCATGGGCGACACCGGCCCGTGTGGCCCGTGCACCGAGATCTTCTACGATCACGGCGCCGACATCTGGGGCGGCCCACCTGGCTCGCCGGAAGAAGACGGCGACCGTTACATCGAGATCTGGAACAACGTGTTCATGCAGTTCAACCGCACCGCCGATGGCGTGTTGCATCCGCTGCCAGCGCCGTCGGTCGACACCGGTATGGGCTTGGAACGGATCAGTGCGGTGCTGCAGCACGTTCATTCCAACTACGAAATCGATCTGTTCCAGAGCCTGCTGAGCGCTTCGGCCAAGGCCATCGGTTGCACCAACGACAACCAGGCTTCGCTGAAAGTGGTGGCCGACCATATCCGTTCTTGCGGCTTCCTGATTGCCGACGGTGTGCTGCCGTCCAACGAGGGCCGCGGCTATGTGCTGCGCCGGATCATTCGTCGCGCCTGCCGCCATGGCAACAAGCTGGGCGCCAAGGGCAGTTTCTTCTATCAGATCGTCGCGGCGCTGGTCGCCGAGATGGGCGAGGCCTTCCCGGAGCTCAAGTCCCAGCAGGCGCACATCGAGCGCGTGCTCAAGGCTGAAGAAGAGCAATTTGCCAAGACCCTGGAGCAAGGCCTGAAGATCCTCGAGCAGGACCTGGCCGAACTCAAGGGCGACGTGGTACCGGGCGATGTGGTGTTCAAGCTGTACGACACCTACGGCTTCCCGATGGACCTGACCGGCGACATCGCCCGCGAACGCAGCCTGACCCTCGACGAGGCAGGTTTCGAGCGCGAGATGGAAGCCCAGCGGGTGCGTGCGCGTTCCGCCAGCTCCTTCGGCATGGACTACAACAGCCTGGTCAAGGTTGACGTGGCCACCGAATTCACCGGTTACGCTGGCACCACCGGTTCGGCCAAGATCGTTGCGATCTATAAGGACGGGCAGTCGGTCGACATCCTGAGTGAAGGCCAGGAAGGCGTGATCGTGCTGGACAAGACGCCGTTCTACGCCGAATCCGGTGGCCAGATCGGTGACAGTGGTTACCTGCAGGCCGGCAGCTCGCGTTTTGACGTGCGTGACACCACCAAGACCGGCGGCGCGTTCCTGCACCACGGCGTGTTGGCGTCGGGCAGCCTGATGATCGCCGCCCCGGTGGCCGCTCATGTCGACGCCGAGGTCCGTCACGCCACGTCGCTGAACCACTCCGCCACTCACTTGCTGCACGCTGCACTGCGTCAGGTACTGGGTGAGCACGTCCAGCAGAAAGGCTCTTTGGTGGACAGTCAGCGCCTGCGCTTTGACTTCAGCCATTTCGAAGCCATCAAGCCTGAGCAACTCAAGGCGCTGGAAGACATCGTCAATGCCGAGATTCGCAAGAACTCTCCGGTAGAAACCGAAGAAACCGACATCGAGACCGCCAAGCAGAAGGGCGCGATGGCGTTGTTCGGCGAGAAGTATGGCGACAGCGTGCGCGTGCTGAGCATGGGCGATTTCTCCGTGGAGCTGTGCGGTGGCATCCACGCCAACCGGACCGGCGACATCGGCCTGCTGAAAATCATCAGTGAAGGCGGCGTGGCGTCCGGCGTGCGGCGTATCGAAGCAGTCACCGGCGCTGCGGCCCTGGCGTACCTCAACGCCGCCGAAGAACAACTCAAGGAAGCGGCGAGCCTGATCAAGGGCAGTCGCGACAACCTGATCGACAAGCTGTCGGCTGTGCTGGAGCGCAACCGTCTGCTGGAAAAACAACTCGAGCAGTTGCAGGCCAAGGCCGCCAGCGCCGCGGGCGACGATCTGTCGGCCCAGGCCGTGGACGTCAAGGGCGTGAAAGTACTGGCCGTGCGTCTCGACGGCCAGGATGGCAAGGCACTGCTGGCGCTGGTCGATCAGCTGAAGAACAAACTCGGCCGCGCAGTGATCCTGCTCGGCAGTGTCCATGAGGAAAAGGTCGTTCTCGTCGCAGGCGTGACCAAAGACCTGACTGGCCAACTCAAGGCCGGTGATTTGATGAAGCAGGCCGCTGCGGCAGTGGGCGGTAAGGGTGGTGGTCGTCCAGACATGGCGCAAGGCGGCGGTACCGACGCCGGCGCACTGGACGCGGCACTGGCCCAGACCGTTGCATTTGTAGAGCAGGGTATTTAAGACAGCGTTCCGGGCTTGCGGTCTAGTGGCGAGCCCGGCCGCTGTTGAGTGATTATTGGGCGCCCTTCATGGGCAGAGGCGGCTTTGAAATGGCTTTGATCGTACAGAAATTTGGAGGCACCTCGGTCGGCACTGTCGAGAGAATCGAACAGGTCGCCGACAAGGTTAAGAAATTCCGTGAAGCGGGCGATGACCTGGTGGTTGTGCTGTCGGCAATGAGCGGCGAGACCAACCGTCTGATCGATCTGGCCAAGCAAATCAGCGGCGACCAGCAACCGGTTCCTCGCGAACTGGACGTGATCGTTTCCACCGGCGAGCAGGTGACCATTGCCTTGCTGGCCATGGCGCTGATCAAGCGCGGTGTGCCGGCGGTGTCCTACACCGGTAATCAGGTCCGTATCCTGACAGACAGCGCGCACAACAAAGCGCGTATTCTGCAGATCGACGATCAGAAAATTCGCGGCGACCTGAAGGCGGGCCGCGTTGTAGTGGTCGCCGGTTTCCAGGGCGTGGACGAGCACGGCAACATCACCACCCTTGGCCGTGGCGGCTCCGACACCACTGGCGTGGCGCTGGCAGCGGCCCTCAAGGCTGATGAATGCCAGATCTACACCGATGTGGATGGGGTCTACACCACCGATCCACGGGTGGTGCCTGTGGCCCAGCGCCTAGACAAGATCACGTTCGAAGAGATGCTGGAAATGGCCAGCCTCGGCTCGAAGGTGTTGCAGATCCGGGCGGTTGAATTCGCTGGCAAGTACAACGTTCCGCTGCGCGTTCTGCACAGCTTCAAAGAGGGTCCGGGCACCCTCATTACTATTGATGAAGAGGAATCCATGGAACAGCCGATCATTTCCGGCATCGCTTTCAACCGCGATGAAGCCAAGCTGACCATCCGTGGCGTGCCAGACACCCCCGGCGTGGCGTTCAAGATTCTCGGCCCGATCAGTGCCGCGAACATCGAAGTCGACATGATCGTGCAGAACGTCGCGCACGATAACACCACCGACTTCACCTTCACCGTGCACCGCAACGACTACCAGGCCGCAGAAGCTGTATTGAAGAAGACGGCTGGCGAGATCGGTGCCCGGGAAGTGGTGGGTGATACCAAGATTGCCAAGGTTTCGATCGTCGGTGTCGGCATGCGCTCTCACGCAGGCGTGGCCAGCCGCATGTTCGAATCCCTGGCCAAGGAAAGCATCAACATCCAGATGATCTCTACCTCGGAAATCAAGGTTTCCGTGGTGATTGAAGAGAAGTACCTGGAACTGGCCGTACGCGCCCTGCATACGGCTTTCGAACTCGACGCTGCTGCCCGCCAGGGCGAATAAAGCGTTGCCTTGAGGGCGCGGTCATACCGCGCCCTTTGTTTTTTTGAATGGCGCGTTCCAAAACTGTTCTTTTGCCCGCGCTGGTCAATACTAGGCCTGTAGGCTGCGACCGTTTCGGTTGTCGGTCCAATGCCTTTTTTTTGCAGACTGTTGTCCCTTAAGTGAATCGCGTGAGGAGAAAGGTATGCTGATTCTGACTCGTCGGTGCGCAGAAAGCCTGATTATCGGTGATGGCGAAATCACCGTGACCGTGCTTGGCGTCAAAGGAAACCAAGTGCGTATTGGCGTCAACGCCCCGAAAGAGGTCGCTGTGCACCGGGAGGAAATTTACCTGCGTATCAAGAAAGAGAAGGACGACGAACCAAGCCATTAATTTTTATCGATTTTTATGTTTGCAAACGGGGATGAAGGTGGTTAATATACGCCCCGTGTTGCGGAGAGCTGGCCGAGTGGCCGAAGGCGCTCCCCTGCTAAGGGAGTACACCTCAAAAGGGTGTCGGGGGTTCGAATCCCCCGTTCTCCGCCATTATTCGTTTAGTGCGTCAAAACCCGGCTTGTTCAGTAAGTGATTGAATTTACAGAATAAAGCGCTTTACAAAAGGATTTGACGACCTATAATGCGCGGCAACAAATGCACTCGTAGCTCAGCTGGATAGAGTACTCGGCTACGAACCGAGCGGTCACAGGTTCGAATCCTGTCGAGTGCACCATTTAAGAGTTGTTTGCAGCAATGCAAATAACTTGGCTTCAACCAGTTGTGATCTGGTATAAAACCACAACTTGCACTCGTAGCTCAGCTGGATAGAGTACTCGGCTACGAACCGAGCGGTCACAGGTTCGAATCCTGTCGAGTGCACCAAACACCAAAAAGCCCGCGTTTAACGCGGGCTTTTTGCTGTCTACGATTTGCCTTTTACACACCCTCTTTCATCAAACACGATCTCGGCGCTGCGGCCTTTCTTCGCCTTGTAGGTATACCGTGTGCTCGAATTGCGGGTCTTGATTGAGTCTGGCTTACCCAGGGCGCTCTCTACGTCCTGTTGGCTCATGCCGGTGACGACTCGCTTGTCCATGATCGCTTCGCGGCGTTGTCTGGCACTGATCAGATTCCCGCAGCGGTCTTCGAACTGGCCGACCACAGTCGGTTCCTTGCGTTTGGTTTTGTTGCTGGATGTTTGCCGAAACTCCGCTTCGGGCAGCATTGAATGGGTCTTTGGCTCGGTTGTACCCACGTTGAAGGGATGGATTTCCTGAAGCGACAGATCCTCTCCTGGTGCACAACTCAACGTCGTGAATGTCACGTGCCCTGCGTTATTTTCACAGCGATGCACGGTCTGCCCGGCGGCCCACAAGGGCAGGCAGGGCAGGGCGGCGAGTAAAAACAGATAATGGCTGACAGACATGCGGGTGTCCTCCTTGACGATGAAGAGGAAAAGGCTAGCCGCTACATTTTTGCCGGGGCGTGTGTTTTCTTTTCAGGATAAGTCGTCGTAAAAACACAGGTTCAGCCTGCGTTCAGGTTTGTCTCGCAAGCGCTTGTTCTTGCCGTGATTTTTTAACGTTTTAAAGCTTCAAGCGGTGTATCATTGCGCCCGTCAGCCCCGCCGGGGCTTTGGAATATATCCATGGACTTACCCAGTAGTTACTCAAAATTTTGCTTTGCCAATCATGAATTAACTGATTGATCCTTCCGGCGTGCTCCACTGCTGGGAGTGGAGTTCGCCTATGACCCAAGTAGAAGTAAAAAAAACGCAGGAAAGCCTTCAGGACCGTCTCGCTCAAGTCGTTGAGCTGCTGCATCGGCAGCGGGTCGTTGAAGACCTGACGCATCGCCAGGAAGGCGCGCATCAAGACCGGGTCGAGAACCTGGTCCATCGGCAGAACCTCGTCGAGTTGCAACGCAAGCTCGATGATCTGCACTCCGCCGACGTCGCCTACATTCTTGAAGCCTTGCCACTGGAAGAGCGTCTGACGGTCTGGCAGTTGGTCAAGGCCGACCGTGACGGTGACATCCTGCTCGAAGTGTCCGACTCGGTTCGTGAAACCCTGATCGCCGACATGGATGATCACGAGCTGTTGGCAGCGGCCAAGGAGATGGACGCCGACGAGCTCGCCGACCTGGCGCCCGAACTGCCACGGGACGTCGTCCACGAACTGATGGAAACCCTCGACGGCCAGCAACGTGAGCGTGTGCGCTCGGCGTTGTCTTATGACGAGGAGCAGGTCGGTGCGCTGATGGACTTCGAGATGGTGACGATCCGCGAGGATGTCAGCCTTGAAGTGGTATTGCGTTACCTGCGCCGTCTCAAGGAGCTGCCGGGCCACACCGACAAACTCTTTGTAGTCGATTACGACGGCGTGCTGAAAGGCGTGCTGCCCATCAAGCGTTTGCTCGTCAACGATCCGGAAAAGCAAGTGGCCGAGGTCATGGCCAGCGATCCGGTGAGCTTTCACCCGGACGAAGACGCCTATGATGCGGCCCAGGCGTTCGAACGTTATGACTTGATTTCTGCACCGGTGGTCGACAAGAACGGCAAGCTGATCGGCCGTCTGACCATCGATGAAATGGTTGACCTGATTCGTGAGGA
Organism: Pseudomonas brassicacearum; assembly: GCF_000585995.1. Classification (NCBI taxonomy): domain Bacteria; kingdom Pseudomonadati; phylum Pseudomonadota; class Gammaproteobacteria; order Pseudomonadales; family Pseudomonadaceae; genus Pseudomonas; species Pseudomonas brassicacearum. Next base: position 5,118,772 of record NZ_CP007410.1, on the reverse strand, counting down.
AAGCGAAAGCGAAGTCCTCAACATGGCCGGTTTGCGCGAAGAAGAAGACATCTTCGCGTCGGTCTGGAAATCCCTGCGTAACCGTTGGGCCTGGCTGGCGATCAATCTGATTACGGCTTTCGTCGCCTCCCGGGTCATCGGCCTGTTCGAGGGTTCTATCGAGAAGCTGGTGGCGCTCGCGGCGCTGATGCCTATCGTCGCCGGGATTGGTGGTAACTCCGGCAACCAGACCATCACCATGATCGTCCGTGCCATGGCGCTGGATCAGGTCAGTACCGGCAACACATCGCGACTGATGCGCAAGGAACTGGCCGTGTCCTTGATCAACGGTGTGATTTGGGGAGGGGTGATCGGTGTGGTGGCTTATCTGCTCTATGGCAGCTGGTCACTGGGGGTGGTCATGACCGCCGCGATGACACTCAACTTGCTGTTGGCGGCGTTGATGGGGGTACTGATTCCCATGACCCTGGCCCGCATGGGACGTGACCCTGCCATGGGCGCCAGTGTGATGATCACTGCCGTGACCGACAGCGGCGGGTTCTTTATTTTCCTGGGGCTGGCGACGATTTTCCTGCTCTGAATCGCAGATCAAAAAGGCCCGCCTATCTGGCGGGCTTTTTTATGGGGGTTCGAAAACTCAGTTCGAGGCCAAACCCCAGGCAAAAAAAAGCCAGCACAAGGCTGGCTTTAAGATCTTGGGTGCGATCAGGACGCGTCTGCGGCCATTTCTACATCATGGGCAATCAGCGAAACAAGAGCGTTCTGCTGGCGATGGGAGAGTTGTCGGAAGCGTTGCAGCAGCTCGCGCTCGTGTAATGACAGCTCCGGGCTGTCCAGGCGCATGCTGAGCTCTTCACCCAACGCGCCTTCTTGAATAAGGCTTTGCTCAAGGCGCGCGATGATTTCAGAGTTCATGCTGCGGTGATGATTGCGAGCCACCTCGGCAATGCGTTCCCGCATTCCGTCTGGCAGACGTACGACGAACTTGTCAGCCGTACGGCTGGAATAAACTGCCTGTTTCAATGGGCGCATATATTTAACCGGTTAGTTCAGGGGAGCGGTTCTCGGGATTGGCCGCGGGATGTCGATAGGACAAGGCCCGTAACCAAATGTTCAACCTGAATTGTTAAGAGGCCCGCATCATGCCTCAAAATTGCCAGATCATTGGCGCCAATTCTGTGACAAATATTGATCCGGGTAAAGGCGTTATGCCAGTACCCTTCATCAAAAAATGCGGACTGGTTTGAAAAATCAACAGGTCTGCATCTGTGACCATCGCATCGTGTCTATGTGCCATACCGTCCGGCGGATAATCGGAACAGGGCAAAGGCGTTCGCGTCCTTGGTTTGTATAGGATAGTGGCAATTGGCCGATTTACTAGCGTGAACCCTCCAGAGGTAGATGAGTGGCAGTCGGATGCGTGGTCTTTTCGGCCTGTGATACGGGCGAGTTGAACCATTTGCCTACACTTAAAAAGCCATGGACGACATGACAAACGCAGGGCCGACCGTTAACATGCACGCCGTCCTTCGCACCGCGGTTCTCGTGGTCGACTTGTGTCTCAGTAGCTCAATTGGATAGAGCATCCCCCTCCTAAGGGGAAGGTTGGCAGTTCGAACCTGCCCTGGGACACCATATTTCCTGACGCCAACCCTGCCCAATCTCTTCCATACTCTCTGCTTAACGGAACGCCATTTGCGGCCGATAACCTGATGAGCCCTGTTTTCTCCGGCGTTTCGGCGCGCAGGAACGGCTCGCAATGTGCGCCACGACACAGCCAGGGCAAGAGGTTCGGAAAACCCTTGATCGGGAGTGGCTGGTGGCTATCATCTGCGCGCCCTGCGGGCTGTGACACGGCGTTTCGTTGTTTTGCCATTGGGTTATCTTCTTACTTGCCTGGACATCCTCGATGCTGGCGTACCACCAAAAAAGTTTTCTGATCGTCGATGATTTCTCGGATTTCCGCAGCTCCGTTCGGTCCATGTTGCGTGAGCTGGGCGTCAAGGATGTGGACACCGCTGATACCGGTGAAGTGGCGCTGCGCATGTGCTCGCAGAAGCGCTATGACTTCATCTTGCAGGATTATCACCTGGGCGACGGCCGCAAGAACGGTCAGCAGGTGCTTGAAGACCTGATGGTCGAGAAGCTGATCAGCCATGAGAGTGTGTTTCTCATGGTGACGGCTGAAAGCAGCCAGGCAATGGTCCTCAGTGCCCTGGAGCACGAACCCGATGCCTACCTGACCAAACCGTTCAATCGCTCCGGCCTGGCTCAGCGGCTGGAGCGACTCGAGCAGCGCAAGACTTTGCTCAAGCCGATCTTGCAAGCCCTTGATCGGGGCAAGCCAATGGACGTGCTCAATGCCTGCATCGCCCTGTGCAAGCAGGACCCGCGCTACGGGCCGTTGTGCCTACGTTATCGGGCCGATGCGCTGCGCGACCTGAATCAGAACGAAGCCCTGGAGCGTCTGTACAACACCATTCTGGCCGACCGACCGTTGCCGTGGGCCTATGTTGGCCTGGGCAAGTTGATGTTCAAGCGCGGGCAAGTGGGGCAAGCCAAGGCCGTTTATGAAAAGGCCTTGAAAGTATTTCCGATGATGCCTGCGTTATACGACGGCATGGCCGAAGTGCTGGTGGCCGAAGGCGACACGAAGCAAGCGCAGCACGTGTTGGAAGAAGCCGTTCGCCTATCGCCACTGGCGGTGCGACGGCAATCGCTGTTAGGCAAGCTGGCGATGACCAACGAGGATTACGAGACGGCGTCCAAGGCCTATCGCCAGGCGGTCGGGCAGGGCGCGCAGTCGCGCTTCAAGGATCCGGAAAGCAACCTCGGCCTGGCCCACGCACTGATCAGCAAGGGCAGTGAGAAAGGTCTGGATACCCGCACCCGGCTCGAGATCAATACGACCCTCAGCGCCGTGGCGAAAGAAAACCTCAACGACCCAGGGCTACAGGTGCGGGCGCGGCTGATGAAGGCCACGAGCCTGCTGCTCAATGACGCCGAAACCGCCGAAAAGCTCACTGAACAGGCCATGCAGCGTCTTGATGGCATGGAGCAGTTCATGAGTGCCGAAGCCGCGTTGCTGGTGGCCAAGCAGCTGCAAATGCTCGGCCAGGCCAGTGCCGGCGAATCGATGCTCAAGAACTGCGCGGAAATCTACGGCGACGACCCGACGGTGATGCAAGGCATCGCCAAGCTGACCGATGATCCGAACATCCTCAATCAAGGCAATGCCGCCGCCGAGCTGAACCGCGACGGCGTGCGCGTCTACAAGACCGGCGACTTGCCGCAGGCGCGGGACCTGTTCCGCCGCGCCCTGAAGCTGCAACCGAAGAACATCAGTATTGCCCTGAACATGGCGCAGTCCCTGCTGCATGGCACCGATACCAGCGTGGAGTCGGAGCTGCTGCAGGAATGCCGCGCCTGCCTGAAACTGGTGGGCATGATGCCCGATACCGATGCGCGTTTTGCGCGTTATCAGAAACTGCGAAGCAAGGCATTTGGCGATGAATGACAGCGAACAGGCACTCGATTTTTCCACGGTGATCGCATCTACCGTGCACGACATGAAGAACTCCCTGACCTTGCTCATGCAGGCGCATACGCAATGGCTCGAGCGTTTGCCCGATCCCGAGCGGCAGAGCTCGGAGCAGGGCGTCATGGAGTTCGAGTTCGCTCACCTCAACGGCTTGCTCGTGCAACTGCTGGGGCTGTACAAACTCGGGGTCAACCAGTTGCCGTTGCATCCGGCCTACCATGAGCTGGATGACTTCATCGAGGCGCAACTGGCTGGCCATCAGGAGGTGTTCCGTAGCCGCGGGATCATGGCCACCTACGAAGTCGATCCGCTCAGCCCCTTGGGCTTTTTCGATCGCGAGCTGATTGCTTCGGTGCTCGACAACAGCATCAACAATGCGATTCGCCATGCGCGCCAAACGTTGCTGATCAGTGTGAGCGACGAGGCCGGGCAACTGGTGCTGACCATCAATGATGACGGCGAAGGTTATCCGCCGGAGATGATCGAGCGTCAGGCCGACTATGTGCAGGGCATCAATCACAGCAGCGGCAGCACCGGGCTGGGCTTGTACTTTGCAGCGCGGATTGCCGGGCTGCATCAGCGCGGCGGCGTGTGCGGGCGCACTGAGATTGCCAATGGCGGAGTGCTCGGCGGTGGGGTGTTCCGGCTTTATCTGCCCTGAACCAGCCGTGCGCAAATACCCTATCAACACAAAACCTGTGGGAGCGGGCTTGCTCGCGAATGCGGATTGTCAGTTAGCGAATGTATGACTGATACACCGCATTCGCGAGCAAGCCCGCTCCCACACTGGATCCTGATTTCCACTCTCCGGGTTTATTGTCTCGGGGTGCTTGATATTCCGAACAGCTGAAGCCTATTTTGTACGGGTTGCCGTTCGCGGCTCGCACATAACAAGGATTGCGTCATGACGACCGATGGCCAGCGTTCACTCGCGCAGCGACTGACGGGCATTGATGAGATTGAATGCGTTACGCCGGATTTGAATGGCGTGCCGCGCGGCAAGGTGATGACGGCCGAGGGTTTCCTCGAAGGTCGGCGGTTGCAGATGGCGCGAGGGGTGTTGCTGCAATGCATCATGGGGGGATATCCGCCGTCACGTTTCTACGGCAGCGATGATGGTGACCTGGCACTGGTGGCCGATTCGAAACAAATCCACCCCCTGCCCTGGAGCCAACAACCGCGTGCCCTGGCGATCTGCGATGCTGATGAGCTGACCGGTGAAAGCTCCCGGCTCTCCACGCGCGGCCAGCTCAAGGCCGTTATCGCTCGCTATGCAGCTCTTGGCCTGGCGCCGGTGGTGGCCACCGAGCTGGAGTTCTTTGTGTTTGCGCCCAACCCGGACCCGACCCAGCCATTCCAGCCGCCGGTGGGCCTGGATGGACGGCGCGAAGACGGCCATTCGGCATTCAGCATCAGCTCCAACAATGGCCTGCGCCCGTTTTTCAGTGAGGTCTATGAATGCATGGCAGCGCTGGGCTTGCCCCGCGACACGTTCATGCATGAAATGGGCGTGAGCCAGTTCGAGATCAATCTGCTTCACGGCGACCCCTTGTTGTTGGCCGACCAGACATTCCTGTTCAAGCATCTGCTCAAGGAAGTGGCGCTCAAGCATGGCCTGACCGTGGTCTGCATGGCCAAGCCCTTGGCCCATACGCCGGGCAGTTCGATGCATATCCATCAGAGCGTCGTCGAGCTGGACAGCGGTCACAACGTGTTCAGCGACGCGGCGGGCGAACCGACTGCTGCCTTTAGGCACTTCATCGGCGGGCAACAGGCTGGCATGGCGGATTTTACGGCGCTGTTCGCGCCGAACGTGAATTCCTACCAGCGCCTGTGTCATCCGTTTGCTTCACCGAACAATGCCTGTTGGTCCCATGACAATCGCTCGGCCGGCTTGCGCATTCCCGCCAGCTCGCCAGCTGCCCGTCGGGTCGAGAACCGTTTGCCGGGGGCGGATGCCAACCCGTACCTGGCGATTGCCGCCAGTCTGGCAGCCGGCCTTTATGGCATTGAACACCGGCTGGAACCGAGCGCCGCGATCCAGGGTGAGTTCGAAGTGCCAGATAATCTGTCGCTGCCATGTACCTTGCATGCTGCCCTGGAGCGTCTGAAGCGTAGTCATTTGGCGAAGGAACTGTTCGGGACGGAGTTCATCGAAGGCTACATCGCCTCGAAGACCCTGGAACTGACCAGCTTCTTTGATGAAATCACGCCCTGGGAGCGGCGTGTTCTAGCGGCCCAGGCATAACGAACCGTCGCATTAGGGCTATCGTCACCGATAGCCCTTACTTACCTCAAGGAGCCGCTCGGAACGCCGATGCGCCAAATCTGGAAACCTTTTCGAGCGCTTTATTTCGCCTCGCTGATGATGTTGATCGGCTCCGGCCTCTTGAGTACTTACCTGGCCTTGCGTCTGGCCGCCGACCACGTGGACAGCCTGTGGGTCGGTGCGCTGATGGCCGCCAACTATTTCGGCCTGGTGTTGGGCGGCAAAATCGGCCATCGGCTGATTGCCCGGGTCGGGCATATCCGCGCCTATTCGGCCTGCGCCGGGATCGTCGGTGCGGCGGTGCTGGGCCATGGCCTGGTGAACTGGCTGCCGGCCTGGATCGTGCTGCGGATGATTGTCGGCCTGGGCATGATGTGCCAGTACATGGTCATCGAGAGCTGGCTCAACGAGCAGGCCGATGCCAAACAGCGCGGAGCGGTGTTCAGCGGCTACATGATCGCCTCGTACCTGGGGCTAGTGCTGGGTCAACTGATCCTGGTCATGCACCCGGCCCTTGGCCTGGAGCTGCTGATGCTGGTGGCGCTGTGCTTTGCCTTGTGTCTGGTGCCGGTGACACTGACCCGGCGAATTCACCCGGCGGCGCTGCATCCGGCGCCCATGGAGCCGCGCTTTTTCATCAAGCGCGTGCCGCAGTCATTGAGTACGGTGCTGGGCTCGGGACTGATCGTCGGCTCGTTCTATGGCCTGGCGCCTTTGTATGCCTCTCAGCAGGGGCTGTCGACCGAGCAGGTGGGTCTGTTCATGGGTAGCTGCATCTTTGCTGGGTTGCTGGTTCAGTGGCCCCTGGGCTGGCTGTCCGATCGATATGACCGGGCGCTGCTGATCCGCTGCTTTGCGCTGGTCCTGACGGTCTGTGCGCTGCCGCTGGCGATCCTGCCGACGGTGCCGTTGGAAGTGCTGTTTGTCGCGGGGTTCTTCTGTTCGCTGGTGCAGTTCTGCCTTTATCCGCTGGCGGTGGCATTTTCCAATGACCACGTCGAAGCTGATCGAAGGGTATCCCTGACCGCGATGCTGCTGGTGACCTATGGGGTTGGCGCCAGTATCGGACCGCTGGTAGCAGGGGTGCTGATGAAAATGTTCGGCAGCCAGATGCTCTATGCCTTTTTTGCCTTCTTCGCCTTGGTGCTGGTGTGGCGAATCCGGCCGAAGGCGGTGACCAACCTGCACCAGGTCGACGACGCACCGCTGCATCACGTGGCGATGCCGGACAGCATGTCCAGTTCGCCTCTGGTGGCGTGCCTCGATCCCCGGGTGGACGAACAGGTGGTGCAGGAGCAGATGCACGTCGATCCTGTGCCGACGGAAGAGCCGGTCGACGAAGAACCGGTCATGGAGGAAGCTGCCGCCGAAGAGGCAAGCGACGAGCCGACGAGCCCCGATTTCACTCAGGCCAGGCCTTGAGTCAGCCATAAAAAAACGGGCAGTCACCGCAAGGGACTGCCCGTTTTTTTCATGGCGTGAAGAAGATCAGAGGTCGTCTTTATCGAAACGCCGGGCTTCGCGCTGCAACTGATAGACGAAACGCTCGACCTGGCGCTGCACCAGGCCACTGATATTGTGGAAGCGCACACCGGCGAAGGTGGTGTTGATCCTTTCTTCGAAGTGCAGGTAACGCAGTTCTACTGGCGCGGTCATGTTGCCAAAGGGCAGGGCGGCGATGAAGCGCTCATAGACCTGGCCCAACTGCAGGCGTTCGGTGATGTCGCCCTCGAAGCGCAATTTGCAACCAGTGGCGGAGATGTCCAATAACTTGCCATCCACCGGTGACTTGAGCTTGTCACCGCCCAGCTCGACACTCACCAGCTGCGCCAGCTTCAGGGCGGCGCGGAAGGCGTTGCGGCGTTGGTGATAAACCACTTCTTCGGGCAAGGCGCCGCGATAGCAACGACCGTCTTTGGACTCATCGATGGTCAGCGGGCCGTTGCCTTCCCACGCGATGCGTACACCGTCATGAAAACCCTCGACACGAAATGGTTCGCCCGCCAGCAGGAAGCGTTCACCGTCCCGGGGGATCATTTCGTCCAGCGCGATGGCGTTGCTCTCGCGATCGACATCCACCAGGTAACTCTGGAAGCGCTGGGTGCGTTCGTGGAAGGTAATGATCAGCGGGTCGTGGCTATCTTGCAGCATCCGCAGGTTGCCGGCGATTTCCAGGGGCGTGGTGAGGACCTTGGGTGGCTGCGGAGCATCATCCGCGTTTGAGGCATTGAACACGGTGGGTCAATCTCCAGGCAAAATACGACTACGAATGGCTAGCATTTTGCCAGCATGTATCGCGCGTTGATAGGGCGCAAGCATTGTTCGTTTCATGCCTGGCTTAGCGGCCGGTGCTTGACCATCCTGGCGGTCGAGCCGCGGGCGTCATAAAGCGTCGGGATTTCACCGCCATTGAGGATGCGCAACTGGTTGGCGGTGGCGGCTTGCTGGGTCTGGATCGACTGACCATTGTGCGCGTTGGCGGCCTGGCACTGGGTGAGCAGGTCATTAAGCACCTGGCTCTGGGACAATAGCTGATCGCCAACCGATGATTGGCTGGCCAGTTGTTCAAGGCCGCTATTATTGGTGGGCAAGTTGAGGCTGGCGAGAATCTCGCTGCGCTTGCGGCCATGCTGATCGAGCAAAATGATCAATGCCTGCTTCTGCGCCAGAATAGTTTCCAGCAAAGGCATGTCGCGACCGTGCAGGGCCAGGGATTCGGTCTGCAATAACTCCAGCAATTGTTGCGCTGGAGCAAAGTCGTCGGTGATCAGTTGCAATAAATGAGTGTCGTGCATGGCTGGCCTTGGGTCTTAGCGTCCAAAAGCCTGGCGCTGGCGGTGGCCTAGCGCTGGGCTTCGAAGTTGAGCAGTTTGCTGGCTACGCGGTTGCTGTCGACTTTGTAGCTGCCATCGGCGATTGCTGCTTTCAACTCGGCCACTCGGGCGTTGTCGACGACAGGTTGATCGCGCAGCTTGTCAGTGACCTTCTGCAACTGCTGAGCCTCATTGCTGAGGTGTACCGACTCCCCGTTGTTGACAGTGCTGGCCTGTTCGACCGGTACGGACTTGCCGGCTTCGGCAGTTTCCTGGCTGGCCTTGGTGCGCGTAGTGCCTGTCAACGGTGAAGAGCTGTTTAAACGATTGAAATCGATGACCATGGTAAAAAACCTCTGGGTATTTGGACGCTTGCCATGTTTTCGGCCATCCCCAAAAAAACTTTAGGCCCATTTATTCAATGAGCGTGCGCACGTCTGCGCTTGCCTTTGCGTAAGGCACAGTCTAGGGAACACCCGGGTCAAGCGCCAGCTCTCTACCCATTTCTACCCAATCGCTACATAGCCACTTCCACCTGGCCAGGGGCTATTACCTGCGCCTTGATAACTCGTTGGGAATTGAGGTTTTTTACCCGAATCTGTTCATGCATGCCGCCTTTGGACAGGGCCTCGCCCGGCATCCGCACCGCCAAGGTCCCGCTGCGAGCGGTGATGACCACCTGGTCGCCTTTGCGGATTACTTCAGCCTGTTCCAGGTGCACCAGGGTAACGACCTGGTCGGCGACCATTGGTCGGACAAGTTTCTGGCCGATCGCCTGATCGACGGAGGTCAGGAAACCCTGGGTGATCTGGCTGATGTCCCGTTCACGCAGCATGACGTCCTGAGGCTCGACAATTCCGGCCCGCTTGAGCGGACGGGTGGTGGTGACAATCTCGCGGAACAGGCGCACTTGAGCGGGTACGAACACCGTCCAGGGCGCGGCGCTGTCGCAACGAACCTTCACTGTGACTCGACCCAGGGGCCTGGCCGGGCTCTCCAGCGAAGCAGTCAATTCCTTGTCGCACATTGGCATGCGCAGGCGCGGGTCGAGTTGATTGACTTCGATTTCGTAGCGACCTTCGGTTTGACTGGTGGCCAGATAGTCTTCTACGGTGAATTCAAGAAAGCCCTGAGTGACGCCGATAAGGAGATCAGGCAAGGTAACCGGAACATCAGCATGGGCAGGACCGCCCGAAGTGAACAGGCAGACAGCCAACAGTGCACCGAGCCAATGGCGGCAGTGAGTGATCAGGCGTCGAGAAAATGTCGTTTGTGCGTTCATGCCGGTTGAATAGCAAGCCCCGTGCCGTTTAGTGATGAATGCGCGTCGGACACATTAGCGTTAGGTAGGAGTCAGGGCATGGCGGGAGTAATGGACTCGGTAAACCAGCGTACACAGCTGGTTGGTCAGAATCGCCTGGAGCTGTTGCTGTTCCGTCTCGATGGGCAGCAGTTGTATGGAATTAACGTATTCAAGGTCCGCGAGGTGCTGCAATGTCCTAAGCTGACCCTGATGCCCAAGTCCAATCCTGTCGTGTGCGGTGTAGCGAATATCCGGGGCGCGACCATCCCGATTCTCGACTTGGCCATGGCGACCGGTTCCGGCCGGCTGCTGGACCAGAGCAATCCGTTCGTGATCATCACCGAGTACAACACCAAGACCCAGGGTTTCCTGGTTCGCTCGGTGGAGCGCATCGTCAACATGAACTGGGAAGAGATTCATCCACCGCCCAAGGGCACCGGCCGCGATCACTACCTGACGGCGGTGACTCGGGTCGATAACCAGTTGGTGGAAATCATCGACGTGGAGAAAATCCTCGCCGAAGTGGCGCCGACCACGGAGACGATCTCCGTGGGTGTAGTGGATGCCGAGACCCAGCACAAGGCGATCTCGTTGCGGGTGCTGACCGTCGATGATTCTTCGGTGGCACGTAAACAGGTCACTCGGTGTCTACAGACGATCGGCGTCGAAGTGGTCGCATTGAACGATGGACGGCAGGCGCTGGATTACCTGCGTGCGATGGTCGATGAAGGCAAGAAGCCGGAAGAGGAGTTCCTGATGATGATCTCCGACATTGAAATGCCGGAGATGGATGGGTACACCCTGACCTCGGAAATCCGCAACGACCCGCGCATGCAAAAGCTGCATATTATCTTGCATACGTCGTTGTCCGGGGTCTTCAACCAGGCGATGGTCAAGAAAGTCGGTGCCGATGACTTCCTGGCCAAGTTCCGGCCTGATGACCTGGCTTCCCGGGTAGTCGATCGGATCAAGGCAGCAGAATAAAGGTTGGGCGCGCTGTGCGCCCGGCAAGCCAACACAATGAAAGAGGCGGTACTTTGTCTACGGGTAATTTGGATTTCGAACAGTTCCGGGTCTTCCTGGAAAAAGCCTGTGGCATTTTGCTTGGTGAGAACAAGCAATACCTGGTGTCGAGCCGTCTCAACAAGTTGATGGAGCAACAGGGCCTTAAATCGTTGGGTGAACTGGTGCAGCGCATCCAGACCCAGCCGCGCAGCGGTTTGCGCGAGATGGTGGTGGACGCCATGACCACCAACGAAACCTTGTGGTTTCGTGACACCTATCCGTTCGAGGTGTTGAAGAACAGAGTGTTGCCGGCGGCCATCAAGGCCAGCCCGGGTCAACGCCTGCGGATCTGGTCGGCGGCCTGTTCATCGGGGCAGGAACCCTATTCGCTGTCGATGACCATCGATGAGTTCGAACGAACCAACATCGGCCAGTTGAAAGGGGGCGTACAGATTGTCGCCACTGACCTGTCCGGCACCATGCTCAATAACTGCAAGACCGGCGAGTACGACAGCCTGGCCATTGGCCGCGGCTTGTCGCCTGATCGTCTGCAACGCTACTTCGACCCGAAAGGGCCGGGGCGTTGGGCGGTCAAGGCGCCGATCAAGAGCCGTGTGGAATTCCGCTCGTTCAACCTGCTGGACAGCTATGCCAGCCTGGGCAAGTTCGACATCGTGTTCTGCCGCAACGTGCTGATCTATTTCTCCGCCGAAGTGAAGAAAGACATCCTGTTGCGTATCCACAGCACCCTCAAGCCTGGCGGGTACCTGTTCCTCGGCGCCTCCGAGGCGTTGAACGGTTTGCCGGATCATTATCAGATGGTCCAGTGCAGTCCGGGGATCATCTACCAGGCGAAGTGATTCGCGAGTGTCGTCAAAAACGGGAGTCCTCAGGGACTCCCGTTTTTTTATGCGCTTTTTATCCAGGCTTCCCCGATCAAATGTGGGAGCGAGCTTGCTCGCAATAGCGGAGGTACATGCCACATCAATGCAGGCTGACCCACCGCCATCGCGAGCAAACTCGTTCCCGCAATGGATTGGCATGCCCCCTGAAAGCGGCAGAAAAGCGGCAGTCAGCGGAAGCCGATTGCCGCTTTTCTGGCATTGCCGCTTTGCCGATGCCCGCAAAGCCCCGGTTTATGCGGTTTTTGAAAGTGGCACGACGCTTGCTAAGTTCATCGTACGTAAATTCTGGTCACCCAAAGGTTTCCGACATGAGCATCAGCTTCGATAAAGCGCTCGGTATCCACGAACAGGCCCTGAGCTTCCGCGCCCAGCGTGCCGAAGTCCTGGCCAACAACATCGCCAACGCCGATACCCCGAACTACAAGGCTCGGGACCTGGACTTCTCCAAAGTGCTCGCCGAGCAGAACGAGAAGACCAAGAACGGCCACTTCGCCTTGAACATGACCAACAGCCGTCATATCGAAGCCGAAGGACTGGGCAATGGCGACGAATCGCTGATGTATCGCACGCCGATGCAACCTTCGATTGACCAGAACACCGTGGACGCCCAACTGGAACAGTCCAACTACGCGGAAAACTCCGTGAACTTCCAGGCCAGCTTCACCCTGCTCAACAGTAAGTTCAAAGGGCTGGTATCGGCCCTGCGCGGAGAGTAATCCATGTCGATCGCGAGCGTATTCAACATTGCCGGCAGTGCCATGAGTGCCCAGACCACTCGCCTGAACACCGTCGCCAGTAACATCGCCAACGCCGAGACCGTTTCGTCGAGCATCGACCAGACCTACCGTGCCCGTCACCCGGTATTCGCCACCATGTACCAGGGCGGCCAATCCGGCGGCAGCGACTCGCTGTTCCAGAACCAGGACGCCGCCGGGCAGGGTGTGCAGGTGCTCGGCGTGGTCGAAGACCAGAGCAACCTCGAGGCACGTTACGAGCCGAACCATCCGGCCGCTGACGCCAAGGGCTACGTCTACTACCCGAACGTCAACGTCGTCGAAGAAATGGCCGACATGATTTCCGCCAGTCGTTCGTTCCAGACCAACGCCGAAATGATGAACACCGCCAAAACCATGATGCAGAAGGTCCTGACCCTGGGTCAGTGATAAGGGGCGAGTCACATGAGCGTTACTAACACCACCAGTGGTTTGAGCCTCAACGAGATTCTGGCTAACTCCTCGGTCAAGACCAACAACACCTCCGATACCCTCGGGGCGGTGACGGGGGCGGCGACGGGAAAAAAGGAGCTTGGCAAGGATGCGTTCCTGCAATTGCTCGTTACCCAACTGAAAAACCAGAACCCGCTGGAGCCCCAGGATAACGGCGAGTTCGTTGCCCAGCTGGCGCAGTTCAGCAGCCTGGAAGGCATCACCACCCTCAACGAGACCGTCAGCGGTATCGCCGGCAACTACAACTCGTCCCAGGCCTTGCAGGCCTCGTCACTGGTAGGTCGCTCGGTCATCGCTCCAGGCGACAAGGCCGTGGTCGATACCTCCAAGAGCCTCAACGGCACGGTGGTGGTACCGACCTCGGTGTCCTCCGTCGCGGTCAAGATCGTGGACAAGGATGGCAAGACCGTCCGCACCATCGACCTGGGCAGCCAGAACGCCGGCAATTCCGCTTTCATCTGGGACGGCAAGAACGACGCGGGCGCGACGGTCGAATCGGGCACTTACACTTTCGCCGCCTCGACCACCATCGACGGCAAGGCGACATCGCTGATCACCAACCTGCCGGCCACCGTCAGCAGTGTGACGATCAGCCAGACAGGGGGCGAGCTGATGCTCAACCTCGCCGGGCTGGGCAGCATTGCCCTGTCCAAAGTACAAACTATTGGTATGTAGAGCCGACTAACCCGGCAAAAGGAGTGCAATATGTCTTTCAATATCGGCCTTAGCGGTCTCTATGCAGCCAACAAACAGCTGGACGTGACCGGCAACAACATCGCCAACGTGGCGACCACCGGATTCAAATCGTCCCGCGCGGAATTCGAAGACGTCTACTCGGCCACCAAGCTGGGCTCGGGCAGCAAGACCGTCGGTAACGGCGTGCGCCTGGCCAACGTTTCCCAGCAGTTCAGCCAGGGTGACGTCAACAACACCGGCAACGTGCTGGACATGGGTATCCAGGGTTCCGGCTTCTTTGTGCTGAGCAACGACGGTTCCTTGAGCTACACCCGTGCCGGTACCTTCAAGACTGACAAGGAAGGCTACGTCACCAACAGTGACGGCACTGCCCGCCTGCAAGGCTATGGCGTGGATGCCAACGGCAAGATCCAGAACGGGATCCTGACCGACCTGCGCATCGACACCTCCAACCTGCCGCCGAGTGCGACCAGCCTGATTTCATCGACGATCAACCTGAACTCGACGGCGACGGCGATCACAGCGGCATTCAATCCGAGTGATACGGCCACCTTCACCAAGCAGTTCACTACCCCGGTCTACGACACCCAGGGCAACCAGCATTCCATGGACCAGTACATGGTCAAGACGGCCGGTAATACCTGGAATGTCTATACGCTGATTGATGGTCGTAACCTGAACGGCAGCTTGCCGACTACGACGGGCGCGACTGCGCCGGTCCCTTCGACCATGAACTTCGATTCGAGCGGGAAGTTGGCCTCGGTCACCACTCCTCCGGCGTCCACCAGCAGCGATTTGGTACTGACTGGCTGGGTGCCAGGCACTGTAACCAACGGCGTATGGGCCGCCAACGGTGCCGCGAGTGCGCCAACCATCACGATCTCCATGGGCAATACCACCCAGTTCAACGCCGACACCGCGCGGTCGATTCCAGCACAGAACGGTTACGCCACCGGCCAGATCACCAACCTGACCATCGATGGCAGCGGTGTCTTGCTGGCCAACTTCAGCAACAACCAGACCAAGCCGATCGGCCAGCTCGCGCTCGCCAGTTTCACCAACGAGCAAGGCTTGCAGCCGATAGGCGGCACCAGCTGGAAGGAAACCTTCGCCTCGGGCATCCCGGGCTACGATGCCCCGGAAACCGGCACCCTGGGTTCGATCGTCTCCAACTCCCTGGAAGAGTCCAACGTCAACCTGACCAACGAACTGGTCGAGCTGATCAAGGCCCAGAGCAACTACCAGGCGAACGCCAAGACCATCTCCACCCAGAGCACCATCATGCAGACCATCATTCAGATGGCTTGATGTCGATGGTTGCTTGACGCTGCACAAGGAGCCCCTCGCAAGAGGGGCTTTTTCATGGGCGAAGGTTTTGTCGTGCCTGGTCCGGCCTCATCGCGAGCAAGCTCGCTCCCACCTTTGAACTGCGTGTACAGGCCCCTGTGGGAGCGAGCTTGCTCGCGATGGGGTCAGGCCAGGCGCCACTTTCCTCCACCCAAAAGAAAACCCCCGATAAACCAGCGGTCTATCGGGGGTTTCTTCAGCAGGCGTCTTTACACGCCCACCCACTCAGCTTATTGGCAAGCTTCGCAATCCGGCTCGTCAATCGCGCAGGCCTTTGGCACTGGTGCCGGACCGGCTGGAGCCGCCAGGACCGAATCGTCACCGTGGTTGCCGCCGCTGGAAACAGCGTTCAGCTTGCCGGTGTTGATGGTCGACTTCTCGGTGCTGGTGGCGGCCAGGGCACGGAGGTAGTAGGTGGTTTTCAGACCACGGTACCAGGCCATGCGGTAGGTCACGTCCAGCTTCTTGCCCGAGGCGCCGGCGATGTACAGGTTCAGCGACTGCGCCTGGTCGATCCACTTCTGGCGACGGCTGGCGGCGTCGACGATCCACTTGGTGTCCACTTCGAACGCGGTGGCGTAGAGCTCCTTGAGCTCTTGCGGGATGCGCTCGATCTGCTGCACCGAACCGTCGTAGTACTTCAGGTCGTTGATCATGACCGAGTCCCACAGGCCGCGAGCCTTGAGGTCGCGAACCAGGTACGGGTTGATCACGGTGAACTCGCCCGACAGGTTCGATTTCACATACAGGTTCTGGTAGGTCGGTTCGATCGACTGCGACACGCCAGTGATGTTGGCGATGGTGGCGGTCGGTGCGATGGCCATGATGTTGGAGTTACGGATGCCTTTCTGCACACGGGCGCGAACCGGTGCCCAGTCCAGGGATTCGTTCAGGTCAACGTCGATGTACTTCTGGCCGCGCTGGGCGATCAGGATCTGTTGCGAATCCAGCGGCAGGACGCCTTTGGACCACAGCGAACCCTGGAACGTCTCGTAGGCGCCGCGCTCGTCGGCCAGGTCGCAGGAAGCCTGGATCGCGTAGTAGCTGACCGCTTCCATCGACTTGTCGGCGAACTCGACCGCAGCATCGGAACCGTACGGGATGTGCTGCAGGTACAAGGCGTCCTGGAAGCCCATGATGCCCAGGCCGACCGGACGGTGCTTGAAGTTGGAGTTCTTCGCCTGTGGCACCGAGTAGTAGTTGATGTCGATCACGTTGTCGAGCATGCGCACGGCGGTGTTCACGGTGCGTTGCAGCTTGGCGGTGTCGAGCTTGCCGTCGGTGATGTGGTTCGGCAGGTTGATCGAGCCCAGGTTGCAGACCGCGATCTCGTCCTTGTTGGTGTTCAAGGTGATCTCGGTGCACAGGTTCGAGCTGTGGACCACGCCCACGTGTTGCTGCGGGCTGCGCAGGTTGCACGGGTCCTTGAAGGTCAGCCATGGGTGGCCGGTTTCGAACAGCATCGACAACATTTTGCGCCACAGGTCTTTGGCCTGGACGACTTTGAACAGCTTGATCTTGTTGTACTCGGTCAGGGCTTCGTAGTACTCGTAGCGCTCTTCGAAAGCCTTGCCGGTCAGGTCGTGCAGGTCTGGCACTTCGGACGGCGAGAACAGGGTCCACTTGCCGTCGTCGAAGACACGCTTCATGAACAGGTCAGGGATCCAGTTGGCGGTGTTCATGTCGTGGGTACGACGACGATCATCACCGGTGTTCTTGCGCAGCTCGATGAACTCTTCGATGTCCATGTGCCAGGTTTCCAGGTAGGCGCAGACCGCGCCTTTGCGCTTGCCGCCCTGGTTGACCGCGACCGCGGTGTCGTTGACCACTTTGAGGAACGGCACGACGCCCTGGGATTTGCCGTTGGTGCCCTTGATGTACGAGCCCAGCGCGCGAACCGGAGTCCAGTCGTTACCCAGGCCGCCGGCAAATTTCGACAGCATGGCGTTGTCGTGGATCGCGCCGTAGATGCCCGACAGGTCGTCCGGCACGGTGGTCAGGTAGCAGCTCGACAGCTGTGGACGCAGGGTACCGGCGTTGAACAGGGTCGGGGTCGACGCCATGTAGTCGAAGGACGACAACAGGTTGTAGAACTCGATGGCGCGGTCTTCGCGTTGCTTCTCTTCGATTGCCAGGCCCATGGCCACGCGCATGAAGAAGATCTGCGGCAGTTCGAAGCGGATACCGTCCTTGTGGATGAAGTAACGGTCGTACAGGGTTTGCAGGCCCAGGTAGGTGAACTGCTGGTCGCGCTCGTGGTTGATCGCCTTGCCGAGTTTTTCCAGGTCGAAGGAGGCCAGGACCGGGTTCAGCAATTCGTATTCGATACCCTTGGCGATGTAGGCCGGCAACGCCTTGGCGTACAGGTCGACCATTTCGTGGTGGGTCGCGCTCTCGGCGACTTCCAGGAAGCTCAGGCCTTCGGCACGCAGGGTGTCCATCAGCAGGCGGGCGGTGACGAAGGAGTAGTTCGGCTCGCGTTCCACCAGGGTCCGCGCGGTCATCACCAACGCAGTATTGACGTCCTTGAGGGCGACGCCGTCATAGAGGTTCTTCAGGGTTTCGCGCTGGATCAGGTCGCCGTCGACTTCTTCCAGGCCCTCGCAGGCCTCGGTGACGATGGTGTTCAGGCGGCCCATGTCCAGCGGCGCCAGGCTGCCATCGGCGCGGGCGATGCGGATCGACGGGTGCGCTTGCACCGGTGCGTCGGCCGGGGTGCGGATGGCGCGTTCCTTGGCGCGGGAGTCACGGTAGATCACGTAGTCGCGGGCCACTTTCTGCTCGCCGGCACGCATCAGGGCCAGTTCGACCTGGTCCTGGATTTCTTCGATGTGGATGGTGCCGCCCGAGGGCATGCGACGCTTGAAGGTCGCGGTGACCTGTTCGGTCAGGCGGGCCACGGTGTCGTGGATTCGCGACGAAGCGGCAGCGGTGCCGCCTTCAACTGCGAGAAACGCTTTGGTGATGGCGACGGTGATCTTGTCATCGGTGTAAGGAACGACAGTGCCGTTACGCTTGATCACGCGCAATTGGCCCGGCGCGGTGGCGGACAGATCCGGGTTCGAATCGGCGGCCAGCGGCGCGGTGCCCTGCGGGTTCTCGCGAGTTGTGTCGGTGTGCATGGGTGTCTCCACGTTCTCTATGTTTGTTTGGGCGCCATTACGGTGCCCACCGTTCCGTCCTGAAGCACTACAACCGGCTGGCGCCGGGCATAACAACTTCGGGACAGTAGGAAGCAGGCATTTAATACCGCTTCCATCCGAAGTTCTGGGGTGGCAGCAATGGACTGCAACACCCGTACCGTTTTGGTCGTTTTCGACCTTGAAACAGCTACCATCCGCAGGGGCGGTCTGGGCTTTTGGAAATGCGGTGTTTCAGGTGAACAGAAGCACGAAAAACGCTTGAATTCTCTGTCCAACTTGTGTTTGGTTTTTGGCCGAAAACCCTACATGTAGGGTTTTTTACGCGGCGGGCTACAAGATAATGCGTTTTGGGGGGTGATTGCAACGTACTACCTGTGGATAAGCCTGTGCGTAATTTGTGTGCGAAACGTGGAACTACGCTGTAGGCCGCGACCTAGCTGGAGCGGACCTTTTTTCATCGATTTCGACGATTCGGAAACAGCCAGAAGGTTTTTGCGGGCGCGGACGTTACCACACAAAATCCACCCGACCGAACGCATTTGTCCGCTTGTTTTCCAGGGGGGCGACGTTTATACAATCGGCCGGTGTGCTGGCATGTTTATCCTCCTTTGATATGACAAAAAGAGGGGGGCTGTATTCGAATCCCTGGAGCGAGCACTGTTGTGGGGAGGGAGCTTGCTCCCGCTCGATTGCGCAGCAATCGCAAAAAAACGGGGCCGCTTCGCAGCCCAGCGGGAGCAAGCTCCTTCGCCACAGGTAAGCACCATCCTTCCTTTCTATATTCACAGCAAAAGAGGTCCCCCCAGTGGAACAAGAAGCCTGGCAGGTATTGATCGTCGAAGATGACCAGCGTTTGGCCGAGCTGACACGGGAATACCTCGAAAGCAACGGGCTGCGCGTCACCATCGAGGGCAACGGCGCTGTGGCGGCGGCGCGGATCATTGCCGAGCAACCGGACCTGGTCATCCTCGACCTGATGCTGCCCGGCGAAGATGGCCTGAGCATCTGCCGCAAGGTGCGCGAGCATTTCGACGGGCCGATCCTGATGCTCACCGCCCGCACCGACGACACCGATCAGATCCAGGGCCTGGACCTGGGCGCCGACGATTACGTCTGCAAGCCGGTTCGCCCGCGTTTGCTCTTGGCGCGCATCCAGGCCTTGCTGCGGCGCAGCGAGCCCGAGCCGGTGGTGCCGCAAAAGCAGCGGCGCCTGGAGTTCGGTCCGTTGGTGGTGGACAACGCCTTGCGCGAAGCCTGGCTGCAGGGCAACGGCATCGAGCTGACCAGCGCCGAATTCGACTTGCTGTGGCTGCTGGTGGCCAATGCCGGGCGCATCCTGTCCCGGGAAGAAATCTTCACCGCGTTGCGCGGCATCGGCTATGACGGCCAGGACCGCTCCATCGACGTGCGCATCTCACGCATTCGCCCCAAAATCGGTGACGACCCGGACCATCCACGGCTGATCAAGACCATCCGCAGCAAAGGCTACCTGTTCGTTCCTGAAGCTTGTGTAGATGCCGCGCCGTGAACTCGATCTTCCTGCGCATTTATGGCGGCATGTGTGCGGCCCTGGTGCTGGTGGCGGTTCTTGGCGTGCTGGCCCTGCACCTGCTCAACCAGACCCGCAGCGAGCAATACCGCGAGCGCCTGGCCCATGGCACGTTTTCCTTGATGGCCGACAACCTGCGGCCCATGAACGACACCGAGCGCCGGCGGGCATTGGCCGTGTGGGAGCGTCTGCTGGGCATTCCCTTGGCCTTGCAGACGTTCTCCCAGACCGACCTGGACCTCGGCCAGCGCACTCGCGTGTTGCGCGGCCAGGCGTTGGTGGAGCAGACCGGGCCCCATGCGGCGAAGGTCTATCGGCTGGTCAGCGATGGCGAACTGCTGATGCTGGTGGGGGAAGTCCAGCAGATCAGTGAGCAACTGGCGAGGGCGACGATTTACCTGCTGGCCGACGAGCTGGTGCGTTACCCGGTGGCTGAGCAACCCGAACGACTCGCACAACTGAAGGAGGAAAAAGGTTTCGGGTTCGACTTGCGACTGATGACCGCCGAGCAGGCGGACATGGACGAAGACCAGCGCCGTCGGGTATCCGAGGGCGACACGGTGATGGCGTTGGGCAAGGGCGGTGACTCGATCCGGGTGTTCGCCGGCATGGTCGGCACGCCGTGGGTGCTGGAGATCGGTCCGCTGTACCAGATGAACCCCTATCCGCCGCAATGGTTGGTGCTGATCGCGGCGCTGGGGCTGAGCCTGATCGGGTTGATCGTCTACCTGTTGGTGCGCCAGTTGGAGCGGCGTTTGCGAGGTCTGGAGGCGGCCGCTACGCAAATCGCCCAAGGCAGCCTCGAAACCCGGGTACCGGCCCGTGGGGCTGACTCGGTGGGGCGCCTGGCCGCGGCGTTCAACGGCATGGCCGAGCACTTGCAACAGCTGTTGGCGATCCAACGTGAGCTGGTGCGGGCGGTTTCCCACGAATTGCGTACCCCGGTGGCGCGCCTGCGCTTCGGCCTGGAAATGCTCGGCAGTGCCTCCACGCCCCAGGCCCGGGACAAATACCTGGCGGGCATGGACCACGACATCGAGGACCTGGACCGGCTGGTGGATGAGATGCTGACCTACGCGCGGCTGGAGCAGGGCTCGCCGGCCCTGAATTTTCAGCGGGTGGACCTGGATGCGCTGGTCAATCAGGTGATCGATGAGCTGGGACCGTTGCGGGCCGGAATCACGGTCGAGCGCGGTCTATGCCTGTCGGCCGCCGACTGCGACGGTGCCTGGGTCGAGGCCGAGCCGCGATTTCTACATCGTGCCCTGCAGAATCTGGTGGGCAATGCCATGCGTCATGCCAGTTCTCGGGTGACTGTCAGCTACCAGGTGGGTCAGTTGCGTTGTCGCGTGGATGTCGAGGACGACGGGCCCGGTGTGCCGGAGGCGGCGTGGGAGCGGGTGTTCAAGCCCTTCCTGCGCCTGGACGACAGCCGTGCCCGTGCTTCGGGCGGTCATGGCTTGGGGCTGTCGATCGTGCGGCGGATCATCCACTGGCATGACGGCCGGGCGTTGGTCGGCAAGAGCAAAAGCCTGGGTGGGGCGTGTTTCAGCTTGAGTTGGCCGAGGCATCAGGATAGGTCTTGAGAGGTGTAGTGCCTTTATCGCCGTCATCGCGAGCAAGCTCGCTCCCACATTTTGAATGCATTCCACCCTGTGGGAGCGAGCTTGCTCGCGAAGGCGGCCTTCCAGGCTCTGCAAATCTCAGGCCTTGACCCCCACCAAACTCAACAACTGCCCATCTTTCACCCCAAACTGCGCCTCCAGTTCGCTGCCATGACGCCACTCGGTCGACAAGTCTGTCAGCAACCGCAGTCGCACTTGTCCACTGCGTGTCCATTCCAGCACTTCGGCGTGTTCGAAATAAAAGCGCTGCCTGACGATCGGGTACAGCGCCTTGAACAGGCTTTCCTTCACTGAAAAGGTCAGGGTCACCAGCAATGGCTGGTCAGCTCGCGGGAGTGTGGCCATGCGCAGCAACTCTGGCGGCGTTAGGATTTCACCGGCCAGGCGCTCGGCGCGTTCGGCGTCGAGCAGGTTTTCCAGGTCCATGCCCAGCCCTCGCCAGTGATCTTTGTTGGCGACGATGGCCGCCGCCCGGCCCGTGCTGTGGGTGATCGAGCCGCTGATGTGGGCCGGCCACACCGGGGCGCGGTCCTCGCCAATGCTCGGCACGCAGGTCTGGCCGTCCAACTGGCGCAGGGCCGCCCGGGCGCAGATCCGCCCGGCGAGGAATTCAGCCTGACGCTTGGCCACCGAACGCTGGATGCTCGCCGGTGGTTCGATGGCGCTGTTGGGGAAGTCATTGCCGGTCAGCAGCAGTGGATCAAAGCAGGTGCTCAACAGCACTGTATCGGACAGGGCTTCGGGCAACAGCCATTGATCGTCCAGAGGCGTGCAGCAGGCGGGCAGAGCGGGGAGTGCGTTCATGCCCGGCATTTTGCCGGGTTGGCTTGAGGCTGGGTAGGGGGGCGAGTCCTGTTGAACGGGGCAAGGCTCGGCTTTTGTGGCGAGGGAGCTTGCTCCCGCTGGGCTGCGAAGCAGTCCTGAACCTGACAGCTCGGTGTCTCAGGTTGAACGCGTCGCTGGTGTTGGGGCTGCTGCGCAGCCCAGCGGGAGCAAGCTCCCTCGCCACAGGGAATGTTCCGGCTGAAAGTCAGCCAAAGACTTTCTTGAAGAACTTCTGCATGTCCGCCCACGACTTTTCATCGGCAGCCTTGTTGTAGCCAATATCCGGCCCGCCATGCTCACCGTGGCTCAAGCGGTCGGCGTCCGGGTTGCTGAAGCCGTGCTTGGCGTCTTTAAGGCTGACGAATTTATAGTCGGCGCCGGCTTTGTCCATTTCGCTCTTGAACGCAGTGACATTGTCCTCGGTGACCATGCTGTCCAGCGCGCCGTGCTCGACCAGAATCTTGGCCTTGACGCTGCCAGGCGTGGCCGGGGTGTTGGTCACCAACGCGCCATGGAAACTCACTACGCCGGCCAGGGGTACACCCTGGCGCGCCGCGTCCAGCACCACCTTGCCGCCGAAGCAGTAACCGATGGCGGCGATTTTGTCCGGATCGGTCTGGGGTTGTTTTTTCAACAGGTCGAGCCCGGCCTGGAATCGCGCACTGGCCGCCTTGCCGTCCTTGAGCGCCGCCTGCATGAACGCCATGGCGTCCTTGGGGTGTTCGGTGTTCTTGCCGTCGCCGTACATGTCGATGGCGAGGGCGCTGTAGCCCAGGCCGGCGAGGTCACGGGCGCGACGCTTGGCGTAGTCGTTCAGTCCCCACCACTCATGCACCACCACCACGCCCGGGCGCGGGCCTTTGACGGCGTCGTCGTAGGCGTAGTAACCGATCAGCTGGGTGCCGTCGGCACTGGTATAGGGGATCTCCTGGGTCTGGATGGCTGCGTGGCTCGCACCGCTGAGCGCCAGAAGTAAAACAGCAAGCAACCTGCGCATGACGGATCTCCTTAAAAAGTGGTCCGCTCAGATTAGCCGATTCATTCAGCGCAGGTTCAGAGAACGTTCAAGGGGTGTTCAGGGACCGCTGGTTAACGTGGCTTCGACTTCACACATCACCCACGCTTCAAAGGAGCTCGACCATGACTTCCATGAAAAAACTGCTGTTGGCTTTCACCGTGTTGGGCGCCAGTGCCATGGCCCACGCCGACGACAATTTCGCCAGCCTGACCCTTGGCCAGACCAGCGACAAGGTCAAGAAATCCGACGCCCTGAACGACAACCTGAACCACCCGAACGCTGACGGCATCATCGGCAAGGACACCACGTACGGTGTGCGACTGGGCAAGCAAAACGACCAGGGTCGCTACTACGCCACTTATGACAACGTCTCGGGGACTCACAACGGCATCAAGTTGCGCCAGGAAAACCTGCTGGGCAGCTACGATGTGTTCCTTCCGGTCACCAGCAGCACCAAACTGTTCGGCGGCGGTACGGCGGGCCTGACCAAGCTGACCCAGGACTCCCCTGGCTTCAGCCGCGACAGTGACATCGGCTACGCGGTGGGTTTGCAAGGCGGTGTCCTGCAACAAATTTCGCAAAACACCTCCGTGGAACTGGGTTACCGTTACCTGCGTAGCAACGCCAGCACCGAGATGAGCCCACCCGGTGGCGCCAAGGTCGGTTCGTTGGACCTGACCAGCAGCGCCCAGACTTACCTGTCCGCCAACTACACGTTCTAAGCGGGCGAAAGTGAGGGTATCGAGCCGGATCGGCCCAAGACGATCCGGCGTCTTTCGTTGGGGTGCGCCGCACTGGATTGTTTGATTGCCTGGAGAGAGGCTCCATGAAATTACTGGTCGTCGAAGACGAAGCGCTGTTGCGTCATCACCTGCAAACCCGTCTTACCGACAGCGGCCATGTGGTACAGGCCGTGGCCAATGCCGAAGAAGCCTTGTATCAGGTTCGCGAATTCAACCATGACCTGGCGGTGATCGACCTGGGCTTGCCGGGCATCAGCGGGTTGGAATTGATCCGCCGGCTGCGCTCGCAGGACAAGACGTTTCCGATCCTGATCCTGACCGCCCGTGGTAACTGGCAGGACAAGGTCGAAGGCCTGGCCGCCGGGGCCGATGACTACGTGGTCAAGCCGTTTCAGTTCGAAGAGCTGGAGGCTCGGCTGAACGCCCTGTTGCGTCGCTCCAGCGGCTTCACCCAGTCGACCATCGTGGCCGGTCCGTTGTTACTCGACCTCAACCGCAAACAAGCCTCCTTGGGTGACGAGCCCCTGGCGTTGACCGCCTACGAATATCGCATCCTTGAATACCTGATGCGCCATCACCAGCAAGTGGTGGCCAAGGATCGCTTGATGGAACAGCTTTACCCCGATGACGATGAGCGTGATCCCAATGTCATCGAAGTGTTGGTAGGGCGCCTGCGGCGCAAACTGGAGGCCCCGGCCGGCTTCAAACCGATCGACACCGTGCGGGGCCTGGGTTACTTGTTCAACGAGCGCTGCCAGTGATTCGTTCGCTTCGACTGCGGTTGATGCTGGCCGCCATGACCCTGGCGGTGCTGTTCATGCTGGCCTTGCTGCCGGCCATGCAGGGGGCGTTCAGCCTGGCGTTGCAGGAATCCATCGAGCAACGCCTGGCGTCGGACGTGACCACGCTGATTTCCGCCGCCCGGGTGGAAAACAATCGGTTGAAGATGCCGGCACAATTGCCCGACGAACGCTTCAACCTCGCCGATGCCCGCCTGCTGGGGTACATCTATGATCGCGAAGGACGGTTGGTCTGGCGGTCGAAGGCCACCCAGGAAGAGAACATCAACTACACGCCGCGCTATGACGGCCAGGGCAACCAGTTCGCGCGCATCCGCGAAAACGATGGCCAGGAGTTTTTTGTCTATGACGTCGAGATCAAGCTGCTCGGTGGCCAGAATGCGGCGTTCAGTATCGTCACCCTGCAACCGGTTCGTGACTACGAAGTGACCCTGCAGGGCCTGCGGGACAATCTCTACCTGGGCTTCGGTGCTGCTCTGGCGGTGTTGTTGGCCCTGCTATGGATCGGCCTGACCTGGGGCCTGCGGGCGCTGCGGCGCCTGAGTCAGGAACTGGATGAAATCGAAAGCGGGGCTCGGGAAAGCCTCAGTACCGAACATCCCCGGGAACTGTTGCGTCTGACCGGTTCCCTCAACCGTTTGTTGTACAGCGAGCGGGAGCAGCGCAGCCGTTACCGCGACTCCCTCGATGACTTGGCCCACAGCCTGAAAACCCCGCTGGCGGTGTTGCAGGGTGTCAGCGAGGACATGGCCCGGCGCCCCGAGGACCGTGGACAGGCCTGGGTGCTGCAAGCCCAGATCGAGCGCATGAGCCAGCAGATCGGCTATCAGTTGCAACGCGCCAGCTTGCGCAAAAGCGGGCTGGTGCGCCATCAGGTGCCCTTGCGCCCGGTGCTGCAAAGCTTGTGCGACACCCTGGACAAGGTCTATCGCGACAAACGGGTGAATGTCGGTTTCGATCTGCCGGAGCAGTGCCAGGTGCCGATCGAACAGGGCGCCTTGCTGGAAATGCTCGGCAACTTGCTGGAAAACGCTTATCGGCTTTGCCTGGGTGAGGTGCGGGTCAGCGTGCATCAGACCCTCGGCGGCCAGGAGTTGTGCGTCGAGGACGACGGGCCGGGCGTGCCACCGGATCAACGTGCGCGGATCCTCCAGCGCGGCGAGCGGCTGGACCGCCAGCATCCGGGGCAGGGCATTGGCCTGGCGGTGGTCAAAGACATCATCGAGAGCTATGGCGCGCGGTTGACCCTGGGAGATTCAGCGCTGGGCGGGGCGGCGTTCCGGATTCATTTTCCGGTGGTGTGACTGGGATGTTCTCGGTGTGTTTGCGGGCCTCATCGCGAGCAAGCTCGCTCCCACATTGGATTTTCGGCGCTCACAAATCCCTGTGGGAGCGAGCTTGCTCGCGATGAGGCCAGTCAGCACAGCACAAAAAACCAATCAAGAAATCAGTTCTCCAACTCCCTGTAGGCCCCCGGCGTCACCCCTGTCCACTTCTTGAACGCCCGGTGAAACGCCGACGGTTCCGAGAACCCCAACTGCTCGGCAATCTGCTGCAACGACAAATCCGCGCGCCCCAGATGATAGATGGCGATATCCCGCCGCAGCTGATCCTTGAGTTCCTGGAAACTGGTGCCTTCCTCGCGCAAATGCCGGCGCAGCGTCTGGGGACTGATGTGCAGATGGGCGGCCACGGTTTCCAGGTCGGGCCAGCGTGCGGTGTCGCGGCTGAGCAGGCGGCGCAGTTGGCTGCTCAGGCTGTGGCCATCGTCCGGTCGCGACAGCAGGTTGGCGGGGGAGCGTTCGAGGAAATGCTTGAGGGTTCGTTCGTCCTGCAGCAGCGGCATATCCAGGTAGCGACTGTGAAACAACAGGCTGCTGCTGGGAGCTTCGAACACCAGTGCACAGGGAAACAGCAGGTCGTATTCGGCAGCGTGGGCAGGCTTGGCGTAGCCGAAGGTTGCCTGTTCCAGGCCGATCCGCTGGCCGATCAACCAACTGGCGAGTCGATGCCAGACCACCAGCAGGCTTTCACTCAGGAAGTGATCCGGGTCCCACAACGTCGAGTCGTTCAGCACCAGTCGTACCCGCTCGCCATCGGCCTCCAGGGTCAGGCTCGGGGCGTCGGGGAACAGGCTGTAGAACAACAGGCCGCGTTGGAGGGCCTTACCCAGGGTACGGCAGTGGATCAGCGCGTGACACATCATCGCGAAGGTCCCGGGTTTACTCGGGGCCTGGCCGAACCCCAGGTATTCGTCGTCCAGGTTTTGCCACAACGCCTGCAACAGGCGGGTGAACTGTTCCGGCGCAATGCGCGCGCGCGGTTCGTCCAGCAGCTCAGGGCTGATGCCCAGCTGTTGCAGCAAAGGAAAATAGTCGAACCCTTGCCGACGGGCGCCGCCCAGGGCTGCGCGGGCGAAGTGACTGGCAATCGTGCGTTGGCGCATGGCGAAAATCCGTCCGTTAAGCGGGCGATGGTAGCAGGGGCTTGAAGCTGGGCAAGGCGGATATCCGCCAAATCCCGGAACGCTGGGTGGTCTGTAGGCGGAAATCCGCCACTTACACATTGCGTTTAACTGTGGTGTGGAATCCACAAACCCGTCTGCTATACCGGATGTAGGGCATTTCGCAAAAAATGGCACGCGCTTTGCGATGTGTTACGTAGGTCTGCCGCGTGCAGCCGACAAAAACAAATCCCTCCAGCGCAGGAGGGTTCGCAATTGAGGTGTCGTGGATGACAGGTGGATGTCGTCACACGAGACACTTGAGGAAGGTTTGCCATGACGACTCGTCAGCCACTGTACAAATCCTTGTATTTCCAGGTGATCGTAGCCATTGCCATCGGCATTTTGCTCGGCCACTTCTACCCGCAGACCGGTGTTGCCCTCAAGCCGTTCGGTGACGGGTTCATCAAACTGATCAAAATGGTCATCGCCCCCATCATCTTCTGTACCGTCGTCAGCGGTATCGCCGGCATGCAGAACATGAAGTCGGTGGGCAAGACTGGCGGCTACGCGCTGCTCTACTTTGAAATCGTCTCCACCATTGCCCTGCTGATCGGTCTGGTCGTGGTCAACGTCGTGCAACCGGGCGTCGGCATGCACATCGACGTGTCGACCCTGGACACCAGCAAGATCGCCGGTTTCATCTCGGCCGGTAAAGACCAGAGCATCATTGCCTTCATCCTCAACGTGATCCCGAACACCATCGTTGGCGCATTCGCCAACGGCGACATCCTGCAAGTGCTGATGTTCTCGGTGATCTTCGGCTTCGCCCTGCATCGCCTGGGTGCCTACGGCAAGCCGGTGCTGGATTTCATCGATCGCTTCGCCCACGTGATGTTCATCATCATCAACATGATCATGAAACTGGCGCCCCTCGGTGCCTTCGGTGCCATGGCGTTTACCATCGGCGCCTACGGTGTTGGTTCGCTGGTGCAACTGGGCCAGCTGATGATCTGCTTCTACATCACCTGCGTGGTGTTCGTATTGGTGGTGCTGGGCGCCATCTGCCGCGCCCACGGTTTCAGCGTCGTCAAGCTGATCCGCTACATCCGTGAGGAACTGCTGATCGTGCTGGGTACTTCCTCGTCGGAATCGGCCCTGCCACGCATGCTGATCAAGATGGAGCGCCTGGGTGCCAAGAAGTCTGTCGTAGGCCTGGTGATCCCGACTGGCTACTCGTTCAACCTCGACGGTACTTCGATCTACCTGACCATGGCTGCGGTGTTCATCGCCCAGGCCACCGACACCCCGATGGACCTGACTCACCAGATCACCCTGCTGCTGGTGTTGTTGCTGTCGTCCAAAGGTGCTGCTGGCGTGACCGGTAGCGGCTTCATCGTACTGGCGGCCACCCTGTCGGCCGTGGGTACCTTGCCGGTGGCCGGCCTGGCACTGATCTTGGGTATCGATCGCTTCATGTCCGAAGCCCGCGCCCTGACCAACCTGGTGGGCAACGCTGTGGCCACGATCGTGGTTGCCAAGTGGGTCAAGGAGCTGGATGAAGACCAGCTGCAGACCGAACTGGCTTCCGGTGGTCGCGGTATCTCCGACGTTCGTGAAGATGACGAGCAGATCGCGGCGGCGCAGATTGTAGCGGCTGAGTCCTCTGCTCCAGGCGCTGTGAAGTAATTCTCAGGCTGCAATGAAAAACCCGCTTCGGCGGGTTTTTTATTGGAAGAACTCTTCAGTCGAGGAGGCTTCTGTGGCGAGGGAGCTTGCTCCCGCTGGGTTGCGAAGCGACCCTAAGATGTGTCTGCCACCACGGTTCCTCAGACAAATGGCGGGGGGCTGCTACGCGGCCCAGCGGGAGCAAGCTCCCTCGCCACAAGAACTCTCACGCTGAGCGCAATGGTCATCCAGACTGGCACCTGCGGTAATTGCCCCACCGCCAGTCCCTGCCTAGTCTTTAGCCGTCATCCTTCGGAGATCGCCCATGCAAGGTCCACTGGCATCGCTCAAGGTTCTGGACTTCTCGACCCTGCTGCCCGGCCCGTTCGCCTCGCTGTTGCTGGCGGACATGGGGGCCGAGGTGTTGCGCATCGAGTCGCCGACCCGCCCGGATCTGTTGCGGATACTGCCGCCCCATGACCAGGGCGTCTCGGCCAGTCATGCCTACCTCAATCGCAACAAGCGCAGCCTCGCGTTGGACCTCAAGCAGCCGGCGGCGCTGGAGGTGATCGAGCAGTTGCTGGGGGACTACGACATTCTGCTGGAACAGTTCCGCCCCGGCGTGATGGATCGGCTGGGCCTGGGGTATGAGGCCTTGAAGGCAATCAATCCCCGGTTGATCTACGTGTCGATCACTGGCTACGGCCAGACCGGCCCCTACAAGGAGCGCGCTGGTCACGACATCAATTACCTGGCCCTGGCGGGGCTGGCCAGCCACACTGGCCGTGCCAGCAGCGGCCCCTTGCCGCTGGGGATCCAGGCAGCGGACATCGCCGGTGGTTCGCTGCATGGGGTGATCGGGCTGTTGGCGGCGGTGATCGCCCGTCAGCAGACCGGGCAGGGCCAGCACCTGGACGTGAGCATGACCGACTGTGTGTTCAGTCTGAACGCCATGGCCGGTGCCGGTTACCTGGCCTGCGGAGTGGAACCGGGTTGGGAAAACCAGATGCTCAATGGCGGCAGCTTCTACGACTATTACCGCACCCGGGACGGGCGCTGGATGTCGGTGGGCAGCCTGGAGCCGGCGTTCATGCAGGCATTGTGCGGGGCCTTGGGGCGACCGGAACTGGCGGCCCGGGGGCTGTCGCCGAAACCCGAGCAACAGCGCGAACTCAAGGAGGCCCTGCAAGCCGAGTTCGAGAAACATGATTTCGCCGAGCTTTGCAGCCTGTTTGCCGGGATCGATGCCTGCGTCGAGCCTGTGCTGAGCCTGGAAGAAGCCCTCGGGCATCCACAGTTACAGGCCAGGCAGGTGGTGACCCAAGTGCCCCGAGGCGATGGCTCGAGCCAGGCGCAGATGGCCTGTCCGCTGAGGTTTTCAGCAGGGCTGCCCGAGCCTCGACATATTGGCGTGGGGCTGGGGGCGCATACGGATCAGGTGTTGGGGGCGTTGGGGTTCAGTGCTGGGCGGATTGCCGAATTGCGCAATAGCGGGGTGGTTTTGTAGGGCGGCAAGGCCGCTATCGCGAGCAAGCTCGCTCCCACACTGGATCTTTGGCGTTTCACTGATCCTTGTGGGAGCGAGCTTGCTCGCGATGAGGCCCGCCCAGACACCACAAGCGCATTACTCCACCCGCGTCTCCCCACTGAACAC
The DNA here is from genome assembly GCF_000585995.1 of Pseudomonas brassicacearum. Classification (NCBI taxonomy): domain Bacteria; kingdom Pseudomonadati; phylum Pseudomonadota; class Gammaproteobacteria; order Pseudomonadales; family Pseudomonadaceae; genus Pseudomonas; species Pseudomonas brassicacearum. Next base: position 5,088,199 of record NZ_CP007410.1, on the reverse strand, counting down.
CAAGGTATTGCGACAACTGCGGCACAAATACCGTCGCCCTTGGCGCACCAGGCTGTGGCGCTGGGCCGAGAATGGGAAGTCGCTGCCGTCGCAGGGGCATTTGTAGATGTAGCGAGTCACGCTGCGGCGTTTGATTTCGTAGGTGTGGCAGCGGTTGGGCGGTAGTTCGTACACCCCGCGCATGATCAACTGCCACTCTTCGCCATGGGGCTGGATGCGCTCGCCAAACAGTTGATGGGCGATCAGGTGCGCGACTTCGTGGGCGACGGTCTGCTTGAGGAAATCGTCGGCGTTTTCCCGATATAACTGGGGATTGAAGCGCAGCAGGTTTTCATGCAGGTGCGCGACACCGGCCTTCTGGCCACGCAATTTGAAGCTGACCACCGGGCGTTTGAAAGGACGTTTGAAAAAAGATTCGGCTTGTTGGTAACACTCTTCGACGCGGGTATTGAGTTGCTCGAGCATGCTTTACGGGTCTCCAGAAGCGCGAGTATGCCGCAAGCGTCGACCGTTGCGAATCGCTCAGGCGCCCAGTGGTCGTTTCGACAGCTCAAAACGCAGGAAGGCCGCCTTGCGGCGGCCTGTGTTGGCAGATCCTGCTTTTTTATTGGAGGGCATTACTTCAATTGGTATAGACCGGGCCGACACCCAGCCCCCATACAATCACCGTGAACGCCATGATGGCCACCAGCACCACCAGGCCGACGGCGAGCACCGAACTGGAAAACAGGAAGCCTTCGTCCTGGGGAATGCTCATGAAGGTGGGCAGGCCCACATACAGCAGGTAGACCGTGTAGCAGATCGCCGCCGTGCCGACGATCATCCCCAGCCACATGTGCGGGTAGAGCGCCGCCAGGCCACCAATGAACAACGGTGTCGCGGTATAAGTGGCGAACGCGATGCAACGGGCCAGGCTTGGGTTGGCGTCATAGGTGCGGGCCATCCAGTGGATGAAGGCGCCCATGACCGCCACACCGCCGAGCATGGCCAGGTACGACATGACGGTCATCCACAGGGCGCTTTCCTGGGTCAGCATCACCGGTGGACGACTGCCGATGACCCATCCCACCTGCGTGGTGCCGATAAACGCTGATACCGCCGGAATGGCCGCCAGGATCAGCGTGTGGGTGAGGTACATGTGGCTGATGCTTTCCTCCTGATCGCCACGGATGTCTTTCCATTCTTGATCAGGGTGGGTAAAGAGCCCCACGACATGATGGATCATAGTCAGTCACTCCTTTGTTATTGCCATCGCCCCCCAACGGAGCGCCTACACGGGCCAAAGTGGCCAAGTAAGTAAAGGTCTGAATATGTGTGCGACCTTATGTCGCAGTATAGAAAGGAGTTATCGCCAGGGGGATGGGAGGCTTAGAGCAAATCGCGCTGTATGAGAGGCTGTTGATAGCTAATTAGCTTCAAGCTTCAAGCTTCAGGCCGCAAGAGAGGGCACCGCGCCTGGCTTGCAGCTTGTAGCTTGTAGCTGCTTGAAAAGCTAAAATCCCGCCCTTTCGTCACACCTCACGGATTTCGCGTCATGGGCACTCTTACGGTCAACCAGAACAAACTGCAAAAGCGCCTGCGCCGCCAGGCCGGTGAGGCGGTCGCCGATTTCAACATGATCGAGGACGGCGACAAGGTCATGGTCTGCCTGTCCGGCGGCAAGGACAGCTATACCTTGCTCGATGTGCTGATGCATTTGCAGAAGGTTGCACCGATCAAGTTCGACATCGTCGCGGTGAACATGGACCAGAAGCAGCCCGGGTTTCCCGAGCATGTGCTGCCGGCCTACCTCGAGTCGCTGGGGGTGGAATATCACATCGTCGAGAAAGACACCTATTCGGTGGTCAAGGAATTGATCCCCGAAGGCAAGACCACCTGCTCGTTGTGTTCACGCCTGCGTCGCGGCACGCTCTACACCTTCGCCGACGAAATCGGCGCGACCAAGATGGCCTTGGGTCACCACCGCGACGACATCGTCGAGACATTTTTCCTGAACATGTTCTACAACGGCTCGCTCAAGGCCATGCCGCCAAAGTTGCGGGCCGATGACGGGCGCAATGTGGTGATCCGCCCGTTGGCCTATTGCAGCGAGAAAGACATCCAGGCCTACTCGGACTTCAAGCAATTCCCGATCATCCCCTGCAACCTGTGCGGCTCCCAGGAGAACTTGCAGCGCCAGGTGGTCAAGGAGATGCTCCAGGAGTGGGAACGCAAGACCCCGGGCCGTACCGAGAGCATTTTCCGCGGTTTGCAGAACGTCATTCCATCGCAACTGGCAGACCGTAACCTGTTCGACTTCACCAACCTGCGCATCGACGAAAACGCCACGCCGCGGTTCGTCAACGTGGTGAACCTCTGACGCTCCCAACCGCTCTATTCACGGCGCCATTGGCTATACGGGCCGCTGGCGCCGTTTTCATTTCCGACCCCAGGAGAGGGCATGCGCGATTACAAGTGGCTGCACGAGTATTGTCTGAACCGCTTCGGTTCGGCGGCTGAACTGGAAGCCCACCTGCCGGTTCCCAAGACCCCGGCGCAACTGCGCAAGATCAGCGACGACCGCTACCTCTCGACCATGGCGCTGCGGGTCTTCCGCGCGGGGCTCAAGCACAGCCTGGTGGATGCCAAGTGGCCGGCATTTGAGGAAGTGTTTTTCAAGTTCGACCCGGAAAAAGTCGTGCTGATGGGCGCAGAGCATCTGGAGCGACTGATGCAGGACACGCGGATTATCCGCCACCTGGGCAAGCTCAAGAGCGTGCCACGCAACGCGCAAATGATCTTGGATGTGGCCCATGAAAAGGGCAGCTTCGGCGCGCTGATCGCCGACTGGCCAGTGACCGACATTGTCGGTCTGTGGACCTACCTGAAAAAACACGGCCATCAACTGGGCGGTCACTCAGCGCCGCGCTACCTGCGGATGATGGGCAAGGACACCTTCACATCCAGTTATGACGTAGTGGCAGCGCTCAATGCCCAGGACATCATCGACAAAGTCCCCACCAGCCAGCGGGACCTGGCGACGGTGCAGAATGCCTTCAACCAGTGGCATGAAGAGAGCGGGGGACGGCCCATGAGCCAGATATCGATGATGCTGGCGTATACCGTTAATCATTGAGGCCGCGTTGCGGCCATCGCGAGCAAGCTCCCACAAGGGCTCGATGGCACCCTGTGGGAGCGAGCTTGCTCCCGATAGCGGTGTATCAGGCGACGGAAATCCCGCCTTCCCCCGCCAACCGCCGGTTCAACTGAAACCGCCAGCGCACATACAGCAAGGCCGAGCAGAACACCGCCACGCTCGCCGCCATTTCGAGCACGCCAAACAGTTGCCGGTTCGGGTCATAGGCCGCCAGCGCGCCCTTGATGAAGTACAGGTTCACCACGAAACACATCCATGAGTGTCCACGGGCGCTGCCGCTGAGCATGCCGGGCGCCAGTATCAGCAGCGGCACCAGCTCGATCAGCAGAATCACCCAGGGCCGCGCGCCGTGCAGGTCGGCGATCAGCAAGTAATACCCGCTGAGCAACCCCACCAGGCCGAGAAAGCACAGCAGGCTGAGGGTTCGGGCGATGCGTACGCGCGGCTCCAGCCACTGGATGGACGGCAGGATTTTCGGCTTCTTAGCCACGGCCGTTCTCCAGCAGTTGGGCAGTTTTCGCCAGCCGCGAGCCCAGGGCCCGACACAAGGCGACTTCGTGTTCGTTCAAGCCGCTTTTGCCGTCGGCGCCGGCGTGATGACTCGGGCCGTACGGTGTACCGCCACCCACGGTATCGATCAAAGCCGATTCGCTGTAGGGCAGTCCGGTGATCAGCATGCCGTGGTGCAACAACGGCAGCATCATCGACAGCAGGGTGGTTTCCTGGCCGCCGTGCAGGCTTGCCGTGGAGGTGAACACCCCGGCCGGCTTGCCCACCAGCGCGCCGGTCAGCCAGAGATTGCTGGTGCCGTCGAGAAAGTACTTCAGCGGCGCGGCCATGTTGCCGAAACGGGTCGGGCTGCCCAGGGCAAGGCCGGCGCAGTTCTTCAGGTCATCGAGGGTCGCGTACAGCGGGCCTTGTTCGGGGATGTCCGGGGCCACCGCTTCGCACTCGGTGGAAATCGCCGGCACCGTGCGCAGCCTGGCTTCCAGCCCGGCCTGCTCGATGCCACGGGCGATCTGCCGGGCCATTTCGTTGGTGGAGCCGCTGCGGCTGTAATACAACACCAGGATGTATGGCGTGCTCACGGCAGGATCTCCAGGATCTTCTCCGGTGGACGACCGATCACGGCCTTGTCAGCGGCTTCGAGAATCGGCCGTTCCATGAGTTTCGGGTGGGCGGCAATGGCGGCGATCAACTGGGCCTGGCTCAGGCTTTGGTCGGCAAGGTTCAGTGCGGTGTATTCCTCCTCGCCGGTGCGCAGCAACTGCCGGGCGGTGATGCCAAGCTTGCCCAGCAGGCGCTCAAGCTGGGCGGCGTCGAGCGGGGTTTCCAGGTAGCGGACCACAGTGGGCGCCAGGCCTCGGGCCTCCAACAGTTCCAGCGCGCCGCGGGATTTCGAGCAGCGCGGGTTGTGATAAAGCGTCAGATCGGTCATGAGCGGGTCGCATCTTGCGTAAGGTGGCGGCTATTCTACTGTGCCGCGAGGCGGCCGGCACGTTGAGAGAGGTCGATGGGCTGCGGCAGCGTTTACATTCAGACAAGGATTGGCACATGGCAAGGCGATTGACGGCGGCACTGACATTCATCGGCATTTTGTTGCTCACCGGCTGCGGAAACGACTACGGGGTGGACCAGAACGGCCAGGCCATCGCCTCGCAACGGCTGGACAAACACTGGCTGGTGCTCAACTACTGGGCCGAGTGGTGCGCGCCGTGCCGTACCGAAATCCCGGAATTCAATGCCTTGGCCGAACAGCTCAAGGGGCGAAATGTCGGTGTGTTCGGGGTCAATTTCGATCAGGTCCAGGGCGAGGAGCTCAAGAGCGCGAGCGACAAGATGGGGATTCGTTTCACGGTGTTGGCCCGGGATCCGGCCGAGATCTTCGACCTGCCTCGCAGCGAGGGTCTGCCAGTGACCTACATCATCGATAACCAGGGCAAGGTGCGCGAGCAGTTGCTGGGGGAACAGACGGCGGCGGGGTGATGGCGAAGCTTGAGGCGTTACAGGCGTTCAAATAACCCCTGTTATGGCTGAGAGTTTTGTATGTGGCGAGGGAGCTTGCTCCCGCTGGACTGCGCAGCAGGCCCCTGCGTCCTGTCCGACACCGCGGTGACAGATACATTTTGGGGCTGCTGCGCAGCCCAGCGGGAGCAAGCTCCCTCGCCACAAGGGGGCTCTAGGCCACTGGGGGACGGCGTCAGCTTCAGCCTTCTTCCAGCCACCACCGCAGCGGTTTGCCCTGGGCCGGCCAGAAGCGCATTTGCTCGATGGGCGAGATGTCCCAGCGTTCGACCTTTTCCAGCGCCTGCAAAAAGCGCGTCTCTTGCTCCATCACCGCCGGGGCACACAGCTTGCGCGTGCTGCCGATCTTGCCGAAGCTCAAACGGTGGCCTTCCAGGGTGTAGGGCGCGAACCAGTGGTTGCAGCCGCCGTTGCCATACGCCCGGCCATCGTCACCGAGGGTGATGGTCAGGTGGCTATAGTCCATCAACGGCCGTTCACCGATCCATTCCAGGATGTAGCTGCGGTTGTGTTGCAGTTGCACCGGTTCGGCGGCGCACCCCATCAGGCCGGCGCTGATCAGCGCGGGCAGGACCAGGCGCTTCATCAGGCGGCTTCCTGGCATTTCGGGCACAGGTGTTTTTCACCGACGCTGGTCCAGCCTAACTCGGCGATGCGCGCGGTGGCCGCCGGTTTCTGGGCCTTGACGCCGAGCTTGGCATCGACGGCGAATTCGAAGCTCAACGCCTTGGCGCAACCGTCGCAATTGACCTGCCAGGTATGGATCGCCAGCTCGCCAAACACCGGGCCGGTGGCCATGGCAGTCCATTGGCCCATGGGCTTGAGCAAGTGCCGAACGGTGTCCACGGTCAGTCGCATGGACAAATCCTTGCTGCCCTTGAGGGTGACGAGCAGTACATCGTTGGCCTGGATCGAACCGCCATTGCCGGTGACCTGATAGCGGCCCGGCGCCAGGGCGCGGACTTCGGTCAGGGTGTGCTGGGGGTTCATCAGGGTGTAGCGGAAATCGTGTTCGGCCATGGGTCCTCCAAATAGGCGCGACATGCTAGCACGGGGCATGGCTTGGGATGGTCAACCACGAATCTTGCCGACGAAACTCCACCCCTGTGGGAGCTTGCTCGCGATGGCGGCAAATCAGTCAGTATTGATGTTGACTGGCAGACCGCTATCGCGAGCAAGCGCGCCCCCACAGGGGGGGGAGCAGGTTTAGCGGTCCACCAGGTTCTGCGGTACGCCGTCGGCCCAGGCAGCAATGTTGTCCAGGGTGGTCACGGCAATCGCGCCCAACGCTTCATGGGTCAGGAATGCCTGGTGCGCGGTGACCACCACGTTGGGAAAAGTCAGCAGTCGTGCCAGTACATCGTCCTGCAAGGGCAGGTCGGAGCGGTCCTTGAAAAACAGTTGGGCCTCTTCTTCATACACGTCCAATCCCAAATAGCCCAACTGGCCGCTTTTCAACGCTTCGATCAAGGCCGGTGTGTCCACCAGGCCACCACGCCCGGTATTGATCAGCATGGCGCCGCGCTGCATCGTGGCCAGCGATTGGGCGTTGATCAGGTGGTGGCTTTGTTCGTTCAGCGGGCAGTGCAGGCTGATGACCTGGGCTTGCGCCAGCAGATCGGCCAGGGGCAAATAGCGAGCCCCCAAGGCTTCGACCTGAGGGTTGGGGTAGGGGTCGTAAGCCAGCAACTGGCAGCCGAAACCGGCCATGATCCGCGCGAACGTGGCGCCGATCTGCCCGGTGCCGATCACGCCGACGGTCTTGCCCACCAGATCGAAACCGGTCAGCCCGTGGAGGCTGAAGTTACCGTCTCGGGTGCGGTTGTAAGCGCGGTGCAAGCAGCGATTGAGCGCCATGATCAACGCCACCGCATGTTCAGCCACGGCGTGGGGCGAGTAGGCCGGCACCCGGACGATGCTCAACCCCAGGCGTTTGGCGGCGGGCAGGTCGACATGGTTGTAGCCGGCCGAGCGCAAGGCGATCAGCCGGGTGCCACCATTTGCCAACCGCTCCAGTACCGGGGCGCTCAAGTCATCGTTGATAAACGCACAGACCACTTCATGCCGTTCGGCCAGGGCCACGGTGTCCAGGTCCAAGCGGGCCGGCTGGAACTGCAATTCAAGGCCGGCGGGCGCCGGGGCTTTATTGAAACTGTCGCGGTCGTAGGTCTGGCTGCTGAAAAAAATCGCGCGCATGGCGGCCTCCTGGCACTGGAATCGACTCAGCTTAACCGCCATCGTCCCTGTCGCTATTGCCCTGGATCAGGCGCTGATACGTGCCTCACTGGCCAGGCGGTTGATGGCGCGTTCCAGGTCTTCGAGGGCGGCAGCGGCTTTAGGGTCCTGTTGCTTGAGCAGGGTTTCGCTACGCTGGCAGGCGGCGCGCAATTGCGGGACGCCGCAGTAGCGTGTGGCGCCGTGCAGACGATGGACCCGTTCGATCAGAGCGTTGTGATCGTTGGCCTCGCTGGCCTGTCGGATGGCTTCGCGGTCGGCTTCCAGGGACGCCAGCAGCATCGCCAGCATGTCTGCCGCCAGGTCGGCCTTACCGGCAGCCAGGCGCAGGCCTTCTTCGTGGTCGAGCACCAGCAGTTCGCTGCCGCCCTGGGCGTCGCCGCTGCGCTCCGGTGACTGATTGCGCAAGGCCAGGCCGGTCCACTTGAGCACCACCTGGGCCAGTTGTCGTTCGCTGATGGGCTTGGTCAGATAGTCGTCCATGCCGCTTTGCAGCAGGGCGCGTTTTTCGTTGGCCATGGCATGGGCGGTGAGGGCGACGATCGGCAGTGGCGTGCAGTGTCGCTCGCTCTCCCACTGACGGATCGCCTCGGTGCTCTGGCGGCCGTCCATGCCGGGCATCTGCACGTCCATCAACACCAGGTCGAAGGTTTCCTTCTGCACAGCCTTGACCGCCGCATAACCGCTTTCCACGGCCAGCACCTTGGCGCCCATGTCTTCGAGCAGGGTTTGCACCAGCAGCAGGTTGGCCGGGTTGTCGTCCACGCAGAGGACTTTGGGCGCGCGGCTGGCCACCGGTTCATGGGGTTCGCTGCGGGTCGGGCGTGGGTTGACCAGGTCGGAAAGCGAACGGCGCAACTTGCGAGTGCAGGCCGGCTTGGCCTGCAGCTGGCTGTGGGGGTTGGGCACCGAGAGGTGATACAGCGTCTGTTCGGTGGTGGGGCACAGCACCAGCACCTTGCAGCCCAGGTGTTCGAGGTCCCAGATGTGCTGATTGAGGCGTTCCGGCGGCATGTCGTTGCTGGTGATGCCCAGCACGGCCAAGTCGATGGCTTGTTCGGTCTGGTGCGCGACGGTGACACCGTTGGTGAGGCTTTCCAAGGTGTTGAACGGCGTCACTTGCAGGCCGCAGTCCTCGAGCTGGTGCTGCAAGGCCTGGCGCGCCAGTTCATGGTTCTCCAGCACCGCCACGCGCCGGCCCAGCAACGGCGGGCCGGGCAAGTCCTCGGCGTCGTCGCGGGTCTTGGGCAGGCGCAGGCTGATCCAGAACTCCGAGCCTTCGCCCGGTGTGCTGTCGACCCCGATTTCTCCGCCCATTTGCTCCACCAGGCGCTTGGAAATCACCAGGCCCAACCCCGTGCCGCCCGGTTGCCGGGACAGCGAATTGTCGGCCTGGCTGAACGCTTGGAACAGCGCCCGCACGTCCTGGTTGGACAGGCCGATGCCAGTGTCCTGGATGCTGATGCGCAACTGCACGCTGTCTTCGTGTTCGTCCTCGAGCATGGCCCGGGCGACGATGGTGCCTTCGCGGGTGAACTTGATGGCGTTGCTCACCAGGTTGGTGAGGATCTGCTTGAGGCGCAGCGGATCACCCACCAGCGACAGCGGAGTGTCCCGGTAGACCAGGCTCACCAGCTCCAGTTGTTTGGCGTGGGCGGCCGGGGCAAGGATGGTCAGGGTGTCTTGCAACAGATCGCGTAGGTTGAATGGGATGTTGTCGAGCACCAGCTTGCCGGCCTCGATCTTCGAGAAGTCGAGGATTTCGTTGATGATCCCCAGCAGGCTGTCGGCGGATTTTTCAATGGTGCCCAGGTAATCGAGCTGGCGCGGGGTCAGTTCGCTTTTCTGCAATAAGTGGGTGAAGCCGAGGATGCCGTTGAGCGGCGTGCGGATCTCATGGCTCATGTTCGCCAGGAACTCGGACTTGATTCGGCTCGCCTCCAGGGCTTCCTTGCGGGCCAGGTCCAGTTCGATGTTCTGGATCTCGATGGTTTCCAGATTCTGGCGCACGTCTTCGGTGGCCTGGTCGATGCTGTGCTGCAGTTCTTCCTGGGCGTTCTGCAAGGTGCCGGCCATGCGATTGATGCCCGAGGCCAACTCATCCAGCTCCTGGCTGCCCAGCGGTGGCAGGCGGGTTTCCAGATGGCCATCCTTGAGTTGCGCCACGGCTTGTTTGATCTGGCTGAGCGGTCGATTGATCGTGCGGCCCATGCGCAAGGCCAGCAATGCAGTCAGGCCCAGGCCGGCGGTGATCAACAGCAGGCTGGCGAACAGGCTGCGGTAACCACGCAGCAACATGCCGCTGTGGGACAACTCCAGCTCGACCCAGCCCAGCAGGCGGTCGGATTCTTCGGGAATCAGTTCGCCGGCCAGGTTGCGGTGCTTGCCGAATACCGGCAGCAAGTAGCGCGTGGCGTCGTTGCCGGTGCGTTGCAGCAGTTGGGCACTGTTGCCTTCTGGCGCCCGGTTGAGCATGGTCGGGCCGGCGTGGGCCAGCGACGTACGGTCGGGGGCGAGAAAAGTCACGGCACGCACGTCCGTTTGTTCGAGGGACTGCGTGGCGACACGTTCGAGCAGTTCGGTGTCCTGGCGGCTCATGGCCGGGGCGACCAGCGGGGCAAGCTGTTCGGCGATCATCTCGCCTCGTTGCAACAGCTGGGCGTGCAGGTCCGATTGCTGCATCCAGGTGAAATAGCCGCCCAGGACCAGCGCCATCAGGCTGGTCGGCAACAGGGTCAGCAACAGCACACGGCCTTTGATTCCCAGTTTCTTGAGCACACTTGTCTCCTGCATCCAGCGGGTTTGATTGAACTTTGCGCGCATCCGGCACGCAATACCTGCGCAGTGTAGCGATTTGCGGGCGGGCAATCTTCGCAAAATTCGTGTGCGCCGTGCATCGGTCCGGCAGGGGACTAGTCGTAACGCGCCCTGAATCGCTTAGTGAGTATCCGCCGATAGACCAGTGTCAGGGGGAGGGCGGCTGTGGGTGCCGAGTGGCTGGAAGAGGTTGCGGTTGAACTTTAGGTTGGTGGCTCAGGAGCACGAAAAGATGAGCAGTCATGCGCTGGATACTTCGGCGCCTCCGCAGGAGAGTTCCTCATTGCCTTATTGAAAGCGATCAGGCGATCTGTCGTTGCTTTCCAATCTGCGATCCTGCGGTAGGCGTTGATAAACCAGCTTAGGTTTTCACTGAGATTTCCAAAAGCCGAATTAATCTGCATCAAGTCGCCAAAGGTTATATGGCCTGCAAAGAAGCGTGGGGCGGCCAATAAGCTGCTAAGGATCAAGGCGAGTTGACCATACGTTTCGGTGAATAATGATAGACGCATCTTGGTTTTTATTATTGTGCGCATGTTAGCCAGGCTGGCTTCTAGTCTTTGATTAATGCTGCTTTTCTTAGGTTCATATTTGAGGTGTGAGGGAGACGTTCTGAGTTTCTCCCGGAGCCTAATTAAGAAGTAGCGTAGATCGGCTTCCAATCGTTGTTGATCGTTGCTTAAGGAAATTAGTTTGAAACCGATTTTCTGACTGATAAGAGTCCCGATGAACGCATAGATAATGGCAGCTAGGAACATGTAGCAAGGTATTGTGAGTCCCATGACTACAGCATCGCCGGATGCGCTGATTAATACTATACTAAAAGATATTATGCTGGCGAAGGTAAAGGTTAGCCCACAAGCCAGGTCGATGGTCTCAAAGGTAAATTTATTAATGTCCTCTGCTATACGCTGGTCTGGATTATCTACGGCGTTTCCAGTTTGATCGGCTGGGGCAGGATCTGATGTCCAAAGGAGAAGGTAATGAGTAGTTAACCATCTTCGCCATCTCAAAGCCAGGATGTCAACCAGATAGGCTATCAAGACCGATCTGAAGACAGAAAAAATGACGATGCCAATGAATATTGATATCAGGAGATAAAATTGTTTTATGTCGCCTTCCTGTATTGCGTCGTAGAAGTATCTATACCATTCATTGACGGCCAACGCTGTAGCAACGGCTAGAAGCGATAAAAGTATAAGCGCTGCCGCTGTAACTCGCGCAAATACTCGTTCTTCATTCTGCCAATACGGTAACAAAATGGAGAAGGTATTCTTGATGAAGTTTTCGTGGTGTTGCGAAGGTTTGGGATCTAAAAGGGCAGGGTCCATGCTAATCTCATAGTAAAGTCCTTGTTTATGATTTTTTGTGAAGCGTTAGGGCAGTCTCCAAAAGCCAAGCAATCCAAGGTTTTCAGAAAGTCTTAGTCGTGTGGTGTGCCAAGTAGTCAAGGCGTTGATGTGTTGCTCTTCAGCGGCTGCGTAGGTACTTAAAGCATTCAATAATTCAATCATGCTACCGACCCCGGATCGATAGCGACCTTGTACCACCTCGAGGGATTGCTGTGACTGTGTGATCAATTTATTGGTATGGTCCAGTCGTTGAAATTCGGTGCTTAGGGTTTGATAGTTTTCCCATAGCTCAAGCGATAACCTCTGTTCTTCCTCCAGAAGCTCCTCTTTGCTTGCCTCAAGAAGGGCAAGATCGCTACGTATTTGATACTTTCGGCTGAAGCCGTCAAACAGAGGAATATTTAATTGCAGGCCAAGGGCTCTATCCCGGTCGCGCCTGTCACCGTTAAGCATTTGGGATTGATCAATTCGGGTATGGGAAATATCCGCCGTTAGTGAAAGAGTCGGCTTTCCAGCCGCACGACTCTCGTCAAGCTTCGCCTCAGTAGCTTTGATCTTGGCTCTAACGGCTATCAAGGCGGGATGATCGTGTTGGGCTTGTTGAAATAGGTCATCAATTGCCTTGATGAATCGCGTGTCAGGTAACGACGTCAGATTACCCTCCAATTCGAATGGCGTTTCAGGAGAGAGTCCCATGCGCAGCGCAAGCATCCCAGCGGCATTGCGGAGCGCTCCCTTATCGCGAATCTGATTCAGACTGGCTTGGGAATAGGCTGCCTTCGCTTGCAATAAATCAGAAAGTGCTGCGGCACCAGATCGATACCTGGCTTCTGCTGCATCGAGATTTTCGGCTGCAAACGATGTAACTTTTGATGAGATGATCAAGCTGCGCTGAGCGGCGAGAGCACCATAGTAGAGCTCCGCAGCGGACGCGGAAGATTTTTGCAGTACGGCGTCTTGATTGGCATTGGCAGCAACCAAGAGTTGTATGGATCTTCGCAGCTCGGCCTCCCTATGCCCAAAATCGAACAAGACCCAGCTGAAATGCAGTCTATTGGAAATCTGCCGTTGGTTACCTTCTCTGGAAAGTTCACTGCGTTGCTCATAACTGGTAATGGTCCGTCCCGTAGACATGCCGGTGCTGCCGGTAAGTTTCGGAAAATACGAAGATCGACTGACTCCGATCTGAGCGGCTTGCGCTTTTGCATGAGCCCAGGCCGAGCGTGTTTTCGGGTCGCTGCAAAGTATTCGTTCTATAGTTTCTTGTAGAGACAATTTTGCTGGGAGATTTCCAAAGGCGCACGGCCGGCCCGTGTAGGAGCTTGCCTTTGAAGAGGCTGACGTCACTTGTTTAGATGCAACAAGCTCAGCACCTATAGCTGATAACGTTATGCCCCCGACAAGTATGGAAAGCGCACAGCTGGAATAGCCCATCATTTAATCGCATCCACATTCGCGTGGATGGGTGAAGGTTCTAATTTGCCAGAATCCAATATGAAAACCCGGTCCGCAGACGCGATCGTCTCAGGCCTATGTGCGACAATTACTCGGGTTATTTTGAGGGAGCGAATGGCGTCGTTGACTAATTGCTCGCATTGCAGATCTAGATGGCTGGTGGCTTCGTCAAGGAATAAAATTCTAGCTCTTTTATAAAGCGCGCGAGCCAAGAATACGCGTTGTTTCTGTCCACCTGAGAGCACCGTCCCCATGTCCCCAACCAACGTGCTGTATCCCATAGGCATTGATTGGATACTATTATGGATCGCGGCCATTTGTGCGCACTGCATTATCCAGGACATATCAGCATCCTGGTCGAAAAAAGAAATGTTCTCCGCAAGTGACCCGGCAAACAAGATATCATCCTGCATCACCGTGCCGACCATGTCTCGGAGTGTGTTCACGCCCATGTCTTTTACGTCAATTCCGGCGATTTTTATTTGCCCTTCGCTGGGAGGGAGAATTCCTAGCATCAAGTTGAACAATGTACTTTTCCCGGCGCCTGACGCTCCCGTGATGGCTACCGATTCTCCCTCGGCTATAGATAAATTTAGTTTGTTAATGATATAAGGCTCTTGGTCGGAGTAGCGGTACATCAAGTCTCTTATTTCAATATTTGCACTGTGTGTGGGGGGTATGGCTAAATTAATTTCCCCGTGGATATTTTCCGGCGGGTGAAGAACAATGTCGGCCAAGCGCTCACCATGGAGTTGGAGCATATGCAATTCAAAAACATGGTCTACCAGGTTCGACACTCTACTGACGAATTGTGCCTTATAGGCGGTGAAGGCCATTAATATACCCACACTGAAATGTCCACTCATCACCATGCCGGCGCCAAACCACACCGCAAGCAGATTTTCAATGCCGAAAAGTAAACCGTTAAGTTGTGTATAAAGAAGTTGCATTTTTTGGGTTCGAATATCCGCGTTGATTTGCTCAATCAATAGGCCTAACCAAGTGGAACGTCGTTCATCGGGTCGCCGGAATAGTTTGATCGCCCGAACACCCCTGACGGTTTCCAGAAAGTGGCTCTCCTGACGCGCAGCGTGGATTATCTGTTCTTCCGTTGCCCTGCGGAAAGGGGCGTACCAGATGCAGCGAGCTAATATATAAAGTGCCATGGTGATGAGGGAAATAGAAGCTAGAGTAGGACTGTACATGAACATCAGTGCTAATGTAGCAACACTCATCAGGCCATCAAGAACGCCGGAGAAAAATGCGGCGGTAAGTGTCTGTTGGATTTGGTTAACTGCACCAAAACGCGATACAACATCCGCCAGATGTCGTTTTTCAAAAAAGTGAATGGGCAATCTCAATAAATGAGTGAATACATTGGCTCGCCATTGCACGCTAATCATTGTGTTCATGTAGATCAACACCCATGCACGAATGGCCGCTACCCCCTGTTGCATAAGCATTAATAACCCAAAGCCTAATACAAGTGTTTTCAGTAATTCGTTATCTTCACTGATAAGAACATTATCAATTGTCCACTGGAGAAGAAATGGGCTGACGAGAGAAAATATTTCCAGTGCGAACGCCAGTAGAAGTACTTGCAATAGCGATTGAAACAGCCCTGTCGTTTTTCCGAGCATCTTGTAAAGTCTGATGCTTGGCTTTTTTTTCTTCTCTTCAAAATCAAATTCTGGCCATAATTCCAGCGCTATTCCGGTAAAAGAATCGCTGCTGTCGGTAAGTGATATATGTAGAATACCTCTGGCTGGGTCATGTAGCACAAGGTGGCTTTTATGTACGGACTTCAGAACTACAAAGTGATTGAAATTCCAGTGTAGAATGCACGGTAGTTTAAGTTGCAGAAGGTCTGTTATGTCGAGCCTGATGGCGCGTGTTCCTAGCTTCAATCGGTGCGCTATTTGAATTATCTGCTTTAATGTCATGCCTTTTAATGAGGTTTGGAATCTATTTCGGAGTTCATGCAGGCTTGAGTTATGTCCATGATAGCCAAGAATCATTCCTAAACAGGCCAGGCCGCATTCAGTGGCTTCGGTTTGCAGCAATAGCGGAAGCCGGCGCCTCCAGTGGAGTGAAACTGCATTCGTATAATTCAACGGCATTGCTCCTAAAACTTTCCCGTCAAGCTATAAAGAGGCTCAAGTACCCATTCATAAAGATGACGAGTCTCTTGCATTATGTCCGCTTCAAGTAACATGCCCGTTTGCAATGGCCGTTGTTCGCCATACGCCAGAACATGCTGTTGGTCCAGGCCGACGCGTATCCGGTAATAGCGTTCGCCGTCTAGGCCAATGCCGGGTATTTCTCCGACCGCGTTTGCAAGCTCCCCGGCAGAAACCGAGGCCTTGGAGATGGATTTAACTGTACCGTTGTGCTGCCCGAATTTTTGATAGGGATAGGTTTGATAGCGAATACGTACTTCATCGCCGGCCCGGATGAAACCGATAGATTTGCTTGGGGAATAAAGTTCGGCCTGCAATTGCGAGTTGTTTGGGACGATGCTTAAAAGCGGCCTAGCGGTGCCTGCGGTCTGTCCGGGCTCCGCAAAAATTGCAGTCACGACACCTTCTTGGGGAGCCTTGATAACTAATATTCGCCGCGCCTCACTCTCAATGAGCTCTCGATCAATTTCTGATAGCGTTCTATGCACGATGGCGAGTTGATTTTCATGTCGAGAGGATAAGCCAGAAAGCGCGTTGCGCCGCTCGGTTATCTGTTGTCGCAGCGCGGAGCGGTCACGTTCAAGAGTATTTAGTTTCTGTCGATGATTGAGTAGCTCTGCTTGGCGCTGCTGTAGCTGATCCATAGCTATATATCCCTTTTCCATTAATCCCGAATAGCGACTGGTGGCATTTAAAGCCAAGGCGACCAGCTGTATTTGACTGGAAATTTGTCCGGCTAGAATATCCAACTCATTCTCTAGGCTGCTTAAGTGGCTGGTGAGGCTTTTTCTTTCATCAGCCTGCAGAGATTTTATTTTTTTGAGCTCATCAATCAAGGACAGTTTCCTTTCCTTGAGGTTGTTACTGATGCTTTCCTGAATCGGATCGGAATTTTCGCCATAGTGCTCACTGGATAATGTGAGCAAGTGCGTGCCCGCCTTAACGTATTGCCCCTCATGGATAAAGCTTTCGAGCACCCGTCCTTGCTGTGGTGCATAAACTTTAATCTGTCCCGAGGAGGGCAGTAACTGCCCAGCTATGGTGCTTCGCTTGGTATAGCTTCCCCATATGAAAAAAATAATTACGATTGATGCAAGGAGTGTGGCGAAGGCTGTGAGGAAGGTGAATGAGACGGGGCGAATCAGCACGATGCTGCCTAACCATTGCACCTGTTGGGCTTCTAGAGCCTCTGTTCTGAATAGTGACGTGTCTTGGGTCAATGTGAGCATTCCTTGCTGACAATAATTGCATTCCGGAGCCCCTTGGGAAGCCATGCCGCATCGCGGCGAGGCAGGGAAGATCCCATGGATGCCTGTTTGGGTCATCCCTACATGTGTAGGGTACAAATCATCGAATTTGGTCGCTATCGTGAACTGCACTTTGTCACATTTGTATTAATGTGGATAAAGTAAGAAGGTAATCGCTATGCTACTTAGTTAGAGAAAGGAAAAAATTGTCATGAGAAAGTTATCATGTATTGAAATGTCATTAGTGTCCGGGGCCGGTTCAGGTGACTCGGGTTTCACGTTTTTCGGAAATGCAGGAGCCACTTTGGGCGCAGCAGCGGGCGCAGCGATAGGGGGACGAGTAGGACTTGCCACGCCAGGCGCGGCCGTTGGGAGTGGGCTGGGAGCCTTGGTAGGGGGCGCGGCTTACAATGCTGTGAGGAACGCAGCTAACTCTTGGGATCCAAGTGCTTTTCATGGGACTTCTTTTTTTCCCCAAGGGCCCGGAGGTATGGGTAGTTAACTACTAGATTGTCTACTAGATGTGAAGTTGCGAGCATGTCTAGTAGATTGAAACTAATAGAGCGCAAGAGGTTGAGGTATGACCGAAATAAAATTAAATAGGTTGCAGATTAAAGAGCAGTTGTCGACTGATCTTTTAAAGGTTTTTGCTTTGGTTGAAAAAACTCTAATGGCTTCTGCGCTGATGATGCTGGTATTTGTTTTTATTAATAGAATATCCCTGGCGAACGGATTTTTTGGTTGGGAGGTGCTGAGCGGACTGATTGGGTATTTGGCGATTACCACCAAAAAAATGTATTATGATGGAGCGCTTTCTGAGCTTAGAATAAGTTCTGAGGTGAAGCAAGAAATATTGTACATGGCGATGCTATCCATCGGTTATTCGGAGAAAAAAGTTAATGTATTTTTATCAAAGAAGCTCTTCAGTTTCTTTTTTTATTGCAAGTCAGAAGCTATAACATATACTCCGCAAAGAGGGGCGACAGTTTTTACGGGGCCCTACGACAAACTGTTAAAATTGTCACATGTATGCACTGAGTCTACATGAGTTGGAGGTTCGCCTTTTTCAAAATTTGGCAGTATGGAGTAGATGGCGATCAATAGCTTTCGCTTATGAATTAATATCTGCAAAATTTATCGAATTCGTTATCTGTTTCCTGATGGGGATGGCACTGCTTCCTACCCTTCTGATTAAGTTCTCGCTATTCCGACGCGCCCAAAACACCCTATCTATTCCAAGTGATTGGAAATGCATTTTTAGAGGTTTGATAGCTTCTGCGGTGCGCCCTAAAGGAAAGCAAAAGTCAATAATCCAGGTTTTACCTCCTTCATTCCATTCGGATGCATGAAGTAAAAAGTTTGGATCTCTCAGGAGCCTGGTCTCGCTGTCTGGAGCTAAGTGAGCCCAAGTTACATATCCAATGGGGGAGTCATTTCTATCGAAAAAAAATAAAATCTGTTTGTGGTCTATGGCCGGAGCTATCCAGAGCCGCAAAGTCATGATTTCAAATAACGAATAGTTATTGCTCGTGCAAATTATCATACAGGCAAAACCAATGAGTTTTGCCCTGTTTGATGAGTAATTACTTCGGCAGTAGGTGTATAGGCCGGATGAGGTTTTCATATTTTAGTCCTGTGGCAGTTAACAAATGTTAGGGTTTGTATGCTCTATTTCAATTGCATCGCACTTTCTTGACGCAAGTGTAGAGCCGTTTTGTTTGTATCACTAATAGGTGATTTAGTGCTCAGCGAGGTGGATGATTGTTGTGAGTCGTTTGGGGCGAGAATATTAGCTCTTCGATTTATTGCCTTAATTTAGATAGAGTGCCTCAATACCCTTAAACTGAGTTTTTTTCGCTAGATGGTTCCTAATTTCGCTGTAAAAGCTAAGCGCGTTCTGTATGTCCATCCTGTGTTCGCTTAGATTGATAAGTGTGTCGAACGACAATGAAGTGCCGCTAGTGTTATGCAGTTTAAACATTCCAGTTACGGGGTCAAACCAGATGGATAGTGTACTGCTCAACCAGAATAGAATATGCTTTTGTTCTTCATTGCCGAGGCTCATGTTTGCGGCAAAAATGGCTTCATCTGAAAGCTTCTGGTAAGCGGTTCTTTTATCTGCTGATGGATCTTTTGTAATAAGTTTTATCCTTGATTCAAGGTTGTGTAGGATGTTGTCGCTGCGGTTTAGTCGCGTTATATTTATTAGCATGCAGTGGCAGAGGTGCATCTGGCTGATGCTATGTTCTTCGGAGATTACGGATGCTCGATAAAATAATTGTTTAAAGCTTGTGAGCAGTTGTTCTTTGGTCAAGGCGTTTGTTTTTAACCAAAATAAGTTTGCGGCCGAAGCATCAGCTGTATTTAAAAGTAAGTCAGTAAATAGCCGTGCCGTCCAGCGTACATACCCGCTCCACCCTCCATTCAAATTCACGGCGCTAACCGTGAAATCGTTTAAGGCAAAAATTTTCTGCAGGTTTTTGGAGAAATTATTTAATTCTGGACTATCTTCTAGTAATCGCAATACCCATAAAGGAAATCCGGCTTGTGCCGCTTGATACAAATTGAGCTTTCTCTGATATGTCTGTATGAATCGATTGACTGTTACCTCCATAAGATGTGTGGATGCCTGGGGGGTGACTACCGAGTACTTATTGAGGTAATAGCATAAGCTCTTTATGCAATCTATAGCTGGGAAATACTCGGTATTAAATCTCTCGATATCAATTTGGTCGGGCGCAATCAAGTGGGTGAATAGACGAGTCCCGCTCAGATCTAGCCAAGCCCCATCAATAGATAAATTAGACGCACTTACATTGTAATGGATAATACGCTTCGCTTTGGCCGCGGCGAATTGCTCTGCAAATCGGGAAGCAAGCTCGAAAAATCCAGATTTCAAGCATTTATTCGCTCTGTCAGATGGTGATGCGGGCATTGCGCTTGGAAGAAACTCTTCAAGTTTAGCGATTGCAGTTTTAACCCGTTTAGCGTCTTCGCTTAGCCCATTTTGCTGATTTTCTTTAAAGAAAGTCGCCCTAATAAAGTGAGCTGGACGCACGACAGGCTGGCGAATTAATAGCCCGCGGGGGGTTGAAATTCCCTGCGCTTCGTATGAGCGTCCAGTATCTAAAATAGCTACAGTTCTAATGGCTCCATAAGGGAGCGCCACATTTATTATTTCAGACCAAATAGACTCATAAATAGCTGTGTCCAAGCTTAAGTTGCCATCACTATGACCTGCGTCGACATTCTTTCCAACTAGCTGGTTGGGGCCGAGCCCCTTAAGCTGCCATGTTCCGTCGAAACCGCAACGTCCTCCGCCGCCATTGCCAAGTATACCGTCACCACCATATCGCTCGGCCATGAACGTCTTCACTGAACCCTGGTTGCATGGATCTGATGACTTAGACCTCACAATATAGCTGTAAGAGTTGAGGATGTCTGTCGCGGTTTTTCCTTCGGCTAGTGCTTTATTAAAATAAATAACACTGCATCCATCAATTTTTTCGACTTCAAACGGTACGAAAATCTCCTGCAGATCAGACAGCCGTGCTTCTGTCATTACACTTGCTCTCCATTTCATCCATTATTATGAATCACAATATAATTGTCGGCACTTCCCTCTAGGTTTCCCTTGAGTTCGCAAGAGCGGTCTAGGTTGCCTAGCTAACGCCACTACAGCGTTGAAGCTTTACATGGATGTTCGTCGAGGTCATCCCTACATGTGTAGGGTACAAATCACGTAATTTTGTTGTTATCGTACAACTCTATCTAAGGGCCGTTATTGGTGAAGGAATAACCGGATTGCAGTCTCGTAATTTAAAAAAGTTGATTGTGTTGGATTTCTTTGACTTTTGTATATTTTTAGTTGTTTTGTCGGTGGTGCTATGTATATGATATGTCTGTTGTTCTAGGCACGTTTATAGCGCTTGTCTTATCGGTTTTCAATGGAGTTGGTATGTCTATTCTGTTATGGGTTTTAATGGGCGGGATGACGGGGCTTGCTTTAAGGGGGCTGGTTGCGGTATGTAGGTCTGCGTTTGATTATACGATTTCAGATAATATGATGTTTATGTTTATATATCCGGTTGTTTTTGTGTTTCTAATTCAGGTGGTCCCGCGACTGATAATTTGTCTGGAGGGGCGGGCGGTTAAGACTTTTAAATTAGCTACGGATTTTAATATTTATTGAGTTTCTCCGAGAATAATTTTCCTCTGGAGTTTACCCCTTTCTTTCTTAAAATTGAGGAAACGTATTCTCGCACGGTGAAATCGCTAATGCCGAGCACTAAAGCTATTTTTTTGTTTGTTTCACCTAGCAGAAGTAATTGCAGGACTTCATGTTCTCGCTTTGTTAGGTCTTCATTGTTTTTCTTCAATTGGCTGTTCCTTGGTTAAGATTGAGTGCTGAATTGCTTGGTAATAATATTATCGGTATGTCTGATAATTCGCTAGTTCATGAATGTCTCGATGAATCGCAGGAAAGATCCGATAAAAAATCGTGTTCCTACAGATTTTTATGTGGTGCGAGGAAAGAACTTCCTCTGATGGGTAATAAGTACTACAGAAAGTGGCAGATATGACAGTTAGATGGAGCGAATATGGAGGAAGCCAACGATAAAGCCTTGGCGCAGCGACAGGCCCGGGCGCCCAGCTAGCCATTGATTACAGCCAGAATGCCGGTAACCAATTCGCGCTTTTCAATCAGGCGAGGAAGTTGAGGAGGGTGCTTTTATCGGGGGGTGCTCCGGTCTCAACCCCTCAGACCTGTTTGATCCTGTTCTACCTCCCGATGTAGGTCACGTGTCCGCTTACCCTCCCCAGTCGTCAGCCACTCCTCACTGACACTCAGCAAACGTGCCAATGGCTCCACCCACAGCCGAGGGATACCCCGCGAGCTCCAGTTAGTTATGCATTGAGGGCTGACACCTAGCACGTCGGCAAAGGCCGAGTGAGAGATGCCGTACTCTTCCAATAGGTTGCGCAAGCGTTGCCCACAAGTCCGCCGGGCGCTGGGCTGTGGATCTTTTGGTGTTGCGTCGGCCATCGTTATTGCTCAACACCTACTAATACGTTTAGCCATACAACAGTAAAGAACACGGTGCAAAGCCAGATATCTTTGACTGCTTGGTCATTGCTATAAAGGAACGAACCCACAAGCAGGCAGGAAGAGTGCTTACAGACGGTGCTTACAACAGATATGCATTCACGATTTGAGCTTTCAAATCTGTAGGAAAAGGACTGTGTGGTGGCGGGGAGACAAGCTACCCATAGAGCAGCGTCCTCGGCTTTCGCCCCGCTTATTCCCATAAGCCATAACCACCACACTTTGCGTGATATGGCCGCGCCAGGTTTGCCGGTATGATAGGCGCCCCCGCAGTCCGGATTGCGAATACGCCATGACTTTGCAGTACCCCACCATCGCCGATTGCGTCGGCAACACTCCGCTGGTCCGTTTGCAACGCCTGCCCGGCGTCACCAGCAATACGCTTTTGCTCAAGCTCGAAGGGAATAACCCGGCGGGTTCGGTCAAGGATCGGCCGGCGCTGTCGATGATCACCCGTGGCGAGTTGCGCGGGCAGATCCAGCCTGGCGATACGCTGATCGAGGCGACGTCCGGCAACACCGGTATTGCCTTGGCGATGGCGGCGGCGATCAAGGGCTACAAGATGATCCTGATCATGCCCGACAACTCCAGCGCCGAACGCAAGGCGGCCATGACC
This sequence comes from Pseudomonas brassicacearum, assembly GCF_000585995.1. Taxonomy (NCBI): domain Bacteria; kingdom Pseudomonadati; phylum Pseudomonadota; class Gammaproteobacteria; order Pseudomonadales; family Pseudomonadaceae; genus Pseudomonas; species Pseudomonas brassicacearum. The sequence continues at coordinate 5,066,029 of NZ_CP007410.1, read as the reverse complement.
GCCTATGGCGCCGAGTTGATCCTGGTGACCCAGGAGCAGGGCATGGAAGGCGCCCGGGACCTGGCCGAGCGCATGCAGGCCGAAGGGCGTGGCAAGGTGCTGGACCAGTTCGCCAACGGCGACAATCCAGAGGCCCACTACACCACCACCGGCCCCGAGATCTGGCGCCAGACCGACGGCACGATCACCCATTTCGTCAGCTCGATGGGCACCACCGGTACCATCATGGGCACCTCGCGCTATCTGAAAGAACAGAACCCGAACGTGCAGATCATCGGCTTGCAACCGATGGAAGGCTCGGCCATTCCTGGCATCCGTCGCTGGCCCGAAGAGTATCTGCCGAAGATCTACCAGGCCGAGCGCGTGGACCGCATCATCGACATGGCCCAGAGCGAAGCCGAGGACATCACCCGTCGCCTGGCTCGCGAAGAGGGCATCTTCTGCGGCGTGTCTTCGGGCGGTGCCGTGGCGGGGATGCTGCGCCTGTCGAAGGAAGTTGAAAACGCGGTGATCGTCGCGATCATCTGCGACCGTGGCGACCGTTACCTGTCGACCGGCATTTTCGACGCGCCCAACTGATGGCCAAGCAAGAGAGAGGCCTGCGCTTCCAGCCCAGCGGCGGAAGCCGGGCCCCGCAAGTGCCCACCGGTAAAAAGCAGCGCTTGACCATCGAGCGCCTGGCCAACGATGGCCGGGGCATCGCCTTTGTTGACGGGCGCACCTGGTTTGTCATCGGCGCCCTGGCTGGCGAAGAGGTCGAGGCGCGGGTGCTGGGGGCCCATGGCAAAGTGGTCGAGGCCCGGACCGAGCGTGTGTTCCAGCCCAGTGAACTGCGGCGTGCGGCGCCGTGCATCCATGCCGGTCGTTGCGGCGGTTGCAGCGTCCAGCATTTGCCCCATGACGAACAACTCGCCCTGAAACAGCGCATGCTGGCCGAGCAGTTGTCGCGAGTGGCCGGGGTTGAACCCGATGAGTGGGCGGCGCCGTTGAGCGGGCCTGAGTTCGGTTATCGACGTCGCGCCCGCGTGGCGGTGCGCTGGGATCAGAAGGCGAAAAAGCTCGAAGTGGGTTTGCGCGCCGTCGGCAGCCAGGACATCGTTGCCATCGGCGATTGTCCGGTACTGGTACAGCCCTTGCAGCCGATCATGAGCCGTCTGCCGGACATGCTTCGACGCTTGAGCAAACCCCAGGCCCTGGGGCACGTGGAATTGTTCGCGGGCTCGTCCCTGGCGCTGCTGCTGCGACACATGACGCCGCTGTCGGACGCCGACCTGACGATCCTCAAGGACTTCTGTGTTTTCCACGAGGCCCAGTTGTGGCTGCACGGTGAAGGCGAGCCGCAACCGGTCGATCCAGGGCAAGCCTTGGGTTATCGCCTGGAGACCTGGGACCTGGACCTGGCTTACCGGCCGGGGGATTTCATCCAGGTGAACGCTGGGGTCAACGAAGCGATGATTGCCCAGGCGCTGCAATGGCTTGCGCCCCAAGCCGAAGAGCGAGTACTGGATCTGTTCTGCGGCCTGGGCAACTTTGCCTTGCCCCTGGCCCGGCATGTGCGCCAGGTGGTGGCCGTGGAAGGCGTGCAAACCATGGTGGACCGTGCGGCGGCCAATGCCGTCAGCAACAATTTGAATAACACTGCCTTTTTTCAGGCCGATTTATCCCAGCCACTGGCAGGTGCCGAATGGATCGGCGAAGGCTTTTCTGCGGTACTCTTGGACCCACCCCGTGACGGTGCTTTCGAGGTGGTGCGCAAGCTGGCGTCCCTGGGCGCCAGGCGGTTGGTATATGTATCGTGCAACCCCGCAACTTTGGCGCGGGACACGGTCGAATTGATCAAGCAGGGCTACCGGTTAAAACGTGCCGGGATTCTCGATATGTTTCCTCAAACGGCACATGTCGAGGCCATGGCGTTATTTGAAGCGAGCCAGGATGGCTTGTCCGACTGACCCGTTCGTGCCAACCCGTCACAGCCCTGTGCGGAAACACGAACAGCGAAGGTCAGCGATGTTGACGCATTGAATCTGCGTCGTAGGGAAGGTAGGTAAAGATGGTACAGGTGAGAGCACACCAGCCGATCAACACCGACGGCAGTATCAACCTCGAGGCTTGGCTCGATCATGCGGTCAGTGTCGACACGGCACTGGATCGCGAAGCCTTGAAGGAAGCCTGTGAGTTCGCTCGCGAGGCGGAACAACAACACAACGCGGCGAAAAACCTGTGGTCCGAAGGCACCTCGAGTTTCCAGACGGGCCTTGAGATCGCCGAAATCCTCGCCGACCTCAAGCTCGACCAGGATTCGCTGGTGGCGGCGGTGCTGTACCGGGGCGTGCGCGAAGGCCAGATCCAGCTTCCGGTGGTCAGCCAGCGTTTTGGCACGGTGGTCGCCAAGCTGATCGACGGCGTGCTGCGCATGGCCGCCATCAGCGCCAGCCTCAGCCCGCGTCAGTCCATGGTCCTGGGCACCCAAGGCCAGGTGGAAAACCTGCGCAAGATGCTGGTGGCCATGGTCGACGACGTACGCGTCGCGCTGATCAAGCTGGCCGAACGAACCTGCGCAATTCGCGCGGTGAAAGGCGCCGATGACGAAAAGCGCAACCGAGTCGCCCGGGAAGTGTTCGACATTTATGCCCCCCTGGCCCACCGTCTTGGCATCGGTCACATCAAGTGGGAGCTGGAGGACCTGTCCTTCCGCTACCTGGAGCCCGATCAGTACAAGCAGATCGCCAAGCTGTTGCATGAGCGGCGCCTGGATCGCGAGCGCTTCATCACCGATGTGATGACCCAACTGCGGGAAGAATTACAGGCCACCGGCGTGGAAGCCGACATCAGTGGCCGGGCCAAGCACATCTATTCGATCTGGCGCAAAATGCAGCGCAAGGGCCTGGAGTTCAGCCAGATCTACGACGTTCGCGCCGTTCGCGTACTGGTTCCGGAAATGCGCGATTGCTACACCGCGCTGGGGATCGTCCACACCTTGTGGCGGCACATTCCCAAGGAGTTCGACGACTACATCGCCAACCCCAAGGAAAACGGCTATCGCTCGCTGCACACCGCAGTGATCGGCCCGGAAGGCAAGGTGCTGGAAGTACAGATCCGCACCCACGCCATGCACGAGGAAGCCGAGCTGGGGGTCTGCGCCCACTGGAAATACAAGGGCACCGACGTCAAGTCCGGCTCCAATCACTACGAAGAGAAAATCTCCTGGTTGCGCCAGGTGCTGGAGTGGCACGAGGAACTGGGCGACATCGGTGGCCTGGCCGAACAGCTGCGGGTCGATATCGAGCCGGACCGGGTCTACATCTTCACCCCCGACGGCCACGCCATCGACCTGCCCAAGGGCGCGACGCCACTGGACTTCGCCTACCGGGTCCACACCGAGATCGGCCACAACTGCCGTGGCGCCAAGATCAACGGGCGGATCGTGCCGCTCAACTACAGCCTGCAGACCGGTGAACAGGTCGAGATCATCACCAGCAAGCACGGCACGCCGAGCCGCGACTGGCTGAACCCGAACCTGGGCTACATCACCACGTCGCGGGCGCGGGCGAAAATCGTCCACTGGTTCAAGTTGCAGGCCCGCGACCAGAACGTCGCCGCTGGCAAGACCTTGCTCGAGCGCGAACTCAGTCGCCTGGGCCTGCCGCAGGTGGATTTCGACAAGCTGGCCGAAAAAGCCAACATGAAAACCGCCGAGGACATGTTCGCCGCCCTCGGTGCCGGCGATCTGCGCCTGGCGCAACTGGTCAACCTGGCCCAGCAACTGGTGGAGCCGGAACGCGGCAACGAGCAACTGGAACTGATCCCGCGCAAGGCCACCGGCTACAAGCCAGGCAAGCGCGGCGACATCCAGATCCAGGGCGTGGGCAACCTGATGACCCAAATGGCGGGCTGCTGCCAGCCGTTGCCCGGGGATGCGATCGTCGGCTACATCACCCAGGGCCGTGGCGTGAGCATTCACCGCCAGGACTGCGCCTCGGTGCTGCAACTGGCCGGTCGTGAACCGGAGCGGATCATCCAGGTCAGCTGGGGCCCGGTGCCGGTGCTCACCTACCCGGTGGACATCGTCATCCGCGCCTACGACCGCTCCGGCCTGCTGCGTGACGTGTCCCAGGTGTTGCTGAACGAGCGGATCAACGTGTTGGCAGTCAACACCCGTTCGAACAAGGAAGACAACACCGCGCTGATGTCCCTGACCATCGAAATTCCGGGGCTGGATGCGCTGGGGCGGTTGCTGGGGCGGATTTCCCAGTTGCCGAACATCATCGAGACCCGGCGTAACCGGACGCCGGGGTGATCCCATAACTAATTGTGGGAGCGGGCTTGCTCGCGAAGACGATGTGTCAGTCGACATAAATGTTGTCTGATACGCCGCTTTCGCGAGCAAGCCCGCTCCCACAGGGTTTTGTGTGATGAGACGATTTAATGTATAGCCTCGAAGACCTGCTCCACCTCATGAACCGCCTGCGGGACCCGCAGTACGGCTGTCCGTGGGACATCAAGCAAACCTACGCGACCATCGTTCCCCATACCCTGGAAGAAGCCTACGAAGTGGCCGATGCCATCGAGCGCGGTGATTTCGATCATTTGCAGGGCGAGTTGGGCGACCTGTTGTTCCAAGTGGTGTATTACAGCCAGCTGGCCCGGGAAGAAAACCGCTTCGAATTCGCCGGCGTGGTCGACAGCATCACCCGCAAGCTGATCCGCCGTCATCCCCATGTGTTTCCTACCGGTGATCTTTACGCGCCAATGGACATACCGCGCCTGAGCGAAGAGCAGGTCAAGCTGCGCTGGGAGCAAATCAAGGCGGAGGAGCGGGCCGAGAAGGCTTCGGCACCGGAGCAGTTATCGTTGCTCGACGATGTGCCGGCGGCCTTGCCAGCGTTGTCCCGTTCGGCGAAGTTGCAGAAGCGTGCGGGGCAGGTCGGTTTCGACTGGCCAGGCCCGTTGCCGGTGCTCGACAAGGTCCGGGAGGAACTGGACGAAGTCCTCGAAGCCATGGCCGACAATGATCCGGTCGCCATCAGCGACGAGATCGGCGACCTGCTGTTCAGCGTGGTAAACCTGGCCCGGCATCTGAAAGTCGACCCGGAAACCGCCCTGCGTGGCGCCAACGGGAAATTCGAACGACGCTTCCGATTTATCGAACAGGCATTGCGCGACACCCATCGTCCCATGGAAGATTGCACCCTCGAAGAGTTGGACGCCTTGTGGGGCGAAGCCAAACGTCAGGAAAAGAATTTGCCCAGCTGTGGCTGAGGCCGTTGCCTAAGTGAGTAAGCACCATGAGCCTTTCCCTTCGCGACCAGTTGCTCAAAGCAGGGCTGGTCAACCAAAAGCAGGCCAAACAGGTCGGCAAAGAGAAACAGAAGCAGCAGCGCCTGGCCCACAAAGGCCAGATCGAACTGGACGACTCCCAGCAGCGCGCTGCCCAGGAGGCCATGGCCGAGAAGGTCAAGCGCGACCAGGAACTCAACCGTCAGCAGCAGGAAAAGGTCGAGCAGAAAGCCCGGGCCGCGCAAATCAAGCAATTGATCGAAGTCTCGCGCCTGCCGAAGCTGACCACTGAGGATTACTACAATTTCGTCGACGACAAAAAGGTCAAGCGCATCTCGGTCAACACCCTGATGCGCAACAAGCTGAGCAGTGGCTCGCTGGCGATCGTCCACCATGCCGGCGGTTACGAAGTGATCCCGCGCGAGGCGGCCCTGAAAATCCAGGAGCGCGATCCCCAGCGCATCGTCCAGCTCAACACCCAGACTGAAGAAGTGGATGCTGATGATCCGTACGCGGCGTATCAGATTCCGGATGATTTGATGTGGTAAGAACGGCGCAATGCCGTTGAGCTGAAACACAAAGCCTGTGGGAGCGAGCTTGCTCGCGATAGCAGTGTGTCAGTCGCTATGTTTGTCGCTGATAAACCGCTATCGCGAGCAAGCCCGCTCCCACAGGTGTTTTCTCTTGTTCAGGATTCCGCCATTTCTCGCGAACGCAGCCTTTCCTCGCGCTCCAGCTCAGCCTTGTAGCTATGAGCATCTGTCTCCGAATGGAACATTCCCACCAGCAAATCCTGTTGATGCACATCCCAGATTCGGATACCGGCGGCAATGCCTTCGTGGGACATGTGAGCGTCGTCGCGTTCAGTTACTTTCACAGTCATCTTGCAAGCTCTCCAATCTCTTTATCTGCAGCAAGGCGTGTGCAGGCCTTTGTTATAGGTTTGGATAGCCTGCTAAGTAAATGCTCCGGTTCGTTAAGAAGTTTTCATGAAAATCACACCAATCCTACGGGCCAGGTGGTGCGCGGCATTCGGTCGCAGGTGTTTTTCATGAAGAAGATTTCATGTTGCAGCGGCAATGCCCCGTGAAGGCACAGCCCTTTTGGGTGTTCATGAAAATCCGGGCAAAAAAAGCCCCGCATGTGCGGGGCTTCTTGGTATCAGCGTGGGTCAACTGCCTTTCACAGCCTTGCCGTTGACCGTACCGTCCTGGAGCATGATGTTGTACTCCTTGCCGTCGGTCTCGACCTGTTGCAGGCGCACCAGCAGGTAGTCCCAGTCCTTGGCGAACCAGAGCACGGTGATGCGTTTGCTTTGTGTCGGGTCGCGCACGCGCTCGACCTTGATCGCCTCGATCTGGCCGGCCTTGGTGTCGACCTTTTCCGAGCCCAGCACGCGGAAGTCATAGGTATCGATTTCGCCATCATCAACGACCTGATAGCTCATGCTTTTCTTGCCGGCCGCCACGTCGTGCTGCAGGGCCAGTTGATAAGTGGATTTATCGACCATGCCACGGTTGAGCGGCAGCTTGACCGCGTCACCGCGATCGGTACCGGTGACCATCTTGGTGTTCCAGTCGAAGTCCAGGTCGGCCTTCTTGGCCTTGCCCAGGCCACCGCGTTCGAAATGGTAGGACTGTGGCAGCAAAGTGTCCTTGTCCAGGGTCAGGGTGCTTTCTTCGGTCAGGCTGGCGATCATCATCGAAGCCTTGAAGCTCAGCTTCCAGGTGCCATTGGCTTCCTTGGTCAGGCTGCGCTCGGCGGTGCCGCTCATGGGCAACTGTTTCCAGTCGGCGGTGTAGCTGGCGGAGAACGGTTGAAGTTCCGAAGCCTGTGCCAAGGGCAAGGCAAGCAGAGCGCAAGCGAAGAGCAGGGCGCGACGCATAAAATCTCCTAGTATCGAATCAAATGGCCGCTGGCGGCGAGTAACTGGCCGTCCAGTGAGGCACCGCGATCGTCGAGGGTCAGCCGTCCTTCGGCAAACCAACGCACGGCCATCGGGTAGATCTGGTGCTCGCGGGCGTGAACCCGTTGCGCCAGGCTGTGCGGCGTGTCGTGCAACTCTACCGGTATTACTGCCTGTACGACCAGTGGTCCGCCATCGAGTTCCTCGGTGACAAAGTGTACCGAGCAGCCGTGCTCCGTGTCTCCGGCCTCCAGGGCCCGCTGGTGAGTGTGTAACCCTTTGTATTTGGGCAGCAGCGAGGGATGGATATTGAACAGGCGACCCTGATAGTGACGCACGAAGCCGGCGCTGAGGATGCGCATGAAGCCGGCCAGTACCACCAGTTGTGGGTTGAAGGTATCGATCTGTTCCATCAGCGCGGCATCGAAGGCTTCGCGGCCCTCGAACGCCTTGTGATCCAGGACGCGGGTGTCGATACCCGCCTCCCGGGCACGTTGCAGGCCGTAGGCATCGGCGCGGTTGGAAATCACCGCGCGGATACGGACCGGGCTGTCGCCGGTCCGCGTACTGTCGATCAACGCCTGCAAGTTACTGCCGGTGCCGGACAGCAGCACCACCACGTCACAGGTTGCGGACATCAGTGCGCCTTAAGGTTTTTCAGCTCGACCTGGGCAGCACCTTCGGCGGCGGTGGCGATCTGGCCGATGACCCAAGGCTGCTCGCCGGCTTCACGCAATACGTTCAGGGCGGTCTCGACGTGCTCCTGGGCTACGCAAATCACCATGCCCACGCCGCAGTTCAGCACGCGGTGCATTTCGGTTTCATTGACGTTGCCTTTCTCTTGCAGCCAGTCGAACACCGCTGGACGGGTCCAACTCGCCACGTCGACCACGGCTTGGGCGCCTTTTGGCAGTACGCGGGGGATGTTGTCCAGCAGACCGCCGCCCGTGATGTGGGCCATGGCCTTGACGGCGCCGGTGTCCTTGATCAGCTTGAGCAGCGGCTTGACGTAGATGCGGGTCGGGGCCATCAGCAGGTCGGCCAGTGGCTTGCCGTCGAGCTGGGTGTTTTCGATGTCGGCACCGGAGACTTCGATGATCTTGCGGATCAGCGAGTAGCCGTTGGAGTGCGGGCCGGAGGACGGCAGGGCGAGCAGGGCATCGCCGGCGGCGACTTTCGACCCGTCGATGATCTCGGCTTTTTCTACCACGCCGACGCAGAAACCAGCCAGGTCGTAGTCTTCGCCTTCGTACATGCCCGGCATTTCAGCGGTTTCACCGCCGACCAACGAGCAGCCGGCCAATTCACAGCCGGCGCCGATGCCGGTCACGACCTGGGCGGCGGTGTCGACGTTCAGTTTGCCGGTGGCGTAGTAGTCGAGGAAGAACAGCGGCTCGGCACCGCAGACCACCAGGTCGTTCACGCACATGGCCACCAGGTCGATGCCGATGCTGTCGTGCTTGTTCAGGTTCAGTGCCAGGCGCAGCTTGGTGCCGACGCCGTCGGTGCCCGAGACCAGCACGGGTTGCTTGTAGCCGGCCGGGATCTCGCAGAGGGCGCCGAAACCGCCCAGGCCGCCCATGACTTCCGGACGCGCAGTGCGCTTGGCGACGCTCTTGATGCGTTCGACCAATGCTTCACCGGCGTCGATGTCTACACCGGCGTCCTTGTAGCTCAGGGAGGGTTGCTTGCTCATGATCCAGGCCTTTAGGGGGGATTTCTGGGTAACGACCGGCGCCGGGGCCATTGAATAACCGTTGTACGAATTATTCCGGGAGCCCAGCCATTGCCGGTCTGCGAAGGCGCGCGATTTTATCAGGCTTGAGGGGCAGCGGCCATCCTCGCGCCGACGGGCAGGGACATATCCACGGAAAAAAACCGATATTTCTTATATTGGTACTGCGTAGCGCGTCTGTATAAGGTGTAGCGGTAACCGGTTATGGTGATGACAGGGCGAAACTTCCATCGGGCGTGTGAATGTTTTGCCGGGTGCTGTGGTCACAGCCATGCTCAATCTTCTTCACACGGCCTGTTCCAGCCGTTATGTCCGGGAATCTTCCATGCGTTTGTTCAAATTCTTGTCTGTGGGCTGCCTGTCGCTGATCAGCCTGGCGAGCCATGCCGAAACCCTCAATGGCCTGTTTCAAGTACTCGAGCCGGTCAGCAACCAAACCCCGGAAGAGCGCAACCAGGCAACTCTGCGCGCGCTGGACACGTTGGTGCTGCGCCTGACCGGCGACGCCAAGGCCGCCCAAAATCCGGGCCTGGCGGCGATCCGCAAGGATCCGCAACAGATCATTCTTCAATATGGCTATGACGCCGGCCCTCCAGAAAGCCTCAAGGTGGACTTCGATCCGGCGAGCTCCGACCGGGCCTTGCGTTCGGCGGGGTTGTCGCTGTGGGGCGCGAATCGGCCATCGATCCTGGGGTGGTGGCTGAACGACTCGACCGAGGGCTCCAGTCTGGTGGGCGATGGTCAGGCCAGCGCCGCGCCACTGCGGCGTGCCGCCCAGCACCGGGGTTTGCCGCTGCACCTGCCGCTGGCGGACTTGAGCGAGCAGATCGTCGCCACCGCGCCGAATCTGGAAGGCAACGACCCGGCGCCCTTGCGTGAAGCCTCGGAGCGATACGCGACGGACGCCTTGCTGGCGGTTCATGCCAAGGAGGAGGGCGGGCAGTGGCATGGGACCTGGCGCCTGTGGTTGGGCGACCAGCGCGAGCAGGGCACCGCCCAAGGCGCCGATCCTGCCGCCCTGGCCGATGCGGTGATGTTGGCGGTGAGTCAACGGCTGGCGCCGCGCTTCGTCGCCAAGCCGGGCGTGGCCACCGAACAATTGCTGGAAGTGCAGGGCATGAACCTGGAGCGTTATGCGGCCCTTGGGCGTTTGCTCGAGCCGTTTGGTGGGCAGTTGCAGCGGGTTGAAGGCGACCGGATCGTCTATCGGGTCAACGGCAGCGCCGAGCAACTGAAAGCGCAACTGGCCCTGGCGAAGTTGCAGGAAGTGCCTGCCGGTGAGCCTGTCGCGCCAGAGCCTGTGCCTCAGCCAGCCGCCGACGGTTCGGTTCCGGTCACCGCGCCAACGCCTGCGCCGGCAGCCAATCTGCGGTTCCGTTGGTAGGTTTTCTTTCTTTATATAGCTAGGGAGTGGTTCATGGGCGATACGCGGCGTTGGTTCTGGTTGGGTGGGGTCGCCCTGCTGATTGCGCTTATCTATTTGCTGCATCCGATCCTCACGCCGTTCCTGGTTGCGCTGCTGTTGGCCTATCTGTTCGATCCGGTGGTGGATCGCCTGGAAAAACTCGGCCTGTCGCGAACCTGGGGCGTGGTGGCGGTATTTGCGCTGTTCACGCTGATTGTGAGCGCCCTGTTGCTGGTGCTGATACCGATGCTTGCCAAGCAACTGGTGCGCCTGTACGAGTTGGCGCCGCAGATGCTCGATTGGTTGCAGCACAGCGCGGTGCCGTGGGTGCAGTCGAAGCTGGGGTTGGCGGACGGTTTCTGGAAGTTCGACAAGGTCAAGGCGGCCATCAGCGAGCACATGGGCCAGACCACCGACATCGTTGGCGTGGTGTTGAGCCAGGCCACAGCCTCGGGCCTGGCGTTGATCGGTTGGCTGGCGAACCTGGTGCTGATTCCGGTGGTGGCCTTTTATCTGCTGCGGGATTGGGACTTGATGATGGCCAAGATCCGCAGCCTGCTGCCGCGTCACCGCGAAGAACGCATCATGACCCTGACCGGCGAATGCCACGAAGTGCTGGGGGCGTTCGTGCGCGGGCAGTTGCTGGTGATGGTGGCGCTGGGTTTCATCTACGCGGCCGGCTTGATGCTGGTGGGGCTGGAGTTGGGGCTGTTGATCGGCCTGATCGCCGGCCTGGCGGCCATCGTGCCGTACATGGGGTTTGTGATTGGTATCGGTGCGGCGTTGGTCGCCGGGTTGTTCCAGTTCGGCGGCGACTTGTACCCAATGGTTGGCATCGTGGCGGTGTTCATGGTCGGTCAGGCCCTGGAGGGCATGGTGTTGACGCCGCTGCTGGTGGGCGACCGGATTGGCCTGCATCCGGTGGCGGTGATCTTTGCGATCCTGGCCGGCGGCGAGTTGTTCGGTTTCACTGGGATCCTGCTCGCGCTGCCGGTGGCGGCAGTGATCATGGTGCTGGTGCGCCATATGCACGATCTGTACAAGGATTCGGACATTTATAGCGGCGCCGAAGACCCCGACCTATAGGGCGGCTGATGGGGCTGGGCGTCAGGGAAACTGACGCTCCATACCCTTGCCGCTGCAAACCTTTGATTTTGCTCGTGGTCCGGCGCATTGTGCGGCCCGCGCCACGGGTATAAACTTTGCGCACTTTACACAGAGGCCACTAACGGTTCCTTGGGAACTGTTCAGTCAGCATGAAACCGATTCAGCTGCCCCTAGGTGTGCGTCTGCGTGATGACGCTACCTTTATCAATTACTATCCAGGCGCTAATGCCGCTGCACTCGGCTATGTCGAGCGGCTCTGCGAAGCCGACGCCGGCTGGACCGAAAGCCTGATTTATCTGTGGGGCAAGGACGGGGTAGGGCGCACGCACCTGTTGCAGGCGGCTTGCCTGCGGTTCGAGCAGTTGGGCGAACCGGCCGTGTATCTGCCGCTGGCTGAATTGCTGGATCGCGGTGTTGAAATCCTCGACAACCTTGAACAGTACGAGCTGGTCTGCCTGGACGATCTCCAGGCGGTGGCCGGCAAGTCCGATTGGGAAGAAGCGCTGTTCCATCTGTTCAATCGGTTGCGCGACAGCGGTCGGCGGTTGCTGATCGCCGCATCGACGTCGCCGCGAGAGTTGCCGGTGAAGCTGGCGGACCTCAAGTCCCGTCTCACCCTGGCGCTGATTTTCCAGATGCGTCCACTTTCCGACGAAGACAAACTCCGTGCCCTACAGCTGCGTGCTTCCCGACGTGGCCTGCACCTGACCGATGAAGTCGGGCATTTCATCCTCACCCGTGGCACCCGCAGCATGAGCGCGCTGTTCGAATTGCTCGAGCGCCTCGACCAAGCCTCCCTTCAAGCCCAGCGCAAGCTGACTATTCCTTTTTTGAAAGAAACTTTGGGCTGGTAAAACTGTCCCGCGATGATGGCTCAAAGCCTCTTCTGGACGCGGTGAAGCCCGCGGTTTTGCTGGGCTGCAGGGCTGCAAGCCGTTCAAATCGGGCTTAAGCGCTTAGATGTAAAGGCGAAACCGAGAAGTCACATTTGCATCGATTGAATTTGCAAATGAGGATGATAGAAGGCATAGTCTCGCCATCTTTACTACTTCAGCCACGGTCGTGCCCATGCTAAATCGCTTCGCACCCCTCGTGCCTCTCGCACTCGTTACCCTGTTGTTCGGTTGCGCTGCCCACTCTCCAGTGTCCCAGCAAGCGCCACAACCACAGGTCAGGAACTCCGTTACCGCCCAGTCTTCCTCCGTTGCGTTCCAGGAAGAAATGGCCTCCGACAAAGAGCTGGCAGCTTTCGCCGGCAGCAAGCCTTATCAGCTTCCAGTGTTGGCCGACAGCATTCTGGAGCGTGGCATGTCGTTGATCGGTACCCGGTACCGTTTTGGCGGTACCTCTGAAGCCGGCTTCGATTGCAGCGGTTTCATCGGCTATCTGTTCCGCGAAGAGGCCGGCATGAACCTGCCGCGTTCCACGCGGGAAATGATCAACGTGAACGCTCCGCTGGTTGCGCGCAACCAACTGGAACCCGGTGACCTGCTGTTCTTCAGCACCAACGGTCGTCGCGGTCGTGTCAGTCACGCCGGTATCTACCTGGGTGACAACCAGTTCATCCATTCCAGCAGCCGCCGCAGCGGTGGCGTGCGAATCGATAGCCTGGGCGACAGCTACTGGAACAAGACTTTCATCGAAGCCAAGCGCGCCCTCGCCATGGCCCCGACTGTGGTCACTGCCCGCAAGTAAGCACACAGTTTGTAAGGCAAACTTAAAGTCTTACTTGAAGTTTGCTGCATAGCCGCTAGAATCCTTGATCATTGATTGATGGCAATCCGCCTGCGTATTACGCAGGCGGATTTGTTTTCATGCCCACGGCAGAAAAGCCGCATCCAGATCAGGATTGTTCTGCATATGTCGACGTCGGCCCGCCTCGCTCTCATGTTCCTTGCCGCGCTGCTCAGCGCCTGCGCCAGCCGCACTCCGCCGCCAGCACCCGTGCGGGCTCCAGTGGTCTTCGCCCCCTCGCAAGCCTTTTCCCCGGCCGCCGAAGATGTGCTTTTTCGGGCGCTGGGCCTGGTGGGGACGCCGTATCGCTGGGGGGGTAACACGCCGGATTCGGGTTTCGATTGCAGCGGCCTGATTGGCTATGTCTACCGCGATGCGGCGGGCATTTCCCTGCCGCGTTCCACGCGGGAAATGATCGGCATGCGCGCCCCGGATGTCGGTAAGGAAGCCTTGCAGTCCGGTGACTTGATTTTCTTCGCCACCAACGGCGGCTCCCAAGTCAGCCATGCCGGGATCTATGTAGGCGAGGGCCGTTTCGTCCATGCACCGGCCACCGGTGGCACGGTCAAGCTCGATAGCCTGTCCAAGGCCTATTGGCAGAAGGCTTACCTGGGCGCCAAGCGGGTGCTGCAGCCGGAGCATCTGGCGCGTAATCCCTGACCCTTCGACTTTTGCAGTGCTAGAAAGCTTTTGTGGCGAGGGAGCTTGCTCCCGCTGGGTTGCGCAGCAACCGCCAGAAGCTGGGGGCTGCTTCGCAGCCCAGCGGGAGCAAGCTCCCTCGCCACAGGTGTTCACCATGTCCCCAGACCAAACAGAGTTCCTTCACAAGTCTTGGGTGGCGGGTTATTTAGCCGACACCCGCCAAATCTTGTTCCCCACATCATCGGCCACCAACAACCCCCCCTGTTTATCGATCACCACGCCCACCGGCCGGCCCAGGGCTTTTTCGTCGGTGTTCAGGAAACCGGTGAGTACATCCACGGGTTGTCCCACTGGCTTGCCGCCAGTGAACGGTACAAAAATCACCTTATAACCGCTGTGGGGCTTGCGGTTCCAGGAACCGTGCTGCCCGACGAAAGCTCCTTCGGTAAACGGCGCGGGCAAGCGACTGCCTTCGGCGAAGGTCAGGCCCAGCGAGGCGGTGTGAGGGCCGACGGCGTAGTCCGGGGCGATGGCCTTGGCCACCAGGGCCGGGTTCTGCGGTTCGACCCGGACATCGACGTGCTGCCCGTAGTAGCTGTAGGGCCAGCCATAGAACGCGCCGTCCTTGACCGAAGTGATGTAGTCCGGCACCAGATCGCTGCCGATCTCATCCCGCTCGTTCACTGCTGTCCACAGGGCGCCGCTGCTGGGTTCCCAGGCCAGCCCGTTGGGGTTGCGCAGACCCGAGGCAAAAATACGGTGATTGCCGCTGGCACGGTCCACTTCCCAGATGGCGGCGCGGCCTTCTTCGGCCTCCATGCCGTTTTCCGCGACGTTGCTGTTCGAGCCGGTGGTGACATACAGCTTGCTGCCATCCTGGCTGGCGATCACGTTTTTGGTCCAGTGATGGTTGAGTGTGCCGCCCGGCAAGTCGACGACCTTGGTCGGTTGCGCCTTGATCTGCGTGTCACCGTCCTTGTAGGGGAAGCGGATCAGTCGGTCGGTGTCGGCCACATACAGGTCATTGCCCACCAAAGTCATGCCGAACGGTGAATTGAGATTTTCCAGGAACACCGTACGGGTTTCGGCGATGCCGTCGTGATTGGCGTCGCGCAAAAGCGTGATGCGATTAGGGCTGGGCACGCCGGCACCGGCGCGGCCCATGACCTTTTTCATCACCCAGCCACGAATGCCCTTGCTATCGTCTGGTTTGGGCGGGGCGTTGGTTTCGGCCACCAGCACATCGCCATTGGGCAACACATAGAGCCAGCGCGGATGGTCCAGCCCTTCGGCGAAGGCGCCCACTTGCAGGCCCTGGGCCGCGGTAGGCTTGGCGCCGTCCGGCCAGCCGATTGCTTCGGCGATGTTGACGGTAGGGACCAGGGTCTTGTTTGGTTCGGGCAGTTTCGGTGCAGGACCGGTGCCGTCGGACACTTGCAGCGTGGAAGACTCGCCACAAGCGACAAGCCCGGCGGCAAGGGCAACGATCAGAAGGTGCGGTGGCTTGAGCATGCTGGCTTCCCTATGAATGCATGTAGTTATTCATAGAGAAGCGTAGACGCGCGATGGTTCAACTGCGGGTAGGCCAGTCTGCCAGGTAAAACTTTATGGGAGCGAGCTTGCTCGCGATGGCGGTGTGACAGCCAAGATTGATGTTGCCAAGTGCACCGCTATCGCGAGCAAGCTCGCTCCCACAGTTCTTGAATGAGTCAGCCGTGGGCCTGTTTGAACAGCACGGCGATGCCGGGGTGATAGTGCCCAGCCTCGTTGCGTAACTTGCGATAGGCATAAGGGAAGTACCAGGCCACGGCGCAGGTGTTTTCCTTTTGCAGGTCGTCGATCATGTCTTGCAGTTCTTCGGGCGTGGCGCTTTGCTGGGCTTTTTGCGGCGAGACGAACAGGCAGCCCAGCTTCAGGTCGCTGGGGTAGCTGATGCGCTTGGCATCGCTGGCGGCTTCCGACAGCGGTTGGGTCAGGTTCAGGTTGTTGACCTTGGGCCAGCGTTGGGTGGCCTGGATGAAGGCGCGCTCCTCGGTACTGGCGATAAGCAGATCGGCGCTGACGTTGCGTTCGCCTTCTTCATTCTGCTTGCGGGTCGGCGCGTTCTGCAGCGTGACCATCTCGGCCATCCAGGCGGCGGCCGACAGCAAGCTGAGATTGGCGCGTTCATCGAACCAGTAAGGCGTGTCGTTATCGCCGCGCACGGCGTTGTAGCGGTCGATACAGTCAAACCAACGTTCCAGCACCGGGCGCAGGAACTCCAGTTTTGGATTGCTGATGATCATGCCTTGCATACCTTGCCCTCTTGTTTTTGTGATATCGGGTCGTAATGTCGCTTTGATATCACTTGCCGCAGAATCACACAAGATTGGCGTCATTTTATTGATTGGCGCCAATGACTGTGTCGACAAACGGCTTTAATTGACGCTCCACCCCCAACCCTCTAACCTTCGCCGCTTGTTTCAGGTGCTCTGTGGCCGTTTGGCCGACAGAGTGAAACAGGGAAGCCGGTGAGTGCACACGAACCCGGCGCTGCCCCCGCAACGGTAAATGAGTCAAGGTTGCCTACAGGCCACTGTGTCCATGGACATGGGAAGGCGCGCAGCCCGGCACCACGCCGCTCATGAGCCCGGAGACCGGCCTGATTCATCCAACGGCATCACGGTGGGCGATGCCAGGCTTGTTGCCGTCTTTTTTGTGCCTGCCCGCCGTTATCCAATCCCAACGGAGAGCCCCCCATGACCGACTCCCTCAGCACCGATACGTCTGATCGCGACGAACGCCACCTGGCGCGCATGCTGCGCAAGAAAGCCGTGATCGACGAGCGCATCGCCAACTCGCCGAACGAGTGTGGCTTGCTGCTGGTGCTGACCGGCAACGGCAAGGGCAAGAGCAGCTCGGCGTTCGGTATGCTCGCCCGGGCCATGGGGCATGGCATGCAATGCGGCGTGGTGCAATTCATCAAGGGGCGCAACAGCACTGGCGAGGAACTGTTTTTCCGCCGCTTCCCGGAACAGGTGCGCTTTCACGTCATGGGCGAAGGTTTCACTTGGGAAACCCAGGATCGCCAGCGCGACATCGCCGCTGCCGAAGCCGCCTGGGCGGTATCGCGGCAATTGCTCGGCGATCCCTCCCTTGGCCTGGTGGTGCTCGATGAACTCAACATCGCCCTCAAGCACGGCTACCTCGACCTCGATCAGGTCCTCAGCGATCTCCAGGCCCGTCCGCCCATGCAGCATGTGGTAGTGACCGGTCGCGGCGCCAAGCCGGAAATGATCGAACTGGCCGACACCGTCACCGAGATGGGCATGATCAAGCACGCGTTCCAGGCCGGTATCAAGGCGCAGAAAGGCGTCGAACTGTGAGTAACCCTTGCCTGACAAGCCGCCGCTGTCCGGCGGTGCTGATCGCCGCCCCGGCCTCGGGGCAAGGCAAGACTACCGTTACCGCCGCCCTGGCCCGCTTGCATCGCAATCAGGGGCGCAAGGTGCGCGTCTTCAAGTGCGGTCCGGACTTTCTCGACCCGATGATCCTCGAGCGTGCCAGCGGCGCGCCGGTCTATCAGTTGGACATGTGGATGGTCGGTGAGCAGGAAAGTCGCCGGTTGTTGTGGGAAGCCGCCGCCGAAGCGGACCTGATCCTGATCGAAGGGGTGATGGGGCTGTTCGACGGCACTCCGTCCAGCGCTGACCTGGCCCGGCATTTTGGCGTGCCAGTGCTGGCGGTGATCGATGGCACGGCCATGGCCCAGACCTTCGGCGCCCTGGCCCTGGGCCTGGCGCGTTATCAACCGGACTTGCCGTTCGCTGGCGTATTGGCTAACCGGGTCGGCACCTTGCGCCACGCGCAGTTGCTCGAAGGCAGCCTGACCGAAGGCCTGCGTTGGTATGGCGCGCTGTCCCGGGAAACCGGCATTGAATTGCCCAGTCGCCACCTCGGGCTGGTCCAGGCCAGCGAGTTGAACGACCTCGACCTGCGCCTCGATGCGGCAGCCGAGGCCCTGGCCGGCAGTTGCGAGGTGGCACTGCCGCCAGCGGTCGAATTCGCCGCGCCCGAGGTGATCAACCCGCTGCCGTGGCTCGACGGTGTGCGCATCGCCGTGGCTCGGGACGAAGCGTTTGCCTTCACCTATGGCGCGAGCCTGGATCTGCTGCGGGCCATGGGCGCGCAGTTGAGCTTTTTTTCGCCAATCCATGACACCGCGCTGCCCGAGGCGGACAGTCTTTACCTGCCCGGCGGTTATCCGGAGCTGCATCACCTTGCGTTGGCCCGGAACGCGCCGATGCTGGCGGCGATCCGTGCTCACCATGAAGCCGGTAAACCGCTGCTCGCCGAATGCGGCGGCATGCTGTATCTGCTGGATTCCCTGACTGACGTCGAAGGCAACCGCGCCAAACTATTGGGCTTGCTGGCGGGTGAGGCGCAGATGCAAAAGCGTCTGGCAGCCCTGGCCCTACAAGCGGTGGATTTGCCGGAAGGCACCCTGCGTGGGCACACCTATCATCATTCGCTGACCAGCACCGAGCTGGCGCCGATTGCCCGTGGGCATAGCCCTAATGGCGGACGCGGCGCCGAGGCGGTTTTCCGGTTGGGGCGGATGACGGCTTCTTATGTGCACTTTTATTTTCCGTCCAATCCGAGGGCGATTGCCGCGCTGTTTGCGCCTGACCTCGAGGCCGCCTTCGCGAGCAAGCTCGCTCCCACATTTGATCACCTGAACCCTGTGGGAGCGAGCTTGCTCGCGAAAAGGCCATGACCGACAACGCCTTCCCCCAGGCCGAACGCGATGCGGTCTACCGCGCCATCGCCGAGCGCCGTGACATGCGCCACTTCACCGGCGGCACGGTCGAGCCGGCCTTGCTGCGCCGCCTGCTGGAAGCCGCGCACCAGGCGCCCAGCGTCGGCCTGATGCAACCCTGGCGATTTATCCGCATCAGCGACCGCGCCTTGCGCGGGAACATCCAGCAGTTGGTGGAGGAAGAACGCATCCGCACCGCCGAGGCCCTCGGCGAGCGCAGCGATGAATTCATGAAGCTCAAGGTCGAAGGCATCAACGACTGCGCCGAAGTGCTGGTGGCGGCGTTGATGGAGGATCGCGAGCGGCACATCTTCGGCCGACGGACCTTGCCGGAAATGGACCTGGCCTCGCTGTCCTGCGCGATCCAGAACCTCTGGCTGGCCGCTCGCGTTGAAGGGCTGGGGTTGGGCTGGGTGTCATTGTTCGAGCCTCAGGCCCTGGCCGATCTGCTGGGCTTGCCCGCCGGTGCCAAACCGCTGGCGATACTCTGCCTGGGGCCGGTCGAGGGGTTTTACCCGGCGCCGATGCTCGCCCTGGAAGGTTGGGCACAACCGCGTTCGCTGAATGAATTGCTTTATGAAAACCATTGGGGAGTGAGCCCATGAGCGTGGCGTTGCTCAGTGTCGCCGCAGTGGCGCTGGATGCGCTGCTGGGCGAGCCCCGGCGCTGGCATCCGCTGGTGGCGTTCGGCGGTTTTGCCGAGCGGATCGAACAACGCTTCAACTCCGGTGGGCGCGGCTGGCGCAGCCATGGGGTGACGGCGTGGATCATCGCTGTACTGCCGCTGACCCTGCTGGCCACCGCCCTGTCTTGGGCGCCCATGGTTGGCTGGCTGGTGGAGATCCTCGCACTGTACTGTGCCCTCGGCCTGCGCAGCCTCGGGGAACATGTCGAGCCGGTGGCCCAGGCGTTGCGCAGTGGCGATCTGGACGAAGCGCGCCTGCGTGTCGGCTATCTGGTCAGCCGCGAGACTCGGGAACTGGACGAAACCGCCGTGGCCCGCGCCGCCACCGAGTCGGTACTGGAGAACGGCAGCGATGCGGTGTTCGCCGCGCTGTTCTGGTTCGCCGTGGCCGGTGCGCCCGGTGTGGTGTTGTATCGCCTGAGCAATACCCTCGATGCCATGTGGGGCTATCGCAACGAGCGCTTCGAGCGCTTCGGCTGGGCGGCGGCAAAGATCGATGATGCGCTCAACTACATTCCGGCGCGCCTGGTGGCGTTGACCTATGCGCTGCTCGGCAAGACCCGCCTGGCGCTCAAATGCTGGCGCACCCAGGGTCCGACCTGGGACAGCCCCAATGCCGGGCCGGTCATGGCCGCCGGTGCCGGTGCGCTGGGCGTCGAGTTGGGCGGGGCGGCGGTTTATCACGGCGAACTGCACCAGCGTCCAGCCCTGGGCGAAGGCGTGCCAGCGAGCGCGGACTCCATTGATCGCGGCTGGCAATTGGTCCAGCGCGGCGTATGGTTATGGCTGCTGATTCTCTGCCTGGGAGCTGAGTTTTATGCTTGAGCACGGTGGGCGCCTGCGCAACGCGGCCCGGCAATACGGGATCGCCGAGGGGGACTGGCTCGATTTGTCCAGCGGCCTGGCGCCTTGGCCGTTCGACGTCCCGGCGATTCCACTGCGGGCCTGGGCGCGCCTGCCTGAAACCGATGACGGCTTGGAACAGGCCGCCTGCGATTACTACGGGGCGTTGGATGTGCTGCCGGTGGCCGGTTCGCAGATGGCCATCCAGCTATTGCCGCGCCTGCGCCGGGCCGGCAAGGTCGGCGTCTTGTCGCCGTGTTACGCCGAGCACGCCGAAGCCTGGCGCCGCGCCGGCTACATCGTGCGCGAAGTGCTGGAGCCGGAGGTGGATTTCTTCCTCGACAGCCTCGACGTGCTGGTGGTGGTCAACCCGAACAATCCCACGGGCTTGAGCCTGGACCCGGAGCGTTTGCTGGACTGGCACGCGCGCCTGGCCCAGCGCGGTGGCTGGCTGGTGGTGGATGAAGCGTTCATGGACATCACGCCGCACCTGAGCCTGGCGGCGCACGCCCATCAGGTCGGGCTGATCGTGCTGCGGTCGTTCGGTAAGTTTTTTGGCCTGGCTGGCGTGCGTCTGGGGTTTGTCCTGGCCGAGCGGCGCTTGCTTAAGTTGCTCGCCGAACAGGTCGGGCCGTGGGCCGTCAGCGGGCCAACCCGGGTGCTGGGCCAAGCCTGTCTGCTGGACACCACCGCCCACGTCCGCCAACGCCAACGCTGCGAAGCTGCCAGCCAACGCCTCGCGCTGATGCTGGAGCGCCATGGCTTCAAGCCCCAGGGCGGCTGCGGTTTGTTCCAATGGCTGGTCACTGAGCATGCCGTGGGGCTTCACGATTTCATGGCCCATCGCGGCATTCTCCTGCGGCTGTTCGTGAACAACAGCAGCCTGCGTTTCGGGCTTGCGGCCGATGACGCCGAGTTCTTGCGCCTCGAACAGGCGCTCGAGGCCTACACCAAGGACATTCAATGACCACTGTGATGGTGCAAGGCACCACGTCCGATGCCGGCAAAAGTACCCTGGTCACGGCGTTGTGCCGCTGGGTCCGGCGCCAGGGCGTCAGCGTGGTGCCATTCAAGCCGCAGAACATGGCGCTCAACAGCGCCGTGACCGCCGACGGCGGCGAAATCGGCCGCGCCCAGGCGGTGCAGGCCCAGGCCGCCGGCCTTGAACCGCATACCGACATGAACCCGGTGCTGCTCAAACCCAACAGCGACACGGGCGCCCAGGTGATCATCCATGGGCGCGCCGTCACCACCATGAACGCCGTGGCCTATCACGATTACAAAGCCATCGCGATGCAGGCGGTGCTGGCCTCCCACGCACGCTTGAGCGCGGCGTATCCGGTGGTGATGGTGGAGGGCGCGGGCTCGCCGGCAGAGATCAATTTGCGCGCCGGCGACATCGCCAATATGGGCTTTGCCGAGGCGGTGGATTGCCCGGTGCTGCTGATCGCCGACATCAATCGCGGCGGGGTCTTTGCCCATCTCGTCGGTACCCTGGAGCTGCTGTCGCCCAGTGAGCAGGCGCGGGTCAAGGGTTTCATCATCAATCGTTTTCGTGGCGACATCGCCTTGCTGCAACCGGGCCTGGATTGGTTGGAGGCGCGCACCGGCAAACCGGTGGTGGGCGTGTTGCCCTACGTCATGGACCTGCACCTGGAAGCCGAGGACGGCCTCGACCAGCGCCAGACCGACAAGGCCGAACAGGTGCTCAAGGTGGTGGTGCCGGTGTTGCCGCGCATCAGCAATCACACCGATTTCGATCCGCTGCGCCTGCATCCGCAGGTCGACCTGCAATTCATCGGCCCTGGCCAGGCCATCCCCCCGGCCGACCTAATTATCCTGCCCGGTTCGAAAAGCGTGCGCAGCGACCAGGCCTACCTGCGCGCCAACGGCTGGGAAAGCGAGATCCAAAGGCACCTGCGCTACGGCGGCAAGCTGCTGGGCATCTGCGGCGGTTTGCAGATGCTCGGCCAGCACGTCCACGACCCGCTGGGGCTGGAAGGCGCGGCGGGTTCCAGCGCCGGGTTGGGCTTGCTGGCCTTCGAAACGACGCTGGAACACGAGAAGCAATTGCGCAATGTCCGCGGGCGATTGGCCTTGGAAGAGGCTGAAGTCAGCGGCTATGAGATCCATGCGGGTGTGACCTCCGGCCCGGCCCTGGAACACGCGGCGGTGTACCTGGAAGACGGCCGTTGCGACGGTGCGCAAAGTCTCGATGGGCAGATATTCGGCACCTATCTGCACGGGTTGTTCGAGTCTCCCCAGGCCAGCAGTGCGTTGTTGCGTTGGGCCGGGTTGCAGGATGTGCAGGATGTGGATTACCACGGGTTGCGTGAGCGGGACATCGAGCGGTTGGCGGATCTGGTGGAGCGGCATTTGGATACTCGGTTGTTGCGTGAACTCTGTGGGATTTAGGGTGGCTAGGCTGGCCTCTTCGCGGGCAAGCCCGCTCCCACAGGGGAATGCATTTCAAAATGTGGGAGCGGGCTTGCTCGCGAAAGCGTCAGTCGTCACACCGCCAATAAAAGGTAATGCACCATGCTCCAACTCATCCTCGGCGGCGCCCGCTCCGGCAAAAGCCGCCTGGCGGAAAAACTCGCGGTCGAAACAGGCTGGCCAGTGACCTACATCGCCACCAGCCAGCCCCTGGACGGTGAGATGAACGCACGAGTCGCCCAACACCGCGCTCGCCGCCCGGCCGAATGGGCGCTGGTGGAGGAACCCTTGAGCCTGGCCCGGGTGCTGCGGGAAAACGCTGCCTCCGGACAATGCCTGCTGGTGGATTGCCTGACCCTGTGGCTGACCAATCTGCTGATGCTCGACGACCCTGAGCGATTGAGCGCAGAACGCGATGCACTGCTGGACTGCCTCGCCGCGTTGCCCGGGGACATCATTTTTGTCAGCAACGAGACCGGCATGGGTGTCGTGCCCCTGGGCGAGTTGACTCGCCGTTATGTCGATGAAGCCGGTTGGCTGCATCAAGCCTTGGCCGAACGGTGTCAGCGCGTCGTGCTGACCGTCGCCGGCCTGCCCCTGACTCTCAAAGGTACTGCGTTATGAATCACCGTTGGTGGCTGGACCCGTGCAAGCCCCTCGATACCCAGGCCCTGGAACAGGCCGCAGCCCGTCAGCAACAACTGACCAAGCCGGCCGGCTCCCTGGGGCGACTGGAGTCGGTGGCGGTGCAACTGGCGGGGCTGCAAGGGCAGGTCAAGCCGAGCCTGGATCAAGTCTGGATCGCGATTTTTGCCGGCGATCATGGCGTGGTGGCGGAGGGTGTATCAGCCTTTCCCCAGGAAGTAACCGGGCAGATGCTGCTCAACTTCGTCAGTGGCGGCGCCGCGATCAGCGTCCTGGCGCGGCAACTGGGTGCATATCTGGAAGTGGTGGACCTAGGCACCGTGACGCCTGCGCTGGACCTACCCGGCGTGCGGCATCTGCGCGTCGGTCCCGGCACGGCGAATTTCGTCCACGGCCCGGCGATGACCGTGGCCCAGGGCGAACAGGCTTTGCAAGCCGGCCGCGACAGTGTGCTACGTGCCGTTGCGGCCGGGACGCACTTGTTCATCGGCGGCGAGATGGGCATCGGCAACACCACGGCGGCCAGCGCCCTGGCCTGTGCCTTGCTCGATTGCCCGGTGGCGCATCTGGTCGGCCCGGGCACCGGCCTGGACGCGGCGGGTATCAGCCACAAGGCCCAAGTGATCGAACGGGCCCTGGCACGGCACGCTGTCCAGTGCGACGACCCGTTGCAGACCCTGTTCAACCTCGGCGGTTTTGAAATCGCCGCGTTGGCCGGCGCTTATCTGGCCTGTGCCCAAAAGGGCGTCGCTGTGCTGGTGGACGGGTTCATCTGCAGCGTTGCGGCCCTGGTGGCGGTGCGCCTCAATCCGGAATGCCGGCCATGGTTGCTGTTCGGCCATCGCGGTGCCGAGCCGGGCCATCGCCACGTGCTCGAAACCCTCGGCGCCGAACCTCTGCTTGAGCTCGGCCTGCGCCTGGGCGAGGGCAGTGGCGCGGCGCTGGCGGTGCCGCTGTTGCGCCTGGCCTGTGACCTTCATGGGCAGATGGCGACGTTTGCCGAAGCCGCCGTGGCGGATCGCCCGGCATGACGTTGCGCCTGGACCTGCTGCGTCACGGCGAAACCGAGTTGGGCGGCGGATTGCGCGGCAGCCTCGACGACGCCTTGACCGCGAAGGGCTGGGAACAGATGCACGCGGCTGTCATAGAGGGCGGGCCCTGGGATCGGCTGGTGAGTTCGCCATTGCAGCGTTGTGCGCGTTTCGCCGAGCAACTTGGCGCCCAACTCGGTGTGCCAGTGCATTTGGACAAGGATCTGCAAGAGCTGAATTTCGGCGCTTGGGAAGGCCGCAGCGCGGCGGCGTTGATGGAGACTGACGCCGAAGCCCTGGGCCGGTTCTGGGCCGATCCCTACAGTTTTACTCCACCCGATGGCGAGCCGGTGCTGGCGTTCTCCGGGCGCGTTTTGGCGGCGGTCGAACGCCTGCATACCGCCTATGCTGGCCAGCGCGTTTTGCTGGTCAGCCATGGTGGCGTGATGCGCTTGTTGCTGGCCCAGGCCCGCGGCCTACCTCGCGAGCAACTGCTCAATGTCGAAGTCGGTCATGGCGCGGTGTTCTCCCTGCGCGTGTCGTCCGGTCCAATGCTGAAAGAGGCGGTTTGAGCATGTTGCCGTTCTGGATCGCCCTGCAATTTCTCAGCAGCCTGCCGGTTCGCCTGCCGGGTATGCCCGAGCCTGAGCAACTGGGCCGTTCGCTGCTGTTCTACCCGCTGGTGGGGCTGCTGTTCGGTGGCTTGCTGTGCTTGCTCGATGCCGTGCTGCTCGGCGCGCCGCCGCTGCTGCATGCCGCGCTGTTGCTGACGGCGTGGGTGTTGCTCAGTGGCGGACTGCACCTCGATGGCCTGGCCGACAGCGCGGATGCCTGGTTGGGTGGATTCGGCGACCGCGACCGCACACTGCTGATCATGAAAGACCCGCGCAGCGGGCCGATCGCCGTGATCACCTTGGTGTTGGTGCTGTTGCTAAAATTCGCCGCGCTGCTGGCACTGATCGAGCAAGGGCAGACCTTGGCGTTGCTCATCGTCCCAGTGTTGGGGCGCGGCGCGTTGCTTGGGCTGTTCCTGACCACGCCTTACGTGCGTGCTGCTGGCTTGGGTCAGGCCCTCGCTGATCACTTGCCTCGGCGCGTGGGTTGGCAGGTGCTGCTGGCCTGTGCGTTGGCCTGCGTGCTGGTGGCGGGTTGGACGGGGGCATGGATGCTGGTGGTGGCGGCCTCGGTATTTTTTTCGCTGCGACAGATGATGCTGGGTCGGCTGGGGGGATGCACCGGGGACACGGCTGGGGCTTTGCTGGAACTGCTTGAAATGGTGGTGTTGGTGGCGGCATTGATCTGAAATTGAACGCCCCTTTGTGTTAGGTTTTTTTTATTTAAATTTGCATTCCCTTAATCACGGGTATATACACGCATCATGCTTCCTTCCCAATGCTTGTGCATCAACCTGCGTCGCGCCGCACGTGGCGTCAGCAGGTATTACGACGGCGCCCTCGATGGCTTCGGGATCAACGTTGCCCAGTATTCTTTGCTGAGTAACCTGGCGCGCCTGGACCAGCCGAGTATTTCTTCCCTGGCCGAGGCCATGGGCCTGGACCGCAGCACCCTGGGGCGTAACCTGCGGGTGTTGGAAGGCGAGGGGCTGGTGGCGCTGGCCGAGGGTGAAGACCTGCGCAATCGTATCGTCGAGCTGACCGACGCCGGGCATGCCCGGTTGGCGGCCGCATTGCCGGCCTGGGAAGCGGCGCAACAACGATTGATCGAAAAACTGGGCGCCGAGAAGCGCACAGCGTTGCTAGCCTTGCTGGATGAACTTGCGTGAAGCCGGTTCGTTCGATGAAAAGCGGGTATCTACCCGCGAGCGGAGAATAAGAATGACATCGATGTGGCGTACTTGTGGTTGGGTCCTGGTGGGCAGCGCGCTGATCCTGGCGTTGTCCCTGGGCGTGCGGCATGGCTTCGGCCTGTTCCTGGCGCCCATGAGTGCCGAGTTCGGCTGGGGCCGCGAGGTGTTCGCCTTCGCCATTGCCTTGCAGAACCTGATCTGGGGCCTGGCGCAGCCGTTTACCGGCGCGCTGGCCGACCGCTTCGGTGCGGCGAAAGTGGTGCTGGTCGGCGGTGTCCTCTACGCCATTGGCCTGGTGTTCATGGGCATGGCTGACTCGCCATGGTCGCTGTCGTTGAGCGCGGGTCTGTTGATTGGCATCGGCCTGTCAGGCACGTCGTTCTCGGTGATCCTCGGTGTGGTCGGGCGAGCCGTGCCGCCGGAAAAACGCAGCATGGGCATGGGCATCGCCAGTGCCGCCGGCTCCTTCGGCCAGTTCGCCATGTTGCCCGGCACGCTGGGGCTGATCGGCTGGCTCGGTTGGTCGGCGGCCTTGTTGGCGCTGGGACTGCTGGTGGCGTTGATCGTGCCATTGGTGAGCATGCTCAAGGACGTCCCGGCGCCGCTGCTGGGCCATGAGCAAACCTTGTCCGAGGCGTTGCGCGAGGCGTGCAGCCATTCGGGGTTCTGGCTGCTGGCGATCGGTTTTTTTGTCTGCGGTTTCCAGGTGGTGTTCATCGGCGTGCATTTGCCGGCCTACCTGGTGGACCAACACCTGCCGGCCAGCGTCGGGACCACCGTGCTGGCCCTGGTCGGGCTCTTCAATATCTTCGGCACCTACACCGCCGGCTGGCTGGGCGGACGCATGTCCAAGCCCCGGCTGCTGACGGGGTTGTACTTGGTGCGAGCGGTGGTGATCGGCTTGTTCCTGTGGCTGCCGGTGACCACCACCACGGCCTATGCGTTCGGGATGGCGATGGGCTTCTTGTGGTTGTCCACCGTGCCCTTGACCAATGGCACCGTCGCGACCTTGTTCGGTGTGCGAAATCTCTCGATGCTCGGTGGGATCGTGTTCCTGTTCCACCAGTTGGGTTCGTTCCTGGGCGGCTGGTTGGGCGGGGTGGTGTATGACCGCACCGGCAGTTACGACCTGATCTGGCAGGTGTCGATCCTGCTCAGCTTGTTGGCAGCGGCGTTGAATTGGCCGGTGCGTGAACGTCCGGTGGCGCGCCTGCAGGCTCAGGCCGGTGCAGCATGAGTCGCGTCGGCCTGTGGTTGGTCGCGGCCGGCGCCGGCCTGCTGCTGGCGATCGCCTGGTGGGGCTGGCATCAGGGTGGGTTGGCCTTGATGCAACTGGGCATGGGGACGTGCTGAACAATGGACGGCAACGGACGCTGCGAGTAACGTCGTGGTCTGACATGCTTTTAAGGAAAAACGGACATGTTGATGCGCTGGTTTGCTGTTCCCGCTCTGTTACTGGCTGTGGCCGGGCCGGTATGGGCGGCCGATTGCCCGCCGTTGCTGGAAGGTTCGTTACCCAAGTTGCGGGCCAAAGAGACCATCGACCTGTGCCAACGCTTCGCCGGCAAGCCACTGGTGGTGGTCAACACCGCCAGCTTCTGTGGCTTCGCCCCACAATTCAAAGGCCTCGAGGCGCTTAACCAGCGCTACAAGGATCGAGGTCTGCAAGTGCTGGGCGTGCCGTCCAACGATTTCAAGCAGGAGTCCAAGGACGGTGCTGAGACGGCCAAGGTCTGCTATGTCAATTACGGTGTGACCTTCACCATGACCGAACCGCAACCGGTGCGGGGGACTGATGCCATTCCGTTGTTCAAGCACCTGGCTGAACAATCCGGCGCGCCGAAATGGAATTTCTACAAATACGTCGTGGATCGCCAAGGTAAGGTGATCGCCAGCTTCTCCAGCCGGATCAAGCCCGATGATCCTGAGTTCATCAAGGCCGTAGAAGCTGCCATCGCTTCGAAGCCCTGATCGCCAACCACGAAAAAGCCCCGGCTCTTTGCAGAGTGCGGGGCTTTTTTCGTTATAGCGGGCGAGGCGTTCAGCTTCGCCGTGGATCATCAGAAGCGGTAGGTCGCACCGACACCGAAACCGTTGGCGCTGTTTTCATATTCGGCGTTGTAGGTTTGACCCAGCGCATTGCTGCGGTTGATGTTGACTTTCTCTTCCTTGAGGTAGGAGTAAGCCACGTCGATGGTCAGGTCATCGGTCGGGCTCCAGCCGGCACCCAGGCTGAAGATGGTCCGGTCGCCGGTCGGGATGCGTGGCGAGCGGTCTTGGTTGTTGGTAGGCGACTGGTCGAAGGACAGGCCGGTACGCAGCACCCATTGCTTGTTCAGCTGGTAGGACGTGCCGATGGCGTAGGCCCAGGTGTCGTGCCAGTTTTGTTCTTCGGTGATGGTGCCGAAAAGGGTTGGGTTCAGGGCGCCGCCACCCGTTACGTCGTTGTTTACGGTGATTTCTTTCAGGCGGCTCCAGCGGGTCCAAGTGCTGCCAGCGTAGACGGTCCAGGCATCGTTGAGCTGCTGGGTAACCGAGAAGTCCACCGACTCAGGGGTCGTGATGTCCAGCGAAGCGTCGTAGCGTGCTCCGACGAGTACGCCAGGAAAAACGGGAGTACCACCAGGAGTCACTTCAGTGTGGCCTTCGAGCTTGTACTTGACCTTGGAGTGATAGGTCAGGCCAACACGGGTGGTGTCGGTTGCCTGGACCAGCAGCCCGACGTTGTAGCCGTAGCCAATGTCGTCGCCCTTGATCTTCACATCGCCGTTGGTAGACAGGCCTGGTACGTCCAGCGACGATTCCAGCGAACCGGAAATCCGGTTAATCGTCGGACCAAAACCAATCGACACCTTGTCATTGAACGCATAGCTGACAGTCGGCTGGAAGGTCACGACCTTCACTTCGCTCTTGCTGCCGAAGTTACGGCCCTGGAAGCTGTTTTCGTAGTCGGTGATCAGGCCGAACGGTGCGTAGACACCCAGGCCGAAAGCCCATTGATCATCGATAGGCTTGACGTAGTAGCCCATCGGGACGCCCGTGAGCGGCACCATGTCGCCCTTGTTGGTACCGGATTGGGTGCCGCTGGCATCGTTGATATCGGTAGAAGCGTCAATGGCGGCGAAACCACCGGTGACTTGCTGGCGCTTGAGGCGCGACATGCCGGCAGGGTTGCCAAATACAGTGCTTGCGTCGTCGGCAGCGGAAGAGCGACCCGCGAAACCAGTCCCCATGCCACTGATGCTTTGTTCGTTCAAAGCAAAGCCACTGGCGAAAAGCTGAGTGGACGCCAAGGTCACGGCAAGTCCAAGGGTGGTTTTGAGTATTTTTTTCATTGTTAGAACTCCTGATGATCACCGGGGCGAAAATTACCAACATTTTCGTTCAAGCGCCATAGCCTGATTTGCTTGATTTAGAGCGGTTTTGTAGGACAATCCGACCAAATTCGCGACCGTTGTAGGAAGTTTCCAAATTTCCCGTCAGCAAGCGACCTGACTCAACGGTGAAACACAGTGTTGCCAAGCGTAGGTGAAATCTCGCAAACGTCCTTGAGGATGGAAGGTCTGACGCCAGATCCGGGCCATGCCCAGCAGATCATCGGCTTCGGGAAGCGGGGTGTTCTGTTCCTCCACCAGCAGCCAGGCAATGGCCGTGGCGTAGCGCAGGTTGACGGTTAATTCCAGATGCGGGCCGCTGAGAAAGGCGTGCTGGCTGGCCAGGCCACGCACCAGGCTGGCACGCTCCGGGTCCAGTGCCAGGTAATGGTCCCACAGCGCCTGGTGGCGGGGCTCGGGGATGCGATAGAGGCCATGCCCGCGACGGTCATGCAGGGCCGAACCCAGGGCCGACTGGCTGGCGGCAATGCCCAGCAGCAGGGATTCCGCCGTTGCACTGTGGCGCCCCAGGTACAGGAGCGTCGGGCGGATCACATATCGACACAGTTCGCTGGCAGCGATACCCATAAAACCCTCGAAGTGTGAAAAGGGCGGGACCTGAAGGGTGTGGGTTTGGCAGCAGTGGATCGGTTCAGGCCCGCCGGAAGCGGCTCATGCCGCTTGACTTGAAGTGTAGTGTCATATTCCCGCTGTAAAGGACTGTTTTTAAAACATCTTCAGCGAACGGTTATAACCCTTATATCCCTCGGTGCTTAAGCCGTTTCGTTTTGTTGAGAAATTCCAGGCAATAAAAAGCCCCGCTTTTTGGGCGGGGCCTTTGGGTTTTCAGCCTTTTCTGGCGTCTCAGGCAACCAGTGCCTGACGGGTACGCTCGATCACGGCCTGCAGCGGTTCGGCGCTGGAGTATTGATCGGGGTACAGGCGTTCGCTGTGACGAGCGATGCCGTGTTCGTTGACCAGGGTGAAGCTGAAGCAGCCTTTGCGAGCAGCCATGATCAGGCAGTTCATTGGGGCAAAAGCGTTGGTCAGGGTGCGGATAGCGTCCTGGGTATGGATTTGAGTAGACATGTTATGGGTGTTCCTACAAATGACACGGTTAAGAACCGTGCAACGTTAAAACGTTCCAGTAACGTCGACCACCATTGGTCGAACGAAGAACCCGACTGGAACAAAGCAGCCAGTTTGAGCGCTATAAAAAGTGCGCGCTTGGGCTGGCAGGTAGGTACTTAGGAGGGCAGGCAACACATCAAGGGCAAAGGTTCTGGGCCCGGGGTGAAGATCCTGATCAATTTGCAGGTTGGTTCGGTCAGAGTAATGAGCTTGGCAACACCCTTTGCATTGGATCAAAGGCTGTGTTGGTGCAAGGGTTACCTGGAAACCATCGAGGGGGTCGGTCTCTTTTTATCGGTGAGGCTTCTCTTGAGGGAAGGCTGACCGCGGAGATGTGTTCGACCCGGAATTGACTTTCAGCTTGGTACTAACGCTGCGGATACTAACGGAACGAATGACTGAAGGGAAGGGCGTTGGTTAAAAAATATTCAAACGGGCCATAAGAGCAAAGCCAAGCCATGACTGTTTGCACCGAGGACAGGGTGGACACCTGTACGGAGACAAGGTGGACACTGACCCCTTGGGGAGGGAGCTTGCTCCCGCTGGGGCGCGAAGCGGCCCTGTTTTTGGGGCTGCTGCGCAGCCCAGCGGGAGCAAGCTCCCTCGCCACCGACATAGCACAGGATTCCAAGGCCTGCGGTGCATCCAAGCCCACTGTTGCGCCAGGCAGTCCACCAAGGTTATCCCCAGGTTCTGCTGCCAAACACACCAAAAAAACGCAGCCTTATAACCCCTTCGGGTGTTACTTGTGCACACTCACGACGAGGCTTGTCACCGAACTGTCATGTGCGAACAATCCGAGGTGGGTGCCTGTGTCCAAAATTTAAGTCAATGAAAAACATCGCTTTTTTTTACTGGTGAAAAAATCGTCAGTTTGAGCGCAGGCCCCGTGTCATAGGGGTTGCGGAGAGTTCAGGGTGGGTTGTCCACTGAGTTATCCACAGCTTCTGTGGATTGTCCCAAGCGCTTGCTCTAGAACGGGCGTGCCGGTTTTTTTCGACTTTACCCGTGCGAAAAAAGGAGTAGAGTGGCGCGCCTTCCGATCTAGCCCACAGTGCGTTATGAAGTTTCGCTCAGTATCAAATCCTGTTACTTCCACACCCTCTGGTGTTACCCCACCCAAGCGCATGTCGATGCGTGTGGCCGAGTGGCTGCTCGACAGCCCGCGCCTGGGAGAAAGCCCCAGTGTCAAACATCTGGCCGGCCGTCTGCTCAAGCAACCGGCCCGTGAAGGCGTGGTGGCTGCGCAGAGTCGTCTCGGGCAGCTGATGTGCCGTGAATGCGGGAACGCGCGGGACCGACGCATTGGTCACGACCTGCTGCGCCAAGCCGCCCGGGCCGGGGATCAACGCGCCCGCCTGGCACTGGGTGAAATCGAAGACTGAGCTGGGCAACCCCCGGCCGCTTGGTTAACCTTCGGGCTTTATTTCATCGGCAGGAATTTTCATGGCTATGGATTTGACCAGCCTATTGTTGGGCCTGGCGGGCGCGGCGCTGCCGTTGCTTGCGCTGGCCTGGCACCTGCAACGCCAGGCCAGCGCCGCACAGACCGCACAGGCCCTGCTGGAAGAACGCTTGGCCACCGCCCATATGGCCCACGATGGCCTCAATGCCCAGCTCGATGCCTGTCGCGACGAAATCAGCGACTTGAGCCAGGCCAACGCCGCCAAGCAAGCCGAGCTAGCCGCCGCCTGTCGCGAAGTCGAGCTGTTGCAGATCGAGCGCGACAATGCCCGGGACGCGGCCCATGCCTGGAATCTGGAGCGTGCCGGTAAAGAAGCGGAGCTGCGGCGGCTCGATGCCCAAGCGGCTTCGTTGCATGCCGAATTGCGCGAGCAGCAGGAAAGCCATCAGCAACGGTTGGATGATCTGCAAGGTTCGCGCGATGAGCTGCGGGCACAGTTCGCCGAGCTTGCAGGAAAAATCTTCGATGAACGTGAGCAACGTTTCGCCGAAACCAGCCAGCAGCGCCTGGGCCAGTTGCTCGATCCGCTGAAGGAGCGCATCCAGTCCTTCGAAAAACGTGTCGAAGAAAGCTATCAGGCTGAGGCTCGGGAACGGTTCTCCCTGGGCAAGGAGCTGGAACGGCTGCAGCAACTGAACCTGCGCCTGAGCGATGAGGCCACCAACCTCACCCGCGCCCTCAAAGGCCAGAAGACTCAAGGTAACTGGGGTGAGTTGATCCTGGAGCGGGTGCTCGAACACGCGGGCCTGGAGAAGGGCCGCGAGTATCAGACCCAGGTCAGTCTCAAGGGGCCGGACGGCGAGCGTTTCCAACCTGATGTATTGATTTACCTGCCCGGCGACAAGCAAGTGGTGGTCGATTCCAAGGTTAGCCTCACGGCCTATCAGCAGTACGTGGCCGCTGAGGACGACGCCATTGGCCAACATGCCCTCAAGCAACATGTGGCGTCGTTGAGAGCCCATGTCAAAGGCTTGGCCGGCAAGGATTACAAGCGCCTGGACGGTCTGCACAGCCTGGATTTCGTGTTGTTGTTCGTGCCGATCGAAGCGGCGTTTTCCGCCGCCCTCCAAGCCGAGCCGAACCTGTTCCAGGAGGCGTTTGACCGCAATA
This sequence comes from Pseudomonas brassicacearum, assembly GCF_000585995.1. Taxonomy (NCBI): domain Bacteria; kingdom Pseudomonadati; phylum Pseudomonadota; class Gammaproteobacteria; order Pseudomonadales; family Pseudomonadaceae; genus Pseudomonas; species Pseudomonas brassicacearum. Next base: position 5,032,898 of record NZ_CP007410.1, on the reverse strand, counting down.
TCGTGATTGTCAGTCCGACCACGCTACTGGCGACGTTGCGGGTGATCGACAGCTTGTGGAAACAGGAGCGCCAGAGCCAGAACGCCCGGGAAATCGCCGAGCGGGCGGGGTGGCTGTATGACAAGTTCGTGCTGTTCATCCAGGACCTGGACGAGATCGGCGGTCGCCTGCAGCAATTGGACAAAGCCTACAGCGCAGCGCGCAACAAACTGACAGAAGGGCGCGGCAACCTGATCAGCCGCAGCGAACAGCTCAAGCTGCTCGGTGCCCGGGCGAGCAAGAGTTTGCCCGCCGATTTGCTCGAACGCGCGATGACGGATGCGGATGGACTGCCTGAATTGCCTGAAGAAACGGCAAAAACCCGGGATTGATGAAACCCTTAGGCTTGATGCAAAACCCTGTGGCGAGGGAGCTCGCTCCCGCTGGGCTGTGCAGCAGCCCTTTTTTTGTGAGTGCTGCGCACTCAAGCGGGAGCAAGCTCCCTCGCCACAGAGGCCACCCTACCTCCCCAGTTCCCTACAACGGCAAATGCCGACTCAACAACGCCCGCAACGCCGCCGGCTTCACCGGTTTAGCCAGATAGTCCAAGCCCGCCGCATGCACCTGCGCCACCATCTCAGGCCGGCCGTCGGCGCTGATCACCACGCCTGGGATCGGTTCACCCATGCGCGTGCGCAGCCAGGCCATCAGCTCGGTGCCGGTTTCGCCGTCGTCCAGATGAAAGTCCACCAAGGCCAGTTGCGGTCGCCCGCCCTGGGCGAGCCAACGCTCGCATTCTTCGCGGTTGCGCGCGGTCCATACCTGGCAACCCCAGCGTGTCAGCAGGCTGCTCATGCCGATCAGAATGCTGTCTTCGTTATCGACACACAGCACCTGAGCGCCGCTGGGTAAATGGCCATTGAGTTCGGCCACCGGGCTGGGCGCGACTACCTGTGTGCCGGCCAGCGGTACGCTGACGCTGAATACACTGCCGCGCCCCGGCCAGGAACGCACGCGCAAGGTATGACCCAGCACACGGCACAGCCCGTCGGCAATCGCCAAGCCCAGGCCGAGGCCTTTTTCGGCGCGGGTCTGGTGGCTGTCCAGGCGTTTGAATTCTTCGAAGATGACCTGCTGTTTGTCTTCGGCGATGCCCGGCCCGCGATCCCAGACTTCCAGGCACAACTCGCCGTTGCGGCGCCGTACACCTAGCAGCACCGGGCCTTTGGCATAGCGAAAGGCGTTGGTGAGAAAATTCTGCAACACCCGCCGCAGCAGCTTGATGTCACTGTCGACCCGCAGTCGCGAGCTTCGCACCCGGAATTTCAGGCCTTGTTCCTGGGCCAACGCGGTGAACTCGGCGCCAAGGGTGCCAAACAGTTCGTTGAGGGCAAACGGCTTGCGGTCGGGGTTGATCTTGCCGTTTTCCAGGCGGGAAATGTCCAGCAAATCAGTGATCAGGTCTTCGGCCGAACGCAGCGAGCTGTCCAGATGATGCACCAGTTGTCGGGCCTCTTCCGGCAAACCCTCGTGTTGGTGGGACAGCGCGGCGGAGAACAGGCGCGCGGCATTAAGCGGCTGCATCAAGTCATGGCTGACGGCCGTCAGGAAGCGCGTCTTGGATTGATAGGCCGCTTCGGCGGTGCTTTTGGCGTCGGTCAGCGCCAGGTTCAATTGCGACAATTCCCGGGTGCGCTCGGCCACCCGTTGCTCCAGCCCTTCGTTGGCTTCGGTCAGGGCCTGTTCGGCTTCGCGGAAGGCGGTGATGTCGGTGAAGCTCATGACGAAACCGCCGCCGGGCATCGGGTTACCGATCAGCTCGATGACCCGGCCGTTGGGGAACAGGCGTTCGGAGGTATGAGCGCGACCCTGGCGCATCCAGTGCAGGCGCCGGGCGACATGCACTTCCGCCTCGCCCGGGCCGCAGAGGCCGCGTTCGGCGTTGTAGCGGATGATGTCGGCAATGGGCCGTCCGACGCTGATCAAGCCGTCCGGATACTTGAACAACTCCAGGTAGCGACGGTTCCAGGCCACCAACTTGAGGGATTGGTCGACCACGCTGATGCCTTGGGTGATGTTCTCGATGGCACCTTGCAGCAGGGCGCGGTTGAACTGCAACACTTCCGACGCTTCATCGGCGATCCGCACGACGTCTTCGAGCTGCATTTCCCGACCTTCAATGGCGGCTTTTACCACCGCTCTTGTCGAAGAGGCGCCGAGTACGCCGGCCAGCAGGCGTTCGGTGTGAGCGATCCATTCGCTGTCGGCATTCTGGCTGGGGTTGAAGCCTTTGCCCTGGCGGTAGGCAAAGCGGATGAAACTCTGACGCGCCCGTTCCTCACCGACGAAGCGTGCGGCCAGTTGCAGCAGGTCTTCGATGTGCACCGCCAGCATCGAACGGGCGCTGGGGCGGGCGCTGATTTCCTGGCCGATGAAGCGCCCGGCCTGCCAGTGTTCCGACACGCGCGTGCGCGACAGCATGGACACCCAGGCAAACAGAATGAAGTTCCCGGCCAGGGACAGCACGACCCCTTGGGTCAGTGGGGTAATCGGCAGGTTCAAGGGGTTGCCGTGCAGCCAGGCGAGGCCCGGGAAGCTGCTGAGCGACCAGCCCAGGCTGTGGGCGGCGATGGGCAGCACCAGGGTGTAGAACCACAGGAAAATGCCCGTGGCGAGACCGGCGAACACACCACGGCGGTTGGCCTGTTTCCAGTACAGCGCGCCCAACATGGCCGGGGCCAGTTGGGTCACGGCGGCGAAGGCGATCTGGCCGATGGTCGCCAGGCTCGCCGTCGACCCCAACAGCCGGTAGCTGACATAGGCCAGCAGCAGGATCACCACGATGCTCACCCGCCGCACCGAGAGCATCCATTGGCGGAACACTTCGAATGGCCGCTCGGCGTTGTTGCGGCGCAACAGCCAGGGCAACAGCATATCGTTGGAAACCATGGTGGACAGCGCCACACTCGCCACGATCACCATGCCGGTGGCCGCCGAGGCACCGCCAATGAAGGCCAGCACCGCGAGGGCCGGGTGGGCCTGGGCCAGTGGCAGGCTGATGACGAACGAGTCTGGCAGCACGGAGCTGGGCAACATCATTTGCCCGGCGAGGGCGATGGGCACCACGAACAGTGCGGCCAGGGCCAGGTAAGCGGGGAACACCCACTTGGCCAGGCGCAGGTCCTGGGGTTCGATGTTCTCCACCACGGTCACGTGGAACTGTCGCGGCAAACAGATGATTGCCATCATCGCCACCCCGGTCTGCACCACCATGGACGGCCAGTTGATGGTTTCTTTCCAGTATTGCTCCAGGCGCGGCGCGAGCATCGCCTGATTGAACAGGTCGTCGAAGCCGTCGTAGAGGCCGTACGTCACGAACGCGCCGACCGCGAGGAAGGCGAACAGCTTGACCAGGGATTCGAAGGCAATCGCCAGCACCATGCCCCGGTGGTGCTCGGTGGCGTCCAGGTTGCGGGTACCGAAGACGATGGTAAACAGCGCCAGGATCAGCGAGACGATCAGCGCGGTGTCCTGGGCACGGGTGCCCATGGCATCGGCGCCGGCGCCGATCAGCAGGTTCACGCCGAGCACGATACCCTTGAGCTGCAAGGCAATGTACGGCAGCACGCCCACCAAACAGATCAGCGCGACCACCACCGCCAGGGACTGGGACTTGCCGTAGCGAGCGGCGATGAAGTCGGCGATGGAGGTGATGTTCTCCTGCTTGCTGATCATCACCATTTTCTGCAAGACCCACGGCGCCAGCACCAGCAACAGGATTGGCCCGAGGTAGATCGGCAGGAACGACCAGAGTTGTTCGGCAGCCTGGCCCACGGCGCCAAAGAACGTCCAGCTGGTGCAGTACACCGCCAGCGACAGGCTATAGACCCAGGCCCGCACCCGTGGCGGCAGCGGCGTGCTGCGCCGGTCGCCGTAGAAGGCGATGGCGAACATGATGGCCATATAGGCCAGGGCAACAACGGCGATCAGCCCGCTGGACAGCGACATGGAAACTCCCGAACAAAGACACCGGTGCGTGGGCCCGACAGGACAGTCTGGCATGCCCGCTCGGGTTCGTCAGTGTCGACCAAGGTCGAGGCGTGGCGGGGTGTCGCGGATGGCGGTAAACATAGGGTGAAGAGAGGTTTGGGCGGGCCTCATCGCGAGCAAGCTCGCTCCCACCTGTTGGATCTTCAGTGGACACATTATTTGTACACGACTCGATCAGTGTGGGAGCGAGCTTGCTCGCGATGACGGTGTTACTGCCCCAACGCGATATCCACCAACCGATACAATTCCTCGACCTCCAGCGGCGCGGTCGCGAAGAGAATGCGAAACACCGTCGGCGCCACCACCACATTGATCAGCCGCTCGATACCCGGGTTTGGCGCCTCGGGATAGCGATCCAGGATGATCTGCAACTGGGCGCTGAGGATGCCCACGCAATGCCCCGGCGTCGCGCAGGCCTGGATGTCGCGCATCATGTTGCGACCGGGCTCGGAACTCATTTCGTCCAGGTACTGTTCGGCCCAGGCCAGCAGGTCGCCGCGCAGGCTGCCGGTGTTGGCCGGTTCGCTGTCGGGGCGCATGCGGGCGATGGCGACGTCGGCCAGCAGCGCCGGCAAATCGCCCCAGCGCCGGTAGATCGTCGACGGCGTGACGCCCGCGCGCGCAGCGATTTGCGGCACGGTCAGAGTGGCGCGGTCCTGCTCCTGGAGCAGGGCACGGACCGCCGAATGGATCGACTCTTGGACCCGGGCGCTTCTGCCGCCCGGGCGTAAACCTTCTTTAATAGCCATGCATCGGACCTTAACACAAAGAATTTGCTTTAAGCGCACATCGGTAGCACACTCCGCAAAAGCAAAAAATTAGCTTTTGTGTATGCCTTCGTGGAGCGTGCCCATGTCTCGTCCAGCTTCGACCGGTGCCAGCCTGATATTCCTGGCGATCACCTTGCTCGGTTTTCTCGCCGCGTCCAGCGCGCCGACGCCGTTGTATCACCTCTATCAGGAACAATTGCAATTTTCCCCGGCGATTCTGACGCTGATTTTCGGGGTGTACGCCTTCAGTCTGTTGGCGGCTTTGCTGACCGTGGGGTCGCTGTCGGATTACCTGGGCCGCAAACCGGTGATCTTCGTCGCGCTGTTGCTCAATATGCTGGCGATGCTGCTGTTCATCAACGCCGACAGTGTCGCCTGGCTGGTCGGTGCCCGCTTGATCCAAGGTTTCGCCACGGGCATGGCCACCAGCGTGCTGGGCGCTGCGTTGCTGGATTTCGACCGTCGCCAAGGCCCGCTGATCACCAGTGTCGCGCCCTTGCTGGGCATGGCTGCTGGGGCGCTGGGTTGTGGCCTGCTGGCGGAATTCGCGCCGCGGCCCTTGCAACTGACGTATTGGATTCTGCTGGGGTTGTTCCTGCTTCAGGCGCTTTATATCTGGCGCCTGGCGGAGAGCGTCAGCCCGCAACCCGGTGCCTGGCAGTCGCTGCGTCCGACCTTGCATGTACCGGTCCAGGCGCGGCGCGCCTTGTGGTTGATCCTGCCCCTGAACCTGGCGGCCTGGGCGGTGGGCGGCTTTTATCTGTCATTGGCGCCGTCCCTGGTGCGGGCCGCAACCGGATCGACGTCCAACCTGATTGGCGGCGCACTGGTGGCGGTGTTGACGCTTACCGGCGCGCTGTCCATCTATACGCTGCGCAACCAGGGGGCAGACAAGATGCTGCGCCTGGCCGCCAGCCTATTGGTGATCGGCCTGGCATTGGTGTTGCTCGCGGTACACGGCGGTAGCTTGCCGTTGTTTTTCGTCGGCACGCTGGTCACCGGCAGCGGTTTTGGCGCCGGGTTCCTCGGCGCATTGCGCAGCATCATGCCGCTGGCCTTGCCCCATGAACGGGCCGGTTTGATGTCGGCGTTCTATGTCCTCAGTTACCTGGCCTTCAGCCTGCCCTCGCTGCTGGCCGGGAACCTGACGCGGGTATTCGGCTTGATTCCGACCACCGATGGCTATGGCGCGGTGCTGATCGTGTTGTCGGCTACTGCGTTGCTGGGTTTGTTGCGCCAGCCTGCAAAACCGCTAGGCGATGGACTTCGACCTTGAAAACGTTTGCATACTGACGCCGCTGTCGGCTGATTTGCGCTAGCCTTGGCGCCTCAGCCTTCTTTTCGGTCGATCGCTTTTGAAAATTATCCGCAGCAAATCCTTCACCGGCGACCGCGCCTGGGCGGCGCTGGACATCGCCAACATGAACGGCATCACCACGCGCTTGCACTGGACCGACCAGCCGTACAAATGGCACATCAATGACGGCCAGGAAGTCTTCGTGGTGCTCGATGGACAAGTGCAAATGTGCTACCGGGAGGAGGGCGTCGAAAAAGCAGCCCTGCTAGGTGTAGGGGATATTTTCTACGCATCGGTGGGCACCGAGCATGTGGCCAAACCGTTGGGCGAAGCGAGAATCCTGGTGATCGAGACCGAGGGCAGCGTCTGATGATTATCTGCTGGATCGATAACATATAGAGAAATTACCCGTTATATAGATATTCGATCCGGATCTAGCATGGCTCCACCTCATCCGAGGACAGGAGTTCGCCATGACATGCTGCGCCGCCAAGACCCGCTTTCGCCCACTGAGCCATTTGCCCAGGCCGTTGGAAGCCATTCGCCAATTCACGCCCAACTGGTTTGCCGTCGTCATGGGCACCGGTGTGCTGGCGCTGGCTTTGGCGCAATGGCCTGGGGAGGTGCCGGGCCTGCACCTACTGGGTGAAGGGTTATGGTTGTTCAACATGCTGTTGTTTGTGGTGTTCGCCGGCTTGTACACGGCCCGTTGGCTATTGTTCTTCGACGAGGCGCGGCGGATCTTCGGCCATTCAACGGTTTCGATGTTTTTCGGCACCATTCCCATGGGGTTGGCGACAATCATCAATGGCTTTCTGGTGTTCGGGCTGCCGCGCTGGGGAAGCGGTGTGGTGCCGTTGGCCGAAGCCTTATGGTGGTTCGACGTGGCCATGTCGATAGCCTGCGGTGTACTGATTCCGTTCCTGATGTTCACCCGTCAGGAACACCGGATCGACCAGATGACCGCTGTGTGGTTACTGCCGGTGGTGGCCGCCGAAGTGGCAGCCGCCAGTGGTGGGCTGTTGGCACCGCATCTGGCAGACGCTCATGGGCAACTGGTGATGCTGGTCACCAGCTACGTGCTCTGGGCTTTTTCCCTACCGGTCGCGTTCAGCATTCTGACGATCCTGCTGTTGCGCATGGCCCTGCACAAGTTGCCCCACGAAAACATGGCCGCCTCGAGCTGGCTGGCCCTCGGCCCCATCGGCACCGGCGCCCTCGGCATGTTGCTGCTGGGCAGCGATGCGCCGCTGATTTTTGCCGCCAATGGCCTGCCTGGCATGGGTGAAATCGCTGCCGGGTTGGGGTTGGTAGCGGGTATCACGCTGTGGGGCTTCGGGTTCTGGTGGATGTTGATGGCGCTGCTGATCACCGCGCGTTATTTACGCGCGGGCATCCCGTTCAATCTGGGCTGGTGGGGCTTTACTTTCCCCTTGGGCGTGTATGCGTTGACGACGCTGAAGCTGGCGGACCTGCTGAACCTGGATTTTTTCAGCGTGTTTGGGGGCGTGCTGGTGGCGATGCTGGTGGTGATGTGGCTGATCGTCGGGCGGCGTACCCTCGCGGGGGCCTGGCACGGTGAGTTGTTTGTGTCGCCGTGCATTGCGGGGCTGGCGAAATAATCGCTAAAGACAGGTAATGTGTGGCCTGGATCAAAAAGCGTCATTCCAATAAGCGTCCACGCCACTCAGGAACATGGAAGATGAGTCACCCTTCGCAGTTCACCTTGCTTCGCACGCGGCGCTTCCTGCCGTTCTTCATCACGCAGTCCCTTGGCGCGTTCAACGACAACATTTTCAAGCAGTCGCTGATCCTCGCCATCCTCTACAAGTTGACCATCGACGGTGATCGCTCGATTTGGGTCAACCTCTGCGCACTGCTGTTTATCCTGCCGTTCTTTCTGTTCTCGGCGTTGGCGGGGCAGTTCGGGGAGAAGTTCGCCAAGGATGCGTTGATTCGCCTGATCAAACTCGGCGAAATCGTCATCATGGCGGTCGGCGCGGTGGGCTTTGTGTTCGATCATTTATCGCTGATGCTGGTGGCGCTGTTTGCCATGGGCACCCATTCGGCGCTGTTCGGCCCGGTGAAGTATTCGATCCTGCCGCAGGCCTTGCGTGAGGATGAGCTCGTTGGCGGCAACGGCCTGGTGGAGATGGGCACGTTCCTGGCGATCCTGGCCGGCACCATCGGCGCCGGGATCATGATGTCCTCGGCGCATTACGCCCCCGTGGTGTCGACCGCGATCATCGGCGTGGCCGTGCTCGGTTACCTGGCCAGCCGCAGCATTCCGCGAGCGGCGGCGGCCTCGCCGCAAATGCGCCTGAACTGGAACATCTTCAGCCAATCCTGGGCCACCCTGAAACTGGGCTTGGGGCAAACCCCGGCGGTATCGCGCTCGATTGTCGGCAACTCGTGGTTCTGGTTTGTCGGGGCAATTTACCTGACGCAGATCCCGGCCTACGCCAAGGAGTGGATGCACGGCGACGAAACAGTGGTGACCCTGATCCTGACCGTGTTTTCGGTGGGGATCGCCCTGGGTTCGATGCTCTGCGAAAGGCTTTCGGGGCGCAAAGTCGAGATCGGCCTGGTGCCGTTCGGCTCGTTCGGGTTGACGGTGTTCGGCCTGTTGCTGTGGTGGCATTCCGGTGGAATTCCCGACAGTGTCGAGGGGCACGGTTGGCTTGAAGTACTCGGTTTCGGCCACGCCTGGCTGGTGCTGATCGACATCCTTGGCCTGGGTGTCTTCGGTGGTTTCTATATCGTGCCGCTGTACGCCTTGATCCAGTCACGCACCGTCGAAAACGAACGGGCGCGGGTGATCGCCGCCAACAACATCCTCAATGCGTTGTTCATGGTGGTCTCGGCGCTGGTCTCCATCGTCTTGCTGAGCCTGGCCAAACTGTCGATCCCGCAACTGTTCCTGGTGGTGTCGCTGCTGAACATCGGCGTCAACGCCTACATCTTCAAAATCGTCCCCGAATTCAGCATGCGCTTCATGATCTGGCTGCTGAGCCATTCCATGTACCGCGTGGAGCATCGCAACCTGGAGACGATCCCCGATGAAGGCGCCGCGCTGTTGGTCTGCAATCACGTGTCCTTCGTCGATGCCTTGCTGATTGGCGGCGCGGTGCGTCGGCCGATTCGCTTCGTGATGTACTACAAGATCTACAACCTGCCGGTGTTGAACTTCATCTTCCGTACCGCCGGGACGATTCCGATTGCCGGGCGCCAGGAAGACATTCACATCTACGAAAAGGCCTTCACCCGAATCGCCCAATACCTTAAGGACGGTGAGTTGGTGTGCATCTTCCCGGAAGGAAAACTGACGGCTGACGGTGAGATCAATGAGTTCAAGAGTGGGCTGACGCGCATCCTCCAGGAAACCCCGGTACCGGTGATTCCCCTGGCGTTGCAGGGGCTTTGGGGCAGTTTCTTCAGTCGCGATCCAAGCAAGGGGATGTTCCGTCGGTTCTGGTCGCGGGTGACATTGGTGGCGGGTTCGGCGGTCGCGGTAGAGGCGGCAACGCCTTCGAGTTTGCAGGCATTGGTGGGAGATTTGCGCGGCACCGTCCGCTAGGACAGAAAAACTGTGGGGGCGAGCTTGCTCGCGATTGCAATCTGTCTGCTGGCGTTGATGTCGCAGGCAGACCGCTATCGCGAGCAAGCTCGCTCCCACAGGTCCATTCAGGCGCTGACCTTGAGCCCTACCAGCCCGACGATGATCAACGCCACACTGGCCAACCGAACCAGTGCCATCGACTCGCCAAACAAAATGATCCCGGCGATCACCGTGCCCACGGCACCGACCCCGGTCCAGATCGCATAGGCCGTGCCCAAGGGCAACTCCTTCATCGCCAGGCCGAGCAGCCCGAGGCTGATGGCCATGGCGGCAATCGTCAGTGCAGTGGGGAGAGGGCGGCTGAACCCGTCGGTGTACTTCAGGCCGACCGCCCAGCCAACTTCGAACAGGCCAGCAAAAAATAGAATGATCCAGGACATCAGGCACCTCATCGATGGATGGGGTCGTCCCCGGATTCAAGACTCAATCGAGTGGCGGGGTCGTCCCCGCAGTGGATGGATAGAGTGCCCATGATCGGGCACTCGATCAAGTCTGCCTCAGTCGGCGGTTTGCCGGGCGGCTAGCGTTTCACGGTCCTGTTTTTCGCTCATGCGCCGGAAGTACGTCGAGAGCAAAGCCCCGGAAATATTGTGCCAGACGCTGAACAGCGCGCTGGGGACTGCCGCCAGCGGCGAGAAATGCGCGCTGGCCAGGGCCGCGCCCAAGCCGGAGTTCTGCATGCCCACTTCCAGCGCCAGGGATTTACGCTGGGCCAGCGGCAGCTTGAACAGGTGCCCGGTGAAGTAACCCAGCAAAAAGCCGAAGCTGTTGTGCAACATCACCACGGCCATGATCAGCAGGCCCGATTCGGCAATTTTCGCCTGGCTGGCGGCTACCACAGCGGTGACGATGATGACGATGCTCACCACCGACACCAGCGGCAACACCTCCACGGCATGACGCACCTTGTCCCCCAGCAGCCGTTGCGCGACCACGCCCAGCACGATAGGCAGCAGCACCACTTGCAGGATCGACCAGAACAGTTCCATGAACGATACCGGCAACCACGCCGAGGCCAGCAGCCAGATCAGCGCCGGGGTCAACAGCGGCGCAAGCAGGGTGGTGACGGCGGCGATAGCCACCGACAGGGCCAAGTCGCCACGGGCCAGCCAGGTCATGACATTCGACGAGGTGCCGCTCGGGCAGCAGCCCACCAGGATCACGCCGACGGCGATTTCCGGCGGCAGGTGGAACACCTGGCAGAGCAACCACGCCACTCCGGGCATGATCACGAAATGGGCGACCACGCCCAAGGCCACGCGCCAGGGATGGCGCGCGACTTCGGCGAAGTCATCGAGCTTGAGGGTCAGGCCCATGCCGAACATCACCAGGCCCAGCAGCGGCACGATGGCGCTTTTCAGGCCGACGAACCACTGCGGTTGCAGGAATGCCACGACGGCGAAAATCAGTACCCAGTAAGCGAAGGTATTGCCGACAAAGCGGCTCAATGCAGCCAATGCACGCATGACCTGATCCTTATTCTTGATAACACCATAAAAACCAATGTGGGAGCGGGCTTGCTCGCGAAAGCGGTATGCCAGTCAACATAGTCGTTAACGGATACACCGCTTTCGCGAGCAAGCCCGCTCCCACAGGAGAATCACCAGCCTTTAGATCCCCTGCGGCATCTCTTCTCCACCCAACGCTTCAACCAGCGCCGGCAGGAACTCGCCGAACGTCAGCATCATCAGGGTGAAGCTGGCGTCCAACTGGCCGAGGGCTTCTTCGCCACCGTCCTGTTCCGCCTGGTCCTGCAGCAGGTCTTCGAACTTCAGGCGCTTGACCACCATTTTGTCGTCGAGCACGAAGGACAGCTTGTCCTGCCAGGCCAGCGACAATTGCGTCACTACCTTGCCGGTGTTCAGGTGCAGTTGGATTTCATCGCTGGTCAGGTCCTGACGCTTGCAACGCACGATACCGCCGTCTTCATGGGGGTCGCGCAATTCGCACTCATCCAGCACGAAGAAATCGTCCGCGGCTTTCTGGGTCTTGACCCAGTCGGTCATGGTGGCGGTCGGGGCCATTTTCACCGTCAGTGGGCGCACCGGCAGCGTGCCGATGACTTCGCGCAGGGTCGACAGCAGGTCTTCGGCGCGTTTCGGGCTGGCGGAGTTCACCAGGATCAGGCCCTGTTTCGGCGCGATGGCGGCGAAGGTGGACGAGCGACGAATGAAGGCCCGTGGCAGGAACGCCTGGATGATTTCATCCTTGAGCTGGTCCCGTTCCTTTTTATAGACCTTGCGCATTTGCTCGGCTTCGATCTCTTCGACCTTTTCCTTCAGGGCGTCGCGCACGACGCTGCCCGGCAGGATGCGTTCCTCCTTGCGAGCGGCGATCAGCAGGAAATCCTGGCTGACATGCACCAATGGCGCGTCTTCGCCTTTGCCAAACGGCGCGACGAAACCGTAAGTGGTCAACTCCTGGCTTGCACATGGACGCGCCAGTTTGGTGGCCAGTGCAGTTTCCAACGCCTCGGCATCAAAAGGCAGATCTTGGGTCAGGCGATAGATAAGCAGGTTTTTGAACCACATGGGGTGAGTCTCTCCTTTATACAAAGGGGGGCATTATTCTCTTCGCGGCGCCATAGGCCAACCCTTCGCTAAGCCTTTGGAAGGCATGAAAAAATTAATTTAAAAAGTGCTTGCCAGCTTAGGGAGTGCTCCGTAGAATGCGCGCCACACCGAAAGCGAAGGGTGATTAGCTCAGCTGGGAGAGCGTCTGCCTTACAAGCAGAATGTCGGCGGTTCGATCCCGTCATCACCCACCATTCGTTTCAAGTGTTACGCGCAGCGGTAGTTCAGTCGGTTAGAATACCGGCCTGTCACGCCGGGGGTCGCGGGTTCGAGTCCCGTCCGCTGCGCCATATTCGGTTATCTGGAACGCTGAACGCCAGATGACCACGGAAAGCCCGCTCACGCGGGCTTTTTGCTGTTTGCAGTTAATGCGATGTGCTTTTCTCAGGTTTTTTGCTGAATTTTCTATTTAAATCAGCGCGTTACGAAAAACTGTGAGAGAATGCGCCCCGCATCGAAAGTGAAGGGTGATTAGCTCAGCTGGGAGAGCGTCTGCCTTACAAGCAGAATGTCGGCGGTTCGATCCCGTCATCACCCACCAAACTTTCAATGTTACGCGCAGCGGTAGTTCAGTCGGTTAGAATACCGGCCTGTCACGCCGGGGGTCGCGGGTTCGAGTCCCGTCCGCTGCGCCATATTCGGTTTCCTGGCCCGCTGAACGCCAGGTCACCTACAAAAAGCCCGCTCAATCGAGCGGGCTTTTTGCTGTCTGGGATTTGCCGGCTATCTACTGCTCGGCATTACGGCTGTGACGGTAATCGCTGACCGCCTCATACACCGCTTTGCGCAAGCGGTTGATGCCGCCGATGGGGCGATGGGCCTCAATGCCGAACCAGGGGTTGAAGGACTGGTTGTCACAGGCCAGGTTCAGCTTGGGTGTATCGAAGTCCTGGGCCGGTACCTTGATTTTCGCCACCGTCTCGAACGGAGCATCACTTTCTCGCCATTCAATGCTGGTGTCTTCGATTGGCATGTACTTGCTCGGATCCTGGCGCTGGATCTGCAGGACAAAACACGCCGGCACCCGGTCTGTGGATAGCTGCTGATTCAGGGCGCTGCGCAGGAAATTCGGCAAGTCCTGGTTTTGCGCCGGCAGGGTATAGGCCGGGCAGTTGTCCGGGTCCGGCGCGACGCGAAACTTGGCGTTGGCTTCACCGAACTTGTAGGGCGATACGGAAAAGTACGTGGTCTGGGTCGGACTGGCCGGTGGCGGTGAGAGGGTCGCCAGGGCGATGAACAAATGGCGGATCTGCCAACTGCGTGGGTCCACGCTCGGAAAGAATGCCAGCGCTTTTTTGCCATCGGCCTGGGCCGCCACATTCTGACGATATTCGGCGACATCGCTGACGAAGAAGTTCGAGTGATTGAACATCACGAAATCCTGTTCGCCTTGTGATTGCCGATCAGCGAGCAGTTGCTTGCCCGGCACGTTCAGCAGCTTGATCGCCATCCCCCGTGCATCGCGCAAGCTGTCGAATTGAGGATAGGCGTTGCCGTTGGAGAGACGGATCGTTGCCTGCCAAGTCTTGCCCGGTTCGGCAAACACGCCTTGGCGCAACGGCGTCGGCAGGTCGTTCGGCACCTGGACCTCGGCCATGACGCAACCGTGCGCCTTGGCATGGGCGTCGCGCAGATAGCGCGTGCCTTCACGGTGCTGATCGACGATGCGGATCGCGGTCTGGATGATGTCCTGGGTCATGGCGGATTCGCCGGGCGGTATCTGCTCTTTGTCCGACACCGCCCCGCTGTGTTGCCAGGCGAACCAGGCCGTGGCCAGCGCCCAGCCGAGCAGGCCGATGCCCAGCAGCCACAGGAGCGTCTTGCCCAAAAAGGCGCCGAGGCGCAGCCAGAGCGTGATCAGCATGGGAAAATCCTTTTGCCTGAGAAGGTCATCATTACAGTTGCGACTCCAGCGGCCCGCCAAGCACCTTGAGGTACTCCAGCAACGCCCAGCGTTCCTGCGGTTGCAGTAGCCGGCCAATCACGCCGTTGCCCCGCTCACCGGCGCGGAATTCATGGCCACTGTTGTGGTTGCCGGTGATTCGGGTATCGAAGAGGAAACCATTGGTGAAGGCTTCGGTACGATAGCCCAGGTGGCGCGGATCGTATTCGAAGCTGCCTTTATAAAAGCTGGTCGCACGCTCGGCCTGGGGCGACAGCAGTTGATAGATCGTCGGCACCGAGCCGTTGTGCAGGAACGGTGGCGTGGCCCAGACGCCCGCCAGCGGCCGGGCCTTATAGGCGCGCAGTTCGCGTACGCCGATGGGCAAGCCGAAGCCGTCCAGGGCCGGGCGCTCGACGGGGGTGACGCCGGCGTCGCGGTAAGCGCGGTTTTCGACAAACGCGGTGACGTAGGCCAGGCCTTTGGCAACCGAGAGCTGGCTCATGTCCAGCGGCGCCGTCGGAGTCGGGTGCAGTTGCACGTCCAGTTTCGCCAGCTCGGCCGGATCCCACTGCAGGCTGGTCAGGTCGAAGCGATGGTCGGCAATGTTATTGGCGGTGCCCGGGTCGGTGCCGATCGCTTTCACTGGCAGCATGTGCAGTTGCTGAACCGGTCTGTCGGGCCCCTGAACCACTTTGGGCACATGACAACCGGCGCAGTTTTCGACGAACAGCGCCCGGCCCTTGCTGGCCAGAGGTTTGTCGATCGTGCCAAGCAGTGCCTCCGGCCACACCGGGGGCTTGAGCAATTGCAGGGTTTCTTCGATTTTATTCAGGTCGCGCACGCGCACGCTGGAGGGGTATCGCGCATCGCCCTGCAACGGCTTGCCCTGGGCGTCGAAGAAATTCAGCGTGGCACCCACGCCCAGCGCTTCGCCAACGTTGCGAGCCATGGGTTGTTGGGCCGAGCCGTTCCACTGCACCCAGTCGAACATCCATATATCCCACAGCTGCGGGTAATCCACCGGTGCGTTGGCAACCCGATAGTTTTCCGCCGAAATGGCATCGCCGAAGCTGGCATTGGCAATGCGACCAAAGGCGTCGGTGCGGCCGGGGCCTTCTTCGGTGGGGTAGAGGCCGCGATGGGTGTCGTTCCAGGCCACCCGTATGAAGGTGTACAGGGAGGCCTTGAATTGCTCGCGCAATTCTTCATGACGGGCATCGTAGTCCTTGCCCAGAACCTGGCGGGCAAAGCGTTCGAATTTCCACGGGTTGTAGTAGGTGGAAGCCAGACTGGCGACCAGTGCTTGTCCGAAACTGCCACCGCGCAGTGTCGGAACACTGGAAGGCAGGACGTGCTGCGCCGAGCCGCCATCAATCCTTATGGCTTGGCCCTTGAAGCGCAACTCGCCGGTGTGACAGGCGGCGCAGGTAATATCCAGAAACTCATCGCTACTGCCCGAATTCTGATGCCGTGCGAAACCCACCGGCAAGTTACCGGGATTGTTCGGCGAGGCTTTTTGCGCCGGGTCGACCAGGAAGCCGAACCGCGCCAGATAGTCCGGCGAAGCAAAGCGTTGTTGCGAAAACGGTAATTCGAGTGCCGTGAACCAGTCGTAGCGCAGGCCTTTGACCTGGGTGCCTTGGGGCGTGAAGTAATACGTCTGGCGCTCGGCGGCGCTCCATTGATCCAGGTAGTGCACCTGCTGGGCCGGTGTATAGAACGGCAGGCGAGGATTGGCGATGTAATAAAGCACCACGGCCACGGCGACAACAAGCAGCGCGAGGAGCAGCAAGAGGATGCGAGAGAGAAGGCGCACGGTAACGTCCTTGTTTTTTTGATATGCCCTTATGCCTCAGCGTCGCGCCACCGGCAAGTGGCCATTACCTGCGGGACGTTGGTCAGCGGCAATTTGTCTCTGTACGTAACGGATGACAGAGGCTTCATCGGCCCAGGATTAAAAAGCGTTTGCGGACGTGAACTTATCATCACTTTGCTGCTCACATGCCGGTAGCCATTGGTCGTGGCCGCCTGATAAGCTCGCGGCTTTATTCGATTGCCCTTTAGGCGCATGAACAAGGAAATAGCATGAAACAGCATCGGTTGGCGGCGGCGGTGGCCCTGGTTGGCCTGGTACTCGCGGGTTGCGACTCGCAGACCAGCGTGGAGCTGAAAACCCCGGCGCAGAAAGCTTCCTACGGTATTGGCCTGAACATGGGCAAGAGCCTGGCTCAGGAAGGCATGGATGACCTGGACTCCAAAGCAGTCGCCCAGGGCATCGAAGATGCCGTCGGCAAGAAAGAACAGAAGCTGAAAGACGAAGAGTTGGTCGAAGCCTTTGCCGCACTGCAAAAACGTGCCGAAGAGCGCATGGCCAAGATGAGCGAAGAGTCGGCAGCCGCCGGCAAGAAATTCCTTGAAGAAAACGGCAAGAAAACCGGTGTGACCACCACCGCTTCCGGCCTGCAGTACGAAGTGGTCAAGAAAGCCGATGGCCCACAGCCTAAGCCGACCGACGTCGTGACTGTCCACTACACTGGCAAGCTGACCAACGGCACCGTGTTCGACAGCTCCGTTGAACGTGGCAGCCCGATCGATCTGCCGGTCAGCGGCGTCATCCCGGGTTGGGTCGAAGGCCTGCAACTGATGCATGTCGGCGAGAAGTACAAGCTGTACATCCCAAGTGACCTGGCCTACGGCGCCCAGAGCCCGAGCCCGGCCATCCCAGCCAACTCGGTCCTGGTGTTCGACCTGGAACTGCTGGCGATCAAGGATCCGGCAAAAGCAGACGCAGCCAAGTAACGGCATCTGCTATAACAACAACGCCTCGCTTATGCGGGGCGTTGTTGCATCTGGGGTTTGGTCAATACCAAAAAAAACCGAACGGCCAACGCAGGTGACAGTCATAGGCATTACAGGCGCTGTGCTAGACGCAGTCAGCCGGTCAAGTCAATGAAATATTGGGTTTTTTTATGTGAGTAAAAAACGCCCGATCTGAGCCAGGCCCTTATGAAACGGGGGCTTCAGCGGTGAAATGCAGCTCTGTTCACAAGGTTATCCACAATTTGTGTGGATAACATTTCAGTGGGAGAAAAAATGAAGGCCCCGTGGAATTTTGCGCGATTTCTGCCCTTGGCAGGGCGCTTGCTGGCCCGCGGTCGATTACCGACGTTGCTGTTTGCCGTCGCCAGCAAAAGTGCCCGGGAAGGTGGCCGGTTGGGTAAGCTCAAGGAGGACCTGCGCTTGCTGCAGGCGCTGTGCCTGGCTTACTGGCGTGGCGAATACCGGGCGGTCAGTGCCAAGTCGCTGCTTTCGATTGTGGCGGGGCTCATGTATTTCCTCAGCCCCCTGGATGCGATTCCCGATTTTCTGCCGATGTTCGGCATGTTCGACGATATCGCCGTCCTGGCCTGGATCATGAAAAACCTCGACGGCGAACTCGAAGCCTTCCGTGCCTGGCGTTATCGGCAATCGCCCGAGCAGCTTGCCCGTGCCGAAAGACTTCCCGACACCCCGGAACAACTCCAACTCCAGGGTCAGAAAAAAACCTGATCCTGCGCCATTCCCCTGCAGAGATTCATAGCCCCGCGACCTTAGCTGCTATTAGGATTACACTTCTAAAGAAAAAAGCTGACTCGCTAAGTGTTGTTGTCCTACGGGGTAGACATGGATATCCAAATAATCACACGCGACGGTGAGCCCGAATACGCGGTTTTACCGTGGGATCAGTACCAGTCGTTGCTGAAGGCAGCAGGCATCGAACAAGCTCCGTCGCGCGAGGCCACCGTCCGTCACGCGGCGGCACCCGGTCAGGTTCTTCCTGGCCTGGATCAATTACGCAGTTTGCGCGAAGGGAAGGGTATCGCCATTGAGGCGCTGGCCCGCACGGTAGGTATCAGTCCGTCTTATCTGGCCTTGATCGAAAGTGGCGAGCGTCAGCCCGACGCCGCGATTCGGCGCAGTCTGGCCTGGGAATTGACGGTTCCGGGTTGGAGGGATGAATCGTGAGCGTACGCATCAGTCGGCAGCATTGGGATGGGTTGTTGGGTGAATTGGACCAGGCGCGCCGCCAGCGCCATTTGTTGACTTACCGCGCCTTGCTGGAGCGCCTGCAGCTTCCCAGCCCGGCCATGCAAACCTTGACGGCGGCCCTTGAGCATTTGGCTGCGCTGGACGCCCGGGCTGAACAGCCGCTGCGCAGTTCGTTGGTCATCAGCCAGGGCGCCAGTCGGTTGCCGCGCACCGGTTTCTTCGAATGCGTTGAACGCCTTGGCCGTTTTTCCGGGCCTTCCGATGGCGTGGCCGCCGCTTCCTGGCATGCCTCGGAAGTGGTCCGGGTATTCGAATACGAGTACCCCGAATCGGCGGAGGCCTGAGTGCTCTGGCGTATCAAGGCACGGGCCGGCTACTGGCTGGCGCGGCGGTTGTTTCATTGGTCATGGTTTGTCCGTCAGCCGCGTGGCTGGGCCTGGCTCGAGGGGCAGTTCTCACGGATGGCGAATCTGGGCGACGTTGGTGCGCAAAGTTTCTACGGGCATATCCTGACGTTTCGCGGCCATGGGCTGGGGGCTCGGGAAGAGGGGATTCGCCTGTTGCGGCTGGCGGCATTGGCCGGTGACGGCAAGGCGGCCTATCAGATCGGCGTGATCAGCCTCGCCGGTACGGCCAGCAAGGCGCCGGATCCGGTCGAAGCGGCACGTTGGTGGACCTTGGCGGCGAAAGCCGGGCATCCCTTGGCCGAGATCAAGCTCAAAACCCTCGAGGACCCTCAGCCGTAACGTTATCCCCAGGCCGTTTGGAAAACTGCCTTCCTCCCTAGCCAGTTGATTGTTTTTCGTGCTCGGCGAATTTAGCGAATCGCCCTACATGCACCGTCTCCTTCTCTGACTTATTTCCCCTGTCATCCCCGGCAAAGTCTCGCGCTTCCTGAGTGCTGCGAGACGTCTGCCCATGTTCGACCGTTTTTTCCTGCCGGCCCTTGATCGAGCCCTGTCCTGATGGATCAGGTGAGCCGTATCGAGCAGGAACTCGATAGCTTCAAAGACACCCTTTGGCTTTACCGCGAGCAACTTGAACGCTGGTACAGCCGCGCGGCGGATCGGGCCAGCCAGGCGGCCGACCTGCCCGCGCTGATGGGCATGGAGCGCGTGATCCGCTTCGGCGATAGCACCACCGCCGTCAGCACCGGCGATGATGACTTTCTCTCCACCGTCGTCCAGTGCCCCCAGGGTGGGGAGATGACGATCGAGAGCAAGTTCGAGTCGGTGTACGACATCCCGTTGGGCGGCATCGTGGTGGATGTGGTCGCGGTGGACAGCGGCGAGGTCACGCCGGTTACCCTGGATGCCCAGGGCCTGGGAACCTTCAAGGGCGAGGCAGGCAAGTCCTATCGGGTCCATGTCCAGGGCGAAGTATCCCCCAAACAAATCGCGACTCTGTTTTCTTCCTACGATGGCTTGAGCAACGACCTGACAGACTGGTTGCGCGGCGAGTGGCAGGGCTTCAAGCCGCAGTGGTCACAGCAATCGTTGGCGACTTCGGCGGCCGCGGTCGGCAATGGCCTGCTGGCCGGCAGTTGGGCGGCGATCGAGGGCGTGTGGGACAGCATCAGCCTGCTTTCGGACATCCTCAAGGACCCCAATCAGTTTGTTGAGCGGTTGGGCGAGAGCGCTAAACAACTGGCGGAGCTGGCGGAGAAAACGCCGTTGCTCATGGCCAAGCTGCAACTGCTGGCCAGCGACGAAGCGGCGTTGTGCCTGCTGGTGCGCACCGCCAGCCTCTGGCTGGAGATGCTGCCGCCCAGCGAGATGGCTGGCGAAACCGCCGAAGCCTTATCGAGGGTGACGGTGCAGTTGTTGATCGACTTGTTGATTGGTGTAGTCCTGACCTTCGCCGGGGCGGGGGCCGGGATTGCTTATCTGTCGATGCGCCTGGCTAAGGTGGGTGCGCAACTGCTGGAGGCCGCGCAGCGTTTTATCCGTGGGATTTTCGCGGTGGTCAACGGTGTCATGGCCTACGTGGACCGCTACAAGACCGTGGCGGCGCGGGGGATCGCGGCCGGGGTGAAAAAGGGTCGCATGCAGCTGCGCTGGGATGCGCAGCGCAACACCACGCTGAAAAAATACGAACCCCACGACGACGCCCCGGCGCAATCGAAAAACCCCAACGGCGACAGCGCCGACACCGCGGCCCAGACCCAAACCAGCGGCTGCCCGGTGTCGATGGTCACCGGCGAGGAACTGCTGACCCTGGAGGATGGCAGCCTCGATGGGCGCCTACCGTTTGTCTTCACCCGCCTGTACCGCCGCACCAGCGCGGTGGACCTGGACGTCGGCCTTGGGCGCGGCTGGAGCCATGCCCTGGCGCACCGCTTGCTGCTCGAAGGCGAGCAGGTCATCTGGATCGACCAAGAAAACCGCCGTACGACCTTTCCGCTGCCCAACGCCCAGCGCCCTGCGATCCACAACAGCCTGGCCCGTGCGGCGATTTACCTGGGCG
The DNA here is from genome assembly GCF_000585995.1 of Pseudomonas brassicacearum. Classification (NCBI taxonomy): domain Bacteria; kingdom Pseudomonadati; phylum Pseudomonadota; class Gammaproteobacteria; order Pseudomonadales; family Pseudomonadaceae; genus Pseudomonas; species Pseudomonas brassicacearum. Next base: position 5,012,230 of record NZ_CP007410.1, on the reverse strand, counting down.
CCGAGCCGGACGAACTGATCATCGCCCAGCCCGGCGAAAACGCACCTTTCCTACACTTTCGCGACGGTCATCTGACCGCCCTCAGCGACCGCTACGACAACCGCCTGACCCTGCAGCGCAACATCCACGGCGACATCTGTCGCCTGGACAACGGCGCCGGGCGCGCCCTGCGCTTGCGCTACGAGCAGCGCCACCTGGTCGCCATCGACTACCAGAGCTTCCACCCGGCCCTGACCCTGGACGACGCCTGGCGCACCGAGCAGACGCTGGTTTCCTACCGCTATGACGCACGTTTCCGACTGATCGAAGCGACCAACGCCGCCGGTGAAAGCGAACGCTACGACTACGACGACCAGCACGTCATCCTCCAGCGGCAATTGGCCGGCGGGGCGAGTTTTTTCTGGGAGTGGCAAGGCGTCGGGCGGGCGGCTCGCTGCGTCAGGCATTGGGCCTCGTTTGCGCAGATGGACAGCCATTACCGCTGGGATGAGGACGGCAGCGTCACGGTCCAGCACCTCGATGGCAGCCAGGAGGTGTATGTCCACGACGACCGGGCGCGGCTGGTGCGCCAGGTCGAGCCCGATGGCGGCGAGCACCTCAAGGCCTATGATGCACAGGGCCGGCTGATCGCCGAGCAGGACCCGCTGGGCGCCGTCACCGAATACCGCTACGACGAAGCCGGCCGGCTGGTGGCGCTGATTCCGCCCCTGGATGAGCCCACGTCCTACGAATACCGCAACGGTTTCCTACATACCCGCTGTCGCGGCAAAGCCGTCTGGACCTATCGGCGCAACGCCCAAGGTGACGTGACCGAGCGCATCGATCCGGATGGTCAGCGTACGGAATATGCCTACGACGACCAGGGGCAACTGCTGTCGGTGGATTACCCGGACGGCAGCGCACATCGGTTTACCTGGAATCGCCTGGGCCAGTTGACGGAAGAAACCCTGCCCGACGGCGGCCGCCGGTGTTTTTCCTACGACGCCCTGGGGCGTCTGCTGACCCGCCAGGACGAACACGGCGCCCTCACGCACTACCAATGGGACGCCGTCGGCCGCCTGCTCCAGACCATCTTGCCGAGCGGGGCGACCCGGGCCTGGACTTACAACGCCTACGGCAAGGTCACCAGCGAGCGCGACGAACAGGGCCGCGTCACCCGCTACGAATACGCCGACGACCTGCACCTGGTCAGCCGCCGCCTCAACCCCGACGGCACCGAGCTGAAGTACCGCTACGACTCGGCGCGGCTGTTGCTGACCGAGATCGAAAACGAATCCGGCGAAAAATATCAGCTGGACTACACGCCCAATGGATTGATCCGACAGCAGATCGGCTTCGACGGCCAACGCACCGCCTACGCCTACGACCGTAACGGCCACTTGCTGGAGAAAACCGAATACGGCGACGACGGCAGCCAGCTTGTCACCGCTTACCAACGCGACGCGGCCGGGCGACTGCGGGTCAAGACCCTGCCCGACGGCCAGGCGATCGAGTACCGCTACGACCGGCTCGGTCGGCTGGTCCACGTCAATGACGGCAGCGATCATCCGCTGGCCTTCGAGTACGACGCCCAGGACCGGCTGATCACCGAGCACCAGGGCTGGGGCACCCTGCGTTATGGCTACGACGCCTGCGGCCGGCTCAATCACCTGCGCCTGCCGGACCACAGCACGCTCGACTACCACCACGCCCGGGGCGGCGCGCTGACCGCGATAGACCTGAACGGCACACGCCTCACCGAGCATCAGTTTGACGGCGGTCGCGAACGACAGCGGCAACAGGGTTTGCTGCGCAGCCACTACGACTACGACGAACAGGGCCGCCTCAAGGCCCAGACGGTGTGGCAGCACCAGCAGCAACTGTTCTGGCGCGACTATGCCTACAGCGCCAAGGGCAACCTTGAAGTCCTTTCCGACAACCGCAACCGCCGCAGCTACCAATACGATCCACTGGATCGCCTGGTGCGCATCGACTCTTCCCACAGCGCACCACCGGAACACTTCGCCCACGACCCGGCCGGCAACCTGTTGATGCTGGACCGCCCCGGCCCGAGCACCGTCAAGGGTAACCGCCTGCTGATGCAGGGCGACCGCCACTACGACTACGACGCCTTCGGCAACCTGATCCGCGAACGCCGCGGCAAGGCCCACAGCCTCGTCAGCGAATACCGCTACGACAGCCAACACCGGCTGATCGGCGTGACCCAGCCGGACGGTCGCGAAGCGTCCTACCGCTACGACGCCTTCGGCCGACGCATCAGCAAGACCGTGGACGGCCTGACCACGAAATTTTTCTGGCAGGGCGACCAGCTCGTCGCCGAAAGCAGCCCGCGTCACCACCGCAGCTACCTCTACGAACCAGGCACCTTCCGCCCGCTGGCAATGCTCGACGGCAAAGGCCTCAACGCCTGCCCGTTCTACTACCACCTCGACCACCTGGGCACGCCGCAGGAACTGACCAACTACGGCGGCCAGATCGTCTGGTCGGCACGCTACAACGGCTACGGCAAAACCACCGAACTGGTCCACGGCGGCGGCGAACAGCTGGAACAACCACTGCGCTTCCAGGGCCAATACTTCGACCCGGAAAGCGGCCTGCACTACAACCGCCACCGCTACTACAATCCCGAAACCGGCCGCTATTTGACGCCTGACCCGAGCAAACTGGCGGGTGGGCTCAATGGGTATCGCTACACCGTGAATCCGACGGGGTGGGTGGATCCGTTGGGGTTGGTGGATTGTCCGGGGACGGGTGGGTGTCGGCCGGCGGTTGGGGAGCAGGATTCGGCGGGTAAGGTCGGGGTGGATGAGGGGGAGCCGCGGCTGCCGATGACGGCGGAGCAGCGGCGGGCGCGAATTGATGAATTGGGGGAGGCGAATGCTAAGCGGCGAGTTACTCGAATGGAAAAAGAATACGATATGCATACTGTTGAAAAACATAGCCCGGAAATATCAGATGCCGCACTCAAGCAGCGAGCCATTAACGGTGCAAATCCTCATACAGGTGAAATTCCAAAGGGGGCAAATGGAAGCTTGAGTTCCCAGTTTAATAACTGGAGAGTCCATTTAAATGCGCTGAATAAAGCGATGACTAGAGAAAAGCTTGGATTGGATCCGTTTACGGGCTTGGACCACAAGAAAGATAGAGTTGTTAGGCAGGAGCTGCCGGGGGCAGGGCGCGGCTATAAACCCAACAAAAAAGATAAGCAAAATCCCAAACTTAATGAAAATTTAAATTGGTTTGAAATTAAGTTCGATAAGAACGGAGTGCCGTACACCGCATTTCCCATGGAGAGAAAATAATGTTGAAAAATCCTTTTATTGATGAGGAATTCGTTCCTGATCTGATGTGGTTTATCGGTCAGTTTGATGTGTATGACCGTGAAGAGACGCGCGGGGCATTACTGGAAGTTTACAATCCTGATGACGAACGCGAAAGGACAGAGCTTATTGTTAAATACGGCCTGGATTTGGCGTGCCTATCATACAGGCATAAATATGTGTTGGTGGAGTTTTTGGAGGATAAGCTTAATGATCCAAACTTCGACTTTCAAAGCCTCTTTGAAATAGACGAGGACTGTGCAGGTAGTTGGCCTCGTGGGGAGTGGTATAACTTGAAAAATCCTAAAGAGTTTCTTCAAGATGTTCATGTTCTAGCAAAAGAGGCTTGGAAAGAGGATCTAAAAAAAGCATCCCTTGAAGACCCATCTACTTGGTAGGTCGGGGAGAAGGAATTGATCAAGCTCAAAACCCTCGAGGACCCTTAGTCGTAACGTTAAAAACGAAGTCCAATAACGGAAACGACTCCGTAGTGCATTACGTTCGAGACCCAAGCACAAAAAAGTTAATGGATTTTAAATTCAAAAAGCATAGCCACGACAACATAAGGTCTTGGGGTAATGATCCATCGGTACCACCCGGAGACATTAAAAAATGAAAGTTAAATGCATAGTAAATAACTTAAGCAGCGACAAGCTCTCAGCACAAACACTCATACGCCTAAAACCTTACATCTCTCGCTCCGATGGCGAACTGAATTTGGAAATAGGCAAAGAGTATGTCGTCTACGGCATAGAATTCTGGGATAACTGCCCCTGGTTCTATCTCTGCCCCGACGACTACGATGAATACCCAATCCCCGTTGCCGCCGATTTTTTTGAGATCACTGACAAGCGCCTTTCAGCCCATTGGGAGCTTAATTTTAAAGAAACCAGTAATGGCGAAAATCAAACTCAACTGGTTTTTTTTGAATGGGCCACTGATGAGGTTTTTTATGAAAACCTAATCTCAGGCGACGATCAAGCTGAAGCTATTTTTGAAAAATATAGAAAAATCATGGAAGTAGAGTGACAGGTGTAGGTTGCAGATAGAAATCCAAGGCCCCGCGTGGCAGCATCATCAAGTTTTCTATTACGAGCAGCCCTAAAGCAGCGAACTCAATCTTCCTGGCACTCCGGGTTGTCTGGTTGGGGGCCGCTTCGCAGCCCAGCGGGGATAAATCCCCTCGCCACAGAGGTATCGCCAGGCGTTCGGGCCGTGGCGCGGATGCGAGCGAGTAATCCACTCACATCAACAAACCCAACTCCACCACAGGCTCCCGCTCAACCAAACCATCAACCAGATACACACTCCCCCCAACAATCTCCTTCGCATGATGCTTCGCCTGCGAAGCCAGTTCCGCCAACTGGCTCGCATCCAATTCCCCACACGCCTCCGAGCGCAGATGCACGACCCCAATCGACAACGACAGCAACGCGAACTCCTGCCGAACCCCTTGCCGATTCAGCGCGGTAAAGCACCCAGCCTCCAGATGTTCAGGCCGGTAGAAGCGTCGGCAATGGGTCTGGAAGTCGTTCAGCAGTTGGTTCAGGCGCTTGCGCCAGTCGTCTGGGCCGAGGACCAGGAGGAAGTCGTCACCGCCGATGTGGCCGACGAAGTCGCGGCTGGGGTCGATGCGTTCGTTCAGGCATTGGGCCAGGCACAGCAGGACTTCGTCGCCGCGGCCGTAGCCGTAGATGTCGTTGAAGGGTTTGAAGCTGTCGATGTCCACGTAGCAGATCACCGACTCCTGCCGTTGTTGCAGCAGGCGCGTGAGGCACTGCTGGATCGGTACGTTGCCCGGCAGCAGCGTCAGTGGGTTGGCGTAGCGGGCCTGCTGGATTTTCAGCTCGGTGATGAGCTTGAGCACGTCGATCACCCGGCCCAGGCCCAGGTAGTTGCCGTTGAGGGTGATGATGAAGTCTTCTTCGATACGTTGCCGGGCGCGGCTGGTGATCAGGCGGCTGACTTGTTGCAACGACTGGCTCAGTTCCACCGCGAGGAAGTCATCGCTCATCAGCCGGCTGATGGGTTTGCGGGCGAACAGGTCGGTGGCGAAGGGCTTGAGCAGGGCGTCCGAGAGTGAATGGCGATGGACGATGCCGCAGGGTTGCTGCTGATCGTCCAGCACCGCCAGAGAGTTGAGGTTGGCCTGGCGCCGAAACGCTTCCAGCACGGTGGCCGTCGGTGTGTTGTGGGCCACGGCCGGTTGTTCGTTGAGCAGCGCCCCGAGATCATTGACCTCCTCGGTCAGCGACACCGCGCCGCTGTCCTGCCGTGGCATCAGCGCCCTGGCGTCTTTGGACGGTTGCTCCTGGGGCCGGGCGAGCAGGTAACCCTGGACCAGATCGATGCCCATTTCGATCAGCACCGCCAGCTCTTCCGGCAGTTCTATGCCTTCTGCGATGACCTGGGCCCGGGACGCCCGGGCGATTTTCAGGATCGAGCCGACGAATTCGCGCTTGAGCGCGTCCTGGTGAATGCCGTCGATGAAGTGCCGGTCGATCTTCACATAATCGGGCCGCAGTTCGGACCACAGCCGCAGGCTCGAATAGCCGGCGCCAAGGTCATCCAGGGCAATGGAAAAACCCATGGCCCGATAGTGATGCAAGGCGGTTTGCAGGAGCTGGAAGTCATCGATGGGGGTTTGTTCGGTCAGTTCGATTACCACCTGGCTGGGCGGGATGCCAAAGTCCTGCAGCAGTTGCAGCGTGCGCCCGGTCTGGTGCGCCGATTCCAGCAGGGACTCGGGCGAGACGTTGAGAAACAGCTTGCCGGGCAGTTTTTGCTCGTTGAAGCGCTGGCAGGCACTGCGGCGGCAGGCCAGTTCCAGCTCACTGAGGCGTCCGGCCTGGCGGGCCACGGAGAGCAGGGCGATGGGGGAGTGCAGCGGGCTGTTGGATGGGCCGCGGGTCAAGGCTTCGTAACCAACGATGCGCCGTTCAGAAAGGCAGACGATCGGCTGGAACAGACTGTGCAAACCGCTTTGAGCCAGGATCGAACTCAAGGCACTCAGCTGTTCTGTCGTGGTCATGGCAATCTCTGGCGATAAAAAAAGGACGGGGCGCGATCCCTTCAAGGGAGCGCCCGGTCCTGTATTTCACGACAGACTGATGTCAGTTTGATGACACTCCGACGAGCTTCACCATTAAATGGCCATCATCTCAGTGTTTGGCGACGGCCGTGTTGAGTTTCAGGTAATCCAGCAGGATCCGCCCGGTCTCGCTCAGGTAGGCATCGTCTTCCGGCTTGGTTTTTTCCGGCTCGGTGATCAGGTCTTCGTCTTCTTTCTTCAGCTCTTTGAGCGGCTCTTCGCCCTTGGCCTTGCGACGCAGGTTTTCCATGACCAGTTGCTTGCCTTCAATGTCGGCATGCTGGGCGCGGCGGTCGGCTTCGTTGAGCGTGACGGTTTTCTCCAGCATCAACTTCTGCGCCAGGGCCAGCTTGTCGCGGATGAAGACAAACTCCGCGTCCTGGGCTGTGCGCACATCATGCTCGGACTTGAGTTGAGCCAGGAACGGCTTGAACGGATCCACGGCCGGTTTGATCGCCGGGCGGATGGTGTCCCACGGCATCGCTTCGGGTAGGGCGCTTTCGCCGATTTCCTTGGTGTCGATGATCGACGGGTAATCGATATCAGGCAGTACGCCCTGATGCTGGGTGCTCTGGCCGGAAACCCGGTAGAACTTCGCCAGGGTCAGCTTCAGCTCGCCATGGTTGAGCGGCTGGATGGTCTGCACGGTGCCTTTGCCGAAGGTCTGGCCGCCGATGATCAGTGCCCGGTGGTAGTCCTGCATGGCGCCGGCGAAAATCTCCGAGGCTGAAGCGGACAGGCGATTGACCAGCAAGGCCATCGGGCCTTTGTAGAATGCGCCCGGGTTTTCGTCTTCCAGCACGTCCACCCGGCCATCGGCATTACGCACGAGCACGGTCGGGCCCTTGTCGATGAACAGGCTGGTCAATTCGGTGGCTTCCTGCAGGGAGCCGCCGCCGTTGTTGCGCAAGTCGATGACGACGCCATCGACTTTTTCCTTCTGCAACTCGGTCAGCAGTTTCTTGACGTCGCGGGTGGTGCTCTTGTAGTCCGGATCCCCGGCGCGGAACGCCTTGAAGTCCAGGTAGAAGGCCGGGATCTCGATGATGCCGAGCTTGTAGTCCTTGCCGTCCTGCTTGAGGTTGAGGACCGATTTCTTCGCCGCCTGTTCTTCCAGCTTCACCGCTTCACGGGTGATGGACACGACCTTGGTGGTCTGGTCGTTCGGCGCATTGCTGGCCGGGATGACTTCCAGGCGCACCACCGAGCCTTTCGGGCCACGGATCAGCTTGACCACTTCGTCCAGGCGCCAGCCGACCACATCGACCATTTCCTTGTCGCCTTGGGCGACGCCGATGATCTTGTCCGCCGGGCTCACCTGTTTGGTCTTGTCGGCAGGGCCGGCGGGCACCAGGCGCACGATCTTCACCTGATCGTTGTCGCTCTGCAGCACCGCACCGATGCCTTCCAGGGACAGGCTCATGTTGATGTCGAAGTTTTCCGCGTTATCCGGCGACAGATAGTTGGTGTGCGGGTCATAGGACATGGCGAAGGTGTTGATGTACGCCTGGAAGACATCTTCGGCGCGGGTCTGGTCCAGTCGAGCCAACTGGTTCTTGTAGCGCTTGGTCAGGGTTTCCTGGATCTGCTTGGAATCCTTGCCGGCGATTTTCATGCGCAGCACTTCATCCTTGACGCGTTTGCGCCACAGGTCATCAAGTTCGGCCGTGCTTTTGAGCCAAGGGGCGTCCTTGCGGTCGACCAGCAAGGTTTCCTTGGCATTGAAATCGATTTTGTCGACGCCCTTGTTCAGCTCGGCAAGGGCGTAATCCAGACGCGCTTTCACGCGGTCCAGGTAGCGCTTGTAGATGATGAACCCGGCGTTCAGGTCGCCGCTCTTGAGAAAATCGTCGAACTGGGTTTTCCACTTGTCGAATTCGGCGATGTCGCTGGCCAGGAAATAACTGCGCGACGGATCAAGCAGCTTCAAGTAGCTGTCATAGATGATGACCGAACGCGCGTCATCGAGCGGCGGCTTGCTGTAGTGATGGCGCTTGAGCAACTCAACGACGTTAAGGCTGGCAATCACCTCGTCACGATCGGGCTGAAGCTTGTCCCAGCTGTTGGCTGCGAACGTATCGTTCGACAGCGGCAACAGACCGAGTCCAATGACAAGCGCGAGGGCGGTGCTGGGGAACAGGTGCTTCATGCTGATTCGACGCAGGGACAATTGATAACGCATATTAGGCCGTCTTTGAAGTCGCCGGTTCCATGTGGCCCGGGCGCATAATGCAAGAAAGCCCGGCGTTACAGCAGCGGGCCCAGTCGAGACTCACTATGGAGGCACCGTGAAAGCATTGCAAGGCGTTGAAGGCCAAGTGGTATGGGCTGATGAGCCAAGTCCGGCGTGTGATGTGGGGCAAGTTCGCATTCGTGTGGCCGCCGCCGGCCTGAATCGGGCCGATTTGTTACAAAAGGCCGGGCATTATCCGCCGCCACCCGGTGCCAGCCAGGTGCTGGGGTTGGAGTGTTCCGGGGTGATCAGCGAAGTCGGGCCGGGCTCGTCCTGGCAGATTGGTGACCGCGTGTGCGCCTTGCTGGCCGGCGGCGGGATGGCCGAAGAAGTGGTGGTCGATGGCCGGCATGTCTTGCCGGTGCCCGAGGGGTTGTCGTTGGCTGAAGCGGCCGCGCTGCCGGAGGTTTACAGCACCGCGTGGCTGAATTTGTTCCAACTTGCCGGGCTCAAGCCGGGTGAAAAAGTACTGGTGCACGCCGGTGCCAGTGGCGTCGGCTCGGCCGCGATCCAGCTGTGCAAGGCGTTTGGCAACCCGTGCTGGGTCAGCGTTGGCTCGGCTGAGCGCCTGTCCTATTGCGAGGCGTTGGGCGCCCAAGGTGGCGTGGTGCGCACCGACGATATGGAAAGCCTGAACGACCTCGGCCCCTTCGACGTGATCCTCGATCCGGTGGGCGCCAACTACGCCAAACTCAACGTGAAACTTTTGTCAGTTGACGGGCGATGGGTGCTCATCGGGCTGATGGGCGGGCGCTCGACCGACCTCGATCTGGCACAGGTGCTGGGCAAGCGTATCCAATTGCTCGGCTCGACTCTGCGTAGCCGCGACGATCAGTTCAAGGCCGACCTGATCAGTGGGCTGGGGCAAGAGGTATGGCCGCTGTTTGCCGACAAACGCTTGAGCCCGCAGCTGGCCAAGACCTTTGCGATCAAGGATGCCGAGGCGGCATTTGCGGAGCTGGCAACTAATAAGGTGTCTGGGAAGTTGGTGTTGGTGATCGATGAAAGCCTGAGCTAGTCGCGCAAGCAATCCAGCTGATACAGCTTCTGTGGCGAGGGAGCTTGCTCCCGCTGGGCGGCGCCGCCGCCCCAATCGGGGCGATGTGGTTGTCCAGGCAGACCGCGCCAGCCGGTTTACGACTGCTGCGCAGCCGAGCGGGAGCAAGCTCCCTCGCCACAGGAGTTTGAGTGCTCTTTAGTGAGCGCTCGGTCCTGCGTTTCGCCGTGACCTTTCAAGGGCTGGATAGGCTTGCACACTGTCAAGTCTGACAGTAGACACTACGAAGAAAGCCATCCTAGAGTGGGTTCGAGAGTAATAGATGTCTCTCTGATTAGTGTTCACTAACAGAAGAGGTGTTGTGATGGCTACGAAAGAACTCCGCATGACCCAGGAATATATTGACGGTGATAGATCGCCTGAAGTTGTCTTGGAAATCTATAGGGGCAAACAACTGCAGTTTGCCACCTTCGTCTCTGCTTCGAAAAAGAACGGCCCCTACGATACCGTCAATGTCAAAACCGACGCTGATGGCGACGGCGATATGGACAGGCAAGACGAAAAAGCCATTCTGGATCTGGCAAAAGCCTTTTCCAAGTTCAAGTAGGGCGCTGCCATGCCAGATCACGTTGCCCCTACACGCGCTGGTTTGTGAACTCTCATTGATAGTCGTTGAGGCAGCCCTCGCCACAGGGTCCACTGTTCCAGCTCCAAATAGAGCCTGATTGTTCTTCCAGGGACCGATCAGCGCTCACTTCCAGGTATGAATCGGCCACCCGGCCGATTCGGCATGGGCCTTCAGTACCGGGTCCGGGTTGACCACGTGGGGGAAATCCACCCGCAGCAACAGCGGCAAATCATTGCGCGAATCGGAATAGAAACTCGCGCCTTCCAGGTTCTCTTCCTCGGCATCCAGCCAGTCCAGCAACCGCGCGATCTTGCCTTCGCGGTAGGTCAGGGTACCCACGGTCTTGCCGCTGTACACCCCATGGGTCACTTCGAGTTCAATCGCCAGGATTTCATCAATGCCCAGGCGTTCGGCGATCGGTTTGACCAGGTGCGTGCCCGAGGCCGAGATCACCAGGATCCGGTCGCCGGCCTTGCGGTGTTCGGCGATGGCCTTGGTGGCGTCGCTGAAGATGATCGGTTCGATGAAGTCCTCCACCCACGGCGCCACCAGGTGTTCGATTTCTTCTGGCGTGCGGCCGATCATCGGCTCCAGGCTGAAATCCATGTACTCCTCCATGCGCAGCTTGCCATGGCTGTAGGCGTCCATCAGCGCGTTGTTGCGATGCATGAACGACTCGGGATCGACCCAGCCCAGGCGTCCCATCTGCTCGCTCCAGAGGGTGGCGCAATCGCCGTGAATCAAGGTTTCGTCCAGATCAAAAATTGCCAGGGCCATCAGCGCGCTTCTCTCTTGAAAATCAACAAAGCCATCAGGCTACCTCACACAGCGCCGTTGGATCGATGGAAAGTGACAAGCGTGTGCCATCGGGGTGCAGGTCGGCGGCGGAGCGATTGAGCACATCGACCACCAGCTCCACGCCGCGGGCCTCGACCCGGTAACGGATCACGTTGCCCAGCAGGCTGTGACTGCGGATCAGCGCATCGGGCTCGCCGCTGCGACTCAGTTCAATGGCTTCCGGGCGAATCGCGATGCGACCGTTCACCGGCCGTTGCAGCAACCGGCTGGCGCTGTCGGCGTCCAGCAGGTTGTAGTTGCCGATAAAACCAGCGGCGAAGACATCGACCGGTGCCGTGTAAAGGGTTTCGGCATCGCCGCTTTGTACGATCTTTCCTTGGTTCATCAGGAAAATCCGGTCAGACATGGTCAGGGCTTCTTCCTGATCGTGTGTGACGAAGATCGTGGTCAGGCCCAGTTCGCGCTGGATCTGACGGATCTGTTCGCGCAGGTGCTTGCGAATCCGCGCATCCAGGGCCGATAGCGGTTCGTCCAGCAGCAACAGGCGCGGACGGGTAACCAGGGAGCGGGCGAGGGCCACGCGCTGGCATTGGCCGCCGGAGAGTTGATGAGGGTAGCGGGCGGCAAAATCCTGCAGTTCCACCAGCCGCAAGATTTCCTGTACCCGCTTGCGGCTGTCCTCGGTCTCGATCTTTTGCATGCGCAGGCCGAAAGCAACGTTCTGCTCCACAGTCATATTGGGGAACAGGGCATAGCTCTGGAACACCATGCCGATCCCGCGCTTCTGCGGGCTCAGCGGGACGATGTCTTGGCCATCCAGCAGGATCTGCCCGGCATCCACCGCCGTCAGGCCGGCAATGCAGCGCAGCAGCGTGGACTTGCCGCAACCGGAAGGACCGAGAAGGGTGACGAATTCACCCTTGCGGATCTCGCAGTTGATGTCGCTGAACACCGGAGTGCCCGCGTAGCTTTTTTGCAGGTGTTGGACGCTGACGTAGCTCATTGGCTTTTGTCCTTGTTCAAGATGTTGGCCGCCCAGGTCAGGACCAATACGAAGAAGAAGTAGGAAATCACCAGCGCACTGGTGAAGTGGCCGCTGCTGTTGCGCATGTTGTTCAGGTAGACCTGCAGGGTTTCATAGCGCGTGCCGACGAGGATGTTGGCAAACACGAACTCGCCGAACAGGAACGAGAAAGACAGCAGCAGCGCTACCATCAAGCCTTTGCGCAGGTTCGGCAGCACCACCAGCACGGCGGCCTGGAAGGTGCTGGCGCCGAGCAGTTGGGCAGCGTCCATCAGGTCGCGCAGGTTGATGGCTTGCAGGTTGTTGGTGATCGCCCGGTACATGAACGGCAAGGCGACGGTGAAGTAGCAGCCGATCAGGATCCACGGCGTGCCCACCATCGCCAGCGGCCCGGAGCCGTAGAGTTGCAGCAGCCCCACCGACGACACCACTGGCGGCACCGCAAAGGGCAGCAGGATGAGGATGTTCATCAGCGCGTCGAGTTTCGGGAAGTGGTAATGCACCACGAACAGCAGCGGCAGGATCAACACCACCGAGAGCACCAGGGCACCGACGCAGACCAGCAGTGATTGACCGAAGGCGTTGAGAAAGCGCGGATCGCTCCACAACTGCACATACCATTTCAAGGTGAAGCCGCTGGGCAGCACGGTGGCCGACCAACTGCTGGCGATGGAGTAGACCAGCGTGCCGACCAGGGGCAGCAGCAGGATGGCGAACAGCAGGTACACCACCACCCGATGATAGAGCCCGGCGGAGCCCGGTTCAGCGCGAGACATGGTAGCTCCTCTTGAGCAGCAACTGATGGACGATGGTCACCAGGGTCATCAACGCTACCAGCACCACGGCCAGGGCGCTGGCCATGTTCGGGTCGAGGGAAATGTCCCCGGAAACCATGGCGGCGATGCGGATCGGCAAGACGTTGAAGTTGCCGGTGGTCAGCGCGTAGACCGTGGCATAGGCGCCGAGGGCGTTGGCCAGCAGGATCACGAAGGTGCCCAGCAGTGCCGGCGTCAGCACCGGCAAGCCGATGTGCCGCCAGAACTGCCAGCCATTGGCGCCCAGCAGCTCGGCGGATTCGCGCCAGTCTTCACGCAGGGCGTCGAAGGCCGGATAGAGCAGCAGCACGCCCAGAGGAATCTGGAAGTAGGTGTAGAGAATGATCAGCCCGGTTTTCGAATACAGGTTGAAATCCTCAATGATCCCCGCCTGCTTGAGCATGATCGTGATGCTGCCGTTGAACCCCAGCAAGATGATGAAGGCGAAGGCCAGGGGCACGCCGGCAAAGTTGCTGGTCATGTTGGCGAAGGCGTTGACGAAGTTGCGCAGCCGCGAATCCACCCGGCGCAGGGAGTAGCTGCCGAGCACGGCGATGATGATGCCGAACACACTGGACCAGAAGCTGATCTCCAGGCTGTGCTGGATCGCTTGCAGGTAGAACTTGGAACTGAAAATCTTGCTGAAGTTGGCCAGGCCCCAGCCGAACTCTTCCGATTCCAGGCTGTTGATCAACACCCAGAGTAGCGGGGCAATCTGGAACACGATGAAGAAAATCGCGAAGGGCACCAGGCACAACGCTGCCAGCCATTTGCCGCGCGTCATGGCGTTCACTTGAGTAACTCCTGGCAATAGGGTTTGTCGTGGTCGACGCCGAGCAACTGGCAAATGGTGCCGCACAGTTCGGTCTGCCGGGGCGCTGCCGCGGGATCGAGACTGAAGCCGTCACCCAGGACAAACAGCGGCACTTCCCGTTCTTCGGCCAGCAGGCCGTTATGGGAGCGATCGTTGTTCATGCCATGGTCAGACGTCACCAGCACCTGATAACCGGCGTCGAGCCAGGCTTGCAGGTAGACCGCCAGGTTGATGTCAGCCGAGCGGGCGCTGTTGCGGTATTGCGGCGTGTCGAGGCCGTGCTTGTGGCCGGCGTCGTCGATGTTCATCGGGTGCACCAGCAGAAAGTTCGGCAAGTAGCGCTGGCGCAGGTGTTCGGCGTCGGCGAACAGATGGGAATCGGGGTAATGGTCATTCCAGTAGAAATGCCCGTGCTGGATGGGCAGGTCGGGGTTGTCGGTATGACGGTCCCGGCCGGCGATGAACGGTGACACGTTGTAGAGCTCGCTGACCCAATGATACGCAGCGGCGGCGGTGCTTAAGCCGGCCTGGGTGGCGTAGTGGAAAATACTGCGTTGGTTCGACAGGCGCGTGACATTGTTGTGCACGATCCCGCTGTCGATGGGCACGACGCCGGTGAGGATGCATTCATAGAGCGGACGGGACAGGGCCGGCAGTTCACATTCCAGTGTGTAGAGGGCTGCGCGTCCTGCGCCAACATAGGCCTGCAAATGTCCCATGGCATGCCGGGCGACTTCGTAGTTGAGGCCGTCGAGCACCACCAGGATGACGTTGTGCTTCATAGGGACCGGGACTCCGGGGCAGATACCAGAAAACTCGAATCAACGAAGGTCCCGTGTGGGAGCGGGCTTGCTCGCGAATGCGGTCTGTCAGCCAACATCAATGTTGAATGTCAGTCAGCATTCGCGAGCAAGCCCGCTCCCACAAGGGATTTGCATCGGATATCCGAACGGGCTAACTACCGCCTCACTGCATATTGATGATCACTTCTTCCTGCCATTTCTGTGGCAGTGCCTTGGAAGTCTTCTCCCACGCATCCGCATCTTTGATCGGGGTCACGCCTTTGTACTGCTCGTTTGGCAGCAGCTTGGCCTTGACCTCTTCCGGCAGTGTCAGGTGCTCGGCGCGGATCGGCCGGGCGTTGCCCTTGGCCAGGTTGATCTGGCCGGCGTCGCTGAAGATGTACTCACGGGCCAGCTTGGCGGCGTTCGGGTGCTTGGCGTATTTGTTGATGATGGTGGTATAGCCGGAGATCACCGAGCCGTCGGACGGAATCAGCACGACGTAATCATCCGGGTTGGCCATCTTGGCCTTGTAGCTCAGGCCGTTGAAATCCCAGACCACGCCGACTTCGACTTCACCTTTTTCCATCGTGGCGATGGTCGGGTTGGCCATGGAGATGCGCCCTTGCTTGGCAATTTCGGCGAACATCAACAGGGCCGGTTGCAGGTTCTTCTCGTCGCCGCCGTTGGCCAGGGCGGCTGCCAGCACGCCGTTGGCGGCCTGGGCCGCGGTGCTCACGTCACCAATGGAGACTTTGTACTTGCCGGTTTTCAGGTCAGCCCATTTGGTCGGTACTTCGGAGCCGTGCAGCAGCTTCTTGTTGACGATGAACGCGATGGTGCCGGTGTAGGCCAGCGCCCAGTTACCGTCCTTATCCTTGGCCCAGGCAGGCACTTGGTCCCAGGTGCTTGGCTTGTAGGGTTGCACCACGCCCTGCTTGACCGCGATTGGGCCGAAGGCCGCGCCGACGTCGCCGATGTCGGCGCTGGCGTTGTCTTTCTCGGCGGCGAACTTGGCGATTTCCTGGGCCGAGCTCATGTCGGTGTCCATGTGCTTCAAGCCGTAGAGCTTGGCCAGGTCGTCCCAGGTGCCTTTCCAGTTTGCCCAGTCATCGGGCATGCCGACGCTGTTCACGGCGCCTTCCGCTTTCGCAGCGGCTTCCAACGTTTTCAGATCGGTGTCAGCGGCCATGGCGGCGGTGCACATGGCAATGGTCGAGCCTAACAGTGATGCCAGGAAAAGCTGTTTCATCCGAAGCTCCTATGGGCGTTTTCAACGCTGCGATTGCGGTTGTGTTG
Source organism: Pseudomonas brassicacearum (assembly GCF_000585995.1). Classification (NCBI taxonomy): domain Bacteria; kingdom Pseudomonadati; phylum Pseudomonadota; class Gammaproteobacteria; order Pseudomonadales; family Pseudomonadaceae; genus Pseudomonas; species Pseudomonas brassicacearum. The sequence goes on along the minus strand of NZ_CP007410.1, from coordinate 4,996,429 downwards.
GTCTAGGTCAGCAATACCTGAGCCAATGTAGGCGAGCCCTGTGACATTTTGATGTCGACGCCGATGGAGGCGGAAAATATCAGGCACGTACCGGTTGGCTGCGAATTAAGCGTAGACCATGGTTAAACAGCTGATCTGCAAGGACTTGGCCGTTAATTTGCAGGTTTGCCTGGCAACCGTTCGGCGGGTCTGTCATCTCGCAGTCATGAGCAGTGCCTAGGCTTGCGGGAACGAGAAGCGGATCGATGCGCCATCGATTTCGCCCTGAAACAGTGCTGGTCTAGTCCAGATAGGTAACGTTGATGCGCATCGAGACAACCAAGGCGGTGACAACCATTGGGCAGGTCCTGCAAGAGCAGCTCGACCATGGGTTGCTGGCGCCGGGCAGCAAGTTGCCGGCCGAACGCAAGCTCAGTGAGTTGTTCGGAACCACCCGGATTACCGTGCGTGAGGCGTTGTTGCAGCTCGAAGCCCAGGGGCAGATCTATCGGGAGGAACGCCGGGGCTGGTTCGTTTCGCCACCACGCCTGGCCTATAACCTGATGCAGCGCAGCCATTTTCACGCCATGGTCGCGGCGCAGGGGCGGGTGCCTTCTACCCAAGTGATCTCGGCGCGCCTGCAACCTGCCTCGGCGGCGGTGTGTGCCTGGTTGCAACTGCCGGCGCTGTCCAGCGTGATCCAGATCTGTCGCGCGCGGCGCATCGATGAGCGTCTGGTGCTGTACGTCGAGCACTACCTGAACCCGCAGTACTTTCCGGACATCCTCGAGTTCGACCTCAACCAATCCATGACCGAGCTGTATGCTCGCCACTACGACTTGCACTATGGCCGGGTGAAATTCGAGATCGTGCCCACGTCTCTCCAGCCGGAAGCCGCGGCGGCGCTGAAGGTCTCGGTGGGCAGCCCGGGGCTGCGGATTGCACGGGTCAACTATGACCAGCATCAGCGGCTGATCGACTGTGACCTGGAGTTCTGGCGACACGATGCGATTCACGTCGGGGTGGACGTGCCCGAGCAACCGCCCGCCCCTTGAGGTGAGCTCAGGCTGATTCGTTGAGCTTGGCCAGGATCTTGAACAGCACCGTGGCGAGGATCAGCAACATGCCGATCCACATGGCAAAGACTCCGACGTTCTTGTCACGGAAGTTGAAACCGATGGCCAGCAGGATCATGCCGGCGATGATGGGCACCAGCATGGCGTTGAACGAAGACATGGAAATCATGGTGACAGCCTTGTCGGGGGGGATAAGGCCAGTCTAGTTGGGGTTTTGTCGGGTTGTGGTGATGTGGGTCACATCACCCCCCAATCCAGAGGCGAACACTCTTGTGGCGAGGGGATTTATCCCCGCTGGGTTGCGCAGCAACCCCCTACGCCCTACCGGATAATCGCGGTGGTTGGTGGATTCTGGGACTGCTCCGCAGTCCAGCGGGGATAAATCCCCTCGCCACAAGTGTTCATCTGCCTTTGCTCCAAACCGGTCCAGCTGCGGCTAAGGCAACTCACGACAGGCATAAAACGCACTCAACACCTTCACCAAATGCGCGAGGTCATGGCTGCCGCACAACTCGCGGATCGAGTGCATGGCGAAGGTCGGCAGGCCGATGTCCACGGTGCGCACGCCCAGCTGGCTGGCGGTGATGGGGCCGATGGTCGAGCCGCAGCCCATGTCGCTGCGTACCACGAAGCTCTGCACCGGGACTTCTTCGGCCATGCACAGGTGACGGAAGAACCCGGCGGTCTCGCTGTTGGTGGCGTAGCGCTGGTTGCTGTTGACCTTGATCACCGGCCCGGCGTTGAGTTTGGGGCCGTGGTTGGCGTCGTGTTTGTCAGCATAGTTGGGGTGCACGCCGTGGGCATTATCGGCAGAGACCAGCAGGGATTTCTGGATGGTCCGTACGAACTCTTCCCCTTCCGGTAGCAGACGCCGCAAGGTCTGTTCAAGCATCGGGCCGTCGGCACCGCAGGCTGAGCAAGAGCCGACTTCCTCGTGATCGTTGCACACCAGCACGCAGGTTTCTTCAGTGTCGGCATTCAGCAAGGCTTGCAGGCCGGCATAGCACGACAGCAGGTTGTCCAGGCGCGCACCGGCAATGAAGTCGCCATGCAAGCCAATGATCGCGGCGCTTTGGGTATCGTAGAAGCTCAGCTCGTAGTCGAGCACCACGTCGGCGTTCAGGCCGTGTTCGCGGGCCAGTTGATCGGTGAGTACGGCGCGAAAGTCGACGCGTTCGTCACCGGCGAACTGGGCAAGGATCGGGGGCAGTTCATTCTGCGGGTTGATGGCCCAGCCCTGGTTGGCTTCGCGATTGAGGTGGATGGCCAGGTTCGGAATCGTGGCGATGGGGGCCTTGAAATCGATCAACTGGCTCTCGACCTTGCCGTCACGACGGAAGGTCACGCGGCCGGCGAGGGACAGGTCGCGGTCGAACCACGGTGCCAGCAATGCGCCGCCGTAGACTTCCACGCCCAGTTGCCAGAAACCGTGGCGTTGCAGTTCCGGCTGGGGCTTGACCCGCAGGCAGGGGCTGTCGGTGTGGGCGCCGACCAGGCGGATGCCATCGTGCAGCGGTGCGTTGCGGCCCAGCTTGAAGGCGATGATCGAGGAGTCGTTGCGCGTGACGTAATACCGGCCGTTGGCCTCGGTGGTCCAGGTCTCGCGTTCGTCAAGGCGCTGATAACCTGCCGCTTCCAGGCGCTGGGCAAGGCTGGCGGTGGCATGGAATGGGGTGGGGGAGGCCTTGAGGAAATCGATCAGGCCTTGGTTCAACTCTGCGCGCATAAAAAGCTCCAGACAGCGATGGGCGGGAGTTTACCGTATTGGTGGTCGATGGGGAGGGTGAGGTAGGGATATGTGGGTGACTTGGATTGTTGACCGGTGGCGAGGGAGCTTGCTCCCGCTGGGCTGCGCAGCAGCCCCAACAGCAGCAACCCAATCGAGCAGACTTTCCGAGGTGTCAGTCTTTAGGGCCGCTTCGCGCCCCAGCGGGAGCAAGCTCCCTCGCCACAGGGGGCTGTGGTGTGTTTCAGAACGGTGCCGGGCACTCGAAGCGCAGGCGCTCGCCGCTTTGCGGATGGGTGAAGCTCAGCATGCTGGCGTGCAGGCACAGGCGTGGCCAGGCGGCGAGGGCCTGCGGATGGGCGTAAAGCCCGTCGCCCAGCAGCGGGTGACCGATGGACAACATGTGTACGCGCAACTGGTGCGAGCGCCCGGTGATTGGCGTCAGTTCGACACGGCACCAATCGCCGCAACGCTCCAGCACCCGCCAGAAGGTCAGGGCGTGTTTGCCGTGTTCGTGGTCCACCACGTGGCGAGGTTTGGTCGGCGGGTCGTAGCGCAGGGGCAGGTCGATGCTGCCGCTGTCCAGCGCCGGCTGGCCCCAGCACAACGCCGTGTAGGCCTTTTCGGTTTCTCGATCATGAAACTGCCGAGACAGTTCGCGATGCGTGTCCGGGTCACGGGCCAGCAGGATAATGCCGGAGGTTTCCCAGTCCAGTCGGTGCACGATTCGTGCTTCCGGATAGCCGTTTTCCTGCAGGCGGGTGATCAGGCAGTCTTTGTTGTCGTCGGCCCGGCCGGGCACGGACAGCAGCAGGGTCGGCTTGTCGACCACCAGGACGGCGGCGTCCTGATGGATGATGCGGATATTGGAGAGGGGCATTGAAACAGTCTCGTACAAACGCCAACGGCGGCCGGGTCCCGCCCCTTGTGGGAGCGGGCTTGCTCGCGAAAGCGGTGTCTGAGGCACATTGATATTGAATGTGCCACCGTCTTCGCGAGCAAGCCCGCTCCCACAAAAAAAGGCTGTGGGGACCCGAGCCGCCGTGGCTCCCGCAGGATCTATCAGCGATCCGGCAGGGTGATATTGAGTTCCAGAATCGAGCAGCTGCCCTGGCTTTCCAGCGCCACATGCACGTCATCGCTACCGATGTTGACGTACTTGCGGATCACTTCCACCAATTCCTTCTGCAAGGCTGGCAGGTAGTCAGGGGTACTGCGTTGGCCGCGTTCGTGCGCCACGATGATCTGTAGACGCTCTTTCGCGACCGAGGCGGTACTGGGCTTCTTGTTGGCACGAAAGAAGTCAAAAAGGTTCATTACCTACCTCCAAACAGGCGCTCGAAGAAGCCTTTCTTCGTTACATCGAGGAAACGATGCTCCACGGTTTTGCCCAGCAGGCGATCGACCGCATCGCTGTACGCCTGACCGGCGTCGCTCTGGTCGTCGAGAATCACCGGCACGCCGGAGTTAGAGGCCTTGAGTACCGCTTGGGATTCCGGAATCACACCCAGCAGGGTGACCGCCAGGATTTCCTTGACGTCTTCGACGCCGAGCATTTCGCCGTCGCTGACCCGTTGTGGGTTGTAGCGGGTCAGCAGCAGGTGTTCCTTGATCGGCTCCTCGCCTTGCTCGGCGCGACGGGATTTGCTCGCCAGCAGGCCCAGCATACGGTCGGAGTCACGTACCGACGAGACTTCCGGGTTGGTCACGACAATCGCTTCATCGGCGAAGTACATGGCCAGGTGGGCACCTTTCTCGATACCGGCCGGGGAGTCGCAGACCACGAACTCGAAGTCTTCCTTGAGTTGCATCAGGACTTTTTCCACGCCTTCCTGGGTCAGCGCGTCTTTGTCGCGGGTCTGACTGGCGGCCAGCACGTAGAGGTTCTCAAGACGCTTGTCCTTGATCAGGGCCTGCTGCAGGTTCGCTTCACCGTTGACCACATTGACGAAGTCATAGACCACGCGACGCTCGCAACCCATGATCAGGTCGAGGTTACGCAAGCCGACGTCGAAGTCAACGATGACTGTTTTGTGGCCGCGCAGAGCGAGGCCGGTACCGATAGCGGCGCTGGTGGTGGTCTTACCCACACCACCCTTGCCGGATGTAACCACGAGAATCTTGGCCAAGGTGTTTCACCCCTAAGGAAAAAGGACTTTGTCAGCCCTGAAAAACATCTCTGGAAAACTGCTGCAATTGGACAGGCTTGGCTGGAATCGGATGGTGGGCGGGGTCTACCTCCGGTAAACACTGCCTGATCCTGTTTCCTACGTCGTTTAAGCCGTTTTCGCTACGTTTTAGAGATGCTTGGAAAATGCGGCAGTATCCGTTAAAGCCGAATGATGTTCAACACGTCGCCCGACAGGCTGACCTGGACGCCGGCCCCCCACAACGGGTCGCGGCGTAGATCCTCGGAAACCTTGTACTGCCCGGCGATGGAGACCAGTTCAGCGCTCAATTGCTGACAGAAGATCCTGGCTTTCGTATCACCCTTGACACCGGCCAGCGCACGGCCGCGCATCGGGCCGTATACATGGATATTGCCATCGGCCAGAAGTTCCGCGCCTGGGCTGACCGAGGACACGATGACCAAATCGCCACCCTGGGCATAAATCTGCTGTCCGCCGCGTACGGGCGAGGTGATGACGCGGGTGGGCTTGATGGTGGGCTCCGGTGGTTTTTCCGGGGCTTTCTTCGCTTCGACCGGGTTGAGCTCCAGCAGACGCTCCCGGGCACCGGACGGCGGCAGCACCGGAATGTCCACGGCGATGGCGGCGGCGATGTCTTCGATGCGGCTGGCGCGGATCGCCAGGGTGCGCAGGCCATGCTGGCGGCAAACGCGCATCAGGCCCGGCAGGTCCACCGCGCCTTCGCCGGCCGGCAGCTTGTCCAGCGCCAGCACCAGCGGGGCATTGCTGAAGAAGTTCGGGGCCTGGGCGACTTTGGCCGCCAGCTGCCGGTCGAGGCTCTCCAGGTCGTTGCGGGCCAGTTCCAGCACCGTAATGGCGAGCATGCTGCCCTTCAGCTGGAACACGGGATCTTGGTCTAGCGGTTCGGTTTGGCTCATGGTCGGCGTACAACGGCTTGTCACTAAAAGTGCCGAGACTTATAACGAGAACGTCCGCCAGCCGCAACCCGGGTCGAACAATGTAGAATGCGCGGCCCATGCCTTTGTGGAAGCTTTAATGGATCGCCCGCGTTTACGAGCTGCTTTTTTTCATCCGCGTTTCTGGCTGCTGTGGTGCGGCCTGGGGCTGTTGTGGCTGATCGTCCAGTTACCTTATCCGCTGCTGCTGCGGGTAGGGCGTGCACTGGGTGCGCTGATGTACCGGGTGGCAGGCGACCGACGGCGCATCGCCCGGCGCAACCTGGAACTGTGTTTTCCTGAAAAATCCCCTGCCGAGCGCAAGCGTTTGCTCAAGGAAAACTTTGCCTCCACCGGCATCGCTTTTTTCGAAATGGCCATGAGCTGGTGGTGGTCGCGTTCGCGCCTGGCGAAGCTGGCCCATGTCGAAGGACTGGAACATCTCAAGCAGGCCCAGCGCGAAGGCAAGGGCGTGATCCTGATGGCGTTGCATTTCACCACGCTGGAAATCGGCGCGGCGCTGCTCGGCCAGCAGCACACCATCGATGGCATGTACCGCGAGCACAAGAACCCGCTGTTCGACTTCATCCAGCGCCACGGCCGCGAGCGGCACAACCTCGATTCCCTGGCGGTGGAGCGCGACGACGTGCGAGGCATGCTCAAGTTGCTGCGGGCCGGTCGGGCGATCTGGTATGCGCCGGATCAGGATTACGGCGCCAAGCAAAGCGTGTTTGTGCCATTGTTCGGTATCCAGGCCGCGACGGTCACCGCCACCAGCAAGTTCGCCCGCCTGGGCAAGGCGTTGGTCGTGCCCTTCGTCCAGGAGCGCTTGGCCGATGGCAGCGGCTATCGTCTGGTGATCCAGGCGCCGTTGGAAGATTTCCCGGGCGAGACCGAGGAAGCCGATTGCATCCGCATCAATCAGTGGGTAGAGCGCTCGGTGAGCGATTGCCCCGAGCAATACCTCTGGGCTCATCGGCGCTTCAAGAGCCGTCCGCCGGGTGAGCCGAAACTGTACGAAAAACGCGGTTGAGTCCGTTTTTTTGAGCCGCATCTTGAGCACGGAGTGTTGCGATGACCCCAGCTGAACCGGTTACAGGTTTGATTCTTTCCGGCGGCGGGGCTCGGGCGGCGTATCAAGTGGGGGTATTGGCGGCAATTGCCGAATTGCTGCCCGATGGGGCGCACAATCCATTTCCAGTGATCGTCGGCACTTCGGCCGGGGCGATCAACGCGGTCAGCCTGGCGAGCGGGGCGATGGACTTCAAGACTGCCATCGAACGCCTGACCGCCTTCTGGCAAGCGGTGCGCAGCCATCAGGTGATGCGCAGCGACTGGCGCGGCGTGATAGCGCAGGCGACGCGTTTCATCACCCACAGCCTGCTGGGCCTGGGGGCCAAGTTGCCGGTGGCGCTGATCGACAGTTCGCCATTGCGCGAGCTGCTCCAGGCACAATTCCACGGCTCGGGTATCGAGCAGGCCATCGCTGAGCAGCAATTGCGGGCAGTGGCGGTGACGGCGTTCGGTTATGAATCCGGCCAAGCCGTGACGTTCTATCAAGGGCGCGGCACCATCGACGCCTGGCTGCGACACCGGCGCATCGGCGTGCCGACGCTATTGTCGGTGGAGCATTTGCTCGCCAGCTCGGCGATTCCCTTGTTATTTGCACCGGTCAAGATCGGCCCGCAATACTTCGGTGACGGCGCCGTGCGTCAATCGGCGCCCATCAGCCCGGCCCTGCACCTGGGGGCCAATCGAGTGCTGGTCATCGGCGTCAGCGGCAACCCGCGTGGTGCGGGTGGGCAGGATCCTTTGGAGCGCAGCTACACCGGACTGCAACCGACCCTGGCGCAGATCGGCGGCCATATGCTCAACAGCACGTTCATTGACAGCCTGGAAAGCGATATCGAGTTGCTTCAGCGCCTGAACGGCTTCAGCCACCTGTTGCCCGATGATGTACCGGCCCATGCCTTGGGGGCGGCGCCGGTGGAGGTGCTGGTGATTTCGCCCAGCCAGCCCATCGATGAAATTGCGGCCCGGCATCGCCAGGAACTGCCTCGTGCGCTGCGGGTATTTCTGCGCGGGCCGGGCGCGACCAAGACCAGCGGTGCGGGGGTGCTGAGTTACCTGCTATTCGAGGCGGGGTATTGCAGCGAGCTGATCGAGCTGGGACGGCAGGATGCGTTGGCGCAGCGTGAGGCGTTGAGCCGGTTTTTGGGGTTGGCTCAGGGGTGATTCCATCCCGAGCCCCTGTGGGAGCGGGCTTGCTCGCGAAGGCGGCTGCACATTCAACATCAGTGCAAGCTGATCCACCGCTTTCGCGAGCAAGCCCGCTCCCACAGGGGATTTGTGGCGGGCTCCAGGTTCGGGATTAAGCTGAGACTGAATCAGGTCAGAAGTGATACTTGAGCAAGAAGCTGGTGTTGCTCTGGTTGGTCTTGAACCCTTCGCTGTCTTCGATCCCGTACTTGTTCTTCCAGTAGTCATATTCCACGCCCACATACAACTGCTTGGCGCCGAGTTTCAAGGCCTTGCCCAGGTCATATTTGATCTGCGGGTTGATGTGCAGGTTGGCGTGGTAGGTGCCCTTGGAATTGCTGTCGTTGTCCACCACCCAGTCGATGAAACCGTCGATCAGGAGGTCGGATGAGCCCATTGGAATGGTGTAGGCCCAGGCCGGGGTGATCTGCCAGACATTGTCGCCGGCGCGTGGGCCTTCGGTCTGGCGGTTGTAGAAGTTCAGCTGGAAGTAATCGAAGCCGGGAATGGCCAGGTCGAAGCCCGGGCCAATCAGGTAGGACTCGTTGTCGCCTTCGCCGAACTCATAGGTCATGGCCAGCAGCACGTCCTTGATCGGACCCAGTTCCAGCTTCTGGTCGAAGATCTTGCCGAACGACAGGCGCGGGCTGAACTCACCGTAGTAGGTGTTCGGGCCGGACTGGCTGTCGTCCTGGCCGTTGTAGAAGATCCGATCGAGGAAGAAGAAATTGTCCCCGTATTTCCAGGCGTCGGCGTGTTCGAAGGTCACGGTCTGCTGGATGCGTGGGTTGACCTGGAAGTCCTTGCCATAGAGATAGGTCAGGCTGTTGTTCTGCCATTGGAACAGGTCATCTGCCATCGCCTGGCCCCCCGCCAGCAAGGATCCGGCGAACATCAGGCTGGTGCACGTACGTTTCATTCGGTTTGCTCCCAAAGGTAAGTGGTACCGCAATTTTTTAAGGTCAGCGCTCTGGTGTGGCGCTGTTTTCCGACGTAGAAAAACATCCGTTCGGTCAGCTTTTCGTTTGTGGCAGATGCTGATAGCAAGAGCTGCGCCAAGGCCGGAAAAAGCTCGTCCAGCTATTTGGAACAGTCGAAAATATCCCCCGTGATGCCGGGGTAAGTTGGCGTTTCGGTCAGGATTCGATGGTTTTTACGGTGCCCGGATGCGAACGGCCGCGCAGGATACAGGCTTGCCCTGACGGGCTAAAGTGCCCTGCAACGGCGCATTCGCGGCGAATTTGGGGCGCGGCTCAGTTGGTGCGCGCGCCCTGGTTGATCCAGGCGCCGATCAGGTCGCGCTCCTGCTGGGTCATCTGGGTGATGTTGCCCAAGGGCATGATCTGGCTGGTCACGGCCTGGGCCTGGATGCGCGCGGCCTGTTGCTGGATCTGCTGCGGCGTATCGAACATCACGCCCCCCGGCGCCGCGCTGAACAACGGGCTGGTGGGCTTGGCCGAGTGGCAGACCGAGCAGCGTTCCTGGATCACGCTGTGGACCTTCTCGAACGACGGGCCTTGGGCGTTGGCGGCCTGGGTGGGCGCCGAAGCCGGTGCGGCAGGGGCCGTCGCCGGTTTTGCGCCACCGCCCACTGCCGTTTCCGGCAACGGTTGGTACTCGATCACGCCGGGTGCCTTGGCCACTTCCGGTGCGCTGGGCATCGGTTTGGGACCCGTGACATACGCCAGGCAGATCATCGCCAGGGCGCCGACCGGCAGCGTCCAGGCAAACCGGTTGCTGTCATGGCGCGTGTTGAAGTAATGCCGCACCAACACCGCCGCCACGGCGATACCGGCCAGGATCAACCAGTTGTACTGGCTGCCGTAAGTGCTCGGGAAGTGGTTGCTGATCATGATGAACAGCACCGGCAGGGTGAAGTAGTTGTTGTGGCGCGAGCGCAGCAGGCCCTTGGCCGGCAACGCTGGATCGGGCGTGCGGTTCTCGGTGATGGCCGCCACCAGCGCGCGCTGGGCCGGCATGATGATGCGGAACACGTTGCCGACCATGATCGTGCCGATGACAGCCCCGACATGCAGGTAGGCGCCGCGACCGCTGAACACCTTGCTGAACCCGTAGGCGGCGGCGATCAACAGCACGAACAGGATCAGGCCGAGCAGGGCAGGGCGCTTGCCCAGGGCCGAGTCGCACAGGAAGGAATAGACGAACCAGCCGACGAACAACGAGCCGATGCCCAGGGCGACGCCTTCGAGGCCGCTCAGGCCGCTGCCGGGGGCCAGCAGGTACACGGTCGGGTTCCAATAGAACACCACGCACAGCAGCGCGATCCCCGACATCCAGGTGAAGTAGGCTTCCCACTTGAACCAGTGCAGGTTGTCCGGCATGGACGGTGGCGCGAGTTTGTATTTTTCCAGGTGATAGATGCCGCCGCCATGGATGGCCCACAGGTCACCGGCCAGGCCGCTTCGGGGGTTGACGCGATTGAGGTTGTTTTCCAGCCAGACGAAGTAGAACGACGCGCCGATCCAAGCCACGCCAGTGATCATATGAACCCAGCGTACGCTCAGGTTCAGCCATTCCAGCATATGTGCTTCCACAGTCTTTACCTCTCGCCCGTCACGCTTGTTTTCGCGTGATCGGACCTTCTCTTATTGGTGGGGGGCGAGGATTAGAAATTCATCCTCTTTGAAAAAATGCTCATCGCAGTTATTGCCTGTGCCACTGCGATCAACCACCAGGAAGTCATCCCGCTTTTCGATCGTCAGCACCGGGTGGTGCCAGACGCCGCGATGGTAATTAATGCCCTGCCTGCCATTGGTGACGAAGGCGCGGACCAAACCTGATACAGGTGCATCGCCAAGTGGCGCGACCACGATCAGAAAGGGGTTGCCGAGCAGCGGAATGAACGCCTGGCTGCCCAGCGGATGGCGCTCCAGCATGCGCACGGTCAACGGCATCTCCAGCGCGTCGGCGCGGAAGATACTGATGATCGCCTTGTCGTCTGGCGTGGCGGTTTCCACCGTCGCCAAGCGATGGAAACGCATGGTCGAACCATTGTTGATCATGAAGTGATCGCTGCCGTCGGTTTCGATCACGTCACCGAACGGGGCGAAGGCTTCTTTGGTCAACGGTTCGATCTTGAGTGTGCGCATGCTGGTCTTCTTATCCAAAAAAATCTGTGTCGTTTGTTCAGCTTTTGTGGCGAGGGAGCTTGCTCCCGCTGGACTGCGCAGCAGTCCCATTTTGAGGGCCGCTTCGCGACCCAGCGGGAGCAAGCTCCCTCGCCACAGGTGCGGTGTTTACTTCGATACCTTGCCCAACACCCGCAGACGACTCACGCCACCATCCGGGAACACATTCAGGCGGATGTGGGTGATCGGTCCCAGGGCCTTGATCTGCTCGGCGAAGGTGTGCTCGGCGTGCATCTCCAGCTTCTGGCTCGGCAGCAGTTCGCGCCAGAACAGCGACTGGGTTTCGATCTGGCTGTCGGTGCCGCCCTTGACGAAGGCGCCCTGGATCGAGCAACTGTCCGGGTAGTTGCCCTTGAAGTGCAGGGTGTCGACGACGACTTGCTCAACGGTGCCGGCATGGCCCAGGGCGACGATCACCCAATCATTGCCCGGGGTACGCCGACGGGCGGTTTCCCAGCCGTCGCCCATGTTCACGCCACGACCCGGGTTGAGGATGTTGCTCATGCGGCCGAAGTGCTCGTCGGAGCAGGCCAGGGCACGGCCTCCGTTGAGGGCGGCGGCCAGGTCGATCTGTTCGTTGTCGCCGACGGCCGACCAGTCGCGGTACGGAATGCCGTAGACCCGCAACCGGGCCACGCCGCCATCGGGGTAGATGTTGAAACGCAAGTGGCTGAAGGCCTGGTCGTTGCTGATCTCATGGTAGTGGTGGCTGTTGCCTTGCAACTCGACGGCCGACAGCACTTCCGTCCATTGGGTGTTTTCGTCCGGCTCGCCTTCAGTCAGGAAGCAAGCTTCGAGGGAGGCCGAGGGCGGGTAATTACCGGTGAAGAATGAGGTGTCGATGTCCACGCCTTTGATCGAACCCGCCACGCCCAGGCGGATCACTGCGCTGTCGTAGCCTTCGAAACGCTTGCGGCGCGACTCCCAGCCGTCCATCCACTTGCCGTTGTCATCAAACACACCCTCCTTCCAGACGGCCGGGGTCGGCTGGAACAGACGGTTGGCGTCGGCGAACCAGTCATCTGTGACCGAGATGATCCGGGTGCCCAGGCGGGCGTCGGCCAGGTTGACGAACTTCTCGAAAGGTACGGCGTAAGCTTTCATTCTTCTTGTCTGCCTTTAAATAAGTTGGCTGGGGATGCTTGCAGGAGGCTGCTCGCTAAAGGGTCAGTAGTCGGAACAACGCGATCTTGTTGATCTCTGCCAGCGCGCATTTGAATTCGGTGTCTACCGAGTGATGGATGCGCGTTTCGAACGCCGCGAGGATCTGGTGCCGGTTGCTGCCTTTTACCGCCATGATGAAGGGAAACTTGAACTTGGCCTTGTAGGCGTCGTTCAGCTCGGTGAAGCGTTGAAACTCTTCGGCCGTGCATTGGTGAATACCGGCGCCGGCCTGTTCGTTCGTGCTGGCTTCGGTCAGTTGGCCCTGGACGGCGGCTTTGCCGGCCAGGTCCGGGTGAGCGTTGATCAGGGCCAGCTGGCTGGCGTGATCGGCGCTCAACAGGATATCGCTCATGCGCTGGTGCAGGTTTTCGATCTGGTCGATCGACGGGTCCTGGCCCAGGTCGAACGCCTTTTCGGCGACCCATGGCGAATGTTCGTAGATATCGGCGAAGGCGTTGACGAACGCTTCGCGGCCCAAGGTGGAAGGCTTGAGCGTCTGGAACGCAGTCATTTCGACGCTCCTGGTTTCACCGCTTCCGGGCAGGGGTGGGTCTGCTGCCAGTGGCGGGCGATGTCGACACGACGGCTGAACCAGACCTGCTCGTGGCCCTTGGCGTATTCGAGGAAACGCTTGAGGGAAGCAAGGCGGGCCGGGCGGCCGATCAGCCGACAGTGCAGGCCGATGGACAGCATCTTCGGCGCCTCGGCACCTTCGGCATACAGCACATCGAAGGCGTCCTTGAGGTATTGGAAGAAATCGTCGCCCTTGTTGAAACCCTGCACTTGGGTGAAGCGCATGTCGTTGGTGTCGAGGGTGTACGGGATCACCAGATGCGGCTTGCCGTTGGGCGTGTTCGGCTCCCAGTAGGGCAGGTCGTCGTCGTAGGTGTCGCTGTCATAGAGAAAACCGCCTTCTTCCATCACCAGCCGACGGGTGTTGGGCCCGGTGCGGCCGGTGTACCAGCCCAGCGGGCGCTCGCCAGTGATTTCGGTGAGGATGCGGATCGCTTCGAGCATGTGCTCGCGTTCCTGGGCTTCATCCATGTATTGGTAGTCGATCCAGCGATAGCCGTGGCTGCAGATTTCGTGACCGGCGGTGACCATGGCGCGAATGAGGTCAGGATGGCGCTGGGCGGCCATGGCCACGGCGAAGATGGTCAGGGGAATGTCGAATTCCTTGAACAACTTGAGGACCCGCCAGACACCAGCACGGCTCCCATACTCGTACAGCGATTCCATGCTCATGTTGCGTTCGCCCTGCAGCGGTTGCGCCGCGACCATTTCCGAGAGGAACGCTTCGGACTCCTTGTCACCGTGCAGGATGTTGCGCTCGCCGCCTTCCTCGTAATTGAGCACGAAGGACAGGGCGATGCGGGCATTGCCCGGCCACCGGGGATGGGGAGGGTTACTGCCGTAACCGATCAGGTCGCGTGGGTAGTCAGCGCTCACTGCAGTCTTCCTTCTTGTTCGAACCATGTTGGTGGCGCCTTGGATATGTGTCACAGGCTGGCGTCACGACGATGGGGTGATTGTATACAACTTTATGTGCGATTTGTAAGCCTGATTTTTTGCATTTTTCAAGGCGCCTCCTGGCTTGTCTACACTGCAAGAAACCTGCCCCACCTGGTCAATTAATCGGTGGAAGGATAACGTATCCGTTGGCTTGGCTTCAGATTGGACAGAAAGCATGGTCGGAACAGGTGCGGGGGAAATATCTGTTTTTTATTGTGTACAATTTTCTTTTAAAGTGTCTTAATTCGTTCATCGCCGTGACGTTTCCTGCTCCGAAACGGTGCGGCCTGTCTTTCAACTGATTCAGGAGGCGTCGGGCCGGGCTGCCCAGCAGCGAGGCTCGCACAATCTATGGGACGTTTGACTACTCACGTTTTGGATGCCGCACACGGCTGCCCGGGCAGCTCGATCAAGGTCGAGCTGTACCGTGTGGAAGGTTCGCAATTGCACCTGGTCGCCAACGCGCAGACCAACAGCGATGGTCGTTGCGATGCGCCGTTGCTGCAAGGGGATGACTACCGTACCGGGGTCTACCAGATTCAATTCCACGCTGGCGATTACTACCGCGCCCGTGGCGTCCAGTTGTCCGAACCGGCGTTTCTGGATGTAGTGGTACTGCGTTTCGGCTTGTCGGCCGAGCAGGAGCATTACCACGTACCCCTGCTGATTTCGCCTTACGCCTATTCAACCTATCGAGGCAGTTGATCCCCGGAGCAACTGCCTTGTCCTGGAAGCGACTGCGCATAGCGCTTCTTTGGTTTTCGCCCGCCCACACTGCGGGCTTTTTTTTGCGGCGTATTTACAGCCTGGAATAGTCATCCCGGATGATAAAGACTGTGTCTGGAATGCCTGGACGGATTTCGGTACCGCCTCTGAGCCAGATGATTTTGTTGGCAGCGTGGGCCTCCCTGACGACTTTCGCCGCGGCTTCGCCGATCTGGTTTTCCAAGAGGACGCCGGCTGTATTGGGATCCAGGTACGTTGGCAGGGAAATCTTTGGGATCCTGGTGCGATGCAGGCTTATGAAAAATACATAGTCATGCCCTGCTCGTTGGAATACCAACGCTGGAAAACTATTGTAGGAGCTTGGCTCCATGACCGTGTAGCCATTGCGAGTCAGAAGGGCGGTCATAAAGCGTTTGAACTCCACGGGTGTGTACGTCGTTTGGAAAAACAGCCACTGTCGCTGGAACCGCAGGGGATCAAAATCCAGCCGCTCCAACGTCCCCGTTGAGGATGGGATGGGCAGCGTTATCGAGCGGGCAGCCCCTCTGGAAGAGGACGCGGTCGCAAGCGTCGGCAGCATCAAGAGCGGATCGGACCAGTGTGGATGCGGCGTGGGCGTCGCGTTTTTCCAGCTGTTGAAAATCTGCCGCAGGGCAGTCAAACCCGCGGCATCGGCGAACGGTGCGTCATTGGCGAGTTCAAATTGCTTTCTTGCGATGTTTTCCAGAGTGGTTGTCGTGACCTCTGGAAAACAATCCCTGACGTAAGCCGTCAGTGGTTTTTCAAAGGGAAGCCGGGCGTCAATTTCCCAATGGTTGTGCGGTGGGATTTGCACTGCGCCTCGGGGTTGCTCGTCAGGCGTATGCCTGAGGGTGGCTTCCAACAGATCAAAATCATAGGTGGGATGGGTGGGTGGCTGAATGTAGGCGATCGGGTGTTCGCGCGCGTCGCTGCGTGTCACCACCTTATAGTGAACATTGTCCAGGGTGATGAAGCCGGACACTGTGAACCTTGGGTCAATCCCCCAGTTTTTATTGAATACCTCTCGGTGCGCAATCCGACGCCATAGATGGCTGCCTTCCACTTGCTCCAGGCGTGGTCCGGAGGCGACGAGTTCGATGCCTGAGCGAGCTCTGTAATTCTGCTCCGAATCACGACCCAGCAGCACCGTTCCACCTTCTGAAAGATCGACATAAGTGCGTGTCCTGAACGTGCGGATTCCAGAGGTTGGGTCTGGCTCCGATAACATGGGCACCAGCTCGGGTGAGAGGTAATAGTTGTCCAGCGTTACCGAGAGGGGGGCATCACTGATGGCGGTCTGTGATGCCATTTCGGATATGCGAATGGTCGGGCGCTGAGATTCACGGGCTTCAATGGGATGCCCGGTTGGCGAGACGGACGCCTGATCGGTCCCATCTCCCCGCATTCCGAGCATTGTTTCCAGTGGCGTATCGCGACTGGAGTGAGGTGTATCAGGGGACGACTTTGGCATATTGGGCCGGGTGTTTCGTCTTGGACTCATTGAAAACGCCTGCTCTTAAGTATTGATGCTTCATGTGGCCATGAAGCGAATGGCCTGTCATATAGCTGGCAGGCCTCGGGCTTAAGAATGTTCATGGAAAACCAACAGGCAGGTGCACTACATATATATATGGCGTCTGAAAAACCTTCGAAAAAGAGTTGTGAAGGCTATGTACGTTTGGAAGAGGCCTCACCCAATGAGAGGAACCAATTCAGTTGAGAAAGCCTTATGCCGAAGACCGCGCTCAGTGCTAGCGCTCGGGCAAACCTCACCGAGTGTTCCAATGTGAAGCTCTCCATTAATTCAGTGCACTTTGTGCGCAACAAACGAAGGGCGTCATCACTCATGGGTGGGGTCTGATTGAGGCCTTCGCGAGCCAGATCCTGATAGATCTTGAGAGCGTGCTCACACAGGTTTGTTTTTCTCAGGTTCGCCGCCTCTATGACTCGGGACTTATCTGTATCAAGGGTCCATTTGCGGGTTTTGAGGTGATAGCTCAAGGTGCCAGGAGACCCATCCTTGACGGCAATGTGAAGCACCTTCAGTTCTTCGGATGTCAGGCTGGACAGTGCACTGGGCAATACTGCGCTGGGATCGGTGAGAGGGGCAAAATACCGGCCATCGAGCGCTTCCACATAAACTCGCTCAAACAGGCTGTCGACAGCATAAACGACTCCTTGGGCAGTAATGACGCGTACCTGGTCGACAAGGTCTTCGGTTTCATAGACGGGGAGATGAATGATCGCTGCGCCGATCTGCAGCAGGTTGGAGGACAGTTTTATCTCAACTTGACCGAGGTGCCTGGCGTCGAGCTCCCATGTAGAGGCGTTGGGTAACTGGGGATTGGCGCCGGCCAGTGCACCCGGCGTGGACAGGCGTAACGTCATGTCCGGGCTCAGGTGAACAAGGTAGGTGGAGCCTTCGCCAATCAGGACTTCGATGCCCGTCTGTTCCGCGGGGGATGTCAGCATGGCGCAGGTTGCCCTGCTGCCCATGTAGTGGGGTTTTTTGTCCAAGGGTTGTAGGTAGGCGTAGTTCTTTTTCGTCGGCGTGAGTGACTGTGACGCTTCTGTTTTCCACTCCACCGGATCTTTACCGATGAATGTTTCGTCCAGCAACAGATCATAGTCGGGCGAGGGTTGGACCAGGCGGTAGGACGAGCCATCCTTCATGATCAAGATAAAAGTATGGAGTGAACCCAGCGCGGAAAATGCACGCCGTCCTGTCTTGCTGCTTTGCGCGCTATAACGTTCATCGGAGCTTGCCAGGTTCTTCAAGACGACTCGGCGAACGCCAAAGTCTAAGGTCAGGCCACATTCGCCATATTTTATGGTGTCCCCTTCCTTTTCCTGAATGACGTGGGCGCTGTAATGAGCCTCGATACGTGTCAGTTCGGAGTGGGTGTAGTCCAGGTGGAGAGTGGTGGAGAATTTGCTTTTTTGTTTGACCTTGAGTGTGGTGAGTTCATGAGTACGTGAAACATAAAAACTCGTGTCCTTGTCATGGGCGATCTGTTGCTCGCTTCGCCCCTTCAGGAGGGTCGGGTTTCGCGGTGTTCCTTGCTGCACCACCATTGTTTCAATGTCCAGCGGGCTGCTGTCCGCGATCATGTCAGGCAGGTCGGGAACCAAATGGTAGCCATCCTGGGTGATGAACGTCAGCCTGTTGTTTTGTAAGCGCCTTGGATAATCAGTGTGTGCATAGACGTTCCTGATGGTGAGTTTGCGAAACTCCCTGTCGCTTGCATCAAAGCATGAAGTAATCACCAAGTGATTTTCTTCAATTTGCCAGCTTTCAATCAGGTCCGCTCTCCAGTCCAATGCGATGACGCTGTTGCCTACGCCGTCTTCGCTGATGGAGACACAGCCGGGTTTATGAGCGATGGCGTAGACATCATCGCCAGGTCCACCGTCTGCGTTGTGGTTGTTTCCATTCAGAATAAAAATCCGGTCATTTCCCGCGCCGGCCTCGATTGAATCATTGCCGCGGGATTTGATGATGTTTGAGCCGGCGGTACCCTTGATGACGTTAGCACCGCCCTCAGGGATTTCTACATGTTCAATGCCTTCAAGGACCGCATGGCGATAGTGTCTGCTCTCTGTGTCGTGACTGGCATGAGTGATGATGGAGACTTGCCCGGCCTCCAGGTCGACCTGATAACCCAGGCGTGGCTCCTGACTATTGCGGGTGCGGCCCGATAAAACGAGCGTGTCATTGCCCAAGCCACCCACCAGGGTATTCGTCGAAAGGGTTTGGCTTCCACTGAGGGATTCCGCCGAGCCCTCGAAGATAAAAACGTCATCCTTCACGCCGCCGGTGAGTTTTTTAACACCCGCCCCGTAGTGGAAGACATTTGGCTGGTTTTCAGCGCCTAGAACAGTGTCGTCGCCACCGCCGATATACCAATGGATGCCTTTATCTTGCGCCGACGTTTCAATGACTGCGCCGGGCGTCTGAGCAGTAACGCCATTACGCGCGTCGATCCGGTCGTCGCTGTCCTGGATCCTGGGACGTACTGTCGTCGCCTGGTATTTTTCTCCCGTCCACCAATTCCAAGTGCTGTACATCACCGTTTCGAGTTCTACGGTGAATGCACCGTTTACGATCGCTTCAGTGCTGTCTTTCAATGGGCCTTTGAGTAAGTACAAGGCATCGGCCCGCCGCCGCTTGGTATGTTCGGCAGTTGCCTTGGCGATGATGTAGCGATCCTGGATGTCTTTATCAGGGCTGATTGCCCAGAAGGCGAGCCAACCGGTACGGAGGCGCTCGTGTACGGTGAGTTCTATGTAGTCGTCGATTTCATCGACTTGACGAATCGCGCCCCAGATTTGTGATCCAACCACCAGGATAAGCCCCGCGGCAAGGCCCACAGGACCGGTCGAACTGAAACCTGCCAGTGCCGCTGTGCCGAGGGTCACGCTCATGGCCGCGCTGGTGACGCTCAAGGCGGCGCTGACGTAGTGATCGGTGGCTTCTTTGCCGGTGGCGCGGGCGGCGGCCTTGAAAGAGTCGACAGCGGCGATGATGTCGAAAGGCAGTGTCAGTACGCTGGCAATCAGGCTGCTTCCACGGGCGAGCCTTATGGCGAAGCCTGTGGTGGCAAAATCCCTGAGGGAGCCCTGGCCGGCCTTGATCATCTGAGTGGCTTGTCGGGTCACCGCTGCCTCGACACCGATCGAGGCCATCTCGGCCGCCACGCCGGCCCCGTTGAAGACCGTCTGGTAAGCGTCCTTGTTCTGGATGGCATCCTGCAGGCCTCGCAGACCGCTGTAGATGCCGAAGGCCTGGAGGCCAAGTCCGGTTGGGATGAGGAGGGTGCTTTTCGCTTGGCTCACCCAACTCATGGTTTGCGAGACCGTATGGAGGTTGAGTCTCTGGGCGGCGTTTAAAAGCTTTTCAAGCGTGCTTCGATAACCGGTTGGTTCGGCCTGTGTCTCAGGACTTCCCCTCAACAAGGGGCGCGCCGTGGGCCGACGTTGACTCGCTATTTCGAAAAGTAATGTGAGTAACCGATAGTCGTCCACGTCGGGGGTGAGCGTTATACGTGTTTCGATGGCAACGGCGCAGAACTGCAGGGAGTTCACAAAAAAACGATTGGGGATGCGGAAAAAAGTATTGTCCCCTGTCAGCGGTTGTCCATCGGTCGTTGCACCCAACGCGTCCAGGGCTGAACGGGTCACCTTCACGGCGCCGATAGAGAGCGGGCCATAAAGTTTATCTACGACGTCGAGTTGGGTCTGCCGATGTTTGTGTTCCGCGCTGAGCAGCGTTTTATCGGTCGCCCGGAAGTCGAGTGTTTCGACCGTGTATTCATTGGTATGAAAGCCCATGTCCGTAATGACTACGGCTTGGTCGTCAGAAACAGAGTCGGGATAAAAAACCTTGGCCATGGTGAACGTCCTTGTTCAACGATGATGTGAATGGCCCTCTATCTAAGGTGTTTTCCTGAAGGGTGTATATCGATTGGTTGTTGCCGTGTTTTGCAAAAGCCCGATGTAAATAACCCAAGGCTCAATGACTGGACAGTAAAGAGGCTGCGCCCGCGCCGCCAAATAATCCGGCACTGATGCGGTTGAACCAACTCTGGCCTTTCCCCGTACGCAAATACCGCGCGGCACCATGGGCGCCGAGGCCGTAGGCCAGCTTGCACAGCAGGTCGAGCACGGTCCAGGTGGCGATCATGATCAACAGTTGCGGGAGGAACGCTTGCTCAGCGCTCAAGAACTGAGGCAGGAAAGCGGCAAAGAACAGGATGTCCTTCGGGTTGCTGGCGCCCAGCACGAACGCCCGGCCGAAGAGGGCGCGAAAGCGCGGGGCGGCAGCGGCCTGGGGCACTTCGGCGCCTTGGGCGGGCTGGCGCGATTGCTGCCAGCTCTGCCAGGCGAGGTAGAACAGGTACAGCGCACCAACGATCTTCAGGGCGCTGAACAGTTGCTCCGAGGCTATCAACAACGCACCGAGCCCCAACGCCGACGCGCTCAACAGGCAGATCGAGGCGATCACCCCGCCGAGGAACGCCGGGTACGAGCGACGCAGGCCGTAGTTCAGGCTGTTGCCGATCATCAACAGCGACAGGGGGCCGGGGATGAGGATCACCACCAAGGCGGCGCCGCTGAACAACAGCCAGGTTTCCAGATTCATTGCTTGGTCCTTAGGTACAAAAGCCTCAACCGAGGGATGAGGCGGGTGGCTAGGTGTATCGCTTACAAGAAGATGAACTTGGCGATGAAGATCGCGCAGAGCACCCACAGGCTGACGGAGATTTCCTTGTGTTTACCGGTACCGGCCTTGAGCACCACATAGGTGATGAAACCCAGTGCGATACCGTCCGCGACCGAAAACGTCAGCGGCATCATGATGGCCGTGACGATGGCGGGGATACTGTCGGTCGGTTCGTCCCATTCGATGTGGGCCATGCCGCCCATCATCAGCATGGCGACATAGATCAACGCGCCAGCGGTGGCATAGGCCGGGATCATCCCGGCCAGCGGCGCGAAGAACATGGCGGCAATAAATAGCACACCGACGGTCACGGCGGTAAGCCCCGTGCGGCCACCAGCGGCCACACCCGCGGCGCTTTCCACGTAGCTGGTCACCGGTGGTACGCCGACCATGGCGCCGAACACGCTGGAGGCGCTGTCGGCTTTCAAGGCGCGGGACAGGTTCTCGATCTTGCCGTCGGCTTTCACCAGTCCGGCGCGCTGGGCAACGCCCATCAGGGTGCCGGCGGTGTCGAACATGTGCACGAACAGGAAGGCCAGGACCACGCTGATCATGCTGACGTTGAACACACCGGCTACGTCCATCGCCATCCAGGTCGGTGCCAGGCTCGGCGGTGTCGACATGACGCCGTTGTACTGCACCAACCCCAGTCCCCAACCGGCCAGGGTCACGGCGATGATGCTGATCAGGATCGCGCCGAATACCCGGTGATAACTGAGCACGGCGATCATCAGGAAGCACACCGCAGCCAGCAGCGGACCGGGCTCACGCAACGAGCCGAGCTTGATCAGGGTCGCGGGGCTGTCCACGACGATCCCGGCGGTTTTCAGGCCAATCAGCCCGAGGAACAAACCGACCCCCGCGCCCATGGCGAACCGCAGGCTCACCGGAATGCTGTTGAGCAGCCACTCCCGGACCCGCGACAGGGTCAGGAACATGAACAAGACACCGGAAACGAACACCGCGCCCAACGCAGTTTCCCAGTTGTAGCCCATGGTGCCGACCACGGTGTAGGTGAAGAACGCGTTCAGGCCCATGCCTGGCGCCAGGCCCACCGGCCAGTTGGCGTACAGCCCCATCAACAGGCAACCCAGGGCAGCGGCGATGCAGGTGGCAACGAAGGCGGCGCCGTGGTCGATGCCGGCGTCGGCCATGATGTTGGGATTGACGAAAATGATGTAGGCCATGGTGATGAAGGTTGTCAGGCCGGCAATCAGCTCGGTCTTCACCGTGGTGCCATGCACGCTGAGTTTGAAGAGGCGTTCCAGCCAGCCACTGCGCAGTGGCGGCGAAAGGTCCAGCGTCTGGGCTTCGGGTTTGCGGCTTTCCACAGCGAGTACTCCTCAAGAGTTTTATTGTTATTTCCAGCTCCGCACCCTCCCTGAGAAGGTTGGCGAGGCTTTGAGGCGGTAAGGCTGGCGAAGTTTGTTGACTTGTTGGTCAGGAACTCGCACGAAGCGAATTATGCTTTTGTATACAAATAAAGCAAATAATGTTTTCTGTTTTGTCGACGAAATGTCTGGCGATAGGGATATATCGCCCTTGCGGGCGCTATCGCGAGCAAGCTCGCTCCCACAATGGGCTGTGGTGAAATGCAAGATGTGTGTCTGGCGACGTCCTCTATGGGAGCGAGCTTGCTCGCGATAGCGTCGGACCAGACACCTTCAGTCGCCAGACTTGCCCAGCGCCAGATTCACCGCCAACCACCCACTCACCGCTTCCTCCCCAGCCTCGGCAAACACCCGCTCCAGCAACTTCACCTGCTCACGCCGCAACGCCTGCTCGAAGCGCTCGCCCTCGGCGGTCAGTTCCAGCAGCCGCTTACGCTTGTCCGTCTCGGACGCAACACTGTTCACCAGGTGCATTTCCATCAACTGCCGCAGAGGCATGTTCAGCGCTTGCTTGCTCACGCCAAGAACCGCCAGCAACTCTTTCACGCTCAGGGACGGGTAGCGGGCGATAAAAAAAACGATGCGCTGGTGCACCCGGCTCAAACCCCGGCGCTCGAGCATTTCATCGGCCTTGGCGGTGAACGCCTGGTAGCCGAAGAAGAACGCTTCCATGGCCATTTGTTGGGCGGTTGGGTTTTTAAGGTCAAGCATATTGACGTATCCACGGAGGTCGGAGTAATTTCGGTCAACCAGTTTGACTCATTTTTCCAGCGACCCGCTACAGGTGACCCCATGGCTTTTTCCGAACGTGTCTCGCGCCTCAAAAGTTCTCTGATCCGAGAAATCCTCGCCGCGGCGCAGCGCCCGGAAGTGATGTCGTTCGCCGGGGGCCTGCCGGCCGAAGCCATGTTGCCGAAAGTGGACTGGGCGGCCATGCCGGTGTCCATGGGCCAATACGGCATGAGCGAAGGGGAGCCGGCCCTGCGCGAAGCTTTGGCGGCGCAGGCGCGCTCGCTGGGCCTGGCCTGTGAAGCGAGCCAGGTGCTGGTGGTCAGCGGCTCCCAGCAAACCCTCGACCTGGCGGCCAAGTTGCACATCGACGTCGGGACTGAAGTGATGTTGGAAGCGCCCACTTACCTGGCGGCGTTGCAGATTTTCCAGCTGTTTGGCGCCGATTGCATCACGGTGCCCCTGGAAGCCGATGGCCCGGACCTGAACCAGTTGCGGGCTCGGCTGGAGCGGCATCGGCCGGCGTTCATCTACCTGATTCCCACCTTCCAGAACCCGTCGGCGGTGCGCTACAGCGAGGCCAAGCGCGATGCGGTGGCGGCTCTGCTGGACGAGTTTGGCGTCACCCTGGTTGAGGACGAACCGTATCGTGAATTGACCTTTGACGGCGGCAGCGCCACGCCGATTGTCAGTCGCTTGCGCAAGGCCAGTTGGATCTACACCGGCACCGTGTCGAAGACCCTTCTGCCGGGACTACGGGTGGGTTACCTGATCGCCAGCCCGGATCTGTTCCCGCACCTGCTGCGGCTCAAGCAGTCGGCGGACCTGCACACCAATCGCATCGGCCAATGGCAGGCGCTGCAATGGATCGGCACCGAGCAGTACCGCCACCACTTGAGTGAGTTACGGGATTTCTACCGGGATCGTCGCGACCGCTTCCAGACCGCCCTGGAGAAGCATTTTGCCGACCTCGCGGACTGGAACGTGCCCCAGGGCGGGCTGTTTTTCTGGCTGACCCTCAAGCAACCGCTGGACACCCGCACCTTACTCGCCGCCGCACTGGCTGCCGACGTAGCGTTCATGCCGGGGGAGCCATTCTTCCCCGAACCGGACCAGCATCCGGGGCACCTGCGTTTGAATTTCAGCCACATCGACCCGGCGCGGCTGGATGAAGGGCTCAAGCGGTTGGCGGGGGTGGTGCGGGAGGCGTTGGCTGCAAAAGCGGCTTGATATCAGGAGGTTTTGCAGTGGTCTTGCTGGCCCTATCGCGAGCAAGCTCGCTCCCACAGGGGGCCGGTGTTGATTGAAAATCTGCAATCATCCACAAATCCACTGTGGGAGCGAGCTTGCTCGCGATGAGGCCAGTAGCCACAGTAGAAAATTGTCAGGCTGCAGAGAACCGCTTATCCAGATACTCAATGATCACCTTGGACTCATACATCCAGGTGGTCTTGCCATCTTCTTCAATACGCAGGCACGGCACTTTGATCTTGCCGCCTTGTTCCAGCAACGTCTGGCGATCCTGCGGGTTGTTTTTTGCATCGCGCAGGGCCACCGGTACGTTGAGGCGGCGCAAGGTGCGGCGGGTCTTCACGCAGAAGGGGCAGGCGTGGAACTGATAGAGCATCAGGCTGCGGGCCGCTTGATCCACTTGCGATTGGGCCTCGGCCGGGCGCTGTTTCTTGCTTGGGCGAGTGATGAAGTCGATGAAGATGATGAGCTGGCCCAGGCCAACTCGAAGCGCTTTGACGATCACGGTATAAGCCTCGCGGCAGGGAAGAAGAGGGCGCGCAGCTTACCTGATTTTTCACGGACGAAAAAAAACCGGCGATCAATGCCGGTTTTCTTCAAGGGACAGGTTACTTGATGAGGCTGAGGAATTCGCTGCGGGTGGCGGCGTTTTCCCGGAACTCGCCGAGCATCACCGAGGTGATCATCGAGGAGTTCTGCTTTTCCACACCGCGCATCATCATGCACATGTGCTTGGCCTCGATCACCACCGCCACGCCCAGGGCGCCGGTCACTTGCTGGACTGCGTCGGCGATCTGGCGGCTGAGGTTTTCCTGGATCTGCAGGCGACGGGCGTACATGTCGACGATGCGGGCAACTTTCGACAGCCCCAGCACCTTGCCGCTCGGGATGTACGCCACATGGGCCTTGCCGATGAAAGGCAGCAAATGGTGCTCGCACAACGAGTACAACTCGATGTCCTTGACCAGCACCATCTCGCTGTTGTCGGAGCTGAACAAGGCACCGTTGGTGACTTCTTCCAGCGTCTGTTCATAACCGCGGCAGAGGTACTGCATGGCCTTGGCAGCGCGCTTGGGCGTGTCGAGCAGGCCCTCGCGGGAAACGTCCTCGCCCAATTGGCCGAGAATCGCGGTGTAATTCTGTTCCAGAGACATGAAACTACCTGTGGGATTTTACGCAAAGGGCAAGGGTACGGTGGCGGACACGGCGCTGCAAGCTCGGCAATCGGGCGCTACTCGTCGCGGCCTTCCATCATGGTGCGCTTGAGCATCACGTACACCGCCCCGGCTCCGCCGTGTTTCGCCTGGCAGGAGGTGAAGCCCAGCACTTGCGGGTGCTGGCGCAGCCAGGTGTTGACGTGGCTCTTGATCATCGGGCGCTTGCCGTCCAGTCGCACGGCTTTGCCGTGGGTGACGCGCACGCAGCGGATTTCGAACTTGGTGGCTTCGGCCAGGAACGCCCAAAGGGTTTCCCGGGCCTTTTCCACGGTCATGCCGTGCAGGTCCAGGCTGCCTTCGAAGGGGATCTGGCCGACCTTCAGCTTGCGCATCTGGCTTTCCTGGACACCGTCGCGCGCCCACATCAACTCGTCTTCCGGTCCTACGTCGATCACGAACTGATCGGACAAACCGTCTACGGTCGTGGCATCGGTACGCACGGTGGCGGCCTGGCGCAGCTTGGCGATCTGTGCACGATCGGCCTTGGGTTTGCCGGTTTCGGCGCGATCGTGTTTGATCGGTTTTACGCCCTGGATCGCACTTTTGAACAGGGAAAAGTCGTCGTCTTGCATGTCAGCCTCCGCGAAGGCCGGCCAGTTTACCCAACTCCTGGCGGATCAGGCGCGACAAAACGTCGGATGGCGGGTCAGTCGTGCTTTTTCATCAGGTGTGGAGCCATGGCCAGCTCCAGGGATTGGCGGGCGCGACGGCGGCAACGGCGCCAGAGCCAGACGCCCAGTAGCAAAACGAGAAGACCGATCGCCAGAATGACCGCCGAACCGAGCGGGGTGGCGTTCAGGTCGCCCATTGCAGGCGGGCGACCCAGCAGGCTGGCGGCACCGGCCATCGCCAGCAGTACACCGAGCGTTGCCAGGAGCGCAGCGATTGCCGCGCCGAAACGAAAACGCCAGTTGCTCGGGCCCTTGGGCCGTAAGCGACGTGCGTCAAAACCATCGGATAACTTCATTCCGACCTTCCTCAATGGGTATCGGCCCTTCGACCGGAAGATGTTCGGGTTGTTCCTGAGGCTAGGGTAATTGCGGCAAATGAGAGGGATTGGCGGATGAGCGGCGCAGCGGGCCGCTCATCCAAGGGTGTCAAGTGAAGTCGCGGGTCAGGGCCAGGGTGGCGAAGTTGTCCGCCATGATGGCCATTTCGGTCTGGTGTACGTGTTCGGCGCTGAGGACGCCGCCCTTGTGCGGCAGGTCACGGGTGGCACAGGCATCTTCCACCAGGGTGCAGCGAAAGCCCAGGTTCTTGGCGGCGCGCACGGTGGTACTGACGCTGGAGTGGCTCATGAACCCGCAGACGATCAGGTCCAGGGGGCCGAGGTCTTCCAGGCGTTTTTTCAAATCGGTGCCATGGAACGCACTGGGCAGCAGTTTTTCGATCACGGTTTCGTCGCCCTGGGGCTCGAGGCCCGGAATGAATTCCCCGCGTTCGCCCTGTGGATCGAACAGCCCGCCATGGGTGCCCAGGTGGCGCACATGCACGATCGGCCGGTTGGCGGCACGGGCCGCACCGAGCAATTGCTTGATGTTCGCAACGGCCGCATCCATGCCACTCAAGGCCAGGGGCCCGGCGAGGTATTCTTTCTGGGCATCGATGATGATCAACGTCGCTTGGCTCAGATTGGCCGCCGCGTAACCACGGCCGCTGAGTTGAAACATCGTTTTTGGAACGGACATTCTGGGGCTCCTTTGGGTGGGGCTTTTGCGACATTGTCCTCTGGCTGAGCGGTTCTGTGAATCGCTTCCATCACAAGGGCCGCCGTTGCTGGCCTACAGCCTTGTCAAGATGCTCGTCTTGTTCAATGGGCTGCGTAAAAAACGGATAAATCCTACGTTTGGTCCGGCGTTTTTCTTTCGGCTTTGAGGCCTGTTTGGGTGGGGCGGCGTTTGGCTGGTAGACTCGCCAGTCGTTTTTTCTGGAGTTTGCCGCCGTGATCACTTCCCGCCTTCGTACCCTGCGCGACCATATCCGTTGGGCCGTCAGCCGTTTCCACGGGGAGGATCTGTTTTTCGGTCATGGCACCGACAACGCGTGGGATGAAGCCCGCCAACTGGTGTTGGGTGCATTGCATTTGCCGTGGGAAATTGCCGATAGCTACCTGGATTGCCGTCTCGAAGACGAGGAGCTGGTCCACGTGCAGCGCTTGCTGCGCCGGCGCATCGCGGAACGCATTCCGGCGGCCTACCTGTTGGGTGAAGCCTGGTTCTGCGGGATGTCGTTCATTGTCGACGAGCGCGTGCTTATCCCGCGTTCACCCATCGGTGAGCTGATCGAAAAGCGTTTTGAACCTTGGCTGGGCCAGGAGCCTGCACGGATTCTCGACCTCTGCACCGGTTCCGGCTGCATCGGCATCGCCTGTGCTTTTGAGTTCCCCGAGGCCGAAGTGGTGCTGGCCGACCTGTCGTTCGAAGCGCTGGAAGTGGCCAATCAGAACATCGAGCGTCATGGTGTCGACGAGCGTGTGTTCACCGTTCAGGGTGATGGTTTCGAGGGCTTGCCTGGGCAACGTTTCGACCTGATCGTGTCGAACCCGCCCTACGTCGACGCGGAAGATTTCGCCGACATGCCGCAGGAGTACCAGCATGAGCCAGAGCTGGGCCTGGCCTGTGGCGATGATGGCTTGAACCTGGTCCGTCGGATGCTGGCCGAGGCGGCCGATCATCTGACCGAGAAGGGTTTGTTGATTGTCGAGGTGGGTAACAGCCAGGTGCATGTCGAGGCGTTGTACCCTGAAGTCGATTTCGCCTGGCTGGATTTCGAGCGCGGCGGGCATGGGGTATTCATGCTCAGCGCCGAGCAATGCCGCCAGCATCAGGGGTTGTTTGCTTCGCGGGTTTGATCAGATCGACGGTGAGCGGCTTTTGTGGCGAGGGAGCTTGCTCCCGCTGGGCCGCGAAGCGGCCCCGAAAACCCGGGCATCGTGATTTTTCAGGGCAATCGCATCCGCCGGTTTTACGGCTGCTGCGCAGCCGAGCGGGAGCAAGCTCCCTCGCCACAGGGTTATGTGTCAAACCGCCGAGAATCAGTGCCGCGTCGCAATCCAGATCAGCAACCCCGCCTGGAACATGGCGAAGGCCACCAGACACGTGATGGTGAAGCGCAGGCCGGCGTCTTCGCGCTTGAACTTGGTGACCTTTTCTTCCTGCTTCTTGAGTTTGACTTCCTGTTCCGCCAGGTTCTGCTCGGCTTGTTGGAGCATCTGCGCGGCTTCGAGGATTTCAACGAACTGCAGTTTTTCGGTGTTCCAGTCCCCCAGCAGATCGCCAACGTGGGTGGGCTTGACGCTGCCTTTGAGGTGCTGGGCGTCGGCGTAGACCACCTCGAAGCCGTGGGCCTTCATGAAATGGTCGCGGCGCAGGCGGGTGTCTTCGTTCAACGCATCTTTATTGTTCAGATCGGCGCCGTCCACCCGGTAACTGGACCAGCGCTTCTTGGCCCAGGTGATACCCTGGGCGGCCAGGAAACGCCCGATGCCACGGTTCATCGGCTCGACTTGCAGGCTTTCCGGAGAAAAAAACAGGCGCTTTTCGACGTGATCGGCCCAGACGTCCAGATGATTCTGTTCCTTGCGCACTCGTTGGCCCGGCAGATGAATGCTCATGCGCAGCAAACTGCGTTCTTTGCTGTGGCGCTCGGCATAGCTGAATTCGACAAACCGCAGCGGCCGCACACCCGTGGCACGGTCGGTCTTGAGCGGTGCCAGGCGGAGCATTTTGTGATGCTCGGCCTGCACATCCGCCCAAGGCTGCTCCACTGCTGGAGCGGTGGGCGTTTCGTCGGCGGTGACGGGTGAAGTTTCAGTTTCAGTCATAACGGCAAAATCCTGTCCAGGCCGGCCCTCGGCAGCCATTGCGCTGTCCGACACCGGGTTATCGGCCGTTTTTGCCGGGACTGGAGAGCCAGTTGCCACTAAAACCGCTTAATGGGCGGCTAACGCGCCAATAAAACTCAGGATATGCGCGCCGAGTTCGGCGGCCAGGGGCAGGTTGGGATCCTTGTAGGAGGCCAATTGCCGTTTCACGTCGTTGGGCACGATGCGCATGACGTGGTTCATGCCTTCGATCAGCGCCAGTTCGGCATCGGGCTTGGCGGCTTTCAATTGCCTGGCGTCATCGATACTGACCTGGATGTCATGGCTGCCCTGGATGATCAAGGCCGGCATCTTCAGCGCCGCGAACGCCTGGGCCGGGTCCTGGCGGAACAACGAGATCAGGTAAGGCTGCACGCTGGGACGGAAAATGACTTGCAGTGGCGCTGGCACATTCTCGTCGAGCCGCCCGGCCTTGAGGCTGTCGAGCAGCTCATTGCTGCGCAACATCAGCGGCGGTGGCAGGCGGTTGCTCAACTGTTGACGCAGGACCTGATCGATTGGCCGGGCGCTGCCGGACACCGAAATCACTGCGGCGGCGTTGGCCTGCGGGGCGGCGAGGCTGGCGATCAACGCGCCTTCGCTGTGCCCCAGGATGACCAGGGGGCCCAGCCGCGGGTCGGCGGCGAGCTTGTGGCTCCAGGCCACAGCGTCCGCCACGTAGGCTTCGACGCTCAGGTTGCGTTCGTCCGGGGTCGCCGCAAGGCTGGCGGCCACTCCGCGCTTGTCATAACGCACGCTGGCGATGTTGTGCTTGGCCAGCACCCAAGCCAGGCGCTTGAGGCTGTCGTTGCGCCCACCGTCGGGGTTGTTTCCGTCGCGATCCGTAGGACCGGACCCGGAAATGATCAGGACAACCGGCACCGGTGTGTCGGACTTGGGCAGCAACAGCGAGCCGAAAAGCTCACCGCTGCCCGTATCGAGGCTGATGGGGCGTTGCAAGACGGTGGCCTGGACCACGCCGGAAAGCAGACCAGTGAACAGGGTAAGACTCAAGGCAAGCACTCTTAACATCATCACGCCATTAGTTGCGAAGGTGCCGGTTGGACTGGCAGGCACCGATAAGGTTCGAGGATGAACTACTCGGGGAGCCTGCGTATACTGGCGGCCATTACGAATCCAAGGTTGAGTCTCTCAGCGATTTCACGGAGCACCCTGCATGTCCGGCAATACCTACGGCAAGCTGTTCAGCGTTACCACCGCAGGCGAAAGCCATGGCCCGGCGTTGGTCGCCATTGTCGACGGCTGCCCGCCCGGCCTGGAGATTTCCCTGGACGATCTGCAGCGTGACCTGGACCGCCGCAAGCCCGGCACCAGCCGCCACACCACCCAGCGCCAGGAAGCCGATGAAGTCGAAATCCTTTCCGGCGTGTTCGAAGGGCGCACCACTGGCTGCGCCATTGGCCTGCTGATCCGCAACACCGACCAGAAGTCCAAGGACTACTCGGCCATCAAGGACCTGTTCCGCCCGGCCCACGCCGACTACACCTACCACCACAAATACGGTGAACGCGACTACCGTGGCGGCGGTCGCAGTTCGGCCCGGGAAACCGCCATGCGCGTGGCGGCCGGGGCGATTGCGAAGAAGTACCTGGCCAGCCAGGGCATCGTGATTCGTGGCTACATGAGTCAGTTGGGGCCCATCGAAATCCCGTTCAAGACCTGGGATTCGGTGGAGCAGAACGCCTTTTTCTGCCCCGATCCAGACAAGGTGCCGGAGCTCGAGGCCTACATGGACCAACTGCGCCGTGACCAGGATTCGGTCGGCGCGAAGATCACCGTGGTGGCCGAAGGCGTGATGCCGGGCCTGGGCGAGCCGATCTTCGACCGCCTCGATGCCGAGCTGGCCCACGCGCTGATGAGCATCAACGCCGTGAAGGGCGTGGAGATCGGCGCCGGTTTTGCCTGTGTCGCCCAACGCGGCACCGAACACCGCGACGAACTGACCCCGCAAGGTTTCCTGAGCAATAACGCCGGCGGCATCCTCGGCGGTATTTCTTCGGGCCAGCCGATCGTGGCGCACCTGGCCTTGAAGCCAACGTCCAGCATCACCACGCCGGGCCGTTCCATCGATGTCCATGGCAACCCGGTGGAGGTCATCACCAAGGGCCGTCATGATCCATGCGTCGGCATCCGGGCCACGCCCATCGCCGAGGCGATGATGGCGATCGTGCTGATGGATCACCTGTTGCGTCATCGCGGCCAGAACGCCGACGTGCGGGTCAGCACCCCGGTGCTGGGCCAGCTTTGATGGTTGGCCAGCCGACCGCCGTGGCCTGACGACCATGGCGGCATTGCCGTACTGGCGGCTCTCCAGTTTCTACCTGTTCTATTTCGCGCTGCTCGGTTCGACGGCGCCGTTCCTGGCGCTGTATTTCGATCACCTGGGGTTCAACGCGGCGCGCATCGGCGAGCTGGTGGCGATTCCCATGCTGATGCGCTGCGTGGCGCCGAACATCTGGGGCTGGCTGGGGGATTACACCGGCCAGCGCCTGGCGATCGTGCGGTTTGGTGCGATCTGCACGCTGTTGACCTTCTCGCTGATCTTCATCGATAAAAGCTACGCCTGGCTGGCGATGGTCATGGCGCTGCACGCGTTCTTCTGGCACGCGGTGCTGCCGCAGTTCGAAGTCATCACCCTGGCCCACTTGAGCGGGCAAACCTCGCGCTACAGCCAGATCCGCTTGTGGGGCTCTATTGGCTTTATCATCACCGTGGTGTTGCTGGGCCGACTGTTCGAATGGCTGAGCCTGGACATTTATCCGCTGGCGTTGGTGCTGATCATGGCCGGGATCGTGTTCGCCAGTTTCTGGGTGCCCAACGCCCAGCCAGTGCAGGGGCCACGGGTGGCGGGGGACGGCTTTTTGCGGCAACTGCGCAACCCTGGCGTGCTGGCGTTCTACACGTGCGTGGGGCTGATGCAGGTGAGCCATGGGCCGTATTACACCTTCCTGACGTTGCACCTCGAGCACCTGGGCTACAGCCGTGGTTTGATCGGGCTGCTCTGGGCCGTCGGCGTGGTGGCCGAAGTGTTGATCTTCCTGCTGATGAGTCGGATCCTCGCGCGGTTTTCCGTGCGCCGGGTACTGCTGGTGAGTTTCCTGCTGGCGGCGTTGCGCTGGCTGCTGCTGGGATCATTGGCTGAATTTCTCTGGGTGCTGCTGTTTGCCCAGGTGTTGCACGCGGCGACCTTCGGCAGCTTTCACGCCGCTGCCATTCATTTCGTGCAACGTAGCTTCGGTCCCCGTCAGCAAGGCCAGGGCCAGGCGCTGTACGCGGCGCTGGCCGGCACGGGCGGGGCCTTGGGTGCGTTGTATTCCGGCTACAGCTGGAATGCCCTGGGCGCCACTTGGACGTTCAGCATCGCCAGCCTCGCAGCCTTCGCTGCAGCCGTTATCATTGCCACACGTATGCAAGAGGACAGGCCATGAGCCTTACCCGTGAACAGCTCGCCCGGGAAATCATCGACGCCGGGCGTTTTTTGTATGGCCGCGGCTGGTCCCCGGCCACCAGCAGCAACTATTCGACCCGGCTTGCCCCTGACCAGGCCTTGCTGACTGTGTCCGGCAAGCACAAGGGGCAACTGGGCCTGGACGATGTGCTGGCCACCGACCTGGACGGCAACAGCCTGGAACCGGGCAAGAAACCGTCCGCCGAAACCCTGCTGCATACCCAGCTGTATCGCTGGCGGCCGCAGATCGGTGCCGTGCTGCACACCCATTCGGTGAATGCCACGGTGTTGTCGCGCCTGACCGCCGAAGCCTTCATCGACTTCGAAGACTATGAACTGCAAAAGGCCTTCAGCGGTATTTCGACTCACGAATCCCGGGTCCGCGTGCCGATTTTCGACAATGACCAGGACATCGCCCGCTTGGCCGCCAAAGTGCAGCCCTGGCTCGAGGCACACCCCGATTGCGTCGGCTACCTTATTCGCGGTCACGGCCTGTATACCTGGGGGCCGGGCATGAACGATGCACTGCGCCAGATCGAAGCGTTCGAGTTCCTGTTCGAGTGCGAACTTAAGACCCGCGCACTCCTGAACCGTTAATTTGCTGGAGCCATAGCCATGAGCAGCCTGTCCGTCTACCACGTCTCAAGCCCTGACATCCCGAACAAGGTGCTGACCCATTTCGAAGACATCGCCTCGACCCTGGCCGAAAAAGGCGTGCATTTCGACCGTTGGGAGGCTGCGGCGAAAATCCAGCCCGGCGCCAGCCAGGACGAGGTCATCGCCGCCTACCAGAGCCAGATCGACCGCTTGATGACCGAGCGCGGCTATGTCACGGTCGATGTCATCAGCCTCAACAGCGATCACCCGCAAAAAGCCGAGCTGCGCGCCAAGTTCCTCGACGAGCACCGCCATGGTGAAGACGAAGTGCGATTTTTCGTCGCCGGTCGCGGCCTGTTTACCCTGCACCTCGACGATTACGTCTACGCCGTGCTGTGCGAAAAGAATGACCTGATCTCGGTGCCCGCCGGCACGCCCCACTGGTTCGACATGGGCGAGCATCCGCATTTCGTGGCCATCCGCCTGTTCAACAACCCGGAAGGCTGGGTCGCGAAGTTCACCGGCGATGACATCGCCAGCCGCTTCCCGCGCCTGGAGGATTGAGCCCATGCCGATCAAAGCCATCCTCACCGACATCGAAGGCACCACCAGTGCGGTGAGTTTCGTGTTTGATGTGCTGTTTCCCTATGCCGCCAGGCATTTGCCGGATTTCGTCCGGCAGAACGCCGAACGCGCCGACGTGGCCGAACAACTGGCCGCTGTGCGTCAGGACAGCGGAGAGCCGGACGCGGACGTCGAGCGGACCATCGCGATCCTGTTGGGCTGGATCGCCGAAGACCGCAAGGCCACGCCGCTCAAGGCGTTGCAGGGAATGGTCTGGGAGCAGGGGTATCAGGCCGGAACGTTGAAAGGCCACGTTTACCCGGACGCGGTGCAGGCGCTCCAGCGGTGGCACCAGGAAGGTTTCCGGCTGTTCGTTTATTCCTCGGGCTCGATCCAGGCGCAGAAACTGATTTTCGGTTGTTCCGAGGCCGGCGACCTGTCGCCATTGTTCAGCGGGTACTTTGACACTACGTCGGGGCCCAAGCGGGACGTGCAGTCCTACCAGCGCATCAGCGAGGCGGTGGGCGTTGCAGCAGGGGAGATGCTGTTTCTGTCCGACATCGTCCAAGAGTTGGACGCGGCCCGCGACGCGGGCATGGCAACTTGCGGGCTGGCCCGGGAGGGCGGTGAGTTGGCTGGGCATGTCACTGTGGACAGTTTTGCGCGGATCGATCCTTCCAGCTTTTAATGCCCGCAGGCAACAAAAATGCAATGTGGGAGCGGGCTTGCTTGCGAATGCGGTGTGTCAGTCGACAAGGATGTAGCTGATACACCGCATTCGCGAGCAAGCCCGCTCCCACAGAAGGTTCAGGCGCTGTGATAGGTCGGCAGAGCAAAACGATGTTGGCTCTGCAGCAGCGTGATCTGTGGCAGTTCGCTGGCCTGTTCAGCCAGGTCGCGACGGATGGCGCTGATGACCCAGGACAATTGATCCCCGGCGTGCAACTGCGCATAGGAAATCGAGCGTTTCAACTGTTTGCCTTCGCTATTGCGCAATGTCAGCAGGATGCCGCCATCCGGGCGAGCCTGTGTGGTCACTTCGTAGTTGGAAAACAGGGACGAAAATTTTTCTTGAATCATGTTCATATTTGACTGCTCCATGGTTTTGATGGCAAACCGTGGAGGGGTAGTTGCAGTGTCTGTGCCAGCCTTGGCTAGTAATTAAAACCCTTAAAAAACAATCAGTTAGTAATTTCCTGTTTTTTTGCTTTCGTGCATCTTGCATGAATGGCCATCGTGCATCCTGCATTTTGCGTGGTCTGGCGATTTTATTTGGAACCAATTGATCTTCTGGGGCTCACGTTTCGCCCGTCCTGGGCTGCGGATACAAAACATTGCAAAAACCGCGTGTACAGCGCCGGAATCGCTGGCGTACTTTCGCTCCACCATCACCTCCAACCCGATAACAAGAACCCAGGCCCACAAGGTCAAACGGGGAAGACCACCATGAGTCGTACACCCAGCGACGTTATTACCTGGAGCATGATGCTGCGCAAGCTGCCCACCCTTGCCAGAGCCGTTCCCCGGATCATCAAAGGCATGAAGCTCGCCAACGTCCAGGACCCGGCCCAGCCCTGCGGACTGGGTTGGTGTTTCGAGCAGGCCACGCACCGCAATCCACAGGGCCCTGCCTTGCTGTGTGGCGATGCGGTATGGAGTTATGCACAGGTCAACGAGCAGGCCAATCGCATTGCCCACTGCTTGTTGGCGCAGGGCATCGGCAAAGGCGACTGCATCGCGATTTTCATCGAGAACCGTCCACAGTTGTTGATCACCGTGTTGGCGGTGGCGAAGGTCGGCGCGGTCAGCGCCATGCTCAACACCTCGCAGGTGGGCGATGCACTGGTGCACAGCCTGGCGCTGGTGGCGCCGGTCGCCGTGGTGGTGGGGGATGAACGGGTCGCGGCTTTTAACGACGTGCGCGGCCGCACCGCACTGCCGAGCGCTCGAACCTGGTGGGTAGCCGATCAGGACAGCGCCGATGCCCCGCCCGGTTTCGTCGACCTGTTCAGTCGCAGCAACGATTACCCAGGCGATAACCCGGCCAGCAGCCAACAGGTCTTCTTCAATGATCTGTGCCTGTACCTCTACACCTCGGGCACCACCGGGCTGCCCAAGGCCGGGGTATTTCGCCATGGACGCTGGATGCGTACCTCCACCAGTTTTGGCCTGATTGCCCTGGACATGCAGCCCGATGACATCGTGTATTGCACCTTGCCGCTGTACCACGCCACGGGCCTGTGCGTGTGCTGGGGCGCGGCGATCTGTGGCGCATCGGGATTTGCGATCCGGCGCAAGTTCAGTGCCAGTCAGTTCTGGAGCGACGTGCGCCGATACCGGGCGACCACTCTGGGTTATGTCGGTGAGTTGTGCCGGTATCTGGTCGACCAGCCCGCCAGCACCGAAGACCGCCACCATGACGTGAAGAAGATGATCGGCAACGGCCTGCGTCCGGGGGCCTGGTCGGCGTTCAAGACACGCTTCGGCATCGACCACATCTGCGAGCTGTACGCAGCCAGCGACGGCAATATCGGTTTCACCAACGTCCTGAATTTCGACAACACCGTCGGGTTTTCCCTGATGGGCTGGGAACTGGTGCAGTACGACCATGACAGCGGAGCGCCGCTGCGCAACCTGCAAGGGCGGATGCAGAAAGTGCCGAGGGGGGAACCGGGCCTGCTGTTGGCGCGGATCGACGACAAGGCGCCGCTGGACGGCTATACCGATCCGGCCAAGACCGAAAAAACCATCTATCGGGATGCCTTCGTCCTGGGCGACCGCTATTTCAACACCGGTGACCTGTTGCGCAATATAGGTTTTGGCCATGGGCAGTTCGTCGACCGCCTCGGCGACACTTACCGCTGGAAGGGCGAGAACGTTTCCACCACGGAAGTCGAGAACGTGCTGCTGCAACACCCGCAGGTGTCCGAGGCGGTGGCCTATGGCGTGGAAATCAATGGCACCAACGGCCGCGCCGGCATGGCGGCGATCACCCCGGCGGAATCCCTGGCGATGCTGGATTTCAGTGAGCTGTTGCAGTTCCTGCAATGCAAACTGCCGGCCTATGCGGTGCCGCTGTTCCTGCGCATCAAAGTGAAAATGGACACCACCGGCACCTTCAAATATCAGAAAACCCGCCTCAAGGCCGAAGCCTTCGATCCCTGCGTCATGGGTGATGAGCCGGTCTTCGCCTGGCTACCGGGCACTCAGACCTACGTGCGGGTCGACCGGCAACTGGCGACGCAGATCCAGGGCGGGCAATACCGCTATTGATTCTGGCTATGGACGGTGCAGAGAAAAAAGGGATGACAGGCACCGAGTCCGTCGGGAAACTAGCCGCTTTGCAAAGACTTGAGTGGAGTTTCCCATGTCCGATACAAGCCGCCAGATGACCCCGGAAGAGGCTGCGGAGTTTGCCGAGCAGGTGTTCAACGTCGCACGCCAGGGCGACGCCGCCATGATGGCCGCCTTGCTGAGCAAAGGCCTGCCGCCGAACCTGCGTAATCACAAGGGCGACACCTTGCTGATGTTGGCCGCGTACCACGGGCATGTGGAGACCGTGAAAGTGCTGCTGGAACACAAGGCCGATCCGGAAGTGCGCAACGACAACGGCCAGAGCCCGATTGCCGGCGCGGCGTTCAAGGGCGACCTGGCGGTGGTCACGGCGTTGGTGGAAGGCGGTGCGCAGGTGGAAGGTTCTTCCTTCGATGGCCGCACCGCGCTGATGATGGCCGCGATGTTCAACCGGGTGGAAATCGTCGATTACCTGATCAGCAAAGGCGCCGACCCGAAAGCCAAGGATGCCAATGGCGTCTCGGCCCTGGATGCGGCCAAGACCATGGGGGCGGTGGATACCACGGCGCAGTTGGAGAAGTTGTTGGGTTGAGCTCCGCTCAAATGGAGAAGCTTTTGTGGCGAGGGGATTTATCCCCGCTGGGGCGCGAAGCGGCCCCCTCCTAGCTGATAACTCAGTGTGTCAGATTAACTTCAGGGGTTGCTTCGCAGCCCAGCGGGGATAAATCCCCTCGCCACAAAAGACAAAAGCTCCATTGCCACAGATCCTTCTCCAATCCTAATCCGCTTGTGAATGCGCTATCCTGCGCGCCCTCAAAACCCCATTCACCACAGGATCCACCCCATGAACGCCGCTCTCGTCGAACTCATCAGCAAAATCAGCTCCGGCTGCCTGGGCGATGAGGACATTGCGAAAATCGCTGACGAAGCGGCCCAGGCCTATGCCGATCCGGCGGGCTTCCTGGCGGCCAACCCTGATATCAACTACGACGACACCTTCCCGATTTCACTGGGGGAATGGGTGGTGGTGGGCAGCCTGCCGGATACCGTGCTGTTCCAGGCGGACACCTACGTTGATCTGTTCGAGCAGATCGTCGCCTCGTTCGGCCCCAGCGTGGCGTTCAATCTCAAGCCCAAGCAACTGGCGAAAACCGAAGCCCTCACCGCGCTCAACCGCATCCAGATCCAGATGGGCAGCCTGAACAAGGAAAACGGCGGCTACGTGCTGATGAACTTCAGCCAGTTGCTCGACGATGAATTGCAAATGGTGTTGGTGTACGGCAACGATGTGCCGCGGGTCCTGGCGCTGTGTGCTGAAGTCGGTATTGCCGCCGCGCCGTCCCTGGAAGCCCTCAAGGTCGCCGTCCACGTCTGAAGCAATAAAACGGAACCCTCGCTGGCGGCCCGCTATCCTAAGAGTGCCTACCACCATTTGGGAGCGACACCATGGGTTCTACCTTCAACGGCCTGATCGGCCTGATCATCCTGGCGCTCGATATCTGGGCGATCATCAATGTGCTCAAGAGCGGCGCTGAAACCGGGATGAAAATCCTGTGGGTGCTGCTGATCATTCTGTTGCCAGTGTTGGGCCTGATCATCTGGGCGATTGCCGGGCCGCGAGGCAATGTGCGGATTTGACCGCTCCATGAAAATGCCCGGTCGCCTTGAGCGACCGGGCATTTTTTATGCGTGGGGTTTCAGGCCGTGACCAGGGACGGCTTGC
This sequence comes from Pseudomonas brassicacearum, assembly GCF_000585995.1. Classification (NCBI taxonomy): domain Bacteria; kingdom Pseudomonadati; phylum Pseudomonadota; class Gammaproteobacteria; order Pseudomonadales; family Pseudomonadaceae; genus Pseudomonas; species Pseudomonas brassicacearum. Next base: position 4,957,412 of record NZ_CP007410.1, on the reverse strand, counting down.
GCGAGGCACTCAAGAAGCGCAGCAAGGCCAACAGCGGGAAGGCGCTGCCGATGATCACCACCCACAACCAGCCGCCGTGTTCGTACACCGCGCTGGCAATCGATGAGCCGAACGCCCCACCGACAAAGATGCTGGTCATGTACAGCGCGTTCAGCCGGCTGCGACTCTTGGCATCGAGGGCGTAAATGGTGCGCTGGCCCAGCACCATGTTCATTTGCACACAGAAATCCAGGACCACGCCGGTCACGGCCAGGCCGATGACGCTGTAGAGCGGGTGAATGAAGGCCGGCAGGAAGCTCAGGCTGGCAAACACCATGGCCAGCAGCGAGGCCACCCGGCTATGGCCGGCGTCCGCCAGGCGACCGGCGATGGGCGCGGCGATGGCTCCGATGGCACCGACCAGGGCGAACAGGGCGATTTCAGTCTGGGACAAACCATGGTTGCGTGACAGCTCCAGCGGCACGGCGGTCCAGAACAGGCTGAACGTGGCGAACATACAGGCCTGGTAAAACGCCCGTTGACGCAGCTGCGGTTGTTGACGCAGCAGGGTGCCGAGCGAGCCCAGCAGTTGGCCATAGGAGGCGCTGTGGTCAGGTTGGCGCTTGGGTACGGTCAGCGCCAGGACGATGCTGATCACGGCCATTAATGCTGCGGCGATCATGAACATCGCCCGCCAGCCGAAGTGATCAGCCACGACGCTTGAGATCGGCCGCGCCAGCAGGATCCCCAACAGCAGGCCGCCCATGATCCCGCCGACGACTCGACCCCGGGAGGCCTCCGGCGCCAGGTGCGCAGCCAGGGGAATCAGCACCTGCACCGACACCGAACTGAAACCCACCAGCAACGAAACCAGCAGGAACACGTTGGGTTGATCGGTGAACGCCGCCCCCAGCAGACTGGCAATCGCCACCACGGTGGTGAGGATCATCAGGCGACGATTTTCCAGCAAGTCACCCAGCGGTACCAGGAAAAACAGGCCCAGGGCATAACCGATCTGGGTCAACGAAACGATCAGGCTGGCCATGGTGCTGCTGAGGCCGACGTCCGGTGCGATCAGTTCGATGATGGGCTGCGCGTAATAGATATTGGCGACGATGGCGCCGCAGCAGAAGGCGAACAGCAGGACCATGCCTCGGGTCAGGCTTGTGCCGGCGGGCACGGCAGCGGAATGGGCACTCATGGCAATCTCATCAGTAGCTGGAAAGGATGGCGTGAGGCTAAAGAGTTGCGGGGCTCAGGAACAGGCTTTGGGGCTGATATCAGACATGCTTGTCGTTGATGGTTGCGGCGAACACTGTGTGTGTGGCGAGGGAGCTTGCTCCCGCTCGGTTGCGCAGCAACCGCAAAAAGATAGGGCTGCTACGCAGCCCAGCGGGAGCAAGCTCCCTCGCCACCAAAAGCCTCTTTACTGCCCGCTGTAGATCTGGTCGAAAATCCCACCATCATTGAAGTGAGTCTTCTGCACCGTGCGCCAGTCGCCAAAGGTCTTTTCCACTGAGAGGAAATCCACTTTCGGGAAGCGGTCGGTGTACTTAGCCAGTACGGCGGGGTCCCGTGGACGCAGGTAGTTGGCGGCGGCGATTTCCTGGCCTTCGGGCGACCACAGGTATTTGAGGTACGCCTCGGCAGCTTCGCGGGAGCCTTTTTTCTCGACCACTTTGTCGACCACGCTCACCGGTGGCTCGGCTTCGGCGGAGACGCTCGGGTAGACCACTTCGAACTGGTCCCGGCCGAACTCGCGGGCGATCATCTCGGCTTCGTTTTCAAAGGTCACCAGCACATCGCCGATCTGGTTGGTCATGAAGGTGGTCGTTGCGGCGCGGCCACCGGTGTCCAGCACGGGCGCCTGCTTGAACAGCTTGCCGACGAAGGCCTTGGCCTTGGTTTCGTCACCGCCGTTCTTCAGCACATAACCCCAGGCCGACAGGTAGGTGTAGCGGCCGTTGCCGGAGGTTTTCGGGTTGGGCACGATCACTTGCACGCCGTCCTTGAGCAGGTCGGGCCAGTCTTTCAGCGCCTTGGGGTTGCCCTTGCGCACGATGAACACCGTGGCCGAGGTGAACGGTGCGCTGTTGTTCGGCAGGCGGGTGACCCAGTTCTCGGGCACCAGTTTGCCGTTGTCTGCCAGGGCGTTGATGTCGGTGGCCATGTTCATGGTGATGACATCCGCCGGCAACCCGTCGATCACCGAGCGTGCCTGCTTGCTGGAACCGCCGAAGGACATCTGCACGGTGATGTTTTCGTTGTGTTCAGCCTGCCAATGTTTCTGGAAGGCCGCGTTGTAGTCTTTGTAGAAGTCGCGCATCACGTCGTAGGAGACGTTGAGCAGGGTCGGGGCGGCCTGGGCCAGGCTGCCGAAGGCCAGGCCTGCGGCGAGAAGTGAGGCGCCAAAGAAGTTCTTCACGGCGAATTCCTTTTTATTTGAACGGGGATACGGACAATTAGCTGGCACACTAATGGCAAGCTTATAGACCTTCAAGCATTAAAAAGTACTTTGCTTATTCCAATTTCTTAAACAACGCATTGCCGCAACGGGAGCAAAAAGCCGCCCCGTGTTCGTGGTTGTTTTTACTGCACACCGGGCAATTGTGCTTGAGTTGATCACCGCGCATCGCGGTGGCCAGTTCAGCGGTGAAAATACCCGTGGGCACGGCGATGATCGAGTAACCCGTGATCATCACCAGCGACGAAACCACCTGGCCCAGTGGCGTCTTGGGCACGATATCGCCAAAGCCCACGGTGGTCAGTGTCACGATAGCCCAATAGATACCCTTGGGAATGCTGGTGAAACCATTGCCCGGGCCTTCGATGACATACATCAACGTGCCGAACACAGTCACCAGGGTCGATACGCTGACCAGAAACACGATGATCTTCTGCTTGCTCCCCCGCAGCGCCGCCATCAGGTAGTTGGCCTGCTTGAGATAAGGGCTGAGCTTGAGCACTCGGAAAATCCGCAGCATACGGATGATTCGAATGATCAGCAGGTACTGGGCGTCGCTGTAATACAGCGCCAGGATGCCCGGCACGATCGCCAGCAGGTCCACCAGGCCGTAGAAGCTGAAGGCATAGCGCAACGGCTTGGGTGAGCAGTACAGGCGCAGGCCATATTCGACAATGAAGATGCCGGTGAAACCCCATTCGATGGCAGCTAACAGGGTGGCGTAGTTTTTGTGCACGCTGTCGATGCTGTCGAGCATCACGATCACCAGGCTGGCGAGGATGATCAACAACAGGATGCTGTCAAAGCGCCGGCCGGCCGCGGTGTCGCTCTGGAAAATCAAGACGTAGAGACGTTCACGCCAGTTGTTGCTGCTGTCCATAATCTTCGCCTGAACCAGGAATCAACGAAGCCTAGGGTGATTGCCCCGCCGAGCGCAAGGCGCAGCGTCGAGGCTGGCCTGGTGCCACGCCCGCCCGGTTGCCTGGATCAGCCAGCAGGCCAGGATGAACGGCGCGGTCAACGGCGCCAGGCCAAGGGCGATAAACCCCGGCGCGAGCATCAGCGCCAGGAAGATGCCCGCCCCCGGGTAGCCACGGCCGGCGGTGCTGTTGGCTGAGGGCCAGGGCCACCAGGGCCGGGTTATAGCCACCCAGCCCTGAAAGAGCGACTGTGTGTTCGTGATGCAACAAGGCGAATGCAAGGCCCATGGCCGAACCGATCAGGGCCCAGCCGGCGGCGCGACGGTTGGCCAGCAGCAAGCCTGCGGCGATCAGCGCACCGGCCAGCGGGTGGTCGAGAAACATGACCTGGCCCAATCCGTTCAAATGGGCGGCCAGCAGGTTGGGCATCGTCAGGTCGACCGATTGGGGGGACGACGCTGGCGGGGCAAAACTCAGCAGCAACCAACCCAACCCCACGAAGGGCGCGGTGTAGGCGGGCAGGCATCGAGGGCGGCGGGTCCGCTTGAGCCACTGCTGGACCAGCATCGCACTGAGACCGCCGCTGGCGATGATCAGCGGTGGCAATAAGACCGACCAGGGCAATGCCAGGCTCAACAGCAACCCCAGCAGGATGCCGTTGTAGCTGAACAGCCCGGCCTGCCGATCCGCCTTGGCGTAACCGCGCCGCTGAGCCGTGAGCAAACCGGCCACGCCGCCCAGCAACGCGCCGCCGAACAGGGCCGGAGCGCTGAACAGGATCGCCAGCAGACACAGCAAGCCGCACAGCGGATGACGCTGGAGGAAGATCTGGCTGAAGCCATTGAGCAGGGCGGTGGCCCAATCGGGGCAGTGGGTGTTTGGCATGGTTGGGGGGCTGATGGGGCGAGTCGCCTGGATCGCTGGGATCTATGCTCGGACGATGGACGTGTGGCAGCTCCAATCACTTGTGGGAGCGAGCTTGCTCGCGAAAGCGCAGTATCAGCCAACCCTTCATTGACCGTTAGATCGCCTTCGAGCAAGCCCGCCCACAGGGTGTTGGGAGTGTCAGTGATCGCGAATCGAAAAATTGGCCATGTGTTCCAGACCCTTGATCAGCGCCGAATGGTCCCAGTTGCTACCGCCAATGGCCGCGCAGGTGCTGAACACTTGCTGGGCGTTGGCGGTGTTGGGCAGGTTGATGTTCAGTTCCCTGGCGCCTTGCAGGGCCAGGTTCAGGTCCTTCTGATGCAGGCTGATGCGAAAGCCCGGGTCGAAGGTGCCCTTGATCATGCGCTCGCCATGCACTTCGAGGATTTTCGACGAGGCGAAACCGCCCATCAGCGCTTCGCGGACCTTGGCCGGATCGGCGCCGTTTTTCGCGGCGAACAACAGGGCTTCGGCCACCGCCTGGATGTTCAGGGCGACGATGATCTGGTTGGCGACCTTGGCGGTCTGGCCGTCGCCGTTGCCGCCCACCAGGGTGATGTTCTTGCCCATGGCCTGGAACAGCGGCAGGGCGCGCTCGAAGGCGGTGCTGTCGCCACCGACCATAATGCTCAGGGTCGCGGCCTTGGCGCCGACTTCACCGCCGGAGACCGGCGCGTCCAGGTACTGCGCGCCTGTTTCATTGATCTTCGCCGCGAACGCCTTGGTGGCGGTGGGGGAGATCGAACTCATGTCGATCACCACCTTGCCCGCGCCGACGCCGGTTGCCACGCCATCGGCGCGGAACAGCACGTCATCGACCTGCGGGGTGTCCGGGACCATGACGATGATGAACTCGGCTTCCTGGGCCACTTCCTTCGGATTGGCCAACGCCACCGCGCCACCGGCCAACAGGTCGGCCGGGGCAGCGTCGTGGTGCAGGGACAGGAACAGGCTGTGCCCGGCCTTTTGCAGGTTCAGCGCCATGGGGTGACCCATGATGCCGGTGCCGATGAATCCGATTTTAGCCATGGAAAAATCCTCTTGTTTTTTTGCTACTTCAGGCAAATGGAGAACTGCTTTTCTGTGGGAGCGGGCTTGCTCGCGAAAGCGGTGTATCAGTCACAGATGTGTTGTCTGGCCCACCGCTTTCGCGAGCAAGCCCGCTCCCACAAGGAAAGATCCGGGTCAGATCGCGTTATGGGTTTTCAGCCAGCCCAGGCCGGCTTCGGTGCTGGTCAGCGGCTTGTATTCGCAGCCGACCCAACCCGGGTAGCCGATGCGGTCCAGGTGTTCGAACAGGAAGCGATAGTTGATCTCCCCCGTGCCCGGCTCGTTGCGCCCCGGGTTGTCAGCCAGTTGCACATGGTTGATCTCGCCCAGATGCGCTGACAGGGTGCGGGCCAGGTCACCTTCCATGATCTGCATGTGGTAGATGTCGTATTGCAGGAACAGGTTGGCGCTGCCTACCTGCTCGCGAATCGACAGGGCCTGGGCGGTGTTGTTCAGATAGAAGCCGGGAATGTCGCGGGTGTTGATGGCTTCCATCACCAGCTTGATGCCTTGGCCTTGCAGCCGCTCCGCGGCGTATTTCAGGTTGGCGACGAAGGTTTTCTCCACCAGGGTTTCACTGCAGTTCTGCGGACGAATCCCGGACAGGCAGTTGACCTGGGTGTTGCCCAGCACTTGGGCGTAGGCGATGGCCAGATCGACACCGGCGCGGAACTCCTCGACCCGGTCCGGCAGGCAGGCGATGCCACGCTCGCCGTTGGCCCAGTCGCCGGCCGGCAGATTGAACAGCACCTGGGTCAGGCCGTTGGCGTCGAGCAAGGTCTTGAGCTCGGCAGAGTTGTAGTCGTAGGGGAACAGGTATTCGACCCCCCCGAAACCGGCCTTGGCGGCCGCTTCGAAACGGGCGAGGAAATCCAGCTCGGTGAACAGCATGGACAGGTTGGCGGCGAAACGCGGCATGGTGGTTTCCTATCAGTATTTGGAAGGTCCCTTGTGGGAGCGAGCTTGCTCGCGATGACGGCAGTACAGTCAACATCACTGGCACTGACCCATCGCTATCGCGAGCAAGCTCGCTCCCACAGGAGGACGTCTGCAGTCAATCGAGCAACGAAATCGCGGTCGGCGCATCGTTGCCCACCAGCGCCAGGTCCTCGAATTCGTTGACGGCGTTGATCTCGGTGCCCATGGAGATGTTGGTTACCCGCTCCAGGATGATCTCGACGATCACCGGCACCTTGAACTCCTCGATCATCGCCTGGGCCTGGCGCAGCGCCGGCTGGATACCGGACGGTTCGAACACCCGCAGTGCCTTGCAGCCCAGCCCCTCGGCCACGGCGATGTGGTCCACGCCGTAACCGTTGAGCTCCGGCGCGTTGAGGTTGTCGAAGGACAACTGCACGCAGTAATCCATGTCGAACCCGCGCTGGGCCTGGCGGATCAGCCCCAGGTAAGAGTTGTTCACCACCACATGGATGTACGGCAGCTTGAACTGCGCACCCACCGCCAGTTCTTCGATCATGAATTGGAAATCATAGTCCCCCGACAACGCCACGACCTTGCGGCTCGGATCGGCCTTGACCACCCCCAGCGCGGCCGGAATGGTCCAGCCCAAGGGGCCGGCCTGGCCGCAGTTGATCCAGTGGCGCGGTTTGTAGACGTGCAGGAACTGCGCCCCGGCAATCTGCGACAGGCCGATGGTGCTGACGTAGCAGGTGTCCTTGCTGAACACCTGGTTCATTTCTTCGTACACGCGTTGCGGCTTGACCGGCACGTTGTCGAAGTGGGTCTTGCGCTGCAGGCTGGCCTTGCGCTGCTGGCAGTCTTGCAACCAGGCGCTGCGGTTCTTCAGCTTGCCGGCGGCTTGCCACTCACGGGCCACTTCGATAAACACCGTCAAGGCCGAGGCGGCGTCGGAAACGATGCCCAGGTCGGGGGTGAACACGCGGCCGATCTGGGTCGGTTCGATGTCTACATGAATGAACGTGCGGCCTTCGGTGTAGACCTCCACCGAACCGGTGTGCCGGTTGGCCCATCGGTTGCCGATACCCAGCACCACGTCCGACTTGAGCAGTGTGGCGTTGCCATAGCGATGGGAGGTTTGCAGGCCGACCATGCCGACCATCAGCGGATGATCGTCCGGGATTGTGCCCCAGCCCATTAATGTGGGAATCACCGGGATACCGGTCAGCTCGGCGAACGCCACCAGCAGTTCACTCGCATCGGCGTTGATGATCCCGCCGCCGGCCACCAGCAAGGGGCGTTCAGCCTGATTGAGCAGCGCCAGGGCTTTCTCGATCTGCACGCGGTTGGCGGCGGGTTTGGCCAGCGGCAATGGCTGGTAGGCGTCGATGTCGAATTCGATCTCGGCCATCTGCACATCAAAGGGCAGGTCGATCAGCACCGGGCCTGGACGGCCGGAGCGCATCTCAAAGAACGCCTTCTGGAACGCATAGGGCACCTGTCCCGGCTCCAGGACGGTAGTCGCCCATTTGGTCACCGGTTTGACGATGCTGGTGATATCCACCGCCTGGAAATCTTCCTTGTGCAGACGGGCGCGGGGCGCTTGGCCGGTGATGCACAGGATCGGGATCGAGTCGGCCGAGGCACTGTAGAGCCCGGTGACCATGTCGGTGCCGGCCGGACCCGAGGTGCCAATACACACGCCGATGTTGCCAGCCTTGGTGCGGGTGTAACCCTCGGCCATGTGCGAGGCACCTTCAACGTGGCGAGCGAGGACATGATCGATGCCACCCACCTTCTGCAAGGCCGAGTACAGCGGGTTGATCGCAGCACCCGGGATGCCGAAGGCGGTGTCCACGCCTTCACGGCGCATCACCAGGACGGCGGCTTCGATTGCTCTCATTTTGCTCATGGTTTTGTGCCTCTTACGTTTTGTAATTGTATACAAGTGACTTTTTGCAGAGTTTATTCACGGCTTAGGGCGCAGGTCAATCCATTTCCTCAAGCGCCTGTTTTATTCGTTGGGAGGCCATGGATGCTAGAGATTTGTACAGCTTAAGGTGTTTTGTGAAAATTATTGTATACATAAAATATAGTATTTGTGTTCTATTTGCTGTGGTCGGTTTCTGAAAAAATCAAACCGGAAGGCTCTCCCATCTACAAAAAAGGACAGCACCTTATGAGCGCTCTAACCTTGAATATCGCCGTCAACCTGGCGGGACACGCCCTTGCCACGGGCCGTGAACTCAACGCGGCACCGCTGGCCGTCGCGGTCCTCGACAGCGGCGGACACCTGATTGCACTGCAGCGCGAGGACGGCGCCAGCCTGCTGCGTCCGCACATCGCCATTGGCAAAGCCTGGGGCGCCATCGCTCTGGGCAAAGGCTCCCGCTTGCTCGCCCAGGATGCCCAGCAGCGCCCGGCCTTCTATGCGGCGTTGAATGGCTTGGGCCAAGGCAGCGTCGTACCGGTGCCGGGTGGGGTATTGATCAGGGATCAGGATGGAAAAGTGTTGGGGGCGATTGGCATCAGTGGTGACACCTCGAACATTGATGAGCAGGTCGCGATCAAGGCTGTCGAGGCGGTGCAGTTGCGGGCGGATGCGGGAGTGAGTGCTTGATGGGGCGGTGATTGGCCTGTCGCCATCGCAGCAAGCTCGCACACAGGATTTGATGCTGGACACATAATGTCAAAACACCGCAAACCCAGTGTGGGAGCGGGCTTGCTCGCGAAAGCAATCGTCCAGACACATCCAGCTAAAAGTCTGACCCTGATTTTTGCCTCCCGCCGCTAGCCTTTCAGGACTTCATTAAGAAAGGAGGCTATGGAATGCCAGCATACTCAGCTTCGCACCGTCTGCGTATTGGTCGCTATGCGGAGCAAAACCGCATCTACCTACTGACAGCCAACACGTTGAAGCGCGAGCCTGTCTTCAAAGACTATGGCTTGGGTAGGATCGTTATCCGTCAGTTCAGGCAGATACAAGAGCAAGGCTTTGCAGACTCCCTGGCTTTTGTTGTCATGCCTGACCATTTTCATTGGTTGATTCAACTGCATCAGGGGTCCTTGGGGCAGTTGATGTGTCAGATGAAATCGATAAGTGCCAAGGCAGTCAATGAGGCGGATAACAGGGTTGGTAGCCTCTGGCAGCAGGGCTACCATGACCGAGCTTTGCGCAGAGAAGACAATTTGGTCAAGCTCGCTCGTTATGTTGTCGCCAACCCACTGCGGGCAGGTTTAGTGAAACGACTTGGCGAGTATCCACTGTGGGATGCTATCTGGGTTTGACTTGAAATCGAGTTGCCGCCTTCGCGAGCAAGCCCGCTCCCACAGGGATTTGCGGTGTTCACACATCTTGTGCTCGTCATCGGAACCAGTGGGAGCGAGCCTGCTCGCGAAGGCGGCGACTCGGTCCTGAGCCTAGCGATCTGGCTCACACCCCTTCAACACCAACCGAATAATCGTCTGTGCCGCCGCTTCATAGTCGGCTTCATCCAGCTTCGCCTTGCCGGTCACGGCGGAGATTTGCCAGTCGAAGTCGGCGTAGGTTTGTGTGGCGGCCCAGATGCTGAACATCAGGTGGTTGGGGTCGATGGGGGCGATTTGGCCGCGGTCGATCCAGGTCTGGATGCAGTCGATGTTGTGCCGGGCCTGGGCGTTGAGTTGTTCCACCAGGTCGGGACTCAGGTGGGGGGCACCGTGCATGATTTCGCTGGCGAAGACTTTCGAGGCGAAGGGCAGGTCGCGGGAGATGCGGATTTTGGAACGGATGTAGTGGCTCAATACTTCACCCGGCACCCCGTCGGCATTGAAGGGCGTCGAGGCCTGGAGAATCGGTTCGATGATGCTTTCCAGGACCTCGCGATAGAGGTTTTCCTTGGATTTGAAGTAGTAATAGACGTTGGGTTTGGGCAAGCCCGCCTTGGTCGCGATGTCGCTGGTTTTGGTCGCGGCGAAGCCCTTGTCGGCAAATTCTTCGCTGGCGGCACGCAGGATCAATGCTTTGTTGCGCTCGCGGATAGTGCTCATAAACCCAGGGGTTCCTTGCCTGTTCTGGCGGTGGCGCATGGTAGCACCGGCCTCGCGCGGCGCTCAAGAATGCCCCATGGCCGTGCCGCTCGCGGTATGCTGCGCAGCATTATTGTTCAAGGAGCCTTCCATGGCAGGAAGCAGTTTGCTGGTACTGATCGACGACATCGCCACCGTTCTCGACGATGTAGCGTTGATGACCAAGATGGCCGCCAAGAAAACCGCCGGCGTGCTCGGCGATGACCTGGCGCTCAACGCGCAGCAAGTCTCGGGTGTGCGTGCCGAGCGGGAGCTGCCGGTGGTCTGGGCGGTGGCCAAGGGGTCGTTTATCAACAAGTTGATCCTGGTGCCGTCAGCGCTGGCCATCAGCGCCTTCGTGCCCTGGCTGGTGACGCCTCTGTTGATGGTGGGGGGCGCCTACCTGTGTTTCGAAGGCTTCGAAAAACTCGCCCACAAGTTCCTCCACAGCCCGGCTGAAGACCAAGCCGAACATGCGCAACTGGTCGAGGCTGTCGCCGATCCGGCGGTTGATCTGGTGGCCTTTGAAAAGGACAAGATCAAAGGTGCGGTACGTACCGACTTCATTCTGTCGGCCGAAATCATTGCCATCACCCTCGGCACCGTCGCCGATGCACCGCTGACCCAACAAGTGATCGTGCTCTCGGGCATCGCGATTGTCATGACCGTTGGCGTCTATGGGCTGGTGGCCGGGATCGTCAAGCTCGATGACCTGGGACTCTGGCTGACACAAAAGCCAGGACAAGTCGCCAAAAGCATCGGCGGTGCGATCCTGCGTGCCGCACCCTACATGATGAAAAGCCTGTCGGTGATCGGCACGGCGGCGATGTTCCTGGTGGGTGGCGGCATCCTTACCCATGGTGTGCCGGTGGTGCATCACTGGATCGAAGGCGTGGCAGCCAGTGCCGGCGGTGCCGGGTTTATCGTGCCGATGTTGCTCAATGCGGTGGCGGGGATCGTTGCGGGGGCGGCGGTGTTGGCAGGGGTGATGGTTGTCGGCAAGGTCTGGAAGGCGCTGAAAGGCTAAGACTGGCAATGCATAACAATTGTGGGAGCGAGCTTGCTCGCGATAGCAGTCTGTCAGGCAACATAAATGTTGAATGTCAGGCCCTCATCGCGAGCAAGCTCGCTCCCACAGTGGGTTTTGGGGTGGCCGAAAGTTATTCGGCGATCTGCAACTTGCGCGACTCGGTGTACACGTAGCGGACCTTTTCATACTCGAACGGCGTGTTCAGTTGGCCGTAGCGGAAACTGGTCTGGTAGCGCTTGTCCACGCCGCGCAGGAGCAGCAGTTCCGGGTGGTTGGCGCTGACTTCGGCGACGTTCAGGAAGTTGATCGCCGATTCAGCCGTGTAGTCCACCAGCAAGCCTGAAGTATCGCGCAGGTTCGAGGGGCCGAAGATCGGCAGTACGAAGTACGCGCCGCCGGGCACGCCGTAGAAGCCCAGGGTCTGGCCGAAGTCTTCGCTCTGGCGCGGCAGGCCCATGGCGGTGGCCGGGTCCCACAATCCGGCGATGCCGACGGTGGTGTTGAGCAACAGCCGCGCCGTGGTTTCCATCGAACGCTTGCCCTTGAATTGCAGCAGGCTGTTCATCAGGTTCGGCACATCCCCAAGGTTATTGAAGAAGTTGCTCACTCCGGTGCGCACGAAGCTTGGGGTGATGTATTGGTAGCCATCGACGACGGGCAGGAATACCCATTGGTCGAAGCGGTAGTTGAAGTGGTAGACGCGGCGGTTCCAGGACTCCAGCGGGTCATAGACGTTCAGGGCATTGAGGGTCGAGCGCTCGAACTCGCGCTGGTCCAGCCCCGGGTTGAACTTGAGCTTGCTCAACGGCTCCTTGAAGCCATCGGAATCCACCACCACAGGCGCATTGGCCTTGCTGTTATCGGCATGGACCATGCCGGCACTCATTAACGCAGCGATAAGCAGGAGATATTTAGCCACGGAAGAACTCCAGCATGGCGTCGCTGTTGACGCGGTAATTGATGTTGCCGCAGTGACCGCCCAATGGATAAACCGTCAAGCGGTCGCCGAAGGTCTTGCGCAGGAAGCCCAGGTCGCCCGGGCCGAGGATGACGTCGTCGGCGTTGTGCATGACGGAGATTTTCGGGCTGTCGTGCAGGTAATCCTTCAGCGCATACAGGCTGACCTGGTCGACCAGTTGCAACAGACTGCCGCCGTCGGTGCGCGCACGCCACATAGGGATCACCTGCTCGGTGAGGTAGCAGTCGAAATCGCATTGCAGCGCACGCTTGAGAAACGGCGTCAGGCTGGTGCTTTCGGTGATCGGGAATTTGGGCGGGATGATCAGGCCGCGACGGTTGATCAGGTCCGAAGTGAACGCAATGTCGGCCGCCGAGAAACGGAACGAGGTGCCGATCAGCATGGCCATCTGCTCGTTGCTCAGGTGTTGCTTGGACTGCTGGAAGTCATAGAGCAGGGCATCGTTGAGGTCGATGTAGCCCTTTTGCTGGAAGTAACGGGTCAGCTTGTTCAGCACCAATTCGTAGAACGTAGTGGTGTTGTTGATGCCCTTGACCTCGGTCTGGACCAGTTTGTCCAGGTTGGTGATCGAGGTGTAGAGGTTCACCGGCGGATTCAGTAGCAGTACTTTCTTGAAATTGAAGCTGCGCCGGGTTTCGTCCAGGTGCGCGACGAAGGCTGCGTCCAGGGCGCCGAGGCTGTAGCCGGTGAGGTAATACTCGGTCACCGGCAGCTTGGGGTTCTGCGCGCGCACGGCTTGCATCACCCGGTACATGTCTTCGGCGTCTTCCTTGCTGATGCCAGGGGTGGCAAAGCGCGACGCAGCACTCATGAAGTCGAAGCTGGTGGGCGACGACAGCTGTACCACGTGGTAGCCAGCCTTGTAATAGAGCCGCTTGAGGTATTCATTGATGCTACTGTCAAAGCGCGCACCGGTGCCGGCGATCAGGAAAATCAGCGGCGCGGGTTTATCCTGGATCGCCATGCGGTAAGTGAGGCTCTTCACCGGCCAGAAGTTGTCCGGCAGGATGAACTCGCGTTCCGGGCGCAGGGTCAGGCTGTGATCCGACTGGTTGATGTCCTCGATCAACGGCAGCTCCGGGCGCAGGTCCGGCGGCGTGGTGGCAATGGTCGCCTCGAACGGGTTGGTCAAGGGATAGCCATAGCTGGCGGCGTCAATATCTGCCGCCAGCGCGGACGCACTCAGGATAAGGCCGCCGATGAGGGCAGCGAAGCGCAAGGAACGGAGCATGACGAGATCCCTAAGAGGAAGGTGCCGAATGAGGTTCGCAGCCTATGACCACCGAAGTGGAGCCAAGTGCCATGACGGACGCAAAACAGGCGCAGACGTGGCGCGATAGTAGCGGGACGATACACGGTCGTGATGGGAGGCGCCTAGTTATCTGATGACTTCCTTGATTCAGGCACGCCAAGGTTTAGCCGGGATTTGTGGCAAAAACAGCCGAAATGGTCTACTGGCTTTCTGATGTCGTTTCTCGTTGCATCGGCGTCGCTGCCAGAGCAGGTTCCAGATCGGCGCAGGTTGATGATCGACGGGTCGGTACTCCACTGACGTTCGAGCCGGTTTGCAAGCGAGCGTGATGGGGGCGCTGTCCACCATAACAATACGTTGACGCCGCTCGGCAACCGCCGGGCGCAGCACTTTCGGGGAAGTAACGATGAAGATGCGACAACTCTTGGGCGCAGGTGCCGCACTGGTACTGGCCATCAGCTCTACACTGGCCAGCGCCGAAACCAAAACCCTGAGCATCGGTTACGTTGATGGTTGGTCCGACAGTGTCGCGACCACTCATGTGGCGGCCGAAGTGATCAAGCAGAAACTGGGCTACGACGTGAAGCTGCAAGCGGTCGCGACCGGGATCATGTGGCAGGGCGTGGCCACCGGTAAGCTCGACGCGATGCTCTCGGCCTGGCTGCCGGTGACCCACGGCGACTACTGGACCAAGAACAAGGATCAGGTGGTCGATTACGGTCCCAACTTCAAAGATGCAAAAATCGGCCTGATCGTTCCGGAGTACGTCAAGGCCAAGTCGCTCGAGGATCTGAAGACCGACGACTCCTTCAAAAAACGCATCGTCGGCATCGACGCCGGTTCGGGCGTGATGCTCAAGACCGAACAGGCCATCAAGGATTACGACCTGACCGGCTATCAACTCAAGGCCAGTTCCGGCGCCGGCATGATTGCCGAGCTGACCCGTGCCGAGAAGAAAAACGAATCCATCGCGGTCACCGGCTGGGTGCCGCACTGGATGTTCGCCAAGTGGAAACTGCGCTTCCTGGAAGACCCGAAAGGCGTCTACGGTGCGGCTGAAACCGTGAACAGCATCGGCAGCAAGGAACTGGGCACCAAGGCTCCAGAAGTGGCCGAGTTCCTGAAGAAGTTCCAATGGGCTTCGAAAGACGAAATCGGCGAAGTCATGCTGGCGATCCAAGAAGGTGCCAAGCCAGACGCCGCTGCCAAGGACTGGGTTGCCAAGCACCCGGACCGCGTAAAAGAGTGGACCGGCAAGTAATTCGCCTGGTCTAGCTGGCTCGAAAAACCGCATGACGTTGTGTCATGCGGTTTTTTTGTGCCTGTCATTTTTGGATTGCGCCGGTCCCCTGTGGGAGCGAGCTTGCTCGCGATAGCGGTGTGTCTGCTTGCATCCATGTTGAATGTGGCGCCGTCATCGCGAGCAAGCTCGCTCCCACCGGGGGGCAATTGCTGAAATTTGGCTAGAAACTGGCAAAACCGTCATGTCGTTCTAATACTAAGGTCGTCTGGAACCTGCCCTTGAGCCGCATAGAGTAGAGTTGTTCCAACTTAAATCTGTGCTGCGAGGATAAAAACAATGAACGACAGCATTTACCTCTCGATTCAAAACAGCCCGCGCTTCAAGGAGCTGGTGAGAAAAAGGGAAAAGTTCGCCTGGATTCTCTCGGCGATCATGCTTGGGTTGTATTCCGGCTTCATTCTTCTGATCGCCTACGGGCCACATATTCTCGGGGCCAAGATCACGCCTGAGTCCACTATCACTTGGGGCATTCCCATCGGTGTTGGCCTGATTCTCTCGGCCTTCGTCCTGACTGCTATCTACGTACGGCGCGCCAACGGCGAGTTCGACGACCTGAACAATGCGATTCTCAAGGAGGCTCAGCAATGATCCGGCGTCTACTGGCTCTATTGAGCATCGCAGCGTTCGCCCCCGGCGCCTGGGCGGCTGAAGCCCTGACCGGTGCCGTGCAGAAGCAACCTCTCAACGTCGCGGCTATCTTGATGTTCGTGGCCTTCGTCGGCGCGACCCTGTACATCACTTACTGGGCGTCCAAGAAAAACAACTCCGCGGCCGACTACTATGCGGCCGGCGGTAAGATCACCGGCTTCCAGAACGGCCTGGCAATCGCTGGCGACTACATGTCGGCGGCGTCCTTCCTGGGTATTTCCGCGCTGGTGTTCACGTCTGGTTATGACGGTCTGATCTACTCCATCGGCTTCCTGGTGGGCTGGCCGATCATTCTGTTCCTGATCGCCGAGCGCCTGCGTAACCTGGGTAAATACACCTTTGCCGACGTGGCGTCCTATCGCCTCGGGCAAACCCAGATCCGCAGTCTGTCCGCCTGCGGCTCGCTGGTGGTGGTGGCGTTCTACCTGATCGCGCAAATGGTCGGTGCCGGCAAGCTGATCCAGCTGCTGTTTGGCCTGGACTACCACGTTGCGGTGATTCTGGTCGGTATCCTGATGTGTCTCTACGTGCTGTTCGGCGGCATGCTGGCCACCACTTGGGTACAGATCATCAAGGCGGTGCTGTTGCTGTCGGGTGCTTCGTTCATGGCCCTGATGGTGATGAAGCACGTCAACTTCGACTTCAACATGCTGTTTGCCGAAGCGGTCAAGGTTCACCCTAAAGGCGAGGCGATCATGAGCCCTGGCGGTCTGGTGAAGGATCCGATCTCGGCCTTCTCCCTTGGCCTGGCGCTGATGTTCGGTACCGCTGGCTTGCCACACATCCTGATGCGCTTCTTCACCGTGAGTGACGCTAAGGAAGCTCGCAAGAGCGTGCTGTATGCCACTGGCTTCATCGGTTACTTCTACATCCTGACCTTCATCATCGGCTTCGGCGCGATCCTGCTGGTCAGCACCAACCCGGCCTTCAAGGACGCGGCAGGTGCTTTGCTGGGTGGTAACAACATGGCGGCGGTGCACTTGGCCAACGCCGTGGGCGGCAGCATCTTCCTGGGCTTCATCTCGGCGGTAGCCTTTGCCACCATCCTGGCAGTAGTAGCGGGCCTGACCCTGGCCGGTGCCTCGGCGGTGTCCCATGACCTGTATGCCAGCGTGATCAAGAAAGGCAAGGCCAACGAGAAGGACGAGATCCGCGTCTCGAAAATCACCACCATCGCCCTGGCGGTGCTGGCGATCGGCCTGGGCATCCTGTTTGAGAAGCAGAACATCGCGTTCATGGTGGGCCTGGCGTTCTCCATCGCGGCGAGCTGCAACTTCCCGGTACTGCTGCTTTCGATGTACTGGAAAAAACTGACCACCCGTGGCGCCATGATCGGCGGCTGGCTGGGTCTGGTCAGCGCCGTGGGCCTGATGGTGCTCGGTCCGACCATCTGGGTGCAGATCATGGGGCACGAGAAGGCGATCTTCCCGTATGAGTACCCAGCGCTGTTCTCGATGGCCATTGCCTTCGTCGGCATCTGGTTCTTCTCCATCACCGACAAGTCGGCTGAAGGCGCAAACGAACGGGCGCTGTTCTTCCCGCAGTTCGTGCGTTCGCAGACTGGCCTGGGGGCGAGTGGGGCGGTTAACCATTGATGTAGCGATAAGAGCTTGAAGAAATACCCCGGTCGAGAGGCCGGGGTATTTTTTTGTGCCAGTTTCAAGGTTGGCAGGCCTACCGTCATCGCGAGCAAGCTCGCTCCCACAAGGGGGCGTGTACATCGATCCACTGTGGGAGCGAGCTTGCTCGCGATGACATAAGGCCTGGCACTGAAATACTTGGGGAATAAAGGAGGAAGGCCCAAACAAAACAGCCCCCGCTCTTATATAAGAAGCGGGGGCTGTTTCGGTGCAGCTTGAGACCTTGTTACAAGGCAGGTCTTACTTGCGGTCTTCCAGCTTGGTGATGTCACGCGACTCATAGCCGGTGTACAGCTGGCGTGGACGGCCAATCTTGTACGGGCTGGAGAGCATTTCCTTCCAGTGGGAGATCCAGCCGACGGTCCGCGCCAGGGCGAAGATCACGGTGAACATGCTGGTTGGAATGCCGATCGCCTTGAGGATGATCCCCGAGTAGAAGTCGACGTTCGGATACAGCGAGCGCTCGATGAAGTACGGGTCGGTCAGGGCGATCTCTTCCAGGCGCATGGCCAGTTCGAGTTGCGGATCGTTCTTGATCCCCAGTTCCTTGAGCACTTCGTCGCAGGTCTGCTTCATCACGGTGGCGCGTGGGTCGCGGTTCTTGTAGACCCGGTGACCGAAGCCCATCAGCTTGAACGGATCGTTCTTGTCCTTGGCCTTGGCGATGAACTTGTCGATGTTCGAGACATCGCCGATTTCATCGAGCATGGTCAGTACCGCTTCGTTGGCACCGCCGTGGGCCGGGCCCCAGAGTGCAGCGATACCGGCGGCGATACAGGCGAACGGGTTGGCACCCGAGGAGCCTGCCAGGCGCACGGTGGACGTGGAGGCGTTCTGCTCGTGGTCGGCATGGAGGATGAAGATCCGGTCCATGGCCTTGGCGAGCACCGGGCTGATCGGTTTGATCTCGCACGGGGTGTTGAACATCATATGCAGGAAGTTCTCTGCATAGGTCAGGTCGTTGCGCGGGTACATCATGGGCTGGCCCATGGAGTACTTGTAGACCATGGCTGCCAGGGTCGGCATCTTCGCCACCAGGCGGATCGCGGAGATTTCGCGATGCTGGGGGTTATTGATGTCCAGGGAGTCGTGGTAGAAGGCCGAGAGAGCGCCGACAACGCCGCACATGACGGCCATCGGGTGGGCATCGCGACGGAAGCCGTTGAAGAAGGTCTTCAACTGTTCGTGAACCATGGTGTGGTTCTTGACGGTGCTGACGAACTGGGCCTTTTGCTCTGCGGTTGGCAGCTCGCCGTTGAGCAGCAGGTAGCAGGTTTCCAGGTAGTCCGATTTTTCAGCCAGTTGCTCGATCGGGTAGCCGCGGTGCAGCAGGATGCCGTTGTCGCCGTCGATATAGGTGATTTTCGATTCGCACGAAGCGGTCGACATGAAACCTGGGTCAAAGGTGAAACGGCCCGTGGCCGTCAGGCCCCGTACGTCGATTACATCGGGACCAACGGTGCCGGTTAAAATGGGCAGCTCGACGGGGGCTGCGCCCTCGATGATCAACTGCGCTTTTTTGTCAGCCATGTGGCCTCCTATTAATGCTTGGAATCATCAGACAGACCCCCCACGCAGGGCCCGCACCACTATAGTGAGATAAATCCGAATGTCAATTTGCCTAAAGTCTTGCTCCAGAAGGCTTTAACCGGACTTTTTCCGCGAAATTACCTGCCGTTTACGCCTTTTGCCGCCTATGTGCAATGCGCTATTAGGGGAAGGTGAACGCGTTGTCATTAGTAGCCTAACTGTCTATACTCGGCCACCGACCGCCAGGGGCTTTTGGGCCTGCTTTCTTGGGGGTCGTCACTCCCTGGGTGGTGAGTACCTGACCAGTGCGCGCCCCAACAACTTAGCCCTGATTGTTAGGGGCTCTTCAGTGTGAAAAAAAGCCGTGAAAAGCCAACGACCTGTAAACCTAGACCTAAGGACCATCAAACTCCCCATCACCGGCGTTACGTCGTTTCTTCACCGTGTTTCCGGCATCATTCTCTTCCTGGGCCTTGGCTTCATGCTATATGCATTGGGTCAATCCCTGGGTTCTGAGGAAGGTTTTGCCGACGTGAAGGCAGCCTTGACCAGCCCTCTGGCCAAGTTCGTAGCATGGGGCCTCCTATCCGCTCTGCTGTATCACCTGGTTGCCGGTGTGCGCCATTTGATCATGGACATGGGCATCGGTGAGACGCTGGAAGGCGGCAAGCTGGGCTCGAAAATCATTATCGCCGTGTCTGCGGTGTTGATCGTTCTGGCGGGAGTTTGGATATGGTAACCAGCGTTACGAACCTGTCGCGTTCAGGCCTTTATGACTGGATGGCACAACGTGTGTCTGCGGTCGTTCTCGCGGCTTATTTCATTTTTCTGATCGGGTACCTCGTCGCGAACCCGGGCATTGGTTATGACCAATGGCACGGCCTGTTCGCCCACAACGGAATGCGTATCTTCAGTCTACTGGCCCTTGTTGCCTTGGGCGCTCACGCCTGGGTCGGCATGTGGACCATCGCGACCGACTACCTGACGCCGATGGCGCTTGGCAAATCGGCGACTGCCGTACGTTTCCTCTTCCAGGCCGTATGCGGCGTCGCGATGTTCGCGTACTTCGTCTGGGGTGTGCAGATTCTTTGGGGTATCTGATTCATGGCTAACATTCCTACGATTTCTTTCGACGCCATCATCATTGGTGGTGGCGGTGCCGGCATGCGCGCAGCGCTGCAACTGGCGCAGGGCGGTCACAAGACTGCCGTGATCACCAAGGTTTTCCCGACCCGTTCGCACACTGTGTCCGCCCAGGGCGGCATCACCTGCGCCATCGCTTCGGCCGACCCGAACGATGACTGGCGCTGGCACATGTACGATACCGTCAAGGGTTCCGACTACATCGGTGACCAGGACGCTATCGAATACATGTGTCAGGAAGGCCCGGCCGCGGTGTTCGAGCTGGACCACATGGGCCTGCCGTTCTCGCGTACCGAAACCGGCCGTATCTACCAGCGTCCGTTCGGTGGCCAGTCCAAGGACTACGGCAAGGGTGGCCAGGCAGCGCGTACTTGCGCGGCGTCCGACCGTACCGGTCACGCGCTGCTGCACACCCTGTACCAGGGCAACCTGAAGGCTGGCACCACGTTCCTGAACGAGTACTACGCCGTTGACCTGGTGAAGAACCAGGACGGCGCCTTCGTCGGCGTGATCGCGATCTGCATCGAAACCGGCGAGACCACCTACATCCGTGCCAAGGCCACCGTGCTGGCGACCGGCGGTGCTGGCCGTATCTACGCCTCCACCACCAACGCGCTGATCAACACCGGTGACGGCGTTGGCATGGCCCTGCGTGCTGGCGTGCCGGTACAAGACATCGAAATGTGGCAGTTCCACCCAACCGGCATCGCCGGCGCCGGTGTACTGGTCACCGAAGGTTGCCGCGGTGAAGGCGGTTACCTGATCAACAAGCACGGCGAGCGTTTCATGGAACGTTATGCGCCGAACGCCAAGGACCTCGCTGGTCGTGACGTTGTGGCTCGTTCGATGGTCAAGGAAATCATCGCCGGTAACGGCTGTGGCCCGAATGGCGACCACGTGATGCTCAAGCTCGACCACCTGGGCGAGGAAGTGCTGCACAGCCGCTTGCCAGGCATCTGCGAACTGTCGAAGACCTTCGCCCACGTTGACCCGGTCGTCGCGCCGGTTCCGGTGGTTCCAACCTGCCACTATATGATGGGCGGCGTTGCCACCAACATTCACGGTCAGGCGATCACCCAGAACGCCGAAGGCGTGGACGAAATCATCCCTGGCCTGTTCGCAGTGGGTGAAGTGGCTTGCGTATCGGTTCACGGTGCCAACCGCCTGGGCGGCAACTCGCTGCTCGACCTGGTGGTTTTCGGCCGCGCTGCCGGCCTGCACCTGGAGAAGGCGCTGAGCGACGGTATCGAATACGACGATGCCACCGATGCCAACATCGAAGCCGCCCTGGCGCGTCTGTCCGCCCTGAACGCGCGTACCGAAGGCGAAGACGTCGCTACCTTGCGTCGCGAGCTGCAAAACTGCATGCAGAACTACTTCGGTGTATTCCGTACTGGCGAATACATGCAGAAGGGTATCGCTCAGTTGGCGCAATTGCGTGAACGAATTGCTAACGTGAAGATCAAC
This sequence comes from Pseudomonas brassicacearum, assembly GCF_000585995.1. Lineage (NCBI taxonomy): Bacteria > Pseudomonadati > Pseudomonadota > Gammaproteobacteria > Pseudomonadales > Pseudomonadaceae > Pseudomonas > Pseudomonas brassicacearum. Next base: position 4,936,115 of record NZ_CP007410.1, on the reverse strand, counting down.
GATAAGTCGCAGGCGTTCAACACTGCACGTATCGAAGCGCTGGAACTGCAGAACCTGCTGGAAGTGGCCGAAGCCACCGCCATCGCGGCTGAAGTGCGTAAAGAGTCCCGTGGTGCCCATGCCCGCGAAGACTACGAAGACCGTGACGACGAAAACTGGTTGTGCCACACCTTGTACTTCCCGGGTGATAAACGTGTCACCAAGCGTGCCGTGAACTTCTCGCCGAAGACCGTTCCGACGTTCGAACCCAAGATCCGGACTTACTAAGGGTGGCCGCCATGTTGCAAGTCAGTGTTTATCGCTACAACCCTGATCAGGACGCCGCGCCGTTCATGCAGGATTTCCAGGTCGAAACCGACGGTAAAGACCTGATGGTGCTGGATGTGCTGGCCCTGATCAAAGAGCAGGACGAGGGTTTCTCCTACCGTCGTTCTTGCCGCGAGGGCGTTTGCGGCTCCGACGGCATGAACATCAACGGCAAGAACGGCTTGGCCTGCATTACGCCGCTGTCCGCAGTGGTCAAGGGCAACAAGCTGATCGTACGTCCGTTGCCAGGTTTGCCGGTTATCCGTGACCTGGTCGTCGATATGAGCATCTTCTACAAGCAATACGAGAAGGTGAAGCCATACCTGCAGAACGACACGCCGGCTCCGGCCATCGAGCGTCTGCAGTCCCCGGAAGAGCGTGAAAAGCTCGACGGTCTGTACGAGTGCATCCTGTGCGCCTGCTGCTCGACCTCGTGCCCATCCTTCTGGTGGAACCCGGACAAATTCCTGGGCCCGGCCGCCCTGCTGCAAGCGTATCGCTTCCTGGCAGACAGCCGTGACACCAAGACGTCCGAGCGTCTGGCGGCACTGGATGATCCGTTCAGCGTATTCCGCTGCCGCGGGATCATGAACTGCGTCAACGTCTGCCCGAAAGGCCTGAACCCGACTAAGGCCATCGGACACGTGCGTAACATGCTGCTGCAAAGCGGCGTGTGATTCAGCAGCTGTACCCGTAGGACCGCTGTACCCGTAAAGGCTAGGGCGCGGGCTTCAACCCGCGTCGTAGCTATAACCAGAACAGCCGCTCACAAAGCGGCAGTTCTTATTTTGAAGAAATGAGACAAGCAGGGGCATCCGGGCTGGTACCCGGACTATCAGCGTGATCCTAAGTGGCTTGTTTTAGTCGCTGCACTCGGACTTCTGCAAGTTTGCTCGGTGTTTTCGCCGGTGGTGTTCCCCTAATCGAGGGTGACCAAGCATGCAAGAAAGCGTGATGCAGCGCATGTGGAACAGTGCCCACCTCTCCGGTGGTAACGCTGCCTATGTGGAAGAGCTCTACGAGCTCTACCTGCACGACCCTAACGCTGTGCCAGAAGAATGGCGCACCTACTTTCAGAAGTTGCCGGCTGACGGTAACTCTGCCACTGATGTTTCGCACTCGACAATTCGCGATCATTTCGTGCTGCTGGCGAAGAACCAGCGCCGCGCTCAACCGGTGTCTGCCGGTAGCGTGAGCAGTGAGCACGAGAAGAAGCAAGTTGAAGTGCTGCGACTGATCCAGGCCTACCGGATGCGAGGCCACCAGGCAGCCCAGCTGGACCCGCTGGGGCTGTGGCAGCGTCCTGCACCTGCAGACCTGTCGATCACTCACTACGGCTTGACCAATGCCGATCTTGATACGACCTTCCGTGCCGGCGACCTGTTCATCGGCAAAGAGGAAGCGAGCCTACGCGAAATAAACGAAGCGTTGCAGCAGACATATTGCCGCACCATCGGCGCTGAGTTCACGCATATCACCGATTCCGAGCAGCGCCAGTGGTTCCAGCAGCGTCTGGAAAGCGTTCGTGGCCGTCCGACGTACTCCGCCGAGATCAAGAGCCACTTGCTCGAGCGCGTTACCGCCGGTGAAGGCCTGGAGAAATACCTGGGCACCAAATACCCGGGTACCAAGCGTTTCGGCCTGGAAGGCGGCGAAAGCCTGATTCCAATGCTCGACGAGCTGATCCAGCGTTCGGGTTCCTACGGCACCAAGGAAGTTGTCATCGGCATGGCCCACCGTGGCCGTCTGAACGTGCTGGTCAACACCTTCGGCAAGAACCCGCGCGAGCTGTTCGACGAGTTCGAAGGCAAGAAGAAGGTCGAGCTGGGTTCCGGTGACGTCAAGTATCACCAGGGCTTCTCGTCCAACGTGATGACCACAGGTGGCGAAGTCCACTTGGCCATGGCTTTCAACCCGTCCCACCTGGAAATCGTTTCCCCGGTGGTCGAGGGTTCGGTCCGTGCCCGCCAGGATCGCCGCAACGATCCGACCGGTGAAAAAGTCCTGCCGATTTCCATCCACGGTGACGCGGCATTCGCCGGTCAAGGCGTGGTCATGGAAACCTTCCAGATGTCGCAGACCCGCGGTTTCAAGACCGGCGGCACCGTGCACATCGTGATCAACAACCAGGTCGGCTTCACCATCAGCAACCCGGAAGACTCGCGTTCCACCGAGTACGCAACCGACGTCGCGAAAATGATCCAGGCACCGATTCTCCATGTGAATGGCGATGACCCGGAAGCCGTGCTGTTCGTGACCCAGCTGGCCATCGACTACCGCATGCAATACAAGCGTGACGTGGTGATCGACCTGGTCTGCTACCGTCGTCGCGGCCACAACGAGGCCGACGAGCCAAGCGGCACCCAGCCTCTGATGTACCAGCAGATCGCCAAGCAGCGCACCACCCGTGAGCTGTATGCCGAGCGTCTGACCCAGGGCGGCGTGCTGGATGCAGCGCGCGTCCAGGAAAAAGTCGATGAGTATCGCAATGCCCTGGACAACGGCCTGCATGTTGTAAAAAGCCTGGTCAAAGAGCCAAACAAGGAGCTGTTCGTAGACTGGCGTCCGTATCTGGGCCACGCCTGGACCGCGCGTCACGACACCCGCTTCGACCTCAAGACCTTGCAGGAACTGTCCGCCAAGCTGCTGGAAATCCCGGAAGGCTTCGTGGTTCAGCGCCAGGTCGCGAAAATCTACGAAGACCGGCAGAAGATGCAAGCCGGCGGCCTGCCGATCAACTGGGGTTACGCTGAAACCATGGCGTACGCGACCCTGGCGTTCGAAGGTCATCCGATTCGCATCACCGGCCAGGACGTAGGCCGCGGCACTTTCTCGCACCGCCACGCTGCGTTGCACAACCAGAAAGACGCCAGCACCCACATCCCGCTGCAACACCTGTACAAAGGCCAGCCACGTTTCGACCTGTACGATTCTCTGCTGTCCGAGGAAGCCGTCCTGGCGTTCGAATATGGCTACTCCACCACCGAGCCGAATGCACTGGTGATCTGGGAAGCCCAGTTCGGCGACTTCGCCAACGGTGCCCAGGTGGTTGTCGACCAGTTCATCACCAGTGGCGAGCACAAGTGGGGCCGTCTCTGCGGTCTGACCATGCTGTTGCCACACGGTTATGAAGGGCAGGGGCCGGAGCACTCTTCGGCACGTCTGGAGCGTTACCTGCAACTGTGTGCCGAGCACAACGTCCAGGTTTGCGTACCGACGACCCCGGCACAGATCTACCACCTGCTGCGTCGTCAGGTCATCCGTCCGCTGCGCAAGCCGCTGATCGTGCTGACACCGAAGTCGCTGCTGCGTCATAAACTGGCGATCTCTACGCTCGAAGACCTGGCCGAAGGCTCCTTCCAGACCGTTATTTCGGAAATCGACACGCTGGACGCGGCGAAGGTGACTCGCCTGGTCCTGTGCAGCGGCAAGGTCTACTACGACCTGCTGGAAAAACGTCGTGCCGAAGGCCGCGAAGACATCGCCATCGTGCGTATCGAGCAGCTTTACCCGTTCCCGGAAGAAGACCTGATGGAGGCCATCGCGCCTTACACCAACCTCACCCACGTGGTGTGGTGTCAGGAAGAACCGATGAACCAGGGCGCGTGGTACAGCAGCCAGCATCACCTGCGTCGCAGCATCGGCAACCATAACAAGGCCCTGGGCCTTGAATATGCCGGCCGTGATGCGTCCGCTGCACCTGCGTGTGGTTATGCGTCGATGCACGCCGAGCAGCAAGAAAAACTGCTGCAAGATGCTTTCACTGTTTAAGCCTTCGTGCTGACTGAAACCGAATTTTAAGGACCCACAGATAATGGCTATCGAAATCAAAGCCCCGTCATTCCCGGAATCGGTTGCCGATGGCACCGTTGCCACCTGGCACAAGAAACCAGGCGACGCTGTAAAGCGTGACGACCTGATCGTCGACATCGAGACCGACAAAGTCGTTCTGGAAGTGTTGGCCGAAGCTGACGGCGTGCTCGGCGCAATCGTTGCCGAAGAGGGCGCTACCGTCCTGTCCAACCAGGTACTGGGCTCGATCGAAGAAGGCGGCGCTGCTGCCGCTGCTCCGGCCGCCGCTGCTGCTCCTGCCGCTGCCCAGGCTGCTGCTCCAGCCGCCGATGGCGAAGACGATCCAGTCGCAGCCCCGGCCGCTCGCAAGATCGCCGAAGAGAACGGCATCAACATCGCCTCCGTTGCCGGCACCGGCAAGGGTGGTCGCGTGACCAAGGAAGACGTGGTGGCCGCCGTTGCCGCCAAGAAGGCCGCGCCAGCCGCTGCCCCGTCCAAGCCTGCCGCGCCAGCCGCTGCTGCTCCGGTGTTCGCTGCCGGTGATCGCGTTGAAAAACGCGTTCCGATGACCCGCCTGCGTGCCAAGGTTGCCGAGCGTCTGGTCGAAGCCCAGTCGAACATGGCGATGCTGACCACTTTCAACGAAGTCGACATGACCGAAGTCATGGCCCTGCGTTCGAAGTACAAGGATCTGTTCGAGAAGTCCCACAACGGCGTACGCCTGGGCTTCATGTCGTTCTTCGTCAAGGCTGCCACCGAAGCGCTGAAACGCTTCCCGGCCGTCAACGCGTCGATCGACGGTTCCGACATCGTCTACCACGGCTACGCCGACGTAGGTGTTGCGGTCTCCAGCGACCGTGGCCTGGTGGTTCCGGTCCTGCGTAACGCCGAACTGATGAGCCTGGCCGAAATCGAAGGCGGCATCGCCACCTTCGGCAAGAAGGCCCGTGACGGCAAGCTGTCCATCGAAGAGATGACCGGCGGTACGTTCACCATCACCAACGGTGGTACATTCGGTTCGATGATGTCGACCCCGATCGTCAACCCGCCGCAAGCGGCGATCCTGGGCATGCACAACATCCTGCAGCGTCCGATGGCGATCAACGGTCAAGTCGTAATCCGTCCGATGATGTACCTGGCGCTGTCCTACGATCACCGCCTGATCGACGGTAAGGAAGCCGTGACTTTCCTGGTTACCATCAAGAACCTGCTTGAAGATCCGGCTCGTCTGCTGCTGGATATCTGATTTTCGCCGCGAGGGCCGGTCTGTCGACCGGCCTCTTGCTGAAACAACCGGTTTCGTCCCTCGACGGTCATCACAAGTGATCGTCCGGTTTGATTCGAAAAGGAATGACTCATGACTCAGAAATTCGACGTGGTAGTGATTGGTGCGGGCCCTGGCGGCTACGTAGCGGCCATCAAGGCTGCGCAACTTGGCCTCACCACTGCCTGCATCGAGAAATACACCGACAAAGAAGGCAAGCTGGCCCTTGGCGGTACTTGCCTGAACGTCGGTTGCATTCCCTCTAAGGCGCTGCTGGACAGCTCCTGGAAGTTCCACGAAGCGCAAGACGGCTTGGCCATTCACGGCATTGGCGGTGTCAACCGCGAAAACGTCACCATTGACGTACCTGCCATGGTTGGCCGCAAGGCCAACATCGTCAAAGGCCTGACCTCCGGTGTTGCCACCTTGTTCAAGGCCAACGGCGTGACCTCGATCCAGGGTCACGGCAAGCTGCTAATGGGCAAGAAAGTCGAAGTGACCAAGCCTGACGGCTCGGTTGAAGTGATCGAAGCCGAAAACGTCATCCTGGCGCCAGGCTCGCGTCCAATCGACATTCCGCCGGCTCCGGTCGACCAGAACGTGATCGTCGATTCCACCGGCGCCCTGGAATTCCAGACCGTGCCAAAACGCCTGGGCGTGATCGGCGCTGGCGTGATCGGCCTCGAGCTGGGTTCGGTATGGTCGCGCCTGGGCGCGCAAGTGACCGTGCTGGAAGCCCTCGACACTTTCCTGATGGCCGCTGACGCCGCGGTTTCCAAGGAAGCGCTGAAAACCCTGACCAAGCAAGGCCTGGACATCAAGCTGGGCGCTCGCGTGACCGGTTCGAAGGTCAACGGCGAAGAAGTCGTGGTGACCTACACCGACGCCAACGGCGAACAGACCATCACCTTCGACAAGCTGATCGTTGCGGTCGGCCGTCGTCCAGTGACCACCGACCTGCTGGCGGCCGATAGCGGCGTGGAAATCGACGAGCGCGGTTTCATCCATGTTGACGACCACTGCGCCACCAACGTACCGGGCGTCTTCGCCATCGGTGACGTGGTTCGCGGCATGATGCTGGCGCACAAGGCGTCCGAGGAAGGCATCATGGTTGTCGAGCGCATCAAGGGTCACAAGGCCCAGATGAACTACGACCTGATCCCATCGGTTATCTACACCCACCCGGAAATCGCATGGGTCGGTAAAACCGAGCAGGCCTTGAAAGCCGAAGGCGTTGAAGTTAACGTCGGCACCTTCCCGTTCGCCGCCAGTGGCCGTGCCATGGCAGCCAACGATACCGGCGGTTTTGTGAAAGTCATCGCCGATGCCAAGACGGATCGCGTATTGGGCGTTCACGTGATTGGCCCAAGCGCTGCCGAGCTGGTACAGCAAGGCGCGATCGGCATGGAATTCGGCACCAGCGCTGAAGACCTGGGCATGATGGTCTTCTCCCATCCGACCCTGTCTGAAGCCTTGCACGAAGCGGCCCTGGCCGTAAATGGCGGCGCCATCCACGTGGCCAACCGCAAGAAGCGTTAATAGACAATAAGAAACCACGGCGGTATGGCCCGTCGCGAGCCTTGCGAGCAAGACTCACCGCGGAATATCCGCTGGACGCAGCCTTGCGTAGCTGCACCGGTTGACCGGAACGCTACGCAAGCAGCAGTCACAGGTGGTGCGGCACCAAAACGGTGCAGCACCGAATGCGCAGTACCTAACGAAGACGGTAATAAGCATGAATCTTCACGAGTATCAGGGTAAGCAGCTGTTCGCTGAGTACGGCCTGCCAGTATCCACCGGCTATGCGGTAGACACCCCGGAAGCGGCAGCAGAAGCTTGCGACAAAATCGGCGGCAGCGAATGGGTTGTCAAAGCCCAGGTTCACGCCGGTGGTCGCGGTAAAGCGGGCGGCGTCAAGCTGGTTCGCAGCAAAGAAGACGCCAAAGCCTTCGCACAGCAGTGGCTGGGCAAGCGTCTGGTGACTTACCAGACTGACGCCAACGGTCAGCCAGTCACCAAGATCCTGGTTGAATCGTGCACTGATATCGCTAAAGAGCTGTACCTGGGCGCGGTCGTTGACCGTTCGAGCCGCCGTATCGTGTTCATGGCTTCCACCGAAGGTGGCGTGGACATCGAGAAAATCGCTCACGATACCCCTGAGAAAATCCTCAAGGCCACCATCGATCCACTGGTTGGCGCTCAGCCATTCCAGGGCCGCGAGCTGGCATTCCAGCTGGGCCTGGAAGGCAAGCAGGTCACTCAATTCGCCAAGATCTTCGTAGGTCTGGCCAAGCTGTTCCAGGACCACGACCTGGCACTGCTGGAAGTGAACCCGCTGGTGATCAAGGCCGACGGCGATCTGCACTGCCTCGATGCCAAGATCAACATCGACGCCAACGCCATGTACCGTCAGCCTAAGCTGAAGACTTTCCACGATCCGTCGCAAGACGATCCGCGCGAAGCGCACGCTGCCAAGTTCGAACTGAACTACGTAGCCCTGGAAGGCAACATCGGCTGCATGGTCAACGGTGCCGGCCTGGCCATGGGTACCATGGACATCGTCAACCTGCATGGCGGCAAGCCAGCCAACTTCCTCGACGTGGGCGGCGGTGCTACCAAGGAACGCGTGACCGAAGCGTTCAAGATCATCCTGTCCGACACTAACGTCGCCGCAGTACTGGTCAACATCTTCGGCGGCATCGTTCGTTGCGACATGATTGCCGAAGGCATCATCGGCGCCGTGAAAGAAGTCGGCGTGAAAATCCCGGTTGTTGTTCGCCTTGAAGGCAACAACGCTGAGCTGGGCGCTAAAGTACTGGCAGAAAGCGGTTTGAACATCATCGCTGCTACCAGCCTGACCGACGCTGCTCAACAAGTCGTCAAAGCTGCGGAGGGCAAATAATGAGCGTCCTGATCAATAAAGACACCAAGGTTATCTGCCAGGGTATTACCGGTTCGCAAGGTAGCTTCCACACCCAGCAAGCCCTCGAATACGGCACCAAGATGGTTGGCGGCGTAACGCCAGGCAAGGGCGGCACCGAGCACCTGGGCCTGCCAGTGTTCAACACCGTGAAAGACGCTGTAGCTGCCACTGGCGCCACCGCCAGCGTGATCTACGTTCCGGCTCCTTTCTGCAAGGACTCCATCCTTGAAGCAGCGTTCGGCGGCATCAAGCTGATCGTCTGCATCACCGAAGGCATCCCGACCATCGACATGCTGGAAGCCAAGGTCAAGTGCGACGAGCTGGGTATCACCCTGATCGGCCCTAACTGCCCAGGCGTGATCACTCCAGGCGAATGCAAGATCGGCATCATGCCAGGTCACATTCACTTGCCAGGCAAGGTCGGTATCGTTTCCCGTTCTGGCACCCTGACTTACGAAGCCGTGAAGCAGACCACTGACGCCGGTTTCGGTCAGTCGACTTGCGTCGGCATCGGCGGTGACCCGATCCCGGGTTCGAACTTCATCGACATCCTGAAGCTGTTCCAGGAAGACCCGAAGACCGAAGCGATCGTGATGATCGGTGAGATCGGCGGTTCGGCTGAAGAAGAAGCGGCTGCCTACATCAAGGCCAACGTGACCAAGCCGGTTGTTTCCTACATCGCAGGTGTGACTGCTCCTCCGGGCAAGCGCATGGGCCATGCTGGCGCAATCATCTCTGGCGGCAAAGGCACTGCAGACGAGAAATTCGCTGCGCTGCAAGACGCAGGCGTGAAAACCGTGCGTTCGCTGGCAGACATCGGCAAGGCCCTGGCCGAGCTGACTGGCTGGGAAATGAAGAAGTAAGCTTCGGCTGACCTTTTCGCTCCAGCAACAAAGGCCACCTTCGGGTGGCCTTTGTCGTTTCCGGCCTTTGAGAGTTCATGTGCTGTGGCGGCGGCTCTTGTGGCGAGGGAGATCCCGCCGCGGCTGCGAAGCAGTCGTAAACCAGGCAACGCGTTTCATCTGTATAGATACGGTCGCCTGTTCTGTATGGGGGCTGCTGCGCAGCCCAGCGGGAGCAAGCTCCCTCGCCACGGGGGCAGGCTGGCGCCTGAAAATTTCGCCGCGAGCCGAAAAATAGATACGTAAACGCGACACATAAATGTCGTGTATCGGATAGTTCGCCCCGTAACAGTGCGTTTTTCACGCAAATTCGTTAGGCTAGCAGCCATTTTTGCGACCGCTGCCCACAAGGAAGCGACGCGCTAAAACGGGTCGGTCTTATACGGATCGACAGCATTTCCCTCTACCCTCGGGGAAATCCCTCTCTAAATTCCGATTCAGTAGTGTGGTTTCCTTAATGAAAGTGTTGAAAGGCCAGGACATCCTGGCGCTTGGTTTCATGACATTTGCCCTGTTCGTCGGGGCTGGCAACATCATCTTCCCGCCTATCGTTGGTTTGCAGTCCGGGCCTCATGTCTGGATGGCGGCGCTGGGCTTTTTGATCACGGCGGTTGGCTTGCCGGTCATCACGGTGGTTGCCCTGGCCAAGGTCGGTGGCGCGATGGACGCCTTGAGCAGCCCCATTGGCAAGGTCGCCGGTGGTGTGCTGGCGGCGGTGTGCTACCTGGCCGTCGGCCCGTTGTTCGCCACGCCACGTACCGCCACCGTCTCGTTTGAAGTCGGCCTGGCGCCGTTGACCGGTGAAAGCCCGCTGGCGTTGTTTCTCTACAGCGCCGTGTATTTCCTGCTGGTGTTCTTCATCTCGCTCTATCCGGGCCGTCTGCTGGACACCGTCGGCCGCTTCCTCGCGCCGCTGAAAATCATCGCCTTGGCTGTGCTGGGTATCGCCGCGTTTGCCTTGCCCGCCGGCGATATCGGCGTGGCGACCCCCGAGTACGTGGCGGCGCCGTTTTCCCAGGGCTTCATCAATGGTTACCTGACCATGGATACCCTGGGTGCACTGGTATTCGGCATTGTCATCGTCAACGCGATCCGTTCCCGGGGCGTCGATTCGCCGGCCCTGATCACCCGCTACGCCATCATCGCCGGGCTGATCGCCGGGGTGGGCCTGGCGCTGGTCTACGTCAGCCTGTTCCGCCTCGGTTCCGGCAGCCATGAAGTGGCTGCGGGGGCGACCAACGGTGCCGCTGTGCTGCATGCCTACGTGCAACACACGTTCGGCAGCCTGGGCAGCGGTTTCCTCGCCGTGTTGATCTCCCTGGCGTGCCTGGTCACCGCGGTCGGCCTGACCTGCGCCTGCGCCGAGTACTTCAGCCGTGTCCTGCCGCTGTCCTACAAGACCCTGGTGGTGATCCTGGCGGGTTTTTCGCTGTTGGTGTCCAACCTGGGCCTGACCAAGCTGATCGCGTTCTCGATTCCGGTCCTGACCGCGATCTACCCGCCGTGCATCGCCCTGGTGGCCCTGAGTTTCTGCAAGGACTTCTGGCATGAGCAGGGGCGCATTGTCGGCCCGGTGATGCTGGTGTCGTTCCTGTTTGGCCTGATCGATGCGCTCAAAGGCGCCGGGTTGGCGGACTGGATGCCGACGCAGCTGGCCCATCTGCCGCTGAGCGAGCAAGGCCTGGCCTGGCTGGTGCCTTCGGTGATGACCCTGGCGGTTGCCGTGGTGTGTGATCGTCTGCTGGGCAAGCGCAGCGAAGCCCTGGCCTAAACGGCTGCAACAGCTCCACCGATAGAAACCGAAATGCCCCGTATCAATCGATACGGGGCATTTTTTTTGGGTGCAGTGTCTTTTTCCGTGGGCTAACGTCGAAGCAGTGTCTTGAAAGTTGCGAAAATCTCTGTGGGAGCGGGCTTGCTCGCGAATGCGATCTGTCTGTCAGCCATGTATTGATTGACCCACCGCTTTCGCGAGCAAGCCCGCTCCCACAGGGTTCACCGCGACTATTGCTCCAGCTCTTGTTTTCGTCACACAGGAAATCGAATGTCATTCATCCAAGCCAACCTGATCCATCTGCTTGCCGCCGCCTGGTTCATCATCTGCTGGGGCGGATATACCCGTTATGCCACCTGGAAGGCCCGCGACACGGCCTGCCTGGCCAGCGTGATGCACCTGTACCGCGAGGACTGGATGCGCCGCATGCTGTTGCGCGAGAACCGCATCGCCGATGCCAGCGTGATTGGTAACCTGGAGCGCAACGCCTCGTTCTTCGCCTCCAGTACGTTGATCATCCTGGCCGGTATCCTGACGGTGCTCGGGGCGTCCGATCGGGCGGTGTCGCTGCTGGCTGACCTGCCGATGGTGCAGCAAGCCTCCCAAGGCATGGCGGAAGTCAAGTTGCTGTGCCTGGCGTTGGTGTTTGTATATGCGTTCTTCACATTCAGCTGGTGCATGCGCCAATACAACTTCGCGGCGGTTCTGGTGGGATCGGCGCCGATGATCGGCGAGCGTCATGTCTCCGAGCAGGAGCGCAAGGCCTTTGCACTAAGGGCGGCGCGAGTGATCTCCATGGCCGCCAACCAGTTCAACTTCGGCCTGCGCTCTTATTATTTCGGCATGACCATGTTGGCGTGGTTCGTCAGTCCTTGGTTATTCATGTTGATGAGTGCCGGCGTGGTGTTTGTGTTGTACCAGCGGGAGTTTCATTCCGACGTGCTGGATGTCATGGTCTATACCCCTACGGAGGCGCCATCGCCTGAAGTGGGCAAGGAAGCCGTTTGATCGATCGGCTAAATCGCAGGCAAAAGAAAACCCGCACCAGGCGGGTTTTCTTTTTTCGCTAAAACCGTATCAGTTGGTTTTAGGTGCGGTAGCAGGGGCTTGTTCCTGCTGAGCGGCTTCGTTCGATTCAGCCTGCTTTTTGGCGGCTTCGGCGTTTTCTTTCGCCGCGTCGTTCACTTTATCCTGTGCTTTGTTCATGTCTTGCTGAGCTTGCTCAGCGTGTTGGTTGGCATCTTGAGCTTTGTCCTCGGATTTTTTATCGCAGGCAGCGAGACCGAGGGAGGCGGCCAACATCAAGGCAATAGCAAAAGTCTTACGCATGGGGTGTTTCTCCTTATGGAAATAACTACTGGCCTTTTGAACGCCGCCCCTCAGATTAAGTTCCTGCTGCGTTACAGATATATAACGTTGCACAGCAATGGAACTTTGTGAGAAGCGCCGGTTGTCAGGTTTCATCATTAACTGGAGTGTTAATCGAATGGCCGAAGACCCCGTTTTTGAGCGTGCGACACGTTTTTTGTCCGCACTGAGACATTGCCAGGTACTGGGCCTGAAGCTGCACAGCGCCAGTCGCGAAGGATTGACCGTAATTTTGCCTTACAGCCCCGGGATCGTCGGCAATCCCCTTACGGGAATTATCCATGGCGGGGCCCTGACCTCATTGATGGACACGGCATGTGGCATGTCGACCTTATGCGTGTTGCCGCAGTTCGAGGTCTGTCCGACCCTGGACCTGCGCATCGACTACATGCACGCCGCCGAGCCCCATAAGGATATCTACGGCTTCGCTCAATGCTACCGGGTCACCCCGGACGTGATCTTCAGCCGGGGTTTTGCCTGGCAGGACGACCCCGAGCAGCCCATCGCCCATGTAGTGGGCACCTTCATGCGCCTGGGTGACCACGCCAGAGGGTTCAAGAGGGGCGGTCCAGCGACCGCCGTAGACCAACCATGAGCGATGTCACCGAGGAGCAACTGCGCCAGGCTTGTGAGCGGGGCGACTACGCGCTGCTGCTGGCCTCGATTCCCTATGCGCAACTGATTGGCGTCGAGTGCTCGGGCCAAGGCGATGAATTGCTGTTCCGGCTGCCGGCCAACAAGGACAACATTGGTAACCCTTTACTGCCAGCGATCCACGGCGGGGTCATTGCCGGTTTCATGGAACTGTCGGCGGCCGTTTATCTGCTGATCACCACCGGCGCGCCGGGCGTGCCAAAAATCATCGACTTCTCCCTGGATTACCTGCGCGCCGGGCAGTTTCGCGACACCTATGCCAAATGCCAGGTCTGGCGTCAGGGGCGGCGAGTGGCCAACGTGGCGATCACCGCCTGGCAGGAGGCCGAAGCCGAGCCCATCGCCACCGCCCGGGCGCATTTCAAGATCCAGGAGCCCTCAAAACCCGATCGCCCTTGAAATCATGACCGTTGCCCCCACCTTGAGGACATCCCGCCGCCAATCTCAGCGAGGCGGACACCACCATCCACTTGGAGTTTGATGACCATGAGCGTGGAAACTCAAAAGGAAACCCTGGGCTTCCAGACCGAGGTGAAGCAGCTGCTGCACCTGATGATTCACTCGCTGTATTCCAATAAGGAAATTTTCCTTCGCGAGCTGATTTCGAACGCCTCTGACGCTGTCGACAAATTACGTTTCGAAGCCCTTTCCAAGCCTGAACTGCTGGAAGGCGGCGCTGAGCTGAAAATCCGTGTGAGCTTCGACAAGGACGCGAAAACCGTCACCCTCGAAGACAACGGCATCGGCATGAGCCGCGAAGAGGTGATCACGCACCTGGGCACCATCGCCAAGTCTGGCACCGCCGACTTCATGAAGAACCTGTCCGGCGACCAGAAGAAAGATTCCCACCTGATCGGTCAGTTCGGCGTCGGTTTCTATTCCGCGTTCATCGTGGCCGACCAGGTCGAAGTGTTCAGCCGCCGTGCCGGCCTCGCTGCAAGCGAAGGCGTGCACTGGTCGTCCAAGGGCGAAGGCGAGTTTGAAGTCGCCACTGTCGACAAGGCTGATCGCGGTACCCGCATCGTGTTGCACCTCAAGTCCGGCGAAGACGAGTTCGCCGATGGCTGGCGTCTGCGCAACATCATCAAGAAGTACTCCGACCACATCGCGCTGCCAATCGAGCTGCCGAAGGAAGTCACCGCTGCCGAAGGCGAAGAAAAGCCTGAAGTGGAATGGGAAACCGTCAACCGCGCCAGTGCCCTGTGGACCCGTCCGCGCACCGAAGTGAAAGACGAGGAATACCAGGAGTTCTACAAGCACATCGCCCACGATTACGAGAACCCGCTGAGCTGGAGCCATAACAAGGTCGAAGGCAAGCTGGAATACAACTCGCTGCTGTACGTGCCGGCCCGTGCGCCGTTCGACCTGTACCAGCGCGAAGCGCCACGCGGCTTGAAGCTGTATGTCCAGCGCGTGTTCGTGATGGACCAGGCCGAGTCGTTCCTGCCGCTGTACCTGCGTTTCATCAAGGGTGTGGTGGATTCCAACGACCTGTCGCTGAACGTGTCGCGGGAAATCCTGCAGAAAGATCCGATCATCGACTCCATGAAGTCGGCGCTGACCAAGCGTGTGTTGGACATGGTGGAAAAACTGGCGAAGAACGAGCCCGAGCAGTACAAGAGCTTCTGGAAGAACTTCGGCCAGGTGATGAAAGAAGGTCCGGCCGAAGACTTCGCCAACAAAGAGAAGATCGCCGGCCTGCTGCGCTTTGCCTCGACCCAGGGTGACGATGGCGAGCAGATCGTTGGCCTGGCCGATTACCTGGCCCGTGCCAAGGAAGGTCAGGACAAGATCTACTACCTGACCGGTGAAACGTATGCACAGGTCAAGAACAGCCCGCACCTGGAAGTCTTCCGCAAGAAAGGCATCGAAGTGCTGCTGCTGACCGATCGCATCGACGAGTGGCTGATGAGCTACCTCAACGAGTTCGACGGCAAGAGCTTTGTCGACGTGGCCCGTGGTGACCTGGACCTTGGCAACCTGGATTCGGAAGAAGACAAGAAAGCCGCCGAGGAAGTCGCCAAGAGCAAGGAAGGTCTGGTTGAGCGGATCAAGACCGCCCTGGGCGATGCTGTCAGTGAAGTGCGCGTCTCGCACCGTCTGACCGACTCTCCGGCGATCCTGGCCATTGGCGAGCAGGACCTTGGTCTGCAGATGCGCCAGATCCTCGAAGCCAGCGGTCAGAAGGTCCCGGACTCCAAGCCGATCTTCGAATTCAACCCGGCCCACCCGCTGGTGGAAAAACTCGACAACGAGCAGAGCGAAGAGCGTTTTGGCGACCTGTCGCACATCCTGTTCGACCAGGCAGCCCTGGCGGCCGGCGACAGCCTGAAGGACCCGGCGGCGTATGTACGCCGCCTGAACAAGCTGCTGGTTGAACTGTCAGCTTAATCAAGTGCAGGAAAAACCCGCTTCGGCGGGTTTTTTCATTTCTGGTGTTCCGATTGAAGAGGAGTCCGTCATGAGTCAGGTTACGGTTCGTTCGCTGGTCTATCAGATTGAAGGTCAAACCTATGAAGGCCGACTGGCCTTCGACATTAGCCAGCAGGGTTCGCGCCCCGGCTTACTGATGGCGCCGAACTGGATGGGCGTGGGGGCAGGGGCCGAGGACATTGCCAAGTCGGTGGCGGCCAACGGCTACGTCGTATTGATTGCCGATCTGTACGGGCAGGCTTTGCGCCCGAGCAATGCCGATGAGGCCGGGGCGGCGATGATGCCCCTCAAGAACGACCGGGCGCTGTTGCGCAAGCGCATGCAGGCGGCGCTCGAGCAACTGCAAAACCAGGGTGAAGCGCAGGTCGATGCTTCCAGGTTGGCCACGTTCGGCTTCTGCTTCGGTGGCTGCTGCGCCCTGGAATTGGCCCGTACCGGCGCACCGCTGAAGGCCGCGATTTCATTCCATGGCACCCTGGATACACCGAACCCGGCGGATGCGCAGAACATCCAGGGTTCGGTGTTGGTGATGCACGGGGCTTCGGATCCGCTGGTGCCTAAAGAACAACTACCCGCCTTCGAAGACGAAATGAACGCCGCCGGGGTGGATTGGCAACTGCTGAGCTACGGTGGCGCGGTGCACTCGTTCACCGACCCGCAGGCCAATGTGCCGGGCAAGATGATGTACAACGCCAAGGTCGCTGGACGGGCGTTCAGGTCGATGCATAACTTGCTGGATGAAGTGTTCAAGGGCTGACGTCGGGTTCTGGATTTGGTGCTCTTGTTGTCCGACATAAAGCCATCGCGAGCAAGCTCGCTCCCACAATGATCCGCTGTGAACGCACATTCTGTGATCACTCAAATCCAATGTGGGAGCGAGCTTGCTCGCGATGGCGGTCTGACAAGCAATCCTGAACTCAGGGCAACTCGATCCGCTCGCTTTCCCCCGGCACGGTCGGCCAGTCCCTAGCCGCCCAGCGCCGGCGGGCTTCATCTATCCGGGCCGGATCACTGGAGACGAAGTTCCAGTTTATCCGCCGCGGCCCATCCAGCGGTGCGCCGCCGAACAGCACGGCATGGCAGTCACTGCCCGCAAACAGCGCCATCTCTTCCCCGACCGGCAGGATCACCAACGAGTGGGGTTCCACCGGCTCGCCCTCCAGCAACGCCTCGCCACTCAAGACATACAGGGCCCGCTCTTCATGCTCGGTGGGAATCAGCAAGGTCGTCGCGGTTTGTAGGTTCAGTTCGGCATACAGCGTAGGAGACAACACCGGTACCGGCGATTCCAGGCAAAAGCCTGATCCGGCGATCATCCGGATACTGACCCCCAGGTTGTCGCTGACGGGCAGGCTGTGTGCCGGATGATGGCTGTAGTGCCCTGGCCCTTCTTCGTGGGATTTGGGCGAGGCCAGCCAGACTTGCAACCCGTGCATGACGAAATCACTCCCCAGCAGTGATTCGGGGGTGCGTTCGACATGGGCAATGGCGCTGCCGGCGGTCATCCAGCTGACATCCCCAGCGTCCACCACCTGATCGGAACCCAGGCTGTCCTTATGCTGGAGTTTCCCCTCGAACAGGTAGGTGAGGGTGGACAGCCCGATGTGGGGATGCTGACGGATGTTCATGCCTCTACCGGCCGCGTAGGAGGTTTGCAGCATGTGGTCGAAAAACACGAAAGGTCCGACACTGCGACACTTGGCGGACGGCAACGGGCGAAGAATCGGCTGGCCTTCAACATCTTCTGCGCGGGGGCGGACGGTCAGGGGCGTGGTCATGGTGTCTTCCAGGTTGAACAACGGATGCAGAAAGCATAACTCGTCGCCGCCAGCGCGGCACAGACGGCTTGAACCCGGACGGGACGAGCAGGGTCTATGCTGCTCATGACCTTTGGAGTCTGCCTGTGCCCTTGCCCCATCTCATCTTCGCCTGGCTGTTGGTCGTTATAAGCAGCAGCGCCATGGCCCGCGAATACGTCTACAGCGATGCGCACTTGCATTACGTCGATTTCTTCCAGGAAACCGCCGGCATGCCCAAGCTGCTCCAGGCAATGGCGGACAATCGCATCGAGCATGTGATGATTTCCGGCATTCCGGTGGCCAAGAAATGGCATGAGGACGAGCCCAAGCGTCCACGTTATTACGCCGGTGACGATGCGGACGCCTATTGGTACAGCGCCACCGATGTGATCGTCGCCGCTGCGGTGAGCAAACTGAGTGCCGAGCAACGCCAGCGCTTCCATCCGTTCCTGTCGGGCTTCAATCCCAACGACAAGAACTCCGCCGCGCACATCCAGCGCATGCTCGACCTGTACCCGGGGCTGTGGCAAGGCATCGGGGAGGTGTTCACCCGCCACGATGACCTCACGGCGTTGACCTCCGGTGATACCCCGAGGGCCAATAACGAAGCCATGACGCGGATCTATCACCTGGCGGCGGAGAACGATCTGCCGGTGATGTTGCATTCAAACATCACTTCCAAGCGTGAGAAAAATCCGCTGTACCTGGCAGAAATGGAGGAACCCCTGCGTAATCATCCGCACACGCGGTTCATCTGGGCCCACGCCGGCACCAGCATGGAGATCCACCGCCACCAGACCCAGCTGGATTTTCTGTTGCCGACCCTGACCCGGATGCTCGAGTCCTACCCCAATCTGTACGTAGACCTGTCTTGGAGCCTGCTCACGCCGTACTTGCTGGACGAGGCGGGAAAGCCCCGGCCGGAGTGGGTGCAGCTGGTAGAGCGCTTTCCGGAGCGCTTCATGGTGGGGTCGGATGTGGTCGGGCGTTTCAACAAGCTCGGTAAGGAATTGCACAGCTTCGATCCGTTCCTGGATGCCTTGCCGGAAGACGTGGCCAGGAAGGTGGCGCGGGATAATTTCCTAGCGGTGTTGCCGCGTTCAGTCGTCCGCTGAACGGCTTTTTGTGGCGAGGGAGCTTGCTCCCGCTCGGTTGCGCAGCAACCGCAAGAACAAGGGGCCGCTGCGCAGCCCAGCGGGAGCAAGCTCCCTCGCCACGGGATTATCGGTGGGCAAGGTTTGTCATCAGCCTGTCACCCCCGCGTCATACCCTCGCGCTCATCTCAATCAAGGAGCGCACTATGCACCTCACCCGTTCAAGCGCATTGGTCGCGCTGTTGTTGACCTGCGGTCTGGCCCAGGCAGAAGTTCGTGTCGAAGGCCCGGTGGAATACGGCGTTTTCGACGGCCCGCAAGCCGAGCTGCAATCGGGGGAGAGGGTTCTGCGTCGCAGCAACGAGCAGATCCGCCAGACTGAAAGCGTACCGGCGAAACTGGGCACCAAGTTTGGCATGCGCTACCAGTTGGCGGGCAAGGTCGCTGATGACCAGCCGTTGACGCTGTTGTACTTCACGCCTGGCATCCGCACCCCTGACGGCGTGCGCCACGATAAATTCGAAGTCATCCAGAAACTGGTGCCTGGCGCGCCTCAGGACGTCATGGCCTACGAGTTCACCGAAAGCCACGAAGTGGTGCCGGGAGAGTGGCGGTTCATGGTGTTCCAGGGGGATCGGCTGCTGACGCAGCAACGGTTTGTGGTGCGCTGAGTTTCATTCGTCACAGACCAATGTGGGAGCGAGCTTGCTCGCGATTGCGGTAGGCCAGTCAACTGATCTGTTGCATGGCACACTGCAATCGCGAGCAAGCTCGCTCCCACAGGGGAACTACGGTGTATTGAGTAGGCGCAAAAAAAACGCCCCGAACCAGTCGGGGCGTTTTTGTGTGCGGCGTACCGGCGGGGCTTACTTGCCCTGCCAGCGCTTCAATACCAGGGTGGCGTTGGTGCCACCAAAGCCGAAGCTGTTGCTCATCACGGTGTTGATGGTGGCGTCTTCGCGAGTCTTGGTCAGGATTGGCATGTCGGCCACTTCCGGATCCAGTTCGTCGATGTTGGCCGAACCTGCCATGAAGTTGCCTTCCATCATCAGCATGCAATAGATCGCTTCGTGAACGCCGGCGGCGCCCAGGGAGTGACCCGACAAGCTCTTGGTGGAGCTGATGGCCGGGGCCTTGTCGCCGAAGACTTCACGCACACCTTTCATTTCCATCACGTCACCGACCGGGGTCGAGGTGCCGTGGGTGTTCAGGTAGTCGATCGGTGCATCAACGGTGGACATGGCCATCTGCATGCAGCGGATGGCACCTTCGCCGCTTGGGGCGACCATGTCGTAGCCATCGGAAGTGGCGCCATAGCCGACGATTTCCGCGTAGATTTTCGCGCCACGGGCCAGGGCGTGTTCCAGCTCCTCGACCACCACCATGCCGCCGCCGCCGGCAATGACGAAACCGTCACGCTTGGCGTCGTAGGCGCGGGAGGCCTTTTCCGGGGTGTCGTTGTATTGGCTGGACAGGGCGCCCATGGCGTCGAACAGGAACGACTGGCTCCAATGTTCTTCTTCACCGCCGCCGGCGAATACGACGTCCTGCTTGCCCATCTGGATCTGTTCCATGGCGTTGCCAATGCAGTGAGCACTGGTGGCGCAGGCAGAGGCGATGGAGTAGTTCAGGCCCTTGATCTTGAACGGGGTCGCCAGGCAGGCGGAAACGGTGCTGCTCATGGTCCGCGTGACGCGGTACGGGCCGACACGCTTGACGCCTTTTTCGCGCAGGATGTCCAACGCTTCCATCTGGTTCAGCGTCGAGGCGCCACCAGAACCGGCGATCAGGCCGGTGCGCGGGTTGGACACTTGCTCTTCGGTCAGACCGGAGTCAGCGATAGCGTCCTTCATGGCCAGGTAGGCGTAAGCCGCCGCGTGGCCGACGAAACGGTAGATCTTGCGATCGATCAGCTCTTCGAGGGGAAGGTCAATGGAGCCGGAAACCTGGCTACGCAGACCCATTTCGGCATATTCCGGGTTGAACCGGATGCCAGGGCGACTTGCACGCAGGTTAGCGGAGACGGTCTCTTTGTCATTGCCCAGGCACGAAACGATGCCCAGACCAGTGATAACGACGCGGCGCATGCGGATAACCCTTAGAAGTTGTCAGTGGAGGTGAAAACGCCGACCCGAAGGCCTTCGGCGGTGTAGATCTCGCGACCGTCCACGGTCACCGAACCATCGGCAATGGCCATGTTCAGCTTGCCCTTGAGGACGCGTTTGATATGAATGTTATAGGTGATTTTCTTGGCGGTCGGCAGGACCTGACCAAAGAACTTCACTTCGCCTGAACCCAGGGCGCGACCGCGACCCGGCAGGCCTTGCCAGCCGAGGAAGAAACCGACCAGTTGCCACATGGCATCCAGGCCCAGGCAGCCTGGCATCACCGGATCACCCTCGAAGTGGCAGGCGAAGAACCACAGGTCCGGATTGATATCCAGCTCGGCGACCAATTCACCTTTGCCGTACTTGCCACCCTCTTCGCTGATATGGGTGATGCGATCCACCATCAGCATGTTCGGGGCGGGCAGTTGCGCGTTACCTGGGCCGAACAGCTCACCGCGACTGCAGCGCAGCAGGTCTTCCCGAGTAAAGGCGTTTTGTTTGGTCATGCGAGCTCCTCAATAGTCCCATGCGGCAGGGTGGGGCAAATCTTCCCGGCCGATCGAAGCGTTCATGCCTCGAATCGACAGCCTACTCATAGACTATTGCGTTGTAGTGAAAGTCACAGCACACGGGAAATGAATGTACACCTGTGCACTGAAATTTTTATTCAAGCCCCAATCGAGGCTTGTTCGGGTGCCTAAGACTGCCGCACTTTCGCCTTTCACGCCAGTCACACAGGCTACTAATGCACCCAACGTTGCAGAATTTGCTGCAGGTCAACGCGTTTGAACGGCTTGGCCAGGTAATCGTTCATACCCGCCGCCAGGCAGGCCTCGCGGTCGCCCTGCAAGGCATTGGCGGTCAGGGCGATGATCGGCACTTCGCTGCAGCCGGGTAACTGCCGGATCTGCCGCGTGGCTTCGTAACCGTCGATAATGGGCAATCGGCAATCCATGAGGATCGCTTCGAATATCAGGCTTTCGGCGCTGCGTACGGCCTGGGCACCGTCGACGGCGACGCTGACCGTGAAGCCCAGGCTGCGCAGCATGGCTTCGATCACCGTCTGATTCACCGGGTTGTCCTCGACCAACAACACGTTACGGCCTTCGCCATCGCCGCTGCCGTTCGACAGGCGCGGCGCCAGGGGCGGCGGGATCTGCCGCGAGCGGGCCAGCGGAATCTCGAGGGTGAACACCGAGCCCAGGCCTTCTTCACTCTGGGCTCGCAGCGTGCCGCCCATGCGTTCGGCCAGGGTGCGGGCAATTGGCAGGCCCAGGCCGGTGCCGCCGTAACGCCGGGAAATCGAGCTGTCGGCCTGTTGGAAGGCGTCGAACATGCGCTCCAGGCTCTCGGCCGGAATGCCTATGCCGCTGTCCCGCACCGTGCAGGTGAACCACAACAGTTCGTGATCCAGGGCCTGCCATTGGCACTGCACGGTGACCTGACCTTGCTCGGTGAATTTCAGCGCGTTGCCGATCAGGTTCACCAGAATCTGCCGGATCCGCGTCGGATCGCCTTGGACCTGCAAGGCTTGCATGTCGTCGGGGATCAGCAGGTCCAGGCCCAGTTTGCGTTGCGCGGCGCTGTGCTGGAACGACTGGGCGCAACTGCCCACCAGCTCCGCCAGATTGAACGGGATGTGTTCCAGCTCCAGGGCCGAGCGCTCGATGCGTGAAAAGTCGAGGATGTCGTTGATCACCTTCAGCAGGTGCTCGGTGGATTCGGACGCCAGCGCCGTGTACTCGTGCTGCTCGTCGGTCATCCGGGTGGTTTCCAGCAGTTGCAGCATGCCCAGTACACCGTTCATGGGCGTGCGCAGTTCATGGCTCATCATCGCCAGGAACTCAGACTTGGCGCTGTTGGCCTTTTCCGCTTCCTCCCGGGTCTTGATCAGTTGCTCCATGGCCTGGTGTTGTTCGCGGCTGGCTTGCTCGAGCCCGTCGGCCAGGTTGTTGATGTGCCGCGACAACGCTCCCAATTCGCCGTCGTCAACGATGGGCAGCGGCGTGCTGTAGTCGCCTTGCTGGATCGCTTTGACCGCGTTGCCGATATCACGGATCGGACGGGACAGGTTCGATGCCAGGCGGCGCGCCACGAGAAAGGTAAACAACAGGGCGAACAGCGCCAGGATGGCGGCCTTGAACAGAATTTCCTGCTGCCGCTGGCTGAAGGCGTCACTGGACATGCCAACGATCACGCGGCCCAGGTAGTCTTCACCGGGGGCCTCAGTGGAAGCGCTGTCGCCTTGCAGGAAATCATTGTTCAGGGCAATGCGTTGCAGGCGAACCGGGGCCTGGAACACTTCGACCTGCTGAGAGTGGTCGTCGGTTGGTTCGGATTGCTCGACGTACACCAGCATCCGGTTCGTGCTGTCCTGAATCTCCAGAAAACGCACGTGGGGCGTCGCCAGGGTGGCGGTGAGCAGGCTTTCCAGCACCTCCTTGTTGCCGGAGATCACCCCGTACTCCGTGGCTGGAGCCAGTTGGTTGGCGATCAGTTGCCCGGTGTGATTGAGTTCCTGGCGCAAGTCCTGGATCCGCACGAAGGTGAAGAAGCTGATCAGCAGCACGGTCAGCAACAGCGCCGGGCCGAGGGCGATGAGCTGGGTGCGGGTATTGATGTCCCAGCGGCGACGCAAGGTCATGGGCGGTGTTCTCCTTCGGCCAATGTCGCAGCGACGGATTCGGCGTCAATCGGTTCGATCCCCAGTGAGCGGGTGACCTGTCGGTTGCTCAGGACTTTGAAGCGGGCCGGATACAAGGTGCGCGGCCAGGTGGCGGGGGGGCGGTCGAGCAGTTCGTCGAGAATTGCCAGCCAGTCGTCCTGGTCGCTGTAGGTGCTGGCCAGGCTGCCGGCCTTGACGAACGCGGCGCTCGGTCCGATCAGCGCACGTTGCCGGGCGTAGCTGCTGAGCAAGAGGTTTTTCACGGTCTTGGGGTTGTACAGGTCGGGGTCGTCGAGGCCCAACAACACATCGCTCTGGCCCAGCAGGTTTTGCAGGGCGCGACTGTCACTGGTGTCGTCCCAGCGTTCGGCGACGATTTCCAGGTCCAGTGGTAGGGCGGCCTGGCGCAGGTCCTTGAGCAAAAACTCGCTGTGCCTGTCGAACAGCACGCCGACCCGTCGTACTTGCGGCAGGACCGTGCGGATCAGCCGCAGTTGCCGCGCCATCGGCGGGTCGCTCCACAGCAGGCTCAGGTGATCGGGCGTTGCCTCGCCCAGGCGATCCCGGGCTTGCTGGCGGCTGATGCGTAGCACCAGCGTGGCCGGCCCACGGCTGTCTTGCAGGCGCCAGTCGAGGCTGGGCAGGTCAAGCAGGACCAGACGGACATTGCCCGGCAACTTGTCCGGCGTCGGCAGGTCCGCCAGCCGGGTGAACCGCACATTGTCCTCGGGACGCAGGGCCTTGAGGGCCAGGGTGAAGGACTGCACGCCGGGACTGTCCTCGACACCGGTCAGCAGAATCTCGGCGGCGCGGGCCTCGATCGTCGCCAGCAACCCTGCAAACACCAGGCATAGCGCTAGCGTCAGGCGGCCACGAAATGGCGTCTTGCGGGGTTGGCTCCGGGCCATTTAGAAGGACAACTCCGCGCTGAAATACAGGACATGACGGGAGTCGTAGCGGTTGTCGACGAAGGTGGTGGGCTGATTGTCGAGGCGTTGTTGCAGGATGCCCGCCAGCTCCAGGTTGGCCTTGCCCAGCGGGATGCGTCGGGCGAGGCGGGTGTCGAGCCGTTCGAAGCGATAACCGTTGAGCGCATCGGCGGCGTAATAGAAGACCGCGCTGTTCCAGCCCTGGCCCCAATCCCGCAGCCACCCGGCCGAACCACTGTTACGGGCGGTCAGTTGTTCATCAAGGGGGTTACTGGCCTGGGCATCAACGTAGGCGTAGGTCAGGCGCAGGCGGTCGGCGCTGGTCATTCGCCAATCAACCTGGGTTTCGGCCCCGGAGAATTGTGATTCGTTGCTGTTGCTGGCGATGTACTGATTGTTGCGCAGCGGTTCGCTGATCATGCCGGTGATTTCGTCATGGAACAGCTTCACATCGAGCGTCAGGCCCAACTCCATGAAATAACCGTTGTAGCCCAGTTCCCGAGAGCGCATGTGCTCTTGTTCCAGATTCCCCGGGCCACGGGTCTGGACAAAGTAACGGGCGCTGCTCTGGCCGAAGGCGGTGGGCTGCAGGTTAGTGACCTGGTAACTCCAGTTGACGTTGTTCTCGAACATGTCCGGGGAGCGCACGGCTTCGGAGTACACCGCCCGCAAGCCATGGCGTGGGGTGATCAGGTAGTTGACCGCCACCCGCGGGGTCAGCGAGCTTCCGGTCAGGCGGGTGTCTTCGAACATCGCGCCGCCCTGCAACAGCCAGTGCTCGGTGGCCCGCCATTCGAGCTGGCCGAACAGCCGCCAGGTGGTGTCGTCCAGCGTGCCGTTGAAGTACGTTTCGGAGTTCGCCCGGTCGTAGCGGTAATTCGCCCCGGTGACCAGTCGCAGGCTGTCGGACAGGCTCAAGGTGTCCTGGATTTCCAGGTCGTAGCGTGACTCCCGGGCACTTTGGTCGATGTCCCCGCACAGGGTTTGCGAGGCGCCGTTGCGCCACTGGTCGAGCACCTGGTTGGCCAGCGCTTGTTCCTGTGGGGTGCCGGGCGGCGCGCCCGTGCTGGTGAAGCTGGGGATGTTACGTGCCAGCCGCTCGGCGTAATTGGGGTTGAGCAGCCACAGGTCGGTCAGTTGCGGGCTGAAGGACACCTCGGCATCGCAGGCGCGCCAGGTTTGCTGGCGATCCCAATGCTGGATCGAGCCTTGTACGTAAAGGCTGTGGTTGGGGTCCAGGTCCAGGTTCCAGCGCAGTGAACCGGCGTAGTCCTTGGCGATGACGTCGGAATTGTCGCCAGCGGCTGTAATCCCGGCGAACACCGGATGATAGGTATAGGGCCGTTGATTGGTCCCGTCCTTGGCGTTCAATTGCCAGTCGATGCTTTGCTGCTCGTTCAATGTCTGGCTGACGGACAGGTTGAAGCGGTTCAGGCGTCGACTGTCGCGGTAATCGGCGTCGTTGCGGTCGCTGTCAAAGCCATCGTCTTCCTGGCCGGACAACGACAGCCGCAGGTCGCCGCCCTCCCAACCGCTGCCCTGGCTGGCGTACCAGTCGCTGATGCCCCGCTGGCCCCGGGTGATTTTCAGCCGGGTGCCGTGGCTGTCGGCGGGCGCGCGGGTGATGATGTTGACCACCGCCATCAGCGCATTGGCCCCGTAGCTGACGGTGTTGGGCCCGCGGAAGACTTCGATCCGGTCGATGTCTTCCATGGCCACCGGAATATCGCTCCAGTCCACCGTGGCCAGGCCGGCGCGGTACACCGAGCGGCCATCGATCAGTACCTGCATGCGTCGAGCTTCGCTGGCGTTGGTGCCGTGGTAATTCACGGCGGCCTGGTTGCCGCTGATATTGCCGACCATCATGCCCGGCACCAGGCGCAGCAGTTCGCTGATGTCCCGGGCGCCGCTGGCCTTGATCAATTCGCTGTCGAGCACGGTCATGCTGCCCGGCACCGCCGCCGGCGATTGCTTCAGGCGCGTGGCCGTCAACACTTCGGGCAGGGGCTGGCTGTCCACGAACAGATCGTCGGCCAGCACTGGCGGGCTGATGATCAGCGCCAGTAGCAGTGACGAACCTGAACGGGAAGGGCCAACGAACACGGCACAGCCTTCGATAACGAAAGAATGGCGGGCATGTTAACTGAGCTGAACGACTTTTCCATTCACGTTGACAGCATTTTCCTAGGAAATGATGGTCAGCTTCCTACAGCTGGCGGTAATTGTTGCCGGGGCTGGTCGCGATCCGGCCGCTCCGTATAATGCCCCGCATTGCCACTTGGTATGGATGAACGGATTGCATATGACTGAACAGCGCCCGATTGCGGTCCTGGGAGGCGGGAGTTTCGGCACCGCCGTGGCCAACCTGCTGGCCGAGAATGGTCACCCGGTACGCCAATGGATGCGTGACCCTGAACAGGCCGAGGCCATCCGGGTCAACCGCGAGAACCCGCGCTACCTCAAGGGCATCAAGATCCGCCCGGAAGTGGAGCCGGTCACCGACTTGCAGGCGACCCTGCAGGGCAGCGATCTGTTTTTCGTCGCCTTGCCGTCCAGTGCCTTGCGCTCGGTATTGGCACCCCATGCCGAATGCTTGAGCGGCAAGCTGCTGGTGAGTTTGACCAAGGGCATCGAAGCCCAGACCTTCAAGCTGATGAGCGAGATTCTCGAGGAAATCGCCCCCAAGGCTCGAATCGGTGTGATTTCCGGTCCGAACCTGGCGCGGGAGATCGCCGAGCACGCCTTGACCGCCACGGTGGTCGCCAGTGAAGACGAAGAACTGTGCCAGCGGGTCCAGGCGGCGCTCCATGGCCGTACCTTTCGGGTCTACGCCAGTGCCGACCGCTTTGGTGTGGAACTGGGCGGGGCGCTGAAGAATGTCTATGCAATCATCGCCGGCATGGCGGTGGCGCTGGGCATGGGGGAAAACACCAAGAGCATGCTGATCACCCGGGCGCTGGCGGAAATGACCCGCTTTGCCGTCAGCCAGGGCGCCAATCCGATGACTTTCCTCGGGTTGGCAGGGGTGGGCGATCTGATCGTCACGTGTTCCTCGCCCAAGAGCCGTAACTATCAGGTCGGTTTCGCCCTCGGCCAGGGCCTGAGCCTGGACGAGGCGGTGTCGCGACTGGGCGAAGTGGCCGAAGGGGTGAACACCCTCAAGGTGCTCAAGGCCAAGTCCCAGGAGGCTGGCGTGTACATGCCACTGGTCGCCGGGCTGCATGCGATCCTGTTCGAGGGGCGCACGCTGGAACAGGTGATCGAACTGTTGATGCGGGGCGAACCGAAGACCGACGTCGATTTCATTTCCACCAGTGGTTTCAACTGAGTTTCCATTGACCGCAAGCAGGAGCGAACCATGAACGATCCGAAAGGGCAGCCTCAATACGAATCCATCCTGCTGCGCGTGCTGTGGATGGTGATTTATCTGCTGGTCTGGCAAGTGGCGCAATTCATCCTGGGCGCCGTGGTGCTGGTGCAACTGATCTATCGGCTGATCTACGGCGCACCCAGTGCCAGCCTGATGAATTTCGGCGACAGCCTGAGCCAATTCCTGGCCCAGATCGGCCGGTTCGGCACCTTCCACAGCGACCAGAAACCCTGGCCGTTCGCTGACTGGCCGGCCCCGCGCACGCCGGAAGGAGAAGCGCCTCACGTCGTGGCGCCCGCCCCGCATCCGGTCCGGGACGAGGAGCCGAAGCTATGAAATTGTGGGTAATGCGCCATGGTGAAGCCGAGCCATACGGCGCGCGTCCCGATCCCGAGCGGGCCCTGACCGCTCACGGTCGCGAAGAAGTGTTGCGCAGTGCCGCGCAGTTGATCGGCCAGCCGCTGAGCGCCATTTATGCCAGCCCTTACCTGCGCGCCCAGCAGACCGCGCAGCTGGTGCGCGAAGCCCTGGGTTTCGAGCCGGAGTTGAAAACGGTCGACTGGCTGACGCCGGATACCCGGCCGCAAACAGTTTTGGACCATCTCGATGAGCCGGACGATGTGCTGCTGGTCAGCCATAACCCGTTGGTGGGCAGCCTGCTGGGCTTGCTGCAACACGGTCATCTGCAGCAACCTGAACAAGTGTTGACGGCGGGCCTGGCTGAGTTGGAAGGTGACCTGCCATTGGCTGGGGTGATGTCACTCAAGGGTATCAAGCACCCATAGGCAGGTTGGCAGCCGGGTTGAGCCCAATAAAAACCACAAAGGAACGACAACGATGAGTCTGTGGCGCACCACTCCCAACATTGAGCAATTGAACGCCGCCGGTAAAAACACCATCAGCGAAGTGCTGGACATTCGTTTCGAATCTTTCGACGACGAGTCCCTGACCGCCAGCATGGTAGTCGATCACCGCACCCACCAGCCGTTCGGCCTGCTGCATGGCGGTGCGTCGGTGGTGTTGGCTGAAACAGTCGGGTCGATGGCCGCCTATCTGTGCGTGGACGCCAGCAAGTTCTATTGCGTGGGCCTGGAAATCAATGCCAACCACTTGCGCGGTGTGCGCAGTGGGCGGGTGACGGCCACGGCCCGAATGGTTCACCTGGGTCGCACCACTCAGGTCTGGGATATTCGCCTGACCAATGACGAAGGCAAGGTCAACTGTGTGTCGCGCCTGACCATGGCGGTGGTGCCGCTGGGTGAGCAACCGCCGGGGCGGTGAAGCCGGTTGCATTTTTTGTCTGGTGCAAGGCTCTTGTGGCGAGGGAGCTTGCTCCCGCTGGGTCGCGAAGCGGCCCCAAACCCACCGACTCGATCAGCCTGACTCACCGAGTCGCCTGGTTTTGGGCCTGCTGCGCAGGCCAGCGGGAGCAAGCTCCCTCGCCACAGGGTGCCAACAATAAATCTTGTGACGCATGCCATAACCCCATAGCCCAAGCCCGACTGTCATCATTCCTGTCAGTTACGGTCATTGCCGCACCGTTGGGTTCTGCGGACAATCGCTCCCAGTTCCCCCAATGGATCGGCCGTCATGTCGCAACAGGTGTTTTTCGCCCACGCCAATGGTTTCCCCTCGGCCACCTACGGCAAGTTGTTCGCCGCGCTGGCGCCGCAGTACAAGGTCGCGCACCTGGAGTTGCACGGTCATGACCCGCGTTTCCCGGTGGATGATAACTGGCACAACCTGGTGGACGAACTCATCCATCACCTGGAACAGCAGCCGGAGCCTGTGTGGGGTGTCGGTCATTCCCTGGGCGGCGTCCTGCACTTGCACGCGGCGTTGCGTTGTCCGCAGTTGTACCGGGGCGTGGTCATGCTCGACTCGCCGGTGCTGACCCGCGCCGACCGGTGGGTGATCCTGGCCGCCAAGCGCCTGGGCTTCATCGATCGCCTGACGCCCGCCGGCCGGACGCTGGGGCGGCGCGAGGAGTTCGCCGACCTGGAGTCGGCCCGGCAATATTTTGCTGGCAAGACCCTGTTCCGCGGTTTTGATCCGGAATGCTTCGATGCCTATCTGCAACATGGCCTGCAGCAAGTCGGCGACCGCTTGCGGCTGCGCTTTGACCCGGCCACGGAAATCAGCATCTATCGGGGCGTGCCGCACACCAGTCCGGGGCGGGCCCGTAAGCTCAAAGTGCCGCTGGCGGTGGTGCGTGGCCGGCAGAGTCGCGTGGTGATGCGTCATCACGCCCGTTCGGTGGGGCGCATGCCCCATGGCGAATCCCTGAGCATGCCCGGCGGCCATATGTTTCCCCTGGAGCGTCCTCAAGACACGGCCAACCTGCTCAAGGATCTGTTCCGGCGCTGGGAAGGGCGCAGCGCATGAGTACAGTCGAAGAAGTCCGCCTGAGCCTGCCCCACATCGAACTGGCGGCGCATCTGTTCGGGCCGGAGGAGGGCCGTCCGGTGATCGCCTTGCACGGCTGGTTGGACAACGCCAACAGCTTCGCGCGACTGGCCCCTCGGCTGGAGGGCCTGCGGGTGATTGCCCTGGACATGGCTGGGCACGGTCATTCCGGGCATCGGCCGCCCGGCGCCGGCTACGCGCTGTGGGACTATGCCCATGATGTGCTGCAGGTTGCGGAACAATTGGGTCTGAAGCGTTTCGCCCTGTTGGGGCATTCCATGGGCGCCATTGTCTCGCTGGTGCTGGCCGGTTCCCTGCCGGAACGGGTGACGCACCTGGGGTTGATCGACGGGGTGATTCCTCCTACAGCCAAAGGCGATAACGCGGCCGAACGCATGGGCATGGCCCTGCAAGCCCAGTTGGATTTGCAGCAAAAACGCAAGCCCGTGTACAAAACCCTCGACCGGGCCATCGAAGCCCGCATGAAAGGCCTGGTGGCGGTCAGTCGCGAGGCTGCCGAGTTACTGGCCCAGCGCGGCTTGATGCCGGTTCCCGGGGGCTATACCTGGCGCACCGACAACCGCCTGACCCTGCCATCGCCGCTGCGCCTGACTGATGAACAGGCGATGGCGTTCGTGGCGCGGGTCGGTTGTCCTGCGCATCTGGTGGTGGCGGCCGACGGCATGCTTGCCCAGCACCCTGAGTTGCTGGAGCGTCTACCCTTCAGTCATGAGCAGTTGCCCGGTGGTCATCATTTGCACCTGAACGACGAGGTCGGTGCCGCGCTTGTAGCAGACTGTTTCAATCGGTTCTTCACCGTTTCTTGACTTGCGCCGGGCAACTGTCGAGGCTGGGCGGGTTGAAAGGGAGACAACCATGACAGATCTCTGTTTACCCACCTCGCGGCGCACCGGCGACGCCCGTTTCGTCCAAGAAACTCAGGCCAAGCCGATCCGATGAAATTATCCGTTCATTCACTCGCCCTGCTGGCGCTGGCTTGCGTCAGCCCGGCATCGTTCGCCGTCGATGTGCCCGGCAGTCACGATCTGGAGCGCGTGCCACGCATGCCCGATGCGCAGATCGTCGATTACCGGCAAACCAGCGACCTGGAACGTGTCTACCCCATGGGCTCGATCCGCAGGATCAGCGGCCAATTACGCTTCGACGGCCAGGTCGATGCCCGTGGCAACGTTACATCGGTCACTTACGAACTGCCGCCGGAACATTCCGCTAACCAGGCTTTTACCTTGGCTCGCGAAGCATTGCAGAAACAGGGCGCCGAGCTGTTGTTCTGGTGCCAGGCCCGCGATTGCGGTGAAAGCAGCCTGTGGGCCAACGAAGTATTCGGCAACGCCAAGCTCTACGGTGCCGATAATGGACAGGCCTACCTGCTGCTACGCCTGGCGCCACCGGCGGATAACACCCTGATCGCGCTGTACGGCATCACGCGCGGCAACCGCAAGGCCTACCTGCATGTCGAGCAGTTCGAGTCGAGCGCGGCGTTGGGCGATGTGCTGCCGACTTCGGCCACGCTGTTGCGCCAGCTCAAGGACACCGGCGCGCTGGACTTGCCGCGTCTTGCCGGTGAGCCGGACGACACCTGGTTACGCCTGCTGTCCCGGGCGCTGAACCTGGACACTGGCCTTCGGGTCAGTATCGCCGGCCCCGAGGCCGAGGCCTGGCGTCAGGCCTTGATCGACCAGGGCGTCCGAGCGGCGCGGATGGAGGCGGCCAGTGGCGATGCGGCGGGCCTGCACCTTGAGTTGCTGCGATAAGCTGTTTCGGGTGACGGGCTTGACGCCGTTACCCTGGCCTTGTCCATTTTTCGAGACCTTACATGCTCAATAACGATCGGCTGTTGGTGCAGATCCTGCTCCTGGTGTTGTTCGGTGCAAGCCTCTGGGTGATGGCGCCGTTCTGGTCGGCGCTGTTCTGGGGCGCGGTGCTGGCTTTCGCCAGTTGGCCGCTGATGCGCCTGCTGACCCGCTGGGTCAATGGACGTGAATCCCTGGCCGCGGCGTTGCTGACGGTGGGCTGGATGCTGCTGGTGGCAGTGCCGCTGGTATGGCTCGGTTTCAACCTGGCCGACCATGTGCGCGATGCCACGGCGTTCATCAAGGACGTGCAGGTCGACGGTCTGCCCGAAGCCCCGACCTGGCTGGCCGGCGTCCCCTTGGTGGGCGGACGGTTGG
Source organism: Pseudomonas brassicacearum (assembly GCF_000585995.1). Lineage (NCBI taxonomy): Bacteria > Pseudomonadati > Pseudomonadota > Gammaproteobacteria > Pseudomonadales > Pseudomonadaceae > Pseudomonas > Pseudomonas brassicacearum. Next base: position 4,904,136 of record NZ_CP007410.1, on the reverse strand, counting down.
TGGGCATCTGGAACAGCATCGACCAGCAGGGTGCGGCGATGATGGTGTCCGCCAGGCCCTACCTGGGGCAGGTCGGCAACTGGCTGCTGGCCCGTAGCGCGCAGATCGGCGGCGGTATTCTCGAGCTGACCCTGAGTATCGTGTTCGTGTTCTTTTTCTATCGGGACGGTCCGCGATTGGCGGTGTTTGTCCACGGGCTGCTGGAACGCCTGATCGGTGATCGTGCCGGTTACTACATCGAGCTGGTGGCCGGTACGGTGCAGCGAGTGGTCAACGGCGTGATTGGCACTGCGGCGGCCCAGGCCGTGCTGGCGTTGATCGGCTTCCTGATTGCGGGGGTGCCGGGGGCGCTGGTGCTGGGCATCGTCACGTTCCTGCTCAGCCTGATCCCCATGGGCCCGCCGCTGGTCTGGATCCCCGCCACGGCCTGGTTGGCGTGGAAGGGTGAATACGGGATGGCGGTGTTCCTCGGTATCTGGGGCACCTTTATCATCAGCGGCGTGGACAACGTGCTCAAACCCTACCTGATCAGCCGTGGCGGAAACCTGCCATTGGTGATCGTGCTGCTGGGGGTGTTCGGCGGGTTGATCGCCTTCGGTTTTATCGGCCTGTTCATCGGTCCGACGTTGTTGGCGGTGGCGTACAGTTTGCTGACGGATTGGAGCAAGAGCCAGGCGCGATAACCCACCCCTGAGGCCAGCACCAAGTGATTCTTCGATCCAGTCAAGTAAGCCTGGCTCCCGAGGGGCCAGGCTTTCCGGTGAATCAAGTCGCCACGTTCAGGTGTTTCCCCACGGTGGCGACGTTATCCAGCGAGTATTGCCGGCTGAGGTTGGCGATCATCCTGTTCAACGCTTCGCTGACGTTGGCCTGGGCGGTGGAACTGTCGCGGCTGCGTCCGGCCTGCAAGGTGCTGTTGAACTCGTCGCTGTCGACCCCGCCGCTGCTGTCGCTGTCGAGTGCTTTCATCAGCATTGCGCTGTTGTCGGTGCTCGTGGTGGCGCTGGCGCTGGCCTGCAGGGTGCTGGTCAGTTCGCTGGCGGTAACACTGCCGTCGCCATCGCTGTCGAGCTGGCTGAACAGCTCTTCGCTGGAGGCCTGTTGCGGTGGTGGAGGCGGTGGGGCGAGGCTGGCGGCGAGTTCGTCGGCGCTGACGGTACCGTCTTCATTCTTGTCCAGCGCCGAGAACACTTGCTGACTGTCGGCATCGCTGCCAGCACTGGCCAGGCCGCTGCTCAATTCGTCACTGTTGACTGCGCCATCACCGTCGGTGTCCAAGGCGCTGAGCAGCGCCTCGGCCAGTTCGGTATCCGGCGCCTGGTTCCGTGGTGGTGGAGGTGGAGGGGCCATCGCGGCCATTTCCTCGCTACTCAAGTCACCGCTGCCGTCACTGTCCAGGTCGCTGAAGTTGTCGCTCAGGCTGACCAGGATACCGTCGTCGCTCTTCTGCGACAGGGCGCTGCTCAATTCGTCCTGATCAACCGAACCGTCGCCACTGCTGTCGAGCTTGCTGAGCAGCTCCTTTTGAAACTGCTGGCTGCGGGCACTGCTGGTCGCGGCACTGCTGGTGCTGGTATATGGCGAGTAACTGCTGACGCTACCGATCATGGGCGCTCTCCTTGGACTGAAATGGCCGGTGGGTCCACCGGCTTATGCAGCCTCAGCGGGGCAGTTGTCGTGGGTGTGTGGAGTTTGTACCTGCGGTTGTACAAAGCCGCCAGATCAACGCTGGCCCCTGTGGGAGCTTGCTCGCGATAGCGGTGGGTCAGCTTGCAAATCCTGTTGAATGGGCTGACGCCATCGCGAGCAAGCTTCCACAGGTGATAGGTGTGTGCTCAGGCGCGAGGCAGGCTGATCACCGCTGTCAAGCCGCCCCCGGGCGTTTCTTCCAGGCTCAACTGTCCGCCCAGGCGTTCGGCGGCTTCCCGGGCGATGGTCATGCCCAGGCCGACGCCGCCGGAATTACGGTTGCGCGAACCTTCCAGGCGGAAGAAGGGTTCGAACACGGCTTCGCGTTTGTCCGCCGCAATACCGGGGCCGTGGTCGATGACGCGAATCAGCACCTGATGACCCTGGTCTTCCAGGGTAATCAAGGTATGGCCGGCATAGCGCAGGGCATTGTCCATGAGGTTGTTGATGCACGAGCGCAGCGCCATCGGTTGTACTTGCAGCGGGGCGCAGCAACCGCTGGCTTGCACGTCGGCACCCTGGTCCTGGGCGTTTTCGCTCAGTGATTCCACCAAGGCCTGCACGTCCATCCACTGCAACGCTTCGCTGGTGCGCTGTTCATGCAGGTAGGTGAGGGTGGCATCGAGCATGCCGATCATATCGTCCAGGTCCTGGCGCATCTGGCCTTGCAGCTTGAGGTCGTCGATCTGCTCCAGGCGCAGCTTGAGCCGTGAAAGAGGGGTGCGCAGGTCATGGGACACCGCGCCGAGCATGCGTGAGCGTTGCTGCACCTGCTCGCGAATCCGTTGCTGCATCAGATTGAACGTATGGGCCGCTTGCCGCGCCTCCCGTGGGCCGTTTTCATCCAGTGGCGGGCTGTCGAGGTTTTCGCTCAGGCGCTCGGCGGCATCGCTCAGGCGCTGGATCGGCCGGGTCAGCAGCTTGGCGCCGTACCAGGCAGCGGCGATCAGCAGCACGAACTGAAACGTCAGTGGCACCACCGGGCCGCCGAACCAGGGGCGCGGAGGGCGGCTGGGGCGCGGGCCAAAGGGTGGCGGCCCTTCGCCTTGTCGGGAAAATTCCGGTGGTGGCCCCGGAGGGGGTGGCTGGTCGTAATGAAAAAACCAGGCAAAGGCCAGCAGATGCGCCAGGACAATCGCCAGCAACAACACGCCAAACAGGCGGCCGAACAGGGAGTCGAGGCGCAGTTGCATCAGCCAATGTCCCGGGCGTCGAACAGATAGCCTTCACCACGCACGGTCTTGATCAGTTGCGGCGCCTTCGGGTCGTCGCCCAGTTTCTGCCGCAGCCGCGAGACCAGTAGATCGATGCTGCGGTCGAACGCCTCGATGGAGCGTCCACGGGCGGCGTCCAGCAGTTGTTCGCGGCTGAGCACCCGGCGCGGTCGCTCGATGAAGACCCACAACAGGCGGAATTCGGCGTTGGACAGCGGCACCACCAACCCGTCGGCGGAGATCAGTTGGCGCAGGACGCTGTTGAGTCGCCAGTTGTCGAAGCGAACATTGGCCCGCTGCTCGGTACGGTCGTCACGCACCCGGCGCAGGATCGTCTGGATCCGCGCCACCAGTTCCCTGGGTTCGAAAGGCTTGGCCATGTAGTCGTCGGCGCCCAGCTCCAGGCCGATGATACGGTCGGTGGGTTCGCAGCGGGCGGTGAGCATAAGGATCGGGATGTCCGATTCGGCGCGCAGCCAGCGACACAGTTGCAAGCCGTCTTCGCCCGGCAGCATCAGGTCGAGCACGACCACGTCGAAATGCTCGGCCTGCATCGCTTGGCGCATGGTCGCGCCATCGGTCACGCCGCTGGCGCGTATGCTGAAACGGGCCAGGTAATCGATCAGCAGCTCGCGGATCGGCACATCGTCGTCGACGATCAGCGCGCGGGTGGCCCAGCGCTTGTCATCGTCGGGCGCTTTTGGATCGTCAGAATTGGCAACAGGGGTGTTCTGCATGGATGCATCATCTGCCAGGTAGGCTGCCAACCGCAAAGAAGGCGGCGAGGTTGAGGCTTCAGCATAGGCTTGGTGCCGCGAGGCGTGAAGCGCTGAAAGAACGGGTTGCGGCGGCGGACGGTAGCGTGCCGGCGTGTTGCTGGCATGTCATGAGTGTATCGACTTCGACACAATGGGCGGTATCGTCCATGCTGCCCTGGACGCGATGAGGATTTACCGATCATCGGGTCCCGCACCGGCGCTGGTTCCGCTACAATGCGCGCCGATTTCGACTTGCCTGAGAGCCCGCTCATGTCCGCCTGCCAGACGCCTATTATCGTCGCCCTGGATTTCCCTACCCGTGACGCCGCCCTGAAGCTGGCCGACCAGTTGGACCCCAAGCTCTGCCGGGTCAAAGTCGGCAAGGAACTGTTCACCAGCTGTGCTTCGGAGATCGTTGGTACCTTGCAAGACAAGGGTTTCGAGGTGTTCCTGGACCTGAAATTCCACGATATCCCCAACACCACCGCCATGGCCGTCAAGGCTGCCGCGGAGATGGGCGTGTGGATGGTCAATGTGCATTGCTCCGGCGGCCTGCGCATGATGGCGGCCTGCCGTGAAGTGCTGGATCAGCGCAGTGGCCCGCAACCCTTGCTGATCGGCGTGACCGTGCTGACCAGCATGGAGCGCGAGGACCTGGCCGGGATCGGCCTGGACATCGAGCCCCAGGAGCAGGTGCTACGCCTGGCGGCGCTGGCCCAGAAGGCCGGCCTGGACGGTCTGGTCTGTTCGGCCTTGGAGGCCAGTGCCCTGAAAGCGGCGCACCCGTCGCTGCAACTGGTGACTCCGGGGATTCGTCCGGCAGGCAGCGCCCAGGACGACCAGCGTCGCATCCTCACCCCGCGCCAGGCGCTGGACGCCGGTTCTGATTACCTGGTGATCGGCCGTCCGATCAGCCAGGCAGTTGATCCGGCCAAGGCGCTGGCGGCGGTCGTGGCTGAACTGGCCTGATCCAACCCCGAAGTTTGCCCTTGTGGGAGCGGGCTTGCTCGCGAACGCGAAGTGTCAGGCGCCATTTATGCCAGCTGACACACCGCCTTCGCGAGCAAGCCCGCTCCCACAGGTGTTATGTGACTAGACCTTGAGCACGAGTTTTCCGAAATTTTCCCCGCTGAACAATTTGGTCAGTGTCTCGGGGAACGTCTCCAGTCCTTCAACGATGTCTTCCTTGCTCTTGAGCTGCCCCTTGGCCATCCACCCGGCCATTTCCTGCCCGGCGGCGGCGAACTGCGCGGCGTAGTCCATGACCACGAAACCTTCCATGCGCGCCCGGTTGACCAGCAGCGACAGGTAGTTGGCGGGGCCTTTCACCGCTTCCTTGTTGTTGTATTGGCTGATGGCGCCGCAGATCACCACACGGGCCTTGAGGTTCAAGCGGCTGAGCACGGCATCCAGAATGTCGCCGCCGACGTTATCGAAATACACATCCACGCCTTTGGGGCATTCGCGCTTGAGGCCGGCGTGGACGTCTTCGCTCTTGTAGTCGATGGCGCCGTCGAAGCCCAATTCATCGATCAGGAACTTGCACTTGTCGGCGCCACCGGCAATGCCCACCACGCGACAGCCTTTGATCTTGGCGATCTGCCCGGCGATGCTGCCCACCGCACCGGCGGCGCCCGACAGCACCACGGTCTCGCCGGCCTTGGGCGCGCCCACATCCAGCAGGGCGAAATAGGCGGTCATGCCGGTCATGCCCAGTGCGGACAAATAACGTGGCAGCGGCGCCAGTTTCGGATCGACCTTGTAGAAACCTCTTGGCTCGCCGAGGAAATAATCCTGCACGCCCAACGCACCGTTGACGTAGTCCCCCACCGCGAACCCCGGGTTGTTCGAGGCGATCACCTGGCCGACACCCAGCGCTCGCATCACCTCACCGAGGCCGACCGGTGGGATGTAGGACTTGCCTTCGTTCATCCAGCCACGCATGGCCGGGTCCAGGGACAAGTATTCGTTCTTTACCAGGATCTGACCGGCTGCCGGCTCGCCGACCGGTACTTGCTGATAGGTGAAAGTTTCGCGGGTCGCGGCGCCCACCGGGCGTTTGGCGAGCAGGAACTGGCGATTGGTCTGGGCAGTCATGGCTGGCACTCAAGATGAATGAAGCCTTGTTGATAGACCTTCGAAACGTTTGTCGCAAGGTTTGCTGATACAGCGAATGCACTTCGATCCAACACAGTGATAGTTCAGCCACGGGCCTTATCACTGGCACCCATGAATGCTCAAACGGCAATTGGATAGTGCTGCCGTGCCATCGGGACCTGTGACTAGACTGGCGTCATCCCCCGCATTCATCGAGGAATTGACAATGAGCATGACGTTTTCCGGACAGGTCGCCGTGGTGACAGGCGCAGCCGCAGGTATTGGCCGCGCTACGGCCCAGGCATTCGCGGCAGAAGGCCTGCAAGTGGTGGTGGCCGACCTGGACGTGGCGGGCGGCGAGGGCACGGTGCAGTTGATTCGTGAGGCGGGCGGCGAGGCGGTGTTCGTGCGCTGCAACGTGACCCTGGAAAGCGACGTGCAGAATTTGATGAGCGAGGTGATCAAGACCTACGGTCGCCTCGATTACGCCTTCAACAACGCCGGGATCGAGATCGAGAAGGGCAAGCTGGCCGACGGGACCCTCGATGAGTTTGACGCGATCATGGGCGTCAATGTGAAGGGCGTCTGGCTGTGCATGAAATACCAACTGCCCTTGCTGCTGGCCCAGGGCGGTGGAGCTATTGTCAATACAGCTTCGGTGGCCGGCCTGGGGGCGGCACCGAAGATGAGTATCTATGCGGCCTCCAAGCACGCCGTGATCGGCCTGACCAAGTCGGCGGCCATCGAATATGCCAAGAAAAAAATCCGTGTGAATGCGGTTTGTCCGGCAGTGATCGACACCGACATGTTCCGTCGGGCTTATGAGGCGGACCCGAAAAAAGGCGAGTTCGCCAACGCCATGCACCCGGTGGGGCGTATCGGCAAGGTCGAGGAAATCGCCAGCGCCGTGCTGTATTTGTGCAGCGATGGCGCGGCTTTCACCACGGGCCATTCCCTGGCGGTGGACGGTGGCGTCACGGCGTTCTGAGGACAGGCGGCTCAGCTTGTAGGACAAAGCCCGCACTCGCTGCGGGCTTTTTCTTGGGCGGCGAGAACCGCCTTGGATCAGGCGATCAATGTGTTTCAAAGAGTGAGAATCAGCGGTTTTGACGATGATGTCGTACATCGTCTGGCAGTGGCCTGTGCTTAACTGTTTCCAGAAAGAAAACAAACGCTTAGGAGCTTGGTTACTCATGGAATTGAGAATCGACCGACAGGCCCTGGTGCCCGTCGTGCAGCAGATTGTCGACGCGCTGACGGGCTGGATCCGGCAGGATGCGGTGCAACCGGGCACCCGGCTGCCATCCATCCGGCAATTGGCACGGGAGAATCTGCTCAGTCAGTCCAGTGTCAATGAAGCGTGCGAACGCCTGGTGGCCCAAGGGCTATTGGCGTCCCGTCATGGCTCACGCTTTTTTGTCGCCCCGTTACCTTCGCCCTGGCACGAGTCCATCGACGAAAACCGCTCGCCAGACGCGCTGCCAATCCACGGGCATTTGACCGACAGCTCGCAATGGGCGTTGAAGTTGGGGTGTGGCGGGCTGCCCGAAAGCTGGCGTGAAAGCGATGACTTGGGTTACGCGATCCGTCAGGTCACCCGTACCGATATGGCGGGGCTGTTCAACTACAGTACGCCGTTGGGGCTGCCGGCCCTGCGTGAACAACTGTCCCGTCGCCTGAAGCAGTTCAATATCGACGCCGACAAGAACCTGATCCTGACCACGACCGGCGCCACCCACGGGCTGGACCTGATCGTACGGACATTGTTGCAGCCGGGGTGCTGCGTCGTGGTGGAGAGCCCTGGTTATTCGAAGCTGTTCGACCTGCTCAGGTTGCATGAAATCGACATGCTCGAGCTGCCCAGGACCCCGCGCGGCCCGGACCTCGATGCGTTGCAGTGCCTCCTGGCGACTCATCGGCCCAGTGCCTTGTTCGTCAACAGCGCCTGCCACAACCCCACCGGCAGCAGCCTGGCGCCGGCCGTGGCCCAGCGGTTGCTGCAGCTGACGAAAAAACACGCCATGCTGGTGATCGAAGACGACGTCTATGCCGATTTCCAGAGCTCAGCGCGGACCCGGCTGGCAGCGCTGGATGCCGACGTGGTCTACGTGGGCAGTTTCTCGAAAACCCTGAGCAGTTCGTTACGGGTGGGCTTTGTGACGGCCGCGCCGTCTGTTGTGGCGCGCCTGAGCGAGGTCAAGGGCATTACCAGTATGGGCGGGTCGCGTTTCTGTGAGTCGGTGATTGCCAGCCTTCTGGCCAATGGTGCTTATCGCAAACTGGTGCAACGCCAGCGGCAACGCCTGAATGGTGATATGAGGGCTGTGCTGCAGATGCTTGAAGATGCCGACTGGGAAGTCTTTGGCAAACCAGCGGGGGGACTGTTCATCTGGGCACGCCCACCCATATCTGACTATGCTGCATTACAACGCTTGGCCAAGCGGTTCGGCGTGCAGCTGTCTTCGCGTACAGCCTTCAGCCCTTCGGGCGCCAACAGTGCTTGGTTGCGGATCAACGTGGCCTACGCCTTGGACCCCAGGGCGCAAGCGTTTTTCCGGAGCTCGGCTCTGGATCGACCTTGAGTGTCCTGAAAACGACGCGGCTGTAGCTTTTTGCCATTATTCCGACGCCGGCATCTTGTGTTGCGGGGCGTCTCGTTGCGAATCTGCGTCAACACACACTGGCAGAGGACTGAGCGCAATGATTTCGGCCGTGCAAGGAAGTTTTGCCAACCTGGGTATGGCAAAGAAACTGGGCATCGGGTTCGTCCTGGTGTTGTTGCTCACCGCTGTGGTTGCGGCCATTGGAGTCTGGTCCCTGCAGACTATCAGCCACCGCTTTGAGGGACTCAAGCAGATGTCCTCCCTTAACAGCGAGCTGCTCAAGGTCCGGCTGCTTGAGCAGGAATACGCCTTGCGCTCCGACCCTAAAACGGCTGATGCCTTGCGCCAGGGCGTCGACGGGCTGATTGCCCAGGCCAACGAGCTTAAGGCGCAGAAGGCTGCCAATGTCCCGGTGATGAACGACGTGGAGCAGGCGCTGGCGGCTTATCGCAAGGCGTTCGACGAGTTTGTCGGGCTGAGCCAGAGCAAGGACCTGGCGCTGGAGATGGCCAGTTGGTCGGTGTCCAGTGTCGCCAATAACCTGGATGTGCTGCAGGCAGGGCTGGCGGATGATGGTGCCTACAACTTGAAAGAGTCCCAAGGCAAGGAGGGCGCCGAGTTCATCGAGCAGGCCAACCAGATCAGTGAAGTATCGCGGTTGATGCTGCAGGCCATGAACGAGGCGCGGGTTCGTCTGGACCAGAGCCGCAAGGGCAGTGCAGAGGCCGGGCAAGGCACTATTGAACAGGCCGAGCAGGCCATGACACAGGCCGAAGCGCTCAAGACTACCGTCAAGGACCCGGGTTACCAGACCGTGCTTAACGAAGTGGCTGGGCATATCGCCGGGTTCAACCAGCAACTGGCCGAATACACCGACCTCTTGGCCAAGGAAAAAGTCGTCTACCAGCAACTGCACGAGCGTGCCGCCCAAGTCGTGGAGCGGGTTGACCAAGCCTATGTTGCCGAAGACGGTGCGATGCGGAGCGAGCTGAAAAAGAACTCCCTGCTGATCATCGGTTCGTCGGCCCTGGCGCTGCTGGTGGGGTTGATTGCGGCCTGGGTCATTACCCGGCTGATCGTTGCACCGCTGCGCAGCGTGATTCGCGTCGCGCAGAAGATCGCCTCGGGCGACCTGAGCGCAACGGTTGAAGTGACGCGCCGGGACGAGATTGGTCAATTGATGTTGGCCATGCAACAGATGGGGGCCGGCCTGAGCGGTATTGTCAGCGGCTTGCAGGCAGGGATCGAACAGTTGGCCAATTCGGCCCAATCGCTGTCGGCCGTGACTGAGCAGACGAACCTGGAGGTCAGCAGCCAGAAAGAGGAAACCGAGCAGGTTGCCACGGCCATGAACCAGATGACCGCCACCGTGCACGACGTGGCACGCAATGCCGAAGAAGCGGCCCAAGCGGCCCAGACCGCCGACGATAAAGTCGAGAGTGGCCAGCAGGTGGTGCGTCAGAGCATGGTGCGCATCGAGCAATTGGCCGATTCGGCCACGTCGGCCAGTACCAGCATCGAAAGCCTCAGCGCCGAGATCCAGAACATTGGCACTGTGCTGAGTGTGATCAAGAGTGTGGCCGAGCAAACCAACTTGCTGGCGCTCAATGCCGCTATCGAGGCAGCTCGGGCCGGAGAGCAGGGCCGAGGCTTTGCGGTGGTGGCTGATGAGGTGCGGGCCTTGGCCAGGCGCACACAGCAGTCCACCGAGGAAATCGAGCGGTTGGTCAGCGCCTTGCGCTCAGCGGCCCAGACCTCCGTGCAGCAGATCCAGAGCAGTGGCGAGCTGGTGAAAATGGCGGTCAGCGATGCACTGCAGACCGAAAGCGCCCTGGGCAGCATTGCGGCGGCGGTGTCGTTGATCCAACAGATGAACCAGCAGATCGCGGCGGCGGCCGAGCAGCAAAGTTCGGTCGCCGAAGAGATCAACCGCAGCGTCACCAGCATTCGGGCCAGTGCCGACCAATCCTCCCTGGCAATGCGGGGCAACGCCGCGTCCAGCATAGAGCTGGCGCAGTTGGGCGTTAAACTGAAGGGGATGGTGGGGCACTTCAGGTTGTGAACCGTCGGCGGTTCGATACACAACCCTGTGGCGAGGGAGCTTGCTCCCGCTGGGCTGCGCAGCAGCCCCAAAACCAGGCGACTCGGTGTGTCGGGAAGATTGAGTTCACTTCTTTAGGGCTGCTACGCAGCCCAGCGGGAGCAAGCTCCCTCGCCACACAATATGGTTCTATCCGGCTGAGTTCTCAGTCGTAGACCTTCTTCTTCTTCCAGTCCGCGTCCGCTTCGACTTCCTTGAGCCCTTCGGTCAACTGGTTGACTTCGCCTTCCACGGGTTGGGTCTTGGCCAGGACCATGGAATTGGCGCGAGCCAGGAGTTTCTCCAGGTAGGCCAGTTGTTCGGCGTAGACCTGCGGTTCCTGTTGTTTGCGCAGGTATTGCACGCCGCGTTCGAACGCCAGGCGGGCCTGCCCCGGTTGTTCTTGTTGCAAGGCTTGTTGGCCGAGGTTGTTGAAGAACTCGATGTGCAGCAGGACCAGGATGTGCCGCACTTCGCGAATCCAGCGCTTGGCTTCGTTGGCTGGCAGAAAACCGTCCTGGGCGGCGCGAGTGATCTGACCGTGCAAAGCCTCGAGCAGAAACCGTACATCCTTGGCCTTGGCTTCGGTCTGGATCGGTGCCGGCGGATTGTTCACCGGGATTGATTCTCCCTGGGCGGCCAATGCGTTCAGTTCATCAAGGCGCACCTTGACTGCGGTATTGGTTTTCTCCAGGTTCAACAAACGCTGGCAAACGTTGAGCTCAAGGCGCGTCATCAGCAACTTCAGGGCCGGGGTTATCAACTGGCCGGGGAAGGTTTCGGTGATCTCGCCACAACGACGCAGGCGGTCGTTGAGTTCAACCTTGGTGCGAGCCTTTTCCAGCTTGTTGTTTTCCACCACATGGTTCATGTAGCCAATGGCGATCAACAGTGCGATCCCGGCTACGACGAGCAGGGTGATCATGAGTGGTGTCACCGGTAAGACCTCTTTAATGGGATACGCATGTGATGAGTGTAGTGGCTTGGCTTTTAAGCGCATAGGCCCGTGCGACGACATTAGACGGGCGTCGTGCTGCTTATATGAAGCGCGACGGAGATGGATGCACATTGCCACTATTTGCCGGGCGCGACTATAACGTCTTGGCGGGCGGCAGAATATAGGCGTCAGGGATCGGACGGGCAAAATCTGCGAAACGACCCTAAACCGGGCGAAGTCATTGATTTAAATAAATTTATATCTGGGGGTTGACGACCCCCCAATCCATCCATAGAATGCGCGCCACTTACAGCGTAAAGCACTCAGCTAAACGCCATTAAGTAGTGAATGTTGTACGTGTGTCCCCTTCGTCTAGTGGCCTAGGACACCGCCCTTTCACGGCGGTAACAGGGGTTCGAGTCCCCTAGGGGACGCCAATGCGGGAATAGCTCAGTTGGTAGAGCACGACCTTGCCAAGGTCGGGGTCGCGAGTTCGAGTCTCGTTTCCCGCTCCAATTTTAAACAGCGTTGCTTTCGGGCAAGGCTGAGTGAAACCAGAGCCGATATCTTCGGGTACGGATCTGGGCACTGGAACACACACCATGTGTTCCGGGCAGCGTGTCCCCTTCGTCTAGTGGCCTAGGACACCGCCCTTTCACGGCGGTAACAGGGGTTCGAGTCCCCTAGGGGACGCCATTTGCGGGAATAGCTCAGTTGGTAGAGCACGACCTTGCCAAGGTCGGGGTCGCGAGTTCGAGTCTCGTTTCCCGCTCCAAATTCAAAAAAACGCCGCTCATTGAGCGGCGTTTTTTTATGCCTGTGGAAAAGCCATCTCAATTCTTGGGGCTGTGCCGGCTCTCAAGCGTCTTTAACGAATAATTTGCAGGATCATTGTGGTCTGACGGGCAGGGTACCGCTGCACCTTAATAATGAAGGGGAAATGACGGCACTTCATGCAAAACAGTCGGAAAAACAGTTCGGAAGATTAATAATTAATTTCTAAAAAAATGCACTTCTCCTAACCTTCCAATACCCATTTTGGAGATGCATTTATGTTGATTTTCGTTAAATCGATGGTCATTGGGCTTTGCATTGCGGCCCCTGTGGGGCCCATTGGGCTGCTGTGCATGCAGAGGAGTCTCATGCTTGGCTGGAGGGCCGGTTTCGCGACCGGGTTGGGGGCCGCCACTGCCGATTCGATCTATGGATTTGTTGGGGCCTTGGGTATCACTGCGATCATCGCGACGCTCATTAGCTTCAAACCATGGCTGTGTATCTTTGGGGGAATGTTCCTCGCCTACATTGGTTATCAAACAATACGATCGAAGGGCAGTGCAACTGCCATGGCGGGTGAACGCGCCAACATGTTCAAAGCCTACTCGACCACGCTGTTTTTGACCTTGTCGAACCCAATGACCATTTTGTCGTTTATTGCGATATTTGCTGCGCTGAGTGATGGCATGGTCGGTGATCAAAGCAGTCAACACTCAGTGCTGCCCATGGTGACCGGTATATTTCTGGGCTCGGCTGTCTGGTGGCTGGGGTTGAGCGGGTTCTCTTCTTTTTTCAAGGCCAGGATCGCCCAATCAAAGCTCAAATTGATCAACTACCTGTCTGGGGCAACCATTACCATTCTAGGGGCCTACCAGGTAGCCACCGGTGTCATGCTGGCCACTGGGACCTGAGAGGCGCTTAAGAGCCTGTATCAGTCCCCTGTGGCACCACGAGGGGACGTCTACCGCATTCTCGACTCAACATAGGCCCTGAAACGGCTTATTGCCTGCGTGATTTCTGCTGCTGTCGCATTACTGAACGACAACCTGACCTGAGTAACCGCTTCGTTCGTCAGTGAGAATAAGGACGTTGGAAATACAATAACGTTGAAATGCTTGGCGCATTCGCACATCTCAGAGTGCCCGAAGACGAAAGGCAAGTGCACATTGATGAAGAAGCCGCCCGCCGGATGATTCCAGGTGACTGTCCCAGGGGTGTCGACCTTGGGTGGGAATTCACGCTCAAGGCATTCAATCATGTGGTCTCTTTTCTTTGCGTAAGACAACATCCTGGGTTGGTTCAGGCCTTTCAACGAGTAATTGTTCTCGATCAGTAAACCCCCGACAACCGCTTGGCACAGGGCCGGGGTATTGACCGTGATCAGGCTTTTGGCCTTACACAACCTGGCGCTGAAGGGCATAACCGCTGCGCCTTCTGGAGCGACCACGTAACCCATACGTAAGCCCGGAAAAATCGACTTTGAAAACGAACCAAGCAGGAACACCCGACTGCTGTCCATCGACTTCATCGACGCAATCTCGTCTCCCTCGTATCTGAAGTAGCGGTAGGCAGTGTCTTCCAGGATGAAAAAATTCAATTCGTGGGCTAAGGAAAGCATTGCCCTCCTGCCGTGATAGGAAAGGCTGTCAGCAGTAGGATTACTAAAATCTGGAATCGCATACAGTGCTCTTATTTTTTCGCCTCTGGATTCAAGATCTTCAGCGATCTTGCGCAGGGCGACGGGATCGAGAAAGGTCTTTATTGGAACGGGCAGCATTTTTATGCCCAATAGCTTTGCAATACCCGTGATCCCGGAAAACACCGGGTCTGGCACGAGTAAAATACCGCCTCCTTCAAAAATGGATAAGAGCGTCAAGGTACAAGCCTCCTGAAAGCCCATGCACACCACGATACTTTCAGGGTTGAAAACGTTTATCCCTTCATCCGTCTGCAGATAATCTGCAATTATTTTGTTGATGATTCCGGACGTTTTCCCATATTGGCAGAGCAGTGTCGCAAGTGAATGTTCAGTGCTGGCAACGTGATCCCTGTAACGGGCCAATCCCTTGTCAATGAGAGAGGGGTCGCACTGCTCATCATCAGGCCGTCCGGAAGCCAGGGAAATCGCCGTCGGGTTTTCTTGGGCAATCGAATTCAGAAGATGGATAACATTCAGAATAGGGTCTTCGAATACCGTGTTTTCGAATGCGCTGGACAATTTCGCTTCTCCATAAAAAAGCAACGAGCCTTGGCGGGCCCGTTGCTCATGATTAACAATCGCTATGCAGGATTGAGAGAACTTGTTTGATCCACCTTATTCTCCATGGCTTCGAAGGCTTGCAGCAGATCCTCTTTTAGATCCTCGAGGTCCTCCAAGCCAAAGCACAATCGAACCAAACCTTTTTCAATGCCCATGTCCGCTTTTTCCTGATCCGTCATCGAAGCATGGCTGCCACTAAAGGGCTGTGCAACCATCGACGTGACGCAGGCCATTCCCGTGCCAGTGCCAAACCATTTGAGTGCGCTGGTGAACGTTTTGTAAAAGGGAACCAAGTCGGGCCGAATATCCACGAACACTATGCCGCCATAGCCGGTCAATTGTTTGCCATCGACTCGCGGATAATAGACATGTTCGATAAAAGGCAGTTCTCGCAGGTAGTTGAGCATGCTCGAGGTCGTATGGCTGTGTTTCTCCATGCGCAGGTTGAACGTCTGCATGCTTCTGCGAAGCAACCATGCACTATTGGGGGTTAATATCGAACCTGAATAAAAGCGACCTTCGAGGAGACGGTTATAGATCCTCTCATTGTTGACAAGCACTAAGCCGCCCATGACATCGCTATGCCCGGAGAAGTATTTCGTTGCACTGTACAGTGAAATGTCGGCGCCAAAGTTCAGCGGCTTCTGATAGATCGGGGTGGCCCAGGTGTTGTCGACGACCACCAGGGCCTGTGGGTTGTTTTGTTTAACGGCCTTGCTGACCGCATGAATATCAATGTCTTTCAGGAATGGGTTGGTCGGTGTTTCGAAAATGACCATGTCCACGTTCGCCGGCAACGCTTTCAAGCCCTCTTTTGTGGTGAGGTCCAGGATCGTCAGCTGCGCACCGATACGTGCCGCATACCTCTGAAACAACTTATAGGAGCAGCCATAGATAAATTTGTTGATCACCAGCGAGCCACCCGGTTTCAACAGCTCCAGAACCATGTAAATGGCGCTCATCCCGGTGCTGTAGGCCAAGGCGTATTCGCTGCCTTCCAGGGCCGCGACAACCTGTTCCAATTCCGTCACATTGGGATTGGCCTTCCTTGAGTAGAAGAACGCCGAGTCCGCACTGAAAGCACTGCACTGATAAATAGGCGTTACGGAGGGATGAGCCTCTCGGTCATCGACCTTGATATGAAGTATTTCAGTAGACACATTCATGACTGGCTGACCATTTTGATGACCTGCTCATACATGTTCTGCTTGCCCTCATAACCAATGGTCGGGGTAATGTCATTCTGCGAGATACCAATCTCTTCAATCGACTCGGTTGGGAAGTGGGCCCTGTCGAAGACTTCATGAAGGTTAGAATTCACCCCCTTGGGAAGCCAGACCTCAGGGCCTGATTCATCGATGCGTGCCTTGGCGATAATGAATCGATAGCTTTCATGGGCTCGCAGTGTCAGCGATTTCCAATCGCTGTTGTGCCCATCGGTGTAATTACGCCGCAGGTACACCGTCTGTTCGAAGTCTTCGGTATTCAACACTTGGGCGTGCAGCGATACGATATCCCCGTGCCACTCGAATTTTCGCTTCTCGTAATCAGTCAATGCCTCCTCGCGCAGCTCAACAGCGGTGTTCGCTGCGGGTTCGCCCAGCAATCTGAAATGCGCATCATGCCCGCACTGAGAGCAGCAACCTTTACTGTCCAGCCCGATGATTTCAGCGTTCAGGCCGTAGCGAGTGACGAGCAGGGCGTTACAGTTGTTGCAGCTGGTATTGGTGCCCTCGACATCATTCACGTTACCCAGGTAGACGTGCTCGACGCCCATGCTCCGGGCGACATCCCGAGCCTTCAGGAGCCGGTCCACGGGGGTTCGGATGCTGTTGCTCATTTTGTAATCGGGGTGAAACCGTACGAAGTGCAGGGGTACATTCGGACCCAGTTCATCCAGTACCCACTGGCTGATTTTCCTGGCGGTGTCTTCATCGTCGCTGATGTCGGTCACCATCAAGGTACTGACTTCAACGTATTTGCCGGCGTCGTAGACCTTCTTGATGCCGGCCAGGACTGGCTCTACCCAGCCCGTTGTGACTTTTCGGTAGTATTCGGGGGAAATGGATTTGAGCGAAATCGAGAAAATATCGATGACCGGCAATAATTCATCAATGGCTTCTTCACTGATAAAAAAGGCTGATTTATAGAGGTTGATCAAGCCCGCTTCCTTGGCCAGCTTTGCTGTGTCGAGGATGAATTCATGCCAGACCACAGGATCGTTGTACGTCCAGGAAATGACGCGTATTCCGTGCTTGAGCGCAGTTTCCACCACCTGCTCGGGGGTATAGTAGTAAACGTCTTTGTCGGTTACATACTTGGCCTGCGAAGTCTTCCAGTTGTGGCAATAGCCGCAGTTGAGCATGCAGCCGATGTTGCCCAGGGAAAGGATTCGCTCGCCGGGCGCAAAGTGGAAGACCGCCTCGGTTTCGATTGTCTCTTCGGTGCTGTGAACGCCTTTCCCGTAGTTCAACGTAACGAGTCTGCCTCCTCGGTTTCCGCGCACTTTGCAAAAGCCGACCTTGCCCTCCTGTATGACACAATTTCGCGGGGAAAGATGGCACTTCACGACGCCCCCGGGGAGTATTTCTTCCAGTTTTGCGGGGGTGCTTTCCAAGGTCCAGTTTTTATTTTTTGTAGTGTCCATCTCTCACTCCTCATCACGGAAGTTGCTATCAGTATCATCGGTTAAAAAAGTCGAGGCGAAACAATTTCACCGCCACAAGTGGCCGTCACTCTGTTGTTATTAGTAAGCAGACGAAGCGCGCATCAATCCATAGTTCTTAAGTGACAAACGCTTGGTATTCATAGTCATGAAGGGTTGGATAAGAGGGCCGATCACCAACAAGAATGCAATCGTTCCCACGCCGAAGGGACCCCCTAAAAGCCAGCCGGTCGAAAAGATACCGATTTCAATGATCATCTTGGCTTTGGTAAATGACCAGCCCCATTTGGAAACCATGGTCAGTACCACGAGGTCCATGATTCTGATGCCGATGCCGCTCATGATAATCAATGCGGATGAATAGGCGCATAATATTAGCCCTGTCGCTAATAATGTGTACTCATTCATTCTGACGATTAAATACTCTCCGAGCCCCAGTATCGACCAGAGGTCAATCAGCAGGCCCGTCAGCGTGGTTGTAATAAATGGACTGATCGGAGGGTATTTTTTGTTCCAGAGCATCCACCATATTAGAAAAAACAGGGACACGATAGCCGAACACATGCCCATTCCGAGCATAAGTATTTTATCTATCGAGATGATCAGGACATCTAAAGGATCGGTTCCCAGTTGACTGATGATGAAGCACTTGGCGCCCACCGAGAAGAAGCAGACGCCCATCAGGTACATCAGCATCTGATCCCTTTTGAAGCTGCGGAGATCTAGGACTTGCGTTCCAATATACTGGGTTAATAAGTAAGACTTTTTCCCACACTTTATTTTTTCATCTTCCATGCGAACACCATCCCTGGAGAGAAATATTTTATTATGCAGTGCGTCATGCTAAAGAGGAGGGGCTATTGAATGCCCGGATTCTTTTTAGGCTTTTCAGGCAGGAAATAGACTAGCACTCTGCTTTATTTTGGTGCATGCTTTTTTTAATGAAAAACGCGAGCTTTTCATTAAATTTTATACTTTTTACCGGGGGAGACGCACATGGATCGTATAGACGTAAAAATCCTGGGAAAGGTACAGGACTGTGGCCGCATTTCGATCACCGAGCTTTCCAAGCATGCGGGTCTTTCTATTCCTGCCACTACGGACAGGTTGCGAAAGCTGGAAGACGCTGGGGTTATCAAGGGTTATAGCGCTCAGTTAGATCCAACCAAACTGGGGTACGGCATATCTGCCGTGGTTGGCATCACCACCCTCAAGCCGGCGAAATCCAAACTAATAGCGACGCTCACCGACATCCCTGAAGTCGTTGAGTGCTTGCACATCACGGGTAATGACTCCTATCTGATCAGGATCTACGCCAAGTCGATGGCAGAGATCGAAAGTATCATTGCGAATATCAACGCGTATGGAGAGACGCGTACCAGCATTGTTCTGTCAGTCCCTATCGAGAGAAGAAAGCTCGCTCCGTGAGCGCGTGCGTTGCGCACCGACTACGTTCTTTCTGAAGGATTTCAACCTTCCAGGCTGTGCACCAGGCTTTCCAGCGCTTCTACCGCCGTATCATCCAGCGTTCTTGTGGGGCTGGCGCTGCGCGTGGGGTATGCCGAGCGGTACTCACTGGGCGTGCAGTTGGCGTATTGCTTGAAGGCCCGGGCGAAGTAGGACGGGTCCTTGAAGCCGGCCTCATAACCGATGCTGGTGATGGGCATCTGACTGTTGTCGAGCAGTTCCTTGGCAAAGCTCATGCGCTTGTTCAGTACGTAGTCGGTGAAGCCGAGCCCATTGGCTTCCTTGAACAGGCGACTGAAACGAAACGTCGTCATGCCGCAGCGCTTTGCTAGATCTCGCTGATCAATGCTGTCGCGAAAATGCTGGTCGATGTACAGCATGATGTGACTCAGGGCCTGGTGTTTCTGGTGCCCGGAGGTCAGGCGGATGCTGTCTGGCAGGGTCGGGGCGTGGTCGATCTGTGAGGTCTTGCGCTGGCCGTTGGCATGGCGGCGCAATTCGCACAATTGCACCACGGCTGTGAGGTAGCGTTTCCTTTCGGAGGCAGGCAGGGGCAGCACCATGTACTCCCAGACACTGGAGCGCATGGCCCAGACCGCCAGCTCTTCGGAATGCTGCACGGTGAACATGGTGATGGGAATGGCCGGGACGGTGCGCTTGATTTCCAGCAACCGCCTCAGGCCCGGCGTGTCCGGACGGTCGAAATGGACGCAGATCATGTCGGCCTGCTCGCCGTTGGACAACAGGGCGTTTTTTGCCAGCGTGCAGTCGCACGTGTCCTCGAACTGACTGATGAGTTCCTGGGTGGACCGATCCTGTGTCAGATCGAACCACAACAACCTTGGTCTTCCAGTCAGGTTTGACGTCATAGGCTTACTCAGCGGTGCTTGCTGCCGTTTAGCTAGCAGTATTGTCAATATGCCACTATCTCGCCGAATATATTTTTATAAAAAAACTATCCTTTAGCGCCATACCCCCGAAGCGGTAGATGTATCGGGAGGTCGCCGGTACGCCAACCCAGTCCCCGCAAAAAAATCCTACCGATGTGCAAAATCCTCCTAACGGCTTTACCCACCCCCTGACTAGGGTTGCATCAGGCAGTTCGCAATGTACTGCCCTGATAAACAACCCAATGAGGTGTGCGAAATGACTCTTCAAACAATCAAGGCTTCGATGCTGAAATTTGCCAAGGATGAAGACGGCCTGACCATCGTGGAATACGCCGTGGCCGGTGGGTTGATTACGGTGGCTGTGGCAGCGATGTTCGTTCTGCTGGGCAGCGCCGTGAACACCAAAATCACTGCGCTGTGCGCCGCGGTCAAGGGTTCTGCCTGCTAACGGTTATTCCAGAAGAATCATGCGGTGAAGTCATCGAAGTACCGGTTTGTATTTTCTCTGATAAGGCTCCGGACATTGATCGATGGGTTCTTCATCACTTGGTTTTCCCCACCCTGACTGAGGTAAATAACATGACGCTTCAAGCAGTTAGAACTTCGATCGTTAGGTTCGCCAACGATGAAGAGGGCTTGACCATTGTGGAGTACGCGGTGGCCGGTGGAGTGATTACGGTGGCTGTTGCCGCGATGTTCCTTCTACTGGGCGGCGCGGTGAATACCCAAATCACCGCACTCTGCGCCGCGGTTAAAGGTTCTGCCTGCTAACGATAATCGCAATAGGGAGACGCATCATGTCCATGGAATTGCTGGTCTCGACGTTATTGCTGCTGGGGCTGCTGGGTGTGGCGGTGGTGAGCGATCTGCTTCGCCACCGCATTCCCAACTTACTGGTCCTGTCGGGCCTTGCCCTGGGATTGGCCGGGCAGGTTTATACCGGCGGGATCAGCGGGTTGGGCGACAGCCTGCTGGGCATGCTGATTTGTTTCGCGCTGTTCCTGCCCATGTATGTGGTGGGCGGCATGGCGGCTGGCGACGTCAAGTTGATGACGATGGTTGGCAGCTTCCTACCCTTTCATTACGCGCTGTGGGCGGCGTTGTTCAGCCTGATCGCTGGCGGCGTATGCGGTTTCCTGATTGTCCTGGGTCGCGGCCAGTTGCTGCAAACCCTCGGACGTTACTGGCTGATTGTCCGAGCCCAGGCTTATCTGGCGCCCACCTCGGACGAAGTGGCCGGCAAACCGTTTCCTTATTCGATTGCGATCCTGATCGGTACGTTGAACAGCGTCTACTGGCAGATGGATGCCGCTGGATGGGGAGTCTAGCCATGCACGTCATCAATGATAGCGATGCCTACCCCAGCGAGCGAGAAGCGGTGCAACGCCTGGCGCCTCAGCCGTGCACCATTGGCGACACCGGTCTGACCGACAGTTTTCTGGGTGAGTTGGTGTGCAAGCATCTACACGATGCCGGTGTACTGGACATGACGCGGCTGGTGGAGCGCCTGGCACTGACCGGCGCGGTGCTGGAAGAAGTCCTGGCGTTCCTGCGCAAGGACGGTCGCGTCGAAGTGCTGGGCCAGTTGGGGCAAACGGGCGGGCAGGCGCTGCGTTATGGCCTGACTGAACGCGGTCGCAGTTGCGCCCGTGATGCCCTGGCCCGCAGCGGCTATATCGGTGCCGCACCTTTCCCGGTGAGTACCTATCGCTCCCTGATCAAGATCCAGACCATTCACCATGGCCGCATCACCGCCAGCGATATGAACCAGGCCCTGGCTGGCGTCGTGCTGAGCCAAGGGATGCTTGACCAGTTGGGCGTGGCGCTGAACTCCGGCCGGGCGATCATGATTTACGGCCCTGCGGGCACCGGCAAGACCTATGTCAGCAGCCGGTTGATCCGCCTGTTTGCCGAGGCCATCTGGGTGCCCCATGCCATTGTCATCAACGAGTCGGTGATCGAGATCTACGACCCGCAGGTGCACCAGCGCCTGGATGACGGCAGTCAATCGAACAACTTGATGCTAAATGAAGGCATCGACCGCCGCTTGCTGTGCTGCAAGCGCCCCATCGTCATCACCGGTGGCGAGTTGAGCATGGAACAGCTGGACGTTCGCTACGACCCTTTCACCCGGCAGTATCAGGCTGCCTTGCAGCTCAAGGCCAGCAATGGCCTGTTCATCATCGATGACATGGGGCGCCAGCGCATGGCCCCGGCCGAGCTGCTCAATCGCTGGATCGTGCCGATGGAAGAGAAGCGCGACTTCATCAACCTGGGCGGCGGCCGGCATTGCGAACTGCCGTTCGACCTAGTCCTGGTGTTTTCCACCAACCTCAACCCCTTGGAATTGGCCGACGAGGCCTTTCTGCGGCGCATTGGCTACAAGGTGCAATTCGGTTACCTCAAGCCCGAGGATTACGAACGTATCTGGCGCCAGGAATGCGAGCGCCTGGGCATCCCGTATGACCCGCTGCTGGTGCGCTATGTATTGCAGCGGCTGTATGCAGGCGAAGGCATGCCGTTGGTGCCTTGCCATCCCCGTGACCTGCTGAACATGGCGCTCGACCGCCAACGTTACCTGGGCGGTTCCGGCCCTCTGTTGCCGCAAGAGTTGGAATGGGCCTGGCACAACTACTTCGTTCAGCTGGACTTTCTTTGATTCGGAGATACCGACATGAGCTCTCGTACGCTTTCGCTGATAGGCGTTTCCCTGGTAATGGGCCTTGGTGCCGCATGGATGGCTGACTCCTGGCTGAGCGCACGACTTAACGCCACCCCCGATGATCACTTGCGAAGCGTAGTGATTGCCACGGTGGAAATTCCTTTCGGGCAGATGGTCGAGGCCCAGCAGGTCACGACCGTGCGCATGCCCATGGATACGATTCCGGATGACGCCTTCGATTCCAGCGAACAGGCCGTGGGCAAGATCGCCACGTTCGACATCCTGCGTGGCGACATCGTGCGCGGTGCCCGTCTGAGCGAACACCTGGGTGGCAGCACCCTGGCCTCACTGATCGCCCCTGACAAGCGCGCCATATCAGTCCGAGTGGACGACGTGGTCGGCGTGGGCGGTTTCCTGTTACCGGGTAACCGGGTCGATGTCCTGGCGACCAAAACCACCACCGCTGGCAGCAACAACGCCGTGTCGCGGACCATCCTTGAAAACCTGCGGGTATTGGCGGTGGACCAGACCGCAGGCACCGACAAGACCCAGCCAGTGGTGGTGCGGGCCGTCACGCTGGAAATGTCGGCCAGCGAAGCGGAGGCACTGGTCACCGCGCAGACCGAAGGCAAGCTGCAACTGGCATTGCGCAACCCGTTGAACCTGGAGAAAAAGGCCGTGGCTGTTGCGCCGACACCGCCTGCACCGGTCATGGCGGTCGCCGCTCCGGCGCCAAGACCCATGGTGCAACGTATCGCCAAGGCGCAGGACGTTGGCTCGGTCACGGTGATCCGTGGAACCGAGCGCAGCGTGATCAACGTTCGCTAACGGGCGCAGAAAAACGCCTGGTCTTCCAGGCGATGCCGATCCTCAACGTCAGTCCACGAGGATGTGATGATGAACCCCAGTATCCGGCAGCCTTTCCCTGTGCCTCGGCACCAGGAAGGGGCGGTGAGTGTGTTGGTGGTAATCGCGTTGGTGGCGATTTCCATGATGGCCGCATTGGCCCTGGACGGCGGACACATGCTGTTGAACAAGACGCGCTTGCAAAATGCAGTGGACGCCGCGGCCCTGAGCGGTGCCAAGACCCTGAGCCAGGTCACCGGCGGCGTCAATATGGCGAGCACGACCCGAACCGCGGCCCTGGATACGCTGACAAAAAATGCCCAAGCCTTGGGCAACACTGAACTGTCCACCGCCGTCGCCGGCAACCCGGGGGCGTTTGCCGTGGTGGAGCTGTCGAGCAGCGTCTATGGCCCGTTCTCCTATCCCGGCCCGACGGACGCCAAATACGTGCGGGTGTCGGTGCCCAGCTATCAACTGAACGGTTTTTTCTGGAGTTTCGTGCAAACGATGGGCAGCGCCGGCCTGGGCAGCAAAAGGGTTGCAGCGATCGCCACCGCCGGTCCCAGCCCCACTTCGCCTTGTGATCTGGCGCCCCTGATGGTCTGCGGCGACGCCTCGCAATATGACCCGTCCACCGGGAATTTCTGGGGTTACCGTTTTGGCGACCTGGAGGTCTTGAAGACAGCGGCGGGCAATTCATCGCCCATCGGGCCGGGCAACTTCCAACTGCTCGATTTTGGCTCGGGCGGCAGCGCGGTCCGGGAGGATCTGGCGGGTGGCGGCTCGGCCTGCCGCAGTGTCGGGGACACCGTCCAGACGTCGCCGGGCAATACCGCCGGCCCGACGTCCCAGGGCTTGAACACGCGTTTCGGCATTTATAACGGTCCGGTCAGTGCGTCGGACTATCCACCGGACCTGGTCACGACGTCGAGCTCCCCGGCGATGACCTACAACGATGCGCTCGCCCAGGCGCAATACAAAAACAAGCCTATCACGTCGAACAACGGTGATCTTTCGGCGAACGGCGAGGCGATACAGGATTACAACGACTGGCGGGCCAAGGTCGCCGCTTGCGTGGCGGGAGGCGCCAGTGGCTGCCAGAGCAATGGGGTTTTCGAGCGCCGGATGCTGAAAATCGTGATCGGCAACTGCACGGGCAAGCAGGGCGGCTCCACCTCGATTCCTGTCCTGGGGTTCGGCTGCTATTTCGTCGTGCAACCGGTCAATGGTGGGGGGACGGACTCGTTGGTCTTCGGCCAATTCGTCCAGGAGTGCGAGGGCGATAACGTACCCGGTCCCACGCCCTTCAACGATTCCGGCCCGCAGATCATCCAGCTCTACAAAACCTATCTCAACGGCAGCGGCACTCCGAGCACCGACTCGTAGGAGGCGTCATGAGACTTGCCCAATTCAAGCCACCGCAGGCCCAACAAGGCGTGGCGCTGGTGGAGTTCACCCTGGTACTGCCATTGTTGCTGCTGCTGTTGCTGGCCTTCGGCGAGTTCGGTCGCATGCTCTACCAATACAACGTGCTGCTGCAGGCCAGTCGGGATGCCGATCGCTTCGTCGCCAGCCAGGCCTGGAACTCCACCCTCGGCACCGTGGCCCTGAGCAACACACTACTGACCCAGACGAAAAACGTGGCGGTGTATGGCGTGCCCAGCGCGGTCGGCAGCGCCGTGGTATCAGGGTTGACGACGGCGAATGTGCAGGTCGCCGCCGTGGGCATCGACCATGTGCGCGTCACCATTACCTACACCTTCTGCCCGGTGATTGGCGCGGGCAACTGCGCTGGCTCGATTCCGGGTTTTTTCGGCAACGCCATTCCCCTGGGCATCCAACTGGTCGCGACCACTGTCATGAGGGTGCTGTGATGAACAATAAACACATGCGCGGTACTTACATCGTGGAGTTCTCCTTCGTTGGCCTGCTGGTGTTCATCCTGCTGTTCGGCGTGGTGGAAATGGGCCGGCTGTACTTCACGGTCAATGCGCTGGATGAAGCAGCACGGCGTGGTGCGCGGCTGGCGGCGGTGTGCAATATCAGCGACCCGGTGGTGTTGCGCCGGGCCATCTTCAACGCCGCGACGGACACCGGCACCAGCCAACTGATCAGCAGCCTGGCGACCTCGAACCTGGCGCTGACCTATCTGGATGTCGACGGTGCCGTCGTGGCGAATCCCGCCGACACCTCCGGCGCCAACGGTTTTCGTGCCATTCGCTACGTTCGCTTGAGCGTGCAGAACTTCGTTTTCAACCTATTCATTCCCGGCTTAGGCGTGCCCATTACCTTGCCCACGTTCAGGGCAACCTTGCCACGCGAAAGCCTTGGGCGTCATTCCGATTCCGGGGAGATCACACCATGCTGAATACCAGGGAAACTCCGCTCTCGACCGCTACCGGCAGAGCCGGGCTGCGAATACTGATCAGCAGCCGCGACGCCACCTCCCTGCGCGACCTGCAATGCGTCTGCCAGCGCATGCCAAGCCTGGAAGTCAGCACGCGCCTGGTGAGCAACGGGCATGTCGACCCGCTCTATGGCCTGGACCGGATGCCCGACTTGTTGCTACTGCGGGTCAGCCACTTGTGGCGCGAAGAGCTGGCGGCGTTGCTGCAACGCCCGGCCCATGAGCGCCCCCCGCTGTTGGTCTGCGGTCCGCTGGGTGAACAGGAAGGCATGCGCCTGGCGATGCAGGCCGGCGCCCGCGATGTGCTGCCCGAGCCGATTGCCGAGACGGAATTGGTGGCGGCCTTGAACCGCCTGGTGGCGGAGGTTCGCCTCGGCAACGGGGCCGAAGGCAAGCTGGTCGCCGTGATCAGCGCCAAGGGTGGCTCTGGCGGCACGTTGGTGGCCTGCAATCTGGCCCAGCAGCTCAGTGCCCGGGCGGGTAATACCTTGTTGTTGGATATGGACCTGCAGTTCGGCAGCGTGACCCATTACCTGGACGTGGCGCAGACCCACAGCCATCTGGAGGTGCTGCAACAGGTCGAGGATATGGACAGCATCGCGCTGCGGGGCTTCTGCAGCCACTTCAGCCCGACCCTGCATGTGCTCGGTGGCCGGGCCGGCGAGTTGTGCCTGCCCCAGGACGCCCAACCCGAACAGCTCGATACCTTGTTGCAACTGGCCCGTGCCAGCTATGACTGGGTGGTGGTGGACCTGCCGCGGCAGATCGATCACCTCACCGGCTCCGTGCTGGAGCAGGTGGACCGGGTGTATGTGGTGGTGCAACAGAGCGTCAGCCACCTGCGCGACGCCAGCGCCCTGGTGCGGATTCTTCGCGAAGACCTGGGTGTGCGCGGGGATCAATTGCAGATCGTGGTCAACCGCTATGACAAGTCAGCCGCCATCAGCCTCAAGGACATCGGCGAGGCCCTGCGTTGCACGAACCTGTCGAAACTACCCAATGACTTCAACCTGGTCAGCCAGAGTCAGAACACTGGCGTGCCGTTGGGACTGCATGCGCCGAGGGCGGCCATCACCGCCGCCTTGCGCGATTTGACCGAAGACCTGGTCGGTCACCAGATGGCCACGAACAAAGGCTTGCTCAAACGTGCCTTCAACCGTTTCTTCGGGGGATGACCCATGATCAGTGACTTTCGCAACCGCTTGCGCAAACAGTCCGGTAAACCTTCAGTGGTCGCCTCGCGTGGCGATAGCCCGGCGGACACGACCGAGGAATTGATGGCCTGGGAACACGCCATCCCGGACGTGCTCTACGAAACCCGCAGCCAGGTCACCCCACTGGAAGCCGAGTGGCGGGAAAAAATCTACCAGCAATTGCTCAAGGTCATGGACCTGTCCTTGCTCGATGCCCTGGAGCAAATCGAGGCCACGCGGCAGATTCGCGACATCTGCCAGCGCCTGCTCGATGAGCACTCGGCACCGGTGAGTTCTGCCAGCCGTCAGTTGATCATCAAGCAGATCACCGACGAAGTGCTTGGCTTGGGACCTCTGGAACCGTTGCTGGCCGACCATAGCGTCTCCGACATCCTGGTCAACGGTTTTGCCTCGGTGTATGTCGAGCGCTTCGGCAAACTGCAAAGGACCGACGTGCGCTTTCGTGATGACCAGCATCTGCTGAACATCATCGACCGTATCGTCTCCAGCCTGGGGCGGCGTATCGACGAGTCCTCGCCGTTGGTGGATGCCCGGCTCAAGGACGGCTCGCGGGTCAACGCGATCATTCCACCGCTGGCCATCGACGGCCCGAGCATGTCGATCCGGCGCTTCGCGGTGGATCTGCTCAACACCGACAGCCTGATCCAGGTGGGCACCATGACCCCGGCCATTGCCCTGTTGCTCAAGGCCATCGTCCGCGGGCGCCTGAACGTGCTGATCTCCGGCGGGACCGGCAGCGGCAAGACCACCATGCTCAACGTGCTGTCCAGTTTCATCCCACACAACGAACGCATCGTCACCATCGAGGACTCGGCCGAATTGCAACTGCAACAACCCCACGTGGTGCGCCTGGAAACCCGGCCTTCGAACATCGAGGGACGCGGCGAGGTGAGCCAGCGGGAATTGGTGCGCAACAGCCTGCGGATGCGCCCGGACCGCATTGTCATTGGCGAGGTGCGCGGCGCCGAAGCGCTGGACATGCTCACGGCCATGAACACCGGCCACGATGGTTCCCTGACCACCATTCACGCCAACACCGCCCGGGACGCATTGGGTCGAATCGAGAACATGGTGTCGATGACCGGCGCGACTTTTCCCATCAAGGCCATGCGTCAACAAATTGCCTCGGCCATCGATGTGGTGATCCAACTCGAGCGTCAAGAAGACGGCAAGCGACGGGTGGTCAGCATGCAAGAGATCAACGGGATGGAAGGGGAGATCATCACCATGACCGAAATCTTCTCCTTTTCGCGCCAGGGCATCGGTGAACACGGTGAGGTACTTGGCGACTATCGGCCCAGTGGCATGATCCCGGCATTCCGCGATGTGCTAGCCAAGCGCGGCATCGAGTTGCCGCTGACCCTGTTCCGTCCTGAGTGGATGGAGGCTCGGCAGTCATGAACAGCATTCCTGGTGAATTCATTCTGATTTTCCTCGCCATGGTGTTCATTGCGGTCTTCCTTTTGTCCCAGGGCGTGGTGGTGCCGGTGTTCGGCGAGGCCGGCAAAATGCGCAAACGCATCCGTGGGCGCCTGCATGTGCTGGAGAAAGCCAACCATTTGCCCAACATGCAAACCGTGCTGCGGCAGAAGTACCTGACGCGCCTGTCGCCCTTGGAGGCCAGGCTTGAACAGCTGCCGTTCATGGCCAACCTGACCCAACTGATCGAGCAGGCCGGCCACGAATACCGGGCCTATCGGGTGATGCTGCTGGGGCTGGTCCTGGGCGTGGCGTCCGGTGCCTTGGTGCTGATGGTTTCGTCGGTCTGGTGGCTGGCGCTGCTGGCGACGTTTGCACTGACCTGGCTGCCGGTGCTGAAAATCATGCGTGACCGCAGCCGGCGTTTCGCCGCGTTCGAAGAGGGTTTGCCGGATGCGCTGGACGCCATGTGCCGGGCCTTGCGCGCCGGGCACCCCTTCAACGAAACCCTGCGCCTGGTTGCCGATGAACACAAGGGCCCGGTTGCCCAGGAATTCGGCATGACCTTCGCTGACATCAACTATGGCAACGACGTGCGCCGGGCCATGCTGGGCCTGCTGGAACGCATGCCGAGCATGACGGTGATGATGCTGGTGACTTCGATCCTCATCCACCGCGAAACCGGCGGCAACCTGACCGAAGTGCTGGAGCGCCTGAGCCGGCTGATCCGCGGGCGCTTTCGCTTCCAGCGCAAGATCCGGACATTGTCGGCAGAAGGGCGGATGTCGGCCTGGGTGCTGGTGGCGATCCCTTTCGTTCTGGCGATCGCCATCGTGCTCACAAGCCCCAGTTATATGCCGGTGCTGATCAATGATCCCATCGGCCACAAGCTGATTATCGGCGCGTTCTGCGCCATGTTGATCGGGATTTTCTGGATACGAAAAATCATCCGGATCCAGGTTTAAACGCTGTTGCGCGGCGAGGTATCAGTCATGGATTTTTTGCTTGGGTTGTTCAGTCGGTTCACCGGAAACCAGGAGCTGGCGCGCCTGTTGTTCGTCACCACGGTCGGCCTCAGTACGGTGCTGGCGGTGGTTGCGGTGCTGATGCTGCTGATGGGCCTGCAGGATCCGGTGCAGCGGCGCCTGGCGCTGATCAAGCGGGGGTATTCAGGTAGTTCGGCGGGGCAGGAGGCACCCGGTAACCTGCAACTGTTGCTGGAGCGGGTTGGCCAGCGCTTCGCCTCGGCCGACCCGACCCGGACCTCCGCTACCCAGACCTTGCTGACCCACGCCGGTTACCGTTCCGCTTCGGCGGTACAGGTCTACTGGGCCGTGCGCTTGATGCTGCCGTTGTCGCTGCTTGGCGCTGCGGTGCTGGTGTTGCCGATGATCAAGGTGAATGCAATCATCGTTTTGCTGGCGGTCACCATGGTGGTCGGTATCGGCTGGCTGTTGCCGGCGCTCTATGTCGGCAAGCGCAAGCAAGCGCGACAAGGTCGGTTGCGTGCGGCCTTTCCGGATGCGCTGGACTTGATGGTGGTGTGTGTCGAGTCGGGCCTGGCCCTGCCCACGACCATCGAACGGGTGGCGGAAGAGATGTCGGTCAGCCAGGTTGAATTAGCTGAAGAGCTGGCCTTGGTCAACGCACAGATTCGGGCGGGTATCACCAGTACCGAGGCGCTCAGGCAACTGGCCGTGCGCACCGGCCTGGAGGATATCCAGGGTCTGGTCAGCCTGTTGGCACAGAGCATTCGCTTCGGCACCAGCGTGGCCGACACCCTGCGAATTTACGCCGATGAGTTTCGTGACCGGCGTACCCAGGCCGCAGAAGAAATGGGTGCCAAGATCGGCACCAAGCTGATCTTCCCGTTGATCTTCTGCCTGTGGCCGAGCTTCTTCCTGGTCGCCATCGGCCCAGCCATGATCGGCGTGTTCAGGGCCTTCGGGAATATGTAGACCACCGGGATCTATTGTGGGAGCGAGCTTGCTCGCGATAGCGGTCTGACAATCAATGACGGTGTTGAATGTCGGTCCGCCATCGCGAGCAAGCTCGCTCCCACAAGTGATCTTGGGTGTTCATGAGTCTTGTGTTCAGCACAGTCCACATTGTGGGTGTTCATGAGTCTTGTGTTCCGCACCGGCCCATTGTGGGAGCGAGCTTGCTCGCGATAGCGATGGGTCAGTCAATGAAGGTGTTGGCTGTCGTCCGCCTTGGTGAGCAAGCTCGCTCCTACAGCTCCTGTGATCTGTCGACCGTTCAAACCAAAAGACCACAGCCTCCGGGAGTGCCTACATTCGATCCGATGTAGGCACTCCCGGAGGCTGTGGTCTTAGCTTGCCGCGTGTTTCATTTGCTACTGGTGATTTCTCCTGCCGAGTCCTGGTCGAAGAATTCCGGGATCGGGTAGTTGAAGCTGTTGAGCCAGCGTTGCATGGCCAGTTCGCGTTCGGTGGCCGAGGCGGTTTGCAGGTGGGTGGAGGCCACCACGCCGCGGATCTGCAGTTGCATCCAACTCTCGGTGCCTTGTTGCGCGGCCGAAGAGGGACCAGGCTCAATTGCCCAGGCGGTGGTGGACAGGCATGCCATGCATACGAACATCAGTTGTTTGGTTTTCATCGCTCAGACTCCTCGTAACGTTCTACTTGACCGCGCCGGTTGAGGCATCGACGATCTCGGTGGGGCGGTTGGCGGGTAACGTCATTGTGTTTGTGGCCGAACCCCTGATTTTTTCCGCACGGGCTTGGGCATCTGCCACTTGCTGGGGGCTCAGCTTGGCCATGTTCGCGAGCTCGGCGGCCTGTTTCCAGTTGTCCTGGTAGATCAGCAGGGTCACCATGTTGAGCGCTGCCAGCGTGTCTGACTGCTGAAGCTCCATGGCGGTCATGAACTCGAAGCGGGCTTCTGAAATGCGTCGTTGATTGAGGTAGACGACCCCCAGATCATTGCGGATCTTGCCTTCGGTCGGGGCCATTTTCGCTGCGCGTTCGAGGTATTGCGTCGCGGCCGCATTGTCATTTTTGGCGGCCGCTAACTGACCAAGGCCATGTTCACCATCCGCGGCCAGGCACGTCCCGAGCAGGCTTTTGTACAACGGTTCGGCCTCGTTGCGCCCCATCAGGCGCAGCACCCGAGCCTTACGCAGGCGGACCTGGACCAGATCCTCGGGCAAGCGTTCGAGGTTCGCCAGGCTGGCGTACAAACGGCCCTCATTGGCCATGTCTTCAGCCATGTTCAGGGCCAGTTCCTGGTCGGATCCGGGCTTGGCGCAATCGGCCGTGCGTGACGCCACCACGCTGTTGCTGGCACAGCCGACAAGCATCAAGCTCGCCGCTATTGCGATCACTGCTTTCATTGAATGCCCCTTGGCAACCCGTTGGATATCGGACGCCTTGCCCATCAGGTGCCGGCTCATTGGGAAAGCCCGCTGCGGTTGTCGAACTCGCCGTGTTCGAGGAAGTACATGCGGTAGAAATTCGGGTCGTAATTGCGCAGCTGTTCGCCCGGCAAGCTCGGCAGTTGCGCATTGGCCGCCAACGGTTGGACCAGGTGCGGCGTGACGATCATCAGCAGCTCGCGCTCTTCGCGGTTGATGGAGTTGTCGCGAAAGAACGCGCCGAGAATCGGCACATCACCCAGCCCTGGAAATTTGTTCACCTGGGAGCTGTTGCGTGTGCTGATCAGGCCGCTGATGACGAAGCTCTCGCCATCGGCCAGGGCGATACTGGTATCGGTGCGACGCACGGTGAGCGCCGGAACCAGTGTCCCGGCGATGTTCACTGCGTTGGTGAAATCCAGCTCGCTGACTTCCGGCGCGACCTTCAGCATGATTTGGTTCTTGCCGATGACGGTCGGTGTCAGGGTCAGGCGGATACCGAACTCCTTGTACTCGATGGACACGTTGTCGCTGCCGGCACTGGGCACCGGGATCGGCACTTCGCCGCCGGCCAGGAAGCTGGCGCTCTGCCCGCTGAGGGCCACCAGGCTCGGCCGTGCCAGGGTATAGGCGAAGCCGCTGCCTTCCAGTGCGTTGATCATCAACAGGGTCTTGCCGGTGGCAAAAGACAGGTTGAACATGTCGTTATTGACCGGCAATGAAGGCCGGACAATGCCGCCGATGGTGGGCAAGGTCCTCGGCGAACCGAACAGGAAATTGCCACGGGTGCCGAAAATCGACGTCGAGGCTTCCTTGAGTTTGGTCCGGCTGACTTCAACGAAACGGATTTCGGTCTGCACCTGGGCGAGCAGCATCGGGTCTTCGGAAGGGAGGCTCGCTGCACTGGTCAGCGCCTCAGTGGCCCGGCCTTTGACAAAGACCATGCTCTGGCGAGGTATCTTCGAACAGTCCGTCCAGACCATCAGGCTGGTGGCGCCGGGCGTCAGGCCCGTAAGGATGAAGGCATCGCTGCCACTGGGTTGCACATCGGCAATTTTCGGGTCGCCCACCGCCAATTTCGTCACGGGGGCGAGGATGCGCAGTTCGCTCTGAAGCCCTTGGCCGACCTCGAAGGTTGCCGGCAAATTGTCCAACTGCGAACAGTTTGCTGCTGCGGCCTGAGCCGCCTCCAGGCCAAGGCCCATCCAGAACAGGCCATGAATGAATTGTTTTAAAACGGGCACGGTACGATGGGTCATGAAGTGATCCTCGATAGAGAGGCCATCCTTAGGCTTAACCAGTGCCACGGATCACTTAAGAGGCCCGGGCTGCCCCTTCTGTTTCACTCAACCCTTCAGCGGTCCGGGCACAGGCCTCGTTGCTACAAGCAAACGGGCGCATGACGCCGGCCTGACCGAACGGCAGGCAGCTTACGAAAAACTTTGTGGGAACCGGAATGTCCGGGTTGTCGAGCAAGGTGACCGATGTTGATCGGATCGTTTGAGGAGCGGCTTACCTGTCTCCGTACTCGCTTCTTTTTGAAGGTAGTTCAAACATGGCAAAGCGCCACGCCTAAAAGTAAAAAACGCCTAAAAAGTGACGGAAGGAGAATTAGAGGCTGAGCGGCCGTCAATAAACTGTCTTTTTGTGCGTTTTTGCTGACCGGTTTCAGATCGCGATAGGCTTCATCAACAGATGAACGCTCAACGTGAGCCGTGCTCCAGACCGCAGCGTATCAGTCCACGTGGTAGTGAACCGACAAGGTGCCTTTCTTCTGTGAAAGTGAGGCAATGGTGACTGCTCCCAGTTCCTGCAGGCATCGCACGTGAGTGCCGCCGCAGCCATAGGTGGCCAGCTCACCGAAACCGACTTCGCGCGTACCTTCGCGTAATGCGATCAGGCGAGGCAGGTCCTCGGCAATCCATCCATCGATGCCTTGCTGGATGATTGATCTGTCCAGTTCCTGAGGATCTTCCCCTGGCTGGAATTGCACACGGCTTTCGCCTGGCCAGTGATGTGCCTTGATCGGCGTCCAGCCGCGGGTTTCGGCGAAATGGCCGATCAGGTGCCCGGCCGAGTGCAGGCGTGAATTCAATCGTCTCCGTTGCTCATCCACACAAATCGAGGTCATGCCCAGGACCACTGGGCTGTCGACGTAATGAATGATCTGTGCTCCATCCTGGACAACGCGCAGGACCTGGCTTTCACCGATCCATCCGGTGTCGCACGGCTGACCTCCGCCCTGAGGATGGAACAGCGTGGCGCGCAGGACCACGGCAAATTCATTCTCCCGGGAGCTGCAATCCAGGACTTCCACATTGGCCTTGAGGTCATCGCTATGGAAAAAGAGGCGAAGGGTCACATTCCATGTCCTTATAAGAATTTTGTGGCGGGATTATAGGATGCGCTGAAATTGGTGATAATCCATTCAAATTTCAAAGGACTGTTGCGCCATGAGCACAAATCTACCGCTTCCATTGCTCGCCGAAATGGCCATTTTCGTCAAGGTCGTGGAGACCGGAAGCTTCTCCGAGGCGGCCCGCCAGTCAGGGTCGTCGCCGTCGGCTGTGAGCCGCAGCATTTCTCGCCTGGAAAAAGCCCTGGCGACCCGATTGCTGCAACGCACCACCCGTAAGTTGCGTTTGAGCGATGGCGGGGAGGAGGTGTTCAAACGGTGCCAGGAGATGGTCGCGGCTGCCCGCTCAGTGATGGAAATCAGCGGTCAGTTCACCCAGCAAGCCGAGGGGCGGATTCGGATCAGCGTGCCCAAGGCGGTGGGGCGCTTTGTGATCCATCCCCACATGCCGGAGTTCTTGCGGCGTTACCCCAACATCGATGTGGAGTTGCTTCTGGAAGATCGGCAGGTCGACCTGATCGACGATTACGTCGACCTGGCCATCCGGATCACTGACCAACCGCCGGCCGGGCTGGTGGGGCGTCAGCTGTTGACCATTGATCACCTGCTCTGCGCCACGCCGCAGTACCTGGCTGAGCACGGCGTTCCCAAGCATCCCCACGACTTGCTGGAGCACAGCTGTATCTATCTGGGGGAAAACCCAAGTGACGCTCGCTGGAAATTCAAGAAAGGCACCAAGTCTGTCACCGTCGGTGTGCGCGGACGCTATGCGGCCAATCACACGGGCGTGCGGCTGGGGGCGGTTTTGCAGCACATCGGCATTGGCAGCTTGCCGTACTTCACGGCCCGTTATGCGCTGGAGCAGGGGTTGATCGTGCAGGTGTTGGCCGATTGGACGTTCCTGGCTTCCTACCATGGCGGTTTGTGGCTGCTGCATTCACCGACGCGTTACCTGCCACCGAAATTGCGGGTGTTCATTGACTATCTGGTGGAGTGCCTGGAGAAAGAGCCGACCTTGCACACAATGGGCGGGGAGAGTCGTACCCGTAATGACGCGGCGCACTATGAGCTGCCAGAGCGTGATGGGTTGTTTTGACGGGCCTCATCGCGAGCAAGCTCGCTTCCACACTGAGCCGATGGTGAGCAGCATTCTGCATTTACAGCAGTTCTTCTGTGGGAGCGAGCTTGCTCGCGATGAGGCCCGTCCAGGCAGCGCATTTGGGCAACGGCCGTAAAAAAGGCCCGCAGGGCTAACCGTGCGGGCCTTTTGCCTGATTGATCACAATCAGTGCTTGCTGTCTTGATCCGACATCGCCAGCAACTGCTTTTCCTGGTTCCAGTCGAAGGGCTCGTCGTTTTGTTCGGCCTCGAAACGACGTTCTTCCAAGGCCTGGTACAGGGCGATTTCTTCGTCGGGCATGTAGTGCAGGCAGTCGCCGGCGAAGTACCAGAGCAGGTCGCGCGGCACCAGGTGGGCGATCTGTGGGTAACGGACAATCACCTGGCACAAGAGGTCCTGGCCCAGGTATTGGCTTTCGATCGGGTCAACGGGCAGTTGCGCGCGCAATTCGTCGAAGCGCTCCAGAAACAGGGCATGGCTTTCTTCAGGGACCTGTTCGGCCTCACCTACGGCGACCAGGATGCTGCGCAAGTGGTCAAGCAAGACAAGGTGATCGGCAACGACATTGGACACGAGATAAGTCCTCAAGAGTAAAACGGGCGCAGGAGTATAAAGCCCCTGCGCCTGCTTTTACATGGTTGAGCGTACATCGTCGCCAGGATCAGCGGACTTTAGCTTCGGCGAGCGTCAGTTCCTCTTTATCGAAATCATCCACATCGATGACCTTGCGCCGCGCCGCTTCGGCCGCGCGCAGGGTCTGCGCTTCACCGGCCTGCAGTACACCGGTTTCGAGGGCTGCATCGATGAGGTGTTCGCCCGGGGCCGGGTTGAGCTGGCCTTGCTTGAACGCGGTGTGCAGTTTTTTCTGCAGCGGATGGGCGGCGGCCAGCAGGTCGCAGGCGTGTTGCAGGGCGCCCACCGGATCGTCGCTCGATTGCGGGCGATAGCAGCCCTGTAGCAACTCTTCGAGGGTCGGATCGCCCTTGGCCCGGCCGATCACAGCCGCCACTTCGGCGTCCAGCCTGTCGCTCGGGCCTTTGTGGCGACGACCGAAGGGGAACACCACCAAGCGCAACAGGCAACCGAGCACCCGGTTCGGGAAGTTGCGCAGCAGTTCGTCCAGTGCTCGCTCCGACTGGCCCAGGCTTTCTTCCATGGCCCAGGTGAACAGCGGTGTCATGTGATCCGGCGAGTCGAGATCGTGGTAACGCTTGAGCGCTGCGCTGGACAGATACAGATTGGACAATACATCGCCCAGGCGCGCCGACAGGCGCTCGCGGCGTTTGAGCTCACCACCCAGTAGCATCATGCTCAGGTCCGCCAGCAAGGCGAACGCCGCCGCCTGCCGGTTGAGGGCGCGGAAATAACCCTGGCTCAAGGCGTTGCCAGGCGTTTTTTCAAAATGCCCCAGGCCCAGGTTCAGCACCAAGGTGCTGGCGGCATTGCTGACGGCAAAACCAATGTGCTTGAGCAACAACCCATCGAACTCGATCAGCGCCTGGTCCTTGTCTTCACGGGTGGCCAGGGCCATTTCCTTGAGCACGAACGGATGGCAGCGGATCGCGCCCTGGCCGAAGATCATCAGGTTGCGCGACAGAATGTTCGCGCCTTCAACGGTGATGAAGATCGGTGCGCCTTGCCAGCTGCGCCCCAGGTAATTGTTCGGGCCCATGATGATGCCCTTGCCGCCGTGCACGTCCATGGCATGGCTGATGCACTCGCGGCCACGTTCGGTCAGGTGGTACTTGAGGATCGCCGACAGGACCGAGGGTTTTTCCCCCAGGTCCACCGCGTTGGCGGTCAGCATGCGTGCGGCGTCCATCATCCAGGCGTTGCCACCGATACGCGCCATGGCTTCCTGGATGCCTTCGAAGGCCGACAACGGCACGTTGAACTGTTCTCGCACCTGGGCGTACTGGCCTGTCACCAGGCTGGTGAACTTCGCCGCACCCGTACCGACCGCCGGCAGGGAAATCGAGCGCCCGACCGACAGGCAATTCATCAGCATCATCCAGCCCTTGCCGAGCATCGCCTGGCCGCCGATGAGGAAGTCCAGCGGGATGAACACGTCCTTGCCCCAGTTCGGCCCGTTCATGAAGGCGGCGCCCAGGGGCAGGTGACGGCGGCCGATATGCACGCCGGGGGTATCGGTGGGAATCAGGGCGAGGCTGATGCCCAGGTCTTCTTCGTCACCCAGCAGGTGGTCGGGGTCATACGCCTTGAAGGCCAGGCCGAGGAGCGTGGCGACCGGGCCGAGGGTGATGTAGCGTTTTTCCCAGTTCAGGCGCAGGCCGAGGGTTTCCTGGCCTTCCCATTCACCCTTGCAGATGATGCCGGTGTCGGGCATCGCTCCGGCGTCGGAGCCGGCCAGCGGCCCGGTCAGGGCGAAGCAGGGAATATCGTCGCCACGGGCCAGTCGCGGCAGGTAATGGTCGCGTTGTTCGTCGGTGCCGTAGTGCAGCAACAATTCCGCCGGGCCGAGGGAGTTGGGGACCATCACGGTGGACGCCAGGTCGCCACTGCGAGTGGCCAGTTTCATCGCCACCTGGGAGTGGGCGTAGGCGGAAAAACCTTTACCGCCGTATTCCTTCGGAATGATCAGCGCGAAGAAGCCATGCTCCTTGATGTGGGCCCAAGCTTCGGCGGGCAGGTCCATGGCCTGGCCGATCTGCCAGTCGCTGACCATGGCGCAGAGCGCTTCGGTCGGGCCATCGAGGAACGCCTGTTCTTCGTCGGTCAACTGTACCTTGGGGTAGGCCAGCAGCATGTCCCAGTCCGGGCGGCCGCTGAACAGCTCACCATCCCACCACACCGTGCCGGCGTCGATAGCGTCGCGTTCGGTCTGGGACATGGGCGGCAGGGTTTTCTGGAACCAGTCGAACATCGGCGCACTGAAATACTTGCGGCGCAGGTCTGGCAGCAGCAGGGGGCCGCGACGGCCGCGAGCACCACCCAGAGGATCAGCATCAGCCAGCCGGAGGCGTGGCTGAAAATGCCCATGGCCAGCAGGTAGATCGCAACGATACCCAGCGCGGGCAGCGGGGCAGTGCGCCGATGCGCCAGCCAGGCTATCCCGACGACCAGAACCAGTATCCACAACAACAGCATATGTAATCCTCCGTGAACCAGGGCAAAACCGACCCTCAGAGCTTAGACGGCATCTGCAAAACCGGCGGTCAGCGCAATGTGATTGATTTCGTGGGAAACCCGGGATGCATGGCGCCAGTCTGGTTGGCAACAGCCGTGGGAAATCGTTCGTTAACAAAGTGAGAAAACGCCATTGTTTGGCTGAAATGTCGTTATCACTGGGTAAGGGCTGTGGATAGACTCAGCAATTTGCGAACCGATGTCCTGTGGCGAGGGAGCTTGCTCCCGCTCGGTTGCGCAGCAACCGCATAAAGCTGGGGCCGCTGCGCAGCCCAGCGGGAGCAAGCTCCCTCGCCACACTGATCCGGCGTATGCTGCTGCGGCATTTATCCATCGAGGAAGCCATGATGCTGAAGATCTGGGGCCGGAAAAATTCATCGAATGTGCGCAAGGCGCTCTGGTGCGCCGAAGAGCTGGGGCTGGCCTACGAGGCCATCGACGCCGGTGGGGCATTCGGCGTGGTGGACACCCCCGAATACCGTGCGAAAAATCCCAACGGCCGCGTGCCAATGATCGAAGACGACGGCTTCGTGCTTTGGGAGTCCAACACCATCGTGCGTTACCTGGCCGCCCGCCATGCAGCGGGTTCGCCGTGGTATCCCGCTGACGTACAGGCACGGGCCAAGGCTGAAAAATGGATGGACTGGACCACGTCCAGTTTTGCCGGACCGTTTCGCACCGTATTCTGGGGCGTCTTGCGCACTCCGGCCGAGCAGCAGGACTGGGTGGCCATCAAGGCGGCGATCAAAGAGTGCGAGCACTTGCTGGCGATGGTGGAGCAGACCTTGAGCGAACAGCCCTACCTTTCGGGCGATGAAATCGGCATGGGCGACATCCCCTTGGGCAGTTTCATTTATGCCTGGTTAGAGATGCCTATCGAGCGGGCTGCGTTGCCTTACGTGCAGGCCTGGTACGCGCGGTTGCAACAGCGCCCGGCTTACCGTAAGGCCGTCATGACCGCGTTGACTTAATACTTACTATCGACACGCGTGACTGTACTTGTGCGGCGACGCCACGCACCATTACCTTCATGCGCCGTGGTTGCATTACTCGCCGCCCGCCCTTATTTCATTCTTTCTTCCCTTCTTGGTGCGTAAATCCGATATGAGTTCCGCTCTGTCCATCCGGCAGTTAACCAAAACCTACGGCAACGGTTTCCAGGCCCTGAGTGGTATCGATCTGGACGTCGCCGAAGGTGACTTCTTCGCCTTGCTCGGCCCCAACGGCGCCGGCAAATCCACCACCATCGGTATTCTTTCCACCCTGGTGAACAAAACCAGCGGTACGGTGAATATCTTCGGCCATGACCTGGACCGCGAACCCGCCGCGCTCAAGCGCTGCATCGGCGTGGTGCCCCAGGAGTTCAACTTCAACCAGTTCGAGAAAACCTTCGACATCGTCGTGACCCAGGCCGGTTACTACGGCATCCCGCCGAAGATCGCCAAGGAGCGCGCCGAGCAGTACCTGACTCAGTTGGGGTTGTGGGACAAGCGTGACGTGCCGTCCCGTTCCTTGTCCGGCGGCATGAAGCGCCGATTGATGATTGCCCGCGCACTGGTGCACGAGCCGCGTCTGTTGATCCTCGACGAACCGACCGCGGGTGTGGACATCGAGCTACGCCGTTCGATGTGGACCTTCCTGACCGAGCTGAACCAGAAAGGCATCACCATCATCCTCACCACGCATTACCTGGAAGAGGCCGAGCAGCTGTGCCGCAACATCGGCATCATCGACCATGGCACCATCGTCGAGAACACCAGCATGCGACAGTTGCTCAGCCAACTGCATGTGGAAACCTTTCTGCTGGACCTGAAAAACGATCTGCAGGTTGCGCCGCAGCTCATCG
This sequence comes from Pseudomonas brassicacearum, assembly GCF_000585995.1. Taxonomy (NCBI): domain Bacteria; kingdom Pseudomonadati; phylum Pseudomonadota; class Gammaproteobacteria; order Pseudomonadales; family Pseudomonadaceae; genus Pseudomonas; species Pseudomonas brassicacearum. The sequence continues at coordinate 4,864,309 of NZ_CP007410.1, read as the reverse complement.
GTTATCCGGCCCGGCTGGTGGACAACCACACCCTGGAAGTCCAAGTGGATAAAGCCGTCGGCATTACCGGATTGTTCAGCCAGTTGGCGCTGCAAAACATCGACGTGCTGAGCCTGCGCAACAAAACCAATCGCCTTGAGGAGTTGTTCGTGTCCCTGGTGGAGAAAAATCTGGCGAAGGTGGCTGTATGAGTTCCGAACTGCGCCCCAACCTCATCGCCCTCAATACCATCGTTTACCGTGAAGTTCGGCGCTTCATGCGGATCTGGCCACAGACCCTGCTGCCGCCGGCCATCACCATGGTTTTGTACTTCGTGATCTTCGGCAACCTGATCGGCCGGCAGATCGGCGACATGGGTGGCTTCACGTACATGGACTACATCGTGCCGGGGCTGATCATGATGTCGGTGATCACCAATGCCTACGGCAACGTGGTGTCGAGTTTCTTCGGCGCCAAGTTTCAGCGTTCGATCGAAGAGCTGATGGTCTCGCCAGTTTCGCCCCATACCATCCTGGTCGGCTACGCCCTGGGTGGCGTATTGCGCGGTTTGGCGGTGGGCTTGATCGTGACCTTGCTGTCGCTGTTCTTCACCGATTTGCAGGTGCATCACCTGGGGGTGACGATATTGGTGGTGGTGCTCACGGCGACGATCTTTTCGCTGCTGGGGTTCATCAATGCTGTGTTTGCGCGCAACTTCGATGACATCTCCATTATTCCGACGTTCGTGCTGACGCCGCTGACCTATCTGGGGGGGGTGTTCTACTCGATCTCGCTGCTGCCGCCGTTTTGGCAGACTGTGTCGCTGGCTAATCCGGTGCTGCACATGGTTAACGCTTTCCGCTACGGCATTCTTGGGGTTTCGGACATCAGGATCAGTATTGCGATTACCTTCATGGTGGTGGCGACTTTGGTGCTTTATGTGGGGTGTGCGCGGTTGTTGGTGAGTGGGCGGGGGATGCGGACTTAAGCGAGTGGTGACCGTGTGTATATCCGTTGCTGCGGTAACGGCTACTGGCGGTTCCGCCCTTACGGCGGGTCACTTTTGGAAGAGCCGGGAGCCGGACCAGCCAAAAGTAACCAAAAGCGCTTTGCCCCACCACTCGGTGCCTCGCTAGGGCTCGGCATGCCCGAACGCAGGCATTGCTCCGTGGGCCGCCGCGAAGGGCCATCCATGGCCCAGCGCGGCTACCTCGGCATCCATGCCGAGGTGCCCACTGCGCAATGCCTGCGTTCGGCCAGCGTGGTTAATGGGGCGTCGAGATCAAGATCAAGATCTAAAGCAAAGCACGAGCGGGGGTTATATCCAGCATCTGTGTGGCTGATCCATCGCTATCGCGAGCAAGCTCGCTCCCACATGGAGTTGTGGGTGTTCACAGCATCTGCACACGACACAAAAAAACTGTGGGAGCGAGCTTGCTCGCGATGACGTCAGCACAGCCAACATCACCACAAACTGACCCTCCGCTTTCGCGAGCAAGCCCGCTCCCACAGGTGGAACGCGTTCATCCCAAATCAGGTCGGCTATAAGGCCGCCTCGCTTTAGCTTTTGATCTGGGGCGCCCCATTAACCACGCTGGCTGAACGAAGGTATTGCGCAGTGGGCAACCCGGCATGGATGCCGGGTTAGCCGCGCTGGGCCATGGATGGCCCTTCGCGGCGGCCCACGGAGCAATGCCTTCGTTCAGGCATGCCGAGCCCTAGCGAGGCACCGAGTGGTGGGGCAAGAGCGTTTTGCTTACTTTTCGCCGGGCCGCGCAGGCTTCTCAAAAGTGAGCCGCTGTAAGAGCGGAACCGCCAGTAGCCGTTACCACAGCAACGGATATACACACAAAACCCCTCACATCCGACTTTTCTTGCGCCGCTTCCACTGCCGAGTCACCCACCAACGCCAATAGCTCATGGTGACGAAGTAGGCGAGGGCACCAAGTACCAGGCCGGTCACCACTGAACCCAACAGAAACGGTTGCCACAAAGTGGCCAACTGGCCGCTGATCCATTCCCAAGTCAGTTCCTCAGGCAACGTGCGGGGCGGCACATCCATCAGCCAGGCGCCGGTCTGATAGGTGCAGAAAAATACCGCCGGCATCGTGATCGGATTGGTCAGCCAGACCAGGCTCACCGCGATCGGTATATTGCCGCGCACCGTGATAGCCAGCGCCGCGGCCAGCAACATCTGCAAAGGGATCGGCAGGAAAGCGGCAAACAGGCCGACAGCCATCGCCCGTGCCACGGAATGCCGATTGAGGTGCCAAAGGTTGGGATCGTGCAAAAGGGTGCCGAGAAAGCGTAAGGATTTGTGTTCCCGAATGCTCTCTGGGTCAGGCATGTAACGTTTGAATAGGCGCCGGGGCATAAGGCTTCTCGGTCGGTTCAAAGCAATAAAGCCGCAAGTATGTCCGGATTCTACGGCTGGCAGATTCAGACTTTGTGACAATTGATAACGCCCGCGGTGCCCCTGACCGGCTATGCCTGAAGAGGGGACTCTCAAGGACGGGGTTATGCGCACAGGATTAGTCGCGCTTGCACTGGGGCTGTTGGCCCCGGTTTTTTTACCGGCACTGCCGCCGCTGTGGCTGATTGCGGTCATGCCGGTGTTCGCGCTGATGGTTTTGCCGTTTCGAACCTATCCGCTGGGTTTTTTCCTGTTCGGGTTGGCCTGGGCCTGCCTGTCGGCGCAGTTTGCGCTGGACGACCGATTACCCGTCACGCTGGAGGGAGAAACCCGCTGGGTCGAAGGGCGCGTCGTCGGCTTGCCGCAGTACAGCGACGGCGTGGTGCGTTTCGAACTGGCCGATGCCCAGTCACGTCGTACCCGGCTGCCGACCTCGATGCGCCTGGCCTGGTTTGGTGGTCCACCCGTCAGCAGCGGCGAGCGATGGCGATTGGCAGTGAAACTCAAACGGCCCGCCGGGCTGCTGAACCCACACGGTTTCGACTATGAAGCCTGGCTGTTGAGTCGAGGCATCGGGGCGACTGGCACGGTGAAGGACGGCCGTCGTCTCCTGCCGGCGCAGGGCGCGTGGCGTGACGGCGTGCGACAGGCGCTGGCCCAGGTCGATGCCCAGGGTCGTTCCGGTGCGTTGGCGGCCTTGGTGCTTGGCGACGGCAGCGGATTGAGCCGCGATGACTGGCAAGTGCTGCAAGACACAGGCACCGTCCATTTACTGGTGATTTCCGGGCAGCACATCGGCCTGCTCGCCGGCCTGGTGTACCTGCTTGTGGCCGGTGCAGCACGCTATGGCGTGTGGCCGGCGCGTTTGCCGTGGTTGCCTTGGGCCTGCGCGCTGGCCTTCAGCGCGGCCCTGGGCTATGGCTTGCTCGCCGGCTTTGAGGTGCCGGTGCGGCGGGCCTGCGCGATGATCGGGCTGGTGCTGCTGTGGCGCTGGCGCTTCAAACATCCGGATCCTTGGTGGGCCTGGCTGCTGGCCTTTAATGGCGTGCTGCTGTTCGATCCGCTGGCTAGCCTGCGGCCAGGGTTCTGGCTGTCGTTTACGGCAGTGGCGATATTGATATTCACCTTTGGCGGTCGCCTGGGCCCCTGGCGCTGGTGGCAGACCTGGACCCGTGCCCAATGGCTGGTGGCGGTCGGTCTGTGTCCGTTGCTGTTGGTATTGGGCTTGCCGGTCAGTCTGAGCGGACCCCTGGTGAACTTGCTGGCAGTGCCTTGGATCAGCCTGTTGGTGTTGCCGTCGGCGCTGCTCGGCACGGCGTTGTTGCCGGTGCCATTCATCGGTGAGGGGCTGCTGTGGATGGCGGGCGGCTTGCTCGATTTGTTGTTCAAGGGGCTGGCATGGGTTGCCGGGCGAATGCCGGCGTGGATGCCTGCTTCGGTCCCGTTCTGGGCCTGGGGCATCGCCGCCCTCGGTGCCTTTTTGCAGCTGTTGCCCAAGGGCCTGCCGCTGCGGGTGCTGGGGTGGCCGATGCTGCTGTTGATGGTTTTCCCGCCGCGAGAAAGCGTGCCGCCAGGCCATGCCGAAATCTGGCACCTGGACGTAGGCCAAGGGCTCGCGGTGCTCGTGCGTACCCGTCGCCATACCCTGCTCTACGATGCCGGGCCGCGCTTTGGTGAGGCTGACGCGGGCGAGCGTGTGGTGCTGCCCACCTTGCGCAAACTGGGGGTACAGGCCCTGGACCTGATGCTGCTCAGCCATGCCGACGCCGACCACGCTGGCGGTGCCCGTGCCGTGCGTAACGGCCTGTCAACGACGCGTGTGATCAGCGGAGATCCTGCCGCGCTACCTGATGAACTGCAGGCGGGTGCCTGCGACAGCGGCGAGCGTTGGGAGTGGGACGGGGTCAGGTTCGAACTCTGGCAATGGTCCGCAGCTCTTGAAAGCAACCAGAAGTCCTGTGTCTTGCTGGTCGAGGCTGGCGGCGAGCGCTTGCTGCTGACCGGCGACATTGATACCCATGCCGAACACGCCTTGCTCGGCGGGCCCCTGGCGGTACCGATCCAATGGTTGGCCGCTGCGCATCATGGCAGCCGCAGCTCCTCGTCGATGGCGCTATTGTCGCGCTTGAAACCTCATTCGGTGCTGATTTCCCGGGGACAAGGCAACGCGTTTGGTCATCCGCATCCCCGGGTGCTCGCTCGCTACCGACGGCTGGGCATGGCGATTTATGACAGTGCCGAACAAGGCGCCATTCGTCTGCAACTGGGCGCCCATGAACCCCCTTTCACCGAGGCCGGGCAACGACGCTATTGGCGCAGTCCGCCGCCTGCGGGGCCAAAGGCCGGACATTGACGCAGGTCACCTTGCGCGACGGACTTATTGGCAGGTCGGGCCTCCAAGACGTGTCTGTATGATAAAGTGGCGCACTTTTTCGAGGGGGCTGTCACTGTGTGGGAATTGGTCAAATCCGGCGGCTGGATGATGTTGCCGATCATTCTGAGTTCCATCGCGGCACTGGGCATCGTTGCCGAACGCCTGTGGACCCTGCGGGCCAGCCGCGTGACCCCAGAGCATTTGCTCGGGCAGGTCTGGGTCTGGATCAAGGACAAACAACTGAACAAGGACAAGCTCAAGGAACTGCGGGCCAGTTCGCCCCTGGGCGAAGTCCTGGCCGCAGGCCTGGCGAACTCCAAGCATGGTCGCGAGATCATGAAGGAGTGCATCGAAGAGGCCGCCGCCCGGGTCATCCATGAACTGGAGCGCTACATCAGCACCCTGGGCACCATCGCCGCCATGTCCCCGCTGCTGGGCCTGTTGGGTACGGTGCTGGGCATGATCGACATTTTCAGCGCGTTCACCGGCTCCGGCATGACCACCAACGCCGCCGTGCTGGCGGGGGGGATTTCCAAAGCCTTGATCACCACCGCTGCCGGCCTGATGGTGGGTATCCCTGCGGTGTTCTTCCATCGGTTCCTGCAACGCCGCGTCGACGAACTGGTGGTGGGCATGGAGCAGGAAGCCATCAAGTTGGTGGAGGTGGTGCAAGGTGATCGTGACGTGGACCTGGCCGGGGGCAAGCAGTGAAATTCCGCCGCAAACCTCGGGAAAACATCGAGATCAACCTCGCATCGTTGATCGACGTGGTGTTCATCCTGCTGCTGTTTTTTGTCGTGACCACCACGTTCACCCGTGAAACCCAGCTCAAGGTCGAATTGCCGCAAGCCGTCAGTGGCTCGCCGGCTGAAGAGCAGCAACTGAAGAATCTGGAAATCACCATCAGCGCCGAAGGCGCGTTCTCGGTGAACAACCAGCTGCTGCCCAAGAGTGACCTGGCGAGCCTGATCGAGGCCCTGCAGAAGGAGTCCGGCGGCGACACCACCCTGCCGCTGTCCATCAGCGCCGACGGCAAGACCCCTCATCAATCGGTCATCACCGCCATGGACGCCGCCGGCAAGCTCGGTTTCAGCCATTTACGCATGACCACCGTCGAGGCGGCGCCTGCACCCTGATGGCCATGTCCGATCGTTTGCTTGCCGCGTGGTACGAAGGTCATCCGGCCCTGACGTTGTTGCGGCCACTGGAATGGCTGTACCGGCGAGTGGTGGTGGGCAAGCGGGAGCGATTCCTGGCCGGCGAGGGAGAGATCTACCAGCCCCCCGTGCCGCTGATCGTAGTCGGCAATATCACGGTCGGCGGCACCGGCAAGACGCCGTTGATCCTGTGGATGATCCAGCACTGCCAGCGCAGTGGCCTGCGGGTCGGTGTGGTCAGCCGGGGGTACGGCGCCAAGCCGCCGCAATTGCCATGGCGGGTCGAGGCCGAGCAGGGCGCCGACGTCGCGGGCGACGAGCCGCTGCTGATTGTCCAGCGCACCGGCGTGCCGCTGATGATCGATCCTGATCGCAGCCGTGCGGTCCGGGCACTGCTGGAAACCGAGGCGCTGGACCTGATCCTGTCTGATGACGGCATGCAGCATTACCGTCTGGCCCGGGACCTTGAACTGGTGCTGATCGATAGCGCCCGTGGCCTGGGCAACCGACGCTGCCTGCCCGCCGGTCCGTTGCGCGAGCCGGTCGAGCGCCTGCAATCGGTCGACGCCGTGCTGTACAACGGCGCCAGTGCCGACCGAGAAGACGGCTTCGCTTTCGAGTTGCGCCCCACCGAGCTGGTGAACCTGGCCAGCGGCGAACGACGGCCCCTTGATCATTTTCCAGCCGGCCAGGCCTTGCACGCCGTGGCTGGCATCGGCAATCCCCAGCGTTTCTTCAAGACCCTCGAAACGCTACACTGGCGGCCAATACCACACGGGTTTGCCGACCATGCCGAATACAGCGCCCAGGCGTTGAATTTCACGCCTTCGTTGCCCGTGGTCATGACGGAAAAGGACGCCGTCAAATGCCGTGCCTTCGCCGCACCCGACTGGTGGTACCTGGCGGTAGACGCCGCGCCATCGCCGGCCTTCGTGGACTGGTTCGATACGCAGTTGATGCGCCTGTTGCCGGATCGGCTTTTGCCTTAAAACCTTTTATCCAGGGGAGTTCCATGGACACCAAATTGCTCGACATTCTGGCCTGCCCAGTCTGCAAAGGCCCGCTCAAGCTCAGCGCCGACAAGACCGAACTGATCAGTAAGGGCGCTGGCCTGGCCTATCCGATTCGTGATGGCATCCCGGTGATGCTCGAAAGCGAAGCCCGTACCCTGACTACCGATGAGCGCCTGGATAAATGACCACAGCCTTTACCGTCGTCATTCCCTCGCGCTTCGCCTCGACACGCCTGCCCGGCAAACCGCTGCTGTTGATCGCTGGCAAGCCGATGATCCAGCACGTGTGGGAACAGGCCTGCAAAAGCAGCGCCCAGCGTGTGGTGGTGGCGACGGACGATGCGCGCATCATGGAGGCCTGCAAGGGCTTTGGCGCCGAGGTAGTCCTGACCCGCGAGGATCACAATTCCGGCACTGATCGCTTGGCGGAGGTCGCCGAGAAACTCGGCCTGGCACCTGACGCCATCGTGGTCAATGTGCAGGGTGATGAACCGTTGATCCCGCCCAGCGTGATCGATCAGGTCGCGGCGAACCTGGCGGCCCATACCGAGGCGCGCATGGCCACCCTGGCCGAGCCGATCAAGGATGTGCAAACCCTCTTCAATCCCAGCGTGGTCAAGGTGGTCAGCGACCTCAACGGCCTGGCGCTGACCTTCAGTCGCGCGACATTGCCCTGGGCCCGGGATGCGTTCGCGCAAAACCAGGACGTGATGCCGCAAGGCGTGCCGTACCGCCGCCACATCGGCATCTATGCCTACCGCGCCGGTTTCCTCCAGGACTTCGTTGCATGGGGCCCGTGCTGGCTGGAAAACACCGAATCCCTGGAGCAACTGCGTGCCCTGTGGCATGGCGTGCGAATTCATGTCGCCGATGCGCTGATCGCCCCGCCAACGGGCGTCGATACCGCTGAAGACCTCGAGCGCGTTCGTCGCCTGCTGGAGGCCTGATGCGGGTTCTGTTCGTCTGCCTCGGCAATATCTGCCGCTCGCCCACCGCCGAAGGCATCTTGCGGCATAAGCTGCACGAGGCCGGGCTGGCCGGGCAGGTGGAAGTCGCTTCCGCCGGCACCGGTGACTGGCATGTGGGCAAGGCCCCGGACAAACGCAGCCAGGCGGCGGCCTTGAAGCGAGGCTACGACTTGTCGGCCCAGCGTGCGCAGCAGGTGACCCGCGCCGACTTCGCCGCCTACGACTTGATCCTGGCGATGGACAGCAGCAACCTGCGCCACCTCAAGGTCATGCAACCGGCCAACGGCAGGGCCGAACTGGACCTGTTCCTGCGGCGCTACGAGGCTGAACTCGATGACGTGCCGGATCCTTACTACGACGGCGAGCAGGGCTTCGAGCAAGTGCTGGACTTGATCGAACTCGCCACCGATCGCTTGGTGATCGAATTGAAGGGGCGCTTATGACCTTGCAGGTACAGGCCGGCGTCAGCCTCAAGCCCTTCAACAGTTTTGGCGTGGACGTGAAGGCTCGGTTGTTCGCCGAAGCCCACAGTGATGATGATGTTCGCGAGGCGCTGGCCTATGCCGCTGGACATGAGGTGCCGCTGCTGGTGATTGGCGGCGGCAGCAACCTGTTGCTGACCGACGACATCGATGCGCTGGTGCTGCGCATGGCGAGCAAAGGGGTTCGCCTGCTCAGCGATGACGGCGAACGGGTGGTGATCGAAGCCGAAGCAGGGGAGCCGTGGCACCCTTTCGTCCAGCACACGTTGGCGCAGGGTTGGTCGGGGTTGGAGAACCTCAGCCTGATTCCCGGTACCGTCGGGGCGGCGCCGATGCAAAATATCGGCGCCTACGGGGTCGAGATCAAGGACGTCTTCGCTGGCCTCACCGCCCTGGATCGCCAGACCGGCGGGCTGCGCGATTTCACCCTCGAAGAATGCCGTTTTACCTACCGCGACAGCCTGTTCAAGCAGCAGGCGGGTCGCTGGCTGATCCTGCGGGTGCGCTTTGCCCTCAGTCGCGCCGCGCATCTGCATCTGGAGTACGGCCCGGTCCGCCAACGGTTGACCGAGCAGGGCATCGAGCAGGCGACGCCTACCGATGTCAGTCGGGCCATTTGCAGCATTCGCAGCGAAAAACTTCCAGACCCGGCCGTGTTGGGCAACGCTGGCAGTTTTTTCAAGAATCCGCTGGTGCCGGCCTCGCACGTGGCGCAACTCAAAGTGCAGTATCCGGACTTGGTGGCTTATCCACAGCCCGAAGGGCAGATGAAAGTCGCCGCCGGCTGGCTGATCGAACGGGCCGGCTGGAAGGGCTTCCGCGAAGGTGACGCCGGGGTGCACAAGTTGCAGGCGCTGGTGCTGGTCAACTATGGCAATGCCACTGGCCCGCAACTGTTGGACCTGGCCCAGCGCATCCAGAAAGACATCGCCGAACGGTTCCAGGTCGAGCTGGAAATGGAACCCAATCGGTACTGAAGCGCGCTTTCGCAACCCTCTGAAAAAACGTCCTGCACATCCTGCACGCGATCATTTGTGCAGGATTGTGCAGGGCGTTTTGCTTGATCCTGGGTTAATTTAGCTCCCTAACGATGTCACCATCGGCATCTTGAAGGCCCGGTGCAGACGCCTGCGTGCGTATGCATAAGAGAGCCCGATCAGCCTGAGCCAGTCTGCGACAACCGAACCGTGAACCAAACGGCAGATTGCTCGACCCCATAACTCGATCACTATGCGGGCGTGCCCATGATTACCCTGAAACTCAATGGAAAAGATCATCAACTGGATGTGACAGAGGACATGCCGCTGCTGTGGGCTATCCGGGATGTGGCCGGTTACAACGGCACTAAGTTCGGCTGCGGCATGGGCCTGTGCGGCGCGTGCACCATCCACATCGACGGCGCCCCGGCGCGCAGCTGCATTACGCCGATCGGCTCGGTGAAAGGGCAGGACATCAGCACCATCGACGCGCTGCATACCGACCCCGTCGGGCAAGTCGTCCAGAAGGCCTGGCTCGATAGCGCAGTGGCCCAATGTGGTTATTGCCAGGGCGGCCAGATCATGTCCGCGACCGCCTTGCTCAAGACCAATCCCAACCCGAGCGATGAGCAGATTGAAGAAGCCATGGTCGGCAACCTCTGCCGCTGTGGCACCTATAACCGGATCAAGACCGCGATTCGCCAGGCCTCCACCCACCTGAAGGAGGCCAAGGCATGAGCCGTTTGCCCGATGATTTTGTGCTGAGTAATCTCAGTCGTCGTGGTTTCCTCAAAGGCGCAAGCGCCATCGGTGTGCTGGTGCTGGCTGCCAGTTGGGGCGTGCCAGATGCTTTTGCCGAGGATAAGAAATACGGCGCCGAGGGCATGCCCCATGGTGCGGTCGACGACCCGAAGGTGTACGTGAGCATCGCCGCCGATGGCAGTGTCACGGTCATCTGCAATCGTTCGGAAATGGGCCAAGGTGTACGTACCAGCCTGAGCATGGTGGTGGCCGATGAATTGGACGCCGATTGGGCCAGGGTCTTGGTCAAGCAGGCGCCGGCCGATGAAGCGCGTTTTGGCAACCAGGACACCGACGGTTCGCGCAGCATGCGTCACTGGTACGAGCCGATGCGCCGTTGCGGTGCCGCTGCCCGGACCATGCTGGAACAGGCCGCCGCCGCGCAGTGGAATGTCCCGGTGGGTGAGTGCCGTGCGCAATTGCACACAGTGCTGCACCAGCCTTCCGGCCGCCAATTGGGCTACGGTGCGTTGGCCGCCGCCGCCAGTGCCTTGCCGGTGCCGGCCCGCGACAGCCTGCGTCTCAAGCAGCCTTCTGAATTCCGCTACATCGGCAAGGAAGCGAGCCGGGCCATCGATGGCGAAGATATCGTCAACGGCCGCGCCGTATACGGTGCCGATGTGCATTTCGACGGCATGCTTTACGCCGTTATCGCCCGCCCGCCGGTCTATGGCGGCAAGGTCAAGACCGTGGACAGCAGCGCGGCGCTGAAAGTGCCGGGCGTGGTCAAGGTGGTGCAGATCGAAGGGCGTCCGCTGCCCTCGGAGTTCCAACCCCTGGGCGGTGTGGCGGTGCTGGCGAAAAACACCTGGGCGGCGATCAAGGGCCGCGAAGCGCTGAAAATCGAGTGGGATGACGGCCCGAATGCCGGTTATGACTCCATTGCCTATCGCAAGGAACTGGAAGCGGCGGCCCTCAAGCCCGGGAAAGTCGTGCGCAGCAGCGGTGATCTCGATGATGCGCTGGCCAAGGCTGATTCGACGTTGGAGGCGTCGTATTACTTGCCGCACCTGTCCCAGTCCCCTATGGAACCGATGGTCGCCGTTGCCCGGTTCAAGGACGGTCAATGCGAGGCTTGGGCGCCGAGCCAGGCGCCGCAAGTGACCCGTGAACGTGTCGCCGAACGCCTGGGTATTGCTTTCGAGAAGGTCACGGTGAACATCACGTTGCTGGGCGGCGGTTTCGGACGCAAGTCAAAACCTGACTTTGTCGTCGAAGCGGCCGTCCTCGCCAAGCAGTTTCCCGGCCAGGCAGTACGGGTGCAATGGACCCGCGAGGACGACATTCATCACTCGTATTTCCACACCGTATCGGCCGAATACCTGAAGGCTGGCCTGAACCAGGACGGTATGCCGTCCGGTTGGCTACACCGCACCGTAGCCCCGAGCATCACCGCACTGTTTGCACCGGGCATGACTCACGAGGCGCCGTTCGAAATAGGCATGGGCGTGACCAACATGGCCTACGCCATTCCCAACCTGCGTCTGGAAAACCCCGAAGCGGTGGCTCATGCCCGGGTGGGCTGGTATCGCTCGGTGTCGAACATTCCACACGGCTTCGCAATCCAGAGCTTCATTGATGAGCTGGCCCACAAAGCCGGCCAGGATCCGCTGAAGTACCAGCTCAAATTGCTCGGACCGGACCGTAAGATCGATCCGCGTACCTTGAGCGAAGAATGGAACTACGGCGAATCCCCCGAGCGTTACCCGATTGATACGGCGCGGATCCGCACGGTGCTGGAAACCGCCGCCAAGGCCGCCGGTTGGGGCAGGGAACTGCCCAAGGGCCGTGGCCTGGGGCTGGCGGTGCACTACAGCTTCGTCACCTACGTGGCGGCGGTGCTCGAGGTGGAGGTCAAGGACGATGGCACGGTGATCGTGCACAAGGCGGACATCGCCGTGGACTGCGGCCCGCAGATCAACCCTGAGCGCATCCGCTCGCAATTCGAAGGCGCCTGCGTCATGGGCCTGGGTAATGCCATGGTGGGGGAAATCAGCTTCAAGGACGGCAAGGTGCAGCAGGACAATTTCCACATGTACGAAGTGGCACGCATGTCCCTTGCGCCTAAGGAAGTGGCGGTGCATTTGGTCACTCCGCCGGGGGAGGTGCCGCTGGGCGGTGTCGGCGAGCCGGGCGTACCGCCGATTGCGCCGGCGCTGTGCAACGCGATTTTCGCTGCCACCGGCAAGCGCATTCGTAACCTGCCGGTGCGTTATCAGCTGCAAGGCTGGCAACAGGCCAAAGCTTGATGGACAGCGTTGATCTGAACGTCCTGCGCAGCGTGCTTCAATGGCGCCGCGCCGGGCAGCGGGTGGTGTTGTTCACCGTGGTCCAGACCTGGGGCACTGCACCGAGGCCGCCAGGGGCAATGCTGGCCTTGCGTGAAGATGGCGTGGTGATTGGCTCGGTGTCGGGCGGTTGTGTCGAGGATGACTTGATCGCCCGGTTGCACGACGGCCGCATTCCGGCGGACGGCCCGCCGGTGCAACTGATCACCTACGGCGTGACCCGTGAGGAGGCGGCGCGCTTCGGCCTGCCGTGCGGCGGCACCTTGCGTTTGACCGAAGAGCGGGTCGGCGATCCTCAGTGGGTCGCTGAATTACTGGAGCGCTGCGAAGCCCATGAGATTGTCGCCCGTGAGCTGACGGTCGCCAGCGGTCAAGTGGTGCTGACACCGGCCAGTAAAACCGACGCCTTGCTGTTCGATGGACAAGTCCTGCGAGCCATCTACGGTCCGCGTTGGCGGCTTTTGCTGATCGGCGCCGGACAACTGTCGCGTTACGTGGCGGAAATGGCCCGGTTGCTGGACTTCGAAGTGCTGATCTGTGATCCACGCAAGGAGTTTGTCTACGGTTGGGAAGAGCAACATGGCCGCTTCGTCTCGGGTATGCCCGACGAAGCGGTGCTGAGCATCGAGACCGACGAGCGCACGGCCATTGTGGCCCTGACCCATGATCCACGCCTGGATGACATGGCGCTGCTGACCGCCCTGGATTCCAAGGCCTTCTATGTCGGCGCTTTGGGTTCGCGGGTTAACAGTCAAAAACGCCGGGATAACCTGGCTCAGCTAGGCTTGTCAGCACAGGCCATCGAGCGGCTGCATGGGCCGATCGGCCTGCACATCGGCAGCCACACACCCGCGGAAATCGCGTTGTCGCTGCTGGCCGAAATCGTGGCGATCAAAAATGGCGTAGAACTGCGTCAGAAAAAGCCGCTGTAAGCCGAAGGTGAGGAGGGCGTATGAGTGGATCGATAGGCGTGATCATTCTCGCGGCCGGATCGGGCAGCCGTTTCCGTCAGGTGGCAGGTGCCGATAAGGATAAGTTGCTGGCCGATTGCACCGGGCGCGACGGTGCCGTCCGTTCGGTGATCGAGCAGGTGCTGGTGAATTTGCCTGCCTCCCTGGAAAAGCGCGTCTTGGTGACGAGCCGGGATCGTCCGCAAGTCATCCGCATGGCCCAAGCCTACGGCTGCGATTTCGTGGAGCTGGACTCGCCCGGTTTGGGGGACAGCATCGCGGCCGGGGTCCAGGCCTGCCCGGACCTTGCTGGGTGGTTGATGGTACTGGGTGATATGCCGTTCATTCTGCCGTCGAGTATCGAGCAGGTGGCGGCGGGGATTCGCGAGGATGGCATCAGTGTGCCGGTCTTCTCTGGCGAATACGGGCATCCGGTGGGATTCGGCCGTGCGTTTGGCCCGAAACTGATGGCTCTGACCGGGGATCGCGGTGCCAAGGCATTGTTTGCCGGGGCACAAGTGGTCGAGGTGGCGGTGGACGATCCTGGCGTCACTTGGGATATAGACGTGCCTGAGGCGCTGGCCTTCAAATAGCAGCCGACGCAGAACCTTGTGGGAGCGAGCTTGCTCGCGAAAGCGGTCTGACTTCAGCATTGATGCAAACTGACCCGGCGCTATCGCGAGCAAGCTCGCTCCCACATTGGATTTTCAGTGGCATAAGTCTTGTGTCTGGTCCCAGTCCCGCTGTGGATAAGTCTGAAGGCATAAAAAAGCCCCGCCTGGGGTTACCAGGCGGGGCTTTTCATTGGGCGATGGAATCAGGCGTGAGGTTTAGGCTCGTGCGCTTTTTCCAGGGCTTCAGTGTGACGCGGCGCGATTTCTTCAGCAGTGTGCTGAGGTTCGTCGAACGTCGGAGCCGACTCAACCGGGGTTTCGGCGACCGGGGCAGGGGCTGCCTCGGCGACTTCTTCCACGACTGGAGTTGGCTCGGCAACAGGCGCATGAGCGGCGGCAGCGGCAGCTTGTTCGGCTTCCTTCTGCAGACGCTCGGCTTCACGCTTACGACGGCGCACTTCGCGCGGATCGTTCGGCGCACGGCCGTTCGCGGTCAGGGCGCTGGCAGGTGCAGGCTCTTCCACCGGGACCGGTGCTTCGACAACCACAGGGGCTTCGACCACTGGAGCCGGCTCGACCACTTCGGGTTCGACCGCTTTCACCGGTTCTGGTGTCGGCTCTGGCTCGACAACGGACGCCGGTGCGACGGGCTCCGCGGTCCAGTTGAACGCAGTTTGCTCTTCACGGGCAGGCTCCGGTGCTTTTTCCTCGGCCGGTGTCTCGAAGGCCGCTTCGACGACAGGCTCAGCGGCAACCATTGGTTGCTCGATGACCGGTGCCGGCTCGACGGCGGCTTCGGCTCCAGGCTGGGTTTCGCGAGCCGGGGCGAGTTCCACTTCTGGCGACGCGGTGGCGTCTACCGGGGTAGTGGCTTCGACCACGGGGGCTTCAACCGGCGCGTTTTCCACCGCAGCGGTAGCACGCTCCGCCTGCTCATTCGCCTCGGCTTCGGCAGGGGCGCTGATGTTGCTGCTGGCAACTGCCGCAGTCACGGCCAGGCCCGCAGCCAAGTCCGCAGCGCTTGGTGCTTCAGCGTTCTCGGCGGATTCGGATTCTTCCGAACCTTCGATCACGTTGCCATTGGCGTCACGCTGACGCTCACGACGGTTGCTGCGACGACGCTGACCACGGGAGCGGCGGCGTGGACGATCACCTTCGGCGTTGTCCTGACCATCTTCCAGCAGTTGCTCTTCGGTATTCAGCACTTCTTCTTCGCTGGCAGCGGCGGCTGCCTGCTCAGCGCGTGGCTGACGCTCTTCACGTGGCGGACGCGGTGCGCGCTCTTCACGAGGTTGGCGGGCCGGACGCTCTTCAGTGGTGGCGGCGGCAACGGCCGGAGCGGCATCCAGAGGCTCGCGCAGTTCGCGAACACGTTCTTCACGCTCGCCACGTGGCTTGCGATCTTCACGAGGGGCGCGTGGTTGACGCTCTTCACGCGGCGGACGCGGTGCGCGTTCTTCGCGGGCTACGGCTGCTGGGGCTTCCTCACGGGCTTCGCGAGGCTGGCGTTCTTCACGCGGCTCACGTGGTGCGCGTTCTTCACGCGGTGCACGTTCTTCGCGGGGCTTGCGCTCTTCATCGCGGCGACCGTTACGGTTGCGGGTCTGTTGGCGACCGTTGCGGCGCTCCTCGTTGCGGGCAGGACGCTCGGTAGCGGCTGGCTTGGCGACAACGGCTGGCGCTGCAGGCTCTTCCTTGGTGGCGAACAGGCTGACCAGGGACTTCACCAGGCCTTTGAACAGGCTTGGTTCTGGTGCGGCGGCCGGGGCGGCAACCGGAGCGGCCACTTCGGTCGGGACCGGAGCGTTGGCGCGGGCCGGGGCAGTCTTGACCGCTGCTTCCTGACGAACCAGGGTGCGGGTGGCGGCGGCAGCTGGCTGGACTTCTTCCACTTCGGCAGCGGCTGCGGCGATCTCGTAGCTGGACTGGTTGGTGTGGGCTTCCGGGCTGTCATCGCGCAGGCGCTGCACTTCGAAGTGCGGCGTCTCGAGGTGGTCGTTCGGCAGGATGACGATACGGGCCCGGGTGCGCAGCTCGATCTTGGTGATCGAGTTGCGTTTTTCGTTGAGCAGGAACGCGGCCACCGGGATCGGCACTTGCGCGCGAACTTCGGCGGTGCGGTCTTTCAGGGCTTCTTCTTCGATCAGGCGCAGGATCGCCAGGGACAACGACTCGACGTCACGAATGATGCCGGTGCCATTGCAACGCGGGCAGACGATGCCGCTGCTTTCGCCCAGGGACGGACGCAGGCGCTGACGGGACATTTCCAGCAGGCCGAAGCGCGAGATGCGGCCGACCTGTACGCGAGCGCGGTCGGCTTCCAGGCATTCGCGGACTTTTTCTTCCACGGCGCGCTGGTTCTTGGCCGGGGTCATGTCGATGAAGTCGATGACGATCAGGCCGCCGATGTCACGCAGGCGCAACTGACGGGCGATTTCTTCGGCCGCTTCAAGGTTGGTCTGCAGGGCGGTTTCTTCGATGTCGCTGCCTTTGGTGGCGCGCGCCGAGTTGATGTCGATGGACACCAGGGCTTCGGTCGGATCGATGACGATGGAGCCGCCGGACGGCAGTTCGACGACGCGCTGGAAGGCGGTCTCGATCTGGCTTTCGATCTGGAAACGGTTGAACAGCGGAACGCTGTCTTCGTAGAGCTTGATCTTGCTGGCGTACTGCGGCATCACCTGGCGAATGAAGGTCAGGGCTTCGTCCTGGGCTTCGACGCTGTCGATCAGCACTTCGCCGATGTCCTGGCGCAGGTAATCGCGGATGGCGCGGATGATCACGTTGCTTTCCTGGTAGATCAGGAACGGCGCGGAGCGATCCAGCGAGGCTTCTTTGATGGCGGTCCACAGTTGCAGCAGGTAGTCGAGGTCCCACTGCATTTCTTCGCTGCTGCGGCCAAGGCCGGCCGTGCGAACGATCAGGCCCATGTCGGCCGGTGCAACCAGGCCGTTCAGGGCTTCACGCAGTTCGTTGCGCTCTTCGCCTTCGATGCGGCGGGAGATGCCGCCGGCACGCGGGTTGTTCGGCATCAGGACCAGGTAACGACCGGCCAGGCTGATGAAGGTGGTCAGGGCTGCACCCTTGTTGCCACGTTCTTCTTTTTCGACCTGGACGATGACTTCCTGGCCTTCGCTCAGGACGTCCTTGATGTTGACGCGGCCTTCAGGGGCTTTCTTGAAGTACTCGCGGGAGATTTCTTTGAGGGGCAGGAAGCCGTGGCGCTCGGAGCCGAAATCGACAAAGGCAGCCTCAAGGCTCGGTTCGATGCGAGTAATCCGGCCTTTATAGATGTTGGCCTTCTTCTGCTCGCGTGCACCGGATTCGATATCCAGGTCGTAGAGGCGCTGGCCGTCTACCAGTGCAACACGCAACTCTTCGGGTTGAGTTGCGTTAATCAGCATTCTTTTCATGTAGTACCGTCGGTTTCCGGGCTGCCGGAAACGGCGTTCGGCACACACGACTTCTCACGGTCGGTGTCAGGTGCGTCATGGAAGTGGCGGGGCCATTCCAGTGTCCAGCGAGTTCGACCCAATGATGGCGAAGTCGCGACGGACGCGTCCTGCTTGCTGGCTATTCAAGCACTCAGTCAGGAGGAGGAATCAACCGGCGCCTGTGGACGAGATGAAGCGTCTAAATATAAGCCTAGTGCTACACAGTCCGACGGTTGTACATCTCCACCCTACACGTATCCCTGATAATCGGGTGCTGCCGCGCGCAGAATCCGCAGCGGGTTGGCATTTACCGTGAGCTCCGGAAGGGGAGGTCACGCATCATGGCTAATTTAGGCGTTGTTTCCGAAGCTCTCGCTCGGGTTCGTTCGTAGCTGACTGCACTTTGTGAACTGGCCGTGAATATGGCGCGCAAAGCGAGTCAAAACTCTGCTTTGCCGCGTATTTCAGGCCTCATGTCACCTGCGCTCGTTACACCTGCAAACTCTACCGTTACGTAGCGAAAGCCCCGTAGGACGGCCTCTCGTCCTCGTGAATTGCGTTGGTCAGGGCCGGTTTTTGGCCGTTAGTCCGCTGTCCAGCCACTTTTGGCGGCGTTCGCGACTATAGCAGCAATGATTAAGTGCTTCAATTCCATAAAAAATTGTTATGATCGCCGCCATGACAACTACTGCCCCTTCGACCCCTGGCGTTCAACTGCTCGAGGTCTCGCCGGAATATGCCGGCCAACGAATCGATAATTTCCTGCTAGCCCGGCTCAAAGGCGTGCCCAAGACCTTGATTTACCGCATTTTGCGTAAAGGCGAAGTGCGGGTGAACAAGGGCCGGATCAAGCCCGAATACAAGCTCCAGGCCGGCGATATCGTGCGCGTGCCGCCGGTTCGCGTGCCCGAGCGCGATGAGCCTGTGCCCCTGGCCCAAGGTCTGTTGCAGCGCCTGGAAGCTTCGATCGTCTTTGAAGACAAAGCCCTGATCGTGATCAACAAGCCCGCGGGCATTGCGGTTCATGGCGGCAGCGGCCTCAATTTCGGCGTAATCGAAGCCTTTCGTCAGTTGCGTCCCGATGCCAAGGAATTGGAGCTGGTCCATCGCCTGGACCGCGACACCTCCGGCCTGCTGATGATCGCCAAGAAGCGCAGCATGTTGCGCCACTTGCACGAGCAACTGCGCGGCGACGGCGTCGACAAGCGCTACATGGCGCTGGTGCGGGGGCGTTGGGATACGTCCATCAAGCAAGTCCGCGCGCCGTTGCTCAAGAGTAATCTGCGTTCCGGCGAGCGCATGGTGGAAGTCAATGAGGAGGGCAAGGAGGCGCTGACGATCTTCAAGGTGCTACGCCGCTTCGGCGACTTCGCCACCCTGGTCGAGGCCAAGCCGGTGACGGGGCGTACTCACCAGATCCGTGTCCATACCCTGCATGCCGGGCATTGCATCGCCGGCGACAGCAAATACGGCGATGACGATTTCACCAAGGAAATCCGCGATCTGGGCGGCAAGCGCCTGTTTCTCCATGCCTATATGCTCACCGTGCCGCTGCCCGATGGCGGTGAGTTGAAATTGCAGGCTCCGGTGGATGACATGTGGGCCAAGACCGTGGAGCGGTTGAGTGCATCCTGATTACAAACTGCTGATCTTCGATTGGGACGGCACTCTGGCCAATTCCATCGGTCGTATCGTGGAGTCGATGCATGTCGCGTCGGATCGTACGGGTTTTGCCCGGCGTGATGACTTTGCAGTAAAGGGCATCATCGGCCTGGGTCTGCCAGAAGCGATTCGCAGCCTGTATCCGGAGATTGGCGATGATGAGTTGGTGGTTTTTCGCCAGCATTACGCCGATCACTACATCGCGCTGGAGGCTGAGCCTTCGCCGTTGTTCGAGGGTGTGGCCAACACCCTCGATGCCTTGCGCGCTGAGGGTTATCACTTGGCTGTTGCGACTGGCAAGGCCCGTCGTGGGCTGGATCGGGTCTTGAAATCCCATGGTTGGGACGATTACTTCGATATCACCCGTGCAGCGGATGAAACCGCCAGCAAGCCGCATCCATTGATGCTTGAGCAGATACTGGCTCATTGCGAGATGCGACCGGAACAGGCGTTGATGGTGGGGGATTCGTCGTTCGATCTGCAAATGGCCCGCAATGCCGGCATGGGCTCGGTGGCTGTCAGCTATGGCGCACAATCCATCGAGGCGCTACGGGCATTCGAGCCGCGGCTGGCAATCGACCATTTTCCTGAATTGCACGCCTGGCTGAGCCAGCGCGCCGATTAAAGTCTGTTGAGGATGCATGTATGACCGATGAATGGAAGGCACCGGCCAAAGCGAGCGCTGACAACGGTGACGATAAAAGCTGGAAGTTGCTGGAAAAGACCCTGCTGGCTGGGGTGGAAGAGCAGCGTCGTGCGCGCCGCTGGGGGATCTTCTTCAAGTGCCTGGTCTTCATCTATCTGTTTTTCGGCTTGGCGATGATCTTCCAGGCCGTTGATATGAAAAAGGTTTCTGGAGGTGGTTCGGCCTATACGGCTGTCATCGACATCGAGGGCATGATTGCCGACAAGGAAACCGCTAGCGCTGACAACATCATCGGTAGCTTGCGGGCTGCGTTCGAAGATTCGAAGGTCAAAGGGGTGGTGCTGCGCATCAATAGTCCGGGCGGCAGTCCGGTGCAGGCGGGTTACGTCTATGACGAAATCGTTCGCTTGCGTGCGGCGCATCCGGATATCAAGCTCTACGCGGTCATCTCTGATCTCGGTGCCTCCGGTGCCTATTACATTGCCAGTGCGGCAGATCAGATCTATGCCGACAAGGCCAGCCTGGTCGGTTCCATTGGTGTGACCGCCGCGGGTTATGGCTTCGTCGAGACGCTGGACAAGCTCGGAGTGGAGCGCAGGGTCTACACCGCTGGCGAACACAAATCCTTCCTTGATCCATTCCAGCCGAAAAAACCTGAGGAAACGGTGTTCTGGCAAGGTGTGCTCGATACCACCCACAAGCAGTTCATCGCCAGCGTCAAGAAAGGCCGGGGTGAGCGGCTGAAAGACAAAGAGCATCCGGAGTTGTTCTCCGGGTTGGTCTGGTCGGGGGAGCAGGCATTGCCGCTGGGCTTGATCGACGGCTTGGGCAGCGCCAGTTCGGTGGCTCGGGACGTGATTGGCGAGAAGGAGTTGGTGGATTTCACCATCGAAGAGTCGCCGATTGACCGCTTCTCGAAAAAACTGGGGGCCAGCATCGCCGAGCATCTGGCGATGTGGATGGGGTTCCAGGGGCCGGCGTTGCGCTGATTGCCAGCGCTGCTTTGAAATATCGCGCCGATCCCTGTGGCGAGGGAGCTTGCTCCCGCTGGGCTGCGCAGCAGGCCCGTTTGTTACGGTCGCTTCGCAACCGAGCGGGAGCAAGCTCCCTCGCCAACAGGTATGCAGGCCCAGGCTTCAGGGGATTTGCACGCCCTCGGCCAGCAGCATATCCACAAGACGAATCAACGGCAGCCCGACCAGGCTGGTGGCGTCCGGGCCTTCGGTGCTCTGGAACAGGCTGACGCCAAGCCCCTCGGCCTTGAAGCTGCCGGCGCAGTCATAGGGCTGCTCGGCCCGCAGGTAACGTTCAATGCGCTCTGGATCCAGTGCGCGCATGTTCACGGTAAACGCAACGCAATCGACCTGGCAGGTGCCGGTCTGGCTGTTGAGCAGCGCCAGGCCTGTCAGGAAGGTGACCTTGGCGCCGCTGGCGGCCAGCAGTTGTTCGCGGGCATTCTCGAAGGTATGAGGCTTGCCCAGGATGCGCTCGCCGAGCACGGCCACCTGGTCCGAGCCGATGATCAGGTGCGCCGGGTGACTGCCTTTCAGCGTCAGGGCTTTTTCCCGGGCCAGGCGTTTTACCAGGTCGAGGGCGGGTTCGCCGGGGCGATGGCTTTCGTCGATGTCCGGGGAGCTGCAGACGAACGGTAGCCTCAGGCGGGCGAGCAATTCCCGGCGATAGACGGAGCTTGAGGCGAGTAATAAAGGCAGCATGGGTGTCTCCAAAAGGCAGGGCCGAATTCTAGCGAGGCGCGCAAGTAACGGACAGGGCTGAATTTCCTTTGACATGGCCGGGTGCATCCCTATAATGCTGCGCCTATGTTGAATGACCCGATTCCACCTCACGTTGACCCGCGCAAATTGGCTGACCGTGGCACCACCCTTCAAGGTGAACTGCTGCTGGCCGATTTGAAGAGACTCTGCGACCCGCTTTCCGACGATGTCGGTAAGGTCCAGGCCAAATTCGTTTTTGAACGAGATGAACGTAAATCTGTGGTAATCCACAGCTTTATCGACACTGAAGTCAAAATGGTTTGCCAGCGTTGTCTTGAGCTGGTCACCCTGCCGATCCACAGCGAATGCAGTTACGCCGTGGTGAAGGAGGGTGCGAATACCCAGTCGTTGCCGAAAGGTTATGACGTGCTGGAACTGGGCGAAGATCCATTGGATCTGCAGTCACTGATCGAGGAGGAGCTTCTGCTCGCCTTGCCCATTGTGCCTGCTCATCATCCGGAAGAATGCCAGCAGCCGGCGGGAGCAGATGAGCCCGAACCGAGCGAGGACGAGGTAACGCGGTCCAACCCGTTCAGTGTATTGGCGCAGTTAAAGCGTGACCCAAACGTTTAGGAGTTAATCAATTATGGCTGTTCAGCAGAACAAAAAATCCCGCTCTGCCCGTGACATGCGCCGTTCGCACGACGCGCTCGAGGCTAGCACCCTGTCCGTAGAAAAAACCACCGGTGAAGTTCACCTGCGTCACCACGTATCGCCAGAAGGCGTATACCGTGGTCGCAAAGTGATCGACAAGGGCGCTGACGAGTAATCCTTGTCTGCTCAAGTCATCGCGATTGACGCAATGGGCGGGGACTTCGGTCCCCGCAGCATTGTTCAGGCCAGTCTTGCTTGTCTGAATGCTACGCCCTCGCTGCACCTGACCCTTGTCGGTCAACCCTCCCTTCTTGAAGAAATGCTCAGCGGCCAATCGGCTGTGGATCGCTCGCGCCTGGCCATTGCGCCGGCGTCCGAAGTCATCACCATGGACGAAAAACCGGCCCAGGCCTTGCGCGGCAAACCTGACGCCTCAATGCGGGTGGCTCTCGAGCTGCTGCGTGACGGCAAGGTTCAGGCGTGTGTCAGTGCGGGCAATACCGGCGCGCTGATGGCGTTGTCGCGCTATGTGCTCAAGACGTTGCCGGGGATCGACCGACCCGCGATGGTCGCGGCGATTCCGACCCAGCGGGGTTTTTGCCAGTTGCTCGACCTGGGCGCCAACGTCGATTGCAGCGCCGAGCATCTGTTGCAGTTCGCGGTGATGGGCTCGGTGGCGGCTGAAACCCTGGGCATCGTGCGCCCTCGCGTGGCGCTGCTGAACATCGGCACCGAAGACATCAAGGGCAACCAGCAGGTCAAGCTGGCCGCCACGTTGCTGCAGCGTGCGCGGGGTATCAACTACATCGGCTTCGTCGAGGGGGATGGCGTGTACCGCGGCGAGGCGGATGTGGTGGTGTGTGATGGCTTCGTCGGCAATATTCTACTCAAGTCCAGCGAGGGCCTGGCGACCATGATTGGCCAGCGCATCGAGACCCTGTTCAAGCAAAGCCTGGCCTCGCGTGTGGTGGGGGCCCTGGCGCTGCCGTTGATGCGTCGGTTGCAAGCGGACCTGGCGCCGGCGCGGCACAACGGTGCGAGTTTCCTCGGATTGCAGGGGATTGTGATCAAGAGCCACGGTTCGGCGGGCGTGCTGGGGTTTCAAAGCGCGATTAACCGGGCGGTGATTGAAATCCAGGAAAACCTGCCTGAGCGCCTTCATGGTCGCCTCGAAGATTTGTTAACTTAGGCGTTTTCGTCCGACAATGCTTAAATGTGACCGGTCGGTTCAACCCACCATCCAACTGTCAGTTTCCTAGCGCCCCCCCGGGGCGTCAATTTTTGACGACAAGATCATTAGGGGCTTTGTTTTCATGTCTGCTTCCCTCGCATTCGTCTTTCCAGGACAGGGCTCGCAGTCCCTCGGCATGCTGGCCGAGCTGGGCGCGCAATACCCGTTGGTCCTCGAAACATTCAAAGAAGCTTCCGATGCGCTCGGCTACGACCTGTGGGCACTGACCCAGCAGGGGCCGGAAGAACAGCTCAATCAAACCGATAAAACCCAACCGGCCATCCTGACCGCCTCTATTGCGCTCTGGCGTCTATGGTTGGCCGAAGGCGGTGCGCGTCCGGCGTTCGTTGCTGGGCATAGCCTGGGCGAATACAGCGCCCTCGTGGCGGCCGGCAGCCTGAGCCTGGGCGATGCGGTGAAGCTGGTGGAGCGTCGTGGCCAGTTGATGCAGGAGGCCGTTCCGGCCGGGCAGGGCGGCATGGCCGCGATCCTCGGTCTGGACGATGCCGATGTACTGGCCGCCTGTGCCGAAGCAGCGCAAGGCGATGTGGTCAGTGCGGTGAACTTCAACTCGCCGGGCCAGGTAGTGATTGCCGGTGCCAAGGCGGCTGTCGAGCGCGCCATCGAAGGTTGCAAGGCTCGTGGCGCCAAGCGCGCGATGCCGCTGCCGGTCAGCGTGCCGTCGCACTGCGAGCTGATGCGCCCGGCTGCCGAGCGTTTTGCCGAGTCCATCGCCGCCATCGATTGGCAAGCGCCACAGATTCCCGTGGTACAGAACGTCAGCGCCAACGTGGCGCCGGATCTCGAGACCCTCAAGCGCGATCTGTTGGAACAACTCTACAAGCCGGTTCGCTGGGTCGAATCGGTGCAGGCCCTGGCGACCAGGGGCGCGACCGAATTGGTCGAGTGCGGCCCTGGTAAAGTGCTGGCCGGTCTGAACAAACGTTGCGCCGAAGGCGTGTCGACTTCCAATCTCAATACCCCAGATGCTTTCGCTGCCACCCGTGCAGCGCAGGCCTGAACAGGAGAAGCTTGCATGAGTCTGCAAGGTAAAGTTGCACTGGTGACCGGTGCAAGCCGTGGCATCGGCCAGGCCATTGCCCTGGAACTGGGTCGCCAAGGCGCCATCGTCGTGGGTACCGCGACTTCCGCTTCGGGCGCCGAGCGCATCGCCGCGACCCTCAAGGAAAACGACATTCAAGGCACCGGCCTTGAGCTGAATGTCACCAGCGACGAATCCGTCGCGGCGGTGTTGGCAAGCATCCAAGAGCAGTTCGGCGCGCCGGCGATCCTGGTCAATAATGCCGGTATCACCCGCGATAATCTGATGATGCGCATGAAAGATGACGAATGGTTCGATGTGATCGACACTAACCTGAACAGCCTTTACCGGCTGTCCAAGGGCGTTCTGCGTGGCATGACCAAGGCGCGTTGGGGCCGAATTATCAGTATCGGCTCGGTTGTGGGTGCCATGGGCAACGCAGGCCAAGTAAACTATGCTGCGGCAAAAGCCGGTCTGGAAGGTTTCAGCCGTGCACTGGCCCGTGAAGTGGGTTCGCGCTCGATTACGGTAAACTCGGTAGCCCCGGGTTTTATCGACACCGACATGACCCGTGAACTGCCAGAAGCACAGCGTGAAGCGTTGTTGACACAAATTCCGCTGGGTCGTCTGGGGCAAGCTCAAGAAATCGCGTCTGTGGTCGCTTTTCTTGCGTCGGACGGTGCGGCATACGTGACTGGGGCTACAATCCCGGTAAACGGCGGGATGTACATGAGTTAAATGTGACGGATTGCTTCAAAAAAATGTCATACGAGCTGTCTAAAATCCGTTATAAAGCTGCAATCAATTTATAGACGGCGGGCCGCGGGGTCTGAGGAGTGAAGCTTTCGGTTGAAAAACCGAAAAGTTCTTCTATACACTTACCCACCGGCCAGCTGCCTGAATTTGTCCATTAGGAGTGAAAACAAGGTATGAGCACCATCGAAGAGCGCGTCAAGAAAATCGTTGCCGAGCAACTGGGCGTCAAAGAAGAAGAAGTTGTGAACACCGCTTCCTTCGTTGAGGACCTGGGTGCCGACTCCCTTGACACCGTTGAGCTGGTGATGGCTCTGGAAGAGGAATTCGAGACCGAAATCCCTGACGAAGAAGCTGAGAAGATCACTACTGTACAAGCTGCTATCGACTACGTTACCAGCCACCAGGCGTAATTGTTTTTAGTCGTCGCTAGCTGTCATGGAAAAACCGCACTGCCATCACGGCGTGCGGTTTTTTCTTTAGGCCTGATGCAAAGTCGTCATTAGAAAAAGGAGAGTGCTGTGTCGCGTAGACGCGTCGTAGTCACCGGTATGGGTATGTTGTCGCCACTGGGCACGGATGTGCCGAGCAGCTGGCAGGGCATTCTGGCTGGCCGCAGTGGCATTGGTCTGATCGAACACACCGACCTTTCTGCCTATTCCACCCGTTTTGGCGGCTCGGTAAAGGGTTTCAATGTCGAGGAATACCTGTCGGTCAAGGAAGCCCGCAAACTTGACCTGTTCATTCAATACGGCCTGGCAGCCGGTTTCCAGGCGGTGCGTAACGCCGGTCTGGAAGTCACCGACGCCAACCGTGAACGCATCGGCGTGGCCATGGGATCGGGTATTGGTGGTTTGACCAATATCGAAGAAACCAGCCGCACGCTGCACGAATCGGGGCCGCGACGGATTTCTCCGTTCTTCGTGCCGGGCTCGATCATCAATATGATTTCCGGTTTCCTGTCCATCCATCTGGGTGCCCAGGGACCTAACTACGCCATCGCCACGGCGTGCACCACCGGTACCCACTGCATCGGCATGGCCGCGCGCAACATCATGTACGACGAAGCCGACGTGATGATTGCTGGTGGCGCCGAAATGGCGGCTTGCGGCCTGGGCATGGGTGGTTTCGGTGCGTCCCGTGCGCTGTCGACCCGCAACGACGAACCAGCCCGCGCGAGCCGGCCGTGGGACAAGGGCCGCGACGGTTTCGTGCTGTCCGACGGTGCCGGTGCGCTGGTGCTCGAGGAGCTGGAGCACGCCAAGGCCCGCGGCGCGACCATCTATGCCGAACTGATCGGCTTTGGTACCAGCGGCGACGCGTACCACATGACGTCGCCACCGGCCGATGGCGCCGGCGCTGCTCGTTGCATTGCCAATGCCTTGCGCGACGCGAAAATCAACGGCGAGCAGGTGCAGTACATCAACGCCCATGGTACTTCTACCCCGGCTGGAGACCTGGCTGAAGCCCAGGCGATCAAGACGGTGTTTGGCGAGCACGCTTATAAACTGGCGGTCAGCTCGACCAAGTCCATGACCGGTCACCTGCTGGGCGCCGCCGGTGCGGTGGAGGCGATCTTCAGCGTGTTGGCGATCAACAGCCAGGTGGCGCCGCCGACCATCAACCTCGATGAACCGGATGAAGGCTGCGACCTGGACTTCGTAGCGCACACGGCCCGGAGCATGGACATCGATGTGGTGTTGTCCAACTCCTTCGGTTTCGGTGGGACCAACGGCTCGCTGGTGTTCCGCCGGTTCGCTGGTTGATGGAAAGCTGGGTCGACGGTCAGCCGGCCGACGTTCTGTCGCTGAAAGATCGCGGCCTGGCTTACGGCGACGGGCTGTTCGAAACCATCGCGGTGCGCGATGGCAAGCCCATGTTGCTGGAGCGTCATCTGCAACGCCTGGGGCTGGGTTGCCAGCGATTGGCGCTCAAGGTTGACATGACCGAGTTGAGCATCGAGCTGAACGCCTATGCGCAACGCCTGAGTGAAGGGGTGTTGAAGCTGATCGTGACGCGTGGCGACAGCTTGCGCGGTTATGCCGCCGATCCCTCTGCAAAGGGGCGCAGGATCCTGCAAGGGAGCTCGCCGCCCGCTTATCCCGCTGCGCATGCCGAACGAGGCGTACATCTGTTTCCTTGCGCCGTACGCTTGTCCGAGCAGCCCTTGCTCGCCGGCCTCAAGCACCTCAATCGCCTGGAACAAGTGCTGGCGCGCGCCGAATGGACCGATGCCCAATACGCCGAAGGCTTGATGCTGGACACGTCTGGGCGGGTGATCGAAGGCGTCTTCAGCAACCTGTTCCTGGTGCGCGATGGCGTATTGTTCACCGCGGATCTGAGTCGTTGCGGCGTGGCCGGCGTGATGCGCGCAGAGTTATTGTTTCAAGCCGAGTCTCAAGGCATCGCCACGCAAATCACCGACATTCGCCTCGAACAGCTGCACCAGGCTGACGAAGTCTTTGTCTGCAACAGTGTTTATGGCGTGTGGCCAGTGCAGGCATGTGGTTCGATGCGCTGGTCGGTTGGGCCGCTCACCCGTAAACTGCAGACCCTTGCCCGCGCGCTATTGGATGTTTGATTCGTGAGACGTAAATTCTTGCTGCTGCTGGAAACCGGACTGGTACTGGCAGGGCTGTTGTTGGGCGCTTCGGCCTGGAAGATCCATTCGGCGTTGCAACAGCCGCTGAACATCACCCAGGAAGAAATGCTGGACGTACCCAACGGTACCACCCCGACTGGTACCCTCAAGCGCCTCGAATCCGACGGCCTGATCAAGGACGCTTTCTGGCTGCGGGTCTATTGGCGCTTCAATCTCGCTGACCAGCCGTTGCACTCCGGTGAATATCGGATGGTGCCGGGCATGACGATGGAGAACCTGATCGGTGTCTGGAAGCGTGGTGAAGTGGTGCAGTACAGCGTGACGCTGGTGGAAGGTTGGAATTTCCGTCAGGTTCGTGCGGCGCTGGCCAAGGATGAAAAGCTCCAGAAGACACTCACCGGGCTGAGCGACAGCCAGGTGATGGAACGTCTTGGCCATTCCGGGGTATTTCCCGAAGGGCGGTTCTTCCCGGACACCTATCGCTTTGTGCGCGGTACGTCGGATGCCGATCTGCTGAAAAAAGCCTATGACCGGCTGGAAGACGTGCTTGCCAAGGAGTGGGCACAGCGTGCCGCCGATGTGCCTTACACCCAGCCTTATCAAGCCTTGATCATGGCGTCCCTGGTGGAAAAGGAAACCGGCGTGCCCCAGGAGCGCGGGCAGATTGCCGGCGTATTCGTGCGCCGCATGCGCTTGGGCATGCTGCTGCAAACCGACCCCACGGTGATCTACGGCCTGGGCGAGCGCTACACCGGCAAACTTACTCGCGCCCATTTGAAAGAAGAAAACCCGTACAACACCTATTTGATTCCGGGGCTGCCGCCGACGCCGATTGCGATGGTGGGGCGCGAGGCGATTCATGCCGCGTTGAACCCGGCGGAGGGCAACAGCCTCTACTTTGTCGCCCGCGGTGATGGCAGCCATGTGTTCTCCGATGATCTGGAGTCGCACAACAACGCGGTGCGCGAATTCCAGCTCAAGCGCCGCGCCGATTACCGCTCCAGCCCGACCCCGGCCACGCCGGACGAGCAGGTGCCGATTCCCGCCGCTTCGCCTGATACCGCGCCCGAAGCCATGCCCCCGATACCTGCACAGCAACCTGCCCCCGAACCGAGTGCCAGCGAGCCGCCGAGCCCGCAATGACTTTGATTAAGGATCGCCCGTGACTGGCTTGTTTATTACGCTGGAAGGCCCCGAAGGCGCCGGCAAGAGTACCAACCGCGAATACCTGGCCGAACGCCTGCGGGCTGCCGGCATCGAGGTACTGCTGACCCGTGAACCCGGCGGTACGCCGTTGGCCGAGCGGATTCGCGAGGTGTTGTTGGCCCCGATCGAAGAAGTCATGAACCCCGACACCGAGCTGTTGCTGGTGTTCGCTGCCCGGGCGCAGCACTTGGCCGAGGTGATTCGCCCGGCGTTGGCCCGTGGCGCGGTGGTGCTCTGCGACCGTTTTACCGATTCGACCTACGCCTATCAGGGCGGCGGCCGAGGCTTGTCCCTGGAGCGCATTGCCGCGCTGGAAACCTTCGTCCAGGGCGACCTGCGGCCGGACCTGACCCTGGTATTCGATCTGCCGGTGGAAATCGGCTTGGCCCGCGCCAGTGCGCGAGGCCGGCTGGATCGCTTTGAACTGGAAGGCCAGGTTTTTTTCAACGCGGTGCGCAATGCCTTCCTGAGTCGCGCCAAGGCCGATCCGGCTCGTTACCTGTTGATCGATGCCGCGCAACCGTTGACGCAGGTCCAGCAGTCCTTGGACGGCCTGCTGCCACGTTTGCTGGAGCGTGCCCGTGGCTGAAGCCTATCCCTGGCAGGACGGCCTCTGGCAACAGCTCGCCGGGCGTGCCCAGCATGCCCATGCCTATTTGCTGCACGGCCCGGTGGGCATTGGCAAGCGGGCGTTGGCTGAGCGTCTGATGGCCAGCCTGTTATGCCAGCACCCGGGCGCCTCTAACGCCTGCGGCGAGTGCAAATCCTGCCTGCTGCTCAAGGCTGGCAGCCATCCCGACAACTATGTGCTGGAACCGGAGGAAGCGGACAAGGCGATCAAGGTCGATCAGGTTCGTGATCTGGTCAGTTTCGTGGTCCAGACTGCGCAGATGGGTGGGCGCAAAGTGGTGTTGATCGAGCCGGTCGAGTCGATGAACATCAACGCCGCCAACGCCTTGCTCAAGAGCCTCGAAGAACCGTCTGGCGACACCGTGCTGTTGCTGG
Organism: Pseudomonas brassicacearum; assembly: GCF_000585995.1. Lineage (NCBI taxonomy): Bacteria > Pseudomonadati > Pseudomonadota > Gammaproteobacteria > Pseudomonadales > Pseudomonadaceae > Pseudomonas > Pseudomonas brassicacearum. The sequence goes on along the minus strand of NZ_CP007410.1, from coordinate 4,834,344 downwards.
TCAGCCACCAGCCGAGCCGCTTGCTGCCGACGATCAAGAGCCGCTGCGTACAGCAGGCCTGTCCGCTGCCAAGCGAGGCGGCGAGCCTGCAGTGGCTGGCCCAGGCCTTGCCTGACAGCAGCGATGAAGAACGCGTCGAATTGCTGACCCTGGCCGCCGGTTCGCCCTTGGCGGCCGTCAGTCTTCGGGCCCAGGGCGTATTGGAGCAGCGGGCGTTGGTGGTGGACGGAGTGAAAAAACTGCTCAAGCAGCAGCAATCCCCCACGCAACTGGCTGAAGGTTGGAATGCCATCCCGCTGCTATTGCTGTTTGACTGGTTCTGCGACTGGTCGAGCCTGATCCTGCGCTACCAGCTCACCGAGGACGAGGCCGGCCTGGGGTTGGCGGACATGCGCAAGGTGATCCAATACCTGGCGCAAAAAAGCAGCCAGGACAAAATCTTGAACATTCAGGACTGGATTCTTGCCCAACGTCAGAAGGTGCTGGGTAAGGCAAACCTCAATCGGGTGTTGTTGCTCGAGGCTCTGTTGGTGCAGTGGGCGAGTTTGCCTGGTCGAAACTGACAGACACGGCCTAGACTCAGCTCAATCGCAGCGGAGATCAGCATGAACGAATCTGTCAGCCCCGGGCCACGCAACGGCATCCTGTCCCTGACCATCAAGGATAAGTCGGTGCTTTACGCCGCCTACATGCCCTTCATCAAAAATGGTGGCCTGTTCATTCCCACAAACAAGAATTATCGCTTGGGCGACGAGGTGTTCATGCTGTTGAGCCTGATGGATGAACCGGAGAAGATCCCGGTCGCCGGCAAGGTGATCTGGATGACCCCCAAAGGCGCTCAGGGCAATCGGGCCGCTGGCGTAGGCGTGCAGTTCAATGAAGGCGACAGTTCGGCCCGTAATCAGATCGAAACCCACTTGGCCGGAACCCTGAAGTCCGACCGTCCCACCCATACGATGTAGCCCAGCCCTCTATGCTTGTAGATTCCCATTGCCACCTTGACCGCCTCGACCTTGCTGCCCATGACGGCTCCCTGGATGCCGCACTGGACGCCGCCCGCCAACGAGGCGTCGGCCACTTCCTGTGCATTGGTGTCAGCGCCGACAACGCTGCTGATGTCAAGGCGCTGGCTGAACGCTATGAAGATGTCGATTGTTCGGTCGGTATCCATCCGCTGGATGTGCAGCCCGATGCCGCGCCGGCCCTGGACTGGCTGCTGCGTGAGCTCGACCACCCGCGGGTGGTGGCCATTGGCGAGACCGGTCTGGACTATCACTACGAACCAGAAGCCGCCGAGGTCCAGCAAGCCTCGTTCCGACTGCACCTGGAGGCTGCGCAACAGACCGGTAAACCGGTGATCATCCACACCCGTGGCGCCCGGGCCGACACCCTGGCCTTGCTGCGTGACGCGGCGCTGCCCCAGGCCGGGGTGCTGCATTGCTTCACCGAAGACTGGGACATGGCCAAGGCTGCGCTGGACATGGGTTACTACATTTCCTTGTCTGGAATTGTCACGTTCCGCAACGCTGACGCCCTGCGCGACGTCGCCAGTAAAGTGCCGGCGGATCGCTTGCTGGTGGAGACCGACTCACCGTACCTGGCGCCGATTCCGTATCGTGGCAAGCCGAACCTTCCGCAATACGTACGAGAAGTGGCGGAGTTTCTGGCGATGTTGCGCGGCGAGTCCTACGAGCGGTTCGCTGAGCAGACGACGAAAAATTTTAAGCAATTGTTTCCGCTGGCTCACGTTCGTCCGGCGCAAGCCTGAATTTCATGCAAAAAAAACCCGGGTTCTGGGGGGTGAATCCGGGTTAAGACCATTAGGAGTAAAACAAAGGCACGCGGTCCGTTGGTACCTTTATCAGCGCGTCACTTGGGGGAGATGTCGCGCTGACAGTTCAAGTATTGATCAGTATCCCAACGCGTCCAGTCGGGCCGAGGCGGTTTTTAAACATATTTGGAATACGCTCGCTTCGGATAAGTTCTCACTGTCGCCAAAGCTCGCCGGGGCGGCGTGTCGGGGCGAAAAGAGCGGCTCCGGGCGTGCACGGTTTTAGGAAGAACTGTGGTCGAGAACGGATGATCCGTGCATTTTTACGTAAGTTAGGCATAATACCGGGCTTCGAATTTTGACCCTTCAGACCTTTTTCTTATGCACAAAGAACCCCGTAAGGTCCGTGAGTTTCGTCGCCGCGAGCAGGAAATTCTCGACACCGCGCTCAAGTTGTTCCTCGATCAGGGTGAAGACAGTGTCACCGTCGAGATGATTGCGGATGCCGTGGGTATCGGCAAAGGCACGATTTATAAACATTTCAAATCCAAGGCAGAGATCTATCTGCGCCTGATGCTCGATTACGAGCGCGATTTGAACGAGCTGCTGCATTCGGCTGACGTGGACAAGGACAAGGAGGCCCTGTCCCGGGCCTACTTCGAGTTCCGCATGCGCGACCCGCAGCGTTACCGCTTGTTCGATCGCCTGGAAGAGAAGGTGGTCAAGGGCAACCAGGTGCCGGAGATGGTCGAGGAGCTGCACAAGATCCGCGCCTCGAACTTCGAACGCCTCACGCTACTGATCAAGGGCCGGATCAGCGAAGGCAAGCTCGAAGACGTGCCGCCTTATTTCCATTACTGCGCCGCCTGGGCGTTGGTGCACGGCGCGGTGGCGCTGTATCACTCGCCGTTCTGGAGCAATGTGCTGGAAGACCAGGAAGGCTTCTTCCAGTTCCTGATGGACATTGGCGTGCGCATGGGCAACAAGCGCAAGCGCGATACCGACGTTCCTAGCAGCTGACATTCAGATGCCTTATTGCGCCATGTCCGCTTACATGGCGCAGTGCCCCAGGAATATACTCAGGCTTGGGCCTTGCGCATACTTGATTTCTAGGTCAAGTTTCGGGAGTCCGATTCTTCTTTCGCCGGAGTGATCCATGATCGTTGACCGTCAAGGCAGGCGCTTTCGCAATTTGCGGATCAGCCTGACTTCCGCCTGCAATTACGCTTGTACCTACTGCGTGCCCAACGGCAAGCGGCTGGTGGCTGCGCAGGATGAACTGTCGGCCGAGGCGATGGCGCGGGGTGTGGCCTATCTGATCGAGGCCGCTGGAATCGAGCGGTTGCGTATCACCGGCGGCGAGCCCCTGGTCAGCCCCAAGCTTGAAAGCTTCATGATGGCGGTGGGGCAGATGGGGCTGGAAGACATCAGCCTGACCACCAACGGTCAATTGCTGGCGAAAAAACTGCCCTTGCTGGTGGATGCCGGCATCCGCCGCATCAATGTTTCCCTCGATACCTTGGATCCCGACGCGTTTCGCAGCATCGCCCGCGGCGGTGATTTGGCGACGGTGCTCGACGGTATGGATCAGGCCCGGGCGGCGGGCCTGAAGATCAAGGTCAACATGGTGCCGTTGCGCGGGCAAAACCTGGATCAGGTGATGCCCTTGCTCGAATACTGCATGGAACGCGGCTATGAACTGCGTTTTATCGAGTTGATGCGCATGGGCCACTTGGCCAGCGATTCCAACGCATTTTTGCAGCAGTTTGTCAGTCTCCAACAGTTGTTGAGTCTGATCGGCGATCAGTACGAATACCTGCAGGCCGATGCCCCGGTGGATGCCACGGCGGTGCGCTATGAGATCCCGGGACAGGGCTATTTCGGCGTGATCGCCAATGAAAGCGTGCCTTTCTGCCGTACCTGCTCGCGGCTGCGGCTGTCCTCTACGGGGTGGTTGCATGGCTGCCTGTCGTCCAGCAATCGTCACTTTGTCGGTGATCTCCTGGACAAACCGCGGCATCAGGCATTGCCGGCGCTTCAGCGGTTGCTGGTAAAAGCCTTGGGGGATAAGCAGGAAGTGGCGTTCTCTGGCGGTGCGACCATCATGAAGATCATCGGCGGCTGACCGGCCTTTGTGGCGAGGGAGCTTGCTCCCGCTCGGCTGCGCAGCAGTCGTAAGCCTTTGCAAAGCCAAGCGGGGGCCGCTTCGCTGCCCAGCGGGAGCAAGCTCCCTCGCCACAACAGCATTCCAGGCTGAAAATCCAGTCAATCTCCTGGTCTGGCGCAAAAGCTGCATCCACTGGCCATTCGCCGGTTTTCCGACACCGGTTTTTGGAGGGTAGGATGCGTAGCCTGGTTTTGCTGCTGGCCGTTTTGGCGCTTGGTGGCTGCATGAATGTCAGCGACATGGGAGAGGGCGTTCGTTATCACATGAGCGATGCCGGCCTGCTGGATCATAGCGACAGCCGTCGAGTGAACAATCTGCGTATTCAGCCGGATTCCTTCATCTACATCGCCCAGGGAGCCTTTGCTCCGCCAGGCAGTGCCTATCCACGTCCCAATGTGGTGGCCGAGGAAGCCTTCAATGGCTTTATCGAGTATTTCCCCATGGTCCGTCGCGCCCGGGCTCCCGAAGGACTCGATCAGGCCATGGGCGAAGCCCGTTCCGCCGGTGCCCATTACTTGCTCTACACCCGGTTTGCCAAAGCCGACAACCGCATCGGCAACACCGACGAGTGGCAGGATGAAGAAGCCGTGGATCGCCTGGGGGTCGACACCAGCGTGATTCAAATCATGTTGATCGAGACCAGCACCCAGTATTTGATTGATACTGCTCGTATCAAGAGTCGTGGCGGTTTACTGACGTTGCACGACAAGCAGCCACAAGACCTCATCGCTACACCGTTGCGTGAATATGCCCGCAGCCTGCTGGGGATGAGCGACGAATAAATACAAGGAGTCACCATGAGCGGACCGCAAAAAGCCAATGACTTGCTGGGGCAAATCCCCAAGACCAAAGGGCTGCCGCCGGTCCACTTGTGGAACCCCGACTTCTGCGGCGATATCGACATGCGCATCGCCCGGGACGGCACCTGGTATTACCTGGGCACGCCGATCGGGCGAAAGCCGATGGTCAAGCTGTTCTCCACCATCATCCGCCGCGACGGCGATGATTACTTCCTGATTACCCCTGTGGAAAAAGTCGGCATCAAGGTCGACGATACGCCGTTCGTGGCCGTGACCCTTGAGGTTGAAGGCGAGGGAGAAGGGCAGTTATTGCGCTTCACGACGAATGTCGACGAAACCACTGAGGCCGGCGACGAACATCCGATGCGGGTGGTGATTGATCCCCAGACCCAGGAACCCGCGCCTTATGTGCATGTGCGCAGCAATCTCGAAGCGCTGATCCATCGCAATGTGTTCTACCAACTGGTGGAGCTGGCGGTCAGTCGCGAGATCGATGGGCAGAGATGGCTGGGCGTGTGGAGTGGCGGCGTGTTCTTCCCGATCGGCCTGGAGCCTTGAACCCTGTGGGAGCGGGCTTGCTCGCGAAGGCGTCGGCACATCCAGCATCTTCTTGACTGACCCACCGCTTTCGCGAGCAAGCTCGTTCCCACAGTGGCCAAGTAAAATTCAAATTGACACCCAATCATATGATGATTAGCGTGGGCCTCCAATAAGAGTGGCCCTGGGGTGTTCATGTCCAGCAGTTTTCATGCATCGACCGTCGATTGGCTGGGTGGCTGGATAGCCGCCGGCCAGGTCAAGCCTGGGCAGACCATCAAGGTTGAGGCGGACCTGGGCCAGCAACTGGGCGTCAGCCGCACGGTCATTCGCGAGGCGATCAAGACCCTGGTGGCCAAGGGCATGCTGGAAGTCGGGCCGAAAGTCGGCACGCGAGTGTTGCCGGTGCGGCGCTGGAACCTGTTCGACCCACAAGTGGTCGGCTGGCTGTCACGCAGCGGCCTGCCGGAAAACTTCGTCGATGACCTGCTGGACCTGCGCCGTACCATCGAGCCGATGGCGGTGCGTTGGGCCTGCGAGCGGGCCACGGCCGACCAGGTGCAGGCAATCCGCCTGGCTTATCATGCGCTGGAGCGGGCCGTGGACAGCGGCGCCGATTACAACCGCGCCGACCAGTTTTTCCACGAGTGCATCCTCGCCGCCAGCCATAATCAATTCATCGAACAAATGGTCCCGGCCCTGGGCGCGCTGTTGGCGGTATCGTTCGAGGTGTCGGCTGCCGATCCGGATGAACTACGCCGCACATTGCCCATCCACAAGGATATCGCCGACGCCATCGAGGCCCGTGACGCGGCGCGGGGCGTCTGGGCCTGCATGACCCTGATCGATAACGCTGACCTGGCCATCAAGCGCTTTTACCCTAACGTCATGGCCGGTCGAACAGACGCCACCGGGCAAACTGGGAACGGGAGGTTTCAATGAAGTGGACGGCTGTTACGGAACATCGGGCGACATTGGGCGAGGGGCCGTTCTGGGATGAGCCGACCCAGGCCTTGTACTGGGTCGATATCGCCGGCAAGCAGGCGCTGCGGTTGATCGGCGCCAATGTGCAGATCTGGCAGATGCCCGAGCACGTGTCCGCGTTCATCCCGACGCAGAGTGGCGACGCACTGGTGACGCTGAGCAGTGGTGTCTACCGGCTGGACCTGGATTCGCCGGGCCTGGAACCACGCCTGACCCTGCTGTGCATGGCCGATCCGCAACCCGGCAATCGTCCCAACGAAGCCCGTTGTGATGCCCTGGGCCAACTCTGGCTCGGCACCATGCAGAACAACATCGGTGAAGCGGGCGAAGACTTGCCGGTCGAGCGACGGTCCGGGGGCCTGTTTCGCGTCGGAGGCGATGGCCGGGTCATGCCGTTGTTGCGCGGACTGGGCATCCCGAACACCTTGCTGTGGAGCCCCGATGGCACCACGGTGTATTTCGGCGAAAGCCTCGACGGCACGTTGTATCGACACTTTATCTACCCTGAAGGCCACCTGGCACCCGCCGAGGCCTGGTTCGGTCCCCACCCGCGCGGTGGGCCGGACGGTTCGGCGATGGATGCCCGGGGTTATATCTGGAACGCGCGCTGGGACGGCAGTTGCCTGTTGCGGCTGCATCCGGATGGCCATGTCGACCGGGTGATCGAGTTACCCGTCAGTCGCCCAACCAGCTGTGTGTTTGGGGGGGAAGACCTCAAGACCTTGTACATCACCAGTGCCGCGAGTCCTTTGGGTCATCCCCTGGACGGCGCGGTACTGTCGATGCGGGTCGACGTACCGGGCGTGGCCTGTACTCGGTTTGCGGGATGAATCCCAAAATATGGGATGTAAATATATATATTGAGATTATTCGGCGGTCGGGTTTATAGTCGGCTCCATCAGCAATACGCACTCACACTAAAAAAACAAAACAGGTGAAGTGATGCAACGATCCTCCCCCGTACGCCCCGGTGGCATACGCGACTCACTGTTTTTTGCCACGCCTTTTGACCGGCCATCCCTGGGTGCCCGGTTTTTGTCGTGCCTGCGAACAGGGGTCTTGATCCATGGCTGAGGCTCTTGTCTTGCCGCCGGTGCCTGAGCCGCCGAAGGGCGAGCGCCTGAAAAACAAGGTGGTGCTGCTGACCGGCGCTGCCCAGGGCATTGGCGAGGCGATCGTCGCCGCGTTCGCTTCGCAACAGGCACGGTTGGTGATCAGTGACATCCAGGCCGAGAAGGTCGAGGCGGTGGCCGCCCATTGGCGTGAACGCGGGGCCGATGTGCACGCACTACAGGCCGATGTGTCGAAGCAGCAGGACTTGCAGGCCATGGCCCGTCGTGCTGTCGAGCTGCACGGCCGCATCGATGTGTTGGTCAACTGCGCGGGCGTGAATGTCTTCCGTGATCCGCTGGAAATGACCGAAGAAGACTGGCGTCGCTGCTTCGCCATCGACCTGGATGGCGCCTGGTACGGCTGTAAGGCGGTATTGCCGCAGATGCTCGAGCAGGGCGTGGGCAGCATCATCAACATTGCCTCCGTCCATTCGTCCCACATCATTCCCGGCTGTTTCCCTTACCCGGTGGCCAAGCACGGCCTGCTCGGCCTGACCCGCGCCCTGGGCATCGAGTACGCGCCCAAAGGGGTGCGCGTCAACGCCATTGCACCGGGGTATATCGAAACCCAACTGAACGTCGACTACTGGAACGGCTTTGCCGATCCTCATGCCGAACGCCAGCGTGCGCTGGATCTGCACCCGCCACGGCGCGTCGGGCAACCGATCGAAGTGGCAATGACGGCCGTGTTCCTGGCCAGTGACGAAGCACCGTTTATCAATGCCTCATGCATCACCATTGATGGAGGACGTTCGGTCATGTACCACGACTGAATATTCCTGGATTGCAGTGGGAAACTTCGCCTGTAATCCAATCATCATACGATATGACTATTTAGGCCTATGCTGTGTAGCAACTTGATGTAACCGCCCAGCCTGCGCATTTCCACCGTCGGTGGAGCAGACCCTGGACGTTTGGCTTTCAATAAAAAAAACAAGGAGTCAACTATGAATCATCGTCGTGGGATCCGTTCCCTGTGTCGCGCCGCCTTGGCGGTTACCGCGGTCAGCCTCAGCAGCAGCTTGCTGGCGGCTGATCCCGTGAAAATCGGTTTTCTGGTCAAGCAGGCCGAGGAGCCTTGGTTCCAGACCGAATGGGCGTTCGCCGAGAAGGCGAGCAAGGACAAAGGCTTCGAATTGATCAAGATCGCCGTGCCCGACGGCGAGAAAACCCTCTCGGCCATCGACAGCCTGGCCGCCAACGGTGCCAAGGGCTTCGTGATCTGCCCGCCGGATGTGTCCCTCGGCCCGGCCATCATGGCCAAGGCCAAGCTCAACGATCTCAAGGTCATTGCCGTGGACGACCGTTTCGTCGACGCCAGCGGCAAGTTCATGGAAGACGTGCCGTACCTGGGCATGGCCGCGTTCGAAGTGGGCCAGAAGCAGGGCGCTGCCATGGCCGCTGAAGCGAAAAAACGCAACTGGGAGTGGAAAGATACCTACGCGGTGATCAACACCTTCAACGAGCTGGACACCGGCAAGAAGCGCACCGACGGTTCGGTCGATGCCCTGAAGAAAGCCGGGATGCCGGAAGACCATATCCTTTATTCGGCGCTCAAGACCCTCGACGTACCCGGCAGCATGGACTCCACCAACTCGGCGTTGGTGAAGCTGCCAAGCGCCGCGAAGAACCTGATCATCGGCGGCATGAACGACAACACCGTGCTGGGCGGCGTGCGCGCCACCGAAGCAGCTGGGTTCAAGGCCGACAACGTGATCGGCATCGGCATCAACGGCACCGACGCCATCGGTGAGCTGAAGAAACCGAAAAGCGGCTTCTTCGGTTCGATGCTGCCAAGCCCGCACATCGAAGGCTACAAGACCGCCGAGATGATGTACGAGTGGATCACCACCGGCAAGGAACCGCCGAAGTACACCGCCATGGACGAGGTGACGCTGATCACCCGGGAGAACTTCAAGCAGGAGCTGGAAAAGATCGGCCTGTGGAACTGACGGTCGGTTGATTCAAAAGCGGCCCTGGTCACCGAATGGCGGGGCCGCTTGATCTCTGTAAGTTCGAGGTGGTTATGCAAGCGCAAACAGCGACACGGCAACACAACATTGGCGGCAGCTTGCGGTTCAACGGGATCGGTAAGTCCTTTCCCGGCGTGCAGGCGTTGGCCAATATCAGTTTCGTCGCTCATCCGGGGCAGGTCCATGCCTTGATGGGCGAGAACGGCGCGGGCAAGTCCACGTTGCTGAAAATCCTCGGTGGCGCCTATATCCCGAGCAGCGGTGACCTGCAGATCGGCGAACAGACGATGGCCTTCAAAGGCACCGCCGACAGCATCGCCAGCGGGGTAGCGGTGATTCACCAGGAGCTGCACCTGGTGCCGGAAATGACCGTGGCTGAAAACCTGTTTCTCGGCCATTTGCCGGCGCGTTTCGGCCTGGTCAATCGTGGCGTGCTGCGCCAGCAGGCGCTGACGCTGCTCAAAGGCCTGGCCGACGAAATCGATCCGCAGGAAAAAGTCGGTCGCCTGTCCCTCGGCCAGCGCCAATTGGTGGAAATCGCCAAGGCCTTGTCCCGTGGCGCCCACGTCATTGCTTTCGACGAACCCACCAGTAGTCTGTCGGCCCGTGAAATCGACCGTTTGATGGCGATCATCGCCCGCTTGCGAGACGAGGGCAAAGTGGTGCTGTACGTCAGCCACCGCATGGAAGAAGTGTTCCGTATCTGTAATGCGGTAACGGTGTTCAAGGACGGTCGTTATGTCCGGACCTTCGAAAACATGAGCGAGCTGACCCACGATCAGTTGGTCACGTGCATGGTGGGGCGCGATATCCAGGACATCTATGACTACCGTCCTCGGGAGCGTGGCGATGTGGCGTTGCAGGTGAAGGACCTGCTGGGGCCGGGCTTGCGCGAACCGGTGAGCTTCCAGGTGCACAAGGGTGAAATCCTTGGATTGTTCGGGCTGGTCGGTGCCGGTCGTACCGAGCTGTTTCGCTTGCTCAGTGGCCTGGAGCGCCAGAGCGAGGGAAGTCTCGTGCTGCACGGCAAGGAATTGAAACTGCGTTCGCCCCGGGATGCCATCGCGGCTGGCGTGCTGCTCTGCCCGGAAGACCGCAAGAAGGAAGGCATCATTCCGCTGGGCAGCGTGGGCGAGAACATCAACATCAGTGCCCGTCCGGCTCATTCCGCGCTCGGCTGCCTGCTGCGCGGCGACTGGGAGCGGGGCAATGCCGACAAGCAGATCAAGTCGCTGAAGGTGAAGACCCCGGCGGCTAGCCAGAAAATCATGTACCTGTCCGGCGGCAATCAGCAGAAGGCGATTCTCGGTCGCTGGCTGTCGATGCCGATGAAAGTCCTGCTGCTGGACGAGCCGACCCGTGGCATCGATATCGGCGCCAAGGCGGAGATCTACCAGATTATCCACAACCTGGCGGCCGACGGCATCGCGGTGATTGTGGTGTCCAGCGACCTGATGGAAGTGATGGGTATTTCCGACCGAATCCTGGTGCTTTGCGAAGGGGCCATGCGCGGCGAGCTGTCGCGTGACCAGGCCAACGAATCCAACCTGCTGCAACTGGCGCTGCCGCGCCAACGCGTTGCCGACGCGGCGAACTGAGAGGTAAATCATGACCATTCAAAACAATGCACTGCCAACGGCACGCAAACCCCTGGACCTGCGTCGTTTCCTGGATGACTGGGTCATGCTGCTGGCGGCCATCGGTATCTTCGTGCTCTGCACCTTGATGATCGACAACTTCCTGTCGCCGCTGAACATGCGTGGCCTGGGCCTGGCGATTTCCACCACCGGCATCGCGGCCTGCACCATGTTGTATTGCCTGGCGTCCGGGCACTTCGACTTGTCGGTCGGTTCGGTGATTGCCTGTGCCGGCGTGGTCGCGGCGGTGGTGATGCGCGACACCAACAGCGTGTTCCTCGGCGTCAGCGCGGCGCTGGCGATGGGGCTGATTGTCGGCTTGATCAACGGCATCGTCATTGCCAAGCTGCGGGTCAATGCGTTGATTACCACACTGGCGACCATGCAGATCGTCCGTGGCCTGGCCTACATCTTTGCCAACGGCAAGGCGGTGGGTGTCTCGCAGGAATCGTTCTTCGTGTTCGGCAACGGTCAACTGTTCGGCGTGCCGGTGCCGATCCTGATTACCATCGTCTGCTTCCTGTTTTTCGGCTGGCTGCTGAACTACACCACCTACGGGCGCAACACCATGGCCATCGGTGGCAACCAGGAAGCGGCGCTGTTGGCAGGGGTGAACGTTGATCGCACCAAGATCATCATCTTCGCCGTGCATGGCTTGATCGGCGCCCTGGCCGGGGTCATCCTGGCGTCGCGCATGACCTCGGGCCAGCCGATGATCGGCCAGGGCTTCGAGCTGACCGTGATCTCGGCCTGCGTACTGGGTGGGGTGTCGTTGAGCGGCGGTATCGGCATGATTCGCCACGTCATTGCGGGTGTGCTGATTTTGGCGATCATCGAGAACGCGATGAACCTGAAGAACATCGACACCTTCTACCAGTACGTCATCCGCGGCTCGATCCTGCTGCTGGCGGTAGTGATCGACCGTTTGAAACAACGCTGAGACTTGCGTCGGCCGGGCTGTCCCTCGCGGGCAGGCCCGGCTTTTTGGCCTGGTGCAGACCCAGCAATGTGGGAGCGGGCTTGCCCGCGAAGGCGATGGTACATTCAGCATTGATGCAAGCTGACCCACCGCTATCGCGAGCAAGCTCGCTCCCACAGTTCTTGAGTCCGGCACTACACTGCAACGCACCGCAAACCCCATGCGGGAGCGGGCTTGTCCGCGAAGGCGATGGTACATTCAGCATTGATGCAAGCTGACCCACCGCTATCGCGAGCAAGCTCGCTCCCACAGTTCTTGAGTCCGGCACTACACTGCCACGCACCGCAAACCCCATGTGGGAGCGGGCTTGCCCGCGAAGGCGTCCTCCCTGACGCCGACGATCATCCCGCCTTGCGCAGGGCTTCGATCAGCTCTTGCTTACGCATCTTCGATCGCCCGGAAATATTCTTCGCCCGGGCTTCCTTCATAAGGCTGTCCACCGTCTGGGCCCCGTGGGAGGCTTTGCTGGTGCGTGGATGGCCTTCGCGGGTCTTGGCGGCACGTCGGGCTGATTCCTTGCGGTCGGTTTTCTTTTCCGCGGCCGGTTTGGCCTTCCCTGAACCGCCGGAACGTTCGCCGCCGCCGGACTGTTTGTTGACCGTCGCCCAGGCGCGTGCCTCGGCTTTGTCCTCGGACAGGCCTTTGTTCTCGTAACTCTTTTCGATGTGTTCGGCCTTGCGCTTTTGCTCGGCGGTGTATTTGTCTTTGCTTCCACGAGGCATGGGATTTTCCTCCTCAAGTGTCTGAGCAGAGGCTACTGGCTGGCGGCGCCGCCTTCGGAACCCGAACCACCGGTCGTGGTTTTCGAGCCCACGCCGGTCTCGGCGTTGTCAGGGGTGTTGGAGTCCGGCGTATTCAAGCCGCCCTGACGCCCCATGTCATTGCCTTGCACACGCGGATCGGTGCCGTTGCCAGTGGCGGGCTGGCCATTGTTCAGGCCGCCGCCGGTACCGTCGGTGTTCAACTTGGGCATGCCTTGTGTAGCGGGGGAATTGGGTGCCTGCACCGGGTCGGTTGGTCCGGTGCCGGAGGTGGAAGCCGCGAAAGCGATTGAAGACAGCAGCGTGGCAAATGTGAATGCAGTCAGCCTTGAAGTGATCATGGTGTCGCCTCCATTTTTCAGAATGCTTGCCTGATCTTTGGCCTCGCCGGATTTGGGTTGGTGCCTGGGGAGCGACGAATGGTGTTTTGGGCCCGGCCCCTCAAATTTATCTTGAAGTGTGACGAGCGCCCTCAGGCGGCTTAGTATGGCGCTTTCAATTGGCTACAAGGCCCGTTCATGTCGATCGAGATCCGTCCTGCGCAACCCAGCGATGCGCCTCAAATCCTTGCCTTCATCACTGAGCTGGCCGATTACGAAAAGGCCCGCCACGAGGTCATCGCCAGTGTGGCGGACATCGAGCGTAGCCTGTTCAGCGAGGGTGCGACCGCCCATGGGCTGATCTGCCTGCGTGACGGCGTGCCGATTGGTTTCGCGGTGTTTTTCTTCAGTTACTCCACTTGGCTGGGCAGCAACTGCCTGTACCTCGAAGATTTGTACATCACGCCGGAACAACGCGGCGGCGGGGCGGGCAAGACCTTGTTGCGCCACCTGGCGAAAGTGGCCTGTGACAATGATTGCGGTCGTTTCGAGTGGAGCGTGCTGGACTGGAACACCCCGGCTATCGAGTTCTACAAATCCCTCGGTGCGCAACCCCAGGAAGAATGGGTGCGCTACCGAATGGACGGTAAGGTGCTACGGGATTTCGCCCAGGGCAACTGAGCCGTTCATGAGTGCGCGGCGGATGCGTACTCGGCAAACCCCGGCCGTTGTTCGAGGCGTTTGCAGTAGGCGGCCACGGCTGGGTAGTCGGGACGCTCCATGGGCGCCTGGCGCCAGCGGTGCACGGACAGGCCGATGAGCACATCGGCGAGGGAAAAATCTGCACCGGCCACATAGGCGCCGGTGCGGTTCAACTGTTGTTCCAGCAACCCCATCTTCTCGTTCCAGCCTTTGATCCCGGCGGCAATGCGCTGCGGGTCCTGGAAATCCGGATTCTTGCGCACCAGTGCGTGGAACGCGTAGCCCCAGGACGGGTTGAGTTCCGTCGCCTGCCAATCCATCCACTGTTCGATCCGCGCCCGGGCAGCAGGCTCGACCGGCAGCAGATCGCTGCGCCCGTGCTTGCCCACCAGATAACGACAGATCGTGTTTGATTCCCAGAGCACACCGTTCTCATCAATGATCACCGGCACTTGGGCGTTGGGGTTGAGTGCCAGGAATGCCGGATCATGGGTCGAGGAAAAACCTATGCCCCAGTCTTCGCGTTCGTAGGCGATTTCCAGTTCCTGGCAGGTCCACAACACTTTTCTGACGTTGATAGAGGAAGTGCGGCCGAGGATTTTCAACAGTTGTCCCATAACGTTTCCCTGAGTGCTGAGGCGGTCCGATCAGAAAACGTAGCAGGGTCGTGGAGGAATGGCGATTGGATTTTTGTTGATCTTCGTATCCCATTATGTGGGAGTGATATTTATATATTGAGATTTTGCCGCGCCCAGGTTTATAGTCCGTTCACTCACTGCCAAAAAACAGAACAGGTGAAACGGATGCAGGCGCAATTGATTGCGCTCGATTGGGGGACCACCTCATTACGGGCTTACAAACTCGCCGCCGGGGGCGAGGTGCTCGAACAGCGCTCGCTGTCCTCGGGGATCATGCAGTTGCCTTCCGGGCCGCGGACCCTGGCCGGTCGCGTGTGCATCGACGGCTTCGAACTGGCCTTCGACGAGGCCTGCGGCGATTGGCTCGATGCGCAGCCAGGCCTGCCCGTCATTGCCTGCGGCATGGTCGGTAGCGCTCAAGGCTGGCGCGAAGCGCCTTACTGCGACACGCCCGCCAACGTCGCCAATCTCGGACACTCCCTACAAACCGTACGCAGTCTTCGCGGTGTCGATGTGCATATCGTGCCGGGAGTGATCCAGCGTTCACGGTTGCCCAATGTGATGCGCGGTGAAGAGACCCAGGTGCTCGGCGCCTTGCATAGCCTGCCGAACGAAGCGGTGCTGATCGGCCTGCCCGGTAGTCATTCCAAATGGGTGGAAGTCGCCGACGGTTGTATCGTGCATTTCGACACCTTCATGACCGGCGAGATCTTCGCCGTGCTCAGCGACCACAGCATTCTCGGCCGCACCCAGCAGCGCGGCGCGACGTTCGACGGTCAGGCCTTTGATCGTGGTGTGCAGGTGGCGCTGTCGGTGGACGGCCAGATCGGCCCGTTGTCCACCGTGTTCAGCGCCCGCAGCCTGGGCTTGACGGGCGAACTGGGGGCCAGCGCCCAGGCGGATTACCTCTCTGGCCTGTTGATTGGCCATGAGCTGACGGCGCTGGCCACGGTACAGCGTCGGCGGCGCGACAGCATCCACCTGCCGACGGTGGTGTTGATCGGCAATTCCCAACTCTGTGCCCGTTATCAACGGGCCCTCGACGCCTGCGGTTTCGCCCGGGTGACCCTGGCCGAGCAGGCCACCGAACGTGGTTTGTGGCAACTGGCCGTGGCGGCCGGACTGCTCGACTCCACCGCATCGCGTTAAACCTGACTGGAGGTCTGACATGCTCACACAAGCACTGGCGCACAACGGGCTGATCGCAATCCTGCGCGGTCTGCGTCCCGAGGAGGCGGCCGCCATTGGCGACGTCCTCTACAGCGCCGGATTTCGTGTTATCGAAGTGCCGCTCAATTCCCCCGAGCCGTACGAAAGTATTCGCATCCTGCGCAGTACCTTGCCCTCCGATTGCCTGATCGGTGCCGGCACGGTGCTTACGCCGGAACAGGTCGAGCAGGTGAAAGCCGCCGGCGGCCAAGTGATCGTCATGCCCCACAGCGACCCGAAAGTACTGCGGGCGGCGAAAGCGGCAGGGCTCTATTTGTCGCCAGGCGTCGCCACACCCACCGAAGCCTTTGCCGCACTGGCCGAAGGTGCCCACGTGTTGAAGATGTTCCCGGCTGAGCAAATGGGCCCGGCGGTGGTCAAGGCCTGGCTGGCAGTGCTGCCGGCCGGGACCGTGCTGGTGCCGGTGGGCGGGATTACGCCGGACAACATGGCGGTGTTCGTCGAGGCTGGGGTCAAGGGTTTTGGCCTCGGTTCCGGGCTGTTCAAGCCAGGGATGACGGCCGATGAGGTGGCGGTGCGCGCCAAGGCCTACGTGGTCGCGTGGAATGCCTTGAACTGAAGACTTATCCAGCGCCCCGTGCGCTGCATCTGACAAGAGAGACAACAAGATGAAAATCACCAAACTGACCACGTTTATCGTTCCGCCGCGCTGGTGCTTCCTCAAGGTCGAAACCGACGAGGGCGTGAC
Organism: Pseudomonas brassicacearum; assembly: GCF_000585995.1. NCBI lineage: Bacteria > Pseudomonadati > Pseudomonadota > Gammaproteobacteria > Pseudomonadales > Pseudomonadaceae > Pseudomonas > Pseudomonas brassicacearum. The sequence goes on along the minus strand of NZ_CP007410.1, from coordinate 4,818,045 downwards.
CGGTTGGGGTGAGCCCGTGGTCGAAGGCCGTGCCCACACGGTGGCGGCTGCCGTTGAAGAATTATCTGACTACCTGATCGGTAAAGACCCACGCAACATCGAAGATATCTGGACCGTGCTGTATCGCGGCGGTTTCTACCGGGGGGGCGCCATTCACATGAGCGCCCTGGCCGGCATCGACCAGGCGCTGTGGGATATCAAGGGCAAGGCCTTGGGCGTGTCGGTCAGCGATTTGCTCGGTGGTCAGGTGCGCGACAAGATCCGCGTGTATTCGTGGATCGGCGGCGACCGGCCGGCGGACACCGCCCGGGCGGCGAAAGAGGCCGTGGCGCGGGGCTTCACCGCAGTGAAGATGAACGGTACCGAAGAGCTGCAGTTTCTCGACACCTTTGAGAAAGTCGACCTCGCCCTGGCCAACGTGGCGGCGGTGCGGGACGCGGTAGGGCCGAACGTCGGCATTGGCGTGGACTTCCACGGCCGGGTGCACAAGCCGATGGCCAAGGTGCTGATGAAGGAACTCGATCCCTACAAGCTGATGTTCATCGAAGAGCCGGTGCTCAGCGAAAACTACGAAGCGCTCAAGGAACTGGCGCCGCTGACCAGTACCCCGATTGCCCTCGGTGAGCGGTTGTTTTCCCGTTGGGATTTCAAGCGCGTGCTCAGCGAAGGCTACGTGGACATCATCCAGCCCGATGCATCCCACGCCGGCGGCATCACCGAAACCCGCAAGATCGCCAACATGGCCGAAGCCTACGACGTGGCGCTGGCGCTGCACTGCCCGTTGGGGCCCATCGCCCTGGCGGCGTGCCTGCAATTGGATGCGGTCTGCTACAACGCGTTCATCCAGGAGCAAAGCCTGGGCATCCATTACAACGAGAGCAACGACCTGCTGGATTACATCAAGGATCCACAGGTGTTCGACTACGACAAAGGCTTCGTGAAAATTCCTAACGGCCCGGGCCTGGGCATTGAGATCAACGAGGAATACGTCATCGAACGCGCGGCCATCGGCCACCGCTGGCGCAACCCGATCTGGCGCCATGCCGATGGCAGTTTTGCCGAGTGGTGATCGCCTAGACACCCACTGTCCCTGTGGCGAGGGAGCTTGCTCCCGCTCGACTGCGCAGCAGTCGCAGAGATGTCAGCCCATACATCCAGGGGGCTGCTGCGCAGCCCAGCGGGAGCAAGCTCCCTCGCCACGGGTCGACTGGACTGCTCATTCGTTTCGACCTCAATAAACATAAGAAGAGGCACCTCACATGCAAGCGCACACCCTGAGCGCGCAAGCGTCGTTGGTGACGCCCAGCCGCAAGCGTTTTTTCATCATGGTCCTGCTGTTCATCACCGTGGTGATCAACTACCTGGACCGCAGTAACCTCTCGATTGCCGCCCCTGCGCTGACCAGCGAACTGGGCATTGATCCGATCCATGTCGGGCTGATTTTCTCGGCATTCGGCTGGACCTACGCAGCCATGCAGATTCCCGGCGGCTGGCTGGTGGACCGGGTACCGCCACGCATTCTGTACAGCGTGGCGCTGCTGCTGTGGTCGCTGGCCACGGTGATGCTCGGTTTCGCCGCCAGTTTCATCGCGCTGTTCGTCCTGCGCATGGCGGTCGGTGCCTTGGAAGCGCCGGCATACCCGATCAACAGCCGCGTGGTCACCACCTGGTTTCCAGAGCGTGAGCGGGCTACGGCCATCGGTTTCTACACGTCCGGGCAGTTCGTCGGGTTGGCCTTCCTGACGCCAGTACTGGCGTGGCTGCAACACGCGTTCGGTTGGCACATGGTGTTTGTCGCCACCGGCGCGGTGGGCATTCTCTGGGCGGTGATCTGGTACGCGGTGTATCGCGAGCCGCGGGACTTCAAAGGCGCCAATGCCGCCGAAATCGAGCTGATCCGCGAAGGCGGCGGGCTGGTGGATATCCAGGCCGATACGGCGAAGGCCAAGGCAAAATTCAGCTGGACCGACCTGGGTATTGTCCTGACCCAACGAAAATTGTGGGGCATTTACCTGGGCCAGTTCTGCCTCAACTCCACGCTGTGGTTTTTCCTGACGTGGTTCCCGACCTACTTGGTGAAATATCGTGGTATGGACTTCATCAAGTCTGGCCTGCTGGCGTCGCTGCCATTTCTCGCGGCGTTCGTGGGCGTGTTGTGTTCCGGGTTCTTCTCCGACTGGCTGATCCGTCGCGGCGCCACGGTGGGGTTTGCCCGCAAGCTGCCGATCATTGGCGGCCTGTTGATTTCCACCGCGATCATCGGCGCCAACTTTGTTGAATCGACACCGCTGGTGATCGCTTTCCTGGCCCTGGCGTTCTTCGGCAACGGCCTGGCGTCGATCACCTGGTCACTGGTCTCCACACTGGCGCCGGCGCGGTTGCTCGGGCTGACGGGCGGGGTGTTCAACTTCATCGGTAACCTGGCTGCCATCGCCACGCCGATCGTCATTGGCTTTCTCGCCAGCGGCGATTCGTTTGCCCCGGCCATTACCTACATCTCTGTTCTGGCGTTGGCTGGCGCGCTGTCCTACATCCTGCTGGTGGGGAAGGTCGAGCGCATCGAGTTGTAGTCCGACGAGGCGGGCGACCATAATGCCGCCCGTTCCCCCCGCTCACTGTTGAAGGCCGGCTATGCAGCAAGACGATCCAAAAACCACCAAGGACGCAGCGCCTACAGGCACCCAGACATTGCTGCGCGGCCTGGGTGTCGTGCAGGCGGTCGCCAGCGGCGCCCGTGACTTGAAGGAAATCGCTCGGCTGATCGGTACCACCCGCAGCACCACCCATCGCCTGGCCAGTTGCCTGGTGGACGAGCGTTATCTGCGGGTGGTGCCGCAAGTGGGTTACCTGCTGGGGCCGAAGCTGATCGAGCTGGGTTTCCAGGCCCGGGAAGAATTGCCACTGGTCAGTCTGGCGGGGCCGTACCTGGACGAGCTGTCGGCGCTGACCGGGGATACTGTTCACCTGGCGATTCGTGAGGGCGACGAGGTCTTGTACCTGCTGAAGAATCCGGGGCGTAACGGCCCGGAAATGCGCTCGCGCGTAGGCCATCGCATGCCGTTGGCGCGCACGGGGATTGGCAAGGCGCTGATGCTCGATGACGCTCAGGAACAATGGAAACGGCTGTACGAAATCAGCCTTCCGGCCGGCGGGAAAAATCAGTTCTGGCCCCAGCACCAAGAGCAATCCTGGGAACAGTTCCAGCAACGGATGGTGGAGTATGTGGCGGGGGGCTATGCGTTCGACCTGGAAGACAACGAACCGTCGATTCGCTGCGTGGCGGCGCCGATTCGTGACGCTGGCAAGCGCATCGTTGCCGGCATCAGCATCGCTAGCACCGTGCCATATATGCCGCTGGAAAAAATGGCCGAGCTGATTCCCCTGGTCAAAGGGGTCACAGCCCGGCTATCGGCGGAACTGGGTGCCAAGGTTTGACGAAGGTCAGGCCTTGAGCGTCGCCATGTCGATGACAAAGCGGTACTTCACGTCCCCGGCGATCATGCGGCTGTAGGCCTCGTTGATCTGGCGGATGTCGAGCATTTCAATGTCGCAGCTGATGTTGTGTTCGGCGCAGAAATCCAGCACTTCCTGGGTTTCTGCGATACCGCCGATCAACGAGCCGGCCAGGACGCGACGACCCAAGATCAAGTTGGCCGCATGGACCGGTGGATCGATCGGCTCGACCAGGCCCACCAGGATGTGTACACCATCGAAATGCAACGTGTTGAGGTAGGGGTTGAGGTCGTGTTGCACCGGAATGGTGTCCAGCAGGAAGTTGAAGCGCCCTGCGGCAGCGGCCATCTGCTCGGCGTCGGTGGACACGATCACATGGTCGGCGCCCTGGCGACGGGCCTCGTCAGCCTTGCTGGCCGAGCGGGTGAACAGCGTCACCTCCGCGCCCATGGCCTTGGCGAACTTGATGCCCATGTGACCGAGACCGCCCATGCCCAGCACGCCGACCTTGTCGCCGGCCTTCACGCCGTAATGCTTGAGGGGCGAGTAGGTGGTGATGCCGGCACAGAGAATCGGCGCGGCGCTGGCTGGGTCGAGGCCTTGCGGGATACGCAGCACAAAGTGCTCGTTGACCACGATGCTGTTGGAGTAACCGCCCATGGTGTGGCCGCCGCTGATACGGTCCGGGCTGGCGTAGGTCTGGGTCATGCCTTCGAAACAGTATTGTTCCAGGTTGGCGTGGCAAGCTTCGCACTCGCGGCAGGAGTCGACCATGCAGCCAACGCCCACCAGGTCGCCGACCTTATAGCGCGTGACGTCCGCGCCGACGGCGGTGACCTTGCCGACGATCTCATGGCCCGGCATCAGCGGGTAGACAGCGATGCCCCATTCGTTGCGAGCCTGGTGAATGTCGGAGTGGCAGACGCCGCAGTAAAGAATGTCGATCGCCACATCGTCGGCCTGCGGGCTGCGCCGCTCGAACTTCATGGGGGCGAGGGGGGCGGTGGGCGATTGAGCGGCGTATCCGATGGCGGTGTACATAATGGACCTCGCTAAGCAGTGAACAGTGGTGAGGCGATCTATTCTGGTAGCCATGGCGGCATTCGGCGATGGTGATTCCTACGGGTGTCATGCCTAATCCTCCGACCTTGGCCGTGGATTGGTTCTATGTGACGCTAGACCTGCGATGATGTTTCCATCCCTTTTTCCGTGAAGTTTTTCCCATGTTTCTGACCCGTCATCTCGATGCCAACGCGGCGCTGGTTTCGCTGATCGAACCCCTGGCGACCCGTGACGGCTTTATTCCTACACGGTTGCCTGGCGTGCAAGTGCTGCGGTGCAGCCAGGACATTGCCCGTGGCCCGCAGCTCTACGAGCCGAGCCTGGTGATCATTGCCCAGGGCAGCAAACTGGCGTACCTGGGGCCGCGTACGCTGGAGTACGGCGCTGGGCATTACCTGATCCAGGCGTTGCCGGTGCCGTTCGAGTGCGAAACCTATGCCATGCCCGATGCTCCGCTGCTCGGGATATCCGTTGCGATCGATCGGGTGCTGTTGGGCGAGCTGGTGCTGGCAATGGGGTTGATGCCGGGGCGAAGCCTCGCGGCCCAGACGCCGGAGTCCATGACCAGTGCCGTGCTCGATGGCGCCATGCGCGGATGCGTCGAGCGTCTGTTGCAGTGCTTGCACGACCCGCTGGAGTGCCAGGTCATGGGCCAGGCGCGGTTGCGCGAACTACTCTTCGCCGCCTTGCGCGGGCCCCAGGCCGATGTGCTGCGGGCGCTGGTGGAGCAGCAAGGGCAGTTCGCCCGGATTGCCGCGGCCCTGAGCCATCTGCATGCACACTTCACCGAGCCGCTGAACGTCGAGACGCTGGCCAGTTGCGCGAACATGAGCGCCTCGACCTTCCATGAGCATTTCAAGCGCAGCACGTTGTTGTCGCCCGTGCAGTACCTCAAGCGCTTGCGTCTGCTCAAGGCTCAGCGACTGCTGCTCAGCGAAGGCTTGGGCGTGGCCCAGGTCGCGCATCAAGTGGGGTATCAGAGTTCGTCGCAGTTCAGCCGGGAGTACAAACGCTACTTCGAGCGCAACCCCGGGGAAGAGCGCGCCGCCTGATCCCGCGAGGTTCCCTGTGGGAGCGAGCTTGCTCGCGATAGCGGTAAATCAGTCGACGTTGATGTTGAATGATAAATCGCTATCGCGAGCAAGCTCGCTCCCACATGCGGACTGTTGTGTCTCTTGAATTGCAGGCAACAAAAAGGCCCCCATTGCGGGAGCCTTGATGTTCAGCGAATCGGCTTACATGTTCGGGTAAGTCGGCCCACCGGCGCCTTCCGGCGAAACCCAGGTGATGTTCTGTGCAGGGTCCTTGATGTCGCAGGTCTTGCAGTGAACGCAGTTCTGGGCGTTGATCTGGAAGCGCTTCTCGCCGTCTTCCTTGGTGACCACTTCATACACGCCGGCCGGGCAGTAGCGTTGGGCCGGTTCGTCGTACAACGGCAGGTTCTTGCTGATCGGGATGCTCGGGTCGGTCAGCTTCAGGTGGCAGGGCTGTTCTTCTTCGTGGTTGGTACCGGAGATGAACACCGAGCTGAGCTTGTCGAAGCTGATCTTGCCGTCAGGTTTCGGGTAGTCGATCTTCTTGCAATCGGCCGCCAGTTTCAGACAGGCATAGTCGGGCTTGTTGTCATGCAGGGTGAACGGCAGCTTGCCGCCGAAGATGTTCTGGTCGAGCCAGTTGAAGCCGCCCCCGATGATGGCGCCGTACTTATGGATCGCGGCACCGAAGTTGCGACTGGCGAACAGCTCTTCATACAGCCAGCTGGCCTTGAAAGCGTCGACGTAGGTGGTCAGTTCGTCCGCGCCTTCGGAACCTGCGAACAGAGCATCGGCCACGGCATCGGCAGCGAGCATGCCGGACTTCATCGCGGTGTGGCTGCCCTTGATCTTGGCGAAGTTCAGGGTGCCGAGGTCGCAACCGATCAGCGCACCACCCTTGAAGACCATTTTCGGCAGCGAATTCAGGCCGCCCTTGCAGATGGCGCGAGCGCCGTAGCTGACGCGCTTGCCGCCTTCCAGATACTGCTTGAGCACCGGGTGATGCTTAAGGCGCTGGAATTCATCGAACGGCGACAGGTAGGTGTTGCTGTAGGACAGGTCGACGATCAGGCCGACCACCACCTGGTTGTTTTCCAGGTGATAAAGGAACGAACCGCCGGTGTTCTCGGTGCCCATGATGTCCAGCGGCCAGCCGGCGGTGTGCACCACCAGGCCTGGTTGGTGTTTGGCCGGGTCGATTTCCCAGATTTCCTTCAGGCCGATGCCGTAGTGCTGGGCGTCGGCCTCGCTGTCCAGGTTGAAGCGCTTGATCAGTTGCTTGCCGATGTGGCCACGGCAGCCTTCGGCGAACAGGGTGTATTTTCCGCGCAGTTCCATGCCTGGGGTGTAGAGGCCTTCCTTCGGGTGGCCTTCACGGTCGACACCCAGGTCGCCAGTGATGATCCCGCGCACGACACCGTTCTCGTCGAACAGCGCTTCCTGGGCGGCGAAGCCCGGGTAGATCTCCACGCCCAGGTTTTCGGCCTGCTGGGCCAGCCAGCGGCACAGGTTGCCCAGGGAAATAATATAGTTGCCTTCGTTGTGCATGGTCTTGGGCACAAAGAAGTCAGGGATTTTGCTCGCGGTCTCGGCGTTTTTCAGGACATAAATGTCATCGCGTTTGACGGGCGTATTCAGCGGCGCGCCGAGTTCTTTCCAGTCCGGGAACAGTTCGTTCAGGGCGCGGGGTTCGAACACCGCGCCGGAGAGAATGTGCGCACCGACCTCGGAGCCTTTTTCGACCACGCAGACGCTGATTTCCTTACCGGCTTCGGCGGCCTTCTGTTTCAGTCGGCAGGCGGCAGACAGGCCAGCGGGGCCGGCACCGACGATGACCACGTCGAATTCCATGTATTCGCGTTCCACAGGCTATCTCCTACTCAAGGCTCTACAGTTTTTTCTAATTGGAGGTTTGGCGTTGCATCCGTTGTTTCCTTCGAAAAGCGACGAAAGCGACAATGGATGACACGCGGTTCTCTCTTAAGCGGCGCATTATATCTACACCACTCTCAGGGTCCAATACAAACGTTCGTTTGAAATTGCCGCAGCCCAGATAAATCACTGACGTACGGCTTATGACTGACCATTTTGCCGTATTGACCGGAATAGGCGTTCCGGTCAAGATACGGTCGGTTTTGCGCTCGCCGTAGGCTGACTGTTGGTTTCAAGAGCACCTCTAAAGACAGGGCGAAGGCAGCACAAAGTGACGTATTGCGTGGTTCGGACGCGCAGTTTACACGCCGCGATAATGAATGACTCGTCGGTCATCACTGACGAACGGTCTTCACTCCCGTGTGCTAGGTCATGTGTGGTTCATGCCGGCGTTTTTAGAGGTGCCCTTGCGCCCATGAGCATCAACCGCCAGGTTCGCCTAGGCGACTTTCTTTTCACCGGAGAGTAACGAGGAATCCATGAAGGTTCTTGTAGCTGTCAAACGAGTGGTCGACTATAACGTCAAGGTTCGCGTCAAAGCGGACAACTCCGGCGTCGACCTCGCCAACGTCAAGATGTCGATGAACCCTTTCTGCGAAATCGCCGTAGAAGAAGCCGTACGCCTGAAAGAAAAAGGCGTGGCGACTGAGATCGTCGTCGTCTCCATCGGCCCGACCACCGCCCAGGAACAACTGCGCACCGCGCTGGCACTGGGTGCCGATCGCGCCATCCTCGTCGAATCCACCGAAGACCTGACCTCCCTGGCAGTGGCCAAGCTGCTCAAGGCCGTTGTCGACAAGGAACAGCCATCGCTGGTGATCCTCGGCAAACAGGCTATCGACAGCGACAACAACCAGACCGGCCAGATGCTCGCTGCATTGAGCGGCTACGGCCAGGGCACGTTCGCGTCCAAGGTCGAAGTCAGCGGTGACAGTGTTGCCGTGACCCGCGAAATCGACGGCGGCGCGCAGACGGTTTCCTTGAAACTGCCCGCCATCGTCACCACCGACCTGCGTTTGAACGAGCCGCGCTATGCGTCCCTGCCAAACATCATGAAAGCCAAGAAGAAGCCGCTTGAAGTGCTGACACCTGACGCTTTGGGCGTTTCCACCGCCTCCACCAACAAGACCGTGAAAGTCGAAGCGCCGGCTGCACGCAGCGCGGGCATCAAGGTCAAGTCGGTGGCTGAACTGGTCGAGAAACTGAAAAACGAAGCGAAGGTAATCTGATATGACTATCTTGGTAATCGCCGAACACGATAACAAGGCGCTGGCTCCGGCCACGCTGAACACCGTTGCTGCCGCTGTCAAAATCGGTGGCGATGTCCACGTTCTGGTGGCCGGGCAGGGCGCTGGCGCCGTTGCCGAAGCCGCTGCGAAAATCGCTGGCGTGGCAAAAGTGCTGTCGGCTGACAACGCCGCCTACGCGCATCAACTGCCGGAAAACGTCGCGCCACTGGTGGCGGAGCTGGGCAAGGCTTACAGCCACATCCTGGCCGCCGCCACGTCCAACGGCAAAAACATCCTGCCGCGCGTTGCCGCTGCGCTGGACGTCGACCAAATCTCCGAAATCATCTCGGTAGAAAGCGCCGACACCTTCAAGCGTCCGATCTACGCCGGTAACGCCATTGCCACCGTGCAATCGAACGCGTCGGTCAAGGTCATCACCGTCCGCGCCACCGGTTTCGACCCGGTTGCCGCCGAAGGTGGTTCGGCTGCCATTGAAGCTGTTGCTGCTGCCCACGACACTGGGATCTCCAGCTTCGTTGGCGAAGAGCTGGCCAAGTCCGATCGTCCTGAACTGACCGCTGCCAAGATCGTCGTTTCCGGCGGCCGTGGCATGCAGAACGGTGACAACTTCAAGCACCTGTACGCCCTGGCCGACAAGCTGGGCGCTGCCGTCGGCGCTTCCCGCGCGGCGGTCGACGCAGGTTTCGTACCCAACGACATGCAGGTCGGTCAGACCGGCAAGATCGTTGCACCACAGCTGTACATCGCCGTCGGTATCTCCGGCGCGATCCAGCACCTGGCCGGCATGAAAGACTCCAAGGTGATCGTAGCGATCAACAAGGACGAAGAAGCACCGATCTTCCAAGTGGCCGACTATGGCCTGGTGGCGGACCTGTTCGAAGCCATCCCTGAGCTGGAGAAGCTGGTCTAATCCGGCGTCTTCACTTATAAAGAGCCCGGCCCTTTGGCCGGGCTTTTTATTTCTGCATTATTTGTTTTCGCTGCAAGGGGAGCGTATTGCCATGGATCTTCGCCGTTTGGCCGGCTGGTCGTTGCTGTGGGCGCTGGCGGGTGTGCCGGGCCTGTCTGCCGCCGCTGGCAAGTGTGAGCGGTTGATCGCCACCGGCAGCCCGGATGCGCCACCCTACCTTTGGCAAGACCCTCAGGACCCCAAGCACTTGATCGGCGCCGGTGCCGACCTGCTCGCGCAGGTGGCGGGGGAGTTGGGCATCAAGATCGAATTGCTTTACGCCGGCAAGCGCGCCCAGGCACTGGACGAAGTGCGCAGCGGACGCATGGACCTGCTCACCGATGCTCCGCTGACCAGCACCGGGCTTGAAGCCTTGGACTACGTTCATCCGCCCTTGCTGGAAAACGATTACCTGGTCTGGACCCGCAAGGATTCGACACTGGTCATCAATCAGCCCGAAGACCTACAGGGCCATCCCGGCGCGTTGTCGGAAAAGGCACGCATGACTCCGGGATTCGGCGTTTTTGCCGAGCAGAAATTGTCCCTGACCCGCACGCCCAACCTGACCCAGGCTTTTCAGAAACTGCTGTTGGGAGAGGTGGAATATGTCCTGGCGGGGCGCTATTCGGGCCTGGCAATGGCGCAGACACTGGGGATGGCGAACGACCTGCAGGGCGCACCGCAACCCGTGGATAAACCGGGACTGTTCCTCGCGGTTTCCCATAACTCTGCCTGCAATGACCCATGGTTACGCGGACAGCTGGCGCAAAAGATGACAGAATTGGCCGCGTCCGGCCTGACGGAGGCTGTGTTGCAGCGCAATCTCGAACGTTGGAAAACACAGTTGCAGCCACCTGTCGGTGCCCCAAAACAGTAGGGAACATTAGTGACTATTCGACCTCTTTTCGCTGCCCTGGCCGTTCTGGCTCTGGCGGGCTGCGCAGCCGATCCGGCGCCGAATGAACAGATCCGCCTGACCGAACAGGCACTGGAACAAGCCCGGGCCGTGGGTGCCAATGCCGACGAAGTGCCCGAATTGAAACTGGCTGAAGAAAAATTCGCCCGGGCCAAATCCAACATGACCGACGAATCGTACAAGAAGGCGCGCATGCGCGCCGAACAGGCCGAGCTGGATGCGCGCCTGGCCGAAGCGAAGGTGTTGACCCTCAAGAGCCAGGAGCAACTGAACGTGCTCGACACCCGCATCAAGCGCTTGCGCAAACAGTTGAGGGAGGATGCCCAATGAAGCACTCCCACGTATTGGGCGGCCTGGTCCTCGCAGGGTTGGCCAGTTTGTATGGCTGCGCCGGCCAGCGCAGCGAAGCAGCACTCGAGCAGGCCAGTACCGACTTCCAGAAGGTCAAGGAAGACGCCAACGTATTACGTGCCGCCCCCCGGGACGTGATCCGCGCTGGCGAGTCCCTGGCCCGTGCCGATCGCTTGTCCTCCTACTGGGGCAGCGGTGAGGATGTGCAGCATTACGCCTACCTGAGCCAGCGCTACAGTGAGATCGCCCGGGAACACAGTAATCAGCTGCTTAACGAAGAGCGTGCGGCGAAGCTTGAACTGGAGCGCCAGCGCCTGCAATTGGCGCTGCGTGAATCCAAGCTGCTGAGTGTGCAGCAGCAAGGCAAATGGCTCGAAGAACAGATCATGGCGATGGCGACCACCCAGACCGATCGCGGCTTGGTGATGACCCTCGGTGACGTGCTGTTCGACACCGGCGAAGCGGAGTTGAAGAACTCGGCCAACCGGGTCGTGCTCAAGATCGTGCAGTTCTTGCAGCTCAATCCCAAGCGCGTGGTGCGCATCGAGGGCTACACCGACAGCACCGGGGGCAAGCAGGAAAACCTCAAGCTGTCGCGGGATCGCGCACAGGCGGTGGCGGACGTGCTGGTGGATCTGGGGATTGACGAAAAGCGTATCCAGGTCGAAGGCTACGGCGACCAATACCCGGTGGATGTCAACGCTTCCGAGCGTGGCCGGGCACAGAACCGTCGCGTTGAAATTGTGTTCTCCGACGAGAAAGGCCAGCTCGGCGCCGCCCGCTGAGGGCTGCGTCACTGGAAAACCCGGCCCGTTCAACGGCGCCGGGTTTTTTTGGGCCCGCAAATTGTCCTATGAGGGGTACAGTTAGAGCTGTCACTCCACTGTACTGTCGAGTAATCTGGCAACTGTCCCCGTACACTTCTAAACTGTTCCGGTATCGTTTCCGACAAAAATAAAATGCCCGTGAAATCGAGTGCTGCGTCATGACCAACCTCCTGCTCTATCAACGTATTGCGCAACAACTGGCTGAAGACATCCGCCGTGGTGTGTATCAGCCCGGAGAACGCGTGCCTTCGGTGCGCAAGATGAGTTCGCAGCTCAACGTCAGCCACGCGACGGTGCTGCAGGCCTACGCCAACCTTGAAGACCAGGGGCTGATCCGTGCGCGGCCGCAATCGGGTTACTACGTGCACCAGACCCCAGCCTTGACGGCGCCGACGCCGGACATCGCCCGGGTCGAGCGTCCGGGGCTGGTGACGCGCAGCAGCATCATCCAGCAGGTATTGGTCGAGTCGCGCCGTGAAGGGGTGTTTCCCCTGGGGGCGGCAGTGCCGAGCGTTGATTACTTACCCGTGCGGGCGCTGCATCAGCAATTGGCCAAGGTCACGCGGTTCCACAGCCCGCGGGCGTTCAGCTACATGTTCAGCCCGGGCTTCGAACCATTGCGACGTCAGGTGGCAATTCGCATGCGCGATGCCGGTGTGGTGGTGGATCCCTCCGAAGTGGTGATCACCCACGGCTGTGTCGATGCGCTGCAGATGTCGTTGCGCGTGTTGACCCGGCCAGGGGATCTGATCGCTGCCGAATCACCCACCTACTACGGCTTGCTGCAACTGGCGGATCTGTTGGGGCTCAAGGTCATCGAGATCCCCAGTGATCCGGTCACAGGCATGAGCCTTGAGGCCCTGCAACTGGCGGCCAACCAATGGTCGATCAAGGCGCTGGTGCTGACCACGCGCTTGAGCAACCCCCTGGGTGGCACGATGCCGGAGGAGCGGCAAAAGCAACTGTTGCGCCTGGCGTCGGATTTCGACATCCAGATCGTCGAGGACGATATCTATGGTGAGCTGATGTTCGAGCAAGGTCGCACCAAGGCGCTAAAAGCCTATGACCGGTTGGATCGGGTCATCTACTGTTCGAGTTTTTCCAAGACGTTGTCGCCGGGCGTGCGTATTGGCTGGATGATCGCCGGCAAATTCCAGCAGGAAATCCAGCGGCTCCAGACCTTCAGTACCCACTCGGCGTGCAGCGTCACGCAGATGGGCATTGCGGCGTACCTGGAAAATGGTGGCTATGACCGACACCTGCGCTATATCCGCCAGGAGTACCGCAAAAATCTCAGCGCCTTTCAGCTGGCGGTGCAGCAGTACTTCCCCGAAGGCACGCAAATGAGTCGGCCCACCGGAGGCTTCATCCTGTGGGTCAGCCTGCCGGGGCGGGTCAACACCCAGGAGTTGCATGTGCGGGCATTGCAGCAAGGCATCAGTATCGCCCCCGGGCTGATTTTCAGTAACACCGAGCAGTTCAATCACTGTATCCGACTGAACTGTGGTACGCCCTGGAACCGCGAGGCAGAGCGGGCCTTGATGACGCTGGGGCTGTTGGCCACTCAATTGTGCCAAGAGACTGCCAGCGGATTTTTATAGGAATCAGCGGCTTAGCCTGATGTGCTTGTCAGCGTCTCATTATCAGGCGAGCATGGGGTTCTCTGCCGTAAGTGCCGTTGTATTTATGAAAGCCATTGTTCCTGTCGCGTGGGTTTTGATCGGACTGTTGACTGCCTTCCATACCGGAGGCGTCGTGGCGGCTTCGGCGCAGGATAAACCTGCCGTCAGCGCCACGCAAAATGCGCCGAAAAAGCCGACAGTGGTCAAAAAGGCGTCCGTGAAAAAAGCAGCTCCCGCGAAGAAAAAACGCGCTCCCATCGCTTCCAAGAGCAAATCTGCCCACGAGATCGCCAAAAAACCATTACCACCGGCCAAGCTGGATTTGAGCCTGCCCCATGACATGGTCGAGGAACTGCAGCCACCGGGTAAGGTGTTGTCACCCAAACATGAGCCACTACTGCCCTCATTTTTTGGAGAGAAACCCGGACCGTTCCAGCTCAATGGCCGTTTGCTGAGCAATGAAATGCAACTGCCGCTGCGGAGTCAGGAGCGTCATGAAGTGGAAGGGGCGGCGCTGGATTTCGAGTTCAAGCAGTAGACCTTGGCCATGCTCGCAGTCGTTGCTGACTGTCCAGTCATCTTGTTGCGGCGAAAAAACACGCAAGCAGTAATTTAAAACGAGTGTTTTAGCGGCTACTCTGTGCCCTGTTACCAATCATTACCTGTCGTGAGGATGTTGTCGTCATGAAGTGCCGTGAAGGCTGTGGCGCTTGCTGCATCGCCCCTTCTATAAGCTCGCCGATCCCAGGCATGCCCCAAGGCAAGCCCGCGGGAGAACGCTGCGTGCAATTGTCGGTCGATAACCTGTGCCGGATCTTCGGCGAGCCAGAGCGTCCGGCGGTGTGTTCGGCGTTCGAAGCTGACATCGAAGTCTGCGGCAACAGCAGCGAAGACGCTATCCGGCTGATCGGTTGGTGGGAGCAAGTCACCGCAGCGTAATGGGTTAATGATCGGAACTGAAATGAACGAACTTGGACAATAAGGAAAAAATTATGGGTTCGCTGCATCGGATGGCTGTGATGTGTGGTTTGACCGTGCTGTTGGCAACGGCAACCGCCCAGGCAGAAGACTGGCAAGTGGTCAAGGAGCAGGACGGTATCAAGGTTTCGCTCAGTGAAGTGGCCGGCTCCAAATACAAGGCCTACCAAGGTGTGACGGTCATGAAAACCACCATGGCCAAGCTGCGTGCCCTGCAGGAAGACGTTCCGGGTGCCTGTGCCTGGATTCACGAGTGCAAGAGCCAGAAACTGGTCAAGCACGAGGGCGACAAGAGCTGGACCTACACCCAGTTCAATACGCCGTGGCCGGTCACGGCCCGGGATTCGGTGTTGGAAGTGACCACCGTCGAAGGCGCCGATGGCAGCCTGACCCGCAACCTCAAGGGCGTGCCGAAGTACCTGCCCGAAGAGCAGGATTATGTGCGGGTGAGCCAGGTCGAGGGCTTTTGGAAGTTCGTACCCAAGGGCGCGGGTCAGGTCGAAGTGACCTATCAGGTCCACACCGATCCGGGTGGCAGCGTACCGTCCTGGCTGGCCAACAAGTTTGTGGTGGACGCGCCGTTCAACACTTTGAAAGCCCTGAAGGAACGTGCCGAGAAATAATCGGCCATGCGACACGCCAAAAGACCGCCTTCGAGGCGGTCTTTTCGTACGTGCCGTCCAACAACCCGGCGGAACGATTGCTCAGTGCTCAATGTCGAGATGAAGGTAAGCCAGGCCCTGAATTGATCAAGGAGAAACCGATGCAAAAGTGGGAGATCACTTTCGTTGATGACCACGGCGAAGCCATCGCCGAGCAGTTCGACTATGACCAGGAGCCCACCATGGAGCAGGCTGCGCAATTGATCCGTGAGAAGTTGCTACCCGTGCCCGCCAAGCTTGATCTCAATGACCTGGAAGGTCGCACCGAAGACCCAACGGTCAAAAACCTCAAATCCCAGCACAGCATCGAAATCATCAGCATTAAACCGATTTCATGAAAATCAGTGTCTGGCCCCGCTTGGCAGTGACTACGACTTGCGGCTACTCTGCAATTGAGATCAGCGAAAGGATCGCGAAGGTCCGGTCTTGTCAGCTACATGCTTGTGTCCCGACGGTCAGTTGATGCCGTACCGCGTGCCACCCCTGGATTGCACGCACGGGAAGACGGAAAGTCTATCCATCGGTTTGAGGAGGACGTTTCATGAGCACAGCCTATCAAGAAGACATCAGCACCAGCGTGCTTCGCCGCATGAAAGAAGGCGGTTTCGATTTCTCACAATTCCATCCCATCGAGTTCTACGCCATTTTCCCGGATGAGGAGCGGGCGCGCAGGGCAGCAGGTCAATTTCGGGGTGAGTCATTGAACGCGCAGATCAGCGCCCGGGACGACGGGGCCTGGTCATTGGAACTGAGCCGGGTAATGTACGCCACCTACGACGACATTGGAGACTTCGAGCAAGACTTCGAGGCCGTGGTTGAACCCTTGGGCGGCATCATCGAGGGTTGGGGCGTCAAGCAGGAGATTCGGCGCCTGCAGGCCTGATACTTCACTTGCTGCAAACCTAGCAACGGCTGACCTTTGTGTCGGCCGTTTTCACGTCTGCCCGCCAGCCGCCAACTGACCCCCGCCATCATTCCCCAGGTTTTGTAGCTAACTGTATCCGCAGCAGGCTACGTCCTTTTTCCGTGTCTATGCTCAGGGTAGCCAAGTCCCATGCGTCGCTATGAGGCGGGGTAGGGGCATGGGCTGCACTACAAGGGTGCGCAACCTCCCGAGGGATAATCCAACCCGTTGATCATGAAGCGTTTATGCCGATGGCACGGGCCTTGCGAAGCCGGATGTCAGGGTGACAAGGAGTACGGCATGATCCGCACCGGTTTTGATGAAATGTACGACGCCGACGGCCAGGTCCGCCCGCATTATCGGGCGTTTGCCCGATGGCTGGCCGAAACGCCTGACGAGCTTCTGGCACAACGGCGGCGCGAAGCCGACCTGTTGTTTCACCGCGCCGGAATTACATTCACGCTCTACGGTGACGAGCAGGGGACAGAGCGCCTGATCCCTTTCGACACCATCCCGCGCAGCATCCCCGCCAGTGAATGGCGGGTCGTCGAGCGTGGCTGCATCCAGCGAGTCAAGGCGCTGAACATGTTCCTGGCCGACCTCTACCACGAACAACGCATCATCCGGGCCGGCATCATTCCGGCCGAACAGGTGCTGGCCAACGAGCAATATCAACTGGCGATGCAGGGGCTGGATCTGCACCGCGACATCTATGCCCACATTTGCGGGGTCGACCTGGTACGCGACGGTGACGGCACGTACTACGTGCTCGAAGACAATCTTCGTACGCCCAGCGGCGTCAGCTACATGCTCGAAGATCGCAAGATGATGATGCGCCTGTTTCCCGAACTGTTCGCCGTCCAACGCATCGCGCCGATTGATCATTATCCCAATCTGCTGCTCGACACCCTGAAAAGCGCCAGTCCGTTGGATGACCCCAGTGTCGTGGTCCTCACCCCGGGACGTTTCAACAGTGCTTTCTTCGAACACGCGTTCCTGGCCCGGGAGATGGGTGTGGAGCTGGTGGAAGGTGCAGACCTGTTCGTACGCGACGACAAGGTATTCATGCGCACCACTGATGGGCCGAAAACCGTCGATGTGATCTACCGTCGCCTCGACGATGCGTTCCTCGATCCCCTGGCCTTCAACCCGGAATCGATGCTCGGTGTACCGGGGCTGTTGTCGTCCTACCGTTCGGGCAACGTGGTGCTGGCCAATGCCATCGGTACGGGCGTGGCGGACGATAAGTCGGTGTACCCGTTCGTGACTGACATGATCCGTTTTTACTTGGACGAAGAGCCGATCCTGAAGAACGTTCCGACCTGGCAGTGTCGTAATCCTGCCGAGCTTTCCCACGTGCTGGCGAACCTTCCGGACCTGGTGGTCAAGGAAACCCAGGGCTCCGGCGGTTACGGAATGCTGGTGGGGCCGGCGGCGACGACGGCGCAGATCGATGCCTTCCGCGAGCGGATCAAGGCCAAGCCCCACGCCTACATCGCCCAGCCGACGCTGTCGCTTTCGACGTGCCCGACCTTTGTCGAAAAGGGCATCGCCCCACGGCACATCGACTTGCGACCGTTTGTGCTGTCCGGCCGGGAAACCCGTGTGGTGCCTGGCGGCCTGACCCGTGTGGCGCTGCGCGAAGGGTCGCTGGTGGTGAACTCATCCCAGGGCGGTGGCACGAAGGACACCTGGGTGGTCGAGGATTGAAGGAGCTGCCATGTTAAGTAGAACCGCCTCGGACCTGTATTGGATGTCGCGTTACCTGGAGCGTGCGGAAAACCTCGCGCGGATGCTCGACGTCAGCTACTCGCTGTCCTTGATGCCCCAGGACGGGCGCGGTGACGGCCTGCACGAGTTGGCTATGCCGTTGCTGATCACCGGGACGCTGGACGATTACCGGGAACGCCACGGCGATTTGCATGCCGAGCGATTGCTGCACTTCTTTGCCCTGGACGCCGCCAACCCGGCCAGCATCTACAGCTGCCTCGGCTCTGCGCGGGCCAGTGCCCATGCGGTACGTGGGCGAATCACCGCCGACATGTGGGAAAACATCAACGCCACCTGGCTGGAAATTCGCGATATTGCCGAGCAAGGCTTGAGTCGCTACGGCATGAGCCGTTTCTGCGAGTGGGTCAAGGAGCGGTCCCACCTGTTTCGAGGCGCAACCTACGGCACCATCATGCGTAACGACGCCTTCAGGTTCATTCGCCTGGGGACCTTTATCGAAAGGGCCGACAACACCCTGCGCCTGCTCGACGCCCGCTACGAAATGGCCGGCGATCAGGCCGACACGGTCAGCGACGGCACGGCCCACGCGTATTACCAGTGGAGCGCCTGTTGCGGGCCTTGTCTTCCTTCGAGGCCTACACCGAGATCTACCGCGATGCCCCGGGTGCCCGCCATGTGGCTGAACTGTTGCTGTTACGCGCCGACGTGCCGCGCTCACTGCGCGCTTGCACCGAAGAAATCGAGCAGATTCTCGCGAGCCTGCCGGGCTCCAATGGCCGGCAGGCACAACGCCTGGGGGCGGAAATGGACGCGCGCCTGCGCTACACCGGTATCAACGAAATCCTCGACGGGGGCCTGCATGCCTGGCTCACCGAGTTCATCCCACTGGTCCGCGAACTGGGCAATGCCATCCACAGTTCCTACCTGGAGGTCATATGAGACTCTCAATCAGCCACGAAACGGCCTACCACTATGAAGATCAGGTTCGCGCCAGTATCCAGTACCTGCGCCTGACACCCCACGACAGCGAACGCCAGCATGTGCTGAGCTGGCAGCTCGATCTGCCTCGGCCGGTGCGGGCGCAGCTGGATCCGTTCGGCAACATCCTTCATGTACTCACGCTGGACGAGCCCCACGAAAAGATCATCATCGGTGCTCGCGGGCAGGTGGACATCGATCCGTTGCACGAGGCTGAGCATGAGAGCCAATCGGCGCTGCCGTTCCTGCGGTTCACGCGGTTGACTGAAGCGGACGAGGCTCTTCGTGCCTTTGCCCTGCAGCTATGCAAGCAGCGTCGCGATCGCACGGCCTTGATCGATTTGATGCATGGGCTGAACCAACATATGAGCTACGCGCCGGGCTCCACTGAAATCGAGACCAGCGCGGCCCAGGCTTTTGCCGGTCGTAGCGGGGTGTGCCAGGATCACACCCATGCATTCCTCGCCTGCGTCCGCAGCCTGGGCGTACCGGCACGCTACGTATCGGGCTATCTGTTCAGCGACAACAGCGAACACTTGGCCAGCCACGCCTGGGCCGAGGCCTGGCTCGATGACGCCTGGTACAGCTTCGATGTGACCAACCAACTGAGCCGCCCGGAGCGACACCTGAAACTGGCCGTGGGCCTGGATTACCTGGACGCCTGCCCGGTGCGCGGCATGCGCCGTGGCGGCGGTTGTGAGCAGATGCATGCCAAGGTGGTCGTGACACCGGCGCCGCTGATCACCGTGCAGCGGCAGTAACTTGCGACTCATTCACTGTGGCGAGGGGATTTATCCCCGCTGGGCCGCGAAGCGGCCCCCCAGACAATCAACTCAATTTGTCTGGTACACCTAGGTGTCAGGGTCAGGGCCGCTTCGCGGCCCAGCGGGGATAAATCCCCTCGCCACAGAGGTCATGTCAGCCGCATACGTGGGCTTATTGGCCCAGAGCTGTTTTGCGCCCCGCCATATGCTTCAGATACCCCACCAACAAATCCAGCTCCGAGTCCGGCAGCACCGCCTCCGAAAAACCCGGCATCTTGCCCTGGGGCCAGCGGCGCAGGCCCTGCGGGTCGCGGATATAGCGCTTGAGGAAGTCCCCCGAGAAGTACTCGGTAGGATTGAAGGGGATGTTCAGGTCCGGGCCGAACTGCGCATCACCTGCGCCATTGAGGCGATGGCATGCCAGGCAGTTCTTCTGGAACAGCTCGAAGCCTTTATTGATCGGATCGTCCTTGGCCAGCGTGGGCGACGGCAGCAGGGCCGGGAAGCGTTCGGCCACTGCTGACAGGCGCTTGATGCTCGCCACCGCGTACGGCCATTGTTCAGGGCTGATATGGCCCGCCTGAGGGTCCGTCCAAACCAGGTAGAAAGGCCCGGCGCTGTGTTTGCCTTCGCCCAGTGACGGCCAGGGTTTGGCAGGGTCTTCAATCGCCAGCCAGGCACGGGCGCCGCTTTTGTTGAGCAATGGCGCCGCGGGCATTTCGGCGGCGAAACCGTCCAGCGCCACGGCTTGCAAGTGGTCGTCCGGCTGGATGCCGGTCAACAACGCTGTCAACGGCACGGCGCGATAACTCATCGCTTTTTTGTAGGAAACATCGTCAGCGATCTGGACCGTTCGAACTTCAGGATGCTTGAGCAGTTCTTCGGTTTGCCAGGTGCGAGTACCCGCGCCCAACTCCAACACCAGTTGCGCGGCATACAGG
Organism: Pseudomonas brassicacearum; assembly: GCF_000585995.1. Lineage (NCBI taxonomy): Bacteria > Pseudomonadati > Pseudomonadota > Gammaproteobacteria > Pseudomonadales > Pseudomonadaceae > Pseudomonas > Pseudomonas brassicacearum. Next base: position 4,797,691 of record NZ_CP007410.1, on the reverse strand, counting down.
GGCGTGCTGAACAGCAACGCCCCGAACACAATGAGAGTTTTCAAATGGATCGCCTTCCATGTCGAGGGGGATGCCATAAAGGTTGGCACAGCCACCACCGCCGGAACAACGAACCCGTCACATTTTTTGGCGATACAACGTGCTGATGATTCAGGTACCCGCGCGCAGGATTCAGCCGATCACCTTGGTGATATTCGGTAAAATCAACAGCAGCGTCGTGGCGAAGAGAATGAGTCCGGCTTGACGAACTTTCGAATGTTTGAACATGGCTGACCCGCCTTTTTTGTTATTTCCTGAGGCCAGCCTGCATATCCATGGCGACTGGCGGTGTACTTCCTGTGTGACAAGTGCCTCGGCAAAACCCGACGACTTTCTTGTACAAGGATTACATTAGGGGCCACAGCGCCGTTGTCTTAGATCCAATTCGTATCAGGTTCCTACTATTTGCTATTAAAACGGCATGAGGCCTATTGCCAGCTTCTTGCCGGCCCTTTTGCTAGACAGCTTGCTTACCTGAATCGGTTAACCCGATAGCAGGCTACCGTTCGTCTGAGCGCCGTCGTCAACGGGGTTGAGCACTGCGGTCATTGAATCCCGCGCCGCTGGGCTTATGGTTGTAGGCATCGCATTACCCCCGTGGTTTCGAGGATGTCATGACCCAAGCTTTGATTTTCGACGCACTGCGCACGCCTCGCGGCAAAGGCAAGGCCGATGGCGCTTTGCACAGCGTCAAGCCGGTGAACCTGATGGCTGGCCTGCTCGTCGCTTTGCAACAGCGCATGAGCCTGGACACCAGCCAGGTCGACGATATCGTGCTGGGTTGCGTAACGCCGGTGGGGGAGCAGGGCGCCGACATCGCCAAGACCGCCTCGCTGATGGCCGATTGGGATGTCAGTGTGGCGGGCGTGCAACTCAATCGGTTTTGCGCCTCGGGCCTGGAAGCGGTGAACCTGGCGGCCATGAAAGTGCGATCCGGCTTCGAGGAACTGGTGGTGGCTGGCGGCGTTGAATCCATGTCCCGGGTGCCCATGGGCAGTGATGGCGGCGCCTGGGCGCTCGACCCGCAATCCAACATGCACGGGCACTTCACTCCCCAGGGCATCGGCGCCGATCTGATCGCCACCCTGGAGGGCTTCAGCCGCACGGATGTCGATGCCTATGCGCTGCACTCCCAGCAAAAAGCCGCGCGGGCCCGGGCTGACGGTTCGTTCGCCAAGTCCCTGGTGGCGGTGCGGGACCAGAATGGCATCGTCCTGCTGGACCATGACGAATTCATTCGCGCCGACTCCACGCTCGAGGGCCTGGGCAAGCTCAAGCCGAGTTTCGAAGCCATGGGCCAGACGGGTTTTGACGGCACGGCGCTGCGGGTCTACAGCCATGTCGAACGAATCAACCATGTGCACACGCCGGGCAACAGTTCCGGCATCGTCGATGGTGCTGCGCTGATGTTGATCGGTTCCGAGGCCAAGGGGCGTGAGATGGGCCTGCAACCCCGGGCACGGATCGTCGCCACGGCCGTCACCAGCACCGACCCGACCATCATGCTCACCGGCCCGGCGCCGGCCACCCGCAAGGCCTTGGCCAAGGCAGGCCTGCGAGTGGAGGACATTGACCTGTTCGAAGTCAACGAAGCCTTCGCCTCGGTGGTGCTCAAGTTCATCAAGGACATGGCCATCGACCCCGCCAGGGTCAACGTCAACGGCGGCTCCATCGCCATGGGCCATCCCTTGGGCGCTACCGGGTGCGCAATCCTCGGCACCCTGCTCGATGAGTTGGAGGTGCGGCGCCTGCGCTATGGCCTGGCGACCCTGTGTGTCGGCGGCGGCATGGGCATTGCCACCGTTATCGAACGCCTCTGAGCCACGACTTCAAGGAACTCTGCTGATGACCGATGCCATCCGTTATGAAACCGGCCAGGACCGGATCGTCGTCCTGACCCTGGACATGCCGGGCCAGAGCGCCAATACCATGAATGCCGCTTATCGCGAGGCCATGGCCGCCTGCGTCGCCCGTTTGAGCGCCGAAAAGGACACGATTGCCGGGGTGATCATCACTTCGGCCAAGAAAACCTTCTTCGCCGGCGGTGACCTCAACGAACTGATCAAGGTCGGCAAGCCCGAGGCCAAGGCTTTCTACGAAAGGGTCCTGGGGCTCAAGGCGCAACTGCGTGCTCTGGAAACGTTGGGCAAACCGGTAGTGGCGGCCATCAACGGCGCGGCCCTCGGCGGCGGCTGGGAGATCTGCCTGGCCTGCCATCATCGCGTGGCCCTGGATCACCCATCGGTGCAGATCGGCCTGCCGGAAGTCACCCTTGGCCTGTTGCCGGGCGGCGGCGGGGTGGTGCGGATGGTGCGCCTGCTCGGTTTGGAGAAGGCCTTGCCGTATCTGCTGGAGGGGAAAAAGGTTCGCCCACAGCAAGCGCTGCAGGCGGGGCTGATCGATGAATTGGCAGCCGACCATGACGAACTGCTGGCCAAATCCCGGGCCTGGATTCTCGCCAACCCAAGTGTGGTCCAGCCATGGGACATGAAGGGTTATCAGATTCCAGGTGGTACGCCGTCGGACCCGAAAGTCGCGCAAATGCTGGCGATTGCCCCCTCTATCCTGCGTAACAAGACCCAAGGTTGCCTGCCTGCACCGGAGAAGATCCTCTGTGCTGCGGTGGAAGGCGCCCTGGTAGATTTTGACACGGCCCACCTGATCGAAACCCGCTACTTCACTGAGTTGACCACCGGCCAGGTGGCGAAGAATCTGATCGGCACCTTCTGGTTCCAGCTCAATGAGATCAAGGCCGGCGGCTCTCGCCCACGGGGTTTTGCGCCTTATCTGACGAAAAAAGTCGGCGTGCTCGGTGCCGGCATGATGGGCGCCGGTATTGCCTACGTCAGCGCCGTGGCCGGCGTCGAGGTGGTGCTCAAGGATGTCGACCTGGCTGCCGCCGAAAAGGGTAAAGCCCGTTCGGCGGTGCTGCTGGAGAAGAAAGTCGCCCGCGGTCAACTTACCGCCGAGCAAAGCGAAGCCACGCTGGCGCGGATCCATACGACCGACAGCGACGCGGACCTGGCCGGTTGCGATTTGATCATCGAAGCGGTGTTTGAAGACCGTGCCCTGAAAGCCAAGGTGTCGGCCGCTGCCCAGGCGGTGGTGGGGCAGGACGCGCTGATTGCTTCCAATACCTCGACTTTACCCATCAGCGGTTTGGCCACGGCAGTACCGGACCCGACGAAGTTCATCGGCCTGCACTTTTTCAGTCCGGTGGAAAAAATGGCCCTGGTGGAAATCATCAAGGGCGCCCGCACCAGCGACGGGACCTTGGCACGAGGCTTCGATTTTGTCCTGCAAATCAACAAGACGCCGATTGTGGTCAATGACAGTCGCGGCTTCTTTACCTCTCGCGTGTTCGGCACCTTTACCCAGGAGGGTATCGCCATGCTCGGCGAGGGCGTGAGTGCGCCGATGATCGAGACCGAAGCGCGCAAGGCCGGGATGCCGGTTGGGCCGCTGGCGATCTCTGATGAAATTTCCCTCAGCCTGATGAGCCATATCCGCGCGCAAACCGCCAAGGACCTGCAAGCAGAAGGGAAAACGCCGATTGAGCACCCGGCGTTCGCCGTGATTGACTTGTTGCTCAACGAATACAAGCGGCCGGGCAAGGCCGCCGGGGCGGGTTTCTATGAATATCCGGCCGATGGGCAAAAGCACCTGTGGCCGGAACTCAAAAGCCGTTTCGAGAAAGTCGATGGGCAGATTTCGCCGCAGGATGTCCGTGATCGGCTGCTGTTCATCCAGGCCCTGGAAACCGTGCGTTGCGTGGAGGAGGGCGTGCTCACCTCGACAGCAGACGCCAACGTTGGCTCGATCCTGGGCATCGGCTTTGCGGCCTGGACCGGCGGTGCATTGCAGTTCATCAACCAATACGGCCTACAGGACTTTGTCGGCCGGGCCCAGTATCTGGCCGAACAATACGGCGAGCGTTTTTCACCGCCGGCTTTGCTGTTGGAGAAAGCCGCCAGGCACGAACTGTTCTGACAGACCCTGGGAGGGGCTTGCCTTGGGACCGTGTTTCAGGGCAGGCTCTGGGGTGTGCAATATTCCCATCATCGTGTCAGGTATTTTTTATGTCGTTACGCATCTGCATTCTGGAAACCGATATCCTGCGTCCGGAACTGGTCGACCAATATCAGGGTTACGGGCAGATGTTCCAGCGCCTGTTTTCACAACAGCCCGTGGCGGCCGAGTTCACGGTGTACAACGTAATGCAGGGGCACTACCCCAGCGATGACGAGCAGTTCGACGCTTATCTTGTGACCGGCAGCAAGGCTGACTCCTTCGGCAGCGACCCCTGGATTCAAACCCTCAAGACCTACCTGCTCGACCGTTATCAGCGTGGCGACAAGCTGCTGGGCGTGTGCTTCGGCCATCAACTGTTGGCGCTGTTGCTGGGCGGCAAGACTGAACGCGCCACCCAGGGCTGGGGCGTCGGCACCCATCGCTACACACTCGCGGCCAAGGCGCCGTGGATGAGCCCGGTGATGGAAGAACTGACCTTGCTGATCAGCCATCAGGACCAGGTGACCCAATTGCCCGAAAATGCCACGGTCATTGCCTCCAGCGATTTCTGCCCGTTCGCTGCTTATCACATCAACGATCAGGTGCTGTGCTTCCAGGGCCATCCGGAATTCATCCACGATTACTCCCGGGCCTTGCTGGAGATTCGCCAGCAACACCTCGGCGAGCAGATCTACAACCAGGGTGTGGCGAGCCTGGCCCATGAGCACCATGGCACTACGGTGGCGGAGTGGATGATGCGGTTTGTGGCTCATAAACCGCAGGTCGAAACGGCCCAAGGCTAACCATCATGCGCTGCCCCCACATTTGATTTCCGGTGCACAGAAGATCAAATGTGGGAGCGAGCCTGCTCGCGATGGATGCCGCGCAGATCCCCAAGGGACTTGCCTATAACCATCCCGATCGCTTGAAGCTCACCCACAACGAGGTGCAGCCGACGGTAATAAACCCAAGCACCGCAAAATACCCGTAGTGCCAGTTCAACTCCGGCATGTCTCGGAAGTTCATCCCATAGATCCCCGCCACTGCTGTCGGAAACGCCAGGATTGCCGCCCAAGCCGCGAACTTGCGTTGCACAACGCTCTGGCGCGACGCTTCGAGCAGTACGCCAACCTCGATGGTCTGGCTGGCGATGTCGGCCAGGGTCGCCAGGTCTTCCATTTGCCGCGTGACGTGAATCTGCACGTCGCGGAAATACGGACTCATGTTTTTGTCGATGAAGGGAAAGTCCAGCCTCTGCAGTTCTTCGCTGATTTCCACCATCGGTGCTGCATAGCGACGCAGGCGCAACACGTCGCGGCGCAGGCTATGCAGGTTCTGGATGTCTCGCTCGTTGAGGGCGCTGCACAACACATTACGTTCCAGCTCATCGATCTCGGCGTGAATGGCCTCACCCATGGGCTGGTAGTTTTCAATCACGAAATCAAGGATGGCGTAGAGGACGAAATCTTCCCCGTGTTTCAGCAAAAGAGGACGCGCCTCACAGCGTTGCCGGACATGGGCGTAGGACGCTGAGTGACCGTTACGGGCGGTGATGATGTAGCCCTTGCCGGCGAAGATATGGGTTTCGATGAACTGCAGCTTGCCGTCCTTGCGTATCGGCGAATACGTGACGATAAACAGCGCATCGCCAAAGGTCTCAAGCTTAGGGCGGCTGTGCTTCTCCATGGCGTCTTCGATCGCCAGTTCATGCAGATTGAATTGACGCTGCAGGTTGGTCAGTTCCAGGGCGCTGGGCTCTTCCAGGCCGATCCACACAAAGTGACCTGGTTTGGCAGCCCAGGCGCTGCCTTCGTCGAGGGTGATGTTGGTGACTTTTTTTCCGGCGCTGTAAACCGCAGCAGCAACGACTCTACCCATAATGGTTGTTCACTTCTTATTGGAAAATGGCAGTAGCAAGGCACTGTCCAGCTTAACGTGCCCTACTGGTTGAGAGTCAGCAAAATCTGCCAAGTTCGTAGGCAAAAGAAAACCCGCTGCAAGAGCGGGTTTCTTTCAGGTCCGTTGCAACTGCCGGTCCATGGTCTCAATGCATTCGCGCATTTGCTCACGGCACCGGGCGATAAGCTGGGGCATGTCATCCATGCTCAGCCCTGCTGTAGGAATTGCCGGCAATGAGCGTATGAGGACTTCACCGCTGTGCCAACGATTCAGGCGCATGTGCTTGATGTAGTTACTGACGCAGACCGGGACAATGGGCACGCCGGCGTCTATGGCCATCTGGAATGCGCCCCTCTTGAAGGGCAGCAGGTCTTCGCCAAAATTTCGCGTCCCTTCCGGGAACACCCAGATCGACGTGTCCTCGTGCTGCAAGGTATGCGTGGTGGTCAATATTGACTGGCGCGCCTTGATCGCATTGCCGCGGTCGATCAGCACATTGCCCGCTAGCCAGAACAGTTGCCCGAACAGTGGTACCCACTTCAAGCTCTTCTTGCCAATGCACACAGTACGGCGCGGCACTACATTGCCAAACACGAACAGGTCATAGTTGGACTGGTGGTTGGCGATGATCACGCAGCTCTGGGGTTTATCCGCTAGCGCGCCAACGTCAGCCCTGATCCGCAGGCCCAAGATGTACATGGCGGGCAGGGCATACAGCCTGGCGCATAAACGACTGTTGTCCGGGTTGAACGGGCGGCATATCCCCAGGATTACGCCAAGCACACCCGCCAAGACAAAGTGCAGCCCCATCAACAACATACGCAGTACAAACAGCATCTACAGGCCCTATCGGGACAAAAGGTGGCGCAGTGTACGGATGTGCACTGATTTCGGCAATTGCCGCTATAGAGGTAGGAGATGGACGATATTTAAGCGTATGTTTCTGAGTAACGTGACAGAAGCGGGCTAGAGCGGTTGCTGATTTTTAAACAATGCATGTAGGAGAAAGCCCGACACGGGGTCGGGCTTTTAGTTTGGCGGAGGAAGGCTCGTTAGCCCATGTGCTCCTGATCCAGCAGAATCGCACTGTCCAAGGTTTCCAGCAGCGCCTTGCGGACTTTCAGCTTGGTGTTCTTGTGGGCCGTCATGTTGATTTTCTTCAATTGACGCGCCGCCTCCAAGGCCGCGCCCTGCAGTTCTTCTGCCGACACCACTTTGTCGAGGAACCCCGCGTCCACCGCGCTTTGCGGGTTGAACATCTCGGCATTGATCACCGAGCGGTGAAACGCTGACTTGCGCAAGCGATCACGGGCCAACTCGATACCCGCGTGGTGCATGGTCATGCCGATCTGCACCTCATTCAGACCGATGCTGAACGGCCCGTCCACGCCAATGCGGTAGTCCGCCGACAGCAGCAGGAACGCACCCTTGGCCACCGCATGTCCCGGACAGGCGACAACGACGGGGAAGGGGTGCGACAACAGGCGGCGGGCCAGCGTCGAGCCGGCCGTGACCAGGTTTACTGCTTCCTTGGGGCCGGCGGTCATTACTTTCAGGTCGTAACCGCCCGACAAAATCCCCGGTTGCCCGGTAATGATCACCACCGCCCGATCCGCTGTCGCCTGATCCAGCGCAGCGTTGAACGCGGCAATCACATCCGGCGAGATGGCATTCACCTTGCCATTGTTCAAGGTCAGGGTCGCGATACCGTCTTCGAGATGGTAGGCAATCAGATCGCTCATGACGCAATTCCTTGTAAGAGAAGTGACGCAGACGTTACCCACCGACGCAGGCCAGGTAAAGCGCCGTGACTGACTCACCGGTCAGCGTCGCACCGCGTAAACAGCCTGGCCCGCCCAATCCAGCCGCGCCTCCATCTAAAGGGCCGCGCATACGCAAACCCGAAGATTGGCCGGTTTGCCATGCCTCGGCTCGTTTGAAATGCCCGACCACCTTAACCGCATGAAAATTCTGAAAAAAACCTTTGCCATCGGAAAAGCTTTCGACTACATTAGCGCGCCTCGACAGACTGAACAGTTTGCCGAGATACGGTGAAGTGTCCGAGTGGCTTAAGGAGCACGCCTGGAAAGTGTGTATACAGGAAACTGTATCGAGAGTTCGAATCTCTCCTTCACCGCCACATTCTGCAAACACAAACCCCCGGTTTTCCTAGAGAAAGTCGGGGGTTTGTGGTTTTTGGCGTCTGGAAAATGTCCATGTTGGGACTGATATGGCGCTGGAGTGTCTTTTTTCTGATTTGAATCCATCAACTGCTACCGAAGCGGCAACATCAGCGTAATGGGCGAAAGCCCTGGACACGGTATAAACCCGGCGTATTTGATGTAAAAGCTCGACAGACGTTCAGTAAGCGGGTGAACAATCATTGCGGTAGAGCCGATGGTGCTTGACGCAGTAATCGCTCGTTCAATCGCATCTTGCAGCAAGTCAATTGCAAAGCCTTGGCCTTGCGCTGCGAGAGTGACCCCCATGCGCCCCAGGAGTGTCACCGGATGCACGCTTGGAGAGTTGCGTTGATGGCTTTTCGGAACGACGTTCTCGCGTGCGATCGATCCGCTCGACAGGGTGTAATAGCCCATGACGACGGGCGTATCCTTTCGACAGATCACGTATACAACGGCCTGTTTTGCCGCTTGAGCTTTGCGCGCTTGTCTTTGGAGGTAATCGTTGATCGATGCCACACCAGAATCGAATTCATCCAGGATGTGTTCATCGTTCAGCTTTTCCGGAGCCCTCAGCTCCACCGTTTGGGCCTTTCGAGAAGTTGATGCAGGCACTTGTTACCTCGAATTGGATTCGCTTCCATGGCCTGCTCAAATGCGTCAAACGCCGCGTCGTCGAGAAGGAACAGCCGTTTATTCAGAATGACTTCCTCTGCTTTCTGACAAGCAGCTTCCAAGATAAAGCTGGTTCGATCACGACCGGACATAGCAGCCGCCAGATCGATCAGGTTGCGTTTTTTTTCATCCGCTCTCATGTTGATGGGCACGGGCTTGGATTTTTCTTCAATACATACGGTCATGTTTATTCCCGCCTTGGAGATGCCTCGGTGCTTCGCTTAATGTGATCCGTCGTTGGAAAGATCTATCGATTGAGGTTTGATGCCGTTGGGTTGGCTTCGCGGTAGATACTACGTCTGTGTATAGCTAATGTCTATACGTGTGTATCGATTGAATATACGCCGGTCGCCCCCGTCAACCTCACTCAAGTCAGCAATGGTGCGGATTTCCAAACCTTGACTCCACCATCACAATGATAATCCCCGCGCGCCACACTAGCTTCGGTCATTAAAGGCTTGGTCGCCAACGAGGCGGCACGTGGATTGACCGCACAGGCACTCCTGCTTTTCAGCCTAGCGTATTCGGGTTTCCCTTTATCGCCGGCAGGCTCATCGGCAGCCTGGGCGTGGATGGGATGCTGCTGAGTGTCGGGTTGATCGCTTTCCTTGCCTGGGCCTTGAGCCTAAGTCGGCTGGCGGGGCGACTCTGGAAACGGGTATCCACCTTCTAATCGCGCCAGGACTTATCCCCGGACAGCATCAGGCAAATGCGCAACAGTATCGAGCAACAGCATCCAAACGCATGCCGTTAAGGTTCCCCTTCAAGCGCTTCCTATCAACGGCATTGTTGGGAGAACAATCATGACCACTCGGATGAGTTCGGCTTTACGCCTTTTAGCTATCGCATTGCCTCTGGCTCTTTCAGCGAGCCCAGTGTGGGCATCGGAAACCGCGACTCAAAACACCAATACAGATCGGGTGCGCCAGGCGTTCACGAACTGGCAGCAAGGCAAAGGCACGGTGTTCGATCTGTTGGCGCCCAATGCCACATGGACCGTTGCCGGATCCAGTCCCGTATCTGGGGTGTACAACAGCAAGGCCGATTTAATGGAGCAAGCCGTACGCCCCATCACTGCCCGGCTGGCGACGCCTATTTCCCCCACCGTCCAGAGCATTGTTGCCGAGGACGATGTTGTCGTCGTTCTGTGGAACGGCGAGGCAACCGCACTGGATCGCAAACCCTACAACAACACGTACCTGTGGCACATGACATTCAGGGATGGCCAGGTCACCGAGGTAAACGCCTTTCTCGACACCTATGTGCTGAACGATCTTATGCGTCGCGTAGAACCTGTGCAGAAATAAGTCAGCGCGAGGTGTCCGACATTCCAGGCACATCCATGTTGATCTTGCGCCAGGCCGCTTCGGAAAAGCTGTAGGCCGAAAAAGCGATCAAACCCAGCGCCACAACCATCAACATCGCGCCTCCAGCCGGCAGGTTTTGAAGCGCATCGAGGGCTTCTTTCATGCCGGGTGGGTCCATGGCTTTATATTTCGAACCACTGATGATCAGCAGCAGGGCGATTTCAATAAAGACGACGCCACGGGCGATAAGACCGAAGCGCGATACCGGGCGTACATAGCGCATGACGTCTTCGTCCGCTTCAAAGTACTTTTCGAATGACGCTTTCCAACCCTTGATGATGTGAGCGATACCCACCCCGAATGGCACCAGGGCGATAAGGTAGATCAACACATTCGAATGGTCCCAGGACAACAGGCGCGCCAGCAGGTCCTGGGTCTGTCCGTCGCCGGAGCCACCGGAGTTTTTCAACCCACTGACGAGCAGGCTCAACGCAAAGAACGCCAGCGCGCCGTTGATCAATCCTCCCGCCAGCAGGCCTGCGCGAATGACCAGGCCCTTGAGTTCGTTGCCGTGATGATCGACATCGCGGGTGGCCTGCAACACGCGCCATCCGGCGAAGGCGAGCAGGCCTATTACCACCAGACCGACGAGGGCGTGGCCGAATGGTTGGCTCAACAACGCTTCCAGGCTGCTGTGGCTGTCTTTCGGATTGCTTGAGTCTCGAGCCGCCAGCAAGGCGAAGATACCCATGATCAGATAAATAACGCCTCGAGCGGCATAGCCGCCTCGTGCCAGGAAAACGAGGCTTTGGTGTGGGGACATAGGAGCAGATTCCGAAGAGGTCATACAGGAGCAGACCCATGGCATTGCGAGGGGTTCGATCAGTGTTCGAGTGTCCAGGGCTATGGTTTTTTTGTGAAGTCGTTGGTTTTTTTGTACAGCGCTAATCGAAAGACTAAGCTGATCCCGAACAAAAACTGCAAATAAGCAGTCTGTTGAAGACCACAAATTCAACTCACCCTGAGGTTGCACAATGAGTCTGATCGATTGCCCAGAATGCGCTTCCCGAATTTCCGACAAGGCCTACGCCTGTCCTCATTGCGGCAATCCCTTCCGCGAACCGAGCTTCCGCCTGACCGAGAAAAACGTCGGGCAGATTGCCGGGGCTGCCGGCGTCTGGCTCACCGCGCCCTGGATCGCGCGGATGGTCTTCGGCGTGGTGGCCGTGATCGCAGTGGCGGCGGTATTGATCCTGCGCTGACAGCATCGATTGGCCAGCTAGCCAGCCGCGCAAACGTTCTGCCGAACATAATAATTGTCGAACTCACTGCTTTCGACGTATTGGAAACCGTGGCGGATGTAAAAGCGATTCGAGGCGCTTTCTTTAAGGGCGCCAACCCTTACAGGGAGCGCGGCCGCATCCGCTTCTTTGAAAATATGATTGAGAACAGCAGAGCCTATTCCTGATCCTTGTGCGCTCGGCCGCACATAAAGGTGGTCAAGCAAGAGCTCATTGTTGAAAGGCTTGACCACAACGAACCCAACCCTCTTTCCCCCCAGTTCGATGTGGCGCGTGTTGCACGGTTCGAAACCGCTGAGAAACCGCTCGCGCGCGCGCCGGGGATCAAATCGCCCTACACGCTCCAGGCTTTCGCGCATGGCCTCGATTCGAATGTCTACCAGATCGTCCGAGTCGCTTTGTTGAGCAGGGACCAAAATGATGGGCGGATTTTGATGGGGGGTGAGGGGCATTGTTCACGCTCTGGCTGTCGTCCGGGAAGCCAGTATAGATAACCTGACGATATCGGCTCCCGGCATTGAGGCCCCTAGCCATTGTTCAACGGCAACTGCGGACTGTCCGGATTCAACTGTTGCCGCCTGAACTGTCCCGGTGGCTGACCATGTATCTGGCGAAAACGCCGGGAAAAATAAGCCTCATCGGCAAACCCGCACAACCTCGCCACTTCTCCCACGGGCCGTGTTCCATTCAACAAGTAGTTGCGCGCCGCATGCATGCGGCGCTCAAGCACCAGTTCAGTGAAGGTCTTGCCGATTTCCTTGCGCAGCCAGTGGGTCAGGTATGTGGGTGACAGGTACGTCGCGGCGGCGACCTTGATCAGGTTGAGGTCGGGGTCGGCGATGTTTTTGCGCAGGTATTCGGACATCCTGCTCAACGCATCGCGGCGGCTGACTTCGGCGGCATTCTCTTCGGCCAGGCGCTTGAGTGGCTCAGCGTACAAGGCGCAAACGCTGCCGATCAGTTGCAGCAGCAAACCTTTCAGCATCTCGCGGGTGCCGAACTGGCGGTTCTCGTCCAGGACACGCATTTGTTCGATCAAGGTGCAGACTTTGGCGAAATCCTCATCGCCCAGGATGAAGTCCAAGTGTTCCTGGAAACGGAATGGCGACAGTTCGGGCGCCATTAGAATCGAGACTTCTTCGAGGTCCATGGGGTCGCACTGCAAGTGCGGCAGCAGGAAGGTCTGGGAAAAATTGATCACCATGAAATTGCTGTCGGCCGGGTGCGGAATCACGTGCACGCGGTGGGGCAGGATGAAGGCCAGGGTATTGCGCGGAAACGGACGTTCGACATTGCCAATGTGCTGCACGGTGTCGCCACCGAGGTTGATCTGGATCTGGAAATACTCGTGGCGATGGGGGCTGGTTTCGGCGCGTCGGCCTTTCTTGTCACGGATGTAAAAGTCCGTCAGTTCGCTGCGTTGCTGCATGACATAGGTGGGGACTCGGCTCGGTGATGACATCTCCTGGGAATCCTCTACAAGTGCATGGTGATGACAACGATTGTGACGGGGCATTTGGCCGCCTTTCAAGAAGTTATACGATGAGATGGCGCCGAGGGTGAATTTTTTGCCTCCTGCCGATGGAGGGCGGCTGTCCAAAAGCGATATCGGATGGGGTGTGTGTATTTTCCTTTAAAAACAATTAGTTATAGAAAACAAAAAAATAAACTGAGAACTTTCGCCGATTTGATTTTTTTGGACAGGTTCCCTTGTTACTGTTTTCACAGGGAAAAATGATCTAACGCCTTGGTTGATTTCGGATTGTTGTACGACCACTGTTGAGCCCTCGCAACCCCAGCCACATCCAAAAACAATCAAAGGTGCGCATGTCATGAAGCTGTTCCCGTCCCTCGTTGATCCTCCTGGCTGCTCTTGTTGCAAGGCGTCTTCGAACGCCTGACACGCGCTGTCCGCGCCGCTCATTCCAGTAGCGAACATCCTGCCCCGTCATCGCGGGCAATGGCTTCGCCTGCTCGTAAACATTTCGACGCTTCTAACAATAACGAGGTTTATTCATGTCGAACTCCCACACTTCCCAAGCCACCGCAGCGCCGGTGATTGCCGGCGCCCGGGACGCCGTAGTGCCTGAGCGACTGCCGTCGCGTCGGCGTTGGTTCATGCTGTCGTTGCTGCTGATCGCGACGATCATCAACTACATCGACCGGGTGAATATCTCGATTGCCGCGCCGTTCCTCGCTAAGGACCTGGGCCTGGATAAAATCGAAATGGGCCTGATTTTTTCCGCGTTTGCCTGGACCTATGCAATCGCCTTGGTACCCGCCGGGTTCATCGCCGATCGCTTCGGTTCCCGGTTCACCTACGGGGTGTCGCTGATCAGTTGGTCGACGGTCACCGTGTGCCAGGGCTTTGCCACGGGTTTCGCTTCACTGTTCGGCCTGCGCCTGGCCGTCGGTGCGATGGAAGCGCCGGCGTTTCCGGCCAACAGCCGAGCGGTCACGGTGTGGTTCCCGGCGCGGGAGCGCGGCCTGGCCAGTAGCATTTACGTCTGTGGCCAATACCTGGGCACGGCGTTGTTTACCGGTGCGCTGCTGTGGCTGGCCACCACCTATGACTGGCGCCATGTGTTCTATAGCACCGGTGCACTCGGCATCGTTTTCGGGGTGGCCTGGCTATTCCTCTATCGCGACCCGATGAACTGCAAGAAAGTCAGCAAGGAAGAGTTGAAGTACATCGAGGCTGGGGGAGGGCTGGTCAAAAGCAGTCAGGAGCGCACCCGGTTCAACTGGCGGCAGATCGCCGAGCTGTTCAGCTATCGGCAGGTCTGGGCGATTTGCATCGGCAAGTTCGCCAGCACGTCGGCGCTGTACTTCTTTCTCACCTGGTTCCCGACGTACCTGATCGAAGAGCGTCAACTGACCATGATCAAGGCGGGCGTCTTCGCCGTACTGCCGTTCGTGGGCGCGACGGTGGGCATCCTGCTGGCCGGGATCGTCTCCGATCTGCTGATACGCCGGGGCTATTCGCTGTCCTTCGCGCGCAAATTGCCGTTGGTGGTCGGGTCGATGCTGGGCATGTCCATCGTCCTGGTGAATTTCACCGATTCGAACGTGATCTGCATTGCCGTGCTGACGGTTGCTTTCTTCGCCCAGGGCATTGCGTCGTCCTCATGGGCAGCGGTGTCGGAAGTGGCGCCCAAGGAACTGATCGGATTGACCGGCGGCATCACCAGCCTGGCGGCCAACATCGGCGGCATCGTTACTCCGATTGTGATTGGGGCGATCGTCCACAAGACGGGCTCCTTCGCCTTGGCCTTCTGGTTCATCGGCGGTGTGGCGTTGATTGGCACCTTGTCCTACTCGTTGCTGCTCGGTCGTTTGTATCGCATTGAACTCAAGGTGCGCTGAACCCGGAAAAAACCGTTTTTCTCCAACACGAGGCGGCATTCCTCCAACTTCGCCTGGGATTGCCGCCGTACGCTGACGTTTCTATCAGGACTTTTACCAGGATGAACATGCCCGAGTACGTTTTTACCCCGGACCTGCCAGTGACCTTGCCGGTTCTCGGCACCCAGCAGCGCTTTCCCGTCGGCCGGGTTTTTTGTGTCGGCCGCAACTACCCTTGGCCGGATACCCAAGGCGAATCCCGAGTGCCACCGGTGTTCTTCATGAAACCCGCCAGTAGCGTGGTGGAGGCGGTCGGCGAAGTGGCGTTTCCATCGGTGACGGAGGAGTTCGTTCACGAAATCGAATTGGTCGTGGCCATCGGCGAGGGCGGCGCCAACATCCCGGAAAGCCAGGCGCTGGCCTATGTGTGGGGCTACGCCGCCGGCCTTGATCTGACTCGGCGTGATGTCCAACTCAGGGCCAAGCGCAACGGGTTGCCGTGGGAGGGCGCCAAGGTGTTCGACGGCGCCGCACCAATGACCGCCATCGTGCCGGTTTCCCGGGCGGGGCATCCCGACGGCGAGTTGTGGTTGAACGTCAACGGCCAGGAGCGCCAGCGCGACAGCCTCGACAGCCAGATCTGGTCGGTCAGTGAAGTGATCGCCCGCATCTCCCAGTCGGTGGCGCTGCGGGCCGGCGACCTGATCATGACCGGCAGCCCGGCAGGCGTCGATGCGCTGCAACCGGGCGATGTCATCACCGCCGGAATCGATGGTATCGGCCAACTGGAAATGCGCGTCGGTCAGCGACCTTGAGTCCGGCGCTCGTCTTATTGATTTGAGAAAGGGAGAAACGACATGTCCACCCCATTGAAAGTGGCTTTGGTGACTGGCGCGGGTAGCGGGATTGGTCGTGCCGTGGCCCTGGGCCTGATGGCTGATGGATACACGCTGGTGTTGGCCGGCCGCCGGCCAGAGCCGTTGCAGGCATTGGTCGAGTTGGCGGCCTGCGAGGGGCGCGAGGCCTTGGCGGTGCCTACCGATGTGCGCGCCCCGGACAGTGTCGATGCGTTGTTTGCAGCCATCGCCGAGGCCTACGGACGCCTGGACGTCGTATTCAACAATGCCGGCGTCAACGCGCCCGCCGTGCCGCTGGATGAACTGACGTTCGAACAGTGGCGAAACGTGATCGACACCAACCTCAACGGCGTTTTCCTCTGCGCCCGTGGCGCCTTCGGCCTGATGCGCCGGCAACAGCCCCAGGGCGGACGCATCATCAATAACGGATCGATCTCGGCCCACACCCCACGGCCATTCAGCAGTGCCTACACCGCCAGCAAACATGCGGTGTTGGGATTGACCAAATCCCTGGCGCTGGACGGCCGCGAATACAACATCGCCTGCAGCCAGATCGACATCGGCAACGCCCTCACCGAAATGTCCGTGCGCATGACCAAAGGTGTGCGCCAGGCCAACGGCAGCATCGCGGTGGAGCCGATGGTGGACGTCAAGCACGTGGCCGATGCGGTGCGCTACATCGCCGGCCTGCCGTTGTCGGCCAATGTCCTGAACATGACCGTCATGGCCACGGCCATGCCTTTTGCCGGCCGCGGTTAAGCCGGCTTTTTTATTCGTTACACGAGGTCTACATGAAGCCAGAAGTCTTGCAGCTCAGCCCGATCCTGATCCCTGAAATCAACACACGGCTCAACGAGCTGTTCACGATCCGACGCTACTTTGAACAGGCCGACAAGCCGGCCTATTTGCAGGCGCATGGCGCCAATATTCGCGGGGTGATCACTGGCGGCCATACCGGCATCAGCCAGGCGCTCATGGCACAACTGCCCAAACTGGAAGTGGTGGCGGTCAACGGCGTGGGCACCGATGCGGTGGACCTGGCCTACGCCCGGGATCGTGGAATCCGTGTCACGGCCACCATCGGTGCGCTGACCGAAGATGTCGCCGACCTGGCCATCGGCCTATTGATTGCCGTGTGCCGTGGGTTGTGCACCGGTGATCGTTACGTGCGTTCGGGCCAATGGCCCCAGAGCCCGACGCCGCTGGCCCCGCTGCCATTGGCGCGTCAGGTGTCCGGCATGCGCATCGGCATCGTCGGCATGGGCCGGGTCGGCCGCGCAGTCGCCACCCGAGCCGCAGCGTTCGGGTGCCGGATCAGCTACACCGACCTGCAGCCCATGAGCGATGTGAACCACACCTTCGTCGCCGACCTCAAGCAACTGGCCCGCGACAGCGACGCCCTGATCCTCGCGGCCGCTGCCGACAAGGGCGAAGCCATCATCAATGCCGAGGTACTGCAAGCCCTGGGCAAGGGTGGGTATTTGATCAACGTGGCCCGGGGCAAACTGGTCAACGAGAGCGACCTGGTAGCAGCACTCACTGCCGGTGACATCGCCGGTGCGGCGCTGGATGTGTTCGTCGATGAACCGAACGTTCCCGAGGCGTTGTTTGGCAATGAACAGGTGGTGCTGCAACCGCACCGCGCGAGTGCGACCTTGCAGACCCGCACGCGGATGGGGGAGATGGTGGTGGCGAGCCTGGTGGACAGTTTTGCTGGGAAAGTGCCGCAGGGGTGTGTGACGGGTTGAATGCCCAGGCTGCTTCAGGGATATGTGACGATTCCTTGAAGTGGCCGTGCGCTGCGTCAGTTATATCCGGGCGGGAGCTATGTTGCGCCATGGTTACAATACTGAGGTTGTGAAAAAACACAACCAGAGTACCATCGGCTCAAAGACAGGGAAGCCCATGGATATACTCACGCCATCACGGTTTGACGACGCTGCGATTTTGTACCCGAACGACAAGGCTGGGCTTGATCGTTGCCTGCGTATTTTGAGGATGGCTCGCCCCAAGGTGTTCGCGGACCTGCAAAAGCTTTTTGGTACGCACGGTGTCGACTTGTTCAAGCCCAGGGCCGCGATGAATTGGGTTGTGATCGACGTAGGCGGCAACAATCTCAGGGTGATAGGCGGCGTCAACTACACCCGGCAGAAGTTCTACGTCAAACACATCTACACGCATGCCGATTACGACGTTGCCAACAGCTGGTATGCAAGAAACAAAGGGGTAAAACGATGAGTGCAGCCCGGAACGACTTTCAAACCGTGATTGCAACGCTTGGTGAGTTGCACGCGGTGTTGGAGCGCCTGCGGGGGGAATTTGTGCACGGCATTAAGACTCCCGCCGACTATGAGCGTGCGACCGGCCTGCTCGATGAACTCACCGACGGGCGTGAACTGAGCAAGACCGAGGAGAAAATTCTCGCTGAGCTCGAGGATGAAATCCTGGCCTACCAGCGTGACTCCGACCAGTTCCGCGACTCGAATGCCGCTTTTGAGGCAGCCTGCACCCCTGTGCAACTGATCAAGGATTTGATGGAGACGCTCGGGCTCACCGGTTCAGACCTCCCTGAAATTGGTGATAAAACGGCGGTGTCCAAGGTCCTCAGTGGGGATCGGCCCATCAGTCACAAGATGGCTTACGCGCTGGCAGAGCGGTTTGCGATGGAACCGAGTGCTTTCCTATTGGCAGCCCCGGCAAAGGCGACGCCTATCCAAACCGTTCGCCCCGCCGCCAAGAAAACCTCAGCTCATTACCGCTTTCGTAGCGACGCTTTGACCGCCCATCCAGTTGCAGAGGCCGGTACCGGTGAATACAAAGTGGTGACTCCGAAAGGGCGCAGAAAGACAGTTGAAGATCCGGAAAAGGGCTAGGCAATTATTCACCCCTTCAATCCAGGGGCAGGCCGGCTAATGAACATCACAATGAGGGTCGTTGCTCATGGCAAACATTCAAAAGGCCGCCCAGATCGGATACTCATCCCAAGCCCACACTTATGCCAAGGGGCGTCCGGACTACCCAAGCGAACTACGTGCCTGGCTTGAAGAAGAGCTGGGCCTTGTTCCGGGTTCGGCGGTTATCGATTTAGGAGCCGGCACAGGAAAATTCACTCGATTGTTGAAGGCCATGGAGCTCGATGTTGTTGCAGTCGAACCCGTTGAAGCCATGCGCGCCGAATTTGCCAAAAGCCTACCGGACGTCAGGATGGTGGAGGGGACGGCTGAAAGCATCCCGTTCGGCTCTGGAACAGCACAAGCGCTGGTGTGCGCCCAGGCCTTCCACTGGTTTGCAAACGAAAGAGCGCTTGCCGAGATTCACCGAGTGCTCAGGCCGAATGGCCGACTGGGGCTGATCTGGAACGTACGTGATGAGTCGGTGGACTGGGTGGCTGCCATCACTGACATCATCACGCCGTACGAAGGCGATACTCCACGTTTTCATACCGGAGCGTGGCGGTCACCCTTCGCGGGAAACGACTTCTCGACGCCCGAACTGACCTGTTTTCAATACACGCATTCAGGAACTGCCAAGGAAGTCATCATGGACCGGTTCCTGTCGGTGAGCTTCATCGCCGCCTTGCCTGTAGCCGAAAAGGCCAAGGTGAGCGATCAGTTGCAGGACCTTATAGACACGCATCCATCCTTGAGGGGGCGTGACACTATTGATTTCCCCTATCAAACCCAAGCCTATCTGTGTCGCCGTTTGGATTGAGGGCAGAGCGGGTCAACGCCATACTTTAATGTGGGTGTTTTTCAAGGACGCCATGACGTTTGAAAGGGAATTTTCATGATAGAAACCATCCCCACGTTCCAGACCCACCGCCTCATCCTCACGCCGCTTGAGCTGACGGATGCTGCGGCTATTCAACAGCTGTTTCCGTGTTGGGAAGTGGTGCGGTATCTCGACAAACGCGTGCCCTGGCCTTACCCGGATGACGGCGCGCTGACATACATTCGCGACCACGCACTCCCCGCCATTGCCGCGGGGCGCGAATGGCATTGGATGCTCCGCACGCTCGAAGACCCGGCGCACAGCATTGGCAGCATCAGCTTGTACGACCAACCGGGGAACAACCGGGGCTTCTGGCTGGCGCCTCAGTGGCAGGGAAACGGCTACATGCGCGAAGCCTGCAAGGTGATCAACACCTATTGGTTCGAAACACTGGAGCGCCCCGTCATGCAAGTGCCCAAGGCGGTGGGCAACCAGGCTTCACGCAGGGTTTCGGAGCATGAAGGCATGCGCCTGATTGCAACGCAGCAGGGTGAGTTTGTGTGTGGGCCATTGCTTAAGGAGATCTGGGAAACAACGCGTGAGGAGTGGTTTAGGAAAAAGGCTGCGTTCTGAGTAGCATTCGAATGGAGGCCTGGGTGCCTTCAAGTGACATTTCATCAGCCTCGTTTCCAGGATCCGTTCATGCCACTGAGCTTTCATAAAATGCACGCCAATGGCGATGACTTCGTTGTCGTGGATTCACGAAACTCGGTCAATCCAGTGACAAGCGCCATGGCCCGGCGAATGGGTGATCGGAATCGAGGCATCGGCTTCAATCAACTCGCGGCACTGCTCGATTGCGACGATGCCGATGCGCGTTTGGTTTTCTGGAATGCAGACGGTTCTGCGCTAGACGTTTGCGGCAGCGCAACTCGAGGTGCGGCGGACCTGCTCATGCGCGAATCCAATACGAGTTCGATAGTGCTGCGCACCAACCGCGGTCTACTCACCTGCGAGCGAACCTCGACCGGGGAAATCTCGGTCGACATGGGTCTGCCGCTTTTCGACTGGCAAGATATTCCCTTGGCTCGGGAACTGGACACCGCTGCTTTGCCACTTTCGGGTAGCCCGGCAACATGCAGCATGGGAAATCCGCATTGCACTTATTTTGTAGACGACTTGGCAGCCGTGGATATCGCGACGATCGGACCGGCAATCGAAACTGATCCGCTATTTCCCATTGGCACGAATGTGCATTTCGTCCAGGTCATTAACCGCAAGCACATCCGGTTGCGCATTTGGGAGCGTGGGGCTGGTATTGCGCTCGGTTCGGGGTCCTGCTCGTGTGGCGCCGCTGTTAACGGGATTCGGCGTGGCTTGTTGGACAGTTGCGTTGAGGTTGAGTGTGACGGCGGCAGTGTGACGGTTCGATGGGACGGCGAGGGTACGGTCTTCCTCATTGGGCCGGTGGAGGTCAGTTTTTCGGGGATGACGGCAGATAGCTTATTCACAGCAACCGCGTGACAAACAGAGGCCGATCACAGCCGGCCTACGCGTATGCATCCACGCCCACACGCGCCTACAACCATTGCTGATAGACCGTCGGCTATCGTTCCTTGGCGTTTTAATATTGTCTTGCGTGTTAGCCTGGATTCCAGGATTCCAGGATTCCAGGATTCTTATTCGCCTTTGGCCTTTGGATTGAAGCATGCCGCTGAAAACCCGCGATTTCATTCTTGAAGTGCTCGAAGATCTGTCCATCGGCGATTTCTCTTCCCGTCCCTTCGACTGTGCCTTCGAATTGCTCGCCGCGCCGCCCAGTCGCAAGCGCTTGGTCATGGTCGGATTCAACGGCTCCCTGGCCGATGCCATCCACACCAATGCCGGTGCGGTACGAGCAGGCTACGAAGATCCCACATTTTCCAATGTCGCTCATGGGCTGGAAGGTGGCTGGGGTCCGAAAACCTTGGCCCGGCGGCTGACTGAGTTGCCGACTCAATTGGGTTTTGACTGGCGCGACACCCTTTATACCAATGCCTTGCTGCTTTGCTCTGGCGATGCCGCGTCGATAAAAAAAGTCGCGCAGCAATCTGCTGCGACAAGTCTGGAATCGCTGACGCGCAAGTCCATGGATTTTTTCGAGCGGGTAACGGTTACGCTCGCCGAGCCCGAGTTGATCATTGCTTACAGCAACGGGTTGGGAGGTCCTTCGGCCGCCAAAATCTTATGGGAGCGATTTGGGAGTGGAGAGACCCTGGACCACGTCGACGCCTCTTCCTACCGGGCGACTTACGGGTTCATCGCGACATTTGGCAGCCGTAAGGTACCCGTTGTGGGGATACGGCATATGTCCAGGTTTGTGCCGAGCGTCGAGGCCATAAAACGGGCTTGGGAACGACAGAAAGCGACACCAGTGTCGTTGACGTGACAGCAAGCCTGAACGCGATTGATTTACAATGCCTGTCCTTCAACCGAGGCTGGCATTTCGTGGATGCTTTTTCCCTTGTCTATCAACACCTGATCCAGTGGGTCATCGCCCCCATCACCGATCAGTTTTTCAGCATCTTCAACTTGAACGGCCGCCTCGGGATCCTGTTTCTCTGCGCTTCCTACGGCGTCGCCTATGGCTTGTTCCGATACAGAAAGCATCGTGGCCTGACCGTCGCCCGTTCGTTCTGGCAATTCACTGGCGGCAGCCAGGTGCATCTGCATCGTTCGGCACTGCTGGATTATCGCTACTACTTCGTCCGGGCCATTCTCAAGATTGCCTTGGTGTTGCCCATTGTCCATCTGGTCGATCCGTACATCCTGCGCTCCGGGGATTACCTGGCTTTTTTCAGCAACCTCTGGGGCGCGCGTCCGCGCCTGGGGGAGAATTTTTCGCTTGCCTTGCTCTATGGGCTGGGGGTGTTCCTGGTGAAGGACTTCGTCCACTACTGGGCGCACCGGGCGTTTCATTCGCGCTGGCTCTGGGCGTTTCACAAAGTTCATCACTCGGCGCCAGTGTTGGTGCCGGCCACCGCGAGTCGGGTGCATTTTGTGGAAAAGATCGTCGAGAAGCTCGGCGTCACCGCCTGCCTGGGTCTCTTCGCGGGTGGCTTCTGGTATGTCTGTGGTGGTGAGATCAGCCGCTACACGTTGTTCGGCGTGACGTACCTGGTGTTCATCTTCAATAGCCTGGCGGCCAACTTGCGTCACACCCATGTCTGGCTGTCTTTTGGTCCGGTGCTGGAACATGTGCTGAACAGTCCGGCCCAGCACCAGATCCACCACAGCGATGCACCGCGTCATTTCAACCGCAATTTCGGCGTCAACCTGTCGCTGTGGGACTGGATGTTTGGCACGCTCTATGTCACCAGCACGCAGCCTGAGCACTTGCGTTTCGGCACCGGAGAACAGGACCACCAGCGTTACCTGACGGTGTATAGCCTGATTGTCACGCCTTTCGTCGAAACTGCTCGCAAGTGTCTACCCGCGTTTTCATATCAACGCCATCACGCCACAATGCGCCCAACGCCTGCCATCGGATCAGCGAGTGCTGAAACGGGTGAGGCCGAGGGAAAATCCAGCAAGGAACGCCCATGAATTTCTTCAAGAAGCTTCTCGGTTCACTGAAAGGCCCTGAACCCCAAGACGCACAGCCCACACCGCAATCCAACGAGCTTGGCGACCTGACCGAGGCTGAAGCAGCCAATCTGGCCATCCGAGAAGCCGGCGAAGCATGCCTGGATCGTCATTGGCGTTCTGTCGGCACAGTCGAGCGGGATGTCCTTGCCTACCTGATCAGCCCGACTTTTTCGGGCGGCCCGTACTGGCCTTCGACCCGTCAGGCCTATCGCGTAGTTCGCCGTGGCGACACAATCATTCTCGCCACTGAAGGCCTGTCCGATCCATTCGATGATACCGAAGGAATGGGCAACGGTTTCGAGATGGAGTTATTCATCGAAACCGCGGATATACCCGAGCACGCTTATGGCCCCCTAGGTGAGGTCGATCCCTTCAAGCGCAGTTGGGCATTCGAGGTGATAGAAAACGTCGCCAAAACAGTGGCCGACGCGGGCGGCATCACGCACCAACTCGAACAGCACGGGACGCTATCCCTTGAACTTCCCGGGGTCAGCCAGTCGCATCACATGAGCGATCAACTGCCCCAGCTCTTCGTGACAGATGACGACGCCGCCGGCGTTCTGCTCGGCGCCCCGGAGCCGGATTTCCCTACCCAACTGGATGACATGCCCTTGTCCCCGGTTACATTGGTGCCGGTGGTCTTGATCACCGCGGCGGAGCTGGAGTATGTCCGTTCCGGTGGACGAGCGGCGCGGGAGGATCTGGTGAGCCGTTTGAAGGCGGCAGGTGTTGGGCATTTGAGCAGCCTGCATCGGGCGAGTGTTGTGTGACGCCGAAGGTACCGATAAAAAACCACCCCAAGTGAACGGGGCTTTTGTAAATTAATACCGCGTTCTACCCAACTCCCTTTCGAGACATCAATGACTGACTACCGTGGGTTAATCCTCGAAGACACCCGTGAAGGCGCCACCGACCGTGCCATCGCGGAACTGGAAGCCAGTCTTGGCGCCCGCTTGCCGGATGACTATCGCCAGTTTCTCAAGAGCTGCAACGGCGCCTATGTGGAATACGACGTGCTGGCTACGTTAGCCAACGGCGATGAGGAATTGCTCAGTTTTTCACTGTACGGGTTGGGCCCGGACAAAGAGTATGAATCCAACCCCTTCGAACTGGAGCAACTGCGGGCTCAGCCCGGCTTCCCCACCACCGGATTGCTGCCCATCGGTCGCGACGGCGGTGCGAGTCTATTGTTGCTGGACCTGCGGGACGGGCGCCAGGACGTGGCTGCGATGGTGGCGGGCTTACCTGCCTGGACCGGTCGCCGTCAGCAGGGCGATGAGTATGTAGTGTTGGCGGAGTCCTTCAATGGTTACTTGGATTTGCTGCATCTGTCTCAAGAGCGGATCGAGGAGCATATCAATCACTTCATCATCAGCCCTGACAGTATTGAAGCAACGTTGGAGTGGTTGGATAAGGGGAGTCCGGGGTGGCGGGAAAAGTACCGGGAATTGTGGAATGCGAGGGTTGTGGATAGGTTGATTTGACGGCTGATTGGGTGGGTTAATCCTGATTTCGGATGGATATCCAATTTGGAACGTACCGCGAGGATCAGACCAGAACAAGCTTGAGCCGCACGACAGACAAAATTGACGTCTGACGCCGGCTTCGGGTTCGTATAGCCCGACCCTATCGACACCTCCAGCAATTTGTAATGATTCGGCGAGAACACTGGCATAGGTTGTGAATGCCGCACCATGAGCTTTTGAAAGCGCCTGCAATGGCGCAATGCGTCAACGCCTTTAATTCGGCCGAGATCTCATAGCGTACAACACCGCACAGACAGCTTCCGCAGTGGTGTTCATTCATCCTTGGCGCCGTTCAGGTTCCCGTCGGGGACGCTAGCGCAACGATATGTAGAGGGCCAACACGTTGCGTCCCCGAAATGATGCAAATTACTCTCGTATGCTTAGCCGTTTCTAATGACGATTGTGAAAACTTGGGAAGATCGACGCTTAAGTGGCGGCTAAAAGCAATCTCCCGGTCCGATGTTTGAGAAAACCCAGCTGAGCTGAGTACCGGGGAAGCAAACCTTAAGGACGAATGATGAACTTGCGACACAGGCCAGTGATGGATGATGACATCAAAACTATCTGCAGCTTTCCCCTCAATGCCCAGGAACTGTTTTATATGTTCCCGAAAGCTCAATACCCTCTGACTGAAGCTCAGCTGTCCCACGCGATTGCTCTCCGATTCGACTCGATGGTTGTCGAGGCAGGGAGCAGTGTCGTCGGTTTTGCCAACTTCTATCGAGCTGAAATGGATGGGGTGTGTTGCATCGGCAATGTTGTCGTTGCTCTAGAAGCACGAGGTAACGGCGTCGCGACCTTCATCGTCGAGACCATGTCTGCATTGGCGTTTAACCGCTATAACGCTTCAGAAGTGCAGATATCATGCTTCAACGAAAATACAGCAGGTCTATTGCTTTATTCGAAACTGGGTTTCTTGCCCGTTGCTATCGAAGAAAGAGTTTCTCCGGATAGTCGAAGAGCAGCGCTCATCCATATGACCCGTAGCAGAGTGGGCCGGCCCTATACTTATTTGGTCTAAAAATGCTTCTTACAGCACCTCTTCTCTTCAAGGTGCTCGCCCTGGAGCGTCAAGATCGCTGATTTGCTAAGAACGCCTTTCCTCTAGAGATTGACGAGCAACTGTTCGATGTCATCCAACTCGACAACATCGCCAACCAGACGGGGATGCTCACGGCCCTACGACTCATATCGTCAGCTTCAGCAGTGACATTGTGGGCTTTAGCAAGCCTACGGACCCGAGTCGCGACGCTATCAGCAGCTGCTTAGGTCATTGAAAAGTCCTCTGCCTACAGCTCAGTAACGCGCACTTAAGAAAACGATGAATCCGTGGCGAGGGAGCTTGCTCCCGCTGGGCTGCGTAGCGGCCCCTTTTGGTGAGCGCTTCGCACTCAAGCGGGAGCAAGCTCCCTCGCCACAGGGTTGTTGGCTGGCAGGTTTATAAAGTGGAGCCTGCCGGTGCCGCATCCAATCGTCGAGCAATCGCATCCATTACGTCGCAACCATCGCGCAGCGGAATGCAACAAAGCTGCGCCAGGTCCTGAAGGGTGGCTGGGTCGATGGTCTGGTCGTCACGCATCGCGATGTTCTCCAGAAACTGGGTAGCGGCACGGATTCGGTAGGCTGCTGCATCGAGCAGGATGTGTAGTGGGGCGGTGGTATCGACGTAGAGGGGTTGATCGTCGGCGTTGCTGGTAAGGCCCATATATTGATTCATAAGTAAGCTCCACTGGAAGAGTTTCGCCACCTATCGTCGCCAAACGAAAAGGTGGCAACTGTACGCAGGTTGGCGAACCGGAGTGGAAGCCGGCAGACCCGAAGATCTCCCGCGTACAGCTGCCATAACGACAACTCTACAGATACGAGAACGCCTGCAACAAGCAAGCGCTTTCGCACACCACTGCGGGTCGCCAAACCCGGTCGCCATCTGGGCGACGCCAGGACTATAGCCGCCACCGCAAAAAATACGCAAGGGATTGATAGGGAAGGGGATTCCCAATCATATGTAGGACGTTGCCATAGCCGTAGGCATTCGAGCTATGGGACCTACAACTCATCGGGCCCACCGCCTACATCTTTCGTGGGCAGATGTCCTGGGGAAGAAGGGGTGGAGCTAATTGAGCAAGAATGGCTCGAGACGGCTGAGGGAAGTTTCAAATTGCTAATAGAAAATCCCGGCAAGATTGCCGTTCTCTACGAATTCGGGGGTGTCAGAAATTTTGTGTTCGGGCATAACATGAGTAAGAGGTGCATGTATGCCAACCAAGAAGAAACCCGCGTTGCGAGAGCTGCCGAAAATCCCGAAAGAGCTGCTTGAGCAATTTACCGATGGACCGATGACCGCTGAAGCCATTGAGGATGCCTCTGCGGCGTTCAAGAAGGCTTTGATCGAGCGAGCCTTGAGTGCTGAGCTTGGCCACCACCTGGGCTATCCGCCGGGCGCGCAGCGCCCAGAGGATGAAACCAACCAGCGCAATGGCAAAAGCGGCAAGACGGTTCTAACCGGTGATGGTCCGCTCCGACTGGATATTCCTCGCGACCGGGACGGCAGTTTTTCTCCCATCCTGATCCCCAAACACGAGCGGCGTTACACTGGGTTCGACGACAAGATCATCGCCATGTATGCCCGCGGAATGACTGTTAGAGAGATCCGTGCGTTTCTTTCCGAGCAGTACGGTACGGACGTTTCTCCCGACTTCATTAGCTCTGTAACCGACGAAGTCATGGCAGAGATCGGTGCCTGGCAACAGCGGCCTTTGGAGCCGATGTATCCGGTTATTTTCTTCGATGCTCTGCGGGTCAAAATCCGCGAAGAGGGGCTGGTTCGCAACAAGGCAATCTACCTGGCCTTGGGTGTTTTGCCTGACGGAACACGCGATATTCTCGGCATTTGGATCGAAACGACCGAGGGCGCCAAATTCTGGATGAAGGTGTTCAACGACCTCAAGACACGCGGCGTCGAAGACGTGTTGATTGCTGTGACCGATGGCCTTAAAGGCATGCCGGAAGCTCTCAGCGCTGTATTTCCGGACACGACACTGCAAACATGCATTGTTCATCTGATCCGCAACAGTCTTGATTACGCGGCTTGGGATAAGCGCCGCGAACTGGCCAAGGCGCTCAAACCGATCTATCAGGCAGTCACCGCCGAAGCGGCCGAGCAAGCGCTGGATGCGTTTGAAAGCGGGCCATGGGGCAAGCAGTATCCGACGGTAGTGGCTGCTTGGCGCCGCGCTTGGGATCGTGTGATTCCTTTTTTCGTTTTCCCGCCGGCGATCCGAAAAGTGATCTACACGACCAACGCCATTGAGAGCATCAACGCTCAACTGCGCAAGATCATCAAGACCCGAGGCCACTTCCCGACCGACGATGCGGCGACCAAGCTGATCTGGCTTGGGCTGCGCAATATCACAGCAAACTGGGGTTCAGCGGCCCATGACTGGAAAAGTGCGATGAATCAATTCGCGATTCTGTACGGAGATCGATTTATCAGACCGACCTGGTAAAAGCATGGCCTGCCTAACGGCAGGCCGTTACCGGCCCGCACACAAAATATCTGACAGTCCCACGAATTCACGCGGCTCGCGTAAAATTTGCTCCAGAACTGCGGGTCTCGAGCCGCTTTCCTGGCGTAGAAGGGTACCGACGAGTAAGCCTCTTTTAAACGTTGCGAGCCCAGCGCCCGCCTTTCGGCTTCCTGGATGCTCAAAGCTCCACTCTGCCAAATCTGCATCCAGAAGCTGTCTGCCCGCAACGTCGCGGAAGGTTTTACTGCGCTATTGTCCGCCAACTTCAGATTGCTCCTTTTATCGAGTTGCCAAACCCAGGCATTTGGGCAACTGCGAGACTATGAACACCCCCGCAAACCCTGCACAAGGGATTGATAGGCCAGATGTTTCCTAATCATTTGTAGGACATTGCTGTAGCCCTACTGTCCATTCCCGCCATTCACCCCCATTTGCAGCCCTACAAATCCCACAATCCAATCGCGCATTCCCACCTGACACGGGATAATACGGCCCGGCTTGAGGTCATGAGTGCCTCCCCTTGATTTGTATTGGCGGCAGAAGGATCGATCGCAATGACAGACTGGCTGCAAAGCTACGGAGAAATGGCCGAACGGATACGCCGCCATGATTGGGACGACACCCCGCTCGGGCCGCCGAAGCAGTGGCCTGACGTGTTGAAAACCACCGTGGCGCTGAGCCTTGCCTCGCATTTTCCCCAAGCCATTGTCTGGGGACCGGATCTGATCACGGTATACAACGATGCTTTCCTGCCCATTCTCGGCGATAAGCCCGAGGCGCTGGGGCGACCCTTCAATGAGGTCTGGCAGGAGGTCTGGAGTGACATTGGCCCGATCGTGCAGGGGGCTTTCGATGGGCAGGCGACTTATATCGAAAACTTTCCCTTGGTCATCGAACGTGGCGGTGGCCCCGAGCAAGCTTATTTCACCTTCTGCTACAGCCCCATTCGCGATCCGTTCGGCAAGGTCTTGGGCATGCTGGACACGGTCACCGAGACCACCTCGACGGTGTTCATGACCCAGCGCCTGGCTGTCTTGGATGCCATCGGTAATGCCGTGGCGAACGCCACCGACCCACAGGCCATCATGGCGACCACCACGCGGATTCTGGCGGCGCACCTGAACCTGTCCAATTGTGCGTATGCGGACATGGACGAGGATGAGGACGGTTTCACGATTCGCGGCGATTGGGCCCGGGCGGGTTCGCCTCATATTATCGGGCATTATCGATTGGCGGATTTCGGTCGGCTGGCGGTCACCAATCTGCGTTCTGGCAAGCCGTTGGTGATCAACGATAACCTCGCGGAGCTGGCGCCAGACGAGGCGGCAACGTTCCAGGCGATTGGTATCGCCGCGACCATTTGCGTCCCGCTGATCAAAAATGGCCGTTTGACCGCGTTGATGGCCATCCACGATAAAACGCCCCGGGTCTGGTCATCCAACGATCTGGCGCTGCTGATGGAAGTCACCGAGCGCTCCTGGGCCCACATCGAACGCACCCGTGCGGACGCTGCCGTGCGTGAAGGCCTGGCGGCCCTGGCTGAGCTGAATGCGACGCTGGAGGAGCGGGTCGAGGAGCGCACCACTCGTCTCAAGCAGACCGAGGCGGCGCTGCGCCAGTCGCAAAAACTCGAAGCCATCGGCCAGCTCACTGGCGGCGTGGCCCATGACTTCAATAACCTGCTGACGATCATTCGCTCCTCCGTCGACTTCCTGCGCATGCCCAACCTGTCCACTGAGCGTCGCAATCGCTACATGACGGCGGTTGCCGAGACAGTCGAGCGCGCTGCCAAGTTGACCAGCCAGTTGCTGGCGTTTGCCCGGCGTCAGCCGTTGAAGCCGCAAGTCATCGATGTGGGCAAGCAGGTGCAGAGTCTGGGGGACATGCTGGAAACCGTCACGGGGGCGCGCATTCAGGTCAAGGTCGAGTTGTGCGACCGGCCTTGTTACGTTCGTGCTGATCTGAGCCAGTTTGAAACGGCCCTGATCAACATGGCGCTGAATGCCCGAGATGCCATGAATGGACAAGGCACGTTGTCGCTTAGGCTTCATTGCGGTGACGGCATGCCGCCGATCCGCGGTCATGCCGGATCCCGGCAGGCCTTTACCGCTATTGCCCTGACGGATACCGGCACCGGCATTACGTTGGATGTGCTCGAGCACATTTTCGAACCTTTTTTCACCACCAAGGAAGTGGGCAAGGGCACCGGGCTGGGGTTGTCCCAGGTGTTTGGTTTTGCCAAACAGTCCGGCGGCAACGTCGACGTTTCGACTGTGGTGGGAGAAGGGACGGTGTTTACGTTGTACCTTCCGGAAGTGGAACCCGAAAAAAACCATGAGCCCGCCAAGGACGAAACCCCGCATCTGGTACTGGAAAAGGGCCGGCGCCGGGTATTGATCGTGGAAGACAACCTGGAGGTAGGACGTTTTGCGAACCAGATCCTCCAGGACCTGGGCTACGAAACGGCCTGGGCGACCAACGCCGAAGAGGCGCTGGAAATGGTCGGCCCCGATGCGAGGGTATTCGATGCGATATTTTCTGACGTCGTCATGCCGGGCATCAGCGGCATAGCCCTGGCCAAGGAGTTGCGTCGGCGTCGCCCGGACCTGCCGGTGGTCTTGACGTCTGGTTATAGCGAAGAGTTGGCCCACAGTGGTCATGAAGGCTTTGAGTTTTTGTCCAAACCTTATTCGGCCGATCAGGTTTCGCGGGTTTTAAACCGGACGATGCTGCGGGCTGAGTGAGTGTTTCCTTTTTGAAACAGTGAGTTCCATTCGTCGGCCAAGGGCTTTACGCAAGCGTCGGTCTTTTAATGACCGACTAGTCTCATGGTCGGGAAGGTCGATATTTTCAGGCAATCGGTTGTTGCCGGTATCGACCTCGATGACAGGGGAAAGGCAATGGGAGCACCGTACAGCGAGGAGAATGTAGCCACGTATCCGATCAATGAAGGGTTGCAGTGTGGCCAATCGGCCTATCATGCAGACTTTGGCGACGAGCCGATCAAGTCCATCAGGACGAAGGTGCCCAAAGTGCAGCGTGGGGAAAAGGCCAAGTTTTTACCCAAGGTCCCGATCAGGAAATAACAGCAAGCGCAGCCCCGTCACTGAACGGGGCTTTTTTTCAGCCGGATTTCGCCAGGGAACAGGCCGCCCCGTAAATATTTTTAATCTTTTTTCAACGAAGGGTTTCTTTCACGTTTCTTTCACAAGCAGGCACGTAGTCTCAGCTCATCCGTTAGAAAGCAGTACCTGGCCCGTTTCCCCAGCGGGCTTTTTTTTGCCTGTCATAAAACTCCCCATCTGTTTACTGTCCAACGAGTATGGCCGATCGCTATCTAGCGTAAACTGACGCTAGCGCGCACCGGCCATCTCTTCCCGATGCGGCATTCTTGAGGTTTCTATCATGCGTTTGACTTTGTCCACCTTGGTGCTCGGGCTTTTGGTTGCCCAGGGCGCGATGGCTGCCGGTGACGGTACCGCTGCGGTGGGTGGTGGCCTTGGCGGTGTGTTGGGTAACGTGGTCGGCCAGCAGATGGGCGGCAGTACAGGCGCCGCGATTGGCGCTGGTGTTGGTGGTGCTGCCGGCAGTGCAGTGGGCGCGCGCAAGGGCAGCCGTACGGAAGCGGCGATTGGCGGTGGCCTGGGATCGGCTGGTGGTTCGATTGTCGGCAACCGCTTGGGCGGCTCTACCGGCTCCACCATCGGCGCGGGCATTGGCGGCGCGGCTGGCGGCGCGTTGGGCAGCAACCTGTCCAATGACAACGACGGTCACTCCGGCGGCAAGAAGCACAAGCATAAGAGAAAGCATCGCTAAGCGGATGCTTGGATGAAAAGACCCGGCCATGTGCCGGGTTTTTCTTGAGCATCTATCTGGAACGATTGGCCGCGCCCCGCCTCGAACTCATACATCCATCAGCAATCGCGAGGTGTGCCATGACGCCGGAAACCGAAGGTAAGGAAGAAAAAGGTCCCACGGGCGTTCCCTTCGTCAATGATCCGGGCGTCAACGACCCGGGCAATGAAGACCCCGGTTCCCTGATGGATGACGCCCAGGTGCCCTTGATCGAGGATGAAGATGCTGAGCTTGAGGATGAATCCTACGATTGAGGCGGCTCAAGCTGATGCCCCGCGTCCTCGAACTGCATGACAGGTGATTCCGCCTGCCAGGAGGTTATATGACTGCCGATTTACCTGTCCCCGACGACGATGAAACCCCGGAATACCCGCTGCCATCGCCGACCGACTCCCTGAGCCGCGACCAGCGTCCGCCTGACGACGAGGCCGGCGTAGAGCAAGTGCCAAGCGACGATGACGAGGTCGAGGCGACCCCCGATGACCCGGACATCGCCGGTGACGATGCTTCTGGCAAACCGAGCTGATAGCCGCGTCCGCCCGTCGATTTCGCGGCACCATCGGCCAACTAAGGTTGCCACACATCAGGTAAGTATCTTGGAAAGGAGACTCACCATGATGAAGCTCAACATGACGGCGTTGACACTCGCCAGCGTTCTTTCCCTCAGTTCGCTGGCTGTCTACGCACAGTCCTCGGGCAGTAATCCGCCTGTGGATAAAGGCGGAATGCCGCCTTCCACCGAGATGGAGGCTGGTTCCAGTTCACCCTCCAGCAATGCCTTGCCACCAGGCTCCGTCGAGGGCGGTAACGGCAGCGACGCCAGCGGCAGCAGCACCAGCCCGGGTACGGGAAGTGGTTCAACGAGCGGCGGTAGCTCCATGGGCGGCGATTCTTCCAGCAGCGGCACCGGAGCCGGCACCAGCGACAGCGGCGGTAGCTCGGGCAGTGGTTCGAGTGGGTCCAGTGGCTCGAGCCAATAACGCCAGCCTGATGCGGATCTTTCTCTAAGGCGAGGGACCAAGCGCCCTCGCCACAATAATGGACGACATATAGATTTTCCGTTGCCTGTCCCAAGCCCCCCTCGTTATCCTGCTGAATCCTTTAAGGCGAACACGCTGACCTGGCCGCACCTGAGCCATCCCTGGAATGTTGTGTTGATAACGGATCAGATGCGATGAATGCACCGCTGAAAGAATTTGGCCCGATCAAGGCTGTGATTTTCGACATGGATGGGCTGCTGCTGGACACCGAGGGGATTTACACCGAGGTCACCTCCATCATCGCCGAGCGTTACGGGCGCACGTTCGACTGGAGCGTCAAGCAGAACATCATCGGGCGCGGCGCCACGGATCTGGCCAATTACGTTGTCCAGGCGCTGGAACTGCCGATCACTCCCGAAGAGTTCCTGGTTATCCGCGAGCCCTTGATGCGCGAGCGTTTTCCTCACGCCCTGGGGATGCCTGGCGCCGAGGAGTTGGTGCGGCATCTGAAAGCCCACAACGTTCCGATTGCGGTGGGTACCAGTTCGTCGAGCCTTACGTTCGAGCTTAAAACCACGTTGCACCGGGACTGGTTCGCGCTGTTCGATTTCATCGTGACGGCGGACGATCCTGACGTCACTGCGGCGAAACCGGCGCCGGATATCTTCCTTACTGCCGCACGCCGCTTGGGCGTTGCGCCGCGTGACTGCCTGGTGTTCGAGGATTCACCGTTCGGCGTGACGGCCGCGAAAGCCGCCGGCATGACCGCCATTGCCATTCCGGATTCGGCCATGGCGGACGAAAAATACGCCCATGCCGACGGGATCATTCGCTCTTTGAAAATGTTCCAGCCGGGCCTGTGTGGTTTGCCGGAACTGGAATGGGCCTAAAAAAAGGGCTGCTGCGCAGCCCTGCGGGAGCAAGCTCCCTCGCCACATGGGTGGAAGCCATGACCGGCGTTTTTCATGCCTGATCAGGCGCCGAAACCACCGTCGATGGTCAGGCTGGCACCGGTGATGTAGCCGGCTTCCGGCCCCGCGAGATAAGCGACGAAACTGGCGATTTCATCGACGTTGCCGTAGCGCCCGATCGCCATCAGCGACATCAGGCTGGAGGCGAAGTCGCTGTCGGCCGGGTTCATGTCGGTGTCCACTGGGCCGGGCTGTACATTGTTGACGGTGATGCCGCGCGGGCCGAGGTCGCGGGCCAGGCCTTTGGTCAGCCCCACCAGCGCGGATTTGCTCATGGCGTAAGGCGCGCCACCGGCGAAGGGCATGCGGTCGGCGTTGGTGCTGCCGATGTTGATGACCCGACCGCCTTCGGTCATGTGTCGCGCGGCGGCCTGGGTGGCGATGAACACGCTGCGCACGTTGATCGCCAGGGTCTGGTCGAAGTCTTCGAGTTTGAATTCGTCCAGCGGTGCCATGGCCAGGACGCCGGCGTTGTTGACCAGGATGTCCAATCGGCCAAAGGTCTCGACCGTGGCAGCGACTGCGTTGCGGATGGCGTCGGCGTCGGCGCTGTCGGCCTTGATCGCCAGGGCCTTGCCGCCCGCTGCGATGATGCTGTTTTGCAGTTCTTCAGACTTTGCCCCAGAGCTGACGTAGGTGAAGGCCACTGCGGCGCCTTCTGCGGCCAGGCGTTTGACGATGGCGGCGCCGATGCCGCGAGAACCGCCCTGGATCAAGGCGACTTTACCGCTCAATGTTTGCGTGCTCATGGTGTTCTCCAAGTGTGCCGAGGCGAGATGCCGCGGTTGATGGACGGAGTATCGAGAAATGGTTCTCGGCTGTGTAGACGCTTATTGATACAGTCTGTGTAAACCAAAAGTTTAGAGTGGCGCCTATGGAGACCTTCAGCAGTATCGAATGCTTTGTGCGCAGCGCCGAAGTCGGCAGCTTTGCCGAGGCCGCGCGACGCTTGAGCGTGACCCCGGCGGCGGTGGGTAAAAGCGTGGCCAAGCTTGAAGCGCGGATGGGCGTCCGGCTGTTCCAGCGTAGCACCCGCAGCCTGACCCTGACGGAGGCCGGCCAGTTGTTCCTGGAAGAGGTTGGCACCAGCTTCAGTACCATCCAGAACGCTGTCGCCAACCTGGCGAGCGTCGGCGGGCAGCCGGCGGGGACGCTGAAGGTGAGCATGGGCACGGCATTCGGTCGCCTGTATGTCGTGCCGTTGCTCGGGGAGTTTTTGCAACGGTACCCGGCGATCAATCCAGACTGGCATTTCGATAATCGGCAGGTGGACCTGATCGGCCAAGGCTTCGATGCGGCCATCGGTGGAGGTTTCGAGTTGCCCTTGGGGGTGGTGGCGCGCAAGTTGACGGTGGCCCATCGGGTACTGGTTGCATCAACTGACTACCTGCAAAACCATGCCACAGTGACCGAGCCGGAAGAGCTGGCGCTGCATCAGGGCATCCTGATCCGCTCGCCCCAGACCGGGCGGATCCGCTCATGGCAACTGACCAGCCGCACCCGGCAACACAGCCCGTTGACGCTTAAAATGCGCATGACCATGAGTGACTCGGAAGCGGCCTGCGCTACCGCAGCCCAAGGGCTGGGCATTGCCCTGGTGAGCATGCCGTTCGCCGTTCCCTACCTGGAATCCGGCGCGTTGCAACGGGTGCTGCCGGACTGGTACGTCGACGATGGCAACATTTCCATCTATTACGCCGAGCACAAGCTCTTACCGGGCAAGACCCGGGCGTTTGTGGATTTCATCATCGAGCAGTTTGCCGAGCAGGGCTGGGGAGAACGGTTCAGTGCGGTTTGAGGCTGGCCGAACGATCTCATTGTCCCTATCGCGAGCAAGCTCGCTCCCACATGGATTTTGGTGTTCACGAAATGTGTGCTCACCGCAAAACCAATGTGGGAGCGAGCTTGCTCGCGATGGGACCGCCGCCGTTTAGAAAATAAAACTCACCGCCCAAACCGCCCCGGCCAGCCAATGATGGTCTTGGGCCGAGGCGTCGCATAGGTGCGCACTTTCGAGGTCGACAACCCCAGTCGCACCAGGGATTCGGCAATGGTCACCGCCGCAGTCACGCCATCGACCACCGGCACCCCGGTGCGCTGGCGGATCTGCTCATCGAGCCCGGCCATGCCGCCGCAGCCCAGGCAGATCACCTCGGCCTTGTCCTGGCTGACCGCCAGTTCGGCCTGGCGCACGATCGCCTCGACCGCCCGTTGCGGATCTTGCTCAAGCTCCAGCACCGCCAGGCCGCTGGCCCGTACCGAGGCGCAGCGGTCGAACAGGCCGGACAGCTTGAGCCGGTCTTCGATCAGCGGCACGGTGCGGTCCAGGGTGGTGACCACCGAATAGGCGTGGCCCAGGAACATGGCGGTGCTGGCGCCGGCGTCGGTGATGTCCACCACCGGCACGTTCAGCAGTTCCTGCAAGCCCTCTCGACCGTGTTCGCCGTAACCGGCCTGGATCACCGCGTCGAATGGCTGGTCGTAGGACATCACCCGGTCCATCACCGCGATGGCCGCCAGGTAGCTTTCAAAATTGCCTTCGATGGAATCGGCGCCGAAATACGGCGTGAGCCCGACAATTTCGGTGCCCGGCGCGGCCACGGCCTGGGCTTGGCGGGCGATGGCCTGGGTGATGGATTCGGTGGTGTTGACGTTGACCACGAGAATTCGCATGAGCTGTCCTTTCCAACGCAAAATAAAGCGGCCCCTGGCTTCCACGGTGCTGCGGTTTGTTCAAGCCTTGGATTTGCTGATGATATTCCCGGCGTGCAGCCCGCATTCTTTCTGCGTGGCTTCTTCCCACCACCAACGACCCTCGCGTTCGTGCTGGTTCGGCAGCACCGGGCGGGTGCAGGGCTCGCAACCAATGCTGATGAAGCCGCGTTCATGCAGGCTGTTGTAAGGCAGCTCCAGCATGCGGATGTAACCCCAGACTTCTTCGCTGGTCATCTGCGACAGCGGGTTGAATTTGTACAGGGTGCGCTCCGGGGTGGAAAACGCCGTGTCGATTTCCAGCACGGCCACCTGGCTGCGGGTACCGGGGCTCTGGTCGCGACGCTGGCCGGTGGCCCAGGCGCGGACATCGCTGAGCTTGCGGCGCAGCGGCTCGATCTTGCGGATACCGCAGCACTCGCCGTGGCCGTCCTTGTAGAAACTGAACAGGCCTTTTTCCTTCACGAAGGGCTCAAGCTTCGTGTAGTCCGGCGAAACCAGTTCGATCTCGATCTTGTAGTGCTCGCGCACCTGATCGATGAAGCGATAGGTTTCCGGGTGCAGGCGGCCGGTGTCGAGGCTGAACACCTTGACGTTCTTGTTCAGCTTCCAGGCCATGTCCACCAGCACCACGTCTTCGGCGCCGCTGAAAGATATCCACAGGTCATCGCCGAATTCGGCGAAGGCCAATTTGAGGATGTCCTGCGGGGACTTGTTGGCATAGGTCGTGGCGAGTTCCACGACGTCAAACGATGGGCTCATCAGGGCGGCTTCCTACAGGTCGGTGGCGCTGGGCGCTCTATATGGGGCTGATGGTAACAAAAGCTGTCGAGGCTGGCGCGCTCCTGTGCGTTGCGCAGCCTCCGGCGAATGGCTAGAGTCGGCAGGCCTTTTGTTCGCTCAATCGATAAACATCAAAAAAATGGGAGTGTCTTGTGGAAATTGCCTGTCTCGACCTGGAAGGTGTGCTGGTCCCGGAGATCTGGATCGCCTTCGCTGAAAAAACCGGGATTGAATCCCTCAGGGCAACCACGCGGGACATTCCCGACTACGACGTGCTGATGAAGCAACGGTTGCGCATCCTCGATGAACACGGTCTCAAGCTTGCCGATATCCAGGAAGTCATCGCCACCCTCAAGCCGCTGGACGGCGCCATCGAGTTCGTCGACTGGTTGCGCGAGCGCTTCCAGGTGGTGATTCTTTCCGACACGTTCTACGAATTTTCCCAACCCTTGATGCGTCAACTCGGCTTTCCGACTTTGCTGTGTCATCGATTGATTACCGATGACAGTGGGCGGGTGACCGGGTACCAACTGCGTCAGAAAGATCCCAAGCGCCAGTCGGTCCTGGCTTTCAAGAGCCTGTACTACCGCGTGGTTGCGGCGGGGGATTCCTACAACGACACCACGATGCTAGGTGAAGCCGACGCCGGCATTCTGTTCCATGCGCCTGAGAATGTGATCCGTGAATTCCCGCAATTCCCGGCGGTGCACAGCTTTGCCGAGTTGAAGCAGGAATTTATCAAGGCGTCGAACCGCAATTTGACTCTTTAACCACTATCCCTGTGGGAGCGGGCTTGCTCGCGAATTCAGTGTGTCAGTCAACATCATCATTTCTGACCCACCGCATTCGCGAGCAAGCCCGCTCCCACAGAAGATGGTGTGGTAACTAAAGGTTCTGCAAGGTTTCCAGCAGCACTTTCACTTTGGTAATCGACTCCTGATACTCCGCCTGCCAATCCGAGTCCGCGACAATCCCGCCGCCACCCCAGCAACACACCTGCCCATCCTTGACCAGCAGGCTGCGGATGGCGATGGAGCTGTCCATTTCCCCGCGTACGTCCAGGTACAGCAACGAGCCGCAATACAGCCCGCGCCGGGTCGGTTCGAGTTCGTCGATGATCTGCATGGCGCGGATTTTCGGCGCTCCGGTGATCGAGCCGCCGGGAAAGCTGCCGGCGATCAGGTCCAGGGCGTCTTTATCGGCGGCCAGCTCACCGGTCACGCTGCTGACCAGATGATGCACGTTCGGGTAGCTTTCCAGGCTGAACAACTCCGGTACCCGCACCGAACCAATACGGCAGGTACGGCCCAGGTCATTGCGCAGCAGGTCGACGATCATCAGGTTTTCCGCCCGGTCCTTGGGGCTGGCCAGTAGCTCGGCGGCGTGGGCAGCGTCTTCGCCAGGTGTAGCGCCTCGGGGCCGGGTGCCCTTGATCGGCCGGGTCTCCACGTGGCCCTCGCTGACCTTGACGAAACGTTCGGGCGACAGGCTCAGCACCGCACCGCCATCCGGTAGGCTCTGGAAGCCGGAGAATGGCGTCGGGCAAGCCGCCCGCAGCGCCTGGTAAGCCGCCCAGGCGTCGCCTTCGCAGGGGGCGCGAAAGCGCTGGGAAAAGTTGACCTGGTAGCAGTCGCCCGCCTGGATATACGCCTGGATACGCTCGAGCGCCTGTCGATAGTCTTCGGCGCTGAGGTCTGGCGTCATGGGCCTTTCAAGGCTGAAGGCAGTAACGGATGGTGCGGCCGGCTGGCTGAACAGCGCGATCAGGCGTTGGCGTTCGTCTTCGCCACAATGGGGGTGGAAGACCAATTGGCTGGTGCCGGCCTGGTGGTCGGTGACCAGCGCCCAGTCGTACACGCCGAACCGCGCATCGGGCAGTTGCAGGTCGTCCTTGGCGTGGGACGGCAAGGCTTCGAGGTGGCGGCCGAAGTCGTAGCTCAGGTAGCCGATCAGGCCGCCGGCGAAGGGCAATTGCACCGTGTCTGGCAGGACTGCATGCCCTAGCTGCGTCAGTTGAGTGCGTAAGCGTTGCAGGAAATCGCCACCGCTCTCGTCCGGTTGCACCGCCAGTTGCTCCAGTGGCCAGGCGCTGAGCAGGTCGTAACGCCCGCGTTCGGCGCTTGGCCGGCCACTGTCGAGCAGCACGCTACCCGGAGCGTGACGGATCGCCGCGAAGTATTCGGCGGGGTTGGCGCGGTAGGGCAGCGGGTGTACGGAGCAGGTTGGCATGGGCGGGGCGGGTCAGCCGTTCAGGCGGGGGAGCGATTGTAATCCTCTGTAGGATTTGCTCCTAGAGGGATGTCGGAGATGAGCACGTCCGGGGCTATCGAAAATACTTGGGTGTGAACACCTTGTGGCGAGGGAGCTTGCTCCCGCTGGGTTGCGAAGCAACCCCCAGGCAGTTGAACGCGGTCAGCCTGATGCACCGTGGTGGCGGGCTTGGGGGCGCTTCGCACCCCAGCGGGAGCAAGCTCCCTCGCCACAGGGGCAAACTTCAAACCTCAGTTTCAGCCCTCAACCGGCGGAATATGCCCAAACAACTCCTGGGCAAACGCGACGCGCTCTTCCGCGGTTTCAACGACACCACGGGCCTTGAGTTCTTCCAGGCGTGCTTCCACCGCATGGGTGCGCAGGGTCAGGCCGCAATCGTTGGCGATCTGGATGTTCAGCCCCGGGCGGGCGTTCAGCTCCAGGATCAACGGACCTTTCTCCTGGTCCAGCACCATGTCGACGCCGATATAGCCCAGCCCGCACAACTCATAGCAACCGGCGGCCAGTTTCATGAAACCGTCCCAGTAGGGCAGCTGTACCCCGTCCACCGCGTTGGTGGTGTCGGGGTGTTTGGTGATGATGTTGTTCAGCCAGGTGCCACGCAGGGTCAGGCCGGTAGCGAGGTCGACACCCACGCCGATCGCGCCCTGGTGCAGGTTGGCCTTGCCGCCGGATTGGCGCGTTGGCAAGCGCAACATGGCCATCACCGGATAGCCCATCAACACGATGATGCGGATGTCCGGCACGCCTTCATAGCTGATGCTCTTGAAGATCTGGTCCGGCGTCACGCGGTACTCGATCAATGCCCGGTCACGGTGACCGCCCAAGGAGTACAGGCCCGTGAGGATGCTGGAGATATGGTGCTCGATTTCCTCGTGGCTGATGATCTTGCCAGACACCGTGCGATAACGGCCCTCGAAGCGGTCGGCAATCACAATGATGCCGTCGCCGCCCGCGCCCTGGGCCGGCTTGATCACGAAGTCGGTACGCCCGCCGATGATCCCGTCGAGCTTGTCGATTTCCTTTTCGGTGGAAATCACCCCATACAGTTCCGGCACATGGATACCGGCGGCGATGGCCCGTTCCTTGGTGATGATCTTGTCATCGACGATAGGGTACAGGCTGCGCTTGTTGTACTTGAGCACGTAATCGGCGTTACGCCGGTTGATGCCCATGATGCCCCGGGCTTCCAGGGCCTTCCAGGTCTTCCAGAAGCCGAACATCAGGAGTCAGCCTTGAGGAAGGCCTTGAACCGCACCAGCTCGGTCAGGCGGTAGCCGCGATAACGCCCCATGGCCAGCATGAAGCCCACCAGGATCAGCAGGATCGCCGGGAAGGTGAATACGAAGTACACCAGCTCCGGCACGCTCATGATCAGGTGCGCCAGGGAGGCGGCGAACAAGGTGCCGATGGCGACTTTCATCGCGTGGCCGGCGCCGCGTTCTTCCCAGGTGATGGACAGGCGTTCGATGGTCATGGTCAGGATCACCATCGGGAACAACGCCACCGACAGGCCACGTTCCAGGCCCAGCTTATGGCTGAACAAGCTGATGGCAGCGATCAGCACCACCACGAACGTCAGCACCACCGAGAGCCTTGGCAGCATCTGCAACTTGAGGTGTTCCAGGTACGAGCGCAGCGACAGGCCCAGCGTGGTGATCACCGTGAACAGGATGATCCCGAAGCCCAGTTGGGTTTCCCGGAAGGCCAGGGCAATCAGCACCGGGGTAAAGGTCCCCAGGGTCTGCAGGCCGATCAGGTTGCGCAGCACCAGGATCACCAGCACGCCAATCGGGATCATCACCATGATCATGAAGGTCTGCTGGGTTTGCAGCGGCAGGCCGTAGAGCGAGTATTCGAGGAAGTTGGCGTCGGTGTTCTCGTCCGTCAGCTTGGCCAGGCGAATGGCGTTCATTTCGCTGTTGTTCATGCTGAAGGTCACGGTGGCTTTCTTGCCGCCGTCGACGGTGATCAGGTTTTCATCGCCGGTCCACCACAGCAGGCGGTCGGTGGGCAGGCCCTGTTCGCCGCTGTCCGGGTTGAAGTACAGCCAGTCGGCGCCGTTGAAACTGCGCAACCAGAGTTCAGGTGTCTGCGGTTGATCGGCGACCAGGCGGATGGTGTGGACCTTTTCCACCGGCACGTGGGCGATGGACAGCACCAATTCGACGATCCTGGCCTTGTTGGCCGATGAGGGATCGCCGGCCAGCAGCAGCTTGACGTTGTCGTCGTTGAGGTTGTTGACGCGCTTGATGGCCTCGCTGATGAAGGTTTCGACATCGGCCGAATGCTGGCGGATCGGCGCCAGCAGGGCTTCGGCGGCCAGCTTTTCCGGGCCTTCGACGGCGATGCTGTCGCGGAAGGTCGGGCCCTTGACCTTGGTTTTTTCGGCGCTGTAGCGCTTGGTCAACACCAACCGGTAATACAGCGTCTGGTTGCCCTTGGCCCGCCGGGCCGACCACGTCACCTTGCGGTTACCGTCGACCCGGTTCACCGCCACCCCGTAATTGTTGGAGATGAAGCTTTCGTTGAGGCTCACGTAGTCGCGGCTCAGGGGGGGCACGAACATCTGGATCTTGACCGGATCCTTGGCATTGGGCACGAACTCGACCTTGGCGTCGATGTTCCACAGGTCGTCGGTGGCGTCTTCGGTGACCGGAATGCCGAGCACGAAAATCTGATAGGCCGTCACCGACAGGCCCAGCACCACCAGGATGGCGATCAGCATTTTCAGATGGAGGGTAAGGGAGCGCATTGGAATTACTCTGCGGTTTGAGCGGCATTGGCGCAGGCGGGTTTGCCGGCAGCGTATTTAAGACTGGGGTCGACCAGTGCGTCGAAGCGCTTGAGCGCCTCGGAACCGATCAGCAACGGGTATTGGAAGGCGCTACGGTCGGTGAGGTTCACTTCGATGCTGCGCAGGGCCGAGCCCATGCAAATGTCCAGCTCGATGACCGGCCGCGCCGTGTATTTCTTGCCTTCTTCCGGGTCGTAGTCACCGGCGCGGCGCTTGATCTTGCTGACCCGGGCCAGCGGACGTTCGATGGGGTGCGAATGGGCCGCGTCGATGGCCAGGTAAAAACGCACCCAGGATTCGCCATTGCGCTTGAAGCGCTTGATGTCACGGGCGCTGAGCGAAGCGGTCTTGGCGCCGGTGTCGAGCTTGGCGGCGACCTCCAGGTCGATGCCCTGCAGGGCTGCGTATTCATTGAGGCCGTACACGGTTTTTTCGCCCGCCACGGCAAGCCCTGGCAGGCACATGAAATAAAGAACAGCGGATAAGGGCTTGAGTGTCATAGATCCTGGTGCGCAGCGTTCCGTTTATCGGTTCAGGCCCTGGCATTACTGCACAAGCTCCCTGGGCAGCCTTCCCTATAAAAGGAGAGCAGCAAATCGCGCGGCATTCTAGCACGGTGGTTTTCTGACGCCACCGCTGGCCGGACGCTACGAGTCATCCAAACGGCCGGTTATGTCTGGTGCTGTTATTAGACGATTGTCGACAATGTTGATTTTGCCTTTGACGTTTATGGGCTTATTGAGTAGTTTTTGTCGTAATGATTTTCAAGGTGTCGACAATATGCTCGATCAGCTCGAATCCCCGGCGATGGCCCAGGACGACTCGGAAACCCTTTCCGAGAACGTCTTCCGACGTATCCAGGCCGCCATCGTCAAAGGTGAAATCGCCCCCGGCAGCAAGATCTCCGAGCCCGAGCTGGCCCGCACCTACGGCATCAGCCGCGGGCCGCTGCGCGAGGCGATCCATCGCCTGGAAGGCCAACGCCTGTTGGTGCGCATTCCCCACGTCGGTGCCCGGGTGGTGTCCCTGAGTCACGCCGAGCTGCTGGAACTCTACGAAATCCGTGAATCCCTCGAAGGCATGGCCTGCCGCCTGGCGGCCGAACGCATGACCCTGGAAGAAATCGACGAGCTGCGCCGGGTCTTGGAAACCCACGAGCGCGATGCGGCGTTCCAGGCCGGTGTCGGCTATTACCAACAGGAAGGCGATTTCGACTTCCATTACCGGATCATCCAGGGCAGCGGCAACCGCACCCTGACGCAAATGCTCTGCGGCGAGCTGTATCAACTGGTGCGCATGTACCGCATCCAGTTCTCCACCACGCCCAACCGGCCACGCCAAGCGTTTGCCGAGCACCATCGGATTCTAGACGCCATCGCCGACCGCGACGGCGAACTGGCTGAATTATTGATGCGTCGGCACATCGGCGCTTCCAAACGCAACATCGCGCGTCATTTCCAGGACAGCGCCACTGAACGAGGTGAGTCATGAGCAACAGCACTCCAGGCCAGCGTTTCCGCGATGCGGTCGCCAATGAGCATCCGCTGCAAGTGGTGGGCACGATCAACGCCAACCACGCGCTGCTGGCCAAACGCGCCGGCTTCAAGGCGATCTACCTGTCGGGCGGCGGCGTGGCGGCCGGTTCCCTCGGCGTGCCGGACCTGGGCATCACCGGCCTGGATGACGTGTTGACCGATGTGCGGCGTATCACCGACGTGTGCGACCTGCCATTGCTGGTGGACGTGGACACTGGTTTTGGTTCCTCGGCGTTCAATGTGGCCCGTACGGTCAAGTCGATGATCAAGTTCGGCGCGGCGGCCATTCACATCGAAGACCAGGTCGGCGCCAAGCGCTGCGGTCACCGTCCGAACAAGGAGATCGTCTCGCAGCAGGAAATGGTCGACCGCATTAAGGCCGCCGTCGATGCCCGCACCGACGACAGTTTTGTGATCATGGCCCGTACCGATGCCCTGGCCGTGGAAGGGCTGGAGTCTGCCCTGGATCGCGCCGCCGCCTGCATCGAGGCCGGTGCCGACATGATTTTCCCT
Organism: Pseudomonas brassicacearum; assembly: GCF_000585995.1. Lineage (NCBI taxonomy): Bacteria > Pseudomonadati > Pseudomonadota > Gammaproteobacteria > Pseudomonadales > Pseudomonadaceae > Pseudomonas > Pseudomonas brassicacearum. The sequence continues at coordinate 4,753,269 of NZ_CP007410.1, read as the reverse complement.
GAGGCCATCACCGAACTGGAGATGTACAAGCTGTTCGCCAGCCGCGTACGGGCGCCGATCTTGGCCAACATCACTGAATTCGGCGCGACACCGCTGTACACCACCGAACAGTTGGCCGGTGCCGACGTGTCCCTGGTGCTGTACCCATTGTCGGCCTTCCGTGCCATGAACAAGGCCGCCGAGAACGTCTACACCGCGATCCGCCGCGACGGCACGCAACAGAACGTCATCGACACCATGCAAACGCGCATGGAGCTTTACGACCGCATCGACTACCACACCTTCGAGCAGAAGCTCGATGCGTTGTTCGCGTCGAAGAAGTAAGGCGCGATCCCCTACAACTTGCCGATTCCCAACAAATTCAAAAATGGAGACAGCAAATGGCCGAAGCAAAAGTACTCAGTGGCGCCGGGCTCCGTGGCCAGGTGGCCGGGCAAACCGCATTGTCCACCGTAGGCCAGTCGGGCGCTGGCCTGACCTATCGCGGCTATGACGTTCGCGACCTGGCGGCTGACGCACAATTTGAAGAGGTGGCCTACCTGCTGCTGTACGGCGAGCTGCCGACCCAGGCACAGCTGGACGCCTATACGCGCAAGCTGAGCCAACTGCGCGACTTGCCCCAAGCCTTGAAAGAAGTGCTGGAACGTATTCCCGCCGACGCCCACCCGATGGACGTGATGCGCAGCGGCTGCTCGTTCCTGGGCAACCTGGAACCCGAGGAAGATTTTTCCCAGCAGCATGACAAGACCGACCGCCTGCTGGCCGCGTTCCCGGCGATCATGTGCTACTGGTATCGCTTCAGCCACGAAGGCCAGCGCATCGAATGCGTGACCGACGAAGCGTCCATCGGCGGCCATTTCCTGCACCTGTTGCATGGCAAGAAGCCGAGCGAGTTGCACGTCAAGGTGATGAACGTGTCGCTGATCCTCTACGCCGAGCACGAATTCAACGCCTCGACCTTCACCGCCCGGGTCTGCGCGTCCACCCTGTCGGACCTGTTCTCCTGCATCACCGCCGCCATCGGCTCGCTGCGCGGCCCGTTGCATGGCGGGGCCAACGAAGCGGCGATGGCGATGATCGAGCGCTTCCAATCGCCGGAGGAGGCGGTCAAGGGCACCTTGGCGATGCTCGAGCGCAAGGACAAGATCATGGGCTTCGGCCACGCGATCTATAAGGACAACGACCCGCGTAACGAGGTGATCAAGGGCTGGTCGAAAAAACTCGCCGATGAAGTGGGCGACACGGTGCTGTTTCCGGTTTCCGAAGCCATCGACAAGACCATGTGGGAGCAAAAGAAACTGTTCCCCAACGCCGATTTCTACCATGCCTCGACGTACCACTTCATGGGCATCCCGACCAAGCTGTTCACGCCGATCTTCGTCTGCTCGCGCCTGACTGGCTGGGCCGCCCATGTGTTCGAACAACGCGCCAACAACCGCATCATCCGCCCGAGCGCCGAATACACCGGCGTCGAACAGCGCAAGTTCGTGCCAATCGAACAACGCTGAGTGGAAGGGCGCTGACGCTGCAACTGAAGGAATCTAAAACCCCTTGTGGGAGCGGGCTTGCTCGCGAATGCGAACTGACATCCAACATTGATGCCGACTGATACACCGCCTTCGCGAGCAAGCCCGCTCCCACAGTGGACCGAGTTCACTTCAGTAGCTGCGCTAGCCCCTTCTGAAACCACCGTGACCCGAGTCCTGACGATGAACACAGAATTTCGCAAACCGCTGCCCGGCACTTCGCTGGATTATTTCGACGTTCGCGAGGCGGTGGATGCCATCCGCCCCGGCGCCTACGACGGCCTGCCGTATACCTCTCGCGTGCTGGCGGAGAACCTGGTACGTCGCTGCGACCCGGCCACGCTGCGCGAGTCGCTGCTGCAACTGATCGAGCGCAAGCGCGACCTGGATTTTCCCTGGTTCCCGGCCCGCGTGGTGTGCCATGACATCCTCGGCCAGACCGCGCTGGTGGACCTGGCCGGCCTGCGCGACGCCATCGCCCTGCAGGGCGGTGACCCGGCGCAGGTCAATCCGGTGGTGCCGACCCAACTGATCGTCGACCACTCCCTGGCCGTGGAAAGCGGTGGTTCCGATCCCCAGGCCTTCGCCAAGAACCGCGCCATCGAAGACCGGCGCAACGAAGACCGGTTCCACTTCATCAACTGGACCAAGAAAGCCTTCAAGAACGTCGATGTGATTCCGCCGGGCAACGGGATCATGCACCAGATCAACCTGGAAAAAATGTCACCGGTGATCCAGCAACGTGACGGCGTGGCGTTCCCCGACACCTGCGTGGGCACCGACAGTCACACGCCCCACGTTGATGCCCTGGGCGTGATCGCCATCGGCGTCGGTGGCCTGGAAGCCGAAAGCGTCATGCTGGGCCGCGCCTCGTGGATGCGCCTGCCGGAAATCATCGGCGTCGAGCTGACCGGCCAGCTGCAACCGGGCATCACCGCCACCGACATGGTGCTGGCGTTGACCGAATTCCTGCGCAAGCAAAAAGTCGTCGGTGCCTGGCTGGAGTTCTTCGGCGAAGGCGCCAGTGCCCTGACCCTGGGCGACCGTGCGACCATTTCCAACATGGCCCCGGAATACGGCGCCACGGCGGCGATGTTCCATATTGACCAACAGACCATCGATTACCTGAAACTGACCGGCCGCGAAGACGAGCAGGTGCAACTGGTCGAGACCTACGCCAAGCAGGCAGGCCTGTGGGCCGACAGTCTCAAGGGCGCGCAATACGAGCGCGGCCTGACATTCGATCTGTCGTCGGTAGTGCGCAACATGGCCGGCCCGAGCAACCCCCACGCCCGCGTTGCGGTATCGGATCTGGCCGCCAAAGGCATTTCCGGTCATTGGGATGATGTGCCAGGGCAAATGCCGGACGGCGCGGTGATCATCGCCGCCATTACCAGTTGTACCAACACCAGCAACCCGCGCAACGTGATCGCCGCTGGCCTGCTGGCGCGTAACGCCAATCGCCTGGGCCTGGCCCGCAAGCCGTGGGTCAAGTCGTCCTTGGCGCCGGGTTCGAAAACCGTGGCGTTGTACCTGGATGAAGCCGGTCTGACCAAGGAGCTGGAACAACTGGGCTTTGGTGTCGTGGCCTTTGCCTGCACCACGTGCAACGGTATGTCCGGCGCCCTGGACCCGGTGATCCAGCAGGAAATCATCGACCGTGACCTGTACGCCACCGCCGTGCTGTCGGGCAACCGCAACTTCGACGGGCGCATCCACCCATACGCCAAGCAGGCGTTCCTCGCGTCGCCGCCACTGGTGGTGGCCTACGCCATCGCCGGGACCATCCGCTTCGACATCGAGAAGGACGTGCTGGGCGTGGTGGACGGGCGGGAAATTCGCCTGAAGGACATCTGGCCGAGCGACGAAGAAATCAACGCGGTGGTCAAGGCCTCGGTGAAACCGGAGCAGTTCCGTCAGGTGTACATCCCGATGTTCGCCATCCAGGAAGACACCGGGCCGAAAGTCACGCCGCTGTACGACTGGCGCCCACAAAGCACCTACATCCGTCGCCCGCCTTATTGGGAAGGGGCACTGGCCGGTGCGCGCCCGCTCAAGGGCATGCGCCCGCTGGCGGTGTTGCCGGACAACATCACCACGGACCACTTGTCGCCGTCCAACGCCATCATGCTGGACAGCGCCGCTGGTGAGTACCTGGCGAAAATGGGCCTGCCGGAAGAGGACTTCAACTCCTACGCGACCCACCGCGGCGATCACCTGACGGCGCAACGCGCGACCTTCGCCAATCCGAAGCTGTTCAACGAAATGGTCCAGGAGAACGGCAAGGTCAAGCAGGGCTCCCTGGCCCGGGTCGAGCCGGAAGGCAAGGTCATGCGTATGTGGGAAGCGATCGAAACCTACATGGAGCGCAAGCAGCCGCTGATCATCATTGCTGGCGCCGACTACGGCCAGGGTTCGTCCCGGGACTGGGCGGCCAAGGGCGTGCGCCTGGCCGGTGTCGAGGCGATCGCCGCCGAAGGTTTCGAGCGCATCCACCGCACCAACCTGGTGGGCATGGGCGTGTTGCCGCTGGAGTTCAAGCCCGGGACTGATCGCAAGACCCTGGGCATCGACGGCAGTGAAACCTATGACGTGGTCGGCGAACGTACGCCGCGTGCGACGTTGACCTTGGTCATCACTCGCAAGAACGGCGAGCGCGTAGAGGTGCCGGTGACCTGTCGCCTCGACACTGCCGAAGAAGTGTCGATCTACGAAGCCGGTGGCGTGCTGCAACGCTTCGCCCAGGACTTCCTTGAAGCGGCGGTGGCCGTTTAAATCGCTTGGGTGGCCCATTCTCTGGCCACCCTTTTTTCAGGAGTTAGAGCACATGGCTCACTCGCCTCAAATCAAGATCCCCGCGACCTACATGCGTGGCGGCACCAGCAAAGGCGTGTTTTTCAGCCTGCAAGACCTGCCCGAAGCGGCCCGCGTCCCAGGCCCGGCCCGAGATGCCTTGCTGCTGCGGGTAATCGGCAGCCCCGACCCGTACGAGAAGCAGATTGATGGCATGGGCGGTGCGACGTCCAGCACCAGCAAGACCGTGATCCTGTCCAAGAGTACCCAGGCCGATCACGATGTCGATTACCTGTTCGGCCAGGTGTCCATCGACAAGCCGTTCGTGGACTGGAGCGGCAACTGCGGCAACCTGTCGGCGGCGGTGGGATCGTTTGCCATCAGCAGTGGTTTGGTGGCGTCCGACCGTATTCCGCAAAACGGCGTGGCGGTGGTGCGGATCTGGCAAGCCAACATCGGCAAGACCATCATCGCCCATGTGCCGATCACCGGCGGCGCGGTGCAGGAAACCGGTGATTTCGAACTCGACGGCGTAACCTTTCCGGCGGCCGAAGTGCAGTTGGAGTTCCTGGACCCGGCGGCCGAGGAGGAGGGCGGTGGTGGCTCGATGTTTCCCACCGGCAACCTGGTGGACGACTTGGAAGTGCCCGGTGTTGGTACGTTCAAGGCAACCCTGATCAACGCCGGGATTCCAACGATTTTCATCAATGCCCGCGATGTCGGTTACACCGGCACTGAATTGCAGGGGGCGATCAACGGCGATCCCAAGGCGTTGGCCATGTTCGAAACCATTCGCGCCCACGGCGCCCTGCGCATGGGCTTGATCAAGCACCTGGACGAAGCCGCCCAGCGCCAGCACACACCGAAAGTGGCGTTTGTCGCACCGCCGGCCGACTACCTTTCATCGAGTGGAAAAGCCGTCGCGGCGGGGGATGTCGACCTGCTGGTGCGGGCGCTGTCCATGGGCAAGCTGCACCACGCCATGATGGGCACTGCTGCGGTTGCCATCGGCACGGCCGCAGCGATTTCCGGCACCTTGGTGAACCTGGCAGCGGGCGGCATCGAACGCAACGCCGTGCGCTTCGGCCACCCGTCCGGCACCTTGCGCGTCGGCGCCGAGGCCAGCGTGGTCAACGGCGAATGGACCGTTAAAAAAGCCATCATGAGCCGCAGCGCGCGGGTGTTGATGGAAGGGTTTGTGCGGGTGCCGGGGGATGTGTTTTAACGCAAGTATTTCAAGACCAACACAAAACCTGTGGGAGCGAGCTTGCTCGCGAAAGCGCTGTGTCAGTCAACATCGATGTTGAATGTGCCGGCCTCTTCGCGAGCGAGCTCGCTCCCACATGTGCTTTGTGTGTACGCGAAATCTGTGAACATCGGCGATCAAATGTGGGAGCGGGCTTGCTCGCGAAGGCGCTGTGTCAGTCAACATCGATGTTGAATGTGCCGGCCTCTTCGCGAGCAAGCCCGCTCCCACATGGGCGTTGTGGTGTACGCGAAATCTGTGAACATCGGCGATCAAATGTGGGAGCGGGCTTGCTCGCGAAGGCGGTGTGTCAGTCGACATCAATGTTGAATGTACCGGCCTCTTCGCGAGCAAGCCCGCTCCCACAGGGGGATTGCGTTTCTGTAATCAACCCTTCTTTGTCAGCGTCGCGACCACCAGTCCCACATTGCTCTCCAGCTCCGCCACGGGGTCGTTGGCGTCGATGCTGAGCACCAGCAATTGGCTACCCCCCTCGGCGATGGCTGCTTTCAGCGCCTCCGAAGGTTGGCGATGGTGCAGCACCAAGGCCACGTCGTTGTCTTTCAAGTTAGCGGTCAATTGCTTGAGGGCTTCGGGTGTCCAGTCGGCGTCGGGCCGGGTATCGGTGCTGATGCCGTCCAGGTTGAGCCCGCTGATCAGGTAGCCGAAATGTTCGCTCAGGCTGACCACGCTCAGGTTGTCGGCGCTGGCGAGCTGCTTTTCGCTGTCGGCGCTGAGTTTGAGCAGGCGTTGCTTGAGGGCTGCCAGGTTGGTGTCGATTTTCGGTTTGGCCGTAGGGGCCAGGCGCACCAGGTCGGCGGCGATCACATCGGCCATGCGCCCCAGGTTATGGCTGGCCATCCACGGCTGGCTCGCCAGCCCGTCGGCCGTGCCCGGTTGTGTGGCAATGCCGGGTAGGGCACCGTCTACCGGGCGAGCGGCATCGATTTCGACGATGCGAATATTGCTGCGCCGCGCCATGGGGTACAGCGGATCGTCCGGCCACAACGAGCGCAGGCCGATCACCCCATCGGCATCATTGGCCAGTTTGCTCAGGGCCGGCGCACCACGGCCGCTGAAGTAGGCGCTCTGCCGAGTGCCGGGCAGATTGGCAGGTGCGGCTCTCTCCAGTTTCACGTCGGTACCCTTGAGCAAGGCCTCGCCCAAACCATAGGTGACCGGCAACGAGGCCAGTAAGTGCACCGGTCTGCCTTCGGTGGCGAATGACGAGGTGGTGACCGCGCCGCACAGGGCCACGGCCCAGGTCAGTTGTCGCAATGAAAAAACCATTTATCCAAGATTCCCTTTGAGGCTGGGGACGACACCGCGGGCGATGGCGCTCAGGGCGAAGGCGATGCCGGCCACCAGGATGATCGCGGCACCGGACGGGATCGGCAGGTCGAACACAATCGGCGCGAGGATCCCGCACAAGGTGCTGGCGGTGGCGATCAACACGGAACACCAGAAGAATCCTTTCAATGACTGGCTGAGCAGACGCGCCGCCGCTGCCGGAATCACCAACAGGGCGCCCACCAGAATGGCGCCGATGACTTTCACCGCCGCGACGGTGATCAAGGTCACCAATACCACGAACAGATAATCCAGGGTCTTGACCGCCACCCCCCGCACCGCCGCCAGTTGCGGGTTGAAGCTGGCGAGCATGATGCGGTTGTACAGCGGCAAGGCCAGGGCCATCACCAGCGAGCCGACCACCGCCAGCACCAGCAGGTCATTGCCATTGACCGTCAGCACCGAGCCGAACAGTACGTTTTCCAGGATGTGCACATTGATCTTGCCCGCCAGGATCAACAGCAGGCTGGCTCCCAGGGCCAGGGATACCGACAGGAACACGCCGATCAGCGTGTCCGGCGCCAGGCCAGTGCGGTTGCGCAGGTAATTCAGCAGGATGCCAAACAGCAGGCAATAACCGAACAGGCTGCCATACGGCCCGGTGTAGGGTTCACCGAGCAGGATGCCGATGGCCACGCCGGTGAGCGCCGCATGGCCCACCGCCTCGGAGAAAAACGCGAAGCGCTTGACCACGACCAATGTGCCAAGGCCGCCCAGCACCGGACCGATCAACAGCCCGGCCAACAGCGCGTTGACCACAAACCCATAGGCCAAGGCCTCGGGCAGGTAACCGGACGAGGCCCAGCCCTGGACCATCAAACGAAAGGCTTCATAACTCATCAGGCAGCGCTCCCGTTCGTGCGTGGATGGGTGGAAAACAGCGTCAGCAAGCGCTCCGGCGTCAGAGTCTGGCGGGGTGGGCCATCGAACAGCACTCGGCGATTCAAGCCCGTGACGCGGTCGGCCAGGCGCCCGACGGCTTCCAGGTCATGTTCGATCCACAGCACGGTGATGCCGGCCTTACGCCAGTCCTGTAGCAAGCGTTCGAACACCTGGATACCGGCCTCATCCAGGGCCGACATCGGTTCATCCAGCACCAGCAATTGCGGCGGCGGAATCAGCCCCTGGGCCAGCAACACCCGCTGGCGCTCGCCTCCGGACAGCGCGCCCATGCGCCGCTTGCGTTTGTCCTGCATGCCGACCCGCTCCAGGGCCTGACCGATGGCGCCGGCGTAATGCTTGCTCAGGCCCAGGAACGCCGGCCGCCGCTGACACATCGCCGCCATGAAGTCATCCACCGTCATGGGCAGGCCCCGGTCGAACTCCAGCGCCTGGGGCACATAGCCGATGACGCCGGGTTCGCCCGGCCACTGCAGGCTCAAGCGTCCCTGATGCGGCATCTGCCCCAGCAAGGTCTTGATCAACGAACTCTTGCCGCCGCCGTTGGGGCCTACCAATGCATGGATGCTGCCGGGCTGTACCTGGAAGGTGACGGCGTCGAGAATCGTGGTGCGGCCCAAGTTCAGGCTGACGTCGGAGCACTCGATCAAAGGGCCGACGCGCTGCGGGGTGACGGTTTCCTGGACGGTCATGCGCCGGACTCCTGGATCGCTCGGACCACGGTGTCGAGATTGCCGGTCATTTCCTTCTCGTACTTCTCGGCGCTGTAGTCGCCGTAGGAAATGTGTGAGAGCGGGTACAGTTTCACGCCTGATTCACGCTGGATGGTGTCGACGTAGGTGGACGGGAAATCCATCTCCGAGAAGATCACCTTCACGTCCAGCTCGCGCAGTTGGTCGATGGTCTTCTTCAGCTGACTGGGGCTCGGTTCGATGCCGTGGGCGGGCTCGACCACGGCGGTCACTTCCAGGCCGAATTCGCGCAACAGATAGTCGTAGGCGGCATGCACCGTGGCGACCCGTAACTCGGCATTGGGTGCCTGGGTCAGCTTCGCCAGGGCGTCGGCGCGCATCTGCCGCAGGCGCTTGCCGTAGGCGCGGGCGTTCTGGGTGTAGGCCTTGGCGTTGTCCGGGTCGAGCTTGCCCAACTCCCGGGCGATGTTATTGACCTGGGCGATGGAAGCGCTGATGGACAGGAAAGTGTGTGGATTCACGACCTTGCCCGCGCCTCGGGCCGCAGTGCCGGTTGCCGCCAGCAAGGGGACGTTTTCGTTGGCCTCGATCACTTTCACGTTCGGGGTTTCGCTGGCGGCGATCATGCGGTCGGCAAAATCGTCGTGCCCCACGCCGTTGAGCACGATCACGTCGAGGCCGCTGATGCGCTTGATGTCCTCGGCCCGTGGTTCATAGGCATGGGGGTTGAAGCCTGCCGGGATCAGCGGCACCACCTCGGCCTTGTCGCCGACGATGTTGGCCACGTAGCTGTAATACGGGTGCAAGGTGATACCGATGCGCAGGCGCTTGGCTGTTTCGGCGCTGGCCTGCGAGGTGAACAGGCAGGCCAGCAGGCCGATCAACAGCAGGCGCAGCAAGGGGCGGCGTTGAGATGCAATAGGCATGGGCGAAGGATCTTCTCTCGAATGAGGGCGTGGGGTCAGTGTCGGTGCTGGCGGGTTACGCCGGCGTCGAATTGCGCGACGATCTGTTGCCAGCCGGCGGCGGACAACGTGGCATCGTCCAGTGCGGTGGGGGCTGTTGGGGTATTGCTACGATTGAGCCAGATGTCCGGGGCGGCGTCGGACGCTTCGCTGATGCGCATCAGAAACGAGCCGGCGACGGATGAACGGGTGCTTGCGCCGAAGTAGGCCCGGTCCTCCAACTGTTGCCAGACATGGCCGCCGCGGCTGACGGAGCTGGCATCCTGGGCGAACGGGGCAAAGCCTTCATCGGCCAACGCCCGCGGGCCGGGCAGGGACTGTTGCTCTTCACGCAGCAGGCGGATCTCATCCAGGGTCACCCGCAGGTCGGCATAGATACCTTGCTCGGCGGCGCTGAGGTCGCGGCGGGCATCAAGTTGGTTCGAGGCGAGGTGAGCGGTGTCCTCGGCTTCGCCGTGCCAGGCCACGACTGACCCGGCCACCAGCACGATGATCAGGCACAGCAGCAACACGTACAGGGTTTCATGGCCCGCGCCAGCGGGGCGGATGACTTGGGTGGTGGGGCTGGTCATGGGGCCTCGATATCGGCTTGGTCGATTTCCACCACGTGGCCGGGACCGGCGTCGAAGAGCACGTAGAATTCGGCGTTTGGTTTCTTGAAGGTCAGCGTCGAATCGGCGCCAAGTTTGCCCGGCACCAGGATGGTTTCGTCGTAGCCGATCACGTCCAGGGTCACCCCGGGCGCGCCGCTGCCGTCGGAAAAGCCGCCGGTGCACTGGATTTGCTCGGCGTCGATGGCCTTGCATTCGCACATTGGATTGTGGGCCAGGGCGATGCTGCTGAAGCCGGTGCAGAGCAGCAGCGCCAGGCTGTTGAGAGAGGCGCGGGGAGTCATGGTTGGGTTCCTTGAGTCTTCAGCCAGGCGACAGTGGCGGGGGAGGCCTGGCTCAGGGGAATGGAGGCCTGGTGCATCGAACCGTCCCAGCCTTCGAGGGTTATCCACAACTCAGCGTCGGGCTGGGTCTTTTGCGGCACCGGCAACAAGGCGCCCATGCGATAGGGCGAGCCGAAGAAAATCACCCCGGCGGCCCGCAGGCTGCGGGGTTTGCCGATGCGCAGGTAGGTGGCCTTGACCTGGCCGATGCAGCTTTGGCACAGGGCTGCGTTGAAATGTTTCATATGCCCGGCCGGGCCATCGGGGCGCGGAGCTTCGTTGCGAAATTCGGCCAGCCGCAAGCTCCAGGGCCCGATCTGGACTTCACCGACCTCCCGCTCGCCGAGTCCGCCATCACCGCGAAACAGCGACGCTTCCGAGAAATACTTGGGCATGAAGCCCAAGGGAATCAGCAGCAACAGCACGTTGAGGTGAAAGCGCCATTTGTGCCAGAACAGGCTCAGGCGTGACGGTGGTGAGGCTGTGTTGGACGGGTTCACAGGTTGCCCTCCGGCGATTCACGCTGCATGGACGGCTGCAATGACCGCGCAGTTCGGGCTTCACGTGCCGGTTTCTGGCTGCGCTTGAATGCATTGGCGGTGGCCAGGGCGGTGCGTTTGGTCCAGATCAGCAATCCGCTGAGGACCATCATGCTCAGGATCAAGCCGAAGAAGAACCAGATGAGTTTGATCCAGATACCGCCGAAATCCCCGGTGTGCAGTGGGCGCATGGACTCGGTGACGAACTCCAGCGTCGTACGGTCCGACAACAGCCGTGAGGCCGCTACGTCACCGTTGTAGGGATTGATGGTGGCGGTCTGGTACATCAGCGGGTACCAACCACGGCCGCCGACTTCCAGATGGCTGTAGGCGTTGCCGGGCAGGCTGACGAAGCTTGCTTCCAAGCCTGGGATGCGCTGTTGGGCGATCTCGATGGCGCGGTCCAGGTTCAGTTGCGGCGGCGCACCGCCATCGGCGGACAAGGGCACACTTTCCCGGGCGACGACTGGAATGACCGGGGCGCTGGAAATGGAAATCTGGTTGTCGGACAGCATGGCTTCGATCAGGAACCAGGTGCCGGTGATGGAGATGACCGCGATGAACCAGATCGACCAGATCCCGCTGAGCCGGTGGAAATCGCCCCAGAAAATCCGTGCGCCGTGGCGGATCCGCAGGGTTGGACGGAAAAAGCCTTTCCAGAAACGCTTGTAGACCACCAGGCCGGTCACCAGGGACGCCAGCAACGGTAGGCCCAGGAGCGACACCAGGTACCAGCCCCAGCTATAGCCGTTGGTGAACGGCACCAACCACCAGCCATGCAGCGCGCGGGTGAAACCCCTGAAATTGAACGCCGGCGCCGAGCCCTGGATAACGCCGCTGTATGGGTTGACGTAGACCGTGTCGGGGCGCCCGTCGGGGTAGGTCACCTTGGCCTCCAGCGCAAAATGCGACTCGTCCGGACGCGTGATGCCTTGCACCTGGGTTTGTGGTTGGGCTTGCTTGATCGCGGCAATCACTTGGTCATAGCTGAGCAGCGGGGCATCGTCCGAGGGCTTGCTGGCGCGCATGTCGGGATTGACCAGCCAGACGATCTCCTGGCTGACCACCGCGAGGGTGCCGGTCACGCAAACGATGAGCACGAAAAACCAGATGGGCAGGGCCAGCCAGCTATGAACCAGGAACCAGAGTTTGGAGCGGGACTTCTTCGACATGATTGAACGTCTTGATTCGATGAAAGGCTCGGTATTACGGGCTTCGCAATACCCTGAACCCTGAAAGGCCGGCCGTGGCTTTTGCCGACGCGGCCTGCTGCATCTAATTGAGACGAACGAGTCAGTGAAATCCTGAAGGGAAAGATGAAAGAAAATGTTTCGCGTTTAATGTCCATGACGTGTGGCGAGGGAGCAAGCTTCCTCGCCACAGTCGATGAGCGTTAGAACACGTCAGCCTTGCTGCTGAAACATCTCCCGGGCCCGCTGCTCGATCTGCTCCTGGGTCAGGTCCTCCTTGTGTGTCGCCAGGAACCACACGTGCCCATAGGGATCTTTCAAGGTGCCGGTGCGGTCACCATAAAACTGATCCTTGACCTCGGAAATCACCTTGCCACCAGCCGCAATCGCCTGGGCAAAGGCGCTGTCCACGTCCTCGACATATAAATGCAGGCCGACCGACGGCGATTGGTCGGGGTTGCTCAGCGGGCCTTGATCGCAAGGCGTGCCGAGCATGATCGGGTAGCCATTGATCCGCAGCTCAGCATGCCCGATGCCCCCGTCGGGCATGGCCAGACGCATGACCTCGGTGGCATTGAAGGCTTTTTTGTAGAAGTCGATGGCTTCGGCGGCTTTTTGGATGCCCAGATAGGGCGTGATGTTATTGAAACCTTCGGGAGTAGATTTGACGCCCATGACGGTTCTCCTTGTTGTTATGGGAGGCGAAGTGGGTCTTCGTCGATTTGCGCCTATCCACTATAGGCCAGCACCTTGGGGCCGGCTCACGGCCCGACGAGCGTCTGCGGCTCGTCCAACAGATGCGCGCCCGGACCTTGCTCACCCAACACGTCACCGTAATTGCGCAGCGGGCAAGCTTCCATCGACAGGCAGCCGCAACCGATGCAACCGTTGAGCCGATCGCGCAGTGCCATCAATTGCTGGATCCGCGCATCCAGGTCCCGGCTCCAGCGCGCCGACAAGATCTGCCAGTCAGCGGCCGTTGGGGCGCGGTTGTCCGGCAGGGTTTTCAGCGCTTCGCCAATTTCCGCCAAAGGAATGCCCAAGCGCTGGGCGACCTTGATCAGCGCAACACGGCGCAATACCTCCCGCGGATAGCGGCGTTGGTTGCCTTGGTTACGAGTGCTTTTGATCAGCCCCTTGGATTCATAGAAGTGCAGGGCCGTGACCGCCACGCCGCTGCGGGCGGCCACTTGGCCGACGGTGAGTTCCTTGTGGATATTGAGCTGTGCCATTGTCTGAATTCATTGCTTGACCTTGAGTTAACTAGAGGTTTTACCCTGCATGCCTTCGGATCGCAAGATTCGCCTTACGAGCATCGGGGAGCTTTTCATGCAATCGCCAAGCAACAATCACAGCTTCACTCAACTCATGGAATTCGACATCGAGCCGCAATCGCTGCAGGCGCTGGTTACGGCCCTGTCAGAACAGACCGAGCGCCTGGCCCGGGATCATCAGGGATTCTTGAGTGCCAGTATCCAGGCCAGTGAAGACGGTCGACGCGTGCTCAATTACTTGCAGTGGCAAACCCGTGAGGCGGGTGAAGCAGCATTTCGACACTTTGAAAGCGGCGAGCAGGATTTTTGGCGGCTGATCCAGGCACACCGCGCCAAAGCCGTGACATTTGGCTCATTCCAGGTCCTGCGCAACATTGAGCGCAGCTTGGACAAAGCGTTGCATTGCCCGCTGGTCGATTGAGCGCAGCGGGAGATCCGAGGGGGCGATACCCACTATCGAGAGGGTTGATTTCTGCCGGACAGGGCCGGCGGGTAGCCTTTGTTCATCGCCCAACGACAGAACGCCGGACACCCGCCATGAACCGTACCCTCGCTGTTTTGCTGCTGTTGACTGCCACCGTATTGAGCGGCTGCTCTACCTCGTCTCCTGAGCTGCGCCCCTACACCGCCGAAGAAACCCGGGAGCTGGCCCTCGAAGCGTTGAATCGCCGTGGCCTGTCGTTCGACGAATACCACGCGAAAAAAGCCGAGTTGCTCGGCACTTCGCCAAAAAACGTGGGTTTCGACGATCAGGGCCAGATGAGTGCCGAGCGGGTCGTGCAACAGCCTGGCCGGTCCAGCTGAAGGACTGTACCGCTCGAAGTTTTGCCCAACTGTCCATGGGTTTGCGCCGGGACGTGGGGTAGGGTCATGACTTGACCGACTGCCCCGATGGATTGACCTGCCATGACCCTTTCGCTTGACCTGCTGCTGGGCTTCGCCCTGTTTGCCCTCGTGACCTCGATCACGCCTGGCCCCAACAACACCATGTTGCTGGCTTCAGGTGTCAACTTCGGTTTCAACCGCACCATTCCTCACATGCTGGGTATCACCTGCGGGTTCTTTTCCCTGGTGTTGGCGGTAGGCCTTGGCTTGGGGGCGGTGTTCCAGACTTACCCGCTGCTCTATACCGCGCTGCGCTACATCGGTGCGGCGTACTTGTTGTATTTGGCGTGGAAAATTGCTCACTCCGGTCCGGTGTCGGAAAGTCAGGCAGGGGACAATACGCCGATCAGTTATTGGGGCGCGGCGGCCTTCCAGTGGGTCAACCCCAAGGCGTGGATCATGGCCATCGGTGCGATCAGCACCTATACACCGCTTCAAGGTTATTTCTTCAATGTGGTGGTGATCGCGGCGGTGTTTGCCCTGATCAACCTGCCGAGCGTGAGCCTGTGGGTGGTCTGTGGCAGCCTGTTGCGCAACTTGCTGCGTGATCGCCGCTGGCTGCGCCTGTTCAACTGGGGGATGGCGCTATTGTTGGTCGCCTCGCTGTATCCATTGTTGCTCGAAAGCCTCCGTTGAGGGCTGAGCTTCGACGCGATGCCTGCTAAGCTCGCTGTTCAGGAGCGTTCCTACGCACTTTTAAACGAAGTCCGACTTCTTTAAGGTCTTGATCAGGTACAGCTTGTCTCGAACCCAACGAGGGCACCCGATCCCGGAACAGGCTCTGCGAGATTCCTATGAATAAACGTCCTTTATATTTCGACTATGCCGCCACCACCCCAGTGGATGAGCGGGTCATCCAGGTCATGGTCCAATGCCTGGGCTTTGACGGTAACTTCGGCAACCCGGCCTCCAGTTCCCATGCCTTCGGCCAGGAGGCCCGGCGCTCGGTGGAGCGGGCGCGCCAGCAGGTGGCGCAATTGGTGGGGGCACAGTCCGAACAGATCGTCTGGACCTCCGGCGCAACCGAATCCAACAACCTGGCCCTCAAGGGTGTAGCCCAGGCGCGCAGCGGTTCCGGCGGCCATGTCATCACCAGCCTGATCGAACACAAGGCCATTCTCGATACGGCGCGGCAGCTCGAAGAAAGCGGCGTCGCGGTGACCTGGCTGGCGCCGGACGCCGAAGGCCTGATCAACCCGCAAGCTGTTCGCGAAGCCCTGCGTGACGATACGTTCCTGGTGTCGCTGATGCTGGTGAACAATGAGCTGGGTACCGTCAATGACATCGTCGCCATTGGCGAGATCGTTCGCGAGCACGGTGCGCTGTTGCATGTCGACGCGGCCCAGGGCGCCGGCAAGGTGAAGATCGACCTGGCCCGTTGGCCGGTGGACCTGATGTCTTTTTCCGCGCATAAAATCTACGGCCCCAAGGGCATCGGTGCCCTTTACGTCGGCGACCGCGCCCGGCCACGGCTGTCGGCGCAGATTCATGGCGGCGGACATGAAGGCGGTTTGCGCTCCGGCACCCTGGCGACCCATCAGATCGCCGCCATGGGCGCTGCATTCGAACTGGCCGCCCAGGCCTTCGACGAAGAACTCGCTAAAATCGCCCGGTTGCGCAATCGTTTGCTTGAGCCGCTGCTGGCTTTGCCTGGTGTGTGTATAAACGGCAGTGCGACCCAGCGAATTCCTCACACGCTGAGCCTGACGTTCAACGAAGGTGAATTCAACCCGGCAACCTTGGGCGCGTCGATTGCATTTTCCGCGACTTCGGCGTGCAATTCAGCGAGTAACGCGCCGTCTCACGTACTCCTGGCCCTCGGGCACGATGTACGCACAGCTGGGCGGACCATTCGTTTGAGCCTGGGGCGTTTTACCAGCGAGCAGGATATCGACGAGGCGGTGCGGCTGATCAAGGCAGCCTGCGCGACTGCGCCGGCGTTCTGGGCCGCGACCCCGTAAGCCGAGCGTCTTCGGTACCGAACAACAATTATTGATGAACAGGAAAAACGATGAGCACCGAGCCTTTGACCCATGGACTGGTTCCCCAGCGCCTGACCCGAATCCGCCAACTGATGAGCCGGGAGGGCATTCACGCGCTGCTGGTGCCGTCGGCCGACCCACATTTGTCGGAATACCTGCCGGGCTATTGGCAGGGGCGGCAATGGCTGTCGGGGTTTCATGGCTCGGTGGGCACGTTGATTGTCACCGCAAGTTTCGCCGGCGTCTGGGCTGACAGCCGTTATTGGGAACAGGCTACCAAGGAACTGGAGGGCAGCGGTATCGAGCTGGTCAAGCTCATTCCTGGCCAGCCCGGGCCTTTGGACTGGCTCGCCGAACAGACGCCTGAAGGTGGCGTGGTCGCGGTCGACGGTGCGGTCATGGCCGTGGCGTCGGCCCGGACCCTGAGCGGCAAGCTCGAGGAACGCGGCGCGCGATTGCGCACTGACATCGATCTGCTCAAGGAGGTCTGGACTGATCGCCCAAGCCTGCCCGATCAGCCGGTCTACGCGCACTTGCCCCCGCAGGCGACCGTCAGCCGGGTCGAGAAACTCGCCAAGCTGCGCGAATCCCTCAAGGAGCGCGGCGCCGATTGGCATTTCATCGCCACGCTGGATGACATCGCCTGGCTGTTCAACCTGCGCGGCGCGGATGTGTCGTTCAACCCGGTGTTCGTCTCTTTTGCCTTGATCAGCCAGCAACAGGCAACGCTGTTCGTGGCCCAGGACAAGGTTGACGCACCGTTGCGTGCCGTTCTCGAACAGGACGGCGTGACCTTGCGCGATTACAGCGAAGCAGCGGCCGTGTTGCGTGAAATACCGGGCGGGGCGAGTCTGCAGATTGATCCGGCGCGGGTTACGGTCGGCTTACTGGATAACCTGGGCAGTGACGTGAAGTTGGTCGAAGGCCTTAATCCGACGACGCTGGCCAAGTCCCGCAAAAGCCTGGCCGATGCCGAGCACATCCGTCGGGCCATGGAGCAGGATGGTGCGGCTCTTTGCGAATTCTTCGCCTGGCTGGACAGCGCCTGGGGCCGCGAGCGCATTACCGAACTGACCATCGATGAGCACCTGACCGCCGCCCGCACCCGTCGGCCGGATTTTGTTTCCCTGAGCTTCAATACCATCGCTGCGTTCAACGCCAACGGCGCGATGCCCCATTACCACGCCACCGAAGAAGCCCATGCGGTCATCGAAGGCGATGGCTTGTTGCTGATCGATTCCGGCGGACAATACCTCGGCGGCACCACCGACATCACCCGCATGGTGCCGGTCGGAACACCCACCGCCGAGCAGAAGCGTGATTGCACCCGCGTGCTCAAAGGCGTGATTGCCTTGTCCCGGGCCAAATTCCCGCGAGGCATTCTGTCGCCCTTGCTGGATGCCATCGCCCGTGCGCCGATCTGGGCCGAGCAGGTGGATTACGGGCACGGTACCGGCCATGGCGTGGGTTATTTCCTCAACGTTCACGAAGGTCCGCAGGTGATTGCCTATCAGGCCGCTGCCGCGCCGCAGACAGCGATGCAGGCGGGCATGATCACCTCCATTGAACCGGGCACTTATCGTCCGGGCCGTTGGGGTGTACGCATCGAGAACCTGGTGTTGAACCGCGAGGCAGGTAAAAGCGAGTTCGGTGAGTTCCTTGAGTTTGAGACCCTGACGCTCTGCCCGATCGATACCCGTTGCCTGGAGGCGTCGCTGCTGACCCAGGACGAAAAAGACTGGTTCAACGCTTATCACGCCGAGGTTCAGCGTCGATTGAGCCCGTTGCTGGAAGGCGACGCACTGCAATGGCTGAACACGCGGACATTGGCGATCTGACGCAGGCGATCAGGCAAGGGCTTCACGGACGAAGTCCAGCCGATCCTGACCGAAGAACAGCTCGTCGCCGACAAACATGCTCGGGGCGCCGAACACGCCCCGTTCAATGGCTCCCTCGGTGGCGGTCTTGAGCGCCTGCTTGACCTGTTCGTCGGTCGTCATGGCCAGTACATATTCAGGATTGAAACCTCCTTCATCCAGGACCGCTGCCACCGTTCCCGGGTCGTTGAGGTTTCGACCATCCACCCACAGGGCGCGGAACAGGCAGTCGATAAAAGCTTCGAAACGTTCGGGGTGGCGCAGTTGCATGCCGGTCACGGCACGCATCAGCAATAGCGTGTTGATGGGAAAGTAAGGGTTAAGCTTGAAGGCAACGCCGTAGCGTTTGGCGAAGCGATTCAAATCCTTGAACAGATAAGGGCCCTTGGCCGGTATGGTGACCGGTGACGCATTGCCGGTGGCCTTGAAAACACCTCCCAGCAGCATTGGGCGATAGACCAGTTGGCTGTTCGTCTGTGCACAAAGCGTCGGCAACTGGGTGTAGGCCAGGTACGTGGTAGGGCTGCCGAGATCGAAGTAAAACTCCACCGATTTGCTCATGGGATCTGCTCTCTTATTGTTGTGGGGGAGGGTTTACCAGCGTTCATTCCAGGGGCGCAGGTCCAGCTCAAAGGTCCAGGCATCACGGGGTTGGCTGTGCAGATACCAATAATTGTCGGCAATGTGCTCGGGATTCAGGATGCCGTCCTCATCCTTGGTGACATATTTTTCTGGAAAATTATCGCGGATGAAATCGGTGTCGATAGCGCCGTCCACCACCACATGAGCCACGTGAATATTCATCGGGCCCAGTTCCCGCGCCATACTCTGGGCCAATGCCCGAATGCCATGCTTGGCGCCAGCGAACGCGGCGAACCCTGAGGCTCCGCGCAAACCCGCCGTTGCCCCGGTAAACAGAATGGTCCCACGCTGGCGTTTGACCATCCGCTTGGCCACTTCCCGTGCGTTGAGGAAACCCGAGAAACAGGCCATCTCCCAAATCTTGAAATATTTGCGCGCGGTTTCTTCGAGGATGCTGCAGGGCACATTGGCGCCGATGTTAAACACAAAGGCTTCAATCGGGCCGATCTGGTTCTCGATTTGCTCGACCAACGCAATCACGTCGTCCTCTTTACGGGCGTCACAGGCAAAACCGTGAGCTTCCCCGCCCTGGGCGCGGATCTCGTCAACCAAGGACTCGAGTTTGTCGGCGCTGCGGCGGGTGACGCAGGCGATAAACCCTTCCTGCGCGAAACGCTTGGCAATCGCCCCACCAGTGGCATCACCCGCGCCAACAACCAGTACGACCTTCTTGTTATTCATGAGTAGCCTCATTGGTAAACGATCGTTAACTAAACGGACGTTATGCTAAGATTCGCCGAGCGTCAAGGTGAGTAATCAGAGGCAGGACAATGCGTTATTCAGCCAATCACAAGATGGAAACCCGAGAGAAACTGCTCGCCAGCAGTGCTGTGTCCGCCAAGAAATCGGGTTTCTCCACGGTCGGTGTCGATGGCCTGATGAAAGCGATCGGGTTGAGCGGCGGGGCGTTCTACAGCCACTTTTCATCCAAGGATGAGCTGTTCAAGGCGATTGTTGAGCGGGAGTTGACCCAAAGCCTGGATCGCTTGAGCGGCGATGGGGTCATGGATGCAACGAAACTGCAGCGCTGTCTCAAGCAGTACCTGAGCATGAGTCACGTTGAGCAACCGCAGGCCGGTTGTGCATTGCCGGTGCTGGGCGCCGAGATCGCGCGATCGGATGGGCAGGTGAGGGAGGCGGCGCAAACGTGGATCTGCCGGCTGCATGAAAGTTGGACGCGGATATTGGGAAGCGACAGCCTGGCCTGGTCCATCCTGTCCCAATGCGTGGGTGCGCTGGTTGTAGCGCGGATGCTGGCCACGCCGCAGGTCCAGCGTGATGTCCTCAAGTCCAACTATGACGAGATCAGTCGTCGAATCGTCGAACAACGGCTCGACTGACGCCCGCTTATTTACAGATGACGATCATACTGCGGCTGGTATAACCGGCGGGGTTGAGTCCGAAAGGATAATCCCCTGGCTCCTCGACCACGTCACCGGACTTGGCGATGACCTTGTAGCCTTTGGGGGCGCATGAATTGGCGGCGCTGGCGGCGCACTGGTCCCAGGATGAGGAAAGACCAGAGCAGTTGATGTGCAGACCCTTTTTACCGCGCTTGACTTCAGTTTTCGATGTCGCCGCGCAGCCCGCAACTGCAAGTACGGCGATCAATATCAAAATTCGTTTCATTCCCGTCCTTATACCGTCGTGGATCTTATGCCCACATACGGTTGTGTTCGCTTTCGCTTGAAGCGTTCATGACGTCCTGTGTGAAAAAAATCCATGTTTGGCATTGGGTTACGGAGCTAAACATGGCCTAAATGCGGGGTAAATACCAGTCCTTCGTTAATTCCTACTTCAATCTGCCGCGATGGCGGGCTTCGCTGTGTTGCCCATGGTCAGTGTGGCGCCGACAGACGCGAGGATGATGCAGGTAATGGCTGTCCATTGGGCCAGTGATAAGTACTCCTGGAGGAACACGAGCCCCGACAACGCGCCGAATGCCGGTTCGATACTCATCAGGGTGCCGAAGGTGCGGGCCGGTATTCGGGTCAGGGAGATCATCTCCAAGGTGTAGGGCAGGGCGGTAGACAAAATGGCGACTCCAATGGCGATTGGAATCAGGCTCGGCGTCAGCAGTGCGGCGCCGGCATGCACGATGCCGATAGGGGCGACGAACAGGGCGGCGATCATGACCCCCAGCGCGGCGGTTTGCACGCCATTGTCCGCCCCGGCCTTCTGGCCAAATAGAATGTACAACGCCCAGCAGAATCCGGCGCCCAGTGCATAGCCGGCTCCGACCAAGTCAATGCCGGCACTGGCGGCTCCAGTGGGTATCAACAGAAGCAGGCCAATCACTGCCAGGGCGATCCAGAGAAAGTCGATGGCCCTGCGCGAGGCGTAAATGGCCACCGCCAGAGGGCCAGTGAACTCTAGCGCGACGGCGATTCCCAGTGGAACGGTGCGCAGTGACATATAGAAGAGAAAGTTCATGCCGCCCAAGGCCATCCCGTACACAACCACGGTGCGCAGGGATTGGGCCGTGAGCTTGGCGCGCCAAGGGCGAAGCAATATAAGCATGATGATGCTGGCAAAAATGAGCCGCAGCGTCGTGGTGCCTTGTGCGCCTACTACCGGGAACATGCTTTTAGCCAGGGAGGCGCCAGATTGGATGGATGCCATGGCTATTAATAGCAGGGCCACCGGGTACAGGGCGGATGCCAGGCTGCGATGTGGGGGAGTCATTACGGAATGTCGTCCAGAGCAAAGGCGGTGGGATCTGATTTGAGCAATATACTGCGCACTTGAGGCGCTTCCGTCTATATATAAGGCAGATTTAATTAAGACTGCGTCCTGCGGATAGAAAAGCGAAATTAAGGGTTGACGGCAAATCCTGGACGTCTATAATTCGCCCCACTTCCGGCGCAGTCGAAACGGAAAACTCCTTGAGTTTCAATGAGTTATCCTTGTTTTGAGAGTGTCGGGCTTCAGATCATCGAAGCCTGGGAAGCAGCTAATAAGGTGGTTTGTTTGGCCTTATTGACGGTTCGATCTTCTCGGTCGAAAGCGGAGAAAAAGAGGTGTTGACAGCAGCGAGTAACGCTGTAGAATTCGCCTCCCGCTAACGAGAGATCGGAAGCGCAAGTGGTTGAAGTTGTTGATGTTTCACAAACGAAACTTTGAAAACTTCTGAAAATAACCGCTTGACAGATGCACGAGGCGCTGTAGAATGCGCGCCTCGGTTGAGACGAAAGGCTCAACCCACCGCTCTTTAACAACTGAATCAAGCAATTCGTGTGGGTGCTTGTGGAGTCAGACTGCTAGTCAACAGATTATCAGCATCACAAGTTACTCCGCGAGAAATCAAAGATGTAACCAACGATTGCTGAGCCAAGTTTAGGGTTTTCTCAAAACCCAAAGATGTTTGAACTGAAGAGTTTGATCATGGCTCAGATTGAACGCTGGCGGCAGGCCTAACACATGCAAGTCGAGCGGTAGAGAGAAGCTTGCTTCTCTTGAGAGCGGCGGACGGGTGAGTAATGCCTAGGAATCTGCCTGGTAGTGGGGGATAACGCTCGGAAACGGACGCTAATACCGCATACGTCCTACGGGAGAAAGCAGGGGACCTTCGGGCCTTGCGCTATCAGATGAGCCTAGGTCGGATTAGCTAGTTGGTGGGGTAATGGCTCACCAAGGCGACGATCCGTAACTGGTCTGAGAGGATGATCAGTCACACTGGAACTGAGACACGGTCCAGACTCCTACGGGAGGCAGCAGTGGGGAATATTGGACAATGGGCGAAAGCCTGATCCAGCCATGCCGCGTGTGTGAAGAAGGTCTTCGGATTGTAAAGCACTTTAAGTTGGGAGGAAGGGCAGTTGCTTAATACGTAACTGTCTTGACGTTACCGACAGAATAAGCACCGGCTAACTCTGTGCCAGCAGCCGCGGTAATACAGAGGGTGCAAGCGTTAATCGGAATTACTGGGCGTAAAGCGCGCGTAGGTGGTTTGTTAAGTTGGATGTGAAATCCCCGGGCTCAACCTGGGAACTGCATTCAAAACTGACAAGCTAGAGTATGGTAGAGGGTGGTGGAATTTCCTGTGTAGCGGTGAAATGCGTAGATATAGGAAGGAACACCAGTGGCGAAGGCGACCACCTGGACTGATACTGACACTGAGGTGCGAAAGCGTGGGGAGCAAACAGGATTAGATACCCTGGTAGTCCACGCCGTAAACGATGTCAACTAGCCGTTGGGAGCCTTGAGCTCTTAGTGGCGCAGCTAACGCATTAAGTTGACCGCCTGGGGAGTACGGCCGCAAGGTTAAAACTCAAATGAATTGACGGGGGCCCGCACAAGCGGTGGAGCATGTGGTTTAATTCGAAGCAACGCGAAGAACCTTACCAGGCCTTGACATCCAATGAACTTTCCAGAGATGGATTGGTGCCTTCGGGAACATTGAGACAGGTGCTGCATGGCTGTCGTCAGCTCGTGTCGTGAGATGTTGGGTTAAGTCCCGTAACGAGCGCAACCCTTGTCCTTAGTTACCAGCACGTTATGGTGGGCACTCTAAGGAGACTGCCGGTGACAAACCGGAGGAAGGTGGGGATGACGTCAAGTCATCATGGCCCTTACGGCCTGGGCTACACACGTGCTACAATGGTCGGTACAGAGGGTTGCCAAGCCGCGAGGTGGAGCTAATCCCACAAAACCGATCGTAGTCCGGATCGCAGTCTGCAACTCGACTGCGTGAAGTCGGAATCGCTAGTAATCGCGAATCAGAATGTCGCGGTGAATACGTTCCCGGGCCTTGTACACACCGCCCGTCACACCATGGGAGTGGGTTGCACCAGAAGTAGCTAGTCTAACCTTCGGGAGGACGGTTACCACGGTGTGATTCATGACTGGGGTGAAGTCGTAACAAGGTAGCCGTAGGGGAACCTGCGGCTGGATCACCTCCTTAATCGACGACCGCAGCTGCTCCATGAGCTCCCACACGAATTGCTTGATTCATTGAAGAAGACGAAAGAAGCAGCCCGAAATTGGGTCTGTAGCTCAGTTGGTTAGAGCGCACCCCTGATAAGGGTGAGGTCGGCAGTTCGAATCTGCCCAGACCCACCAATTTTGTGTGGGAAACGCCTGTAGAAATACGGGGCCATAGCTCAGCTGGGAGAGCGCCTGCCTTGCACGCAGGAGGTCAACGGTTCGATCCCGTTTGGCTCCACCACTACTGCTTCTCTTGTAAAGCTTAGAAATGAGCATTCCATCGGTTCGATGGTGAATGTTGATTTCTAGTCTTTGACTAGTTCGTTCTTTAAAAATTTGGGTATGTGATAGAAAGATAGACTGGACGTTACTTTCACTGGTAACGGCTCAGGCTAAGGTAAAATTTGTGAGTTGCTCTTAAGTGAGCAAGCGTACGAATTTTCGGCGAATGTCGTCTTCACAGTATAACCAGATTGCTTGGGGTTATATGGTCAAGTGAAGAAGCGCATACGGTGGATGCCTTGGCAGTCAGAGGCGATGAAAGACGTGGTAGCCTGCGAAAAGCTTCGGGGAGTCGGCAAACAGACTTTGATCCGGAGATGTCTGAATGGGGGAACCCAGCCATCATAAGATGGTTATCTTGTACTGAATACATAGGTGCAAGAGGCGAACCAGGGGAACTGAAACATCTAAGTACCCTGAGGAAAAGAAATCAACCGAGATTCCCTTAGTAGTGGCGAGCGAACGGGGACTAGCCCTTAAGCTTCTTTGATTTTAGCGGAACGCTCTGGAAAGTGCGGCCATAGTGGGTGATAGCCCTGTACGCGAAAGGATCTTAGAAGTGAAATCGAGTAGGACGGAGCACGAGAAACTTTGTCTGAATATGGGGGGACCATCCTCCAAGGCTAAATACTACTGACTGACCGATAGTGAACTAGTACCGTGAGGGAAAGGCGAAAAGAACCCCGGAGAGGGGAGTGAAATAGATCCTGAAACCGTATGCGTACAAGCAGTGGGAGCCCACTTTGTTGGGTGACTGCGTACCTTTTGTATAATGGGTCAGCGACTTATTTTCAGTGGCGAGCTTAACCGAATAGGGGAGGCGTAGCGAAAGCGAGTCTTAATAGGGCGTCTAGTCGCTGGGAATAGACCCGAAACCGGGCGATCTATCCATGGGCAGGTTGAAGGTTGGGTAACACTAACTGGAGGACCGAACCGACTACCGTTGAAAAGTTAGCGGATGACCTGTGGATCGGAGTGAAAGGCTAATCAAGCTCGGAGATAGCTGGTTCTCCTCGAAAGCTATTTAGGTAGCGCCTCATGTATCACTGTAGGGGGTAGAGCACTGTTTCGGCTAGGGGGTCATCCCGACTTACCAAACCGATGCAAACTCCGAATACCTACAAGTGCCGAGCATGGGAGACACACGGCGGGTGCTAACGTCCGTCGTGAAAAGGGAAACAACCCAGACCGTCAGCTAAGGTCCCAAAGTTATGGTTAAGTGGGAAACGATGTGGGAAGGCTTAGACAGCTAGGAGGTTGGCTTAGAAGCAGCCACCCTTTAAAGAAAGCGTAATAGCTCACTAGTCGAGTCGGCCTGCGCGGAAGATGTAACGGGGCTCAAACCATACACCGAAGCTACGGGTATCACTTAGGTGATGCGGTAGAGGAGCGTTCTGTAAGCCTGTGAAGGTGAGTTGAGAAGCTTGCTGGAGGTATCAGAAGTGCGAATGCTGACATGAGTAACGACAATGGGTGTGAAAAACACCCACGCCGAAAGACCAAGGTTTCCTGCGCAACGTTAATCGACGCAGGGTTAGTCGGTCCCTAAGGCGAGGCTGAAAAGCGTAGTCGATGGAAAACAGGTTAATATTCCTGTACTTCTGGTTATTGCGATGGAGGGACGGAGAAGGCTAGGCCAGCTTGGCGTTGGTTGTCCAAGTTTAAGGTGGTAGGCTGGAATCTTAGGTAAATCCGGGATTCTAAGGCCGAGAGCTGATGACGAGTTACCCTTTGGGTGACGAAGTGGTTGATGCCATGCTTCCAAGAAAAGCTTCTAAGCTTCAGGTAACCAGGAACCGTACCCCAAACCGACACAGGTGGTTGGGTAGAGAATACCAAGGCGCTTGAGAGAACTCGGGTGAAGGAACTAGGCAAAATGGCACCGTAACTTCGGGAGAAGGTGCGCCGGTGAGGGTGAAGCATTTACTGCGTAAGCCCATGCCGGTCGAAGATACCAGGCCGCTGCGACTGTTTATTAAAAACACAGCACTCTGCAAACACGAAAGTGGACGTATAGGGTGTGACGCCTGCCCGGTGCCGGAAGGTTAATTGATGGGGTTAGCTAACGCGAAGCTCTTGATCGAAGCCCCGGTAAACGGCGGCCGTAACTATAACGGTCCTAAGGTAGCGAAATTCCTTGTCGGGTAAGTTCCGACCTGCACGAATGGCGTAACGATGGCGGCGCTGTCTCCACCCGAGACTCAGTGAAATTGAAATCGCTGTGAAGATGCAGTGTATCCGCGGCTAGACGGAAAGACCCCGTGAACCTTTACTATAGCTTTGCACTGGACTTTGAATTTGCTTGTGTAGGATAGGTGGGAGGCTTTGAAGCGTGGACGCCAGTCCGCGTGGAGCCAACCTTGAAATACCACCCTGGCAACTTTGAGGTTCTAACTCAGGTCCGTTATCCGGATCGAGGACAGTGTATGGTGGGTAGTTTGACTGGGGCGGTCTCCTCCTAAAGAGTAACGGAGGAGTACGAAGGTGCGCTCAGACCGGTCGGAAATCGGTCGTAGAGTATAAAGGCAAAAGCGCGCTTGACTGCGAGACAGACACGTCGAGCAGGTACGAAAGTAGGTCTTAGTGATCCGGTGGTTCTGTATGGAAGGGCCATCGCTCAACGGATAAAAGGTACTCCGGGGATAACAGGCTGATACCGCCCAAGAGTTCATATCGACGGCGGTGTTTGGCACCTCGATGTCGGCTCATCACATCCTGGGGCTGAAGCCGGTCCCAAGGGTATGGCTGTTCGCCATTTAAAGTGGTACGCGAGCTGGGTTTAGAACGTCGTGAGACAGTTCGGTCCCTATCTGCCGTGGACGTTTGAGATTTGAGAGGGGCTGCTCCTAGTACGAGAGGACCGGAGTGGACGAACCTCTGGTGTTCCGGTTGTCACGCCAGTGGCATTGCCGGGTAGCTATGTTCGGGAAAGATAACCGCTGAAAGCATCTAAGCGGGAAACTTGCCTCAAGATGAGATCTCACTGGGACCTTGAGTCCCCTGAAGGGCCGTCGAAGACTACGACGTTGATAGGCAGGGTGTGTAAGCGCTGTGAGGCGTTGAGCTAACCTGTACTAATTGCCCGTGAGGCTTGACCATATAACACCCAAGCAATTTGAGTCGGCTCTTTAATACGGAGCATCAGATTGCGGTGTGTGAAGACGACACGAACCGAAAGTTCGACGCTGCTCACAAAGCAACACACAAACTATCGCATACCCATTCGCTGGAACGTGACCGCAAGGCACGCGCTGGCTACCGAATTTCTTGACGACCATAGAGCATTGGAACCACCTGATCCCATCCCGAACTCAGTAGTGAAACGATGCATCGCCGATGGTAGTGTGGGGTTTCCCCATGTGAGAGTAGGTCATCGTCAAGATTAAATTCCGAAACCCCTATCTGCTGACGCAGGTAGGGGTTTTGTTTTTGTGCTAGAAAAAACTTGTTCCAAAAAAAGATGACCTTTAGAGGTCATCTTTTTTATCCGGGTCGTTAGGCCTCGGGTACAGGGCAGCTCAAATCGCCCTCCTTGCACTTGAGATAGGTCTTGAATGCCTCGACCCGAGCCTTGGTCTGGGCTGTGATGCAGTTGCTGTAGATCAGCGGATAGACGCTGCCACCCTCGACTCCAGACGCGGAGAAATTGCATTCGGCGTCACGGAAGCCGATCCAGGCCCGTTGTGCCTTGACCAGCATTTGCTTGGCCTCGGGATTGTCTTTCAGGCGTGCTGTGATTTGCTTATAAAGGCTGTTCAGCTCGTTGTCGGCGGCCTTGTTTTCTTTGGCCGCGCACTGGTTCATCTCACCCTGAGTAGTAGCATTGGCGCAGTCGTCGGCTTGAGCCGCGGTGATAAAAAACAACGGTGTGAGGGCCAGAAGCAAGCGTGGTGGCATGGTCGATCTCTCCTTGAGGGGGGGACAAAATGCCGGAGGAGTGTACCCAAACAATGGACTGATACAACTTTCCGGTTGGCCTCGTGGTCTTACAAGCCTACTGTTGAACACAGGAGGTGACCCATGTATTCATCCGATCGCATTGAAAGAAAGATCCTGCTCAAGGCGCCGCGCTCTCAAGTCTGGCGTGCCCTGGCCAATGCTGAAGCCTTTGGCCAATGGTTTGGCGTCGCCCTTGAGGGCAAGCGGTTTGTGGCGGGCGAGCGTACGCAGGGACAGATCACTTATCCAGGTTATGAACACCTCATTTGGGACGTGGCGGTGGAGCGGGTCGAGCCCGAGCGGGTGTTCTCGTTTCGCTGGCATCCATACGCCATCGAGCCTCAGGTTGATTACTCTCAAGAGTCCGAAACACGGGTGCAATTCGAACTTGAAGACATGGATGGCGGCACCTTGCTGAAAGTGGTGGAGTCGGGGTTCAACAATATTCCTGAGGCGCGCCGACTCAAGGCCTTTCGCATGGACAGCCGTGGCTGGGACGAACAGATGGCTAACATTGAGGCGTTTCTGAGCAACGCCTGATCTTTCTCCGCTGACGCAAATGCTGCGATGCCTGGCGAGGCTAAGGGTTTGCGGAAGCGCTGGTATAGCGAATGTCTTACACGAGATGGTAGCTATGTCGTCTATTGCACTTTGGATCCGAGGCGTAATCTGGACTCATCCACTGAAGCACAGGAAGTGCTCAGGATCAGGGACGATCGACCTTGCAAGGATGGCTACCGACAGGGAGTCGTAATGGTCTTGGAAAAACCCGCTTCGGCGGGTTTTTTTTCGTCCATAAAAAAGGCCCGAAGGCGCTGTATAGCGAAATGCTTACACGTTGGCGCTGCTTTCTCGTCTTTTTCCAAGGCAGTGGTGGGACTAATCTATGTTCATCCACTGAGTACAGGGAGTGCTCGGGGTCATGGATGATTGGACCAGGCATGGAATGCCGGACAGGGAGTCAAATTGGTCCTCAAAAAACCCGCTTAGGCGGGTTTTTTTTCGTGTGTGAAAAAGTGGTGCCGATCATGCTAGACGCCGAGTCATCGTACGATCCGTGCCATCAGCAGCCAGGGTCTGCCCACCCGGCGTGCGATCCGCGCCATCGGCAGCCAAGGTCTGCCCACCCGGCGTACGATCCGCGCCATCAGCAGCCAAGGTCTGTCCACCCGGCGTACGGTCCGCCCCATCAGCGGCCACAGGCTGTTGATATTCGGTGGCCTGGGTAAAGAAACGGTCTTGCTGCTGGCTCGGCAAGGCAAACGCGCCGGCGCTCAGGGCAAAGGTGGTAGCGGCGATCAAAGTACTGAAAGTTTTCATGGTAAAGACTCCGGTCATATCAAGGGTTGAGTGCCGGGTCGTTCAGATGTCGTGATCTGCTGAACCCGTTGCAGCGCGGACGGTTGTCTTGCTGCATGGGTTCAGATTAGGGCGGAGGGGGGGCGATCGTTAGACGGATACTGCCCGCGGTTTGCCTGATCCTGTTTGTATGCAGGATCAGGTGCTACTGGCCTGCAGCGCCAGGGCACGCAAACGAGCTATGTCCTTGCTCGGTGACGCGCCAAATAGACGACTGTATTCGCGGCTGAACTGTGAGGGGCTTTCATACCCCATCTTGTAGCCGATTGACGAAACGTCGCTGTTCTCCGCCAACAGTAACCGTCGGGCTTCTTGCAGGCGCAGTTGTTTCTGGTATTGCAGCGGGCTCATGGCGGTCACGGCCTTGAACCGGTGATGCAATGCCGAAGGGCTGAGGTTGATCATTTGCGCGAGGCTGTCGATGCTCAGCGGCTCGGCGTAATGGGTATTGAGCCACTCGATGGCCCTGCTGATGCGATGGGTCTGAGTGTCGGGAATCGCAATTTCGTGCAAGCGCTGGCCTTGGGCACCCCGCAGCAGCCGGTAGAAAATCTCCTGTTGGGCCAGGGGGGCCAAGGTCGGGATATCATCCGGACTGTCCAACAGCCGTAGCAGGCGCAACATCGCATCGAGCAGCGGCGCATCGATGCGGTCCAGGAACAGCCCACGCCCGGCTCGCTGGACCGGTACACCGATAGGGCTGGCATCGGCGATCAGACGGCAGATCTGTGCCGGGTCGATGTCCAGGCGAATGCACAGATAAGGACGTTCGGGACTGGCTTCAATCACCTGGCCGGCCAACGGCAGGGTCACCGAGACCACCAGGTAGTTGAGCGGGTCATACACGTAGCATTCATCGGCCAGGCGCACTTCCTTGCGCCCCTCGATGATCACGCACAGACCGGGCTTGTGCACGACGTGCAAGGCTTCGCTCGGCTGATCGCTGCGGATCAGGTGCAAGGCCTCGATGGCCGTGGGGTGGACGCCGTATTCCGGCGCGAAACGCTTCATCAGCGCCGCCAGTTCGGCGCGACGCTGATTGACGCCGTCATCAGCCGCAATGTGGATGGACGTGGATACCGACATGCCGCTCAATCTCCCTGGCCAAATGCGTAGATCGCGCTAGTAAAGCCGATTGTGCGGCTGGCGACTAGAGTCCGTTTTCTCGCTACAGGATCGTGCAAGCGCACAGGAGGATCCGGCTAACCCAGACATCGACCGGTTCCCTAATCTGAATGTGTCCAAACGCTCCCACCGGGAGCCAGCACATCCAGACGAGGAACCCATCATGTCCGATATCCAAAACAAAGTCGTAGTCATCACCGGTGCCAGCAGTGGAATTGGCGAAGCTGCTGCACGGCTGCTGGCGGCCCGGGGCGCTCGTGTTGTACTGGGGGCGCGACGTGTCGAGCGCTTGCAGGCGTTGGTCCAGGAGCTCGAAGGCGCCGGCCAGCAGGCCGTCTGCAAAGCCGTGGACGTGACTCGCCGCGATGATGTCCAGAACCTGATCGATTTCGCTGTCGAGCGTTTCGGCAAAGTCGACGTCATCATCAACAACGCCGGGGTCATGCCCCTCTCCAAACTTGAGGCGCTGAAAGTCGAGGAGTGGGACCGCATGATCGACGTCAACATCCGTGGCGTGCTCCACGGCATCGCGGCCGGCCTGCCCTTGATGCAGCGCCAGCGCAGCGGCCAGTTCATCAACATCGCGTCCATTGGTGCCTATGCCGTCAGCCCGACCGCTGCCGTGTATTGCGCCACCAAGTATGCCGTGCGGGCGATTTCCGAAGGCCTGCGCCAGGAGGTCGGCGGTGATGTGCGGGTGACAGTGATTTCCCCCGGGGTCACGGAGTCGGAGCTGGCCGAGAGTATTTCCGATGAGGGTGGCCGTGCCGAAATGCGCGAATTCCGCCGAATCTCGATTCCTGCCGAAGCGATTGCCCGGGCGATTGCCTACGCCATCGAGCAACCGGCAGATGTGGACGTCAGCGAACTGATTGTGCGGCCAACCGCCAGCCCGTTCTGAACCGAGCCAAACGACGGGAGATGCTCCATGAGAAAGGCATTTGGAGACCAGGACAAATTCGTCGGCCTGTGGGTGACGGCCGATGGCGTGATCCGCCATCGGCTGCTGCCGAGTGGACGCTATGACGAAGCACGGGGTTTGCGTGAAAGTGCTTATCAAGGCGATTACTGGTTGCAGGACGACCATATCGAATACCACGACGACACCGGTTTTACCGCCGACGGGGATTTTCGCGAAGGCGTGCTCTATCACGCGGGGATGGTGCTGTATCGCCAGGAGGAGTGATGAACCGAAGACCCTTTGTGGTGGGGGGATAAGTCCCCTCACCACGGATCGGGACTGATCGTTACGCCTGTTCCAACCGCGCCGCAGCGCGCTGGGCGATCTGCGAGCGTATCCGGAACGACTCCGCCGCGCGCCGCTGGGCTTCTTCCAATACTTGCGCGGGTGCAGTGTCCGGGCAGCCGGCGTTGAACGGCGGGGCAGGGGCGTATTCGAGTTGCAGTTGGACCAGTTCGGCGGTGTCCTGGTCGAACAACTCCGCCGCCAGGGTCAAGGCGAAATCGATCCCGGCGGTAATGCCGCCACCGGTAAGCAGGTTGCCGTCGCGGACCACCCGTTCCTTGATCGGTGTCGCGCCCAGGGTGGACAGCAAGCTGTGGTAGGCCCAATGGGTGGTGGCGCGTTTCCCTTGCAGCAGGCCCGCCGCACCGAGCACCAGCGAACCTGTGCACACCGAGGTGATGTATTGCGCGTGGCTGGCCTGTCGCTTGATGAACGCCAGGGTCTGCTCGTCTTCCATCAACGGGCCGACGCCGGTACCACCGGGGACGCAGATCACGTCAAGCTTGGGGCAATCCTCGAATGTGGTGGTAGGCAGCAGCATCAACCCGGTGCTGGAGGTGACCGGCGCCAAGTCCTTCCAGATCAGGTGAACCTTCACGTCAGGCAACGAGGCCAGCACGTCATAAGGACCGGTTAGGTCCAGTTGCTGAACCTGGGGGAATAACAGCAAACCGATCTGCAGCGTCATGGTGATTTCTCCTTAAGTGATGCCCGAGGGGTGGACGGCTTTACTTTAGGCTCGTAGGATCTGGCGCATCCGCCAATAAGCCCACGAATTACGCCAATATGCCAAACGCCCCGAAAACCGTTCACGTCCTGGCCTTCGCCAACGTGCAAGTGCTGGATGTCACCGGGCCCTTGCAAGTGTTTGCCTCAGCCAATGACCTGGCTCGCCAGCAAGGCTTGCCGTTGCCGTACGCGCCGACGGTGATCGCCGCCGGTGGCGGGGCGGTGATGTCATCGGCAGGGTTGGCGTTGATGGCCGAGCCGCTGCCGAGCGAAGGCAGCGACACCTTGCTGATCGCCGGCGGCTGGGGTGTGTACGAAGCGGCGAAGGATCCGACGCTGGTGGCCTGGGTCAAGGCGCATGGCCTGCGCTCGCGGCGTGTGGCGTCGGTGTGTACCGGGGCCTTCCTGCTGGCCGCCAGCGGTTGGCTGGACGGGCGGCGAGTGGTCACCCACTGGACCCGCTGTGAGCAACTGGCCGAGCAGCATCCGCAACTGCGGGTCGAACCCAATCCGATTTTCATCAACGATGGCCCGGTCTGGACGTCGGCTGGCGTTACCGCCGGTATCGACCTGGCCTTGGCACTGGTCGAGGAAGACCAGGGCCGTGCCGTGGCCCTGGAGGTCGCCCGGCACCTGGTGGTATTCCTCAAGCGGCCTGGCGGGCAATCGCAGTTCAGCGTGACGCTGTCGCTGCAGAAACAGGGCAGCCGTTTTGACGACCTGCATGCGTGGATCGCCGAAAACCTCACCCGCGACCTGGGCTTGCCGAGCCTGGCCGCCGAGGTGGGCATGAGTGAACGCAGTTTTGTCCGTCACTACCGCGCCGACACCGGCCAGACCCCGGCGCGGGCGGTGGAGCTGATTCGCGTGGAAACCGCACGGCGCCTGCTGGCCGACACGGCGCTGTCGATCAAGCGCGTGGCGGTGCAATGCGGCTTTGGCAGCGAAGAAACCCTGCGTCGTAGTTTTCTGCGGGCCATGGGGGTGACGCCCCAGGCGTATCGCGAGCGGTTTGCGCTCAGCCCTCAAGCAGATCCAGCAACGCCTTGAGCGTGGCCTCAGGGGCTTCCTGGGGAATGTTGTGGCCTACACCGGCCAGCACTCGGCGCTCGTAGAAGCCGCTGAAATGCTCGGCATCTTCATCGTGTTCCGGCGCAGGCCCCACGCCATCGTCGGCTCCGCACAAGGAAATGCTCGGCACACTGATGACCGGTTGCTTGGCAAGCCGTTCTTCCAGCCACTCCAGCGTCAGATCGCCCGGTGCGTACATGAAGCGATGACGGTAGGAATGAATCACCACGTCGACAAAATCCGGGTTATCGAACGACGGGGCGCTGAGGGGATAGAGTTCTGCGCCACGCTTCCAGGTGGGGGACCACAGACGCCAGAGCAGCTCGCACAGTTCGCGCCGATTCTGCGTCAGGCCCTCGACGCCCCGCGCCGTGTGGAAGTAATACTGGTACCACAGGCGATGTTCGGTTTGCGGGTCCAGCGGTTGTTTGGATCGGGGAATATCCTGCAGGTTATAGCCATCCCCGGTCACCAGGCAGCGCACGCGCTCGGGCCACAGCGCCGCGACGATACACGCGGCCCGACCACCCCAGTCATAGCCGCACAACGCCGCTTGGGGGATGGAGAGAACGTGCATCAGGTCCAGCAGGTCCTGGGCCAGCGCCGCTTGTTGGCCGGAGCGCAGGATAGCTGGGTTGTTGAACCGGGTCGGGCCGTAGCCGCGCAGGTAGGGCACGATGACCCAATAGCCGCGCTGGGCCAGAGCCGGCGCGACTTCATCGAACGCCCTTGGGTCGTAGGGGAAGCCGTGCAGCAGGATCACCGGTTCGCCGGTGGCGGGGCCGTGTTCTTCGTAGGCGATACGCAACAACGGCGTCACTGCGAAGTTGATCCTGGGCTCGAGGTTCATGTTGGCCTCCGGCATTGCGTGGTTGCGCTCAGGCAGGTTCCTGATTCACGTATTTGGCCCGATCCGGCGTGAACGTCACGATCATGTTCGTGCTCGAGCAGGTCAGGGTGCGTTCCTGGGTCAGGTCGATGTCCAGGTCTTCACCGCGCAGGCCCTGCCATTGGGCGAGATATTTGAGACAACCGAATTTTGCGGTTTTCTTCAGGCTGCGGCTGACGCCGCCTTTCCAGCCGAGCACCGGCAATTCACCGGCCAGGCAGCGTTGCGCCAGTTCCGGAAACTTCAGCGCGCGGTCGCGACCGATTTCCCAGCATTTGATCAAGCCCCGGTCCTGGCCTTCCCAGAGGTCTTCCCGGGTCAGGCCTGTTCGGGGTGGGGTGGTGATGGGGCGTTTGATATGGGTCATGTCAGGTCCTTGAGTCGGGTTTTTATCGGGCAGCTCCGCTGCACCCGTGAGTGCATCGATCTTAGGAGGGGTTTGGGGGGCTGGCAACCTGTAACGGGTTGTGGTGATCGATAGGCTTGATGCGCGCACCGCTCTTGTGGCGAGGGAGCTTGCTCCCGCTGGGTTGCGAAGCGACCCCAAGATTTTTGCGCCTGCTGCGCAGTCGAGCGGGAGCAAGCTCCCTCGCCACGGGGTTTGTGTCCTACAAAAAATTAGGTAAACCGGAATTTTCCGACGAGTCGCGGCGGTTGCCGGTTCGGAAGGGGCGGGGATAGGCTTTGCCGGTCGCTGCAAAATCAGCGACCGGGTTTGGTCACCCGTCCAATGTCAGGCGCACACGCGCCAACCTCAGCATGTCGGCGCTTTTTTATGTGCTTGTCGGTATGCTTTGCGGTGGGCTGTGCGCGGGGCACTTTCGAGTGCGCCGGGTGCCTGACTTCCCGGTTGACCAACCTGCGTATAGCCCACCATCCTCGTTTGGTCACGAGGTGAGTGAGCTCAACTTCAAGTCAGGAGTTTCACAATGGTCAAGATCACCCCCAACCCCCCACGCGCCGAAGACCTTTCTGCCTACACCACCCTCGACACAAAAAAACTCCGCGAAGCCGCCGACCGGGCACTGAACATTCACTTGTCTCCCACCCCAGCCAAACCCGATACCCAGGACGGCCAGGTGTTCACCGTGGTCCCCGGGCTAAACACCGAATCGGTGCTGACCAGCCTCAGCGAAACCCTGGCCTCCGCCAATGTCATGGTCAGTGACTTGGCGTTCGAGCTGGAGGGCTCGCGGCGGCATGTGGCGTTGGGTATTCAGCAGTTGATCGAACTGGGTACGTTGCTGGCCAATCGGGCGTTGGATGACATCGAGCCGACCAGCTAACTGACACACCGCTCTTGTGGCGAGGGAGCTTGCTCCCGCTGGGTTGCGAAGCGACCCCAGGATTTTGCGCCTGCTGCGCAGTCGAGCGGGAGCAAGCTCCCTCGCCACAGGGGACCGCGTTTAATCCAAGGCTCACGGCTGCCAATGATTTTTCTCCCCACTCAACTTGCGATCCAGAAAACTCGCCGCGCTGATCAACGCCAAGTGGGTCAGGGCCTGCGGGGTATTGCCCAAGTGGTACCCATGGCTGTCGAACTCTTCGGCGTACAGCCCCAGCGGGTTGGCATAGCGCAGCAGTTGTTCGAATTCCAGCTGGGCTTTTTCCACGCGGCCGGCGCGGGCCAGGCATTCGACGTACCAGAACGAGCAGGCGGCGAATGAGCCTTCGGTGCCGCTGAGGCCGTCGATGGGGCTGTCGTCGTTGCGGTAGCGGTACACCATGCCGTCGCGCACCAGGCTTTTTTCAATGGCCTCCAGGGTCGATAACCAGCGCGGATCGCGGGCGCTGACGAAGCGCACCAGGGGCATCAACAGCATCGAACCGTCCAGGGCGGTGCTGCCTTGGCGCTGGATGAAGTGTTGGCGTTCCTCGTTCCAGAAATTTGTCCAGATGTCTTGGTAAATGGCCTGGCGAGTCTCATCCCACCGGGCGAACGGGGCGGGCAGGGAGCGTTTTTCGGCCAGGCGGATGGCGCGGTCGACGGCGACCCAGCACATCAACCGCGAATGCAGAAAGTGCTGCTTGTCGCCGCGCATTTCCCAGATGCCCACGTCCTTGTCCTGCCAGACCTTGCACACCTGGTCGACCACGTCGACGGTGTGTTTCCAGCCCTGATGGGAGATGGCTTCGCCGTATTTGTTGACCAGGTACACCGCGTCCATCAACTCGCCAAAGATATCCAGCTGCACCTGTTGGTAGGCGAGGTTGCCGATGCGCACTGGCTGCGCACCACCGAAACCGCTCAGGTGCGGCAGCTCGGTTTCCGGCAACTCCAGCCGGCCATCCAGGCCGTACAGGATGTTGAGTTTGGTCGGCTGGTCACAGCAGTCACTGACTCGATTGCGCAAGAAGCGCATGTAGGCGTTGGCTTCTTCGACGAAGCCCAGGCGCATGAATGCGTAGACGGTGAACGAAGCGTCGCGGATCCAGGTGTAGCGGTAATCCCAGTTGCGCTCGCCGCCACGGGTTTCCGGCAGGCCGAAGGTGGCCGCAGCGAGGATGGCGCCGTGTTTGCGCGAGGTCAGTAGCTTCAGCGCCAGGGCGGAGCGGTTGACCACTTCCCGCCAGCGCCCGCGATAATTCGATTGGCCGATCCAGCCGCGCCAGAACGCCAGGGTGCGTTCCAGGCAGATCGCGCTGACGTCATCCTGAAGTCGCGGGTCGTCGATGCCGCCCAACAGGAACTCGGCGGTCTGGCCCTGTTCCAGGGTGAACTCGGCCACCGCCGTGTTGCCGTCCAGCGTCATGGCCTGGTCGGAACACAAGCGCAGGCTCGGTTGCCCCGGCGCCTCGAAACAGATGTCGGTACCGTCCTGGCGCGCCGTGGTGGCGGCCCGGGCATAGTCGTGGCGCACCGCACAGCGCATGCGAAACGTCGCGCTGCCAATGGTCATGCGGACCCGGCGCATCAACACCGGCAAATCATCCTCGCTGTCACCGATGGGCAGCAGGTCGGTGACTTCCACCACGGCGCCGTCGCTCAGCCAGCGGGTTTGCAGCACGTTGGTGTCGGGCAGGTAGATTTGTTGGCGACGAGCTTCAGGCAGGTCTGGCGCGAGTTGGAAAATCCCCGCTTCGGGGGTGTCCAGCAGCGAGCAAAAGATCGACGGGCTGTCGAATTCCGGCCAACAGAAAAAGTCGACGCTGCCGCGGTCGTTGACCAGCGCGGCGGTGCGCATGTCGCCAATGATGCCGTGGTTCTCGATAGGACTTTGTGGTTCGTGATCATTAGCCATTGCCGCGAAACCCCGGGTAAAGGCTCATCCCGCCATCGATGAACAACGTGGTGCCTACCACGTAATCGGAAAAATCCGACGCCAGCCAGACCACCGCATTGGCGACGTCCTCCACGTCGCCCACGCGACCATAAGGAATCAGCTCCAGCAGTTTCTGCTCCTGTGCGCCTTCGGTGGCGTCGCGGTTGATGGCCGTGCGGATGGCGCCGGGGGCGATGCTGTTGATGCGGATGCGCTGATGGCTGGTTTCCTGGGCCAGGCTCTGCATCAGTAGATCGACGCCGCCCTTGGATGCGGCGTAATTGACGTGGCCGGCCCAGGGAATGCGCTGGTGCACCGAACTCATGTGGATGATCTTGCCAGCGGCCCGGGATACGCCTTGGCGAATGCCCTGGCGAGTGAAAATCCGCAGGGCAGCGCGGGCGCAGAGGAACTGCCCGGTGAGGTTGGTGCCGATCACGGTGTTCCAGTCTTCCAGGCTCATGTCGACGGCAGCGGCGTCTTTTTGCAGGCCGGAATTGGCCACCAGGATGTCCAGCGTGCCAAAGGCGTCGAGGGCCTGGGCGAACAGGCGCTCGACGTCATCTTCCTTCGAGACGTCGGCACCGACGGCGATGGCACGGCCGCCGTTTTCATTGATTT
The DNA here is from genome assembly GCF_000585995.1 of Pseudomonas brassicacearum. Taxonomy (NCBI): domain Bacteria; kingdom Pseudomonadati; phylum Pseudomonadota; class Gammaproteobacteria; order Pseudomonadales; family Pseudomonadaceae; genus Pseudomonas; species Pseudomonas brassicacearum. The sequence continues at coordinate 4,715,024 of NZ_CP007410.1, read as the reverse complement.
CACGGGCCAGGTCTTCGGCCGGACCAGCGCTGGAATAGTAGTTGAGCACCACAGCGGCCCCGGCGTTCGCCAACGCCCTGGCCGAACCTGCGCCAATGCCCGAGCTGGCGCCGGTGACGAGGGCGACTTGTTGGGCGAGGGATATCTGCATGGGTCTAGCACCTTGAACTGAGGGCCTTACCTGCTGACTGGCGTGAAGCGTGCAGAGTTCATTTGGGTGAAGCGATCTTCACACTTCAGCCACATTTGGACGCTAACCCTGTGGCGAGGGAGCAAGCTCCCTCGCCACAGGTCTGTGTTCACAAAAACAGAGTGTTCGGCGGCTACCAACCCCGCCCCGAATTCACCCAGAAATTCACCGACAACGACGTGGACACCGACTCCACCTGATGGAACCAGCCTTCCGGCAGGAACAACAGATCCCCGGCCTCCAGCGTCACGCGCAGGAAGGTCACGTCCCGGGCGTGGGGGAAGCGCTGGTAGTCCGGCGCATCGGGGTTGAAGTCACAACCGTCCAGCCCGCCTTGGGGCGCTGTGGACCAAGTACCCAGCGCTTCGCGGTGATGGGGGGCGGCGAGGGTGAAGGTTTTTTGCCCCCAGACCTGGGCAAACAGGTTGTCGGTGTCATCGCGGTGCAGCGGCGTCAGGGTGCCCTTGGGGCCGATCCAGATGCGCGGTGGGATGAACAGTGACGGGTCGAAATAGGGCGGGTATTGGATCTGCTCCATCAACTGCGCCGGCAGGATGTTGTTGCCCATGTAGGCCGGTGGTTCGCCGTCGGCGCCCTTGACCGCCGGGCTGTCCAGGGAGGCGATGAAGTCGGCCATGGACGTGGAGCGGAAATCCCGTTCGGTAGAGAAGGTTTTCTTCACGTAGTCGCCATGGCGGGTGATGCCTTGCAGCTCGGCAAAGTGCACCAGGGATTGCTCGCGGCTGAGCTTGAACAACGGCCAGTCCTGCAAGGCATCGCTGATGACCACCGGAACGCCATGGGGCAGGTAGCGTGCTTGAAACTCCTGCACCGATAGCTCGCTACGCGGTCGTCGTTCCACACTGTATTGAGTGGGCAGGCTGGCGGTGAGTTTTTCGCTGAAACGCGCCGGGGTGGGGTAGCGCTTGTTCATGTCGACCTTTTCCACCATGCCACCGCCATGACGGGCATGGTCGATGATCTGCGGCAGCAACGTCGCCAGGCCCATGTTGCCGCCGATCTTCAGGCGACCGCTGGCAAACAGTTCTTCGACATTGGCCATGCCGGCCATGATCCCGAGAAAATCCTGTTCCGCCACCTCGATGGTGACGTCGGGGCTGGTGTGCCGACCGGCCTGGGTGTGGCTGCTGGCTTTGACCTCAGACCAATACGCCTGATGCGGGCCGAACACGAATTGGAAGACGCCTTCGATACCGACGGCGCCGGCATTGGCGAACAGTTTGCCCAGGATGGTTTGCAGGTCCACGGCGGTCACTCTTGTGGGTTTTGGTCTTAGCAGGTAACGAGGGCCTCCCTCAGAAATTTAGCCCTCGCTGCTGACCGTCGCCCTAGCGCGTCGCGACCATGAACACACGGGGAAACGGCAGCAATACCGTGCCATCGTCCAAGGCGGGGTAAGCCTGTTCGATCGCCTGGAGATAACGCTCCAGATACTGCTCGCGTTGCGCCTGATCCAGCGGCTCGAGAAACGGCCGCAACGCGCTGCCCTTGAACCACTCCACCACGCCCGCGGCACCGCCGGCCAGTGGGTGGTGATAGGTGGTGCGCCACACGTCGACGCGGGTGCAGTGGGGCTTGAGGATCGAGTAATAAGTGCTGGTGTCCTCGACTTTCGTACGCATATCAGCCACCCCGGCCAGTTGGTTGGCCCAGGGGCCGTTGGCCGCGACTTCCTGCATTAATCGGTGGGACGGTTGGTGCAGGTTGTCGGGCATCTGGACCGCCAGGCTGCCACCCTCGACGAGCTTGCTCACCAGCGAAGGCAGCAGGGTGGCGTGGTCGGGCAGCCATTGCAGCACGGCGTTGGCGAAGATCACGTCGAACGGCCCGGGTTCGTTCCATCGGCCGATGTCCGCCGTGTCGAAGGTTACGGCGGGCAAGCGCTGGCGTGCGGCCTCGATCATGTCGCTGGAACTGTCCAGGCCGCGCACCGTGGCGCCGGGGAAGTGTTCCACCAGCAGCTCGGTGGAGTTACCGGGGCCGCAACCCAGGTCGATCACTGAGCGCGCTTCCACGGAGGGAATGGCGGCCAGCAGGTCCCGGGCCGGGCGGGTGCGTTCCTGTTCGAAGGTGACGTATTGCTTGGCGGACCAGCTCATGGCTTGCTCCTTTGTGGTGGAGTGAGTCGAGGTGCCGCCAGTATAGGGGGAGTACACAGGATGTAGCGCATGCAGCGTTCTTTGATTAATTCTGCGTGCCGCCGCTTCGTTATCCTCCATACACGACCGATCGGAGAAAACCGCAGTGACTCAACTGACCCTGCTGTGCCTGCCTTATTCCGGCGCCAGCGCAATGGTTTACAGCCGCTGGCGGCGCACGTTGCCGCAGTGGCTGCACGTGCAGCCCGTGGAGCTGCCGGGGCGCGGGGCGCGCTTCGACGAACCGCTGCACACCGACATGGGCCCGTTGGCGATGCAGTTGGCGCGAGAGCTGCTGCCCTCGATCCAGGCCCCGTACGCGCTGTTCGGTCACAGCCTGGGCGCGCTGCTGGCCTGTGAAATCGCCTACGCCTTGCGCGAACTCGGCTGCCCCGAACCGGTGGCGCTGTTTGCCTCGGGTACTGCGGCGCCGACGATGCGGGCTGACTACGACCGTGGTTTCGCCGAGCCGAAAACCGACGCTGAACTGATCGACCAGCTGCGCACCCTCAACGGTACCAGCGAGGAAATATTGGCCAACGAAGAGCTGATGGCCCTGACCTTGCCAATCCTGCGGGCGGACTTCCTGCTGTGCGGACGTTTCCAGCCCCGGGTGCGACCACGGCTCAACTGCCCGGTGCATGTGCTTGGCGGCACTACCGACAAGGCCACCACCGAGCAACTGATTGGCTGGCGCCAGGAAACCACGGGCAGTTTTTCGGTGGACATGCTGGCCGGTGGGCACTTCTTCATTCACCAGCACGAGGCCAGGGTGCTGCGGCTGATCAAGGATCAGTTGAGCGTGCATCATCGGCGGCATGGGTTGGCGATCAGCGCGTGATTTGATTCCCAAGTTCATTGGAATGCAGTCCCATGTGGGAGCGAGCTTGCTCGCGATAGCGGTGTGTCAGCTTGCCTATACGTTGGCTGATCCTGCGCCATCGCGAGCAAGCTCGCTCCCACATTTGTAACCAGCATCATGTTCAAAATCCCCGTTCTACCTCACTTCCTGATACCTGTTCTCAAACGCTAATTTTTCCGGTCTGCATTCGTTTTATAGGGACGACTTGCCTTTGTGCCTTGTGCCCACTGATTCCGGATACCCCAGAAATGAATGCTGAAGACGCCTTGAAACTTGCTCGCCGGTTTATCGGGTTGCCCCTGGACAAGCGCCGGATGTTCCTCGCGGCGTTGGCCAAGGAGGGCGTGGAGTTCAGCGGTTTTCCCATCCCCCAGGGCGTTGAGGCCGAGGATCGCCAGGCCTTGTCCTATGCCCAGCAGCGCATGTGGTTTCTTTGGCAACTGGAGCCGGACAGCGGCGCCTACAACCTGCCCGGGGCGGTGCGTCTCAAAGGCACGTTGAGCCTGTCGGCCCTGGAGCAGGCTTTCGCCAGCCTGGTGGCACGACATGAAACCCTGCGCACGGTGTTCCAGCGCCAGGCCGACGACCGTCTCCTGCAGGTGCCGGCCAGCGCGCCGCTGGTGATCGACCACGCAGACTTCAGTGCCATGCCGGCCGCCGAGCGCGAGCAGGCGGTTCGCCTGGCCGCCGAGGCCCAGTCGATGCGGCCCTTCGACCTGGCCTGCGGCCCGTTGCTGCGGGTCGAATTGCTCAAGCTCGATGAGCAGGAGCACGTGCTGCTGCTGACCCTGCACCACATCGTCTCCGATGGCTGGTCCATGAACGTGTTGATCGATGAGTTCATCCGTTTCTACGACGCCCATGAGGCGGGCGTTGCCCCGCAGTTGGCTGATTTGCCGATCCAGTACAGCGACTACGCCCTGTGGCAACGCCGTTGGCTGGAGGCCGGCGAGCTGCAGCGGCAACTCGATTACTGGCAAGCGCAACTGGGCGACGAGCATCCGGTGTTGGAACTGCCTCTCGACTATCCACGCCCGGTGCTGCCGAGCTATCGCGGTTGCCGCCTGGAGCATGTGGTGGAGGCCGCGCTGGTCGAGCAACTGCGCGGCGTTGCCCGGCAGCAGGGGGTGACCTTGTTCATGCTGTTGCTGGGCACCTTCAATATCCTGCTGCACCGTTACACCGGACAAGCCGACCTGCGGGTCGGCGTCCCGGTCGCCAACCGCAACCGCCAGGAAATCGAAGGGCTGATCGGTTTCTTCGTCAACACCCAGGTGTTGCGGGTGCAAGTGGATGGCCAGGCCCGCCTTGGCGACCTGTTGCGTGACATCAAGGAAACCGCCCTCGGCGCCCAGGCCCACCAGGACCTGCCCTTCGAACGGCTGGTCGAGGCGCTGAAGCTTGAGCGCAGCCTGAGCTACAACCCGTTGTTCCAAGTGATGTACAACCACCAGCCGGAAGTGGCCGATGTCACCACGCTGAAAGTCGGCAGCGGTCTGGAGCTGGGCGTCATCGAATGGGAGTCGCGCAGCACCCAGTTCGACTTGAGCCTGGACACCTACGAAAAGGGCGGCCAATTGCATGCCGCGTTCACCTACGCCAGCGACTTGTTCAACCCCGAAACCATCGAGCGCATGGCGCGGCACTGGACGCTGCTATTGCGCAATATCGTCAGCGATCCACAGCAGCGCGTCGGCGAACTCGCGTTGCTGGCGCCGGCTGAATATCGGCAGTTGGTGACAGAGTGGGGCGTCACGACACGACCTGGCCGAGCGAGCGCCCGGTGCACGAACTGTTCGAGGCGCAAGCTGAACGCAGCCCGGACGCCATCGCCTTGATCTGCGATGGACAACGATTGACCTATGGCCAGCTCAACGCCCGGTCCAATCGCCTGGCGCGCACATTGGTGGCGGCGGGTGTCGGTCCTGACGTGCTGGTGGGCATTGCTGTCGACCGGAGCCAGGAACTGGTGGTCGCCATTCTTGCCGTGCTCAAGGCCGGCGGTGCGTATGTGCCGCTGGACCCTCAGTACCCGGTTGACCGCCTGCGGTTCATGATTCAAGACAGCGCCAGTCGCCTGCTCCTGACCCAAAGCCATTGGCTTGAACGCCTGCCTGTACCCGATGGCGTGCGTTGCTTGTGTCTGGATCAGAGCCAGTCTTGGGAAGACGCCGAGCCCGGCAATCTGCAGCGCCAGGTGTGGGCCGACAGCCTGGCCTACGTCATGTTCACCTCCGGCTCGACCGGGCGCCCGAAGGGCGTCGGCATCAGCCACGGCGCGCTGAGCAAGCATGCGTTCGCCTCGCAGCACTATTACGGTTTGAGCAGTGCCGACTGCGTGCTGCAATTCGCCACGTTCAACTTCGATGCCTTTGGCGAGCAACTGTTCGGGCCGCTGACCTGCGGCGCCTCGGTGCTGCTGCGTGGCAACGAGGTGTGGGACAGCGAAACCCTGTACCGCCACATCGTCGAGCAGGGCATCACGGTCATGGACCTGACCACTGCCTACTGGAACATGATCGCCAAGGAGTTCGCCGCTGTCGGTCCGCGTGACTACGCGGCGTTGCGCCAGGTGCACAGCGGTGGTGAAGCGATGCCGCCCGAAGGCGTGCAGGCCTGGCGCCGGGCCGGGCTCGAGCAGGTCAAGCTGCTCAACACCTACGGCCCGACTGAAGCCACGGTCACCGCCACCACGCTGGATTGCAGTGACTACGTCTTCAATCGCCGGCCGCTGCCGCTGACCTTGCCCATTGGCCAACCGCTTCCAGGTCGGCACACCTATCTGCTCGATGCGCACCTCGAACCCACGCCGGTGGGCGTGGTCGGCGAGTTGCTGATTGGCGGCGAGCTGCTGGCGCGCGGTTACTTCCAGCGTCCGGGCTTGACCGCCGAACGGTTCATCCCTGATCCGTTTTCCACCACTGGCGCGCGCCTGTATCGCACCGGCGACCTGACACGCTTCAACACCTTGGGCCAGATCGAATACGTCGGTCGCGTTGATCATCAAGTGAAGATCCGCGGCTTGCGCATCGAGCTGGGCGAAGTCGAAGCGCGCCTGCTGGAACTGGACGCGGTAAATGAGGCGGTCGTGCTGGCGGTGCAGGGCGGCAGCAGCCTGCAACTGGTGGGCTATGTAGTGCCCAAGGACCCATCGCTGGTGTCGGCCTCGGCCGAGGAACAAGGCGCGGCGCGGGAAACCCTGAAGGCGCAACTCAAGGAACACCTGCCGGATTACATGGTGCCGACGCAGCTGCTGTTCCTCGCGCAATTGCCGCTGAGCCCCAACGGCAAGCTCGACCGCAAGGCATTGCCTTCAGCCGATGCCAGCCAACTGCAGCAAGCCTTCATCGCGCCCCGCAGTGAGCTGGAACGAGGCATCGCGGCCATCTGGCAAGACGTACTCAAGCTTGAGCAGGTCGGCCTGACCGACAACTTTTTCGAGTTGGGCGGCGACTCGATCATCTCGATCCAGGTGGTCAGCCGTTCGCGGCAGGCCGGGATCCATTTCACCCCCCGTGACCTGTTCCAGCATCAAACCGTGCAAGGTCTGGCGAGCGTCGCGCAGCAAGGCGGCAGTGGCTTGCAGATCGATCAAGAACCGGTCAGCGGCGAGCTGCCGTTGCTGCCTATCCAGCAGGTGTTTTTCGAGGACACCATCGCCCAGCGCCACCACTGGAACCAGGCTGTCCTGTTGCGCAGCCACCTGCCATTACAGGCGCCAGCGCTGCTCCAGGCGCTCAACGCACTGCTGGCGCATCACGATGCCTTGCGTTCGCGCTTCACCGAAACCCCGACGGGCTGGCGTGCCGACGTGGCGCCGATCGCGATCGACCCCGAGCTGCTGTGGACTGCGGACAACCTGAGCGCCGCTGAGCTGCAAGACCTCTGTGCCAAGGCCCAGCGCAGCCTGGATCTGCAAAATGGCCCGCTGCTGCGTGCAGTACTGGCGAACATGGCCGATGGCAGCCAGCGTCTGTTACTGGCCGTGCACCACCTGGCCGTGGACGGCGTGTCGTGGCGCATCCTGCTGGAAGATCTGCAACGGGCTTATCAACAGGCCAGTGCTGGCAGCACCCTCCAGTTGCCGGCCAAGACCAGCGCCTACAAGGCCTGGGGCGAACATTTGCAGGCCTACGCCAGCACTGAAAACCTGCAGGCCGAGTTGACCTTCTGGCAGCAACAACTGCAAGGCGCCGTGGTGGATCTGCCCTGGGATAACCCCCAAGGCAGCCGGCAAAGCCGATACGCAAAAGTGCTGCACAGCCGACTCGACAAAACCCTCACACAGCAACTGCTGCAACAGGCGCCTGCGGCGTATCGCACCCAGGTCAACGACCTGTTGCTGACCGCCCTGGCGCGAGTGATCTGCCGCTGGACCGGGCGTGCCGACACACTGATTCAACTGGAAGGCCATGGCCGCGAAGAGCTGTTCAGCGACGTCGATCTGACCCGCACGGTCGGCTGGTTCACCAGCCTGTTCCCGGTGCGCCTGACTCCGGCCGACAGCGTGGCTGCCGCGATCAAGCAGATCAAGGAGCAGCTGCGGGCGATCCCGAACAAGGGCATAGGTTTTGGTGTGCTGCGCTACCTGGGCGACGACGCGGCACAAGCCTGTCTCAAGGCCTTGCCATTGCCGTGCATCACCTTCAATTACCTCGGTCAGTTCGACGGCAGTTTCGATGCCAGCGAGGGCGCGCTGTTCAGCCCGGCGGACGAAAGCGCCGGGCTCGAGCAGAGCCTTGATGCGCCGCTGGACAACGGGCTGGGCGTCGAGGGTCAGGTGTACGACGGCGAGCTTGATTTGCGTTGGACGTTCAGCAGTGAGCAATTCAACGAGGCGACCATCGCCCGTCTGGCCGATGACTATGCCCGCGAACTGGAAGCGCTGATCGGTCATTGTTGCCAGGCCCAATCCATGGGCACCACACCGTCGGACTTCCCGCTGGCGCGCATCACCCAGGCGCAGTTGGACGCGATCCCAGTGCCGGCTGCCGCTATCGAGGACATCTACCCGCTGTCGCCGATGCAGCAAGGCATGCTGTTTCACACCCTGTACGAGCAGGGCAACGGCACCTACATCAACCAACTGTGCGTGGATGTCGATGGCCTCGACCCCGAGGGTTTCCGCGCCGCGTGGCAGGCGACCCTGGACGCCCACGAGATCTTGCGCAGCGGCTTCATCTGGCAGGGTGAGTTGCAGGAGCAGTTGCAGATCATCCATCGCCGCCTGGCGCTGCCTTACACCCTGCTCGATTGGCGCGGGCGCAATGATGTCGCCCAGGCCCTCAAGGATTTCACCGCCGCCGACCTGGCCAAGGGGTTCGACCTGACTCAGGCCGGACTGCTGCGGGTCACGCTGATTCAGTTGAGCGATGAGCGTCATCACCTGATTTTCACCAACCATCACATCCTGATGGACGGCTGGAGCAGCGCGCAGATGCTTGGCGAAGTGCTGCAACGTTACGCCGGTCAACAGCCGCCGCGTCCGGTCAGCCGCTATGCCGATTACATCCAATGGTTGCAGCGCCAGGACACGGCCCTCAGCGAAACGTTCTGGCTGGGGCAACTGGCCGATCTCCAGGAGCCGACGCTGCTCGCAAACGCCGCCGCGGCGAGTGCTGAAGTGCGCAGCGAAAGCGCTCACGCGCTCAGGCATTACACGCTGGATGCGTCGCGCACGGGCCGTCTCAATGCATTCGCCCGCCAGCAGAAAGTCACCGTCAACACCCTGGTGCAAGCGGCGTGGTTGCTGCTGTTGCAGCGTTACACCGGCAGTGATTGCGTGGCGTTCGGCACCACCGTGGCGGGGCGGCCGGCAGAGCTGGTTGGCATCGAACAACAGGTCGGCCTGTTCATCAACACCTTGCCGGTGATCGCAGGCTCTCGTCCGGACCAGACGGTCGCAGCCTGGCTGGCCGCTGTGCAGGCTCAGAACCTGAGCCTGCGCGAATTCGAGCACACGCCGCTGGCGAGCATCCAGCGCTGGGCCGGGCAGGGCGGTGGAGCGCTGTTCGACAGCTTGCTGGTGTTCGAGAACTTCCCGATTTCTGCGGCGTTGCAACGCGGCACCGCCCAAGGCGTGGTGTTCGGCGAAGTCGCCAACCAGGATCAGACGCACTATCCGCTGACCCTGGGCGTGACCTTGGGCGAGACGCTGGCGCTGCACATGAGTTTTGACCGGGCGCATTTCAGCGTCGCGACCATCGAGCGCTTGAGTGCGCAATTGCTGCACCTGTTGGAGCGGTTTGCCGAATCCGCCGAGCGTCGCCTCGGCGAGATCGCCCTGGCCAACGATGAGGAACATACAGCGCAACAGGCTGCCAACTACCCGCAACCGTACCCGACCGACATTGCCGTGCATCAACGCATCGCCCATCTGGCGGCGCTGAAACCGCACGGCACGGCGGTGATTTTCGATGGACAACGCTTCAGCTATGGCGAGATCGACCGCCGGGCCAACCAATTGGCCCATGCGCTGGTCGCTCGTGGCGTGGGCCCGGAAACCCGCGTCGGCGTGGCCCTGCCGCGCAGCGAAGGGGTGATCGTCGCGCTGCTGGCGGTGCTCAAGGCCGGCGCTGCCTACGTGCCGCTGGACACCAGCTACCCTCGTGAACGCCTGGCGTACCTGATCGAGGATTCTGGGTTGGCGCTGTTGCTCACCGATTCCCGGGTGTCGGCGCAGCTGCCCCTGGAAAGTGCTGCACAGGTGCTGGAACTCGATCGCCTGGACCTGAGCCTGCAACCCATCCATGCACCTGCGATCGAGGTCGATCCCCAGAACCTGGCGTACGTGATCTACACCTCCGGTTCCACCGGCAACCCCAAAGGCGTGAGCGTGGCCCATGGACCGCTGGCGATGCACTGCCAGGCCATCGGCGAGCGCTATGAAATGCAGGGCAGCGATTGCGAATTCCATTTCATGTCCTTCGCCTTCGACGGCGCCCATGAGCGCTGGCTCACCAGCCTGACCCACGGCGCGTCGCTGCTGATTCGCGACGACAGCCTGTGGACCCCGGAGCAAACCTACAACGCGATGCGCGAGCACGGCGTGACCGTGGTGGCGTTCCCGCCGGTGTACCTGCAACAACTGGCCGAACACGCCGAGCGCGAAGGCAACCCACCCAAGGTGCGCATCTATTGCTTCGGCGGCGATGCGGTGGCCAACGCCAGTTTCGAACGGGTCAAGCGCGCCCTCGATCCGGACTTCATCATCAACGGCTACGGCCCGACCGAAACCGTGGTCACGCCGCTGATCTGGAAGGCCGGTCGTGACGTGGCGTGCGGCGCCGCGTATGCGCCCATCGGCAGCCGCATCGGCGACCGCAGTGCCTACGTGTTGGACGCTGACCTGAGCCTGCTGCCCCAAGGCATGGCCGGTGAACTGTACCTGGGCGGCAGCGGATTGGCCCGGGGTTACCTGAACCGTCCGGGCCTGACGGCCGAGCGCTTTGTGGCGGATCCGTTCAGCGCTGAAGGCGGCTTGCTGTACCGCACCGGCGACCTGGTGCGCCAACGCGCCGACGGTACGTTCGATTACCTGGATCGTATCGACAACCAAGTGAAGATCCGCGGTTTCCGCATCGAGCTGGGTGAAGTCGAAGCCAGCCTGCAAGCCCTGGATGGCGTGCGCGAAGCGGTCGTGGTGGCCCAGGAAGGCACTGCCGGCAGCGGCAAGCGCCTGGTGGCCTATGTCGTGGCTGATGAGCCCGCAGCCCAACGTGAGGCGTTCGCCGAGCACCTGCGCGAACAGCTCAAGGCGACCCTGCCGGCGCACATGGTCCCGGCCTATCTGCTGCTGCTTGAACGCTTGCCGCTGACCCCCAACGGCAAGCTCGACCGCAAGAACCTGCCCAAGCCCGACGTCAGCCAATTGCAGCAAACCTACGTGGCGCCGCGCAGCCCGCTGGAGCAGCAACTGGCGGCCATCTGGCAGGACGTGCTCAAGCTTGGGCAAGTCGGCCTGCAGGACAACTTCTTCGAACTGGGGGGCGATTCTATCGTCTCGATCCAGGTGGTCAGTCGCGCCCGGCTGGCCGGCATTCATTTCACGCCGAAGGATCTGTTCCAGCACCAGACCATCGAGGCCCTGGCCGCCGTGGTCCAGACTGGCGGGCCACTGCAATCGATCGACCAGCAACCCGTGACCGGCGAAACCGCACTGCTGCCGATCCATCAATGGTTCTTCGCCCAGCCGATTCCCGACCGCCATCACTGGAACCAATCGGTGATGCTCAAGCCGGCGCAGGCACTGGATGCGCAGGCGTTGGAGCGGGCCTTGGGCGCGCTGATCGCGCACCACGACAGCTTGCGCCTGGACTTTATCGAGCAGGGCGAAGGCTGGACCGCGCGTTATCGTGACGTCGAGGCGCAGGCGGCGGGCACACTGCTGTGGCATGCCGACGTCGCCGATCTCGCTGAGCTGGAAGTGCTGGGCAATCAGGCCCAGCGCAGCCTGCAACTGGATGGCGGGCCGCTGCTTCGCGGGCTGCTGGCGAACCTCGCCGACGGCACGCAGCGGCTGTTGCTGATCGTGCACCACCTGGTGGTAGACGGGGTGTCCTGGCGGATTCTGTTCGAAGACCTGCAAAGCGCTTATCGGCAGATGCTCGCAGGCGCAGCGCTGCAACTGCCGGCCAAGACCAGCGCGGTCAAAGCCTGGACCGCCGCGTTGCAGGACTACGCTGCCAGCGCACCCTTGCAGGCTGAGCTGGGCTTTTGGCAGCAACAGTTGCAAGGCGCTTCGGCGGGGTTGCCGTGGGACAATCCTCAGGGCGGGCAGCAACACGGCCAAGCCGTGACGATCCGCACGGCACTGGATAAAACCCTCACCCGGCAACTGTTGCAGCAAGCCCCGGCGGCGTATCGCACCCAGATCAACGACCTGCTGCTGACCGCGCTGGCGCGGGTGATGGTGCGCTGGACCGGCGACGACAGCGTGTGGGTACAACTCGAAGGCCACGGCCGCGAAGATCTGTTCGACCACGTCGACCTGAGCCGTACCGTCGGCTGGTTCACCAGCCTGTTCCCCGCGAAGCTGACCCCGGCTGCCGATCTCGGCGCCTCGCTGAAGCAGATCAAGGAACAACTGCGCGCCATTCCCAACAAAGGCATTGGCTTCGGCGCCTTGGCACACCTGGGCGATGACTCTGCGCGCCAGACCCTGCAAGCCTTGCCGAAACCGCAACTGACCTTCAACTACCTCGGCCAGTTCGACGGCAGTTTCGATGGGACTGACGACGCCTTGTTCGTGCCGACCACCGAGCGCGGTGGCGAAGAAGTGAACCTGCAAGGCCCGCTGGGCAGTCCGCTGGCCCTCGATGGCCAAGTGTTTGGCGGCGAGCTGGACTTGAGCTGGACCTTCAGCGGCGACCTGTTCAACGTCGCGACCATTCAGCGCCTGGCCGACGACTATGTGCAGGAGCTCACTGCGCTCATCGCCCATTGCTGCGACGACAACAGCCGCGGCGTGACGCCGTCGGATTTCCCCCTGGCGCGGCTGACCCAGGCGCAGCTGGACACCCTGGTGCAACACCCCCAGGCCATCGACGACATCTACCCGTTGTCACCCATGCAGCAGGGCATGCTGTTTCATTCCTTGCTCGGCCAGGGCAGTGGCGACTACATCAACCAGATGCGCCTCGACGTCGAGGGCATCGATTCGCAGCGTTTCCGCGCCGCCTGGCAAGCGGCGGTCGATGCCCATGACATCCTGCGCAGCGGCTTCTTCTGGCAGGGCGACCTGGCGCAGCCGGTGCAGATCGTGCAGCGACAGGTCGAGGTGCCGTTCCGTGTGCTCGACTGGAACGGGCGCACTGATATTGATAGCGCCCTGCAAACCCTGGCCGATGCAGAACGTGCCCAAGGCGTGGACCTGACCCGGGCGCCGCTGATGCGCCTGGTGCTGGTACGCACCGCCACCGACCGTCATCACCTGATCTACACCAACCATCACATCCTGATGGACGGCTGGAGCAGCGCGCAGTTGCTCGGTGAAGTCTTGCAGCATTACCGGGGTGCCAGCGTGGCCCGTCCGTCCGGGCGTTATCGCGACTACATTGCCTGGCTGCAACGCCAGGACGAGGCCATCAGCGAAGCGTTCTGGACGCCTGCGCTGCAACGCCTGGAGACCCCGACCCGCCTGGCCGACGTCATGCCGAAGCCAGCACGGGCCGATGCCGGTTATGGCGATCATGTCCAGGTGCTGGACGAAGCGCTGACCCGACGCCTGGAAGCCTTCGCCCGTGCCTCGAAAGTCACCGTCAACACCTTGGTGCAGGCGGCATGGCTACTGCTGTTGCAGCGTTACACCGGTAGAGACACGGTGGCCTTCGGTGCGACGGTCGCCGGTCGCCCGGCGGATCTGCCCGGCATCGAGCAGCAGATCGGCCTGTTCATCAACACCTTGCCGGTGATCGCCAGCCCGCGGGCCGAGCAGTCCCTGGACAGTTGGTTGCAAGCGGTGCAAGGGCAGAACCTGGCGCTGCGGGAGTTCGAGCACACCGCATTGCTGGACATCCAGCGCTGGGCCGGGCAGGGCGGTGAAACCCTGTTCGACAGCCTGCTGGTGTTCGAGAACTACCCGATTGCCCAAGCCTTGGAGCAAGGCGCGCCAGACGGCCTGCGCTTCGGCCCGGTGGCCACCCAGGAGCAGACCAACTACCCGTTGACGCTGTTGGTGGGCCTTGATCGGCAGCTGTCAGTGCACATGAGCTACCAGCGGGCCAGTTTTGCGCCCGCCACCGTGGCGCGACTGGCGGCGCACCTGGCGCAACTGTTGGGGCAGATGAGCGCCCATGGCGAGCGCTGCCTGGGTGAACTGTCGATGCTTGAGTCTGATGAGCATCAGCGCCTGACCCATGACTGGAACCCGGTGGACGCTCCGTTCGAGCAAACGCTGTGCATTCACCAGCTGATTGCTCGTCAGGTCGAAGTCACGCCAGATGCCCTGGCGGTGACCTTCGCCAACACCCGCCTGAGCTACGGCGAACTGGACGGTCAGGCCAATCGCCTGGCCCATAAACTCATTGAGCTGGGGGTGGGCCCGGAAGTGCGAGTAGGCGTGGCAATGCCGCGCTCCGAGCAGTTGCTGATCGCCTTGCTGGCGGTGCTCAAGGCCGGTGGCGCCTACGTTCCGCTGGACCCGGACTATCCGGCCGAACGCGTGGCCTACATGCTCGACGACAGCCGTGCGCGGGTACTGCTGACCGAGCACGCGGTGGCGGCGACGCTGACCGTTGCGGCCGAGACCGCTGTGTTGCGGCTGGATCAGCTCGACTTGACGCAATATCCATCGAGCGTACCCCACACCCAGGTCACGCCAGACAACCTCGCCTACGTGATCTACACCTCCGGTTCCACCGGCCAGCCCAAGGGCGTGGCGATCGCCCATCGCAACGTGCTGGCGCTGATCGATTGGTCGAAATCGGTCTACAGCCGCGACGACATCCAAGGCGTGCTCGCCTCCACTTCAGTGTGTTTCGACTTGTCGGTGTGGGAGCTGTTCGTGACCCTGGCCAATGGCGGTTCGCTGATCATTGCGCGTAACGCCCTGGAACTGCCGCACCTGCCGGCCCGGGATCAGGTGCGCCTGATCAACACCGTGCCGTCGGCGATTGCCGCGTTGCAGCGCAGCGGCGAAATCCCGGCCAGCGTGCGCATCATCAACCTGGCCGGCGAGCCGTTGAAGCAGAGCCTGGTGGAAGCGTTGTACCAATGTGTGTACCAAGGTGGGAGCGAGCTTGCTCGCGATAGCGGTGGATCAATTACACATAAGCCAGCAGATGGATCGCCATCGCGAGCAGGCTCGCTCCCACAGTTGACCGAGTCGCCTTTGAAAGGGGGCATCGAGCATGTCTACGACCTCTACGGCCCTTCGGAAGACACCACCTATTCCACCTGGACCCGCCGCACCGTCGGCGGCACCGCGAACATCGGCCGGCCCCTCAAGCACACCGCCAGTTACCTGCTGGACAGTGACTTGCAAGCGGTGCCCCAAGGCGTCTCGGCCGAGCTGTACCTGAGCGGCGCGGGCATCACCCGTGGCTACCTCGGCCGTGCCGCGCTGACCGCCGAGAAGTACGTGCCCAACCCGTTTTCCAGCAACGGCGAGCGCTTGTATCGCACTGGCGACCTGAGCCGTTATCGCGTCGATGGCGTGCTCGAATATCAGGGCCGGATCGACCATCAAGTGAAGGTCCGCGGCTTCCGTATCGAGCTGGGGGAAATCGAAGCGCGGCTGCTGCAACAACCCGAGGTGCGTGAGGTGGCTGTCCTGGCCCAGGACGCGGCGGGAGGCCAGCAACTGGTGGCCTATGTGGTTGCCCCGTCGTTGAATTTGAACGCCAGCGAAGAGCAGCGCGCCCTGCGCGATCAACTCAAGGCCGGTCTCAGGGAACACTTGCCCGACTACATGATTCCGGTCCATCTGCTGTTCCTCGATCAACTGCCGCTGACCCCGAACGGCAAGCTCGACCGCAAGGCCTTGCCGGCCCCGGAGACCAGCTTGCTGCAAGCCGGTTATGTCGCGCCGGCCAGTGAACTCGAGCAGCAGGTCGCGGCGATCTGGGCCCAGGTGCTCACGGTGGAACGCGTGGGCCTGAACGATCACTTCTTCGAGCTGGGCGGCCATTCGCTGCTGGCGGTCAATGCCGTCTCGCGCCTGGCCCTCGAACTGGGGCTGACGCTGACCCCACAACTGATTTTCCAGCACCCCGTCCTGGGGGATTTTGTCGCGCAACTCGACACCGGGGACGGGCCAATCAACGAACAGAAACTGAACAAGCTGGAAGCCCTGCTTGATGAAATGGAGGAAGTCTGATGGATAAGAGTGTTGCTTTGAGGATTGCCAAGCGCTTTATCACTCTGCCGCTGGACAAACGCCGGCTGTACCTGGAAAAGATGCTCGAAGAGGGCGTCTCGCCGGCCAACCTGCCGATCCCCGAGGTGCGCTCCGGGTTCGAACACATCGCGCTGTCCTACGCCCAGGAACGCCAATGGTTCCTGTGGCAGATGGACCCGCACAGCTCGGCCTATCATATCCCCAGTGCCCTGCGCCTCAAGGGGCCGTTGGACGTGGTCGCCCTGGAGCGCAGCTTCAACGCCCTGGTCGAGCGCCACGAGAGCCTGCGCACCACCTTCATCGAGCATGGCGAGCAGGCCGTGCAGGTCATCCACCCGCACATGCCGCTGCGTATTGCGGTCCAGGCATTACCCGCCGGTTCGCCGGCCAGCCAGGACGACAGCATCAAAGCCTTCGTCGAGGCGCAAAGCGCGCGCCCATTCGATCTGCGCCAAGGACCGCTGCTGCGGGTTTCGCTGTTGCAAATAGCCGAAGATGACCATGTGCTGGCGCTGATCCAGCACCACATCATCTCCGATGGCTGGTCGATGCAGGTGCTGGTGGATGAGCTGGTGCGCCACTATGCCTTCAACACCGCCGCCGACACCGCTGGCCAGCCGCTGGTATTGCCGGAATTGAGCGTGCAGTACGCCGACTACGCCATCTGGCAGCGCCACTGGCTGGAGGCCGGTGAGCGCGAGCGGCAACTGGCCTATTGGATCCAGACCCTGGGGGGCGAACAACCGGTTTTAGAGCTGCCCCTCGATCACCCACGCCCACCCGTGCAGAGTTTTCGCGGTGCGCGCCTGGACCTGAACCTGTCGTCGGAACTGGGCGCGGCGCTCAAGCAATTGGCCCAGCGTGAAGGGGCCAGCCTGTTCATGGTGCTGCTGGCGTCGTTCCAGGCGTTGCTGCACCGCTACAGTGGCCAGCCGCAGATCCGCGTCGGCGTGCCCGTGGCCAACCGTAACCGGGTCGAGACCGAGGGCCTGATCGGCTTTTTCGTCAACACCCAGGTGCTCAGCGCCGATGTCGATGGGCAGTTGCCGTTCGATCGTTTGCTCCATCAGGTCAAGCAGTCGGCCATGGCCGCCCAGGCGCATCAGGACTTGCCCTTCGAGCAGTTGATCGAAGCCCTGCAACCGGAACGCAGCCTGAGCCACAGCCCGATCTTCCAGGTCATGTTCAACCACCAGACAGCCGGCGATACCCAGGACCGGCAGTTGCAGCTGCCACAGCTGAGCATCGAGGACCTGGTGTGGGAAGGACGCACCGCCCAGTTCGACCTGACCCTGGGCACCTATGAAACCGAGCAGGGTGTTGCCGCCGAGCTGACCTACGCCACCGACCTCTTCGAGCCGCAGACCATCGAACGCCTGGCCCAGCACTGGCAGAACCTGCTGCAAGGCATTGTCGAGGCGCCGCAACGACGTATCGGTGAGTTGCCGTTGCTCGACGCCGCCCAGCAGCGCCTGACACAGCAAGACTGGTACCGCGTGGCCGAGCACGGTGCCGGAACCGGATGCGTGCATTGGCGCATCGCCGAACAGGCGCGCCAGACCCCCGACGCGCTGGCGCTGACCATCGATGGACAGACCCTGACCCATGGGCAACTGGACGCGCGCGCCAACCAGCTCGCCCACCGTTTGATGGCCCTGGGCGTGACGCCTGACCAGCCGGTGGGCATCGCGGTGGAGCGCAGTGTCGAGATGATCGTCGGCCTGCTGGCGATCCTCAAGGCCGGTGGCGCCTATGTGCCCCTGGACCCGGCGTATCCCGAGGATCGCCTGGCCTACATGATCGAGGACAGCGGCATCCAACTGCTGCTGACCCAGGCCCGTTTGCAAGCGCTGCTGCCGATTCCGGCCACCCTGCAAACCTTGTTGCTGGACCAGCCCGACGCCGCGCTGCAGGCCGCACCGCGCAGCTGTCCGGTGGTGCCACTGAGCGCCGAACACCTGGCCTATGTCATCTACACCTCCGGCTCCACCGGCAAACCCAAGGGCGTGATGGTGCGCCATGGCGCGCTGAGCAATTTCGTCGCCAGCATGGTCGCCCAGCCGGGGCTTGCGGCCAGCGACCGTATGCTCTCGCTGACGACGTTTTCCTTCGACATTTTTGGCCTGGAAATCTACGGACCGCTGTCGGCCGGGGCCAGCATCGTGCTGACCGGCCAGAACGTCCACCAGGATCCGCAAGCGGTGCTGGCGCTGATCGAGCGCCATGACGTGACCGTACTGCAAGCCACCCCTTCGAGCTGGCGCATGCTGCTGGACCACGAACAATCCGCGCTGCTGGCCGGGCGCACGTTCCTGTGCGGCGGCGAGGCGCTGCCCCTGGAGCTGGCGCAACGCTTGCTGGCCCTTTCGCCGAAGGTCTGGAACCTCTACGGCCCGACCGAAACCACGATCTGGTCGGCGGTGCACCCCTTGAGCCTGGAAAGCAGCCGTCCGTTCCTGGGCAAACCCCTGGACAACACCGCGCTGTACATCGTTGGCAGCGACCTGACGCTCAATCCACCCGGTGCGCCGGGTGAGCTGCTGATTGGTGGTGAAGGCCTGGCCCGCGGCTATTTCCAACGCCCGGCCCTGACCGCCGAACGCTTCGTGCCCGATCCGTTTTCGCGCACGGGCGAGCGGCTGTACCGCACCGGCGACTTGACCCGTTATCGGGCTGAAGGCGTGGTCGAGTACATCGGTCGTATCGACCATCAAGTGAAGATCCGTGGCTTGCGGATCGAACTGGGGGAAATCGAAGCGGCGTTGCTGGCCCAGGCGAGCGTGCGTGAAACCGTGGTGGTAGCCCATGAAGGCCCGACCGGGGCGCAACTGGTGGGCTACGTGGTGGCGGCCACCGGTGAAGTGTTGGACACAGAGGCCGAGGCCGCATTGCGCGCCTCGCTGAAAACCGCGCTCAAGGCGCAGCTGCCCGAGTACATGGTCCCGGCGCACCTGTTGTTCCTGGCGCAACTGCCGCTGACGCCCAACGGCAAGGTCGATCGCAAGGCGTTGCCGGCCCCGGATGCCAGCGAATTGCAACGTACCTACGTGGCGCCCCGCAGCCAGCGCGAGCAGCAAGTGGCGCAGGTCTGGCAGGAGGTTCTCAAGCTTGAGCGTGTCGGTCTGCACGACAACTTTTTCGAGTTGGGCGGGCACTCGTTGCTGGTGACCCAGGTGGTTTCGCGGGTCCGTCGGGTGCTGGACATCGAGGTGCCGCTGCGCAGCCTGTTCGAATACAGCACGTTGCAGGATTTTGTCGCGGCCCTCGACGCCGGGGCGGGCCCACAGCCGCAGGCCATGGTCGCCGTGGCGCGGGACCAGCCGCTGGCGCTGTCGTTTGCCCAGGAGCGCCAGTGGTTCCTGTGGAAAATGGACCCGGACAGTGCCGCCTACAACATTCCCACGGCGCTGCGATTGCGCGGTACCTTGGACAAAGTCGCTTTGCGCCGCAGCTTTGAAGCGCTGGTGCAACGGCATGAAAGCTTACGCACCGTGTTCGTGGAGGACGATGGACGCACCTGCCAGGTGATTCGCCCGCAAGGGCAAGTCAGTTTTATCGAGCAATGCTTGCCCGGAGCGGATGAGACCAGCATTCAGGCCTTCCTCGAAGAGCAGACACAACGCCCGTTCGACCTCTTGAGCGATGCGCTGCTGCGCGTGGCATTGCTGGAACTGGGTGAGCAGGACCACGTCCTGGCGTTGACCCTGCACCACATCGTTTCCGACGCCTGGTCGTTGCAGGTGATGGTCGATGACCTGATGAGCCTGTATTCGGCGTTCGCCCAGGGGCAGCCCGCGCAGTTACCAGCGCTGGAAGTGCAATACGCCGACTATGCCGTCTGGCAGCGCCAATGGATGGCCGCCGGTGAACAGGATCGACAACTGGCCTACTGGACCGCGCAACTGGGCAGCGAGCAACCCCTGCTGGAACTGCCCACCGACCATCCGCGCCCGGCCCAGCAAAGCCTGCGCGGCGCGCGGCTGCCGATTGTGTTGGATCGTGCGTTGAGCGATGCCCTCAAGGCCCTGGCCCGGCGGGAAAACGT
Source organism: Pseudomonas brassicacearum (assembly GCF_000585995.1). Taxonomy (NCBI): domain Bacteria; kingdom Pseudomonadati; phylum Pseudomonadota; class Gammaproteobacteria; order Pseudomonadales; family Pseudomonadaceae; genus Pseudomonas; species Pseudomonas brassicacearum. The sequence goes on along the minus strand of NZ_CP007410.1, from coordinate 4,694,930 downwards.
CACGCTGTTCGTGTTGTTGCTCGGTTCTTTCCAAGCCTTGCTGCACCGCTACAGCGGCCAGGCCGACATCCGTGTCGGGGTGCCGATTGCCAACCGCCAACGCTTGGAAACCGAGCGGTTGATTGGTTTCTTCGTCAATACCCAGGTGCTGCGCGCCGAGTTCCACAGCGATCTGACCGGGGCCGATTTGCTGCAACAGCTCAAGCAGACGGCTATGGCGGCGCAGATGCACCAGGACCTGCCGTTCGAGCAATTGGTCGATGCCTTGCAGCCCCAGCGTAACTTGAGTCACAGCCCGTTGTTCCAGGCCATGTTCAACCATCGCAACGAAACCGCCTCGGCCTTTGAAGACGCATTGCCGGGCCTGACGGTCGAACCCCTTGGCTGGGCGCAGCGCACCGCGCAGTTCGACCTGAGCCTGGAGACCACCGACAGCCCGCAGGGCCTGCACGCCGCGCTGATCTACGCGACGGACCTGTTCGAGCCGGCCACCCTCAAGCGCATGGGCCAGCATTGGCTCAACCTGTTGCACGGCTTGGTGCAGGACCTGCATCGCCCGGTTGCGCAGTGGGCGTTGCTGGATGCTGACGAGCGTCGGCGCCTGCTCGTCGACTGGAACGCGACGGCAGTTGCGTACCCGCTCGATCGCAGTGTCCAGGGGTTGATCGAAGAACAGGTACGCCGGACGCCGGATGCTCCGGCGCTGGTGTTCGGCGAGCAACGCCTGAGCTACGGCGAGCTCAACGCCCGGGCCAATCGCCTGGCTCACACCTTGATCGAGCATGGCGTCGGCCCGGATGTGCTGGTGGGCATTGCCGTGGAACGTTCGGTGGAAATGGTCCTGGGGCTGCTGGCGATTCTCAAGGCCGGCGGTGCCTATGTGCCGCTGGACCCGGAATACCCACGGGATCGCCTGGCCTACATGTTCGAAGACAGCGGCATCGGTTTGCTGCTGACCCAGCAGCATTTGCTTGATCAATTGCCGATTCCGCAGGGGATCGACAGTCTGGTGCTGGACCTGCCTGATGGCGGGGTGTACGCAGGTTGCGACACAAATCCGGACGTGGTGGTCGACGGCGAGAACCTGGCCTACGTGATCTACACCTCCGGTTCCACCGGCAAGCCCAAGGGCGCGGGCAATCGTCATTCGGCGCTGGTCAACCGCCTGTGCTGGATGCAGCAGGCCTATGGGCTCGATGCCAGCGACAGCGTGCTGCAAAAAACGCCGTTCAGTTTCGACGTGTCGGTGTGGGAGTTCTTCTGGCCGCTGCTGACCGGCGTGACGCTGGTGGTGGCCGCGCCGGGAGCGCATCGCGACCCGGCGCAACTGATCGGGCTGATCACGGCGCAGCGCATCACCACGCTGCACTTCGTGCCATCGATGTTGCAGGCGTTTGTGCAAGACCCCCACGTGGCCGAATGCACCAGCCTCAAACGCATCGTTTGCAGCGGTGAAGCCCTGCCGGTGGACGCGCAACAGCAGGTGTTCGCCAAACTGCCGAACGCCGGCCTGTATAACCTCTATGGCCCGACCGAGGCCGCCATCGACGTGACTCACTGGACCTGTGTCGAGGAGGGTCGCGACAGCGTGCCGATTGGCCAGCCGATCGCCAACCTGGGGACCTACATCCTCGATGATGAGCTTTCGCCGGTTCCGGTGGGCGTGATCGGCGAACTGTACCTGGCGGGCGAGGGACTGGCCCGTGGATACCACCGCCGCGCCGCGCTGACGGCCGAGCGGTTCGTGACCGGCCCCTTTGGCCACGGCCAGCGGCTGTACCGCACCGGCGACCTGGCGCGCTACCGCACCGACGGTGTGATCGAATACGCCGGGCGCATGGACCATCAGGTGAAAATCCGTGGCTTGCGTATCGAACTGGGGGAAATCGAAGCGCGCCTGGCCGAGCACGATGACGTGCGCGAAACCGTGGTGATCGCCCAGGGCGGTAGCCTGCTGGTGGCCTACGTGGTGCCGACACGTGCTGAATTACTGAGCGCCGAAGAGGCCGTGCGCCAGGCGCTGCAAGGCCGGCTCAAGGCGCATTTGAGCCAGTCCTTGCCCGACTACATGGTGCCGCAGCACTGGTTGTGGCTGGAAAAAATGCCGGTCAGCCCCAACGGCAAATTGGAGCGCAAGGCGCTGCCCCCAGCCGATCTCAGCGCCAGCCCCAAGGCTTACGTCGCAGCGCATACCACCATGGAACAGGCGCTGGCCGGTATCTGGCAAAGCGTGCTCGGGCAAGCGCAAGTGGGCGTCAGCGACAACTTCTTCGAGCTGGGAGGCGATTCGATCATCTCCATCCAGGTGGTCAGCCGGGCCCGTCAGGCCGGGATCCATTTCAGCCCCAAGGATTTGTTCGTCCACCAGACCATCCAAGGCCTCGCCAGCGTGGCGACCCTGGATGACAGCCGCCCTGGCATCGACCAGGGGCCGGTGACGGGGAACGCGGTGTTGCTGCCGTTCCAGCAGTTGTTTTTCGAACACGACATGGCCGAGCCTCATCACTGGAACCAGTCGGTGCTGCTCAAGGACTTGCGGCCGATCCACGGTGGGTATCTGGAGCAGGCGCTCCAGGCCTTGGTGGTCCACCACGATGCCTTGCGCCTGGCCTTCAAGCGTGAAAATGGCAGCTGGGCTGCGCACCATCAAACCCTCGCCGAGCAGCAGGCGGCTTGGCAACGCTCACCGCTGTTGTGGACCGCCGAAGTGGCCGATGCCCCGGCGCTCGAACGCTTGGCCGAACAAGCCCAGCGCAGCCTGGAACTGGAAAGCGGCACGTTGTTGCGCGGGGTATTGGCAAACCTCGCCGACGGCAGTCAACGGCTGTTGCTGGTGATTCATCACTTGGTGGTGGACGGGGTGTCCTGGCGCATTCTGCTGGAAGACCTGCAACAGGCTTACCAGCAATTGCAAGCCGGCCAGCCCCTCAAGCTGCCGGCCAAGACCAGCGCTACGCAGGCCTGGGCGCAACGCTTGAAGTTACATGCCGACAGCGCGGCGTTGCAGGCGCAGATGGCTTATTGGCAAGCGCAACTGGCGGGCGCTCGTCACGATCTGCCTTGCGACCGACCTCACGGCGAATTGCGCAGGTGCGATGGGGCGCAGGTCCAGACGCGGCTGGACAAAGAGCAGACCCGCCGACTCTTGCAGCAAGCGCCAGCGGCCTATCGAACCCAGGTCAACGATTTGCTGTTGACCGCCCTGGCCCGGGTCATCGGTCGATGGACCACCGATGGCTCGACCTTGATTCAACTGGAAGGCCATGGCCGTGAAGCGCTGTTCGATGAGGTGGACCTGAGCCGCAGCGTTGGCTGGTTCACCAGCCTGTTCCCGGTGCGGTTGACACCGGCAGCGACCGCAGGAGAGTCGATCAAGGCCATCAAGGAGCAATTGCGGGCGATACCCGACAAAGGCCTCGGATTCGGTGTATTGCGCTACCTGGGCGACGAGCCGACGCGGCGCACCCTCCAAGCGTTGCCGAAGCCGCGGATCACCTTCAACTACCTGGGCCAGTTCGACAGCGGTTTTGCCGAGGAGGCCGACGGGCTGTTCAGCCCGGCCAGTGAATCGGCTGGCGAGCCACAGAGTCCCCTGGCGCCGCTGGACAACTGGTTGACGCTCAACGGCAGTGTCTACGCGGGCGAGCTGAGCATCGACTGGACGTTCAGCGCGCAGATGTTCGACGCCTCGACGATCCAGGCGCTGGCCGTGGACTACGGTCAAGAGTTGCAGGCGCTGATCGAGCACTGCTGCCAGGCGCAGCACCAGGGCTTCACACCGTCGGACTTCCCCCTGGCCGGGTTGTCCCAGGCGCAACTGGACGCCTTGGCGCTGGCGCCGCGACAAGTCGAGGATATCTATCCGTTGTCGCCCATGCAGCAGGGCATGTTGTTCCACACGTTGCTTGAGCAACAGGCCGGCAACTACATCAATCAGTTGCGGGTAGATGTCGAAGGCTTGGACGTCGAGCGCTTCCGCCAGGCCTGGCAGGCGGCCATGGACGCCCATGACGTGCTGCGCAGCAGTTTTGTCTGGGAAGGCGAATTCAAGCGCGCCTTGCAGGTGGTGCACAAACGCTTGGACGTTGCGTTTGTGTCCCATGACTGGCGCGCCAGGACGGACCTGGCCCAAGACCTTGAAACCCTTGCATCGGCACAGCGCCAGGGCTTTGCACTGGATGCGGCGCCGTTGCTGCGGCTGGTGGTGGCGCGCGTAGCAGAGGACCGCTATCACTTGATCTACACCAGCCATCACATCCTGATGGATGGCTGGAGCAATTCGCAGTTGCTCGGCGAAGTGCTGCAACGCTACAGCGGCCAAGTCCTGGCCCGACCATCCGGAAGCTACCGCGACTACATCGAGTGGCTGTCGGCTCAAGACCCACGGGCCAACGAGCAATTCTGGCAGTCGCAACTGGCCGAACTGGACGAGCCGACGCTGCTGACGGGGGCTTTTGCCCGGGACAACCGCACCGATGCCAGCCATGGCCACGGCGAACACGAGCAGTTGCTCGATGCCCAAACCACTGCGCGTCTCCAGCGCTTTGCCCGTGAGCAGAAAGTCACGGTCAACACGCTGGTGCAAGCGGCCTGGCAGTTGTTGCTGCAACGCTGTACCGGACACGCCGCCGTTGCCTTCGGCGCCACCGTGGCCGGACGTCCGGCACAGATTCCCGGCGTGGAGCAGCAGATCGGCCTGTTCATCAACACCTTGCCGGTCATCGGCCGGCCACGGGCCGAGCAGAGCGTCGGCCAATGGTTGCAGGAGGTCCAGGGGCGCAACCTGAGCCTGCGCGAACACGAACACACGCCGTTGTTCGATATCCAGCGCTGGGCCGGGCAGGGCGGTGCGGCGCTGTTCGACACACTGCTGGTGTTCGAGAACTACCCGGTTGCCCAGGCGTTGCAAGAGGGGGCGCCGGCCACGTTGCGCTTCGGCGAGGTGGCCAATCACGAGCAAACCAACTACCCGCTGACCCTGGCGGTTAACCTGGGGGAAACGCTGTCGTTGCTCTTGAGTTACAGCCACGACAGCTTCACGCCGGCCGACGTGATCCGTATCGGCGGGCACCTGTGCCATCTGCTGGAGCAACTGACCCTGGGCGGCGAGCGCTCGGTCGGGCAATTGTCATTGCTCGATGCCGAACAGCAACAGGTTCAGCAGGGCTGGAACGCCACCTCGATGGATTACCCCCTCGATTGCAGTGTGCATCGACTGATTGAAGCGCAGGTGGATAAAACCCCCGACGCCTGTGCCCTGGTTTTTGCCTCCCAACGGCTGAGCTATGCCGACCTCAATGCCCAGGCCAACCGCCTGGCCCATGTGCTGATCGAGCAAGGGGTCGGCCCGGATGTGCTGGTGGGCATCGCGGCAGAACGCTCGGTGGAAATGGTGGTCGGCCTGTTGGCGATCCTCAAGGCCGGCGGTGCCTACGTGCCGCTGGACCCGGAGTATCCCCAGGATCGCCTGGCCTATATGTTCGACGACAGCGGCATTGGCTTGCTGCTGACCCAACATCATTTGCTGGAACACTTGCCGGTGCCGTCGGGCCTGCGCAGCCTGGTACTGGACCAGCCCGGCGACTGGCTGGCTGGCCGCAGCGACAGCAATCCAGCGGTCGCGGTCGATGCCGAAAACCTCGCCTACGTCATCTACACGTCGGGCTCCACCGGCAAACCCAAGGGCGCGGGTAACCGTCATTCGGCGCTGGTCAACCGGTTGTTCTGGATGCAGGACGCCTATGGGCTGGAGGCGAGCGACCGGGTGCTGCAAAAAACGCCGTTCAGTTTCGACGTGTCGGTCTGGGAGTTCTTCTGGCCATTGCTGACCGGTTCGACCCTGGTCATGGCGCCGCCCGGCGCCCACCGCGACCCGGCGCAGATGATCGAGCTGATCAGCGCGCAGCAGATCACTACCTTGCACTTCGTCCCGTCGATGTTGCAGGTGTTCATGCAAGACCCGGCGGTGGGTCGTTGCCAGAGCCTGAAACGGATTATTTGCAGCGGCGAAGCCTTGCCGGTGGATGCCCAGTCGCAGGTGTTCGCCAAACTGCCCGCTGCCGGCCTGTACAACTTGTACGGCCCCACCGAAGCGGCCATCGACGTGACCCATTGGACCTGTGTCGACGAAGGCCGGGACGCGGTGCCGATTGGCCAACCGATCGCCAACCTGAGCACGTTTATCCTCGATCCGGACCTGTCGCCGTTGCCGGTAGGAGTCACCGGCGAGCTGTACCTGGGAGGCGAAGGCCTGGCACGGGGTTACCACCGTCGCCCGGCGTTGACCGCCGAGCGCTTCGTCACCAGCCCGTTCGGTGACGGCGCGCGCCTGTACCGTACCGGCGACCTGGCGCGCTACCGGGCCGACGGTGTGATCGAGTACGCCGGGCGCCTGGATCATCAAGTGAAGATCCGTGGCCTGCGCATTGAACTGGGCGAGATCGAGGCGCGCCTGGCCGAACATGCCGAAGTCCGCGACAGCGTGGTGATCGCCCAGGACGGCACGTTGCTGGTGGGCTATGTGGTGCCGCAATCCTCGGCGCAGTTGAATGCCGAGGCCAGTATCGGCCTTGCCTTCGAGCAGGCCTTGAAGACCCATTTGAGCCAGCATCTGCCGGACTACATGGTCCCGCAGCATTGGGTTTGGCTTGAGCGCATGCCGGTGAGCCCGAACGGCAAGCTGGAACGCAAGGCGCTGCCCCGATTCGACGCCAACCAGTCGCAGCAAGGCTTTGTACCGCCCGAGGGTGAGCTGGAGCAACGGATTGCTTGCATCTGGCAAGCAGTGCTGGAAGTGGAGCAGGTCGGGCGCAACGATCATTTCTTCGAACGCGGCGGCCATTCGTTGCTGGCCACCCAGGCCGTCTCGCGCCTGCGCAAGCTGACGGACTATCCGCTGAGCCTGCGGGACCTGTTCGATCATCCGCAGCTCAAGGCGCTGGCGGCCCTGATGGGTGGGAGTGCGGATGGCGCGGTTCGGGCGGGCGACTCCCGTAGGGTCCGGCTCAAGGCCCATGGACCGCAACGTTCGGCACCGTTGTCGTTGGTGCAGCGGCGCCTGTGGATCGCCGAACAATTGTCTGGCGGCACCTCGGCCTACGGCATGCCCCTGGCGTTGCGCTTGTCGGGCGAGTTGTCGGTGGAGCATCTGTTGAGCAGCTTCGCCGAAGTGGTCCGCCGCCATGACGTGCTGCGCACGGCGTATGTCCAGGATGACGAAGGCGATCCGCTGGCGCTGATTGCCGATGAGATCGAGGGGGACTTCCCGGTGATCGATTTGTCGGGCCTTTCGCCCAGTGCCCAGCAAGAACAGGTGGCCCGGGCAACGCTGGAAAACGCGCGCACGCCGATTGACCTGCAACAGGCTCCGCTGTGGCGCGGGCGGATCCTGCGCCTGGGACCGACCGAGCATGTGTTGTTGTATGCCATGCACCACATCATCTCCGATGGCTGGTCGATGGGGCTGTTGATCAACGAACTGGTGCAAGTCTACGAAGCGTCCCTCAACGGCAAACCGATGCCGCTGCCGCCCCTGGACGTTCAGTACTACGACTTCGCGTTGTGGCAGCAGGCGCTGGAAGAGCAGGGCGTGCTGGCGCGTCAGGCCGACTACTGGAAAAACCGACTCAGTGGCTATGACGGTCGCCTGAGTCTGCCACTGGAAAACCCGCGGTGGCAGACGGCCTCCTATGACGGCGATGCGTTGCAGTTCCACCTTTCCCCCGGGCTGACGGGGGCCTTGCGGCGTTTGTCGAGCGAGGCCGGTGTCACGCTGTACAGCACGCTGCTGGCGTCGTTCCAGGTGTTGTTGCACCGGGTCTGCGCGGCGCAAGACATCGTGGTGGGTGCCGACGTGGCCGGTCGTGAACAGCCTGAGCTTGAACGCCTGATCGGTTTCTTCGTCAACGTGCTGCCACTGCGTTCGCGCTTTGACGCCGAACTCACGTTTTCGACTTTCCTGGCTCACACCCAGGACCACCTGCTCGGCGCGCTGGAGCATCAGGACCTGCCGTTTGACCAGATTGTCGAGGCGTCTGGCGTACCGCGACACAAGGGCATGAACCCGTTGCTCCAGGTGTTGTTCGTGATGAACAACGTACCGGTGCGCAGCCGAACCGTGGCAGGGTTTAACGTGGAGGCCCTGCCGGCCCTTGAGACCCATTCTAAATTCGACATGGCGTTGTTCGTTGACGAAGAAGAAGGGCAACTGCGCGGTAATTGGCAGTTCGCCACAACCTTGTTCGGACATGAGCGCATTCAGCACCTGATTCAGGCCTGGACAGCCCTGTTGGAACAGATCGTCGCTGATCAGGACATTCAATTGGGAGCCATCCGCATGCCAGTCGACCACTTGGCGGCAGCCGCCAGGCCTGCCACCGTCCCGGGGCCCAAGGCCGATAAGCTGGGCAAGTTTCTCAAGCGTTCCGCGACACCGGTCGCCAGGCCCCGTCCAACGCGGGTGCGCGAATCACTGGTGGCGGCGCCGCAACGATTCCCGCTGATGCTGGAGCCGGGCGAGCCCCATCTGGATGTCATCGAGTGGATCCAGCAGAACCGGCCGTTCATTGAACAGAAGCTGGCCGAACATGCGGGCATCCTGTTTCGCGGTTTCGAGCTGGACGGCATCCAGGGCTTTGAAGCGTTCGCCGAAGCGATCCAGCCGGGCCTTTATGGTCAGTACGGCGACCTGCCCAAAAAGGAAGGGGGCAAGAACACCTACCGTTCCACGCCGTACCCCGAGCGCAAGATGATCCTGTTCCACAACGAGAGCTCCCATCAGGACCGCTGGCCGCGCAAGCAGATGTTCTATTGCGAGCAAGCCGCGCCCGTGGGCGGCGCCACCCCGGTGGTGGATTGCCGCCTGATGTACGAAAAGCTGCCGGCGGACCTTCGCGAGAAGTTCGAGGACAAAGGCCTGCTCTACGTGCGCACCTTCACCGACAAACTCGACGTGTCGTGGCAGCACTTCTTCAAGACTGAAGACCGCCGCGAAGTCGAGGCCCGTTGCCGGGCGGGTGGCATCCAGTGGCGTTGGCTCGATAACGACGAGTTGCAAACCCGCACGCCGGGCCCGGCGATCATCACCCACCCGATCACTGGCGAGAAGTCGTTCTTCAACCAGGTGCAGTTGCATCACATCTACTGGCTGGAGCCGGACGTACGGGAAGACCTGTTGTCGATGTTCGGCCTCGAACGCATGCCACGGCAGGTGTATTACGGCGACGGCATGCCGATCGAAGACGAGGTGATGGCGCGTATCGGTGAGTTGTACGAAGCCTGTGCGGTGCGTTTCGACTGGCACAAAGGCGACGTGATCCTGCTGGACAACATGCTGGTGGCCCACGCCCGCGATCCGTTCGAGGGGCCCCGCAAGATCGTGGTGGCCATGGGCGATATGTACGACCACAGCAGTCTTGAGCACCGGCCTGCCGCCGGGAAAACCACCCAGGGCGCACTCAATACCGAGGAAACCGGAGCATGAACGAGGTCACGATGGACGCGCACGATTCGGGTTTCGCCCTGACGCCCGAGCAACAAACCGTGCTTGAGCAACTGTCGACCACGGCGACCTGTGGCGACGCGTTGCGCTGGTTGAAGGTGGTCATTGACGGCGATCTCGATCCGCAGCGCTTGCAGATGGCGTTCGATACGCTACTGGCGCAGCAGCCGATGCTGCTAGCGCAACTGGGAAAAGTCGCCGGGTTCCACGGTTTGCGTCAGGCCGCTGCCAGTGCCGGGCGCTTCCCGCTGATGGTGCAGGCGGGCGAGCAAGGGGCTGAAGAGGTCCAGGCGCAGATCAAGGAATCGATGGGCCGTGCGTTTGTGGTCGGCGAATCGGCAAGCGTCCAGGCTGTGCTGTATCGCCTGGGGCCCCAGCAATGGCAACTGCTGCTGGGTGTCGCCCGCTACAGTGCCGATGGGCAATCGCTGAATCTGCTGCTTGAGCAAGTACAGCAGGCGTACGCCGGGGTTCTGGCATCGGAAGACGAAGCACCGGGCGAATTTGCCCAGTACCTGGAATGGCGCAGTGAAGTGGTGCTGGATGAGGATGCCGCCAGCGCGCGCACCTACTGGCAGCAGCACCTGCAAGGCCAGCAGACGGACATCGCCACGCCATGGTTGGCCGCCCGCAGCGCCAGCCGGGAGACCCGCGCTTGCGACGCGTGCGTGGCCCTGACGCTGGAACCTGCCCAGCGTGAGGCTTTGCAACGTCTGGCCGCGCAGCTCGGGCAGCCGCTTGCCACGCTGCTGCAAGGCGCCTGGTGGGTGTTGCTGGGGCGTTTGAGCGGGCGTGAGCAGGCGCTGGTCGGCGTGCGTCATGACAGCCGTGGCGACTATGAATACTTCGCCAATGCCGTGGGTGTGTTCGAGAAAACCTTGCCGCTGTGCGTTTCGATGCCCGCCACCCTGTCGTTCAGCGAGTGGTTGGTGACGCTGGCGGCTCGCCTCGAAGAACACCGCACCTGGCAGGAATACTGGACGCCGGAACTGAGCCCTGACGCGGCGCACCCGGTCTACGGTTTTACGGTTGCCCAGGCGAGTCGTGCCCAGGACAGCAGCGGTCTGCACTGGGCGCCGGTGTCGGCGCCTGCGCGGGCCGATGGGTTCGAGTGGTTGTTGCAGGTGCAATTGAACGGTGCCGAGCAGCTTGCCGGGATCGATCTGTATTACGCCAGCGCGCTGTATTCGCCAGCCTCGGCCAGTGCCGTGCTGGAACAGTACGGCGTGCTGTTGGCTTCGATCCTTGCGGCCGGGCACACCCCACTGGCGCAGCTCAACCTGTTGAGTCGCGCCGAAGAACAGCGCTTGCGAGCGATCAACCCGCCGATGCAGGCCTTGGTCGATGGCCGCTATCTGCCCCGACGCATCGCCGATTGGGCGATTCATACACCGGACGCCATCGCCCTGACTGACGCCCATCAGCAGTTGAGCTATGGCCAGTTGCAAGCCCGGGTCGATAGCCTGGCCCAGGGCTTCAAGCAGCAAGGCCTGGGCGAGGGTTCGATTGTCGCGCTGGCGTTGCCGCGCTCGGCGGAGCTGGTGATTGCAATGCTGGCGAGCTGGCGTGTGGGCGCGGCGTATCTGCCCCTTGATGTGCAGTGGCCCCAGGCGCGCCAGGCGTTGATGCTGGAACAGGCCGGCGCGGCTATGTTGCTGACCGATGCGGCGCATCTGCCGGCCTGGCAGGATCAGCCGTACAAGGCGCTGACCGTGGCGGAGCTGAGTCAGTCGACGGGGGCATTGCCGGACCTGGTCACTCAGGGCAACGACATGGCCTATGTGTTGTTTACGTCTGGCTCCACCGGTGTGCCCAAGGGCGTGGTGATCGAGCATCGGCAATTGCTCAACTACACCGTCCAGGCCAGCCAGGCCCTGGGACTTGAGCAGTGCAAGGACGTCGGGTTCACGTCCACCGTGGCGGCGGACCTGGGCAACACGACGTTGTTTGGCGCGTTGTTCAATGGCGCGACCCTGCATGTGGCCAGCGATGAGCAAATGCAGGACGGCGCGTTGTTTGCCGAGTACCTGCAACAGCACCGGATCGACTGCCTGAAAATCGTCCCATCGCACCTCGCGGCGCTGCTCGACAGTGAGCACGCGATCCTGCCGCGTACGCTGGTACTGGGTGGCGAGCCGATTCCGCCGCCGTTGATCGAGCGCATCGCCCGGTTGCGCAGCGATTGCCGGGTGTTCAACCACTACGGCCCGACCGAAACCACGGTCGGGGTGATGATCCATCCCTTGGCCCTGGACGGCGCCGCCGACGAGTGTGCGGCGCTGACGCAGGTGCTGGGCAACAACCAGGTTTACGTGCTGGACGCCGATCTGCGCTTGGCGCCGGTGGGGGTGCTGGGCGAGGTGTACCTGGGCGGTGCGCAGGTGTGCCGGGGCTATTTGAATGCCGAGGCTGATGAGCAAGCGTTCATCCAGAGCCCATTCGATCCGGCCCAGCGCTTGTATCGCAGCGGCGACCTGGCGCGTTACCGCGCGGACGGGGCGATCCAGTTGCACGGTCGGCGTGATCAGCAGGTCAAGGTGCGCGGCTTCCGGATTGAACTGGCGGAGATCGAGGCCGAGCTGCTGCGCGTGCCGCAGGTGGCCGAAGCGCTGGTGCTGCCGGCGGTGTCGGCCGAGCAGGGGCTGTTGGCCTTTGTCGTGGCGCAGCAGGGCAGCTCAAAGGGCTTGCTGGACGCCGTCCGTGCTGAGCTGAGCGCCCGCCTGCCCAGCGTGATGGTGCCGCAGCAGCTGCAACTGATCGAACGGTTCCCGCGGCTGGCCAACGGCAAGATCGATCGCAAGGCGTTGCAACAGATGGCGGGGGCGGCGATGGCGGACGAAGACGCGGCCCCGCGCGATGCACTGGAGCAATTGCTCGCCGCGCGCATGGCGCAGTTGCTTGGGCTGGAGCGATTGGGCATCGACCGCGACTTCTTCGCCGCCGGTGGGCATTCGTTGCTGGTGATCAAACTGGTGGCCGGTATTCGCAAGTTGTTGCAGTGCGACATTCATCCGGGGCTGGTCTTCGATCATCCGACCGTGGCGTCGTTGGCACTGGCCTTGCGGGCGGTGGAAAGCAGTCCGGGGCAGCTGGAAAAAATCGCCCAGGTGCGCCTGCGCATGGAGGCGATGAGCCCCGAGGAAAAGGCCCTCCTGACCGAACAGGCAAGGCAGCTGCAAGCCGCCAGGGCTGCGCCGCTGGGCTGATCCAAGGACGGATCAAATCTTAAAACCCAAGCAGAACATTGTGGTGAGGGGATTTATCCCCGTTGGGCTGCGAAGCAGCCCTAAAGCAATGAGCTCAGATCTTCCTGACACACCGAGTTGCCTGGTTTTAGGGCTGCTGCGCAGCCCAGCGGGGATAAATCCCCTCACCACAATTGTGTGTTCACCGCTTTGGTATTGGCGGTGTTCATTAAAAAAGCCGGCGCCCATCAGCGCCGGTTTTTTTATTTTTTACGCGAATGATAAATAAACTCATTCCGGTTTTTTGCAGGTGCTGCGTCTTACTAAGGTATGCGGGCAAATCAGGTTGGGCAGGGCAGCCCAGGTGCCGGATTTGTCCAGTAAAGATTTCGCCGTCGTCCAGCCAGATGACCGTGCCCGGGGAGGGGCCGGTCGGCCACGCACTGACCCATTGCCCCGAGGCAATCGATCGTGCGGGTTCACCTGTGCTGGCGAGCGGCGGGCCCTTCGGCCCCATGGACTTTTACTTACCCATAATAGAGAGCGCGATGTCAGCAATTCATGAGTTGAAACCTCTGTTCAAGGCACTCGTCATGTCCCGCGGCCTGCGTTCACGTCGGGTGTTGGCCGGTTTGGGGTTGGTCTGCGTACTGCCACTCAGCGCTCAGGTGATGGCTGAAGACGTCAGCATCGACATTCCTGCGCAACCGCTGCCGCAAGCGCTGCAAGCATTCGGTCAGCAGACCAACCAGCAAGTGATCTACAACGCCGCCGACATGGCCGGCCTGAAAAGCACCCGCGTCAGCGGCAAGATGAGCCCGCAGGCGGCCATCGCCGAATTGCTCAAGGGCACTGGTGTGCGCTACAGCGTCGAAGGCAATACGCTGATAATCACGCGCAGTAATGCGAGTTCGGCGATTGAGCTGGGCGCGACGACAATCAGCGGCCGGCAATTGGGTGTGACCACCGAGGGCACCAACTCTTACACCACGGGGGCGGTGACCATCGGAAAGGGGGACCAGAAGCTCAAGGATATCCCGCAGTCGGTCAGTGTCTTGACCCGCAAGCGCATGGATGACCAGAACATCACCAACCTGACCCAGGCCATTGAAAGCACCCCTGGGATGAGTTCGATTAAATCACCCGGCCCCGGCATGTTCATCTATGCCCGTGGTTTCGATATCGAAACGCTGCAGTACGACGGTGTTCCGGTCCCGCGTAATGTTTACTCGCTGGGTAGCTACATCACCGAAAACATGGCTGTTTATGATCGCGTTGAATTCCTTCGTGGCGCGGCTGGCCTGTTGCAGGGCGCCAACAGTCCTGGGGGCGCGATCAATATGGTACGCAAACGCCCGCAAGCCGTGCCAACAGTTACGTTGAGCGCCAAGGCCGGCAGTTGGGACCGCTATGCAAGCCAGGCGGATGTCGGCGGTCCGCTGAACTCCGAAGGCACCATTCGTGGTCGGGCCGTGGTCAATTATGAAAAAGGCAATTCGTTCACGGATTATGTGTCGAACTGGGAACAGACTGTCTATGGCGCCGTGGATTTTGACCTGAGCCCGGATACGGTGCTTGGCATCGGTGCCAGCAATAAGAAAAGTCACTCCACCCCTTACCTGATCGGTCTTCCGCGCTACAGCGACGGTACGGCCTTGAACTTGGGGCGCTCCTCATTTGCTGGCGCCAGTTGGAACCGAGCGATGAATGATCAAACTTCGGTGTTCCTGGATCTGGAGCACCACTTCAATGATAACTGGAAGGTCAAAGCCGCAGCTATGGCCATGAACGAGTCCAATGAAGCGACGTATCAGTTCATCACCGGTACGATAGCGGCCGATGGGACCGGTGCGCGTTATGCGGATTATTCAACCGATTTCTCTACCAAGACACTTGGGTTCGATGCCTACGTCAATGGCGACTTCGAAGCACTGTCGTTCAAACAGAATGTGATGTTGGGCGCCAACTACACCAAGCTTAAAACCAACGACGCTTTCGCCCGGGCTTTTACACCTGGAGTGGACATTGACGACATCAATCATCATCGACCGTCCCCCACCTTCGATAGCATTGCCGACAGTGCGAACCTGACCGAAAGCACCTATGACGTGCGGCAGAAAGGCATTTATGGCACATGGCGCGTCAATGTGACGGAGCCGCTGACACTGATCGTCGGTGCGCGATCCAGTTGGTATGACTTTGCCTATGACGCCCAGACCTATTTTGCTCGTGTCGAGAACGCTGATCCAGCAAGCAGCACGGCCAAGCATAGCGGTAAGGTCACACCATACTACGGGCTGGTGTATGCCCTGAACGACCAGTGGTCGGCCTACGCCAGCTACTCGGATGTGTTCATTCCTCAGACCGTGCGCGATACGAGTCAGTCGATCCTCAAGCCGGTCGAGGGCACCAACTACGAGTTGGGCCTCAAGGGCGAGCTAATGGATGGCCAGCTCAATACCTCGTTTGCGATCTTCCGATACGATCACGAGAACCGTGCGGTCAGCGACATCAGCGGTGGTCTCGCTTGTGATGGTTGGTATTGTTCGGTAGCGACGGGCAAGGTCAGAAGCCAAGGTTTCGAAGCTGAAGTTAGTGGTGAAGTAGCACCGGGCTTACAGGTGTCGAGCAGCTACACCTATAACATCACAAAGTTTCTGGAAGACGCGGATTACAAGGGCAAGGTGTTCAGTACCTGGACACCCAAGCACATGGTACGTATCTGGGCTGACTATCGGTTGCCGGGTGACTGGCACAAAGTCAGTGTCGGGGGTGGAGTCAACACCCAGAGCAGCACGGTCAGCTATGATCGCCAATTCGATCAGCCGGGTTTTTCCATCTGGAGCTCGCGAGTGGGGTATGACCTGACTGATGAAGTGAACCTGGCAGTGAACTTCAACAACATATTCGATAAGAAGTACTTCATTCCGTCCTACAGTCAGCTCAGCGCGAATAACTACTACGGTGATCCACGCAACATGATGTTCAGCGTGACGTACAAACCGCAGTTCTGATTCACACGTACAGAAAAAACCGACCCGCCTTGTGCGGGTCGGTTTTTTTATGGGGTTTGCCAGGCCGTCCAGCCAGTTTTCAGGGGAATGCAAAACCTGTGGCGAGGGAGCTTGCTCCCGCTTGAGTGCGAAGCGCTCACAAAAAAGGGCTGCTGCGCAGCCCAGCGGGAGCAAGCTCCCTCACCACAATGACTGTGCCTGACGCTATTTATCGGGTGTCGCACTGCCCAGAAAAACCTCGATCAGCGAATCAAGCAACCCCTCATCAAAGATCATGCTGCGATGGCGCAACGGCGAATGCACCGAACACTGCAGCTCACCGGTCAGGCTGTAGCCCTTGATCAAGGCTTCGCAGAAGGCCAGCTCTTCCGCAGTTTTTTCCGCCTGGGTCCACCAGCAACTGGGCCGTACCCGTACCGGTTTGAAGGTGAATCCGTCGAACGCTTCCAGCAACCGATCATGCACCGAGAACGCCTGGGCGTTCATGACTTCATCCTTGACGCTCTGCACGATTGACAACAAGTCGCCTCGCCCCGGCTCGATCTGGCTGGCGGCCCATTGGTGGAATGCCTGGACCGTGCTGTTGGGGTGCTCTTGTCGGTAAGCCGCCGTGCGCTCGGTGAGGGTTGGGAACAGCAGGTCGAAGTATTCGATGGCTCCAAGCAGATCCTGGGAGGCCGGGTCGATTTGCCCATCGCCTGGCAAATGCCGATGACGCGCCAAGGTTGCCGGGTACAGGTGTTCCGGAATCGTGCTGTCCACCAGGCCGAGAAAACTCACGGTGTGGCCCTGGCTTTCCAGCGTCGCCGCGATGTCCAGCGCAATGGTTCCACCCAGGGACCAGCCCATCAGGTAATACGGGCCTTGGGGCTGGGCGTTGACGATTTCCCGGCTGTAATCGGCGATCATCTCGCGCCAGGCTTCAGGGCTCGCATGGGGTTCGCTGAAGCCACGGTGCATGACGCCAAAGGTGCGCGCCCGGTGTTGGAGTTTGCGCGCCAGTGGCTGATAGCAGAAGACGATACCCCCGCTGGGATGCAGGCAAAATAACTGCGGTGCGCTGGCGGGTGCGTTGTTCAATTCGACAAGGCATGGGGTCTGCTCCCGATGTTTTTGCGAAATGAACAGGGCCAGCTCGGCGATGCTCGGGTGGGCCAGCAGCTCTTGCAGCCGCACCGTGATATTCAGACGGGCCTTGAGGTTGGCGATCAGCTCGATGGCCAGGATCGAATGCCCGCCCAGTTCAAAGAAGCTGTCGTTGACCCCCACGCGCTCGACCTTGAGGGACTGTTGCCAGAGCTGCGCCAGGGCCTCTTCCAACTGAGTGCGGGGCGCTACGTAGTTCGAATGCCGGAGGCTGGCATCGGGCTCCGGCAAGGCCTTGCGGTCGAGCTTGCCATTGGCATTGAGCGGCCAGTGATCGATGAACAGCAGATGACTGGGCACCATGTAGTCCGGCAGCTGTGCTTTGAGCGCGCTCAACAAACCTTCGCGTAATTCGGTCGTGGACGCTTGCGTGGCAATCACATAGGCGATCAGTTGCAGGCCGCCCGGGCCTTCATGGGTCAACACGACACAATCGCGCACCTGCGGCAGCGCTTGCAGGCGCGCCTGGATTTCGCCCAATTCAATGCGGAATCCACGGATCTTGACCTGATGATCCAGACGCCCGATGTATTCGATGCTGCCGTTGGTGCGGTAGCGCGCCAGGTCGCCGGTGCGATACAGGCGTCCACCCGGCAGCGGATCGAACGGATCGGGGACAAACCGGCTGGCGGTCAGGTCGGCGCGCTGGTGGTAGCCACGAGCCAGGCCGGCCCGGCCGACATACAACTCACCGGTGCAACCCTTGGGGACCGGGTTCAGGTGCGCGTCGAGCAGATACCAGGACAGGTCGACGATGGGCTGGCCGATCGGGCTCGCGGCCTCGCTGTTCAGGTCATCCATCGACAGCGGTCGCCAGGTGACATGGACCGTGGTTTCCGTGATGCCATACATATTGATCAATCGAGGCGACTGGTCGCCGAAACGTTCGAACCAGGGACGCAGGCTCTGCACATCAATCGCTTCGCCGCCAAAAATGACTTGGCGTAACCGGTGCTCAAGCGGCTGGTGAGGCTCGCAGGCGACCTGCAACAATGACTTGAACGCCGAGGGCGTCTGGTTGAGCACGGTGACGTTTTCCTGGCAAAGCAGGGCGTAGAACTCCTGCGGCGAACGGCTTACGGCGTGAGGCACGATGAGCAGCCGGCCGCCGTGCAGCAAGGCACCGAAAATCTCCCACACGGAAAAGTCGAAGGCATAGGAATGGAACAGGCACCACACGTCCTGGTGATCGAAGCTGAACCAGTGCTCCGTGGCCTGGAACAAGCGGCTGACGTTGTGGTGCGCCAGCAGTGCGCCCTTGGGCTTGCCGGTCGAGCCTGAGGTGTAGATCACGTACGCCAGGTTATCCGGATGCATTGGCACATCCGGATTGTGTTCGGGATAGGCGCTATCGGCATCGTCCGAATCCAGCAACAGACAGCCTATGCCCGCGGGCAGCGCTAGCGATTCACGCAAATGAGCCTGGGTCAGGATCTGGGTGACGCCGCTGTCCTGGATCATGTAGGCCAGACGGTCGGCGGGGTAGGCCGGGTCCAGCGGCACGTAGGCGCCACCGGCCTTGAGAATCGCCAGCAGGCCGATGAGCATCTGCGGCGACCGCTCGACGGCGATGCCGACCAGCACGTCGGGCCCGACGCCTTGCTCGATCAGCCGATGGGCCAATAGGTTGGCTTGTCGGTTGAGCTCGGCATAGCTCATGTGCTGCCCTTCAAAGGTCAGGGCGATGGCGTCGCCCGTGGCGGCGGCATGGCGTTCAATCACCTGGTGCAGGCAACGCTCACGGGGCAGTTGGGTCGGCTGGCGGTTCCAGTCGTGCAGGGTTTGCTGGCGTTCATCCGCGCTGAGCAATTGCAGTTCGCCGAGGGCACGTTCAGGTGTTTCGATCAGGCTCCGCAACAGGTTCTGCCAGTGCTCGGCCATGCGCTCGATGGTTTCAGTGCGATAGAGATCACGGCTGTATTCGAACGTCGCCACTATCTGCTGCTGTGAATAGTCGACATCCAGCGACAAGTCGAACTTGGCCTGGCTGTCGCCCGTATCGAGAAACTCCAGGGCCAGTTCGCCTTTGGGCGAGATCGGCTGGGCCGGTGAGCCGGTGCGCCAGTTGAACAAGACCTGGAACAAGCCCTGTGCGCCGGGACGTTGCAGTTGATCGAGGATCAGCTCCAGCGGGTAGTCGGCATGTTCCAGCGCCGCGAGGGACTGGGCGCGCAAATTCTGCAGAAAATCCAACGCGCTGTGGCTCGAATCGATCCGCGTCCGGTACACCTGGCTGCTGACGAAGAACCCCACCAGGTCCTGGCTTTCATGGTTGTTGCGGTTGGCGTTGGGCACGCCGACGGTGAAATCGTCCTGGTTGCTGTATCGGCCCAGCAACATTTGCCAGGCCCCCAGCGCCACCACGAAAGGCGTCAGCCCCTGGCATTGGCAGAACGTGTCCAGGGCCTGGGCCATTGCGGGGGCAAGTGACAGATGTACGCGTCCGGCCATATGTTGCTGGCCCGTGGCGCGGGGGAAATCCTGGGGCAGCTCCAACGTGGGCAGGTCCTGCCCCAAGTAGCGACTCCAGTATTCGCCACTGCGCTGGCAGGCCGTGCTTTGCAAATACTCGCCTCGCTGGCGGGTCGCGTAGTTGGCGTATTGCATGGGCAATTGTGGCAGCGGTGTCGGATCGCCGAGCACGGCCCGGGCATAGGCCTGGGTCATGTCCTGCATGAGGATCGTGTTGGACCAGGCATCGGAGACGATGTGATGCATGTTGAGCAACAGCACGTGTTCGTCGCTGTCCAGCCTCAGGAGCGTGGCCCGCATCAGCGGCGCGCGGCTGAGATCGAACGGTTGCCCGGCGTGCAGTTCGATGCGTTGTGAGAGTGCCGTGGCACGCGCATGGGGGGCGAGGGCGCCGAGGTCTTCCCGGTGCAGGACGAGGCAGGCGTTGCGCTCGACCACCTGGACCGGCGCGCCGTCGATGTCATTGAACGCGGTACGCAGGATGTCGTGGCGGTCGATGACACGATTCAGGGCCTGCTCCAGGGCCTCGGCATCGAGCTCACCGCTCAGGCGCAGGGCGCGTGGCAGGTTGTAGGCCGAACGGGCCGGGTCACGCTGGTGCTCCAGCCACAAGCGTTGCTGGGCGAAAGACAGGGGGCGCGGTCCAGTCGGCAGGAGTTGGCTTGCATGTCGCCAGCGACATCCTCCAGCAGCAGCGTCAGCAGATCATCATCTAGCAGTTCGTTCATGGTGTTCTCGCGGTAAACAGCATTGCGTCGGGCGGGTTCAGGCAAACGCCGCCGGAGCTTTTTCACTGACCACCTGACCGGCCTGCATCCGGACCAGTTGATCGGCGATGTCGAAATAGCGGTCGTCGTGGGAAATGACGATGATGGTTTTGCCCAGCGCCTTCAGTTCCGGCAGCAGTTCGGTATAGAACACCCGCCGGAACAGCGGATCCTGGTCGGCGGCCCATTCGTCGAACACCAGCACGGGACGCTCCTCGAGCCAGGCATTGAGCAACGCCAGGCGTTTGCGCTGGCCGGTGGACAGATCGGTGGTGCTGAAGGCACCGTCGCGGATGCTGACCTTGTGGGCGATTTCCAGACGCTCCAGGTAGCGATTGGCGTCCTTGGGCACCTGTTGATCGCCCTGGACCAGCTCATCGAACAGGTAGTAATCGGCAAAAATCGTGGTGAACAACTGGCGATAATCGTCCCGTTGAGCGGCCCCTACCGGCGCGCCGTCGAGGAGGATTTCACCACCCTGGGGGAAATAGAGGCCCAGCAGCAGTTTGATCAGCGTGGTCTTGCCGCCGCCGTTCTCGCCGACGATGAACACAATGTCACCTTGGGCGATGGACAGGTTGACCGGTCCCAGGGCGAAGGGTTGGCTGCCCTCGACCACCGGGAAGGCGTAGTGCACATCACGCAGTTCCAGCTGCTGGATCGTGGGTTTGTGCAGGTGCTTGTCGTTGAGCAGCAGATGCGGCTCGGGTGAGGAGAATTGCTCGGCCAGTTCGGCAATGCGCTTGAAGGCAATGTTCGCCCGGCTGATCACCGGCAAGGTCATCACCAGGTATTCCAGCGGGCCCTTCATGTACAACAGCACCAGCACGAAGCCGCTGAGCACGGTTTTATCAATGCCCAGCCACAGTGATTGCAGGGCCAGGACCAGGCCAATGACCACAAAAAACAGCATCGAGCCGAAGGTCTTGGCCACCACGAACGTGTTGACCGAGCGGATGTTGGTCGCGCAGATATAGTCGGCGGTCGCTTCGATGCGTTGGCTGAACATGCGCTGGCGGCGTGGGCGATGAATACGCAGTTCCTTGGCCCCGGCGGCGATGGCGCCGTAGTGTTTCTGCAGTGCATCTTCGGCCTCACGGGCGGCTTCGAACCCCCGGATGCCGCGGGCACGTGCCAGGTATTGCACGACCGTGCCGATCACCAGCGCCACCAGCAGCAGCAAAAACATCGGCAGTGACAGGTAGGCCAGGTAACCCAGGCAACCGAGGGTGACCGTGAAGGCGATGGCCAGCGGCGCGAAAGAAAAGGCGAAATCGCTGACGGTGTTGACGTCGTGGGTCAACACCGGAATGAGCCGATGGCTGCGATAACGTTCGATCTGTTCGATGGGCGCCAGCAGGACTTTCTTGCCCAGGGATTTACGCAGCTCGGCGATGATGTTCTGGCCGACATGGTTGGTGCCGATGTCCGACAGAATCGAGGCCAGCAGCGCCGCCGCGCAAAGCCCGGCGAACGTCACCAGCAGCCGTGGCGTGGGCGTTGTGGCGGCGTTCAGGGCGTCGTTGATGGTCGCCAGCAGGGCGGTGATGCTCAGGCCACCCAGCATGCCCAAGAGGATGGAGCCTACGACAATCAGCCGGAAGGGTTTGAGCAAGGTGAACATTTCATTGATCACCCCGCGGGTTGGTTGGCTCATGGAGGTTTCCCTGCTTGATGAAAAGGGCGAAGGCCATCGCGGGCATTCACCGCATGGGCTGGAGGACGGCGGCACGCCGGTTGGGGCGCGCCCACCTGTAGAACGATTGGTAGTGGAGGGGATTTAGTGGTGCTCACCCCATCTATCGGGACGAGCAAGGCACCTGTGGCGAGGGGATTTATCCCCGCTGGGCCGCGAAGCGGCCCCAAGACAAGCGACACCGATCAGTCAGAAATATCGAGGTGGTATTTCATTGGGGGCCGCTTCGCAGCCCAGCGGGGATAAATCCCTCGCCACAAGGTTAACCATGTCCCCGGTCCAAACAGGTATTTGGGCGAGACCGTTGATTTACATATCCCGCGCCACCCGAAAACCAATCCAGTCACCCCGATCGCTGGGCACCAGCGCGTTGCGGTTGCCCGAGCGGGAGAACACCGGTGCTTCGCCCCAATCGTTGCCACGGATACGCTTGAACTCGCACTTGCCGGTCAGCCAGGCACTGCCGTCGCTCGGCGCGCCGACATAGCTGTCGTTGTAGCAATCGGCCGTCCACTCGTAGATGTTGCCGTGCATGTCGTAGACGCCGAAGACATTGGGCGCATAGCTGCCGGCCGGTGCGGTGAAGTTGTAGCCGTCCGCCGCGCCGTAGGTGTTGGCGTGTTGGGCGATGCTGTATTCCTTGCCCTCGTCGAACGGGAAGGGGAACGGGCCGGTGCTGCCGCCGCGCGCCGCGTACTCGCGCAGGGATTCGCTGACCAGCCGGTAGTGCTTGCCGGTTTTTTTCGACAGCCAGGCCACGTAAGCGTTGGCCTCGGCGAAGTCCATGCACACCGCCGGGTGTCGGTCGGTGTATTGCTTGCGCGGGTCGCTGCCCTGGTAATCCGGAATGCCGGCCTTGCAGGCGCGACCGGGGCGCTTATCGCCGTCGGGCATCGAATAGCCGGTGTCGCGCAGGTAGGCGAACCATTCGCCCTTGAGCACCTGGAAGCGGCTGATCGCCAGTGGTTTGGCGAAGGTCACCGGGTGCATCGGGCCTTCGTCGGGTTCGCGGCCGACTTCGCCTTCCGGGGTGCCCATCTGGAAGGTGCCGGTGGGCAGCACGACCATTTCCGGGCAGTCCTTGCAGTCACGGAACACCTGGCCCGGTTGCGAGGCCTGGGCGCCGGAGGGCAACAGGGCGGCGAGGGTCAGTGCCGGCAATAGCTTCAACGAAAAACTGTTCATCCATTTCTCTCGATAACGTCAGGTTCAGAGTGTCTTGCCCAGCAAACCCATGAAGCGGTCGATCTCGGCTTCGGTGTTGAGCAACCCCGGCGCGGTGCGGATTACCGGTCCTGCGTCGCGATGCACGGCGTCGGCAATCACTCGGTTCTTCATCAGGTAGCCGGCGATCTCATCGCTGTCGCGACCCTTGACCCGGAAGAAGGTGAAACCGGCTGACAGGTCCGGGCTCAGGGGCGTGACCAGTTCGATCTGCGGCAGTGCCGCCAGCTGTTTTTTCAGGTAGGTGTTGAGGGCGTGAATCCGCGCTTGCACCTCGGCCTTGCCCAGTTGCAGGTGCAGCTTGAACGCTTCGTCCGCCGCCCAGCGATGCTCGAAGGCGTGGTAGCCGCCCGGCGTCATGGTGGTGGAAAACGCCGTGGCTTCGGAAAAGGTCGGAATGATCGGCGTGACGTACTTGAGCTCTTCGCTGCGGCTGCACACCAGGCCCGTGCCCCGTGGGCCGAACATCCACTTGTGGGTGCCGGCGATGAAGAAGTCGCAATTCATCGCCGGGAAGCCCAGGTCCTCGACACCAAAACCGTGGACGCCGTCCACCACGTAAATGATGCGTTGCTCATCGCTGCGGCCCTGGTTGTGCTTGTCCACCAGGGCGCCGATCTTGTCGATCGGCAGCTTCACGCCGCTGCCCGAATGCACCCAGGTCATGCCCAATACCCGGGTTTGCGGGCGGATGTTGCGGTCGATGGCCGTGAGGATTTCTTCGTGGTTGGCGTTGTGGGCGTTTTCGAACAGCTTGATCTTGCGCACCCGGGTGCCGTCTCGTTGGGTGCGCAGATCGAGAATGGTGTGGGTGGCGTAATGCTCGTGGGCGGTGGTGAGGATTTCCTGATCGGCCGCCACCTGGACGCCGCCGTAGATCATCGCCAGGCCCTCGGTGGTGCTGCCGGTGAGGGCGATTTGCTTCGAGTTTGCTTGCAGGTAACGGCCGGCCCAGGTCCGCACGTTTTCCTCGCGTTCCTCGGTGACGCCCAAATCCCAGTCCATCAACAGCCCCGGATTTTTATCCAACGCGGCGCGGTGTTTTTCGATGGCCTCGCGCACCGGGCGCGGGTGGGTGGTGACCAGGAAATTGGAGAAGTGCAGGTAGTTCGGGTCCTGGTCGAACAGCGTGCGCAACTGCGCCCATTTGTTACGCGGCAGTGGCGGCAGCGAATCGGCGGCGGCCGTGGCTGGCAGGCTGGCGGCCAGCGGTAAACCGGCGGCGAGGATCCCGGCTTGCTTCAAGAATTTGCGGCGTTCATTCATGGCTGGACGGCCTTCTGGTTCGAGGCCAATGCGGGTTTTGCGGCTTTCTGCACCTGGTCCCAGACCCGCAGGAAATTGCCGCCCCACAGTTTGGCGATGTCGGCTTCGGAGTAGCCACGGGTGAGCAGTTCGGCGGTGACGTTGCGGATGTCGCCAACGTTCTCCCAGCCTTTCACGCCGCCACCCTCATTGAAGTCCGAACTGATGCCGACGTGGTCGATGCCGATCTTGCGCACGGTGTAGTCGATGGCATCCCCCAGGTCCTTGAGGCTGGCCTTGGGTTCTTCCTCGAGAATGGCGTAGAGCTGGGAGGCGTACTGGCCGAACTTCTGCTCCGGCCAGGCGGCGATGATCGGGTCGCCGGGCATCAGCGCCATCGCCAGGTTGGGCAGCGGTTGCAGACCAAAACGCTCGCGCAAGGCGTTGAGTTTGTCCTGGGTTTTTTGCGTCAGCGGGCGCAGGTATTGGGAGAAGCCGACGATCTGCACCACGCCGCCACTGGCCTTGATCAGCTGCAGTTCCTTGTCGCTGAGGTTGCGCGGGATGTCCACCATCGCCCGGGGCGCGGAGTGGGAGGCCACCAGCGGCGTGCGGCTCAGCTGCGCGACTTGCTCCAGGGCCTGGGTCGACATTTGCGACACGTCGATGATCACGCCGAGGTCGTTCAGGCGCGTCACCGCTTGCTTGCCGATGTCTGACAGGCCGCCGAGGGCGTCGGGGGAGTCGTTGAAGAACGGCAGCGGGCGCGAGGAGTCGGCCCAGTCGTTGTTGCCGATGTAGCTGAAGCCGAACATGCGCATGCCCCGCGCCGTCCACAGGTCCAGCAGGCTCAGGTCATGGCCCAGGGGGTAGGCGTTGAGCATGCTGATGAAAATCGCGAACTTGCCTTCGCCGTGCAGGCGGCGGAAATCATCCGGGGTGTAGGCGATGGCGACCTGGTTGGGGAAGTCCCGGACCAGGCCGGTGATGATCTTGTAGCGCACTTCCTGTTGGTTGCGTGCTTCCTCGACGAAACCGGCGGTAGGTTTGTGCGGCGCGTTGTCGCCGTTCCACAGTTCGGGCCAGCCGAATACCGTCAGGGCCGCGCCGGATAGCTGCCCGCGATTGGCTTTGACCAGGTCGAACTGGCCGCTACCGTCCTTGTCGGCTTCGTTGCCAGCGGTGCCGAAATCCAGCGGCACGGTGATGTGGCTGTCAAACGACAGCAGGCGTTCGTGCAGCTCCCGGGCTTCTTTCATCACCTTGACCGGGTAGCCGGGGTTGTCCCGCCACCAGTGGTCCCAGGCTGCCAGACCGCCACCGACGGCCAGCGCCAGGGCCAATGGCAGGCCGATGAAAAGAGCCTTTTTCGAACGTCGTGTTGTCATTGCCGATCTCAGTCAGGTTCGCCGCAGGGGCCTTTGCTATCTGGGGAGAACGAGTGATCGGGCGGAAAATTTAGGCGCTTTCAAGGGCCCCTTCGCGAGCAAGCTCGCTCCCACATTGGAACGCGGTCACCTGTGGGAGCGGGCTTGCTCGCGAAGGCGGCCTTGAACCCATCAAAATTTCATCGAATGTACTCACCTCTATGGTGGGAGCGAGCTTGCTCGCGATGGGGCCCTCGAAGCCTCTATAAATTTGTCAGCCCGCCCATCGTTCTAGCTTGGATAAAGCCCGTTCCAGGGCTGGACACAGGTAAGGCAATGACGATTTCTCGACGATGGTTCATGGCAGGCCTGGCGCTGACTGGTGCCGCCGTGCCTGCGGTGTATTACGGGCATCGCGAATTGACCCGGCCGGACCCGACCATCACCCCCGGCGAGGCCTCGTTCGATGTGGCGGACGTGGCGGGCCAGCGTCGGGCCGATACGTTGCGGGGCATATGGACGATCCGTTTCACCGGTCGCGACGCCGGCCTCGACGGCTTACCCCAGGACGATCTCCAGGTGTTCCTCGATATCGGCCACAAGGGCCGTGGCCTGGTGGGGTGCCTCGACACCGCCGAGCGGTTGCGCGCCGGGGATGAGCCACGCTATCGGGTGTTGGGCGATTTGGCCGGCACCGACCCCAAGCAACTGAGCTGGCGACTGATCGGAGCCCAGGCCCCGGGCGGTGCGCCGGACTACGAATTCACCATGACCCTGGATGAAGTCTGGGCCGGCTTCGGCAATGCCGGCCCCGCGACGCTCAGCGGTCGGGTGTTGCGGTTGGATCGTCCGCTGGGCCTGCTGGAACTCGACAATCAATTCATCGCCCGCAAGCAGCCATTCCCCGAAGCCCGCGAGCGTACGCCGCTGAGCCCGGCGCTGCTGGCCTGGCTGGTGTCGCCCGAGCATCGGCTGTTCCACCAACTCTGGCATGCCTCCCGGGATAAATGGCACACCCTGGACGAAGACAAACGCAACGCCCTGCGAGGCATCGGCTGGCAACCCGGGCCCAGGGATCAGGAGCGCGACGCCCGCGGGCCGCGCAAGGATCGCAACGGCTCGGGCGTCGATTTCTTTTTCATGCACCGGCACATGCTCGGCACCGCGCGTTCGTTCCAGCCGCTGCCATCATGGCCGCGCTTCCCGTTGCCGCAACCGGAGCTGGAGCGTGATCGCCAGGGGTTCGCCCGCTATTTCGACAACCACGACGGCACCGCCTTGCCGCCCACCTGGCTGGCCGATGGCGACGAGCAATACGCCCAGTGGGTCAGCGACATCAAGACCGCCGAGACCTACCACAGCAATTTCCAGGTCTGGGAATCGCGCTACCGCGACCCGCGTTATCTGTCGAAACTGACCCTGGGCCAGTTCGGCTCGGAAGTGGAACTGGGCCTGCACGACTGGTTGCACATGCGCTGGGCCTCGGTGCCGCGTGACCCTTCCAACGGTCACCCGGTGCCGTTCGCCCGCGACCCGGACGACTTCGCCCAGCGCTGGTACGCGGCGGAAAACGACTTCCTCGGTGATCCATTTTCCTCCCATGTGAGCCCAGTGTTCTGGGCCTTCCATGGCTGGATCGACGACCGCCTCGAAGACTGGTTCCGTGCCCATGAGCGTTTTCATCCGGGTGAAGTGAGCCGGTTGCAAGTCAACGGCGTACCTTGGTTCGCCCCCGGCCGCTGGGTGGAAATCGCCGACCCCTGGCTGGGCCCGGACACCCACGGCTGCAGCACCACGCCCGGGCTGCAGGTCGGTCGCTCGGTGGAAATGGACCCGGAAACCATGAAACTGGCGCTGCGCATTACCTTCGGCAGCGACGACAAAAAGCTCTCCGAACTGTTTCGCCGCGTGCCGCAACGGCCGTGGTATGCGCGCAATCTCAAGAGCAAGCCGGTGTAAACCCCGCCGCCCCAAAAAACTAAAGTGAACGCAGTTGTGGCGAGGGAGCTTGCTCCCGCTGGGCTGCGAAGCAGGCCCCAAACCTGCCCCCTCAAAAACATCTGACCCACCGCGGTGCCTGCCATTGGGGCTGCTGCGCAGCCCAGCGGGAGCAAGCTCCCTCGCCACGGGTATCGCTTGGCTTGAGATTTGTTGTGAAGGTTTTTAGCGCGGCGCGGCGATGTCTAGTGCGCGATTCGCCAACAGTTCACCCAGCTCGATCATCTGCTGAATCTCCAAAGCAACATGCCGCCGCGAGCCGTCCAGTTCAAACGCCAGGTCACTGGCCATGGCATTGACCGAAGCCAGGGTTTCGCTGAGGTTGGCCAGCAGGCCTTCCATGTCCACGCCTTCTGCAACAGTGAACAACTGGCCCGGTGGCGGATTGGGTTTTTCAGGTTTGGGATCGAGGTAAAAGGCGAGGGCGCGGTCGGCGGCTTCGTTGAGTTTTTTGGAATCGTCTTCGGGGGATTGGGGGTGATCTTGAACATGGTGTAACTCCTAGTATTAGTTTCAGGAGCCGACACTATCGCTACCAAACGATGGGGTGGCGGCCGTACGCGGGTTGGTAGACCGGAGCACTAGGAACCCGGCGCGCCCGAAGACGCCCTGCGCACGGCCACCATGAAACAGACACCGAGAGAGCATCTGTAGGAGGTGGCGCTTGCGCCTAGTTAACTCACGGGCTACCAAACCCGATCGCTGAAATCAGCGACCCGGAAACAGTAAAAGCCACGAGCCAGGCGCACAAGCCGGCGGATTCTGGCGCAGTTGTAGGTAATGGCGCAAGGCGGCGTAGCCTCTCTCGGACGTCCTACATTGCAGCCTCAACAGCACTGAAGCGAACGCAGTTGTGGCGAGGGAGCTTGCTCCCGCTGGGCTGCGAAGCAGCCCCAAAACCAGCCCCCTCAAAAACATCTGACCCACCGAGGTGCCGGCCATTGGGGCTGCTGCGCAGCCCAGCGGGAGCAAGCTCCCTCGCCACAGGTGTACTTGGCTTGGGATTGAACTCAAGTGAACACCATTGTGGCGAGGGGATTTATCCCCGCTGGGCTGCGCAGCAGCCCCAAAACCAGGCCCCTCAAAACTTCTGTCCCACCGAGGTGCCGGTCATTTGGGCTGCTGCGCAGCCCAGCGGGAGCAAGCTCCCTCGCCACAGGTGTCACTTGGCTTCAGGCTTACATCACCCGCCACCCCCCACCCAATGCCCTGTATAACGCCACGCTCGCCTGCACCCGCGCCAGTCTTAGTTGCACGTTCATGTCCTGAGCGGTGTAGAGGGTGCGTTGGGTTTCCAGTACGGTGAGCAAATCTTCGGCGCCGGCCTGGTAGCGGCGCTGGGCGATGTCGAAGGCGGTCTGGGCCTGGTGCAGTTCTTCGGTTTGCCACTGCCGCTGCTGGTCCAGGCCGTGGATGCTGTTCAGGGCTTTTTCGACGTCGGCGAAGCCGTTGATGATGGCGGCGCGATAGAGTTCCAGCAGTTCCTCCTGGCGGGCAGTGGCCTTGTCCCGTTCGGCCCGCAGGCGGCCGTTGTTGAAGATCGGCGCGGCCAAACCGGCGCTGAGGTTGTAGACGTTGTTGCGCAGCAACTGGTCGGCGATGTCGGCGCCAGTGCCCAGGCTCAGGCCCAGGGTGACGGAGGGCAGCATGGCGGCGCGGGCCACGCTGATGTCGGCCTGGGCAGCGGTGAGGCGCGCTTCGGCGGCGGCGATGTCCGGGCGGCGGCGTAGCAGGTCGCTGGGCACCCCGGCGTCGATGGAAGGCCACTGCAGGTGTTCGAACTGCTCATCGTCGAGCCTGACCGCCTGCACCGGTTGCCCCAGCAGCGCCGCCAGGGTAATCAGTGCTTCCTTGGCCTGTTGCTGCACTTGGGGCAAGCGGCGTTGCTGCGCCGCCACCAGGCTTTTCTGTTGGGACAGCTCCAGGGCCGTGGCGCTGCCGGCGTCGTAGCGGGTTTGTACCAGCTCGAGCACACTTTCGGCGTTGGCCAGGTTCAGTTCGGCGATGCGTCGTTGTTCGTGCAGGGACAATGCTTGGGTGTAGCTGTTGGCGACCGCGCTGAGCAAGGTCAATTCCACGGTCGCCCGGTCGAACTGGCTGGCCGAGAGCGTGCTCAACGCACTGTCCCGGGCCGCCCGTTTGCCGCCCCAGAAATCCAGTTCATAGCTGGCGCTGAGGTTGGCGTCGTAGTAATCAATGGTGCGGTTATTCTGATCCACGTCCAATTGGCTATAACCCTTGCCCCGCAGCAACTCCTGGCGATTGCCATTGAGCCCGGCCTGGATTTCCGGCAGCAGCGGCGCGCCGGCGATCACCGCGCTGGCCTGGGCCTGGCGCACCCGGGCCATGGCGGCGGCCAGGTCGTGGCTGTCCAGGCGCGCCTGTTCGATCAGCCGGTTCAACTGTGGGCTGCCGAAGTGCGTCCACCATTGCTGGTTATCGGCGCGCGCGCTGGGCGTGTCGAGGTGCTGCCAGGCCGGTGGCGGCTGGATGCCGCTGTCCGGCGGCGACAACGGGCTGGCGCAGGCCGCCAATAGCAGGCTGGCGGCCAGGAGGGTCAGGGGCGCTTTCATGGGAGGAGGTTCATTCACTGGTGAGGGCCGCGACCGGGTCGAGGCGGGCGGCCTTGCGGGCCGGCATGAAACCGAAGACGACGCCGGTGACCAGGGCGCAGCCGAAGGCGCCGAACACTGCCAGCCATTCGAACGCCACGGCGACCTTGCCCAGCAGCAATGCGCCGCCCACCAGCAGGGCCAAGCCGATGCCCGCCAGCCCGCCGACCACCGAGAGCATCACCGCTTCGGTGAGGAACTGGCGCAGGATGTCGCGCTGGCGAGCGCCGGTGGCCATGCGGATGCCGATTTCCCGGGTCCGTTCGCGCACGGTCATGAGCATGATGTTCATCACGCCGATGCCGCCCACCAACAGCGAAATCGCCGCGATGGCGCCGAGCATCAGCGACAGCGTGCCCTGGGTGCGGGCCTCGGCCTGGATCATCGCGGCGTTGTTGGTCAGTTCGAAATCCTGCTTGCCTTCATGCAGGCGCAACAGCGTTCGAGAGACGGCTTGCTCGGCTTCCTTGACCTTGCCCGCGTCCTTGGCGGCGATCACCACGTACTCGGGATGACGACTGCCGAACAGCCGCACGCTGGCGGCGGAGTAGGGCACGGCGATGCGGTTGTCGGCGTCCGAATCCCCGGAGCTGGCGCCTTTTTCGGCCAGCACGCCGACCACCTGGAACGGCATGTTCTCGATCAGGATGTAGCGGCCGATGGGGTCGGCGACGTCCTTGAGCAGTTTCTGCCGGACCCGGTAGCCGATCACCGCCACCGCGGCGGCGCTACGCTCATCGGCCTCGCTGAAGTAACTGCCCTGGGCCACCGGCCAATTGAAGATGATCGGGAAATTCGTGTCATTGCCGCCGACGTAGCTGGTGTGGTCGAGGTTGCCGAAACGCACGCTGGCTTCGGCACCGTTGACCGGCATGATCCGCTGCACTTCGGGCAGGGCGGCGAGGGCAGCCAGGTCGTATTCGCTGATGATGCCCTTGGCCGCGCGTGGGCTGGGTGCGCTGCCGTTGAGGTAGATGATGTTGGAGCCGAACGCGCCCATCTGGGCCATGACCTGGCGCTTGCTGCCTTCGCCCACCGCCAGCATCACCACCACCGAGGCCACGCCGATGACGATGCCGAGCAAGGTCAGGGCGGTGCGGAAACGGTTGATCCACATCACCCGCCACGCGGCCTGTACCGCGTCCACCAGCTCACCTTTCCAGGCGCCGTTGTGTTCGCTGCCGGCACTCAGGCGCTGGCGCAGGTCCACGGCTTGCAGGGCCTTTGGATTGGCTTGCACGTCGGCCGGCAAAGAGGTGGCGCTGTCACTGATGATCGAGCCGTCGCGGATTTCAATGATGCGTTTGGCCCGGGCCGCCACTTCGCGGTCGTGGGTGATCAGGATCACCACATGGCCCTGGCTCGCCAGTTCGTCGAGCAAGGCCATGACTTCGATGCCGCTCTGGCTGTCGAGGGCGCCGGTGGGTTCGTCGGCGAGGATGATGTGGCCGCCGTTCATCAGTGCCCGGGCAATCGACACCCGTTGCTGCTGGCCACCGGACAGCTGATGCGGACGGTTGCCGGTGCGGCTGGCCAGGCCCAGGCGTTCCAGCAGGGCGCTGGCGCGGGCATGGCGTTCGGCGGCCGAGGTGCCGGCGTAGATGGCCGGCATTTCGACGTTTTCCTGGGCGGTGCCGGACGGGATCAAGTGATAGCCCTGGAACACGAACCCGAAGGCTTCGCGCCGCAGCCAGGCCAATTCATCGCTGCCCAGATTGGCGACGTCTTCACCGGCGAAACGGTACTCGCCGCTGGTGGGGCGGTCGAGGCAGCCGAGGATGTTCATCAAGGTGGATTTACCGGAGCCGGACGCGCCGACAATCGCCAGGAATTCCCCCGCGTGGATGGACAAATCGATGCCGCGTAGCACCTCCACCCGGGGGCTGTCGCCACCGCCGTAGGCCTTGCGAATGTCCCGCAGTTCGATCAGGGGCGTGTTCATTCAGCCTCCGCTGCCGGTGGCTGGGCCGATCAGCACCTGTTCGCCCTCGCTCAGGCCGTCGACGATCTGGATGCGCAGTCGATCGCTGACGCCGGTGCGCACGGCCCGCGACTGGACATCGCCATTGTCGGCCAGCACCCGCACCTGGCCGGCGTTGTCCTGTAATGCAGCGGTGGGCACGGTCAGTACGTTCTGGGCCTGGGCGGCGACGAAAAACACTTGGGCGGTCATGTCGGTCATCAGGCTGCGGTCGGCGTTGTCCACGTCGAGCAGCACGGTGTAGAGCACCACCCGTTCGCTGCCACTGCGGCCACCGGTCGGGCTGCCGCCCTGGCTGGCTTCCAGCGGGCGTGGCGGCACCGGGAGGATCTGGCGCACGGTGCTGCTCCAGCGACGGGTGCCACCGGACAGGGTGGTGAAATAGGCGGTCATGCCCGGCTTGACGTGGCCGATGTCCGCTTCTGAAACTTCAGCCCAGACCGTCATCGGCGACAGCCGGGCGATGCGCAGGATCAATGGGGTTTGTTGCTGGGCGTTGAGGGTCTGGCCTTCCCGCGCGCCGACGGCGACCACGGTGCCGCTCATGGGCGCATAGATCCGCGTGTAGCCCAGCTCGGCCTCGTCACTGCGCAAACTCGCCTGGGCCTGACGGATCTGGGCCTGGAACATGTCGATCCGCGCCTGGGTCGCCCGCACTTCGGCCTGGGCGGTCTGCACGTCTTCCTCGCGGGTGGCGCCGCCGGCCTTGAGTTGTTGCTGACGGCGGAATTTTTGCCGGGCCAGGTCGTGTTGGGCGCGCTGTTCCTGAAGCTGGGCCTTGAGGTTTTCAATCGAGAAGCGTCCGGCGTCCAGCCGGGCCTTTTGTGTGGAAGGGTCGATTTCAACCAGCAACTGGCCTTCACGCACCTCGTCGCCGGCTTCTACATGAATCTTCTGGATTTGCCCGGAGGCTTGGGCGCCGACGTCCACGTAGCGACGCGGTTGCAAAGTGCCCAGGGCGGTGACGCTGTTTTCGATATCGCCACGGGTGACAGGCGCCGTTGCCAAGGGCTCGCGATTCGGTGCAACCGCTTGCCAGGCGGCGAAGGCCACGGCCGGAAGCAGGGCCAAGGTTAAAAACCAGGCGCGTCGGGTAGGGCGGGGACGTTTCATGCAGGGTTCCGGCCGGAGGTATCGGGCCCGTCGCTGGCAGGACAGGGACGGGGGGCTGTTCTGGTAAACGAGCGCTTGGGGCGGGAATTTACTGTGTGAAACACTTGGTAGCAGGTTGGAAAAATCAGTTGAAGCGTCACCGACCCCTGTGGCGAGGGAGCTTGCTCCCGCTGGACTGCGCAGCAGGCCCGAAACAGACGCTTCCTTAACCTGACGGATCCGAGATTCAGGTTTCAGGGCCGCTTCGCGCCCCAGCGGGAGCAAGCTCCCTCGCCACAAAAGCCTGGGGCCAGCGCCTCGTCAACTGAACGAATCACCCCCGATACAAACGAAAGCTTTAAATCTATATGAGAATTACTATAAATTACGCCATTGAATTTGCCACTATCGTGCCATTGCCTACCCAGGCATGCCGAATGGGCACAGGGATAGCTGTCGCAGCCATGCGCACGGGAGTCATGTTGGAAAACTACTATCGCGAGCTGGTGTGTTTCCTGAACGCCAGGCTAGGCAACCGCCAGGCGGCCGAGGATGTGGTGCATGACGCCTATGTGCGGGTGCTGGAGCGCGCCAGTGACACCCCCATCGAACAACCCCGGGCCTTCCTGTACCGCACCGCGTTGAACCTGGTGATCGACGGTCATCGGCGCAATACCTTGCGCCAGGTCGAATCCCTGGATGTGCTGGACAGCGAAGAGCGCTTCTTCACGCCGTCGCCCCACACCAGCCTCGACCATGGCCAGCGCCTGGACATGCTGCAGCGTGCCCTGGCCGAGCTGCCGCCGCTGTGCCGCGAGAGCTTCCTGCTGCGCAAGCTCGAAGGCCTGTCCCATCCGCAAATCGCCGAGCGCCTGGGTATTTCCCGGGCGCTGGTGGAGAAGCACATCGTCAACGCCATGAAGCACTGTCGCATTCGTGTACGACAGTGGGACGCGCATTAATCCGTCGACGGCGGTCGCATCGCGGTAAATTTTTTTTCATTGTCCTCGTTTCTCTCAACAGACGACTTGCCGGCCGCACAAACGCTGGTCAGGTCCCCCAGGCTTTTTGTGCCCTGTTGAGGGCTTCTCCAGAGGACACTGGACATGACACAGGCAATTGCATCGCCCACCGTTCACGACTTGATCGGTATCGGCTTCGGCCCCTCGAACCTGGCGCTGGCCATCGCGCTGCAGGAGCGGGCCCCGGTCCAGGGCGAACTGGATGTGCTGTTCCTCGACAAACAGGCCGATTACCGCTGGCACGGCAACACCCTGGTGACCCAGAGCGAGTTGCAGATCTCCTTCCTCAAGGACCTGGTGACCCTGCGCAACCCCACCAGTCCTTATTCGTTCGTCAATTACCTCAAGCACCATGGCCGCCTGGTGGACTTCATCAACCTTGGCACCTTCTACCCGTGCCGCATGGAGTACAACGACTACCTGCGCTGGGTGGCCGCGCAGTTCGCCGAACAGAGCCGCTACGGTGAAGAAGTGCTGCGCATCGAACCGCTGCTGCACAACCAGCAGGTCGAAGCCCTGCGGGTGATTTCCCGCGGCCGCCAGGGCGAAGAGTTCGTGCGGACCACCCGTTCGGTGGTGGTCAGTGCCGGTGGTACGCCGCGGATTCCCGAGGCGTTCAAGGCCTTCAAGGATGACGGCCGGGTGTTCCACCATTCCCAGTACCTGGAGCGCATGGCGACCCAGCCGTGCGTGAACGGCCAACCGATGAGCATCGCGATCATCGGCGGCGGACAGAGCGCGGCGGAGGCCTTCATCGACCTCAACGACAGCTTCCCGTCGGTGCAGGTCGACATGATCCTGCGGGGTTCGGCCCTCAAGCCGGCGGACGACAGCCCGTTCGTCAACGAAGTGTTCTCGCCGGAATTCACCGACCTGGTGTTCCAGCAACCCCACAGCGAGCGCGAGCGCCTGGTCAACGAGTACCACAACACCAACTATTCGGTGGTGGACATCGACTTGATCGAACGCATCTACGGGATTTTCTATCGGCAAAAGGTCTCGGGCATCGCTCGCCATGCGTTCCGTACCCTCACCACGGTGGAGAAAGCCACGGCCACTGACGGCGGCGTGGAGCTGGCGATGCGCAACAACGCCACTGGCGAGCTGACTGTGCGCCGCTACGACGCGGTGGTGCTGGCCACCGGTTATGAACGGCAGATGCACCGCACCCTGCTGGAGCCGCTGGCGCAGTACCTGGGAGATTTCGAGGTGGATCGCAACTACAAACTGATCACCGACGAGCGCTGCAAGGCGGCGATCTACATGCAGGGCTTCTGCCAGGCCAGCCATGGCCTGAGCGATACCCTGCTGTCGATCCTGCCGGTGCGCGCCGATGAAATCGCCGGCTCGCTCTACGAGCACGGGAAAAATCGCGGCCAGGCGCGTCCGGTGCGCGATCTGTTGCTCGCCGCCGTGTAGGCCAGCGCTGCGCGACTTATCAGTCAATGCACAAACCCTGTGGGAGCGGGCTTGCTCGCGAATGCGGTGGGACAGTCGACATCAATGTAACTGACCCACCGCCTTCGCGAGCAAGCCCGCTCCCACAGGTCTGAACCCTGAACTGACCTGCATCAGGTCACCCGCAGGAAATTCTTCAGAAGTTTCCTACACTCATTTCGCGCCCTGTGCATTTTTGCAGGGCGCCTAGACGGTTCGCTGTTCCCTCGTTTTGGCAGTCTGAACCCATCAGCCGGTCCCCCTGACTGATTGTGAAGTCGCGGGTGTACCGGGCCGACTACGCCAAGCGAAACAACCTGATCCAGATGATGCTGCTTCGACGCACAGGCCTGGTGGTGCTGTTGCTGGGCTCATTGAGTGTGATGCCACGGGTTGGCGCGGCACCCGGGACGCTGCAGGTGCTCGGGCGCTCCAATGTGAACGACTATTCGGTGTCCCTGGACGCGGCCGACCAGGCCTGGCTGCGGCAAAAAGGCCGGTTATTGCTGGGCGCCTCGGCCCCGGACTATGCGCCTTTCAGCATCACCGGCAATGGCCGCGACTATGAAGGCCTGACCGCCGATTTCGCGCAATTGCTCGGGCAACTCTTGCACGTCGAGGTGCAGGTGCTGCGCTATCCGTCCCGTGCTGAATCGCTCCAGGCCCTGCGCAGCGGTGAGATCGACTTGCTCGGCACCGCCAACGGCTTCGAGGCCAGCGACCCGGTCCTGGCGATGTCCCAGGCCTACGCCGATGACCTGCCCACCCTCGTGGCTCGTATCGATGACAGCCAGGATTTGCCTGCGGACCTGGCGAACAAGCGTATCGCCATGCTTTACCACTACTTGCCGCCGGACACGGTCGAGGCGTTCTACCCCGAGGCTTCCCTGCAGTTGTACCCCTCGACCTTGAGCGCCATTGGCGCCGTGGCGTTCGGCCAGGCCGACGTCTATCTAGGAGACTCGATCAGCGCCAATTACCTGATCAGCAAGAACTACCTGAACAACGTCCAGCTGGCGGATTTTTCGCGCATGGAAGTGCAGCCGTTCGCCTTTGCGGTCAGTCGCGACAATGGGCGTGTGTTGCGCGTCGTCAACGCCGCACTGCAAGCCATTCCGGCCGGCGAGCGCATGAACATCCTGCGCCGCTGGAGCGCTGGGGGCGCGAGCATGCCGGGTCAGCAAGCGCTGCATTTCAGCGTCAAGGAGCAGCGCTGGCTGGATGCTCATCCGCGGATCAAGGTGGCCATCAACGAAAACTTCCTGCCGCTGACGTTCTTCGATGAGCAAGGCCATCTGCGCGGCATCAGCGCCGATGTGCTGGCGAGGATCAGCTTGCGCACCGGGTTGAAGTTCGATATCCAGCGCAGTCACTCGGTCCCCGACCTGATCGAGCAGGTCAAGAGTGGCAAGGCCGACGTGCTGGCGGCTATCACCACCAGCACGGAGCTCGAGGACAAGGACGCGTTGCGCTTCACCCGGCCGTACCTGACCAACCCCTACGTGCTGGTGACGTCGCTCAAGGCCAAGGCCCCGCTGACGCTGGATCAGATGGATGGCAAGCGGTTGGCGCTGGTGCGTGGCAATGTCTTGCATGAATACCTGCTGGAGGCGTTTCCCGGGGTAAGCCTCGTCCCGGCGGAAAACGTGCCCGAGGCCATGGCCATGCTCGCCGCCGGCACGGTGGACGGCGCCGTCAATTCGCTGATCAGCGCCCGCTACATGATCTCCCGCCAATACCGCGACACACTGCAAATCACCAGCACCGTGGGCACCTTGCCGGCGCGTATTGCCCTGGCGACCAGCCAGGGTTCACCGGAGCTGCATTCGATTCTGGACAAGGCGCTGCTGAGTATCTCCCCCGAAGAAATGGACGAGCTGACCAACCGCTGGCGCAGTGAAGTGGTGATCGACGACAGCTACTGGCTGCGTAACCGCACCACCATCGTCCAAGGGTTTGCTATCGCCGCGCTGCTGTTGCTGCTGGCATTTGGATGGGTCGCCTACCTGCGGCGCCTGCTGGAGCAGTTGCGTGTGGCCAAGGAACGCGCCGACGACGCCAATCGGGCCAAGACCACGTTCGTGGCGACCATGAGCCATGAAATCCGCACGCCGATGAATGCGGTGATCGGCATGCTGGAGCTGGCCATGAAAAAGGCCGACCAGGGCGTCGTGGACCGGTTTGCCATCGAAGTCGCTTCGGGGGCTGCCCGGGGCATGCTGGAGTTGATCGGCGACATCCTCGACATCGCCCGCATCGAGTCAGGCAAATTATCCCTGGCGCCGGAGCGCGCCAACCTGCGGGAGCTGATCGAGTCGGTGGCGCGGATTTTCGAAGGCCTGGCGTGGCAGAAACACCTGCGCCTGCCACTGGACCTGGAGGCAGCGATCAACCGTGACGTATTGATCGACCCGTTGCGCTTCAAGCAGGTGGTGTCGAACCTGTTGAGCAACGCCATCAAGTTCACCGAGCAGGGCGAGGTGCGCCTGAGTGTGCGCGCCGAAGCGGGGCGCGATGACGGGCGCCTGGGCATCTGCCTGCGGGTCGAGGACACCGGCTGCGGTATTTCGGTGGAGGACCAGCGACGTTTGTTCAGCCCCTTTACCCAGGCCAGCCATAGCGCCCAGTCGGCCCGCAGCGCCTCCGGGCTGGGGCTGGTGATCAGCCGCACCTTGTGTGAAATGATGGGCGGCAGCCTGACGCTGAGCAGCGTGCCGGGGGAGGGCACGCAGGTCGAGGTCCGGCTGAGCCTGCCCGTGCTCGATGCCCTGCCGGCAGCGCCGCCTGCCGAGGTCGAGACGCTGGAGCCGGGACGGACGCTGAACATTCTGGTGGTCGACGATTACCCGGCCAACCGCTTGCTGCTGTCCCAGCAACTGAGCTATCTGGGGCATCGGGTCCAGGATGCGCCGGACGGCGCCCAAGGTTTGCGCGCCTGGCGCAGCGAACACTTTGATGTGGTCATCACCGACTGCAACATGCCGATGATGAACGGCTACGAACTGGCCCGCGCCATTCGCGACGAGGAGCAAGCTCGAGGCCTGGCTTCTACGGTCATCCTGGGATTCACCGCCAACGCCCAACCCGAGGAAAAGGACCGCTGCGTCGAAGCCGGGATGGACGATTGCCTGTTTAAGCCCATCAGCCTCAGGGACCTCAATGCGCGCCTGGCTTCGGTCATGCCGGATGCCGAGGCGGCTCCGTCCGCCGACCCTTTCGACTTGACCAGCCTGGCACAACTGGCGGGCAACGACTCGACTGCCATCCAGCAATTGCTGAAGGAACTGGTTAGCAGCAATGCCGAAGATGCCGCGCGGCTGTTGCACTTGTCCGCCCAACAAGACCTGCCGGGTTTGGCGGACCTGGCGCATCGGATCAAGGGCGGGGCGCGGATCATCCAGGCGCAACGCCTGATCGCCGCCTGCGAGGCGCTGGAAAACGCTTGCCGAGCGTCCGACAGGACGTTGCTCGCCCAAGCGGTCGACGACCTGCACCAGGCGATGGAACAACTGGCTGAACAACTGGAGATCCCTGGGGCGAGGGAATAAGTCTTCTCGCCGCAAGGGCTGCGTCTGGCTTCATTTTAGGACTAGTCCTACAGCGCCTCTCAAAAGCTTCCTCTAGCCTGACGCCCCTTAATAACGTTCATAAGCCGGTTCATACCTGGCGCGTCGCTATTGGAATGCCTGCCATGCCGAACAAAGCACTACGTATCCTGATTGCCGACCCACAACATACTCATCGAATCGTGCTGGAGCGCTTGTTCAATCAACAGGGCTATTTCCGAATTGTCCCGGTGAGCAATCTGCAGGAGTTGCTGACGCTGGTGGAGTACGGCAGCGAGCCGTTCGACCTGGTGGTCGTCAACGCCGGGTTGGCGAGCGGGGCGCTGAACCTGCACGATTTTGTTATCTACAACCCACAGGTTTGTCACGGGATGATCTACAACGTTCAGCAGGTCAGTCAGTCGTCAGCACCTGTCGCGCGTCGATCGAGCATGCACTTGAGCCAGGCCCCGCTGCCTGATCTCGCCGCGCTGCGGGACCTGATGGCGCGGATCGATCGTCAGGTCAGCGAGTCGCTGCCAGCTTGGGACCATGGCCTGCGACAGGGCGGTTCAGGTTGAGGCAGACCGTTGGTCCGCACTGTCGGATCTGACAGGTGGCATGGCTTGGCGATTGTGCAAGAGTCCGGTGCAGTCATGGCACCGGCGCCGTTTGTATTGACCTTGGGGGACTGCCTTGAAAGACGTGTTGATCGTGGATGACCACCCTGTCATACGCGGGGCCTTGCGGCTCATCTGCCAGAACGAGGGGTTCACCCGCATCAGGGATGCCAGCGGCGTGGTCGATGCCAGGCGCCTCATCAAGGACGGGATGCCAGACCTGGTGATCCTGGACCTGGTGATGAACGGTTTCGATGGCCTGGACCTGCTGGTCTGGATCATGGCCCAGTTTCCTGAGTGCAATGTGCTGGTGTTCACTGCCCAGGATGCGCAGCACTTCTGTAATCGTTGCATCTCGGCCGGGGCCAGGGGGTTCGTGACCAAGAAAAGCGATCTGCAAGAGCTGACCAAGGCCATTCATGCGCTAAAGTCCGGTTATGCCTATTTTCCTCAAGTGTCGGTCAGGCTGGATTTTCAGCAGCGCACCGAACAGCAGTCACTGGAAAGCCTGTCCACCCGCGAGTTATCCATTCTGCGCATGCTGTCCATGGGCATGCGCGGCAAGGACATTGCCGAGAACCTGTTCCTGAGTCCAAAGACCGTCAGCACCTACAAGACTCGGCTGTTGGAAAAGCTCGGCTTGCGATCCTTGGTGGGCCTGTCGGAGTTCGCCAAGCGCAATCACCTGTGAGGGTGTAACACCTGAACCTGTGGGAGCGAGCTTGCTCGCGATAGCGGTCCGCCTATCGATGCATCGTCGGCTGATACACCGCTATCGCGAGCAAGCTCGCTCCCACAGTGCTATTTGACTGTTCTCCAGATAGAACGCTATGGCCGGTTTTTGCAGTCTAGTGCTTCAAAGGTGGCGGTTTTATCCTGTGTCCATTGAATTGCAGTACCTGATTTGGAGACACAGCATGAAGAACATCATCGGCCTCTACACCAGCCCACGGCCCCATTGGGTCGGCGACGGCTTCCCGGTTCGCACGCTGTTTTCCTACGACAACCTGGGCAAGCACATCAGCCCGTTCCTGCTGCTGGACCACGCGGCCCCAAGCGAATTCACACCCACCACCGAGCGTCGCGGCGTTGGCCAACACCCGCATCGCGGTTTTGAAACCGTGACCATCGTCTACCAGGGCGAACTTGAACACCGCGACTCCACCGGCAGCGGCGGCAAGATCGGCCCTGGCGACGTGCAATGGATGACCGCCGCATCCGGGATCATCCACGAAGAGTTTCACTCCGAAGCCTTCGCTCGCCAAGGCGGGTTCATGGAGATGGTCCAGCTGTGGGTCAACCTGCCCGCCAAGGACAAAATGGCTCCGGCCGGTTACCAGACACTCCTCAAGGGCGACATTCCGAACATTGCGCTGAAGGACGATGCCGGCAGCCTGCGCCTGATTGCCGGGCGCTTCGAGGGGCATCAAGGGCCCGCGAAGACCTTCACCCCCATCGACGTCTGGGACATCCGCCTGAATGCCGGGAAAAGCCTGACCCTTGATCTGCATGACGGTCACAACACCGCCCTGGTGGTGCTGCATGGCTCGGTCCAGGTCAATGACCGCGAACGGGTCGAGGCCGGCCAACTCGCGCTGTTCGATCGGGTCGGCGACCAGTTGAGCCTGCAAGCCAATAACGATGCGGTGGTGCTGTTGCTCAGTGGCGAGCCCATCGACGAACCCATCGTCGGCCATGGTCCGTTCGTGATGAACAGCGAACAGGAAATCCACCAGGCCTTCAACGATTTCCACTCCGGACGCTTCGGCCAGATGGACGATTGATGCCCCGAGCTGAAGGCTAAGTAACGGACAAAGCGGATCCACTGTGGGAGCGGGCTTGCCCGCGAAGACGTCGGCACATCCAACCTGGAAGTGACTGACCCACCGCTTTCGCGAGCAAGCCCGCTCCCACAAAGGCTCTGCGGTGATCTCTACAGGGCGTTCAATCTGTGCCAATCTTCGGCCCAAATGATCTTTCTGGAGCTGTCCAATGCTGTCTCTGATCTCCGACCACCCGTTGCTCTGTGCCTTGGCGCTGCTGGTGCTCGACATACTGATGTGGCGACTGGTCAGTGCGGATCGGACCTATTGGAAAATCGGCGCGCGGCTGGTGATTTTCTCCTTGTTCAGCATGTTGCTGTTCAACGAAGGCCTCAACCCCATGGAACCGGCGCAGTGGGTCGACGATGTGCCACGGCACCTGGCGGCCACCGGGTTGCAAATCGCCTGGTGGCTGCTCGCCGCGCGAACCCTGACGGTGATGATGGGTGCGGTGATGATGCAGCGGGTCGGTCACACCGGGCGCTTGTTGCAGGATTTGCTCGGCGCGGTGATTTTCCTGATCGCCGTCATCGCGGCGCTGGCCTATGTGCTGGACCTCCCGGTCAAGGGTGTGCTGGCGACGTCTGGGGCGATGGCGATCATCGTCGGCCTGGCTTTGCAGAGCACCCTCAGCGACGTGTTCTCCGGGATCGTGCTCAACACCACCAAGCCTTATCAGCTTGATGACTGGATCTCCATCGACGGCACCGAAGGCCGGGTCACCGACATTGACTGGCGGGCCACGCGGTTGCAGACCGCCCAGGGCAGCATGGCGGTGATCCCCAACTCACTCGCGGCCAAGGCCAAGGTCATCAACTTCAGCCGACCCAGCGATGTCCATGGGTTGTCCATCAGCGTCCAGGTCAGCCCCCACGCGCGGCCACAAACCGTGATCGACGCGCTGGAGCGGGCCATGATCGGCTGTCGGACCCTGCTCGCCAACCCGGCACCCTGCGTGACGCTCAAAAGCAGCAGCAGTGACGGTGCGGAATACGAGATCAGCGGGTTCGTCGTCTCCAGGGCCCAGAAGCGCGAGGTGCGCAACCAGCTGTTCGACCT
This sequence comes from Pseudomonas brassicacearum, assembly GCF_000585995.1. NCBI lineage: Bacteria > Pseudomonadati > Pseudomonadota > Gammaproteobacteria > Pseudomonadales > Pseudomonadaceae > Pseudomonas > Pseudomonas brassicacearum. The sequence goes on along the minus strand of NZ_CP007410.1, from coordinate 4,652,126 downwards.
GGCGTTCCGGCATTTGCAGGCATCGGGCGTGAGCCTGTTGTCCAACAGTGAAAGCGCCACGGCCAAGGATGCGTCGCGGCCCCGGGCGTTGCTGGAAAGCTCGAACATCTTTTCCACCTTGCGCCAGGATGAGAAAGACACGTTCAGCCAGAACATGACCCTGCAGACGTTCCGGGCCGGCGACATGATTTTGCCGGCGGGGGAAGTCAGCGATCATTTGTTCATCATTGAATCCGGCGTGGTCAGTGTGACCCTGCTGCATAACGGCCAGGTATTGGAAGGCGGGAGGATGGGGCCGGGGGAGGTGATCGGCGAAGCCGGCATCATTTCCGACCAGGCAGCATTGGCCAATTTTTCGGCCAAGACGTTCTGCACCCTTTATCGCATCGAGAAGAGTTACCTCAAACCTTGCCTCGACGCTCGTCACGACATCAACGACGCCATGAAAAACCTGCTGGACGTACGCATGCACCTCGCCCAGAACCTGACCCGCGAGCTGCCCAAGCCCGTCGCCAAGAAGCGCTTTTTGCAATGGCTGCGCAGCCGGGCCTGAACCCTCTCTTGAAGTGTCCACCCTGTGGCGAGGGAGCTTGCTCCCGCTGGGTGGCGCAGCCGCCCCAAAATGGCCTGACGCCGTTTTCCAGGCAGACCGCATCGGCTGGGTTACGACTGCTTCGCAGCCGAGCGGGAGCAAGCTCCCTCGCCACAACAGCCCGTAGGGTTGGACTCCCTTGAAAAGGCCAATACCCGGTCACGTCTTGCGCCGCCATTGGCCACCCGAACTTCCCAACAATTGGCTATTTGTACTGCGCCAGCGCAACGCTAACGTAGCACCACACCCCATTGTTCTGGAGTTCATCATGCAACCGCGTATCGACTTCTACACCGCTTCCCCCGACGCCCTCAAAGCCATGCTGACGTTCGAAACCACTGTCTCGAAGCTGGGCCTGGAAAAGTCCCTGCTGGAGCTGGTCAAGCTGCGTTCCTCGCAAATCAACGGCTGCGCCTTCTGCATCGACATGCACACCGCCGATGCCCGCAAGGACGGCGAGACCGAACGTCGCCTGTACGCCGTGACCGCCTGGCGCGAAGCACCGTTCTTCACCCCGCGCGAACGCGCCGCACTGGCCTGGACCGAAGCCCTGACCCGCCTGAGTGAGACCCACGCGCCGGATGCCGACTACGAACTGCTGAACCAGCATTTCACCCCCAAGGAAATGGTCGACCTGACGGTGGCGATCAACGCCATCAATGGCTGGAATCGCCTGGCGGTGGGCTTTCGCAAGATGCCTGAGGCTTAATATTGCCACCCCCCTCTATACGGACAGGGCATGTGTCCTGCCGTCCTCAATAGAAACACCACACCCTGTGGGAGCGAGCTTGCTCGCGATAGCGGACTGACCTTCAACAGTGAGGGTGCCTGATATACCGCCATCGCGAGCAAGCTCGCTCCCACAGGACATTCTCAATCTGAAAGCTTCGGACGACAGGTACCGCAATAGGTTTGCTTCGCCTTAATGGGAAGCATTACTATCCGTACCCCGTTTCCACAGCGCGCCGCGATGACCCCCAAGCTGCCCCGCAGACCCGGCTTTTTCGAGCATTACGAAGAGTTGATCGGCACCTGGACCCGTCGCTTGCGCAATCGCCAGCAGGCCGAGGACCTGGCCCACGACACCTTTGTGCGGGTGCTTGAGTCCGATTCGGCCGGGGTCGAGCAGCCGCGGGCCTATTTGCACCAGACGGCGCGCAACATTGCAGTGGATGGCTATCGGCGCGAAGATCGACGGGGGGCCATGGAGGAGGCAGCCGTCGACCATAGCCAGTCGCTGTCGGGCGACCCGGAGCACTACATGCACGCGATCCAGCTGGCAGACTCCATCGAGCGAGCGCTTGCCGAGCTGCCGGCCAACTGCCGTACGGTGTTTGTCTGGCAGAAGATCGAAGGCCTGACCCAGGCGGAAATCGCCGAGCGGCTGGGCCTGTCAAAAAACATGGTGGAAAAATATATGATCCGCACCCTGCGGCATCTGCGCGACCGCCTGGACGGGCCCGGCCAATGATCCGTCGTCATCTTCCACCTGAGCCACAGGACCTTCCATGATGGATAGCCGTGAATGCCCGTGCGGGCAGAACAGGGTTCGCGACGAGGCGGCGCAATGGTTCGTGCGCCTGCAAGCGCCCGCCATGAGTGTCGAGGAGCGCCAGGGTTTCGATACCTGGCTCGACGAACACCCCAACCACCGCGACGAAATTCAATTGCTGCAAGGGATCTGGAGTGCCACGGACCTGCTGCCCCGGGAACGCCTGCAAGCATTGTGCGAGCGGCCTGCGGAACGTCCCAAGCGTCGGCCGCTGCTGCGCTACGCGGTCGCCGCCGGGCTGTTCGCGGTGGCGGTCGGGTTGGGTTTGTTCAGCGGCTTGAGTTCTTCCACCGATTACAGCGGCGAATTTGCCACCGCCTTCGGCGAGCGTCGGCACCTCGCCTTGCCGGACGGTTCGATGATCGACCTCAACAGCCGTAGCCGGATACGTGTTCAATTCGCTCACCATCAGCGGCGGGTGGAACTGCTCGAAGGCGAGGCCTTGTTCAGTGTCGAGCATGACGCTGGCCGGCCATTCACCGTCGAAGCGGGTAATGGCCAGGTGACGGTGACCGGGACGCGCTTCGACGTGCGTCGCGATGCTGACACCACCCGGGTGGCGGTGGAGCAGGGCAGCGTCAAGGTCCTGGGACGGGATGCGCCACGGGCGCAGGTCGTCAGCGTGACGGCGGGCCTGGGCACCCAGATCGATGCCCAGGGCAAGGTCGCCGCGCCTTACGCGATCAACGCCGATGCGCTGACTGCCTGGCGCAGCGGCAAACTGGTGTTCAACAACGCGCCGTTGAGTGAAGTGGCCGAGGAGGTTTCCCGCTACCGGGCCGAGCCCTTGCGGGTCGGCAGCGCGGCGGTGGGCAATCTACGCCTGACCAGCGTGTTCCGCTCCGATGATCCCGAGGCGCTGCTCAAGGCGCTGCCAAACATCCTGCCGGTGGCCGTGCGGACCCTGGAAGACGGCAGCCAGGAAATAATTGCGCGATAGATTCAGGTTTTTTTCGAGTTCTTCGTCTTCTTGTCCAACTGCAACTGGTTTGCATTAACAGACGCGTATTCTTGCGATTCGACAGGACAAGGTTCGACGTGAAAACCTCCGCCCAAAACCACAACCGCACCTCTTCGCGCTGGCTGCCGCTGGCTTTGACCCTGGCCGTCAGCGCCGCGCTGCCCCAGGCGTTCGCCGATCAGGCCAGCAACATTCATATCCAGGCGCAGCCGCTGGGCCAGGCCCTGAGCCAACTCGGCCAGCAGACTTCGTTGCAGGTGTTCTTCAACCCCGAGCTGGTGGCCGGCAAGCAAGCCCCGGCGGTGGACGGCAACCTGTCCCCGGAAGCGGCCTTGCGCCAACTGTTGCAGGGCAGCGGCCTGCAATACCAGATCAATGACGGTTCAGTGACGGTGTTGCCACCGTCGCCGGTATCCGACGCTGGCCCGCTGGAGCTGGGGGCGACTGAAATCCAGGTGGTCGGCGACTGGCTCGGCGATGCCAACGCCGAAGTGGTGCAGAACCACCCCGGCGCGCGGACGGTGATCCGCCGCGAAGCGATGGTGGAGCAGGGCGCCATGAACGTCCGTGATGTGCTGCGGCGGGTGCCGGGGGTGCAGGTGCAGGACGCCAACGGCACTGGCGGCAGCGACATCTCCCTGAACGTCGGCGTGCGTGGCCTGACCTCGCGTTTGTCACCACGCTCCACGGTGCTGATCGACGGCGTTCCGGCGGCATTCGCCCCCTACGGCCAGCCGCAACTGTCCATGGCACCGATTTCCTCGGGCAACCTGGACAGCATCGACGTGGTGCGCGGCGCCGGTTCCGTGCGCTATGGGCCGCAGAACGTCGGCGGCGTGATCAATTTCGTGACCCGCGCGATTCCGGAAAAAGCCACCGGTGAAATCGGCACCACCCTGGAAACCTCCCAGCGCGGCGGCTGGAAACACATCGACACGGCCTTCCTCGGTGGCACGGCGGACAATGGCCTGGGCGTCGCGCTGCTGTATTCCGGCGTGAACGGCAACGGCTATCGCCAGAGCAACAATGGCAATGACATCGACGACGTCATCCTCAAGACCCATTGGGCGCCCACCGAGGTAGACGATTTCTCGCTGAACTTCCATTACTACGACGCCAAGGCCGACATGCCCGGTGGCCTGACCCAGAAGCAATACGACGCCGACCCGTACCAGTCCGACCGCGATTGGGACAACTTCAGTGGCCGGCGCAAGGACGTGTCGTTCAAGTGGTTGCGACAGATCGACGACCGCACCCAGGCCGAAGTGCTGACCTACTACTCCGACAGCTACCGTGGCAGCACCATCGCCTCCCGGGACCAGCGCAACCTGGCGTCCTACCCGCGCACCTATTACACCTTCGGCATCGAGCCGCGGGTATCCCATGTGTTCGACCTGGGCTCCACCACCCAGGAGGCCAGCGTCGGTTATCGCTACCTCAAGGAAGGCATGCACGAGGAGGCCAGTCGCCTGGCGTTGCGGGATAACCAGCCGGTGGTGCGTCCAGGGTCCGACGGTCACGTCTACCAGGACCGTACCGGCGGCACTGAAGCCCACGCGGTCTACCTCGATGACAAGATCGACATCGGCAAATGGACCATCACCCCGGGCATCCGCTTTGAGCGCATCAGCACCCAATGGCACGACCGCCCGGTGCTCGATACCGCCGGCCGTCCGGTGCAGGAGAAACGCCGCAGCATCGACAGCAACGAACCGCTGCCGGCACTGAGCGTGATGTATCACCTGTCCGACGCCTGGAAGCTGTTCGCCAACTACGAGACCTCGTTTGGCAGCCTGCAATATTTCCAACTGGGCCAGGGCGGCGACGGCAACAACACCGCCAACGGCCTGAGCCCGGAAAAGGCCAAGACCTACGAGATCGGTACGCGCTACAACGATGACGTGTGGGGCGGGGAAGTGACGCTGTTCTACATCGACTTCGATGATGAGTTGCAATACATCAGCAACGATGTGGGCTGGACCAACATGGGCGCCACCCAGCACCAGGGCCTGGAAGCCTCGGTGCACTACGACCTGGCCGCGCTGGACCCGCGCCTCGAAGGCTTGAGCGCCAATGCCGGTTTCACCTACACCCGGGCGACCTACGAAGGTGAAATCCCCAGCTTCAAGGGCCGCGACCTGCCGTTCTATTCCCGTCAGGTGGCCAATCTGGGCCTGCGCTATGAGATCAACCGCTGGACCTACAACCTCGATGCCTTTGCCCAGTCCAAGCAGCGTTCACCGGGCAACAACGTGAACGCCGATGGCAGCTTCAGCGGCGACTACATCACTGACGGCAGCGCCGACGGGCAGTTTGGCGACATGCCCGGCTACGTGCTCTGGAACGTGCGCGCCGGCTATGACTTCGGTGCGCAGTTGTCGAACCTGAAAGTCGGCGCCGGGGTGAAAAACCTGTTCGACCATCAGTACTACACCCGCTCCAGCGACAACAACTCGGGCATCTACGCCGGCGCACCGCGGACGTTCTTTGTGCAGGCGAGTGTGGGGTTCTGATCGAGGACCAGGCCCTATGGCTTGGAACACAATGCCAGGGGCTGAAATACAATCCTGTGGCGAGGGAGCTTGCTCCCGCTGGGGCGCGAAGCGACCCCAAAACCTGCTGAATGCGGCGCCTCAGGCACACCGCATCCACTGGTTTACGACTGCTTCGCAGCCGAACGGGAGCAAGCTCCCTCGCCACAGGTTTACTTGCCAAGGCTCCCCGGAGGCATCAAACCTTCAACACTTTCCCGCTGACGGCCACCGCCACCAGCGACAGCGCAATCAACCCAAACGCAAAGCTCAGACTGCTGCCATGGGCAACAAACCCGATCAGCGCCGGGCCGGCGAGGATGCCGGCATAGCCGATGGTGGTGATGGCCGGTACGGCGATCGCTTCAGGCATCAGGGTCTGTTTGCCGACGGCGGTGTACAACACCGGCACGATGTTCGAACACCCGGCCCCCACCAACGCATACCCCAGCAACGCCGCTTGCCACATCGGTGCCAAGGTCGCCAGCAGGAACCCGGCCGCAGCGATCGCACCGCCATAAATGATCACGCGCCGGGCGCCCAAGCGATGCACCACCGAATCGCCCGTCAGGCGGCCGACGGTCATGGTCAATGCGAACGCGGCATAACCCAGACCGGCATAGGCGGTCTCCACCGCACGCTCGGTGGTCAGAAACACGGCGCTCCAGTCCAGCACCGCACCTTCGGCCAGGAATACGATGAAACACAGGATGCCGATAAACAGCACCACGCCATGGGGAATGGCAAACGCCGGTCCTGAGCTTTCACTGCCGTAGGGCAGCAGGTGCGGCGCGGCCTTGAACAACGCCACCAGCAGCACCCCGTTGACCACCAGTGTCGCCCCCAGCGGCGAAAGCCCCAGGCCGAGCAAGGCGCTCACACCGGCTGCGCCAATGATCCCGCCGAGGCTGAACATGCCGTGGAAGCCCGACATCATGGTCTTGCCACTGGCGCGCTCGACGATCACCGCCTGCAGGTTCACGGTCGAGTCCACGGTGCCGAGCCCGGCGCCAAACAAGAACAGGGCGGCCACCAGCCAGGGCAGGGACGTCATCGTCGCCAGCAGCGGCAACGCCAGGCAGATCAGGATCGTGCCGCCGCTGAGCACCCGACGGCAGCCGAATCGCGCGGCAAGGGCGCCGGAAATCGGCATCGCCAGGATCGAGCCCACGCCGAGGCACAACAACAGCAACCCGAGGGTGCCTTCATCCAGGTTCGCCCGCACCTTGGCGTAAGGCACCAGCGGTGCCCAGGCGGCGATGCCGATGCCAGCGATGAGATACGCGATGCGGGTGGACATCTGTTCCAGGCGTCCGGGAATAAAGGTGGGCGGGGGCGTAATGGCAGTCATGAAACGTCCTTGGTTTTCTCGCGGTGCGGTGATGCGGGGCAGGGGCCTATGCTTGCATATCCACTGACCGCACCGCGACCCCAAGGTGCCGACACAAGTGCGGGGCGCGCGAGCAAGCTTTGCTCCCGGAACCGTTGCCAGCATAAAGTACCGGCCCTGCTGGCTGATTCCGGGGTTTGGTCCATGACGCAGTTTTATGATGCGCGCGGCAATATTTATGCGGTCGTTTCTCCACAGCAGGTCCGTGCCCGCGGTGTGGACCTACCGCACTCGGCGGCCCGGGCCGCACAAACGCGTCAATCCTGGGCAGTGGCTGCCGTGCACGCCTTTTGCGCCTGGGCGCCGGGCGAAGCGCCGCCGGATGCCAAGGCCCATCGCAGTGACGGACTGTTGATCGGCCCGTTCCAGGGTGAGCCACCCTTTGACGTTTTGATCGTCAACACCGACGGCACCCTGGCCGAACGCAGCGGCAACGGCCTGACGATTTTCTCCCAGGCCCTGCTGGAGCAAGGCTTGATACCGGACGATCGGGATTGTCTGCTACAGGTTCATCACGACCAACCCCACGGCTTGTCCCCTCTGCAAACGTCGGTTCGGGCCGCTGGGTTCGAGGGGGCGCAGGGTTTTTGGCTGGAGTTGGGACAAGCGTTATTCGGATCTCAAGCGGTTGGCGCCCGCGACGTAGAAAACGTGACCTTTAACCAACGCGATATCAGTCGAGTCGCCGCGCTGCAGGCGTTGAACCCAGGGTGGGGCAACAGCCAATTCGTGAGCATCGGTAACCCTCACTGCGTGACGTTGGTGGAGGGTGCCGAGGCGTTGCCGAGCAACCCGCAGATGCGGGCTACGGCGTTGTCCCAACCCCTGACGCGCATCGCTTACGCCGCTCCCTGTGGGTCCGGAATTCCGTGCGCGATGGGTGTGAACCTGCAATGGGCCTGGCTCGAAGCCGAAGGGCGGATCGCTGCCCGGGTATTCGAACGAGGCGAAGGCCCCACCGCGTCCTCGGGCACCAGCGCCAGCGCCGTGGCCTGCGCGGCGTGGCGGGTGGGTTGGGTGAAGGCGGGGCCGGTGAGTGTCGTGATGCCTGGCGGCATTGTGCCGATCCTGTTGCAGGAACAGGGCGATGAGCAGGTGCGGGTCAGCCTGTTCGGCACGGCCAAACCCATACCAGAGCCATCCGCGCAGGGTTCCGGGTCGGTTAGCTGATCGGCATTAACCTAAAGGGGCGCCCATTGGCGTTAAAGCCCCAGGCCTTCCTCGATCAGCAAGAGCAAGGCGTCCTCGTCCAGGGGCACCGGTTCAGGTTGCGGTTGTCCGCTCGACCGGAGCGTCTGGAGATGCCACAGAGATTGGCCATGCTCGCCGAGTGTTCGCACAATGCAGCGTGCTTGCCCTTTCATATGGACCTCGATGCACCCATCCCCCTTCGGAGAAAAGCGGGCGATGGGATCGAATGAAAGGCGGTGATGGTTGCCTTCAATCACCAATTGATCGATGGCGTAGTGGTAGGTCGAACCGCTGGAATGGCTTTCGAATACGTGAGTGGGGTTGCGCCGGATGTCCAGCCCGGCCTCGCATACGGGGGCCAGCCAGGTTTCGATCTGGCGGTACAACTCGTAGACTTGGGCGGGCCAATGTTCGATTGCCAGGTCGGCACAGTTGTCGGTATCCGCGCGGGTCTGCTGGGTTTTCCTCAGTTTGGCCGCTAGCTCGTCTGCCTTGCTCATGTCGATTCCCTGTCGTGATGATAGGTTGAGCTTAGCTGATGGGGTGTTGGGTTTATTTGCGCTGGGTCATGGGGCGATGGTGGGAGCGATAGCAAGCTCCCTTTCCACGCGTTCTCTTCATATTGACTTGGTTTCAAACCGCCAAGGCGTTGATCACATGTTCAGGATCATTATGAATTGCCCGCAAGAGGGCTTTCGCGGGGCCTGTTGGCTCACGTCGTCCTTGTTCCCAGTTGCGAAGCGTGCCCAGTTGGACGTCGATCAATGCTGCAAACTTGGCTTGAGTCAGGCCGGTAGCCTTGCGTATTTCCTTCACTTGTAACGCATCGACGATGAACTCTCGGGAAGGCTGACGCTCGCCTCGGATAATTTCGTCCATCTGCTGCACGCTTTCCATCAACTCATCGAAAAATCTGCTCATGGTTATCTCCAGTGCTCGATGATCATTTTCAATGCTTTGCGTTGATCAACGGTCAAGTCTTGCTGTTCGTTTTTTGGATATATCATCAATAATGCGATCTGCGAAGCAGACACAAAGTGGTAATAAATGACCCTGGCCCCGCCCCGTTTGCCGTGGCCCTTTGCCGCGATACGGATCTTTCGAATCCCACTGGTGGCTTCCATTACATCGCCAGCCGAAGGGTTGCGGACCAATATGTTCTGCAGGGCTGAAAAGTCGTCGTCATTCATCAATTCTTTAGCCCGACGGGTAAAAATTGGAGTCTCAATAAAATCATCGCTAATGTACGCCACTGGCTTACCAGTCGGCAATGCTATTGGACTTCACTCCTTGGTTCACCCGGTGAGTTGTTACCAAATTTGGGATCGTCCCGATGATTAGGCTAGGGCACAGGACAGAGCGACTATGCGCATGATCGAACTGAGCAACGAATATCTGGAATCGCTGCGCCACGCGCTGACCCTGGCCGGTCTACCCGTGGACGACCTGACGCTTTCCGGCCGACGGTTTTTCAGCTTCAACCAACACGGCATCGACGTGGCGTTTGGTGGAATCGAGGGCAGGGGTGCCGACCGGTTGCTGCGCTCGCTGGTGGTCCTCGAGGGCCAGCGGGGGCGAGGCACTGGCGCGGCGGTGTTGGGCGCACTCGAGGCGTTTGCGAAAAGCGAAGGGGTCGTGCGGCTCCATTTGCTCACCGACAGCGCCGTCGCGTTCTTTACTGCCCACGGCTATCAGGCACGAGATCGTTCGCTGGCGCCTGCGTCGATCAGCGCAACGGCCCAATTCAAGACGTTGTGCCCGGCTTCGGCGACGTATCTGAGCAAGGGCCTCGCCTAGCGCAGCAGGTGCACCGCCAGCCCGGCCAGCCCGCAGGCCAGCAAGACCTGGATCACTCCGCGTTTGTAGCGAAACAGTGCGATGGCTGCGGTGATCGCGATGATTGCCGAGGGCCAGTCCAGCGCGCCTGCAAAACCGTTGGGCCAGAGCACGTGGTAACCGAAGAAGCACGCCAGGTTGAGTATCACCCCGACCACCGCGGCGGTAATCGCGGTCAGCGGTGCGGTGAATTTCAGCGCGTTGTGGGTCGACTCCACCAGCGGGCCGCCGGCCAGGATGAACAGGAACGAAGGCAGGAACGTAAACCAGGTCACCAGCGTGGCCGCTACGGCGCCGGCGAGAAAGGCCTGTTCGGGGCCGAATACCTGCATCACGTAGCCGCCGACGAAACCGACGAACGCCACCACCATGATCAACGGCCCGGGCGTGGTTTCACCCAAGGCCAGGCCGTCGATCATTTGCGTCGGCGTCAGCCAGCCGAAGTGTCCCACGGCGCCCTGATACACGTAGGGCAACACCGCGTAGGCGCCACCAAAGGTCAGCAGTGCGGCCTTGGTGAAGAACCAGGCCATTTGCGTCAGTGTGCCTTCCCAGCCGAACACCGCCGTCAGCACCCCCATTGGCAATGTCCACAACACGGCACCGATGAGCGCCAGTTGGGCGAGCCGCGACGTGCTGAATCGGGCATGGTCTGGGGTCGGGGTGTCATCGTCGATCAGTGCCGGGCCGAAGGACCGGTGCTGGGCGTCGTGACTGCCCGGGCTGAATTTTTCCGGTACCCAGCGACCGCCCAGGTAACCGATGACAGCCGCACCCAGCACGATCAGGGGGAAGGGCACGTTGAAGGCAAATATCGCGGTGAACGACGCGGCGGCGATGGCCCACAGCCAATTGTTCTTGAGCGCGCGGGAGCCGATCCGGTGGGCGGCATGTACCACGATCGCTGTCACGGCCGGCTTGATGCCGTAGAAAATTCCCGCCACCACCGGCACTTCGCCGAAGGCGACGTACAGCCAGGACAGCGTGATGAGAATGAACAGCGAAGGCAGCACGAACAGCGTCCCGGCAATGACCCCGCCCCAGCTGCGGTGCATCAACCAGCCCAGGTAGGTCGCTAGCTGCTGGGCCTCGGGCCCGGGCAACAACATGCAGTAATTGAGCGCATGCAGGAAGCGTCGCTCGGAAATCCAGCGGCGGCGCTCCACCAGCTCCTGATGCATGATCGAGATCTGTCCCGCCGGGCCGCCGAAGCTGATAAAGCCCAGTTTGAGCCAGAACCAAAAGGCTTCACGCAGGCTGACGACCGAGGGCCGGGCGAGGGGGTGTTCGTCGACGGTTCGGGTGGGTTGGCTCATGGTTGGCGGGTGCTTAACAGTCAGGGGCGGTCTACGTTATGGGGCGTTACGCAATTTAGATAGCCCCCGGGCGGCAAAAGGGGCAAGACGCAGTGCCGGGGCGGGGGAAATCGGGTGTCGCCAGCGTGGTGAGGCAGCGTTATTTCTGCGGGGGGTGATCGCTGGTTTTTGGATCCACTCCAGCCGCCCATCGGCTGCACAATACAGGCAAATTGCCGCCCCACAAGCGGTAGGATAAGCTCACGGATATAAGGGGCTTTGAGCGATTTGCTCATGCTTTGCCCTCTTCAGGAATTCGCTTGCCTAACCCCATTTTCGATCCGTTCCATGCCCATGGCGGTGCCCTGAAACGCCTGCCCCTGCTCAAAGCGGCGGTAACGTTTATTGCGGCGGTGTGCCTGTGCCTCTGTGGTTTGCTTTACCTGCAACTGGAGCAGTCCCGTCGTCACGACTTGGAGTTGGCTCGTGTCGCCTCGACCAACTTGACCCGCGCCATGTCCCAGCAGGCTCAGGATACTTTCCTACAGACTGATCTGGTACTGGCCAGTTTGGCAGATTGGATCCAAATTGACGGTTTCGGCCCCGAGCTGCAATCACGCTTGCAGAGTACTTTTGCCCGGCGCGTGCAGTCCCTGGAGCAGTTGCATGGCCTGTTCCTGTTCGACAAGCACGGTCATTGGGTCGTTACCTCCTTTGAAGACCTGCACAGGGGGGCAGGGGTAGCGGATCGGGAGTATTTTAAGTTCCACCAGCAGAACGCCTCCCTGATCGCACATATCGGTCCGGCGATCCTCAGTCGGCAAAATGGCGAATGGATCATCCCGGTTTCCCGGCGCTTGAATGATCAGGACGGCAACTTCCAGGGCGTGCTGCTGGCCGGCATCAAAATGTCGTACTTCGATCAGTTCTTTAAAAGCTTCAGTCTCGACGAAAAAGGCGAGATGGCCCTGGCGTTGTCCGACGGGACATTGTTGGCCCGTCGGCCTTTCGACGAGGCGCGGATCGGCCGTCCTCTGGCCGAAGAGCATATTTTCAAGCATGACTCGGTAACCGGGACGTCCGATAATGCCATCATCCGTTCCGCCGTCGACGGCGTCGTCAGGCTCTATGGCCATCAACATTTGCAGGCCTATCCGCTGGTGGTCACGGCCGCGATGTCCGAAGAGTCGATCCTGGCGGGCTGGTATGAGCGGGCTTTCCAATCCAGTCTCATTGTGGCCTTGGTGGTCCTGGGCATTTGCCTGTTCGGCTGGGTATTCGTGCGTCAGGTGCGTAACAGCGAGCGGATCGAAGCGGACCTGCGCAAAGCCCAGGAAGCGCTGGAGCTGATTGCCACCCATGACAGCCTGACCGGGCTGGCGAACCGGCGATTGTTCGAACGGGCCCTGGACATCGAGTTCGGTCGAGGCGCCCGCCAGCGCAGCCCCTTGGGCCTGATCATGGTCGATATCGATTTTTTCAAGCGCTACAACGACACCTACGGGCACGTGGCGGGGGATCATTGCCTGGCGGAAGTGGCGCAGGTACTCAAGGAATGCAGTCACCGCAAGGCTGACCTTGCGGTGCGTTACGGCGGTGAAGAGTTCGCGGTGCTGTTGCCGGATACCAACCTGAACGGGGCCATGGCGTTGGCCGAACAGATCCGTCACCGGGTTATCGACAAACACATCACCCATGCAGGATCTCCGACTGGTTACCTGACGGTGAGCCTGGGTTGCTACTCCTTTGTGCCCAGCAGCCTGGACAACATCGAAGTCTTCATCCAGCGGGCCGATGCGGCGCTTTATCAGGCCAAGCATGGCGGCCGCAACCGTGTGGCGGCGTTGTCGACCGAAAGCGGACTCGACGCGCTGGAGCGCTCGGATCGTTGAGATTGGTTGGAATCATCAGCCCCTGACAACGGTCCATTGCTCAGACACTTCGCTGGCGAAATGGAGGCGGTTCTACTCCTCGAAGCCGGCGTAGCCAGGACAGGAGCAGGTCAATGGATTTCACTGCCGATACTCCCTCAACTACCACGCGTCACACCCCCATTACCCGTCGCCTGGTGGTGGCCGTCGCGGGGCTGTTTGTCCTGGGTGTTCTGGTGGCCGTGGCCGCGCTGTTCAACATCGCCGATAAGCTGGACACGGAGGATGTGCGCAAGACTCACTTCTATACCGAGCGTGCCCTCGAGAATCGTATTACGGCCTCGAAAAACTACATCACCAGTTATACCTATTGGACGACGGCCTACGATCACCTCAACGGTGAAGTCGATGTGCAATGGGCCTATGCCGAACAGAACATGGGCAAGACCCTGTTTACCAACGACGAATACGAAGGCGTGTTTGTCATTGATCGCGAGCGCACCAAGTACGCCGTGGTGCGGGGGCAGAATGTCCAGGCGGATGCAGCCACTTATATGGACCTGCCTTTGACGGATCTGGTGGATCAGTTGCGCAGGCAGCCCGACCTGACCGTCTCGGCGGTGCGCTACACCCTGTTCGAAGGCTGGCCGGCCGTCGTGACCGCCTCGATTATCCTGCCCAATGACGGACGCCCTCAGGTCGATGCCAACGGCACATCGGTGTTGTTGTTCGTCGACCGGCTGACGCCCGTCAAACTGCGCAAACTGGGCAAGAGCTACGGCTTGACCGATTTGACGCTCCAGAAAGACACCGAGCTGCAATCCGGCCAGCCCGCCGTACCCCTGGACAGCACTGGCTACAGCCTGGTGTCCCGGCTGGAGCGGCCGGGCCAGCAATTGCTCTGGTCCCTGGTGCCGCCCCTGGGTGGCGCACTGCTGATCTTGGCCCTGTTGACCGCTTACTTTTTTCGATACGCCCTTCGCACGGCACGTCATGTGGACGCCAGTTATGACAGCCTGGAAACCTCGACCCAGGCCCTTGAAGCCAGCGAGGAGCGCTTCCGGGCCGTGGCCGAAGCAGCCTCCGACTGGATCTGGGAAATCGACGGCCAGCAACACATCACCTATTTGTCAGGGCGCTTCAGTACGGTTACCGGGTTTTCCGATCAGCAATGGCTGGGACAGGACATCGAGCAACTGTTGTATTGCGACACCACGCCGATTGGCTTGTGGTTGGGCAAGTTGACGGAAGAACAGAGCGCCAGCAACTTGCGTTGTTCCTACCGCGACTATTCCGGGCAATTGCGCTTCTGTCGGGTGTCGGCGCGGCCGATCTGTAACAAGGCCGAGGTCGTGGGGTATCGCGGCACTGCCAGTGACATCACCGACGAAGTGGCCGCACATGCCCAGGTTCAACATCTGTCGCTGCACGATGCGCTGACCGGCCTGCCGAACCGCAACAAACTGGCGCGGCACCTGGATGATGCATTGGTGGCCAAGGAGCATTCCGCACCCTTGACACTGTTGATGGTGGATCTGGATAACTTCAAGCCGATCAACGATTCCCTCGGTCATCCGGCCGGTGACGCGGTGTTGTTGGAAGTGGCCCAGCGCCTGCGCGATAGCACCCGCGAGCAGGACCTGGTGGCGCGCCTGGGCGGGGATGAGTTCGTGGTGGTGCTCAACGGGATGGAGAACACCACTGAGATCGACCGCTTTTGTGGGCGGCTGATCGACAGCCTGCAGCAACCGATCCTTTACGAAAGCCATTCACTGCACATTGGCGCCAGCATTGGCATCGCCGTGAGCCGCCGCCAGGGTTATGTCCCCGGCGAACTGATCCGCTGCGCCGACATTGCCTTGTACCAGGCCAAGTCCGAGGGCAAGAAAACCTGGTGCTATTTCGCTTCGCAGATGAACGATCAGATCCAGCATCGTCGCCAGCTGGAAAGCGACCTGCGCCAGGCCGTGAAGAAAAACGAGTTCGTCCTGCATTTCCAACCGCGCTACAAGGTCGATGGTCGGGAGATCGTCGCCGTCGAGGCATTGGTTCGCTGGCAGCATCCGACCCAAGGCTTGTTGGGCCCCGACGCCTTTATTCCGTTGGCGGAGCAAACCGACCTGATTGTCCCGCTGTCGCGTTGGGTATTGCGCGAGGCCTGCGAAACCGCACTGACCTGGCCGGGTGAGCTGATGGTTTCGGTCAACCTGTCACCGGCGCAGTTCGAGCGCAGCGATGTGGTAGAGGATGTGCGCCAAGTATTGATTGAAACCCATTTTCCGGCCAGTCGCCTGGAACTCGAGATCACCGAAAACGTAATGCTCAACGATGTGGACGGCGCCCTTCAGGTCATGAATGCCTTGAAGGAATTGGGCGTGCGTTTGAACATGGACGATTTCGGTACCGGCTATTCGTCCTTGGGCTATCTGCGCACCTACCCATTCGACGGTATCAAGATCGACAAGCGTTTCATTGCGTCCATGAGTAACAGCAGCAATGACCGCGCCGTGGTGCAGGCGATCATCAACCTGGGCAAGGCCATGGGGTTGACTGTCACCGCGGAGGGCGTGGAAACCCTGGCCCAGCTCGGCTCGCTGGGCACGGACCAATGCCACGAAGTACAGGGCTATTTCCTCAGCCGACCGATCGACAAAGCGGCGTTCGCGCATTTGCTGGAGAGCGGTCGGCCCTTATCGAAAACCGGTTCCTGAGCACTCGTTGCAACCACCGCCACCTGTCGTCGGTCACAGCTAATGTCTTGGTATCTCGAGTGTTGTCTTCATGAAAAACCTGCGGATCGCGACCTTCAATATCAACGGCATCCGGGCGCGGTTGCCCAACCTGCTGGAGTGGCTGGAGCGAGAGACCCCCGACATCGTCTGCTTGCAGGAGCTCAAGGCTGCGGACAAGGACTTCCCGGCGGCGGAGCTGGAGTCGGTGGGGTATGGGGCGATCTGGCACGGGCAGACGTCCTGGAACGGCGTTGCCATTCTCGCCCGTGATGCGCAGCCGCTGGAGAGTCGCCGTGGCCTGCCCGGTGGTGATGAGGACAGCCACAGTCGCTACTTGGAGGCGGCGGTGCATGGCGTTCTGGTGGGCTGCCTCTACCTGCCCAATGGCAATCCGCAGCCTGGCCCCAAGTTCGACTATAAACTGGCGTGGTTCGAACGGCTCATCGCCTACGCACAAGGGTTGCAGGCCAGCGATCATCCTGTGGTGCTGGCCGGTGACTTCAACGTGGTGCCCACCGACATGGACATCTACAACCCACGGTCCTGGCTCAAGGATGCGTTGCTACAGCCCGAAAGCCGCGAATGTTATCAGCGGCTGCTCGACCAGGGCTGGACGGACTCGTTGCGCCATCTGTATCCAGAAGAGCGGATCTACACCTTCTGGGATTATTTCCGTCAGCACTGGCAAAAGAATTCCGGGCTGCGCATCGATCACCTGCTGCTCAACCCCGTGGCAAGCCCCTACTTGAGTGAGGCCGGCGTGGACGCCTGGGTCAGGAACCAGGCGCACCCCAGCGACCATGCCCCCACGTGGATCCGCTTGGCGTCGCGAAAGCGCCGTTGAGGGAGGCAGCGCCCGGTCGCTTATTGTCTCTGGAAAAGGAATGCCTTATACCTGGCGCCCAACAGCAGCGAGCTTTCTGTAAGCCCTGCATTGGACCAGGAAAGGATACCCGCATGAGCCAACCCCGACTGAGCGATATGGGTCGTTATCTGCAACGGCTGGGCTTCGATACGCCGCCACCACCGACCCTTGAGACCCTGCGTCAACTTCAATGGCGCCACACAGCCGAGTTTCCCTTTGAAACCCTTTCGACGCTGCTGCGTCAGCCCGTTCCCATTGACCTCGAATCGGTAGAGCGAAAGGTCTTCGAACAAGGGCGCGGCGGCTATTGCTATGAACTCAATCAACTGTTCCTGGCGCTGTTGCAGGAACTGGGCTTCGAAGCCCGAGGCATCACCGGACGGGTGGTGATGAATGCCCCCGAGGGCGCCTGGACTGCTCGGACGCACCGCCTCAGCCTGGTGATGTTCGATGGTGTGCGCTACATCACGGATGTGGGCTTCGGCGGCATGGTGCCCACTGCGCCGCTGTTGCTGGACAGCCGAGACACCCAGTTCACCCCCCACGAACCGTACCGCATCGAGGTCAACGGCGACGGCTACCTGTTGCGCGCCAACGTCGCCGGTGAGTGGCGGCCCATGTACCTGTTCGATCTGCAGCGTCAGCAGGACATCGACTACACCATCGGCAATTGGTACGTCTGCAACCATCCTGAATCGCCCTTCATGGGCCGGTTGATGGTGGCCCGTACCGGCGACGGGCTGCGCAAGACCCTTAACGGCAACAGCTATGCCGTCCACCGGATAGGGCAGGAGAGCGAGCGACGAACAATCGACGACGCAGACGAATTGATTGACCTGCTGGAAACTGAATTTGGCTTGCGCGTCCCCCCCAGGGAGCTCTTGCGGCCCGCAGTCGAGGGGTTGCTCCAGCCATGAGCCAGGCTTCCTGATAACAGATTGATCCTCTGTTGAAAGCGTGAACGGCAACAAGTTGTATACAACTCTATGGACATTTGTCCTGAGTTTTGAATACAGTGTGCCCATAACAAAAAACAGGGAACCTGCGAACCATGAAAACGCCCCATGTTTCACTCCCACGGCCCGAGGATGAAAACCTCGGCGTCGGTGCGAATATGGCTTACGGCCTGCAACATGTACTGACCATGTACGGGGGTATCGTCGCGGTGCCGTTGATCATCGGCCAGGCGGCCGGGCTTTCACCGGCGGATATCGGCCTGCTGATTGCGGCGTCATTGTTTGCAGGGGGCCTGGCGACCTTGTTGCAAACCCTTGGCCTGCCGTTCTTTGGTTGTCAGCTGCCGCTGGTCCAGGGGGTTTCGTTTTCGGGCGTTGCCACCATGGTGGCGATTGTCGGCAGCGGCGGAGAGGGGGGCTTCCAGGCCATCCTGGGCGCGGTGATCGCCGCGTCCTTGATCGGTTTGCTGATTACCCCGGTGTTCTCGAGAATCACCCGGTTCTTTCCGCCACTGGTCACCGGCATCGTGATCACTACTATTGGCCTGACGCTGATGCCCGTGGCGGCACGCTGGGCAATGGGCGGCAACAGTCACGCCGCCGATTTCGGCAGCATGGCGAACATCGGCCTGGCTGCCGTCACGCTGGTGCTGGTGCTGTTATTGAGCAAAATGGGCAACGCCACCATCTCCCGGTTGTCGATTCTGCTGGCGATGGTCATCGGCACGCTCATCGCGGTGTTCCTGGGCATGGCGGACTTTTCCTCCGTCAGCCAAGGCCCGATGTTCGGCTTCCCCACGCCCTTTCACTTCGGCATGCCGACCTTCCACGTCGCTGCGATCCTCTCGATGTGCATCGTGATCATGGTGACGCTGGTGGAGACCTCCGCCGACATCCTGGCGGTGGGCGAGATCATCGACACCAAAGTCGACTCCAGGCGCCTGGGCAACGGCTTGCGGGCCGACATGCTGTCGAGCATGATCGCGCCGATCTTCGGGTCCTTCACGCAGAGTGCCTTTGCCCAGAACGTCGGGCTGGTGGCGGTGACCGGAATCAAGAGCCGTTTCGTGGTGGCGACCGGCGGCCTGTTCCTGGTGGTGCTCGGCCTGTTGCCCTTCATGGGCCGGGTAATTGCAGCGGTGCCAACCTCCGTGCTGGGCGGCGCCGGTATCGTACTGTTCGGCACCGTTGCCGCCAGTGGCATCCGAACCCTGTCGAAAGTCGATTACCGCAACAACGTGAACCTGATCATTGTCGCCACCTCGATCGGCTTCGGCATGATTCCTATCGCCGCACCCAGTTTCTACGATCATTTCCCCAGTTGGTTCGCGACGATCTTCCACTCGGGCATCAGTTCCTCGGCCATCATGGCAATCGTGCTGAACCTGGCATTCAACCACTTCACCACGGGCAACTCCGACCAACAATCAGTCTTTGCCGCCGGCACCGAGCGGGTGTTGCGCTACCAGGACCTGGCCGCGCTGCGTGAAGGCGATTACTTCAGCGACGGCAAGTTGCACGATTGTGATGGCAACGAGATACCTGTGGTGACGGAACCTTCCCATGCGCCTATCGGACAGGGTCAGGTTCGGCTGAAGAGCAGCGAGCATGTCTGATCCAGTCAGACTGACCCTGGTCCAATAAAAAAGCAGCCTGTGATCCTCGATCACAGGCTGCTTTTTTTGCGTCACCGCAGTGGCTGGTTACCAGCGACCGTAATGACCGCGAGGTGGGCCGTAGTAGTAGCCCCGTGGTGGCCCGTAATACACCGGCGCTGGGCGATAGTAGATGGGTTGCTCTACATACACCGGCTGGGGCTGGTAATAGACCGGTGGCGGTTGCTGCACATAGACCGGTTGCGGTTGGACGTAGACGGGTTGTTGCACATAAACCGGTCGATCACGGTTGATCAATGCCGAACCGACGATGGCCGAACCGACGATGGCACCAAACACTGCGGGACCCTCCCAACCACCACGACCATGGGCGGATGCCTGGCCGGTGACCGCGAGTGCCCCCATGAGCAGGGCGATTATGGGGAGTTTACGATTCATGGCTGTTCCTCGTTTCGGCCCCGGCGCCTGTGGTCTGCAACAGACCCAATGAGGGTCGCGGGGATACTTGCTCTGACAGCGATTTTTCCAGATTTTACCGCGCCGTTGGGTAAATATTGTGTAAGGTCTGTACCGATTTCTTTACCGCGCCGAGCAACCCGGCTGGCCTGGGGCCTGGCTGGGCTTGGCTGAATCATCGAATAAAACCTGACGGGACGGTGACTCCGTCTGTCCGAAAGTGACTGCAAGGAGATGAGCATGCAGATCAATCCCAACAAAGACACCCAACTGTGCATGTCGCTGTCGGGGCGCCCCGGAAATTTCGGCCTGCGCTTTCATAATCACCTGTATGAACAATTGGGCCTGAATTTCTATTACAAGGCGTTCAGCAGCCAGGACCTGCCCGGCGCTGTCGGGGGGATCCGCGCCTTGGGCATCCGCGGGTGCGGTGTGTCGATGCCGTTCAAGGAAGCCTGCATTGCCCTGGTCGATGAGCTGGATCCTTCCGCCGCGGCGATTCAATCCATTAACACCATCGTCAACACCAACGGCCATTTGAAGGCCTACAACACCGATTACATTGCCATCGCCCAGTTGCTGCAAACCCACGCCGTGCCCCAGGACTCGACCTTTGCCCTGCGCGGCAGCGGCGGCATGGCCAAGGCCGTGGCCAGCGCCTTGCGCGACGGCGGCTACAAGAACGGTGTGATCGTTGCCCGCAATGAAACGGCCGGACGTGCCCTGGCCGGGTCCCTGGGTTACGAGTGGCAAGCTGAGTTGGGTGAGCTACGGCCACAGATGCTGATCAATGTCACGCCGATCGGCATGACCGGTGGCCCGGAAGCCGATCAACTGGCGTTCGAGCCCGACATCATCGCAGCGGCCGAGACCGTGTTCGATGTCGTCGCGATTCCGTCCGAGACGCCACTGATCATGCGCGCCCGGGCGGAAGGCAAACGGGTCATCACCGGGTTGGAAGTGATTGCGATCCAGGCCCTGGAGCAGTTCGTGCTGTACACCGGCGTGCGGCCAGACCTGGAGCAATTCGAAAAAGCCGTGGCGTTCGCCCGGTCCTGAACGGCTGTTATTCCAGCCGCGCCAGACGCTCCTCCAGCGCCGCGATCCGCGCTTCGAGCTCTTCGATGCGCTCCAGGGACACGCCGCTGCCGGCACCGCGTTCCACGGGATGCTGGCGGGCGGCGAGGATTGCCTCGATGTCCGCAGGGTCGCCCATGGCGTGCATATAGCGATCTTCGCGCTGGCCGGCCTGACGCGGTATCAGCAACGCCAGCCCGCGGGCGATCAGGCGTTCAAGCTGATGCACCACTTGTTCGGTATCTTCGAAGTCGTGCATGCGGCCGCTGCGGGTCAGCAGTTCATTGACGGTTTGCGGGCCGCGCAGGAACAGCAGCCCCATCAGAATCACCTGGGCCGGCACCAGCTCCAAAGCCTTCTCGATCCGATGTTCCCAACGGTCGGCGCGGCTGCCCATTACCAGTTTGGTAAAGCCGCGACCTTCCAGGGCCCGCAGGCTCTGGCCGACCTGGCCTGGGGTAAGGTTCATCACCGGTTCACGGCTGGTCTTCTGGTTGCAGGCCAGTACCAGGGCGTTAAGGGTCAGGGGGTAGGTCTCAGGGTTGGTGGCCTGCTTCTCGACCAGCGCGCCGAGGATGCGGATTTCCGTGCTGTTGAGCCGTGGCTCTTGAGCCTGGCTTTGTTCTTCTATGCTCATCGCGCGTTCCCTATGCTGTGGAAGCCGCCTAGCCTAATCCTTGCGCAATAAAAGACAAGCTGCGCAACAGCCGTGGCTATAATCGCTCCACGTTTTGATTTGTCCTTTTCCACCACCTGCATGAGATCACCATGACTATTTCCCTGTACGCCGCTTCCGTCCCGGTTTTCAAGCAGATGCTCAACGCCCTGAGTGATGTGCTGAACAAGGCTGAAGCCCACGCCAGCGCGAAAAACATCGACCCGAACGCCTTCCTGCAAGCCCGCCTGTACCCGGACATGTTCCCGTTGGTGCGCCAGGTGCAGATCGCCGTGGACTTCGCCAAAGGCGTGTCCGCGCGCCTGGCCGAGCTTGAAGTGCCGAAGTATGACGACAGCGAGACTACCTTCGCCGAGCTGCAAGCCCTGATCGCCAAGGTGCTGGCCTTCGTCGACGGCATCAGCCCCGAGCAGATCGATGGCAAGGAAGGCATCGAAATCGTCACCCGCCCGGGTACGCCGAAGGAAAAACGCTTCACCGGCCAAAACTACTTGCTGACCTATGGCCTGCCGCAGTTCTTCTTCCACGTCACCACCGCTTACGCACTGCTGCGTCACAACGGTGTGGAAGTGGGCAAGCGCGACTACATGGGCGCGTTCTAAACCCGCCGATATGAAAAAGCCCGGAACGGTGTGGGCCGTTCCGGGCTTTTTTGTGGCTGCTGTTTATGGGATCAGCTGGTTAGTCATCTGTGAGTGATCTACCGCTATCGCGAGCAAGCCCGCTCCCACAGGGTTTGCGACAGACACAAATCCAATGTGGGAGCTTGCTCGCGATGACGGCGTCACAGACGCCACCGGAGGCAGGTCGATCCTGATTACGCCGTACGCGCGAGCTTCTCTTCCTCACCCAGGCAAGCCGCTGCGGTGAACAGCACGTCCGTAGACGAATTCAACGCCGTCTCCGCCGAGTCCTGCAGGACACCGATGATGAAGCCCACCGCGACCACTTGCATGGCGATTTCGCTGGGAATGCCGAACAGGCTGCACGCCAGGGGAATCAGCAACAGCGAGCCGCCGGCCACGCCGGACGCGCCGCAGGCGCAAATGGCCGCGACGACACTCAGCAGCACCGCCGTCGGCACGTCCACCGCAATACCCAGGGTGTGGACGGCCGCCAGGGTCAGCACGGTGATGGTGATGGCAGCGCCGGCCATGTTGATGGTCGCACCCAGCGGGATCGAGACCGAATAGGTGTCCTCGTGCAGGCCCAGGCGCTTGCTCAATTCCAGGTTCACCGGAATATTCGCCGCCGAGCTGCGAGTGAAGAATGCAGTGATGCCACTTTCACGCAGGCAGGTAAATACCAGTGGGTACGGGTTGCGACGCAGCTTCCAGAACACGATGAGCGGATTGACCACCAGCGCCACGAACAGCATGCAGCCGATCAATACGCTCAGCAGGTGCAGGTAACCGAGCAGGGCACCGAAACCGGACGTCGCCAGGGTCGAGGCGACCAGTCCGAAGATACCCAGCGGGGCGAAGCGGATCACCAGGCGCACGATCACGGTTACGCCGTTGGACAGGTCTTCGAGCACGGTGCGGGTGGTCTGGCCGGCATGGCGAATCGCAATGCCCATGCCAATGGCCCAGGCCAAAATACCGATGAAGTTACCGTTCATCAGCGCCCGCACCGGATTGTCCACCACGCTCAGCAGCAGGCTTTGCAGCACCTCGCTGATGCCGCCGGGGGCGGTGACCGCAACGTCCTGGGTCGTCAGCACCAGGCTGGACGGAAACAATGTACTGGCAACCACCGCGACCACGGCCGCGGCGAAAGTACCGAGCAGATAAAGGAACAGGATCGGCCGGATGTGGGTTTCCTGGCCGTGCTTGTGGTTGGCGATCGAGGCCATGACCAGCACGAACACCAGGATCGGCGCCACGGCCTTGAGCGCGGACACGAAGACGTTGCCGATGAATGCCGTGGACTTCGCCACGTCCGGTGCCAGCCACGCCAGGACAATACCGGCGATCAGGCCAATGATGATTTGCATCACCAGGCCGGTGCGTTTGAGGCGTTGCAAGAGAGAAGGGGACAAAGCGGTCATGACGGCATCTCTGGTTTTTTTGTGTGCAACGGTCGACGAGTCAGGGCAACAAGCGGGCAGGCCACATGAGCGGGACCGAAAAGGAGTACGGCGTTTTGCAGGCCGCGGACTTTATCACAGGCCGACGAAAAATCTGACGGACCTGTGACGATCCGTCACCCTTATCCGGGTCATCCTGCGCGCTTGTCTGATGCCCACATTCTGGTAGGCTTTGTCTCCTCACCTTTCTATTCCGCCAGCGGGCCCTTGGGCTAACGCTGGTGTCGTCGTTTTGCTGGAGTTCTACATGTTGTTGCCCATTTTTCTGTTGTCGGCCGCCGGTTTTACGGTGCTGACCACGGAATTCATCATCGTTGGCCTGCTGCCATCCATCGCCCGCGACCTGCAAGTCACCATTCCCCAGGCCGGGCTGCTGGTGACGTTGTTCGCGTTCACAGTAGCGGCGTTCGGGCCGTTTCTGACCGCCTGGTTCGCCCGCTTCGAGCGGCGCAAGCTGTTCATCAGCGTGCTGGTGATGTTCGGCTTGGCCAACACGCTGGCGGCCCTGGCCCCAAACATCTGGGTGATGGCCGTCGCACGGTTGATTCCGGCCCTGGGCCTGCCGGTGTTCTGGGCGTTGGCCAGTGAAACGGCGGTGGACATCGTCGGGCCGGAATACGCCGGGCGGGCCATTGCCCGGATCGGCTTCGGCATCGTTTGTGCCACGGTGTTTGGCATTCCCGTCGGGACGTTGATTTCTGATGCGTTCGGCTGGCGCAGCGCTTTTGCGATCCTGGCGGTCATCGCCTTCGCCAAGGTCTTGCTGCTGTTTATCTACCTGCCCAAGACTAACCTGCACCAACATCAGGTGAGCTTGCGCTCACAATTCAAGATCCTGCGCAGCCCCTTGATGCAAGGGCATGTGCTGCTGTCGATCCTGGTGTTCAGCGGCATGTTCACCGCCTACACCTATCTGGCAGACATCCTTGAACGCCTGGCTGGTTTTGACGGCACGCTGGTGGGCTGGTGCCTGATGGGCTTCGGGGCCGTGGGGCTGGTGGGTAATTCCCTGGGCGGCCGTGCGGTGGACCGGCATCCGTTGATGGCGTCGATGGTGTTCTGTCTGTTCATGATTGGCGGCATGGTGGCGCTGGTGCCGAGCATTCACTCGACTCTCGGGCTGGCGGCGGCAATGGGCCTCTGGGGCGTGACCCAGGCGGCCTTGTTCCTGGTCAGCCACGTGCGGCTGATGAAGGCCGCGCCCGAAGCACCGGCCTTTGCCGCGTCGCTGAACATCGCTGGCGCCAACCTGGGGATTGGCCTGGGTGCGATGGTCGGTGGGCAGGTCATCGATACCCTGGGCCTGGGCAGCGTCGGTTTTGCAGGGGCCGGGTTCATCCTCGTATCGATCCTGCTGGCGTTGTTGCTGACGACCTTCAAGCCGCGCGCCACCTGTTCGGGCTAGGCACTGAACAGCTCGCGACGCGCCCCCTCGGCAATCGCGACGATGCCCGGATGGCTGACCTTGCGCTCCACGGAAATGGCGTAGAACGACTCGCTCACCGCATCGGTCTGGCCGATCACCTCCACGCCGTATTGGCGCTTTACCTCTTCGGCGATCACGCTCGGGCCGATGAAAATCCCGCTGCCTGATTGGCCGAAGGCCTGCATCAACGCGCTGTCGTCGAACTCACCGATGATGCGCGGTTGGATCTGTTGCTCGGCGAACCAGCGTTGCAGGCGGCTGCGTACCACGGTTTCCGGGCCGGGGATGAGTAATGGTGCGTCATGCAGGCTGCGGGGAAAGTCCTGCCCGTAACGTTCGGCCAGCGTCGCGGTGGCAAAGAAACTGATCCCGCATTCCCCCAATTTCTGGCTGTAGCCCTTGATGTCCAGGTGGGTCGGCATCGGGCTGTCGGAAATCACCAGGTCCAGGCGCTGGATCGCCAAGTCCGCCAGCAGCCGTTCGAGCTTGTCCTCGCGACAGGTGATGCGCAGCGGTTCACTCAATTCCATGGTCGGTGCCAGTAGCCGATAAACGATGGATTTGGGCACCACATCCGCTACCCCGACCCGAAACAGGGTTTGCTGTTCGTTGGGCTGGGCCCGCAGCATCAACTCCAGTTCACCGCCCAGCTGGAACATGTGTTCGGCATAGGGCAGCGTCTGGCGGCCAGCTTCGGTCAGTTCCAGCTGTCGCCCGACGCGGCGAAACAATTTGATGTTATAGGTCTGCTCGAACAGGGAAATCTGCCCACTGATGGTTTGCGGAGTGAGGTTCAGTTGCTCGCAGGCCCGCACGATGCTGCCCGTTTTCGCCACCACCCAGAAGTAGTGCAGTTGTCGGTAATTGAGCATGGGGTCACATTAGTTCGTAAAAAACGAAGTATAACCGCTGAAAATACGAATTTTCCTGAAGTATTCCCGTCTCTAGAATGCCTTGCCATTGGGGGGCCACCTTTCGGGCTCCTTCTGTTTTCTTAAGAGGCATTTATTTCATGACATACAAATCCCTGGGGCTTGTAACCTTGCTGGCGATGTCCTCAATGACCCTCGTGGGTTGTGAACAGGCTGAAAAAAGCGCCCAGCAATTAATGGGGCAGGCTGCGGAAACCGCCAAACAGGCCATCGACGACACCCATAAGGCCGCCGAACAGGCCATCAGCGAGGCCACGGGCGGGTTGATCAGCCCCGAGAAGAAACCGGCGGACGACGCTGACAAAACCGAAAATTCCACCAAAACCATCTAACCCGCCCTATCGAGTCAGGACTGCCCCATGGATTATCTTCTGCAACTCGTTGCCAGCCCCACCGCCTGGATCGCCCTGGCTACGCTGGTCGTCATGGAAATCGTGCTCGGCATCGATAACCTGATCTTCATTTCGATCCTGACCAACAAGCTGCCCGAACAGCATCGTGCCAAGGCCCGGCGCATCGGTATCAGCATGGCGCTGGTCCTGCGCCTGGGCTTGTTGAGCACCATTGCGTTCATCGTGCAGCTGACTGAGCCTGTCATCGAAATCCTTGGCCATGCGTTCTCCTGGAAGGACATGATCCTGATCGCCGGTGGCCTGTTCCTGCTGTGGAAAGCCACCACCGAGATCCATCACAGCATGGACCCCGCGCCGGATGATCCTAAAACGGCCTCGTCTGGCGTGACCCTGGGCTTTGCGGCCGCCATCGGTCAGATCCTGATGCTGGACCTGGTGTTTTCCATCGACAGCATCATCACGGCCGTGGGCATGACCGAACACCTGCCAATCATGATCATCGCGGTTGTGGTCTCGGTACTGGTGATGCTGCTGGCGGCCGAGCCCCTGGCTAAATTCATCAATGACAACCCGACGGTAGTCATGCTGGCGCTGGGCTTCCTGATCATGATCGGCATGACACTCATCGCTGAAGGCTTCGGGGCGCATGTACCTAAAGGCTACATCTACGCCGCCATGGCGTTCTCGGCGGCGATCGAGGTGTTGAACATGATGTCCCGTCGACGCCGGGAAAAGGCGTTGGCCAACAAAGCCTGATTCCAGGCAGACAGAAAGAAGCCTCCCGGGTCCAGGCCCGGGAGGCTTTTTTATGAATGTTGAACAGAGAGGGTCAGTGCGCGGCGGCGTGGCGCCTGGTGGACTTTGCGGTTTTTTCCGCTTGCGGTGGCGCGTGATGATGGCGACGGGTGATCCGCAGCACACCCCACAGCATGGCCGTGGCTACGCTTAGCCAACCGAATATCAGCATCAGAATTGTCGTTGTCAGGCTCATCTGTGCCTCCTTCCGCCCAGGTTCAGGGCACGCAATCAGTACAGTAGACAGTCTAGTCGACCCAGTGTTGCAGGTAGTCGATCGTCAACGCCAAGGACGCAGTGGTTCGCTCTATTGCGGCGGTGCGACTGTTGTTTAAGGCTATATACCCAGGCGTGTGCGCACTTTATGATCGACGGCCTAAGCATGGCCCGAATATCGGGTGCCTGAACAAGAGAGTCATAATGTTGCCGGTAATTTCCTCTTTTCGATCACTGGTATTGGCGACGGCTTGCCTGGCGGCCCTGGCAGGCTGCGCGGGCAGCGTGTCGCCCCAGATCAAACGCCTGCCCGAGCGGGTGGAACTCAACAGCGTGCCGTTTTTTCGCGGCGAAATGTACCAGGGTGCCCCGCAGTCCCTGGCCGCCCTGTTGACGTTGCAAGGCACAGTGATCACGCCGGGGCTACTGGAGAAACCTTTGCACCTGCCGGGAGGCGAAGCCGGTTTGCAGCAGAATATGCAAACCCTGGCGCGCGAATATGGGTTGGTGGTGTACCCACTCGACGACGAGCTGTCGGCACTGCTGGAGCAGGTTGCGGCGGGCTACCCCGTGTTACTGCGCTACACCGGCGGAACGGCGTTCTGGTCCGGGCCGCGCTATGGGATTCTCGCTGGCTACAACCGGCAGAAGCAGACGGTCTTGCTGCGATCAGGCATGGATCGGCGACAGCTGATGAGCTTCAGTTCGTTCGAGTCGGCCTTCAAAAGCGCAGGCGGCTGGGCGGTATTGCTCCAGCGTCCGACGCAGCTTCCGGCCAATGTCAACGCGCAGCGCTGGCTGAAAGCGGCCGATGAGCTGGCCGGGGCAGGGCAGGAACAGGAGGCGGCGCGGGCCACCAAGGCGCTCGACCCCGCCCACTGATCGCCGGTCCCGTTCGTCACTTGCCGGGCACGACCAGGCATGCCTGAGGCTCTTATCGTCAGGGCCCGGCGTTTCCGGGCCATGATTCGAGGAGGCAGGTATGGCGCAGTCGAAAACACCTACGGGGCCGCATTCTTCCGAGCATTCATCGGGTGACGATGAGCTGGGGTTCGATCCTGATTCTCCGGATCTGGGGGATCCTCAAGTGGATCCGGTCGGGCCGGCCAAGGCGCCTCGGGATAAGGAAAAGCAGGAGAAGTCCCCGTCCAAGGCTTATGACGCGCTTGGTGATCTAAAGCCTTGAACTGAAAGGCCCTGACGAATCGGTAATGCTGTTCACTTAAGGCAACCGACAAACCCGTGGCGAGGGAGCTTGCTCCCGCTGGGCCGCGAAGCGGACCCAAAACCTGCCAAATGCGGAGCATCAGACACACCGCATCCGCCGGTTTACGACTGCTTCGCAGCCGAGCGGGAGCAGGCTCCCTCGCCACAGGTCCATCATTTTTCTTAAGTGAACAGCATTGCGACGAGTCGGGGGCTTTTGCGAGGCACGGCTACTGAGAAGCCTCCACAACACCACTCTGACGGCTCTTGAGATTCTTCGCCGCCTTGTACTGAAGGGCCACCGACGGCACGTTGGCACTCTTGCCAGTTTCGACCCAGCTACGAATCCGGCTGGCATCGGCGAAGTGGGTGTACTTGCCGAAGGCATCCAGAATCACCAACGCCATCGGACGATTACCCATTTTCGTGACCAGCACCAGGCAGTGGCCGGCCTGGTTGGTAAACCCGGTCTTGGTCAACTGAATGTCCCAATTGGCCTTATGGACCAAATGGTCGGTGTTACGGAAGCCCAGGCTATACACCGGTTTGCGGAAAGTGACGGTCTTTTCCTTGGTAGTACTCAGTTCGCTGAGCAGCGGATACTTGCGGGCGGCGATCAGCAGCTTGGTCAGGTCCCGCGCGGTGGAAACGTTATGGATCGACAGGCCCGTGGGCTCGACATAATGGGTGCTGCTCATGCCCAGAGACTTGGCCTTGGCGTTCATGGCCGCGATGAATGCCGCGTAACCGCCCGGGTAATGGTGGGCGAGGCTGGCGGCGGCGCGGTTTTCCGAGGACATCAGAGCGATCAGCAGCACGTCCCGGCGCGACAGTTCACTGTTGAGCTTCACTCGGGAAAACACACCCTTCATTTCTGGCGTGTTGGCGATGGTGATGGAAATGTATTCATCCAGGTTCTGTTTGGCATCCAGCACGATCAAGCCGGTCATCAACTTGGTCACCGACGCGATCGGTACCACCACGTCCGGGTTGCTGGAATAAACCACTTTATCCGTTTGCAGATCCAACAGGATCGCACTGCCCGAGGCGACTTGCAGTTTTGACGTGTCTCGTGGGGTCGCGATGGTTTCCTGCGCATCGACATTCTGCGTGATAAAGGTGCCTGTGAAAGCGATGAACAGGCTAAGGATCGAAAGACGGATTTTCACGCGAGTAGGTCCGATGGAGTTGAAGGTGCCGTTGGCGATGGCTTTCTAAAAAACGTCGCATTTTATGAGTATGGGCGACGGCAGCGCTATATGCCTGTGCCGCAAGGGCTTGTGAATAAATAAAGTTTAATGAAGGCGTGATTTTGGCGAATCGAATCTGAAAAATTTGTAATTTGGGTGATTTCTATAAAAACATCAGCCTGTCGGTTGAGGATCAGGTGACAAAAACGCCTGTGGGAGCGAGCTTGCTCGCGATAGCGGTGTGTCAGTCAACTTGGATGTTGGCCGGTGCACCGCTATCGCGAGCAAGCTCGCTCCCACAGGGTCTTTGTTGGCGCGTCTATCAGCTGTGCAGCGTCTCCGCCGCGTACAGCGTGTTTTCCAGCAGGCAGGCGCGGGTCATTGGGCCGACGCCACCAGGAACGGGCGTAATCCAGCCGGCACGGGGCAGGGCGGTCTCATAGACCACGTCACCCACCAGCTTGCCGTCGTCCTGGCGGTTGATACCCACGTCGATGACGATGGCGCCTTCCTTGATCCACTCGCCCTGTACCAGGCCAGGCTTGCCGGCGGCAACGACCACCAGGTCGGCGCGTCCGACGTGGCCCGCCAGGTCCTTGGTGAAACGGTGGGTCACGGTGACGGTGCAGCCGGCCAGCAGCAACTCCATCGCCATCGGGCGGCCAACGATGTTGGACGCGCCCACGACTACCGCATCAAGGCCATAAAGGTCCACGCCGGTGCTTTCCAGCAGCGTCATGATGCCTTTGGGGGTGCAGGGGCGCAGTAACGGGATGCGTTGGGCCAGTCGGCCGACGTTATAAGGATGGAAGCCGTCGACGTCTTTGTCCGGGCGGATACGCTCCAGCAGTTTGGAGGCATCGAGGTGTTCGGGCAGGGGCAGTTGGAGCAGAACGCCGTCGATGTTCGGGTCATCGTTCAGGCGATCGATCAGATCGGCCAACGCTTGCTGGGTGGTTTCGGAAGGCAGGTCGTAGGCCTGGGAAAGGAAGCCGACCTCTTCACAGTCTTTACGCTTGTGCGAGACATAAACCTGAGAGGCAGGATCGCTGCCGACCAGGATCACCGCAAGGCCGGGCGTGCGCAGGCCTTGCTGGCGGCGCTCGGTGACTCGTTGGGCGATCTGCTGGCGCAGGCTGGCGGCGATCGATTTGCCGTCGATAAGTTGTGCAGTCATTGCGCGTGGTTAACCATCGAGAGGGGGAAAAAAGAGAACGCATTCTCGCATGCCGAGGCGTGAGGGCAAAGGCGCTTGGTCTGCAAATTCCCCTAAGCCCTTTAATTAAATGAATTTTTTTTAAAAAAGAGTTGACGCCCCATAAGGCCGTCTATAAGATTCGTCGCACTTGTCGGGCACAGCCTAGCACTGGTTAAGAAGGTGGAGCGGAGTTGGTGGTTTAAACTCGGCAAAGCTGAAAGCACTTAGTTTGTAATCGTCCAAGAATACAGATTAAAAAGGCGCCCGTAGCTCAGCTGGATAGAGCATCCGCCTTCTAAGCGGATGGTCGCAGGTTCGAGTCCTGCCGGGTGCGCCATTAGGCAGCTTTGGCACAAGTAACGCAACAAGGCAATATGGTGGGCGTAGCTCAGTTGGTAGAGCACGGGATTGTGACTCCCGTTGTCGTGGGTTCGATCCCCATCGTCCACCCCATATTCTAGGAAGGCGCCAGATTTAACAGTCTGGCGCCTTTGCTTTAAAAGCTTGATACGCGGATGTGGTGGAATTGGTAGACACACTGGATTTAGGTTCCAGCGCCGCAAGGTGTGAGAGTTCGAGTCTCTCCGTCCGCACCATACAAGTGGCTATTTAAATAGCAGAAAACGGCGCAGTACCTGAAGAGGGCTGCGCCGTTTTTGTTTTCAGTGGTTTTGTGTTCATCGCCAGCTCCGTTTCGGGGTGGGGTGGTCGGTTCGTCGCGATTGTGTTTCGTGATGATGCGCGCGATGCCCGTTGGTCCCCTCGTGGGGCTGGACGCCAGTGGCGCTGGTGCAGTGCTTCTATATATAGAAGCGTTGGTGCAGAGCCTTGGGATGATCGACTGTATTTGCAAACCGGGCGAGACATGACCGTTTGTCTCGCTCCTAAATTCGGCGCCTGTTTCCTGCCCGTTTTCAGTAGGGTGACTTCTTGAGTTTGACCTACTAGAATGCATGCCCTTGATTCTGGGGTCGGAAACGCCCGGCCAACGTCTGTGCAACGAGGAATATCCATGCAAGTTTCTGTTGAAAATACTTCTGCTCTTGAGCGCCGCATGAGCATTATCGTGCCGGCTGAGCGCATCGAGACTCAGGTCAACAAGCGTCTGCAGCAGACTGCCCAAAAGGCCAAAATCCCAGGTTTCCGCCCAGGCAAAGTGCCAATGAGCGTGATCCGTCAGCGTTACGAAGCTGACGCGCGTCAGGAGGCCGTGGGCGATGTCATCCAGTCTTCGTTCTACGAAGCGGTTGTCGAGCAGAAGCTGAACCCGGCTGGCGCTCCATCCGTCGAGCCTAAAGTGCTGGAAAAGGGCAAGGACCTGGAATTCATCGCCACGTTCGAAGTGTTCCCTGAATTCACTGTTGCCGGTTTCGAGTCCATCGCCGTCGAGCGCCTGAGCGCTGACGTGTCGGATGCTGACCTGGACAAGATGCTGGACATCCTGCGCAAGCAGAACACCCGTTTCGAAGTGGCCGATCGCGCTGCCCAGAACGAAGATCAACTGAACATCGATTTCGTCGGCAAGGTCGACGGTGAAGTGTTCGCTGGCGGTTCCGCCAAGGCTACTCAGCTGGTGCTGGGCTCTGGTCGCATGATCCCAGGTTTCGAAGATGGCCTGGTTGGCGCGAAAGCCGGTGAAGAGCGCGTGCTGAGCCTGACCTTCCCTGAGGACTACCAGAACCTGGACCTGGCCGGCAAAGCCGCCGAGTTCACCGTGACCGTCAACAGCGTTTCCGAGCCGAAGCTGCCTGAGCTGAACGAAGAGTTCTTCGCTCAGTTCGGTATCAAGGAAACGGGTCTGGAAGGTTTCCGCACCGAAGTTCGCAAGAACATGGAGCGTGAGCTGCGTCAGGCCATCAAGTCCAAGGTCAAGAATCAGGTCATGGACGGTCTGCTGGCCTCCAACCCGATCGACGTGCCAAAAGCACTGCTCGACAACGAAGTGAATCGTCTGCGTGTGCAAGCTGTTCAACAGTTCGGCGGCAACATCAAGCCGGACCAACTGCCTGCCGAGCTGTTCGAAGAGCAAGCCAAGCGCCGCGTCGTGCTGGGCCTGATCGTGGCCGAAGTGGTCAAGCAGTTCGAACTCAAGCCTGACGAAACCCGCGTTCGCGAGCTGATCCAGGAAATGGCCTCGGCTTACCAAGAGCCTGAGCAAGTCGTGTCCTGGTACTACAAGAACGACCAGCAGCTGAACGAAGTCCGTTCGGTTGTGCTGGAAGAACAAGTTGTGGATACTGTTCTGCAGAAAGCTAGCGTGACCGATAAAGCGGTCTCTTACGAAGAAGCGGTCAAGCCGGTGGAAGCTCCACAAGCCGATTGATTGTTTTGCGGTAAGAAATACACACCCATAAGCCAGCCTTCGCGCTGGCTTATGCGTATTCAAGACATAACTATTTGGGAGTGACTGCGAGACATGTCCCGCAATTCTTTTTATCAGCAGAGCTCTGACATCCAGGCCGCAGGCGGCCTGGTCCCGATGGTTATCGAGCAGTCCGCCCGTGGCGAACGTGCCTATGACATCTACTCGCGTCTGCTCAAGGAGCGCGTCATTTTCCTGATCGGCCCCGTTGAAGACTACATGGCCAACCTGGTCGCGGCGCAATTGCTGTTCCTTGAAGCGGAAAACCCGGACAAGGATATCCATCTCTACATCAACTCACCCGGCGGTTCGGTGACGGCTGGCATGTCGATCTATGACACCATGCAGTTCATCAAGCCAGACGTTTCCACCATCTGCATCGGCCAGGCCTGCAGCATGGGCGCGTTCCTGCTCGCCGGTGGTGCAGCGGGCAAGCGTCACTGCCTGCCGAACTCGCGCATGATGATTCACCAGCCACTGGGCGGTTTCCAAGGTCAGGCGTCGGATATCGACATTCATGCCAAGGAAATCCTCCATATTCGCTCGCGCCTGAACTCGCTGCTGGCCCATCACACCGGGCAAAGCCTCGAAACCATTGAGCGTGACACCGAGCGTGACAACTTCATGAGCGCAGAGCGTGCGGCCGAATACGGTCTGATCGACTCCGTGATCAACAAGCGTCAAATGCCTGCCTAAGCCGCTCAAAATGCAGGTGGTTGGGATGACCGGCCGCCTGCGGGCTTGAAAAAGCCCGCAATTGCCTTCATCTTGTGTTGCAAGCCTATCGGATTTGGATCGATCGAATGACTGACACCCGCAACGGCGAGGACAACGGCAAACTGCTTTATTGCTCCTTCTGTGGCAAAAGCCAGCATGAAGTACGCAAATTGATTGCCGGCCCCTCGGTCTTCATTTGCGACGAGTGCGTCGACCTGTGCAATGACATCATCCGCGAGGAGGTGCAGGAAGCCCAGGCCGAAAGCAGCGCGCATAAATTGCCTTCGCCTAAAGAAATCAGCGGCATCCTTGACCAGTATGTGATTGGTCAAGAACGCGCGAAAAAGGTACTGGCCGTAGCGGTGTACAACCACTACAAGCGCCTGAACCAGCGCGACAAGAAGAATGACGACGTCGAACTCGGCAAGAGCAACATCCTGCTGATCGGCCCGACAGGCTCGGGTAAAACCCTGCTTGCCGAAACCTTGGCTCGCTTGCTGAACGTTCCCTTCACCATCGCCGACGCAACCACCCTTACAGAGGCGGGTTATGTTGGTGAAGATGTCGAGAACATCATTCAGAAGTTGTTGCAGAAGTGCGATTACGATG
This sequence comes from Pseudomonas brassicacearum, assembly GCF_000585995.1. Lineage (NCBI taxonomy): Bacteria > Pseudomonadati > Pseudomonadota > Gammaproteobacteria > Pseudomonadales > Pseudomonadaceae > Pseudomonas > Pseudomonas brassicacearum. The sequence goes on along the minus strand of NZ_CP007410.1, from coordinate 4,617,436 downwards.
TGGAAAAAGCCCAGATGGGCATTGTCTACATCGACGAAATCGACAAAATTTCCCGCAAGTCCGACAACCCGTCCATCACCCGGGATGTTTCCGGGGAGGGCGTGCAGCAGGCCTTGCTCAAGTTGATCGAAGGTACGGTCGCTTCCGTTCCACCCCAGGGTGGTCGCAAGCATCCACAGCAGGAATTCCTGCAGGTCGACACCCGTAACATCCTGTTCATCTGCGGTGGTGCGTTCTCCGGTCTGGAAAAGGTTATTCAAAACCGTTCCACCCGTGGCGGCATTGGCTTCAACGCCGAAGTTCGGAGCAAGGAAGAGGGTAAGAAGGTCGGTGAGTCCCTGCGTGAAGTCGAACCTGACGATTTGGTCAAGTTCGGTCTGATCCCGGAATTCGTGGGTCGTCTGCCGGTTCTGGCGACGCTGGACGAGTTGGATGAAGCGGCGTTGATGCAGATTCTGACCGAGCCGAAGAACGCCTTGACCAAGCAGTACGCCAAGCTGTTCGAAATGGAAGGTGTCGACCTGGAGTTCCGTTCCGACGCGCTGAAATCGGTTGCCAAACGTGCCCTGGAGCGTAAAACCGGTGCTCGTGGGTTGCGCTCGATTCTGGAAGGCGTATTGCTCGACACGATGTATGAAATCCCCTCGCAGTCCGAGGTGAGTAAAGTCGTGATCGACGAAAGCGTTATCGAAGGCAAGTCCAAGCCATTGTATATCTACGAAAACAATGAGCCGACTGCCAAGGTCGCACCGGACGCTTAAGCGTCCTGCTGCCGGAACAAAGGAGGGGCCTTCGGGCCCCTTTTCTTTTAGCGCGTTTTAGACGTGTCTTGCGCTTGTTTTTTTTCAAGGCTGCCCCCATCTTGGTTTCAAGCTTACTTCCATCTGTTTCCGGCCTTGTGGCCGCCGTAGAGGCGAAATCATGAAGACAACCATCGAATTGCCTCTCTTGCCATTGCGCGATGTCGTGGTGTATCCGCACATGGTTATCCCGCTGTTCGTGGGGCGCGAGAAGTCCATCGAAGCCCTCGAGGCTGCGATGACGGGTGACAAGCAGATTCTTCTGCTGGCTCAGAGAAATCCTGCTGACGATGATCCCGGCGAGGATGCACTTTATCGCGTAGGTACGATTGCAACGGTTCTGCAGTTGCTCAAGCTGCCTGACGGTACCGTCAAGGTCCTGGTCGAAGGCGAGCAGCGGGGTGCAGTCGAGCGTTTCAGTGAAGTGGACGGCCATTGCCGGGCCGAGGTGTCGCTGATCGAAGAGGTGGATGCCCCCGAGCGTGAATCAGAGGTGTTTGTCCGCAGCCTGTTGTCTCAGTTCGAACAATACGTGCAACTGGGCAAGAAGGTGCCTGCAGAGGTCCTGTCGTCGCTTAACAGCATCGACGAGCCTGGACGACTGGTCGACACGATGGCGGCCCATATGGCCCTCAAGATCGAGCAGAAGCAGGAGATTCTCGAAATCATTGATCTGTCGGCCCGTGTCGAACACGTGTTGGCATTGCTCGACGGCGAGATCGATCTGTTGCAGGTCGAGAAACGCATTCGTGGTCGGGTCAAGAAGCAAATGGAGCGCAGCCAGCGCGAGTACTACCTGAATGAGCAGATGAAGGCCATTCAGAAGGAGCTTGGCGATGGCGACGAAGGCCACAACGAAATCGAAGAGCTGAAAAAGCGTATCGATGCCGCTGGCCTGCCCAAGGACGCGCTGGCAAAGGCCCAGGCCGAGCTCAACAAGCTCAAGCAAATGTCACCGATGTCGGCCGAAGCCACCGTTGTACGCTCGTACATCGACTGGCTGGTCCAGGTGCCGTGGAAAGCCCAGAGCAAGGTGCGTCTGGACCTGGCTCGTGCCGAAGACATCCTCGACGCCGACCATTACGGCCTGGAAGAGGTCAAGGAACGCATCCTTGAATACCTCGCCGTGCAAAAGCGCGTGAAGAAAATTCGTGGCCCGGTGCTGTGCCTGGTCGGTCCTCCCGGCGTCGGTAAAACGTCCCTGGCCGAGTCGATTGCCCACGCCACCAACCGTAAATTTGTGCGCATGGCCCTCGGTGGCGTGCGCGACGAGGCGGAGATCCGTGGTCATCGTCGTACCTACATCGGGTCGATGCCAGGAAGATTGATTCAAAAGATGACAAAGGTTGGCGTGCGCAACCCACTGTTCCTTTTGGATGAAATCGACAAGATGGGCAGCGATATGCGTGGTGATCCCGCCTCTGCGTTGCTCGAAGTGCTCGATCCTGAGCAGAATCACAATTTCAACGATCACTACCTGGAGGTCGACTACGACCTGTCGGACGTGATGTTCCTTTGCACCTCCAACTCCATGAACATCCCGGCGGCATTGCTGGATCGGATGGAGGTGATTCGTCTGCCGGGCTATACCGAAGACGAGAAAATCAACATCGCCGTCAAATACCTTTCGCCCAAGCAAATCCAGGCCAACGGCCTGAAAAAGGGCGAGCTGGAATTCGATGCGGAAGCGATTCGCGACATCATCCGTTACTACACCCGTGAAGCCGGTGTACGTGGCCTGGAGCGGCAAATTGCCAAGGTTTGCCGCAAAGCGGTCAAGGAACATGCGCTGGAAAAACGCTTCTCGGTGAAGGTCACTGCGGACCTGCTGGAGCACTTCCTGGGTGTGCGCAAATTCCGCTACGGCCTTGCCGAGCAGCAGGATCAGATTGGTCAGGTGACCGGTCTTGCGTGGACTCAAGTGGGTGGTGAATTGCTGACCATCGAAGCGGCTGTGGTGCCGGGCAAGGGGCAACTGATCAAGACCGGCTCCCTGGGTGACGTGATGGTCGAATCGATCACCGCGGCGCTGACGGTGGTTCGTAGCCGGGCCCGGAGCCTGGGCATCCCCCTGGACTTCCACGAGAAGCGCGACACCCATATCCATATGCCTGAAGGGGCGACCCCCAAGGACGGTCCTAGCGCTGGCGTAGGCATGTGCACGGCCCTGGTATCAGCCCTGACCGGGATTCCGGTGCGTGCCGATGTCGCCATGACCGGTGAAATCACGTTGCGCGGCCAGGTACTGGCTATCGGCGGCCTGAAGGAAAAATTGCTGGCGGCTCACCGTGGCGGGATCAAGACTGTGATCATTCCTGAAGAGAATGTCCGCGATCTGAAGGAAATTCCCGACAACATTAAGCAAGATCTTCAGATCAAACCGGTTAAATGGATTGACGAGGTCCTGCAAATTGCGCTGCAATACGCGCCGGAGCCCTTGCCGGATGTGGCTCCGGAGATAGTCGCGAAGGACGAAAAGCGAGAATCTGACTCTAAGGAAAGAATTAGCACGCATTAATACGCATTTGCCTGGGGGGCTTCCTTGACAGTTTTTTAGAGCCCTTGTTATAAAGCGGCTCTTAAGTGTCTGTAGGCCATTCAGCACTCGTTTTTGCTTTCACCAAAAAAACTTAGAATCATCTCAAATAGATATAAGGGGACTTAGAGTGAACAAGTCGGAACTGATTGATGCTATCGCTGCATCCGCTGATATCCCGAAAGCTGCTGCTGGCCGTGCGCTGGACGCTGTAATCGAATCCGTCACTGGCGCTCTCAAGGCTGGCGACTCCGTTGTTCTGGTTGGTTTCGGCACCTTCTCCGTTACCGATCGTCCAGCTCGCATCGGTCGCAACCCGCAGACCGGCAAGACGCTGGAAATCGCTGCTGCCAAAAAGCCAGGTTTCAAAGCTGGTAAAGCACTGAAAGAAGCCGTTAACTAAGGTTTCATTGAGTTTATCCGGGTCGGGGTCATGCCTGGCTTGGCAGCGGAGCGGTAATACGACCGGTTGCTACCGGTCTGTGACGCCAGGGCTTGCGGGTTCGAGCCCGGTCCGCTCCGCCAGTTACGAGAAGGCGCATCCTCGGATGCGCCTTTCTTCTATCCGGATTCTACCCACGCTCCACGGTTGCCTAATTTTGAAGTTCAACCGTTTCTGGGGGACGCATGCTGCAGAATATCAGGGACAATTCACAAGGCTGGATTGCCAAAACCATCATCGGGGTTATCGTCGCATTGATGGCGTTGACCGGTTTCGATGCCATTTTTCAAGCCACCCGGAACAGCAATGACGCGGCCAAGGTCAACGGCGAAGAAATCAGCCAGAACGAGCTGAGCCAGGCGGTCGAAATGCAACGCCGTCAGCTCATGCAACAGCTGGGCAAGGATTTTGACGCCTCCCTGCTGGACGAAAAAATGCTGCGTGACTCGGCGCTCAAAGGCCTGATCGATCGCAAGCTGTTGCTGCAAGGCGCACACGATGCGAAATTCGCGTTCTCCGAAGCCGCACTGGATCAGGTCATCCTGCAAACGCCTGAGTTTCAGGTCGATGGCAAATTCAGCCCTGAGCGCTTCGATCAAGTGATTCGCCAGTTGGGCTACAACCGCATGCAATTCCGCCAGATGCTGGCTCAGGAAATGCTGATCGGTCAGCTGCGCGCCGGTCTGGCAGGCAGCGGTTTCGTCACGGATGCCCAGGTGCTGGCATTCGCCCGCCTGGAAAAACAGACCCGTGATTTTGCCACCTTGAACATCAAGGTCGACCCGTCGGCCGTGAAGCTGACCGATGACGAGGTCAAGGCTTACTACGATAAACACGCCAAGGAATTCATGACGCCTGATCAGGTGGTCATCGATTACCTGGAGTTGAAGAAGGCTTCTTTCTTCAATCAGGTCAGCGTGAAGGACGAAGACCTGCAGGCGGCCTACCAGAAAGAAATCGCGAATCTGTCCGAACAGCGTCGGGCTGCGCACATCCTGATCGAAGTGAACGACAAGGTCACCGAGGCCCAGGCCAAGGCAAAGATCGAAGAAGTCCAGGCCCGTCTGGCCAAAGGCGAATCGTTTGAAGCCCTGGCGAAGGAGTTCTCCCAGGACCCGGGTTCGGCGAACAACGGCGGCGACCTCGGCTATGCCGGTCCTGGCGTCTACGATCCGGCGTTTGAAAAGGCGCTGTATGCCTTGAACAAGGACCAGGTCTCGGCACCGGTGCGCACCGACTTCGGTTTGCACCTGATCAAGCTGCTGGGCGTCGAAGCGCCTGAGGTTCCGACGTTTGCCAGTCTCAAGGACAAGCTGACCCGCGAGCTTAAAACCCAACAGGTTGAGCAGCGTTTCGTAGAGGCGACCAAGCAACTGGAAGACGCCTCGTTCGAAGCCTCCGACCTGGCGCAGCCGGCCCAGGACTTGAAGCTGACCGTTCACACGTCGGCAGCGTTCGGTCGCGAAGGCGGAGAGGGGATTGCCGCCAACCGCGCCGTGGTGACGGCTGCGTTCAGTCCGGAAGTGCTGGATGAGGGTGCCAACAGCACTGCCATCGAACTGGACCCGGAAACCGTCGTGGTGCTGCGCGCCAAGGAACACCGCAAGCCTGAGCAAATGCCGCTGGAAAGCGTGGCTGCGGCGATTCGCACCCAGCTGTCCAAGGAGCACGCCAGCGCGGCGGCCAAGACCAAGGCCGATGAGTTGATCGCCGGCCTGCGTGACGGCAAGACTGCGCTGGATAAACCTGTCGCCGGCCAAAACTGGAAAGTCAGCGAAGCGGCCACTCGCAACCAGGAAGGTATCGATCCGGCGGTGCTGCAAGCACTGTTCCGCATGCCCAAGCCCGAGTCGAAAGACAAGCCGACATTCACCAGCGTGACGTTGCCCGACGGCAGTCTTGTGGTCGTGCGTCTGAACGGCGTGAATGAAGCGGCGGCACCGACCGACGAAGAGAAAGCCCAGTACCGTCAATACCTCGCTTCTCGTATCGGCCAGCAGGACTTCGCGGCTTATCGCAAGCAGTTGGAGAGCCAGGCGGACATCAAGCGTTTCTGAGTGCCTTGATGGCTTACTGTTAAGCAAAGACCCCGGCCGAAAAGCCGGGGTCTTTTTGTATCTGCTTATTGCCAGTGGCGGGATGTTCGTCGATCCGTGGAAATCGCACCTTTTTCCTGCCAACAACCCCCAGTAGACTGGTCACCCTTTTAGTCGTGATTACTTCACGCTGCCGAGCCGTGTTCTGTTGCACAATACGGCCCGGACTGTTTTTCTCAGGATGTTCAATGTTCAGATCACCTCACATGCGCACCCTCGGGCTTGCATTGGCGCTGGCCGCCGCAGCCGGTTGCTCGTCCAAGAAAGCCGCCATTTACGAGCATGAAAATTTCGATGATTCCGGTACGTTCTCGCGGACTTATCCAGTGAGCGATGCCGCGACATGTGAAGCCGGGCGCCGGGCGTTGCTCAGTCAGGGCTACATCATTACCAGCAGCGATGCGAAGCTGGTCAGCGGTCACAAGAGCTTTCAGCAGACCGGCGAAACCCACATGGAGATCAGCTTCAACCTGGTCTGTGCCGAAGACGGCGGTGGGCACCGTGCGACCATATTCGCCAACGCCCTGCAGGACCGTTATGCGCTGAAGAAAACCAATAACTCCGCCAGTCTGGGCGTGGGAGTGTTGGGGTCGGTGTCGATGCCGATCGGCTCGTCAGATGATTCGATGGTCAAGGTCGCCAGCGAAACCGTGTCGGCGGCCAAGTTCTACGAGCGATTCTTTGCCTTGGTGGAACTGTTCCTGCCACCAGAAGCGAAAAAACCCGTTGAGAACGTCGAAAAACCAAAAACCGAGTTGGGCGTTCCGGAAACCAAGGTCGAGCCGGCTGCGTTGACGCCTGCTCCTGAAGCTGCCGCGCCGCAAGCTGCGCCAGCACCTGCCGAAACCGCCCCGACGGTGTCGGAGCCGATCGCCCCGCCAGCCGAGTCGACGCCGATTGCCCCCGAGTCGTCAGAGCCAGCGCCAGCGACGGAAACCATCACTGCGCCGCCACCCAGTACGTTGCCGGCTCCGACCGAGCCAATCCAGCCACTTCCCTGAGGCGCTCGGCGAGGGTTAACCCCTTGCCAGCCTCCTCGCGGTAATTTCCCGACGCTGTGCTACGTTTAATTCATGAAGCTTTTGCTTCATGTTTTGTTCATAAAGCAGCTTTATGCTGATACCAGCGCCATCAGGCATCGGTTTCAACGACAGGGGAAGGACGCATAATGGATGATTATCAGGAAGAGCTGCTGGAATACCAGGCGTATGAACTGGACCCACTGGAACCCGCCGAGGATGCGACGGAGCTCTAATGACGGGGCTCTAATGACAGAGCTCTGATGCAGCGACAGGCGACACATCAAAAGCGGCAAGCTGAAGCTCAAATGATCCGGTGACTGCGACGAAACTCTCCGGGCGTCTGGTCGTTCCAGCGCTTGAAGGCCCGTTGAAACGCCTCGGCTGAGGCGAAGCCCAACAGGTAGGCGATTTCGCCGAACGCCAGTTCGGTATCGCGGATGTAGGTCATGGCCAGGTCTCGGCGCGTGTCGTTGAGGATGGCGCGAAATTGCGTGCCTTCCTCGGCCAGTTTGCGGCGCAACGTCCAGGTCGGCAGCTTCAGGCGTGCCGCCACTTCTTCCAGGTCGGGCTCCCGCCCGCCATTGAGCAATGGTCCCAGCAGTTGAATGATGCGCTCACGCAGGCTGCGGGTGCGGGTCAACTGCTCCAGTTCCCGTTCACACAGTTGAACCAGGTGCTGCCAGGTGCTGGGGCAATGCTGTGGATTGCGCTGGGCGAGGCTGTCCAGGCCCAGGCGCAGCTGATTCTGTTCGGCGCCAAACTGGATCGGGCAGTCGCCGAACAGTCGGTAGGCCTCCAGATACGCCGGCTCCTCGAATTCGATGTCTATGCGTTCGGCCCGTAGCGCCATGCCGCTCACGCTGGACAACTGCGCCAGCCAGCCGGCGATGATCGAGTCCACGACGAAGCGGTTGTAGGCGTTATACGGGCTGATGGAGTAGAACCGCAGCCACGCACCCCGGGCGTCCTCATGAAAACTCGATTGGCCACGATAGTTGGAGCCGTACAGCGGCTCGAAGCGAATCAGGCAGCGCGCGGCTTCGCGTACTGTCGGCGCCTGGGCGGCAGTAACGCCGGCCAATCCGGCCTGGCTCAAGCGGCTGAGTTGACCCATGCGCAGGCCCAAAGCCGGATCCTGGGTCTGTTGGATCGCGGCGTGGCCCAGGCGCATGTAGCGCGGGATCGACAGTCGAGCACCTGGCTCGGCCAGGCGTGCGGCATCCAGGCCGTATTGTTCAAGCAAGGGCAGGGGGTCCTGTCCATGGCTGGCAACAGCGTCCGCCAGGCTGTGGACGAAGCCCACTGACAGATCCCCCAGGCGCATCGGTTGCGGTTTCATGCTCACAGCCAAAGGTTCAGCAGGCGGGCGCCACGGGCCTCGCCGTCGGGGAACTGTTCGCCGTTGTGGCTGATGAAACTCTGGCCGGCGCTGCCGCTGTCCCAGAACTGGCCCCGCAGGAAGACACTGACACCGCCCCTGGCCCGACTGACGGGCAGCTGGCCAGTGAGCGTCAGGCGATGCCAGGCTTTGCCTTCACTGACTTCACCAGGCTTGAGGCTTACTTCGCTCGGTGTGGACACGCCCTTGTAGCCGCTCCAGGGTTTGTCCCACGTGTCGCGGCCGGTGACGAAGGCGGGTACGGCGATCAGTTCCACGCCTTGCTCGTCGAGTTGTCGATAGTGAAGTGGGTACCAGCTGTCGCTGCCGATCAGTACGCCCAGGCGGCCGGCAGGGGTGTCGATGACACGGGTTGCGCTCGGGCGATCAGTCCCCAGCACGTCTCGCTGTTCGAACACTGGATGTTGTTGACGCTGGGGCTGGCCGATCGGCCGCCCGTCGCTGCCGAACACCAGGCTGCTGTTATACAACGCGCCGCGGCCAACTTTCAGTTCACCTTCGCTGACGCTGGGTTCGGGCAGCACGATGGAGCCGGCCACCAGGGTCACGCCGAATTCCTTGGCCAACCCGCCAAACAGCGCCTGGTAGTCACGGGCCATGGTATCGGCCTTCATTCGCAGGTAAGCATCGTCCAGTCGATTGTTGCCTTGAGCACTGAACAGCGCGCGGGTAAACGCCAGCGGGTTGCTGATCGCCAACCAGTTCATGGCGTCCTTCAACGTGGCGGCCTGATACAGCTCGTCTTTTTCACCGCTGACCATCAACCAGGTGCCGATATGCTCGGGCAAGACCACGATGGTTTTGTCATTGAGAAACCCCAGGTCGCGTGCGTTCTGCAAATAGGCCGCCAGTTTGCGACGCAGGTGCTCGGGGCTTTGGTAGTCGGTGGGAAACAACTCGGGCTGGATGCCCAGCAAGTTGCCCCGGTCGGCGCGGGTACCCTGGTCGACCGCCAGGTTGATGCGAAGGTCTGACAGGTAATGACCCGCCGGACGATCCGCCGTCCACAGTGCATAAGTGATCAGGGCGGCAATCAAGGCCAGTGAAAACAGCAGGTACAGAAATTTGCGCATGGGGACAGTCAGCGGCCGTATGCAGGTTCGTGATGCTTCATCAAGAGCTACGGGGCAGGGTACGGTAAAACAAGGGATTAGCGAAGGGCGCGGGCTTATTTGTGCTGACTGGGAGCCTACGCAACGGCGTCCATGAGGCCACTGAACGCCCGTTGCGATTGCCAGGCGCCCTAATGACTCTTGGCCTTCCTGATTCGAATCAAAATCAGCAACATGATCAACAACACGGGCGGTGCCATGCCCAGTAGCGCATCACGCGCCGAGAGGTTCGCGCCCAGTGTGTGCAGCCCGCTGTAGACTAATTTGAACAGATTGATCAGGTAATAGGCGATGGCAATGACTGACAAGCCTTCCACCGCACGCTGGATTTTTATCTGTGCATCGGCGCGGGCGTTGAGACTGCGCAGGATCTCTGCATTCTGGTCTTCCATTTCAACCTGCACCCGTGCTTGAAGCAGGTCGCCGAGGTTGGCGACGCTCATGGCCAACTGTTCGAGACGCTGTTCAGTGGCCGCGCAATAGCGCACCGTCGGTTTGAAACGCCGCTCGATAAACACGCCCAGCCGTTGGCAGTCACCCAGATGGCTCTCACGCAACTCGCCCAGGCGCTCGAACACCAGTTGTGCGTACGCTCGGGTCGCGCTGAAACGGTGGCGATTCTTGACCGTACTGCTAACGACCTGGCGAGACAGCAGGGCGATGTCTTCCAGCAGGACTTTGGCGTGCACGCCGCTGGCGTTGGCGTTACGTTCGGAAAGGGCCACCAGGGTACGATCGAATTCGTTCAGTTGCGGGTCCAGCGTCTTGGCGATATTGAGCGATAAGGACGCCATCATGCGATAGGTTTCGATTTCCAGCAGACGTCGGATCATGCGCCCCTGGCGATAGGCGTTGAGTCGACGATTGATGAACAGCAAGCGGTTGGTGCCGTCCTCGGTCAAGCGAAAATCACTCCAGACCACGGCATCGCCACCGCCCACGCAAGAGCCGCAGGGGTCCTTGAACCCGTAGCTGGGCAGGTCGAGACCAGCTTCTGCGCGCACCACGACCTGAACGGCGTTGATGATGTGCTGAGAGTGACCTTCGATACCCCGGGCAAGGTATTCAGGCAGCGTTGTCCACTGCAGTTCATGGCTGTCGGCGGGCACGACCAGGGTCAGGGTGAAAAACTCGGCGTGTCGCTCCCACTTGAGCGGGTGCCCTTGCAACCGGGTGATGCCCTGTGCGGCATGCGGCACGACGGTGTCAGGGCACAGGCGCTCAAGTAGTGCATTGCACTGGGCATTGTCGCCCAGAAACGCCAGGTGAAAGACGTGGGCCGGCTCGTCGAAATACAACGATGGGCGGGCGTGCAACTCGTTGTGCAGCATTGTTCGTTGGGGATGCATGCAGTGGCGACCGTGTTATTAGCGTTATTGTCTGTTTGAGCACCTGGGCCAGCCTTCATAGGACTGGCGCCCCCAGCCGAGAGTCACGTGCTGTTGATCGGCGCACTGCGCATTTGGATCATTAAGTTGTCAGTTACGGTCATTGAGCGCCTGCATCCCGGCTCTTAGTCTGTCGGGCATGACTGATGGAAGCCGCAGAGCTTCCGCAATTCCCGTGATTGCCGTTGTGGAGTGACCCGATGACCGCCTCTCATTACCCGCATCTGTTGGCCCCGTTGGACCTGGGTTTTACCACGTTGCGCAACCGTACCCTGATGGGGTCGATGCACACCGGCCTTGAAGAGAAACCTGGCGGTTTCGAACGCATGGCGGCGTATTTTGCCGAACGGGCGCGGGGCGGCGTGGGCCTGATGGTCACCGGCGGGATCGGGCCGAACGATGAGGGTGGCGTGTACTCCGGCGCCGCCAAGCTGACCACTGAAGAAGAGGCCCTCAAGCACCAGATCGTCACCCGGGCGGTACACGAGGCCGGTGGCAAGATCTGCATGCAGATTCTTCACGCCGGGCGCTATGCCTACAGCCCCAAGCAAGTGGCGCCGAGCGCGATCCAGGCACCGATCAACCCGTTCAAGCCCAAGGCGCTGGACGAAGAGGGCATCGAGAAGCAGATCAGCGATTTCGTCACCTGTTCGGTGCTGGCCCAGCAAGCCGAATACGACGGTGTCGAAATCATGGGCTCGGAAGGTTATTTCATTAACCAGTTCCTGGCGGCCCACACCAACCACCGTACTGACCGCTGGGGCGGCAGCTACGAAAACCGCATGCGCCTGCCGGTGGAAATCGTGCGTCGGGTGCGCGAAGCGGTCGGCCCGAATTTCATCATTATCTTTCGCCTGTCGATGCTCGACCTGGTGGAGGGCGGCAGCTCCTGGGAGGAAATCGTACAACTGGCCAAGGCCATCGAGCAGGCCGGTGCGACGATCATCAACACCGGCATCGGCTGGCATGAGGCGCGGATCCCCACCATTGCCACCAAGGTCCCGCGGGCGGCGTTCAGTAAAGTCACGGCCAAACTGCGCGGTTCGGTGAATATCCCGCTGATCACCACCAACCGTATCAATACACCGGAAGTGGCCGAGCGGATTCTTGCCGAAGGTGACGCCGACATGGTCTCCATGGCGCGGCCGTTCCTGGCGGATCCGGAGTTCGTCAATAAGGCCGCCGCGGGTCGTGGCGATGAAATCAATACCTGCATCGGCTGCAACCAGGCCTGTCTCGACCATACCTTTGGCGGCAAGCTCACCAGTTGCCTGGTGAACCCGCGGGCGTGCCATGAAACCGAACTCAACTACTTGCCGGTAACCCAGGTGAAGAAAATCGCCGTGGTGGGCGCCGGCCCGGCCGGGTTGTCGGCAGCCACCGTGGCGGCCGAGCGCGGTCATCAGGTGACGCTGTTCGATTCGGCCAGTGAAATCGGTGGCCAGTTCAACGTTGCCAAGCGCGTGCCGGGCAAGGAAGAGTTCTTCGAGACCCTGCGTTACTTCCAGCGCAAATTGCAGACCAGCCACGTCGAGCTGTGCCTCAACACCCGTGTGGATGTGGCGCAACTGGTGGCGGGCGGTTACGACGAGATTATCCTCGCCACCGGTATCGCGCCGCGCGTGCCGGCGATTCCCGGTGTGGAGCATGCCAAGGTGTTGAGCTACCTGGACGTGATCCTCGAGCGCAAGCCGGTGGGTCGCAGCGTGGCGGTGATCGGCGCGGGCGGTATCGGCTTCGACGTGTCGGAGTTCCTGGTTCATCAGGGCGTCGCCACCAGCCAGGACCGTGAAGCGTTCTGGAAGGAGTGGGGGATCGACACCTTGCTCCAGGCTCGCGGCGGCGTGGCGGGAATCAAGGCCGAGCCCCATGCCCCGGCGCGTCAGGTGTTCCTGTTGCAGCGCAAGACATCCAAGGTTGGCGACGGCCTGGGCAAGACCACCGGCTGGATTCACCGCACGGGGTTGAAGAACAAGCAGGTGCAAATGCTCAACAGCGTCGAGTACCTGAAGATCGATGACGACGGCCTGCACATTCGCATCGGCGAAACCGGCGAGCCGCAAGTGCTGGCCGTGGACAACATCGTGATCTGTGCCGGCCAGGACCCGTTGCGCGAGTTGCAGGAAGGCCTGGAAGCGGCGGGGCAGAACGTCCACCTCATCGGCGGTGCCGACGTGGCGGCGGAGCTGGATGCCAAGCGGGCGATCAACCAGGGCTCACGGTTGGCGGCGCAGTTGTAAGGCGCAACTATCGCGAGCAAGCTCGCTCCCACATTTGTTCTCGGCCGTTCACAGACTCAGTGTCCGCCGCCAGTCCCCTGTGGGAGCGGGCTTGCCCGCGAAAGCGGTGAGTCAGCTTGCATCGATGTTGGATGTGCCGCCGTCTTCGCGAGCAAGCTCGCTCCCACATTTGTTCTCGGCCGTTCACAGACTCAGTATCCGCCGCCAGTCCTTGTGAGAGCGAGCTTGCCCGCGAAAGCGGTGAGTCAGCTTGCATCGATTTTGGATGTGCCGTCGTCTTCGCGAGCAAGCCCGCTCCCACATTTGTTCTCGGTCGTTCACAGACTCAGTGTTCGCCGCCAGTCCCCTGTGGGAGCGGGCTTGCCCGCGAAAGCGGTGAGTCAGCTTGCATCGAGGTTGGATGTGCCGCCGTCTTCGCGAGCAAGCCCGCTCCCACATTTGTTCTCGGCCGTTCACAGACTCAGTGTCCGCCGCCAGTCCCTTGTGGGAGCGGGCTTGCCCGCGAAGGCGGTGAGTCAGCTTGCATCGAGGTTGGATGTGCCGCCGTCTTCGCGAGCAAGCCCGCTCCCACATTTGTTCTCGGCCGTTCACAGACTCAGTGTCCGCCGCCGGTCCCTTGTGGGAGCGGGCTTGCCCGCGAAGGCGGTGAGTCAGCTTGCATCGAGGTTGGATGTGCCGCCGTCTTCGCGAGCAAGCTCGCTCCCACATTTGTTCTCGGCCGTTCACAGACTCAGTGTCCGCCGCCGGTCCCCTGTGGGAGCGGACTTGCCCGCGAAAGCGGTGAGTCAGCTTGCATCGAGGTTGGATGTGCCGCCGTCTTCGCGAGCAAGCTCGCTCCCACATTTGTTCTCGGCCGTTCACAGACTCAGTGTCCGCCGCCAGTCCCCTGTGGGAGCGGGCTTGCCCGCGAAAGCGGTGAGCCAGCTTGCATCGAGGTTGGATGTGCCGCCGTCTTCGCGAGCAAGCCCGCTCCCACATTTGTTCTCGGCCGTTCACAGACTCAGTGTCCGCCGCCGGCCCCCTGTGGGAGCGGGCTTGCCCGCGAAGGCGGTGAGTCAGCTTGCATCGAGGTTGGATGTGCCGCCGTCTTCGCGAGCAAGCTCGCTCCCACATTTGTTCTCGGTCGTTCACAGACTCAGTGTCCGCCGCCAGTCCCCTGTGGGAGCGGGCTTGCCCGCGAAAGCGGTGAGTCAGCTTGCATCGATGTTGGATGTACCGCCGTCTTCGCGAGCAAGCCCGCTCCCACATTTGTTCTCGGCCGTTCACAGACTCAGTGTCCGCCGCCGGTCCCCTGTGGGAGCGGGCTTGCCCGCGAGAGCGGTGAGTCAGCTTGCATCGAGGTTGGATGTGCCGCCGTCTTCGCGAGCAAGCCCGCTCCCACATTTGTTCTCGGCCGTTCACAGACTCAGTGTCCGCCGCCAGCCCCCTGTGGGAACGGGCTTGCCCGCGAAGGCGGTGAGTCAGCTTGCATCGAGGTTGGATGTGCCGCCGTCTTCGCGAGCAAGGCCGCTCCCACATTTGTTCTTGGCCGTTCACAGACTCAGTGTCCGCCGCCAGTCCCTTGTGGGAGCGGGCTTGCCCGCGAAAGCGGTGAGTCAGCTTGCATCGATGTTGGATGTACCGCCGTCTTCGCGAGCAAGCCCGCTCCCACATTTGTTCTCGGCCGTTCACAAACTCAGTGTCCGCCGCCAGTCCCCTGTGGGAGCGGGCTCCCACAGGGAATGCAATGAACATGGATACTGAGGTCATCCCCGAGGGAGCTGTTAAGATTCCAGCTCGTTCCAATTTGGCCCACCGCAATGCTGTTTCCCGCCCTCGACTGGCAACCCCAACCCCACCTCGAACCCCTTCATCTGGACTGGCTTGCCCGTGCCGGCATTGAAGTGGCGGTGTTGCGTCTGGACCGGATCGATCCGCTGATCAGTGGTAACAAGTGGTTCAAGCTGGTTCACCACTTACGCGCCGCCCACGAGGCCGGTGCCGAAGGGGTCATGAGCCTGGGGGGCGCGTATTCCAACCATCTGCATGCCCTGGCCGCGGCAGGCAAGCGCTTCGGTTTTGCAACGGTCGGGCTGCTGCGCGGCCATCCCCAGGACACGCCAACGGTGCTCGACCTGAAAGCGTTCGGTATGACGCTGCACTGGTTGGGGTATGGCGGATACCGAGCGCGACACGCCGCGGATTTCTGGGGGCCGTGGCAGGCGCGTTATCCTCATTTGCATCCGGTGCCCGAGGGCGGTTCAGGATTGCCCGGTGCGCAGGGCTGCATGAGCTGGGTGACCAGTGCCCGTGAACAACTGGTGACATTGGGGTGGGCGGATTATCAGGGCTGGTGGTTGGCCTGCGGCACCGGAACATCGCTGGCGGGGCTGGTGCTGGCTGAAGCGGGGGAGCGCCCGGTCCATGGCGTGCTGGCGGTGCCCCAGGATCACGGCGTGGCGCAGCAGGTCGCAAGTATCGTGGCGGCGGCGGGGCTTTGTAGTCCGCGTTATGAGTTGTTCGACGGCAGCCGTGGCGGGTTCGCCCGGGTCGATGCCGAACTCAGCGCCTTCATCGAAACCACCGAAGCAATCGAGCTGGAGCCGGTGTACACCGGCAAAGCGCTGATGTTGCTCAAGGCGCAGGTGGAGGCCGGGCGATTTGTCCCGGGCACCCGCTTGATCTTCGTGCACACCGGCGGCTTGCAAGGCCGCCGAGGGTTCGGGTAACCCGCCGTCAACCGCGCTTTGGCATCATCCGCAGCAGCGTGTTATCGCGCACCACGTAATGGTGATACAGCCCCGCCAAGGCATGCAGGCCAATCAACCAATAGCCGATGGTGCCGCCCAGCACATGCCAGCCTTCCAGCCGTTTGGCGAAGTCCTTGTCTTGATCGATGAGCAGCGGCAAATCGAAACCGTAGAACATCACCTGGTGACCTTCGGCGCTGGTGATCAGCCAGCCGAGCAGTGGCATGGCGATCATGAACAGGTACAGCGCCCAGTGCATCAGGCGCGCCAGGACGGTTTGCCACACAGGCGAAGCCGGAAAAATCGCCGGTGCCTTGCCCATGCTGCGGGCGAACAGGCGCAGCCAGACCAGCACAAACACCGTCAGGCCGAGCATGAAATGCGCTTCCTTGATCAGGGTCCGGCCGCCACTGCCCTTGGGGAAGATCCCGCGGAACTCGATGCAGGCGTAAACCACGGCGAGCAGGACCAGCATCAGCCAATGCAGGGTCACCGTGACGGTACTGTAGCGGCTTTGCGAGTTTTTCCAGGGCATTGCAGGTCTCTCCAACATCAGGGTAATGCGCCGTCTTTTGCGGCGTTGTGTGCTTACTGTAAGCCCGTTTCGCTGGGTTTGCTTGAGTCAGATCAGTTTTGTCAGCAGGAAGTCCCGCGACGGGGTTGGTTCAAGGCGTCAAGTCCGGCGGGTTCAGCAGCCAGTCCAACAGCAGCCCCGCATCGTGATCGCGCAACGGTGGTTTCGGCGCAGCGGCGGCCGATCCTGCGCCGGTATCCACCGCGCCCGGGCACAGCACCGGCCGGTCGGGGTCGCCGTCGAGAAAACTCACCAGTACTTCACTGCCGGCTATCAGGGCGGGGCAGTCCTCCAGCGTCAGTCGCGACACGGGCAGGGTGATGCCTTCGCCATCCGGCGCCCACAGGCTGACGTTGACGTGGCCGCGCTCATCGAGTCTGGCCGGCTGGCCGGCAGGGCCGAGCACATGAGCCAGGTGATAACCGGGGATGCACGGCTTGCGATGCTTGAGTGCCGGCCTGAACACGGTGGACCAGGCAATGGCCGAGAATCGGTTGCGATAGTCCTGGGCGGGCGGTGTGGGCGGCAGATCGGTTTCAAGAATCGAAAACTGCCGCCCGCGATGTTGGACTTCTGTGATCAGCCATTGGTCATTGAAGGCGGAGACCGGGTGTTCGCTGATCTGCGCGACATGACCGCTGCGCAGGGCCGGCTGGGTGCTGTGGCCGTGGATCTGTCGTTGCCGACAGCGCAACCGTTCAAGGTGTCGGCGACCGACCTGGTCACGATAAGCCAGCGCTGGATTGCTCCGCATGGTTTCGTGGTCGACACCGTTGAAAGCGTGATTCGCTGCGCTGGCTGCCGTTTCGGTCAGCCCCCGGTCGCTGAAGCCGGCAGGCAGGCCAGGGGCTATCGAGTGGTGACGTTGGTACAGCCGCTGGACCGCCGGTTGGGGGCCGGCGTCCTGTTGTAGCGTCAGCTCGACCGGCCGCGCGGGGAAGCTTTTCGGGTCCTCGGCAAACACCAGGACATGCCCCTGGAAACCATGTTCGAAGTGATAATGGATGCCTTCTTCTTCGCATAAACGTTGCAACAGATCCAGATCGCTTTCCTCGTACTGGATGCAGAAGGGACGGCACGGGTACTGCCCATGGGGCAAATCGAAACGGTAGGTGTGGGTGGGCAACGCGTTGTCCTCCAACAGCCGTTGCAGCACTTGCACAACGCTGAGCCGATGGAAAACCCGGCGCCGTGGGCCTTGTTCCAGATACTGGAGGTAAGGCACCAGCGTCACACGGTAGCCGATGCGGTGCGGGGCATGAGCGCTCAGGCTGACGCTGTGGACAATCCCATGGATGCCCGATTCGCCGTCCAGGCGCAGGAAGGCCGGTTGCCCCAGCAGCGTGTCGGGACTCATTGGCGGCGCCAGGCCGATCAGCTCGAGGTCAAAACGGTACGGCTGGTTAAGGGCTTCCCGACCGTTGAACCGCAATACTTGCAGTCGCAAGTCGCTTTGCGTGAGGGTCAGGCTGAAGGGACTTTCCGTGTCGTTGCGCATCGCGGCTCTTACTCGCAGGGAGAAAGGCGCAGAGGGTACGAAACCCTGGGGAAGAACGGCGCTAGCGAATCGCTATTTCAGAAACCCCCTACAACATCCTGCGCAAAT
Source organism: Pseudomonas brassicacearum (assembly GCF_000585995.1). Taxonomy (NCBI): domain Bacteria; kingdom Pseudomonadati; phylum Pseudomonadota; class Gammaproteobacteria; order Pseudomonadales; family Pseudomonadaceae; genus Pseudomonas; species Pseudomonas brassicacearum. Next base: position 4,599,492 of record NZ_CP007410.1, on the reverse strand, counting down.
GTCGATTCAACAGGCCAAATTTTTTGGTCGATCAGCCGGTTTAGGCCGTATAAACTTGCGCCACAGCGCCGGCCGGCAGATGTCTCGGCGCGTCAGACAAGAGAGTGAGTAATGGGCGCACAGTGGAAGGTTAAACACAAAGAAGCGGCTGCCAACGCCAAGGGCAAGATCTTCGGCAAGCTGGTGAAAGAAATCACCATCGCCGCGCGCAACGGCGCCGATACCGCGACCAACGCGCACTTGCGACTGGTGGTCGAGCAGGCGAAGAAGGCCTCGATGCCCCGCGAGACCCTGGAGCGTGCGATCAAGAAAGGCTCCGGTCAGCTCGGTGAGACCGTGCAATACCATCGCGTCACTTACGAAGGGTTCGCCCCGCATCAGGTGCCGCTGATCGTTGAATGCGTGACCGACAACATCAACCGCACCGTTGCCGAAATTCGCGTCGCGTTCCGCAAGGGCCAACTGGGCGCCTCGGGTTCGGTGGCATGGGACTTCAACCATGTCGGCATGATCGAGGCCGCGCCGGACAGCCCGGACGCCGATCCGGAAATGGCCGCCATCGAGGCCGGTGCCCAGGATTTCGAGCCGGGCGAAGAAGGTGCGACGTTGTTCCTCACCGATCCTGCCGACCTTGACGCCGTGCAGAAGGCGCTGCCGGAGCAGGGCTTTACCGTGTTGTCGGCCAAGCTGGGCTATCAGCCGAAAAACCCGGTCAGCGGCCTGACCGATGAACAAATGGCTGAAGTCGAAGCGTTCCTTGAAGGCCTCGACAACCATGATGATGTGCAGGATATGTTCGTTGGGTTGGCGGGTTAAGCACTACCCGCCATGCCCTGTGGTGAGGGAGTGTGCTCCCTCGCCACGGACGCGCAGTGAACCTTCGATTTCATCGAAGCCTGGCCTTGCCAGCACATCCGGCTGACAGCAGCGCGCCTCCAAATCCAACAGCCATGCAAGATCCTGCGCACCGAGCGCCGGTTCGATCCGCGCCAGCAATTCCCCCAGCAGAATCCCGAAGGCCCGCACCTCGATGCGTTGCAGCGCTCGAGTTTGCAAGGTATCGGCGCTGGCGTGAAAAGACGCTGCGCCAAAGTCCCCCAACAGGCAATCGCCCTGGTCATTGCAAAGGATGTTGTGTCCGTACAAATCGCCGTGGGTAATGCCCTGGCGATGCAGGTGCGCCGCCACCGAAGCGATGCCGCGGGCGATGCGCAAGGCTACCGGGGCGCTCAAGCGCAGCTCGTCGGCATACACGTCGCGGGTGCACGAGGCCAGGCTCGGCAGCCCGGCCAGGTTACGGTAACGGGGCCCGATCAGCGCCATCACCAGCCCGGCCTGTTCCTCGGGATGCCCGACGATCTGGCCCAACACGTCAATCAGGTTCGGATGCCGACCTGCGGTGATGCAGGCCTGCATTTCATGCAGCGGCGAGCCGTCGCTGGTGATCTGGCCTTTGTACAACTTCACCGCGACTTTGCGCGCAACCTGGCCTGGCGGCTGCCAGAGTGCCTGGTGAATCACCCCCGACGCCCCTTCGCCCAACCGCTGTTGCAGGCTCAGTTGCGACCAGTCGAGAGGCGTTGTGGCAGCGAGGGCATCGGCTTGGGCTTCCAGCGGGTTGCCGGCATAGGCCAGCCAACTGAGGCGGGGCAGCTCCAGTAACCATTGCGGCAGTTCGGTCAGCTGATTGGCGGCAATGCGCAGCAGTTCGAGGCGATGGCACTGGCCCAGGCTCGCCGGCAATTGCTGCAAACGGTTGCCGGCCAGCATCAGCTTTTGCAGATGTGGGCGTTGGCCCAGCTCATCCGGTAATTGGCTGACGCAGTTGTCTGTCAGGATCAACCAACGCAGCAGCGGCGGCAGGGCGGCGCCGGTTACGCGCTCGATGCGGTTGGCCTTGAAGCCGATCATGGTCAGCGCGGCACAACGGCCCAGGCATTCGGGCAGTTCAGTAAAGCGGTTGTCCGAACAGAACAGCACGCGCAGGCGGGTCAGCCGATACAGGTCGTCGGGCAGCGTGTCCAGCGCATTGCCGCTGAGGTTGAGGACCTCAAGGGAATCGGCCAGGTCGAAGATTTCCCGGGGAAACTGCGTCAGGCCGCAGGCCAAGTCCAGCCGGGTGATGCCCGACAGCTGGCCGGCGCGGAGTTGGGCGAGGGTATCCATGGAGGGGTTCGCTGTTGATCAAGGGGCGGGCGCTAGGTCCGAAGCCCGACAGTTAACCAATAATCAACCCAACACAAAACCCCTCGCCACCGTTCTAGCGCTCGATGCTGCGGTTCCAGCGTGCGTTCCAGGCCGGGCGCTGTTCGTTGACCTGGTCCCAATCCACGGCAATCGCGGTTTCCAGATATTGCTTCATCGCCTCGACCTGGCCACGGGTCTTGTCGGTGGTCGGGGTGTTGGGGTTGGACGGGATCTGGTCGCCTTCTTCCAGGGCGACGGCCTGGGCTTGCGGGGACAGCAGGAACGCGGCAAGTTTTTGCGCCAGTTCAGGCTGGGTGTTTTGGGCGATGGCACATTCGGCGACATTGAGTACTACGGCACCTTCCTTCGGTTGCGCGTACTCGACCGACATGCCCTTGAGTTTCAGCGCGGTGACCTGGGTCGGCGTCAGTGGGAACAGCGCGGCTTCATCGGTCTGCAGCATTTCGGAAATCTTCGCCGAGCTCGGGATGTACTCCAGCACGTTGCGTCCGACGGTGTTTGGCCAGGCCTTGAAACCCGGCTCGACGTCGGCCTCGCTGCCGCCCTGGATCCGGTTGAACATCAGGAAACCGTGCAGGCCGAATGTGGACGAGGCCATCGATTGGAATACCACTTTGTCCTTGAAGCGCGGATCGGCCAAGTCCATCCATGAGGTCGGCGCGCTCCAGCCTTTTTCCTTGAACAACCGTGTGTTGTAGGCCAGCCCCGTCACCCCCAGGCTAACGGCCACGGCCTGATCCTTGATGCGACCCTTGGCCGGAATCTGCGCCAGGGTCGGGCTGTCCTCAAGCTTGTCGCACAGGCCCATGGCGATGGCGCGGTACATGATGCCGTCATCGAGGAACATCACGTGCATCTGCGGGTTGCCTTTGCTGGCCTGGACTTTCGCCAGGATGTCGGCAGAGGTGCCGGGAACGATCACCACCTTGACGTTGTTGGCTTTCTCGAAAGCCGGCAAGACCTTGTCGGCGTAGAGCCGCTCCATGGTTCCGCCGTTCATGCCCAGGTAAAGCGTCGGTTCGGCCAATGCCTGGGTGACCGGGAGCAGGGCGCCCAGGCAAGCGGAACCCAGCGAGCAGAAACCGAACAATGCACTGCGTTTGACGTTATTCATGGCGCGACCTTCCTCTATCAAGCAACGGAGATGGAGTGAAACCGGGTGATGGAAAACGCATCCAGCGGCGTGGTTGAGGCGCCGCTGCAGATGATCTCGGTGAGCGCCTGGCCCACCGCCGGGCCGATCTGGAAGCCTGCACCGGCAAAGCCGAATGCATGCAACAGACCGGGTTGGGTGCTGCTGTGGCCGATCACCGGCTGGCGATCGGGCAGGTAACCTTCGGTGCCGCTCCAGGTACGAATCGCCTGGGCACCTTCCAAAAATGGGTAGAGTTCGACCGCTTGGCGCAAGATCTCAATCACCGCGTTCTGCCCGGGCCGGGCGCGAGCAGCGTCCAGGGCGAAACCTTGGCCGCCCCCCAGCACGCAATTGCCGCGCGCGACTTGGCGGGCGTAAATGCCGCCGCCCTCGACACCGGTGCTGGCATTCATCACCAAGGGCAACGGCTCGGTGACCAGCATCGCCGGGTGCCCGGCAGACATCGGCACCGCTTCGCCGAATTGTGCGGCGAACTGGCTCGACCAGGCGCCGGCGCAGTTCAGCAGCCAGGGCGCGTGGAATGCCAGGCCCGTTTCGGTGTGTACACCAAAGCGCTGGCCGTCGTGCGCCACGGCGCTGACGGCGCATTGTTCGTGGACCTGCGCGCCATGCCGGCGGGCCGCCTGGGCGAACGCCGGCGACACCAGGCGCGGATTGGCATGGCCGTCATCCGGGCAAAACGACGCCCCGACCGCGACGGTACCGACCCACGGAAACCGCGCGCGTAGCTCATCGCGGTCGAGCAGTTGCAGATCGAGGCCGAAACCCTGGCTGCTGGCGGCATAGTCCTGCAACGCTTGCAGGTCTTCAGCGCTGCGGGCCAGTTTCAGATGGCCGCTGCGCTGGTACTCACCATCGATGCCGATCAACTGGGGCAACTGGCTCCAGATTTCATGGGCCCGTTGCGACAAGGGCAGTTGCGACAACGGCCGTCCCTGGCGGCGCACACCGCCGTAGTTCACGCCGCTGGAGTGCGAACCGCAGAAATCCCGCTCCAGCAGGGCCACCCGCCGTCCGGCCTTGCTCAGGAACAACGCCGCCGAGGCGCCGACGATGCCGCCGCCAATAATCACCACATCCACGTCGATCATGGCTCGACCTCCAGGCCGAACGGCACCGGTTTGATCGGCGCCTGGGCCCGCAAGCGGCCGACGCTGGCGACCGGGCGGCCACTCTCGCGGGCAATGATTTCCGCTGCGGCGGCACCGCACATCCGTCCCTGGCAACGCCCCATGCCGACCCGGCAATGGGCCTTGACCCGGTTGATCTCCCAATGACCTTCGCCCACCACCTGGCGGATGTCGCCGACGCTGACTTCTTCGCAGCGACAGATCATCAGGTTGTCAGCTGCGTCGGCGGCCCAATCTTCGGGAAAGGCAAATGCGCGCTCCAGGCCTTGTCGGAAATGGCCGATGCGCTTGAGGGATTGTTCCAGCTCGGTGCAGCGCTGCGGGTCGATCAAGTAACCGATGTCTTCAAGCAAGGCCAGGGCCGCCCGTTCACCGGCCATCTCGGCGGCGTCGGCGCCCATGATTCCGGCACCGTCACCCGCCAGGTAAACCCCGGGCACGCTGCTGCGTCCAGCGTGGTCGCGCAGTGGCAGCCAGGCGCGGTTAAGGGCGCTCCACGAAAACTCGCAGCCCAGCAGGTCAGCCAACTGGGTTTCGCTGCGCAAACCGTGGGCGAAGGCCACCGCGTCGCAAGCGAGGGGTTGCTCACCTTTTGCGTTGCGCCATGTCAGCGACTGGACCCGGCGCTCCCCGTCGATACGCGACAGACTCGCGCCTTGATGCACGCGGATGCCGTGGGCGGTCAGCCAGGCGCGGTAGTAGAGACCCTTGGCGAGGGTGACCGGTTGCGCCAGCAAGCCGGGCAGGGCGCGGGCCTGGGCGCTGAAGGGCGAACTGTCGAGCACCGCGACCACGCTGGCACCGGCCTTGGCATACTGATACGCCACCAGATACAGCAAGGGACCGCTGCCGGCGAACACCACCCGCTCACCGATGGCGCAGCCCTGGAACTTCAGCGCGATCTGCGCCGCGCCCAGGCTGTACACCCCGGGCAGGGTCCATCCCGGCACGGGCAGGATCCGGTCGGTGGCGCCGGTGGCGACGATCACGCTGGCGTATTCAAGACGATCGGCGCGGCCTTCATGCAAAGTGTCCAGCAGGCCGGCTTCGGCGTTCCACACCAGTGTGTCGGGACGATAATCGAGCTGCTCGCGCAACTCGTCGAGGGTCTGGTGGAGGGCGCTGGCCTTGTGCGCTTCGAAGCCATAGAGCTTGGCGGGCGAGCGCTTGAAGTTGGCCGGTTGACGCCGATAGATCTGCCCGCCACCGCGGGCGGCTTCGTCCAGCAGGACGGGGTACACGCCGTGGGCGACCAGGGTCTGCGCGGCACGGATACCGGCCGGGCCGGCGCCGATGATGACGACGGGTTTCATAGCCACCTCATCGACAGGCGCTGTGGATTTATGGTGCTGTTGAAGCCGCCATCGCGAGCAAGCTCGCTCCCACATTGGATCGGGGCCGGGTTTTGGTTGTGTGAGCGCTGCCGCTTCCCTGTGGGAGCGAGCTTGCTCGCGATGGGGCCATTCCAGGCGGCATTGTTCATACCTGACGCCCCGGCTCGCGGCGGATGTCCTGCCCGGCTTCGAGCAGGGTCGAGCAGGCGCGGACGCGGCGGCCGTCGCCCAGGCGGACCCAGCAATCCTGGCAGGCGCCCATCAGGCAGAAACCGGCCCGGGGCTCGGCGCTGAAGTCGCTGCCGCGCAGATGTTCGCTGCAGGTCAGCACGGCGGTCAGCAGCGTGTCACCCAGCAGGCCGCTGGCAGGTTTGCCATCGAGGGTAAAGTCCAGGGCCGGGCGGTCGCCTTCGGCCAGTCGTTTCAGCAGAGCCATGGCGCCCTCATTGTTTGCCTACCAGGACCCGATCCAGGCCATAGACCCGGTCGAGCAGAATCATGGTCACCGCAGTCAGGGCAATGACCAGCGCCGACACCGCCGCCATCATCGGATCGATGGATTCGGTGGCGTAGACGTACATGCGCACCGGCAAGGTTTGCGTGGCCGGCGAGGTGACGAAAATCGACAACGTGACTTCATCGAAACTGTTGATGAACGCCAGCAACCAGCCCCCGGCCACCCCGGGCAGGATCATTGGCAAAGTGATTTGCCGAAACAGTGTGAAGCGCCCGGCCCCCAGCGATTGCGCGGCCTGTTCGGCGCTGCGGTCCAGGCCGATGGCCGAAGCGAGCACCAGGCGCAGCACATACGGCGTGATCACCAGCACATGGGCGAAGATCAGCCAGGCAAAGCTGCCGTTCACGCCCATCAGCGCAAACAAGCGCAGCAGCGCCACGCCCAATACCAGGTGCGGAATGATGATCGGCGACAGGAACAGACCGTTGAAAAAGTCTCGGCCAGGGAACTCGAGCCGGGTGATCGCCAGGGCCGCCGGCACCGCGATCAACGTCGCCAGCGAGGCCGCGCAGAAGGCGAGGATCAGGCTGTTGCAGAACGCATCGATGAAATCCGCGCGCTCGAACACTGCGCGGAACCAGCGCAGGGAAAATGCCGTGGTCGGCAGGCTCAGGGTGTTTTCCGGGGTGAAGGCGACGAGGCAGACCACCACCAGCGGCGCCAGCATGAACACCACCACCAAGGCATGAAACAGCAGGGCGAAAGGACCGTTCCTGGACATGATTGATTACCCCAATGACTTCTTGTAGCGGCCTTCGATCATCCGGTTCCACGACAGCATGATCAGCAGGTTGAGCAGCAGCAGCGCGACGGCGATGGCCGCGCCCATCGGCCAGTTCAGCTCCGACAGGTATTGGTCGTAGATCAGCGTGGCGACCATTTTCAAACGGCGGCCGCCGAGCAGGCCGGGAATGGCGAAGGAGCTGGCGGCGAGACCGAACACAATCAGCGTGCCCGACAGCACGCCGGGCATGATCTGCGGCAGCACGATCTGGCGGATCACCGTGAACTGGCTGGCCCCCAGGGACAGCGCGGCCTGTTCGGCGGCCGGGTCGAGTTTCTGCAGCGAGGTCCAGACCGGAATGATCATGAACGGCAACATCACGTGGACCAGGGCGATGACCACGGCGAACGGCGTATAGAGCAGCTTCATCGGCGAGCCGCCGAAGGCTTGCAAGGCCTGGTTGACCAGGCCATCGGCGCCGAGCAACAGGCTCCAGCCGAAGGCCCGCACCACCACTGAAATCAGCAGCGGGGTGAGGATCAGGATCAGGAAGATCGAGCGCCACGGCGCCCGCATGCGGCTGAGGACGTAGGCTTCGGGCACGCCGATCAGTACGCACAAAATTGTGGTCAGGGCGCTGATCCAGAGCGTGCGCAGGAAGATCTCGTAGAAGTACGGGTCGCCCAGCAGGCTGGCGTAGTGGTCGAAGGTATAGGCGTCGCCGTCAATGCCCGAGCTGTAGTCGAAGACGTTGAACGACAGCACCAGCGTCAGGCCCAGGGGAATGACCAGCAGTCCCACGTACAAGGCCAGGGCCGGCGCAGACATCAGGTAACCCTGGCGTCCCCGGCGCATCGCGTCGAGCAGCTTCATGCCGGCACCTCGTCCACGCTCAGCACCCGCAGCAGCGCCGGGTCCCAGTCCAGGCCCACCGCCGTGCCTTCGGCCATGGGCGCGGAGCCGTCGTTGCGGCGCACCACGCAGAGTTCGCCCAGGCTGGTCGAGACGCCATACAGCCATTGGCTGCCAAGAAAGAAGCGGCTGGTGAGGGTGCCTTGCAGGCGACCCGAACCGGCTTCGCACAGGTCGATTTTTTCCGGGCGCAGGCTCAGGGTCAGTCCCCCGTTGCCCGGGCTGCAAACTTGAACGGCGCCTGCATTGTCGCGGGTGCCGGGCAGCAGGTTGGCTTTGCCGACGAAGCCGGAAATGAACTCGGTGCGCGGGTGTTCGTAAAGGGTGTATGGCGCGTCGATCTGGGTGATGCGCCCGGCCTGCATCACCACGACCCGGTCACTGATCGACAGCGCCTCGGACTGGTCGTGGGTCACCATCAATGTGGTGATCCCGACTTCTCGCTGGATGCGGCGGATTTCGTATTGCATCTCCTCGCGCAGGTTGGCGTCGAGGTTGGACAACGGTTCGTCGAGCAGCAGCACGGGCGGTTCGATCACCAACGCCCGGGCCAGGGCGACGCGTTGGCGCTGGCCGCCCGAGAGTTCCCGTGGGTAACGTTCGGCGTGCGGGTCCAGGCGCACCAGTTTCAGCACCCGATCCACCCGTTGTTGCAGCTCGACGTTGGCCACTTTGCGCATGCGCAGGCCGAAGGCGACGTTGTCCTTGACGGTCATGTGGGGAAACAGCGCGTAACTCTGGAACACCACGCCCAGGCCTCGGCTGGCCGGCTTGGCGTGGGTAATGTCGCGACCGTCCAGCAGGATGCGGCCACTGCTGACTTCGACGAAGCCGGCGATCATTTGCAGCGTCGTGGTTTTGCCGCAGCCGGAGGGCCCCAGCAGCGAGACGAATTCGCCTTTCTCCACCGAGAGGTTGGTGGCGACCACGGCGTCGATCTCACCGTAACGTTTGCCAAGTCCTTCAAGTTGCACAAAAGCCATCGCTGCGCTCCACCTGAGATTGTTATGCGTCGCCGTGGGGCGCGCTTTTTTTATGGGCAGATACGAAAGGGTGCTGCGGGGTGCGTTGGCGCTCGACCTTAGTCGGCTGCCGCTGTTGTTCGAATCGCCCCTGTATGGACGCAGAGTAGGACGAAGAATAGGATGGGCTCAATGGACTATTTCACTGAAGCGAAGACTATTTTCAGTTTCATTCGGTGAGTAAATTTATTAATTGGAAATTTAATGAAAGATTCCACTGATCGGAATAATGAGAAAAGCGAAGTGGGTGTTGGCGCGGTCTCCAGGCTGTTTGCCGTATTACGCAGCCTGGGCGACACCGTCGAAGGCGGGGAGCGGGTGACGCAGTTGGCCCAGCGCATCGGCCTGTCCCAGCCCACCACCCATCGCTTGCTGCGCAGCCTGATGGACGAGGGCATGGTCGAGCAGGACGCGCGCAGTAAACGCTACCGCCTGAGCCTGGATTTCTTCGCCTTGGCCGCCCGCGCCGGCAACACCGGCAACCTGCGCGACCTTGCACGGCCGGCCATGCTGCGGCTGTCGGCATCCCTGGGGGATTCGTTATTTCTGCTGGCGCGCAGCGGTTTTGATGCCATCTGCCTGGACCGCAGCGAAGGGCCGTTTCCGATCCGTACGTTTACGGGCGACATCGGCGGACGCGTGGCGTTGGGCGTAGGGCAGGGCAGCCTGGTCATCCTGGCGTTCCTGCCGGAGGAAGAGCGTGACACAGTGATTCAATACAACTTGCCACGACTCAAGGATTTCCATTTGTACGACGAAGTCTTCCTGCGCTCGGAAGTGGAGAACGTGCGCACGCTGGGTTACGCCGGGCGGAACACCGGCGTATTGCAAGGCATGGCCGGGGTGGCGGTGCCGATCCTGGACCGTGAAGGCCGGGCCGTGGCGGCCTTGAGCGTGGCAACGGTGAGTGATCGACTGGGGCCTGATCGCCTGCCAACCGTGGTGGAAATGCTCAAGCGCGAGGCGGCCCTGATCGGACCGCGGGTCAACCCGTTCGACCCGCTGCTGCGCAGGCCTTCGCAGGTGTTTGGGCAGGGGTGAGTGGACTCAGATGAACACCGCAGATTTCCTGTGGGAGCGGGCTTGCTCGCGAAAGCGGTGTGCCAGACGACATCAATGTTGGATGTACCGTCGCCTTCGCGAGCAAGCCCGCTCCCACAAGGGAACGGTGGAGCTCAGAAGTCCAACGTCTGCTTGAGCCTTTGCACCGTCGGCGTATCGCTGGGTATGACCATCGCATAGTTGTATCCCGGCCCGGACCAATACGCGGCCAACAGCTCGCCGTCACGGCGGCTGCCACGGGGCAGCAGGTAGTTTTTCGGACCGGGCGGGCGTACGTAGAAGCTGATTTTCTGGCCGCTCGGGTCCTGATAAACCACCATCGCCGCCGCGCCTTGCTCGGTGCTGAGCAAGCGGCCGCTGACCGGCTTGAAGCCCGCGCCCGACAGGTCCGGCAAGCGGTTGGCCTGGGTGAAGTAACGGTCGAGCCAGCCTTGCATGCTGCCCTCGTCACCCGTTTGGTAATCGGCTGGAAGGATGCCCTGCTGGGCGAACAACCGGTACGCCTCCAGGGCATCTGCCATGGGCGCTGCGGCGCTGATGAAGGTCATTTCCCGTGCCTGCCAGCCACTGTAGCCACTCACGCTGACCGCCAGCAGCAACACCGCGGCGCTGGCCAGATGGCGACGGGAGCGATGTTTCAGGTGTTGGCGAATCATTGCCGGATCGAGATCCGGATTAGCGGGCTGTTGCAAAGCACCACTCAGGGCCGTGCGCAGGTGTTGCACGTCCTGTTGCCAGGCGCGGACCCGAGCGGCGACTTCGGGATGAGTGCCGAGGTACGTTTCCATCAGGCGCTGGTCGTCGTCACTCAGTTGGCGATCGACATAGGCGTGCAGGTCGCTGTCGCTGGGGGGCATGTTGATCATTTGAGTCTCCGCAGGGTAGGGCGGGTGATTTCGCCGTCGCTGAGTTGGCGCAGGGCTTGGCGGGCGCGGGACAGCCGAGACATCACGGTGCCGGTCGGCACGCCGAGGATGTCGGCGACTTGCTGGTAACTCAAGCCTTCCACCGACACCCATAGCAGCAGTGCTCGTTGTTCAGTGGTGAGTTGCTCGAAAGCCTGGAGGGAGGATTGCGCGATCACGCTGCGCTCGGCCGAGGGATGGGCATCGTCGCGGCCGGTGAAAAACTCCAACATGCGTGCATAGCGCCGGGAGCGGCGATGGGCGTCGAGAAACTGCCGATAAAGAATCGAAAACAGCCAGGCCCGCAGATCGCCGTCCGGGCGCTTGTCGTTCCATTTGGACAACGCCCGCTCCAGGCATGCCTGCACCAGGTCATCGGCGTTGCTCGGGTTACGCGTCAGCGACACGGCAAAACGCCGTAGCCTGGGGATGAGCTCGCGCAACTGTTCGTCGAGTTCGTTCATGGGAATATGGCTTCTGTAGGCATCACTGCACCGGGACTGGAAAGACGACCCGCGCACGAGATTATTCCAGTGCAGGAAAAATAAATATGAGGCGTGGGAATAAACCTGTCAGGGCTTCGTCTGACGGGTCCTTTCCGCAAATGGCCTTGAGCCCTGGAGCTTCTTCATGGTTGACCCTTCCTCTTCACTGAGTCGGCCGCCGTTGAGCGTGGCCAGCCTGACGCTGCGCCTGGGCGGCATTGCCGTGATCGTCGCCGCGCTGGCCGGGGCGTTTGCCTATGTCCATGGCACCCTCGACCCACAGCGGCTGACGCCGGATGCGCTGGTCAACGTGCTGGAAAAAAATAACGGTGTTCACCCGGGTTTCCGGCGTAATCACTCAAAAGGTGTCTGCGTCGCCGGCTACTTCGAGAGCAGCGGCGAGGCCCGGGTCTTTTCCAGCGCTCAGGTGTTCATGGACGCGCGAACGCCGGTGGTCGGGCGTTTTGCCTTGCCCAGTGGCAACCCCTATGCACCTGACGGCAGCGTGCCGATCCGCAGCCTGGCGTTGCGTTTCACCCAGGCCAACGGCCAGCAATGGCGCACCGGCATGAACAGCATGCCAGTGTTTCCGGTGGGCACGCCCGAAGCCTTCTATCAACTTCAACAGGCTCAATCACCGGACCCGGCCACAGGGAAACCGAACCCTGCCGCCGTGCCGGCGTTCTTCGCCGCGCACCCGGAGGCTGTGCCTTTCCTGCAATGGATCAAGACCGCCAAGCCGTCGGCCAGTTACGCCACTGAAACCTACAACGGCATCAATGCGTTCTATTTGGTCAACCCGGCGGGGCAACGACAGGCGGTGCGCTGGGGCGTGGTGCCGATGAGCCAGGATGCTGCCGATGCGATGCCACCCCAGGGCGCTGATTTTCTCGAGCAGGATCTGGTGAAACGTCTCGCTGCCGGGCCATTGCGCTGGCAGTTGAACATCACCCTGGCCAATCCGGGCGACCCGGTGAACGATGCCAGCAAAGCCTGGCCCTCTGATCGCAAGGTACTCAATGCAGGCACGTTGGTGCTGGAGCGTACCCAGCCACAGGACAATGGCGAGTGCCGCGATATCAACTATGACCCGCTGATCTTGCCCAGCGGCATCGAAGGCTCCGAAGACCCGCTGCTGGCGGCGCGTTCCGCCGCCTATGCCAGTTCCTATCTGCGGCGTACCAGTGAAGTCAGCCAACTGCCTGCCAAGGAGTCCCGCCCATGAGCACCCCTCGTCACTTCGCCCCGTTGGCCCGGTTGCTGCACTGGCTGATGGCATTGATGGTCATTGCGATGTTGTTTATCGGCGCCGGCATGGTTGCCTCGGTGTCCGAGCGCCATGAATGGCTGATCCAACTGCACAAGCCGTTGGGCATTGCGATTCTGCTGCTGGTGATCGTGCGCCTGGTGGTGCGTTTCAGTACCCGACAACCGCCGCTACCGGCCGATCTGCCGGGCTGGCAGATGTTGTCGGCCAAAGCCTCGCACGTTTTGCTGTATGCACTGATGCTGATCCTGCCGCTGTTGGGTTGGGGCATGATTTCGGCGGCCGGAGACCCGGTGATGCTCAGCAGCTCGCTGCAACTGCCCTCGATCCTGCCGGCGGACGCCCAGACTTTCGCACTGCTGCGCAAGGCCCATGGGTACCTGGCGTATGTGTTGTTCTTGACTGTGCTGGTGCATCTGGCGGCGGCGCTGTTTCACGGTTGGGTGCGCCGGGATGAGGTGTTGGACAGTATGTTGCGAGGCAAGGGCTGATGGGCAAACCCGTGGCGAGGGAGCTTGCTCCCGCTGGGTGGCGAAGCCGCCCCTAGATGGGTTGACGCGATCTTCCAGGTGGATCGTGTCGGCCGGTTTACGACGGCAGCGCCGCCCAGCGGGAGCAAGCTCCCTCGCCACGGGAATCGTTGGATCAGCGCAATTCGTCGATCATGCTCGCAACGGTGCTCAACACATCCTTGCCCAATTGCATCGAGCGCTTGCCGGACCAGCCAGTGAGCGGGTTCGGGTGGTCGTCGTGGTCCTTGAACGGCATCTCCAGGGTCAGGGACAAGCAATCGTATTTCTGACCGACTGCGTTACAGGCCAGGGTCATGTTGGCACGGCCCGGTTCGTCGCGGGTATAGCCATAAGTGGTCTGGAAGTCTTTGGTCTGATGCTTGAGATGGCTGCGAAAGCGTTCTTCGAGTTCGGCAATGCGCGGCGTGTAGCCCGGATTGCCTTCGCATCCGGCAGTGAAGACGTAGGGGATTTCTTCATCGCCATGAACGTCGAGAAACAGGTCGACGCCGTACTTTTCCATTTGCTGTTGTACGAAAAATACCTCGGGACTGACTTCCGGGCTGGCGTTCTGCCAGGCTCGGTTGAGGTCCTGGCCCATGGCGTTGGTACGCAGATGGCCATGAAACGCACCGTCCGGGTTCATGTTCGGCACCAGGTACAGATCGGCCTCGGCAAGCAGTTGCTCCAGTTGCGCGTCATCCTGATGCTGGAGGCGTTCGATCACACCTTCCATGAACCACTCGGCCATGTGCTCGCCCGGATGCTGCTGGGCGATGATCCAGATTTTGCGCCGTCCTGGCGCACCGCTACCTTTGCGCAACAATGGAATGTCACGACCTTCCACGCTTTTACCGGTGGCCAGCAGTTCGGTACCGGCCTTGTGCAGCGCTTGCTCGATCAGCCAATCGTGACGGCCGCGGCTGTAGGGTTCAAAGTAGGCAAACCAGGCGTGAGGTTGTTCGGCTTCCAAGTGAAAGCGCAGGGCGTCGCCTTCGAACTGTGTGGGAATACGGAACCAGTTCACATGATCGTAAGAGGCGACCGCCTGGTAACCGGTCCACGCCTTGTTGTAGGACGATTGGCTGGCATTGAGCAGGCGAAAGGAATATTCCTGACCCACATGCAGGCCGCTGGCCTTGAAGTGGAACCATTGGAAGTGGGCGCTGCGGGTGTCGGGCCTGATCTTCAGCAGCGACTGCAACGGGTTGCTGATGTCGACGACCTGAATGTTGCCGCTGTCAAAATTGGCGCTGATATCAAAAGAGGATTTAGCCACGGTCACGGCTCCTGAAAAGGATTTTTATGGCCGTTACTTTACACGCAAGAAGGGAAAAGTCAGACGATTTGCGTCATTTGAAAAAGGGGTGAAGAAGGGGGCGCCCTCCCTGGACGCCAAAGCAGCTTAGAGAGTCAGCGATGGATACTCAAGTGCTTGCCTATCGATTGTTTTCGCCGGTGTGGCGGACGGATGCTTGTAAATGAATATTCATTTGCTATCATCGCCGCCACCGAATTTGCGACACCCAAAGACTTCATTAGCCTGAAGCCATAAGCCGAAAATCGGCAAAAAAAAGACCCGGCAAAAAGCCGGGTCAAAAACCGTGATTAGCCTGATGAGGAGATATTCCAGAAGTCCGACCTAAGGTCTTCTGGCCTATCGACTGATCTCGCGACCAGCTGATGCAATAATAATCATTATCATTTGCAAGTCAAATGGTTTTATCGCATCGATTGGAATTTTTTTTCTCGCGTGCGCGTTCGCCACGCCATTCCCCTGTGTTACGCCTAGCGAGTAGGGTAGCCATCCAGGGATCGGTCAAGCATCACCTTGACCAGATCAATCATATGCACCACCGAAAATGCCAGGTCACGGCTCGAGCCATTGAGTTGGTTGGCGGATTCGTGGGCGGTGGCCGCCGCACAGCGCAGCAGGTCACAGGCGTGAACCAGGGCTTCCTCTGCGCTGATGTTGTGGTTGACGTCGAAGAAACGGTGCTCTTGCTGTGCATCCGAAACACTTGGTTTCAAGTAGTAGTCGAGGGCGCGTTGGGCGGCCGGGCAATCCTGCAGTGAAGGAAACGTGCTGTTGAAAGGGCTGTTGGGCTGATCCTTGTTGGGGGTGTCCATGATGTCGAGATTCTCCGTGTGGGGGCTGAAATCCTCAGTCCAGAATAGTACTTATCGTAATTGTGACGATAATTTAAATACTACAATTTGTGTTTTGATGGTCAGAGCCAGCCACGTATCGTGCCGCACATGGATAAATGGATAGAGTTGGTCAAGGCCAAGATGAAGGAGCTGCGCGTCACGCAAGTGGTGCTCGCAGAACGTTTGGGCATGTCTCAGGGCGGCGTCGGCCATTGGCTGACCAAGCGCCGGCAGCCCAGTGTCGAAGACATGAATCGGGTTCTGCAGGAGCTGGGGCTGGAATTTCTGGAAGTGGCGATGGTAATTCGCGAGCCGGACACCACGACCGAAGAAGGCATGGCCCTGGCGCAGAAGTACAACCCGTACTTCCGCTACCCAGTGAGCGATTGGAACGAGGTGGGTGAAATCCGCGAAGGCGATCTCACCGCCTACCGCCAGGCGCGCTATGAGCTGACGGATTACCACGCCCAGGGGCGCGCGTTCTGGTTGGTAGTGGTCGGCGATGCGATGACCGCTCCGAGCGGGTTGAGCATCCCCGAGGGCATGTCGATCCTCGTGGACCCGGCCATCGAGGCGGTGCCGGGCAAACTGGTGGTCGCTCAGTTGCCTGACAGCAGCGATGCGACCTTTCGCAAACTGATCGAAGAGAGCGGGCAGCGTTACCTGGTTCCGCTCAATCCGACTTACCCGAAAAACCTGTACACCGAACAATGCCGCATTATCGGTGTGGTGGTGCAGGCCACCATCAGGTTCTAACTGGATCGGCCCGAACAAAGGGCCGATGCCTATTCTTCGAACGCCACCAGCACACTGCCCTCGCTGACCATTTCACCTTCCTGGCAATACAGTGCCTTGATCACCCCGGCCTTGGGCGCGCGGATGCTGTGCTCCATTTTCATCGCCTCCAGCACCACCAGTTGCGTCCCGGCCTCTACCGTTTGGCCGACATTGACCAGTACGCGAACGATGCTGCCGTTCATAGGCGCGGTCAGGCCGCCCTGATGGCCATGGCTGGACTCAGCGGCGGCTAACGGGTCATACACATCGATTCGGTGCAGGTCGCCTTCCCATTGCAGATACAGGCTGTCGCCCTGGCGGATGGCGCGATGTCTGCGGCGCAGGCCGTTGTGCTCGATGATCAGTTGATCGCCCTGGAGTTGCGTGCAAGGGGCTTTAACGTCCAGCGTCATCGCCCGATCCTGACCCTCGCAGCTGAGGTGCAAGGTGGTTTCCCTTGGCAGCCCCAGGCGCAACCCGGCGGCATTGGCCCAGGGCGAGTGGGGGTCGTCGCAGCGTACACGCGGCGTCAGGCTCAACGCGAAGCCCTGGGCCGCTGCGAGCCAGAAGTCGTCATCCAATTCGCCAGGCTCTGGTAGCAGTTGTGCTTGGTAACGGGGGATAAATCCGGTGTCCAGTTCCGCCGCCGCGAAGGCCGGGTGGGCGACGATCCGTCGCAGAAAGCTGATATTGGTTTTCAGCCCACCGATCGCGAATTCATCGAGCATGCTCAACAATCGCAGGCGCGCCTGTTCACGGTCCTCGCCCCAGGCGATCAGCTTGCCGAGCATCGGGTCGTAGAACGGCGAAATCTCATCACCTTCTTCGACGCCACTGTCCACACGACGTCCCGGCCCCTCGGCAGATTCGCGATACAACGCCAGGCGCCCGGTGGCCGGCAGGAAATCGTTGGCCGGGTCTTCGGCGTACAGCCGCACTTCGATGGCGTGGCCCAGCAGCGGCACTTGCTCCTGGGTGATCGGCAGTCGCTCGCCACGTGCCACGCGGATCTGCCAGGCCACCAGGTCGAGTCCGGTAATGGCTTCGGTCACCGGATGTTCGACTTGCAGGCGCGTGTTCATCTCCATGAAGAAGAACTCGCCGCGCGCATCCAGCAAAAACTCCACGGTACCGGCGCCGACATAACCGATGGCCTGCGCCGAGCGCACTGCGGCTTCGCCCATGGCACGCCGCAGCTCCGGACTCAGGCCCGGCGCGGGTGCTTCTTCGACGACCTTCTGATGCCGGCGCTGGATCGAACAATCACGCTCGTTGAGGTACAGGCAGTTACCGTGTTGGTCGGCAAAGACCTGAATCTCAACGTGGCGCGGCTTGAGCAGGTATTTTTCCACCAGCATCCGCGAATCGCCGAACGACGATTGCGCTTCTCGCTGGGCCGAGGCCAGGGCTTCGGCCAGTTGGCTGACGTCCTCGACTACTTTCATGCCTTTGCCGCCGCCACCGGCGGTGGCCTTGAGCAGCACCGGATAACCGATGCGTTCACAGGCGTCGCGGAAGGTGTCGAGGTCCTGGGCTTCGCCGTGATACCCGGGCACCAGGGGCACGCCAGCGGTTTCCATCAGGGCCTTGGCGGCGGATTTGCTGCCCATGGCGTCGATGGCCGAGGCGGGCGGGCCGAGGAAGATCAGGCCGGCGTCTTCAATCGCCCGGGCGAACCCAGCGTTCTCCGAAAGAAAACCATAACCAGGGTGAATCGCCTGAGCGCCGCTGGCTTTCGCGGCGGCAATCAGTTTATCGATTTGCAGGTAGCTGTCGGCGGCCTTGCTGCCGCCCAGGTCGACGCCGATGTCGGCTTCGCGGCTGTGGCGGGCATCGCGGTCGGTGGCGCTGTGCACGGCCACGGTGGTCAGGCCCATGGCCTTGGCGGTGCGCATCACGCGGCAGGCGATTTCACCGCGATTGGCCACCAGCAACGTGGTGAGGACGGGGGCGCTCATCAACGCGGCTCCTTGTTATTCGATTCGGCTTGCCAATTCGGCGCGCGTTTTTGCAGGAAGGCCCGCAACCCTTCCTGGCCCTCCGGGCTGACACGGATGCGGGCGATGGCATTCTCGGTGTAGCGCCGAAGCGCCGGGGTGAGGGCGCCGTTGCCGACCTCTCGCAACAGGTCCTTGCTGGCGCGCATCGCGGCCGGGCTGTTGAGCAACAGGTTGTCGATCCATTGCTCGACCTGATGATCCAGTGTCGCGGCCGGGTAACTTTCCGACAGCAAGCCGATTTCCCTCGCCCGTTGCCCACCGAAGCGTTCCGCGGTCAGGGCGTAACGCCGGGCCGCGCGCTCACCGATGGCTTGTACCACGAACGGGCTGATCACGGCGGGTGCCAGGCCAATGCGCACTTCCGACAGGCAGAATTGCGCTTCATCGGCGCCAATGGCCATGTCGCAGGCGCTGATCAACCCCAGGGCGCCACCAAACGCCGCGCCCTGGACGATCGCCAGCGTCGGGATTTTCAGCTTGGCGAGGTTGTACATCAGCTCCGCCAGTTCCCGGGCGTCGTCGAGGTTGGTGTGGTAATCGAGCTCGGCCGATTGCTGCATCCAGGCCAGGTCGGCGCCAGCGCTGAAGTGCTTGCCGCGCCCGCGGATCAGCAGGAAGCGCAGGCTCGGATCGCTGCTGACGTGATCCAGGGCCAGGATCAGCTCGCGGATCATTTCGGCGTTGAACGCGTTGTTTTTCGACTCGCGGCTGAGCCACAGGGTGGCGACGCCACGGGAGTCGGTGAGCAGTTCGAGGGTGTTGAAGTTATCCATGGGCATTCACCGTTTACATCCGGAACACGCCGAAGCGGCTCGGTTCGATGGGCGCGTTCAGCGACGCGGACAAGGCCAGGCCCAGCACATCGCGGGTCTGGGCGGGGTCGATGACGCCGTCGTCCCACAACCGCGCGCTGGAGTAGTAGGGGTGACCCTGTTCTTCGTACTGGTCGAGAATCGGTTGCTTGATCTCGGCTTCCTGGGCGGCGCTGAAAGGATGGCCACTGCGTTCGGCCTGTTCGCGCTTGACCTGCACCAAGACACCGGCCGCCTGTTCGGCGCCCATCACACCAATTCGGGCGTTCGGCCACATCCACAGGAAACGTGGATCGTAGGCGCGACCGCACATGCCGTAGTTACCCGCGCCGAAACTGCCGCCGATGATGACGGTGAATTTCGGCACCTTGGCGCACGCCACGGCGGTCACCAGTTTCGCGCCGTGCTTGGCGATGCCGCCGGCCTCGTACTTCTGGCCGACCATGAACCCGGTGATGTTCTGCAGGAATAGCAAAGGGATGCCGCGCTGACAGGCCAGTTCGATGAAGTGCGCGCCTTTCTGCGCGGCTTCGGCGAACAGGATGCCGTTGTTGGCGAGGATCGCGATGGGGTAGCCGTGCAGATGGGCGAAGCCGCACACCAGCGTCGTCCCGAACAGCGCCTTGAACTCGTCGAACACCGAACCGTCCACCAGCCGCGCGATCACTTCCCGGACATCGAACGGCTGCTTGGCGTCGGCCGACACCACGCCGTACAACTCATCGCTGCTGTACAGCGGAGTGATTGGAGCCCGCTGCTGCACTTCACCAAGCTTGCGCCAGTTGAGGTTGGCGATGCTGCGGCGGGCGATGGCCAGGGCATGTTCGTCGCTGTCGGCGTAATGATCGGCGACACCGGAGATCTTGCAATGCACATCGGCACCGCCCAGGTCTTCGGCACTGACCACCTCGCCAGTGGCGGCTTTCACCAGGGGCGGTCCGGCGAGGAAAATCGTGGCTTGCTGGCGGACCATGATCGCTTCGTCAGCCATGGCTGGCACGTAGGCGCCACCGGCGGTGCAGGAGCCCATGACCACGGCGATCTGCGGGATGCCCTGGGCACTCATGTTCGCCTGGTTGAAGAAGATCCGGCCGAAATGCTCGCGGTCCGGGAACACCTCGTCCTGGCGCGGCAGGTTGGCGCCACCGGAGTCCACCAGGTAAATGCAGGGCAGGCGATTCTGCTGGGCGATGGTCTGGGCGCGCAGGTGTTTTTTCACCGTCAGCGGGTAATACGATCCGCCTTTTACGGTGGCGTCATTGGCGACGATCATGCATTCGATGCCTTCCACGCGGCCGATGCCGGCAATCACCCCGGCGGCTGGAACGTCTTCGCCATACACCTCATAGGCGGCCAGTGGGCTGATTTCCAGAAACGGCGAGCCGGGATCCAGCAGACGATTGATCCGCTCACGAGGCAGTAGCTTGCCCCGTGACGTGTGACGTTCTTGTGCCTTCGGACCGCCACCTTGCGCGACTTGCGCGAGCAAGGTTCGCAGGGCCTCGACCTGGTCGAGCATCGCATCGCGGTTGGCGATGAACTCCGGCGAACGCGGATTGAGCTGAGTGTGCAGCGTGGCCATGGTCAGCTCCGTTAGCGGGTTTCGTTGAACAGTTCGCGGCCGATCAACATCCGACGAATCTCACTGGTGCCCGCGCCGATTTCGTACAGCTTGGCGTCACGCAGCAGACGTCCAGCCGGGAATTCATTGATGTAGCCATTGCCGCCCAGGATCTGGATCGCGTCGAGGGCCATTTGCGTGGCGCGTTCGGCGCTGTAGAGAATCACCCCGGCGGCGTCCTTGCGGGTGGTTTCGCCGCGCTCACAAGCCTGGGCCACGGCATAGAGATAAGCGCGGCTGGCGTTGAGTTGGGTGTACATGTCGGCGACCTTGCCCTGGATCAGCTGGAATTCTCCGATGCTCTGGCCGAACTGTTTGCGGTCGTGGATGTAGGGCACGATCAGGTCCATGCAGGCCTGCATGATCCCAGTCGGGCCGCCGGAGAGCACCACGCGTTCGTAGTCCAGGCCGCTCATCAGTACTTTCACACCGCCATTGAGCACGCCGAGGATGTTTTCTTCCGGCACTTCGACGTCATCGAAAAACAGCTCGCAGGTGTTGGAGCCGCGCATGCCGAGCTTGTCGAATTTGTTGCTGCGGCTGAAGCCTTTCCAGTCGCGCTCGACGATGAAGGCGGTGATGCCGTGGGCGCCTTTTTCCAGGTCGGTCTTGGCGTAGATCACGTAGGTGTTGGCATCGGGGCCGTTGGTGATCCAGGTCTTGCTGCCGTTGAGCACGTAACGGTCGCCGCGTTTGTCGGCGCGCAGCTTCATCGAAACCACGTCGGAACCGGCATTTGGCTCGCTCATGGCGAGGGCGCCAATGTGCTCGCCGCTGATCAGCTTGGGCAAGTACTTGGTTTTCTGTTCATGGTTGCCGTTGCGGTTGATCTGGTTCACGCAGAGGTTGGAGTGGGCGCCGTAGGAGAGGGCGACCGAGGCTGAACCGCGGCTGATTTCTTCCATCGCCACCACGTGGGCCAAGTAGCCCAGGCCGGCGCCGCCGTATTCTTCCGGGACGGTGATGCCCAGCAGGCCCATGTCGCCGAACTTGCGCCACAGGTCGGCGGGAAACAGGTTGTCGATGTCGATCTGAGCGGCGCGGGGGGCGATCTCTTTGGCGACGAAGGATTGAACCTGGTCGCGCAGCATGTCGATGGTTTCGCCGAGGGCAAAGTTCAGGGATGGGTAGCTCATGGGACACCTTTGGCTTTTTTTATCGGGTGCGGAGAGCTGAGGAATGGCTCTCACCTTTACGTTAACGTAAGCCTGTGATGAATGACTGTCAATCGTCCTTTACGTTAACGTCAACTTGGGCGAGAGTAAGGGCGCTTTGTGCATGAGGTTCACCGATATACCCACTAATAAAGACAAGAGGGGGCGTCATGGATCAACTCGGTTCGCATTCGCAGCTCAGCTACACCCGTGGCTCCCAGGCCAAGGCCTTGCTGGCCCAGACCATCGGCCAGGCTTTCGACCAGACGGTGGCCCGCTACCCGGAGGGCGAGGCATTGGTGGTTCGCCATCAAGCGCTGCGCTACACCTGGCAACAACTGGCTGAAGCCGTCGACCTGCACGCCCGAGCCTTATTGGCGTTAGGTTTGAAAACCGGCGACCGCCTCGGCGTGTGGGCGCCCAATTGCGCCCAGTGGTGCATCACCCAATTCGCCAGTGCGAAGATCGGTGTCATTCTCGTCAACATCAACCCGGCCTATCGCGCCTCCGAGCTGGAGTACGTACTCCAACAATCCGGATGCCAGTGGCTCGTGTGCGCCGGGGCGTTCAAGACGTCGGATTACCACGCCATGTTGCAGGGGCTGGCGCCAGAGCTGGCGGAGCAATCGATCGGCCACCTGCACAGCGAGCGCCTGCCGGACCTGCGCGGTGTGATCAGTCTCGATCCCCAGCCGCCGTCAGGCTTCCTGCCCTGGTCGCAACTGACAGCCCTTGGCGCAGCGGTGACGTCTGGGCAATTGGCTGAGCACCAGGCCAGCCTGCATTTCGATCAACCGGTCAATATCCAGTACACCTCCGGTACCACCGGCTTTCCCAAAGGCGCGACCCTTAGCCACCGCAACATCCTCAACAACGGTTACATGGTCGGCGAAAGCCTGGGCCTGAGCGCCGCCGACCGTCTGGTGATCCCGGTGCCGCTCTACCATTGTTTCGGCATGGTCATGGGCAACCTGGGCTGCATGACTCACGGCAGCACCATGATCTATCCCAACGATGCCTTCGATCCGTTGCTGACCCTGCGCACCGTGGCCGAAGAGAAAGCCACTGCGCTGTACGGCGTGCCCACCATGTTCATCGCCCTGCTGGATCAGCCGCAGCGAGGCGAATTCGACTTGTCCAGCCTGCGCACCGGGATCATGGCTGGGGCGACGTGTCCGATCGAAGTGATGCGACGGGTCATCAACGAGATGCACATGGCTGAAGTGCAAATAGCCTATGGCATGACGGAAACCAGTCCGGTGTCATTGCAGACCGGTCCTTCAGATGAGTTGGAATTGCGCGTGACCACCGTCGGTCGCACCCAGCCGCAATTGGAAAGCAAGATTATCAACGAAGCCGGGGAGGTCGTCCCCCGGGGCACCATCGGCGAGTTGTGTACCCGTGGCTACAGCGTGATGCTCGGTTATTGGAACAACCCCAAGGGTACCGCCGATGCCATCGACCTGGAGCGCTGGATGCACACCGGTGACCTGGCGACGATGGACGAGCAGGGTTATGTCTGCATTGTTGGACGCAACAAGGACATGATCATCCGCGGCGGTGAGAATGTTTACCCCCGTGAGCTGGAAGAGTTCTTCTTCACCCACCCGGCGGTGGCGGATGTGCAGGTGATCGGCATCCCATGCTCGCGCTACGGCGAGGAAATCGTCGCCTGGATCAAATTCCATCCCGGCCACAGCGCCACGGCGCAGGAGCTACAGGACTGGTGCAAGGCGCGCATCGCCCACTTCAAAACGCCGCGTCATTTCAAATTCGTCGAAGAATTCCCAATGACCGTGACCGGCAAGATCCAGAAATTTCGCATGCGCGAAATCAGCGTTGAAGAACTGGGCGATAAGCAAAGCTAGCCACAATACGGTGGGAGCGAGCTTGCTCGCGATGGCGGCGGGATAGTTGACAGATAGGTTGGCTGTGTCGCCGTCATCGCGAGCAAGCTCGCTCCCACAGGGGGAAATGTGAAATCCGGAAAGCACAAAGGGGAGCCGAAGCTCCCCTTTAATTTTGTCGTCGCGTGCTCTTTTTTTATTATTGAGGGGCGGCCTGTTGTTGTTTTTGGTAGCCGTGACCCTTACCGCTGTTTTTGGCGATCCCCATCCGGGATCAAGAGCAAACGTATTTTTTTGAGCGCTGATCTGCTTTTTCGCCTAGCGATCCAACCGATTCGGGAGCTACCTGAAGGTAGTTTTATTGTTCTCTGCCCGGTTGCGGGTTGCTTCTGAAAGCACCCTGAAAAGCACATCCTCTCCAAAAAAATCTGTTAGCTGCGTCTCTGCCGTGTTGTTTTTGTTATGTCAGAGTCGTTTCGTCTTGTTTTTATTGGGTTTGCTGCATTTTTTTATTCTTGTTATGTCAGAGATATAGCAGGTGGCGTGCCAACTTTTAAAAATCTATATAAATCAATGAATTATCTTTTTTTGCTGAAAAATCTGACGGAGCAAACCTGACAAATTGTTTCCGTGTTACTCGTTTCGCCGCCGTTACAAAGGTGCGCGGTAACACCTCACTGTGCGGCGCGTGCCTTGGCGACCCGCGAACCGGTCGGGCGACCGAGCACGTCACAGATCTGCCGCCCCGCGGCGATCAATGCGTCCAGGTCGACGCCGGTTTCAATGCCCAAGCCATCGAGCAGGTACAGCACATCTTCGGTGGCAACGTTACCGCTGGCGCCCTTGGCATAGGGGCAGCCGCCAAGGCCGGCGATGGAACTGTCGAACACGGCGATGCCTTCCAGCAGGCTGGCGTAGACGTTGGCCATGGCCTGGCCGTAGGTGTCGTGGAAGTGTCCGGCGAGCTTGTCGCGAGGCACCTCAGCCGAAACCACGTCGAACATCTTGCGCGTAGCGCCGGCGGTGCCTGTGCCGATGGTGTCGCCCAGGGACACTTCGTAACAGCCCATCGCATACAGCTCCCGCGCGACCCAGGCGACCTGCTCGGGCTTGACCGCGCCTTCGTACGGGCAGCCCAGCACGCAGGACACGTAACCGCGCACGCTGACATCGTGCTGTTTCGCGGCGTCCATGATCGGTGCGAAGCGCTCCAGGCTTTCCTTGATGGAGCAGTTGATGTTGCGCTGGGAGAAGGCTTCGGACGCGGCGGCAAACACCGCGACTTCTTTCACGCCGGCCGCCAACGCGTCTTCAAAACCACGCAGGTTCGGGGCCAGGGCACCGTAGGTAACGCCGGGCTTTCGCTGGATCTGCGCGAACACTTCGGCGGATCCAGCCATCTGCGGCACCCACTTGGGCGAGACAAAACTGCCGACCTCGATGTAGCCCAGGCCGGCGGCACTCAAAGCGTCCACCAGGCGCACCTTGTCGGCGACGCTGATGGGTTGAGCTTCATTCTGCAGCCCGTCGCGGGGGCCGACTTCGATCAGGCGTACAAAGGAGGGTAGGGACATGGGGATTGACCTGTAGTGAGTTGCCAATATGTCGAGCGCAATGATGAACCCATTGTGGGAGCGAGCTTGCTCGCGATAGCGGTGGATCAGCTTGCACTGATGTTGAATGTGCCGCCATCGCGAGCAAGCTCGCTCCCACAGGGAAAGTGTTACTGAATGGCTTCCTGCCCCTCGATCGTCTGCTCCAGCGCCTGGATGCAGCGTTCTTCGGCGGTGTCGAGTTCCAGTTTCATCTGTTCGATGTCCAGCAATTGCTGTTCGAGTTGTTCCCGACGCTCGGCGATTTTCGCCAACATGCTGTGCAGCTGTTTCTGATTGCCGCTGGTGGGGTCGTAGAGTTCGATCAGTTCGCGGCATTCGGCCAGGGAAAAACCAATGCGCTTGCCCCGCAGGATCAGCTTCAGGCTGACCTTGTCTCGGGGCGAGTAGATACGTTCCTGGCCCCGTCGTTCAGGGCTCAAGAGGCCTTGCTCTTCATAGAAACGGATGGCCCGGGTGGTGATGTCCAGTTCGCGGGCGAGGTCGGAGATGCTGTAGGTCTGGCTGCTCATGGAAGCGCTCGAAACGAAAGGGGCTGGCGCTAAGCTAATGGCAGGTTGACGTTCGCGTCAAGCATGGGGGCCGGCACTGCATGACAGGCATGAACCTGTGGGAGCGAGCTTGCTCGCGATGGCGTCGGATCAGTCGCCATTGATTGGCCGGTCTACCGCTATCGCGAGCAAGCTCGCTCCCACAGTTTCGATCTTTTAAACCTTATCCAGCTTCTTCTCATGAGCCGTCACCTGCTGGCACAACTCGATCATCTGCTCGCGCATCCAGCGGTTGGCCGGGTCCTGGTCGGTGCTTTCGTGCCAATACAAGTGGGTTTCAACCGGCGGCACATCGTTGACCGGTAGCAGGAAGGCATGCAAATCGTGGCGACGTGCAAAGCGTTCGGGGACGGTCATGACCATGTCGGTCTGCTGCAGCACTTGGGAGGCCATCAGGTAATGTTGGGAACGCAGGGCGATCTTGCGTTGGATGCCCATCTTGCCCAAGGCCAGGTCGACATAACCCAGCCCGTTGCGACGGCTGGAAATATGCACGTGGGTCTGGGCCAGATAATCGTCGAGGCTGATCTTTTCCTTGCCCGCCAGCGGGTGGCCCTTGCGCATGGCGCACACGTAACGGTCTTCCATCAGCTTGACGTGACGCACCTGCGGATCGGTGTTGAGCGGCGCGTCCACGGCAAAGTCGAGGCGGCCGGCGGCCAGTTCCTTGGTGGTTTCGCGGCGTTTGGACAGGAAGCTCTCGATGGCCACGGTCGGCGCCAGGCGGCGCAGGCGTTGAAACAACAGCGGCAGAATCACGCCTTCGGTGAGGTCGGTCATGCTGATGCGGTAGGTCTTGACCGCCTGCAGCGGGTTGAAGATCCGGCTTTCTTGCACCGACACCCGCAGCAGCGACAGGGCGTTGCGCACCGGGCCGATGATGTTCTGGGCCATGGGTGTGGGTACCATCCCCTGGGCGGTGCGCACGAACAGCGGGTCGTTGAACGTCTCTCGCAGGCGGGCCAGGGCATTGGACACGGCCGGCTGCGTGATGCCGACGATCTGCCCGGCGCGGGTCAGGTTGGCTTCGGTGTAGATCGCATCGAAGACAATGAAAAGGTTGAGATCGACCTTGCTCAGATTCATGGCGCTGCACTCTTATTCTTGGACGTGTTGTGAGGTGCCGGATGGCGATGCGAATCAGTGAAACATATATCGGTGATGAATGTTAATACACGCCGAGAATAGGTTAGGTAAATTTTCGTAGCTGAACTAGCATCGATTTCATGACCTAAAACAACCTCTGCCAAGAAGGTGCTGCTCATGGATTTTGCCTATTCCCCCAAGGTTCAGGAACTGCGTGAACGCGTCACGGCGTTCATGGATGCCTACGTCTACCCGGCCGAAGCGGTGTTCGAGCGGCAAGTGGCCGAAGGCGATCGTTGGCAGCCCACAGCCATCATGGAAGAGCTCAAGGCCAAGGCCAAAGCCGAGGGCCTGTGGAATCTGTTTCTGCCTGAGTCCGAGCTGGGTGCCGGCCTGACCAACCTGGAATACGCGCCGCTGGCAGAGATCATGGGCCGTTCGCTGCTGGGGCCGGAACCCTTCAACTGCTCGGCGCCGGACACCGGCAACATGGAAGTGCTGGTGCGCTACGCCAATGAAGAGCAAAAGCAACGCTGGCTCGAGCCGCTGCTGCGCGGCGAGATCCGCTCGGCCTTCGCCATGACCGAGCCGGACGTCGCCTCTTCGGACGCCACCAACATGGCCGCCCGTGCCGAGCGTGACGGTGACCAGTGGGTGATCAACGGCAAGAAGTGGTGGACCTCAGGGGCCTGCGACCCGCGCTGCAAGATCCTGATCTTCATGGGCCTGAGCAACCCCGATGCGCCGCGCCATGCCCAGCATTCGATGATCCTGGTACCGGTGGACACGCCCGGGGTAAAAATCGTCCGGCCGCTGCCGGTGTTCGGCTACGACGATGCGCCCCATGGCCATGCCGAAGTGCTGTTCGATAACGTGCGGGTACCGTACGAAAACGTTCTGCTGGGTGAGGGGCGCGGCTTTGAAATTGCCCAAGGCCGCCTCGGTCCAGGCCGGATCCACCACTGCATGCGCTCCATCGGCATGGCCGAGCGCGCACTGGAATTGATGTGCAAGCGTGCCATCAGCCGCACCGCGTTCGGCCAGCCACTGGCACGCCTGGGCGGTAACGTCGACAAGATTGCCGACTCGCGGATGGAAATCGACATGGCCCGCCTGCTGACGTTGAAGGCGGCGTACATGATGGACACCGTCGGCAATAAAGTGGCCAAGAGCGAAATCGCCCAGATCAAGGTCGTCGCGCCGAACGTGGCCCTGAAGGTCATCGACCGGGCGATCCAGATCCACGGCGGGGCCGGGGTTTCCAACGATTTCCCGTTGGCCTACATGTACGCCATGCAACGCACCCTGCGCCTGGCGGACGGCCCGGACGAAGTGCACCGCGCTGCCATCGGCAAGTTCGAGATTGGCAAGTATGTGCCCAAGGAAATGCTGCGTAGCGGGCGCTGAAGGCCAGTTTTACCTTGGCAACGCCATCGCGAGCAGGGTGTGTTGGGTGAATCCAGGATTGGTGTTCACCACGATCCTCCTGTGGGAGCGGGCTTGCTCGCGATGGCGTCGGATCAGTCGCCATTGATATTGGCCGGTCTACCGCTATCGCGAGCAAGCTCACTCCCACAGGGAACGGGGGGTGTGCCCGAGATCTATGTCGCACTGCAAATCCACTGTGGGAGCGGGCTTGCTCGCGATGGCGGCCTCCAGGACAGTGAGCCTTCTTACTCCTTGACGCTCATGTACTCCTCGGCCCAGCGGATGTAGTCCTCGGGCTGGGTGTAGGTGTGGGTCAGTTCGGTGGCGCTGAGGTCCGAAGCCTGGGTAAAGATCTGCCGCTGTTCCCGCAGGCTGTCGTAGGTGGCCTTGATCGCGGCGAAATAGGCGCCGTGGCCGTCGATGGTGATCCGCACGCCCAGCTCGGCCAGGCGTTTGTCGTCGCGCAACTTTGGGTTGCCATAGGTGACGAGCATCAACGGCAGCGTCAGGTTTTCGCTGATTTTTTCCAGGTGCTCGAAGTCCTGCACACCCACCATGCAAATCCCGTCCGCACCAGCCCGCTCATATTGTTGGGTGCGGCTGATGATTTCCTGGACCGGCAAAATCCCGGCGTTGGTCCGGGCAATGATCGCCATTTCCGGATCGACGCGCGCCTCCAGCGCCGCGCGAATCTTGCCGACGCCTTCGGCTACGCCAATCAGGTCGGTGGATTTGCGGCCAAACTGGGCCGGCAATAAGGTGTCCTCGATGGTCAGCGCAGCCACGCCGGCGCGTTCCAGCTCGATGATGGTGCGCATCACGTTCAGGGCGTTGCCATAGCCGTGGTCGGCGTCGGCAATCACCGGCAGTTGGGCCACGCGGCCGATGCGGGTGGCCTGTTCGGCGAATTCGCTGAGGGTGATGAGGGCAAAGTCCGGGGCGCCCAATACTTGTAACGACGCGACCGAGCCACCGAGGATCCCTACTTCAAAACCCAGGTCGGCAGCGATGCGCGCCGACATTGGGTCAAACACCGACGCGGTGTGATAGCAGGTCTTGGAAGCCAGCAGTTGACGAAAGTTACGACGCAAATCTTGATGAGAAAGCCTGGACATATGAGTTCCACCAATGGAATGGAAAGGCTTGAGCAAAAGTGTCAACGCCGAAGGATGGAAAGCTATCACGTGGGACGGCCGAAGATGATGACGAATTTACAGGGACAGACTGGCCGAAGTCGATCCCGTGGGACTTGGGTGCAGCAACAAGCGAGGCTTATGCGGCCACCGCCTGCTGCCCTTGCTTGAGCAACGCCACGGCGCGCACCGTGTCGCCCGGTTGTACTTGCAGGCGTTTGGCGGTGAGCCGGTCGACGAGCAGGCTGTGACCGTGCAGGCGTGCCTGGGCGCTGGTCACGCGGCAGTTCTCCAGGCGGCGATTATGGATCAACCAGACCGGTGCCTGTTCGTCCGGCGTGCCGATGGCCAGGGTCAACGGCTGGCTGTCGCGCACGGTGCGGATCTTCGAAACCGGCGCCTCGATCACCGGACCGGCGTCGAAAATGTCGATATAGCCCCTATGAGCAAAGCCCTCGGCGCCGAGAATCTTCATGGCCGGCTCGGTGTTCGGGTGAGCCTTGCCGATCACTGCCTGGGCCTGTTCTGTGAGCAGGCAGGTGTACAGCGGCTGGCGCGGCATCAACTCGGCAATGAACGATTTGTTGCCCATGCCGGACAACTGATCGGCGTAGCTGAAATCCTTCTTGAAAAAGTGCCGTCCCAGGCTGTCCCAAAACGGCGAACAGCCTTGTTCATCGGCATGGCCGCGCAATTCGGCAATCAGCTTTTCACCAAACAACTGGGAAAACTCAGCGACAAACAGCAGGCGCGCCAGGGACAACAGCCGCCCATTGTGGCCGCGACGCTGCTCGGGATGCAGGAACAACGAGCAGACTTCCGATTGCCCGGTCATCTCATTGTTGAGAAACAGCGTCGGGATCTGCCGTTGGATACCCAGCTCAGGCGCCGAGCTGACGGTGACTCCGACCCGGTAGTTGTACCAGGGCTCGCGCAGCCCGACCGCGCCGGTCAGGGCGCTGATGCCCACCACTTGCCTGTCATCGTCCTCGAGCACGAACAGGTAATCGGCATCGGCACGTTCGACTTGTCCGGCAAAGGTGCGCTGGGCCCAGCGTACGCG
Organism: Pseudomonas brassicacearum; assembly: GCF_000585995.1. Lineage (NCBI taxonomy): Bacteria > Pseudomonadati > Pseudomonadota > Gammaproteobacteria > Pseudomonadales > Pseudomonadaceae > Pseudomonas > Pseudomonas brassicacearum. The sequence continues at coordinate 4,569,022 of NZ_CP007410.1, read as the reverse complement.
ATGGGCCAGGCGCTCTTCGTTGGCCGGCAGACTGGTGAACCCGGGGCCCGCGCAGCGGGCGAGGTCCAGTAATGCGGGCAGGTCGGTGATGGCGACCGGGCGGACAATCATGATGCAGCTCCTTCATCGTGTCGGTCGAAGCGTCGATGCACGGCACGGGATCGAATGATATTCATAAGGCAACCACCCGGACCCGCTCGCCATCCGTGATGCCCAGGGCTGCCAGCATGTCAGGTGACAGCGCCACGGCGCCCTCGGCGTCGAGATCCAGTTCGGCCACGATGGCCCGGTAGCTCCCGAGGCTGTCGTTGCTCACCAGATAACGCCCACGGGCGTCGATCTGCGCGCTTTGCCGGGCCATGGCGACACGGCTTTGGGTGATGGAGCGGATGTTCGCGACACGGGCGTGCAGCGTCGGCCCGCCGTCGAAGATGTCCACGTAGCTGTTGGTTTCAAAACCCTCGCGCTCGAGGATGTCGAAGGCTTCCTGGCCGTCGGGATGCACCCGGCCAATGCAGGCTTGGGCCGCCGGGGGCAGCATGGGCACATAGATCGGGTATTGCGGCATCAGCTCGGCGAGGAAGGTACGGCTTTGCAGGCCACACAACCGCTCGGCTTCGACGTAGGGCAGGTCGAAGAAATGCTGGCCGATGGCGTCCCAGAAGGGCGACTGGCCATCCTCGCTGCTGAAGCCGACGATTTCAGTGATCACCGATTCGGCAAAGCGATGGGGGTGAGCGGCGATAAACATCAACCGGGCCCGGGACAGCAACTCCGACTCTGGCGTGCGCACCCGCTCGGCGTCGATGTGAAAACCGCGCAGCAACGTCTGGCCGTTGAGGTCCTGACACAACGACAGCGCCGGCACGCCATGGTGGATGTTCAATTCCCGGGACTCGCTGGAGAACGGTCGGTTGCGCAAACTGTAGAACGGTTCGTTGCAACCGGTGCTGGCGAGAATCTCCGAGCAGCCTGTCAGGCGCCCGGATATCAGGTCCTGCAAGACGAAAAAATAGTTCTCCCCGCCAGGGCTTCGTACATCGGCCTCGAACGAGTCGCACGAGTCGAGGATTTTCTCCCGCAGACGCTCGGTATCGTCTGGAAGCGAGGTGACGCCCACCAGGCTGTCACTGGCCAGTTGCTGCAGTTGTGGCAGATCGGTTAATTGCACTGGACGTAAAGCCAGCATGGATTGCACTCCTGTTCCAGAGGACCCGGTGACAGGCACCGGGCTTGACGATCACTGTCGATGTCCACGCGTAACAACCACGACGGGTCGAACCTTTCGACCGCCGGGCCTCAAGGAGCGGCCGGATCCGGTAGCGCCGTAGGGCTGCCGAATTTATTCAGCACACACAGATAGATCACGCCCGCGGCAATCCAGATCAGGCCGAGTTTCTGCGCATCCACGCCCATGTTGTACATGATGGCCGCGACGATCACGAAGCCGACCAGCGGGCAGAGCAGATGGCGAATCACCTGGCCGGACCGCTGGCGGCGCCAGTAATGGTTGATCACGGTGATGTGCAGCAGCATGAAGCCGCTCAGGGCGCCGAAGTTGACCAGGGAGGTCAGGGTGTCCACGGCGTTGATGAACAGGTAGCAGATCAGCAACGACAGCACCGCGACCAGGTAAATGCTCACGTACGGGGTGTTGTGTTTCGGATGGACCTTGGCCAGTACCTTGGGCAACTTGCCGTCCCGGGCCATGCCGAACAGCAGGCGCGACACCGCTGCTTGCGAGGTGATCGCCACAGCGACGCCCCAGGCCAGCGCCGTGGCGACCGCGGTCAAGGTTGCCAGCCAGCTGCCGGCCGCCAGTTCGGCGATCTCATAAAACGCGGTGTCGGCGGACTTGAAGCCCATGCCGGCCGCCAGGTCGGTGGCGATCCAGGTCTGCACCACGAAAATCGCCCCCATCACCAGCAAGGTCACCAGGGCGGCCTTGCCGATGCTGCGGCCCGGGTCGCTCTTGATCTCTTCGGCCAGGGTGGAGATGGCATCGAACCCCAGAAACGACAATACCGCGATCGACACGGCTTGCATCAGCAGCGCGAAATTGAAGTGTTCCGGACTGTACAGCGGCGCCAGGGTCAGCTGGCCGTTACCGGCGCCACCGTGCAGGGCATTCCAGGCGTAGAACAGGAAGATCCCCAGCACCACCAGCTGCGCCAGCAGAAAAATGATGTTCATCCGCGCGGTGAAGGTGATGCCCCGCAGGTTGACGAAAGTCGCGCTGACCAGGAAGGCCAGGATGAAGCCGACCTTGGGAATGTCCGGGTACAAATGATTCAACGCCATGGCAGCGTAGACATACAGCAGTGGCGGGATCAGCAGGTAGTCCAGCAACATCAGCCAACCGGCGATGAAGCCGACGTGTGGGTTAAGTCCCCGTTGTGCGTAGGAATAGACGGAACCGGCCACTGGAAAGGCCCGGGCCATGCTGCCGTAGCTCAACGCGGTAAACAGCATTGCCACCATGCCGATGATATACGCCAGTGGCACCATCCCCGGTGCTTCGGCATTTACGTAGCCGTACACGCCAAACGGTGCGATGGGGATCATGAAAATCATCCCGTACACCACCAGGTCTGTCAGCGACAGGCTGCGTTTCAATTCCTGTTTGTAGCCAAATGCCTCGATACTCATAAGCCGTTCTCCTTCTCAGCTGTGTGTGGGTGTGCTCTTGCTTGTCGCTTGCCGCTCAAACCTCGCCACTGCTTTCCTACAACAATGGGGCCAGGTAAGCGCTCCAGGTCCGTACCGACTCGGGGCTGCGCAGCAGATCGTTGCGCACTTCGATCAACACCGAATCCAGGCCGCGGGCGTCGCCGTGCACCGGGACAGTCATGTCGGTCAAGGGGTTGATCTTGTAGGGCTGGTTGCCTGCCGCGCGCAGCGAATGCCGGCTCAGCCCCTCGACGATACGCTGGGCATACTCCTTGGCTTCGCCGAACAGCACGCCGGCTTCCAGCGCGCGTGGTTGGCCATAGAACACCGGGGTGAAACTGTGGATGCCCACCACTCGCACTGGCCGGTTGGCGGCCAGGCGCTGGTCGATCAACGCCCGCAAACGATCATGAAAGGGATGGAACAGGCACTGGCGGCGATATTCGCGCGTGGCCTCGTCCAGGGACTGGTTGCCCGGGACCTGGTAGATCTCGCTCTGGGGCGGAATGCTGTCCGGTACGTGCAGCGGACGGTTGAGGTCGATCAACAGCCGTGAATAATTGGCCGTCAGTAAGGTCGCGCCGAGGGTTTCGGACAGACGTTCGGCCAGCGCCAGGGCACCGATGTCCCAGGCGATGTGTTCCTGAGCGGCGGTTTCGTCCAGGCCCAGATCGTTCAGCGCAGCGGGAATGAAGCGGCTGGCGTGCTCGCACACCAGCACCAACGGGTGCTCGGCGTCTTCCCGGACCAGTCGGTAGGCCGGCCCGGTGTAGAGGCCCGACTCAGCACATTCAATAGATTCGTGCATAGTGCTCACAACGCTCGGCAGGTGACAGCGCCTGGGTCAAGGCCAGCTCCTGGGCCTTCAAGGCGAAGTAGGTTTCGACCAGAGGGCCGGGCAGGGCCTCGAGCAGCGCCCCGCTGTGGCGCAGGCAATCCAGTGCCTGGGTCAGGGTCGTCGGCAGGGCGATGATGCCACGGGCGCGACGTTGTTCTTCATTCAATTCATCGGGTATTTCATCGGTCACGGCATTCAGCACCAGCCGCTGTTCGATGCCCAGGCGCCCGGCGATTAGCAGCGCGGCCATCGCCAGGTGCGGCGAAGCGGTGGCGTCCATGGCGCGGAATTCCAGGTTGTACTGGTTCGCCAGCGGTTTGCCTCCCAGGCTCACGGTCGGGCAGATGCGCAGCGCCGCTTCGCGGTTGCGCTGTCCCAGGCAAGCATAGGACGCGCTCCAGTGATGGGGTTGCAGGCGCTCGTAGGACACCGGTGTTGGAGCGGTCAGCGCACACAGCGCTGGCAGATAATGCAGCACACCGGCGGCCCAGTGCTGGCCGAGGCTGGACAAGCCGTTGCCGCTGGCGGCGTCATGGAGCACGGGATCACCGCTCAGGTCTTGCAGGCTCAGGTGCAGATGCACACCGTTGCACACGGCATTTTCCGAGGTCTTGGGAGCGAAGCTGAGCGCCAGGCCCATTTGCCGGGCGATCTCGCGGGTGATCTCCCGCACGTTCACGGCACGGTCGGCGGCGGCCACGCCCAGGGTGGGGCGACAGGTGATCTCGTACTGCTGCTTGCCGTATTCGGGCAGGAACATTTCCGGTTCGACGCCACCGGCGCGCAATGCGCTGAGCAGCCATCCGGCGAATACGGCCTGCTGGCGCTGGGCCTGGAGGCTGAAGGCCAGGCGATCGGGTTGGGAAGGCGTGTCTCTGAGGTTGAATTCATGCTCGAACGCGGCGAACACCTGCAGGCCCAGCTCGGTCCGATAACGCTCCACTTCATCGTGCAGCAGCGTGCGCGGGCAGGTGCTCCAGGGCCGGCCGTCGGTCTCGCGCACATCGCAATGGATGAAATCCAGGGCCGGGGCCTGGGCGTCGGGGCCGTTGTTGACGGTGACGCGGCTGGACAGGTCCGGGATCAGCCGCAGATCGCCATAAGCGCCCCAGGGGTTGGTCGAGGCGATGATGTCTTGGGGCGTCAGCGCGCTGTTGGCCGGCACCCAGCCGCAACCTGCGGTGACGTAGTGGGGCAGTTCATCGCTGGGGAACGAGCGCCCGCGGGTCACGCCGATCAAGTCGGTGCTCACCAGCGTCGTGACGGGCAACGGTGCCAGGGGCGTTGCGGCCTCGGGGCGGCTCACGGCTGCATCTCCTGCAAGCGCCCGAGGACGGTGTCGGTATCGGTGATCCAGCAATAGCCCTTGATCGCGTTCAGGCACGCCAGATGCCGTTGTTCGGTGTAAGTGGCGCAGGCATCTTCCACCAGCGTGACCAGGTAGCCGCGGTCGGCGGCGTCGCGCACGGCCATGTCGACGCATTGGTCGGTGACGATGCCGGCGACGATCAAGTGGCGGGTCTGCAGGTTGCGCAGCACGTAGTCGATATTGGTGGAGTTGAAAACCCCCGAGGACGTCTTGGGCAGCACGATTTCATTTTCCAGCGGCGTCAGCTCGGCAATGATCTGCGCCTCGGGGCTGCCCTTGGGCAGGTGCATGTCCGACAGCTTGTGATCCAGGGAGCGATCACGGCCATCGGCGGTGAGGCTTTCGATGTGGGTGTGCAACACGTTGTGCCGCGCCGCGCGCATCGCGTTGAGCAAACGCTGTTGGTTGGGAATCACCTGTTGGCGGGCACGACGAATGAAATACTCGGCCTCGGGCGCATCCAGGTGAGCATCGAATTGCGGTTCCAGCCAGGCCCGTTGCATGTCCACCAACAGCAATGCCGTGTGGTCGTGAACGAAGGGTAAATCCCGTGGCGAGCGATGGGGGAGCGAGAACATCCTTATTTTTCCTCCAACAGGTGCGTGTTGAATTCCGTGCGCAAGGCATCGATGCCTTCCAGGCGTTCGGCCAGGTCAGGGCATTGCGGGGTCATACAGGCGATCAGCGCCTCGACCTGGGCCAGCGCCGGTACCAGGCTGTCGAAGGCCGAGACCGACTCCACCGGAGCACTGATGATCAGGTCGGCCAGCTCGCGCAATGGCGAAGCGTAGATGTCGCTGAACAGGACGACCCGGGCGTGGCGCTCCTTGGCTGCGCTGGCTACACGCAGGGCCTGGGCCTGGTAGCGACGATAATCGAAGATCACCACCACGTCCTGGCGCTGCACGTCGAACAGCCGGTCAGGCAGTTGGGCGTTATCTTCCAGGGCAAAACAGCCCGCGCGCAGCAGGCGCAAGTGGTTGAGCAGATAGTGGGCAAGAAAGCTGCTGAAGCGTCCACCGAAGCAATGCACCTGGTGCCGGCTGTCAAGCAGCCACTGGACGAGAATACGCACGTCTTCGGGCTGGGTCAGGGCCTGGGTATTGATGAGGGCGCGTTGGCTGGCCGCCAGGTACTGGCTCCAGGTATCGCCTTGCGGCAATTTGGCCCGTGGTTGCAACAGCGTGCGAGGGGAGCGCAGGCGATGGTCCATGTCACTGAGCAGCGCATCCTGGAATTCGCCATAACCGCCAAAACCGAGTTTTTTCACCAGCCGCACGATGGTCGGGTCGCTGACGCCGGCATGGTCCGACAGGCGCGACATCGGGCCCAGGCCGTTGCGTGGATAGTGATCGAGCAGGGCGCGTACGACCTTACGTTCCGACGGCGTCAAAACGAGGCCGGGATCAGTGATCAGGTCTCTGAGGGGCGGCATCCGTGCTCCTTGCTGGGATGGGTGTTGGATTTCTTTCATTACTCCTGAAAATAGTATTTATGTAGCTGGTACTACATGTCCAGTGGTTTTTTCGTTCCGTTTAAAATGCTCGAAGATGGTGCGAAACCCCTGTAGGACTTGGGCTTGGTTGTCTGGAGGGGATATGTCAGTCGGTGCTTCAGTTTGTGTCAGATATAACGCCTTTTTGTCTAAGTTATTTGATTTCATATAAGGTGCTGTACAAGAAAAAGCCCGAGTATCCGTCCACTGATTGCGTGAGTACCCCGCGTGCAAGCCACCCGCCTGACCCTGATCTGCCACGCCCGCACCGTCGCCCAGAAACGGGCGCGCTTTGCCCTGGAAGAGCCGCTGGAGGCCGACTGGTTGGTACAGCGCCCGAAGGCTGGCCAGGGCTATCGAAATGTCCGGCAGGTGCTCTGTGGGCCAGAGCTGCGTACTCGCCAGACCGCTGCGTTGTTCGGCGATGAGCCCCAAGTGGTCGACGCCTTGGCCGATTGTGATTTGGGGCGCTGGCGCGGTTTGTCCATCGACGACTTGCTCAAGACCGAGCCGCAACAACTGCAAACCTGGCTGGACGACCCCGAGGCCGTTCCCCATGGTGGCGAATCCGTCGCCCGGTTGTGTCGCCGTGTCGGGGACTGGCTGGCAAGCCTGGAAGAACAACCGGGACATTGGCTGGCCGTCACCCATCCGTTCGTGATCCGCGCGGCTTTGGTGAATGTGTTGCACTGCCCGGCAGCCACGTTCAACCGAATTGACATCGAACCGCTGTCCGCCATCGAGTTGCGTTTCAACGGCGTGTGGCGATTGCGTGCCCAGGGGCCTGGCCAGGAGTCAGAGGAATGAAAAAGTTATCAGTCATCGGCATCGGCGCCGGCGATCCGGATTACCTGACGATGCAGGCGGTGAAAGCCTTGAATCGGGTGGACGTGTTTTTCCTCATGGACAAAGGGCCCGCCAAGCACAAGCTGCTGGATCTGCGGCGGGAAATCTGCCAGCGCTACATCGTCGATCGTACGTACCGTTTCGTCGAAGCCTACAGCCCTGAGCGTGAACGCGGCGACTTGGGCTACACCGCCAGTGTCGAAGCGCTGAACCGTGCGAAGCAGGCCACCTTCGAGCGGCTGATCGATGAAGAACTGTCCGACGGGGAGTGCGGTGGTTTTCTGGTTTGGGGCGATCCGGCGTTGTACGACAGCACCCTGCGCATCCTGCAGACGATTCTCGACGCCGGACGCTGCGCCTTTGAATTCGAGGTGATCCCCGGCATCACCAGCGTCCAGGCCCTTGCGGCCCGCCACAAAGTGCCGTTGAACGGCATTGGCGGTTCTCTGGAAATTACCACCGGACGCCGGTTGGCGGCGGGGCAGGTGGGCGACGCGGCGAACGTGGTGGTGATGCTCGATGCCGAAGATGCGTATCGCCAGGTGAGCGATCCTGATACGCACGTTTACTGGGGCGCCTATGTGGGAACACCGGATGAGATCCTCATCGCCGGCCGACTGGGGGATGTGGCCGACGACATTGAACGCACCCGCAAGGCTGCGCGGCAGGCGAATGGGTGGATCATGGATACGTACTTGCTGCGTAAACCTTGAAGCCAGACCCTCATTCATAGGGCGCGCCCCACCCTGTGGCGAGGGGGATTTATCCCCGTTGGCCGCGAAGCGGCTCCCGCAAACCCGGCCGAATCAGCCTTGCTCGCTGAAAAGGGCTGTTTTTCACGCCCTGCGCGCCCGTTCAGATAGCGCCTACCTCCACCTTCGAGCCATCGTTCAAGCGCGAAAGGCGGTAGTGCTTGGGGTCTACACAGGGCGTATCGTTGGCGACCAGATCTGCCGCCAAATGACCAATCCCCGGCCCCAGGCCGAACCCATGCCCGGAACAGCCCGCCGCAAGGAAGAAGCCTGACACCCCATCCACGGCGGAGATCACCGGCACTGCATCGGGCGTGCAATCCACGTAGCCCCCCCAGGTCTCGGCCACTTCGATGTTCGCCAGGGCCGGGAAGCGCTTTCTGACTCGCTTCAGGATCTCGGCAATGGCCTCGGGCCTGGCCTCGGGATCGAGTACACGAATGTGCTCGAACGCGGAGGGTTTATCCGAGCCCCAGCCGGCCAACCCTTCCGGACCGTGGATGAAAGACTTGCCGACGCCAAAATCCATGGCGCCCAGGCGCTTGATGAACATGGGCAGGAATTCCTTGCCGTAGCGCAGGCCCTGCGGGGTGATTTCAAGCCGTGCCTTGCCACTGATGGCCATCGTATAACTGCCATCGAGGCGGCGGGTCAGCGCGCAATCCGGCGTGTAGATCACCTCGCCAATGTTCGGTGCCGGGCGTGTACGCATCGCGGTCTGGCGTACGCTTGCCTGGGGAAAGCGCAACCCATGACGCCGGCAGAACGCCGAGGCCCAGGCGCCGGCGGCGCACAGGACCGCATTTGTGCGGATAAGCCCTTTTTCGGTGATCACGCCTGTCACCGCGCCATTGGTGATATCGAGACCGTAGGCGGCGCAGTTCTGGTGGATGCTGGCGCCCAGCGCGCGTGCGCCCTCGGCAATCCCCGGCGCCGCGATAGAGGGCTCCGCCTTGCCGTCTTCGACGGAGTGGACGCCGCCGAGCCATTGCCGCCCCACGGATGGGATTGCGGAGGAGGCCTCGGCGGGGCTCAGTATCCGCGTATTGATGTCGAACTGGCGCGCCGTATCCAGCCACGCTTCCCAGTCGCCGAGCTGCTTGGCATCGTCGGTCGCGTACTTGAGGCCACAGCGGCGAAACCCCAGATCAGTGCCAATCTGCGCCGTGAGTTCGCCCCATAGCCGCATGGCTACACCGGAGAGTGGCAACTCGCGCGCATCGCGGTTCTGCTGGCGGCACCAGCCCCAGTTGCGGCTCGACTGTTCGCAGCCAACATAGCCCTTCTCGATCAGAGCGACCGAGAGTCCCCGTTTTGCCAAAAAATAGGCGGTGGTTGCGCCGACGATCCCGCCGCCGATGATCACTACATCAGCCTGGGAGGGAAACTTTTCATCGCTGTGGATGCGTTTTATCGAGGGCGCCATGCTAGGAATCTCACTGATTATTTGGGTTAGCAGGCTGTTGAATCATCGGTAAGGCGGCGTAGGGCGTTGTTCAACAGGCTGTTAACGCTCATTACGCCATGCATCGCCTATAAGGCTGTCTTGTTTTCACCTCGCTGAATCGTTGAAAAATTTTTGTTGATGGCGTGGTGCAGCACAATCTGCCGCTCCCCCAAACAGAAAGGGGGGCAGGCCAACTCGCGGCTCGAACCCAAGCTACCCCCGCCCAAACCGCTCCCGATACACCGACGGGGCCAACCCGACCACGCTGCGAAATGCCACGCGAAAGCTTTCCACCGAGCGGTAGCCGCACAACTGCGCGATGTTGTCAGTGTTGTCCGTGGTGCTTTCCAGTAATTCGCGGGCCCGGGCCAGGCGTTCATGTTGCAGCCAGGCCTTGGGTGACACGCCGCAGGCTTGGGTGAAGTGGCGCAAGAAGGTCCGTTCGCTCATGGCCGCCTGGCTGGCCAGTTCGCGCACGCCGAGGGGTTGATGCAGGCGTTCGCGGGCCCATTGCATGACGCTCGACAGGTCGCTGCGTGGCGTGCGGCTGACCGGTGATGGAATGAACTGCACCTGCCCGCCCGTGCGTTGCGGTGACATCACCAGCCGGCGCGCCACGGTGTTGGCGACCTGTACCCCGAAGTCCCGCGCCACCAGATGCAGGCAGGCATCGATGCCAGCGGCGCTGCCCGCCGAGGTGATGACCTGTCCTGAATCCACGTACAGCACATCCGGGTCCACCCGCACGGCGGGAAAGCTCTCAGCCAGTTCGTCGGTGTAGCGCCAGTGGGTGGTGGCGCCCAGCCCATCGAGCAGCCCGGCGGCGGCCAGTACGAAGGCCCCGGAGCAGATCGAGAGCAGGCGCGCGCCGCGGGCGTGGGCCCTTCGCAGTGCATCGAGCAAGGCTTCGGACGGTGGTTCGCTGCGGCTGCGCCAACCAGGTATGACAATGGTTCGCGCCGTTTCCAGCAGTTCCATGCCGCCATCGGCCAATACCTGGAAACCGCCCATGGCGCGCATCGGGCCGTCATCGACCGCGACGATCCGGTGCTGGTACCAGGGAAAAGTGAATTCGGGTCGCTCCAAGCCGAAGATCTCGACGGCAACGCCGAATTCAAACGTGCACAAGCCGTCGTAGGCGAGGATCGCGACCAGACCGGGGTTAGGCTGCATTTGGCGGAAAGTTCCCACAGAGTGTCTTGTACGCCACTGTAGCCTTAAGCCTCAGACGGATAAAGTCTTCTTACGCCCTCATCCCCCTGGAGTACCCGCCGATGACCAGCCTGGTTCGTGAAGTGCCTGCCGCCCCGTCCGAGATCGCCCTGCAGCATTTCAGCAGTCGCCTGACGTTTGAAACCGATTGTTCCGACGTTCACGCCAGCCAGCAGGCCGGCGATGTCGATTTTGTGCTGGTGGATGTGCGTGGGCCCCTGGCTTATGAACGCGGGCACGTGCCTGGGGCGATCAACCTGCCCACCCGCACGCTCACCGCCGAGGCACTGGCGGCCTATCCCAAGACCACCTTGTTCGTGGTGTATTGCGCTGGTCCGCATTGCAATGGGGCGAACAAGGCGGCGGTGCGTCTGGCGACCTTGGGGTATCCGGTGAAGGAGATGATTGGCGGGGTCATGGGTTGGCTTGATGAGGGCTTTCGCCTGAACGGTTTGGTGGAGCGGGTGGCGGATCAGGCTATCCGTTGTGACTGCTGACTTGGTTTTATGGTTCGTGTGTATATCCGTTGCTGCGGTAACGGCTGCTTAGGGTTCCGCCCTGACGGCGGGTCACTTTTGGAAGAGCCGGGAGCCGGACCAGCCAAAAGTAACCAAAAGCGCTTTGCCCCACCACTCGGCACCTCGCCTAGGCTCGGTGTGCCCTCACTCCGGCATTGCTCCGTGGGCCCGCTGCGAAGGGCCATCCATGGCCCAGCGCAGCTATCCCGGCATCCATGCCGGGATGCCCACTCCACAATGCCTGCGTTCGGCCAGCGTGGTTAATGGGGCGCCGAGATCAACGTCCGCCGCGAGGCGGCCTTATAGCCGACCTGTCTCTTTTGTCGTACTCCGGCCCAACTGTGGGAGCGGGCTTGCTCGCGAAGGCGATGTCACCGTCGATGAAGATGTTGAATGTGCTGGCCTCTTCGCGAGCAAGCCCGCTCCCACAGGGAAGCTTTATTGCCCTTCGAGCCCGCGCTGCTCAATTACCCCAAAAACATCCGCCACATCCTGGACCATGATCCGAGCGATGTTGGTGATGGTGTTGAGGTCGGTCTCGGCTGAATCGCGCAGGGTCGTGCAGGCCATGAGCGTCAGGTAGTCGAGGGTGGCGTGCAGGCGTTCGCTGGCGCAGGCGTGGAGCTCGGGCAACGGGGCCGTTTTATCGATGAACAGGACGGGGTGGGTGTTGGCAATTGGTGTAAGCGGGGCGAAGCGGTGGGACGATTGTTCGGTAGTCGTAGTAAATCCCTAACTCAAGAGAGAATTTGCCACCGTTTTGCTGCGAAACAATTGGGTGGCAGCCATGTGCGGGTTCGCAGACCGAGGAGTTAGGACTCGGCAGACCCGAAGGGACTGTCAGATATTTTGTGTGCGGGCCGGTAACGGCCTGCCGTTAGGCAGGCCATGCTTTTACCAGGTCGGTCTGATAAATCGATCTCCGTACAGAATCGCGAATTGATTCATCGCACTTTTCCAGTCATGGGCCGCTGAACCCCAGTTTGCTGTGATATTGCGCAGCCCAAGCCAGATCAGCTTGGTCGCCGCATCGTCGGTCGGGAAGTGGCCTCGGGTCTTGATGATCTTGCGCAGTTGAGCGTTGATGCTCTCAATGGCGTTGGTCGTGTAGATCACTTTTCGGATCGCCGGCGGGAAAACGAAAAAAGGAATCACACGATCCCAAGCGCGGCGCCAAGCAGCCACTACCGTCGGATACTGCTTGCCCCATGGCCCGCTTTCAAACGCATCCAGCGCTTGCTCGGCCGCTTCGGCGGTGACTGCCTGATAGATCGGTTTGAGCGCCTTGGCCAGTTCGCGGCGCTTATCCCAAGCCGCGTAATCAAGACTGTTGCGGATCAGATGAACAATGCATGTTTGCAGTGTCGTGTCCGGAAATACAGCGCTGAGAGCTTCCGGCATGCCTTTAAGGCCATCGGTCACAGCAATCAACACGTCTTCGACGCCGCGTGTCTTGAGGTCGTTGAACACCTTCATCCAGAATTTGGCGCCCTCGGTCGTTTCGATCCAAATGCCGAGAATATCGCGTGTTCCGTCAGGCAAAACACCCAAGGCCAGGTAGATTGCCTTGTTGCGAACCAGCCCCTCTTCGCGGATTTTGACCCGCAGAGCATCGAAGAAAATAACCGGATACATCGGCTCCAAAGGCCGCTGTTGCCAGGCACCGATCTCTGCCATGACTTCGTCGGTTACAGAGCTAATGAAGTCGGGAGAAACGTCCGTACCGTACTGCTCGGAAAGAAACGCACGGATCTCTCTAACAGTCATTCCGCGGGCATACATGGCGATGATCTTGTCGTCGAACCCAGTGTAACGCCGCTCGTGTTTGGGGATCAGGATGGGAGAAAAACTGCCGTCCCGGTCGCGAGGAATATCCAGTCGGAGCGGACCATCACCGGTTAGAACCGTCTTGCCGCTTTTGCCATTGCGCTGGTTGGTTTCATCCTCTGGGCGCTGCGCGCCCGGCGGATAGCCCAGGTGGTGGCCAAGCTCAGCACTCAAGGCTCGCTCGATCAAAGCCTTCTTGAACGCCGCAGAGGCATCCTCAATGGCTTCAGCGGTCATCGGTCCATCGGTAAATTGCTCAAGCAGCTCTTTCGGGATTTTCGGCAGCTCTCGCAACGCGGGTTTCTTCTTGGTTGGCATACATGCACCTCTTACTCATGTTATGCCCGAACACAAAATTTCTGACACCCCCGACCCGAAGATCTCCCACACACAGCCGCCATGAAAAGCCGAACGTAGGCGCGAATGCCTATGCCGATTTTTGACGGTTGTGATTCTAACTCACCAGGGCTGCGAAACCCTCCTGCTGACTAACGCCAGCAGGTGAGCCCAACTATAGAAGGGGATTTTTGAGGCAACAACCGACCTGTAGGACGCCCGCAAACCCCGTGGCGAGGGAGCTTGCTCCCGCTCGGTGGCGCAGCCGCCGTAAACCCTGGGGCATGGGGTTGGTCTGACGAAAAGAGGGGGCTGCTTCGCAGCCCAGCGGGAGCAAGCTCCCTCGCCACGATGAGTGAATTCCTACGAGATTTTCAGAAGGCCAGGGGGGAGCAATTGATTTCAGAAACGGAACGCGGAGCGTCAAAAACTTGTGGGAGCGAGCTTGCTCGCGATGACGTAGGCACAGCCAACATCACCGCAAACTGGCCCTCCGCTTTCGCGAGCAAGCTCGCTCCCACAGAGGATTTGGAGCCGTTGCAATTTCCATGAACACCTCAAAACCAATGTGGGAGCGGGCTTGCCCGCGAAGACGTCAGCACAGCCAATATCCATGCAAGCTGACCCACCGCTTTCGCGAGCAAGCTCGCTCCCACAGTTGGATCGGAGTACGACAAAAGAGACAGGTCGGCTATCAGGCCGCCTCGCGCCGGACGTTGATCTCGGCGGCCCACGGAGCAATGCCTGCGTTCGGGCATGCCGAGCCTAGGCGAGGCACCGAGTGGTGGGGCAAAAGCGCTTTGGTTACTTTCGCCTGGGCCGGCTTCCGGATTTTCGAAAGTGACCCGCTGTAAGAGCGGAACCCTAAGAAGCCGTTACCGCAGCAACGGATATACACACAAATCAAGCCGTTTTCGTAACTATTTGTCGCCTCAACACAATTCCCCTCCTGAGCACCCCTCTAGACTCCCGCCCACTTCGGTTCCTCGCTGACCGAACGCTGCCTACGAATCTGCCAATAATTGCCAATAAAAACCCTGCGCACTCAGGAGCAAAAATGAAGAAGCTAGCAATGTTCGGTGCCCTGGCACTGTCCGTGTTGTCCCTGTCGGCCGTGGCCGAAGAGGCCAAGCCGATCCGCCTCGGGATCGAAGCCGGGTACCCACCCTTCTCGATGAAAACCGCCGACGGCAAGCTGACCGGTTTCGATGTGGATATCGGTGACGCGCTCTGTGAGCAGATGAAGGTCAAGTGCACCTGGGTCGAGCAAGAATTCGACGGCCTGATCCCTGCGCTGAAAGTGAAGAAAATCGACGCGATCCTCTCGTCCATGACCATCACCGACGACCGTAAGAAAAACGTCGACTTCACCATCAAGTACTACCACACCCCGGCGCGTTTCGTGATGAAGGAAGGCTCCGCCGTCAAGGACCCGCTCACCGAACTCAAGGGCAAGAAAGTCGGTGTGCTGCGCGCCAGTACCCATGACCGTTTCGCCACCGAGGTACTGGTGCCAGCAGGTATCAACCTGGTGCGCTACGGCTCCCAGCAGGAAGCCAACCTGGACATGGTCGCCGGGCGCCTCGACGCCATGCTGGCCGACTCGGTCAACCTCGACGACGGCTTCCTGAAAACCGACGCCGGCAAGGGTTTCGCGTTCGTCGGCCCGACTTATGAAGACGCGAAGTATTTCGGCGGTGGCGCCGGCATTGCGGTGCGCAAGGGTGATAACGCCCTGGCCGAGAAATTCAACGCCGCCATCACTGAAATCCGCGCCAACGGCACCTACAAGAAGGTCCAGGACAAATACTTCGCGTTTGACGTCTACGGGCATTAATCGCTGAGTCCAAGGTGGCCCGCCGTTGACCCGGTCGGCCACCTTTTTCATGGGCGATTGTTTTACCCTGCGCCTATCGAGATATCGCCATCCGGAGTTCCCCATGCAACGCATCGACCATACCCTGCCATGGAGTCACCTGGGCACAGAGCGCCGGCTCAGCGTGTTTCGCTACGGCCATGGCCCGCGCAAGGCCTACATCCAGGCCAGTCTGCACGCCGATGAATTGCCGGGCATGCGCACCGCCTGGGAGCTGAAGCAGCGGCTCAACGATCTTGAGGCCCAGGGCCTGCTCAAGGGGGTGATCGAACTGGTGCCGGTGGCCAATCCCATCGGTCTGGATCAGCATCTGCAAAGCGCTCACATGGGGCGTTTCGAGTTGGGCAGTGGCAAGAATTTCAACCGCGCCTTTGTCGAACTCAGCGCCCCGGTGGCGCAACGCATCGGTGATCGCCTGGGTGACGACCCAGCCGCCAATATCACGTTGATCCGCCAGACCATGGCCCAGGTTCTCGATGATCTGCCAGCGCCGCCTTCACAACTCGAGGCGCTGCATCGGCTGTTGCTGCGCCATGCTTGCGACGCCGATATCACCCTGGATCTACATTGCGATTTCGAGGCAGCGATCCATTTGTACGCGTTGCCACAGCACTGGCCGCAGTGGCGTTCCCTGGCCGCGCGGTTGAACGCCGGGGTGGCGTTGTTGTGTGAAGATTCCGGCGGCAGTTCGTTCGATGAATCCTGCTCCTCGCCCTGGTTGCGCTTGGCCAAGGCCTTTCCCGAAGCGGCGATTCCGCCGGCCAACCTGGCGACAACGCTGGAACTGGGGAGCATGGGCGACACCCGGGTGGAGCAGGCCCGGGCCAATTGCGAAGCCATCCTCGGGTTTCTGGCCGAGCAGGGCCTTATCGCCGGGGACTGGCCGTCCGCGCCCAGCGAATGCTGTGAAGGCTTTCCGTTCGAAGGCACGCAATACCTGTTCGCGCCGCACCATGGCGTCGTGAGTTTCCTGCGTGAAGCCGGGGAGTGGGTGGAGCAGGGCGATCCGTTGTTTGAAGTGGTCGATCCGCTGAGCGACCGGGTCACCACCGTGCGGGCGGGTACCAGCGGTGTGCTATTCGCCCTGGACCGCGGGCGCTACACCCAGCCGGGGATCTGGCAGGCGAAAGTCGCCGGGCGTGAGCCTATTCGCGTGGGGAAATTGATCAACGACTGATAAGTGCTGTCTACCTCACCGCACGGTGTTTACCGTGCAGCTATCGAACGATGGAGGAAGATCAATGTTTAAAGCGCTCGCCCTGTTCCTGTTGCTGGTTTCGTCCGGGTTGCAGGCTCAGCCCTCGCTGCACACGGACTTGCCGCTCAACTACCTCGCCCACGTCGATGAACAGGCCAGGAACCGACCGCTGGTGATCTTTCTGCATGGCTCCGGCAGCAACGAACAGGACCTGTTCGAGCTCAGGGACGAACTGCCCAAAGACTACAATTACCTCTCGGTGCGGGCCCCTAAAACCATGGAGCCGGATCATTACCAGTGGTTCGCCAAGAAGGGTGAGGGTGCCTATGACGGCGACACGTCGGACCTGAAGGCCAGCGGCCAGATGCTGTTGGCGTTCATCGAGAAGGCCCGGGCCAAGTACCCGACCGACGCGAGCAATGTCTATCTGGTGGGCTTCAGCCAGGGCGCCATGATGAGCTATGAGGTGGCGCTGCGACACCCCGAAGCGGTCGGCGGGATTGCCGCGATGGGCGGAAAGGTCCTGCCGGTGCTGCGGGCCGAACTGACCCCCGACGAATCGCGACGGACACTGGCCGTGTTCATCGGCCACGGCACGGCAGACCCGATCATCCCTTATCACGACGGTACCGAGGCCAACACCTTCCTCAAGACCCTGGCCCTGGAACCCGAATTCCATGCCTACCCGGGCGTGGGTCACAGTATCAGCGCCCTGGAAGTGCAAGACCTGCGGGCCTGGTTGGAGCGGCTCAACCCCTGATCACTGTAAATCCCTGTGGGAGCGAGCTTGCTCGCGATAGCGGTGGGTCAGCTTGCATCAAAGTTGGGTGTGCCGACGCCATCGCGAGCAAGCTCGGCTCCCACATGTTCTGGGGCGCTTATTGACCGCTGGCGATCTGTTTCACCAACGCCTCATGACCAGCCTTGTCGCTGGCCCGGGAGATGACCTGAACCACCGCCATGCGTGTGCCGGAGGCAGCCAGCAACGTGGTGTCGAGGGTCGGTCCGCCGCCCTGGGTGGCGCTGGTGTCGAGCTGACGCAGGCCCAGGCCGGTGCCTTTCTGGGTCAGGCCTTTTGCGCTCAGGATCTTGGCGTCCGGCAGCGCTGTGGTTCGCTGGGCAGCGAAGTCGCCCATGGTGGCGTCGAGGAACGCACCATCATCATCTTTCACCTTCGCGCCGTTGATGATGGTGTTCTCTGCGGCGATCACCACGGTCCGGCTGGTGGCATTGCTGTACATCGTTCCTGTCGCGCCAGCGGTACCCTGGGCGGCATCACCGGCGGGCAATGGTGTGGCGATGAACCCCTTGGGCAAGGTGAAGAGGAACTTGCCGCCCAGCATCGAAACCTTCTGCGCCGGCGCATCACCGGCGGTTTTGGGCTGGGCCGCCTGGGCGGATACCGCGGCCAGGCTGGCGATGGCCGTCAGCAACAGGGCGGCGGCGTGTTTACTCAGCAATGACATTGAAACTCTCCACGGTGATCGCGTTTGGAGGCCGATCATCCCATGGGCGCCGTGCCTGACTCCAGCGCCCGTGGCGGATGGGCCGGCCATTGCGGTGCCGGGGGTACGGAGGAACGCTTGATCGGCACCATCATCCGACCGCTCAAACCGGTCCGGCACTGAAGCGCCGGGCCAACGCCTTGCGCTCGAAATACTCGGTGATGAAATCGATAAAGGCGCGAGTCTTGGCCGGCATCAGCGTGCGGCTGGGGTAGTAGAGAGAAATCACGCCAAGGTCCACATACCAATCCGGTAACAGCCGCACCAATTCGCCACGCTCCAGCCAGGGCACGGCGTCGGGCACCACCAGCAGGGCCACGCCCAGGCCGAGCAAGGCGGCCTCACGCATGGCAACGGGGTCATTGAAGATCATGGACTCGTTCAGTTGCACGGCGCATTCACGCCCGGCGGCGTTGCGCAGCACAGTCTGGCGTACCCGGCCGGTGCGGCTGGCCCGCAGCACGATGTTATCCAGACTGGCCAGGTCCTCGGGTTGCCGGGGCAGGGCGCGTTCGGCCAAGTAGGCTGGGCTGGCGACGGCAATCAGGTGCGCGGGCGCCAAGGTGCGCGATACCACCCCGGGCGTCAGTGCGAAGCCGCCTCCGATGGCCGCGTCGAAACCTTCGGCGATCAGGTCGACCGGGCGGTTTTCGAAATGCCAGTCCGGACGGATCAGCGGGTAGCGGGCCAGCCACTGCGGCATCAACGGCAGTACCTGGCCGATACCGAAGCTCGGGGACAAGCTGACGCGCAGCACCCCGGCCGGTTCGCCGCGCTCCGTGGTCACCGCACCGATGGCCGCCTGCAGGGCGTTGAGGTTGCCGCCGATGCTGGCGAGAAAATGCTCTCCCGTTTCGGTCAGGGACAGCTTGCGGGTCGAGCGTTGGAACAACCGCACTCCCAGATTCCGCTCCAGCATCGCCACGTTGCGGCTCACGGCGGCCGGCGTCAGCGCAAGCGACCGCGCGGCCGCCGAAAAACTGCCGGTTTCGGCGCTGCGAACAAAGCATTCGAGATTGGCGAGGCTTTCCATGGGGTGGACCTGATAGTAATGCTTGAAAATGATTCGCCATATTACCGGCTAATCAGAAGGTAATGACAAGGGCACCATGCACCTCAACGGCGGACATCACCGCCAGGCTTATCCAACCTTGAGGACACACAACATGAGCAGCATCGACACCATCGGCATCATTGGCGCCGGCGCCATCGGCAGTGCTTTCGCCCGCGCCCTGGCCCGCCAGAACATCAATGTCGTCATTGCCAACAGCCGTGGCCCGCAAAGCCTGGCCGAGCTTGTGGCTGACCTCGGTCCAAGCGTACGGGCCGGAACCGTGGAGGAGGCGGCCGCCCAGCCGATGGTGCTGGTGGCGGTCAACTGGTCGAAGTTGCCCCAGGCGCTGGGTGGTCTGCCGGATTTTGCCGGGCGAATCGTGATCGACGCCAATAACGCAATCGAAGTGCCGGGGTTCAAGGCCGTGGACCTCCAGGGCCGGGCCTCGACCGAGGTGTTCAGCGAGTGGGTGCCGGGCGCACGGGTGGTCAAGGCCTTCAATCATCTGCTGGCGCGCCTGCTGGAGGCAGACCCGACGTCCGAAGGCGGCAAGCGGGTGTTGTTCCTGACCGGTGACGATGCGCAGGCACGGGGTGACGTCGCGCAGTTGATCGAGCGCTTGGGTTTTTTCAGCGTGGACCTGGGCCCCCTGAGTGTCGGCGCACACTTGACCCAGTTCCCGGGCGGCCCGCTGCCGGTGCTGAACCTGGTCAAGTTCGACTGAGCCACAGGCAGTATTCAGCGCCATGGCCTGCCAGGCTCAGTCGGGTTCCACGTTCAGTTGCAGGCTGCCATCGGCCAGGCGTTCAGTGCTGCGGACGATGCCGCTCAGGCGCCGGCCCTCGGCGCTGAACACCACGATCTCGGCCTTGTCCAAGTCGTCCGGCATCGGCGGTTGAACGTGCAGCGCGAACCACACCGGCTTGTCCTCGTCGAGGCGCTGGACGTCGTATTGGCAATCGATACTTTTGGTCTCGCGACCAAACAGGGTGTCGAGACCGTAGTCAAGGTGAGTGCTGTCGGCGGCGGATCGGGCGAGAGGCATCGGCGGTCTCCTGGGTACGCGCGGTTGATGTTCAAATGATCCTGCCCGGGAGGGAAAATTCCATTGGCTGAGCCGTTGAGAACAGCCCAACCTCCGTCGCTCAACGGTTCCCTGTGGCGAGGGGATTTATCCCCGTTGGAGCGCGAAGCGGTCCTGAACCCCGGTTATCCGGCGGGCCAGACTTGGTGCCGCTTCGCGACCCAGCGGGGATAAATCCCCTCGCCACAAAGAATCCAGGCCCAGAAAGATCAGAGGCCTGGCACCCCGTTTTCCCAGACCGACCAGTTCTTCACGATGTCCTGCACCAGTGGGTTGCCGGTGCGGAATAGGTTTTCCAACGCAGGGACGAACGCGCCTTGGTCGGCGTACTTGAGCAGGTTGTCCACTTCGCTGCCGCCGGGTTCGGGACGGTCGAAGTCGGACCCGGCCCGCAAAACCGCCAGCCGGTTGATGTCCACCCGGCCTTCGCGACTGGCCCGTAGCAAGGCTTCGTAGGTGGAGTTGTCTTCCTGTTGGGTTGTGCAATAGACGCCCTTGTTGTCCGTGAGCAGGCGCGTCCAGACTTCGGCGCGTTCGCTCAGGCGCGTACCGGAAAACCAGGTGTTGCCCGCCACGGTGTCGCAGCGGGTCACCACCGGTGGCTGGTTGGCCGGTGCGTAGGGGTATTTCAGGCGCCAGGTCGCCGATTCCTTGCTTTCGGCCAGGGCCACGTTCTGGCTGAGGGCGAACGCCTTGGCCTGCAGGGCCGGGTTGAGTTCGAAGACTTCGGTCTTGTAGTCCAGCGGCGGCTTTTCGTTCGGCCCTTGGTATTGATGCCCAGGTAGCCGGTGGGCCAGTTCTTGGGCGCGTCTCGTGAGTCCAGCTCCCATTGCGTGCCGAACTCCACCAGGTAATGGGCCCAGGCGGCTGTGCCGAGGGTGCCGTGGTGCGGGTTGATGCCGGCGATCCCGGCCACCAGGAAATAGCTTTTGCGCAGGTCGAGGGTCGGCGAGAACGCCAGGGCCAATGTCGAGGCCGCCGCGTTGGTCTGGCCCATGCCGGTGATCAGCAGACAGACCTGCTGGGCGTTGCAGTGGATGGCCGGGTACTGGGCGGACAGTCCTGGCACGCGGATTTCATCCTTGAGCGCCAGGCGTTCGATCCAATTCTGCGCCTCGGGGGCGAACATCGTGATCAGCATGACCTTGGGCTGATACGGCGGTGCGGCCCCGGCAGCTGAGCAGAAGAGGGCCGTACCGGCCAGGCCGATTGAAGCAAGCAGGCGTTTGTTCATGTGTGCGTTACCTCCATGGATTCGAAGTGGTGTTTCGACAGGTCAGAACTGGTAGCCGACGCCGGCGTAGTATCCCCAGCCATCGGAGCGGGCGCGAAAGTCGCCGTCGCCAAAATTGAGCTCGCTGCCGTCCTGCCAGTTGCCGCCGTTGTGAAAGTAGCGGCCCACCAATGTGAAGCGCAGGTGCGTGAAGGAATAGAGCAACACGTTGGTCGCGACCGTGGCATTGGCGGTACGGGCCGGGTTGTCCTTGTGCAGGTCGGACCCGAAATCGAAATTGGTGAAGCCAATGTACGTCAGCGAAGCACCGTTGCTGAACTGGCTGATCGGCACGATGTATTTGAGCTGCGCGCGGTAGCCGTCCCAGGAATATTCATTGCTGGCGCCGTAGTTTTCCCATTGATAGCGCCCATAGAAATTGGCCGACAGGTTGACCCGCGAATGGGTGTCGATGTCAGTGCCCAGGCCGCTGTACAAGGTGTTGGCGCGGTTGGCGCTGTTGCTGCCGTGATCGTAGATCCAGTCGAACGCGACATACCATTCCTTGAATGGCCCGATGGCCAGGCTGCGGCCGCTGAGATAGTCGATGGAAATACGCGGCTCATGCTCCATGAACACCGGCGAACCATGGTCCCAGGCACCTTTGTCGTGGCTGTTGCCAATGTTGAAAATCTTCGGGATATCGACATAGCCATACAGTTCGAAAGGCCCTTTGCGTCCGAAGTATTCGTATTCCAGATAGACATCGTCGACCGGCTGCGGACCAAAACTGATGTCTTTGCTGCCGATGAGTGTCAGGTCCTGGTTGTACCAGTCCGACAGGTAGGCACCTTTTTTCGCGGGGGCGGCTTCGGGGCTGAGGGCTTCGCCTTGGGCGGACGCCTCGCTCGTTTGGGCTTGAGTCGGGGAGCTGAGTAATCCGGTAACGGCACTCAGTAGCAAGGCAGCTGCGAATACGCCGGGCACGGCGCCACATCGGGAAGGGAAGAGCATTGGAAAGTCCTTGTCCGTGCGAGCCGAAGCCCGCGTTCCATGAAGGTTGAAAAAGCCATCGATGCGTTGAGGCCGACAACTTGCGCAAACGTTTGCACATCCCATACCAGATTTGGTCATGGCCTTGAAAAACTGGGCTTTATGGGGTTTTTCCTGTCTTTTTGGTCAGTCCGTGTGCACCGAAGGGCCGCTCGACGCTCGAACCGGTACCAAGTATGACAAGGCATATCTGGGCACCCATCGCGATGCAGCGCTGAGCCACCGCTGTTGCTGTAGAATCAGCCACCTTGACTTACGAGAGGTATGCCCATGAGCGAGCCGATTCGCCTGACCCAGTACAGCCACGGCGCTGGTTGCGGCTGCAAGATTTCGCCACAAGTGCTGGAAGTGATCCTGGCCGGCAGCGGTGCGCAGAACCTTGACCCCAAGCTGTGGGTCGGCAATGCCTCCCGGGACGATGCCGCGGTGTACGCCATCGACGAGGAGCGCGGGGTGGTCTCGACCACCGACTTTTTCATGCCGATTGTCGACGATCCGTTCGACTTCGGCCGCATCGCCGCCACCAATGCCATCAGCGACATCTACGCCATGGGCGGTGACCCGCTGATGGCCATTGCGATTCTCGGCTGGCCCGTCAACGTGCTGGCCCCGGAAATCGCACGGGAAGTGATTCGCGGCGGTCGTTCGGTGTGTGACGAGGCGGGCATTCCCCTGGCCGGTGGGCATTCGATTGACGCACCTGAGCCGATTTTCGGCCTGGCGGTCACGGGCCTGGTGCAAAAGCGCCACATGAAACGCAACGACACCGCCACCGCCGGTTGCCGCTTGTACCTGACCAAACCCCTGGGCATCGGCATCCTCACCACCGCGGAAAAGAAAGGCAAGTTGCGCGCCGCCGACGTTGGCCTGGCTCGCGACTGGATGTGCACCCTCAACAAACCCGGCAGCCGCTTCGGCAAACTCGACGGTGTGACCGCGATGACCGACGTCACCGGTTTCGGCCTGCTCGGGCACTTGGTGGAAATGGCCGATGGCAGCCAAGTGACGGCGCGGATTCGCTACGACGCGGTGCCGCGCCTGCCGGGTGTCGAGTACTACCTCGACCTGGGCTGTGTACCGGGCGGTACGTTGCGCAACTACGACAGCTACGCCAGCAAGCTCGGTCGCGTCCAGGAGCTGCACAAACGCGTGCTGTGCGACCCGCAGACCAGCGGCGGCCTGTTGATCGCCGTCACCCCCGAGGGCGAAGGCGAGTTTCTGCGGGTTGCCGTTGAACTCGGCCTGGCACTGGAGCCGATTGGCGAGTTGGTTGAGCGACAGACCTACGCGGTCGAGGTGTCTTGATGACCCAGGACATCACCGATTACCGCGATATCTTCCTCAACGACCGGCCGATGATGGACACTCGTGCGCCGGTCGAATTTCTCAAGGGCGCATTCCCCGGCGTGATCAATTTGCCGTTGATGACCGACCTCGAACGGGAACGCGTCGGTACCTGCTACAAACAGCAGGGGCAGCAGGCCGCCATTGTCCTGGGCCATCAGTTGGTGTCCGGTGAGATCAAGGCGCAACGCATCCAGGCCTGGGCCGAGTTCGCCCAAAGCCATCCTGATGGTGTGTTGTATTGCTTTCGCGGTGGCTTGCGTTCGCAGATCGTCCAGCAGTGGCTCAAGGACGAAGCGGGGATTGAATACCCCAGGGTCGGTGGCGGCTACAAGGCCATGCGCACCTTCCTGCTTGGCACCGTCGAGCAGGCGGTCACCGAATGCGACCTGGTGCTGTTGGGCGGCATGACCGGCACCGGCAAGACTGAAGTGCTGACCCAGTTGGGCAATAGCCTGGACCTGGAGGGCTATGCCAATCATCGCGGCTCGAGCTTTGGCAAGCGCGCCACCGGGCAACCTTCCAACATCGATTTCGAGAACCGTCTGGCGGTGGACGTGCTGAAAAAGCGCGCCGCCGGTATCGAACAGTTCGTGCTGGAAGATGAAAGCCGCATGGTCGGCAGCTGCGCCTTGCCGCTGCCCTTGTTCCAGCGCATGCAGCAGGTTCCGATGGTCTGGCTTGAAGACAGCCTGGAGCGGCGGGTCGAACGAATCCTGCGTGATTACGTCATTAACCTGTGCGCCGAATTCATTGCCGTACATGGCGACGAAGGCTTCTCGCTGTTTTCCGAGCGATTGCTGGCGAGCCTGAACAACATTCACAAGCGCCTGGGCGGCGACCGTCACCGGCGTTTGATGGAGATCATGGAGGCCGCCCTGGCCGAGCAGGCCAATAGCGGCGCCGTCGACTTGCATCGCGGCTGGATCGAAGGTTTGCTGCGCGAGTATTACGACCCGATGTATGTGTTCCAGCGGGAAAAGAAGGGCTTGCGGATCGAGTTCTCTGGAGAGCAGGCGGCGGTGTTGGAGTACCTGCGCGAGCGAGCGCTGCGGCGCGGGTAATGCGGAACAAAATAATGTGGGAGCGGGCTTGCTCGCGATAGCGTCGGATCAGCCAACGCTTATGTTGACTGACGCACTGCTATCGCGAGCAAGCTCGCTCCCACAAAGGAAGAAGTACTCAATGGTTATGTCGGACAGGCTTCCTTGCCGTTGTCCAAGCCTTGCTTGTAGCTCCGGCTGCTGAGGCTGGCCTTGCCGTTATGCCAGGTCAGGGTCAGCACGAACAGCGAATCGAAGTCGCTGGATGCCCAGTCATCGGTAATGGTCTGTTCCTCGCCCACCGCCTCCTCGGCGACCTTGTTGATCAGCTCTGGCAAATAGCCGTGGGACCAGGCGGTGTAGACGGTGGCGTTGTGGTACTTGTCGTGGAGCAATTCGTCAGCCAGGTCGCTGGTGTCGTTGGCCGAATAATTGATATTCACCGGCAGGCCAAGCTTGATGGCGCTGGGGCTGATGGTCATCAGCGGGCGAATATAACTGTAGGAATTGTCCAGCTCACCCTCTTCGACGTTGCGGGTAGGGTTGGCCGCGAACACGTAGTCGGCCTTGCCGAATTTTTCCGGCAGCAGGGTGGCCAGGTCGATGGCGCGGTTGAGGCCCTGGCAATTGAGCTGGCCCAGCCCGCCATCGGGTTTCTCGGCATGCCGCAGGAACACCAGGGTCTGCACACCGTCGGCTGGCTGGGCGCGGCTGACGCTGGATTCCAGCGACAGCACCAGGCCACAGACCACAAGCAGCGTTGGTAGCACCAGCCACGAACGGTGTTTGAAGCGTCTGGCGAAATTCAGTGGGTTCATCATCGAATAAATATTCTTCAGCACTCTTGAGTCAGGCTGACAAACCTTGGCACCGCGAGGCGCCTGGCCTCGGGTGTTTTCCCTGTCGTGATGCCGCTTCGATTCTTCGGGGGCACTGCTCAGAGTCCCTTGAAGCCCTTTGGTTCGATCTCGGCTGATCCGCGGCACTGTAAGGCCTCTTCCTTGGAGGCAGTTCGAATGTTAGCGACAGGATGTTGCGGAATTAAGAAAGGTCAGTGTGATTCCCGTGACGTGTCTTCTGATGCTGTCCTGCGCATCTTGGATTATTCTCAGGCCTTTCCTTTCATACTCGAGCTTGCCCCTCATGCCCGATCTAACCTCATTCCCCATCACCCAAAAATGGCCCGCCCAATACCCGGAGTGGCTCCAGCTCTATTCCCTGCCAACGCCCAACGGCGTGAAAGTCTCGATCATGCTGGAGGAGATTGGCCTGCCCTATGAACCCCACAAAGTGGACTTTGGCAGCAACGACCAGTTGTCCCCCGAGTTCCTTTCCCTGAACCCCAATAACAAGATCCCGGCGATTCTCGACCCTCATGGGCCAGGGGATAAGCCGTTGGCGTTGTTCGAGTCGGGGGCGATCCTGATTTATCTGGCGGACAAAAGTGGCCAGTTGTTGGCCCAGGAGTCGGCGGCGCGCTATGAGACGATTCAGTGGCTGATGTTTCAGATGGGCGGTATCGGGCCGATGTTCGGGCAACTGGGATTCTTCAACAAGTTCGCCGGCAAGGACTACGAGGACAAGCGGCCTCGCGATCGTTATGTCGAGGAAAGCAAACGCCTGCTCAAGGTGCTCGACGGTCGTCTCGAAGGACGGGACTGGATCATGGGCGAGCGCTACACCATCGCCGATATCGCCACGTTTCCCTGGGTGCGTAACTTGATCGGTTTTTATGAGGCCGGTGATTTGGTGGGTATCCAGAACTTTCCCAATGTGACACGGGTGTTGGAGCGTTTCCTGGCGCGACCGGCCGTGGCGCGTGGGCTGAAGATCCCGGAATGAATGACCCGATGGCCAGCCGATTCGAATTCAAGCAACTGGATGTGTTCAGCGCCGTGCCGCTCAAGGGCAATCCACTGGCGGTGGTGCTCGGCGCGGATGAGATCAGTGATGAGCGCATGGTCGCGTTTGCCAACTGGACCAACCTCAGCGAAACCACGTTCCTGCTGGAGCCACGGCATCCGGAGGCCGATTACCGGGTGCGAATTTTCACCACGTCGACCGAGTTGCCGTTTGCCGGTCATCCGACTCTGGGCAGTTGTCACGCCTGGCTCGAAGCCGGAGGCGTGCCGAAAGGGCGGGAGATCGTGCAGGAATGTGGCGTCGGCCTGGTCAGGATCCGCCGTAGCGATTATGGATTGGCGTTCCTGGCGCCACCCTTGCTCAAGTCCGGTCCGCTGGAAACCGACCTGTTGGA
The DNA here is from genome assembly GCF_000585995.1 of Pseudomonas brassicacearum. Lineage (NCBI taxonomy): Bacteria > Pseudomonadati > Pseudomonadota > Gammaproteobacteria > Pseudomonadales > Pseudomonadaceae > Pseudomonas > Pseudomonas brassicacearum. Next base: position 4,542,085 of record NZ_CP007410.1, on the reverse strand, counting down.
GCGGGTGTGCCAGGGGCTCGGGCTGGCGGCCGAGGCGATTGTCGAGGCGCAATGGGTTGATAACGGCGCCGGTTGGCTGGCCGTGATGCTCAAGGATCGCCAGCAGGTGTTGACGCTCAAGCCCGATTATCATCAATTGCTGGATCTGGCCGTGGGCGTCATCGCCCCTTGGGATCCGGCGGTGGACGGCGATGAGGCGCAATTTGAAGTGCGCGGTTTCATTGCCGGTGACGGCATGCCGGAGGATCCAGCCACCGGCAGCCTGAACGCCGGGCTTGCCCAGTGGATGCTGGGCAAGGGGCTGGCCCCTGCGTCCTATGTGGTCAGCCAGGGACTGACGATGGGCCGGGCCGGGCGCATTCATGTCGAGCAGTTGGGGGATGACGTCTGGATTGGCGGCGCAGTGGTGACTTGCATCAATGGCTCGCTGACCTTGTGAGGCGATTATTGCCAGGCTGGTAACACTCTGTTTGCCAGCCGGCGTTTGTGCCCTGGCCGACCAGGGCATAAGCTTTGCCCCTGTGATCGAGTACCCATTTACCCCAGGAGTCCCATGTCCAGCCAGTTCCCCGAAGCGCGTCCACGCCGTCTACGTCGCAATGCGAGCCTGCGCAGCCTGTTCCAGGAAACCGAGTTCACCTTGAACGACCTGGTGTTGCCGATTTTCGTCGAAGAAGAGATCGATGATTTCGTGCCGATCAAGAGCATGCCGGGCGTGGTGCGCATCCCTGAAGCGAAACTGGCCAGCGAGATCGAGCGCTATGCCCGTGCCGGCATCAAGTCAGTCATGACCTTTGGTGTGTCTCATCACCTGGACAGCGACGGTAGCGACACTTGGAACGAGCGCGGGCTGGTGTCGCGCATGGCCGGAATCTGCAAGGACGCGGTGCCGGAAATGATTGTGATGTCCGACACTTGCTTCTGTGAGTACACCGATCATGGTCATTGCGGCGTACTCCACGGGCATGAAGTAGACAACGACCGGACCTTGCTCAACCTGGGCAAGCAGGCCGTGGCGGCGGCCCGTGCCGGTGCCGATGTGATCGCGCCGTCCGCGGCCATGGACGGACAGGTCCAGGCCATTCGCAGGGCGCTGGATGAAGCGGGCTTCAGCCAGACGGCAATCATGGCCTATTCCACCAAATTCGCCTCGGCGCTTTATGGTCCGTTTCGCGAGGCGGGCGGCAGCGCCTTGAAAGGCGACCGCAAGAGCTATCAGATGAACCCGATGAATCGTCGCGAAGCGTTGCGCGAATCCTTGCTCGATGAGCAGGAAGGCGCCGATGCGCTGATGGTCAAGCCGGCCGGTGCCTACCTCGACATCATCCGCGACATTCGCCAGGCCTCGAACCTGCCGCTGTCGGCCTATCAGGTCAGCGGCGAATACGCGATGATCAAATTCGCCGCCCAGGCTGGCGCCATCGACGAAGCCCGCGTGGTGCGCGAAAGCCTTGGCGCGATCAAACGGGCGGGTGCGGACCTGATCTTTACTTACTTTGCGATGGATTTGGCGTTGAGTGGGATCTGATCCAGCGTCAGGGACCGCAATCTGACGCAAGTTCCATATCCCCCCAATCCCCTGTGGGAGCGAGCTTGCTCGCGATAGCGGTGGGTCAGCTTGCGCCGATGCCGAATGTGCCGACGCCATCGCGAGCAAGCTCGCTCCCACAGGGGGGGCTTCCTGCATCATTTTGTTGCTCTGCGCGACGGAACATAGCCCGTGCCCGCTTTTGATCGTATGGTTGCTCCGGAATAACCAACCTGATGGAGCACCATGCAACTCAATCGATTGATGATCAGCCTGGCCGCGTTGCTAGCCCTGGCCGGTTGCGGCAGCCGCCAGGCCCAGGAGCCTGAACGCCAACCTGCCGAGGTCAAGGCGCAGATCGTGCGGTTGTTGCCGGCCAAGACTACGGATCGCGAAGGCTGGGCGACGGACATCTACGTGGCTTTCGCGGCTCAGCAGATCTCCCCCACGACGCAGAATATCTGCGCTGTCCTGGCGGTGACCGAACAGGAGTCGACGTTCCAGGCCGATCCGGCGGTGCCGGGGCTGGGTAAGATTGCTCGTCAGGAAATCAACCGCCGTGCGGCGAAGGTGCACATTCCGGAGCTATTGGTCAGCGGCGCGTTGCAGGTGCGCTCGCCCAATGGCAAGAGCTACAGCGATCGGCTCAACGGGGCGCGTAGCGAGAAGGAACTGAGTGAGATTTTCGATGATTTCATCGACATGGTGCCGCTGGGCAAGACGCTGTTCGGCGGTTTCAACCCGGTGCACACGGGTGGGCCGATGCAGGTCAGTATCGCCTTTGCCCAAGCCAATGCCCGGGGTTATCCCTACGCGGTGGACGGCTCGATTCGCCGTGAGGTGTTCAGCCGTCGTGGCGGAATGTATTTCGGTATCGCGCATTTGCTGGGCTATCCGGTGAGCTACACCGAGCCGTTGTATCGTTTCGCCGATTTCAATGCCGGGTGGTACGCCAGTCGCAACGCGGCTTTCCAGCATGCGGTGAGTCGGGCTTCGGGCATTTCCCTGGCGCTCGATGGCGATTTGATTGTGCATGACTCCATCATGCCGGGCAGTACCGAATTGGCGGTGCGCACGCTGGGTAAATCATTGGGGATGCGCAACCCGACCATTCGCAATCAATTGGAGCAGGGCGATAGCCTGGCGTTTGAAGACAGCAAGCTCTACAAGCGCGTGTTCGAATTGGCTGAACAGGCTGAGGGCAAGCGGTTGCCGCGGGCCGTATTGCCGGGGATCGTGCTCAAGAGTCCGAAAATCACGCGCAAGCTGACCACAGCGTGGTTTGCCAAGCGGGTGGATGAGCGTTATCAGCGGTGCATGGCGAAGGCGTCGGGGCGTTAGCCAGACGTTGGGGCATGAAAAAGCCCGGCGGAAGAGGCCTAATGCTGTTCACTTAAGGCAATCGACAAACCCGTGGCGAGGGAGCTTGCTCCCGCTGGGCTGCGAAGCGGCCCCAAAACCTGCCAAATGCGGAGCATCAGACACACCGCACCCGCCGGTTTACGACTGCTTCGCAGCCGAGCGGGAGCAAGCTCCCTCGCCACAGGGTGTATTGCCGACCATTTGTTGCGGTCAAGCAACTCATGCGCGGTTTTCGATCAGGCGATCCGAGCCGCCCTCAGCAACGCGACGATCCAGCAGACGTTCAGCACCGCCTTCAGCGACGCGGTTTTCGATCAGGCGATCAGAGCCACCTTCAGCAACGCGACGTTCCAGCAGACGATCAGCACCGCCTTCGGCAACGCGGTTTTCAATCAGTCGATCAGAGCCACCTTCAGCAACGCGACGATCCAGCAGACGTTCAGCACCGCCTTCAGCGACGCGGTTTTCGATCAGTCGATCAGAGCCACCTTCAGCAACGCGACGTTCCAGCAGACGCTCAGCACCGCCTTCGGCAACGCGGTTTTCAATCAGGCGATCAGAGCCACCCTCGGCAACGACCGGTTGGGAGGAGGCGGCGAATACGTTGGCTGCCAGTACAGAAAAAGCGAAGCTGAGGATGATTTGGCGTTTCATGATGATGTGCTCCGGGGATGCAGTGGGTTGGTGTGGGGCCATTGTTGCGCCGGGCAATCATCAAGAGAACTTCATTGACATGATGGTGAACATCGATGGCAGTGATAGCTCGTCCACTGACCTTCGGTTGGTGTGAGATCTGGATGGCGTATCGTCCGGCCAGTGGAACACCGACGGGTTTGTGAGCTCTACCGCCAGGATATCCAGCAGGAGACAAGCTCATGTATCAGTTATTCGGCCACAGGCAGTCTGGTTCTTCGGCGGTGGAGATTGCCCTGGATCTCTGTGGCGTGGCGTACCGCCGGATCGATGCCTATTCGACCGAGGACAGCGCGGCGGCGAAGGAACTGGAGGCGCTGAACCCGCAGAAGTTGGTCCCGACCCTGCAACTGCCGGACGGCTCGGTGCTGACTGAAGCCGCAGCCATTCTGATTCACCTCGGGTTGTCCTTTCCCCAGGCAAAGTTGCTGCCTGAAGACCCTGGGCATCGCGCGCAAGTCATACGGGGCCTGGTCTATATCGTTGCCCATTGCTATACGCCCATCGGCATTATCGATTTTCCGGAACGCTGGCTGGAGGATGCGGACGAAGCGACTCGGCAGCGATTGGTCTCCGGCACCCAGCAACGGCTGTATCGCAACTGGGCGCTGTTTGCCGACCAATTCCCAGCCCGGCCGTTTCTCAATGGCGACGAACCGGGAGCGCTGGACATCCTGGCCGCTGTGATCACCCAGTGGCAAGGAACCCGCGAAGCCATGTCAAGCGCCCGTCCGGAGTTTCATGGGCTGCTGGAGCGCATCGACCGCCATCCGCGCGTTGCGCCGATCCTGTCACAGCATTGGCCGGAATGAGTCATGGGCACGCCTTGCGTGACGCCGCCTGCTCGACGAGGCCGACAAATTGCCGGACATTGTTCTGATGTGCCGTCACCAGGTCGTCGATGCTGCCTCCCGCCGGCGTTTGCAGGCTGCTGCGGCAGGTGAGGGGACGGGCCTCGTTGCCGAAGTTGCGCAGGCGCCATTGCGCGTCCATGCGGGCATAACGGCCAGGGATCGAGTCGAAGCGCTGTACATCCACTCGCAGCAACAGTTTGGGTGCGCCGGGGTTGTTCAGTTGTTCGTCCAGGCTGCTGTGCAGCTCATCCGCCAGGCTGGCGCCCCACCATTCGGTTTCCAGGATCGCCAGACCGCTGTTGCCTTGGCGAATGACCATCTGGGTGCGATCCACTTGAGGTGGAACACTGACTTGCTCGACCTGGATGTCCACGCTGGCGCCCGCCTGATCGACCGGTTGGGCCGGGCTCAGGGTGTGATAGTGGATGGGATCGCTGCGGCAGGCGCCGAGCAGCAATGCCAAGGCAGTCAGTGAGCATTTCAGCATCCGCGGCATAAGGCGTGCTCCTGTGATCATTCTTTCACCGGGAATGTGAGGTTCTGCGCCGGTGCGTCCTTGGGACGGCCGCGAAGCAGCGATTCGGGGTGGCGGCTCAAGTAGTCGGACAGCTCGCGCAGCGAGCGCGACATGCGCCCCAGGTCGTCCAGGGTCTGGGTCAGTTGTTCGCGTTGCGGCGAATCTTCGGCCAGGGTCGAGTTGGCCGATTGCAGGGTCTTGCTCACATCTTGCAGGGTGTTTTGCACACTTGGCAGGGTCTTGCTGTTGAATTGGGCCAGGCCTTTGCGCAGCTCCACCAGGTTGCCGTTCAGGTTGCTGGCCACGCTTTCCAACGGCAGTTTATTGATCCGCTCGACCATCGCCTGCAGTTGTTCCTGCAATTGCTGGAGGCTGCCGGGAATGGTAGGAATACGGACAGGTCGAGCGGCAGGGTCGAAGGCGACTTTTTCCGCCTTGGGGTAGAAATCCAGCGAAATGTACAACTGCCCGGTGAGCAGGTTGCCGCTGCGCGCCTGGGCACGCAGGCCTCGATCGACGAAACTGCCGATCAGGCGGGCCCCGGCGGATTCGTCGTCGGGGTTGTGATTGAGCGCCTTGAGCAGTTTCTCATGGGCCTTGCCCAGGCGCTGAGGGTAGATCACCACACCGACGTTGACCGGAAAGCTGCGCTGCTTCTCGTCGAAGTCCAGATTGATGGCGACGACTTTGCCGATTTCGACGCCCAGGAACTCGACTGGCGCATCGACTCGCAACCCGCGCAGTGCCTGATCGAAACGCAAGGCCAGGTACTGCGCCTTGCCATTGGGTGGGGCGAGGGCGCTTTGCTGGTCGGCAAACAGCTCGTACGTCTTGTCTTCGCTGGCGGGGGTGTCGTTGGGGCTGTATTCCGGCGCCCGGAACGCGATGCCTCCCAGTAGCAGTGCCGAGAGTGATTCGGTCTTGACCGCGAAACCGTTGGCACCGACGTTCACGTCCACGCCACTGACGTTCCAGAACCGGGTGTTTTCGGTGACGTAGACATCGTTGGGGGCGTTGATGAACACGTCGATGTTGACGCCTTTGCCATCGGCGTCCAGCGCATAGGACACCACTTGGCCCACCGGGATCTTGCGCAGGTACACCGGCGAGCCGATGTCCAGCGAGCCGAGGTCCTGGGAATGCAGGGTGAAGCGCTTGCCCGGTTCGCCGTAAGTGATGGGTGGCGGGTTCTCCAAGCCCGTGAAGGACTTGGCGCGCACTTTCGACTGGCCGGCGTCGGCCCCAATGAAATCGCCCGACAGCAAGGTGTCGATCCCCGAGATACCGCCGGCCCCGATGCGCGGCCGTACCACCCAGAACACCGAGTCTTCGTGGGTGAAGGTGTCGGCCGTCTTGGCCAGCTTGACCGTGGCGGTAACGTTTTTCTGGTCGTCGCTCAGTTGCACGTCGGTGACCTGGCCGATGACCACGTTGCGATATTTCACCTGGGTCTTGTTGGCGGTCAGGCCCTGGCCGGTCTTGAAGGTGATGGTGATGGTCGGGCCTTCCTGCAGCCAGTTGTGGACCACCAGGGACAGCCCCACCAGGACCGCGATGATCGGCACGATCCACACCAGCGACACCGTCCAGCGGCGCGTGGTGACATTGGCGCGACCCGGTGCGGGTTGGCGCCCGTCAGTGGCTTGCGACTTCATCCAGGATTTCCTCGCAGGGTTGGGTGTCCCAGATCAACCGGGGGTCGAAACTCATGGCCGAGAGCATGGTGAACAGCACCACGAGGCCGAAGAACAGGATGCCTGGCCGCGGTTCGATATCGCTCAGTGCCTGGAACTTCACCAGCGCCGCCACCAGGGCCACCACCAGCACGTCGAGCATCGACCAGTAGCCGATGACTTCCACCAGCCGATACAGCTTGGCCCGCTGGACCTGGGCCCAGGTGCTGCGTCGTTGCACGGTGACCAGCAACAGGGTCAGCACCACGAACTTGATGCCTGGTACGGCGATGCTGGCGATGAAGATGATCAGGGCGATGTCCCAGGCACCGCCTTGCCAGAACTCGATGACGCCGCTGATGATGGTGCTGTCGGCGCCTTCGCCAAGCATCTTGGTGTTCATGACCGGCAGCAGGTTGGCCGGAATATAAAACACCAGCGCCGCCAGCATATAGGCCCAGGTGCGGGTGACGGAGTCGGTTTTGCGTCGATGCAGGGCGGCGTCGCAGCGCGGGCAAGTCTTGGGCTCGTCGGTCATGTCGCAGGCCAGGCCGCAGCTGTGGCACAGGCACAGGTTCAGGTCGCTGGCCTGGGGCGGGGTGTCCAGGGGCGTGCTGTTCACAGGCGCTCCCACAGGTCGCGGACATCGCGCCCGGCAATGCGGATCATCAACAGGCTCAGGGCTGCGAGGGCGAACAGCCCGATGCCCGGCAGCACGTCCAGCAGCCCGGCGAGCTTGATCACCGCCACCAGCGCGCCCAGCAGGCATACCTCCAGCATGCTCCACGGCCGCAAGGTTTCCAGGCTGCGCATGCACAGGTTGAACCCTGGCGCCCGCTGGTTGGCGTAGGCATAGGCCAGCACCCAGATCAGCAGCGCCAGTTGCAAGGCCGGCGCGACGATGATCGCCACCGCGGCCACCAGGGCGATGAAGGTAATCGACCCGTGGCTCAGCGCCACGATGGAATCCCATAGCGTGGCGCTGTTGCTCAGGCCCTGGAGTCGGATGCTCATCACCGGATAGACGTTGGCAAATGCCCACAGCATCGCGGCCGTCACGCTCAAGGCCAGGCGCTGCTCGATGCTCAGGCCGTCGTAACGCTGGATCACTGCGTGGCATCGCACGCACGAGGCTTTCTGATGCGGGACGAGCACCACCGGCTCGTACACCGCATCGCAATGTTCACAAATGATCAGTCGGTCGGTATCGGCCATCGGGGCGCTCGGGCAGGAACGACCCCTTCAATATAGAAGTGCGTTGAGAATGAGCAACCCGCCCGAACGGATCATTCGCCGCGAATGTATTGCTCCAGTTGTCGGATCAGGTCCGCCTGTTCGGCAATGGCTTCCTTGACCAGGTCGCCGATGGACAACAGGCCGACGAGCTTGCCGTCCTCTACTACCGGCAAATGCCGCAAGTGCTTCTCGGTCATGATGCTCAGGCAGGTTTCGACATTCTGGTGCGGGTCTATCGTGATCACGGGGGATACCATGATGTCACTCACTTTCGTGCCCACCGACGAGCGGCCGTGCAAGACCATTTTGCGCGCGTAGTCGCGCTCACTGATGATCCCCAGCACTTCATCGTTTTTCACCACCAGCAAGGCGCCGACGTTTTTCTCGGCCATGCGCATCAAGGCCTGCAATACCATGTCGTCCGGTGAGATGGTGTGCACTTGCTGGTTTTTCTCATCTTTTAGCCGGAGCAACTGCGCGACGGTTTTCATGGGGAGCCTCAGGTGTTGTTTTGCGGGTGATTAAAGAATCGTAGACCCAGCGGCGCAGAGCAAGCGGTAAAGCGGCGGCCAGTCGTCCAAAAGCGTCATTACAGCTCAATTCACCCCGATATGAAGCCATGCGCTGTCTGTGGCGAGGGAGCTTGCTCCCGCTGGGCTGCGCAGCAGCCCCCGGTTGTTGGCATTCGCCCGATATACCGAGATGGATGGTTTTGGGGCTGCTGCGCACCCCAGCGGGAGCAAGCTCCCTCGCCACAAGAGCTTGTCAGCAAGAGCCTGTCAGTTGAGCAGGTGAAGTCCCCTCACCACAGGTAGAATCCGGGCTCACGCACAATTCGAGGTTACATCGGTGGATTTACAGCAGGGCTTCGTCCTGACCCGGCATTGGCGCGACACCCCGGCCGGCACCGAAGTCGAATTCTGGCTGGCGACCGACGCCGGCCCGCGGCGCGTGCGCCTGCCGGTGCAGCCGTCGGTGGCGTTTGTGCCGCAGGTCCAGCGCGGTCAGGTCGAAGCGCTGTTGCAAGGGGAGAAGGACGTTGAGTTGCGTCCCCTTGACCTGCTGGATTTCGAGCATCGCCCGGTGCTGGGGCTGTATTGCCAGCAGCACGCCCAACTGATGCGCCTGGACACCACCTTGCGCCGTGCCGGTGTGGAGGTGTTCGAGGCTGACATCCGGCCGCCGGAACGCTACCTGATGGAGCGCTTCATCACCGCCCCCGTCTGGTTTGGCGGCACAGCCACTGCTGACGGCCTGCTGCGCGACGCCCAGATGAAACCGGCGCCCGAGTACCGCCCACCGTTGCGCCTGGTGTCCCTGGACATCGAAACCACCGCCCAGGGCGATTTGTATTCCATTGCCCTGGAAGGCTGCGGCGAGCGCCAGGTCTACATGCTCGGCCCGCCCAATGGCGACGACACCGGCGTGGATTTCCAACTGGAATACTGCGAATCGCGCACCGTGCTGTTGAAAAAGCTCAATGACTGGTTTGCCCGCTTTGACCCCGACGGGATCATCGGCTGGAACCTGGTGCAGTTCGATCTGCGGGTGCTGCATGAACACGCTCGACGCCTGGCCGTGCCGTTGCGCTTGGGGCGTGGCGGGGAAGAAATGCAATGGCGCGAGCATGGCGCGCGCAACAATCACTTTTTCGCCTCGGCAGCCGGGCGGTTGATCATCGACGGCATCGAGTCCCTGCGTTCGGCGACCTGGAGTTTCCCGTCATTCAGCCTGGAGAACGTCGCCCAGACGCTGCTGGGGGAGGGTAAGTCCATCGACAACCCGTACCAGCGCATGGATGAGATCAACCGCATGTTCGCCGAGGACAAACCGGCCCTGGCCCGCTACAACCTCAAGGACTGTGAGCTGGTGACGCGGATCTTCGCCAAGACCGAGCTGCTCAAGTTCCTCTTGGAGCGGGCCAGCGTCACCGGCCTGCCGGCGGACCGCAGCGGTGGATCGGTGGCGGCGTTCACCCACTTGTACATGCCGCTGATGCACCGCCAGGGTTTCGTGGCGCCGAATCTTGGCCAGCGCCCGCCCGAGGCGAGCCCGGGTGGATTTGTCATGGATTCCCAGCCGGGGCTCTACGAGTCGGTGCTGGTGCTGGATTACAAGAGCCTGTATCCGTCGATCATCCGCACCTTCCTCATCGACCCCGTGGGCCTGATCGAGGGGCTGCGTCACCCGGACGACGGCGAATCGGTACCCGGCTTTCGCGGCGCACGTTTCTCCCGTACCCGGCATTGCCTGCCGGCCATCGTCGCGCGGGTCGCCGAAGGCCGGGAAACCGCCAAGCGCGAACACAACGCGCCGCTGTCCCAGGCGTTGAAAATCATCATGAATGCCTTTTATGGTGTGCTCGGTTCCAGTGGCTGTCGCTTCTTCGATCCACGGCTGGCGTCGTCCATCACCTTGCGCGGCCACCAGATCATGCAGCACACCCGGCAGTTGATCGAAGCCCAGGGACATGTGGTGATCTACGGTGATACCGACTCCACGTTCGTCTGGCTGCGCCGTGCCCACGGCCAGGAAGAGGCGGCCAGGATCGGCCAGGAGCTGGTGGCCCACGTCAATCAATGGTGGCGCGAACAGGTGCGTGACGAGTTCGGGCTGGAGAGTGCGCTGGAGTTGCAGTTCGAAACCCATTTCAAGCGCTTTTTGATGCCGACCATTCGGGGCGCCGAGGAAGGCAGCAAGAAACGTTATGCCGGGCTGGTGACCCGCGCCGATGGCCGCGATGAAATCGTCTACAAGGGCCTGGAGACCGTGCGCACCGACTGGTCGCCGTTGGCCCGGCAGTTCCAGCAAGAGCTATACGGGCGAATCTTCCATCGCCAGCCGTACCAGGATTATGTGCGCGATTATGTGCAGCAGACCCTGGCCGGCGCGTTCGATGATCGACTGGTCTACCGCAAGCGCTTGCGCCGGCCCCTGGAGGACTACGAGCGCAACGTACCGCCCCACGTCCGGGCCGCGCGGCTGGCCGACGAATTCAACCAGCGCCAGGGCCGGCCGCGGCAGTATCAGAATGGCGGCTGGATCAGCTACGTCATCACCGTCGCCGGCCCCGAGCCCCTGGAAATCCGTAGCGCGCCGATTGATTACGACCACTACGTGAGCAAACAGCTGCAACCGGTGGCGGATGCGATCCTGCCGTTTGTGGACGATGATTTTTCGACGTTGGTGGGGGGGCAGATGGGGTTGTTCTGAGATTTCCGTGTATTCCTGCAGAACTCTTTGGACCGGGGACATGGTGGATCTGTGGCGAGGGGATTTATCCCCGTTGGGGCGCGCAGCGGCCCCTGAGATTTCGCGGTACCGATAAAGTTGCGAGTGCTGCGCACTCGAGCGGGGATAAATCCCCTCGCCACAAATCAGTGTGTTCCCGATGGTCCGTATTTAGGCGTCAGACCATCGCCAACCGCTGCTTGCCCTGAGGCTGGGGAAACATCAGGTCAAGGGCCGCCAAATCCTGCGGTTCAAGCTTCAGGTTTGCTGCCTCGGCATTCAGACGTACGTGCTCAGGCTGTACGGCCTTGGGAATGGCAATGACATTGTCCTGGCGCAACAGCCAGGCCAGTGCGATCTGCGCCGGTGTCGCGCCATGGCGTTCGGCGATCTGCCCCAAGGTATGGTCCTTGAGCAGATGCCCACCCTGGCCGACCGGGCAGTAAGCCATGACCGGCATACGCTGTTCCTGACACCAGGGCAGCAGGTCGAATTCGATACCACGTTCTTGCAAGTTGTACAGCACCTGGTTGGTGGCGCAGGCCGGCGAGGCCAGTTCTTCAAGGTCGGCGACATCGAAGTTCGACACGCCCCAACGACCGATCTTGCCTTCTTCGCGCAACCGTTCGAAGGCTTCGACGGTTTCCTCCAGCGGGTACTGTCCGCGCCAATGCAGCAGATATAGGTCGATGTAATCGGTGTCGAGCCGCCGCAAACTGCGTTCGCAAGCCAGGGGAATGCCTTTGCGGCTGGCGTTGTGGGGATAGACCTTGCTCACCAGGAAAACCTGCTCGCGCAGACCGGTGATCGCTTCGCCAACGACGGTCTCGGCACCGCCTTCGGCGTACATCTCCGCCGTGTCGATCAGGGTCATGCCCAGCTCGATGCCCAACCGCAGGGCCGCGACTTCCTTCTTGTGATGGGACGGTTCCTCACCCATGTGCCAAGTGCCTTGGCCGATCACCGGTACGGACACGCCGGCCAATTCCAGAGTCTTCATGCCAACCTCCTGTTTTTCAGACCGATAGTGCTGTGGCAGCAGGATAGACCAGGTGTTCACAAATGATCATCCCCACGTGGGGCGTGGGGATGATCAGCCGGTGGGAACGTTATTTTGCGGAGAACTTCAACACCATGGTCTGGGTGTAGGCCTGGCCTGGATCAAGCCGTGTCGAAGGGAAGTTCGGCTGGTTGGGCGAGTCGGGGTAGTGCTGGGTTTCCAGGGTGAATGCGCCCCAATGCGGATAGACCTTGCCTTGTTTACCCTTGACCGTGCCGTCGAGGAAGTTGCTGGTGTAGAACTGCACGCCAGGTTCGGTGGTGTAGAGCTGCAGGCGTCGTCCGGACTCTGTGTCATACACCTCGGCGGCCAGTTTTTTCACATCGCCCTTGGCGTCCAGCGCCCAGTTGAAATCGAAGCCGCCCTGTTTCGGTTCGGCGAACTTGAGTTGTGGGTGATCAGCCTTGATATGGGTGCCGATGGCGGTGGGTTGGGTGAAATCCATCGGTGTGCCGGCCACGGGGGCCAGTTCGCCGGTGGGAATGAGTTTGCCGGTGACCGGCGTGTAGTGGGCTGCGTGCAGGGTCGCGAGCTGCTCGAGTATGTCGCCGTTACCCGCCCCAGCCAGGTTGAAATAGCTGTGGTTGGTCAGGTTCAGCACCGTGGGTTTGTCGGTGCTGGCCTTGTAGTCGATGCGCAACTCGTTCTGTTCGTTGAGGCTGTAGGTGACGTCGGTCTTCAGCGTACCGGGAAAGCCCATCTCTCCATCGGGCGACACGTAGGTCAGGGTGACGCCCACCGAGTCCTTGCCATCATGGGGTTGGGCCTTCCATACACGTTTGTCGAACCCTTGTGGCCCGCCATGCAGGGAGTTGCCATGGTCGTTCTGCGGGACCTGGTAGCGCTTGCCGTCCAGCTCGAACGCCCCGTCGGCCAGGCGATTGCCGAAGCGGCCGATGGTTGCGCCGAAATACACGCTGCCGTTCTTCTGGTAACCCTGCACGTCGTCAAAACCGAGCACGATGTCGGCGGCCTTGCCGTTTTTGTCCGGCACGCTCAACGACTGAAGGATGCCGCCGTAAGTGATGACGGTGGCCTCCATGCCGTGGCTGTTGCGCAGCACGAATTTTTCCACCGGGGTACCGTCATCGGTCTTGCCGAACGCACCGCGTTCATTGGTCAGGCCGGCAGCCTGGGAAGCCGAGGTGGCGATCATCAGAGACACTCCGAGGGCCGTGAGCAGATGTCTGGATTCAAGCATGGTATGACCTTCCTTCCTGTTGTTTTGTTGTTGTTTTGAACGCGGGTCGAGTCGTTACTGGTCGGACAGCTTTGAAGGCTTTTCTGTTTAGTAGTCTTTCTATTTGAGTAGCAAGAAGGGATTTATAGCCATAAATAGAGATTAATCAATTAAAAAGTAAGACTAATTGGATGTGAGAAGCGTAGCCCAAGCGTGAGGATTTTTGTCGGGCACTGCACTTTTGCGGTTTTTACCGCTCTATCCATGGCCTGGAAGCGGCGACCCCCATCGCTTCCCCTATCCAGACCGAGACTCGATGGCCGGTGCTTTTTATTCTGTGATGAGGTTGCGACGTCGCTGTTCAGTGTTGTTGGTCGGTGTGTTGTTGCTGCTCAGCGGCGGCTGCAGCCATCAACAGGGGCAGGACATGGTCACTCAGTTCAGCAACGCCAGGCCCCAGGAGTTCCTGCAGACCAGCGTCGACCGCATGGCCACGTTGGCGATGCGCGACAACCTGCAAAGTCTTTACCTGTTGATGAGCAAGCTGTACCTGCGCAACCCTGAGGAATTGCGCAAGTCCGGCTTTCTCGACGCTCGCGCCGCCGAAAAACAGGTGCGCCTGGCCATTGAACAGCAGCAGCCCTTGCCAACATTGGGCGGCAAGAAGGACCTGGCGGCCCTGAGCTATGCCATGAGTCCGGAGTTCCTCGGTGATCGGGTCGGTGCGTTCATCTATGCCATCGGCAGCATGTTGGTCACGGCCCATGGCAATCGCCTCGAGTTCTACATGACCGACGCCATCGACCCGCGCTTTGTCAGCAACGCCGCACGCAACATCGAAAAAGCCACATGGCTGCTGAGCCAGCGCCAGAACAAGGACGGTAAGCTGCTGCTGTTTTCCAACGAGATCTCGGAGGAGGGCAGCAACCTGAGTTTCGCCGTGGAGTTCGGGAAGATCGTCGCGCGACTGGATCTGCTGACCCAGATGTTGGACGAGCGCTACCGGCGGATCGGGCTGAACTACGCCCAGAGCCTGCTGTTCCTTAACTTCCTGCCGGTCCAGTGAGGTACGACTGAAAAGGAATAAAGATAGATCACATCGATATAGGGAGTTATAAGAAAAATCGCTATGCTCGCGGCCAGATTTTTCACGCGGTAGCGCTGAGACGGGTTTAATGGATTTCGGTAATGTCGGTTTAGTCGTAGCAGGCTTGGTGGTCGGTTTCATCGTCGGGATGACCGGCGTGGGCGGTGGTTCGCTGATGACCCCCATTCTGTTGTGGTTCGGTATCAACCCTGCCACTGCGGTGGGTACGGACTTGCTGTACGCGGCCATTACCAAATCGGGTGGTGTCCTGGTGCATGCCAGGAACCGCAACATTGACTGGGCCATTACCGGCTGGCTGACCTTGGGCAGCGTGCCGGCGGTCGGATTGACGCTGTGGTTTCTCAGCAGCCTGCACAGCTCGCCCGACGCCATGAACGCGGTGATCAAGCAAGCCCTGGGTTTTGTGCTGTTCGCCACCGCCCTGGCAATCCTGTTCAAGAAACGCCTGCTGCAATTCGCCCATGACCGTGCCGGCGGACACTACAACCCCACTGGCACGCGCCTCAATGTGCTCACGGTCATCACCGGCCTTGTGCTGGGCACCATGGTCGCGTTGACCTCCATCGGCGCCGGGGCCCTGGGCACCGTTGCGTTGTTCATCCTCTATCCCTTCCTGGTCACCAAGCGCCTGGTGGGCACCGAAATCGCCCACGCCGTGCCGCTGACCCTGGTCGCTGGCCTGGGCCACGCGAGCATGGGCAACATGGACTGGCACATCCTGGGGTTCCTGCTGATCGGTTCGTTGCCGGGGATCTACCTGGGCAGCCATCTGTCAGGGCGCATCTCCGACGAACTGCTGCGCCCGTGCCTGGCGGTGATGCTGGCGATGATCGGGTTCAAGTTGGCGTTCTAGCATGGGCAACGAGATCCCTTGTGGGAGCGAGCTTGCTCGCGATAGCGGCATGACAGTCAACATCGAAGTCGGCGGGTAGATCGCTATCGCGAGCAAGCTCGCTCCCACAGTGGTCCCCGTTCCAACTCTCGCGCCAAACTCTCCCCACGGTTGCGCAATGAACCCTCTGGCCTAAGCTTCAAGGCAGGTAGGCGTAGTATTGATCGACTCGCGGAACAATCGCCGCCATGCGCAATCAGTACAGCGTAAATATCAAAAGGAGAGGCGCATGCTCATTCGGTCATTGACCTTCGCTACCTTGCTGGCTGTCGCCGGTCCCCTGTTCGCCGCCGATGGCGATTCACCTTTGTTGGCGGAGACGGGCAAGGCCCGCCCCCTGATCGTCATCGCCCCCAGCACTGTCGACCCTGCGTGGGTCAGCCTGAAAAAAGCCTTGGAGGAACCCGCCGGCAAGCAGGGTTTTTCCGAGCGCAATATGGTGCTCTATACCATCCTCAACACCATCGGGCAGCGCGACGGTAAAGACCTGGACCCGCAAAGCACCATGGCGTTGATCCGTTCACTCAAGTTGGGAGCCGGTGCCCAGACCAAGATCATCCTGGTGGGCAAGGACGGGGAAAAGAAGCTTGAGCATTCCGGGGCGATCGAGCTGAAAGACATCTTCGACACCGTCGATAAGCTACCTGCGGCAGAAAAAGAAGCGGCGCCTCCGCCCCCACCTCCCGCGCCGGAACCTGCGCCGGCCAAGGATGCGAAGGGCGCCAAGCCTGGCAAGGCGGGCAAGCCGCCGGCTGCGGCGAAGCCGTTGGACGATTGATAGCCCCGTGGCGAGGGAGCTTGCTCCCGCTGGGTCGCGAAGCGGCCCCCCAGCCCATCAGTCGACGAACCATCGAAAAAGCATAGGGCTGCTTCGCAGCCCAGCGGGAGCAAGCTCCCTCGCCACAGTGACTTGCTCAACCTTCTACTGCGCTTGCAGCGCCGTCAGGATCCGGTGCGCCGCCTTCACCCGCTCCTCAATCGGATAATTCTTGTTCGCCAGCAACACGATGCCCATGTTTTTTCCGGGCACGAAAGCCGCGTAGGCGCCAAACCCGTTGGTCGAGCCGGTCTTGTTGATCCAGGCATCGTCCGGTGCGGGGCGGGGCGGATCGAGCGGTTCTACCTTGTTTGGCGTCATGGCCATCTGCGGTGCATTGCCGGCCAGCAACTCATCCAGGCTGATAGGGTAAGGGTAGAACTCCCAGCCCAACCCTTGGGTCATCCCGCCAACCGAATAGAACCCCGTGTGGGTGGTGGCGATGGCTTTGCGCAGATCGGCGTCGAGTTTTTCCGGCTGCAAGTTGGCCTCGATGAAGCGAATCAGGTCCGATGAACTGGTTTTCACCCCGTAAGCCTCGGAATCCAGCGCACCAGGCCCGACCCTGACGGGCTTGCCGTCCTTTGCATAGCCTTGGGCATATCGACCCAGCTGATCCTGCGGCACCCGCACATAACTGTGCTTGAGGCCCAACCCTGGCATCAGGGTGTGCTCCATCACCTCATCAAATGGCTGTCCCAGGCTGCGGGCCGCCAGAAAGCCGAACAGGCCGATGCTCGGATTTGAATAGACCCGTTGGGTACCGGTCGGGTAGAGCGGCTTCCAGGTCTTGTAGTAATCGAACATCCGGTCCGGATGGTCCGCCTCGTCGGGAAACTGCAACGGCAGGCCACCGGGGGTGTAGGTGGCGAGGTTGAGCAGGCTGATGCCGTCGAAGGCGCTGCCACGCAGCTCGGGGGCGAAGCGACTGGCCGGGTCCGACAGGGACAGTTTGCCCTGGGCCTCGGCATAGGCGCCCAGGGTCGCGGTGAAGGTCTTGCTGACCGAGCCGATCTCGAAGAGGGTTTGGTCGGTGACTGGTTTTTTCGTGTCCTTGGACGCCACGCCATAATTGAAGAAATGGCGTTGGCCGTTGTGGGTAATCGCCACGGCCATGCCCGCCACGCCTTGTTGCTTCATCAGGGGCCCGATGGTTGCATTGACCGTCTCTTCAATGCGCTCCTGGGCAAAGCCGGGAGTTGTCCCGCAGGCCAGCAAAAAAGTACCTGCGAGTAGCGATTTGGCAATGTGCATGTCGGACCGTCTCCTTGGATTGCGATGGTCAAGCCGGCTGCATCCAGCAGCTTTGCGTGCCTGAGTTCACCTGAGGGGGAGGCCAATCTAGGAGGTTTTCGGTTGTTCGGCAATCGGACGTCACCCGGTCCACGCCAGGTTCCGAGTTGTCCGACCAGGTCGCCGGAGCGTTCCTACGAAAAATCTCTGGCCGTTCAGGTTTCGGCCGCGCATGGCAAATCACACAAACCTGCGGCTGCCGGGTAAACTTGCGCTCTTTCTAAAGGAGCCCACATGAGTTACTACCAGCCCGGCATTCTCGCCACCCCTGTTCCGCCTCAGGCCCGCCATTTGTTTTTTGCCCTGGAATCGGTCGAGGCGCTGCCGGCTGCGATAGACAAACTCCTGCTGCAGCTCGATGGCCGGGCCGTGATCGGCTTTGGTGAGTCGCTGGTCCAGGCGCTCGGCGCCCAGGTCGAAGGCCTGCGGGCGTTTCCTGCGCTGGCCGGCGTCGGCGTGGACAATCCCTCGACCCAGCACGCGTTGTGGTGCTGGTTGCACGGCGAAGACCGGGGCGAGCTCATGCACCGCAGCCGCGCCATCGAGGCGGCGTTGGCCCCGGCGTTGCGCCTGGTGCAGATGAACGAAACCTTCCGCCACATGACCGGCCATGACCTCACGGGTTATGAAGACGGCACCGAAAATCCTCACGATGAAGCCGCCATTGCCGCCGCCCTGGCCCAAGGCGTTGACGGGGTGCGTGGTGGCAGTTTTGCAGCGATCCAGCAGTGGCAACACGATCTGGACGGTTTTGCGGCGATGCAGCCCCATGAGCGCGACAACATCATGGGTCGACGCCTGAGTGACAACGAGGAAATCGACGATGCGCCGGAATCGGCTCACGTCAAACGCACCGCCCAGGAAAGCTTCGCACCGGAAGCCTTCGTCGTGCGCCGCTCCATGCCCTGGATCGAGGGTGATCGCGCGGGCCTGATGTTCCTGGCGTTTGGTTTTTCCCTCGATGCCTTCGAGGCGCAACTGCGTCGCATGAGTGGCTTGGAGGACGGCATCACCGACGGACTGTATCGCATGAGCCGGCCGATCACCGGCGGTTACTACTGGTGTCCGCCGCTGCTGGACGGGCGCCTGGATTTGCGGGCCCTGGCCCGGTAAGCGCAGCGGTTTGTGCAAAGCGTGACGTGAACGCTATTCTTGGGGCGCACGTCATCCGTGGAACGGGAGAAGCAAGCGTGGATAAAGTCATCGTCATCACCGGTGGCGGCCGCGGAATCGGGGCGGCCACGGCACTGTTGGCTGCCGAGCTGGGTTATCGGATCTGCATCAATTACCAGTCCGATGAAAGCGCCGCGCAGGATGTGCTCGAACAAGTCCGGGCCAAGGGTGCGCAGGCGATCGCCGTGCGGGCCGACGTCAGCATCGAAGACGAAGTGATCAGTCTGTTCGACCGGGTGGACGCCGAACTGGGCCGTGTCACCGCCCTGGTGAACAACGCCGGCACGGTGGCCCACAAATCCCGGCTCGATGAAATGTCCGAATTCCGCATCCTCAAGATCTTGAAGACCAATGTGCTGGGGCCGATTCTCTGCGCCAAGCACGCGGTGCTGCGCATGTCCCCCCGGCATGGTGGGCAGGGCGGGAGTATCGTGAATGTCTCCTCGGTGGCGGCCCGCCTGGGCTCACCGAACGAATACGTCGACTACGCCGCTTCGAAGGGCGCATTGGACACCTTCACCATCGGCCTGTCCAAGGAAGTGGCCGGCGAGGGCATTCGCGTCAATGCGGTTCGCCCGGGTTATATCTACACCGATTTCCACGCCCTCAGTGGCGACCCGGACCGGGTCAGCAAGTTGGAATCGGCAATTCCCATGGCCCGGGGCGGTCGCCCGGATGAAGTGGCGGAAGCGATTATCTGGTTGCTGTCGGACAAGGCTTCGTATGCGACCGGGACGTTTGTGGATCTGGGGGGTGGGCGCTGAGCCTTGGGTTGTCTAGTCTGGCCCCATCGCGAGCAAGCTCGCTCCCACATTTGAATACGGTCTCCTGTGGGAGCGAGCTTGCTCGCGATGAGATCCGCATCCTCTAGTCTTCCATTGGAACGGCTGGATAATATATCCCGATAACATCGATTATCACTGGATGATTTCAATGTCATCGAACCCTAAGCCGTGTGGAGGGTTTTCCCCCTGTTCGATTGCGGATATACGAACTTTAGGAAATTGGGACGTTTGAGGTGGAGGAGGAAATGCAACCTCGTAAGAATGCCATTGGTCATCGCCGTCGGGTGGGCTCAGTGGCTTGTAGTCATTTTCATTGAGTATGCAAACCAAGTCTGTCAGGTCTACGCCCAATGGGACCTTGATCTTGAACTTTACCGTCACTGGAAGATCTTCCGCGAATGGCAGCTTGAAGATCTTGGCCACGCTGTAATCAGTCACATACTCATCGCCTGTAATGTAATGGTTGCCCCCCTTTTCCTGTACTATTTTGCCATCACTTTGGGTAAATCCCCAGCCGTCCAGGCCGTTCTCGAAATCTTGAAAATAGTTCACGATGTTCTCCTCAGGTAGTTTTCGCTAACTCGTGACCCTCATTTGGTTAGCGATTTCTACGCTAAGTCGTTTCTGACGAGCGTGCTACTGTCAGGTCTGACAGGTCGTTCTCAGTTGTCTTGCCTGCTTATAAACGAGCGAATGATCCGCCCCAACGTCTCCATTGCCTTCTCCGACGCTTCGGTCCACGGGCTGCCGTAGTTCAGGCGGATGCAGTTCCGGAACCGCCGGGTCGGTGAAAAGATCGGTCCCGGAGCGATGCTGATGCCTTGGGCCAGGGCCATCTGGAACAGTTTCAACGAATCCATCTGCTCCGGCAGTTCCAACCACAGGAAGTACCCTCCCGTCGGCTGGCTGACGCGGGTCTGGGCCGGAAAGTAGCGAGCGATGGCGGCGAGCATGGCGCTTTGCTGTTCTTCCAGGGCATAACGCAGTTTGCGCAGGTGACGGTCGTAGCCGCCGTGTTGCAGGTAGTCGGCGATGGCGGCCTGGGCCGGCATCGAGGCGCACAGCGACGTCATGAGTTTGAGCCGTTCGATCTTCTGCGCGTAACGGCCGGCCGCGACCCAACCGATGCGATAGCCCGGCGCCAGGCTCTTGGCGAACGAGCCGCAATGCATCACCAGTCCTTCGGTGTCGAACGCCTTGGCCGGCTTGGGGGCCTGTTGACCGTAATAGAGTTCGGCATACACGTCGTCCTCTATCAGCGGCACCTGATGGCGGCGCAGCAGTTCCACCAGCGCTTGTTTCCTTTCCTCGGGCATCGTCGCGCCCATGGGGTTCTGGAAACTGGTCATGCACCAGCAGGCCTTGACCGGATGACGCTCCAGCGTCTGCGCCAACACGTCCAGGTCGATGCCGTCGCGCGGGTGCACGGGAATTTCCACGGCCTTGAGCTTGAGCCGTTCCAACACTTGCAGGCTGGCGTAGAACGCCGGCGCCTCAATTGCCACCAGGTCGCCGGGTTCGGTTACGGCCTGCAGGCACAGGTTCAAGGCTTCCAGGGCGCCGTTGGTGACCAGCAGTTCTTCCATGGGCAGCATCAGCCCGCCGACCATGTAGCGCAGGGCGATTTGCCGGCGCAGTTGCGGATTGCCGGGCGACATGTCCGTGACCACCACCCGCGGATCCATATCCCGGGTGGCGCTGGACAGCGAGCGGGACAACCGTTGCAGCGGAAACAGCATCGGGCTGGGGAACGCCGACCCGAACGGTACGGTGGTCGGGTCCTTGATCGAGTCCAACACTGAGAACACCAGTTCGCTGACGTCGACTTCGGTGGATTCGTGCACCTGGTTGCTGATCACCGGCTCGGAGAACGGGCTCGGCGCATGGGTGTTGACGAAGTAGCCCGAACGCGGCCGGGCGCGGATCAGTCCGCGTCGCTCCAGCAGGTAATACGCCTGGAACACAGTGGACGGGCTGACGCCGTAGGTCTGGCTGGCATAACGCACCGACGGCACGCGTTGGCCCGGCCCCAGCATGCCGGAGCGGATCAGTTCAGCGATGTCGTCGGCGAATTTCTCGTAGCGTTTCATGGCGGGCCCAGTCTTGAACGGTTCGGCGGGAGCCGCGTGAGATGCACTCGGCGCCCGGCATCTTAAAGCTTCACCGATTCATCGGTGCGACAAAACGGCTCTTGCCCAGGCTGTAGATGCCGGGCTCATCGCTGTCGGTCACCTTGAAGGTCATTTCCTGGGAGCCACTGCGGGGCCGTTCGCTGAGCATCGCCACCGACACCGGCACATCGACGATTTCCCCCGGTGCCAGGCTCAGTTGTGTCTTGCCTTGCAGGACGAAACCGTCACCGTCCACCAGGGACAACTGATAGTCCTGGCGTTGCTGGGTCTTGTTGATGATTTTCAGGCTGTAGATGTTCTCGATCTGACCTGCGCTGTTTTCGCGGAACAGGCCGCGGTCCTTGCTGACGTCCAGGGACACCATGGGCCGCTCTGCCAGCGCGATGGCCAGTGCGCCGATCATCACCAGCAGCACGGCGGTATAGCCGATCAGTCGGGGCCGCAGCAGGTGAGTCTTGCCGCCTTGCAGTTGATGCTCGGAGGTGTATTTGATCAGCCCGCGGGCATAGCCCATTTTGTCCATGATCGAGTCGCAGGCATCGATGCACGCTGCGCAGCCGATGCATTCCATTTGCAGGCCGTCGCGAATGTCGATGCCGGTGGGGCAGACTTGCACGCACATCTGACAGTCGATGCAATCGCCGAGGCCGACATTGGCGGGGTTCACTTCGCGTTTGCGCGGGCCACGGATTTCGCCACGGGCTGCGTCGTAGGAAATGGTCAGCGTGTCCTTGTCGAACATCACGCTCTGGAACCTTGCGTAGGGGCACATGTGCATGCACACCGCTTCACGCAACCAGCCAGCGTTGAGGTAGGTGGCGGCGGTGAAAAACAGCACCCAGAACAGACTGACGCCGGCCATTTGCAGGGTCAGCAACTCTTCGGCCAGGGGGCGGATAGGCGTGAAGTAACCGACGAAGGTCAGGCCGGTGAGCAGGCTGATGGCCAGCCACAGCGTGTGCTTGGCCGAGCGGCGCAGCAGTTTGTTCAAGCCCCACGGCGCTGCTTGCAACTTGATCCGCTGGTTGCGTTCACCTTCGGTGATTTTCTCGCACCACATGAAAATCCAGGTCCAGGAGCTCTGTGGGCAGGTGTAGCCGCACCACACACGGCCGGCGAACACGGTGATCGCAAACAGACCGAAGGCGGCGATGATCAACAGCGCCGAGAGCAAGATGAAATCCTGGGGCCAGAAGGTCGCGCCAAAGATGTGGAATTTGCTTTCGGAAAGATCCCAGAGCACCGCCTGGCGGCCGCCCCAGTCCAACCACACCGTGCCGAAGAACAGCAGGAACAGAACCCCCGCACCGCTGATGCGCAAGTTGCGGAACATGCCGGTGAAGCTGCGGGTGTGGATCAGGTTATCGGTGGTCCTGGCCTTGATTTTCGACGGCGCGGGTTCGAAGGTCTGTATCAACTGGACGGGGATTCTATCGCTCATGGTCGGTCGCTCATCAGCCTCTATCTGGCCGACGCACTATGACCATCGAACTGTTTGCATAACAGACTCAGGTAAATCGATAAAAACCGGATCAGATGGTGTTAAGCGCCGCGCCTGCGACACTTTGATGCATGCCTGGGATTGGTGAACATCTCTTTGTGGCGAGGGAGCAAGCTCCCTCGCCACAAAATCTTCCTGCGCAGGCCTTCAGATCACCGAATCACCATCGGTAGCCTTGACGTGCTTGCGCCCATCCGCTGCCCCGGCCACTGTCAGCGCATCGGCTTCAGCCTCGGTGATGTAGACCCGCCCACCATTGAGCTCCACGGCTGACATGGCTTTTTCCGAGTCGGTGATAACGGTCAGCTCGCTGGCAGGGCGCTGTTCCGTGCCGTTGAGGGTGTCGAAATGACAAGTTTTGTCTTCATCGATACTTACAGTCATGGTTGCGCTTCCTTCTGAATGTCCTGAACGTTAGGCGTCGCCCCAAAGCCAGGGTTCGTCGTGGCTGATCAGCGGTCGGGTGCACCTCTGGCTTCGCTTGCGGTCCATCGTTTATCGATTGGAAAAAGGAGCGATTCATGGATGCCTGGTGGCATGAAGTCTGGGTGACCCTGCAAGCGGAATTCGCTGACATCACCGATGCCCAGCAGATGACGCGGGTCACGGTGCGCCTGCTGATGGCCGCGGTGCTGGGCGGCATTCTCGGTTTCGAGCGGGAGCACAAGGGCAAGGCGGCCGGCGTGCGCACCCACATGCTGGTGGCCCTGGGGGCTGCGTTGTTCGTGCTGGTGCCGCAGATGTCCGGTTCCCAGGCCGACGCCATGAGCCGGGTCATCCAGGGGGTTGTCGCGGGCATTGGTTTTCTCGGCGCGGGTACCATCTTGAAAAACAACGACGGCGACGAAAGCCACGTAAAAGGCCTGACGACCGCGGCCGGCCTGTGGATGACTGCCGCTATAGGCGTCGCCGCCGGGTTGGGGCGGGAGGCGACGGCGGTGCTTAGTACGATTTTGGCGTTGGTGATCTTCAGTGTGATGCCGGTGATTGTCCGGGCGTTGGAGAAGGAGGACAAGCCGTGACCGCGATCTTCAGCCAGAACACTCCATTCGATGTGGGAGCGGGCTTGCTCGCGAAAGCGGTGTGTCAGTCGACGGAAACCTTGGCTGACACTACGCCTTCGCGGGCAAGCCCGCTCCCACAGTTTTTTTGTTATCCACTAGGCTGTTGATCAAACCCGCTCTGGAGGCTTCTCGTTCGGCGGATCGCCCAACGGCGGCTGAGGGTCGAGCGGCGGGTCTTTCTCGGGAATCGGTTCCGGGTCGGGGCCGGGCGGCGGTAAGGTGGGATCGTCGATGTTGGGATCGGGTGTTTCGGCTGGGATGGGAATATTCATCGGGACGGGTCTCCGTGACACACATGGCTTGAGTCGTGCTTATTGTTGTTGACCACCCCGTACCGGGTTTGATCCCCCGGGATACATCCGGGCAAATCCCTCTGAACTTTTAAGCGCTGATTCGGTTCGGAGTTTAAGTGAGTTTTTTCAGGGACCCGTTGGGCCTTTACCGCCACAAGCGCGTCCATGGGGCGTAAAAGGAGCGATGCTCGATGACTGCTGAACACTCGACTGACTTGGCCTATAACCCGCACTTGCCGTTGTCCCAGGCCTTGTTGTTGCCGCGAATCGCGATTGAAGACACCCTGCCGGTGATCGACGGTGGACAGTTCGCCGCCAAGGCGGTGGCGGGGCAGGACGTGACGGTGACCAGCAAAGTGTTCGCCGATGGCCATGACAAGCTGGCTGTGCGAATCCGTTGGCACGCCTTGGATGACGAGGTGTGGAACAGCGAGGTCATGACCGAACTGGGCAACAACGGCTGGCAAGGTCGGTTCAACGCGCCGAAACAGGGCCGTTATGTGTTCTGCATCGAGGCCTGGATCGATCAGTTCGCCAGTTTCTGCTACGAGTTGGGGAAAAAGTTCGGCGCCGGGGTTCCCATCAGCCTGGAGCTGCAGGAAGGCCGCAACCAGGTACAAATGGCTGCCGAGCGCAGTGAAGGTGAACTGAGGGAGCAGCTCACGGCCTTGCACCATGAACTCTCGGGTCTGTTGCCGGCCGAGCAGGTGGCGCTGTTCCTGGCGCCGCGCAGTGCCAACCTCATGTCCCTGGCCGATCATCGCCCTTACTTGAGCATCAGCCCTGAATTCCCGTTGGATGTGGAACGTGAGTTGGCCGAGTTCGCCAGCTGGTACGAATTGTTCCCGCGCTCGATCACTGATGATCCCGCTCGCCACGGCACTTTCAACGACGTGCATTCGCGCTTGGAAATGATCCAGGACATGGGCTTCGATGTGCTGTACTTCCCGCCGATCCACCCCATTGGTCGCAGTTTTCGCAAAGGCCCGAACAATTCCCTCACGGCTGGCCCCGACGACCCGGGCAGCCCTTATGCCATCGGCAGTGAGGAAGGCGGGCACGAGGCGATTCACCCGCAACTGGGTTCCCGTGAAGACTTCCGGCGGCTGGTGGCGGCAGCGGCCGAGCATGGCCTGGAGATCGCCCTCGACTTCGCCATCCAGTGTTCCCAGGACCATCCGTGGCTCAAGCAACACCCGGGCTGGTTCAGCTGGCGGCCGGACGGCACGATCAAATACGCGGAGAACCCACCGAAGAAATACCAGGACATCGTCAACGTCGACTTCTACGCGGCGGATGCGATTCCCAGCCTGTGGCTGGAGCTGCGGGACATCGTGGTGGGCTGGGTCAACGAAGGCGTGAAGATCTTCCGCGTCGACAACCCCCACACCAAGCCCTTGCCGTTCTGGCAGTGGCTGATCGCTGACGTGCGGGCCCAACACCCTGAGGTGATGTTCCTGGCCGAAGCCTTCACCACCCCGGCGATGATGGCGCGCCTGGGCAAGGTCGGTTATTCCCAGAGCTATACCTACTTCACCTGGCGCAACACCAAGGCCGAACTGGCGACCTATTTCACCGAGCTGAACGAATCGCCCTGGCGCGAATGCTACCGGCCGAATTTTTTCGTCAACACGCCGGACATCAACCCGGCCTTTCTCCATGAGTCGGGACGTGCGGGCTTTCTGATCCGGGCGGCGCTGGCGACCATGGGCTCGGGCCTGTGGGGCATGTACTCGGGCTTCGAGCTTTGCGAGTCGGCGCCGGTGCCGGGCAAGGAGGAGTACCTCGACTCGGAGAAATACGAGATCCGCCCTCGCGACTTCACCGCGCCGGGCAACATCATTGCCGAGATCGCCCAGCTCAATCGCATCCGCCGACAGAACCCGGCGTTGCATACGCATTTGGGCCTGAAGGTCTACAACGCCTGGAACGACAACATTCTGTACTTCGGCAAGCGCACGCCCGACGGCAGCAATTTCATCCTGGTGGCGGTGAGCCTTGACCCGCACACCCCACAGGAAGCCAATTTCGAGTTACCGCTGTGGGAGATGGGCCTGCCGGACGATGCACAGACCCAGGGCGAGGATTTGATGAGCGGCCACCGCTGGACCTGGTATGGCAAGTATCAGTTCATGCGCATTGACCCGGCTTACCAGCCGTTTGGGATTTGGCGGATCAGCGTGGCTTAAGACAGGTGCGAGGCTGATAGAGCGCTGTTGTGGCGAGGGAGCTTGCTCCCGCTTGAGTGCGCAGCACTCATCGCTTTTTTGGGGCCGCTGCGCGACCCAGCGGGAGCAAGCTCCCTCGCCACAACAGCTCCCGCAACACTTGCCGCATAAGACCTCACTAGCCTGTTCCAGCGGCTTTATAGAATTCATCAGGAGTTGCAAATGGCGAAGAAACCCCGGTCTGCCACCTTCATCAAAGACCCGCTCTGGTACAAGGACGCGGTGATTTATCAGGTTCACGTTAAATCCTATTTCGACTCCAACAACGACGGGATCGGTGACTTTCCCGGCCTGATCGAGAAGCTCGACTACATTGCCGATCTCGGCGTCAACACCATCTGGCTGCTGCCGTTCTATCCCTCGCCGCGGCGCGATGATGGCTACGACATTGCCGAATACCGTGGTGTGAGCCCCGACTACGGGACAATGGCCGATGCACGGCGCTTCATTGCCGAAGCTCACAAGCGCAATCTGCGGGTCATCACCGAGCTGGTCATCAATCACACCTCGGACCAGCATCCTTGGTTCCAGCGGGCGCGCAAGGCCAAGCTGGGTTCGGCGGCGCGGGATTTCTACGTGTGGTCCGACGATGACCACAAGTACGATGGCACGCGGATCATTTTCCTCGATACCGAAAAATCCAACTGGACCTGGGACCCGGTGGCCGGCCAGTATTTCTGGCACCGTTTCTATTCCCATCAGCCCGACCTCAATTTCGATAATCCACAGGTCATCAAGGCTGTGCTGTCGGTGATGCGCTACTGGCTGGACATGGGCATCGATGGCCTGCGCCTGGACGCCATCCCGTACCTGATCGAGCGCGACGGCACCAACAACGAAAACCTGCCTGAGACTCACGACGTCCTCAAGCAGATCCGTGCCGAGATCGACGCCAACTACCCCGACCGCATGTTGCTGGCCGAAGCCAACCAGTGGCCGGAAGACACCCAGCTGTACTTCGGCGATGTCGATGCCCAGGGCCTGAATGGTGATGAATGCCACATGGCGTTCCACTTCCCACTGATGCCGCGCATGTACATGGCGCTGGCCCAGGAAGACCGTTTTCCCATCACCGATATCCTGCGTCAGACCCCAGAGATCCCGGCCAACTGCCAGTGGGCGATCTTCCTGCGCAACCACGATGAGTTGACCTTGGAGATGGTCACCGACAAGGAACGCGACTACCTGTGGAATTACTACGCGGCCGATCGTCGGGCGCGGATCAACCTGGGGATTCGCCGACGCCTGGCGCCGCTGATGGAGCGCGATCGTCGCCGCATTGAGTTGCTCAACAGCCTGCTGCTATCCATGCCCGGCACACCGACGTTGTACTACGGCGATGAAATCGGCATGGGCGACAACATCTACCTGGGCGACCGGGATGGCGTGCGCACCCCAATGCAGTGGTCCATTGACCGCAACGGCGGCTTCTCGCGGGCCGATCCGGCCAGCCTGGTGCTGCCGCCGATCATGGACCCGCAATACGGCTACCAGTCGGTCAACGTCGAGACCCAGGCCGGCGACCCGCATTCGCTGCTCAACTGGACTCGGCGGATGCTGGCGGTGCGCAAACAGTCCCAGGCCTTCGGCCGGGGCACGCTGAAAATGCTGTCCCCGAGCAACCGTCGGATCCTGGCCTATACCCGGGAGTACACCAGTCCGGAAGGCAAGCACGAAATCATCCTCTGCGTGGCCAACGTATCCCGCAGCGCCCAGGCGGCCGAGCTGGACCTGTCGACCTACGCGGGCATGGTCCCGGTGGAAATGCTGGGCGGTAATGCCTTCCCGCCCATCGGCCAGTTGAATTTCCTGCTGACCTTGCCGCCCTATGGCTTCTATTGGTTCGCCCTGGCGACGGAGAACCAAATGCCGAGCTGGCACGTGGAACCGGCCCAGAGCCTGCCGGACTTCACCACCCTGGTGCTGAAAAAGCGCCTGGAAGAATTGCTCGAAGCGCCATCGCGCACCACGCTGGAGCAGACCATTCTACCGAGCTGGTTGCAGAACCGTCGTTGGTTCGCCGGCAAGGACAGCGCCATCGAGAAGGTCAACATTGTCTACGGCGTGCGCTTCGGAGACCCGCAGCATCCCGTGTTGCTCAGCGAAATCGACGTCACCAGCGCTGGCCAGACATTGCGCTATCAATTGCCATTCGGCCTGCTGGCCGAAGACCAGGTGGGCGCGGCGTTGCCACAGCAATTGGCGCTGTCACGCGTACGTCGGGTGCGCCAGGTCGGTTTGATCACCGACGCGTTCAGCCTGGAAAGCTTCATCCGGGCCGTGCTCCAAGGCATCCAGGCCGGCACGGTGCTGCCATGCACCGAGGGTGAGTTGCGTTTCGAACCCACCGAAGGCCTGACCGCGTTGAACCTGGGAGCCGAGCCGGAAGTGCGTTATCTGTCCGCCGAGCAATCCAACAGTTCAGTGGTGGTGGGTGGCGCTTTGGTGCTCAAGCTGATCCGCAAAGTCGCCTCGGGCGTGCATCCGGAACTGGAAATGAGCGCCTACCTGACCGCCGCAGGTTTCAGCAATATCTCGCCGCTGCTGGGTTCGGTGGTCCGCCGTGACGCCCAGGGCGAGGATGCGTTGCTGATGATTGCCCAAGGTTACTTGAGCAACCAGGGTGATGCATGGGAATGGACCCAGAACAACCTCGAACGCGCGCTGCGTGATGAATTGGCCGATGCCGTGTCCGAGCAGGAACAGCATTACAACGCCTTGGGCGAACTGAAGGATTTCGCCGGCATGCTCGGCCAGCGCCTGGGGGAAATGCACCAAGTGCTGGCCCAGCCCACCGACGACCCGGCCTTCGCGCCCCAGGCCACCAACGCCAAGGAAGCCCAGGCCATCGGCAAGGATGTGGCGGCGCAGGTGGAAAATGCCTTGCGTCTGCTCAAGCAGAACCAGGGCCAACTGAACCCTTCGGACCAGGCCATGGTTGCACGCTTGCTGGAGCACAAGAAAACCATCCTGGCCCATATCCAGGCGCTGGCCGGCAAAGCCGTCGGCGGCTTGCGCATCCGCGTCCACGGCGATCTGCATTTAGGGCAGGTGCTGGTGATCAAGGGCGACGCCTACCTGATCGACTTCGAAGGCGAGCCGGCACGGCCGCTGCATGAGCGTCGGGGCAAGCACAGCCCGTACAAGGACGTCAGTGGCGTGTTGCGTTCCTTCGATTACGCGGCCGCCATGGCAATCCATTTGAACACCGTCGACAGCACGGCCGATGCCGATGCGGCCCGGCAACGGGTGGCTGATCGTTATTTGGAAGAGGCCCGCGAAGCATTTGTTCAGGCATATCGACTGGCGGCAGCTAGTCTTGCTCATGAATGGAAGGATGCTGAAGGCGAAGACGCCGCGCTGGCGTTGTTCGGCCTGGAGAAGGCGGCCTATGAAGTGGCCTATGAAGCCGAGAATCGCCCCGCCTGGCTGCCCGTGCCATTGCACGGTCTGTACGGGTTATTGAGTGGGCTTGAACCCTTTTCCGACTTAGCCGGACCGATTTAGTGGAGAAAAACATGAGTGTCTCGAACAAAGAACCACAGGGGCAGGCCAAAGAGTCGTTACTGCCTGCCCCCCATGACATCGACGCGCTGGTGCGTGCCGAACATCACGACCCGTTTTCCATCCTTGGCCCCCACGGCGATGGTGCGGGCGGGCAATTCATCCGGGCGTACCTGCCCGGTGCGCTGAGCGTGCAGGTGCTCGCCCGCGACGGCGGCGAAGAGTTAGGCGAGCTGCAGCTCACCGAAACCCCGGGTTTGTTCGTCGGCCATTTCGACCGGGCCCAGGCGTACCTGCTGCGCACCCGTTGGGCTGGCGGTGAACAGGTGGCGGAGGATCCCTACAGCTTCGGGCCGTTACTGGGAGAAATGGACCTTTACCTGTTTGGCGAGGGTAATCACCGCGACCTCAGCTCCTGCCTCGGTGCGCAGTTGACCACCGTCGATGGCATCGACGGCGTACGCTTCGCCGTGTGGGCGCCGAACGCACGACGCGTCTCGGTGGTCGGGGACTTCAATGCCTGGGACGGGCGTCGGCATCCGATGCGCATCCGTTATCCGTCCGGCGTGTGGGAGCTGTTTGTCCCGCGGCTCGGTGCGGGCGAAGGCTACAAATATGAAATCCTCGGGGCCCACGGCATCCTGCCGCTCAAGGCAGACCCCGTGGCGTTGGCCACCCAAATGCCGCCTGACACGGCATCGAAAGTCGCCTCACCCTTGAAGATCGAGTGGCAGGACGACGAGTGGATGCAACACCGTCGCGAGCGGCAGCTGCCGGGCGCGCCGCTGTCGATCTACGAATTGCACGCCGGTTCCTGGCAGTGCGAAATCGACGAGGCGGGGGAGGTGGCCCGGCAATACAACTGGCATGAAATGGCCGAGCGGTTGATTCCCTACGTCAGGGACCTGGGCTTCACTCACATCGAGCTGATGCCGATCATGGAGCACCCGTTCGGTGGCTCCTGGGGCTATCAACCGCTGTCGCAGTTCGCCCCGACGGCGCGTTTCGGTTCGCCGGATGATTTTGCCGCGTTCATTAACGCCTGCCACCAGGCCAACATCGGGGTGATCCTCGATTGGGTGCCGGCGCATTTTCCCACCGACGCCCACGGCCTGGCCCAGTTCGACGGCACCGCGCTGTATGAATACGGCAATCCGCTGGAAGGGTTCCACCAGGATTGGGACACGCTGATCTACAACCTGGGTCGTACCGAGGTGCATGGCTTCATGCTGGCTTCGGCCTTGCACTGGTTGAAGCATTTCCACATCGACGGCCTGCGGGTCGATGCCGTGGCCTCGATGTTGTACCGCGACTATTCACGCAAGGCCGGCGAGTGGGTGCCCAACCGCCATGGCGGACGCGAGAACCTGGAAGCCATCGATTTCCTGCGGCATCTCAATGACGTGGTGGCCCTGGAAACCCCTGGTGCGCTGGTCATTGCCGAAGAGTCCACGGCCTGGCCGGGCGTCAGCCAGAGCACGCAGCAGGGTGGTCTGGGCTTCGCCTATAAATGGAACATGGGCTGGATGCATGATTCGCTGCACTACATCCAGCAGGATCCGGTATACCGCGCTCACCACCACAACGAGCTGAGTTTTGGCTTGATGTACGCCTGGTCCGAGCGATTCGTCCTGCCGATTTCCCACGACGAAGTGGTCCATGGCAAACGCTCGCTGATCGACAAGATGCCCGGTGATCGCTGGCAGAAGTTCGCCAATCTGCGGGCCTACCTCAGCTTCATGTGGGGGCATCCGGGCAAAAAGCTGTTGTTCATGGGCTGCGAGTTCGGCCAATGGCGGGAGTGGAACCACGATCAGCAACTGGACTGGTACCTGCTGCAATACCCTGAGCACCGGGGTGTGCAGCAACTGGTGACCGACCTGAACCGGCTCTATCGTGAAGAACCGGCGCTGCATGATCAGGATGATGCGCCCCAGGGCTTTCAGTGGCTGATTGGCGATGATGCGGTCAACAGCGTCTACGCCTGGCTGCGTTGGAGCAAAGAGGGCCGGCCGGTATTGGTGGTCGCTAACTTCACACCGGTGCCGCGCGAGGCCTATCGGGTCGGTGTGCCATTCGCCGGGCGCTGGGTGGAATTGCTCAATAGCGATGCCGATACTTATGCCGGTTCCAACTACGGCAACGGCGGCGGTGCCTCCACCGAAGAGGTGCCCAGCCATGGGCAGAACCTGTCGCTGGAACTCAACCTGCCGCCGTTGGCGGTGTTGATTCTGCGGCCGGAGGGCTAGGTTTTACAGAAGCCTGAAGGCGAATGATGACTGTGGCGAGGGAGCTTGCTCCCGCTCGGCTGCGCAGCGACCGCCCGAAGGGGCTGCTGCGCAGCCCAGCGGGAGCAAGCTCCCTCGCCACAGGTATTTGTGGTGATCATAAAATCAAGGTCACCACAGTTCCAAATGTGGGAGCGAGCTTGCTCGCGATATCGGAGTGTCAGTCAACATCAATGGGACTGATCCACCGCTATCGCGAGCAAGCTCGCTCCCACAAGGGATGTCGGTCGCTTTAACGAACCAGACACGGCTGCTTGTTGTTGAACGTCCACCCCGGAATCAGGAACTGCATCGCCACTGCATCGTCCCGTGCGCCCAAGCCCATGCCTTTGTACAACTCATGGGCCTTGGCCAACTGATCCGTGTCCAGCTCAATCCCCAAGCCCGGTTTTTTCGGTACCTGCACGCAGCCGCCCTGGATCTGCAAGGGTGCCTTGGTCAGCCGCTGGCCATCCTGCCAGATCCAATGAGTGTCGATAGCCGTGATGTCGCCCGGTGCCGCAGCGGCCACGTGGGTGAACATCGCCAGGGAAATATCGAAGTGGTTGTTGGAGTGCGAACCCCAGGTCAGCCCCCATTCGTTGCACATCTGCGCCACCCGCACCGAACCCTGCATGGTCCAGAAATGTGGGTCGGCCAGGGGAATGTCCACTGACTGCAAGGTGATGGCATGGCCCATTTCGCGCCAGTCGGTGGCGATCATGTTGGTGGCGGTCTTGAGGCCCGTGGCGCGACGAAATTCGGCCATGACCTCACGACCGGAATAGCCGTTCTCGGCGCCGCAAGGGTCTTCGGCATAGGCCAGCACCTTGTGCTGGTCGCGGCACAGACGAATGGCCTCCTTCAATGACCAGGCACCGTTTGGGTCCAGGGTGATGCGGGCCTGGGGAAAGCGCTCGGCCAATGCGGTGACCGCTTCGATCTCTGCATCGCCCTGGAGCACGCCGCCCTTGAGCTTGAAGTCCTGGAAGCCATAGCGCGAATGGGCCGCTTCGGCCAGGCGCACCACGGCGTCGGCGTCGAGGGCTTTTTCGTGGCGTACGCGGAACCAGTCGTTGTCAGCGTCCGGCTCGCTGCGGTAGGGCAGGTCGGTCTGTTGGCGATCGCCGACATAGAACAGATAGCCAAGCATCTTCACTTCATCGCGCTGCTGGCCTTCGCCGAGCAGGGCCGCGACCGGTACGTCCAGGTGTTGGCCAAGCAGGTCCAACAACGCCGCTTCCAGGCCGGTCACCGCGTGGATGGTGATGCGCAGGTCGAAGGTCTGCAGGCCGCGACCGCCGGCATCGCGGTCGGCGAACGCGTGGCGCACGGTATTGAGAATCTTCTGGTACGTGCCGATGGGGCTGCCAACCACCAGCGAGCGGGCATCTTCGAGGGTCTGGCGAATGCGTTCGCCACCCGGCACTTCGCCCACGCCGGTGTGGCCGGCATTGTCCTTGAGAATGACGATGTTGCGGGTGAAGAACGGGCCATGGGCGCCACTGAGGTTCAGCAGCATGCCGTCATGACCGGCCACGGGCACGATCTGCATGCTGGTGATGATCGGGGCTTTGCTGGCTTCTGGGGTAGTCATGTGCACTTATCCTTGGACAATCGAGTGATCAGACGTGGCTGGCGGTGGGGGTGGCCGGCGTCGTTGCAGTCTTGGGTTTAGGCGTATTCCGTGCGGCGAACACGATGATCGCGGCGATGATCGAGGTGGCCGCCAGGCCGTAGAGGCCGCCCTGGATGGAGCCGGTGTGCTCTTCCAGCAGGCCGAAGGTGGTCGGGGCGACGAAGCCGCCAAGGTTGCCTACGGAGTTGATCAGCGCAATTACCCCGGCGGCAATCCGGGCGTCCAGGTAGGCCTGGGGGATTGGCCAGAACAGCGACGACGCGGATTTGAAGCCCAGGGCCGCAAAGCAGATGGCGACGAAGGCGAAGATCGGCCCGCCGGTGGTGGACATGAACATGCCCGCTGCGGCGATCAACAAGGCCGTGGCCACCCAGGCCTGCTGGAACTTCCACTTAGCCGACAGCGAGGCAAAGGCGTACATGCCGACAATCGACAACAACCAAGGGATTGAGTTGAACAGCCCGACCTGGATGTCGCTGAGGTCGCCCATCTTCTTGATGATGCTCGGTAGCCAGAAGGTGGCGGCATAAATCGTCAGCTGGATGAAGAAGTAAATCAGGCAGAACAGGATGATCTGGCGATCCTTGAGCAACTGGCCGATGGACAGTTTGACCGGTGTGGCGGCTTCCCGGGCCCGTTGCTCATCGTCGATGGTCTTCACCAGCGCGTCCTGTTCCTCACGGCTCAGCCATTTGGCGTCGTGGGGCTTGGAGTCCAGCCAGAACCAGACGAAGACGCACAGGCAGACGGAAAACATCCCTTCGATGAAGTACATCCACTGCCAGCCGTGCATGCCCAGGCCGTTGATTTGCAGGAGCAACCCCGACAGCGGGCCGGAGATCAGCGATGCGATGGCCGAGCCACTGAGGAAGATGGCGATGGCTTTGCCGCGTTCAACCCCCGGTAACCAGCGGGTGAAGTAATAGATCACCCCAGGGAAGAAGCCGGCCTCGGCCACGCCCAGCAGGAAGCGCAGGATGTAGAAGTGGGTTTCGTTCTGGATGAAGGCCATGGCCGCCGCCACCAGGCCCCAGGTGAGCATGATGCGAGTCAGCCAGATACGGGCGCCGATTCTTTGCAGCAGGATATTGGACGGGACTTCGAACAGCGCATAACCGATGAAGAACAGGCCGGCACCGAAGCCATAGGCGGCGGCACCGATACCGAGGTCGTGCTCCATGTGGGCACGAACGAAGCCGATGTTCACGCGGTCGATGTAGTTGACGATAAACATGATGACGAACAGCGGCAGGATGTGGCGCTTGACCTTGGAAATGGCCGACAGCAGCACCGGATCCGCGCCGGCATTCGCCTTGAGGCTGGATGTGTTCACTGGTTTTTCTCCCACTCGTTATTTTTATGCGGGGCATCGTGCAGGTGCCGATGTTGATAGACATCATACAACTTGAATTTTTTCGATGACAAGGGGTTTTTGATGACGATTGGATACGGTGGTCGGATTTTTTATACCGTATTTGCTGGGTGTTTCAGGAGTTTATCTGGGTTTTATGGCAGGGCGAGGCTGTGCGGCGTAATGCCTACGCGGCGTCAATTACGCTGATAAGCGGTCTATCTTGAGTGTTGTCATACAAGTTGGTTGTTCGACGATGATCATTCTCAGGCCCACTGATGGTAGGATCGCTTAGCCTGTTTTCGAGGAACCCTGGCGATGCAAGACTCCGAAGTCCCCCTGCGCAAGCGTACCCACAACTTGGCCCATGACCTGGTGGCGAAGCTGAGCCAGAGCATCTTGCTGGGGCAATTGAAGCCGGGAGAGAAGTTGCCATCCGAAGGGGCCATCGTGCGGGAGCATGGTGTCAGCCGTACGGTGGTGCGCGAGGCGATTTCCAAGTTGCAAGCCTCGGGGCTGGTGGAAACCCGCCACGGCATCGGCACCTTTGTGCTGGAGCAGACCGGCGAGCCAGGGTTGCGCCTCAATGTCGACACCGCCGCTGGTGTGCGGGGCATCCTGGAGCTGCGCCTGGGCCTGGAAACCCAGGCGGCCGCTCTGGCCGCCCAGCGTCGTAGCGAGCAGCAGTTGCAGCAGATGCGCCAGGCGCTGGATGACTATCAGCGGTTGTTCAGCAACAACGACAGTTGCGTCGAAGCCGACCGGCGTTTCCATCTGCTCATCGCCGAGGCCACGGACAACACCTGCTTTGTCGAAATCATGCAGCACCTGGGCAGTGCGATGATCCCCAGGACCCGTGTCAATGTGGCCGAGCGCGGCCAGGCTGACCTCGGGAAGCTGGCTCAGCTCGCCAATCTCGAGCACGAGGCGATCTTCAATGCCATCAAGCGCCAAGACCCCGACGCCGCCCGCGCCGCCATGTGGCTGCACCTGACCAACAGCCGCGACCGGTTTGGGGCGGGGGCCTGACAGCCACTGTCGCCTGACCACCGCCATCGCGAGCAAGCTCGCTCCCACAGGAGGTCGCGGTGAACTTCGAATGCGTGCCCAGCTCGATCCCTTGTGGCGAGGGAGCTTGCTCCCGCTGGGCTGCGCAGCAGACCCTTTGCCTGGGATACCGGGTCGTCAGGTTTCAGGGCCGCTTCGCGCCCCAGCGGGAGCAAGCTCCCTCGCCACATGGGATCGGTGTCGATTGGCAGATTCGTGCACGCCGAAACGCCATTGTGGGAGCGAGCTTGCTCGCGATGAGGCCAGCCAGTCTTGCTCAAAACCAACAGGCAAAAAAAACCGGCGCAACCGAAGTTGCGCCGGTGGTGTTGCCGATGGCTGCGCGGATGTTCGTGGGTCCGCACAACCACCGTTGAACGCTTTGCCGGTTACGCGCGTTCCAGCGCCAAGGCCACGCCCTGGCCGCCGCCGATGCACAGGGTCGCGAGGCCTTTCTTGGCGTCGCGCTTGATCATTTCATGCAGCAGCGACACCAGCACACGGCAGCCCGACGCACCGATGGGGTGACCCAGGGCGATGGCGCCGCCGTTGACGTTGACCTTGTCCATGTCCCATTTCAGTTCCCGGGCCACAGCCAGCGACTGGGCGGCGAAGGCTTCGTTGGCTTCGATCAGGTCCAGTTGCTCCAGCGACCAGCCGGCCTTGTCCAGGCAGCGACGGGTGGCCGAGACCGGGCCGATGCCCATGATCGCCGGGTCAACGCCGGCGTTGGCGTAGGCGCTGATTTTTGCCAGCACCGGCAGGCCCAGGGCCTTGGCTTTTTCGGCGCTCATCAGCACGACCGCCGCCGCACCGTCATTGAGCGACGAAGCATTGCCTGCGGTGACGCTACCGTCCTTCTTGAAGGCCGGCTTGAGCTTGCCCAGGGATTCGGCGGTGGTGCCGGCGCGTGGTTGCTCGTCGGTGGCGAAGGCCACGGGATCGCCTTTGCGCTGGGGGATCAGGATGGGTGTGATCTCATCGGCAAACCGACCGCCCTCGATGGCAGCGACGGCTTTCTGCTGGGACGCGGCGGAAAACGCGTCCTGTTCTTCACGGCTGATGCCGTACTTGTCCACCAGATTCTCGGCGGTGATGCCCATGTGGTAGTCGTTGAAGGCATCCCATAAGCCGTCGGTGATCATGCTGTCGATCATCTTCGCGTGGCCCATGCGCAGGCCGGTGCGGGCGGCCGGCAGGACGTAGGGGGCCAGGCTCATGTTTTCCATGCCGCCGGCAATGATCACCTCGGCATCGCCACAGCGGATCGCCTGGGCACCCAGATGCAACGCCTTGAGTCCCGAACCGCAGACCTTGTTCAGGGTCAGCGCCGGCACCGCATGCGGCAGGCCGGCGAGGATCGATGCCTGGCGAGCCGGGTTTTGCCCAGAACCTGCGGTCAGCACCTGGCCGAGGATCACTTCATCGACCTGGTCACCGGACAGACCGGTTTGCTCCAGCAGGCGCCGAATCACCGCTGCACCGAGTTCCGGTGCGGGAATGGAGGCCAGCGAACCCTGGAAGCTGCCAATGGCGGTACGGGTGGCGGCGACAATCACGACTTCTTGCATCGAATCTCTCCTCACTGGGCAGCGAACTGCATTTCAGGCACGTGTTCCGGCACGATCAACTTGCCGGCGGTCTTGGCGACGATTTCCTCGACGCTGACGCCCGGGGCACGTTCTTTCAGGATGAAGGCGCCGTCCTGGATTTCCAGGTAGGCCAGGTCGGTCAACACCCGCTTGATGCAGCCGGCGCCGGTCAGCGGCAGGCTGCAACGCGGCAGCAGTTTCGACTCGCCGTCCTTGGACGCGTGGGTCATGGTGACGATGATGTTCTCGGCGCCGGCCACCAGGTCCATCGCACCGCCCATGCCCTTGACCAACTTGCCAGGGATCATCCACGAGGCAATGTTACCTTCGACGTCCACTTCGAACGCGCCGAGTACGGTCAGGTCGATGTGGCCGCCGCGGATCATGGCAAACGATTCGGCCGAGGAGAAGATCGAGGCGCCGATGCGCGCGGTGACGGTCTGCTTGCCGGCGTTGATCATGTCGGCGTCGACCTCGGCTTCGGTGGGGAATGCGCCCATGCCGAGCAGGCCGTTTTCCGATTGCAGCATGACTTCCATGCCTTCGGGAATGTAGTTGGCGACCAGGGTGGGAATGCCGATGCCCAGGTTCACGTAGTAGCCGTCCTGCATTTCGCGGGCGACGCGTTGAGCCATTTGTTCGCGGGAAAGTGCCATGTTGTTATTCCTTCTTTGGCTGGGGGCGGGGGATCACTTGCGCACGGTGCGCTGTTCGATGCGTTTTTCGAACGTGCCGCAAATGACCCGGTCGACATAGATGCCAGGGGTGTGGATCTGCGTCGGGTCCAGCTCGCCGGGTTCGACGATTTCTTCGACTTCCACCACGGTGATCTTGCCCGCCGTGGCGGCCAGTGGATTGAAGTTCTGGGCGGTGTGGCGATAGATCACGTTGCCGAAATGGTCGGCTTT
Source organism: Pseudomonas brassicacearum (assembly GCF_000585995.1). Taxonomy (NCBI): domain Bacteria; kingdom Pseudomonadati; phylum Pseudomonadota; class Gammaproteobacteria; order Pseudomonadales; family Pseudomonadaceae; genus Pseudomonas; species Pseudomonas brassicacearum. The sequence continues at coordinate 4,503,157 of NZ_CP007410.1, read as the reverse complement.
CCAGCCTTTGACGATGGCGAAGTCGCCGGTGATGGATTCTTCCATCAGGTACTGGCGGCCATGGAATTCACGCACTTCCTTGCCTTCGGCCACCGGCGTGCCGACGCCTGTAGCGGTGAAGAACGCTGGGATGCCGGCGCCACCGGCGCGCATTTTTTCGGCGAGGGTGCCTTGGGGGGTAAGCACGACTTCGATTTCGCCGCTCAGCAGTTGCTTCTCGAAGAGGGCGTTTTCGCCGACATAGGAAGCGACCACCTTGCGGATCTGCCGGTCTTCCAGCAGCACACCAAGGCCGAAGCCGTCGACGCCGCAGTTATTGGACACCACGGTGAGGTCACGGATGCCCTTGCGCTTGATCTCGGCGATCAGGTTTTCCGGGATACCACAGAGGCCGAAGCCGCCGGCGATCACGGTCATGCCGTCCTTCAAGCCTTCCAGCGCTTCTTCGTAAGAACTCACGCGTTTGTCGAAACCTGCCATAGACACCTCTTTTATTCTTGATGGGGTCGCAATGAAATGCAGTGTTGCGCCAAGTTATATATTTGTTAAGTTGATTTTTAGGTTTGATTGATTGATAAAATTCAATAATTGCTGGCATCTGCTTGCAGCTTGAAGCTAACCACTTGCCGCTGGGAGCATAGCCACCATGACCCTCAAGCAAATCCGCGCCTTCCTCGCCGTGGCCCAGAGCCTGAGCTTCGCCGTGGCGTGCGAACGTCTGCATCTGTCCCAGTCGGCCCTGAGCTTGACGATCAAGGCCCTGGAAGAAGGCCTGGGCGGACGCCTGTTCAGTCGCAATACCCGCAACGTGGCGCTGACGCCTGAAGGTGAATCGTTGCTGCCATTGGCCCGACGGCTGGTTGCCGACTGGGACAACGCCGAGGATGAAATGCGCCAACGCTTCACCTTGCAGCGCGGTCGCGTGACGTTGGCGGCGATGCCTTCGTTCGCTGGCAACCTGCTGCCACCGATCCTCAAGACCTTCCGCGCCCGCTTTCCGAATGTCAACGTCACGGTCAACGATGTGATCAATGAGCAGGTGCTGGAGATGGTGCGTGATCGGCATGTCGAGCTGGGCGTGGCGTTCGAGCCGATGCAGAGTTCGTCCCTGGCTTTCAGCCCGCTGTACCTGGATCGTTTCGTCGCGGTGGTGCCGCTGGATTCACCGTTGGCCCAACTCAGCGAAATCAAGTGGCAAACCTTGCTGGAGCAGCCGTTCATTACCCTACAACGCCCGTCCACCGTTCGGGTGATGCTGGAAGAACATTTGCAGGCCCGGGGCATGAGATTGCCCGTGGAGTTCGAGAGCCATCAGTTGGCGACGGTCGGACGGATGGTCGCCAGTGGGCTGGGCGTGAGCGCGGTGCCGGCGCTGTGTGTCGGGCAAATGCATGAGCTGGGGGCTCGGTGCATTCCATTGAGCGATCCGGTGATCGAACGGGCCATCGGCGTGCTGACCAAACCGGGGCATGAACTGTCGGCGGCGGCGCAGGCGTTGTTCGATACGCTCAGGGATCAGGAGTTGGCTGTGCAGTTGGCCGCAGGTTGACCCCGGCCACTGTGGGAGCGGGCTTGCTCGCGAAAGCGGTGAGTCAGGCGACAGCGGTATCGAATGTTCCATCGCCTTCGCGAGCAAGCCCGCTCCCACAAGGGGGCCGGGTATTGCTAAAACGGGTGTTGTGTCAGCAATGGCAGTAATTGCTCACACGGCTCTTCAAGCTTGAGGTCCAGCAGCTCATCGGCCCGGGTCTTGCCTCGGTTGATCGCCAGCAGCGGCTTGCCCTGGTCCTTGATGGCCCGGCACAGGCGAAACGCCGAATAAGCCATCAGCGACGAGCCCACTACCAGCAGGCCATCTGCTTCCTGAACGGCTTCAGTGGCGCGGGTCGCGGTGGCGGGGGCGACGTTTTCGCCAAAGAACACCACGTCGGGCTTCAAGCGCTCGCCATCGCAATGGGGGCAACGGGGCACTTGGAAGCGCGCCTCGAACGCCGGGTCCAGCAGGGTGTCGCCATCGGGCGCCTGCGCGGCGTCGACACCGGCCAGGTAAGGATTTTGCGCTTCCATCAACAACTGGATCTGCTGCCGTTCGCTGCGCTGGTCGCAATCCAGGCACAGCACGCGGTGCAGGCTGCCGTGGAGTTCGATGACGTCCCGGCTGCCGGCCTGATCATGCAGCGTGTCGACATTCTGGGTGATCAACCCCGTGATGCGGTGTTGTGCCTGCAACTTGGCCAAGGCCTCGTGAGCTGCGTTCGGCCGGGCCTGCCTCACCCGTGGCCACCCCAACATCGCCCGCGCCCAATAGCGTCGGCGGGCCTCGGCCTGGGCGAGGAATTCCTGGTACATCATCGGCTGTCGACCCCGTCGCACCCCATCGCGGTCGCGGTAGTCGGGGATGCCCGAGGGCGTGCTGATGCCGGCGCCGGTGAGCACCAGGAAACGGCGCCCAGCCATGTGCTCCAGCAACTGATCGAGCGGTTCGAGGTGAAGGTCGTCGGGCATTGGGTGTCTCCGTTGGCCTGGAGCCGTTGAGGTTAGCACTCCAATCGGGCCGGGAAACCATTGCAGCGCCTTTCGTCGCCCTGGCCTGTGGTCTTTTCAAACTTTCCCCGGCGCCGTGATATCCACCTTTATGTGCGGGACTTCGGTTGCCGAGAAGAGGAGACCTATGAACAAGACCACCGGTGAAGTACGGGCCATCAATCGACAGAGCGCAATGGTGGGTGTGTACGTGGCGCAAGTGGACGGCCATACCGTGCTCGAGTTGAGTTCGGCCAATGACATCGATATTGGCGACATCTTGGCATGGGACAGTGGTACGGCCTTGGGCGCCCAGTCGTATCGCAACCTGACCAAAGGCTGGAGCGCCGACGTCTATGTGGCCAACCACGGCGTTGCGGCGGCGAATCTCGAGGTCCAACTGATGGTCGGGTCTTCCTGACGGCGCCTTCGACCCTTATCTCGGGAGAAAGAGCATGAGCGAATTAAAGTGCGGTTGCCCCGATTGTCAGTGCGAGGTAGATCCGCAACGGGTTTTCAATCACGACGGCGAGGCTTATTGCAGCCAAGCTTGCGCCGAACAACATCCCAATGGTGAGCCGTGTCCGGCGCCAGACTGCCATTGCGAAGGCAGTGGCAAGGTGGGCGAGCGAGAGGCCACCAGTAAGCAGCTGGACGACGCGCTGGAGGAAACGTTTCCGGCCAGTGATCCGATTTCACCTTGATCGAGCTCTCATCCGGGTGTCGGCTACAGGGCATCCGGACGCCGCTAGCCGGTCAGTGCGGTGGTGCAGGAAAACACCGGCAGCCCGCGAGTTTTGGCTTCCTGGAACGGCGCGAGGCCAGGGTGACGAGACCGGTGCAATGGGGTGCTGGCGCCGCCCGACCTTTGGCGGACAGCGTGGAAAGACACGCACTGTTTTGCAATACATCTGCTTTGAATTATTTAAAATAATTTATTAAGTGGCGCTTATTTGTTAGGGCTCCATGAGCGAACCCATAAGGTTGGACCGTTCGTCGCCGCTCATGGACTTTGTTTCAAACCTTATCCTCAGAAGGTTTTCCCAATAAGACGAGCCAGTGAGGCTCGTTTCAATTTTAACTAACGAGGTGAATGAAATGGCTAACACAGGAAATAACAATCCTGGCAATTTCGCTAACGATCGTGACAAGGCATCGGAAGCCGGGAAAAAAGGCGGGCAAGCGTCCGGCGGCAACTTTGCCAATAACCCCGAGCGCGCCTCCGAAGCAGGGCGCAAGGGTGGTCAGGCATCGGGCGGCAATTTTGCCAAGGACCCTGGACGTGCTGCAGAAGCCGGCCGCAAAGGCGGGCAAGCGTCGGGTGGTAATTTTGCCAACGATCCTGAGCGCGCTTCGCAAGCGGGCCGCAAAGGGGGCCAAGCGTCGGGTGGCAACGTTGCCAACGACCGGGAAAAGGCGTCCGAGGCCGGTAAGAAGGGCGGAGAAAACAGCCGTGGTGGCGGTCGTGACTCGTAATGCCCGATGACCCGGCAGGCCCTGTGCCCATGGCATGGGGCCCCTACGGTTTATATAACCAATTGTGCCGGGCCAGCGTATAGAAATTTGTCCTGTTATATGTGGCGAGATAATCGGTGAAAGTTAAGTCAATTGCCGTTCGTCCCGCTTGTTGGGTAAATAGATAAATAACGTTCCTTTAACTTCTTCTTGTCCTTATGAGCCTGTTATCGGCAGTGCTCTCATCCCGTGTGCCTTGAGCGAGGGGTTTAATCATGTTCCTACATAACAAGAGGCTGCAATACACCGTCCGCGTTGCGGAACCCAATCCAGGACTGGCCAACCTGTTACTCGAACAATTCGGTGGGGCCCAGGGTGAGTTGGCGGCGGCCTCGCGCTACTTCACCCAGGCCTTGTCCGAGGACGATCCGGGCCGCAAGGATCTGCTGATGGACATCGCCACCGAGGAACTCAGCCATCTGGAAGTCATCGGTTCGATCATTGTGATGTTGAACAAGGGCGCAAAGGGCAAGATGGCCGAGGGCGTGGAGAAGGAGGGCCAGTTGTACCGGGACATCAACGGTGCCGGCAATGATTCCCACATCACCAGCCTCCTGTATGGCGCCGGCTCGCCATTGACCAACTCCGCCGGTGTGCCCTGGACCGCCGCCTACGTAGATACCATCGGCGAGCCGACAGCGGACATGCGCTCCAATATCGCGGCCGAGGCGCGGGCGAAAATCGTTTACGAGCGTTTGATGAATGTCACAGATGATCCCGGTGTCAAAGAGGCGCTGGGCTTTTTGATGACCCGTGAAATCGCCCACCAACTGTCGTTCGAAAAAGCCCTGCATTCGATCCAGCCCAATTTCCCCCAAGGCAAATTACCGGGCATGCCGGAGTTCACTAACGTGTACTTCAATATGTCCCAGGGCGAACCTACCGTGCGCGGCCCATGGAATCAGGGCGACGATTGGGAGTTCGTCGAAAATCCAGCACCGGCGGTGGATGGCGGCGATGGCCTGGCCAGCGTCCAGCTGAGTGAAAAAGACGAAGCGCTGCTGATGGACATGAAGGCACGGACGATGTCCAACCCGGAGAGCAACCCCACCACGGGTGCCGATTTGGGTTCGGGGATGCAAAGTGACAAACTGTAAACAACGGCGAGGGGGGTAACTCCCTCGCCTGAACTTTCCGTCTGATCGTTCCCGCCATGCAACGATCAGACTAGCCATGCCTGCAGAGCATTAAGGACAGTCGATGGACCAGCCCACTTCTCGGATGCGATCGCCTTGGCGTACCTGGCTGGGGCCTGTGCAAAACAACCTGCTGCTAGGAGTGAGTTTCTGGCTGGGGCTGGCGGTGATAACCGCGTTGTTACTCTACAGCGGCTACAACGCCTTGGTCGGTGCCGATCGGAACAATCTGGGTTACGCGGTCCTGGGCGGCACGTCCGGCTTCGCCGCTACGGCCTTGGGCGCATTGATGGCAGTGGTGCTGCGGGACATCTCGTCACGCACCCAGGACATCATGCTGGGTTTCGCCGCCGGCATGATGCTCGCCGCCAGCTCTTTCTCACTGATCCTGCCGGGCATCGAAGCCGCACAGGTGATTTGTGGCAATCAGTTGCTGGCTGCGTTTGTCGTCGTGGTTGGCCTGGGCTTGGGTGTCGCCCTGATGATTGGCCTCGACCGTTTCGTACCCCACGAACACGAGTTGAGTGGGCGGCGCGGTCCCGAGGTCGAGCGCATTAACCGTGTCTGGCTGTTCGTGCTCGCCATCACCTTGCACAACCTGCCGGAAGGCATGGCCATCGGCGTCAGTTTTGCCGACGGCGATTTCAAGGTCGGCCTGCCCCTGACCACCGCCATCGCCATCCAGGACATTCCCGAAGGCCTGGCCATTGCCATGGCACTGCGGGTGACGGGCATCAGCACCCTGCGCGCGGCGTTGATTGCGGTGGGCTCCGGGCTGATGGAACCGCTGGGATCGGTGATTGGCCTGGGCATGTCGTCGGGTGTCGCCCTCGCGTACCCCATCAGCCTCGGGTTGGCGGCGGGGGCGATGATCTTCGTGGTGTCCCACGAAGTGATTCCCGAGACCCACCGCAACGGCCATGAAACGCCAGCGACGCTGGGTTTGATGATGGGGTTTGCGGTGATGATGTTTCTCGACACGGCGCTCGGTTGAACGCCGCTCGACCGTTTCGATACCGTCCCCTCGCCACAAAGCGTTCTAGAAGCGCTGCACGGAAAACCGCTCAAGCCATTGCGGCGCGGTGCCTGCGAGGCACTCGGCGACCAGTTGCCCGGTCGCTCCGGCGAGGGTCAGTCCCAGGTGTTGATGACCAAAGGCGTAGATCAGGCGTGGCTCGTTCGGTGAGGGGCCGATCACCGGCAGTGAGTCGGGCAGCGACGGCCGAAACCCCAGCCAGCGACGGGCAACCGGGTCTTTCAGGCCGAGTACGCGGCGCACATGTTGTTCCAGGTAATCGAAGCGCCGGGGGTTGGCCGGGTCGTGGATCGAACCCAGTTCCACCGTGCCCGCAACCCGCAGGCGTCCGGCCATGGGGGTCATGTAGAACGCGCTTTCCACCGGGCAGCAAGGCCGGTTGAGGAGGGTATCCCGTAGGTCGAACTCAATGTGATAACCCCGCTCGGTGTCCAGCGGAATGTGATCGCCCATCTGCGCCGCCAGCACGCCGGACCACGCCCCGCCACACAGCACCACCCGGTCGGCCAGGTAATGCTGGCCCTCGGCGCAGTGTAAATGAAGCCCGTTGGCGGCGCGTTTTATCGCGGTGACCGTCGCCTTGCGCAGCGCGCCTTCGGCCACCAGCGGCGCGGCCAGGGTTTCGATAAACAGCTTCGGATCGTCCATATGGGAGGACTCGGGAAACAGAAGCCCTGCCACTGAACGGCCCGCCAGTGCCGGTTCGAGTTGTTCGACTTCAGCGCTGCTCAAGACCTGTTGGGCAATTCCCAGCGAGCGCCGCAGTTCGATGGCGGCTTGCGCTGCGGTGAACCCTTGCGGGGTGCCATAGGCATACAGGCAGCCGTTGTGCTGCAAGCGCTGGTTGGCCAGGGGCGTCTCTGCCAGTAATGGCTCATACCCGCTGTAGGTGCGCTGCAGGATCGTCGCCAGCGCCTGGGTGTTGGCGGCACAGCGCGACGCCCGGCATTCATTGAGAAAGCGCAGCAGCCAGGGCATCAGTCTTGGCAGTCGGGCCCAGTTGATCACGAAAGGGGAGTCGGCCGAGAACAGCAGCGATGGAATGGCTCGTAGCAATGAAGGCTGGGCGATTGGCATGACCCCGTAGGGCGCCAGCGTCCCGGCATTGCCATACGAGGCGCCGGCGGCAATGCCGTCGCGTTCGAGCACCAAGACCTGATAGCCCTGGCGTCGCAACCAACGCGCCGTCGCCACGCCGACCACACCGGCGCCGATAACCGCGATTTCGCAATGAACGGGCTGTGTCATCGGGCTCAGATCCGGTTGTGCATGTGAAGGTGACCCTGGCGGGCCAATTGGCTGATCACGGTCAGGGCCTTGACCAGTTGTTCCCGGGACAGCGCAGCCGAGATATTGATGCGCACCGCTTGCGGTGACAGTTCCGGGCTGAGGGTGAATGCGCCGCCGGGTAGCAGCACCACGCCTTGTTCCTGGCAGAGGCGGGCGAAGCGCGAACTGTTCCAGGGCTCGGGCAGCAGCAGCCAGGCGTGGGTGCCGGTGGCGCTGTGCTGAAACGCCAGCCCTTGCAGGTGCGTGGCCAGCAGTGCCTGGCGGATCCGCAGTTCTTCACGCTGTTCCGACACCAATCCCTCGGCCAGGCCTTCCTCGATCAGCCGCGTGGCGATCAGCGCGGTCAGCGGTGAGTTGCTCCAGCAGTCGATGCGTTGCATCGCCGCGATGCCTTGCAGCAACGCGGGCGGAGCCATGACGAAGCCCATGCGCAAGCCGGGGGCGATGCATTTGGACAGGGCGCTGATATAAATCGTCTGCTCCGGCAGCAGCGCGGCGAAGGGTGGCGGTGATTGCTCCAGCAGCGGTCGGTAGACGTCATCCTCGATGACCAGCACATCGGTCTGGCGAATGACGGCCGCCAAGGCCTCGCGGCGTTCGGCGTCGAGGGTGATGGCGGTGGGGTTGTGGATTGACGGCACCAGGAACAGCAACCGCGGTTGATGCTCGACACAGGCCTGGCGCAAGGCCTCGGGGCACATGCCGCGTTCGTCGGCATCAACGCCCAGCAGGTTCAGGCCAAGGGTGCGGCACAACCCGTTGATGCCCTGGTACGTGATGCTGTCGGCCAGCACGGTGTCGCCACTGCTGGTGAGGCTGCGCAACGTGTGAGCGATGCCGTGTTGGGCACCCTCGGCGATCAGGATGTGATCGGCCTGGGCGTCGACGCCGGTGTGTCGCAACCATTGCGCAATGGCCTGGCGGGCCCAGAGGGGGCCTTCGCAGGGATGGTAATCCTTCATGTCGGCAAAGCGTGGGTCGTCGGCGAGCCGTGGCAGCAACTGTGCGAGCACATGGTTGTAGCCGTCCGTGGCGGGGCGGTTGACGCTCAGGTCGGCGACGCCGGGGTCATTGCTGGGGGCCGACTGGAACTGCGCCGCCGGATGACGCCCTCGCGCCACTTGCGTACCACGGCCCGGCCGGCTTTCCACCAGCCCCTTTTGCTGCAGCACCGCCATGGCCCGGGTCACGGTGGTGATGTTCACCCCCAGGGCGCTGGCGAATTCGCGGTGGGGCGGCAGGCGATCACCCGGCTTGAGCTGGCCGTGAAGGATCGCGTGGGTCAGCGCGTCGGCCAATTGCGCGTACAGCGTCTCGGCTTTCTCGCGGTGCAGCCCGGCGTGGTTTTTCAGTTCTTTCAGCAGTTTCTCAAATTGACTCATGAGTCCTTGTTCCTGGGTTGTCATGCTTCTTAGTGCGCCTTAAAGCAGACTTGTCATGCTTTTTATCCGATACAAAGCCCATTGACAAGACAAAATAGCGTGATTAGTGTGTGAATTGTAATGCTTGTCATGCAGTCGAGCATGATAAGTCATTGAAAGGTCGATTCTCACACCGGCTTCATTGAAGTCGAGCCCCGGACGGGGCTTGGTGGCTGCTTAGGGATCGGGCGGCAAGGTTGTTGTTTGGTTGTATGGCTTGTCCCGGTCAAAACCCTCAATTGCCCATAGGTGAAACCCATGTCCGATTCCAAGTTCGATACCCTCGGCATTTCCCGCCGTTCGGTGCTCAAAGCCGCTGGCTACGGTTCTCTGGCGGCCGTCGCCGGGTCGGCCCTGGGGCTAATGCCATTCGCCTTCGCCGCCGGGCAACCCATCAAGACCATCCGCCCCGGTTATCTGACCGCCGCGTGCCTGGGGGACATGCCTCTGGGTGCCCTGCGCGACGGGGCTCCGGTCGGTACTGATCTGGAGTTGCTGAAGATCATCGCCGACCGCCTTGAGCTCAAACTCGATGTTCTGACCATGGGCTTTCCGGCGGTGATCGAAGCCGTGCGTTCCGGGCGCGCCGATTGGTTTGGTGGCAACTTCGCCTGGAACCCAATGCGCTCCAAGATCTTGCTGCTCACCGACGCGGTGTTCTACACCGGAGCGTACGTGATCATGCGTGACAGCGAGCCGTTCCAGAGCAGCATCAGCGTCAATGACATGAAAGGGCGCACCGTGGGCAGCAACACCGGCTATTTCACCATCCCCGACATGAAAAAAATCGAAGGTGTAAAAGAGGTCAAGCTCTACGACAACACCGATGCGTGCCTGCGGGATGTGCGGGCCGGGCGGCTCGATTTCGCTGTGCTCGACGCGCCCACCATCGACTACATGATCCTCCAGGACCCCAGTCTCAAGCTCAAGCAAGTGCCCATGGCCTACGACGAGAAATTCCCCAGCCTGACCGCCAAGTTCGAGGCGATCTGGGGCATTCATCCCCAGAACCAGGACTTGTTCGACGGGGTGAACCAAGGGCTACGCTGGTTACGGAGCACCGGGCAGATCGGCCCCATCCTGGCCCGCTACGGGATCAAGAACCCCGACTACCTGGTGCCGCTGCCCAGGGACCAGCGCATTGGCGTGGACCGGGATGAGCAGGGCAACCTCATCGGCCCGTTCAAGCATGCGCCCCGGGATTTCAGCCAGGCGTTTGCTTGATACGTCCTCGCGGCTGCGTTCACGTTTTGTGTCATCCACTTGCGGAAATTGCTCATGGCTGAATCTCATCCACTGGTGCGGGTCGAGGGGCTGCACAAGTCCTTCGGCCGCCTGGACGTCTTGAAAGGCATCGACCTGCAAGTGCAGCAGGGTCAGAAAATCTCGCTGATCGGGCCCAGCGGTTCGGGCAAGACCACCCTGTTGCGCTGCATCAATTATCTGGAAGAGCCGACCCGGGGCAGCATCTACATCGACAATGCGCTGATCGGCCAGCGCAAGGTCGGCGAGCGCACGGTGCCCATGGGCGATAGGGACCTGGCCCGGATGCGCGCCAACATCGGCATGGTGTTCCAGCGTTTCAACCTGTTCCCGCACCTCAGCGTGCTGGACAACATCATCCTCGGCCCGCTGAAGGTGCAGCAGCGCAGCCGCCCCGAAGCGGTGGAACTGGCCGAAGGCCTGTTGAACAAGGTGGGCATGTTCGCCAAGCGCGATGCCTATCCGGATCAACTGTCCGGCGGCCAGCAACAACGTATCGCCATCGCCCGCGCCCTGGCGATGCGTCCCAAACTGATGCTGTTCGACGAGGCCACCTCGGCCCTCGACCCGGAGCTGGTGGGCGAAGTGTTGACGGTGATGCGCAAGCTGGCCGAGGAGGGCATGACCATGATCATCGTGACCCACGAGATGCGCTTTGCCGAAAGCGTGTCCGACCAGGTGATTTTCATGGCCGACGGCAACATCGTCGAGCAGGGACCGCCCCGGCAGATTTTCCGGGAAAGCCAGGTGGAGCGTACGCGCGCCTTCATCAGCGCCGTCCAGGAGCATTGATCGATGTTCGATTCAAGCGAGCTGACCAAGTCCCTCGATCTGCTGCCCTATTTTCTTGAGGTATTGGGCATTGGCGCACTGACCACCCTGGGCCTGACGGCGGCGTCTTTCGTCGTGGCGGCGTTGCTGGGGTTTGGTCTGGCGTTGATGCGCCTGTCGCGTAACCGGGTTTTGCGACTGGTGGCCAGTGTCTATCTGGAGGTGTTTCGCAACGTCCCGATCCTGACCCAACTGTTCATCCTTTATTTCGGCCTGACCTATATTGGTATCACGTTGCCGGCCATCGGCGCGGCAATCATCGGCTTCGGCCTCAACGGTGCGGCGATGCTGTCGGAGGTGTTCCGCTCGAGCATCCTGAACGTTGATCGCGGGCAGAGCGAAGCGGCGTTTTCCATTGGCATGACCCGGGCCTTGGCGATGCGCATGATCGTCTTGCCCCAGGCCTTCAAAGTGTCGATCCCTGGCATGGCGAATTTCGCCATCGGCTTGCTCAAGGACACGTCGCTGGCCTCGGCTGCCGCCGTGCCGGAGCTGACGTTCAAGGCCAAGATGCTGGTGAGCGAGACCTACCAGACCAACCTGATTTATTTCCTGCTGGCCATTATTTATCTGGCGTTGAGCCTGGTGCTGGCCCATTGGGCGGCGCGCACCGAGCGGCGTCTCACCGTGATCAAGGAGCACTGACATGGGTTATGGCGAGTTGTGGGACGCGACCCACGTCGAACTGCTGCAAGCCGCCTGGGCCACGTTGCGACTGGCTTTTGGCGCACTGGTGATTGGCTTGGCGGTCGGGCTGCTGGTGGCGTTGGCGCGCTTGTCCGGCTCGCCGGCGTTACGCCGGTGTGCGTTGTTTTACATCGAGATTTTTCGTGGCACGCCGGCCCTGGTGCAGCTGTTTATCGTGTACTTCAGCCTGACGGCGGTGGGTGTACAGTTCAGCTCGTTCCAGGCTGCGATGATCGGACTGGGGCTCAATGCGGCGGCGTACTTATCGGAGATCTATCGCTCGGGCCTGGAGGCCGTGCCCAAGGGCCAGGTCGAAGCGGCGAAAGCCATCGGCATGCCGCGTCTCCAGCTGTTGCGTTGGGTGGTGCTGCCCCAGGCGATCCGTATCGTGCTGGCGCCCATCGGCAATGTGGCGATTTCCCTGCTCAAGGATACCTCGGTGGCCTCGCTGATCGCCGCGCCGGACCTGATGCTGCGGGCCCAGGATTTGAGCTCCGTGTATTTCATGCCGTTGGAAACCTATGTGTTGGTAGGCGCCATGTATTTCGCCATGTGTTATCCGCTGTCGATGGCTGTGCGCAGGTTGGAGCGGCGGCATAAATCCTGATTGTTCAGAAGGCATCTGAGCGACTCGGCCTCTTGTGGGAGCGAGCTTGCTCGCGATAGCGGCGTATCGGTCGATATCAAGGCTGCTGCCCCACCGCTTTCGCGAGCAAGCTCGCTCCCACATTGGTTTTGTGTGTTTAGCCGAACCCCTGTTCCTAGGCACCTATACTCAACCCCGTGGATGACATGAATCCGGGGTGGCGCAATCGTGCTGCGTTCGTTGATGCTGGCCGTTTTGCTCGTTCTGGCGGGGTGCGCTACGTCGCAGCGCGGTCAACAGGATGCCACGGTGGCGATTTCCCAGGACACCTGGCGGCAGGTTGACCGACAAATCATCGCCGCGTCGAAAAGTGCCATCGAACAGGCTGGACTCTACGCTCGCGGGTCGATGGAACATTGGCGGGTGCTGGTGTACGACCGTACCGAGGCCGAGTTCATTCCCTGGTTCAGCAGCTACTGGACCCAGGAGTGGCTGGCGATGAAGGTCAGCTGGTATTCCGCCAGTGCCAAGGGCGAGGAGGATTCCTCGGCCAGGCGCTTGGCGGTTTATCTGCAAGAACAGTATCGCGAGCAGGTGCTGGAACCGGTGTCGGTGGAGATCGATCCCGAGGCGATCAGGGCCAACGCGACGAGTTACTACCTGCGCTTGCTCAATCAGCAGGTCCAGGTGATCGGCCAGCGGCAGCAAATCCCCATCGAACTGATGAACCGCCGCCTGCACGCGATTCCTGCTGTCAGCCTGGGCCCACCCGCCGCGCGTAACGCTTCGTTGTATGAGATGGTCCATACCGAACCGCTGAACACACTGCCGGCCTACGCCGCGTTGATCGACCACGTCAACAAGGCCGCCGCCACCGGTTCGGGGCCATCGGATGCGGTGATCGCCACGGTGGCACAACGCACCAGTGAAAAGATCGAAGCGCAATTCGCCACGCGAGGAGCAGCCGGTGCGGCAGCAGCTGTGGCCGGCAAGGCGGCGGGGGCGTTGATTTCCGTAGGCGTGGCGGGTATTCGCGCCATTATCCATGAGGGCGAACGGCCGGAAATGGAAGCGCAGATCCGCAAAAGCCTGAGCGCTGCGTTCGACGAGGCCTGGTTCAAGTCGCTCAAGCATCCCCTCAGCGGGGTGATGGCACCGGTTTACTACCTGGACGAAGAAATAGAAGGCAACCTGGTGGAGGCGGATCTGGCCAATCGAGCGCTGGTGTTGCCGGATATCAAGCCGTGACGGGGCGGGGTCATTCTGGCCCGAGGGTGACGCGGCAACCCTTGCGATGGCGGATCTGTTCGTCCGTGGGGCGCTCTTTTACGAATTCGAAGCGTGGTTCACCTTCGCTGTAAATCACCAGCCAGCCCCATTCCAGCTCACTTTCATCCTGCCCGGGCCTGGGCGGCGAGGCCCACCAGGGTTCTTTCTGCATGATCTGACGCATGGTGTCCCTCCTGCCGTTTGATCCCCTCAACTATAGACTGCTCAATTTCGCCACAGGACCTTGTTTGATGGGGCAGTGTGCTCTGACGCCGCTCATCAGCGTCTAGCGTCTGTATCCCCGCACTCGAACGGGGAATGACTGGACCCTGCGCATATGCAAGCACTGTTGAACGAGATCCTCGATGCGGTTCGCCCCCTGATCGGTCAGGGCAAGGTGGCCGATTACATTCCGGCCCTGGGCACCGTGGTGCCTAATCAGCTGGGCATTGCCGTGTATGGCAATGACGGCGAGATGTATTGCGCAGGCGACGCCGACACGGTGTTTTCGGTGCAGAGTATTTCCAAGGTGTTCAGCCTGGTGCAGGCCATCGGGCATTCCGGCGAAGCGATCTGGGAGCGGCTGGGCCATGAGCCGTCCGGCCAGCCTTTCAACTCCCTGGTGCAGCTGGAATTCGAACGCGGTCGGCCACGCAACCCGTTCATCAACGCCGGCGCCTTGGTGATTTGCGATATCAACCAGTCGCGTTTCGCCGCCCCTGCGTTGTCGATGCGCGATTTCGTGCGACGCCTGTCAGGCAACCCGCAAGTGATGGTGGACGGCAAGGTCGCCGAGTCGGAATACCAGCATCGCGCCCGCAACGCTGCGATGGCCTACTTGATGCAGTCCTTCGGCAACTTCCATAACGACGTGGAGGCGGTGCTGCGCAGTTATTTCAGCCACTGCGCCCTGCGGATGAGCTGCATCGACCTGGCCCGGGCGTTCTGCTTCCTGGCCAACGACGGGTTCTGCAAGCACAGTGGTGAGCAGATCCTCAGCGCCCGGCAGACCCAGCAGGTCAATTCCATCATGGCCACCAGCGGGTTGTATGACGAAGCCGGTAATTTCGCCTATCGCGTGGGCCTGCCTGGCAAGAGCGGGGTGGGCGGCGGGATCGTCGCCGTGGTGCCGGGACGCTTCACGGTGTGTGTCTGGTCGCCTGAGCTCAATGTCGCCGGCAACTCCCTGGCGGGCATGGCGGCGCTGGAGCTGCTCAGCCAGCGGATCGGCTGGTCGGTGTTTTAGTGTCCTGTATCACAAATACTGTTCCTTTTTGACGGCGTCTGTTGTCGTCATGCTGCGTTGCCGCTCCTCGCCATAGCGGGCTATGACTCGTCGCGGCGCCTTGCCTGACGACAACAGCCACTCGTCAAAAAAGGAACGTATTTGCGAAACAGGACACTAGGCCCCACGAAAAAGGGCCCGTTCCTGATTGAGGAACGGGCCCTTTTTTATAGTGCAATCAGCAGAGGCGGTCGATGACCCGCACTTGCGAGGTGTTCTGCATCGACTCCCAAGCCTGGGTCAGCGTTTGCAGGACGCGTCCCATGAAGTCCTTGTCCGCGGCGGCCTTCTTGCCGACGTAGCCCTGGCCGCGACGGTACATCTTCAGCCGGGCACACAGGTCTTGTGTGTTCTTTTCGAACTCGTCTTCCTGGGTGTAGGGAGACAAGCAGTCCATATGCACCTGGCCAGTCTTGCTGATCCACAGGATATGGTTGTCGAGAGTGTCTTTGTGCGCTGCGAACATGCGAGCCAGTTCATCAATAGATGGTTGATTATTCAGATTCATGTGTAAGCCCCTTGACCATTTGGTTGATCTGTCTGGTGGTTCGCAAAAACTTCGCTTCTCGGTAAGTGCCTGCCTGCTACCGAAATCAGGCCGTCAGCGTTCGTCCGTCGAACTTCGACGGGGTCGTGCATCGGTTGTGTAGTGTTATCGAAGGGCTGCTACGCAAATGCGCTACAACGAAGAGAAACAGCGAAGAATCGTCAGGCATTGTCAACTTTCGAGGGTCGACCACGCGCGTCATGAGGATCTTCGCCGACGTTTCTCGTCCTTGTTACCGGACGGTCATGTCAGGTCAGCACCTTCAATCTGCCTTGTGGGCAGTCCCTTATCCAAAAAACAGCTCGGCGGTCAGACGAGCTTGCTCAAACAGTTGCCTGTACTCCCGATCGGGGAGACGTCTGCATCATGCAAGGGCAAATCGGAGGCGTCAACGGTTTTGTAGTGATTATTTTTGATCACTACATATTGTCGGACAAAATGGTTTGGGTATGAAAAATTGGGCTTAAGCCGAGCCCTGTGGCGAGGGAGCTTGCTCCCGCTGGGCTGCGTAGCGGCCCCTCTGTCAAATCCCTCGATGACCCTGACCCACCGCGCCGCCAGGTTTTAGGGCCGCTTCGCGCCCCAGCGGGAGCAAGCTCCCTCGCCACAGGTTCTGTGTTTGGCATCATCTGATTGACTAGGCTCAGGTCGCCTTGGCCTTGCTCGCCTTGCGCGGTGCACCGGCCGCCTTGCGCTTGGCTGGCTTGCGCTTGTTCTTCCACGGAGTTGCGCCCCGTCCGGCAGGGCTGGCCGGGCCGTTGATGGTCAGGCTCATGCCCTGGCAGCGGGCGATGTGCTTGCTCATCCACGCGGCTTGCCGGGTCACGAATTCTTCCAGGCTCATTTCACCGCTTTGCACCATGTCCAGCGCTTGCTCCCAGATGGCGGTGGTGCCCGGGTCGGCGATGGCGCGGGGCACGGCGTCGATCAGGCTGAAGGCCGCCGGGGTGGCGGAGAGGGCCTTGCCGTTTTTCACCAGGTAACCGCGGTCGAGCAGCCCTTGGATGATCGAGGCCCGGGTCGCTTCGGTGCCGATGCCGGTGGTGTCCTTGAGCTTTTGCTTGAGCAGCGGGTCCTCCACCAGTTTGGCGACATTCTTCATGGCCTTGATCAGGTCGCCTTCGGTGAATGGCTTGGGCGGTTGGGTCCACAGGTCCTTGAGCTTCACCTCGTCCACCGCGCAGTCACGACCCTCGGTCAGCGCCGGAAGGGTTTGCGGCGTCGGTGCTTCACGGCCCTTTGCTGGCGCCAGCGCTTCGGGCAGGGCGCGTTTCCAGCCGGGTTCGACGATTTGCTTGCCCACGGCACGCAGTGCCTGGCCGGCACAGTCGAAGTCGGCCTGGGTCCGGTCGTACTCGTGGTTGGGCAGGAACTGCGCCAGGTAGCGCGCACGAATCAGCGTATAGACGGCTCGCTGCTTGCTGGCGAGCTTGTCGAGGTTCTTCGCGGCGGCGGTGGGGATGATGCCATGGTGGGCACTGACCTTGGCGTCGTTCCAGGCTCGGGATTTACGCTGCGGCTGCAGGTGTTCGCGCAGCGGCGCAAGGCTTGGATCGGCCTGGGCGAGGGCGGCCAGGATGGCCGGTGCTTCGCTGTGCTGGCTCAAGGGCAGGAAACCGCAATCGCTGCGGGGATAGGTGATGAGTTTGTAGGTTTCGTAGAGCGACTGGGCAATGTCCAGGGTTTCCTGGGCGCCGAGGCCGAGCTTCTTCGAGCAGATTTCTTGAAGGGTGCCCAGGTCGAACGGCAGCGGCGCCGCTTCGCGCAGGCGCTCGGTACGCACTTTCAGCACCCGGGCAGTGGCGGCATTGCCCATGGCCTGGGCGGCATCGCGGGCCAGGGCCTGGTTCAGGCAACGCTCCTGATCGTCGCAAGCATCCGGATCGGCGCGCCACTGGGCGGTAAAGGCCGTGCCTTCGTGGCTGAGCTGCACGTCGATGGCCCAATAGGCGACCGGCACGAAGTTGGCGATGCTGCGGTCGCGATCCACCACCAGCCGCAGCGTCGGTGTTTGCACGCGGCCCACCGGCAGCACGCCCTGGTAGCCGGACTGGCGCCCCAGCAGCGTGAACAGGCGACTCATGTTCATGCCGATCAGCCAGTCGGCCCGGGAGCGGCCCAGGGCCGAATGGTACAGGTTGAAGGTTTCGGCGCCCGGCTTGAGGGTGGCCAGGGCCTTGCGGATCGACGCTTCGTCCAGGGCCGATAGCCATAGCCGCTGGATGGGCCCGCGATAGCGGCAATGTTCCACCAGCTCCCGGGCGATCATTTCGCCCTCACGGTCGGCGTCGGTGGCAATCACCAGTTCCTTGGCTTCCCCCAGCAGGCGCTTGACCGCCTTGTATTGCCCAGCGGTTTTCGGCTTGACGGTCATTTTCCATTGCGCCGGCACGATAGGCAGGTCAGCCAGCACCCAGCGCTTGTAGCGGGCGTCGTAGGCGTCTGGCGGGGCGGTTTCCAGCAGGTGACCGATGCACCAGGTGACCGTGACGTTCGCGCCCAGCCAGCAACCGTCGCCACGGCGCGTGGCGCCGAGCACGGCTGCGATGTCCTTGGCCTGGGACGGCTTTTCACACAGGTACAGCTGCATGGCACCCAATTCCTAAACAGATTTCATGGGGCTGTAGCATGGTCATGGATGCGCGCCGGGGCAAGTTTTATCTGTATGGATATACAGATAAAAGCGTTGCGCTGCGTTGCAACGGAGTGTCTAAGTCGACGTTCGGCGGTCTCTTGGCAAGCAGAATGAATTTCTCGAAAGGGTATCGCTCATAACTTCAAGGCGGCTGAAACCGCACAGAAGGTTTATGAGGTCAGGGAGAGTCACTTACATGAATTCGATGCCAAAGGGCAACGGACAGGCGACGACACGTTTGATTCTCGTTGTTGAAGATGATCCGACGATCCTGGAGTTCCTCTGCGAAATCCTGGAAGAGGAGGGGTTTGTCGTGGAGCCTCGGGAAAGCGCCGACGCGGCGCTTACGTTTCTTGAGGAGAGCGCTGATTATGTGGACCTGCTGCTCACCGACATCACCATGCCCGGCATGCTGAATGGTGCGGACCTGGCCAATGTCACCGGGGACCGTTGGCCGCAGATACCGCTGCTGATCATGTCCGGCTTCGAAACGCCGGAAAGCGCCGGGATCAAGCACCACGCGTCTTTTATCGCCAAGCCTTGGGCGCTGGGGCAGATGTTGGATCTGGTGGAAAGCACGGTGAAAAACCACTCTGTGCACTGATTGATCCCACAGTGACGGGTTGCGGCCGGCCCGTCGTGCTCATGTTTGGGTTGCAAGCTGCGATGGCTCCCACGACAATGCGAGTCATTATCAGTCGCGAATTATTCCATTGCCATGTCCGCCAACGATCTGTCCTTACGCAGTGCCGTCGACGTTCTGTACAGCGATCATCACAGTTGGCTCCAGGGCTGGCTGCGCAAGCGCTTGGGCAATGCCTTCGATGCAGCGGACCTCACCCAGGACACCTTCGTGCGAGTCATCAAGGCTCGCTCCGCGCTGGATATTCGTGAGCCGCGACCGTATCTGTCGATGATCGCCAAAGGGCTGTTGATCGATCTGTTTCGCCGCCGCTCACTGGAACAGTCCTATCTCGAAGCATTGGCCGCCATGCCGCAAGAGCAACATCCATCGCTGGAAGAGCAAGCCATCCTGCTCCAGGCTTTGATGGAAATCGACCGCTTGCTGCTGGGGTTGGGTCCGCGCGTCAGGCAGGCGTTCATCCTGTCGCAGTTCGATGGCCTGACGTACCCGCAAATTGCCGAGCGCTTGGGCGTCAGCGTCCGCACGGTCAATAACCACATGGCCAAGGCCATGGAACATTGCTGCCTGATGCAAATTCAATTGCAGCTGTCATGAATCTGCCGCCCGAAGAGTTGAACGCCATCCGTGCCGCCGCGCAGTGGTACGCCAAGCTGCATTCCGGCATCACGACCGACGCGGATCGGGCCGGGTGGAATGCCTGGCTGAGCGCTGATCCGTTGCATGGCCAGGCCTGGCAAAGAATGACGGCGGTGGCCGAACAGATGGCGAGTGTCCCGGGTGCCCTGGCGGCCCCGGCCTTGAGTGATACCCACAACCGATCCCGCCGCCAGGTATTGCGCAGCGTGATACTGCTGACGTCCGCCAGTGGCCTGGGGTGGTTGGGCTGGCGGAGTCAGGCGACTCAGGATCTGTTTTGCGATTACCGCACCCGGGTGGGCGAGCGCCGTGAGTTTCAACTGGCGGACGGCAGCACGCTACTGCTCAACACCGACACATCAGTCAATGTTCGTTTCGATGCAAACCAGCGGCGACTGGAGCTGCTGAGGGGGGAGATTCTC
Organism: Pseudomonas brassicacearum; assembly: GCF_000585995.1. Classification (NCBI taxonomy): domain Bacteria; kingdom Pseudomonadati; phylum Pseudomonadota; class Gammaproteobacteria; order Pseudomonadales; family Pseudomonadaceae; genus Pseudomonas; species Pseudomonas brassicacearum. The sequence goes on along the minus strand of NZ_CP007410.1, from coordinate 4,483,429 downwards.
GTGACGACGGCGGTTGATCCCTTGCAGCGTCCTTACAAGGTGGTCACCGGTCATGCCGAAGTACTCGCGTTGGGGACGCGTTTTATCGTCCGTGGTCAGGCGCGGGGCGGTGAAGTGGCGGTGCTGGAGAAAGCGGTCGAGGTCAGTCTGCCGGCTATTGGATCAAGGATGCGGGTCGAAGCCGGCCAACGCCTGGACTTCAATGATCGGTCACTGGGTACGCTGCGCGGCAACGATGTGTCGGTGGGTGCCTGGCAGAAGGGAAGCATCATTGCCATTGACCGTCCCCTGGCGGCGCTGCTGGAGGAGCTTTCGCGTTACCGCAACGGTGTGCTGCGTTGTGATCCCGCCATTGGCGACTTGAAGGTTTCGGGCGTGTTTCCCGTCGATGACACTGACCTCGCCCTGGCGGCACTGGAGAGTGGCTTTTCGTTGCGAGTGACCCGATACAGCCGTTTCTGGGTCCAGGTATCGAGTGACAACCGCGGTCACTGATGCCGCGGCGCGATAAAAAAATACTGTCCTGCACTTTTCATTCGCATCGTTCGGCTCTTCCTCAGTGAGTTTTTATCGACCGTATTGGGGAGGGGAAGCATGTCTTGGGTGAGCGCGCCAGGTCGTCTGGTGTTTGCAGTGAAAATCGGCTTGCTGGCAGTCGCTACGGGCAGCGCCGGGGCCGTGAGTGCCAGCCCGGTTCCAGAGGCTTCGGCGCAGCAGCGTTTGGCGCAGGCCTACGATATCGGGGCCGGCAGCCTGGTGGATGTCCTGACCCGTTTCTCCAGCGCCGCCGGTGTCGCCATTTCGTTCGATGCCCGGCAACTCCAGGGCCTGCAATCGCCCGGCCTGAAAGGTTCGTTTGGCGTGGGTGACGGGTTTGCCCGCATTCTGGGTGGCAGCGGCCTGCAAGCCGCCCTCCAGGCCAACGGCACGTACGTACTTCGTCCTGTGCCCGGCAACGGTTCGGCAATGGAACTGGGGGTCACCACCATCGACGGGCAGAGGCTCGGCGCGACCACTGAAAACAGTGGCTCCTACACAACTGGGGCGGTCACCATCGGCAAGGGCGAGCACTCGCTGCGCGAAACGCCGCAATCGGTGACGGTGATCACCCGCAAGATGCTCGATGACCAGAACCTGAACACCATCGATCAAGTGATGGAAAAAACGCCTGGAATCACCGTCTACGACTCGACCATGGGCGGCAAATATTTCTATTCCCGCGGGTTCCGGATGTCCGGCCAGTATCAATATGACGGCGTTCCGCTGGACATGGGCAACAGCTATGTCCAGGCCGACAGTTTCAGCAGTGACATGGCGTATTACGACCGTGTCGAAGTCCTGCGCGGTGCGGCCGGGATGATGAAGGGCTCGGGCGGCACCTCCGGCGGCGTCAATTTCGTCCGCAAACGCGGCCTGGCCACGGCGCAGACTGAACTCAGTCTCTCGGGCGGCACCTGGGACAACTACCGTGGACAGATCGATACCGGCGGCCCGTTGAATGATTCCGGCACCGTGCGGGGCAGGGCGGTGATCGCCGAGCAGAGCCGGCATTATTTCTACGATGATGCCCGGCGCAAGGACCAGATCTATTACGGCGCCCTGGACTTCGATCTGTCACCCGACACGACGCTCGGTCTGGGCGTTGCCTATGAAGACGTCGATGCAAGTCCCTGCTGGGGCGGGCTGCCTCGCTACAGGGATGGCAGCGATCTGAAACTCAGCCGCTCCACTTGCCTGGATCCGTCGTGGAATACCTGGCGCAGCCAGCGGACCACGGTGTTCAGCGATCTCAAGCACCAGCTCAATGACGACTGGGCCGTGAAGGTGGCCGGTGTCTATACGAAAAATACCCAAGACATCAAATACGCGTTTGCATCGGGCTCGGTGGCGCCGGGCTCCTCGACCACTAACATGCTGGGCAGCATGTATGACTATGACCAGGTCGATTACGGCCTCGATGCCTACCTGGACGGCAAATTCGATGCCTTTGGGCAGCAGCACGAATTGATCGTCGGCTTCAACACCAGTCGTTCGGACAAAGACGACTTCTTCTCCGTCGCATTGCTGCCCCAGAAGCAGAACGTATTCGATCCGGATCGCCATATCCCCGAACCGGACGACAGTTACTTCATCGAAAACTCGACGCGTGGTGGTCCGGTCAAGACCGTTACCGAGCAGCAAGGGATGTATTCGACCCTGCGCCTGAAGCTGGCGGAACCCTTGACGTTCGTGGTGGGCAGCCGGGTGAGCTGGTACAGCTCCAAGACCGACTCGGTATTCCTCATCGGCGGCTCGGAACACGCCAAGAGCACGGAGACGGGCCAGGTCACCCCGTTTGCCGCCGTGTTGCTGGACCTCAACGAACACCTGACGGCCTACGCCAGTTACTCGGACATTTTCACGCCCCAAGGCAACTACCGCTCCGAAAGCGGTTCGGCACTCAAGCCTCTGGTGGGTGAAAGCTATGAGCTGGGAATCAAGGGCGAATGGTTCGAGGGACGCCTGAACAGTGCCTTCAACCTGTTCCGCACGTTGCAGAAAGACCAGGCCCAGACCGACTACATCTCAAGCTGTTCGTCCTCGGACGGTTTCTGCTATGAGAACGCCGGCAAGGTGCGTGCCCAGGGCTTCGAGGCCGAGATCAGTGGTGAAGTCATCGAGCGCTTGCAACTGCTTGCCGGTTACACCTACACCCAGACCAAGACCCTCGATGACATCGACACCAGCCTCAACGGCGGCTCTTTCAACAGCTATGTACCACGCCATGTGCTGCGGCTGTGGGGCGATTACGCCCTCGATGGGGCTTTTGAACGGTTCAGCGTCGGCGCGGGCGTCAATGCACAAAGCGACAATTTCCGGGTGTCGCCGGCGACCGGCGAGAAGATCACCCAGGCAGGCTATGCGGTGTGGAACGGTCGCATCGGCTATCGCATCGATGACACCTGGTCGTTGGCACTCAACGGCAACAACCTGTTCGACAAGCGCTACTACACCACCATCGGGACCGAGGGCTTCGGTAACTATTACGGTGAGCCGCGTAACTTCACGATGACGATGAAGGCGCGTTTTTGACCCATGAGGCACGCCGTTCGTGGCGAGGTGCAAGCGCCCTCGCCACGGATCGTCCTCAGTTCTTATCCAGGTCCACGTTCCGGGTTTCCCGCAGGCAGATCATGCCCACCACCAGGCTCACCCCGGTAATCACCACCGGGTACCACAGCCCATAGAAGATATCTCCGGTGTAGACCACCAGGGCGAACGACACGGTGGGCAGGAAGCCGCCAAACCAGCCGTTGCCGATGTGGTAGGGCAGGGACATGGAGGTGTAGCGGATCCGGGTCGGGAACAGCTCGACCATCAACGCCGCCAGCGGTCCGTAGCACATCGCCGAGATGATGATCAGGGCCACGATCAGGGCCACGATCATCGGCCGGTTGATCTGCTGGGCGTCGGCCTTTTGCGGATAGCCCGCCAGGGTCACCGCGCCGCGCAGGGCGGCTTCGTCATAGCCTTCGAGCTTCACGTCACCGACGCTGACCTGCACCGTGCTCCCGGCCGGGGCTGCGACGCTGCTGTAGGGCAGGCCTTGCTTGACCAGGAAAGTCTTGACCTTGTCGCAAGGGCTGTCGAAACGCGCCTTGCCCACCGGGTCGAACTGGAAGGTGCAGGTAGCCGGGTCGGCGATCACGGTGATCGGTGCCTGACGGCTGGCCTGGTCGATGGCCGGGTTGGCGTAGTGGGCCAGGGTCTTGAAGATTGGAAAATACAGGGCCGTCGCCAGCAGCAGGCCGATCATCAGTACGGGTTTGCGCCCGACCTTGTCCGACAGCCAGCCAAAAAAGATGAAGAACGGTGCGCCGATCACCACGCTGACGATTAGCAGGCTGTTGGCCAGGGCGGGGTCCATCTTCAGGAACTGGGTGAGGAAAAACAGCACATAGAACTGCGCGGCGTAGAAGGTCACCGCTTGCCCGGCGTTGATGCTGAACAGGGCGATCAGCACCACTTTGAGGTTTTCCCATTTGCCAAAGGATTCGCGGATCGGCGCCTTGCAGCACTTGCCTTCTTCTTTCATTTTCAGGAAGGCCGGCGACTCGTGCAGGCTCAGGCGAATCCAGGTGGAGATGCCCAGCAGCAGGATCGACAGCAGGAACGGAATGCGCCAGCCCCAGACTTCGAACTGATCGCCGGTGAAGTAGCGGCAGCCCAGCACCACCAGCAGCGAGAGCAACAGCCCCAGCGTGGCGGTGGACTGAATCCAACTGGTGTGGAAGCCGCGCTTGCCCATCGGCGCGTGTTCGGCGACGTAGGTGGCGGCGCCACCGTACTCACCACCCAAGGCCAGGCCCTGGAGCATGCGCAGCACCACCAGGATGATCGGCGCGGCGATGCCGATGCTGGCGTAGTTGGGCAACAGGCCGACGCAGAACGTTGCCAGGCCCATCAGCACGATGGTTGCCAGGAATGTGTATTTGCGCCCGATCATGTCCCCCAACCGGCCGAACACCAGCGCACCGAACGGCCGCACGATGAAACCGGCAGCGAACGCCATCAGCGCGAAGATGAACGCCGTGGTGTCGTTGACCCCGGCGAAGAACTGCTTGCTGATCACCGCCGCCAGGGCGCCATAGAGGAAAAAGTCGTACCACTCGAACACCGTCCCCAGGGACGAGGCGAAGATGACTTTCTGGGTTTCCTGGCTGGTGCCGGCGCTGCGCGTGGCTTCCAGGGGCTGAACATGTTCAGACATTGCGGTATCCCTCACAGTGATTGTTTTTGTTGTTCCACTGTCGACGCCGGGTGGGCGTCTCCTGCTTTGACACGTTCCTTTTGCTTACACATTTCCCGTGTGGGAGCGAGCTTGCTCGCGATAGCGGCCTGTCTGTCACATATAAGTTGAATGTGCCGCCGTCATCGCGAGCAAGCTCGCTCCCACAGGTGTCTCTGTTGTTCTTCAGACCGTAGCAGGTGCTTGTTCGATGCTGGTGTTCCTCGTCGCGGGGTTGAGCATCATCTGCGCCGCCTTCTCGGCAATCATCAACGTTGGCGAGCACGTGTTGCCCGAGGTGATGCGCGGCATGATCGAGGCGTCGGCGATGCGCAGGCCCTTGATGCCGTGGACCCGCAGTTGCGCATCCACCACGGCGTCGCGGTCCTGGCCCATGCGGCAGGTGCCGACCGGGTGGAAAATCGTCGTACCGATGCGGGCGGCGGCCTGGTGCAGTTCTTCTTCGGTTTGCAGGCTGGGGCCCGGCAGGTATTCCACCGGTTTGAAGGCCTGCAGCGCCGGGGCCGCGACGATTCGGCGGGTCAGGCGGATGGCGTCGGCGGCGACCCGCAGGTCTTCGGGATGGCTCAGGTAATTGGGCTGGATCAGCGGCGCTTCGTGCGGATCGGCGGAGCGGATGTCCACCCGGCCACGGCTTTGCGGGCGCAGGTCGCAGACCGACGCGGTGAACGCCGGGAAGCTGTGCAGCGGTTCGCCGAAGCGTTCCAGGGACAACGGTTGTACGTGGTATTCGAGGTTGGCCGAGGTCTGTTCCGGTCCCGAGCGGGCGAACGCGCCGAGTTGGCTGGGGGCCATGGACAGCGGGCCGCTGCGGTCGTACAGGTAGCGCAGGCCCATGCCCATCTTGCCCCACAGCGTGCCGGCGATCTGGTTCAGGGTGCGCGCGTTTTCCAACTGGTAGATCAGCCGCAGTTGCAGGTGGTCTTGCAAGTTGCTGCCGACACCGGGCAGTTCGTGGGTCACGCCGATGCCCAGGCGTTGCAGCGGGCTGCGCGGGCCGATCCCGGAACGTTGCAGGATCCCCGGCGAACCCACGGCCCCGGCGCACAGGACGATTTCCTTGCGAGCCTTGAAGGTCATGCCTTTGCCTTGCCAACGGGCGCTGACGGCGTAGGCCCGGTCGTCGCGTAACAACACGCGATCGACTTCAACGTCGGTCAACACCGTGAGGTTGGGGCGCTGGCGAACCGGTTTGAGAAAGGCCTTGGCCGCGTTCCAGCGGACCCCGGCCTTCTGGTTGACCTGGAAGTAGCCGCAGCCTTCATTGTCGCCGCCGTTGAAGTCATCGACGTTGGGAATGCCGCTCTGTTCGGCGGCGGTGCGAAACGCATCGAGAATCGGCCATGACAGGCGTTGGCGTTCGACTCGCCATTCGCCGCCGGCACCGTGGAATTCGGAATCGCCGGCAAAGTGGTTTTCGCTCTGCCTGAACAGCGGCAGCACGTCTTTCCAGGCCCAGCCGGGATTGCCCTCGGCAGCCCAGCCATCGTAGTCCGCAGCCTGGCCGCGCATGTAGATCATGCCGTTGATGGAGGAGCAACCGCCCAGGACCTTGCCGCGTGGGTAGCTCAGGGCCCGCCCTTGCAGGCCCGGTTGTGCTTCGGTCTTGAAGCACCAGTCTGTGCGTGGGTTGCCGATGCAGAACAGGTAGCCGACCGGGATGTGAATCCACGGATAGTTGTCGCGCCCACCGGCCTCGAGCAGCAGCACCCGATGGTGCGGGTTGGCCGAGAGCCGGTTGGCCAGCAGGCATCCGGCAGGGCCGGCGCCCACGATCACGTAATCGTATTCATCGACGACAGGTTGCATTCGCGACCTCATTTTTTGTTCTTGTGGGGTCCATCCTAGTTGTTAGTTTTCGTCAAAAGAATGTTAGTTTTTGCGCAGCCACTGTGCGTTTATAAACAGCCGTGTCGTCAGGCGTTGTTCAAGGAGGGTCCATGTTCGACTGGAATGACCTGCGCTACTTTCTGGAACTGCAGCGCAGCGGGCGCTTGCTGACGGCCGCACGGTGCCTGAACACCACTCACGCCACGGTGGCCCGGCACATCGAAGCCATCGAGAAGAGCCTGGGTACCGCGCTGTTTGTCCAGCACGCCCAGGGTTACCAACTTACCCCGGCCGGCGAAGCGTTGCTCAAGCACGCCGAGGCCATGGAAAACGTGGCCCTGCTGGCCCAGGAGGACATCACCCAGTCCAGCGCGCCCCTGGGCAAGATCCGCCTGGGGGTGACCGAAGGGTTGGGCATCATGTTCCTGGCCAGTCGCATGGACGGGTTGTTCCAGCGTTATCCGGGGTTGGAAGTGGAGCTGGTGGCGGTGCCGCGGTTTGTCAGCATTCTCAACCGTGAAGCGGAAATCAGCATCCACCTCGAACGCCCGGCCGCGGACCTGCTGGTGACCCGCAAGCTCACCGACTACAGCCTGGCGCTGTACGCCAGCCAGGCCTACCTGGATCGCTCGCCCGCGCTGCGCAGCCGCGAGGACCTGGCGCGCCACGCCTGGATCGGTTACGTCGATGACCTGCTGTTCAGCCAGGAACTGATGTTCCTCAACAGTTTTTGCCGCAACCCGCGGGTGGTGTTCCACAGCACCAGCGTCATCGCCCAGCAACAGGCCGCGCGCTCGGGCCTGGGGATCGCCGTGTTGCCTTGTTACATGGCCAGCAGCGACCCGATGCTGGTACCCCTGCTGCCAGACGAAACCATCCGCCGCAGCTACTGGATCAGCACCCGCCGTGAGCTGCACAAGTCTGTGCGGTTGAGGGTGCTGTGGGATTACGTGGTGCAGTTGTGCGAGCGTGAGCAGGGGTTGTTACTGCCCTGATCACGCAATCCCGAGACATGATTAACACCTGTGGCGAGGGAGCTTGCTCCCGCTGGGCTGCGCAGCAGCCCCAAATCATTCAACAAGTAGGTAGGTTTTTACGGCTGCTGCGCAGCCGAGCGGGAGCAAGCTCCCTCGCCACAAGGACTTGTGCAGTCAACCTGTGAACTGACTGGCGGCGCTTGTCAGAAAAAACCCGAAAGAGTACAAATGTACTCCATGACGACTCTCACCCCCCGCCGTACCGCCATCCTGACCTTCATCCGCGAACGCATCGCCGAGCAGGGCCAGCCCCCCAGCCTCGCTGAAATCAGCGAGGCGTTCGGTTTCGCCTCCCGCAGCGTGGCGCGCAAGCATGTGCTGGCGCTGACCGAAGCTGGTTTTATCGAAGTCAATCCGCACCAGGCCCGGGGTATCCGCTTGCTGAACCAACCAGCGCGCCCCGAGCTGCTGGACGTTCCGGTGCTGGGGCGAGTGGCGGCCGGCTTGCCGATTGGCGCTGATGCCGAGGTCCACAGCCGTCTGATGCTGGATCCGGCGATGTTCACCAAGGCGCCGGATTACCTGCTGCGGGTCCAGGGCGACTCGATGATCGGGGACGGTATTCTCGACGGCGACCTGGTGGGCGTGCAGCGCACCCCCCAAGCCTCCAACGGCCAGATTGTCGTGGCACGGCTCGACGGTGAAGTCACCATCAAGCGCTTCGAGCGCATCGGCGAACGGGTGCGCCTGCTGCCGCGCAACCCGGCCTACCAGCCGATCATCGTCGAAGCCGATCAGGACCTGGCCATTGAAGGGGTGTTCTGTGGCCTGTTGAGGCAAGGCTGATGGGCGCTGTCGTTGCGCTGGACACGCTGTTCAATGGCGGCCAGGTCTGGAAGGGCCGGCCTGCGCCTCCGGCCGCCAGCCCGCAACCCACCGGCCATGCGGCACTGGACGCGGCGCTGCCCAGCGGGGGTTGGCCGGAAGCGGCGCTGACGGAGTTGCTCATCGCCGCACCGGGCGTGGGTGAGTTGCAACTGGTGTGGCCGACCCTGGCGCGGTTGTCGGCGGCAGGGGAGCGGATTGTGCTGGTGGCGCCGCCGTTCGTGCCCTATCCCCAGGCTTGGCAGAACGCCGGGGTAGACCTGCGCCAATTGTCTGTGATCCGGGCCGATGAACGCGATGCCCTGTGGGCCACCGAACAATGCCTGCGTTCAGGCAGTTGCGGCGCGGTGCTGTGCTGGCCTCGCCAGGCGGACGACCGGGCCCTGCGTCGCCTGCAAGTGGCGGCGGAAACCGGCCAGACTCTGGCGTTCGCCTGGCGCTCGATCCAGGAAGCCATCAACCCGTCGCCAGCGGCCTTGCGCATCGCCATTGATGCCCGGCCTGGGCAATTGCGCGTGCTCAAGTGCCGGGGCGGGCTGGCCCGTTCGGCGCCGATTGCCTTTACCACGTTCACCTCACCGACAGAGCATTGAGGTTGCGATGCGCTGGGTGTGTATTCTCTTCCCGCAATTGGCGTTGGACGCCGCGCTGCGTCAGCGCCCCGATCCAGACGAACCCCTGGCGCTATTGACCGGCCCGGCCCAGCGGCGGGTGCTGCAAGCGGTGAATGCGCAGGCAAGGGCCCTGGGCTTGCGTCCCGGCCAGACCATGACCGCCGCCCAGGCCCTGAGCAAAGGTTTTGCCACCGCCGAATACGACGCCGCGCAGATTGAGCACTGGCAACAGTTCCTGGCGGCCTGGGCCTACCGTTTCAGTTCCCAGGTCAGCGTGCATTACCCGCGTACGGTGCTGTTCGAGATCGAGTCGAGCCTGGGCCTGTTCGGGCCCTGGCCGGTGTTCGAGGCGCGGTTGCGGGCCGAACTGACCGAACTGGGTTTTCGTCATCGCATCGTCGCCGCTCCGAACCCGGTGGCGGCACGGGTATTGGCCAATGCCTATGACGCCCTGGTGGTGCCCGATAGCGAGACCTTGCAGGCGTGCCTGGGGCAAATGCCGGTGGACCGGATCGGTCTGGAGCCCGACGTCGCCACGGCATTGTCGCGCATGGGCCTGCGTCGCCTGAGCCAGGTCCAGGCCTTGCCCCGGCACACTCTGGCACGACGCTTCGAAGCCCAGGTGCTCAAGCACCTCGACGCACTGACGGGCAGTCGCACCCTGGCGTTGTCGTTCTATTTGCCGCCGGACCGTTTCGATGTGCGCATCGAACTCAACTACGACGTGCAGTCCCATCAGGCGTTGCTGTTTCCGTTGCGCCGGCTGACCGGTGATCTGTCGGCTTTCCTCTGCGGTCGTGACAGCGGCGTGCAGCGTTTTGACCTGCACCTGGAACACGCCGGATTACCCGACACGCTGATCAAGGTCGGTCTGCTCAGCGCCGAACGGGATCCTTCGATGCTCTTCGAGTTGGCCCGTGGCCGTTTGGAACAAGTACAGGTGGAGGCCCCGGTGCGTGGTTTTCGCTTGTGTGCCGAAGACCTGCCGAGTTTCGTGCCCCAGCGCCTGGAACTGTTCGATGATCGTCCGCAACAGTCCTTGCCCTGGGAGCAACTGCGCGAGCGCTTGCGGGCCCGGCTGGGGGATGACGCAGTGCAGGGCCTGGGGTTTCGCGACGACCATCGGCCTGAATGCGCCTGGCAGCTGACACCCCAGCCGCGGCCCCAGGCCTGTCCGGTGCGCGATGGCGTGCAGCGTCCCGGCTGGCTGCTGGATGAACCCCAAGCGTTGCAGGAGAGTCAGGCACGAATCCTTATCGGCCCGGAGCGCATCGAATCCGGCTGGTGGGACGGCGCCGACGTACGCCGGGATTACTACCTGATCGAAACCCGCGCAGGACAACGAGGCTGGGCCTATCGACCGGTGGGCGAGGGCGGGCCGTTGTGGCTGCAAGGTTGGTTCGCATGAACGTCGAATATGCCGAGCTGCATTGCCTGTCGAACTTCAGCTTCCAACGTGGCGCTTCCAGTGCCCTGGAGCTGTGCCGACGGGCTAAAGAGCAGGGCTACCAGGCCCTGGCGATCACCGACGAATGCACCCTGGCCGGGATTGTCCGGGCCTGGCAGGCGGCCAAGGAGCTGGACCTGCAACTGATCGTCGGCAGCGAAATCCAGGTCGAGAACGGTCCAAAGTTGGTGTTGCTGGTGGAGAACCTGGAAGGCTATCAAGCCTTGTGCCGGCTGATCACCCGTGCCCGGCGTCGCAGCGAGAAGGGCTGCTATCGCATCGTGCGGGAGGACTTCGACGAGCCCCTGCCGGGATTGCTGGTGCTGTGGGTGCCCGATGGTAAAGCCCCCGAAGAACAGGGCCGCTGGCTCCAGTCGATGTTTGCCGGGCGCCTATGGCTGACGGTCCAGTTGCATTGCGGACAGGACGACCGACGTCGGCTGGCGGATGTGCTGGCGTTGGCGGAGCGTTTGAACCTTCCGGCCGTGGCCAGTGGCGATGTGCACATGCACGTGCGTGGTCGTCGCGCTTTGCAGGACACCATGACCGCCATTCGCCACCACGTCACGGTGGCCGAGGCTGGCCAGCGCCTGCACCCTAACGGCGAGCGCCATCTGCGCAGCTTCCAGGCCCTGGCGGATCTCTATCCCCGTGCTTTGCTCGACGAGACGCTGAACATTGCCCGGCGCTGTACCTTCGACCTCGACCAACTGCGTTATCAATACCCGCGTGAGCTGGTGCCCGAGGGCCATGATCCGGCGTCCTGGTTGCGGGAACTGACCGAGCGGGGCATGCGCGAGCGCTGGAAAGAGGGCGTGGAAGATGAGATCCGGGTGCAGATCGACAAGGAGCTGACCCTGATCGCCGAATTGGGCTACGACAGTTATTTCCTCACCGTACAGGACATTGTCAGCTTTGCCCGCAGCCAGCACATCCTCTGCCAGGGACGCGGTTCGGCAGCCAACTCGGCGGTGTGCTACGCCCTGGGCATCACTGAAATCGACCCCAGTCGCACCAAGATGTTATTCGAACGATTCCTGTCCCGGGAGCGCAACGAACCGCCGGACATCGACGTCGATTTCGAACACGAACGGCGCGAGGAAGTCCTGCAGTACGTGTTCCGGCGCTATGGCCGCCATCGCGCGGCGTTGACGGCGGTGGTCAGCAGTTACCACGGTGCCGGGGCGGTGCGCGACGTCGCCAAGGCCCTGGGCCTGCCACCGGACCAGGTCAATGCATTGGCCGACTGCTGTGGGCGCTGGAGCGATGAAGCACCGCCAGTGGAGCGTTTGCGCGAAGGTGGCTTCGACCCGGACAGCCCGGTGTTGCGACGGGTGCTGGGCCTGACCCGACAACTGATCGGCTTCCCCCGGCATTTGTCCCAGCACCCAGGCGGTTTCGTGATTTCCGAACAGCCCCTGGACACCCTGGTACCGGTGGAAAACGCCGCCATGGCTGAGCGCACGATCATCCAGTGGGACAAGGATGACCTGGACGCGGTCGGGCTGTTAAAGGTCGATATCCTGGCCCTGGGCATGCTCAGTGCGATTCGTCGTTGTTTCGATTTGATCGAGCAGTATCGAGGCGCGCGCTACACCCTGGCGTCGTTGCCCAAGGAAGATCCGGCCACCTATGAAATGATCACTCGCGCCGACACCATCGGTGTGTTCCAGATCGAGTCACGGGCGCAGATGGCGATGTTGCCCCGACTGAAACCCGAGACCTTCTACGACTTGGTCATCGAAGTAGCGATCGTGCGGCCAGGACCGATCCAGGGAGGGATGGTGCACCCCTATTTGAAGCGCAAAAACAAGGAAGAGGTGGTGACTTACCCCTCTGAAGCGTTGGAAAAAGTGCTCAAACGCACCTTGGGCGTTCCTTTGTTTCAAGAGCAGGTCATGCAGATCGCCATCGTCGCGGCCGATTACACCCCCGGCGAAGCCGACCAGTTGCGTCGTTCCATGGCCGCCTGGAAACGTCACGGAGGGTTGGAACCCCATCGGGAACGCCTGGCAGCGGGGATGAAGAAAAACGGCTACACCCCCGAATTTGCCGCGCAGATATTCGAACAGATCAAAGGCTTCGGCAACTACGGTTTTCCCGAATCCCACGCCGCCAGTTTTGCCTTGCTGACCTACGCCAGCAGTTGGCTCAAATGCCACGAACCGGCAGCGTTCGCCTGTGCCCTGATCAACAGTTGGCCCATGGGTTTCTACAGCCCGGACCAGATCCTCCAGGATGCCCGCCGACATCAATTGCAGATCCTTGCGGTGGACGTGCGCGCCAGTGATTGGGATTGCAGTCTCGAGCCCATTGAAGGCCGACAACCGGCGCTTCGCATGGGCTTGCGCATGGTCAAAGGCTTTCGCGAAGAGGATGCCCGCCGTATCGAAATGGCCCGTCGGCAGCGGACCTTCAGTGACGTGGCCGACCTGGGCGAGCGCGCGCAACTCGATGCCCGGGCCCAGGCGCAACTGGCTGATGCCGGTGCCTTGCAGGGCTTGGCCGGTGATCGTCACCGTGCCCGCTGGGCAGTGGCCGGGGTGCAGAAACAACTGGGCTTGTTCGCCGGTTTGCCCAGCCAGGAGGAAGTGCCTGTGGCCTTGCCAAAACCTACGGTGGGGGAAAACCTGTTTGCTGATTACGCCATGCTTGGCACGACACTGGGGCCCCATCCGCTGGCCCTGCTGCGCTCCGAACTGCGCGCCCGACGCTGCCGCAGCTCACGGGAATTGCAGGCGGTGGAACATGGTCGCAACGTCAGCGTCGCCGGGTTGGTCACCGGCCGCCAACGCCCGGGCACGGCCAGCGGTGTGACCTTCGTCACCCTGGAAGATGAATTCGGCAACCTCAACGTGGTGGTCTGGCGCGACCTGGCCGAGCGCCAACGCAAGGTTCTGGTGGGTTCGCAATTACTCAGGGTCGACGGGCGTTGGGAAAGCGTCGGCGAGGTCCGCCACCTGATCGCCGGGCGCTTGAGTGATTTGAGCGAATTGCTGGCGGGTATCCAGGTGCATAGCCGCGATTTTCGCTGAAATCGGCTGCCAATTTGTTTGGACCAAGGACATGTCGGACCTGTGGCGAGGGAGCTTGCTCCCGCTGGGCTGCGAAGCAGCCCCAAAAAAGATTACGACGGCTGCGCCGCCGAGCGGGAGCAAGCTCCCTCGCCACAGGATCGTGCCTGGATCGACCATCATGAAACCAAACGCCAACGAAGCGCTCGAAGCTCTGAGCGTAAGGGACTCGTGGTATACCTGTTCCTTGCAAGCACTTTCAGGTTCAGAGTCGACCCCATGCAGTTCTTAACCCACAATCACGGATGTTCCGGTTGGGACGGTGAGATGGCCGGACGTATCCGGGCGTTCGATTGGAGCCAGACCGAACTGGGCGCTATCGAGCACTGGTCCGCCAGCCTGCGCAACGCTGTCCAAATGCTGCTGGCTTCGCCCCTGCCGATGGTCATGTTGTGGGGCTGCCAGGGCTTTATGATCTACAACGATGCCTATGCCGAGTTTGCGGGTGGTCGCCATCCGTACCTGCTGGGGTGCGCGGTAGAGTTGGGCTGGCCGGAAGTCGCTGAATTCAATCGCCATGTACTGGACGTCTGCCTGGCCGGTGGCACCTTGTCCTATCGCAGCAAAGAGCTGGTATTGCTGCGCGATGGCAAACCTGAAGATGTCTGGATGGACCTCTACTACAGCCCGGTACCCGGTGATGACCAAGCCCCGGCGGGTGTGTTGGCGATCGTGGTGGAAACCACCGAACATGTGCTAACCGAGCGCGCCCGGCAAGAAGCCGAACGCAGTTACCGTGCGGTCAATGAACGCATCCAGCTGGCCCTTTCGGCCGGGCCTTTGCTGGGGTCGTTCGTCTGGGATGTCCAGGCCGACACGCTGTCCGGCGATGAGCGTTTTGCCCGTACCTTCGACTATCCGCCAGACACGCCACTGGACGCACTGCCCGTCGAGATTGCCCGCCAGCGCATCCACCCGGACGACCTTGACGACGTCGATCAAAGCGTCCAACTGACCTTGCGCACGGGCACACCTTACAGCGCTGAATATCGGGTGCGCCGCCTGGGCGGTGATTACCTGTGGGTGCTGGCCAGCGGTCGATGTGAGTTCGATGCAACGGGCAAGCCCCTGCGTTTTCCGGGCGTGCTGATTGATATCAACGAACGCAAGACCGCCGAAGCCTCGCTGCTCAAATTCACCCGCGACCTGGAACAGCGCGTCGCCGACGAGGTGCATGCACGATTGACGGCGGAAGAGCAGTTGCGCCAGTCGCAGAAACTCGAAGCCATTGGGGGCCTCACCGGCGGTGTGGCCCATGACTTCAACAACTTGCTGCAAGTGATTGCCGGCAACCTGCACTTGCTGGCCCGCCACGAACCGGACAACGCCAACGTGCAACGGCGAGTCAGTGCTTCACTCGAAGCCGTGGAACGGGGCGCCAAGTTGTCGTCGCAACTGCTGGCTTTTGCCCGACGCCAGCCACTGTCACCGGCGGTCTACAACCCACGGCGGATCTTCGATGATCTGGGCGAACTGCTGCAACGGGCCCTGGGCGAAACCATTCAGATTGAAGTGAGCTTGCCTTGCGAGCCCTGGTGTATCCATGTCGATCGCAATCAACTGGAAAACGCTCTGTTGAACTTGGCGATCAATGCTCGCGATGCCATGGGCGGCGAGGGCACCATCAGCATGATCGGCGAGAACATCGTGCTTGATGAATCATCCTGTGTCGGCAAGGGCATCCTGGCGGGTGACTATGTACGTTTGTCGGTGATCGATCGCGGCGCAGGCATGCCACCCGATGTCTTGAATCAAGTGTTCGAGCCGTTTTTCACCACCAAGACTGATGGCCAGGGCACCGGGCTGGGCCTGAGCATGGTGTTCGGGTTCGTCAAGCAGAGTGGCGGGCATATCGAGATTTCCAGCAGCCTGGGGGAGGGCACGCGGGCGCAGATGTATTTTCCCCGCAGCCTCCAGCCTGAAACTGCGGAAGAGGCGCATAACGACCCGCTTCAGCCCGGTGGGCAAGAAACGATCCTGGTGGTGGAGGACAACGAAGAGGTGCGCCGTGCGTCGGTGGAATTGCTCGAGCACTCCGGTTATCGGACCCTCACGGCCGCGAACGCCGATGAGGCCATGAAACTGCTGCTTGAGGGCGCCTCGGTGGACTTGATCTTCACTGACGTGGTCATGCCCGGCCTGATCAAGAGTTCCGACCTGGCCGCCTGGGCCAAGGTACAGAACCCAGCGGTACCGGTGCTGTTCACCTCGGGCCACACCCGGGACATCATCTCCCGGAATCATCAATTGAGCCCCGATACCCATTTGCTGAGTAAACCCTATGGTCCGGACGCGCTGACGCGGATGGTGAGGGCTGTGCTGGGCGGCTGATCGCGGTCCCGTAAACAAATGGAACCGAAGCTGTTGCGTCGCCTTCGAATAAGCATGACCGGTCATCCATCCGGCCCTGCCATGAACGAGGTGCCCATGAACGACGATCCTGCACACACCCAGCAACAAGGCCAGACGCAAACTCCGTCCCCGCGTAATGACCCGGCCATCGATCCCCAAGTTGCCCCTACCCCGGCGGGCACCCCTTCAGTAAGCCCAGCTGGGGAAAACCAGGCCCAAAGCGCCGACAGCGAGGTCGATCAGAAAAATCATCATCAGGACAATGACAATACCTTCAGCCCGGGCTTCAAACCTGAGCCGGACCGGCCAAAGTCCGATGAGAGCACGGATGCGGATATTGATACGGACGGTGGCTAGCGAATAAAAAGCCCGACGCGATGGTCGGGCTTTTTTGTGCTTCACCTGTTACTTGCTCGGATGAGCAGCCTGAAGTTTCTTGGCTTCGTCCAAGTGATGCTGCAGATCCGGCAGCATTTTCTGGGCGAACGCCTTCAGTTCGGTGTTGCCTGCCTTTTTATCGTCCGTAACCGTCTCGGCCTCTTTCTTGAACAGGGCGATGGTTTCTTCGTGGGCCTTCACCTGGTTGTTGGCGTAGGCCGCATCAAAGGATTCATCACGTACTTCGAGAATCTTGGCCTTGGCCTTCTTCATCAACGTGGTTTCGTCTGGCACTTCAATGTCATGTTTTTTTGCCAGTGCGAGTAGTTCTTCATTGGCTTTGGTATGGTCGGTGATCATCTTGTTGGCAAACGCCTTCACGTCCGCCGAAGCACTTTTTTCCAAGGCCAGTTTGCTGGTTTCGATTTCCGCGATGCCACCAGCCGCCGCATTGTCGACGAAGTCATTGGAGGTTGCGGCCCAAGCCATGCCCATGCTGGTGCTGAGGGCAACTGCCAGGCCGAGTTGACGCAGGGTAAATCCGTCCATAGGTAAGTCTCCACACAGGTTGAAAGAGCGATTCTTTTCGTCTCTGATCAATGGAGAGCGACGCCTGGGCAAAGGTTTGATTTGAAGGCGTTGCGTCACGACGAACGGTCACCGCTGGTCGGATTGGCGGTCGACAGAACCCCGTCGACGAGGCCATCCTGATCATCGACGAGCGCTGTAAAGGCGTCTTCCACCGACCCACTGAAGGAGGTGTTCCATGCCGGTGTCCCACGATTTGTGCCAGGATCTGAACTGCACAAAAGACCACATCCAGCAAAAACGCAGCGAGGATCCAAGGCTCGACTCGTTACTTCAAAAATATTCCCAACTTGATGCCGAGGTGGTCGACGCCGAGAAGCCATCGTCGGCGGCGCTGTCCGACGAAGTCCTGGAGACGCTCAAGAAGAAACGCTTGCTGCTCAAAGATAAGATTGCAGATAAATTGAAGCAGCCGTGAGGCTGGCCTACTTGTGAGGGGCAGCGGTGAGGGGATAAATCCCCTCACCACAGATCCATCAGGTCAGCGGGTCCCAGCGCTGGGACCAGTCGCTACCGGTCTTGACGATCTCGCGCAGCACTTCGAACGCCTGCTGCAGCGCCACCGAATCCCGGTCCCGGGAATAGACCAGGTAGGTCGGGTAGTTGAATTCCGGCGCCTTGGGCACCCGTTTCAGAATGCCGCTGTCCAGGTAGCTCTGCACAACGCGGGTGCGGAAGTAGCCGCTGCCACCGTTTTCCAGAATGTACTGCAAGGCCAGTGGGCCGAGGTTGAAGGTCACTGCTGCCTTGGCCTTGTCCGGTAGCGCGGTGTCGTGTTGGCGGCGGAAGTCGGCGCTCCAGTCGATGTACACGTAGGGCTCGGGACACGTGGCAAGGCGCACCAGGATAAGTTTTTCCTCCAGCAGTTGCTCGACTTGCAGGCGCGGCCAGTATTCCGGCTGGTACACCACCGCCGCATCCAGCAGACCCAACTCCAGCTGCTGCAGTAGTTTTTCACCGTCGCGGATGTCCATGCGCAGGGCATGGCCGGGGATCTTCTGGCGCAGTTCGCCGGCCCAGGCGAGCATCAAGGGGTTGCACAGGCTGACCTCGCCGCCGAGGTGCAAGACGTTGCGATAGCCCTCGGGCAGCGGCAGGTCCCGGCGGGCAGCTTCCCAGGTTTGCACCAGTTGGTTGGCATAGATCACGAAGGCCTCACCGTCGGCGGTCAGGCGTGCGCCGGCCCGGTTGCGCACGAACAACGCACAGCCGAGCTGGCTTTCGAGCTTCTGTACCCGAGCGGTAATCGCTGTCTGGGTGACGTGCAGCTTATCGGCTGCCGCGGCGAGACTGCCGTGGCGGACGATTTCCAGGAAGGTACGGGCGAGGTCGATGTCCATGTTCAGGCCGATGCGGGGGAAGCGGGCATTGTAAGAGCTGCCACGCGTCCCCGATACCGGGAATCATTGGAGGGCTTGGGCCCGCGCCATCCGCGCCCAGGGCGCCACCAGGCGTTCTGGTGTGCGGCAGGCCTTATGCTTGAGCACGAAATGCCGGCACTTCTCGGCGAAGCCGTGGCGATTGTCCACCATGTCACGGCGCATTTGCATGAGTTCGCTGTCGCGGCACGCCTGGATCGCCGGCTGGCTCCGTTCGGCCTTGCGCACCCGAATGGCTTCATAGGTTGGATCGAGCAGCGCACTGTTGGCCCGTTGCAGCAGCCATAGGCTGAACTCGTCGGGGCAGCGTGGCCCGATCTCTTGGACCATGCCATAGCGCAACGCCTGGAGCGCGCTGATGGGCAGGCAGTCCTGGGTGAGTTGCCGGGCTATGTCCGGCCCGACTGCGCGGGGCAGGCTGTAGGTCCAGTATTCGGAACCGTACAGGCCCATGGTTGCGTAGTGAGGGTTGAGCACAATGTCGCTGCGCGCCAGGACGACATCGGCCGCCAAGGCCAACATCACGCCGCCAGCCCCGGCGTTACCCGTCAGGCCGCTGACGACCAGTTGCCGGGCACTGAACAATTCGAGGCAAACGTCATCGATGGCCTGGATGTTGGCCCAGGCCTCCAGGCCGGGCTCGGCGGCGGCCTGGATCACGTTCAGGTGCACGCCGTTGGAAAAGCTGCCGCGCCCGCCCCGGATCAACAGCACCTCGGTGTCCCGGGACTTGGCCCAGCGCAGCGCTTCCACCAGGCGTTGGCATTGCCCGGTGCTCATCGCGCCGTTATAGAACTCGAACGTCAGTTCACCCACATGGCCGCATTCGCGGTAGCGAATGGGCTGGTACGCTTCATCGCTGAATGGCTGCCGGGCCAGGGAACTGTCGAGCACCGGGACACCTTTGAGTCGTTCCGACAGCACATGGCGCGCCGGGCGCTTGAATGTCTGTTCGCCAGGTTGCGGTTTATGGCGCAGGGCGCCGATCCACAGGCTCGCGTCGCCTGTCGCCACCAGCACCGCGTCGTCGCGCACGGCCAGCAGTTCGCCGGGCAGGCCATGACGAACGTCCGCATGGGCGTCGTACAGGTAGAACTGGCTGCCCGCCAGGCTCGCGAGCACACCGGGCTGACCGTCGGCGGCGTCGATGCAGCGCTTGATGAAGCGGGTGCTGTCATGCCAGCTGAAGGTGCGATCGTCCTGGGTCATGTTCGGTTGCAGGCGTCCGACCACGTCATGACGGTTGTAGTCCAGCGGCACCGGGGTGAAACCGTTGACGAATTTTTCCACGACTTCGCGAATGCAACGGATGGCCGCATCGCTGACCGGGCCGTTATACAACTCGGATTTGCGCAGGCCTTCGGGCAGGTTGAATTCACACGTGGCCCAGATCGGACCGGCGTCCATTTCTTCCACCGCCTGCAACGCCGTCACGCCCCAGCGCTCGGGTTGCCGGGTGATGGCCCAGTCCAGGGCGCTGGCGCCGCGGTCGCCGACGATGCCCGGGTGAATGATCACCACTGGACGCCGGTGATTGCGCCACAACTGCCCGGGTACGCGGTCCTTGAGAAACGGGCAGATCACCAGGTCGGCGCCACTTTCTTCGATTTGCCGACAGACCGAGGCGGGATCGGTGAACAGCACCACGCTGGGCCGGTAGCCGGCTTCGCGCAGCGCCAGCCAGGCGCGTTGGGTCAGGCCATTGAACGCGGTCGATAGCAGAATGATCTTCAGTGCGGGCATGAAAGTCTCTTCCTTGAGATGAGCAGGCGCAGGCTCCCGATGAGCCGTCCCTGGCTTTGATGGAGGCGCTAAATTACTGGTTGGCGGGCGAGTGGCAACTGACCAGGGTCAAGGTTGTGCGTGCTGCGGGAAATCGGCGGAGGGTAAAAACACGAATCCCGCCATGGGGGCGGGATTCGTTTGCAGCGCAAAGGCCTGGGAAGAAACGCGAGCGTCGTCTCAGCTTGGGAACAGCTCGGACAGTTTCATCGCCAGCATCATGTCGCCTTCGGCGCGCAGCTTGCCGCCCATGAACGCTTGCATGCCGTCGGTTTCACCGCTGACGATCCCTTCGAGGGTTTCGCCGTCCATGACCAGGGTCACCTGGGCGTCCGGGTTTTCACCTTCCTGCAGTTCGCAGGTGCTGTCCTTGACGATCAGCGAGAAATTCTTGGTATCGTCGATGCGGAAACCGAATACCAGGTCCAGGCCGGCAGCGGCGGCTGGGTTGAACTTGGCTTTCATGGCTTGTACGGCGTCGGCTACGGAGGTCATGGTTTCGATCCTTATTTGAGTGATACAGCAAGGGTCTACAGTAATCCGGACTCAGCGAAAGGTGATGAGGTCCGGGGCCTTCAGCAGTTGCAGGTGGGCATGACTGTTGAAGGAAGCCAGGGCCACCTCGCGGCCCCTGAATTTCAGGTGGTTGAGCGAGGTGTTGACGATTTGCCAGTTCATTTCGAAAGCCTGTCGGGCCGGTATCTGAGTGATCAGGTGGAGCAGGGCGGTGATGGTGCCGCCGGAGGTGAACACGGCGATCTTCTGCGTATTGTCGGCTTGTTCCAGGATGCGCTGCAGACCGGCCTGGACCCGCTCGACGAACCCCAGCCAGCTTTCCAACCCGGGCGGGTCGTAGCGGCCGCTGAGCCAGCGCTCGACGATCAACGCAAAGATGCGTTGGAATTCGGCGCGGTTCTGTGCGGCGTTGCGCAGGATGTCCAGGGCTCCGGGTTCCTCGGGGAGCATATCTGGAAGCAGGGCGCGGATTACCGCGTCGGCATCGAACTCATTGAACGCGGCGTCGATTTCCAGCTCGGGAACCGGTAGCCCGGCGGCGGACATCTGGCCCAGCGCGCCCGTGGCGGTGTCCTGTTGACGACGCAGGTCTCCCGAGAGGCAACGATCGAATACGACACCGAGCTCAGCCAGGTGGCTGCCGAGCACTTGCGCCTGGCGCACACCGTTGGGCGACAGGACATCGTAGTCGTCCGCACCGAAGGAGGCCTGGCCATGTCGAATCAGATAGATGCTGCCCACGTCCGCGTCATCCCGGTACGTTGAAGGTTTGGCGAGGTTATGAGGATGGCGGTGAGCTGTCAATGAAAAAACATACGCTTGTTTGAAATGCCTGTTACAGCCGATGGCCAGGCCCCCTGCTCGCGTTTGAGTGTGCAGCCTGTATTCCAAGGAGCGCCAAGGTAACCGCAGGTTTCATGGCTGGTCGCGAGGCAGGCGCATGGGTATGCTGGGAGCGTTAGGTGCCCGCTTTTGAGCGGCGTTTTGAATTGACTAGGAGCCATTGTGGAGTTCTTCATCGAATACGCCAGTTTTCTGGCCAAGACCGTGACGCTGGTGATCGCCATCCTGGTGGTGCTGGCCAGTTTTGCTGCGCTGCGCAGCAAGGGTCGGCGCAAGTCGGCCGGCCAGTTGCAGGTGAGCAAGCTCAACGATTTCTACAAAGGTCTGCGCGAGCGTCTGGAGCAGACGCTGCTGGACAAGGACCAGCTCAAGGCCCTGCGCAAGACAGAAAGCAAGGCTGAAAAGTCTGCGAAGAAGCAAAAGGACAAACCAGCGACCAAGCCGCGGGTGTTCGTGCTGGATTTCGACGGCGACATCAAGGCCTCGGCCACCGAGAGCCTGCGTCATGAAATCACCGCGCTGCTGACCCTGGCGACGCCGAAGGATGAAGTGGTGCTGCGCCTGGAAAGCGGCGGGGGCATGGTCCACAGCTACGGCCTGGCCTCCTCGCAACTGGCGCGTATCCGTCAGGCGGGCGTGCCGTTGACAGTTTGCATCGACAAGGTCGCGGCCAGCGGCGGCTATATGATGGCGTGCATCGGCGAGAAGATCATCAGTGCACCGTTCGCCATTCTTGGCTCCATCGGTGTCGTTGCGCAGTTGCCCAACGTCAACCGGCTGCTGAAGAAACACGACATCGATTTTGAAGTGCTGACCGCCGGTGAATACAAACGCACGTTGACGGTGTTCGGCGAAAATACCGAGAAGGGCCGGGAGAAGTTCCAGGAAGAGCTGGACATCACCCATGAGCTGTTCAAGAACTTTGTGTCCAACTACCGTCCGCAACTGGCCATTGACGAAGTGGCGACTGGTGAAGTCTGGCTGGGTGTCGCGGCGCTGGGCAGGGGGCTGGTGGACGAACTGAAGACCAGCGACGAATACCTCGCCGAGCGGGCCAAGGCTGCCGAGCTGTACCACCTGCACTACGCCGAACGCAAAAGCCTGCAAGAACGCATCGGCATGGCGGCCAGCGGTTCGGTGGATCGGGTCTTGCTGAATTGGTGGAGTCGCCTGACCCAGCAGCGTTTCTGGTAATTGCAGAGAGAGTGCCTACCCCCCTTGTGGGGGCGAGCTTGCTCGCGATAGCAGCGGCACATCCAACATAGATGCAAGCTGATCCAGCGCTATCGCGAGCAAGCTATCTCCCACAGTGGTTCTGAGGCGGGTGGGAGCGAGATGGGTTCAAGATACCGAAAACAAAAAAGCCCTGAACCGGACACCCGGATCAGGGCTTTTTCATGGGGCTGTTTCAGCGACGACGAAACAGCGGCAGCGGCTCGTCGGTGGCGGCCTGGTAGGTCACCGAGAAGTCCTTGAGGCTTTCGAGGGCCTCATAGGGGTCTTTGTCAGCGCGCAGGGCAAAGGCGTCGAAACCGCAGCGGCGCATGTAGAACAGCTGGTCGCGCAGCACATCGCCAATCGCCCGCAATTCACCCTTGAAACCATAGCGATCACGCAACAAACGAGCGTTGGAGTAGCTGCGTCCGTCGGTAAAGGCCGGGAAGTTCAAGGCGATAACCTGAAATTGATTGGCATCATCACCAATCTCTTCCGCTTCCTCGTCGGCATCCAGCCACACGCCGAGGCCACCGTCGCGAGCCTTGAGAGCGTGACCATGATCGCGCCACAGGGCCAGGGGAACGATCAGGTCATCGCAGTTGGAGATGCCATCGAAAGACGCATCCTTGGGCAGCAGGTGCCAGGTTTCGTCGATGACCTCGTTGTTCTTAATGATTCGCTGCATAGACGCGTTCCTTGAAGAGGTCGATGCCAATACGTTGATACGTGTCGATGAAGCGCTCGTCTTCGGTACGTTGTTCAATGTACACGTCGATCAGCTTTTCGATCACGTCAGGCATGTCATCCTGGGCAAACGATGGACCGAGGATCTTGCCCAGGCTGGCATCGCGGTTACCGCTGCCGCCCAGGGAAACCTGGTAGAACTCTTCGCCTTTCTTGTCCACGCCCAGGATGCCGATGTGGCCGACGTGGTGGTGGCCACAGGCGTTCATGCAACCGGAAATGTTCAGGTCCAGCTCGCCGATATCGAACAGGTAGTCCAAGTCGTCGAAACGACGCTGGATCGACTCGGCGATAGGAATCGACTTGGCGTTGGCCAGGGAGCAGAAATCACCGCCCGGGCAGCAGATGATGTCGGTCAGCAGGCCGATGTTCGGGGTGGCGAAGCCTTGCTCGCGCAACTCGCCCCACAGGGTGAACAACTGGCTCTCTTCAACGTCCGCCAGGATGATGTTCTGCTCGTGGGAGGTGCGCAGTTGACCGAAGCTGTAGCGCTCGGCCAGGTCGGCCACGGCGTCCAGTTGCTTGTCGGTGATGTCGCCCGGCGCAACGCCGGTTGGCTTCAGGGACAGGGTTACCGCGACGTAGCCCGGCTTTTTGTGGGCCAGGGTGTTGCGAGTGCGCCAGCGGGCGAAGCCTGGATGTTCTTTGTCGAGGGCAGCCAGCTCGGCGTCCTGATTGCTCAGGGCCTTGTAGTCCGGATCGACGAAGTGCTTGGCCACACGGTGGACTTCGGCTTCGGTCAGGGTGGTCTGGCCGCCGCGCAGGTGAGCCATTTCGGCCTCGACCTTCTCGGCAAACACTTCAGGCGTCAGGGCCTTGACCAGAATCTTGATCCGCGCCTTGTACTTGTTGTCGCGACGGCCGTAGCGGTTGTATACCCGCAGGATGGCGTCGAGGTAGCTCAGCAGGTCCTGCCACGGCAGGAACTCGTTGATGAACGCGCCGACCACCGGCGTACGGCCGAGGCCGCCACCTACCAGGACACGGAAGCCCAGCTCGCCGGCGGCGTTGTAGACCGTCTCCAGGCCGATGTCGTGGACTTCGATGGCTGCGCGGTCCGAGCTCGAGCCATTGATGGCGATCTTGAACTTGCGCGGCAGGTAGGCGAATTCCGGATGGAATGTGGTCCACTGACGGACGATCTCGCACCATGGACGCGGGTCGATCAGCTCATCGGCGGCGACACCGGCAAATTGGTCGGTGGTGACGTTGCGCAGGCAGTTGCCGCTGGTCTGGATCGCGTGCATTTGTACGGTGGCCAGTTCAGCCAGGATCTCAGGTACGTCTTCCAGCGCCGGCCAGTTGTACTGGACGTTCTGCCGGGTACTGATGTGGGCGTAGCCCTTGTCGTAGTCGCGGGCAATCTTGGCCAGCATGCGTACCTGGCGCGAAGTCAGCTGGCCATAAGGCACAGCCACGCGCAGCATCGGGGCGAAGCGCTGGATATACAGGCCATTCTGCAAGCGCAGAGGGCGGAATTCTTCTTCGCTCAGCTCGCCTGCCAGATAGCGTCGGGTCTGATCACGGAACTGCTTGACGCGGTCCTCGATGATTCGCTGATCGTACTCGTCATATACGTACATATAAGTCTCGTTCTCAGGCTTGGGCCGATCAGAAACAGCTGCGTGTTGGCTCGCTGGAATCGGATTCTGCCTCGGCAATTCTGCGCGCACGGCCGCGCACTCCTAAAGGAGCCGGTGCAAGATACCTGTTTTGGGTTATGCGCAAAAGTGATGTTTGAGTATATGTAAAGAACCAAATCGACTATCGAGATTGATTATTGCCTAACCCACATTTGTCGTACGGGCAATCATCGTCTTAACTGTGGTCGAGTCCCTATGCAATCACCTACAAAACCGACAAGAGGCGATGCAATGAGCAATCCGACCAAAGCAAGGAAAAGCGACAGTTCTGTTGATGCCTGGGCCATTCTGTTCCTGATTATCCTGGTGGTGGGCACCGCAGTATTCTGGGTCAGTCACCAATAAGCGGTTATCCCAGGCGATGAGAAACCTGTGGGAGCGAGCTTGCTCGCGATGGCGATGGTTCAGTCGGATTGATGTCGACTGGTACACCGTTATCGCGAGCAAGCTCGCTCCCACAGGGGCATGTGTTGTGTTGGAGCGCGTTACAACCCCGCCAAATGCACCACCAACTTGACGATGCCAAACAGCGTCAGGGCGAATATCACCGTGAACGCGATGCCCAATATCACGAAGTGACTGGGTTTGCCGTGGGTGAAATCACGGGCGCGGTTCTTGCCACTTTGCACGCCGAAAGCGGCGGCCAGCACGCTGTGCATCATCTGCCACAGGGTGGGCGGCTTGTTGTCGACTGGATCGTCCATAAACCCCTCGTCTGCCATGTGTGTGGGACAAGCATAGACAAAAAAAGATCGCAGGCTTCGCCAGCGCCTACGGGAACACACAAAACCCTGTAGGCGCTGGCGAAACCTGCGATCTTAAGAGGACTGCGGGATCTTTAGTTGTCGTAGCCCAGGTTCGGCGACAACCAACGCTCCGTCACACTCAACTCCTGGCCTTTACGCGCCGTGTAGCTCTGCACCTGGTCCTTATCGATCTTGCCCACGGCAAAGTATTGCGCCTGGGGATGGGCGAAGTACCAGCCGCTGACCGCCGCCGCTGGGAACATCGCGTAGTGCTCGGTGAGGAACACGCCGCTGCGTCCGGCCTTCAGTTCGCTGGCCTCGGGGTCGAGCAGGCGGAACAGGGTGGCTTTCTCGGTGTGGTCCGGGCAGGCCGGGTAACCGGGGGCAGGGCGGATACCGGTGTATTGCTCTTTGATCAGGGCGTCGTTGTCCAGGCTCTCGTCCTGGGCGTAGCCCCAATAGTTTTTGCGCACCTGCTGATGCAACCATTCGGCGCAGGCCTCGGCCAGGCGGTCGGCGAGGGCCTTGACCATGATCGAGTTGTAGTCGTCGCCGGCCTCTTGATAGGCCTTGGCAACTTCTTCAGCGCCGATGCCGGCGGTGGTGATGAAGCCGCCGACGTAGTCAGTCACGCCACTGTCCTTCGGCGCGACGAAGTCGGCCAGGGAGAAGTTGGGCTTGCCGTCGGTCTTGATGATCTGTTGGCGCAGGTGATGCAGGCGCGCCAGCGGCTTGCCGTCGTCACCGTAGACTTCCAGGTCGTCGTCATGCACCTGGTTGGCCGGCCAGAAGCCGAACACGGCGCGGGCGCTGATGAGTTTTTCGTCGATCAGCTTGCGCAGCATCGCCCGGGCATCGGCGTACAGCGCGGTGGCGGCTTCCCCGACCACTTCGTCGGTGAGGATGCGCGGATACTTGCCGGCCAGGTCCCAGGAAATGAAGAACGGCGTCCAGTCGATGTATTCGGCCAGGACGTTGAGGTCGATGTCGTCCAGGACCCGCGCGCCAGTGAAGGTCGGCTTGACCGGCTGGTAGCTGCTCCAGTCGAACTGCGGCTTCTTGGCCACGGCCGCCGGGTAGCTCAGGCGCTCGGTGCGGGCGCTGCGGTTGGACGTACGCTCGCGCACGTCCACGTATTCCTGGCGGGTTTTCTCGACGAACGCCGGCTTGAGTTCCTTGGACAGCAATTGCGTGGCCACGCCCACGGCGCGGGAGGCGTCGGTGACGTAGATCACCGCGTCATTGTTGTACTTGGGTTCGATTTTTACCGCCGTGTGGGCCTTGGAAGTCGTCGCGCCACCGATCATCAATGGCAGGTGGAAATCCTGGCGCTGCATCTCGCGCGCCACATGCACCATCTCATCCAGGGATGGGGTGATCAGGCCGGACAGGCCGATGATGTCGCACTTCTGCTCCTTGGCCACCTGCAGGATCTTCTCCGCCGGCACCATCACGCCCAGGTCGACAATGTCATAGCCGTTGCAACCCAGCACCACGCCAACGATGTTCTTGCCGATGTCATGGACGTCGCCCTTGACCGTAGCCATCAGGATCTTGCCCTTGGCTTCCGGCTTGTCGCCTTTTTCCGCCTCGATGAACGGAATCAGGTGGGCCACGGCCTGCTTCATTACACGGGCGGACTTGACCACTTGGGGCAGGAACATTTTACCGGCACCAAACAGGTCGCCGACGATGTTCATGCCGGCCATCAGCGGGCCTTCAATGACTTCGATGGGCCGGGTGAAGGACTGGCGCGACTCTTCGGTGTCTTCGACGATGTGGGTGGTGATGCCCTTGACCAGGGCATGTTCCAGGCGCTTGTTGACTTCCCAGCCGCGCCATTCCTCGGTTTCCGCTTCCTTGACGCTGCCGTCGCCCTTGTACTTGTCGGCGATGGCGAGGAGGGCGTCGGTGCCTTCGGGGGTACGGTTGAGGATCACGTCTTCCACGGCGTCGCGCAGTTCCGCCGGGATCTGGTCGTAGATCTCCAGCTGGCCGGCGTTGACGATACCCATGGTCAGGCCCGCGCGGATCGCATACAGCAGGAACACCGAGTGGATCGCCTCGCGCACCGGGTTGTTGCCACGGAACGAGAACGACACGTTGGACACGCCGCCGGAGGTCAGCGCGTAGGGCAGTTCGTCGCGGATGTAGGCGCAGGCGTTGATGAAGTCCACGGCATAGTTGTTGTGCTCTTCGATGCCGGTGGCGACGGCGAAGATGTTCGGGTCGAAGATGATGTCTTCCGGCGGGAAGCCAACTTCATTGACCAGGATGTCATAGGAGCGCTTGCAGATTTCTTTCTTGCGCGCCTCGGTGTCGGCCTGGCCGGCTTCGTCGAAGGCCATCACCACCACGGCGGCGCCGTAGCGTTTGCACAGTTTGGCGTGATAGATGAACTGCTCGACACCTTCCTTCATGCTGATGGAGTTGACGATGCCCTTGCCCTGGATGCACTTGAGGCCGGCTTCGATCACTTCCCATTTCGAGGAGTCGATCATGATCGGCACTCGGGAGATGTCCGGTTCGCCGGCGATCAGATTGAGGAAGGTCACCATGGCCTTCTTCGAATCGAGCATGCCCTCGTCCATGTTGATGTCGATCACCTGGGCGCCGGCCTCGACCTGCTGCAGGGCCACTTCCAGGGCTTCGGTGTAGTTGTCTTCGCGGATCAACCGGGCGAACTTGGCGGAGCCGGTGATGTTGGTCCGTTCGCCGACGTTGACGAACAAGGAGTTGCGATCGATGGTGAACGGTTCCAGGCCCGACAGGCGGCAGGCCCGGGGAATCTCTGGAATAGGCCGCGGCGCATAGCCAGCAACGGCCTTGGCGATGGCTTCAATGTGCGCCGGGGTGGTGCCGCAGCAACCGCCGACGATGTTCAGGAAGCCGCTCTGGGCGAATTCCTCGATGACTTTGGCGGTCTCGGCCGGCAATTCGTCGTATTCACCGAATTCGTTGGGCAGGCCGGCGTTCGGGTGGGCCGAGACGTGGGTGTTGGCCTTGTTCGACAGCTCTTCCAGGTACGGGCGCAGTTCGCTGGCGCCGAGGGCGCAGTTCAAACCCACGGAAATCGGCTTGGCGTGGGCCACGGAGTTCCAGAAGGCTTCGGTGGTCTGGCCGGAGAGGGTGCGGCCGGAGGCATCGGTGATGGTGCCGGAGATCATGATCGGCAGTTCGACACCCAGCTCTTCGTAGACCCCCTGCACGGCGAAAATCGCCGCCTTGGCGTTCAGCGTGTCGAAAATGGTTTCGATCAGGATCAGGTCGGCGCCGCCTTCGATCAGGCCCTTGGTGGCCTCGGTGTAGTTCTCCACCAATTCATCGAAGGTCACGTTGCGGTAGCCGGGGTTGTTCACGTCCGGCGACAGCGAGCAGGTGCGGCTGGTCGGGCCGAGCACACCGGCGACGAAACGCGGTTTGTCCGGGGTTTCCAGGGTCTTGGCGTCGGCCACTTTGCGGGCCAGGCGCGCGCCTTCCAGGTTCAGCTCGTAGGCCAGGGCCTGCATGCCGTAGTCGGCCTGGGACACTTGGGTGGCGTTGAAGGTGTTGGTTTCCAGGATGTCGGCGCCGGCATCCAGGTAGGCTTTTTCAATGGCGCCGATCACGTCCGGGCGGCTCAGCACCAGCAGGTCGTTGTTGCCCTTGACGTCGCTCGGCCAGTCGGCAAAGCGCTTGCCACGGTAGTCCTGCTCCTCGAGCTTGTAGCTCTGGATCATCGTGCCCATGCCGCCGTCGAGGATCAGGATGCGTTCCTTGAGAGCCTGCTGGAGAAGATAAAGGCGAGCGCTGCGATCGGACATAGGACTACCTGGGGAAAAAAAGACCATTACGAAGGCCGGAATGATAACAAACCTGTGTGGGATTTGATCATGGCGGGCTTTTGCATGAATATCGCTCATGTTTGCAAGGCGATGCTGGCCCGGTAGAATCGCCGGACTATCTCTTAGGGACCCGAGACATGCCGTACCGCGTCTTATTCGGCAGTCTGCTGCTGTTGTCTTTTAGCGCAGCCGCCGGGAGTCCTGCTCCCGCGATCTCTTACACTCGCGATATACAACCGATCTTCACGGAAAAATGCGTGGCGTGTCACGCTTGCTACGACTCCGCTTGCCAGTTGAACCTGGGCAGTGGTGAAGGTGCGTCCCGGGGCGCGAGCAAACTGTCGGTGTACGACGGCGAGCGGCGCCAGGCCGCCGACCCGACCCGCTTGTTCTATGATGCCTCGGGCCCGCAGGCCTGGCAGCGCAAGGGCTTCTATTCGGTGCTCGATGCCCAGGGCAGCCAGGCGGCGTTGATGGCACGGATGCTGGAGCTGGGGCACCGCACGCCGCTGCAACCCAACGCCAAGCTGCCGGAGGAGATCGTGCTGGGTCTCAATCGAGAGAACAGCTGCGCGATGCCGGATCAATTCGACGAATATGCTGCTGCCCATCCCAGGGAGGGCATGCCCCTGGCCGTCACCGGCCTGACCGACCCGCAATACCAGACCCTGCGACGCTGGCTGGCCGCAGGCGCGCCCATTGACCAGCAGGCCCTGGCCCCGAGCGCCGCCGAAGCCTTGCAAGTGGTGCAATGGGAAAACCTGCTCAACGCCCCTGGAGCCCGGGAAAGCCTGGTGGGCCGCTGGTTGTTCGAGCATTGGTTCTTGGCGCACATTTATTTCAAGGACGGCGAACCGGGGCATTTCTTCCAGTGGGTGCGTTCGCGCACGCCCACCGGCCAGCCGATTGACTTGATCAATACCCGCCGTCCGAACGACGATCCCGGCACCCGCGTGTATTACCGGCTCTGGCCGGTGCAGGGGGTGATCGTGCACAAGACCCACATCACCTACGGCTTGAGCGCGGCCAAGATGGCGCGGATCAAAAGCCTGTTCTACAGCGGCAATTGGCAGGTCAATGCATTGCCGGGCTACGGGCCGGAGCGCCGGGCCAATCCGTTTTCCACGTTCGAGGCGATCCCGGCCCAGGCCCGCTACCAGTTCATGCTCGATAACGCCGAGTATTTCGTACGCACTTTCATCCGGGGCCCGGTGTGTCGCGGGCAGATCGCCACGGATGTGATCCGCGATAATTTCTGGGCGCTGTTCCAGGCCCCCGAGCATGACCTGTACATCACCGACCCGAACTACCGGGGCCAGGCCACGCCGTTGCTGGCGATGCCGGGGCAGAACGACGATGTGGGCAGCGTCGTCAGCCTGTGGCTCGACTATCGCGACAAGCGCAACGCGTACGAAGCCTTGCGCCGCGACAGCTATGCTGATGTCCCGGCGCCAAGCTGGTCGACGCTGTGGGCCGGGAACGACAATGCGCTGCTGAGTATTTTCCGCCACTTCGACAGTGCCTCGGTCAGCAAAGGGCTGATCGGCGAAGTGCCGCAGACGATGTGGTTGTTCGATTTTCCGCTGCTGGAACGTACCTATTATCAGTTGGCGGTGAATTTCGATGTGTTCGGCAACGTGTCCCACCAGGCCCAGACCCGGCTGTATTTCGACCTGATCCGCAACGGCGCGGAGCAGAATTTCCTGCGCCTGATGCCGGCCGATTCCCGGGAGGATTACCTCAACGATTGGTATCAGTCCGGCGGCAAATTCAAGATGTGGCTGGATTACGAAGCCATCGACGACGATAAGCCGACTGCACTCAAGCTGGATGAACACGACCCCAAACGCGATTTCGCCGAGCAATTGCTGGCCCGTTATGGCGAGCTGAACGCGCGACCCGATCCCATCAACCGCTGCGACGGCGCCTATTGTTCCCGGCCGAACATTGATCCGACCCTGCAGAATGCCGAACAGGCCCTCAGTCGCCTGGTGTCACGGCCGGCGGCGGGGCTCAGCGTCATCAATCAGCTGCCGGAAGCGACCATGTTGCGTGTCGAAACCGCCAGCGGTGGTCGCGAGATCTACAGCCTGTTGCGCAATCGCGCCCACAGTAACGTGGCATTCCTGCTTGGCGAAGCATCGCGTTACCAACCGGGGCTGGACACGCTGACGGTGTATCCGGGCGTGATGAGCAGCTACCCGAACTTCATGTTCAACATCCCCGCCGGGCAAGTGCCGGCGTTTGTCGATGCCATGGAAAACGCCCAGGACGCGCCGGCATTCGAGCGGATCGTCGAGCGTTGGGGGATTCGTCGCAGCCACCCGCAGTTCTGGTACTACTTCCATGACCTGGACCGATACATCCAGGAAACGGAGCCTCTGGAAGCCGGTGTTCTGGATATGAATCGCTACCAGAACCTCTGATCGGGAGGCCCGGCGGCGAACTCGCGCCGCCAGCGGCTGCTTTCCCGACAAAAATACTAGGACTTTGTCCGGCGCGATGATTGGCGTAAACTGCCGGCAAGCCTGTGAGGAGTTCCCATGACCGCCATTACGATTACCGATGCCGCCCACGATTACCTGGCTGACCTGCTGTCCAAGCAGAACACCCCGGGTATCGGGATCCGCATCTTCATCACCCAGCCTGGCACCCAGTACGCAGAGACGTGCATTGCCTACTGCAAGCCGGGGGAAGAAAAACCCGAAGACACCGCGCTGGGGCTCAAGAGCTTCACCGCCTATATCGACTCGTTCAGCGAAGCGTTCCTGGATGATGCGGTGGTCGATTACGCCACCGATCGCATGGGTGGCCAGCTGACCATCAAGGCGCCGAATGCCAAGGTGCCGATGGTCAACGCCGACAGCCCGGTCAACGAGCGCATCAATTATTACCTGCAAACCGAAATCAACCCGGGGCTGGCCAGCCACGGCGGCCAGGTTTCGCTGATCGACGTGGTGGAAGACGGCATCGCCGTGCTCCAGTTCGGCGGCGGCTGCCAGGGCTGCGGCCAGGCCGACGTGACCCTCAGGGAAGGCATCGAGCGCACCTTGCTCGAGCGTATTCCGGAGCTCAAGGGCGTACGCGACGTGACCGACCACACGCAGAAAGAAAACGCCTACTACTGATTGTGGCGAGGGGATTTATCCCCGCTGGGCTGCGCAGCAGCCCCAGATCTTGTTTGCAACAAGTCAGGTAGCTTGTTGGGGCCCCCGCGGCCCCAACGGGGATAAATCCCTCGCCACAAGAATGACCATCTCGAAACCCATGTGGGAGCGAGCTTGCTCGCGATGACGGCGTCACATTCAACATCCTTGCAAGCTGACCCACCGCTATCGCGAGCAAGCTCGCTCCCACAGGGTCCTTTTTGTACTCAGGGCCGGTAGAGATGCGCATGCCCGGCGCGGTACAGCGACGATTCGCTGAACACGTCGTTGCCCAGCACACGCCCCACCAGAATCAGCGCCGTTCGACGGAAACCCTTGGCCTGCACCTTCTCGGCAATATCAGCCAGCGTGCCCAGCACCCAATCCTGATCTGGCCATGTCGCCCGGTGGATCACCGCGATCGGGCAATCCGCGCCGTAGTGGGGCAGCAATTCACTGACGATTTTTTCCAGATGATTGACCCCCAGGTGAATCGCCATGGTCGCCCCGTGCTGTGCCAGGATGGAAAATTCTTCCCCGGCGGGCATCGCGGTCTTGTCCGCGTAGCGGGTGAGGATCACGCTTTGGGAGACGTCAGGCAGGGTCAGCTCCGCACCCAGCAAGGCGGCGCAGGCTGAGGTCGCGGTCACACCCGGGATGATCTCGAAGGGGATGCCCAGCGCCCGCAGGCACCGAATCTGTTCGCCGATGGCGCCGTACAGGCTCGGGTCGCCGGAATGCACCCTGGCCACGTCCTGACCCTTGAGGTGCGCGGTTTTGATCAGTTCGATGATTTGTTCCAGGTGCAGCTCGGCGCTGTTGACCACCTGTTCGGCGCGATGGCCTTCAAGCACGGCCGCCGGCACCAGGGAGCCGGCATAGATGATCACCGCGCAACGGCGAATCAGCCGCTGGCCTTTGACGGTGATCAGTTCCGGGTCGCCGGGGCCGGCGCCGATGAAGTAAACGGTCATGACCGGCTCCTGTAAAAGTGAGTGAGCGTCGCCCAGATGAAGATCGCTCATGATCCTGAGGGCGAATTATCGGGATTTACGACACGAGCGCCAATGCCAACGTGACGCTGGGGGCCTTCTGGCGGGAAATCAGCAGGGTTGCGGGCTTTGTGCCTAGCTGGTCGGCCAGGGCCAGGGCGGCGCTTTCGGCGACGCCGTAGCAGCCGGTGCGCTCGAAGGCGATTTCGGAGCGGTGACTGAGTCGATCCTGATAACCGGCCAACTGCCGGGCGCTGAAGCAGGTCAGCGGCAGCGCCAGTTGCCTGGCCAACTCCAGCAAGCCCGGCTCGTCACGCTTGAGATCGATACTGGCCAGGGCTTGCACCTGATCAATTGCAATGCCGTGGGCCAGTAGCGTCTGGTCGAGCAATGCCCGCAACGTGCTGGCCGGGCAACCGCGTTGGCAGCCGAGGCCGACCACCAGCATCGGCCCATTGTTCATGTGTCGTGGCGGGCTAGACCATCACGGCGAAACAGCCAGGCGCTGATCAGGCCCAGGGCCAGCCAGAACGCGACGTTGGTCACTTGCGAGGCGATCTTGAATTGAGTTTCAAGCGCTTCGGGCGCCAGCATCGAATGGACTTCGGGCTGCGGCGCACCGATGACATGGGGCACCAGCAACGTCGCCACGCCCAGCAACTTGAGCAGCCAATGCTTGCCGAAGGCAATCAGCGCAATGCCCACCGCCGTGGACGCCGCCGTGCCGATCCACCACATCTGCCGCTGGGCCAGGTCGGCCGCTGCGGTGCCGGGCAGTTCCGGCGGCAGGCCAAGGGTCGGCGCCAGGACGAAGGTGGCATAACCGGCCAACCCCCAGAGCAGGCCTTGGGAGGTGCGAGTCGGCGCACGCAAGGTGTACAGGCCCGCCAGCATCAGCGCGAAACCCACCGCAACCACCAGGTTGCCGCCGGTGGTGGACAGCACGCGCTGCCAGCCGTCTTCCGGCTCCCAGGCCTCGGCATCATGGGTGTGGGCAGCGCCGTCGACGTGTTCATGGACTTCGGCGGTCGGGGCCTTCTCAAAGGTCTCGGCCTGCAGAATCAGCGGCGATACCCAGAAACTTTGCAGGAGGGTCAGCAGCAGGGCGGCCAGCAGTCCGCTGAAACCGGCAGTCTGGGCGATACGCTTGATCATGTCGTCAGGTCTCAATGGCACGGGAATGCGGCGCTGTGACGGGTATCGTGGGCGGCGTTGTGGACCGCTTCGATGTGGGAGAAACCGGCGAAATAGACCAGGCCGGCACCCAGGATCGAAGCGAAGATCGCGGCGCTCAGGCGTTGGCTCAGGGTGGTGGTGCTACTGGCGGTGCGGGCGGTGCTGCTGATGGTCGACATGGCGCTTCCCTCTGGTCTTGTCAGCGGGTGAATCGAGCGCAATGAAACCCCAGACGAAGGCTCGCCAAGGTTCGAACAGCGCCCGCCCACCGCGGGTTGTTGATGCATGAGTCATGGGCCGGTCTCCGGGCTCGCGAGGGGCAGGGGCTGAGCCTTGCCTGCAAGCGTCACCTTCCCATGCGCCCTTGTAGCAGGGCATACACAGTGGTTTAGACGCTTCGCTCGCTTACCGTTGCGGGGGCAGCACCGGACTGACGTGGCTTTGGAGTAAAGCACACGATTCACCGGTTTCCCGTTTCACCCTGTGAAGGGCACCCGTAACTAGGCGCACAGGAGAGCATGGGCGGGGGTAGGGCGTCAATTGGCGAGGTGCTGCCACGCCTAACCCCTACACATGTAGGGTAGTCATCCAGCATTGAGTGATATTTAATCCACTTCAAGTCACGGCAGTTGAATCAGGTGATTCATACCATAAATTTTTTGGGTGGAGACGTTTTGCTCGACAACTACGGAGAACAGTCAGGAGGTATCTAAGTGAAGATGACGTTTGATCTGCGTACGGAATGCCGCTCCTCTACAACTGAAGAAAAGGCAAAGTTTTTAGGGTTCGCCAGCATGGTCATGTTTATGTGTAGGCGTTATTCCACCTTTCGGATGCTTACATTGGATTTCTGGTTGTCGCCTGCAATTGATCATAGGCAGATTGTGTTCTTCTTTGCTTGTACTGGGTTGCCTATGGGGTATGTGACTTGGGCGTACTTGGCGCCCGATGCTGAGGAGCGATTACTCACTGATCCGGAATTTTTACTTCATCCTTCTGAATGGAACGAAGGTGGGAGGACTTGGATTATTGATTTTTGTTTTCCTTCGGGAGGCGCAAAAGAAGCTGTAGCGAGGCTGAAGGATATTTTTCGGGAGGAGGGTGTCAGTAAAGTACATTGGATGCGCAGAGGGAATGATTACACTCCGTGTGGAAACCAAAAAAGCTACACGGTAAAAACGAAAATGTAGGTCTGAGTTTGTCGGACGGAAGTGACTATCCAGTTGACTGACTTAGCTTGATCATTCAATGAAAGGAGAGGGGTAATGCGTGATTTGACATTGGCTGAAATTGAGATCGTTAGTGGGGCCGTAGGTCCATTGGGCGCAGTCGCTGGCGCCGCTGCAGCTGGTGCGGCATATGTTGGAGCCCAGGCAGGAAGCGGTTCGCCAGCTACCTGGACTGGAGCGGGTCAAGCCATGGTCGTTGGTGCGGGCCTTGGCTTTTTTACGCCCACCACCACTGCACAAGCTGCCGGTGGGGCGATGTTGGGTTTTTATGGTGGTTTGACGACCGGTTACTTTAGTCGGGGTGGTGGTGGTGGTGGTGGTGGTGCCTAGTTTCTTAACTTGAATTCACAGTTGGAAGTTCATCGCTAAGGCTCACGGAATTTCGTGGGGTGCTATCGCGAGTGTCCTCAACGCGGGATATGGCCTTCTGTTGCGGAGTTTGATTTGTAAAGATTTTGAGGGGGTTGATTAATTTTTAAGGGGTTAGGGCGGTGCCGTTTTGGGAGGGGTTTTGTAGAGTGTTGGCCACGGGCCTGGTATGGGGAGGGTGGCTACTCTTGTTATAACTTGTGTGCTTTTATGGCTTAAGAGAGTTATTGGGTTTGAATTTTCGCAACCCGCTAAAATTCTGGTTCTATGGGTACTTGTCTTTATCATGGTGCGCGCATGTTCAGATAATGTACCTGTCCCTTTGTGTGGCTGAGGGGCTGGCGATTTTTATGGAAGTAAGTCTTTGACTATTTTGTATCGGGGCGCGGGCTGATTATATCGGAGGTGAGATGGGGGGCTGGAGTGAGCTTTGTGTAGGACTCATGGATGTGGTGTTGGGATTGGTCGTTGCTTTCACAATGATGGCTATTTTTTTATTGCTTAAAAAATTGACTGGGTTTGAGTTGTTTCCACCAGTTAGATTGGTGGTGCTTGTAATTTTTGCCATTGTTTTGATGCAAGCACGCCCAGAAAGTATACCTGTCTCCTTGTGTGGCTTACGGGCAGCCATGGGAGAGGTTGGGGCGTCAGTTGGAGAGTTCTCAGACGAGATCGAGTCGTGCCCATCGCGGGCAGGCTCGCGATGAGGCCCCTGCATGCACCGCAGAACTCTGGAGATTGACCCGCCCCCACACCCTGCGTAGCCTTGCGCCTTCGAGGTTCTTCGGCCTGCGCCGAAGCTAAGAAGGGAACGCGGTCCAAGCCGCGGCTGCCCCCGCAACTGTGAACGGTGATGTTTCTGCAAGGCCACTGTGCATACCCTTTTTTCCGGGGCGCACGGGAAGGCGCAGTGATTGCCAGTCGAATGACTGGCCCACCGTCAGCCAGGAGACCTGCCTCGAGACAGATTTTTCACTACAACCGGGCGGGGTGATCCGGTGGCGAAATCTTCCGCGCGCACCTGTGCCAGCGGTTGTCGTCCCGTTTGCCCGCCACCTTGCCAAAGGGCATCCGATGAAAACACTGGCCAAACTCCCCGTCACCATCGTCACCGGTTTCCTCGGCTCGGGTAAAACCACCTTGCTGCGGCACATGCTCGACAACGCCCAGGGCCGGCGCATCGCCGTGATCGTCAACGAGTTCGGCGAACTGGGTATCGACGGCGAGATCCTCAAGCAGTGCTCCATCGGTTGCACCGAAGAAGAAGCCAACGGCCGCGTCTACGAACTGGCCAACGGCTGCCTGTGCTGCACGGTGCAGGAAGAGTTCTTCCCGGTGATGCGCGAGCTGGTGGCGCGGCGCGGCGACCTCGACCACATCCTCATCGAAACTTCCGGCCTGGCCCTGCCCAAGCCGCTGGTCCAGGCTTTCCAGTGGCCGGAAATCCGCAGCGCCTGCACCGTCGATGCGGTGATCACCGTGGTCGACAGCCCGGCCGTGGCCGCTGGCACCTTCGCGGCCTTCCCGGATCAGGTTGATGCCCAGCGCAAACTCGACCCGAACCTGGACCACGAATCCCCGCTGCACGAGCTGTTCGCCGATCAGTTGGCCAGCGCCGACCTGGTAATCCTCAACAAAGCCGATCTGATCAGCCCTGAAGACCTGGCGAAAGTCCGCCTGGAAGTGGCCGAAGAGCTGCCGCCGGCGGTCAAGGTCATCGAAGCCAGCAGCGGTCGCCTGCCACTGGAAGTACTCATAGGCCTGGGCGCCGGCTCCGAAGAGCACATCGACGGCCGCCACAGCCATCACGATCACCACCATGACGGCGACGATGACGACCACGATCATGACGCCTTCGATTCCATTTCCATCGAGCTGCCCCAGGCCGACGAGAGCCTGCTGCTGGACGCGCTGACGCAACTGGTGGTCCAGCACGGCGTGCTGCGGGTCAAGGGTTTCGCGGCGATCCCGAACAAACCGATGCGCTTGCTGATCCAAGGCGTTGGCACGCGTTTCGACAAGCATTTCGATCGTCAGTGGGGCGCCGATGAAGCGCGGGTGACCCGTCTGGTGCTGATCGGCCAGGCGCTGGACGCCGCATTGCTTGAAGCGCAGTTGCGCGCAGCTCTCAGCGCCTAAGCCATGCACCTGCTCAGGACCCAGCCCGGCGGTTTCGTGTCGGATGACAACATTGCCGACCTGGGGCAAACCCCTGCCGAGCTGGTGATTCTGTGCAGCGGCGATTCCAGCCTGGCGCTCCTGGCCGAAGCGGCGAAGCAATTGCCGGGCGATTATCCCGAGTTTCGCCTCGCCAACCCGATGCAGGTGCAGAACCACGCCTCGGTGGACCTGTACTTCGAAGACGTGCTGCGTCACGCCAAGGTCATCCTGTTGTCGCTGCACGGCGGCATCGGGTATTGGCGCTATGGCATTGAACGGCTGATGGAACTGGCCGGGCGCGGGGTGAAGCTGATTCTGGTGCCCGGGGACGATCGTCCGGACCCGGAGCTCAGCGACCTGAGCAACGTGCCCTTCGAGGACCGCGACCGGCTCTGGCAGTTTTTGCGCCAGGGCGGACTGGGCAATGCCCTGGACCTGTTCCATAACCTCGCCAGCCAATGGTTCGGCCGCGATTATCCCTGGGCCGAGCCGCAAGTCCTGCCGCGCACGGCGATCTACCATCCCGGAAAAACCAACGCCAGCCTCGACGATTGGCAAGCCGACTGGCAGGCCGGACAACCGGTGGCGGCGGTGCTGTTCTATCGCTCCCACTTGCAAGCGGCGAACACCGCGTTCATCGACGTGTTCTGCCAGCGCCTGCAAGCGGCGGGGCTCAATCCGCTGCCGATTGCCGTGGCGAGCCTCAAGGAGCCCGGTTGCCTGGCGCTGGTCGAAGACTGGCTGGATGGGGTGGAAGCCGGGGTGATCCTCAACACCACCGGCTTCGCCCAATCCAGCCCTGAGGCGCCGCATCTGCGGCCGTTCCGGCGCAACATCCCGGTGATCCAGGCGATCTGCGCCCAGGACAACGAACCGGGCTGGCGCGCCAGCGAACAGGGCCTGGGCCCGCGAGACCTGGCGATGCACATTGCCTTGCCGGAGCTGGACGGGCGGATCATTAGCCGCCCCATCAGCTTCAAGGACCTGGCCTGGCGCAGCGAGCGCAGCCAGAGCGACGTGGTTTGCTATCGGGCCGTGCCTGAGCGCATGGATTTCGTCGCCGAGCTGGCCCGGAGCTGGACAACATTGGCGCGTTTGCCCAACGCAGAAAAACGTGTGGCGTTGATCCTCGCCAACTACCCGACCCGGGACGGTCGCATCGGCAACGGCGTCGGCCTGGACACCCCGGCGGCGGCGTTGAACATCCTGCGGGCCATGCAGGCCGAGGGCTATCCACTGCCGGCTGATTTGCCTGGGAGCGGCACCGCGCTGATCCAGCAGTTGCTCGGCGGAGTCAGCAACGATCTGGACAGCCTCGACCTGCGTCCGTGTCACCAGAGCCTGGCCCTCGATGCCTACCAGGCCATGTTCGACGCGCTGCCCGAGGCCAATCGCCAAGCGGTGCTGGAGCGCTGGGGCTCGCCCGAGAACGATCCGATGTTCCGTGACGGTCGCCTGATGGTCGCCGGCCTGCGCCTGGGCCTGACGTTTATCGGGATCCAGCCGGCCCGGGGTTATCAAGTCGATCCCAGTGCGGTGTACCACGACCCGGATCTAGTGCCGCCCCACGGGTACCTGGCGTTTTATTTCTGGTTGCGCAACACCTACGGCGTGCACGGAGTGATCCACGTCGGCAAGCACGGCAACCTTGAGTGGCTGCCGGGCAAGGGCGTCGGGCTGTCGGAGAGCTGCTGGCCGGACGCGCTGCTGGGGCCGCTGCCGAACATCTATCCGTTCATCGTCAACGATCCGGGCGAGGGCGCCCAGGCCAAGCGTCGCACCCAGGCGGTGATCATCGACCATTTGATGCCGCCGCTGACCCGCGCCGAAACCTACGGACCGCTGCGCAACCTCGAGCTGCTGGCCGACGAATACTACGAGGCGCAATTGCTCGATCCGCGCCGCGCCCGGGAACTGCAACGGGACATCCTCAACCTGGTGCGCGAGACGCACATCGACCGCGAGCTGCAACTCGACGCGGCCCTCGACAGCGA
This sequence comes from Pseudomonas brassicacearum, assembly GCF_000585995.1. NCBI lineage: Bacteria > Pseudomonadati > Pseudomonadota > Gammaproteobacteria > Pseudomonadales > Pseudomonadaceae > Pseudomonas > Pseudomonas brassicacearum. The sequence continues at coordinate 4,442,734 of NZ_CP007410.1, read as the reverse complement.
CGCCGACGCCGCCCTCTGGCTGCCGCGCCTGGACACTTACTTGTGCGACTTGAAGGAGTCGCAGATCCGCGACGGCCTGCACATTTTTGGTGAATCGCCCAGCGGTCGTCTGCGCATCGACACCCTGCTGGCGCTGTTGCGCATTCCTCGGGGCGACGGCAAGGGCGCGCAGTCGAGCCTGCTGCGGGCGCTGGCCAAGGCGTTCGGGCTGGGCTTCGATCCGCTGGATTGCGCCCTGGCTGAGTCTTGGGCGGGTGATTGCCCCGTGGCCTTGCGTCGGGTCAGCGACGAGCCTTGGCGCACCGCTGGTGATACGCGCGAGCGCCTGGAGCTGTTCGCAGCCCAGTTGATCGATCAGGCGTTGGACGGCACGGTCGAGCAGCTCGACGCGCCGGGCTGGGAGGAGGTGAGCAGCATCATCGAAAACCTGCGCACTGTCGTGGCCCGCGCCTGGACGCCTGCGGGCCGGCGGAAATCCGTGGCCTGCTCGATGCATTGAACGGGCGCTTCGTGCCGGCCGGCCCTAGCGGTGCGCCGAGTCGCGGACGTCTGGACGTGCTGCCCACCGGGCGCAATTTCTTCTCGGTGGACGTGCGCAACCTACCCACCACCACGGCGTGGCGCATCGGTTTCCAATCGGCGAACCTGATCCTTGAACGGCACTTGCAGGACCACGGCGATCACCTGCGCCAGCTCGGCCTGTCGGTGTGGGGCACCGCCACCATGCGCACTGGCGGCGATGATATTGCCCAGGCCATGGCGCTGATGGGCGTGCGTCCGGTGTGGGCCACGGGCAGCCAGCGGGTCGATGACTTCGAGATCCTGCCGTTGAGCCTGCTGGACCGGCCGCGGGTCGATGTCACGCTGCGGGTCTCCGGGTTCTTCCGGGATGCCTTCGCCAACCTGATCCGGCTGTTCGATGCGGCGGTGCAGGCCGTCGCCGCCCTGGATGAGCCGGACGACATGAACCCCTTGGCGGCCAAGGTCCGTGGCGAACGCGAAGCCTTGTTGGCGTCGGGCCTGGAGCCAGAAGCGGCGGCACGCCAGGCCGGCTGGCGGATCTTCGGCGCCAAGCCCGGAGCCTATGGCGCGGGCGTGCAGGGCGCTGTCGACGGTCGCCTGTGGCAGAGTCGCGAAGACCTGGCCGAGGTGTACCTGAACTGGGGTGGCTACGCTTACGGCGGCAGCGATGAAGGCACCGCCGCCCGGGAACAGTTCTCTCGGCGTCTGAGCCAGGTGCAAGCGGTGTTGCAGAACCAGGACAACCGCGAGCACGACCTGCTCGATTCCAACGATTACTACCAATTCCAAGGCGGCATGCTGGCGGCGGTGGAGACCCTCAGCGGGGCAACCGCGGCCAGCTATCATGGCGATCACAGCCAGCCGGATCTGCCCAGGATCCGCACGCTGAAAGAAGAACTCAACCGCGTCATCCGTTCCCGCGCGGCCAATCCGAAGTGGATCGACGGGGTCAAGCGTCACGGCTATAAAGGCGCGTTCGAACTGGCGGCGACGGTGGACAACCTGTTCGCCTTCGACGCTACCACGCAGCTGATTGACGATCACCAGTACGCTTTGCTGGCTGATGCCTACCTGCTCGACCCGGACACCCGGGATTTCGTCCGCCAGCACAACCCAGACGCCCTGCGGGACATGACCGAGCGCATGCTCGAAGCGCAGCAGCGGGGGATGTGGCAGGAGCCGGGTGAGTATCGCGAGGCGTTGGAGAATTTGTTGTTGGACATCGAGGAGGAGGGTTGAAATGAGGACTACAGACGCGCACTTGTGGCGAGGGAGCTTGCTCCCGCTCGGCTGCGCAGCAGTCGTCTTCCTGGAAGGGCACTGGGACCTCAGGTTCTGGGGGCCGCTTCGCGCCCCAGCGGGAGCAAGCTCCCTCGCCACAGGGGAACCTCGCACATTCATGAGGCCTGCAACATGACCCACACCCCCCATTTCCCCCTCTCCGCCGTGGTCGGCGCCGATGACCTGAAACTGGCCCTGTGCCTGGCCGCGATCGATCCGAAAATCGGCGGCGTGTTGATAGAAGGCCCGCGTGGCATGGCCAAGTCCACCTTGGCCCGGGGGCTGGCGGATCTGCTGGCCAGCGGTCAGTTCATCACCTTGCCCTTGGGTGCCACCGAGGAACGCTTGGTGGGCACCCTCGATCTGGACGTTGCCCTCGGGGAAGGGCGAGCGCAGTTCTCTCCCGGCGTGCTGGCCAAGGCCGACGGTGGCGTGTTGTACGTCGATGAAGTGAACCTGTTGCCCGATCATCTGGTGGACCTGCTGCTGGACGTGGCCGCCAGCGGTACCAACCTGATCGAGCGTGACGGTATTTCCCATCGGCATGCGGCGCGCTTTGTGCTGATCGGCACCATGAACCCGGAAGAGGGCGAACTGCGCCCGCAGTTGCTCGACCGTTTCGGTTTGAACGTGGCCCTCGACGGTCACACCGCACCGGCTGAGCGCGGGCAGATCATTCGTCGGCGGCTGGATTTCGACAGTGATCCGGCGGCGTTCTGCGCGGAGTGGGAGGTGACCCAGCAACAGCTGCGTGAACGCTGCCAGCAGGCGCGCAATCGGTTGGCCGGGATTGCCTTGGATGATGCGACGCTAGCGCAAATCACCGAGCGCTGCTTTGCCGCCGGGGTCGATGGCTTGCGCGCCGACCTGGTCTGGCTGCGGGCGGCCCGGGCCCATGCCGCCTGGCGCGGAGCGGATGCGATTGCCGATGAAGACATTGATGCGGTCGCCGAGTTTGCCTTGCGCCATCGGCGACACGGGCACTCGGCACCTGCGTCGTCCCAGGCGCCGCAAACGGCTGCGAATGAAACGGCCAAGCCCAACGAAGGCCAAGGCCAATGGGGTGACCTGCCGGCCCGGGCACAGCCGACCGGTGCCCGGCGTGACGTGCCGAGCTGGCCAAAAAAGCCCTAGGCATTCGCCCTCGTTCAACGGCGGGGGCGAATGCCAGACCCCGTGCAGGACAATTGGAGCAGGGACGCCAGGGCCGGAGCAAAGCGGCGGCCAGCGGTGCGGTGAACTGGCCGGGTACCTTGCTCAATGGTCGTCCCCGCCGGCATGAAGACCTGCGTTTTCACAGCCGCCAGCGCTCGTTCCATGAGCTGTGGCTGGTCGTCGTCGATGCTTCGGCCTCGACCCGTCGGCATCGCGCCTTGAGTGACGGCAAAGGTTTGTTGGCGCAACTGTTCGACGACGCCTACCGGCAACGGGCCCGTTTGGCGCTGTTGACCGCCAGCGGCACCGTCCCGACTTGGCAGGTGCAAGGGCTCAAGGCCTCAGCCGGGCTGCGGGATTGGCTCGATGGACTCGGCGCCGGCGGCGGTACACCGTTGCTGGCGGCGCTGAACGAGGCCGGCCGCTGGTTGACGGCCCGGCGCAAGCGCTTCCCGGCGGAGCAACAGCGGGTGTTGGTGATGACCGATGGGCGTGTCAAAGAGGGTCTGTCACTGCCATTCCTGGAGTGCCCGTGCCTGTTGATCGACATCGAACGCGGCCCGATCCGCCTGGGCCGGGCCCGGCAGTTGGCGGGGCGGTTGGGGGCTGAGTATCGGCATATCGATGAGGCTGATTGAGAGGCTCTGTGACTGTCAGGGCCCCATCGCGAGCAAGCTCGCTCCCACACGGGTTTTGTTGTGAACACATGAATGATGAATACCCCGGCCCCCTGTGGGAGCGAGCTTGCTCGCGATGGCATCCCCTCGGTTCCAATGACCTGCCCACCTGACCCGCATCACTGCACTATGCTCAGGCAGCCCGTCACAGGAGTGAACCATGCGCGTACTCGTCACCAACCCCCAGGACGATTTTCGGGTCAAGGCCTATGCCGGTACCAACGGCGTGCTGCTTGCCATGGACCTGGCCGAACCCCGGCGCAAGGGGTTGCTGGGCTTTGCCATCGAGAAGCAGCAGGGCGACAAACCCTGGTTGTTCCTGTTCAACAGCCTGACCTTCCCCGACAAGGCCCACACGTTTCCCCAGTTCCATGCCACCCCCAGTGACAAGGCACCGTTGCAGAAATTTCGTTGGGCCGACTACGCCGTCAACCCTGGCGTGACGATCCATTACCGCGTGCACCTGGCCTATGGCAGCCCCGACGCGCCGCAGCTGGGGGAATCCCTGGCAGTCACGGTCACCAGCGACGACGGTCAGCCAACCAACCAGCGAGTGATATTCAATCGGGCCGTGGCCGCCAGCCAGGCGTTCCAGCGCAAGTTTCCCGAAGTGGACGCGTTGATTAGCGCCAACAAAAACCTGTCCATCGATGACTGGCCCGATGCCCCGCGCCGTTGGTTGGAAAATGGCTTGCTGGGGCGCTTGACCGGTTTCATCGACCGGGCGCTGGATGCCAGCTGGGCCCTGGACGTCGCCATCTATGAATACGAATTGCCGGCGATCGTCGACGCGGTCAACGCCGCTCATGCGCGCGGCGCCCAGGTTCGCGTGCTTTACCATGCCGAGCCAGGCGACGACACCACGCTGCGCAACGAAGCCAACCTCGAAAAAATTCCGGCGGCCAACAAGCGCGGGCGGGTCACCCACAATATTTTCCACGACAAGTTCATTGTGTTGAGCAAGGTCGATGGCAGCGGTGCGTTACAACCGGAGGCGGTGCTCTGCGGCAGTACCAACTTCACCGCCAACGGCGTCTACCGCCAGGCCAACGTCGTCCACGTGCTGGACGATCCGCGGGTGAGCGACAGCTATCGCCAGGTGTTCGAGCAGATCTGGGCCGTACCGCAGGACGTCGGGACCACCCGTGAGTGGGTCAATCAGAACAATCCCATGGTCCCGGAAGAACCGTTGTTCATCGGTTTTTCGCCACGCACGGGAGAGGGCGACCTGGACCGCTTCGTCGACATCATCAATGCGGCTCGAAAAGATCTGTTGTTCGTCACCGCATTCGTCTTGCCCGACCGGATTCTGGATGCCGTGCTCGGCCAACCCAATGACGACGTGCTGCGTTACGGCCTGCAAAACACCAAGAGCCGCATCACCGGCTTCCATGCCGACCGCACCGCCGAATTCGCCGCCACCGCACTGCTCAACACCGGCCTGGAAGGCTGGCTCAAGGAAACCATGAAAGGCCAGAAGGGCAACCTGCTGGTCCACACCAAGGCCATCGTCACCGACTTCACCAGCGACACGCCAACCATCATCAGCGGCAGCCACAACCTGAGCGCCGCCGCCAGCAGCGGCAACGACGAGAACTACCTGATCATCCAGGGCGACACCCACCTGGCCGACCGCTACGGATTGGAATTGCTGCGTTTCTATGAGCACTACCGCTTCCGCTACTTCGCGAAAAAACTCGCGCTCAAGCAGGTCAAGCCGCTGGCGGTGGATGACAGTTGGAGCGATGACTATTACCGCGAGGGGGATTTGCGGATGTTGTCCAGGGTGAGGTTTTGCGGGCGTTAGGCGCAGCAGATGATCCGATGATATCGTAGGGCCATCTATCAGCCAGGAAGCTGCCATGAAACTGTGTCACGGAACGTCCGCTTTAGTTCGCACCTGTGTCGCGATCCTGTTGTTGGCCCTGGGCACTTCGGCCCTTGCCGCCAATCAACCGTGTTCCGGGCGCAAGGGCGGGATCGCCGGGTGTGACGGAGATACCTTCCTCTGCAATGACGGCTCAATCAGTGCTTCGAAGAAGTCCTGTTCCGCTGTGCTGGGGCTTCGGAACGAGGCTCGGCCGCAGTCGTTGCTCAAGTCCGCCGACGGTTGCCAATGCGGGAGTGGCAATTACTGCGTCGGCCCCCGGGGTGGGGTCTATTGCCTCACGCCTGGCGGCAGCAAGAGCTACAAGCGCAAATAGACCAGGCACACCGCCGAACAATGGTGGGAGCGAGCTTGCTCGCGATAGCGTCGGGTCATTCAACATCAACATTGACTGATCTACGGCTATCGCGAGCAAGCTCGCTCCCACAGTATCCATCTACAACTCCAGAGTGGCTCCGTTTCGGTGCGCGAGTACCCGGTTTGGGGCCTTATTACCCGTGCGTCGTAGCTAACGGTAGCAACAGCATTCACATGCGAGCGCCGGCGTCCGCGGGTCTGTTTTCCCATCTCCCTGATTTCCTTGACTTTCCATTTTCCTGACCCGTGGGCATCAATCCTGTGGCACACTTTCTGCTGTCTATTCCGTTGTTACATACCATGTTCCGGTATAGCGGAATAAACTCATCCTGGAGTGCTTGCCATGCAACGCCGACCTTCCTTGTTCAAAACATGTGTTTTTCTCTTCGCGGCCACGGTGGCTGCCGTGGGGGTCGCCCAGGCGGCCGACAGCAAGCTGGACAGCGTGCTGCAACGTGGGAAATTGATCGTGGGCACGGGCAGCACCAATGCGCCGTGGCACTTCCAGGGAGCGGATGGCAAGTTGCAGGGTTTTGATATCGACATCGCACGAATGGTCGCCAAGGGCCTGTTCAATGACCCGGAGAAGGTCGAGTTCGTGGTGCAGTCGTCCGATGCGCGGATTCCCAACCTGCTGACCGACAAGGTCGACATGAGCTGCCAGTTCATCACCGTCACCGCCAGCCGCGCCCAGCAAGTGGCGTTCACCCTGCCGTACTACCGCGAAGGGGTGGGCCTGCTGCTGCCGGCCAACAGCAAGTACAAGGAAATCGAAGACCTCAAGGCCGGCGGCGACGGCGTCACCGTGGCGGTGCTGCAAAACGTCTACGCTGAAGAGTTGGTGCACCAGGCATTGCCCAAGGCCAAGGTCGACCAGTACGACAGCGTCGACCTGATGTACCAGGCGGTGAACTCCGGTCGCGCCGATGCTGCCGCCACTGACCAATCCTCGGTCAAGTACTTGATGGTGCAGAACCCCGGCCGTTATCGCAGCCCGGCCTACGCCTGGAGCCCGCAAACCTATGCCTGCGCGGTCAAGCGCGGCGACCAGGACTGGCTGAACTTCGTCAACACCACCTTGCATGAAGCCATGACCGGCGTGGAATTCCCCACCTACGCCGCATCGTTCAAGCAGTGGTTCGGCGTCGAGCTGCCGTCGCCGGCGATTGGTTTCCCTGTTGAATTCAAATGACCCTGTGAGCCCGGGGCGCCGCTTGAGGGCGCCCTGGCGAAGGTACTGCCGACCATGAATTATCAGTTGAACTTTGCCGCCGTCTGGCGCGATTTCGACACTTTGCTGGCGGGGCTCGGCCTGGGGCTTTCCCTGGCGCTGGTGTCGATCGCCATCGGTTGCGTGATCGGCCTGGCGATGGCGTTCGCGCTGCTGAGCAAGCATCGGGTCCTGCGGGTGCTGGCGTCGGTGTATGTCACGGTGATCCGCAATACGCCGATCCTGGTGCTGATCCTGTTGATTTACTTCGCCTTGCCGAGCCTGGGCATTCGCCTGGATAAGCTGCCGTCGTTCGTCATCACCCTCTCGTTGTATGCCGGGGCCTACCTCACCGAAGTGTTTCGCGGTGGGTTATTGAGCATTCACAAGGGGCAGCGGGAGGCGGGCTTGGCCATCGGCCTGGGCGAGTGGCAAGTGAAGGCCTACGTTACCGTGCCGGTGATGCTGCGCAACGTGTTGCCGGCCCTGTCGAACAACTTCATTTCGCTGTTCAAGGACACCTCCCTGGCGGCGGCGATTGCCGTGCCGGAGCTGACCTATTACGCCCGCAAGATCAACGTGGAGAGCTACCGGGTGATCGAAACCTGGTTGGTGACCACGGCCCTGTATGTCGCGGCCTGTTACCTCATTGCCATGCTGCTGCGGTATTTCGAGCAGCGCCTGGCGATCCGCCGTTAGGAGTGTCCCATGTACGAATCCCCCAGTTGGTTGCATGAGTTATGGGTCGCCCGGGACACCTTGTGGGCCGGTTTTCTCACCAGCGTGCAGTGTTCGGTGCTGGCAATTGTGTTGGGCACGTTGATCGGCTTGGTCGCAGGGCTGGTGCTGACTTACGGCCGGGTCTGGATGCGTGCGCCGTTTCGCTTCTACGTCGACCTGATTCGCGGCACGCCGGTGTTCGTGCTGGTGCTGGCCTGCTTCTACATGGCCCCGGCCCTGGGTTGGCAGATCGGCGCGTTCCAGGCCGGCGTGCTGGGCCTGACGCTGTTCTGCGGCTCCCACGTGGCCGAGATCGTGCGCGGTGCCTTGCAGGCGTTGCCCCGTGGGCAGATGGAAGCGAGCCAGGCCATCGGCCTGACGTTCTACCAGTCGCTGGGCTATGTGCTGTTGCCCCAGGCGTTGCGGCAGATCTTGCCGACCTGGGTCAATTCCTCCACCGAGATCGTCAAGGCCTCGACGCTGCTGTCGGTGATCGGCGTGGCCGAACTGCTGCTCAGCACCCAGCAGATCATCGCCAGGACCTTCATGACCCTGGAGTTTTACCTGTTCGCTGGTTTTCTCTTTTTCATCATCAATTACGCCATCGAATTGCTCGGGCGGCACATTGAAAAGCGGGTGGCCTTGCCATGACTGACGTTTCGACTCCTTCCAACACCCAGCCGCTGCTGGACATTCGCGGATTGCGCAAACAATACGGCCCGGTGGAAGTGCTCAAGGGCGTGGACCTGAGCATGCAGCGCGGCAATGTGGTCACGTTGATCGGCTCCAGCGGTTCGGGCAAGACCACGCTGCTGCGCTGCGTGAACATGCTCGAAGAATTCCAGGGCGGGCAGATCATGCTCGACGGCGAATCCATCGGCTATGACGACGTCGACGGCAAGCGCGTGCGCCACGCCGAAAAAGTCATCGCCCGGCATCGTGCCATGACCGGCATGGCCTTCCAGCAATTCAACCTGTTCCCGCATTTGACCGCGTTGCAGAACGTCACCCTGGGTCTGCTCAAGGTGAAAAAACTGCCCAAGGACGAAGCGGTGGCCCTGGCCGAGAAATGGCTGGAGCGGGTCGGCCTGCTGGAACGGCGCAATCACTTCCCCGGTCAGTTGTCTGGCGGCCAGCAGCAGCGCGTGGCGATTGCCCGGGCGATTGCCATGAACCCCAGCCTGATGCTGTTCGACGAAGTCACCTCGGCCCTGGACCCGGAGCTGGTGGGCGAAGTGCTGAACGTGATCAAGGGGCTGGCCGAAGACGGCATGACCATGCTGCTGGTGACCCACGAAATGCGCTTTGCCTTCGAGGTGTCGGACAAGATCGTGTTCATGAACCAGGGTCGCATCGAAGAGCAGGGGCCACCGAAAGAGTTGTTCGAGCGGCCGCAGTCGCCGCGGCTGGCGGAATTCCTCAAGAACACTCGTTTTTAATTTTATTCAGTAAGGAGAAACACCCATGAGCATTACGCGCTACGGCACCGGCAGCTCCGCAGGCGGCGGTCAGCCACGGCCATTCGCCCGCGCCGTGGAGGCCGATGGCTGGTTGCATGTGTCCGGTCAGGTGCCGGCGGTGAACGGCGAGATCATTGTCGGCGGCATCGTTGAGCAGACGCACCAGACCATGAAGAACCTGATCGCGATTCTCGAAGAGGCCGGTTACGAGCTCAAGGACGTGGTGCGCTGCGGCGTGTGGTTGGATGATCCGCGGGATTTCTGGAGTTTCAACAAGGTGTTCAGCGAGTACTTCAGCCCTGAACACGCCCCGGCCCGGGCCTGTGTGCAGGCGAGCATGATGGTCGATTGCAAGGTCGAGATCGATTGTGTGGCCTACAAGAAAAAGTGATCACCTGTGGCGAGGGGATTTATCCCCGCTGGGCTGCAGAGCTGCCCTGGTGAGGCTGATTGCGATCCTGCCTGGCACAGCGCATTGGCTTGTTGGGGCTGCTTCGCAGCCCAGCGGGGATAAATCCCCTCGCCACAAGGAGCTGTGGTCAGCTTGCAGTCTGGTTACACTCGCGGCGAACTGATTGGGAACCGAAAACATGACCGAAGACACCATCAAACGCCGGGCCCGGGGACTGGATCGGGCGTTCGATATTCTCGATTTCCTCAAGGAAATCGGCCAGCCGCTGCGCCCGAACGATATTGCCAGCGGCATCGGCAGCCCCAAGTCCACGGTCTATGAACTGGTGGCGTCGCTGCTGGAGCGGCGCATCCTCGAACCGGTGGGCAAGGAAGGTCACGTCTACCTGGGCCGCCAGTTGTATTTTCTCGGGCAGGCACACCTGCGGCATTTCGACCTGAGTCGCGAGGCCGACCACGCCTTGCAGGAGATCGTCAGCCAGACCCGGGAAACCGCACAGATGTGCCTGCTCAATGGGCGCAAATACACCGTGGCGTTGATGAAGGAGGGCGAGCGGCATTTCCGCATTTCATCGGACATTGGCGAAAACGCGCCGATTCCCTGGACGGCGTCCGGTCGCCTGCTGCTGGCACATTTGAGTGACCAGCAAATTGTCGATTTGATTGACCCCGACGACTTCATCCTGCCGGACGGTGAGCGCCTGCCCCTCGAGCAATTCCTCAAGGAAATCCGCCAGGCCGGCCTCGACGGGTTTTTCTCGTTCGACAGCGTCGCCGACACCTTCACCCATTGCTTCGCCGCCCCGGTCAAAGACCCCAGCGGCGTGGCCATCGCGACCCTGTGCATTGTCGCCCCAAGGGCCGATGCCAGGAACAATTACGCCGACTACCGCCGGGTGCTGATCGAAAGCGCCAACAACCTGGCCCGGCGCATCAATGAATAGATAGTCGCGGCTGCAAGCGGCCGCGTGCGAGGAGTTCGAACATGTCTTCTGCCATTTCCAATGCTGACATAGAGAAGGGCGCGGCCGCCGTCGGCGCCCACCTGCTCAAGGACGTCAGCCTGCCGGCGCTGGTGCTGCATCGCGCGGCGCTGGAGCACAACATTCGCTGGATGCAAGCGTTCGTCACCGACAGTGGCGCCGAACTGGCGCCCCACGGCAAGACCAGCATGACCCCGGCGCTGTTTCGCCGCCAACTCGATGCCGGTGCCTGGGGCCTGACCCTCGCCACTGCCGTGCAGACCCGTGCCGCTTACGCCCACGGCGTACGCCGGGTGCTGATGGCCAACCAACTGGTGGGCACGCCGAACATGGCCCTGATCGCCGATCTGCTGGCCGACCCGGCGTTCGAATTCCATTGCATGGTCGATCATCCGGACAACGTCGCCGACCTGGGAGCGTTCTTCGCCTCGCGCGGTATGAAGCTGAACGTGATGATCGAGTACGGCGTAGTCGGTGGCCGTTGTGGTTGCCGGAGCGAGGCCGAGGTGTTGGCCCTGGCCGAGGCGATCCGGGCGCAACCGGCGCTGGCGTTGACCGGCATTGAAGGCTACGAAGGGGTGATCCATGGTGACCACGCCATCAGTGGCATCCGCGCCTTTGCAGCGTCTTTGGTGGGGCTGGCGGTGCAGTTGCAGGACAGCGGCGCGTTCGCCATCGACAAGCCGATCATCACCGCCTCGGGTTCGGCCTGGTACGACCTGATCGCCGAATCCTTCGAAGCCCGGAATGCCCACGGGCGTTTCCTCAGCGTGCTGCGTCCCGGCAGTTACGTGGCCCATGACCACGGCATCTACAAAGAGGCCCAGTGCTGCGTGCTGGAGCGGCGCAACGACCTGCACGAAGGCCTGCGTCCGGCCCTGGAAGTCTGGGCCCATGTGCAATCGCTGCCGGAACCAGGCTTTGCGGTGATCGCCCTGGGCAAGCGCGACGTCGCCTACGACGCCGGCTTGCCGGTGCCGCTCAAGCGCTATAAACCGGGTTCGGACTCGGTGGTGGGTGAGGACGTGGGCACCTGCAAGGTGACAGCGGTGATGGACCAGCATGCGTTCATGACCGTGGCGCCGGGAGTTGAGTTGCGGGTGGGGGATATTATTTCGTTCGGTACTTCGCATCCGTGCCTGACGTTCGACAAATGGCGGGTGGGGTGCCTGGTGGATGAGGGGTTGCGGGTGGTGGAGAGCATGGAGACTTGTTTCTAGGGCTTAAGACCGCGTCGCGGCTATCGCGAGCAAGCTCGCTCCCACATTTGGACAGGTCTGAACACAGAGTTTGTGTTCGCCAAAAATCCCCCTGTGGGAGCGAGCTTGCTCGCGAAGACGGCCTGTAAAACACCACCGAAATCCCAGGATCATCTATGAGTACACCCAACCCAAAACCCCGCATCGCCCTGATCGGCGAATGCATGATCGAACTGCAACAACGCGTCGACGGCAGCCTGCTGCAAAGCTTCGGCGGCGACACCCTGAACACCGCGGTGTACCTGGCCCGGGCCTTGGGTGACAGCGGCTCGGTGGATTATGTCACCGCCCTGGGCGACGACAGTTTCAGCGATGCCATGTGCCAAAGCTGGGCAGCGGAAAACATCGGCCTGGAACGGGTTCAGCGTTTACCCGGCCGCTTGCCGGGTTTGTATTGCATCCAGACCGATGCGGCGGGGGAGCGGCGGTTTTTGTACTGGCGCAACGAGGCGGCGGTGCGCGATTGCTTTACCACCCCGGCCGCCGGGCCGATCCTGGCTGCGTTGCTGGATTACGATGTGCTGTATTTCAGCGGCGTGACCCTGGCGGTACTCGGCGAACAGGGCCGGGGCAAACTCATCGAAACCTTGATCGAAGCGCGCCGGCGCGGGGCTCAGGTGGTGTTCGACAACAACTACCGACCCAGGCTCTGGGCATCAGTCGAAGCGGCCCGCGCGGTCTATCGCAGCGTTCTGCCTTACGTGGAACTGGCGCTGTTGACGGTGGACGACGAGCAGGCGCTGTTCGGCTATGCCGACAGTGAGGCGGTGTTCGCCGCCTATGCGCAATTCGGTACGCCGGAAGTGGTGCTCAAGCGCGGCGCCGAGGCGTGTCTGATTCGTTGCGATGGCGTGTCTTATGAAATTCCCGCTCAACGGGTCGAGCGCGTGGTGGACACAACGGCGGCGGGAGATTCATTCAGTGCTGCGTACCTGGCGAGCCGCTTGCTGGGTGGCAGCCCGCAGGAGGCGGCCGAGGCGGGGCATTTGTTGGCGAGCCGGGTGATCCAGGTGCCGGGGGCGTTGATGCCCAAGGACTGACTATACCGAAAGTTGGATGTGTCCTGTGGCGAGGGAGCTTGCTCCCGCTCGGCTGCGCAGCAGCCGTTTCTGTTTGTTGGGGCCTGCTTCGCAGGCCAGCGGGAGCAAGCTCCCTCGCCACAGGGATGGTGTTCGCAGCACACCACCATTTTTCAATCCCGATAAAACACCTGCACCAGGTGATAGCCGAACTTGCTCTTGATCGGCCCATGCACCACCCGCAGCGGCTTCTTGAAGATCACTGCATCGATCGCGCCAACCATTTGCCCCGGCCGCACTTCACCCAGGTCGCCGCCGCGTTTGCCGGAGGGGCAGGTGGAGTACTTCTTGGCGAGCACATCGAAGGCTTCGCCCTTGGCAATGCGTTGCTTGAGCTGTTCGGCTTCTTCGGCGGTTTTCACCAGGATATGGCGGGCTTGGGCTTTCATTGCAGCGCGGACCTGAACGTAACGGGCTGGGGATTATGCCTCAAGTCAGGGGCCATGGTTGATCATCGTCCGAATCTTGGTCGCCAGCAGATCGAGGGTGAAAGGCTTGGCGACCAGGTCCATGCCCTGGTCGAGGAACCCCTGGCGTTCGGCGGCTTTTTGCGCATAACCGGTCATGAACAGCACTTTCAGGTCGGGCCGGTGCTGGCGGGCGATCTCCGCCAGTTGCCGGCCATTCATGCCCGGCAGACCGACGTCGGTTACCAGCAAGTCGATGCGCTGGTCCGACTCCAGCAGGGGTAGGGCCGACTTGGCATCCTGGGCTTGAAGGGCGGTATAGCCCAGGGCATGCAGCAGATCGAGTATCAGCATGCGCACCGCCGGTTCGTCTTCCACCAGCAACACGGTTTCCCCGGCGATCGCCGCGGGCGCGTCGACAGCCACTGACGCCGCCGGCTGTTCGGTGGGCGCGACGTGCAGCCGTGGCAGGTACAACTGCACCCGGGTGCCCTGGCCTGGCACACTGTCCAGGTTGAGGTGCCCACCGGACTGCTGGGCAAACCCGTAGATCATCGAGAGCCCCAGGCCGGTGCCCTGGCCGATGGGCTTGGTGGTGAAGAACGGATCGAAGGCCTTTGCCAGCACGGAGGGCGTCATGCCGCTGCCATTGTCGCTGACGGCAATCATCACGTAGTCCCCGGCCTTCACCGGTTCCAGGGTGTTGATGTCATTGCCGTCGAGGTAGACATTGGCGGTTTCGATGGTCAGTTCACCACCATCGGGCATGGCGTCCCGGGCGTTGATCACCAGGTTGAGCAAGGCGTTTTCCAACTGGCTGACATCGGTACTCACCGGCCAGAGCTCATCGGCCAGTTGCAGCCGCAGCACGATGTGATCGCCGGTGGTGCGGCTCAGCAAATCTTCGAGTGAGTGCACCAGCTGATTGGGGTCCATGGGTTTGCGGTCCAACGACTGGCGTCGGGAGAATGCCAGCAGTCGATGGGTGAGGGCGGCGGCGCGATTGGCCGAGGACACCGCTGCTTCGGTGAAGCGACCTATCTCGGCGGCGCGACCGTTGGCGATGTAGCGCTGGATCAGATCGAGGCTGCCGAGAATGCCCGTGAGCATGTTGTTGAAGTCATGGGCAATGCCGCCTGTGAGCTGGCCCACGGCTTCCATTTTCTGGGCATGGCGCAGGGCTTCTTCGGCGCGCTCGCGTTCGAACATCTCGCTTTGCAACCGTTGGTTGGCTTCGGCCAGTTGCTGGGTACGGGCGATGACTCGCTCTTCCAGGGTTTCGTTGAGGTTACGCAGGGCTTCCTCGGTTTTCTTGCGTTCGGTTTCGTCGATCACAAAGATATAGAAACCGTTCACCGCACCGTCCGACCCGTGGCGGGGCAGGTAGTTGATCAGTGCATGGCGTGGGCGACCGTCGCGATGATCCGACTGCACGGCGAAGCTGCAGGGCTTGCCGGCCAGGGCGCCGGCGATCTGTTCGGCGCGAGCCGCGTAGGCCTGCTCGCCGAGCACTTCGCGGACGGTCTTGCCATAGAGTTCCTCAGGCGTCAGGCCGTACCAGTCCAGGTAGGCGCTGTTGTTCAGCCGGAAACGCTCTTCGCGATCCACATAACTGATGAGGATCGGCATGGCATTGATGATCAGTTGCAGCTCGGTCTGGCTCTGGCGCAAGGCCTGCTCGGTGTGCTTGCGCTCGGTCAGGTCCAGGGCTGCGCCGAGAAAACGCTTGGGCCGGCCATGGCGATCCTTGTAGCAACGCCCGCGCACGAACACCCAGCGCAGCTCGCCGTCGGGCTGCAGCAAACGGTACTCCTCGGCATATTCGGTGCCGTGGGTGATGCAGTGCTTGATGCTGCGGGCGATCATCGCCCGGTCTTCGGGGTGCACGCCCTCAAGATAGGCGCTGATGGGCAACTGGCGCGACAGGCTCGGATCGACGCCATGCAGCAGGGCGAAATGCTCGTCGGCAATGAAGCGGTCTTCGCTGATGTCCCAATCCCAGGTGCCCAACGCATCCGTGGCGGCCAGGGCCAGTTGCAGGCGCTCTTCGCTTTCGTGCTGGGCCTTGAGGCTGGCCTCGGAGCGCCGTTCGAACTCCAGGGCGAGTCGGCGCCGCTCGCTGGTTTCCAGGGCAGTGACCAGGATGCCGGCGACGCTACCGCTTTCGTCGTGCACGGGGCTGTAGGTGAGGTCGAGCCACAGGTCGCAGAGGCGGCCGGCGAAGGGCAGGCGCCATTGTTGATCGCGGCTGCTGTGCGTGCGGCCTTGCAACACGCTGCGATAAATCGGTGCGCTGGTGTCCCTGAGTTCGGGCCAGGCTGTGTGGGTCGGCTGACCAAACGCCTGCGGATGCTTGTCGCCGGCCAATCGGGCAAAGGCGTCGTTGTAGAAATGGATCAGTTGGGGGCCCCACAGCAAGGCCATCGGCATCGGCGAGTGGAGCACGATGTCCACGGCGGTGCGCAGGCTTTGCGGCCAGGTTTCGGCAGCGCCCAGCGGGCTGGAGGCCCAGTCCAATCGGGCAATCAGGTGCTGTATGTCGCTGCCGGAGGGTGTTGCGTTCATAGTGGCCCCCTGGAAGTCGTGTCACTGCCTCGGCGTCTACTATCCTCTGAAGCAGGTATGCGCGGGTTGGTCTGAAAGGTTTCATGCTCAGGTCAGCTTGTTTCAATTGATGTCTCGCGGAAGTTTCAGTCCATGGAAATCGATCCCTTGTTGCGAATCCTGGCGAGCCAGGATGGCTCCGACCTCTACATGTCCACCGGCGCGCCACCGTGCGCGCGTTTCGAGGGCGTGCTCAAGCCCTTGGGTAACCAGGCATTCAAGGTCGGCGACATTGCCGGGCTCGCCGAGTCTTTGATGGACGCCGAACAGCGCCTTGAGTTCGATCGGGAACTGGAAATGAACCTGGCGATCTCCATGGCCGGTGTCGGGCGGTTCCGGGTGAATATTTTCAAGCAGCGCAACGACGTGTCCATGGTGATACGCAACGTCAAGCTGGACATT
Source organism: Pseudomonas brassicacearum (assembly GCF_000585995.1). Classification (NCBI taxonomy): domain Bacteria; kingdom Pseudomonadati; phylum Pseudomonadota; class Gammaproteobacteria; order Pseudomonadales; family Pseudomonadaceae; genus Pseudomonas; species Pseudomonas brassicacearum. The sequence continues at coordinate 4,426,319 of NZ_CP007410.1, read as the reverse complement.
CCGCGCTTCGAAGACCTGAAGCTGCCGCGGGTATTGCTGGACACCATTATGCAGAAACAGGGGCTGATGCTGTTCGTTGGCGCGACAGGCTCGGGCAAGTCGACGTCCCTGGCGGCACTGATCGATTACCGCAATCGCAACAGCAGCGGCCACATCATCACCATCGAAGACCCGGTGGAGTATATCCATCGGCACAAGAAATCAATCATCAATCAGCGGGAAGTCGGTGTCGACACCCGCAGTTTTCATGCCGCCTTGAAGAACACCTTGCGCCAGGCGCCGGACGTGGTGCTGATCGGCGAGATCCGTGATCGCGAAACCATGGAACACGCGCTGTCCTTCGCCGACACCGGGCACCTGGTGATTTCCACGCTGCATGCCCATAACGCCAACCAGGCCCTGGATCGGGTGATCAACTTCTTCCCGGAAGAGCGCCGGCCGCAGTTGCTCAATGACCTGGGCAACAACCTCAAGGCCTTTGTCTCCCAGCGCCTGGTGCGCACCCGTACCGGCCAGCGCCGGGCGGCGGTGGAGGTCATGCTGGGCTCGCCCACGGTGGCCGATTTGATCCGGCGCAACGAGCTCGGCGAACTCAAGGGGATTATGGAAAAGTCAGAGGAGCTGGGCATGCAAAGCTTCGACCAGGCCTTGTTCAACCTGGTGGTAGAGGGGGCGATCGACGAGGAAGAAGCCTTGAAAAACGCCGACTCGGCGAACAACTTGCGCTTGCGTTTGAAGTTGCATGCCGAGTCGGGCGCGGCGCCTCCACCTGACCCGGCGGCGGGGGAGTGGGGGTTGGTGGATTGATCATTCAAAGTCAGACCGCGTTATCGTTCATCGCGAGCAAGCTCGCTCCCACAGGGTTCTAGGGTGACTGCAATTTCTGTGTTCACAGCCGACCCCTTGTGGGAGCGAGCTTGCTCGCGAAGAGGCCCTCATGGCCAACAGATAGCCAGCGTCAGGTAGCCAGCTCCGGCCGATCCCGAAACTGCTCCAACGCTTCCGGATTGGCCAGCGCATCAGTGTTTTTCACCCCTTCGCCATGCACCACGTTGCGCACCGCCAACTCGACCACCTTGCCGCTGATGGTCCGCGGAATATCGCTGACCGCCAGGATCTTTGCCGGTACATGCCGTGGAGTGGTGTTGGCGCGGATGACCTGGCGGATTTGCTGCGCCAACGCCTCGTCCAGCGTCACGCCCTCGCGTAGACGCACGAACAGCACCACCCGCACATCGCCCTGCCATTGCTGGCCGATGGCGACGCTGTCCAGCACCTGCTCGACCTTCTCCACCTGCCGATAGATTTCCGCTGTGCCGATGCGCACGCCACCGGGGTTGAGCACGGCGTCGGAGCGTCCATGGATCAACAGGCCGCCGTGGGGCAGCTCTTCGGCGTAATCACCTTGGGCCCACACGCCGGGGAACTGGGCGAAGTAGGAGGCACGGAGCTTTTCCTGGTGAGGATCGTTCCACAGGCCAATGGGCATCGCCGGGAAGTGCCGGGTGCACACCAGCTCGCCTTTCTCGCCGATGACCGCTTGGCCGGCTTCATTCCAGACCTGCACCGCCATGCCCAGGCTCTTGCCTTGCATCTCGCCCCGGCGCACTGGTGCCAGCGGGTTGCCGTTGACGAAGCACGACACAATGTCGGTACCGCCGGACATCGAGGCCAAACAAATGTCGGCCTTGAAGTCGCGGTACACGTAATCGTAGCAGTGGGGCGCCAGGGCCGAGCCGGTGGACAAGAGGGTTTTCAGGCTGCCCAGGTCATGGGTTTGTCGCGGTTTCAGGCCCTGGCTTTCCAGGGCGGCGAGGTATTTGGGACTGGTGCCAAACACGCTGATGCGCTGCTGGTCGATCAGGTCCAGCAGGCGCTCGGGGCCGGGATGAAACGGTGAGCCGTCGTAGAGCACCACCGCACTGCCCACGGCGAGGGCCGACACCAGCCAGTTCCACATCATCCAGCCGCACGTGGTGTAGTAGAACAAGCGATCCTCGGGGCCGAGGTCGACGTGCAGGCCATGTTCCTTGACGTGTTGCAGCAACACGCCGCCGGTGCCATGGACGATGCACTTCGGCACGCCGGTGGTGCCGCTGGAGTAGAGGATGTACAGCGGATGATCGAAGGGCACACCGATGAATTGCGGTTCGCCGCCGCTTTGGTAGAAGTCACCCCATAGCGCGACGCTGGCTGGGGTCCTGAAATCATCCGAACGTGCATCAGGCTGGGCATAGGGCAGCACGATCAACTGCTGCAACGACGGCAGCCGCTCGAGGATTTCATTGACCTTGGCCCGCTGGTCGATGACCTTGCCGGCGTAGCGGTAACCGGCGCAGGTGATCAGCACCTTGGGCTCGATCTGGCCGAAGCGGTCGATGACGCCCTGGGTGCCGAAGTCCGGCGACGAGCACGACCAGATGGCCCCCAGGCTGGTGGTGGCGAGCATACCCACCAGCGTCTGCCAGGTGTTGGGCATGCACGCGGCCACCCGGTCGCCCTGGCTGACGCCAGCGGCTTGCAGGCTTTTTTGCAGGCCGGCAACGTGGGCGGCGAGCTCGGCCCAGGTCAGTTGTTCCTGGCCGCCGTTTTCATCGATGGCGACCACCGCCACGGCTTCGTCGCGGCGGCGCAACAGGTGTTCGGCGAAGTTCAGGGTCGCCCCCGGGAACCACTGGGCGCTGGGCATCTGCGGGCCTTCCACCAGGACCTCGCTGGGTGCTTGGTGAAAGTGGATCTCGAAAAAGTCGACGATGGCCTGCCAGAAAGCTACGCGCTGGTCGATGCTCCAGGCGTGCAGGGCCGGATAGTCGCTCAGTTGCAGGTGATGCCGTGCGTTGACGAACCGGCGAAAGGCGTTCATGCGCGACTGGGCGATGCGTTCGGGGCTGGGTTGCCAGAGGATGTCGGACATGGGAGGGCCTCTTGTTTTTATGGGGCTTACAAGCATTGCAGCACAAGGTGCTTCTTGTGGCGAGGGAGCTTGCTCCCGCTGGACGGCGTAGCAGTCCCAATAGGCGGCCGCTGCGCAGCCGAGCGGGAGCAAGCTCCCTCGCCACACAAGGCGCGTCCGCCAGAGTAGGGCGGTGTTACTGAGCCAACCACCCACCATCAATATTCCAAGCCGCGCCCCGCACCTGGCTGCCGGCTTCGCTGCACAGGAACAGCACCAACTCCCCCAGTTGCGGCGGGGTGACGAACTCCAGGGATGGCTGTTTCTCGGCCAGCAGATCATGCTGCGCCTGCTGCGGATCGACACCTGTGGCAATGCGGTCGTCGATCTGCTTTTGCACCAGTGGCGTCAGCACCCAGCCGGGGCAAATGGCATTGCACGTCACATTGCTGGTGGCGGTTTCCAGGCCGACCACTTTGGTCAGGCCGATCACTCCATGCTTGGCCGCGACATACGCGGCCTTGCCCACCGAGCCGACCTGGCCATGCACCGAGGCGACGTTGATGACCCGACCCCAGCCCTTGGCGCGCATGCCCGGCAGGCTCAGGCGGGTGGCGTGGAACACCGAGGACAGGTTGATGGCGATGATCGAGTCCCAGCGCTCCACCGGGAAATCTTCCACGGCGGCCACGTGCTGGATCCCGGCGTTGTTCACCAGGATGTCCACGCCGCCGAACTCGCGCTCGGCGTAGGCGAGCATGTCGGCGATCTGCGCCGGGTCGCTGACATCGGCGGGATGATGGCCGACCTTGCCGCCGAACTGTTTCACCTCGGCGATCACCGTCGAGGCATCGCCGAAGCCGTTGAGGATCAGGTCGGCACCGGCCTTGGCCAGGCTCAAGGCGATGCCCAGGCCGATGCCGCTGGTAGAGCCGGTGACCAGGGCGGTCTTGCCCGAAAGAGGAGTTGTCATAGGAACCTCACACAATGCCAGTGGCGTAGAACACACCGATCACGAAGAACACCGCGAGGGTCTTGATCAGCGTAATGCAGAAAATGTCTTTGTAGGCTTCCCGGTGGGTCAGCCCGGTGACGGCCAGCAAGGTGATCACCGCGCCGTTGTGGGGCAGGGTGTCCATGCCGCCGCTGGCCATGGCGGCGACGCGGTGCAGCACTTCCAGGGGAATGTTCGCGGCGTGGGCGGCGCTGATGAAGCTTTCGGACATCGCCGCCAGGGCGATGCTCATGCCGCCCGACGCGGAGCCGGTGATGCCCGCCAGCAGCGTGACGGTCACGGCTTCGTTGACCAGAGGGTTGGGAATGTTCTTGAGCCAGTCGGCCAGTACCAGGAAGCCCGGCAGCGAGGCGATTACCGCGCCGAAGCCGTATTCCGAAGCGGTGTTCATCGCTGCCAGCAATGCACCACCCACCGCGCTCTTGCTGCCTTCGGCCAATTTGCTGCGAATGGCCCGGAAGCCGAACAGCAGGACCATGATGATGCCCACCAGCAACGCCGCCTGCACGGCCCAGATCGCGGTGAGCTTGGCGATGTCACTGGTCACCGGTGTCGCCATGCCCGGCAGTGCCAGGCTATGGGTCTTGCCATACCACTGGGGGATCCACTGGGTGAACAGCAGGTTCATGATCCCCACCGCCAGCAGCGGCGAAACAGCGATCCAGGGGTTGGGCAGCTTGATGTCTTCGGCGGTTTCCGGCTCGTTGCGCAGTTCGGTGCCGTAGCCTTCACCCACGCGCTGGGCCTTGTTGCGCTGGCGCTGCAAAAACAGCATGCCGAGGCTGAACACAAAGATCGTACCGATCACGCCCAGCCACGGCGCGGCCCAGGCCGTGGTGTTGAAGAAGGTACTGGGGATGATGTTCTGGATTTGCGGCGTACCGGGCAGGGCGTCCATGGTGAACGAGAACGCACCCAGGGCGATGGTGGCCGGGATCAAGCGCTTGGGAATATTGCTCTGGCGGAACATCTCGGCGGCAAACGGGTAGACCGCGAACACCACCACAAACAGCGACACGCCGCCATAGGTCAGTAGGGCGCAAACCAGCACGATCACCAACATAGCCTGGCGCGTCCCCAGCAAGCGAATCGCCGCGGCAACGATGGAGCGGGAGAAGCCCGACAACTCGATCAGCTTGCCGAACACCGCGCCGAGCAGGAACACCGGGAAATACAGTTTGATGAAGCCGACCATTTTCTCCATGAACACCCCGGTGAACGCAGGGGCGACGGCGGAAGGGTCGGTGAGCAGGACGGCGCCGAGGGCGGCGATGGGGGCAAAGAGGATAACGCTGTAGCCACGGTAGGCGGCGACCATCAGCAGCGCGAGGGCTGCCAAGGCAATGATCACACTCATGGTGTGTCTCCTGGATTGTTATTGTTGTGATGAAGCTGTGGGAGAGGCTTTAGCGAGTTCTGTGCCAGGTTGGTAACTTTATGAAATATAAGGAAATTATGAAATTTCGCCGAGCAGGTTTGGAGTTTTGTCTCTGTTTTGAGATTTTGTGGGCTGTGCTGGTCTCATCGCGAGCAAGCTCGCTCCCACAGGTTGACCGTGTTTATTGGGATGACGCCGTCCACTGTGGGAGCGAGCTTGCTCGCGATAGAGCGCAAAGCGCTCCAAAACCGGTAGTCTATGTTTTGAGAATAAAGTCTCTTTATTGAGACTATGCAATCCCCAACGCCACCATTTTCTTGTACAGCGTCGACCGGCCCAGCCCCAACCGCTCAGCCGCTTCGACTACCTTGCCCCCGCATTGCGCGAGGGTGGTTTCGATCAGGTGCCGGTCGAATCGCGCCCGGGCCTGGCTAAAGGTTTCATGGGGCAGCGGCTCAAGGCTCGGGCTCGCCGTGCGGGTGACCGGTGTGAACGTGCCGATGGCCGCACGGATGTCCGCCGCCGTGAGCACCAGGTCATCACTGAGCAACGCGGCCCGTTCCAATACGTTGCGCAGTTCGCGGATGTTGCCCGGCCAGGCGTGTTGGCTCAGCAGGTCCAGTGCATCGCGGTTCAGTTCATGCTGGCTGCGCAGTTCTTCGAGGATCGCCTCGCTCAGGGCGGGCAGGTCATCCAGGCGTTCGCGCAGCGGTGGGACCTGGATCGGCAGCACGTTGAGGCGGTAATACAAGTCGGCGCGAAACTCCCCGCGCTTGATGGCCGCTTCCAAATCCATGGACGTGGCGGCGATCACTCGCACATCGCTTTGCAGCACCTCGTTGGAACCCACTGGTTCGTATTCCTTTTCCTGGAGCACCCGCAGCAGTTTGCTTTGCAGCGGCAACGGCATGTCGCCGATCTCATCGAGGAACAGTGTGCCGCCCTGGGCAATCTGCAGTTTACCGGCGCGGCCCTTGCGATCGGCACCGGTGAAGGCCCCTGGAGCGGTACCGAAGAACTCGGCTTCCAGCAGCGATTCAGGAATCGCCGCGCTGTTGATGCTGACGAACGCCTTGTGCGCCCGGGGCGAAGCGCTGTGGATGGCCTGGGCCAGCAGCTCCTTGCCGGTGCCGGTTTCGCCGAGCAGCAACACTGGCGAATCGGCGCTGGCGCTGCGCCGGGCACGCCGCTTGACCTCCAGTCCGGCGTTGCTGGTGCCAATGAAATGAGCGAAGTTGTACTTGGTTTGTCGTGCCCGCAACAACGAGCGAGTGGAGGCCAGTTCTTCCTGCATGCTCAGGTAGCGCTTGAGCATCGGCGACAGGCTGCGCAACTCATCGAACAAGGCAAAACCGATGGCACCGATCACCGCCCCCGCGCTGTCATGGATCGGCAGGCGCATCACCACCAGCGGTTCCTTGGGTGTGTCCTGCATGTCCAGCAGGATCGGCCGCCCGGTACGCACCACTTCCCGCAACAGGCTGCCGGGGATCACGCTCTCGCATGCGCGACCGATGGCTTCCTGCGCCGAGTTCAGGCCGAAGCGCCGGGCATAGCGTTCGTTCATCCAGACGATATTCGCATCGCGGTCGACAATCACCGTGCCTTCGCTGGACTGCTCGATGATCTCGAACAACGAACGGATCGCCAGCGTGCGTACGCGCTTGTAATCCTTGAGGCTTTCGGTGGGGTTCATCGGGCATTTCCAGAGAGGAGGGGTTTGTCGTCGCCACCGTGCGCGGCGATGAACATGGCGACGGCCGACCGGCAATAGGATTCGATTTCGTTGTCGTCCTCTGCTCTCGCCTCATCGAAGCGCGCGATCATCAGCAGATCGGATCCTTTGAAAAGCGCGGCAAACAAGCGGGCGGACCCCAGGGGATCGGGCACGTTCAGCACCGCCTTCGCGTGCAACTGACGCAACAGGGCCTCGATCTGAGCGATGACATAGGCGGGGCCGGCTTCGTAATGGAGCTTGCTTAGCGACTTTTGATTGGTATTGGCGGCCACGATCATGGCTTCGACACTGCGCACATCCGGGCTCAACAACGTGCGAAGCAGGGATGTTCCCACCGCCATGAGTTGATCTGCCGCCGAACCGCCGACGCCTTCAATAAGGGTCTGTGGCGCAAACTGCTGGCAGTGGGCTGCGATGGCCGCGCTGAACAGCGCCTCCTTGTTCTCGAAGTGCCGATAGATGCTGAGTTTGGAGATCTTCGCCCGCTGGGCGACCTTGTCCATTGTCGTCGCTTGAAAACCCAATTCCGCAAAAAGTTCGCCCGCGGCGTCGACTATCGTTTGGCCAAGCGCCTCGTTGGCGGGACGGCCGCGCCGGGTCTGGTTGTTTTCGGTCATAAAAAATTCCAGTACTTGACAGTATTCTAATTCTTGAATTACGGTACTTCAAAGTATCTTAAAGCTGCAAGCCAATCTTCCTTCATCCATACGCGGAGCCTATCATCATGAATGACGTCATCATCATCGGCGGCAGCTTTGCCGGGCTTGCCGCCGCCCTGCAGCTCGGCCGTGCCCGCCGCAAGGTCACCGTTCTCGATACCGGCCTGCCGCGCAATCGCTTCGCCGACCACTCTCATGGCCTGCTCGGCCACGACCACAAGCCACCGCTGGAGATTCTGGCCGAGGCGCGGCAGCAGCTGGCGCGCTATCCCACAATCCAGCTGGTCACTGCCCGGGCCGAGAGCGTCTCCGGCGCCATCGACGATTTCTCCGTTCTCACGGGCGAGGGCGAAAGCCTCAGGGCGCGCCGCCTGATCCTGAGCTATGGCGTCGCCGACCAGATGCCTGAACTTCCCGGTTTTGCCGAAGGCTGGGGAACCTCCATCGTGCCTTGTCCCTATTGCGACGGCTTTGAAGTTGCCGGCCGGCATTGGGGCCTCGTCTGGTCCGGCCCGCCGTCGCACAACTACGTCAGGCTGTACCACGACTGGACCGACACATTGACGGTATTCGCCAACGGTCACGACATTCCACCCGACATCCAGACCGATCTGGCGCGCCGCGGCATCCCTGTCGTCGATGGCCGGATCACCGAAATCGACCATGACGAGAGCCATAACGCCACCGTCAGGCTCGACGTCGGTCCCTCTGTTGCGGTCGACATCCTTTTCGCGCATCCGCGCAACAAGCCGTCCGCACGCCTGCATGAATCGCTGGGCCTCGCCACGGTCGATACGCCCCAGGGCATCGTCCTCAAGGTCGACGAGCGCCGCGAAACCAGCGTGCCCGGCATCTACGCCGCCGGCGACCTCGCCAGCCTCGGAATGCCCTCGGTCACCACGGCATCATGGCAAGGCGCGACGGCGGGCATCTCCGCCCAGCAGTCGATGCTGGTTTGAGGGCAAGCAGCATCGATCACCCCAGTTTCAATTGCACAATAGACAGGAGCGCCACCATGCCCGCCATAAAACCATTCAAACCTCTAGACGAGAAATTTCCGTTTGACCGCCAACTCGGTATCGCGGCCGCGCCTCTCGTGCTTATCAACCTCTTCATGGTCGTCGATCCCGCCGATGAAGCGGGCTTTCTGGACGCTTTCAAGGCAGCTGCCGAGATCATAACGAAGCAACCGGGCTTCATTTCCATGCAATTACATCGAGCGATCGGCGATAGCCCGACTTACCTGAACTATGTGGTGTGGGAATCTACCGAGGCGGTCCGCGCCGCCTTCACTGATCCCGCGTTCCTCGCGAAACTTCCAGCATATCCGTCATCCGTTGTAGCCAGCCCGCACCTGTTCCAGAAGGTCGCCGTCCCCGGCTTTTGCGTGGCCTGAAGAACGAATCAAGACGAGGAGATGTCATGACAGAGCAAAATGCCTATCAAGTCGCCGACTGGAATGGCCAAAGCGGTGAGTACTGGGCCGCCAACCAGGCCCGGCTCGACGCCATGTTTGCGGTGTTCGGCCAGGCTGCGATCGAAGCCGCCGCCCCCGCTACGGGGGAACGCGTGCTAGACGTCGGTTGCGGCGCGGGCGCGTCGAGTCTGGAACTGGCGGGCCGCGTCGGCGCGGGCGGCCATGTGCTGGGCGTGGACATATCCGAACCGCTGATCGGCCGAGCGCGTGCGCTGGCGCCACAGGATACGCCGGCCCAGTTCCGGGTAGCCGACGCCAGCAGCGCCGAGCTGCCTGAGGGCGCGTTCGACATCCTGTTCTCGCGTTTCGGGGTGATGTTCTTCGACGATCCGACTGGGGCGTTTGCCCATATGCGGCGTGCGCTGCGGCCGGGCGGGCGGGTCGCTTTCGTCTGCTGGCGCGGCGTGGCCGAGAACGATTGGGTGCGCCTGCCGATGGGCGCGATCAAGGACATCGTCCCGCTACCCGCGCCGCCCGGTCCCGAAGCGCCCGGTCCGTTCTCGTTCGGTGACCGGGGGCGGCTGACACGCATCCTGACGACGGCCGGCTTCACCGATATCGCTATCGCGCCCTTCGATGCTGCCATCCCGTTCGGCGAGGGCGGGACGCGGGACGCGGCGATCGACGACGCGGTGAAGATGGCGTTCGAGGGCGGCCCATTGTCGCTGCTGCTCGCTCATCAGCCCGACGACATCCGCGCCCGCGCCTGGGCCGCGGTTCGTGCTGCCTTCGCGGGCCTCCCTGGCGAGCGGTCGGTGATGATGGACGGCGCGGCGTGGATCGTCATGGCACGCAATCCGACAAGCTGACGGATTACCCGGGATGCGCCGCCGCCAACAGCTCCTGGGTGTAGGGATGCTGGGGTGAGTCGAACACGTCATGGCTGGCGCCTTGCTCGACCACTTTACCGTCCTTGATCACGATCATGTCGTGGGCCAGGGCGCGAATCACTGCCAGGTCGTGGCTGATGAACAGGTAGGTCAAGTCGTACTTCTGCTGGAGCTGACGGAGCAGGGCGACGACTTGTTTCTGCACGGTGCGGTCCAGTGCCGAGGTGGGTTCGTCCAGCAAAATCAACGCTGGCTTGAGCACCAGAGCCCGGGCAATGGCGATGCGCTGGCGCTGGCCGCCGGAGAACTCGTGGGGGTAGCGATGACGGGTCGAAGGGTCGAGGCCGACCTCCTTGAGGGCCTGGATCACTCGGGCTTCACACTGTTCGGGGCTGGAAGGCTGGTGGACCTCCAGGCCCTCGCTGATGATCTGCTGCACCGACATGCGCGGGCTGAGGCTGCCGAAGGGGTCCTGGAACACCACCTGCATCTGCTTGCGCCACGGCCGCAGCGCTTTCTGCGACAGATGATCGAGGGCCTGGCCCTGGAAGCGAATGCTGCCTTCGGACTCGATCAGCCGCAGGATCGCCTGGCCGAGGGTGGACTTGCCGGAGCCGGATTCGCCGACGATGCCCAGGGTCTTGCCGCGTTGGATGTTCAGGCTGATACCGTCCACAGCGTGCAGGTATTCCTTGCGCCGGAACAGCCCGCCCCCCAGGGGAAAGCTCACGTGCAGGTCTTGTACCTGCAACACGTCCTCGCGGTCGTCCCGGGGCAGGGCCTCGCCTTCCGGTTCGGCGTGCAGCAGCTCGCAGCTGTAGGGGTGTTTCGGCGCGCTGAAGAGGGTTTCGCAAGGCGCCTGTTCGACGATTTCGCCGTCTTTCATCACGCACACCCGCTGGGCGATGCTGCGCACCAGGTTCAGGTCGTGGCTGATCAATAACATGGACATGCCAAGCCGTTGCTGCAGCGACTTGAGCAGCAGCAGAATCTTGCGCTGCACGGTCACGTCCAATGCGGTGGTTGGTTCGTCGGCAATCAACAGTTCCGGCTCGCAGGCCAGCGCCATGGCGATGATGACCCGCTGTCGCTGACCGCCGGACAGTTGATGGGGGTAGGCCTTGAGTCGCTCGACAGGGTTCTGAATGCCAACCAGGGCCAGCAGTTCCAGAATGCGTTGGCGCGCCGCTTTACCCCCCAGGCCCTTGTGCAGCATCAGCGTTTCACCGATCTGCTTTTCGACGCTGTGCAGTGGGTTCAGCGACGTCATTGGCTCCTGGAAGATCATCGCGATCCGATTGCCGCGCAGCTCCCGCAGGGCCTGGGTGTCGGCCCCCACCAGTTCCTGGCCGCGATAACGAATGCTGCCGCTGGTGTGGGCTTCATTCTCGGGCAGCAATTGCAGGATCGAGTGTGCGGTCACCGACTTGCCCGAGCCCGACTCGCCCACCAGCGCCAGGCACTCGCCGGGGCGGATGTCCAGGCACAGGTTGCGCACCACGGTTTGGTCGTTGAAGGCCACGTTCAGGTCGCGGATTTCGATCAGGTTGTCGCTCATCTCAAGGTCCCGCTTCATGGCTGTTTTCAAGAGCGTGGATCGAACGCGTCTCGCAACGCCTCGCCGATAAATACCAACAGGGAAAGAATCAGCGCCAGGGTAAAGAACGCCGTCAGTCCCAGCCATGGCGCTTGCAGGTTCTGTTTGCCCTGGCCGATCAACTCGCCCAGCGACGCGCTGCCGGCCGGCATGCCGAAGCCGAGGAAGTCCAGGGCCGTGAGTGTCGAGATCGCCCCGGTGAGAATGAAAGGCAGGTAGCTCAGGGTGGCGTTCATCGCATTGGGCAGGATGTGCCGGACGATCACCTTGCGGTCGCTGAGCCCAAGGGCCCTGGCGGCTTTCACATATTCGAGGTTGCGCCCGCGCAGGAACTCGGCCCGTACCACGTCTACCAGGGCCAGCCAGGAAAACAGCGCCATGATCCCCAGCAGCCACCAGAAATTCGGCTCCACGAAGCCGGACAGAATGATCAGCAGGTAGAGCACCGGCAGCCCGGACCAGACTTCCAGCAAACGCTGCCCCAGCAAATCTACCCAGCCGCCGTAATAACCTTGCAACGCACCCGCGGCAATGCCGATCAGCGCGCTGATGGCGGTTAGCACCAGGGCGAACAGGATCGACACCCTGGCCCCGAAGATCACCCGGGCCAGCACGTCCCGGGACTGGTCATCGGTGCCCAGCCAGTTCACCGATGAGGGCGGGCTCGGGGCGGGCTGGTTGAGGTCATAGTTGGGCGTGTCGTCGCTGAACGGGATCGGTGGGAACAATAGCCAGCCGCCGTCCTTGTGAATCAGGTTCTGCACGTAGCTGCTGCGGTAGTCGGCCTGGAACGGCAATTGCCCGCCAAACTCCTGTTCGGTGTGGCGCTTGAACACCGGGAAATACAGCGAGCCCTGGTAGCTCACCACCAGCGGCTTGTCATTGGCGATCAGTTCGCCGCCCAGGGTCAGGATGAACAGGCCGATGAACAGCCACAGCGACCACCAGCCCCGACGGTTTTTCTTGAAACGCTCGAAGCGCCGGCGGCCCAAGGGTGAAAACTTGAACATCAGGCGTTCCTCGCGGCGAAGTCGATGCGCGGGTCCACCAGGGTGTAGCAGAGGTCGCCGAGGAGTTTGATGAGCAGGCCGAACAGCGTGAAGATGAACAGCGAACCAAACACCACCGGATAGTCCCGGGACACGGCGGCCTCGTAGCTCATGCGTCCCAGGCCATCGAGGGAAAAGATCACCTCGATCAGCAGCGAGCCGGCGAAGAACACGCTGATGAACGCCTGGGGAAGGCCGGACACCACCAGCAGCATTGCGTTGCGGAACACGTGGCCATACAGCACTCGTTGTTCGCTCATGCCCTTGGCCCGTGCCGTGACCACGTATTGGCGGGTGATTTCGTTGAGGAACGAGTTCTTGGTCAGGATCGTCAGGGTGGCGAAGCCGCCGATCACCAGTGACGTCACCGGTAGCACCAAATGCCAGAAATAATCGGCCACCTTGCCCAGCGTCGACAGGGACTCGAAGTTATCCGACACCAGCCCGCGCACCGGAAACCAGTTCAACGACGTGCCGCCGGCGAACATCACGATCAGGAACATCGCGAAGAGGAACGCCGGCATGGCATAGCCAATGATGATGGCCGTGCTGCTCCACACATCGAACGCGGAACCGTGACGCACGGCCTTGCGGATCCCCAAGGGAATCGACACCAAGTAGGTGATCAGTGTTGCCCAGAGCCCGAGGGAAATGGTCACCGGCATTTTCTCCAGGATCAGGTCGGTGACCGTGGCGCCGCGGAAGAAGCTTTTACCGAAGTCCAGGCGGGCGTAGCTGCTGAGCATCAGCCACAAGCGCTCATGGGCCGGTTTGTCGAAACCGTATTGTTTTTCGATGTCCTTGATCAGCTGTGGATCGAGGCCGCGACTGGCGCGGGAACTGCTGGTCATGGTGTTGCTCGAACTGCCGACGCTGGCGCCGCCGATGCCCTGCAGGTGAGCGATGGCCTGTTCCACCGGCCCGCCTGGCGCGGCCTGCACGATGACGAAGTTCACCAGCAGAATGATCACCAGGGTCGGAATGATCAGCAGCAGGCGCCGCGCGATATAAGCCCACATCAACGCGGCCCTCCGGGTGTGCCGCGCTTGAGGCGCTCAGCGGTCATCTGCTCGTTGGTCAGCGGCGTGGTGCTGATCTCCCACCAGCTTTCGATGGCTTCGTCGTTACTGGCTTGCACCTTCGGAATGCCGAAGCGGTTCCACCATACGGTCGAGCTGCCCGGCGGGTAATAGTTGGGGATCCAGTAGTAGTTCCATTGCAGCACCCGGTCCAGGGCGCGGGCGTGGCGGAGCATGTCGGCCTTGGTCGTGGCCTTGACCAGACCGTCGATCAGGGCATCCACCGCCGGGTTCTTCAGGGCCATGTAATTGTTGGCCCCCGGGTCGTTGGCCGCCGCTGAGCCAAAGTAGTTGTAGAGTTCCATGCCCGGTGAGGTGCTGACGGGGTAGCCGGTGATGATCATGTCGTAGTCACGGCTCATCAGGCGATTGACGTATTGGGACGCGTCGATGCGCCGGATGCTCATGTCGATGCCAATCTGCGCCAGGGTGCGCTTGTAGGGCAGCAGCAGGCGATCCAAACCGTTCTGGGTGTTCAGGAAGGTGAAACTCAGCGGCTCGCCCTCGGCATTCACCAGGCGGTCGCCGTCGGGTTTCCAGCCGGCTTCTTCCAGCAAGGCCAGGGCTTGCAATTGTTTGTCGCGGATCACGCCGCTGCCGTCGGTCCTAGGGGCCTGGAAGACCTCGGTGAAGACTTCGTCGGGTATTTGTCCGCGCAACGGTTCGAGGATCGCCAGCTCGCCGGCATCGGGCAGTTGTCGGGCCGCGAGGTCAGTGTTGGAGAAATAACTCTGCTGACGTACATAGAGGTTGCGCATCATCTGGCGGTTGCTCCATTCGAAATCCCAGAGCATGGCCAGGGCCTGGCGTACACGGCGATCCTGGAACTGCGGCTTTTGCAGGTTGAACACGAAACCCTGGGCGGTCTGGGGCGCCTCGGTGGCCAGGTGGGCCTTTTGCAAGCGACCGTCGCGCAGGGCCGGGCTGTCATAGCCGATGGAAAAGCCGGTGGCGGAGAATTCGCGGTTGTAATCATAGGCGCCGCCGCGCAGCACTTGGCGGGCCACGTCGGTGTCGCCAAAGTACTCGATGCTGAAATGGTCGAAATTGTAGAGCCCGCGGCTGACCGGCAGGTCCTTGCCCCACCAGTCGGCATTGCGCTCGAAGGTAATGCTGCGCCCGGAATCGACCTTGCCGACCCGGTATGGACCGCTGCCCAGTGGCGCCTCGTAGCCGCCTCCGCTGGCAAAGTCGCGGGTCTTCCACCAATGTTCGGGGAAGACCGGCAGGGTGGCGATGTCGAGGGGCAGGGTGCGGCTTTCGTTGTTCTTGAAGTCGAACCGAACGGTGCGCTCGGATTCCACCTCGACCCCTTTGACGGCCGCGAGCTGGGTGCGATAGCGTAAGCTGCCCTGGGTCATCAGCAACTCGAAGCTGTAGCGCACGTCCTGGGCGGTGATGGGCTTGCCATCGGCGAAGCGGGCCTTGGGGTTCAGGTAGAAACGCAGGGACAGGCCGTCGTCGGCGCGCTCCATCTTCTCAGCCACCAGGCCGTAGACGGTATAGGGTTCATCCAGCGAACGCTGGGCCAGTGGCGAATACAACAGCCCATCGATCTGGCTGACGCCGATGCCTTTGTCGATGTAGGGCAGCACATGGTCGAAATGGCCGATCTCGATGGCCGAGCGGCGCATGGTCCCGCCTTTGGGCGCCAGGGGATTGGTGTAGGCGAAATGGCTGAAGCCCTGGGGGTACTTGGCCGGTTCGCCATAGACGGTCAGGGCATGTTGCGGTGCGGCATTCACGCCAACGGCGCCTGTCAGCAGGGCCACGGCAGTGAAGAGCAGTGAAGGGAACGCCAGTCGCATTGTCAGCCTTAAAGCCGGGTGATCGATGAGCACGATTTGTACGCGAGCGGCGCATGGATCGCCAGCCCTGTGTGACCCAAACACAACGGCCCACCGAAGGGCGGGCCGTCATGTCGATAAAACGGGATCAGTCCTGGCGGCTGGTCACTTCCAGCAGGTGATAACCGAACTGGGTCTTGACCGGGCCCTGGACCACATTGATCGGGGCGCTGAAGACCACGGTGTCGAATTCCTTGACCATCTGGCCCGGACCGAACGAACCCAGGTCACCGCCTTGACGGCTGGATGGGCACGAGGAGTTGGCCTTGGCGACTTCGGCGAAATCGGCGCCGCCTTCGATCTGGGCTTTGAGTTCGTTGCACTTGTCTTCGGTGGCAACCAGGATGTGGCGGGCAGTGGCTTTGGCCATGGGGTCATTCCTTTCGATATTTTTTGAAGGTGTTGAGCCTACCGGATTCATTGACGGATTGTTGTCAAAATTGCGTCAAAACCTTGAACCTGGCGATCAAAGGCCGGCTTTGCGCAAGCGCTCGGCGTGGCGCAGATAAAGCTCCGTCGGGTCGATATCCTTGCGCAATTTTTCGGCTCCTGGGTGGAGGGTGTCCATGTGGTCCATGGGATAGTCGGAGCGAATGACCTTGCCCAGGTGCGAGCTGAAGCGCCCGACCAGGCCGTCGTTCTGCCCGGCTTCGGTAATGAAGTATTCGGAAAAGGCACGGCAGAACGCATGCGAGGGATTCGTTGCATCGAGTCTTTCCTCCGGCGCGTCTGGCAACGTGCCGCTCCATGAGTAGTAGCGCACGCCGTTGACCTTGTCCGGACCGTGTTCCCCCCAGTTCCTTGGCAGGCCTTGGGGATATTTGTCGTTGAAGGCGCCCACACCTTCGGTGGTCAGGGCTTTTAATGCTGCGATGGCGGCTGGCGGGAGCTGCGTCTGGCCATTGAGCAAGGAGATGAAATCGGCGAAAAGCGTGGCGATTTTACTCGCTACATGTCCCGGCAGCCGTCCGGGGGTGAGGGCCTTGAGCAGGAAATCAGCCAGTTCGGAACCATGGTTGGGACCGCTGACCGACGTCACCGAGGCAACCCTGTCGGGTGCCAGTGCGGCGGCATAGCGGGCGGCCAGCGCACCTTGGCTATGGCCGATCAGGTTGACTTTGGCCGCGCCGGTACTGTCCAGGATCCGATCCATCTGCGCCAGCAGCTGTTCGCCCCGGGCCTCATTGGAATGGGTGGCCGACAAATACGGGATGAACACCCGGGCACCGGCCAGGCGTAGTGCTTGTTTGATGCCCTGGAAAAGTTCGAAGCCGCCGATCCTGTCAAACCCGAACAACCCATGGACCAGCAGGATGGGAAATTGAGTGGTTGCATTCCGTTGCATGTTCGTACCTTTTTCGAAGAGGTTCACGTTGAGATTGCGACGTCACTCTAATGCAGGCTTTTGCTCGGCGGTGTAGGAAGAAACCGCAGTGACTCACTGAAACTGGAATAAAAGAAGTAGGAAGAATTGGAAGGGAAGCCGACGGAGCGAAAGGTGTCTGGATACTTCCGATAGCGCCTGTGGTTTGCAGCTACAGCTTCAAGCGCCAGGGACCACTGATGCCGCTGCCTTGTCTGACTGCGGGGTGGGGGCGGTGGGGTTTTAATGGCTTTGTCGGGCGCCGTCATGTGGACGGTGCCTTCATCCAAGGACTGGAGCTTATGCATGACCACTTATCGATCCGCCCAACGAACCCTGCTCAGATCGCCAGCGAAGCTGTCGGCGCCTTCTCTGCCTGCCGCCAAGGGCGGGGTGATCAATCCCGCCTGGAGGAAAGCGGTCATCACCGTGAAGCCTTATCCGCTGATGGCGTGTGGGGATGAGGTGTTGCTGTGTTGGCTAGGGCTCAATTCAGACGGCCAGCCCTACTGGCATGAAGAAAGCCGGTTCGTGACGGAGCGCCAGGTTGGGCGAGACCTCGTTTTCGTCGTACGAGAGCGGCATATCGCCGAGCTGGATGGCGGCTCGCTGGCGATTTCCTACCAAGTGACTGGCAAGCAATTGCCGGCCACGCTGGACTCGGAGCTCCTTCAACTGCAGATCGGCGACGCACCCTTGCAACTGCTGGCCGGCGTTGCCGACGATGCGGTGGGCGGCAGCCTTGATCCGGCTCGGGTGCCAGAAGGCACGCGTTTGACCGTCCGGCCCTATCCCAGAATGGCCGTAGGGGACCGCCTGATCCTGATTGCCAGCCGGGAGGCCAAGGCGCTCTGGCGCGATGTGCTGGAGATCGAGGCCCACGCAATCGGCCGCGAGGTATCGTTCTGGATCGATCATTCAAATATCGCCCCCCATGTCGGCCACGAACTGAGCTTGGCTTATGTTGTCCGGCACGGGCATTCGGTACGCCGCGCCGAGCCCTTGTCGTTGCACATAGGCCCTCTGCTGCGTCCTGCGTTGAAGGCGCCTCGTATCCTGGGGTTGGCGGAGGGTGTGTTGGAGGTCGATGAGCTTCAGGGTGGACTGACGGTGGTCATCGACGGCGCTGGACTTGAGGCGGGGGAGCTGGTCTGGTTCCAGTGCAATGGCAACTACGCCCACGTCGAAGAGCGGGAAATTACCGAGGCCACGGCCGGTCAGCCGCTCAACTTTGTCGTGCCTGCGGCGTATTGGCAGGACCAGCGTGACCGATCGGTGCGCCTGTTTTATCAGGTCGAGCGCCTGGATGACGTCAGCCAGCAATCCGGCTGGGTCACGGTCCAGGTGCGTTCCAAGGTGCAGAGTTGAACAGATGCAGAACCCGTGGCGAGGGAGCTTGCTCCCGCTGGGCTGCGCAGCAGCCCTTTTGTGTGAGCGCTTCGCACGCAAGCGGGAGCAAGTTCCCTCGCCACATAACCCAGGAAAGTCTCAAGTGGACAGCAATTTCCCATGGGCCTGGCGCAACAGCTGCTCGGTGGCTTCCCAACCCAGGCAACCGTCGGTGACCGAGACGCCGTAGCGCATCGACGGGCCCAGCGGCTGGCAGCCTTCGAACAGGTGACTTTCCAGCATCATGCCGATGAGGGAGCGGTTGCCTTGCAGCCGTTGCTCCAGCACGTCATTGAACACCTGCGGCTGGCGTAACGGGTCTTTGCCACTGTTGGCATGGCTGCAATCGACCATGATCCGCGCCGGTATCTTCAGTCGGGTCAGGTCGTTGTGGATCTGGGCGACGCTCTGGCGGTCATAGTTCGGCCCGCGATGGCCGCCGCGCAGCACCAGGTGGGTGTCGGGGTTGCCTGGCGTTTGGATGATCGCCGGATGGCCCTGGCTGTCGACCCCGAAATGCCGATGAGGATGGGCCGCCGAACGCATGGCATCGCAGGCAATGCCGACCCCGCCGTCCGTGCCGTTCTTGAAACCCACTGGCATGCCCAGGCCGCTGGCCATTTCCCGGTGGATCTGTGATTCGGTAGTACGAGCGCCAATGGCGACCCAACTGAGCAGGTCATCGAAGTAGCTGGCGGCCATGGGTTGCAACAGCTCGGTGGCAACGGGCAGGCCAAGCAGCAGCACCTCGCGCATCAGCTCCCGGGACAGCGTCAGGCCGGCGGCCATGTCATCGCTGCCGTCCAGGCCCGGATCGTAGGCCAGGCCTTTCCAGCCCACGGTCGTGCGGGGCTTTTCCACGTAGGCGCGCATCACCAGCAGCATGCTGTCGCTCACGTCGTGGGCAACACGCGCCAGGTTGGCGGCGTATTCGAGGGCGGATTTCGGGTCGTGGATGGAGCAGGGGCCGACGATGACCAACAGGCGAGCGTCTTTTCCGTCGAGGATCGCGCGGACGGCCTGGCGATGGGCCTCGACTTGCTGGCTCAGCGCGGTGCTGAGGGGCAATTGATGCTTGAGCTGCAAAGAGCTGGGCAGACGCAGGGTCAGCGCTTCATTGGCAGGGTTGAGCGTGGACAACGGCAAAGCGGAGACGGACGAATTCATGATCTGGCTTCCTGGACGAGCGGCGGGTTCGTTCCCGCGCGCCGGCCCTAGTGGGGTGTTCGACAATTGGCCGTATTGGCCCGCAATTGAGGCTTGCCACCGGTAGGTGACCGATCGGAGGCGGCAGGCTGTCCCGAGCGGTGGCTGGTAAATCGCCAGGCGGAAAAACTGTCGTAACGGTAATAAGTGGCGTAGTTCATGGCTCAATCCTCAATATGTCGGTGTTGCAAATGTTATGGCCGGAAAAAACAAAACCCCCGGTCGGGAGGCCGACCGGGGGTTTGAAAACTCTGGAAGGCGACCCGTTTAAAATGGGCGCCGGTTGGGTATCAGGCGCGCCAGTGGCTAAACCAATACCCAAAATAAAAGCTGGCCGGAGTGCGCACGCTGTTCACCCAGGCAGCCGCAACCGAGCGCGGGGCGCTGGCGGTTTGAAGCGGTGAGAGGGCGTTGAACATGGTCTGTCTCCGATGGATGGCCCCGAGCTTACTAGACGGCGGTGTGTCGGTTCAATCAGAAAATTCTATCGCCGACATGCAATTGTTCAGCCCGGCTTGAGTCCGGTGGGCTTTATGACAAACTTCAGTCTTGCGCCACCTTCCAGGATAACCATGACCGCCACAGCCTTCGCCGCCGCCCAGTCGATTTCCATCGCCGGGGATGTCCACGCCAATCTCTTGCGCCATCAGCGCTTCATGCAAGCCGCCGCTGAACAGAACGTGCAGTTGCTGGTGTTTCCCGAACTGTCACTCACCGGCTACGAGCGCGGCCTGGCGGCGGACCTGGCCATCCTGCCGCAGGACGCCGTACTGCAACCGCTGCGTGACCTGGCGCGCGAGCTTGGCCTGACCGCGGTGGTTGGCATGCCGATTCGCCTTGCGGTAGACGCGCCGGTATTGATCGGTGCGTTGGTGCTCGGCGCCGACGGCTCCCTCGGGGTGTACAGCAAGCAGCATTTGCACCCAGGGGAAGAGGTCGCCTTCGCCCCGGGCCACGGCGGCTCGATGTTGGCGATGGGCCAGGATCACATCGCGCTGGCGGTGTGTGCCGATTTCTCTCACCGCAGCCATGCCGCCGCCGCAGCCGGGCAGGGCGCTACGCTGTATGCAGCCGGCGTATTGATCACCGAAGGTGGCTACGTGCCCGATACGACGTTGTTGCAAGGTTATGCCAAGCAACATGCCATGACCGTCCTGATGGCCAATCATGGTGGCGCTACCGGTGGCTGGGAGTCGGCCGGCCGCAGTGCGGTATGGGGTCCGGACGGTTCGCTGATCGCGGCAGCCCCGGGAGCGGGGGATTTGTTGGTGATTGCTCGCCGCGACGCTGATGGTTGGGTAGGGCAAGTCATGCTGGTGGCAACCCTTTGATGAGGTGCCCATGAGCTTCCAGTGGCGTGCGGCAACGACCGCCGACATCGACTTCGCCCGTAAACTGACCTGCGACAACATGCTTCCCTATTACCTCAAACATGATTTGCTGTGGCAGGACGAAGCGTTCGACTTGGCCTGGATCATTCGCCAGAACTGGATCATCTGCCGTGGGGACCAGAGGCTGGGCTTAGCCAGCCTCAGCCGGGACGCTCGGGCCCTGTATATCCGAGAATTACAGATCGATAAGGCCTTTCGTGGGCAGGGCGCCGGTACCTGGGCGATCGGACAGGTTTGGCACATGATGACGCTGGAGCGTCGGCCGGCGCTGCGGCTGACGGTTTTCAAAGGTAATCCGGCCAGGGCGCTGTATGAGCGCATGGGGCTGCGTGTTGTCGGCGAGGATGAGTGTTTCCTGAGGATGCAGCGAGACGCCGGGGCTTGAGGCCTCGCAGAGTGCGACGCATGAAGATGCGTTGTAACTTTTATCTGTCCCTTGGCGCTAGGTCTGTCGATTGCTTTTTTGCTAAGGTGTGGGGCAACCCAAATAAGACCAAATCGTGAGGTGTCTGCTTGATTAGGGTGTTAGTGGTCGACGACCACGATCTCGTCCGTACGGGCATTACACGAATGCTGGCTGATATCGACGGTCTGCAGGTGGTAGGCCAGGCTGAATCCGGTGAAGAGGCGCTGATCAAGGCGCGTGAATTGAAACCCGACGTGGTGTTGATGGACGTCAAGATGCCCGGCATCGGCGGTCTTGAAGCCACGCGTAAACTGCTGCGCAGTCACCCGGACATCAAGGTGGTCGCGGTAACCGTCTGCGAAGAAGATCCGTTCCCCACGCGGTTGTTGCAGGCTGGCGCGGCGGGTTACCTCACCAAGGGCGCCGGTTTGAACGAGATGGTCCAGGCCATTCGTCTGGTTTTTGCCGGGCAGCGCTACATCAGCCCGCAAATCGCCCAGCAGTTGGCGATCAAGTCGTTCCAGCCGACCAACGATTCGCCCTTCGACGCATTGTCGGAGCGGGAAATCCAGATTGCCTTGATGATCGTCGGTTGCCAAAAGGTGCAGATCATCTCCGATAAGCTGTGCTTGTCGCCCAAAACCGTCAACACCTACCGTTACCGTATCTTCGAGAAACTATCGATCAGCAGCGACGTCGAGTTGACACTGCTGGCGGTGCGCCATGGCATGGTCGATGCCAGCGCCTGAAAAATGACTGAATTGTTTGATCCAAGCGCGTTCCTGTCCACCTGCAGCGGTCGCCCAGGCGTGTACCGCATGTTCGACAGCGACGCGCGCCTGCTCTATGTGGGCAAGGCCAAGAACCTCAAGAAACGCCTGGCGAGTTACTTTCGTAAAACCGGACTCGCACCGAAGACTGCTGCCCTGGTGGGGCGTATCGCGCAAGTCGAAACCACCATCACCGCCAATGAAACCGAGGCGTTGCTGCTTGAGCAGACGCTGATCAAGGAGTGGCGGCCGCCCTACAACATCCTGCTGCGTGACGATAAATCCTACCCGTACGTGTTCCTGTCCGACGGGGCGTTCCCGCGCCTGAGTATTCATCGAGGGGCGAAGAAGGCCAAGGGCCGCTATTTCGGTCCTTATCCCAGCGCCGGGGCGATTCGTGAAAGCCTGAGCCTGTTGCAGAAGACTTTCTTTGTGCGCCAGTGCGAAGACAGCTACTACAAGAACCGCACCCGGCCCTGCCTGCAATACCAGATCAAACGCTGCAAGGCGCCGTGTGTGGGATTTGTCGAGCCCGAGGTCTATGCCGAGGACGTGCGTCACTCGGTGATGTTCCTGGAAGGTCGCAGCAACGCGTTGACCGACGAGCTGTCAGCGGCGATGGAAGACGCGGCGGTCAATCTTGAGTTCGAGCGCGCCGCCGAGTTGCGCGACCAGATCGGGCTGTTGCGGCGCGTGCAGGACCAGCAAAGCATGGAAGGTGGCAGTGGCGACGTCGATGTAGTCGCCGCGTTCATCAACCCGGGCGGCGCCTGTGTGCACTTGATCAGCGTGCGCGGCGGTCGTGTGCTGGGCAGCAAGAACTTCTTCCCTCAAGTGGGCATCGAGGAAGACGTCTCCGAGGTCATGGCGGCTTTTCTGGGCCAGTACTACATCAGCAGTCCGGAACGCGACCTGCCTGCCGAGTTGATCGTCAACGTGGTCCACGAAGACTTTCCGACCCTGATTGAAGCCATCGATACGCTTCGTGGTCGCGAACTGACCATCAGCCACCGCGTACGCGGCACCCGAGCGCGTTGGCAGCAATTGGCCGTGACCAACGCCGAACAGGCCTTGGGTGCGCGCCTTGCCAATCGCCAACACGTGGCGGCGCGGTTCGATGCCTTGGCTGAAGTGCTTAACCTGGACGAGCCACCGCAGCGACTGGAGTGCTATGACATCAGCCATTCCAGTGGCGAGGCCACCGTGGCGTCCTGCGTGGTGTTCGGTCCGGAAGGCCCGATCAAGTCTGATTATCGCCGCTACAACATCGAAGGCGTGACGCCGGGCGATGACTACGCGGCGATGCACCAGGCGCTGATGCGGCGCTTCGGCAAGCTGAAGGACGGGGAGGGCAAGTTGCCGGACATCCTGCTGGTGGACGGTGGCAAGGGCCAGCTGTCCATGGCCCGCGATGTGCTCAATGAGTTGATGGTCCCCGACCTGATCCTGCTGGGCGTGGCCAAGGGCGCAACCCGCAAGGCCGGTTTCGAGACCCTGTACCTGAACGATGCCGCCCATGAGTTCACCCTCAAGGGCGATTCGCCGGCGTTGCACTTGATCCAGCAGATCCGTGACGAAGCCCACCGTTTCGCCATCACCGGACACCGCGCCCGTCGTGGCAAGACCCGCCGTACGTCTACGCTGGAAGGGGTGGCCGGGGTCGGCCCGACGCGGCGACGCGACTTGCTAAAACATTTTGGTGGATTGCAGGAGCTGTCTCGTGCCAGCATCGAAGAGATAGCCAAAGCACCCGGTATCAGTAAAAAGCTCGCTGAGTCGATTTATGCAAACCTGCACAGCGAGTAGAATGCCCGTCAACCTCGTAGCCAGTTGTGCCGATGAATATCCCAAACCTGATTACCGTCCTACGCGTCCTGCTCATCCCGATCTTCATATTGCTGTTCTATTTACCGTACCACTGGAGCTACATGGCCTCGGCCTCGGTCTTCGCCTTCGCCGCCGCGACGGACTGGCTGGACGGCTACCTGGCCCGACGCCTGGAGCAAAGCACGCCTTTCGGCGCCTTCCTCGACCCTGTGGCCGACAAGCTGATGGTCGCGGTGGCCCTGGTGCTGCTGGTGCAGGAACACGGTAACCTCTGGCTGACCTTGCCGGCGGCGGTGATCATCGGGCGCGAAATCGTCGTATCGGCACTCCGTGAATGGATGGCCGAGCTGGGCGCCCGCGCCCAGGTTGCCGTGTCAAACCTCGGCAAATGGAAAACCGCCGCGCAAATGCTGGCGCTGGTGATCCTGCTGGCCAACCCGTCGGACTTCAGTTTCTGGGTGCTGTTGGGCTATGCGCTGCTGCTGATTTCCGCAGGCTTGACGCTGTGGTCAATGGTCCAGTACCTGCGCGCCGCCTGGCCGCATCTGCGGACTGACGTGGACCCGAAATAAACTTTTTTGAATCAAAGGGTTGACGGCGTATTCTGAACCTATAGAATGCGCCACACCAAGACGCGGGAATAGCTCAGTTGGTAGAGCACGACCTTGCCAAGGTCGGGGTCGCGAGTTCGAGTCTCGTTTCCCGCTCCAAATATTGCGCTACAGAGTTCCACTGAATTCTGTAAGTGATTGAAATAAGGGCCTTTAGGCCCTTTTTTCGTTCCAGCGGGAACCACTGAAATCCAGCACTATCCGGTGCGTTTAAGTCCAGAATTGAGTCCAGGATTCTGACGAGCACTGAATCGGTTTAATGCTGGAGCAGATTGTGTAGCGAGATGAGCATCTGGCCCTGACTCTGTTCAGGAGCTCGCGATGGCACTCTCAGAAATGACAGTTCGGCATGCCCGAATCACTGGTAACGACTACACCCTCGGTGACAGTGATGGTCTCACACTCAATGTGACGGCCAGAGGCGGAAAAGTCTGGCTCTTCCGCTACTACTGGGCGGGCAAGCAGAAGCGCATGTCCTTGGGTTGTTACCCACAAATCTCCCTCAAAGATGCACGTACTCGACGTGACGAGGCGCGCGCCTTGGTTGCCCAGGGCATCAATCCCTATGAGCATCGTAAACAACAGCGACTTGCTGTTCATGCTGCGAAGGAGCACACCTTCGAGGCCGTGTTCTATCAGTGGATAGCGTTCCGCAGGCTAAGCCTTAAGGAAGGGCGCCAGAGCACGCTCTCGCAGATCTTGAGAATCTTCAATAAGGACGTCCTGCCCACGCTGGGCGGACGCTCCATCTACGATATCAATCGTCACGATCTATTGGATTTGCTGAGCAGGATCGAACAGCGCAAGGCCTTAACGACTGCCGAAAAATGCCGGACCTGGTTCAACCAATTGTTCCGCTATGCGCTGGTGAAGATCGAGGGGCTGGAACATAACCCGGCTTCAGACCTTGATGTTGTCGCTCTCCCCAAACCTCCGGTTGCGCACAATCCGTTTCTCCGAATGGACGAGCTCTCGGCATTGATGGTTGCTCTTCGAAATTATGGTGGCGCAAACCAAACCCGCCTTGGCCTTCGATTGTTGCTGCTGACCGGTGTCCGCACGGGCGAGCTGCGGTTGGCGACGCCCGAACAGTTCGATCTGGAGAAGCGTTTGTGGGTCATACCGGCGGAGGTGGTGAAGCAGCTCCAGTTAGCGATGCGAAAGCCGGGTAAGCAGATCCAAAACGTACCGCCCTACATCGTGCCGCTGTCGGTGCAGGCGCTCGAGATCGTGCGTCACTTGCTGGATCAGGTTGTTCCCGCGCAGCGCTACTTGTTTGCGCATCGAAGCGACCTGAGCAAGCGCATCAGCGAGAACACGCTGAATGGCGCGTTGCGTCGGATGGGGTACGCCGACCAACTCACCGGTCATGGGATGAGGGCAACGATCTCGACGGCGCTGAACGAGATTGGATATCCCAAGGTATGGGTGGACGCTCAGCTTTCCCATGCCGATCCGGACAAGGTGAGTGCGGCCTACAATCACGCGGAATACGTGGAGCAGCGCCGGACCATGATGCAGGATTGGGCGAACCGTCTGGATCTATGGGGGCAGGGACAGCTGAAAGCGGCAAGTTCCCCGCTTACCATCCGGTTGGAGGGGGCCGCTTCGCTGCCGTCACTTGAAAACGTGGGCGCAAATTCCATTCAGTTCAACGGCAGCTTTCCAATGACAACCGTCTCGGAGCCTAAGGATTCGGTTAGCAACGAGGCAGCTCTTATCGCGTCGCACCAGTCGCCTGTCGTACCGTGTTCGGTGCCGAGTGAAAAACCGCATCAATTTCACTTGTCTGACATCCAGCGCGAACGCGCCGAGATGCTTGCCATCTATGAGGCTCCGAGTAATTTACCGCTGCTGGTCTTCGCCAAACTCGCAGGAAAATCCCGTGATCAGATCAATCGCGATATCAAGGCTCGCCGCCTTCTGTCCCTGAGCCTTGGGAATCGTGGTCAGCGCATTCCCGATTGGCAGCTTGATCCACTGCGGCACAAGTTGGTAGTTGCTGCGTTAGCGCGTTTTCCGGGGGTCGATGCATGGAGGCTTTATCGGACGGTCTGTGAGCCCCATGAACGACTGAAGGGCCGTTCGCCAATCGATGTGCTCACTACGGATAATTTCGAATTTACCCTGCGGATCGTCTGCGGGGCCCTGGGTCCGAGATAATGTTCCATCTTCGGGGAAGTGGCGGGGCTTGCCCTGAATTTACTGCTTTCGGTGAACTCCCGTCATCACTCGGTGTTTGTTGGTGGGAGCGCGCGAAAAGGTCGATGGTCCGCTGAAGATCAAAGTGTCCAAAAAACATTTTGACTTGGCTCTAGTGCAGTATTCCCAGGTCGGAAAAACTAAAATATGCCCCCGGTTTTGCCCCCAGTAGCGCGGGATATGGGGGCGATCGAGAATGGCGATTTCTGACAGAAGCCGATGGTGTTGCATGGTGGTCTTCAGCGGAGCCTCAATTCACTGCCGTAGTGGGAAGGTAGTCTTCTGCGATCCAGGCCTCAATGGCAAATCTCCTGTCACGACCGTGGGCGCCTGGCAGCCAATGCCTCCCGTTTCTTTACTAGAAAATCAATCAACGTACTGACTTTTGCTGGTATCTGCGCGCGGGTAGGTGCGTAAATGTAGAAACCTGCAAAGGATTTACACCACTCTGACAGCACCTGTACCAGCGCGCCTGACTCCAGGTGCTCACGCACTGCGATGTCGATGTGTTGCACCAATCCCACATTCTGCAGGGCAACACGGATCATACTGTCATCCTCGTTGGTTGTGAGGTTACCAACAGGCTCCAGAGTAAACGAGTGGCCATCCTCGCTCGGTGACGTGAACTCCCAATGGGCTATGGCGCCGCTGGGGAGGCGAAAGCGCAGGCAATTGTGCTTCGCCAGATCAGCGGGTGTTTAGGGCTGGCCGTGACATTTGAAATAGGCTGGCGTGCCCACAACAGCCATCGACAATGGCGGCGTGATCGGGACGGCGACCATGTGTTCGGCCAGACCCTCGCCCACGCGTATACCGGCATCACAGCCGTCGGCCACAATATTGGTCAATGCATCTCGAGCATACGCGGTTGCAGGCAGTGTCGGGCTATTTCCGGCAATTGAGTAAACGTGCCGGATCCCCTCTGGGTAACCAAATGCAAAGTTATTCCAGGCCCTAGGTCATAAAGCTCCGTGCGTCCTGCTGTCCCGGCCATCAGGATACTCAGATGTCCATGATTGGTTGATGCGGCTTGAGCATGGCATCTGCATCTAGGCTGGGTTCTCCAGCAGGCCTTACCCATCAGGTAAGGCCCACACCAGGATTAGCGCGTCTTCGGATACCAATTACTGTCACCGGGAGCAATCTGTCCCGGTCTGTACCCGTATCTGGTTTTGAGTTCGGCTTTCAGTTTTTCATAGTTGTCGGAGAGCGTGTCCTGGATCATAGACACGTAGTCGTCGAAGGTCGGATGTTTGCGCCAGTATCCGCCGTAGATCGCGCTTGAGAGCGATCGGTCGAACCAGCCATGCAGTGCCTGTAGCAGCCCTTCGAGCCTTGTTTCCAGGTCTTCTGTAGAAAGCGCCTGCTTACGTCCGTTGCGCTTCATCCGTTCGCGATCCATCAAACCAGCCGGGACATATCCCAACGCTTCGCTAACTTCATGGTAGCGCTCATGGATCTCACGATGAAGATCACGATCCTGCTTGAGGTCAGCTGAGAAGCTGAACTCACAGAACGAGCATTTGCTTACGCCAGTGCCACCTGGGGGAGTGTGGACATGTTCCATGAGCCATCTGTCATACAGACGACTTGCCTCATAGTAGTTCCTGACACCAAGCTCTTGGACGGCAGCGATGTCTTGCCGTTGGCCGAGTTTGAGGGAAGGGTGAGTGTGCTTCAGTTCTTTCGCGACACGCTTGATTTTCTTGATGTGGCTGTAGGTAATCTGCATGGAGCAGCTCCTGCAATGCTTGCCCGGCGTCCACTACAAGGCAACCTGATGAGAGTCAGGTCGGGGTACTTCAACGATCACGATAGTGCTAAAGCTTCACGAGTGTGGACTGCAGGCACCTACCGAGCACCTAGTGCTGACATTATCATCGCCGCTTCTGGCTGACAATGCCGCTTGGTTGCACCTCTGCTTCTCTTATCACTCTGCACAGTGGTCGCTAACACTCCTCGCCAGGGAGTTGCCGCATGCTAGTACCGCATTTTTCCGACTACGCTCTTTGCCGAGCTCCCCAAAGAGGGAGTGCGGTTACTTGATCAACATAGGGAGCGGTCATGTCTAGTTTACAGGCGGAATATCAGCGGTTTTTGGTCTATCTGGCCGGCCAGCCAGTGCACGATGACGTCCGGCGCATGGCGAACCTGATCATGGCAAATCTTCGCATTCTGGCGGAGGTGGGTACCCAAAGACGGGGGCGCTCTACGAGGCTGGCTCCTCTCGCGCTTCAGCAGCTTGCTCAAACGCCTGCAGAGCTACCTGGGGCCACTCAGCTTGCTCAAGCCGCTCGCAGTCATTTGCGCCTGGACCGATTGGAGGTCGGCCCGTTTCGAGGGTTCATGCAGGCCGAATCATTCGACTTGAACCGTGATATCACCTTGATCTACGGGCCGAACGGGACAGGGAAAAGCAGCTTTTTCGAAGCGCTCGAAATGGCCATGCTCGGCTCGATCAGTGAGGCAGAGGCCAAGCGATTTGATAATCGCGCCTACTGTAATAACGCACGCTTGGGACGCCATGTAGCGCCGCGGTTGATGGGTTCGCTAAACGGTGCTACTGCGGCTCAGGTGCAGGCAGACGAAGAGAGCTTTCGTTTCTGCTTCGTGGAGAAAAACCGGCTCGATGACTTCGGTCGCATCGCCGCAAGAACTCCAGGTGATCAGCGCCAATTGATCGCCACCTTGTTCGGCGTCGACCAGTTCAGCGAATTTGTCAGGGGCTTCAATGCCACGCTGGATGAAAACCTTAGTATTTCCAGCATCAAAGCTATTCAATTGGAGGGAAGGCGCAACCAGGTCGCCGCCTCTCAGCAGACCTTGGATGGCTATCCACAACGGCTCGTAGGGATTGCTCAGGGAGAGGAGGCGTTGGCAGCCAGAATTTATCCGGGCAGCACTTATCAAGGCTGTGTCGACTGGATTTTTGGCACGCAGGAGAGGCAGGGCCAATTGGCGTATTTGCAAGGTGTCCTGGAGTCACCGTTACCCATCATCCATGGGTGCACTGCCGCGAGCCTATGGCAAATGCGCGCACAGGTCTATGAGTGGCATGGGGCAAGCCAAGCAGCGCAGCAGGCGCTCAATGCCAGAGCGGCGGACGTTTCGTTTTCCAACCTCTACGATTCCCTCCTGCAGTTGGCAGAGGGTGCAGCTGCGTGCCCGGCGTGTGGTACGCCACTGGATAGGGTCGCTTATAATCCATTTGAACGCGCGCGAACGGGATTGGCGCAACTCGCCGAGCTTAGAACCTTGCAGCAACAGTCAGTGGACGCCACCAATAACTGCAATGAAGCCTTGCGGTCGTTGCTCATTGAAATGCGGCGGGTGTGCGATGTCGCGTCACAGGTATGCCCAAACGAATTCCAGGCAGCTCAATTGCCCGTACTTCCTCCCACTTCTGTCGGTCAGTGGCTGCAGCCCTGGATGAGTGACAGTGAGAGGTCGTGGCAAGCGCTGATGCAACTGATGACTTTCATTGAGCAGGCGGATGCTGCTAGCCGTCAGGTCGTCGAGCAAAGACAGACCTTTGTACAGCAATGTCAGACGCTCGATGGGTTCAGAGGTGAAATCGAGCGCTGCAGGCTGATGCGCTCTCAAGCACTTCAAGAGTTCACTCAGGCGCAAGCAACGATCACCCAATTCGAAACTGATAATCAGCAATTGATCGAAGAGGTGGGGCGCGAGGCGCTGGCGCTTGAGCACAATAGGCGGATCAAGGTTGCTTACGATGCCTATCTGCTCCAGCTGCAGGCGTACCTGGCCGCATTGCCTGCTCAATTGCTGCAGGGGCTGGGTGACAGTGCTCGGGATCTCTACAACCTGTTCAACCGGGAAGATCCACGGCCAGCTCAGATCAATGCGCTATGGCTGCCATTGGCTGAAAACGGGAAAATCGAAATTGAATTCGTAGGTCAGCCAGGTGAACGTTATGACGCCTTGCTGATCTTGAGCGAGGGACATATCCGGTGCCTGGGTCTGGCGATTCTTCTGGCGAAAAATCTCGCAGAGGACTGCCCAATCGTGATCTTCGACGATGTCGTCAACGCGATTGATGATGAGCATCGAGATGGCATCTGGCGTACCTTCTTTGAGAGTGGTCTGCTCGATGCCAAGCAGGTCATCCTCACCTCGCATGCCGAGGAATTTTTGCACCGAATCCAGCAGGAGATTGGCGCCCAGCGGGCAGCGCAGATTCGTCGGTACCGCTTCCTTCCCCACCATGGCGAGCATCATCTACGCATCGACACCGACCCACCTACAAAGAATTACGTTTTGCTTGCCAATGCGGCGTTGCAAGCCGAAGAGAAGCGCGATGCATTGCGCCACTCAAGGGCGGCAATTGAAAGTTTGACGGATCGGGCATGGACATGGTTTGGGAAACGTCAGGATGGACGATTAGAGCTCAAGCTTGGCGGCCCCCGAGCCAAATGGGAATTGAACAACAAATGTCTCAAGCTTCGAGCTGCGCTTGGTCGGATTCCGAATCCTGCCCAGGGCCTTCAGGACTTCCTTGCTGGGCTTGAGGCTCTGCTTCACATCAATGGGGCCTCCATTGAATGGAGTTATCTGAACAGCGGGACGCATGACTCCCAGCAAGATCATGAGTTTGATCGAGCCGCGGTCAACACGATTGTAACGGCTGCTCTTGCAATGGATCGGGGTCTAGAAGTGCTGAGGAACGGTTGAGGGTAGGGGACGGCGAGAGCTCGTGGATGAGGGCTCTGCTGTCCGAAACGCGAGGCACCTATCTGCCGACAGTCCACTGGGAAATGTGCGGGGGTAAGTGATTGAAAGCGATTGCCTCAGACTTTCTGAGAAAGCTTAATTGAGCATGCATCGTTCAGTCGACGGGGTGCAGTGGCTCTCTACCATGATGGTGAGATCCTGCAGGTTTGCTACTGCACCTGAGGAGTTATGTGGTACTGAATTGAGCGAAGATGAGATGCGCCGAGCGTTGTTCGGTAGCATTGAATCTGCTGTGCCAGAGAGGGTGGCATCCCAGCCAGAGTCCGTTCCAAGCGTAATATTCTCCAGGCCTGGTGCTCCGACAGACAAGAAGAAGGCAACCAAACCATTTAGGCCAAGGATCAAAGTCACGTTACATGTCAGCAACGAGTACGAAGGCCGCATGTTTGAGCTGATCCATGAGGCTGACACGCTCAGCACTCTGTTGGCAGAGCAGCAGGCAATCAAGGCTGCCCGTAAGAAATACCGATACGTTGAAGTGGTCTCAGGCACCCCGATGTGAGTGGAACTGCTCCGAACGAAGTGGCCACCATCGTCTAAACCGGTTGCAGTTCGGGGCAGCCTGATTACTTGTCATCACCCTTACTGGTTGAGCTGCTCCCCCAGTACGCAGTTCCTGCTCGCTCCTTGAATCTCTTGTATGCCCAAGACCGGACGGATGACGCCGAAGCTGCGAAGCTTCGTGGATTTTGCGGTTTTGCGGTTTGGTGGCGAATGGGCGACGCGCATTGTCGTAGCGTTGAGTTTGACGCCGCCCTTCAGGCCAGCTTCAGGTTTCGATCGGGAGGCCTGGCTCGTCGTTCACTTGTGGGTCGAAGCTATTTTTTGCGGTGTTTAGTGCTTGGAATCGATCAATGAGCTCAATCAGCTTATCGGCGAGCCATCGGGAGCTATCGTCAACCTTCGGCTTTGCCAGTCGAACTTCGTTTTCCCAACTCTCGTTGCGATTGGCATTTGCTACGAATGTACGAATGCTCCGACTAGAATCATTCCGGTCATCGTAAGCTAAGTAGCGTTCGAATCGATCTGTGTCCACCTCGTGGAATGCCTCAAGATACAGCGAGCCCTGTATAGCACCGTTGGGCCTTAGGGTTTCACCCAGCTTCGTTTTGAGCAACATAATCGCGCGGTTGACGAACCCCTGGATCACTGGCTCGTTGGCTGCAGTCGCTGGGTGATAGATCGTCACGGCGTGGAAGTTGTAGGCCAGCATGCCGAGGTACGAATTACAGAGGCTGTTGAGCGGTTCCAAGTGGGTTTGTCTGAAGCGATAATCATATGGATCAGGCACCAGGGTCTGCAGCGTCTCAGCCAGCGCCGAATCGAATCCTGGTACCTCATTGGCGCAATTTAGTAGCACATCCTTGAGATACAGCTCATCGCCATGGTGGAGGTAGCTTTCGTAGAGATTGAGTACACCTTTGTAGCTCTTGAGCAGCGCTTGGTGCTGGAGCTGCAGTGGTAATGCCCTAAGCGCTTCGAAGACAGGAGTCAGATCAAGCGGGCGCCCAGCATGAATCTGGATGTTTGTGACTTCGACATTCACGCATTTGAGCAACTGATTGGCGAGTGCGAGCCGAGGGAGATACTGCCCATTGGCCTTACGTCCATAGATTTCTAAAGGGGTTGCCGAGCGCTCGCCGCCCCCTTCGGTAATTGTGTCTCTAGCCATTATTGATCTCACGCTTGTGGGGCTGAATGCGATGAGTCTACCTCAGCGTTACGTCAGGGCTAAAGTCAGAAGCAGGAGGGGTTGATCCTAATCAGTCCGTCGACGCCCGCAGGATTAGCGGTGAGTGACGTGTCGCGCACTGATATCCCGCCAACGTCAACTGCGTTCATTCTCTCTCCGATAGCTGACTACCTAGGGGCGGGGCTCGTAATTGAGGAGTTAAAACTCGGAAGGCATGTGTAAAGCCTGTCTTTGAATAGCTTATCGGCGGTGCCAGGCTTCTTCAAATACTCTCACGGTCGCCAAAAACATTTTGGCTTGGCTCTAGAACGGCAGTTCCAGGCAGAGAAAAATGAAATTTACCTCATTATTTGCTCCCAACCGCACTCGATATGTGAGCGATCGAGAATGGTAGTTCCTGACAAATTCCAGCATGACTCCGGACGGCTTTGTCACTGTGCAAGCAAGAGGCTGCTCCAGCTTGGAGCGATTGAGGCAGCATCCATCACGTATCCGTTATTGCACGCTTCAGCTCAATAGGATTTGATCTGCAAAACAAGGATGGAGTCTTTCATGTACCTCGCTGAGCTGACGATCAAGAACTTTCGCAAATTGCGTGACGCCAAGCTGAAATTTCAGCCGGGACTGAATGTGTTGGTAGGCCCAAACAATGTGGGCAAAAGCGCCGTAGTCGACGCGCTTCGGACCCTTCTCGCCGGTCATGATGAACCGTACCCCCGTCTTGATACTTCTGACCGACACCGTCCCAACGAAGGCGAGCCGGCAGGCGACATCACCTTCCATTTTGTCTTTAAAGGACTCAGCCATGAGGATGAAGCAGACTTCATTGCGGCGCTAAAACCGTGTGAAGACAACACCATGGAGGCGCACATCCATGTCCGGTACACCGACGCGGATCAGACGGGACGATTCAAAGTAAAACGATGGTGCGGCGATCATCAGGAGGTCGCGCTCACCTCCGATATGATGGAGAATCTTCGCGGCGTCTATTTGCAGCCTCTGCGTGATGCGGCCCAGGGACTGCGTCCTAGCCGAAACAGCCAACTGGCCCGCTTGCTTCATCTTTTGACCGATGACGATGGCCGCAAGACGATTAATGATGCGCTGAAGAAGCTGGATGACGAACTTCAATTGAACGAGTCACTCAAGAGCACTCATGCCGCAATTTCGTCCCGTCACGGCTTGATGATGGGTGAGCAGTTGGCGCAGGCGCTTGCTATTGGCCTAACTGCCACGGACTTCCAGCGTCTTTCGGCAAGACTCTCCATCACTGCAGAGGCGTTGGAGATTGAGCAGAACGGCCTGGGCTTCAACAACCTGATCTTCATGGCTGTGGTGCTGAGCGAGCTGGCTAAAAATCCCGATGCTGCCTATCGGAGTTTGATTGTAGAAGAGCCTGAGGCGCACCTGCATCCGCAATTGCAGCGGGTTCTACTTCGCTACCTCGCTAGCGTGCCTAAAAGTGAGGGCGACAAATCAGTCCAACTCTTCGTCACAAGCCATTCCCCCAATTTTGCCAGTAACTCAGAGCTTGAGGCGCTGGTCTGTCTGGTCGAGAACGAGGCAGGTGTGCAGACGTTCTTCCCCCGTGACATAACCTTTGAGAAGGGGAAGCGCGAAAAGCTCGAACGCTATCTGGATGTAACCAGAGCCGAGCTGTTTTTTGCTCGTCGAGTGATCTTCGTCGAAGGTGCAGCCGAGCTCATGCTGGTCGATGCACTCGCAAAACTCATAAATCTCGATCTGCGTGAGTATGGTGTCAGCCTTATCAGCGTGGAGGGGCTCAATTTCGATTCCTTCCTGCCATTGTTCGGCGAAAAAGGTTTGCGGATTCCGGTTTCTGTAATCACTGACGCCGACCCTTTCGAAGAGGTTGAGATTCAGGGCAAGGCACAGGGTGAATTGAGCGACGAAGTGATCGAAGATCTTCTCGCTGAGGCTAGCTACCAGGAAGAGGCCGGTGAGCCAGAGGACGAAGATCCAGCTGAAGCCGAAGTCGGAGCGAAAAAGAAAAAGGTCAAGCGAGTTGAGGTCTATCCGTCCCTTGGGGATGAGGTGCGGATCTCCAGCAATACAACCAAGATGAAGGGTATGGAAGATGCATTTGTGAAGATCTTCCATGGTTTAAAAACTCTGGAATATGACTTGGCGCTTCTTGAGGAGAATCGTAAGGCCATGCTGGCGGCTCTCGGCGATCCCCATCCACGAATTGCCAAGGCGTTGGGCAAGATCGTCAACGCTCAGCCAGACAACACGGCGAAGGCCAAAGCACTGTTTTGCGGCATGTTCGAGCGCAAAGATAGTAGCAGCAATGTGCAGAAAGGCCGTTACGCCCAGGCACTCGCCGAGTACATTGCCAAGCAACCTGGCTGTAAGGTACCCGAGTACCTGGAGCAAGCGATACGGCACGTCTGCAAGGGAGTGAACAAGCATGAGGATGTCTGATGAACAGAAAAATGTCATCGACGCCGAGTTGGGTCCGATTTCAGTAACGGCGTGTGCTGGAAGCGGAAAAACTGCTACCGCAATCAGACGCCTGATCGCAGTTCGGCAGAAGATGGAAAAAAGCCGGGGTCGTGTCGTGCTGTTGTCGTTCTCCAATGTGGCCGTCAACACGTTCAACAAGGGATACCAACAGCTCGCGTCGGCGCTGCCGGATGATGTCAATCGCAAGCTAGTGGAGGTCAACACGCTGGATGGTTTTTTTACGCAGCACGTACTTCGACCTCATGCCTATCGGTCCATGGCAGCGACCAAGGCTGCCTACCTCGTAGCAGGTTCTGAGCCGTTCCTGAGTAACTATCTGTATTGGCCAGGGGGCGACGACCGCCCGCTCTCGGTCAAGGAACTAAAGGTAGGAATGGAAGACGGGAGTCCGTTTTTCTTCGTCGATACCCACGCAGGGCCAGCACGCCTAGTCACCTGGAAGGCGCTAGATTCTGTTACACGGCTTGGAAGCATAGGCGCTTACACCCATGACCTCGGACGCTACTGGGTTTATCGAACCTTGGTAGAGCAGCCGGCTGTGCTTCGAGCTTTAGTAGCCCGTTACCCGCAAATCCTCGTTGATGAGTCTCAGGATCTGGGCACGCTGCATCAGGCTATCTTGGAACTCCTGATAAAGGCCGGTGCAACCGTGTCCCTCATCGGGGACGTCAATCAAGGCATCTACGCTTTCGCAGGCGCTGACGGTATGTTTCTGCACACCTACGCGGCGCGGGCCGGTGTCACCCCATACAAACTGACTCGAAATTATCGTTCGTTACCACCGATCATCGACATTGCGAACCGACTTTGTGGCAGGAACGACAAATCAGATCGAGATATCGAGGCGGGGGGAGCTTATTTCATTGGGTACAAAGATTCGGAGCTCCCCAGGCTGTTTGACTCCTTCAAAGCTCGAATCGACGAGTTGGAAATGCAGCACGACGATGCGGCAATTATCTGCAGATCGGCGGATCGAGCGATGGTGCTGGCTGGAAAGGTCGCCCCTCCGGGACAAGGCACCGTTGCCATGTTCAGTGAAGCGGCGTTGCTACGCGATCAGCAAGGGCGCTATCAGGAGTGCTTTAAATGTGTATGCAGAGCTGTCGTAGGTTTGCTGGATGATCCTCCCCACGGACTCAGTACCGAGTTACAAGGTGCCCCGCATGAGGGATGGATGCTGCGGTTGAGGCGACTGCTATGGGCCTTTATTCGCAATGAAAACGATGGTTTACCGTCCTCAACTCTCATTGCCAAAACCGATTGGCATCCCTGGCTTGTGAAGAATCTTAAAATCCTGCTTGCGACGATCGAAAAGCAGTTTGGATTGAAGGCAGTTGGCACCCTTGGTAACAAGCTGGCAAAGACCAAGCTTCTTGAGCTCCCTCTTGCTGGTGAAGGTGCAGATGCCAAACAGGGGCCGGGTATCAGGGTAGACACGGTCCATCAGGTAAAAGGTGAGTCCATCGGCGCAGTGCTGTATGTGGCGAAGAAGTCCAATGTCCAAGCGTTATTGGCAGGCACCGATGTCGAAGAGGGTCGTATCGGTTATGTGGCGGTAACCAGAGCAAGAAATCTGTTCTGGTTGGCAGTGCCCATTTCCTGCATCAAAGAGTTGCGCGACGAGTTACGTGCAGTTGGTTTTGAGGAGCTTCCTGCTTTGAAGTAGGTACGCACGAAGAGCGCAGCAGCAGGGAGTCGACAGGCTGCGGTAATGACATGGTACGGAAGTTTAGTAATAGATTTGCGTACCAAAATGGTGTCCATCTTCAGGGGCTTGCGTATCGCCGCTTTGGGAAGGTGTTTGGTATCGACGGGCGTTATCTCGGTTCTAAAGTTGGAGAATGTCTGGTGTACCGCCATTGCGGCCAGCATCGGGATATCAATAACAGATCAACGCTAGGTGATGAGGTTTTCATGAGCACTCCAATCACACTGTCTGTGGGCGATATTGATCTCACTTATAATACGGGCTACATGGGTATGGACCACGGTATGCTCTATCAGGAGAGCGACCGCCGGTTCCGTCGTTATGGCAATATTGATTACGACTACGCCCATAGCCCTGAAGGTCTTCACCAAATGGAGTTATGTTTTTGCCGAACTCTTGGTTCCATGGTGTCACGGCTGGAGCTACTCGGGTACACAATGGGATCAGTCAAATCGGAGTATGAAAAGCAGGTCGTGCTCGACCGCGACCAGTTCGCCGAGTATGAGCCCACCGAAGTACGGCCCGAGCGTTTGACGTTCGAACAGTTTGTAGACTTCATCAAGGCGCATGCTTTGAGGGACCTTAAAAATGAGTATGTAGACGGCTATGATGCTGAACATGCGCATGGACAAGGCCGCTTCGCCGCTGATCCAGCGGTTTCGCTATTGCCGGGCGGGGTTTTTGACCGCGACATCGGAGGTTATTCGGAGCGCAGCCACTTCGGCTCTCTGATCGGCTTCTTGAGCCCGTACTCAACCCTTCGGGTCCTTGCTGAAAATCCTGCCAACCTGAACGAGGATGTTGTCTGGGATTACGGCAACTTCGTTGATGCCGGCTGGGCAAAAAACGAGGATTTCGTCGACAGCGCGCGTCGAACCCAGACTTATTTAATCGCGACTGAAGGCACATCTGATACTCACATTTTGAAGCGCGGCCTATCGCTGCTAAGGCCAGATATCGAGGATTTTTTCCGCTTCATCGATACCGAAGAGCGTCACCCTTTCTCCGGTACCGGTAATCTCTCCAAATTCGCGGAAGGGCTGGTAAAAATTGATGTTCACAATCGCGTGATCTTCCTTTTAGACAACGATGCCGAAGGCATTGATACCTACCGGAACCTCCTTCAGCGCTTTAAATTCCCTGTGAACATGAGAGTGATGACGCTCCCTGATTTGGATGAGTTGCGCGATTTCCCGGCTAAAGGGCCGAGTGGGGTTGCGAATGCTGATATCAACGGCTGCGCGGCGGCTATCGAATGTTACCTCGACCTCAGGCTGAAGGGCCGGCCATCACCGCAGGTCACTTGGACGAATTACAAGGAGTCGCTGGGTATATACCAAGGTTCGCTCGACTACAAAGATTGCTATGCGAAGGCGTTTTATAAGGCGACCCCTGAAGCCATTGAATCAGGTGCCTATGATGCGAGTAAGTTACAAGTTGTGATAGCGGCGCTTCTCGAACAGTGCAGTGACATAGCTGCAGAGATGCTCAGTTCTTAGCCGCAGGTGTTATCGCCAGCACAGCATTGAGCCAGTGGCTGAAACCTTACTGATCCAACCTTCTACCTTATGAACCGTTACCAGTGCTGGTTTTTTGCGGATTGCTGTTGGAACATCATGGCATCGACTAATGGGTCAATTCGACGCCAGCGCCAACAGCAAGACCTTCGAAAGTGTATTCGTGGGCGACCTGCGGAAAGGGTGTGCGACCACGTCTTTGGACTTGCGCTTGCTTGGGCGGATCCTACGTGGGGCCTTACCGCGGATGCCCCACCGCTCTGCAAATCTAAAAACCATGTCGTTCGCTCGCTTGGCATGAGCTAAAGGCATCTCTCCAAGGATGGCGGTAGTGGTACGCAGCCACTATCCCGATCGTTAATATTTACCGTCATGATGGCCTGATGGTACTGTCAGCTACCCGCCGCGCTGGCGCGACAGGTCAACAGGAGGTTCGACGTATGGGTGCAATGGAAAAGACGTTGGCGTCCTCGCCTTTTCTGGCGGATGGCGCTACGACGCGAACTGGTGAGGAAAAGATCCCAGGCTACTACTCTGCTGCCCTTGACATGTGGGTTGTCGATACCGCGGAGGGCGTAAAACCCATCATCGCGCAAGGGGCGCTGAGCGAGCTCCTCACCAAGACGAAGGTAAATGCTGAGCAGGATGATGAGGCTACCTGGCAATTGGAGCTGACGACGAAGACTGCCCAAAAAGTCGAAAGCGATGACGAGTACACTCGGGAAGCAAACCATCTCCTTCAACTCGTGACCAAGACCGATTCGACTACCGAACGCGACGACCGCTGCGAAGCCACTTATATCCTTGAGTTGATCACCAAGACTAATCTCCAACTGGAGCACGACGACAATGGCGATCCCACCTTCGGACTGGATACCCGGTACTACGAAGGCTGATGGGGGAGACGCTCATGTTGTTATTGGTTACCAACCGTCGTGATATCACGATGGATTACATTGTCGCCGAGGTGCGTCGTCGTAACACTCCATACTTTCGCGTGAACACGGAGTTGCTCCCACAATCCTTGTGCACCATGGATAGTCATCCTCGTACAGCGTGGTCAATTACGCTGGATGGCAAAACCATCCGTGGCGACCAAGTGACGGG
Organism: Pseudomonas brassicacearum; assembly: GCF_000585995.1. Lineage (NCBI taxonomy): Bacteria > Pseudomonadati > Pseudomonadota > Gammaproteobacteria > Pseudomonadales > Pseudomonadaceae > Pseudomonas > Pseudomonas brassicacearum. Next base: position 4,386,328 of record NZ_CP007410.1, on the reverse strand, counting down.
CGCCTACTTCCGCCGGCCTGGCGCCCCTATCGTGCCTGATGAGGTGGTCGATCCGGGAGAGCGAGCCTACATCGAAGCCGAATGGAGCAGCTTTTTAAAGAGTCTCTATACGCGTCTGGATGCTTGCTGGCTGAATGCACCTGCCAGGATTTTCAACGCCGAGGACAAGCCCCTTCAGCTGTTAATGGCTCACGAGATTGGCTTTAATGTGCCGGCCGTAATTATCACTAACGACATTCGATCAGCGCGTCAGATTACCCAGGTTGATCAAGCCATTGGCAAGCCGTTGCGCCAGGCCGTTTTGGCTGGCGAACGCGAACGTGTCATCTTCACCAAGCGCCTCGATACCTTGGACGACGGTCAGGCAAGAGCGATGGCGTTGACACCTTTCATTGTCCAGACCGAGGTTGTGAAAAAATATGACGTGAGGGTCACCGTAGTAGGCGAGCGCCTCTTCGCCACTGCGATTTGGTCGCAGGAGCACAGCGAGACCGAAGTCGACTGGCGCCAGGGCAGCAGGCCAGATTTACGGCACGAGAAAATCAATCTACCTGTCGAGATCGAGCGGCAGTGCCTAGAGCTCGTCTCGCGTCTAGGACTGCGATACGGGGCAATCGATTTGATCTGCGACCGACAAGGCAAACTGTGGTTCTTGGAAATCAACCCGAACGGCCAGTGGGCATGGATTGAGAATCTAACCGGGTACCCGATCGCTTCCGCTATTGTGGACAACCTAGTCGGAATTTCTCATGGCTGATGGGTGGGGGCGGTTGAACCGAGTAATACGGTTGACATGGCCGGTTGTGGTCGATCTGTCTTCGGCACAAAAAGCTGCTGATGATGAATGGATGCGTAGCATCGCGACATCGGTAAGGCAGGGGAATTGGTCGAAGGACAGCGAGGTTGCGCTTGATGAGTCTCGCCGCCTTTTTGATGCTGAGGTTGATCGACGAAAGGGTGCTGATGCCAAAGCCGGCATTTACCTTGCCGCTATAACGGCACTTATTCCTGTCTTGGTCTCCCTGCTGCCAAGCCTTTGGAATGACAAATTGAGTAAGGTGCTTGGCTTCACTGGGCTCTTCGTCTTCGCCTGGGCAGTTACGTATTTGCTGCGCGCCGGCGCATGGGCATTCAGCACATTAAAGGTATCTGGGTTTACTCAGCTTGGGCCTGGTGAAATCGCCGCGAGCTGGAAAAAAGACAGCCCCAAAGCGGCTCTGGCCAAACAGCTATCAATAGCGGTCCTTTGTAACTACCCACTCGTGAACAGAAAAATCACCGGAATCAAGATGACTCATGAATATCTCTTGAGGGCATTCCTGGGCTTCACACTGCTGATGGTTATCCAAGTGGTGTGGCCGGTCGGGACTTGGCTGGTGGAGCAGGGCATCCGCTTGTTCAAGCCTGAGGCGATCAATCCCCTGATCATGTGCTTTTCGTGAGCAAGGGACGACCAATGGGGCACTCCGGATACCTAATTCGTTTCGATTTTAAGAAAAGGATTATCGAGAGGCATCAATTCAAAAAATAGCTTGGGATCCTCAATCAAGTAGCCCTTCAAAGTTGTTTTCTTCCTAGGGCCTTGCACTTGGCATGTCCAGATATTTAGACCGTTGTCTCGCTTCTTGTGAATCCTCAGCTTCTCAAACTGCTTTTGCACCCAACGCCATTCTTCGATCTCTTGGCAGGTGCCCTGAGAGATACCGGGAAACTCCTGCGCGTAGCGTTGGAAGAGGCCTGGCGTGACCAGCAATACGCTGCCACTCACCGTGTGGATTTTGGCCTTGCTGTCGTTGATGATCAGCTTGTGGCTGAGAATGCCTTCCTTGACCCAATTCAGAAATGTTTGGCCTGGGCTATCCGATTGAAGCGTCGAAGTTTCGACAGTACTTTCTGACAGTGCGTCTCTGCCCTCAGGCGCTTCCAATTCGAACATGTCCAGCAGCGCACCGAGGTAGTCGGCATCCTCTACCATCCGGGTATCCGGCTGCGGTTGACTTTGACCTGATCTTGTACTGGCTGTCTCGGGCGTTGGTGTTGGTACCGGGGTGCCAGTTGAGTGGTCATGGGTCGCAATGCTCACCGTTCCGCTGAAAGCCTCAGGCCGGTCTTCGTTCCCCCAAATCAGTGCTGGTTGGATGCGCAAAAAGGTAAAACTCTGCTGCCAGTTTCCCTGGGCGACTAATGCAGTCCAGATCGCTTTACCTTCTGGAGTCGACTCGACCAGCCCATGCGATTGCAGCTCATCGAACACCGCGAGGTTGGACGAGGGAATGCCCTCAATCGATTGCGACAGCAGATAGGCTCGCAGCTTGTCTGTGACCGTCTTGCTGACCAGCCAGAGCGCGTCCTGGGTCAGCCATCCCGCGGCACCCGGCTGGTTGAGTTTCAGTTCGTGCTGAACCAAATGACGCAGTCCGCTGATCAAGTGATGTTGCAGCGAATGTATCGGCGCTTGCAGCGCCTTGCTCGGGTTTCCGCCGATGTTCTGTGCGGTGGAAACACGGTCTGCCTGCATCACTAACTCACCGAGCACACCAGCACGCTCATACTGACCTGCTAGGACATACAGCAGGTTGGCCCAGAGCGATGGAAATCCACTGAGCCAATCGAGAATTGAGCGGTCGAGAATCTGGGTGTAGAGCAAGCCTGCGGCCGCGCCGTGCAAGTGGTAGTCGCGCCCCTTGAGATAGCGGAAACGATACGGCTGATCCAGGGAACCCTGCCAAGGATGCCAAACACGGCCATCCTGGCGTTCGACCAGCAGGTCTACAGCAATCTTGCCGATGTCATGCAGCAACGCGCCATAGGCGATGCCAGCGGACCAAGCGTCAGTCTGGGCGGCTTGGTCTTCAGGTGCGGCGCCGGTGGGAAGCAGATACGACTGACGCAATTTCAAACTACAAGCGACCAGTTCCAACCCATGGTCTAGCATGCCGCCAAGATAAGCATGGTGGTGCGTCTCGCTGGCTGGAAGCTGCTGGACCAGCTCGGCGTATCGATGGATCGGATTTAAATAGAGCTGGCTGAATTGCGGATGGGAGAGGGCGGTGTACTGCCAGATGCGATCGAGCAACTGGCGGCGGTGCTCGGCTGCTAACAAGCTCTGGGGCGATTCGACGGGCAGGTAGCCTTCGGCGAGGTTTACGGTGGGTGGCGGAGGAGGTTTTTGCCTTTTTTGACGAAACAGACTGAGCATCGCGGCCTCCAGGGAAATGGCGGAATCAGTGGCCTTTTAGCCTTTTCGGATAGGGCTCTTACCCTTGAATCCCCATTCCCCTTCCGACCCTTGCTTGTCCTTTTGCCGTGTACCCCTTTATGCGGCAATCGGAATATCGATTTGTCCTGGTGCCGTTTTGTTGGATGCGCATGCTGGTACGAAAAAGGCAAGTGTCGGTACACTGCGGTGCGAATTTTATCGGGTCTTGCCATGAACCTCACTGACGCCACGCTCGTGCTGCTGCTCGCAGCTCGTATCCATGGAACAGACGAAGCCGTCAGGGCCTCGGCGAAAAGCGTGGTCAAGAAGCTTCCGCGCAGCAAACGCGATCTGATCTACAAGGTGATCGACAGTCGAAGTCCACTCGAGCTGGTGGATTACCTGGCGGAGAATCTGGATACGTAGCGGCGTACTGCAGTTACGGGATTACCTCATGTTCTTTGCGTCAGAGCTCCGCAGTGTGGGGATTTTCTGAGTATAAAAAAGGGTCCAGCTCGTGTTGGACCCTATTAAGCGCTTGCAGTAGTGAGGTGGCGATCAGGCGCCATCGTTCAGGCATCGCGAGCCATCCATTCCCGACTGCTTCCGTTGCTGTTCCAGGTTAAGCACATACTCCGAGGCGCATCGGGCCTGACCACTGGCTCGGAAAATCGCGCGGTTATCAGCCTTGAGCAGGCCGAGCCAGGAGTCGATGTAGCCCTCGTGCCGAAGCTCTCCCTGTATACCGGCATATGCACATAAAAAAGCGGCACCCATTTCGGCGATCAACTCTTCAAATGCATAACCTGGCGAGCCGAATGGGCAAGGTGTGGTCACGCCTTCACGCTGCAACCGAGAGTGATGCCCAGTCCAGTGCGTCAGCTCGTGAAGCGCGGTGGCGTAGTACCCACCCTGATCGTGAAATTGCGCTTTTGTCGGCAGTTGGATGAGATCCCTGATCGGGTGGTAAAAGGCTTCGTCGGCAAATCGATGAATGATATTTGCGCCCGAACTTCGCAACAAACTTTCTGCAGCAGCGTTGGGGAAGAAGGGATCGCTCGGTTCCGTCTCGATTAAAGTTTCGTTGAGCGTTTCGAGCCCTTCCGTTTGCTCGATGTTGAACAGAAAATGTGTCCTGAGAATGCCGAAGTGAGCGACCTTGGGCTGACCGTTTTCATCGAGTACGGGTTGGCCTGATTCGGTCTGTTCCTCGCGCTCCATCGGTTTGTAGAGCACTGCCAGAGTGCTGTGCTCACCCTTACGGATGTGCCCGCCGGCTTTTTTGGCTTGATTGAAGGTCAGCCAGCGATCTTGAGTGAACCCTTGCAACCTGGCCTCGGCCCAGAGCAACGGTAAATTGATGCCCGAATAGGGACGCTGCGTGATGGCGTTGATGGGATAGGGCTGGTGATGAGTGACGTCAGTTGAGCCATTTGAGGACCAAGGTTTGATCCAGGGCGCTACGCCTTGGTCTAACGCGGTAACGATCTTGTCTGTCACGTCTTGGTAGATATTGCGCATGGCATGTTCCTCGAAAAACCGGAGGAACGCCTTGCCCGTCGGGGAGGGTTCCCCGGTGGGTGTTGATTGGATTGGTGCAGGACTGCGTATAGCCTGAGTTGGATCAGTGGCCGGGTATGGCCGTTTGCGTTTAGCGTTGCTGCTCTTCCGCAAGCGCTATCAGTAAGGCGTTAGGTTGGTCTGATGCCTGAAGCAGGCGGAGGCTCAGTCGCAGCAATGGTTCATGTTCTGCATCACTCACTGAGCCGAACTTGGCTACCTCAAACACCACGTAGGGTGCGTTTGGATCGGCCAGGTGAGCTTTGAAGGCTGCGCGTACCACATTGCTCAGCCTGTCGAGCTGCAGCTTTTCAGGATGACTTGAACCACCGAGCAATACTGCGTGTTGCCACGCGTTTGGAGTGAACACAACGGGCAAGCGCAGAGTGTTCAGTGCTTCGCTTGTGAGTGAGTCGGACATGGTGTGCCTCCGTTGAAAGCGCGAAGAAACCTGTCCCATAGGGGAAAGAATTTCCCCGCGGCGGGTTGAAGAAAAACAAGAGGGGTTAGGACGAGCCGAGCTCGAAAGACGCTCGGGAGAGCAGTAGGCGTTCATCACCGTGAAGCGTGACCGTGCGAGCCACCGAACGCTAATCGCACTTGGGGGGAACCATCACCGGAGTGACGTAGCTTTGAAGGCTCTGGCTACCTGGGAAGGTGCTGTCGATAACAGCGATCCGTACCCTCTATGTAGCTGGATGATATGGATGGGTCAACGGCCTTAGAGGCGCTGGTGCACGAGCTGCGTCTTCTGTCTTCCAGTGAAGAGTTTTTCGACCGAGCAAGCTGATAAACGGTTAAGCATGGGCGGTTTTCAGTAGTAGTCTGTAATCTCGATTTCCACAGGAACACGCTCAGAAGAGGGCGCAACCATGCCGGCTCAGCAGCCACTTCAGATCTCCCGCGCACACCGCTGGGCATATGCATGCGGTATGTCCGTAAAACGTGTTTATCGCAGGTTGAAAGGATTTGAATCTCGTGTGGCTAAACGTGCGGTGGCGACAGGTATGCCTGCGGGTGGGCTATTGGTTCGTGGGAGCTTTCTGGTTACGAAGCTGGCACTCATCCTTGGGTTGCTCTTTATCGGTTTCTGGTTGGTAGCTTCTGTCGTAACGATGATTGCTGTGATTGGTCTCCTATTGTCCAGGGCTGCCATTGATGGGGATCTTGAAGGCAATGATCCAGGTCCAGACTTTTTAGGGGCCAACTCCTATCTAGGCAATTACGACGACAACGGCCATTACATCGGGCATTCCAAATCATCGAGTAGTGACGTCAGATGATCCTTTTCGTAGCTCCCATCAACTGATCTGTGCCTTTGCTTGCCGCGCCATGCGCTGCCTTGCTCGCACTTCCTAGCATCCCTTCAAGGCTGCTGCCAATTGAGTAGCCTGCCCAGCTCATGGCAACTAGAAATAGTCCTGGCAGAACCAAGAACATCGCCCCCATCACATACTCAATCACCTGTGCCGTGACGGTTCCATCCATAAATCCGGATGTCGGCAGCGACAACAGCACCTGATTGGACGCCGAGACTTGGTTGTACAAGGTATCGAGCATGCTGGAGTCGACCCAGCGGGCCAACTCCCACCAGAAGGTCAGCATGTGCAGCGTGAACAGCGCGAACGTCACCGTCATGACGGTCTTTAGCTGGTAGGTACTGACCAGCAGGATCAGTGGCAGGCTGATGATGACGCCCATGATCAGGAAAGCCTGCACCATGGGTAGGGCGGCGCGTAGCGCATTCATCGCCGGGAAGTTGCTGAAGGAACCGAGGGCCAGCCCAGTGTTGGTCGCCAGGTTATTGAGCCCCTGATTGATCGACCCTCCGCGAGCACTGGAGCCATAGTCCTGGTACACCTGTCCGGGCGACATGGACATCGATTGTTGGCGCGGGCTGACCAGGTCGCGCAGCGTGGCATCCTCGATTTCGTTGCTTGAACGGCCAGTCAACCAGCTTTTCAGTTGAGTCAGCAGCGACGGATCAAGCTGCTCGATCAACCGTTCGCGCAACCCGATACCGCTGTCACTCCACCATTGTTTGCAAGTGGGGTAGCCCGCGCCATTCTCCAACCGTGGCAAGGAAATATCGCGGGTTTCATCATAGGGCCAGCTGACTCGCGGTGTCCGTGAGCGATCGGTGTCGTAGTAGCCCGGCGTGTCGAGAAAATAGCGTGAGCCGACCCAGGACGCATCGTGACTTTGTGCCTTGTCTAACTGAGGACGGTTGGTGAAAAGTCGAGAGCGGGAATAGCCGTAGCAGTCGCGAGTAAAATCGGCGACTTCCTGTAGCAATACCTGGTTATCGATGCGAGAACTGTCGATCTCCATGCGCATCTGTCGGATATCCGGTGCGCAGGGGATGGCCGCGGTGGCCGCTGCGGTCACTCCTTTGCTCAGGGCGTGCACCAGAAACCACCAGATTGGCACGTTTGCAGAGCGTTCGCCGATGGTGTTGAAAGTGGTACCCCAGGCAGTTTCTGCTGGCTTGGCCACGCTGACACCGCAGCGTTGGCTCGCTGCATCATCAAACGCCATTGAAGCGAGGTTTAGCGGAAAGACCGGCGCGCAGCCGAACAATACGACAATGTAGGCCAGCCAAAGCCGGTTCTCGATTCGAGGTACCGAGAGCAATCCCTTGTTGCCTTCATCTGCGCCTTGCTGACGGGCCGACAACCATTCTTGCAAGATGATCGCGCCGAAGGGCGCGGCGAACAATCCAGTATCGGATAGGATGTTCCAGATACCGTTGTTGATGATCCAGGCCAGCAGGGAAAGGTAAAACTCCAGGTAGCTGTTAGTGCTCATGAGCATGGTGGTGACCTCACAACCGAGTGAGCTCGACGCAGGTAAAGAGCAAGAGCCCTAATGTCCCGGCGCGTTTCACGCGCAGTCGGTCCTGTGGTCGATGTCGGTAGCGCCTCAGCAGGTCCCACCAGAGTGCAAAGAGGACGCCGTAGAGCAGGACACGCCACCACCGCAGATAAGGCCGTATCGATTCCAAGGCTTGCTGCCAGACCCCGAAACTGCCCAGCGCAGTGCAGCCGATCCAGGCGATCAGTGCGGCGGTCAGGATCATCCCTGCGGCGATCCCTAGACTTGAAAGCAAAGTGAATAGCAGTGAGCGTTTCATGGCTCACTTGCGCCTGGCGTCAGCGTCGTTGAGTCGGCCCGGCTCAGGGTCGCCTTGCTCGACGGTGCGCGAAGCATCGGCACCACCGGCATGCCGATCGAGCACCAGGCTGGCGGTGTTGGTGGCCAGCATCTGCCGAACCAGCAGGTCGGTCTGCAGCAGGCGGATTTCGCGTTCCAGGGCGTCGATGTTTTTCGTCAAGGCGGTCTGGGCCGGCTCGGCGGAGGCGATGTTCGGTTCGTGACTGCCTGCCAGCAGCGTGCGAAGTAGCAGCAGTGCCTTGTCTAGTACACTGGACAGGGCCGTCTCACTGGCCAGGCGCCGCGCCAGGAGTTCCTGATCAGGATCGTCGCGCAGGGCTTCGATCACACCACGGGTCACTGGCAGCATCGGGCTGGAGGCTTTGCTCAGATTGTCAGGGGTAGGCGGCAGAGAACCGGACAGCAATCCTTGCAGGGTCTTGAGATGTTCACCGTAGGCCTCCTGGATCAGCGGCGTCAGTCCGCTGCCAGCGGTAGCCCGCAGAGTCTCGCAGGTGTCGCAGGTTGCGACTTCGGTCTCGCCCAACACTCGAACAGCCCATTCGGATTCCTCTTGGGGTGAGGTCCATGCCTGGCAAATAGCGCCGCCCAGGCAATCACTGCTACTGATCGACGCGCTGTCATCCACGGACCGGTTATGCAGCAGGTTGTAGCCCGCGCGCACCACATCGGAGGTTGCCCGGATGGGTGTTTGTCCGCTACCTCCAGCCTTCTTCCCGCCGACCCAAGACACCCCATTGTTGCCGTTACGGGCCTCGGTGTTTTTCACCGCAGCCACCGCATCACCGCCGGTTTGTTCGAGGTTGCCCTGCATTTCCTGGTTCTTGGCCAATGCGCCCCAGCCGGCTTGACCGACCTTGTCCGCCATCTTCTCAGCCATGGCCTGGCAGGTCAGCTTGGAACGGTCGAAGTCGATACGCCCCTGCATCACTCCGTTGCTCAACAACTCATAGAGACCCGGGTTGGCGCGCTGGATGATCAACGCAGGCAGCGACATCACCGCTTGGGTCGCGTTCTGCACAATGCTGCCCATGATCTGCTGGAAACCTTCGGTGACGCCGTTCAACTGGTTTTGCAAGGTGTTGGTGAGGCTCATGTTTCCGCACATCATGTTCGCCTGCCAGGATCCGCCGACACCGAGCCCGTTAGGGCGATAGAGCGAGCTCGGCGAGCCCGCTGCAGAGCCGCCACCGATGGTGTACATCACTCGGTCATCGAGCACTTCGCCTTGAGTGCCTAGACGGTAATCGTCCTCGGCGGCATGGGCATGCGTGGCCACGGCGAGCAGCCCGCAGAGCAACAAGCTCATCGGGCCCAACCATGATCCTGCGAGAAGTCGACTCATGACGTACCACCTTCGAAGTCGATGCTGAACAGGAAGGTCTGTCCCTCACGCTTGCAGCAGCTATAGGGACGCCACAGCGACCAGGAGTAGCCGCCATCCACGCTCTGCACCGGTTCACTGGGGAAGATGGCACATGTGGGTTGAACCCGGGGGGAGAGCAATTGCCATTTGTGGGTCGAAGCGTCGTTTTCAACGATTGGGCCAGGCGGCCAATAACCATCGCGTGGTACGGGTGTGAGCGGGACATACACGTGCGGTTGCCAGTTGCGGGTAATGACGTCACCCGCTCGCTGCGCCATCACTGCAGCGGCTTTGAAGTCGTCGGGTTGTACCAGAAATCCTTGCCGGGGATAGACGTTGCCCCACATGTTGCCCGCGAGCTGACGACCGATTTCACGGATCCCGGGCACAAGCGACTCGGGGTAAAGGCTTTCTGGGATGCCATGACGCCAGGCCAGTGAGTCCAAAGTGCTCAGGTAATAGGGCATGAACGCAGTGGCGCCGCTGGCGCAGGCGTAGCCGGATTGCGAGGCCAGTTGCGTGGCGGCCCAGCCACCTGGATGACCGATGGCATCAACGTTTTTGAAACGAGGCAGATTATCGCGCTGGGTGTTCGGCGTGATCAGGTTACCGCCTCCTTCCGCACCACTGATAGGAGAGGATAGGGTGGCCATCTCGGTCCAAGGATTGGCACCGGTGGTGGCATAGCTCGAGACCACCAGCTCAGGAATGAAGTGACGAACCTTGGTTGAGGTTTTAACCGTGCAGCCGAAGGGGGTGCAGAGCAACCAAAAGCAGATGCCGACGACTCTGTACTCGAGGCAGTCTGGAGAAAGTACGGAGGCGGTAATGTTGCCGGTATCCAGCGCTACGCTTGACCCGGATGCCAGCAGAATGCTCAGCATCAACGGATGTAATTTCTGGGGCGAAATGTGCGGGCAGGCAGCAGACATGATCCAGGCTCTGGGTGTATGGCCTGGACAGGTTCAATAATCGAGAGAGGGGTGTCAGTGAGAAAGCCGAACGCAGGATTGTCGGTTTATAACGATCTTCTAGATCAGCAGAGGGTCATTCAGCGCTCAGCGTACGAGCAAGCGCGTCAGACTCGATGAGCAACTGATCCGTTTTGATCTCGAAAATGTTGGCGAGTTTGCAGAGGACCAATAACGACGGGTTGCCTACCCCTCGTTCGATTTGACTCACGTAGGTACGATCCACCTCGGCCATGAGCGCCAATTGCTCCTGGGTAAGGTTCTTCATGCGTCGCATCGAGCGGATATTTTCCGCGAGTTGCAGACGGAGCTGTTCGAAGTCTTGAGTCATGCGCGCAAACTGCGCCTTGAGGGACTCTCAATCCACGGGATATAGTCTACATTGGCTCTGATTCGGGCTTTTTTGATGCTTAAGCCGAGTGTCAATTTTGTTTCTATGCTGCTTAGAACAGACCGAGCATTAATAAATAATCGAAAGCTAAGGTGTCTATGGACGAAAATTACGTTTCAATTCCGGCGGCGGACGGCTGCCCGAGCCTTTTGACACCGTGGGGCAGCGAATTTGCGCCTATGATCGAACGTGGCGTGCAATGCGCCCAGGCCTGGCTTAATACACCCGGTGACGTACCACTGTGGTGGGAACTGGCGCAGTCTCGGAAGACTTGTCCGGCAGGAGAATCTCAGGATGCTTTCGAAGCAGGATTTTTATTGAGAGTTCAGCAACGGCTTCAAGGCGTTTCACCGTAGCCGTGCGGCTCCAACCCTGACGATATGGCCTACACGGGAAAATTTACTGGAAGGTATGGTTCCAGGCTCCATTCCTCTAGAATGGAGATCTGACAGAAGTGGCGTTGGTCTGTGATAAACAGATTTACGTAGCTAGGATTCTGATAAGTGCAGATTCTGCACGCTCTGAGAACGTGGAGCGCGATATGAAAGCCGACCAAGTGTTGAGTGACGATCTGGTGAGCCGACTGGAGGGTAAAATCCCAGCCATGGCTGAAGGTGCGATCAATACGGCCTATATCAACGCGCTGGCGGCCGGACGCAGCGTGATGGAAGTGATGGACGGCAAGCTCGTTGAGACGACTGCCGACGGTAAGCACAAGGTTATTCGAGTGGCCAAGCCCAAGCATAAAGTGACCTTGGGCGGGATTATCAAGGTGCACCGCTGCTCATGACCGTCCCTCGGCTGAGGGTGTTTGCCGGCCCTAATGGTTCCGGTAAAAGCACAATGAAAAGTGCCGTCCCTTCCCACCTGATCGGGATCTACATCAACCCGGATGAAATCGAAAAGGCTGCCAAAGAGGGCGGACGCCTGGAATTCAGCGATTTTCAACTGGAAGTCGAAGGCGACGAGGTTCTCGGCTTTATCAAGGCGCACCGACTGATTCGGTCGACCCAGCTCGTTGAAGAGGCATCCAATATAGACTTCAGCAATAACGGCCTGAATTTCCAGTCCGTCGCGATGAATTCCTATTTTGCTTCCGTGCTCTCTGATTTCATGCGGCACAAGCTCCTTGAAGCCCAGTTGTCTTTCACCTTCGAAACGGTGATGTCTAGCGAGGACAAAGTCGCTTTTATGCTTAAGGCAAAAGCGTCGGGATATCGAACCTACCTCTACTTTGTCGCCACTGAAGATCCTGACATCAATATCAACAGGGTCAAGAACCGTGTCGCGGCAGGTGGGCACCCAGTCCCCACGGAAAAAATTGTGCAGCGCTACGGTCGTTGCCTGAACCTATTGCCAGCAGCCATCGCAGCCTCGAACCGGGCTTATATCTTTGATAACTCCGGCGCTGATCTGGTGCTGCTCGCTGAAGTAACAGACGGGACTGACCTTGAATTCAGGGCTGATGAGATCCCTGACTGGTTCATGCAAGCCTACGTGGAGAAGGTTTTCAAGGATTTGCTGCCGGGTTGATCGAAACCTAGGATCAGCTCCGTTTCACTTAATTCCTCGCATCCTATCGATCCGTTCAGCTACCCGGTAAGCCGCCTCCAGTTCCGAGCAGCCGGTGCTCTGCATCAGTGTCCAGCGTTCGGCTTTTTCCTCGGGCTCCGTCATGGCCAGGGCGAGATAAAGACTTGGCGGCACGGCCCGAAACAGCGTCTCGAGCTTCTTCGATAGCACGACCCCCTCAGTGTATTTCCCCGGCTCCTTACTGGCGGAGAGCAGCAAGGCTTTCTGTGCCGGCGTGAGTTTCTTGAACCGTGCGATTTCTTCGATTTCCGCGGGCGGCATGTTCAAGCAAATCCACCATTCGATCATGTTGAGCATGGTCTGCGCGGCGGTGGGGAAGTCGGCAAGGTTTTGCGTCGCCAGCCAGAACCACGCGCCGAGCTTGCGCCACATCTTCGTGCCCTTGACCACGAAGGGTGCCAGCAGCGGGTTCTTGGTGATGATATGGCCCTCGTCGGTGACCATGATGATCGGTCGGCCCAGGTACTGGTCTCGTTCGGCAAGGTTATTCACGGTGTTCATCAGGCTGATGTAGCTGATGGACATCTGTGCCTCGTAGCCTTCGCGAGCGTAGGTGGCCAGATCGACAATGGTCACATCGCTCTCGGGCCAAGGCGTGCCTTCACGATCGAACAGTTCACCCTCGAAACCCTGGCAAAACAGGTCCATGGACTCGCCCATTTCCTGGGCACGCTCACGACGCTTCTCCGGCAAATGCGGGTCGGCGGCGACGCGCAGCAACGCGTCGCGCACGTCGCGGGTCAGTACCTGGCGCTCCGCTGCGACACAAGTCTGTGCCGCATCTAGGATGCACTCGCGAATCAAGCTGCGATCGGCTCGACTCAGGCGCGCTTCTTCCTTGGCTTCGCCGCCGGTGATCATCAGGCGGGCGGTGATTTCCAGTTCGCCGAGAACATCGCGCTGGTCTTCGCGACTGGTTACCACCTCATCGTCCCACTCATCGATCGATAGACTCGCCACCTGATCCGGCTGCTCGACCAGGCGCCAGGCATCGGCGAACGGGGCGAGGCTGACCGCGGTACCAGGTTTCAATTGGACCTTGTTGACCGACAGGCCTTGCGTTGCGAAGTAGTCGCCCTGTAAACCGAATGAGTTACCGGCCTCAACGATGAACAGGCGAGGGCGGTACACCGCCATGACCTGCATCAGCAGGGTGACCAGGGTGGCCGACTTACCGGCGCCGGTCGGGCCGAATAACAGCAGATGGCCGTTCATGGCTCGGTCTAGGCGTGACAACGGATCAAAGCTCAACGGCGAGCCACCACGATTGAACAGTGTGATGCCCGGGTGGCCGGTGCCGGTGCTGCGACCCCAGATGGGAACGAGATTTGCCAAGTGTTGAGCGAACATCAGGCGTGTGTACCAGTTGCGTGTGTCGCGGGCCGGGTTGTAAGTCATCGGCAGCCAACGCAGGTAACTGTTGCACGCGGCGACTTCATCACCCTCACGTACCGGTTGCAGCCCCGCGCCCAACAGCGCGTTGGCCAGGCTGACCGATCGCTGGTGCAATTGCTGTTCATCGTGACCGCGCACGTAAAATGCCAGGGTGCCCCGGTATAGCTTGTGCTGACGGCCGATGATCGCGCGAGCCTCTTCAACATCCTGGCGGGTCTGGGTCGAGGCCAGGTTTTCACCGATGGCTTTGCGCGCCAGACGGTTCAGCTGCTCCTCGAGCACATCTTGGGGTTTGACCACCAGGGTCAGACTCATCACCGTGCCTTCGGGTAACTGGTCGAACAGCGCATTCACCGCGTCGCCCTTGCGAGTTTCACCAGTGAGTTGACCAATCAAGGGAGGCCGCCGCAGTTTGTCCACCACCATGACCCGATGGGGTTGTCCATCGAAGTACCAAAGTCCCTGTTGCACATCCGAACGCGGTTCGTTGAAAAACAGCCGCTCGGCGAAGTCGTGATCGAAGGGTAACTCCAGCGACTCGCCATCACTTGACTCCGGATAGGCCACGCATTGGTAGAAATCCTCGGGCGCTTCATCCGTGAGCCTGGGCGCCGGATTGAACCAGGGCAACAACCAAGCATACAGACCGTGGCCATCGACTCGCGCCGATTGCACCCCGCATGCCTGCAACGAAGCCACGATACGTTCGCAAGCCTGTTGCAGGGATTGCACCGGGGTAAGTCCCGTCTCCTCAATGCCATCCTCAAGCCAGCGATAGATCACCAGGCGCACCCGTCGATTATTGCCGCGCCAGGGTAGGCGCGTGACGGCCTTGTCCTCGAACAGACCTCCCGGCTTGGCGATGGCCTTCAGATGACGACGACTGAGTTCCAAAAACGTTTCGGTGAAGACCGTGCCTCGCGCGCTGTCTTGAATATAATCGGTGAGCCGCGTCAGGTAGGGGGTGAAATCGTTATCGTCCTGGCAGAAAAACTGCGCCACCCAAGGCGCTTGGTCCAGTTCGTCAAAGCTATCCTGCAGGGCGTCTTCGAGGGCATCGCGGGCTGTCACAAGCCAATCGGGTTCGCGCCCTTCAGTGCCGATGGGCAGCAACTCGAACACCGCCCCCACCGAGCGATTGTCATCCAGTAGAAAACACTGCTCGGTGTCGAGGTATTCGACCCAAGGCAGATGATCGGTGAAGCTGGGGTTGTGTACATACAGTGCAGCTTCATCGGCCAAGGTGGCACGAGGGCGCAATGGGTGGCGCCAGGCTTTCCACGCAGAAGTGCGGCTGCCCGAATCGCCGGTACGCACTACAAGTCTTCCTGACGTTCACCCGGCAATGCGTACTGCACCCGTTGGTAGAACGGAAAGACGGTCGAGTAACCTGGGATCGGTGCCTGCTCGGTACCACTCAGGTGCGGGTACACGTACAGCACCAGATCGGGATTGGGCAGGCGAGGGAACAGATTGTGGATCTCGTTCGCCGCTGTACGCGTATACGGCTCTTGGAGGGAGACCGAGAAATCTGCTGGGGCTAACGGGCGGCGTAACTGCTGCCGAGCATCCAGCAGTTGCTGCTGAGTGCCTTGCGAACCGGCGTTGTTCCAGATGTCCAGCATGGTTTGCTCGCCATGGGGCAGCAGCGTCTCCTTATCGGTGGAACACCCCGTCAGGACCAAGGAAAACACGCTAATCCAGGTCAGGCAGAGAAACGTGGTCTTTTTCATGGCGAACGCTCCGGCCCTTGGGCTCGTAGTCGATAGTAATTTCATGGTCGAGGTGCAGCGCGACTTGGGCGGCCGGTGGCACGTACACGGCAGCAAAGGTCTCGCCATACAGTTTGTTGATCCACTCGCGAATGTCGCTGACCCCACCACTGAGAATTGAATTCAGCGCGCTATTGCCACTGCTGCTGGTGACCCCAAGCGTACTGCCGCCCGAACTGATCACGCTGCTGTTGTTCTGCTCATCCCCGAGCAAGGCGGCCACACCGGCGCCGGCGGCAGTGATCAAGCTCTGGCTGCCGAGGTACTGTTGAGCGTTTGAGCGGCGTTCGCCGGCAATGCACGGGATGCCATATGGATCGGACAGGTAACCGAGTCCGCCACGAATCTTGTCGGTGTTCGAGCTCTGGGTGGTGGAGGCATTGCGGCTGGCTACCGCCTTCGGCTCAGGCACCGTGCGGATGGTGCCGTCTGTGAATACGAAAGTGATCGACTCGACCTGTCCGCGTACGCACGACAGGGTCCAATCACCGGACGCCGTGCCGCTCATTACGGCACCCGCGACGTCTGGCAGGTCGATCCCGTTGGCGGTCAGGTTCTCCGGGCCGACTAAGACTTTGAAGGGATAGGGATCATTCACGGTGCCGTCGACTGGGACTCGGCCGATCAGCGCGGTCATGGCGACCGAACCCATCAATGTTGCGTTTTCGGGAATGGTGTAGACCGGCTTCGCGCCTTCGGTACGATCAGCGGAGCGTGTCAGGTCACGTTCACCCTTGGTGACCTCGCGTAACTGCTTCTGGCTGCGGTCGATGGCATTGTCCTTCAAATCCTCCAGTGAGTTGAAGGCAGCAGGCAGACTCAGGGCGGACGCGGTTTTGGTTTTGTCCTGGGCATCGGTGGGCAGAGCATCCGAGGGCTCAATCCACTGCAGTACATCATTAGCAGAATGCTGCCCTTCGAACTGAGCACCGTCGCCCGGCTCAAGCCCCAATCCGATCGGCATTTCCTTGCCTTTGCCGGTCAGCCCCGACAGCTGTTCCTGCAATTGCGTCAGCAAACCACGGGCCTGGCGACTGTCTTGTTCCGCTTTGAGCCGGGCCTCGTTGGCTTGGCGACGGCCTTCGTCGACCTGCTGGGTCACGCTGCCAAGCGCCGTCTGGATACGCGAATCGACGCTGCTTTCCCGCTCGCGAAGGCGGTTGTTCTCCGCCAGCAGCGAATCGTTGTGTTTTTTCAGGCCGAGCATGTCGCTGCGCATGGCCTTCACCTGGCCGACCAAGGTGGCAACCGTGTCGCGTGGGGTATCACCCGCAATACCGAGCGACTTGGCCTGCTCGGCGGATAATTGGAGGTTGTCCTGAGCCGTCGGACTTTCTGGCGAAGGCGTGGTACCACCCGCGACCCAAGATTTCAGGATGATGAACACCACGCCGAGCAGCACAGCCGGTACCAGCCATTTGAGCAAGGCGTTAGCTTTCATCGTCAGCACCTCGCGCGATGGGCGGAGGCAGCACGGCGCGTTCGAGGCCGGCACCGTGGGTGACAAGATAGACAACCGTGGCGTCTTCAGGGCTGCCGATAGGCCCAAGGAAATCATGTTGGAAGGTCGCGGCGAACAACTTGGCCTGAAGCTGGCGCGGATCGAGTTGCACCGTCACTGAACCACGGTTGCGCAACTTCACCGCCGTCACCCAGTACTCCCCGAGTCGCCAGGCGGCGATGGGTGTGCCGGACACGTTTTCGGTCGGCAGCAGGTTTGGCAGTTCGGTGCGCAGCTTGAGCGGGACGCGGCGTACACCGGGCAGGGACTCCACGGTGCGCAACGGCGCGTACAGACTCTGTGCGGCATAGCGCGTCAAAGCGACCGGGATCGGCGTGCGTTCTTGAACAGGGGCGGTGCTAGATTCAGCCTCGGTAGCTTGCACCTGAGCATTCTTGAGAATACGCACGGGCTCCAACGGTTGATCGCCAGGCGTGGCCGCGATGTCCAGCAGGATGATCTCGCCCGTCGCGACTGATTGCAGTTGCAGTCGGGTCGGTGCAATGGCTTCCGACGCCCGCAGGTACAGCGTGCCACCGGCTGATTGCACGCGTAGCTTGCCCGTCAGGGTTGAGGGCACACCGACGCGAACAGCCTCATCGACAAAGATCACCCGCTCCTGATTGATCACCAGTGGGACCGCGAGGGGGAGGCGTTCCCAGTGCATCAGTTCGACGGCCTGCGTTGCCGCTCCCCATAGCATCAGTGCGACGGTGAGTCCCAGTGTAGACATCCGCTTCATGGCTCACCTCCAGGCAGGGAGAGCTTTTGCGGAGTGCCCTGATAACAATCCAGTGCCAGCCCCCACTTATTGCGTTCGGGGTCCAGATCAAAACGCACCACACGCAATGGATAACGCACCACCACCCGTTTCACCGGTTCGGCGGCGTAATACTCATCGGCGTTGAGGTCGAGTTTGACCAGCCAGCTGTCGCGATCGAGTTGCTTGACCCTGAGTTCCGGATCTTCGCTATAGCCTCGGCCCAGAATTTCGTAGACGCCACGTACCCGCTGGCGCAGCTCGCCAGCGGCCTTGCGGTACTCGTAGTCACCGTCGAGGAAGGCCTTGCAGGCGGGTGTAAGGTAGGACTGCAAGCCATAGATTGCGCGGCGATAGTCCTGCTCGCCATCCGAGGGCCAGCGGTTGAGCTGACCAAAAATATACAGGGCAAAGGCATACACATTCTCTGAAGGGATATCCCACCACTTGCGCGTGCTGCCCGAGCGCAGATCCGGTGGTACATGCACGGTCAGATCGGTGGGTGCTGAGCGCCAGCCGTACCAGAGCCCGGCACAGACCAGGGCAAGGATCATTACCGCCAGGCGCAGGCTGAAGATATGGGCCTGTTGGGCATCCACCTTGTTCCGAAAGCGGCTCATGGCTGCCACCGGGACAGGGCAGGACGCAGCCGACGTGAACGGCGGACCGTCCAGCCACCGGAGTGGAGAATCAGATTGCCGCGACCCAAGCGCCAACGGCTAGCCAGTATCCATTCGATCTTGCGGTACAACCAGGTCTCGGGACGGGCCCGTTTGGCTCGACGCAAAAGCGTGCCACCGGCCAACAACACCACGGCCATGCCTGCGATCATGCCGGTCGGCGCTACGGCAATGGAAGCGGTGGCGGTCGCCAGAGGAACGCCCAGCAGCAGGCCGATGACTGCGCCGGTACCCAGCGCTACCCAGATCTCATCATTGGTCAAACCGCGCAGTACGGCAGGGTTGCGATTGAGTCGCTCGGGCAGAAAAACCAAGGTGCCGTCGGCAAAGCGTTCGATAGTGTCGTTCATGCCAACCTCACAGAATTGCAGCAGCCTTGGTCAGGAACCAGATGATGATCACCACTAGCAGGGCGCCGATACCGACCACCGCGCCGAGATCTTTCCAGGTCTTGCGCTGGTTTTGCACGTCGGCATACACGGTCAACGAATGCCAGGCCACCCCTAAGAAGGCGAGCAGGGCGATCAGAAGGCCGAGCAGGATGCCGCCGTCGTAGGCATAGTTTTTGATCGTCTCGATCAGGCCGGTTCCTTCGCCGCGGGAAGGAGCTTCCATGGTCGGTAGTTCAGCAAAAGCCAGGCCTGGACCGAGCACTAGCAGCAGACCGATCAAGCGCTGGCTGGCACGATCACACAGGTTGTTTTTCAGAGGGGCAAAACATTTGAGCATGGCGGTGATCTCCTGGATTAGGACAGGGTAAAAAACATCAAAACCAGCAAGGTGAGCAGGACACGGGCAGTACTGCCGCCAAACGCGCCGAAGCGCACACTGCCGGCCGCCCATCCCCGGTAAGCGTTCCAGATCACCCATGCACACCAAAGCAAAGCCAGGACGAGAACCAGTGACAGCCACAGTGTCGAACTGCTCTGTGCCGAGACGCCGGAGGCATTTTGGAACGCTGAGCTCTGCGCGTCAGTCATGCTCATGGCAAAGGCTCCGCAGGCGGAGTGTCAACGCGGTAATCGCCGATCAGTTCAGTGGGATCGCGGGGTTGAGCGCGAGAGGGGGAAAGGTAGCCCTGCACACCATGACGGATGCGTTGGATGTCCCGAATCAGGCGGGGATAGTCGAAGCGATAGCGCTCGTCGGGTTCAGACCTGTTGGCTGTCTCAGTACGTGTCGCAAGGCGTTCGATAATGTTGAGTTGCTGCTGGACGAGGCTGAGCTGATCCTGCTCATGAGCAGATGCGGCGTAGCTGCTGCCATCGACGATAGCCAGCGAGAGTAGTAAACAGCGAAAGACGGTAGTTGGCATGATGCTGGCCCATGTTGATCTGGGAAAAGAATCAAGTCAGAGGTCGAATTGTTCATTAAGAAACTTGAGGTGTGATCAGTCGCTTTTTCGGGGAGTGGACTGATAGGCTGTTTGCGACACTCAAGGAGAAGGACTGATGTTTGATTACGTGGGGAGATTTCCTATTCCGACCGACCTGCTACCGCAGCGGTTGCGCTCACTGCTAGAACCAGTGGGAACTGATCCGTTGCAGAGAGTCGAGGTGAGTAGTTTCACGGAAACCGAACGCTCAGAGTCGAACCGCGAGACGGTTCATATGTTGATGGCTGTAGTTCCCGATGACGGTAACGCGATACCCGTTCTACATAGTCAGGGTGTGGTGGCGCACGGGGTTCCGACTCCAAGTGAGAAAGGGGGCGTGAAAGACTTCACACCGAATGTGAGCGGGTATGACTACATCGTTGCCTCCTGGGGCAGCAGCTTGTTCTTCACATACACCTTGGCCGAGAAGGTATGGATGGCGTTGGGTTTAACGCCACGATGCATTGGCAATGAGCATCAGCGTTTGGTTTACGACGATTTGAGCCTTCCAGAGTTCGGAGTCGCTGAAGGTGAGGTTTCGCTGCAATACCACTTCAAGCCGTCCCGGGATGTTAATTGGTTCATGTCAAACGAGTATCTGCGCAAGTATCTGTGGTTGAGGGGAGGACGCGGCGTTCGCCATTTCTTCTATCAGGCGACGCTCGCAGACAGCCCGCAACTGCGCAAGCTGATGAACGGGGAACGTTTTCATTCTCTTGGCGAGCCGGGGAGCTGGCTTGATGGCGATCTTCGGGAAACAGAGAACGGCTTACTGCTCCAGGTATGGGCGACAGTAGTGGCAGTTTCCTGCAACCTCTGCCCTCAGCAGACAGCTGATGGGCTGACTTGGCCAGGTGTTGCTGGAAAGGTTACGCACGCTAGTGCCAATGACATCATGAGAAATGATACGACGGTCTATCTCGACGACAGATTTCTCGAACGTTATGAACAAAACAGCTTGTACGGAAGCACACCTGTAGACGCGCATGGTGGCTGGTATTGCAGTCCATCTTATCTTGGGCAGTGGTCTTTCACTGGGTGCC
This sequence comes from Pseudomonas brassicacearum, assembly GCF_000585995.1. Classification (NCBI taxonomy): domain Bacteria; kingdom Pseudomonadati; phylum Pseudomonadota; class Gammaproteobacteria; order Pseudomonadales; family Pseudomonadaceae; genus Pseudomonas; species Pseudomonas brassicacearum. The sequence goes on along the minus strand of NZ_CP007410.1, from coordinate 4,365,548 downwards.
GGAGAATCGGGCGAAACCTAATCGAGGTGGATTTACGGGATCTGTACAAAGGCGTCCCGGAGCGGGAAACATTGCATGCTCATGTCCACGCCCTGGATCCTGCGATCGTGAAACAGTGCGACCTGACTGAAGAACACATCGTTTCCAAAGTTGATCGGTTCCTCACGCAAATGCTGTCCTTGGGAGAAAACCTTTCTCGGCTTGGGACCGCGCTGGGCATCGAAAAACCGGCTGTTGAACTGCTCGGGTTCTCACGGGAAGAAGTTGCAGCCGATGGCTGGCTACATTATCCGCAGGTTGCAAAACTCGCTCAGTTCGCGCCCTTGAACATGACCCAGCAGGCCTTTCTCGCTCGATGCAAATCCATCCATGAAATTTGGCAGAAGCTGCCCGACGGTTTCCTCAAACAGCTTCTGGAAGCTATGGGTGTCCCGAGAAAGTTGATCGCCACTTTGGGGAAGCTAAAGCTTCTGCAGTGCTTACTGAACATCCTGACCAGGTTCGACGAAAACTGCGAGGCATCGGACGCACTAAAAAGCAAGGATGAACCAGAAGGCTGGAATGCGAAAAACAGCGACATTGCAATGCTGTTCGTCACCTACGATCTTCGCATTGCCGATGCCCATGACGCCGTGAGCAAGATCGAGAGGTTGCAGGATCAAGACTTCGACACGGCTACATTGCATCAAGGTTATGGTCGTGCGCTCGACTTTGTCCTAGATGGCGTCATCGACGCCTTCACGGCAATCAATAGTCCCCTGGGCCGTATCCTGGCACGCGCATGATGTGGCAGGGCCTGGAGACATTTTACAATGTGGGGAGACCAACCTTGAGCATGACGTTCTACCTCGACGAGAGTGGTCATAGCGGTGACATAGTCAACAGCGGTGACGGCTTCGACTTCAAAGGGCAACCGTACTTCGTACTGGCTGCGGTGGGGGTGAGTGACGAGTCGGCAGTTGTCACTCGAATCGAAGAGCTGCGTGCATTGCACAGGATTTCACCTGGTGAGCTTAAGTCCAAGTCTCTGATGGCCAAGCCCAAATTTGTTTTGGAGGTTATAGACTACCTGGAGTCTATCGGTGCGCCTCTGTTTGTCGAGCTCGTGGATAAACGCTATTTCATCTGCGTGCACATCACGAGTTTTCAGTTGCTACCATCTTGCATGGGGTTCCCCGAAGGTGCACCCATGACCTTCCTTAGGAATACTGTTGCGGACTTTCTGAATGCTGAAGCTCCGGATCAGGTGCTCGACGCATTTGTCCAAGCCTGCCTAGAGCCTTCTGAGGCGCACCTGCTGCAGTCTCTTTCATTGCTTCAGGATCTGGGCGTGCGCCTTCTGGACATCCCAGGGAAGAAAGATATTGCCCGAGGCGTAGTCATGATGGTGGAAGATGCCCGTAACGAGTATCTGGAACTTAAGGAGCAGGATCCTGACGCATTTCTCCAGTTCCTTCCGCCACCTGATCACAACAAGCGCAGCAAGCGTGTTTGGATGCTTCCCAATCTGACCTCGTTTGCCAACATCTACGCGCGCCTGAATCTCTACTTCAGACGGAATCTGCAAGGTGTCCACATCGTTCACGATCAGCAGTTGGAACTCGAGGATATCCTGCATCTGGGGAAAGCGACTGTGGAAGCCCAGAAGGACCAAAGGCAGGTTCCATACACTCCACACTCGGACTTTATTTTCGAAGAGATGGCTACTTTCACGTTTGCGCAGTCGCACGAAGGCATTGGCCTGCAGATAGCGGATGTCGTGGCGGGGGCGGTGATGCGCTACTTCAGGGATAGCCAGAGTGCAACGGTAAATCCTGATCTGGCAAAGGCCGTCGAGCGCTTGATCAGCACATCCGATGCTCGAACCGGTTACGGGGTCAATCAGGTCGTGGCCTCGCAAGATGTGCGGTACGCTTAGCTAGGAGGGCTGCGGCCGTCAAGCACGCGTGTCATCGTATCGACTGAAATAAAAAATCAGCACTTGTGCTGCACTTAAATATATTTTTTGAACGTCGCTGCGGTGATAGCTGTCGTTACTCCGAGCAACACCGCGCAAGGCAAAAAAACGGCCATCGGATTGAGCGAAAAGGGCAGGGACAGGTAAATGATCCAGGGCACGATCAGCAGGGGTATCACTGCTCGCTTAGCGCGATGATAGACAAAGCTGCTTTCTCGCCCCGCGCCAAATTTTCGCAGGTCACGACGCATCAATCCATCGACAAAACCAGTGGCCACGGCCAGCAGAAATAAGGGTATGGCTAGAACCAGAATGGTCAGGCGCACCACGAAAGTGAAGGTGACATACACCGCCGCTAGTACAAAGTCCTCGATACTCACGTAGAGCTGGTTAACCCTGCTCCAGAAACCGTTGCCCTGACTCGCCACTCGTGCCTGCTGGGCGAAATCCGCAAAGCCAGTCTTGACCAGCAACCATTGATTGAGAAAATCCAGTACTTGAACAATCCTTCGCCCGGGTTGTTGGAGGATGAGTGAAGCTTTGAAGTGCTCGCTGAGCCACCCCAGTTCACTATTCAGCATGACCTGGCTGTGTCGCCAACCCTGATCGCCCCAGAACAGCAGCAAACCGGCGAACTCAATGAGGATCGAAAACAGCAACGAGGCGATCAGCAAACTGATGATGCGTAAAACCAATCCAATCGCCAATACGATTAGTCCCGGGCGCTGGATCGGTTGTGGCGGCGTGTTCTGTAAGGAAGTCGCCATCGTTTACTCCATTGCGCACCGTTGAGTCGATGCCGCCACGGCGCCTGCCGAATACGTAATTGCTGAATCAAAACCTGTAGCGGGGCGGGCTACCTCACCTGATCCAGATCGAAGTTGGTTGTTGGGCCGCCACCGCTCGCGCTCCACCATTGGCCCGCCTGTTCGTTATAGGTGGCCCGCATCCGCTGGGTAAGCTCCTGTAGGTCCTTAGGCATGGCATCATCGTTGGAGGGCTTAGGCAAAGGCATGCGGACTTTCCAGAGCTGCCCACCGGCCTGGAAGGAGAACATTTGCCCCTTGGGCAAGCTGACGATGTGAGCGGGCTCGATCAACGGCACGCTGGTGCTGCTGACGCGATCCTGCGAAGACGAAGTGAAGTCTGTGTTGGCGTCGGGATCGGAGGTGTCGGTGGCACCGGACACCAGCGTTTTCGTAAGTACATTCACCATAGGCAACTGCTTGGTGAGTAACTCCGCGGTAGCGGTTTCACGCACGCGTAGCATCTGCAGGGTGTTGAAATTGCCGATCACCTGGCCGGCCTTGGCCCGGTTACCGATTCGCGCTTCGATGTCGCTGAGGGTCTGGGTGTAGGCCGTCACCTGAATGCCGGCACCGCCACCCTTGTTGATCAGCGGAATGAACTCATCGCCCATCAACTCGTTGAACTCATCGGCGTGCAGGTTGATCGGCAGCTTGTCACCGCTGCTGCCGGATTGGGGCAGGCCATGGTCGATGCCGTGTTTATAAATATGTCCTGCCACGGAGACCAGATCGGCAAACATGGAGTTGCCCACCGCGGCAGCGACCTCTGCGTCGGTCAGCGCATCGAGGCCGACATACACGATGCCGCGTTTTCGGATGACTTGCATCCAGTCAAAGATCGGCCGTGGATCGTCCAGATCGGTATAGTTGGGAGCCAGTAACTGTGCCGTCTTGCCGGTGGTGAGTTTCTCCAGCAGCGGCAGTAGCGAGGCCACGATTTTGTCGAAGTAAGTACGGTCGTAGCGTACCGCCGAACGCAGCCCGTCCAGAACCGGATCAAATACCCGTTTCACCGCCAGGTACTGCTCGATGGCCACCACGCGCTTTTCGCGTCCCACCATATGCCGGGGAATATTTTTCTCGGTGAGCTTGCCTTCAAGCTGTACGATCACTTCCCACGCTTTCGGATCGGTTCTGGCGAAAAACTGCTGGGCGTACTCGATGAACAATGCATCGATGTTGACCACATGCCGTTGAATCTGCAGGTAGTCCGGACGTCGGCCCAACTCGATCAGGGCGCGGGCGATGATGTTGACGAAGCGCCAAGCGAACTCACGGAAGGCCGCCGAGTTGCCTTCTCCACTGAGCTGCCCGGCGATGCGTGATGCCACCTCGGAAATACGTCCGAAACGCCCCACGGCGTTGTAACGAGCGGAGATCTCCGGCCAGCCCAGATGGAAAACATAAAATTCCTTTTCCCGGCCGACGCGTTTGGCTTCGACGTACATCCGTTTGAGCAGGTCGGCATCGCCCTTCGGATCGAAGACGATGACCACCTCATGTTCGATGCGGTGAATGTCCTGAGTGATGTACACCTCGGCGAGTCGCGTCTTGCCGACACGGGTCGTGCCCAGCACTAGGGTATGTCCGACCCGTTCGCCCAGCGGCAGACTGACTTCCATTTCGTCGGGCTCGACCCCATGCAACAGCGACGAGCCACCTACCGGGGGCAAAGGGCGCAACGGATTGAAGGCACTGTTCCAAGCCGTGACTTGGGCCAATGTCGAGAGCGGAAACGGTGCATGTTCCAGGCGTCGTTCGAGTTCACGGGCCAGGCGATAGCTGGTCGGTTGATCGACATAGTGGGCGACCGCCGGATCCTGGGCCTCGACCAAGCGCTGGGTGTGCAGGCGGGTCCAGCGAAAGCCGCGACCCATAAACAAACGCGTACGGCTGACCGGAATCTGCTTGCTGGTCAGTTCGTAGCGGGGCAGCCGGCGGAGATTGCGCCGATAGCGCAGCACCTCCCAGGCTTGTCGCAGGCGGATAAGGCCGAACAGGGTATAGGCCAGCGCCGCAGCCAGGCCGATCTCGGGTGAGAGGGCCACAGCCCAAGGCGAGTACACGCACAACACCGCGGCGGCGATGCAGATCGCTACGGTGTACAGTTCCACTGCTGGCCGGAGCTTGGACTCCATCGCATGCTCGGCCATGACCTGACTCACTGTTCCAATGAGGTGGCGGTGATCAGGACGGGGTAGTGCTCAATCTGCAGGCGGGTGGCGATGTCGTTGCCGTTGACCGGCAGGATGGTGATGTCCGGAGCGGCTGCTCGAATTCGGGCCAAAGCTTCGGTATCGGTTACTTCAACCGCTAGACCTGCCGCGCCCATTTCCTGCAGTTCAGTCGCGCGTTGACGCAACCAAGCCAGTGACTGGGGATCCTCACCTACCAGGAAAAATGGCCGTAAGTCCGGCATGTTCAGGGCGCGAGACGTGATTTGGCCGGGGCTCAAGTGAGAGCTGCGGACGGGTAGTATCCAGGCTTCATCGGCAAAAGTGGACAGGTCCGCATGCATGGCCCGATTAGGCTGGATCTCGTTGTTTATTGGCGGCCTGGCGACCTGAAAATGGAGGCGGGTGAAGTCGCTAGGCTGATCCTCGGCTACGGTCAGTTCCGGCTGGGCGAAAGTAGCCAAGAGCAGGATGAAATAGCAGATAAGGGGTATTCGCTTCATGGTGGTGTGCCCTGTTTGAAGGAAACCTGCAGTCGTTCGAGTTGGCGGGAAAAGCCGGCGCGGTAACGCGCGGCCGGCGTTCCTCCTGCCGGGCGGTGATATCGGCCGGCAGCTGACACCCAATCACCGGTAGCGGCGTGATGCTCCTGCAACAGCGCGGCAGTCACGGCGAGATTTCGGTAGGGATCGAGGGCTTCGCAAGGGTTGGGAAAACGTTGTCCGTGGTAACCCAGGTTGGTTTGTCCAAGACCGACATCAACCCGCTTGGCGTCATGTCGGACGAGTGCTTGAAGCAAGGCGTGACAGGCGGCCGCTCGGGTGGCGAATCGGTAAGGTATTCCTGCGATGTTCAGGGTCCAGGGCCAGGGCAGCAGTTGATCACGGACGCGGATACCACTCTCCTGCAGCGCAATCGCGAACAGCACCTTTGAAGGGATGCTGGCGTCATGCGCCGCTAGTTGATAGGCAGGCGGCGGAAGTTCGTCAGCCTGGGCTGCGAGCATCGTCAGCATGAGCGCAAGTCCACTCAGTCTAAGCGTTGCCATTGTCCGTTCACCTGTTGAAATGTGGCGGGCAATGGCCCCGCAGCACCCAGGCTGAACCAGCGACCTCGGTCATGGTTCAGGGTAATCTGCCGGCGCTGAACCTTGGCCGGATCGATGTCCGCTTGCCGAGCCCAGCGACGGACGCGTTCATCCTCGCCCTGGCTGCCCACCATGTAAATATCAAACGCCGTATCACTGCTTTGCAGACGCTGCGCTTCAGCGGTGCACGCTGGGCAATGGTCCTCGACAAACAGAGCTTGGCGCGGCTCTACCGATGAGTTGGCAGGGGACGGGGATGCCATACCCTGGATCGGCAGCAGCCCGGGGAACAGCTTGGCCCAGGCCGCGGTGTAAGCGTTTTGGTAGGCCAACTCGCGTTCGGCGCGTTTGGCTTCCAGCGCTACCTGCAACTCCGCATAGCGCTGACGCTCTTGGTCGGTCTCCGCCTCGACGCCGAGTGCAGTCAGCGGATCGAGATTCGGGCTCCAGTAACCACGCGGGCCGGCTTGGATCTGTTTGAAGCGTGTCCACTCCTGCTCCGTCAGACCCCAGCTTGCCGCCTGTTCTGAGTGCGAACGCTCCAGCGGAGCAGGCTGCGTGTCCTGGGTCCGTGACGGTGTCGTGACAGGGTTACCCATCGCAGCGCCCGTGCTAAGCAATGAAACGAGACAGACGACAGGGGACAGTAGCGCTCTGTTCATGATCGTTTCTCAAGGGAGTTGCACGGTCTGGTCTGGCTGAGTGGGCACCGTGAAGATGGCCGCGTTCGGCTCCAGCGCCTTCAGCTGCCATGTGCCGAGCTGCTCGCCGTTGTGCAGCAACCGGATATCTGTGAGCGAGCGACTATCAGGAGGTGAGACGGCCAGAAAACGCTCGCCACCGCGAGATTCAACACCCAGCATTGAGAATGGCGGTGAGAGCGGGGCAGGTTTGGCGCGAGCGGTTTTTTTCGGCTTGGCCGTGGAAGGCGTCGGTGGTGGGAGTGGTGGCTGGCTCTTGAGGTCCAGGAGTTGCTGCTCGACGTGCTCAAGTCGTGCGCGTAGCGCGATCATGTCGACTTCGGTAGCACGGGCTGCCAGACCATCGCGCAATTCCTGTATCTCCTGCGCCCATTGATCCAACATCGGATCGAGGGTATTGGCCTGTTGCTCACCGGAGTCGACCATCTGCTTCAGGTCTTTCAGTGCGTACTGCAGCTTCTCCTGTGCATCCAAGAGGGTGCTTGAATCACGTTGCAGGGTATCCAGGGTCTGTACGCGTTGGGCGTTCGCATTTTCCAGCTCGGTCACGCGTTGATACTGGTTATACAAACCACCACTCAGCCCGGAGACCGCCAGGCAAAGTGAGCCGACAATGAGGGTTTGAAACGTCGAGGCTTTCATGGGCGTGCCTCCGGCTGATGGGGCACGCTGGGTGCGACCCGCACGACGGCAGCATCATTTTTTTGCCGTTCGAAGCAGACCGAACGGCTGACCTCATCGATCGTGAGTTGCCAGGCGGGGCCAGCCAGTACTTGTAGAGCGTTGCTTAATGAAATCGGGCCGAGCCGGTAATGGGCGGCGGGCAGAGGCCGGGTAAATAGTATCTTTACTGGTTTGGCAGCAGGGCAGAGCGAATAGCCTGAGCGCTGCAGCACGTAGTGCATCGCCTCCTGTACCGAGGGATTTAGGTTGGACGGAATGCTCACGTCAATGATTTGAGCCAGAAGATCACGTTGCTCTGTCGTGGGCTCGGTGCTAACCAGCGTATAGCGGCCATAGCGGAGTTCTGCCCGAGGGCTTTCTTCAACTGCGTCCTTCGAGCGCTGGACCCGATTGGAGCCACTGTCGACCTCCGGATGGGTCGGCAATGTATTAGGGATCTGCGCCGTGCAGGCGCTCAACAAACCCAGCAGGCAGACAGGCGTGAAAAAACGCTCCATGGAAAAAACCTCATGTCAGATTCAGTGCAGAACTTGACATGAGGTGAAGGAGCGATTCAGTGAGTAAGTTGATTCAAGACGGGTCGTGTTTAAGTTGAACGCGTTGCTATTTCGTCATAAATGGCTAGCCCATCCAAAACGCTAGCGTCGGGGTCAAAGATCAACAATCGCACATCCGCCAATGCCGCCAGATACAGCACGTTGACCAAGGCCTCCGGCGTACCGGCGTCGAGCTGATCTTGCCTAAGCGACGAGTAAGGAGCGCCCTCGATCTTCACCAAGTTATCGTCGGTCCAGGGCGTGCCGATCAGCTTACACCCGACGCCATTGCAGTCTGGCAGGGCAAAAGGTTCAAACAGCAGTCCGGTTGGCTTGGAGTCGAAATTGCCAACCCGGTTTTCCAAGTAGCGCAGTGCTTCGTCAGTGAGGTGTGTGGTACTGATCTCCCAGGCTCGACTGTAGTGGCCCGTTTCGAAGCTCAAACGATGGATCGTGGCTTGGGCTTCTTCCAGGGAGTACAGGTCACCGACGTGATGTCGCTCGTTGAGCATCTCGCCCGTCACGGCATAGATCACTTGCCGCACCAGCCCGGTTGACTGGAAGCGTTCATCCAATTCATCCGGAATGGGCTGACCCTCGCTGATCAGAGCGAAGTCATCATTGAACACGCAGGGAAACTGTTCTAACGCATCGTCGGGCAGATGGGATTGTGCGTCGTCTACGGAGCGAAAGCAGGGAGGGCAGTCATTTGCGTAGGTGATCTGTAGCAGTCGTTCGATATGCAAGTTGTCGTAGCCGCGAGCAAATGGGTTTGAGGTTTCCAGCAGAGCTGGGAGTTGGGGTGAAGGGTTCATGAATTGGGTTCTCCAGAAGGAAATGAACAAGGCGTCCGAAGACGCCTATTGAGGGTTAAAGCCAGCCATGCTCGGCGAGGGAGAGAGGACGACCTTCGCCTACGATGAAGTGATCCAATACGCGCACTTCGATCAAGTCCAAGGCCTCTTTCAACCGTTCGGTCAAGGCGCGATCCGCCAGGCTGGGTTCCGTGCAACCGGAGGGGTGGTTATGAACGACAATGGCAGCTGCTGCGTTATGTGCCAGGGAGCGCTTGACAACTTGGCGGGGGTAAACACTGGCGCCATCGATACTCCCGTGAAAGAGGATCTCGAATGCCAGAACGCGATGGCGGGCGTCGAGAAAAATCACGCCGAAGACTTCATGCTCTTGTGGCGCAATATGCAGTTTTAGGTATGAGGCCACGGTGTCGGGTGACGTCAGGCCGGGGCCGCGGGTGAACAGTCGACGATCCAGAATATGCAGCGCTTCTTCGATCAGCTGGTTTTCTTGGGCAATGCGATCAGCCTCGACATCCGAGGTTTCAATCAGCGTGAGTTGGGTGCTCATGGGGTACCTCCGAAGGGAACAATCCGGGGTACACACCCAAGGGGAGTGGTGTCCCCGAGGTGCATATAGAGTCACGGGCATTGCCCGATGACGCGCTGTTTAAAGCCGAGTGAATCGGTGGCGTTGTCCGGGCAGGTGTGAATCACAACCGTCGCAGGGCAATGGGGAGAAGGTTCTTATCCCCCGGCCGGTTTCGGGATCGAAGTCGGCACTGATGGGCATTAATCGAACCAGTTCCTGATGGAGACCGGCGATGCGTTTCTCGATCTCATCCGTCGTGTAGTAGAGCGATAACGTGCTGTAGTCCTCGTAAGCCGCAGCGAACAGGCAGTCGTCGCAAAGCCAGAAGGATTTCATGTTGGTTCTCCTGTGCTGACTGAAGAAAAGGCGCTCGATTGAGCGCCTTGATGTAAAACATCGTGAATTGTTCAGGCGGACTGAACAGTACGTGTGGCGACACGGCGGGCCGTGCGGGGAGTGGGTGGAGATTCAGGTTCAGTCCTGGACTCTGTTGGGTTTTCGGTATCCTCAGCTTCGGCATCAGCCGACGTTGGGGATGGCTCACCGTTTGGCGCTTGCTCAGCAGGTGCTGTTGCCTCCTGCCTGGCGGGCGCCTTGTACTCGAACGTGCCGTTGACCTTGATCCAGTCGATGTACAGCAGACGACCTTTCAGGCTGGCGCCCGGTTGGCCTTGTTTATTGCCTTTCTCATAGAGAAACGGGTCGATCCACAGATCGCCGATACGGAACGACAGCAAGACCTTTTTCTCGGCTTTGACGGCGTCCATATAGAGACGAATCAAGCGTTCAGCTTCGCCCCCAGCGACTTTGCAGTCGAAGCGGGTGTACTCCACCGCATCGGTGGCACCATGCAGGGCTGCGATATCGCACGCCATGAATGGCTGCCCGCGGCGGACTTGTACTTCACGAACACGGTTGAGGTAGCCGATACCGGCGGTGTGCAGATTGAAGTAAGAGGTCGCTTCTTGGGATTGGTTGGCGTGGGCCATGGTGGTTCTCCTTTCAAGGGAAAACGGCGACGCACAACCCCTGACGGGGAAGTGAGTCCCGTCAGGGTGGGTAAGGTGAAGGCAAGCGATGACGACACGACACCGGCAAGCCGATGACAAACAGAACGATGCGCCTGAGGAATAGCGGTGCAGCAGAAGAGAGTCCGCGGCAGTGGTTTGCGGGCTTGGGGTAGTAGGCATTCATCGCCGCTGAAGCGGCAATCGTGCGAGCCTCCGAACGCTGATCGCACTTGGGTAAACCACCACAAGCGTGGCGTAGCCTTGAAGGTTCAAGCTACCTGGGCTGAGCTGTCAATGACAGCGAACCACACCCTTTGTATAAGCCTGTCATAGGGGAGCGTCAAGACGCCGTAAGCCGATTTTTTATGGCCGGAATACAGTGGTAGTCACTGGACTGAAGAAATCGAAGAGCGGGCCTGGCGGGGTGCCAGGCTAGGAAGAGAAAAGCCACCTTTAGTTGTCTGACGCAATCGGCAAGCGCCTCGCAATACTTGGCTTGACTGCACCATGATTCACCAACCGACCCTTGTCGTGGCCTGGGTCGGAACATGCTGGCACGCATCCGCGCACAAAGGGTGCCCAGTGTTTCCCCGGCGGGCTCCGGGCCTGAATACGATCGCCGAAGCGGATGACCGCTATTGCCTGGCAGAGGCAACAGTGGTCATCCGCCACCACGATCAGGTCGAGCACAAACAGGAATGAAATTCCGCAGAAGAGAAGGCTCCGAACTCGAAGAGTCCGACCGAGCTACCCGGAGCGCATCGGTCTTGGGCCGCCGTTGGCGGTGATCCGACAGGCACTACAGCAGAGAGGGAAGGATGACGTCAAGACAGAGGGCAACCCTCAAGTCCTCTAGATCGAATACGAGTGAATGAGCTTATTTGTTGGCGAGATGAGCAGCCAATTGCTGGACGGTAGCCAGGACAAAGGCACGGTCGCTTTCTTGAAGGCCGTTCAGCAGACCCGCGATCATCTGGCCCTGGTCATTGGGACGATTGCTCGACTCCGTCAGCAGTTCATCCATCCGGCAGTCGAAGATGTCCGCTAGTTGCATCAGCTTGACCACGGAAAGCTCCACTACACCCCGCTCAAGACGCGAAATGGCTTCGCTGCCGATCCCCAGGCGTTCAGCCACCTCTTCCTGGGTCAGATTACGCTGGGTGCGGTGCTTCGCGATCATGCGTCCGATTTGGGCTTGGGTTGGATGTTTATGTGCCAAGTGATGAGTTCTCCAATTCAACCCGAATGGTTGAGCAAAGACCCATTGACATGAACATCCTTAACGGTTGAGTATCGACTTTTAGGGTTGTTATATTGACTGAAATAGCTGTTTGTCGCGACGTGACATCTATTCCTCCAGGAATCAGAGGCCGAAGCGACCAGCAAGACTGAGCGGTCTGATAGGGCCAAACGGAGGAAAGGTTGAGCATGGATGAGCAGCGCGAGAACGTCATGGACCTGATCTGGGATCGAACACTGGAGCTGTTCATCAAGATCCATGACTGCCCTGATAACCCCGAACACCTCGACCGCCTTGTTCATTGGCTCAACGAAGATCCTGCTCACCTGAAAGCTTTCAACGAACTGGGGCAGATATGGATCGCGACAGGCATCGCGTTGGCCCGTGAAATCGGACAACCGCTAAGCGACTTGGAGAAGGATCAACTGCCGTTGATGATGCACTGACCCGTACATCAGCCCCCAAAGATTCATGTGATCACCAACGGTGCGTCATGGCCGACGCGGCCCTTTGCTGATCGGCACAGTGCCTTTGCAGTCCGGGTAGTGGGAGCATGACCAAAACGGTCCTGATTTTCCCTTCCGCCTAAGCATTGAGGCGTTGCAAATGGGGCAGTGCGGTCCGGCTTCGACCGCTACCGACAAGGTGAGCGCTCCGTAGTGCTCGACCAACTGCGTAATCCAGTTCGCCTGTTTGGCGACGAATGCATCCAAGGTCAGACGTCCCGCTTCGATTTCATCCAGAGCTTGCTCCCAGATCGCTGTCATACCCGGATCCGCGACTGCAGCGGGTACCGCTTCGATCAGCGTATGGGCCGTTGCGGAGGCCATTAAGGCACGTTTTTTCTTCAGCAAGTAACCGCGATCAATCAAGCCCTTGATGATGCCGGCTCGCGTGGCTTCCGTGCCGATACCGGTAGTATCCCGAAGTTTCTGTTTAAGGCGCGGGTCGTTGACCAGCTTGGCGACGTTTTTCATCGCCTTGATCAGATCGCCCTCGGTGAGCGATTTGGGCGCAACGGTGCGCATGGATTTGAGTTCAACGTCGTCCACTGCGCACTGCCTACCCTGTTGTAGGGCGGGCAACACCTGGGACTTTTGACTAGGTTCATCGTCGTCGGGGTTGTCGGAGAGTAAGCCTTTCCAGCCTTGGACGAGGATCTGTTTGCCAACAGCAGTCAAACGCTCGGCGCCGCACTCCAGTTCGACCTCGGTTCGATCAAACTCGTGATGCGGCAGGAATTGCGCGAGGTAGTGGCTACGAATCAGTTCGTAGACTTGGCGCTCTTGTTCAGACATCCGCCCAAGGTTCGCCGGCTCGGTGGTGGGGATGATGGCGTGGTGCGCGGTGATCTTGGCATCGTTCCATGCTCGTGAGCGCAATGATCGATCGATGCCTCCGAGCGCTGGGCGTAACGCGGGATCCATTCTAAGCAGGGCATCGAATACCGCGGCTACCTCGTTGAACATGCTCTCTGGCAAATAACGGCAATCGCTGCGCGGATAGCTGGTGGCTTTGTGGGTTTCATACAAGGCTTGGGCGATGTTCAGGGTTTCCTGAGCGCCGATTCCCAGCTTGCGTGAGCAGACTTCTTGCAGTGTGCTCAGGTCGAAGGGCAGGGGTGGCGCTTCGTGCAAATGCTCAGTCCGCAGCGAGACTACGGTGGCGGTCTTGCTGCTAGAAATCGCTTGGAGGGCTTGACTTGCGAGCGCCTGCTGCAGGCAGCGACCGGCTTCGTCACGTCCTGAGCTTGGTGGTATCCACGATGCGATGAATGGTTGTTGCCCCATTGAGGACAGGTGCGCATTCACCACCCAGTACGGCACCGAGACGAAGCTGGCAATCGCACGATCTCGATCAACCACCAAGCGCAAAGTGGGCGTTTGGACGCGTCCAACCGACAGTACGCCGTCATAACCCGCCCGCCGTCCCAGGAGGGTAAACAAACGACTGAGGTTCATACCAATTAGCCAATCGGCGCGGCTGCGGGCGAGGGCTGAGTGATACAGCGTGAGGGTCTCATCGCTTGACTTCAGCGAGGACAATGCCTTGCGAATCGACGCCTCATTGAGTGCGGATAACCAGAGGCGCTCAACAGAACCACGATAGTTGCAGAGCTCCAGCAACTCGCGGGCAATCATTTCACCTTCGCGATCGGCGTCGGTGGCGATGACGACGGTGGTAGCTTCGCTGAGCAGCTGTTTGATGATTTTGAACTGCGCGACAGTCTTGGGTTTGACCTCAACTCTCCACTGCGCGGGAATGATCGGTAGATGATCCAACGACCAGGTTTTGTATTGATAGCCATAGGCTTCAGGTGGGGCCGTTTCCAGCAGGTGACCGATACACCAGGTGACGGTTGTCTCGCGTCCGATCAAGCAACCATCGCCACGTCGGCTGGCTCCGAGAACCTTGGCGATGTCACGACCTTGGGAGGGTTTCTCGCAGAGAAAGAGACGCATAGAACTGCTCCGGGTTGAGTTCGGAGCAGCGTTGTTGGAAACAGCAGTGGCAAGCTATGAGAAACCTGAATGGCAGGTTCCTCATATTAGCCGGTGAGGGCAACCTTGAATGGGGGCGAGGCGGCTACCTTGTAGTCACATGGACGACAGTGCTTCACGAGCAGCGAGTAATGACAGCCCGGGGGACTTCACGCAAAGGCGCAATTTTTATGCCTCAAGTCCGTCATGCCGATGGTGGCTGCCCTCTGCGCTTTTTGGACTTCGACGCAGGCGAGCTGGTCTGGTCTGTAGCCTGCCCGACGTGAGCCGCAGATTGGGCTGGATCATTGGAGCGCTCCCGCATTGCCACGTTCTGCACGCGATGAGGCAGGATGCCGACACGACGCGCCTCGATCTTGAAGGTGACCCGCGCATTGTCTTCACTGTCCTCCCACTCATCGCGCACGGTGCGGCCTTCGACCAACACGCGCATGCCTTTCTGGTACAGCGTGCTCCAGTGTTCAGCCTCGCGGTGCCAAAGCTCAACCGGCGCCCAATAGCCGCCTCGATCCTCATAGCTGCCATCGCGTGGCACGGGGTTGTCGAAGTATACATTCAGGCGCAGCAAACGCCGTGGCTCATCATTGCCTGACGGGAACTCCTGAAACTCTGGCGCACTGCCGATGTTGCCTTCGCCGACGAAAAAAGTACTCATCGTGATAACTCCGCTGCTGGCGTGAACTGGCGCAGCAGCCGTTCGGCGCTGGCCATTTTGATTGCGCAGGTTGAAGCCTGACGGTAGAGCGAATGCACCACGCTCATCTGCAAGTTCAGTGCAATGCGCTCGCATTCGAAACGGTGCATTCCCTCGCGTACGGCTTGCGGCAAGGCCTTGTTGGAGGCCTGGCGTTCCCAGACCGCAACGCCCATACGGGCGAAGTCACGGGTGCGCCATCGCAAAAAGGTGCTGCCCGCACTGGTGTTCTGCAGCACCAATCGAATATCCAGCAGCGAGAAAGGCGGTTGTCCGGCCTGCAGCGCCACCGCCTCCATGAGGCGACATAACTGCGCCTCGGTTTCCCTCGCCACCTGCGCCAGGTATTCCAGTTCCCCCTTACCCTTAAAAGGTTTTAAAAGGCCTTTTAGGGAGGTAGCGTGTTCGAGGTGTCGATAGGCATCCGGCGTGAGTGTTTCGAGGGGGATTGGCTGAGTCGAGATAATGGGCTTCATGCTTCGTCCTCCGACTCATCTACTGTCGCAGATGGCTCTGCCGCGTTCTCCGCCAACGCGTCAGCGTCATCCGCTGCCACAGCACCACGACGAACGATGGGCGGCGCGAACTGGGAGCGGCGATGCCCCTCAAGGATATCCGTAGGGGGCAAACCCATTCTCTCGATTGCCGCCAGAGCACGAGCGTTGTTCGCCGCCATGTCATCACGGGTGACGCCAGCATGCCGATAGCGCTGGGCCTGGCCGAACAGGCTGCGTAGCAGATGGGCGCCGTCGTCGATCCAGGCTTCCATGTCTCGGCGACCAATCAAGGCGGTGTGATGGGCCAACAAGGTATGGCGCACCAAGGTGTCGTAGTCAGTCAGCAGGTAGACGGCGAGGAAGCCCAGCTGGCTGCCGATGTACAACGGCAAGGTGACGGGATGGATGTTGAGGTTGTCGCCCATGTCGATCTGTGTCGGCAAGTCCTGTCTGATCCGGTCCAACTGCTGGGTCAGTTCCAGCATCCCAGCCTTGGCCTGCATCAATGTTTCTTCGAGCTGCATGATCGCCCAGTCGGCATAAGGATCGTCCTGCGCTGCGGCCTGTTTGATCAGGTTAGTGACGCTGATGTAGCCCGCCATGCCCATGATCGAGTGGACGCCTTCGCGTGCGGTTCGACCTTGCCAGATTCGGGCGGCGTGGTGGGTGTGCAGTGTCAGGGTGATGCTGCTGCGCAATGAGCCAAGATTGAGCTGATAGTGATCGGCCACGGTGTCGTCCTCGCATAGGCTTGGACGGGAACGTTGCGACAGACGAAGGTAATGGACATCCGAAAAGCTGAATGCTGTTTGTTCGATTTGGTTCGAGACGGTTGATTTTCGAGACGCTCGCTAGTGATGCCAGTGGCATCAAATCTACTGACGTCCAGGGCGTTTGCTACGCAGCTGGCGCAGTTCATCCAGGCACGCTTGGGCGAGGGCAGAGGCGGGCTCGCCCTTTTTCCTAAGCTGGCACGGGGGAGCGGGTGGCGGTTCTGCAATGGGTAACGATTCAGCCTGACCTGCCCAAGGGTGGAAATCGCCTTTCAGCGCCCGCTGGATCAGGCCCATCAGATACGCCGCGGGTTTGCGGACGCGTCCTGCCGCACATCGCGCGCCCGCTTCGTTGAGCACCGCCTGCCGATTTGCTGGTTTTAGCTTGTTCAGCGTCACGGTGACGGCCTGCCGCTCGCTCGGACTCAGGTGCAACGGATCAGGCCAGTGCAGGTTATCCACTGCTGGGGTCGCGCGCGGTACAGTACATATACTTTCTTTTAATACAGTACAGGCGGCATTCGGATTCCGAACGGTGCCGGAAACATGGGCGTTCAGACCCGGTTCGGAATCCGAACGTGGTCCCGCATGATTCCGAACGCGGTGATCGCCACCCCGTTCGGAATCGTGTAACGCTTCATCGGTCGTCTGATCCAATCCTTGCTGTGTCCAATGGTCGCTCCAACTGTCGAGCCGGGAGGGGAGTCGACCTAGATCGATATTCGTGTCCTGACGAATTTCTTCCAAAACATGCTGAGCGACAATTCGCACAGCCTTGGTTGCATGGGTGAGGGCATGTCCGACCAGCTCCAGATAATCCTGATCCAGCTCCATGGCTTCGGCGGGTGTCAACGGCTCATCGTGCAGGACGTACAGAGAACCTTGCAGGCGTCCGCTGAACTGATCGCGGCCACGACTCACCAAGCTAAGCCAGCGCGTCAACCTGAGCATCGTCAAGACGCGAGCGATGGTCTCACGGGAGGCTGACGCACCGTAGGGCACGCTCGACAGATAAGGCTGCAGATCTTCATAGCGCGGTGTGACGACGCCCTGACCGTGTAGCATGAGTCGAAACACCTGCCAGGCATTCCGTTCCAATGGCGTTAGCCGACTATCCTGCAGCAAGCGACGCGGCACGACTTCGTGAGATTGGCCACTGAACAAAAAGCCCGCCTGCAGTGCCTGGTTGGAAGGTGGTTCGGTGGTGGGGCGTGCGGGCCAACGTTCACTTAGTTGTTGGGTGCATTGCTGCAGAACACGCTGCCAGCGACTGGAAGCGGCAATGTTCATTTTTCGTTGCTGTAATGGTCGATCTGCTGCCAAACGATGGTCAAGCTGATCTGTTGCTCTTCTGCCAACATCATCATGGCGTCGAGCTGATCCTCAACACCGTCCTCAGCGCGTAGTTGGCACCAACGCTGCCAGAGCGCATGTTCCTGCGCTTCGCTCAAGTTCTGGGGGCGGCCCATACGGGTTTCTATCTTGAGCAGACGTCGGCGCAGGGCGGTTTCCGAATGCGCCAAACCGAAGTACTGATACATGATGGTACTGCTGGCACCGAGCTTGAGCGCTCGGTTGATCAGGCGCTCGTTTTGTTCGTCGCGTTCGGCCTGGTCGATCAACCGATGCAGCACCGGCGAATCAATCTTGACCTCAACCCAGGGGACGGCGGCATGGGCCAGCCGTGACAGCGTGGTCGGCGGTAATGATTGCAACAGGTAGATGTCCTCTTCACCCAGTCCGAGTGCTTTGCAGCGTTGCAGATTACCCAGGCGCAACTCGTGAAGGACCTGGGTCAGCATGGCCTGGTTGAGCACATTGAAGGACAGGTTCATGGCAGCTCCCTTCTTGAATCGTCTTCATGGGTAAGCGTTAAGTCGATCAGGCGCCGGGCTAAGCGAATGAGGCGATACAGTTTGATTAACAGATAGTCGGGCAGTCGCTCCAGTCCTACGTCCACGGCTGGACGATCTGCCAGCGGGAGTTGATAAACTCCCAATAGCAGTTGCCCGAACAGGGCTGAGGGCAATTGCTTGCGATCCGCCCAGTTCACTTCGTCTTGGGCACGCAGCAGGGCCAGGAGCAACAGGTGGACGCCGGCCGCACGAGGGGCTGCAAGATCAAGCTGCTCGATGCTGAGGGCGAAACCCAGGCCGTGCTTTTGGTCGATGATGCTCTCGGGATGTCCGGCATAGGCCGCCATTTCCCTAGTCAGGCCGGCAATGGCTAAACGCAGTTGTTCGGGGGTATCCAGTGTTGGTGCGATGATCCAGATGTCTTCGATCGGGCAGGTTGCGACGGTCTGTGCTGGTTCGGAGGCAGTGGCGCGACCAATCTGTTCGCGGATCTGCTGGACACGTGACGGAGGGCTAACGGCTGATACCACATTCGGTTCGGGCAGCGTGAGCTGCTGCTCTCGCTCTGTTTCGGTCTGCGTCCTGGTTTCAGCTGATTTGGAATGCGGCTCGGAGGGGGGAGGCTCGGCTGCGGGCTCACCGACACTTGGCAGAGGGTTGTTCTCCGGGGGCGTGACGACAACGCCGGGCGTCCCGATAACCCGTTGGGTATCGCCCAGCTCCAGAGCCAACATGCGGTAGGACTGTCCGAGTAAGCGACTCATGCGTCCGAGCAGCTCATCCTGGATTTGCTCAATGTCGAAGGACTCTGGGTCGGCATCAAATTGTCCTAAGGTGTCGAGCCAAAACTCGGGAAAAGCGATGGCGTCGGTTGGATAACGATTCCAGGTTCTTTCAGCCTGGCTACGCAGACCAATTAGGCGTTCAATTTTTGGTTTCCCCAACCCGGCATACAGGGTTTGTGGAATGGCGGGCAATAAATGTTCAAGGGTGTCCAGCATCCGGCTGATGTGCGACTGTGAAATGGGGTAGCCCCCAGCGGCAAGACGTCGTGCCAGCTCTCGTTGCGAGAGTGCCGCTCCATCTGGTTCGAACATGGTTTTGAGTTTGGCTACTGCCAGAGCACGCTCAATGAAGGTGAGTTGGCCGTGCAGATCGCTTTCAGCCAGATGGCCGAGTAGGGCAGTGATTTCACTGCTCCAGGGTCGGAACAGGCAATGAATACGGAAGAAGCGTTCATCGCGGGTTTCCTGCCACAACTCGCCGAGAATTGCCAAGCGCGTATTACCGCCGTTGCGGATGGTGAAATAGGTTTCTCCCGGGCGGCGGGTAATCGGCGGTGATTGATCCAGCCCGCGTTCACGAATCGAGGCTTTTATGTCGTCATACAGCGGGTTGCGGATGAAGCGTGGGTTGTGTTCGTAGGGCCGCAACTGCTCCAGCGTGACTAGCATCGGGGTGTCGATGACTGGATCGGACAGTCGCTCCAGTTCTGGACCCCGAGGAAAATGGTCCTGGTGCAGTTTGTCGGTGATCTCCTTCGGACTGAGCTTTTTCATTTGAACAGCCTCAGTTAGCGCCGGTTGCGCAAATGGTCACCGACCTTGAACTTAACGATCTCGGCTGTACCCGAACCTTCGAAATACCGAGACAGTTCCGCGAGAAACCCACCCATGGCCGAGCGCCCACCCTGCAGGCGAAAGACCACGGTGCAGTATTCCTCGCTTGGTGGGTGATCTTGTCGAATGGCTGGCTGAACGATGATGGGAAACTGAGCCAACATCAAAAGACTCCTGGCCAAGCGCTGTTGGCCCAAGGTTAAACAAACAAAATGATTCGGCGAGAAATACCGTCTTCGGAATTCGCCTTATCGAACCTCTGCGTATCTGCTCACTCTAGAAATCGCTTCGCGCCATTCTGGAAACAGTTCGATGGCCAGTGCTTGCATGGTTTCCAGCGCAGATGGCGAGCGTTGTGTACGTGACCGGCGCGTTTCAACTCGGTGGACGGGTAGGCCGAGGGAGGCAGCATTGAGGTACGCCACACGGTCCGGAACTGCGGTGTCTAGAACCGAAACATTGGTAACGCCAGCAAAGGTCTCGCGCAGGCCACGAATAATCATCCGAGTGTCCATCCGAATGGCGTTCACCTGGTTCAGCAGCAGTCGCAACGGCGGCGGTGTAATGCCCAGGTGACGGAATGGTTCGAGCTCACGGAACAGCTTCAACGTGCCGCGACGTAACTCTCGGGCAGCCAACATTTCCGGCGTAACGGGAGAGAGCGCGATGTCGGAAGCGAGGATGGCCATCTCCAGTAGCACGCTACGTGCGCCTTGGGTGTCGATCACAAGCAGGTCATAACGGGGACGGAAATCGTCGAGCAAATTGCGCAGCCGTAATCGCCCGTCGGGGGCGTGCAGCAGTAAGGTACTCAACTGGCCTTGAGCGTCGTTGGATATGATCAGGTCGAGCCCCGCAATCTCGGTTTTGGAAACTATCTGTGCAGGCGTTGTTAAGTTGAAAGCAATGAGTTCGTAGGCGCCAGCAACAGCTTTTTGGCTCAAGGCGTAATAGCTGGAGAGGGTGGGTTGGCTATCCAGATCGAGCAGTAGCACGCGTAGACCCGCATCCGCCAGCAGACCGCCGAGATTGGCGGCTACTGTGGTTTTGCCTACGCCACCTTTGGTGGACACCACTGATACCACGCGCATGGCATCAGGCCTGCTGCGCCAAACGCTCATTGATCCATTGCTCGATCTCCAGCGAGTCCCAGCCAACTGCGCGCAGCCCAATGCGTTTGGCTTGAGGGAATTTACCTTCCTTCATCAAGTTGTAGATGTGCGCGCGCTTGAAGCCGGTTTTTCGCTCCACCTCGTCACGCCGCATGATATGACGCTCTAGCGATGGTTGATTATCAGAAGCGTTCGGGGCGGTTTGGGATAACATGTCGACACTCCGTGGCGCTGCGTGCGCGTAGTGAGAAGTGACCAGAATTGAATAGCAAAAAAGGACGGGAGTCATTGCGCCGCAACGGGAGTGATTGCAGCGCAATCCGTCTCATTGATTTATGAGGCTGCGCTTACCAGCAGCAAATTTTTCGTCCAACGTACGCTTGGTTATGCCCGGTACGTTTTTATAGTGAGCGGTTAGCGCGTCAACGATGGCCGCTTGGGATTGGAAAACTGACAATGGTTTTCCAGACGGGGACTTATCGAGAAACAGGTTGACCATCGACCCGATAATATTTAGATAAACGGCTTCGCTACGATCGCTGACTTTATGATTAGTCTTGAGCAAGTGATGTATGTTCTTTCTTTCTAGTCCAATGGCTTCTAGGTCGCTAAGTAATTGCTCATGAGCTGCCTCCAAAGCCTTTAGTTTTACTTGCAATGCTTCTCGATCCGCTTGCAATTCTAAGTATGTTTCAATGCTAATGCCATTTTTTTGATGGAGGGGCTCCCCAAAGAGAAACTCTGGTCGTTGGTCAGGGTAATATCGCGACATCCAACATTTTAGATCAGTGTGACGGACGGTTATGTGGTCGTAATTAACGGGAGTGCCAATGGCCACCGGTACGCCGAAACATCCATAAGCGAGCTCCCCATGTTGAATGGCATCGAGAATTTTTTCCGTGTTTACATGCAGGCAGGGCCACTGCGGGAAATTAGTTTTGAGTCTGCTTGG
Organism: Pseudomonas brassicacearum; assembly: GCF_000585995.1. Classification (NCBI taxonomy): domain Bacteria; kingdom Pseudomonadati; phylum Pseudomonadota; class Gammaproteobacteria; order Pseudomonadales; family Pseudomonadaceae; genus Pseudomonas; species Pseudomonas brassicacearum. The sequence goes on along the minus strand of NZ_CP007410.1, from coordinate 4,343,960 downwards.
ACAGTGCTGAGCCACTTCGAGTATTTCTCTTTCATAGGTGGTCAAGTTGCACCAGCGCAAGGCTGCATCAACGGGTCTGTAAAAGAGTTTTGCATAAAGGTTACAGCTTTGGTTTGCGTACATAACGAATCACTCCATTGAGATGTTTTGCTCCTTAGCTTGCAAGTGAACGTATGGCTATTTTGGTGTGCTGCGAATCCCGAGTCTTAAAGAGAGGGGGGGGGCGCCACGGTTGAGATATATGATGATCGTTTCGTAATGGTGTATTTATATTTTGTATGATTATAGAAGAGGTGATTTATTGGTGTGTTTGTGGAAGTTGTTGTTCGTCGTGTGAGTTCTCTTGATCTTGGCAGAAAAAAACAGGGGGTTGAGGTCCGCGGCGTTGACGGGGTTGCAAGTTTTAAACTGCGAGGTTGTTTTTTTGTATAATGTTCTTATGGGCCAGATTTATCTGATATTTTATCAATAAGATGCAATTTATAAAATAAATTCTATTTTTATCATGGTGCTACGTTCGCTTCTCGCAAAAATGTCAAATTATTGATTTTTTACGCCATATTGGACTTCGGGCTCGCCATTATTAGGATTGGGTCGATGGTATCAGAGGAGGGCGACGGCGCCAGGTGCCCGAACTGTTTTCTCCGGGACTTGGCGACGTTCGCGAAAAATTAAGAACAGTGAATATACGGCGATTGTAGTCAAGCAAAGGGCATCACCACACAGTACATCTGCGGCTTCGCAGAACCTATGGCCGCCTACTGAATGAGCAATGCGGATAGGATATAACGCCCTAGCCGACCTTCTCGCCTCACATTTGAGACGAGCCCAGCGCCTGGCTCAGATCGTCGATAAGGTCTTCAATCGCCTCGATGCCTACCGACAGACGAATCATTTCGGGCTTCACGCCAGCCTTTGCTTGTTCCTGCTGGTTCATTTGCCGATGGGTAGTGGAAGCCGGATGGCAGGCAAGCGACTTGGCGTCACCGATGTTGACCAGTCGCTTGAAGATTTGCAGAGCATCATAGAAGCGCACGCCTGCGTCATAGCCGCCCTTCAAACCAAACGATAGGATCGCCGACGGTTTACCCTGCATGTATTTTTGTGCTAGTGCGTGATGAGGATGGTCCGGGAGACCGGCGTAGCTGACCCATTCCACTTCAGCATGGCTCTGCAGGAATTGCGCAACTTTCAGGGCGTTGTCGGTGTGACGCTCCATGCGCAGCGCGAGCGTTTCCAGGCCTTGCAGCAGCAGGAACGCGTTCATGGGTGCCAGTGCCGCGCCGGTGTTGCGCAATGGCACTGTGCGTGCGCGCGCGATGAAGGCGGCGGGCCCGAACTTCTCGGTATAAATCACGTCATGGTACGCCGGCTCGGGCTGGTTGAGGCTGGGGAATTTTTGCGGGTATTGGGTCCAAGGGAAATTGCCGCTGTCGATGATCACACCGCCCAGGGAATTGCCGTGTCCGCCGACGTACTTGGTCACGGAATGCACAACGATATCGGCCCCAAACTGAATCGGCTTGCAGAGGATAGGCGTAGCCACCGTGTTGTCGACCATCAGCGGTACGCCGCGGGTGTGAGCAGCTTCAGCCAGGGCTTCGAGATCAATGATGTTACCCGCCGGGTTGCCGATGCTTTCGCAGTACACCAGCTTGGTGTCGTCGTCGATCAGTTCGGCGATAGCCTCGGCAGAGTCATCTCGGGCAAAACGCACATCCACGCCAAAGCTTGGCAACAGGTGTGCGAAGAGAGTGTAGGTGCCGCCATAGAGCTGTGGAGTGGTGACGATATTGTCACCTGCGCGGGTTAACGTTTGGATCGCATAATGGATTGCCGCGCTGCCGGCCGATACGGCCAGCCCTGCCACGCCGCCTTCGAGGGCGGCCATCCTTTGTTCCAGCACATCATTGGTGGGGTTCATGATTCTGGTGTAAATGTTGCCCGGCACGTCCAGGTTGAATAGGTCAGCACCGTGTTGGGCGTTATCGAATTCGAAAGCAACATTCTGATAAATAGGCACTGCGACAGCCTTGGTGGTCGGGTCCGACTTGAAGCCATGGTGCAGCGCGATGGTGGCGTCTTTCATGATTGGTATTGATCCCTTTAAATTGTTCCGGATTTTGCGGCACGAAGATTTTTGTCGAAGTCGATTATGCCGACTTTCGAGTGCTTTGACCCGGTAAGTCCAAATCTGCCGAAGGGGGGGCGCCCACAACGCTGCGCGCAGAATTTATGTGAAGGCGTTCCACAATTTCTGGTGATCACGCGTTCGCGGCATGACATTAAACGCAGATCAGACAGCACACAATCTCCAGACACGAGTCGCCGTCATGACTTTGCCAGGAGGTGCGGGCAACTGCTTCCTGCGACTGTTTAAGGATCGTCTTGGACTCATGCGCGAGTGCATATCAAATCGGGGCCGCGTACGAACTGTGGGTACATGCGGAGCTCGGAGGATTTTTGGATTTTGGTTTGTGGCAGCGCCTTCTCAGAGCCGCGGAGTAGTCTTACCCTTCAGTGTTCAAGGTTTTTTCAAAGTAAAGTTTCGTACATCTGGAAGCTAATAACGTTAGAAGGGTCTGCAATGATTCAGAGGAAAAGTGATTATGCATTGAGGCTGCATCAATCCAAGTGAATTTTATAATCCAGCTGTTGAGGTTTGTACTTTGCGTGAGATCGTACTCAACGCATTGTGGCGAAAGTCTTTTTATGTTTTTTAGTCGCGATAAGATCTCCATGTGCAGGTTGTTATCCAATTTTACTTGTAGCTCGATTGTGTTGATTGCCAGTTTGGACATGGGGGAGTCTCTGACGCTGAACATGAAGGAAGGTATCCAAGCGTGTTATCTATACGGTGTTAGATGCTAAGGTTTGATCTCCAAGTCTTAGTCTCTGTCGCCTCTGAACAGGCTATTTGAGGTGGGGTAATTTAAAGAAAATTTTTCATGAGGAAATGACAAAATATTGATCATGTCCGCCAGATTTTGGCGGATGTCGCTTCAAGGCGATCAAGCTATTTAGCTCTTTGCTATTGATAGGTGAGATGACGCTCAGGATTGGGGAAGGCGTTTTTTGCCAAAAATATCGCTGCGTTGTGAGCGTTGGCAACGTTATTCGGTCGAATTGAAGCGTGCGCGATGCTCCTTGGGGGTGATGCCAAAATTCTTCACAAACCTTCTGATGAGGGTTGATTCACTACCTAGCCCGCAGTACTGGGCTATGGTTTTGAGTGGTTTGTTTGAGCTTGTAAGCATATCGCGGGCAGCGTCTAGTCGGAGCAGTTCCACCATTTTGCTTGGTGTTTTTTGCATCGATTCCGAGTATTTGCGTATGAAGGTTCTTTCGCTCATATTCATGAAGTTTGCGAGCACTGGTACTGTTAAATCGGTGCTTAGGTTTTCACTAATCCATGCATGCAAATCTGAGAATTGACTGCTCTTCGATTGCAGGGTTAGGGAAGAGCTGAATTGATTCTGATCTCCAGGGCGTTTGAGGAACATTACCAGATATCGAGCAACCTCCAGCGCAACGGTATGTCCCAAATCTTTCTCGACGATCGATAATGCTAGATCAATCCCTGATGTCACACCTGCTGATGTCCATATGTGGTCATCATTAATAAATATTGGGCCTCGTTTAATTATTATTGATGGAAAGTTTCTTTCCAGTTCGTCGTACGCCGACCAGTGAGTGGTTGCTTTCCGGCCGTCAAGTTTTCCGGCGCAGGCTAGTGCGAATATACCAGTGCAAACAGAAATCAGGCGCTCGGCTTTGTCTACATGGTTTATGAAGTGTGTGACGAACTTCGGGTCTTTACAGAAATCATATATGCCTGGTCCGCCGGGTACAATTAAGGTGTGCGGTGAAGAGGTTTCTGCTTGCAGCGTTTCAGTGTTTATTGAGAAATTTGAGCATATCTCAGTGGTTGGATCTAACGCTAAAATGGAAATCGTATACGGTTGATGGTTTTGGCGGGAGAAGCGGTTGGCTGCCGTGAACACGTCGAGAGGCCCTGCCAAGTCAAGCAAACTTACGTTCGGGTAGGTGATGAACTGTATGGATTTGGGGCGCATAAACAGCTATTCCAAGAGGCAAAGACTGGACACGTTCACTGACGACTTACGGAGCAATTTTGAGCACTCGATCGCCCTCTCGCAATAGATATCTATGCGCTTTTTCGGAACATCGTCATGATTTTTTGATGGACGGATTGCCTGAGCGCTAAAACAAGGAATTGCCCTACCTCGAACGCAGGTTGAGAAGGCGCTGCCTGGCGGCAATAGGCGTTACATTTAGCTCGGCAACGGCTGCAGAGAGCTTCGATATCACGACGGCTTAGAGAGTTCGCAACGCTCAAAGTCACCAGGATTGCGCCGTATTGCCAGTCGGTGCTGCTTGGCAGGGCGTCACTACTTTGGAAAAGAGAGATCAATTGTAACGAGCGTCGGCTGCGCTGCAGGTGGCGGCTCAACCTTAAGCTCGTACCCGATCTCTCTGACAATAGAGCCGCTTTGCCTCAATCGTTAGGTTTTCATGGTCTGGGCAAAGCTCTTCGGCCTCTACTTCGTGTCAGCGATGTTTTTCATCGCTTGCCAGCCATGGGTAATACCTCCACCAGCACGAAGGGCCGTCGCCACCATGATTGCTTCAGCCACATCTTGCTTCGACGCACCCGCGTTGACTGCTCGCTTGGCATGGTCGGCAATGCAGTAGGAACACTGTGTAGTGACGGCTACTCCCACGGCGATCAGCTCCCGTGTGGCTAGGTTAAGGCTGCCGACATCCTTGTTGAAGACAGCTTTATCGAAGTTGAAAAAAGCTGCGACCATCTCGGGAGCGGCGTCTTGCAGGTCGCCCATGTAGTTTGCGTCAGCCTGATGGTTGTGCATTTCGGAGTACCTTTGAGTTCGGTGTTAAGGAGTGGAGGTAAATTCGAAGCTTTCATTGTTCATCTGATGCGAGCTTCATGCGGTGGCCAGACTCGAGTAAGTTGAGCCCGCGCAGCGTCAATGCCCTGCCGGTCGGCGTTTGCGGCTCGTATGCAGCGAGACAGGAAAGACGCTCGGCTGCACGTTGGTTGAGCCAATCGGCTGATCGCCCCTTCTTACCCATCTCTTTCAGGTCTAAGTAGAGTGCTCTGATAACTCGTCGCTGAAGCCATGTATGTTTGGGCGGCCCTATAAGATCAAATCCTGCGTATAACAAGCCGAGGCCTGCTGCGATTCCCAATCCAGTGGACAGGCACTGATCAATTGCGAATGTCATGTAGTTGCTTGGCTGAACAAGCACCGCCAGGGTGAGGCAAAAACCGAGACCGTAAGGTGCGAGTGACGGTGAAGTCATGCTCATCAGCCCCAGAAAAAGAGGTGCAGAAAGCACCAGTATCAACATCTCGAAATCGCCCGAACCCTGCGCAAGCGAACTGAGTACAAACAGGATGGCAATAGGGATGGCAATCAAGGCTCCCCCCAGTAACTTGGCGGTTGCCACGCGCGGCACTGGGTGTGAGGAGAATGCCTGGGAGAGCAAGGCAGGTAGCACGATCATCATGATGAGTGCGGCTTGTTCGCCTGACAGAATCCATATGGCGATAGCGCTCAGGAAAACAAGTGAGCTTCGCAGCGCCGCTCTCAGTCCGACGAGCCAGTCACGATGTCGATTGAACCGTGGAAAGCGCTGCGTCCCGTGCGATCTTTCAGCGATTGAATCGCAGGCCCCATGCATCGCTGAAAGTGCCTCGGATACTTTCTTCAGGCTCTCTGCCTCGAGCGAGCTGCAGCCATGAGCGTGGTGATCGACGAAACGGGCCAGCATCTCCGATAAACGCTTTGGGTTATCACTCAATATGCGCTCGATGGTTTGTCCCCATGCAACGATGGTCAAGGCGTTGCTGGCGGCGAGTAGGGCTGCATCGATATTGCTTGCCAGTTCATAGCGTCCTGCATTGGCGTCATCGTTTATGGAAGTGGACAAGGCGATGATGCCTATGCGCTGCTGATGGACAGCTGCTGGATTTGATTGAGCGTGAAGAATCGCCGAGACGTGGGTGAGGCTCAAATCCCGTAGGCGATTCATACCCGTCTCCAGCACCTTCTGCACCTTGAAGGGATAAAGCAGGACGCTGGTCAGGATGGAACTGCTGGCTCCGACCAGAACTTCGCTCAACCGAGCCCGAATCACCATAAAGATCGATCCGCTGCTGGTATTTGCAGGATCGGCCAAGGCGAAAAGTACAATCAGAATCGCTGTAACACTCACTAATGACGTTGCGAATACAAAATTGACATGCCGCATGGTCGAGGCGATTGTAGAAGTGACGGCAACGCACAGCGCGAGTGCTCCAATAGCTAACACAGGATATGGCGTCAAATTGTCCAAGATCAGTACCGCTATCACGGCGCCAACCGTTGATCCCAGAGCAAGGCATGCCGCTTTTTCGATGACCAATCCGGCCTCGGGGCGAGCCTGGAGCATCATTGACGCCACCATCGCCCAGAATGGCTTGTCCAGATCCAGGCTCATCGAAATCGCTAGAGCGAGCGTAACGGCACACAGCCCCTTGCAAGCGAATACCAAGCTGCGCAAGTCAGGCGCCAAGTAGTGCTTCAGTGCGTCTCTCATGGTCTGCCCCTCTCAGTGGGGCGCTGATGAATCCTCACCGATGCGCTCATGCCAGCGATCAAGCGCGTGCTCGCAGCGTTCGCCTCCAGCTTTATGTCGACCGGTATGCGTTGCGCCAGTCGCACCCAGTTGAATGCCTGCTGTACTTGAGGCAGCAACATTGGATCTGCTTGTGTGTTGGTATTGGCGACGCCTCTGGCGATGCTTTGGACGCGGCCACTAATCGAAGGCCCTCCGAACATGAACGACACCTCGGCCATATCCCCCTCACGTATATCGAGAAGCTTCGTTTCCTCGAAGTAGGCAGTCACGTAAAACGAATCGTTTTTGATGAGTGAGAAGGCGGGAGCCCCCTGGGCTACGTAGTTGCCTTCCTGCAATCTGACGTTGGTGATCGTACCGTCAGCTGGCGCAACCACGGATGTGCGGGCGAGGTTGATCCTCGCGGTTTCCCACTGCGCCTTGTTGACCTCATATTGGGATTTGGCCAGCAAGACTTGGGAGTGGGCGTTATCCAAATCCTCAGCGCTTATGGCGTTGATCCTGGCCAATGGAACACGGCGGCTCTCCAGAAGTGCTGCAAGCTCCCAAGCGTGCTTTGAGTGTTCCATTCGGGCTTTCGACTCGTTCACGAGGGAGCGATAACGGACGGGATCAATTTCAAAAAGCAGATCGCCTTTATTTACCACCTGGTTGTCTCGCACTTCGAGCCTGGTCACCCAGCCCGCTACATCGGGTGCTACGACCACTACATCGGCCCGAACTCGCCCATCTCGCGTCCAGGGTGAGAGTTGGTAGTGCTTCCATGTCCACGACCCCGCCAGCACCGCGCAACATGAGATCAGTAACGTCACGCAGACCCGAATTGCCGAATTCATTTCCATCCACCATCGAGAAAGGCGAGGGCGCTGGCGATGTAGAAGACGAATAGGGAAAGCCCCAGCCATGAGCGCTTCCAAATCCATTGCTGTATTGCCCATTGCGGAATGAGCACATACGTAATCCAGGTCAGGGATGCCGCAGCGCCAACGCAGATCACCATTGGGGTAATCAGCAGGCCTGCGACTGAAAATTCACGCAACATCGTCAGCCTCGCACTTGTGATGTATCGCAATGCGGTAACTGTACCGCAAAATAATATTGTATCGCAATATGATACAGTGACCGAAAAAGTGGAGGTGTCCATGGACGAGCGGGTTCAAGCAGGCGTCAGCGATGAGCGTAGTGGGGGTATTCAGGTCATTGCACGCGCGGCAAAAATTCTGAATGTATTGGGAAGAAGCGCTGGCGGGATGAGTTTGGGCGAAATAGCCCAAGCTGTAGATTTGCCTCGCTCAACGGTGCAACGCATCGTAGGAGCGCTCGAAGAGCAGGGAATGATTCGTACTGAAGGCGCTGGCGGAATCAGCCTTGGCGCGGGTTTGTTGAGGCTCGTCGCGAACGCCCATGTCGACCGTATGACCGTCGTCCGCCCTTGGCTGCATAAGCTGAGCGAGAGGGTTCAAGAGACGGTTGTCTTTTCTAGACCTGCCGGAATCCAACTGATCGTTGAGGATCGTGTAGTTGCTGATCGTGAGTTGCAGGTGATGCCACGCCTTGGCCAACTGGATACGCCACTCTATGGAACGTCTGCTGGACGGGCTCTTCTCGCTTTAGACCAAGATGAGGATGTGAAAGAGTTGTTTGCAGCTGAAAGCGCTACCCAGGGAAACACGTCGGAATTCCAGAGTCTTTTCAATCAGCTGGCCGATATTCGGAAAACAGGGCTTTCAAGCGATCACGGCGAACTCATTGAGGGCATCACCACTACAGCAGTCGCGCTAGATACCGTGTTAGGCCGTTTCGCAATATCAATGCCCATCCCCACATTGCGTTTCGAAAGGAATCGCAGTGTTTACGTTGAGGAGTTATTGAGCTGCAAGCAAGGGTTGCTCAAAGAAATAGGTATAGACGGCTAACGCGCGAACGGAGAGTTCCGAGAGGTCAGCCTGACCGATCCCGAGGCCATGGAAACGTGGAGGGTTGCCCCCGCCATCAGCTTATTTATGCGTTTACGATGAAAGCCAGGGCCCAATGGGCCCCGGCAAGTTTTGTCGTCACGCGGTCAGGCCGAGAGGTAATCTTCCACCGACTTGACGGTGGCGTAACCGAACTCGAACGCTGCCATCATCGTGGCGTGTGCGTGAGCAGCAGGAACGTTAACACCACCAAATGTGAGATCCAGGGTGGCGCAGGCGTCATGCAGCACCGTAACGGGGTAGCCCATGTCTGCCGCCGCGCGCACTACGGCATCGATGCACATGTGACTCATTGCACCGATTACCACGAGTTCCTCGATGTCCGCTGCTTCCAACTGCTGCTTAAGATCCGTTTCCCGGAAGGCGTTGATGTGTGCTTTTACAATCACAGGCTCATTACCCAGAGGTGCAACAGCAGGCTGGGTTTGCGCACCGTTCGAGCCTTTGACGAAGATTGGAGCGCGTTCATCGTTGGACTCATGCCGTATGTGAAAAACCGGAGCTCCTATATCGCGCGAGTGGCTGATCACTCGGACAGCATTCGCTACAGCAGCTACGATGCCGTCTAACGGCAATTTGCCTGTGGGCAGGTATTCATTTTGCAGGTCAACTACTACAAGGCCACGTTTCATGAACGATCTCCGGTCGAATTATCCGAGCTAAGCATGCGGCTTGAAGGTTGAAGTCGACAGATAGAACACCTGCATTTCCAACCTCAAAAAATTTAAGTCAGAACTCCAGTGATGCGCCATCTTCGGGTATCTCTACGCGACTCTCGATACCGTGCTCTTTGACGTAAGTGCGCAATTCCTTGCGGGTCAGCGACATGTGGTTGACTGCGTCCATGTGCACGGCAACAATTTTGGCGTTTTTTGCGGCCTGTGAAGCGCGCAGAACATCCTCTTCACCCATGATGATCGCGCCCTCGAACCCGTTTACCTTCGCTTTCCCGGCGTTGAGTACGATGACTTCAGGGTGATATTTCTCAATAGTTTGGTCTACCTCTTTACGCCAGATAGTGTCGCCGGCTAGGTAGAGAGTTTTGTAGCCTGGCGCTTCAAACACAACGCCCATGGCCTCGCCTAGAAGTTTGGCGAGTGGGGGAGCGGCATACATTTCGTCGGTGCCGTGCTGACCACCTGCTTTGGTGATTTTGACGCCGCCGAATTCCGCTTCGTCTGTCAGAACGCGTACGTTCTTGAACCCTTGCGAGCGAATCAGCTTCGCATCGTCCTCATGCTGCGTGAACAGCGGGATGTCTTTCGGCAGCGCTTTTTGTGCGGCATCATCCCAGTGGTCGAGATGCGTATGAGTGACGATGACGGCGTCAACACCAGAGATTACTTTTTCTGGCGACTCGGTCAGATCGACAAGTGGGTTGCGCAGGTTACTACGGTAGGTATTTTCAAATCCTGGGTAGGTTCCCTTTTGGGACAGCATCGGGTCGATCAGAAAGGTTGTGCCACCGTAGGAGATTTTTACCGTTGCGTTACGAACTTGCTGCAAGTCGACTTTATGGGCCGCGTCCGGGGAATTGGGAGTGTCGGAGCTCGCAAATGCGGGTGAGGCCGCGGCAGTGCAGGCAAGGCTAAGGGCGATTGGAAGTGTTTTAAAGTTCATCTCGTTAATCCTGTTATTGCATCAGTGACTCTATTGTTGCCCAATGCTCTGGGACTCAACAGTGGCCTGAATGACAGATTCCGATATAATTGGGCCACGATACCTGCGCTGTTCTCGAATATGAGGCTGACTGATGCAATCCACACGCGTTGCTGTTCTGGCTTTTGACGGTGTCAGCCTGTTTCATCTTTCCGTGCCTGGAATGGTGCTAGGAACAGCTCAATCCGCACCCGGTGAACCTCATTACGAGGTCAGTTACTGTGCAGAGACGCCGGGAATGGTGATAAGCGACCAAGGCATAGGCTTAGCGGTCGATCATGGCCTGGAACTGATGGAGACATCCGACGTAATTGTCATTCCGGCGTGGGGCGATCATTCTGTCGCAGCGTCTGCGCAGCTTGTGCAAGCCTTACAGCGTGCAAATGCCCAAGACAAGCTCATCGTCGGGCTATGTCTGGGAGCATTCGTGCTCGGCGATGCAGGACTTCTTGATGGCAAAGAAGCAACCACTCACTGGGCAGTCAGAGACGAGTTTGGGCGACGGTTCCCAGAAGTTCGTTTCAGGCCTGAAGTGCTGTATGTCAGTGATGGCAACATCATCACCTCTGCGGGAACTGTGGCAGCAATTGATTGTTGTCTGCATCTAATACGTCAGCGACTCGGTGCTGATGTTGCCAATCGCACTGCGAAGATGCTGGTGACGCCGCCGCACAGGCAGGGAGGCCAGGCTCAGTACGTAGAGCATCCTGTGCCGCAGCTGTCTAGCGAGACTCATTTGTCTAATGTACTGGCGTGGGCCCGAATGAACCTTGCGAGTGATCTGTCGCTCGATTTGCTGGCGGACATGGCGAAAATGAGTCGGCGCACTTTTACCAGGCGATTTAGGGAGGCGACCGGCAGCACCGTCTCAAAATGGTTGAATGCTGAGCGAGTCGCCAGAGCACAACAGCTGCTCGAAACGACCGACTTACCTATCGAGTGTGTCGCCGGTGAGGCGGGTTTCGGAACGCCTTTGTCGTTGAGACAACAGTTCGGCGTTCACCTTGGCACTTCACCCTCTGAGTATCGGCGAATGTTTTTCCGTGAAATGAAGCCAGGCCCGAAGGCGGGCGGCAATGAGCACACGGCCGAGTCATTTACCCATTCCCAGGTAAAAGTTTAATCATGCCTCGTGGCTCAGGCAGCAAGATTCCTGACGACAGCGAGCAGCGCCTGCAGCGGATGTGAGACGGTTACTCCATCCTGTCGTTTCACCTGGCTTCGGCAAGAATATCCGTCGGCCACTAACCGGCCAGAAGCATTAAATCTTTTCACAAGCGGCGCCCAGGATTGTTTGTAGATCACTACAGAAGTTCTGGTGTTCTTCGTCTCATGCCCATAGGTGCCGGACATGCCGCAGCACCCGCTGGCTTGAACGCTCATTTTCAGTCCCATGCGCTCATAGACTTGTTGCCAAAGGACGATGCTGTTTGGCTCATTTGTCTTTTCAGTGCAGTGGGGAAGGAAATGATAGGGATCGGCATCTTTCACAATCTGCGACTGTGGAAGCATATTGGCGAGCCACTCCTGCGGCAGTAGTACGGTAGGAACCTTGTGACTGCCAAGCGTCTTCGCATACTCCTGGCGATACACCAACGTCATCGCGGGATCGAGGCCCACCAGCGGTATCTCGTGCTTCTGAAGCTGGTGCAACGCTTCACCGTTGAAACGTGCGGCCTTTTCAAAAGCTTTTCAACTAGGCTTCCAGGAACCCAGTGCCTTTCATCGTGCGTTTAAGAAATGGACTGGGGAGAGTCCCGGACAATATCGCCTGCGACTTCAAGCGTGTGCCGATGAATCTCAAAGTTCTGAACCGTCATGAAAAAGAACGGGGCTATCGGTTGTGATGGCTGGTCGGAAGACTAATTGATTCCACAAAGTAGTCCCGTATAAATATGGCGGGTGACATGTAAGCGCTGCTAGCGGGCCGTTCGCGTGTAGAACGGCCAGCTAATTGCGTCATGTTCGACCATAGCGCTGCAGCGCTATGGCACTTTGCTCGTCAATAATTCCACTGCATAGCGACCTCCAGGCTGCGCGGCTCCCCCAGGTAATATTGGGTGTTGCTCTGGTGGATGAAACGGGCGTAGACCTCGTCGGTCAGGTTACGTAGACGCGCGCTGAGCTGCACGTGTTTGTCCAGGTCATGGACAAACAATAGACGGTGTACGAAGGCCCCCACGTCGTATTGGCGGTATTGGCGTAGACCGACGATACGTAGCGCACGTCGACCCCAAGTTGCCAGTCAGGAGCCACGTCATAAGTCAGCCAGAGATTGGCTACGCGGTCGGGAATGTTCACCGGATTCTTGCCTTTGCGCGAGAACACAACACCGGCGATGGTTTCATTGAACTCGTCGTACTCAGCCCTTACCCAACTGAAGTTACCGGCCGCCAATAGCTTGGGCGTGATCTTGAATGAAGCGGCCAGCTCTATGCCGGTGGAGGTTTGTTGACCCGCTTGTTCGGTGGTGTTGGGCACCGTCGAGGAGGGGACGGAGATGTTCTTGCGCACGATGCGGTAGGCCGCGGCGGTGGCCGAGCCGCGACCGTCAAGAAAATCGAACTTGCTGCCCACCTCGAATTGGCGACCAGTGCTCAAGTCGAAGTCGCTCACCTGGGCAATGGAGGCGCTGGTAAGCGTCCCTCCCGGCGGCTCGGCCGAGGTACCGTATTGGGTATAAAGGCTGACATTCGACGTCAGGTCGTACACCAGGCCCAGGCGTCCCGTGATTGCATCCCAACGCTTGTCGAGCCTGGCCTGCGCCGCATGATCGACGATCTCGAAGTCGATATGGTCATAGCGCAGCGCAGTGATCAGCGCCAGTTGCTCGGTCAGGCGCGTGCGGTTCTCGACGAACGCCGACGAGGTATCGGTCCACGTGCTGCGATCTTTAGTGCGCGGTGCATCCATCCCCGGAATGTCCAGGAAGTGGCCCGGCTCGAAGCCATCTGGATCGATGGTGTCGAAGGCGCCTTTGGACAACGGGTAATTGGTTTGCTGGTTGGTGTTGTAATCCACGCCCAGCGCCCAATCGCTGGCCAGGCCGAACAGTTGAGCCTGGTGAGTCAACTCGATTCGGTCACCGTTGACCTCCTGGTCGTGCCGCTGGCGGTAACCGCCGGAGCGGGCGATGGCGCTGTTGTCGCTGTTATAGCGGTAGACCTCAAGGTTGCGGTAATCGCGCTGGCCATCGTAGTGGTAGAAGGTATTGCGCAACTGGGTATTGTCGTCCAGCTGGTAGTCCGTGATCGAGCGTATCCAGCGGGTGCGCTGCTCGTAGCGGCCATCCTCGACGTTGTAGTTGTTGAAGCGGTTGAGCAGGTTTTGGCACCACCTTATCCTTGAGGCAACAATTCGGCGTTCAGCTCGGCACCTCGCCTTCTGAGTACAGGCGAATGTTTTGTCGTGAAATGAGCCCGGTCCGAAAGACGAGCAACAGTGAGCACACTGCCGAACTGTCTAGCTAATGACTGGAACCGAAAAGCTTCAGTCATTATCGCCCCTAGAAATCTACGGTCACTCCGGTATAAAACGCGCGACCATCACCTGGCGAGTGGAGGGATGCCTGAGCACCGTCCGGGTCGTACCAGACGTATTCGTAATATCGGTTTGTGAGGTTCTTCAGTTGCAGATCGACGCTCACTGACCGCGTTACCTTGTAGGTTGCGCCAAGGTTCATCAGCACGTAGCCGCCATAAGTTCCCTTCGTGTTTTCCCGTTCAAGGTAGTAGTTAGTCTGACCGTTCATCCAGGCAGTCAGCTGTAATGCAGGTGTCGCGTCATAGCTGATGCCCACGTTGTATAGGTGATGCGGGATATGGTCGATTTCCTGACCTTCGCTGTTAGGCAGAGTGGCGCTCGGCTGGAGGATTTTCGAATACTGCCAGGAGTACGCCATCCATATTTCGGTGCGATCGTTTGGGTGCAGGTTCATCTGCAAGTCATAACCCCACCGCCGAGTTTCACCAACGTTGTCTGACTCACCACTCGGGTCGTTCAGCCGGCGACTGACTTCACCTGAAGCCTCTTGCTGCCAATAGGCAACACGCCCGTCCACCCAGTCAGCCGGCGTGAACTTGATTCCGGTTTCCCAGCCTTCGTTGATCGACGGTGCTAGGTCGGTATCCCTGGGCGGAATCTTATAAGCCGCAGCCCCGGTGCCCACTTGAAAGGTACGTCCCCAATTCGCGTAGAAGCTGGCCACATCCCACGGCGAATACACGACGTTGATTTTCGGCTGTTTGATCAACCCGTAGTCGTTGATGTCGTAGTCCATGCCGGTCATCTCATTGGTGAAATCGCCTTGGATCTTGTCGACCCGATAGGCCGGTATGATCTTCAGAGATTCAAGCGGTTTGATCTCGGCCTGGACATAAGCGCCATAGGTATCGAAGTCGAACTGCTGGTCGCGCGTAGTCGCCAGACGCGCACGGTCTTTGGTGCGATAGCGCTCACTTTTGTTTTGCTGCTGTTGTATGTCTGTACCACCTTCCAGGGCGAAATCGTAAAGCCAACTGACTTCCGGGCGCCAAGTCAGAGAGGTGAGCGCCCCATATTGCGTTTCGTAGTTGTCACGCTCCTGCTGCGAGCTCGAACTCCAGTATTGTGTCCAGCGCCTGTCATCGAAGGTGTTGACGTAGCTCTTCGCTGACCAGGCAAGGGTGTCAGCCAGGTCTGTATCGAAATGCAGACTGACCTGGTTCATGCGCCGGGTGCCCTTGTCGGTTGAGTTGAAGCTGTTAGTCATTTCCGGATGATGTCGGGCATCATCCTCAGCCAGATAACCTGGCTCCTGAGCCTCGGTTTCGTAATGACGAGTGACCAATCCGATGCGGTAGCTGCCGTCGTCCGGCATATAGAACCATTTGCCTGACATTGAGAACTTGTCTGCCTCGGCATGATCCCGGTAGCCATCGGATTTTTGATAGGCGAAGAAGTAATTCTGAGTCCAGTTGCTGCTCTCAAAGCCCTTGGCGATTTGGGCTTCCTGAGTATTGAAGCTGCCATAACGCAGCCGCGCCTTGTTGTAGTCGCCACCCGTGCGGGTCAGCATATTGACGTTGCCAGCAATGTTATTCAGTCCATAACGCGCATCACTGGTGCCACGCACCACCTCGATGCTGTCCAGCTCCATGGGGAAAATCATGTCCATGTACGGCATGTTGCCGTCATTGCTGTTGCTCGGAATGCCGTCGATCAGCAATTTGACCGCGTTCACTTCCCCTTCGCCATTGAAGCCTCGAAAGGAGATTTTGCCAGAGGTGGTGCCTTGATTGAACTCGGTCAGCATCACCCCAGGCGCGCGGCTGAACAGCTCCCAACTGTAGTTGACCGGCATCTTTTCAAGGATGTCAGCACCCAGAATATCAACTGAGCTAAGCACGCTACTTGTGCTTAACGGTCCGCTGGCGGAACCTTGAATGCTGACTGCACCCAGGGTCAGGGTCGAACTTTCGACTCTGCTGGCTTCAGCTAATGCCACTGACATCGGGCTCAACGTGAGCACGCCTATTGAAAACAGGGGCCATAGGGGACGGTGCACAGACAAACGCGTTGCGGGGCGCAAAGTAGTTGAAGCAGGCATAGCACGCACTTCCTGATGATCAAGAAACTTTAAGGGCGTTCAGCGTCCATCGCAGGTCGCTAAAGAATTTAAAGATGGCAGCACCGCACTGTTAGCGGTGTTGTGATCAGGCGAAGGGGGAGGCGCGTGGACTCAAGCTGGGCCAACGGATCCGCGGATGCAGCGTCGGCAATTCAGGGTTTTCGAGGGCAGCGTTGGAAGTGTACTGCGGGAGAAAGTGCCGGTAGTAGTTGGACGGTAACGCTGCCAATCCTGCATGGCCGCAACAACAGTCGCCATGCTGCATGACAGGTTTCGACTGGGGCAGCTGCAAGGCATCAATCATCTTGCCGAGGTCTGCTGGCAAGGCCCTCAAGTTCCCGCCCGAACAAAAACCACCCCAAAGCATCAGGCGCACGTCCGGCGTCTGCATCGCACGACTCATCGGCATGGCGAACAGATTGAGTAGTACGGCCAGACAGGCAATCCAGGGACAAATGCGTTTCAACGAACCCATAGATGAAATCGCCGCGAAGGGGCGGCTATTTAGCCCGCTTTAATGACTGAAGTAAATTTTACCCGGGTGCGCCATATCGCCTCAGGTCATTGGAGAGGCAGGAGCGAGGCTCCATCCAAACCATGCGCCTGCCCCAACTGGTAAGCTCGGCCACCAATTTGCAGGATGAATGGCTATGTCATTACGCGCGCTTCGAACACTGCTTGCCATTGCCCAATACGGTTCTTTTGTTAGAGCAGCGGACGCCGTGCACCTGACCCAATCAGCTGTCAGCCTTCATGTTCGGTCTTTGGAGGAGGATTTCAATACACGCCTGTTTGACCGCTCACGACGGTTGCCGGTGCTGACGGATGCAGGCCATATTGCCGTTGAGCGCGCGCGAGAAATTCTAGCCCTATACGACGGGATCTCCTCCGAGATTGGAGGCGACACTGAGTTGCGCGGCAGGCTCAGAATCGGTGCCATTCATACAGCGCTGGCGAGCGCCTTGCCCCTCGCGTTGTCGGCAATGCGTGCTGAGCATCCTCACCTGCGCATTACTGTTGCGTCGGGAATGTCCGCTGAGTTGGCCACGCGCGTGGAGGCGGGCGAGCTTGACGTTGCGATCACCACGGAGCCGGTGAAGCCACACCCTTATGGCCTGGCAAGCACGGTACTTTACGAGGAAGGGTTCTGGATCATCGCGCCGGTGTCTCATGCGCATGAGGACTTGAAGCTTCTACTCAAAAGCCAGCCGTTCATTCGATTTGATCCTCGCGCCTGGGCAGGTCGAACGATTGAGCGAGAGCTTCGCGCTATGCGGCTGCGCGTGCAGACCAGCATGGAACTGGATAGCCAGGATGCGATTATCCAGATGGTCTCAAGCGGACTGGGCGTATCCATCATTCCACTCTCTGGACATCAAGTCGCAAGCTTGAAAACACTGGCCGTTGGGCCGTTCGGCATGCCTCAAAAAACCAGGCGCGTGGTATTGCTGGAGCGCGAAGATCGTCCCCTTGGGCGACTGGCGGTAGCCCTGGCGAACGCGGTGAAAGCGCATGTCTTGCACGATAAACCATGAGTAATACTTGTTGATTGCTGAAGTTTAAAACGTTTTTATTTTGGAGTCCGACCTCTTATCGTGGTCCTCGTACAAGTGAGTTCTTGAGGGCACCATGATCACTGGACCTGCCGTAGACATGCCGCTGATGAGCCGACTGATTGTGGGATGTGAACCGTCGGCACAAAAAACCAAGGCACGCGTATGACCCTTTCCTTGTTGACTGCCTTGTTGCCCATCGCACTACTGATCGTGCTGGGCGCGTGGCTCAAGCGTCGTCAATTTCTGACGGATACTTTTTGGGCACAGGCAGAGCGCCTGGCGTATTACGTGTTGCTGCCTTCTCTTTTCTTTCACGGACTGGCGACCGCCAACCTTGATGGCGTGCCCTTTCAAAGCATGGTTTCGGTGCTCGTATTCTCGACTGTGGTGGTATCGCTAATGTTGTTGGGCGCGAAGTCGCTGATCACCATGGACGATGCTGCGTTCACTTCGGTTTTTCAGGGTGGGATACGTTTCAATAACTACGTAGGCGTGTCGGCAGCCGCGGGCCTGTTCGGTGTGCAGGGTATAGCCCTGGCAGCGGTCGCGAACGCGGCCATAGTGCCCAGCGTGAACATCCTGTGCGTAATGGTATTCGCGAAGTACGGGTCAGCCGGCAGGATGCCATTTAGCAAAGTCCTCAAGCAGTTGGCATTGAACCCACTGATACTCGCGTGCTTCGCCGGCGGATTGATCCAGGTCTCGGGCTGGGGACTGCCTGTCGGTATTGAGCCGATGCTCAAGGCCTTGGGACAAGCGTCACTGCCGCTCGGATTGCTCTGCGTTGGTGCTGCGCTTGAGTTCGGAAGCATAAGACAATGGTTTCGCCCGGTGGGTTACTCGTCGCTGACCAAGTTTATAATCATGCCACTGGTTACGCTTTTGGCGTGCCACCTATTCGAACTTGAAGGAAAGGCCGCGGTTGCAGCACTTCTATTCCAGGCACTGCCCACAGCCTCATCCTCCTACATCATGGCAAGGCAATTAGGGGGAGACGCCCCCCTTATGGCTGGGATCATCGCTTGCCAGACCATGCTGGCAGGATTAGCACTTCCAGCGGTTATCCTCGTGATGGCCCAGTGGGTTTGAGTGTCAAGTGTTTACAAACATTGAGTAAAGTAAGACCGACAAGAAAGCGCCTCTGGTTCGATCGAGTGTGTCAGGTGTTACTCATTGACAAACGAGAGATGAGCAGACCACTTCAGGAAACTTTGCATCTGCCCCCCCTCGAACACCGTACTCCTGTTTGGAAAACGACTTTTGCTGCCGCGACACCGGGTCGAGTTATGAAGCGAGAACATGAGTTGGTGCCGGGCGGCCAAACCCTTCGGGTTGATCGCCTTCACGCGTTAGGCACAGCCCATAATGCGCTGTGCCTAACACAGTTTCATGAGTATTCGATAATCTGCTGGCTACGTAACATATTGAACCTCGCAAAGCCTTCTTCGAGATCGGAGATAAGATCAGATGGATCTTCAAGACCGATATGAAGCCGCACCAGGTGCCCGTCGACTTCCCAAGAGGTCGCACTTCTGACGGGTTTGGGGTCGGCAATCATCGCCAAGCTTTCAAAACCACCCCAAGAGTAACCAATTGAAAACAACGATAGGCTATCCAAAAGTGCATCTGCCGCTACTTGTGTTGAAGGTTTGGTCACGAAGGAGAGTAAACCGGACGCTCCTTTAAAATCCCTCTTCCATAACTGGTGCTGAGGGTGAGATTCTAATGCAGGATAATAAACCGCTTTCACCTCCTCGCGTGTCTCCAACCACTTGGCGACAATCGTAGCGTTTCTGTAATGACGCTCCAGTCGCACATCAAGTGTTCTCATGCCCCGGAGCGCCAGCGTCACGTCATCTGGACTCGCAAATAAGCCCATGCTGAAATGGAATCGTTTGAGGCTGTCCCACGCGCGCTTGGAGGCTGATACGGTGCCAAGAACCGCATCGGAGTGACCGACGATATATTTCGTAGCTGCCATGATGGACAGATCAACACCAAGTTCCAATGAAGGAAAGTAAAGCGGGGTGCCCCAAGTGTTGTCTGCAATAACTAGGATGTCATGATCATGTGCAACCTTGGCTATAGCAGGGAGGTCTTGTATTTCCAAAGTCAAGGAGCCAGGAGATTCGGTATAGATCGCTTTAGTGTTCGGCTTGAGCAAGTCAACGATTCCGGCTCCTATTGTCGGATCGTAAAACGAGACCTCAATCCCCAGCCGTTGACCCACCTGCTCACAAAAAGCCCTTATCGGCGCATACACATTGTCGGCAACTAGCAGATGATCCCCAGTTCCCACGACAGACAGTATGGCAGTCGTGCATGCCGAGAGCCCTGAAGGACAAAGAACCGTGCCTTCCGCTCCCTCCAACTGCTGGAGGGCCTGAGTCAATGCCTCTGTCGAAGGGTTATTCCACCGGCCATACGAATATTTTTGGCGACCCTCGCGCATCGATTCCGATGTAGGAAAAGCTACGGTGGAGCCCCGGTAAACCGGTGTATTCACGAAACCATGATGCTGATTGGGGTTGATAGAAGCATGGGCGAGCAGGGTTTGCACGGTTTTATATTTCTTCATACAGGCTGCCATTTCTTGAGTAGTGGGGGCGTGTCGTTGCGCGTGTCACTGAGATTAAAGTACTAAATTTATTAAATGTCTACCATCTGGTTTGCGTTTAGTAAAAACGTCTTTAAAAACAGAGAGTTATCCTTGTATTATAAAATCTATTGCATGGCTACCGAGTAGATGGTAGGTTTTTCGTGCCTGATGGTTTCGGCCTTTTCGACCGAAATGTGATGCTTATGGCGCGCGAGGACATTTCTAGAGCGAGGCCTAATAACCGTAATGGTGAAGGCGCGGTGCGCTCTCTTTCTTCTCTTTGAAGCTGGGGAGGAAAGACTTAAGTTTGCAAGGGATAAGAAAAATATCTGCAAATTAATTGTTTGGGTGACACATGAAAAAGAAAAACGTACAGCCCGCTCCAGCCGTTCAGTGTGAAAGCGAATTGAGAGACAGATCGAACTGGCTTGACTCTCATGAAAGTGGCTACTCAAAACACCTAAAAAAACGCCATGTGCAGATGATGGCACTCGGCGGAGCTATCGGCACTGGGTTGTTCTTGGGAGCAGGGGCCAGACTTCAAATTGCCGGGCCTGCACTTGCGGTGGTGTATTTAGTGTGTGGAGTTTTCGCCTTTTTCATACTAAGAGCATTGGGTGAGCTGGTTATGCACCGCCCTAGCAGCGGGAGTTTTGTATCTTATACTAGAGAGTTTATGGGGGAGCGCGCCTCCTTTGTAGCGGGCTGGATGTACTTCTTGGTTTGGGCACTAACGGGTGTAGTTGACATAACAGCGATTGCGATATACATGAAATACTGGAGCGTTTTTTCGGACGTTCCACAGTGGATATTCGCGCTTAGCGCCTTGGGCGTTGTGACATTGATGAACATGGTTGGTGTCAAATGGTTTGGTGAAATGGAGTTTTGGTTTGCTGTTATTAAGGTGGCAGCTATCAGCATTTTTTTGATTGTCGGCTCGTTTTTTTTTGCAACTGGCCACGAGGTGGCGGGGCACATCCCGGGTCTGCATTTGATCTCGGATAATGGAGGTGTTTTTCCCCATGGCTTTCTGCCGGCGATTATTATCGTGCAAGGCGTAATTTTTGCTTATGCGAGTATAGAGTTGGTGGGAACCGCTGCTGGTGAGACGGCAGATGCCAAAAGGGTCATCCCTAAAGCAATCAATGGCGTGGTTTGGAGAATAGGGCTTTTTTACGTAGGCTCGGTATTCTTGCTAGTCACTGTATTGCCGTGGACGGCCTACAGCGCTAATGTCAGCCCTTTCGTGACGTTCTTTGAAGCGCTCGGCATTCCTGGAATTGGCTCCGTTATGAATATCGTTGTAATGACTGCCGCACTCTCTAGTCTGAACTCAGGCTTGTACGCAACGGGGCGGGTACTGAGATCGCTAGCCATGGGAGGATCTGCCCCCAAGATGTTTAAACGTATGAGCACCCAAGGGGTTCCCTATATGGGGATCTTAGTGACAATGGGGATCAACGTATTTGGCGTGCTATTGAATTTTCTAATTCCGTCCCAGCTATTTGAGCTGCTGCTTAATCTAGTTTCTCTGGGGATCCTTTCCACTTGGGCATTCATTGTACTTTCTCAAATAATGTATCGTCGTGCGGTGAAGAGAGGTGAAGCCGAGATGGTCTCGTTTAGAATGCCAGGTGCTCCGTTTACTTCTTGGCTGACCCTGGGTTTCTTGCTCGTAGTGCTGGTGCTATTGGGTTTCGATTATCCTAATGGAACATATACTGTTTTATCTATACCGGTAGTCGCTGGAGCTCTAATGCTGGGTTGGGCAAAGGCCGTCCGTTCCAAAGCCGTGCGCTCGGAAAAAATAGAGAACAGTTCGAGCCATGTAGGAGTATAGCTTAATGCCAATGAGAGCACGGTTTATGACGTGCTTTCATCGCTTTAAGTTGAATCGTTGCTGTAAAGCAGTTAATATGCGTGTGTCAATAATGCAAGGTAAGATTTATGAGTACTCGTTCTGACCTTTTAACCACTGCCGAGCTGTTGCTGCGTACCAAAGGGTACGCTGCATTTAGCTATGCCGATTTGGCTGACGAAATTGGTATAAAAAAGGCGAGTATTCATCATCACTTTCCTACAAAGGAAGGGCTTGGAATTGCCGTTATTGATAGCTATCTTTTTAGGTTTGTGAAGAGTCTAGAATTGATAAATGAAGAGAGCACCGACACGATCGTTCGGTTGAGAGAGTTTTCTAAGCTGTTTATTGATAGCTCAAAAAATGGAATGCTACCCTTATGTGGTGCGCTCGCTGCCGAACTTTCTGCTCTGCCGGACAGTCTTAAGGATTTGACTAGGAGGTTTTTTGAAATCCATATTGCTTGGTTGGAAAATAATCTCGCATTGGGTCAATCTGAAAAGGTTATAAAGGCGGATCTTAATCCCAGAACAGTTTCACGGGCGATATTGAGCTTGCTTGAGGGTAGCAGTTTTGTATCTTGGGCGCTCAATGATACAGTTGTTGATCAGTCTGGGTTTGATTTGATATTGAATAGTATTGTCGTTTCGTAATATACACTGAGAATCAGATTACCAAAATCAGTAGGAAGCCTTTCACGTTGTGTTTGCCCATCTTATTAGGTGGGCTTCATATTTCTACCCCCTCTGCAGTCCACCTCAACAGCTGATCTAATCCCACAAATAGGTTTTCTGTTCGCACACACCTTCCAAGCGTTTCTCCGCCTGTCAGATCGGACAGGCGGTACTTCGCCATAAGCTACGTTTAATTAGGGATAGGAGCTGATCGCACCGTTAGCACGTGGGAGGTGGGGTACCAGGTCAAAGAATTTTATTGCTAGCAAACCTACTAATAGGTAGGATTGCTGTGCGTAACATTTATCCAGCCAAAAAATGCGTTCAATAGAGGGTTTTTTAATGACAACTAATCTGAATGGTATTGATGTCGTAGCTCTGCAGCAGTTTGCTCAAGGTGTTGCGGAGGATGCGAATAAGCGTCACGCGAGCTTCAACGTCAATACCCAGTGGAAAGGCCAGACGCGCTCTGTGGCGAAAGTCAGCCGTTACAGCTTAGCCGGTGAAACCTATTCGCGTGATTTCGAAATCGTCGCCGATGAGCCAATTGAACTGTTAGGTCAGAACTCGGCGCCAAATCCTCAAGAGCTGCTGATGGCCGCGCTGAACGCCTGTATGGCGGTAGGTTACGCAGCTAACGCAGCCATGATGGGCATTAAAATCCACAGTCTGGAAATTGAGACCGACGGCACTCTCGATTTGCGTGGTTTTCTGGGCATCGACGAGAGCGTAAACCCAGGGTACGACCAAGTGCGGGTCGTAATCCGTCTTCACACCGATGCACCTCTTGAGCGTGTAGAAGAACTGCACAAAAATGTAATTAAAACATCAGTTAATTACGCGAATTTCTCCAAAGCCATCCGCATGGTGCCAACCCTCGAGGTTCGTGAGGACTGATATTATCAGATCTTTCATCTTTACAACCTTGAGAGCGCCAGTAGGCAAGGCCTACTGGCGTTGCTACCTTTGCTATTGTAATTGAGCGCGTTGCTTTTTGTTTTTAAACGGTTTTTGAACTTTGCTCAATGGGTAGCAGCGTTTTTTATTTATTTTAATATAGAGGGGTGTATGAGCGCTATTTCGAAAAAGTTTGTAGTGGATATTTGGTCTGATTTCGTCTGTCCTTGGTGTTGGGTCGCCAAGCGTCGTTTTGAGAATGCGCTTGAGGACTTTCCGTACAAAGACGATGTACAGGTAAACGTGAGAGCGTATCGTCTTGCCCCTAACCATACTGCTGAGTCTATGGTGAGAGCCCTTAAAGTCAAATTAGGCAGTTCAACCGCTGTTTTGAATATGATGAGTGCGGTAAAGCAATATGGCCAATCTTTAGGGCTTGATTACCGTTTTGAAACCATGATGTTTGGTGACACCGCGGATGCGCATGTCCTCGTCAAAGCGATTGACGATGAAGTATTGAAGACGCACTTGGTGGAGGCGCTCTATGAGCAAAGTACTACCCAGGGTAAGTCACTATTTGACCGAGGTAGTTTAGAGTCGATTGCAAAATCTGTAGGTGTTTCTGATGAGTCGATTCGACTCGCGTGGTCATCTAATGAATTGTTTCACCGGATGCAGGAAGACGAGCGTGCTATGGGGCAATTTCACTCGGGCGTCCCGTTTTTTGTTTTCAATAGTTCATTTTCTATTTCGGGGGCTCAGCCTCAAGAGATCTTTTCTCAAGCACTCAATCAAATGTATTTCGAACCAAGTGACGAACATGAGTCGTCCAGCAGTCAAGTTTGCGGGCTTGATGGATGTAATTAATACCAGAGATGCTTCGGCACTGTTGGTGCCGCAATTTCTGGGTTTGGAATGATGTTGTGGGTGAAGTGCAGATGAGCCGTATTGTAGACGTGAAAGCCGGAGAGTTCGCCCGATTCGTTGCAAAAGGTAACTGCGCTGTGCTGTTTTCGGCGTCCTAGTGCAAGCCCTGTCAAGAAATGAAACCGGTTTTTAATGAGCTGGCAGAAAAGCTGCAGTCGCGCGCCGCATTCGGGAAGATTGATGTGGCTGTTTCGCCCACGATCTCCCAGATGCATGGTGTCCGGTCGGTTCCATCCTTGGCGATTTTCTACGAAGGGCGATTACGTTTGGTTTTGGCTGGCTCTCGATCGGCTGCCGCGTTGAAGAAAGCAGTCTTAGCTGACTTAAAGGATGTTCTGTAGGTCGGACTAAAATTTCGATGCGCTCTCAAATTGACTGTCCGAATGAGTGTAGGAAGCGCGTCAGGATGTTGCTGGGCTAAGTGTCCGACTGGCGTATAGGCAAGCTAAGCTCCGCTTTGCGACCGGCCAGGCCATGTTTAGCCCAGCGTAGCCTTTGCTTGAATACAGTTACGCTTCAGCCGGAGTATCAGCGATAACGAAGTTCGGATAATGTAAAGACTTTGATTTCATCGGCAGGCCATCAGCACAACGACGTGGTTGGCTAATGGCATGCAGAACAGCTTATAGGGCTTTAGCGACTTCTCAGATTTAACTGGCGACGGGGGTAGCTAAGCCTCTACTATTATTGATCCTTCCGCACTGCTGGGTATCAAGATTTATCGAATGCATCCAAAACGTGAGTGCTGTAAACCAATGCAGCGCCAGCGTTCATATTAATCGCAACGCCCAAAGCTTCTGAGACCTCTTCAGTCGTTACGCCGAGCTTTTTGGCCTCAGCTGCGTGGAAAGCGATGCAGCCGTCGCAACGGGTGGTGACGGCAACTGCGAGTGAGATCAGTTCACGAGTCTTAGCGTCGAGGTGGTTTGTTCTTTCGCCGGCGCTCCCTAAAGAAGCCAAACCTTTCATGGTCTCTGGGGATAGGCCATTCAGTTGCACTAGGCGGGCGCTGACGTCTTTTCGAGTTTGCTTCCAATCTTGCATGGGATATTCCACTTTGGGCGCGATGCCCTGTAGGTGTAGGGGAGGTGTGAAACCGATCAAAACATACCATCCAGTTGGTAGGTATGCAAGTGTGTCTTACAAATGCTTGATCGTGCGGTCGACGTAGAAGGGGTGAGCTGGTGTGATGAGAGGGCATTGACGTTAATGCCTTATTTGTAGTGATGAGCTCTCCCGGCTCAGAACCAGGAGGTACTTGAGCGGAGTTCGCGTGATCAGGGAATGCTGCTGGTATCAGAATTTTGAGCGCATAAGGAGCCTTAGGGGGGTAATGCTGTTGTCAAGCTAATTTTCCCGCGCACTTACATAAGACTATTACTGGGAAGCAATAAAAAGCTCCACAGCCAAAACGAGAATCTATCGTCATAGCTGTGGAGCAAAAAACTGCCTGGGCATTTAACGCGTACGGGACTATCAGCTAGAATAACTCACGCGATCATGGCGGATATCATCTATCAGATGCTGGGCAACAATGTGTTCAATACCAAGTCGTTCAAGCAGCCGGAAGCCAATAATTCACTGGCCGCATTGATATCCGGCGCGAAGAAGCGATCCTTCTCGTAATAGGCCACTTTGCTTCGCAGACTCTTCCTGGCCAGTTCCAGCTTGGGCGACGTCTTCAAGCCGTCACGCAAGTCCAGACCTTGGCAGGCCGCTAGCCACTCCACAGCCAGGATTCCACGGGTGTTTTCAGCCATTTCCCACAACCGTTTGCCGGCGGCGGGTGCCATCGACACGTGATCTTCCTGATTGGCGGATGTGGGCAGGCTGTCTACGGAATGGGGGTGAGCTAGCGCCTTGTTCTCGCTGGCCAGCGCTGCTGCTGTCACCTGAGAAATCATGAAGCCCGAGTTCACGCCGCCATTGGCTACCAGGAACGGCGGCAGTTGTGACATGTGTTTGTCCATCATCAACGAAATGCGGCGCTCGCTCAGCGAGCCGATTTCAGCAATGGCCAATGCCATATTGTCTGCGGCCATGGCCACTGGCTCGGCGTGGAAGTTGCCGCCAGAGATCACGTCACCTTCAACGGCAAAGACCAGTGGGTTATCGGATACGGCATTCGCTTCGACGACTAATACTTCCGCGGCCTGACGGAGCTGGGTCAGGCATGCGCCCATGACTTGAGGTTGGCAGCGTAGAGAGTAGGGATCTTGGACCTTGCCGCAGTCTTTGTGCGAATCGGCGACCTCACTGCTTTGGCCCAGCAGGTCGCGATAAGCAGTAGCTGTATCAATCTGGGCCTTCTGGCCGCGAGCGGCATGGATACGTGCGTCAAACGGCGAGCGGGAGCCCAAGACAGCTTCGACCGTCAACGCACCGATGGCCAAGGCGCCTGCAAACAGGTCTTCGCCCTCGAACAAACCGCGCAGAGCATAAGCAGTGGACACCTGGGTACCGTTGAGCAACGCCAAACCCTCTTTGGCAGCCAGCGTCAACGGCGCCAAACCGGCCACCTTCAGTGCTTCGGTGGCTTCCAGCCATTCGCCCTTATGACGGGCTTTGCCTTCTCCCAGCAGCACGAGGGACATGTGCGCCAAAGGTGCCAAGTCACCAGATGCGCCGACCGAACCTTTTAACGGAATATGCGGATACACCTCGGCGTTGATCAATGCTATCAGAGCATCGATCACCACGCGGCGTATGCCGGAGAAACCACGGCTGAGGCTATTGACCTTGAGCACCATGATCAACCGCACCAGCGCATCGCTGATCGGCTCACCCACACCAGCGGCGTGGGACAGTACTAGCGAACGTTGCAGATTTTCCAGATCTTCACTGGCGATACGGGTCGAGGCCAGCAGGCCGAAACCGGTATTGATACCGTAGGCGGTGCGATTCTCGGCGAGGATCTGCTCCACGCAAGCGACACTGGCTTCAATTTGCGCAGAGGCACTGTGGTCGAGGGTGATTTTTACTGGGTGCTGGTAAACGGCACGCAGTTGGGCAAGGCTCAATTGGCCTGGGATAACGTTAAGTGTTTTCATGCTTTGGCTCCTTTAACAAGAGTGATCATTGGCAGGTTCAAGCCTTGCTCATTCGCGCAATCAATGGCGATCTGGTAACCGGCATCGGCATGGCGCATCACGCCGGTCGCCGGATCGTTGTGCAGCACGCGGGCAATCCGCTCGGCCGCTTCATCGGTACCATCGCAGACGATCACCATGCCCGAGTGCTGGGAGAAGCCCATGCCGACGCCGCCACCGTGGTGCAGCGATACCCAAGTCGCGCCACTGGCGGTGTTGAGCAAGGCATTGAGCAGCGGCCAGTCGGAAACGGCGTCGGAGCCGTCCTGCATGGATTCTGTTTCACGGTTCGGGCTGGCCACGGAACCGGAGTCGAGGTGGTCACGGCCGATGACGATCGGCGCCGACAGCTCACCGCTGCGCACCATCTCGTTGAACGCCAGGCCCAACTTGGCGCGCTGGCCCAGGCCAACCCAGCAGATCCGTGCCGGCAAGCCCTGGAAACTGATGCGCTCGCGGGCCATGTCCAGCCAGTTGTGCAGGTGGGCGTCGTCGGGGATCAGTTCCTTGACCTTGGCGTCGGTCTTGTAGATGTCCTGCGGGTCACCCGACAGCGCCGCCCAGCGGAACGGGCCGATGCCGCGGCAAAACAGCGGACGGATGTAGGCCGGGACGAAACCCGGGAAGTCGAAGGCATTTTCGACGCCCTCTTCCTGGGCCATCTGGCGGATGTTGTT
Organism: Pseudomonas brassicacearum; assembly: GCF_000585995.1. Lineage (NCBI taxonomy): Bacteria > Pseudomonadati > Pseudomonadota > Gammaproteobacteria > Pseudomonadales > Pseudomonadaceae > Pseudomonas > Pseudomonas brassicacearum. The sequence continues at coordinate 4,315,774 of NZ_CP007410.1, read as the reverse complement.
GCCGTAATCGAAGGTCGGCACGCCCATTTTCTGGAAGGCCAGCATGGCTTTGACGTGGACGGCCATCGATTGCTTGGCGGCCTTCACCACGGCGGCGGGCTCGGTCTTGGCGCGGGCACGGTATTCGTCCCAGGTCCAGCCGGCCGGCAGATAGCCGTTGAGGGGATCGTGGGCGCTGGTCTGGTCGGTGACCATGTCCGGACGCACACCACGACGGACCATTTCCGGCAGGATTTCCGCCGCGTTCCCACACAGTGCAATGGAAATCGCCTTGCCTTCGGCGATGTATTTCTCGATGCGCGCCAGGGCGTCGTCGAGGTCTTTGGCCTGCTCGTCGACGTAGCGGGTTTTCAGGCGGAAATCGATGCTCACCTGCTGGCACTCGATGTTAAGCGAGCATGCGCCGGCCAAGGTCGCGGCCAACGGTTGCGCACCGCCCATGCCGCCCAGGCCGGCGGTCAGCACCCAACGGCCCTTGAGGTTGGAATCGTAATGCTGGCGACCAGCCTCGACGAAGGTTTCATACGTGCCCTGCACGATGCCCTGGCTGCCGATGTAGATCCAGCTGCCGGCTGTCATCTGGCCGTACATGGCCAGGCCCTTGGCGTCGAGTTCGTTGAAGTGCTCCCAACTGGCCCAGTGCGGCACCAGGTTGGAGTTGGCGATCAGTACGCGAGGGGCGTTGCTGTGGGTCTTGAACACGCCCACCGGCTTGCCGGATTGCACCAGCAGGGTTTCGTCGTCGTTCAGGTTGGTGAGGCTTTCGACGATCTTGTCGTAGCACTCCCAGTTGCGCGCCGCGCGGCCGATGCCACCGTAGACCACCAACTCCTTGGGGTTCTCGGCCACTTCCGGATCGAGGTTGTTCATCAACATCCGCAGCGGCGCTTCGGTCAGCCAGCTCTTGGCGGTCAGCGTGTTACCGCGAGGGGCGCGGATTTCGATATTGCGGAAATGGAGTGGTTTGCTCACCGGTAATCCTCTCGAAATGACTTGCAGCTTATTGTTGGTTTTCGCTACATCAGGCGAGTAAATATAATCATGTATATACAAGCCTAATCAAGCAGATTTTTGACCGCTATTGTTGTCGGCATGATTATCTTCACGTGATTAGTTTTTTTCGTTCGAATGGCATTGATGCAGGTTTTGCCATCAAGCTTTGCGCACTGGGCGCGCCGTGACAGTTTCAGCCAGGGATCATGAGCTGAGCCATAGCAAGACGCTGGGATTGCTCTCGCACGGGGCTCTTCTAGTCAACAGAACGGCGAACCATTCCGGCCGCAATCGCGCGCCTGAAAACATTTTTCAGGCGCGGTAAGTGTCCAGTCGGCTTAAGGCACTTCGGTTATTTCAGATTGCCGCTGAGAAATTGCTGCAAACGCTCGCTCTTAGGGTTCCCCAGCACTTCCTCAGGCGGCCCTTGCTCTTCTACGAGCCCTTGGTGCAAGAACAACACCTGGTTCGATACCTTACGAGCGAAGCTCATTTCGTGCGTCACCATGATCATGGTTCTGCCTTCTTCGGCGAGGCCCTGAATGACCTTCAGCACTTCTCCCACGAGTTCAGGATCCAGGGCAGAAGTGGGTTCATCGAACAGCATGATTTCCGGTTCCATGGCCAGCGCCCGGGCTATCGCGACGCGCTGCTGCTGGCCGCCCGAGAGAAAGGCCGGGTATTGATCGGCAACTCGCGATGGTAAACCAACCTTGTCCAGGTAACGCCGAGCCAGCTCCTCTGCATCCTTCTTGCTGACCCCCAACACTCGGCGAGGGGCCATTGTGATGTTGTCGAGCACGGTCATGTGGCTCCACAGATTGAAATGCTGGAATACCATCGCCAGTCGCGTGCGCAGCCGCTGCAGTTCATCTGCATTTGCAACGCGCATGCCGTGGTGGTCATGGATCATGCGTATGGGCTGATTGTCGAGGCTCATGGCGCCGTTGCTAGGGATTTCCAGAAAGTTGATACAGCGCAAAAAGGTGCTTTTGCCCGACCCGCTGGCACCGATCAGGCTAATGACGTCGCCGGCCTTTGCGTTCAGTGAAACACCCTTGAGGACTTCGTGGTCGCCATAACTTTTATGCAGGTTTTCTACGGTCAGTTTGTACATATTCAAGCACCCTGAATTAATGAGCTGGGCCGAGGAATGACAGCCAACGGCGCTCAGCCAGACGGAACAGACCGACCAGAGAGAAAGTGATAACGAGGTAAATCGCTGCGGCGATGCCGAACGATTGGAAGGTCAGAAATGTTGCTGAATTGGCATCTCTGGCAACCTTGAGGATGTCCGGTACCGTGGCGGTGAAAGCGACCGTGGTGGAATGCAGCATCAGTATCACTTCGTTGCTGTAGTTCGGCAGTGAGCGACGCAATGCAGACGGCATGATGATATAGGTGTAAAGCTTCCATCCTCGAAGCCCAAAGGCCTTCGCTGCTTCGACTTCACCATGATTCATGTTGCGAATCGCCCCGGAGAAGATCTCCGTAGTGTAGGCGCAAGTGTTCAAGGCAAAGGCCAGAATGGTGCAGTTCAACGCATCGCGAAAGAATGCATCAAGAAGCGGTTGGGAGCGCACCGCAGCGAGGCTGTAGATGCCGGTGTAGCAGATCAGTAGCTGTATATACAGAGGTGTGCCACGGAACAAATAGGTATAGAACTGCACGGGCCAGCGCACGAAAAGGTTGCTTGATACCCTGGCAATCGACAGCGGGACCGCCATCAAGAAGCCGAAGAAGAGCGAGGCACTGAGCAGCCATAATGTCATCGCCAAGCCCGTGATGTGATAACCATCGTGGTACAGGAAGGGTTTCCAATATTCTTGCAATAGCTCGATCATCGCACGGCCTCCCGAGTGCCTGCGGCGTAAAAACTTTCCAGCCTGCGCAAGACATAGTTTGATGCGGTGGTGATAACCAAATAGATCAACGCTGCAAGGACCAGGAAGAAGAACAGTTGATAGGAACTCTTTCCTGCATCCTGGGCAACCTTGACCAGGTCAGCCAGACCAATGATCGAGACCAGTGCGGTCGCTTTCAGGATCACCATCCAGTTGTTGCCAATGCCCGGTAATGCAAAGCGCATCATTTGCGGGAAAAGCACCAGGCGGAATCGTTGGGCGCGGGTCAGGCCATAGGCCGTGGCTGCTTCTAATTGCCCCTTTGGAACGGCGAGAATCGCTCCGCGGAAGGTTTCGGTGAAATACGCACCGTAGATGAAGCCCAGGGTGATGACCCCTGCGCTGAACGGATTGATTTCGATATATTCCCAGCCAAAGGCATCGGTCAGATTCGTCAGCCACGTCTGAAGGCTATAGAAGATCAGCAGCATCAAGACCAGGTCGGGCACGCCGCGGATAAGCGTGGTGTAGGCTTGCGCAGGGATGCGTAGCAAGGCTGACTTCGAGAGTTTCGCGCTGGCACCGATCAAGCCCAGGCCCACGCTCAGCAACAAGCACAGTGCGGATAATTTGACAGTCATCCAGGAGCCTTGCAGCAACAGCGGGCCGAAACCCTTTAGGCTGAAGCCTAGAGTCTGCAATAGGTTTTCTAGCATTGGACAGCCCTTCGTCAATCAAGAAAAAACGCCCATCCGAAAATGGGCGCAGCGTGTTATTTACCGCTGTAGATATTCTGATCACCAAAGTGTTTTTTCTGGATGGCTACATAGCTGCCATCCTCATGCAGTGCCTTGATGCCTTTGTTTATCAGGGCCTTGAGATCGGCGTTGCCTTGGGCGAGACCTACCGCGGTTTTCGCGGGCAACAGTTCATGCTCGACTGCTTTACTTACCTCAAAATTCGCCCCTTGCGGCGACTTCAAGAAGCCCATTTCGGCTTGCAACATATTCTGGATCGAGGCATCGAGACGGCCAGTCACTAAGTCCGAATAGACCTGATCCTGGTTGGCATAGGCTTGGGTTTTGACCCCGGCCTTGTTCAGTACGGCTTTTGCATAAGCTTCCTCTGTGGTGCCTTGCTCATAACCAACCGTCTTGCCGACGAGCGTCTTGATATCTTCGGTCAGGCCGGAGCCTTTCTTGAAAACGAAGGAGGTAGGAACGGAGAACAGCTCATCGGAGAAGTCGATGACCTTTTCGCGCGAGGATGTCACGGTCATGGCGGAGATCACGCCGTCGAATTTGTTGGCTTTCAGGCCGGGAATCATGCCGTCAAAATCACTCTCGACCCATTTGCACTTCACTTTCAATTCAGCACAAATCGCATTGCCTAAGTCGATGTCAAAGCCCACCAGGCTACCGTCGGCAGCTTTGGACTCGAAAGGGGCATAAGAGGGGTCAACGCCGAACCGCAACTCCTTGTACTCCTTGGCCGAGGCAAAGCTGCCAGCCACACACAACGCCAGTACGGAGAGGGTCAAAATAGATTTTTTCATTGTTTTTATTCCTAAGGACCAAAGAGCGCTTGAGCGCACGGATGCGGTACGGAGCTCGTGTGTGTCGCTATGGGAGTGGTACACAGAGCCCATTTTTTGGTTTAAGCGTGTCGAGGTGACGGATCGACTTTACCGCGTAAATACATACTTGTACATACAGGCATAGCCAATCAAGCAGCCATTTATCTGCTCGGATGTGCATGGGTGGAAGAAGGGCTGGAAACGCTGAGGGGAGGGGGTGATCAGTTTCGTTTTTCCGGTCACTACGGGCGTAGGGCCTGGGTCTATTGTGATGTATGAATCAGAAAGCGACCGACGCCCTTTGGAAGCGGCGCTGGTCAAGTTTTACGGCAGATGTGTCGAAGAGTCAGACGTCTCTGTGAGCTGCATTCATGGGTAAGCGACTACCCAGTCGATAGCGGGAGGAGGGGTGGACGAGCCGCACAAAGGTGACAATTTTGTTTTGGCTCCAAGTCCGGCGTATGAGGGCCAGGCAAGGTTCAGTTGCATCGATTTGCAGATGTTTGCTCTCCTCTGCGCTGGGGTGGCAGGCCTCTACGATATGTTCCATTTCGTCGGGCTTGATGACTTGCAAAAGGTATTTGGCCGGTTGCAGGTGTTCGCCGAATTTTTGTTTCAGGAACTCTGGCACCAGCTCGGGATTGACGTAACGATCCTCAAGCTGCACTGGCACGTCTTCTTCGCTGTGCGCACAAACCAGATGAAAAACCGAAGAGCCCGTGGGCAGGCCCAGGGCGGAAGCGACTGACATCGATGCGGATTCGCGTCCCAGGTGCAGGACGCGACAGCCGTAACTATGACCCCGAGCGAGAATCTCGTCAGCGATGTTGGTGATGCGCAACAGGTTCGATTGCGGCTTGCTTTCGGCTACGAATGTTCCAACACCTGAAATCCGCACCAATAGACCTTCTTCGGTCAGCTCGCGCAGGGCTCGATTGACGGTCATGCGCGAGATGCCCAGCTCTTGCACCAACTGGTTCTCTGAGTAGATCAGGTCGCCAGGTTTCCAAACGCCCGCTCGAAGTTGGTCCAGCACAAATTCCTTCGCGCGTCGGTAGAGCGCTTGTGGTGCATTTTTGATCATCAGTCGGTCCGTGTCTCTTGTGCGGCAAGGACTCTTGCCAAGGAATGGAGGAAAAGATCGTTATCCTCACAGCTTCCTATAGATACCCGCAAGTACTGAGTATATCCCGCTTCGCGCCAAGGCTTGATGATGACCCCTTCTCGCAGCAATGCCTGGTTGATGACTTCGGCAGGATAAGGGGTGCTGAAAAAAAGGAAGTTAGCCATGGAGGGGGCAGTTGTGATGCCTTGCTCTTGCAGTGCGATCTCCAGTCGTCGGCGTTCGCTGGCGACGTGGGAGAGGCCAGCATTCAGATGATTTTCATCGGCCAGCGCGGCGACCGCAGCGGCTTGGGCCACTCGGTTTACGTTGAAGGGGGTGCGCAGGCGATTGATCAAATCGGCCAGTAGCGGGTCGCTGACAATGCCATAGCCGATGCGTAAACCTGCCAATGAATAGGCCTTGGAGAAGGTTCGAAGCAGGATAAACGGCTTGCCGCTGGCCTGGATCAAGCCGAGGCAGTCTGGGTACTCAGGCTCCCATTGGGCGTATTCGTAATAGGCTTCGTCAAACACCAGCAAGCACTTCGGAGGTAATGCATCGAGCAATTGCTTCAATTCGATTGCGCTCAAGGTGCAGCCAACCGGATTGGAGGGGCAGGAAAACATCAGCACATGGGTATGCGGTGTAAGGGCGGAAATCATGGCCGCCACGTCAAAAGTGCCTTGGTCGGTCATGGGGACACCGATTACCCGAGCGCCGGCTGCCACTGGAAAAATAAAATGCAAGCCGAAGGAGGGCACTACGGTAACCACTTCATCATCATGGTCCAGAAACACTCGGCTGATGACACTCAGCAAATCCTCAGAACCGTTGCCGAACACGAAGCGATCTTCCGGAACATCAAGTTTTTCCGAGAGTGCGGAGCGTAGTGCCTGGCAGCCAGAGTCGGGGTACAGCGCAATCTCATGGCAGGCTTGGGTGGTCGCGGCGTTGACAGCGGGGGCGGTGCCCATTGGGTTTTCATTGCTGCCCAATTTAGCGACGCGTGTCAGACCGAAGCGTTTGCGCACTGCATCAGCGGCGAGGCCGGCGTTGTAACTGGCCAATTCGCGTACTTCAGCGCGAGCAAGCAGGGTCAGGTCGTTGGCGTTCATACAAGGCTAACCTCTCGGGAATTTTGCTGGAAGGTATTGCGATCTGGATGGTGCCGCAGGGGACGCTGCGGGCTCGGCTGTTCAGCGCTTTGAAGGATTTCGTGCGGGAGGCTGTAGTGGAAGAGTGTCGCCAATTCGGCGATCCGGTCTGCGAGGCTCATCCCTTCGGTAGTCGCGGCAGTCATCTGGTGCAGTTTTTTCATTGATTACCTCTTAGGTGCAGGGCCACAAGGAAGTGGTGCTGTATGATCCTGTATATATAGGCAACGCAATGTTCAGGCCAAGCCTTATCTTTTCTGTTGATCGCTGCTCGTAAACGCCTTCCAGGCCAGGGGGGGCTCACATGAATATTTTTTCAGGTGTAACTGAAGGTTGCATCGGAGTGTTTCCGGTATCTCATTGATGAGTCGAAAGGAAGCGCATGGTAAGGCTTTCTGCGGACAGTATTTTGGACAGAAGTAGTGCTCGATCCACTTCGGATCAGGGGTCTGAAGGGGGTCCTTGTCTAACAGGCACGTTAAATGCTTAGTCCTGTATATACTTATCCATCGATAAAGCTTGTAGACCGATTTCCGATCTGCTGTGACACGCTCGGTCGAGTCGATGGCTAAAAATGGCGCCTGTTATAGGCGCGTTCATAAGTCCGCTTAGAGAGAATCACCACAATGACGGTTAGCAATCTGCCCTTTTCAAAAGTCCGCCACAGCCAAGGTCTCGTGTTTTTGTCTGGAGAGTTGCCGTTCAATGAGGATGGCAGCTTCCCGGAGGGTATCGAGGCACAAACGCGCCTGACCTTGATGCGCATTGCTCAAACACTGGAAGCTGAGTCACTGTCGTTGGATGACGTTGTGAGCGTCACGGTGTACTTGACCGAGCGGAGTAACTTCGCCGAGTTCAACAGGATTTATGCTTCGTTTTTCACGGCCAATTTGCCTGTTCGCGCTACCGTCTGTGCCGGCCTCGTGGTGGATGCGTTGGTTGAAATCAGTGTCATCGCGCAGCAGCGTGCTTGAGTTGGAGGCAGCGTGAACGACAAACAAGTAGTAGTACTGGGTGCCGGCATCGTTGGTATAAGCACGGCCCTGCATCTGCAACGCCGGGGCTGTGCGGTGACCTTGGTAGACAAGGGGGCGCCCGGGCGCGAGACGTCATACGGTAATGCCGGGATCATCCAGCGCGAGGCCGTTGAACCGTACGGGTTCCCAAGGGACCTGGCGAGCCTGATGAGAGTGGTGACCAAGCGCGATATCGGCGTCAATTATCATCTGCGTGCGCTGCCGGAGTACATGCCTACGCTGACCAGGTATTGGGCCAACTCAGCGCCAAGGCATTACCAAGCTATTGCGGACGCCTTTCGGACCTTGGTCGAGCATTCAATCAGCGAGCACTCCGAGTTGATCGAGCAAAGCGAGGCCCAACACCTGATCGTGCGCAAAGGTTGGATTCAAGCTTTTCGAACCCCGGAAAAATATGAAAAGGCGATGGAGAGCGCCCAGCGTGTGAGTGCGCACGGTGTATTGTCGCAAGCGTTGGACGGCGCCGGGCTCAGGCTCGCAGAACCCGCTTTGGGTGAAGCTCTCGTTGGGGGGATTCACTGGCTTCAACCTTGGACCTGTGTTGATCCGGGAGAGCTGGTGCAACGCTATGCCGAGCTCTTCTTGCGTGAGGGCGGACAGTTTGAACGCGGCGATGCCCGTTCATTGCGCCAAGCGGGAGCTGGCTGGCGAGTCTCCACCGAGTCCGGGCCGGTCGAAGCATCACAGGTCGTCGTGGCGCTTGGTCCTTGGGCCCAAGAGTTGCTGAGGCCCATGGGTTACCGCATCCCGTTGTTTATCAAGCGTGGTTATCACGCCCATTTCGCCGACGGGGCAAACTTGAGTCGCCCCGTGCTTGATACCGAGCAAGGCTACATGTTGGCGCCGATGAAGCGTGGTGTGCGTCTATCAACGGGGGCCGAATTCGCCCGTCTCGATGCGCCTCTGACCCCAGTGCAGCTAGGGAAGGCCGAAAGCGCGGCCCGACAACTCTTGGCATTGGGATCTCAGGTTGAGCGGACGCCATGGAGCGGTGCGCGACCTTGTACCGTTGATATGAAACCGGTCATTGGTGCCGCGCCGTCGCATAAGGGGCTCTGGTTCAACTTCGGCCATGCTCATCAAGGTTTTACGCTAGGTCCGGTCAGTGGCCGGCTGCTTGCGGAATTAATGATGGGAGAAACACCAGTGGTAGAGCCGGCACCCTTCGCTCCTGGGCGTTTCTGAATTGACGATGCGTCGGCCTTCTCGTCCCTCCTCTTGAGAGGAGGGCAGGCATTATCTGAAAGAAAAATGACGACCGAGTTGTCTCGTTTCCACGTCGTGTGAGCAACGTTTACGGCACTCGCCGCGGGCGCTTTTACCCATGGGCGCCCACGTTCCATCTGCCTGCCCAGGAATACTCATGAACATCAAACAGAAACTCACGTGGGCGTTTGCCGCTATCGCCTGCGCGCCAGTCATATTGGTCGCAATGGTTGTCGTACTGAACTTGCGTAGCGCAGCGCAAGCCAGTTTCCTGGATAGCAGTGGCCGCGAAATCAGGCAGATTGACCGCGGGATGCGGCAGTTTTTCGACAGCATCCGCCAAAACGTCGAATACCTTGCCAAAGACCCTCGGATCGCCAACGTTCAGGGATTGAAGAACTATACGGCCGCTGACGCCCCGAAAACGCCTGTGACGAAGGTCGATCGACAGATCCAGGTGGTATTCGACAGTTTCGCAGAAACCCACCCAACCACGGCTTCCATTTCCCTTGGACTCAATGACGGAGGTTTTGCAGGTTGGCCCGATGACCAGACAATGGCCAGCTACGACCCACGGGTGCGACCTTGGTACAAGGCTGCCATGGAAGCCGCACGAGGCTCAACCGTAAGGACGGGCGCGTATTACTGGGCACCCGATGACATGGTGCTGGTCAGCACGGTCCGCACGATCAATGACGCGAGCGGTGCCGCGGTGGGCGTCGTTGGCGTGGACGTATCGCTCAAGCAACTGACTGAATTGGTCAAAGCCATCAAGTTGGGCAAGAGTGGTTACCTGATGTTGGTCGAGGCCAATGGCAATGTCTTGGTCGATCCCGCAAATGCCAAAAACAATTTCAAGCCGTTAGGTGAGCTAGGACCCGGCTATGCCGAATTGGCCAAAAGCGCTGATGGGGTGACTCAAGTCGAGATCGATGGTGTGCCATACATGGTCAACGTCCTGAGTTCCGATGGCCTGGGATGGCGTTTTATTGGCCTGATCAAGCGTGATGAAGTGATGGCCGACGCCATGAGCCTGACCTGGTTGATTGCAGCCATCGCTGTTGCATTGGCCGTGGTGTTCGCCATCGTTGGTGCTGGTTTTGCCAGCGTGATCGTGCGCCCGATTCGTGGCGTGGCTGATGGGTTGCAAGAGATTGCCGAAGGTGAAGGTGACCTTACACGTCAACTCCAAGTACGGGGCAAGGACGAAACTGCCAACCTGGCCGGTTGGTTCAATCAGTTTCTAAGCATGATCGCTCAGTTGGTGAAGCGTATTGGCAATGCGTCGTCCGATCTGCAAGTCGCTGCCGCTGACACCAACGAAGTCGCCAATAACATGAACCTGGCTGCCGGCCGCCAACGTGAGGCGGTGGAATTGGTAAGCACCGCTTTCAATGAAATGCTCGCCACTGCCAATGAGGTCGCACGTTCCTGCAGTGCCGCGGCGTCGAGTGCTGACGAAGGCTACCGCGACGTGCACGATGGCCAGAAGCAAATCAGCGAAGCCACCGGCAGCGTGCTCAAGCTCAGTGAGGAGCTGCAGGTATCGACCCAGACCATGCAGCTGCTCGAGCAAGACAGCAATAACATCAATGCGATTCTCGACACCATTCGCTCGATTGCCGAGCAGACCAACTTGCTGGCGCTCAACGCCGCCATCGAAGCCGCCCGTGCGGGTGATCAAGGGCGTGGCTTTGCAGTGGTCGCGGATGAAGTTCGCGCCCTGGCTCGTCGCACCTCCGACTCTACCGGCGAAATAGACAGCCTACTGGGTAACCTCGCTCGCCGCACCCAGGAAGTCACCCAGCAGATGCAAGGCAGCCTGCAAGCGTCCCAGGCTAGCGTGCAGCGGATCCAGCGGGCCCGCGACAGCTTCGACAAGATCCGCGCTTCAGTGGACTCGATTCGCGACCAGAACACCCAGATCGCCACGGCGGCAGAGGAGCAGCATCAAGTGGCGGAGGAGATCAATCGGCACATCGCACAGATCCACGCCGATGCGCAGATGGTAGAGGAGTTCGCGCATTCAGCCCATGCCGGATCGGGGCGAATGACGGCCATTTCTGGCCAACTTCAAGGATTGGTCGGGCGCTTCAAGTTTTAGTCCGTACGAACAATGGACGCTCAATTGCCGATTAGAGGGTAAGCCCCATGAGCGTTGAGCCCAGAGAAAAAACAGTGAAAGCCGCCGTCCCTGGCGGTCCCGTCCAGCGGGCCATTCAAACAGGCTGATCAACGCGGGAAGGACTGCGCTCCGAATCATGATTAGACCTGTCAGGTCGCCAGACCGTGTGCTGCATTCCGTTCGGGGTCGTCAGTACTTCCACTGCACAGCGATTTCCAGACTGCGCGGCTCGCCCACGTAATACTGGGTGTTGCTCTGGTGGATGAAACGGGCATAGACCTCGTCGGTCAGGTTGCGCAGGCGCGCGCTGACCTGTACGTGTTTGTCCAGATCGTGGGTCATGGACAAACCATAGACAGTGTACGAGGGCACCCAGGTCGTATTGGCGGTGTTGGCGTAGACCGACGACACATAGCGCACGTCAGCCCCGAGCTGCCAGTCAGGAGCCACGTCATAGGTCAGCCAGAGATTGGCTACGCGGTCGGGAATATTCACCGGATTCTTGCCTTTGCGCGAGAACACAACACCGGCGATGGTTTCATTGAACTCGTCGTACTCAGCCCTTACCCAACTGAAGTTACCGGCCGCCAATAGCTTGGGCGTGATCTTGAATGACGCGGCCAGCTCTATGCCGGTGGAGGTTTGTTGACCCGCTTGTTCGGTGGTGTTGGGCACCGTCGAGGAGGGGACGGAGATGTTCTTGCGCACGATGCGGTAGGCCGCGGCGGTGGCCGAGCCGCGACCGTCAAGAAAATCGAACTTGCTGCCCACCTCGAATTGGCGACCGGTGCTCAAGTCGAAGTCGCCCACCTGGGCAATGGAGGCGCTGGTAAGCGTCCCTCCCGGCGGCTCGGCCGACGTACTATATTGGGTATAAAGGCTGACATTCGACGTCAGGTCGTACACCAGGCCCAGGCGTCCCGTGATTGCATCCCAACGCTTGTCGAGCCTGGCCTGCGCCGCATGATCGACCACCTCGAAATCGATATGGTCATAGCGCAGCGCAGTGATCAGTGCCAGTTGCTCGGTCAGGCGCGTGCGGTTCTCGACGAACGCCGAAGAAGTATCAGTCCAAGTGCTGCGACCTTTACTGCGCGGTGCATCCATCCCCGGAATGTCCAGGAAGTGGCCCGGCTCGAAGCCATCTGGATCGATGGTGTCGAAGGCGCCTTTGGACAACGGGTAGTTGGTTTGCTGGTTGGTGTTGTAATCCACGCCCAGCGCCCAATCGCTGGCCAGGCCGAACAGTTGAGCCTGGTGAGTCAGCTCGATGCGGTCACCGTTGACCTCCTGGTCGTGCCGCTGGCGGTAACCGCCGGAGCGGGCGATGGCGCTGTTGTCGCTGTTGTAGCGGTAGACCTCAAGGTTGCGGTAATCGCGCTGGCCATCGTAGTGGTAGAAGGTATTGCGCAATTGGGTGTTGTCGTCCAGCTGGTAGTCGGTGATCGAGCGTATCCAGCGGGTGCTCTGCTCGTAGCGACCGTCCTCGACGTTGTAGTTGTTGAAGCGGTTGCGCTTGTCGATCTGCAGCTTGCCGGTCAGCGGTTGCAGCACCGGCGTGCCCCAGTAGGGACTGTCTTCCTTCTCCTCCAGGTACTCGATCGCCAGCGTATGGGAGAGTCGGTCGTTGATGTCGCTGAGCAGCGAGAAGGCCAGGTTGCCCGCACCGTTCTCCTGGCGGTCGATGTAGCCGTTGCTGTTGGTGCGGCTGTAGTCGAGGCGCGCGTAGTGGCGTGGGCCATCGCCACTGTTGAGCGCTTTATTGAAGCCGACCGCGGTTTCCCAGGTGTCGTAGCGACCGTAGCTCATCCGGCCTTCGAAGGTATCTTCGTCGCGGTTGGCAAGCTTGGTGATCACGTTCAGGCTGCCACCCACGGCACCGCTGCCGTTGAGGAACGAGGAGGGGCCGCCGAGCAATTCCACCCGGTCATAAATCCAGGCGGCGACCGGACGTGCTGCGCCGCCGTATTGCAGATTGATGCCGTTGAACAACTGGCTGATCTGGGCACCGTTGAAACCACGGTACGACACATAGCCACCCCAGCCGGGCGGCGCGGAAGCGTTCACCCCAGGCAGGGCGTTCGCCGCGTCCTGAAAGTTGCGTGCCCCGATGCGTTCCATTGTCTTGCGATCGGCCACGCTCACAGAGGCGGGATTTTCCCGAGCACTGAGGTTCAGGCGCGAGCCGCTTTCGATGGGGGTGTCCAGGTCCAGGCTGGTGGCCGGTTTCGGCTGGTCGGCCGAGGCGTTGATGTAGCTGGTGGGTAAGTTCAGTGTCGTGTCTTGCGCCCACGCGCAGGTGCTGCCCGCGAGCAGCGCTAAAGTAGTCAAGCGAAACATGAAAAGCTTCCTGGCTTAATTCGATGAGCACACACCGACCGCGCGTCATGCAGCGGCAAGTGGTGATGATGTCAAGGCGAGGGAAGCAGGGCGGGGGAGGCGCGAGGATTGATCAAGGGCCATCGCTGCCTGGGTAGGCAACGGGTCGGTTGTGCGGGCAAGGGCTTGGTTGGCTCGCCGGCAAGCAGGGCGAGCAGCCCGAAAAACGCCGCCAGCAGGATCGCACCGAACAGGCTCGCAATGACGCAATCAGCGACGACGGGCAGCGAAGGGGCGGGCACATCCTGCAGGCCCTCGAATATTGCCCCGCCGTCAGTAGAGCAAAACAGTCCGCCGTCCAAACCGCTCAATCGCAAGCCGGCCATTTGTCCATGGCCCATCGCGCACAGCAACGAACCGAACAGGATGCTGAAGTACAGCACCCAGGCAATCATCGATTTTTCGCGGCTGGCCAGCTTCATCAGCAAAGCTCGTTGAGAAGGAACGGTTTATCGGCGAGCGGATTTTACATTTTTTGATCCGTCAGTGAGCTTTTAAACAGTTCGACATACAGGCAACCGCCTTGCTGTCCGGTCTGTCGTCGGTATAAAAACCGTCTCGATTCGGCATCTTTACATCCGCCAAGGTCGATGCATCCACGGTCGCGTTGGCGTCCAGCAGCTTGTTCATGTGCAGGATGTAGCCGGTCACCGCATAGACTTGTTCGTTGGACAATGACTGTGGCGCCTGGAAGGGCATGGCTCTGCGGATGTAGTCGAAAAGCGTCGTTGCATAGGGCCAATAGCTGCCGACTGTCTTGAGCGGTTTTTCAGTCGTCAGCGTTCCAGCGCCCCCCGCCAACGCGGGGCCGATGCCACCTTCGAGCTTCACGCCATGGCAGCTGACGCAGCTGCTCATGTAGACCTTTTCCCCATCAGCCACCGTTGCGCGCCCTGGAGGCAAGGCCTTGCCGTCGGGCGCCACGTCGATGTTCCAACTGGCGATCTGCGCTTCGGTAGCCTTGGTGCCCAAACCGTATTGGGATTGTGCCGAGGCATGAGTCAGCGCACAGGCGCACAGCAAACCGATGAGAAACGATCCACCTTTAAGCCCGTCCATTGGTCACCTCCCCATTGCTGGAAACACGCCACGGTTGCACCGAATTGTTGTGGTAGAAAGAGACCTTGCCACGTTCATCAATCAACTGTTCCAGCATCGGCTGAACATAGCCGGTCTCGTCGATGGCGCGGCTCATGATCATCAATTCCTGGCCGTTCCATTCGAAAGGCGCCCTGAAGACAGTCAGCGCCTTGGTCAGAATGGGTTCTTGTAATTTGGCTTGCGTCCAGTTATTGCCGCCATCGACGGAAACGTCAACGCGGGTGATTTTGCCGTGGCCGCTCCAGGCGATGCCACGCATCTCATGCAGGCCCTTGCGTGTCAGTTTCTGGGTGCCGGAAGGGTAGGTCACCAGCGATTTGCACTCCATGACGAAGGAAAACTTCCGAGCTTTGCCGTCCGCCATCAAGTCGGTGTATTTGGCGGTTTCTTCCCGGCTGTAGGCGGGCGCATCGGTGACATGAAGTCGGCGTAGCCATTTGATGTGGGTATTGCCCTCGTAGCCGGGGACAAACAGGCGCAGCGGGTAGCCCTGTTCCGGCCTTAGACGCTCGCCGTTCTGGCTGTAGACAACCATCACATCGTCCAGGCATTTCTCGATGGGAATGCTGCGTGTCATTGCCGCGCCGTCCGCCCCTTCGGCGATGATCCACTTGGCTTGCGGCTTGAGCCCTGCTTCATCCAGCAGGGTCTTCAGGGGAACGCCCGTCCATTCAGCGCAACTCACCAGGCCACTGACTTCGGCGGCGGTTTTGCCCCAGGGAGGTAGAAACGATGGATTGCCCGAACACTCCATGAAGTGCACGCGTGACACGGCGGGGAACTGGCGTATCTCGTCCACGGTAAAGATCAAGGCGTTTTCGGTGAGGCCGTGGATCACCAGCCGGTGTTGCGCCGGATCGATTTGCGGGACGCCCGCGTGATGGCGCTCATAGAACAGGCCGTTCGGGGTAATGATGCCGTCCAACTCTTGAAGTGGCGAGGTGCTGTAGGCGGACATCGTGTCCTTCAGGCCGGGATATAAATTCCTGACCGCTTTGGTTTCGAACGTTGAAGGTTTGCCATAAGGGCTTGCAGTGGGAGCGCCAAGGCTACGGGTCCATTGCGGGACTTCAAGGGGCAGGTTCGGATCAAGAGGGGCGACGTTGGTCGTCTCTGCGCTGACCAGGTCGCTATCGCCCAGAGCAAAGGCAGCAGTACCGATAACGGCCCCGCTTTTAATCAAGAAATCCCTGCGAGCCAAAGATGTTTGAGGCATGTCTTGCTTGGCGGGGACCATGGATTTTTTTGTCATTGTTGTTCCCTCTGATTCCTTTGTCGGGCTGGACCCAACGGCGATTCTACAGACCGATCGGTCGGTCTGTAGGTAAGCCTAGAACGAAAAACGCGCGTGGTCCAGTCGCAAGGACGACCATCGGTGATGGCACGTGAATGAGGGGAGCGAGGAAAGCGGCGCACTTGAAGCGCCGCTGATAACAGTCAAGCCGGGCGCGGCTCAACCTTCAGTCCGGGCAGGAGGGTGTCGCAAAAGAACGTCGCGATGGATTCCGGAGAGCGCGGGCCACCGGGCTTGATCCACAAGTAGCTGTAGTGGTGGATACCAAGAATAGCCTTCACGGCTAACGAGTCAGATGTGCGGAAGGTCCCCTCGCTCACGCCAGCCTTGAGGATATTCGACCAGAGCTTTTCATACTGCCGGTGCAGGTCGAGCAATTCAGTCTGGCGCTCGCCAATGACCGAATACACTTCTCGAAAACACACCGTCATTTCGGCCAGGTGGGTGACAATCGTGCGCATCACGATGGCCGAGAATTGGCGAAATTTATCTTCTGCAGGCTGGTCGCTCTCGCACAGGGGCGTACCTTCTGCGATGAGCACTCGCAAATACCGGCTGGTGATTTCGAACAGCAACTCTTCCTTGCTGCCGATGTGGTAATACAGCGCGCCTCGAGCCAGGCCAGTGGCTTTTTCCAACTCAGCCATGCCGGTTGCGTGAAACCCGCGCGTCGAGAACAGCTGCGCAGCGATCTTCAGTATCCGCTCCTTAGTGCTTGTTTCAGCAGGTTCGGCAGCGACGACGGCGTTCTTTTTTCCCATGGGTCAATTCCAACCGGTTGAGCGCCAATCATACCCATGCGTGCGCGGTGAAGGATACAAACGGGCGAAGCTCATCCCATGGTTGCAGGAAGATAGTTGTATTGACCGATCGGTACAGAGGCGTTTAACGTGTTTTTAAGGGCGCGGTGGCGTCAAGAGTTCTGAGAGCCTGCCTAGGCATTGGGATCGACCATGACAATAAGCAACCCCGTAACGAAGGCGTCCAGCTCGTCAGCTTCGGCAAGATTGATCGCGATGATCTGTTTCGCCATGCTCGCCTTTGCCGCGAACTCGCTGCTGTGCCGCCTGGCGCTTAAGCACACCAACATCGATGCCGCGAGTTTCAGCGTGGTCCGGCTGGCCAGCGGGGCATCGGTTTTATGGCTGTTGTGTGCCTTGAGGCGGACCTCAACCATAGGCAAAGGCAGTTGGCAGGGCGCCGCAGCCTTGTTCGTTTACGTCTTTGCTTTTTCTTTCGCGTACCGTCATTTGGAGACCGGGACGGGGGCGCTGCTGTTGTTTGGCGCGGTTCAACTGAGCATGGTTCTGTACGGCGTGTTCAAAGGCGAGCGGATGCACACGTTGGCAGTCGTTGGGTTTGTGCTGGCGATTGTTGGCTTGGTTAGCCTGCTGCTTCCAGGTGCCGCAGCACCTGACCCCGTTAGCGCACTCACGATGCTGTTATCGGGGGTGGCATGGGGGATCTACTCACTGCTTGGCAAAACTGTCGCCGATCCGCTGGCCACCACAACCGACAACTTCTTGCGCTCGATTCCCCTGGTCTTGATGGCAAGCTTGCCGTTTCTCTCTGCGCTGCGTTGGGATCCGCAGGGGATACTTTATGCGGTTCTTTCCGGCGCGCTGGCGTCAGGCGTCGGCTACGCGGTCTGGTACGTCGCGGTGCGTCATTTGGCAGCGTTTCAAGCCGCGACGGTGCAGCTGAGCGTGCCCATCCTGGCTTCGCTGGCGGGCATCGTTTTTCTGGGGGAAAGCCTGAGCGTAAGGATGGTGTTGGCATCCATTGCTGTACTGGGCGGCGTTGCGTTGGTGCTGGGTGGCAAGCATGGCAGAGCCACAGGCAGCTAGAGGCTCCGCTCGCTCAATCATGTGCGCCTGGGCGTGCCTGAGTTTGTTCGCTCAACCACTCAAGGACTAGACTGGTGCCGCCCAGTCATAAGGCCCGTCAACCCATGCTCCTCGTCCCGTCAGATACCGCCGAACAGACGAAGCTCACCCTCGAGGTGGTGCTGCGCTATCACATGGCCTGGAAGCACCGCGACCTGGAGGCGATACTCGCGCTCTATCACCCGCATGTGCAGTACAACGATTTTTTCCAGAATCGCAGCATGGGCCTGACCGAGCTGCGCGCCTACATCACTGGCACATTGCCGCGCCATCCCGATGAATATCTTGAGCACAATGACCGCATCCGCGCTGACGGCTGCACGGCATTCATCCAGTACCAGACCGCTCTGAAGGGCAGTGGCGAGCGGGTGGTCTTTCGCACCAGCGAAGCGATCATCGTATGTGAGGGTCAGATCCTGCGTGTCAACGAATACGCGTCACTCGTGCGCGACGGCGAGCCGCACGCCGGGCGTCGCGCCCCCGCCATCAGTAAGCTAGGGCTATCGGCGCGCCAGTTGAGCTTCATGGCGCGAGACTTGGCTGATTACTTTACCCGCCAGCAGCCATTCCTGGACCCTGACCTGGATCTTGCACGGATCGCCAGCGCCACCGGGTACAGCCGTAATCAGTTGTCTTACTTATTGAATCAAGTGCTCGGGCAAAGCTTCTATCGCTACGTGACTCAGGCTCGCTTGGCCTACCTCCTTGAACGCCTCGCCAGTTACGACGAAAACGCACCCATCGATGCCCTCGCAGTGGCTGCCGGATTCAATTCCACCTCTGCGTTCTACAAGGCTTTCCGCTGCCATACCGGCTGCACACCAAAAGCCTGGTTGAAGGCCAATTGCGCGCGTACCCGCAGATAACACAGGCCCCTTCGCTGCGCATTAAGCTCTGTCGGCAATCAAACGATGGAGCAGGTAATGGCTGGTTGGGGTGGTGTGAGTTTGTGGATGGAGCAAGTCGACGAGGCGCTGACGCCGCGTCCGACGTTGCATCAGGATCTGCGAGCCGATGTGGTGATCATCGGTGCCGGCTACAGCGGCCTTTGGACGGCCTATTACCTCAAGCAGCAAGCACCGCACCTGGATATCGTCATAGTTGAAGCACAGATTGCCGGTTTCGGCGCCTCCGGCCGCAATGGCGGCTGGTTGATGGGGAATCTGCTCGGCGAAGACCGACTCCTGGGGCCCTTGCCCGCCGCCCAACGTCATGCAGGATATCAACTGCTGCACGGAATCCCCGATGAAGTGGCGCGGGTGTGCCACGTCGAAAGCATCGATTGCGAACTGCGTAAAGGTGGCGTGCTGTACTGCGCGGCGCGGTATCCCGAGCAAGAACGGCGCCTGCGCGAACAACTCGCTGCCGCCCGTGCCCAAGGCCTGGGTGAGGACGATTATCGCTGGTTGAGCGCTCAGGCCTTGTGCGAACAATTGAATGTGGCCCAGGCGTACGGCGCCCTGTATTCACCTCACTGCGCGACCCTTCAACCTGCCCGGTTGGTACGGGGGCTAGCCGATGTCGTGGAACGCATGGGTGTGCGGATTTTCGAGCAAAGCGCTGTGCTCGACTGGACGGCAGGCCAAGTTCGAACCGAGCACGGTCGGGTGAGCGCCGATTGGGTGGTGCCGGCAGTCGAGGGATATGCCAGTGCCTTGCCCCCGTTAAACAAATATCAACTGGCCGCCCAGAGCCTGATCGTTGCAACTGAGCCGCTCCCGGCCGATGTGTGGGCCGAAATTGGACTTAGCCGTGGCCAGGCTTTCAGCGAAAACAGCCGACAGGTCACCTACGGTCAGCGCAGCCGCGATGACCGCTTGGTATTTGGTGCCCGCGGTGGCTATCGCTTTGGAGGTCGCCTGCGCAGTGACTTCAACCTCAGTCAGGCCGAACGTGAGTTGCGTCAGTACTTGTTTAGCGAACTATTCCCGATTTTGCGCAATGTTCGTCTGACTCATGCCTGGGGCGGCAACTTGGGCGTCGCGCGGCGCTTTCACCCGCACATGCTGGCCGACCGCCGCCAGAAAATTGCACTCGCCGGTGGCTATGGCGGCGAAGGCGTAGGCGCCAGCAACCTGGGTGGTCGCACCGTGGCCGCGCTGATTCTTGGTCAGGACAACGAACTGACCCGCCAGCCTTGGGTGTGGTCCGACCGTCCGCTGGCCTCGTTGCCGCGCTGGGAGCCAGAGCCCCTGCGCTGGCTGGGTTACAACGCCATTATCCAGAGCTTTGTTCACGAGGATCGGATACTGGCCAACCTCCATGTACCGCGCTGGCGTCGCCGGATGGCCGAGGGCCTGGCGGGTTGCATGGAACGTCTGATGAAGTCCAAGGAGCCGTTCCCATGAAGATCGATCATTTTCGCGACACCCCACGCTTGTCTCTCGTGGAATCGGGCGCTGTCGGTATACCGCTGGGTGAGCCGGTTTCACAGGTTGCCACGACAAGCGTTGAGCGCGATGACGGCGTCGAAGCCGGGGTGTGGGAATGCACCCCCGGCCGCTGGCGGCGCCAGATCGTGCAACAGGAGTTCTGCCATTTCATCCAGGGGCGCTGCACCTTCACCCCGGATGGCGGTGAGATCCTTCATATCCAGGCCGGCGACGCATTGATGTTGCCTGCGAACACCACGGGAGTCTGGGATATACAAGAAACCGTTCGCAAAAGCTACGTGCTGATTTTCTGAACTGCCTTCACCCATAACGTAAAGAACAAAGGTTGAGGTCTCGTATGTTGAAGTCGATCGTTCCGCTACTGTTGATCGCGTCCACCGCTCAGGCGGCAGACACCGTCAGGATCTACAACTGGAGCAGTTACATTGCCCCAGATACCCTGCAAAACTTTACCAGCCATACCGGGCACCCGACTCAGTATGATGTGTACGACAGCAACGAGGTCCTCGACGCCAAACTGATGGCCGGCCGTTCCGGGTATGACGTGGTGTTTCCCTCCAACCACTTCATGGCCCGGCAGATCAAGGCCGGTGCGCTGAAACCGCTGGACCGCAGCAAACTGCCGAACTGGCAGAGCCTCAACCCGACGCTGATGAAGGTTCTGGAGGCCAACGATCCGGGCAACCGATACGGTTTTCCCTACCTATGGGGCAGCACCGGCATCGGCTACAACGTGGCCAAGGTCAAGGCAGTCCTGGGCGATGTACCGATAGACTCATGGGACATCGTGTTCAAGCCGGAGAACATGAAAAAACTCGCCCGATGCGGCGTAGCCATGCTCGACAACGGCCCCGAGATCCTTCCCATCGCCTTGAACTACCTGGGGCTTGCGCATCACAGCAAGGACAAGGCCGACTACGAGAAGGCCCAGGCCCTGCTACTCAAAGTGCGGCCCTATGTGAATTACTTCCACAACTCCAAGTACACAAGCGATCTTGCAACGGGTGACGTATGCCTGGTCGTGGGGTTTTCTGGCGACGTGATGCAGGCAGCCGCCAGAGCCAATGAGGCCGGCAATGGCCAGCAGATTGCTTACGCCATCCCCAAGGAAGGCTCACCGATGTGGTTCGACATGGTCGCCATGCCCGCCGATGCTCCGAATGAAGCGGCCGGTTACGCGTTTCTGAACTACCTGCTGGACCCCCACGTCATGGCTGACATCAGCAACCACGTGCACTATGCCAACGGCAACGCTGCCGCTGAGGGCATGGTCGACAAGGCCATTCTCAACGACCCAATGGTGTACCCGCCTGAAAGCGTGATGAAGAAACTCTTCGTGCTGGAAGCGATGCCGCTGGAGACCGACCGGCTGCGCACGCGTGTTTGGAGTCGGGTTAAAAACGGACAATAAAAGCCAATCGCCGGTGATGCGGACAACCCGGATCATCGGCGACATAGCCCGTGCCTCATGTCGATTTCAACTGTAAATAGGACTAGCGTTATGCGAACCTCAAAGCGCTTCGATTAAATGGGTTGCAGCGACCATCGCCTACCTCAATGCTTCTGCCAGTGGAGTTCGCCGCAAGGCCAAAATCGGGCTACGCGCGGCCATGGCAACGATCAAAGGTGTTTGTCATACAGCCTGGGCCTCCAACATCTTCAGAGCGAGCAAAGCCGGCGTCGAAGATATCTTCGCGCAAATCTCTTAATCGCTCAGGCAGCGAGACCTCAAATAGCCGTATTTACACCTCTGGCTCTTCCTCTCAGCAACGCGCTAAAACGGCGCTGAATCGTTGAGGGAGAAACTCCGTCAGACGTAAAGCAAAGACGAGTGACTTGAAGTGCTTTCTTTGTACCTTGCTGAGTTGTACTTCTAGGTTGTGCAGGAGCTTGCCTCGGCTTTCATGGACGAGCGCCTATCGATGCGCGCCACGGTGTAGGCGCACACGGCAAGCACCGCCGGACACAGAGCCAATACCGCGAAGCTCTTCACGACAGGCATGCCGCTGTTGAGCACATGAGCACCGAGCAGCGGCCCGCATACCGAGCCAAACTTGCCCATGGAGGCTGCCCATCCGGCGCCGTTGCCGCGAATGGCACTGGGGTAGAAAATCCCGGCGATGCTGGTGATGCCGTAGTGACTGCCCTTGACGAAAATGGCGCCGACCATGCTCAGCGCAATGAAGGCGTTACCCTGCAGGTCGCCAATGCCCAGCGCCAGCAGGAAGGGTAATGAGAGCAGGGGGTAGATCATCACCGCATAGGGCCCCCGGGTGTCGACCACTCGCATCAGCACCAGCCCGGCCATGGCGCCGCTGAAGGACGCGAAGGAGCTTACCCAGGACGCAGTAGCCCGGTCGAAGCCCGCATACTGATACACCAGAGGGCTCCATGACGCGAGGAAATACATGGCCATGGAGCTTGCGCCAAAGCCGATCCAGATCATGGGCGTGATCCATTTCAGTTTGCCGATGAACAGTTGCCCGACCCGAAATGGCTGGCGGCCAATGTCGATTTCATCGGCGAGAAAATAGCGGTCCCCGGCGCGCACATCGATGCCGGGATCCAGGAGCTTGAGGATGCCCACCACGGTTTGCGGTTGTTTCTGTTTGCTCACCAGGAACCGTACCGACTCCGGCAGGGTGAAAAACAACAGGACGCTGGAGAGCAGCGTGGCGATGCCGCCCAGCACGAACACACTGGCCCAGCCGTACTGCGGGGCGAGCCATACGGTCAGTGGACCGGCTGCCGCGCCCCCCAGGCTGAAGCCGACCATGATGATAGTGATCACGCTGGCACGGTAGCGCTTGGGCACGAATTCGATATTCAGTGCCCAGCACAGCGGCAGCATGGCACCCAAGGCAAAACCGTTGAGGAAACGCAGTACCAGCAGCGAGGCGTAGCTGTCGGCAAAGGTGAACAGCAGCGTCAGCACACCAAAGGCGCTGGTGGACAGAATGATGGTCGGACGGCGGCCGATCCGGTCGCCGAGATAACCGAAAAAGAACCCGCCCAGCATCATGCCGAACAATCCGATGGAAAAAATGTTGCCCAGTTGCAGTTTGTCCAGGCCGATTTCCTCGGCCATATAGGCGGCGGTATGGGACAGCATCAACAAGTCGAAACCATCGAGGAAGGTTATCAACACCGACACGCAGATGATCAGATAGTTGAAGCCCGACAGCTTGCGCCCCTCGATCAGGGCGGCGACATCAATGGCGCGTGACGACGTCATAAGTGTTCTCCCGGTAAGACGTATGCGAGCGGGTTCCGGTGGGCGGGGCTCACCACAGTTTCCAGGTGTAAGCCACGATCAGGCGGTTCTCATCGAGTCGCTGGGTCAGGCCATTCCCGGAGCGGAAGGTGAGGTTACGCCAACGCACGTTCAGGCCTTCCAAGGCACCGCTTTGGAAGACGTAAGCCAGGTCGGTGTCACGCTCCCACTCACTGCCGTCGCTGACCGTGCGCGTATGGATATCGCTGCCTTTCACGTAACGGGTCATGAACGTCAGGCCGGGCACGCCGAGCGCAGCGAAGTCATATTCGTAGCGCAACTGCCAGGACTTTTCGTTGGCTTTGGTGAACGAGTTGTAGGTGACCAGGTTCGCCACATAGGGCGTACCGGTATCGATGACTGGAAACACGCTCTCGCCCGACAGGCGCTGGAACGCCGCAGAGAAGCGCTGGGCCCCGACGGTCAGGGTGAACATGCCGTTGAAGTTGCGGTTATCGATCCTCCCGGCTTTTCCAACACCGACATCGTCGCTGTCGACGTAGCGCAGGTCGGAGCGCAGGCTCACGCCTTCCCCCAAGGGCAATACATGGATCAGGCCGGCGAACTGCTGACGGTAGATGTCTTGCAGCTCACCGTAGTGGTAACGCAGGGTCAACTGCTTGCCGACGGTGTAATCGCCGCCGAGCAGGTCCAAGTGATCGCTGCTTTGGCCGGCATAACTGACGTCGTCGTTGCTGGATGAGTCGCGGCCATTGGCTTTGGTCAGTCTGGCTGCGGTGACGGTCAAGTTGTCGAGCTCGCCGGACGTCAGGTAGGCACCGGTGAAGGTGGAGGGCAGCAGTCGGGTATCGCTGTAATACGCCAGCGGATGAATCGGCATCAGCGTGCCGACCTTGAGCTGGGTCTTGGACAGGCGCATTTTTGCGGTCAGCCCCAGTTCGCTGTAGTCGTCCACCGGTTGATGGCTGTCGGGGCCATAAGGCAATAGCCCACTGCCACGACGGCCCGCGCCGGAGTCGAGCTTGATACCCAGTTCACCCAGGGCATCGAGGCCGAAGCCCACCGTGCCGTCGGTGTAGCCGGATTGAAATTCGGCGATAAAGCCTTGGGTCCATTCCTCGGCCTTGGCCTGAGGCGCGTCGCTCTGGCGGAAGTCGCGATTCAAGTAAAAGTTGCGCGTCGTCAGGGTCGCGCTGCTGTCTTTGATGAAGTCCGCATGGGCGCAGGTGACTGGGCCACAGAGCGTCAGGGCGGTGGCAAGGAGAAGGTTCCTGTTCATTTTTATTGGTCTCAGGATCAGTAGGATTATTCAGGACGAGTTTTGCCTGACCGCGTCGATAGCGACGCGACACGGGGTGCCTGGGTCAGGCGCTGTAAGCCGGCAGGAAGGTGCTCAGGTTTGAGACGGGGCGGGCAACGGGTCTGCCGCAGGAGGGCGGCGAGTCAGGTGGCCGATGACGAAGGCGCAGGCCGCCAGCATGGCCGGGCAGATCGCCAGGACCAGGAAACTCTTGACCACCGGAAGGCCGCTGTTGAGTACATAGGCGCCGAGCAATGGGCCGAGGATCGAGCCGATCTTGGCGATGGAGGTGGCCCAGCCGGCGCCATTGGCGCGAATGGCACTGGGGTAGAACACCCCGGCGATGCTGAGGATTCCATAGTGAGAGCCTTTGACGAACACGCCGCCGACCAGGCTCAACATCAGGAACGCGGTGCCTTGCATGCCGGTGATGCCCAGTACCAGCAGGAAAGGCAAGGCCAGCAACGGATAGATCATCACCATGTACGGCCCACGGGTATCGACGAAACGCATCATCGCCAGGCCCGCCATCGCACCGCTGAACGATGCGAGCGAGCTGACCCACGACGCTGTCGCGCGATCAAATCCGGCGTATTGGTAGACCAGCGGGCTCCAGGAAGCGAGGAAATACATGGCCATGGAGCTGGCGGAGTAGCCCAGCCAGATCATGGGCGTGATCCATTTCAAGCGACCGATGAACAGCTGGCTGACCCGAAATGCCTGGCGACCGATGTCCGGCTCGTCCAACAGGACGAATTGGTCAGTGCTGCGTACGTCCAGGTTCGGGTCCATGCGCTTGAGAATCGCAGCGATTTTCTCCGGAGCCTTACGCTTGCTGGCCAGGAAACGCACCGATTCGGGCAGGGTGAACAACAACAGCACCCAGGCGAACAGCGTGACCACGCCGCCGAACACGAACACGCCCTGCCAACCGATATGCGGCGCCAGCCACACCGTCAGCGGGCCGGCCATCGCGCTGCCGAGGCTGAACCCGACCATGATGATGGTCACCACCGTGGAGCGGTAACGCTTGGGGACGAACTCGATGTTCAAGGCCCAGCACAACGGCAACATGGCGCCCAGGGCGAAGCCGTTGAAAAAACGCAGGACCATCAGCGATGCGTAGCTGTCGGCCATGACAAACAGCAACGTCAACAGGCCGAACGAGCAAGTAGAGAACAGAATGGTGGGACGCCGTCCGATGCGATCACCCAGGTAGCCGAAGAAGAACCCGCCCAGCATCATGCCCAGCAGGCCGATGGAGAAAATTTCGCCCAGTTGGATCTTGTCCAGACCGACCTCATCGGCGATGTAGGAGGCGGTATGGGAAAGCACCAGCAAGTCGAAGCCATCGAGGAAGGTGATCAATACCGAAACCAGAATCACCACGTAGTTGAACCGTGACAGTTTGCGCGCCTCTATAAGCGCCGCGACATCCAGGGTACGGGACTGTGACATGTGCGTTCTCCACTGTATTTCTTATTGTTGTCGGAGTGGCGCCCCCCGTTCACGCGGTGGGCGCATCGAACTGCTTGAAAACCTATTCCAGATTGAAGGCCAGCCGTTCGCGCAAGACTTGCGCGGGTATATCACTCAGGCGGCCGTCCGGGCCAGCCAGATCCAGCGCGTGGGCGGCGGCGGCCCCCATGGCGATACACGGTCCCATCACGCGCACACTCGACAGCGCGGCCGCGTCGGCGTCGATGCAGCGGCCCGCGACCACCAGATTATCGCTGCCTTCGGGGAGCATGCTGCGCAGCGGCACACTGTGGACATGATCGTCGCCAAAGGGCTCCCACTGATAACCGGTGCTGTTGCCGTGCAATTCCACCGGCCAGGACGTGCGCGCCACCGCATCCGGGAACATCGTCGCGGCTCGTACTTCATCGGCGGTCAGGTGATGTTGGCCGACGATCCAGCGGGTCTGGCGAATGCCTGGCAGTGCATACGCCCGTACCCTGGCCTTGCCGTAGGCCTGGGGGTACTCCGCTTTGAGAAAGTTGATCACCTGGTCCACCTGTTGGCGCCCGGCGATGGCGACGTGAGACGCGGCGATCGGATCCAGGGGCGTTTCGATGTGCGTCATGTTGAACGCCGCCGTGCCGCGTCCAGGGAACTGGAAGAACAAGCCGTCGTCGCGCTCGATGCCGTAGTGCCTGGCTTTTTCCTTGACCCGTTCGGTGAATTGCGCGCGAGTCGGCAGGTGCGCTTCATTGATATGCTCGAGGACGAACATCTGGGTGCCATAGATGGGCGTATCCGGCTCGCGACAGGCGAGCCCGGCGTTCCAGACCAGTGCCGCATCGCCACTGGCATCGATAAAGCCATTGGCCGCCACGCGGACGTCGCCATAACGGGTGGCCAACTCCACTTCCTGGACCCGCGTGCCTTCGCGCACCACGTCACGCAACACCGCACCGAGCACCACGGTGATGCCAGCGTCGAGCACCTTTTGCCCCATCCAGCGACCGAGGGCCACCTCGTCATAGTAAACCACGGTGGTCAAGGGGCCGATGGATTGGTGCAAATCGCCCGAGGCGCCCAGGTCGCGAAGGATGCCGTCGGCGATGCCATGGGTCAGCAACTGGCGGTTCGGACCGTTGGAGAACAATCCGCAAAAAGTCCCGATGATCGAACCGACCGCCTGGCCGCCGAGCATGGGCAGGGCATCGAACAGCACGACCCGCTTGCCGAGCGCGGCGGCCTCCAGGGCGGCGGAAATACCGGAAATACCCGCGCCGGCAATGCACACGTCAGCCTGCAGGTGTTGAGGGGTGGGGGCGCTGGTACGGCGTACCGTGCGAATGACATGAGCCATAAAACTTCCTTTGAGGTGTAAAAAAGGCAGCCGAGCCCGAACCCGTTGGCCGGTGGCCACGGGGAGCGGTTGTGTTCAGCAGGTATCTTCGGGTTATGACGGCGCCGGCGTTCGTTGCGGACCGTTGGGCTGTTGCGGTATGGGCGGGTCACTGCGCGATAGGCGCGGGGTCACTTCGACGATCCCGGCGTCGGCATCGACGCGCACCCAGTCCCCGGTACGGATCCGCTCCAGCGGGTCCTCGGTAAAACCGGTCATGGCGGGTGCGTGTACGACCACCGCGCCCAGGCCCATTTTTGCGGTCATTTCATTGAACAGCATGGCGCCAGGGGCCACGCCGGCGAGACGCGCGATATGGAACTGCGAGGACCAGCCGGACGAGCCCTTGGCGCCCGGAAACACCAGGACCTTGCCAGCAAAACTGATGCCCTTGAGTTCGTGGCGGGTCTCAATGATCGTGCCGCTGCGTGGGTCGATGCCGCCCCAGCCAGAGATGCGGTCACGGGTCACCAAGGCTTCACCTTCGAAGCAGCCGCCAACGACCTTGCGGCCTCGCAGCGTAAAGGTCGCGCTCATTTCAGTACTCCTTTCCAACGACCGTCGATGGCCGCCTGGATGCATTCGGCGGTGGTGCCGAACCACGCCTGGATACCCATGATCGCCGGCAGGTAATGGGCCTGTTTGGCCGAGTCCACGGCCGCCACCCGCGTGCCCTTGGGCAGCACCTTGCCGATTGCCGAGCAGGTATCGGTCATCACATGACCACCGGCCTGCTCAATGATGCGGGTGTAGCCGGCCACGTCAGCCAGTTGCTTGATCGACGCCGCGGTAAATATCCAGAGCTCGGTGTTTGCATTCAGGCGCTGGCCTTCCAGCAGTTGGCAGATTTCCCAGATTTGTTCGAGGCTGTAATGCGGGCAGCCCAGCATGACGAAATCGACTTGCGCATCGTGCCCCGTGACGTTGACTTGCTCGTAGGCCCAGCGTCGTTCGGCTTCACCAAAGCGCAAGGTGGCTGAAGGCCGGGTAGCGCCGAACGCTTGCTCGCGGGTGGGTGCTTCAGGCGTGACCCCGACCAGGTGATACATCTCCACGCCACCGCTGGAAGCTGCCGCCGCGCCGAAGTGCTTGAGGCGAGCCAGGTTGGGCTGGTGGCTCACACCCTCGATGACCGGGATGCAATCCTGCACCTGTTCACCGACCCAGTAGCCGAGCAGTCCCCAGTCGGCGGTGGTGTTCACGTCTATATCCAACTGGATCAGGTGGGTGCCGCGACGGTTCTCGTCCAAGTGCAGGCCCCAATAGGGGATCTTGCCGGTCAGCATCGCCGCGCCAGTGCTTTCCCGGCCCTCGGCATTGGTTCGGGCGCCGAGGACCGAGTTGATATAGATCACCGCTGAGGATTCCATCCAGGCGCAGTGCTCGCCTTTCACCGGTACGTTGCCGACTTGATAAGGCGTGCAGGTATTCAACGGCTGTACGCCCAGGCCGCTGCTGTAGGCCTGGCCGGTTTCATAAATGCGCACCACGTCTTCGCCAATGCCTTGGCGGCTGGCGTGCCTGGGGTCGATGCCTTGCTGCAGGTGACTGCTGAATACCTTGACCTTGGGGATTTGGACCACCTCGGCGCTGTCGAGGTTGAACTCGCTGAACACCGCGTCCATGCCACCCTCACGCTCGGCGTACTGACGCAGGAAAGGGGTGGTGGCACCGATGGTTCCGGCCACATTCCGGGTATCCACCAAGCACTGTGCATCCAGGGCCTCACCATAACGCACCAGCAGATCCATGGCTTTCTGCACCGCCGGGCCTTGATCGCCGGCGAGCATGGCTTTCTCGTCGTCGCGCAATCTCATTGCGGTTGCTCTCCGGCGTGGGTGATGTCGCGCGGCTTGATCAGTACCGCACCGCGTTCCATGGAGGACACGTTATGGCGGTAGATATCCAGCCAGCCGCCGCCGAACTGCGGTGCCAGAGGCTGCCAACGGGCGCGCCGCGCCTGCATGTCGATTTCGCTGATATGGGCGTCGAGGCGGTTGTGGTCCAGATCGATGGTGATGATGTCGCCGTCCTCGACCAGCGCCAACGGACCACCGACGGCCGCTTCAGGGGCGACTTCGGCCACCACCAGGCCCTTGCACACCAACCCTGAAAGGTGGCCGTCTGTCAGCATGGCCACGTGGTCGCCGAGCCCGGCGCCGTCGATGGCGAACACCACTTTCGAAGCGCCGCCGCCCATGGCCGGGCCGCCGCGCACACCGGCACCGCGCATGACCACCACGTGGCCAGGCTGTATGCGCCCATCCTGCAAGGCTTCGATGGCATCGGCGGAGCGCTCGAAACAGATCGCAGGGCCTTCGAAGCGGCGCATCTTGTTCGGGTCGATGCCGTATTTGACGATGCCCGCCTGGGGCGCGATGTTACCGCTCAGCATCACGATGGCGGGCTGGGTGGCGAAGGGGTTGTCCAACGGGCGGATCACCGCGTCATCACTGACGGTCACCCCTTGCAGGTTTTGCTTGAGGGTTTTTCCGGTGACCGTCAGCACGTCTCCATGCAACAGCGGTTCCAGGCGCTTGAGCTGCCCACGCCCACCGCCCGCGGCCTCCATTTGCTCGATGCTGTGTTCTCCCACCGGCCGTACACCGACCAGCACCGGCACCTTGTTTCCCAGGTCCCTGAAGAGTTGGTAGACGTCGACCTCAACGCCGCCTTCGGCGGCCACCGCCTGCATATGTTTGATGGTGTTGACGGAGCCGCCCGCGGCGAGAATGGTCGCGACGGCGTTGGCGAAGGCATGGGGGGTCAGGATATCCCGGGGTTTGAGGTCTTCCTCGATCATTTCCACAATACGTTGGCCGGCCTGGCGCACGAAGTCGAACATCTGCGGGCTGTTGGCGGCAATTGGCGTGCTGCCAGGCAGGGCCATGCCCAGGGCTTCGCACACCAGGTGCATCGAGTTGGCGGTGCCCATCCCCGAGCAGACCCCGGGGCCCTTGATGGCATTGCGGGCCATGCCGGCCAGCTCCTCGACCGGCAATTTGCCAGTCACCACATGCATGGAACTGATGAACACGTCTTCGATATCGACATGCTTGCCGTTGTATTCGCCGCTTGGCTGGTACCCGCACACCACCACCAGGGTCGGGATATTCAGGCGGGCGGCCGCCATCAGTTGGCCGGGTACCGTTTTATCGCAAGAGGCCAGGCAGATCATGCCGTCGAGCTGCGCTCCTTCGACCGCGACTTCGATGTCGTTGGTGATGAGGTCGCGGGCGGCGAGCATGTAGGCGCCCCCGGCACCGGCGCCGGTGATGAAGTCGCTGGGCGCGGCGGTGCGAATTTCGAAGGGCAGGGCACCGGCCTCGCGTATTGACTGCTTGAGGACCTCCGCGATGCCATCCAGGTGACTGAAGCAGATCGCCAGGTTGGACGATGAGTTCACGATAGCGATCTTGGGTTTCTCCAACTCGCTTTCGTCAATGCCCAAGGCACGCCACTGGGCGGCGCGCACAGCCCATAAATAGGAGCCATAGGGGAAATTGCTGCGCAGTTTCTTGGGCATGGTGTGCTCCGTTATTGTTATGAGGATGCCAATTCGGTTAATCGAGTTAACGATCTTGTGCCGAGTCTAGGCTTCGACCTAGAATCCGAAAACCTTATTTCACTTATAGATAAAATCCAAAATATGGATATCAAGGACGTCGATCTCAACCTGCTGAAGGTCTTCGATGCGCTGCGCAAAAAGCAAAGCGTGACCCTGGCCGGTGATCTCATGGGCCTCAGCCAGCCTGCCATGAGTTTCGCCCTAGCCAAGCTACGCACGTTGTTCGACGATCCTTTGTTCATCCGGACCTCCCGCGGCATGCAGCCTACCGCCAGGGCCCTGCAGATCGCCGAGCCGGTGCAACGCATCCTGGAGATGGTCAGCAGCGAAGTGTTGCCGTCCACGGGGTTCGTCCCCGAACACTCCGACCGACAACTGGTGCTGTGCATGTCGGACATTGGTGAAATGGTGTTCCTGCCCCGACTGATGCGCATGCTCGACAAAACCGCGCCAAATTTGCGAATTCGCACCCAGGCCTTGTCGTCGGAGCAATTGGAGGAGGGGTTGGACGCCGGGGAGGTGGACGCGGCCATCGGCTATTTCCCGCGCTTGCTCAACACCTCGATCCGGCACCGGGCGCTGTACAGTCACTCATTCGTGTGCATCGTGCGTAACGATCATCCCACTATCGGCGACAGCATAAGCGCCGAACAGTACCAGGGGGCCGTGCACGTCGCGGTCCAGGCCGAAGAGCGTGGCATGAGTGTGCTGGACCGTGAACTGGCCGCCCATGGCGTCACGCGCCGGGTGCGTTTCAGCCTGCCACGGTTCATGGGCGTGCCGTTTCTGGTGGCCGAGTCCGACATGATCGCCACCGTGCCTCTGGCGGTCGGCCGCCGTTTCGCCGAAATCACCGATGTGCGCCTGGTCCGCCTGCCTTGGGACATTTGCGGTTACGACATCCACCTGTACTGGCATACGCGGTTCCACCATGACCCGGCGAATCGTTGGTTGCGTCAGTCCTTCATTGAGCTGCTTGGCGCCTTCTATCCCAGCGAGCAGGTGATAATTTAATTTCATTAACTATCCGTCGGCACAATCCTTTGGCGTCGTACAAATCTACGAGCCACTCAGCAAAACTCACGTGTAGCATTTAAAAGATGACTCCGAGTACGCGATGTAGGGCCGAATCAGCGCTAGCGTCCGCCCTTCAAGGTCGAGACGACGCGCAGGAACTAAAGTGTGCTGCGGCCATGAACATCGAGTGCCTGCTACGACCCATACATGCAAGCGCAGTAGGGATGGTCTGAGCGTGATGCCATACGGTTGGCCATGCATAGCCCATACGAAGCGGTCCTTCGGCGTTGATGTCATGCAATCTTTCAGTGGTGTAATGGAGTGTTAGCACGCGAGGTTCTGGTGCGCTGAGAGCACCAAGCAGATCGCGTAAGCCTCCTTCGCCTCGCCTGCTCAAGGAAGCAGCAATGCTGGTTCAAGCCCGCAAAGCGGTGTTGGAAAGCGGTGATTGGCTGACCGCCGCGGACATCGGCCAGGTGGCACAATTAAGTACCCGAAACCCGAGTGCCCAGCCCAACAAATGGAAAAAGCAGGGGCAGATCTTTGCCATAAGTCACGGTGGGGTCGACTATTTCCCTGGTTATGGCTTGGATCCGGATGCAGGCTATCGGCCATTCAAGGCACTAGCCAAAGTCATTGAGGCTTTCGCTGGCCACAAGGACGGCTGGGGTATGGCGTACTGGTTCCGCTCAGATAACAGTTTTCTGGGCGGCAAAAGGCCCCAGGACTTGCTGGCACCGGCGCCTGATCGGGTGATTGCTGCCGCACTGGATGAGATCCAGAGCATTGTCCATGGCTAAGCAGCGTATCGAGTTCAGTGAGGGTAGGGCGACGCCTGCCACGGATTTGGCGGCGTCCGTCACTCCGGTGCCTGCGGCTACGCTGCACGTGACTCTCACGGTGCTTGTCAAGGGCGACGTGCTCCATCGTGTGCATCAGGATAAATATCAGTCAGATCAATTCAATCCCGGTGTACGCGGCAACGCACGCTTCAGCCCGATCCAGGATGATCAGGGCAGAGCGATTCCCACCTTGTATGGCGGCACGACAGTCGATTGCGCCTTGATGGAGACCGTTTTCCACGACGTTCCCCACACGGCTGGCTTCAAGAGTTTCGACAAAGGCAAGCTGGCTGGGCAGGTGCATTCTGCTGTTCAAATCAGCCAGCCGCTGCACCTGGTTGATCTGTCCAGCGTGGCGCTGCGTAAGTTGGGCGTCACGCGCAAGCAATTGATCGACACTGAGAAAGATCAGTACCCCGCGACACGCAAATGGGCTGAGACAATCCACCGTCAATGGTCTGATGTGCAAGGACTGTCATAGTGTCACGACAAGATGATTCGGCACGTGCGGTGGTGCTCTTTGGGTGATCGGATTCCTGACGGTGCGCTCCATCCGCAGGGGGCGTCACGAAGCTTGACCGGCGACTCGACTGTGTTCGACACGGTGCTCAATCTGGCTGACCGTATTGGGGCCGCCGTCATTGCGGGAAAAAGCTGAATCAAATGGACCGAACAGCACATGGTCGAAGCGGCGGCCATACTGACGATAGTCGGGCGCGCTAAGAAAGAAGACTTGCTGCGTTTGATAACGGACGGACTGAGCCTAGTTAGGGAGCCCTGTTCTGATGAAGGACATACAAGCTCTAATTCGGAGCTGGATCAACGGCGGGCCATGTCCGCCTCAGATCCTCTGTCCATACTCTTTATCACTGTGCTAGCAATAGCGTTTCCCTGAGCCAAATTGCGTACATCTTCGTTGGGGCGACAACCCTCAAGTGTTCGAATCCTCGAAGCTGAAGGTCCATTACCCAACGAGTTGCAGCCATGAGTATATTGCTCAACCCATCACGCGAGCATGTCCGGTAAATGTGTTGGGTTGTCACCTAATGTGCGCTCAATGGTTTGACCCCAGGCAACGATGGCCATGGCTTTGCTGCCGGTTAGTAAGGCTGCTTGGGTATTGGTTGCTTGTTCATACCGTCCTGCATTGGCGTCATCGTTTATGGACGTGGGCAAGGCGATGATTGCTGTCCGCTGCTGATGAAATAGCTGTTGAGTTGGATTTGATCCTTAAGAATCGTCGAGACATGGCTGAGGCTTAAAACCGGTAGGCAATTCATACCCATCTCCAGCATTTTTGGCATAAGCGTGTTCTATGGCGATCCCTGGATGGTCCAGAGAAAACTGACGCACCTTCTCGCCTGAACGCTCTGCGCGGTCTAGGCGCGCGGCGGCTTGCTGAATAAGCTGTTGATCGAGTATGACAAGGATCTCTTAGTGAGGGTTGACGATGGCTGCCTGGGTGCGCAGCACCAGCACGCCACCGAGTGCAATGAGCAGCGCCAGGGCGTAGAGGGCCAGGCTGGCGCTGTGGGTGGTGTCGCGCATCCAGCCGATCAGGTAGGGCGCGAAGAACGAAGCGATGCTGCCGAAAGAGCTGATCAAGGCAATGCCGGCGGCCTGGGTGTGGTTGGACAGGAACGCCGGCGGCAGTTGCCAGAACATCGGCAACGCCGCACTGGCGCCCATGCCGGCGATGATCAGGCCGCCCAGCACCAGGGTTGGATTGGCAGGGGCGAGCCCGGCGAGGGCAATGCCGCCCGCCGCCATCAGCAACGGCATGCACAGGTGCCAGCGGCGTTCGCGGTGCCGATCAGACGAGCGCCCGCAGCCGATCATGAAAAAGCACCCGGCCAGGTACGGCACCGCACTGAGCAGGCCGACCTTGCCGTCGCTGCCGACCCCGGCACCGTGGATCAGCGTCGGCATCCAGAACGCCAGGGTGTTGACCGCCAGCATCACCGCGAAATACACCGCCACCAGCAACCACACCTGCCGGTTGTGCAGAATCGCGGAAAACGAGGTGATGGATTTGCGTTGTTCTTCGCTGTGCAGTTGTTCGCGCAGTTGGAGTTTTTGCGCAGGTGTCAGCCAAGTGACGCTCTCGAAACTGTCCGGTAGGCATTTGAGCACCACCAGCCCGAGCAGGATGACCGGTGCGCCCTCGATCACGAACATCCACTGCCAGCCGCGCAGGCCGCCCAGGTCATGAAAGTGTTCGAGGATGCCGCCCGAGAGCGGCCCGCCGATCACCCCGGCCATCGGCACCGCTATCGCAAACAAGGCAGTGATTTGTGCGCGCCGACCGGCCGGGTACCAGCGGTTCAGGAATACCAGGATGCCCGGAAAGAAACCCGCCTCGGCCACGCCGAGCAAAAAGCGCAGTACATAAAAGCCGCTCGCGCTGTCGACCAGGAACATGCAGGTCGACAGCGCGCCCCACACCACCATCAGCGTGGCGATCCAGCGCCGTGGGCCGACGCGGTCCAGGGCCATGTTGCTTGGCACGCCGAACAGCGCGTAGGCGATGAAGAACAGGCCGGCTCCGAACCCGTAGACGGTGTCGCTGAAGTTGAGGTCGGCGCTCATCTGCATCTTGGCGAAGCCGATGTTGATGCGGTCTAGGTGGGCGAACAGGTAGCAGATCAGCAACAGCGGCATCAGCCGCCAGGTGATGGCGCTGTGGGTGCGGTCGCGGGCGATGGTCGCAAGAGTGTCGGCGGTGTTGGCTGTGCTCATGGTTTTATACTTTTTGTTTGAGAGGCCGATGGGACGAACGGGCTGGGGCGGGTTAACTCACCTGTGCCTTGAGGAAGGCGCCACATTGTTTTGCTTGAAGTTGAGCTGCTCGTGCAATTCGACCATTTCAAACGACAAGGCCAGCAGGCGTTGGGCTCGCAGGTCGGCGAAGTGCGCGGTGATGACATCGAACGGGCGTTGGGCGACGGCCTGTCGTGTCGCCAAGTCGCGGCCATGGCCGACTTTGAGGGTCATGTGTACGAAGGCGTAGTCGTGTTTGCCGTCGGCCATGCGCCAGGTGTCCAGCCGCACGCCACGGCTGCGGATGTCGCCCAGCGGGAACACGCCGCTATCGCCCAGGGTGGCGTGGACTTGTTCGAACAGGCCGGGCAGGTCCACGTGTTGCTCGATGTTGTCGGTGTACTCAGCAATGAAGTGGGGCATGGTGGCTCCTTCAGGCCGCGCGGGATGCCGGGCGGCCATGCGCTCAAACAGGGAAAATGGCGTTGATCTGCCCGGTGCCCGAGCTGCCAAAGGGTTCGGTGATGATCTCGGCGGGCTTGGTGTAATCCGGCCCGCCGAGCAACCCCAGCAGCATCGCGGTGTCATGCATCTTGCCTTCGCCAAAGCAGTGTTCGGCATAGTCCGGGAGCATCGCGCAGAACTCTTTCCAGCGGCCCTGGCGCCACATTTCGACGACGTGCAGGTCGACCTGTTTGTCGAATTCCCGCGTCCAGTTGTGGATGTTGGTTTCGGCGTTGCGATCATCGGAGAAACGGTGGGACAGCGAGCCGGACGCCAGCACCAGCACCTTGCGATCGCTTTTTTCGATGGCCCGGCGCACGGCGGCGCCGAAGGCGAAGCTGTCTTGCAGGCGATGCCAGGCGCACCAGGCGGCAATCGACACAACGTTGAGTTTCTGGTCTTGCGGGACATCCATGTGCATGTAGCGCATGGGCACCAGCGTGCCGTATTCCAGTTCCAGGCTTGGTATGTTGTGCGTCAGGGTGCGCACGTCGACGGCATTGGCTTCGGCGGCGATCAGTTCGCCCAGTTCCGGGGCGCCTGAGTATTCGTACTCCATGTTCTTGATGAAGTGCGGCAGCTCGTTGCTGGTGTAGACACCCTTGAAGTGCTCGCCGCTGTTGACGTGATAGGCGCTGTTGACCAGCCAGTGCACGTCGAACACCACGGCGGTGTCGGCGCCCAGTTCACGGGCACGCCGGCCGATTTCCTTGTGGCCGGCAATCGCCGCCTCACGGCAGCCATGGTGTTTGCCGGGCAGCTCCGACAAATACATCGAGGGGACGTGGCAGATTTTCGCGGCCAGGACGACTTCGCCCATGATAATTCTCCTGAAATCGTTGTTGTTTTAGGGGGATTCCGGTATTGCTCAATCCCCCAGCGTGGAAGGTGATGACCGCCCATCGAAATACATGCGTTTTTGATCTCGGCGAACACCTCGAAGCTGTACTGGCCGCCTCTATGACTGGTGCCGGAACCTTGATTATTTGTTCGAGGAGTTGAGTGAGAGTAGAGATGGTGAGTTATCGTCCCGGGCGCAGCGCGGCGCTGGATAGTTTGACGCGACTGACCATGGTGAATTTGTTGTGCCTGTTTTCCAACTCGTTGGAAGCAAGGCCGGCTTGGCACGAGGATATGAAAATTTTCCACCGGTTCAATGAATCGATTGAAGCTCATTCCCTGCAACATTGACCCTTGTCGCGTTACGCTGACGGTATCGGAGTGGTGGAAGCACGGCTCAATGACGTGTGTCGGAGGATGGCCGCCCTGCCGCCCAAACGGTCTATGATGGAACGTCTGATGCAGGAAGCTAAGCGTCTGCTGCTGTTCACAGACAGTTCCGCCAATGAAACCTGCTATCAGCTTTGGTTCAAGGATCCGGCTTACTTCTGTCGGTTCTTCCAGCGCTACGCGCAGATCATTCCAGGGGAGTATCGCCAGCGGTAGCCGGGGTTGCGTTGAGCAGAGCATAGGTGAATTGGCTGTTGTCTTATTGATCTTGTGCTGATGATCATGGCCGCCGATTGGGTACGTAAAAATGGCTTTTACGGTGAATTAATTGCACTTTTCAGAGCGCTTCGGCAGCAGATGCATTGATCTTGACCGAGGGAGGGATGGGCAAGCGGGCGCTGGGCCGGTAGGCTGGCGATACTAAGCTGCCGAATCGCCCATTCAAGTATTTCGATATGGCTCCCCCAGACTTTCCCTGACACTGGCGTTATTGCAAGCCCGCGAAGCCGCAATGGCTTTTTTTCGACCGGCACTTAACAAGCACAATCGGACGGAACAGCAATGGCGGATCATTCGGATATCGCGTCAGCAGGGGGCGCCTGAGAGCCATCAGCTTGCTCACCATGCTTGCATTCTCGTGCCAAGCATGACCGGGGTTCTCAGTCGGCTGGAGCGCGATGGTCTCGTGCGTCGGCAGAAATCCGGTCATGGTGTGCATCATTGTGCTGTTTATGCGCAAGCCTTTAAAAAAAATAACCGGGTTTAAGTTGACGCGCGCGGTTAGTGACCGGACTGAATCAGTGCTTTTACCCAGGGGCGAGTTGATGTTCAGTTTGCCCATGCATTGCGGCAGTTCGTCCATGATTGGATTGAGCTGGAAGCGATGGACAGAGGAAAGCTTGCTGGTAGCGCAGATTTTCTAGGATGCAGGAATTCGGCTTCGATAATGCCGCTTATAGCCCTGACCAGCGCGACATCACGCAGGAAGCGTGCGGAGTTTTCGCCCAGTTCAAGCGTGGTACGGGTCAGTCTGGCCCCATGGCACTCTCGCCGATAGCGATACCGGTCGGTATCGAGCCGGTGAACGAAAAACCTTGTCTGTGCCCGTGGGGTCGACCAAACCTCTGCCTACTAGAGCCGCCACCGATCAAAATGTTCAGCGCACCCGCGGGAATATTGGCTTCAATTGCCAATTTTGGGGTTCTGCGGAATGGCAAGATTTCCTTAAGCAAGGCCTGGGGCCAGATGCTCCATGTGCTGATGGGCCAGCTTCGCTGGGACGGTCTGGACAGCCAAGACTCCATTGACGAGGGCAAGGCTGTGCAGTAGGCCTTTGTCTGGTTGTTGGCGTTAGCGTTCGACGTCAGTGGCTCAGCGGGAGATGGTCAGGCAATCTATTGATCATGGCTATGTTGCGTCGTCGTTAAGTGAAGTCGCAGTGCCAAGAACGTTACTTATCGAAGCTACATATCGTTTGGGGAGAATATTCGACTCACCTAAAAAGGGAGAAAACTGTGTCAATCAGCAGTGCTATAGGAACCATTTTCTAACCGGCTGAAAATCGCAGCGAGATAAGTGCAAGAGCCCTACGCTAGTGAAATCACGACCGATATCACGATTTTTTGAGGCTCTTGGCATTACCAGACAACGCAATCAGGCCCAGAAATTGCTCGGACGTCCGGGTTAATTACAGAGGCATGCCATGCAAATCAACCAAATGACTATGACGAGTTATGAGCTTGACTTATTCGCTCAAGTCGTCTGGCGACTCCGCACAGGTGGCGCGGGTGACGACGTGCGTCAGCAGGTGCTTGGTGATGTTACGCTGTTACTGCGGTCAGACTTTGGAGCTTCGTACCTTTGGGATAGCGGACTGAGTCGATCGACCCGTTGCGCGGCGGTCAATATTGATGCGCAAATGCTTAGGGAGTATGACAAGCGAATTCACGTGAACGATATCTTAACACCGGCGTTGAGATCCAGGCGCCAAGCTATCTGTGTCGACGACGTGATCAGCCGGCGAAGCTTAGAGCAAAGTGAGCTCTACGCCGAATTCCTCAAGCCGTGCTGGATGCACCATGGAGTGAACATTTTCTTCTTCAACCAAGGTCGGGATGTGGGTGATTTGCGCATATGGCGTAGCGTCGATCAACCTGCGTTTGGAATTAGAGAGCTTTCACTGCTTAACGCGCTAACACCCTATTTTCAGAAAGCACTTGCAGCTGAAATGCCTCCTAAGGGTGCTTTGAGTCCACGAGAACGGGCTGTTGTAGAGCACGTTGCGGCAGGTAGGAGCGATAAAGAGATCGCCCGTATAATGTCCATAGGTTTCACCACGGTTCGAACTCATTTGAAGAACGCGATGATCAAGACAAACTCTGGTAATCGAACCGAGCTTGCCATGCGTATGGGCGCGCACTGACACCTCCTCATTAATGAGGATGTTTGACGGATATTTCCATGTGCGTAAATGAATAATCGAGACCTGCAGTGGGGATCGAATGATTCGCAAGGAATATCCGTGAAGACCAGACTCTCTTGCTTAGCGATCGGCCTTATGGCAGCAAGCGCTGGCGTATCGGCGTCGGACATACCGAAAGACTTCTACTTGATGAGCGCTGAGCAGACGGCACAAGCCATCTGCGCGAAGAAGGTTTCCAGTCAATCGGTTGTCAGCTACTGGCTGGGCCGCATTGGCGCGCATCCCGAGCTCAACGCTTTCATTTCTTTAAACCCAAAGAGAGCCTTGAGCGAGGCCCGTGCTGCTGATGCGCGACTCGCTAAGGGTGAGCAGTGCCTTCCCTTGGGTGGCGTCCCTATAGCGATAAAGGACAACATTCAGGTCATTGGTTTTACGAACACAGCCGGTACTCCAGCTCTCGTTAATTTCTTTCCGAAGGTAAATGCGCCGATTATCGATAAGCTTCAGGCCGCAGGCGCCATTGTGATCGGCAAGACCAATATGCATGAGCTCTCGTTTGGCGCTACCGGTTACAACACTGCCTTTCATCTTCCACGGCTGATCGGTGTACGCAATGCGTTTGATAACTCTCGCATTGCCGGTGGTTCGTCATCGGGGAGTGCCGCCGCCCTGGGGGCTCGGTTGATTCCGATCGCAATGGGAACGGACACAGGTGGCTCAAGCCGTGCGCCCTGCGCGTTGAATGGCTGTGTTGGATTTCGCCCAACGGTTGGGCGATACAGCAGTGTAGGCATCACACCTATTTCGACCAGTCGCGATACGGCAGGTCCAATGGCCAACAGCGTCGGAGATATCATACTGCTGGATTCGATTCTCAGCGGTGCCTCTCTTCTGAAGCCAATACCTGCCCATCATATTCGACTGGGCATTCCAGATTTTTTCTGGGCTGATCTAGAACCGGAAGTCTCGGCACAAGCTAACGCCGCTGTAGAGAAGCTCCGCAGTTCGGGAGTAGAGATCGTCTCAGTCAGCATGCCGGGTATGGGGCAATTGGCATCAGCTGTGGCAACGCCAGTTGCGATAATGGAAGCGCGTAAGGCCCTGACTGACTACCTGAAATCACAATCCACCGGAGTGTCATTCGAAACCCTGGCCACCAAAATTTCGAGTCCCGACGTCCAAGGTATTTTCTCGGCTATGGTGGTGCCTGGTAATGTCGTTGGGTCTGATGGAAAGATGATTCCTGGCGGCCCGGCTTATGCGCAAGCGATCAAGACGGGTATCCCAGCCTTGCTAGCTCTCTATAAAAAGACATTCGAGGAGAACAAGCTCGATGCTCTTCTGTTCCCCACGGTTCCAGAGGTGGCAATCAAGGCCGGCCCTGACGCCGGAACGCCTCAAAAATTTGGTCGGATTATTCGAAATACCGACCCGAGCAGCAACGTGAAGATGCCTGGTCTTAGTATTCCCGTAGGTGTTGGGAAAGAGTCCGGACTTCCAGTAGGAATGGAGATTGACGGATTGCCTGGAACGGATGCCCAACTTCTGGCAATCGGTCGCACGCTTGAGTCGATCTGGGGGCCTGGCCCACTTTCGCCCATCGCACACTGATCGGCTGGTCTTACCTTAAGCGCAACTGCACTGGCTGCGCGACCAAAAACCTTTCTCGGATTAAATGAATGAACGCGATCTCACTCGTCGCAGGTACTTCTGCGCGCCGATTTTGTGTAACCGCTGGTTTGGCTTTGGGTAGTATGGCGAACTCGGCATGGGCCGATTCGTCGACCACAGACAGTAGTCCAGTCAAGGCACACCTGATCGTTATCGATCTGATGCTGGAGAACCTTAACACTGGACCTCGTCCCCATACATTCGCCAACGCTGGTGCAGTTTTCGCTGGCGCCGATTTTGACATGTCAAAAATCATGGGGTTGACAGGCGGCACGTTCCAGTTTGAATACACATTCTTTCCGTGGATGCGCAATGAAGGTCAGCCGACTGCTAACGCTTGGCAAGGAGCCACAGGTAGTGCACTAGGTGGCGCAGCTATGCGTAACGACATCGACAAGGGATATCTGTCGAAGTTTGAATACCAACAAATGCTGTTGGATAACCATCTTGAGATCGACGTTGGTCGTAGCAATCCTAAGCGGCATTTTTACATCATAAATTGCGAAAACTGGGTTACTTGTAATGACCCAATCATTGAAAACACCACCGGAATATTACCTTACCCATACGGTAGCTGGGGCGGTTACTCGCGTTACTCATTCGACAATGGTCAGTACATACATGCTGGCGCTTTCGAGTCCAACCCTACTCATTACATCAAACGCACCAAGGGGTGGAACTGGGACCCGGGCGACGCGAGTGGTATCACTTGGTTGGCAGGCATCGGTGCTCAAAAAAACTTCGCGCAGACTCCCTTGGCCTATCACTACGAGCTTAATAGTTTTTACAATACCTCCGAACAGACCGACATATTGGATGGCTCGACCCGTCGTGGAAGCAGCGGCTTAATTTACCGCTTTATGCAAACG
Source organism: Pseudomonas brassicacearum (assembly GCF_000585995.1). Classification (NCBI taxonomy): domain Bacteria; kingdom Pseudomonadati; phylum Pseudomonadota; class Gammaproteobacteria; order Pseudomonadales; family Pseudomonadaceae; genus Pseudomonas; species Pseudomonas brassicacearum. Next base: position 4,273,406 of record NZ_CP007410.1, on the reverse strand, counting down.
CTATCTCGCGAAGGCGGTTCTTCTGCCGGAAACCCAGACAAAGCGTGGCAAGTATTCGGCGCATGGACTTGGAGTGCTGACGATCTACAGCCTTTCGAACACTTCGTGGAGGCAGGTGTAACCCGTGTTGGCCCATTCGGGCGCCCTCAAGATTCAGTCAGCTTGAAAGCGAGCTATCTACGTTTGGGAGACAAGCAAGTTCAATATCAGCATGACCAGCGACTTCTGGCCACCGGTGTTGACCAAGGAGTGTCGAAAGGAGAGTCGCGAGTAGAGCTCAACATGGTGTGGCAGGCGACACCTTATCTAGCACTCCAGCCAAGCGTGCAGTACGTGTTCAACCCCAGCAACTTCTACAATCCACAGGCCGAGGCTAGCAGCAATGGAGCCGTCGTCGGATTGCAGATAGTTTATAATTTGGGATCTCAAATTGGCCTTTAAATCCCAGTTCTGATCACTGATCACTGATCACTGATCACTGATCACTGATCACTGATCAGGCCTCAGCCGCTCTGCGTAGGATATCAACATAATCTTTCTCCTGGTTTGTGTTAGGTGGCAGGGATGCCGAAAAGATTACCGGGGCCGCAAGAAAATTATGCCCCAGGCAGTAAAGTTCGTGTACATGGTGGTGACATCGCCAGAACAGTTACGGGTATAGCGTAGGTTGGCGTAGCGGACAACTAATTTGGTGGTGTGGATGCTCTCATCAATAACGCAGGTATCTTCAATTACAAGTTTCCGTGCTGCTAGTTTTTCCGTAACTCTTTGTCTTAAAATAAAATTTTCTTATTTTCAGGCTTCGAGAAATAAATCGCAGTGTCGCACCTTGTTCACGCCCAGCAGGCTAACGGAATAATTGAGAGAGGAGAGTTTGGCAATGACGGTGTTAGTCTTCTGGTCAGCGAGCAGATATTGACTATCCGGAGCGGGCTTACAGTTCATCAGCGAACAAATGCTATTAAGGACATTTGTAGAGTGATAGTCAGAAATTTGCTTTTTGAATGCTGATAACAAAGGCTTGCGTATCCGATACGGATACGCAAGCCTTTGATGGCTAGGAGTAAATTAGACGGATAATGTCCTTTGTGGTCTCGATGTAGCCGTCGACGTCCTCGTCAGTCATCGGAAGTGTGAGTCCTACCTGGCCACGGTGGACAGGATAGTAGCCGCGAGTCGCCATTTCCAATGCGTAGATGCCCATGCTGTTTTCGTCGATTTTATGCCAGTAGTCACGATGCGTGTTGATGGTCTGACCTAGCTCTCTAGTGAATGCATAGGCGAATACCGAAAAGGAGCCGAAAACGGTAAACGGATATTTGGATTCTTTCGCCCAAGTATTCAGCTCGAATTTGATCTTAGCCGCCATTTCGTTGAGTCGTGCATAAGCCTTCTCATCCATGGCCTTAAGGCAGGCAATGCCCGCTGCGCATGCCAATGGGTGGCCATGGTGGGTGCCCGAGATCATGACCTGGTTTTCCTCGATGACTCGAAAAACCTCTTTGCTACCGCCCACCGCCCCGATAGGTAGGCCCCCACCGATCATTTTGCCGAGGACTGTCAAATCTGGCTTGATTTGATACTCGCTTTGCAGACCCTTTATATTCGCTCGAAGTGTGATGGTCTCATCAGCGATTAAAAGGATTCCCAGTTCCTTTGTAAGAGTTCGAAGCTTTTGCACGAAATCTTTATCGAGCTCTACGATACCTCCCGCGCAGGTCTGTAACTCCATGATCAGACACGCGATTTCTTCCGCATTGCCCCGGAGAATTTTTTCGCAAGACTCGAAGTCGTTTTGAGTTAAAACGATGACGTTGTCGCTTTTATACGCAGGGATCCCATCGGAATCTGGAAGTGCCTTAGGATTAGTATCCGGGCCGGGGAAATTGTTCGGGTTAGGGTGAGCCGAGATCGCTAGGTCGTCGGAAAAACCGTGGTAACCACCTTCAAATTTCGCAATTTTTTTACGCGCAGTATAGCCTCGTGCGATCCGCACGGCACTCAAGCATGCCTCACTGGCAGAGCAAAAGAATTTAACCTGCTCAACGGAGTCAATGCGCTCGCAAATCAGCTTGGCAAGATCGAGCTCGTGATTCGTAGGGTTTCCAAATGAGAATCCATTTGGCAGCGTTTCGTGAATTGCCGTTATGATCGCTGGATGATTGTGGCCCAATACATTAGTAGCGAAATTATTATTGAGGTCGAGTAGCTTTTTTCCTTCGATAGTATGAAGATATTGAGCCTCGCCCTTATCGATGAAAATCGCATGTGGGCCATAGCCAAATGTTCGTCTGCTAAAACCTCCTGGAATGTATTCCTTTCCTTTCGAGGTTTCTTTCTTTGAAAGGTGAAAGGCTTCAGAGAAATTATTTAGCGACTGCTGGTAATTAAGCTTCATGGCTATTTCCAAAGTTACTTAAATTATGGTTGTTTTGAAAGTCTCAGACTTGCCAATGGTTTATGCATATTTCTATCTTGGGATTCGACGCCGAAATTAAAATTCATGAGCTGCCGGATTGTTCCGGATTATAATCACTAGTACAGCTTCTGTTCCTGTGCACTTGACTAAAGCTTAGGCCATAGTATTTTTCCTGTTAGTATCAGAGCAATGGTCATTTGTAGATCGTTTGATCAGGTTTCGTGATCGCTGGTATTTTCAAGAAGCCTCCATAGACTGAAAGCTATATCGTTAAAAATAATGCGTAGCCTCTTCAATTTCCTGAATCGAAAGGACTCAAACTGAAGGGCTTGAATTGGGAAGTAATGCTGCTTCGGCGCAGCCGAGGCTGGGGCGCCGGTGTGTTACCGTGGGAAAAGGCTTTGTTACCGACTGCTTCCTACCTGCCCATGATGCGTACTGGCTAGTAACGTTTCTGAGGGGGCGCGAAGGTACTACGGGTTCTTGATCGGCATTTTGAACCTAGAGCTCATTGCGCAAGAGTGTCAAACGTCATAGATATGCTACGCGAGTGCGTTTTTTTTGCGATTTGCTCGATTGGGGAGCGGTGTCGGCCTAGGTAAAGGCCCCCGGCTAACCCACAGATCGATAGCCATCGCTATTCACCAGTGAAGTCAAAAATTAGCATGAATCTTGCTAGATGTTAGGTTCATACACGCTCCGTGAATAGAGGGTACCCCTCAATGGACACTAGACAGCTTCTCTTGGCAACCAGGCTTGCTGAGACCCTTCATTTCGGCAAGGCAGCCGAAATCGAGAACATTGCTCAATCTGGCCTGAGCGCTCAAATTGCCAAACTTGAAAGCGAGCTAGGCTTCAAATTGTTTGAACGCACCAGTCATCGTGTTTCTTTGACGGAGGCAGGCCAGCGATTCGTAGAGCAAGCTCGAACGCTTTTGGGAAACATGAACAATACGATCCTGGAATGCCGTGCCCTTGCTGAAAACAGCCGGGGTGTATTGAAGTTAGGCTTCTTTGGCGATGCAGCGGGCGAACTTACTCACCTTATTTTTACGTTATTCCAGCAGAGTAATCCTGACATTCGGCTAGTGTTTACTGAGCTGTCCATGACAAACCAAGTGCAGGCGCTGATCTCGGGCAAAGTGGATGCCGCCCTCGTCAGGCTACCGATCAGCGACCCGCGTCTTGAACTCGATGTGATGTTTGACGAGCCGCGAGTGGCTGCCGTACCGGCCAGCCACGAAATGGCGCAGGCCTCGATCCTTACAATCTCAGATCTGATCGAGCAACCGTTTGCAGTAGCGGGAGAGGGAGCCCCGACTGAATGGGCCGCTTACTGGAGTTTGGGCTCAGAGCGGCAGGAGGCTAGCCGGATTGGCGCGTATGTCCAATCGATTCCAGAGAGTTTGGCTGCGGTCGCCTATGGTGGCGCGTTTGATACCTTCCCACTTACCGCCACACGCTTGTTCAGTCACCCGGGCGTGCGGTATGTGCCATTGGCTGACGCGCCAAGGAGCTCGTTGGCTTTGGCGACACTTGCTGGCAACAGGTCGCCAGCTGTTAGATCGCTGCGACGCTGTGTGACAGAAACCCTTGAAAACTCTCTTTCATGTATTCCTGAGGCTCGTCGCTTCGAAGTTGCTTAGCCGCTCGCGCCCCCCAGGAGTGTGTTGTTCTGGCCCTCCAGTCAATCAACTGGAGGGGATTCTCAGAAGGGGTAATGGCGTGGTTTCCGCTGGACAGACACCCATTGAGTGGTGGTGAACTCATCGATTGCCCAGTCGCCATTGAATCTTCCGAGGCCTGAGTTCTTTTCCCCACCAAATGGGACGTTAGGGGCATCTGCCACAGGCATGTCGTTCACATGGGCCATGCCAGAATGGATTTGCCTCGCGAAATGGACGCCGCGGTCAATGTCACCTGAGAAGACCGCAGCGGAAAGTCCAAAACGAGTAGCGTTAGCCAGTTCTAATGCGTGATCGGCATCCCTCGCGCGCATTATTCCTGCAATAGGCCCGAAAATTTCTTCGTAGGCCAGCTCCATATCGGATGTCACCTCAGTGAAAACGTGCGGCGCAAATACCAGTCCTGCAGATTCGCCAGCGTAAGCCAACGTTGCGCCTTCTGACTTCGCTTGTTCGATCTTGCGTACCAATCCGTCAAACTGTTTCCGGTTGATGACGGGCCCAACCGAGGTTGCCGAATTTTTAGGATCACCGATTACCAAATGGCTCACGCGCTGGATAAACAGGGAAACGAATGAGTCGTAAATCGGCTCCTCCACGATAATCCTATTGATGGCCATGCAGATTTGACCCTGATGCAGAAATTTGCCAACAACAGCCGCATGAACTGCTTGCTGGAGATCCGCATCAGCGAGCACCACAAAGGGGTTGTTACCGCCTAGTTCCAACGCGACATGTTTCAAGTAGTCGCCGCTGCTTGCCTGGCGGGCTATATTCTGGCCAATCGGCGTGGACCCAGTGAAGGATATAAAGCTCGGTATTGGATGTAGCACGAAGTCGTCTCCAATCTCCGAGCCCGCCCCTACCACTACACTGAGCACACCCTCTGGCAACCCGGCCTCTTCAAAGATGCGTGCAAGCAGCAAGCCTCCGGTTACTGGAGTATCGCTGGCAGGTTTCACAACTACGGCGTTACCGAGTGCCAATGCCGGGGCGAGCGATCGCTGGGTGAGATGGAATGGAAAGTTCCATGGACTAATCACGCCAACTACGCCGAGCGGGCGTCGATATACTCGGCTTTCCTTGTTCGGCACATCGGACTCCACGATGCGACCATGAACCCGGCTTGGAAAGGAAGCAGCTTCCAAAGTGATAGCTTTCGCTGACGCCCATTCAATCTCGGCTTTTATGCGCGTACTTCCTGATTCCGAAATGATCCAATTAACCAACTCGTCGTGGCGCTTATCAAAAATCTGAGCTGCTCTTAGCAGCACTCCGGCTCGCGCGGACGGCCCCATGGCCGCCCAAGCAGGCTGGGCTGTTTTAGCTCTTGCATAAGCTTCGTTCAAGTCTTCCTTGTTGGCCAAAGGGATTTCGAGCAGAGTCTGCTGGGTGAAAGGATCGCTAACAGTCATTGATCGTCCTGTCCGACCTTCCCGCCAAACGCCTCCTATTAGCTGCAGATTGAAGTCGCTATAAGGTTGATGATTGTTCAAGTTATTCTCCGAATTTATTGGCGACGTGGAATTAATTTTGCGTCGCAGCCTTCACGAGATGACTCCGCGAGTAAGGAATCATCTGTAACTGTTGTTCAATTTAAATAGTTGGAAGGTTGCCGTTCTACGAAACTACTGGTGTGACAGGAAATTTCTCTTTGGCCCTAAGTCCGTTAATAACTCCTGCCAATGCCGCTATCACAACGAGCCAAGGCAGCAGAGTTGCGATACCTTCCTTAGCGCCAGTCAGCTCGTCAAAATTCGCCACGGCGAGAAAAACAGCAGTTGCCAATCCGCATCCACCTAGCGTTGGGGCGATTATCCCTTGCCACCTGCTGCACTTTTGAGTCTTGAGAGTGAATCCGACGACTGCGGCAGCACCTAGGGTTTGTAGGGCGAGAACGGCGAGGGTGCCAAGCCCAACCATCCACAGATAGAGATGCTGGATTGGGTCGGCATTGGTGACCATAAATAATCCCACTGCAACAAGGGTTGTGATTGAAAGCACAACGCTAGCGACGTGCGGACTTGCGTGTTTGGGATGTACTCGGCTGAGCTGTCGAGGTACGAAATGGTTGCGAGCCAGTGCGAAAAGGTAGCGACTGAGAGCGTTGTGGAAGGAGAGCAAGACCGCAAACACGCTCGTGACTACCAGAATTTTCATGACTTCTGTGGAAAGGGGGCCTACGTACTGTGTGTTGGCATTAAACACAAAATTGATCATGTCTGCGCCGGCAACACTTTGGACGTCACTATTTGCATAAGCCAGGCCGAGGCACCAAGTTGTAAGCGTGTAAAAGATACCGATAATGGCGATAGCTACATACGTAGCAAGGGGAACGGTGCGACTTGGGTTCTTAGCTTCTTCTCCGTAAATGGTTGTGGACTCGAACCCTACAAAGCAACAAAACGCGAACATCAATGCCACCCCGAGACCAGGAGTGAATATCTGAGAGGGCATGAAGCCATTCCAAGTGAAGCTCTCTGCATTCGTTTGGGCTATGACCGCGACGTCAAAGACAAGCAAGATCAGGATCTCGAAGATCATCAGCACGCCTAACACCTTGGCTGACACCTTAACGTCCATGTAGCCGAAGATTCCTACCAGTCCGATGATAAGGAGAGCTACGACGCGCCAGTCCACCTGCAATCCCGCAATCGACATAGCAAGGTCTGCCCCAAAGGCAGCGAATTGTCCGTAAATGCCAGTCAACATGGTGATATACGCAAGCAGCGCAATTCCACCAGCTGCGTTGCCAGCCGCTCGCCCTAATCCGTGAGTCACTAGCTCGGCGAAGCCTCCTGCACTGATCACATGGCGACTCATCGCTGCAAATCCAATTGCAAACAGCAGCAATACGAGCGAGGCGATCAGATAGATGCCGGGAGCGCCTGTGCCTCCCATGGCGAAAACCACAGGGCCAGCACCAAGCGTAGCGCCGAGCGGCGCCGCAGCTGCAATTACAAAAAAGACGATGTCGGAGACACCTAAAGACTTGGGCTTGAGCCCAGGCTGTGTTGGCTCACTTTGCATACAGGCCTCCCCTGAACACGGGATTTGAATTGTTATTGGTAACCCCGATTTTTCTCCCAGCGGTTCAGGCTGGCAATCCTCAAACGCTGATCGTTCGATCATAGCCGGTGATTGAACCGACGTTTGCTCGATGGCACGTAGTCACGCGCGAATTAGGCACAGCTCATGAGATACGTATGCTTAATCTGCATCTGCGCGTGTGCGCGACTTAATCTTAACTGGCGATCATTCGATCAGCAAAACGCCATTGCCAAGAAGACCGCTACGCCCAAAAAATCAGTCTGCCCGAAGGTGAATTTATGGCTGACTGTGTGGGAAAAAGTATCGAGTCGTACTGTGGGAATATTTGTTTTTGAATGTTGCAGTAATTCTCTAGCGTAAAATCCAATAATAAATATAAGATAAGGGGTTCGTTATGTCGTTTAAATATGAAGCTAAGAAATGTGGATATGCCTCGGTCGCTTTAGCCGTAGGTGCATTGGCTCTTCCGCTAGAGTCCCGGGCTTACGAACTCTACAATCAGGGCGGCCAGGTACTTAATGCTAAGGTCGAGGCCGTATTTGCCGCGATGCACAGTGACGAAAATTACGCCACGACTGGGACGCGGGATTCTGACTCTTCGAACTGGCGAGAAGGCTTTGTCAAGTATGGGCTAAATGGAAGCAGCGAACTTGAGGGCAAAGCAAGTGTGTATGGCGCTTTTAGCCTTCTGAGTTCAGGGACGTGGGGTGACGGCGATGCAGCAGGCTTCACGGAAGGCACTGAGCGGCGGACCGCGGTTGAAGATGCCTATCTTGGTTGGCGCTCAGGAAGCATTTTTCCTAGCCTTGGCGAAAATGGTATTGAGATTTCCACCGGTCGCCAGGAAGTGATTGTTGGGGACGGATTCTTAATTAAAGGTGATGCACTTAGCCTGGGCGATGTCGATCTCGGTGATAACTATGATCGGGGCGGCGCTTATTATTTAGCTGCTCGTAAGGCGTTTGATAAGACAGCTGTGCTTCGTGTGGGTGGGGAAAAGGGGTGGAGGGGAGACCTCATGTGGCTGGGCTCAAATAATCGAGCCCAAGCAGAAACCAAGTTAGCTGTGGCTACTTTAGAGCATGTGGCCGATGAGGGAGCTTTGGGTCTCACGTACATCAAAGGTCTCGATGTCAATGAGCGTTTTGCAACCCCGTTCCAATCAGAGCGTGACGGTATGCAAACCGTCAGTCTACGGGGAGCAGGCTCTCTAGGAGTCCAGAATTTAAATCTTGCGGTCGAATATGCCACTCAATCCCGAGACAGTGGTCGAGAGAACGCCTGGTATCTTGAGGGCAGTTGGACTTTTGCAGCTATCCCATGGTCGCCCATAGCCACTTATCGTTATAGTCGCTTCTCTGAATCATTCGACCCATTGTTCTATGGCAATAGCCGTGGGTATGGCACATGGTTTCAGGGTGAAGTGGCCTCTAACTATGCAGGCCCTTTCAACAGTAATACGCGCGTCCATCATGTCGGTTTGAAGGTCACTCCACGTGAAAACCTTACGTTAGGAGCGCTTTACTTCGATTTTGATCCGGTTGATCGTAGCCTAGCGAACCTCGGCGGAAGGGAGTTCGACATATATGCCGAGGTAGCGATAACTGATCATATTTTCGTCAGTCCGGTGTTGGGATTGTATAAGCCGGAGAAAGCTGCCAGCCAAGGAGGTTCGCAGTTAGGTGGTGATGACATCAATACGTACGTACAGCTCATCGTAGGAACTTCCTTCTAGATCCCTTCGCCAATAATCGCATGCGTGGGTTAGTAGTTTGGCTTTGTGTCAGTTGCGGCATAAAGCATTCGACTTAGCTGAAAATTACAAAGAATCGCCATGGTGGCATTCACCCGTTTAGGACGAAAACGATGAGAACAAAAGTTGCAATTATCGGCGCTGGCCCTTCTGGTCTACTGCTTGGTCAACTGCTCCTAAAGGCTGGTATTGATAATGTCATCATCGAACGGCAGAGCCCTAATTATGTACTGGGGCGTATCCGTGCCGGCGTGCTTGAGCAAGGGACTGTAGATTTGCTGCGACAGGCGGGTGTTGCTGAGCGAATGGATCGCGAAGGTCTTGTTCATGACGGATTTGACTTGGCGTTCGATGGGCGTTGTGAGCATATAGACTTGAGAGGTTTGACCAACGGTAAAACGGTAATGGTTTACGGTCAGACCGAAGTCACTCGCGATCTAATGGAGGCTAGAAGCTCCAGCGGAGGTATTACTTACTACAGCGCCACGAACGTACAACCGCAAGATATGAAATCACTGGCGCCTTACATTACCTTTGATCATGATGGATCGACTGTTCGCTTGGACTGTGACTACATCGCAGGCTGTGATGGGTTTCATGGCGTGTCGCGCAAGACAATCCCGGAAGGGGTTCTCAAGGAGTTTGAACGTGTCTACCCATTCGGTTGGTTGGGGGTGTTAGCGGATACACCTCCTGTGAGTGAGGAACTCATCTATGCCAGCCATGAGCGCGGTTTCGCTTTATGCAGCATGCGGTCGCCTACGCGTACCCGCTATTACATTCAGGTATCTACCGATGAGAAAGTCGAAGCATGGTCTGATGATCGTTTCTGGCAGGAACTGAAAAAACGGCTCCCTACAGAAATAGCTCACCGGCTCATGACTGGCCCATCCATTGAAAAGAGTATTGCTCCACTTCGGAGTTTCGTTGTCGAGCCTATGCAGTACGGGAGCCTTTTTCTACTGGGTGATGCGGCGCATATTGTGCCTCCAACCGGTGCAAAAGGCCTTAACCTTGCGGCCAGCGATGTGAGCACACTCAGTCGCATTCTTGTTAAGGTTTACCAAGAGGGGCGTACGGATCTTCTCGAACGCTATTCTGAAGTTTGTCTGCGCCGAATCTGGAAGGCCGTGCGCTTCTCGTGGTGGATGACTTCAATACTGCATCGTTTCCCTGGTAATGATGATTTTGGGCAGCGAATAAAGCAGGCCGAGCTCGACTACTTTGTCCGTTCTGAGGCTGGACGCCGGACGATTGCAGAAAATTACGTGGGGCTTCCTTACGAGCCTATTGAGTAGGTACCGCAGGCCTTGAGGGTTTTCAAGTCACTCAGGGCCTATCCATGTAGCTTGCTAATGTTCTTGACTGAATAAAGTTTAGGAAGATTTAGAGCGTTGAGGACTTCATGATTCGTTGGGAGCAAACTCTTGTTCTCTTGGCCATGAGGTCTTTTCGTATTGCTCACTGAAAAATAATGGAAGCGATCAGCGCGGATCGACTTTGCATCTCTTGATGTGGTCTCCGTACTAATTTCGAGGATATGCGATGATCTTGCTCAGGGATTCAATTAAGTTTCGCATGCTTGTAATGGTGGGTGCATGTCTCGGCTTGATAGTGCTTTTATTAGTTTCTATATCTATATACAGAACCAACAAAAATACGGATTTGGCCAGTGCTGAGGCTCAGGAACTTCTCAAAAGTTCTGCTAATAAATTGCTCCTGGCCGAAGGCGCGCTGCAAAGTGGCTTAGTGCAAAAATACTTTCAAGCAGGCTACCAGAGTGGGGTTGATCTAGCAGGAAGTGCAGTTCAATTTCGAAGAATGGTACTTGGCGGTGATTTGCCGGTAGGTAGATATTCGTTTTGTAGGTCAACCACTACAAGACCTCGTTTCATGAACGGTCTCCCGTCGATTGTCCAATAATTTGGAGATTAAGCTGGGATCGGGAGTAAAGAACTATTACCCCGCCCCTGGAAGGTTTAAGTCAAAATTCCAGCGAAGCACCGTCTTCTGGAATGTCGACGCGACTTTCGATACCTTGCTTCTTGACGTAAATGCGCAGCGCTTCACGTGTTAGCGAGGTGTGGTTAATAGCATTCATATGCACGGCGACTATCTTCGCGTTTTTTGCCGCTTGGGATGCGTGTAGGACGTCGTCCTCGCCCATGATGATTGCGCTATCGAACCCATTCACCTTCGCCTTCCCGGTATTAAGTACGATAACTTCGGGCTGATATTTTTGAATGGTCTGATCTACTTCCTTTCGCCAGATGGTGTCGCCGGCAAGGTAAAGAGTTTTGTAGCCTGGGGCTTGAAACACAACGCCCATTGCCTCGCCCAGAAGTTTCGCGAGGGGAGGCACGGCATACATCTCATCGGTGCCGTGCTGACCACCTGCCTTAGTGATTTTGACTCCGCCAAACTCAGCTTCGCCAGTCAGTACGTGCACATTTTTAAAGCCTTGGGAACGAACCAGTTTCGCATCGTCCTCATCTTGAGTGAATAGAGGGATTTCCTTAGGCAGCGCTTTCTGTGCGGCATCGTCCCAATGGTCAAGATGCGTGTGTGTGAGGATGACAGCATCCACGCCAGTGATTACTTCGGTAGGTGATTCGGTGAGATCGACCATTGGGTTGCGGAGATCGCTTCGGTACGTATTTTCAAAACCAGGATAGGTTCCCTTTTTCGCGAGCATCGGATCGATCAGAAACGTTGTGTCGCCGTAGGTGATTTTCACTGTTGCGTTACGAATTTGCTGAAAATCCACTTTTTGGGTCGTGATCGGTGCGGGCGAGATATCTGTATTGGCGAATGCCCATGTGCTGGCAGTAGCGCAAGCGAAGCTGAGTGCCAGGGGCAGTTTTCTGAAAATCATTGGATTTGATCCTATTAATCTGTAGAGAACCGCATTCTTGCCTACTGCGTCGTATCACAATAGTGGCCTGAAGGACATATTTCGATATAATCGGGCCAGTCGATCGGCGCAACTGTCAGACAGCACGAGAGAAGCATTCAATCACCGAAAACGCTCTTGTTTAAGCGGTCGACTGTCAACGTGAAGGTTGGAGGGTGTGGGGCCGCACTTTTTTCGGCGGTATGTAGCTCCGAGCCAATCCAGCGAAATAGAGGTCATTGGTTGAATGACTGCTCCCCCCGATTGGCTGTCAATAGATCTCGACAGCTTGGCTTGGAATTGCGACTACTTTTGCTCTTGATACAGTTTAAAAACAAGTCCAGAATCAAGTCTTCTCCTGCCCAGCAAAGAAAAGAAACCCCTTATATTTCAACGAGTCGGACACCAGATACGAGTCTCGTTTCCCGCTCCAATTATTTTTCTATAGACTTCCATTGAAGTATTTAGAAGTCAAAAAAAGAGGCCTCGGCCTCTTTTTTCGTTCCAGTAAAGTCTACTCTGATACATTAGCATCCACGATTTTTTAGTACATTTTTTAGTACATCAATTCGACGCTTGGTAAATCAGTTTTTTGAGCAGCTTGGTACTCTGAAAACTGTACAACACACCTTCATTTCACATGAGGGAGTTAATACGATGGTCCTTACCAATACGGCGATCCGGCACGCCAAACCTCGCGCCAAAAACTATACCCTTCCTGACTTTGATGGCCTCGCACTTTTCGTGAATACGAAAGGCACCAAGAGCTGGCACTTCCGCTTTTCCTGGGCGGGCAAGCAGCCTCGTATTTCGCTCGGTACTTATCCTGAAATAGGTCTGCGCGATGCTCGCGCTCTGCGTGATATCGCCAGGGCGCTGGTCGCGAAGGGTATCGATCCCCGCGATCAGCGACGCCTTGAGCGCAATGCCAAGCTGTTGGGCCTGCAAAGCACCTCCTGAACGTCGTTTTAGCGTTGATGTGCTGCAAATCCTCGGTCCTTGGGAGAGAGGTGCCACCCGAAGATTTTGCCGTCGAGCACTGAGGTTCAAGCAATGCTGAATCGGGTGTAACCGTCCGGGCAATACACCTTCCTGACACCGTCGCTTGAGGCGATGGTGTCCACCTAAATTTAAGTGGACACCATTTCTAGCCTTTTTAAGCGGACGCCCATGTCACAAGAACGTCGTTCCTATTCCAAGTCCTTCAAGGCCCAGGTCATTGCCGAGTGCGCACAGCCTGACATCTCGATTGCCAATGTCGCTTTGACCCACAACCTCAATGCCAACCTCGTCCATAAATGGATTCGGGTGCATGCGCAGAAAACTCTGGCGTTGCAAACCGCCTTCATCCCGATCAAGGCATCGCCATCGGCAGCGGTGCATCAAGCCCTTCCTGCCACGATTAGGATTGAAGTGCCTCATTCAAAAGGCGTAGTCGTGGTGAGTTGGCCGGCAGAAAACGCAGCGGCGTGTTCTGCTTTCCTGCGAGACCTGCTGCGATGATCCGCATCGACTTCATCTGGCTCGCCACCGAGCCCATGGACATGCGCGCCGGCACTGAAACCGCACTCGCGCGGGTCGTGGCGGTGTTCGGTGCGGCGAAGCCGCACTGTGCTTATCTGTTCGCCAACCGCCGCGCCAATCGCGTGAAAGTGTTGGTGCATGACGGTGTAGGGATTTGGCTTGCAGCCCGGCGCTTGAATCAAGGGCGCTTCTTTTGGCCTAGTGTGCGCCACGGCTCCGAAGTTGAGTTGGATGCCGAGCAACTTCAGGCCCTGGTACTCGGTTTACCTTGGCAACGCGTCGGTGCAGGCGGAATTATCTCGACGCTTTAACACCCGCCATGGCGCGCTTGCCAGCGCAATTGGCCCATCAGTCTATCGCCGCCATTAGCCCTCTCTGGCAAAATCGGCGGCATGACTTCGCATCCGAATCTCGATCAATTAAACCCTGAAGAACTGCGTGCCTTGGCGGCGCAGTTGATCCAGCGTGTCGAGACGATGGACAAGCAAATTACCCATCACAAGTCGGTCAACGAGAAGCTGGCCCACGAGATCGCGTTGCTCAAACGCTTCAAATTTGCCAAGCGTAGCGAGCAGCTAAGTTCGGATCAAGCCAGCTTGCTCGACGACTTGATCGACACCGATATCGCGGCTATCGAAGCCGAACTTGAGGCGCTGCAACCAGCAGCAGTCGAAGCCAAAGTTCGCCAGCAGCCCAAGCGCGCTGCGCTGCCATCGCAGTTCCCTCGCACGTTGATCCATCACGAACCGGAAAACAGCCACTGCCAGTGCGGCTGCGCCTTAAAACGCATCGGCGAAGATGCCAGCGAAAAGCTCGACTACACGCCCGGCGTGTTCACGGTCGAGCGCCACATCCGTGGGAAATGGGCCTGCGAACAATGCGAAACGCTGATCCAGGCGCCGGTACCGGCGCATGTTATCGACAAAGGCATACCGACAGCGGGCCTGCTGGCCCACGTCATGGTGGCCAAGTTTGCCGACCATCTGCCGCTGTATCGGCAGGAGAAAATCTTCGGCCGCGCCGGACTACCTATTGCTCGCTCGACCTTGGCGCAATGGGTGGGCAACTGCGGCGTGCAATTGCAGCCGCTGGTGGACGCGCTGCGTGAAGCCGTGCTGACGCATGGTGTCGTCCACGCCGACGAAACCCCGGTACAAATGCTGACGCCAGGCGCGAAGAAAACTCATCGCGCTTATGTCTGGGCTTATGCCACCAGCCAGTTCTCCGATCTGGCGGCCGTCATTTATGACTTCAGTCAGAGCCGTGCTGGCGAACATGCCCGGAACTTCCTCGGCCACTGGAACGGGAAGCTGGTGTGCGATGACTTCGCTGGCTACAAAGCAGGATTTGAACTGGGTGTTACGGAGATCGGCTGCATGGCCCATGCACGACGCAAGTTCTTCGACTTGCACGCGACCAACAAGAGCCAGATCGCCGAAAAGGCATTGCACTACATCGCAGCTTTATACGAAGTTGAGCGAGAAGTCCGCGAGCTGGAACCGGGCGATCGGCAGCGAATACGGCGAGAGAAAGCAGCGCCAATCATCGACGTACTTCATACCTGGATGATCGCCCAGAGGCAGCTTGTACCTGAGGGATCGGCCATTGCCAAGGCTTTGGATTACAGCCTCAAACGCTGGATAGCGCTGACGCGCTATCTCGATGATGGGGCCGTCCCAATTGACAATAATTGGTGCGAAAACCAAATCCGGCCTTGGCCACTTGGGCGTTCGAACTGGTTGTTCGCGGGCTCTTTACGCAGCGGTAAACGTGCAGCTGCGATCATGAGTTTGATCCAGTCGGCAAGTCTCAATGGACATGATCCGTATGCGTACTTGAAAGATGTCCTCAATCGCCTGCCGACGCAGCGGATGAGTGAGATTACTGAGTTGCTGCCACACAGGTGGGCGCCCGTTTAATCACGCAATGTGTGTTGGGTTAGACTGTTCTCACTTCATACAATTGCGCGAATCTTATGTATCAGCTGCCTGAACTCGACGAGATTACAAAAGCGAAAATTCGCAGGCTGCTGACTGCGGGCATCATTTTTCCCGTCATGAACAACACCAGATGGGCTGAGCTGATCAACGCAATGATTAACGCCCCGCAAATGAAGCCAGAGTTCAGATTGCACAGTACCTTAGCTCCAAGCGATTACTGCACAGATTGGGAGCGAGAATGGCATTACCACATCCATCCGGTAGCAGAAATTGAGTGGATCGAACTCAGAGCGGTTTCACTGGATTGGCTACTCTCCACGCTAAGAAAGCACAACCTTCCCTTTTCTCTAGAGGATGGAGTGCCACGCGTTTGGGGTTATACCAGACCTAGCATGCAGCCTCTTTGGGACTGAGTTCCTGAGGTTTCGCCGAGCTGGCAAACTTATGCTAGATGACTTTGCCGGACGCATACAATCGGGTTATGCCAACTCTCGTTCCACCGTCGCTGGGCTTGAGAGAGACCGCGTGCAACACATCTGAATGCTAACTTCGTGTCCTTCTTCTCGCCTCTACGCCATTGCACTGTCCGACGGCAGGGCGTGCTCCTTTAACCCTATCTATGCATCGGGATGAGTGGAGGGCGGGTCAGGTGCAGCCACTGCACTTGGCTGATTTGTCCGGCGTGCCCCTGGGTAAGCTAGGCGTCACTCGCAAGCAATTTATCGACTCTGAGACAGATCAATACCCCGCGGCTCGCAAATGGGCAGAGGTGATCCGCCGTCAATACCTTGATGTACGAGGGCTGTCTTGGGTGTCGCGACAAGATGACTCTGCACGTGCGGTGGTGCTTTTCGGTGACCGGATTCCTGAGAGTGCGCTCCATCCGCAGGGGGCATCGCGCAGCTTGACTGAGGATTCGAGTGTGTTCGACACGGTGCTAGATTTGGCGGACCTGATCGGACGTCATCATCGCGGGGAAAACTGAGTCAAAAATGACCGAGCAGCGCCCCTCGAATTCGCTCTCTAAAGCCGAACTTGGCGCCAATCGCAGCATCGCGCAGCAGATTTTTTATCGACATTCTCGCCCGGTTCACCGGCAAGCTGGTAAGAAGAGGCACGGGCCTGCTAATACCGCGCCGCGCGATTATAGTTCAATAAAAAGTTCGATTTCTTTACTTTTCAGATTAAATAAGGAGTAAAAGATAAAAATAATTCCCCAAGGCCACGACAGATGTATTTAAAACAACGAAGGCGAGTGTTTTGGGAATGGTCCGATAGCGAGCTTCACAATCGTTGTCACGATGGCTTGCTCTCAGACGGGGGGCAGATTGATGTGCAGGTGCGGACTTCCCGCGCTGGGGCGGTTCAATTGTTTGTTGGTGCCTACGACGGAGAAGGTTCGATGCTTTTTGAGGAGTACTATAAGGAGCGGCCGGGGGAGTCTATGAGTACAGCGCTAGCGTTCGGTGTAGGGAGGGCCATGACTCTCACGTCGACGAAGCTGTTACCCCTTCCATCTACGGCTCGACTGGGTATTTATCGCAAGGCTTGATGCCTACAAATCCTCAACGTGGCCCCCTGGAGATTACTTAGACCATGTGATGCGGCGGGAAATCAGGGCATAATCTTCAGGTCGCCGAAGCATTCCAGCAGCTCGCGCTCAGCCTGCTTAGCGAGGGCGTCATAGTCACTGCGTCGAATTGTCCGCATGCGCTTAACATTGAATGGCGCGGGCTTGCTGAGGAAGCTGTAGCGTTCTACGCCCGATCCATCGCGGAAGTTTCGTACACGAGTTTAGCGAAAAAGATCAAACAGAAACCCGTCTAGTGGCGGACTTTGTGTCGCAGCGGGATGGTCATGCTGGATTGATTGTTGAGATTGTCGAGCGGCTGCGCTCTGTGGGTTTTCAAGCCCTGTCGGGCTAGCTGAATATCTCCAAAGATATGTTTCGCGAGGATTTTTAATCCAGCTTCACCTCGATAGTCGCTTCTCACCAATCCCACAACTGCAAATGACTCCCCGGTCTCACCGGTTACCGTAAGTGAGGCAGTACCGTCAGCGCACAAGATACATTTGACCGTGCTACCAGGCAGTAAGCGGCCCAGGGCATCTTCTATTTCGGCCCTACTTAGTCTATCCATGATGCAGCCTCGGGATTGTAGGGATCAGAGGATAAGTCAGAAATACAGCTAGCACTATAGGTGGCTGGAGCCTCGTTAACGTCATTTTATGCCGCCGAGAACTCGCCCGTTCATCGGCCATGTCTGAGACAAGCCAATCCTAGCGAAGGCTAGGCGAAAAGCTGCATCGACTGGCAGCTTAGGACCGGAAGCGTTCGCTTTTGGGTGGTTACTTAGCACCCAAAGCGAACGATCTTCCTCGTCAACTTTCTACTCAACCTGAATAGCCTCGAATTAGGAATGGCGGTAGCATTTCGTTCATCCGGCTAAAAAAGCCTGTTTTTCAGATCAGGGTCACATTGTGGAAAAGCTAAAACGCCTTCAAAGCGGAATCGACGGGCTCGACGCTCTGCTTAATGGAGGGCTGGTCGAGGGTGCTTCATACATAGTCCAAGGCCGCCCAGGTTCAGGCAAGACTATCCTAGCCAACCAGCTTGGATTCCATCACGTACGCAATGGAGGTCGTGTTTTAGTCGCCACCTTGCTGGCCGAGTCACATGATCGTCTGTTTCAGTTTCTCTCTACTTTGAGCTTTTTCGACTCATCCAAAGTTGGGGCTGAAATCCAGTTCGTCAGCGCATTTGATACGCTGGAAAACGAAGGTTTGGATGAAGTAGTAAAATTGCTTCGGCGTGAGATCAGTCGGCAGAAGGCTACCGTCATGATCGTCGATGGTTTGCTCAATGCACGCTCGAAGGCCGACTCGCCTATCGATACCAAGAAATTCATCTTAGAGCTGCAAGGCCACGCAGCGTTCGCTGGTTGTACCGTATTGTTCCTCACCAGTTCGCGGCTTGACGATGGTAGTCCAGAGCACACGATGGTCGATGGTGTGATCGAAATGGGAGAAGAGCTATTCGGTTCTCGTTCGGTACGTCGTATTCAACTACGCAAGACGCGAGGCAGCAGCGCATTGACCGGCCTCCACGAGTGCGAAATCAATGATGACGGCTTAGTTGTCTACCCGCGCCTGGAAAGCTTGTACAGTCGTCCTTCGTCGTCCGACAGTGCAGACATGACGCGTATCGCCAGTGGGATTGATTCACTGGATGACATATTGGGCGGGGGCCTACACAGCTCTAGTGTGTCTCTGGTCATGGGGCCATCCGGGATCGGTAAAACGACGCTGGGTCTCAAGTTTTTGGCTAAGTCGACGGCAGATGCCCCAGGCCTACATTTTGGATTCTATGAAAGTCCACAGCGGTTACGACTGAAAGGGCTCTCGCTGGGCATCGACATTGAAGCCATGGAAGAAAGCGGTGCGCTGAGTATCGTCTGGCAGCCCACCACTGAAGGTTTGTTGGATGGACTCGGCTCAAGACTGTTGAGCATCGTTAAAGAAAAGGGCATCAAGCGCCTGTTCATCGACAGTCTGAGCGGCATGACGCGCGTTTCGACAAATCCGGGACGGATTACAGACTTCTACAGCGCCCTAATGAACGAGCTGCGCTCCAGGGGCGTTACGGTATTCGCTTCATGGGAAATGCGTGACCTATTCGGTTCCGAGGTCAGTTCACCGAACTCTGACCTATCAAGCATCGTCGATAACCTGATGCTCATGCGTTTCTTTGAGAGTCGCTCTGAACTAAGCAGGACGCTTTCCATTCTTAAAGTACGAGATAGTTCTTATGACCCCTCGCGATTTGAGGTGGTCATTCGTGATCAAGATGTTTTCCTGAAAAAGGCTTTGAGAAATGAACCTTCAGTCGCGACTGAGCCTTTGCCTGGTTCAATTTCATAAGTCTTTGAACTGGTTGAAAAAATTACCACCATTCTGGTCGTCGACGACGAATATTTGATCGCTGACATTCTCAGCTTCGCGCTGGAGGATGAGGGCTTCATGGTCGTAAAAGCCAGCAATGGCCGGAAAGGACTCGAGGTGCTCGAAAGGGAGCGGCCAGCCTTGATTCTTACCGACTTCATGATGCCGGTTATGGACGGCCAAGAATTCGCCACAGCTGTGCGAGCTCTTCCTTCCAGCAACCATTTGCCAATCATCTTAATGAGCGGTGCTCAGGCACACATCGGTATGCAGAGATCCGATTTGTTTGATGTGGTGTTGCCAAAGCCATTCGACATAGATGTCATCATCGCAGAAGTTAAAAAGCTCTTGGCTTTGGAGTAGTTCGTACCCGGTAGGGCGTGATGAGTATCGAGTCAAAGCACCTCCAGGGCGGCCTTAGGCGTTGACGTCATGCAGTTTCAATCTCGTGGTGCGCTGAATTGTTTGCAGTGATGAGATTGTGGTCTGCTGACGGCGCCACATTGCTATGCCGCTCCTTGCGGTTTCCAACGCATGTCTTGAACGAGTTCGCTCGCAGCATCTGAATGTCAAGGTTGTGTCCTTGGGCTTCTCGCCTCAACGCCATGCGCTGAGCGACGGCACGGCGCGCTCCCTCAAACCTATCTATGCATCCGGATGAATGGAGGCTAGGCCAGGGCTGGGGTTATCAAAGATATGCTAGGATTGAATAGCGCAGATAACTGATGAGGGGATTTCCATGAGCGTTACAGAGCAATCGGGCGTCTCCACCTTGATCGGTACGCCTAAGGAGGCTCGGGCCAGCTTGAGCCGCTCGCATGCGGACCGAGTGCTGGTCGTGTCCTTCGATCAGGTCAACCTCAGCGTATTTGAGGTGTTGGCGGAAAACTTCGCCAATGTGGCCTCCTCAATGTATGAGGTGCTGCAGGAGCGTCAGGATCCGAAGTCGCTGGAGCGACTGGCCGAGGTGTTTGTGACGCGTAAGCCGCCGTCGCCTCGCCTGCTCAAGGAAGCGGCAATGCTGGTCCAAGCCCGTAAAACAGTCTTGGAAAGCGGTGATTGGCTGACCGCCGCGGACATCGCCCAGGTGGCCCAGTTGAGTACCCGCAACCCGAGTGCCCAGCCCAACAAATGGAAAAAACAGGGGCAAATCTTTGCCATCAGTCACGGTGGGGTCGACTATTTCCCTGGTTATGGCTTGGATCCGGATGCGGGCTATCGGCCGTTCAAGGCATTAGCCAAAGTTATTGAGGCTTTCGCTGGCCATAAGGACGGCTGGGGTATGGCTTACTGGTTCCGCTCAGATAACAGTTTTCTGGGCGGCAAAAGGCCCCAGGACTTGCTGGCATCGGCGCCTGATCGGGTGATTGCTGCCGCACAGGATGAAATCCAGGGCATTGTCCATGGCTAAGCAGCGTACCGAGTCCAGTGAGGGTAGGGCGACGCCTGTCACCGATTTGACGGCGTCCGTCACACCAGCGCCTGCGGCTACGTTGCACGTCACTTTCACCGTGATCGCCAAAGGCGATGTGCTTCATCGTGTGCATCAGGATAAGTATCAGCCTGATCAATTCAATCCCGGTGTACACGGCAACGCACGCTTCAGCCCGATCCAGGATGATCAGGGGCGGGCGATTCCTACCTTGTATGGCGGCACGACGGTTGAGTGCGCCTTGATGGAGACTGTCTTTCACGACGTTCCCCATACGGCTGGCTTCAAGAGCTTCGACAAAGGCAAGCTAAATGGACAGGTGCATTCTGCCGTCCAGGTTAGCCAACCGCTGCACGTGGTGGATTTGTCCAGCGTGCCCCTGCGTAAGTTGGGCATCACACGCAAGCAATTGATCGACACTGAGAAAGATCAATATCCTGCGACGCGCAAATGGGCCGAGGCAATCCACCGTCAGTGTCCAGATGCGCAAGGGCTGTCTTGGGTGTCGCGACAAGATGATTCGGCACGTGCGGTGGTGCTCTTTGGTGACCGGATTCCTGACGGCGCACTCCATCCGCAGGGGGCATCACGCAGCTTGACCGGCGACTCGACTGTGTTCGACACGGTGCTCAATCTGGCAGAGCGGGTTGGGGTCGTTATCATCGCGGGAAAAAGCTGAGTCAAAAGGGCCAAACATTGACCCTCGAATTCGCTCTATGAGGTAGGAATTGCCATTCCCCAATCTCAAGATCAACGCTGATGTCAGCGGGCTTTTCAGGGGCATTGGCGGTAGTTTGGTACGGGCCTGATGAAACATCGACGATCAATAGGTCTCGTGTGCATCCCCAGGAACGAACGGTGCTTGTCCCAGATCGCAGCAGGGACACGATGGCTGGCTCCGTGCTGGCCTTGGATGCGGAGCTCGTTATGATCGCCAACCAACCGTTGAATGATGAACTGGTGAGCCGGCTGGAAGATAAAATTCCAGCCATGGCGAAGGGCGCAATTCATGCGGCTTATATCAATACGCTGGCGGCCGGATTCAGTGTGATGGAAGTCCGTGATGGCATGCTCGTTGAGACAGTAGGCGATGGTCAGCACAAGGTTATTCGAGTGGCCAAGCCCAAGCATAAGGTAGCTTCGGGCAAGATTCTCAAGGTGCGCCGCTTCTTATAACGAAAGGTTGAGAGCCCCCGTATCTTAACGATGTCGCCGCGCAACGCGCGGGAAGTCTGAGACTTCGGCGAGTCCAGCCTTTATGCTGTGCAGGATAACCGCCAAGCTCGCCGGCGCGTTGGGTCCGCTGATCAGTGACCCTGGGCTCTCAGCTTAGCCAAGCCCTGTTTGATATGTCCGGCGTTCTCGCCGATCGTGTGAAGTGCCCCTCGGACGTTGGCGCCAATATCTGTTGCACTTTGGTTTTCTACCTTCAAGGTCAGTTCCATCACCGCAGCCTCCAAGGCGAGCTGATTTTGATATAGCCGCTCAAGAACATCAGAAAGTGAATATTCGCTGGGCATCGTTTTGGCTCCAATCAAGGACTCAAGAGCGTAGCAGCGGAAGGGGTGGAAACAAAGGGCGGTTGAATAAGCGAGCGCTACGCGATGCTCGCGCTCTGCGTGATATCGCCAGGGCGCTGGTCGCGAAGGGTATCGATCCCCGCGATCAGCGGCGCCTTGAGCGCAATGCCAAGCTTTTGAACCTGCAAAACACCTCCTGAGCGTCGTTTTAGCGTTGATGTGCTGCAGATCCTCGGCTTTTGGGAGAGGCGCGCGGCACCACCCGAAGATGTTGCCGTCGTGCGATGGGGTTCAAGCAATGCTGAATCGGGTTATGCCAACACCGTCGGTCTACCGTCGCCGGGCTTGAGAGCGATCGCGTGCAACACATCTGAATGCTAACTTTGTGCCCATAGACTCACGCCTCTACGCCATTGCACTGACCGGCGGCACGGCGTGCTCCCTTAAGCCTATCTATGCATCGGGATGAGTGGAGGGCCGGAGAGGGGAATTCTGCCGTCCAGGTTAGCCAGCCACTACATAACGCCCCGACTGGCTAATCGAAAGGTTCGCTGGACGTTCCGTACTCCGTACACGCAAGTTTGCCCTTCGCTGGCTGAGGCGTTATCGCCCTCTATTTCCGTCGACCCTATCAGACGAAGTAGGTTTCGAAATCCTTTTGCTTGTTGCTCCGGAGAGCGTGCGCCATCGACTATGTTGCCCATCGGTCGGGCTGGGCGACAAAGGCTTGGTGTGCATTCGAATTCGGAGGAACCTAACCCGTTTTTCCTAAAATCAATTTAGACAAAGGGGGTAGAGAAGTGAAGCGTAGCTGCTGGATCTGTTGGGGCGATGTATATCGAAA
This sequence comes from Pseudomonas brassicacearum, assembly GCF_000585995.1. NCBI lineage: Bacteria > Pseudomonadati > Pseudomonadota > Gammaproteobacteria > Pseudomonadales > Pseudomonadaceae > Pseudomonas > Pseudomonas brassicacearum. The sequence goes on along the minus strand of NZ_CP007410.1, from coordinate 4,250,403 downwards.
AGGAGACAGCCGCCCAGCTTCTACCGACAGCTGGAGACAACAGCGATTGCTTTCGCTCGGGATCTAGTTTTGCTTCCCTTTGTGGCGTCAGCCCCGTCCAGACACCTTCAGGACAGTTCAGTCGCCATCGCTTAAATCGAGGCGGTGACCGTGCTGCCAATAGCACCTTGCACTGATATCGATGGAGGGGATTCATTCTCACAAAAGACTATTGGCTCCCGACCACTTTGATTACCAACCTTTCACCCCACTCATGTCAGGCAGCTTATGAGCAATGCCCTTGTGGCAATCGATGCAGGTTGCCTCGCCATTGGCCAGTGAGGTCGAGTGCATGCTCGAGGCGCGCTTGCTTTGCCGGGTGAAGTCCATGAATTCGAAGTTGTGACAATTGCGGCATTCTCGCGAGTCGTTGGCCTTGAGTCGGGCCCATTCGTGCTCGGCCAGTTCACGTCGCAGGGCGAGGAATTTGTCGCGGGTGTCGATGGTGCCGAAAATCTTGCCCCAGACCTCCTTGGAGGCCTGCATCTTGCGCGCGATCTTATGGGTCCACTCGTGTGGCACGTGACAGTCCGGACAACTGGCGCGTACGCCGGAGCGGTTGGTGTAGTGGATCGTGTCCTTGAGCTCGACAAACACGTTGTCACGCATTTCATGGCAGGACACGCAGAACGTCTCGGTATTGGTCGCCTCCAGGGCAGTGTTGAAGCCGCCCCAGAAAACGATACCGGCGATAAAGCCCCCAAGCGTCAGGAAACCCAGGCTGTAATACAGGCTCGGACGACGCAGGACGCCCCAGTAGTCCTTGAGCAAGGCGAACAGTGCTTTCATGTTGCCTCCTCAAGGTTTCTTCGTGGCGTTGGCGTTGGCGTTGTCTTGCAGCAGTTTGTCGATTGTCTCGAAATTGTTTCCCACCAAAGGCTTCACGTCCGCCTGCGGTACATGGCACTGGTTGCAGAAGTACCGACGTGGTGAGACGGCCGCCAGCGCTTGGCCATCGCGGTCCATGTAGTGGGTGATGCTGATCATCGTTGCCTGGGTCCGTGCGCTGTTGGCACGGCTGTGACAGGACAGGCACTTGTTGCCGTTCGCGTCGACCTGATAGCCACGGATGGTGTGGGGAATGGTCGGCGGCTGGTCCGGGTAATTACGCTCGCGTTTGAGGTCTTTGTTTTCTTCATCGGTAATGGGCGGGGCGGGCATGTTCTGGGACAGAGTGCCGCCGGGGCGACGCCCATCCGGAGCTGGCGCGTCGAGCGGGTAGTCGATTTCAGCCGCGATCACCACGCCAATCGCGGCAAGCAGAAACAAGGGCAGCATTCGAAAAAGCATCAGGGTTCTCCTCAGGCCACGCTGACCAACTCGATGCGTATCGCGCACTTTTTGTAGTCGGTTTGCTTGGAGATCGGGTCGGTGGCATCGAGCGTGACCTTGTTGATCAGCTTGTTGGCGTCGAAAAACGGCACAAATACCAATCCTTGAGGCGGCTTGTTGCGCCCGCGGGTTTCGATGCGCGCACGGATCTCACCGCGTCGGCTGATCAGCTTCACTTCACTGCCGCGCCGTGCTTTCAAGGCCTTGGCATCCTCGGGATGCATGTACACCAGCGCATCCGGCACGGCTTTGTAGAGTTCTTCGACTCGCTGGGTCATGCTGCCCGTGTGCCAGTGTTCAAGAACGCGCCCGGTGCTCAGCCAGAACGGGTAGTCCGCATCCGGTGCCTCGGCCGGCGGTTCGTAGGGGAGGGCGAAAATGATCGCCTTCTTGTCCGGATAGCCATAGAACTGCACCTCGCTGCCTTTCTCCACATAGGGGTCCAGCCCCTCGCGATAACGCCAGCGGGTTTCCTTGCCATCCACCACCGGCCAGCGCAGGCCCCGTTCACTGTGGTAACGGTCAAACGCGGCAAGGTCATGTCCATGGCCGCGACCGAATTGGGCGTACTCCTCGAATAGCCCCTTCTGCGGGTAAAACCCAAAGGCCTTGGCTTCATCGTTTTTGTAGCCGGCTTCCAACTGCTCGACGGGGAACTGGTCCACCTGGCCATTTTTGAACAGTACCTCGAAGAGGGTCTTGCCCTTGAGCTCAGGTGCCTTGGCGAGCAATTCGGCGGGCCAGGTTTCATCGGTGGTGAAGCGCTTGGAAAATTCCATCAACTGCCACAGGTCCGACCGGGCGTCTCCCGGTGCCGTCACCAACTGATGCCAGAATTGCGTGCGTCGTTCAGCGTTACCGAAGGCGCCTTCCTTCTCCACCCACATGGCGCTGGGCAGAATCAGGTCGGCGGCCTGGGCGGAAACGGTGGGGTAGACGTCGGAGACAATCATGAAATTGTCCGGGTTGCGCCAACCCGGCAGGACTTCCTGCATGATGTTCGGTCCGGCCTGCATGTTGTTGCTGGCCTGGGTCCAGCACACGTTGAGCACACCGTCCTTGAGCATGCGGCTCTGTTCCACCGCGTGGAAGCCGGGCTTTTCCTGGATGGTGCCGGCGGGCAGCTTCCAGATTTTCTCGGCGGTGGCGCGATGCTTGGGATTGGTGACCACCAGGTCGGCCGGTAGTCGGTGGGAAAAAGTCCCCACTTCACGTGCCGTGCCACAGGCCGACGGTTGACCAGTCAACGAGAACGGGCTATTGCCCGGCTCACTGATCTTGCCGGTAAGCAGGTGGATGTTGTAGATCAGGTTGTTGGCCCAGACGCCACGCGTGTGCTGGTTGAACCCCATGGTCCAGAACGACACGACCTTACGCTTGGGGTCGGCATACAACTGCGCCAGGCTTTTCAGTCGCTCAGGTGCAACCCCCGTCTCCCTGGCGGTTCGCTCCAGCGTGTAAGGCTTGACGAAGGCGGCGTACGCCTCGAAGTCAATATCCGTCCAGGTGTTGGCCTTGCCGGCATTCTTCGCGCTGGTTTCCCGTGGGTCGTCAGGACGCAGGCCGTAGCCGATGTCGTCGGCACCCCGGGCAAAGCGAGTGTGCTTGCTGATGAAATCCTGGTTCACCGCGCCGCTTTCAATGATGTGGTTGGCGATGTAGTTAAGAATCAGCAGGTCGGTTTGCGGCTTGAACACCATGGGGATGTCGGCCAACTCGAAACTGCGATGTTCGAAGGTGGACAGCACCGCCACTTTCACATGGGGCTGGCTCAGGCGGCGATCGGTGACCCGGCTCCAGAGCACCGGGTGCATCTCGGCCATGTTCGAGCCCCAGAGCACGAAGGCATCGGTGGCTTCGATGTCGTCATAACAACCCATGGGTTCATCGGCGCCAAAGGTGCGCATGAACCCCATCACCGCCGAAGCCATGCAATGGCGGGCGTTGGGGTCGATGTTGTTGGTGCGAAAGCCGGCCTTCATCAGTTTATTGGCGGCGTAGCCTTCCCAGACCGTCCACTGTCCGGAGCCGAACATACCGACCGATTCCGGCCCCTTGTTTTTCAGGGCTTGCTTGAACTTCAGCTCCATGATGTCGAAGGCTTGCTCCCAACTGACCGGCTGGAATTCTCCCTGCTTGTCGTACTGACCGTTCTTCATGCGCAACAGCGGCTGGGTCAGGCGATCAACGCCATACATGATCTTTGAAAGAAAATAGCCTTTCACGCAGTTGAGCCCACGATTGACTTCGGCCTTCACGTCGCCATGGGTGGCGACCACCCGGTTATCCCGGGTCGCGACCATCACGCTGCACCCGGTGCCACAGAACCGGCAGGGCGCCTTGTTCCAGTCCAGGGTGACCATATCCGCTTCGGTTACCAGGTTGCTGGAAGAGGTTACGATCGGCAGGCCCGCAGCGGCGGCTGCAATGGCGGCGGCCTGGGTCTTGACGAATGCACGGCGGGTCATGCTCATTCGATGTCTCCTTCGGGCTCGAGGAGTTCGTGATAGATCAACGCCGCGTTGAGTACGCCGGGCAGGTTGTTGATCTGGTCGATGCGTTGCAGGATCTGGCTTTCATGCACGGCTTCAAGCACTACCACCAGTTTTCCGGCGGCACTTTCCTGATGCAGTTCCAGGCCATCGAGCAGGCGCAGGTTGGCCTTGACCGCGTCGAACATCTCCGGTCGGGCAAGTACGACAAGACTGGCGATATGCAAGGTTTCGTCCATGAACGGGCTCCAATAGCCTCAAGAAAAAGCCACCGGTCAGAGGGGTGGGCCAGGAGGGCCATACAGCATCTGGAAAAACCAGACGAGGAAACCGTAGCCGCCGACGATGGCGACCGACAGCAGCGGAAAGAGGAACACGACAAGGAAGAGGAACAGCCGGGTTTCCTTGCGGCGATCAGGTTTGCGTTCTTCAGCCAACGACATTGGGGCTTCTCCAGCCGAACCTGAATTTATACTAGGACAGAAAAATCAAACTGGCCTATTTGTCCAGTTTTTATGACGAGCGGCTATGTCCCATATGAGTCCAACAGCGGCAAGTCCTGTTCTTCATCTACTATTTATTTTCTAGGGAGAGGGAGCTTGCTCCCGGTTCCGCAGCGACGTCCTATCGCTGCGCTTGAGTTAGAAAATAGTAAAGATCAGTATTCACCAACGAGCTGGGTACATAAGAATATCAAGTCATTTTGAAACGACTCACCATGACTTGTTGGTGTTCTGCCAACCTGGCTAGCTCCGGGCTAGTCGCTGCTGTTTGATCAGCTCCGGCGCTGACCTGAATAGCGACATCGTTGATTTCCATCACATTTCGGTTGATATCTTCCGCAACGGCACTTTGCTCCTCGGCAGCGGTGGCGATCTGCATGTTGCGGTCGCTGATGCTCGAAACGCCCACGGCAATCTCCGCCAGTAGTTCCCCCGCGCGCTCGATATTGGAGGCACCGGTGCGCGTCTTGCTCAAGGTTTCCTGCTTCGAACTGGTGGCGCGATCCGAGCCAGCCTGCAGTTTGGTGATCATGTCTTGGATGTTTCCAGTGGACTCTTGGGTTCTTTGAGCAAGCGTACGCACTTCAGTCGCGACCACCGCGAAACCACGTCCATGGTCGCCGGCCCGCGCAGCTTCGATGGCTGCGTTCAGAGTCAGCAGGTTAGTCTGTTCGGCGATGCCACGGATAACGTCTAGCACAGTGGAAATCGAATCACTTTCATTTTTCAGCTCGACAACGATGGCGGCGGTTTGATCCGCTTGCTCGGACAGGTCTTGGATGACACGGACGGTCGCCTCGATTTCTTTTCTGCCTTTTTCGGTGCTTTGGCTCACCTGTTGTGACAGGGCTGCCGCATCGCCGGTGCTCTGCGCAACATCACGAACCGTAGCGCTCATCTCATTGATGGCCGTGACCACCAGTTCCGTTCCCTGGCGTTGGCGTTCAAGGCTCTGGCTGGTCTGAAATGTGACAGCCGAAGACTCTTCTGCTGCAGTGGCCACTTGCGCGGTCGCGGTTCCAATTTCTTGAATAATTTGACTGAGCTCGGTGGCCGTGCGATTTAGGTTGTTGGCAATTGTGCCGAACTCATCCCGCCCCTCATAAGTGGCGCGGCTGGTGAGTTCTCTTTCGGAAAGAGCGATCAGCACGTTATTGACTTCGCCTACTGCTGCCCTAATGTTACGGATGATGCAGTACGACAGCAGGGTCACTGCCGCCACTGCACCGCCTACCGAGCCTAGGACAACCCATAACACGAAATATGCGTGGTCGTGCGCCTGATTGGCCAACTTGCATATGTGCAGGCTGAGCGCATTTTCGACGTCACTCATCTGGTCTATTCTGGCTGTCGATAGCTTAAACCAAGACTCGGCTGGGACGTCGAGCGAGTGGCCCATAGGCGTTTCGAAAATCAGTCGCTGAAGCCTAGCCACTTCCATAGCGTCGGCTGCCGCCATCTTATCGTCCAGTTGACGGACGTAGGCCTCATCGGCACTGCCGCGAAAGCCCTCAGCATAAGCTGAAAATTCGCCGAGGTTTCGGCTGAAGGTTGAGAGCAGTTCTGAATCTACACGGTTCTGGTTGAACACCACCCCCAATGTCGCGCGCTCCCGGCCGGCTCGCTCTTTCATCTCGATGAACTGATTGAGTGAGGAAAGGCTTCGCGCCAACTCTGGCTTTTCCACACTGCGTTGAAGTGCATGAGTGTAGGCGATCAAGCAGCCTCGTATTTCGCTTAGTACCTTTCCTGAAATTGGTCTTGGGATGCTCCCGTTCTGTATGATGTGGCCAGGGTGCTGATCGCTAGGCTCCTGGTCATGAAAAATGCCTAAAAAGCGGTTGCTCAGCATTGAAAGTGGTATGCAAGTTGAGCATTTTGTTTCTGGTTGCGGGCCTCAAACATCCGGTCGGACCCAGAACCTCCCGCTTCAATTGACTGCTCCGTCGACTGACAGCTAGGCGCTCAGGTTCAGATGTAGAGGGGGCTGACTTTCGCTGTTCATGGCCAGTTAACCCCTTGAGCCAGGTCGGTGTTCAGTCGTTGGTCAGGTGCAGTTGCACTTCTAGGGCGTCATGCAGGAGTCGGACGACTTCGATCACGTCGTCGTTTGCCACACGATAGAACTCGATATGGCGTGGGCTCTTGACCGTCCCACACCATTTACCTGATGTTGATGATTCTGTTCAGATCGTCGGCAGGCGCTCCCCGGCGCAACTCACTACCTTCGACCTAGTGTTATTGATGGTGATCCGCGAGGCCGCTCAGCAGGTGTTGCTGGGCGATGATTTTTCGTTGACCAACGCCGTTTTGGTCATTGTCACGTTGACGCCATTGACATTGGTTTCTCATTGGTCAAACAGCGCTCACGCTGGTTTTTCCGTGTGCTCGATGGCGGGCCGACGATCGTGGTCGAAGACGGCAGAGTACTCGCTGAGCGCCTCAAGCATTCGCGGCTGGCAACGATGTCGGACTGCGCATTGCCGCACTCGAACCGGAACGCTACACCGGGGCAGGGTTCGCCATAAGCCACGCCAGCACCTTACGATGCGCGAAGTGAGCAGTCATAGTCTGCTATTGTTGATTTCCGATGGCAAACCTAATGATATCGATCAGCATAATGGTCGTTATGGTGTAGAAGACATGCGCCAGGCAGTCACCGAAGCTGATTTACAAGGCATCTATTCCTTCTGTTTGACCATCCACCGGCAGGCAGCAAACTATCTGCCTGCGGTATTTGGCGCGCGTCAATCCGCCTTGTTGCCCAGACCCGAGTTGTTGCCCGGCGTGAAGGGGATCAAAAGGCTGGTGATGGCTTGAACCTCCACAATTCGCCTTCTCTTTGGAGAGTCCTCTTATGCCTAAAGACAAGACCCCATCGTCGGTTGTTGCACAACAACTTCAGATGACGCTTTCGAGATGGGACGCTGAAGACACATCAAAAGCTTTTCCCACCCAAGGCATTAATGAGTTTCCTGAATTATCAAATACCGAGTTGGTTCACCTTCGTGTTCGTGTGATTGCACTGGAAAATCTGGTTATCGCGTTGCTCGCCCAAGGGACGGATCAACAGCTTACGGTCGCGCGTGAAATGGCTGGCTACATTCGGCCTAGACCGGGTTTTACCCAGCACCCTTTGACGATTCATGCTGCATCCCAAATGGTCAACAGCGTCGACCGTGCAGTGAGATTTCGAAAGCTGTCGGAAATATGAACAACCATCCTCCATTCGGTATGCAAGAGACTATTCGCCAATGATCGAGGCCTGCTTCAGTTCGACAACGGCATTGGTGGGTGTAAAGGCTTGTGGCTTGATGCGTGCAACCTTTGATCTGGCTCTGGATTTCTGTCGGATCCAGCGTCGTGGAGGCCTGCTCCCGGTTATTGAGCACCCGGCCTCGGTGTATTGGCTGATGCCAAAGGCGCCATCGAGGCACTGCGCGGCCTGGCCTGCGCGACACAGCTTGCTCTGCATTCAAAGATTTAGGTTTAGAAGTTACTGTGCGCGTCATCGCAGTGCCTCGTCCTGAATAAGGTTTACACCTTCTGACCTATCTTCAGGAGGAACCAATGGATTCAGGAAAAGGCGCAGTCATGAAGTCATCTCCCCACTGACGGGAAACTTCAGTCATGAGCCGAAAACCGCCTGCCATGAAAAAACCTTGGCGGGCGTCTCTCGTTCACGCTGATACCAGTCGTTTGATCCAGTCCAGCAGCACACTGGGTAGCAACTCGGGTCTGTGCAGTAAGGCATATTGCCGCGAGCCGAATACCGCTGGCAGGTAGTTCGCCGCCTGGCGATCGATAGTCAAACAGAAGGGATAGATGCCTTGGAGCTTGGCTTCGGTTACGGCCTGACGCATGTCTTCGACGCCGTAGCGGCCTTCATACTGGTCAACATCGTTGGGTTTGCCATCGGAGATCAGCAATAAGAGACGGTGCGTGGCAGCTTCGCGCATCAGCAACGTGCTGGCGTGGCGCAGGGCGGCGCCGGCCCGGGTGTAGCGTTCCGGTTCGAGAGCCGCTATGCGCCGACCGACTTCAAGGCTGTAACGCTCATCGAAGGTTTTCAGAGTTCGGATCGTGACCCGCTGCGGCCCTTCGCCGGAAAACGCCATCACACTATAAGGCTCGCCCAGGCTCTCTAGCGCCAGGCAGACCAGCAGCAACGCTTCGCGCTCGACATCAATGACCCGACGATGGCAGGACAGCCAGCTGTCGGTGGAGCCGCTGACGTCGATCAGCAACATGATCGCCATGTCGCGACGGCCACGACGCTGGGTCTGATACAGCGCCTGCGGCATGCTCAGGCCAGCTCGGGCCTCGGCGCAAGCGTCGATATACGCTTCCAGATCGATTTCGTCTCCGTCCCATTGTTTGCGTAGCCTGACGCGTTGGGCCCGCAGACTTTCGAATTGCCGACGGATGGCATCCAGCACCGGACGATGAGCATCAAGGGTTCGCTTGACCCATTGCTGCGGGCCTTCCCGAACAGGACACAGTTGCAGGGTCGCCCCCGGATCACGGTACACCTGGTGGTGATAATCCCATTCGGGATAGCTGATCGCGTGGGTTGCGAGGTCCCGTGCACGGTGCTGAAATCGGGTCCGTGGCGGGTCGAGGGACAGCAGCACTTCTTTCGGGCGACCTGCCGTCACCACCAGCCGGGCTTCGTTGAGTTCGGACAAAGACTCAGCGAAATCAGCCGCAGGGGTATCGGTATCCCGGTCGGTCGGGCGCTGCATGCCCATGGGGTCTTCGGCTTTTTCCAGCGGTTCGGCGGGTTGCACCATCCATAGGCCTTGTTCCTGATCGTCGTCCTCATCGGCACAGGCCTCGCGCGCAGTGGGCTGACGTGTGAGGCGGGCACTGCGTGGCAGGGCATCGTCGGTGTCGACTTCACCGGGCGGGGGCGAGACTTCCTGACCCGCCGACGGTTCGCGCAGGTCGCCGGTCCAGGCATCAAGGAGAAGCCTGTCTGGGCCGAGCCCGTGAGATTCTTCGCAGAGGAGGAGACGTTGCGCGAGTGCTTCCGACAGTTGCAGCGAATCGGCGGTGTGGGTGGGGGTCGCCAACTCTTCCAGAGGCGCGCCGCATTCATTGTTCAGCAGTAAACGCAGGAAGTTTTCCAGGGGTTGTCGCTGGCTGGGAAAGGTGTGAAGCGGCGGGCGGGTCGCCAGGGCATGCTGGCGCAAGTCATGGATCGAGGGCGCCAATCCCGGCAACAGGCGTATCAAATCCGCATCAGCCGCCCAAGCTTCGAGAAGTAGATAGACGCTGCGCTGCATCGGGTTGTCGAGGGCTGACAGGGCGTTTGCACTGCCTCGTTGGGCGCGCATCGCTTGTTGCAAGGCCAGGGCTCTATAACGCTTCAGGGTGGGCGGATTCTCGCTGCTTCCCAAATCCTGCGGTAGCCATATAGTCACGCCATCGGTCGCTGGGACGGCGCTTTGCTGACACGGCTTTTCGTGACGCACAAAAAGTTTCTTCAACAGCGTAGGGGGCGAGGGCGGTTGCGCGACGCGCAGCGAATAGTGGGTGTTGAACACTGCCTTGATCAGCAAGTCGAGGTGTTGTGCGACATCCCCGAGGGTGACGATTTTTTCAGTTTCCGAGGGGGGGCGGTGACGACGCCACAATGCCTGTGCATACACCGTCGCGTGACGTGCAACATCGGTAATGAGGTCCTCGGCTTCGGCCATTTAGATAAATGTCAGGTCGACAAGGTCGCGCATGGCAGCGACCAGTACCGCGTCGTCGGACAGCGGCGAGATCAACGCGACCCGACAGGCGATGGGCGCAGCAATGCCGCTGGTAATCAGTCGCGCAGTGGCAATCAACAGACGGGTACTGGGGACTTCCGCCAGGCCCCGGTCCTGCAGGGCGCGTATTCGCTGGGCGAGGGTGACCAGCGCGTGGGCGATGGCGTAGTCGGTTCCACCTTCATGGATGACAATGGCGATTTCGCGCTCGGCCGGCGGGAAATCGAAATCCAGCGCCACAAAGCGCTGTCGAGTGCTCGGCTTCAAATCCTTGAGTATTCGTTGGTAGCCGGGGTTGTAGGACACCACCAATTGAAAGTGTGGCGAGGCTTCAACGATTTCGCCGATTTTGTCCAGGGGCAGAATGCGTCGGTGGTCGGTCAGCGGGTGCAGGACGACAATGGTGTCTTGCCGCGCTTCGACCACCTCATCCAGGTAACAGATAGCGCCTTCGCGCACCGCCCGGGTCAGCGGGCCTTCCGTCCAGTGGGTACCTTGGTGACCGATCAGGAAGCGCCCGACCAGGTCGCTGGCACTCAAGTCGTCATGGCAGGAAATAGTGATCAGCGGGCGCTTGAGACGCCAGGCCATGTGTTCGACAAAACGGGTCTTGCCACACCCGGTGGGTCCTTTGAGCATGACAGCCAGCTGCTGTGCATGGCATTGATCGAAGATCGCCACCTCGTCGCCGCTGGACTGGTAATAGGGTTCAGCTTGCTGCGGCGCGGATTCTGCGGCCGACAGGTTCTGCTGCATTCGCGAACGATCCATTACAACGCTGCGCCCGACGCACGAGGCACCAGAACCGGATCGGCTTCATCGACATTGAATTGCGGCGCATGGCGGAAAAAATCGAAGATAAACAGCCCGACACCCAGGCTGAACATCGACGCCGTCGCCACCAGCATCAGGAAATGCACCTGAATCTTCAACTGCACATCCAGATAGCCCATGCCGAGAATGCGTTCCAGGTACACCTGAGCAATGCCCGCAGTGGCAAATGACAGGGTCATGCCGAACATCCCTCCCAACTGCAGCCAAAATGCCCAATAACCGATACTGCTTTCTTCCACGGGACGACGGGTCATGCCTGGAAGTGCGTAGGTGATCATCGCCAGGACTATCATGGCATAGGCCCCATAGAAGGCCGCATGGCCGTGCATTGCGGTAATCAGGGTGCCATGGGTCCATTTGTTGACGTCGGGGAAGGTATGAGCCAGACCGAGGAGGCCAGCGCCAAACATGGTGAACAGGGCGCTGCCCATGGTCCAGTGCAAGGCCAGTTTGTTGGGATGAGAGAGGCCGGAGCGGCGCATGGCGTTGTAGGCGTAGATCGCCATACCGACCAGCGCCATAGGCTCAAGTGCACTGAAGAAACCGCCCAATGGAAGCCAGTAATGGGGGACGCCGATCCAGTAATAATGGTGGGCGGTGCCAAGGATACCGGCAATGAACACCAGGCCGACAATCACGTACAGCCACTTCTCCATGACCTCGCGATCAGCACCGGACAGTCTGATCAGCAGATAGGCCAGAAAGCCGCCCTGGATCATTTCCCAGACACCTTCGACCCACAGGTGAATCGTCCACCAGCGGTAGTAGATCGATACCACGTAGTTTTCATAATGCAGCAGTGCAGGCAAATAAAGCACGGCGGCACTGGCCAGGCCCAACAAAAGAACGCCTTCGGTGGCAGTGAAACGCCCGGCTTTCTTGATGGTCATGCCGATGTTGTAGAGAAACATCAGCATGCAGATCACGATCACGATCTTGTGCGGCAGCGGTTGTTCGAGCAGTTTGTTCCCGGTGCCATAACCGAACAGATAGCCCAGCACGGCGGTGACCCCCATGGCCGTCCACAACCCGAGCTGGATATACGCCAGTTTGGTGCTGTGCAACTCGCCACGGGACTCGTCCGGCACCATCCAGTAGGTTGCCCCCATGAACCCGGTCAGTACCCAGACGATCAACAGATTGGTGTGTATTGCCTTGGTGACATCAAAGGGCAACACGTCCATCAGGGGATCCGGTCCGAGGTATTTGGCCGCCGAGAGCAAGCCGAATACCAGTTGCAGACCGAATAGCGCCATGGCAACGGCGAAGTACCAGTAAGCGACGGATTGAGATCTGTAACGCATGGTCATCCCCTTTGATTACTGGAACGACGCCAGATAGGCGACCAGTTGATCGATCTGTTCGGGCGTTAGCGATTTGGCGAAGGTGTCCGGCATGAAAGACATGCCATTGGCGGAATACATGTCGCCCGGATGCAGGTACGCGCTTGGCGTGACGATGGATTCGCGGATGAAGCCTTCGACGTCCTTGGCCTTGCCCTTGTAGTCAGGCGAGGCAATGACCTGTTTGGCCCGAGCAGCCAACCCGGCCAGTGTCGGTCCGGCGAGATTGACTCCCGGTGCAATCGAATGACAAGCGCTGCACACCGGTGTGGCCGTGGTTCGAAACAGCGCCTCGCCCAGGGCGATCGGGTCTTCCTTGTCGGACACCGGGCGTGCGGCGGGTGGCTGGTTGCCACCGGCGACATTCTGTTGCGCAACGGTGAGGTCCATGCCGGGAATCGACGTGCCGGTCACCAGGATCGGCCGCGGCGGCCAGCCTTGATTGTCGACCTTGCTCACCCAATCCATAAAGGCGATCAACGCCGCGATTTCTTCGTCGTTGAGTTTTAGGTTCGGCATCAACCGGCGATGACGTTGCTCGTCATAAAACTTTGAGGGGTCTTTGAGGAACGCGGTGAGATAGGGGGTGCCGCGCTGCTGGGTGATTTTCGTAAGGTCCGGAGCGTAATACGCGCCTTCACCAAACAACGTATGGCAATTGATGCAATTGTATTCATGCCATACATCCTTGCCGCGAGTGACTTCTGGCGTGATCTGTTGAGCGTTGGTCAATTTTGGAAACTGCCGGTGACTATCAACCGTCATGCCAAGAAACACAATGGCGGCGATGGCCGTCGATATCAGCGCGAACGAGCGTGTCTGGCGTTTGTTCATTGCGAACTCCCTAGACGCCGATACCCGTCCAATAGGTGATGCCGATAACGCTGGCATAAACGACCGCGCTGGCCATCAGCACGAGCACGGCATAGCTGACTATCTTCAAAGCTTTTTGCACGGCTGCATCCCGAGTAGAAAGTGCAGTTGGAAAGTTCTTGGAAAAGCGCTCTGCCGGTTGGGTATTATTAACGATACCAAGCGCTGCATATTTGAGTGTGGTGGTTCAAGTTGTGAGAATGAATGATCTTGAGGGTAGTAGGCTTTGCATGGCTGTCAAGAAATTCTATGAAATTTTAACAAGTCGTAGTGACGGATACATAGAAGAAATTGAAATAATCAGGTGAAGCAAATGATCAGCATATCTCTATTGAGGGCGGAGGCGCATGGCATTCAGTCATGGTCAACCGTAAGCTCGATGGCTTCATGATATTTTGAGATCGGTATTTCGTCTCTTTTCATGATCCGGGATTCAAATTTCCGATCTAGATAGAGTCGATCGAGTAATCAAGGGCGGCGCAGCTCGAAAAAGTCCGAACGGTGGGAATCCATTTAGGAATCTGATCAAACATCGAATCGTTAATGATAGATATCAAAAACGACTTAAAAAGGCCCGCAAGCGGGCCTAAAAAGGGGGGGCTATTAGTCGCATGAAACTGTTCCGGCTTCTTACTCCTCAACTGCCACCAGTCGCGCACCTTTACGCGTGACCTGCTGCCCGACTTCAAATCTGGCATTGGGTGAGCGCACTGTACTAGTCTCACCTTGTGTGTTTTTTACTTGATAAGCGGTTTCAGATTTACCAATCCCTGTTTGCACCGCACTGCCTGCGAAAAAACCGCCAGCTGCGCCGACTAATGCACCAATCGGCCCCCCTACCGCGCCAACCATCATTCCGGTCAAGGCGCCGAAACCCTTGCCGGCAGTTGTGTCGGGGACTTCACGGATTATCTGGTCTGCCAGGCATAGCGGAGACAGTAGAGTACACAGGGTAAAACTGAGCGCGATTGAACGAGTCATGACATTGTCCCTTTGGGGTTTGCGTTAAGTTCAATACTCAATACACAAAACGGGCCAAGAATTTTATTCAACAATATCAATTAGTTAAGTATTTGAATGGTCATTACGACCTAGTCCGGAAAGGGTCATAATGACAAAACAATAGTCAATATGACTTCTCGACTGGTGGCTTATTCGGCGCCAGCTTACGGGACAGACGGTGAAGCGCCGCTAATAGACAATCCACCTCCTGAGAAGGTGCGACGCATCGGCGCGGGCAACAAGGGAGCAGCAGTAGAACTGCAATCATGGCGGCTACCGAGATTCCAGAGTTGTCGGGTGCCGAATTAGTCTGCCTTCATATCCGAGCTCTTGCCTTGGAAAAGCTAGTAATCAAAGAGAAGGTAGTCCGCTATGATTCTGCGATGACAACGCCACCAGACGGCCTCCCACATAGGATCGCATCGCTGGTCCTGACTGAGTTCTTGCAAACGCAAAAAAAGCCTGTTCAAGTTCTTCGGACGATGCATGGTCGCCATAGTTATGAAAACTTTATCTGATCCAGAGTCCATTAGTGTGGGCGCGATTCGGATATGTAAGTTGCTGCAACTTGAATATTGGCTCGGTCCAACAATACCAAGAGTGCTAACTATGACAATGAACATCGACTCCGTTTACTGTCTCTTGGAAGGCTTAGGCGTAGGGTTAAACGCTTCACCATCGATTGATGGTCCGTCGCCTGAAATTATATTTGCAGGGGGGGGGGGCGGAAATTTCGGTCATAGTCAATAAATAATCTATTCAAATCTGTATTTTAGACGAAAGGCGATAAAATCAGGCATGAATGCCCGTCACGAGAGGTTTTCGTGCCATGAGGAAAAATATATCGACCTGTTGGGAGATGCTATTTGTCTACTGGATAATCTTTTAAATAAATATTGAACCACTGGTGCTGATAATTGGTTTGACCCGTTTATAGAATATGATTGCTATTTTCGTGAGTAAGGAGGAGTGTTGATCACATAATTTCAGTTAAGAGCGATTGAGCATAATCGTTGCTCGACGGGTGTTTTTTCAGAGGTCGATCGCTCAGCGAATCCATGCGTGCTTCCAAACTCCCAATGCCCGGTGTCCGGCGTCCATTTCACTATGGGCTGATCATTTTGTTGTGCCTGATGTTCGATGGGTTTTTCGGATTACAGGCGAAGGATTATGGCGGGCTCGAGCAGCAGCGTGTAGAAGCCATATTTCCCGGTAGCGATGGACTTTCCGAGCCTGACGGCGAGTTCAAGGTTCGCACCATCCGCACCGGCAAAGAGGTGCTCGGTTACGTGTTCCAGAGTCAGGACGTGGTGGATATTCCGGCTTACTCGGGCAAACCGATCAACATGCAGGTCATCCTCGATACCCACGGCGTCATCCAGGATGCCTACGTGCTGGAGCACCATGAGCCGATTTTGCTGATCGGCATTCCCGTGGAAAAGCTTCATGCTTTCGATGCCAAATACAAAGGGGTCAAGGCCGACCGAAGGGTGGTCGTTGGCCGGTCCAGTGATCTAGAGGCGGTGACCGTTGATGGGATCTCCGGTGCGACGGTGACCGTCATGGTGGTCAATGAGATCATCATGCGCGCCGCGCAAAAGGTCGCCGTATCGCTGAAGCTGATCGAGGACAGGGCCGGCGCAGCACAAAAGCCCGCCACTGTGCGCCAGGACTTTTACGAACCCGCCACCTGGGAGCAATTGACCGGTAACGGCGCGGTGCGCCGGTTGAACCTGACCCGTGGCCAGGTTGATGCCGCCTTCAAGGGCACCGAAGCCGAAGGTATCGACAACGCCGCCGCCGATCAAGTCGATGACACCTTTATTGAGCTGTACATCGCCGATTTGAACCCGCCAGCCATCGGTCGCAATCTGCTAGGCGACAATCAATACCGTTTCCTCATGCAGGATCTAAAGCCGGGCGAGCAGGCCATCGCGGTGTTGGGCCGCGGCCTGTTCTCCTACAAGGGCTCGGGTTATGTGCGCGGCGGAATTTTCGACCGGGTGCAATTGCGCCAGTTCGGCAATGTCATCAGTTTCCGCGACATGGACCACCAGCGGCTCTCCGACGTGTTTGCCAAGGGCATGCCGGAATTCGATGAAATGTCGATTTTCATTGTGCGTGAACCGGCCCGGTTCGATCCGGGATCGCCCTGGTCGCTGGAATTGCTGGTACGTCGTCAAACAGGCGCAGTCAGCGGCGTGTTCAGTAGCTTCGAGCTGTCTTACCAGATGCCCGAGCAATACCTCCTGCGGCCACCGCCCACTGCCGAAGAACTGGCTGCCATCGAGGTTGCCAACCGGCCGACCTGGGTGAATATCTGGTACCAGAAAGCGTTTCAGATCGGGGTACTGTGCACGGCCCTTGCCGTGTTGATGGTGATTTTGTTCCTGCAGGACTCCTTTACCAAATACCCACGCTTCCTCCACTGGCTGCGTCGGGTTTATCTGGTCTTCACCGTGGTGTTCATCGGCTGGTATGCCCTTGGGCAGATTTCTGTGGTCAATGTGCTGACGTTCGTCCATGCCCTGTTCGAGAACTTCCGCTGGGAACTGTTTCTCACGGACCCGATCATTTTCATCCTCTGGACCTTCACCGCCGCCAGCATCCTGCTCTGGGGCCGTGGTGTGTTCTGCGGCTGGCTGTGCCCGTTCGGCGCTTTGCAGGAGTTGATCAACGAAGCCGCGCGCAAGCTGAAGATTCCGCAATACGAGTTGCCGTTCGCGGTCCATGAGCGGTTGTGGGCGATCAAGTACATCATCCTGCTGCTGCTGTTCGGCATCTCCTTGGAGTCGATGACCACTGCCGAGCAATTTGCCGAGGTGGAACCGTTCAAGACCGCCATCACCCTTAAATTCGATCGCCAATGGTGGTTCGTGGCCTACGCGGTGGCGTTGCTGGTGATCAATATCTTTACCCGCAAGGTTTACTGCCGCTACGTCTGCCCCTTGGGCGCGGCGCTGGCGATTCCGACCAAGCTGCGGCTGTTCGACTGGCTAAAACGCCGAAAAGAGTGCGGTACCCCTTGCCAGCTCTGCGCCAAGGAATGCGAAATCCAGGCAATCCACCCGGACGGCCATATCAACGCCAACGAGTGCCACTACTGCCTCGATTGCCAGATGACCTATCACAACGAAAACAAATGCCCGCCACTGGTCATCAAGAACAAGCGCAAAACGCGGAGCAAACCTGCGCCAGTGCTGGATCGCGAAGAGTTGATTCCTGTTGTGCAAGTGTTCGAGCCCTGAGCCACCTCGCTGCAAACGAGGTATCAAGACTCGATTGACCGAGCTTTTTCATATCTGCCCCCGATGGAGCAACACCCATGAGCGATAACAAGTCGAAAAGCGATCATGAAACCATGAAAGCAAAGCAGGAGACGGAATCGACCGGCCTGAGCCGTCGCGGTTTCCTCGGCACGAGTGCCGTAGCCAGCGTCGCGTTGGCCGGCGCCACGGCCCTGGGTAGCGTGGTATTCACCCGTGAAACCTGGGCGGCAGCGGCCAAGGACGCGCAATCGAAGGTCCACGTGGGGCCGGGCGATCTGGATGATTACTATGGTTTCTGGAGTGGTGGCCACCAGGGCGAAGTGCGGATCATGGGCATCCCGTCGATGCGCGAGCTGTTGCGCATTCCGGTGTTCAACATCGATTCCGCCACCGGCTGGGGCCTGACTAACGAAAGCAAGCGGATCATGGGTGACAGCGCCAAATTCCAGAACGGCGACTGCCACCACCCGCATTTATCCATGACCGACGGCAAGTACGACGGCAAGTACCTATTTATCAACGACAAGGCCAACAGCCGGGTCGCGCGCATCCGCTTGGATGTCATGAAATGCGACAGAATGCTCACCGTACCGAATGTGCAGGCCGTACACGGTTTGCGTCTCCAGAAAATGCCGCACACCAAATACGTGTTCGCCAACGCCGAATTCGTCATTCCTCACCCCAATGACGGCAGCACCTTCGACCTCCAGGACAAGAACAGCTACACCATGTTCAATGCCATTGATGCCGAGAAAATGGAGATGGCGTTCCAGGTCATCGTCGAGGGCAACCTGGACAACACCGATGCCGACTACACCGGCAAGTATGCGGCTTCGACTTGCTACAACTCGGAGAAGGCCTACGACTTGGGCGGCATGATGCGCAACGAGCGCGATTGGGTGGTGGTATTCAACATTCCGCGCATCGAGGCAGCGATCAAGGCCGGCAAGTTCATCACGCTGGGCGATTCGAAAGTGCCGGTGGTCGACGGTCGTAGAACCGAGGGCAAGGACAGCGCATTCACCCGTTATATCCCGGTGCCGAAGAACCCGCATGGCATCAATATGTCGCCCGACGGCAAGTATTTCATCGCCGCCGGCAAGCTTTCGCCGACCTGCACCATCATCGCCACCGCCAAGCTGGACGATCTGTTTGACGACAAACTCAAGGAGCCGCGTGACGCGGTGGTCGGCGAGCCAGAACTGGGTCTGGGTCCTCTGCACACCACCTTCGACGGTCGCGGTAACGCCTACACCACGCTGTTTATCGACAGCCAGGTGGTCAAGTGGAACATGGACGAAGCCGTTCGCGCCTACACCGGCGAGAAGGTCAATTACATCAAGCAAAAACTCGACGTGCAGTATCAGCCTGGCCACAACCATGCCTCGCTGACCGAAACCAGCGAGGCCGACGGCAAATGGCTGATGGTCCTGAGCAAATTCTCCAAGGACCGCTTCCTGCCGACTGGCCCGCTGCACCCGGAAAACGATCAGTTGATCGATATCTCCGGCGACGAGATGAAACTGGTGCACGACGGCCCGGCCTTCGCCGAACCTCACGACTGCGTCATGGCCCGTCGCGACCAGATCCGGACCAAAAAAATCTGGGATCGCAACGACCCGTTTTTCGCCGAAACTGTAGCGATTGCTGCCAAGGATGGGATCAAGCTGGAAACCGATAACAAGGTCATACGCGACGGCAAGAAAGTGCGTGTGTACATGACCTCGATGGCCCCGGCCTATGGTCTGCCGGAGTTCACCGTCAAACAGGGTGACGAGGTCACGGTGACCATCACCAACATCGACAAGATTGAAGACGTGACCCACGGTTTCGTCATGACCAACCATGGCGTGAGCATGGAGATCAGTCCGCAACAGACGGCCTCGATCACCTTCATCGCCGACAAGGCCGGCCTGCATTGGTACTACTGCAGCTGGTTCTGTCATGCGTTGCACATGGAAATGGTCGGCCGCATGCTGGTGGAGAAAGTCTGATCGTTGCCTATCGTCAGGAGCGCAGGCCAATGACCCCATTCAAGCCAACCCCGATGAAGGTCATTGTGCTGGCGTCGCTGTTGACAGGTGGCAGCGCGCTGGCGGCAGTACAACCCATCACCACGCTGCCGTTGAAGCTGGACGCCGAGCAACGCTGGCACCTGCCGGCGGGGGAATACCGCGGCTCGTTCAGTGTCGATCAATCGATGCAGATTATCTGTGAGCCGGGCGCGGTGATCCAGAGCGAGGGGCAGGGCAACGCTGTGTTCATCAGCGCTCCCGACGTGCGGATCGAGGGCTGCACATTGCGCGACTGGGGGCGCGACATGACGGCCATGAACTCAGCGATTTTCATCGGTCCCAAAGCCCAGGGTGCGGTGATACGCAACAACCGCATGAAAGGACCAGGCTTCGGCATCTGGGTGGATAGCACCCACGACGTCAGCCTGATTGACAACGATATCGAAGGCGACCCGAGCATTCGCTCCCAGGATCGCGGCAATGGGATTCATCTGTATGCCGTGCACGGCGCCAAGGTTATCGGTAATCACGTGCGACAGACCCGGGACGGGATCTACATCGATACCTCGAACGGCAACCTGCTGCAGGGCAATACTTTGGAAGACCTGCGCTATGGCGTGCACTACATGTACGCCAACGACAACCAGTTGCTCGGCAACACCACCCGCCGGACACGCACCGGTTATGCCTTGATGCAGAGCCGCAAGCTGACGGTGATTGGCAACCGTTCCGAGCAGGACGAGAGCTATGGCATCCTGATGAACTACATCACCTATTCCGAGCTGCGCGACAACTTCGTCAGCGACGTGCGCAGCGGTTCCGCCGATGGCGGTATGGTCAGCGGTGCCGAAGGCAAGGCGCTGTTTATCTACAACTCGCTGTTCAATGTCATCGAACACAACCACTTCGAGCGCAGTGCCGTGGGCATTCACCTCACCGCAGGCTCCGAAGACAACCGGATCGCCGACAACGCCTTCGTCGACAATCAGCAGCAAGTCAAATACGTCGCCACCCGCTTGCAGGAATGGTCGGCCGAGGGGCGGGGCAATTACTGGAGTGATTACCTGGGTTGGGATCGCAATAACGATGCGGTGGGCGACGTGATCTACGAACCCAACGACAACGTCGACCGTCTGCTGTGGCTGTATCCGCAGGTCCGTCTGTTGATGAATAGCCCGAGCGTTCAATTATTGCGTTGGGTTCAGAGCAGTTTCCCCGTGACGAAATCACCGGGGGTAAAAGACAGTTTCCCCCTGATGAACCTTCCGACGATGCCCCAAACACAGCGGCCGACCTTATGATCACCGTCGAAATCGAAGAGGTCAGCCAGCGTTACGGCAGCATGACCGTGCTGCACGATCTGACCCTGAGTCTGGGCGAAGGCGAGGTGCTGGGCTTGTTTGGCCACAACGGTGCGGGCAAGACCACGGTGATGAAATTGATCCTTGGCCTGCTCAAGGCCAGCGCCGGCCAGGTGCACGTACTTGGCTGCCGACCCGCACAAGCCGACGTGCGTCGCCAACTCGGTTACCTGCCGGAAAACGTGACGTTCTACCCGCAACTCAGTGGCCGCGAAACTCTGCGGTATTTCGCCCGCCTCAAAGGAGCCGCCCTGACGCAAGTGGACGATTTGCTCGAGCAGGTCGGGCTTGCGGGGGCCGCAGACCGTCGGGTGAAAACCTATTCCAAGGGCATGCGCCAGCGTCTGGGCCTGGCTCAGGCGGTGCTCGGCGAGCCGCGCTTGTTGCTGTTGGACGAACCCACGGTGGGGCTGGACCCGATCGCTACCCAGGATCTTTACCTATTGATCGACCGTCTGCGCCAACAGGGCGCGAGCATCATCCTTTGCTCCCATGTGTTGGCAGGTGTCGAAGCGCATATCAACCGTGCGGCCATCCTGGCCAATGGCTGCTTACAGGCGATCGGGAGTCTGTCCAGACTGCGTGAAGACGCCGACTTGCCGGCGCGGATCCGGGCCAGTGGTCTTTGCCGACGCGAGCAATGGTTGCAGCGCTGGAATGCCGCCGGGCACACCGCCACAGCGGTGGGCGGCAACGGGATCGAGGTGATGGCTGTCAATGGCTACAAAGTTGATCTACTGCGCCAGTTGTTCCACGAGGATCAACCGCAGGACATCGAGATACTGCAACCGTCCCTCGAAGACCTCTATGGCTACTACATGAGTCGTGCGACCACTGGCACAGAAGGCGCCCAGCCATGATGCAGATCTGGAGTATCGCCGGTAAAGAGTTCAGCGACGGGCTGCGCAATCGCTGGCTACTGGCTATCAGCCTGTTGTTCGCCATTCTGGCGGTGGGTATCGCCTGGCTCGGTGCGGCGGCTTCCGGGCAAGTGGGCTTCACTTCCATTCCGGCCACCATCGCCAGCCTCGCCAGCCTGGCGACGTTCCTGGTGCCGCTGATTGCCTTGCTATTGGCCTATGACGCGATCGTCGGCGAGGACGAGGGCGGGACGCTGATGCTGTTGCTGACCTACCCCTTGGGGCGTGGACAAATCCTGTTGGGCAAGTTTGTCGGTCACGGTCTGATCCTGGCGCTGGCCACGCTGATCGGATTTGGCTGTGCCGCCGTGGCCATTGCCTTGCTGGTCGATGATGTCGAGTTGGGAATGCTGTTCTGGGCGTTCGGTCGCTTCATGGTCTCCTCCACGCTGTTGGGCTGGGTGTTCCTGGCGCTGGCTTACGTGCTGAGCAGCAAGGCCAGCGAAAAATCCAGCGCAGCCGGAATGGCGCTGGGGGTGTGGTTCCTCTTCGTGTTGGTGTTTGACTTGGCGCTGCTGGCGTTGCTGGTCCTCAGTAAAGGCCGGTTCAACCCGGACCTGTTGCCCTGGTTATTGCTGCTCAACCCGACTGACGTCTATCGCTTGATCAACCTTTCCGGTTTCGAGGGCAGCGGCAATGCCGTCGGCCTTATGGCGTTGAGCAGCGATCTGCCGGTGCCGGGTTCAATGTTGTGGGGCTGCCTGCTGCTTTGGGTCGGCGTTCTGTTGCTGTTGGCTTACTGGATGTTTCGCCGTCGGCTGACCTGATTTTCCAAGCTCGGGAGATTCAAATGAACACTTGGTACCTAACCGGGGCCCGTGTCCTGGTCGTCATCATTACCAGTTTGGTATTGGCGGCGTGCAACGATCGCGCAGAGGAGAAGCAAACCCTTGGACCCGTGGCCTTCCATCAGAGTGACGAGTGTCATGTCTGCGGGATGGTCATCACCGACTTTCCGGGCCCCAAAGGTCAGGTCGTGGAAAAGGGCACGATCAAGAAATTTTGCTCCACTGCGGAAATGCTCGGATGGTGGCTTCAACCGGAGAATCACCACACTGAGGCAAAATTGTATGTGCACGATATGGGGAAAAGTGCATGGGAGAAACCCGACGACCATTTTCTGATTGATGCAACCCAAGCCTACTATGTCGTCGGCACTCAGCTTAAAGGTTCCATGGGTGTAGTTCTGGCGTCATTTTCCGAGGAGGCCACCGCACGCAATCTGGCCAGCGAGCAGGGCGGCAGGGTGTTGCGTTTTGAAGATATCGATCTGGCGCTTTTACAGCAAACCCCGACAATGTAGCCGAGCGACCCGGTTCGCAGAAGAGAGCGGGCTCGCTTCTGCGGTGTGGGTGTTTTTTATTGGGCTCTCTTACTTCAGCGTCAGGATCCAGTCGGCCAAGGTCTTCGCTTCTTCGTCGGTCACCTGGTTGGCCGGCATTGCGATTGGCCCCCATTTGCCCGTACTGCCTTCTTTGATGCTCTTGACCAGGGTTGCCGATGCGTCGGCTTGGCCAGCGTATTTGGCCGCCACTTCCTTGTAACCTGGACCGACCATTTTGGCGTCGACCATATGGCAGGCAACACAGGTTTTGCTCTTGAAGAGCGCCTCGCCATCAACGGCTTGAGCTGACTGCAACGTCAGCGCGGCACTCAGGGCCAGCAGTGGAACAAGAATCCTTTTCATCAGTGTTACCTCAGACTACGAAGCAGATTCGAAACGACCCGCTTCCGGTTTATTCAACAGGCATCGCATTGAATATTATTAGGGTGAATTTATCGGTACTCACATTCTTCATGTGCTGTTGATTGTCGGTGGGGAGCCGAATTGTGGAAAAACGCTCTTTTCACCTTTATTAGATTTTTAGATTTGCCATTTTGGGCATTCGTTCAATTTTATCAGGATGTATTGGAGGGCGTGTGGTTAATTGTCGCCAGTGGATAATTAACTGATGCATGCTAAGTGTGTCGTATTCGCAACTCCCGGGGTTGAATGCTGATTATTTATCTTCATGGCCCTTCCTTTAAGTTTGTGTTGTGTAAGTCGCTAAAATATATTGAAATTAAAATAGGGCGTGGAGGATATGCTGGACGTCAGCAAAGCCCTGTGTACGCTCGGCAATATATCCGCGGTGATTAAATTAAAAATAGGTTCTCGAAAAGAAAGAAAACATCATTGAGGTATGGCTTTGCTGAAATGATTGTTGCTGTGACTATGAGGAGCTCGGAGTCAATCATATCCCCCCTTGCCACCCCATTCCTCCCGTAGGAGGCTCCTGGGTGCAACCGCTAAATTAAATCGAGTTCTGCAAGGCGCGCCAAATATCGTCGGAGTCCGGGTAGGAGGTGCTGGAGCATTGCCGGTGTCGGTAGCGGCCTTGACTGACCTGCAATCGGCCAGTCGATCAATGCTTGGTTCTGGTTGAATTGAGCCCTGATCGGCCGTGAGTGTTATTTCAAACCAAGCCGCTTCGCCAGTCGGTGCAGGTTAGCTACGTCCATATCCAGCATTCGAGCACAGGCAGACCATTTCCTTGCGCAATTATTCAGCGTGTTATCAATCAGCTGACGCTGGAAGTCATCCGTCGCTTCCCGCAGACCCTGTTCAACGCCGAGGAAAGGAACATCCAGAGCAACAGGCGGCGCTACCATCTGCTCGGGTACTTGATTGAAATGCTGTGCTTCAAGCAGCAGCTCGTCACTTTGCTGGGTCGCACGAGCAATGATCGTCGCCCGATAAACAGCGTGCTCCAGTTCGCGAACGTTTCCTGGCCACGTGTACTGCTTGAGCAACGACAGACAGTTGGCAGCCAAAGCCACCCGTTTCAATCCCATGCGTTCCCGGCTCTGCTCGCAGAAAAAACCCGCTAGCAACGTGATGTCCTGATCACGCTCACGCAGTGGTGGTACATGCACAGGGAATACGCTTAAACGGTGGAACAGGTCTGCACGGAACCGATTGTTCAACACCTCCTGCTTCAGATCACGATTGGTCGCGGCAAGCACCCGTACGTTGACCCGCAAGACGTTATCGTCACCAACCCGTTGCAGGTCGCCGTATTGCAGTACCCGCAACAGTTTTGCTTGCAGATTCAATGACAGTTCACCGATTTCGTCGAGAAACAGTGTGCCGTTATCAGCCATTTCGAACTTGCCGGTGCGATGATGGATTGCACCGGTAAAAGCCCCTTTGACATGGCCGAACAACTCACTCTCAGCCACTGATTCCGGTAGCGCAGCGCAGTTCAGATAAACCACAGACTGACCTGCGCGTGATGAACCTTCATGTATGGCCTTGGCGACCAGTTCCTTGCCGACTCCGGTTTCTCCAGTGATCAAGACGTTCAGGTCGGAACCTGCCACCATTTCGATCTCTCTCTTCAACTGTCGCATGACTTCGCTGAGCCCGACCATTTCGGTGCTGGGTTTGCCCGCCGGGATATTGCTGATGGAGAGAGGCGTAATTGTCTGACTTTCCAGTTGCTCCACCAGCAATGCATTGGCCAAGGCAGCAGAAGCGAGGGCTCCCACAAGTCGCAGCTCTTCGTCGCTGAAGTGATCAAACTGTGCCGGGTCCATGCCATCGATCGTCAGCGCACCAATCAGTGTCTGGTCCGCGAACAACGGCAATCCGATGCAGGCATGCACTTTGAGGTCCTGCCGGCTCGGTATCAGTCCGTCATAGGGGTCAGGCAAATGACTTTCTGCCGGAAAGCGCACCACGTCACCGGCGCGAGCGATGGCTTCCAGTCGCGGATGCGCATCAAGGCTGAAGCGACGTCCCAGAACATCCGGTGCCAGGCCGTCAATCGCCAGCGGACGGAACTGTCGCTGTTCATAACGCAACAAGGCAGAAGCGTCGCAACCCAGCAATTGGCGCAAGGTATTGATTAGACGTTGAAAGCGATCCTGATGGGAAATGCCGCTTTGCAACTGAATAGCGATGCGCGCCAAGGATTCAACGGACAGACTCATGTTTTGTCACTTTGACAATGATTAGTCATAAAGACAGTAAACGGGTAATGTCATATTGACAATAGTTGTTTTATTTGTCCTTTAAAATCAATGTCTTATTGTCTGGCACGAACATTGCCATCTTCGGTGTAGAACATCATTTTTTACCGAGGTAGGTTATGTCAATTCTCGTCAAGAACAACATCCATTGGGTCGGTCAGCGCGATTGGGAAGTGCGGGACTTTCATGGCACAGAATACAAATGCCACAAAGGTAGCAGTTACAACAGCTACCTGATCCGTGAAGAAAAGACCGTGCTGATTGATACGGTTGATCACAGGTTCAGCCGGGAGTTCATACAGAACCTGGCGATGGAAATCGACCTGAACACGCTGGACTATATCGTCATCAATCATGCCGAAGAGGACCATGCAGGGGCGCTGACAGAACTGATGTCGCTGATCCCGAATACGCCGATCTATTGCACCGCCAATGGCGTGGACTCGATCAACGGTCATCACCATCATCCAGAGTGGGATTTCCACGTCGTACATACCGGCGACACCCTGGATGTCGGCAATGGCAAACAGCTGGTTTTCGTGGAAACTCCGATGCTGCATTGGCCAGACAGCATGATGACGTACATAACCGGCGATGCCGTACTGTTCAGTAACGACGCCTTTGGCCAACATTACTGCGACGAACACCTGTTTAATGATGAAGTGGATCAAAACGAACTGTTCGATCAGTGCCAACGCTACTACGCCAATATCCTCACGCCATTCAGTCGTCTGGTCATTCCTAAGATTACCGAGATCCTCGGTTTCAATCTGCCGGTCGATATGATTGCCACCGCTCATGGCGTGGTGTGGCGTGATAATCCGACGCAGATTGTGCACCGCTATCTGGAATGGGCGGCGGACTATCAGGAGGACCGCATCACATTGTTCTACGACACCATGTCGAATAACACCCGCATGATGGCCGATGCCATCGCACAAGGCATTCACGAAGTTGATCCGGGTGTGGCGGTGAAGATTTTCAACGTCTCGCGCCACGACAAGAATGAGATTCTGACCAACGTGTTCCGCTCAAAAGGTGTTCTGGTGGGCTCGTCCACCATGAACAACGTCATGATGCCGAAAGTCGCCGCCCTGCTGGAGGAAATAACCGGGCTGCGTTTTCGTAACAAAAAGGCTTCGGCGTTTGGCAGTTACGGCTGGAATGGTGGGGCGGTAGACCGTATTCAGACACGCTTGATGGACGCTGGTTTTGAAACCACATTGACGCTCAAAGCCAAGTGGCGGCCAGACGGTGACTCGCTTGAGGTTTGCCGAGCTCATGGCCGCGAAATTGCTCGGCAATGGGCGCTGCAACCATCGACGCAAGCACAAGTCGCACGATCTGCCGCCGCCGCAACTGCCCAGGCAGAACCAATCGCGGACAACGGCCCGCGCATGCAGTGCAGTGTCTGCCAATGGATTTACGACCCGGCGATCGGGGAACCAATGCAGGATGTGCAGGCCGATACGGCCTGGTGTGATGTGCCTGATTACTTCCTGTGCCCGGAATGTTCACTGGGTAAATCGGTATTCGATGAGCTTGCTTCGGAGGCGAAATGAACAAGGAAATCGTCATTGTGGGCTCCGGCTTCGCTGCTCGTCAGGTGGTCAAGAACTTGCGCAGGCTCGATGCAGCGGTGCCCATTCGGCTGATTGCTGCAGACAGTTGCGATGAGTACAACAAGCCCGACCTGAGTCACGTCATCAGTCTCAATCAGACAGCGGACGACATGACTCGTCAGTCTGCGGCGGAGTTTGCCGAGATGTATCGGTTAACCCTGAATGCTGGTTGCCAGCTGACTGCAATTGATCGCGAAAACAAGCGTGTCAGCGCCGGCAGTGAGGCGTTCAGCTACGACAAACTGATTCTTGCCACGGGTGCGCAAGCCATCGTTCCGCCAATTCCCGGACGGGAGTGGATGGTGACTTTGAATAGTCAGCAAGAATACCGTCATGCACAACACGCTCTGAGAGCGGCAGAGCGCGTACTGATTCTGGGAGCCGGCTTGATTGGCAGTGAACTGGCAATGGATGTCAATCGTGCCGGAAAGCAAGTGGTACTGATGGATAAGTCCTGCAGCCTGCTGGCATCGTTGCTGCCTGTTGAGGTGAGTAGCCGCTTGCAGCATCGGTTATGCCAGATGGGGGTGGAAATGGTGTTCAACCAGGCTTTGGAATCCATTGAAAAGAGAGACGATAGCCTGTTGGCGACTTTGTCCAATGGCCGGCAAATCACCACCGATGTGATCATTGCCTCAATCGGATTGAAACCTGATACGACGTTAGCGGCGCAGGCTGGCCTACGGGTTGATCGTGGCATTGAAGTTGATGAACGCATGTGCACCTCTGACCCACACATATTTGCCGTTGGCGATTGCGCGCAAATCCAGGGCAAGCTGCTGCCGTTTCTACAACCCATTCAGTTAAGCGCCATGACCCTGGCGAGTAATGTGCTGGGTGGCGATGAGCAAGTGAAGTTCCCGGCGATGCTGGTGAAGATCAAGACCCCGGAAATGCCGCTGCACCTGGCCGGAGAAACCAACCGGAAGGACTTGCAATGGCAGATCAACCTTGAGGCACAGGGGCTGGTAGCCAAAGGGCTGGACATGGCAGGGCAGCTACGGGCGTTCGTCGTCAGTGAAGACCAAATGAAGCAGGCCTTTACATTACTACGGCAACTCTCGTTGTAAATCAAAGTGGCAGGGGTCACCCGGATCGACCAATGGCGCTGAGTGTTTTGTTCTTCCTAGACTTATTATCGACGCCAAGTCTGCAATCGCCAGATCGGTTTTGAGTAATTGACGTTAGACCGTTTTGCCGAACAAAAGCCGGAGTTGTGTGATCGCGACTTGTATATCGTGCAAGTCGGCCTTGACCTGCGTTGGCATGGTTTACTATCAAGAGTTCCCGAGCAAAATGCAGCTGTACCGCTTGATGTGGGCCTCGTCAGCCTTCGAAAACAGGAGAGCACAGTTCTAAGCCTAGGCTAGGCCGAACGGGTTGCGTTTCGTGCCGGGAGTGGCAGAAGGCGCGGATGGAGCAGCAAGTTCTTGTTTGGTTCGGTGGGTTCCGAGTTTCATCATCACCCTAGCCGCTCAATTCCTCAATCGTTGGGCCCAGCGCAGCGCCATAAAGTTCTGTGTACTCATCGAACACGAGCCGCACCCACTGGTTTTGGGAATGCATTGAGGTTGGGCGCGGTCAGGCGTTGCATCATGTTATTTACCGTTCTGGTAGGCTCACCGTTCGTAACGGCGGCGCGCGTTCGTCCAATTGGCTACGGATGTAATCCAGTAGCGCAGCTTGGAATAAACCCCTTTTGACCGTTGAAGTACTTTAAAAACAAGTCCAAAATTAAGTCTTTTCCTGCCCTGGCAAGAAAAGAAACCCTTTAGATTTCAATGGGTCGGACACCAGATACGAGTCTCGTTTCCCGCTCCAAGATTCAGAAAAAAGCCACTCAGATGAGTGGCTTTTTTTTTTGTGCCTGGAAAATGCTTCAGCGTTTGGATACCTGCACTAGATACTCGATCATTAGAGCGTTATAACGAACAAAAAAATACAGGTGGATCAGCATCACGTTTCACCGTCGTGCGATTGAGTGTGCGGATAGGGGGCTGAATGACCTATATCACCTTGCTTGCATGTTCACTCTGTCGACAAAGGGAGCAAGGTTTTGAATTTCATATGGGCTATCGGTTTTTTATTGCTGGCGGGATGCACAAATACACCCGCAAATCTGATGGCTGATCCAGACGGTTACGATGGCTCGATCCAGGCGAACGTTACTGCTCAATCCGCTTACCGCAACATCCGTCAAGCAAGCAGAATCTGTTTGGAACACTCGCCCATGGGGACCCCCGTCACAACAGAAGGCGAGTTCGATTCAGAACTCGGTAGCGGGCAAATCACCCAGCGTATGGTGGCCCAAGGCGTTAGGCTCAGTTTGGCGATCATCACTGTCGAGCCTACCCCTGAGGGTATCGCTGAAATAAAGCTATACACCCTCAAGGGTTGGAGCACGATTGGAGTCAAGGCGCCTACGTTGGACAAGCTTCGTTCTTGGACCAAAGGCGATCAATCCTGCTAAACGTCAACGGTTATGGCGAAGTGTTCTACGCTCCTCGCGAAGGGCTCGGATGCATTGGGTTTTTCTTATGAAAGCGCTCCTGGTGGGTGCGCTTCCTGGATCAAACTCATGATCGCAGCGGCGCGTTTGCCGCCGCGTAGGGACCCAGCAAAGAGCCAGTTCTTGCGCCCCAGCGCCCGAGGCCGTATCTGGTTGTCGGGTAGTCAGACGCGGTCACCCGCGGCTGTGAACAACATCCTGGACAAGTGAGCAGGCAAGTAAGCTAGGCTGTTCGCACGACTGGCCGTTGGTATTCGACGGCCTGAAAACAAAGGCGCTATCAATGACGAAGCATTTTCTGTTGGGCTGGACCCGTTCCTTGTGCGTGCTTGCTGCCTTGAGCGGCGCGGCCACCATGGCAGTTGCTGCCCCGGCTGAAAAAACCGCTACGGCGGCATCGGACACGCAATCGGTGTCCCTGGCAGGCGGCAAGCTGAAGTTCGTGCTGAAAGGCGTCGAGGCCCGTACCTTGAACAGCGAGAACGGCGGCACGATGTACTTCGATCCGAAAAGCGAGCGGGCCATCATCGTTACCGAAGGTCCGGCGCCGACTGTGGGCACCACCCCGGACGCTGCGTTTCGCCTTGCCGTGGATACCTTGAAGGAAAAGCAGCAGGCCGCGTCACCCAACTTTCGCATGACTAGCGAGAAGACCGTTCAGGTGAACGACTTGAAGATGTATCGCCTGGACGGCACCGACGATTTCAACGGCCTGAAACTACTGATGGCCTCGTTAATGACGATGAACGATCAGAAGATCACCGTCATCGAAGTGATGTCCAGCGTAAACGACCCGGCCGGCCATACTGCTGCGTTGAAGAACATTCTGGGCAAGTAAACCGCAGGTTTCCGGATAGTAGGCCGTCGGCTCCCGACGGTCTGTCCATCACATGGAGCCCGCATGATCTCGTGCGCAAAGCCTGCCCAGCTCGGTGTCGTGTTCCCCGACCCGCCCGCGCCGCGACTATGTACCCGACGTGGTGCACCGCGGGGTGGTCTACGTCAGTGGCCAGCTGTTGCGCGAAGGCAATCTCACGATCACCGGTACGTTACTGCTCAATCCGCTTACCGCAACATCCGTCAAGCTGTTCGGGGTTGAGATAAATCCTACCGCATAAGCGAGATAAATCCGGTCTATTCCGGGATAGGCTGGCACAAATTGGGACAGCCTATGCAATACCGTTGCAGCCAGTGCAACAAAAAACACCCCGCTCAGTCATCGACTGGCGGGGCGAACATATCGGCCTGGCGACGCGCTATCTCGTCTTTTCGAACCGCCTTAACGATCTTATAGATCCACTGAAGCGATACCCCCCACTTGCGTGCCAGGTCGCTTTGATTGGTGCCGTTGAATTCCTCGTAGATCTGCCGATCCCGCCGACTCAGCTTGCCCGCCAGCCCCATTGGGAAATAGACATTCTGCCCGCCCCAATGCGCCGCCATGCGATCGGTGACCTCCTTGGCCACATGGCGGGCAGCCTCATCATCCATCGACACCAACTCACGCAGCGCATCCGCAACGTGTTCAGTCAGATCAACCAGCAGTTCCGGCCCCTTGCTTCGGAAGTCATTCATACAGCCTTCACCGCAGCATCAAGGGCCAGGCTCATTGATCCTGCTCCTTCACTGGCGTAAACCAAGCCACATCAACACCCCGAACCGTCACGGTGTTACAGGTCAATGGCCCCGCAGGCGAATAGCGAATTCCCCGCATCTGAGTTCCAAAGCGGCGCATAAACCGCTCAAGACTGTCCAGCTCGATAAAAATCTTATTGTCCAAAAACACCAAGAGCTTGATCGAAACCCCAGCCTCACGAATGTCACGCGTCAACTCATTGAACGCGGACAACTGCGCCGGAAACGCCTCCGTCAAAATACTCAACGGCTTGGCCGGCGCTGCATCCCTCACCAGATCCAGAGAATCCATCTCAAACCCCCTTAACAACATCGGCGGTTACCTTCGGCACACCCAGATGAGCAGCCAAGTTCATCGCCGCAATCACCAAATTGCCAATCGCCAATGGATAAAGCAGCGAAACAGTCCCATCACGCCCCCCATAGCGAGTCGGCTGAGACAACCGCGCCGCAATCGCCTCAATGGCCCCCTCATCAATGACGTCCCCCAGCACCTTGCCCACGCGATCAAAGCGGAACGTCAAAAACTCCGCCAAACGTGAATGCCCAACCGGCATCAACTTCACCCGCTCACAACGCTGCACCACCTCACGCACATCTGCGTTGCGCTCACTCAATTTCACCCCCAGCTCGGGCTGGCCAATCATGATGATGCTCACCAACTTGGTGAACCCGATCTCCAACTCCAGAATGCGCTTAAGATGCTTCAACGTCGGAACCGGCAAACTGTGCGCCTCCTCAAGCACCAGGCAATGGCGATACCCAGCCGCATGCGACTCCTTCAACGCCTTATGGACCTGAGCGAAACGCGCCTCAGGACTACTTTTTGGCTTCGATAACGGCGCAATAGCCGCCATCATCGACTCGGCGATGTGCGTGCTCTTCAACGACTTGCCCTTAGCGTCGTTATCCTCGGAAGCCAGCACATACGGTTCAATGATCATCACCGGATCATTGTTCTCGGCAATGCGGTTCACCAGATCCCGGCGAAGCGTACTTTTGCCGGCCCCCGACTCCCCCTCAACGGCCAGGAACCCACCGTGTCGGGCCGTCTGATACATCGCCTCACGCACATAACGAATCTCCGGGCTCACCCACATATCCTGCGCACACTGCAACTCATCAAACGGATCACGAAACAAACCAAACGCCTTGCGAGTGGCTGGCTGCAGTACTTGTTTGGGCAATAACATCGATTCCTCCTCACCGGACGGCCCCTTCACAAGGGCCGAACCTGCCGTATTGGCGTACGGCCGATCCACTTCATCAAAAGCATTAGCAATAGCGGCATCATTGACGCCGGACTCCGCCAAGAACCCCCGAATGCGCCCCCGTAAAACCTCACCGTCAAGACGGCGAGGCCAAAGGTTGTGGTTCACCAACTGCGCAATCGTTGCGCAACTCAAGTTCAGCGAATGAGCCAACGCTGCCTGAGGCTGGCCCACATCCTGCAAAATCCTTTTCAACTTCAACATCACTCAACTCCAATCGAATGGCGCATGACCTCAGCGGGCCGCTTCAACTCAGCCTCAACCGCCTCAATCTGTTCGTGGGGAACACCCTCTGGAAACCGCGTCAGCAACCAACCAAACGTCTGAGCCGACCAAAGATTGCCCAAACGCGGACGCAGAAGCTTCGCCGCCTCAACATGACTCAGCGGGGCAATCTCAACAGTGGGAGCAGTAAAATCCAGATGCGTACCGCGCCGCGGCAGATAAGCCGGCAACACGGTGTCATTGACATGCTTATGCGGATCGATCAGCCCACCAAACGGCACAGCCTTCGATTTGCGGGCGGCCTGCGCGTCGGCCTGATTGCTCGTACCCGTCGCAAGCTGCTCCAACACCTTGCGCGACACCTGGGCCGGCGTCTCAGCGTGGCGCTTATACCGCTCACCGAGCATCGCAGACGTCTCGGCAAACCCAAACGCATCCACCCCAACGCGCTCGATCACGTGATAGCACTCGCGCCCGTCATCGCCCACCAGCACCGCAATCGCCGAGTCCTTATCGCGCCAGCAATTGCGAGTGATCAGCAACTGATCACCCACCATCACATCCGGCACTGAACTCACATCAAACTGCGCGCCCCGAAACGAAACCCTCAGCAAATTGCTCACCTTGCGGTTTTCCGGCGTGCTCACCGCCAACTCGCGACACACCTCAACGCTGGGCGCCAGCCGCAGTTGCTCCTGCTTAATCAGTTGCCAAACGCCATACCGAGTACGCCGCGTGCGGGTATGAATCGACGTCGCATTGAAATACCGCATCCACTGACCGGCCCATGCATTGATCTGCTCCAGACTCGTGGCAGCCTGAAACTTCAGAGCACTCTCAAACTCACGCTCGACAATATTGTGGGCCTGCTCAACCTGACCCTTGGCCCGCGCATTCCCGGGCCTATGAATCATCAAATCAACCGACAGAACACGGCAAAGATTGCGAAAAATACCACTCGTCATCGCCGCCCCAGGGTCCGTCATCAACACCCAAGGCACCCCATGAAAAGGGTCCGACTCGCTGCGCTTCTGCATCGCATTAATCAACACACTGCACAAGTTCTCAGCCGACTCCGCCCCCAACACATACTCCACATACAGCGTGCCGCTCGTATGATCGGTAATCACGTACCGCCACAGCCGCTGGCGTTCGATCTTCTTCAGATTCGCGGGCTTGCCGTCGTAAAACTCGGCCTTATTCATCACCCGAGCGCCATCATCGGCCAGATAAAACTGCGTCGAGATCGAAGCATCAATCTGCCAAACATGATTGGGATGCTGACTCGCCAACGACACCGCCGGAGCGTCCTGCAGCAACTGCTCGGGGTGCAACTTATAAGCGCGCAACGCCCGGCTGATCGCACTGCGACTCAACGGTCGAAACTCCCCCGTTTCCTCATCCACCCGGCCAGCCATCACCAAATTATTACTGCGCAAGCGCTCAACGGCCCGCACAATCGTCGACAACTGCTTATTGTTCGCCCGGATGGACTCCAACAACACCGCCGAAATCAACCGCGCTTCCTCAAGCGGCAACGCACTGCAACCCGCATCGCTGCGCCGCTTTCGCGGCTTCGCCAAACGCACCGCCTTCAACTGGCGTTGCAGAGTAGAAATCGAAACCCCCAACGCTAGCGCCCCAGCTTCGTAAATAGCCGTACGCTCACCATGCACAGCCGCATCAGCGCGCTGTGCGACCTGCATCAACTGCTCAATGTGTACCGGATTCATCAATCAGGCCTCCGCAGGCGTCATCCAGGCCACGCCATCCGCCTGATCTGGCAAGTTGAACTCACTGCGAACCGCCCCCAGCGTGATCTCCAATTGCCGAATCAAACCGGCTTTAAAGACACGGTGATCCTCACCACCGACAGCCAACGCCTCCAGCTTCGCAAACCCCTCGCGCAATGGTCCCAACACACTGGCCTCTGCCTCATAAGCGATCGCCGCCACTTCCCCGCGCAAAGCCTTCGCCACTTCATCCGCAGACATCGCCTGGACTCGCTTACGGGATACCTCCAACTCCCGCCGAGCCTTATCCAACTCACCGGTCTTCTTCGCCATCACCTCGCTCTGCGCGGTGTAATCAGCCTTCATCTCATCAAGGCGCCGGTCTAACAGCTCCTTCTCCTGGGTGTGCTTGGCAATCATCTCCTCAGCAAGATCAACAAACGCCTCCTTGTCACCGGCTTTCGCCACTTCAATCAGCGCTGCCTGCTGGTCCTGCGGCAAACGCCGATACTGGCGCAGCTCGCGATAACCGATCCCCATACGCGACATCGAATCCAGCGCCTCCTCACCGAAGGCCCGCAGGTTCGCGATATCCCGATCCACCTGATCAACCGAACGCCCCAGCAGCCCGCAAAACTCCTCCCACGTACCGCTCAACACCTGCGCACCGTGCGGACTTTTGCGCCCGGCCAGCCCTCGATACAGCTTCTTCTCCTTCACAAATGCCAACTTCGAAGTCCGCACCGTGCGGGAAAACGCCTCAAACACGCCGGCCATTTGCGCCTGCCCCAGCAACTGATTCACCGTGTCACGCTCTTCACTGTGCGAGGCGTGAAGCGCAGCCATCGCGTTCTGATCAGCCGTCAACATCACCCCATCCAAAACAGGCAGCGCCAGCGTCTCCACGGGTATGCTCTTGCTCCGTGCCATACAACCTCCTTAAACGATCGACCCAGCGGCAATACGCTGATTGATTTCCTGCATACGCTCCGTCAAACGGGCCATGTGCTCGGCATGCGCCTGCGCGATCTGCAACACACCCACCGAGTGAGCAAAGCGGCCGTTATCCAGCTTCACCGCCAGACCTTCCTCAATCAGGGTTTGCATGGCCCGCGTGATATTGCAGGGACTGTCCTGCGTCAGCTGCGCCAACTCCGTATTACTCAAACCCGTCACCGTGTGGCCCTTCAACGCCTTCAGCGCACGCAAAACGCGTGCAGCAGCCGACCCCGAACGATTCATAACCTCGCCTCCGGCTCAGACATTTCAGGTAAATTGACACCCTCAGTACCGGTGGCATTGAGTGGCAATGGGTTCAGGCAAAAAGTGGAAACAACGAAAAAGGTGTGAATTGGTGGTTTTTTTGTAGGAAAACTCTTTTTTTGCCCTGCGCCCCCACACGACGTAGGTTTTAAAACGGTAGATTCCGAATAGCCGATATGATTTTTCATCACGAGCCTCACGCCACAAAACGGTTGAGCTCAAGGGCCGTCGCCGGATCAGTACAAATTTCTCCGGCTTTAAGACCCAGTTTGATCGCGATCTCGTGGGCCTGACCCCTTACACATTTCTTGCGTCCACCCAACACCTCGAACACCAGGTTGGGTGAAAAACGATTGGCGATTGCCCATTGGGTAATCGAAACACCTTTGGCCTTGAGCTCCGCTCGGGCCTGATCTGCTGTACGTAGCGCCATGGGTTCACTCCGGGGGCTGCTGGCACCGCTGGGGTGCCGATTAAGTTGCCGTTCGTGGTAGGACGGTGTGAATTTATGATGGAACCAATCGGTTCCTTTTCAAAGGGTTTTTGGTAACCGAATGGTTTCTTTTTGTGAGCGACTGCGCTCAGAACGAACACGACTTGGCCTCAACCAGACCGACTTCGCGGCACTGGCCGGCGTGACAAAGAAAACGCAGATGCTCTACGAAGCAGATGAACGCGTGCCCGACGCAAACTACCTAGCCGCCATCGCCGAAGCCGGTGCTGATACGTACTTCATCATTACCGGGCAAAAAATCGCCGCCACGTCGCCTAGCGCATGGGCACCCATCGATAGCGAGAAGCTCGGCCGAATCATCGAAATGCTAGAAGCGGCCGCCAAACAAGCCGGTCGGCGCTGGCCGGCCAAAAAACTGGCCGAAGTGGCCGCAGAGGTCTACAACGCGCTGGGTGACGATCAAGGATTTGATCAACCACGCGTTGAGCGAATATTGAAGTTGGTAGTAAATCGCTGAAATAGCAAAGGAGCTGTATGCGAAGCGAGGACGAAGCCCTGGTAAAAAATCTTTCAGCCAGGCTTTCTGAGGAAATTGAAAGCCTCCCCAGGGATGGAAAAGATCACGAACTCACCATCAAAATCAAAGGCAACCGGGGACACATCAACCTCGGCCACCAGACCTTTGACATAAAGACCGCTAAAGAGCCCCCACCAGAGGGCAGTGACCGCGCCCGAGAATGCCCGCAATGTCACCGCTGCACCTGGCGTTACACCCAACTGTGCATGCACTGTGACTACAACCTGCACCGTCACGACAAA
Organism: Pseudomonas brassicacearum; assembly: GCF_000585995.1. Taxonomy (NCBI): domain Bacteria; kingdom Pseudomonadati; phylum Pseudomonadota; class Gammaproteobacteria; order Pseudomonadales; family Pseudomonadaceae; genus Pseudomonas; species Pseudomonas brassicacearum. The sequence continues at coordinate 4,213,113 of NZ_CP007410.1, read as the reverse complement.
GTTGCAGAGCACGAAAAAGAACGGGCACGCCAAGAGCGAAACAACCTACAAATGTTGAAAGTCTTTGGCGGCTGCATGGGCATCGCGGCGCTGAGCTTTCTTGTCAGGGACTTTCTGCCTGAAACATTAAAACCTTGGGCATTAGGCATTACAGGTGTTTTCGGTTTCTTTGCATTCGCCATCATGGCATCACACAAATAAGACCGGCAGACCGCGCTGTAGCCGCCAGCTTTAACGGTCAGGGACGACCAAAGACACTTTAAAAGGAGGTTTCAATGTCTGAGAAAAAACACACCACACCTTGGAAAGATCGGCCCGCCGCCGAAAAAATCGCATTGATCGTCGGCTGGTTGATCATCGCAAACCTCATGGCATACGCATTCCTGCCGAACAAACCCGAACCGAGTGCTCCCGCACCAGGCATCGAAACTGAAGTACTGCCCCCCACAGCCCAACACAACCGCGCCAGTACACAGGCCTTGAACAGTGCAATCTGGTACCTATCGCAGCTGGACAGCGCGATGACTGAAGGGATGCACCTACTCAAGGCCAACCAGCCCCATGAACTGGCCGCTCATAGCCAAGTATTCAAATCATTGCTTAAAGAGGGCTACGCGCAATTCGGTCGCTCCGTGTTTCAGCCCTTAGGCAAGTGTACCTCGGCGGCCGTCTTTGCCAACAGCTGGTGGCAGGCCCAAGTGACTGCCGCTCGCCAAGGCGGTACAGAGGTGATTCCCGGCTCGATCCAAAGCCACTTGGATGAATACACCCTCAACCGAGCTGACTGCCTGCAAAGCGCGGATCCCTCGGTCGAAACCGCTACGCCAACGACCGACAAAACACGACGGATTGGCCAGCGTACGTATCAGCCATGATCGGCTTAGAACAACTCGTCGATGCAGGTGAAGATAGGCAGAAATCGGCCATAAAGCGGTCATGGGGGGCGATTCGGTTAATGGTGCACGCGATCAATATTTTATCTCAGTAGGGGCATAACTTTCGAATAGCACCTAGTAATTCGCAGCTTATTCAAATCGGCTCGTTCTGCCTAAGTTCCTTTATGGCTTTCTCGATTTCATCTTTGGTTCTCATTTGGTTTTCATTTATAACCTTCCTTGTGACTGTAGCCAACTCACTGTAAAATATTTCTTCCTCCAGCTTGCTTTGGCCGGAGCTCTTAAAAATTTTTTCAACACCTTTTGGAGAGGGGTATCCCGATATTATTGTGAACTGAGTCCTTGTTTCTGGGGCGCTCCATACTTCCCTATTGCCCCCAATCAATCGGGTCACCGAAACATCCCCCTCCTTAGTTACAGAGATCGCGACGTTAACAATTTCGTCCCTACGGAGACTTTTTCGAAAGGCTTCAACTTTTTCGACAACTCTTGTTAACGTAATGTAATCTTTAACCCAAACTGCTACATCTAGAATTGCACCGCCGCCGCCGATATAGCGGCCTATCGCGGGGTCTGGTGGCATTGGCCAACTGCTCAAATTACCGTAACTCGTCGCTAATTCACTTGTTATTCTATCAGCGTCTTTTTCTAGGATTGGTGGCGAGTTTAATAGATTGACTAGGGCATCAAGTGCCTTCTGCCAAATGCTCCTCGCTTTGGCTAGTTCGGCAGCCTTTACAGCCTCGATTGCTGCGGCATTCCTTTTTATCGCGGCGGCTTGCTCAGCTGCCAATGCTGCTGCGACTGCAGCAGCCTTCGCCTTTTTTTCTGCTTCTACAGCCGCTCGTCTTTCAGCTTCTTCTCGCAGATCCTCGGACCGTCCTAGCTTTGAACTTCCTTTTGTACCTGCTCCTTCTCTTTCTCCGTCAAACACATGATTAGGAGTGCCTGGCCCTCCAGGCGTATCTCCTTCGTTTTGCTCCCCAATTTTCTTGTAATGAATTGAGTCGGCACATCCTTGGGAAATCACTGCAAAAATAAGCAAGACACACAGACGCAACTTTTTCATATTCATCCTCTTAATCCATTGGCTTTGAGATACTTATAGCCGAAACTGGCCTGTATTTTTGTAACGCCAATAATTACCTTTGAATTTTCCCAGCCAACCACACAGATACATGCCGAATATTTACTGAATAACTCATACCGCCATCAACGATATCCAATATAAAAATATATGTCTTGGGCAAAGCCGGCCTCTGGGAATCCGCAACACGTCTAGATGATCCTAGACCGCTTCGTGAAAATAGCCAGAGCAGAGGCGATAGCACTTCGCGACTGGCGAATTTTGGCCGACTTCTGCCGGTTCCGAAAGGCTGCACTGGGTCGATCTCCTCCAGTCACGTTACGACGCGCACGGCTCCAACCATTTCAACTACCAACCAAGGAAGAACTGTTGAGTTATCGCGAGTAAGCCCAGTCCCGACCACTCCCTAAACCCGATTAAAAGCCCCTCCAGCCCACGCCACCCACCATAGCGGCCTGAGCACATCCAGCGCCCCAACCCAAGGGGCGCCACGACTGGAGGCATCCCCCATGCGACCCGAACACCCCCGCGGCATCCGCAACTACAACCCCGGCAACATCCGCCACACCCATCGCGTCCGCTGGCAAGGCATGGCCACCGCCCAGACCGACAACCAATACGTCCAATACATCAACCCACGCTGGGGCATCCGCGCCATCGCCCGCGTCCTCATCACCTACCAAGACAAACGCCGCGCCGCCGACGGCAGCCCCATCGACACCGTGCGCGAAATCATCGAACGCTGGGCGCCGCCCTCAGAAAACAACACCGATGCCTACATCATCAGCGTCGCGCGCGCCCTGGGCCTCGACCCCGATGCGGCCAGCGTCGACGTCTACGACTTCGACATCATGCGCGCCCTGGTCACCGTCATCATCCGCCACGAAAACGGCCCAGGCCCCTTGCCGGGCGGTCGCTGGTACGGCGACACCATCATTGCCGACGGCCTATCACTGGCCGGCATCGAGCGCGGTGTTGTCCACGGCCAACTCAAGGGGGCGCCCGTATGAGACTCATCAGCGATTGGCGCCACGGCTACAAGCTCTACAGCCTCCAGATCGGCCTAGTCATCGTCCTGGCAGGGTTCGCCCAACTGGAACTATTGCCCCTCTGGCAGCCCCAGCTAACCCCCAAGGCCTACGCCACCCTCAACAGCGCACTGGCCATCCTCCTGTTCGTCGCACGCCTGATCAAACAAGGGCCAGACCGACCACCACAGCACTAAACCTGCGGAGCGTTGAATGAACCTCAATGAACTCAACTTCGGCTTCCAGACCGTGCAATGGCTGGTCCTCACCATACTGGCCCTCTACACCTGGATCACCAACCGCCACACCGCCAGCGCCCGAGAACTGCTTGAACTGCGCACCCGCATCGTCGCCCTCGAGGAACACGTCCGGCACCTGCCAGACTCATCAGCGGTCACCGACCTGTTGGGCGACATGAAAGCCATCCGCGCCGAACTCACCGGCGTCAAAGACGCCCTCAGCCCCTTGGCCCGGTCGCTCGACCGCATCAACGACTACCTGCTGCGAGAAAAAACATGACCCCCTATGCCGATTACCTGCGCCACGACATGCGCCTGGTCATCTTGCGGCTGCTGGTTGAAATGCCCGGCTACCGCGCCAACAGCTCCGTCCTCAACACCGCCCTCGACAACTTCGGCCACACCGCCAGCCGCGACCAAGTCAAAACCGAACTGCAATGGCTCGCCGAACAGGGCGCCGTAACCCTCGCCGACATCGGCCCGGTGCTGGTCGCCACCCTCACCGAACGCGGCCAAGACATCGCCGCCGGCCGCGCCCGCGTGCCCGGCATCAAACGCCCGGGGGCCTGACCATGGCCGGAAAATCCTCCATCAACCGCCTGCCACCGCGGGTCAAGGCCTACATACAAAAGCTCCTGCGCGAGGATCGCTTGACGCTCGACGACATGCTCGCCGACATCCAAAAGCGCTTCCCCGACGACAAAGCCCCCAGTCGCAGCGCCCTGGGGCGCTTCAAACTGGGCTTCGACGAACTCATCGACAAAGCCCGTCAGCAGCGCGAAATGGCCGAAGCCTTCGTCGGCGCCTTCGGTGAAGACGCCTCAGACAAAACCGGCGCCTTACTGGTCGAAGCCATCTCGACCCTGACCTACCAGGCCGCCATGGGCGCCCACGAAAAAGACGATGTCACCGTCGCTGAAGTCTCCGCGCTGGCCCGCGCCGCCAAAGCCACCATGGAAGCCCGGACCCTCAGCGTCAAAGAGCGCCAATCCATCGAAAAAGCCACCCGCGAACGCCTGCTGCAAGAGCAAGCCGTCGAACTCGACAACGCCGTCAAAGCCCAAGGCATGACCGAAGACCAGGCCCAGTTCTGGCGGCAGAAATTCCTCGGCGTCAAACCATGAAAGCCGCCGCCAGCACACTGCGCGTCATCGAATGGGATGAACTGCCGCCCAGCGTCCGCCAGATCCCCGAGGGCTACGACCCGCTGGGCGAAGGCATCCTGATGGCCCACCAATCGCAATGGCTGGCCATCGACGCCCACATCAAACTCTGTGAAAAAGGCCGCCGCACCGGCATCACCTTCGCCGAAGCCCTGGACAGCGTCATCACCGCCGCCTCCCAAAAAATCGCCGGCGGCATGGACTGTTTCTACATCGGCGACACTAAGGAAAAGGGCCTGGAATTCATCGGCTACTGCGCCAAATTCAGCCGCGTCATCGCCGAAGCCCAAGCGTCGGGCGTCAGCCAAATCGAAGAATTCCTCTTCCAAGACCAAGATGAGGCCGGCAACACCCGCCACATCAACGCCTACCGCATCCGCTACGCCTCAGGCTTCAAAATCGTCGCGCTCTCCAGCAACCCGGCCGGTGTTCGCGGCCTACAAGGCAAAGTAATCATCGATGAAGCCGCGTTTCACCGCGACGTCGCGGCCGTGCTCGACGCCGCCACCGCGCTGCTGATCTGGGGCGGTCGCATCGTCATCATCAGCACCCACAATGGCAAAGCCAACGCTTTCAACCAGATGGTCAGCGACATCCGCGATCAGCGCTACGGCAGCAGCGCCCAGGTCTTCCGCGCCACCTTCGACGACGCCGTCGCCAACGGCCTGTTTGAACGGGTCTGCTTCATGGCCGGCAAGGTCGCCACGGCGGACGAAAAAGAAGCCTGGTACAAACAAATCCGCAACGCCTACGGCCCGCGCAAAGCGCAAATGCGCGAAGAGCTCGACGCCATCCCCCGCGACGGCAACGGCGTCTGCATCCCTGGCGTCTGGATCGAAGACGCCATGCGTCCCGGTCGTACCGTCCTGCGCTTGGCCCTGGACGATGACTTCGCCCAACAGCCGGTCTACCGGCGCGAGGCCTACGTCAACGACTGGATCGAGCGCTACCTGGCGCCATTGCTACAGTCGCTTTCCCCCGAGCAACGCCACTTCCTCGGCATGGACTACGCCCGGCACCGCGACTTCTCCATTATCTGCCCGATGTCCGTTGACCAGGCACGGCATCGCGACGTGCCGTTCGTGGTCGAGATGCACAAAGTGCCCACCCGGCAACAGCAGCAGATCCTGTTCTACATCCTGCGCCGGCTGCCGCGTTTCGTCGGCGCGGCCCTGGACGCCACCGGCAGCGGCGAAACCCTCGCCGAAGACACCGCCGACGCGTTCGGCCACAACCGCATCCAACAAGTGAAAATCACCCGAACCTGGTACGGCGCCTGGATGCCCAAATTCGTGCAACTGTTCGAAGACGCGACGATCACGCTGCCCAAAGACGACTCGTTGCACCAAGACATCCGCGCCATCGAAACCGTCGACGGCATCCCCATGATCGTCAAAGCCCGCAAACAAGACCTCAAAGACCCCGACCTCTACCGCCACGGCGACTTCGCCGGTGCCGGTGCGCTCGCCAACTTCGCCACGCTGGAAGTCGCCAGCGGCCCGGTCACCGTCAAATCACGCCGCCCGCGCCAGGGCCAGCGCCTCACCCAGGGGTACGCATGAACAACACAGGCCTATGGGTCAGCCCCACTGAATTCGTCCACTTTGCCGAGCCCCAACGCAGCCGCTCCCTCAACCGCCACATCGCCACCCGAGGCCGCGCCCAGGCCAGCGACTTCGGCAGCCATTTGCCTAACCCAGACCCGATTCTCAAAGCCCAAGGCAAAGACATGGCGGTGTACCGCCACCTGCGCAGCTCAGCCCTCGTCGGTGGCAATATCCGCCGCCGCAAGGCCGCCGTGCTGTCGCTGGAACGAGGCCTGCAACGTGAAGACACCACCCGCAAAGTCGAACGCTTCATCACCGACTGGCTCACCGACCTCGACCTGGACCGCATCATCCGCGAACTACTCGACGCACCGTTATTCGGCTACCAGCCCATCGAACTCCTATGGCGCCCCGTGGGCAGGCATTGGGTGCCACAAGACCTGCTCGGCAAACCGGCGGAATGGTTCTTCTACGACAAAAACAACGCGCTGCACTTTCGCGCCAAAGACGCCGGCCCAGACGGCGAGCCCTGCGACCCGCAACGCTTTGTCGTCGCTCGGCAAGACGCCACCTACGCCAACCCCTACGGTTTCCCAGACCTGAGCATGTGCTTCTGGCCGGCCACCTTCATGAAAGGCGGGCTCAAGTTCTGGGTACAGTTCACCGAAAAGTACGGCAGCCCCTGGGTCATCGGCCAACACCCACGCGGCGCCACCGACGGCGAAACCGACCTGCTGCTCGACAGCCTCGAAGCCATGGTCCAAGACGCCGTCGCCGCCATCCCCGACGACGCCAGCGTGCAAATCATCGAAGCGGCCGGCAAAGCCGGTAGCGCCGACGTCTATCGCCAACTGCTCGAATACTGCCGCAGCGAAATCAACGTCGCCATGCTCGGGCAAAACCAGACCACCGAAAAAGACACCAACCACGCCAGCGCCACGGCCGGCGCCGAAGTCACCCAAGACATCCGCGACGGCGACGCCGCCATCGTCGCCAGCGCACTCAACGCCTGCATTCGTCACGTCGTCGACCTCAACTTCGGCCCCGACGTCGTCGCGCCGCGCTATGCCCTCTGGCAACAAGAAGAAATCGACAAATCCCTGGCCCAGCGCGACAAGGCCCTGACCGAGTCCGGCGTAAGGTTCACCAACGCCTATTGGCAGCGCACCTACAACCTGCAGGACGGTGACCTACAACAAGCACCGACCCGGGGCGACAAACCGTCATTCGCCGAAACCACCCAACACCGGGCGCCGGATCAAGCCGCCCTCGACCAAGCCATCAATAGCCTGCCGGCCGAGCCCTTAAACCAACTGACTGAAAGCCTCGCCAACCTGATGTTCATGGCCGACACCTGGGGCCGCCTAAGCACCAGCGCAGACCGGGAAGACTGACATGCCCAGCCCCGCAAAACAGCTCGACCCCGCAGACCTCAAAGCCATCTTCGGCCTCGAACCCGCCCACGCCATCGCCTACCTGACAGCCAAGGGCTACACCATCACGTGGCATTGGCAAGACATCCTCGACCAAACCCACGACCACGCATTCACCGTGGCCAAAGCCATGCGCCTGGACCTGCTCAGCGACATTCGTGCCGCCTTGGAGACCGCCCTCCAACAGGGCCAAACCCTCCAGCAATTCACCACCAATCTAAAACCCGTCCTACAAGCCCAGGGCTGGTGGGGCCGGCAAGTCATCGTCGACAGCCAAGGCAATGCCGAACCCGTCCAGCTCGGCAGCCCCCTACGGCTCAAAACCATCTATCAAACCAACCTGCAAAGCGCCTACATGGCCGGCCGCAAAGCCGGCATGGAACAGACCGCCGAGACCCACCCGTACTGGATGTACATCGCCATCCTCGATGGCAAAACCCGCAGCAGCCACCGCGCCATGCACGGCCAGGTCTTCCGTCACGACGATCCCATCTGGCAAACCATCTTCCCGCCCAATGGCTTCAACTGCCGCTGCCGCGTCATCGCGCTGAGCGAAGCCGCCATCAAGCGCCGCGGGCTCACCGTCATCTCCAGCCACGGGAAAACCTTCACCGAAACCGTCGAAACTGGCACCGACAAACGCACTGGAGAAACCAGAACAGCAACCGTGGGAGGCATCCGCCTCACCAACGCCCAAGGCCAAACCCTCACATTCCGCACCGACCCAGGCTTCAACCACGCCCCGGGGATCCGCCTGAATTAACACATCCACGTGGCGAGGGAGCTTGCTCCCGCTGGGCTGCGCAGCAGCCCCAGCCCAGCCCAACCAATACGTCCTGACCCACCGCAAACCAAAATGGAAGGCATCCCATGTTCATCATCGAACTAGACCACCAACGCCTACAACAAACCCTAAGCAAAGTGGAACAGTCCATCAGCGACCTAACGCCACTCATGCATAGCCTGGCCGCCGAGCTCGCCAGCCAAACCGAAGAAAACTTCGAATATGAAGGCCGTCCCCAGTGGCCTGAGCTTTCCGACGTCACCATCGGACGCCGAGCCGAAACCGGCCACTGGCCTGGCAAGATGTTGCAAGTCAGTGCTGCGGGGCTGGCTGCCTCGATTACAACCCAAGCTACGGATAGCTCGGCGTTGGTGGGTAGCAACAAGCCTTATGCGGCGATGATGCAGTTCGGTGGAGATCAGGCGGACTTTCCGCAGCTTTGGGGAGCTATTCCGGAAAGGCCATATTTGCCAATGGACGCAAAAGGCAAGCTACAGCCCGAAGCTGAGAAGGCCATCCTAGATATAGCGCTAGCCTACTTGGCGGTCGTTAGCTGGGACGTTCGATAATGTGGGCAACTGAGCTCGACGATTGTCATGCCGCAGGGAAGCATCTCCGCCGGGTTTAAATGTTCAATCTCACTAGGCTGACTTTCGGCATTGGGCTACGATCCACTATCTAGACTTTATGTTGTGGCGACGGAGTAGTCGATGAAGGTGAAATGGAAGGAGAACAAAAATTTAAAGCCCCAGTTACTGATGGATCGACTAGCTGCGATCACATCAATACTTCCGGACGGAAGGGTAAGCTTCTCTGCTTTTGAAAAGCTTCAGCTTGATGCAGTTCTTCTAACCATGCTCGATTTCCATAAAGAGTTCAGCTCATCGACCATGAAGAAGCTTTACAATTCAGGTGTAGAGCATTGCGCAAGAAAAAATGAGTTCACTAAGTCCTCTTTTATGACTGGCATTAATGAGGCAGTAGTTAAACACTGCGCAAGGCCGGAAGAAACGTTCACCCTTGTGACGTCGATTTCAACCCCTGACGGCTTTGCAAAAAAAATAATAATTCTTCGCAACTCAAGCATCAGATCATGGCCGGCGGGACTGCCTAAAAAATACCTGACTCGTGAACAATTAGATTGGCGGCACGGCGATGCTCCAATGCCGGAGGAGTATTGCCCCGTTACTGTTACCGTTAAATCTAAAGACTCAATGGATGCAGCCCATGCGGCGATCTATGATTTGGATTACGTTCGAGGTGTACACGCACTATTTGTCAATCCACCCTCAGAATTGAATTTTGGATTTGGTTCCCACAGCCCCATAAACAAAATCATGCTTGGCGGCATGCACACCCTTCACGATTCGAAGGGGCGTCTGGCCAAGAAGGATGTTTATTGGTATGAACAAAATTATCGTATCAGGCCTTCGGTCCGCCTCTCTAATACATCCCTCCTTATTAAAAATTTTAATTATGTTGAGGGGCAAATAAATATTCACGCCGACACCCTAGCCATTAAGGACGCCATCGTCAGGTACGTTAGGGCGTATGACGAATCGGATCGGAACGTGACAATTCAAAAAACCTGGGCGGCACTAGAATCAATAGTTTGCCCTCATGAGAACAATGCAGGCGCTATAGTCCGCCGCTGCTCCTTTATGTTCGCCGACCGCCCTTATTATGAGCAAGTACTAGAGCATCTCCGTGAATACAGGAATCGTAACGTTCATTCAGGGTATGAGATCGAAGATTTAGATTATCACTGCTATCAGCTTCAGCAGTTTTTTCGCCAAGCTGTTTTATTCTATCTTAACAATGCCTCATTTTTCTCGGATCTTCAAGAGGCAAATAAGTTTCTTGACATGCCAAGTACTCTTCCGGAGCTTCAGAAACTAAAAAGGCATCTAGAAAAAGCCATGAAATTTCAGAAGCTAGAGAGTTGAGCCGCTTCCACAAATATCTTTAGCAACTCAGTCAACTTGAAATTAAGTCAGTGAGTAATCTCTTGAATTGCTTTGGATATATGCGTCGACCAATATTTGTAAAGAGGCGCGCAGGTGAAATGATACATAAGCCAGCAAGCGTAGATACATGCACTCTGGTAGGACTGGCTGGCAGTGATTTTTCCGTGGGCCATCTCATGCCTGAGCATGGGGCCACCTTTAAGATTGAAAAGTAAATGCAAGATGTATGTGCCATCCACACCAAAAGCTTGTTCAAGCTCTCTCTTGCGATTTGAGTACATCTGACTTAACGATTGATCTTCCTGAGTGAGGTCTACATTTAATTTTGCTGTACTTGCTCCTCTGTTATTAAGCACGTATCTAAGGGAGTTTTCTAATTGCGGGACAAGAATATGAGTCGCGGAAATCATATCCCCTTGAATAAGTTTAGCGAAACCAAGTGCGAAAATCGATTCATGTCCAGGTGGAACGAACGCGCTGTGGGTTACTATTGGCTCTAAATGCCGCTCATCAATAGCTTGGCAACGAGACATAGTAATACAAGCTGGCTTTATAAAGCCCTCTGCCGAAATATGATAATGAAAGCTCATCTCAGTAAGACTTTCATGATCAAACCAATCTTCGGATGGCTTCTCATTTAAAAATGCTGCCGGAGCAGTGGCGATTACTTTTCCTTTTTCGTCCGAATAGCTTTTTCCAAACATGGACGAAAGAAAATGTCGATCTCTTTTTGCGAGGCACTGCGTATGGATAGCGATTTTTTCAGGATTACGGACAATGAAAGCTAAGCGAAAAAGCATTTCGTGAACTTCAAGCTCTTCGAATTCTTCGATAGTATCCTGACGTTCTCCCGTCAGGTCAATCGGTACGCTGAACTCGGTAAGCTCGGACAATGAGTCATCTTCGTATTGTTGTAGCTCTTTCTTGAGTATTTCGATTTTTTCGCGCATGCCCCCTATAGCACGTAACTCGCCAATAGCGTCTCTCGTCCAAGACGCTTTTGCTATGGCAGAACTTACACCATCACGCATTCGCAATGTCTGATCTACAGCCTTTATTTTACACCGGGTAGACGAGTCCTTATCACTTGTTTTTTGATAAGCGTGAGCCGCTAGATACCATACTTTTTTTACAGCTTCAGCGTATTGTTTATCTTTGTTGGCTACAGCTATCGCTTCAGCTTCAGAGGCTATACTGCTCCACTCTAAGAGACTATAAGACTGACCCAACACAGCAAGCCTGTGAAATGCAATTAAATTATTGTTTTTTTTAGCCGTTTGATACGCTAGCCCAAAGGTCTCTTTCGCGGTCTCCGGGATGCACTCTTGCTTTCCTGTTGAAGAATATATAGTGAAGGCTCTTTCTAGGATATCTACAATTTTAGAGGGCACCTCAAAATCAGATTCGTACTCATACAGTAGCTCTTTATTAAAAAAGCATGCGATGGCGGATAAGTAAGAGTTCGAGGCCAGCTCGGCCATTAAATAGAGCCTTCTATTTATATACCAGCAACTGTCTGCGATTCTCGCCCGCAATAAAGGATGGTTAAATTCTTTGGCTACTTCTATAAGCACTTCTTGCTGTGCGGCAAGAAGATCGCTGGGAATCAGTGTTCTTCTGCCGTCCATTATTATTTGAGGGGAAAAGGTGTCAGACCTATCGGGATTGAAATGATAACTGCATACAACGGCGAGAATCTTATACGCCCTTGCAGCGGATAGATCATTGCTTTTTTCTGCTGCGTATGCGGCCTCTTGGAACCTACGTTCGAGCGTGTGGAAATGCAGTGAATTGCTTATGGCGAGAATCGACGAAGGGTTAATGTGAGCAAAATCCTCCAAAGTGGCCACTTCTATCAATGGCCGGTTCTCTTCGCGTTCTATATCCGCCACGTTTCTATCCTTTTAGCCGTTTAGGTGAGATCAGCATAACCTAGAACCTAGTATCGTTTAACTATCCTAGGGGAGGAAAATATTGATTTTCGGTGGTAACTATATCGTTCTGCACCCCTAGGCAAATCTGAAAGAGCTTAGGGTTTCGCCTTGGTAAGCTCTGTCATGAATGGCTGCGATTAGCGGATGCTGATAGCCACGGGGTGTCGAATATGGATCTGCACTGCGCCTTGATGAAGGACAGCTACCCGCCATACCACGCCCCATCAGGCTGAGACAGCAACTGCAAAGAGTTGAGTTGTCCCGACTCGCGCCCTCATGGTTCCCTTGACCTTTCCCCAAACGATCCAGGTCCCATGAGCAATCACGAAGAATTCCCACAGCAGTGGGGCGACCACCTTCACGCTGAAGCTCCAATTACCGCACAAGAATACGTACCGCCTAAAACATCTAGCGCACTGCGGCTTGAGGACATGTACCCCGAGCCATTCGAGCAGCTGTGCTGGTGGCTTCTTCAGAAAGAACACACGCTCACCGGCTGCCAGCGCCTGGGTAATAAAGGAAAGGTTTCCCAGCACGGCATCGACTTATTCGCATTTGATCGTCTGAGCAAGAACCGTTTATTGGTATTCGAATGCAAGTGTTGGAAGGATTTCACCGGCCGCGACCTGACCACTGCGGTGGACCGTTTCCTAGCTGGCAGGTGGGCAGAATCCGCAGGACGCTTCACACTAATCCTGGCTCAAAACACCATCAAATCTCTGGACGAACCTTGGGTTGAAGCCCAGCACAAATTATCGGCGCGTGGAATCGAGGCAGATTTATGGACTGCGGAACACCTAACGGAAAAGCTCAAAAACGCCCCAGACGTGCTCACTCGCTTTTTCTCCGGGCCGCATGTCGATCAGTTCTGCAATCAGTGGATGCAGCGTGTGGGCTTTCAGGAAATGTTCTTGAAAGCGCTCAAAGATCCGAGAGCAGAAGTGTCAGCGTTGGCAAATGAATTTCTGAACAGCGGAGCGATTGACAAGGAAGACCTCACCATTCGCCATGCGAACGGCCGACATTGGGCCTTGAAAAAGCTATGGGTCGATGTATCGGCGATGCTCCCCACACCCGAGGACTATCCAGGCTCGGCCATCATTTCGATCTCCATGCCCGACACTGAAGGTGTAATGGTGGTCCTGGACCAATCGTGGCTGCTGAACAACTTATTAGGTAACGAGGGCGAACCGCTGCTGGCGCAATGCCGTCCTTTTTTCCAAGGCGTAACCACGCAGACACCGAATAACCACATAGTTGACTTGAAAAACTGCCGGTTCCTCCTGCCTGAGCCAGCAGCCCAAGAACTCATCAATGTCGCGGACGAGTTTTCAGCACAGTACCTACAGAGTTTGAAGCAAGTCGAGACGCAATGGGAGGCGCAACACTTTCCCGTCGTGAAATGGGCGGGTACGCGAGTCGCATTATGCAAAGTCGATGCTTGGGTGTGGGAGCAAATGCTTGAGTTCGCCAACGTGCACGACACCAATAAAGGCAATTCTGCATGGCACATGTTCCACAATGCGTCGAATAGACTCATGCCGGTTTCAAGCGCTGGGTACCATGGCGTTATCTTCGGCGCCGCCATCGAGGACCTTTGCTACATGGATCAGGTTGCAATCCTATGGGAACCACCGACCTATCATGCTTACAATGAATCCCGGTGGTCGTGTATGGAGACCTATCAGTGGCTGACCAACGAGTTGCTCCCTGCAATCGGGCGTTGGCAGGCGGGTCAAATCGGCCGATATTGGCGGAACTGGCTACGTCCATTAGCAACACGAGCAAAGATCGCCCGTGTCACCGAGTTTTGGAGCAGCTCAGAACCTTACAGCGATGTGCGCAGAATGCCGTTGGTCGAGGCTGACAGATTCCGAAAACTGGGAGTCCTGGAAACATTGGAGACGCTTCAGTATTTTTACAACAGTGATCGAAGCAACCGTGCTCGGTTTACGACCAATCAGCGTGCAGGTTTGTATCGCGCCCTGATGCTGTTACTCAAAGGCGGTAAGGGCTTTACCGGGTATATACGCTCAAGCCTAGGTATCAGCTCAGCAGAGACCCATGAGGAACTACGCGAAGCCATCAGCGACATGTTGAAACAGGCTCACTTTGTTCCGCTCAGTGACAACACCGATTACGTGATGAGAGCCATGCTGGAAGCAACCGGTCGCAACGGAGATTGGATCAGTCCAAAGGATCGTGAACAAATCTTCCAGGCGCTGCTTCCCTACATGCAAGTCTATGACCGCCAGTTGCTCATCGAACGACATAGTCGCTACCTGTGAACATCGCGCAGGTGTCAGCCTGCGCTTTCTCCTAAGATCTCAAGCACCGCCTGCTCCAAAGCGACCATCCCCACAGCATGTTGCCCAAGACCTCCGCCCAGGAGCCTTTCCATTCGGTCTTGGTCAAGCTGATTCTGAAGAAACTCTTGCGTCAGTTGCTGCTTCAGAGCCGAACTGGCAATTTCCAAAAGCGCTCTACCTCGGGGAGACAAACCATCCCTGGACTCGGGGTCGCGGTCAGGATTCTGGACAAAGTTTTCTGAAATTTTCGTCAGAACCTTGTCATGTTTGCCAGCATTAAATTCGATAAAGTCGCGCTTAAAGGCCTGTAGCAACATCAATACCCGGCCCGACTCCTCAGAAACCAGGCGCTCAAAAAAAGTATCTGCAGCTCCTCTGTCAGTAGGTGACGCACGTTCCAGCTCTTGCAACCATTTAGTGGCAACAAGCGCCCTCTGGTGGTCTGTAATCCGTCGCATCAACGAACTGATGGAAGCTTGAGCCTGGCCTGATGTTATTGCAGCGGCGAGATGCTCAGTCAGATCACTGGGTTTTTCAACGTACCCAACGGCTTTTTGATATTCGGTCTTCTGCACATCATGGGGTTCGTACTTGACCAGGGGATCTATATCGAACACAACCGACCGACTCATCGTGGTAGGTACCACGCCGAAATTCACGCCGTAATGAAGGGCTGAGAACAGAGAGAGGCGTGCATAGACCACACCGTCATCGGCGTTGTGCCCGACGATGATTCGATGACTAAACGGTTTGCGCACTGCATCCAGCCCATCGCCTACGGGGGCATGCCACCAAGCGAAATCAGCTCCAGAACCGTTGAGGGTATAGTTCTTTACTCCCGCCATCTCGGGAAGCCGAGCCAAGTCGGGGAATGTATGTGCCAAGAAGGTCTGAGCGATATAGGTAATGGCCCTAAGCCCGGTACCATTTCCACCTAATTCAAGCTTTCCCGTGAGCGTACCGGGATAATATTTTTCTCGTGCTCCTACGCTTTTAATACGTATTTCATGCCCCGGTTTCTGCATGGTAGCAATGAAAGCTTGTGCTTCTTGCGGTGAGTTGGCAGCCAGTACAAACTCACCTCCATCCTCGGCATCAGCGACTGGAAAGATACGCGGGCTCACGTAACTGATCGAGCTGTCGCTCAACCGCACTTCGCCATTCGTTTCAGGATCAATCAATAGAACAGGCTTGACCTCGCCAGTAGCTTTTTGATGATCACCAACAACGCCGAGCTGAGCATTGAAGAAGCGCAACTGATCAGCAATGATCTCGGCCAACCCTGAATAGGCTTCGTTGTGCTTCTCACAATAAATACCTTTATTGGTACGGCGCCCGCCAAGAGCAGCGGGAAAAACGTGTTCGCGAGAATTTGCAGCTACGCCGCAGATAATGCAGGTTCTAGACATGGTGCTACCCATCGGTGCGATGCTTTTTCCATGTATACCACTACGCGCTATATGCTCATATCACTGGCGCACACGAGCATGACTCACGTTGCTCAGCGACAACCTCAGGTAACCGACGTAAAGACTTTATAAAACGCTTAAGAGGCCTTGTGCCTCAGCAGCCGACCTCATGATTACCAACCAACTCCAATACTTCCCCAAAACTAGCCTCTGCTCGAATAGGCTCGCGTATCTTCCGCTGACGCTCTGAACCTACCTCAACCACACCAGTTTCGGGGTACCAGCTCCCTAACCCAGGTTAAAAGCCTAACCCCTCCGAAGACCTGAAACTGCGCACACCATCCCCATCAAGCGCAGCCCCATGAACCCACTCCACATCTTCAAACCCGGCACCCACACCGCCCAATGCGGCACCACCTACAACTTCACCGAAGCCGACCTGGCCGCCACCGTCGCCGCCTACAACCCAACCTTGCACGAAGCACCATTAGTCATCGGCCACCCACAACACGACGCCCCAGCCGCCGGCTGGGTCAAATCCCTGTCCGCCACCGCCCACGGCCTCATCGCCGAACCCCAACAAATCGACGCATCCTTCGCCGAGCAAATCGCCAAGGGCAGCTACAAGAAAATCTCCGCATCCTTCTACCACCCAACCGCCGCCAACAACCCCGTGCCCGGCGTCTATTACTTGCGCCATGTCGGCTTCCTCGGCGCACAGCCGCCGGCCGTCAAAGGCCTTCGGCCCATCGAACTGGCCGAAGGCGAGCCCGGCGTCATTGAATTCAACGAAGGCGCCCTGCAAACCACGTCATCCGCCGCTGCATTAGAAGCAGAGAACAAACGCCTCAAAGCCGAACTCGCCCAACGCGACAACGCTGCCCGTATCACCGAACAGCAAACGCTCCACACCGCCAGCGTCGCCTACGCCGAACAACTGGTCGCCGCCGGCATGAAGCCACTGCACGCCCCAGTCGTCATCGCAGCCCTCGACGCCGCGCAGTCCGGCACCAACCCCTTGTCGTTCGGCGAAGGCGACCAGCGCCAGCCGTTAAGCGACGGCCTCAAAACCCTCTTCAACGACCTGACCAACCCCGTCAGTTTCACCGAAGTCGCCACCAAGACCCGCACCGGCCTAACCGACGCCGCACCCACCAACCCTCTACTCGCCGACGCCGCAGCCCGCGCCCAACGCTAGGAATCCCCCATGGCCACCTTCAACCAACCCAAAGACCTGGGCGATTTGCTGCTGCTCCAAGTCAGCCCCGGCTGGACCAAAAGCAACGTCACGCTGCTCGCCGGCACCGACTACCCACTCGGTCAGGTACTCGCCAAAGTCGCCGGCATATACCAACGCCTTGATCCCGCCGGCAGCGGTGCCGCCAAAAAGGCCGCCGCCGTTATGGCCGAACGCGTAGACGCCACGGCTGGCGATCAACCCGGCGTGATCATCGCCCGCGGCGCCGTCCTCGCCATAGCGCACCTGGTCTGGCCCGCCGGCATCACCGAAGCCCAGCAAGCCGTCGCCCTCGACGAACTCAACGCCCTAGGCATCGTCGCCCGCGCAACCCTCTAACCCGGAGCCACCCATGAACCTGCCAGACCTGTTCAGCGTCGCCAACCTCACCGCCGCCATCAACAAACTCCCGGCCATCCCCGGCAAGGTCGGCGCCATGGGCCTGTTTGACGAAAAAGGCGTCACCAGCACCAGCGTCATCATCGACGAGCGCGAAGGCCGGTTAGTGCTAGTGCCCAACACTTCACGCAACGACGACCCCGCGCCGCTCGAAGGCCGCAAACGCAAACGCCGCACCTTCGAAACCCTGCACCTGCCCGTCAGCAGCTCGATCCTGCCCAGTCAGTTGCAAGGCATCGCCACCTTCGGCCAGGAAAGCGCCACCGCGCCCGTCGTCACCGTCGTCAACGACCACCTGCAGGAACTCAAAAACAGCATCGAAGCCACCCGCGAATTCCAACGCGTCGGCGCACTGCGCGGCCAATTGCTGGACGCCGATGGCTCGGTATTGTTCGACCTGTTTGACGAATTCGACGTCAAACAGAAAAAGGTCACCGTGCCACTCAGCAAGCCCGAGACCAACGTGCGCAAAGCCTGCCTCGACGCCAAGCGCCACGCCGAATCCAAACTCGGCGGCGTGATGGTCACCGGCTTTCGCGCCTTGTGCGGGCCAGATTGGTTCGACGCCTTCACCGACCACGCCAAAGTCAAAGAAGCTTTCGCCCACTACCAGGCCGCGCAAGATCGTCTCGGTGGTGACATGCGCTCGGGCTTCACCTTCGGCGGCATCGAGTACATCGAATACGACGTCACCGTCAGCGGCCAGCGCTTCATCCCGGCCGACATCGCCCAGGTTTTTCCCGTCGCCCGCGGCGTATTCCGTCTGTTCAACGCCCCGGCCAATTACAACGAAACCGTCAACACCCTGGGCCAGGCGTTCTACAGCAAAGCCGAGCCGCGCAAGATGGGCAAAGGCTGGGACCTGGAAGCCCAGGCCAACCCCTTGGCCATGTGCCTGTTCCCCGAAGCCCTCGTTGAACTGAAGGCGGGTTGAGCCATGCGCTACTGCACCCGTGCCGACCTCGGCAACGCCATCCCGTTGATGACCCTCATCCAGCTCTCCAACGACGACCCGGCCGCCGCCGTGCCCAACGAAAGCGTCATCGATGACGGCGTGCGCCAGGCCCAGGAACTGGTCGACGGTTACCTGCGCGGCCGCTATCAACTGCCACTCGACCCGGTGCCCACCGTCCTGCGCGATGCCGTCGTCTACCTGGCCCGCCACTGGCTCTACCAACGCCGCCCCGAGGGCGCCTTGCCCGACGCCGTGAAGGACAGCCGCAAAGACACCCTCCAACTACTGGAAAACATCCGCGACGGCGTCATCACCCTCGGCACACCCACCGGCCAGGCCGTGCCAGAGCCGGGCGAGATCCGCGTGCGCGCACGTCCTCAACAATTCGGCGCCCAACAGTGGGACCGCTATTAATGACCCTGGCCAAAACCCAAACCGAACAACTGCTCGACGCCATGCTCGTCCGGCTACAAGCCGACCTTGGCAGCGAATTGATGATCGAGCTGTTCCCTGAAAACCCGTTGCAATACCGGCTCAACCATCCCCGCGGTGCCGTCTTGCTCGCCTACGGCAAATCTACGTTCGGGCAATCAGAAAGCACCGACGCCTGCTTCCAGGCACGTCACTGGGTGCTGCGCCTCACATTGGTGTTTCGCCAACTCAATGGCAAAGACGGCGTCGTCGGTCACCTTGACCGCATCCGCACCTGCCTCACCGGCTGGTACCCGCCGCACGCCAACCAGGCCTGCCGCCCCGTCGCAGAACACTTTATCGGCCACCACAACGGCGTCTGGCAGTACGCCCAAGACTTCACCACCCGCACCACACACCTGCAAACCCTTGTCCCCGAAAGCGGACCTCGGCTGACCTCAGCTCAATGCCAGGAGCACCCATGAAACTCACAACGTACCGCTACGCCGGGCCCCCCAGTTGCGCCTCTCTACGCGTCGGCAAAACCGGCGAACGCCTTGAAGTCCTCCTGCACCCAGGCCAACCGGTCAGCATGCCGGCCGACCACGAATACACCCGCGTTTTGCTGGCCCTCAAACACCTGCATCCGCACCCCGTTAACCCTCTGCCGACGGGCTTACCCGTAAAGGCAGCACAAACATTATCCGCCGCGAAGGAATAACCCATGCCTGCCAACTACCTACACGGCATCGAAACCACTGAAGTCGAACGCGGCCCCAGACCCATCCGGGTGGTTAAATCCGCCGTCATCGCCGTGATCGGCACGGCGCCCACTGGCCCCATCAACGAGCTGACCCTATGCCTTAACGACACCCACGCCGCACAGTTCGGCCCGCACAGGACAGGCTTCTCCATCCCCGAAGCCCTGCAAGGCATCTTCGACTTCGGCGCCGGCACCGTACTGGTCGTCAACGTGCTCGATCCTGCCGTCCACAGCACCACCGTGGACGAGCAAGACAAACAGTTCGCCCCCAACGATCTATTGCAACTGGAACACGGTGCGCTGCAAACGCTGCAAATAAAATCCGCCGACGGGTTGATCACCTACCTGGAAAGCACCGACTACAAAGCCGACAGGCTCACAGGTCACATCAGGCGCCTGCCGACCGGCAACATTGCCGCCAACGCCCCGATCAAAGTGGCCTACACCTACGCCGATCCCAGCAAAGTCACCGCGACGGACATCATCGGCGCCGTCAACGCTGCCGGGCGGCGCACCGGCCTGAAAGCCTTCCAAGACAGCTATAACCAGCTGGGCTTCTTTCCTAAAGTCTTCATTGCCCCGGGCTTCAGCACCTTGAAAGAAGTGACCGCCGAACTGGGCGCCTCGGCCGGCCAAGTCGGCGGCATCGCCTACATCGACGCGCCCATCGGCACCACCGTGCAGCAGGTATTGGCCGGGCGCGGTCCAGCGGGTGCCATTAACTTCAACACCAGCAGTGACCGTGTTCGGTTGTGCTACCCGCACATCAAAGTCCGCGACGCCGCCCACGGCGAACGCCTGCAACCGCTGTCCATTCGCGCCGCCGGCCTACGCGCCAAAGTCGACAACGACCACGGCTACTGGTGGAGCAGTTCCAACCAGGAACTGATCGGCGTCATAGGCCTGGAGCGGCCGCTAACTGCTCGGGTCGATGACTCGAACAGCGAAGTCAACCTGCTCAACGAAAACGGCATCACCACCGTCTTCAACTCCTTCGGCAGTGGCCTGCGCTTATGGGGTAACCGCACAGCGGCCTGGCCGACCGTCACCCACATGCGCAACTTCGAAAACGTGCGACGCACCAAAGACGTCGTTGATGAATCCATCCGCTACAGCGCATTGCAATTCGTCGACCAGCCCATCACCACCTCGTTAATCACCAGCATCACCGAAAGCGTCAACCTGTTCCTGCGCAAACTCATCGGCGACGGCGCCTTACTCGGCGGCGAGTGCTGGTACGACCCGGCTCGCAACCCACAAACCCAATTGGAACAAGGCCACGCACTGTTCAACTACAAACTCACCGTGCCGCTGCCGTTTGAGCGTGGCACCTTTGAAACTGAAATCACCGGGGACTACCTGGTCAACTTGGGGGCTGCATAAATGGCCGGCTTTAGCGCGCATCGTATTTCTAACGCCAACGTGTACCTGGATGGCACCAGCTTCTTTGGCAAATGCGAAGAGATCGACCTGGGCACCATCAAAACCGTGATGAGCGACTTCCAGGGGCTGGGCATGGTCGGGCTGATCGAGCTGCCCGATGGCATCGACAAGCTGGAAGGGAAAATTACGTGGAACAGCTTGTACTTTGAGGCGGCCAAGAAGCTGGTGACGCCGTTCAAGAGCGTGCAGTTGCAGTGCCGTTCTAACGTGCAGGTGTTCAACAATGGCGGGTTGGTGAATGAGATTCCGCTGGTCACGACCATGACCATCACGGGGAAGGAGTATCAGTTGGGCACGCACAAGCCGCGAGATCCGACCAAGTACGAGACGCCGTTTTCGGCGACCTACGTGCGGCAGATGATCAATGGGGATGAGGTGGTGTTGCTGGATTATTTGGCGAATATTTTTCGGGTGGGTGGGGAGGATCAGTTGGCCAAGTACCGGAAAAACATAGGGCAGGCTTAAATTTCATTGCCATTCGAGGGTTGTAAGGAAGTGACTCACGAAGCCGGGACGTCAGCCGATATTGAGCGTGAATTTCTTAAAACTGGATAATCATTGATGGCTGATTTGACGTGGTTGCAGACCCTCGCGGCTTCACTCCTCACTGCTGCTATAACCCTTGCTGGCACGAGCTGCCAGCAAGCTCGCCAAGATGAGCGAGCGGACAGAGCTAAATTTCTGGACGGTGCCCAAGCCACGGCGCAAGAAACCAGCCGCCTGTTGTACGATGGCTACAATGCGCTCGATAAGTTATTAAAAGAAACGGATAACAAAGGTTGGGAGGAATTTTCTAAAGGGCCGTGGCATGAGTACATGCAATTCCAACGAAGCTGGCGTCAGCAACTGATCGCCGAACACTTTAAGCTGTCTCGTTACTTTGGCAAAAATATGGCGAATGAGCTAATTCATATCGATGAAATCGACATTCATCCTGTAAATAATCATTCCTCCCCAAATCCTTGCTCGCCGCCGGGGGACGACAAGAATTATGATATCGAAAAGCTTTACGGCCAAATCGAATGTTACGCTCGATTTACGACATTGAAACAGGATGTTATTAATGCGGACATTAAAGATAGAACGACCGAAGGGCTATTCGATGCGTTAGAATCTAAGCGCAATACCGAAGAGAATGCCTGGAATTTACTACAGCACTACGACAAATTTACGGTTAGCTATTTAAGAAGGCTGGACGCAACGTTAACAGAGTTAGGAGTTTCGAAAGTAACTGTCATGCCAAGCAAATCATAATATATCAGCTGGGCACGCATAAACCGAGGAGTCCGACCAAATAGGAAGCACCGTTTTCGGCGATCTATGTGCGGCAGATGATCAATGGGGATGAGGTGCGACGCTGGATTATCTGGCGGATATTTTTCGGGTGGCCGGGGAGGATTAACTTGTTAATATTCTATGCCTCCCAATCTTATTTCCACATACCTAGCGTCCTAACTATCGAGGTAAGCGTCAGATAAAATCCATTTTGGTTATGAAGGTCAAGTCGCATGGACTTTGCTGCGGACCTGGAAGGAATCACCCGGGGTCCGATGGAAAAGGTGCGCACCCACGCCCCAGGTTGGAGCTCTGAGAGGTTTTGAACGTCCTGTTGGGATCAAAAAAACCTTCCCTTGGCACCACCCTCCAAGCTAGCCTAGCGCTGATGCTGGCATTTTGCCTGATCGAACTGAAACGTTTGTAATGGATAAGGATTTTGTAATGGATTTGGAAGTCATTCGGGTGGTCGAGCAAGGTGATGCAAAAAACGAATATGTTGTTATTCGCGCTCAGAAAGCCTGTGATCTCAAGGGTTACATGATCTTGGACGAGACCTACAAAGACGATGGTAGCACCAGCAACAAACATCGCCATGTTTTTACTTTTCCTAGCTGGGAAGTAGAAGAAGATGAATATATCTTCATCAGCACAAGATCGGGCACAAACAGAAAAGGAAAGACTACCGAAGGGACTCCTGCGAGCTATTTCTACTGGGGGCTGAATAGCTCGGTATGGAACGAAGAGGGAGACAAGGTGCATCTTGTTAAAATCGAAAGCGCTGTCACCTTTAAAGTTCCTAGCGCTGTCTAAGCGTCCATATTGTTTTTAAAGCCCCAGCAAGCCGGGGCTTTTCCCCGAAAATATTGTCATCAACGCTATCCCGCAACATTTACGAACTCAGTTGACCATAAAACACAACCCCGCTGACTGCTACGCACAATTTTGGGAATGTTATGTTGAAACGCGAAAAACTGATCAAAGACATTACACTCCACCTGACACATCTAAGCGCAGCTGTAGAAGTTCTCGGAGGAATGCACTTTTTCGACCTCAATATTGCAGCAGAACACTTCTTCGAACGGTTGCTAAATCAGATCTACGGGTACAATCTTGTCAACCTCAACCATAGCCAGTTAAACGCTGCTGCAATCGACTTAGCTGACAAAAACCTTGGCCTCGCCGTTCAGGTCACTTCGGATCGACGAGCGCAAAAGATACAAAAGACCTTGGACAAGTTCGGGAAGCATGGGTTGGGGACGACCTACAAGTCTCTCAAAGTCCTGTTGATTGGCAAAAGAACAGGCAAGTACAGCACTGTAGTAGTTCCTAGCGGAGTGAACTTCAATTGCATTACCGACGTTATTGATAATAAATCGCTAATGCAGGACATCGAAAGAAAGACGACGCTTGAGCTCCAAGCTATACTTTTACTCATAAAAAGTGAGATTAGCTATGGTAATACCGTAATATCTGCCTTGGACAAGACCGATGCGGAGGCTCTTGACGATATCCGGGAACTTATGGATTGCCCCGCACTACAGGATGCTTGGGACATGGAAAACAACTATAGGGATTTCGGGAGAACGATCACCGACCTTATTGGCTTAATAAAAGCAGGCAAGTGGAAGGAGCAACTCGTGACGAAGCCTCGATCCAAATTTGATGATCACACACTTGCCGATCAGCTCAACGTCATTTACAACCAATTGCGCGTTCTACGACAGCTTTTTCGTACCCACGTCCAGAGTGGGGAGATTAATTTAAATGACAATATTTGCGATTTACATTTGCCAGAGACTGCGGCGACTTTCGACAAACTTCGCAATGCAATCAATGCTGGATTCAACAATATTACCAAGCCTTACAATCTTCCAGCGCTACCAAATGTAAGCTAGCCTATAATTAACGACCAGCACTTATTCATCACGACACAAGGAATGGACGACCATGAAGTCATTAAAGCGCTCTCGAGTACCGCTACCAACCTTGGCTTGCTGGCCTCAACAATGGCCTGAGTCTGATGAAGTCTGGCATATATTTAATCTTCAGCTAAAACGTGATGGAAAGCTAGATTGGTTTCTGCGCAACCCTGCTGACGGACCAATAACTTATAATAATTTGGATGACGCACTAACGGACGTCAAGGCTACAAATACTAAATTAATTAAAGCTTTGGATGCGTTGGCGTTACCTCCTGAGGAAAAGCTTTCGATAAAGCTCAAGGTCGAGAAATCGATCACTGCCGAAGGCCGTTTGATGGACGAAGAAAGCTGGATGTTGAAGGAGGCAATTAATCGGCATGTGAATGATCCGCGTCCAAAAGCAGGAGAGCTATTGCTTTCGCCAGGTCTAGAGAAGCTGCGTGAGCCACTGTTTAAGGTGCTCCAGCAATTCCCGTACATCCGTTATGCACGGATTTCTCAATTTGGTATCACTTTGACTCGTAAAGACGACAACGATTGGACTACAAGAGCGCTTCACGATCGAAAGACGGCCATCTATTGCGCACGTGAAAAAATAGCCAGAGGATTTAATCTGGCCGGTACAGATCATTGGGGGAAAACCAAGGCCAAAATTCGTTCTGCATTGCTCCCTAGGGCGAATCAGCTGCTTCAAGAAACGGGATTCAAGATGATGCTCGACGATGCGAAACGTCGTGGCCAACGTGTCGTCGTCTGTGGCGGTTTTGTATTTTGGTACGAAGAAAAAGACTCTGTCGGATGGATAGTTATGCAGATGGGGGAGTCGAGTACTGGAAAAGAAGGACATACACTTTGGAGAGAAGGAACAATACTTTCTAAAAATCATGGCCGGATCGTTGTGCTTCCATACATTAAGGAAAGTGGTGAGTTTGTTAAGGGCCACACCAAGAACGCACCTCATGATGGTAAAGCTAAACTCAGACATCCTGACCATTACGTCGAGCTACCTTTCGAAATTCTCGACGGCGATTTGATGTACGACCTGCTAGGTCGTATGAAATATGAATAAAATAGTTTCTCAGTAGCTCTGCGCCTACCCCTTTCAAACACTCATGGTTCCAATGATGACTCAAAGCAATCCGCAAAATGTACTGGACCAATGGTATGAACGATCATCCGTCGTCGCGGTGGGGCATTACCGTGCGGCGCTCAGGTATTCCAGATTGCATTTTTGGCTGGCGCTACCCACCGTGGGGCTTTCAGCAATAGTCGGTACAGCTGTGTTTGCTACGCTTCAACAGCAATCCAATTTCTGGTTGCAACTCGGCGTGGGCGCAATGAGCGTGATAGCGGCAATCCTTACCGCGTTGCAATCAACACTTCGCTATCAGGAACTGGCGGAAAAGCATCGTGCCGCAGGGGCAAAATACAATGCCATTGGTAGAGAGATAGAGCTTATGCGCATCCTCCCTCAGATCGATGCCGAAAAGGTTGAAGACCTTAGGGGCCGTATTGACTCTCTAGCATTTGAATCACCGCATATCCCTCAAGCTGTTCATGAGCATATGCAGGCTGAAAAAGTTAACCAGTGGGGCGAATCCGGTTTGAATTCGAAAATTTAAGATTCGCCTTGTTTGCGAGCGCGGAAGTAGTACCGCCCCGTCAGCGAATCAGTTGGACAGTCCTAGCAAAATGTTGCCTGCGTTCAATTACCCAAGTCGGATGCCATCAAATTGTTCATGGCAATCTCCACCAAAGCTCGCGCAGATATGGGACCGTCAAGGGACAGAGGACTTTCGTGGGGCTACAACATCCAGCGCCATTCCCTACAACCACCACAGAATCCCCCGGCAGCGCATCCATAGCCCCCCCGGTATCTTATCCCCCGTCGCCGCCCGCGGTGACCGGGCGGAGCAGCCTGCGGTGGTACTTAGGTGCCTCTCATGAATGAACAGGTTGCTCCGCCCGATGTTTGATGGCGCTGTACGCTGGGCCCCTAGGCTTTCTGGTGATGCCAGGTTCTCCGGTCTACTCCGGCTACAGCGGCCATCTTTTAGCGCCCCGGCTACTTATGGTGGCTGTGCGAGGGTTCAACTCACTGCATCGAATTGCGACCTCTTTGCTGGTGACCTCGTACAGCTGCCTCCCTCCGCCAAGCAGCCTTCAAAACCCATTAAGAGCGGTCGAGGGCCGAAGCCAGTCGCCCAAGACAACAACCTCCAACCTCAAACCCTCTGCCGAGAAAGCACGTCGTTGCTGCGGGCAAATGTAGGTAAATTCCTCAAAGCATCCGCCAGCGTATTATCTACAGCATGATCTCGTTTAATATCGATGAGGCCGGAGGGTCCCATAAGACGCTGTATTTGCAACAATACAGTTTCAAGAAATAACGAAGAAAACTCGGCCCGTTTAATTGCTGTAAACATATCCAACGTGACACGTTTAAATACATTCCACGTTACGCCCTAAAGGCTACGAGACCTTGCGTCCTTACTTACGCATGCGTCAGAATCCGCTGGCTTGTGCCCTTTGCCCCTGGCCTCTATCGTTTACCTGCCACTGCCCATCAGTGGTCGGGTTTAGTCGCTCGGTCGGTTTTAGTAAAGTGTATGAGTACCATTCAGTCGGGTCATCTATTCCTGTACTTGATGGTGGTTGTGCGCAGGGCGCCCTTGGGCGCGCCGGGTTTGCTAATTCCACCGGTCGACTAACCTGCGTACAGCCGCCACCCTCTTTTAGTCGAGAACGGTTGCGGCCCCAACTCTGGAATTAGTCATATGTTCAAGGTTACTCCCAACCCCCCGGATATCGACTCGGTACTCTACGGCGACTCTCTCGACCCCGAAAAGTTGAAAGAGGCGGCAGACCGCGCGCTCAAGCACTACCTGAACCCCGGGGCAACGAAAACGCAGATACAGCCCCGCAAGCTCAGCACGATCTTCACCATCGACGCAGCGGTGGATGACGAAACGTTGCTCGTTGAGGCGTGCGAATCCTTCGCATCCGCCAGCGTGATGGTCAGCGACCTCACCGATTTAACGGACGGCCCACGACGCCAAACGATGCTGGTGCTGCAACGGGTCATCATGTTGGGTGAGTTAGCGGTCAATCGAGTACTGGACAACCACAAGCCTGGGTAGTCGCCGGGCAGATAGCGAGGGCGCTTGCGCCCTCGCTATTTAGAAGCACTCAAGGACTGCTGCTATTTCTTTGCGGCAATGCTACCGACGTAAGATCGCAGATGCTGGCGCGCAGCGCTGTCGGGGCTCAGGCCACGCAGCTCTGTAGACCGTTGCTCTCCATTCGGTAAAAACACCGTCAACATATCGCCCGACACCAGATATGGGGCGGCGTACTGTGTACCTTCATGCTCGATTGTGACTTCATCTTCCATCTGCGACACCTTGTCTATTTCTAAAGGCTTATGGCTGCTTGATAACGCGCTCGGCCAAGCCACAAATGTTCTCGTTAAAGGCGATTAAAAGCCAGCGTCTACACCAACCCGCATCATCAGGGCTCTCAAAGAGCAACCCCACCGGGAGCACCCGCGATGACCGATGCACTCAGCTTCACCCTCAAATTCCCCTTCAACAGCGCCAGCGGTGAGCAGATCTCGACGCTGCCCATCAAACGCCTCAAACGCAAAGACATCACCGCCGCTCAATCGGTGACCAAAGATGAAGGCGCCATGGAAGATCTGCTCGTCGCCAAGATGCTCAGCATCACGCTCGAAGACCTCGGCGAGTTCGATATCGCCGACTCCCGCCTAGCCACCGAGGTGTTGCGGGAAATGGCAGCCGCACGTGACCTTGCTGCAGTCCTGGGACGAGGCGCTGCTGCTGGTGCTCAGGATGCAGCCGTCTGAGATCGCCCAGCTCGAAATGGCGGAGTACTGGCGCTGGGTGGCGGTGTGTGAACGAGAGATCAATCGTCGGCTCGAACTGGCCGACAAAGCCAGTGGCTGATCAGCGTCACAACGCCCACCACCAGCCCGGCGAGCAACGCGCCGCCCGCCGCCAAAGGGGTGGCGGCCAAGGCCAGCAACGGCAGCCCAAAACAGAACGCCAACACCGCCGCCCACCACGGCAAGTGCACCAGGCAGAGCCAGGCAAGCCAGATCACACCGGCGCCGATGGCCAGTGTGTAAACAGTGTGGGCGGTGCGTAGCGCGGCTTTTTCAATCATGCCCAAAGCGTAGCAAGATCCATGGCGAATGAAGTCCTGTTGGGGTTAAAAATCGGTGGGGTTGTTTCAGGCAGTTTCAATGCGGCCTTCGGCTCAGCCAAATCCACTGTGCAGCAGCTCGGGCGGGCCACTGATGGCCTCACTGCCAAGCAGCAGACCATTGGCAACGCGCTGTCGGCATCCCTGGCGCGCGGCGGCACTGGCCTTGTCCACCTGCGCCACCAGTACGAGTCAGTGGGCAGAACCATCGACCAACTCAAAGCCAAGCAAGACAGCCTCACCGCCAGCATCGAGCGCGGTGCGGCGCTCAAGGGCAACCGCCGTGAGCTACGCGGTCAGGCCATGGAGGTCGTCGGTACCGGTGTAGCGTTGGGCGCGCCCGTGATGAAGTCGTTCAATACCGCGGTCGATTTCCAGGACCAGACCCGCGACATTGCCATCACCGGCGGCTTCAACCTAGCGCAAGAACAGCGTCTGAGCATGGCCATGCGTGGCGCGGCGCTCAGGTGGAACCAGACCCAAACCGACATCGCCAACGGCACCGCCATCCTCATCGCCGGCGGCCTCGACAACCTGCAAGAGCTCACCGCGTACGCCCCGGTCATGGCAAAAGCGGCCACCGCCACCCGCGCCAGCATGAAAGATTTGGGTTCGGTCGCCATCGCGCTCAACGACAACTTGGGCATTGGCGCCGCAGGCCTTGAGCGCGCCATGAACATGCTGGCGTTTGCCGGTAAAAGCGGTCAGTTCGAACTGGCCGACATGGCCAAATGGCTGCCGCAGCTCACGCCCCAGTTCGCTGCCTTGGGCATCACCGGCGAGCGCGCCGTGGCCGAGATCGGCGCCTCGCTGCAGATCGCCCGACGCGGGGCCGGCAGCAATGATGAGGCCGCCAATAACTACAAAAACTTCCTTTCAAAACTCACGGCGCCGGAGACACTCAAGGCTTTTGAAAAGGCTGGTATCGACCTGAAGGGCAGTATGAAAAACCTGGTCAGCGAGGGCTTGTCGCCCGCGCAGGCCATGCTCAACATCCTCACCGCCCACCTGGGCAAAAAAGCCCCGGCCGCAGCCGCCGAGTACGGCAAAGCGCTGAACATCAAGGACGAACAAGAACGGCAGGCGGCACTGGCCCGGCTCGATGAGGCCTACAAGCTCGGCGCCTTATTCGCCGACCAGCAAGTCCTGTCTTTTGTCCGGCCCGCCTTGGCGAATCAACAGGACCTGGCCAGTATCGAACAAGGCAGCAAACGCGCCGCCGACCAAGGCCTGCTCGATCAGGACTGGGCCAAGCGCATGGGCAGTTCCAAAGAGCAATTGAAAGAGCTGCGCAACAACCTGACCGACATCGGCCTTTCAGTCGGCAGCGCGCTATTGCCCGCCATCGTCGACGTCAGCCGCGCCGTGGTGCCGCTCATGCGCTCGTTTTCGGCCTGGTCAGAACAGCACCCAGACCTTATTCGCGGCGTGGTCGGCTTGGTGGGGGGCCTGCTGCTCGGCAAACTGGCCTTCATCGGCGTGGCCTACGGCGCCCAACTGGTCATGGCACCGTTCGTGGCCATGACCACCACCGTCACCGCAATGTCTGCCAAGTGGGCGTTGCTCCGTGGCCTGTGGCAGACGGGAACATTTGCGCCGCTCATCACGCGGCTAAGCCGTATCGGCGCAGGGTTGCTCAAGGTCGCCCGCGGCGCGCTGTTCCTGGGCAAGATGCTTGGCGGTACGTTGTTGGTCGGCTTGAAGCTCGCCGGGCAAGCCGTCCTATGGCTTGGCCGAGCATTGATGCTCAATCCCATTGGGTTGTTGATCACCGGCATCGCGCTGGCGGCGTATTTGATTTACCGGCACTGGGCGCCGATCAAAGCGTTCTTCACCGGTCTGTGGGCCGAGGTCACCACTGGCTTTAGCGGCGGTCTGTCCGGCATCGTCGGCTTACTGGTCAATTTCTCTCCGGTCGGGTGGTTCTACCGCGCCTTTGCCGGTGTCATGAGTTACTTGGGTATCGAGCTACCGGGTACATTCACCGAGTTCGGCGGGCTGCTGGTCACGGGGTTGGTCAACGGCATCAGCAACATGGCCGGCGCCCTTAAAGACAGTGTCGTGGGCATTGGATCATCCGTTAAGGGCTGGTTTACCGAAACCCTGGGCATTGAGTCCCCCAGCCGGGTTTTCATCGGTTACGGCGCTAACATCAGTGAAGGTGCAGCCCTCGGTATCCGCGCCCAGGCGGGCTTGGTTCGGCAAGCGGCGCTTGGCATGGCCGCACAAAGCGCGGTCGATATGGCGCCGCCCAATCCCGCGCAGGTGACCCAGGCCAGCATGATGGGCGGCACTGGCCGAAGGTCAGCCGTAGCGGGTTCTGAATTCGCGAGACCAATGACCTTCCATTTCTCGCCTCAGATCAACCTACCCAGCGGTGCCGGCATGGACCAGATCAACCAAGGCTTACACGCCAGTTATGCCGAATGGGTGCGGTTGATGGAGCGCTACCTGCACGACAAACGCCGCCGCAGTTACGGCCCCGCCGACGAGGTCACCGCCTAATGTTTGCCATCTTGGGCGATATCGAATTCACCGTCGCAGGCGGCATCAGCGGCATGGAACACAACGCCTCGGCCGATTGGGCCGAGCATGCGCGCATTCAGGGCAAGCCGTTATTGGAATGGATGGGCGATGGCTTGGATGAATACAACCTGACCATCGAGTTACACCCGATGCTCGGCGACCCCGAAGAACGTCTACGAGCGTTGCGCCAAGCCAAAAGCCAACACCAGCCGTTGGCTTTCGTCATGGGCAGTGGCGAGTACCTGGGGGCCTATGTCATCAGACACATCAGCAACACCCTGCGGCGCGCCACCGCTACCGGACAGACCAAAGCGGCCACTGTGCAGCTCAATCTGGCGGAATACACCGGCACCTTTACGCGCAAAGTCGCGCGCCCCGGCTTACTCGACGCCACCCTGAGCGGTACGTCAGCCGCCAATAGCGGTTCACCTGGCTGGATCACCCGCGTGACGCCATCACCCAGCACCACGCAAAAGGTGATCGCCCATGCGAAAACGGCAGCGAACATGCTCAGGGCGGGCCAAAGCCTTTATCACACGGTCAAGGACGGTAACGCCGCCATGATCCTGGGCCAAGTGCCGCAGCTACTCGGCATCACGGCGCGAGTCATCGAGCCGCTGCAAGGGTTAGCCACCGTCGCGGGGTTGCTCGAGCATGGCTCAGATTTATCCCGCCTAGGCGAGCAAGTGCTGGGCAACGTCAGGGGCGCACGCGCCAGCTTGAACCCCGTTGACCTGGGCAACATCCTCGATCGCTTTTCCGCGTCCCAAGAAGCACTGGACCAAGCACTCAGCACCATGGACGCGGCCAACACCCGATTGGCGGGGCTGGCCGCGCAAGTCTTGACCCGGAGGGCCTGATGTTCATCGCGCATATCACCACCGAAGGCGAACGTTGGGACCAATTGGCCTGGCGGTATTACGGTGATGCCCACCGTTATTTGCCGATCGTCCAGGCCAATCCCCACGTGCCCATCAGCGCCATATTGCCCGCGGGGCTGACCCTCGCCATCCCTGTACTGCAACCGCTGCCCACCACAGAAGATCTGCCGCCATGGATGCGATGATTCCCCAACAGGTGCCACAGGCGCGCTTTGTACTCATCTACCAGCAGCGCAACATCACCCGCAATGTCAGCCAACACCTGCTGTCTTTGTCCTACACCGATTACCTCACCGGCCAGGCCGATAGCCTGGCGGTCGAGCTGGAAGACACACAAGGCCAGTGGCGTGACCAATGGTACCCAGGCCACGGCGACAGCCTGGAACTGTCCATCGGCTGGGAGGGTCAGCCCCTGCGCGCCCTCGGCCGTTTCGAAATCGACGAAATCGAACTCAACTGCCCACCCTCGACCATCACACTCCATGGCTTAGCCACCGGCATTAAAGCGGCGTTGCGCACCACACAACACCACGCCTACGAAAACACCACACTGGCCACGATCGCCCAGCAAATCGCCACCCGCCAAGGCCTGCAGCTGATCGGCAACATCCAACCGATCCCTCTCGATCGGCTGACCCAGCAAGACGCCGACCTGACCTTCCTGCGCAATCTCGCCGCCGAGTACGACTACGCCTTCAAAATCACCGGCCAACGCCTGGTCTTTCATGCCATTAGCGAGCTGGCCAACACCGCGCCGGTAGCAACCCTGATACTCCAGGACCTAAGCCGCGTGAACCTGCGCGACCAAATAAAAAACGTCCCCCAGACCATCGAGCTCAAACACAAAGACCCCGCCAGCAAACAACTGCTTACCTACAAAATCGAGAACGGCGAAACCGTTGCCGTGCCCAGCAGCCTCAGCAAAACCACCACCAGCGGCGACACCCAAAAAAGCCGCAAACGCAGCGCCTCCACCGAAGAGTCCAAAGCGAAAGCCAACGCAGAACGGGCCAAAGCCAACCGCGAACGCACCACCGGCAGCTGGGCGGCCATGGGCCGACCCAACCTGGTCAGCGGCAGCGTCGTCACCCTGGCCGCGGCCGGCCAACTCGGCGGCCGCTACCTCATCACCTCATCCCACCACCGCATCACCCGTATTGGCGGCTACACCGTCTACAAACACGTGTGCCGCGTCCGCACGACCAATCAAGAGCAAACCCCATGAGCATCGACCTGGCCTATGGCGAAGTCAGCGCCATCGACTATCCAAACTGCCGCATCCGCGTCCGTCTGGACGACCGCGATGGTCTTCAGACTTATTGGCTCAACATTCCTCAACGCAATACCCAGGGCACCAAACGTCGTCCACTCATGCCCGAACTGGGGGAGCAGGTTGCGGTGTTGCTTGATGCGGATGGGGTGGGTGGCGTGTACTTGGGCGGGATCTATTCAACTGCCGAACCGCCACCGGTTGGGGATGAGGACACGGATTACGTGCGGTTTAGTGATGGGACGGTTTCGACGTATGACCGGGAGGCCGGGGTGATGACGTTGGATTGCGTAGGGGCGTTGGTGCTGAAGTGTGGAAGGAACATCACGATTGAAGCAGGTGGTCCCGTGGTGGTGAAAGCACCTTCGGCGACGTTGGATATCGCGCAGGTCACGTTGAACGGTGACCTGCAGGTGAAGGGCAATATCAGCGCAGCCGGCAGCATTATGGATGCCAAAGGCAACTCAAATCACCATAGTCATTAGGTCGCTGGCTCCACATTTTTCGGCTTTTCATCACCGGCACCAACGTGTGGTTTATCCCAAGCAATCTTCCCTTCTGCGTACCCCGGGAACTCGGGGTGGATTTCTTCATGCACGACGCCTGAATCGCCCTTGATGCGCGTGGCAACACGCATGGCACCGTTGACTCTCGCAAATCGAGTCTCTTGTTCAAACGTACCGTTTCGCGCATGCGTGACTATTTTGAAGCTGAACCGATCTCGATCGCCAACATCGTTTTCAGCGATTTTTTGGTTCATACCGCAGTGGACGTCACCCAGTTTGTGCTTGGCTGTGAAGTCCAGAATGCCCTGCGCCCTGAAGCTACCGCTTAGCTTTTCCACATCGGTAATGGTCACGTTCACTTGCTGCAATGAATACTGCCCCTTGTGGATAGCAATCCACAGTATTTTTGTGCCGACAAAACTGACTGGAAAAAAATGCAGGTAACTGTCGCCGCCAGTGATGTGGCTAATCATGTTCTCAGTTTTGCTTTCAAGCTCGTTAACCAAGTGATTGAGGCGCTGTTCGACGCTCCCAAAGCTCTTCTCCACACCAGCCTGTTTCCGCACTCTGAAAATCTGACCAGTCATCCAGCTAGCCAAGAAAAACGAAGTTCCGAAAGTCGAAATGATGCTTTTAAACGAGACTTCCGGCCCCCAAACGGCGTAGGTGGTCCACGCCGTCGCGACCACAAGGGGTATTCGAAACTCTTTTACTAGCTGTTGAACCGTTGATTTTGAGATGCCAAACATTAAAACGACTCCCTTCGATATTTTTGCGATATCGCGTCATCGGCCGTGCGAGCAGCATCTTTAAATCCGATTAAAAGCGGCCATCAATTGGATCGCCCACCATGGGCTCATGACTAAGCCCATTCCCCACACCAGCATCACCGCCGCTCACTGGCAGCCCGCCCTCGGCACCTGCGGCGAAGTGGTCGAGGGCCTGCGCGACATCGACCAGGCCATCCGCATCATCCTCTGCACGCCCAAGGGCAGCGATCCCCATCGCCCGGCATTTGGCTGCGACCTGCAGCTGTACCTCGATTGGCCCACCAACCGCGTCACCCCGCACTTGGTCCGCGAAGCCGTCGACGCGATTCGCCAATGGGAACCCCGCGTCTCTGTAGTCCAGGTGCAAATTCAGATTCATACAGCGCAGATCACCGTGCGGGTGAAATGGCGCGTAGCCGGGGAGGCTCCCCAGTTGACCGAGGTACCTTATGCGCGAACTGCCTAAACCCGAATTCATCAAAATAGACCCCGCCACGCTAGAAGCCCAACTCATCGCCCGCTATGAGCAGAAGTCCGGCAAAACCCTGTACCCGGCCCAGATCGAACGGTTGTACATCGACCAGATTGCCTACGCGGTGTCCCGGTTACAGATGAGCATCCAACATGCCGGCGAACAACTGCTGGTGCGGTTCGCCCGCGGTCCGATCCTCGATTACCTCGGCGAACTGGTCGCTACACCCAGACTGCTGGCCCAAGCCGCCCGTTGCAACATCCGTTTCACCACGCCCGCAGCCGTGGCGCAGCCGCTGCCGATCCCAAGGGGTACTCGGGTCAGTACCCAAGATGCCAAGCTCACCTTCATCACCGATCGAGACGTGGTGTTGGCTGTCGGTCAAACCCACATAACCGTTACCGCGACCTGCCTGACAGCTGGCGAGCACGGCAACGGTTGGACCGCCGGGCAGATCAGCGTACTCAGCAACGCGCCAGCGCCGGGGCTGACCGCAAGCAACACGACTGTCACCGCTCACGGTGCCCAGGATGAAGACGATGACCGCTACCGCGAGCGCATCATCCTGGCCCCCGAAGCCTTCAGCAACGCAGGAAGCCGGGCCGCGTATCGCTATCACGCCCTGGCTGTGCACCAGTCCATTATTGACGTCGCCGTGCACGGCCCAGACGAAGGTCAGCCAGACGGCCATGTCGCACTGTTCCCGCTGACCACCACCGGTCTGCCAACAGACGACTTACTCCAACGCATTGAAAGCCAGGTCAGTGGCGAAAAACTTCGCCCTCTGTGCGACACGGTCAGTGCGCAGTCACCCGTCGAGGTCGCCTATCAAATCAAGGCAAACATCACCTTCTACGCCAATGCCGACCGCAGTGTCGCCATGGCCGCCGCGCATACCGCCGCCCAGTCCTATGCCGCCGAGTGCTGCGCCAGTCTCGGCCGCGATCTGGTGCCAGAACAACTCACAGCATTGCTTCAAGTAACTGGCGTATACCGCGCCCATCTGTTGCTGCCGGCAGACTTACGGGAACTGCAGGGCAACGAGTGGGCAAACTGCACCGCCATTCAACTGATCGATGCCGGGGTGGCCTATGACTGACCAGCCGCTGCCACCTGCATTGGCCGGCGATGAACGTTTTGCACTGCTGTGCGAGCTACTTAACCAGGCACTGACCGACCTCGATCTTAACGTGATGCTGGTTTACCTGATCGACCTGGTGAAGCCGTCGCTGCTACCGGTCCTGGCCGACCAATTCTCACTCTTGGACGAAGCAGCCTGGCTATTGGCCGAATCCGAAGAAGCCAAACGCAATTTGATTAAAGGTGCTGGCGAGCTGCACCGCTTCAAAGGCACGCCCTGGGCGATCCGCGAGGTCATTCGGTTGTTGGGCTTTGGTGAAATCACCCTTAAGGAAGGGCGACACGCGCAGCCGAGCAATGACTCTTCTGTCTGGCCGCTGTACCGGGTCGTTCTAAAACGCGTCATCACCAATGACCAGGCGGAACTCATACGCCGCCTTCTTCTATCCGTCGCCCCGGCGCGCTGTCGCTTGATATCGCTCGACTATCAGTCCGTTGCCATCCGCTACAACGCAGTTGCGTGCTACGACGGTCAATACAACCATGGGAGCAGTTAATGGCCGATTTACCCGAATCCCAAGAATGGGCGCCAGGTGTTTACCAGCTCGAAACCTCCGATCCGGTACTAGGCGGGCCGGAAGGCATATCGAATCAACAAGCCAAGCAATTGGCGAACCGAACGAGCTGGTTGAAGAAAAAAATCGAGTCTTTCCTTGATGGCTCCGGGATTACCTTTGCGAGCCAACGTGAAGCAGAAAAGGGAAGCGATACAAAAAAAAACATGAATGCGCTCAGAGTATTCCAAGCGATCAACGCCAAGGTGGTTCAAGCGACGCTGGTTACACCGGGGATTGCACGGATAGCGACCAGTTCCATGGTCATAGAAGGAACCGATTACCACGCAATAGTGACGCCATATAGCCTCGCAGCGGCGTTCCCGTTTCGCGGTCGGCAGATCTTTAAAGTGCCGGGGGTATTTATTTGGAAAGTACCCTCAGGCGTAACCAAAGTCTGGGTAGAGATCATCGGCGCCGGCGGTGGTGGAGCGCGGCTCGCAACCCTTCCAGGTCCATCCGGTGGCGCTGGCGGCGGCATAGCTCGAAAACTTTATGATGTCAGTGGCAAAGCTTCGGTGACAGTCACGGTGGGCGCAGGCGGTATCGGCGCTTTGGTTGACGGGGGAACGGGGGCTGCTGGCGGCACTTCATCATTCGGGACTGCCCTAGCGGCCACGGGCGGCGGTGGCGGTTTAACCAATGGATTTGGCGCGCGCGGAGGAATCGGGCATGGCGGAGACGAGAACCATACTATCGGATCAGCCGGTCACGCTATTGCTGGCCTCAGTGCCACTTTTCTCGGCGGCGCTGGCGGTGGAGGAACGTCACCTCCTTCATGGAAAGACGATGTAAAACCTTTAACACCGGGACACGGCGGTGGGGGACGAGGCGGCAGCGCCGCCCCCGATGGCGCAGATGGACAGGTGACCATTCAATGGTAACGAACACGTGGGCACGAATAGAAAACGCAACAGTCATCGAAGTGACAAACATCGACCCCCAAGACAGATTCCCTCCATCTCTTATTTGGATAACGTGTCCCGACGACACGCTGCCAGGCATGCAGTACGCGGACGGAATCTTCACGGTTAAACGCAAAGAGCCCATTGACCATGCCGCACACATAGCCCACGTGCGCTACCAACACGAAACGGCAGGCATCACCGTCAACGGCGTGAATATCGATACCAACCGTGACAGCCAAGCGTTGATCACAGCAGCGGCGTTATCTGCCGTCATGGACCCGACCTACGTGTGCGTTTGGAAAGCACTAAGCGGCCCAGTCACGCTAACGGCAGTCCAGATAATCGAGATTGCCACAGCCGTACGAGCGCACGTCCAGGCCTGTTTTGATCGGGAGTGTCAGCTACTAACGGCACTGGCCGAAGGGACCTACACGGTCGACATGCTTGATCACGGATGGCCGGCGATACAAGGGACATAACCATGCAAGAAATTCGCTGTGGCGAGTGCCACCGCAAACTCGCCACCGTCCGCAGCTTCATCGAATTACAAATCAAGTGCCCGCGCTGTCGGACACTCAATCACCTGAAGGCCCCGAGCCTCCTATCCGAATGCCCTGAGCATCTGCCCACCAAAGAGCAGACATGCCCCAGCCCACCATTGGAAGCCTGTTCGCAGGCATAGGAGGTTTTGATGTCGGATTCGAAAACACAGGCTACCGAACCGCCTGGCAAGTGGAACTCAACCCCACCAACCGGGCTGTCCTTGCCGACCGATTTCCACACGCCACCCAGTTCGAAGACGTGCGCCACTGCGGTGCCCACAACCTCAGCCCCGTCGATGTCCTCACCGCCGGATTCCCCTGCCAAGACATCAGCATTGCTGGCTCAAGACCCAACAACAAAGACACCCGAGGCCTGCGCGGCCAAAGAAGCGGCCTGTTCTGGGAAGTCATACGAATCCTCAAAGAGACACAACCTCGCTGGGTGGTGCTTGAGAATGTCGTTAACCTGCTCGCTATCAACGATAGCCAAGACTTTGAAACAGTCATCGGGGCCCTTGCACAATGCGGGTATGTGGGATGCTGGCGAGTGCTTAATGCTCAATATTTCGGAGTCCCCCAGCAACGTCGTCGCATATTCCTGGTCGCAGGTCATCGACGAATGCCCCCCATCGAGCTGCTGGCTGACGCTGCGCCAGTGGAAGCAATACCTCCAGCGTCTAGCAAGATCCAGTGGCCACGGCCAGCGGATGCATGGGCTGCCAATACTCTATTGGCAAACAAAGCAGGCTCACAAATCGCTATGGGCTGTACAACTTTCATCGCTCACCCGAACGGATGGCATCAGATGGCTGAGCGGCAGCGAACGTCTGAAAATGATGGGCTTTGCCTCGGACTGGATGCGGCCAACCTTGCAGAGGCTTTCGCTGCCGGAAACGCCGTCGTTACGCAAATCGCGCAATGGATTGCCGAAAAGCTAATCAAAGCAGGCTAACAACATGGCAGCGAGGACATCGCCTCGCTGCCTACCCACCTCAGTTCTGAAATTCCCTTGCACCAGCCGCAAAAAACCTAAACCCTATTTACCTCGCGCCAGAGCCCGAGTTTTTCGCGCTCGGCATCATCAAGCAAGCAGAATCTGTTTGGAACACTCCCCCTTGGGGACCCCAGTCACAACAGAAGGCGAGTTCGATTCAGAACTCGGTAGCGGCCAAATCACCCAGCGTATGGTGGCCCAAGGCGTGAGGCTCAGTTTGGCGATCATCACTGTCGAGCCTACCCCTGAGGGTATCGCTGAAATAAAGCTATGTACCCTCAAGGGTTGGAGCACGATTGGAGTCAAGGCGCCTACGTTGGACAAGCTTCGTTCTTGGATCAAAGGCGATCAATCCTGCTAAACGTCAACGGTTATGGCGAAGTGTTCTACGCTCCTCGCGAAGGGCTCGGATGCATTGGGTTTTTCTTATGAAAGCGCTCCTGGTGGGTGCGCTTCTCCAACATACACAACGTGCCCGTCCACTCAGCTCTACGGATCGGTGCTCTATCTGCAGGTCGGATGGGGCTACCATTGCTCAAGAATCTAAATCATGACTCACCAAACTCCTGGAATTCGCTTCTCTGATGTCGAAACAGCTGTGCCTACGACCCCAGGCCTTTATCAGATCATCACTGACGAGGGCGAACTCCTGAAGGTGGGCATCAGCGGTAATCTTCGTAAGAGGCTGATACAGCATCGACAGTCAAAACAGTCTCGCCTGAAACTCAAGGAGGGAGGCGACTGGCGCAACCCGGCTGACGTCATCAGCAAACAATCAATCCTCGCCAAGCACCTTTACTTCTCACCGCCGGTTTTGGGCTATGACTTGCAGACCGAAATCGGGCGGCAACGCTATCTGGAGGAGCGGTGTCACCTTCTCATTACGTTGACCAGTACCCGGGAGGAGGCGAGGGATATGGAGAGACCTAAAGAAAAGAGCGGGGACTATCGATTTGGAGGAAGGGTTAAGGCGGAATTCGCCGCACCAGATGGTTTCAATGTCGCGATCCCGCGCCTTGTCGCGATCGCTGCTGAGGGCTATGGCTCTTCGACTACTTAGGGCACGACCTGATCCATATCTGCCCATCCGTCACAGCTCCAACGCGACCTTCTCAATCATCGCCCTGAACCATTCTTGAGCCGGACTCCCATTGCCACGACGATGCCAGATCAGATGAAAAACAATCTCCGGTAGCACCACTGGTGGGGGGAACAGGGCGAGTTTTCGTCCGCTGGGTGAGCTGAGGGCTATTCGTTTCAAGACCGTGGCGGTCATATGAGAAGCGGCGATGATCGCTGGCACCGCGAACATCTGCGGCAGCGTCAGCGCCAGTTTGCGTTGTTTACCCAGTTGCGCCAACGCCTGATCCACCAGGCCGTGTCGCTCGCCTTCCGGCGAGGCCAGCACATGGGGCAACGCAAGGTACGTATCCATGTCCATCCCGCCTCGGGCCGCTGGGTGGTCGTGGGCGATGAGCGTGACGAAAGCATCGCGCAGGATCGGGCGCGTCAGAATGCGGCCATCCTGATGGCTCGGTAATACGCCAATGGCGGCGTCGATAACCCCAGCATCGAGCAAGTCTACCGCCTGGTCGCGGTCGTTGAAGGCGTGGACGTTGATCGACAGGTTCGGTGCGTGTTCTGCCAGCGCCTGCAACAACTTTGGCAGCAGCACGAACGCGGGGTAATCCGACAGGCCAAGGTTCATCGTGAGCAGGGCATCGGCGGGCGCAAAAAGGGGTTTTGTCACCAGTGCGTCTTCGATTTGTCTTAATGCCAGTGCGATGGGTTGGGCCAGCTCGCGCGCGCGAGGTGTTGGCAGGAGGCCGTCAGCACTGCGTAAAAACAGCGGGTCGCCTAACAATTTGCGCAAACGGGAAAGCGCTGCACTCATGGCGGGTTGGCTGACGCCGACTTGAGTCGCCGCTCGAGTCACATTGCGCTCGGTCATCAAGGCGTTAAACGCGGCCAGCAAATTCAAATCGATGCCATGAAAATCCATAATTCAAATAAACGCCTATACAGATCATTTGTTTTACAGATGTTAGCCCATAACAGACACTTTCGTCATACCCCACGACGAGAGCAACGCAATGACTTCCAGCGAACTTACCGCGCGCCTCAACACCGAACGCCAGGCAGTTGAAACGCTGTATCGCGCCTTCAGCGAAAAGAATCCGGACCTCGTCGACAGCGTTCTGTCCGCCGACTGGGACGACATCCCTTTGGCGCCTGGGCAAGGTCCAGGTCCGGAGGGTATCAAGCTGATTATCCGCAGCTTCGGCGAGGCATTTCCGGATGTGCACATCGTTATCCACGACATGATCCAAGTCCCCGGTCAGATCGCTGTTCGCGCTGAAATAACGGGCACCCACTTGGGCGAGTTGTTTGGCATTGCTGCCACCGGCAAAAAAGTGAGCTTGCGTCTGCATGAGTTCCATGCGCTGGACGGCGAGCGTGTCGTAACGACTTGGCACATGGAGGACTGGTTTGGCCTGTTCCTGCAACTCGGCCAATTCCCCGCCCAAGCTTGAACCACCGCGAGAGGCTCACCATGAAAGCAGCATCCATCTCTTTATTTGGCGGCCCTGAGGTCGTCACTTTCCACAACGTCGGCCCACGGCCGCCAGGCGCAGACGAGGCCGTCGTGCATGTCGAGGCCGCGAGCGTCAATCCGCTCGATTTGAAGATAATCGCCGGGTATATGCAGCCGGTGTTTCCAGTCAAGCTGCCGTACATTCCCGGCACCGATTTCAGCGGCGTCGTCAGCAGTGTCGGTGAGCAAGTCACGCACCTGCAACCAGGTGATCGCGTGTTCGGCCGCAGCTCACCCAGTGCTGGTGGTGCGTTTGCCCAGCAGTTGACAGTCGCTGCCGCCGACCTTTGCGTGATCCCTCCCACCATGAGCTTCGAGCAGGCCGCGGCGCTGCCTACGGCGTTCGGGACTGCGCGACAGGCATTATTCGAGGTCGGGCAGTTGAAAGGCGGCGAGCGGGTGTTGATCCATGCGGGAGCGGGTGGCGTAGGCAGCATGGCGGTCCAGTTGGCTCATATGGCTGGCGCCCACGTCATCGCCACGGCCTCCGCGCGCAATATTGAACGGGTGAAGAGCCTGGGGGCGGACGAAGTGATCGATTACCGCAGCCAGGATTTCACCACGCTGAGTGACATCGACCTGGTGCTCGACAGCTTGGGCGGCTCCACCCTGGAGAACTCCTGGTCGGTGCTGGGTATGAGCGGACGTATTGCGACCTTGGTGGAATTCGACATCGAATCCCGTGAAGGACATGCCGGCCAGGCGGTGTTCTTCGCCAGTGCCACGCCTTTTCTCCAGGAAGCCATTCGGCAATTCAGTGCGGGGCAGTTGCAGGTCATCACCGACTCGATCTTTACACTGGACGAGACCCGCGCCGCGCTGGAAAAAGTGGCCACCGGGCATGCGTGTGGAAAGGTCATCATCCGTACCGGCCATTGATTCGGGAGCCACAACATGACGCTCAATGCACAACAGGTGGTTCTGATCACGGGGGCTGGTTCGGGCATTGGCAAGGCGATTGCTTTGGCGCTGGCCCGGGACGGGCACCATGTCTATGCCAGCCAGCGTGATATCAAGAAGACAAATCGGGAGCGCAGTCAGGCATTGGAGCAGATGGCCCGGCAGGAAAGCCTCGCTTTAGAAATGCTGGAGCTCGATGTGCTGTGCGAAACCGCCTGTCGTGCGGCAGTCGATCTGATCCTTGCACGACACGGCCGCCTGGACGTCGTGATCAATAACGCCGGAATGTTGATGACCGGATTGACCGAGGGGTTTTCAGTGGAGCAGGTCGCGCGAATTATCGACACCAATGCGTTGTCGTGGTTGCGGGTCAATCGCGCGGCGCTGCCGGCCATGCGGCGTCAGGGGCAGGGGTTGTTGATGTACGTTGGCAGTACGACCTCTCGGCTGCACGAACCCTTTCTGGGCCCCTACATTGCGAGCAAGGTGGCCGGTGATGCGCTGGCCGAAGTCATGGCCATGGAGGTAAGGCCGTCAGGCATCGAAAGCGTCATCCTGATGCCGGGCGCGTTCACCTCGGGGACCGAACATTTTGCCGA
This sequence comes from Pseudomonas brassicacearum, assembly GCF_000585995.1. NCBI lineage: Bacteria > Pseudomonadati > Pseudomonadota > Gammaproteobacteria > Pseudomonadales > Pseudomonadaceae > Pseudomonas > Pseudomonas brassicacearum. The sequence continues at coordinate 4,170,027 of NZ_CP007410.1, read as the reverse complement.
TGCGCAGGTTCCGGCTTACCAGGCCATTGAGCATCAATACGGTGAGCTGGCCACGCGTATGGCCAGTCTGGGCGAGAAGCTCGATGCCATTGATCGGGCCAATGGCGGTGCGCTGGATGTTTCAGCGGTGGGTGAGGCTGCCGCCGCAGTGCTTGCAATGCCTCGCGGCCAACGACCTTTACGCGTGACTGTTGATGGTCAGCATAAGGGCACCGAAACAGTCGATGCGGTGTACTACCAGAAGCAAGCGGAGTTTCTGCGCCAGATGGGCCTGGACGACATGATCTTGCCGGCCCCGCTCGCTGGCACTGGGGACGATGCCGGGCAACGCCCCCGGAAATGAGCCTCATCGCCTAAACGCGGAACCTCTCGGTGACGCGGGTGACGCGGGTGACGGCCATGCAAATCATCAAAATGGTCGCTCACTTGAGGGCCGCGAAGGGCAAACGCTCCGCCAGCGCCTGCGCAAGGTAGCGGGCGAAGACCGAGATGCGCCGGGGGATATGCCGTCGGTGCTGATACACCGCAAAAATGTCAGCCCTCGGTGCCTGGTGATCGGTCAGTACCGCCTGCAGGCGGCCACTTTCAAGATATTGCTGAACATTCCAGCGTGACCGCAGAATCAATCCGTGCCCGTCCAGCGCCAGACTCAACGCGACCTCGCCATCATTACTTGACAGCGTTCCGCTGACCTTGTGTGAATAATCCTGGCCATCCTTGCGGAAGCGCCAGATCGCATAGTCGCTGCCGAACTGCCGCAGAACAATGCAGTTATGCTGCGCCAGATCCGCCACACGGGTCAGTTCAGGCATGGCTTCAAGGTATCCCGCAGAGGCGCAGAGAATACGTGGATTCTCCAGCAGACGAATGGCGATCAACCGTGAGTCCGGCGGCTCGCCCATGCACACGCCGATATCGAATTGATCGTCCAGCATGCTCAGTGGCTGGCTGGTCAGCTCGAGAGAAATCTCAAGTTCCGGGTGCAGCCGGGCAAAGCTCGATACCACGGGTGCGAGGTGCTGCCGCCCGAAACCCAGCGTGCCATTGATCCGCAACCGGCCTTGCAAGGTTGGCTGACGGCTGCTGAGCGCGCTCTCCAGTTCCTCGAGCTGGCGCAGAATCGGGCGACTTCCCTCCAGGTACAGCACCCCTTCGGGAGACAGCGACAATCGGCGAGTGGTGCGCTGTACCAGCTGCACCCCGAGCCTGGCCTCCAGTTGGCTGAGCCGTTTGCTCACGGCAGGCAGCGACAGCCCCAGATGGCGTGCCACTTCCGTAAGGCTGGCGCGCGTAGCCACCTGCTGAAAGAAACTCAGGTCATCGATCGTGCTCATGGATTCTTTCCTTAAAACTAAGAATGGCTTTCCGGAAGGACTAATTATTAATTCATAGACACTGCATACACTGAGATCCCTGCCCCAATCAACCCAGGAGTCGAATCCATGAGCAGAACCCAGTACAAAATTGCAGTGATCCCCGGCGACGGTATTGGCAAGGAGGTGATGCCCGAAGGCGTGCGTGTGCTCGACGCTGTGGCTGCCCGGTTCAATCTGGAACTGCAATGGGATTGGTTCGACTTCGCCAGCGCCGATTACTATCTGGCTCACGGCAAGATGATGCCGGACGATTGGTTCGACACCCTCAAGGGCTACGATGCGATCTACTTCGGTGCCGTGGGCTGGCCGGACGTGGTGCCTGACCACATTTCCTTGTGGGATTCGCTGCTGCAGTTCCGTCGTGAATTCGACCAGTACGTCAACCTGCGCCCTTGTCGTCTCATGCCCGGCGTGAAGGCCCCACTGGCGAACCGCAAGCCCGGCGACATCGATTTCTGGGTGGTGCGCGAGAACACCGAAGGCGAGTACTCCAGTGTCGGCGGCAAAATGTTCCCCGGAACCGATCGCGAAATCGTGCTGCAGGAAACCGTGATGACTCGCGTCGGCGTCGACCGTATCCTCAAGTTCGCCTACGATCTGGCGCAAAGTCGTCCGAAGAAGCACCTGACCTCGGCCACCAAATCCAATGGCATCGCGATCACCATGCCCTACTGGGATGAGCGCGTTGCGGAAATGGGCAACAAGTATCCCGACGTCAACGTCGACAAGTACCACATCGATATTCTCACTGCGAACTTCGTCCTGCACCCGGACTGGTTCGACGTGGTGGTGGCAAGCAACCTGTTCGGCGACATCCTCTCCGACCTGGGCCCTGCATGCACCGGCACGATCGGCATCGCCCCCTCGGCCAACATCAACCCGGAGCGCAACTTCCCGAGTCTGTTCGAGCCGGTGCATGGTTCGGCGCCCGACATCGCCGGAAAAGGCATCGCTAACCCGATCGGACAGATCTGGTGCGGTGCGATGATGCTCGAGCACCTGGGCCATCCCGAAGCAGGCGCCGCAGTGCTGACCGCGATCGAAAGCGTGCTTGCGATGGGCCCGGAGAATGCGCCCTTGACCGCCGACATCGGTGGCACCGGCAACACTGAATCGCTGGGCAAGGCCATCGCTGCTGCGGTCTGAAGCCTGGAATAGCGTGCAATCTCCCATTCCCTTCAGGTGAATCGGGAGATTGTTACGTCATCAGATTTTCATCTCCTCACTACAGCCGTCGCCTGTGCATTCACTCAGGCGCGGTCTCGCCTCTGATGTCCATCGCCTGTTCGTGCAGAGCGTTGATGAGGGTGCTTGCAACGGGGGTTCTCAGCCCGTTACGTAGCAAAATGATGCCCACCGCCGGTAACTCGATCGGCACTTCCAGCGGCAAGGTATGACCCAGGCCTATGGATTCGAGGTAATGCGCGACTTTACTGGCGACGAAACAGACGCAGCTTCTTTTCCTCATAAACGTCATCGTCACCAAAAAGGACGAGGTTTCGATAATGTCGGCGGGTGGTTGCAGTTTGTGCTTATAGAACATCTGATTCAGCTTGACCCGCGAGGATGCCCACGTCGGGGGAACGACCCAGGGAAGCGTCGCCAGATGATGCCAAGTGGGTCGGGCCACTGTGGCCAGTGGATGATCGGCGGCGACGACGACTCGCATTGAGTCGGTGTACAACGCCTCCGTTTCAAGGTCCGGAGAGCTGTAGCCTGGCTCCAGCCTACCCACGATGAAATCGAGCTCGCCTGTACGCAGCCTCGGCAACAGGCGCGTGAGATCACCTTCCTCGATCGACACCGTCGTGTGTGGCGAGTTGAGCTTGAGGCGGGCGACGGCTCCTACCAGCAATCCAGGTGTGGCGACGACCATTGCACCGACACGGATACGGCCGGCTCCGCCGCTGGCGACTGACGCGATGTCGTCACAGGTACGGTCGAAATCGACCAGCACCGAGCGCGCAAATCGGACAACTTGCTCGCCATGGGCAGTAGGCCGGGTACCTCGCGTTGATCGGATGAATAACTCAAGCCCGAACATCTTTTCGATTTCCGCCAGCGATTTGCTGACTGCCGGCTGGGTAAGCGATAGAAATTCCGCTGACCGCCCTAGATGACGGAATTCATCCAGCGCGACGATCAGCTGCAGGTGTTTGAGTTTGAGGTTGGAACGCAAAACTCTATCGATGTCGCTCACCAGCTTTGTCCCCGGCAGAAGAACCTTAGATGTCAAAAAGGTTATGAAGTATGTCCGCTTATTCATTGTTCAGCAATGTAGGCGTAGGTCAGTATCGAAGAACAAAAACAATGATCGGAGACAAGCAATGCGCACTCCAATGACCGCAAAACCGTTAAATGACGCTGTGGTGAATCAAGGCAAGAAATCCAACGCTCGTTGGGTTGTGGCAGGTCTGATGTGGTTCGCCATCGCTATCAACTATATCGATCGCACCGTTCTCTCAGTCGCAGCCCCCGAGCTCATCAAAGAATTCAGCCTGACCCCCGAGATGATGGGTATCGTCTTGTCCGCGTTTTTCTGGTCCTACGCGCTGCTACAAATCCCTGCGGGCTGGGTAGCAGACAAATTCGGGCAAAAAATGGGGCTTGGGATAGCCGTAGGCTCATGGTCGCTTGCGACGGCGGCGACAGGACTTGCGACAGGCTTTGCCTCCCTGGTTGGCCTGCGAGTGGCACTCGGCGTCGGTGAAGCCGGCGCTTATCCGGCCAACGCAGGCATCGCGTCGAAATGGTTCCCGGACAAGGAACGGGCAACTATTTCCGGGCTTTTTGACAGTGCCTCGAAATTCGGCGGTGCCGTGGCGATGCCGCTTATCGTGACATTGATGATGACGTTCGACTGGCGCATGACGTTCGTGATCGTGGGCTTGGCCGGCCTGGTCTGGAGCCTGGTCTGGTGGTGGTATTTCTCAGACACGCCGGAGACACATAGAAGCGCCAACGCCGCCGAGGTGGAATACATCCGGGGTGGTCAGACCCAGCAGCACGGTGTCGATGCCGCGATTCCAATGAAATGGTACGAACTGCTCAAGCACCGCAATATCTGGGCGATGTGCCTGGGCTTCTTCACCATCAACTACATCTCGTACTTCTTCATCACCTGGCTGCCCACCTACCTTGTAAAGGAACAGGGGATGGGCTTGCTCAAGATGGGCATGGTCGCTTCGCTTCCGCTGATTTGTGGCCTCTTCGCCGAGATCGCTGCCGGATGGCTTTCCGACAGGGTGGTCCACAGTGGACGCCTGTCGCTGACCGCGACACGCAAACTGTTTCTGATCGTGGGTCTTTCAATGGCGCTGTGTATCGGTCTGGCTCCGTTGACCACATCGGTCGGGCTTACTGTCCTCCTGCTGTGCATCGCAAAGGCCGGAACCACCGTCGCGGCCTCGCAAGTCTGGGCTCTGCCGGGCGACGTCGCGCCGAAGAACATGACGTCCACCGTAGCCGGATTGCAGAACATGGTGGCGAACTTCGGTGGCGTACTGGGGCCGGTGATTACCGGATTCATCGTTGCCTCGACCGGGTCGTTCAAAATGGCTCTGGTCTTCTCGGCGGTGCTCGGAATGCTGGGCATCTTGAACTACGCCCTGCTGCTGAAGAAGGTCGAGCCCATCGTTGCGTCCATGCCGACCGAGCCTCAGCAAGCCCCAGTCTCCTCGCAGGTTTTGAATGAACCCTATAGCCGTTAAAGCCCAAAGCGCCGAGGCGAGGATGACACCTGCATTTCAACTTCTTCGACGCCGTAATCTGGATGCCAGGATTGTTTTATGACGACTACCACACCCCATGCCACTCACAGACTGATACGCCTGCATGCCAATGACAACGTGCTCATCGCTCGTCAATTGATCGGCCTCGGGGACGAGCTGCCGGAACTGGGCGTACGCATTCGGGCGCAAGTACCGGGCGGGCACAAGATCGCAGCGCAGGACATCATGTCCGGTGAACCCGTGCGTAAGTACGACACGATCATCGGTGTCGCTTCGCGCAATATCCTCAAGGGCGAGCACGTTCACTCCCACAACATCGCGCTCATCGATTTCGATCGAGACCCAGGCTTCTGTGAGGATGTGCGCCCGGTGGACTACATAGCACCCGATAAACGCGCGACTTTCATGGGTATCGTGCGAGCAGACGGCCGTGTTGCCACGCGCAACTTCATCGGGCTCCTGTCGTCGGTGAACTGCTCGTCGAGCGTGATCAAGAAGATCGCCGAACACTTCACGCCCGAGCGGCTCGCCGCCTACCCGAATGTCGATGGCGTCGTCGCATTCGCTCAGACAAGCGGGTGCGGCATGTCGTCCCCCAGCCATCATTTCGACGTGCTGCAGCGCACCATTGCCGGGTACGCGCGCCATCCCAATTTGGCGGCTGTACTGATCGTCGGACTGGGGTGCGAGCGAAACCAGGTAGCCAGTCTCGTCGATTCTCAGCACCTGGTGCCTGATCGCAATCTGCGTACATTCGTGATGCAGGATACCGGCGGCACGCGTGCAACCATCGCTCAAGGCATTGCGGCGATCGAAGCGATGCTGCCCGAAGCCAACGCTGTCAAACGTGTCCCGGTCAGTGCGGCGCACCTGAAGATCGGACTGGAGTGCGGCGGTTCCGATGGCTTTTCAGGCATCACCGCCAACCCGGCATTGGGGGCTGCGATGGATATTCTCGTGCGTCATGGCGGCACGGCTATTTTGTCTGAGACACCCGAGATCCACGGTGTGGAGTTCATGCTGACGCGCCGTGCGATCAGCGCCGAGGTGGGCCAGAAGCTACTGGACCGCCTGGCCTGGTGGGAAGAATACACGCGAGGTCAGAATGGGCAGTTCAATGGCGTCGTAGGCCCCGGTAATCAGGCCGGCGGTCTAGCCAATATCTTCGAAAAATCGCTGGGGTCCGCCATGAAGGGCGGCACGACACCGCTGCAGGCGGTGTACGAGTACGCCGAGCCGATTGACAAGGCAGGGTTTGTATTCATGGATTCACCGGGCTACGACCCTGTCGCGGCAACCGGTCAAATCGCCAGCGGTGCAAACCTCATTTGTTTCACCACGGGAAGGGGGTCGATGTTCGGGAGCAAGCCGGCACCAACGATCAAACTCGCCAGCAATACCCCGATGTTCACCCGTCTGGAAGAAGACATGGACATTAATTGCGGCCTCATTCTTGACGGTGAGTTGTCGGTTGAGCAGATGGGTGAGCGCATCTTTGAGCACATTCTGAAGGCCGCTTCAGGCGCCTCGACCAAGAGCGAATTGTTGGGGCTTGGGGATCACGAGTTCGTGCCCTGGCACCTGGGCATCGTCAGCTGATCCAACCTGTTTGCACACATTTAAGGAACCTCGACATGAACTTGAAACTGACCCGCACTGACCTGATTCGAACGCAGAATTTCATTGGCGGCCATTGGTGCACCAGAGATCCGGAGGCGCTGCTGGTCGTCACCAACCCGGCCGACGACAGCTATATCGCCCAAGTGCCCGACAGCAACGCCATTGACGCCCGTGAAGCCGTCGATGCCGCTCATTCGGCTTTTGCCGCTTGGCGAAGCACCCCTGCCAAGCAGCGCGCGCAATTGATCAAGCGCTGGAACGATCTGATTCTGGAGCACCAGGAAGACCTGGGCAGACTCATATCGCTGGAGCAGGGAAAGCCGCTGGCAGAAGGGCGGGGCGAAGCGGTCTACGCCGCCAGCTATGTTGAGTGGTTTGCCGAGGAAGCGACGCGCTCGTATGGCGATGTGATCCCGGCGCCGGTTTCGGGTCGCCGCATGACTGCAATCAAGGAGCCCGTTGGCGTGGTCGCAGCGATCACCCCCTGGAATTTTCCGGCGGCGATGATTGCCCGCAAGATCGCGCCGGCACTGGCGGCCGGTTGTACCGTCGTCTGCAAGCCTGCCGAAGACACGCCACTGACGTCTCTTGCGCTCGTGCGTCTGGCTGAGGAAGCAGGCTTTCCGGCAGGAACACTGAACATCGTCACCGCTTCGCGGGAGCGTACACCTGAAGTGGTAAACGCTTGGCTGGCTGATTCACGGGTGCGCAAAATCACCTTTACAGGGTCGACGCCAGTGGGCAAACACTTGGCGCGGATGTCAGCCGACACCTTGAAAAAATGCTCGCTCGAACTGGGCGGTAATGCCCCCTTCATTGTTTTTGACGATGCGGACCTCGACGCTGCCGTGGACGGCCTCATGGTCTCCAAATTTCGTAATGGCGGTCAGACCTGCGTGTGCCCCAATCGGATCTATGTGCAGAGCGCGGTTCACGATCAATTCGTTCAAAAGCTGGTGGCAAGGGTCAGCGCGCTGAAGGTTGGGCCAGCCTCCCACAGCGATTCTCAGATTGGTCCGATGATCAACGCGCGCGCCATCGACAAGATCGCCCGCCACGTGGATGACGCTGTTTCAAAAGGCGCAGAAATTGCCACCGGCGGTCGACGTATCCGCGACGCTGTCGCAGACGGTCCGAACTACTACGCGCCGACAGTGTTGATCAATGCGACCTCGCAGATGGAGCTCTGCAATGAAGAAACATTCGGCCCCGTGGCACCCATTTTCCGCTTCACGACTGAAGCGCAAGTGATCGAACTGGCCAACGACACGCCATTCGGGTTGGCGGCGTACTTTTACACCCAGGACGTCAAACGCGTCTGGCGCGTAGCTGAGGCGCTGGAGTCGGGCATCGTGGGCATCAACGAAGGTGCTCTCGCCGCAGAGGCCGCTCCATTTGGGGGTGTCAAAGAGTCGGGATATGGCCGTGAGGGTTCACGCTACGGCCTCGAGGACTACATGCACATCAAATACCTGTGTCAGGGCGGCCTGAACTAGTTCCGACAAATACGACAAAGGAGTACAGGCAATCATGGGAAATCCGTTCAAGACCGCGCTGTCGCGAGGCGATAAGGTCATCGGCCTCTGGCTTTCACTTGCCAATGCCTACAGCGCCGAAATTTGCGCCACAGCGGGCTTCCAGTGGGTGCTGATCGACGGTGAGCACGCGCCAAACGATGTGCGTAGCACACTTGCACAGTTGCAGGCCGTTGCGCCTTACCCGACCCATCCCGTGGCCCGCACGGTCGATGGCAATCCGGCGATGATCAAACAGATGCTCGACATTGGCGTTCAAACGTTGCTAGTGCCCATGGTCGATACCGCCGAGCAAGCCATCGCTCTAGCGGCCGCGACCCAATACCCACCGCAAGGGACAAGAGGCGTTGGTGCCGCGGCAGCGCGTGCTTCGCGTTGGGGAGGCCACACGGACTACCTGGAGACAGCCAATGACGATGTATGCTTGTTGGTGCAGGCTGAATCCAGGGTTGCACTCGAGAACCTTGAAGCCATCTGCGCCGTCGACGGCGTACATGGCATTTTCATCGGGCCGGCTGATCTAGCTGCCTCAATGGGGCATCGTGGGCATCCTGAGCACCCTGAAGTACAGCAAGCGATAGAGAAAGCCATACGCACCATTGTTGCCAGTGGCAAAGCTGCTGGCACGCTGACAGGCGATGCCAAACTCGCTCGGCACTATCTCGAACTGGGCGCCAGCTTCGTCGCAGTGGGGCTGGATCTAACCCTGCTGGCACGGGCGACCCGCGGATTGGCAAACGACTTCGGTCTCGGCGCCTTATCGGCATCCCCCGCCAGCGGTGCTTCACCCTACTGACTACGATTACGATAGTGGCCTGAAAGCCTGATTACCCTGGCCAATACCCAGGATCGCAACAGCACAGAGGGCAGGACGCTGAATCCGGTATGAGGGTGCATGTCGGACATCGAGGTGGCGGCGCTTTGATTGAACTTGCGGCGGGGATTGGCAATGGCCACATGCAGTGTGCGTCGCATGCTACTGGTCCTGTTGTAGCTTGGAAGCGGACCTTCCTATGATGATCTTGGAGCGCTTGGGATTACCCACTCAATTCAGTAACAACATGGAGCAAGCCACGCTTTATGGATATCGAATTTCGCGGTAATGGCATGCGTGAAAACCCGTCTGTAGGTACATGCGATGAGTACGGTGTGAGCGGGATTACCAGCTTTGACGATCTGACCGAGGCTCGCCGTAAGATTGCTGAGTCGCACCCAGGCCTTAAACCTCTGTTCTCGCTCGATGATCTGCACCAAGCTCGGTACACGTCGGGCCATGCTCGCAGTAATTTAGGGATGGATGACGCCACCGAGGAGGACATCGCGGGGCTGCCTCAAGAATGTTTTGAGAACGGTGAATATATAGGATATCCGACCACGAAAGCGGAGTTCGCAATCTGCCTTCGCAATTTCACGAACCTGGTAGCAGCTACGTCTTTCGAAGAGGCTTGTGCTCATGGTTTGACGCTTGATGAGCAGGCCCTGCAGGAGTGGATTGATTATCAGGAAAAACCTGTATCGATAATCGACCAGCCCATGTCAGCGCTTTTGGTACCCGTTCAGGAGTCTTACCAGGCACTCGCTGCTTTTCCCAACGGCTATTTCACTTGCGATTTAGATCCTGCGAAAAATTTTGCGGTTGCGCGTCATTTTTCAGAAGCGCATGGCTATGAGCTAATGGGCGTAGGCGCCTCTTACATCGGCTTCATTCGTGCTGAGCCGCCTGACCTATCTCTGGCCAATCTCGTTGCGAAAGACTTTTGCGCGCTCTACAACACTAGCGTTGAAAAACTACAAGCACGCATTTTTGCAGTCGCTCAGGCGGTCTCGGGTCGGACTCATCTTTGGCTGCGTTATGTGGAGTGACAATCCTAGAACCATAGGGTGACCCGATGCAGCCGTCGCTACAACAAGCGCATGCTCGCCGAGGCTACCCCGGAAGTGGCGGAAAAGTGCCAAACGCTCATATCGTTACGCAAAGCGAGCGCACGCGGTGAATCATGACGAGAGAAGATAAGAGGCCTGCGCATTCAGCCAAACCCGACGCGACTTTGGAGTCTGACTCTAGAGCCGCATGCATCCGTTTTTGCGAAAGCCAGCCGCTCGCGGCCGTGCTTCGCAGCATCAAGCAGGGGGGATCTGAATGGGCGTACCGATATGTCACGCTGTGCTTCGCCGGTTCCGCCAATGGCTGGGTGTCGCTATACCCGGTTCAGGGGGCGGAGGCGCCGTACTTTGACTTTATGTACGGTGCTAATGAGGATCCGCAGCAAGTGCTGGCGGCGCTGCTTGAAAGATATCCTCAGTGCAGCGTTATCGATTGGTCGAGAGGTCGGTTGGCTTGTCTGGAGGCCACTGGTGTGGACGTTGAGTCGCTCGCCGACATCATTCAAGAAGTGGCGCGCTTGGTGTGGAGCGAGCGGAGCCAGCTCGTTGATGCCTGGTACGAGGAAATGGGCAGGGCTTGATAAGCCCGCTATCGGCCAGAAGCGGACACCGCAACAAGCCTGGATAATGCGTTGGTCGCGCTTTCGGCAAATGCCCGTTTACCTGAATCATTTTGCTCAGGCGGCTGGATACCTTAATTCAGTCATCGATCCCCCGCGTTCAAAGCTGCCGCGAACGCCTCGGGCGTGGGGCTTTCTGGCCAGGTTGCGATGTTGACGGGCAGGTTCAGCCAAGGCTGTTTGTGCTTGACCCAGATGTGCGCAACGGGGCTCAAGGATGCGCTGTCGTCGAGCGTGCCTGCGCGCAGAATCCAGAAACCAGGCGCGACCGAAGTGGTGTTATAGATGCGCGTATGGCAAGTCGCGCAGAGACAGTGACGCGCGACTTGCCTTTGGTCTTCATAGGTATATTCGAGGGTCGGGCCTTCCAGGATAAACGCGTTATCGGGGAGCATGGCATGCAGCGCGAAGCTGCTGCCGCTCCAGGTCTGGCAAGACTGGCAATGACAAGCATAGATGGCGACCTGCAGGTCGCTGATTGAACGATACGATACGGCGCCGCAACGGCAACCACCGGCAAGTTTCATAAGCAAAGTCTCGTATTTGAACAACTGGGCGCTTGAAGCAGCGCATCACTTCGGTAAAGCATGCACAAGATTTGGCTTGAGTAAAATTGATCAAACCTTTCTACCGGCACATAGGAAATGTATGCACCTCCCGCAACTTCAATGGGAAACCCAGCGTGTTTTCCTGGCCGTTCTTCGAACGGGAAGCTTGTCCGCAGCCGCACGAGCGCTGGGTATCGCTCAGGCCACCGCCAGACGACGTATCGACGCGCTGGAACGTAGCGTGGGAACGAGCCTGTTCGTCCGTTCGCCAGCGGGATTGATGCCCACGGACAACGCCCGAGAGTTGACTGGTCATGTTCAATCGATGGCATTGGCCGCCGAAGCGTTTGCCCGCGCGGCGTCCGCGCAGGCCAATGTGTCTGGCGGAATTGTACGGGTCACCAGCAATCAGTTGCTGGCCGTGGAGGTACTGCCTTCGATGCTGCGCGAGATCCGCGCTGCTCAGCCCCAATTGGCGCTCGAACTGAGCGTATCGAATCGCCTGGAAGATCTGGCATTGCAGGAAGCGGATGTGGCCGTACGCATTCGTCGCCCCGTGGAGGCCTCCATCATCACTCGCCATGTGGGTGACCTGCGCGTGGGCCTGTATGCGACGGCGGGGTTGCTCGAGCACCGAGGTCGGCCTCGATGCGCAGATGAACTGAGCGAATACCCTATCATCGGTCCGGACCGCAATTTGACTGAGCAGGCGTTCTTGGCACAGCAGGGTTTTCTTTGTAGCGGGGAACAGGTGGTCTTTCGCAGCGACGATCACCTGGCCCAGTTCGCAGCACTGCGGGCCGGACTGGGGATCGGCGTGTGCTCAAGCCAACTGGCGCGCCGTCATGATCTGGTGCGCGTGCTGCCCGAGCAAGTGGACTTCCCGGTTGACATCTGGATCGCGATGCACCACGACCTGAAGCGGGTGCGGCGTGTTTCGCTGGTGTTTGACGCGCTCTCGCAATCGTTGTCACGTTTTTTAGCCGGCGCTTAAAATGATGTTGGGGCCGATGCAGCGTTGACCCAGTTGGCCAGTTGTATGGGAATCATGGAGTAGCGATTACTTCCCGTGAATAACGTCCCGGTGTAAACCCCGTATAGCGTGTAAATGCCACGCTGAAGGCGCTCACGGAGCTATAACCGACCCGTTGCGCGATTTCAGCAATGCTGTCGTCTTGAGTACGTAGCAGATTTTTGGCCAGCGCCATTCGCCACGTCAGCAAATACTTCATTGGCGCCATGCCCACTGCTTGTTTGAAGCGTTCGAAGAAGGTGGAGCGCGAGAGGGCGGCTTCTCTGGCTAGCTGCACCACTGTCCATGGCTGGCTCGGAAACTCGTGAATTCGGCGTATCGCCATAGCTAGACGCTCGTCGCCGAGTCCGCGCAGCAGGCCGGCCGGTGCGGCTTCGGTCGCGGTGGAACGCAGGGCTTCGATGAACAGCACTTCAAGCAGGTGTGCCAGGATGACATCTCGCGCTGGGCGCTGCCCGCGCGCTTCCTCGGTAACCAGTTCCACCAGCACTGCCAGCCGGCGTTCGCCGCGAACGTGTATCAGCTGGGGCAGCAGCGCTACCAGTAACGCAGCATCCGGCGAGCCGAAGGTGCAGTGACCTACCAGTAATTGAACATCAGCCGCGACGTCGGGTGTGCCGATACGAATGTCACGGGGCCGTACCTCGACGGGCACGGTATCGGTGTCTTCGACTGCCATCGGCTGAAGACTCATCATCGTGAAATCATAGGCGGCCGGGACCAGCACGAAGTCGCCGGTCTTCAAGCTTATCGTCGGATTCCCGGCTACTGAAAACCGACATCCACCTTCAAGAATCGCGCAGTAAAAGGGCTGACCGTACACCGAGCGGCGAATACGCCAGGCTCCGGCACCACTGACGACCTTGGAAAATGAGGCACCCGGTTGCAGCAGGGTGACTACCTCCGCGAGCGGATCGAACATCTCGGACTCCTGCGAAAGATTAGCGGACTGGCGATGATATTAAGTCCGGGTACGACAGCCTATCGTTGTAATCCTGTCAATCATTCAACGGAAACACCCATGAAAACTGTGCTGATTACTGGCTGTTCCTCTGGCTTTGGTCTGGCCTCCGCCCGATATTTTCTCGAGCACAACTGGAAGGTTATCGCGACGATGCGGAGCCCAAACGAAAGGCTCTTTGAAGCATCCGAGCATCTGCGCGTGCTTGCCCTGGACGTCACTGATCCGAGCAGTATCCAACAGGTAATAGAGGCCGCCGGCCCCATCGATGTGCTGGTCAACAATGCCGGTATCGGTTTGCTCGGCGCCCTCGAAGGCATCTCGATGGAAGCGATTCGTAGCATTTTCGAGACCAACACCTTTGGCACCATGGCGATGATCCAGGCGGTGCTACCGCAGTTTCGGCAGCGTAGATCCGGGGTTGTCGTCAACGTCACCTCAAGCGTAACGATAAAGTCGTTACCGCTGCTCAGCATCTACACAGCAAGCAAGGCTGCGGTGAATGCGTTCACCGAGTCTCTTGCGCTTGAGCTTGAGCCGTTTAATGTTCGGATGAGGCTGGTGCTTCCGGGGCGCGCACCCTCGACCGACTTCGGTAAGAATGCACAACCACGGATGCAAGGCAGCATCCCAGAGGCTTACTCCGATCTGGCGCAGCAGGTGTTTGCAGAGTGGTCGCTATCAACCGTAGTCACTGAGGCACAAGACGTCGTTGAAGCGATATGGCGTGCAGCGAATGACCCGGTCTCGCCAATGCGCATTGTTGCTGGCGCTGACGCCGTTGCTCTGGAAAGTGAGCAAAGCACCTCTGCATAAATGGGTGATTGATGAAACTCGTTATTGAACTTGTATCCGTTGCCCATCGACTCTAGGAGCGATTGCCCGCGAAGGCGCCCGAGTACCTATATGGGAGTGCGTCGTCGTTTTGTGGGCGCATCGTCGTTCGATCAGTACCTCTCAAAATGTTGAAAGTCGGCGGCTTTCCGTGAGGGATCTGACCACAATGATTTCGTAAGGCCCCAGCTGTTCCAAAGTGATCACCATGGGGTGTATCGGCAAGTGGAACAGATTAACGTCGTGGTTGTCTTCAAGTGTGCCCCCCTGGCAACGGACTGTGGTTACATGGGTTACATGGGTTACATGGGGACGGTCCGCAACGTTGGAGTAGGTTTTCCATAGGAGGTTTCGCGTGTCCTGGAAGTCAAATCTTGTAGTGCTCACCCTGTCTGCCGTTGCCTTTTCGGCGCAGGCCCAATCCGATCGTCAAGTGGTCGAGGACATGGTTACTCGCTCGGCCAATGTTTGCCCGGGCCACAGCACCGAGCGCACCACGCCCACGGTGAAGGCGGTGCCTGTCGGCGCGTTGCGGGTTATGCTTGATCGCGGCCTAGTCATGTGTCCCGACCGGCGCCTCGATGTCGACGCGCCGGCTGTGTTCTACGGTAGAGTTGGCGTATTCGAATGGAACCCCGAAGTGCCTGCAAGCTCGGAGGTGATCGCCAAGCAGATCGACGCCATGACCCGCAAGGACGAGTACCCCTCGGACACCTTGGTTTGGGATGCCAAGGGTACGCCACTCGAGCAGCGCACTGTGCCGGCTTTCGAACCCAAGCCAGGGGCTGCTGTGCTGTACCAGGTACGGTAAGTGGTGGTCGGCAATAAGTTCGTCCAGCGATACTGGAAACAGAGGGCTCTGGAAGCGATTTTCACCTTGGATATAGCGCATAAGAAAAATGCTCGTATCTTGCGGTACGGGCATTTTCTTCAACCGGTAGGTTTTCACACAGCCTGCAGATGATTGGCTTTTTGTGTCATCAAGGCGCCGAGGTCGGACAAGCTTCGTTCGTGGATCGGTATTACTCGGTTTTCGCCGCCATCAAAGCGTTCAATTCGCCGTATGTATAGGCTTTCAAGGTTTGGGTGTCGAGTTGGCCGTTGTCCAAGAAACTGCGGACCAATGCTCCCATGGCACCGTGCAGGAACTCGGCGATGCTGGAACCCGCACTGAGTCGTCTAACGCCCAGACGCTTCAATTCTTCAGGGGAGGGCAGTCCGTCCCGGGACAGCAGGTTGACTGGCAGTTTGGTCTCCTGGCAGAGGGTGGCAATTTCGTTTGAATCGACCACACCAGCGGCAAACAGGCCGTCCGCGCCGGCGCTGGCATACAGTGCAGTTCGCTTCAGGAGTTCCTCCAGGCGTTGTTCGGCGGGGAACAGGTTTTTCAGGTAGACGTCGGTCCGTACGTTGATGAACAGCTTGACGCCCGCCTGGTTCGCCACCTTTCTCGCGACGTCGAGCTTGCGGACAAGCAGCTCTGGAGAGCCCAGGCCGTCTTCGATGTTGATCCCGACCGCCCCAGCGGCGATGACGGCGTCAATCACCTGACTGACCCGCTCCAGGTCATCCGAGTAGCCACCTTCGATATCCACCGTGAGCGGTACGTTGAGCACTCGTACCATCGATTTGACGGTGGTGCTCAGCAGGTCGAGAGGCAGCTTGTTGCCATCCTGATAACCATGGGACCAGGCCATGGCCGCGCTGCTGGTCGCTACAGCCTTGCCGCCCAAGCGTTCGACGATACGCGCACCGCCCGCATCGGCCACATTGGCCAAGACCAGCAGTCCGTTTTGATGCAGATTGTGAAAAGCGTTATCCAGTGTGGTCATGACAATCCAATTCCTTTGAAAGTTATGCTTTTTATGGCGAGGGGCGACGTGTTAGGGGCCGGTTGTGCAATGTACGTTGCTCGATAAGCTCAATTCCACGCATTCCGCCGGGCAGTTCCGAGTTTCATCATCACCCTAGCCACCCATTATTGCGCCGAGCGCAGCGCCATGAAGTGCTGCGGCTGCTGACTTTTTAATGGGCTCTAAGCAGTCGGCTCTGTCGCGCCGCTTGCCCCAGGTCCTTGGTCGAGCTTCGCGCCGGATAACGGCAACCCTGGCTGCAGGCGCCGCAAGGGGCCGAAGGCCAACCCCAGGCTGGCCAGCAGCACATACAACAGGCCAGCCGCGGCAAACAGCAGGCTCAGGCCGCCCACCTTGCCCGTTCCCAACAGCGGCGCCAGCCTGGCTTGCCACTCTCCGGCTGTGCTCATCAATGTGATCGCCCAGCCGTCGGCCAATGCGCCGGCGCCCAGGGCGCCAATGGGCATTGCCAGCAGGCAAACCATCTGCCGGGCCGACAAGACCCGGCCGAGGGCGTCGGCGGGCAGGCTGCGTTGCCAGAAACTTTGGTCGCTGCTGGTGCTCAGGGAAAAACAGCCGAACGCGACGAACGCGGCCACATACAGCACCACCGGCGAAGCGCTGGCGCCGATGGTCAGGACGGCGGCACCGAGCAGCAGGTCGGCCAGCAATACAGTGCGGATCAGCCGCACCGGCGGCCGAGCCACCACCCACAGCGAGCCACCGAGCATGCCCAGGCCGCCGCAGGTCATCAATGTGCCCAGCACCAGCACCGAGTGGCGTTCCAGCACCAGTGGTGACAACAGCGCCGAGGCGAGGCCGAGCATCAAGTGCTCCAGCCCGAGGTAGGCCAGCAACGCCCACAACGCCGGACGCCCACGCAGCACTGTCAGGACCACTGACGATCCGCCCTTGACGTCGATGCGGCCCTGGCCGGTGCCGCGCACGGCGCTGACGAACAGGCCGATCCAGACAAGGACGGTGGCGCAAAACAGCACGGCGCCAAGGTCCAGCAACAGCACCCCCGCGACCCCGACGCTACCCAGCAGCAGCGCCGCCAGGGTAGGGGCGATCAGCTGTGGCAAGCCCACCATCATTTGCATCAGGCCATTGGCCCGGCCGATCGCCTGGGGGCTGCGCAGAAGTCGCGGGATGGCCGCCTGACACACCAGCATGCTTACCACCAGGGTGCTGGAGTTCACTGCGGCGAAGGCGTACACCTGCCAGTGGTCCAGGGCGTTGGATTCGAACAGCCACCAGAGCGCCAGCGCCGCCGCGCCGCTACAAGCTTCCACGCCCAACAGTAATGCACGCGCTTCACAGCGGTCCACCAGCCACCCGGCCAGCGGCGCCAGCACCAGTCCGGGCAAGGCTGACAGGGCGATGACCCAGGCGTAGTCGGTGACGCTGCCGTGTTGCTGCAGCAACCAGATCCCCAGGCTGAACGCCGCCAGGGCCGAGCCCAGGGTGGACGCGACCTGGGCGCCCCAGGCCCACAGCCAGGGGCGTAGCGAAGGTTCAATCGTCATGGTTCGGCAGCGCCTCGATCGCGGGCCAATGGTGCCGCAGCAAACCGGCGAGGGCCGGCGCCGCGCGGGACTTGAGAATCGACAAATGATTGCAATCCTCGAGCACTTGCCGCCTGCAGTTGGGGACGAATGCCTCCCAGCGTCGCGCCGGGTCGTCCGGTTCGGCGCTGTGCTGGCCAGCCTCGACCAGCACCACGGGCCCGGGGTAGGGCGGTGTTGGCTGGTACTGCGTCGCCAGGTTGGCCTGGAACACCCGCAGCGGCCCGCGCAACGCATCGGCCCGGGCCTGCGCCGGCATCAGCCCGACCGCTTGCATGCTCGCCAGCAGTTGAGCGCATTGCTCGTCGACTTCGAGGCTGGCGAGGCGGTCGATGTCCAGGCCCAGGTCGCGCCCGGCATCCATCTCCAGCAAGCCGACGTAACGGGCCAGGGCGTGGCGCGCGTCGCTGGCCAGACGCGGGCCGGGCGCGCGGCTGTCGAGCAGCAACACCGGCGCCACCAACGCGCCCTCGGCCAGCAGCTGACGGGCCACTTCGAACGCCAGCCAGCCGCCGAACGAATGGCCGAGCAGGTAATACGGGCCATCCGGCTGCTGTCTGCGGATCTCCTTCACATAGGCGCTGGCGGCCGCCTGCACCGTCCCGTGGGGCTCGCAGCGCCCGTCGGAGCCGCGGGCCTGCAGGCCGACCACGTTCAAGCGCACATCCAGCTGCTGGATCAGCGGCACGAAGCTGGCGACGTTGGCCCCGGCACCGGGGATCATGAACAGGCAAGGCGCCTGCGCCGCGCCGGTCTGCAAGACAAAGCCGCTACGGCCGCCGCGCGGTTCGTCGACATCCCGTTCGGCCTGGCTCAAGGCCTGCTCCAGCGCTTGGGCCAGGTGTCGCAGCGGCTCGGGGTCACGCATGATCGACCAGTGATCCCCCTCGATGCGTTGCTCCACCAGATCGTTGCCCAGCAGATCCTGCCAGTCGGCCCCAATCCCGTTCGGGCTGGACAACCCCGACACAGGCGAAGTGGCGCTGAACAAGTGCACCGGCAGGCCCAGGGGCGCCGGCCGATAGCGGACCATGGCGTTGCGCAGGGTCAGGTTGAGGCGGGCGCGACGGTCCAGTGCCTGGCGGTCAAAGCCGCCGGGCAGCCAGCCGCGTTCCTGGGCCGTGGTGATCAGCGCATCGAGGTCGAGGCCAGCGTGCCAGGCGTCGCCCGGTTCCTGGTCGGCCCCATTGCGCCACTGCTGCATCAGATAAGCGAGCAGTTGCTGGCGCAGTGCGTCATCGTCTAAGTCCAGGGTCACCGGCGCGGCGCGCAGTGCGCCCGGCTGGCTGCTGTCGATCAGGCCAACGAACGCCACCGGACAATCCTCGCCTCGCAGTTGGCGGGCCATTTCATAGGCCAGCAGGCCGCCCGCCGACCAGCCGGCGAGCCGGTATGGGCCCTCGGGTTGGACCTTGCGCAGCAGCGCGATGTAGCGGCTGGCGAGGGCCTCGTTGCAGATGCCTTGCTCCAGTTCGGCGGCGGCTTGCACCGCGTATATCCCCAGTGCCGGGTCCAGGTAGCGGGCGAGGCGAGCGTAGGGCAGCGCCTCGCCGGTGCCTTCGTGGATGAAGAACAGCGGGGCCCGTTGGCCCGTGCCGGCGCGGATACACAGTAGGGCCTGCTGGTCGACGTCCTGGGCATCCAGGGGCAGCACTTCACGAGCCAGTGCCGCCAGGTCCGCAGCGTTGAACAAGTCGCCCACGGACACGCCCAGGCCTTGTTCGCGCAGGGCGTCGAGCATTTGCACCAGCAGCAGCGAATGCCCGCCGAGGGCAAAGAAATTGTCCTCGCGACCCACCTGCTCGACCCCCAGCAACCGTGCCCAGAGTTGTGCCAGCAAGCTTTCCGTGGCGCCTTGGGGCGCAGCGTAGGGGCGCTGTTGCAGGGCTTGCCGGTCAGGCGCCGGCAAGGCGCCGCGGTCGAGCTTGCCGTTGGCGGTCAACGGCCATCGTTCCAGTTGCACATAGGCGCCGGGCACCATGTGTGCTGGCAACTGTTCGGCCAGTGCCAACCGTAGCGACGCTGGCTCCAGCTGGCGGCCCGGTTCGGCGAGCAGATAGGCGACCAGCCGCGGATCACCGGGTTCGTCCTGGCGTGCCAGGACCAGTGCCGAACGCACGTCGTCCAGCGCCGTGAGGCGTGCTTCGATTTCCCCCAACTCGATGCGGAAGCCGCGCACCTTGACCTGCTGGTCGTTGCGTCCCAGGTAGTACAGGGTGCCGTCGCTGCTCCAACGCGCCAGGTCGCCGGTTCTGTAGAGGCGTTCGCCCTCGCCACCGGCAAAACGCGCCGGCAGGAATCGCTCGGCGTCCAGCGCTGGACGGTTGAGATAGCCGCGGGCCAGGCCCGGCCCGGCGACATGCAGTTCGCCCACCACGCCGCGGGGCACCAGTTCGCCCCGCTCATCGAGCAGATAGACCCGCAGGTCGGGGATCGGCCGGCCGATGGGGGCTAGCCCGGCGTGGCAGTGGGCGGCATCGATGGGCTGGTAGGTCACATGCACCGTAGTCTCGGTGATGCCGTACATGTTCACCAACTGCGTGCCCTGGCTGTCCGGACGTTCGAACCAAGGCCGTAGCGCCGCGCCATCGAGGGCCTCGCCGCCGAAGATGATGCAGCGCAGGCGATGGGGTTCGGCGCGGGTCTGCTTCATCCAGGCGTAGAAGGCGCTTGGCGTCTGGTTGAGTACGGTGACGCCGGTCTCCACCAGCAGCCGGTAGAAGTCTTCGGGGCTGCGCGAGGTCAGGTAAGGCACCACCACCAGCCGGCCGCCATGCAGCAGCGCGCCCCAGAGCTCCCAGACCGAGAAGTCGAAGGCGTAGGAGTGAAACAGCGTCCAGACGTCTCGCTCATCGAAGCCGAACCAGGCATCGGTGGCGCTGAACAGCCGCAACACCGAGCGGTGCTCGACCATCACGCCCTTAGGCATGCCGGTCGAGCCGGAGGTATAGATGATGTAGGCCAGGTCGCGGTCGCTGGCGTGCGGATCGGCTGCCGGATCGGTGCAGGGCAGGTCGCGCCAGCCGCCGCGATCCGGGTCCAGGGAAAGGACTTCGCAACCGGCCGGCAGGTGCAGTTCAACCGGCAGATCAGCCAGGGTCAACAGCACCCGCGGCTGGCTGTCGTCCAGCATGAAGTTCAGGCGCTGGGCCGGGTAGACCGGGTCCAGCGGCACATAAGCGCCGCCGGCCTTGAGGGTCGCGAGAATGGCCATGGGCATGTCGAGGCTGCGTTCGACATGGATTGCCACGCGGCTGTCCGCGCCGACCCCCAGCCCACGCAAGCGATGGGCCAGGCGATTGGCGCGCTCGTTGAGCGCTCGATAATTGAGCCGTTGTTCACCGTACTCCACCGCAACGGCATCCGGGCGACGAGCCGCCTGGGCCTCGAAACGTTGGTGCAGACGCTCCCCAGTGGTCGCTGGGAGCGCCACGGCGGGGTTGAAACCATGGAGCAGTTGCTCGCGTTCGGTTTGGCTGAGCAGGTCGATGTCGGCCACCGATTGACGGTCGTCCGCGACCATCGCCCGTAGCACCGAGAGCAGCGCCTGCCAGTGGCGAGCCACGGTATCGGCGTCAAACAACGCGGTGGCGTAGTTGAAGCCGCCTTCGATCACGCCGTCCACCTCGTGCACATCCAGCGCCAGATCGAACTTGGCCGTGGTCACCGGCGCACCGACGCTTTCCAGATGCAAGCCATTGCCCAGGTCCAGTTCGCCCGTCGGAGCGTTCTGCCAGGCCAGCATCAGTTGGAACACGGCATTGTAGGCTTGGGAACGTGGCGGATTGAGCGCCTCGATGACCTGTTCGAACGGCAGGTCCTGGTGTTCCTGGGCGGCCAGCGCCAGGTCCTTGACCCGGGCCAGGAGGGTGTCCACCGCCGGGGCGTCGTCCACTTCGATGCACAGCGCCTGGAAGTTCACGAAGAAACCGATCAGCGGCTCCAGTTCGACCCGGTTGCGGTTGGCCACCGGCGAGCCGATGACCACCCGGTCCTGGCCCGAGAACCGGCTGACCACCACCGCCCAGGCCGTCAGCACGGTCATGTACAGCGTGGTGCCGTGGCGCTGGCCGAGGGCCTTGAGGCCGTGGGTCAGCTCAGCGTCGATGTGCACCGGCAGGCTGGCGCCGGCGTAGTCCAGCCGTGCTGGCCGCGGCCGGTCGGTGGGCAGGGTCACGCAGGTCGGTGCGTCCTGCAAATGGCGGGTCCAGTAGGCGCGCTGGCGTTGCAGTTCGTCGCCTTGCAACCAATCGCGCTGCCAGAGGCTGTAATCACCGTATTGGCGATCCAGGGCCGGCAGTGGATCGACCCGCCCCTGGCTGAACGCTTGATACAGGCGGGAGAACTCGTCGGTGAGGATGCCCATGGACCAGCCGTCCGAGACCAGGTGGTGCAGCGTGACGAGGACGACGTGGTCGTCGTGGTCCAGACGCAGCAGGCTGGCGCGGATCGGCCATTGGCGCGTGAGGTCGAACGGCCGAGCGGCTTCCTCGGCGCAGATCGATTGCCAGTCCGTCGCGCCAGAGGCGCTCAGGTCCAGGGTTGTCAGGGCCAGCGCTCGGGGCAAATCGATCACTTGGCGCGCCTGTCCCCCCACACTGACGAAGCGGGTACGCAGGCTTTCATGCCGCGCCACGATGCGGTCCAGCGACCGGCGCAGCGCTTCGATATCCAAGTGCCCGCGCAAACGCAGGCCCGCAGGCATGTTGAAGGCCGCGGTGGAATCCGGATTGAGCTGCTGGATCAGCCAGAGGTTCTGCTGAGCGAACGACAGCGGCAGTGGCTGACTGCGGTCACTGGCCAGCAGCGGGCCAAGCCGACTGCGTCCGGCGTTGCCCAGGGCGGAGGCGAGCGCGTGCAGGCGCGGCTGGGCGAAGACCGCCGAGAGCGGCATTTCCAGGTCCAGTCGATGGCGCACCTTGGCCAGCAAGCGCAACGCCAGCAACGAGTGCCCACCCAGGGCGAAAAAGTCATCGTCACGACCCACTGCCTCGACCCCGAGCAATTCGCTCCAGATCGCTGCCAGGGTGGTTTCCAGTTCGCCTTGGGGCGCGCTGTATTGACCCTGGGCGAACGCATCGGCGGAGGGGGCCGGCAAGCGCTGACGGTCGACCTTGCCGTTGGCAGTGATCGGCAGTGCCGGCAGTTGCACGAAGGCACTGGGCAGCATGTATTCGGGCAGGCGCTCGCTCAGTTGGCTACGCAGGGTCAGCGGCGAGAGAGTCTCGCTGGCGCTGTAATAGGCCACCAAACGCGCCTGACCGCTGTCGCCCGGCAGAACAACCACCACCGATTCGCGCAGGCCGGGCAACTGATCGAGGCGACTTTCCACTTCGGCCAGTTCGACCCGGTAACCGCGGATCTTGACCTGGGAATCGTTGCGCCCCAGGTACTGCAGGGTACCCTCGGCGGTCCAGCGTGCGAGGTCGCCGGTCTTGTACAGCCGTGCGCCGGGGGGGTGTCGAAAGGGTGCTCGATGAAGCGCTCGGCGGTCAGCTGCGCCCGGTTCAGGTAACCCTGGGCCAGGGCCACGCCAGCGACATGCAGTTCGCCGGCCGCGCCCTGGGGCACCCATTGGCCGGTGCCGTCCAACAGGCACACCTGGGTATTGGCGATCGGCCGGCCGATCACCGGCAAGTCCGGCCAGAGCGCAGGATCACCGGACAGGGTGTGGGTGCAAACCACGTGGGTTTCGGTGGGGCCATAGTGGTTGTGCAGGCGGGCCTGGGGATGAGCCTCGAACAGCGCGCGCAGGGCGCCGTTGATGCGCAGCGCCTCGCCGGCGACGATCACGTCCCGCAGCATCGGCAACGCCAGTGGCGCCTCGGCCCAACTGTCGGCCAGGGTCGCCAGGGCGATGTAGGGCAGGAACAGCCGCTCGATCCGCGTCTGCGCCAGCCATTGTGGCAGGCCGGCGAGGTCCAGGCGCTGGGTCTCGTCCAGCAGCACCAGGGTGCCCCCGCTGCCCAAGGTGGAGAAGATCTCTTGGAACGCCACGTCGAAGCCCAGCGCGGCGAATTGCAGGGTCCGCGCCGGACCGGGCAGCGCCTGGGCGGCCTGCCAGGCCAACAGGTTGCCCAAGGCCAGGTGACCCATGGCGACGCCCTTGGGCGTTCCGGTGGAGCCGGAGGTGTACATGACGTAGGCCAGGTCATCCGGCCGCGGCGGCGCCAGTTCCGGCAGGACGGACGCCGGACCCACGGTGGCCGCCAGGCGAACCGACAGCGCGGGGCAGCGCTCGCCGAGCCTTAGGGCTTCGAGGCGCTGGGCATCCCAGAGCAGCAGGCAGGGTTGGCAATCGTCGACGATAGCCTGCCGGCGGGCGATGGGCTGGCTGGGATCCAGGGGCACGTAGGCCGCGCCGGTCTTGAGCGTGGCCAACAGGGCCAAAATCATTTCCAGGCTGCGGGGCAGGTGGATGGCGATCCGTTGGCCCGGGCCTGCGCCCAGTTCCAACAACTGCGCGGCGAGCTGGTTGGCCTGGCGATCGAGTTCGCCATAGCTCAAACCGCGTCCATGCAGCTCCACGGCAAGGGCCTCGGGTTGCTGCCGTGCTTGGCGTTCGAACGGCCGATGGACCCAGCCTGCTTCTGAGAACGGCGTCGGGAGCGGATTGAGCTGGTGCCACAGGCGCTCGCGCTCCCGGTCGTCCACCAGCGACAGCCGCGCCACCGGCTGGCGGTCGTCCAGGCAGAGTTGGCGCAGCACATTGGTCAGGTAGTCCCAATGCCGTTGCACACTGACGGGATCGAATAACGCGGTGGCGTAGTTCAGTCCTCCGATGATGCGTCCATCGGCCTCGTACAGCTCCAGGGACAGATCGAACGGCGCGGTGATCTGCTCGCCGACGACACTGGTCAGGCTCAGGCCATCAAGGTCCAAGGATCCGCGCGGCGCGTTCTGCCAAGCGAACATGAGTTGGAACACTGGGCTGTGGGCCAAGGTGCGCGGCGGATTGAGCGCTTCCACCACGTGCTCGAACGGCACGTCCTGGTGCGCCTGGGCCCCCAAGGCGTGCTCGCGAACCTGGGCCAGCAATTGGCCAACGTCCGGTTCCCCGCGCAGGTCGACGCACAGCGCCTGGGTGTTGACGAAAAAGCCGATCAGAGGCTCGACTTCAGCGCGGGTGCGGTTGGCCACGGGGGTCCCGATCACCACCTGCTCCTGGCCGGCCAGGCGCCCGACCACCACGGCCCAGGCGGCCAACAGGGTCATGTACAGCGAGGTGCCGTGGCGCCGGCCCAGTTCCTTGAGCGCGGCGCTGGTGGATTCATCGAGGGCGACCGCCAGGCGCGCGCCACTGAAATCCTGGCGCGGCGGCCGCGGCCGGTCGCTGGGCAGGTCGATGCGTGCTGGTGCGTCGCGCAGGTGCGCGAGCCAGTAGGCCAGCTGTTCGGCACCGCGCTCGCCGGCCAGCCACTGGCGTTGCCAGGCGGCATAGTCGGCGTACTGGATCGCCAGGGCCGGCAGCGGGTCCGGGGTGCCCCGGCGAAAGGCCTTGTAGAGGGCCGACAGTTCGTCCACCAGCACACCGATGGACCAGCCGTCGGCGATGATGTGGTGCAACGTCAGGTGCAGTACATGACGCTGGTCCTGCAGTCGCACCAGTAGAGCCCGCAGCAAGGGCCCTTCGCTCAGGTTGAACGGCTGCGCCGCTTCGCTGGCCAGGGCCGCCCGCAAGCCGGCGTCGTCGTTGGCTTCCAGGGTCAGGCGCGAGGATCCCCAGCGCGGCTCTGGCTCGATGACCTGCCGGACTTCACCGTCCTGTTCAACGAACCGGGTGCGCAGCACCGCATGGCGCTCGACGATCCGGGTCAGGGCCTGGTCCAAGGCGGCTTCGTCGAGTTCGCCATCCAGGGCCAGGGCGCCGCTGATGTGGTAGGCGGCGCTCGCCTGGGCGTCCAGGCGGCTGATGAACCACAGCCGCTGTTGGGCGAACGACAGCGGCCGTTCGGCAGTGTCCGGCAATACCGCGATCGCCGTCAGGGCAGAGCGCGCCGCGCCCGCCATCAGCGGGGCCAGGGCTGCAACGGTCGGGTTCGCGTACAGGGTCGCCAGGGGCAATTCCAGGCCCAGGCGCTGGCGCACCCGCGAGACCCATTGCACCGCCAACAGTGAATGGCCGCCCAATTCGAAGAAATTGTCGTGCCGGCCGACCCGGGCGACCCCCAGCAGGTCGCGCCAGATAGCGGCCATGAGGGTTTCCTGCTCACTCCGCGGAGCTTCGTAGGCCTGGCTGCTCCAGGCCTCCTCGCCGGGGAGTGGCAGGGCGCCGCGGTCGAGTTTGCCGTTGGGTGTCAGCGGCAGGGCGTCCAGCGGCATGATGACCGCCGGCACCATATAGCCTGGCAGCCGGTTCGCCAGGGCATCGCGCAGGGCCGCCGGCGCCAACGGTCCGTGGCCAGGACTGGCCACGGCGTAAGCCACCAGCGCCGGCTCGCGGCCATTGCGCGGGACCGCCAGGACTACCGCCATGGCCACTTGCGGCAGCGCCAACAGGGCGCTTTCGATCTCCCCCAGTTCGATGCGGAAGCCGCGGATTTTGACCTGGAAGTCATTACGCCCCAGGTAGTGGAGCTGGCCGTGGACGTCCCAGAAGCCCAGGTCGCCGGTGCGGTACAGCCGCGCCCCGGGCTGGTCGCTGAAGGGGTCGGCGAGGAAGCGTTCACGGGTCAGGTCGGGCCGCCGGTGGTAGCCGCGTCCAACGCCAGCACCGCCGATGTACAGCTCGCCCGGTACGCCCACGGGCAACCGCTGCATGGCGTCATCGAGGACGTGCACCTGGGTGTTGTCGATGGGCTGGCCGATGTGCGGAACGAAGCCGACTTCGCGGTCCATCGCAGCCCAGGTCGAATAGACCGTGGTCTCGGTCGGGCCATAGAGGTTGTTGACCTGACGCACGCGGCTCTGCTCGAACAGACGCTGCACCAGGGTCCGGGGCAGCGCCTCGCCAGCCAGGTTGACGTGCTCCAACGAGTTCGCCAGGGCTTCTGCGCGCAACAGCGCATCGAGGGCCGAGGGCACCGTATTGAGCAGGCTCAGCTCCGGACGCTGGTCGAGCAGGGCGAGGGCATCGTCCACCAGCTCCAGGGTGCCGCCGCAGGACAGCGGCGCGAAGCATTCGAATACCGACAGATCGAAGTTGATCGAGGTGCTGAACAGGCTCTGGCTCAGCACTTGCGGGGTGAAACTGCCCAGGGCCCAGTCGAGGAAATTGCGCGCGTTGCGGTGTTCGATCATCACCCCCTTGGGTTGTCCGGTGGAGCCGGAGGTGTAGATCATGTAGGCCAGATGCTGGCCTTCCAGCCCTAGGGCCAGCGGCGCGTCGCTGGTCGCGGTTTCGCTGCCGCGCAGCACTTCATCGACGTTCACGCGGTGGCAATCGTCGGCCAGCGCCAGCTCCAACGGCGCGTCGGCCAGGGTCAGCAGCGCCAGCGGGGCGCTGTCGTCGAGCATGTAGGCCAGGCGCTGCGCCGGATAGGCCGGGTCCAGCGGCACGTAGGCACCGCCGGCCTTGAGCACGGCGAGCAGGGCGACGATCAGTTCCGGAGTGCGGCGCAGATGGATGCCGACCCGCACCTCAGGTCCGACGCCCAGCGCTTGCAGGCGCCGCGCCAGGTGATTGGCTTGGCGGTCGAGCTCGGCGTAGCTGAGCCGGCGGCCCTTGCAGTGCACTGCCAAGGCCTGCGGGGTCTGCCGGGCCTGGGTCTCGAAGCGCTCGTGGAGCAGGGCACGTTGGGGCTGGGGACGCGCAGTGGCGTTGAACCGGGCCAGTTGCGCGAGTTCCGCTGGCGGCAGCACATCCAGGGTCCGGGCCAGACGTTGCGGGCTACTGTCCAGGGCTTGCACCAGGCTGGCGAGGGCTTGTTCCAGAAACCCCCGCGCCCGCTGCGCACCCACCGAACCGGCAATCTGTGCGGTGATGCCAAAGCCCTGGCCGAGATCGTCCACCGAGAAGGTGAAGGGGTAGTTCGTGCGCTCGGCGGTGCTCAGCACCTGCATGCCAGCGACGCTCTGGTGGGGCGTGTCCTCCAGGCTGTAGCGATAATTCAGCAACGCGCAAAACAGCGGCGTTCCCGCCGGCACGCCACTGCAGCGCTGGGCCAGCGTCAGCGGCGCGTGCTCATGCTCAAGCAGGCCCAGCAGCGCCTGATGGGTTTGCTGCAGGCTGTCGATTACCGAGGTCTGCGCGAAGCCGATGCGCAACGGCAGGGTGTTGATGAACACCCCCAAGGCTTGGTCCGCCCCCTCGATCCCCTGCAGACGACCCAGCAACACGGTGCCGAACACCACGTCGGCGCGGCCCGTGGCCTTGCCCAATACCAACGCCATGGCCAGGTGGAACAGGCTGGCGACGCTCACCTGGTGGCGGCGTGCCGTTTGCCGCAGGGCCAGCGCCAGCGTCGGGTCGAGGACGCCCCGGGCTTCGTCCAGGGCTCCGGTGTTCTGCACGTCCAGCAGGCCGAACGGCGCGGTGGGTTCGCTGACGTCCGCCAGCATGGCTTCGAAAAACCGTTGTTGGCGGGCGCTGTCCTGGCCGTGCCGGGCGTGGGCAACAAAGGCCCGGAACGGCACCGGCTCGCGCAGTTGCGCGGCGCGACCCTGCTGGATCAGCACGATTTCCTCGACCATCCGCTCCAAGGTGGTGTGGTCCAGCACCAGGTGATGGTGCAGCACTTGCAGCAGCCAGCGTTGCCCGGCGGCGTCGAAGGCCTTGACCACCCGCAGCAGGGGGGCTTGGCGGATATCCAGGCGGCGCTGCCGTGGATGGGTGTGCGCCTGCAACTGGGCGAGGGCGTCGGCCTCGGTGATAGGCAGCACCTCGATGGGCAGCGGCGCGTCACGCCAGACTACCTGCACCGGCTGTTCCAGACCTTCCCAGGCCAGGGCGGTACGCAGGATGTCGTGGCGGGCGATGACCTGTTGCAGCGCCTGGCAAAAACCGTCCAAGCCGGCTTCGTCGTCGAAGGCCAGGGTGGTGTGCAACAAGTAGGTGTCGCCTTCTTCCTGCAGCAGGTAGTGGAAGAACAAGCCTTCTTGCAAAGGCGCCAGGGGGTAGATGTCCTGCACGTTGGCGGCGCCACCCTCGACCTGGGCTACGATTGCGTCGATCTGCGCCTGGGTCAGCTCCACCAAGGGCAGCAGCTCAGGGACGATACGGCTGCAGCCGGGAGGTATCGTCGCCTGCAGCGATGCAAGCTTAAGACTCGGGACCGCCGAGGGCTGTGCCAGGCAGTCGGCCAGCGCGGCGACACTGGGGGCGCTGAACAGCGTGCGCACATCCAGCGGCCAGCCCTGTACCCGCAGCTGTTCCACCAGTTGCACCGCCAGCAACGAATGCCCGCCGAGGGCGAAGAAGTTGTCCTGCCGACCGACCCGCGGCACCCCGAGAACCTCGGCCCACAACTCGGCGAGTCGGGTTTCCACTGGCCCTTGGGGTGCTTCGTAGCAGTGCAGGGCGAAATGCTGTTCGTTGGGCTCGGGCAGGGCGTGGCGGTCGAGCTTGCCGTTGGCGGTCAGCGCGAAACCTTCCACCTGGACGAAAGCCGCCGGCAGCATGTAGTCCGGCAGCACTGCCGCCAGGCGGGCGCGCAGGGCGTTGGGCGTTTGCGCCTCGGTGGCGCAGAAGTAGGCCAGCAGGCGCTGCTGGGGATCGGCCAGCACCACCGCCTCGCCGATCCCCGGCAGGGCCTTGAGTTGGGCTTCGATTTCCCCCAACTCGATGCGAAAGCCACGGATCTTCACCTGGAAATCATTGCGGCCCAGGAACAGCAGCACGCCGTCGGCGCGCCAGCGCACCAGGTCGCCGGTGCGGTACAAACGTGCCCCGGGTGCCTGGCTGAAGGGGTTGGCGACGAAGCGTTCTACGCTCAGTTGCGGTTGGTTCAGGTACCCCAGGGCGAGCCCATCACCACCGACGTAGAGCTCGCCGGCCACCCCAATCGGCACCGGGCGGCGCTGTTCATCCAGCACATAGACCTGGGTGTTGCCCACAGGCCGGCCGATGGGAATGTCACCGGCCAACGCGTCCTCGAGGGTGATGGCGTGAGTGGTGGTGAAGGTGGTGTTTTCCGTCGGCCCGTAGCCGTTGAGCAAGTGCTGGGGCGGCGAATGGCGCAGGACCTTTTCGATGCGCCGCGGATCGAGCACATCGCCGCCGACCATCAGGTAGCGCAGCGCGCCGAAGGCCGGCGCCAGGGCCTCGGCGTACTGATGGAACAGCCCGGCGGTGAGCCAGAGCACGCTGACTTCGTGGTGCAGCAGGTGCTCGTTGAAGCGGGCCGCGTCCAGCAGTGTTTCCCTGGGGCAGACCACCAGGCAGCCGCCGTTGAGCAGCGCGCCCCAGATCTCCAGGGTATTGGCGTCGAAGGCCGGGTTGGCGGCGAGGGCGAAGCGGTCCTGGGCGGTGAACTCGGCGAAGCCGTTGTTGCGCACCAGCCGGGTGATGGCGCGGTGCGGCACCTGCACGCCCTTGGGCGTTCC
This sequence comes from Pseudomonas brassicacearum, assembly GCF_000585995.1. Classification (NCBI taxonomy): domain Bacteria; kingdom Pseudomonadati; phylum Pseudomonadota; class Gammaproteobacteria; order Pseudomonadales; family Pseudomonadaceae; genus Pseudomonas; species Pseudomonas brassicacearum. Next base: position 4,139,981 of record NZ_CP007410.1, on the reverse strand, counting down.
GGTGGAACCGGAGGTGTACATGATGTAGGCCGGCGCCTCGCTCGACACTGTGACAGGCTGACGCGGCGGGGTGGGTTCGCCCGCGGTCGCAAGGCGATCCCAAGGGCACAAGATCTGGTAACCGCTACCTTGCACCGGCGCGTCCGGGTTGTCACAGAGCAGCCAGGCGCTGGCACAGTCGTCCAGCAACGCGCGTTGACGCTGCGGCGGGGTGGCGGTGTCGATGGGCACGTAGGTCGCGCCGTTTTTCAGGATCGCCAGGACCGCCGTGACCAAGCGCGGGCCGCGCGCAAGACTCAGGGCGACCCGGGTGCCCGGGGTGACGCCGTGCTCGGCCAACCAGTGGGCCAGTTGCTCGGCCTGTTGGTCGAGCTGGCGGTAACTGAGCAAGTGGTCGCCGTCCTGCACCGCGGTGGCGTCGGGCCGGCGCTGGGCCTGGGCCTCGAACAGACGGTGCAGGGGCTCGTCGGCAGGGTAATCGCGGGTGGTTTCATTGAATCCGTGGAGCACCTGCCGACGTTCGTCCGCGCCGAGGATCGACAGCGCCTGGAGCGGCTGCTGGTCGTTCTCGACCATCGCCTGCAAGGTGGCGCATAGCGCCTGCCAGTGACGCTCGACGGTGCCGGGGTCGAACAGCGCCGTGGCGTAGGTCAGCCGACCGCCGATCACGCCGTCGCGCTCATACAGGTTCAGGGTCAGGTCGAACTTGGCGCTGTCCTCATCGGTGGACAGCGGCGTCACTTCCAGGTCGCCCAGCGCCAGGCTCGGCTGCGGAGCATTCTGCCAGGCCAGCATGACCTGGAAGATCGGACTGTGAGCCAACGAACGCGACGGGTTCAAGGCTTCCACCAATTGCTCGAAAGCCAGCTCCTGATGGGCCTGGGCATCCAGCGCAGTGCGTCGCACCTGGGCCAGCAGCTCGCCGACCTGGCTGACCCGGTCGAGGCGCACCCGCAACGCCTGGGTGTTGACGAAGAAGCCGATCAGCGGCTCGACCTCGGCACGGGTGCGATTCGCCAGCACCGAGCCGATGACCAGGTCATCCTGACCCGACAACCGGCCAAGGACCACCGACCACGCGGCCAGCACGGTCATGAACAACGTCGTGCCGTGGCGTTCGTTCAAGTGCTTGAGGGACCGCACCAGCGCGGCGTCGATGCTCAGCTCCAGGCTGGCACCGGTGAAGTCCTGTCGGGCCGGGCGCGGCCGGTCCAGGGCCAGGTTCAACGAAGGGGGCGCGTCGGCCAGCTGGGTGCGCCAGTAGTTCAGTTGCTCAGCGATGCGTTGCGCCTGGCGCGGGGAGCGTTGCCACAGGGCGTAGTCGGCGTACTGGATGGCCAGTGGTGGCAGCGGATCGGTTTGCCCCCGGCAGAAAGCCTGGTACAGCTCGCTCAACTCCCGGGTCAGCACGCCCAGGGACCAGGCGTCGCCGACAATGTGGTGCAAGGTCACCAGCAGGACGTGCTCCTGCTCGGCCAGGCGCAACAGGCGGGTGCGAAACAGCGGGCCGCCGGCCAGATCGAAAGGCGCCTGGGCTTCAGCGGTGTAATGGGCCTGCAACTGTGCCGGCGACTGATCCCGCAGGTCGTGGCACGGCATCACCAGCGAATGCCCGGGTTCCACCACCTGGCACGGCTCGCCGCCGTCGGACACAAAACGGCTGCGCAAGGCTTCGTGCCGCTCGACGATGCGCGCCAGCGCGGCGCCCAGGGCCGCTTCATTCAGCTCACCGCGCAGCCGCAGGCCACCGGCCATGTGGTAGGCCGCGCTGGCCTGGGCATCCAGGTGGGTGATGAACCATAGGCGTTGTTGGGCAAACGACAACGGCAGCCGCGCCGGCCGTGGACCGGCCGGGATCGGCGCCGCGCCGTGGAGCCCGGCCGCGCCCAGGGCTTCGATGGCCCGTGCCTGGCGTTGCAGCGTCGGGTGATCGAAGACACTGGCCAAGGGCAGTTCGATCCGCAATTGCTGACGCAGTTGGGAAACCAGTTGCACCGCCAGCAGAGAGTGGCCACCGGCCTGGAAAAAATGCTCGTCGCGGCCGATCCGTGGCCGGCCCAACAGGCGCCCCCAGATCGTCGCCAGTTGGTTTTCCAGCGGACCCTGGGGCGCTTCGAAGTGTCCGCTGGCGGCCTGTTCCGGTGCCGGCAGCGCGCTGCGATCGAGCTTGCCGTTGGGCGTCAGTGGCAGGGCGGGCAGGGCCACATAGGCGCTGGGTTGCATGTACTCGGGCAATACCGCCGCCAGGGCGTCGCGCAGTATCGCCTCGTCAGGCGCCGCTTCCGGCTGGGCCACCCAATACGCCACCAGCCGCGCATCGCCGCTCGGCTCCTGACGAGCCACGACCACGGCGTGCTGCACCCCCGGGACACGCGCCAGGGCGCTTTCGATCTCGCCCAGTTCGATACGATAGCCGCGCACCTTGACCTGGAAGTCGTTGCGCCCCAGGTAGAGCAGTTGCCCATCCTCGGTCCAGCGACCAAGGTCGCCGGTGCGGTACATCCGCGCGCCGGGCTGGGCTGCGAAGGGGTCCGGGAGGAAACGTTCCTCGGTCAGCGCCGGCCGATTCAGGTAACCCCGAGCGACACCGGCGCCGCCGATGTACAGCTCGCCCACCACGCCACGGGGCACCAGTTGCCGGTGCGCATCGAGCAGGTAGACCTGGGTGTTGTCCAGCGGCCGACCGATGCCCGGGACGAAGCCTTCGGCGCGGTCCATCGTCACCCAAGTCGAATAGGTGGTGGTTTCCGATGGTCCATACAGATTGCACAGGCGCTGCACGTCACTGTGGTCGAAGATCCTTTGCACCAGGCCCTGCTTGAGTGGTTCGCCGGCCAGGTTGACCACCCGCGTCGAGGCCGGGATCGCCGCGGCCCCCACCAGTGCATCGAGCGCCGAGGGCACGCTGTTGATCAGGGTGACCGGCACCGGCCGGTCGAGCAGGGCCAGGGCATTGGTGGCCAGGTGCAGGGTCGCACCGGCGGCCAGGGGCACGAAGTATTCGAAGACCGCCAGGTCGAAGTTGATCGAGGTGGCGAACAGGCTGTCGCGCAGGCTTTCGGCGTCGAAGGCGCGCAGCGCCCAGTGCAACAGGTTGCAAGCATTGCGGTGCTCGATCATCACGCCCTTGGGCAGGCCGGTGGAGCCCGACGTATAGATCACGTAGGCCAGGTGCGCGCCGGTCAGGCCCAGGCGCGCCGGGTCCGGGTTGTCGGCCGGTTGCTCGGCCAGACGGACCTGGGTCTGCGGATCATCCAGGCACAGGGCGGCGCAACCCGCCGGCGCCGTCACGCTGGCTTGCAGTGCGGTGGTGGTCAGCAACGCCTGGGGCGCGCTGTCTTCGAGCATGTGCGACAGCCGCTCGCGCGGATACGCCGGGTCCAGCGGCACATAGGCCGCGCCGGCCTTGAGGATGCCGAGCAGGGCGACCAGCAGATGCGGGCCACGCTCCAGGCAGATCGCTACTCGGCTGTCCGGCTGCACGCCTGCGCCCAGCAACAGGTGGGCAAGGCGATTGGCCTGGGCGTTGAGCGCTCCATAGGTCAACGGACTGGCGCCGTCGGCCGCGTCGAAACGCGCGGCGATGGCCTGGGGCTGGCGTTCCGCCTGGCGTTCCAGGGCCAGGTGCAACAGGTCCCGCTCGGGCAGCGGCCGGGCAGTAGCGTTGAACGTGCGCAGCAGCTGCTCACGCTCCGCCTCCGGGAGTATCGAAAGATGGCAGGCCAGGCGCTGGGGTGAGTCTTCCAGCGCGTCGAGCAGGTTATCCAGGGCCGTTTGCAGCCAGCCAAGCACCGGGGCCGCGCCCACCAGGGGATCGATTTGCAGGCTCAGCGAAAACCCATCGCCCAGGTCGTCCACCGACAGGTTGAAGGGATAGTTGGTGCGTTCCTCACCGCCCAGAACCTGCATGCCATCGAGCACCGGGGCATGCCCCTGGGCCGTGCTGTGCCGGTAGTTGAGCAGCGCCGAGAACAGCGCCGTGCCGTTGGGCAGCGCGCTGCAACGTTGGGCCAGGCCCAAGGGCGCGTGCTCATGGGCGATCAACCGGCTGAGTAACCCATGGGTGTCGCGCAGGGCCTGTCTCACCGGCACCGCCAGGCGCACTCGCAACGGCAACGTATTGATGAACAGGCCCATGGCGGTGGCTGCTTCGGCGGCGCCCAGCAGGCGACCGAACATCACCGTGCCGAACACCACGTCGTCACGGCCGCTGGTCTTGCCCAGCACCAGGGCCCAGGCCAGATGGAAAAGACTGGCGCTGCTGACTTCCAGGCGGCGCGACAGTTCGCGGATGCGTCGGCTCAGATCCAGCGCCAGCGGCGCTTCCAGGGTCTGCACCTGGCTGCCGTCGCCGCGCACATCGAGCAGCCCGCAAGGCGCGGTGGGCTCGTCGATATCGCCAAGCAGCTCGGTGAAGAATGCCGCGTGTTGCGCTTCGCTCAGGCCCTGGCGGGCGCGCACCACGAAATCACGGAACGGGCGTGGCGGTTGCAAGTCGGCCAGGCGGCCCTGCTGGATCGCTGCGACCTCGCTCACCAGCCGCTCCAGCGATGTATGGTCCATCACCGCATGGTGGTGCAGCAGTTGCAGCAGCCAGCGACCGTTTGCCGGATCTGCTGCGGCCACCGCGCGCATCAGTGGTGCCTGGCGCAGGTCCAGCCGATGCTCCCTGGGATCGGTCCAGGTGCGCAGCGCGGTGGCCACGTCGCCCGCGGGCGGGCTGAACAGTTCCAACGTCAGCGGGGCCTGACGCCACACCACCTGGACCGGCGCGTCGAGACCTTCCCAGGCCAGCGCGGTGCGCAGGATGTCGTGGCGGGCGATGGCTTGGTTGAGGGCGTCCATGAAGCGGCGCAGGCGCGGTTCGTCATCGAAGGCCAGTAGCACGTGCAGCAGGTAGGTATCGCCACGCTCCTGGAGCAGGTGGTGGAAGAGGATGCCGGCCTGCAGGGGCACCAGCGGGTAGATGTCCTGGATATTGGCGGCACCGCCCGGAACGCTGGCGACGATGCCCACGATCTGAGCCGCGTCGAGCTGGCAGAGATCGAGCAGCGCCGGGGTGATGGCGGTGGTACCCGCCGGCAGTCCGCTGGTGCCGGCGGGCTGCGCTGCGGGCTGGCGCAGGGCTTCGATCAGCGCCGGCTTGTGGCTGCGCAGGAGGGCGATCAGCGCCTGGTCGGCCAGAACTTCATCGTCGGCCACCACCGAGAGTTGGTCGCCGCGCAATGACAGGGTCACGCCGCGGTGTTTGAGCAAAGCCAGCAGTTGATCCGCAGTCACAGGAGCAGTTCCTTCAATGGAGTAGTGGCCGCGGCCAGACCGGCAAGGGTCGGTGCGGTGAACAATTGGCTGATGTCGACCCGCAGGTTGTGCTGGCGCATGCGCTCCACCAGCCCCATGGCAATCAGCGAGTGGCCGCCGAGGGCGAAGAAATTGTCGTGCCGGCTGACCCGCTCGACGTGCAGCAGTTCGCACCAGATGGCCGCCAGGGCTATCTCGATGTCGCCTTGGGGGGCTTCGTAACGGGTTTGCACGTACGCCTGGGCGTCGGGTTCGGGCAGGGCATTGCGGTCGAGCTTGCCGTTGGCCGTCAACGGCAGGCTATCCAGGCGCACATAGGCGCTGGGCAACATCGACTCGGGCAAGCGTTCGGCCAGGGCCGTCCGCGCCTGTGCCGGCGTCGGTGGCGCGTCGCCCAGCAGGTACGCGATCAGTCGGGCCACGCCATGGCGATCGGCACGACCGACCACCACCGCTTGCCGAACACCGGGCAGTGCCAACAGATGGCTCTCGATTTCCCCCAGCTCGATGCGGTGCCCATGGATCTTCACCTGGAAGTCGGTGCGGCCAAGGTAGCTGAGGCTGCCATCGAGCTCCCAGCGGCCGAGGTCGCCGGTGCGGTACAGTCGCGCGCCGGGCTGGGTCGAGAACGGGTCAGCGATGAACCGCTCCCGGGTCAGCGCCTCGCGCTGCCAGTAGCCACGGGCCACGCCTCGGCCGCCAATGTGGATTTCACCCACCACCCCCAGCGGCGCGCGCCGACCGTGATGATCGAGCACTTGCACTTGAGTATTGGGCAGGGGCTGGCCAAGGCTGGGCAGCGGATGCTGATCCAGCCAGGCGCTGGTGGTGTCGACCGTGCACTCGGTCGGGCCGTAGACGTTCAGCACCCGCACGCCGGGCTCGCCGACCAGTTGCTGCCAGAGCTCTGCGGGGACGGCCTCCCCGCCGAGCAGCAGGCGGCGGGGCAACGGCTGGGGCAGGGCCAGCGTCTGGCGATGCTTGAGCAACGCCTGCAACTGGGTCGGGGTGCAGTCGAATAGGGTTACCTGCCGGCTCTGCAGGTAATCGAGCAGGGCCGCCGCGTCCAGGCGCACGCGTTTTGGAATCAACACCAGGCAGTGGCCGCTCAGCCACTGACACAACTGCTGGACCGAGGCGTCGAAGGCCACCGAGGCGTTGAGCGAGCAGCGCGTACCGGCCGGCAAGTCTGCCAGACGCTGGTGCAATCCGGCCCAGAGGTTGAGCACCGAGCGGTGCTCGACCATGACGCCCTTGGGCTGGCCGGTGGAGCCTGAGGTGTAGATCAGATAGGCGAGGTCGCTGGACTGGGTGCCGATGTCCGGATCGTCGGTTGCGGCCTGCTGCCAGGCGGCACGCACGGCATCCAGGCAGATCAGCGGCCCGGCGTCGAATGCCGGCAGCCTCTCGCGCACTCGTTCCTGGGTGAGCAGCGCCGCCGGAGCGCTGTCTTGTAGCATGAAGGCCAGCCGCGGAGCCGGATAATCAGGGTCCAGCGGCACATAGGCGCAGCCGGCTTTCCACACCGCCAGCAAGGCGATCGCCAAGTGCGCTTCGCGGTCCAGGCACACCGCGACCCGTTGCCCGGGCCGTACGCCCTGGTCCAGCAAGTGATGGGCCAGGCGGTTGGCCTGTTCATCGAGCTGTCGAAAGCTCAGTTGGCGGTGCTCGTCGATCAGCGCAAGGGCGTCGGGGCGGCGAGCGGCCTGCTCGGCGAAGCGCCCGTGCAGGGTGCCGTCGGGCGCTGACACGGACAGCACTGGGTTGAGGCGATTCAACCGGGCCTGCTCGGCGGCCGGCAATACGTCCAATGACTGGATGTGCCCATCGTCGGTCTGTTCCAGCGCTTCCACCAGGGCGTGCAGGGCCGCCAGCATGAAGCCCAGCAGCCGTTCCGGCGCATGGTCGGGGTGGGTCTGGGCGGTCAGCTGGAAACCTTCGCCCAGATCGTCCACCGCCAGGTTGAAGGGGTAATGGGTTCGCTCCTCGCTGTGCAGCAGGGTCATGCCGGGCATGGCCTGGTGCACATTGGCCTGGCCGGCATGGCTGTAGCGGTAATTGAACAAGGCGCTGAACAACGCCGTCCCCGGCGCTACCGCGCTGCAACGCTGGGCCAGGGCCAGTGGGGTCTGCTCGTGGCAGAGCAGACCGTTGAGGGTGTCCTGGACCTGCCGCAGGGTGGCGTGGACGCCGCCGTCCAGGCGCACCCGCAGTGGAAGGGTGTTGATGAACAGGCCCACGGTCCGGTCGGCGTGGGCGCCAGACTGCAGGCGGCCGAACAGTACCGTGCCAAAGACCACATCGTCGCGCCCACTCAGGCGCCCCAGCGTCAGGGCCCAGGCCAGGTGGCAGACACTCGCCGCGCTCACTCCGTGGGCTTCGGCCTGGCGACGCAGGCGGCGCGCCAGCTCCGGCGCCAGCGGCTGCTGGTGTTCCAGGGCCTGCCAGCGGGGATCGGTTTGCAGGTCAAGGTCGAAGGGCAGGGTGGGTTCATCCAGATCGCCCAACTGCTCGCTGAAAAAAGCGCGGGCGGCGGCCACCGCTTCTGGGCGCCGGGCCTGGGCCACCAAGGCTCGGGTGCTGGTGGGCGGCGGCAGGTCCGCCGGGCGCCCGCCCTCGATCAGGGCGATCTCTTCGATCATCAATTCCAGGGAGGTGTGATCGACCACCACATGGTGATGCAACAGCAGCAACAGCCAGCGATCCTGCGCCGGGTCAAAGGCCACCCGGGCCTCGATCAGCGGGGCCTGTCGCAGGTCGAGGCGGTAGTGGCGCGGGTCGGCGCTGGCCTGCAGCCGCGCCGCGATGTCGTCACCCTCCAGCGCCAGGCGCCGAGGCGTGAAGGCGACCTGCCGCAGCACCACCTGCACGGGTTCCTCCAGGTCCTCCCAGAGCACCAGGGTGCGTAGCGCGTCGTGCCGGCCGATGACTTGGCCCAGCGCTGCGCAGAAACGTTGCAGGCGCGCCTCGTCGGTAAAGGCCAGCAGGCTGCGCAGCACATAACGATCGCCCTCGCGCTGGGCGCGGTGGTGATAGAGCATGCCCTCCTGCAAGGGGCCCAATGGATAAATGTCCTGGATATTGCTGGCGCCGCCGGGCACTCGCGCCGCGATCAGGTCGATCTGCGCCTGGGGAAGGGGCATCAGATCCAGCATCTGCGGGGTGATGCGGGCGCACGGGGTCGGGATGGCGCTCACGCTGGGTGCCGGCGCCGGCGCGCTGGCCAGGTTTTCCAGGCGTAGGGCCTGGGCGGCCAGTGTCGAGCGTTCGAACACGCTGCGTATGTCCAGGTCCCAGCCATTGCGGCGCAACTGTTCGAGTAATTGCACCGCCAGCAGCGAATGCCCGCCAAGGCTGAAGAAGTCGTCGTCACGGCTGATTTCCAAGACGCCCAGCACCTGGGTCCAGATGGCCGCCAGCCGCCGTTCGGTGTCCCCTTGCGGCGGCTGCCTGGCGGCACTGCTGGCCAGCGCCTCGGGCAGCGGCAGGGCCTGGCGATCAAGTTTGCCGTTGGGCGTCAGTGGCAGCTGCTCCAAGGCGACGCAGGCGCTGGGCAGCATATAGTCCGGCAAGCGACTTTCCAGATAGGCGCGTACTTCAGCCAAGTCCGGAACGGGCGTGGTCGAGACCTGCGCCACCAGATAAGCGATCAACCGCGGATCACCGGCAGGGCCGGGCTGCGCCAGCACCACCGCTTCGCGCACCGCCGGCATGCCCAGCAACTGCGTTTCGATCTCCCCGAGTTCGATGCGGAACCCGCGTACCTTGACCTGGAAATCGTTGCGTCCCAGGTAATCCAGCGAACCATCGGCCCGCCAGCGCCCCAGGTCACCAGTGCGGTACATGCGCGCCTGGGGATCGTCGACGAAGGGGTCGGACAAAAAGCGCTCTTGGGTCAGCTCGGCACGATTGAGATAACCCCGCGCCACGCCTGCCCCGCCGATGTAGATCTCACCGGCCACGCCCAATGGCACCGGCTGGCGATGACGGTCGAGCAGGTAGACACGGGTGTTGTCCAGGGGCCGGCCGATGCCGGGCCGGTAACCCCCGGCACGGTCCATCGACAGCCAGGTGGAATAGGTGGTGGTTTCCGTTGGCCCATAGAGATTGCAGACCCGTTGCGTCGCGCTGCGGGCGAACAATTGCTCCACCAGTCGCGGCTTGAGCGGTTCGCCCGCCAGGTTGACGACCCGGGTGCTGTCCGGGACGGCGCCGACCCTGACCAGTTCTTCCACCGCCGAGGGTACGCTGTTGATCAGCGATACCGGGCAGCGTTGGGCCACCAACGCCAGGGCGTTCTCCACCAGGTGCAGGGTCGCGCCAGCGGCGAGCGGGACGAAGCATTCGAAGACCGCCAGGTCGAAATTGATCGAAGTGGCGAACAGGCTGCGGCGCCATTCCTCGGCGTCGAAGCTGCGTAGCGCCCAATGCAGCAAGTTGCAGGCGTTGCGGTGCTCGATCATCACGCCCTTGGGCACGCCAGTGGAGCCCGAGGTGTAGATGACGTAGGCCAGGTGCGCTGGGCCCAGGTCCGCAACCCTGGGGTTTTCCGTGGGCAGGGTCGCCAACCGGTCCCGCAACTGCGCTGCATCCAGGCGCCAGCATTCGACCGCCATGGCCGGTAACCCACTGGCCACGGCCTGGCTGCTCAGGACCAGCCGAGGGGCGCAGTCTTCGAGCATGTGCGCAAGGCGCGCCGGCGGGTAGCTGGGGTCCAGCGGTACGTAGGCCGCGCCGGCCTTCAAGGTGGCGAGCAGGGCGACCAACAGGTCTGGACCACGTTGCAGGCTGATCGCTACCCGGTCATCGGGGCGCACCCCGGCCGTCAACAGGGCGTGGGCCAACTGGTTCGCCTGCTGATTAAGCTGGGCATAGCTGAGCTGGACTCCCGCGGCCGTTTCGAACTGCGCCGCCACGGCGTCGGGATGCAGTGCCGCCTGCCGCTCGAAGGGTTGGTGCAGCAGGGTGTCCCGTGGATGCGCCTGCCGTGTGGCGTTGAACGCTTCCAGCAGTTGCTGGCGTTGCTCCAGGGGGAGGATGTCCAAGGCACAGGCTCGGGTGGCCGGTGCGGTTTCCAGGGTCTGTGCCACCACCTCCAAGGCCCGAATCATTTGCGCAAGGACCGCGTCGACGCAGACTGAACGATGGACCTGTCCGGTCAGGGCAAAGCCTTCGCCGAGGTCATCGATGGACAGGCAGAACGGGTAGTTGCTGCGCTCCTCGCTGCCCAGCAGGCGCACCCCGGGCAGGTCGAACTCTGGGCGGGCCGAGCGTTGTGCCTGGCTGTGGCGAAAGTTCAGCAGCGCTGAGAACAACGCTGCCTGGGTGGGCAGCGCCGTGCAACGTTGGGCCAGGGCCAGCGGCGCGTGTTCATGGGCGAGCAGTTCGGTCAGTCGTCCATGGGTCTGGCGCAAGGCGCTGTACAGGGGCATGTCGAGGTCGATGCGCAGGGGCAGGGTATTGATGAACAGCCCCAGGGCCTGCTCCACCTGCTGGCCGGCACTGAAGCGGCCGAACAGCACCGTGCCGAAGACCACGTCGTCGCGGCCGCTGGCCTTGCCCACCACCAGTGCCCAGGCCAGGTGGAACAGGCTGGCGACGCCCACCGCCTGGGTCTTGGCCAGTTGCCGCAGGCGGCGGGCCAGGGTGGGGTCGAGTGAGCGCTGGGCCTCGCGGTTGTCGCGGCCGGAGCCCTGGATATCGTGCAGCGCGTAGGGCAGGGTCGGTTCGTCGAGCTCGCCGAGCAGCCGTTGGAAATAGGCCTCGGCGCTGGCCTGGCGCCGAGGCTCGCGGGCCTGGGCGACGAACCGGCGAAACGCCACGGTCGGAGGCAGCGGATGCCCGGGATCTTGCATCAAGGTGCGGACTTCGCCGAACAACAGCGCCAGGGTGGCGTGGTCGATGGCCAGGTGATGGTGGACCAACTGCAACTGCCATTGGCCGCTGGGTATGTCGAAGCGCACGTAGGCCTGGGCCAGGGGCGCTCGTCGGATGTCCAGGGGCTGTTCGGCGAAGGCGTCGCCTGCCGCCAGCCAGACCACCGGCAGGGGCGCCTCGCGCCAGACCACTTGCACCGGCTCGTCCAGGCCTTCCCAGAGCACGGCGCTGCGCAGGATGTCATGGCGGGCGATCACCTGATCGAAGGCGGCGATGAAGGCGTCCAGCCGTGGGCGGCTGTCGAAGGCCAGCGTCGCGCGTAACAGGTAGGCGTCGTCGGCCGGTTGCAGCAGGTGCTGGAACAGCAAGCCTTCCTGCAGGGGCGCCAGGGGGTAGATGTCCTGCACGTTGGCGGCGCCGCCTTCCACCGCCGTCACGATCAGGTCGACCTGAGACTGTGGCAGGCTGAGCAACGGCAGCATGGCCGGGGTGATGCGCTTGCAGTCCGGCGCGATGGCGGGTGCCTCAGGCAGCGCCTGTGATTTGGCCGGACCCAGCGGGTTCTCCAGCAGCAATGCCAGATTGAGCAGGTTCGCCGCGCTGAACAAGGTCCCCACGTCCAGCTGCCAGCCTTCGGCCCGCAACTGCTCGACCATCTGCACCGCCAGCAACGAATGCCCGCCGAGGGCGAAGAAGTTGTCCTGCCGACCGACCCGCGGCACCCCGAGAACCTCGGCCCACAACTCGGCGAGGCGGGTTTCCACTGGCCCTTGGGGCGCTTCGTAGCAGTGCAGGGCGAAATGCTGTTCGTCGGGCTCGGGCAGGGCGTGGCGGTCGAGTTTGCCGTTGGCGGTCAGCGCGAAACCTTCCACCTGGACGAAAGCCGCCGGCAGCATGTAGTCCGGCAGCACTGCCGCCAGGCGGGCGCGCAGAGCGTTGGGCGTTTGCGCCTCGGTGGCATAGAAGTAGGCCAGCAGGCGCTGCTGGGCATCGGCCAGCACCACCGCCTCGCTGATCCCCGGCAGGGCCTTGAGCTGGGCTTCGATTTCCCCCAACTCGATGCGAAAGCCACGGATCTTCACCTGGAAATCATTGCGGCCCAGGAACAGCAGCACGCCGTCGGCGCGCCAGCGCACCAGGTCGCCGGTGCGGTACAAACGTGCCCCGGGTGCCTGGCTGAAGGGGTTGGCGACGAAGCGTTCTACGCTCAGTTGCGGTTGGTTCAGGTACCCCAGGGCCAAGCCATCACCACCGACGTAGAGCTCGCCGGCCACCCCAATCGGCACCGGGCGGCGCTGTTCATCCAGCACATAGACCTGGGTGTTGCCCACAGGCCGACCGATGGGAATGTCACCGGCCAATGCATCCTCGAGGGTGATGGCGTGAGTGGTGGTGAAGGTGGTGTTTTCCGTCGGCCCGTAGCCGTTGAGCAAGTGCTGGGGCGGCGAATGGCGCAGGACCTTTTCGATGCGCCGCGGATCGAGCACATCGCCGCCGACCATCAGGTAGCGCAGCGCGCCGAAGGCCGGCGCCAGGGCCTCGGCGTACTGATGGAACAGCCCGGCGGTGAGCCAGAGCACGCTGACTTCGTGGTGCAGCAGGTGCTCGTTGAAGCGGATCGCGTCCAGCAGTGTTTCCCTGGGGCAGACCACCAGGCAGCCGCCGTTGAGCAGCGCGCCCCAGATCTCCAGGGTACTGGCGTCGAAGGCCGGGTTGGCGGCGAGGGCGAAGCGGTCCTGGGCGGTGAACTCGGCGAAGCCGTTGTTGCGCACCAGCCGGGAGATGGCGCGGTGCGGCACCTGCACGCCCTTGGGCACGCCGGTGGAACCGGAGGTGTACATGATGTAGGCGACATTGCCGGCCCCGCGGGCCGGGTGGGATTCAGCCAATACAGGGTCTGGCGCTGCAACGTCAATGAAGCGGACGTTTTCCAGCGCGGGCCGATCGTCACCCGCCACCAGCAGCCAGGCGCTGCCGCAGTCCGCCAGTACCCGCGCCTGATGGGCCGTCGGGGCCTCCCGGTCGATGGGTACGTAGCATGCGCCGCGCTTGAGGATCGCCAGGATCGACACGATCAACGCCGCGCCCCGGGCCAGGCACAGCGCCACCGCATCACCGGCGCCAATCCCGCAGGCCGCCAAGTGCCCAGCCAGGCGCTCGGCCCGTTGGTCGAGCTGGCGATAGCTCAGGGTCTGCGCGCCGTCCAGCAGCGCACACGCATCGGGGCGCCGTTGCACCTGCCCGGCGAAGAGCGCCGGCAGCGGTTCATCGGCCGGGTAGTCACGGCTGGTGGCATTGAAATCGTCAAGGATCTGCTGCCGTTCGGCTGTGTCCAGCAGCACCCAGTCGCCCAAGGCCCGGGTTGGCTCGGCGAGGACCTGATCGGTCAAGAACTCCAGGCGCCGCAGGTGCGTGGCCATCTGCTCGGCACTGAACAGTCGCGGGTCGTAGTTGAATTCCAGGAAGGGTTCGGCCTGGGCTTCGTAATGCCGCAGATAGATCGCCAGCGGATAGCGCTCATGACCGTTGTGCCAGGTACGCAGAGCGCAGCGGGCCGAGGCAAGGTTGACGTCGCCGGGGTACTGTTCGACCGACAGCATCAGCTCGAACAACTGGCCGGGGTGGCCGGCGCGAGCCCGCAATTCACGATGCAGACTTTGCAGGGGGTAGCGTTGGTGGCGGTAGCTGCGCAGGGTCTGGCTGGTTACCCTTTGCACGGTCTCGACGAAGCTGTCGGCGGGGTTGACCTCGACCGTCAGCGGCAGCACCGAGGAGAACATGCCCACGGTCCGTTTCTGCAGGGGATTGCTACGGTTGTGCACCGGAAGGCCGATGACCAGCCGCTCACGCTGGTCGGTCACCCGGCTAAAGTAGCCGGCCAGCAATGCGCTCAGGCAATGGCTCAACGTCGCGCCCTGGGTTCTTGCCCACTGGGTCATGAGGGCCAGGCGCTGGTGGCCCAGGGGCCAGATCGCCTGGGCACTGGGCTGCGGCTCGCTGGCGCTGGCCGGATCGCGGGACGGCAAAGCGCTCTGGAACAACGGTTCCGGCAGTGTCGGGAACTGCTCCAGCCAGAAATCCCGCGCCTTGGCGTGGCGCGCCGAATCGAGGTAATCGCGGTCGCTGGCGACAAAGCTGCGATAGCCCTGAGCCAACACCGGGTCCAGTTGGAGTGGCTCGCCGACGAGCAGTTGGTTATAGGCGGCGCAGACAGCCTGGCCGACCAGGCCCACCGAAGTGCCGTCGCTGATCAGGTGGTGGTAGCGGCTGTTCCACAGCGCATGGGTGTCGGACAGTTGAAACCATTCCATGCCCCACAGAGGTTGCCCGCGAAGCGAGAACGGCGTGCGATTCAATTGCCCGATGGCGGCCATGGCCCGGCCCTCGGACTCATCGCGCCAATCATGGAAGGAGAACGGCACCTCTAGGTGCTCGACGACCTGCTGCTGCACCTGCCCATTGCGGTCGCTGATCATCAGCCGCAACGCATCGAATTGGGCTACCACGGCTCGCAGCGCCGCGGCGAACAGCGCGTGGTCCACCGTGCCGTGGATTTCCACGGTTACGCCGATATTGTAGGAGGGGGTGTCGGGCGATAGCAGTTGGTCGAGCCAGACGGATTGTTGCGTGGAACTCAACGAAATGCATCGCGGTTCGATCATGACACCTCCTTGTGCAGGGGTCGTGCCCCTGGGTCGACGCGGCAAGGCTTGTGGCCTGCGCGATACGGACCGGTCCTGTTTAGAAAAACAACGGCAGACAAGCCTCGACGCCGCTCCCCCGGCCGGATATGGCCGCGCTGGAAACGGATTTCCGGCGCCTTTCGATGGGGGGGCGGGCTCGATGCGCATTTAAAATAACAGCGCTTTTGCAGATGGGAAGCATTTTTTTAATCGTTGTACGATGTCATATCGGTATTATTTTCCCGCCTCGCCGCGGGCTAGAGCTGCCGCGCAGGCTTGAGCCTGTGCGTTGCCTGATCGATCATTGTGGGTGCGGTGCCCGCCCCTTGCAGGCGGGGGACAGAGAGGCGAGCGTAGGGGCGGTCGCTAGGATGGAACGGTGAACGGTGCAGCCCTGACGCCAAGAATCGGCTGATCGCCCGATTGGCACCGATGCGTGGCGAGATCATCGAAAAGTGATGGGCTTGATCAGTGATATCGGTCAGGTCATTCATCGCAACGCCAGTACCATTCAGCTCCTTTGAACGTGTATTTAATGACGACGGCGGCGTATTAGGTGTCCGTTGTCATAAGGATTTGATTTGGCTCCGACGTGAGCAGCATGCCTCGGATCTGAGGTGGTGGGAATTACTTAGCCATGCGCCGTTTGACCTTGTAACAGTCATTGATATCAAGCGCCTTCTGGTAATACTCCGTCCGTTTTGCGCGATTATTTTCGCCCAGAAGTCGGTAGATTTCCGCTTGGTAATCACGACTGCTGCCCCACTGCATGGCGAAGCCCACGGGTTCTTCAGGTCTGCATTCAAGCCTGACAACAGGCTGCGGAAAGTATCTTTCATAGAGTGGCATGCTGGTCTCCAGGGCCAGCAGTGCCGTTTCGTACTGAGGCGTGTCGGTGAACGCCAAGCACCAGTATGCAATTTGAAGAGCCGGTGGAGCGAAGCCTTGAGCGAGGCTTCGTTCAAACAAGGGACACGCTTTCTCTGTTATCACTTCGCTCGGAGACAGCATCACGTAGATGAGTCCGAGGCGATGCTGGGCTATGGGATGATCGAGGGCCGCCGCTTGTTCAAGCAGCGCAAATGCAGGCTTGAGTAATTCGCCGCCTTCTTCCGCCAGGGCCAAGGAGCGCTTCTTCTCCTCTGCGCTTGTCGTAGGGGTCTCAGCAGTGACTGCTTCAAGCTTGCTATCCGCTTGTAGGAGGTACGGAATAGCCTGCTGGTAAAGATCCTCACCACGAGGATCAATCTGCAGCGTGGTGGCCATGCTCAGCTGAGGCAGCAGGCACGCTAATAGGGTGTAGCTCCAACGGTTCAGGTACACAGATTGGCGTCCTTGCATGAGCTGTTCAATAGCCGTGCAGGTTATCGTATTTGGTGTTCATTTTGTCGTCACGAGCGACAACGTTTACTGCTGGTGCTCGGAGGAATCGGGGTGGCGCCATCGCTTACATCCGGTGATGTTCCAGCAAGAAATCCACGAACACCCGCACCCCAGAGACAAAATCAAACCACCGCACAGTCGATCGATTGCTTTTTTTCTCCCCCGGAAGCGAACATCGGCAAGCGCTGCAACATCCAGTTCAGCAGTTCTTGAGCGGGGGCCGCCAGCGGGCGGCCGGATTTGACCAGCAGTTTTGCCTCGACCCCTTGGAACAGTGGATGGTCGACGGCCACGGCCGCGAGGCTGCCCTGGGCGATTTCCCGATAGGCCGCCACCTCGCCCAGCAGCGACGCAAACTCGCCGGATGCAACAAGGCGCTTGAGGGCGGCCAACGAGTTGCTGACCAGCGCCGGACGGATCTCGATCTTCTCGGCGTACTCGAGCATTTTCAGCGCATGACCGATACCGAAGGTAGTCGGGGTCAGCACCAGTTGGCAGTCCAGCAAGTCGGCGACGGTTGCCATTGCCCCTTTCAAGGCCAATGGATGGTCCGGGCGAACCAGCAGCATCACGGGCTGACGGGAGGTCGCTTGATAGTCGATGTGAGCATGGGGAGGGGGGTGTAGGCCAGGCCGATATGCGCGCGATTTTCCGCGATCTCGTTGAGGACGTCGTCAACGGGCAGTATGTCCAGCCTGATATCGAGCTTGGGGTACTGTTTGCAGAACGGCGCGAGCACGTGGTCAACCAATGTATCGACGTAGCCTTCGCTGATGACGATGCGCACGTGTCCCAGCTGTAGCCCCTTGATCGCCTGGAGCCGGTCTTCAAGCTTTTCCTGGTGCGATCGATAGCCGCGCCAGAACTCCAGAAGGTGCGCGGCAGCCTCGGTGGGCTGTACGCCACGAGCCTGGCGTTCAAACAGCCGCGTGCCCAATTCTTGTTCCAGCAGTTTGATCTGGCGCGTGATCACTGACGGGGAGGTGTTGATGCTGTCTGCCGCGCCACGGATGGATCCGTGGGTCAGCACCTCATGAAAATACCGCAAGCGTTGCTGGTTGATTTCGCGCATGAGTCGTGTCCTTCGAATTACGTGTTGCTCGTAGGGCAACGGTACACGAACATAGTTGCTCTTGCTGCTGTTTACGCTGCCGGCGCAACATCTTTCGACACGTCAGATCAACAAGAAAAGTTGGAGACTCGCATGTCGACCCTCGTGCCCGCCGCAGACAATGCCGCCCTTGCAATGTTGTACCGCAAACTGAATTGGCGTCTGTTGCCACTCCTGTTCGTTTGCTACGTCTTCGCCTATCTGGATCGCATAAACGTCGGCTTTGCCAAGCTGCAGATGCAAAACGATCTTGGGCTGTCCGACGCCGCTTATGGTGTCGGCGCAGGTGTGTTCTTTTTGGGATATGTGCTGTTCGAATTACCCAGCAACCTGATGCTGCCGCGAGTGGGAGCGCGAAAAACCTTCAGTCGCATTCTGGTGTTATGGGGCATCACATCGGCCTGCATGTTATTCGTGCGCGACGTGCCAATGTTCTACGCCATGCGGTTTCTGCTCGGTGTTTTTGAGGCCGGTTTCGCGCCGGGGATGATTTACTACCTGTCTTGCTGGTACGGCCCCAAGCGCATGGCCCGGGCCATCGCGATTGTGTTCATCGCAGGCCCGGCGGGCGGCATTGTTGGCGGTCCGCTTTCGGCATGGCTGATCTCCACGTTCGAAGGCGTGGGTGGCCTTGCGGGGTGGCAATGGATGTTCCTGATCGAAGGTTTGCCCTGCGTGTTGCTTGGTGCCTTTGCTTATTTTTACCTCTGCAACCATCCCGCCGAGGCTCGCTGGCTGAGCGTGGAGGAAAAGCAACTGCTGCAGCGTGAACTGGGCGCTTCCCAGGGCGGCTCCCACTCGTTCAGAGCTGTGTTGCGCGATCGCAGGATCTACGTCCTGGCGTGCGCCTACTTCTGCATCATTTTTTCTATCTACGCCATGAGCTTCTGGCTCCCGGCGATCCTTAAAGCGCAAGGCATCCACGACATGATGCAGCTGGGTTGGTGCGCCGCCATTCCCTATGTGGCAGCGGCAGCAGGCATGTACTGGATCGGGCGCCGTTCGGACCGTTTCGGCGAGCGCCGCTACCACTGCGCGGTCCCGGCAGGCGTCGGGGCAATACTGATACTTTTGTATCCTGTTGCCGATGGGAACCTGATGTTATCAATGATTCTGCTGACGCTGGCGATCGCCATGATGTTCATGGCCTACACGGTCTTGTGGGCGATGCCCTCTGAACTCATCAAGGGGGAAGCGGCAGCGGGCGGTATCGCTCTGATCAACACCATCGGTCTCTGTGGCGGTTTTTGGGGGCCTGCGGTGATCGGTTGGGCAAAGACATCAACGGCAAGCATGAACCCGGGCATCGTCGCTGTCGGCTGCGTATTTCTGTGCGCCGCGTTCGTGATCATCGCAAGCAAACCACTGGCGCATCGCGACCGGGTTTTGAATGCACCGCAGGTTGACCGGGCGCTTTGAACTTCACACCCATCGTGTTCCGCAAGGAACCTTTCAAGAGAGAGAACGCAGATGCTTTTACATCAATCGACCTGGGTCGAAATCGAAAAATTTCTCCAGCGCAGTCGTACCGTCGTCATCCCGATTGGTTCCAACGAGCAGCACGGGCCTACCGGACTGCTGGGGACGGATTGGATGTGCCCCGAAATCATTGCCCATCAGGCGCATGAGGCAGCGGAAATCCTGATCGCCCCGACCTTCAATATCGGCATGGCGCAGCATCATCTGGGTTTCCCGGGAACGATCTCCCTCAGGCCTTCGACGTTCATCGCCGCCATCGGTGACTGGACTCGCTCGCTGGCTGCCCACGGCTTTGAAAAAATCTTTTTTCTCAATGGCCACGGCGGCAACATCGCGTCGATTGAAGCGGCATTCTCGGAACTCTACGCCGAAGCGAGTTTTGCCCGTCGCCCGGCCGGTTTCGCCTTGAAGTTGTGCAACTGGTGGGATCTGGAAGGCGTCAATGACCTGGCGAAAGACCAGTTCCCGACAGGACACGGTGTTCATGCAACGCCTTCGGAAATTGCCGTGACCCAGTGGGCCTATCCGCACGCCATCAAGTCGGCTGACTACTCGCCACAGATCGCCAATTGGGGGCCCATTCGAGAGGCTGTCGATTTCCGCGCCCGTCATCCGGATGGCCGCATGGGATCGGACCCGGCGCAAGCGTCACCGGAAAAAGGCCGGCAGCTGGTGATGATGGCAGCACAAAGTCTGGTGCGGGAGGTGCAAGCCTTCAGCCGTGAGCCGATGCCGGGTTGAACCGCGCGAGTTTTATTCCACCTGGCCAACGCCTGGGCATCCCCGGCGTTGGTGCTCATCGCGGGGAAACCGCAGTCGATCAGGTACGCCATGATGTGGAAGATCATTCGTTTCCGTTCAGGGAAATGAAACGGTGCAATGCATCAAATGAAGCGAGTGAGTCTGTCGCTCACGGGGAAATCGGACCGCGTGAAAAAGACTGGTCGCAGCGATGGTCGTCGGCAATCCGCAGGATCCGGCTATCGTGATCGGGCCTCTGGTCAATCGGGCCCAATTCGACCGTGTTCCAGGTTTCATCCGTTGCGGGCAGTCGCAGGGCGTTGCGATGACTTCGACCACGGAAATCGTCCTGATCTTCCAGAATTTAAACTGGTCTGTCCAATTCGGTAAATACAAAATTGGTCTTGCCAATAATTTTTCTCAAGCGTAGATTGCGGGGAGTGCATTTTCTTAATGGGTCTGTAGACCTTTAATAAAAATAAATGAGAACGCCACCTTGAATGTCTCGTCATCTCGGGCCGTCGGGCCTGCAGTTGAACCCGCCTCGCTTCTCCCTTGTGTGCGCCTGGAGAACATCGTCAAGCGTTTCCCTGGGGTGCTCGCGCTGAACGGCGTTTCACTCAGCCTCAATGTAGGAGAGGTGCACGCGATATGCGGAGAGAATGGCGCCGGCAAGTCGACCCTGATGAAAGTCATCAGCGGGCAACTGACTCCCGACCAAGGGACAATTACCTACCTGGGTGAAGAGCGAACGTTTAAATCGGTCAGTGATGCCGAGCGGGTTGGCATTGCGATCATCCACCAAGAGCTGAATTTGGTGCCGCACCTGTCGGTTGCTGAAAACGTCTACTTGGCCAGAGAGCCGGTGAAATTTGGTCTCATTGATCGGCGCAAACTGCTTTCAGACACACGTGAGTGCCTTCAACGGTTAGGGGTGGATATTGATCCCAACCAGTTGGTTAACAAGCTTTCCGTCGCTCAGCAACAGATGGTCGAAATCGCCAAGGCCCTGTCGCTAAATGCACGAGTGTTGATCCTTGATGAACCCACCTCATCGTTGACTGAAACGGAAACCGCGCAGCTTTTTCGAGTGATCAACGAGTTGAAGGTGCAGGGCGTCGGCATGCTTTACATCTCGCACCGCTTGGACGAAATGCAACATATCGTCGACAGGGTCACCGTCATGCGAGACGGTTGTTATGTGTCTACTTCTCTGTTCCGCGACACCACGGTCGATACTATTGTCGCTGACATGGTGGGGCGGTCACTGAAGGAAAAGTTTCCTCTGCGAACGAGTGTGCCTACTAAGGAAGTATTGCTCAAAGTCAGTAATTTCAGTCGAAAAGGCGCGTTCCAGTCGATTGATTTCGAGCTTCGCAAGGGAGAAATTCTTGGGTTTGCAGGGCTGATGGGCGCAGGCAGAACTGAGATCGCACGGGCTATTTTCGGCGCGGATCCTGTGGACACAGGCAGTCTGGAGCTTTTCGGCAAACCCGTTACGATCAAAAAACCACAGGACGCCATCCGGCATGGGATTGCTTACCTGTCAGAAGACCGCAAGAGTGACGGCTTGGCCCTGAAGATGTCCCTTGCAAGCAACATTACGTTGGCAAACATGGGGGCGGTCTGTAACGCGTTTGGCTTCATTCGATTCAAGGATGAAGACAAGGCCGCGCGCGGCTACATCGATAGCCTCGGCATTCGCACCCCTTCGCCCAATCAGGTTACCCGCTATCTTTCGGGTGGCAATCAGCAAAAAGTCGTGATCGGTAAATGGCTGTTTCGAAACTCTAGAATTTTGTTCTTCGACGAGCCTACCCGGGGCATAGACGTCGGTGCGAAGTATGCCATTTACCAACTGATGGACAAGCTGGCGTCACAAGGCATAGGGATTGTTCTGATCAGTTCCGAGCTTCCCGAACTATTGGGTATGAGTGATCGAATTCTGGTTTTCCATGAGGGGCATGCAACCGGCGAACTTGACGCCCGCCGTACATCACAAGAAGAAATCATGCATTACGCGTCGGGGTATTCCAAATGAATGACCTAAGTATCGATAAGCCTGCAGAATCCATCACCGTAAACGCTATCAATACCGATCGACGCAAAGAGCTTTTGCAAAAGTTCGGCGCCTTGGCCAGCCTTTTTGCCCTCATTGTCGTATTCGCGAGTACCAGCGAGGCGTTCTTGTCGATGGGCAACGGCATGAGCGTGGCGCTGCAAGTTACTTCTATTGCTTTCCTTGGGCTTGGCGCTACCGCTGTCATTATCACCGGCGGTATCGATCTTTCGGTGGGCTCGGTATTGGCGTTGGCAGGTGTCGCCAATGCGCTGGCCATAAAAGCCGGGGCCTCGATTCCTGTCGGAATCCTGGTCGGCCTGCTGGTGGGCGGAACGTGCGGCGCCATTAACGGTGTTTTCATCACTCGATTAAAGCTTCCACCCTTCATTGCAACGTTGGGGATGATGCTGGTTGCCAGGGGGCTCGCCTTGCGTCTGACGGATGCCCAGCCTGTTTCGGGGCTGGGCAAGGGGTTCGGCACGCTGGGTAATGGAACGCTTTTTCGTATAGAGAACATCGGCGCCAATGGCTTTCCGAATGTCATTTTTCCCGGCATCCCATACCCGGTAGTGATCATGATCGGCTTGGCCATCGGGCTTTGGATGATCTTGAGCCGTACCCGCCTGGGGCGTCACATCTACGCGGTCGGCTCGAATGCGGAAGCAGCACGATTGTCCGGGGTGAATGTTAACCGGGTGACCTTGTTCACTTACGTATTGTCTGGTGTGCTCGCGGGCTTGACGGGCTGTGTATTGATGTCGCGGTTAGTTTCCGCGCAGCCAAATGAAGGTGTCATGTATGAACTCGATGCCATTGCCAGTGCGGTCATTGGTGGTACTTCCTTGTCCGGCGGTATCGGCAGCGTGTCCGGCACCATCATTGGTGCGTTCACCATCGGCATTTTGCGCAATGGCCTGAACATGTTAGGTGTTTCCAGCTTTACCCAGCAGATCATCATCGGGCTGGTCATTCTGCTGACGGTGTGCGTCGACCAACTTAGAAACCGAAAAAGATAAACCAAAGCACTGACAATAATAAGGAATCGATTTCGATGAAAAAGCTAAACTTGATTGCGATCGTCACGGCTGTCTTGTTCATGTCCATCACCACGCAAGCAAGCAGTGGTGAAATTGCGGTCATTGTAAAAAGTGCAAATTCCAACTATTGGCAGAATGTTCAAAAAGGTGCCCAGGCGGCCGCAAAGGAATTGCCGAACATGACGGTCACCTTTCAGGGGCCCGCATCCGAGTCGGCGGTAGCGGATGAAGTGAACATGGTGGTCAACGCGGTCAACCGCAAGGTTTCCGGGATTGTCCTGGCCGCTGCCGATCCAGACGCCTTGGTGCCTGCAATTAAACAAGCGTGGGAAGCGCATATCCCGGTGGTACTCATCGACTCAGCGATTTCTACTGACGGCGATGCTTATTATCAATCTTTCCTCTCGACTGATAACACCAGGGCCGGTGAGCTCTGCGCACAACGCATGATCGAAAAAGTGGGGAAGACAGGCAAGATTGCAGTGATGTCCTACGTCCCTGGAGCAGGATCCGAGATTGGGCGCGTGGGGGGGTTCATAAACTACATAAAGCAGCACTCGAACTTGACTATCGTGGGCCCATTTTATTCTCAATCCCAGATGGCCAACGCGCTCAATCAAACCACCGACGTGCTGGCGTCGAATCCCGATCTTAAAGGTATTTACGGGGCCAACGAGCCGACGGCCGTAGGAATGGCGCGCGCGATTGCACAAGCCGGAAAATCCGGAAAACTTGTGGCCATCGGATTTGACGGTAACGAAGACCTGCAGAACTTTGTAAAGGACGGCACCCTCGATTCAATCATCGTCCAAAGCTCCTACAGGATGGGGCTGGATTCGGTCACTGCGGTCGCCAAGGTCATCGCAGGGACCGCAGTGCCCAAGAATATCGATACCGGCGTACTCCTGATCGATAAATCGAACATCGACAGTTCAGAGGCTCGGAACGTCCTGTATTGATCGGAAGGAGTGAGCGAACTTGAAAATCTCCGAAAAACGAAGGCTTCCCAGAAGCTCGCTGGAGTTAGGGGTGTTTGGCTTGGGGTGCTCACAAGTGGGTGGCCTCTACCGGGAAGTATCCGCGGATCAGGCGACGCAAACGCTGCAAGCCGCTTGGAATAGGGGAATCCGCTATTACGATACGGCTCCCTTTTATGGATACAGCCGTTCCGAACGCCGGGTTGGCACTGAGTTAGCTGAGCGTCCGCGAGCCGATTTTATCCTGAGCACTAAAGTCGGTCGGCTTCTGCGCGCTGATGGTTCAGTACGCAATGGGGACGATGGCTGGGCTAATCCACTGCCTTTCCGGCCGGTGTACGACTATGGATATGACGCAATCATGCGCTCTTATGAAGATAGCCTTCAACGTCTTGGGGTCTGCCGGATAGACATCCTGTACGTGCATGATATCGGGCGGCTTACCCACGGTGAACGTCACCAGATTCACTGGGACCAGTTGACCAGAGGCGGCGGATTTCGAGCGCTCGAAAGCCTGCGTGAGGATGGAGCGATTGCGGCCATTGGTTTGGGCGTGAACGAATGGGAGGTTGTGCAAGACAGCATGAACGAATGCCAGCTGGATTGCACATTGCTGGCGGGACGCTACACCTTGCTTGATCAGCAAAGCCTTGCACCACTGATGAACAAATGCCTGGGACAGGGCAATTCTGTTGTAGTCGGTGGCGTATTCAATTCAGGCATTCTTGCCGGCGGTACGCACTTTGATTATGGCGAAGCGCCCGCTGCGGTGATCGCGAAAGTCCAAGCGCTGAAAACAGTCTGTGAAGAGTTTGAGGTGCCGCTGCCCGCGGCAGCGTTGCAGTTTCCAATGGCGCATCCCGCGGTGGTGTCTTGTGTGGTGGGTACACGTACGCCGCAGCAACTCGACCGGAGTATCGCGTGGTTCGAGCAGGACATCCCAGAGGCTTTCTGGAAGACACTTCAAGCGCGCGAGTTGATCGATGCTGATGCGCCGTTGCCCCAAGGTGCCCTATGACGCTCTGCATCGACGCCCATCAACATTATTGGCGTCTCAACAGCGGTCATGGGGATTGGCCCTCGGCTGACTTGGCCCCAATCTTCAAGGACTTTGCGCCTGACGACTTGATTGAACACCTGCGCGAATGCGGTATCGATGGAACCGTCGCCGTTCAATCGAACCCCCACTTGGGCGATACACATTTCTTGCTGGAGTTGGCTGATCAACACGACAGCATCTTGGGCGTAGTGGGGTGGGTGGATCTGACGTCAACCACTGCTGTGCAGGAGATAACACGCTTGGCTCGGCACCCCAAATTCAAGGGAGTGCGTGCCATGTTGCAAGCTCTACCGGCCCACAACTGGATCGAGGATAGCCAGATCCAAGTCGCTATAGATGCACTTGTAGAGCACGATCTGAGTCTTGATGTCCTGGTTTTGCCTAAGCACCTTAACGGGGTAGTGGCCATGGCCGAGCGTAATCGTGCATTGAGGATCGTGATAGACCACGCGGGAAAGCCGGATATCGCGAGTCGGCAGACCGAACCCTGGTCCCGTGACCTCCAACGTCTGGCAGCGCTGCCCAATGTGTACTGCAAGTTGTCGGGTCTGCTCACTGAAGGCGCGCAAGGCGACGGTGCCCAGGCATTGCAACCTTACATGGACAACGTCCTCGAGTTATTTGGTCCGCAGCGGGTGATTTGGGGCAGCGATTGGCCCGTGATCAATCTAGCTTCGGATTACTTCGAGTGGTGGGCGATGACCCGCCAGTACCTGGATAAACATGGCACTCGATCGATACGCGAGGGCACCCCATTGATCATGGGCATGAACGCCTGTCTTTTTTATCGGATCGATTACGGTCGCCCCGCGCCCGACCAACAAATTGACACTCACCCGGCCTGCCCAAAATGAGATATTGCCAAGTACTTGACCTCAAGGATGATCCCGCGCTGATCGCTGAATATGAAATTCATCACCAGGCGGTGTGGCCTGAGGTGTTAAATCATTTGCGCCTGGCGGGTGTGGAAGACATGACCATCTGGCGCTATGAAAATCGCTTGATCATGCTGTTGGAAGCAGGCGCTGACTTCTCTTTTGATCGCTTGGCGGCAATGGAAGGCAGCAACCCGAAAGTGCAGGAGTGGGAACAACTGATGTGGCGCTATCAGTGTGCAATGCCAGGCTCTGTAGAAGGAAAGTGGAAACTATCCAAGGAGCTTTTCAAGCTAAGCACAGCATTGCTCTCCTGCGACGGTATCCAATAACCGCGAGTGTAAATACCAGTCTGTGGGGGGCTGTCTGCGAAGAATGAGAGAGCCCGTGGCGATTATTCTGGTTTTCGGCATCTGGCCCCGAATTGCCTCACTCGCAGAAATTCGATTTCAAAGCGCAAGTCGGGAATGTCCTGATCGTTCGCCTCCAGCAGGCTTCGGCAATTCCACCCGAACACGAAGAGCAATCATCAGAGCTGCCAGCAGCATCACGGCGCCTGCGATGATGAAGACGCCCATTACGCCGCCAAAACCGAAGACCAACCCACCGAGTGCAGCGCCCGCGGCAATTGACGACTGGACTGCGGCGACGACCATCCCGCCTGCGGTTTCGGCTTGATCTGGAACCGCGCGTGCTACCCAATTCGACCAGGCAACCGGCACCCCGCCGAAAGCCAGGCCCCAGAGGGCGACTGCAAGTGCCAGTCCCGGCGCCTGGAGAGGAAGCGAGATCATGGCAAACGCGGCCACGGCGACCAAGGCTGGCATAAGGATCAATGTCAGGCGCAAGCTGCGTTCCATCAGCCAACCCGCCACGAGTGTGCCGACGAAATTGGCGGCGCCGAAGCCCAATAGCATTAAAGCCAGGCCGTCGGTGTCGATGGGTACAACGCTTTCAAGTGCGGGACGGATGTAGGTGAACAGTGCGTATTGACCTGTGTGTGCGAGCACGCATCCGAGCATGCCAATGGCAATGCCAGGGCGACGAAGCAGTTCCAGCACGGATGCTGTGCGTGCCATTTTCCGGGGCGCCATGCGGGGTAGGGTGAACCATTGGAAGATCAGCGTCAGCACGCCGACCACCGCTGCCGCATAAAAGGCACTGCGCCAGCCGAAGAGGCCGCCCAAGTAGCTGCCCAGCGGAACGGAGACCACTGTTCCCACGGCGATGCCGCTGAAGATGATCGACAGCGCGCGCGGCACAAATTTCGCCGGTACCAGCCGCATGGCCACGGCAGCCGCCATGCTCCAGAACCCACCCAACGCAATGCCAAGCAGCACTCGCATCAGCAACAGGACCACCAGACTCGATGACATGGCCACGAGCAAGTTGGAGGCAATCATCAGCGCGGAGAAACCTAGCAAGACGATGCGGCGGTCAAGTTTGCGGGTAAGACCTGGCACCAATAGTCCGGCAAACAACGCAACCACGGCGGTGACGGTCACGGCCTGTCCGGCCAGTGCTTCGGAGACGTTCAAGTCCGAGGCCATCGGCGTTAGCAAACTGGCTGGAAGGTATTCAGCCGTCAGCAGGCCAAAGACACCCATGGCCAGGGAGAAAACCGCCATCCATGCCGGGGTTGCCGGCTCTGCTCCAGTAACGCTGCCAGGTGCGGCATCAAGCACATTGCTACTCATCTCAAGAATCCTTGGGAAGTGATCGTGACCCACAGTCTAGAGTTGAGCTTCAGGATGATCTATGATGCTACGTCTTAGTCTTTTGATCGAAACGCCTGAAAATGACTGAATCAGGACAATTTGCGCTGTCGTCTGAATTGATTAGCGAACTGCTAACGGGGATGCGGCTGCGCGGCGTTCAGTACCGCCGTATTCAAACGGGTCCGAGCTTTGGCTTGGGTTTTGAACACAAATCGGCCCATGCCTACTTTCATTATCTGGCGGTGGGTACGGCCATCTTGCGGACAGGCGATGGCGCGATACATCACCTGTCGGCAGGTGACGCGGTATTGGTGCCGCAAGGCCATGGGCACGCCCTGCTATCAGCGCTGGATGCCACGGTTCAGGATATCGACCAACTTGATGCCGCCCCTTTGGGCGAGGCTGTCAGTGGTGTGAACACCTGTCCGAGCACACTTTCCACGCCCAGTGCGATCCTGTTCTATGGCTGCATGGAGTTCGATCTTGGAGGCATGCGGGCCTTAGGCAAGCTGATGCCGAATGTCATGGTGGCGGACACCGGCGGTCAACGTTATCCAGGGCTGGGATCGATACTTGACTCAATCAAGCGAGAGATCTGCGCCGGACGCATCGGATATGCCGGGATCATGGCTCGGCTTGCGGAAGTTGCTGCATCCTTATTCGTACGGGGTTGGGTCGAATGTGGCTCTGAAAGCGCGCAAGGTCTCATGGCAGCCCTGCGCGATCCGCGCCTGGCACGCTCTATCCTTGCCCTGCATCGCCAACCCGGGCGCGAGTGGACGGTTGCCGAGCTGGCCGCCGAATCGCACGTATCACGCTCTGTGTTCGCACAGCGGTTTCAGGCCACCATTGGCGTGCCGCCATTGCGATATGCCACCGAGCTGCGAATGCGGATCGCCAGCCAATGGCTGACGCAGGACAACCTGTCGATCGATGCCGTCGCACAACGCTTGGGCTATACCTCACAAGCAGCATTCAGCCGTGCATTCAAGCGCATCAATGGCCAGCCACCAGGGGCCAGTCGACAGGTACGCCGAAGCAGTGAGCCTGTGCAGTGAGCAGCTCTGGGCATGTCCGGCCGAACTGCAACGGCATTGACGGTAAACCCGCCAAGATCACTCTTTTGCGGGTAAGAAACGGTCCAGCACATTACGGGTGATGGTCACAGTGGAGTGCTCGTCAAGCTTGAGTCCATTGACCCACTCGCAGGACGCAGCGGTGAATACCTCACCTTTGCCTTTTTGGAAATGCACGAGCATGCCAGTCCCCCGACTATGCTGGCTTACGCTGGCATTACTCATGTCAGGCGCCAGCAGTGACGCACGAAACCTGGCATCTGCGTCCCCTAGCATGAACGAGTACGCATCCTGCGGCCGGCCGTGCTCGGCGATAGTCGCCCAACCCATCGCAAGGATCTGTAGCCCTGGCGGTGCGCCATCCGTGCCGAGAGGTTCTGGAAGGCCATCGATGAAGGTGTAGTCCAAGCCATCTACCTCGTACCCGAAGATATTAGCTGCATCGCCGAAAAGATCAGCGTAACCCAGCCCGGTATCGGCGAGTGCCCAATGCTGTGGCCTGAACACGGTAAAGCCCCTCGGGCCGCGCGGGGCCATGCCCCCAAAGCTGCCGTATATTCCGCGCAATGCATTGACGCCAAAGGTGCTGGCCCCAGGTCGACCTACGCGTGGATCCTCCCAGGCGCTAGTGAGCGTAATGTCATGGCTTGCCGCGACGGGATCCAGCTCAGCGGCGTCATATTTGTAGGCCACTTGGCGTTCGCCGCGATTCTCCAGGCGAATCTGCCACATGAAGTTACCGGCGAAGCGCGCAATCTTTCCTCCTGCTTCAGTAAATGCCTCGACGTTGTCGCGCATTTCCCGCGTCCAGTACTCATCGTGACCGACAAAGACCGCGCAGGCGTACCCGTCCAAGGCCTCGGGGTCGTGATGCAGATCATCCTGAGTCACGATGTCGACCGTATAGCCCAGTCCTTCGGCCCATGCTACAAACGGGCGTTCGTAGGACGCCCATCCGGCCAGGGCGTAATACTTGCTGAAGCCATGCAGAGAGGCCCACTCGATGAATTCATAGCGCGCCGGTCCCGGTTTGCTCGGCCTCGATGCATTGATCGAGCGCGGTGCGTCTTCAGGCAGCCAGACTTGTCCGCGGGCCCAAGGGCGTTGCGCTGACAGTAGAGGCGAGCGGCCGCGGGGTGTGCCGGGGTGGATGCCGAAGTAATGGTTGGCGCCCCCCCAGTCGTTGTAGGCGGCCCAAGTGGAGGTTGCTGCGACCAGCACCAATGCTTCGGGGCATTTGCGCATCGCCCTCACGATGAATAGGTGATGGCCGAGCACGGCATCAGCACTGTCCCGCACTTCCACCACATAGGCACCTGGCTTGGTGTCCAAGGGTATGGACCATAGGGCAAATACTGGCCATTGGCAGCCGACCTCGTAGGCACGTTCGGGCACCGGATGAAAGCTTGCAGCGAGTGGATCGGTTTCATGAACGGTGTGAGGCACCGCGCCGTCACGATAGATCTTCAGCGCAACCCAGGGGGTGTTCGAGGACATATGCAGGCTCACCGTTTCGCCTGGTCTGTAGGCGCGGCGATCGGAATAGCACCACGCGGCGGCCGAGCCTTTCTCATCGGGAATTTCGACCCAGATCTCCCTGGCGCCTTGGCGTGGGCCAGAGGCCACCGCGGCGGTTATATCGGCGCCAGGTCGTTCGCCGCGAGCGGCAGTTCGCTTGGAGTTATTGGAATTCATAGATTGCCCTGAATGCATGGGTTGTTCCACTAGACCGCCGCTGACCCAGCGCCTGGTGCCCGGATTTCAGCGAGATCGATCCCCGCGGTTTCTTCGATGAAATATCCTGCCGCGATGGTGATCAGGCCCAGGCTTATCAGGTAGCCGATGTACAGATACTCAAGGTCGACGCCAACGAGATAGCTATGCAGATAGGGAGCGGTGCCGCCGAAAATGGCTACCGATACAGATGAGACAAACCCGACACTTTGTGCCCGCGTTTGCGTTGGCACTTGTTCCGAAAGCACGGCGGGAAAGATCGCTGCAATCGAAGCCCAGGCCAGTAGCGCCAGCGCCTGTGCAAGAAACAAGGTGTAAGGTTCGGTGTTGACTATGATCGAGATGGGGTAGGTCAGCACGACCACTCCGACCCCCCAGGCGATCACCATGGGTTTGCGACCTACCCGATCAGAGAGCATTCCGCAAACCGGCAACCAGAACACGCAGATGACCTGTGCGAGCAAACTGGCGATGTATGCTCCGGTCGCGTCCATGCCCTGGGCGATGGCCGATGCAGCGCCAAAAGTGACCCAGGCGTAATAGGTCACGTTAGCGGCCGCAGCCAGCATCACGATGTTGCGAGTCATCCGCAGTACTTCCCCCTTGGATAACTTGCGGGGTGGTTGGGCCTGCTGTCGTTGCTGCTCGAATACATGCGACTCCTGGGCACTGCGGCGCAGGAACAGCGCATAAATACCCAGTACCCCGCCGATGGCAAAACCGAAACGCCAGCCGTAGTCTCCCATGGCTTGGGCACCCAGTAGCCAGGTTAGGGCGGCGGCGACTGCCGTCGCGCCCATGACGCCCAGCGTGACGCCTACGTACACTGAACTTGACCACAAACCACGGTGCTTGGCAGGGGCAATCTCCGCCACATAAGTGTAGGAAACGCCCGTTTCGCCCCCGTGGGCAAGGCCTTGTATAAGTCTAAAGACGAGCAGTGCCGACGAAGCGTAGAGGCCAATGTCCTGATAGTTCGGAATGAGTGCGATACCCAGGCTACTGGCCGCCAGCAGCATCATGGTGATGACCATAATGGCCCGACGTCCAAGGACATCGCTGAGGCGTCCAAAGAAAAAACCGCCCAGAGGCCGGGCTATGAATCCAGCAGCGAACACTGCAAGAGTGGCGAGCATCGCGGAGCGGGAGTCGGTCTTGTCGAACAAATTGCGCGCGAGATAGACAGAGAAAGTTGCATAGAGCGTCCAGTCGAACCACTCCAGAGCATTTCCCACGGCGGCCGCGCGTAAAGACCTAAGGCGTCCTTGATGGGACGTCGAATTATTCATGTAATCTCCAATTATGGATATCGGCGAAGATAGAGAAGGGCTGCAAAACCGGAGTCTAGGCGGGTGAATCCTGGCAATCTATGATCCATCGTCTTGATGTTTTGTCCGAAACCCCGCAGCGTGCTCGTTGAACATATTGAGCGTTGCTGACTGACAGCTTCGCTGTCGCCGAGAGACGGTAGTTGTGTTCAGAGACAAAGATGAATGGTTGACTACCACTGAATAAAACGGAACGAACATGCGCTCATAATGGGCGTTGGTATGAATCTTACTGAGGCAACGCTTGTGCCCTTTGCCAATCGTTTATCAGGAGGCATTCAACCGCTTTATTTAAGTATCGAAACCTTGGATCTATCGATAAAAAACTCAAGCGATGGCTAGGTTAGTCGTTCATAAATGCAGGCGGTGAAGGTGAATACCATGGAAGATTTCGCTGCAAGCAATCCCGACTTTGATAAGCACGTCCAAGGCGCAGTGCTCAGTATGCCAGCGGCCAAACTACTGGGATTTCATTACAATTATCTGAAGCCAGGTCATTGTGAAATCGAACAACCAGCGCGAAAAGAGCTCACTCAGCATAATGGCTACTTTCAAGGTGGTATCGTCGGAGCATTGGCAGATTTCGCCGGAGGTTCGGCCGCCGGAACCCTTCTGCCTCCAGACTGGATAAATATGACTACGGATTTCACCGTCAAACTCATTGCCCCTGCTGATGGTGAAAAACTACTGGCCAGGGGAAGAGTCATCAATGCATCAAACACCACCACGATTGCGGCTGCCGATTTGTTTGCCGTGAAACAAGGCAAGGAAACCCTCTGCGCCACCGCTCTGGTTACGATGCGAAATATCCCCCTGAAAGTATGAAATTGCTATTTTAGAAGCACCGTAAGACGGTAGCGTCCAGATGCCCAACAATGTCCAGTTGGCATTTTTTGGTGGTCTTGCGTCGATGCAGCCCGTTGGGTTGATCAAGTGTACTGCGATGTGCCCTGGCAGCCATGAGACGAGTGGCCAACGGGGTCGTTGGGCGATCGTCGGGCACAGATCAGCCGCCGTCACACCAAATTCAGCAGATGCCACGAATGCGACCCCCATCAGGCACGCGCCTTGAAGTTGAGCGCGTAGGCGACCGGGGTTTTCTACCGCGCGAGCAGGCTCGCTCCCGCAGGTTCACGCTGGCGCCGCAGGAGCAATCCTGGCGTTACTTTAGGCGGAACGATCTGACGTCAGGGTGACGGGAGGCTGACAGGAACATGTCAGGCGAAAAGGGGGCGCTTGGCGCTGGGCGCCCCTGGCGTATCTCAATAAACCTGAGGAACGATGATTTCCGGCGGCGTAGGACTGCGGAAGTAGTCTTCTTGCCTGACGCGTTCCGGTAGCTCAATCACCGGGAGTTCAACTTCCTCATAGGCCATCTGGCCGAGCAGGTGATGGATACAGTTGAGTCTGGCCTTCTTCTTGTCGTCGGCTTGTATCACCCACCATGGCGCCTCGGCGATATGGGTGCGCTCAAGCATGATTTCCTTGGCCTTTGTATACGCCTCCCAGCGCCGGCGGGATTCCAGGTCCATAGGGCTGAGTTTCCATTGCTTGAGCGGGTCGTGGATACGGCTGAGGAAGCGCAGGTGCTGTTCCTGATCGGAAATGGAGAACCAGTATTTGATCAGCTGGATGCCTGAGCGGGCGAGCATCCGCTCGAACTCCGGTACGCTGCGGAAGAACTCCTCGTACTGATCCTCATTGCAAAAACCCATGACTTGTTCGACGCCTGCGCGGTTGTACCAGCTGCGGTCGAACAGAACGATTTCACCGGCTGCCGGCAGGTGCGAGACATAGCGCTGGAAGTACCACTGCGTCCGTTCGCGGTCGTTGGGGGCGGGCAGGGCGGCGACCCGACAGACCCGGGGGTTGAGTCGTTGGGTGATACGCTTGATAACCCCTCCTTTACCGGCTGCATCACGCCCTTCAAACAGGATCACGACTTTGTGGCCTGTCTTGACCACCCAGCTCTGCAGTTTTACCAGTTCGCCTTGCAGGCGGAACAGTTCGCTGAAGTAGAGCCTTCGAGCAGCCTTCTCGCTGCTTTCCCCAACATGCTCATCAAGAAGCGCATTCAGATCGTGCCCGTCTTCGGATAATTCCAGTTCCAGCTCTTCGTCACTGTGATCAAGCAGCTCTCGGTGGATGCGCTGTATCAAATTGTCTGCGGTAGAGGGCATGGGCGGAGCTCGCATCGTGGGGGATGGCAAAGTCTTAGTCGCAAGTTGTTACAAAGGCATTGCATCGAAATGGGTTGTTGCGGGGAAAAGGAGGGACGAACGTGCTGTTTGACATTCAACTTTCATAAAGGTGTAACAAAGCTGCTGCAAAGTTCCGGGAGCCCGCAATCACAAGGATTCCCTGAATGAAACGTCTCATGAAGTCTGCCGCACTCGCCGCTGCGGTTACTCTAAGTGCCACCTCGGTATTTGCTGCCGAGAACGTCCGTCTGACAGGTTCCGGCGCCAGCTTCCCGGCACCGATCTACCTCACCTGGTTCAAGGATTTCAGTAAGAAATCTGACGGTGTGACTGTGGACTACCAATCCAAGGGCAGTGGCGCGGGGGTACAGGACTTCCTGAACAAAACCGTGGATTTCGCCGCCAGCGACTCGGCAATGAAAGACGAAGATATCGCCAAGGTCGCCGAAGGCGTGCAGTTGTTGCCGATGACCGCCGGGGAAATCGTGCTGGCCTATAACCTGCCGGGTAATCCGAAGGGGCTCAAACTGCCACGCGACGTGTATTCCAATATTTTCCTGGGCAAGATCACGCGCTGGAACGATCCGCAGATCGTCGCTGCCAACCCGGACCTGAAACTGTCCGATACGCCGATCACGGTTGTCGTGCGGGCGGACTCCAGCGGTACGACCGCAGTCTTCACCAAGCACCTGGCAACCATCAATCCAGACTTCAAACAGGCGCTGGGCGAGGGCAACACCGTCAACTGGCCGGCCAGCGACAAGTTCATCAAGTCGCCGAAGAACGACGGTGTCACGGCTACCGTGCGCCAGACCCCGGGCGCGATTGGCTATATCGAATACGGCTTCGCCAAGCTCGCCAAGGTTGACTTCGCCCAACTGCAGAACAAGGCCGGCCAGTACGTCGTGCCAAATGCCGAAAGCGGTGCCGAGGCCCTGGCGGCGGTGAAGATGCCGGAAAACCTGGTGGCCTGGTTGCCTGATCCGGACGGTGCCAAGTCCTACCCGATCACGTCCTACACCTGGATGATTTTCCGCAAGGACAACGGCAATCCGGCCAAGGCCAAGGCCATGCGCGAAATGGTCGAATACAGCTTGACCGAGGGGCAGAAAATCGCCGATTCGATGGGGTATATCCCATTGCCGAAATCGGTCGTCGAGCAGGTTCGCAAAGCCTCCGCCAACATTCAGTAACGCCGTGAGGTCTCTCTCGGTGTGTGCATATCAGCCACGCCGAGAGAGAGCTCCCACTCCGGACCTAGCCAATGAACAAACCATTTGTCGTACCGGTTAATCCGGATTCTGCCTGCCAGCCACCCTCGACAAAGGATTTCCTGGTTGATCGCCTCTTTCGTGCGCTTGCGCGCATCGGGGTGGTCCTGATTCTTGCGCTGGTATTTGCGCTTGTCTTCGAGGTGGGGCGCAAGGCGCTTCCCGGCATGGAGAAACACGGGTTCGACGTGGTTTTCGGAACCGTCTGGGACGTTAACCAGGGCAAATACGGCATCCTGCCGGCTATCTGGGGCACGCTCTACAGCGCACTGATCGCGTTGTTGATCGCTGGGTTTTTCGGCGTCAGCATGGCGATCTTCCTGACCCAGGACTTCCTGCCGCCCAAGCTCGCAGCCATCTTTCGCACCATTGTCGAATTACTCGCGGCCATCCCGAGCGTTGTCTATGGCCTGTGGGGAATCTACGTGGTGATCCCGGCGATTCGTCCACTGACGACCTGGTTGAACAGCGAGCTCGGCTGGATACCGTTCTTCGGCACGTCCCTGAGCGGGCCGGGGCTGCTCCCTGCGGCGCTGGTGCTTGCCATCATGATTTTGCCGACCATTGCCGCTGTTTCGCAGGACGCTCTCACGGGCGTACCGATGAAAACCAAGCAAGCCGCCTACGGTATGGGGACAACCCACTGGGAAGCGATTCTCAAAGTGATGGTGCCATCCGCCGCCACCGGTATTTTCGGCTCCCTGGTGCTGGGCTTGGGGCGCGCGTTGGGTGAAACGATGGCGTTGGCCATGCTGGTAGGCAACGCGAACAACATCTCCCTTTCTCTGTTCGCACCGGCCAACACACTGGCGGCCTTGCTGGCGCTGAATTTCCCCGAAGCCGGGCCGAACGAGATTGAGGTGTTGATGTATGCCGCATTGGTGCTGATGTTGATTACGCTCATCGTGAACATCTTCGGCTCGTTGATCATGATGTATGCCCAACGGGGTAATAAGTGATGACTGATCTCACCGCAGCAACAGACTTGACGGCGCCAGCGGGCGCGATGCCCAGCTTGCAGCGCAAGTTCGAAGGCCGCGCGCTGCGCAGCCTGATCCTGACCACCCTGGTCTGGGCGGGGGCGCTGCTGGCCAGCGTGCCGCTGATTTCCGTGCTCTACATGCTGATCACCCGTGGCGGTGCTCGCCTGAACCTGGAAGTCTTCACCGAACTGCCGCCGACAGGTTTCGAAATGGGCGGCGGCTTTGGCAACGCGATGGCAGGTACCTTCGTGATGGTCGGTATCGCGGCAGCGATCGCGGTGCCGGTCGGCATCATGGCAGCGATATTCCTGGCTGAGTTGGGGCCGGACAGCAAGTTGGCGAACGCCGCGCGTTTTGCCGCCAAGATGCTCACCGGGCTGCCTTCGATTCTGGCTGGGGTTTTCGCTTACGCCCTGGTGGTGATGACCACCGGTACCTATTCGGCGCCGGCGGGTGGCGTGGCGCTGGCCGTGCTGATGCTGCCGATCGTCGTGCTGACGGCGGAAGAGTCGATGCGCATGGTGCCCAAGATCATGAAGGATGCCGCCTATGGCATGGGCTGCACCCGCTCGCAGGTGATCTGGAAAATCGTCTTGCCGACGGGCATGCCGGCCATCCTGACCGGCGTCATGCTGGCTGTGGCACGTGCCGCGGGCGAGACCGCGCCGCTGCTGTTTACCGCGCTGTTCAGCAACTACTGGATTTACCACCAGGGCAATCTCGAGGTCATGAACCCGACTGCCTCACTGGCGGTGCTGATCTACAACTTCTCCGGCATGCCTTTCGACAACCAGCTCGAGCTCGCATGGGCGGCCTCACTGGTGCTGGTGATGATCGTGCTGTTCGTGAACATCATCAGCCGTATTTTCGGCAAGCCAAAGTATTAAGAACGGGAGCATCTGATCTTGAACGTATCCACTGCGCAAATAGCAGCTCCGTTTATCACCCAGGCGCCTGTAGTCATGGACTGCAAACTGGACAAGATTTTCTACGGCAACTTCATGGCCGTACGTGACAGCCATGTGCCGATCGAGAAAAACAAGATCACCGGGTTCATCGGTCCTTCCGGCTGTGGCAAAAGCACCGTGCTGCGCAGCCTCAACCGGATGAACGATCTGGTGAAAGGTTTCCGTTTTGAGGGGCACGTGCATTTCCTTGGACAGGACGTCTACGGCAAGGGCGTTGATCCGGTTGTCGTGCGCCGCTACATCGGCATGGTGTTTCAACAGCCGAACCCGTTTTCGATGAGCATCTTCGACAACGTCGCGTTTGGCCTGCGCCTCAATCGCTACAAGGGCGATATAGGGGACCGGGTCAAGCATGCGCTGCAAGGCGCCGCGCTGTGGGACGAAGTCAAGGACAAGCTCAAGGTCAGCGGCCTGTCTCTTTCCGGTGGCCAGCAACAACGACTGTGTATCGCCCGTGCCATCGCGACCGAGCCGGAAGTGCTGCTGCTGGATGAGCCGTGTTCGGCACTCGATCCGATCGCTACCCGGCGGGTCGAGGAATTGATGGTCGAGTTGAAGAAGGACTACACCATCGCGCTGGTCACCCACAATATGCAGCAAGCCATCCGTGTTGCTGACACCACGGCGTTTTTTTCCGTGGATATTTCCCAAGGCACGCGCACCGGTTATCTGGTCGAGATGGGGCCGACGACGCAGATTTTCGACAACCCGCGAGAACAGATGACCGGCGATTACATCAGCGGCAAGTTCAGCTAAGCAACACCCTGGTCAAGGCCGTATACCTGCAGAAGCCAAACGGATTTGGCGGGCATCGGTAGACTTTTTACCAAGTGTTTCCAAGGAGCATCAATGCCTGTAACGCATCGCCTTGATTTGCCAGCGATTGAACGCGCATTGCGAGAAGTGCAGAGCCGCTTCGCCGAGCTTAGCCGGCATTTCACGGAGCCTCGCGATCCCCTGACTGACGAAGTACTACACAATGTGCTTGAAGGTTATGCATTGGTTGACGACTATGTTGCACGCGGCGTTGACCTGTTTGACCTTCAGCAACTGAACCTGATGCTGGAGATCAATGCCACGGTGCTCTGTGGCCGGGATCCGGTCCGCCGATTGGA
This sequence comes from Pseudomonas brassicacearum, assembly GCF_000585995.1. NCBI lineage: Bacteria > Pseudomonadati > Pseudomonadota > Gammaproteobacteria > Pseudomonadales > Pseudomonadaceae > Pseudomonas > Pseudomonas brassicacearum. Next base: position 4,102,001 of record NZ_CP007410.1, on the reverse strand, counting down.
GTACACCCAGCACCTGGCAGCGACCGAGGCGCATTTCTTCAACAACGTTGAGGGGGGCATCAAGGACTTGTACAACTGGTATTGCGCGTATCGCAGCGATTCAGTCTGGAAGCGTGCAGCCGGCGTCTATGTACGTATCCTCAGCAAGCCGCAGTTGTTCATTGAAGGCAATAACCGCACTGGGTCGCTCATCGTCAGCTATCTGCTTATGCGCGCCGGTTTGCCTCCTTTTGTGTTGACGCTGGAAAACGCCAAGGGCTACTTCAACCCGTCTTCGGTCATCCGCAACTCCGCCAAGCACGGAGTCAAGGCATTGTACGAGTTGCCCAAAATCAAGAAAAAATACGCAGCGTTCCTAGAGGAACAGGCACCCGATCAAATGAATTTTTTTCTCAAAGGCAAATCTTTGCCCATTTATCAAGGTGGCCATTGATGAGCGAACATCCAGCGTTAGCCAAATACCGAACCTTCGGCAGCAGGGTAGGGCAGGCCATCCGGGGTGTCGTACCGGTGTCGGTGTCCAGGCGTCCGCGCATACGGATTTCGTTTGATATCGACGACACGCTCGCTTGCCAACTGCATCATTGCGCTGTGGAACACAGCAAGCTGCCGGCCTGTATCCTTCGTTGGTTGGGTGAGCCGTTGCGTATGGGAACCCGCTCGCTGACCAGCGAGTTACGTCGCCAGGGATGCAGTATCTGGGTCTACACGTCGTCCGGGCGCACGCCGTCCTACATCCGTCGTTGGCTGTTGCTGTACGGCATCCGCGTCGACGGTGTTGTCAACAGCGTACTGCACAACCGCGCCCTGACGGTGCATGGGCTGTCGAATGCACCTTCGAAGTATCCGCCGGCATTCGATATCGACCTGCACGTCGATGATTCCGAGGGCGTGCGGATTGAAGGCCATGATCACGGGTTTCGCGTTGTCGTGGTGCATCCTGAGGATGAACGTTGGGCACGGAAAGTCCTGGATGCGGTCGCCATTGTCCAGGCGCAGCTCGCTTGGCAGCAAATGTTCAGACAGAAAGAGTCGGTGCAACAACGGGAGGAGGCTTTCAATTAGACTTTTCCTGCACCGGCAAGCAAAGAAATACCCTGAGTTTCAACGAGTCGGACGTCAGATACGAGTCTCGTTTCCTGCTCTAAGATTCAGAAAAAAGCCACTCGGATGAGTGGCTTTTTTGTGCCTGAGAAATACCTCGACGTTGCCAATAAGGTCAGAAAACGGTTCTCTTGAAAGGGCGAGCGGCTACCCCCCGATAGAACGACAAAATGGCGAGCCCCTGCACGACGACCGCTCCCGTTACGACGGCGACGATGGCGTGATTCGGATCGCTGAAGGCAGAGCGCACCAGGCCGAAAAATGCCGGGGCGAAGGCGTAGGTGGCCTGGCTGATCGCGACCATCAGGGCGATCACCCTGGCGGTTTGTTCACGGCTGAACTCGGTCTGTGCAATCAGTGGCGGCAGGGAGGTGGCATTGCCAATGCCCGAACCGATCAACACCACGGCCGCCCAGGCCACTGTCGGGTGAAGGTCCAGGCCAAGAAGCATCAGCGTACCCAGCATCTGGATAGCATAACCGAGGCACGCCAGTTGTCGGCGGTTCATACCTTGGATCATCAGGCGTGCGGCGACGTATCGCCCGCCCATCGCACTGGCGGTGGCCAGGCCCATGGCGAATGAGGCGTCATGCGCCCCCATGCGTCCCGCCAGGATCGAGTACAGGTGCGCAATCAAGCCGATCTGGGCGAACAGCCCCAAGGACATGCCGGCCGCCAGGGTACGGAAACTGGCCGACTGGAGCGTCTGCATGGCGGTCCACGGCATGGCATTGGCGCTGATCGGCACGGGTTCCGGCTGGTCTGCATTGTCGGGATGTTGTCCCACGCTTTCCGGGCTTTTGTTGAAGACCAGAAAGGCGAAGGCACCGATGAGCAGCACAGCAACGACGCTGATCACCAGCGCCGCCGTGGCAAAGCCGAAACGCTCGATCAGCCACACCCACAGCGGCGAAAAGATCACGCCACCCATGCTGGCACCGTTGTAGGCCTTGCCCAGGGCCTTGGGTCTTTCCTTGACGTACCACGGAGCGATCAGGGTGTTAACGGCCGCGGCACCCAGTGTCACCCAGCCGATACCCGAGCAGACGGCGCCGGCATACAGCACCCATAGTTGGTTGGCTTGAGCCCAGATGTTCACGCCGATGCCCAGGACGATGCTGCCCAGCAGGGTGATGGCGGGTATCCCGAAGCGTGCGTAAAGTCGTGGCAGGTTGGCGATGACAATCGTGCCGCTGAGAAAGTGCAAGGTAACGGCTGTCGAGACCTGGGCGATCGGCCACCCCGTGCGCTCCATGACCGCTTGCATATAGATCGGCGGCCCATAGAAGCCGACCCCCCACCCGATAATCGCCAGGATGAACGTGCAGGCCAGTACGGTTTTTCCAAAAAAGCGGGTGTGTGTCATCGCCATCTCCTCCATGTTGGCCCATAGATTATTCGCTCGACACATTCCTCACTTCGAGGTGCGTCGAACTATGGATGTCGAGCAGGCGAGCGCTTCAGCGGTTCTCTGCACCGACTGCCCCTCGGCCAGGCTTTGCAACGCGACGATGATCTGCCATTGCTTGCGCCATTGACCGAAGGTAAGTCCGGTTTCGCTTTTTATCAGTCGGGCCAGCGAGCGTTCGCTCATGGCCACATGCCGTGCCCAGCTCGCCATGGTGGCGCGGTTGGAGGGGGCTTGCGCCAGCGCCCGGGCGATTGTGCGAAGCTGGTTTGAGGCGGGCAAAGGCAGGTAAAGCTGTTCCGTGGGAGCCAGTTCAAGCTCTTCGAGCAGCACGTTGGCCAGCCGTGCAATTAGATATCGGTAAGGTGGACGACCAACTGGGGATAGGGCGGGGGGAATCGTCGCTGATTCGCTCCCGGCAGTTGGCGATTCAGGCCGGCCTGGCGCATTTGCAGTCCGCTGTGCTCGATGTGCACAGCGACGACCCATACCCCGGAATCGACCCCACGTTGCTCGCTCGAATAAGCACGGCATTGCGGCAACTGAGTGAACGGATGAACGACGTCCGTTGCGACTTTCGCGCCGCCGCCGATACGGTGGAGCAACTGCGTAGCTTGGTGGATGAACTCGCTGGCTCAAACCACCCCTCGCGGTTGCTCAATGAATGCTTGGACGAACAACTGGCGGACTTGGGCGAGGCCTTGCTGAACTTCTCCAGCCTCGATCACGCTCGCCGGGAGCAGGTACGTGCCGTGGGATATCATCGCAATTACGCAGATGCGGCGCGAAACGGCATCAGGGCGCTGCTCGCCACGTTGGCCGCGGGTGCGGTCTGGTATCTGAGCGGTTGGGATCAACGGCCCGTGCTACTGGCGGTGCTGGGCCCGTGCTGCACATTCCTGATCGGGTTCAATACCTTGGTGGGCACCGGCGATACCGCCTCTTACAATTTCGTCGATTTCGCCAATCAAGCCGCTGATTGGAGCTGAGCTTCGATCGCTACCTTGTCGATGACCGACCAGACCTCGCGGATCCTGCCGTCCTCGAACGCGTAGAAGACGTTTTCCGCGAAGGAGATCCGTGTCCCATTCACCGCAAGGCCCAGGAACTCCCCAACCGGCGTGCAATTGAAGGCCAGGCGAGCCGCCAACCTAGGTGGGTCGGTCACCAAGAATTCGATTTCAAAGCGCAAGTCGGGGATAGCCCGATAATCCGCTTCCAGCATGCTTCGATAGCCGTGCAACCCTAATGGTCTCGCGTTGTGAACTACATCTGGGTGCACAAAACGAGCTAGGTTTCCCCAGTCCTGTGCGTTCAGGCAGGCAATGTAATCGCGATAAAGCTCTGCAAGGTTCGAGGTCATGGACTGATTCTCCGTTGCATGTCTGTTCTTGCCTTCTGCGATCTTAGCGAGTGTCAGGCTGACAGCAAAGTCAGGCTCACCCTTGGGACGAAACGCAGAGATATCCGCGTAAACGGTACCTGAACACTACCCTGATCTATTGTGTGTAGTGAAAAGCACTCATCACGGGGTGATTATGTTCGAAGGTTTCCAGCTAGAAATGATCAGCTTGCCTGAGGCGACCTTGCGCGTTCGCTACGGTGGTACTGGCCCGCCATTATTGTTGCTTCATGGTCACCCCCGTACGCACACCACCTGGCATAAGGTTGCACCGCTGCTGGCTAGATCTTTTACGGTGGTCTGCCCGGACTTGAGAGGGTTTGGCAGGTCCAGTAAGCCGACGAACCCTCATGACTACGAAGCTTTTTCGAAGCGAGCAAAGGGCCGGGACTGCGTCGCGCTCATGGAGAGCCTGGGGTTCGATGAATTCTACTTAGCGGGCCATGACCGCGGCAGTTACGCTGCTTTTCGTACAGCGCTAGACCATCCGTCACGTGTGCTGAAGTTGGCCATCCTGGATGGCGTGCCCATCCTGGAAGCGCTTGAACGATGTGGGGCGCGGTTCGCATCCAAATGGTGGCACTGGTTTTTCTATGCCCAACCTGACAAGCCAGAAAGGGCCATTCTCGCGAACCCAAAGGCTTGGTACGGAGGAGACGCAGAGGCGATGGGGCGAGAGAATTATGAGGACTTTCAGGCTGCGATCCACGATCCCGAAACCGTGATCGGGATGCTCGGTGATTACCGCGCAGGAATCGAGCTGGACCACCTGCATGACAGGGAAGATCGTAAGGCTGGTCGTAAGCTTCAATGTCCGCTCCACGTTATGTGGTCGTTGCAGGATGACCTCGAGGAGCTCTATGGCGATGTGCTTGCGGTTTGGGCGCCGTGGGCAGAACAGAAAGTCACTGGCGCCGGCATTGACAGCGGTCATCACATCGCTGAAGAGGCGCCGGTCGAGTTGGCTTGCGCATTGGAGGCTTTCTTCTCCGGGCGATGATCGTTGCGACCGGGCCGGCGAAAAGCTCAATGTGACTTAGGCAACGGCAAAAGGCCCGCATGCGCGAGCCTCGTGTTGCCAATTGCATTATTGCGCAGCTTTCTCGATCAGATTAGCCACCACTTTCGGGTTGGAAACCATCACCACATGGGAGGCGCCTTTAACCACGACGGTCTGCTTGGAGTGCGCACGCTCCGCCATGAACGCCATGGCCTGAGGGGGAATGTTCTTATCCTTGTCGCCGTACACGAACCAGGACGGAATGGTTTTCCATGCTGGATCCGTGGCGGCTTCGTTCAGCGCAGCGACGGTAATGGGACGTTGACCAGCCGCCATCAGACGCGCTTCAGCCTCAGGCACATCGGCTGCGAACTGGTCGTGGAATTTATCCTGCTGGATGTAGAGATCCTTGCCGCCATCGGCCAACTCGACCGGCGCCGACAAGGCCGAGGCGAGGGTGCCGCCCGGGAATCGTCCAGACAGTTCTGCCGCGGTCTCGCCAGCTTCCGGGGTGAAAGCCGCCACATACACCAGGCCCTTCACGTTCTGATTGCCGTATGCCGCCTCGCTGATCACCGCACCGCCATAGGAATGGCCGACCAGAACCACCGGTGTCTTGATGTTCTTGACGATGCTTGCCACCGATTGTGCATCACTGCTGACGCCACGCAGCGGGTTCGCCGCCGCAATGACTGGATAGCCGTCCTTTTCCAGAATCTTGACCACGCCGTTCCAGCTCGACGAGTCGGCGAAAGCGCCATGTACCAAGATCACAGTGGGTTTGACGTCAGCAGCGTTTGCAAAACCAGCGGCTGCGAAAGCGGTGGCGAAGGCCAAGCCAGAAAGAATCTTTTTCATGAGTCACTACCTGTAAGAGAAGAAAAGGGCGGTTGCCAAGTTTGGTGATTAGTGAGTTCTACGCGGCCAGCGGGGTTAGACGGCGACGTGCAGGCGCACATCGACATTGCCGCGGGTGGCGTTGGAGTAAGGGCAGACCTGATGGGCCGCGTCGACCAGCGCTTGGGCATCGGCTTGGTCCAGTCCGGGCAGGCTGATGTGCAGGTCGATGTCGAGGCCGAAACCACCGGGGATCTGGCCGATGCCGACATGGGCGGTGATCGAGGCGTCCGCGGGGATGCTGCGCTTGCTTTGGCTGGCGACGAATTTCAGCGCGCCGATAAAGCAGGCCGAGTAACCAGCAGCGAACAGCTGTTCAGGGTTGGTGGCTTCGCCGCCAGCACCACCGAGTTCTTTTGGCGTGGTCAGCTTCACGTCGAGGATGCCGTCGCTCGAAACAGCGCGGCCGTCACGGCCACCGGTGGCGGTTGCTACTGCGGTATAGAGTGCTTTCATGATTCGCTCCTGATATTGATCCAGATGCTGCTGGGGTGTTTGGGTGCGCATTAAATGTTTGCGCACTAAGAAGTTGAGATAAAGTTATCGCCTAAAATGTTAGTGCGCAAGATATTTTTGAAAAATAAATTATGGGGTAGATAAATAATTGTTTTTTAAAAGGTTTTTTTTGTTCTCGTTCGCCGGTACCGAACCCAAAACCGCTACTGCTTCGGGTTTGCCTCTCCCTATTGAACATTTACGCTTGGTTTTTATATATGCGAAGCATATGCTATTCATATATGAAACGTATGGAGTGAAAGCCATGGGCATCGTGAACATCGACGACGAACTGCATGACCAACTGCGCCGGGCCACGAAGGTGTCTTGTCGTTCCATCAACGCGCAGGCCGCTTTCTGGATCAAGGTAGGCATGTTGTGCGAGATGAATCCTGAACTGACCTTCAACGAGGTCATCCGCCGTGAACTCGACAGCGCGGGCGTGCGCGCCCAGCCACTGGTGGTGAGTTGAGCATGATCAAGAGTCCGGAGCAGGTAGCCCTGCTAGCGGAGTCCGGCCGACTCCTGGCGTCTGTGTTCGAACGGCTGGATAAAACCGCGCTCAAGGGGATGTCGACACTCCAGGTCGATGCCATGGTGGAGCGGTATATCGTCGAGGACCTCAAGGCTCGACCGGCGAGCAAAGGCCAATATGGCTACGGGTTCGTACTCAATTGCTCAGTGAACGAGGTGGTTTGTCACGGTGTGCCATCGCCTTCCAAAATTCTGCGTGATGGCGACATCGTCAATCTCGACATCACCCTGGAAAAGAATGGTTATATCGCCGACTCCAGCAAGACCTACCTTATCGGTGAGGTCAGCGCCGCTGCCCGGCGCCTGGTCGAGGTCACTTACGATGCGATGTGGCGGGGTATCCGCGCGGTGCGGCCAGGCGCGCGGCTGGGTGACATTGGGGCGGCCATCGAGCGCCATGCCAAGCGCAATGGTTATTCTGTGGTGCGCGAATACTGCGGCCATGGGATCGGCCAGGAGATGCATGAGGAACCCCAGGTACTGCATTTCGGCAAGCCCGGAACTGGCCTGGTGCTGCGTGAGGGTATGGTGTTCACCATCGAACCCATGCTCAATCAAGGCACGAGTCATGTCAGGACCGAGGCTGATGGTTGGACTGTCGTGACTCGGGACGGAGCGCTTTCCGCGCAATTCGAACACACCGTGGCAGTGACTTCATTGGGTGTTTCGGTGTTGACGTTGCGCCCGGATGAGCTGGGGAGGGTGCGAGGCGAGGGCGTCAGGGGCGCTTTGTCTAAGGGCATATAGGCGTTGCGACGGCGATCGGAGAAAGATGGCCTGCCGCTTGACTGCTCGTTGCTATGAGGCGGCTTATGTTCTCACCTCTGTATGACTGACTACGAGGCTACGCGATTCTTCCCCTCGCGCTTGGCCTTATACAGTGCGGCGTCCGCTGTTTGCATCAATATGGTTTGATCGGTCCCGCTACGTGTCGTCGAGGCAACGCCAAAGGATGCGGTAACGCTGAATGTCTGTATTCCATCCGTAGGGCTCATGCTTTCCAGCGAATCTCGGATGGATTCGGCTCGCAGGAGAGCGTCTTCAATGGAGCAATCCGGCAATATGATGATCAGTTCTTCTCCACCAAACCGGCAGGCGACATCGGTGGCTCTGATTGACTTCATGATCAAGGATGCAGTGCTTCGCAGCACCGCGTCGCCAGCAGAATGACCATGGATGTCGTTCAATTGTTTGAAGTTGTCCAGGTCGAGCATGATGACACTCAGGTCCACTGCGTCTCGAGTGGCTTTGGAGAGCTCGCGCTTGAGTGTCTCTTCCATGAAGCGACGGTTATACAAACCCGTCAGCGGGTCTTTAATCGACTGGACTTCCAGGACCTGGCGCATCCTGCCGTTCGCCAGCGCTAGCGCGGTTTGCTCCGCGGCAGCTTCCGCAAACTGGCGGCTGATTTCCTTATCGCCATTTCCGCCAGCATGCTGGATGTGTAAGAGTCCCAGTGTTTCTCCATAGGCTATCAGCGGCAGGCACCAGTGAATGTCGCCATCGTCGAACTCTGATTTATCTGAGTAGTGAGCGCAGCGCAGCTCATGGCGATGTTCAACCACATGGGAATGGCCTCGACGTATGGCCCAACAGTCTTTGGGACCGATGAGAGCGTCTAGTTGAGCCTCGACGTGGCCCCAGCTTGCGGCCGGTTGCAGGGCATCAGCCGAATTGCGGTACAGGTACAGCGTTCCGCTACTGCCCTCCAGTAACTGCTGGCAATAAGTGCTCACCAGCTGAAGTGTTTCCTCTTGGCTCATCTCGGTCTGGAGTAGACGGGCCATTTCTGCGAGCAAGCCTATCTCTGCATTGCGCCGCTCAAGGTTTTTCAGGCTTTTGCTGAGTTGGGTGCTTGAAGAAAGCGCGCTAGCCGTCGATTCGGCTTGGCGTTTTATGGTCTGACGCATGGACACGTAAATGAAACGGCCCAGCACAAGCGTAAGCAGGAAGCTTGCAATGGAAACGGCGACGGCCCAACGCAGGTTGGCGTTAAGCCGGTTGTCCAGAACGCCAACTTCCTCAACTTCTGCTTGAATCAGCTCGCCCCCGAGGTCGCGAACCTGGTCCATGAGTTGTTTGCCGTTACCCGTCGCGATTTCGGCCACCGTCGCAGCAGCTCCTTGGGTGCTGCGCAGCTTGATCACCATGTCCAGGTGGTCCAGCTTTAGTGTGGACTTCTCGATGAAGTCCTCCACTTTGGAAATTTCATCGGATGGATCGTTTCGATAGTTTTCACGAAGGATCTTGATCGCGCCCGGAAGCTGCGACGTGGCGACGTAATAAGGGCGAAGAAATGTCTCCATCCCTGTCAATGCATACCCGCGTTCACCTGTCTCCGCATCCACGAGCAAACCTTGCACCGTGCGAATGCTGTCCAGCTGCTTTTCTACCAGGTTGCGTTCGTTGCGCGTCTCGTTCGTCCAAAACAGGGTAAACGGACCTACGGCAGCCGTGACGGACATGACCAAGGTGGCAGTGGCTGCCGCGATGAGAAGTTTGGGCGTGCGGTGGGGCATCGTCAGCTCCAATGTGATTCTCATTGTTATCGGCGAGTAAGGTTAATGGCGTAGGTGTATTACGCTAAAACCGTTAGACGGTCAAAAGATTGGCCTATCCGCTGAAGGACCTAACGACCAATGCTGTTCAACGCTGACGATTACTCCGGCGCTTCTGGAGCTGCCGGAATCGGCGTGGGGATTTGCCATGAAGGTTTATTGCCCTCCTGGCTGTCGAATGTGCGACGCGCCTTGCGGAAGTCGTCGACGTTTTCGACGACCCAAGTCCAAATAGGGGACATGCGGATCAACAGCCCCATGCCCAGCGGAGTCAGCTCGTACTCGACACGGGGCGGAATCTCATCGAACGCTCGCCGAATCAGTAGACCATCACGCTCCAGGGAGCGTAGCGTCTTGGTCAACATTCGCTGTGTTACACCGGCCAGCTGCCTTTTTATTTCGGCATGGCGCATGCTGCCGTACACACCCAAGGCATGCAGGATGCCCAATGACCAGCGGCTACCTGCGTGAGCAAGGACTTCGCGCCTGACGCCATCATCATCTTCTCTAAGCGTTTGGCAGATAGCTTCTGCCTGGCTAAGAGTTTCATGATCGGTCATTTCTCCCCCTGGTATCACACGTGTGCCTTCTTATGAGCGCTGCCGAATCGTGCCAGCATCTGTTCATCTTACAGGCAACGGGTTTCAGGAGTAATGATGACCGCAGTGACTCAGTTTTCCCCCCAATCGATCCTCGTTCTAGGCGCCGGAGAACTTGGCCTCCCGGTTTTGCGCAATCTTGCGCAAGTGGCAAAGCGTGCGCCCGGTTCCCGAATCAGTGTCCTGCTCAGGGACTCGACCATCAACACTCAGTTGCCCGATAAGAAGTTGGAAATCGAGGAGCTCCGTGGTCTGGGTATCCAGATGGTTGCGGCAGACTTGGTGAACGATTCGATCGATCAGCTGGCTGAAGTCTTCGCACGTTTCGATACCGTAATAGGCTGCGCAGGCATGGTCGCGGGTCGAGAAACCCCGATGAAGTTGGCAACAGCAGCTCTCGAGTCCGGCGTGAAGCGCTACTTCCCGTGGCAGTTTGGCGTCGATTTCGAGGTGATTGGGCGGGGCAGTCCTCAGGATCTATTCGATGCTCAGCTCGATGTGCGCGAGTTGCTTCGCGCCCAAGACAAAACTGAATGGGTCATCATCTCGACGGGTATGTTCACCAGCTTTCTCTTCGAGCCTGTATTTGAGGTGATTGACTTCGAAAATGACACAGTGAACGCCCTGGGTAGTCTGGAGAACAGCGTGACGCTCACGACACCCGACGACATCGGTACTCTGACGGCGGAAATCGTCTTCTTCGAGCCTCGCTTGCGCAATGAAATCGTCTACCTTTCTGGGGATACTGTGACATATGGGCAGGTTGCGAGCATCCTTGAGCGGGTGCTGGGACGTCCATTCAAACGTAACGTGTGGACTGTTCCGTACCTGATCCAGGAATTGGAAAAAGACCCCACTCACCACATCAAGAAGTACCGCGCTGTGTTTGCCCAAGGCAGAGGCGTGGCTTGGCCTAAAGCTGACACTTTCAACGAGCGGCACTCGATTCAAGTCACCACGGCCGAGCAGTGGGCAAGGCAAAACCTCGCAGGCAAATGAGCGTAAAAGCCCTTCCAGCAAGCCTCTGGCGCCGAAGCTGCGGGTGTTCATTGATTGCATGAACACGAAGCTGTTCAAGCGCCGAGCTTCATCGCCATCCCAACACCAACAGCAGGGATGCGAGGATTGTCGTGCTTGCTGGAGATCATGGGTGTGCCAGGGCGACGAGGGCCGGCACCGTGAGCACGGCGGTGTAATAGCCCATGAATTGGACGCCAATGTTGAAGCCCAGAAAGCGTGAGAGAAATCCGCCAAGCAGGCCGATGGTGATGATAACCAGCAGGCCCAGGAGGCCACCTTCCCAGATGCCGATTACCAGGATCAGGCCAACAAATGTCGAGATCACGGCTTCGTGGCTGATGTTGCGCGACACATAGGAGGCAGCTCTGTGGGCGTAGCTCATGGTGAATGGATAGGCAATCAGAATGGCAATGACCACTGCCAACATGCCGTACCCCAGAAACTCCCACGTGCTGAGCAGAGAGTGCAGGTTGTGCACCTGACCCGTTGCGTTGTCGACGCTAAAGCGTGGGGGAGCATTGAAGAGCGGCGCCGCCGGGCCTGCGGCGACAGGGCTAAGTGGCAGGCCAAACGCGATCAGCGGGATTAACGCTTCGGCGAGATAAGTCGATTCGGTCACCCCGTTTCGAGCGGTGATGACTGTGGTCAACCGATGGTAAACGTGCTTGACCCTCGAGCCGACGACTTCGCCCATGATGACGGTCATGGCAACCGGGCTGAACACAAAGGTGGCGCTGGAGATTACCGCAGTGATGGCCGTCCACAGGCTTTGCCTGCTGTCCAATACCTTGAGTGGATTAGGGAAAAATCCACCCCCGCTTTTTACGTCGGGAGACAAGGAGAAAGTGCGCACCTCCTGGCGTCGCATTGTTTCTCGCTCGGCCGGCGCGAGCGTGGAGAACAGGGCGGCGATCAATGGGCCGATGGCGATGCCGAGGAAGTAGCTGACACTGAGCTTGACCCCATACTGACCGGTGATGCTTTGCAGGGCCACGATCACCATGACGAAAGGGATCAGCGTCAGCACCGCCGCCATGCGACCTTTGGAAAACCATGCAATAGCAACCGCTGCGCACAGGAATACCCAGGGTGCAGCACGCTTGATCATGTCACCGAACGGCGCAAGCATCACGGCGAACAGTACCGCCATCGGAACAGCAATCAACGCAGCAATGACCGCGCCCGAAATCATCTTGCGCAGTGCGATGTGGGGGACGCCCAGATTGCGCAAATAGTTGGCTTCGCGCATGAGTGGCGTTGCCATGGTGTCGCCCGGAATACCCAGTAGCGCCGTCGGTACGGCGTGGGTCATATGTTTGGCCACGGCGCCCGCCAGGAAGAATGTCAGCACACCCGCGGCAGGAACGCCCAGCAGAACCACCAGCAACGTCAGCGGGGCGAGCGTCGTGGTTTCATCGCTACCCGAAATGAGCCCGATCCCGGCAAAAATCACCGCCCCCAGGATACCCATGCCCAACGCAATCAGGATCTGATCCAGCAGGGGGGCGATCATGGTCGGTCACCCTTGAGGCTTCCCGCGCTGACAGCGGCGATGGGAGGGGCATCGAAGCTTTTTGCGCAATTGCTTTGACCTTTCTCGTAATCCGAGAACAGATCATAAAGATCCATTTCACGCAGCTCCGCTATCGTGGCTGGCGGCAGGTCAGTCAGATTGCCGAGGGGGCCGTATTCATTCTCCAACTCGATCAGGATTTTTGAACGCCACGCCGGATCGGCCAGATGTTCCACGACATTGCGCTTGGGTTTGAAAAGCGACGCACTGATGGCTCCGCCTGCGAGGCAACCCACGATACCCACCAGCATCGCGTATGCACGGGCCATCTGCTGAGAGTCTACCCAGCCGACAAACAGATACTGCGCCAGGAAGAACGTGCCGAGGCTGACGATTGCGCCGATGCCAATGGAGTAGATCAAGTGGCGACCGTCTACCGTGTCGCCCCATACTTCAAACAGTTCGGATTTCATTAGGATTCTCCCACTGCCCCTGCGGGCTTTTATTGTTATGAACGTGAAGAGATGCGGTTTGGTTCGTTTCTACAAGGTCATGTGTCGCGAGAAGGGCATCACTGCGCGCGCTTTTGCTTGAGTAATTCAGCCGCTTTGTCTGAACGCACATCCCCCGCCTCAACCATCTGCTTGACCAGCCAATTGAGCTCTTCGCCTTTGGCACCTGCGGAAAGCGCAATGTTGCGCGCATGCAAAGCCATGTGTCCGCGTTGTATTCCTTCCGTCGACAATGCACGCAGTGCGCCCAGGTTTTGAGCCAGGCCCACTGCCACCGCGATTTCGGCGAGTTCCTGCGCCGTCTTCACACCCAGGATGCGGAGCGACAGTTGTGCCAGTGGGTGAGTCTTCGTGGCGCCGCCGACCAGGCCAACAGGCATGGGCATTTCCAGGGTGCCCACCAGATGACCCTTGCCATCTTTTTCCCACGTGGTCAGCGAACCGTAATGGCCATTACGGCAGGCATAGGCGTGAGCGCCGGCTTCCACCGCGCGCCAGTCGTTACCCGTGGCGACGATAAGGGGGTCGATGCCATTCATGATGCCCTTGTTGTGGGTGGCTGCACGATAGGGGTCGATGACAGCAAAGTTGTAAGCATCGAGGATCCCCTCAATGACGTCTTCGCCTTTATAGGCTGCGGTCGTGAGCAGCTCAGGGGCAATGCGGATCTGGGCCCTGGCAAGACGCAGATCCGCCAGGTTGGACAGAATGCGCAGTCGTACCTTGCCTCCGGTAATTTCTTCCATCAGCGGGGCAACCGCTTCAGCCATGGTGTTCACGGTGTTGGCGCCCATGGCATCGCGCACATCCACGATCAGGTGGGCTACCAGCATCGGCCCGCGAGGGCTCTGGGCAAAGGTGTGTACTTCAATGTCGCGGCAGCCGCCGCCCAGTGTGTTAAGCAGTTGATCCCTGCGGTTGGCGAGTTCGATGATTTCGTCTTTGCGCCGCAAAAGGCTCAGACGTGCATTGAAGGGATCTTCGACCTCGACAATCTGCACCTGGGCTCGCATCAGCGGCAGAGAACTGGAGGTCTGGAAACCACCGGCATCGCGTGCCAGCTTGGCCATGAACGAAGCCGCTGCGACCACTGACGGCTCTTCAACCACCAACGGCACGATGACGTCACGACCATTGATTTGGAAGTTACTCGCGACGGCGTAGGGCAATTCGAACTTGCCAATCACGTTCTCAATCATGCCGTCGGCAATTTCCAAGGGGAGGGCGCCGGCATCGCGTAGAAGGGCAACATCCGCTTCTGGAAGCTCAAGCAGCGCCTGCAAATGGCCCAGGCGTTCGGCGGGCGACAGGTTGCGGAACATGGGGAGGCGGGAGTCGATACTCATGTGAAGGGTCCTGGCGCAGTTATTGTTATTGAATGGCTGTCACCCTATTCACATGTGCCAGAGTAAAAAAGGTACAGTTTGGACAGACAGTACCTAAGCTGTACCCTCTGTAACTCATTCGTCCAGGGTTCCATACGATGGCGCGGCTGACACTTGCCCAGCAACTGACGGCCTCATTAGTCGAGCAAATCGGCAACGGCACTTACCGGGTGGGTGACCGATTGCCCTCCCTGCGCGAGTGCATGCGGCTGTTTGGCCATTCGAAAAACACGGTGATCAACGCTTATGAATCGCTGGCCTCCCAAGGACTTGTCGAAGCGCGCCATGGCCAGGGCTTCTTCGTCAAGCAGGGAGCCCCGAGCAGTCACGAACCGGAAGAGCCGCTACCGTTCACCCGGGCGATGGACACCATCTGGCTCATGCGCCAGCAGTTTGTCCGTGAGCCCGGTCACTCGCCACTCGGTGAGGGTTTTCCACCGGTAGAGTGGCTGATGGATTTGCGCTTGGACAAGTTCACCCGGCAGGTCATGCGTATCGGCGTAACGACGCTTTTCCGCTACGGCAACCGGCTGGGGAATGCAGCGCTTCGGCAACATCTGGTGCAAAAACTGGCGACCTACTCAATTACCGCAAACCCTCGCCAGATCGTCACCGCCCATGGGGCCAATCACGCACTGGACCTGATAATTCGTCGGTTCATAGCGCCCGGGGACTACGTTTTTGTCGAGGATCCAGGCTATTACCCGCTATTCGGCAAGCTGCAATTACAAGGCGCTCGGATGCTATCCGTACCCAGATTGCCCGATGGGCCGGACATGGACGTGCTGGAGCAGCATCTGCTTGCGCATAAGCCCAAGTTATTTTTCATGCAGTCTGTCGGGCACAACCCGACGGGCTCCGATATTTCACCCGGCAAAGCCCATCGGTTGGTTCAGTTAGCGCAAGAGCACAACTTCATCCTGGTGGACGACGACGCTTTGGCAGATTTCAAACCGGCATCGGCCATCAAGGTGTCGGCGCTGGATCAGTTGCGATGCTCGCTGTACGTAGGGAGCTTCTCAAAGTCGGTGTCTGCGGCATTGAGGGTTGGGTTCATCGCAGGCAGTAAAGACGTCATAGATGAACTGGGCGACCTGAAAATGCTGCTGCACACCAGCACTTCGGAGCTTTGTGAGCGAACCGTTGACGTCATCCTGACGGAAGGGCATTTCCTGCGCCATCTGATCCGCTTACAAGAGCGGCTAAAAATCGCCACCACGGCAGGTTTGCAGATGCTGGATGACATTGGCGCCGAAGTCTTCGTCAGACCGGAGCAAAGCCTCTATTTGTGGGCCAGGTTTGCTCACATTGACGATGCAAGGGAACTCACCCGTCGACTGCTTCCGAAGGGCTTCATGATTGCCCCTGGACACATTTTTTCTCCGGAACAGTCGCGTATAAATCCATGGACGAGATTGAATGTCGCGTATCTGAATGATCCATTGCTCAAGGCCGTATTGAGCGGTTGAGATTACCGGGCTTCAGCCGCATTAGTGTGTTCATCGATTTTCTTGAGGAGATCCTGGCCCGTGATCTCGATGCGCTTTTTTACCTGGCGGATCCAGGAAAACCATGGCGCCTGGCGGACCACACCACCGTTAACGTGATCACCAGGAGCGCGATGAGGGCAGGCGCAAACGCGGCGACACCCAGGTGATCCAGCAGCACGCCGCCAATGATCCCGCCGCCCGCAATAGCCAGGTTCCAGGCTGTGACCAACATGGACTGGGCGACATCCGCCGCATCTCCCGCCGTCTTGGCCAGTGCAGTCTGGAACAACGTTCCCGCGCCGCCGAAAGCGATCCCCCAGGCACCCACCGCGAAATAGACCGCAGCCAGGCTGTCGTTCATCACCCACAGCAGCAGCGCCGCAATGGCGAACAGGATCGTGCCGGCCAGCGTCAATGGCCGAAGATGCCGGTCGATCAGTACGCCGACGATCCAGATGCCCAGTAGCGACGTGACGCCGAAAACCAATAGGACTTGCTCGGTGCGGTCGGCCAGTCCGGCCGCGCTTAAGAATGGGGCGATGTAGGTGAAGAGAATGTTGTGTGCCAGCACGAACGAAAGCACCACGAGCAGGACCGGCCGAACGCCCGGCAGCGCGAAAACGTGGCCCAAGCCAAAGCGTTTGTTCGCGGCTTGCCCTGGGAAGTCAGGTACTTTCAGGCGCACCCAGACCATCAAGGCTAGCGCAAACAAGCTCATGATCGCGAAGCTCATCCGCCAACCGATCAGGTTGCCGAGCAGGGTCCCGGCGGGCACACCCAGGGATAACGCCAGTGGCGCACCGACCATGGCGATCGCAATGGCCCGGCCTTTTTGGCTCTCTGGCACCAGGCGGGAGGCATAGCCTGCCAACAATGCCCAGAGCAGCCCGGCTGCAACACCGCCCAACATCCGAGCAATGATCGTCAAGCCGTAGCTGGTTGAAATCGCCGTGACCGTATTGGCAACGGCAAAACCTGCGATCGCGAACAACAGAAGCGAGCGTCGCCGCATGCCTTGGGTGGCTGCCGTCAGTGGAATGGCCGCCAGTAACGAGCCGATGGCATAGACAGTCACCCACTGGCCTGCAAGCGCTTCGGAAATGGCCAGCCCTTCGCTGATCTGGGTCAGCAGGCCGGCGGGCAATGCTTCGGTCAGGATCGTAATGAATGCCGCCAATGCCAGGGCAAACAGTGATCCGAGAGGCAGTGGCGCAGGGTTTTGCGCAACGTCTGGAGGGAGCTCGATGTGGGTATTGGCAATCGTCATGGTTCACCTTTTGGTGGTGCAGTTGACGCCCCCGCCGGTGTCGTCAGCAGGGGGGGCGATACGTGCCGACTACGGTAGGGGCCCACCTTGGATGAGACAAGAATGCTAGAGTGCGAAACACATCGGAATAAATGTCCGTAATGGGGCGGGTATGGAATCGCTAAGCGGGATTGATTTTTTTGTCCGGGCCGCTGAAACCCGCAGCTTTTCGGAGGCCGGACGAGCGCTGGGGATTTCGTCCTCAGCGGTGGGCAAAAGCGTCGCCCGACTGGAGGAACGCCTGGGCGTACGGCTGTTTCATCGCAGCACGCGGAGCATCACGCTGACGGCAGAGGGCGCGCTTTTTCTCGAGCGTTGTCGGCGCATTCTCAGCGAAGTGGAAGCCGCGGAATTGGAGTTGTCCGAAACCCGGAAAGCGCCACGGGGCAAGCTGCGGGTGAGTGTGCCGCTGGTGGCGGATTTGATCATGCCGACGCTGATCGCCTTCATGCGTCGCTACCCGAGCATTGAACTGGACCTGGATTTTTCCGATCGGTTAGTGGACATCATCGAGGAAGGGTTCGATGTGGTCATCCGTACCGGTGAGCCGAACGACTCGCGGCTGATGTCCCGTCCATTGGGCCCGTTCAAGCTGTTGGTGGTGGGTTCGCCCCGGTACTTCGCCGAACACGGTACGCCGCAGGTGCCGACTGATCTGCTGCAGCATGCCTGCTTGCTCTATAAATTCCCCAGCACCGGCCGGCTGCAGGTCTGGCCGGTCAGGCAAGAAGGCGAGGCTGAGCTCAATCTTCCGGCGACCCTGCTCTGTAACACCACCGAGGCTCTGCTTCATGTGGTGCGGGATGCATTGGGGATTGCCTGTGTACCGGATTTCACCGTGCGCGAGGCTCTCGCTGCTGGTGAGCTGGTCACCGTCCTGGACGATTTCAATCAGCACCAGAGCACCTTCCGAATGCTTTGGCCTTCCAGCAAGCATCTGGCACCGAAGCTGCGGGTGTTCATTGATTTCATGAACGCTGAGCTGTTCAAGCGTTGAGCCTGCTACTCGCTCGGATCAGTGCAGGGGCGGCACTGCGCAAGGGGATTCATGTCATATGCCCCAGGTTGCCACTGATGGATATACCGACGACCTGTGGCCTGGATTGCGTCAACCATCGTCGCGGCCAATAGTTAACTGTTATAGCTTACGTGATGCATCCATCCTGTCATGCAGGATACGAATGATAGAAACCCCATACGTAGCAATACGGAAGTAAATCATGTGTTGCTCAATGCTTCGTCTTCGGTAGCCAAGTCGAATATGGTCGCAGGCGGGCGCTGTTTTAGGATGCTGCGCCAGATCTGAAAGTGTCGTTGCCAAGATATCGATGTAGTGATTGGCCTGTTTCTGGCCCCACTGCTCAGCCGTGTAAACCCAGATATCTTCAAGGTCACGCTCGGCGGCGGGAGTAAGACGGTATTCAGCCATGAACCTTCAGCATCCTCTGTTTGAATACCTCGGGGTCGAAAGGGCGAGCTCTGCCACTGGCTTCTCCCTCAAGCAACGCTGCGCGGATGGCGTCTACCTCGGCGCTACGTTCCTGCTCACGACGGATCAAGTCGCGAATGTACTCGCTGTCATTGGTGTAATGACCCGCGTCGATCTGCGATTTTATCCAGCTATCCTGCTGGTCAGTCACGGTGATAGTTTTTCGTACAGTGGCCATGGATTGCTCCTAAGAAACTATGTCGATGTGATTTTTATCATACTATTGGTGCGATTTTGTGCAAGCGGGTCTGGCCACCACTCACTTACCACCGGTGACATCGAGGAACGTACCGGTCACGAACGACGCCTGCGCGCTGGCCAGCCACAGGATGGCCCGCGCCACTTCCTCCGGCTGGCCACCGCGGCCCATGGGGATCGAGTCCTTGACGCGATCGACCCGCCCCGGCTCGCCGCCGCTGGCATGCATTTCGGTGTAGATGTGGCCGGGGCGAATACAGTTGACGCGTATTCCTTCCCGGGCCACCTCTTTGGCCAAGCCGATGGTGAAGGTCTCCAGGGCTCCCTTGGACGCCGCGTAGTCGACATATTCATTGGGGCTGCCCAGGCGCGCGGATGCCGAAGAAATGTTGATCACCACTCCACCCGGACCGTTGTGCCGGTTAGACATGCGCTTCACCGCCTGCTGTGCGCAGAGCATCGGGCCAATGGCGTTGACCGCGAAGATGCGCTGCATGCGCTCGAAGCCGAGGTCCTCGAGGCGTGATTGCAGCGCCAGTACCCCAGCGTTATTGACCAATACGTCGATGCGCCCGAACGAGCGATCGATGGCCGCGAACAAATCCGCGACCTGCCCGGGGTCCGCGCTGTCGGCCCGGATGGCCAGCGCCCGGCGTCCCAAGGCCTCCACATCCGCCACCACAGCCAGCGCCGCGGGCTCGTTGGCAACGTAGCTGATCGCGACGTCATAGCCTTGTTCGGCGGCCAGGCGCGCAGTGGCGGCACCCACTCCGCGACTGCCACCGGTTATTAGAATCAGCGGTGCCTGCGAGACGTTTTCCATCGAGAGTACCTCCTGCAACGGTGAGAAATGAGTTGTGTCAGCCGATGATGAGGGTGCCGCTGGCGATCACTGCGCACGCCAGGAGCCGGCGAGCGGTGAGTGTCTCGCCGAGGAACACGTAGCCAATCAACGCCGCGAACAGCACGCTGGTTTCGCGCAATGCCGATACCGCGCCCAAGGGCGCTTCGTTCATGGCGTAGATGACGATTCCATAGGCCAGCAACGAGACCAACCCGCCGAACAAGGCGGTCAATGTACCGGGCCGGACGGCGAATAAACTGCGGGCGTCGCGCAGGCCGATGTACACCGCAGGCATCAGCACGCCCCACAAGGCGCACATCCACACCGTGTAGGCGAGCGGCGCGCCGGAAAGCCGGGTGCCAATGCCGTCGGTGACGCTGTAGGCAGCGATGAAGCAGCCCGTTCCCAAGGCATAGGGCAGGCCGGGCACCGATAGCTGGCGCCCCCTGAAGGCCAGCGAAATGATTCCGCCCGACACCAGCGCAATACCGAGTAGCGCGCCGGGGACGATGCTTTCTCCGGCAAAGACGGCGGCGCCCAGGGTGATCAACACCGGTGACGATCCACGCGCAATCGGATAGGTCTGCCCCAGGTCACCGACCCGGTAGCTGCGCACCAGAAACAGGTTGTAGCCGACATGCAGCAACGCCGAAAGCACCGCATAGCCCCAACTGGCAGCCGCTGGCGGCACCATGAACGCCGCGGCGACGGCACTGGCGATGGCGACTGCGATGCACATGATCGTCATTGACCACAGCCGATCGGCGCCGCCACGCAGTAGCGCATTCCAGCTGGCATGCAGGAGCGCGGCGAAAAGAACCAGCAAGGTGATATGGATAGGCATGCACCATTTTAAGCAGCCCAGATGCCCGGACTACAGCGAAGTCTCCTCATTACGTCATGAGTTAAACCTCATGCACATTACCCATAAGCTCGTTGGACTTTCAGCGCTTCACCTATCAGCCACTGGCGAAAGTTGACGA
The DNA here is from genome assembly GCF_000585995.1 of Pseudomonas brassicacearum. Taxonomy (NCBI): domain Bacteria; kingdom Pseudomonadati; phylum Pseudomonadota; class Gammaproteobacteria; order Pseudomonadales; family Pseudomonadaceae; genus Pseudomonas; species Pseudomonas brassicacearum. The sequence continues at coordinate 4,081,264 of NZ_CP007410.1, read as the reverse complement.
TGTGCGGCTGCGATTCGGTGCCCCTTGGGCAGACGAAATAGTAGGCAAGCGGTGATGGGAACTGCACATCGAACAGCCGCACCAGGCGACCATCGCTGATTTCGCTTTCAACATGCCCGCTGCGCACCAAGGCGACGCCCTGGCCGAGCAACGCGGCCTCGACCGTCATGTTGGTATCCCCAAACCTGACGCTTTCCTTGAGTGGCAAAAACTCCAGCCCGACCTTTTGAAACCAGACCTCCCATTTCGGCACCAGCTCGGCGCCATCTCGGGTCAGCAGCGGGTAGTGCAACAAGTCGGCAGGGCTGCGCGGTGTTCCGAAGCGCTGCAAAAGATCGGGACTTGCCACCGGAAACACCTGCTCGCCGAACAGAAACTCTGAATGCAGGCCCGGGTAAATGCCCTTGCCGAGCCGGATCGCGACATCGGCTTGGGCGTTGGAGAAGTGGATGATCTTGTCCGTGGTGTCCAATGAGACCAACAGCTCGGGATGCAGGCGGGAGAGACTCGGCAAGCGTGGCAGCAGCCACTTCAGTGCGAAGGAATACGTGGTGCTGACTTCGAGTCGGACCCTGCCTTTTTGCTCGCGCAGATCGCCCAGGGTCGCCTCCAGGCTCATGAAGAATTCCCGCACGATGGGCGCCAGCGTAGCCCCGGCTGCCGTGAGGCTTAAGGACTTGCCACGCTCGAACAATTGCAATCCCCAAAGGTCCTCGAGATGCTTGAGCTGGTGACTGACCGCGCTTTGCGTAACGTGCAGCTCTTGGGCAGCAGAGGTAAAGGTCGCGTGCCGGGTGGCGACTTCAAAGGCACGCAATGTGGCGGTCGGCGGCAGGTCTCTCATGGATACGGTTTCCCGGCGAGTCGTCAGAAATGTGTGTCATGAACGTTGGCTCATGATAGATCGTCCGCCTGGTTGACGGCATAATGTTTTCTTTCTCATTCATTGGACGCATGGAAGCATGTTCAAAATTGCCTTTCTCCTATTGCTTGTCACCGCGGTCACAGGTTGCCAGAGCCTTACCCGGCCTGATGATTTCGACTCCTCGCTCGTCAACTTACGCTGCATGTTGTTCGTCGGTGCGAGGCCCTTCGAACAGGACCATCTGCTTTACATCGAGCGATATGCCGATTATGGCAATGCCACGTGCCAGGCCATGCTGGGCAAGTTGTATCAAGAGGGCGGAAACGGCGTTGATCAGGATTTCAGCAAGGCCCGGGCTCTGTTCGTTGAGTCCGCCAAGCTGAGCCCGAGCAGCAATATTCTACTGGGGCGGATGGCCGAGCTTGGTGAAGGCGAGCCCGTGGATTACGCCAAGGCGCGTGAGTTCTATCGCCTCTCGGGTAAGAACGCCGCGCTGCCCCTTGGCCGATTGATGGAGGAAGGCAAGGGTGGCCCGCAGGACCTGCCTGGAGCTTTGGCGTTGTATCTGGATTCGACCGAGTCCTTTCGTGATGACGCGTGGGAAGCCATGAACCGATTGCGCAAAGCAGGGCAGCCGCTCAATGAAGCGCAGGAAAAGCGTTATCAGCAAATATGGCTTACAGGGTTCATCAATCATCAACGCCGCCGTCTGGCTGTTCGTGAGGTGTTCGAGGCGGTCAATGCCACGGGCGAAGTGAAAAAAGTCACGTTGTCCTATCGCTTCAAATCAGACAGCGGCGTACCTCAGGTGACGATGATCAAGGGTTCGGGCGATACCAATGTGGACAAGTGGATCATGGAGGCAGCGCAACAGATCACGATGGGCGACTCCGCGCCGCTGACTGACAGTTCGGGCGTGCAGGATATCCAGGCGCCGCTCATATTTTCGCCTCGAGACACCCGACGCATGAATGGAATATGTGGCAAGAAGTCCTGTAGCTGATGGCGCTTATCGATCGAACACGTCGGGAGAGTAGCTCCAGCAACACAGGACATAGCGCGATATCGAGCATGCCCTGCAGTGGCAGGGCACATGAACTGTCGTTGCAACCACGCTATCGGCAAGCGTGACTATTCCACCGCCTCGACCACCCCCCGATCCTCGCCCAGAAACCCACCGCTCTGGTGATGCCACAGCCGCGCGTAAATGCCGTTTCTCGCCAGCAGCTCGGCATGGGTACCTTGTTCGATGATACGTCCCTCATCCATGACAATCAGTCGGTCCATGGCTGCGATCGTTGACAGTCGATGGGCGATGGCGATGACGGTCTTGCCTTCCATCATTTCATCGAGGCTTTCCTGGATGGCGACTTCGACTTCCGAATCCAGGGCACTGGTGGCCTCGTCAAGCAACAGGATAGGGGCGTTCTTGAGCATCACCCGGGCGATGGCAATGCGTTGACGCTGGCCGCCCGACAGCTTGATGCCGCGCTCGCCCACCAAGGTGTCATAGCCGTTATGACCTTGGCGGTCGCTCAGTTGACTGATGAAGCCATCGGCCTGGGCGTTGGCCGCGGCCCTGCGGATCTGCTCGTCGGTCGCATCCGGACGGCCGTAGGCGATGTTGTCGCGTATGGAACGGTGCAGCAGGGAGGTGTCCTGGGTGACCATGCCGATGGCGCTGCGCAGGCTGTCCTGCGTCACCTGGGCGATGTTTTGACCGTCGATGCGAATCTCACCGCTGTCCACGTCGTAGAAGCGCAGCAGCAGGTTGATCAGCGTGGACTTGCCGGCACCGGAGCGGCCCACCAGGCCGATCTTTTCGCCTGGGCGGATATCCAGGCTCAGGCCATCGAGCACCTGGCGTTCACCGTTGTAGTTGAAGCTGACATTGTCGAAGGTCACCGCGCCGCCAGTGGGCACCAGCACGCGGGCATCGGGCGCATCCACCACCTTGGGGCCAAGGGTCAACGTCGCCATGCCATCCTGCACGGTGCCGATGCTTTCGAACAGCGCGGTCATTTGCCACATGATCCAGTGCGACATGCCGTTGATACGCAACGCCATGGCAGTAATCGCCGCCACGGCCCCGGTGCCGACTTGGCCCTGGTGCCACAGCCACAGGGCATAGCCGCCGGCACCAATGATCAACGCGACCACCAGTGCCTGGTTGACGATTTCGAACTGGCTGACCAGGCGCATCTGGCGAAAGCCGGTGAGCTTGAAATCCTCCATGGCCGCGCGCGCGAAATGCGCCTCACGTTTGGAGTGCGAAAACAGCTTCACGGTGGTGATGTTGGTGTAGGCGTCCGAGATGCGCCCGGTCATCGATGACCGCGCGTGGGCCTGTTCCTGGCCGACTTGCCCCAGGCGTGGCACGAAGTACAGCATGGCCAGGCCGAACAATGCGATCCAGGCAAGGAACGGCAGCATCAATTTCAGGGCGAAGCCGCCGGCCAGTGCAATGATCGCGATGAAGTACACCCCGATTCCGGGTGCGATTTCGATGAGGGTGAACAGGACTTCGCGCACGGCGAGCGCTGTTTGCATCACCTTGGTCGTCACCCGGCCGGAGAATTCGTCGGAAAAAAATGAAAGGCTTTGCCGCAGCATGAGGCGATGGAAATCCCAGCGCAGGCGCAGCGGCAGATTGATCGCCAATACCTGGTGCTGCACCATCGTGCGCAGCGCCACCAGCCCGATGCTGGTGAGCAACACGATGCCGATGCCCCACAACACTCGACTTTCCTGCCCTTGCGCATCGCCACCCGCTTTCCAGGTCGAGAGCAGGTCCACGACCTGCCCGAGGAAGGAAAACAACCAGGCTTCATAAATCGACACACTGGCACTGAGCAGCGCGAACGCGAGCATGTAGCCACGGGCGCCTCGGGTGCAGGCCCACAGGAACCGTACCAGGCCGACAGGGGGCGGTGGTGCTTCATCGGGTGGGAAAGGGTCGAGTCTTCGTTCAAACACACGAAGCATTGTGGCCTCCAAAAGATTCATGATTGGAGGATTCTGCCATTTAATGGCTGCTTTGAGGGTTTTGCGCAGAGGAGAGGGCTGCGGGATTGGCGCTGAGTCGCTCTGCTTGAAATGATAAGGGGGCAGGCTACAGCGCCGGACGCTGCAGATGGACCCACTCCTGGACGGCTGGTCGTTGCCATTGGCGCTGCGCGTATTCCACCAACGCCGTGGGCACTGGGTCACCATTGAGTATCAGTCGGTTGAGCATCAACGCCAGGTCCACATCGGCAATCGACCATTGACCGAACAGGTACTCTGGGCTGTCGGCCAGCAGCGTTTGTGCGGCACCGATCAACTTGCGTGCTGCCGATTCGGCAAGGGACGACAAGGGCGCTGATTTGAGGCCATAAAACACCACCAATGTGGAACGCTCCTGTCGGATCGGCAACAGGTCACTGCGCAACCAGGCCTGGACTTGTCGTGCCTTCGCCCGCTGCAGGCGGTCTTGTGGGTAAACCGGCGGCAGAGGAAATACCTCTTCCAGATACTCAGTGATCGCCGAAGATTCAGACAGGGCAAAGTCGCCATGCACGAGTGTAGGTACGCGCTGAGTCAGCGAAAGGTTGGCATAGCCCTCTGTCTGGTTTTCGGAGACTTCGAGATCTATCGGGCTCATTTCAAATTCGATGCCCTTTTCGCGTAGCACCACGAAAACCGACATGGCATACGGGCTGGTGAATTGAGAGTCAACGTAAAGGCGCAGGCGGGAATTACTCACGGCGGTCATCTCCATATGCATTGAAGGGCACACCCTACGAGTTCCCCGGCGATAAATAAAATGCATGATTTTTATGGGCGTATTCCTGATCGGAATACCTTATTGCTCGCCTTGCGCATCCTTGACGGAGAGCTGGAAGTGATATTAGGTAGAACTGAATATCCTTATAGGAAGAAAAATGATTTCACACGTATTCATCGGAGTGAATGACTTCAGGCGAGCGCTTGTGTTTTATCAAGGGGTCCTGCAAACCCTGGGGCTCGAGTCCAAGTTCACCGACCTTGAGCGACCCTGGGCGGCCTGGAAACACCCAGACACCCCACGTCCTCTGATCGTGGTGGGCAAGCCTTTCAATGGCGAATCAGCATCTCCAGGCAACGGGCAAATGATTGCTTTGTTGGCGCCTGATCGGCAGAGCGTAAACACGGCTTATGCCTTGGCGTTGACATTGGACGGAACTTGCGAAGGGGCTCCAGGCCTGAGGCCGGAATACCACCCGGATTATTATGGTGCGTACTTTCGAGATCCCGAAGGCAATAAAATATGCGTTTGTTGCCACGAGGCGGAATGATGCACTGCACATTGTTGTCGGCACATGATCAATTAAACGTTAAGAGAAACTTAATCGATAAAGTGTGTGGGGCTTAAAGGCAACTATTCAACAGGAAGGAATTCGCCATCGCTGCGTTCACCTGCAGTTGGTCGGCCCAGACGGGCGCCCGGTCAATTCTGACAAGAATGTCAGGAAGCGGTCAGCCCCAGGACACCTTTGTCCTATAGGCTGGTGGATGGTCTACACGCCTGCTCGGATCGCTTGAGACATAAATCAGGGACTGTCAGGACCCGCGCTGCTTCCACAGAGGAGTTACCCGATGCGTTTGCTCATCATTGAGGACGAAGAAAAGACGTCCTCTTATGTGCATCGTGGCTTGAGCGAGCTCGGCTACATTGTCGATGTCGCGACGAATGGCATCGATGGCCTGCACTACGCGCTGGAGATGGATTACGACGTCGTGATCCTGGATGTCATGTTGCCGGGCAAGGACGGTTACGGCGTGCTGCAGGGCTTGCGCCTGCACAAGAAAACCCCGGTCATCATGTTGTCGGCAAGGGGCACGGTGGATGATCGTGTCCGGGGGCTGCGAGAGGGCGCCGATGATTACCTGGCCAAACCCTTTTCCTTCGCCGAACTGGTCGCGCGCGTCCAGGCATTGATCCGGCGTCGCGCCGATGACACCGCCGACCCGACGCACTTGCGCATCGATGACCTGGAGGTCGACCTGCAGGCACGCAAGGTCACCCGGGCCGGGCTGCGGCTGGATCTGACGGCCAAGGAGTTCTGCCTTTTGAGCCTGCTGGCGCGACACCAGGGTGAGATTCTTTCCAAATTGATGATTGCCGAGCAGGTCTGGGACATGAATTTCGACAGTGACGCCAATGTGGTCGAAGTGGCGATCAAGCGCGTGCGATCCAAGGTGGATGCACCTTATCCACGCAAGCTGCTGCATACCGTCCGTGGCATGGGTTATGTACTGGAAAGTCGTGAAGCCGAAAGCAGGCAAAATGGGGCGCCATGATGAAAGGATCGATAGCCAAGCGACTCGCCCTGATGTTTGCCCTTGCCGTCATGCTGATCACCGCGATCAGCGCGACACTGTTGCGCTGCTCTTTGAAGCAATCGCTTGAAGTCCAGATGCAAAACGAGTTGATCCTGCGCCATTCTGTCCTCGACCCCGTGCTTGCAAAATACGATTCCCCGGCATTCTGGGTCGGTTTGCGTCAGAAACTCGATGGCCTGACGCCCGCGGATGAGCGGGTGCGTTATTGGATTCTGGTTGAAGACCCTGACTACACATATGGTGGGCCGATGCCGGACGGCCAGGATTGGTCGAAGCGTCCGGATGGATTTTTCACCGTTGAGATACCGGAGCGAGATCGTCCCATGGTGCTGTCGATCAAGACCATCGCCCCCATGGGGAACCGTCCGGAGCTGCGCTTTATCGTGGGACTCGATTCAACGCCATTCATGAAGACCCTGGACCATTTCACCAGAACGCTGATCCTGACGTCGGCGGTGGGCGTTGTGTTGGTTACGCTGCTGGGTTACTGGATCGCGCGTTTCGGCCTGGGCCCGGTCAGGCGGCTGAGCCGTCAGGCCAACAGTCTGCCGCCGGGCGATTCAAAACAACGACTGGACACCGAGGCGCTGCCAAGCGAGTTGCAGGAAATGGCGGTGTCGTTCAACGGCGCCCTGGCTCGCCAGGAAGCCGCCTGGTGCCAGCTCGAAGGATTCAATGCCAATGTGGCCCACGAACTGCGAACGCCCCTGACCAACCTGATCGGGCAGACCCAGGTCGCGTTGGCCCACGGACGGGACGTGAATGAGCTTCAGGATCTGTTGCAGTCGAACCTCGAAGAGCTGGAACGGATGGGCACCATCGTCAATGACATGCTGTTCCTGGCGGGCGCCGAAAGCGGTCAGCGGGCAACCGAGTTGAGTGATGTCTCGCTTTATGAAGAAGCCTCGAAGACCGTGGAATACCTGGAGCCCGTTTTGCTCGACAAACAGTTGAGTGTGGTGATCGACGGCGACATGCGCGTATGTATCGACCGGCGTCTTTTCCACCGTTCCCTGGCCAATCTGCTGCAAAACGCGGCGCGCTACGCAGTGCCGGCGAGCACCATCACGGTGAGCCTGGAAAACCGTGGAGTGCAGGCCACGGTGAGTGTTTCCAATGCCGGGGAACCCATCGATAACGTGCACCTGGAGCGCTTGTTCGAGCGTTTCTATCGGGCTGATGCCGCCAGGGCGCGAAGCGACGCGCACCATGGCCTGGGACTCTCCATCGTGCGGGCGGTGGCGTCCATGCATGGCGGACGTGTGTTCGCCCACAGCAAGGACGGGCTCAACACTTTTGGATTTTCCCTGGCGAGCCAAGCCGCGCGCTAGCCGCCGCTGCCCACTCCCACCCAGACATTGCCATGCCTGAGTGAACGTCGGCGTTTCTCCTGCGCCGGCGTTTGACATCTTCCTGTCAGTCAGCAGTCACCTTGACGTCAGTGTCCCCCTCCTAGAGTGCTACGACCGTCCCGGTAAGGACAGTCGTGGAGTCCACTATGAACATTCAAAACGTATCGATCACCGGTTTGCTGGCAGTGATCGCCTTGAGCGGTTCGCCTCTGTTCGCCGAAGAACAATCGCCCCCCCCCTGAATACGAATACGGCATGCCGCTGGACATCGCCCAGGTTGTTCGCATCGATGAGCCGAGATCGCAGGTGTGCGAGGTCGTGCGAGCAAAGATGACGTACGTCGATACCCAAGGGGTGACGCAGCGCATCAGCTTTCTGAAATTGGCCGAGGCGTGCGTGCTCCAGTGAGCAGCCTGTCATTGCAACTCATCATTCCAATAGGGAACTCAGTCATGTGGAATAAAACAACACCGGTAATGAACCTTGAGAACAACATCAGCCGATTTGGGACGTTGGCTCGTACCCTTGCCGCGGGTGTCTTGCTGCTGAGCGCCATGAGCATCGAAGCGTCTGCTCGTGTTGCACCGAAACCCGACTGGTCGACCGGCGATATACCCTCCCAGAAGGGCCGAATCGTCTTGATCACCGGCGGCACCAGTGGCATGGGCTATGAGGATGCGCTGGCACTGGCGCGTGCCGGCGCCGAAGTGATTATCGCCGCGCGCAATCCTGAGCGCGGCGCGGAGGCCATCGCACGCATCCAGATGTCGGTGCCCGATGCCAAGGTGCGGTTCGAGGCCGTGGACCTGGCCAACCTTTCCTCTGTGAGCGGTCTGGCCCAGCGCCTCAATCAGAAGCTGTCGCGCCTTGACGTGTTAATCAACAATGCCGCGATCATGGCGCCGCCCGAACGAGGTACGTCTGCGGATGATCTCGAGCTTCAATTGGCGACCAATTACCTGGGGCATTTCGCGCTCACCGGCCTGTTGATGCCGCTCTTGCGTCAAAGCCAGGACGCCCGCGTGGTGAGCCTTTCAAGCATTGCCGCCGCGCGTGGCACCCTGAACTTCGATGACCTTCAGGCCGAGCAGAAGTACGACCCGTATGCGGCCTACGCACAATCGAAACTGGCCATCCTGAATTGGGCATTCGCGTTGCAGCGGCGCAGTGACGCCGAACGTTGGGGCATTCGCAGCATCGCTGCGCACCCCGGCGTCGCCGTGACCGAGTTGGTCGCGCGGGGTCCCGGCCTCAACAGTGCGTTCGGCCAGCGCTGGGCAGAAGACCGCGACGCGTACCACTCCTCGGCACAAGGGGCGTTGCCCACGCTGTACGCCGCCACCGCACCGGAAGCCGTCGGCGGCGCTTATTACGGTCCGACCGGTGACGAAGAAAAACGTGGTCCGCTGGGCTTCGCCAAGACGCCCGCCGCCGCAACCGAGGAGGCGGACGCCGAACGGCTTTGGGCTGTCTCTGAGCGACTGACCGGCGTGGCCTATCGCTGATGCACCTGGGGCGCGGGAATCCGTCCCGTGCCCGCCTTTTGGCTTGTCGTCGTCTCCCAGGAGTTCCCATGAGTACGCCTTCCTTCCTGCATCGTCTGAGTCTGGCGCTTAACGCACAAGACGATGAACTGTGTCCGGCACTGTGCGGGTTTGTGCTGTTCCTCTGCCTTTTCACTGGCTATTTCATGCTGCGCCCGATCCGTGAATCCATGGGGATCACGGCGGGCGTGGAGAATTTGCAATGGCTGTTCACCGCAACCTTTCTGGTCATGTTGGCGGCCGTCCCGATGTTTGCCTGGCTCAGTTCTCGGGTTCCGCGCCTGCGCCTCGTTGATTGGGTATACGGGTTCTTCGCCATCAACTTGCTGATGTTCGTCGAGCTGTTTGAGTTCCAGCCGGACAGTGTGTGGCTAGCCCGTACCTTTTACGTATGGATCTCGGTGTACAACCTGTTTGTTGTGTCTGTGGCCTGGAGCCTGATGGCGGATGTCTTCGACGGTGAGCAGGCCAGACGTCTATTCGCTTTCATTGCCGCGGGGGCCAGTGTGGGTGGCCTGCTGGGGCCAGCATTGAGTGCGATGCTCATCGAAACGCTCGGCGCGTCAGGGTTGATGTTTCTGGCAGCCTTGCTGTTAGGTGCTGCCCTGGGGTTGAAACAGACATTGATGCGCTGGCGCGCCACGGGTGGGGCCGGTCGACCCGGTGCCGCGCCGACACAAAGCCCCCGCCAACCACTGGGTGGCAATCCATTCAGCGGCTTGACCGCCGTGCTCAAGTCGCCTTACTTACTGGGGATTGCAGGTTTCGTGGTGTTGTTGGCGACGGTGAGCACTTTTCTCTATTTCGAGCAGGCTCGTTTGGTGGCTGAGTTGTTTCCTGATCGCGAGACGCAGGTGCGCGTCTTTGGCACCCTTGATTTCATCGTGCAAGCCGGTGCATTGCTCTCTCAGTTATTCATCACCGGACGCATCGCACCGAAGCTGGGCGTGGGGGCGTTGCTGGCAGTTGTACCGCTGTTGATGTGCATCGGCTTCCTGGGCCTCGCCCTGGCGCCGGGTTTCGCGGTGCTGGCGGCATTGATGATCGTGCGGCGGATCGGCGAGTATGCATTCGTCCGACCGGGCCGGGAAATGCTCTTTGCACCGCTGGATGCCGAGAGCAAGTACAAGGCCAAGAACCTGATCGACACCGTCGTTTACCGCGCAGGGGATGCCGTCAGCGGCTGGGCCAAGAGCCTGCTCGACATGCTGGGGCAGGGGGCCGGCATGACAGCAGTGATCGGCGCCGGTTGCGCATTGCTGTGGGGGTACCTGGGCTTTCAGTTGGGGCGGCAGGCCGATCACTTGCAGGGCGAGTCGGTCCCAATGCAGGCGAGCGCCGCCGAAACTTAACGACTTGATGAGGCGCCGGAGCTTGCCTGACTGTTCGAGCGACCATCACTTGTCGGCCGCGAAGGCTTCATGCTTGTGAGCGTCAAGCACCTGCAAGCGCTTCGTCAGTGCGGCATGAATGTTGTTGTAGGCCGTACTGCCGAGCGCCAGGCGAAAGGGCGGAAGAGGCTGATCCAATGCCTGCATCATCGTTTCCACCGTGCGCTGCGGGTCACCTTTCACTGGAAACATTCCTGACTGCAACGTCAAGCGAATCTTGTCGGCCGGCGTATCGGCATAGGCAGGCGATGCCTGGGCATAGTCGACGCCTGCGCCGAAGCCAGTATCCGTCGGCCCTGGTTCAGCCAGGATGAAGTCAATACCGAAGCCAGCGACTTCTTGCGCAACGGCCTCCACGAATCCTTCAATGCCCCATTTGCTGGCGTGATAAAGGCTGAAGCCGGGATAAGCGACCTGTCCTCCTTCCGAGGAGACCTGCATGATTCGGCCACCGCCTTGGCGGCGCAAATGAGGAAGCACGGCACGGATCAGCTGGATGCTACCCGTGAGATTGGTTGCCAGTTGCCGGGCAATCTGTTCGTCGCTCAACTCCTCGGCGGCTCCCACTAACCCATAACCCGCGTTACTGATGACATAATCCACTTGGCCTGCTTGTCCAAAAGCGGCATCGACGGTTTGGCGAACGTTTGCCGTGTCGGTGAGGTCAAGTACCAATACCGATAATCGCTCTGGGAAACGTGCCTTCAGCTCATCCAGGGCACGAAGCTTGCGCACCGTCGCGATGACGCGGTCGCCGCGTTGCAGGGCGTGTTCGGCAAGCGCGCGTCCGAGCCCAGAGGATGTACCGGTGATAAACCATGTCTTAGCCATGTCGTTTTTTCCTCTCGTTGGTGTTGAGCTCATGCTAGGTTCGATCGCAGGTGGGAAAAACCCCCATAAACGGAACGTGCTGGTGAGGAAACTTCACCAATGAAGAGACCTTCTTGGGGAGACCTGAACGCACTCGCCGAAATCATCGCCCGACGCAGCTTTCGCGAAGCGGCGGATTCGCTCGGCGTGAGTCGGTCTTCCCTCAGCCACGCCGTTCGTACACTCGAGCGGGACTTGGGGGTGCGCTTGCTTCACCGCACGACGCGCAGTGTTTCGCCTACGCCAGAGGGTGAGCGTCTGGTCAACGGCATGCTGCCGCTCATGGGGGCCATGGATGAGGTGCTGTCTGATTTTGCTCATGCTGACGGCCAGCTACGTGGCATTTTGCGTATCAATGGCAACGAGTCGGGGATACGTGAATTGCTATCCACAGCCGTGCCGCGCTTCGTCGAACTGCACCCGCGTGTGGAATTGGATCTGGTTGTCGACGGGGCCTTGGTGGACATCATTGAGCGTGGGTTTGACGCAGGTATTCGCCTGATGGACAGAGTTCCGCGTGACATGATCGCGGTGCCGATTGGAGCGCCCGTAAGGTTTGTCGTGGTGGCATCGCCAGGGTACCTGGCCCGTCATAGTCCTATCACCGAGCCGGAGATGCTCCGCCAGCATTGCTGCATCCGGCAAAGGTTGCCCAGTGGCAAGCGTTATCGCTGGGAGTTTGTCCGTGCCGGCTGCGCGATGACAGTCGATGTGCCAGGCCAACTGACTCTGAATGACAACGCCTTGATGGTCCAGGCAGCAATCGATGGGTTGGGTGTTGCCTACGTTCCCGAACAGTATGCTGAAGCGGCGATCAGGGAGGGTCGACTGATAACGGTATTGTTGGATTGGTGCCCTCCGGAGCCGGGACTTGCTCTGTATTATTCGGGACATCGTCAGATCCCGGCAGCGCTTGGCGCCCTGATCAAGATCCTGAGGCAATCATGAATGCGACCTTCGGCTGTGGCGTTGCTGCTGATCAGGGACCAGAAGCCAAAATGATGTTATCCGGCAGACACCCTGCGCACTGACTGGCTGAGGAAAACCAATCATGCACGATTCTTTCAATCTGTCCCGTTTCGTCGAAGCCCAGCGTCCGCTGTTCGATCGGGTCATGGACGAGCTGCGTGCAGGTCGCAAGACGAGTCACTGGATGTGGTTCATATTTCCGCAGTTGCGGGGGCTCGGTCATTCCGAGATGGCCGATCGCTTTGCCATTTCAACCCTTGACGAGGCCCAGGCGTATCTGGAGCACGATTTACTCGGTCCCCGGCTGGAACAATGCGTGAGAACTGTTCTGGAACACCGCGGCATGAGTGCCAAGCAGATATTCGGTTCGCCCGACGACCTTAAGTTTCGCTCCTGTCTCACACTGTTCATGCGTGCACAGACCGGGTCCGCCCTGTACCAACAGGCGCTCGATCAATTTTATTCCGGTGAGCCAGATCGCAGAACGCTTTTGCTGCTAGGGCACTCAGGGTGAGGGGAGAGTAAAAGAACATTTCGCCTGGTCTGTCAGCACGTGCTCAAGCTGTTCGGCCAGCGCCCCAAACGGGGTGGGCGGGAAATCATCATGATGCTGGAGCGAGGGTGATGATTATGGAAAGCAGAGACCAAGTCGCCGTGATATTCGGCCAGCTTCGCATTTTGCGTGAAAGCGTGTTGGCGCTTGAAAAAATGGAGTCGGGCAACGTGACAGAGCTTCGGGGACAGCAAACCTTGGATGTTGACGGTGCCGTTCACCAATCGTTTGCGAGGCTGTTGGACAACGTCGCCGCGATGGAAGAGTTGCTGGCAACGATTGCGGAAGCCACGGGAGATATTCCCAAGCTGTGACGGTACGTTGGGCGTTCTCCAACGCCAGGACACCGGATCACGCACCTTCCACGTCTCGATAATACGCCTTCAACGTATCGACGAATTCCTCGACCAATCGCGTCCGTGTGGGTGCGGTCGGCCATATCACGTAGGTCGGAAAGAGGATGTCCGGTGTGAACGGCCTGACCACGATGTCCCGATGCAGATAGTCCTTGGCGACCAGCGGATGGGCGAGGGTGATGCCCATGCCGAGCGCGACCATCTCGCAGTTGATCGCGCTGTACTGCGCTTCGACGGCCATTATTCGCTCGACGCCTGCCTGCTCGAACAAACCGTCCACCAATGATCGTGTGCCGTCGCCGTGGCAGAGTGAAACGAACGGCTGCCCTTCGAGGTCCTGGAAGGTGATCTGTGATTTTGCCGCCAGTGCGTGGGCGCGAGGCAATACGCACACGGCCGCTTTTTCGGCGAGCAATTCGATTTGCTCGCTGTTGACGTCGCCGGGATGAACCACGATGCCAATGTCACAAAACTGCGACTTGACCCATTGTTCCACCGTGGGCGAGGAATTCACGTGCAGTGACACCGTGAGTTCGGGGCGCGTGGCGGTGAAGGTCTTGATCACTGCGGGGAGCAGGCTCAGGCCAGTCGACGGTATCGCTGCTACACGCAAACGCCCGGTGCCCAGGTTGCGAATGTTCTTCGCCGAATGCTTGAGGCTGTCGAGGCCGACATAGGCGCGTTCCACTTCATGAAAGAACGCCTGGCCTTCTTGCGTGGGGACCAGCCGCACGCCTGCGCGCTTGAACAGGGTCAGTCCAGTGCTCAGTTCCAACTGCGCTATCAGCCGGCTGACATTGGGTTGCGAGGTATACAGCACCTCGGCTGCCGCAGTCATCGAGCCCAGTCGCATGACGCTGCGGAATGCTTCGATTTGCCTGAGATTCATGCCTGCCTTCCATATCAAATATGAATAACTAACCCGAATATTCTGATTTGACCATATGGATAGTGCATCGCAATACTCCAATACAGCAACCCCATAGCGCACCTGAAGATGCGCCATCGGCGTGAGGTTTTCGCCGACAACATGCAGCGCGCTGCATGGCTTCGATTGACGCCGAAGCAACTGACGCATTGTTCGATCTGCCCCCACGCACTTCGGAGATAGTCTGTGAATAGCCATAATTCGACCTCAGCAATTCCGCCGTTTAGTCCCTTGGCCCGCATGGCCATTGTTGTCACCGTGACCCTCTTGGGGTTGGGCAGTAGTGGTGCCGTTTTCGCTGAGCCGACGCTGTATGTCGCCGGTGTGGGCGGGTCAACCGAGCAGATGTACAAGACCAAGGTCATTCCAGCCTTCGAGAAGCAGCACAACGTCAAAGTGATCTACGTTGCGGGTAACTCGACTGAAACCCTGGCCAAATTGCAGGCCCAGAAAGGTCGCCAGCAGATCAACGTGGCGATGATGGACGATGGGCCGATGTACCAGGCGTTGCAAATGGGACTGTGTGCAAAACTCAGCGATGCGCCGGTCTATCAAGACCTCTATCCGCTGGCGCGAATCAGTCCCGAAGCGACTGGGATCGGCGTGGTCGCCACCGGTATCGGTTACAACGAAGAGGCCTTCAAGAAGCGTGGCTGGGCCCCGCCGGATTCCTGGGAAGACCTCACCAATACCCGCTACAGGCAACTGCTGGGCATGCCGCCCGTGACCAACACCTATGGCTTGCATACGCTGGTGCAGATGGCCCGTTTGCGCGGCGGGGGTGAAAAGAATATCGATCCTGGCTTCAAGGCGCTGAAGGACGAAATCGGCCCCAACGTCCTGGCGTGGGTATCGGCGCCAGGTGAAATGGACGGCATGATGCAGAACGGCGATGTGGTCATGGCCGTGTATGGCAGCGGTCGTGCGGTGGCTTTGCAGAGCACCGGCTTTCCACTCAAGTTTATCTATCCCAAGGAGGGCGGCATCGCCCTGCAGATTGCCGCCTGTGGTATCACACCCAACGCGCAGCCTGAGCTGTCGCAGCAATTCATCCAATATGTGCTGTCACCGCAAGTGCAGGAAATCCAGGCGCGGGAAAACGGTTTCGCACCGGTCAACAAAACCGTCAGCCTTGAGCCGGATGTCGCCGCGCGTATGCCCTACGGTCCGGATAAGGTCAATGCGTTGATCAAGGTCGACTGGGAGACGATCAACCAGCAGCGCAGCGAATGGACGACGCGCTGGAACCGCACGGTCGAACGCTAGCGTCCACGGGCTCCGATCCTTCCCGAAACCTTTCTGGAGGCGCAGGCCCGGCCTGCGTGGCAAGCCAATGGCATTTCTTACGCTTGAAGGCCTCGTCAAGACCTATGGCAGTTTCAAAGCCATTGACGGCTTGGACCTGGAGGTGCGGCACGGTGAGTTCATCGCTCTGCTCGGACCCTCCGGCTGCGGCAAGACCACCACGCTGCAATCCATTGCCGGCTTCGTTCAGCCCACACAAGGGCGCATCGTTCTGGACGGCCGCGACATCACCCATGTACGGCCTGAGCAACGAGGGCTGGGGATCGTCTTCCAGAGCTACGCGTTATTTCCGCACATGAGTGTCGCGCAGAACATCAGTTTCGGCCTGGAAATGCGTGGCGTGCCCAAGGCCGAACGCCGCCAGCGCGTCGAAGAGGCGCTGGCGCTGGTGCGCCTCGACGGTCTGGGCGAGCGTTACCCCAAGGCATTGTCGGGCGGTCAACGGCAGCGGGTGGCCATTGCCCGGGCCCTGGCCATTCGCCCGAACTTGTTGCTGCTCGACGAACCCATGTCCAACCTCGACGCCAAGCTGCGCGAAGAGATGCACATCGAATTGCGGGCGATCCAGCGCGACCTGGGCATCACCACCATCCTGGTGACCCATGATCAGGTCGAAGCCATGACCATGAGCGACCGGATTGCCGTGATGCAAAAAGGTCGGATCGTGCAGATCGACACACCGTATGAAGCCTACGAGCGCCCACATTCACCTTTCGCCTCGGCGTTCCTGGGCAAGACCAACGCTTTCGCTGGCGCCGTGCAGGCCCGCAACGAACGGTGTTGCAACGTGCAGGTCAAGGACACGCTGCTGCATGTCCCCCATGAAGACCGGGCGTTGGGCAATGAAGTCAATGTCTACATCCGCCCGGAAAAGATTCGCCTGACGGAGGCCGGCAGGGGCCGTTTGAACGGGCGCATCCGCTTGCGCGTATTCCTTGGCAACCTATGGTTGATCGCGGTTGAAAGCCACTTTGGCCTGGTGCACATGACCCAGCCGAACCTGGGCACTCCGCCGCCCGACGAAGGTCATGAAGTCGGCCTGGACTGGTCCGACGACGATCTACGCCTGCTGGATCGGGAGGCTGCCCATGGCCAGGTATGATGCCGAGCACGTCGGTGCCGCGCCCTGGTTGCTCAGCGGCCCGGCGTTACTGGTGTTCATCGCGTTGCTGCTGGTGCCGCTGCTGCTGACCGCCGTGCTCTCGCTCAACCTGTTCAGCGACACCGAGGGCGTGTTGCCGGCCTATAGCCTCGGCAATTACCTGGAGGTGTTCAAGGACGGTTACTTCCACGACATCTTCCTGCGCACGGGGGGCCTGGCACTGGCCGTGACGGTCCTTTGCGTACTGTTGGGGGTACCGGAAACCATCATCATTGCGCGCATGGCGCCGCGCTGGCGCTCGTTGTTCCTGCTGGTGGTGTTGGGGCCGCTGCTGATTTCGGTGGTGGTGCGCACGCTCGGCTGGGCGATCCTGCTCGGCAACAACGGGTTGATCAACGATGCCTTGCAGGCGCTGGGCATCACTGACCAACCGGTGAAAATGTTGTTCACCCAACTGGGCGTGATCATCGCGCTGACCCATGTGCTGGTGCCGTTCATGGTGATTGCCGTGTGGGCCACCTTGCAGCGCCTGGACTTGCAGGTGGAATGGGCCGGGTTGTCCCTGGGGGCCTCGCGGCTGACGGTGTTCCGTCGAATCATCCTGCCGCAAATCATGCCCGGCATTCTTTCTGGTTCGATCATTGTCTTCGCCTTGGCGGCATCCGCCTTCGCCACCCCGGCGATCATCGGCGGTCGACGTCTCAAAGTGGTGGCGACAGCGGCCTACGACGAATTCCTCGGCACCCTCAACTGGCCCCTCGGCGCCGCCATCGCGATGCTCCTGCTCGCCGCCAACCTGATCATCATCCTGGGTTGCAGCAAGCTGGCCGAGCGTCGTTTCAAGCAAGTCTTCGAGTAGTCGGCCATGCACAAGAACGGATTTTTCTCGCTGCTGTACCACCTGCTGTTCATCACTTTCATCGTCGCGCCGCTGGTGGTGGTGATGGCGATCGCCTTTACCGATAAGGGCTACCTGTCGTTGCCTACCGACGGCTTGTCGTTGCGCTGGTTCCGCGCGCTGCTGGAGAACCAGGAGATGCTCGACGCATTCTTCCTGTCGTTGAAGCTGGGCCTGTTTTCGGCCACTGTCGCGACGCTGCTGGCGGTCCCGGCGGCATTGGCGATCAGCCGCTACGAGTTTGCCGGGCGCAGCACGCTGACGGGTTTTCTGCTGTCGCCGCTGATGATTCCTTCCGTGGTGTTGGGCATTGCGTTTCTGCGGTTTTTCTCCATGGCCCAGATTGGCGGATCGTTCTGGGCGCTGAGCATCACTCATGTGATTGTGGTGTTGCCCTATGCCTTGCGGCTGACGCTGGCTTCGACCATCGGCCTGGAGCGCGACATCGAACAAGCCGCCTTGTCGCTAGGGGCACGGCGCTGGACCGCTTTTTACCGGGTGGTGCTGCCGCGTATTCGCACGGGGGTGATTGGCGGCTGGATGTTGGCATTCATCCAGAGCTTCGATGAGTTGACCATGACCGTATTCGTTGCCACGCCAGGCACCACGACCTTGCCGGTGGCCATGTACAACCAGATCTCCCAGACCATTGACCCGTTGATCACTGCGGTTTCCACGGTGCTGATCATTGGCACCCTGTTATTGATGCTGGTGCTCGACCGCATGGTCGGGCTGGATCGGGTATTGATCGGAGAAAGTAAATGAGCCAGGACAGGCACAATCCCGTGCAGTCGCAAGTGATCGTGATCGGCGGCGGGTTGGTGGGAATGGCGGTGGCCTACGGCTTGGCACGCGACGGTGTCGACATCCAGGTGCTCGATCAGGGCGATGATGCGTTTCGTGCCTCTCGGGGCAATTTCGGCCTGGTTTGGGTCCAGGGCAAGGGCCATGACGTCCCGGATTACTCGCGCTGGACCCGTTCTTCGGCCACTCGCTGGCCGGCGCTTGCCCAGGCGCTGATGGCCGACAGCGGTATCGATGTCCAGCTCAGGCAGCCGGGTGGCTTCCATATGTGTTTCAACGACGAAGAGCTGTTGGAGCGCCAGTCGCGACTGCAAGCCTTGCGGGATGCGTTGGGCGATTATCCTTTCGAGATGTTGGACGCCGCCGAACTGAAAGCGCGCCTGCCGTTGATCGGTCCTGCGGTGATCGGTGCCAGCTATACGCCCCAGGATGGTCACGTCAATCCACTGAAATTGCTGCGCGCCTTGCACGCCTCGGCGCAGGCCAAGGGTGTACGACTGCAGGGCGGCGTGCAGGTCGAGCGCATTGATTGTGCCCCCGGCGAATTTCGTGTGAGAGCCGGTCAACGCTGCTTCGTCGCGCCAAGGATCGTCCTGGCCGCCGGCCTGGGCAACGCGGCGCTGGCTCGGCAGGTGGGCCTGTATGCGCCGGTTGCGCCCAACCGCGGACAAGTGTTGGTCAGTGAGCGGGTCCAGCCCTTTCTTCAATATCCGACGCTCAACGTGCGCCAGACCGATGAAGGCACCGTGCAGCTTGGCGATTCCATGGAGGAGGTGGGCTTTGATGACGGCACTTCCACCGAGGTGTTGGCCGCCATCGCCAAACGCGGTGTCACGACCTTCCCCTTGTTGCGCGACGTGGGGCTGGTCCGGGCCTGGGGCGCATTGCGGGTGATGAGCCCGGACGGTTTGCCCATTTACCAGCAATCAAGCGCCCACCCGGGTGCCTTCGTGGTCACGTGCCACAGCGGCGTGACCTTGGCGGCCGCCCATGCCCTGCGCATCGCGCCGTGGATCATGGGCGGGCCACCGCCTGAGGAGCTGGAGGTGTTTTCCGGAGACCGTTTTCTAACTGACAAGGTGTTTTCACATGCCCACTGATCCGCTGTTTCAACCGATCACCAGCGAGGTCAGGGCGACGCGGACGGTGAGCCTGACGTTCAACGATCAACCGCTGAACGTGCCCGCCGGTGTGAGTGTCGCCGCTGCCTTGCTGATGTCCGGTATCAATCGCTTTCGCGCCACCCCGGTCAGTGAATCGCCCCGCGCGCCATACTGCATGATGGGCGTGTGCTTCGAATGCCTGGTGGAGATCGACGGCGTCCCGAACCGCCAAAGCTGCCTGATCGAAGTGGCTGACGGCATGCGTATCCACTCCCAGGAGGGCGCGCGGGATCTGATCTATCAACCGATGAATGTCCAGGCCGTGGAGGTGCAGTCATGAACCCTGAAAGCGTCGAGGTCGTGGTGATTGGGGCGGGCGCGGCCGGCATGGCTGCGGCGACGCGGTTGGCCGGGTTGGGCTTGCAGGTGGTGTTGCTGGATGAGCAGGGGAGCCCGGGCGGGCAGATCTATCGGGGCATCAGCCTGGCACCCCTGTCACGGCGGGATTTGCTGGGGCCCGATTATGCCCAGGGCAATGAATGGGTCCAGGCCCTGGCCGCTTCGAGCGTGCGTTATGAGAAAGGTGCATCGGTGTGGCAAGTGACCCGGGAGCGTCAGGTCAGTTATCTGCGTGAAGGCCGCCTGTATACGCTGGACGCCAAGGCCGTGCTGTTGGCTACGGGCGCCATGGAACGGCCGTTTCCGATTGTCGGCTGGACCCTGCCCGGCGTGATGAGCGTCGGCGCTGCGCAGATCCTGTTGAAAAGCTCAGGCCTGGCACCGAGCGAGCCGGTGGTATTGGCCGGTTGCGGCCCGCTGTTGTACCTGCTTGGCTGGCAGTACCTGCGGGCCGGTGTAACGATCAAGGCCCTGGTCGACACCACGCGGCCAGAAGATTACTGGCGCGCCCGACGCCATTTGTTTGCGGCCTTGCGTGCCTGGCCGTACCTGCGCAAGGGGTTGGAGTTGATGCGCAGTTTGCGTGCTGCCGGTATTGCTCACCACAGCGGTGCCGAAGACTTGGCAATCGAAGGCGAGCAGGCGGCGCAAGCCCTGACATTCAGTGTTTCCGGCAAGGCGCAACGCATCGCCACGCGCTGCGTGCTGCTGCATCAAGGCGTGGTGCCGAACATCCAATTCAGCCAGGCATTGCGCGCCCGCCATGAATGGGACCCGCAGCAGCTGTGTTTCACCCCGGTCAGCGATCCGTGGGGGGAGCTGGATGTGCCGGGGGTCTATGTCGCTGGAGACGGAGCGGGTATCGGTGGGGCCCAGGCAGCGGCGTTGCAGGGGCAACTGGCGGCGCTGGGGATTGCCGCGCGGCTCAAGTCGATCGGCCTCTCGGAACGTGATGACGAGGCTCGCCGGTTGCGCCTGAAACTGGCGGCCAACCTGCGGATCCGGCCCTTTCTCGATGCGCTGTATCAGCCAAAGGAGCAAAACCGTATCCCCGCCGACGAGGTGATGGTCTGCCGTTGCGAGGAAGTCACGGCAGGTGAGCTGCGCGGTTTCGTCGCCCTGGGCTGCGCAGGTCCGAACCAGGCCAAGGCCTTTGGCCGTTGTGGCATGGGACCGTGCCAGGGGCGCATGTGCGGCCTGACGGTGACTGAAGTCATCGCCAAGGCCCGTGGTGTGTCGGCGGCCGAGGTCGGGTATTACCGGATTCGACCGCCGATCAAACCCATCACCCTGGGAGAGTTGGCCGGTGAGTGAGGCGAGCGGGCGTGTGACGGACGTGCTGGTCATCGGCGGCGGCATCCATGGCCTGAGCACTGCGTTATTCCTCGCCCAAGCTGGCGTCAAGGTGGCGGTGCTGGAAGCGGAGTATTGCGGTCGCCACGCCTCTGGCGTGAACGCCGGAGGGGTACGCACCCTGGGGCGCCACGCCGCGGAAATTCCACTGGCCCTGGCCTCGCGGGAGCTTTGGCATGACCTTGAGAGCACCTTGGGCGACGACGGCGGTTTTGTTCCCAGCGGCCAGCTCAAGCTGGCGGAGAGCACGGCGGAGCTGCTGGAGTGTCGGCTGCGGGTCGAACACCTCCAGGCGTTGGGTTTCACCCATGAAGTGCTGATCGACCAGCACCAGGTGTTCGAGAAAGTGCCGAGTATTTCCCGGCATGTGGCGGGCGGCATCTGGGTCAAGGGCGATGGGTACGCGGTGCCTTACAAGACCGTCACTGCGTTTCGCCTGGCTGCGCAGAAACTCGGTGTACGGATCCACGAAAACACCCCGGCACAGCGGATCGAGCAAACCGGCTCTCGATGGCGAGTGCACACGCCTGGTGGCTGTTTCAGTGCCGAACATCTGGTGGTGACGGCAGGGGCCTGGGCCGCCGACCTGACGGCCCAGGTTGGCGAGCCGGTTCCGGTGCATCCCGAAGGCCTGATGTTGATGGTCACCCATCGGGTCGCGCCGTTCTGTGTCCCAGTGTTGGGCGCTACGACCAGGGCTTTGTCGTTCAAGCAGTTTGCCAACGGCACCGTAGTGATTGGTGGCAAGCTGATCGGGTCGCTGGATTTTCTCTCGCGCCATGGCGAAGTGGACATGACCCGCCTGGGCAGCAGCGCGCGCACGGTCACCGACTTGTTCCCCCATCTGCGACACCTGGGCATCAACCGTGTCTGGGCCGGCGTTGAAGCCTTTACCGCCGATGACCTCCCGGTGATAGGGGCCAGTCGCAAAGCCAGCAACCTCAGTTACTCATTCGGTTTTTGTGGCAGCGGCTTTCAGATGGGCCCTGGCACCGGCAAACGCCTGGCCCAGCTTATTCTGGGCGAGCACTCGGACATCTCCCTGGAACCCTTCGCCATCGATCGTTTCGAGGCCGCCGCCACTGCGACGGCTTCAATCGTCCAACCCACCTCAACCCTGTCGCAACACTAAGGAGTTCACATGCTGGACATCACCCGGATCGAAACCAATCAACGCATGAGCCGCGTCGTTCAATGCAATGGCTTCACCTTTCTTGGCGGCCAGACGGCCACTGACCGGACCCAGGACATCAAGGGCCAGACCGCCCAGGTGCTGGCCAAAATCGATAGCTACCTGGCCCAGGCTGGCCTGGACAAGACCCGCATCCTCAGCGCCCAAGTCTGGCTGTCGGATATCCAAGCCCATTTCGCCGGTATGAACGAGGTGTGGGACGCGTGGGCCCCGGAAGGCCATGCACCGGCGCGCGCCACCGTCGAATCGCGTCTCGCGGCCCCGGACCTGTTGGTGGAAATCACCGTCATCGCCGCGGGTTGATCGCCAGCGGTCCTGTGAGTCGACCGGGGTCTACGGTCGACTTTCCAAGGGCGACGCCTCGCTGCTCACTTCGCGACGTCACTCAGGCAACGCGGCTTCGACCAGTTCGATCCAATGCCTGACAGGGGTTCGGCCCGCGCCGTCGAGGTGGGTCTGGCAGCCGATATTGGCGGTGACAATGACTTCGGGGTGCTCGCTTTCCAGCGCATTGAGCTTATTGTCGCGCAGTTGCCGAGACAGTTCGGGTTGCGTCAGCGAATAAGTGCCCGCCGAGCCGCAGCACAGGTGGCTGTCGGGAACAGCGGTCAGGTTGAATCCCAGGCTTGTCAGAATGGCTTCAACGGCACCCCCGAGTTTTTGCGCATGCTGCAAAGTGCAAGGGCAATGGAACGCCAGGCGCTGGTCGCTGTGCACGCCGAGTTTATCCAGCGGCTCGTCGCGCAGTACTTCAACCAGATCCTTGGCCAGGGCGCTGACCCTTTTTGCCTTGTCGGCATACGCCGGGTCGGTGCTGAGCAGGTGGCCATAGTCTTTGACGAAGGCACCGCAGCCGCTGGCGGTTTGCACAATGGCCTCGGCACCGCTTTCAATGCTCGGCCACCACGCATCGATGTTGCGGCGGGCACGAGCGAGGCCGGCGGCCTGAGCGTCCAGGTGATAGTCCAGCGCACCGCAACAACCGGCCTCGCGAATCGGGGTGACGCTGATCCCAAGTCGATCCAGTACGCGTGCGGCGGCCGCGTTGGTATTGGGCGACAGGCTTGGTTGCACGCAGCCTTCGAGCATGAGCACTTGCCGGGTATGGCGGGTGGTCGGGCGTGGTTTTGCCGGATACACGTTGCGCGGTAATTTGACTTGCAGCGTGTTGGGCAGTAATGCGCGGAAAACCTGGCCACTGCTCAGCAGCCCTTTGAACAGCCCCGGATTGGGCAGGACGCCGCGCAATCCCTCGCGCAATAGGCGTTGGCCGAGTGGGCGCGGGACGGCCGCATCGACCACCGCCCGGCCGATGTCCAGCAAGTTGTGATAGTCGACGCCGGAGGGGCAGGTGGTTTCGCAATTGCGGCACGACAGGCAACGATCCAGGTGCTCCTGGGTCTTGCGGGTCACTTCATTGCCTTCGAGCACCTGCTTGATCAGGTAGATACGCCCCCGCGGGCCATCCAGTTCATCGCCCAGCAGTTGATAGGTCGGGCAGGTGGCGTTGCAGAAACCGCAGTGCACGCAACTGCGCAGAATGCTTTCGGCTTCTGCGGCACGGGGCAGTTGACGGGCCTCTTCGCTCAAGGTGGTCTGCATGGTTCAAAGCTCCGCGTACAGGCGACCGGGGTTGAAGAGGCCCCGTGGATCGAGTTGTTGTTTCAAATTCTGGTGGTAGCGCATCAGCGCGTCGGGCAGTGGTTGGAATGGACTGTCGATCAGGCCATGGCTGTAGCAGGTCGCATGTCCGCCGACCTCTTCGACGATCGCGCGAATGAGGGGCGCTTCGGCGTCGGATTTGAGCCAGCGCTGGGCGCCGCCCCAATCGATCAATTGAACGCCCGGCAACGACAGTCGGGGTGCGTTCTGCGGCAAGGAAAGGCGCCAGAGCGGTTGACTCTCATCGAAGAAACTCAATCGATGCTCGTTCAGGTCTTGCCAGTACGAAGCGTCTAGCAAGTCCCCACCCAAACGGTCATGGGCCGCCGCCACCGAGCCTTCGCCGCCCTCGAGCCGCAGGTGCAGGCGCTGGCCGTCGTGACAGGCGGCGCTGATCGGCAGCGGTTGCTGCCCCCATTCCGCCAGGCGTAGCAAGGCACGATCGGTGTCCATCTCCAGGCTGATACTTAACGCTTGCCGTGGTTTTGGCAGGACCTTGAGGGACACTTCGGTCACCACGCCCAGCGAGCCGTAACTGCCGGCCATCAAGCGCGACAGATCGTAGCCGGCGACGTTCTTCATGACCTCGCCGCCAAAGCGCAGATGCTTGCCCTGGCCGGTGATGACCCGCGTCCCGAGGACGAAGTCGCGGACCGATCCTGACCAAGGGCGTCGCGGCCCCGAGAGTCCGCAGGCAATCATGCCGCCCACCGTGGCGTCGTCACCGAAGGAGGGCGGTTCGCAAGGCAGCATCTGCTGCGACGCGTCCAGCACTTCAGACAAGTGTGCCAATGGCGTGCCGCAGCGAGCGGTGATCACCAGTTCGGTCGGGTCGTAGCTGACGATGCCCCGATGGGAGCGGGTGTCGAGGACTTCACCCGCCACGCTGCGCCCCAGGAACGCCTTGCTGTTGGAACCCTGGATGCGCAGCGGGGTGGCGTTTTCCAGCGCCTGGTTGACCTGCTCCAGCAGCGCTGCGCTGTCATCGATATCGTGTTCGCTGCGCATCAGAAACGCTCCAATTCAGGGAAGGGCATCTGACCCATATGCACGTGCATGGCACCAAACTCGGCGCAGCGATGCAGTGTCGGAATATTCTTGCCCGGGTTGAGTAACCCGCTCGGATCGAACGCCGCCTTGACGGCATGGAACACGGTCAGCTCATCGCTGTTGAACTGCGCGCACATCTGATTGATTTTCTCGCGGCCCACACCGTGTTCACCGGTAATGCTGCCGCCGACCTTCACGCACAATTCGAGGATCTTGCCGCCCAGGGCTTCGGCGCGATCGAGTTCACCCGGTTGATTGGCATCGAACAGAATCAGTGGATGCATGTTGCCGTCGCCGGCGTGGAAAACGTTGGCCACGCGCAGGTCGTACTCGGCTGATAACGCCGCGATCGCCTGCAGCACACCGGGCAGTTCCCGGCGCGGGATCGTCCCGTCCATGCAGTAATAATCCGGCGAGAGGCGGCCCACCGCCGGAAAGGCATTCTTGCGCCCGGCCCAGAAACGCACACGTTCGGCCTCGTCGCGAGCCTGGCGCACTTCGGTGGCGCCGGCCTGCTCCAGCACTTGGCGCACGCGGTCGCAGTCATCATGGACGTCGGCTTCCACACCATCGAGTTCGCACAACAGAATGGCTTCGGCGTCGACCGGGTAGCCGGCGTGGATGAAGTCTTCGGCGGCGCGAATGGCCAGGTTGTCCATCATTTCCAGGCCGCCCGGGATGATGCCCGCGGCAATAATGTCACCCACTGCGCGGCCAGCCTTTTCGACGGAATCGAAGGCCGCTAGCAGTACTTTGGCGGTTTGTGGCTTGGGCAGCAGTTTGACCGTGACCTCGGTGATCACCCCAAGCATACCTTCGGAACCGGTGAACAACGCCAGCAGATCGAAACCGGGTGAGTCGAGGGCCTGGGACCCCAGCGTCAGGTGCTCGCCGTCGACGGTGAGGATGTCGACCTTGAGCAGGTTGTGCACGGTCAGTCCGTACTTCAGGCAATGTACGCCGCCGGCGTTCTCCGCCACATTACCGCCGATCGAACAGGCAATCTGGGAGGAGGGGTCTGGCGCGTAGTACAGGCCAAACGGTGCGGCGGCCTGGGAAATCGCCAGGTTACGAACGCCTGGTTGGACGCGGGCGGTGCGGGCGGCGGGGTCGATGTGGAGGATGTGGTTGAAGCGCGCCATCACCAGCAGCACACCTTTTTCCAGCGGCAATGCACCGCCGGACAAACCCGTGCCCGCACCGCGGGCGACGACCGGTACCTGCCGTTCATGGCAGAGCCGGAGCACGCCCTGGACCTGGTCGATGTGGCGCGGCAGCACCACCAGCATTGGCGTGGTGCGATAGGCGGAGAGTCCGTCGCATTCGTACGGCTTGAGTTCTTCGCGCTGATGCAGGATTTCCAGATCGGGCCACTGGGTTTGCAGGGCCTGCAGCAGGGCGTTTTTATCGACGTCGGGCAGGACACCGTCAACGCGTTCATCGTAGAGAATGTTCATAGTCGGTGGACGACGCTCAGTTGTTTTTATTAGAGGTCCGTTTCCGGATACAGCTGACTTACATCATTGGTCCGGCGCGTCTTACTGTCCATGTGTTGTTTGGCTGGTCGAACCAGATTCTTCAATCTTGATTTTTCTGGTTATTTAAAAACCTTTAAAAAAACAGTTGGTTATTCTTGGATTTGGACAGATTTTATTCTGTTGATGAAGCTGGTCATGCCCGTTCGAGAATCAATGGACAGCGCAGGAACGAGCCGTCATCTGCAAGTGAAATACGAACACGGATAGTCAGCCACTGAACGAGCGGCGCCAACCCTCGCGTTCGGCGAGCTGGCGCCCGTATCCAGGAATACCTTTTTCATGAGGAACTACTAACTATTTGGAGCTGTGGAGATGCCCTGAAAAAATCAGACCGTGACGTCGACCACACTGGCGCTGCGCTCAGTCATCTGCGTGACTGTTTCATGCGTCATCCGCTCACCTTTACTCCACAACTGAGAAGAGAAGAAACCGTTCAGAGTCTCAGCGTTTGGCATTGCCCCTTTTTTGAGGAACAAGGCACCCAGATCGATGGTGTTGGCGAAGTTGTCCTTGTTCAGGATGTACCCACCCGTGAAGTTGCCACCCCACGTAGCGTCGGCGGCCACCAAGTCAATGGAGGCATCGCGGTAACTGCTCGCTGCCGATTGCAACGCACTGGAGGCATTTAGCAGTTGGTTCAGCCGATCCATGTCGGCAGCGCTGAGCTGGCCTGAACTGTCGAGGGCCTTGAGGTTGCCATCCGCTTCAATGGTGAAGCCAAATTTTTTGTCGGCCAGATCCGGATAGGTGTAGGCCAATGCTGACTGGAACTCTTCGAAAGCAAATTTCAGCGATTGATGGGCGTTTTTGTGTTGCGCGGCAATTTGCGGGAAGTCCGGCGACTGGGTCCGAGCGATCATGCTCTCGATCGATTCCGTTGTCGGGATCGGCACTGGGGTTTCATTGACCGGATGGTAGATCGCCGCCGGATTGATGTTAACCGACGTTTTCAGCAGGTCTTCACTGAGCGTCTTCGCGGTCAATGGTTGGCTGGTTTGGCGCAGTTGAGTGGCTGATGGCTGGGTAAACGTAGCGCTAAAAGAAACGGTCATGTCGTCATTCCCTGGACGTCCGAAGTAGGCAATGTATCGACGGCCTATGGAAAAATTTGAGTGCTGCAGAGTGAGAACCTGACGGACTGAAGCTCAACCCAGGCATGCCACTGGACGGGACGTTTCTGGCTCCTCAGTTGTACTTTACCCACAAAAAACCAGATGACAGCAGAACCGACTATCCTTTCGTAACACTGCACTCTTGGCAAAAAGGGACGCCATGCCAGACCATGATCGCGCTATCGGCTCCGGACCCGGCATTCCATGCGGTCATCGAACCTGTCTGGTCAGGCCCTGGTTACTCAGGCCCTGGCCACTTTGGATGGTTTCAATGACGGTTTTCTGCCTTGTCACGGCATCTCCGGGGTACGGCCAGAGCCTGCCCACCGCCGCGGGTGGAGAAAACGCCACGGTTACGGTGATTCAAGCACAGGAAATGGTTTCCAGGGCCAGCCTCGGAGCCGTTCGCTGGAGCGGTCCTGAATCCGGCCCGCAAGCGCCGCGGGGCAAGAGCATCGCCCTTGTCGCAGAGGATTTGCGAAACGGAGGCATTGTCGGGGTGGCGCAGGGCGCTCGCGAGGCCGCCAAGGCGATGGGTTGGACGCTGAAGATATTCGATGGCGCCGGCTCATCGGCCGGGCGCGCAAAGGCTTTTTCCGATGCCTTGGCCGCGAAACCCGACGGCCTCATTCTGTGCGGCTCCGATGCCCTTGAGAACAAGGCGGCGCTGACCCTCTTTGCCAACAAGGAGGTGCCGGTGGTGGGCTGGCACGCCGGGGTACGCCCCGGGCCGATTGACGACACGCCGGTGGCGATGAACGTTACGACTGACCCGCTCGAAGTGGCTCGCCTCACGGCCATGGCAGCAGTGGCACAGTCAAACGGACACGCCGGGGTGGTCATCCTGACCGACTCCAAGTACAGCATCGCCATGGCGAAAGCCAAGGCCATGGAAAACGTCATTCGGGCCTGTCGGGAATGTACGTTGCTGGAAGTGCGCGATGTCGCGATCTCCGAAAGTAGCGAGAAGATGCCGGCGATCACCAAGGAGTTGCTTCAGCGCCATGGCAAGCGCTGGACCCACACGTTGGCCATCAACGATATCTATTTCGACTACTCGATTGCCTCATTGACCAGCGCCGCAATACCCAGTGACGGCCTCAGCCTGTTGTCTGCCGGTGATGGCAGCGCTTCGGCTTTCTTGCGCATACAGGCAAAAACCTACCAGACCGTCACCGTGGCCGAGCCGCTCAACTTGCATGGCTGGCAACTGATGGATGAATTGAACCGGTTGTTTGCAGGGCTGCCGGTGAGCGGCTTCGTTGCGCCGGTTCATCTGGTCAATGCCGACAATATCGCCTTCGACGGCGGGGAAAAATTTCAGTACGACCCTGACAATGGCTATCGAGACATCTATCGGCACCTATGGAATCCCTGAATTTGAACGTGACTTCCCGGCTCGCAAGGCAGTATCGCCGGCTATTGCCGCAATCGCTCCGCGCACAGTTCACACTGGCGTTTCTGACGCTGGCGCTGCTGATCCTGGCGGGTGGTGCAACGGCGGTCTACGCGCTGCGCACGTCAAACAGCGCCACCCGCCAGCTGACGGATGAACGACTGGTTCGCATGCAAAATGGGCAAGACATGCTGCATCGTACTTCGTTGATCGAACGCCAGACCGATCAGCTCCTGACAACCCGCTCCCCTGACACCCTGCGCTCAAGCTATGCGGCGACCGTCGAACAGCTTGAAGCCCTCGATCAATTGGTGCAGCAGCTGACTGCCGCGAACAGTGGCGTGGCGATACTCGACATGCATCAGTCGAGTCAGATGTTCCGCAATACCGCCAACATCGTTGCGCAGTTGCGAGAAAGCCTGCTGCAAACCGAGGTCACGTTCGAGCAAACCCTGAAGGATCAGACTGCCCGGTTAACCGCGACCCAGACCCGGGCCAACCTGGAACTGGCGGTGTTACTTTTCGAGCTGCCGCAGGCTGTCGACAGTGATGCCGTGCAACGGCTGCGGATCCGATATGCACACCTGTCACAGGCCGCAGGCAAGTTACCCGACGCTGATGGGGTGACGTCCGATCTCTTTTCCCAGCGCTTGAGGCTCATCAATCAGCACAACGTCATACAGCGCTTTAATGAGGAACTGAAGAATGAGGCAGGGGTTCTGGTGACGGTGGCCCGTACTCAATCCAGCGCTTACACCGAAGACTATCGCGAAGCCGTGCAGCGCCTGGTCGAGGCCTCGAATCGTAGCCAGCAATGGGTACTGATCATGTTGGGCGCCAGCCTGGTGTTCGCCTGGTTCGTGACCCGGGTTTTCATGGGCCGTCATGTGCTCGTACGCCTGAATGAAATAAGCCGGCAATTGCGTCAGGAACATACGGAAAAAACCCATTTGATGATGGCCGAACATGGGAAGGACGAGATCGGCAACATGGCTCGCGCGGTGAATCAGTTCCTCAAGGACCGAATTCAGCTGGAAAAAAAAACCGTCCAACTGAGCATCGCCACCGAGCGGCTCGCTGTGCAAAACAATCGACTGGAGCAAGAAGCCATCATCCGGGCCGGGCAGGGTCATGTCCTGGAGCTGATCGCCAGGAGCACCGAGCTGGCAGAAGTCCTCGAGAGCCTGGCTCACCTGGTCGAGTCCCAGCTGAAAGGGATAAGGGTGTCGATCCTGGTACTGGATGAAGAGGGCAAGCACCTGCTACACGGGGCTGCGCCCAGTTTGCCGAAAGCCTACAACGAGATTATCGACGGGATTGCGATCGGTCCGAACGTCGGTTCATGCGGCACCGCGGTGTATCGACGAGAACCGGTCATCGTCACGGATATCGAGCTGGATCCGCTGTGGGAGGAATACCGCTCGATCGCAGCACTCTATGGCATTCGCTCATGCTGGTCGACGCCGATTTTGTCCCATGAGCGAAAGGTATTGGGTACGTTTGCCTTGTATTCCAGCACCGTACGCAGCCCAAGCGCGTTCGAGGCGCGGCTGATCGACATGGCCACACCGCTTGCCGGCATTGCGATAGAACGGCAACTGACGGAAAAGCGCATTCGTTACATGGGTGACCATGATGCGCTGACCGGATTACCCAATCGCACGCTGCTCGAAGACCGTCTCAAGCAGGCCATACTTTATGCCCAGCGCTATAACCGTCTGGTGACGGTGGTGTTTCTTGATCTGGACAAGTTCAAACTGGTCAATGACAGCCTTGGGCACAGCGCAGGAGACGAACTGCTGAAAACCGTCGCCCAGCGCATGCAGGGGTGTGTACGCCGCACCGATACTGTCGTGCGGCTGGGTGGCGATGAGTTTGTGATCGTCCTGTTCGATCAGCCATCAGACCTCGACGGCGTGACCCCGGCCCTACACAAAATCCAGGAAGCCATCCTGCAGCCGATCCAGCTCGGCGGACATACACTTCACGTCACCTGTAGCATGGGGTTGGCCTGCTATCCCGCCGACGGCAGCGATACCGATACATTGCTCAGCAACGCGGACGCCGCCATGTACCGGGCCAAGGAACTGGGTCGCAACAGCTACCAGTTCTATACGAGCGAGATGAATAACAAGGTCCAGGGCAAGCTCGCCATGCAAGACGGGCTTCGAAACGCGCTCAACCATGACGAGTTCCTCCTGTTGTATCAGCCACAGGTGGATTTGCATTCGGGCCGGATTATCGGCGTAGAGGCGTTGATCCGCTGGCAGCACCCCGAGCTCGGCATGGTGTCTCCAATCAAATTCATTCCGCAGGCCGAAGAAACCGGGTTGATCGTGCCCATCGGTGACTGGGTGATTCATGCCGCGTGCAGACAGAACAAAGCCTGGCAGGATGCGGGTTGGCCGCCGATCACCATGTCGGTGAATATTTCAGCACGCCAGTTCATCGAAAGGAACCTGATCGACCGGGTGAGGCATGCCCTGCAAGAAGCCGGGCTGGACCCGATGTACCTTGAGCTGGAGCTGACCGAAAGTCTGATCATGCAAGACCTTCAGCAAGCCATCAGCAAAATGAAGGAGCTGCAATCGATGGGGATCAGCCTCTCGATCGACGACTTCGGCACCGGGTACTCCAGCCTCGCCGCATTGAAAACCTTCCCGATCGCGAGACTCAAGATCGATCAGTCTTTCGTGCGCGACCTGCCCGACAACGAGAACGACAAAGCCATTGCCACCGCCGTGATTTCGTTGGGGCACAAACTGAACCTCAAGGTCATTGCCGAAGGTGTCGAAACTGAAGAACAGCGAACGTTCCTGTATGAAAACGGCTGCGATGAAATCCAGGGCTTCTTGTTCAGCAAAGCGGTCAGCGCAGAGGAAGTCGGTCTGTTGCTGCGTACGCCTCGGTTGCCTCAATCGAGCCGCGTTGCGAACCCTGACTCGGCAAGGCAAAAGCGCGATGTAAAAGGCCCGGGCAGTCAAATGCCCAGGCATTGATGACTCGGCGTACGGTAAAACGCAGCCTCATCCAATCACAGCATGCGGCGCAGGACGTCGTTGCGAGGGTCGCGGTCGAAGACCCGGTGCTTGAGGGCGCCCGCGACATGCAACACGATCAGCCCGAGCAGGGTATAGGCGAGCACCTTGTGCAACCATTGAAAGACGACGAACCAATCGTCATTTTTCGGAAGGAGCTCGGGCAGGTTGACGCCAAAAAAGAACACGCCGTCGCTCATTGTGTAGGTGCTGGACATCGAGTAGCCCATCAGCGGTACGGCGACGATCAGTACGTACATGGAACGTTGCACCAGGCGTGACAAAAACCGCTCATGGGCGGCCAATGTTTCCGGCGGCAACGGGAGTCTGGGGGCGCGCCAACGCAAGGCGATTTGCACCAGCACCAGCAGAAACGCCAGCACTCCGAAGGACTTGTGCCATGGGTAATAAAGCTCGTACTTGCTCGCCACTTCATCGTCCATGCCGGTCATATGCCAGCCGACCCAGAGGAGGCCGGCGATAAGCACGGCGCGTACCCAGTGCAAAACTCGCAGGGATGCTGGGTACCGATCAATTGTCGCTTGTTTTATGGCGTTCATCGCAGCCTCTTCATTGATCATCAAGACATCGAAAATGCACGGTTCAATACCACCCTCGGCGACACAAGGCCTCGAGGGTGGTCGGTGCAGTGATTGTTTTTCAGGTCGGCAGCAGGACGGTGATGACCTTCTCCTCGGTGTAGGCCAACGCGCCGCCAAACCCGCCCTCACGGCCAATGCCGCTGGCCTTGACGCCACCCCAGGGCAGGTTGGCGTCCAGCGGGCTCCAGCAGTTGATACCCACGGCGCCAGCCTTTACCGCAGCGGCTACGCGGTGCGCTCGCACCAGGTCGGCGGTCCAGACCGTGGCCGCCAGGCCGTAGGTGGAATCGTTGGCCAGGGCGACCGCTTCATCTTCGCTGTCGAAGGTGATCACTGTGCCGACGGGCCCGAAGATCTCATCCTGGGCGATCGCCATGTCATTGCGGGCATTGGCGAAGATCGTCGGTTGGACAAACCAGCCCTGTTCAGGGCTCGATACACCGCCGGCCAGTAGCGAGGCGCCTTGGTCGATGCCCAGCTGGATGTAGCGGTTGACGCGATCGAATTGCGCTTTCTTGGCCACCGGCCCCATCTGTATGTCGGGTTGCCGGGGATCGCCCACCTTGACCGCACGGGCAGCATCGGCAAGCGCCGCGGCGAAGCGATCGGCGAGGCTGCGGTGTACCAGGATGCGCGAGCCCGCTGCGCAGATCTGGCCTTGGTTGACGAACAGGCCGAGCGCGCAGCCGCGCAGCGCGTCCTCGAAGGAGGCGTCGTCGAAGACAATCTGTGGGCTCTTGCCGCCCAGCTCCAGTGCCACGCGCTTGAACAGCACGCCGGCGGTGCGCTGGATCTCGCGTCCAGCCTCGGGGCTGCCGGTGAAGCTGATCTTGGCGACGTGCGGGTGTTCGCACAACGCGCGACCCACCTCGTTGCCGTAGCCGGTGACCACGTTGATCACGCCGTCAGGGAAGCCCGCTTCCTGGGCCAGCGCCGCCAGGTGCAGGGCTGACTGCGGGGTTTCTTCCGAAGGCTTGATGACCACGGTACAGCCTGCTGCCAGCAACGCGGCGAGCTTCCACACCGTGATCATCAGCGGTGAGTTCCAGGGCACGATGGCGCCGACCACGCCCACCGGCTCGCGTATCGTGTACGAGAGGGTCTTGGCGCCGAAGTAGCCACCGGTGGGAATGGTGCGCCCCTCGAGCTGGTTGGCCCAGCCGGCGGCGGCGCGCAGGTTGGCGATCGCGTTGGGCAGGTCCATCCGGCGCGGTTCGAGCGGTGAGCGACCGATGGCGTTGGCGTCCAGGTCGGCCAGCAATTCGCTGTCGCGTTCGACCAGGTCAGCCAGTTTCGACAGCAGTCGAGCGCGCTGAGCGCCGTCAAGCTGGCTCCAGGCGCCACGCTCGAGTTGGGTGAGCGCCGCGCTCACGGCACGGTCCACGTCCTCGGCCGTGCCGCGTGCGGAGCTGCCGTATGCCTGTTCTGTCACGGGGTTGATGAGGGGTATGCGACGACCGTCGGAGGCTTCGAAGGACGCGCCTTGGATGAAGTGATTCAAGTGCTGATTCATATGGGAGCCTGTGTGATAGGGAAGGGTCGGGGCTGCTCGCCTCATGCCTTGAGGGAAGCCAAGGCGTCGCCAAAGATGTCCAGGGCCTTGAAGAACAGCGAGCGTGAGATCGTCAGCGAGGGCATGACCCGCATCACATTGCTGTAGCGACCGCAGGGAATCATCAGCACACCGTGGTTCAACAGGTAGCCCATGAGCTGGCCGATCTTCTGGGGTTCCAGGGGGGCCTTGGTGACCGGGTCTTCCACCAGCTCGATACCGATCATCAGGCCGCGGCCGCGTACTTCACCCACCAACGGGCTGTGGAATCCGCGGATGCGTTCCTGCGCCTCCAGCCCCAGCGCGTGGGCACGGTTGAGCAGATCGAGCTCCGGGTCTTGCAGGATGCTGATGTTGGTCAGCGCCACTGCCGCGGACAACGAGTTGGCGGCGAAGGTATTGGGCATCGAGCCGTCAGGAATCGCGGCCGCCAGGTCCGAACGCATGATCAGGCCGGCCATCGGCAGGTCGCTGCCGATGCCCTTGCCGAAGGTGAGCATGTCGGGCTTGACGCCGGAGTGCTCGACTGCCCACATCTTGCCGGTGCGCCCTGCGCCGGACTGCACTTCATCAACGATCAACAGCGTGCCGCTGCGGTCGCAGGCCTTGCGCAACAGTTGCAGGAACTCTGCCGAAGGGGGCACGTAGCCGCCTTCGCCCTGCACCGGTTCCACGATCACGGCGGCCACGTCATCGGCAGCGGTGTAGGGCGTGTTCAGCAGGTAGTCCACGTATTCGCCGGCGATCTGCTCGGCGCTTTTGTGAGTGGTGTCAAAGGGAAAACGGTAGGCATAAGGGTAGGGGGCGTGAATGACGCCGCCCATTTGGGCGCCATAGCCCTTGCGGTAGGCCGTGCCTGTGGTCAGGGAACCCGAAGCGTTCCACACGCCGTGGTAGCCACCGTGGAAGGCGATGATCTGGTGCCGCCCGGTGATGCGCTTGGCAAACTTGATGGCGGCCTCCAGCGCATCGCTGCCGCTTTGCGTGAAGAACGTGATGCAGTCGCCACGCAAACCGTCGGGTGCGATCTCGGAGAGCTTGGCTGCCAGTTCGGTGCGCCGGGTGCTATTGACTTCCAAGGCATGCATCAGCACCTCGGACTGTTCGCGGATGGCCTGCACCACCTTCGGGTGGCAGCGGCCTACGCTGCTGACACCCACGCCTGCGGACAGGTCAATGTAGGTGTTGCCGTCCGGGTCCTTGAAGGTCGCGCCAAACGCACGGTCCATGGCCACGGGCATGCGTCCGCCGCCGCGCGCCATCGACTCGGTGCGCTCCGACAACGCCAGGGCCTCGCGGGTCTTGGGACCAGGCACGGTGCCGGAGGTAATCCGCGGGGCATCCGCGAAGTGCAGGGATTCAAGTTTGGTTTCGCTCATGACGGCCTCTCAGAATGTCGGTTTCAGTGTGCCGATCATCCTCGTGGCGTGCTCCTGGCCGGTAGCCCGAATCGGCACATGGGTGGACCGCCCCGAACGCGAGCTCCAGTGGATTGACTGTTCGTCAGAGAATTGTGCAATATTTTATCTATGTGCGAATATCACACGGGAAAGCGACCTAAAAACAATAATATTTGCAGAGGCTTTCGCGCATTATGAGAAATCAGAGCATAAGCCATTTTCGAGACATTCATGTCCATGCCGCCACCATCCAGGAGTGGAACCAGGACTACAACCAGTTAACCGCCGGTTTGGCCGAGAGTTCGCTCATGCAGTTGACCACTGCGCGATGCCACGTTTTTCGCGAGCAGATTAACCAGCGTGTCGTGCAGCACGGCGTGGCCCCCCGGGGCAGGATGTGCTTCGCGGTGCCGGTCACCGTCCCGGGTTCGACGCGGATGCAGGGGCGGGAAGTGGACGACAGCAGCCTGTTCTTTCTCCATGGTGGCGAGGAGTTCATGTTCCATATGCCGATGGGCATGGAGCTACTGTCCATCACGTTCGAACGTGAATGGTTCGAGCAGGCGTTGGCGCAAACGACGTCGGCCAAGGAAATCAGCCAGTTGTTGCGTCAACCGGTGATCAGGGTTTCCAGTCAGCGCTTCGCCCATGCTCGCCGCCGATTGCTGGCGGTGTTCTCCCAGGCCCTGGCGCACGAAGAGCTCGACAGCGCGGATGATCCGGCGTTGGAGCAGGCCATGCTCGGTGAGTTGCTGCAACTCATGACCGATCCGGCCTGCAATAAGCAGCAGCGCATCGCAAGCTCCACGCGCAGCTTCATTGTCGAGAAATGCCACCGTCTGGCGACCGCAGAGATGATCACCGTGCCCAGCGTGAACGAGCTGTGCCAGCGACTCCAGGTGAGCCGGCGTACCGTGCAGAACAGCTTCCGCTCGGTTGCCGAGACGACGCCGCTGAACTACTTGCGCTCCGTGAGGCTCAACGGTGTGCGCCGAATCTTGATATCTACCCCCGCGTCGCATCTTTCGATTGGCGATGCCGCTGCCCAGTGGGGCTTCTATCACCTCAGCCATTTCGCGGCGGAGTACCAGGAGCTGTTCGCCGAGTTGCCATCCCATACCACGCGCGCAGCCATCCCCGGTTGCGCCCATGCCTGAACATCAGCCCGCTGCACTCAGTGTCGGGCGGCCGTTGACGCCACAAGGATGTAGAAAAAGATGAATAGTCTTCGCCGCCTGCTCATGGTCTTCGACCTGTTTCGTCCGGAACAACCGGTCATCGATGTGGACATCATTTGCCGGGAGCTCGGCTACGCGCCCGCCACGGCCTACCGCTATCTGCGCGAACTCGGTGACGCGGGCTTGTTGAAGCGATTGCCGCGCGGCTACGCACTCGGCCCGCGAATCGTCGCGCTGGAGCATCAGATGACCCACTACGATCCGTTGTTGGCATGCAGCCGGGACCTGGTCGACAAACTGGTCGCCGACACCGGCCTGGATGCACTGGTCAGCGAGTGGCATGGCGACTCAGTGGTCAACGTGCTGATTCGGCGTGGCTCGGATGCCGGCCCTGTCGGTGGTGACCGAGGGCGGTCGATCGATCTTTTCCACAGCGCGACCTCTCGGGTCGTATTGGCTTATCTGCTGCCGCGCCAGATCCGACGCCTCTACGACGCTCACGCGAACCAGTCTCGATTGCTGGACTGGAAGCCGTTCAGCAAGAGCCTGCTCGCCATCCGCAAGCAGGGCTACTGCATCAGCGAAAACGAGCTGCACCCGGGACGCAGTGGCGTCGCGGCGCCGATCTTCGACGAAAAGCAGCGAATCCTCGCAAGCATGACCCTGGTTGGGAACAGCGAGCGGTTCCGTGCGTTTCAGCAGAGCTACCTGTGTGAGCTGGTGACTGGCGCGGCGGCGAAACTGACGGCGCGTATCGCCCAGCAGTGAGTCGTTGCCTTGGCCTGTTTGGAACGAGATACCGATTTGGGATATCGGGGCGTTCACGGGGAGGCATAGGATCAGGTCCAGCATGCACAAGAGCGACAAGCTATTCGGTGATGGTGAGCGGCTGACTGCACCGATCCTACAGCGACTGCCTCATACAATAAGGTCAAGAAAAAATGACTGTATCTGTTCCGATCAACAGTTCGACTGGGTTGAAGCGCGGTGCCTTGGGTGTCGGCTTCATCATCTTCTTCGTGGTTTCGGCCGCCAGTCCTTTGAGCGTCATCGCCGGTGGTTTTCCCATTGGCATCATGCTGGGTAACGGTGCGGGCACGCCGGCCCTGCTGATATTGACGCTGCTGGTGTTGTTGGCCTTCTCGGTGGGCTATACCACCATGGCCCGTCATGTGACCAATGCCGGTGGTTTTTATGCCTTCTCATCTCGCGGCTTGGGTGGTTTGGCTGGCGGTGCCGCCGGGGTGCTGGCGATGTTCGCCTACAACATTCTCCAGATCGGACTCTACGGTATGTTCGGGGGCGTGGTGAGTAGCACGATGGCCAGCGTGTTTGGGCTGGAGCTGGCGTGGTGGTCTTACTCGCTGATGGCGATGGCCAGTATCGCGATCCTCGGCTATCGCAAGATCGATCTGTCTGCCCGGGTGCTCTCGATTGTGGTGATTGCCGAATACCTGGCCATCTTGACCCTGGATTTCGCCATTCTCAAAACCGGTGGCGACAGCGGTATCAACCTGGATTCGTTCAGCAGTCGCCATGTGTTCAGCGGTACGCCTTCAATCGGCGTGCTGTTCTGTTTCGCCGCCTTTATCGGCTTCGAGGCCACGACTATCTACGGCGAAGAGGCCAAGAACCCGCAACGGACCATCCCGATTGCCACCTACTGCTCGGTATTGCTGATCGGTGGTTTCTACGCGCTGTCGGTCTGGTCAATGGTCGTCGGCATAGGGGCGGACAAAATCGTCGCCACGCTGCAGGCCTTGCAAGACCCAACGACGTTTATTTATGGCATGTCCGACCATTTTGTCGGCCCGTATCTGACCCAGATTATCCGAGTGCTGTTCATGGTCAGTATCTATGCCGGGCTGCTGGCCTTTCATAACGCAGCGGCCCGTTACTTCTACGCCATCGGGCGTGACGGTTTGTTGCCGAGCCGGTTGGGTACGACCCATCGGGTCCACCAGAGTCCCCATATGGGGTCGGTGTTGCAGAGCCTGATCTCTGCCGTGGTCGTGCTGATTTTTGCCGCCATGGATGCCGATCCGATCCTGCAGCTGTTTGCCTGGTTCTCGAACCTGGCCACCCTCTGTGTGATTTTGTTGATGGCGCTGACCTCGGCGGCCGTATGGGCCTACTTCCGGCGTCATCCTGAACTCAAGATCGGTCTCTGGCGCGGACGGATCCTGCCGGGCGTATCCTGCCTGGCGCTACTGGCGGTGTTGATCCTGGCAGTGGTTCATTTCGATGTGCTCACCGGGGCCAGCAAGGTTCTGTCCTATGCCCTCTGCGCCATCATCCCCGCGGCCCTGCTGGTGGGGGTGTGCCTGGCGGCGCGACTGCGCAAGGCAGCGCCGGAGCGCTACCGGGCACTGGGTAGCCACAAGCTCTGAGGCCTCAGGCCATGGCGGCAGGGTTGGGTTAAACGGCCTTGTTCTCGACCAGACAGTTGCCGCCATCCACCACGATGACTTCGCCGGTGATGTAGCTCGCGTCTGGAGACGCGAGGAAAGCAACCAGTGCGGCCACTTCATCGGGACGTCCGGCCCGGCCCATCGGTGTGTACCGTGCGGCCTGGGCTTCTTCGGGGGTGCTCGATCCTGTAGCGATCCAGCCGGGAGCGACGCTGTTCACAGTGATTCCCTGCTGGGCCACTTCAAGCGTCAGGCCCATGCTCATCCCGACCATTGCAGCCTTCGCGGCGCTGTAAGCCGTTTCGCCGCGATTGCTGCATCGCGTGCCAGTCGTGGAGCTGATATTGATAATGCGCCCGTAACGGCGCGCCTGCATTCCCGGCAGGACAGCTCGTGTAAGAAGAAAGGCTGTTGTCAGGTTTCGAGCCAGCGAAAGGTTCCACGTCTGCAGATCCATGCTCGCCAATTCCGAAAAAGTCTCCGGGCTTCCTTGCATGGCCATGCCCGCGTTGTTCACCAGTATGTCGACATGCCCCCAAAGGGATTCCGCCCAAAGACAAAACTCACGCACCTGATTTTCATCGGTGAGGTCGATGGCCCGCCCTTCGACTTCGAACCCTTCGGCGCGCAGGTCTTCGACTCGATCAAGGATGCGGGCGCTACTCGCCGTGACGATCAATTTGGCGCCGGCTGCGCCAAGCCTGCGGGCGATGGCCATGCCTATTCCGATCTCACTTCCAACGCCACTGACGAGTGCCACGTGATCTTGCGCTATAGCGTTCAGCATGCTGATCTCCGGATACGATTGAAGAGCGTACCGTAGTTCAGATTCACGCTTTGTGTGCATCTTCTTTTGCAGTGTCTGAGCGTCTGTAACGGGGCGATCTGTCCAGCGTTCCCCGCGCAAATTGGCACGGCCTAGGGCTGTCCTTTGGCGCCGGTTGAGACGACGCTTTCGAGACCGGCTGCGTGGGGCATTTCATTGGGCACCACCAGCAACCGCTCACGGCGACATTTGAATTTCACGCCTTTGCGCGGCGCCATGTCCCTGGTCGTTTCCATGCATATTTCTTTGGTGGCATAGGTAGGTCCAGGCTTGCGTTCTTCCACACAGCCTTCGTTGCCACTGCAAATCGCCATAACCACAAAGTATACGGTCATCATCCTGTGTTGCTCCCATCGAAGCGATGCGATTGATGCGTCCTGCGTTAGCCCTGATGGGCCCAAACGAGTAGCAATGACAGGCGGATGATGAGCCTTCGTTCAGACCCCCAGCAATGGCGTATTGATGCCTTTTGTCGGAAAAATGGCACTATTTCTAACTTTTGTTGTTTCGTCAAAATAGTCGCCAATATGTTGGCGTTTTGGCCGGCTGAAGAGGGTAAATGCTATGAGGAAGGCATCCCGGATCAAGCAACGGAAGTCGCCTTGAAATCCGGGGTTTTTCTGGTCGATAGAAGCGGTTTGCGCTGTTCAGCGCAGCTTTTAAATAAGCCTCACTGCGGCCACTGCTCAAGCAGAATCGAGACAAATTTCTCTGCGGCGGGGGACAGCGAGGCACCCCGTCGATAGACCAGGCCCAGCGATCGATTTACCACCGGTTCGATCAGCGGCACGCTGACCAGGGTTGGATGGTCCCCGGCAGGCATTGCCAAGCTGGGCATTGCCGAGACCCCCAGGCCCGCCTCGACCAACCCCAGCGACGTGGACAAGTGTTGCACTTCGTAGAACCACTGCGGACGCCAGCTCAGGCCCGACAAGGCATGGTCGAGGAGCATGCGGTTGCCGCTCAGGCGACCGACCCCGATCAGTCGATAATCACTGAGTTCCGACCAGGTGACGGCGCTGCGATCAGCTAACTCATGGTCGCGTCGGCACGCCAATACGAAGGGTTCGTTGACCAGGGGGACGAATTCGATGTCCGGATGCTGGCCGCTCATCATGTTGATGCCGAAATCGGCTTCGCCTCGTAGCACCGCCTCCAGGCCTTCGTTGGCACTGAGGTCGAGCAGGCGAATGCGAATTTTTGGATAGCGCTCGTTATACAAGCGGATCACCGAAGGCAAAAAATAGAAGGCTGCAGTCGGGATGCAAGCCAAGGTCACCCGGCCGATCTGTCGCTCCGCCAACTCGCGAATATTGAGAATCGAGTCGTCGAAATCGTCCAGCAAGCGCCTCGCCTTGGGCAAGAAATCCCGTCCGACGCTGGTCAAGCTGACTTTGCGCGTTGTGCGATCAAGCAAGGCTGTACCCAAACCTTCCTCAAGTTTTTTCATCCGTCGGCTCAGGGCCGGTTGAGACAGATGCAGCGCATCGGCGGCTTCATGAAAGCTGCCTAGTTCAGCGATTTTCACGAAAGATCGAATGTCCTGAAGCTCATATTCCATGTCTTTTCCCACCAGAAAGAGCCCTACGTGGCTCCAATTATCCTAAAATAATTAATTCGTGAAACGCAATAATCTCTCTGATCTTTGCATTGGAAACACTTTTGAAAGCCTGCCACTCTTGTTTCTAGAACATCAATTATCCAGATTGATCAACAAGAGTTAGTGTTCATGCAACGAATTCCTTGTGTGCTAATGCGTGGTGGTACATCCAAAGGACCGGTATTTCTTGCCTGGGATCTACCCACCGCAATCGCCGAACGTGACGAGTTGCTGCTCAACCTGATGGGCTCCGGCCATGAGCTGGAAATCGACGGCATCGGTGGCGGCAGTCCGCAGACCAGCAAAGTGGCGATCGTCAGCCCCTCCCTGCATTCCGAGGCGGATGTCGATTATCTCTTTGTCCAGGTCATGGTGTCCCAGCGTCGGGTCGATACCGCGCCCAACTGCGGCAATATGCTCTGCGCCGTTGGCCCATTCGCCATTGAGCAAGGATTGGTCAAGGCCTGCGGTGACCTGACCCAGGTGCGTATTCGCAACCTCAATACCGGGACTTTTGTCATTTCCGATGTGCAAACCCCTGGAGGCAAGGTCTGCTATGAAGGCGACACCGCCATCGACGGCGTGCCAGGCACCGCCGCTCCGGTGCAATTGACCTTTCTCGATGCGGCAGGCAGCAAGACGGGGAAGCTTTTCCCCACCGGGCAACCGCTGGATATGATCGACGGGATTCCGGTGACTTGCATCGACATGGCGATGCCGATGCTGGTCGTCGAGGCGAGTCAGCTTGGCAAGCGCGGCGACGAAAGCCCCGCCGAGCTGGACGCCGATAAAGTCTTCCTGCAGCGCCTGGAGTCCCTGCGGCTGAAAGCCGGCCTGGCCATGGGCCTTGGTGACGTCAGCGACAAGGTGATCCCCAAGCCGGTACTGGTGTCGCCGGCGAAGTTTGGCGGAACGCTTCACGTGCGCTACTTCATGCCGCATAGCTGCCATCGCGCTCTGGCGATCACGGGCTCCATCGGGCTGGCCACCGCTTGTGTGACCGAAGGCAGCGTAGCCGCTCAATTGCTCAGCGGAACCCGCAAGCCACGCCTGCAGCAGGTTCGCATCGAGCACCCAAGCGGTGGAATAGATGTCGTGTTGTCCTACACCGGCGACGAGGGGAAGACCATTCGTGCCTCGGTGGTGCGTACCGCCCGCAGGCTTTTTTCAGGTTTCGTCTACGCCACGACTTCGCATCGCCTCGCCGGATAGCCCAGACAATCATTGGCGTTCGCGTCCAGTCAGGCACACTGAGCGTGTTGCCAGGCAGGTTGGAGGCCGTGCGCCAGGGTGTTGGTGAAGTACTCATAACAACAAGAGATCAAACATATGCTCGCTTTACTTGGCTTGGCCATGGTGGTGGTCTTCACCTTCCTGATAATGACCAAACGTTTGTCGCCCATCGTGGCCCTGACGGTCGTGCCGATCGTCTTTGCGGTCATCGGCGGGTTTGGCGGTACCACCGGCAAGATGATGTTGGACGGCCTGAAAATGGTCGCTCCTTCGGCGGCACTGTTGCTGTTCGCGATCCTGTTTTTCGGCCTGATGATCGACGCCGGCCTGTTCGATCCGTTGATTCGCAAATTGCTCAAACGGGTCAATGGAGACCCGATGAAAATCGCCGTAGGCACGGCTCTGTTATCGCTGGTGGTGGCACTGGACGGTGACGGCACCACGACCTACATGATCACCTGCGCCGCCATGTTGCCGCTGTATAAGCGCATCGGCATGAACCCCATGATTCTGGCTACCGTTGCAATGCTCTCCCTGAGCATCATGAGCGGCATGACCCCTTGGGGTGGCCCGGCGACCCGTGCAATCGCCGCCTTGGGCCTGGATGCCGGTGAGTATTTCGTTCCGTTGCTGCCCACCATGATCGGTGGCGCCATGTGGGTGGTGTTCACTGCCTTTCTGCTGGGCCGGGCCGAGCGCAAGCGTATTGGCAATGTGCAGCTGCAAAGTGGCGGCAATAACTGCTACATCAAGGCGATCATCGAGGATACCCCGCACAAGCGTCCGAAACTGGCCTACGTCAATCTGCTGTTGGTGATTGCGGTGATGGTCGCGCTGGTGATGGGGCTCATGCACTCGGCGATCCTGTTCCTGATTGGTTTCGTCTTGGCGCTGATGATCAACTATCCGCAACTGGATATTCAGAAGGAACGTATCCTCGCGCACTCGGGCAACGCCATGACAGTGGTTCTGCTGGTATTTGCCGCTGGTATCTTCGCCGGGATTTTCTCCGGGACGAAAATGGTCGATGCGCTGGCGCAAACCCTGGTCGACTGGATTCCGCCATCCTGGGGGCACCTGTTCCCATTGGTGGTTGCGATCACCAGCATGCCGTTGACCTTCGTGCTCTCCAACGATGCGTACTACTTCGGGGTCGTGCCTATCCTGGCCAACGCTGCGGCTGCGTATGGGATCGATCCGGTGGAAATCGCACGGGCTTCCATTCTCGGTCAGCCGGTGCACTTGATGAGCCCGCTGGTGGCTTCGACCCTGTTGTTG
Organism: Pseudomonas brassicacearum; assembly: GCF_000585995.1. Classification (NCBI taxonomy): domain Bacteria; kingdom Pseudomonadati; phylum Pseudomonadota; class Gammaproteobacteria; order Pseudomonadales; family Pseudomonadaceae; genus Pseudomonas; species Pseudomonas brassicacearum. The sequence goes on along the minus strand of NZ_CP007410.1, from coordinate 4,037,040 downwards.
GTGGGCATGGTTGATCGCGATCTCGGCGATTTCCAGAAAGCCACCGTCAAGTGGGCCGTGCTCACGTCCCTGGTGATTACCGCGCTGGCCTTGCTGACCGGGGCGTTGACGCTGTTTTCCTGATCCACCCGACACTTTTTGCTGTTCTGCCTGACACGCCTCGCTATCGAGGTGTGCGCTGGCCCGCACGCCAAATAACAACAACGAGAAGTTTGACATGACTACTTTTCTTACCCGTGGGGCTTTGTTTCCAATGCTTGGCTTGTTGCCGTTGGCCACCGCCAGCGCCGAAGGCTTCATCGACGACAGCAAGCTGAAGCTGCAACTACGCAACGTCTACTTCAATGAGAATTTCCGCGACGAGCACGGCATGAGCGCACGCGCGGCGAGAACCGCGAAGAGCGAGCGCACTGAATGGGCCCAAGGCTTTCTGTTGGATTACCAGTCAGGTTTTACGCCAGGCACCGTCGGCTTTGGCGTCGATGCCTTGGGCCTGCTCGGGGTCAAGCTCGACTCCGGACCTGGCCGCAGCGGCACCGGCCTGTTACCGGTGCACGACGACGGCCGTGCGGCCGATGAGTTTGCCAGCGCTGGCGTGACCGCCAAGGCCAGGGTGGCCAAGACCACGGTCAAGTACGGCACCTTGTTGCCCAAAACGCCGGTGCTGATCTACAACGATGCGCGGCTGCTGCCCCAGACTTACCAAGGCACACAGATCAGCAGCACTGACATCGACAATCTTGCCCTCACCGCAGGTTCCCTGGAACGCTTCAAGCTGCGGGACTCGAGCGACAGCATGCCGATTGTGCCTGACGGCTATGGCGGCGATGAGTCAGGCGATTTCAATTACGCCGGCGCCGATTACAAGCTGGGTAAGAACATCCGCCTGAGCTACTTCTACGGTGAGTTGGAGAACTTCTACCGGCAGAACTTTGCCGGCATCCAGCACGATGTGCCGCTGGGTGCCGGGGTTCTGACCAGCGACCTGCGTTACTTCAACAGTGTCGATTCGGGTTCGGCCTACGGCGGTAAGATTGACAACGACATGCTCAGCGGTCTGCTGTCCTATGCGGTTGTCGGCCACACGTTCAGCGCTGGTTACCAGAAACTCAGTGGTGAGGCCGGTTTGCCTTACATCAGCGGTGCCACAGTCTATTCCTTCAGCAATGCCGGGATCGGCAAGTTCATCGAGGAGGACGAGAAGACCTGGATGCTCGGCTACGGCTACGACTTTGCCCGCCTCGGTGTTCCCGGCCTGACTTTTTCCAGCCGCTACCTTAGCGGTAACGATGGCAAGTCCAATACTGCAGTCAAGGAATGGGAACGTGACGTAGAAATTGCCTACGTTGTACAGCAAGGCACCTTCAAAGGGCTGGGTGTGAAGCTGCGCAATTACGTCTATCGCTCGGATTTTTCACGCGGTCGGGACAGCAACCGGATTTACGTTTCCTACGACATTGCCCTTTGGTAGGGGAAGGGCGCATCAGTGATGCTAGCTGGGCCACTAGCATCGCTTTGACCTGCGGCCATTCGGAATCGATGATGCTGGGTGATCATGCCTGAACTCTTAGCGCACTGATGATGAACGCATGAAGGCTATTGACCGCCTTGGACCCGCGAGAGGCCCGGCTGCGCAGAATCGAAACATCCATGGGTTCGATGTTTCCCAAACCGTGCTCGCTGCTCAGGACCTGGAGCGATGCCTGCACGGTGCACTGGGTGATCGCGGCAATGGCGAGACCACCCTCGACGGCGGCCACCTGGCCCGCAAGGCTGGAGCTGTTGTACACCACCTTGAATTGGCGTCCCTGTTGGCTCAATGAGTTCACCGCATACCGCCGGGCCAGGCTTTCACTTTCGTAGACTGCGATGGGCAACGGGTCCCGTCGCCACAATTCGAACTGTGGCGAGCCCACCCAAACCATGGGCTCCTTGAAGAGAAATGTACCGCTTTGAGGTGAGTCCCTGGAAACCAGCGCCAGGTCAAGATCGCCGCTTCGCACACGCGGGATAAGCGTGGTCGACTGTTCACAGGTGAGTTCTATTTCCACGCCTGCGTAGCGCGGCGAAAAACGCTTCAGGACGGGTGTGAGGTACCTGGCCGCGTAGTCCTCCGCGACGCCAAGGCGGATTCGTCCGGTTAACTCTTCACCGTGAAAAGCCGCTTGGGTCTCGGCATGGAGTGCGAGCATGCGACGGGCATAGCCCAGCAGCGTCTGGCCGTCGTCGGTCAGTTGAAGGTGTCTCGGGCCACGACTCAACAATGGCCGTCCAAGCGCGGTCTCCAGTTTCTTCATCTGCATGCTGACAGCAGACTGCGATCTGTTGACCTCGTGGGCGGCGCCAGAGAGCGAACCTGCATCCACCACTGCCACGAAGCACTTGAGCCAATCGATCTGCAAATCACTGGCAGGCATCGGTGTGACCTCTATTCGTTAATCGAATGGCTAAGACGTGAATTATGCGCTTTTCATGATAGCTACTCGCCCGCAAGATGCTGGCTTGAATCAACACATCGTGGATCTGATCATGCCATTCGAGACCTGGTTGCTCTACCTGGTTACCTGCTGCGGCATCGCGGTAGTGCCGGGGCCCAATGCGCTATTGGTGCTGACCCATGGAGCCATTCACGGGAGTCGGAAAACACTGTTCACGATCACGGGCGGCGTGCTGGGTTTTGCCTTCGTGCTGACGCTTTGCGCGTTGGGATTGGGTGCACTGATCCAGGCGTCGGCCACCGGGTTCACCGTATTGAAGGTTGTCGGCGGGCTTTATCTGATCTGGCTGGGTTTCGGCCTGTGGCGATCTGCTCCCGTCAGCCTTGAGACGACCGGTGCTACCAGCTTTCGACATTGGTCGCTGTTCCGCCAAGGGCTGGTATCGGCCATTTCAAACCCCAAGGCACTGCTGCTGTTCACCGCGTTCATTCCACCCTTCCTGGACCCGCAGCGGAGCATCATCGCGCAGACGATCGCCATCGCGCTGACCTACGCAGTCGTGGAGTTCATCGTTGAGTATGCAGTGGCCAGCGCAGCGCACCGGGTCAGGCCTTGGTTAGCTCGAACGGGCCGCCGATTCAATAAAGTCTGTGGTGGGTTTTTTGTACTGTTTGGGTTGGCCTTGCCCATCCATGCCTGAGGGCAGGACTTTCCGTATCAGACGGAGTTCGGCCGCACCTGCGCCATACAAGTTCGGCGTTGAGCTGTTGGAAACCACCGAACACTCCCACCTTGACCAGCCCCATCGTTAACGAGCCGGCAGCTTCGGTCGCACACTCTGCTATAAATCCATAATCAAACGCTGCATATGGAATCCACGTTCATGACCTTTAACTGGCACAGTGACCCGCTCACACGAAATACCAACGTCTGTGAGCGTTATAAAAACACGCAAAATGTTCGCAGATTCATGACGGAGCACTGCGGCGCGGGCTTCAAGTTCGACAGGGACTTTATGGCCTGGATACGGAATGGAGAAGCCAAGACCATGGGCGATCTCGTTGATGAGTGGGGGCGCCGACAGCGTGCTGCCAATTAAGCAGCTACGTTCGCTAGTGGGTACCATGACTGCCTTTGGTCGAAGTCAGGCATTCGAATGGACGAGCCCCTGATGAAGCCCAACGTCGAAAGGTTTGCTGCGGCAGACGTGGCGTTGAAACTCACCTAGTTATCCAAGAAATCCGTGAGTATGTCTGTGGATAACCACGCTGCCGCCAAGTGGATAGGGCCTTTTACCCGACGATCAAAAAATAGCCACATCGCCGCAAATGATCCAGTTTCAGCATGGGCTTGAGCAGATTGAGTGAGCCTCTGAATCGACAGAGCGTTTCGGCATAATAGTTGAGCGTTTCGGCACAGTATTCACCCCGTGCGCTCTCTAGACTCGTGCTTCTCGCCAAGACTCAGATGAGGTCACGATGAACATCAGAACAATCCTATCCGCATTGTCCATGGGCGTAGTCCTTACGGGGCACGCCGCCGATTTTTCGCTGACGAGTCAGGATATCGCTGAAAATCGACCGCTGACCCAGCGCGAAGTGTTCCAAGGCTTCGGTTGCGAAGGGGGCAATACTTCGCCCGAGCTTTCCTGGAGCAATGCTCCCGCCGGTACCAAGAGTTTTGCAATCACGGTCTACGACCCTGATGCACCGACCGGCAGTGGTTGGTGGCATTGGACGGTGGTCAATTTGCCCGTTTCAACCACCCGTCTGCCCAGGGGCGTGGGCTCGAACCTGCCTGTTGGCGCGGTACAAGGTCGGACCGATTATGGTCAGCCTGGATTTGGCGGGGCTTGTCCTCCGGTAGGGGATAAGCCACACCGCTATCAATTCACCGTATGGGCGCTGAAAGTCGATAAGCTACCCCTCGACAATCAGGCCAGTGGCGCCTTGGTAGGTTATATGCTTAATGCCAATGTCCTGGCCAAAGCGACGATCACTCCCCTTTACGGACGTTAAAACGATGCGCCCAAATGTCGGCATACAGCACCGGGAAAACATCATCGATGCGTGTGTCATTCGGGCGCGTCAGCCCCATACCTTGCAGCGGGTATCGATCTTTGCGACCACCCTGTGTCGAGTACGCCAGGGGGAAAAGCTGTTGCAATGGGATGACCGATCGATGCGCGTCGGGCCGCAACACCTGATCCTGATGCCGGCCGGACGCGAGCTAGGTATTTCGAACTTCCCGGGTCTTCAAGGTCACTACATCGCCGATGCAGTGACCTTTCCCGCTTCGGTCCTACGGGATTTCAGCTCCCGGTATGGCCAGCAGATCATGAGTCGCCAGCAAGCTCCGACGGCCGATTTGTGTGTTCCGCTGGACCGGCATATCACGCAGGCGTGGGACCAGTTGCTGGCGGCCATCAATGCGCAGGCTCCACACGCATTGCGCACCCACTATGGGGAAGCGGTTTTACTAAGCCTGGGGCTTGGCGGCTTGGCCGGACCGCTTCTGATGGATCGCGACGATCCACTGTGCGAACGCGTTCAGCGACTGATCTTGGGCAGCCCGGAGAAAGACTGGACCGTTGCCAGCGTTGCACAGCAACTGAACCTCGGTGAGTCGACGTTGCGCCGGCAACTGGCCAATGAAGGGGACAGTTTCAGGAATATTCTGGAAAGCGTTCGACTTGCAATGGCATTGCAATGGTTGCAAACCACTTCTCGCCCCATCGGTGAAATTGCCGGTGCCAGCGGGTATGCGTCGGCCTCGCGTTTTGCCGTGCGCTTTCGCTCGCACTACGGCCTGTCGCCACGGGATTTGCGGGCGGCGATCTAGGGGCGAGCGATCCGCTTACCTTTTGCTCGATTGCTCTCTGATCTGAGTCAGGCTGAGTCGAGGTGTCAATGCTTCAGGATCGACTCTGATTTCAATCAGGGAGGGCCGGGATGCCGCCAGGCAGCGTTCAAACGCTGGCGCAAATTCCGACGTGGCGGTTACCACCTCGCCATGCAGTCCGTAAGCTTGGGCAAGGGCGGCGAAATCCGGGTTGTGCAATTGCGTGCCTGATACGCGTCCAGGGTAGTTGCGTTCCTGATGCATTCTGATGGTGCCGTACATGCCATTGTTGATCACCACGAAAATCACATGGGCCCCGTACTGCGCTGCGGTCGCGATCTCTTGGCCATTCATCAGGAAGCAGCCATCGCCGGAAAACGACACCACCACGCGCTCCGGGCACGTCAGTTTGGCGGCCACGGCAGCAGGCACGCCGTAGCCCATGGAGCCGTTGGTAGGCCCCAGCTGGGTGCGGTAATGGCGGAACTGATAGAAACGTTGAAGCCAGACCGCATAGTTTCCAGCGCCATTGGTCAGGATCGCATCATCCGGCAGCCTGCGATTCAACCACTCAATGATGTCGGCCATTTGGACGGGGCCAGGCGAGGACGTACGCTCCAGGTTCCGCTGATAGTTTTGGTTCAGCGTGCGCGTCCATTCACTGTCTCTTTGCGAGGTTGCCGCCGGGAGTCTCGCTGCCAGTTTTGCGAAGGTCGACATGCTGCTATTGATCGCCAACGCTGGTTGGTAGACCCGTCCTAGCTCCTCGATCCCCTGGTGGATGTGCACCAAGGTTTGCTGGGGGACGGGAATATCCAAAGCCGCATAGCCACCGCTCGAAACCTCTCCCATTCGCGAGCCTACGACCAGGAGCAGGTCGGCCTCTTTCACGGCCGATGACAGCTGTGCCGACGCCGCAAATCCAAGGTCGCCGACATAGTGAGGGTGTCGATTGTCGAACAGGTCCTGACAGCGAAAGGAGGCGGCCACCGGGATATTCTGCCGTTCAGCAAAAAGCCGGATGTCCTGCACTGATTCGACATCCCAGCCGCTACCACCCAGCACCATCAATGGACGCTCCGAGCGCTCGAGCAGTTGCTGCATGGCCGCCATTTGTTCGGCTGCCGGCGTCATCAGGACACGCTTGAAAGCCCCGGCATCGCTGACTTGCGCCATGTCGGTCAGCATGTCTTCCGGCAGTGCGACCACCACTGGCCCTGGCCTGCCATTGACTGCTCGATGGAATGCCTGGCTGATCAATTCGGGAATCCTGCGGGTGTCGTCGATTTGCACGACCCATTTCGCCAAGGGGCCAAACATCTGGCGGAAATCAACTTCCTGGAAGGCTTCGCGATACTGTTGATCGCGAGCGACCTGGCCGATGAAGAGGATCATCGGAGTAGAGTCCTGGAACGCGGTGTGAACGCCAACAGCGGCGTTTGTTGCCCCTGGCCCGCGGGTCACGAAACAGATGCCTGGCTCTCCCGTCAGCTTGCCGTAGGCCTCGGCCATGTAGGCCGCTCCACCTTCCTGGCGGCACACGATCAGATCGATTTCTTCTTGTACGTCATGCAAGGCGTCGAGCACCGCGAGGTAGCTTTCTCCTGGAACACAGAAAGCCCTTTTGACGCCATGAATGCACAGGGCATCCACCAATATTTGACCTCCGCTGCGACGAGAAATGGTTTTATTCATTGTTTTCTCCTTAATCGACTGGTTCGGTATGAATAGGGTAGACGGCTCGCTTTCTGGCAGGTGCTGACTCGATCAATGACAGAGCGACCGCGCTCAAATAAAAGCACAGTGCTGTGCAATGGATTCTGAGCACCATCGAGCAGGGCGACAAACGATGATTGGTCTGGAGTTCATTCCGTCAGCTATTGAAGTCGAGTGTCACGTTGCCGAGGTTGCAGCGTGTTTTAACCCTTGGCTTGCGTAGGTATCGGGAGGGGTTGATGTCGCTATCGGCGGCGCATCAGGCAATCACGTATCGGGCTGAAGCTAAGCGACCTGGGACCTGTGGAATACAGGGCTCAGGTCGCCAGGGGGGAAGATCGCCGAGTCGTGCAGTTTCACTGCAAGGCCAAGCTAACACCAGCGGTGAGTCTAGGGCGATTTCACGTCCATCATGCCGTACGACCGCCGAGCACCTCAGCGACCCAGTCGGCAATGTACTGGCCGGCATTGATGCTGTTATCGAAGCTCGAGTGCTGCACGCCGCCTTCACGTTCGGTGAATATCTTCAGCTCGCGTTTCGGGCTGTTGACCAACTGCTCGTAGGTGCGGTGTGCCCACTTCAATGGGATCTGCGAATCCTTTTCACCGTGGGTGACCAGGAAGGGCACCTTGATGCGATCCAGTATGCCGTCCAGGTGGACATTCTCGGCGATGGCCATGAACTCATCGGTGTCTTTGGCGCCCCATACCCAAGCCACGTGCGACCAGTAATGGGGGACCGGGAAGCTGCCTTCTTTTTCCATGCGGCGCTTCTGCACATCGCGCCAGTCATGGTTGGCACCCCAGACCACGCCGCAAGCGAAGCGCGGCTCGAAAGCTACCGCCCTAGGGCAGTAATAGCCGCCGAGCGACACGCCTTCCAGGCCGATGCGTTTGGCGTCGACATCGCTGCGGGTTTCCAGCCAGTCCACAACCCGGCTGGCCCAGTGTTCGCTGTCAAAACGCGCAGTCAGGTTATGCAGGCGCAGTGCTTCGCCGGTGCCGGGCTGGTCGATGATCAGCGACGACACGCCGCGTTTGGCCAGCCAGGCGGGCAGGCCGACGCGGTATTTCATTTCTTTGGTGGAATCCAAGCCGTTGACCTGCACCAGAATCGGCGCCGGGCCGGTCACGCCTTCAGCACGTACCAGCAGGCCGGAAATGTGCTTGCCCTCGTAAGGTATCTCAACGCGCTCGCAGTTCTCTTGCGACAGTTCGACACCCCGTTGGAAGGTCCGCAGGAAACGCTGGTACAGCTCGGCGCGACCCGGGGCGCCATGGGCTTGCAGGCGTTCGCAGCTCAGGAAATAGGTGGCGGCGCGGTTGTATTTTTCCCCGGCCGACAACAGTCGGCCATTGGCTTCGTCTTCCTCAGCCAAACCGCACAGCTTATCGGCCATTTTTGCCCACGTTTCACGGAAGGCCTTGCTGCCGGCGGCGTCGGGTTGTTTGGCAGCCTCCTGTAGCGGCGCGCACATCTCCTCGATTTCGCCGATGCGGGCACCCATTTCAATGGCGAGGTCGACGGAAAGATTCCACACGTAGTTGGTTGGGAAGTAGCGGAACATGATCGTTATTGTCCTTGTGCAAGCAAAGGCAGGCAGCCAGCTCCGGGCCAGCTGGATCCGGTTAAGGCGGTTTGAAGCAGGCTAAAGGGAGGCCTATTGTTTGGCCAATCGCGAGTCGGGATGGCAGGTATCGCGAACAACGATGGCGTGTGTGAATTGCATCGGGTCTATGAGTTCCACGTTCACACTTCAAGCCGTAAATCCAGATACCTATCATCGTACTTCGCGATTGCTCCTAGCGAGGGATGCGATTGGTGATGTCGAGATTCGATTCATTAAAGTCCCCCGCATACCGTACCGCCGTTGGCGAATAGCGCCACTCGATCCCGCCGCTTGATGAGCTGTAGACATCGTCCGTCACGGCGTTCTTTTCCCTGCTGTGTAAGGAGATGGGCATGTCTGCACTGAGCCGTGTGCTCGGCAATCTATCGGTGGGGGCCAAGCTGTCGCTGGGTTTCGGCCTGGTACTGCTGGTGACGCTGGGGGTGGCGGCCACCGCTTTTCGTTCTCTGGGAGTATTGCAGCAGCGCGGTGAGCAATCGCGTCAGGAGTCATCGATCCAGGCGCTGATCCTGCGTGCCCGCATCGCCGAGAAGGAATTCGCCCTGGAACTTGCTCCGCAGCGCCTGGACCAAGTGCGCGAGATTATCGGGAAACTGAGCCAGCAACTCGATGATGAACCAGCCAGTAGCGCGTCCCGCGCCACCATGCGCACGGCTGTCAGCGCGTACCTGGAGCAGTTTCTCGGCTATGCGGATTCGTTGCGTCGGGCCCGCGAGGCCCGTCTGCATATGCAGGCGCTTGCGCAGACGGCAGGTGGCAGTTTCACCTTACTGTTTCTTGATCAACTGGATGCGCTTAACGTCCAGTTGGGGCAGGGTATACCGCCGAACAGCGATCAGATGGTGCTGCTTGAGCAGACCGCCGCGCTGCGGGACAAGCTCGCCAAGTTGCGTGATAGCGAATTGTATTACTCGCTCGACGGCGAGGAGCGTTACCGCAGCGACTGGGAAATGAGCATGAGTGACCTGCTGGCCGCCATGCAGACGCTCGATCTTGGCGAGCAGCAAGACGAGTCACTGCAGGAGGCGAGCACCGCCCTGGGCGACTACCGCAAGGCCTTCGTCGAGTTCGCCGACAGCCGTAAGAAAAGTGCGCGAAACAGTGCGGCGATGAACGCGCAAACAGAGCAGGTGAGCACGTTGCTGGCTCAGGCCGAGGAACAGCAGAAACAGGCAGTACTGGACGATAATCGCAGCGCCTATCGTCAGTTGGGCCTGATCACTGCGCTGGCGTTGGCCTTAGGCATGGGGGCCAGCCTGCTGATCCGCCAGTTGATTCTGCAGCCGCTGCGCCAGGCCGTGCAGTTGGCCGAGCGTGTCGCGGCGGGAGATCTGAGTCAGCCGGCGCCAGACAGCGTTCGCCGCGATGAGTTGGGCCAGTTGTTGAGCACAGTGGGCAGCATGCTGGGTAACCTGCGCGGGTTGGTCGGGCGCATCGATCGTGGTGTTGGCTCGCTTAACGGCATGGCCAGCAGCCTGGCCGAAGTGACCCAGAGCAACAGTCGGGGTGTCGAGCAGCAACGCCAGGAGACCGAACTGGCGGCCACCGCTATGCAACAGATGGCCGCCACGGCACAGGAGGTCGCACGCAATGCAGGTGACGCCAGCGAAGCGGTGGCGCATGCCGATGAACAGGCCCGTGAGGGCGATGAACTGGTGCGTCAGGCGGGTGGCAAGATCGACCATCTGGCGGTGGAGATGAGTGGGTGCGCGCAAGCCATGGAGTCCCTGTTGGTGGAGAGCGCAGCGATTGGCGGGGTGCTCGATGTCATCAAGGCGGTGGCCGAGCAGACCAACCTGCTGGCGCTAAACGCCGCCATTGAGGCCGCGCGTGCCGGCGAGCACGGTCGCGGTTTCGCCGTGGTTGCCGATGAGGTGCGTGGTCTGGCTCGGCGCACTCAGCGTTCAACCACGGAAATCGAAGGGCTGATCGCTCGTCTGCGTAGCGTTGCCCAACACGCCGCCGAGCGCTTGCTAGGCAGTCATGTGCTGAGCGATGAAACAGTGGTCCTTGCCGCCCAAGCCTCCCAGGCACTGGCGCGGATTACCCGGGCGGTATCCAGCATCGAACAAATGAACCAGCAGATTGCCGCCGCCGCCGAGCAGCAGAGCGTGGTGGCCGAGCAAGTCAGCCAGAGCATGACGCGGGTGCGCGAGGTGGCCGAAGGGAGTGCAAGGGAAAGCCTGCAACTGCAAGTCTCAACGGCCGATCTGCAACAGGTTAGCGGCGAGTTGAAAGCGGCCGTCGGACATTTCCGCACCTGATTCGCCACCCAGCAGCGGGAGCAACTACTGCTCCAGCTCGTTGATGATTTGACTGATCTTCGCCCGCAGCCAACGGTGCATCGGATCCCCATCCATTGTGCGGTGCCAGAGCATGAACTCACGCATCACCGGGATTTTCACCGGTGGTTGCAGGATGCGCAGCGGCAGGTAGTTGGCGTAGAGCCTGGCCATGCGCTGGAGCATGGTGGCGACGCGCTGGGTGCCGACGATCAACTGCGGCAAGGTGTTGAAGTCGTGGGTGACCACTTCCATGCGACGAGTGAAACCGTATTGGCTCATCAGCCATTCTTCGACGCTCAGTTGCCGGTTGCGGCCAAAAATCACCGATACGTGGCCCATCTCGATGTACTGATCAAGGGTGATGCTATCGCCCACTTGGGTGTTGCCGTCCCATACAACACAAACGTGCTCTTCTTCGAACAGTAGCTGCGATGGGTGGCCTTCGATGAGGTAGCGCTCTGGCACGATCATCATGTCGGCCTCGCCGCGCATCAGCAGCTCGGTGGACGTGTCGCCGGGGCCGAGCAGTTCGAAGGTAATGTGCGGGGCCTCCAGGTAGATCTTCTGGATCACCTGGGCAAACAGGACGCTGATCAGGTAGTCCGAGGTAATCAGGCGGAAATGGCGCTTGCTGGTGGCGGGGTCGAACACCGGTTTGGCGGTGATCGAGGACTGGATCGTCAGCAATATCTGGCGCACTGGCGCCGCCAGTTCACGGGCGTAGGGCGTGGGCTGCATCTTGCGCCCGACCTGGGCGAGCAGTTCATCTTCGAAATAGACCCGCAGCCTGCCCAGTACCCCACTGGTGGCGGATTGGGTCATGTGCAGGCGTTCGGCGGCGCGGGTGATGTTCTGCTCTTCCAGTAGCACATCAAGCGCCACCAGGAGATTGAGATCCAAGTGGTTAAAACGCATGGCGGTCTCGATTTTTGTATTTATTTTGTAAATACCTTCCGGCGTTCCTATCACGCCGTCAAGTCCCCTGAAGGGGCGCGCCGACCGATGAATATTGGATTTTCCCCGTCGTTGGCTCTATGCAGTCAAGTATCGCGTTTGCCGATAGGTCGCATCCCGACAAGCGATTAGTCAGTGGATTTCCCCCGCGTCAGTATCGGCACGCAGTCGGTTGGCCGTGACGCTGTATCGACTCTAAAAAACAGCATTAGCAGCGCATCGCCTGGGCACTGTTCCCACAGCGAGGTGCTGGCCTTGCGCAGAATAATTTCAATGGAGTGGTAGCAATGAACATCATCGGCCTTGATGCCTTGGTTTTTGGCGTCGACGACATTCAAGCCTGTACCCATTGCCTGTGTGACTATGGCCTGCAACCTGTCGATGTCGACAGCGAGGGCGGCCGTTTCGAAGCCCTCGATGGCACTGCCGTGATTATCCGCCGGGCTGACGACGCCTCTCTGCCGGCGGCCATCGGGCCTGCCCCCTCGATTCGTGAAACCATTTATGGCGTCGCTGGCGTGGCTGATCTTGAGGCCATCGCCGATGAGCTAGGGCGTGATCGCCCGGTGACCCGCGGTGCCAATGGTTCCGTGCACAGCGTTGACGACATGGGGTTTGCCATTGCTTTCCAGATCAGTGTGCGGCGTTCCTACAGTGCACCGGCTGACCTGACCAATGCACCGGGCCATGCCCCCCAACGCCCGGTCAACCAACCGGGCATCCACCCCGATATGCAGGCCCTGCCGCGCACCCTTTCCCATGTGGTGTATTTCGTGCCGGATGCGGTCAAGGCCGAAGCCTTCTACAAGCGCCTGGGCTTCGTGACCACCGACACCTTTGTTGGCGCCGGTCCGTTCATGCGCCCGGCCGGTTCCGATGACCACCACTGCCTGTTCATGATCCAGACGCCCCCGCACATGAAGGGCTGCGAGCACTTCACCTTTCACATGGGCAGCGGCACGGAAGTGCTGCTAGCCGGGCGACGTTTCGAGCAGAACGGCTGGACCAGCTTCTGGGGACCGGGCCGTCACCTCTTTGGCTCCAACTGGTTCTGGTACTTCAACAGCCCGTTGGGCTGTCACATCGAATACGACGCAGACATGGACAAGCACGATGATGCCTGGCAAGCACGCCAGGCGCCGTTGTCGGCGGATAACTCGCAGTTGTTCCTGTTCACGTCCAGGGAGAAATGGTTTCCGAGCGGTCCGCCGCCCAAGCAGGCCTGAATGGGGATGTCGGCCATGAGTCACGCCGCCGTTGCCCTGTGTCGCCTGGATGAGCTGCTTGAAGGGCAGGCCCGCGGGTTCGATCCGCTGGGTTCGGGGAAGGACAGCGTGTTTGCCCTGCGTCACCACGGTGAGGTGCGGGTTTATCGCAACAGCTGCCCGCATCTGGCTGTGTCCCTGGAGTACCGCAAGGACCGTTTTCTCAGCGTCGATGGCAGCCAGATCATCTGTTACGCCCACGGTGCCCGATTCCTTCCGGACAGTGGCCTGTGCGTCTACGGGCCATGCCTGGGGGAGCGCCTGAGCGCTCTGCAATGGTATTTGCAGGCCGACTGGCTGGTGCTCGACGCGGCTCAGTTGGAGGCGTGCGCACCGTAATCAACGTATCGCGGTTTCTGATACATCGTATCCCTACATGCGATTAGTCAAACGCCTGCTTTGCCGAGAAAGTGAACACAACGCGGTAGCGAATGCGTGCAGAAATATCCGGTAGCGAAGCCTTGAGTCGCTCCTGCTGAACGCCAGCGTGAATAACAAGAATAAGAGTGAGACAAGCATGAACCCAGTGAAGAAGGTGCTTATTGTCGGCGGTGGTATCGGAGGTCTATGTGCCGCAATCGCGTTGCGTCGCAAGGGCATCGAAGTCGATCTTGTCGAACTCAAGGCGCAGTGGACCGTCTACGGCGTCGGCATCATCCAGCAGAGCAACGTCGTGCGTGAGATGGCCAAGCTGGGTGTGTTGGACGGCTATCTGGATGCCGCCTTCGCATTCGAGGATGTGACCATCTCCAACACCGCCGGCGAGCAATTGGCACGCCTTCCCGGGCAGCGCCTGGCCGGCCCCGAGTACCCCGCCAACGTCGGCATCTCCCGTCTGGCCCTGCATCAAGTCCTCAGTGAAACCACGATGGCCCTGGGCGCCTCGATTCGCCTGGGCCTGAGCGTACAAACGCTGGAGCAGGCGGGCGAGGGCGTCGACGTGCTGTTCACCGAAGGCAGCTGCGGTCGTTATGACCTGGTCGTGGGGGCTGATGGCCTGTACTCCCATCTGCGCGGTTTGTTGTTCGGTGAGAAATACCAGCCGCGCTTCACCGGTCAATCGGTGTGGCGCTACAACTTTCCACGTACCCCTGGCGTCGATCACCTGGCTACCTTCCAGGGACCCGCCGGCAATGCCGGGCTGGTGCCGCTGGGGCACGACCAGATGTACATGTTCATGACCTCCCATGAGCCCGGTAACCCCAGGATGGACGCCACCACGCTGGCGTCCGAGATGCGCCAGCGCCTGAGCGGTTTCACCGGTCTGATCGGCGAACTGCGCGAGCAGATCAGCAACAGCGACATGGTCGTCTACAAACCGTTGGAGGTGGTGTTCGTCAACGAGCCTTGGTACCGCGGCCGCGTCGTGCTGATCGGCGATGCGGTGCACGCCACTACGCCGCACCTGGGGCAGGGCGCTGGCATGGCCATTGAAGACGCCGTCGTGCTGGGCGAAGAGCTGGTCGCCGGTGGCAGCGTCGAACAGCAGCTCGAACGCTTTATGGCGCGCCGTTATGAGCGCTGCAAATTCATCAGCGAAAGCTCGGTGCTGGCCGGCGACAAGGAAATGGACCACGACCGCAGCTTCGACCGGATCGGCCTGGTCAGGCGGATGCTCGAGGTCACGGCAGAGCCCATTTGAGGCGCCGGCAGGACTGATTTCACTTTCCCAAGGATGTTCATGCCCGTGCAGGTCTGGCCTGGCTCGACGGCGGGCGCTGTTTACCTGAAGAGCTGACATACAACAACAATAAAGAGGGTTACTTCGATGGCTACTCGCAAGCTCGCTGCCTCGCGGCGTGTCCCCTTCACCCTGACCCTTGCTGCCAGCCTGGGGCTTGGCGCTTCGGCTGCCCAGGCGTTTCAGATCGATACCGGCAATCCCGATCTCAGCTTGCGCTGGGACAACACGCTGAAGTACAGCGCGGCCTGGCGCCTGAAGGACCCCAGCAGCAAACTCAGCGAAGGGCAGACGGCGCTGAACCAGAATGACGGCGATCACAACTTCGGCAAGGGGCTGATCTCCAATCGCCTGGATATTCTTTCCGAACTGGACATCGGTTTTCACAACTTTGGGGCCCGTCTGAGCGGTGCAGCTTGGTACGACACCGTCTACCAGGACCGCAACGACAACAACGACGCGGCCAGTGCCAACCAACGTTCGGTGGGCTTCGACGAATTCACCAGCGACACCCGTCAACTGCACGGCGGTGACGGTGAGCTGCTGGATGCCTTTGTCTACTGGAACGGTGAGCTGGCCGACCGTGCCTTATCGGTTCGCGCGGGGCGTCATGGCCTGATCTGGGGTGAGAGCCTGTTCTTTGGCGGCAACGGCATTGCCGGTGCCATGGCGCCAGTGGACGTGGTCAAGGCGCAATCGGTACCCAACACCCAATTCAAGGAAATCACCCGGCCGGTCAATCAACTCTCGACCGCCTACCAACTGACCGATGACGTGTCATTGGGTGCCTTCTACCAGTTGGAGTGGGAAGCCACCCGCTTACCGGGTGCCGGTAGCTACTTCTCCACCAGCGATACCATCGGCGACGGCAATGAACGGCTGATCACTGGCGGGCCGTTTCCGGATTTTCTTGGCGGCAATGCCAACAGCCCGGCCGCGTTTTTCCATGGCAAGGACAAGAAAGCCAGGAGCTCCGGCCAAGGCGGCCTGCAGCTCAAGTACAACACCGGGACGACGGATTACGGTCTGTACGCGCTCCAATATCACGAGAAAACCCCAACGCTGTACTTGAAGCCGAATGCCACCGGGCCGAACTTCAGTACCGGGCAAGTCGGCGAATATTCCTGGGTTTACCCGGAAGATATCCGCGTCCTGGGCGCCAGTTTCGCGACTTCCGTGGACGAGTACAGCTTTGCCGGTGAGGCATCCATGCGCTGGAACATGCCGCTGGTGTCCAACGCCCAGACCGTCCTGGCGGGTGTCGACGCGGACAACAACGATGACGCCTTGTACGCCGTTGGCCGGACGGCCCACGTCAACCTCAACGTCCTGGCGTCGCTGGGCCCTTCCTTCGTCGCCAATGAAGCGAGCCTGACAGGGGAAGTGGCTTGGAACCGCCTGTTGGCCGTGACCAGGAACCGCGCAGCCCTCGACCCTAACGCCACCGATGACGGCCTGGGCCTGAAGCTGGTGTACACGCCCACCTATCGCCAGTTTTTCCCTGGCGTCGATATCAGCGTGCCGCTGGGCATCAGCTACTTCCCCATGGGCAAGTCGGCGGTGATCAGCGGGTTTGGCCCCGATAGAGGAGGGGACATGAACATCGGCGTCTCCGCCACCTACCTGGACCAAGTGACCGTAGGGCTGACCTACACCCACTTCTACGGTCCCGAGGACACCAGCCTCAACGCCGCCAACCAGTTCAATTACAAGCAGTCGTTGAAGGACCGGGATTACCTGGCTTTCTCCGTCAAGACCACGTTCTAAGAGGATTTGCGCATGACCATTCAGTTCACTCTAAAGGCCTTGTGCTTAACCCTGCTGGCCGCTGCCGCGCCGATGACCCTGGCCGCCAGCGCTGAACAAGCGGCCGCGCTGGGCAAGACCCTGACACCCTTCGGTGCCGAGAAGGCGGGCAATGCCGACGGCAGCATCCCGGCCTGGGACGGTGGCTACACCAAGGTCGATCCAGGCTACGTCCCGGGCGGCAAGCGGGGCGATCCGTTTGCCGCGGACAAACCCTTGTACAGCATCACCGCCCAGAACCTGGCCAAGTACGCCGACAAGCTCAGCGACGGCACCAAAGAGCTGTTCAAACGCTTCCCGGACAGCTATCGCATCGATGTCTATCCGACCCGGCGCACAGCCGCCGCGCCGCAGTGGGTCTATGACAACACGTTCAAGAATGCGACCCGCGCCAAACTGGTCGACAGCAGCGCCGGCCTGATCCCCGACGGCGCCTATGGCGGAATCCCCTTTCCGATTCCACAAAACGGTACCGAAGCCATCTGGAACCACCTGCTGAACTGGCGCGGCACCTCGGTGGCGGCGCATTTTCGCCACTATCTGATGACGGCCGACGGTAATCAGGTAATGACCAGCGACGGCCTGTTGACCCAGGAGATGCCCTACTACTACGAGGAGGCTGGCCCTGAAAACTACTCGGGTGACTACTGGCAGGTGCACTTTGTCAATTCCGGCCCGGCGATTCGTGCCGGCGAACAGATCCTGGGACGCGAGAACATCAACGGCGAAAAATCCCAGGCTCATGTCTATCTGGCCGGTCAGCGCCGGGTGCGCACGCTGCCCAACGCCTGCTGCGATACACCGACGCCGTCCACCGCCGGGGTCATGTCCTTCGACGAACTGTTCGTGTGGCAGGGACGTACGGACCGGTTCGACTGGAAATTGGTGGGCAAGCAGGAAATGTATGTTCCCTACAACACCAACAAGGTGCAGACCGCTGCCCAGCCGCAAGACCTGTTCGCCAAGCATCATCTGAATCCTGACTACGTGCGTTGGGAGTTGCACCGCGTCTGGGTAGTCGAGGCGACGTTGGCCGCCGGCAAGCGTCACCAGCTGCCCAAAGGTCGCTACTACCTCGACGAAGACACCTGGCAAGCCCTGCTCGGCGACCGTTGGGACGCCAGCGGCCAACTGGCCAAGACCCTCTGGTCCCTGCCTTCCGTACTGCCCGACTTGCCAGCTGTGGTGCAACTGTCTGCCGGTTTTTATGACCTGACTTCGGGTGCGTGGTTTATCCAGAACGTCTACGCCGGATTGCCGGATCAGTATCACGCGGTCGATCGCTACAAGGCCTCGGAGTTCTCGCCAGCGGCGATGGCCGGTCGCGGCGTGCGTTGAGTCTGAGCTGAGCGTGAAGGGCAGGCCTGTCGGTCTGCCCTTGGGGTGCGAGTGTTTTTCCGAGGTTAGGTTATGAACAGAATCAGTCAGGCGAGCGCTGTGCTCTTGGCCCTGTATTTGCCCTTCGCCACGAGCGAGTGCTTGGCAGGGCCGACTGCCGTGGGTGCACCGTTGAGCACTCCGGCCATGCCGGTGCCGGCGGCGCAGAAGAGCGTATTGATCGATCTGGCGCGGGCCGGCACACGTCTGGTGGCCGTGGGCGAGCGCGGCCTGGTGCTGCTCTCCGACGACAACGGGCAAAGCTGGCGTCAGGCCCCGGTACCGGTTTCGGTCAGCCTGACGGCGGTGCAGTTTGTCGATGCGCGCAATGGCTGGGCAGTGGGTCACGCTGGCGTGGTATTGGTCACCCGCGATGGTGGCGAGCACTGGACGCTGCAACTCGACGGCGCACGTGCGGCGCAGCTCGAACTGGAGACAGCCAAGGCCGACCAGGCCACGGCTGCCAACCCGGAGGATGCATTGGCACGCGTACAAAGTGCCGAGCGTCTCGTCGCCGATGGCGCGGATAAGCCCTTCCTGGCGCTTGATTTCATCGATGCACAACACGGGCTGATCGTGGGGGCCTACGGGCTGGCGCTGTGGACCACCGATGGTGGCGCCACCTGGCAATCGCGGATGGGACACATCGTCAACCCGAACGGGATGCACCTGTACGCCATCAGTCATCAGGGGTCACGCTGGTTCCTCGCTGGCGAGCAGGGTTACCTGGCGCGCTCGGATGACGACGCGGTTTCGTTCAGTCAACTGGAAAGTCCTTACGATGGCAGTTTCTTCACCCTGCAGAGCCGCGCCGATGGCGCTCTGTTGGTTGGCGGTCTGAGGGGCAACGCCTTTATCTCCAAGGATGGTGGCGACAGCTTCCAACGCCTGTCAGTCCCCATGCCGATTTCCTTCAACGACGCCACCCGCCTGGCCGACGGCCGGGTGCTCCTGGTCAACCAGAGCGGTGTGCTGTTTCGCAACAGTGAGCTGACCGGGGCGGCACTGCTACCACTGGGCAAGCCCTTGGGCAGGCCTGTTTCAAGTCTGGTCGAGGCCGCCGATGGCAGCCTGATCGTCGCCGGTTTCACTGGGCTGCAGCGTATTGCGCAGCCATCCACTGCCGCTTCGGAGTGAGATCATGACGTCCCCTATCCATTTCACCCCGTCCCCTGACAATGCCTTCGATGACTTTGATCCGCGTTCCGGCTCGGTACTTGAGCGAGCCTTGTTCAACCATCGTCTGTGGGTGTTGCTGTTGTGCCTGGCGACCACGCTGGTGCTCGGTTGGCAGTCCAGCCGTGTCGAGTTGAATGCCAGTTTCGAAAAAATGATCCCCACCCATCATCCCTATATCGCCAACTACCTGGAGCACCAACAGGAACTGAGCGGGCTGGGTAACGCGGTGCGCATTGCCGTGGTCAACAAGCGAGGCGACATCTACGACAGCGCCTACCTCAAGACCCTGCAGGCGTTGAGCGACAAAGTCTACCTGCTGCCCGGTGTCGACCGAGCGTACATGAAGTCGCTGTGGACACCGGCCACACGCTGGGTGGCGGTGACCGAAGCGGGCCTGGACGGTGGACCGGTGATTCCGGACAACTACGATGGTGGCGACGCCAGCCTCGCGGCATTGCGGCGCAATGTGCAGCTGTCTAACGAGATCGGTCAGTTGGTGGCTTTCGACCACGCTTCGAGCATCATCCATGTCCCGCTGCTGCAGCGCACCCCCGACGGCCAGCCACTGGACTACACCAAACTGTCGCAACAACTGGAGTCGCTGCGCAGCCAATACCAGAGCGATAGCATCGACATTCGCATCACCGGTTTCGCCAAGAAAGTCGGTGACCTGATCGCCGGCCTGCGGCAGATCCTGATGTTCTTTGCCGTGGCCATCCTGATCACCGCCGTGGTGCTCTACTGGTACACCCGCTGCATACGCAGCACCTCGCTGGTGGTGTTCTGCTCGCTGGTGGCGGTGGTCTGGCAGCTCGGCCTGCTGCCGTTGCTGGGCTATCAACTGGACCCTTATTCGGTGCTGGTGCCGTTTTTGGTGTTTGCCATTGGCATGAGCCATGGCGCACAGAAGATGAACGGCATCATGCAGGACATCGGTCGTGGCATGCACCGTGTGGTCGCCGCACGCTTCACCTTCCGCCGCCTGTTTCTCGCCGGTCTCACCGCATTGCTCTGCGACGCGGTGGGCTTTGCGGTGCTGATGATCATCAAGATCCAGGTGATCCAGGACCTGGCGATGATTGCCAGCATCGGCGTGGCTGTGCTGATCTTCACCAATCTGATCCTGCTGCCAGTGCTGCTTTCCTATGTGGGCGTCAGCCGCCGTGCTGCGCGCCTGAGTCTGAAAAGCGAACACGCCGAACAAGCCGGCCAGAATCGCCACGGGTTCTGGCGCTTCCTCGACCTGTTCACCCAGCGTCGCTGGGCTGCGCTGTGCATTGCCCTGAGCCTGGCACTGGCGACTGTCGGCTTCGTGGTCAGCCTGCAATTGAAAGTCGGCGATCTCGACGCCGGTGCCCCGGAGTTGCGGGCCGACTCGCGCTACAACCAGGATGACGCGTTCCTGACCCAGCATTACGGCGCCAGCAGCGATCTGTTCGCGGTCATGATCAAGACGCCGGCCAGCGCCTGTTCGCGCTACGACATCCTGAGCAAGGTCGATGCCCTCGACTGGCAACTGCGCACCTTGCCTGGTGTGGATTCGACCAATTCGCTGGCGCTGCTTAACCGTCGGATGCTGGTCGGCCTCAGCGAAGGCAACCCGAAGTGGTACGAGCTGCAGAACAACCAGGCGATGCTCAACATGGTCACCGCCGGTGCGCCCCGCGGGCTGTACAACGAAGACTGCAGCCTGCTGACACTGTATGTCTACCTCTCCGACCACAAGGCGCAAACCCTGACCCGCCTGGTGGAGCACGTCGAACGGTTCGCCGCTGCGAACAATACCGACGAGGTGCAGTTCCTCCTTGCCGCTGGCAATGCCGGGATCGAAGCAGCGACCAATATCGTGGTCAAGCAGGCCAATCGCGAAATGCTGTTCTGGGTCTACGGGGCGGTGATCCTGCTGTGCCTGATCACCTTCCGTTCCTGGCGCGCCACGATTTGTGCGGTGATTCCGCTGATGCTCACCTCGATCCTCTGTGAAGCGCTGATGGTCTGGCTGAACATCGGCGTCAAGGTCGCGACCCTGCCGGTCATCGCCCTCGGCGTGGGTATCGGGGTCGACTACGCGCTTTACGTGATGAGCATCCTGCTCGGGCATATGCGCCAGGGTACAAGCCTGTCGGAGTCGTATTACCGGGCGCTGCTATCCACCGGCAAGGTGGTGATGCTGACCGGTGTGACCCTGGCGATTGGCGTGGCCACCTGGATGCTTTCGCCGATCAAGTTCCAGGCCGACATGGGCGTGCTGCTGGCCTTCATGTTCGTCTTGAACATGGTCGGGGCGCTGGTGCTGCTGCCGGCCCTGGCGCACTTCCTGTTGCCGAGCAAGCGTGTCAGCAAGGGACGGGCCGCGCCTGAACCCTTGGATGAGACCAGTCGCCCGATGAATGTGCCGCTCATCGGCGCCACGGCGGAGGCGGCCCGTGTGCAGCGCTCGCAGAGCAAGAAGACTTCCGGCCACGAACAAGCAGCGGCTAATCAAGTCGCGCCATAACAAGAAAGGACCATGCCATGCCTCGTCTGTATCTGTTCCAGCAGCCTCTCTGGCTTGACCTCATCGCCGGCCTGAGCGCCTTCGGCATGGCGTTTTGCGCGGCCCAACCCTCGGAGGTGCGCGATGAACGTTGAGCGCCAGGCGGGCTTGCCGCAGTCATTGTTGCTGTTGCTCGGCAGTTGCTTGCCGGTGCTGGGTGCGGTCCTGCTGGCGCCTGTATTGCCGCGTATGCAAGAGCATTTCGCCGACACACCGGGTGTGGCGGTGCTGGTGCCCGTGGCCTTGACGTTACCGGCGCTGATGATTGCGCTGCTGGCCCCCGTCGCGGGAATCATCGCCGACCGGCTCGGGCGCAAGCCGTTGCTGATCGGTGCGATGTTTCTCTACACCCTCTGTGGCGTGTTGCCTTTCTGGTTGGAGTCGCTGTCGGCCATCGTGATCAGCCGCGCCGGTATCGGCTTGGCCGAGGCGGCGATCATGACCTGTTGCACCACGATGATGGGTGACTACTACAGCGGTGCGCGGCGTGAGCGCATGTTCGCCCTGCAAATGGTCGCCACCTCGCTGGCGGCGGCGATTTTCATTGCCGTCGGTGGCGTGCTCGGCGAGCACGGTTGGCGCACCCCATTTGCCCTGTATGGGTTAGGACTGGTGCTTCTGCCGTTGATGGCCTGGCTGCTATGGGAGCCGCGTGCGCGTGAAGTCACAGCGGCAACGGCGGTAAGAACGGCGTTCCCCTGGCGCGTCCTGGCTCCATTGTATGGACTGGCGTTCCTGGCAGGCCTGAGCCTGTTCATCGTGCCGGTACAGGTCGGTTTCCTGCTCAACCTGCTGCATGTCGACGGCTCGCAGCAGATCGGATTGACCATGGGCGCCAGTCAGCTCGGCGTGCTGGCCGGCGCCTTGGGTTTTCGCTTGCTGAGCGGCATGCCGGTGTACCGGAAAATGCTCCTGGCCTTCGCCACGGCCGGTATCGGCGGCGGGCTGATGGCGGCGGCCGGCAGCCACGGGCTGGTGGTGTTCGCCGTCCTGATCAATGGCCTGGGCATTGGCCTGATGATGCCGACCTTGCTCACCTGGATCATGGCCCAGGTTGACTTCCACCAGCGCGGCCGCGCCGCCGGCGGCTTCACGTCGATGTTTTTTGCCGGTGAGTTCGTCAGCCCGCTGGTGGTGCTGGCTATCACGGGTGGGGTGAGCAGCGTTTTGCCAGCCGCGCTAGGGATCGTTGCGGGCGTTCAACTCTTGGTGGCCGTGGCTTGCATTCGGTTGCGTGGCCGCGGGACAGCTTTTCCCGCCATCGTCGCCGTGGACCCTGAACGCTGATCTGCCCCATTCGGCGCTTTATCAAAATAAGAACAACGAGGAGATCATCATGAATTATTTGCTCAACACCTGGTACATCGCTGGCTGGGCAGACGAGCTTGTGCCGGGAGCGCTGCTTGGAAGAACCATTGTCGAGCGGCCCATCCTGTTCTTTCGCGACAGCCAGGGCGCGGTCCAGGCGATCGATGATCGCTGCCCACATCGGTTTGCCCCGCTGCGCATGGGCAAGATTGTCGGCGACAGCGTTCAATGCCCGTACCACGGCTTGCGTTTCGATGGCCACGGCCAATGCACGCACAATCCCCATGGCGAAGGCAGTATCCCCAAGGCCGCCTGTGTGCGCTCGTTCCCTGCCGTTGAACGCCATGGGGCGATCTGGGTCTGGCCTGGCGATCCGGCACTGGCCAGCGATGCGCTGATTCCCGATTTTTCCTTTTTTGAGCAGGCGCCAACCCATGCCAAGGGCAATGGGTATTTGCCTACCCGCGCCCACTACGAGCTGCTGTCGGACAACATCATGGATCTGAGCCATGTTGATTTCCTGCACCCCGATACGCTGGGTGGCGGTGCGTTGTCA
Source organism: Pseudomonas brassicacearum (assembly GCF_000585995.1). Lineage (NCBI taxonomy): Bacteria > Pseudomonadati > Pseudomonadota > Gammaproteobacteria > Pseudomonadales > Pseudomonadaceae > Pseudomonas > Pseudomonas brassicacearum. Next base: position 4,013,467 of record NZ_CP007410.1, on the reverse strand, counting down.
CGGGTGCGCGCCAGCGTCGAGGAACTGTCCAATGATCGCGTGCGCATCAGCTGGTGGGCCCCTGACGACGTGCCCCCGCCGGCGTTCGGCGCGCATCTTGAAGACCCGACTCGGGCAGACGTCTGGGCCGAGGTGATCTGGCATGCGCCCGGCCTGATGCTGCTGGGCAGTGGCGCCACCGCGCCAGGGCGCCCGAGGGAGGAGGGGCCGGTGACTTGGAACCTGCACCTGATGACCCCACAGGACGCAACGAATACCCATTACTTCTTCGCCAACACGCGCAGTTTCGAGCAGCACAATGAACAGTTGAATGCCTTTGTCCAGAAGATGTTGATCGGCATTTTTTCCGATGAAGACAAACCCATGGTCGAGGCCCAGCAGCGTCAGATTGGCGAGGTTGAATTGCTTGGCCTTAACCCTGTGTTGCTGCCGGTCGATGCCGGTGCCGTGCGCTGCCGCCGGGTCCTGCGTCGTTTGATCGAGTCCGAGCGGGCGGCCGCTGAACAGCCGGTGGGTACCCCGTGATGATCGACGTCGTTGTGACCCGCAAGCGTCGCGAAGCCGATGGAATCTACAGCTTCGAATTGGCCGCGGTCGATCACCGCTCGCTGCCGGCTTTCAGCGCCGGCTCGCATATCGACGTGCATCTGCCTAATGGCCTGGTGCGCCAGTACTCGCTGTGCAATCACCCGGAAGAATGTCACCGCTACCTGCTGGGCGTGTTGCTCGACCCGGCGTCTCGCGGCGGTTCGCAGGCCATGCACGAGCAGGTGCAGGAAGGTAGCCGGCTGAGTATCAGTGAGCCACGCAACCTGTTCCCGCTGGAGCATGGGGCAGGGTACAGCCTGCTGTTCGCTGGTGGTATCGGCATCACGCCGATCCTTTGTATGGCCGAGCGCCTGGCCCAAAGCGGCGCTGCTTTCGAGCTGCACTATTGCGGCCGTTCAGCTGAACGCATGGCCTTTATTGAGTACATCCGCCATTCGCCATTTGCCCACCGTGTGCATGTCCATGTCGACGATGGTGAAGGTTCCCAGCGTCTCAACGCCGCTCGGGTTTTATCCGCGCCGACCCGCGACCGTCACCTGTATGTCTGTGGCCCGAACGGCTTCATGGAGCACGTGCTTGGTACCGCGCGCGAGCAGGGCTGGACCGAGGCGCAATTGCACCGTGAGTATTTTGCCGCCGTCGCGGTCCCGACCCATGAGACGGGTGGTTTTGAGGTGCAGCTGGCCAGCACCGGGCAGTGTCTGCAAGTGCCGGCCGATCGTAGCGTGGCCCAGGTGCTGCTTGAGGCCGGCATCGACATTCCCTTGTCCTGCGAACAGGGCATCTGCGGCACCTGCCTGACGCGCGTACTGGAGGGTGAGCCAGAGCATCGCGACATGTTCCTGACCGATGCCGAGAGGGCCCGCAATGACCAGTTCACGCCGTGCTGCTCTCGCGCCAAGAGCGCGCGACTGGTTCTCGATCTTTAAGGTTTTTTCATGAGTCCATCTATGCCCGTTACGACGCCATTTTTTCGCCATGCCCGTTGGCAAACTGATTGAGGAATCGAACATGCAACAACTTCCAGGTTTCAAACGCGTGGTCACCGGGCACGATGCCCAGGGCCAGGCGGTGGTCGCGCTCAGCGGACCGACGCCCAACAGTTTCCCGCTCAAGGCGGTCCCCGGCACGGTCTTCCATGAGATCTGGAACAGTGCCGCCAGCCCGGCCGTTCTGGATAACGGTGACGATCCCACCAGCAAGCCGCTTCAATTGAGTCCCGGGCCGCTGGGCAGTGTGATCCGCGTGGTGGATATCCCACCTGACAGCGTGCAGAACCAGGTCAGTGCCGAAGATGCCGCGGCGACCTTCGTCGAAATCGGCCAGGCCCATGCCGGTACGGGCCAGGCTGATTCCAAACACAAACTGATGCACCGCACCGAAACGCTCGATTACGGCGTGGTCACGGAAGGCGAGGTCTGGCTGGTGCTGGACGGCGAGGAGGTGCATCTCAAGCGTGGTGACATTGTCGTGCAGCGAGGCACCAATCACGCCTGGAGTAATCGCACCGAGCAGATGGCGCGCATGCTGTTCGTGCTGCTCGATGGCCGCTTCGCCCCCGAACTGCACGGAGAACAACCATGAAGCTGAGCACCCTCAAGGATCACAGTCGCGACGGTCGTCTATTGGTAGTATCGCGCAACCTGGCTTGGGCGGTGGATGCCAGCGATATTGCCGCGACGCTGCAGCAGGCCATCGATCATTGGTCAAGCGTCGAGACTGCTTTGCGCGCCCGCTATGACGCCTTGAACGAGGGGGCACTGGCAAGTGCCTTTGCCTTCGATCCGCGGCAGGCCGCTGCACCGTTGCCACGTGCCTGGCAGTGGTTGGATGCGTCGTCCTTCCTCAGCCATGGGGAGCGGATGCAGAAGGCTTTTGCGCTTGATCCCATCGAGGGCGTCGAACACACACCGCTGATGTATCAGGGCTGCGGCGACGATTTCCTGGGGCCCCACGATGACATCGTGCTGCCCAGTGAGGCCCATGGCATCGACTTCGAAGGTGAATACGCGGTGCTGGTCGATGACGTGCCCATGGGCTGTTCGGCAGAAGCGGCCGCAAGCCATATTCGCCTTATCCTGCAAGTCAACGATGTCAGCCTGCGAGCGCTCGCACCCCGTGAAATGAAGACCGGCTTCGGTTTTATCCAAGCCAAATCCTCATCCAGTTTTGCCCCGGTGGCGGTTACCCCAGACGAGCTGGGCGAGGCCTGGCGCGACGGGCGTGTGCACCTGCCGCTGCGAGTGCAATGGAACGGCCAGTGGTTTGGTCACGCCCATGGCGGTGCCATGCATTTTGGCTTTCATCAATTGATTGCTCACGCAGCGCTGACCCGGCGCCTCAGGGCCGGCTGCCTGATAGGTTCCGGCACCGTTTCCAATGCCGATCCCAGCGTTGGCGCTGCCTGCATCGCCGAACGTCGTGCCGTCGAGATGATTGAGCAAGGTGCACCACAAACACCCTTCATGCGCTTTGGCGACCGCGTGTTCATGGAAGTCCTCGATCAGCAAGGGCAGCCGGTCTTCGGCGCGATAGACCAACGTGTCGTGCAGGGAGACCTGCCATGCGTGTGATGATTACCGGGGCCAATGGTTTTATCGGGCGGACACTGGTGAGGCGATTGCTCGAAACCAATGAACTACGCGGCCAGTCCATCAGCACCTTGATATTGCTGGATAAAGAGTTGGTGGGGTTTGCCGAGGACAAGCGTTTGCGCCTGCATTACGGCAGTGTCACCGACGCGGCGTTGTTGCGTCGCGCGTTGGCCGATGGCATCGACGTGGTTTTTCACCTGGTGAGCATTCCGGGCGGGGCGGCCGAGGAGCATTACTCTCTGGGCTACCAGGTCAACTTGCTGGCGAGCCTGGAGTTGTTTGACCAATTACGCGAACAGCCTGGCACGCCAGTGCTAGTGTATGCCAGCAGCGTGGCGGTGTACGGCGGCGACCTGCCGACGCGCATCGACGAGCGTGCCGCACCGCGCCCGCAACTGAGTTACGGCGCCCACAAGGTGATGGTGGAAATGGCGCTCAGCGACCTGGCCCGACGAGGCGAGGTGGACGGTCGTGCCGTGCGCTTGCCCGGCATTGTCGCCCGTCCCCGTGAACCCAATGGACTGCGTTCGGCGTTCATGAGCGATCTGTTGCACGCCTTCGCCGAAGGCCAGCCGTATTGCTGTCCGGTTTCGTCGCAGGCGCAGGCATGGTGGATGTCCGTGCGGTGTTGCGTGGATAACCTGTTGCGGGCAGCCGAACTGCCAGCCGCCGAGCTCGGCGAGTCACGTGTCTGGCAGTTACCGTTGTTGCACCTGTCCATTGCCCAGGTCATCGATGCCCTGGCCGCTGTCTACGGCCAGGAGCGCCGCGCGCTGATCAGCTTCGCGCCGGATGCTGGACTGCAAGCGCTATTCGGCAACTTCCCCGCAATGAAGACCCCTCTGGCCCGTGCCCTTGGCTTTCGCCATGACGGCTCTGCCGGCGCCTTGATACGTAACAGTTTGAAAGCTGCTGCCCCGGCGCGTCGTGTGCGTGGGCGGGTGGCGCTTGGAGTGAGCGAAAATGCAATCAACTAAACGCCGCCTGGTGGACCTGTCCGTTACCCTGGATAACAACCCTTACACCGATCCACCGCCGTTGCTGCCGAAAATCGACTACATGGACCATCAGCAAGGCTGGCCGGAGATGGCCGCGATGTTTCCCGGCCTGTCCAAGGCGCAATTGCCTGGCGATGAGTCCTGGGCCGCTGAACGCCTGCAGATCACCACTCACAGCGGCACGCATATGGATGCGCCCTGGCATTACGCCTCGACCACAGACGGCGGCAAGCCGGCTTTTGGCATCGACGAACTGCCGTTGGACTGGTGCCTGCAACCCGGCGTGAAACTGGACTTTCGTCATCTGCCGGATGGCCATGTGGTCAGCGCCGCCGAAGTCCAGGCCGAGCTGGCACGCATCGGTCACGAGCTACAGCCACTGGACATCGTCCTGGTCAACACTCGCGCCGGTGCATTGTTCGGGCAGCCGGGCTATCTGGATGCCGGGGTGGGCATTGGTCGTGAGGCGACGTTGTATCTACTGGAGCGCGGGGTGCGCGTGGTCGGCACTGACGCCTGGAGCTGGGATGCGCCATTCAAATACACGCGCGAGCGCTTCGCCGCCACGGGGGACGCCTCGATCATCTGGGAGGGGCACAAGGCCGGGCGCGACATCGGCTACGGTCAGATGGAGAAACTGGCCAACCTCGAGTGTCTGCCAGCCAACGGTTTCCAGGTGTCCTGTTTCCCCTACAAGATCAGGCACGCCTCGGCCGGTTTCGTCCGCGCCGTGGCGATTTTCGAGGAGTGAGCGTGCCTGTGGCCACTGCTTTGACGATCGTCGATCCTCGATGGACATTGTTCGTACGGGTCGCGGCGGCTGGAAGCCTGAGCAAAGCAGCGGTTTTACTGGATATGCCCCAGTCGATGGTGAGTCGAAATATCGCTCAGCTCGAAGCACAGTGTGGCGAGCGGTTGTTTCAGCGTACCGGACGTGGGGTGGTCCTGACCGAGTTTGGCGAGCAGTTGCTGCCTTGCGTATCGAGTCTTCTCGCGGACGCTGAAGGCCTGGCCGATGACATTCGTACTCGGCGTGGAAAACCGGTGGGGGAGGTGGTCGTAGGCATGCTGCCTTCTGCGGTCCGCCGGTTTGCCGGTACACTTTTTGCCGCCGTGCAAGCACAGATGCCGGGCGTGAGATTGCACCTGATCGAGGGCGCGAGCGCTCAACTTGAAGAGCAGTTGCATGACGGTCGTCTCGATATGGCGTTGGTGCTGCGCGAGAATGAAGCCAGCATCGGTGAGGCGTATCTGCTGGCCAGGCTTCCCCTGCATTTGGTAGGACCCGCCACCGACTCAATCTTCGCCCATCGAGATATCGCACTCAAACAGCTAGCCGGATTGCGATTGGTGGTGCCGGGGCGCCCCCATTTGCTCAGGGCCAGGCTAGATCAGTTGGCGGTCGAGCAGGCCGTGGAATTGTGCGTTGCGGTGGAAGCCGACTCTGTACAGCTCCAGTATGAAGTCGTCGCGGCGGGCGGAGGCTATGCGATTGCCTCAGTGCTACCGGGCTCGCTGGATCAACGACTGATGTCATCGCGCATCGTCGACCCCGTTCTTGAGCGTTTTGTCGTGCTTGCCGAGTCTCCCCGCCGTCCTGTGACCCGTGCCTCCCGTGAGGTACGACGGTTGATCTGTAGTCTGTCCATGCCATCGAATTAAGCGATAGCTGCTTTCGATGCCAAGCAGTATTCGGCGTGGTGTGCGCCTCGTAGGGTGTCAGTCAATCAATGGCTGATACCCGATTGCGAGGTTAGCGATATGCATGACTCCCCAATGCCCCCAGTAATTGCCCCGACACTCTTTCTCAGCGATGCCGATGTTGCCTCGCTCTGTGATTGGAATGCAGCCGTCGCCGCGCTCGCCGAGGCTTATGCCGGTCCCACCTCCGATGCCATGGTGCCCCCTCGCTCCATGGCTCGGGGCGACGGTATCTGGCTGCGCAGTTTGACGGCTGTGCCCCCCGCCGGCGGCCACATGGGCTGCAAGTTGATCGCGGCCTCTATGCGCGCCCGTTGCGCCAGCTATCTGATCGCGTTGTTCAATCAGCAAACCATGGCCCTGAGTGCGTTGATCGACGGCAATCGGGTGACGGGTTTGCGCACCGCTGCAACTGCGGTGCTGGCGGTAGACCTCCTGGCCCCTCAACGCGCGCTGCGGGTTGGCGTGATTGGGGCGGGGTTTGAAGCGCGTGGCGCGCTTGACTGCCTTAAGTCTGTGCGAGAAGTGGCGCGTGTACGCGTGTTCAGTCCAACGCCGGCGAGCCGCGAGCGTTTTGCCGAAAGCTTCCGACCTGCATTGGATATCCAGGCGGTCAGCAGCGCACAAGAGGCGGTGCAGGACTGCGATGTGGTGATTTGTGCCGCACGCAGCCGCGACGAATCTCCCGTGTTGCTGGGGCAGTGGCTGCCTGCCGGCGTTACGGTCGTGTCATTGGGTTCCACCTTGCCTGAACAACGGGAAGTTGACCCGGTGACGATGGAACGAGCTGTTTGCATCGTCGCTGATATGCCGCAAGAGGTGCTTCACGATACCGGTGACGCCATTGCAGCGATCAGTGCCGGTGTTTATGTCGCCGACAAATTGGTCGCTCTGGCGGATTTGGTCGCGGGTCGTGTCACGCCCCGTCAGAACGCAAGCGAAATCGTCCTCTACAAGTCGGTGGGCTCGGCGTTGCAGGACGTCGTCATTGCACAAGCGCTGTACGAGCGCGCCAAGCAACAAGGCCTCGGTATCGAGCTGCCCGCCAGCATTGTCCCTGTCTCGAAATAAACCCTCCACTGTTCGAAGGAAATCATCATGGCCACTTACAAGAAAGTCGATGCCCGTGCCTGGGCCCGTGAAAACCTGATTGGCTGCTCGGCAGTTACCATCCCCAGTTTCAGCGCCGACCTCAAGCGTCTCAATGAGCGCGGCATACGCCACGACATCGAACATACGGTTGGCCTGGGCTACAGCAGCACATTGCTGTGCAGCGAGCTGGCGATCTCTGCCCAGGAAAACGCTCAATTCACCGCCTGGGCCCGGGAGTCGGGGAAAGATCTGATCCTGTTCTTCCACGCGGCTTTTGGCACGCTGGCTGAGAACATCGAGGCGGTGAAGCTCGCCGAGAAGGCGGGTGCGGACATCGTCCTGCTCTCATATCCACCGCAGTTCTGGCCGACCAGTGAGCAGGAAATCTACGACTACACCAAGTCATTCTGCGACGCGACGGAGCTGGCAGTCATGCTGTTCCCGATTCCGCTCTGGGGTTTTGAGCGCGTGCATCCGGCGGGCATGTCGCTGGAGTTGGTCCGTCGTCTGTTGGCCGATTGTCCGAACATCGCGGCCATCAAGTCGGAGCAGGGCTTCCCGCTGCCGGCCGGCATCTGTGAGATGTACTACCACTTCCGTGACCAGGTCGTGATCAGCTGCCCGATCGAAGGCGATGCGATTCCTTTGATGAGCCTGATGAAGCTGCAATTTTCCGGCACCAGCAACACTGCCTGGATGAGCGACTACTACCCCAAAGCGTTCGAACTGGCACGCACGGGTCGGTTCGAGGAGGCGATGGAACTGTACTGGAAGGTCAACCCGGCACGCAGCGCCAACGGCGCCGCCGCCCAGACCTATGCGGGCGGCACCGGCGTGCTCAATCGCACGATGTGGAAATATCAGGACTGGCTGGCCGGGTTTAACGGCGGCCCGCTGCGTGCGCCAGCGATGCGCGTGCCGGATCGTCTCATGAAGTCTTTGCGTCAAGGACTGGTTGCGGCGGGCCTGCCGGTGACTTCGGATCCTGATAGCGCCTTCATGATCGGGCGTCACCCTTGCTGAGCACGAGGATTGCAAAGTGAAGCATTTACTAAAAGATCCAACCCTGTGGCGTACGGGCGCCTACATCGGTGGCGAATGGCTGGACGAGACGCCGCACGGCCGGTACGCGCTACGTAATCCAGTCGATCAAACGGTACTCATCGAGCTGCCGCGCTGTCGCGAAACCGAAGTGCGCCGTGCCATCGATGCCGCGCATGAGGCCTTTGGCCCATGGCGTCGCCTGACGGCTAAACGCCGTGGCGAGGTGTTGCGCCGTTGGTATGAGCTGATGGTGGAACATCGCGAAGATATCGCCACGCTGATCACCCTGGAGGAGGGTAAGCCACTGGACGAGGCCCGTGGTGAGGTCGATTACGCCGCCTCCTTCGTGCGATGGTTTTCGGAAGAGGCCACGCGGGTGCGCGGTGATGTGATCCCCGGTGTGAAAGACACCCAGCGTATCGTTGCATTGCGCGAGCCCATCGGGGTCTGTGCCGCCATTACCCCCTGGAACTTCCCGGCGGCCATGATCACCCGCAAGGCGGCTCCGGCGCTTGCAGCGGGCTGCACGATGGTGGTGAAACCGGCAAGCCAGACACCGATGACCGCGCTCGCGCTCGCCGAACTGGCCCAACGCGCCGGAGTGCCGGCCGGTGTCTTCAGCGTGATCACCGGTAATGACACCCGAGACATCGCGGGCGAACTCACGGCCAACCCGTTGGTGCGCAAGCTCACGTTCACGGGGTCTACGGAAGTGGGCCGGCTGCTGTTGGCGCAAGCGGCGCAGACCGTCAAGAAGTGCTCGATGGAGTTGGGCGGCAACGCTCCCTTCATTGTCTTCGATGATGCTGACCTTGATGCCGCCGCCGACGGTGTGATGTTGGCCAAGTTTCGCAACAGCGGCCAGTCCTGTATCGGCGCGAATCGGGTGTTGGTGCAAGCCGGGGTTTATGATGCGCTGACCGAGCGCATTGTCGAGCGCGTGGCACGGCTTAAAGTGGGGAATGGCCTGGAACCTGGCGTGCAGGTGGGGCCAATGATCGATGAGGCCGCGGTGCAGAAATCTCAAGCGTTTGTAGAGGATGCCCTGGCACAAGGTGCTCGACTGTTGTCCGGAGGTACCCGTCATGCAATCGGCGGGTGTTTCTTCCAGCCCACGGTACTGGCCGATGTGACGCATGGGATGCGGATTGCCCGGGAGGAGATCTTCGGCCCGGTCATGCCACTGTTGCGTTTCGACACGGATGACGAAGCGATCACGATGGCCAACGACAGCGAGTATGGCCTAGCCGCCTACTTGTACAGCCGTGATGCGGCGCGCATCTGGCGTACCGCTGCACGCATTGAATCAGGCATGGTCGGGATCAACTGCGGTTTGATATCCAATGAAGTCGCCCCCTTTGGTGGGGTGAAGCAGAGCGGTCTTGGACGAGAAGGATCCCACCTTGGGATCGACGAGTTCCTTGAGGTGAAATACCTCTGCTGGGATGGCCTGGAAAGCGTCTGAACTGACGTAGCCAGGGGGCGATGGAGGGTGGTTTGCATGAACCGTACTTCATCGGCCTCCGATATTTATCTGCGCAGACAAGTTGCCTGGCGCAGGCTGAAAACGCCTGGTTCTGCCGCAAGGGCAGGCCCCCGAGTCATCGCACAGGCTCACTCGCGACACCCATCACCGTCAGCGATACCTCGGATTGTGGAATGCGATTTCAGCGCGGATACCCAATTCGATAGTCTCTTCCTTGATCCGGCATGTGAGCCGGAATTTCATGAGCTTCAGCCCCGGTCGATAGCGCCGCTGAACTCGTCGGTGCGCAATGCAATGTCAGCCCGATTGAAATAAGAATAATTAGGAGAGCGTGATGATTGCAGCAGTCAATAAGGTCCTGGTTATCGGAGGCGGTTTTTCCGGTATGACAGCGGCTATCCAGCTTGCCCGACAGGGCGTCGAAGTGGATCTGGTGGAAATAGACCCCTTGTGGTGTCCCCTGGGGGCTGGCATTACGCTTAGCGGCCCCACGTTAAGAGCGCTTGATACCGTTGGCATCCTTGGAAGGGTCGCCGAGGAAGGGTATCTGTCCACCGATTTCGATGTGTTTTCACCGGCAGGCGACCTGATCGTGCAGTTGGCGCTTCGACCTCCGGTCAGTCATAAACAGATTCCCTGTGGCGGTGGCATCCTGCGCCCCGTGCTGGCTCGAATTTTTGCCGACAAGACGCGGGAGGTGGGGACTCACGTACGCCTTGGTATTACGTTCGACAGCATCGTCGAGCAGGGGGATGGCATCGAGGTGAGTTTCACCGACGGGACCTCCGGGCGTTATGACCTGGTCATTGCCGCCGATGGCGTGCATTCGCGGGTGCGAAAGGAGTTTTTCCCGCAAGCCCCTTCGCCAAAACCCATTCACCAGAGCGTCTGGCGTGCAGTGCTGAAGCGTCCGCAGGAAATTGTACGTCCCAGCCATTGGTTGGGACGCACCAAGGTCGGTGTCAACCCGATCTCCTCAACGCATATGTATATGTTCCTCATGGAAAATCGCGAGTTTTCCGAGTGGATTGACCCGGCCAATTGGGCAAGCGAAATGGCGCGTCTGCTGGGTGAGTTCCCAGCCCCGATCTTGCAAGCGCTTGTGCCGCAACTGTACGAGCCGGGCGCCAATATCGACTATCGTCCGCTGGCCAATCTGTTGGTACCGTTGCCATGGCACAAGGGCCGCATCGTGATGATTGGGGATACGGTGCATGCCACCACGCCCCATCTGGCCTCCGGGGCCGGAATTGGCATCGAGAGTGCCATCGTGCTCGCCGAAGAGCTGTTCGCCGATGGCGATCTACAGGTTGCCCTGAGCCGGTTTGAAGCACGGCGTTGGGAGCGTTGCCAACTGGTGGTCGAGAATTCTGCACGATTGTGCGAGATCGAAAAAAGCGGCGGTGACAAGCAGGAGCATGCTCAGATCATGGGTGACTCCATGGCGACGTTGGCTGAGCCAATCTGAACGATCGACTCTTCGGTTGGATGGGGAGGCCAGGCTACCCCATCCACGAAGAGCTGTCCTACTGCGACTCGCTCTAGAGATCCAGAATCACAACCTCTTTAACGTACACGAAGAAAGATTCTGACGACGCTGCGACCCCTTTATCAGAAAGTCTTTGGAACAGTGCTCTCTGATACTGACGAAAGAGCGAAAGATCGGCTTCGTTTGCAAACCACATGCTGGAAACACCTTCGTAGACCGCCACGTTTGGCCCGAAGTAAGCGGTCACTCTGTCACCCTCGGGAAGATACTTGGAGCGGACATGCCTACGTAGCGCCTGTTGGAAGTCTGGATGCTGATCGGCTATGGCGTCGTGGGCCAGATCCCAGGCGGTAAAGAAAGTATCCAGCGTCACCGCCGGATTCTTTTTGATGAAGACCATCGCCTTCCATTGAAGACGGGCGGTACCGTCAGTGGATGTCTCCACTTCGTCCATCAATTGAGCGGCTTGTTGCGAAAGATCAGCGAAGTTTTCTGCATCAGGCCCAGTGGTTTGTTGGGTATAGGGATCGCTGAAGGTCTGAATTAAACCTGGCATGTCGGCAAAAAATAACTCGGTGATCGAGTCTCTGTGAAATGTTTGTGTGTAGGCGATGTCGGCGTCAACGCCGAAAGCGGAGTCGATAACATGATTTTGCACGTATCGCTTGACCCCTAGGGGTTTGGCCTTGGCGATTCTTCCATGCTCGTGCTCGATATATTCCAAAAACTCAGCATGGGTCATTCCGGGTTTTCGGCGTACAGCGGCTAGGATTTTAATCATGAGGGCGCTCGCGTTTGGTAAGGGTTAATTGTTTTTATCTCGCTACACATCGAATACGGTTTTCAGGCTGAACTTAGCGCTGCAGCCTCATATTTTTTTAGATGCGTAAATAGAAGATAAGAGCAAAATTGCTCTCCAGACCAATCGGTGTTTCTGCTAGCAGGTATCACGCAACAACATGCTTGAAGAGTCTTTATCCAGTTCTTTGTGCGCGCGGCAGTAGTGCTGTGCTGAAACTGCAATGCTGTTAAAAACCGCTTTCCCTCACCAGGATCGACAACGTATCGGTGAATAACTCGGTAACCGGGCTGGCGCGGGTAGCCTCTATCGAAACGTTGCCCAGGCGCATCATCATTTGAGCGGGCGGGGCGCCCAGCTTGATTCTGACCCGGTAGAGCGCGTCACGAACCTGCAGGTTGCTGTCCGACTTGCCGGAAACCGCAATCGGTCCACCATAGGCCGTGCTCAGCATGAGGTGAGGTACGTTTTGAGTCCGTGAATCATCGATGCTGATCACTTTGCCTTCGAGGGCGCTGCCGCTGTCACCGTGGGCATAAAAACGCGCACGGGCGCCAAGGGTCAGCCGTGACAGGTCCTGTTGACGGACGAAGGCTTCCACCGTCCAGCTATCAGGATTGACCAGTACCCCCAACGGCTGATTGGGTTTGACCCAGACGCCAGGCTGCACGGAGGGGTCGACATCCGTGAGCATGCCCGCCATTGGGGCGCGTAGCGTCAGGCGTTGAAGCTCGGCTGATTGCGCCGCTGATTCGGCTTGCTGGCGGCTGAGCTGATTGGCAATCGAGGCATATTTTTCTGCCCCGTTGGCCGCCCCTGTCAGCCCGTCCAATTGTGCGCGCAACGCGAGGGCGGCCTTGCGTGACCGGTCGACCCTGTCACGTATTTGCGCAGAGTCGAGAACGGCCAGGACGGCATCGGCTTCGACTCTTTGCCCGGCTGGCGGCATTTCCAGCAGCTTTGCAGGCATAGGGCTGTAGAGCGTGTATTGGACTTCCGCATGCAGCCATGCCGGCGCTTGCACTTGGCTACTCCAGGGCAGGGCCGCCATCAGCATCAGCGCGCCGAGACCGAGCAAAAGTACGCGGCCACGGCGCACGGGTATTTCCTTGCGGCGGCGCCACCAGACCTTCAGTTCACGTTGGATCGGCATTATGACGAACCAGGAAATTTCAACCAGAAACAGGAAGATGCCCAGCGCCTTGAAAAACAGGTAGTACACCGCGACGGCGATCCCGAGAAAGACCACCAGGCGATAGATTCGGGTGATCACGGCAAAGAGGATGAGGAAATGCCGCAGGCGCGAGGGCAGGACTTCGGGGTCTGGTTCGTCCCAGGACAATAGGCGACGGCGCATCCAGGCTTGCGCCAATGCCCCTGAACGTTCATGAAGGTTCGGCAGGTCGAGCCGGTCGGACAGCAAGAAGTAACCATCAAAGCGCATGAACGGGCTGGCGTTAAGGGCCAGCGAAATCATCCAACTGGTGGTGGCGAGAAAGAACAGGGCACTTTTGAGCATCGGGTTTTCGCACAGCCCCCAGCCCAGGGTGGCAAGCCCCGCGATGATCAGCTCCACGAGAATGCCGGCACCGGCAATGTGAAAGCGCTGACGTCGGTCGGCCAGTTTCCATGACTCGCTGGTGTCGGTGTAGAGCACCGGCCACAGCACGAGAAACGCCACGCCCATGTGCGCGACCCGCACGCCATAACGGGTGGCGGTATAGGCGTGTCCAAGCTCGTGGAGGCATTTGGTAACGGCCAGCGCTATCAGGTACCCGACCAATCCTTCGGGGGAAAGACTTTGCTGGAAGCTGGCAACGAACACGTCCCACTGCTGCCCGACGAGGAACAGGCCAAGCAGGATAGCGATGGCAACACCCCCTAGAAACGTCCTGCTGAACAAGGGCGCGACCCAGGGCAAGGTTTTTTGCAGCAAGCGTTGTGGACGCCAGAGCGGTATCCGCATGAACAGGTAGTTGTGCAGCAACCATTGCCAGCCCGTGTGCTGGCGTTGCCTGGCCATTTCTTCCAGGCGTCGGGTGCCGGTCATGTCGCTGATATGCAGCAACTGATGGCGACTGAGGAAGGTCAATAAAGCGGCCAGCTCCGCCCGGCTGACGTGCAAGGGCGTTTGCGCCGCCAGTGCGTCCAGTAACTCGGTCGGGCTGCCCAGGGACCAGCGCGACAGCATCTCGAATTCGAGCCAGCCGATAGTGAAGAAACGGTTTCCGACCGGATCCTGAATCATCCAGGCCGGCGAGCCATCGCGTTGCGTAGCCGCCGGAATCAGGCGCAAGTCCTCCCGTATCGCAGGCAAGTGTTCCGGCAGCTCGATGCTCGAATCGTCTGCCATTGCGCCGGTGGAAGGCGCCGGCAGCATGGCTATGAAGTCGTGCTCACTCACAGACCGCTCCATTCACGTAATGCGGCCAAAGGACGCCGTAGGACGTAGTAAATCAACGGCACCTGTTCGCCGTAGAGCTTGGCGGTGCCTTTGAGACCGATCCGCGCCAGCTGGCTGGCGTCGCCCTGGAATTGCCCGCGAATCCGATAGGAGGGGATGTTGTCCGGCGACAGGGTGGCTTGGTAGCTGGTCTGGACCAGGCTGGCGGTCAGCGGTGACAGCGGCGCCACGTGCAGGAACAGACGAATCTCGGAGCCGGCATCGAGATTGATGGCATTGGCCACCGGCAGCCAGACCAACACCCCGGCATCTTGCGGGTCGGCGAGCTGGATGATGCGTTCGCCCGTGACCACGGGTTTGCCGACCCAGTCATTGCTGTCGCCAAAAATCGCGATGCCGTCCCGTGGCGCCCGAACGCTGTTGCGCTCGAGCATTTCATCGATCCAGGTGACCTCAGCCTGTTTCTCCTGCACTTGCCCATTCAGGGCGGCCAATTCACCTTTGCTTTGTGTGTTGTCGAAGGCTTTTTGAGCCGCGAGAAGTGCTTCGGAGCGGGCGACTTCCAGCGCTTGCCGCGCCACTGCGCGGCGATTGCGCAGGGTCGTGTCATCCAGGCTGAACAGCGGCTGGTCCTTTTTCACCATCTGGTTGGGCTGGACCAGGAACTCACGCACCACGCCGTCTTGAGGGGCCGCAATGGCCATGGCGTTGTGTGCTTCGATCTCGGCCGGCGCCAGGGCACTCAGGCGGACCGGGAACAGACAGGCCAGGGCGACGGCGCAACCCAATCCGAAAATACGCAACGGGCGTCGTCGCCAGGTTTGCCAGCGAGCACCGAGGGTGGGGCGCTTGTCCGTCAGCGCCGCGAGGCAGTACGCATAGGTTTGCCCCAGCCGGGCGAGCAGCGCCTGGGTGTGTTCGTCTGGCTCGGTGTCGCAGGCAAGCAGCAGCATGCCGCGGCGCGAATTGTCTCGACCGGGCAGTTGCAGGCATAGGAGATGCGTCGGCATCCACTCGGCCCAGCCCTCAGCGAAGCTTTCCGTAAGCTCCGAGACGTGCCATAGGCGCACAGTGGGCAAAAGGGCCGAATCACCCGTTGCCGCGGATGGCCGCCAAAGATGATGGGCCAGGCGTTTGAGCCAAACGGTAAACGGCGATTCCTCCGGCAGTACGGCCAGGCTCGAGACATTGCTCAGGGCCGGTTTGCCCAGCACGTCGCTGACGAAGATAAATGCCTGGCGATAGCGCAAAAGCTGCCAGGTTTCGTTGACCATCACGAAACCCAGTTCTGCGGTGCTGCGAGCCTCTTGGGCGCGTTGTTCCAGATGCAGCAGCACCGCGACGGGGTTTACAGGCGTGGCTTGGGCGTTCATTTCGGAGCTTCAAATAACGCGGTGCCACTCATCCCCGCCAGCAAATCAGTCGGCTGACCTTCGATCACCCCCTCAAGCTCGATGGTCTGGCTGACCGCATCGACTTGAGCGTTGATGGCTTTGATCCTGGCTGGATAGCGTTTGCCGGTTTCCCCCAGATCAACCTGGAAGGTCTGCTTGGGTTTGAGCCAGGCCAGCCATTTGGAGGGCACGTTAACGCGCATCTTCAGCGGCCCATTGCTGATGATGTCGAGCAAGGGCTGGCCCAGGTTAACGCCCTGGAAGGCCTTGACCTGTACCTTGACCACACGCCCGTCAAACGGCGCCAGGACCGTGCATTGTTGTTGCTGGGCACGGTACTGGGCGACCTGGGCAGAGGCTTTTTCCGCCGCGCTGGCCGCCAGTGAGACCTCCACCTCGCCGGCCGAC
Organism: Pseudomonas brassicacearum; assembly: GCF_000585995.1. Classification (NCBI taxonomy): domain Bacteria; kingdom Pseudomonadati; phylum Pseudomonadota; class Gammaproteobacteria; order Pseudomonadales; family Pseudomonadaceae; genus Pseudomonas; species Pseudomonas brassicacearum. The sequence goes on along the minus strand of NZ_CP007410.1, from coordinate 3,997,509 downwards.
TGCAACCCTTGCAGGCGCAGTTTGGCGTCATGGGATTCTTTCGCGGAACTCAGGTCGGCCTGGGCCATCTTCAGGCGGGCGACCTGTTCGTCACAGTCGAAACTGACGAGCACGTCGCCCTTGCGGAATGCCGAGCCCAGCGACGCGTTGACCGCACGCACCCGACCCACCAGTTGGCTGGCCAGGGTGGTTTCCTGATCGGCCACCAGCAACACGCGCACGCCGGCGTCGGCTTCGGTTTGAGCCCAGGCCGATTGACCCGCTACCGCCAAGCCGAGCAACGGGCCGGTCAGCATGAACAATGAAAGACAACGGTATCGGAGGCTCATTTCGAGGCGACCTGTATGGAGGCTGATTTCAACCACTCTCGCAAGTTCGGCATTTCCGCCACCGTGGCGGCTTCGCAGAACGCGTTCAATGAATCGTTATCCGGCTGGGCCCGCAACGTGCTTTGGTAGTCACTGGTGCCTGCCACACTGCCATCGGCACGGAGCAGGCTGACACGCCATCGGCCGCGCCGGATGCCGTCCTGAACGTTGGAGATATGGAGTTGCAAGACCAGCGTGGGCGCCTGCGGGTCCTGCTCGGTGAGCACGAACTGGTTGCGTTTGAGCGCCTGGCGAGCCACTTCGAGCATGCCCTTGGTCGCTTGAGCATCGCCTGAGTATTCAAGGCGGATGGCCAGCGGTTGCTGGGACGGCAGGTCACCTATCGCCGTGGTGAAAGCCTGTCGCTCTGAGCTGCTCAGGCTTTTTTGCAGTTGTTGCGAAAGCTGCCGCAGGTTGCTGGAGTCGTCGACGTTTTCGGGCAGCACGTCCAGGCCCAAGGAGTTATAGATGCGCCCGAATGCGGTTTGCGCGGTGGCATAGGCCGAGTAACGCTGGAACTGTGCGAGCAGGGCGCGGGTTTCGGTGCGGATCACTTCCAGCTCGGAGTCGGTACGCGAGGTCAGCGAAGCCCGGGCGAACTTGGCCATGCGCTGATCGACCTGGCTTGATTGATCGGCCAGGTCGAAATCGACCAGGGCGAGTTTGTAGCGCTCGACCGAAATGCGTACCTGCGTCAGCACCGCCATCGACAGCGCCAGGCGCCGAGCGTTGTCGGTCTTTTCTTGCGATTCACTGGCCTTTTGCGTGGCCGGAATGGCGGCCAGCCTGAACAGATTGGCGCTGAGTTGCACGCCGCTGTCGACCCAACTGTTGTTGTAGAGGTATTTGTTGGAGTCGTACTGGCTGTTGATATTGATGCCAAGACTGGGCAGCAGGGCCAATAGCTGGCGCCGGGCTTCGTCGGCTGAAATGCGTTTGCGGTAGTCCTCTTCGCGCAATTCAGGGCGCGCCTGCAGGGCAATTTCCTCCAGCTTGGCAATGTCGGGAGGGACGCCGGGCAGCGACGGTTCGCTTTCTTCAGCCAAGGTGAATTGGCTGCCCGGCGGGATGCTCATCAGCGCCGCCAGTTCGCGTTTGGCGAACTCCAGGTCCTGGCGTCGAGCGTTGAGCAAGGTGGTCGCATCCAACAAGGCACTTTGATAAGCCAGGGCCTGGGCTGGAGGCAGCAATCCCTGTATTTCGGCTTCCCGGGATTTACCCAAGGCGACGCGCACGCGGTCAAGTAAATCGTCGGCCTGGCTTTCGAGGCGCTGGGCGCCCAGGGCACGCCAGTAGGACGTGCGCAAGTCTTGCAGGACGGTTTGCATCACACGCCGACGGCGCTCCTCTGCAATCAGATACTGGTCGGCACTTTGCTTGGCCCGGTAATAACTGACGCCAAAGTCCAGCAGGTTCCAGGAAAACTCGGCGCTGGCCAGCGTGCGGTCGCGTTCGACAGAGGAGGAGGGGATCAACGAAACGGTGTGGGTCTCGATGCCCACGCTGGTACCGCCGGACTCGTTGCTGCGCGAGGCGTAGCCGGCCGAGACCAGCATCTTGGGCAGCATGTCGTAGCGCGACACGTCGTGCAGCCCAGCCGCGAGGGCGGACTCCATCAGCTTCAGGCGGTAGTCAAGGTTGTACTTGAGCGAGCGCGCCAACGCATCGGCGAAGGTCAGCGGTCCCGTGATCGGCTCCTGGTCTGCGTAGAGCTGGAGTTGGTCACCGGCCACGCGCTGATGGACTTCATCTTCTTTCAACGGCTGCGGGGCCACGGAACAACCCGCCACACCCACGAGCACGGCGGCAGCGACCAGGCTGAGGGCCAGCACTGAACGATTTTTTTTCATCAAGCGCATTTTATTACCGTTTCATAAGGTGCGAAGAAGTGGATTCAGCCTTTGCTTTGCGGTGCGGGTGACGGTTTGTTTTCACTGAACAAATGAGGATGGCGCTCGGCGGCGGCCTTTTTCACTTGCTCACTGAAAGCAACGGCGGTCTTGGGTAGAGGGGAGGCGACGTCATCGGCGGAAACTTCGTTGACGCGGGGTACCCAGGTGTTGAAGTCATCGAACAAACTGTCGCCACCGGTGAAATATGCGCTGTCCTTGAATTTGAGCGACCGCTCTTGGTCATCAACGGTTTCTTGCGAGTTTTGTACCGCCAGTGTGACGTGCAGGTCAGGAACGAAGCCGAGCCCCAGGCCAATCGACTCCGATTGCATTTGCCCGCTGATGGCAGCGTTATAGCCTGACAAAAGGGGGTCGAGTCGGTCATGGGTCTGGGCTTGGGAGTCCATCACTGGCAGCGTGACGAACAAGCCGGGCACCATCGAACGCTGCACACTCGCCAGGTCCAGGTGTCGGTCCGGATAGTCGTAGCGGTCCACGCCTGTCGGTGGCAAGTGTTGATCTGGGGTCATTCCGGAGGCCGGCGGTTGCGGTAACACCGAAGAATCGATGCGCAGCTGCAGTTGTGCCGTGGAGAAGCCGCCATGATCGTCGGTTATCCGGTAATTGATCGTCGGTACCGCGCCAAGATAGTTGGTGTTCGGCACGAATCGATAGCTGCCGTCGCGCGCCAGGGTAAAGGTACCGACGCCGGCGATCACCACGCTGTTACCGGCCGCATGGGTGCCGGTAACCCCATTAATAGTGAAGTCGACTATGTGAATCGTATCGTTCTCTGGGTCGCTGTCGTTGCCCAACACGCTGCCGTTGATGGGCTCGCCTTGAAGTCCGGTCTGGACACCGTCATTGAGCGCCACGGGGGGCTCGTTGATATGGATTCGAACCTGGGCGGTGTCGCTGCCGCCGAGACCGTCACTGATCACGTAGGTAATGAGCACATCTCCCGTCACACCGGCTGCCGGGGTGAAATCCAGAGTGCCGTCGGGGTTGATCGAGACGCTGCCGTCCGGGCTTGTGGCGTGGGTAACGGTGAGTGGCGAGCCGTTCGGATCGGTGTCGTTGCCCAGCACATTGATGGACCGGATCGGTGTGTCGCGGTCCGTCAGCAAGACACCGTCGTCGTTGGCAATTGGCTTGGGGTTGACCCGGATCGTCAGGTCGGCGCTATCAGTGCCGCCCTTGCCATCGCGGAGGCTGTAGGTCACCACCGGTAGATCACCGTGGAAGGTCGACAACGGGGTGAACAGGTAGCTGCCGTCGGCATTCAGGGTGAGGGTACCGACGCCGGTAATCGTCGCGGTGTCGCCAGGGTTGAAGCTGCCGCTGACGCCGGCGATGGTATACCCGCTGACGCTGAGGGCATTGCCTTCCGGATCGCTGTCGTTGGGCAAGACATTGCCGCTGGCCGGATCACCTTGCTGAACGGTTTGCAGGCCATCATCCACCGCCACGGGTGGCGCGTTGACGCGGATAGTCAGGTTGGCGCTGTCAGTGCCGCCCGCGCCGTCGCTGATGCTGTAGGTCACCACCGGCACATTCCCGTGATAGGTCGACAGCGGCGTGAACAGGTAGCTGCCATCGGCATTCAGGGTGAGGGTGCCGACGCCGGCAAGGGTCGCGGTGTCGCCAGCGTTAAAACTGCCGGCGACGCCAGTGATGGTGAAGCCTGTGACACTGAGGGCATTGCCCTCCGGGTCGCTGTCGTTGGGCAAGACATTGCCGCTGGCTGGATCACCTTGCTGAACGGTTTGCAGGCCATCATCCACCGCTACGGGTGGCGCGTTGACGCGGATGGTCAAGGTGGCGCTGTCGGTACCCCCCAGGCCATCACTGATGCCGTACGTTACCACCGGCACATCGCCGTGATAGGTCGACAGCGGGGTGAACAGGTAGCTGCCGTCGGCATTCAGGGTGAGGCTGCCGACGCCGGTAATCGTCGCGGTATCGCCAGGGTTGAAGCTGCCGCTGACGCCATTGATGGTAAATCCGCTGACACTGAGGGCATTCCCATCCGGGTCGCTGTCATTGGGCAACACGTTGCCGCTGGCCGGATGACCTTGCTGAACGGTTTGCAGACCATCATCCACCGCCACGGGTGGCGCGTTGACACGGATGCTCAAGTCGGCGCTGTCAGTACCGCCCACGCCATCGCTGATGCCATAGGTCACCACCGGTACATCGCCGTGATAGGTCGACAGCGGCGTGAACAGGTAGCTGCCATCGGCGTTCAGGGTGAGGGTGCCGACGCCGGTAATCGTTGCGGTGTCGCCAGGGCTGAAGCTACCGGCAACGCCATTGACGGTGAAACCCGTGACACTGAGGGCATTGCCATCCGGGTCGCTGTCGTTGGGCAGCACGTTGCCGCTGGCCGGATCACCTTGCTGAACGGTTTGCAGGCCGTCATCCACCGCCACGGGCGGTGCATTGACGCGGATGCTCAGGTTGGCGCTGTCAGTGCCGCCTGCGCCATCGCTGAGGCCGTAAGTCACCACCGGTACATCGCCGTGATAGGTCGACAGTGGGGTGAATAAATAGCTGCCATCGGCATTCAGGGTAAGGGTGCCGACGCCGGTAATCGTTGCGGTGTCGCCAGGATTGAAGCTACCGGCGACACCAGTGATGGTAAATCCGCTGACGCTGAGGGCATTGCCCACCGGGTCGCTGTCGTTGGGCAGCACGTTGCCGCTGGCTGGATCACCCTGTTGAATGGTTTGCAGGCCGTCATCCACCGCCACGGGTGGCGCATTGACGCGAATGCTCAAGTCGGCGCTATCAGTGCCGCCCACACCGTCGCTGATGCTGTAGGTCACCACTGGCACATTCCCGTGATAGGTCGACAGCGGCGTGAATAAATAGCTGCCATCGGCATTCAGGGTGAGGGTGCCGACGCCGGTAAGGGTTGCGGTGTCGCCCGGGTTGAAGCTGCCGGCGACGCCAGTGATGGTGAAGCCCGTGACACTGAGGGCATTGCCGTCCGGGTCGCTGTCGTTGGGCAACACATTGCCGCTGGCCGGATCACCTTGCTGAACGGTGTGCAGACCGTCATCCACCGCCACGGGTGGTGCGTTGACGCGGATAGTCAGGTTGGCGCTGTCAGTGCCGCCCACACCGTCGCTGAGGTTGTAGGTCACCACCGGTACATCGCCGTGATAGGTCGACAGCGGCGTGAACAGGTAGCTGCCGTCGGCATTCAGGGTGAGGCTGCCGACACCGGTAATCGTCGCGGTATCGCCAGGGTTGAAGCTACCGGCGACGCCAGTGATGGTGAATCCACTGACACTGAGGGCATTGCCCTCCGGATCGCTGTCGTTGGGCAACACGTTGCCGCTGGCTGGATCACCCTGTTGAATGGTTTGCAGCCCGTCATCCACCGCCACGGGCGGTGCATTGACGCGGATGCTCAAGTCGGCGCTGTCAGTGCCGCCCGTGCCATCGCTGAGGCTGTAGGTCACCACCGGTACATCGCCGTGATAGGTCGACAGCGGCGTGAACAGGTAGCTGCCGTTGGCATTCAGGGTGAAGGTGCCGACGCCGGTAAGGGTCGCGGTGTCGCCAGGGTTGAAGCTGCCGGCGATGCCATTGAGGGTGAACCCCGTCACGCTGAGGACATTGCCCTCCGGATCGGTGTCATTGGACAGCACGTTGCCGCTGGCCGGGTTCCCTTGCTGGACGGTTTGCAAACCGTCATCGGCGGCGAGCGGTACGGTATTGAGGTGGACGGTGATCGAACGGGTCGTATTCTTCTGGCCTTCGGCCCCCTGGTCCTGACCGCTACCGGCAGTGCCACTGTCGGCGGTGTTCGGGTTCTGGTCATTGAGGACGAAATCGACTTGCACGTCGGCACTGGCGGACGTCGAAGGGTTGGTGTTGCTGTAGGTCACCGCGCCCATGACCTTGCCGACTACCGAGCGGTCGGCAGTGCCATTGAAGGTGACCTGCAAACTGCCCGAGGCATTGCTGAGGGTGCCGACCGTCACGCCGTCAACGATCAGGTCGTTGCCATTGACCTGGACGCCGACCGCGTCATTGCTGGTGTCGCTGTCGAAGAGACCAAAGACATCGTTGGCATTGCTGGCGCCCTGACGGCTGATGGTCAGGGTCGCGCCCAGCCATTTGCCCGGACTCACATCCAGCTCAGTATCGCTGACGGTCACGTTGCCATCGCCGTCCAGGCGGATAGGGCTGCCACCTTTGGTCACTGTCTGGACATTGCTCAGCCCTGAGGCCAGCGGCGCGTCATTGACGGGGGTCACTGTCACATTGATCGTGCGGGTGGTGATCAACTGGGCGCTGGAGGCATCCGCGTAAGCGTAATCACCGGGGTTCTGGCTGGCATCGTTGGTGTCGCCGCCCAGGGCACCGGGGCGCTGACCGATGCTGCCGCCATCGTTGACGGTGACCGTTACAGTGAAGGTGCCCGTGTAGTCGGCTCCCGCCGGCGCGCCCGCAGCGGTCGGATAGGTGATGGTCAAGGCTTGCAAGCGTGCATTGACCTGGGCTTGGGTGGCACCTGTGAGCGTGATCGTATCGCTGCCAAGTCCGCCAACGGTACCGCCGCTGCCGCCCACGGCAGAGATGACGCCTTGGCTGACGTGAATGGTTGCAGAGAAGGTGTTGGCGCCGTTGGCATCCGGGTCGCTGATCGAGAACGCGCCCACGCTGCCGGTCAGGTTCAGGGTCGCCGAGCCTTCCTTGACCGTGACATCACCCGCGGTAATGTTGGTCGGGTTGTTGATGCTGGAGACGAACAGGTTGCGCGTGTTGCTCGCCATATTGAGCGTCAGAGAGCCAGGCAAGGCAGCATAGGGATTGATCACGGTGGTGGGCGCGCCCACCACTGCGGCGCCCGACGGATTCAAGCCGCCGTTGGCCAGGCCGGCAGGATCCAGCGTCCCAGTCGCCACGTCACGCACGCGATCATCGGCGATCACTTGGACCCTGTAGCTTGTGTCTGTGTTGGCGAGGCTGCCACTGAGTGTGACCTGGAGCCCGGCGAGGTAGGCGTTGACATTGGCCCGGGTGCCACGGATCACCAGCGCGTTGCCAGTGCCGGTGTGGGTGTCATCGACCTCGAACGTGGTGTGGTCTTCGGTCGGTGAACTGGTCGACCCGAGCACGATGTCGGCATACGCCGCCTGGTTCAGTGGGACGCTGCTGGCGTTGGTCAGACGCACGGTGACCTGGATGAAATCCTGTTCGGGTGAATTGGTTTCACCGGCGGGCGCGGTAATGCCACCGCCGTCGCTGTAGTCCGGATCGGCGACAGCGAAACCGGTCACGGCTACGGCTACACCCCCTTGGCCGATCGACAGGTTGCCACCGCTTGCCGTGACCGTAGGCGCGTCGTTCGTTGCCTGCAGGGTGATGGCTAGTTGGCTTGTCTGAGACACCGGGGCGACGCTGCCGCTGCCCGTGTCACCGCCGATGGCGGCGGCGCCTTCGTCAATTCGCAGACTGAGCGTGACATCGCCCGCCGCCACGCCGTTGACGTCATGGTTGGCATTGGTTGCACTGGTGTACGTCAAGCCGTTGCTGGCGTCGTTGAGCAGCGACTGGATATCGTCGGCGCGCCCGACCAGCGTCACGCTGTTGCTGTTGTCTCCGCTGATGGTGACGGTACGCCCTGAGGCCAGGGTAATGGACGTTTGTGCGCCGGTGCCGGCGATCCCCAGCACGCCTTGCCCCCCTGGAACACTGACGGTGACAGAGACAGGGATGTCGAACGCCGTGGACTCGGTGTCCACCACCGAGATGCCATTGATGGCAGTTCGACGGTCTTCGTTGATCTGCACGGAAGCCGGAATGGCTACGCTGGGCGCGCCATTGATGGTGGAGACGCGAATCAACACGCTGGCCTGGGCAAGGTTGAGATCCGTGCCGGCGACACTGTCGGCATAGCCGTCGAATTCCACGGCGGATATGGGTTGCCCGCTGCCACCCGGGACTGCCGCCTGGTTTTCCAAGCCGCCATTGGCACCGGCGATCAGGTTGCCGCCGGTGTCACGCAAGCGGTCATCGACGACGACCTGGATGCGGTATTGATGATCTTCGTTGCTGGGGTCATTGACGCTGGCGCTGAGGGTCGCCAATGCCGCGTTGACCTCGGCGCGCGTGCCGCGCAGCACCAGGTAATCGCCATTGCCGTCTTTATCGCCATCGCGAGTAGCGCCGCCGCCGAGGCCGACCGACAAGGTCACACCCGCATAGTCGCCCGCCGTAAAGGCCGTGCCGTCAGTCTGGGTCAAGCGCACGATGACTTGCACCGCATCCGGTGTGCTGGGGCTGCCGCCCAAGTCATCCGGGTCGCTCACCACGAAGCCACCGACCGGATTGTGGGTGGCGGTGGTGCTGTCGAGGTTGATGGGACTGCCAGGGGCGGTCACCGTTGGCTTGTCGTTGGTCGGCAGGATTTCGATGTTGTAGGTCGATGCAGTGGCTGCAGCGCCCTGGGCAAACGAGCCGTTATCGTTCGCGCTGAAATCACCATCACTGACGATGTAGGAGAAGGAGTCGTTGCTGGTTTCGCTGCCGTCGTGCTGATAGGAGACACGGCCGGCGTCCAGATCGGCCTGGGTGAACACCGAGCCAAGCCCCAGCACGCCGCCATTGAGCAGCAGGTTGCCGTTTTGCGGGATTACGGTGAGTCGGTACTGCCGCTGCACACTCGAGTTGTCGTCGTCGCGATAGACCAGGTGTGCACCCGCCACCGGGCCATTCACGGTCCCTGAGCCATCGCCATTGGCGTAGCCGGTGGAGCCACCAATCACGACGGCTTGACCTTCGTGGATAGCGCCGGCCTCACCATCGATCAACTGGGATTTTGAGCTCAACTCAGGCGCATCATTGACCGGTGAAATGGTGACCGGTACGACCAGGACCGCGCCGGTACTCGATTGATTGGTGCCGGCCGCGATGGCTACGCCCTGATCGTCGACCGGTACGACGGTAAAACTGTCGGTGAAGTTTTCGCTGCCATCATGGACATATTTCAGATCGCCCGCAGCGAGTTGCACCGTGGTGATCGTCTGGTTCAACGTGACGTTCACGCCGTTCAAAGTCAGATGACCGAACTGCGGCAGCACGGTGACTTGCAGCAGCACATCGTTGGTCGCGGCGTATTGGGTGCCGCCGCTGGCATCGCCTTGCCTGTCCGGGTCGGCGACCACGATATTGCGGTCGGTGACGGTGACGGTGCCGCCTTCGGCGGTGAATACCCGACCATCGTTGATGGCAGTGGGCGTGTCGTTCTTCGGCACAATGTTCAGGCTGAAGTTCTCGGTCACGGTGGTCAACGTGCCGTCGGAGACCGAGAACTGGAAGCTGTCGACGAAGTGTTCATCGCCGCTGTGCTGGAACGTCACAAGCCCGTTGTTCACGTCGGCTTGAGTGAACGTGCCGAAGGCGCCGATGGCGACACCATTGACCAGCAGGGTGCCGCTGCCCGGTGTTACAAGGACGCGGTAGGTCAGCCCGTCGGCCGCAGTGAAATCGTCACTGGTATTCAGGTCGGCGGCGGTCAGCGTGTAAGTGCCGGCTTCATCAAGCGTCGCGGCCTTGTCGCCACCGACGACGGGCGCGGTATTGGACGGTGGATCGGCGGGGATCGGGCCAGGAACGGTCACGGTCTCGGGCGGCACGTTGACGTTGAAGGTATTGACCGTCAACGTACTGTTGGCGGCGTCGGTGTCGTAGATGCCGCCATCCCGTGAGCTTGGATACAGGCGAACGCCGCCGTCCTTGACTGTGAAACTCATGCTGTCGGTTCGCGCCGCACCGGTGTAGGCGCGGACGTGGTAGACCACGTTGCCGGCATTGACGTCGGCCTGGGTGAATTTCGACCCGACCACCAGCAGGCCACCGTTGAGGGTGAAATACCCAATGTTCCTGTCGGGCACCGCGGTGAGCGTGTAACTCAGGCTGGACGAGAAAGAGTCGGTGTCGGTGACCTGTAACATGCCGCTGGTGACTACCCGTGTCATTTCGCCGGGGGCCAGGGTCTGGGTAATGCTGTGGTCCAGGACCGGATCGTCGTTATTGGGCAGGAGAGTCAGGTTGACGGTCAGCGTCGAGGTTTTCGGAACATTCGTGCCGCCGCCGTCGTCGGTGACCTTGAGGTTGAAGCTGTCAGTCGTGCCCGTTGCGCTGGGCTCGCTGCCGTTGTGACTGTAGGTGAGCTTGCTCAGGTCGTTGATGACGAACCCGGTATTGGTAATCGCCACACCGTTGTAGAACAGCGTGCCATGGGTCGGCAGGGAATCCAGCGTATAGCTGAAATCGACACCAGGGGCCTGGTCCGGATCGCTGATCTGAATGGACCCGCGTGGGGTGCCAATGGGCGTGATCAAGTTGCCGTTATCGGTGAGGCTGACGTTCTGCTCACCCTCGATAATGGTGATCGTGCCGCTCGATGTGGGCGCCTGATCGACTGGGTTGATGTGAATCTGTACGACCTGGTCGCGGAGGACGCCACCGGCACCGTCATCGATGGTGATGGTGAAGGTGTCGGTGAGGCCGGCAGGGGCGGTGACCTGGTCGCCGTTGTGGCGATAGCTCAGGTTGGCGATCTGATCGATGGAAAAACTCGAACCGATGCCCAATTCCTTGCCGTTGAGCAGCAAGGTGCCGTCACTGGCTAATGACGTGAGTTTGACGATGACTTGCTGCTGCACGTTATCGACATCGTTCAAACCCAGGTTGGCCTGGGTGAAACCTTTGCCGTCTGCGGTGTTGATTGCCCCGGAGAAACTCGCGGAGCCACCTTCGTCCACTTGCAACGCCGGGCCGCTGCCGGTAATCGCAGGTGCGTCGTTGACGGGGGTTATGTTGATGCTGATGGTCTTGCTGGTGATACTGCTGCCGTCATCGCTGGTCAGGGTAAACGAGGCACCACCATTGAAATTCTGGTCGCCTGCGAACGACATACCGTTGAGGGCGGCGTTGATGTCCGCCAGGGAGCCGCTGAAGCTGATACTTGTGCCGCCGTTGCCCGTCAGCCCGGTAAGGCCATTGGTGTTCGCCAGGCTCAACGTGCCGTGGCTGGCATTCAAGGTGATGTGCTGTGTGGCGGTGTCATCGCTGACACTGACGCCGCTGATCGCTACATGAGCATCTTCGGCACCGCTGCGCGGCACGACGGCGGTATCGGCAATGACAGCCGCCGCACCGTCAAAAAGCATCCGCTGTTCGAGCGCGAACAACCTATTGCGTGACACGGGGGACGCATGGGTACGGGAGTGGATGCTTTTCACCGGTTTGATCCTGGCTTGTTGATCTTATTAGATTTTTTTCTGGCAGCCGTTAATCAAGTATGACCCTTTCAAGGTGCTAAGCGTCCTGCGCAACCCCCTAGAGGACTCGGATGACAAGCCTCTATTACGTCAGCGTTTTCCTATCCCTATGCAAACGTTTGCTCGTATGCGGCGCTCGGGGCGCCTGCGATCTGCCGCTATGTCGGTCCCACGGGGAAAACCTTGAGCCGAGCCAGCTTCTTTTTCGTCGATCAGGAGAGCCAGGTGGCAGCTTCGTTGCGGCCCTCGTACGCCGCTTGATGGCGAGGGCGTGCTGCAGCGTGGCTGATGGGGGTTATACCGCGATTGCATTGTGCTATCAATGCTTATGAACTTCGGAGGTGACCAGCTTAAATATTCGACCGGATCCCCTTATTGCGCCTTGAATACCAAGCTTGGGGTCATGCCTGGCACGTTCCAGTACTGCTTGCAATTGTCCACTTGGCCATCTTCCTGGCGTCAGCAGTGGCTCGTCGCGCCCAGGCGCCTGCCTAAGCGTGCGTCCAATGAATAGGCGCCGCCTCCGCGTGCGACGAGGTAGAGGGCAAGAAATCCCATCAGTACCGGAAACTCAATGCCTCGGTCTATCCAGGGCCATGTCGGTCCGAGGGCGTAGCTTATTGCAAGCATTTGAAGGGTGATGAGCAGGGCAACCAGCCTCGTGGCCAGCCCCATCGCCAGCATGAGTGCGCCGGCCGTCTCCAGGAGCATGACCAGAAAGGCGAGCTGCGCGGCGAAGGGCAGTCCCATCACGTTCTGGATGAGATTGATTGACGCGGTCATGGGGTCGGCCATCGATCCATGGGCAGTTCCCAGAACCTTCGGCAATCCGTGGGTAAAAAGGACGACAGCGAAGGCGATTCGCAGCAGGGTGTAAAAATATGGTTCGAAACGGGCGCCCCAAGTACTCACGGCGGCCAAAATGGAGCCCGGCGACGATCTGTTTTCAGTGGTCATGAGTCGTTCCTGGCAAGGTTGCTTGACGTGCTGATATGTGGCTTCTGTAACGACCCCGGCATGGCGTGCGGGGTCGATGCGCCTCGGATTATTCGAGCGCCATTCTTCTTGTTTGGGGCGAGGAGATAAATCTTCAGATGTTGCCATGTGAATTCAATGAGAGAGAACAATCGGCGCAGTGGCCAAAAAGGAGTGCAGCAAAAGTCGGAAGCGCGAAGGTAGAGAGGCGGGCGGGGAGGAAGCGGAGAGAGGGGGAGACTGGTCGATGCTAAGTGGTTGAATAATAAGAATGAAATAATTTTTTATAACTAAAATAAATAATAAATAAAAATAAACGACCTAATAGATATAGGACAAGGTCGTCGCAAAATAATACTCTAATTGAAAGAAAATTATTTCGCAATCCGAAAAAACAAAAAAGAGCGAAAAAAAATGATCAAGACATCAAGGCATGAAGCGGGCGATTCCGAACTGTCCTCGGACCTGGATGAAAAGAAAGCCCGCAGTACCGTCCAGTCACTGGCCAAAGGCTTTCGTGTGCTGGAGGCGTTCACCGCCGAGAACGATGAGTTGACCCTGAGCCAGATCGCTGTCACTGCCGATCTCGATCCGGGTACCACTTTTCGCATGCTCAATACGCTGGTGGACTTGGGCTACGTGTCCCGGATCCCGGAGAGTCGACGTTTTGCGCTGACGCTCAAGGTGCTTGACCTGGGTTTTCACGCCATTGCCCGCACAGACTTGCGCAGCATTGTGCGGCCCATTCTTCGAGGACTGGTCAGTGAAACCAATGAGGCCGCCAGCTTCGCCGTACTGCAAGGCGCCGATGTGCTGTATCTGGAGCGGGTGCGGGCAGGTATCACTCGGTTGGGCGTGGATATCCGTATTGGCACCACTGTGCCCGCGACCCAGACGGCGATAGGCCAGTCGATTCTGGCTTTTCTGCCGGAGCAGCAGGTCCACAAAGTGCAGGCGCTCACCCCGACGATGCCCTTCAGCATGCGTCCGCATGCCATGGAGCGTCCGCTTTTGGAGTTGTTGGGGCAAATTCGTGAAGATGGCTTTGTGTTGACCGAATCCCTGTTCACCGATGGCCTGAGAATTCTCGCGGTACCGGTGCTGGACATCGACGGACATCCCGTCGGGGCGATCAGTATCGCAGCCCCCTCTATCCGGTGTACGGCGGAAGAACTTAGAAGCCGGGCATTGGGTTCTACGCTGGAAGCGGCCAAGTCTATCGGCAAGGCATTGGAAGCCAATGGAAGTATTGGCTCCAACGTTTAGGTATTCATATTGAGTTACGCGGACTCACACTGAAGTCCGCATGAGTTTAAGCATTGTAAGTATTTACGATGTTCGCACCTGCACGCCCCGACAATGTGAAAATAATAAAGGAAGTGCCATGTTGATGCAGAACTTAAAAATAGAGCCTGTCGCTGAAGAGGTGAAAAGCCAGGCAAATATCAGTGCAAGACTTGAACGTTTACCGATTACCCGACAAGTCTTCTGGGCCCGGAACATTATTGGTGCGGCCACGTTTTTCGATGGCTATACCGTTATCGCGATTGCCTATGCGATGCCGGTGCTGGCCAAGGAGTGGAACCTGACCGCGACGCAAATCGGCATGATTCTTTCATTTGGTTATCTCGGCCAATTGCTCGGTGCTGTGTTCTTCGGCTGGTTGGCTGAACGCATCGGTCGGATGAAGGTGCTGACCTTCACCATTCTTCTATTCGTTGCCATGGATGTGGCCTGCCTGTTCGCCTGGAGCGCGGGATCGATGATCCTGTTCCGCTTCCTGCAGGGCATCGGCACGGGGGGCGAGGTGCCGGTGGCCAGCGCTTACGTCAATGAATTGATCGGCTCGAAAAAGCGCGGCAAGTTCTTCCTGCTCTACGAGGTCATGTTTCTGCTCGGGCTGGTCGGCGCGGGCATCATTGGGTACCTGTTGGTGCCGGTCTACGGCTGGAAGGCCATGTTCGCGGTGGGTCTGGTCCCGGCCGTGATTTTGATTCCACTGCGTTTCTTTCTCTTTGAATCGCCGCGCTGGCTCGCGTCAAAGGGCCGGCTCCAGGAGGCTGATCGCATTGTGACGCGCTTGGAAAGTAGCGTGTTGAAATCCGGCAAACAGCTCGCCCCCGCAGTGGAAGTACCACAAATACCCAAGCCTGCCGGGGCTCAAGGCTGGCGAGAGCTGTTCCATGGCATGTACTTCAAACGCTCAATGGTTATCTGGGCGATGTGGTTCGGGGCCTATATGGTTGCCAATGGCCTAATCACTTGGTTGCCGACGCTGTATCGCCAACATTTCAATCTGCCGCTCGACACCAGTCTGGCCTATGGCTTCATCACGTCGGGCGCCGGGGTGGTCGCCGCGGTCATCTGCGCTTTGTTGATCGACCGGTTCGGGCGCCGTCGCTGGTACATGGGGGCTTTGTTCCTGGGCGCCATACCCTTGTCGGTGCTGGCCCTGACGGGTGCGACATCACCCCTGCAGATTCTTCTGCTGGCCGGTCTCGGGTACGCCCTGGTACAGACCGTGACGTTCTCGCTCTATCTCTATTCGGCAGAGCTTTACCCCACGCGTCTGCGTGCGTTGGGGACCGGCCTGGGCAGTGCCTGGCTGCGCCTGGGGTCGGCCACGGGGCCGTTGATTGTGGGAATGACGGTATCCCAAGTTGGCGTGCATTACGTATTTGGAATATTTGCAGTGATATTAATCCTCACCGGCTGTATCACTGCATTGTTTGCCATTGAAACCAAGGGCCGAATACTGGAGGAACTTTCACCTTGATATAAAGATACGCGAGATCTCTGATTAATCCGTTGCACCGTTAAATTTCAATAAACCCCAAGCGATAGTTGTTTATATGGCTTGCGTTCCTGCACGCGTCAGTTGCGGACACTGAGTAAACAGAGGAAATAACATGAGCACTAAGAACACAATCGATCTCAAAGGCCTGGTACCAGCGCCGGTCACTCCGTTCACCCGTGATGGCAAGGTCGATCATGACGCTATTCAGAAACTGGGTTCCTGGCTGGGCAGCTTCGAGGGTGTCAAAGGCTTGGTGGTGCTGGGTCATGCGGGCGAGGGCACCTTCCTGACCCAGGCCGAGCAAGCCTCGGTGATCCAGAGCTTCAAGGAGTCGGTCGGCGGGCGGATCCCGATCATCGCCGGCATCACCGGCGAAGGCACCCAAGTGGCCGCCGAAGAAGCCCAGCGGGCCGTCGACGCAGGTGCCAGTGCGGGCCTGGTTTATCCTTCCCACGGCTGGCTGCGCTTCGGCTATCAGAAAGGCGCGGCCCAGGATCGTTATCGCGCGATTTACGAGCACAGCGGCCTGCCACTGATCCTGTTTCAATATCCCGATGTGACCAAGGCCACTTACGACTTGGAAACTCAGCTGGAGATCGCTAAACAGCCTGGCGTTTTCGCCATGAAAAACGGTGTGCGTAACATGCGCCGTTGGGACACCGAGATCCCGGTGGTCCGTCGTGAAGTCCCGGATCTGCAGATTCTCACCTGCCATGACGAATACCTGTTGCACACCATGTTCGACGTGGACGGGGCGTTGGTAGGCTACGGCAGCCTGACCCCCGAACCCCTGATCGAACTGATCGCCGCCGGCAAGCGTCGGGATTATCCTGCGGCCCGTGCCATTCACGACAAACTGCTGCCCGTTACCCGTAACGTCTACCACCGTGGCTCGCATATGGAAGGCACCGTGGCGCTCAAGCACGGCCTGGTGGCGCGCGGCATTCTGGAGCATGCCACCGTGCGCTCGCCGTTGCTTCCACTGGCTGAAGGCGCTGACCGCGAAATCGCCGACGCCTTGCGCTCCGCCGGCCTGATCTGACCCAGGAAGGAGGGGACGGTGTGCCCCTCCCATTGTTCTAGCCGCACAGGGTCTCGTGTTCTCGGGACCCTTTTGGCCCACCCATTGAGATAACCGCTGCAACCTTCGATCAATTCCGTCCCGCCAACGATTCGGTGATTCGTCTGGCCCGGGAGCGGACCGCTTGTGCCCTTCAATAACAACAACAGGGGAATCACGGTCTTGAAAACACTCACACTGCGTTTCGCGGGCATTCTATTGTGTGTCGCGCTGTCGTCGCCTCGCTTGTTCGCCGAGGGGCTGGTTGACGATAGCAAAGCCACGGTGACCCTCCGGAACTTCTTCTTCGAACGCCATTTCACCGCGCCTGATGCCGCACAAGACCATGCGCGGGAGTGGACACAAAGCTTCATTTTCGATCTTCGATCAGGTTTTACCTCCGGCGCTGTCGGGTTCGGTGCCGATATCCTGGGCAAGTACGCGGTCAAGCTGGACGGCGGCGCGGGGCGTTACGGCGCGTTGTTATTGCCCAAGGATGGCGACGGGGAACCGGCCAGCAGCTTCGGCCGGCTAGGCGTTGCCCTCAAGGCGAGAATCTCCGCTACGGAGTTGAAGGCAGGTGAATGGATGCCCAATCTCCCCATCGTTACCGCCGATGACTTCCGCGCACTGCCACAAACCTTCGAAGGTACGCAGTTGTCGTCCCAGGACGTGAAAAACTGGACGCTGTTCGCCGGGCAGCTCAACAAAACCAGCCTGCGCAATGATTCCTCCATGGAAGACCTCGCGTTCGGCAGTGCTCGCAGCGATGGGTTCAACTACTTGGGCGCCGACTACCGTTCAGCCTCGAAAAACACCACCGTTCGTTTATGGAGCGGCCAGTTGGAGGATATCTACCAGCAGCATTATGTCGGCCTGAACCAGCGCTGGTCCTTGTCCCCGGCCGTCGCATTGAACACCAACCTGGGGTATTTCTGGGGCAAGGACGACGGCGCCGCCAAGGCCGGACGTCTGGATAACCGTACGGCATCGTTGCTGGTCGGCCTGGGCATCTATCAGCACACATTCAGCCTGGGTTTGCAGCAGGTCAGCGGTGAAACGGGCTGGATGAGAATCGCCGGTACCGGCGGTATCTACCTGGCGAACAACACCTTCAACCATGCCTTCGACAACCCACGGGAGCGATCCTGGCAGCTACGCTACGACTTGGATTTCGCGGGTTATGGCGTACCAGGATTGTCGTTGATGACCCGCTATGTCCACGGCGACGGCGTACGGTTGCAAAACGTCCAGGATGGCTCGGAATGGGTGCGCGAGTCCGAGCTGGGGTATGTGGTCCAGAGCGGCAGCCTGAAGAATCTGGCTTTGCGCTGGCGAAATGCGAGCGTGCGTCGAGGGTTCAACAGTTCCGATTACGATGAGAATCGGTTGATTGTCAGTTATCCGATTGGGTTTCTATAAAGATTGATAGTGGTCGACGGCTATCATTCCGGGCAGCGGACTGTCAGGAAAAATGACAGCTGTCGACCAATTCCTATATGTGGCATCACCTGGCGATAGCCAAGTGCTTGGTCATTCATTGCACCTGCAGCTCGCGCAACTCACCTCCCTCTTGCTTCAAGCGCTCCAGATATGTGGCGGCGTCCAGCAGTTGATAAGGAAAGTAGAGGCCTGGCGGAGTGGCGGGGCGACCGTCCAGCCCGAGCAGTCGTTCCAGGTTCATGGCGACGCTGAGGCCAGTCAGTGGTGCCGCACCTCTCGGGTGGACGACGGCATGACGTGTGCGCAGCGGTTCGCCGTTAAGGTCCTCGCCCCTGAGTTCGATAATGATCTCGGTAGACATCGGCTTACCTTCGCGTCGGGTCGAACTCACCCCGATGGCCAAGTTGAACTGGACACTGGGCGCACCCGTTGCAGCCGCCAGGCCGACGACGTCAATGGACGAGAAGCCGGAAGCTTCGATTTCAGTACCATCCAGCGCACGGAAGCTGACCTTGGAATCCTCACCTTCGCGCCAGACGTACACGCCATCGCGCCGTGTCAACGCGGCGGGCAGCATTCTGTTCAGGTGTTCGAAGTCGGTGGCGACGGTGGGACCCCCGGTGTCCTGTTCATCGACCAACGCGTTGAGGCTGATATCGTCGATCCGGCCGAATGCCTTGGCAATGTCCAGCGTCGATACGGTTGTTGCGCCGACCAGCCATTCATAACCGAGGACGATGGCCGAGGCTCCGGGAGAGTGCATGTAGGTCGCGATTTCCGGCGCGATCTCGAAAACCCCCGATGAGATGCTGAGGTGTGGCACGCCGCGCTTTTGGGCGTAACGGAGTCCGGCAAGGGCATGGTCCATATAGAAGACTGCCACACCGCTGACCGAACGATTTCCAAGGCCCAGATCTTCTGCCGTGGGATCGATCAACACGCCCTGCGCACCGCCGATTTGCTCTGCGGCCCGCTGAGCCTTGCCAAGGTCGCGTCCGCCGATCAGCAGCGGCACGTCGGGATGGGCTGCGCGCAGCGCACGGGCAGTGTGGTGGCCGATAGCGCCAGATCCGCCCATTAAAAGGATAGGATTAAGTGACATCGTATATTCTCCTTCTTGCTTGGGTTTAACCTACTATTGGTAGGTACCCTAGCACGACTTCACACCTTTCAACCTACCATTGGTAGGTTTTTTATCTGGAAACGACAAAGTGCAAAAAGACGCCGTCTCTAATACAGCTGCGCGCCGGCTTTCGAAAGCCGAACGGCGACAACAATTGCTGGATACCGCGTTACTGATCGTGCGTGAGGAAAACGCCGATCGGCTGACGTTGGGTCATCTGGCCGTTCGCGCAGGAGTATCCAAACCGGTTGTCTACGATCATTTCGGCACCCGGTCGAGCCTGTTGATCGAGCTCTATAAGTGGATCGATACCGAGCGGGTCAACGCTTTCCGCGACGCGATGTCCACGGCTGTAAGGAGTGTGGAGGAGACGGCCCAAGTCCTGGCCAGTGCCTACATCCAATGCGCGGCAGACAACACCGACGAGTTCCATGCAGTGGGCGCCGCCCTGGCAGGCAGCGAGGAGAAGGCGGCGGTTTTCCAGGAGCTTCTGGATAACTGCGTGCAAATGTTCGTGGCCGTGCTCGAGCCTCACGCGACCTGCTCAGGGGAAGCGCTCGAGCGATGCTGTACTGGCCTGGTCGGCGCGGGGGAAGCGCTTGCGGGGGCGTTGGTACGGGGGCGTTATGGCGAGGAGGCGGTGATTGAAGCTTTCGCTTCGCTGATCCGGGGCGTGCTACAGGACGACTGAGGCTGGAACACGATGAAGGAGCGGGGCGAGCTATCGGCTGTCAGTGGCCGATTCGTGAAGACATTTCGGGATCTCCCTACTCGTCGTCTTCCTTCATATGAAAAATCGTATAGGGCAGGATCAGCGTATCGGCGACGAAACTGAACGGCAGGTCGATGACTGCAAACGGTGCCAGGGCACTCATGGCCCCCGCGTTTCCGCTCGTCGAGTCTTTGATGATCGCCATGTCGACAGAAACGCCGCAGTAAGGGTGAAGACCGCACATGTGCCCGTAGCTCGAGCTTTCGTTGACCGTCGCGCATCCCGTCAGCAGTGCCAACGCCAAAGCCGTTACTACCATCCGCATAACGTCGCCTCATCCTGAAAGTACGCGACTGTAGCATTGATGACGAGTGGGCTATAGGGGCTGGCTTCTTTCCCGCGCTGCAAAGTGAACAGCCCGGCGGTATGCGTCCGGGCTGCGGCAGAGAGGCTTTTGATTCCTGCTGCATTGCAGGCTTGTCAGTGAGAATGTCGCGGCTCACCGCTACGAGCGATCACGCGCAGATGCAACGTGGCAGGCTCCAGGCAGCCCCCCGTGGAAAGTTGTCCCACCAGTTGCCGATACAGCTCCTGCCAAGGCGTTTGCGACGGCGGAATGTTGGGCGTCCATTCGAGTCGACGCTGGGCCATCTCGGCCTCGTCGATCAGCAGGTTCACGGTCCGGGTATTGAGGTCGACTTTCAGGCGATCGTTGGTTTTGAGCAACGCCAGGCCGCCACCCACGGCGGCTTCAGGGGACATGTTGAGGATCGACGGGCTCGCCGAGGTGCCGCTCTGGCGGCCGTCGCCGAGGCAGGGCAGGGAGTCGATGCCTTGTTTGATCAGGGCGGCGGGCGGCGCCATGTTCACCACCTCGGCACTGCCAGGGTAGCCCACGGTGCCGACACCGCGGATGACCAGGATGCAGCGTTCGTCGATGTCCAGCGCCGGGTCATCAATGCGAGCGTGATAATCCTCCGGGCCTTCGAACACGATGGCCCGGGCTTCAAAGCTATTCTCGGCGCCCGGTTCGGAGAGGTAGGTCTTGCGAAACGCTTCGCCCACCACCGACATCTTCATGATCGCGCTGTCGAAGAAGTTGCCGCTGAGTACGATGAATCCGGCGCGGTGCTTGAGCGGGGTGTCGAAGGGATAGATCACATCGGCGTTGCTGGTCAGGCTGCTGCTGACGATTTCGCCGATGGTCCGGCCGCTGACCGTGGCACAGTCTTCATGCAGGCGCCCGGCTTTTTGCAGTTCATGCATGACCGCTGGCACGCCGCCGGCCCGATGGAAACCTTCACCCAGGTATTTGCCCGCCGGCATGCAATTGACCAGCAGCGGCACGTCCTCGCCAATCCGTTGCCAATCATCCAGGCTCAGCTCGACGCCCATGTGCCGCGCAATGGCGATCAGGTGCGGCGGGCAGTTGCTCGACGCGCCCAGTGCCGAGGCGACGGCGATGGCGTTCTCAAAGGCTTCCCGGGTCATGATTTGCGAGGGGCGTACGTCTTGCAGCACCAGTTCGCAGATGCGCTTGCCGGTGGCATAAGCCATTTGCCCGCGCTCGCGATAGGGCGCCGGAATACTCGCACAGCCCGGCAGCGACATGCCCAGCGCTTCAGCCAGGGCGTTCATCGACAGGGCGGTGCCCATGGTGTTGCAGTGGCCTACCGACGGCGATGCCGCGGTGGTCATTTCCATGAAGCCTTCGTAATCGATCTCGCCGGCAGCCATCAGATTGCGCGCATGCCAGAGCACGGTGCCTGAGCCAATCAGTTCGCCCTTGTGGTGGCCGTCGAGCATCGGGCCGCCGGACAGGACAATCGCCGGCAGGTCGGTGGTCGCCGCCGCCATCAGGCAGGCGGGCGTGGTCTTGTCGCAACCGGTGGTGAGCACCACGCCATCCAATGGATAACCATGGAGGATTTCCACCAGCCCCAGGTAGGCCAGGTTACGGTCCAGCGCTGCGGTGGGACGGCGCGACTGTTCGGCAATCGGGTGCACCGGGAATTCCATGGGAATCCCACCGGCATCACGAATACCAGCCTTGACCCGTTGCGCCAGCTCAAGGTGGTGACGGTTGCAGGGCGTCAGGTCGCTGCCGGTCTGGGCGATGCCGATGATCGGGCGTCCCGATTGCAGCTCTTCGCGGGTCATCCCGTAATTCATGTAGCGCTCGACGTACAAGGCTGTCATGTCCGCGTGGGCAGGATCATTGAACCATTGCTCGCTGCGCAGGCGGCGTCTTGGCGTGTCACTCATGATTCATTTCTCTCTTGTAATTAGTTGAGTCGACAGACTGTCTTGCGTCAGCGGGCGAGCAACCCCCGGGAGGCGAGGTTACGCAGCAGGGCGCTGACGCCGAAGGTCCAGGGGGCAGCGTCAGAGCTGTGGGTGACCTGGTTATGCAGGCTCCCGAGCAATGGGCTGCTGATACTGACCCGATCACCCAGTTTGTGGGTGAAGCCGCTGCCGACATGATCACGATCTTCAGTAGGGGCGAACAGCGTCCCGAGGAACAACAGGAAACCATCCGGGTACTGGTGATTGGCATTGAGGGTCTGGCCTGCCAGGTCCAGCGGGTCACGACTGATCTGGCTCATGGAGCTGGAGCCGTGCATGCGGTAACCGTCCTCGCCTTGTACCTCCAGATCGACCACGCAGGCCCGCACATCATCCAGGCCGAAGTGCTCGTCGAACAAGCGAATGAAGGGCCCGATGGCGCAGGATGCATTGTTGTCCTTGGCTTTGCTCAGCAACAGCGCACTGCGGCCTTCGAAATCCCGCAGATTGACGTCGTTGCCCAACGTGGCGCCGTGGACCTGGCCGCGGCTATTCACGGCCAGCACCACTTCGGGTTCCGGGTTGTTCCATTGGGAGCCCGGATGAATGCCGATGCGGCTGCCAGTGCCGACCGCCGCCAGCACCGGAGCCTTGGTGAAGATTTCCGCGTCCGGACCGATGCCGACTTCCAGGTACTGCGACCACATACCCTGTTCGATGAGCAAGGCTTTCAGGCGCATGGCTTGCTCGGAACCTGGCACGATCGAGCGCAAGTTGTCGCCGATCACGCTGTGCACGGTGGCGCGTACGGCTTCGGCTTTGGCCGCGTCGCCGCCGGCCTGTTCCTCGATCACCCGCTCGATCATGCTGGCGGCGAAGGTCACGCCGGCGGCCTTGATTACTTGCAAATCCAGGGGCGGTAACAGCGACGGTTTGGACGGGTCGGCGTCAGGGCCTGTGTTGGCCAGCAGGGCTTCGACACTGGCGATGAAGGTGCCGGGTGTCTGCCTCACGGCGGTCAGTGGCGATTCTGTTTCCAGCAAGTCACTCAATGTCGCAAAACGATCCGACAGGTCGAACACGCCGTCGCTGCGCAGCACGATGGGCGAAGGCCCGGCGATCCGGCCAGGCACCCAGGCGCGGCCAATCAGGGTACCGGCCACCCCATCGGCCGGCAGGGTGTTCTCGGGAGTAAGCAATGGCGACATAGAGAGGCTTCCTGATTTTTGTAGTGCTTTCACGCTAGGGTGGGCTGCCGATAAACTCCAATGAGATATATTCAGTATTCGATAACGCCAGGTTATTGCCGGCCCGAGGGATATCCATGTCTGATCTGTCCTTTTCCAACTTTTGCGGGTGGCTCAAATTTCGGCATCTGCTGCTGATCGACACCTTGGGGCGCACCCGCAATATGCATGTGGCGTCGCAGCAGATGAACCTCAGCCAGCCGGCCGTCAGCAAGATGCTCAAGGAGATCGAAAGCCTGCTCGGCTTCGCGCTGTTCGAACGGCTGCCGCGGAGCATGCCGCCCACGGCGTTGGGCGAGCATGTGCTGCGTTATGCGCAGATCGCCTTGAATGACGCGCGTTCGTTCGTTGAGCAAATCAGCAGCCTGCGCGAGGGCGGTCACGGTTACCTCAAGGTCGGTGGGATTTTTGCCGCGACGGCAGTGGCCTTGCCCGAGGCGATCCTGCAAATCAAACAGCGGTGGCCGTTGCTGTCGATTGAAGTCGTGGAGCAGACCAGTAATCACCTGATGGAGATGCTCGAGGAGAAGAAGCTCGACCTGGCGGTGGCCCGTTTTACCGATCAAAGCCAGCAGCAGCGCTATGATTTCCAGCCCCTGGCGCCGGAACCGTTCTGCATCGTGGTCAATAGCCGCCATCCGCTGGCAAACGCCGGGCCCACGTCCTTGCAACAATTGGTGGACTTGCCGTGGATTCTCTATCCGGTCGGTACGCCCATTCGTGCTCGCATGGAACTGGCCTTCGCCGAGGCCGGGGTCGGGATGCCGCGCAATACCATCGATACCATCTCCATGCAGACTTTCCTCCAGGTCCTGCAACGTGGGCCCATGATCGGGATGCTGCCCGATGCCATGGTTCATCCGCTGCTCGAAAGCGGCCAGTTAAAGACCCTCGACACCCCGTTGCACCTGGTGCCACAGGACTACGGCATCCTTACGCGCAAGGACGAACCGCTGGTAGGTGCGGCGCTGGAGTTCGCCGAGATTCTCAAGGACAACGCCCGTCTGAGCGGTTGAATGTGCCGCCGCCATCGCGAGCAAGCTCGCTCCCACAGTTGTTTTGTGTTGACTGAAAGATCCGCCACACTCCCGCCCCCTGTGGGAGCGAGCTTGCTCGCGATGGCGTCGGATCAGCCAGCGCTGAACCCTGTGGCGAGGGAGCTTGCTCCCGCTGGGCTACGCCGTAGCCCCCTTGCCAAACCCAAGCCTCGATAACAATACGTTATCGACTAATCCAAAAATGCCATTGGGAAGAATCGATTCCCGACAGTAGAGTCCTCGTTCAATCGCCGAATGAGTCACTCATTCGACGTGACCCAATAAAAACAATCAGGGGTTACCTCATGCAAACCATCTCCGAGCCGTTGCCCGCCCAGGCCGCTTGCGAACCGGATTTCGAAGACCGAACCTACCGCAAGGTCATCTGGCGCATCCTTCCTGTCCTGCTCTTGTGCTACATGGCGGCGTACCTTGATCGGGTGAACATCGGTTTCGCCAAGCTCGACATGCTCAACGAGCTGCAATTCAGCAACACCGTGTATGCCTTGGGCGCCAGTATGTTTTTCTGGGGCTATTTCCTCTTCGAAGTCCCCAGCAACCTGTTGCTGCATCGCTTTGGCGCGCGGTTCTGGATTGCCCGGATCATGTTGACCTGGGCGGTGGTCTCCATGGCCGTGGCCTACACCGTGCCGCTGGCGGGCTTCTTCCACATCGAATCGAGCAGCATGTTCTACGTGTTGCGCTTCTTGTTGGGCATCTGTGAAGCCGGCTTTTTTCCTGGGGTGATCCTGTACCTCAACTATTGGTTTCCGACCCATCGACAAAGCCGCGTGATGTCCGGTTTCCTGCTGGCGCTGCCGGTCAGTTTGACCCTGGGCGGCATACTTTCCGGTTGGTTGATGAACAGCATGCAAGGGGTGCATGGCTTATCCGGCTGGCAGTGGATGTTGCTCATCGAGGGCGTTCCTTCGATCATCATGGCGTTCGTGGTGATTGCCTGCCTGGCCGATAACATCGACAAAGCCAAGTGGCTTTCCGCGGCGGAAAAAGCCTTGCTCAAGGCCAACCTGCACACCGACAACCGGGGCAAGGCCACACGCTTGAGCGAAGTGTTCTTCAACCCTCGTGTGTGGCTGCTGGTGTTGATCCTGCTGACCTTCAACACCGGCTTCTACGGCCTGGCCTTCTGGATGCCTTCGATCATCAAGAGCACGGGTATCACCAACAGCCTGCACATCGGTTTGCTCACCGCCATTCCTTACTCGGTGGCCATCGTGGCGATGCTGCTCAACGCCCGCCACTCCAACCGCACCGGGGAGCGGCGCCTGCACGCGGCCATTCCGGCCTTCATCGGTGGCGTCGGTCTGATCCTCAGCGCCTTCTTCGCTGACAACCTGGTGTTGTCCGTGCTGTTCCTGAGCGTCTCCGCTTCGGGGATTCTCAGCCTGATGCCGATTTTCTGGACCCTGCCCGGCACGGTGCTGTCGGGTGTCGCCGCCGCCGCCGGTATCGGGATGATCAATGCCATCGGCAACTTGTCGGGGTTCACCGGCTCGATGATCACCGCCGTGGCGGAAACCCTCACGGGCAACATCAACAACGGCACCTATGTACTGGCCTTGTGTCTGCTGGTCAGTGGCGGGCTGATCCTGGCCATCCCTGCGTCGATGCTCGGCAGGACGCCGAAAGACGCGCCCATGGCGGCGAAACTGGAGACCGCATGAACATGCAGCACAAACGGGTACTGGTCACGGCGGCGGGGCAGGGCATCGGCCTGGCCAGCGCCATGGCTTTCGCCGGGGCCGGTGCCGAAGTGTTTGCCAGTGACATCGATATCCAGGCGCTGGCGGGCATCGACGGGATCACCGCAATGACCCTGGACGTCACCTCGACCGATGCCATCAACGCCGCCTGCGCACGAATCGGCGGACTGGACGTGTTGTTCAACTGTGCCGGCTACGTGCACAGCGGCAACATCCTGGAGTGCGACGAAGCGGCCTGGGCGCGTTCGATGGACCTCAATGTCACGGCCATGTACCGGATGATCCGCGCGTTCCTGCCGGGCATGCTGGCGCGTGGCGGCGGCTCGATCATCAACATGGCGTCGGTGGCTTCGAGCATCAAGGGCGTGCCGAATCGTTTTGCCTATGGGGCCAGCAAGGCGGCGGTGGTGGGCCTGACGAAGGCCGTCGCCATCGACTTCGTCAGCCAGGGTATCCGCTGCAACGCGATTTGTCCGGGTACCGTGGACTCTCCGTCGCTGCGTCAGCGCATCGCCGCCCAGGCCGCGCAACAGGGTGTCGATGAAGCGCAGGTCTACCGGCAATTCCTCGAACGCCAGCCCATGGGCCGTATCGGCAGCACCGAAGAAATCGCGCAGTTGGCCTTGTACCTGGGCAGCGATGCGTCGACCTACACCACCGGTGGCGTACATGTCATTGATGGCGGCATGACGCTCTGAGCCCGGTTTTCACGTTGAGTTTGAACAGGAGAATTCCATGAAACTGTTGCGTTACGGCGAAAAAGGTTCGGAGAAACCCGGTCTGCTGGATGCCGATCATCAGATCCGCGACCTGTCGGGGCATGTGCCGGACATCGCCGGACAAGCCCTGAGTCCGGACAGCCTGGCCGCGCTCGCCGCCCTTGATCCACGCAGCCTGCCGATCGTCTCTGGCCAGCCTCGGATCGGCGCCTGTGTCGGGCAAGTCGGCAAATTCATCTGCATCGGCCTGAACTATGCCGACCATGCAGCCGAGTCGAACATGGAAGTGCCGAAAGAGCCGATCATCTTCAACAAATGGACCAGCGCCATCTGCGGGCCGAACGACGACATTCAGATTCCACGGGGCTCGCACAAGACCGACTGGGAAGTGGAGTTGGGCGTGGTCATTGGTAAAGGCGGGCGCTACATCGATGAAGCGAACGCCCTGGAACATGTCGCGGGCTATTGCGTCATCAACGATGTGTCTGAGCGCGAGTGGCAGTTGGAACGCGGCGGCACTTGGGACAAAGGCAAAGGCTTCGATACCTTCGGCCCCCTTGGACCGTGGTTGGTCACCCAGGATGAAGTCGGTGATCCCCATGACCTGGATCTCTGGTTGGAGGTCGACGGGCACCGCTATCAGAACGGCAATACTCGAACGCTGATCTTCAGTGTGCCGCAGCTGATCGCTTACCTGAGCCGTTGCATGAGCCTGCAACCGGGGGATGTGATCTCGACCGGGACACCACCCGGTGTAGGCTTGGGCATCAAGCCCCAACCGGTTTTCCTGCGCCCGGGACAGACCATGCGCTTGGGGATCTCGGGGCTGGGCGAACAGCATCAGGTCACGGTGCAGGCGGATTGATCCTGCGGTCCTCGGCATTGGGCAGGATGGTACGCATTCGATTTCCCAATAGACGGCCAGCAAGAAGGAACCCGGCAGCGAGGCAAGCTGTCTCGTTGTAGGGGAGTATCCTCAATGTCTGATGCGCACTCTGGCATCATGGATGTCAGTTGTTTTGGGGCTTGCTCTCGCCGAGGCCGATGTGGATCAAAATCGTCGTAACGACCTTTCCCTGGATGGTTTGAATTTTTTCCTCGCCGATGTACGCGATGGGCTGGGTCCTTACCTGGCGATCTATCTGTTGGCGGTACACCGTTGGGAGCCGGCCAGCATTGGTGTGGTAATGACGGTGGCGGCCATCGTCGGGCTCGTTGCCCAGGCGCCCGCTGGCGCGTTGATCGACCGGGTTCGCAGCAAGCGCACCGTGGTGGCTGCTGCGGCGTTGCTGGTGACGCTGGCTTGCCTGGTGCTGCCATTCACCTCTTCGTTCAGCCTCGTGGCATTGACCCAGGCGGTCAGCGCGGTGGCGGCTTCGGTATTCGCCCCGGCCATTGCGGCGATTTCCCTGGGCATTACCGGCCCCAGGGCTTTCACGCGGCGCACCGGGCGCAACGAGACCTTCAACCATGCGGGTAACGCCTGTGCCGCATTACTGGCCGGCGGATTCGCCTGGTTGTTCGGGCCCATCGCCGTGTTCTACCTGATGGCGGCGATGGCCTTGGCCAGCATCGTGGCGGTCAGTTGCGTGTCGGCCGAGGCCATCGATCATGACGTGGCAAGGGGGCTCGAGGCCGGGCAACCGGCCCAGGGGCCGATGCCCTCGACGCGACGTGTGCTGCTGGATAACCGCCCGCTGTTGCTGTTCGCCATGTGCTGCGGGTTGTTCCACCTGGCGAACGCGGCAATGCTGCCCTTGGTCAGCCAGAAACTCGCCCTGGCCAACGCGCATCTGGCCACGCCGCTGACCTCGGCGTGTATCGTCGCAGCTCAATTGGTGATGGTGCCCATGGCCTGGCTGGTCGGTGTGAAGGCCGATACCTGGGGACGCAAACCGCTGCTGCTGGCGGGTTTCCTGATCCTGCCGATTCGAGGCGTGCTGTACGTGCTCTCGGACGACCCTTACTGGCTGGTGGCCGTGCAATTGCTGGATGGCATCGGCGCCGGGCTGTTTGGCGCGCTGTTCCCCTTGGTGGTCAAGGACCTGACCCAGGGCACCGGGCACTTCAATGTCAGCCTCGGTGTGCTGTCGACCGTGTTCGGGCTCGGTGCCGCGTTGAGCAACAGCCTGGCCGGTTTCGTGGTGCAAGGGGCGGGCTACAGCGCTGCGTTCCTGACGCTGGCGGCGATTGCGACATTGGCATTTGGACTGCTGCTGGTCATGCCGGAAACTTCCACGCCAAGTCGTGTTTCACCGTCCAGTTCTCAGCCCGTGCCTGATGGTGAAATCGCCTGAATAGAGGCATCCAGAGCACGTCCCGCCCTCACGTTCGAAAATGACCCACCAACCGCTGCTGATGATTAGCCATGTCATACAGCGAATGGCTGGTCTGCGATGCGTCCTGCATCTGGCTGGTCAATGTTTCGCTGATGCTTCGAATGTCACTGACGCGATGGCTGATGTCTTCCACGACTGAACTCTGCTCCAGGGCCGCGCTGGCGATCTGCTGGTTCATTTGTTCGATCACTTCCACGGCGTCGGTGATGTGCTGCAGCGCCGCATGGGTTTGTTCGACTTGAACGACGCTGCCCCTGGCCAGTTCGCGGCTCAGTAGGGTGCTGTGCACCACGTCTTGGCTTAACTGTTGTAGCGCTTCAATCACCGTGCGTATTTGCTCGACCGAGTTCTGGGTGTTGCTGGCCAGGTGTCGAACTTCGTCAGCCACCACCGCGAAGCCACGGCCCTGTTCACCCGCCCTGGCCGCCTCGATGGCTGCATTCAAGGCCAGCAAGTTGGTCTGTTGGGCAATGGCGCAGATGACGTCCAGTACCTGGTTGATCTGTTGGCTGTTGTCAGCCAGCGTCTTGACTTGCCCCAGCGTTGTCTCCAGGCGCCGGTCGAGGGTGTCGATGCTGTTGACGGCATCGGCGAATAACGCTCGTCCTGATCGGCTGGCGTTTTCCGCGACGGTGGCGGCATCAGCCGCTTGGTGGGAGTGGCGGGCAACTTCCTGGGCGCTGGTGCTCATTTCATGCAGTGCGGTGGCCGCCAGCTCGACCTCCCGATACTGTTTGTGCATGCCCGCGCTGACGTCCCGGGCAACCCGCGCCGACGTGTCGGCCGTGTCCCGTGTGTCCAGGGACGCTTGCTGGATATCGCGGATGATGGGCTGCAATTTGTCGAGAAAGCGATTGAACCCATTGGCCAGGTGGCCCAGTTCATCGCTGCGCTCGTTGGGCAGGCGCTGGGTGAGGTCACCGTCGCCCTCGACAATGGCATCGAGCATATGCGCCACCGTGAGCAGCGGTCGGGTCACACCGTAGGCGGTGAGCCAGATGAGTAGCAGTCCCAGGCTGCTGGCAAGCAATCCCAGGCTGAGGTTGAACCAGTTCGCTTGGCGCTGCTTGTCGTCCAACTGTGCCTGCATCGCCAGGGCAGGTGCCTGCACAAGGGCTTCAGGCACCCGTATCTGTAGTTGCCAAGGGGCGTTTGTGGCGAGGGTTTGCACCGCTTGCCGCACGTCCACGGAAGCTTCCGATGCGGCGCCGCTGTGACCGGCCACTTGCCCGGAAGCAGAAAGAATACTGATTTCGCTGTGGCCGGGGTACAAGTCCTCGGCCAGGCTGGCGGCGAGTTTCTGGAGTGTGTCGAGGCTGATGTCCATGCCCACGACGCCGATGGTCTTGCCCTTGTCTATCAACGGGACCGAAATGCTGCTCATGAGGGTTTTCTGGCCCTCGACTTCGACCGCATAAGGTTCTGTCACGCAGGTACGCCCCTGGGTTTGTGGGCAGACGTACCAAGCGTTCGCCGGTTCGCTGCCCGCTGGTGCATCGTTGGCGGCGATCTGGGCTTCGCTGAGCACTTCTTGAACCAGGTTTCCAGGCTGACTTTGCGACCAGTAGAGGGCAAAGCGGCCTGTTTCGTTACTGGCCAAGCTGCGTTGGCCGGAGAAACCTGCGTCTTCACCCGCCAGCGCATCGGGGAGCAGCACGACGTACAGGCCGAGGGCTTTCTCGCGTTTGAGCAGCGCCTGGCGGGTCACGCCGATCAGGTCGTGGCGCAGTTGCTCGGGAGTCAATCTCCCGTTCAGGGTCTGGGTGCGCAACTGAAGAACCTGTTCGGCAAATCCTTCCCCGTAGAGCGCCGTTTCGTTGAAAAAGCGTTCTACCCGCTGGCCGTGAGCGAGGGCTTGGGCCTGTAGACGCTCCAGGGCCGATTGTCCAAGCAACTGACTGCTCTGCATTTTCAACAGTTTTGCGCTCTGTTGATTTTGGTACACGGAGGCACCGGTCAATGCGCCGACGACGGCCAGCAGGGACAGTCCACTCAAGAGGGTGATCCGCCATTGGATAGTGAGGCGAGCGAAAAGCATGCTGATATTCCTGCGCTTGGGCTTCAAGTTGCGCGGGCCAAGGCCTGTTTCGGGCATTGGAAAGGGGCGACCCACTGGTTTTTATTGTTTGTGGCCGGCACCCGGTTTGAGGGGTGGGCAAGGCTATCTTGCAGGAGGACGCGCGGGGCGGTTATCCCGAATCGGCAACATCTGTCGGGTGACGAGCATCGTGTTGACCTACTTTGGGGCGGTGCTTGTGATGCTGCCAATTTGGGATAGCGAAGGGTTTTGGCGAGGGCATAGGATCGAAACCAGCGTGCAACCAAAACAATAAGCTGCTGGAGAACGGTGAACCTGGCCGTACCCCGATCCCGCAACAACTGCCTCATACAATAAGGTTAAGAAAAAATGAGTGTATCTATCCCGATCAACAGCTCGACGGAGTTGAGGCGAGGCGCCTTGGGTGTCGGCTTCATCATTTTCTTTGTGGTATCGGCGGCGAGCCCCTTGAGCGTCATCGCCGGGGGCTTCCCCATTGGCATCATGTTGGGAAATGGCGCCGGCACGCCCGCCTTGTTGATCTTGGCGCTGTTGGTGTTGCTGGCTTTCTCGGTGGGGTACACCACCATGTCCCGCCACCTGACCAACGCGGGTGGTTTCTACGCGTTCACTGCCCGTGGCCTCGGTGGCCTGGCCGGTGGGGCGGCGGGGTGTTGGCGATGTTTGCCTACAACATTCTGCAGGTCGGTCTGTACGGCATGTTCGGCGGTGTCGTCAGTGGCACGATGGCCAGTGTCTTCGGGCTGGAGTTGCCCTGGTGGTGCTATTCGCTCCTGGCGATGGCGAGCGTTGCGATTCTTGGCTATCGCAAGATCGACCTTTCTGCCCGCGTGCTGTCGGTGGTGGTCATTGCCGAGTACCTGGCTATCCTGACCTTGGATTTCGCCATTCTCAAGGCGGGTGGTGACAGTGGCATCAATCTCGATTCGTTTGACCGCAGCCATGTGTTCAGTGGGACGCCGTCAATTGGCCTGCTGTTCTGTTTCGCTGCCTTTATCGGTTTTGAGGCCACTACCATTTACGGTGAAGAAGCCAAGAACCCGCACCGCACCATTCCGATTGCCACCTACAGTTCGGTATTGTTGATCGGTGGTTTCTACGCCCTGTCGGTCTGGTCGATGGTGGTGGGTGTTGGGGTCGACAAGATCGTTCCGACCCTGCAGGCACTGCAGGATCCCACTACCTTCATTTATGGCATGTCCGATCATTTTGTCGGCCCGCACCTGACCCAGATCATCCGCGTGCTGTTCATGGTCAGCATCTACGCCGGGTTGCTGGCGTTCCACAATGCCGCCGCCCGTTACTTCTATGCTATCGGGCGTGACGGCCTGTTGCCTCACCGGTTGGGGACCACCCACCGCGTCCACCAGAGTCCGCACATGGGCTCGGCTCTGCAAAGCCTGATCGCTGCCGTGGTGGTGCTGATTTTCGCCGCGTTGGATGCCGATCCGATCCTTCAACTGTTCGCCTGGTTCTCCAACCTCGCCACGCTGTGCGTGATTCTGCTCATGGCGCTGACCTCGGCCGCGGTGTTTGTCTATTTCCAGCGCCATCCGGAACTGAAGCTGGGCGTCTGGCGCGGTCGGATCTTGCCGGGCTTTTCCTGCCTGGCGTTGTTGGCGGTCCTGGTGCTTGCAGTGGTTCATTTCGATGTGCTCACCGGTGCCAGCAAGCTTTTGTCTTACGCCCTCTGTGCCGTCATCCCCGCAGCGTTGATCGCAGGCGTGTTTCTGGCAGCCCGGCTGCGCAAAGTATCGCCCGAGCGATTCATGGCGCTGGGTAGCCACAAGCTCTAGGGCATCACGCCGCACCGTTCAACTTTCACGAAATACCTGTCCGCGCTGTTCGGGACGGCCCGTCAGCGCGCGAAAGGGAGGTTTTTATGCACGATTATCAAATGCTCATCAATGGGGTTCAGGTCAGTGGTGAAAAGGGCCACTTTGACGTGCTCAATCCGGCGACGGGCACCGCGTTCGCCCAATGCCCCGCAGGTTCCCTGGCTCAGCTGGATCTTGCTGTCGACGTGGCACGGGTGGCCTTCAGTGAGTGGCGTCACAGTACTCACGAGGACCGCCGCGAGCGCCTGCTGAGCATCGCTGCCGACATCGAGCAGGACGCTGACGCATTGGCCCGGCTCATTGTGCTGGAGCAGGGCAAGCCACTGGCGCTCGCGTTTTTCGAAGTCATGGGGGCGGCGGCCTGGACGCGTTATGCCGCCGAGCAACAGATTCCCGTGGAGCTGGTGGAAGACACCCCGAGCCAGCGCATTGAGCTGCATCGCAAGCCTCTGGGCGTGGTGGCGTCGATCACTCCGTGGAATTGGCCGTTCATGATCGCCGTCTGGCACATCATGCCGGCGCTGCGTGCCGGCAACTGCGTGATCAGTAAACCGTCAAGCCTGACCCCCTTGAGCACGCTGCGCCTGGTGGAAATCATCGCCTGCCATGTGCCCCGGGGCGTGATCAATGTCGTGACCGGTGAACAAGGTTTCGGCAGTGCGATCACCGCGCACGCCGGTATCGACAAGATCGTATTCACCGGCTCGACAGCCACTGGCCAAAGCGTGATGCGTGGCGCTGCCGGCAATCTCAAGCGCTTGACGCTGGAGCTGGGCGGCAATGATGCCGCCATCGTACTGCCTGGCACGCCGGTCGAGGCGGTGGCCGAAGAGATTTTCCAGGCGGCATTCCTGAACATGGGGCAGACCTGCGCCGCCCTCAAGCGTTTGTACATACACCAATCCCAATACGAAGACTTTGCCGAGGCCCTGACGCGTATCGCCGCGCGTCAGACGGTGGGGGACGGCTTGGAGCCAGGCGTGGATTTCGGCCCGGTGCAGAACCTCGAACAGCTCAAGCTGGTGGAGGAACTGGTGGCTGATGCCCGTGCCCATGGAGCTCGGGTGTTGTGCGGTGGCGCACGCCTGGACCGCCCGGGCTTTTTCTATCCGCCGACCCTGGTGGCCGATGTGACAGACGGGCACCGCCTGGTCGATGAGGAGCAGTTCGGTCCAGTGCTGCCCCTGATTGCCTACCAGGATGTCGAGGATGTCCTGCGCCGCGCCAATGCCAGCGATATGGGCTTGGGCGGATCGGTCTGGGGCGCGGATGTCGAGCAGGCCCAGGCATTGGCCTGTCGCCTTGAAAGCGGCGTGGCGTGGGTCAACTGCCACGCGCAAATCCAACCGAATACGCCATTTGGCGGCAGCAAGATGTCCGGATTCGGTGTCGAGTTCGGTCTTGAAGGGTTGCTGGAGTTTACGGGCCAGCAACTGCTGTATGTACGCAAGCGTGAAACTGAGTGAGGACTTGAATCATGTATGAGAAATACAAGACAGCGCAGAAGAAGTTCTGGCATCCGATGAGTTCTTCGGCGCCGGCCAACCGATCCAAAACGTTGATCATCGCCCGTGGTGACGGTAATTACATCACCGATATCGAAGGCCATCGCATGCTCGATGGTGTGGGCGGCCTTTGGAACGTGAACGTGGGCCACAACCGGCCTTCGGTGAAGGCGGCCATCGCCGCGCAACTGGACGAGCTGGCGTATTACCAGACCTTCGACGGCATCGCCCATCCGCGGGTGTTCGACCTGGCCGAGCGACTGACGTCGATGTTCGCCCAGGAAAACATGGCGCGGGTGCTGTTCAGTTCCGGCGGTTCCGATGCAGTCGAGACGGCCCTGAAAATGGCCCGTCAATACTGGATCGCCAGCGGTGAGCCAGGACGCACGCGCTTTTTGTCGTTGCGCAACGGCTACCATGGCGTGCACATGGGCGGTACATCGGTGGGCGGCAACGGGGTGTATCACTACAACCACGGGCCACTGCTGGCGGGCTGTCATCTGCTCGATACGCCGTGGCTGTACCGCAACCCCTGGGACTGCCGCGATCCAGAGGAGTTGACCGCTCACTGCATTCGCCAGTTGGAAGACCAGATCGCGCTGCTCGGTCCGCAGACCATTGCCGCGTTGGTCGCCGAGCCGGTGCAAGGTGCCGGTGGCGTGATCGTGCCGCCGGCGTATTACTGGAAGAGGTTGCGTGAAGTCTGTGATCGCCACGGCATCTTGTTGATCGCCGATGAAGTGGTCACGGGATTCGGCCGCACCGGCTGCATGCTCGGCAGTCGGGGCTGGGGCGTCGCGCCCGACGTGCTGTGCCTGGCCAAGGGCATCACCGCCGGCTACATCCCCATGGGCGCCACGGTCTTCAACCAGCGCATCGCCGACGCCATCGAGAACGGCCCGGGTTTCAGCAGCGTGATCATGCACGGTTATACCTACAGCGGACACCCGACGGCGTGTGCGGCGGCCCTGGCGGTGCTGGACATCGTCGAAGCCGAGGACTTGCCGGGCAATGCCGGGAAAGTCGGTGCCCAATTGCTGGAGCAACTGCAGCCGCTGATGGAGCGTTATGCCGTGGTGGGCGAAGTGCGCGGCAAGGGCTTGATGATCGCCGTGGACCTGGTGGCGGACAAGGTCACCCGCGAGCCGCTTGACCCGGCCAACGGCCTGGCCTCACGCATTGCCGAGCACATGCGCCGCGCCGGCGTACTGGTGCGCCCGATAGGCAACAAAATCGTGATGTCGCCACCGCTGACCCTCACCGCTGACGAGGCCGCCCTGATGGTGAGTGTGTTGGACAGCGCGCTCGCCGACTGCCGCTAGCCTGTAAGCCGGCGCAGCGTGCTGCGTCGGCTCCTGAATATAAAGACAGCCTTCAAAGGCGCACCACAAGGAGCTCCAGCCATGCGGAACCTATCGCGTATGGGATTTTTCGGCAGTGGCCTTGCCTGTACGCTGGCGCTTTGCGCCGCGAGTCAGGTCCAGGCCTATGAGTTGTATGCCGATGACGACACTCACCTCAACGCCGACATGCTGGCCGTGTTCGGCCATTTCAACAGTCGCAAGAACTACGACGGCAGGCCAGGCGGTTCGACCTGGCGCGAAGGCTTCATCAAGTATGGCGTCAGCGGTGACCAAGGCCTGGCCGGGCATGGCACCGCTTATGGCGCGTTCAGCCTGGTCAGTTCCGCCACCTGGGGCGATGGCGACGCGGCCGGCAATACGCTGGGCAGCGAGCGCACGACGAAGATCGAAGACGCCTACCTGGGTTGGCGCTCCGCCGATCTGTTCCCCGTGCTGGGGCAGGACGGTGTCGATATCTCCGGCGGCCGTCAGGTGGTCAAGCTGGGCAGGGGGTTCCTGATCAACGATGACGGGCCGAACCTGGGCAAAGGGCCTGTCGATGGTCGCTTGAATCGCGGTGGGGCGTATTACCTGGCTGCCCGGCACGCGTTCGATCAGACCGCCGTATTGCGTCTGGGCGGGCAGGAGGGGCTGCATGGCAGTGTGGTCTGGCTCAAGTCCGACAACCGTGCCCAGGCCGAAACCGAACTGGCCGCCGGCACGCTGGACTACACCACCAAGGCCGGGACATTGGGGTTGACCTGGATCCATGGTCTTGATGTGAATGATCGCTGGGCGAGCGATTTCCAGCGGCAACGCAAGGGCATGGACGTCTACAGTATTCGCGGTGAAGGCGACGCCGGCATCGAGAATGCGAGCCTGGCGTTCGAATACGCCTGGCAGGACAAGGACGCCGGTCCGCAGAACGCCTGGTACGCCGAGGCCGGCTACACCTTTGCCGATCTCGCCTGGGCACCCAAGCTGACGTACCGCTACACCCGCTATTCGCAGAAGTGGGATTCGCTGTTCACTGGGCAGAGCACGGGCTACGGCACTTGGTTCCAAGGCGAAGTCGCGGGTAACTACGCCGGGCCCTTCAACAGCAACACGGGCATTCACCATGTCGGCCTGACAGCCACGCCGTTGGAGAACCTGACCCTTGGTGCGTTGTACTTCGATTACAACACCGTACGTAAGGACAACGCCCTGAACCTGGATGCCCGTGAGCTGGATCTGTATGCCGAGTGGGCGGTGAACGAGCACTTGATCATCACCCCGCTGGTCGGTCTCTACAAACCGGAACGGGACGCAACGACGGGAGGCAATCAAGTGGCGGGCAATGGCACCAATTTGTACAGCCAGGTGACCGTGGCCGTGCCGTTCTGAGGCCGGGGTTGTTCGATAAACCCTGTGGCAAGGGAGCAAGCTCCCTCGCCACAGGTTCAGTGCAACCGCTCGGCAATTCGCCGGGTGGTGTCCATCACCATTTCAATCACGGTCTCCTGGCGCAGCAGTTTGAAGCTGTGGGTGCTGCCCACCGCCGAAAGGCTACCCACCACCTCGTCAAGCTCGGGATTGATGATCGGTGCCGCGATACCGGTAAGGCCCTGATTGAGCTCGTCGTGCGTCAGGCAGTAACCGTCCTTGCGAATCTTTTTTGTCGCTTTGGAAAAGCTTGCCCAGTCGTAAGTATTCTCGGGGTCGTTGGCCATATGTTCTTCGAACAGGCGCTGCAGGCGTCGACCCTTCTGGAAGGCAATCAGCACCTTGGACTGCGCGCCGCGAAAAAACGGCAGTGGATGGCCACGGCCGAATGAAAAGCGGTAAGTGTCACTGGGTTCGGTGATGTAGGTATTGATGATGTGACCGTCATAAAAAACGCTGGCGAACACCGCCAGGCCGGTCTCTTCGGACAGCTTGTGCATCAATTCGCGACCGGCCACGAGGATCGGGTCGTACTGACGCATCATCCAGTCGAGCTCGATGATGCGCGGCCCCAGGCTGTAGCTACCGGCATCCACCCGGACCAGCAGGCCGGCGTCGCACAGATCCTTTACATAGCGGTACACCGTCGCCCGTGACAGGCCCATGTGTTCGGCAATGGTGTCGGGGTCGATTTTCAGCCGTTGTGGGCCGAAGAGGTCCAGGACACTCAGCATTTTACTCAGACTGCTCATTTGGCTCCTAAGGGGGGAGAGGCGCGCAGGTGGCCGTTGGGTGAGCACTATAGGTAGACGCGCCTGTGATGGAAAGCCTGC
Organism: Pseudomonas brassicacearum; assembly: GCF_000585995.1. Lineage (NCBI taxonomy): Bacteria > Pseudomonadati > Pseudomonadota > Gammaproteobacteria > Pseudomonadales > Pseudomonadaceae > Pseudomonas > Pseudomonas brassicacearum. The sequence goes on along the minus strand of NZ_CP007410.1, from coordinate 3,959,479 downwards.
TCACTCGCTGAGAAAGGCGCTGTCACGTTACTTCAGTGCTTGAGAAATACAAACATATTTATCGGTTGGATTTGCCTAAAAACTACTTAAAATCTCAAAATAAGAGCTTTATGTAAAAAAAACAGCTTGTTTTGTGGGTTTGCATGTGTGATAAATCTCAGCCACTGCAATCGCTCGGACAAGAGGGCTGGAAATGAATGGTGCGCAACTGATAGTGAAGGCGGCGGTGGCAAGCGGTATCGAGTACTGCTTTGCCAATCCCGGAACGACCGAAATTCCCTTGGTGGCAGCCATGGCCAGTGCCCCAGCCCTCAAGCCGGTGCTGTCCATGTTCGAGGGGGTATGCACCGGGGCTGCGGACGGTTATGGCCGGATCGCCGGCAAGCCGGCCATGACCCTGACCCACCTTGGGCCCGGTTTTGCCAATGGCATCGCCAATCTGCACAACGCCCGTCGCGCCAATACGCCGATCGTCAACGTCATCGGTGACCACGCGTCATGGCACGTCAATTACGACCCGCCGCTGGCCAGCGATATCCAGGCGCTGGCCGGGAGTGTTTCCGGGTGGGTGCGCACCTCGCGCACAGCCTCAGGGATAGGGGACGACTTCCAGGAAGCGGTGCGTGCTGCCTGGCAAGCCAAGGGGCAGATTGCCAGCCTGATTCTGCCGATGGACCTGCAAGCCAATCCTGTGGAACGTGAGAGCGCCTTCACTACGTTGCAGGCCCCGGTTCGTCGTTTTGCCGGTGACCGGATCGAAGCCGTGGCCCAGGCGCTGCGCAATGGCCAGCGTCTGGTTTTTATCGTCGGCGATCAGGGCTTGTCGGTGGCGGGTCTCGAAGCGGCGGGGCGTCTGGCGCAATTGCCGGGCGTGCGTATGTTCGCCGAAACCTTTCCGCGCTTGAGCTATCGCGGTGGTGGTTTGCCTGACCTGGATCGCTTGCCTTACTTCCCCGAGGTGGCCATTGAGATCCTTGATCAGTACGACGTGGTGGTGTGCGCTGGCGTTCCGGATCCGATCAGTTACTTCGGTTACGAAGGCATCCCTTCTCGGCTGGCGGAACGTGACCGCCTGCTCTGCCTGGCAGAAGTGGGGGACGACGTGGCGGGCGCGCTGACGGCCCTGGCCAATGAACTTGAAGCGCCGGCTTTTGTGCCCACGTCGATGGGCGTCGAGCTGCCGATCGCTGAAGCCGAACTGACGCCTCAGTCGATAGGGCAGGTGTTGGCCGCGTCGCTACCGGACGACTGCATTGTTTCTGTGGAAGGTGGCACCTGTGGCTACCCGTTCTTCACCGCCTCGGCCCATGCCGCGCGGCATCGGGTGTTGACCAACACTGGTGGGGCCATCGGCCAAGGCATTCCGGTGGGATTTGGCGCAGCCCTGGCGGAGCGTGGAAACCGGGTGTTCTGCCTGCAATCCGACGGCAGTGCCCAATACACCATCCAGACCTTGTGGAGCATCGCCCGCGAGCAATTGCCGGTGGTGATCCTGATCGCGGCCAACCATCGCTACGCGATCCTGCAGAACGAATTGCGCCGCTTTGGCATGACCGAGTTGGGTCCCGAGGCCCTGAGCCTGACCGTGCTGGACCGTCCCCGTATTGACTGGAAGGCCCTGGCCAAAGGCTACGGCTTGCCGGCCAGCACCGTACACACCAATGCCGAATTGCAGCGTGCCCTGGCCAACGCCAAGGCCGACGGCGGTCCATGCCTGATTGAAATGGCGCTGTGAAGGAGGGGATATGAGTCAGATCCAATTGCTACCTGCCGTCGAAAAATTCCTGTCGCAACCTGGGCGCCTGTTTGTTGGAGGCACCTGGCAGGACGCCGCCAGCGGCCGCCGGTTTGCCGTGGAAAACCCGGCCAATGAATCTGTGCTGGCTGAAGTCGCCGAAGGCGGCGAACGCGACGTGGATGCGGCGGTCGCCGCCGCCCGTGCGGCCTTCACCGGTGTTTGGGCGCAGCAGTCACCGGCCCAACGCGGCCTGTTGCTGTTTCGTCTGGCCGAACTGCTCGATCAGCACCGCGAAGAGTTGGCCCAACTGATCACCCTGGAAAACGGCAAGCCGATTGCCACGGCCCGTGGTGAAGCGGCAAGCGCGGCCAATATCATCCGCTACTTCGCCGGTTGGCCGACCAAGATCGAGGGCTGCACGCTCCCCGTGTCGCCTTCCAGTGGCGCGCCAATGCTCAACTACACCTTGCGTGAACCCGTGGGCGTTTGCGCATTGATCGTGCCGTGGAACTTCCCATTGACCATGTGCGTGTGGAAGCTCGGTCCGGTGTTGGCGACCGGTTGTGTCGCGGTGCTCAAGCCCGCCGAACAGACCCCACTGGTTGCGATTCGCCTGGTGCAATTGATCGAGGCCGCCGGCTTTCCGCCCGGGGTGGTCAACCTGGTCACCGGCCTTGGCATTCATACCGGCGGGCCCCTGGCCCAGCATCCCGACGTGGACAAAATTGCGTTTACCGGCTCGACCCAGGTGGGGCGGCTGATCGCCCAGGCGGCCACCGGCAACATGAAGAAAGTGTCGCTGGAACTGGGGGGCAAGTCGCCCAATATCATCTTGCCGGACGCCGATATCGTCCGTGCCGCCAAAGGCGCCGCCGATGGCATTTTCTATAACCAGGGCCAGGTCTGCACCGCCGGATCGCGGCTGTACGTGCACGCCAGCGTCCTTGATCAGGTACTCGAAGAACTCCAGCGCCACGCGGCCGCCCATGTGTTGGGGCCAGGCCTGGATCCGGCCAGCAGCATGGGCCCGCTGGTTTCGGCTCGGCAATTGGGCACGGTGCGTGGCTACCTGCAACGGGGCCAGGAAGAGGGTGCCGAACTGATCTGCGGCGGTGACCGGCCGGCCCACCTGGAGCGCGGCCACTTCATCCGCCCCAGCGTGTTTCTCGACCGCGCCGAGCGCGCCTGTGTTGCCCGGGAAGAAATCTTCGGCCCGGTGCTGACCGTCATGAGCTGGACCGAGATCGATGAATTGGTGCTGCGCGCCAACGACTCGCCCTACGGCCTGGCGGCCGGTCTCTGGACCCGTGACTTGCGCTCCGCCCATCGCGTGGCGGCACAGCTGAAGGCCGGGTCGGTGTGGATCAACTGTTGGAACGTCGTCGACCCGGCCTCGCCATTTGGTGGCTACAAGCAATCCGGGTGGGGCCGGGAAATGAGTAAGAACGTGATCGATGCCTACACCGAAACCAAAAGTGTCTTCGTCGATCTGGCCTGAGCCGAATAATCACAAGAGGAACTGCTATGGATCTGGAATTACAAGGCCGCGTGGCGATCGTCACGGGCGGTGGTATGGGCATCGGCAAGGAAGTCGCGCGTTTTCTGTCCCAGGAAGGCTGCAAGGTGGTGATCTGCGCACGGCGCATGGAGTTTCTCCAGCAGGCCGCCGAGGAGATCACCGCACAGACCGGCAACGAAGTGCTGCCTTTGTTCTGCGACACCAATCAGATGTCGGCCGTATCGGACATGGTCGATGCCGCGCACAAGCACTTCGGTCGCATCGACATCCTGGTCAACGGTGCCGCGGCGCCATCGGGCGTGGTGCGCAATGACATCGAACATGCCGGCGACGATGAGTTGCTGTCGGACCTCAATACCAAGGTGATCGGTTACTTCCGTTGCGCCAAGGCCGTGACCCCGCACATGAAGGCCGGCGGCTTCGGTCGCATCATCAACATCGGTGGCTTGACCGGGCGCGGCAGCAAGGTCCTCTCGGGCATGCGCAACCTGGCCATCGCCCACATGACCAAGACGCTTTCCGACCAGTTGGGCCCTTCCGGCATCACCGTCAACCTGATCCACCCCGGTGTGGTGGACACCCCACACATCCAGGAGCTGTACGAGCGCGAAGGCATCAAGCAGGGCAAGACGCCCGGGCAGGTCGAACAGGGCTACATCGACGCGACGCCGATTCGACGCACCTTGGCCCCCATCGAGATGGGCTGGCTGATCGGTTTCCTGGCATCCCCCAAGGCGGGCGCCGTGACCGGGGAATCCATTGGCATCGATGGCGGCTTGACGCGTGGCATCTTCATTTGAGGAGCAGCAGTGATGAGTAACGGAACCCTTTTAGTTGCAACCGTGGGACAGGCGGTGATCCGCAGTGCCGACGATGGGCGTACCTGGCATCGCCTTGGCCTGGGACAAGACCTTGAGTTCGATGCGATCACGCGCTCCCTGAGTGTCCATCCGGGTGCTCCCGAAGTGATCTATGCCGGCACCGACGTCGGTCTGTGCGTCAGTCATGACACCGGTGGCCATTGGCAGCGAGTGGACTCGCCGTTCAATGGGCAGACTGTCTGGAAGGTTGCCGTCGACCCGCAAGATCCACTGCGTATTTTCGTGGGCACGGGCGCACCTTCGCGGGCCGTGCTGTGGCGCACCCTCGACGGCGGCCAGCGCTGGGATCGCGCGCCGGTGGAAATCCCGGAGTTCTGCGACGGCGTCAGTCGCCCGCGTTTGCTGGCCTTCGCTTATGACCCGACAGATCGCGACCAGGTCTGGTTCGGCCTGGAAGAGGGCGGGTTGTTTCACAGTCGTGATGGCGGCGACAGCTGGACCCGTGTCGACGATCGGCTGTTGTGGGACTACAACTCGGACATCCACAACATCCTGGTCCTGCCCAACCACGGCCAGAAGGTCATCGTGGTGGTGTGTGTCAACGCTGTCTACCGCAGCGTCGATGAGGGGCTGACGTGGACCGGCATCGAGGCCCGCGAAACCTTCGGCCTCTACTACGTGCGCGCCATGAACGCTCCGCTGGGCAGTGAAAGCACCCTCTACCTGAGTATTTCCGACGGCACCCCCGGCACCACCAGCAAAGTGCTGATCTCCCGGGATGCGGCCCTCAGCTGGGAGGTGTTACCGCTGTCACAGCAACCCAACTCGTGTGTCTGGGCGATTGCCATCAATCCTGCCGACCCGCGCCAGATAGTCGCCGGCACCAAGTACGGGCACCTGTTCACGTCCGAGAATGGCGGTGACGGCTGGCAGAAGCAGTGGCGTGAGTTCAGTGAAATCGCTGATGTGCTCTGGACGCCGGCCGTGGCGCAGATCAAGTCCGGGCACCAATCCATCATCAAAAAGAACTGAGGTATCGCGCGATGAAAGTCGAGGTCGTTCGTACTCACCTGTCGCTGTTCGTGAGTGACCCGGAAACGTCGGCACGTTGGTACGCCGATGTCCTGGGCATGCACGAAAGCGCCCGGGGTGAAAGCTGGATCATGATGGCGTTTGGTGCCAAGCATCACGACATCGCCCTGATCCGCGCAGAGCCGGGGGCCCATCAGGGCGGACTGGGCCTGCAGCACTACGGGCTGGAGATCGCTGGCGACATGACCACCCTGCGCCAGCTCTACGGCATGTTGCTCGGCAAGGGCATCGAGGTGGTGAAGATCACCGACCACGAAATCGGCAACGGCGTCTACTTCAACGACCCCGACGGCAATCGCATGGAATTTTTTCTCGAGACTGAGCACGACGACGCGCAAGGCAAGGCACGTTTCAAGGCCGCCGGCGCACCCAGCCGAAAGTTTGATCTCGATCCCCTTTGATTCGATCCCCTTTGAAGAGACCTGTCCGATGAAAACCGCCAATTTCGCCAGTTACCACATCCGCAAATGGTATAGCTTCGTTGAGGAAACCCTGGCCAATGAAAGTGGCCAGTTGGCCGATGGTGAACCCTTGTTCAAATACGCCATTGCCGCCGTGATCGCCAATCCCTACGCCGGACGCTACAGCGAAAGCTTGTCCGAGCTGATAGAACCGTCACCCTTGCTGGGCCAGGAGTTTGGTCGTCGCATCCAGGAACTGGCAGGCCAGCGTGAGGTTGTCAGTTACGGCAAGGCTTGCCTGGTCGGCAGTCAGGGCGAGTACGAGCATGGCAATGCCCTGCTGACCAATCCGGCGGCGGATCCGATCCGTGTCGCGTTGGGCGGCGGCAAGTCCTGGGTCCCGTCCACGGGCAAGCGCGGCGGGCCAGGCGTGACCATCGATGTGCCGCTGGCCCACAAGGATGCGCTGTACGTCCGTTCGCATTACGACAGTATTTCGCTGTCGTTTGGTGATGGGCCGTCCGCGGACGAGTTGATCATCATTTGGGCCTTCGCCACGCGCGGGCGTTTGCATGCGCGTCTGGGTGGCCTTCAGGCCGCCGACGTCAAGGGTAATGACGGCCTGCATTGAGGTGCGTTGATCGTGGGGACCAAACGAATGCCTGCACACAGCCATTTCTTCACCAATCGTTCGCAGATGCGCCTGCACTATTTGTCCTGGGGCAACACCTCGGGCATTGCGGTGGTGCTCCTGCACGGGCTGCGCTCCTATGCTCAGACTTGGGACTCCCTGGCCAATGCGCTGGGTGAACAATACTGCTGCTATGCCCTTGACCAACGCGGCCGGGGAAACAGCGACTGGGCAGAGTCCACCAGCTACCGGACCGAGGCCTATGTCAGCGACCTTGAGGATTTGGTCGCTCATTTGGGACTGCAATCGTTCGTCCTGGTGGGGCATTCCCTTGGCGGCACCAATGCGCTGGAGTATGCGCGGCTCAATCCTGGGCGGCTGCAAGCTTTGGTCATCGAAGATATCGGCCCTGGCTCTTCGGTCAGCGGTGATGGCGCCGAGCGCATTCGACGCGAGATGAGCCAGACGCCGCTGTTGTTTCCCGATTGGGAGAGTGCCGCTCAATTCTGGCGACAAGCGCGACCTGGCCTGTCGCAGGAGGGGCTGGCGTCCAGGCTGATGCACTCCATGAAGCAAACGCCTGCGGGAATCGAATGGCGCCACGACCAGCAAGGTATTGCCCAGGCGCGCCTGAGCATTACGCCTACGGACCTGTGGCCTGCGGTGCGGGCCCTGGATTGTCCGGCGCTGTTCATTCGTGGCGCACGTTCCGATTTCCTGCCCTTGGCGACCCTCGAGGCGATAAAGGCGGCCAACCCGCGGGTGCAAACAACGGAAATCGCCGACGCCAGTCATTACGTCCATGATGACCAGGGCGAGATGTTCAACCGTGTCGTCGTGGACTACTTGCACGAGCAACGCCTACAACCACAACAAATAAGCGGTGAATAGCGATGAAGCAGGAGAAAACCCAGGTTGTCATCGTGGGCGGCGGCCCGAACGGGATCACCGCGGCCCATTACATGGGGCTGTACGGGATCGACTGCGTCGTCCTTGAGTTGGCGGACGGCATACTGCCGTATCCGCGCGCGGTGGGCATGGATGATGAGGCACTGCGTGTGTTGCAGGGCATCGGCATCGCTGAACTGGCCGTGCGTGACATGATCTGCGATGTGCCCTTGCGTTACTACAATGCGCGAGGCGTCTGTTTTGCCGAGGTCAAACCGAGCACTGCCCACTATGGCTGGCCGATGCGCAACATCTTCATGCAGCAGCTGCTTGAAGGGACGTTGCGTGAGCAACTGGGCAAACACGCGAATGTCGAGTTGCGCCAGGGCCATGAAATGCTTGATTTGACGCAGGATGCGCAAGGCGTGACGTTGCAGGTGCGCGACGCCCGGGGTGAGCTGTATCAGTTACAGGCGCAGTACGTGATCGGCGCGGATGGCGGACGTTCCAGCGTGCGCAAGAAGCTCGGGATCGAGCTGCTGGGGCTGACCCATCCGCGCAAGTGGGTGGTGATCGATACGGCCAACGACACCCTGGATGCACCTTATACGGCCTTGCATGCCGACCCGCAGCGGCCCTTCGTCTGCATTTACCTGCCGTACCAGCAACGTCGTTGGGAGTTCATGCTTCTGGAAGGTGAAGACGAAACCCTGATGTGCGAAGAGGCCACTATCCGGGGCTTGATTCGTGGACAGATCGGCGATGCGGTGGACCAACTGGAGATCATTCGGATCCGCGCCTACACCCATAACTCCCGGGTGGCGGCGCGTTTTGTCGAGGGGCGTGTGGCGTTGGTGGGGGATGCAGCGCATATTTCCCCGCCCTGGGCCGGGCAGGGGCTCAACTCGGGCCTGCGGGATGTCGCCAACGTCGCCTGGAAAATCGCCGCCATCCTCCAGGGACGAGCGTCGCCATCGATTCTTTCCAGCTACGACCAGGAGCGTCGTGGACATGCGACGGACCTCATTGCATTGGCCGACAACATGGGCGCGGTACTGGGGTTGACCAATCCGCTGATGGCGGGTGTACGGGACTGGCTGTTCCAGGCCGTCAACAGCGTCGACAACCTCCGCTCCCACTTGCTTGAATTCAAGTTCAAACCCAAGGCCACCATTACCAAGGGCCTGGTTTATCACGAGCGTACCGAGCTGCACGAGGATGATCTGGTCGGGCAGCTGTTCATACAGCCGGCTATCGAAGATGCCCAAGGCCAGCGGCGGCGCTTGGACGAGGTGTTGGGACACTCCTATGCGGTGCTGGGGTATCGGGTCAATCCGAGCGAGCAGCTCAGTGAGCAGACCGCGGCCTATTGGGCGGGCTGGGACACGCGCTTCATCCAGGTCAATCGGTCTCGCAGCGGCAAAGGCCGCAACCAACCGTTATCGGCCAACGGCGCGATCTGTGTCGAGGACGTGGATAACCGGCTGGGCGAGTGGTTTTCCAAGGTGCGTGATTGCATCGTCGTCGTTCGGCCGGACCGATTCGTTGCCGCCATCACTACGCCGGAGCGGCTTGATGGCGTGTTGCGCAAACTGGCGGGGCAACTCTCATGAGGCAGGAAGACGAACTCGTGACCCGGCTCCATCATGCCGAGCGATCTGTGCAAGCCTTGCCGCCGTTGGCGTCCCTGGAACTCGATCTGCCGACGGGTTACGCCCTACAGCGCGAGGCATTGCGTCAGCGTCAGGTGCGTGGTGAGCAACTGACCGGTTGGAAGGTCGCCTTCGCCGGCAGCGCGGCACAGAAACGAATGGGTGTCCATGAACCGGTCTTGGGCGGCCTTACCGATGCCATGGCCGTCCAGCCAGGCAGCTCGGTGGCGCTCGCACGGCTGATCCAGCCCAAGCTGGAGATCGAACTGGCGTTTGTCCTGGGACGCACGCTGGTGCCTGGCGATTACACTGATGAGGCGATTCTGGCGGCCGTGTCCGAGGTCGCGCCCGCGTTCGAGATCGCCGACTGCCGGTGGCAAGGTTGGAGCTTTGGCGTTGGGGCTTTTCTTGCTGACAACGCGGCGGCAGGCCTCTATTGCGTTGGCTCGCGGGTCAGGTGCGATCCCGCTCAACTGGCTCGCCTGACCTACCGTCTGGAATGTGATGGGGTGTTCTGCGGCATCGGTGATACTCAGGCGCGGGAAGACTCGCCGTTGGCCAACCTGTGTTGGTTGATTCGGCGATTGCTGGCTGACGGTCAGTGCGTTGAAGCGGGCCAGGTCGTGTTGTCCGGGGCGTTGCTGCCACCCATGGCTATCCAGGCCGCCGAGTACCGGTTACACATGCTTGGCATGGAACTGGCTTTGGTTTTCCAGGCAGGCGCTGACGACTTGTGAAGTAACGCCATTGTCAGGGAGGGCCGCGCAGCTCATGACCGGGTGAGAATAAAAACCGGGCCACCGAGGAACGATGATCATGTTCGCCGAAGTCCGTACCTTCAATGATCCCCAACAACACGCTGGGTCCATCCTGGGCTGGCAACAAGTCTATGACCAACTCGGTCGCGGATGCCTTTCCAGCGAGCTGCGGCAGATCTGCGCCGATCGTTTTCAGATTTTCCAGGAAGTGCTGGATAAGCGTGTGGTGCAGCGAGGCTGTGCACCGAAAGGGCGTTTGTGCATTGCCATGTCGCTGGGCAGTGCACCAGTGGTCCAAGGGCATCAGGTTGGGTCCCGGAGCGTGGTGCTATTGCGCGATGGCGAGGACTTTGTCTTGCATGCCCCGGCCGGTACGCACTTCTTCGCGGTTAACGTCGACACGGTACGTTTTGCCAAGCTGGCGGCTTGCGAATTGTCGAACGAACAACTCAAGCGCTTGAAAAGCGAGTCGCAGATCAGCGTGGACGAGGCGGTGCTGTCGAGGGTCCAGCAAAGGATCCATCCGCTGTTTCGTCAGCTCTTGGAGCAAACGGATGCCATCAATCCAGCCTCGGAAAAGATGCTGGAAGATGTTCTGCTCAACGCCTTCCTCGATTTGTTCAGTCACGCCTCGGATGAGGTGCGTGGCCGTCGCGGCAACGTTACCGTCAGTGCCTACCTGGTCAAGCGCTGCCAGGAACTGGTGGTAGCCAGCGGCGATACACCACTGAGCATTCTCGATTTGTGCGAGCAATTGCGGGTGAGCCGCAGGACCCTTCAGAACAGTTTCCAGGCGGTTACCGGGATGCGTCCGGTGGAGTACCTGCGCAACCTTAGGCTCAATGCCGTGCGGCGACGTTTGATCACGACCCGCGCAACGGCGTTGAACGTCGGTGAGATCGCCGTAGCGATGGGGTTTTTCCACCTGAGCCACTTCGCGACCCATTACCGAGCGTTGTTCGGTGAGTCCCCCTCCGATACACCGCGGGCGGGATAATTGGCTTGCAAGGGGCCTGATACTTCCCAATCGTTTCCAGCGGTGTTACCTGGCTACCGCTCTGCACGTTAATGGGCGGCGCCTGAGCCATTTGGTAGCACATCTGTGGGATTAACCTGCGGTTCCATGGAAGCCCCAAAGGCCTGTTTTCAGCTTCTATTCCTTTAAATCAATCACTTGCGCCGTGGCGGAAGCTGTTGGCACGTATTCTGCTTTTTTGAATTTATGGATAATTGGATACAAAAATTCAAAGGGTGCTGCCATGCAATTCGTTCCGACTTTTGCTGAACGTCCGCCGATGACCGCCGAGGAGGAGGCGTACAGCTTCTTGCTGGACGCCATTTGTGGCGGTCGGTTACGCAAGGGGGACCGGCTGATCGCCGAGGACATCGCCAACGAGATCGGTATGAGCCGGATGCCGGTACGCGAGGCCTTTCGCCGATTGGATGCCCAAGGCCTGGTGACGCTTCGGCCCAATCGCGGCGCCATCGTCAGCGGCCTGGATATCGATGAGTTGCACGAAGTCTTCGAGATGCGCAGCGCCCTCGAAGGCCTGGCAGTGCGCGTCGCGGTGGAGCGTATTGGCCCGCGCCAATTGGCCGCCCTGGAGCGTTTGTTGGACGAGATGGACGACTACCGCGAGGAAAGCGCTGAGTGGGTCAGCCGGCATCGCGCCTTTCATGAGTACCTGTGCAGCCTCAGCGGCCGGCCTCGATTGCTGAAGCAGATCAGTGCCCTCTACGCCCTGATCGAGGCGCCCATGCGTCTATGGCTGCAGCACGTGGAAAAGCCTTTGAGCGCGCGCGAGGAGCACGCGGTGATTCTCGACGCCATTCGCGCTGGCGATGCCGATAAGGCCGAGGCGGTGGTCCGCGCGCACATCGAAGGCACCGTCCCTGAGTTGATCAAGTTTCTGCAAGCGAAAAAATAACGAGAGCAGGCCATGAACCTGCCCGTGTTTTGACTTTGAGTACTGCCCGTTACTAACTGAACTGGAGTGTCTGGTCATGCATAAGCCTCACCTGTTGGTTGCCGCTTTATCCTTGGGATTCTGTGCTCAATGGGCGGTTGCCGCGCCCGTGGTTCCGGAGCGCTTGCTCAAGGTCGACAAACTCGTCTATTGCTCGGGCATGGATTCGCCGCCCCTGGTGTCCTTCGATGAAGCGCAGAAGCCCAGGGGCTTGACCGTTGACCTGGGGCTGGAAATCGCCAAGCGCCTGGGCGACAAAAAGGTCGAATGGCGCGTCATTCCCTTTTCCGGATTGCTCCCGGCCTTGCTGGCCAAGCAGTGCGACATGATCGTCGACCAGCTGTTCGACAAGCCCGAGCGCCGCGAGGTGATCGATATCGTCAACTACATGTACTCCAGCCAGGCGGTGGTCGTGCCCAAGGGCAATCCGAAGGGCCTCAAGACGCTCCCGGACCTCTCCGGACACAAGGTCGCGGTGCTCAATGGTTCCACCATCAAGACCCTGCTCGACGCCGAGAACGAAACCCTGGCCAAATCCGGCAAGCCTGGGATGAAGCTGGTGGTCTACAACACCGACACCGATGCTTTCCAGGCCCTGCGCATCAGCCAGGTCGATGCCTACGGCACCACCGTGGAAACCGCCGGTTATTACGCCGCCATGGCCCCGGATTTGTTCGAGGAAGGGGTTCCCGCGTTCAGCCGGATTCTCACCGGCCTCGGGATCCGCAAGGACGATCCGCAACTGACGGCGGCGGTGCAGCAGGTGATCAGCGACATGCGCAGCGATGGCAGCTATAGCCAACTCCTCAGCAAATGGCATGTCGCCAGTGACACTCTCGATTGAGGTAAGGCGTCGATGAATTTCAATTGGGATGTGTTTTGGCAGTACCTGTTGCAGCCCAGCGGGGTCTACCTCACCGGGCTGTGGCTGACTTGCCTGATCAGTGTGTTGGCGATGCTGTTGGGCTGTGCGCTCGGGCTGGCCGCGGCGTTGCTGCGGTTGTCGAGCAATCCGTTGCTGCATTTGCCGGTGCGCTTTTATGTGTGGCTGATGCGTGGCACGCCGTTGCTGGTGCAGATTGTCTTTCTCTACACCGCACTGGCCGCCGGCGGGATTTTTCGTTTCGAAGACATCGACCTGTTCGGCCTGGTGATTCCCGGCAATATCCAAGCGGCGATCATTGCCTTGGGCCTCAACGAAGGTGCCTACATGGCCGAGATCATCCGGGCCGGGATCGGCGCGGTGGACAAGGGCCAATACGAGGCCGGGCGCTCCCTGGGCATGACGTTCGCCAAGCTGATGCGGCGCATCGTCCTGCCCCAGGCGTTCCGAGTCATCGTTCCGCCGCTGGGCAACGAGTTCAACGTGATGCTCAAGAACACCACGTTGGTCAGCGTGATCGGCGTACAGGAACTGCTGCTCAGCACCCAGATGGTCACTTCGGCGACGTTCCGGGTGTTCGAACTGTACCTGGTGGTGGCGATCTATTTCCTGCTGCTGACCACCCTTTGGGGATTCTTCCAGCGCTGGCTGGAGGCCCGCTTCGGCCAATCGGACCGGCCCTCGTCACCACCGCCGGCGTCGACGCGGATGTTCGGTCGCAGCACCCTGAACCTGCTGAGGGCACGTTAGCCATGGCGCACAAAAGTGAAGAACTGATCATCGAGGCACTGGAGGTTCACAAATCCTTTGGCGAGCTGCAGATCCTCAAGGGCATTTCCCTGCAAGTGCGGCGCGGTGAAGTGGTGGTCCTGATCGGGGCCTCCGGCTCCGGCAAGACCACCTTTATCCGCTGCATCAATCTGCTGGAAGACATCCAGGGCGGGCGCATCCGCGTCAATGGCCGGGCCATGGGCTATCGCGAACGGGCCGATGGCAGCCTGGTGCGCGACTCGGAGCGCAACATCGCCCGCCAGCGCCGGGATATCGGCATGGTGTTCCAACGCTTCAACCTGTTCCCCCACATGACGGCGTTGGAGAACATCATTGAGGCGCCGATCCAGGTGCTCGGGATGCCTCGTGCCGAAGCGCTGGAGCAGGCCCGTGTTTTGCTCGAGCGGGTTGGCCTCGCAGATAAGGCCAACCACTACCCCTCCATGCTCTCCGGCGGGCAACAACAGCGGGTGGCGATCGCCCGTGCCCTGGCCATGAAACCCCAGGCCATGCTGTTCGACGAGCCCACCAGTGCCCTCGACCCGGAAACCGTTGGCGAGGTGTTGCAAGTGATGAAGGCGTTGGCGGAGGAGGGCATGACCATGGTGGTGGTGACCCATGAAATGGGGTTTGCCCGCGAGGTGGCCGACCGTGTGGTGGTCCTGGATCAGGGCGAGCTCATCGAGCAAGGTCCGCCGGAGCAGATCTTCAGTCATCCCGTTCACCCTCGTACCCGGGCGTTCCTCAGTCGGGTGTTATGACCCGTCCAGCCGATGCCCCTGGAACGCAACCGAATCAAAATCCGGTCAATGAACCCTTGTGTTGAAGAGCCTTAGCCATGCTGAAATTTTCTGCCCACGAGTACCCTTATCCCTCGCAACGCCAGAGCGTTTTTGCCCGTCGGGGCATGGTCGCCGCGTCCCAGCCCCTGGCGGCCCAGGCGGGTATCGAGATGATGCAAAAGGGCGGCAATGCCATCGATGCCGCCATCGCCACGGCGGCGGTGCTGACGGTGGTCGAGCCCACCGGTTGCGGCATTGGCGGTGACGCCTTCGCCTTGGTCTGGTGCAAGGGCCAACTGCATGGCCTCAACGGTAACGGTCATGCCCCGGCAGCCCTGAGTGTCGAAGCGGTCAAGGCGGCCGGTCATGAGCAGATGCCGATTCATGGCTGGACCCCGGTGACTGTTCCGGGTTGCCCATCGGCCTGGGCCGAGTTGTCGCTACGCTTCGGCAAGCTGCCTTTTGCCCAGTTGTTGCAACCGGCAATCAGCCTCGCGCGGGACGGTTTTGCCGTGTCACCGGTGGTTGCCCATCAATGGCAGGTCGCCGTGGACGAGCTCGCACCCGATCGCGACCAGGTCCTGGAGGCCTGGTTCGATACCTTCCTGATCGAGGGCCGCGCGCCCCGGGCCGGCGAGATCTTCCGCAACCCCGCCCAAGCCCGCACCCTCGAAGAACTGGCCGCCACCCGCTGCGAAAGCCTGTATCGCGGCACGTTGGCCGAGCGCCTGGATGCCCATTCCCGCGCCACGGGTGGCTACCTGCGGGCCACCGATCTCCAGGATTATCGAGCCCAGTGGGTCGAGCCGATCCACGTCAACTACCGCGGGGTCGATGTCTGGGAGATCCCGCCGAGTGGCCAGGGCCTGGTGGCCTTGATGGCGCTGAAGATACTCGAAGGCTTCAGCTTCGATCACCGTGACAGCCAGCAGACCTGGCATCGCCAACTGGAGGCTATGAAGCTGGCCTACAGCGATGGCCTGCACTACATCACCGACCCGTTGCACATGCGCGTGGCGGTGGCTGATTTACTGAGTGACGAATACAGCGCCCGACGCCGCGGGCAGATCGGTGAACAGGCCCAGCCTCCCAAGCCCGGTGATCCCCATGCCAGCGGCACGGTGTACCTGGCTACCGCTGACGGAGAGGGCAACATGGTTTCCTTCATCCAGAGCAACTACCACGGATTCGGTTCCGGCGTGGTGCTGCCCGACAGCGGTATCGCCCTGCAGAATCGTGGACAGGAGTTCAGTCTCGACGCGAAACACGCCAACTGCCTGGCCCCGGGCAAGAAGACCTTCCACACCATCATCCCTGGCTTCCTCACCCAGAACGGCCAGGCCCTCGGTCCTTTCGGCGTGATGGGCGGCTATATGCAGCCCCAAGGGCACGTGCAGATGGTCATGAACCTGGTGGATTTCGGCCTCAACCCGCAGGCGGCCCTGGACGCGCCGCGTTGGCAATGGCTGGGCGGGATGAAGGTCGGGATTGAGCAAGGTGCCCCCCGCGACTTGGCCAATGCCTTGGCCCGGCGTGGTCATCAGGTGCAGATCGCCAGCGACTTGACCGACTACGGGCGCGGTCAAATCATACTGCGCGACCCTGTCAGCGGTGTGTTGTGTGGTGGGACCGAACCGAGGGCGGATTCCCATATCGCGGTCCTATAAGTTTGCGCTTAGGGCCGCGGCGCTCAACGATCAGCAGGCCCTTCAAAGCGACTGCTTGAGGAAGTGCGCAAACTCACGCGCCAGTTGTGACGGCTCCTCCTGCGAGGGGAGCAGCAGCGCGATGTCGTACTTGATTGCAGGCTTGAAGGGCTTGAGGACCAGGTTGCGGGTGAAGGGTCGGCTGACCACCGGATCGACGATCCCGACACCCATTCCGGCGCCGACCAATTCGCATGCCGTGGCGAAGAATTCTGTCTCGGCCACCACGTTCCAGGATGACCCGTACGCCGAAAAGGCCATGGCCAACTGCTGGTAGATCGGGTCGCCCTTGAACAGCGAAACGAATGGCACGCCATCCAGGTCCGCCGGGGTAATCACGTCCAGTTCTGCAAGGGGGTGACCGATCGGCACCATGCACTGGCATTCATAGGAAATCACCTCCATGCACGATGTCGGGTAGTCGAGCGGCAGTTCGGCAATGGCCATGTCGAATTGCTGCGTAGTGATCAACTCGCGAACGGACTGGGAGTTTCGGGTGATGATCTTGAGCTCCAGGCCCGGGCGCTCTTTAGCGAATTCGGCCATCAAGCGGGGCAGCAGACTGATGGAAATGCTGGCGTAGGCGGCGATCGCCAGATGGCCGCGTTTTCCTGTGCGGATTTCCTTGGCGATGCGCTGGGTTTTCTCCACGGCCTCCAGCGCCCGCTCAGCCTCGACGAAAAACAAGCGGGCTTCAGGGGTGGGTTGCAAGCGTCCGCCTTTGCGCACGAACAACTTGAGACCGGTTTCATGTTCCAGGTTGGCGATGGTACTGCTGATGGCCGGCTGAGAAATATTCAAAAGCTCTGCCGCGCGGGTCATGGTGCCGTGGATCATCAAGGTTCTGAAGCACTCAAGCTGCCGGATTCGCATGGGCCACCCTATAGATTTAACTTATACCGGGGCCACTTTATATTATTGGTTTGAGGGTTTCTTCTGTGTTTTCCTTGGATTGCAGGTACACGGTCCGCCGTCCATCAGCTCGCAGAGGAGAACAGCGACATGAATACAATGGCTTCGACTTGCCCCGGTGAGCGGGTCCTTTTGCCTGCTCGGCGGGGTGTCGCGATCCGGCTGAATCAGGGGCAAGCCCTCCAGGTGATCAACACCCATGGCAAACAGGTCGTAGACACCTGGGCCTTCAACCCGGACGACCTCCGGGAAGCCATGTCCATGGAGCACAGTCGTCCCTACTGGTTGAAGCTCAACCCCGGTCAAGGTGACAGTTTCCTGACCAACAAACGCCGTCAGATCCTGACGCTCATCGAGGACACCACGCCGGGTGTCCACGACACACTGGTCGCCGCTTGTGATCCGACTCGTTACGTTCAACTGGGCGTTGTCGGCCATCATGACAGTTGCAATGAAAACCTCTTTCAGGCCCTGGACGCCATCGGCTTGGTTGCGCCCGAAACGCCGAGCCCCTTGAACCTCTTCATGAACGTTCCCGTTCATCAGGACGGGCGGATTGCGTTCGCCGAGCCTGTCAGTCAGCCTGGGCAATATGTCTGCCTCAAAGCGGAAATGGACGCTATTGTGGTGCTGTCCGCTTGCCCCCAAGACATCACGGCAGTCAATGGGATGTGGCCCCAGGACGTTCACTACTGCATCCTCTGACAGACCGCCAAACCTGCTGGCGGAAGTGGTCTGTCAGCAGGACACTGAAGCCGTCACAAGCACCTCAGTCGGGTGTCCGGAGAAAGCCATGCGCAAAATACCGCCTCTGAATTCCGTGCGAGCGTTTGAGGCTGTCGCACGTCACCAGAGTTTTTCTGCCGCTGCCAACGAGCTTTCTGTAACGGTCGCCGCGGTCAGTCATCAAGTTCGGCAATTGGAAGACGGGTTGGGGCAGAAGCTTCTGGAAAGGGGCCGGACATTGACCCTCACGCCCGCCGGTAAAGCGATCTATCCGCTGTTGCGAGACGGTTTTGACCAGATTGCCCAGGCGTTCGCCCTGTTAGGCGGGGCAAAGGAGGGTGATGCCGTCCAGGTTTCCACCACGCGGGCATTCGCGGAGCGATGGCTCATGCCGCGCCTGGCGAAGTTCAACGAGATTTATCCGAACATCGTAGTGTCCATCCACGCCTCGGAGAAAGTCGTGGATCTGCGTTCAGACGCTGTCGATCTGGCGATTCGATATGGGCCGGTCGATGCTGATGTGCAGGGCCCCGTGCTGTTCGAGGACCGGTTCATCGCAGTCGCCGATAGGCGTATTTGCCCGGTCGACCGCAACGCAACGATGAGCGACTTTCATAATCGCCCGCTACTGGCGTTCAAATGGAAGAACCAGGCGCTCGAGGCGCCCTCATGGTCGGTCTGGCTGGCCGGGATGAAGCACGGCACGACCGGGGATTTGCGCATCTCCTGGTACAGCGAGGAAACCCTCGCGCTGCATGCGCTGGAGCGGGGCTTGGGGCCCTTGCTATGCAGCGATGTGTTGATTGACGATGAGCTTCGCTCCGGGCGCATTCGTCGGGTGGAGGGCCCCACCTTGCCAGGTTTTACCTACCATCTGATCGAAGGCCACAACGGCAGTCCACGGCGCAGCCTGGCATTGTTCAGGGAATGGCTCCTGGGCGAGGCTAGGTCATTCAGGGGCACTGCCTTGAATGACCTGGCAGGACATCAACTGGCGCTCACGTCCTGAGGAGAAAGTCAGGCCGGAGATAGCTGGCTGTGGCGTTCTTCAATCATTTGCCTGACCAGAACCGGAACGGCATCGAAGGCATTGGCGATGGAGGCTTCATGGCGAGCGTCGCCAAACTCCTGATAGTCGATGGAGATGACATGGGTTTCGTTTACGCCCAGATAGTGCGCACAGGTTTGTATGTGAGTGTCCAGGTGGTTCATGGTTTCACGAACGCCACCGGGACCGAATCCGAATTCACCGCGGGAAGACAGGATCACCAGCTTCTTGCCGCTCATGATGGGTTCCAACGGATAGTCGCCCCGGGCCAAGTCAAAGGTGAAGGTCTTTCCGATGCGAATCACTTTATCGAACCAGGACTTGAGGGCGGCCGGCATCCCGTAGTTGTACATCGGGGTGCCGATCACGATGACGTCGGCGCGATCGATCTCATCGATCAGTTCATCCGAGAGGCGAATCTCCTCGCGCTTTTCGGGTGTCAGGTGCTCTTCGGGCGTAAAGACCGCGGCAATCCAGGCTTCTGTCACGAAGGGCGGAGGGTTGTGTCCAACGTCACGGGCGATGATCTGGGTCTTGCCGTCGCGTTCAAGCCAGGCTTCGACAAATGCCTGGGACAATTTACGGCTCAGTGAGCGGTCGGATCGTGCGCTGGCATCGATGTGAAGAAGGGTGGTCATTTCATGTTTCCCGTTCATTCTGAAGTGGAATTACTTCAGCGACTGGAGCAAGTTGGCCACGCCCTCAGGTGTTCGGCTATTGACATTTATTTGAATGCAGTTAAATAAAACTCAATAAGCGATTTTTCTTTGTCGGTCGGTCTGGAAACTTCTTTGGTTTTCGCTGCGGGCGTGGATGTTTCATGTTTGGTTTGTTTGTGCAATTGAGAAGAACTTAATGCGGTGATTTTTCTAAAGGCCGGTTTAGTTATTATCAATTACCTAAACATGCAGGCCTCGCTTTAATGGCTCGGGGCGATTCACGTGGTCGCCGGTCAGCGAGGAAAACAATAATGTCAACGCGTCGTGAATCTGAAAATAGCTTAATGAATGAGGCCAATTATGATGCACTGGGCCTTGAGCCCGTGCCCGATTGCCAGCGTACTTCTACACCGTTGGACCAGTTCTGGATCTGGGCGGGAGCGAATGTGGCTCCGATCAACTGGGTGTTGGGTGCCATCGGTATCCAGCTGGGGCTGAGCCTGATTGAAACCCTGCTGGTGATCGTGGTCGGCAATCTGTTGGGCGCGGCCCTGTTCGGCGGCATCTGCATCATGGGTCACCGCACAGGGGTGCCGCAAATGGTGCTCTCCCGGCTGGCGTTCGGCCGACG
Source organism: Pseudomonas brassicacearum (assembly GCF_000585995.1). Lineage (NCBI taxonomy): Bacteria > Pseudomonadati > Pseudomonadota > Gammaproteobacteria > Pseudomonadales > Pseudomonadaceae > Pseudomonas > Pseudomonas brassicacearum. The sequence continues at coordinate 3,939,894 of NZ_CP007410.1, read as the reverse complement.
CGGTGCCTACTTGCCCACCCTCATGCAGGTACTGATGCCGATGGGATGGGTCGCCACCAACACCTGGGTAGTGCTTGATTTGGCGGTGGCCGCCCTGGAAAGAGTCGGCATCAACGGTGGCATGGAGCTCAAGTACGCTATTGCCTTGGCCGTCATGGTCCTTCAGGTCGGTATCGCGGCCTGGGGCTTCAATGCCATCAAGTGCTTTGAACGCTACACCATGCCGGTGATTCTCCTGATCATGGTGGTGATGACCGGATTGGCCTTCACCCATGTGGATATCCAGTGGCAGACCTCCACGGTCGCGGGCATTGGCAAGCTGTCTGCCATGAGTAGCCTCATGACGGCAATCGGGATCGGCTGGGGTATTTCGTGGCTGGTATACGCCTCGGACTACACCCGTTTCACCCAGGCCAAACTGTCCGATGGCCAGGTGTTCCGGTCGACGTTTCTCGGGATGTTCCTGCCTACCGTGTGGCTGGCGTTTCTTGGCGCGGCGATTGCGTCCGCGGGTGCCGGCTCGGATCCAGCACAACTGATCATTGCCGTCTTCGGCACGATGGCGTTGCCGGTACTCCTGGTGCTGTTACATGGTCCGGTGGCCACCAACATCGTGGTCATTTACTCGGCCGCATTGGCAACGTTGTCCCTGGATCTACGATTGCCGCGCTGGGCGGTATCGACGATCTCAGGCGTGGTGGCGCTGTTCCTCCTTTATCTGTTCCTGCAATCGGGCGAGTTTGTGCATGCCTTCGAAAACCTGATGGTGTTTTTCGTGGTGTGGATCAGTCCTTGGGCGGGCATCACGCTGGTGGATTTCTTTCTGATTCGCCGGGGACAGGTCGATCTGAAGTCGCTTTATTGTCATCACTTGGAAAGTGCCTGCACTGACGTGAACTGGAAAGGCGTATTTGCACTTGCGGCCGGTGTGCTGGCGGCATGGTTATTTCAAGTGGGCACCATTAAATCGCTTCAAGGCCCTCTCGCCATGGCATTGGGCGGTATTGATTTATCCTGGCTGGCAGGGTTTGGCGTGGGCGGCGGTATTTATTACGTATTGCACCGTTCCCGACGAATAGAAGTTGTTCACTCGACGGTGATGGTTAAGTAAACGTTAGTGCTGTGAAACGATTCAATCATTAAAGAGGTTATTGCAAATGTCTCATCTTGAACAAACCAATGTACTGGCCGCGTTGAATGCCGGCGTCGAGATCGATGCGTTCCTGGGTAATGTCGTGGAGATTGCGATTGTGACCCGTGACCACAAGCGCACCATGGATGGCTTGCTCAAGCTGGGGATCGGCCCGTGGCGGGTATACACCTTCAGCCCGGAAAACACCCAGGACCAGACCTACCACGGTGAGCCGGCCGAGTTTGTGCTGAAAGTCTGCTTCGCCCAGTCCGGAAACATGATCTGGGAGTTGATGGAACCGGTGTCCGGCCCGACGATTTTTGCCGATTTCCTGGACAAGCATGGCGAAGGTATCCAGCACGTTGCGTATGACTGCAACAACATCCCGTTTGAAGACCGTATCGCTGAACTGCAACGCCGCGGCTTCAAGTGCGTGCAGTCCGGCTCCTGGATGGGCGTGAATCATTTCGCGTTCTTCGGCACCGAGGCCGATACCACCACCGTGTTTGAAACCTATGCTTTTCCTGCCGATTGGGATTACCCAGAGCCTGAGTCCTGGTATCCGCCGCGGGCATAAACTCACGCGGCATCACAGGCATGGTCCGGGCGCTGACCGCAGTTCACACGCCCGGGCTCGTGTCGGATATCCGCCATCTGCCGTTGGAATCAACCCTGCTTCCTGATAGCTGAGCAACCGGTTGCCGTCTATGACTTACGGACACGCGTCCATCAGCGTGACGCGTGAGTCGCGTGGTGAGAGGGCGCTGATGGTTGTCGCCGCCACGGCGAGCAGCGCACCCACTGCGGCAAGACCGATCCAGCCAGCCCGGTGCACGCCGTAGTTGCCCAGTGCCGCACCGACCGCGCCGCCGAGGAAGTATGACCCCATGAACACGGTATTGAGTCGGCTGCGCGCCTCTGGGCGCAGGGTATGAATCCGTGCCTGGTTCGCGACCAGACCAGTACGATTGCCGAGATCCAACAGCACCATGCCGATGATCAGCCAACCAAGGCTTCGTCCGCCGGCGGCGATGCAAGCGAAGCCCACGGCCAGAAAAATCGCGCCGGCCAGGGCTACGGTGCGTGCGCCCAGGCGGTCGGCCAATGCGCCTATGCGTGGCGATGCGACGATACCCAGCACAGTCACCAGGCCAAACAGGCCAATGGTGGTGGAACCGAAGCCGTAAGGTGGTTGTGTCAGCAGCGCAGCCAGCGTGGCCCACAGGGAACTGAAGGCGGCGAATATCAGGAAGCCGCTCGCTGCGCTGAAACGCAACACGCGCTCCTCGCGTAACAGGCTGCCCAACGAACGCATCAATTCGCCGTAGCGGATCGAGGCGACGCGGGGCATGGCCGGCAGGTTTTTGGCAACGATGACCAGTAACAGCCCATCGACGAGCGAGGCCATCAGGAATACCGCACGCCAACCCGCGTGCTCGCCGACCACGCCGCCGACCGTTCGTGCAAGCAATAATCCCGCCGACAGGCCGCTCAGCAAGGTGCCCACGACCCGGCCTCGCTCCACCGGTGCGGCCAGCCCCGATAGCGCAGGAATGATGAGCTGTGCGGTAACCGCCGTCACGCCCACCACCAAGCTGCTCGCGCACAGCAGCGCGAAGCTCGGCGCGGCGGCGCAGGCGAGCAACGCGGCGGTATTCGCGCCGATGGCCCACAGCGCCAGCCTGCGTGGCTGCCGGCAATCAGCGAGTGGCACGATGAGCAGCAGGCCGATGCCATAGCCGAGTTGTGTCAAGGTGGCGATCAGGCCAGCTTGTGTTGGCGTCAGCCCGAATGAGGCGGCCATCAGTGGCAGGAGTGGTTGGTGGTAATAAATGGCCGCTACGGCGAGGGCGCAACACACCGCCATCACGACAACCAGGCGAGCAGGGATCGTGTTCGATACCGCTGGGATTGACGACATGGCGCGCCCTTCAGTGCTGTTGCAAAGCCAGAGTCAGCGTGCGGGTATCGACGATGCTGTGGGCAAACGTCGGCCCGTTCAATTCGTGCGCCGCGTGCATCATCTCCGCGCTGAAAGCTGCCGTTGCGTCACGGACCAACGTCACGTGGTACCCCAGCTCCATGGCGAAGCGCGCTGTGGATTCAATGCAGGTGTTTGCCAACAGGCCTACGACGATCACATGAGTGATGCCTTGTTGCTTGAGCTGGAAATCAAGGTCGGTATTGGCGAATCCGCTCTGGCCCCAGTGCTCTTGGATGATGATGTCGCCATCCTCAGGCACGAAGTCAGGGTGCCATTCGCCGCCCCAGGTGCCCTTGGCGAACGTATGGCGTTGCTGGATCAGGCGTTGGGTCGGGTTGGGGTGTTGCCAATTGTCGTAGTCGCCGGGCTGCCAGCGGCGATGAGGAACGTAGAACACCTGGACGCCCTGTTGCCGGGCGGCCGCGACACTTGCGCGAAGGTTGTCGAGCAAGTGGACGTCCTGGGCAACGTTCTCCAGCAGGGGAAACAGCTTTCCACCGTTGGACAGGAAATCGTTATAGGGGTCGACCAACAGCAGGCCGGTTCGCGTTGGGGAATACACAGGCTGGGTCATTGCTGGATGCTCCGGTTGGATAGGCATGGATCATAGTAGCTATGAAAATCATATAGTCAATGATTTATGGGGTTACATGGCATTTTCAAACGAAATAACCTGATCTGTCCTTGTGTTACTATGAAAAAAATAGTGGCTGGAAAGCGAGCAGAAGATGCGAGACGAGACGAGCGAAACGATGTGCCCGGTGGCGCGCTCCGTCGATGTGGTGGGGGACAAGTGGACGACTCTGGTACTGCGCGAGTTGTACCTGGGCACGACCCGCTTCGAGGAAATCCAGATCCAGACCGGCGCGACGCCGCAGATGCTGACCTCGCGCCTCAAGGCACTGGAAGCCGACGGCATGGTCGAGCGACGGCCCTATAGCGAACGGCCGCTACGCTACGAATACCACCTGACAGATAAGGGATGGGATTTCTACCCGGTGATTTATGCGCTGCGCGCCTGGGGCGAAAAATGGTGTAAGCACGAGGACGATGGATTGGCGATGCACTTTGTGCACCGCGCGTGTGGTCATGACGTGGGTGTGGCCAGTGTTTGTCCGAACTGCGGTGTCGCTGTGGAACGCAAGGACCTGCAAGCGTCCATCAGCGAACGCTTTCTGGACGAGCGCACGGCTCGTCGGGAGGCTTACAAGCGCAAGCCGTCCTAGGGGCGCTTCGCTTCAGTCCGTACCGGTGCCCAGCACGATGCCTTGCGCCCTGAAATCATTGAGCGCAGCCACCCCGGCAGGAAGAAGTTCCTGCGCGGGGACACCTGCCGTTTCGGCCAGGGCGATCAGGTGCTCGTGGCCGCTGCGCGGAAATTCCGTCAGCGATACCAGCAAGCTGTACGCCAGTGGTGCAAGGCGTGAGAAGGTCACTTGGCCTTCATGACGCCGAAGCAGGAGCAAGGTAGGCGCCGGTGGCGGTTCAACAGGCTGGTGACCAGGCCCGATGTCGCACACTGACCAAAGGTAGGCGCGGGTCCAGGCCTGCGCCGAAACCACGGGTGTGCCTTGGATCAGGTCGCCGCGCGGATCATGGGCGGGGTCTTTCGCGTCGCTCAATAGGAGGGCGCTTTCACTCCATTCATGGTGCGCCAGTTCGACCAGCCACGCAGGGAAACCATGGCTATCGGCGCGTTGTTCGAGGTAGCTGACAAACTCACCGGCGATCTCGGTAAACAGCGGTGTCCGGCACCGATGCCCGGCATAGAAATCATTGACCAACCTCTGCCAGTCGGCCGTTGCCAGGGTGCGCCGGATGACTGGAAAGCTGCCCGCCAACAGTGAGTCGATATTACCGAGAAACAGTTGCCGATAGACGGCCAGGCGCCGGGTTTGCACCCCCGGCGGGCCCGGACGCCGCGGATCGCGCACGTAATCGGCCATGCAGCTCAGTTGTTCAAGCAATCGTTCGGACATGCTGCGCCTCCAATCCAGTTGGCAGGCCGAGCCGCTGGAGGTGCTTGATCTGGTCGACCTCCGCCAGGAGCTGCGGCAAGGGTGGGAAATTGAAGTCTCGTTCCAGCAGCGTCGGCACGGGCCCCAGTCGTTGGTAGGCCTGATGCAATAGCGCCCAGACGTCCTGCTTGACCGATGCGCCATGGGTGTCGATCTTCAGGTCGTCGGCCTCATCGTAATGCCCGGCGACATGCAGGTAAGTGACCCGTTGCGTCGGGACAGCCGCCAGGAACTGACTGGCGTCGTACCCGTGATTGATGGCGTTGACGTAGAGATTGTTGACGTCCAGCAGCAGGTCGCAATCGGCTTCATCGAGCACGGCCCGTATGAACTCGATCTCGCTCATGGCCTGGAAGGGCGCGGCGTAATAGGAGATGTTTTCCACCGCGATGCGCTGGCCGAGTACGTCCTGGGCTTGGCGTATGCGCGCCGCGACATGATGCACGGCCTCCTCGGTGAAGGGGATCGGCAGCAGGTCGTAGAGATGGCCCTGATCGGCGCAGTAGCTCAAGTGCTCGCTGTAGATAGTCACCGCGTAGCGATTCAGAAACTCACGTGTCCCGCGCAGCAGGTCAAGGTCAAGCGGCTGGGCGCCACCGAGCGACAGCGACAGCCCATGGCAGGTGAGCGGGTACCGCTCGGCCAACCGGTCCAGCTGTTGGACATAGGCCCCGCCGACGCCGATCCAGTTATCCGGGGCGCATTCGAGAAAGTCCACAGCGTCGGCGTCCATCGTCATGAGGTCCCCAAGCATGGCTCGGCGCAGGCCGAGCCCCGCGTTTGTGGGTGGGACGAGAATAGTCATGGCTGTCTCCGTACATGACAAAGCCCTCCTGGCGTGGCCGAGGAGGGCGGGCATGGATGAATTATTCCTTGGCCTGGCTCATGCGGGTGAACAACTCGGTGGGCACCTTCTTACCGTTGGCAGTGTATTGGCCGGTGCAGTACTTGTAGGTTTCCGCCTCGGACAGATACCCGTCGTGATTGCTGTCCATTTTTTCGAATTCAGCTTGCTGGGTCGGTGCGACGGCCAGGAATTCCTTCAGTGATACGCGATCGTCATGGTCGTTATCGGTACGGGCAAAGGAGGCGTCGCCACATTTGCCTTCACCGCATTTACCTTCCGACTGGCTGACTTTGTTGGTCGTGTTGGCCGCGCCACACTTGCCTTCACCGCATTTGCCCTCGGAGGTTTTCTCAGCTGAAGCCAATTGGTAGCCCTGGGGCAGGGCCTCCACTGCGAAGGCCGATTGGGCCAGGCTGAAGCCGCCGGAAATCGCCAGCGCGGCAAGCGCAAGTCGAGCGGTATTCAAGGTGTTTTTAGCGTGCATGTGTCATTTCTCCTGAGAAGCGCTATGTGTCCCCGGCAACGTTGCGCGGGGCTTGTACCGTGACGGCTGTCTTGATACCCGGAACCCGGCCCTGCGAGTAAGTCGTCAGGAGCCGGCAAGGGGACAGGTGTGTACGGACGGGGCTATTTGGCGTTTGCGATGTGTCCCGGATGTTTCGGTCCGAGGGGGAATTTGTATTGGAGTGTGTCGCAGATACAGTGCGCGGGCTTCGCTCGGAGGGGTGGTGCGGATAGCTCAGGCTACTTTGTCAGGAGACGGTGGTGCAGAGAATCCGCTAGTATCCGCGTCGATCTCTCCACACCCTTGGACTTCACTTGATGAATTTGCGTCTGCTTGCAGCCAGCCTGTTTCTCACCAGTACCCTGAGTCATGCCGCCGAGCCGGCGCCCATACCAAAAGTCCTGGAGCAGCAAATCGAGCGCCTGGTGGCACTCGTCAAGGACAGCTATGCCACCGGCTATCCTGAAGCGACGCTGACGCAGACACTGGATACTGGTGAGGACAGTCAGGTAACGCTGGCGGTCTTTACGGTCGAGGGGTTTGGCATGGGCAACAACTACAGCCAATACCTCGCCGCTTTCACCCCCGAGGAGAGCGAAGATGGCGCGTCACATTACAGCCTGTTGGACGTGGTCCGTATTGGCGGCGACAGTTGGCGTGCGATCGACAAACTGGACGCCAAGCTGGTCAGTGACCCGGCGGGAGAGCGGATTCTGATCGACCTCCCGGTGATGGAAAATACCGATGACGATGCGCCGAATTTCCCTAGCAAAGCCGCCGTCATTCACCTGTCTTTGGAGGGTTCCAATTCGCTCCGGCTGGTAGAGATCAAGTAGTTCCCCGGTCAGTCGATCGTGGGAAGAACGAGCCTTTCACTGAACGCAAGATTGGGTCCCCTCAAGCGACGCTCCGGTTACTCGGGGAGTAACCGGGCGGGTTTAGCGCGTCAGATTTGCGCCAGGCCGCCGTCGGCGGCGACCTCGCTGGCGGTCATGAAGCTGCTGTCCTGCGACGCGAGAAAGGCCGCCACTGCGCCGATCTCAGCCGGATCAGCCATGCGCTGGAGTGGATTCATCGAGGCGAAGACCTTCATGCCTTCCTCGCCTAGCGCGGTCTTCGCGAGTTCGGTCGCCGTCGGCCCGGGCGACAGCACGTTGACGCGGATGCCGGTGCCTTGCAGATCTTGCGCCCAGGTCCGCGCGAGGTTGCGCACGGCCGCCTTGCTCGCGCTATAGACGCTGAATGCCGGGGCGCCCGTGGCGCCGGCGCTGGAGCCGGTCAGAATGATCGAACCACCTTGGCCCATCAGCGGCAGCGCCTTCTGGACCGTAAAAATCGTACCCTTCACATTGGTCTCGAAGGTTTCGTCAATGTGCTCGGCGGTGATCTCGCCGAGCGCTAGCGGGCTTCCCGCCCCAGCGTTGGCGAAGACGATGTCGAGGCTTCCACGTTCGGCCTTCACCGCTGTGTAGAGTCGGTCGAGGTCGGCCAGGTTGGAGACTGAGCCCTTCACCGCGCGGGCTTTCGGTCCGAGGTCGGCCACAGCGGCGTCGAGCGCTTCCTGCCGGCGGCCGAAAATAAACACGAAGGCGCCCTCCTCAATGAAGCGTTTTGCTGCGGCGAGGCCGATTCCAGTAGCGCCGCCGGTAATCACCGCGGTCTTTCCATTCAGTCTGGTCATGATGTGTATTCCTCTAGCGTTGGGCGCAAGCAGGGAATCGCTCGCTTGAGGACCACTATGCAAGCCTGATAACCTGAGGACAAGTATGCACCTTTTGGTAAGTATCAAATGACGACACCTATTCAAACCTGCGGTACCGGCGGTTTTTCCTGCGGGCTCGACGCCACGCTCCGCATCATCTCGGGTAAGTGGAAACCGCTGGTCCTGTTTTTCCTGCGTGACGGTCCCAAGCGTTACGGCGAACTCAAGCGCTTGGTCCAGGGCGTCAGTGACAAGGTGCTGATCCAGGCATTGAAAGATCTGGAGGCCGATCACGTGCTGGCGCGGACCGACTACAAGGAGGTGCCGCCGCGTGTGGACTACACGCTGACGCCGCTCGGTCATAGCTTGGCTGAAGCGATCGTCCCGCTGTGCACTTGGGGAACCGAGCACATGGCGGAGATGGCAAACATATTTGCCAAGCGTGACACGTTGTCCTGACAACAACTTCAGACAACTCAGGCAGCAAGAACCTGCGCGATCGCCATACCGGCAAGCCCTGCGGTGGCCAGGAGGCGGTCCAGGCCTTGGCCGTGGCGCGCGCTCGCGGAGAGTCCGGCCATGGTGGTGCTGACAAAATCCGCCAGTCGAGCCGCCTCCTGCGGATAGCGCTCGGCGATGCTGTTTCGAATCAAGTCTTGTGCAGCAACGTGAAAGCCGCAGGCGGCATCCCGCGCCTGCGAGTCGTTGCATCGTGTTCCCTCCAGCACCATACAGCCGGTGGCCATAGGATCGGCGGCATAGCTGCGCGCAGCCTGCTCCAACACCTGCGCAAGCGAGACAGCCAACGGCTGGTCGGCCGCCAGGATCTGCGATAGAGGGACGGCCCCGGTCAGGGCATACCGATCAAGGACTCGGGCGTACAGCTGCGCCTTGCTGCCAAAGGCTGCGTAGAAGCTGGGCGGATTGATGCCGAGTGCCTTGGTCAGGTCGGCAACGCTTACGCCGTCGTAGCCCTTGGCGTGGAACAGGTGCTGGGCGGTGGCAACCGCCTCGTCCGGATCGAACCGGCGAGGGCGGCCACGCGTGGGTAAAGTATTTGTAGTCATGATTACAAAAAAAGCTTTGACAGATGGAATGGAGCGTATTGTAGCATGCGCTACATTAATCAGGAGGCGTAAATCATGTCAGATTTCAAAGGCAAGTCAGTGTTGGTGTTGGGTGGCAGTCGGGGCATTGGTGCGGCGATAGTAAGGCGCTTTGCCTCAGAGGGGGCGAATGTGGCGTTCACCTACTCGGGCTCGCCGGAGGCAGCCAAGCTGCTAGCCACCGAAACGGGCAGCAGTGCGTACTCGACGGACAGCGCTGACCGCGACGCGGTCATCGCCAGGGTCCGGGAGAGCGGTCCATTGGACGTGCTGGTGGTCAATTCCGGCATCGCCATCTTCGGCGACGCGCTGGAACAGGACCCCGATGCGATCGATCGCCTGCTACGCATCAACGTGCACGCGCCGTACCACGCATCGGTGGAAGCGGCGCGGCAGATGCCGGAAGGCGGGCGAATCATCGTGATCGGATCGGTAAACGGAGATCGCATGCCGGTGCCCGGCATGGCGTCCTATGCATTGAGCAAATCCGCACTGCAAGGCATGGCGCGAGGATTGGCACGGGATTTTGGGCCGCGCGGTATCACGATCAATATCGTGCAGCCGGGACCGATCGACACAGACGCGAATCCAGAGGACGGTCCAATGAAGGACCTGATGCACAGCTTCATGGCAATCAAGCGTCACGGTCGTCCTGAAGAGGTGGCGGCAATGGTGGCTTGGCTGGCCGGGCCGGAAGCGAGCTTTGTAACGGGAGCGATGCATACGATCGACGGTGCGTTCGGCGCCTGACCGATTCACCCAAGCGGGTCTGTTGAGGTGTTGGTCAGCGGCAACGATTCGGCACTTGGTGGCGATTGTTGGCCTGCGGATCAATACCCGAGACCCGTGAGCGGTCCGCTATCCCTTCAGCACCAGGGACATGTCCGGGTATTGAGCGCAGATGAAATCGACGAACGCGCGAACCTTCGGCGCCGCGAGGCGCCTGGAGGTGTGCAGGACCCAGAGCTGGGGTTCTATACCCAATACCGTCCCCCATTGGACCAACTCGCCACGGGCAAGCTGGTTCCATGCGATGGACTGTGGAATCAGGGCAACGCCACCCCCGGTGATCGCCGCATCGCGGACCATCAGTAGCGAAGAGAACCGCAGCTTTGGGATCGGCTCCAAAACCAACTGCCCACCATCGAGACTCCACTGGGTGGGCTGGAACGTCGACGTCACGATAGCGGGAACGGCTCTGATCGCACCGGGCACGGGCTTGGATACTTCGGGCGCAGCCACGACGACCAGCCGGTCCTTGGCGAAGCACCGGCCGACCAGATTGCTGTCCGGGCTCGGGTTGATCCGAATGGCGACGTCGAACTGTTCCTCGACGAGATCCACCTGGCGATCCTCCGCCACCACTTCAATTTCGACCTCCGGATAGGCCCGACAGAACTCGGCCCCAATACGACCCATCGCGAGCTGGGAGAACAGCACCGGGGCCGCCACGCGCAAGCGTCCGCGCGGTATCGAAACACCCTCGCGGACCGCCGTCATGGCTTCGGTGACTTCACTCAGCGGGCCTTCAGTTCGAGACATCAGCCGCTCGCCGGCTTCAGTGAGTTTCAGGCCGCGCGCGCTACGCTCGATCAGCCTCACCCCCAGTTGTTCTTCAAGATCGGAAATTCGCCGCGACAAGGTGGCCTTGGAAATACCACTCGCACGACTTGCTTTTCCCAACCCCTCATTCGTTGCGACGAGGATGAAGTCGATCAGCGCGTTCAGATTCATGGTGTTCCATTTTTGAAACGAGGTGTCTGGATTTTGTGGTCTTTGTTTTGTAAGTGCAACGAAATACTGTCTCGTCATCGAAACCCGATAGTTACCGACGTTTTTCGCTGACCCATCCATACATTCAATGCAGGAGATTCAAAAATGAGCATTCTCGTGATCGGTGCCACGGGCACCATTGGTTCTCTCGTCACCCAGGGCCTTGCCGACGCGGGCGCCGAGGTCAAGGCCCTTGTGCGTCAACCGGGTAAACGGACCTTCCCGGCAGGCGTCACTGAGGTTGTCGCAGACCTCACCGATGTCCCTTCGATACGCGTCGCGCTTTCGTCAGTGCGTACGCTGTTTCTGCTCAACGCCGTGGTGCCCGACGAGGTCACGCAAGCCCTCATCGCGCTGAACCTCGCTCGCGAGGCTGGCATCGAGCGCATCGTCTACTTGTCGGTGATCCATGCCGACAAGTTCACCAATGTTCCGCATTTCACCGGCAAGCATACGGTTGAGCGCATGATCGAGAGCCTTGATATGCCTGCAACCATCCTGCGTCCGGCTTACTTCATGCAAAACGAACGCATGGTCCAACAGACGATTCAGGACTACTCGGTCTACCCGATGCCGATCGGCTCGGCGGGTACCTCGATGATAGATGCGCGTGACATTGCCGATGTGGCCGTTGCCGAGTTGCTGCGACGCGACAAGGCACCTTCTGCCCTGGATCGTGTGACGCTGGAGTTGGTCGGGCCGCAAGCACTCACCGGTGCTTCCGTGGCGCAGATATGGAGCGCCGCCCTGGGTCGCGAGATCGCCTATGGGGGTGACGATGTAACGGCCTTCGAAGGACAAATGGCCGCATACGGCCCCGCCTGGTTGGCCTACGACATGCGCCTGATGATGGCGGGTATCCAGGCGTTCGGCATGCAAGCCGCTGAAGGAGCAGTGGGACGGCTGGAGGCCATCATTGGGCACCCGCTGCGCACCTATGAAGACTTCGTTCGCGAAGCCATTGCAGGGGTTTGAACAGCTAGGGCAAGGGGACCATGCGCCGGCAAACAGGAGGGTTGCCGGCTTACAAAAAAACCTGCTTGATGACCGAATGACAGCGCCAGAGTAGGGGGCGAAACCCTGCGCTGCGTACAAGCGAATGAGTGGTGCCGAAGGTTACGTCAATCAGCTTTCGGCAGAAACCATCGAGTCGTCACTGGATTCAGCTGCCAGCTTCAAGCGGTCAGCTTTGCTGATGTACTTGGATTTGTTCTTGGGCGCCAATTTGGCACTGGCCTTTTTGGCGTTGGCTTTTAATAGCTGGTTGATTTTTTTGCGGCGATTCATGCTGTGCTACCCGGCTGTCGTTTTCCAGATGATATCAGCTTAACTATCAGGCCGGATTCAACGCACACGCTTGCGGCTCTGCTCCGCCAGATCCAACGCTTTTTGCATATCCAGCCGTGCCGAACGACCCACGTCCTTGTCGTTGAGCTGATAGCGGCGCTCCGACGGCAGGATCGGTGCGGTAAGGTCTTCCGCGTCCATCTGTTCGAAGTCGTGATTGTCACCGATGGTCATGGCGCTGCGGCGCAGCAGCATGCGCAGCTGCTCGGGTTGCAGTTGCGGATTGATGGACAGCATCGCCGCCAGCAGGCCGGCGACCATCGGCGTGGCGTAAGACGTACCGCAATGCACGGCACCGTCCTGGCCGGCGTCGGTCGTCGAAGCGTGGGTGCAAGCGGCAGCGGTGATGTCGACGCGCATGTCGATGTTCGAGGAGCTGCGCTTGCGCGCATAGGCCGGGTCGTCGATGGCGACCCCGGCGCGCTCGTTGCGCTGGTGCCCACCGACCACCAGCAATTGCTCGGTGATGAAGGAGGAGGGCAGGCGGTACTCATCGGTGCCTGAGAATGAAGACCCATTGCCGGCGGAGTTCACCACCACCACGTCGGGATGTTCCTTGCGCAACCAGAGGAAGAATTCCTCCAGCAGTTCCTCGTAGCCTCCCATGGCGATGCCCGAGCGCAGCAGGGAGTCCACGTCATCGCCCTTGATGTCTTTCGCGCCCACCCGGTGGATGCCCCAGCTCCAGTTGAGCACGCGTACGCCGTCCTCTACGAGGTTGACCGAGGCGGCGATGTTAGCGGTGATCCCGGCATCGGAATTACGGTCGACGATGACCTCGAAGCCGCCGCTTGCCTTGTCCAGGCCACGGAGAAAACCGGTGTTGCCGCCGTCGTTCCAGCGCGCGGCGAGGATGCCGGCGACGGTGGTGCCATGGTTGTCGGGTTTATCCGCATCGCGGGCATAGACGCAGGTGCGCGGCATCGAGCAGGCACCCAGGTAGTCGGCAAAATCCGCGGTGTCGAAATCCACGTCGCGCTCGATCAGGCCAACGCGCACCGGTTGCGGTCGGCTGGGCGCCTGCTGCCCGGGGATGCGCCGCTGGTAGTAATGCACCGCGTCGAGAAAGCGGTTTGCAGCCCATTCGTCGGAGTCCGGGTCGGGTTTCTTCGGCTCCTCGGGGCGAACGGGGGCTTGCTCGCTCTCTTCTGCCGCAGACTCCTCGACCACCACGGCATCCACGCCGGTCTCGCTGCCCAGACGCAGCACCAGCGCGTCGCGCTGCACCAGGTCCCTGGCGGGCAGGCGCAGCTGGTACAGGTTCAGGGGCGCGATGCTGCCGACCACTTTCGCCCCGTACTTGCTGGCAAGACGTTCGGCTTCCTGGGGACCATCGCGATCTTCCTCGATCAGCACGCTGACCAGATCAACGTAAGTGCTCAGGCCATCCATGTTCTTCGCCACGTCGTCCGGCCCGGCGGCCAGTACGTGACTGTTACGCAGGGTCAGCCAGGCGGCATTGCTGGTGCGCGGGCCGTCCTCCAGCCAGAGAGGGCCGCTCTGGTATTCGGCACTGTCCAGGCGCAACCGCAGCTTGTCCCCTTCGCGCTGGACAGTACTGGCGGGGATCGTCTTGTCCCCCAGTTTCAGTTGCGGTGTTCCCTCACCCAGCCCGCGCACTGTCAGGCACCAGTCCTGGCGCCGGCCATCCAGCAGGTCGCCGCAGCGTGCCAGGTTTTCCAGGCGAAGTGGCCCGGGGGCAGCGGCCGCAGTGTTGGCAGCCAACGTGAACAACGTGGCGAGGACAGCAGATCGTAGAGGCATGGGCCAGGTTTCTTTGCCGAAGGTCTGTTGTTCCGACTGCCACATGGCCTGCTTTGTTCAGAGCAGGATTTCGCTGCTCAGCGTCGACACCCTTGGTTGATCGTGCCCTACAGCCACGTGTTCACCACTCGCCTGTCCAGCTCCTCCCAATCCGCCATGCCCAATACCCGGGTGGTGTTCAACCCGCGCAGATAGCCGCGCAACTGGTGGGCGGTGTCCCGGATAAGCTCCGGGTCGGTTGCGTTTTCGGACAGCAGCACCGTTTCGTACTGGATCAGGTACTCCGCCACTCGATCACGAAAGTCGGGCAAGACCGCGTCGCGGATCAGGTCAAAAGTTCTCAAGGAAGAGGCCTCGGCAATCTTTTTCAGTGGTGATTGGGTGTGCGTCCATCTGCACGGCGCGCAACTATTGCTAGAAGTAATAATGACCATCAAGAAATGCAAGTTCTTCTTTCTGGGCCGTCACCGCAGAATCGCACCCATCGAACACGCGGCTCAAGGTATTGCGCTGACAAGGCAAGCCCGTGACGCCGCTCCCTAGTCAGATGAATCGAACTTTTTATTTTCAGGATGAGACTGATGCGCCCTTTATTCGTGCCTGTCATGGCGTTTGCCTCTTTGCTGCTCGCCGGTTGTGCCTCCGCGCCAAACGATCCGACACTGACCTTGCAGACCCACAAGACCCCCGCCGAATATGCCGAATGCGTCGTACCGAAACTGCAGGACGGCAAGTTGAACCCGACGGTCTCCCAGACTCAGCGTAGCTACCGGATCGTCGTACCGAGCAAAGTCGCAGCGGACAACGTGCTGGAGGCCTACAAGGCCGGGAATGGCGGCAAAGTCTTCATCTACGAGCGGCATTTGCTGGCCTCGAGCCTCCTGCCTTCGAGTTTTGGACGTGCCGCCCAGGATTGCATCTAAGTCCCGCCGACGCTTCTTACCGTGCTCCTTTGGTTGGCCGCAACCAACCAATTCCTTGCCCCGTACCCCATTCGGCTACGGGGCTTTTTTATGCCGGTGAATGGCCTTGGGCACGGCACCAGGCTCGCAACGGTTCCCCTCTGCCATGTGAACCTTGGGCCAATACTGCGTTCACTTGTTAGGTCGCCCCGTTGAGTGAGCGCGCTGTCTCATTGCCGATAAGGAATTCGCATGCTTGAAACCTCGCCATCGATTCCCCTGAGCCTTCCTGTCGAACGCGAGCTCAGCCTGCGCGCAGTCACCACGGGAATCGTGCTGGGTATCCTGCTGACACCTTCCAATGTCTACGCTGGGTTGAAGATCGGTTGGTCGTTCAACATGTCGATCATTGCCTTGTTGATCGGTTATGGCCTCTGGCAAGGCTTGGCCAAGCGTTCGAGTGCAGGACTGCCCTGGACCTTGCACGAAAGCAACATCAACCAGACCGTGGCTTCCGCCGCCGCGTCGATCATTTCCGGTGGGCTGGTCGCGCCTATCCCGGCCTACACCTTGCTGACCGGTCAACAGTTGGACGTCATCCCGATGATCGCCTGGGTCTTTTCGGTGAGCTTCCTCGGGATCTGGATCGCCTGGTACCTGCGGCCCTCGCTGCTCAATGACAAGGCGCTGAAGTTTCCCGAGGGGATGGCGACCTTGGAAACCCTGCTGCATATCTACAACCACGGTCGCGAAGCCGCGACGCGCTTGAAGGTGCTGCTCAGCGCCGCGTTGTTGTCCGCGCTGGTCAAGTGGGTCGATACCTTCATGTGGGCTTTCCCGCGCTGGTCGCCGACCCCTCATCTGGAGCGCCTGACGTTTACCGCTGACCCTTCGCTGCTGTTAATGGGCTTCGGCGGGATCATCGGCATTCGTGTCGGCCTGACCCTGCTGCTCGGCGCCTTGCTGGCGTGGGGCGGGCTGGCGCCATGGCTGCTGGAGCAAGGCCTGGTGCAGCTGCCGCCCGACAGCAGCGGCCCGCAATTCGCTGCGCTGGTGGAATGGCTGCTGTGGCCGGGCGTGAGTCTGATGGTCTGCTCGACCCTGGCCTCCCTGGCGATTCGCTTGTGGGCCTTGCACCAGTCCACCAGGGCCGACGGTGGGGTGATCTGGGCGCTGCCCAAGGCTGGGCCGGCTGCCGGTTTCGCCTTGGCGATCGTGTTGGTGGTGAGCCTGCAAGCGCTGTTGTTCGGCATCAATCTGTGGATGGCCTTATTGACCATTCCCTTGGCGATCTGCCTGGCAGCCGTGGCTGCCCGGGTGGTCGGCGCCACGGGCATTCCGCCCATCGGCGCCATCGGACAGTTGTCCCAGTTGAGCTTCGGCATCATCGCGCCGGGGCAGGTGCCGATCAACCTGATGAGCGCCAACACCGCCGGCGGTTCGGCCGGGCAGTGCACGGACTTGATGAACGATTTCAAGGTGGGCCGGGCGATAGGCGCCACGCCACGCAAGCAGTTGATCGCCCAGACACTGGGCATTTTCGTCGGTAGCATCGTCGGGGTGTTGGCCTACCTGGCCCTGATTCCGGACCCGCAAACCATGCTGCTGACCGAAGAGTGGCCGGCCCCGGCGGTCGCGACCTGGAAAGCTGTGGCGCAAACCCTGACCCAGGGGCTGGATTCATTGTCAGCGAGCATCCGCTGGGCGATTTTCATCGGCGGCGTGGCCGGCTTGCTGCTAGGGATTCTCGACAGCCTATTGCCTGAACATCGCGCCCGTTACCTGCCAAGCACCGCAGCCCTGGGCCTGGCCTTCGTCTTGCCGGCCTCGGTGTCGCTGATGATGGCCTTGGGCGCCGTGCTCACTTGGGTCGTGAACTGCCGCTGGCCGAGTCTCACAGAACGCTTCGCCATCACTGCGGCGGCGGGGTTGATTGCCGGCGAGAGCATTACCGGGGTGGGGGCGTCGTTGTGGCAGATGGTTGGGAATGGGTGATGGCGAGCGCTGCTCGCTCGAATCGAAGGCGACGCCCAATTGCTATCGAGCGTAGCCCCACTGCAGTCTGATCGCGTTGAGCACTTAGTTAGGCCCAGCCAAAATACCTACAAATGCAAAGGACTGCCGAGATAGACAGTACTAAAAGAGATGCAAGAATGCCGACGTTACGACCAAATGGATTGTCGTTTGTAAACGAAAGGGCATAGCCATGCAGAATGCGTCCAAAAAATAGTACTGAGCCGAGTGTGTGTAGTTGCCATTGCGGTGAGCCGCTTAACTCTAGAAAACCAATCAGCACGAGCGCCAGTGGAACGTACTCAGCGAAATTGCCGTGCCCTCTAATGCGCCGAAACATGACGGGATTACCACCATCGCCAAGACTGGGACTGCCAGGGCCTATTCTTCCAATAATTACTCGAACACTCAGTGCGATGAACAAAATTGCAAGTAGGCCGCTATAGAGAAGTGTAACTTTCATTATGTGATCCCTGTCCCAGGAGGGGCCTGGCTGGTGGCTAAAGTCGCTCGCTTCGAAGCGTTTGTGATATAGCTGAGGCAGGGCAAAAAATAGTTTGCCCTGTTACTGGAAGTTACGCGTCAGCGCCGCCTAAAATATCCTCTAGTTGCATTTCTTTTAAAACACGGTCTTGAATGGGTTGCTTGGCAGCGTTAATTTCATCAACCCCCCAAACCATGCCGACCGCTGTACGTGTAGGGCGTTTGCCAGCAGGCATATCTGCTAGCGCTAAATAAGTATCGACGACCAACTGTGGATCGGGTGCCTGGTCAGACTGCATGAATTTCGCGAATTCTGTGAACATGGCGGCAGGTATCTTGGCCAAGTCACCATAGCTCTCCAGTACGTCAAGACGGGAAGGCGCTTGCCCTCCCGCACTCAGGCCTGTAGGGAACGGGCCTGGTTGCACGATGGCAACGTCAATACCGAAGGGCGCCACTTCGTAACGTAAGCCTTGGACGTAGCCTTCCAAAGCATGCTTGGTGGCGGCGTATGTAGAGAAGTACGGCGCCGAAATCTGGCCGACCATTGATGAGGTGTTGATGATCAGTCCGGACTTGGCTTCCCGCATAGCAGGCAAGACGGCCTGTATAATGCGCATGGCGCCATAGTAGTTGGTTTCCATCTGCTCCCTGGCTTGGGCAATGCTAAATGCCTCCGTAATACCAAGGTACATTACGCCCGCATTGTTAATCAAAATATCAATCTGGCCCGCTTTAGCCAGCACACCAGCAATGGCTGTTTTGACGGATTCGTCGCTGGTGACATCCATATCAACGACATGGACGAGGTTGCTATACGCCTCCAGCTCGGTCTTGACTGCGGCGTTCTTGCCTTCTGTGCCGCGCATGGTGGCGAACACTCGGTAGCCCTTGTCCGCAAAGGCTTTCACTGCCTTCAGGCCAAATCCACTGCTGCTACCAGTGATGATGACGTTTTTTTGTGCTTGGCTCATTTCTCTTTCCTGCTGGGTTGTCAATTAAGTACCGGTCGGTACAATAAGGGGCAGGGGCATCGCGTGTCAATTTAAAATACCGGGCGGTACAAAATGAGCTTAAACCCAACAAAACCTTCAAGGGGACGACCTAAGACCCTAGACCGTGATCACGTTTTGGATGTGGCAATGGAAGCCTATTGGAAAGAGGGCGTACGCAGCTTATCCCTTAATGAAATTTGCAGAAGATGTGATATATCGAAGCCAGGTCTTTATCGTGAATTTTGGAATGAAGATGGCTTGATGAAAGCCGTTATTCTTAAATATCAAGAGCAGGTACTGGATTCTGTGCTGCAGATGTTAAACACAGAAATGCCGTTTCAAGAGACGCTTGACAACCTGGTGTCATTTGCCACCTCAGTGAGTGATGATCAACAGATCCCAAAAGGATGTCTTTTGATAAAGATGCGCGAATCACGCATGCACTTGGGTGAAGCAACACGGGCACAAATCGATTTCATTCAGGAGCAAGCATTAACTGCTTACAGTAAGTGGGTGGAGCGTTCAAAGGCCAAAGGTGAGTTTTCTGCAGATATGTCATCAGAATTTGCATCTGTCTATATCGATGCGCAGTTAAGTAATGCTGCGTCACAGATATCTCGTGGTGAGGATCCGCAGATTGTGAAGAAAATGCTGTTAGTCGCTTTTTCTGTGTTCTGATGAGCAAGCCTCTCAGCTCAGTGTTTCTGTAGAAGCAGGCATTCATTCGCCTGGGGTAAAAGAGACAAGGGGGAAGATATTTCGAACAAGATACAACGGGCCCGAGCGGCGATGGCCTCACAGGCATGAGGCGCTTTATTTGTGAGACAGCACACTAGAGCCTTTACACCGAAGGCTCCCTGGCACATTGTTGGCAATCTGTCAGTCAATTTCGCCACTTCTGGCTCAGGGAGCGCTGATGAGTCTTCGTCCATTGAGCGATCCCCCGCGGCAATTCAACGATTACACTGCCACATCTCACCAGAAAGAAAACTCGGATGCTTTCGGCATGGCGTACGCGGGCGACGAAGACACGATTGAACAACTGCTCGACTCGGCGCGTCACTGGGCTCACACCACCCAGTGGGCGGTTTATCGCGCCGGCGAACAAATGCATTTGGTCGGGCAAGGCGACGCTGGGGTGCAATGGCCGTCAAGCGTTGCCAATGGAGAGTTTGAAGCCTTCTGCCAGACCTGGCAGCTGCACCGTTGGCCGACCGGCAAAGGCGAAAGTGTGCTGGGTTGGCTATTGGCGCCCGTCGACGAAGCCGGGGAACCGGCGCTCGCCGAGTTTGCCCAGCGCCTGGGCATTCGGGTACAGACCGATACCCTTGCCCGGGCCCAGATCACTCAGCGTGTGTTGTATGAGATTACCTATCTGGCCAGCTCGACCCGTGATCGGTCTGTATTTCTGGTGGGCGTTCATCAGTTGCTCGCCAGCCTGATCGACGCCGAGAATTTCTATCTGGCGTTGTATGACCCGCGCAGCGGCAAGATTGACTATCCGTATTACGTCGACATCATCGATGTGGATGCGGTGGAGTCCCAACACTACGAATACCTTGACCCTTCGCACCTGTCATTGACCGGCCAGGTGTTGACCAGCGGCCAGCCATTGCTGATCGACGCCGCCGGTATTCGCGCGGCCCAGGACGAGGGCCGTTTCTACTGCGTGGGTGATCGCCCGGAGTTCTGGATGGGCGCGCCGTTGAAAAATGCCTCGGATGAGGTGTTTGGCATGCTCGCCATGCAGGTCTACGACGTTGCGCGAACCTACAGCGCCGAAGACCGCGCGCTGTTTTTGGTGGTGGTCCGTCACGTGGCCATGGCGCTGGACCGGATTCTGAACCGGGAGGGCATGGAAGAGACGGTGAGGCGTCGCACCCTGGAGCTTTCGGCAGTCAACGACGCATTGCGCCAGGAAGTGGCGGACCGCGAGCGCGCCGAGCATCTGCAGAGCGCGCTGTTCCAGATTGCGGAACTGTCGAGCCAGCCCGGGGACATGGCTGAGTTGTTTCAAACCTTGCACGGTATCGTCGGTGACCTGCTGTCCGCGCAGAACTTCTACATCGCGCTGTTCGACGACACGATCGGTGAAGTGACCTTTCCCTACTATGTCGATGAGCGGGAAATAACCCACCCGGCGGCGCGGCGTGGCTGCCGGGGCTTGACCGAGTATGTTATTCGTCAGCGTCGACCTTGCCTGATCGACCCCGAGGACGCGGATCGCTTGGCAGCGCAGGGTGAGCTCGAAATGTCCTACGAGTCCGTCCGATTCCATTCCTGGCTGGGCATTCCGTTGTTCGATGGCGATGTAGTACGTGGTGTGTTGGCGGTGCAAAGCTATACCTCGCAGGTGCGCTATACCCTGCGCGATCAGGAACTGCTGACGTTCGTGTCACGGCACATCGACACCGCGTTGTCGCGACGCACGGCCGCAGAAGCGATCCATGCCGCCAACCTCAAGCTCGAAGCGAGGGTGCAGGACCGCACCCGCGAGCTCGATCACGCCAACGCCAAGTTGCAACACGAAAACGCCCACGATGCGCTGACCGGGCTGCCAAATCGTACCTACCTGCAACAGCGCCTCAACCTGGCCTGGTCGCGGTTCGAGCGGGAAGGCGCGCAACTGACGGTGATGTTCATCGACCTCGACCGTTTCAAGAGGGTCAATGACAGCTTCGGCCACCATTTTGGCGACCTGTTGTTGATGCAGGCGGCCCAGCGTTTGCGCAGTTGTCTGCGCGACTCCGACATGCTGGCCCGCCTGGGGGGCGATGAGTTTTCGGTGCTGGCTCCCGAGGCGTCGCTGGATGTGGTGATCGAGATCGCCGAACGGATCCTGGCGGTGTTTGACCTGCCGTTTTTCATCAATGGCCATGAGGTTTTTTCGTCCTGCAGTATCGGCATTGTCAGCGCCGACACGCAGTTCCACCTGGTTCCCGCCGATTTGTTGCGCGATGCCGATGCGGCGATGTACCGGGTCAAGAGTGCCGGGCGCGACAGCTACGCGGTGTTCAACCAGGAGGTGCGCCGTGAAGTCTCTGACCAGGTCGAGCGCGAAGGGGCGTTGCGCAATGCGCTCAAGCGCACTGACGAGCTGCTGCCGTATTTCCAGCCGATTGTCAGCGTCGAAACCGGTGAGCTGTTGGCCCTTGAAGCGCTGATCCGTTGGCATCAGCCGGGCGGCCGGATCATCGCCCCAGGCCAGTTTTTGCCGGATGTCGAGGGGTTGCGCCTGATCGGTCGGCTGGATTTGTACATGCTCACCAGCATCGCGGTGATCCTCGCAGAGCCCCAGCACGCCAATTGGCCGCCGGTGCATGTCAATTGTTCCAGCTACAGCATGGCGCGCCCGGACTTCGCCGAGGATGTGCTTGCGCTGTTGGCCCGGTACAACGTCGCGCCATCGCGAATCTGCCTGGAATTGACCGAAGGTGCGCTGGTGGCTGAGCCAGCCATTGCCCGGTTGACCATGCAGCAATTGGCCGACAACGGCATGTCAGTGGTGCTCGATGACTTCGGCGCGGGATTTTCATCCCTGAGCTATGTGCATCAATACCGTTTCAGCGGCTTGAAGATCGACAAGTCGTTTATCTTCGAGCTGACCACCAGTTCCCGCAGTCGCGCGATCGTCCGGGCGATTGTGCGTATGGCCGAATCGCTGGACCTGAGCGTGGTGGCCGAAGGCGTCGAGGATGAAGCGACGCTGCTCTTGCTGCGCGAGATGGGGGCAGGGCAGGCCCAAGGTTATTATTTTGCCAAGCCGATGGGGTTGGAAGCATTGCTCGCGACTTCGCTCGGTGCACCGGGTACCGAGCAACGCTGACGCCTGGAGCCGCTATTTCTGGCTGAGCGCAGCGATGGAAAGTCCTGACACGATGAAGGTCAACCCAGCGCCGAGGTTGAGTCCGTTGGCCAGACGCGGGCGTTGATAAATGTATTGCGACAGGCGCGTGGCGAAGATGCCCATCAGCGAGAATCCCACGGCCGTCAGCAGGGCGAACCAGAACCCGTAGACCAGCATTTGCACAGTGACCGAGCCAAGCGCTGGATTGATGAATTGAGGGATGAACGCCAGCACGAACAACCCTGGCTTGGGATTGAGCGCTGCTGAAAGAAAGCCTGTGAGTAAGATGCTGCGCAGGGGTTGTCGTGCGGCGGGCGCGAAGGTGATCAGGCTTTTGGAGCGCAGCACCTTGACCCCGAGCCAGAGCAGATAGGCGGCCCCCACCAACTTGACGACCCAGAAGGCGACCGTCGAGGTCTGGATCAGCAGCGTCAGCCCCAGCGAGGCGGTGGTGACATGAAACAGGATGCCCAGGCCAGACGACAGGCCTGACACGAGGGCGGCCAAGCGACCCTGGCTGAGTCCGCGGCCTATCGCCAGAAGATTGTCGGGGCCCGGAGACAGCACCAGCAATACGCAGGCGGTGGTGTAGGTGAACCAGATGTCCATTGGAAACACGGTGACGCTCCCTGTGAGGTATGAGTCGGGATCAATGGATGATCCCGGTGATCGTGCTTATTTCTAGCAGCTGTAAATCGGCGCCACAACCGTCGGCATGACCAGCCCGCAGGCCACCGCAGCACTGACGGCCTGCTGGCGACTCACTGAACCGAGTTTGCGTCGGGCATTGAGTAGGTGGAAGTCGATGGTGCGTTCGGAACAGGTCAGGATGTGGCTGATTTCCCAGGTGGTCTTGCCGACGCTGGCCCAATACAGGCAGTCCATTTCCTTGGGCGTCAGGTCCTGGCGGGGTTGGGCAGGCCCCTGCAATTGATGGCGCATCCCGGCGAGCAGGTACGGGATGAGCATGAACAATTGATAGACGGCGGGGTTGGAAAAACCCTCCTGTTCGGTGATCTGGGTGTCATCGAAGGCCACGCTCAGTGTTCCCCTGAGCAGCTCGTAGCGCAACGGGATGCTCAGGCCGCTGCGCAGGCCGTGTTGCTCGCGTTGCTGCCAGAAGTGCCGGGAGCGTCCACGGGCGCGCCTGCGCTCGCTGTCCCAGAAAAAAGGCACCAGTTCGCGTCGACAGTGCCTGAGTATCGGGTCGATCTCGATCAGCCCGTCACCGCGATAGTGTTCCAGCCAGCGTTTGGGAAAGGTGGTGATGAGGCCGGCCAGCGGGTCGGTATCCCGGCGTGCAACCGGTCCCAGGCTGATGAGGTAGCTGCCGAAGCCGAGTTGGCGCAGTACTTTGTTGACCAGACGCTCCCAATCGCAACGGTTGGCATCTTTGGCGAGACTCATGAAGGCGGTCAGCGGTGCGGTACGCCCGGCCTGGGTCCGGTCGCAGACGGGGGAGTTGAGTTTGTCCATAAACGAGTCGCTCTTGTTATCGCGGGAATGAAACAGTCGGAGCATGGAAAAAGAAGGGGCGTGCGCCCCTCCTGGCGAATCACGGGTGCACGTAACAGCGGATGAAACTGCGGAATAGCTCCAGGCCGTTTTCAGTCAGGATGCTTTCAGGGTGAAACTGCACCCCCTCCACCGGCAGGTGGCGATGCCGCACGCCCATCACATACCCATCGTCAGTGGACCTCGAAGTGACCTCCAGACAGTCGGGTACCTGCTCGTCGCGGATCATCAGCGAGTGATAACGGGTGGCCTGTATGGCACGGGCTTGGGTATGGTCATAGACGCCTCTGCCATCGTTCTCGATCGTGCTCACCTTGCCGTGCATCACGTGCGGGGCCCGGCAAACCTGGGCGCCGAAGGCCAGTCCGATGGCCTGATGACCCAGGCAAACGCCCAGCAGCGGCAAACGGCCCTGGAAATGCCGGATCACTTCGATGTAGCCAACGTCGGCCGGATGCCCTGGACCTGGACCCAGCACACAGAAGTCCGGCGAGAAAGCCTCGATGCGCTGGATGAGGTCCGGCACGTCGTGACGTTCGACGCGGGTTTCCAACCCCAGTTGTTCCAGGTATTGGCTGATGATAAAGACGAAGCTGTCGTAGGCATCGATCAGGAATACTTTCACAGTGCGATCTCCTGGCCGGTCACCGCCCGATATACAGAACCCATCTTGTACAACGTCTCTTTCCACTCCATCTCGGGCACCGAGTCGGCGACCACCCCGGCGGATGCACGCAAGTGGTAGGTGCCTTCGTCGAAGACTGTCGAGCGAATGCACAGGGCGGTATTGACGCTGCCGTCGAACCCCACCAGGCCCAAGGCCCCGGCATAGATGCCCCTGCGGTTGCTCTCCATCCCCTCGATCAGCTCCATCGCCCTGACCTTGGGCGCGCCGGACATGGTCCCAGCGGGGAATGACGCCTTGATCACGTCATAGGCATCCAGGCCCGGGCGCAGCAGGCCACGAACGTTCGATACCATGTGATAGAGGTGCGAGTACTCCTCCACCAGCATGAACTCGTCGACCTCCAGCGAGCCGGCCTGACAGACGCGACCGATATCATTGCGACACAGATCGATGAGCATCAGGTGCTCGGCACGCTCTTTCTCCGATCGGGTCAGCTCCAGGACCAACTGAGTGGGATCGACACCGGGTTTCTTGCCAACGGTGCCGGCGATTGGGCGCATCTCTATCAAGTCGTCCTTGATCCTGACGAACAGCTCAGGACTGGCACCGATCAGGTCGATACCGCCCACATGGGCCAGGTACATGTAAGGAGAGGGGTTGCGCAGGCGCAGGTTCTGGTACACATCGAACGGCGATACCTGCGAGCGGATGCGAATCTCGTGGCCGAGCTGGATCTGGTACACGTCGCCGGCACGGATGTGCTCCATTGCGACTTCGACACGTTCGAAAAACTGTTCCGGGGTGACTGTGCGGACTTCCTCGAAGGCCTCTGGATACGCTGGCAGGTCCACCGCCTCGCACGCCGCAGGCGTGGTGAGGCAGGGGTAGTCCTCCAACGTGCGGGGCGTCCACAACGGGTGGTTGTTGATCAGGGTTTCGACAATGCCATTGCTGTGGAAATACACCAGTGTCTGATAGACCGACAAGGCAATGAGCGGGTAGTCGTAGGTCTTTTCAGCCAGATCGGGAAGTCGCTCGATCAGGCGCACGCAGTCGTAGGAGAAATAGCCGAAGAACGCCAGGCTGGACGGCGCATTGGCCGCGGGCTGGAAGGTAGCCTGGATAGCCCGCAGCAGGTTCCATGCGGCCTCGCTGTCCGGCAGATGGATTTTGTGGTGGTGATCGATCTGCACATCCATTTGTCGCAGGCTGACGGACAAATGTTCACACAGCGCAGGACAGCCGCGCAGCTGCGCCTGGCCTTCATCGATACACACCTCGAACAGGGGCTCGAGCCCGATGATCGTCGCCCTGCGATCACGGCTCGGACCGGAGAGTGATTCAAGAATGAAGACAGACTCGCGACCCAGTTGTGCCCGCGCATTTGCATATATGCCAAGTGCATCCGTAGATCGACGTTCCTCACGGCGAAGAACATTGACGTCAATTAAATGTTTATTCACGGCTAATACCATTTTCAAGGTGCAACGATTCAGGCACTCCATTAAGAGAGGGCCACGGGAATATAAAGTGCGTGAACACTTTAAATAGGGAGTGACGGATATCCTGAATATTCGAGGCGGACGCTTTTCATGCCGCGCGCAATACAAGGCATGCAACGGATTGCAGCCAGGCAATGTGCAGGACACAAGGCGCGAGCGCCTTCGATTTCATGGGTGAATGATCAGGATGTTGCTGGCAAGCAGCAGACAGGCTCCGGTCTTCGCTGGATTAGCGACGCCAGATATTG
Source organism: Pseudomonas brassicacearum (assembly GCF_000585995.1). NCBI lineage: Bacteria > Pseudomonadati > Pseudomonadota > Gammaproteobacteria > Pseudomonadales > Pseudomonadaceae > Pseudomonas > Pseudomonas brassicacearum. The sequence goes on along the minus strand of NZ_CP007410.1, from coordinate 3,913,583 downwards.
CTTTTGAAGATGGCCAGAATGGCCCGGGAACAGCTGTCGGGATAGCTGTGGGAGGAACTGATAGCAGAAAGGTGATAGTACATTTTTAGACATCCCAGTCTTGGCTAGGCACTGCGGGAAATGAACGGCAGTGCGGCGAAATTACCAGTGCGCCCCTGGGCTGTCAACTGCTCGACGGATATTAATCATTTGGTCATTTCTTAATGTCGGCAGGAGCAGGAACTGTGCTTGCGTATATGTAATCGCGCGTGCCTTTAACAAGAAACGCGTGCGCGCACAACTGTGCAATACCGCAGCTGGGTATTGGTAAGTTCTGTCACTAATGTAGCGGCCGTTGAGTTTGCAGTAACCCATCAAACCTGAGCGGCTGAAATGAAAGAGCATCTAGACACATTCAAGAAGCGGTACGATCCGATTCATCATGCCTATTGGACCGATGTCCTGAGCGACACCGCCCTGGCTGCCTGGCATCAGGAGCAGTTGCGGGAGGTGATCGGCCATGTGAAGCGTTCTTCGCCGTTCTATGCCAGGCACCTCGCCCAAATCGCCGAGCGCTCGCTGACCTTGGATGACCTCGTCACCTTGCCATTCACGACCAAGGATGACTTGCGCGAGGCAGGCTTTGACATCTTGTCCGGCCCGCTGGAAGACAGCATCTTCTATTACGAAACCACCGGCACTACCGGGCCTGCTACGCCATGCCCGCGGGACCGCAAGGAAAGCTACGCGAGCAATCGCCAACTGGCCATGGCCTACCAGGCGGTGATCGAAAAGCATTTTCCGGGTGAAAAGACCGTGGTCGGCATCATGGGACCCACCGAGGTTCATTCCTTCGGTGACACCCTGGGCGATGTCTGCACCCAGCTCGATCTGTGCAATGCCAAGATCTGGCCACATTCACCGGTGATTGGCTGGCCCAAGGCGCTCCAGCTGCTCAAGGACCTGCGCATCGGGGTACTCGCCTCGGCGCCGGGCCTTCTGCTGGCCATGGCCAAGGAAGCCGAGCGCCAGGGCTTCAACCCACGCGAAGACTTCGCCCTGCGTGCCTTCATGATGAGTGGCGAGCTGTGCACCCCTGCGTTGAAGAACAACCTTTACAGCCTGTGGGGCGCGCAGGCCTACAACAGCCTGTATGGCTCCCAGGAAGCGATGATCATCGCGGCCTGCAACGCCAACGACCAACTGGTGCCGCATCGTCTGAACTACATCATCGAAGTCCTTGACCCCAAGACCGGTGAAAGCCTGGGCAGCACCGGCGACGGCGAGTTGTGCGTGACCATGCTGATCCCTGGCAGCAAGCCGTTGATCCGCTATCGCACAGGCGACCTGGTTTCGATCCAGTCGCGTCCGGGCTATCCCCAATCGATGCGCCAGACCGTCAAGGTTGTCGGTCGAGTGAAAGATGCCGTGCAGTTGAACGATCGCGCCTTTTCGGCCGCGCAGATCGAGCAGGCGCTGCTTGAAGGCGTCGAACAGTGCCTTGGCTATCAGATCGTCCTTAGCCGCGCCAATGATCGCGATACCGTCATCGCCAAGCTGGAGATGTCGCGCTTCTTCGAGGGTGATCGTGCACGCCTGGTGCTGCTGATCAAGGAGCGCCTGCGCGAACGGCTGGGTGTCGAAGCCACGGTCATGGTGGTTGGCGATCTTGCCGAACACGTGAACCTTGGCAGTTGGTTCAGCTGGAAAGAAGCCCGCATCGTCGATCAACGCGAAGGCCAGTGAGGTCACCGATGAGCTTGTCTGTTCGCGTGATCGACAGCGCCAGTGATCTGTTCGAGTCCGTCAGGCAACTGCGCAGTCGCTACCTGGGGACTAACCCGGCGAAGGAGGATGACTTCGATCGAAGGGAGCAGCTGCGCGACGCCATGTCCTATCACCTGATCTATCTGGACAACGATGAAGTGGTCGGGACATTGCGCGTCACACCGCTGGGCCATGGCCTGAGCTTCGTCGAGCGGGCCGTCAATGTGCACGCCTATTTTCAACAGTCGACAGATGCCTTCGATGCCAATCGGCTGGTGCTGGACGAGCGCTACCGCGGAGGACGGCACCTGCGCATGTTTCTCCTGCAGGCGTCCATCTGGCTGAAAGCCAACACCCACCTGCGATTCATCTCGGCACTGTGTCGCGGCCAACTGGCTGCGCTGTATGTCGGCCTGGGCGGGCGTGTGCTGAAGGATGACGTGACCTGGACCGGGGAGCAGGTGGAGCGGTGCTACAGCCTCGTGTATCTGGAACTCGAAAGTGTTTACCACAACGTTAAAGGAGCCAATTGAAATGCAAGCATTCTTCAAGGAACTCGACGCGATCGTCGAAGCGGGCTGGGCCCAGATCAAGCAGGGTGCCTACTGGAAATTCAGCCTGGACAACCCCACGCCGCCAGCCCTCTACCAACAACTGATGTTGCAGGTGTACCACTACACTCGCTACAACTCGGTCAACCAGGCCGCTTGCGCCTTCAGTAGCGACCCGGAAGAAACGACGCTACTGCGCTTCGTTTATAAGCACGCCCTGGAAGAGCTGGGTCACGAGCGCATGGTGCTGCGCGACCTCGAGTCTGTCGGGCTGCTGCCGCAGGACATGCCGGCACCCCTGGCGCCAACCCAGGCGCTGATCGCCTTCCTCAATGATGTGGCTATCCGCAAGGGGCCGATCGCACGGCTGGGCTACAGCTATTGGGCCGAAGACGTCTACGAGCACATCCAGCCGATCCTGGACAGGTTCCGCACCGACCTGGGCTTGAAGGACGAGCAGATGACGTTCTTCGTTGCCCACTCGACCATCGATGAGAAGCACGCCGAAGAAGTACGCCTGGCCATGCAACGTGCGGTGAAGACCGAGGAAGATCGTCGCCAGATCAAGGAAGTCGCCAGCGTCACGTTGTGGTTGACCGGGCAGTTGATGGAAGAAGCGCTGCGCACCTATCTGGCTGGCGAAGAAGGGCTGCGGGAGGCTTGCTGAATCATGAACCTGACCATCATTGTCGGCTCCAGCCGACCTTGTGGTGTCAGTGCACGGGTGGTGGCGCTGGTGCGCCGCCACTTGGGCGAGGAGGTCGAGGTCGATGCCATCTGGCTCAAGGACTACCGGATCGACTATTGCGATGCCGACAACGCCTGTTCAGACCAGGACTGCGCGTTGCAGGACGACGTCGGACAGTTGGTGGCGCGGCTGGACCGCGCCGATGCGGTGCTCTATCTCCCCGTCATGCACGCCTACGGCACCAACAGTCGTTTCCAGGCGTTTCTGGAGCGGGTCGGCTATGGCTTCTTGCGTCCACGCCAACGCCCGCTGCGCGACAAGCTCGCGGCGATTGCGGTCGTCGGTCGGCGCTATGGGCACACAGCTGTTTTCTCCCAGGTCGCGCTGAACGTACTGCTCAACAAGATGATTCTGGTCGGATCGGGATTCCCGCCGTGCTTCCAGACACAGCTGGCCCACGATCCTGAAGCGGAGCAGGCCTTGTGCGAGACGCTGGACCGGCTCTGTGAGCACTACCGTCGACTGAATCCAGCGGGGGTTGCCACAAGCAAGCCGGAAAGAATCCTGCGGCCCATTCAATTTCAGAAGGGATAACTGTCATGCCATTGAAAGATTCATTGCTAGCGCTGCTGGTCGCATTGCTCTGGGGCGCCCAGGTTACCGCCGTGAAGATGGGGGGCGCCGAGCTGCCGCCTATCCTCATGGTCGCTATGCGCTACGCGATCATGGCGCTGTTTCTCATGCCTCTGCTCAAGCGGATCAAGCGCGAGCAGTTCGCGTCCGTGGCCGTGATTGCCACGATTACCGGCACTTTGCATTTTGGCTTGCTGTATTGCGGCATCGCCCGGGTAGATGCCTCTACTTCGGCAATCATCTATCAGTTGACGGCACCCTTTACCCTGATTCTGGCGTTCGCATTATTGGGTGAAGTCCTGAAGGTGCGGGTACTGGCGGGCATTCTGCTGGCGTTCGCCGGTGTCTTGGTGCTGCTGGCCAAACCGTCGGCGAGCGGGACATTCGTCGGTATGCTGCTGGTAGCGCTGGCGGCTTTGGCATTCGCTGTCGGATCGGTGTTGACCAAGCGTCTCGGGCCGCTGGATCCGCTGGCCTTGAGTGCCTGGACCGCGGTCATCGCCGCGCCGCAACTGTTGTTGTGGTCCTTCGTCCAGGAAGGCGGGCAATGGGCGAGCGTCTATACGGCCAGCGCACAGGCGTGGTGGGCAGTCCTCTACACGGCGCTCAGTGGCGGTCTCCTGGGATTCGGCCTGTGGTTCTGGTTGCTTGGACGCAACTCGATGCAGCAACTGAGCCCGTACCTGCTCTTGGTGCCGCTGTTCGCAATCGCCGTCAGCCAGATCATGCTCGCCGAAGGCATCAGCCAGCGCCTGGTGATCGGGGCGGTGTTGACGTTGTCCGGCGTGGCGCTCTGCCAACTCCGGCTACCCGCAAAGTTCTTTCTCAAGGCTGGCAGCAGCAAAGGGCGAGGAGTGGCGGATGAACAGCGTTGATCGGCTGTTGCTAGGTACCTTGCGCCAGGTCCAGCGCTGGAAGTTCGGTTTGAAACTGCGCTGGCACACCAGCGGGCAGGGGCGCTTGGCCTATCTTCAGGGCACTGCCTGTCAGAAGGGGCCGACACTGGTCATCCTTCATGGCTTGGGCGCCAGCAAGGACCAGTGGGGGCCCGCGATTCTGGGGATGGCGCGGCATCACTCCTGCGTGTTCGTCGATCTGCCAGGGCATGGCCAATCCTCCTATGAGCCGAACGCAGGCTTCGGACCACAGGCCTTGCTGGCGGAGCTGGAGGGGTTGTTGGAAACGCTAGGCGAGGGGCCGTTCGTGCTGGTCGGCAGCTCGTTGGGCGGTTGCGTGGCGGGGCTGTATGCCGCGAAACACCCACAACGGGTTAGTCATCTGGTCTTGCTGGCACCCGCCGGTCTCGGCTCGGCGGCGCTCGGCCCGGCCTTGCAGGCCAGCCTGCAAGGGCAGGGAACGCTCTTCGGCTATCGTACGGTGGCGGAGATGAAGCGCTTCTGGAGCCTGGTGTTCAAGGAACCGCCCCGAGTAGGCGGACGCCTGGCCCAGGCCATGGCGGCCAGCGGCAAATCGAAGTTTGCTGCGGTGCAGCGGGCCGTCGAGGATTTTCGCCGTGAAGGCCTGGACGTCCTTCTTGAACGGCTTCCGCAGATCGCTTCGAGGACCCTGGTGATCTGGGGGCGACATGACCAAGTGTTCCTGCCCGCCGCCCTGGAGGACCTGCTCTCGCAACTGCCCGATGCCTGCGGCCAGGTCATCGAGGATTGCGGGCATGTGCCCTACCTTGAGCGGGGTGCCGAGGTCGTCGCGGCCATCACAGGGTTCATATCGACGTCCCGTATGAGTGAGGTTGGATCAGGCCCGAACTGACTCTCAGCACCCGCAGCGACTCAACGCGGGTGCCAGCCCAACTGAGCTGAAATCTGCTGCGTGGCCTCCATCAGTTGCTTGACGTAGTCCTGCTTCAATTCTTCCCTGAAGCGAAAACACGGGAATGAAACGCTCATGCCGCCGATCACGTGCCCGAAACGGTCGCGAATCGGTGCCGCCAGGCAGCGCATGTTGTCTTCGAACTCTTCATGGTCTTCGGCATAGCCTTGTCGGCGAACCGTTTCCAGTTCTTCCAGATAGGCTTCGACGCTGGTCAAGGTGTTGGCCGTGCGGCGCTCGAAGCTTTCTTCCTTGAGGTGCGCCAGCAGCTCATCTTCTTCCAGCCAGGCCATCAGCACCTTGCCGATGCCGGTGCAGTACAACGGCGCCCGCCGGCCAATGCGCGAGTACATGCGCAGGTTGTACTTGGAGTCGATCTTGTGCACGTAGACGATGCTGCCTTCGTCGAGAATCCCCAGGTGAACCGTCTCGCCCGTCAGCTCGTTGATCCGGCGCATGCCCGGTTCTGCTTCCCGGACGATGTCCAGGTGGGGCAGGGCCTGGGCCCCCAGCTCGAATAGCCGGACGCTGAGGCGATAGCGATCCTCGGCATCCTGCACCACATACCCCCGCGCCTTGAGCGACTGCAGAAAGCGATAAACCGTGGCCTTGGACATGTCCAGTTTGGTGGCGATTTCCGAGACGCCGCTTTCTTCCGGATGCTCGGCCAGAGCCTCGAGTACGGCCATGGTCCGGCCAACCGCCGACACCAGATCGTTGCTTGGGATGACGCTGTTGTCCATGAAGGCTCCAACGTGAAAGTAAAACCCAAGGATATACGCAAGCAGAACAAAACGCTGTTTCATTTTTGCTTGACGGGGCGAGAAATCTGGCTAGACTCGGGCCTTGAAAGAAAAATGAAACGCCGTTTTAAAAACATAAGAAAGGCGCGTAATGATGGATGAAACACGGACTCATGGCTCACACACCCGCCCCTTGAAGGTGGCGCTGGTGGGGGAGTGCATGATCGAGATGCTCGGTGAGCCGGGCGCTGCGATCACCCAGACCTTCGGTGGCGACACGCTCAACACGGCGGTCTATTTGGCCCGATTGAGTGCGCGCACCGCGGTGACCGTGGACTACATGACGGCCGTGGGTGGCGATGCATTCAGCCTGGCCATGGGCCGATCCTGGCGAAACGAGGGGATCTCGGACGGCCATGTCCGGGTGATCGAAGGCGCGCTGCCGGGGTTGTATTTCATCCAGACCGACCCACACGGCGAGCGGCGTTTCCTCTACTGGCGTGGGGAAGCGGCGGCGCGGCGCATGTTCGACGGTCCCGAGGCCGACGCCATGCTGGAAGCGCTGGCGGGGTTCGACTATGTCTACCTGAGTGGCATCAGCCTGGCGATCCTCACGCTCGAAGGGCGCGAGCGCCTGATGCAGGCCCTGCAGCGAGCTCGCCAAGCGGGCACCCGCATCGTCTTCGACAACAACTACCGTCCCCACCTCTGGCCCGATCCCGACATCGCCCGACAGGCCTATCGCGATCTGCTGCGCCTGACCGACCTGGCCTTGGTCACGTGGGACGATGACGCGATGCTGTTCGGCTATCGCGATACCGACGCCTTGTTCAGCGCTTATGCGCAGGCAGGCGTCAGCGAAGTGGCCCTCAAGCGCGGCGCCGCGTCCTGTTTGATCCAAGCCCCGGCGGGCCGTTTCGAGGTGCCCGCGCAGAACGTTGCCCATGTCATCGACACCACCGCCGCTGGCGATTCGTTCAGCGCCGCTTACCTGGCCTGCCGCCTGCAAGGCGGGGACCCGGAGCAGGCCGCGCGCTGGGGCCACCGCCTGGCTGCCCAGGTTGTCCAGTACCGAGGCGCGCTGATTCCCCAAGCGGCCATGCCCAGCATGGGAACGCCCTCATTTCCTTCTGTTGCACAGGTTTGAGCTTATGAAAATCATTGAAGCGCGCGTCATCGTTACCTGCCCGGGTCGCAACCTGGTCACCCTGAAGATCGTCACCGACGAGGGCATCTACGGCATCGGCGACGCGACGTTGAATGGCCGCGAACTGGCGGTGGTCGCTTATCTGGAGGAACACGTTCTTCCCGCGCTGATCGGCCGCGACGCCCACCGCATCGAGGACATCTGGCAGTACTTGTATCGCGGCGCGTACTGGCGCCGTGGCCCGGTGACCATGACCGCCATCGCCGCCGTCGATGTGGCGCTCTGGGACATCAAGGCCAAGGCGGCGAACATGCCGTTGTATCAGTTGCTGGGTGGCAAGAGCCGCGAGCGGGTGATGGTCTATGGGCATGCCACCGGCAGGGACATCGAAGGTTGCCTGGACGAGGTCGCCCGCCACGTCGAGCTGGGCTATAAAGCCGTGCGTGTGCAATGCGGCGTGCCCGGTATCGCCACCACCTACGGCGTCGCCAAGCGCAGCGGCGAGCGCTACGAGCCGGCCGACAGCGACCTGCCGGCCGAACACGTCTGGGACACGGCCAAATACCTCAATTACGTACCCAAGCTGTTCGCCGCCGTGCGCGAACGTTTTGGCGACGACCTGCACATCCTCCATGACGTGCACCATCGCCTCACGCCGATCGAAGCGGGGCGCCTGGGCAAGGCCGTTGAGCCGTACAACCTGTTCTGGCTCGAAGACTGTACGCCAGCCGAGAACCAGCAGGCCTTTCGCCTGATCCGCCAGCACACCACCACGCCGTTGGCCGTTGGCGAGGTGTTCAACTCCATCCATGACTGCCGCGAGCTGATCCAGGAACAGTTGATCGACTACATCCGCACGACGCTGGTACATGCCGGCGGCATTACCCATGTGCGACGCATTGCCGATTTTGCCGCGTTGTTCCAGGTGCGCACCGGTTTTCACGGCGCCACCGACCTGTCGCCGGTGTGCATGGGCGCGGCCCTGCATTTCGATACCTGGGTGCCCAACTTCGGCATCCAGGAGCACATGCCTCACGAAGCGCGCATCGATGAAGTCTTCCCCCATGCCTATCGCTTCGAGGACGGCCATTTCACGCCGGGCGAAGCACCGGGGCACGGCGTCGACATTGATGAAGACCTCGCCCGCCAATACCCCTACAAACGCGCCAGCCTGCCGGTCAACCGTCTCGAAGACGGCACGCTCTGGCACTGGTAAAGCGTTTCCACCACATAGAAAGCGGGGCGGATGTCCCGTCAGGAGTAACCCGATGAAAGCGTTTCAGGTAAGAGCACCCTTCGAGTTCGGGTTGGCCCAGGTCGACTCACCCCAGGTTGCCCCTGGCGAGGTCCAGGTGGATGTGGCGTATGCCGGCATCTGTGGCTCGGACATGCACATTATTCACGGGCAGAACGCATTCGTGCGCTTTCCCCGTGTGACCGGCCACGAGTTTTCCGGCGTGGTCCGGCAAGTCGGCGAAGGGGTAGAGCACCTGCAAGTGGGCGACCGGGTGTGCATCGATCCGGTGATCAGCTGCGGCACCTGCTATCCCTGCCGCATCGGCCGGCCCAATGTCTGCACCCGGCTGCAAGTGATCGGCGTGCACCGCGATGGCGGCTTCAGCGAGCAAGTCTGCGTGCCGGCAGAGAACGCCCATCGTTTGCCCGACTCGATGTCCCTCAGCCACGGCGCTCTGGTCGAGCCTTATTCCATTGCCCTGAATGTGCTCGATCGCATGCAGCCCCATCCGGGGGACAGCATCCTGATCTACGGCGCCGGGGTGATCGGCCTGACGTTGGTGCAGATGGCCCGGGCGCTCGGCCTGACCGACATCACGGTGACCGATGTCATCGACAGCCGCCTGGAGACGGCGCGGGCCCTGGGCGCGAGCCGGACCCTCAACGGCCAGCAAGTCGATGTCGAAGCGACGATGCGTGAGCTCACCCAGGGCGAGGGCGTGCCGTTGATTGTCGATGCCGCCTGCATTCCGGCGCTGATGCCGCAGATGGTGCGCCTGGCCTCGCCGGCCGGCCGCATCGGGCTACTGGGTTTCACGGCCACGCCCAGCGACCTGGTGCAGTTGGAGATGATCAAGAAGGAACTGACCCTGGTGGGTTCGCGGCTCAACAACCGCAAGTTCCCCAAGGTGATCGAGCTGATTGCCAGCGGCCAGTTACAGGTCCAGGACCTGATCAGCCATCGCGTCACCTTCGACGAGATGCCCGGCGCCATCGAGCTGATCGAGCAACACCCCGAGCAAACCCGCAAGGTCTTGGTGGAGCTGACGAACGCCCATCACTGAGCCGTTTGTACCACCGGTTTCATCGTGCCTGTTATGGGCATCCTCACCGAATAAACACAACAAGCGGGAGGCTCCACCATGTTTGGTCAAGGACGTAGCTTAATCATCATCATGCTGTTCCTGGCCGGGGTCATCAATTACCTCGACCGTTCGGCATTGTCTGTGGCGGCTCCATTCATCCAGAAGGACTACGGTCTGAGTACGGGTGAGATGGGCATGATCTTCAGTAGCTTTTTCGTCGGCTATGCCGCTTTCAACTTCATCGGCGGCTGGGCTGCCGACCGCTACGGCGCCAAGACCACGTTGCTGTTGGCGATGGTGTTGTGGTCGCTGTTCAGCGGCCTGACCGTACTGACGGTAGGCTTTGCTTCGCTGGTGCTTATCCGGATTCTGTTCGGCATGGGCGAAGGACCACTGAGCGTGACCACCAGCAAGATGGTCAACAACTGGTACGCCCCCAAGCGCAGGGCGCGGGCGATTGGTACGTCGATGTCCGGCACGCCGCTGGGCGGGGCGATTTCCGGCCCGGTGGTGGGCTTTATCGCCGTCACCTACGGCTGGAAGGTCTCGTTCATCATTATCATGGTGGTCGGCTTGATCTGGGCGGCGGTGTGGTACAAGTTCGTCAAGGAAAAGCCCGAGGGCGAGCGGGCCGAGGAGATTCTTCGGGCCGAGGGGCAAAGCGAGCTGGCGACACAACCGGTGTTCCCGTTGCGCTTCTACCTCAAGCAGCCGACAGTGTTGTTTACCTCCCTGGCGTTCTTTTCCTATAACTACACGCTGTTCTTCTTCCTGACCTGGTTCCCGAGCTACCTGACCATGGCCCACGGCCTGAACGTCAAGGACATGAGCATCGCCACAGTCATTCCCTGGGTGCTGGGTTTCCTCGGCCTGGCCTTGGGCGGTTTCATTTCCGACTTCGTGTTCAAGAAAACCGGGCGGATGATGTTCTCCCGCAAAGTGGTGCTGGTGACGTGCCTGCTGGCCTGTGCCGTCTGTATCGCCTGTGCCGGGATGGTCAAGACCCTGTATCCGGCGGTCATTCTCGTGGCTTTGGCGGTGTTCTTCCTGTACCTCACCGGGGCGATCTACTGGGCGATCATCCAGGACACCGTACCGGCGGCGCGGGTGGGCGGCGTCAGTGGCTTCATGCACTTTTTGGCGAACACCTCGGGCATCGTCGGCCCGACCTTGACCGGTTTCCTGGTGCAATTCACCGGTTCGTTCACCAGTGCGTTCTTGTTGGCGGGGCTGTTGACCGTGATCGGTGCCGTATGTGTGGCGCGCTATGTAAAACCCCTGTCGGTAGCTGATACCGGCGACTTGGGTGCACAAGGTTCCCAATCGGCTTCGGCCCTGAGCCATCCCTGAACAGAAGGAGCGTGTCGATGCCTGTTGTGAAACGTGTACCTTCCACCGGCGCTGCGGCGCAGATCGGTATCGTGCACCTGGGCTTGGGGGCGTTTCATCGCGCCCACCAGGCGGTCTATCTGCAACGCCATCTCAATCGCCATGGAGAAAGTGACTGGGGACTGTGCAGTGCCAACCTGCGCTCCAATCGCAGGTTGGTCGATCAATTGCGCGAGCGGGACGGCCGCTACACTGTTGCCGAGTACCGCGACCGCGAACAGGTGACGCTGCGTGAGATCGGGGTACTGCGCCAGGCCTTGTATGTGGGCGAGGGCGGCGCTGACCTGGAGCAGCTGCTGCAGTGCATGGCCGCGCCGCAAACGCGGATCGTCACGCTCACGGTCACCGAAAAAGGCTATTGCCTGAGCCCTTCCTCCGGGCAGTTGCGCAGCGAAGACCCGGTGATTGCCCATGACCTCGCTCATCCGCAAACGCCACGCTCAGCGCCCGGCATTGTCCTTGAAGCCCTGCGCCGGCGCCGCGTCGCAGGCATCCCGGCCTTCACCGTGTTGTGCTGTGACAACATGCCCGACAACGGCCAGCGCACCCGCCAGGCGGTCAGCGCATTGGCGGCGAGGCAGGATGAGGCACTGGCCCAGTGGATCGACCAACAGGTGGCGTTTCCCAGCTGCATGGTCGACCGCATCGTGCCGGCCATGGATGACGAATCCTTCCAGCGACTGGAGCAACTGGACTGTCACGACCCGGCGGCAGTGGTCTGTGAAAGCTTCAGCCAGTGGGTGATCGAGGATCACTTTCCTCTCGGCCGCCCGGATTGGGAAGTGGAGGGCGTGCAGATGGTGGCGGACGTACGCCCGTTCGAAACGATGAAACTGCGCATGCTCAATGGCAGCCATTCGTTGCTGGCGTATGTGGGACTGTTGGTGGGCCATGAAACGGTTTTCGATGCCGTCAGTGACGCGAACCTGTTGCGCCTGATCGGGCGTTACATGGCCGAGGAAGCAGCGCCCACTTTGGACATGCCAGCGGGTATCGATCTTTCGGTCTATGCCCACGATCTAAAGGCGCGCTTTGCCAATGACAGCCTGCAACATCGGCTGCGTCAGATCGCCATGGACGGCTCGCAGAAACTGCCGCAACGCTGGTTGCTTGGCGCGCAGCAATTGCTCGACCAGGGAAGTGGCATCGGCTGTACCGCATTGGGCATCGCGGCCTGGATTCGCTACTGCACGCAGCCGTTGCCCGCTGGTTCGGTGCAGGTGATTGACGATCCATTGAGCGCCACCTTTGCCGATCTTGCCGGGCGATTCGAAGGCCCGTCATTGGTGGATGCTTTTCTTGATCTGGATGAAGTCTTCCCGGCCGAGCTGTCGGCTCGCTCCGCCTTTCGCGATGCCGTGCAAGGCGCCTATGGCGCCCTGGTTCGCGATGGCGTCGGCAGCCTTCTGCATACCGTTGCCGCACCCAACTGATAACAAGGAGAACAACATGGAACAGACATGGCGTTGGTTTGGCCCCAAAGACCCGATCTCCCTGGAGGACGTCCGTCAAACCGGTGCGACCGGTATTGTCACGGCGTTGCACGAAATTCCCAACGGCGAAGTGTGGCCGGTGGAGGCCATCGCGGCGCGCAAACAGATGATCGAAGCGGCCGGTTTGAGCTGGTCGGTGGTGGAAAGCATTCCGGTGCATGAGGACATCAAGCGCGGCTGCGGCCGGCGCGACGAGTACATCGCCAATTACCAGCAAAGCGTGCGCAACCTGGCGAGCTGTGGCATCGATATCGTTTGCTACAACTTCATGCCGGTCCTGGACTGGACCCGCACCGACCTGACCTATGAATTGGCGGATGGCGGCTGGGCACTGCGGTTCGATCAAACCGCGTTCGCTGCTTTCGACCTGTTCATCCTCCAGCGCCCGGGGGCGCAGAGCGAATACGGCGCCGAGGATACCCAGCAGGCCAAGGCCTACTTCGAGCAACTCACGCCCGCTCAGCGCGAAAACCTGGTCAATACCTTGATCGCGGGTTTGCCCGGCGCCGAAGAACATTACAGCCTGGAAAATTTCCGGGCCTTGCTGCGCACCTACGCCGACATCGACGAAGCCAAGTTGCGTGAACACCTGGGGTATTTCTTGCGCGCGGTGATCCCGGTGGCAGAGGAGGTGGGTGTGCGCATGGCGATCCACCCGGACGATCCGCCCCGTGCGCTGCTAGGCTTGCCCCGCATCCTGTCCACCGCTGAAGACGCCCAATGGTTGCTGGACGCCGCTCCAAGCCCGGCCAATGGCCTGACCTTCTGCACCGGCTCCTATGGCGTGCGCGAAGACAACGACCTGGTGGCGATGGCCAAGCACTTTGCGCCCTTCATCTACTTCACCCACCTGCGCTCAACCCGCCGGGAAGCGGACCCACGCAGTTTCCACGAAGCCCATCACCTGGATGGCGACGTCGACATGGTGGGGGTCATCAGTGCCTTGGTGGCAGAAGAGCGCAGGCGTGAGCGCGAAGGCGGACCGCGCTTGCCGTTGCGTCCGGACCATGGACATCAACTGCTCGACGACCAGCACCGCAAAAGCAATCCCGGCTACTCGCTGATCGGCCGCCTCAAGGGCCTGGCGGAGATTCGCGGCGTGGAACTGGCCGTGCGTCGGCAGTTGGGCTAGCTCAAGAACACCTAAGCCCCGCCGTGCCGTTTTTTGTGGCGAGGGAGCTTGCTCCCGCTGGGCTGCGCAGCAGCCCCAAAACCTGACCCCGCGGTGCATCAGACAGACCGTGTTCAACTTGATTGGGGTCGCTTCGCAACCCAGCGGGAGCAAGCTCCCTCGCCACAAAAGCTATGCCGCGCCGTTTTTGTGGCGAGGGGATTTATCCCCGCTGGGCTGCGCAGCAGCCCCAAAACCTGACCCCGCGGTGCATCAGACAGACCGTGTTCAACTGGATTGGGATCGCTGCGCAACCCAGCGGGGATAAATCCCCTCGCCATCAGGTCGGCAGGTCAATTCACCCCATCGTTCAGCCAAACACAAACCCGTGGCGAGGGAGCTTGCTCCCGCTGGGCTGCGCAGCAGCCCCAAAACCTGACCCCGCGGTGCATCAGACAGACCGTGTTCAACTGGATTGGGGTCGCTTCGCAACCCAGCGGGAGCAAGCTCCCTCGCCACAAAAGCTATGCCGCGCCGTTTTTGTGGTGAGGGGATTTATCCCCGCTGGGCTGCGCAGCAGCCCCAAAACCTGACCCCGCGGTGCATCAGGCAGACCGTGTTCAACTTGATTGGGGTCGCTGCGCAACCCAGCGGGGATAAATCCCCTCGCCACCAGGTCGGCAGGTCAATTCCCCCCGTCGTTCAGCCAAACACAAACCCGTGGCGAGGGAGCTTGCTCCCGCTGGGCTGCGCAGCAGCCCCAAAACCTGACCCCGCGGTGCATCAGACAGACCGTGTTCAACTTGATTGGGGTCGCTGCGCAACCCAGCGGGAGCAAGCTCCCTCGCCACAAAAGCGGCCAATCTATTTACTCCTCCGGCTCCAGGGCGCGCAGCCAGCGGTTCTCCGAGCGGCTCAAATGCTGGCGCATCGAGGTTTGCGCGCCGAGCACATCCTTGTTGGCTACCGCGCGCAGGATCGCTTCATGCTCGACGACGGCGGCTTCCCAGGTCAGGGCATTCTCTGAGTGTTTGCTCAGGTGCGCCGAGATCGGATTGTGTCGTTCATCAAAGAGCGCGACGATGATCCGCACCAGCGCGGAGTTGCCGCTCATCTTGGCCAGGCGTTGATGAAATTTACGGTCGTCCTCCAATGGCGGCTGGCCGTTGGCGATGCTGGCGCGCATGGCGTCGATGCATTCCTGCAAATAGCGATAATCGCTTTTCTTGCCGTGCAAACAGGCCAGGACCACGGATTCACCTTCGATCAAGGCGCGCGCCTGCATCAGTTCCGATGGGCTCTCGCCCAAGGTGACGCTGGTGTTTTTCCCGTCCTTGGGCCTGGCGCGCACGTATACGCCTGAGCCCATCTTGATTTCAATGTCGCCCTCTATCTCCAGGGCGATGAGCGCTTCGCGCAGCGAAGGTCGGGAAACCCCCAGCAGTTGGGTCAAATCGCGCTCGGGGGGCAGCCTGGAGCCCGCTTTGAAATCACCCTGGGCGATGTAGTGGCGAAGTTGGTCGGCGATTTTCTGGTACGGCTTTCGCTCAGAGGTATTTAGCGGTGAGACCATGGGGCGGCGTCCATCAGATAGTCGGCGAAGGCTACCATAGGCGCTTGATTCACATCACTGCGCCGATCTGCCAGGGCAGGAACTCATTATCGCCCAAGCCGTTTTCCTCGCTGCAGGTACGGCGTCCGGAAGCCGTCTCCAGCATCAGTCGAAACAACCGCTCACCAGCCTCGGCCACTGACTCCAGGCCATCGACAATGCCTCCAGCGTTGAAGTCCATGTCCAGCTCCATGCGTTGGAACAGGCCAGTGTTGGTGGCGATCTTCAAGGACGGCGTGGGCTTGCAGCCGTAGGTCGAGCCGCGACCCGTGGTGAAGCAGATGAGATTCGCGCCGCCCGCCACTTGGCCGGTGGCGGACACCGGGTCGTAGCCGGGCGTGTCCATGAACACAAGGCCTCGGGCCTGGACCGTTTCAGCGTACTGGTAAACCCCCATCAACCCGGTAGCGCCGGCTTTCGCCACGGCCCCCAGGGATTTTTCCAGGATGGTGGTGATGCCCCCGGCCTTGTTGCCGGGCGAGGGATTGTTGTTCATGTCACCGTCGTTGTGGTGTACGTAGGCTTCCCACCAATGGATCCGCTCCATCAATTTAGACGAGATCTCGGTGGACGCGGCGCGGGCGGTCAGCAGGTGTTCAGCGCCATAGATTTCCGGCGTTTCCGAAAGAATGGCCGTGCCGCCGTGCTGCACCAACAGATCCACGGCCGCGCCGAGTGCGGGATTCGCCGTAATCCCTGAGTAACCATCCGAGCCGCCGCACTGCAAGCCGACGCACAAATGGCTGGCGGCCACGCGCGTGCGCTGGCATTGGTTGATGATGGGCAACATCGCTTCAATATGGGCAATGCCACGTTGCACCGTTTCGCGAGTACCGCCCGCGTCCTGGATGATCAGGCTAGCCTTGAGCGCGGCTGGGCGATCATCGAGTTCGTTCATCAGCGGGGTGAGTTGGTTGACCTCGCAACCCAGGCCGATCAACAGGACTCCGGCGAAATTGGCGTGATCGGCATACCCGCGCAACGTGCGCTTGAGGATATCGATGCCTTCACCTTTGGCCCCCATGCCACAACCGCTGCCATGGGTGATTGCAACGACGCCGTCGACATTGGGAAAGTCTTTCAGGCGCTCGGCAGAAAACGCATTGGCGATGTGTTTGCACACGGTGGCCGAGCAGTTGACGCTGGAAATGACGCCAATGTAATTACGTGTCCCAACCCGCCCATCCGCGCGGACGAAACCTTCGAACGTCGCGCCGTCACTGGTGGGCACGGTGGGGACGTAGACGTTCCGCACACTGTGTTCGGCGTTGGTGGTGGGCATGTCGAGGTTGTGCACGTGAACGTAGTCGCCGGGTGCGATGTCCTGGGTTGCCTGGCCGATAGTCTGGCCGTACTTGAGCACCCGTTGGCCCGCCAACACGGCGCGCAGAGCGATCTTGTGGCCGGATGGAATGGCCTGTCGGGCGATCAGCGCGATGCCATCGGCGCTCAGGCGTTGACCTTCGGCGATATCACCTCGCGCCACCGCGACATCATCGCCGGACGCCAAGACCAACAAAGAAGAAGGCAAGTTCATGGTTCGTCCTCCCAGTCCTAACACTCGATGATGGCCTTGACGACACCCTGTTTGGGGTCGAGCAAGGTGGTGAACGAGTGGGCGACATCGCTGAGGGTCAGTCGATGGGTGTTGAGGGCCGCATCCGGAATCAGCCCGTCGCGCAAGCACTGCTCGACGTAGTGGAAGTCTTCCTTGGTCGCGTTGCGGCTGCCCATCAGCGTGGCTTCACGCTTATGAAACTCCGGGTCGGAGAAGGTGATGGAGTCCCGGACCACCGAGATCATCACATAGGTGCCGCCATGGGCGATGAACTCGAACCCGCGCTCCATGGCCCGGGCGTTGCCGGTGGCATCGAACACGACGTCGAAAAAATCGTTCCCGGTGAGCTCAGCCAGGGTCTGCTTGTCGCCTTCACCGATTTGCACTGCCGCATGGATATCCAGGTGTTCTTTACAGAACGACAGGCGATCCTCACGGGTATCCAGCACCGTGACTTTCGCCCCACGCAGGCTGGCGAAGATCGCCGCCGCCATGCCGATCGGACCCGTGCCGACCACCAGCGCGTGCTTATCCGCCTGGACATTTGAACGACGTACGGCGTGCGCCCCGATCGACAGGAATTCGATCATCGCTGCCTGGTCCAGGGAAACCCCCACGGCCTTGTGTACGAATTCGTTCGGAACACTCAGGTACTCAGTAAAAGCGCCGTCGCAATGAACCCCCAGCACCTGGATACGAGTGCAGCAGTTGGTCTTGCCCTGGCGACAGGCGATACAGGTCCCGCAGGACAGGTAAGGCATCACGTAGACGACGTCACCGACGGCCAGGTCGCTGGCGCTGTCTGTCTCTTCTACAACCCCGGAAAACTCATGGCCCATGACTCGCGGGTATTCGAGGTAGGGCTGATTGCCGGTGAAAATATGCAGGTCGGTGCCACAGACCCCGACACGCTTGACCCGGATGAGGATCTCTCCTGGTTTCCTGAGGGGTTTTTCAGTCTCGATGGCGGTTAACGAGCCGGGTTCGTTACAGATGACAGTCAGCATGTTGATGCTCCTTGGCGGGCGTGCAGGCAGTGGATGCCTGCAGGCGGGAGGAGGGTTGTGAGCGCACGGCTGCCGGGACCGAGACTCTCTTTTTTGTTGTAGGCGGGCAATGACCCGCTCGGAGGATCTTCGCCTAAAAACTACACGCCGGAAAAAATATTGGCAAGACCAATTTTAATAAAGTGATATTGGACAGACCAATATGAAGTTTGTAGAACTGATTCAAGTGAACCCAGCCCCGTCCGCTCATGTCACTCGTTTGTCAGGAACGACAACATGGAGCCATTGATGCGACCTTTATATTTCACCAGCTTGTCCTTCGCCGCGTTGCTCTGCGCGGCGTGCTCAAATCAACCGCCCGCGACTTGGAGCTATGAAAATGCCCAGGGGCGAGCCAACCTGCCACCCGATCAGGCTTACCCTGAACTGTTTGAAGCGGTGCAACGCCAGCAGATTTTCACAGACCAGAAACACTTCGTGGACGCGTTGCCCAACCGTGACCCCGCGCAAATCCGTGCCGATTACCTGGCCCGTCGTGACAGCGATGGCTTCGATATCAACACTTTCGTGAAGGACAATTTCATCGAATCCGGCGAAGCTGAAAGCCCGGCATCAAAACCCGGCGCTTCGATCGAAGCACACATCGATAGCCTCTGGCCCGTGTTAAGCCGAACCTACAGCCAGGTGCCGATCTACAGCAGCTTGTTGCCCTTGCCGCAACCCTATGTGGTGCCAGGTGGACGCTTTCGCGAGATGTATTACTGGGATTCGTATTTCACCATGCTTGGGCTTGAGCAAAGTGGTGAGAAGGCACGGGTTCGCCAGATGACCGACAATTTTGCCTACATGATCGACACCTACGGTCACATTCCCAATGGCAATCGCACTTATTACCTGAGCCGGTCGCAGCCGCCGTTCTTTGCCTACATGGTCGAGTTGCAGGCCCGTATTGAAGGTGACCAGGCCTATGGACGCTACCTTCCACAATTGCAGAAGGAATACGCCTATTGGATGGAGGGTGCCCAGGCGCTCAAGCCCGGTGCGGCCGCCCGGCACGTCGTCAAACTCGCGGACGGCAGCGTTCTGAATCGTTATTGGGATGCCAGCGCAACGCCGCGCCAGGAGTCCTGGTTGCAAGACGTCAGCACCGCCGAGCAGGTGCCGCAGAGGCCCAAGCAGGAGGTCTGGCGTGACCTGCGCGCTGGCGCCGAAAGTGGTTGGGACTTCAGTTCCCGTTGGTTGGGCGACGGTCAGAACCTGACGACCATACGCACCACGTCGATTGTGCCCGTGGACCTGAACAGTCTTATCTATCACCTGGAACGCACCATCGCCAAAGCCTGTGAAACCATTCAGAACACGTCCTGCATCCAGGCTTATGGCCGGCGCGCCGAGCTGCGCCAGCGGGCCATCGAGAAGCACCTTTGGAATGCCGATGGCGGTTTCTACGTGGATTACGACTGGCAACGCAACCAGCAGCGCCAGTCACTCACCGCCGCTACGCTTTTTCCGCTGTACACCGGTCTTGCCTCTGTCGAGCATGCAAACCGCACGGCCGATGCGGTGCGCGACGGTCTGTTGCGTCCCGGCGGCATCGCCACGACCCAGGTCAGCAATGGTCAGCAGTGGGATGAGCCTAATGGCTGGGCACCGTTGCAGTGGGTCGCAGTGGAGGGGTTGGACCGGTACCGGCAAACCGCGCTGGCGCAACAGATTGGCAGCCGTTTTTTGCAGCAGGTCCAGAACCTCTATCGCAACGAAAACAAGCTCGTAGAGAAATACGATCTATCCGGACGGGGAGATGGCGGGGGAGGTGGCGAGTATGAATTGCAGGACGGCTTCGGCTGGACGAACGGCGTCACGCTAAAACTGCTGAGCAAATATGGCGCAAGCTCCCCAGCGCCCATTGATGAATGAAGTGTGAGGCCTGCTCGACTCTCTCTCCGATAGCGTAAGGGTGGAGGCCGTTCCGAGCACCAACGGAGCACGTGACCGGCGGTGGTCCCGTGCTCCGCGCTTTATCATCTACTCATACACCGTCACCCGATTGCGTCCGGTCTTCTTCGATGTATACAGCGCGCTGTCCGCCCAGGCGATCAGGTCGGCGTGGGAGTTAGAGGGCTGGCTCAGGTCGGCCACCCCCAGGCTGATGGTGAAGCGGATGTCCTGGTCGTTGTGCCGCACTTCCAGTTCTTCGACGGCCTGGCGCAGACGCTCGGCGAAAACTTGTGCGCCGGCCTTATCGGTATCCGACAGCACTACGCCGAACTCTTCGCCGCCGTAACGCCCGGCCACATCGGATTCGCGTACATGCTCGCGCACCAGCTTGGCAATTCGCTCGATCACCTTGTCGCCGGCCTGATGGCCATAGGTGTCGTTGACCCGTTTGAAGTGGTCGATATCGAACATCACCAGGCTTAAGGCGTTGCCATAGCGCTGGTGGCGGGCATGGGCGGCTTTCAGGCTTTCTTCCCAGTGACCACGGTTATACAAGCCCGTCAGCCGGTCGGTACTGGAGAGTTGTTGCAGTTGCGCATTGGCGGCTTGGAGCTGATGGCGGTTGGTGGCGACGTCGGTGACGTCATAGATCACCAGGCAGACATGGTTGATTTTGCTGTCAGGGGAGTGCAGCGGCAGCAACGTGGTGTTCTGGTACATGAACTCTTCCTGGCCGGTGATCGGCTGGTAGTTCTTGAACCGCACCAGATACGGACGCAGCTCCCAGATAGTGAACGCTGGTGTGCCCAGGGTGGCGACGCTTTCCACCTTGCGGCTGAACCATTGGCGGTCGACCTCGGGGAACAGCGTGAAGAAATTCTGGTTGTGGGCGTCCTTGGGTTGGACCCCGGAGCGGTTCTCCATGAAGGTGTTCCAGACCTGCACACGGTAGTCGCGATCGAGCACGACCACACCCACATCGATGCTCTGGACAATCGTCAGCAACCAGTGGAATTCGGTCAGATCAACAGGATCATTCATGGCTCAATTCATCAAGTAGGCAAGTTTGTGGGTCAAGCGCTCGATCGAGTCTTCCGTAAACAGCAGCAACAGATCGAAGCGAATGTCATGCCCCTCCAGGCTGTAGCTGATCTCGACGGCCAGGGTCTTTTTCCAGCGCTTCTGGTTGAGCAGGATCAGCTCATCAATGGCCGCGTGTTGGCCGAGAATCTGCGGGTGGCCCTGGGAGAACACCACGTCGATCTGTTCGGCAATGCTGCTCAGGCAAGCGCCGATCAGGACGCTGGAGAGGTCCAGCAGCATTTCCAGGTCCGAGTAATCGGCATTCTGGCGCTGCATCAATTGCGCGATATCGGAGACTTCCGAGTCGTGAAAGATCAGCAGGGCTTCACCGGCGATGCCACTGCCGATAAATCCCTGGCAGATGGCCGTCAGTTGCTGGGAGCTGCCGGCATCGGCCAGCGCCATGTGCAACTCACCGACTTCGAGGATGTTCACGTTCGGCACGGGTAACTGCACAAAGACCCCGAGTACCCTGGCGATCAGGGCGGCTGCCTGGCCGATGGCGACGTTGACCGTCTCGCGGAACACATCGTGAAAACTGATGACGGTGTTTGTTTCCGAGCGATTCTGCTGCGGCGTCTGCCCGGGTTTCGTCAGCAGCCCCAGCCGACTGAGGGTCTGGCGCAGCTCGTCTTCGTCGAAAGGTTTTTTCAGGAAGGCCAGGGCGCCCAGCTCAAGCACGCGGCGCACCGCTTCCTCTTGGACGTCACCGGAGATGACGATGACTTGTGCCTTCAATCCTTCGTCGCGCAACGCGCTCAACACCTGGTAACCGTCCATCTCCGGCATGGTCAGGTCGAGCAGTACCACCTGTCCCAAACCCTGGCGTATGGCGTCCATGGCCTGGCGACCGTTGATGGCCTCGGTGACCGAGACCGGCCAGTCCGCTGGCAGGGCTCGTAACACTTGTTTGCGAGCCATGTTGGAATCGTCACACACTACTAGGGGAATCACTGACACAGAGGCACTCTTTAAGAGGTTGGCTATCAGGGAATGTCTTACATGCATCATGTCATAGGGTAGCAAAAGACCTGCTGGTGCATAGGGTTTATCGGAAACCCCCTACCAACATGTGAGGCCGGTGGGGTACTCCAGGTTCCGCTTTGGTCGCGGGAATTTGAAATGCCCGGCGTGGCTCGACAGAATCGCTTCCCGATCCGGCCAAAGCGACCGGACGTTCGTGGTGAAAAAGGGGCTGTAGTTGAACGAACAAACATTGTCCATGCGCCTGGAGCGAGTGGCGGCACAGGTACCAGCCGGTGCACGCCTGGCCGATATCGGCTCGGATCACGCCTACCTGCCGGTGGCGTTGATGCGCCGTGGTGCCATCGTGGCGGCGGTGGCCGGTGAGGTGGCATTGACGCCGTTTCGCTCGGCCGAACGCACCGTGGGCGAGAACGACCTGGAACAGTGGATCACCGTGCGCCTGGCCAATGGCCTGGCGGCGATCGAACCGGAAGACGGCATTACGGCGATCAGCATCTGCGGCATGGGCGGCGAGACGATCCGCGACATCCTCGACAGCGGCAAGGCACGCCTGAGTGGCCAGGAGCGGTTGATCCTGCAGCCCAACGGTGGCGAGCAGCCCCTGCGCCAATGGCTGATGGAAAATGGTTACCGCATCCTTTGCGAGGAAGTGCTGCGAGAGAATCGCTTCGACTACGAAATCATCGTCGCCGAGCGCGTCGGGCCGGTGCTGTATACCCCCGAGGAGCTGTACTTCGGCCCGCTGCAGATGCAGGCCCGCAGCCCGGCGTTCCTGGTCAAGTGGCAGCGGATGCTGCGCTTGAAGCAACGGACCCTGGCTCAGTTTGCCCGGGCGCGTCAGGCGGTGCCCGAGGAAAAGGTCCAGGAAGTCGCCCGGCAGGCCCGGTGGATCACTGAGTTGCTGGCTTGAGCCATGGGGGGGAACGTCTACGCCAGCGTAGCCTCTGAAAGTAATGCAGGACGACCCGCGTCGCCCTTTTACACTTGGAGGATAGGCTCACATGAACATTTTAATGGTCCTTACATCCCACGATCAGCTGGGTGACACCGGTAAGAAAACCGGTTTTTGGCTCGAGGAATTCGCCGCTCCCTATTACGTGTTTGTCGACGCCGAGGCGACCGTCACGCTCGCTTCCCCTAAGGGCGGACAGCCACCGTTGGACCCCAAAAGCGATGAAGAGGACGCTCAAACCGAGGCGACTCGTCGCTTTCGCACCGACACCACAGCCCAAGCGGCATTGGCTAATACGATGCTGCTGGGTGAGATCGACCCCTATGACTTCGATGCCGTGTTTTACCCCGGAGGTCATGGGCCGCTCTGGGACTTGGCGGAGGACATGGATTCGAAAGTTCTCATCGAGGCCTTTTATGCCGCTAATAAACCCGTGGCCGCCGTTTGCCACGCCCCTGGCGTATTCAAGAACGTTCAAGCCCCGGATGGCCAGCCTGTGGTGAAGGGCAAGAAAGTCACCGGGTTCACCAACTCCGAGGAAGAGGCCGTGGGGCTGACGCAGGTGGTGCCGTTCCTGGTGGAGGACATGCTCAAGGCAAAAGGCGGCGAATATTCCAAGGCAGCGGACTGGGCGAGCTATGTGGTCGAGGACGGACATTTGATCACGGGGCAGAATCCGGCTTCATCCGAGGCCGCCGCCCAAGCGCTGGTCAAGCGGCTGAAGCAGGAACAAAAGGCCTGAGCCGGCGTCGGCACTGACCTTGTCGTTAAGGGTATTGCCCACGGCGATACCCTGACGCGCCTGCCTAATCAAGGCGCCTTGAGTGGCGGCTCAAGCACTGGCATGGGTCAGCCCGGTCAAGGTGTCAGCGATGGTCTTCGTGCGTTGCGCCGTGCCTTCGGTGGTGCGGCTGGAGTCCTCCAAGACATCGAGCATCTCGCGTAGGGCGCTCACGGCTACGGACTGGTCTTCGATCTGTTGGGCGACGCCTTGGATCTCTTTTGACAGCAGGTCGATGTCCACGCCAATTTCAGCGGCATTCTTGCGGGTGATTTCCGCGAGCTTACGCACCTCGTCCGCCACCACGGCAAAACCTCTGCCCATTTCACCGGCCCGCGCCGCTTCGATGGCGGCGTTGAGGGCTAGCAGGTTGGTCTGTCCAGCGATTTGCTGAATCACTTGCACGATCGACTGAATACGCAGGCTTGAGCTGGCGAGGGCGCGAGCGCCGACCACCGCTTCACCCGCTTGCGTGGCAAGCTGCTCCACGGTCGTGCCCGCCTGCTCGGCAACGGTGTTTTGCCGATCGATGGTGCCCGTCAGGTCATCCATCGACAGGTGCAGCTCGCCCGAGTAATGCTTGATTTGCGTGGCCATCTCCTCTTGCTGCTGGCTGGCGTGGGCCAAGACCTGGCCCAGGTCCGTCAGGCCGTTGAATACAGGCAGGATCGTGCTGTCCAGGCCGCGGGTGTCCAAGGCGCTGCTGAAGTCTTTCATCTTGAACGCCATGATCTGCTTGACCACGACATGGTTCAGGCCCGCCAGCTTCTTGATCTGACGACGCAGGAAAAAGGCCTTGAACTCGCCGTAGTGGGCGATGAAGTTGTCGACGTACTCGTCGGTGAAACTGGCACCCTTGCTCATCCGAAAGAAGAAAATCGCCGTGAGTGTCTGGTTCAGGTTCAGGCCGAGGATTTCACCAAACGTCGAGAAGCCGGCCAAAGGCACATCACCGAAAATACCGGCCATGCTGCCCAACTCGTTGCTGTTGTTGAGCCGGCGCAGGATGCAGTCGTTGAGAATCGCCGCCACCGGCCGGCCGCCTTTGCCCTTGAGGAATTTCTCGTAGTCGAGTCGGGTTGCTTCGCGAAGGGGTGTGCGCTTGACCATCACCAGTTCTTCGCCAGGAGCGACGTCGCAGAACAGCTGGATGATTTGCTGTTGATAGTCAATGCGGGCAATGGAGCGCACGAACAGCTCTTCGCCCACGCGGATGGCGAATGAATAATCCGCCAGTTTCTTTTCCAGCATCTGGGCAGTGCATTCGAAGGCGTCGCACAGGGCTTGCACCATGCTTTTGATGTTGCCACGGCTGTCGATGACCTGATCGATGGTGCGGTCTTCCACCGAAGCGGTCAACACGCTGAAAGTCAGTCCGGCCGGTTGGAAGTTCTGGCTTTTGAAGACCCCGAAGCGCACATCCGCTGCGGTCTTGAGGAAAACGATCTGTGCATGGTTCTGATAACTGCGTTGACCGTCACTGATCAGGGTTTTCTTGAAATCAAGTTTGCCCCCGGCAGAGCCGCCGACGAACAGGCAAGGGAAACGCCCAGACTCATAAAGCGCCTCCATGAAGAACGACTCGGATGCCGAAAGACCGTCGAACACCACGTAGGCCAAGGTGTCGCGATGGTCAATGGGCGTGTTCACCTGCACCCGCTTGATGTTGTTCACCAGTTTGGCGATGCGCTCACGCATGGCCAGGCGTTTGCCACCGCCGCGAATGTCTTCGCACTCCAGCGGCACCATCACTACCTCGGCCGACACAATCACGCTGGCATCGAACAGTTGCAGCACCACCCGGTCCCACGTATCGCCGGTCTGGCAATACAGCGCGTTAGCGCCGTTGCACAGCTCGCCCGACGTCGTGCACAGGCTGATGGCGCTGTGGGCGAAGCGCTTTTTGATCTTGGCGGCGACTTGGTCGATGTCCAGATGAGGGGAGATAAATCCGGTGACCAGCACCGGTTCTACGCGCACGCTGGCCAGCGCCTGGTCAAGCCCACTTGCAGTGCAAACCACGCTTGCAGCGCCTTGAGTGTGGGCTCGGGACGTCTTGAAGAGATTCAGTAGGTTCATGGCTGGACTCGTTGAGTGCGACGTGACGCATACGAGGTATACGTGCAGAGGCCTTACTCTGTATCGGCCACGGCTGGGTATGCAGGAGCGAATTGGGCAGCAGTGGCTACGCAGAGGTGCCTGGCGGCGTTCAGGCTGTGCAGCAACGCCAGTGCAGGATCCTCTGCGTATAACCCAGTCTCAAATTATCGATTTCCATCCCCAGCCCACAGTGTCCTTTCGTCTGTGTTGACTGCGCCCAATTGATTAGCGACTTTCGTACCCCTCCCAGGGGAAACCCGGCGACTCGATCAGCCGTTCAATAAAGTCATCGTCTGAGCGGCGTATCGGTCGCCGGCCACAACCCCTTCGGCTGTAAAAATCTCATCCAGATGGGCCAATTCCCCGGCGCTCAAGGCCACCGCGGCGGCCGCCACATTGCTCTCCAGGTATTGACGCTGCTTGGTTCCCGGGATGGGGATGACGTGATCGCCTTGAGCCAGGACCCAGGCCAAGGCCAGTTGTGCAGCGCTGATGTGCTTGTTCGCCGCCAATGCCTTGACCCGGTCCACCAACGCCAGGTTGCGGTTGAAGTTGTCAGCCTGGAAGCGCGGGCTGAAGCGGCGATAGTCATCGGCGGCGAAGTCGTCAGGGCTCTTCAGTTCGCCCGTCAGAAAGCCGCGGCCCAGGGGGCTGTAGGCGACAAAGGCAATGCCCAGCCGCCGGCAGGTATCGAGCACGCCATTGTGTTCAGGATCACGGGACCACAGCGAGTATTCGCTTTGAACCGCCGCCAGTGGATGAACCGCATGGGCCCTTTGGATGGTCTCGGCGCTGGCTTCCGAGAGGCCAATGTGGCGGACCTTGCCGGCCTTGACCAGCTCGGCCATGGCGCCGATGGTTTCTTCGACCGGCACCTGGGGGTCGATGCGGTGCTGGTAGTAGAGGTCGAGGTAATCGGTATCGAGGCGTTTGAGGCTGCCTTCGACCGATTGCCGGACGTATTCAGGGCGCCCATTGACACCGCGGGCATGGGGATCGCTGCTGCGCACGAGGCCGAATTTGGTGGCCAGGTAAATGCGTTCACGCTTGCCGTGCAGGGCGCGTCCGAGCAGTTCTTCGTTGGTGTGCGGTCCATACATATCAGCGGTGTCGAACAGGGTTACGCCCAATTCCACGGCGCGGTGGAGCGTGGCAATGGCCTCCTGCTCGTTGACGCCAGTGGTGTAGAAGTCCGACATGCCCATGCAGCCCAGGCCGATGGCTGAAACGTGGGGGCCGCGATGGCCGAGTTGGCGGGTGATCATGCTGACTGCTCCTGGAAATAAATGACCGGTTTAGTCTCCAATAAGCTGTTTTCTGGATAAACCCGCGATTTTTGGTTTAACTATTCGTAATATCTAAATAGTGAGTCGAGCCATGGATCGATTACAGGCCATGCAGGTGTTCAGGCGCATCGTCGAACTGGGTGGTTTTGGCAAGGCGGCCGATGACCTTGGGCTGCCCCGGGCGACCGTCAGCCTGCTGATACAGCAATTGGAAACCCACCTCGGCGTGCAACTGCTGCAGCGCACCACACGGCAAGTGCGCGCGACGCTCGATGGCGAAGCCTACTATCAGCGCTGCGGCCAACTGCTGGACGACCTCGATGACCTCGAAGGCTCGTTGTCGGTCCAGCGCAGCCAGCCCCGCGGGATCTTGCGGGTGGACATGCCCATTGCCTTTGGTTGCACCTGGATCCTGCCGCACCTGGCGGATTTCTATCGGCGCTATCCAGGGCTGCAATTGGACCTCGGTTTTCACGACCGGCAGGTCCACTTGCAGCGCGAGGGTGTGGATTGTGCAATCCGGGCCGGCAACATTGTCGATCAGGCCCTGGTGGCACGGCCCATTGTGCGGCTACGGCAACTGACCTGCGCCGGCCCCGACTACCTGGCCCGCTCAGGTACGCCCCAGCGTTTGGAAGATCTACCGGCCCATCGGGCAATCAACTTTGCCTCGGGCAATGGACGATTTTTTCCGTTCGAGTTCGAAGTGGCGGGGCAGGTGCGCGAGTTGCAATTGCCGAGTGAGTTGACTGTCAATAATGCCGACGCTTATGTAACGGCCTGTGAAGCGGGCTTCGGCTTGATCCAGGTGCCGCGTTACCACGTGCAACGGCAGTTGGCCGAGGGCAGGCTGGTCGAAGTGTTGAGCGAGTACGGCGTGCCGACGTGGCCGATCTCAGCGGTGTACCCGCCGCACCGACAGCTGTCGCCCAGGGTTCGGGTGTTTATCGATTGGGTGGTTGAGCTGTTGCAGGGAGAGGCGGATGTGCGACGGGAGTTGCTGATAAAGGCATAAAACCGCTCGTCACTACTGTCAGCTCTGACAGTAGTGACGCGAAAAGACTTCCCCTATACCTGTAGTTCCATCCTTTCCTTAAAGAGCGGCGGATATGACTACGCAAAAAGCAGCTAAAGCGGCGGGTGATCTTGACCCAAGCTTTGGTGACGAGGGAAAAGTGCTGTTCACTCTTGCCCAAGGCGGCTTTTTAGGAACATCAAAATTACTCAGTGACGAAAAAATATTATCGGCTGGCGTCAATGTCGATGACGTTGTTTTGGTGCGACACCTGAGTAATGGCGACCTGGATGATTCTTTTGGTGACCATGGAATCACACGCCTCAATATTTTTCCCGGCGTGCGCCTAGGGAAAAACGTCTTAACCGTTCAACCCAATGATCAAGCATTTATATTTGGCCATGTTGGGGAAGAATTTGAAATCCTTTATATCCTCAAAATCTTGCCTGACGGAAAACTGGACACCACCTTTGGCAAGGAAGGGCGCGTCGTTATTGATTTGCCGGTTGGCGAAGATGTTGCTCGTCTTCTAGCGATCCAGCCCGACGGAAAAATCGTCCTCGTCGCAAGGGTTGTGAGGGGATATGAGAATTATGATGAGGTTCTCCTTCGGCTTGACAGCAAAGGGGAACTCGACCCGACCTTCGGTGAAACCGGGATGGTGTTTGTCGGGAAGGTTTACTTTTCATCGTTGATCATACTCCCGGATGGCCGGCTGCTTTTCGCCGGGGCAAAAGATGGTGCCTTGTTGTTTGCACGCTACCTGAATGATGGACGACCTGATCGTTCTTTTGGTGAGGAAGGCGTTGTTACGATTGAAGTAAAAAACAGCCAATACGCGGAAATTTCTGCCGCTGAGCGGCAGTCGGATGGGAAAATCGTGGCCGTGGGTTCTGCGAACTTTGAGTCAAAGGGGTTCCATACGCTGACAACGCGAATCAATCCTGATGGAAGCCTGGACGAGACTTTCAATCACGGAGCACTTGCTGTCATCAGTTTCCAAGGTTACGAAGCTCAGCATCACGCTGTGGCTATTCAACCGGACAATAAAATCATTGCGGCGGGAGCCTCCTTGGGGACCGAAAAAACCGCCAATTTCACGTTGATGCGGTTCCTCCCCAATGGTGCGCCAGACCTCGAATTTGGATTGCACGGTCGAGTCATGACAGACCTGGGCAGTTTGGATTTGGCAATGCACATCTCTTTGCAAGCCGACGCAAAGATAGTGGTGTCCGGGTGGGTTTTGGGCTTATCCAGAGGCGTGGGGATAGTGCGTTACCTCAGCCAATGAGACAGCGCCCGAGATCACACGTTGACCCAACGCTGGCGACTCCAACCGCTCAACGTGTCTATCGTGGCGACCACCGTGACGAGGGAGCAAGCTCCCTCGTCACGGGGTCACGCTGCACCTGACTGGTATTTCAGGACGGTTTTTTTGTTGTGCCGAACCGCTGTCTCTTCCAGCCAGGACTCGCCGCAATCAACGCAAGGTGTAGCCGCTGTCCACCACCCAGTCTTGACCATACACGCCCCGTGCACCCTGGCCCAACTGGAACAGAATGACATCCGCCACGGCACCCGGTTCCAGGAATTGACCGTTGAGCAAGCGTTGGTTGACGGTGCTGGCCACTGAGCCAAGGGTCTCTTCATTGAGGCCCAGGGTGCCCCAGATCGGTGTGGCGGTAGGCCCCGGCGAAACCATGTTGAGGCGAACGCCAAAGGGCGCCAGCTCCACGGCCAGGGTGCGCATCTGCGCGCGCAATGCCGCCTTCGAGGCGATGTACGCGGCCAGCCCTGGGAAGGTGACTTGCTCCAGAAACGTACCGATGAAGACCACGGACGCCTGGGCCGCCAGATGCCCGCGCAGGCTACTCAAGGTATTGAGCGCACCCGCGCCATTGACGGCCCATTGGCGGTCAAAAGCCGTCAGGTCCAGACCGTCGGCCAATTGCGCGATTCCAGCATTGGGCACCAGGAAATCCACTGGGCCGATGGACGCGGCCAGTTGTGCCAGCCTGGCCTGATCGCTTGCCTGGGTGACGTCGCCAGGCAGCCAGGACAGTTTCTCACCAAAGCGCTCGATCAGCTCGCCGAGGCCACCGATCTGTCGCGACATCGCGATGACCTTCGATCCGCGCTCCAGCAGGCGTTGGGTGACGGCCAGACCGATACCCGAACTGGCACCGGTGACTACGCCAAGACCAGGGTTGCATTCATTACTCATGGGCTCTCTTCCTAGATTCGCCAAAAGGGCATAAGACTTGATCAGAAATCGTGCCAGATAATATTTTTATTTAAATCAATTAGTTGGAGTTGTTAAGGGTTATTTTGACTCGCGTGGAGCCAAGTCAAAATGACCCTCTGCTAGTCTTTATGACCCGATTGGTAGGCGCAGAGAGACAAAGTGGCGTCCGTACCGCTCGTCACTACTGTCATCTCTGACAGTAGTGAGAGGGCAAGACTTTTCCCTATACCTGTAGCCCCATTCTTCCTTTTAAAGAGCAGCGCAAATGGCTACGCAAAAAACTCAAGTCGCTGGCGCTCTTGATCCAGGCTTTGGTCACGAGGGGAGGGTGTTTTTCACGCTCGACCGAAGCGCTTTTGGAGGGTCATCCAAATTACTCAGCGACGGAAGAATACTCACGGTGGGGGTCAATGCCGCTGATCTTGTTTTAGTCCGTCATCTGGGCAATGGCGATGTGGATGGTGCCTTTGGCAATCAAGGCATTCAACGCATCAGTCTCATTCCGCATGGCCGCCCATTGCAGGCCTCTCTAACACTTCAATCCAATGATCGAGCATTGGTATTTGGCAGTGTTGGAGACGCCTCTGGACGAATGCTCTATCTCATCAGGACCCTGTCTGACGGGAAGCTGGACAGCACGTTTGGCAGAGAAGGGCGGGTGTTCATTGATGTGCCGGCTGGAGAGGATGCTGTTCACGCCCTGGCGATCCAACCCGATGGGAAAATTGTTCTCACTGCGCGGGTCCAGAGAGATTTTGAAGACTATGACGAAGTGCTCCTTCGCCTCGACAGCACAGGGCAACTTGACCCGACCTTTGGCAAGACCGGCATCGTGGTGATTGGCCAGGGCGAGTTTTCATCCGTGCTCGCACTTGCGGATAACCGCCTGCTTTTAGCCGGGTTTGACAATAACGCAGTGCTGTTCGCACGCTATTTGAGCGATGGTCGACCCGACACTGACTTCGGCGAAAACGGCTTTGTCACGATTGAAATAAACTCCAGTCGCTTCGTGCAAATAGCGGCAGCTAAACGGCAGCGCGATGGGAAAATCGTCGCCGTGGGTTCCGCGGACCTTGGATCAAAAGGCTTTCATCCTTTAATTACTCGGATCAATCCCGACGGAAGCCTGGACAGTACGTTTAATAACGGCTCTCCCGCACTTATCGGTTTCCAGGGTTACGAAGTAAAACATGGCGCCGTGGCCATCCAACCCGACAATAAGATCCTGGCGGCAGGCGCATCCCTGGGTAGCGTCGAAACCGCTAACTTCACGTTAATACGATTGCTTCCAAACGGAACACTGGATACTGAGTTTGGCTCGCAAGGCAGAGTCATGACCAATATGGGGGGCGTGGACATCTCCCAGGACGTGGCTGTGCAAGTCGATGGAAAGATAGTGGTGTCCGGTTGGGTGATCGCCTCACCCCAGGGAACAGGCATCGGGATAGCACGTTATTTCGGTTGATAGGACAGGGTTTATTCGACGTACCCCTGATCTTTGGTAGCGCACCGCAATGTCGGCTGGAAGGATGCAACGGCACCCGCGCCATCTGTCGCTACTGTCATCTTTGACAGTAGCGACACGAGAAGGCTTTCCTCTATACCCGTAGCTCCATCCTTCCTTTAAAGGGCAGCGGATATGGCTACGCAGAAAGCAACTCAAGCGGCGGGCGATCTCGACCCAAGTTTTGGTGACGAGGGAAAGGTGCTTTATTTTCCTCCCCCCTCGACCCCCACACTCCGCATGTCGGGTACATCACGATTACGCAGCGACGGGAAAATGTTCACGGCCGGGTACCATATCAATCTAGGTGACCTTGTCTTAGTAAGGCACCTAAGCAATGGTGATCTGGATGATTCTTTTGGTGACGGTGGAGTAAAGGTCATCAGTATTGTTCCAGGGTACCGCATAGTGAGGTGCTTGTTAGAACTTGATTCGGATGACAGCGCGCTAATATTTGGCAGCTTTGGAGAGTACGGGGCCCAAATGCTCTTTCTCTGCAAGCTGCTGCCTGCGGGAGAACTCGACACTTCATTTGGGACGCAAGGATTTCTTTTTTTGGATCTGACGCCTGGAGCTGATTTGGCTAATGCTCTGGCAATCCGATCCGACGGGAAAATCATCCTCTCGGTAACCACTAACGAAGAACTGCTCATTCGTCTTGACAGCAAAGGAGATTTTGATCCGACCTTCGGCAACGGCGGCATCGTGTATGCCGGACAGGACGATTTTTTTTCTCTGATCGTACTTTCGGATAATCGACTGCTTTTAGCTGGATCAAAGTCTGAAACAGGCTTGGAATACGGCGCTATGCAGTTTGCACGTTTTCTGCCCGATGGTGCAGTAGATGGGACCTATGGTGAGAATGGCAAGGTGACGATCGATGTTAAAAACACTGCTTCAGCGTATGTCCTGAGTGCTGTGCAGCAGAGAGATAGGAAAATCGTGGCGGTGGGATTTGTGAGAATTGAAGAGAAGGGGTACTACACTTTAATAACACGAATCAATTCCGACGGAAGCCTGGACAGTGCCTTTAATAGCGGAGTTCCTTATCTTACGGGTCCTCCATACTATTCTCGGGGCAATGCCGTAGCTGTTCAGCTCGACGATAAAATTCTGGTAGTCACATTTACGGATGGTTCATTCAACTTGATGCGGTTGCATCCCAGCGGAGCACTGGATATGGAGTTCGGCTCGCAAGGCAGGGTAAGGACCGATATGTCGGGAATAGATAAAGCCAGGGATATTGCTGTGCAACCCGACGGAAAAATAGTGTTGTTCGGTACGGTTGAGATGTCACCCCAAGGAACAGGCATTGGAATAGCACGTTATTTCGGTTGATAGGGAGACGCTGCAGTCACGCCTTGACCCAGCGCTGACGACTCCAGCTACTTAGGGTGTCGACCGCGAAAACCAGCAGGAGCATCGCCAGAATCACTGTACTGCCTTGCGCTTCCTGGAACAGGCTGAGGCTGACGTAGAGCATTTGCCCCAAGCCCCCGGCGCCGACGAAGCCGAGCACGCTGGCCATGCGGATGTTGTTTTCCCAGCGGTACAGGACGTAGGCCAGGAGCTGGGGCAGCAGGTTTGGCAGTGTGCCGTAGCAAAATGCCAATAGCGCATTGCCGCCCTGCAACCGGATGGCTTCGGCGGGTTGTGGCGGGGTGTTTTCCAGCGCTTCGGCGAACAATCGGCCGAGCACTCCCGTGGTGTGCAGGGCCAACGCCAGGGTACCGGCATTCGGGCCCAGGCCGGCGGCCAGGACCATCAGCGCGGCCCAGACCAGTTCTGGAACCGCGCGCAAGGCATTGAGCACCAGGCGCGAGGCGCTCTGGAAAGGCCAGCCATAGCGCCCGGCCGCGGGCAAGGCCAATAACAGGCCCAACACCGCCGCGAGCAGCGTGCCAATGGCGGACATGGCCAGGGTTTCCAGGGCGCCGTGGCCGATCGCCCGCAGGTGACCCGGGCTCAGGTCCGGGCTGAGGAAGCGCTGGGCATAAGCCCCCATCCGCGCCAGGTTGCCGCTGTCGCCGAGTTCGCCGAGATCAATGCTCAGATAGAGGAACGAGGCGACAACTGCTGCGCCGATGCACAGGACAATGACCGCGTTGATCAGCCGATTCATGCCAGCCTCCAGCGCAGCAGGCGGCTGAGTTGATCGGCGAGCAGCACCAGGACGAGGAACGTCAGTAACAAACTGGCCACTTCACCGCCGGCGAACATGCGCAACGACAGATCCATTTGCTGGCCCAGGCCGCCGGCCCCGACGAAGCCCATCACCACCGAGGCGCGGATGGCGCATTCCCAGCGGTACACCGTGTAGGACAACAGTTCCGCCGCCACATTGGGCAGGATCCCGTAGCAGAAGGCTGCAAGCCGACCGCTGCCGGCCTGCAACAGCGTGTGGGCCGGACGCTGGTCGACCGACTCGTAGATTTCCGCGTAGACCTTGCCCAACATGCCGCTGTAGGTAATCGCAATGGCCAGTACTCCAGCCGTCGGGCCGAGGCCGACGGCGCGCACGAAAAGCAAGGCCCAGACAATCTCCGGCACGCTGCGCAGGAAGATCAACAAGCCGCGTACGGGCCAACGCAGCAGTTGGCCCCAATAACCCGGGTGGCCGGCCCGGGAGGCCGCCGACAGCGACAGCGCACGACTGGCCAGGAGGCTGGCAGGAACGGCCAACAGCAACGCCAGGGCCATACCCGCCGTGGCGATGGCCAGGGTTTGCAAGGTGGCTTGCCACAACAGCTCGATGAATTCCTTGCCATGTGCCGGAGGCCAGAAGGCCGAGACAAAGCGGCCCATCTCGCTCTGGCTGTCACTGGCCAGCAGGACACTGAGGTCCAACTCGCTGAGGTGAATGCCCGGCCACAGCAGAACAAGCGCCAGCAGGCTGAGCAGCAGGCGAGGGCGGGTGGCGGGGTCTCGGGTATCGCGTGTCAGCATCGGGGAATCTGCACGCTCAAGGTGGACCCAGGCGGTGGCGAGGACTGCAACTGCTCATTGGCGTAGAGCTTGTCGAGCAGCTCGCGGTTGACCGCATCGGCTGGTAAGTCGAACAGGATCTGTCCATCGCGCAGGCCAATGATCCGTGAAAAATGGGCCAGGGCCAGCTCCACCGCATGCAGGCTGGCGACCAGGGTGACGTTGTGCTCCCGGGCATGGCGGCAGAGCACCGAAAGCGTGTGCTCGGCCAATACCGGGTCCATGGCCGAGACCGGTTCATCGGCGAGCAGCACGTCGGGCGCTTGATACAACACGCGGGCGATACCCACGCGTTGCAGCTGTCCGCCAGACAACTGCTGGCATTGCGCGAACAACTTGTCACCCAGGTCCAGCCGGGACAATGCCGCGCGCGCACCTGGAATATCCAGCGGGTGCAACAGATTCAGCAGGCCCTTGCCAACGCCCCATTGACCCAGCTTGCCGGCCAGAACCGCAGTGATCACGCGCTGGCGTGGTGGCAGCGGCGGCGACTGATGGATCAGGCCGATGCGACTGCGCAGACGCTGGCGCTGGCGGGCGGACAATTGCCAGGCTCGCTCGCCGAGCACCTGCACGTCGCCGTTCCCCGGACGCAGGGCGACGCCCAGTACGTTGAGCAGGCTCGACTTACCCGCGCCGGACGGGCCGATGATGGCGACCTGTTCATTGGCACCGATGTGCAGCTCCACGCCACGCAGCGCCTGGACACCGTTGGCGTGGGACAGGCTGACCTGGGTCAGGTGGAGTGTCATTTCAGCAGTTCGGCGGCGCGTGCGGCTTCCTCGATGCCCTTGTAGTTCTCAGGCTTGGTTTCGATGAAGCGGCTGGCGGCTTGCAGATCGAGGATTTCCTTGTCCTTCGGGTTCGCCGGATCGAGGGCCAGGAACGCGGCCTTTATCTTGGCGGCCAGTGCTGGGTCGAGGGTTCCACGCACCGTCCAGTTGTAGTCGAAATAGGCCGGGGTGGTGGCAAACACCTTGACCTTGGTGGTGTCGACCTTGCCGGCGGCGACCAGTTTTTCCCAGACGCTGGCGTTGAGGACCCCGGCATCGACCTTACCGGCCTGGACCCAGGCTACGGTGGCATCATGGGCGCCCGAATAGCCGACGCGGCTGAAATAGGTTTCCGGCTTGATGCCGTCCTGGAGCATGAAATAGCGCGGCATTAAGCTGCCTGAAGTCGAAGACACCGAGCCGAAAGCAAAGGTCTTGCCCTTGAGGTCGGCGAGGGACTTGACGGCAGGGTCGGCCGTGATGAATTTGCTGGTGAATTGGGCGTCCTGTTCACGCTGTACCAACGGAATGGCATTGCCGGTTTTCAGGCGTGCCTGCACGAACGTGAAGCCGCCCAGCCAGGCCATGTCGATCCGGTCGGTGGCCAGCGCCTCGACCACGGCCGGATAGTCGCTCACGGGCACGAACTCGACTTTCATACCGGTTTGCTGCTCCAGATACGCGCCAAGCGGCTTGAACTTGCGCAGCAGTTCGGTAGGGGCTTCATCGGGAATCGCGCTGACTTTCAGCGTGTCGGCGGCCTGCGTCAGCAGGGTGCAAAAAGACAGGGTCAAGCCGACGGCCAGGGCCAGGGAACGCTTAAGCATGGAAGATCTCCGGTACATTAACGCAAGAATGTTTAAGCGCCTGGCCTGGGGATGGCAGGGCGCGTTGTGAGGGTAGACGAATGGGAGCCCTACCGACCGTTTTTGGTCAACCCGGTAAACCTCTGTTAATCGCACCGCCGGGATCCTACAAGCCCACGCGTATGATGCAAGCAGTTCTTGATCCAAGCATGATCAACGATCCGATGAACGATGACTCCTAGAGCCTGATTCGATCCATGAGCGACAACCCCTACACATTGTTCAAGCGCTTCCAGACCCCTGATCCCGCGATTGGCCCCCGTGAACAGGCGCCGATGCTCGACGAGGAGCGCGCCTGGGCGCGTGAGGGTGCGTTTATGCATCGTTTCAGCTGGATCGAGGTGCTGGTGCCACCGTTGTGCTTGGGGCCGGTGCTGCCGGGCCTCGCGTTTTTACTGGGCCTGTGGCTCTATCAAGCGCTATCCGCCCCGGGCGTGGATGTTGACCGGATCGTCGGTGACTCCCTTGGCTGGCTTACCTTCGCGACGCTGCTGTTCATGGCCGGTTGGGGGCTGCACAACTACTTGCGCGACACACGTGACCCGACCAAACGCTACTGGAAGTCCATGCCGGATCAAGGGCAGGTCGAGCTTGAACACCATACCCTGGTCTCTGGCACCAGCCTGTGGTCTAGCGACTATGACCCGGATTGCAACACCCTGATGCAATGGACCGACGGCGAACTCAAGTGCGTACAAGGCTCCGGCGTATCGCAGTGGCTCCTGGCCCAGACGGCGGCGGGTCACTGGCTCGTGCTCAAGGAAGAGTATCCGGGCGACTTCAGCTATGGACCGGTTGGGCGAATACCGCCGTTGGACAAACAGATGCAGCCCCGCCAGCAATTGGCGATCGCCTTTGCCCCCGGCACCAACCTGTCCCTCGGTCGGCGTTTCAGCGGCGCGCCGATGCCCTTGATCGAGACGCCGTATTGGCTGTCTGCCTATGAGCTCAAGCGCCTTGTCGAGGCCGCCCATCACTGGATGTTTTTCCCGCCGAACCGCTATGCCGTGGTCAACGAGGAGGATGCCGCCTGGATGCAACGGCTGGTGGACAGGGCGCAAACCAGCGTCGGGCCCCGGCTGGAGCAACGCACCCCGGCGGCGGTTCAACCCCCTTGAGGCGATGACCGCTCAGTCACCTTGCCCCGACTTATCCAGAAAAACCGTGAGTATGTCTGTGGATAACCGCACCGCGGCCAGGCGGTTGGAGCGTTTCAACAGACGATCAAAAAATAAACAGGTGGCTTGAAATTCAAGTGGGCAGGATTGCCCGGTAGGCCGTCGACCATTGACTACGCAACTGCGCCGGACTGACCCCAAGGCGTTGCTTGAAGACCGTGGCCATGTGCGCCTGGGAGTTAAAGCCGCAAATGTGGGCGATCTCCACCAGCCGGGCTGTTGAATCGCGCATCAAGGCTCGGGCCTTGGCCAGGCGTCGGTCGATCAGGTAGCTATGGGGGCTTTTGCCTGTCGCCTGCTTGAAGGCGCGCATGAAGTAGCCTTCGGACAATCCGAGCAATCCCGCCATCGCCGATACACTCAGTGGGCCGTCGAGCCCCGCGTCAATGAATTCATCGAGCAGGCGCATCCGGCTGCCGGTGATCGATCCAGGAGGCGGTGTCGACAACGCCTGGTGCTCCAGCGTCCGTTCAGCCAGTCCGAGGGCCCAGGCTTCCCAATCGTCCTCTGTCGATGGCTGCAACAACGCGCCGCGCATTCGCTGTGCGAGGGTAATGGCCTGCTGATCAATGCGATTGTTGAATGCCCGATCCCCTACCAATGGACGAGCGTCCGTACGCATGACCCGCAGGTATTCACCGCCGCAGGGTGATTCGGAGAACACATCACACTCGGCCGGGACGAACGCCAGGCCATTGGGCATGGCCTCGAAGGGCCGCACCCGGTCGCTGCCAATGGCATGCACGCCGCGTTGGCTGTCAAAGGCAAAACCGATCGCCGCCTGGGTCGCGACATATCGCGCCGCGTAGGCGCAGCCGGGTAACAATTCGATCGCCCATGGGCCGGCCTCGATACGACGGACCGGTTCCGGTGGGGGCGATGACGGCAGGCGGTTTCGATGGCTCATGCGACCCATAGTAGAGAAGAGTGGGCACAAAAGTCAGGTCAGTTTTCTGAAAGCCGTCGTATGGCGTCCGCCTCTAGACTGGGCAAAACCTGGAGGTCACCCCATGCACAAACTGACGCTCGACGCTATCGAACACGCTGCCCACGCTGTCTACCAAGTCATGCCGGCAACCGCCCAATATGCCTGGCCCTTGCTGGCTGAGCGGCTGGGTTGCACGGTGTGGGTCAAGCACGAAAACCATACCCCGACAGGTGCTTTCAAGGTGCGCGGCGGCATCACCTTCATGCATTGGCTCAAACACGCTCACCCCGACGTGAAAGGCGTGGTCACCGCCACCCGTGGCAACCATGGCCAGAGCCTGGCGCTGTCGGCAACCGCGCTGGGTTTGAAAGCATTGATCGTGGTGCCGGAAGGCAATTCGGTGGAAAAGAACAAAGCCATGCGCGGCTTTGGCGGCGAGGTGGTTGAGTTCGGCCGCGATTTCGATGAGGCCCGCGAAGAGGCTGCGCGCCTGGCGCGAGTGCATGGCCTCTACCTGGTGCCGCCGTTCCATATCGAGTTGGTCAAGGGCGTGGCCACTTACGCGCTTGAACTGTTCAAGGCTGCGCCGGACCTGGATACCGTCTACGTGCCGATTGGCTGTGGATCGGGGATTTGTGGAGTGATTGCCGCCCGTGATGCCTTGGGCCTGAAAACCCAGGTGGTAGGCGTGGTTTCCACTGAGGCTTTGGCGGCAAAGTTATCGTTTGAAACGGGAGAACTGTGCGAAACCGCCTCGGCCAATACCTTTGCTGACGGCCTGGCCGTGCGTCGGCCGATCCCCGAGGCGTTCGCCATCTACGCAGCGGCGGCGACGCGGATCGTATCGGTCAGCGACCAGGAAATTGCCGAGGCCATGCGCGTCTATTACACCGACACCCATAACCTCGCCGAAGGCGCCGGTGCCGCTGCGTTGGCCGCGCTCATGCAGGAGCGTGAAACGATGGCAGGGAAGCGGGTGGCTGTGATTTTGTCCGGCGGGAATATGGACAGGCCGGTGTATGCGAAGGTGATTGAGTGAGTAAGGGCCGCGCATGTTAACGCCGATCAGTTAATCGACACAAAATCTTGTGGCGAGGGGATTTATCCCCGCTGGGCTGCGAAGCGGCCCCAACACTGCCGGCGCTATTAACCAGGCACACCGGGATGTAAGGGTTTAGGGCTGCTGTGCAGCCCAGCGGGGATAAATCCCCTCGCCACGACAGGCGCAGTTTGTAGTCTATAGTTTTTACCAGCGCCGGAAATCCTTGCGTGGAGGGCAGTCAGGCACGACAGACTCCTCGTGCCGTCACCCCGTTGGATATCCGCAAGCCGTCAGTCGTGAACAATGCAGGGAGCACACCATGGCGATCCAACGGTCGAACATACTGAGGTCGGCCCCAGGTATCGCCCATTCCGAGCACGCCATTTCCGGTACGCCGAACAATCTGCTTCAGCGCGGCTTCGACCAAGTCAAGGAAGCCTACTTTCTGTTCCCGCTGCTGGCCGTTTTCCTGTTGCTGGCCCTGTGGGCGGGTACCCTGTACCTGATCAAGGTCGAACAGGTTCGTGCGCAGCGGGGCATTGCCGAGGCGAGCCTGGAGATCGGTGCCACCTACGAAGCGCAAATTCTGCGGGCCGTGCGTGAAATCGATCAGACCCTCAAACTCGTCAAATACACCTACGAGTCCGAGGGCGAGCAAGACCCGCTGCCCAAGCTCAAGGCCCGTGCGCTGTTGCCATCCTCCTACTTGTTTGACGTCAGCGTGGTCGATGCTGACGGCCTGATCGTTGCGAGTACTCAGCCGAGTGAAGCCGGCAGCAGGATCGCCCAGGATGAGCTGCAAGCGCTGTGGCGTGGCAATGGGTTGTCGATCAGTCGTCCCTGGAGAAGCCCTGCAACGGGGGAATGGAAGCTGCGTTTCAGCCGGCCTCTCAATACGGGGGCCGGGGCGTTCGCCGGGATGGCGATGGTCGAGGTCGATGCGGCCTATTTCGTCAGCAGTTATGACGCTTCAAAACTCGGCAATCACGGCCTGCTCGGCTTGCTGGGCGTCGACGGTGTCTTCCGGGCGCGGCGCACCGGCGAAGCCATAGTGGCCGGCGACGAGGTCGACTACGCGGCAGTGGTGCCGGACACTGAAAATACCGAGGCCGTACGCTCGATCACTGGATGGGACGGCGTGCGACGCTATACCAATGCTCGCCAACTCTATGATTATCCGCTGGCGGTGGTGGTCGGATTGTCCGAAGAGGAACAATTGGCCGCCGTGACTCGGCAGGCACGCGCCTACCTGTGGCGGGCGGCGGGCGCTAGCCTGTTGCTGGTGTTGTTCGTCAGTCTGCTGAGCCGGATGAGTTGGCAACTGGTGCAAAGCCGCGTGCGCGCCGCCGAAGCCAAAATCGCCTATGCCGAAAGCGTCGAGTACCTGGCCTATCACGACGGCCTTACGTCGCTGCCCAACCGCAGTCTGTTCAGCAAGATGTTGAGCCAGAGCATCAGCGAGGCAAACCGTTATCATCGGCAACTGGCGGTGCTTTTCCTCGACCTCGACCGTTTCAAGCAAATCAACGACACGCTTGGACACGATGCCGGCGACCAACTGCTGCAGGAAGTCGCACTGCGACTCAAGGCCTGTCTGCGCGCCAGCGATACGGTGGCCCGGTTGGGCGGCGACGAATTCGTGATATTGCTGCCGGAGCTGTCCGAGGACAAGTACGTGGCGATCACCGCCCAGAAAATCCTGGGCGCCATTGCCCGGCCGTTCAACCTTCAGGGCCAGGAGTTTCGTGTGACCGCCAGTGTCGGTATCAGTGTCTTCCCACAGGATGGCCTGGACGAGCAGACACTCAAGAAAAACGCCGATATCGCGATGTATCAGGCCAAGCAACAAGGCAAAAACAACTTTCAGTTCTACTCCGAGAAACTGAACGCGGACTCATTGGAGCGGATGACGCTTGAGCTGAGCTTGCGCCACGCGCTGGAGCGCCAGGAGTTCCAGCTGCACTACCAGGCCAAGCGAGATATACGCAGCGGCCAGATCACCGGGATGGAAGCGCTCTTGCGCTGGAATCATCCCGACCTGGGCATCGTCGCGCCCATGCAATTTATCCCGGTGGCGGAGGAGACTGGTCTGATCGTGCCGATCGGCAAATGGGTGCTCAAGACCGCCTGCCAGCAAAACGTTACCTGGCAACAGCAAGGGCTGCCGCACCTGGGAATCGCCGTGAACCTCACGGCCCGTCAGTTTGCCGATGAGCGTTTACTCGTCGACCTTGCCGAGATACTGGCTGAAACCGGTATGGAAGCGAGTCTGCTGGAGCTCGAAATCGCCGAAAGCCTGCTCATGCAGGATGTCAAAAGGGCATTGAGCGTGTTGACTGGGCTTAAACGCCTGAAAATCCGGATCGCCATTGATGATTTCGGTATCGGTTATTCTTCGCTCTCTGCACTCAAGCAGTTTCCCCTCGACGCCATCAAGATCGATCGCTCATTTATCTGTGATGTCAGCAGCGTATCGGAAGACAAAGCCTTGACCGAGGCCATTATCGCGATGGGCAGGACCCTGAGCCTGACCGTGGTTGCCCAGGGCGTGGAAACCAAGGAGCAGGCCGATTTTCTGCGGGACAATGCCTGCGATGAATTCCAGGGGTTTTACTTCAACAAGCCGGTACCGGCCGATCAGTTCAAGGTGTTGCTACAAGCCCAGGCGGCCCATCCGGGTGTCGCTACCTAAAGGGGCCAACGGCCTGAAGATCATTGCGGGTCGATCGACAGTGCCCTGACGCTGCTGTCCACCTCGCGTGCATCGATATAACCAATGGTGTCGGGGTTCTCTGCGATTCGTTTCTTGACTTCGGCGCCGCTTGAAACAGCCAGGGGAGGCTGGCCCCTGCCGGTGAAGATGATTTTCGACCAGTGCGCCTTGAGCTGGGACGCGGACTTGCCCGTGAACGTTGAGTAGAACTCATTGCGGGTCGCCGAATCTTCAGTCTGATCAATTGGAATGGCCTGTGCGCCGCTGGGAAAACGACTGGTTTTACCCAGGAAAATATCCGCCACCTGATTGCGCTCGAGCGCTTTCAATGGACTGGCGGTGGCGACCACGACCACGACATCGGCCATGACGGAGCTGCTGCCTGTGCACAGGACTGTCCCTAGCACCGCATACCCAATGCGTTTGAGAAACCGCATGATCGGCTCCATCAGAAGACAAAATCGACAGAAAGGCTAAGCAAACTGAAGTTGCCGCCGGGCTCGTAGCCCGGCTGATGATTCACTAAAGGCCCGGTTGCCCGCGGGCCCAGGCGGGTGTGGTCATACTGGACTTTGGCGTCCATATTGGTTGTGAAGTCCCAGCGCATGCCTACCGAAAGGGTTTGCTGGCTGCTGTTCGCGGCCATGAGCGAATTGAGCGCGGCGTTGAGCTGTGTCGCCGCACCCGCCAGGTCTGGCGGTAAAGCCGATGTGCTCAAACCTGTGGTGGAGGTTTCGCTGTCGGTCCTTGATCGCGCGTAAGTCACATAAGGCGTGAACTCATCAAGCCTGTATCCACCGCTGAGGTACCAGGCGCTGACCGTACCTATTACCGCTTGGCTGTTGAAGTGCCCCCATTCGCCCATGACGAACCATTTGCCTGGGTCATAGATCGCCCCCACGCCCACGAACTTCATGCGCTTGTCCTTGGTATCGTACCGGTCCGCGATGCGGTTGCCTTCCTCGCCGAATTCCCTGAAACCATCGAAGAGTGGGTTGAAAGACTCCACGGTCAGATGGGTCTCCAGGTAGGTGAT
Organism: Pseudomonas brassicacearum; assembly: GCF_000585995.1. Lineage (NCBI taxonomy): Bacteria > Pseudomonadati > Pseudomonadota > Gammaproteobacteria > Pseudomonadales > Pseudomonadaceae > Pseudomonas > Pseudomonas brassicacearum. The sequence continues at coordinate 3,870,342 of NZ_CP007410.1, read as the reverse complement.
GCGGGTGGTCAAGGCCCCATATTCGGTCAGATTGGAAACGCCCCACGAGCCCTTGGCCAGGATCTTGCCCATGTCATTGGGCATGTGGGGATTGCTGCGACCATAGTTGCCCTGGACCGTATTGGTGAGATCACCAAAATGCAGCCTGTAGCTGAGGTCGATACCATCGGTGTTCGTCACCGGTATGAGGCTGTATACCTCGCCTGGTGGCCTCACCCACGGCAGGGTGTAACCCACCTTGCGACTGTCGGAGAACAGGAAAGCCGGCTGCACGGTACGGCCGACACGCATGCTGAAATCCGGTGTGAACTGATACTTGATGTTGGCCCATTCGATGGAGGGCTCGTAGCTGTTGTCATATTGCTGCTCAGAAATGACCTGCACCACGGCCGAAAGCTGCGGTGAGAAATTGGCGGTCAGCTGCGCCCCCACCAGACTATCGACATCGGCGCTCCAATTGCGCGCATGCCCCGTACCGTTGGGTTTGAAGATGCTGGAGGTGAAATCGGCTTTATTTTCGCTTGAGTGGACGATCCCCACGGTGCCGAAACTGCTCAGCGAAAATATCGACTTTTCTGAATCCTCGGCACTGACGGGACAGACATACAACGTCGCCATTGCCAAGGCCAGTGTATTAAGTCTTGCCACCATAGGATCACCGCGACCTCATCGGAAAATAAAGCACCTGTCATTTAGATGCGACGCCATGACCGGAGCTGTTTGGCGTTGCCGGATGCGAGGACCTGGCATTACGAAAACTTAGCCTGATCAGAAGCATTGATCGCCAGCTTGAGCGTAAACGTCGCACCTTTCCCCGGCCCCTCGCTATGGGCTTCCAGCGAACCTCCCATCTCCATGGCTGCCAGCACGCAGCTATGCAACCCGAAACCATGGCCATCTTTGCGCGTGGTGAATCCATGGGCAAAAATCCGCGTCAGGTTTTCTGGCGCAATGCCTTCGCCATTGTCGATCACCTTGATGGCCAAGGTGATGCCTTGCTGGACCTCGCTGTGAAGGGTGATCTGCGGGCCTGGCTCCGGTCGCTCGTCCATCGCGCTGCTGGCGTTTTTTATCAGGTTGACCAGGATCAGCAGCACGCGGTGCTTGTCCAGTTGCAGCAAAGGCGTGTCTGCAAAGTCGCGCACCACGGTTATCTGGCGCGCGGCGAGTATCCCGGCGTTCATGCGCAGGGCATCCTCGATCAGAGCCTTTATTTGCACGGTCTCGGCGATGCTGGATGCGCCCGCATAGGATTGCTGGGCAGAGACGATTTCCTTGATGTGATCAACGCTTTTGGTCAGTTGTTCGAGTTCGTCGGTCATGCTCTGTTGTTCGATCGCAAGCGCGTCCACCAGCTGGTTCAGGTAGCTCGGCAAAAGCTTGCCTTTCTCATCGTGGGAGATGAAGTCACCAAGATCGTCGGCATGCTGGTTCATCAGTTGCACCGCCTTGCCAAGCCCCAAGGCCTTACTGGTGCGCAGTTTGCGTGTGACCAGGTCTGCGGAAATATTCACGCTGTTAAGCACATTGCCCACGTTATGCAGGACGTTGGTGGCGATTTCGGCCATACCGGCCTGGCGCGCCGCAGCGGCCAGTTGGGTCTGGACTTCGGCTGCGCGCAAACGGCTTTGCGCCAATTGCCAGCTCATTCGGGCGAGCAGACCCACCAACAACACCAGCAACAAGCTGCCGCCCGCAGCGCGCCAGAGATAGGTGTGCGCCTGGCGGGTCACCACGGCCAGTTGTTCTTCCTCGGACAACCCGACAATCACCGCCAGTGGAAAATCGTAGAGTTGGCGGGCACTGGTATAGCGCCGCACGCCGTCCCATCCGTTGATCGAGAGTACGGCTTCGGTGTTTTCGGTGTCTGGTACCACCGCCGCGTAATCCACCGTATCGCCGGCCGATACGGTTTCCCCGGTACGTCGTACGCGGAAGATGCCATCGGTTCCGAGTAGTCCGAGCGCACCCTGGTCGCCGAGTTTCGAGGCGTCATAACTGCTGACGAAATAGGCCGCGTCGACTTCGACCCTGGCGATTCCGGAGAACCCGCCATCTGCTGCGTTGAGTCGGCGGCTGAAGCGCAGTCGCCATTCTCCGGTGGCAGGGTTTTTCCAGGGGCGACTGATCGACAGCAAGTCGTTTTGCCGCAGCGCCTGCTGCTCATCCGGGTCAACGATATTTTCCCTGTCGTGTGCCCGTGTGCTCGCGATTAGCCCGCCGCCCGGACTGACCACACTGACGTCAAACACCAAGGCCGGCGGCAACAAAGCCCGCTCTTGCAGTTTGCGCAGTGGATTAGGCTCACCCTCGGTCTCAAAGGTGTATTTGACAAGCTTGAGGGTTTGATCAATTTCGTGAATGGCGCGCAGCATCTGCGCTTCGTACGTGGCGCCCATTTCCAGGCTGGCCGTCGCTGCGCCTTGCTGCGCGCGCAGTTGTTCGACCTTGATCAGGTACAGGGTGGCCGTCCAGATAGCCAGCAACAGGAGAACGGCCAGTAGTGGAAACAGAATGTAGGCTTCTTTGGCCTGGTCGAAGCTGCGCCGAAACAGGCTGGTCCTGGGACTTGAACTGGGCTCTGCGGAATTGGCAATGCCAGGGGCCAACCTCAGTGTATGGGGCCGCTGGATCGGCATAGTGTGCTCCCTGCATGGTCACTATTGATGGCGCTTGGGTATCCGACACGGTTACGGCTCGAGGGATGTGCTCCTGCCCGCCGAGCAAAAGGATTTGGATCTGCTAGGAACTATAGACCACAAACCGTGCCTGCCAGTACGCGTGCAGGAACGCCGTGTTGCAACGTCGTTTGCGAACTCCAAAGCCAACGCTCTTCTGTCCCGCGCCAGGGCTTATCGCCGACTTACCCAGTAATGGGCGACGGCACCCTCGGGACCCTGCACCGGGTCCTGGTCGGGAAACGGCAACGTGTCGATCTTCGCCAGTTGCGCCTTGCTCGGTGCTTCCTGGCAAATGTCGGCCTGTTGACCGGGAGGGTAGGCGCCGACAACCAGGAAGTCCTCGCTGGCCTGCAAGCTACAGTGACCTGTACCGGCGGGTAGCAGCAATACATCGCCAGCTTTTACCTCCAGGACATGCCCATCCGGGCCGCCAAGCATCAGGCGCGCCTGACCGCTGGCGATGCCCAGTACCTCATGGCCTTCGGTGTGGTAATGATGGAAGTCATAGATCCCGTAGCGCCATTGCGGCGGCCATCCATTGGCATTGAACGTCTCCTCGATCAACGCTGCCGCATCGCTGCCCTGGACGGCGATGGCGGCGGGGTAGAAAAGCACTGGAAGGCGCGGGTTGTTGGGCACCCAGTCGTTGCGTTCCAGCATCAGGACTTGCATGGAGTCGGACACTGCGTTCGATTGACTCATCGAATGATTTCCCAGGCTGAATATCTGACCTCTCTTGGGCTAGACGTTACGGGGGAGGGGAGAGTTCAACGCTGATCAGGATCGTCTGCGGTAGCACCTGTTTGATTAATAGCAGCGCGTTTCGTTGGCAGCGTCCAGGGTCGAGCTGCTCTCGTCGAGAAACAGCACGGTGTTTCGGCTGCCGGTTCGCACTGGATGATGGCCGCTTATTGATGAATCGTTTGAATGTCAGATGTGCGGCATCCAATAAACGGCCAGTTATTGATCTTGATCAATGCAACTAAAAACCCTGTGCCCACAGCAGTATAAAGACGAAGTTATTCATTATTAAAGAGTGATGGCTCTTTGATATTGCGTTAAGATGGCCTCACGATCAGCGTGTATAAATCTGCTCAATAACAAGTTCACGCGTTAATACATTTGGTATGAAATGAGGCTTGAACGGACATGCTCAAGAATGCACCGCTGCGTCTGAAACTTTTATTGATCCTGGTCCTTCCTTTATTGGGCTTCCTGACGTTGGCCGGCGTCTTTGTAGTGGATAACTATAAGACGCTACATGACATGGATGCGACGGTGACCGCCAGCGCCACGGCGCAGAAGTTGAGTCAACTGATCACCACACTGCAGCGCGAGCGGGGCGCCAGCGGCGTATTCCTGGGCAGCGCTGGCAAGTCCATGGGCGAGCGAATGACCCAGATGCGCAAGGACTCCAACGCGTCGGTCGAGGCGGTGCGCGGATTGTCGGTGTCGGGGGGCAAGCAGTTGGACAATGTCCTTCGCGCATTGGATGAGTTGCCCGCCATCCGTGGGCAGGTGGATAAGCTAAATATAAACAGCACCGAATCGGGTGTTCGTTATACCGCGATCATTCAAGCGCTGGTGGGGTATACCCACTCTTTGGAAGCGACGATCAATAACGCGGACATTATTCATGCCCTCGGTGCCCTTAATCAGTTTATCGAGATGAAAGAGCGCGCCGGACGCGAACGCGTTATGCTCGGCCTGGTGTTCAGCCAGGATCGTTTCGACGAAACCTTGTTATCACGTTTTAGTCGCAATCTGGGGGAGTTCGCTGCTTACTCCGATGCGTTCCGCCGCAAGGCCCAGCCAGCGTTGCTCCAACAGTTCGATGAGCAAATGCAAAAGCCCGCTGCGATTGAAGTGGGCAAGTTGCAGCGCCTGGCGTTCGAAGTGCCATTGGGTCAATCGCTGGGAATCAAACCCGAGGCCTGGTTTGAAGTCGCCACGCAGCGCATCGACATGATGAGCCAAGTGGAGGAAACCCTCGGCCAAAATGTCAGCAGTCTGGCCATGCAGGAGCGAGATGCCGCAAGCCGCGCCTTATGGCTGACCCTCGGTGCGGTCGTCGTGGCACTGCTGGCGGTGGTGGTGCTGTCGTATGTGATCATTCGCACGATCGATCTGGCGGTACGTGACGTGAATCGGGTCATCAATGACTTGGCACAGCGTGACCTCACTGCCAGGGCAACGTATGTGAGCAATGACGAATTCGGCCAGATCTCGCGCAACCTCAATCGCATGGCCGAAGAAATCAGCGGGGTCGTGCAGGAAATCGGCAATGCCACGGCACAAGTTGCAACCGCGGCGGAAGAGTCCTCCGCGGTAACGATTCAGACCAGCCAAAGTGTCGAACAGCAGCGCCAAGGCACCGAGCTGGTGGCCACCGCGATCAATCAAATGAGCGCTACAGTGCGCGAGGTGGCGCAAAGTACCAACGATGCCGCGCGGATGTCCAAGCAGGTCAATATCAGTACGGCACAAGGACGTGTAGAGATCGAAAGTACCATCGGGCTGATTCGCCAGTTGTCCGGGCAGGCCGAGGAAACGGCGGGCATCATTGGCGACCTCAAACATGAAAGCGATGCCATTTCTTCCGTGCTCGATGTGATTCGCGGCATTGCCGAACAAACCAATCTGTTGGCCCTCAATGCGGCCATTGAAGCGGCGCGGGCCGGTGATCATGGCCGCGGGTTTGCGGTGGTGGCGTCTGAGGTGCGTACCCTGGCGCAAAAGACCCAAGAGTCCACGGGCAGCATTCAACGGATGATCAGCAACCTGCAGGCCGGTTCGGATCGTGCGGCCATCTCCATGCAACAGACCCTGGGCAAGGCTCAGGATGGCGCGGACAAAGTCGAGCGAGCGGGCGAGCTGCTGATGGAGATCGCCGAGGGCGTGGCGACTATCAGCGACCGCAACATTCAGATCGCCTCTGCGGCCGAAGAACAGAGTGCGGTTTCCGAGGACATCAATCGCAACGTGAATGACATCAACGACCTGGTTATCCAAGTGAGTGCCGGTGCCGAACAGACGGCAATCACCAGCCAGGAACTGGCGCGCCTGGCCGAGTACCAGCAGCAATTGGTCAATCGCTTCAAGGTGGCCTAGCTACGGCGACGGCCTGGTGTTTTTTGATCCAAGGCAGACAGTTACTATCTGGCTGACGGAAATAGGCAATGTTGAGGTGACGCAAAAGTGATCCCTGTCAACGCAACGGATCTGGGCATCGAAGTCGCCGATCAGCGTCGTCATGGCCTGTACAAATGGCTGCTCGCAAGTTTTCTCCTGGGGAAGCGAATACGTTCCAGCGTGGCGTTGCAGGCCTATCGGATATTGGTTGATCATCATGGCCTCGATACGCCCGGCAGGCTCAGCCAGTGCACTCATCGTGAGCTGGTCAGGCTGCTGGGCCAGGCAGGCTATGCCCGTTATGACGAATCCACAGCGCGACGCCTAAGCGTATTGGCTGCTCGTATAGACAAAGAAATGCCCATGCGCCTGGAAGCTATTCGTCGCGGTACTGACGGCATAAAAGACGTTGAGCGGTGGTTACTGACGTTTGAGGGCATCGGGCCCAAGACGCTGGAAATCTTCATGCGAGAAGCCAGGGCTGTCCTGGGTTCTATAGCCCCGCGGTGAAGTTTTAACGCTCAAGCATCAACAGCGCACGGGTACTAACCAGCAGCGTGCGTCCATGCACCTGCCGCGACGGACAGCCGATTCGGGACGCTTACGCTTACCGCTCTTCGCTCATGATCCGCGCCACTTCGCCGGAAGCCTTGAGCTGTTCGAACGCCTGTTGGGCCCTGGCGACGATTTCGTCCGGGGTGCTCAGGCTGAAGGCAATGTTGACCCTATGGGGCTGCTCAGTGAGCGAATAGACCGCCTCCAGGGAGGTGAAGTCCGCACCGGTATCTTTGCTCATCAGGCGCGCCGTGTTCTCAGGCATCGCCAGCAACTGGACCTGATGATTCAGCAACTTTTGAAAGTTGTCGTGGTTATCCGTTGAGACGACCAGCCGGGTGAAGCCTTTCTGTTGCAGGTAAATTTGCTTGGCGTCATTTCGCACCACGCCGATGCTGTATTGCTTGGCATCTTCAAGGTTGTTGATGGTGATGGCCTCGTCTCCCCGCACTCTATAGAGGTGGGTCGTCACCCGATGTATTTCTCCCACCCACTTGAAAAGCTGCTCCCGGGCCGGCGTACGATCCAATGGGAAAATCAACACATTGGGCTCGTGCAAGGCCTTTTCGTAAGCCCGTGCCCACGGATACAACATCATTTGATGGTCGGTGAGTCCTGCACGTTCCAAGGTTTCTTCGGCGATGCGGATGCCCGGCCCGACGAGCTTGCCGTCACGGGCATGCGCGTACAGGGAGTCTTCGGTCACCACTTCAATCGCCTCGGCGTGGCTTTTGAAACTGACCAGGGCCAGGAGTAAGCAGGAGCAGAGCATCAGGCGATAGCGCATAGAGACCTCATTGCCACGATGGCTTTATAAAACGACGCGATCGCGCCCTTGGTGTTTGGCCCGGTACAGCGCCTGGTCGGCGCGTTGCAGCAGTTGATCGAAATGATCCATGGTCTGCGGGTCGAGCTCGGCGACGCCGATGCTTACGGTGACGAAAGACGATACCGCCGAGCCGCTATGGGGCAATTCGCGGGCGGCCAGGCTTTCACGGAACCGCTGGGCAGCTTCGCAGGCCTGCTGTGCATCGATGTTTGGCAGTAGCACGACGAACTCCTCACCGCCTATGCGAGCGGTCACTTCGCCGGAGCGTCCGAAAACGCTGCTCAGGGTTTCAGCGATCTGTTTCAAGCACTGGTCCCCCTGTATGTGGCCGTAGGTGTCGTTGTAGATTTTGAAAAAATCGACGTCGCACATGAGCACTGCCAGCGGGGTTTTGTGGCGGACCGCGCGGCGAAATTCGACTTCCTTCAATTCGTCGAAATAGCGACGGTTGGCCAGGCCCGTCAAAGCGTCGTGACGCGACAGGGCTTCGAGGGCCTGGTTGGCAGCCTTGAGTTCCGCGGTACGCGCCTCGACCAATTCGGCCAACTGATCGCGACTGGCGGCAATCGCCAGTTCATCCGAATGCTGGCGCTCCAAATGGGTATGGAGATTGTCCTGGAGTTGGTTCACTTGAAACTCGAGCAGGCTCAGCTCGTCCTGGCGGTCTACCGAGCGCTGCAGCTTGAGGTGATGCTTGAGTGTTTGCGGCGCGAGCCCGCTCAGGTGCCGGGCGATCTGGACCACGTGCACGGTCACCAGGCGGTTGAACATGGTCATGACCAGGCCGGCCAGCAGCAACGACTGGATAACCTGGGTAATGACGATGCTGCGTGCTTCGTCCCAGAGGCGTTCCCAAAGCAATCGGTTGTCGCCCTCGATGGTCAGCTCGCCGACCTTTTCGTTGGCTCCGATGTAGGGTTGCGCAACGAGTTGGCGATGCAGCACGGGCTTCACGCCTGATGAATCGACGGTATACCGATTCAGTTCGATAACTTCAGGTGCTTGGCCCGGTCGCAGAATATTCAGCACCACACGCCCCACCGGCGCGGCGTTCGCGACGCTGGAAAGCTGTTTGTCCAAAGACTCGCGGTCCATTTCCCAGATGGCGTGGGCGAGGGTGTTCTGGAACACCTGATCGATCAGGACAAGCTCCGAATTCATTTCCGTCAGATTGTTTTCCCAAGCCATCCAGGTCCGCAAGGTGACCATGGCCAAGGTGAAGATCAGGCAGAACAACAACGTGGCCAGCACCAGGCGTCGCCCCAGTGAGCTGAATACCTTGTTCTTTGGTCGCTGGGCGGTCATCGCTCTGACATGGCTGGCCATGTCACAACCACTTGCGCACGATGGCGTCGTAAACGCCATTGCGCCGGATCGTCTCCAGGCCGGCACGGAATTTTTCAACCGTTTGGATGGGCGTCTTGCGGCTGAATGCCATGTTCAAGCCGCCGTTGCTGCTCAGTTCGGGAAGCGGTAGCGACTGAATCAGCACTTTTGCCGGGTCATCACCGTTCTGGCGCGTCAGGTACAACGCGTTGAGTTCGTTGGAAATCCAGAGCTCCACGTGATCGACCTTGAGCTTGCGGTAGTTGTGCTCGTACTTGGTGCTCGACTGCAATTCCTCACCGATGCGAAAACCCTTCGAAACCAGATACTGCTCGCCCACGTCCTGATTGACGGTGGCGATCTGGTGACCATGAGCATCGGCCAGCGAATTGAGTTTTATCGGGCGGTCAGCCAGCGAATACATGAACCATTTGGTTGGACCGCCAATGGACCCAACCCACTGGAAAAGCGATTCGCGTTCGGGCGTACGGACGATGGAATAAATCAACACGTTACTTTCGTTGAGCGCCAGTTCGTACGCTCGCGCCCACGGCATGGACTGGATGGAGGCCTCTACGCCGATTTCCTTGAGTACGGCCTGGACCACCTCGGTGCTCATGCCCGTCACGCGCCCATCCTGCGTCATGTTGTAGGGAGGGAGTTCCTCCGTCACGATGCGCAGCGGGGCCTCTGCCGCAGATCCGCTTGCCGCCAGGAACATCAGAAGGCCACACATGAATAGGCGGCTGAGTGGTAAAAACATCGATAGTTACCCTATGCAACCAGCAGAACCCGGCGAGGGCTGGGATCCATTAACACAATGGTTATCGGCTGGGTTAATGCCTGCTTGAGTTTTGCCCATTGAAGTCGGGTTTTTGAGTTGAAGGTTTATCGTGCTGCAACGACGAACCGCCGCAAGAGTGACCGTTGGGACATCGTAGACGATTGGCGGAGCTCAAGCATGAGTCGGCGGTTAAAACCCAAGGATTTGTTGGCACTGGGGCAGGCATCAGGCGCGACGCGCGAACCATCCTGTTCAAAATCGAACTGCCAACGGCAGCCCCGACACTGTTCGGCCACCGCATTACCCGGCTTATCCGTCGATTTTTTTCTGGATCATCCTGATCAGGTTTTCCCCCACGCGCTCGATGCTTTTGTTCTGCGAAACAACCTGGGCGCCCTCCATCAGGTAAGTGAGCTCCATGGCCACTTCGTTCGGCTCGGCTAAACCGGCCTCGGTGCAGAGCGCCGCCAAACGCAGGAACTGGCGCTGCTTATGCGCTTCGATCAGTTGGCGAGCGGGATGCCCGGGCTCGGGTATTTCCGCCAGCGAATTGGTGAACGGGCAACCCCGGTAGGACGCCGCCGAAAGGTCCTGCGCGATGAACTCGGCAAAGCCGAGGATCTGCGCCTTGGGATCGCCGGCATGCCGTGTCGCAAGCGTTTCGAAGACCTCGGAATACTGATCGACAAGCAGCCGTATCCACTCCAGCACCAAGGCGTCTTTCGAATCGAAATGCCGGTAGACGGTCATCTTGGTCGACTTGGCCTTCGCCGCAATGGCGTCCACCGTGACCCGGCTGATGCCTTCATTGAAAAACAGCTCCTCGGCTGCATCGAGAATGCGTTCTCGGGGGGCCAGTTGTGGAATTCGTTCGGGCCGCATGTCTTTCTCCGCTTGACAGCGATACTATCTGGTATCTAACTATACTCATTAGTATCGTCCGATACTGGTAAGTACAAATCATAGCGCTTTTATCAGGAAAGTGGCTGGGAGAATTTTGATGAAAATCACTGAATACGCAGCATACGACGCACTCGGGCTCGCTGAGCTGATCGCCAGGGGCCAAGTCACTCAGGCCGAAGTCAGCGCTGCGGCGCTGTCCGCCATCGAGCAGCTCAACCCGCAGATCAACGCATTGGTCGAGGTGTGGGGGGATGAGTCGCAGGCCGCCAGCGGGCCGTTCAAGGGGGTACCTTTTCTGGTGAAGGACCTGGGTCTTACCGCCAAGGGCCGCTTGAATGAGCTGGGCAGTCGCTTGGCCGCCGGCTGCATCGCCGAGGAAGACTCCAACTTGATGATCCGCCTGCGCCAGGCCGGCCTGATCACCCTCGGCAGGACCACCACACCGGAACTGGCCGCCAGTACCACCACCGAAGCGTTGTTTTCAGGGCCGACTCGCAATCCGTGGGACCCGAGCCGCAGTGCCGGGGGATCAAGCGGTGGCTCGGCCGCCGCCGTGGCGGCCGGCCTGGTGCCTGCGGCCCATGCCACGGATGGCGGCGGTTCCATCCGCGTCCCTTCGGCGTCTACCGGGCTCTTCGGCCTCAAGCCCAGCCGGGGCCGGGTTTCCATGGGACCGGCGGTGGACGAGGTATGGGCCGGGCTCGCCGTCCACGGTGTTGTCAGTCGTACGGTGCGCGACAGCGCGGCTTTGCTGGATGCAATCGAGGGCCCAGCCGTCGGCGATCCCTTTGAAATCGCGAGGCCGCAGCATACCTATCTGTCGCAAACGATTCGCGAGCCCGAACCACTGCGCATTGGTCTTCTCCTGCATCCGCTCAATGGCGCTCGCTCCGTTGAGTCGGTCGTCAACGCCACCCGCGACGTCGCTGTGCAACTCCAGGACATGGGGCATCGCGTGGAAGAAATCAGCCTGGACATGGGCCTGAGCTGGGAAGGTTTCGTGGAGCTGAATGGCCGCTTCTGGTCAGCCAATACCGCCGCCTGGATCAACGCCCTCGCAGCAGGCACCGGCCGTCCCATCGACGCCAGCACGCTTGAACCGGCCACGCTGGCGTTGCATGAGTGGGGCAGCCAACTCACCGCCATCGACCTGCTCGAAGCCATGCACCTGAGAAACCTGGTGACCCGCAGCATGGGGCGCTTCTTCAGCCAGTACGACATTTTGTTGAGCCCGACGCTGCCGGCGCTGCCTCCGGTGATAGGCGGCTATAACGATGGGCAGGCGCTTCTGGATGGCAGGGGCTGGATGGATCGGGTCTTTGCCCATTCACCGTTTACGGCATTGGCGAATGTGACCGGCTCCCCGTCGATGTCTGTGCCTCTGGCAGTGGATCCGCAAACGGGCTTGCCCATTGGCCTGCAGTTCTCAGCGGGGTTCGCTCGGGAGGACCGGCTGTTTCGCCTGGCTGGTCAGTTGGAGCGTGCTTTGCCGTGGGCGGCACGCAAACCTGGGATCTGGGCTGGAAATCTTTAGTGGTCTAGCTGTGGGCCGAGGAGGGGGCATGTCAGGAAGTCGCGCCTGCCACCTGAATCGAATGGAGAGCAGCGGTCAACAGAGGACCTTTGAATGTGCTAAATAGCGAGGGCGCAAGCGCCCTCGCTATCCGCCTGGCGACTACCCAGGCTTGTGGTTGTCCAGTACTCGATTGACCGCTAACTCACCCAACATGATGACCCGTTGCAGCACCAGCATGGTTTGGCGTCGTGGGCCGTCCGTTAAGTCGGCCAGATCGCTGACCATCACGCTGGCGGATGCCAGGGATTCGCATGCCTCGACCAGCAACGTTTCGTCATCCACCGCTGCGTCGATGGTGAAGATCGTGCTGGGCTTGCGGGGCAGTATCTGCGTTTTCGTTGCCCCGGGATTGAGGTAGAAGCTGAGCGCGCGGTCTGCCGCCTCTTTCAGCTTTTTAGGGTCGAGAGAGTCGCCGTAGAGTACCGGATCGATATCCGGGGGGTTCGGAGTTACTTTGAACATAATTGACAATTCCTACATAGGAGCTGCAACCGTTCTCTACTAAAAGAAGGGTGGCGGCTGTACGCAGGTTAGTAGACCGGTAGGAATTGGCAAAACCCGGCGCGCCCGAGGACGCCCTGCGCACAACCACCATTTAGTGCAGGAACAGAAAGGACCTGACTGAACGGTGCTCAAGCACCTTACCAAACCTGATGGGCTACTAAACCCGACCACTGATGGGCAGTGGCAGGTAAACGATAGAGGCCGGGGGCAAAGCGCACAAGCCAGCGGATTCTGACGCACACGTAAGTAAGGGTGCAAGGTTTCGTAGCCTTTAGGGTGTAATTACGAATGTATTTAAACGTGTCCGCGCCGGTGTGTTTACGACAATTAAACGGGGCGACGTATCTTCGTTGTTATCTTGGGTTTGTATTACTGCAAACACAGTGCTTTGCGCGGAGTTGTGTGCGCTTAAATGCTTAAACGAAATCACGCCGCAGACAACACGACAGTGGAAGGTTTCAGGGATTAGCCGAGAACGCGCTCGCAACGACGGTGCGTTCTGTGGGGGGGCGGGAGGTCGGGTTTTCCATGTGGGCGTCTGGCTGCCGCCTTCAACGTCACTCATTGGGCTTTGATGCTTTGCAGAGGGAGGCAGCTGTACGGGGTCACCAGCAAAGAGGTCGCAGTTCGATGCGGTCAGTTGAACCCTCGCACAGCCACCATAAGTAGCCGGGGCGCTAAAAAGATGGCCGCTGTAGCCGGAGTAGACTGGAGAACTGGGCATTGCCAGAAGTCTAGGGGCCCGGCGTACAGCGCATCAAACATCGGGCGGAGCGACCTGTTTCTTCATGAGAGGGATCCAAGTACCAGCGCTGTCCAGAAACTCATGTGCCAACGCTGAAACTTCTGCTCTTGGATCCTTAATCGCTTTTAGCAATGTCTCTTGGAATCCCACTCGTTGCATCCACTGATTGCAGAACTGATCGACATGCGGCCCGGACAAAAAACGGGTGAGCACGTCAGGGGCATTCTTGAGCTTTTCCGTTAGGTGTTCCGCAGTCCATAAATCTGCCTCGATTCCACGCGCCGATAATTTGCGCTGGGCTTCAACCCAAGGTTCATCAAGAGATCTAATGGTGTTTTGCGCCAGGATTAGTGTGAAGCGTCCTGCGGATTCTGCCCACCTGCCAGCTAGGAAACGGTCCACCGCAGTGGTCAGGTCGCGGCCGGTGAAATCTTCCAACACTTGCATTCGAATACCAATAAACGGTCCTTGCTCAGACGATCAATGCGAATAAGTCGATGCCGTGCTGGGAAACCTTTCCTTTATTACCCAGGCGCTGACAGCCCGTGAGCGTGTGTTCTTTCTAAAGCAGCCACCTGCACAGCTGCTCGAATGGCTCGGGGTATATGTCCTCAAGCCGCAGTGTGCTAGAGGTCTTAGGCGGTACGCACTCTTGTGCGGTAATCGGAGCTTCAGCGTGGAGGTGGTCGCCCCACTGCTGTGGGAATTCTTCGTGATTGCTCATGGAGCCTGGATCGTTGGTGTAAAGGTCAAGGGAACCAGGCACGCCTGAGTGGAAGCAAGCCAACCCTTTGCAGTTACTGCCTTCGCTGCATGGGCCGTGGTGCGGCCGATAGTTTTTTCGTCAAGGGCCGTTATCGACCCTAAGCTGTCTTTGCCAAAAGGGAGCAATCGGGCATGAGCGGCCATCAGGACGCGCAGCACTGCGAAATTTCGCTTTACTGTTGTACCTTGGACCAATCGTTGAGCAGGGGCTCTGAATGATTACGAGGACGGGATGGCGGCTAGTCGGATGTGACATGCACCGACTAACCTTCACAATGAGAGCAGCACGAAAATTCTCACCCAGGGTCAGCAGGCAACTCAAATACATGCTCAGCGCCGAACCACGCGGTGATCTGAGCTATCGCTGCCTGGCTCAGCAGTTGAGTGAAAAGCAGAGCCAAACGGACCTTGGGACGAGAGCACGCAACGTAGAAGAGATTCCGATTGCTTTCGAATTTTTCACGCCTGTTCGCCGGTGGCCCCAGCTGAAACCACTCGAGCATTTCAGCAAAATTATATTGGTTCCAGCCGCGGCCCAGCACAACGATCACGTTTTCGAATTCGGCTCCCTTTACCCCGTGTTTTGTCGCGAACGGCGTATGCCCATCAATGAATTGGTCTAGCGCTATCAGCTCCGAGTAAGGAACTTCCCTTAGCTTTCGAAGCTGAGTAATCCTGCGTGGCTCGTCCTCACCTGGTTCAACACCGGCGGCATGTAACCCTTGCTCATTTCGTAGCACCGCATTGGGGAGTTGCATCTGCGGTACGGCTATGATGTGGTCAATCACCTCGCCGATGGTACCGGTCAATCTCAGTTCGAGGAGCGTATCCATTGCCTCAGTCCAAGCGACTTTGTCGCTGTGCCTTCGAATCGTTGGCCGATCACTCGCCAGGTGCCCAAACATGGCGCCGTATCTACGCTGTTGATATGCGACACATGCTGGCTCAAGCTGATCTGCGAGATACTTGATGTGCGGATCTTCCTTCTTCAGCCACGGATCGTTGAACTGTCCAAAAATTGGAGGGATCGAGGAGTACCCCTGCTCACGAGCAATACCCTTATGGTTCAAAATCAGAATCTTGGTCTTCTGGGGAGAGAGGTCCCATCCTTCGACGTTAAGCTGAGCTTTCAAGCATTCGAAGTAAGCACGAGCTGCTTCAGGACTAGTGTCGCCAGTCCAGTGCCCACCCCCGATTCCTGTGCGCCTTGTTCCAGGCCAGCGATTGGTATGGAACACCCGGGCTTCACCGATCAATTCCGGATCTCTTACCTCCTGATGCAAACCTGGTCGCATCTGATTCAACACATCGACAATCCGCGATGCTGAGCGAAAATTCGCATTTTTTTCGATTGGCTGGAGTGCCTCATGCTCTACCAGGCCGCAGCCGTCATCGTAAATCTTTTGCCAATGGTCACCAAATAAACCAATCATCGGCCCCTCACCGCGATCTAGAAACCACGATTTCAGTGCTCCGACAAAGTGTTCATCCGTATCCTGATATTCGTCGACAAAGAGGATGGGATATCGGGAGGTCAATACGGCCCTGAACTTCGGAGACGGAAGCGCCTGAACCATCAAGGTCAGGACATCTTCATGCCGAATCGAGACCTCGTCCTCGGATACGCGTGGAATACCCATTTCGTAATGGATTCGCCTATTGCCTACGCCACCAACCGTTTCAAGGCGCTCTCGCCAAAAAGATTCAGCACCAAGGAATTCTCTCAGTGATGTTTGAAAATCTCTGAGCAATGACCAACAGAAACCATGCACGGTCTCGGCTCGGATCGCAGGGTGCGCCTGGAACCGAGAGATGATCTCGTCTTTTGCCACATTGGTGTAAGTGATACACGCGACTTGCTGACGCTCCCGGATCAATGCCTGACCTCTGTGCTCAATCAATCGGCTCAGAGCCTTCTCCAGTGAGTACGTCTTACCAGCTCCAGCACCTGCTTCCAGGCGAAAGCTTTGACCTTCTTCCAAACAGGCGAACATACGTTCCAACGCTTCCCGCCCGGCTCTGTCCGCGGGGCTTTCGTGATTGTTAGGCATCGCCTTGCTCCCCTTCAGCGGCCACTGCCTCGCCAGCAGCTTCAACCACTGCGGCCATGGCCCGAGCAGCCATTTGGGCATCGACGACCGACGCCCCAACTGCAAGCCAACGTAATCCCTCAGCAATGTATTTAGGTACGCTCCAGTTCGTATCATCGATCGCGTAGTTCAATGCGAAGGCTGACTTTTTCTGGTCTGCTGCATGCTCGTAAGCTAGGGATGCAACATCACCCTGGCCCAGCTCGAATCGATTAAGGTTCGCCAGGATAAATGCGTCCTCAAAGCTTCTGCCTGAGGGCCCTGGTTCAACCCCTTCCGGAATTTGGTAGGCGAGACGCGTTAACCCTCTGGTCTTCTCTGCTGGTGTTTTCGCCAGTAGTTGGGCAGGAGTGACTTCGGCCTCAAACCAGTCTTTGAGGCAGGCATTGCTCGTGTACAGCCCCTCAGCAACAGGACAGGCTTTTCGTTTTCTATCTGCGTTCGGCTTAACGGAATCAATGTCAGTCACGATCAGCGTACGCAGTTCCAAGAAAGTAAGCAGGTCATGGAACCGGTGTGCATACGCGCCGCCAACTTCCATAACCGTCAAATACTGACTTGCCAGCTGAGGCTCACCGACCGCCGCCGCGTCAGTTTTGGCGATCATGGTTGGCAGCAGCAAGCGCTCTGATGTCCCCTCGATCAAGATGGCTTTGTCTGCAAAGAATAGGTCGCAGCGGGTGAGCGTCAGGTACTGATATAGAAAATCTCTGTCCGGTGCGGGAGCCCCGCGCATACCCTGCCTCAGGTCTTTGATCTTGGACTGCCGGATCCCGTTTTCGTTGGTCACCGAGAGAAAGTAACGCATGGTCTCGAAGCGCGCTTCGTTGGCCATGTGTGGAGAGTGGGTGGAAATTACAAACTGCACTGGCCAAGGACGGCTGTCATTCAGTTGCTGCTCGAACGCGTCCTTGATGAGATGTAATTGTCGGATGAAGACCTCCTGCATTTGCGGATGCAAATGAGCTTCAGGCTCTTCAATGAAGATGAGGTGTACGCTTGCTGCTGCCGGTGTAGCTTGGAACTCCCTGAAGAATTTCAATAATTGCAGAAGTATGTACACCAGGTTGCGGACGCCGAGTCCATTGTAGCTTTCCGGGAGGGTTAGGCCGTTTACACCCCGGTATCTAACCTGCGTGTGGTCTTTAAGCAGGCGCTCGACATCGAAGGTCGTCACCGTGGTGAGGCCTGGGTCATCTAACCCTGGGTAGCCGAAAAGCTCGAACGTAGGGAGCAGCGAAGTCAGTCCCGCGTTGAAACCGTCATGCAATTCCTTTTGAATTTTCTCCACCGCTCCATGGAGCTGTTCGGCTGTGGTCCGTTTCTCGGGATCTGTGGGGTCAGTCAATGCCGATTGGAACAGCACCTCCACCACCTTCCCAAGAACATCGCGCTCTCGGTGTGTGTCGTCATCTAGGCCCCGTTGCGCATTGATGAATCCGCCGCGGATCAACGTAGTGAGTGATTTTAGGTCGAGGTCCTTTCGGTTCGTAGGATCGTTGGGGTCAATCGCTTCCAGACGGGGCTCGTAGGCCGCCGCCAAACGTTTTTTGATCAGGCTGAAGAAGCTAGGACGTTGATCCTCCTGCTCAGCGTCGGGGACATTCATTTCCGCGAAAAGCGACTCAAGGCCTGTCGCACGCGGTCCATACGTCAAGACGATGCGCGCACAAGAACAATCTGGATCTAGGTCTACTATGCATTCGCTCAGCGGCCCCAAGTCTGGAGCACCTACGTCATAGGAAATGTCCAATGTGACCCTTACAACGGGAAGCATGGCAGCAACGTCGGAGCGAGCTACTCCGCCGTGAAACGCATTGAATGCCGTCCAAAACTCTTCGTGACTTCCCAGGGAGAAATCCTCAAGCCTGAATGAGGGAGTCCGGTCTGAAAGGAGCCGGCGGAACACCTCAGCGATGGAGGTTTTGCCGCAGTTGTTGCGTCCTACGATCAGCGTCGTGCCGTCTTCTAGGCCAAGGTCGACGTTCTGAAGCAGTCTGAAATTTTGAATCTCAACGCGCTCGATCTGCATGATGTCCCTACCGTGAAATCGTATGGCCATCACTGTAGATGCTGAATTGGATTAGTCAATGCCGGGACAATTCTCCCCCAAGCACTCGCTGTCCGCGACCGATAGGTTTGGCTCGATAGTGGTCAGCCGCGACCGACTGCTTTCGGCCGATTCTGTTGAAAAAGTCGACCATGGTTTCCACGGCAGAAAAGTACGCGTCTGAGCTTGAAATCTTCGCTTTGAGCAGAGGGTTCCGGGTTCAGATTTCGCGTAGATGCGCGCAAGAAAAGGAATTTTCAGCAGTCAGTACGTGCGCAGCCTGGAAGGAGCGACTTTTTCAACACAATAGCCAATAGCAGTCGCTCAGGCCCGTCTACCAGCCCAAACAGAGTGCGTTTGAGGTGGTGTACGACCTTCGATGTAGGTAATGGCATAACGCTGGCATAAGTTCGTAAAACTGATAATGTTCTCTGCGAGCTGCAGCCGACTGTCAATTTGACATCATACGTGGGGAAGGAAATGGAATATTCGTTCAGTGAATTTTGGTCAACTCATTTAGCCGGCGTAATAAAACGGCAAAACTCGTTGGATCTCCCCGGTTGGTATGGCGATCTGACACCAATGAAGTCATTCGTTCCTGCAAATGTTGTTCCGCGGTCCGGTTTTTCAGATTTAAGCCAGAGTGTTTGGCTGATTGCGGCACCAGGTGCGGTAGGTAAATCAACACACGCAAAGGAAATATGCGCTTTAACTGGTGCTGTCTATCTCGACTTGGCAGAGGCGTCCACTGTTGCAGGGAATTATCTAATAGGCGGGCTAGTATATACAGATCTTCTCGCCGCGTGGTCAGAGGGTACTACAACCATTGTAATAGACGCTCTCGATGAAGCTAGATTGCGAGTGACCCAATCTGGATTCGAAGATTTTCTTGCCGACGTAGCAAAGGTTGCAACAAAAGGTAGCGCGCCGATTGTTTTGCTTGGTCGAGTTGGGATAATAGAAGAAGCGTGGCTACTAATAAATGAAAACTCGGGGGTCGCAGCTCCTATTTTTGACATTGAATTTTTTGATACAGAGCAAGCGAAGAAGTTCGTAATGGCAAGGCTCGTTGCTCTTTCGCACATGACTCAAAATGATTTATTGGAGTATCCGCATTTATCTTCTTCTCTGGCCAATCATGCAAAAGTTTATGATGAGGCAGTTACAGAGGTAATATCCGGGATAAGTAGGTTGTCTCAGGCTGATGCAGATCGTTTTGTTGGCTATGCGCCCGTACTGGACGCGGTGGCAAAGGTGATCGCGGCCGAACAAAATCCTGCTCGAATCAATGAGGACATGCGGAGAGTGCTTGAGGGCGAGGTTCTCACTAGTCTTGCTAGTGAGATTTTGAGCCGAGAAGCGGGTAAGCTAACAATTCAGCTTAAGAATGCCCATCCGGACTTTCCTGAAGATCTTTATACGCCGGAAGAGCAGTTACATCGGCTGGCTTGCAAGATGCTTAATTTGCCTGCACCACCTGTTCCCGATGTCGTGGCACAAAAACATGTAGCGGTTTACGAGCATGCAGTTAAGAACTTACTGCCTCAGCATCCTTTTTTAAACGGAGATGGCAAAGGTGCCTCCAGTTCCGTTTTTGAAGCTGCTATCATTGCCGCAGCTCTTAAGAGCGAGCTTAAAAATGTAAGAGAAAGTGCAGAAAAATATATCTCTTCAGCAAAGCACACTGCAAATCCATTCCTATTTGATTTCTACCTGGCTTTCGATGATGGGCAGAGCAACGCACCTGCGGAGCATTTAGGCTTCCTGTTTGATTCTGTAGTTTCAAAAGCTACCACTGGGGATAAGGTGCGACTGTATATAAGTGAAAATGCAGATGATACATTGGCGAGCGAAATAATAGTTGAAAGAGATAGTGGGCGGTCGAACTCCTACGTATTGAATTCCCCTGCGGAGGGATTGATTACTCTGGGGCGGAAAGTATCTGGTGTATCAATAGATTGTGAACACACTAACGTTCAGTTGGGCCTCGGAGGTCAGCTGGAACTTATTTCTCCAGCTATCGTGCAATGCCAACAACTATTTCTCACCTGCGATCAAGTCGTTGTGAAAACCGATCCAAAAAGCACTGAGGAGGTAGTGCTTTTGGAGGCGCAAGAGCTACTCGCTGGAAACAGTGTTTCAGCGCCGATAGTAAGACCTACAGCAATTTTTAGAGTCTCTTGGCCCGGCTCTGAAGCTTACCCATGGACCTCTTTCAATATCACAGATGGGCAGGGAGAAGCAGCTCATGTCTCAGAGGGATTACGCACCCTCCGGCGATTGGTTATGGCATTTCGTTCTCACAGCAAAGGCCAACTCGCCCGCTTCCGTGACAAGATTGACCACTTCAGGATGCTCAAGGGTAGGGTTGGGGAAGCATTACTTCAAAATCTGATCGATGATGAGATCATTTGGGCAGAGGGGCCAATGTATTGCTTGGACGCTAACAAGCTTGGTGCAAAAGTTGGAATATCATTCCAAGATGCCCAAGCCAAAGAGTACTCCCAGAAAACTAGAGACTACCTATCGAACCTAGATATTTGAGGATGAGACGCCGGTCCACGTTTGCAACTCGTAGACCGGCGCTCAACTATTTCGTCCGCTAATGGCCGGCTCCTGTCTGTCACGACTGATCGAAATCGACCCGTAAAGAACACTACATTTCACCGGCGCTCAGGGGAGAAACTGCTGTCTGCCGATTCCATTGATTCGGCTGCCTTCCGCGGTTTTGGTGTCAAGCGTACCGGTCCGATCAGCAGCAGCGGTGATCTGGACGGTGGCTTGGCATTGGTTTGCGCACCGCGCCATGCTTAGACACAAAAAAACACTTGGCGGGGTTCTGCATGGAACAGAAAGCGGCTGAGCTATGCCTCCGCCGCAAGGCAGCTACTGATGGCGCTGCTGATGCTTTCTGCTTTGGCGCGGGCGCTATCGACGTATTGGTTTGCCTCACTCGTTCCCGGCAGGGGAGCTTCATTAGCAGTCCACGTTCCTCTAATTTTTAGATTCGTGAATTCGTAAATTTGACCTATAGCAGACTGGCTTTGAGTCAGGGAAAAGACTATTACATAACTTAGAGGAGTACCCATCGTCATTGGGACAATGAATGTTACCTGATCCTTACCCTGAACAGTGATTCTGGTCTTGGATGGGTTGAGCAACGGGGTGCCGTTAATCCCAGGCACATTCTGCGCAAAGCAGAACTGAAGTGCATCAGTGCCCGCCTGCGGGCCTGCCTTCGTGATCCTAATGGACTCTACGCTGTAACTGCCGTATTGATTTTTGACAATAGAAACGCCATCAGGCGCGGGCTGATAGGGTTTCACTTCCAACGCAGCACAGCCCACAAGCGATACTGTGAGGGTGCAAATACCCAGAGCTGAGAAAATCTTCATGAAGTTCCATTTCCAAAAGTTCCAAGAACCTGAAGATATCAAACTGCTATCTATCTGGTCTAGGGTTACTCAGTAGTGTCGGCACGGTACGTGATCGATACCGGTAAGATAGTGGTCGTGTCGCCCGCAAGCGATGCTGCGGTGCCCAGCGGTGAACACACGATTGCTGTCCATGCTGAAGGTCATCAACCGGCCATGTTGCCTTTCATGACTTGTCGAATGCGCCGTGTCAGATAATTCCCATTTCTTCAGGCCAAGCATCTACTCCAAGCTTTTTAGCTGCCTCAACTAAACAGTTCCTTTGCGCATCGCGCCGAGTGTTGTGTGGCTCCGGCGAATTCGGTTTTTTCGCCCCTGGTCGGTGCTTGTTGTAGGTCACCGTCCTGCAGGTTGTAGGTTCGCTGCCAGTAGCCATTGGTGAACCTTACGCCGGACTCGATCAGGGCCTTGTCTCGCTGGGCAGGGAACTTGTCGATTTTTTCTTGTTGCCAGAGGGCATAGCGCGGCTCGCTTATGCCGTAGGATTTATCTCAACCCTGTACACCAACCTCGCCAACCTTCGATTTGACGCCTCGCTGAATAGTCGGCATATTTTGCTCGTTTGTGATTATTTATGCTCGTTCATGCAGGTTGTTAATCCCATGACTTCACCTAACGAAGCGTTTCCCGGCGAACGCCAGCAACTGATCCGCCAGCGTCTGGCCCAGTACGGCCGGGTGATCGCCGCTGATCTGGCCAGCGAATTCAATGTCTCCGAACACTCGATCCGGCGCGACCTGGGCGCCTTGGCGGCGGCAGGTTTGTGCAAACGCGTCTACGGCGGCGCGATCCTGTTACCCGGCCCTGAAGGGCCGCTGGACGTTCGGGTGCAGCAAGACCCCGCGCGTAAGCACAGTCTTGGGCACGCGGCGGCTTCGTTGCTGCGAAACGGCCAGCATGTGTTCATCGATGCCGGTTCGACCAACCTGGCCATCGCCTGCGCCATCGACCCGCAACTGCAGTTGACCCTCACGACCAATTCGCCATTGATTGCGGTGCAGTTGATGAAGCTGCCTCATGCCGAGGTCATCCTGTTGGGCGGCCGTTTGAACCCGGTGGCGGGAGGCGCGATCGGGCTGACGGCGGTACAGCAATTGCGCCAATTCAGTTTTGACGTGTGCTTTCTCGGCGCCTGCGCCATTGACCCGGACAACGGCGTCACGGCGTTCGGTCTGGAGGACGCAGAATTCAAGCGCGCAGTGGTCGCCGCGAGCGGTCAGGTGGTGGCGGCCGTGACCAATGAAAAGCTGTCCAGCGTGGCTCACTATCAAGTGGCGGCGTGTGAAGAGGTCGCCGCCCTGGTGGTGGAACACGATGCACCCCGTGAGCGCCTGAAGCCGTTTTTCGGCCGGATTTCGAATGTCATGACGGCTGCCCGCGAACAACGGCGCGAACAGGAGCAGGCTTGAAATACTTGCGAAGGCTCGACAACCCATTGTCCGCCACGCGATTTACGTCTAGTTTGCTGACCCATCATAAAGACAAAAACTGGAGTCATTGATGCAACCGATTCGTCTCGGTCTGGTGGGCTACGGCAAGATTGCCCAGGATCAACACCATCCCGCTATCCTCGCCAACCCCGCGTTCCAGCTGGTGTCTGTCGCCACGCAAGGGCAACCTTGCCCCGGCGTAGAGAATTTCCGGTCCTTGGGCGAACTGCTCGACAAGGGGCCGCAGGTCGACGCCATCGCGTTTTGCACGCCACCGCAAGGTCGATTCGCGTTGGTGCAGCAAGCGCTGGCCGCTGGCAAACACGTGCTGGTCGAAAAACCGCCGTGCGCCACGTTGGGTGAGGCGATGGTGTTGGTGGATCAGATCCAGGCGCAAGGCGTCAGCGGTCTGTTCGCCTGGCATTCGCGTTACGCGCCCGGCATCGAAGTCGCTCGTGACTGGCTGGCCACCCGCACCCTGGAAAGCGTGAAGATCGACTGGAAAGAAGACGTGCGCAAATGGCACCCCGGTCAGGCGTGGATCTGGCAACCCGGCGGCTTGGGCGTCTTTGATCCCGGCATCAATGCCTTGTCGATTGCGACCCATCTGCTGGCGCTGCCGTTGTTCGTCGAGTCTGCGGAACTGCGGGTTCCGAGCAACTGCCAGTCGCCCATCGCCGCCAGCATCAAGATGTCCGACGCGCGCCATCTCGATGTCCGCGCGGAGTTTGATTTCGACCACGGCCATGATGAGCTCTGGAGCATCGAGATTCGCTGTCGCGAAGGCGTCTTGCGCCTGGACAACGGCGGTGCACTGTTGAGCATTGACGGTGTGCGCCAGGCCGTTTCGCACGAGGGTGAGTACGCGGCGGTGTATCGCCATTTTCAACAGCTGATTGCCGACAAAACCAGCGACGTGGACTTGCAGCCGCTGCGCCTGGTCGCGGACAGCTTTTTTGTCGGCAGCCGCGCGGCGGTTGAACCGTTCTACGATTAGTCGCCATCCAGGCAAGGGAACCTGGGCCATTGCGCCTTCGAGACTGGAGACTCTAGGGCGCAATCGGCCAAATCGGTTTCTAGGCTGCCGGTAGCGACAGGGCAGGTTCAGCCCAAATCTTCAGCCTGATGCCGCTCCGGCACCTGGCTCGCCTCATCGCCCCACGTCCGATTGACCCGTTGCCCACGGATGACCGCAGGCCGCTGGGCGATTTCTTCCGCCCAGCGCTGCACGTGGGTGTACTCGTGTGCAGACAGAAACTCGGCGGCTGAATAGACGTTGTTGCGCACCAGTTGGCCGTACCAGGGCCAGACCGCGATGTCGGCAATGGTGTAGTGGTTGCCGGCCAGGTACTGGCTTTCGCCCAGGCGCCGATCCAGGACATCCAGCTGACGCTTGGCTTCCATGGTGAAGCGGTTGATGGGGTACTCGAACTTTTCCGGCGCATAGGCGTAGAAATGCCCGAAGCCGCCACCCAGGTAGGGCGCTGCACCCATCTGCCAGAACAGCCAGTTCAGGGTTTCGGTGCGGCCGGCCAGGTCGGTGGGCAGGAAGGCGCCGAATTTTTCCGCCAGGTAAAGCAGGATCGAACCGGACTCGAAGACGCGGACGGGCGGCTCTACGCTGCGATCCTGCAAAGCCGGGATTTTTGAATTGGGATTGATCTCGACAAAGCCGCTGGAAAACTGGTCGCCTTCGTTGATGCGAATCAGCCAGGCGTCGTATTCCGCGCCGGCATGCCCGAGCGCCAGCAACTCCTCCAGCAGGATGGTCACCTTCACGCCATTGGGCGTGGCCAGCGAATAGAGCTGCAACGGATGTTTGCCGATCGGCAGTGTCTTTTCGTGGGTCGGCCCGGCAATCGGGCGGTTGATGCTGGCGAAATGGCCGCCGGACGGGGCCTCGTTTTTCCAGACCCTGGGCGGAGCATAGGGCGTTTTACTCATGAGTCGTATCTCATTGTTTACTGGCGGGAGTCACTCCGACCGCGCAAGGAGTAGCGCAACAGAGAGGCCGGCGGTCAGACCTGCGACTGAAAGCAGAGAAACTATCATGGGTGGCGCAGCGCGGGGAGGCCCGTCTTGCCAGAGGCCCGCTCACAGCAGCTGCCGACTGTCAGCCAGTTTATGCGCCAAGCCACAGCTCAACCTTATCCCGGCTTGGGATGCCTCCGGAATGAACGACCTTGCCATCAACGACAACACTGGGTGTGGATATAACCCCATAGCTCATGATCTCACGCAGATCCTCCACTTTTTCCACCTTCACAGGGACGCCTTTCGCTTGAGCGACTTGCTCGATGATGGCGATCGTCGATTTGCAGTTGGAGCAACCGGTACCTAGCACCTTGATGTCTTTCATGGGAAACCTCGACAGGTGGACCTACAGAACCAAATTGAACACATAACCGACGACGAGAATGCCGACGGCGACGACGCCAATGAATGTGGCGATCAGGCGGACTTTGAGCACTTTGCGCAAAATCACCATTTCAGGGAGGGAGAGGGCAATGACGCTCATCATGAAGGCCAGAACGGTGCCCAGCGCTGCACCTTTGCCGAGTAGCGCCTGGACAATGGGAATGATTCCGGCGGCATTGATGTACATGGGTATGCCGATCAGGACCGCCGCGGGGACAGACCACCACGCCTCTTTACCCATGAAACTGGCCATGAAGTCTTCAGGCACATAGCCATGAATTCCAGCGCCAATGGCGATGCCCGCGAGGATGTAAGGCCATACTTTCCCGACGATTTCACGCACGCTGCTGAACCCGGCTTGCATGCGCTCATGCAGCGGCATGCTCGCGTCTCCAGCGGATGCCTGGACCTTGGGCATGTCACGAACCCAATCCTCCAGGTAGTCCTCCATTTTCAAACGCCCGATGATCCAGCCTGCGACCACCGCGATAAACAAACCGAGACTCAGGTACAGCAGCGCAACTTTCCAGCCAAACAAGCCCAGCAGCAGCGTCAACGCGACTTCATTCACCATGGGGGCGGAAATGAGAAACGAGAAGGTCACCCCCAACGGTACGCCTGCCTGGACAAACCCAATGAACAGAGGAACCGCAGAGCAGGAGCAGAACGGAGTGAACACGCCCAGTGACGCCGCCATGACATTGGCCATGCCCGCGCTGCGCCCCGCCAATATTGCGCGGGTGCGTTCAGGTGTGAAGTGGGTGTTGATCATGCCCATTAAAAACACGATGCCGGTCAGCAGCATCAGCACCTTGGGAGTGTCATAGAGAAAGAACTGTAAGGCATCCCCCAAGCGGCTATCACGATCAACAGGCAGCGTGGCGACCAGAAACTCTGAAACGGGAGTCAGGACCTCGTACATGCCGAACCAGACAAGCACGGCCGCCGCCAAAAAAAGGCGGGGATTACGCTGCGGCCAGCGCGCAGTCATTTCGTTCATGTCCACACCTCCAGAGGTGTAGCCGGGCTAGGCAACCGATTGATCGACAAGGACGGCGGTGATTTCGTTGACCGTGCTGCGGGCCGTGCGGGTGACGCCGATCAACGTGGCGGAAGCCGAACCTGTCCACTCGCCATAGCCGACCAGCCATAGCCGGGGTTCTAGCGTCGAGCGGGTGCCTTGGACCTCGACACGGCCTTCGGTGTTGATCACTCCCAGGGTATCGAGGTGCTGCAGGGCGGGTCTGAAGCCGGTGCACCAGATCACCACGTCCACCGCGGACTCGGAGCCATCGGCCCAGATCACGCCGTTTCGCGTGAAGCGCTCGAAAGGCCGCACGGATTCGAGTGCGTTGCGCGCCCGCGCATCGACCACGGGCGGGACCATGACGATGTCACCCAACCCACCCACGGGCTGCTCGATGATGCGTCCCTCCAGTTGGGCTTTCCAGCGCTCGGTGGCGCGCTCGAACAACACGCGCCCATCCACGTCGTCGGGCAAGAACAAGGGGTCGACGGGCGTCACCCAGGTGGTCTGTGCGACGTTGGAAACCTCAGCCAGTATCTGCGCCCCGGAATTGCCGCCTCCCACCACCAACACGCGCTTGCCCGCGAACGGCTGCGCCTGGACGTAGTGGGCCGAGTGCAATTGTTGCCCGGCGAACAGTTCGGCATCCGGGTAGTGCGGGATGTAAGGGTTGCTCCACGTGCCGGTGGCGCTGACCACCACCTTGGCATCCCAATGCCTGTGGTCAGAACACACCCGCAAACCCGTCTGCGTACGCTCCACGCGAGTGACCCGCACGGGGCGCTCCACCGGAAATCGATAGCGCTGTTCGTATTGTTGAAGGTAGTCGATGACATGGTTGCGCGATGGATAGCCCTCTTGCGTAGGCGGCATCATCCAGCCAGGAATCGAACTCCAGGTGGCCGGAGAAAACAGGCGCAACGAATTCCAGCCATGTCGCCAGGCGCCCCCGGGCGCTTGCTCGGCGTCGAGGATGACAAACGATAATGGGGTGCGACGCAGGAAGTAGGCGACCGCCAAGGCGGATTGCCCCCCGCCGACAATGACGACGTCTACTTGGCCGGCGCTCGAATGAGTCATGACGGTGAGCCTTGAGGTGTGCTTGCAGGGGCGTTGTGCCCCTACGACGGAAGGGGCAGTGCCTGTCTCATTAACGCTTACAGGTTCTGATGCCCAGCAACCGATAGGCCGGGCAGAAGCGGAAAATGCCGGTGGCCAACGGCACCACGCCGATCCAGCCCCACAAGCCGATCACGCCGGTCAGGCTCAAGGCGATGAGTACAAGCCCAATGATGATGCGCAGGCTACGGTCGATGGTTCCGATATTGGCATTCATGCTGATCTCCCGATCAATGGGGGCGCCGGGTCTCCAGCGCCGTGAACAACAACATGCCAGCCAGCATGGCTAGCATGAACACAAGGATTTGCCAGTGTCCGGTCAGCAGGATCGCCACGGCGGGGCCGGGACAGATACCCGCTATTCCCCAGCCGATGCCGAACACCAGGCTACCGCCGATCAGGCGCGGGTCCAGCTCACGCTTGACCGGTAACTGCATAGGGCTTCCCAGCAGTGAACGGAACTGCTGGCGTGCCCAAGTCAGTGGGCCGATGGCAACGCCGATCGCCCCGATCATCACCAGGGCCAGGGAAGGGTCCCAGGCGCCAGTCAGATCCAGAAAGGCCAGTACTTTTGTCGGGTTGGCCATGCCCGCCAGGAGCAAGCCCAAGCCGAACAACAGGCCGGCTATGAATGCGGTCAGTTTGAGCATGTTCAGGCCCCTATCACATGACGCAGGACAAATACCGTCGCGAAACCACTGAACATGAAGCATGCCGTGGCGATCATTGAACGCGGTGAAAGGCGGGATAGGCCGCATACCCCATGGCCACTGGTGCAGCCCGAGCCATAGCGGGTGCCGATACCCACCAACAGACCGGCGACGACCAGCCCGATCCAGCCGCTGTGGAACTCAATCGTCGGCAACGTGGCAAACAGCCCCCATAAAAGCGGTGCAACCAGCAGGCCCAGCAGAAACAGGGCTTTCTCGCCGACGCCCTCGCTACCACGCTGCAGGAGACTGCCGATCAGCCCACTGATGCCGGCAATGCGCCCGTTGGCGACGACGAACAGGCTGGCAGCCAGGCCTATCAGCATGCCGCCGGCCAGGGATGACCAAGGTGTGAAGTTGAGCCAGTCAACATTCATGAGTGTTCTCCGGTACATCATCGTTGATATTCAACCCAGGGCCTTCACCAGGAGGGCCATCGCCACCAGCGTAGACAAAAGGGCAAAGCCTTTTTGCAGGTAGGGTTCCGGCAGCCGGGCCGCGATCAGGCGCCCGCCGCCCATGCCGATGATTGCGCCAATGGAAAATGGCACGGCTACCGCCCATTGCAAGTGGCCGGCCGCCGAACTCGCCACAACCCCTGACATGGAAACCAGTGCAATCACCGTCAGAGAGGTGGCGAGCACCGACTGCGTGCTCAAATTGGTGTAGCGCTGGAGCGCCGGGACCATGACGAAACCGCCGCCGACTCCGAGCAAGCCGGAAAGCACCCCTGCGACTACGCCTGAAGCCGTGAGCGCCCAGGCACAGGGGCCGGTCCAGTTCAGCTTGCCTCGGTTCTCATCCAAGACGCAGGGCGGTGGTTTGCGCGTGCCGGGTAGCTTTGCTCCGGCGCGAGAATGCAGTGATTTTTGAAAGGCCCGGAATGCCACGTACATCAGCAAAAGGGCAAACATGATCGTCAAGGGGCCGTTGGGTGTCCGTTGAGCCAACCAAAGGCCAAGGGGGGAACAAACGATCCCCGCGCCGGCGGTCAGAAGCGCAGCTTTATAGCGCACGATGCCGTTTCGAAGGCCCATCACCGCGCCCAGGGTGGCGGCTAAGCCCACTGCGAGCAAACCAATCGGCCCGGCCTCGGCCATGCTCAATCCCACGCCAAAGACCAGGAACGGGACCGCGAGTATGCCTCCGCCCGCGCCGGTCAGCGCCAGGATCACGCCCACCGTCAAGCCCAGCAGCAAGACTGCAATCATCTCGGTCTCCTGGCGGTCAGCGTGGATTTCATAGGTCTGCCAGCTCTGGTTTTGCCAACCACTCACGGCCCTTGAGCATGCCCTTCCAATACAGGGGTGGAAGAATCCGCTCTTTGAGCAGCCACGCCAGCCGCGATGGTCGGGTGCCGTCAATCAGCCAGGACGGGAAACTGGGGGCAACCTTGCCGCCATAGGTGAATTCAGCAAGGACGATCTTGCCCCGTTCCACCGTCAGCGGGCAGGAACCGTAGCCATCGTAATGGGCGCTGCCTTTGGCCTTGCCCATTGCCGCCAGCACGTTGTGGGCGACCACGGGCGCTTGCTTGCGCGCTGCGGCCGCGGTTTTGGCATTGCTGGTGTTGGCGGCATCTCCCAACGCGTAAACATTCGTCCAGGTTTTATGACGCAAGCTGTCGGGGTCGACGTCGACCCAGCCCGCCGCGTCGGCGAGGGGGCTGATGCGGATAAAGTCCGGCGCAATCTGGGGTGGCACCACATGCAGCAGGTCGAAGTCGTGCGTCACCAGGTGAGTACTGCCATCGGACTTAACGCAGCTGAAAGTGGCTGTTTGCGCCGGCCCGTCTACGCGAGTCAGCGTGCTACCGAAACTCAGGTCGATCCCATAGGCCTTGATGTATTCCATCAGCGCCGGCACGTAGTCAGAAACGCCGAACAGCACCGTGCCGGCACTGCAGAAATCGATCTCGATATGCTTGAGCAGCCCTTGACGCTTCCAGTGGTCGGCAGAGAGATACATCGCTTTTTGAGGGGCACCCGCACATTTAATCGGCATGGGCGGTTGCGTGAAAATGGCCCGGCCACTGCGCAGTTGCTGTACTTGTTGCCAGGTATAGGGGGCCAGGTGATACAGATAGTTTGAAGTGACGCCATTGCGCCCCAGTGTTTCCGATAAGCCTTCAATGGCGTGCCAGTCCAGCTTGAGACCGGGGCACACGACCAACTGTTGGTATCGGACAACCCTGCATCCATCGAGAATGACGGCGTTTTTTTCCGGTTCGAAAGCCGCTACGGCCGCTTTTATCCAATGCACGCCCCGGGGAATGGTCGCAGCCATCGTGTGGGCCGTTCGGGACGCCTCGAACACTCCGCCGCCGACCAGCGTCCAGCCAGGTTGGTAATAGTGCACGTCCGCCGGGTCGATGATGGCAATGTCCAGGCCTGGTTCGCGTGCCAACAAGCTCGACGCTGTCGCGATGCCCGCGGCGCCGCCACCGATAATGACCACGGCATGTTCGGCCTCGGCCACTTCAACCGGTGTGCGTCCCTTGTTGGCAATCCTGCGGATGACGCCTTTCATGTCGAAGCCGGCCTTCTTGGCTGTTTCGACGATCTGCGGCAAAGGTTGATGGTCGGCTTGCGACAGGGCCCACATCGTTGTCGAACGCATGCCGGAACGGCAATACGCCAACACCGGCTTTGGCAACGATTCAAATAGCTTGCCGAAGGCAACACCTTGCTCGTCGGTAACCTTGCCGGACTCGGCAGGTAAGTAGTGCGCCTCGATGCCCATCGCTTGCGCCGCGCGTTTGATCTCGGCAAACAAGGGTTGATCACTGCCTTCGCCATCCGGTCGGTTGCAGATGATGGCGCGAAAGCCGCTGTTTTTGAGTTCGCTCAGTTGATTGGGAAGAATCTGCTCGGATACCGATAAGCCGGACGCAAGGTGGCGGATGTCCATGAATGTCTCCGTGATGAGTATTTTTCTTATGGGGACGTCAGAGCCTATTGAGGGGGATCTTCAGGTAGCGTGTACCGTTCGACTCCGGCTCGGGAAAGTGCCCGGCGCGCATGTTGACCTGCACCGATGGCAGGAGCAGCGTCGGCATGTCCATCGACGCATCGCGCTTGGTGCGCATCGCGACAAATTCTTCTTCACTGATGCCGTTACGCACATGAACGTTGTCGGCGCGTTGCTCGGCCACGGTGCTGGCGAACTGCACCTCGCGGCCACCCGGTTGGTAATCGTGGCAGGTGTAGAGGAGGGTGTTGGCCGGCAGGCTCAGGAGCTTGTTGATTGAATGAAACAGTGCGCGAGCGTCGCCGCCGGGGAAGTCACAGCGTGCGGTGCCGTAGTCCGGCATGAACAGTGTATCGCCGACAAACGCGGCTGTTTCCCTGCCGTCGCTGATGACATAGGTCATGCAGGCGGGCGTGTGGCCTGGCGTATGCAGGGCGTGGCATTGCAACGTGCCGAGCGTGAACGGCTCGTCATTGATAAACAGATGGTCGAACTGACTCCCGTCTCGGGCCATGTCGCCGCCAGTATTGAACAGCGTGCCAAAGACTTCCTGCACGGTGGCGATCCGGCTTCCGATGCCTATCTTGCCGCCGAGTTTTTCTTTCAGGTACGGCGCGGCGGTGAGGTGATCGGCATGGACGTGGGTTTCCAGAATCCATTGGACCTTTGCATCCAGTTCGGCCACTCGGGCGATCAGCCTGTCTGCGGAAGTGGTTTGGGTACGGCCTGATTTGGGATCGTAGTCCAGGACGCTGTCGACCAACGCGCAGTGGCGGGTCGATTCGTCCAGAACCAGATAGCTGACGGTGTGGGTTTCAGGATCGAAAAATCCTTCGACGTGCAGTTTTACGGGCATGACTTGTCTCCTTGGGGACTCTGCGAGCCGCTCACAGGATGGATACAGCAATAAATCTGCCATGCCTGCATGAACCGAATTTTTGTAATTAACTAATTGATTTTTATGGTTTTATTTTCAGGTTCTGGCGCAGCGTCTGCCGCGCGCGTGGAAAATCACTGCCATTGGCAGTATTTATTGGCATAGTGGCAGTGCCACCTCAGTCTGGGATGGAGTCACAGGAGCCACGATGACAAACACCCTGCAGACGTCGTTAACGCCGCTTCCGCACCCCGAACAGGTGCAGTCCCTGGTTTCGTTTCTCGAGCACGAGCCGCAGCCGATGATCGTCCTCGACCCCGACTACAACATCTTGGCGGCGAACACGGCTTACTTGCGTCAGTTCGGCAGCGCCGACAAGCCTTTCATTGGCCATAAGTGCTATCAGGTTTCCCACCACTACGATGTCCCCTGCGACCAGGCCGGTGAGAATTGCCCGATGAAAAAGGCCAGGGAGATGCGCGGTCCGGATCGGGTCCTGCACATCCACCACACGCCCCGCGGACCAGAGCATGTCGACGTGGAGCTGCGCCCCATCCTGAATGAGCAGGGCGTCATTACCGCTTATGTGGAACGTCTCACCCAGGTGCGCAGTGCGTCGGCGCGGCCCAGCAACGAAGGGCTGGTGGGCCGCTCACCGGCCTTCAACCAGGCCCTGTTGGAACTGCAACGGGTAGCGCCATCAATGCTGCCGGTACTGTTGCTGGGAGAATCCGGCACGGGCAAGGAGTTGTTCGCCCGCGCCGTGCATGAAGGCAGTGATCGCGCCACGGGGCCTTTTGTTGTAGTTGATTGCTCCGGGCTGACCGAATCCTTGTTCGAGAGCGAGCTGTTCGGCCATGAGAAGGGCGCGTTCACCGGCGCCACCATGCGCAAGGTGGGCCTGGTAGAGACGGCCCAGGGCGGTACGTTGTTTCTCGATGAAATCGGCGACGTTCCCTTGGCCATGCAGGTGAAATTGCTGCGCCTGATTGAGTCTGGAACCTATCGCCGTGTTGGCAGCGTAGAAACCCAGCATGCGGATTTCAGATTGGTGGCTGCGACTCACAAGCCTTTGGAGCAAATGGTCGCGAAGGGTGAGTTCAGGCAAGACCTTTACTACCGTATCAGCGTCTTTCCCATTCACCTGCCTCCCTTGCGCAACCGGCTTGAAGACATCGGTTTGCTGGTGAACTCATTCCTGCAACGCTCCGGTGCGGGTAAACGCCGGCTGACCATCGATCCCCAGGCCCTGGAGCAACTGCAACGGTTTTCCTGGCCGGGCAATATCCGCGAGCTGCGCAATGTGTTGGAAAGAGCCAGTCTGTTCGCCGATGACGGCGTTATTCACGCTGTGCACCTACCCCCGGCCACTGCGGCGATATCGGCTCAGTCATTAACGCCAATACCCGATAACAGAACCTTGGAACAGACAGTGGCGTCCTTCAAAGGGACCCGCAGTGAACTGGCCAAATACTTGGGTGTGAGTGAGCGCACGTTGTACCGACGCTTGAAAGAGCAGGGGCTGGCCTGAGCACCAACGAGCCCGACTGCCAATGACTGCCAGCGACTGCCATGCCGGCAGTCTGGCAGGGCCTTTTCCTCTCCAAGGTAAACGAAGGACTCCTATCGGTTTAAGTAACTGATTGTTTTATATCAATAAAAAATCAGATCTTGCCTTTGGCATGGCCCGTGCTACAGCCGGGTCATGACTATTTCCGATAAACGACTACGTCGCCATCTGCTCACAGCAGTACTGATCAAGCTGGTTGTGTTGACCGTGCTGTGGTGGCTGTTCATCAAGGATTCGCGCGTCAGCGTCGACTCGAACACCATCAGCGACAGGTTCGGCGGACCCACCTCGGCTCAAGGGGCAAGCAAGTGATCTCAGAACAACTGGTGGATTTGTCACGGCTGCAATTCGCGGCCACTGCGCTGTACCACTTTCTGTTTGTACCGCTCACCGTGGGCATGGTGTGGCTGCTGGTCATCATGGAAAGCGTCTACGTGATGACCGGCAATGTCATCTGGAAAGACATGACGCGGTTCTGGGGCAAGTTGTTCGGCATCAACTTCGCCCTGGGAGTGACCACCGGTATCACCCTGGAATTTCAGTTCGGAACCAATTGGGCGTACTACTCGCACTACGTCGGAGACATCTTCGGTGCTCCGCTGGCCATCGAGGGGCTGATGGCGTTCTTCCTTGAGTCAACCATGATCGGGTTGTTCTTTTTTGGTTGGGACCGCCTGAAGAAACAGCATCATTTGCTGGTCACACTGCTGATGGCGATTGGCACGAACCTGTCGGCGTTGTGGATCCTGATTGCCAATGGGTGGATGCAGAACCCGGTGGGTTCGGAGTTCAGCTACATCACCATGCGCATGGAAATGGTCGATTTCTGGGCAGTGGTTTTCAACCCCGTGGCGCAAGCCAAGTTTGTCCACACGGTTTCGGCAGGTTACGTCACCGGCTCAATGTTCGTGCTGTCGATTTCGAGTTGGTATCTGCTGAAAAATCGTGATGTCGAGTTTGCCAAACGTAGCTTTCGCGTTGCGGCGGCCTTTGGCCTGGCGTCAGTGCTGAGTGTGATCGTGCTCGGGGATGAGTCCGGCTACACGGTGGGTGAAGCACAGCAAACCAAACTGGCCGCAATGGAGGCAATGTGGGAAACCAAGCCCGCGCCAGCCGGCCTTACGCTGGTGGCCAGCATCAACGAAGCCGAGTCCAGAAATAACTGGGAAGTTGAGGTGCCATGGGTAATGGGCCTGATTGGAACGCGCTCGGTGAGCAAGCAAATTCCAGGTATTCACGAGATCAAGGAAAAGAACCGGGCTCGAATCCTGCGCGGTATTCCCGCGGTCAATGCACTTGAAGCGCTCAGGGCCAATCGCGGCGACTTGGCGGCACTTCAAGCGTTTGAAGAATACAAGGCTGATCTGGGTTTCGGCTTGTTGCTAAAACGGTATGTCGAAGACGTCAACCAAGCGACACCCGCCATTATAGAAAAGGCGGTAAACGATACCGTACCGCGTGTCACCCCCATGTTCTGGGCGTTTCGAATCATGGTAGGCCTGGGTTTTGCCATGCTGCTGCTCTTCGCGCTCGCCTTCTGGAGCACACTGAAATCGACTTGCTCACGAAGCCGCTGGTTACTCCGTTGGGCGCTGCTCATGCTGCCTGCTCCGTGGCTCTCCTGTGAACTGGGCTGGTTCGTCGCCGAGTATGGTCGTCAGCCCTGGACCATCTACGGCGTGCTGCCGACCCACATGAGTGTCTCGACCCTCAGCGTCAATAACCTGTACGGCTCGTTGGCGGGGTTCGTCGTTTTCTACACCGTGCTGCTGCTGGTGGAGATGTTCCTGATGGTCAAGTTCGCCCGCCAAGGGCCCGGCAGCCTCGGCACAGGCCGTTATGTCCACGACGCCAAGTTGAAGGAGCTTCACCATGCTTGACTACTTCACCCTCAAGATCATCTGGTGGGCGCTGGTCGGCGTCCTGCTGATAGGTTTCGCCATCATGGACGGCCATGACATGGGCGTCGGCACGTTGTTGCCATTCGTTGGCCGCAATGACATGGAGCGGCGGGTTGTCATTAACACCGTGGGGCCGCATTGGGATGGGAATCAGGTCTGGTTCATTACCGCCGGCGGCGCATTGTTCGCCGCATGGCCAGTGGTGTACGCCACTGCGTTCAGCGGATTCTACTGGGCGATGATTCTGGTCCTCTGGGCGCTGTTCTTTCGTCCGGTGGGGTTTGACTATCGCAGCAAGATTCACAATCCGACCTGGCGCAGCACCTGGGATTGGGGCCTTTTCGTGGGTGGGGCCGTACCGCCATTGGTGTTCGGCATCGCGTTTGGCAACTTGCTCCAGGGCGTACCGTTCCACTTCAGTGAGTATCTGGTGTCAACCTACACCGGCAGCTTTTGGCAATTGCTCAACCCTTTCGCACTGCTGAGCGGCATTGTCAGCAGCGCCATGATTACGCTGCAGGGCGGTACGTATCTGGCCCATCGTACGGAAGGTGGCATTCAGTCCAGGGCCATAAAAGGCGCGGTGGGCGCTGCGATCGTGCTGGTGTGCTCGTTTATTGTGGCGGGGATCTGGCTGCAATGGATCGAGGGCTATCGCATTACCTCGGTCGTTGATACCGCTGGGCTACCCGACATCCTCAGTAAATCCGTGGTACGCGAACCGGGGGCGTGGATGGCGAACTATGGCCATTATCCTTTGCTGTGGCTGTTGCCCGCGCTTGGTTTGGCAGGTGCCGTCTGTGCCGCCATGTTGTTGATGATGCGCCGCACGCTGGCGGCATTTGTTGCGTCATCGCTTGCGGTGATCGGTGTCATCAGCACCGCGGGCGTTTCCATGTTTCCCTTCATCATGCCGTCATCAACAATGCCTGCCGCAAGTCTTACCGTGTGGGACAGCGTCTCCAGTCATCTAAGCCTGGCCATCATGTTTTGGGCCACGTTGATCTTCATGCCGATGATCGTGATTTATACCTCGTGGGCCTATCGCGTCATGCGCGGCAAGGTCACCGTTGCGCAAATCAAAGCCAACGAACATTCAGCCTACTAGGCCAGCAAAGGAATCAAAGACATGTGGTATTTCGCCTGGATGCTGGGAGTCGGTTTCGCCTTACTGTTGGCGATCTTGAATGCGATGTGGGGCGAGAACGAAGCGGGTCGAGCTTCGTCTGAACATGATGAGGTACCGCGGTGATGGCACAAGGGTCAGAGGTCCAACCATCTTCGAGCATCCATGGGTTGAGCTTGAGTGTTGCCGTCACCATCATGCTCGCTGGCACGCTTTATCCTCCCATGATGGTTACCCCCGATGGGAGCGTCGATCATGGGTTGGCTGGCGCATTGTTCGCCGCCATGAGCGTGGCGTTTGTGAGGGGGGTGGGTTTTGTCCCTCGAGCCATTGCCTGGCGATGGCTGTTTTCCGGTTGGGCAGGCCTGGGGACACTGGTGCTTGCTGCGGGGTTGAAGTACCTGCATTGAGCGGCTGTATCGGTACCCAATGAAATCCGGGGTGAGTCTTAGGCGACGACACGCGTGGACTCGGTTAGACGCAATCGAATCTGTTTTTCAATCTCGATGATGGCGAACAGTGCAATGCCCACCGCGATGATCAGCAGCCCATCCATGAAAGGGACCGCTTGCGTCGCAAACACGGCTTGCAGCGGCGGCGCGTAGGTGATGGCGAATTGAGCCAACGTCACCACCGCGACGGTCGCCCACACTACCTTCGTACCGCGAACGCCCTTCCAGGTCAGCGACGTTCCATAGAGATTGCGGATGAAGAACAGATGGAAAATCTCCATGACGACCAAGGTGTTCACGGCAAGGGTGCGAGCCAATTCCAATGAATAACCCCGGTCGAGGGCATAGGCGAAAATGCCGTAGACCCCGCAAAGAAAAAGAATGGAAACCAGCACCATATGCCAGACCAACGCGCCGCCGATCAAAGGCTCGTGCCTTGAGCGGGGAGGTCTGCGCATGCTGTTTTCTTCGGTCGGTTCGAACGCCAGGGCGATACCGAGCGTCACAGCGGTGATCAGGTTGATCCACAAAATCTGTATGGCGGTCACTGGCAGCGTAAAGCCAAACAGTAGCGCGACAATGATGGTCATGGTCTCGCCTGCGTTGGTGGGTAATGTCCAACTCAAGACTTTCTTGATGTTGTCGTAGACCGTCCGTCCTTCACGCACAGCGGCCACGATGGAGGCGAAGTTGTCATCGGCCAACACCAGGTCCGCGGCTTCTTTCGCGGCTTCACTGCCTTTGTCACCCATGGCGATACCGGCGTTTGCACGCTTGAGTGCTGGCGCGTCATTGACGCCATCGCCCGTCATTGCCACGGTCATGCCATTCGATTGCAGCAACATCACCAGCCGGAGCTTATGTTCAGGGCTGGTGCGGGCGAAGATGTTCACCTCCTTTAACGCTTCTTTCAGCACGGCGTCGTTCATGGTGTCCAGATCGACGCCGGTCAGGACCCTGTCGGGGTTTTGCAAGCCAATCTGATGGCCGATGGCGCGGGCGGTGCCGGAGTGGTCCCCGGTGATCATTTTCACGGCGATGCCGGCCGCCTGGCATTGTGCGACGGCCTGCCTGGTTTCCGCGCGAGGAGGGTCGATCATGCCCACCAGGCCAAGCAGGGTCAGTGTCCCTTGCACGTCACCTAATTCCAACACGGTGTGTTCGGGCT
Organism: Pseudomonas brassicacearum; assembly: GCF_000585995.1. NCBI lineage: Bacteria > Pseudomonadati > Pseudomonadota > Gammaproteobacteria > Pseudomonadales > Pseudomonadaceae > Pseudomonas > Pseudomonas brassicacearum. The sequence goes on along the minus strand of NZ_CP007410.1, from coordinate 3,832,200 downwards.
GTACCGGCCTGATTGCAAACGCCAAGACTCGGTGGCCTTTACTGGCGATGGCATTGGCCTGTTTGTGCCAGTAGTCGGTATCGAGCCGCTCAACCGCGCCAGTGCTGGAGCGTTGTTGCGTGCACATGGCCAGGATCTGCTCGGGCGCGCCTTTCACATAAATGGTGGCCTGCCGCTCGTGATTGTGATGCAGCGTGGCCATGTAGCGGTGTTTTGCGTCGAACGGAATGGCGTCGGTGCGAACCCACGTGCGTCGTGCTTGTTCGTGGTCGATGCCGGCTTTTGCGCTAAACGCCAGCAAGGCACCCTCCATCGGATCGCCCTCGACCTTCCATGCCCGCTCATGCTGTCTCAACGCGGCGTCGTTGCAGAGGCTGGCCGCATGCCCTAGCTCGGCCAATACCGGATGATTGGCGGTATCAATCAACTGATCCTCCAGGTTCATGTTGCCTTCCGGCTGATACCCCGCACCGTCGACGGTGAAGGTCAGGTCACTGACGGCCACCGACGCGACCATCATTTCGTTGCGGGTGAGGGTGCCGGTCTTGTCCGTGCAGATGACGGATACCGAGCCCAGCGTTTCGATGGCCGGCAGGCGCCGGACGATGGCATTGCGGCGGGCCATCGCTCGAACCCCGACCGCCAGGGTAATCGTGAGTACGGCGGGCAACCCTTCGGGTATCGCGGCCACTGACATCCCCACCACAACCATGAACATCTCGGTGAAGGGGTAGTGCCTGACAAAGTGACCGTAGACGAGTAAAAGACCCGCGACTGACAGAATCAATAGCGTCAGCCAGCGGGCGAAAATGTTCATTTGCTGCACCAGCGGTGTCGTCAGTGTTTCAACGCCTGACAGCAAGTTGCTGATGCGGCCGATTTCGGCTGATGTAGCGGTCGCGACAACAAGCCCTGTGGCTTGCCCGCACGTCACCAGGGTGCCGCTGAACGCCATACAGCCACGGTCACCCAGGGCTGCTTCACGCCGAACCGGCTCGGTATGCTTTTCTACGGGAGCGGATTCACCGGTCAGGATGGCTTCCTGGACCTGCAGCCGGTTTGCATGCAGCAAGCGAAGATCAGCGGGGACCTTGTCGCCGGCTTCCAGCAAGACGATATCGCCCGGTACCAGCTCCTCGCCCGCGACATTCAAGCGTTCACCGGCACGGATCACCGCCGCGCGCGGTGCCAGCATCTGCCGGATGGCATCCATCGCTTTTTCGGCCTTGCCTTCCTGGACGTAGCCAATGGTCGCATTGGCAAGCACCACCGCCAGAATGACCACCGTATCCCACAGGTGCGCAAGCGTTGCGGTGATCGCAGCTGAACCAAGCAGCACATAAATCAGGATGTTGTGGAACTGCAGCAGGAATCGCAGCCAGGCTGGCCGTCGGGTGGAGGCAGGCAAGCGATTGGGACCAACGCGCTCAAGGCGGGCCTGAACCTCGCCCGCACTGAGCCCGACATGCTCATGGGTCCCAAGCCGGCTCAGTGCCTGTTCGGTCGTTAGCGTGTACCAGGCTAAAGTTTCCGTGGGCATTGGCGCTTGCTCCGGTAAGGCGTTGTCCTGTCGCTTCATCCAGCCCTGTCCCAATGTCCACGAAAAGCCGCTAGCCCTCGACAACTGCAATGATCATGCGATCAGCCGACCTGCTGCGGCGCAATCACCCACAAGCTGCACGGCATCTTGTACAGCAGCCCCTCCACGGTACTGCCGATCAGTTTGTCCAGGGTGCCGTAGCGTACTCGGCCCATGACGATCACATCGATGTCATGGGACGCGGCGTAGCTGGCCAGGACCTTGGCCGGGTCGCCCATGATCATGCGCCGCTGTTCCGGGGCGATGCCGTTGCGTTCGGCCAGTGCATCGAAGGCGTCGCCTTGGGATTCATAGAGTTGTTGGGCCAGGGTCGAGGAAAAAAACATCGAGCCGTTACCGAAGCCATATTCAGAAGCGGTGATGGCCGAAAGATCATAGGCGTAGACGACCTCCAGCGTTGCGTCGCAGCTGAGCGCCAGTTTGTTGGCTTCGCTCAGGATCCGGTCGTTGAGGCCCTCGTAGCGCCCGTCTTGATGAAAGGGGTCGATGGCGGCGAGGATTTTCCGTGGCCGCGCATGGGCGACCTTGTTGACGAAGTGCAGCGGTACTTCGCATTCGCGCAGCAGATGCACGTCCAGAGGGGTGAACATCAGGCGCGAGAGCCAGGATTCAGGGTCCACGGCCTTGACCAGCGCATCCATCGGCTGCTCCTTGAGGTGGATCAGAATCTCCTGCAGCGGCCGCTCGACCCAGGTCACTTCGGTGGTGACTTCGATGCCGAGCTTGCGCAGCGGCCTGGCCTGTTCCTCCAGCCAGTGCCGATGGCGTTCAATGTAGCCCAGGCGCATCTCTTCCAGCGCCTGTGCGTTGACCAGGCCGGCCGTGGCCAGCCCTTCGAGGTAGTCGAACGCGACGATATGCAGCGCGGCGCCTTCGGCCTTGGCCAAGGCGGCCGCCCGATCAAAGGCTGGGCTGTGTTCCATCAGCGGCGAAACGACTAACATCAAGCGTGATTGGGTAGACATGACAAACCTCCCGGGCAAGGACCTGTTGGCACCGGGCGACCGTTCGCTCGGCGTGGTGTCTGGGTTTGATCATGTCCTCTGCACGTGGCGATCACTTGATCTGTATCAAACTCAGCCGAATGCGCTGCTGCGTCGAACAAGGCGCCTCGTTGATCATGATCAATCTTTGCCGAACCAGCGCAGAGCAAACTCGGGTTTCACGCCGAATTCAGGTACAACGGGTTTCACTGTCTTAGAGTCGCCGTCATGACCGAAACCCTGGGCTTTGCCAATGCTGCCGCTGCGCTGGGAATCGGCTTGCTGGTGGGGCTCGAACGCGAGCGGCGCAAAGGCGAGGACGACAGGCGCGACTTTGCCGGCCTGCGGACCTTTGCTATCACCTCGTTGCTGGGGTATGTCACGGTTCAAGCCGGCGGGCCTTTATTGCTCGGGTTCGTCGCGCTTGCACTGGGGGCGCTGGTTACCACGGCGTATTGGCGAAATCTTGAAAAAGACCCCGGCATCACCAGTGAAGTGGCGCTGTTCGCGGTCCTGGTCTTGGGCGCGCTCTGCGTGAGTGCCCCGGCACTGGCGATCGCCATCGGCGTGGTCATGGTCGGGCTGCTCGCCAGCCGCCAGCCGCTGCACCACTTTGCCCGCAGCCAGTTGACCACTGCCGAGCTGCGTGATGGCCTGGTGTTGTTGATCGCTGCGCTGGTCGTGCTACCGCTGGCGCCGGATCGTTTCCTCGGGCCTTACCACGCGATCAACCTGCGCACCATTTGCACCCTGACCGTCATGTTGATGGCGGTGGGGGCGCTGGGGCACGTCGCGGTTCGCACCCTGGGTACTCGCTACGGCTACGCCCTTAGCGCGATTGCCTCGGGGTTTGCCTCCGCCACGGTGACCATTGCCGCCATGGGCGACATCGCCGCCAAGCAGCCGACCGATCTCAAGGTGCTGAGTGCTGCCGCCGTGTTATCCAACCTGGCGACCCTGGTACAGATGGCACTGATCCTCGGTACCGTGGAACCGGCCTTGTTGCGTTGGATGTGGGGCCCCTTGCTGTGCGGCCTTTCGATGACATTGGTTTATGCCGGTGTGCTGATGTTCTCCCTTCCTCGAGGGCAGGCCGATGAGCCGATCAAGGTGGGCGGTGCGTTCAGCCTCAAACTGGCGTTGATGGTGACGCTGATGATGACCGGGATTACTGTTTTGTCATCGGCGATGCTCGACGGATTCGGGCAGGCGGGTGTGATCGTGACCGCGATTATCAGCGGGCTGGCCGATGCCCACGCGTCGACAGCCTCCATCGCGTCCCTGGCAAAGGCCGGGTTGTTGCCCTTCAACGGCATCGCCGTGCCGGTCTTGATGGCGCTGAGCGCCAATTCCCTGAGCAAATGCGTGGTGGCCTGGCTCAGCGGTGGGCGAGGGTTCGCCGGGTATGTCATTCCCGGTCAGGTGCTGGTGACGCTGGCGTGGTGGGCCGGGCTTGCGCTGCCAAATCTGTGAGCCAGAGTGATAGCAGTTTGATGAAGATCAAGTCCTGCTTTGGGCAGGCGCCCATTCTGGAAGCCTCATTCCTTTAGGTGGCTACCGCCACGTGCCCGAGGTGTTCCATGTCCCAGACTCAACGATTGTTGTTATTGGCCCCTGACGCCATGATTCGTACGCCAGCGTTCGACCGCGCCACCGAACTGGCCCTGGCCATGGATTTGCCTCTGCACATCGTCGCGATCGACTATCTGGATCTGCTCTCGGTGGCCGGTCTCTTCGCGCCAGACCAGGTCAAGAGGGCGCGTGAAGGCTATCTGGAGACACATCGGCACTGGTTGTGGCAACAGGCTGAATTGGCGCGCCGACATGGCGTCGAGGTGACGTGCGAAGTGGTGTGGGGCAAGGATCCTTACCAAGCCTTGCAGCAATACGTCAAAGAGATGCCATTGACCCTGATCATCAAGGACGCGCAGCCGGAACCGGCGATGAAGCGGATCTTTTTCACACCGCTGGACTGGCGTTTGCTGCGTGACTGTCCGGTACCGGTGCATCTGGTCACGGACTCACGCCACCCCCGGCCTCGACGGATCCTGGCGATTGTCGATGTGCTGCGCAGCGAGGATCAGGACCTGGTGTTCAACGACCGGATCGTCGATGCCGCCGTGAAGCTGGCCGAGCAATGCAACGCTCAGGTTGAGTTGCTGCACGCCTTCGACTGGACGGCGGTCTACGCCTCGGACATGGGCATGGGCGCGCTTCCCCTGGCCACAGGGCTCTATGAAGCATTGGGCGAGGCGCAGCACGAGGTGTTCGAGTCCCTGGCCGAGCGGCATGGGGTCGCGCCGCTGCAGCGCCATTTCATTGAAGGCTCGCCACTGAACAGCATCTGCACGTTTGCCGCTGATGATCAGATCGACGTGATCGTCATGGGCACTACTGGGCATCGCGGCCTGGACAGGCGCTTGGGCACCACCGCCGAGCTTATCTTGCAACGGGCCCCTTGCAGTGTGTTGGCGATCAAGCCGCAGGAATGATGGAGTCAACGCTGGGCGAGGCCGGATCAGGGCCTCGCGCCAGCTTCCAGGGCTATAGATAAATCCGGTGGATCACTTGCCGGGTGTCGTCGGGGTCGCTGTGGGTTTCGAATCCCAGGCTATGGGCCAGCTCCCGCATCGGGGCGTTGCTGGCGGCGTCGACGGAGTACATCTGGCGATAGCCGTTCTTGCGCGCTGTGTCGATCAGATGTCCCATCAACAACGTCCCCAGGCCCAGGTGCTGCCATGGATCGGCGACGGTCACGGCGCACTCGCATTCGTGTTCGCTGGTGGCGCAATAGCGGCTGACACCGATCTCGATCAATTGGCCGTTGTCGTGGACCAGGGCGATGTAGGCCATGCGCGTCTTGCAATTGACATCCATCAACTGATCGAGCAGCGCTGCGCCGGGCTCATTGATTTGGCTCAGGAAACGCATGTGCCGCGACTCCGGTGACAGGCGCTTGATGAAGTCGTATTCACGCTGGCGATCTTCATCCCTCAAGGGCCTGATCAACACGTGGCGGCCGTCCTTGAGCGCCTGGATCCAGTGTTTGCCGCTGATGCTGGCGTACAGGGCAGCGGCGCGTTCGTTGTGGTCTTTGACAGTGAGCATGGTGCGATCCTCCGTCGGATGGGCGCGTGCGGTTTGGCAACAGCTACGCATTCAATACTGTTCTACGCTCGCGGCGGCGATCGACTCTGATCTGGATCAGTGCTCATGTATTCGTTCATCGATTGGCCGCAGCTTGATTCAGATCAAACCGTTTGGGGCCTTGATGGGCGCACGCTGCAGATCGCGCCGCAACGCGCGGGTGCGAGATCTCGACTCTGAGGTGAACAACCCAATGGAGGTGTGCGATGGGGCAATACCAGCGTCTGCTGTTGATCGTCGAACCCGACCTGCATCCTTCCGCCGCCATGCGTCGGGCCTGTGCCCTGGCCAGGGCCAGCGGCGCCGAGTTGCATTTGTGTGCCTTTGTCCAACCGCCGGCGCGCACCCACCTATGGGGTGAAAAAACCGACGAAGCCACCGTGCAGCGCTATATGCACCGTTACCGCCGCTGGATGGTGGAGGAGGCGGCGCTGCTCAAGGAAGAAGGGCTGGAGGTGAGCACGCACGTAGTGTGGACCACTCATCCATTGTTGGACATCCTTCGCTACGTCGAACAGTTCCAGCCTGACGTGTTGATCAAGGACGTCACCCTCGAACCCTTGCTCAAGCGTGTTTTTGCAACGCCTCTGGATTGTCATTTGTTGCGCGACTGCCCGGTACCGGTGCATTTGGTCAACCAGGCGGTGCATGGCTTGCCGCGTCGAGTGGTGGCTGCGGTGGACCCCTCGGACCCCGAGGCCAATGCCTTGAACGAGCGCATCGTCCTGACCGCCGGGGCATTGGCCCTGCAATGCGATGCGCCGCTGCATTTGCTGTATGCCTGTGACCTGTCGCCAGCCTTCAATGGGGAAGCTTCGTTGCTGGCCGGGGCCTGGGACGACGACTTTGCCGATGCGTTGCGAGAAACGCTGCACGTGGCGTTCGTCACCTTTGCCGAGCGTTGCGGTGTACCGGCCGAGCGTCGGCACTTCGTCGTCGGCTTGCCCGTGCCGGTGATCCATGAGTTCATCGAGGAGTTCCAGGCTGACGTGGTGGTGATGGGCACCGCGCAACGCGCCGGCTTTGAACGCTTGATCGGCAGCACGACGGAGCGGGCCCTGTATTCGGTGCAGGGCAGTCTGTTGGCGGTCAGGGGATGAGCACGATGGCACCGTTGACCTGTCCGCTTCTCAACCGCTCCAGGGCTTGGTTGGCCTGGGCCAGGGGGTAGCAGGTCACATTGCAGTGCACGGGCGTGCGCTGGATCTGTTCAAAAAACGCTACGCCGTCCGCACGCGTCAGGTTGGCCACTGAGCGCACGCTGCGTTCCTGCCACAACAGGCGATAAGGGAAGGCAGGAATGTCGCTCATGTGAATACCGGCGCACACCACGCAGCCGCCTTTGGCCGTGGCTTGCAAGGCCAGCGGCACCAGTTCGCCGGCGGGGGCGAAAATCAGGCTGGCGTCGAGCAAGTGGGGCGGGACCTGATCCGAGGCCCCGGCCCAGCTCGCCCCCAGCGATCGGGCATAGGCCTGGCCGCTGTCATCACCGGGGCGAGTGAACGCATAGACCTGCTGACCTCGGCCCACGGCGACCTGGATCGCCAGGTGTGCGGCGGCGCCGAATCCATAAAGGCCGAGGTGAGGGGCATTTTGCGCCATCTGCAAGGCGCGGAAACCGATCAACCCCGCACACAGCAAGGGCGCTGCTTCGGCGGCGTCCAGTGCGTCGGGAATGGGGAAGCAGAAACGCGCGTCGGCGACGGTGTAATCGGCATAGCCGCCGTCCAGCTGACAGCCGGTGAACAACGCCCGGTCGCAGAGATTCTCCCGGCCCGAGCGGCAGTACTCGCAGACCCCGCAGGTCCATCCCAACCAGGGCACGCCGACCCGTCGGCCGATCCAGTCCGGGGCCACATCGGCGCCAACGGCGCTGACCTCACCGACAATTTCGTGGCCCGGCACCCGGGGCAGTTGCGCTTGAGGCAGCTCACCGTCGAACAGATGCAGGTCGGTGCGGCACACGCCGCAGGCGAGCACCTTGATCAGCATTTGCCCGGCGGCCGGTGTCGGCATGGGGCGTTCCTCCAGTTGCAAAGGTGCCCCGGGGGCATGCAGGACCATGGCACGCATGAACATTCTCCTGAGAAGGGGCGCGCCACACAGGCAAGCGGCCCCAGACGAATAAACCAGAACGATGTCTGACCCGGATGTCCCTGACTCTGATGTAAATCAAGTCGTGCTCATTCCGGCGTTCCAGAATCAACCATGGCGAGCCGGACATCACCGGTAACGCTGTTTTCTGCGGAGGACGTGATGAGCGATTTTCTCAGCGCTGACCAACTGGAAGGTATAGACGCCTACTGGCGTGCGTCCAATTACCTGGCTGTGGGACAGATCTACCTCAAGGACAACCCCTTGCTGCGCAAGCCGCTGCAACGTAGCCACATCAAGCCACGCCTGCTGGGCCATTGGGGTACGACGCCGGGCCTGAACCTGATTTACGTGCACCTCAATCACCTGATCAAGACCCACGACTTGGACATGATCCTGGTCACCGGCCCCGGTCATGGCGGCCCGGCCATCGTCGCGCAGAGTTACCTGGAGGGCAGTTTCACCCAGTGTTATCCCGCGGTGGAGCAGAACGAAAACGGCATGCTGCGCCTGTTCCGCCAGTTCTCCTGGCCCTACGGATTGTCCAGTCATGTCTCGGCGCAGATTCCCGGTTCCATCCATGAAGGTGGGGAGTTGGGCTATTCCCTGGCCCACGCCTACGGGGCGGCGTTCGACAATCCAGAGCTGATCGTGGCCTGCGTCATCGGTGACGGGGAGGCCGAAACCGGCGCGCTGGCGGCGAGCTGGCATTCCAACAAGTTTCTCAACCCCCGGCGTGACGGCGCGGTACTGCCGATTCTGCACCTCAACGGTTTCAAGATCGCCAATCCCACGCTGCTTTCGCGCATCAGTGAAGACGAACTGTCGGCCCTGATGTACGGCTACGGCTACGATCCTTATTTTGTCGAAGGCGATGACCCGCAAACTGTTCACCAGCAGTTGGCCAGGACCCTGGACGGCATGTTGCTCAGGATTCGCGAAATCCAGCGCATGGCCCGGATGGGTGCGTCGGGGCAGGCGCTGGAGCGCCAGCTCTGGCCGATGCTGGTGTTGCGCACGCCCAAGGGTTGGACCGGTCCGAAATTCGTCGATGGCCAGCAGGTCGAAGGCACCTGGCGCGCCCACCAGGTGCCGCTGGGCCATTTCGACCAGCCTATGCATTTGACCCAACTGGAGCAATGGCTCCAGAGTTACCGGCCGCAGGAGTTGTTCGACGACAACGGTGCGCTGCTGCCGGACATTGCCGAGCTGGCCCCGACCGGCCATCGGCGCCTGGGGGCCAATCCCAACGCCAACGGTGGCTTGCTGCTGAAGCCGCTGGAGCTACCCCGGTTTGCCGAGTACGCCGTGGCGCTTTCCGAGCCTGGTAGTGTGCAGGCTGAGGCCACCCGCGTGCTGGGCGGTTTCGTGCGTGATGTGATGAAGCTCAACCTCCAGGCCGGCAACTTTCGTCTGTTCGGTCCCGACGAAACCGCCTCCAATCGCTTGGATGCGGTGTACGAGGTCAGTGGCAAGACCTGGATGGCCGCGCAGGAAAGGGGCGATACAAACCTGGACTGCGAAGGTCGAGTGATGGAGATCCTCAGTGAGCAGGTCTGTGAAGGCTGGCTGGAGGGGTATCTGCTGACCGGCCGTCACGGGTTGTTTTCCTGCTATGAAGCGTTCATTCATATCGTCGATTCGATGTTCAACCAACACGCCAAATGGCTCAAGACCGCCGCCCAGATTCCCTGGCGCAGACCGATTGCTTCGCTCAATTACTTGCTCACGTCTCATGTCTGGCGCCAGGATCACAATGGCTTTTCCCATCAGGATCCAGGGTTCATCGATCTGGTGGCGAACAAAAGCGCGGACGTGGTGCGCATCTACCTTCCGCCGGACGCCAATTGCCTGTTGTCCGTTGCCGATCACTGCCTCAAGAGTCGTGACTACATCAACGTGATCGTGGCCGGCAAGCAACCGGAGTGGCAATGGCTGGATATCGATTCGGCCATTCGGCACTGCTCGATTGGCATCGGCCGCTGGGCTTTCGCCTGCAAGGACGATGAAGACCCCGACGTGGTGATGGCCTGTGCCGGTGACGTGCCGACCCTGGAAACCCTGGCCGCTGTCACGCTACTGCGTGAATACGTGCCCGACCTGCGCGTGCGGGTCGTGAATGTCGTGGACCTGATGGCCCTGCAACCCCCGCTACAGCATACCCATGGGTTGCCGGACGTCGAGTTCGACGGGTTGTTTACCGTGGACAAGCCGGTGATTTTCGCCTTCCACGGCTATCCCTCGCTGATCCACCGGTTGGTCTACAAACGGCATAACCACGACAACTTCCATGTACGCGGTTTCATGGAGGAGGGCGCCACCACCACGCCGTTCGACATGGCGGTCATCAACCACCTGGATCGCTACCAACTGGCGCTTGATGTCATCCAGCGCGTGCCACGGTTGCAGCCGCTGGTGGAGCGCGCCCGGGATCGCTACTGGGCAACCCTGGAAAAGCATCAGCTGTACCTCATCGAGCATGGGCAGGACCTGCCCGAAGTCTTGAACTGGCGCTGGACGCCGACGCCGCAATGACCACTGACACGCCCCGTGGCATCGACGCTGCGCCGTAGCGTTCGAGCCCGACTTTGGAGAGCCCATCATGAGCCAGTACCAACGCCTGCTGCTGATCCTCAACCCTGCACAACGGCATTCTCCCGCCCTTCATCACGGCGCGGCCCTGGCGGCGGCCAGCGGGGCGCATTTGCATATCACCGCATTGATCCCCTCACTGGATATCCTGTCGCTGCTTGAAGAGGAGCCGCGGGAAGAGGCGCGGCAGAACTATCTCCAGGACCATCTGCATTGGTTGGAGGATGAGGCGGACAAGATGCGTCGTCGAGGCCTGCGGGTTACCACTGAGGTGGAATGGGCCGATGCCATGCGCAAGCAGATCCTGCAACACGTCACGCAGATCCAGCCCGACTTATTGATCAAGCAGGTGCAGCATGAGCCTTTGCTCAAACGGGCTTTTTTCACGCCGCTGGACTGGCAACTGCTGCGCAACTGCCCTGTGCCGATGTACCTGGTGGGGGCCACCGGTCATGCGCTGCCGCGCAAGGTGGTCGCGGCGGTGGATCCTTCCAACGCATTTGCCCAGAACAGCGGACTGAACGACCGGATCATCCGCCAGGCAATGGGGTTGGCCTTGCAGTGCGACGCTGAGCTGCATCTGGTCCACGCCTATGAGGTGTCGTCAGTCTATCTGGGGGATGTGGGCGGTGGTGGCCTGTCGCTGTCGCAGCTCAGCAAAGAACTGCGCAGGAGCCTGGAAAAAACCTTCCTGGAATTGGCGAACCTGTTCGGCGTGCCGGCTGAGCGTAGGCATTTTTTACTGGGGCATCCGGTCTCGGCCCTGAGTGAATTTGCCCTGGAGCATGAAGTGGACGTGATCGTCATGGGCCGCTTCCAACACAATGATCTGCATGGCCTCCTGGGCAGCACCACCGAGCACATTCTCTACCAGGTGTCATGCGATGTTCTGGCGGTGTGATGAAGTGGGCTTGAGTGCTGCGTTGTTGACTAAAATCAACGGCAGCCGGGGCTAAAGCTGTGACCAATAGCGCCTCTATCGATTGTTCAGGAGCACCGCCATGCGCATGACTTTTCTGGGGGCTGCGGGTACGGTCACCGGCAGCAAATACCTGCTGGAACACGACGAACAACGCATCCTGATCGATTGCGGCCTGTTCCAGGGCTACAAGCAGTTGCGTTTGCACAACTGGGACTCGTTTGAACTGCCGATGCGTGAGTTGGACGCCATCGTGCTGACCCATGCGCACCTCGATCACAGCGGCTATCTGCCGGTGCTGGTGCGCAACGGCTATCGCGGCCCGATCTACGCCACGCCGGCGACGTGTGAACTGGTGAAAATCCTCTTGCGCGACAGCGCCCGGCTGCAGGAAGAAGAGGCCGAGTACGCTAACCGCAAGGGCTTTTCCAAACACGATCCAGCGTTACCGCTGTACACCCTGGAAAACGCCGAGCGAGCGCTGAAATTACTGCGCCCGATAGCGTGCGAACACCCGGTGGAAATTGCCCGCGGACTGACGATATTGCTGCGTCGCGCCGGGCACATCCTCGGCGCCGCGACGGTGCAGGTACAGGCCGGTGGTGTCACGCTGGTGTGCTCCGGGGACCTGGGGCGGCCCGAGGATCCGGTGATGTTTGCGCCCCAGACCATCGAACAGGCGGATTATCTGCTGGTGGAGTCCACCTATGGCGATCGCCGGCACCCGCACGAATCGCCGGAAGATCAACTGGCCGACGTCATCACCCGCACCGCCTTGCGGCGCGGCATTACCCTGGTGCCCTCGTTCACGGTTGGCCGCGCACAACTGCTGATGTATCACCTGTATCGCCTGAAGCAGCGCCACGCCATCCCGGATATACCGATTTACCTCAACAGTCCCATGGCCATCGACGTGACACGGTTGTACCAGCGCTTTGGCGACGAACATCGGCTGTCCAGGGAAGAATGCGAAGGCATGTGCCACATCGCGCATCCGGTGCGCTCGGCCAAGGACTCCATGGCCCTGGACTTGCAACGCACGCCGGCGGTGATTATCGCTGCCAGTGGCATGGCCACCGGTGGACGGGTGCTGCACCACCTCAAGAGCCTGGCGCCGAACCCCATCAACACCTTGCTGATGCCGGGCTTCCAGGCCGGTGGTACGCGGGGCGCCAGGATCGTGGCGGGCGAACCTTCGGTGCGTATCCATGGCAAGGACGTGCCGATCAATGCCGAGGTCGTGCCGATGCAGACGTTGTCCGCCCATGCCGATGCCGACGAAATCATGCAATGGCTGCGCGGCTTCAAGACTCCGCCCCGGCATACCTATGTCGTCCATGGGGAGCCCAACGCGTCCGACACGCTGCGCCATCGCATTCGGGATGAACTGGGCTGGTCGGTATCGGTGCCGGAATACCGCGACAGCGTTGAGCTCTGAAGGACCGCTATCGCGAGCAAGGTAATGCTCACTTAAGGCAGTCGACAATCCCGTGGCGAGGGAGCTTGCTCCCGCTTGAGTGCGCAGCACTCACAAAAAAGGGCCTGCTGCGCAGTCCAGCGGGAGCAAGCTCCCTCGCCACAGGTTCATTGCATTCAGCTTGAAATAAGCCCAGCCACAAAAAAGCCCCTCGTCGTTGGCCGGCGAGGGGCGCAGGTATCCAGCGTTCAGTCAGCTTTTGATCGGCACGATTTTTTCCGCTTTCAGTGCTTCCGGTTTTTTCGGCAGTGTCAGCGTCAGCACGCCCTTGCTGAACTGGGCTTCGATCTTGTCGCTATCGACGCCTTTAGGCAGGTTGAACACGCGCTCGAAGGAGCCGTAATGGCGTTCGGACAGGTGATAACCCTTTTTCTTTTCTTCCTTGGTTTCTTTTTTCTCGCCCTTGATGATCAGGTTGCCATTGGCCAGACGGATTTCGATGTCTTTCTGGTCCATGCCCGGCAGTTCGGCGGTGATTTCAAAGCTCTTTTCCTTCTCGCTGATGTCCACGGCCGGCAGGCTGGTGGCGAACTCGCGGCGCCAGAAAGGCTCGACATCGAATAGCCCGCGACTGAAGGGCGACAGGCCCGTGCCCCGGCTGAAGTCATCGAACAGGTGATCCACCTGCTGCCGGAGTTTTTCCAAGGGATGCCAGGGATCTGCCTTGGCGGGTTGCTGGGTTTTTTCTTCGGTTTTGATCGGCATTTTTTTCACTGAATTGGACATTTGATCTTCCTCTTGGGTGATGGTCGGATGGCCCTGGCGCCATTGCCAGGGACCGGTCTCGAACGGATCAATGCACGCTTGCAGGTGTTACAACGAAAGCTGGCCGGACCAGAGCATCCAGCCGGCGAAGAGCGCCGCCACCCAGATCACCAGCAGCAGACCCCAGCCGAACCCCGTGAAGGCGCGGCCCGTCCTGGCCCGTTGGGCGCTCAGGTAAATCAGCGAGCCAGGGGCGTAAAGCAGGGCACTGAGCAGCATGAAGCGCGGGCCGGCGGCGTAAAGCAGCCAGACGCAATAGGCGGTAGCGACCAGGGCGATGGCCATGTCGCGCAGTTGCAGGCCGCGATGCCCGGCATAGGTCTGGCCCTGCCAGGTCATCTTCAGCGCATACAGGCCGCTGAACAGGTACGGCAGCAGGATCATCGAGGTGGCGAGGGAAATCAGGGCCAGGTAGCTGGCGCTCGAATACAGGGTCAGCAACAGGAACAATTGAATGCAGCCGTTGGTGATCCACAACGCATTGGCCGGGGCACCGTGCTGGTTTTCCGAGGCCAGCAGGCGGGGCATGACCTTTTCCTTGGCTGGGGTGAACACCGATTCAGCCGCCAGCAGCGTCCAGGCCAGCAAGGCACCGCCCACCGACACAATCAGGCCGATGCTGATCAGCACCGCGCCCCAGGGGCCGGCCACCGCTTCCAGCACACCGGCCATGGATGGGTTCTTCAGGGCGGCCAGTTCGGGCTGTTTGAGGATGCCCAGCGACAACAGGGAAACGGCGATCAGCAGCAACAGCGTGAGGACGAAGCCAATCACGGTGGCCCGTCCCACATCCGCCCGTTCAGCGGCCCGGGCGGAAAACACGTTGGCGCCTTCAATGCCGATGAACACCCACACGGTCACCAGCATGGTGCTCTTGACCTGGTCCAGTGTACTGCCCAGGGCCGGCGCGCCCCAGAAGTCGACCATGAAGGTGTCCTTGGAGAACGCGGCGATCACCAGGCCGATGAACAGCAGCAGCGGCACCACCTTGGCGATTGTGGTCAAGGCGTTGGCCTTGGCGGCGGTGCGCATCCCGCGCAGGATCATCCAATGCAGCGACCACAACACCACGGAGGCACCAGCAATCGCGGCTTTGTTATTGCCTTCGCCGAACAGCGGGAAGAAATAACTGAGTGCGGCGAACAGGATCACCAGGTAACTGACGTTGCCGATCCAGGCGCTGATCCAGTAGCCCCACGCCGAATTGAAGCCGAGGAACTCGCCGCCCAGTGCCCGCGCATAGGCGAACACACCGTTATCGAGTTCTGGCTGGCGATTGGAGAGGGTCTGATAGACCAGGGCCAGCGACAGCATGCCCACCCCGGTGATCAGCCAGCCGATCAGGATCGCCCCGGCGCCCGCGCTGGCCGCCATGTTCTGGGGCAGGCTGAAAATGCCGCTGCCGATCATCGAACCGACCACGAGGGCGATCAGCAGGCTCAACGACAAACGTTTGGGTTCGACTTTTCGCAAACTGCCGGCCAAAGGGTGAGGTGTGACGGTCGGGATGACCGGTCCAGCGCCTTGCAGGTGAGTTGCCATGATGAAAGCCTCCATGAGACGAGAGGTTCGATGACCATCGCTCACGCGAAGGTTCGAACGCTGAGTGTTAATCTCGGCGTGAAGACGTTGGGGGGTATTGATTTAGATCAGAGGTGATGCAGGGCAGCGAGGCGATTGCTGTCACAGCTCAGCGTGACGATGGCAACCGGCGATTTTTTGCTTGAGACCGGGCAGGTCGAGAATCGTGACGTTGCGTCCACGCATGTCCACCAGCCCCTCTTGGCGTAGGTGGGTGATACCTCGACAGATGGTTTCCAGACGCAAGCCCAGGTAGGAGCCGATGGCTTCGCGGCTCATGCGCAACACAAATTCCCTGGAAGAATAACCACGCATGTTAAGGCGCTGAGAAAGGTTCAACACAAACGCCGCGAGGCGTTCGTCAGCGTTCATGTTGCCGAGCATCAGCAACATGCCGTGGTCGCGCACGATCTCTCGGCTAAGGAGTTTGTTGAGGTTGTGTTGCAGCGACGGCAGGTCGTGGGCAAGTTTCTCCAATAGACTGAACGGCAGCGGGCAGACTTCGCTGTCTTCCAGGGCTATGGCATTACAGGCGTAATGATCGGTACTGATAGCATCCAGGCCGAGCATTTCGCCCTGCATCTGGAACCCGGTGACCTGTTCGCGACCGTCCACCGACAACACACTCGTCTTAAAAAAGCCCAGACGCACCGCATACAACGAGCGCAGCGGATCGCCGGTACGGTACAGCGCGGCGCCCTTTTTGACCTTCACCCGCTGGGCAATCAGGGTATCGAGACGCTCGACTTCACCGCCCGTCAGGCCAATGGGCAGGCACAGTTCAAGCACGCTGCAATTGGAGCAAGCGGCTTTGAGGGCATGTACGCGCAGTAGCTGAGGAGGGGACTCCGCCATAGCGATAACTCCTTTGATGGAGCAATGATAGAAGGTTAAACGCGGTGTGCCTGTTTTTTGTCACCCGGATAGATACCGACTGTCGATTGGCGCAAGGCCAGAGAAAACAGTGCCGTAGCAGGTACTTGTTCCCTTGCCTGTGCGTTGATCGGGAAGTTGATATAAATCAACGCCAACGCAGTCACATCCGAGGACGCTGGGCCAAAGGCTGATGTGATGATCCGTTGGGTGCTCCTGCGGACGTCGCTGTGCACTTTCCGGACGGTTGTCCAGGCAATGCGCGCCCTATGGATCAGTCCGCAACGTAACGACAGGCGCCAGCGCCTGGGGAGGTTTCCAATGGCTCAGAGTCCCTCATTGCAAACGGTCTTGAAGGACAGGAACGCCGCGGGGCAAGGGTTGGTGGAGCATTTACTCAAGTATGCGCAGCGACCCGATGTCATCGTCCTGGCCCTGCCACGTGGCGGGGTTCCGGTGGCTTACGAGGTGGCGACAGCCCTACAGGTACGCCTGGACCTGATGCTGGTGCGCAAACTGGGCGTTCCGTCCAATCCGGAATTTGCCATGGGCGCGATTGCCAGTGGTGGCGTAAAAATCCTGAATGACGATGCATTTCGTGCCCATCCGGTCGATCAGGCCAGCTTTGACGCCGTGGTTGGTCGGGAAACACAGGAGCTGCTGCGTCGTGAGCAGGCCTACCGGGGCGCTCGCGCGCCTGTATCGCTCAAAGACCAAGTGGTCATCCTGATCGACGACGGTCTGGCGACAGGGGCCTCGATGATGGCAGCGATCCACGCGGTGCGAATCCAGGCGCCTTCTCGCATCGTCGTCGCCGTGCCAGTGGGGCCGCTCGAAACGGTCGAGGCACTGCGCAGTGAAGTGGATGAGGTGATTTGCCCGCTCATTCCGGACTGGATGATTTCCATCGGGCACTGGTATGAGCATTTTCCCCAGGTATCGGATGACGTCGTCATTGATTTGTTGCAGCAAGCCTGGCAGCGAGAGCCGGTAAACGACGTTCGTCCGTAGGGCGGCGCTTTCGTTGATCTGCCTGGCACGCCAAGGGCTGTCAAAGCCGCCGCAGAGCTAGCGCAGGACGTTGGACCGGTAAGAGTGGTGCAAACTCTTCGGGCGTCAGGGTTTCCCGCTCCAATAGAAGGCGTGCCCCGGCGTCCAGGTCGACCCGGCGGCTTGCGAGCAGGGTCTTGGCCCGTTGATAGGCTTCGTCGAGCAGGGCACGAATGCCCAGGTCGACTTCTCTGGCCGTTTGTTCCGAATAGTCTTTCTCGCCGATGTCCTGCATGCGTTCGCCCAGGTATGTCGCACTCTTGCGCTCCAGCACGGCCTGGCCCAACTCATCACTCATGCCAAACCGGGTGATCAATTGACGGGCGATATCCGTCGCACGGGCCAAGTCATCGGCCGCACCCGTAGAGACCTGGCCATAGGCAAGGGATTCGGCGGCACGCCCAGCCATCAGCACGACCATGCGGTCCTTGAGCATCTGGCAGCTGATGAGAAAGTGATCCTCGGTCGGTCGTTGCAGGGTGTAGCCCAGCGAGCCCATGGCACGCGGCACAATCGAAACCTTGTGGACCGGGTCCATGGCCGGCAGGTTGCTGGCGGCCAGCGCATGTCCCATTTCGTGATAAGCCACGACCTGGCGTTCATCCGGGTGCAGCAGGCTGCCCTTGCGTTCGATGCCGGCGACGATGCGTTCCACGGCCGCAGTAAAGTCGTCGAGGCTGACCGTTTCGGCACCACGGCGGGTCGCGACGATGGCGGCTTCGTTGACCAGGTTGGCCAGGTCGGCGCCGGTAAAACCAGTGGTGATATCAGCGATACGCTCGCTGTCGAGGCCTTGGTCCGTGACAATTTTCTGCAGGTGAACCTTGAGAATCGCCTGTCGACCTTTCCGATCCGGGCGGTCGATCAGAATCTGCCGATCGATCCGTCCGGCGCGCAACAACGCCGGGTCCAGCACCTCAGGCCGGTTGGTCGCGGCAAGCAGCACAACCCCCTCTCGCGGGTCGAACCCGTCCAGCTCCGACAGCAACTGGTTGAGCGTCTGCTCTTTTTCGTCATTGCCACCGAAGGCACCGACGCCACGCATCTTGCCCAGGGCATCGAGTTCATCGATAAAAATGATGCAGGGCGCAGCCTGCCGGGCTTGTTCGAACAGGTCATGCACGCGAGCGGCACCGACGCCGACGAACATCTCGACGAATTCAGACCCCGATATCGAGAAGAACGGCACACCGGCCTCTCCGGCAATGGCTTTGGCGACCAGGGTCTTGCCGGTGCCCGGCGGGCCGACCAACAGCGTGCCCTTGGGAATATGCGCCCCCAGGCGGGCGTATTTAGCCTTGTCCTTGAGGAAGGAGACAATTTCCACCAGTTCGGTCTTGGCTTCGTCGATGCCGGCGACATCGGCAAAGGTCACTCCGGTATCCCGCTGGACGAACACCTTGGCCCGGGACTTGCCAATGTTCATCAGCCCACCCATGCCTTGTTTTTCCGCCAGCCCGCGAAACAGGAAATGCCAGACCACCATGATCAGCATGAAGGGCAGCAACCAGCCCAGCAGGCCGCTTAAAAAGGTGTTTTCGTTGATGCCTGTAAAGCCGACACCTGAGTGGGCGAGGTCTGTTGCCAACGTGGGATCGACCCGTACGGTCGAGAACCGCGTGTGACCCTCGATCGGTTCCTGCAATTTGCCGCTGATGTGATCTTTTTCGACGCGTAAATCACTGACCTTCTGATTGTTCAACAACTGCAGAAACTGGCTATAGGGGATGACTTGCACACTGGAGCGTTCAGAAAACAGAAACTGCACGAGGCTGAGCACAATGAGTGCGATGAAGAAATAGGACAGGTTCCACTGGTGGTTTTTTTTCATGACCTCGTCTCAATAAAAGGCTTCGGATGAACAGGTCGTGCAGGCTCTCCGGGCTGCGACTCAGACAAGCCGCAAATGATCGTCCACTTCCCTGACTCCAGGGACCGACCATGCCGCCCGTTCTGCTACCCGGCGCTGGCGCCATAGATGAACCGTGCCTTCAAGCCTCACCACGTCACCGTCGACCTTGACGTGGATGCCTTGGGCGTCCACCTCGGCGCTGCGCTTAAGGGCTTCTTCGATACGACGCTGGATGTTGCCGGCGTCCACTCGAGGGTGCAGGGTGAGCCGGTTGTTTACCCCAACCACGCCGGACAACTTGAACACTGCTCGCTCGACGGTTTCCTTCTGGTATTGCCAATCGACTTCGCCTTCCAGGTTGACCCAACCGTTCTGCACGATGACCTTTATGTCGCCTTCGGGAACGTCCGAGCTCCAGTTGATGATCTTCAAGGCGCGAGCGGCAATGGTGTCGTCTGCCGTGCCGGCACCTTTATCCAGCCGGACCTCGATTTCTTCAGCCACGGCGCGCACCCCTTTGATGCCTTTGACTGCGCGTTCGGCGTTGATTTTCTGGGCGTAAGTGCTGACGTGACCGGAGAGGGTGACCACGCCGTTGTCGACGGCCACGCCGATATTTGCAGCGTTGAGGTCAGGCTGGAACTCGAGCTCCTCCAGAATGGTCTTGCGCAGGGTCAAGTCGCTCATCACGGCATCCTCCAGGTAATTAGGAAAAGCTGGGGCGTACGCGCCCGGTTTACTTTTTCTACGCCTGAGGGCGGCAAAGACATTGAGCTAAATCAACAAGGTTCAAGTGAGCCACGGTGAGGGGCGATGGATAAGCCATGCAGTTGACAAAGATCAGAGTGGGCAGAGGGTGTTGCCAGATACTCGGGCCAGTTGTTAGACGTTCTTCCTATCGCGCTCAACCGAGGAAATAACCATGACCATGAATAGATATTTGCCGGTCGTATTGATGAGCATTTTTCTGGCGACCACCGCCGGGTGCAGTCATAAGCATGCCCAGGAAATAGATGCCCGATTGGAGTCGGCGGAAAATAATGCGGCAACGGCAAGACTCAGGGCGGATGAGGCCTACAGGAAGGCTGAGCAGGCCGAGATAATGGCCGAGCAGGCGCAACGTACCGCCGAAGAGGCAACCATCCGCGCCACCCGGATGAGCGATAAGGCCACGCGCAAGTAATCCGTGGATGTACGCGGCATGATCAAGGCGCCTGGCGCAAGGAGTGTTTGCCGGCCCTGGTTTTCCTGGCACTTCAGAAACCCGGGGGCACGCCGATTCAGTGGGAATGGCTACACTTCTGTGCAACTGCGAAGGCGCGCCATTGCCGCCACGGAAGACTGATCATGATGAAAGGCTCTGCGTTCCAATCGCTCGGTTGCGCCGAGTGCCGCAACCACGAGGCGTTGGGGTTCGAATTCACTATGGCTTTCCAGCCAATCTTCAACGTCCGAACACGCGCTGCGTTTGCTTATGAGGCTCTGGTCAGGGGCATCAATGGCGAGTCGGCAGGCTACATCCTGGGGCTGGTGAACGACAGCAACCGCTACCGATTCGATCAGGCATGCCGCGTGAAGGCCATAGAGGAAGCCGCAAGATTGGGCATCCTGGACATTCCTGATTGCTTGCTGAGCATTAATTTCCTGCCCAACGCCGTATACCGGCCAGAGACGTGTATCCGGGCCACCCTGGAAGCGGCGCGACTGACGGATTTCCCCTTGGAAAGGCTCATGTTCGAAGTGACCGAGAGCGAGAAGGTGGTGGACCCTGACCACCTCAAGTCTATTTTCGTGGAGTACGAGCGCCAGGGTTTCATCACCGCCATCGACGATTTTGGCGCTGGCTATTCGGGCCTCAACCTGCTGGCCATGTTCCAGCCGCAGGTGCTGAAGATCGATATGGCACTGACCCGAGGCATTGATCAGGACCCGGTCAAACAAGCGATTGTCGAAGGCATCATCCTGGTTGCCAAGCGCTTGGAGATCCTGGTCATCGCTGAAGGTATCGAGACCCGGGAAGAAAGCTCGATGCTTTTAGGCATGGGGATCGAGCTGATGCAGGGGTATTTGTACGCGCGGCCTGAGGTCGGTCGCCTTGCGGTGGGTAGCTTTGACTAAACCATGAGGTTGTCGGTGACTGAAGCGTCACTTTGTGCGCTTCAGTCACGACATGGCCCGGCGGCACAAGCGCTTTTATCAGGGGCAGTGGACGTCAGAATAATACGCACAGCCATCACCACTCCCACAAGGACGCCTGCAAGACCTGCTGCTTCTAGAAGTGTTGGCAGTCGGTGATGAAACAACAAGCCCAGTAGCGTGGCGAATAAAGATTCGAGGGAGATCAGTTGCCCGGAAAGCACCATGGGAAGGCGACGGGACGCCGCGTTCCAGGCCCAGGCCCCGACGACGGATGACATCAGTGCAATAACCAAACCCCAAGCGTACAGGTGTCCCGCCAGGGAAATTCCAAAGCCCAGACTCGGCAGCTTGAGAAGATCAAGCGCGTGCACCGCAGGCAACAGACATAGCGTTCCTATCCCAGCACCGACCATCATCAGACCGGTCCAGGCACCGGATGCATCGGCCGGGAGATTGTCCAGGGCGCCCTGGTTCAACCAACTGAATACGAGCCACAAGAGGACGGCACTGATCGAGAAAAATACGCCTGCCGGCCATGAACCATGGTCGTTGAGGGGCTGATTGAGACTGCTGATGTTCGACAGCAATAGCCCACCCGTTAAACAAACCAGCGGTATCGCCAGCCTTCGCCATTGAAGGGTTTTGTTCGTGGCATTGCCGAGCAGCGCCTGCAAGACCGGCACCATGCCAATAAACGCCGGCGTCAGCACCGGCCCGGCAAAAATGACGCCGGCGGCAATACAGCTGCTGTAACCCAGGTATCCGAAGACACCCAGGCTTGCACCAAGCACCTGCTGATCGCGGCGCAAGAGCCGAAGCTGGGCTCGACAGAGCATCATGACACCCACCCCCAGCGCACCGGCAATCAAAAACCGTATGACCATCAAGTCGTAGATCGTGTAGTCACCCGTGACGTAAGGCGCAATGAAATTCAACGCCCAGCTCAGCGTAGCGACGACGGCAAGGCTTACTCCGACGAGGGTGTTCGAGTGAGGGGTGGGCATACATTCACATCCATAAGGCATTCAACGTATGTTGCCCAGCGTCGCGGCTATGCTACAAACGAGTTCTCAGCCCTGGATGCATTACCTCTGATTATGAATACCCTTGGAAAGTCGTTACCGCCGCTGGCCAGTCTGCTGCCTTTCGAAGCGGCTGCGCGGTTGGAGAGTTTCTCCAAGGCCGCCGAGGAACTGCACATCACCCAAGCGGCGGTCAGTAGGCAGATCCGCGGGCTTGAAGAGGATCTGGGACTGAAGCTTTTCTGCCGCCGTAACCGCGCTGTCTTCCTGACACAGGAAGGGCGTGAGTTAGGCCGTGTGGTGAGCGCAGCGTTGCAAAGTATCAGCGACAGCGCCGTTACCCTTCGCCAATCGCCCGCTAAAAACCGCGTCGTTTTACTGTGTCAATTGTGCGAAGCGTTCTACTGGCTGATGCCGCGCCTTTCGACCTTTCACCAGCGCTACCCGGAAATCGAGATCCAGGTGGCCACATCCACCAGGCCCTTGACTGAGTTCAATGAACATTTCGACGTGGCGCTACAAAGCACGGGACGTCCGAGCGGTGCGCATATTTTGACGTTCACCGCAGCTGACGAAGTGTTTCCTGTGTGCAGTCCTCATTACCTGCGTACCCGCAAGCGGCTGCCCGTCAGTGCCCTTCAATCCCACAGCCTTTTGCACTATCGCGCCACGCCGCCTCATTGGATGCAATGGGATGGCTGGCTGCAGGCGTTTGGGCAGACGTTGAATGACGCTTCCCAGGGCACGGTGTTCGATAGCTATCCCTTGATGCTCCAGGCGGCAGTCGAGGGGCATGGTATCGCCCTGGGGTGGAAGCGCACCGCCGCACGGCTCATTGAAAGCGGTGCGTTGGTGAGACCTTGCGCGGAAAGTGTCCCTTTATCGGACGCGATCTCTGTTTTCAGGCGGCCGGGTGGGGAAGGTCGGGTTGAGGTGGACGCGCTGATCGACTGGCTTGAAGATGAGTTGCGACGTGATAGCTGACGGCATGTTCCGCCGTCCTGTTTCTGCCAATCGCCATTAAATCGGTGAAGTGGCCGCTTCTGCGGCCATGGCGGCCCTGACACTGGGGCGTGCCTCGATTCGCGCCATGAATGCCGCCAACACGGGCCAGTCTTCAATCTCGATATCGAAGAACGGCAACCATTTGAGCACTGTGAACAAGTAACCGTCGGCCAGGCCAAAGGTGCCCATCAGGTAGTCCTGCTCTTCGAGCACCAGGGTCAGGTAGTCAAAGCGCTTGAACAGTTTTTGTTTGAAAATGGCCTGGGTCGACACCGGTATATCGGCGTTGAACAGGGGGGCACAACCACTGTGAATCTCCGTCGAAATGAAGTTCAGCCACTCCTGAAGGCGAACCCGTTCCCACGTGCCAGGGGCCGGTGCCAATGGGTTGCCCGGGACAAGGTCGGCCAGATACTGGACGATGGCGGGCCCCTCGGTGAGCACGTTACCGTTGTCCAATGCCAAGGCGGCGACGTAGCCTTTGGGATTGATGTCCAGGAAGTTCAGTCCGTCTGCGGTTTGCTTGGTCTTGTTGTTGATCCGGACCAATTCAAAAGCGATGCCCAGTTCCCGCAGCACAATGTGCGGGGACAATGAACAGGTCATGGGGGCAAAGTACAGTTTCATGGGGTCTCCTCAGGTATCGATGCAGTCACACGTTCAACAGCGCACCGTTGTTGGCCGCGGCGCTAGCATCCGTCAGGGCGGGCGCCTTTCGCAAAGGACTTATTGAGTGCTAGCTTATGACAAAATCTCATGAGCACCGCGAAGTCATATGGCCGCCAGAATTCCCTCCCTCAATGGCTTGAAAGCGTTCGAGTCGGCTGCTCGGCACATGAGTTTTACCAAGGCCGCAGAAGAGTTGAACGTCACGCAAACAGCCATCAGTCATCAAATTCGTCGGCTCGAAGATGAGCTAGGCGTCCGGTTGTTCTTGCGACACAAGGACGGCCTGGCCCTGACAAGTGAAGGCCAGGCGTATTTGCCCGGAATCCGTTCGGCCTTTCATGAGATTCGGTACTCCACTGAACAGCTGCTGGAAACCTGCAACAACAGTGTATTGACGATCAGTACGCTGGTTTCCCTGGCCTCCAAATGGTTGTTGCCTCGACTGGCGTCTTTCCAGGATGCATTTCCCCATATTGACGTGCGCGTGAGCGCTTCCACCGAACTGGTGGACTTGCGTAAGGGTGGCATTGACGCGGCGATTCGTTACGGTTTTGGCGACTGGAAGGGGTTGCGCGCTGATTGGCTAATGTCCGATGAGGTTTTCCCGGTGTGCAGCCCCAAGCTGCTGGAAGGCCCCAAGGGCTTGAAAAGCCCGGCTGAACTGGCCAATCAGACATTGCTGCAGGTCAGTGGGATGACCCACAACGACTGGAGTGATTGGTTGAGTGCCGCGGGACAACCGAAAAAATTGGCCGAAGGCTCACGGCTGACGTTTGACCTGGCAATGATGGCCGTGCAGTCTGCCATCGACGGTTTGGGTGTTTGCATTGGACGCTCGAGCTACGTCGATGATGATCTGAAAGCGGGTCGGTTGGTCGCGCCATTTAATCTGAGGTTGCAGTCTGATCTCGGCTTTTATCTCGTGACACCGCTTGAATTGGCCCACTCGAAAAAAGTGCAGGCGTTCAGGACCTGGTTGATGGATTTGGTGAATCACTCGGACACACCGAGCATCAACGAAGTGCTAGGTTGATTCGAAAGAGCCTGCCTCTCGCCGCTGAGCCTGGCGGGCTTCCGTGCGTACGACGATCCAGATTCCGACGCCGGACACCGCCATGCCCGCCGCCATTTGCCATGACAGCGGTTCGTTGAACATGGCCCACGCCCAGAGCATCGTAATGGGCGGGCTGAGGTACAGGACGCTGGCGACTCGGGTGGCTGTCGAGCGACGCAGGCACAGCCAATAGAGTCCATATCCGCCCATCGTGGACAATCCCGCCGTCCACAAGACGCTCAATGCAAAACCGCTGCTGGGTATCGGCGCCAGGCTGCCCTGACTCCCCTCGACCAGGGCGAACGCGAAGCCCGACACACAACATTGCAGCCACAGGTTGGGCAGCAAGCCCAGCGATTGCGAAGGGAGCAGGTACTTCTGCCACAGTGTCGCGACGGCGAGGGAAAGCATGCCCAGCAGCGGCAGGCCATAGGCCCACCAAGGTGCATTGCCCCACGCCAGTGCGCCCTGGGTCACCAGTACGACGCCGAGCAGGCCGATGACCAAGCCTGCCCAGACCTGCCAGGCCAGTCGCTGTCGCAGGACACCCGCGGCCAACAGCGCCAGGCCCAACGGCAGCAGGTCAGCGAAAAGCGCGGCCAGGCCAGCCGGTACCCCCAGAGCGATGCCTTGGGTGATGCCGGCCAGATAACCCGCCATGGCCAGGAGGCCGATGCCGGCATTTTTCAGCAGCACTGCAAATGACGTGCGCCACAGTTGCCTGGCAACGAAGGGAAACAGAATGAGCGTGACCACGACGCAGCGCCAGAACACCACCAGCAACGCCGGTGCGTAGTCGAGGGAGAACCGCGCGCCGATGAACCCGGAACTCCAGGTCAGCAGCAATGCCGCTTCAAGCAAGGGCAGCGCAACGAGCTGGCGCCAGTTGGGGCGGGAGAGGGAAGTGCAGGAAATCGATTTGGTCGGGTTCATGACCCCAGACTACGAAAGCGGCGTAATCTAATAAATCAAAATAGATTGCATCAGTCATTCACGAAGATTGAATCATGACGGCCATCCTCGATATCGATCTGATCCGTACGTTTCACGCCGTGGCGCGAATCGGCAAATTCAGTGCGGCGGCAGAACAACTGCACAAAAGCCCGGCGGCGGTGAGCGTGCACATACAGCGGCTGGAAGCGGTCGCCGGGGGGCGCTTGCTCAATCGGGATAATCAGTCGGTTTCCCTGACCGCCCTGGGCAAGCGCTTGCTCGTGTCGACGACGGAGCTGCTCAGCACCCATGATCGGGTGCTGGCCGACCTGCACGGAACCCGTCTGGCGGGACGCATCACCTTGGGGGTGCCGGATGAATACGCCGACCATGTCATCCGCGACATCCTCCCGACCTTCGCGGACGCGTGGCCAAACGTGGTGCTGGAGCTCAAGACCGCGCCAAGCTATGCGCTACGTGAGCTGGTCCGGCGCGGCAAACTCCAGGCGGCGGTCATCGCCCAGCCCAAGGGCGTGCCGGATGCCGAGGCGCACGTGCTGGTTTCCACCACGCCCGTCTGGGTGGGGCCGATCAACCCCGCCGTGGCTTCGATGGAACCCCTGCCGTTGGCGGTGCATGCGGCACAGTGCCCTTATCGTCAGGCCATGCTGGAGGCGCTGAGGCATAGCGGTCGGCGTATACGCATCGTCTTGGAAAGCCCCTCCAACCAGGCCGTCAAGGCTTGTGTGGAGGCCGGTCTGGCGATCAGTCTGATAGACCGCGCCCGGGTGACGGACACCATGCAGATCCTCGAACACCTGCCAGCCATTCCAGAGCACGAGGTGGTGTTCATCCGCTCCCAAGCGTCACGCACCGATGAAGCGGTGAACCTGCTTTCCCGTGCCATGCAGCAGTATTTTCGCCTGTAGGCAGCGTCAGAATGGCCCCAGTTTGAGCGGGTACTGGATGACGATGTACAGCCGGTCGATGTCATCGCCGCCCTGGCTGCTGTTGGCGCGGTGGGTGACGTGGGACAGTTGCAACGACAGGTCCTTGGCCGGGCCTGATTGCACAATGTAATGCAGGTCCAGGTCACGCTCCCAATGACGTCCGCCGTCCCCTTGCGCCGAACGGTAGGTGCCAGTGTCCGCATCGAACGGGTTGTAGGCACCGCCTTGTGGGGCATGGTTGCCGTCTATGCCGCGACCAGTCACATAGCGGGCCATGAAGTTCAGGCCGGGAATGCCCAATGCGCCCAGGTCGAGGTCGTAGCGTGCTTGCCAGGAGCGCTCGCCCGGGCCGTTGAAGTCGGCGTATTTGATCGAGTTGGCCAGGTAGATGGAATCGCCACCGACGAAATCGAAGGGCGTGTCGCCGTTGATTTTCTGATAGGCCAGGGTGAACGCCTGGGCATTGATCCGATATTTACCGAGCAGGCTATAGGCTGTGGTGTCGATGGCCCCGGCGCTGGCCTTGCCTTGGTCGCGGGTTCGGTACAGGTTGCCATCGAGGAACAGGTCGCCAAGGGTGGTGTGCAGGTTGGCATAGTACTGACGCCAGGTATCGCTCAGCTGGCTGGCATAGAGCGCACCGCCCAGGGTTTGGCCGGTGAACAGGTCGGCGCCGATGAAGTCGATGGCGCCGTTGCGCGTTGTCGCCCCGTAACCGGAAAAGTCACCCTTGCCGGTCGAGGCGTCCTGATTCTTGAACGCACTGAAGTGGCCCGCCTGCAAATCGACCCCGTCGAATTCTCGGCTGCAGAGCAGCAGGCCGCTGGCGTATTCCGGTTGCAGGCGCTTGTCTGCTGTGTCGAATACCGGGCTCTCTACCGTCATTTCGCCGACCGCCAGGGTGGTCCGTGAGGCCTTGAGTTTCAGCGCGCCGCCAGCGCTGGAGTAACCCTCTTCGCTTCGCCCATCATCATTCAACGGCAATAAGCCCGTCCCTGAATGCCCCTTGCCGCCGTCCAGCTTCAAACCCAGGAACCCATGGGCATCGACACCCACGCCGATCGTGCCCGGGGTGAAGCCGGACTCGAACGAGGCGATGAAGCCTTGGGTCCATTCCTGTTTGTAGCTTTTGCCCGCCGGTGTCGGTGAGCGATAGTCATTGTTGAGGTAGAAGTTGCGGCTGAGTACCTCAAGCCTTGCGCCCTCGAGCAAGCCGGGAGCGCTTTGTGGGATTTCTGCCGCCATTGCTGGTGCGGTGCTGCCGCTGAGTATCACAAGTAGCCAAACGGGTTTCAGGGAGGAGGGTGCGTGTCCCGGGGCGGTGAGGTGTCTTGATGCAAACAGCATGCTTCAATTTCCGCGTGTGAAGTGACACAAACGTGTGCGATGCATGAACCGTGGCAACGTTGTGTCTCAGTGAAATAGGCGCTGGCGCACCGCGCGCTGGGCGCGGTTTCCAGCTTCAGGCAATAGGTCTGACAGGGCTGCATTCTTGATGGAGGGGGGCGGGACGTGCGAGTTAAACGTTGTTAATTGCGCTTATCTGCGCAGGCGGGTGCAAGGCACCTGTCGTCGTGCGCCAAGGGCGATGTGATGGACGGCGTGGACATCGGGGCTTGGAGGAGTAGCCTGGGTTGATCTGTACACAGCTCCATCAATTCTGGCGCGAGGCCAAGGAGTTCACTACATGATTGATCTGTCATCCTGGAATCTGACGATTCCTGAAGGCGCCCCCGCGAAGGTGATTGAAACCCCGCGGCTGGTGAAGGGCTACTCCGACAAGTATTTTCGGTCCGGCAACACCTTGTTTTTCTGGGCACCGGTGACGGGCTCGACGACTTCCAAATCCGAATTCCCCCGCAGTGAGCTTCGGGAGACATACCGAGACGGGCGGCTGCGGAATTGGACCTATCCCGAAGCAGAGCATCGGCTTTCAGCGAGCCTGATCGTCAATCAGATGCCTTCCGAGGGCCGGATTGTTATCGGGCAGATACATATCTATCAAGGCAAGGGCCCGCTGCTAAAAGTTGAATACCTTTACGATCCACCGAAGAAAACCGGCAGGGTGGTGGTGAACTATCGCCTCAAGCCCAACAGTGCCGACAGGACTGTTGTCATCGCCGAGGGGGTGGACCTGAAACAGAAATTATCCTACGAAGTGCGCTTGAGCCCGGCCGGCTATTTGAAGGTCAGTGCCCAGGGGAATCAATGGGGCAAGCAGCTGAGCTCCAGCTGGAAGAACAAGCTGCTGTATTTCAAGGCGGGCGCCTACGCCCTGGACAATACCGGCTATAAAAGCGAAGGCGCCCAGGTCACCTTCAGCCGGTTGGAGGTCGGCCATCGGACGCGCTAGGTCGATGGGAGCTTGCCTGGTATCGGCAAGCTCCCGGATCGGGATCGCGATTTATTTCCCGACAGTTGACAGCGGCGGCGTCCGAGGCGGGACCAACCGCTTGGAACCCATCGACTCAAACGCCGAAGCCAGGCGCAGCAACGTCGAATCGTCATAGGCTCGCCCGGCAAACGTCAGGCCGACGGGCATGCCGATGTCTGCCATGACGCCCATCGGCACCGTTACGGTGGGTACGCCGAGGTGCCGGATGGCGAGGTTGCCATTGGCGACCCAGACCCCATTGCTCCAGGCGATATCGGCAGATGCTGGATTGATATCGGCGTCCGCCGGCCCGACGTCGGCGACAGTCGGGAAGATCACGGCATCGAGGCCAAGCCGGTCCATCCAGTCTTCAAGGTCGACTCGACGTGTCTGTTCAAGGCCGCGCAGTCCGTCGGGCAGGGTGGGGATTTGGTCCCAAGGGGTGATGCCGCGCTCGGCCATCTTCACGTACTCATCCATACCAGCGGCGAGATCGTCCTCGCGGTTGGGCAGGGTGCCGGGGTCGTGGGGGAAGATCTTCGGTCCGTCGACGTCGGCCAGGCGATTCAGTTTCGGATCACCGTTGGCCCGCAGGAAATCATCGAAGGCCCAGGCCGACAGGTCCCACAACTCATGGTGCAGGAATTCCTTGGAAACCAGACCACGGGTGAACACGGTCGGTGCGCCAGGGCGATCACCTTCACAGTTGGAGACCAGCGGGAAATCCACCTCGACCACTTCGGCGCCACAGGTTTGGAGGGCCTGGCGGGCCTGCTCCCAAAGGGCGATCACCGAGGGGCGGGTGATGATTCGCTGTCCCGTCGGACCGCCGATGCCGGGCGCATCCGCCGTACCCGCATCGGGATCGGCATTGATGTACATGCGAGGAACGCCGAACCGAATGCCGGCCAGTCCAGCAGGGCTGCTAGCCAGGCCTGGATACGAGACGGGACGCACCGACTCGACACTGGGGATGGGCACCCAGGGTTGCAGGCGCCACAAGTCTCCCCGCGTCTCAGGGTCATTCGCCACCACCACGTCCAGCACCTCGAGCAGGTCGGCCATGGTCCTGGCGAAGGGCACGACTACGTCCATTGTCGGGGTCAACGGCCAGTTGCCTCGCACGGAGATCACGCCGCGCGAAGGCGTGTAGGCGCACAGCCCGTTGTTCGATGCCGGGCCGCGTCCGCTCGACCAGGTTTCTTCCGCGAGGCCGAACGCCGCAAAACTGGCCGCGGTGGCGGTACCCGCACCGTTCGAGGAGCCCGAGGCAAAAGGCGCCGTGAGATAGTCGCCGTTATATGGGCTCTCCGCACGGCCATACACCCCGCGTTGCATGCCGCCATTGGCCATGGGCGGCATATTGGTCTTGCCCAGGCAAATCGCCCCGGCGGCGCGCAGCCGCTCGATCGTGAACGCATCGCGATAGGCAACCAGGTCCTTGAACGCCGGACTTCCGGAAGCGGCGGTGAGGCCCTTGACCAGATAACTGTCCTTGGCGGTATAGGGAATGCCGTCGAGCGGCCCCAGCGTCTGGCCGCTGGCCCGCCGGGCATCGGATGCCTGCGCTTCCTTGAGTGCATCAGGGTTGCGAACCACCACCGCGTTGAGGGCTGTGGGCGTGTCCGGCCCGTCGTACGCATCGATCCTGGCGAGATAGGCCTGGACCAGCTCTACCGCAGTCGTCTGGCCGGAATCGAGGGCCGCACGCAGTTGGGCAATGGAGACTTCGGTGATTTCGATCATGCTATTACCGTCGCGGCAAAGGGATGACAGTGCAGGCCGTTCAAACATCAGGTCCTGACTCGGAAAGCGGATATTTATCGGCTTTTGTCCAATGTACTACGTCCGCACTCCGAGGGTCCATCCGGGTACTGCGTTGAAATGGATTCTTCACCCATTCGTCAACGAGACATCCAGGCATTCTTGACAACCGTCGAGCCTCGACAAATACTCGTCACAACTATTCATATAGATGACTAGATAACAAGGTGAATAAGGTCGATGAAATCTCTCTCCAGTGATGTCCGCTTGCCGCTTTACCAACGTTTGCGCGACCAATTGGCCGAACAGATTGCCAACAATCGCTGGCGTCCGGGGGAGGCGATTCCCACCGAGGCTGCGCTGTCGGCCGAGCACCAACTGTCTACCGGCACTGTGCGCAAGGCGATCGATGCATTGGTCAGCGAGGGCGTCCTGGAGCGTCAGCAAGGCCGTGGCACTTTCGTTCGCCGGCCGCAGTTCCAATCCTCACTGTTTCGTTTTTTCCGCTTTCAAACCGCTGCGGGTGAGCGCCGGGTGCCGGAGAGCCGCATCTTGTCGATCGAGCCCGTGCCTGCGCCCTCGGCGGTGGCCCAGGCGTTGGGACTGGCGCCCGACGCCCCGGTGATTCGCATCGTTCGGGTGCGTCTGCTGGACGTGGAACCGGTGCTCGCCGAAGAGATCTGGCTGCCGCGCAGCCGCTTTCAACCGTTGCTCGAGATCGACCTGAGCCAAAAAGGGCCCTTGCTCTACCCCATCTACGAAGAAACCTGCGGTCAGGTGGTTGCCTATGCCGAAGAAACCCTCACCGCTGAATCGGTGAATGAGGTGCACGCACGATTGCTCCGTGTACCGGTAAACAGCCCGGTGGTGGTGATCGAGCGCCTGGCGCGGGACTACGCCGGCACCCCGCTGGAGTGGCGACGCTCTCGCGGGCGTGCCGAGCATTTCCGCTACAGCGTGGAAATCCGCTGATCCGGGTGGATTAGCGCGGCGTACAGCGGCGAGTCGGTCGCCGCTGTCTTTATCGTTTTGTTTGCCCTGACTGGCCCTGCGGCGGCGCGGTTCGCTCTCGGCTGCCTTTCGTTTCACCTACAAGGATAAAAAACATGTTCAGTTGGTATCGCCAAGTCACTGCGCGGGAGCGCAAAACGTTTTGGGCCTGTTTCGGCGGATGGTCACTCGACGCCCTGGAAGTGCAGATGTTCGGCCTGGCGATACCGGCACTGATTGCCGCGTTCGCCTTGAGCAAGGGCGATGCGGGGCTGATCAGCGGCGTCACCCTGGTGACCTCGGCCCTTGGCGGTTGGGTTGGCGGGACGCTGTCGGATCGCTACGGTCGGGTGCGCACGTTGCAGTGGATGATCCTCTGGTTCTCGTGCTTCACCTTCCTGTCTGCATTCGTCACCGGCTTCCACCAACTGTTGATCGTCAAGGCCTTGCAGGGTTTCGGGATCGGTGGGGAGTGGGCTGCCGGTGCGGTATTGATGGCCGAGACCATCAATCCTAAATACCGCGGCAAGGTCATGGGCACCGTGCAAAGTGCCTGGGCGGTGGGTTGGGGGCTGGCAGTCGGCGTTTTCACGTTGATCTATTCCCTGGTGCCGCAAGACATGGCCTGGCGGGTGATGTTCATCGTGGGCCTGCTGCCGTCGTTCCTGATCATCTGGGTGCGGCGCAACGTTGAAGAGCCCGACAGTTACCAGCGCCTGAAAAAAGAACAAGCCATCCCGCAGAGTTTTTTCAAATCCCTGGGCGGTATCTTTCGCCCCGAGCTGATCCGCGTCACGTTGTTTGGCGGATTGTTGGGCCTGGGGGCACACGGTGGTTACCACGCGGTGATGACCTGGCTGCCAACGTTCCTTAAAACCGAGCGGAACCTGTCGGTGCTGAACTCCGGCGGCTACCTGGCGGTCATCATCTTCGCGTTCTGGTGTGGCTGCGTGGTCAGTGGCTTTATGATCGATCGCATTGGCCGGCGCAAAAACATCGTGTTGTTCGCGTTGTGCTGCGTCGTGACCGTGCAGTGCTACGTGTTCCTGCCTCTGAGCAATACCCAGATGCTGTTCCTGGGGTTCCCGCTCGGCTTCTTCGCGGCCGGGATCCCGGCGAGCCTGGGCGCGCTGTTCAACGAGTTGTACCCGGCGGACGTACGCGGCGCCGGTGTCGGCTTCTGCTACAACTTCGGTCGTGTGCTTTCGGCGGTGTTTCCATTCCTGGTGGGGCACATGAGTGATTCGATGTCCCTGGGATCGGCCATTGGCATCGATGCCGGGATCGCCTACGGCGTGGCCGTGCTCGCGGCACTGTGCCTGCCGGAAACCCGAGGTCGCAGCCTCGAAGCCTCGCCTGCATCGGTGCAGGCTTCTGCCAGCGGGACCGAGAGCGCCCGAGCCTTATGATCTTCACTTTGATAGATGAAACCCATGCCTGATACCTGTTCTACGCCGATCACCGGCATCGATTCCCACGCTCATGTGTTCAGTCGCGAGCTAAAGCTGGCCGCAGCACGGCGTTATACCCCCGGTTATGACGCCACGCTCACGCAGTACCTGAAGCACTTGCAAACCCACGGCCTGAGCCATGGTGTATTGGTGCAGCCAAGCTTTCTCGGCACCGATAACAGCTACCTGCTGGCGGCATTGCGGCAGGCTCCGGAGCAATTGCGCGGCGTCGTGGTGCTGGAGCGAGACGTCAGCCGTGTCGTGTTGGACGACATGGCCCGACTGGGGGTGGTTGGCGTTCGACTGAATCTGATGGGCAAAGCCCTGCCTGATTTTCGCGACGCGGCCTGGCGCGACTTTTTCGGCCACATCGCTGACTTGGACTGGCACGTCGAATTGCACCGCCAAGCGCCGGATCTGCCGGGACTGATTCGGCAACTGATGTCATTTGGCGTCAAGCTCGTGGTCGACCACTTCGGCCGTCCCGATGCGCGTTTGGGCACCGATCAACCTGGCTTTGCCGAGTTGATGGAGCTGGGCCTGAGCGGGCAAGTGTGGATTAAGGTTTCTGGCATTTATCGATTGGCCGGGACGGACCAACAGAATCTGGCATTCGCCCGCGCCGCATTGCCCCTGCTGGAGCAGAGTTTCGGTCCTCGTCGCTTGGTGTGGGGCAGCGACTGGCCGCATACGCAGCATGAAGGACATGTCGGTTTCGATACGGTGATGGCGCAGTTGCAAGCCTTGCAGTGCTCGGCGCCGCTCCTGCGGGCAGTGCTGGTAGACACCCCCCGTTCATTGTTCGGGTTTTGAATGGGGAGGCTGTCTGGGCACCGTTTATCGACGTCAAAACATATTTACCCCATGCCACATCAAGTGCTCCACCTGACAGCCGATAGCCCTATAGGTCCGATTGATTTCCGGGTTCCGAGGGTACGTCATGTTTAATAAAACTCTAAAAGATGAACTGACGGCTAAGACAGCCGAATTGGCAACATACAAGGGATTAGTCGGCGCTCTTGAACGGTCGATGGCCGTGATTGAGTTCAGCCCGGACGGCAAGGTGCTGAGGGCCAACGAAAATTTCTTGAAAACCATGGGTTACCGCGCCGAGCAATTGGCGGGGCTGTCCCATCGGGATTTCTGTACCCCCGCGCTGACAGGCAGCGCCGAATACCGCGAATTCTGGAGCCGCCTGCGGGCCGGCCAATTCGTTTCCGGCACTTTTCAGCGACGCACCTCGCAGGGGCAGAACGTTTGGCTTGAGGCCAGTTATAACCCTGTGATGGACGAGCAAGGCCGCGTAGACAAAGTCGTCAAGTACGCCCTCGACGTCACCGCTCGGGTCGTCAGCGAGGCAGAAACACGGGGCAAATTGGCAGCGCTTGATCGTGCGATGGCAGTGATTGAATTCGATTTGAACGGTAACGTCCTGACTGCAAACGATAACTTCCTTGGCACCCTGAATTACTCTCTGGCCGAGATCAAGGGCAAACACCACCGGATGTTTTGCGAGCCGAACCTGGTCAGCAGTTCCGAGTACAGCGATTTCTGGCGTCGCCTTAATAACGGTGAGTTCTTCAGCGGGCAATTCAAGCGTCTCGGCAAACACGGCAAGGTCGTTTGGCTGGAGGCCAGCTACAACCCGGTCTACGATGCCGAAGGCAAGCTGAGCAAGATCGTCAAGTTCGCCAGTGACATCACCGAGCGAGTCGAGAAGTTCGAAGAAGATTCACGCGGCGCCTCACGTGCCTACCACATCTCCTCCGAGACCGAGAAAGTCGCCGAACAGGGCGCGCAGGTTATCCAGCAGACGGCCAAGGAAATGCGCCAGATCGCCGACAACATCGGGGCGTCCGGGCGTTTGGTTGGGCAGTTGGGGGCTCGTTCCGAAGAAATCACGGCCATCGTCAACACCATTCGCGGTATCGCCGACCAGACCAACCTGCTGGCGCTTAACGCGGCAATCGAGGCCGCACGGGCAGGGGACCAGGGCCGGGGCTTTGCGGTGGTCGCCGACGAAGTTCGGCAACTGGCAGGGCGGACAAGCCGTTCGACCGCCGAGATCGCCGAGATGATCGGCATGATTCTTTCAGAGACCCGGGAAGCCGTCGCGAGCATGAACGTCACCCATGAAGGCGCACTCCGTGGGGTCACGCTGGCAGATCAGGCGGGCTCGGTCATCCTGCAGATCCGGGCGGGGACGACCGATGCACTCGAAGCGGTGAGCATGTTCGCTTCCAAGCTCGATGAGTCCGAGGTGATACCGAAGACAGCGATCGGCTGGGTCGGCTGAGACGGTTGAAATCCGCTCCCCTTTGGGAGCGGGTTGCTCGTGAAAACGCTGGGTCAGTTGGCGGGGATTTTTGAAACGTCGAGCCGCCCCCAGGATCCATCTGCCTTG
The DNA here is from genome assembly GCF_000585995.1 of Pseudomonas brassicacearum. Lineage (NCBI taxonomy): Bacteria > Pseudomonadati > Pseudomonadota > Gammaproteobacteria > Pseudomonadales > Pseudomonadaceae > Pseudomonas > Pseudomonas brassicacearum. The sequence goes on along the minus strand of NZ_CP007410.1, from coordinate 3,796,512 downwards.
ACCAACTCCAGCAATACCGCGCGCAGTTCCGGCGGTCGCACCGGCTTGGCCAGGACCGAGATATTCAGGCTTTGCAGTGACTCGCGTATCCGCGCTATTTCATGCCCGGTAATGACCAGCGCCGGGACTTCCCAGCCGCGTTGCTCGCGTATGACCGCAATGCACTCGGAGCCAGAAACCTTCGTGCCCAGGTCGAAGTCGGCGATGATGATGTCGCAATCGCTGGTCAACCCTTGGCCGTCGCTGTGGGTTTGCACCTCGCAACCCCATTTTTCCAGCAGCACCGAGGTGGCCATCAAGACATTGGCATCGTCTTCTACCAGGCACACCCGCAATCCGTTCAGGCGGCTGTGGACCGTCTTCAGCTTGGGCGTCGTGACCCTTGGCGTTGCTTGCTCCAGGCCGCTGATCGCCACCTTGGTGCCCCGTCCGACCCTGGAATCGATGTGCACATCAACCTCGAGTAACTGGCTGATGCGCTTGACGATGGACAGCCCAAGACCCAGGCCTTCGACATCTTTGTCGCGTACATGACGCACCCGATAAAACTCCTTGAACACCTCGGGCAAATGTTCGGCGGCGATACCACGCCCCTTGTCGTAAATCACCACGGCCAAGCCACCGCGCTGGCGACGTACACCGATGAGTACCGGTTGGCCCGGGGCATATTTGAGTGCGTTGGACAGCAGGTTCTGGACCATGGTGGTCAATAACCCGGGATTGACGTTTACCCAGTAAGGGCTGGCGCGCAAGCGTAGCTCAACCCCCGCCCAGCGTGCCGCCTCGGTGTTCTGTCTGACGACGTCCTGCAGCAGCGCGCCCAAGTGAATCGTGTCTGCCTGCGGCACCAGTTTGCCGTGGTCCAGAGTGTAGATATCGAGGATCGAGCGAAACAGCTGTGACACGGTGTGCAGCGAACGGTCAATGTTGTCCACCAACCGCAACTCCTCCGGGCCGAGCTTGGCATCACGCAAGCAGGCGGTGAACAGGCCGATGGAGTGGATCGGTTGGCGCAGGTCATGGCTGGCCTGGGCCAGGAAGCGTGATTTCTCCTGGATGGCCATGATTGCCTCCTCGGAGGCAATCCGCGTGCGCTTGAGCAGAGTATGCGCATAGGCCGGCACCACGATGGTGGTCACGATTAGCATCAGGAACAGGTAGGGCTGGGTCCGCCAGAATGGATTGAGCCAGAAAATCAGCACCAGTACCGACAGTGCGATGGCGGTCGCCAGTGCCAGGTAGCGGGAACCGAAACGCACGCCGTTGCCCAACGTCACCCAGAGCAGTGCTGCGTAAATGGGCAGTGCGCTTTCACCCCCCAGCACCATGGCAAAAGCGATGCCGGCATAGTCATGAAGCATGGTGAAAAGGCGTCGCCAGAAGAAGTGCCCCGGCTTGCGCTGGATGAGAGAGCGCAGGAGCACCGACGCAATGATGAACGCCACGATGTAAATGATGATCGGCGTGTAGGCAGCGGCGTCATCGGTCTCGATGCTGGCCAGGACGATGATATACAACAGCGCACAGGCGCTGACGATCAGGCGTACTGTGGCCTGATTGAGTTCGCTGTTCTTTTCCACTGACCTTCAACCTCATGATCGGGGAGATGCTGGGCTTCGTGCAATGCGAGTGTAGTTGCCTGGCCTTTTGACGCTCCCTTTGATAAATGAAGTCGCGGCTGGAAGGATTGTGCAGAGGCCCGCACAGGAGGGCGGTGAGCGGAGCTACCTGGAGCGAGCGGATCAAGCCGATTCGGCTAACCACGAGGCCTGTTCAGGCCAGCGGGCAAGCCGAACCGGTGGAGGGCCATGGAGCTCAGTAGACTCGGTAATATTTCACCACGTCGTCGACGAAATAGATCGTCAATACTGACCCCTGGGCTTGGCCCTGGGACGTCTTGGTGCCGGTTGCACTGCTTACGTCATTGGCCACTTTTTGCACTTTGGCTAGTTGTGCCGAGGTGTCATACAACTTCAGGCGTGTCTCGTCCGATACATATTTGTTAGCTAACTTCATATACCGGTTGAGACCCTCATCTTGTTTGTCGTAAGTCCAATTCGACTCGTTACTGGTACTTGTCGAGTTGAGCGCTTCGGTCGAGGGTGCGCCAAACATCTGGGTGATCTGGCTTTTGGTTGTCTTGCCGGGATAAATCGTCTGCTGTAGGTAAGCGGTATCGAACTTCTTGGTGTCCGAGTTCAAGCCAGTCAAGGAATTCAATGAGTTCAAGGAATTCATCAAGTCGCCCGAGTTTGTACAGCCGCTGATGAGCCCAGCCAGCACGCCCAGTGCTACTCCATTCTTTAGTGTTTTTCCATAGTTGAAGGACATAGAGACTTACCTTGAGTTATTGTTTTCAGGACCGTTCCATTCTTCAGCCGAACAACCGGTGAAGTTGGCCCAGCGTTGCGCAGCCAATCGAACTGTTTAACCCAATAGGGCCCGCAAGCCACAAAGCATTGATACGCGCGGTCATCTGCCCGGCGCCTGGCTCATTGTCATTTAAGTATTTTGACTGCTCGCGTCAGCCTTAATAGAGCACTCACAGAGTAGAGTGTAAAAGCTGGCACAAGCCATAGCACAAGTGTGCTATGGCTTTGAATAGGGGGGCGAGGATGACGTTTTATATAACTTCTCGACCGTCATGCCTGTGTTTTTTATACCGTCGCTTTACAGAGCGTCGTGGGCAAGACACAGCGGGTCTACGGTTTGTTTTTTCCTGTCCAGCCGTCACTGCTGGGGAAATGGGAAAGTTGTGCGGCGGCGGCCGCGCGGGTCGGGACTCCCAGTGCTTTGAGCAGGCTTGAAACATGGATGCGAACCGTGAAAGGTGAAATGCCAAGTTCCTTGGCGATTTCCTTATTGGTCTTGCCATCAGCCACCAGGCCAAGCACCTGGCGCTGGCGCGCCGTCAGTTGGGTAAGAGACGCTGACTGCAAGTCATCCAGGATCGAGTTTTCCGAGTGATATCTGACGATCACTTCGCCTTCGCGAATCGCCATGATGGCTTCGGCGATGCCGGCGGGATCGATATTCTTTCCAATAAAACCGTCTGCCCCCAGTGACATGACCTGGGAAATAATGTCGATGTCGTCAATCATTGAAACCACAATGATCGAGGTGCGTTTGAACTCGTTGCGCAAATGCCCGATGACTTGCAGCGACTGGATGCCGGGGAAGCGCAAATCAAGAATCAGCGAATCGACTTCCGCGCCCGACCGGGCGAGCGCCAATACCTCATTAAGGTTGCCGGCTTGTTCTACGGATGCCGTCGGGAGAAGTCGTTCTATGGTTTTCAGCATCCCTTCGCGAAACAGTGGGTGGTCATCTGCCACTATTACCCTGCACGTCATGCTCAAGATCCTCCTGATCTTCTCGTCCGCTCATCGTAACCTAAACTGGAAAGGCGGGTTTCACGATTGAAACAACCATTTATGCGCGACTGACGTCATGAATATGACGGAAAAGAATAGCGATCCCGATCAGGCTCTATTGAGATCGGCGGTCGGGGAGTCATTGACGTGGGCAGTGGGTGTGCTCGGTGAGGGCGGCTCCAATGGACTGAAGGCTCAGGCTTTGAAGGCATGTCTCCCTCTGGCGAGCAGCGCGGCGGGAAGTCCTGGCGGTGCGCAACCCGCCCCCAAAGCCTCGGCCTACCTGAAGGTGGAAGTAACGGTTACGATGTGCGGGGTTTTTATGAACTCGCAAAACGAATCAGGATCAAGAGTTCAGCACTGCAGTTTTTAAAAAATATCCTTACCCGCATTCAATGGGGTTAATCCGAGCTGGGATCGCCGACTCAGGATGATAATTTTTGGGTCGACAGACAGCAGGGACGTTTCAGCCAGGCGGATTGAGGATCGGTTAATGTCAAATGTTGAAGAGCTTGCCCTGGAAACCGTTGCGCCGAGCGAGTTCGACAGCCTGGTTGCCATAGGGACAAGCGCGCTCGATGCCATTCCTGGTGCGGTGTATCTCTGTGATCGCGAAGGTTGGCTCGTCCGGTACAACAGCGAGGCCGCCGAGTTGTGGGGCAGGGCTCCGGCACTCGGAGAGCAAGGTGATCGCTTCTGCGGTTCGCATCGACTTTTTCTAACCGACGGTACGCCGCTGGCGTTTGAAGACAGCCCGACGGCCTCGGCGCTCAACACAGGCGTTGCGGCGCGCAATCGGGAAGTCATCATCGAGCGCCCGGATGGTTCGCGGTTCGTTGCACTGATGAACATCCGCGCGCTCAAAGATCGTTGGGGAACGGTTCAAGGCGCGATCAATTGCTTTCAGGACATCTCGGCGCACCACGCCATCGCCGAAGAGCTTCGACGTAAAAGTGCCGACCTGGAAGACTTTTTCGACAACAGCGCAGTGGGCCTTCACATTGTCAGTGGCGAGGGCATCATTCTGCGCGCCAACAAGGCTGAATTGGCGCTGCTGGGCTATTCGGAGCAAGAATACATAGGCCGCCACATTACCGAGTTCCATGTGGATGCGCCCGTTATTGGCGACATTCTCAATAAACTGGGCAGCGGCGATTGCCTGGAAAGTTATCCGGCGCGTCTAAGGGCCAAGGACGGTTCGATCAAGTACGTCGCGATCACCTCCAATGGGCGATTCGAGGACGGTAAGCTGTTCAACACCCGCTGTTTCACCATCGACGTCACGATCACCCAGCGGATGGAAAGCCAGATTCGTGAAAGCGAACGGCATATGCGCAATCTTCTCGAGGCACTGCCCGCTGCGGTTTACACCACTGACGCAGAGGGCCACATCACGTTCTACAATCGCGCGGCCGTCGAGTTGTCAGGTCGCACGCCTCAATTGGGCGACATGTGGTGCGTGACCTGGAAGCTGTTCAACACTGACGACAGCCCGCTGTCCCACGACGAATGTCCGATGGCGATAGCCTTGAAGGAAAACCGCGCGATTCGAGGTGTCGAGGCAATTGCCGAGCGACCCGATGGGACTCGTGTACCGTTCACTCCGTACCCCACACCTCTGCATGATGCCGACGGCAACCTGGTGGGGGCGATCAATATGCTGGTGGACATCACCGAGCGAAAGCAGGCGGAAAATCGGCAGAAGACGTTGATCGACGAGCTCAACCATCGGGTCAAGAACACCCTGGCCACGGTGCAATCCCTGGCCGCGCAAACGGCGCGCAACGCCGAGGACGCGAAGGACGGCTATTACCGTTTTGAGGCCAGGCTTCTCGCCTTGTCCCGGGCCCATGATCTTTTGACGCGGCGACATTGGGGCCGTACGCCCCTGGACTCCCTTGCCCAGGAAGTGCTGATGCCGGTATTCGGCCACGAGCCCAGCCGTATCGTGGTGGGCGGTGCGTCAGTCGATGTCAGCACCCGGGTCGCGCTCAACCTCACGATGACGCTCAATGAGCTGGCGATCAATGCGCTTAAGTACGGCGCGATGTCAGTCGAGACGGGTACGCTTTCTGTCACCTGGGCGCTGCAATCCCAATCGAATGGAATGCTGCTGACCCTGGACTGGCGTGAGCAAGGAGGACCGTCGGTGTCCCAGCCAAAACGAGAAGGGCTAGGGTCTCGTTTGATGAAACGTTGCATCGAACGCGATCTGGGTGGGGAATTTGACCTGACCTTCGCCCCGCAAGGTGTGTTCTGCCGCTTCTCGTTTCTGATTGAAGCGTCCGTGGCATGACTCCCTTCGCTGGCATCAGGGTGCTCGTTGTCGAGGACGAAGGCGCGATTGCCATGATGATCGAGGAGATGCTGGAGGAACTCGGATGCGAGGTGCGGGCGTCAGTGGCACGGCTCGTTACCGCATGCGAAGCAGCCCGCTTGGCGGAGATCGACCTGGCCATCCTCGACGTCAACCTGGCTGGCGAACGTGTTTTCCCTGTGGCCGAAATTCTTCGTGATCGCGGCATCGCGTTTTTATTCAGCACCGGGTACGGCGCCAGCGGGCTACCGAGCGAATTCGCCGATCACCCGGTCTTGCACAAACCGTTTTCGCAAAGCGACTTGCAGCAAAAAGTGGCACTTGCCCTGAGGCGCTGACCCCTGCTCGCGAAGACGGCACATCCAACATCCATTCAAGCTGACCCACCGCGATCGCGAGCAAGCTCGCTCCCACAAGGGAGTCGGTGTCGTGCAAAAAATTCGGGCCCACCGAAGATCCGATGTGTGCGAGCTTGCTCGCGAAAGCGGTGGCTCAGCTTGCATCGATGCTGAATGTACCACCGTCTTCGCGGGCAAGCCCGCTCCCACATTGGTTCCGAGGCGGTCATAGAAGTCGCATTCACCCCCCAATCCCCTGTGGGAGCGAGCTTGCTCGCGAAGGCGTCGGCACATCCAACATCCATTCAAGCTGACCCACCGCTTTCGCGAGCAAGCTCGCTCCCGCAGGGGAATCGGTGTCGTGCAAAAATTTCGGGCCCACCGAAGATCCAATGTGTGCGAGCTTGCTCGCGAAGGCGTCGGCACATTCAACATCCATTCAAGCTGACCCACCGCGATCGCGAGCAAGCTCGCTCCCACAAGGGAATCGGTGTCGTGCAAAAAATTCGGGCCCACCGAAGATCCGATGTGTGCGAGCTTGCTCGCGAAAGCGGTGGCTCAGCTTGCATCGATGCTGAATGTACCACCGTCTTCGCGGGCAAGCCCGCTCCCACATTGGTTCCGAGGCGGTCATAGAAGTCGCATTCACCCCCAATCCCCTGTGGGAGCGGGCTTGCTCGCGAAGGCGTCGGCACATCCAACATCCGTTCAAGCTGACCCACCGCGATCGCGAGCAAGCTCGCTCCCGCAGGGGAGTCGGTGTCGTGCAAAAAATTCGGGCCCACCGAAGATCCAATGTGGGAGCGAGCTTGCTCGCGAAGGCGTCGGCACATTCAACATGGATTCAAACTGACCCACCTGGAAGACGCCATTTCATTTTATGAAAGAGTGGATTCCAGTTTGTGCGTATTCCTGCGAAGTCGCTTTGGGAAGAAGATGGCCCCACCTGCAATGCACGCCTCTGCAAGAGGTGTCGCGCAGCTCCCCTAATCGTAGCGCACTGACGCAGGCTGCAAGGCCGCGGCGCGAGGAGCAGCTGATGAACGAAGCCACGAAACCACAATCCTCGCCCTGGCATGAAGGTGAGCTGACCTTGCAGCGCGCTGTCGGGGCGGTCGACATGATGGCCAGCGTCGGTCAACGGCAATTGGCTCGCACGTGGATGCCGGACCAGCATCGGGAGTTCTACGCCCAGCTGCCCTTCGTGGTGTTGGGTACGGTGGACCGTCAAGGCGACGTGTGGGCGACGCTGCGTACGGGGCAGCCGGGCTTCATGCGTTCGCCCGACCCGCAAACCTTGCACATCGATATCGAGCCGCAACCGAGCGACCCGGCCCAGGAGGGCATGGGCGAGGGGGATGCCATCGGCATGTTGGGGATCGAGTTGCACACCCGCCGACGTAACCGCATGAACGGCACTGTGCGTCGTCAACTTGACGAAGGGCTCGAGATTTCAGTCAGTCAGGCCTATGGCAATTGCCCGCGCTACATCAACCTGCGCCAGTACGCCTTTGTCGAAGAGCAGGCTGCCGCGCCTGTTCAACTGACCCCGACGGACCCGTTGGTCCGGCGTCTGGTCACACAGGCCGATTCGTTTTATATCGCCAGCTATGTGGTCCGCGACGGCGAGCGGCAAGTCGATGCCTCTCACCGCGGCGGCAAACCGGGGTTCGTGCGCATGGATGAAAACGGCACGCTGACCATCCCGGATTTCTCCGGAAACCTGTTCTTCAACACCTTGGGCAACATCCTGCTGAACCCAAGGGCGGGGCTGGTGTTCATCGATTTTCAGACCGGCGACCTCCTGCAAATGAGCGGTTCGGCCCAGGTGCTGCTGGACGACCCCGAAATCACCGCGTTCCAGGGCGCCGAGCGGCTATTGCGCTTCACGCCGCAGCGCATTGTCTACCGTCAGGCCGCGCTCCCGCTGCGCTGGAAGGACCAGGCCGAGGGAGCATCGCCCAATTCGTCGATGACCGGGAGTTGGGCGCAAGCCGCCGAGCGCTTGCAGGCCGAAGCCCTGCGGACCCACTGGCGTTCACTGCGGGTGGAGCGCGTGGTGGACGAAAGCCACAACATTCGCTCTTTCTACCTGCAAGCCACTGACGGCGCCGCCTTACCCCGGTTTGAAGCCGGACAGCATCTGCCTGTGCGGATCTTGCTGGACGGCCAAAAGACACCGTCGATTCGGACCTACAGCGTCTCCAGCGCGCCGTCGGATGATTTCCTGCGCATCAGCGTCAAGCGCGACGGTTCGGTGTCATCGCACCTGCATGATCAGATCCAGGTGACGCACGAGATTGAAGCGCGGGCGCCCCAAGGGCACTTCACGGTTCAGCCTGTCGAGAGACGTCCTTTGGTGCTTCTTGCCGCGGGCGTTGGCATCACGCCGCTGTTGTCGATGTTGCGGGAGGTGGTTTACCAAGGGCAACGCATCAGCCGCATGCGCCCGGTCTGGCTGGTGCAAAGCGCACGCACGGTGGCTGACCTGGCGTTTCGTGCTGAACTCGACGCGCTGGCGGCCCGCGCCGGGGACAAGTTGCGGATACTGCGGATGGTCAGCCAACCACCCACCGAGGCGGGCGCGGGCGAAGGTTACGATGCAGCGGGCAGGATTGACGTGGAGCTGCTCAAGACACTCCTTCCGCTCAACGACTACGACTACTACCTGTGCGGGCCGGGCAGTTTCACCCAGGCGCTGTATGACGGTCTGCGCAAACTGCGCATCCCTGACGAGCGTATTCACGCCGAAACCTTCGGTCCGTCAACGCTGGTCCGGGACGTCGAAGTCAGCGTACCCGCTGCGCCGCAAACGCCTGCGGCGAGCGAAGCGGTGAAGGTGTTGTTCTCTAGCTCCGGCAAGGAGGCCCGTTGGGAGCCAGGCAGTGGCACGTTGCTCGAACTGGCAGAGGCGCGCGGCCTGAATCCGGAGTTCAGTTGCCGCGGCGGCTCCTGCGGCACCTGTAAAACCCGCCTGAAACGCGGCCAGGTGCATTACCTCAACAGCCCGGCGGAGCCTTTGGCTGACGATGAGGTGCTGATCTGTTGCGCGGTGCCGGCCGAGGGCAGTGAGACGGTGGTGCTGGAGGTTTGAGGGCGTGCTTCTGGAGAGGTATGTTTCGCGGGCGCGGGCGCTGAGGCTGTGTTTGTGCTAAACCTCCTGATCGGTCGATGCCAGCCTGCTGGCCGCCAACTTGTCTAGAAGCGACTTAATAAGGGACTGATCATGAGCCTCCACGGCCAGTACGATTCGCAGAACATTTTTGCGCTGATCCTTCGGGGCGAAGCGCCGTCCTACAAGATTTATGAAGACGCCGACGTCATGGCCTTCCTGGATGTTTTTCCGCAATCTCGCGGTCACGTCCTTGTGATCCCCAAGGCCTCCCAGGCTCGTAATATTCTGGAGGTCGAACCCACTGTCCTCGGGGCGATGATGTCTGCCGTGCAGCGGCTCACGCGCGTCATCGTGGATGAATTGAAGCCGGACGGTGTACAGGTCGCCCAGTTCAATGGTGCTGTGGCCGGGCAAACGGTCTATCACATTCATGTGCACATCATCCCGCGTTGGGAGGGCGAAACGCCTGGCGAACATGGGAGAGGGAAGGCCGATCCTGAGGAACTCAAAGTCCTGCAGGCGCGTTTGGTTGAGCGCATTCGTTCCATGGACTGACGCTGGCGGGATTCTCCCGATGTTCGACCAGGGGTAGGGAATGCCAAGCTTATGCAAGGGTTCAGGCGAAGCCTTTCACTGCCCCGCCCAGAGAACGTTTAGATGCTTGAAATTCCATTTCTCATAAGATTCACGACTGACGATCCGGTCGGCATTTTTTTGATCGCTCAAGTCGACAATCACGCGCGGGATTGAATGGTTGTTTTGAGTCGAAAAAAACACTTTTACGTTGGGCGTCAACAACGACGAGTCATTCTGTTCAATGACAACGGCGAGTCGGCCGCTTTCCAATCGAACCAGCGAGCCAATGGGGAATATCCCCATGTATTTTACAAAGGCCTGGAAAATAACCGGGTCGAAATGTCCTTCCCACGCGGCCATCTTGTGCATCGCGTCTGCCGGCCCCCAACCCTTTTTGTAAGGGCGATCCGACGTAACGGCATCATAGACATCACAAATGGATGCCATTCGTCCAAACAGACTGATTTGCTCGCCGGCTAATTGATGGGGGTAGCCTGTGCCATCCATTTTTTCGTGATGATGCAGGCACACATCAAGCACCAGAGCGCTGATATGCCGGTTGTTCAACAGAATCTGTCCCCCGAGCTCAGGGTGTTGGTAGATGGTGAGAAACTCCTCACTGGTCAGCTTGCCAGGTTTGTCGAGTATTTTTTGTGGGATAGCCATTTTGCCGATGTCATGCAGCAGGCCGGCTAGACCGGCCTCATGCACATTGGTGCATGAGAGGTTCAATTGGCGGGCCAGACCTATCATCAGCCCACTGACTGCAACGGAATGCATGTACGTGTATTCGTTGATGCTTTTCAGGCGAGCCAGGCTGATAAGCGCATGTGGGTTGCGCGTGATGGAGTTGGTAATCGTAGTAATCAGTTGATCGGCGCCCTGCAGCTCAATCGTGGCACCCATGCGGGCTTGGTTGAACATTTCCATAACGGCTGTTTTCGAGCGTTCACAGAGCTTTCGGGCAACCTTGGCTTCCTCTTCGACGGATACGCTCACGACGACCTTCGTTTTGTCCTCGGCAACGACGGCCATTACCGATTGAGCGTAGCTGTCGGCCTGGGCAGCCGTAATGGCCGGCACGTCTGCTGCAATATCCAATCCTCTGTCCGTTTCAATCCAGACTTCGTGAATCGCTGAATCGGATATACGCTTCAGATCGGTTTTGTTCTTGAGCAAGAAGCGTTCTCTCCAGAATGGATGATCGGCCCAGGCTCCGCAAAACTCGGTAATGTACATACCCAGGCGCAGATCCGAGACCGCAATACGCTTCAACATGGTGATTTACCTCAGATTCCATGCTGCTGATCAGGTTTATCAACCTACTGAAAACCCGGCGCCGCAGCCAAAGTACAGGGACCATTCCCGTCCATGGTTACGCTGGGTATAGCATCAAACCTGGAAGTGCCCGACTTGTTGTTGCAGTGTTCCCCCAAGGTGGGCCAGTTCAACACTCGAGGCCGCCGTCTGCTTGGTCGATGCCGCTGACTCATCGGTAACCTCCCTGACTCGCGTGATGCTTCGGCTGATTTCTTCGGCTACCGCGCTTTGTTCTTCGGTGGCGGTTGCGATCTGCTGCATCATTTGCTGAATTGCGGCGATCATGCGGGAAATGTCCATGACGGCGGACCCGGTATCATCAACCCCTGCAACCGTCCGTTCGGTCAGGTCGCTGCACAGCTGCATGCTGGTCGCGGCCTCATCGACGATGCGTTGCAACCCTTCAATGAGGGATTGAATCTCTACCGTTGCATCCTGGGTGCGGCGTGCCAACAGACGAACTTCATCGGCCACGACGGCGAAACCACGACCGGCGTCACCCGCGCGCGCCGCTTCGATGGCCGCATTCAGTGCCAGCAGATTGGTCTGGTCTGCTACCGATTTGATGACATCCAGCACACCGCCGATTTGCCCGGTTTCGAGTTTCAGGCGCGACATCGCGTCGTTAGACCCAGCGACTTCCGTGGCGAGGTGCTTGATTTGGCTGATAGCCTGGCGAGCCTTTGCCTCACCGGCTTGGGCTTGCTGATCGGCGCGAAGCGCAGCGCTGGCCACCTGTTCGGAATTTCGAGCCACCTCCTGGACCGTCGCCGCCATTTCGTGGACGGCGGTTGCCACCTGATCGACCTCCTGGTTTTGAATCGCGACCCCATGACTGGCCTGTTCAGTCGCGCTGGATAGTTCAGCTGCCGCCCCGGAAATGGTTTCAGCCGAGGTGCGCACTTGGCCGATTAGCTTGCCAAGGCCCAGTTGCATTTCGCCCAGGGAGGCCATGACACTTCCTTTCGGGGCCAGTTTTGCCCCTGGGAGGTTGCGCATGTCACCGCAGGCAACGCGCTGCGCTGCTGCGGACAGGTCAGATGGTTCGGCGCCCAAGGTACGCAGCAGGCTTCTCACGATGGCAATGCCGAGTCCAAGGGCAAGCAACAATGCGCCCAGGCTGACCGCGATCATCAGGTTGCGTTGGCTTTGGTACTCATTGTGGCCGCTGATCACGGCCTCATTGGCCGCGTCCCTGCTGTGCTGCATGTAAGCCTGGCCCGCCGTCAGGAGTTGCCGTAGCAACGGAATGCAATCGCGGTTGATTCGCACAATGGCTTCTTCCCGCTGACCGGTTGCCGCGCGCTCCACAATTCCCAGTGCAACCGGGCCGTAGAGACCCTCGATGCGGTCTATATCAGCCAGCAACTGTTTTTCTGTGCGTGATTGCGCCTCGGGAACCGCGCCGAGCGCATTTTTCAAATCCTGGAGGCGCGCCTTGACGTCCTGGTGTGCTTCAAGGACCTCCGCGTGTTCCAGCTTCAGATCGGCCTCGGAAGAAACCAACACCATATTGCGCGCCGCGACGGCACGTCGCTGTGCGGCGATGAGCAGTCCAGATGCCAGTTCTTCGCGGGCATTCACACCGCCAACGTAGAGTGAAAAGGCGTCGTTGAACCTGGCCAGCGCTACCATCGCGAGGACGCTGACGAGTAGCACCAGGGCAGTCAGGGCAGCGAAGCTCATGCCGAGCTTCATTTTTACGGATAGGTTCATGGCAGGTCGCTCGTTGAGGCGGAACACCGAAGGTGGCCGTGCGTTCATTTGTATGGCATTAAGCTAGCACTTAATATTGTACAAAGGTCGAACATTTGTATAAGTATTTGTACAAGAATTTATTGCCTATGAAGTCATCACCATGGGGCTGTGCCGCGAACTAATGCTTCAGGCAGGTGATCCCAAACGCACCTAACTGAATAAATGCGCGGATCTTCATCCATGGAAAATGCCTGTATTTACACGATCGGCCATTCGACCAGGGCCCTCGACGCATTCGTCGAGACAGTCAAAGGTTTTGAAATCGAGACGATTGTCGATGTCAGGACGGTGCCGCGATCCCGGACAAACCCCCAATACAACCTGGACACGCTACCGGCGCAATTGGCCGAATGGGGGCTGTGGTATGTGCAGATTCCAGAGCTGGGTGGGTTGCGCAAAAAATCCAAGACCGTTGCGGATGAGGTCAATTCGTACTGGCAGAACCGCAGCTTTCATAACTACGCCGACTATGCGCTCTCGAAGGCGTTTGAAGCGGGGCTGGAGCGACTCGTTGAGTTAAGCCAAGCCCAACGCTGCGTGCTCATGTGTGCGGAGGCGGTCTGGTGGCGCTGCCATCGCCGGATCATTGCCGACTACCTGTTGCTTCGGGGCATTGAAGTCATTCATATCATGGACAAAGGCAAAGCGAATAAAGCCGTCTTGAATCCCGCTGCGTTGGTCCGGGGGCTCACGCTCACTTACCCGGGCTCACGCGTTCAACCCAAACGCGATACCTGATATGTCGATCAAACGAGTCTTCCGGGTTTTCGTAAGCTTCGAGTTTTTCCAGGAACCCTGACTGCTCAAGGCTAGCCAAATCCTCAAGGGTCCATTCAGTAGGGAAGTCGCTGGAAAACTCCTTACCCAGGTGTTCAACCCAATGGTAAACCGGGAAGGGGAGGTAACCGAGCCACTCGGATTGATAGGTTATCTCGTGAGAGTCGCTGCCAGTCACCATGGCGTTGATCCTGTTCTTAATCATTTCTTGGCATTCATTCATGGTGATTTCGATCTCGGTTGAGTGGCCGGTGTGCCTAAGCGTTTTGGCTTCGAAAGTCATCGGCCCTGAGGAATTCAATGAGCGCTTTGAGGGCCGGTGGCACATGGCGTCGGCTGGAATAATAAAGAAAGAAACGGCTTGGCGGGGCTTTCCAATCCGTGAGTATTTCCCTGAGATGCCCGTTGCGGATAGCGTCGCGGGCCAGTTCCTCGTAGACATAGGCAATGCCGGCACCATCTTTCGCTGCCTGGATCATCAGTACATCGTCTTCCAGAATGAGCGGGCCTGTGACCGATAGGCGTATCGGCTGGCCGTCTGCCTGATACTCCCAAGCGTACAGTTTGCCGCTGGGGAAGCGCCTGGCAATGCACGCATGGTCCAGCAAGTCACGAGGTACATTCGCGATTCCCTTGGCGGCCAGATAGGTCTCGGCGGCAACGGTCACGAACGACTGAGGGGCCCCGACCGGGACGGCGATCATGTCGCCGGCCAGGCTTTCACCAAAGCGCACGCCCGCATCAAACCCGCCGTCCACGATATCGGCCAATCCATCATCGGTGACCAGTTCCAACTGGATGCGGGGATACCTGGCCACGAAAGGCGCGAGCATGTGTGCAAACAGGATGCGCGCCGCTGGGCGCGCCACGTTGAGGCGAAGTTTGCCGGCGGGCACTTCCTGCATCGACGTCAATTGCGCCAACGCAGCGGCCACTTGATGCAGGGTCGGGGCCAGCGTGGCCAATAGCTGCTGGCCGGCTTCGGTCGGGGTCACGCTACGGGTGGTTCGGTTCAGCAGCCTGACACCCAGGCGCGCCTCCAATGCTCGCATCGCGTGACTCAAGGCGGACGCCGAGACGCCACGCTCGTCCGCTGCCTTGCGAAAACTGCGATGGCGAGCGACGGCGGCAAACGCATCGAGTTCAGAAAGATCGGGGTGATGACTCATGAATATGGTTCAGTAGTTCAAAGAGGATTGCCTATCTTATCGGCAGGAGATCGCTCCCGGATACTGGCGTCATCATTCATGGAGAGGTCGCTATGCAAAAGAATCGTCTTGGATCATCGGATTTGCTGATTTCGCCGATTGGCCTGGGGACATGGGCAATCGCCGGCACCGGTTGGGAATACAGTTGGGGCGCGCAGGATGACAAGGACAGCCTGGATGCACTGGAATATGCCGTCGAACGGGGGGTGAACTGGATCGACACCGCTGCGGTTTATGGCTTGGGCCATGCGGAACAACTGGTGGGGCAGTTGTTGCGTCGGGTGCCGGCTTCGCGGCGTCCTTTGGTGTTCACCAAGGGCAGCCTGGTCTGGGACCCGCTCAGCAAAGCCATTTCCCACTCGCTGGCGCCGCAATCGTTGCTCGCCGAGGTCGATGCCAGTTTGCGCCGGCTTCAAGTCGAGACGATCGATCTGTACCAGATCCACTGGCCTGCGTTTCCTGCCGACGGCAGCAGTGAAGGCATTGAACTGGCGCTTTCGGCGCTGGCAACCGCGCGTGCCCAAGGAAAAATCCGCGCTATCGGCGTCTCGAATTTCGACGTCGCTCAACTCCAGCGGGCCCAGGCGGTGACCGAGATCGTGTCGCTCCAGCCGCCGTACTCTGCGTTGATGCGCGATATCGAGAGGGATGTCCTGCCATTCTGCGAGCAGGCCGGGATGGGGGTTCTGGCCTATTCCACGCTTCAATCGGGATTGCTTTCCGGCAGCATGACCCGTGAGCGCATCTCGCAATTGCCCGAAGACGATTGGCGCAAGGCTCGGAGTGCGGACTTCCAGGAACCCCGTTTGAGTGCCAACCTGGCATTGGTCGAGGTCATGGCGGGCATTGGCGAAAGGCACGGCGTCAGTGCGGCGGCGGTCGCCATTGCCTGGGTACTGCGCAAACCGGTGGTGACCGGCGCCATTGTCGGGGCCCGTCGTCCCGCACAAGTGGACGGGCTGATCGCCGGTTCGCAGCTGCGCCTCAGCGCTGAGGAAATCGACGAGATCCAACCGTTCCTGCCGTCGGGCATGGGCACCAATGTCCCGGGAGCTGCCTGACCCGGCAGGCACCCTGAGCGGACACTTGTCCGTGTTCGCTCAGGGGCGAAAGGTTATTGCAGCGGAACATACACGTCCGTTTGCCATTGATCCTGCGGCGTCTCGGGATACACGCTCAAGTAATGGAAGAACAGCGGGTGGTCACGCAGTTCTTCGCCACTGGCAGGCAGCCAATCCCGGTAAACCGGATAGATCGTTTCGCCGATGTGATCCGGTGACCCTACGTGTCGAACCACGGCGCAGCGACCACCAGGAATGGCGATCTCGTGCACGCCGAACGCATTGGGCGCCACGGCCTCGTGAATCTCGCCGCAGATGGCGAAGCGGAAGTCTTGGGGAGGTGTCGTATCGGGATTGTTATAGGGAATACCGAAGGTACGACTCGATGCCACGGGCGACTGTCCGCTCTGCATGCGCCATTCGATGAACGTGCGCACACTCTCGTCGACGAGTCCGGTCGGTCCACAGTGCTCAAGCGTTGCGACTCGGGTTTCAGGGAATTCCACGATTTTTACTTGCATGATGATCGTCCTGGAAAAATGAGGGATGGCGAATACCGCATTCCAGACCTGCCAGTTCGGTTCCTTCCTGAACGCACTCGGTGTCATGCCGAATGCCCGCCTGAACGCCCTGCAAAATGCCTCGGGACTTTCAAAGCCAGCGCCGAATGCGGCGTCCAGTATCGAATGATCCGCGAGGGCGGCCAGACGATGTGCCGCCCGGCGTAGCCGCATCAGTTGCACATAACGTGAGACCGGTACGCCGACGAACGCAGTGAATTGTCGGTGGAAGTGAAAGGCCGAGAAGTTCGCCACACAGCTCAGCGTCTTCACCGACAGGTCACCTTCGAGATTGGCATCAATGTAGGCGAGTACGGCATCGAAGCGTTGGGTGTAGGCGAGGTGGGTCGGGATGTCAGACACTGGAAAAGGCTCTCGGAAGTACGGTCGGCATAGCGTCGACTATAGCGGGGTGAACGCGCCTAGCCGCGTTTGCTCAAAGCAGCTGGCAGGTCCCGGCTTGCTTGACTACCATTTTCAGCACCACGCGCCTGATGCGGCGTCGGGCTTAGGGAGAGTGCATTGTTCAGCCGTTAATCCTCAACCTTCATAGCGTTACAAGGAGAGTAAGCATGAATGAAGACTGGCCGGCGCTAGGCTTGAATAACGTAGAGCACTCTTTTGGAACCAAGTTTGGCGCCAGTAATAACCCTTTCCTTCAAAAGGCGCTGAAGGATGAGGTAAAAAGCGGCAATTGTTTCGCCTATTCGATGCTCTGGTGCCGTCAGAGCATCAAATTGGGCCGCAAGCTTCAGAGCAAGAGTGAATTAATTACGCACATGCCACTCATGGTCGCGGCGCAAGCGATGCAGTCGCAGCAGGTACGACAGAACAAAAAAGGTGCCTACGGCGCAGAGGGCATGTTGGGCGAGGCCTATTACCAAGCGATGGCCGCAGCATTCTGTGTTTCTGCAGATGAGGTAGGCAAGGATGTCGGGTCTATCTTGAGTGACCACAATGGCTGGCTTGATTTGGTCACCCAATCGGAAGGGTACTATGTCATTGCCTTCATTTTCTCGGGTGGCGGGGCTCATGCCGTGGCAGCGTTGAACAAGGGGCGGGACCTGGTGTTTTTTGATCCCAATTATGGTCAGTATTCAGTAGATAATTACGCTCCGTGGGAGATGGTGCAATATCACGCCGATGTCAAGAAAGGTTGCGATAGCTATGGTTTCATTACGCACTGGATCGCGGTCAGAGTGAGCTGACGCGACGCCGCTTCGTTCTGGCGTCGCCCGAGAAAGGCTTATGCGCGCCCGATCGCTAACGTGGCGCGCGTTCCCGTCGGACTGCGATTTTCCAGCTTGACTTGCCCTCCCAGCCGATCGGCGATGGCTTTCACGATGGCCAGGCCCAATCCGGCGCCTTGATCATTGCCGCGGCTGTAGAAGCGCTCGAGGAGCCGATTGGATTCGGACTCGTCGATACCCGGCCCTTCGTCTTCGACCGATAACTCATAGTGATTGCCGTTTTTGGCCAAGCGCACCGTAATCTGCCCTTGGGCAGGGGAGAAGTTGGCCGCATTGGTCACCAGATTGTTCAAGGCAACGTGGATGTCGGCCGGGTCCACCCTGACCGGTTCGATGTCGTCGCTGGCATCGAATACCAGTTCAAGCCCCTTGCTTAAAAGCCAGGGTGTCAGCTGAACCAGGCCTTCTCGGACAGTGGCTGCCAGATCGATGAGCGGTGGGATGTGTGCGCCTGTCTTCGGTTCGATCCGAGCCATGGTCAGCAGTTGGTTGACCAGGCGGCTGGCACGGTCAACGCCGGCGATCAGGTGCTCCAGTGATTCGCGACGTTCATGTTCGGTCCCGGCCTCCAACAGGTTCTGCGCATGGACCCGCAGCACGGCCAGCGGAGTCCGCAGTTCGTGGGCCGCATCGGCGATGAAGCGCCGCTCGCGCTCGAGTACGTCCTGGATTTGCGCCAGCATGCGATTGAGCGCGGCCTGCATCGGTTCCAGTTCGCTGGGCAGTGGCGTCAGTTGCAGGGGCTCCAGGGAACCGCTGTGGCGCGCACGCAGGGTGGCCGCCATGTCAGCCAATGGCTTGAGCCCCCAGCCGATGGCCAACCAGACCATTGCCGCCAGGACCAGGCTGCCCAGGATGTTCGGCCACAGCGTATGGCGCACGATGCGGTCGACCAGGTCGGCCCGTACATCATCCCGTTCACCGACCCAGATATTCAGGTCGTTCTGTTTGTCCTTGAGGACAAAGGCGCGCCAGTGACGGTTGTTCAGATCCACCACGTCACTGAAACCGGGCTCGGTCGGCGGTGCGCGGAAGGAGGGGGCGCTGGCGGTATGCACCAGCACTTCGCCCTTGGCGTTCCATACCTGGAAGGCGATTTTGCTTTCGTAAGGATGGCCGTCGCTTCGCGGCGCGGCCTCGCTCAGCGCCGTATTGAAAGCCCGGTACAGATCGGCGTGTGCCTGGCTCGCCAGCGGCATGTGCATTACGCCCTGGAGCAGACGGGCATTTTGTGCCAGTTGCGCGTCGTAGACCTCGGCGATTTCATGATTGCTGTCGTGCAGGTTGAGTACGCTGATCACCGCCAGACCGGCGAGCATCAGGCCGATGATCAGGGTCAGCGTGCGGCGGCGAATCGACGTCATCGATGTTCCTCTACCAGATACCCCACGCCCCGAACGGTGCGGATCAGGTCGGTGGAGAATTTCTTGCGCAGGTGATGGATATGCACCTCGAGGGTGTTGCTTTCGGCTTCTTCGCTCCAGCCGTACAACAGCTGCATGAGGTGATCGCGGGTCATGACGCGACCGGGGGGCGAGAGCAATTCGTGCAGCAATTGATATTCCTTGGGCGTCAGCACCACGGGCTTGCCGAGATAGCTGACTTGCTGGGTACCGGGGTTGAGGCTGATACCAGCGTGTTCGATCAGCATTTGTGCGCGCCCGGCACTGCGTCGTAGCAGGGCGCGCAAGCGGGCCTTGAGTTCGGCCAGGTCGAACGGCTTGACCAGGTAATCGTCGGCACCGGCGTCCAGCCCGGCGATGCGATCTTCGGTCGCATCGCGGGCGGTGAGGATCAGCACCGGCAGGTTGGAGCCACTGTCGCGCAGACGCTGCAGGACTTCGAGCCCGTCCATGCGCGGCAGACCGAGGTCGAGCACGGCCAGGTCAAAGGTTTCGCTGAGCAGGGCGTGCAAGGCACTTTTGCCGTCCTTGAGCCAGTCGACGGTGTAGCCTTCGCGGCCCAAGGCTTGATGAATGCCTTCGCCAAGAGCCACGTCATCCTCGATCAGTAGTACCCGCACACAGCCCCCTGTCAGTTGAGTTTTTTGTTCACTTCAAGCAAAAGTGCCTGGATTTCTTTGCGCCGTCCGGCATCGGCCAGTTCACGCCCGGGGCGTGGTGCGGCATTGAGCGCTTTTTGCAGGGCGCCTTGGGCTTCAGCGTAGCGTTTCTGACGGTAAAGGTGATCGCCCCAGAAGTACAGGCTGTCGATACCGTCGGGGTTGGATTGCAACGCTTGCTTGAGCAGTTGTTCGGCTTTGTCGGCATCACCGAAACCGATCGGCCAGCCGGGGACCCGGTCGTACAACGCCGCGAGACTGGTATAGGCCGAACCTTGCAGGGCTTTGGGGTCCAGGGCCAGGGCTTTTTCCAGGTCGGTCCTGGCCTCCTTGACTTTGCCCAGGGCGCCGAGCCCGCCTTGGGCTCCGGCCCAACTGCTGGTGACGATGCCTGACCAGATCCAGGCTTCGGCCAGCTCCGGGCGTTCATGGGTGAACGTCGTGGCTTGCGTTGCCAATTGCTCGAAGGCGGCTTCGCGTTGCTTTTCCGGCAGTTCATATTGAATGTGCGCCCAACTTTGCTGGATGCCCACGAGGCGTTGCTGGTCAGCCGTGTCCAGTGCCCAGGCGCTTTGGCCCACGGCGACGATCATCAGGCCGGCGAGAAGTCTTTTCATGGTTTCAGGTGCTCGTTTTCAGGTTTATGGCTCAGACGACGGATCAGCGGCAATTGCTTGCGCAGGCCCCGGTCCACCAGGTTCGGCAGCAGGTTGTTGAGGCGAACGAAGAAGCGCTCCGGCCAACCCAGGTAGAGATCACGACGGTCACCGGCGATGGCGTGGATCACCGCGTTGGCCACCGCTTGTGGATCATCGACGTTGGCTTTGAGTGCGTCGTTCAGGGCCTGGGCAGCGGGGCTGTTCATCGAAGTTCGGGTGGCGCGGGGCGCCACATAGAGCACGCCGACCCGCGTATCAGCCAGCTCCCGGCGCAGGGCTTCGGAGAAACCGCGCAGGGCAAACTTGCTGGCGCAATAGCCGGCATAGCCGGGGTAGCCGATGGAGCCATAGGTTGAGCCCACGTTGACCACCATGGCGCTGTCGGCTTGTTTGAGCAGTGGTAGCAGCAGCTTGGTCAGGCAGATCGGCGCACTGATATTTACCGCCAGCATCGCGTCGATCTCACTGTCATCAAGCTGTTCGAGCATGGCGAAGTGGTTGATGCCGGCGGCGTTGATCAGCAGGTTGACGCCGTCCAGGGCTTTGGCGGCAGCCAGGATCTTGCGTCGGTCGCAGGCTGACGTCAGGTCGGCGGCCACCCAGCACAGATTCTGTGGATAGCGCGCCAGCAACGGCAGCAGCGATTCCTGGTGTCGCGCCACTGCCAACACCCGGGCCCCGGCGGCGCACAGCGCTGCTGCGATGGCCTGACCGATGCCGCCGCTGGCACCGGTCAATACCACGCGGGCTTCACGCAGCTGCATGGTGAGCCTCCGTGTCCCGTGGCAAACCACGGAACATGTCGGTGTAGAGCCGGTACACCACTTTTGAGGCGTGGATCACCGCTGCCTGGTCCGCCGGGTCATCGAGTTTGTTCATCAGGCCGCGGTAGGTCTGCATGTGCTCGATGTCCAGGGAACCGTGGGAGCTCAAATAGCTGAAGGCACTTTCTGGCAGTCCCAGGTGTTCGCGGATGCTGCCCGCCGCGTGGGTGGCCAGGGCAATGCTGGTGCCTTCCAGCACATTGACCATGCCGAACAGCCCTACCGGGTTGCCCCGGGCGATCAGGTCGTAGAGAAAACTGACCATCAGTTCGATCGGCAACGAGGGCTGGCCGTTGCTCACGGTATCGCGATTGCCGCCACAGGCGACGATATCGTCGAGCACCCACTGTTCGTGGCCGTATTCTTCGTCGATGTACTCGCACACCGCCTTGCGCAGCCATTCGAGATGGCTTGGCAGGCGCGCGCCGCAGGCCATCATCAGCGGCACGGTGTGGCGCACGTGGTAATAAGCCTGGGCGAGAAACGCCCGGTAACTCTCCAGGCTGACCTTGCCTTCGAGGGCGTCACGGATGATCGGCACGTTGAACAGCTCGTGGCGTTGCTCTTTCGTGGCTTCTTGCAGGGCGTCGAAAAACATCATGATGCGGATTCCTCGCAATGGGTGGATGCAGTCAGTTGCGCGCGGTACTGCGCGACAATGGCGTCGCGGCGCGGGCGGCCATTGGCGGTCAGCAGACCGTTGGCGGCGGTGAACGGTTGGGGCAGACGGGTCCAACGGTGGACCCGGGCATAATCGGGTAGGTTTTCGTTGGCCTCGGCTACGGCGGCGGCCAGTTCTGCGTCGGTGCAGTCCGGGCGGTGAGGCCACAGCAATGCGTGATTGCGTGGCAGCGCTTCGCCATAGACAAAGGCTTGGGCGATGTGTCGACGCTGGGTCAGTTCGGCCTCGACCCATTCCGGGTTGACGTTGCGCCCGAAACTGGTGACGAACTGGTGTTTCTTGCGACCTTTGAGGTAAAGAAAACCCTCAGGGTCGAACTCGCCAAGATCCCCGCTGGGCCACCATTCTCCGGTGTAGGGCGGATCACCCAGGTAGCCGAGCAGGGTCGACCCCTTGATCAGCACTTCGCCGTCATCGGCCAGGCGTATCTGAATGTGGGGCAGGGGCTTGCCGACGCTGCCCGGACGCTGTGCGCCGGGGCGATTGAGGCACACCACCGAGGCGCATTCGGACAAGCCATAACCTTCGTAGACCGGCAGGCCGATGGCCTGGGCGCGCTGCAGCAGGCTCTCCGAGACCCGCGCGCCCCCCACGGCGGCAAAGCGCAACTTCTGTGGGACGAACGCTTTCTGTTCGGCGGCGCCGACCAATATCTGCAAGAGCTGCGGAACCAGGATCAGGCTCTCGGGGCCACGTTGGGCCAAACACCCAAGCAGACGTGGCGTGTCGACGCCGCTGGCACCGAGGATGCCGAGGGTTTTCTGGCTCGGCACGCTCAGCGTGGCGCCGGCGTACAGCGCCGCATAGCAGCCGAGGTTTTCCAACAGGATCGCCAGCGGCAATAGCGCCAGGTGATGCTGCGGGTCGGCGAGTTTGCTGGCGTGATCGAGCTCGCGTGCAACCCGCAGCAGGCTCTCGGCACTCAGGCATACGCCCTTTGGGGTACCGGTGGTGCCGGACGTGAAGGTCAGTTTGGCGGTGCCGACGGGCATCCGGTTCGGTCCGGTAAACGTGCGGCGCCAGAATTCGCCACTTTTTTCATAGCCGGCAGCGAGCAATTCGGCGTCCAGCTGCGGCTCCGCGACCACCCGTTCCGCCTGGCTTTGCTCCAGGCAGTGGGCCCGTTGGGCGGGGCTGAAGAAGGGTGGCAAGGTTACACAGGCCAGGCCTTCGAACAATGCCGCCAGGTCCCAGAGCATCGCTTCGACGCCGTTGTCCAGCGCCAACGCGATGACGGACACCTGCTCATCGCGCAGACGTTGCTGGCGGTACACCACCTCGGCGTACAACGTGGCGTAGTCGAGTTTCAGATGGTCGCCCCACAGCGCGATGCGATGGGTGTGACGCTCGGCATGGCGACGCAGGGTTTGCTGGAATCGCTGTAGTTCAGGCGACATGGCAGCTGTCCTCCTGGCATGACGGCAAGCCCAGGCGGGTGAACAGGCCGATGTTACGCAAGTGAATGAACCCTGCACGGATGTTGCCCACGTGCACCCAGGGTTTGCTTTCGTAGTAGCTACCCCAACTGTGGCGTTCGTCGCCCAGCCGCGCTGGGTCAGCGGCGCACAATGTCACCGGTTTCAGGCCAAGCCGGTGGAAGCTGTTGACCAAACCGATGTTGCCGGTGAAAGCCACCCATTCCAGGCCGCCCATGGCCAATAAGTAAGTGATGGCGATGATGCTCAAGCGCGCGCTGCCGGTGTCGCTGGCGGCAAGGTTGCCGACTTCGACGATGCCGGCGCGATCCACCGGATGTCCGGCCGCCGCGCCGATCAGAGGCTCGATCGGCTCGTCCAGGTAACGCTCCAGAAACAAGGATTCGTCAGCGGCCATGCGCACCCCGGCCACAGCGCACAACCCGCTGTCGGCATTGCTCAAGCCAAACAACTGCGGCATGAAATGGCGGATGTCGGCGCCGTGGGCCTTGCGAAAACGCTGCTGGATAAAGGCCTCGAACGACGGCCGCTGCACGTCGTCCGCCAGGGCTGCGGACAGGGTCATCGGCGGCGCTTCAGCCTGGCCGAAGTGCAGGGGTAGGGGGATATTCCAGTTGACAACGGGCATGGGCAGAACGCCTCCCTCGATAGAATGGGGAGGAGTATCCGAGGCATTTCTTAACGAAGTCTGAAGGTAAGAAAAAGCTTCTTGAATATCGGTCTTCAGACTGCCTTAAGACTTCACCGGCAGGTTGGCAGGGGCGGTTCTGAATAACCGGATCGCAGCTGCCAAATGAGTTGGCAGGCCACCAGACTTTCACGAGGCGCGTTATGACCCGCGATATAGCTGTAAACCGTTATGGAAAACTGTCGATGACCCTGCATTGGCTGATGCTGGCGCTGTTCGTTGGCGTGTATGCGTGCATCGAGATCAAGGGCTTCTTGCCCCGTGGCAGCACCGGGCGAAGCCTGCTATTGGGGTTGCACGGGCTGTTCGGGCTGAGCATTTTTGCACTGGTTTGGGTCCGCCTGTTCGGTCGCCTGACGCCACGCCCGCCCATCACGCCTGCGCCGCCGGCCTGGCAGACCGGCCTTGCGCACCTGATGCACCTGGCGCTGTACGGCCTGATGATAGCGACGCCGGTGCTGGCCTGGTTGATGCTGGCCGCCGGGGGAAACCGGTGCCGTATTTCGGTTTCTTCCTGCCGGCCCCCTAGCGGTGGACCCGGACCTGGCCAAACAGCTCAAGTATTGGCACGAGCTGCTGGGCAGCAGCGGCTATTGGTTGATTGGCCTGCATGCGGCGGCCGGCCTGATTCATCACTATTGGGTGGGTGACGATACCCTGGCTCGGATGCTGCCGAGACAATAATAGCGGTGGTTCCCAGGCTATTCAGTTAGGAGGTGGCCGCGCCAGAAACTCGCTGACCAGCGATGTAATCTGTTGCTGGATCACCTCACGTGGGCGAGCGCCGTCGCCATCCGCGCAAATCATGCCATCGCCTGGCGTGTTCTTTTCGATCACCGCCGCCCCGCCGGGTTTGCACTGCGCCAGGAAACTGAAATGGCTGGCATCGCTGATCTCGACGTAGCGCGTCGACGCTGGGGGCAGGCGTTTGGCCAAGTTTGCCGACTCCATCTGCGCAGGGAGAACTTCAGACGGCACACCCGCCGCGATCACCAGTGTCGGGACCGGGAGCGCGGCAAGGCTCGCATCGGTCAGTCCGCGTGACAGGCCCAGGTCCAATGAAACAATGGCTGTGACACGTTTGTCGCTCAAATCAGCGCCCAGCCGGGCCTTCGATTCCGCGGTGCTTTCGGGCTTCATCAGTTGGTAAACGGTGCAACTGGCCAATTTCGGGTGGGCGTTGCAGTCCTGGGTGAAAAGGTTGGGGTCGAAACGTGCACCGCTGATTTCCAGGACGGTCCAGCCACCGAGTGAATGGCCCACAGCTGCAATTTGACGCTTTGCGACCACGCCAAATTGTTCCGGCTGGGCCGTCACCGCGTCGATGGCACGACTGAGGTCACCGGGCCGTCGCCATAACTGCGCCGCGGCTTGAGGGCTGCGGTCCTGGCTGGTGGTGCCGGGGTGGTTGACCGCCGCGACGATGAAACCCTTATGGGCCAGTGCGCTGGCGAGCCACGTCTGGTTTCGCCAATTACCCCCGTAACCGTGGGAGAGCACCACCAAGGGATGCTCGCCGGCCGCCGGTGGCGCGTTGCGCACGGCCAGGGCACTGACAAACACCGGATTGTCGGCGATCAACTGCGGTGTGGCGGTGGTTGCACTGGGGTACCAGACGACCATCTCCAACGGGCGGTCATTCTGCGGGTCTGGCAGCGTAGAGGCCTGGAAGCCGATAGGGCTATCGTCAGCGAGTGCGGGGACGGTCAGGCAGATCAGAAGCAGTGCGCCAAGAGCTGTTTTCAATATCATGATCTTCCTTGATAGTTCGAATCATTATCTTACCCGCTGGGGAGGCTAGTGGGGTTCCTGCTCCAGGCAGTCCGCCCATTTGCCTGCGAACCGGTAGAGCGGTGCAAATGCTTGCGACAACTCCAGGCCAAGTGGTGTGAGCTTATAGCCCTCGTCGACCAGTTCAACGAGGCCCGCATTGCGCAGCTCATTTATTCTGCTTTGCAACACGGTAGGAGAAATGTCTCCCGCTGCACTCCTCAACGCCCTGGAGCTCATGGCTTGATCACGCAACTCCCAAAGGACTCTCAACGCCCATTTTTGTCCCAGTAAATCCAGGAGAGCCATGATCGGCCGGCGTCCCCTGAGTATTGATGAAGCGCAGTGCTGACTATCATTCATCGTTATTTCTCTTGCCTGCTACACATTTAGTAGCGATTATCCTTGCTACACATTCAATAGCGGAGGATACGCCATGTCACGAATCAAAGCACTTAGTGAACCCTACCCGGACGAAGTCAGAGCCGCATTCGACAGAATAATGGGAGTAGGCGTACCGCCTCTCGTTCTATTCTCGACCATCGCCAGCAGTGATCGCGCGTGGCGCAAATTCAGTGGCGGTTCGTTGCTGGATGGCTCATTGCTGACACTTCGCCAAAGAGAGCTTGTCATCGATAGAGTCTGCGCTCGCACCGGATGCGAATACGAATGGGGGGTACATGTGATGGCCTTCGCTCAAGCTGCCGGGCTTACCAGGGAGGAGGTTGCTGGCACGTTGGAGTACCCGCTTCGGCTGGAGCATTGGAAGGAGGAGGAGGCCGCTCTCCTCGCTACGATCGATGCACTTCATGACCGCGCGGCGTTGAGCGATGAGGAGTTCTTGAACATCAGAACACATTTCGACGATGACCAGATCCTGGAGATTCTCATGCTCGCAGGCTTCTACCGCACGGTCTCGTACATCGCTAATGGCCTTGCTTTACCGCTCGAACAAAACGCAGCGAGCTTCAGTGAATACCGGAATGAGGCGAACGCCTGCATTTGAGGCAGCCCGACGTTACTAAACCGCAACGACCATTCGGCCAGAATCCTGAGCGACATTTTCTGGCCGATTTGGTCCTTCAGGAAGGGCGGCTTTGGGCTGAGAGTTATCCTTGATCGCTCATACAGTAGGTAGGCAGTTGCCCATTCTCATCGATAGCTGTGGCTCGCCTACAATCACTTGTGTATTTGCCTTTGCACCGCGGCAGGACGACTTTCACCCCGAGTCGCTTTCAGGACACGTTTTGTCGTCCACGTGCAACCGCCAACCCCCGGGAGTGGCAAGCTGTGAGGATGCCCCGGACCAGGTGCGCCAAAGACACCTGGCCGGAGAGCGAGAATGGCGATCGGATTAGCCACGCTACCGTGACGTGGACCGGACGCCGCAGCCAAGACTCCGGACGGCTGCCGCCTAGGCGGCGGTGTCGTTCGAGATGCCGAGGTACTTTATGCCTGATGAGACGCTTCACCTGCCTC
The DNA here is from genome assembly GCF_000585995.1 of Pseudomonas brassicacearum. Classification (NCBI taxonomy): domain Bacteria; kingdom Pseudomonadati; phylum Pseudomonadota; class Gammaproteobacteria; order Pseudomonadales; family Pseudomonadaceae; genus Pseudomonas; species Pseudomonas brassicacearum. The sequence continues at coordinate 3,769,258 of NZ_CP007410.1, read as the reverse complement.
TGATTCACAGCGTGTTGGAGCGCGAGAAGGACACCCCTGGTGCCCTGCTGCCGATTCTCCACGCCATCCAGGAAGGCTGCGGGTACGTTCCCGATGCCGCCGTCCCGGAAATCTCCCATGCCCTCAACCTCAGCCAGGCTGAAGTGCGCGGCGTGATCAGCTTCTACCACGACTTTCGCACCACGCCGCCGGCACGCCATACCCTGCGCCTGTGCCGGGCCGAGTCCTGCCAGAGCATGGGCGCCGAGCGCCTGGCGGCGCAGTTGCGTGAACAACTGGCGTTGGATGACCACGGCACCAGTGCCGATGGCAGCATCAGCCTGCGGCCGGTCTATTGCCTGGGTGCCTGCGTTTGTTCGCCAGCCCTGGAACTGGACGGCGAGCTGCACGCACGGCTCACCCCCGAGCGCCTGCGCGAGTTGGTAAAAGGCTGTATGGAGGACGGGGCATGCTGACGCTCTATATCCCTCGCGATTCAGTGGCCCGCGCCGTGGGCGCGGATAAAGTGGCCGATGCGCTGGCCCGTGAGGCCGAACGTCGGCAATTGCCGCTGACCCTGCGCCGCACCAGTTCCCGTGGCCTCTATTGGCTCGAACCACTGGTTGAGCTGGAAAGCGTCGGCGTTCGGCTGGGGTTCGGCCCCGTCACGCCGCAAGACGTGCCGAGCCTGCTGGATGCGCTGGTCGGCGATCCCGGCAGTCATCCACTGGCCTTGGGGCCGGTGGAGGAAATTCCCTATCTCAAGAGCCAGCAGCGCCTGCTGTTCGCGCGTGCCGGCATCACCCAGCCGCTGTCGCTGGACGACTACCGTGCCCAGGGCGGTTTCCTGGGACTGGCCCGGGCCCTCCAGACGGACGGCGCAGACGTGGTGGCCAGTGTGCTCGATTCCGGCCTGCGCGGCCGAGGTGGCGCGGCATTCCCGGCGGGCATCAAGTGGCGCACCGTTCGCGACGCGGTCGGCGCGCAGAAATACATCGTGTGTAACGCCGATGAGGGCGACTCCGGCACTTTCGCCGACCGTATGCTGATGGAGGGCGACCCCTTCCTGCTGATCGAAGGCATGATCATCGCCGGTACCACTGTCGGTGCCACCCTGGGCTACATCTACGTGCGCTCGGAATACCCGGACGCCATCAGCACCCTGAACGATGCCCTGCGCATCACCCGTGAAGCCGGGTATCTGGGCGCGAACGTGAGCGGTAGCGGCCGCGCCTTCGATATTGAGGTTCGCGTCGGCGCTGGCGCCTACATTTGCGGTGAGGAAACGGCGTTGCTCGAATCCCTCGAGGGCAAGCGCGGCACGGTTCGCGCCAAGCCGCCGCTACCCGCCATCCAAGGCCTGTTCGGGCTGCCGACGCTGGTCCACAACGTCGTGACCCTGGCCTCGGTGCCGGTGATCCTGGAGAAGGGCGCACAGTTCTACCGCGATTTCGGCATGGGCCGCTCCCTGGGCACGATGCCGTTTCAACTGGCCGGCAATGTGCGCCAGGGTGGCCTGGTGGAGCGTGCCTTTGGCCTGACCCTGCGTGAACTGGTGGAAGGCTACGGCGGTGGGACCGCCAGCGGTCGACCGTTGAAGGCCGCGCAAGTGGGTGGGCCGTTGGGGGCTTGGGTTCCGCCCTCGCAATTCGACACACCGCTGGACTACGAGGCATTCGCCGCCATGGGCGCGATGCTCGGCCACGGTGGCGTGGTGGTCGCCGACGACACCCTGGACATGGCCCACATGGCGCGTTTCGCCTTGCAGTTCTGTGCCGAGGAGTCGTGCGGCAAGTGCACGCCATGCCGGATCGGTTCTACCCGGGGTGTCGAGGCGGTGGATCGCTTGATGGCGAGCACCGATGCCGGTGCCCGTGAGGAACAGGTCCTGCTGCTCAAGGATCTGTGCGACACCCTGCAATACGGCTCGCTCTGCGCTCTCGGTGGGATGACCTCTTATCCTGTCGCCAGCGCCCTGAAGTATTTCCCCGCCGACTTCGGTCTGGCGACCACGGAGGCCGACCTATGATCAACATCTTCGACCCCAGCAGCGACATCGACCTTGGCACCCCGGCGCGTGAAAGCGACGTGCAGGTCAGCCTGACCATCGACGGTCGCGAAATCAGCGTCGCCTCCGGCACCTCGGTGATGCGCGCCGCCGCGTTGCTCGGCACCACCATTCCCAAACTCTGCGCCACCGACAGCCTGGAAGCCTTCGGCTCCTGCCGCATGTGCCTGGTGGAGATCGACGGCATGCGCGGCTACCCGGCTTCCTGCACCACGCCGGTGACCGAGGGCATGGTGGTGCGTACCCAGACCTCCAGGCTCGCCGATTTGCGCCGCAACGTGATGGAGCTGTACATCTCCGACCACCCGCTGGACTGCCTGACGTGCGCGGCCAACGGCAATTGCGAGTTGCAGACCGTGGCGGGGCAGGTGGGCCTGCGCGAGGTGCGCTACGGCTACGAGGGCGCCAATCACCTGTCCGAAGCCAAGGACGTTTCCAACCCCTATTTCGAATACGACCCGAGCAAGTGCATCGTCTGCAACCGCTGCGTACGCGCTTGCGAAGAAATCCAGGGCACCTTCGCGCTGACCATCACCGGGCGTGGTTTCGACTCCCGGGTGGCGGCGGCGGGCGGCGACAACTTCCTCGATTCCGAATGCGTCTCCTGCGGCGCTTGCGTGCAGGCGTGCCCGACGGCCACGCTGATCGACAAGAGTGTCGTAGAGATCGGCCAGCCGGAGCGCAGCGTCATCACCACGTGTGCCTACTGCGGCGTGGGTTGTTCCTTCCGCGCCGAAATGAAAGGCGAGCAACTGGTGCGCATGGTCCCGGACAAGAACGGCCAGGCCAACCACGGCCATTCTTGCGTCAAGGGCCGCTTCGCCTGGGGCTATGCGACGCACCCGGACCGCATCACCAAGCCGATGATCCGCAAGCACATCAGCGACCCGTGGCAGGAAGTCAGCTGGGAAGAGGCAGTCACCTACGCCGCCAGCGAGCTGCGCCGCATCCAACTGAAGTACGGACGTGATTCCATCGGTGGCATCACCTCCAGCCGCTGCACCAACGAAGAAACCTACCTGGTGCAGAAACTGGTGCGCACCGCTTTCGGCAACAACAACGTCGACACCTGCGCCCGTGTGTGCCATTCGCCTACCGGCTATGGCCTCAAGCAGACGTTGGGTGAGTCCGCCGGTACCCAGAACTTCGACTCGGTCATGAAGGCTGACGTCATCCTGGTGATGGGCGCCAACCCCACCGACGCTCACCCGGTGTTCGGCTCCCAACTCAAGCGGCGTCTGCGCCAGGGCGCGCGGCTGATCGTCATCGATCCACGCCGTATCGACCTGGTGGATTCACCCCATGCCCGCGCCGACCTGCACCTGCAACTGCGGCCAGGCACCAACGTGGCGATGCTCAACGCATTGGCCCACGTGATCGTCACTGAAGGGCTGGTCGACCAACCTTTTGTCGAGGAACGCTGCGAGGCGGCGGACTTCGCCCGCTGGCGCGATTTCGTCAGCCTGGCGGAGAACTCACCGGAAGTGCTGGGCCCGGTGTGCGGTGTGCCGGCCGATCAGATTCGCGCGGCTGCACGGCTCTACGCCACCGGCGGCAACGCGGCCATCTATTACGGCCTCGGCGTCACCGAGCACAGCCAGGGCAGTACCTCGGTGATGGGCATCGCCAACCTGGCCATGGTCACCGGCAACATCGGCCGCGAAGGAGTCGGGGTGAACCCGCTGCGTGGACAGAACAACGTCCAGGGTTCCTGCGACATGGGCTCGTTCCCCCATGAGCTGCCTGGCTACCGGCACATTTCCAATGAAGTGGTGCGCGCCCAGTTCGAACAGGCCTGGAATGTCACCCTGCAACCCGATCCGGGCCTGCGCATTCCGAACATGTTCGAGGCCGCCCTGGATGGCACCTTCAAGGCGCTGTATTGCCAGGGTGAGGACATCGCCCAGAGCGACCCGAACACCCAGCACGTGACCGCTGCCCTGAGCGCCCTGGAGTGCGTGATCGTCCAGGACATCTTCCTCAACGAAACGGCCAAGTTCGCCCACGTGTTCCTGCCGGGCAGTTCCTTCCTCGAGAAGGACGGCACGTTCACCAACGCCGAACGCCGCATCTCCCGGGTGCGCAAGGTCATGGACCCACTGGCCGGCAAGGCCGATTGGGAAGCCACCATCGCCCTGGCCGACGCGTTGGGCTACAAGATGCACTACAGCCATCCCTCGGAAATCATGGACGAGATCGCCAGCCTGACACCAACGTTCAGCCGCGTCAGCTACGCCGAACTGGAGCGTCATGGCAGCCTGCAATGGCCTTGCAACGATGAAGCGCCGGACGGCACGCCGACCATGCACATCGATCAGTTCGTACGCGGTAAAGGGCGCTTCATGCTCACCGGCTACGTGCCCACTGAAGAGAAGGTCAACGGCCGCTATCCGCTGCTGCTGACGACTGGGCGCATCCTCAGCCAGTACAACGTCGGCGCCCAGACCCGGCGCACCGACAACGTGGCCTGGCATGAGGAAGACCGCCTGGAAATCCACCCGACCGACGCCGAAAACCGCGGCATCGTCGAGGACGACTGGGTCGGTATCGGCAGTCGCGCCGGGCAGACGGTGCTTCGCGCCAAGGTGACCGAGCGCGTGGCGCCGGGCGTGGTCTACACCACATTCCACTTCCCGGAATCGGGCGCCAACGTGATCACCACCGACAACTCCGACTGGGCCACCAACTGCCCGGAATACAAGGTGACGGCGGTCGAGATCGTGCGGGTCAGCCAGCCTTCGGAATGGCAGAAACGCTACCAGGCGTTCAGTGATGAACAGGGCCGTCTGCTGAAGGAACGCCGTCATGCCGAAAAAGCCGAGGTACGTCGATGAGCTCTGAAAGCCTGATCAAAATGGCCAACCAGATCGCGCAGTACTTCACCAGCGAACCGGACCACGCGCTGGCGGTGAATGGTGTGCGCCAGCACATCAAGAGCTTCTGGACCCCGGGTATGCGCCGGGATTTGTTGGAATGGGAGAAGAAACATCCGGAGGCTGTCCTGCACCCGTTGGTGTTGGCGGCGCTGGTGGAACCGGAGGTGAACGCCTAGCGCGGTGATCCGTGGGCGCATGCTCCCCAGTGGCGAGGGAGCTTGCTCCCGCTCGGCGGCGCAGCCGTCGTAAAACCTGTGCCTGCGGTCTGTCTGGCGAAACGTGGTGGCCGGTTTGGGGCTGCTTCGCAGCCCAGCGGGAGCAAGCTCCCTCGCCACAAAAAGCGGTTGGGTGATCAGGTTTTGGCTTGATGAGCCGCCCAGTGTTTCATCTCTTCGGCAATGAAGTGGTTCACCAGGTCGCTGTACATCTTCTCGATGGCATCCGGGCTCAGGCCTTCGGCTTCGGCCCACTTCCGTCGGGTGGCGAGCATGGCCTTGAAGCGCTCGGGAGCACGCACCGAAGGTGCCGAGGTCTTGAACTTGGAGGCCGCGAGTACGTACTGATAGCGCCTGCCCAATAGTTTGATAATGGCCTGGTCAAGGGCATCGATTTCGCCTCGGATGTCCTCCATGTTGGCGCACTCTGAGGGGGGGAGCGAGTTGCTGGCGTTCATGTAGATCACTCCACTTCTTTGAATAGGATCGGCCCAGCCTGAGCCGATCTGCGTTGTGGATTAAAAACTCCAGTTCTCGGCTCGAACGACGTTGCAGAAAGGGCCGGCCAACGTTGTGTTGTGATGCGCGATGATAACTTGCGCCTTCAAGACAGGCGTATCGGCGCAAGTATGACCGTCGGCGATCAGTACGGCATCGAACCCTAGGTCCCGGGCCGCGCGGCAAGTGCTGTCGATACAATACTGGGTTTTCATCCCGGCGATAACCACGCCCTCAGCGCCACACGCCCTCAGCCGCTCGGCCAAACCCGTCATCGCAAATGCATTGGGCCGATTTTTTTCGAAGATCACTTCATCGCCCGCCAGCCGCAGTTCCGGTACCAAGTGCGTCAATGGACTTCCAGGTTCGATAGGCGAGCCAGGTGGACCTACATGACGAACCAGAAAGATCGGGGCACCGGCGCTCCGAGCTTTGCCCATCAGGTCATTCAGGGTCTCTAGCAGCGCTTCGCCTGCCCAGGGTTTATCCGGGCCGTGAAACAACCCGACCTGCATATCGAGAATCAACAGAGCATGCATGGTGCTTTCCTTGCGTTTGGGCCAGTGACGCAAGGGCAAAAGAAAAGGCCCTTACCATCACTGGCGGGCCTTTGGGATTCGTGTGTCAGTGACTCACGACATCTCGCACGACCCGCCTTGGGCGGTCGTGGTTGTGGTGGTCGAGGTCATCTGAGAAAAATTCATGGCCTGACAGTAACTGGAGGCGATCCGGATTGGCAAGCCTTGCTTGCGCAGATATATGCGGCCCCTGTTTGGATGGGTGGACACTGTGGCGAGGGAGCTTGCTCCCGCTCGGCTGCGCAGCAGTCGTAAAACCGGTGTTTGCGGTGTGCCTGGCGAAACGCGGTGACTGGTTTGGGGCTGCTTCGCAGCCCAGCGGGAGCAAGCTCCCTCGCCACAGGAGGTGGTTAGCCTTCTAGTCCGCGTTGTTCGATCACGCCGAACACATCCGCCACATCCTGTACCAGGATTCGGGCGACATTGGTGATGGTGGCGATGTCGTTCTCTGCCGAATCCCGCAGGCTGGTGCAAGCGACCAGCGTCAGGTAATCGAGCGTGGCGTGCAGGCGTTCGCTGGCACAGGCATGGAGTTCGGGCAGCGGGGCTTGGGTGTCGATCAGCAGGACGGGGTGGGTGGTGGCGGTTTGGGTGAGGGGGGTGAAGCGGGCAGATGCTTGATTCGTTGTCATAAGGTTGCACTCGTTCGATAGAAAGAATCGCCACCTTTCTGCTGCGAATCATTTGGGTGGCAGTTGCGCGAGGGTTCGCAGACCGAGGAACGAATCCAAAACTCGGCAGACCCGAAAGCCTCCCGCGCGCAACCGCCATAAAATGAAAGCGGGCAAGTTTGCCTGAATTTCATTTGACGGTATCTAGATTTGTTCATTCGGGCTGCGAAACCCAATCACCGGCCAAAGCCAGTGACGAGCCAACTATAGAAGTCGATCCCGGCACCCACAACCGACCTGTAGGACGCCCCAGCCCCTTGTGGCGAGGGCGCTTGCTCCCGCTCGGTGGCGCAGCCGCCGTAAAACCGGTGCCTGCGGTGTACCTGGCGAAACGCAGTGGCCGATTTGGGGCTGCTTCGCAACCCAGCGGGAGCAAGCTCCCTCGCCACGGGAGGTAAATTCCTACGAGATTTTAGGACGGCCAGTTCGGGCCATCACACCTGACGCAACGGCCGGAAAAACGCCCTGATATCCTCCGCCAACAACTCCGGCTGTTCCAACGCGGCAAAGTGACCACCCCGGGGCATTGCCGTCCAGCGCTGCACGTCGCAGCAACGCGCCACCCAACTCCTCGGCGGCATGGGCAGTTCCTTGGGAAACAGCGCCACCCCAACCGCAGGCTTCACCCGCTCGCCGCTGTTGAACAGCAATGGCCGCTTGCTGCCTTCCACATACTGACGAAACGACGAGCCAATGCAATTCGTCAGCCAGTAGAGCGTCACGTTGGTCAGCAACCAGTCACGGTCAATGACCGGGCCAGCGCTTGCATCACTCCAGGACAGGATCTTTTCCCCCATCCACGCCAACAGCCCGGCCGGGGAGTCATTCAGGCCCACGGCCAGGCTCTGGGGTTTGGTTCGCTGAATGTGCCCATAGGCGCCTTCGGCGTCGGCAAATGCCGCCGCGCGTTGCAGGAAGTCCGATTCCGCTTCTGTCAGCGCAGGCTCGGTTTCGCCAAGGGGAGGGTGATAAGAGCCCGGAATGTAATTGAGGTGAATACCCGTCACTCGCTCGGGAAACCGCACGCCAAGCCAGGTCGACACCCCCGCGCCAATGTCCCCGCCCTGGGCACTAAACCGTTCATAACCCAGCCCGCTCATCAACTCGTTCCATAACCCGGCAATTGCATACGGCCCCCTGCCGGGTTGCTTGAACGGCGCGGAAAAGGTATAGCCGGGCAGAGAGGGCACCACCACATCGAAGGCATCCGCAGGATCGCCGCCATGGCGGGCCGGGTCCGTCAGCAAAGGGATGATGCGCTGCATCTCAATGAACGAGCCGGGCCAGCCGTGGGTGAGGATGAGCGGCATCGGCTTCGGACCGGTGCCACGTTGATGAATAAAGTGGACCCTTTGCCCGCCGATGTGGGTGACAAACTGCGGCAGGCGATTCAGCGCGGCTTCCTGGGCCCGCCAATCGAACGCGGTCGACCAATGTGCGAGAAGCTCTCGTAGCACATCCATGTCCATGCCTTCGCTCCAGCCTTGCTCGGCCAAGGGCTCTGGCAGCCTTGCGTTCAGCAGGCGGTGCCGAAGGTCTTCAAGGGCGCTGTTGGGGATGTCGATGGAGAAAGGCTCGATGAGCATGCGTGTTTTCGTCCTGATTACCTGACATCTGAAAATGACATGACATGGGTCGCAAAATCGTCCTCTACTGGCCGAAATCCGCAGCGCAGGTAAAAGGCTGCGCCCTCTGGCGTATCCGTTGACAAACGCACCACACTGAAGCTTTGCGCTGCATGCGCAAGAAGCCGCTGCACCAACGCTTTTCCCACATGTTGACCCCTTGCTGCACGCCAGACGTATACCCGACGCAGTCTGCCGATATCCGCCCCGGCATAGGGATCATTTGACAGACCACCAATGGCAACAAGCTGCCCATTGCTGAAAGCTCCAAAAAGACCTTCCCCGGGTTGATCGAATCGATTGGAGCCGTCTTTCCAATCAGCAATCAGGCGCGTGAGAAACCTGAAACCTTCCGTTATTGCCTGCGCTTCTAGCCGCAGAATTTCCGGGGGCAGTGCTGAGATCTGACGTATCGCGAGTTCATCCCTTGGTGTAATCATTGGAGATCCATCTGACTGAACAAATCGAGCATCAAAAAACGGCATCGGTTCTAGATGTCGCGGCGGCTGCATTCTGCTGGATCTGAGAAAACAACCAATCCACAAAAACCTGCGTTTCACCCACCGCATCCCGAGAAACACCGTAATAGAAACGGGACAACGGCAGGCGCAACGCCGGCAGTGGACAGGTCAGGCGCCCGTTGGACAAATCCCTACCCAGCAGCGAAGCCGGACACAACGCCACGCCCAGCCCATCGACGGCGGCCTGCAGCACGAGGTGCATGTGATCGAATTGCAGGGTCGGCAGGTTGTTCAATGGCTCGTTCCCTGCGTGTTCCGCCCAGTCTTGCCAATCGCTGCTACGGGTCTTGCCCGACAGCAAGGTGTGCCGGGCCAGATCGTGGGTGCTGTCCAGTGGCACGTTTTGCAGCAACGATGGCGCGGCGACCAGCAACAAGTCGTCTTCCAGCAGCACGGTGGGCTTCACGCTGGCTGACCAGCCGGAATGTCCACGGCGAATGACCACATCGAAGGGTTCCCGTGACGGGTCCGGTGCCCTGGTGCTGGTGACCACTTCAGGCTTGATGTCCGGGTGCAGCACGACGAAATCCGGTAGCCGAGGGATCAACCAGCGCACCGCGAAGGACGGGCGCACGTTGATGGTGACTTTGCGCTGGGATGCACGGCGGGTCAGGGTGGCAGCGGCGTTGGCGATCTGTGTCAGCGCCTCGCTGACTTGTTCGTAAAACGCTTTCCCCTCGGGCGTGAGCAAAGACTGACGGGTTCGACGCTCGAACAGCGACACGCCCAGGCGCTCTTCGAGCAGCTTTACGTGCCGGCTGACGGCGCTATGGCTGACGTGCAGTTCTTCGGCTGCGCGACTGAAGCTCTGGTGGCGAGCGGCAGCGGCGAAGGCGCGGACGGCGTTCAACGGGGGGAGGTCGGCGATCATGTGTCTAATTTAGTCACATATGAGGCGCAATTAAAGCGTTTGTCAGCGTTGCAGCGTCACGCCAAGCTGAAGGCCGTATCAATGCGCCCTTCAACGTGGAGTGATTCATGGCCGGTTATGGACTTTTCCTGCTTCTGGCGACCCTGACGGTGCTCAGCCCAGGCCCTGGCGTGGTACTGACGATTTCCAATGCCCTGCGTCACGGCTGGAGCGGTTCGTTGCCCGGCATTTGTGGCATCGCCTCAGGCGCGTTTATCGTTGCAGGGCTCTGCGCCAGCAGCCTCGGGTTGATCCTGGCCGCCTCGGCGACGGCCTTCACGGTGCTCAAATACATCGGGGCCCTGTATCTGTTGTACCTGGGGATCAAGATGTGGCGTACCCAGCGCTTCATTCCCGAACTCACCGTCACTTCGCCGCGTCCCTGGCGGCGATTCGTCGAGGCGTTGTCAATTCAGTTGCTCAACCCCAAGGCAGGATTTTTCTTTCTTGCCGTCTTTCCCCAGTTCATCAAGCCGGCGGGTCATTACTACAGCCAGTTTTTCTTGTTGGTGTCGTCCTACGCCGGGCTGGTCGTACTCATCCATTGCGGCTATGCGCTGATGGCGAATGGGGCCAGGGGCTGGCTCTCATCGAGCCAGGGGGCGAGGATCGTCGGCAAACTGTCGGGCATTACTTTCCTGGGTTTTGGCGTGTTGATGGCCTCTGCCAGCAAGTGACGACAGTTCATCGCCGCCCCGTGCGCGTACTCACATCCACCCACACCGCCAGCACCAGGATGCTGCCCTTGACGATCATCTGCCAGTAGCTGTCCACGTCGAGCATGGACATGCCGTTGTCCAGGCTGGTGATGACCAGCGCGCCGAGGAGGGCGCCGTAGACCGTGCCGGAACCGCCGCGCATGGAGGTGCCGCCGATGAAGCAGGCGGCGATGGCGTCGAGTTCGCCCATGTTGCCGGCCGAGGGTGAACCGGCGGCCAGGCGCGCGGTGTTGACCATGCCGGCGAGGGCGCACATCACGCCCATGATGCCGAAGATCCACAGCTTGACTGCCTGCACGTTGATGCCCGACAGGCGCGTGGCCTCCATGTTGCTGCCCACCGAGTAGACCCGCCGGCCGAACACAGTCTGGCTGGTGACGTAGCTGAACACGCCCAGCAAAATCAGCAGAAGCAGCACCGGCACCGGGATGCCGTCGTAGCTGTTGAGGGTGTAGACGAACCCGGCCAGCACCGCGCCGATCAGCACCACGCGCAATACGTCACGCACCAGTGAGTGCGCCGTCAGGCCATGCAGAGCTCGATTGCGCCGCTGTTTCCAGGTCAGGAACAGGGTCAGGGCGAACAGCAGGATGCCGAGCCCGGTTCCCACCGTGTGCGGCAAGTAACCCTGGCCGACGTAGACCAGTTCCGGCGACACCGGGGCAATGGTGGTGCCGCCGGTCACCCCCAGCAGGATCCCGCGAAAGGCGAGCATGCCGCCCAGGCCGACAATGAACGAGGGGATGCGCAGGTAGGCGGTCATGTAGCCGTTGCCCAGGCCAATCACCAAACCGCACAAGGCCACCAGGCTCAGGTTCGCCAACAGCGGGATGTGATAGACCACGTCGAGAATCGCCGCCAGGCCGCCGAGCAGCCCAAGCAATGAGCCCACCGACAGGTCGATCTCGCCGCTGATGATCACCAGCACCATGCCGCAGGCAAGAATCCCGGTAATGGACATCTGCCGCAGCAGGTTGGAGAGGTTGCGCGGGGTCACGAACCCGCCGTCGGTCTGCCAACTGAAGAACAGCCAGATGATTGCCACGGCGATCACCAGGGCGAGCATTTTGTAGCGGGAAAAGAGCTGTTTGACCTGATTCATCTACGCGGACTTCCGATCATTATTGTTATGGCCATCGGGATGGCTGAGTGCGGCGGCGAGTACTTGTTCCTGGGTGAGTTCGTGGTTGATGAAATCGCCGCGCAACTGGCCGTCGCCGATCACCAGGACGCGGTCGGAGACCCCCAGCACCTCGGCCAGCTCCGAGGACACCATGATGATCGACACGCCTTCGGCCGCCAGCGCGCCCATCAGCTTGTAGATTTCATACTTGGCGCCGACGTCCACGCCGCGGGTCGGCTCGTCGAGAATCAACACGCGGGGTTTGGTCAGCAGCATCTTCGCCAGCACGGCCTTTTGCTGGTTACCACCGGACAGGCTGGTGATCGGCAGGAACGGGCTCGCGGTCTTGAGGTGCATGCGCGAGATTTCCTTGTCGATGCTGCCCAGTTCGGCTTCGGCGTCGATGCGGGTCATTTTCGAATAGTTATCCAGCACGGCCAGGGTGATGTTCTGGCCCACGCCCAGGTCCGGGATGATGCCTTGGCGCTTGCGGTCTTCGGGGACCATGCACAGGCCGGCGCGGATCGACTTGAGGGGCGTGCGCGTGTCGATCTGCTTGCCTTCCAGCCAGACTTCGCCCTCGTAGCGACCGGGGTAGGCGCCGAACAACGCCGACACCAGTTCCGTACGACCGGCGCCGACCAGCCCGGCGATGCCCAGGATTTCCCCGCGCTTGAGGACGAAGGAAATATCATCGACCCGTTTGCGCCTGGGGTTGTCGACGTCGTAGCAGGTGACGTGGCGGGCCTCGAAAATCACCTCGCCGATGTCATGGGGTTCGGTGGGGTAGAGGTTGCTCATTTCCCGTCCGACCATTTGGGTGATGATCTTCGGGATGTCCATGTCGGTCATGGCGGTGGTGGCGATGTGTTTGCCGTCGCGGATCACCGAAATGGTGTCGCACACGGCGGCCACTTCATCGAGTTTGTGGGAGATGTACACGCAGGCAACGCCCTTGGCCTTGAGGTCGCGGATGATGTCCAGCAGCACCTCGATTTCCGAGCGGGTCAGGGCCGAGGAGGGCTCGTCGAGAATCAGCAGCCGCGCCTGTTTGTTCAACGCCTTGGCGATTTCTACCAGCTGCTGGTAGCCACCGCCGTACTGCGAAACCGGCAGCGAGACGTTCATGTCCGGCACCTTGAGCTCACGCATCAGCGCTTCGGCACGGTGGATCATCGCCGGGTAGTTCATGCGTCCGCCGGGCAGTGTCAGCTCATGGCCCATGAAGATGTTTTCCGCCACCGACAGGTCGGGGACGAGGGTCAGTTCCTGGTGAATGATGACGATCCCGGCGGCTTCGGTTTCGCTGATGGACTGCGCTTTGAGTGGCTGGCCGTCCCAGAGGATTTCACCCTCCCAGGTGCCGTAGGGATAGACCGCCGAGAGGACTTTCATCAGGGTGGATTTGCCCGCGCCGTTCTCACCGCACAGGCCGACGCATTCCCCCGGCCTGACCTTGATGTCGATGCCGTTCAGGGCTTTGACACCGCCAAAGGTTTTGACGATGCCGTTCATTTGCAGCAGGTAGTCGGACATGGCGAAGGCTCGTGAAAAAGGGCTCACACGCAAGCAGGTGAGGACAGCCCTCGGGCCGGACTCACCCTAGATTCCAGAGTTAAGCAAAGTCCTTGTGGGAGCGGGCTTGCTCGCGAATGCGGTGGGTCAGTCCACATCAATGCAGGCTGATACACCGCTTTCGCGAGCAAGCCCGCTCCCACAGAGGTCACTGCCCGGCGATCTGCGCCTTGGTATAGAACCCGTCCTTTTCCAGCAGGTCGATGTTGTCCTTGGTCAGCGGAGTTGGCGTGAGCAGGATGGTGTCGACTTTTTTGCTGCCATTGTCGTATTGCGAGCTGAAGGTGGGTTTTTCGTTGCGCGCCAGTTGTACCGAGAGCTTGGCGGCTTCCGAGGCGATCAGTTTCAGCGGCTTGTAGACGGTCATGGTCTGGGTGCCATCGATCACCCGCTTGACCGCTGCCAGGTCGGCATCCTGGCCCGAGATTGGCACCTTGCCGGCCATTTTCTGTGCGGCCAGGGCCTGGATTGCGCCGCCGGCGGTGGCGTCGTTGGAGGCGACGATGCCATCGATCTTGTTGTTGTTCCGGGTCAGGGCGTTTTCCACGATGCTCAGGGCTTCGGTGGGGTTCCATTCCTTCACCCACTGCTGGCCGACGATCTTGATATCACCCTTGTCGATGGCCGGTTGCAGCACTTTCATCTGGCCTTCGCGCAGGACCTTGGCGTTGTTGTCCGTAGGGGCGCCACCGAGCAAAAAGTAATTGCCCTTCGGCGCGGCCTTGAGCACGCCGCTGGCCTGCATCTCGCCGACTTTTTCGTTATCGAAGGAAATGTAGGCGTCGATGTCGGCGTTGAGGATCAGTCGGTCATAAGACACGACCTTGATCCCGGCTTTCTTGGCTTCGGCGACGGCGTTGGTCAGCACGGTGGCGTTGAACGGCACGATGACGATCACATCGACGCCACGGGAGATCAGGTTTTCGATCTGCGAGATCTGCTTCTGCTCGTTGGCATCGGCCGACTGGACGAAGACCTTGGCGTCGAGTTTTTCCGCCGCCGCGACGAAGTAGTCACGGTCCCGCGACCAGCGTTCCAGACGCAGGTCGTCGATGGAAAAGCCAATTTTCGGGTGCGCCGCATCGGCCATGACCGGAAGCGAGAGCAGGGCGAGGGCGCCAGCGAGTAACGTGCGTTTGAATGTTTTCATGGTGGTGCGTCCTTTTATTGTTGTTTGAAAGACACTGCCTGACGATGAGCGTGGTGCGGATAGAACTGTAGAGAGTCGCCGAGCGCTGTGGGCAGAGATTTGTCGCGAGAATGTAACAACCACTTTGGCGAATCGGATAAATCAAGGTTGTTTTTTCCGCGGGGCTGCTTCGCAGCCCAACGGGGATAAATCCCCTCGCCACAGCTCAGTCTATTGTCAGGGATAGATAAACCGGTTGACCACGTTCTCGAGCATCTCCTGCCGACCGCTGACGGCTTGCGGGTTCAACTCGTTGGCGAAGGCATGCTCGGCCAGTGAGGCGAGGCTGAACTCACCGGCCAATACCGCTTGGCCGAACGGTTGCTGCCAACCGGCGTAGCGTTGATCCTTGAATTGCTGGAGTTGATCGTTCTGCACCATGGCCGCCGCGCGCTCCAGAGCCAGGGCGAGGACGTCCATGGCGGCGATGTGGCCGTGGAACAGGTCGACGTCGTCCACGCTCTGGCGCCGGACCTTGGAGTCGAAGTTGAACCCGCCGTTGGTGAAACCGCCGGCTTTGAGAATCTCGTAGGTGGCCAGGGTCATTTCTTCGACGCTGTTGGGGAACTGGTCGGTGTCCCAGCCGTTCTGCGGGTCGCCACGGTTAGCGTCGATGCTGCCGAAAATCCCCAATGAGACGGCCGTGGCGATCTCGTGGTGGAAGCTGTGCCCGGCCAGGGTCGCGTGGTTGGCCTCGATGTTGACCTTGATTTCTTTTTCCAGGCCGTACTGTTGCAGGAAGCCGAACACCGTCGCGCTGTCGTAATCGTATTGGTGCTTGGTCGGCTCCTGCGGCTTGGGCTCGATCAGCAAATCACCCTTGAAGCCGATCTTGTGCTTGTGCTCGACCACCATGGCCATGAAGCGGCCCAGTTGTTCGCGCTCGCGCTTGAGGTCTGTGTTGAGCAGGGTTTCGTAACCTTCACGACCGCCCCACAGCACGTAGTTGGAGCCCTTGAGGCGTTGGGTGGCGTTCATGGCGCTGAACACCTGGGCGGCGGCGCAGGCGAATACTTGCGGGTCCGGGTTGCTGGCGGCACCAGCGGCAAAGCGCGGGTTGCTGAAGCAGTTGGCGGTGCCCCACAGCAGCTTGACGCCGGTCTGTTCCTGATGGCGTTCCAGCTGATCGACCATCTGCGCGAAGTGGTTGCGATACTCCTTCAACGAGTTGCCCTCGGGGGCGACATCGGTGTCGTGGAAGCAGTAATAGTCGATGCCCAGCTTGGAAAAGAACTCGAAGGCCGCTTCGGCCTTGCCGATGGCCAATTCCATGGGATCCCCGGTGCGCTGCCACGGGCGCTTGAAGGTGCCGGCGCCGAACACATCGGACCCCGGCCAGACGAAGGTATGCCAGTAGCAGACCGCCATGCGCAGGTGCTCGCGCATGGGTTTGCCGAGGATGAGCTTGTCGGCGTCGTAGTGGCGGAAGGCAAGGGACGAGGCACTGGCCGCCCCTTCGTAGCGAATCTTGTCGACACCGGGGAAGTACGGCATGGCGATTTCCTTATTGTTCTTGGCGGTGTCTCGATACTAACGCCGGCCCTGTGGCTGCTGATTATGAAAATCACCAACAGGCAGTTCGATTTTGAGTATTGAGATTCGACGTTCCGAGGCCTAGTCTGTCTTCACTGGCCTAGGGTAAAACCAATGAAAACCGTCCCGCCCGTCCACCGCATTGCCCTGTTGTTCAACGGCAGCAAGATCTACGACCGCGGCATCATCAGTGGCATCGGCAACTATCTGAGCAGCACCCGTGCGTCCTGGGACTTGTTCCTTGAGGAGGATTTTCTCTGTCGCTTGAAAGGCATCGAGCGCTGGCAGGGCGACGGGATCATCGCCGACTTCGACGACCCGCTGATTGGCGAGGCGTTGGCCGGAATCAAGCTGCCGGTCGTGGCGGTGGGCGGCTCCTATCAGGATGAACGCGCCTATCCGAAGGGCATTCCCTATGTCGCCACTGACAATGACGCGCTGATGAAGTTGGCGTACGAGCATTTGATCGAAGCCGGGCTGACGCGCTTTGCCTGTTTCAGCCTGCCGGAAGCGCAAGCCAATCGTTGGGCTCAGGAGCGGGAAAAAGCCTTTCGCCGGCTGTTGCAACGCGATGGCTTGCACGTCGAGGTCTATCGCGGCATGGGCACCAGCGCACCGCTCTGGGACAGCGCCGTCGAACAGCAGATCGCCTGGCTGCAAAGCCTGCCCAAACCCATCGGCATCATCGCCGTCAGCGACGCCCGCGCCCGACAACTGCTGCAAGCCTGCCTGACCGCCGGGATCGCCGTGCCGGAGCAAGTGGCCTTGATCGGCATCGACAACGACCCGCTGACCCGCAGCCTGACGCGGGTGCCGCTGAGCTCGGTGATCCAGGGCACCGAAACCATGGGCCGGACCGCCGCGCGCCTGCTCCACCAGATGCTGCACGGCATGCCGTCCACGGGCACGCAGATCCTGGTGCCGCCGGATGCGATCAACGTACAGGTTTCGAGCCTGCATCAACCGTTGGGCAATCCCTATGTCATGCAGGCATTGCTCTTCATCCGCCAATACGCCTGCCAGGGCATCAAGACCGCCCAAGTGGCGGCGTATGTGGGCGTGTCGCGCTCATCGCTGGAATCGCACTTTCGCAAGGCGCGCGGCTGCAGCGTTCACGACGAGATCCTGCGCTTCAAACTGGCCGCCGCCGCCAATGGCCTGGAAAATACCGCTGCGCCGATTGCCGACATCGCCCAGAATTGCGGCTTCAAATCGGCGCAGTACCTGCACACGGTGTTTCGGCGGGAGTTCGGCTGTACGCCGAGGGAGTATCAGCAGGGGGCTGGTGCAGCGGTTCGTTGAGCCGCTATGGCCGGCTTGCGCTTGTTTAAGTGGCACTGCCCCTGTGGCGAGGGAGCTTGCTCCCGCTCGGCGGCGCAGCCGTCGTAAAACCGGTAAATGCGGTGTCTCTGGTGAAACGCGGTGACTGGTTTGGGGCCGCTTCGCAGCCCAGCGGGAGCAAGCTCCCTCGCCACAGGTTCTGTATGTTCTTCAAGTGAACTGCATAAACGCAGTGAAGGATCCAAGGCCTGTCTCGGATGAGCAGGTTGCATGATCGAATTGTAGGGAAAGAGTTGAATGGCGTTCAGAGTGTTGGTGATCGGCGGATATGGAAACTTCGGCAGTATCGTTTGCCGACATCTGGCGGTGATGCCAGGCGTGGACCTGGTGATCTCGGGGCGCGCCCCCCACAAGTTGCAGGGCAAAGTCGATGAGTTGAAAACCCAATCGGGCAACGTGTGTGAAAGTTGGTGCGGCGACGCCATGGGCCCTGGATTCAAGTCTGTCCTGGGCTCGATGAACATCCAGCTGGTCATCCACACCGGCGGGCCGTTCCAGGGGCAATCCTATGCCGTCGCCGAGAGCTGCATCGAGGCGGGCGTGAGCTACTGCGACCTGTCCGACTCCAGGGCTTTTGTCTCTGGCATTGGTGTACTCGATGCCCGGGCAAGGCAGGCGGGTGTGGCGATCCTCAGTGGCTGCAGTTCGGTGCCGACGCTATCGGCGGCGATCATCGATCAGCAGCGCCATCGCTTCCAGCGCATCGACTCGATCGAACATGGTATTTCCTCGTCGGCCAAGATGCCCGGGCTGTCCACCGTCGAAGGCGTTCTTGCCTACGCGGGCAAACCGATCAAGCAACTCAAGGACGGCCACGTGCATGAAGTGTTGGGCTGGCAGGACCTGACGCTTCGCAACATGCAGTCCATGGGCTCTCGAGTCTTGGCCAATGTCGATGTACCGGACCTGGATATCTTCGCCGGCCGCTATGGCGCCCATACCCTGAGCTTCAAGGCGGGCGCAGGCCTGAAGCTTGGCGGTGTCGCCAACTACCTGCTGGCCCAGGCAATCAAGGTCGGGCTGGTGCGTGACCATGCCCCTTGGGCCGCAAGACTTCATCGCTGGGGGCTCTGGTTCGAGCGATTCGGCGATGGTAAAAGCGCGATGTACATCGATGTCCAGGGCATCGGGCTGGAAGGAAAACCCCTGTTCATGACGGCGCAGCTCACGGCGACGAATGACAAGGGCCCGGAAATCCCGAGCTGCGCCGCCGTTGCCTTGGCTGCAAAACTCGCCCAAGGGTACTTGCCCGAACCTGGCGCCCGGGCGTGCGTAGGCGAAATCACCGTCGATGAATACCTGACCGCCATCAACGATCCGGAAAACCTGAGCCTGTCCGTGCACTTTTCTGACGAGCAGCGCTGACCATTGGTTGGGCTATTGGGGTAGGAGGGCGGTCAGAGGGGCGCCTTCAAAAAACGCCGCTCATGATCTGGGTCCGGCAGAAGGCACGTGTCGTATTTTCCGAAGAGTCGATAGCGATTCAGCGCAATGCGATCGTAGGCCCAATCCCGAAGCGCTCGGGGGAAAATGCGTAAAAGCTTCACCGGTAGCCAGCGGGCGGGCAGTTGGGCGGCGACTTCGAAAAATGCATCCGAGCGCACCCAATAATGCCGGTCGCGAATCACCGCCATGGTGTCGAATTGATCCAGGGGCAAGCCTGCCCAGGCCAGTAGCGCCTGACCCTCGGGCGACTGTACGGCGGCCAACCGCACGCGTCGGTCGTGGTCATGGCGGATCAGGAACCTTGCCCAGCCATTGCACAGTTTGCACACACCGTCGAACAGGACCACCGTCTCGCCTGGCTTGAGTAATGGTGCGGGAGAGGGACGGATTTGGGAGGCTGGCATCAACGTGGGTCCAATAGGCACCTGATGATTCGGATCATACCCGGTTGTTCGGGAATCGGCTAAGCCGGGCGCAGCGCTTGGATTATTCGTATTGGCCTATCGAAAGGCCAAACCGATAATCGCGCTCTGTCCCTTCGTGCAGCGATAATTGCTCGATCAAGAAACCACACCGCTTGAGTACCTTGGCCGAGCCGATATTTTCAGCGTAGACGTTGGCCACCAATCGTTTAAGGTTCCAACGCACCTGGGCCTCTTGGATCAGATGCTGCACTGCCAGCGTTGCCAGCCCCTGTCCGCAAGCGTCTTGGGCAATCCGATAGCCAACTTCCGCTGACCGCTCGGCCATGTCGATACCTTTGAGGTTTGCTCGACCGATTATCTTTCCGTCAGGATCTTCGATGACAAACGGGTGCCAGGTACCGGCGGCGAAATCAGCCAGATACGTCGTGATGTGGTCACTGACACCCTGCACCGAGTAAAAAGCAGAATCGCGAGGGTCGATGTGGCGTTCGAACCATTCGCGGTTGTCCAGCTCGAAAGCCAGCAGCGCCTCAGTATCAGTCTTGTGCAGGGTACGAATGCTGATGGGCTTCATAAGATCGCTCTCTTTTCCGATTTATTGACCCACTAACGGGTAGTGCTTGATACGACACGCATAGCTGTTGCCATCGCCCTTGCACATACCATCCAGATATTGGTAATTGACCTGTACTGACTGCCCCTTCTTGGGCCATTGCCGGCGCGGAAGGGTGGATTGGTAATCAGGCGTTTCCGGAGTGAACGTCATCGTTGTCCCTTCCTCCGGGCATTCTGCCGTAGCAGAGGTCGAACTGACTTTCTCGATCCGCGCCTGTAGCTGCGGGTAGGGTTGTTTCAGTACCTCAAGGATACGAAGCTCCATGCGGCAAATCTGCCACGTTGCCGCTTGGACTGGCGTGCACAGCATCGGAAGCGTCAACGCAAACAGGACGTAAGCCATTGCTCGGATCTTCATCATTGCCCTTGCCTGGAAATAGTCAGCCGTGAATGGCATCGATCAACTGTAAAGCCCCATCAGGCGAAAAGACCAGTCGCTGCTCAGCGCGACAATCTCAGCCAGCGAATGCAGCAGTATCGGAACCAGCAGGCCGCCGCTGGCGATTCGCGCGATGGCGAATATGCACCCACATGCAAAGATCAGCACGACGGTTGTCCAGTTACCATATTGGATGTGAATGCCGGCGAAGATTGCCGATGTCGCGATGATCGCGATCCATTTCCAGGCAGGGCTGTTTTCATAGGGAAACAGACGCAGCAGGTAGTGGCGGAAAAACAGCTCCTCGGTGATGGGTGGAAACAGGATCAACGAAGCGATCTTGATCGCGCCTTGCCAACCGGTGAGACCTGTCAGGAGCTCGGCCATGAACGCCTCTTGAGGCAGCCCGAGCACGAAAATGGCGACCCCGCAAAGCAGGTAGGACGCGATGATGGCGAGCGCGCCAACCTTCAGGAACTTGATGGAGTCGCCGCGCAATTGGCTGCCCGCATCAGCACGGTATTGCCAGGCAAAAAGGGCGACCAGCAGGAGCGCAGCGATACCCGCGGTGGAGGCGAACGATAGGTATGAATGCAGCTCGGCAGGGAGGAAGAGCACGCTGGGTATGGCGGCCAGGAAAAACAACAAGGCGGCCAGCACGAACATCCCGACCCGGCGAAAGAACCGGTAACTCTCGAAGGTTGGCACAGGTGTGAACTCAGGAGCGGCACTTAGATTCGTCACAGTCACTCCATGAGTGCGAAGTAGAAAAAGGGCATGGTGCCAGTGTTTTTGAGCGCCGGGTATGGGTTCCTACAGGCTTTGTGGAAAAGTCGGCAGATTTGTTCTGGACGCTGAACGTTGGCCGCTGTCTTGATAAACCATCGCACTCCAATACTGGCTGCCGCTACGCTTTTGCCGAGTCCACCCCTCGGCCTCCAATTGCTTGGCGATCATTCGATTCATCCAGCCATGCCCCAGCAGCAGGACCGGGCCATTGTCGGCAAGTGCCAGCAGGCGTTGAGCGGCCCGGTTGGCGCGCACCCTCGCAGCAGACGCGGATTCAACCCGGCGTGAGTAACCGCATAACCATAAGACCCGGAGGATAAACGCCCAGGTAAAAGGCGAGAGCCTGGGCCGTTTCCAGCGGCCATAAGGCAGTTGCGCTTCACAGAAAAGCGTATCGATGACGCTGGGTTCCAGGCCAAGAGCCTGGGCGGAAGCCAGCGCGCGGGGCGCGCTGCTTGAAACGATCACCGTGGCGGTGGCGGCCAGTTGCTGGCTGGCGTGCGGCGCGGGGTGGTGGGTAATTTCGGACCGGTCGTAGTGTTCGATCCAGTCTTTCATATCGAGCGCTGACACTTTATCGGTCTCGACCAGTTTTGGCTGGCCGTGACGCATCAGGATTATTTCTCTGGGCACGGTCTTTTTGACGTCCTTGTGCTAGGTGCGTTTTCTTTGTGAGGCAAACGCCCTGTGGTTTTCAAACCAATCGTGATCGCGGTACCACGTCACGGTGTCGGTAATGGTGCGCTCCAGCGTTCGGAAACGCACGCCGAGCTCTTGTTCACTTTTGCTGTGATTGAAACGGGTGCGACCTTCTTCTCGTACCAGCAGGCGCAAGGTGGCCATGCTCAGCAGAATCGGTTTGCGGGTCATACGTGCATAGAGTTCTTGCACAGCTGCCAAGGTGTATAGAAGAGGCAGGGGCACTTGTCGAGCAGGTGTCTTGACGCCGGCTATGCGGCCAAGGACAGGCACCAGCTCGGCCATGGTCAGATGCCGGCCCGCCGCGAGATAGCGTTCACCTCGGCGTCCATGATCGGCAGCGGCAATCTGTGCCAATGCTACATCGCGGGCATCGACCACGGAAAAACTGCCGGGGATCAGCCCAGGCAACTTACCGTTCACGACATCGTTGACCAATTGTCCCGAGGACGTTGGGCCAATGTCGGCGGGACCCCACATCCACCCAGGCAGGACCATGCAGGCATGCATTTCAGGATGTTCTTCCAGAAACGACAAGATGACGCGGTCGGCGAGGATTTTGCTGCGGTAGTAGTCATCGGCGTCGGCCTCGGCCCGCAAACAGGTTTCGTCGATGGACGTACCGGGCGCCCCGTCGAGCACGGCGATGGATGAGGTATGGATGAAGCGTCGGATGCCGGCACGGAAAGCCTGGTGAATCAGCTCCCGTGTACCGATGACATTGATCTTTTCGAGCTTTTTCCAGTGGCTGCCGCCCTTGTAGTTGTCGCGAAAGAACGCCGCGGTATGAAACACCGTATCGCAGCCGTGCAACGCCGCTGCAAATGCCTCGACATTGGCCATGTCCCCGACGACCAGTTCTACACGCGGCAGGTTGCCGAACTGCAGTTCTCCTTTGGCCCTTGATCGAACCAGGGCTTTGACCGCGTAGCCCCGAGCGATCAATTCCCGCACCAGGTTGTTGCCCAGCAAGCCCGTGGCACCCGTGACGAAGACGCTGTACATGGTTCAAATTCTTCCAGTTGTTTCGAGGGCGTGTAGATATACCGACCAGGCTCCTCGCGAAAAACAGCGCCTACTGCATAATGGCTTTGCATATATGCAAACCAAGGGAAGGGATGACGCATGGCGTTGCAAGCAAATTGGGATGATCTTCGTCTGCTGTTGGCGGTGTCGCGGCGTGGCAGTTTTCTTCAGGCCGGGCAGTTGCTGGGTGTAGCGCCGTCCACGGTGTCCCGTCGTTTGACCCAACTTGAGCGGGCCCTGGGCGAGCCACTCGTGGAGCGGGGCGTTGAAGGGTGCCGGTTGACCCCACGCGGCCAATCATTGCAGGAGGTTGCCCTGGCTGCGGAGGCGGGCTTGAGGCGCCAGACCGTTACAAGCATGTCTGAGCCGCACACCGAGCTATCAGGCAATGTCATGGTCAGCGCTGGAGAGGGGTTTTCTTCCAGTGTGCTGGAGGCTGCCAGTCGCTTCACCTCGCTGCACCCGCAATGCTCGGTGGAGTTGCTGGCAACGGCTGACTTCCACAAGATCGTCCGCGGGGCGGCAGACATTGCGGTACGCACAGCTCACCTGGGCGAACCGTCGCTGATTTATCGGCTCATCGGCAGGTTCGCCTACGGTGTCTTCGCCACTGCCAGTTACCTGGAGCGGTTCCCCGGCATGACGCTGGCCAGTGCGGGCAACATTGCCCTGCTTCCGCCGTTGGACATGTTGCCGCAAATGCGTGCGGCCAAAGCCGCGGGCCTGGAGCGGGCGCAGATCAGCGTGAATTCTTTCACCGTACAGCTTGAATCGGTGCGGCGTGGCATGGGCGTGGGCGTGTTGCCGCGTATTTTGGCGAAGGACCTGGTCGAGGTGTTCCCGCAGATCGAACTTCCAGACATGGAGGTTTATCTGGTGACCCGGCCGCAGGCATTGAAACAGGCCCACATCAAATGTTTTTTTGCCATCCTGGAACAGGTGCTGATCGAAGCCGTTTCCATGGACAGCAGATAACCCCGTGGCGAGGGAGCTTGCTCCCGCTGGGCTGCGCAGCAGCCCCCTTCGCGAGCACAACCCAGCGCGAGCAAGCCCCCTCGCCACCATGAATCAACCAAGCCTCAATGATCTACCTTGCAGATTCAGCCCTTATCCTTGCTTCGACCCTCCACCAATCTGCCAGACATACGGCGGCTCGGTGCCATTGATTTCCCAGTCGCCAATGATGCGCTCCTTGTAGATCAGCGGGTTGTGCGAGGCGGCGGTGCGGGCATTGCGCCAGTGGCGGTCGAGGGCCTTGCTGGTGCTGGTGGCAGACGCGCCAAGGGCATTGAACAGATCACTGGTGGCGCGCAGCACCAGGTCTGAGATCACTACTTGGGCCTGGGCGGATTCCAGTTCGGCGGCGATGTTGGCGGTGTGCTCGGTCTCGGCGTTGCGGCCGAAGCGGCTTTCGTAGGCGCGTTGCGAGGCGCCCGCCGCACGCAGGGCGGTGGCTTCGGCGGCGTAGACCTAGGCCGAGGCCTTGCCGACTACTTGCTGCACTTGTACGTCCTGGCTCACTTGGCTGGCGTTGCCGGTGCTGAAGATCCGCGTGCGCTTGTTCACCTGCTCGGTGATGTCGCGTACGGCCGCGCGGCCGGAGCCGGTCAGTACGGCCAGCAGGACCAGTTGATAGAACGCCGTCTGGTACTTGAAGCGGGTGGCGAAGTCGATGAGGTTTTCTGCCTCGACCACGGCATTCTCGAACACCGACGTCCCGCTGCCCGTGGTGCGTTGGCCGAAACCGTCCCAATCGTCGCTTTGCTTGACGCCCGGCTGGTGCACATGGACCGCGGCGATCACGTCGGTGCCGTTGTCGTCACGCTGGGCATAGAGGTCGATCCAGTCGGCGAAGATACTGCCGGTGCTGTAGTACTTGGTGCCGTTGACGACCCATTGATCGCCCTGGCGGGAAACCCGGGTGCCGACTTCGCCGATTTTCACGGTGCCGATTTCAGTCCAGGCATTGCCCACCAGGTCACCCTCGACGAAGCGCTTGAACCAGATGTCCTGTGCGCTGCTGGCGTGGGCGTTGAGGCGATCCTCGACAAAGGCAAAGTGTCCGCGCAGGGCCTGGGGCAAGTTGGAGTCGGCTTCGGCCAACTCGATCAGCAATTGCAGCAGCTGCGGCAGCGAAGCCCCGGCACCGCCGAATTCGACCGGTACGCGCACGGCGCCAAAGCCGGCTTCCTTTAACCATTTCACTTGTTCGAAGGGCAGGCTGCGGGTCTGTTCACGCGCCAGCGCGCCGGCCTGGATGCGCGCAAAGATCGGCCGAAACCGTTCGGCCAAGGCCTGGTAGTCGGTGCCGGTGGACAGGATCGGCGGCAGGTGTTGTTGCTGTGCGGTCATGGCGATGTTCCTTTTTATGACGAGAGGGCGAGCAGGGCAAAGACCTGCCGTTGCCTGGAGCCATTGCACGGTCCATGCCTGCCGCCGAAGGCCCGTAAAACCTGGGTGTGCGCAGTACTCATCAACGAACGGACTGTCGGTCCGCGGACAATCTGTTGCGTGGCTGTGTGCTGGGCAACAGTCGCTGGCCGGGGCAACGACGCCCTTAGGTGTTGGCCAGGCAACAGTGGACCAACAGCTTGTCTGTCGGGCGACAGCTCGGAAATAGCCTGTGTTATCAACTGATTGATTATTAAGGGAATATCAAGGTGGCACGGTTGCTGCTCTAACCCTTGTGCGGACGCTGAGACGGCGTCTACCGGCATGAGGTAAGTGATGAGCAAGCAATTCAAAGTGGTAGCGGTGTCAGGCAGCGTGCAGCAACCCTCGCGCACCCTGGTCCTGCTCAAGGCACTGGTGGAAAGGCTCGGGCAGCAACTGCCGATCGAGGTGCGTTTGATCGAGTTGGCCAGGATCGGTCCGCAGTTCGCCGGCGTGCTGCGTCGCGAAGCGTTGCCTGCCGCCGTGCAAGAGGACCTGCGCGCCATTGAAAGCGCTGATCTGCTGATTGCGGCGAGCCCGGTCTATCGGGCGTCGTACACCGGCCTGTTCAAGCATCTATTTGATTTCGTTCATCACGAAGCCCTGAAAAACGTACCGGTGCTGTTGGCCGCGACAGGGGGGGCGGATCGTCATGCCTTGATCATCGATCACCAGTTGCGGCCGCTGTTCGGGTTCTTCCAGGCCCTCAGTCTGCCGGTGGGGGTCTATGCCTCTGAAGCCGATTTCACTCACTACCAGGTTTCCAGCGCGCAGGTGCTGGAACGCATCGAGCGGGCGGTCGAGTCAGCGCTGCTGAGCCTTGCCCCGGACGCCCGGCGCAGTGCCAGCGCCGCCTGATCAATCTCTTCATTTCAACGAGCCGTGGAGTACATGCAATGAGCCAGGACACGATCAAATTTGCTTACTGGGTGCCCAATGTCAGCGGAGGGCTGGTGGTCAGCAAGATCGAACAGCGCACCGATTGGGGAATCGACTACAACCGCAAGCTTGCGCAAATCGCTGAGGCGGCGGGCTTCGACTATGCCTTGTCCCAGGTACGCTTTACCGCCGGTTATGGTGCCGAATACCAGCACGAGTCCGTGGCATTCAGTCACGCCTTGCTGGCCGCCACCACACGCTTGAAAGTCATCGCGGCGGTGTTGCCGGGGCCGTGGACGCCTGCGGTGCTGGCCAAGCAGATCGCGACCATCGATCAACTGACCGGCGGCCGGGTGGCGGTCAACGTGGTGTCGGGTTGGTTCAAGGGCGAGTTCACCGCCATTGGCGAACCGTGGCTCGAGCACGATGAGCGCTATCGCCGCTCCGAAGAGTTCATCACGGCGCTCAAGGGCATCTGGACCACCGACAACTTCACTTTTCGCGGGGATTTCTACCGCTTCCATGACTACACCCTCAAGCCAAAGCCGTTGCAGCAGCACCCGGAAATCTTCCAGGGCGGCAGCTCCCGTGCGGCGCGGGACATGGCCGCCCGTGTTTCCGACTGGTATTTCACCAACGGCAATACGGTCGAAGGCATCAAGGCCCAGGTCGACGATATCCAGGCGAAAGCTGCCGCCAACAACCACAAGGTCAAGGTCGGGGTGAACGCGTTTGTCATCGCCCGCGACACCGAGGAAGAAGCGCGCGCGGTGCTGGCCCAGATCATCGACCAGGCCGATCCCGAAGCGGTCAATGCCTTCGGCGATGCGGCTAGACAGGCCGGCAAGTCCAGCCCGGAAGGCGAGGGCAACTGGGCCAAATCCAGCTTCGAGGACCTGGTGCAGTACAACGATGGCTTCAAGACGAACCTGATCGGTACGCCGCAGCAGATCGCCGAGCGGATCGTCGCGCTCAAGGCCGTAGGGGTCGACCTGGTGCTTGCCGGCTTCCTGCACTTCCAGGAGGAAGTCGAATATTTCGGCCGCAAGGTCCTGCCGCTGGTGCGTGAACTGGAGCAACGCAAAGTGGCGGCCAGAACGGCAGCCGTCGCTTAAGGGCGGGAGGGATCATGGGCACGCTCATCGACACATCGCACGAGATTGCGGCCAGTCTGCCCCAGTGGCTGCAGCAGCAGGCGCACTGGCATGGCAGGGACGTCGCTCTGCGCCATAAGCACCTGGGTATTTGGCAGACGCGAAGCTGGCGGCAACTGGCCGACGAGGTGCATAGCCTGGCGAACGCCTTGCACTCCCTCGGTTTTTCGGTGGGCGCGACCCTGACGATCATCAGCCGTCCCCGGCCGCAGGCGCTGCTGGCTGCGTTGGCTGCGCAGTGGCTGGGGGGCGTGGCGAGTTTGCTCGATCCGTTGGAGGCTTCGACCACGCCGCTGCTCGGTGAGTTGCAGCCGGATTTCGTACTGGCCGAAGGACAAGCGGAGATCCTTCGTTTGCGCGATGCCCAGGTCATCCCGCGCGTGCTGATTTATGTCGACGGGCGTGGCCTTTCTGATTCAATACCTTTCGATCAAATGCTCGAGTACTCGGCATTGGTTGCCCAGCCGCCACCCGCCGAACTGGCACCGCAAGCGCGATCGCTCCATACGGCGTTTGTCTTCTACCGCCGGGGCCCCCAGGCCATCGAGCAGCAACGCATCAGCCACGCCGAGCTGTTGCAGGAAGGTCGGCGGTTGGTCCGGCGCGAAGGGCTGGGACGGCAGGAAGAAGCGCTGGCAGCCCGGGCTTTCGCCTCTGGCGGCCAGGCCCGCTACTTGTTGGCACCTTGGCTGATCGCCGGTTTTTGCCTGAATTTTCCAGAGAACCTGGCCACCCGTGATCGCGACCGACGTGAGTTGGGCCCAACGCTGGTGGCCGGGACGCGGGAAACCTATGCGCGTTTACACGGGGATGCGCTGGAACGTTTACCGGAAGCGGGTAGTCGCCAGCGCAGGCTAGTGGATTGGGCCCTGGCAACGCATCCGAGCCTGTTGCAACGGCATCTGGGCCACTGGCTGGTTCGACGGCCCTTGTGTGACGTCCTGGGATTTTCTCGCACTCGCGTGCCGTTGCTGGTGGGTGAACCACTGTTGCCCGACACCCAGGCATTTTTCGAGGCCTTGGGGATCAAGGTCCGCCATTGGCGCGATTCGACCCAGTGGGATGCGCCCACGATGACCACGAAAATAACCACCGATGATTGGCTCGAACGCCATTCGCAACTGGCCTGAGAGGAGGCGACCCATGACACGGACGGCCGCCACGCACTTGCTGGAGCTGGAGCATATTTCACTGTCGTTCAAAGGCGTCAAGGCGGTCACCGACATCAGCTTTCGTGTTGCCGCGGGTGAGATCTGCGCCTTGATCGGCCCCAACGGTGCCGGCAAGAGTTCGTTGTTGAATGTCATCAGCGGCGTGTACCACGCCCAGGACGGGCGCATACGGTTTGACCGGCAAGAGCGGCGCAGGATGCGTGCCCACGATGTGGCGGTGCGCGGTATCGCCCGCACGTTCCAGAACATCGCGCTGTTCAAGGGCATGAGCGTGCTCGACAACGTACTCACCGGGCGCAGCCTCAAGCGACGCAGCACCTGGGTTGAACAGGCCCTGCGAATCGGTCGCGCTCGGGCCGAGGATGATATCCAGCGCGAAGCGGCGGAGCGGGTCATCGCGTTCCTGCACTTGCAGCCTTGGCGCGATGTGCTGGTCGGCCAATTGCCCTATGGCTTGCAGAAACGGGTGGAACTGGCCCGGGCGCTGGCGGCGGAGCCTCGGCTGTTGCTGCTGGACGAACCCATGGCCGGGATGAATGCCGAGGAGAAGCGGCAGATGAGCCGCTTCCTCCTCGACATCAATCGGGAGCTGGGCACTACCGTGGTGTTGATCGAGCACGATATCGGCGTGGTCATGGGCATCAGCGATCACGTGGTGGTGCTCGATTACGGTCGCAAGATCGGCGATGGCTCGCCCGAAGAGGTACGGCAGAATCCCGAGGTCATTTCGGCTTACCTGGGCACTCGACACTGACATTGATTATTCGGCGCTTTCCCGTCAGGGAGGGCAGGCAAGTTGCGCCCGCAAAACAGGAACAGGCATGGAATTTTTCTTTGAAGTATTGATTGGCGGGCTGTTGGCGGGGGTGATGTACGCCTTGGTGGCCATCGGGTTTGTGCTGATCTACAAGGCCTCCGGCGTGTTCAATTTCGCCCAGGGGGCGATGGTGCTGTTTTCGGCACTGACCTTCGTCAGCCTGCTGGAGCGTGGGGTGCCGTTCTGGCTGGCGTTCCTCATCAGCCTGGCGGCGATGGTGCTGATCGCGGTGGCGGTGGAGCGTGTGGTGCTGCGCCCGTTGGTCAACCGCTCGCCCATCACCCTGTTCATGGCCACCCTCGGACTCTCCTACGTCATCGAAGGCTTCGCCCAGGCGCTGTGGGGCGCCCAGGTGCACGGCCTGGACCTGGGCATCAGCGACGAACCGCTGGAACTGGGCGGGATGTTGTTGTCGCAGTTCGACATTTTTGCCGCGTTGACGGCGGCCGGATTGGTGTTGCTGTTGTCCTGGCTGTTCAACAAGACCCGGCTGGGGCTGGCGTTGCGGGCGGTGGCCGACGATCCACTGGCGGCGTTGGCCGTGGGCATTCGCTTGCAGCGAGTCTGGGTGGTGGTGTGGGCGGTGGCGGGGTTTGTCGGGCTGGTCGCCGGCCTGCTCTGGGGCGCGCGCCTGGGCGTGCAGTTCTCGCTTTCGCTGGTGGTGCTCAAGGCCTTGCCGGTGCTGATCATTGGCGGCTTTACCTCCATCAGCGGGGCGATTGTCGGTGGGCTGATCATCGGCGCCTCGGAAAAGCTGGCGGAGGTGTACCTCGGGCCCTTTATCGGCAGCGGCATCGAGAACTGGTTTCCCTACGTGCTGGCGCTGCTGTTCCTGCTGGTGCGTCCGGCGGGGTTGTTTGGCGAACGGGCCATCGAGCGGGTCTAGGGGAGGCGCATCATGTTGTATCGAGAAGCAGGCCAGTTCAGCACACGCTATGCCCAGGATCGCCGGGTCTTCGCCCTGCGCCAGGACCGTCAGGGGCTTGTCGCGCTCTTGCTGTTTGCCTTCGTCGTGGTGCCTTGGCTGGGTAACGATTACTGGTTCAGTGCGATCCTGATTCCCTTCCTGGTGCTGTCCCTGGCCGGGTTGGGGCTCAACCTGCTGACCGGTTATGCCGGGCAGTTGTCCCTCGGTTCCGCGGCGTTCATGGCGGTCGGGGCCTTTGCCACCTACAACCTCGAAGTGCGTGTCGCGGCCTTGCCGTTGTTACTCAGCATTGCCCTGGGCGGGTTGACGGCGGCCTTGGTGGCGGTGCTGTTCGGCTTGCCGAGCCTGCGCATCAAGGGCTTCTACCTGCTGGTCTCGACCCTGGCGGCGCAGTTCTTCGTGACCTGGGCGTTGACCCGCTTCAGCTGGTTTTCCAATAACAGCGCCTCGGGCGTGATCAGCGCGCCACGCCTGGAGGTCTTCGGGGTGAACCTGGACGCACCCGTCGGGCGCTATCTGTTGACCCTGACGGTGGTCGTGGCGCTGTTCTGGCTGGGCAAAAACCTGGTGCGCAGCGAGTTGGGGCGCAACTGGATGGCGGTGCGTGACATGGACACCGCCGCCGCGATCATCGGCATTCCCTTGGCGAAAACCAAGTTGCTGGCGTTCGCCATCAGCGGGTTTTTCCTTGGGGTGGCGGGCGCCCTGTGGGCCTTCGCTTACCTGGGCACCGTGGAGCCCCATGGTTTCGATCTCAACCGGTCGTTCCAGATCCTGTTCATCATCATTATCGGTGGCCTCGGCAGCCTGCTGGGCAACTTCCTCGGGGCAGCCTTCATCGTCCTGTTTCCTGTCCTGCTCTCTAACCTGGTGTCGCTGCTGCCCGGCGGCCTGGTCGATGCCGGCCAGGTGGAGAACCTGCAGAAGATGATATTCGGCGCCTTGATCATTGTGTTTTTGATCAAGGAACCAGAGGGCCTTGCGCGCCTCTGGCAGACATTTCGCGAGCGTGCACGGCTGTGGCCGCTGCGCTACTGAGCGAACCGCACCACGCAGGTTTCACTTCCATTCTGTTGGCTTATCACTGGCTTCATTACAAGGAAAATCCGATGTTCAAACGATCAATCGCCAGCAGTCTGGCGTTAGTGTTCAGCCTCACCGCCGCCGCCTTCACGGTCCAGGCGGACAATGAACAATACTTCCCGTTGCAAAGCTATCGCGTCGGTCCTTATGCGGCCGGTGGGACCGGTTTTTTCGGCGGCTTCATCGACTACCTCAAGTACGTCAACGCCAACGGCGGGGTGAACGGCGTCAAGCTGACCTGGAGCGAATGTGAAACCGAGTACGTGGTGGAGAAAGGTGTCGAGTGCTACGAGCGCCTGAAGAAAGGCTTGAACGGCGCACCGGCGGCGGCCACCAACCCGCTGTCGGTGGGCATCGCCTACGCTACGCTGGAGCGTTCGACGGCCGACAAACTGCCGCTGATCACCATCAACCACGGGCGCACGGATTCCACCGATGGCAGTGTGTTTCCCTACGTCTTCCCGTTGCAGCTGAACCCTTATTCCGAAGTGTCGGCGATCATCAACTACATCGGCCAGCGGGCGGGTGGGCTGGACAAACTCAAGGGCTTGAAGATCGTCACCCTGTATCACGGCTCACCCTACGGCAAGGAAACCAATGAGGTGTTGCAGACCCTGGCGGACAAGTACGGCTTTGCGCTGACCCTGCTGGAGGTCCCGCACCCGGGCAACGAGCAGCAGTCGCAATGGCTGAATATCCGCCGGGAAAAACCCGACTGGGTGATCTTGCGCGGTTGGGGCGTGATGAACCCGGTGGCGCTGAAAACCGCGCAGAAGGTCGGCTTCCCGGCTGACCACATCATCGGCAATATCTGGAGTAACTCCGAGGATGACGCCGCGCCGGCCGGTGCCGCGGCCAAGGGTTTCATCGCCATCACCACGCACCCATCGGGCACCGATTTCCCGGTGTTGCAGGGCATCAAGCAGCAAGTGGTCGATGCCGGCAAGGGCGACCTGGCCGACCCCAAGCGTTTCGGCACCGTGTACTACAACCTCGGCGTGGTCAACGGCATCCTCAACGTCGAAGCCGTGCGCATCGCCCAGCAGAAGTTCGGCAAGCAGCCGCTGACCGGTGAGCAGGTGCGCTGGGGCTTCGAGCACCTCAAGCTCGACGACGCCCGACTCAAGGAACTGGGGGCGTTGGGATTGGTTCAGCCGTTGCAGTTGTCCTGCTCGGACCATGAAGGCGGTGGCGCGGTGCGCTTCCAGCAATGGGACGGTACTCAGTGGAAGTTGATCAGTGACTGGGTCCAGGCCGACCGCGCCTTGTTGCGGCCGATCATCGAAGCTTCTTCGCACCAGTACGCCCGGGAAAGAGGCATTACCCCGCGCGATTGCAGCAAGGAATCCTGAGGCATCGCGGCGACCCGGGCGCAAGCGTCCGGTCGCTACCCGAAGAGGCGAAACCGCATGACGACGAACACACCAATCCTGCAGGTCGACGATATTGAAGTGCTCTACGAACAGACCATCCTGGCCGTGCGCAGCGTGTCGCTGAACGTCGCCAAAGGACAGGTCGTGGTGCTGCTGGGCGCCAATGGCGCGGGTAAAAGCACCACGCTGAAGGCGGTTTCCAACCTGGTACGCGCCGAACGCGGTGAGGTGGTACGGGGGCGGATTGTCTATCAGGGGCAGGAGGTGACCCACAGTGCCCCGCACACCTTGGCGGCGAATGGCCTGGTGCAAGTGCTGGAAGGGCGGCATTGCTTTGCCCAGTTGAGCGTGGAGGAAAACCTCCTGACTGGCGCGCTGGCGCGGCGGGTTCCGCGACGCCAGCTCCTGTCCGCCCTGGAGCGGGTGTACGCGCATTTTCCGCGCCTGAAATTGCGCCGCAAAAGCCTGGCCGGCTACACCTCGGGAGGCGAGCAACAGATGATCGCAATAGGCCGTGCGCTGATGGCCGAACCGCAACTGGTCTTGCTGGACGAGCCGTCGATGGGGTTGGCGCCGCAGATTGTCGAGGAAATCTTCGAGATCGTCCGGCAACTCAATCAGCGTGATGGTGTGAGCTTCTTGATTGCCGAACAGAACATCAACACCGCGCTGCGTTACGCCCACCATGGCTACGTGTTGGAAAGCGGTCGTGTGGTCAGTGAAGGCAGCGCCGAGCAACTGGCAGCCCGCAGCGATCTCCAGGACTTTTACCTGGGCGCGCGGGCAGCAGCGCTGTGAGCACCGCTGAACCTGTGGCGAGGGGACACACCTGGCTCCTGTGGCGAACTCAGGTTGAAAGGTTGATGACCTGGCCGTCCCGCGTACTGAGCGTCGGACGGCGTTTGTTGACCACCAGTTCGCCAATCTTGATCAGCAACGTGCGGGTGACATTGCGACTCAGGCCCAACAGGCTGGCAGTGTGGACCTGATTGCAGTTGGCGTAGCGGTAGGCGACCCGTAGCAGCTCGGCTTCGACCTTCTCATACAAGTCGCCATGCTCCTGCTCGAGCAGTCTCTCGAAGGCTTTTTGCAGGAGCGCTTCTGCGGTTTCAGGGGCAGATGGCGGCGGGTTGTCCTGACGCTCGATACGAAAATTTGACAGGTGCAGATCCTGTTCGCCGATCACTTTGCTGCGGCAGATCAGCAGCGTGTGATGGATGACGTTTTCCAGCTCGCGGATATTCCCCGGCCAGGAATAGTCGAGCAATTTGCGCTGCGCTTGGGCATCCAGCGAGACCTCGCCGTGACCCAGCCGACGGCTGTACTCGGCAATGAAGTGGCGTATCAACGGCAGGATGTCGCCGGGGCGTTCGCGCAGCGGCTTGAGCACCAGGCTGACCACATTGAGTCGGTAATACAGATCCTCGCGAAAGTGCCCGGCGTTGATGGCTTTTTCCAACTGCACGTTGGTGGCTGCCAGTACCCGAACATTGATCTTGATGCTCTTGCGCGAGCCCAGGCGGACCACTTCGCGTTCCTGGAGCACTCGCAGCAGCTTGACTTGGATCGGCAGCGGCAAGTCGCCAATTTCATCGAGAAACAGCGTGCCGCCGTCGGCCTCTTCGAACCAACCGGCCTTGGCCGTCAACGCACCGGTAAAGGCACCTTTCTCGTGGCCGAACAGTTCGGCCTCTACCAGCGTCTCGGAAAACGCCCCGCAGTTGACCGCCACGAACGGCCTGTCACGCCGGGCGCTGAGGTTGTGTACGTGGCGCGCCACCAGCTCTTTGCCGGTACCGGTCTGGCCGATGATCAACACACTGGCATCACTGGGCGCCACCTGTTGCAGATGGGCCAGCAAGGCGCGGGAAGTAGGGTCTTCAAAGACCTGGGCCGTGGCACGTATGGAGGTAGCCAAGCCGGGAGAGGGGGGAAGCGTTAGAAGCTGCATGACGGTGGCCCGTTAATGAATTGCAATGACTAAGGGAGGTGAGTGCCAACGCTCCTTGATGGCAGCACCGCGCGAGCCATTCGGCTTAAGGCTTAATCTAAATGATATAAAAAATGTATAACAAATAACTTTTGGTTATTTGTTTAAGTCTTTAACTCGCAGCGAGCACCATGAATCCGCACTGGCAGACCTGTGCCGCGCGGCCTCAGTGCCGTTGGCGCAGGGCGGTTACGATGCAGCTCAACAGCTCGTCGGCTTCACAAGGTTTCGGCAGGCAGGCGACCAGCCCCGGCGTGTCGGCGCCGAGGCCGGGGTAAGCCGTGATGAATAGGGTGGGAATCCGCAGGCCCATTGCGCTGAGCCGCTCGTGCAGTTCTATGCCACTCATCCCGGGCATCTGGATATCGGAAATCAAGCAGTGGGTTTCGGCGGTGGCGTTTGCGCCAAGGAACTCCAAGGCACTGCGGTAGGTTCGAACGCTATAGCCACTGGAGCGCAACAAGCTATCCAAGGCTGCCCGGACGGACTCGTCATCATCAACCACTGCAATAGTCGTTGTGGTGCGCTTGTGGATATTTTGCGTCATGGGGTCAGCTCGCAACAGCGCCTGTCGTACCGACAAGATACGCGGTCTCATAAGGCGAAAAACTATACCTGCGTATAGCTCACTAAGACGAAAGGGTCGAAGTCTGGCCAGGATGCTGGCGCAAGCGCATCCCTCAGGCATAGGTAGGATTATTGAGTAGGGAGGGCTCAGGACAGAGACGTTTTTCTGATAAAAAGATTTATTGACTAAAAAATTACATCGGGTAATTATTCTCCTGCATCTGCTTTCACGCAGAGTCATTTTCAGGGGCAACCCGATGAGTCAGAACACCCTGCCTTCGTTGGCCAGTCTTTACGTCGGGGCGATTGAATCGTCATCCGATCCACGCATCGCGCCATTGCTTATGCAAGGCTTTCCAGCCGAACCTCACCGCCGCGTCACTTGGCACAACTGGATGCAACCACCGTTCAATCAATGGGGGTTCCGCAACCTGGCGCGCCTGCGTCCCTCCATTGATGTGCAGGCGGGGACCGGACCGGCCAACGCGTTCAAACAGGCCGCTCGGCCGCTGGATGAGCTGCACTTCGACAGCGAGTCGGGTTTGAGCATCAGCGTTATCGAGCACCTGATCGCCAGTCAGACCGACGCTTTCCTGGTGTTGCAAGGCGACACGGTGCTGTTTGAACGGTACTTCAACGGTCAGCGGCCCCAGGACCGACACGTGATGTTTTCGGTGACCAAGTCGCTGATCGGCACCCTCGGCGAACAGCTGGTCAGTGAGGGCGTCCTGGATCCAGCGTTGCCCGCCGTCCATTACGTGCCGGAACTGGCGGGCAGCGCATTTGCGGACGCCAGCGTACGACAGCTGTTCGACATGGCCGTGGGCATCGACTACAGCGAGGTCTATGAGGATCCGAATTCCGAGAGCTCCCAGTACGGCTACGCCTGTGGTTTCCAGCCGGCACCGGCGCAATACGCCCAGTTCGAATCCCTGTACCAATACCTGCCGTCTCTCAGAAAACGTGGCAGCCACGGTGGGTTTTTTCATTATGTGACCGCCACCACCGAAGCCTTGGCCTGGGTCATGGAACGTGCTGGCGGCAAGGCCTGTCACGAGTTGCTGCAAGATATCTGGAGCCAGTTGGGCTGTGAGCGCGACGGCTACTTCATGGCCGACCCTTGGGGGCGCAGCGTTGCCGGTGCCGGTTTCAGTGCGACCTTGCGAGACATGGCGCGCTTCGGTCGACTGCTCGCCAACGATGGCCGCCTGGATGGGAGGCAACTGCTCTCGAGCGAGACGATCGCCCGGATCGCCGCCGGTTCGGACCCAGCGATCTACGCCACGAGCCCCGATTTCTCGGCGTGGACCCCTGGCGCGTCCTACCGCAGCCAGTGGTACGTCTTCAATGACCACTCCCAGGCACTCATGGCCGGGGGCATTCACGGCCAATACCTGTTCGTCGACAAGCCCTCTGGCGTGGTGATCGTCAAGCAGTCGTCCCTGGGCGAAGCCGTCAGCCCATTCGACGGGGACAGCGTGCGCATGCTGCGTGCCATCGCGGCGGATCTTGCCCGCTGACGTTGCCCGATAAAAAACAAGAGATTTGCGTTCCGTTCACCTGGCCCGGCCAGGTGTTGGCGACGCTCTGCGCCGCCATTCACTGCCCTGTAACAACAATAATCACACAGGAGCTTCATATGGTTTGCATGACACGTTGGTCTCGAGCGCTCTTAGCGTTCGGCTTACCCCTGACCGCCCAGGCGGCGCTGGCGGGCTATACCTTCGAAGACGGAGCCCTCAAGGGTGAGGTCAATCTCACGGCCGGTGCGTCGACGGTCTTCACGCGCAACGTCAATTTCGGCGCTGGCCGGGTTGATCTGCGCAGTCGCCGCAATGACGGGACGAAAATCGATTGGCAGGAGTTCTACATCAAACCCGGTGTCACGCTGGACTACGCCTTGCAACCGGACTTCAGCCTGCTGGCCGGTGGTTCGTTCGTGGCGGCGACCACCGTGGGCGATGGCGATGCCGGCGGCTTCACGCGCAGCTCCGATGGCGACGTAGCCGTGGAAGAGCTCTACGGTGGTTTCCGGGCCGGGGAGTGGAAATTCACCGCAGGCCGCCAGAACTACATGATCGGCACTGGCTTCATCGTCATGGACGGTAACCTTGATCAGTTCGACGACGGTGCCTATTGGCTCGCACCGAGAACCGCGTTCAAGGATTCCGCCATCCTGGCCTGGGATCATGGCGCGCTGAAGACCCAGGCCTTCACCTTGCGTACCGACGATGACCTGGGTGATTTCCGGATGACCGGCGTCAACCTGGACTACAACCTCGACGGCCAGGTGACGCTGGGCGCCATGGCGATGAAGGTTGATGCCCTCGCGCCCAAGGGCACTACGCCGTTAAGCCGGGACGGGATGCAGGTGTATAACCTCCGGGCGCTCAATGCCAAGGTGCCGGGCCTGCCGGCACTGACGTTGAGCGCTGAATATGCACTGCAGCGGGGCAGTGGTGCCGGGGTCGACTACGATGCCAAGGCCTGGTACGGCCAGGCGGACTATGCCTTCGATACGTTGCCGCTGACGCCGATTCTCGGTTATCGCTACGCCAGTTTTTCCGGCGACGCTGACCTCAGCGACAACCGCCAGGAATCCTGGGACCCCCTCAGCAAAGGGTTCATCGATTGGGGCACCTGGCTGGTGGGTGACGTCGTGGGCAACTACCTGTTGTTCAACAGCAACGAAAACGTCCAGCAGTTCTCCCTCAAGACCCACCTCAACGAAACCCTCACGCTCGGCGCAATTCACTACCAGTTCTGGCTGGACGAAAAAAACTACATGGGCGCAGCCGTCAGTGACCGACGTTTTGCCGATGAGAGCGTAATCTTCCTCGATTGGGCTGCCTCGAAGTCGTTGAGCACCTCGCTGTCCTACAACTGGGTCAAACCCATGGCTGCGGCCAAGCAGGTCTTTGGCGACGATCAAAAATTCAGCGCGCTGGAACTCTACTTCACCTACCGCTATTAAGTGCCGCGAGCCTTCGCGGCCGCGCTGGAGTTTTCATCATGAACCTGTTTTTGCGTAACACCTTGCTGGGTGCTGTCGTTTCAATGCTGGTCAGTGGCGTGAGCCTGGCCGAAGAGCGGACAGTGCGGATCTACAACTGGATCGAGTACCTGCCGCCGGAAATCCTCAAGAGCTTCCAGGAGGAAACCGGCATCCGCCCGATCTATGACGTCTTCGACAGCGTCGAGACATTGGAGTCCAAACTCCTGACCGGTAACTCCGGATATGACGTGGTCTACCCCAGCAGTTCCAACGTCAGCCACCTGATTGCCGCCGGCGCCGTCCAGCCCCTGGACCGCAGCCAATTGCCCAACTGGCAGCACCTGGACCCCGAGTTCATGAAAACCCTGGAAGCCGTCGGCGACGAAGGCAATCGCTACGCGGCACCGTATCTTTGGGGCACGACCCTGATCGGCTACAACGTCGACAAGGTCCGGCAGGTACTCGGTGCGGATGTGCAGATGAACACCTGGGACATCATCTTCAAGGAAGAGAACATGGCCAAGCTGGCCAGTTGCGGCGTCGGTTTTCTCGATGCGGCCAACGAGATCGTGCCCATCGCCCTGCATTACAAGGGCCTGGATCCTAACAGCCAGAAGCGCGAGGACTACCCGCAGGCCCAGGAGGCGATGCGCACTGTTCGCCCGTACATCACCTATTTCAATTCGTCACGCTATGGCATGGACCTGGCCAACGGTGAGATCTGCGTCGGGGTGGGCTGGTCTGGCGGCGTAGCCTTGGCGACGCGACTGGCCGATGCCGCTGGCAAAGGCGTCAAGGTGGCGATGGCCTTACCCAAGGAAGGTGCGCCGATGTGGGCGGACGTAATGATGGTGCCTACCAATGCCCCTCATACCGCGGAGGCCTACGCCTTCATCAACTACATCTTGCGTCCGGATGTGA
This sequence comes from Pseudomonas brassicacearum, assembly GCF_000585995.1. NCBI lineage: Bacteria > Pseudomonadati > Pseudomonadota > Gammaproteobacteria > Pseudomonadales > Pseudomonadaceae > Pseudomonas > Pseudomonas brassicacearum. Next base: position 3,730,146 of record NZ_CP007410.1, on the reverse strand, counting down.
TTGCCCGGATCAGCAACAAGATCGGTTACCCCAATCCGAACAAGGACGCCACGGCATTGGTGGATGCAGAGATTCGTAGCAACCCGGCCATGTACATACCGGACGAAGCTCGCAAAACCCTGTTTATGTTGGAGCCCGTGCCGGCTGCCGTGGAGCGGATCCGCACCCGCACCTGGACCGCCATCAAGACCAATCGCTGATCAGGGTGGCCCGGCGTCACGACGCCGGGCGCTCATCGGTGGATGTGCTCAGGCGCGCATGCCATGGAACAGCAGCTCGGTGATACGCCGGACCTGCGTGGAATGGGCTTCGATATCCGGCTGTTCCTGGTTCACCAGCCTGTACAGCTGCAGGTGCGAGTAGTCGTTCAGCAGGAACGCGGCCAGTTCGACGTCGAGGTCGTCGCGCAGCTTGCCAGCCTGCTGCAACTCTCTGATCAAACCGCTGATTTCAGCCCTGAGCGCATCGTTCATGGCGCGATAACCTTCAGGCAGTCCGTTGTTACCCCCAAACAGGATCAGTGGCAGCAACTCACGCCAGAGGCTGGGGTGCATGACTTCCAAGGCATAACCGGTGAGCAGCCGTTCCAGGTAGCACAGCGCTTCGACAGGATCCTCTATTTCCGGGATCTGGCTGCGGGTGTCCTTGAGCGCACGCTGGTCGGCCTCGTGCAGGATCTCAAGGATGATCTCCTGCTTGTTGCCGAAGTACTTGAACACAGTGGGCGCCGACACCCCGGCCTGACTGGCGATTTGTTCGATGGTGGTGTCCTGGAAACCCTGGCGCTCGAACAGTTCCACCGCCGCCTTACTGATGGCTTGGCGTCGTTCGGCTTTTTGACGTTCACGCAGTCCGCTCACGGGAGGTCCTTGTCGTTGGAAAGAGGAGGGCATCGCATAGCCCCTCAGGGTCCATGCAAAATACTTAACTGAGTAAAATCTTTAAAGCATTTATTTCGCCGCGGGCCTGGTCGACGAGGGGCTTTCGGGCGCAGCCCAGACGCCCAAACGAGGCAAAACGCCATGTCTTGCCTGGCGAGATCAGGCACTCGGACGGCGCGCTCAGGTAACTGACTCGAGAGGGAAGACGGGTAACGTGGCGCAACTTTTCACCGCAGGGCGCCAGTGCTTGAGGGTGGATCAAACATTCAAGATGTGCCGCTTTCAGGAGGGGGCGAAAACGCAGAACACCCACTGTCCCTCAGCGCGCCTCAATGTCGATTCACAAGAGAATAAGAAAATGACCAGCCCGAACTTCAAGGATTCGAACGGCCACTTGGCACAGGGCTTCAAGCCTCGTCACGTCACCATGCTTTCCATTGCCGGGATTATCGGCGCAGGCCTGTTTGTCGGATCAGGCCACGCCATCGCAGCCGCGGGCCCGGCCGTCATGCTGGCCTATCTGTTCTCGGGCCTGCTGGTGGTGCTCGTCATGCGCATGCTGGGTGAGATGGCGGTCGCCAACCCGGACACCGGCTCATTTTCCACCTATGCCGACCAGGCCATCGGACGCTGGGCAGGCTTCACCATCGGTTGGCTCTACTGGTGGTTCTGGGTGCTGGTGATCCCCATCGAAGCGCTCGCCGCCGGCCATGTACTGAACCAATGGTTTCCCGCCATCGATGCCTGGCTGTTCGCCTCAGTGTCGATCATTGCCCTGGCCGTGACGAACCTGTTCAGCGTGTCCAAGTACGGGGAGTTCGAGTTCTGGTTCGCCATGGCCAAGGTCGTGGCGATCATCGGTTTCATTTCCCTGGGGTTCGCCGTGTTGATGGGCTGGATTCCCGAGCGTGAGGCCAGTGGCTTGACTCGACTGATGGAGGAACATGGCGGGTTTGCGCCCAATGGCCTGTCGGCCGTCGTGGGCGCCTTCATCACCATCATGTTCAGTTTCATCGGTACGGAGGCGGTGACCATCGCCGCGGCCGAATCCAGCAACCCTGCGCAGAACATCGCCAAGGCAACGCGCTCGGTGATCTGGCGCATTGGCGTGTTCTATCTGTTGTCGATCTTCGTGGTCATTTCGGTGGTGCCGTGGAACGATCCGCTCCTGGCTTCGGTGGGTTCCTACCAGCGGGCGCTGGAATTGATGAACATTCCCCACGCCAAATTCATGGTGGATGTGGTGGTGTTGATTGCCGTGGCCAGTTGCATGAACTCCTCGATCTACATTGCCTCGCGCATGTTGTACTCGTTGGGTCGGCGGGGTGATGCACCGAAGGCGGCGAAAGTGACGTCATCGGTCGGCGTGCCAAGGGCGGCCGTGATTGCCAGCACCGTGCTGGGGCTGGGTGTCACCTTGTTCAGCTACTTCATGCCCGCAGGCTTGTTCCAGTTCCTGCTCGCCAGTTCCGGCGCCATCGCCTTGCTGGTGTACCTGGTGATTGCGGTGTCTCAGTTGCGCATGCGTCGGATGCTGTCGCGCCAGAATGTCGAGTTGCCCTTGCGCATGTGGCTGTTTCCCTGGCTCACCTGGCTGGTCATTGTGTTCATCACTGGCGCCCTGACCGTCATGATGGTGACGCCGGAGCACCGCAGCGAGGTCAGCACCACTCTTGGATTGGCCCTGGTCATTTCCTTTATCGGACTGATCACCTCGCGCCATCCGTCGCCGGCTGAGAGGGCGGCTTCCCTGGGTTAGACCAGGCCGTCCCTGATTCAAATTGCCCCCGTCCATCGCCCACCCGTACACCCGTCTCCCTTAGCCTTGTCGGCGCGACAGCGCCTTGCGCCGACACGGCTTTTCTGCAAAGCCTGTCCAGCCCGCCCAGCCGTCTGTCTTGACGTGCCGCTTCCTGCCCGTTATCGGGTAAAAAACACTGGCTCCATGCTGGCAACTAACCTTTGGTTACGTTGTCAGTACTTGGCGTCTGTAGCGGCGACGATCGGCTCCGATCGCGACACGTCAGCAACATGACGCTCTTTTTTTTGACGCCTTAGGGCAAATAACTCGCGATGGATTGCGCCGGGACCGACTATTCCATTGCGGGTTGATTCTCTATGCGTTTTCTACTCGATCCGCGTCATGACATTGATGCTGCCTTGCTCAGTTATCGCCGGGTGTTCTGGTCCCTGGCATTGTTCAGCGGCGTGATCAATCTGCTGGTGTTGGTGCCCTCGCTCTACATGATGCAGGTGTATGACCGGGTGCTGACCAGCCGCAACGAAACCACCTTGTTCATGCTCACCTTGATCGCCCTCGGACTGTTCATGTTCAGCGGTCTGATCGAGTGGGTGCGCGGCCAGGTGATGATTCGCATGAGCGCGGGGCTGGACGATGCCTTGGGCGAGCGGATTTTCGACGCCGCCTTCGCCCGCAGCCTGCGCGAGCACAACGCCAACCCGGCGCAGGTACTCAGCGACTTGGCCACGCTGCGGCAGTTGATCACGGGGCAGGGGCTGATTGCCTTGCTCGATGCGCCGTGGTTGCCGATCTTCCTGCTGGTGGCGTTCATCTTCCATCCCTGGTTCGGGATTCTGACGCTGGTGCTCGCCCTGGTGCTGATCGGCCTGGCGCTGTGGGGCGAGCTGGCGACTCGGACACGCCTGGGGGAGGCCAATCGGCTGGGCGTGCAGTCGTCGATCTATGTCAACAGCACGCTGCACAATGCCGAGGTCATCCAGGCCCTGGGCATGCTCGGACCGTTGCGCCAGCGCTGGAGCTTGCTGCAACAACGCATCATTGCTGCCCAGGCCCATGCCAGCGACCGCAGCGCGCGTATCACTTCGACCACCCGTTTCGTGCGTATCTCTGGACAATCGTTGGCCCTGGGCCTCGGGGCGTTGCTGGTGCTCGAAGGCCAATTGTCGGCGGGCATGATGATTGCGATGTCGCTGCTGCTGGGGCGCGCCTTGGCACCGGTGGAAATTGCCATCGGCTCATGGAAGCAATTCAACTCCGGGCGCCAGAGCTACCAGCGACTGAGCCAGCTCTTGATCCAGCATCCACGCGACCGCCTGCGCATGCCCTTGCCGCCGCCGACCGGCGCAGTGCGCCTGGAGCAGGTGTATGTCGGTCCGCCCGGTGCCACGCAGCCGATCCTGCGCGGCATTAATTTCAGCCTGGCCAAAGGTGAAGTGCTCGCCGTTGTCGGCGCCAGCGCCAGCGGCAAGTCGACCCTGGCCAGGGCGCTGGTCGGGGTCTGGCCGGCCATGGGCGGATCGGTGCGCCTGGACGGTGCCGAAATCGGCCAATGGTCCCACGATGCCCTCGGCCCGCACCTGGGCTACCTGCCGCAGGACATCGAGCTGTTCGATGGCACGGTTGCCGACAACATTGCCCGTTTCGGCGAGCAGGACGCCGACAAAATCATCACCGCCAGCCGTCACGCCGGTATCCACGAGATGATCCTGAGGTTTCCCAAGGGCTACGACACACCGTTGGGACCCGGTGGACTTGGCTTGTCCGGTGGGCAGAAACAACGCCTCGGCCTGGCCCGCGCACTCTATGGCCACCCGACGCTGATCGTGCTCGACGAGCCCAACTCCAATCTGGATGAGGCCGGCGAGCTGGCGCTGGTGCAGGCCATCAGTGCGCTCAAGGCCGCTGGCAGCACGGTAGTGCTGATTACCCATCGGCCCAATGTGCTGGCGGTGGTCGATCACATCCTGGTGCTCAAGGACGGTACCCAACACGCTTTCGGCCCCCGGGACCGGGTGCTCAAGGCCTTGATGCCAGGCCCCAGATCGGCCGCGGTAAGGGAGGCTGGCGGAGATGCGTGATTTGACCCCGGGTACCCAAGCGTACAGCGAGCAAGGGCTGAGTGTGCGCAGCGGCAATACGCTGCCGAGCGCCAGTACCGACGCGGGCGGTGCCGCTCGCTATGGCGTGGCTTTCCTGGTCGTGGCGCTGGGCGGTGCGCTGCTCTGGGCTTGTCTGGCACCGCTCGACCAGGGCGTCGTGGGCAGTGGCACCGTGGTGGTGGCGGGCGAGCGCAAGGCGGTGCAGTCATTGGTGGGTGGGGTGGTGGAAAAGCTGCTGGTCAGCGATGGCGATCGCGTCAGCCAGGGCCAGTTGCTGGTGCAGCTCAACACGGTGCAGGCGCAGTCACAACGGGACGTGACCCTGGGCAAGTTGCTTAACGATCGCAGTGTCGAGGCGCGATTGATTGCCGAGCGCCTGGGCAGCGCCGAGATCCAATGGCCCGCCGAGTTGCTGGCCCGCGCCGACGAGCCACGGGTCAAGGCCGCCATGGCCTTGCAGACCCAGTTGTTCATGACCCGCCGCGCGGAGCTGGGCAGTCGTTTGCAGATCATCGAGCACGAAGCCGCCGCGTTGCAGCAGCAGTTGCTCGGCTATGAAGGCGTCAAGCGTAACTACGACGCACAAATGCGGTTCCAGCAACAGGAACTCGAAGGCCTGCGGGACCTCGCGCGGGAAGGCTACGTGCCGCGCAACAAGCTCTTCGAGGCCGAGCGCAATGCGGCTCAACTGGCCGGTCAGATTGCTTCCGGCGTGGGCGATGTCGGCAGGACTCGCCAGGCGATCAACGAAAGTCGGCTCAAGGCCCTGCAGGCGCAACAGGAGTTTCGTCGCGATGCCGAAACCCAGCTCAGCGAGGTGTCCGCCGAGGCGGCCGGCTATGTCGATCAGATCCGCGCCTTGCAGTTCGAAGTCGACAACGGGGCGATCCGTGCGCCCGTGGCCGGGCAGGTGATGGACGTCAGCATTCACACGGTGGGCGGCGTCGTGCAAGCCGGACAAAACCTGATGCAGGTGGTGCCGCTGGATGCGCCGATGGCGATTACCGCGCGTTTCGAGCCGCTGATGGCCAACAAATTGCGCCCGGGGTTGCCGGTGCATGTGCATTTCACCGCGCTGCAGCGGGTGGACACACCGACGGTCACCGGTACCGTGACCACGGTGTCGGCGGACCAGTTGATCAACGAACAGACGCACCAGCCGTACTTCTCGGCCAAGGTCGAGATTCCCGCCGATACGGTGGCCTCGCTGCAGGCCGCCGGGTTGTGGGTGCGCCCGGGCATGCTCGCCGATGTCACGGTGGTGACGGGCGAGCGCACCTTGATGAATTACCTGATGAAACCCCTGCGCGAACGCTTGCTTGCGGCCTTCAAGGAGGAATGAGCATGACCGACCGTTGCCGCTATCGCTCTCGTCTATTGCTAAGCCTGTGTACCAGTTGGGCCGTGATCAATCCTGTGTGGGCCGCCGACGGTGGCTTGAGCCTGACCGCTGCCTATGATGCCTCACGCCTCAACGATCCGACCGTGCAATCGGCCGCCCACGCGTTCGAAGCTTCACGGCATGAAGAGGACATCGGTCGTGGCGGCCTCTATCCGCAAGTGTCGCTGACATCGCGTTACGGCTACGGCGGGCGTACCGACGGCGGCGACGATAGCGGCTACGTCAACAGTAACGATTACCAGGCGAACAACGTCACGTTGGCGGCGCAACAGCCGCTCTACGACAAGGGGCGCTGGGCGGCGTATCAGGAGGGCAAGGCCCGGGGGAAGCTGGGCAGCCAGCTGTTCGATGTCGCCGGCCAGACCCTGTACGACCGGGTTGCCAAGGGCTATTTCGACGTCGCCCGGGCCGAGAACGAGATCAAGTTGATCGCTCAGCAGAAAGCCGTCATCAGTGGGTTGGTCACCCAGAGCAAAAAGCTCTATCAGGGCGGCCAGGGAGCAATCACCGATATCGATGAGGCCCAGGCCCGGCTCGACCTGGTAGAGGCCCAGGAGACCGAAGCCCAGGCCCGTCGAGTGGCGGCGCTGCGGGCGTTATCCGGCCGCGCCAGCGTGCCCATCGATGACATCCAGCCGATGCGCGAGGAGCTTGCCGCCGGCAGTCCGATCCCGCCGGAGCAGGATTTGTCCTATTGGACGGCGATCGCCCGTGAGGCCAGCCCCGAACTGGCGGCCCGGCTGGCGGCGGTGAAAGTCGCCGAGGCGCAGGCCGACAGCCAGCGCGCCGGGCATTATCCAACCTTGTCGCTGACCACTCAGCTGACCCGCCGGGAAACCCGCCAGTACCAGGAACTGGACCCGCGCCAGGACACCTACTACGTGGGGGTCCAGCTGGATATTCCGTTGTATCGAGGCGGTGCGGTGCGGGCCTCGGTGGCCAAGGCGGAAGCGCAATTGGCCGGTGCCCAGTCCGACTATGATGTGCAGCGTCAACAATTGGCCGAGGATATCGAAGCCGATTATCTGGGGGTGGTGGCCGGGTTCACCAAGAGCAAGGCGATGCAACGGGCGGTGGAGTCCAATCAACGGGCCCTGACTTCCACGGAAAAAGGCTTCCAGGGTGGTGTACGCTCTACGGTGGATATTCTTGATGCACAGCAGCGGCTATTCCAGGCGCGTCGAGATTTGCTTAACACCAAGCTCGACATGTTGCAGAGCTATGTGAGCCTGCACACCCACACTGGCCAGATGAATCGCGCGGTTCTGGAGCAGGTGCAGAATCTGTTTTGAGACGTCTGGGGGGCGTGTGTATATCCGTTTCTGCGGTAACGGCTGCTGGCGGTTCCGCTCTTACAGCGGGTCACTTTTGGAAGAGCGCCAAAAGTAACCAAAAGCGCTTTGCCCCACCACTCGGTGCCTCGCCTAGGCTCGGCATGCCCGAACGCAGGCATTGCTCCGTGGGCCGCCGCGAAGGACCATCCATGGTCCAGCGCGGCTATCCCGGCATCCATGCCGGGATGCCCACTGCGCAATGCCTGCGTTCGGCCAGCGTGGTTTTATGGGGCGCCCAGATCAAGATCAAGATCTAAAGCAAAGCAAAGCAAAGCAAGAGTGGGGTATATCCAGCATCTATGTGGCTGTACCACCGCTATCGCGAGCAAGCTCGCTCCCACATGGGGTTGTGGGCGTTCATGGCATCTGCAAACAACACAAAAAACCTGTGGGAGCGAGCTTGCTCGCGATGGCGTCAGCACAGCCAACATCACCACAAACTGACCCTCCGCTTTCGCGAGCAAGCCCGCTCCCACAGGAAGAACGCGGTCCCACCTGAACCAGGTCGGCTATCAGGCCGCCTCGCCCGGCTTTTGATCTTAGGCGCCCCGTTAAACCACGCTGGCCGAACGCAGGTATTGCGCAGTGGGCAACCCGGCATGGATGCCGGGTTAGCCGCGCTGGGCCATGGATGGCCCTTCGCGGCGGCCCACGGAGCAATGCCGGAGTGAGGGCACACCGAGCCTAGGCGAGGTGCCGAGTGGTGGGGCAAGAGCGTTTTGCTTACTTTTGCGCTTCTCAAAAGTGAGCCGCTGTAAGAGCGGAACCATAAGTCGCCGTTACCAAAAAAACGGATATACACACAAATCAAAAGTCCAAACCCCCCCCAAAAAAAAACGGCGCCCCCCCAGGAAGAAGCACCGTTTTCTTAAGTGAACAGCACTGCCTGTAGCGAGGAAGCTAGCTCGCCGTAGCAGCGCTCAAGACTCAGGCGGTAAAGTCACTGGCATGCAGCTCCTTGACGCCCACGAGCTCGAATTCAAACTCGGGCGTGGCGTCGGCATTGGTACTGCCGTAGACAATGCCATCGGCAAAGCGCAACTGGCCGGTGGCGTTGGTAGCGTCGAAGGCATTACTGCCAATGAAAGTGAAGGCATCGACATCGGCGGTCAACGGATTAGCGTCCAACCCAGTGAGGTCCAGCTTGTCGAACTCCGCGCTCTTGAAACCGCTGATCACATCGCGCAAAGCCCCGACGCCCATGTCCGACAGCGCGTTGAACGCGTAGGTATCCGCGCCCGTGCCGCCGGTAAGGTTATCGGTGCCTGCACCACCAATCAGCCGATCATCGCCCGAACCGCCCACCAGCGTATCGTTGCCTGCACCACCATCCAGGATGTTCCCCGCGCTGTTACCGGACAGACTGTCGGCATAGGCGCTTCCCGTCAGGTTCTCGATGAATTTCAAGGTGTCGAGCCCGGAACCCACCGTGTTTTGTTGCGCCGATGTCGAGAGGTTCACGGTAACAGCGGCCAGGGCTCGTTCGAACGACACCGTGTCGTTGCCATCGCGCCCATCCAGGATGTTGTTGCCGGCGCCGGCGAACAGCGTGTTGTCGAGTGCGTTGCCCGTGCCATTGGCAGCGCCAGTGCTGTCGATATACAGGTTCTCGACGTTGCTACCCAGGGTATAGGCGGCCAGGCTGCTGTGCACACTGTCGATGCCTCCCGTCACCGCATTGCTGTTGGTCTCGATCACGGTATCGCTGGTGTTATCGACGTAATAGGTGTCGTCACCATCGCCACCGCTCAGGCTATCGGCCCCGGCGGCGCCATCGAGCACGTTATGGGCGGCGTTGCCGGTGATGAAGTTACGCCGCTCATTACCGGTGCCGTCGATCTCCGATATGCCGGTGAGTACCAGGTTCTCGAGGTTGGCGCCCAGGGTCCAACTGACCGAAGCCTGCACGGTGTCGATCTGCGAGGCCGAGGTGTTGGTTTCCACCACACTGTCGAACGCGTTGTCGACCACGTAGATGTCGTTGCCATCGCCGCCGGTCATGGTGTCGGCGCCCAGGTCGCCATCGATCTTGTCGTTGCCGGAGCTGCCCACCAGGGTATCGTCCTGGTCGGTGCCGGAGATCTGTCCGCCCTGGTTCTGAGCGTTGTCGAAAATGTCCTGCACGCTGTTGTTGTCGTTGGGATTGCCCTGGAAGCCCAGGTCATCGGCGATGTAGTCGGCCAGGCGTTGGCCGACGATTTCCGCTGATTCTTCGTGCAGGTGCCAGACGTCGTCGGGATACACCAGCGGATCGACTTCGTAGCGCAAGGGCAGGTCGGTGTAGTCCACCGCCAGCTTGACGTCAGCGCGTTCGGCGGCGATGGCTTCCTGGGCGGCGCGGACATAGCCGACGCCCTCGACAATGGAGGCAATCTTCTCTTCCGAGTAACCGCGGGCACGCGCCGCGTCCTGCTCGTAGTGCCCGGTCTCCATCATGTACACACTGAAGTTGCCGAACTGGGCGTGCAGGTAATCGAACACCTTCAAGGTTGCAGCCTTGTAGGCCGCTGCCGCCGCGGCCTTGTCCGTGGCGCGGGCGATTTCCTGGGCGGCTTCCTCGCCCTGGCCCCAGATGATGCCCATGGTCACGTTGTCGATCGACTGCAGTTCGGTGCGCTGGTCGCGCAGCAACGTCACCGCCCGCAACAGTGCCGGCCCGGGTTGGTTGGTGTCGGTCAGCCACCAGCACAGCTGGAGTTCCTCGGGGCTGAGGGTGGACAGGCCGTTGACGGTGCTGCCGCCGACCGCGATGTCGATACCGTTGCCATCGGCATCGGTGAACTGGCTGCGCACGTCGTAGGTGGTGTAGCGGTTCAGGTCATTGACCAGCATCGAGGTGCCGGATTGGTCGTCGTCCTCGGTCATGCGCAACAGGCGCGCATTGGATTGGCCGAGGGTTGGCAGGTAGAGAATGTCCTGCTGGGCGCGTTCGCCGAAGACGAAGTCATTGGCGGTGAGGGTGTTGAGGTAGTTGCCGTTGAGGGCGATCTCGAAGCGATTGCCATCGGCGTCGGCTTCGGCGGACTTGATGTAGGTCTTGTCGCCAGCCGCGTTCAGGGTCATGTACAACGTGCCGTTGCTGCCATCGCCGAGGCCGAGAAAGCCCAGCCCTGACACGTCGATTTTGTCGACGCCAACGGTGAAGTCGTAAATCGTGTCGGTGGCCGTGACACCACCGGTGTCGTAGTCGCGGTAGCTGTCGGACAGGTTGTTGTAGCGAAACGTGTCAGCGCCATCGCCACCGTACAACGAGTCCCGTCCGGCGCCGCCGTCGACAATGTCCGCGCCGGTACCGGCCTTGATCGTATCGTTGCCGCCGAGGCCGAGGATCAGGTCCGCGCCTGTCGTGCCGTTGAGGGTTTCGGCGTTGTTGGTGCCGGTAATGGTGTTGGCGGGCGCATCGGCCACCACCAGGCTGAAGTTGTCGCTGACCGAGGCGCCTGAGGGATCGGTAGCCTTGACCAGTACATCGTAGTTGCCCGCAGCGGTGCTGGTTGGCGTGCCGCTGAAGGTCAGGCTGGTGGCATTGAAACTCAGCCAGGTGGGCAGGGCGTTGCCGTTGGCGAGGGTCGCGGTGTAGGTCAGCACATCCTGGTTGGCGTCGGTGAAGCTGTTGCTCGCCACGGTGTAATTGAATGGCGTGCTTTCACTGGCGTTCTGGTCCAGGAGTGGGGTGGCCACGACCGGGGCCACGTTGGTGGGGTTGGTCTGGTCGGCGAAGACGAAGTGATTGGCCGTCAGGCTGCTGACGAAGTTGCCCGCCATCGAGATCTCGAACCGGTTGCCGTTGGCGTCGACCGTGAGGTCCTTGAGGTAGGTGCGGTTGGTCGACGAACTGTAAGTGACCTGAAGAGTACCGTTGAGCCCGTTACCCAGGCCGGTATAGCCGAGGGCCGACACATCGATCTTGTCGGCGGTCACGTCGAAGTCGAGGATCTGGTCGCTGGCGCTGGTGGAACTAGTGCGGTAGCTATCGAGTTTCGAGGTGTAGCGGAACACATCGGCGCCAGTGCCACCAGTGAGTTTGTCGACCCCGGTGCCGCCGACCAGGATGTCGTTGCCGGCGCCGCCATTGAGGGTGTCGTTGCCCGCGCCACCGAACAGTTGTTCATTGGCCGCAGTGCCGGTCAGCGTGTCGTTGTTCGGCGTGCCATTGATCACAATGGCGGCGGGGACGTCCTGCACGGCGAGCGTAAAACTGTCACTGACGGTGGCGTTGCTGCCATCGGTGGCCGTGACCTGGATCGAGTAGGTGCCCGACGCGGTGTCGGGCGGCGTGCCGTTGAAGGTGCGAGTGGCGGCATCGAAGGTCAGCCAACTGGGCAGGGCGCTGCCATTGGCGAGCTTGGCGGTGTAGCTCAGGCTGTCGTTATCTGGATCGGTGAAGCTGGTGGCCGGCACCACGTAGCTGAACGGGGTGTTTTCGGTGGCGTTCTGATCCACCAGCGGCGTAGCCAGCACGGGCGCCTGGTTGGTCGGCGACGTGGTGGCGAAGACGAAGTTGGCGCTGGTCAGGGTGTTGAGGTAATTACCGTCCAGCGCCACTTCGAAGCGGTTGCCATTGGCGTCGGCCTCCAGGGATTTGATGTAGGTCTTGGTGCCGGCGCTGTTGAGTACCAGGTACACGGTGTTGTTCTTGCCATCCCCCAGGCCGGTGAAACCCATGGCCGAGAGGTCGATTTTGTCGGCGCTGACGTTGAAGTCGGTGATCAGGTCGCCGAGGTTGGCGCCACCGGTGTTGTAGTTGCGGTAGCTGTCGAGGCGATTGGCGAACACAAAGGTATCCGCCCCCGCACCACCGGTGAGGGTGTCCATGCCGGCACCGCCGTCGAGCTTGTCGTCGCCGGCGCCGCCACTGAGGCTGTCATTGCCCGCCAGGCCGAGCAAGGTGTCGGCCGCATCGCTGCCTAACAGCGAGTCACTGCCGCTGGTGCCGGTGATCACCCGGTTGAAGATGAAGTTGCTGGCCGTCAGGGTGCTGGCCAGGTTGCCCGAGAGAATCAGCTCGAAGCGATTGCCGCTGGCATCGGCGTCGAAGTCCTTGATGTAGGTGCGGTTGTTGCTGGCGCTGTAGCTGACCTGCAGGGTGCCGCCACGGCCATTGCCCAGCCCGGTGAAGCCGAGGCCGGCGAGGTCGATCTTGTCCTGGGTGACATCGAAGTCGGTGATGGTGTCATCGAAGCTGGTGGTCGCGTTGCGGTAACTATCCGACTGAGCGACGAACCGGAACGTATCGGCGCCCGTGCCGCCGGTGAGTTTATCGAGGCCCGCGCCGCCCACCAGAATGTCGTTGCCGGCGCCACCGTTGATGGTGTCGTTGCCGGCCGCGCCGTAGAAAATCTCGCTGGCGCTGCTGCCCAGCAGGGTGTCATTGCCAGCCGTGCCTTGCACGGTGGTCATCGGCACCGTGGCGCTGACATAGCTGCCGTCACCATAGACCAGCGTGGCGCCCTTGCTGGTGTGGCTGATGGTATTGGCGATGATCGCGTTGCGATCAGTGCCGTCTTCATTGCGCTCGGCGACGCCGTAGGTCGACAGGTCGCTGCCGCTGATGATGTTGCCCTGGATGAGGTTATCGCTGCCGTTGAAGTACTTGCCGGACACGCCCAGGGTGTCGTCGTAGGACTGGATGATGATTTCCGGTACGGCACTGCCCAGGGAATTGTTGTTGAGGGTGTTGTCGATGACCTCGACGTGGTTGCTGCCGTAGATGCGAATCCCGGCGCTGGCGTTGTCATGGATGTCGATACCGGTGACGGTGACTTCGCTAGAGAGCTTGATCAGCACGCCTTCGGCACCGTTGCCGTACACCTCGCCACCGGTGATGGTGATGTTGCTGGGGGAGGGAATGTCGTCGCTGCCGCGCTGGACCACGATGCCATTGCCGCCGTTGTCGTAGGCGACGTTATTGGTCATGGTGAAGTCGTGGGTGCTGGTGACGACGTTGAAACCGTGGCGGTCGTTGTCGTAGGCGACGTTGTTCTCGAAGGTGCTGTCGCTGAGGAAGTCCGCGACGAAACCGTCCAGGCCGTTGCCGTGGGACACGCTGTTCTTGATAACCATGTTGACGGTCTGCTCGTGCGGGTCGAAACCGTACCCGGAGCAATCCTTGATCTCGACGCTGTCGAGGGTGACGTTGGAGTCGTAGCCTTCTTCGCCGGGAATGTAGCCGTTGAACCAACCGTCGATCTTGCCGGTGGTGTGGTCGCGGTTGCCGTCGATGGTGAGGTTGCTGACCCCGAAATCGTGGGTTTCCTCGCCATAGGCCGATCGGATAACGCCGGTGATCTTGGTGTCGGAGCCATCAGCCACCTTGACCGTGGTCTCGCCCATGCCGTCGCCGTACAGGTAGACGTTGCTTTTCAGCATCAAACAGCCGTCGGACGGTTCCTCGCCTGCCGAAACGATATAAGTTCCGGTCGGCATGTACACCTGACCTCCACCTGCCGCGGCCGCCGCATCAATCGCACTTTGTATCGCCGCCGTGTCATCGGTGATGCCATCTCCTTTGGCGCCAAAATCTTGTACGTTGAAAATCATGAGCTTATCTCCGTATCTGGCTTTAACCGCGCTAGATGCCAATATTCCATCGGCAACCTCGGTGTTATGACTCAGCGGAGCGCAAAAGTTGTGACCGAATGTCGGAGAAAGTGTCAAAAAAACTGACTACCGGATAAGTGGTTGTATGGGGGAAGCGGGATGTAACGTTTTGTTGACGCTTTCTTGGGAGGTCAACCATGCCCTTGTGGGAGCGAGCTTGCTCGCGATAGCGGTGTATCAGTCCCATCAGGGCTGGCTGACCCGAAGCTATCGCGAGCGAGCTCGCTCCCACAGGGATGGGGGTGGCGGGTACATGCGACTTTCTTGATTGGCATCAACCCCTGTGCCTGGCCTGCGCGGTAGCCTCCCATCAACACGGCGTCCGGAAGAGGGCGCCAAGGAGTCTCATGAGCTATCCGCTGTTTCTGACCCTGCACCTGTTCGCCGCGCTGGTGTTCATCGGCACGGTATTTTTCGAGGTGCTGTTCCTCGAGAGCATCCGCAAACAACTCCCCGCCAAAGTCATGGTGCTGCTGGAACAAGGCATCAGCCGGCGTGCCCGGCAGTTGATGCCGTGGGTACTGCTGGTGTTGTTCGGCGCGGGGGGAGGTATGGTCTGGCTGCGGTATTGGCCGGTGTTGTCGTCGCCGCTGCAGTCATCGTTCGGTGTGTTGCTGGGCTTGAAGATCCTGCTGGCGGGCAGTGTGCTGGGGCATTTTCTCTGGGCCATGTGGTTGTTCAGGAGCGAGCGCATGAACGCCCGTTACGTTCACATCATTCATACCAGTGTGTTCCTGCATATGGTGGCGATCGTATTCCTGGCCAAGGGCATGTTCTACATCACCTGGTAAGCCATTTCGCCGCAGTTTCAAGGCGCTTGATACAGGTCAAGGAGGCCCGGCGGGTTACGTCAGACACTGTTGCTGCGCAGCCATTCGGAGATTGTCATGTTCGACCTGTTTCAAACCCTCGGCGAGCGATCCGCAGGACGTGCCTCGGCGATGGCGGATGTCGATTGTCCGGTCGGGACGCGAAAATTCCATGGCGGCATCGGTTCGCTCGACCTGCTGCGGGGCTTGCGCGACAGCCGCCAGACGCGGCGCCCCCTGTCCCTGTCGGTGCATCTGCCTTCGCGGTTGCGGCTGGCCTCGTGTTCGACGTTGGCCAGTGTCTGTCGGTGCGGGGAAATCGAGGGGTATCTGCAACGCTTGGCGTATGAGATGGCGATGGTGGGTTGCCACTTGGGTGCCGGGCGCCGCGTCGAGCAATTTAGCCTGACGGGTGGCACCCCGGTGATCGCTCATTTACAGAAACTGATGGATGATCTGCGCAAGCGTTTCGCCTTCTGCGAATACAACGGCGGCGATCACAGCATCGAAGTGGACCTGCACCACACCGACTGGTCGACCATGGGCCTGATTCGGGATCAGGGATTTACCCATGTCAGCATCGGCGTTCCCGACATCGGTACCGACAGTGATTTGTCAGTTGATTGCTACCAGAGTCCGGCGCCGATTCATTCGCTGATCGATGCGGCGCGGACTTTTGGTTTTCGTTCGATCAACATTGACCTTGGTTACGGCCACGCCTGGCAGACGCCCCACAGTTTCGCCCTGAAACTGGCGACGCTGATCGAGCTGGAACCAGACCGGCTGCATGTCTTTGACTATGCCTGTGCGCCTTATCGTTATCGCTCGAAGAACGCGGGGCCCACCGCGGTTTTTAGCAGCCGGGCCGACAAGGAGGCCATGCGGCGGATTTGCTGCGAGCAACTGATCGGCGCGGGGTATCACTACATCGGCCTGGGGCAGTTCGTCCGGGCTGACGATGACTTGGCGGTGGCCCAGGAGCATGGACGCCTGCATCGCAATTGCCAGGGCTTTACCCGGCATGGTTGCTGTGACCACGTGGGTTTCGGCTTGTCGGCCGTCACCCAGATCGAGCATCTGTACGTGCAGAACACTGACGATCTGCTTCACTACTCTCAGCAGCTGGACGCCGGACAGTTGCCGGTGTGTCGCGGCTGGCGCTGTGAGGCGCAGGATCAGGTCAGTGCAACCGTGATCGAGCAACTTTCCTGTGACCTGGAGCTGGATATCCCAGCCATCGAAACGCGGTTCGGGGTGGTGTTTCGCGAGCATTTCGCGCCTGCCTGGCCACTCCTGGAGGCGTTGCACGACAAGGGATTGATTGAATTGTCGAGCCGGTTTATCGGCATCCTGCCCGCTGGGCGCCTGCATGTGGATGCGATCTGCAATCTGTTCGATCCAGAGCCGGATGACGCAAGCCCACGCTCCTTTGAAAAGTTGAATCCCTCATGAACGCTGCATCCGGTTTCAATCGTGCCCTGGTGGAAAAGTATGACCGCCCGGGGCCGCGCTACACCTCTTATCCCACGGCCCCACAGTTTCACCAGGCGTTTGCCATGGACGAGTACCACGAAGCGGCCCAGCGCAGTAATCAGGCGCCGGTACCCAAGCCGTTGTCGGTGTACATCCATATCCCGTTCTGCCAGAGCCTCTGCTATTACTGCGCGTGCAATAAGATCATCACCCGCAAGACCCATCGCGCCGTCGAATACCTGACGTACCTCAAGCGCGAAATTGTCCAGCAGGCGACCTTGTTCGATCGCTCGCGCAAACTGACCCAATTGCACCTGGGTGGCGGTACGCCGACTTACCTGACCCACGAGCAACTGGCTGATCTGATGGACTGCCTGCACCAGTCCTTCGACATGGATGACAGTGACGCCCATGAGTTTTCCATCGAGGTCGATCCGCGGACCATCGATGCGCAACAGATCCAGGGCCTGCGCGAGCTGGGTTTCAATCGCTTGAGTTTCGGTGTCCAGGATTTCGATGCCCAGGTGCAGGCGGCCGTCAATCGGGTACAAAGCGAAGCCCAGGTCGTTGAGCTGGTGGCGGCGGCTCGGCTGGCACGCTTCAAGTCCGTCAGTGTCGATCTGATCTACGGCCTGCCGCTGCAAACCGTCGCCAGTTTCGATGTGACCTTGAGCAAGATCATTGCCCTGCGCCCCGATCGCATTGCGGCCTACAGCTACGCGCACCTGCCGCAACGGGTGCGGGCGCAACGGATGATCCGGCCCGAAGACATGCCCCCGCCGGAGCGCAAGCTGGAGTTGCTCGAGCTGACCATCAACCGCCTGACCGAGGCCGGATACGTCTACATCGGCATGGACCATTTCGCCTTGCCGGACGATGAGCTGGTGCGCGCCCGCGCCCAGGGCACACTACAGCGCAACTTTCAGGGTTATTCCACCCATGCCGATTGCGACTTGATTGGCCTGGGTGTGTCCTCGATCGGCAAGGTCGGCGACAGCTACAACCAGAACGTCAAGGAGCTGTCCCAGTACTATGCGCGCCTGGACCAAGGCCTGCTGCCGGTGCAGCGGGGCTATCGCCTGAGTGATGATGATCGCTTGCGGCGTGAGGTCATCAGCGAACTGATGTGCCATGGGCAGGTAGCGTTCGGCCGGATCGAGGCCAGTCATGGCATTCGTTTTACCGAGTACTTCGCTGACGTGCTGGATCGACTTCAGGAGCAGGTGCGCGACGGCCTGCTGGACATCACGGACCAAGCGCTGGTGCTACTGCCCCAGGGGCAATTGATGATGCGCAGCGTCGCCATGGCCTTTGATGCGTACCTGGAGGCAGACCAGACAGTCCAGTATTCGCGTACGGTCTGACGACGGCGCATCGGGCCGCTTTTGTGGCGAGGGAGCTTGCTCCCGCTGGGGTGCGAAGCAGCCCCGAAACCGGCCGCTGAGGTGTTTCAGGTTGATTGCGTTCAGCTTTTTTGGGGCTGCTGCGCAGCCCAGCGGGAGCAAGCTCCCTCGCCACAGGGGGCCGTTTTTCCCTGATGGCTGGGTTGGCTATGATCTTTCAGTGCCCGGGTTTCCGGAGGCCGGGATCAAGTCGCGTATCGCATAGAAGCCTTGCACCAGCCGATTCTTGGCCCGGTACTCGCACAGCAGCAGCGAGGTTTCGGGCAGCTGGGATATCGACGAAGCGTGTTTGACTACCATCGTTTTACCTCCCGAGCGTAAGCGCACCAGTGCCCCGGGTTCGAATGTGCCCATTTGCAGTCACCTCACAGTCACTTTGTTTGTGCGTTCTACCCAACCCCCGCCCAGAGCCTTGTACAGACTGACCTCGGCGAGCAGTTGCGACAGCCGGTCGGCGATCAGGGTTTGTCGGGCGCTGAACAGCGAGCGTTGGGCATCAAGGAACGTCAGGCTGCTGTCCACGCCAATCCGATAGCGCCGCTCCGCCAGGCGGTAGTAGTCCTGGTTGGCCTGTACCAGGTCATGCTGGGCGAGCAGTTGGTCCTTATAGGTCTTGCGTGCCGCCAAGCCATCGGAAACTTCCTGGAAGGCGGTCTGGATTGCTTTTTCGTATTGCGACACACGGATGTCTTTCTGGATTTTCGAATAGTTCAGGCTCGCCCGAAGGCTGCCGGCATTGAAAATTGGCAAATTGATCTGTGGTTGAAACACCCAACTGCCCGAACCACCCTTGAACAGCCCGGACAGTTCGCTGCTCGAACTGCCGGCATTGGCGGTCAGGCTGATGCTCGGGAAGAACGCGGCGCGTGCCGCGCCGATGTTGGCATTGGCCGATTGCAACAGGTACTCGGCCTCAAGAATGTCCGGCCGCCGCTGCAACAGGTCCGAAGGCAGTCCGGCCGGTACTTCGATGAGCAGGTCGGATGCCAGCGGCCGGGCGGGCAGGTCATCCGCGACCGACGTGCCCACCAGTAACGTGAGGCTGTTGAGGTCCTGGGCAACCTGGCGTTGAAACTTGGCCAGGCTGGCCTTGGCGCTTTCCACCGAGGTTCGCGATTGGCTCAGGCTCAGGGCCGAGGCGGTGCCGACCTGATTGCTGCGTTCGGTCAGGCGCAGGCTTTCCTCGTAGGACTGGAGCGTGTCGCGGGTCAGCGTCAGCAGCTCCTGATCGGCACGCCAGGTCAGGTAGGCGCTGGCCACGCTGGCCACCAGGCTCAACTGGGTGCTGCGACGGGCTTCTTCGCTGGACAGATAGACCAGCGACGCCTCCTCACTGAGGCTGCGTATTCGCCCGAACAGGTCCAGTTCATAGGCGCTGATGCCCAGTGTGGCCGAATACGAGCTGCTAATCGCGGGTTCGCCGGTTCCCGTCAGGCTGGCCGGCAACCGTTGGCGCGAACCTGTGCCATTGGCACTGATCGCCGGGTAGAGATCCGCCCGCTGAATCCGATATTGCGCCTGGTAAGCCTCGACGTTCAGGGCCGCCACCCGCAAGTCGCGGTTGTTGACCAGCGCACTTTCGATGAGTTGCTGCAGCGCTGGATCCTGGAACAGATCACGCCAACCCTGTTCAGCCGCGATAGGCCCCGACAGGGCCGGGGCATAAGCGGACGTCTGCGGGTATTGCCCGGCTATCGGTGCATCGGGACGCTGGTAGTCCGGGATAAGCGAACAACCGCCGAGCATGAATGCCGCGACCGCCAGGGGGCTCAAGAGTTTATGCATCGACCTGTCTCATCGTGGTACCTGCTCAGGCCCCGCAGGCGCGGGCAGGCGGGTTCTATTGGGGCCGCGTTCGCCCGCAGCGTGCGGTCATGATCCGATCATCCATTTCGCCAGCCCATGCCGTCCGCTGACACCCAACTTGGCGGCGGCACGTTTGAGATAGGTTTCGATGGAGCTGTTCTTGACCCTTAGCTTTTCCGCGATCTCCGGTACGGTGCCTCCAGCCAGCAGCCCCAGGCAGACCTCTTTTTCCCGCACCGAAAGCGTGACGTCGCAGGGGCTCAATCGCTCATTGAAATCGCGCTGCAACTGGGTCTGTTCAACGCTATCGAGCGAATGGCTCGCGGCGCTGCCAGGGTTTTTAAAGCACGACTGCCGATTGAGATGGGCATGTCGCTCCGCCAGCGGCAGCAGCGTCTCGGAGAGGTACTTCAAAAAGGACAGTTCCTGGAGGGAAAAGTCGCGCTGTCCCTGGGGGCGATGCACCGAGATCACGCAACGACGATTGGCCTTGCGTGAAATCAGATAGCATTGATGGGATGTGCCAAGGCAGTTGTTGCCTTTTTCGTCCTGCATCCGGGCGTTCAGATGGATCAGCAAGGCGTCGTCCACCTCCAGCACTCTTTTCACCAAGGGGTGATCATTGCGCTGTATTGCACTGGTGGGGCAGGCGGATTGCATGTGCGCGTTTCTTTCTGAGCCCGCGTACCCCAGCAGTTGGACATCGAGAACGTCCGTTTGGGTATCGTCGACGGTCCATTCACTCAACTCGAGTCGACTGACAGGCACCGATGTTTCGATCATCTGGTGCATGTTGGTCAAGAAGCTCTCGTGCCCGACACTTGAAATCAGCTTTCCTAGCTCTACGTAGAGGTGCGATTTCTCGGCGCCCTCAATACACGCATGTCGATTCATTCTGCTTACCTGCATACTTCGAAAAAGCTCCGCGCATCTCAGTGATCGTTGACGGAAGAAAATCCGACCGCTTCTCAAAATGCTGAAGCCTTTTCTGGATTTGATACCTTGGGGGTCAAATATCACCTGTGAATCCATTCACACATAAACGGTTCAGCCGGTAGGACTATTAAGCGTTTCGGCGTAGGAAAAGTCTGTAAGGGAAAACAGGGACATCCCGGGTCAGGGGGGGGGCGCTGCTTTGCGATGACTCCTGGCAAAAATACGCATTTGACGAAGGTCTGTTCCTCGATTGGTGACTACGGCGAGGGCGTGTCCTTAGGCTTTTTTTTTGTTGAATATCTAATTAAATTAATGGTTTAAGGTGTTTATTTACTCCTGAAAAGCTGCTCGTTATCTGTTTTTAACGGATCTTGCATGTAGGAATAATCTGGCAAAAATGCCCGAAATTCAGACTTTCGATTATGGCGGAATATTCGGATTTCTCGATTTTCGTTTATCCAGATGTCGTTTTTTGTCTGTGTAGGAGTCGTTTTTTGTCATTGACGCATCTCGTTGCTGTGCACCGTGCAACGCCTTATGCGCTGGGCTTGAATGACAGGATGTCGATGTTCTTTTTACGCAGGCTGCTTTGTGGGGTCAGGCGGAAATACCACTCTCGAAGCCAGCAAGCGAGCGCCGACTCGGCTTGTTCGATGCCACTCATGAAACGGGCGGCATTGACGATCCCATTGGCCCGGGGGTGTCGGTACGCTTGGTAATTTGCCAGCGCGGTGCGCAGGTCTGGCGTTTGCGCCAGGCGTTCGGCCAACACCACGGCATCTTCAATCGCCTGCGCTGCACCCTGGCCCAGGCTGGGCAACATGGGATGAGCCGCATCACCCAACAGGACCACGTGCCCGTCACAGAATTGCTCCACGGGACGGCGATCCCGGGCATGCATTTTCAACAACGCGCTTTCGGGGGTGGCCTCGATGGCCGCCACGACTTCCGGCGCCCAGCCGGCGTAGGCACTGAGCACTTCCTCCTTGCTGATGTTCAAGGCGGCGTCCGCTGCGTTTTCGTGATTGCAGGTTCCCCACCAATACGCCTGGCCATCCCCCACATCGCAAAGTCCAAAGCGCTTGCCGCGGCCCCAATAATGCGCCACATAACCTTCGGTCATGACCGGATGGCTGAATGGCGTAACCGCCAGCCAGGCGACATAGCCCGATGGGCGTGTGGGCGTCTCGCCCAGCATCTGCTGGCGGATCACTGAGTTCAGGCCATCGGCGCCAATCAGTAGATCAGCCTCGTCGGTGCTGCCATCTTCGAACCGCACCGTGACGCCATCCGGGCGGTGGGTATAACCCACGCAGCGCAACCCGGTGGTCAGGGTGTCAGGTGCGAGCTGCTGCGCCAGGGCACGCAGCAGCAGGGGGCGCTGGATATTTACACTGGGGTGACCCAACTGTTCGCCGATCTCGTGGATCGGCATGCTGGTGATGGGAGCCCCATTTTGTTTCTTGAAAAAAAACGCTCGGATCACCTGGCCCATCTGTTCCACCGGCACATGGGCATCGATCGAATGCAGGGCCGCCATGGCATTGGCCATGATGGACAAGCCGGTGCCACCGGTACGCAGCGTCTGGGCCGCTTCGAAGACCTTGACCTGCCAGCCCGCTCGCTGCAACGCGATGGCGGCGGTCAGTCCGCCGATACCGGCGCCGGCCACAATGGCTTTTCTGGGTTCTGTCATGCTGTTTCACCTGTATCAAGCCCGGGACGACCGGGTATTTGAGTCAAGCGGGGCCGTCAATCCAGCCCCGCGACCGTCGGTAATGGTCAGGCGAATGCCGTCATGGATCCGGCGTTCCTGGCGCGGGCCACGTCGATGCGTGACTTGATGAATTCGCCCACCCGCTCGATATGGGGCTCGCGCATCATGGTCAGATGGTCGCCTTCCACGGCGACTCGCTGCACCTGGGGAGCAATCGAGCGCCAGCCGCGGTACGGGTCGCGAAAGGCCGTGCCCACCAGTTCATGGGGGGCTTGCAGCACATCGGGCAGCTCGACATCCGCCGCGAACAGCGTGATAGGCAAGTCCAGTGGCGGGAAGCGGTAGTCCAGCAACCCTTGCCAGTTGGCATGAAAGACCCGGAACAGCTGCTCCAGCGTCGCCAGGGTGAGGGTCTCGTCGAAAAGACCCTGGTCAATGCCGTGCTGCCTGATCGCCTCGAAGGCATGGGCGTCGGCCATGGAGGAGAAGTCCAGGGCGTGGTAGTCGTATTCCTTCTGGCCGTCGCCGCTGAGCAGTTCCCACATGAACCAATTCATGAACTCGCTGCGTTCTATCTGCACCTCGCCCTGCCTGACGCGCACGATGGTGTCCAACAAAAACACGTTATGCAGGCGTCGTCCGCGTCGCTGCAACTCGCTCGCCAGTTCATACGCCACGACCCCGCCATAGGACCAACCACCCACGTTCAGTGGTCCTTCAGGCGCGATCTCTTCAATGGCGTCGGCGTAACACACCGCCTGGGCCCGCACCGATTGCAAGGGTTCACGGGCATCCCATGTTCCCGGTGCTTGCAGTGCATACAGGTGGACCTGGTCCTTGAGAACGCGCGCCAGTGCCGCATAACACAGCACGTGCCCGCCGATGGGGTGCACCAGGAACAGCATTGGCCGGCGCGGGGCATTTTTGAAGTCCACCAGCGCGCCGGTGCCCGGGTGTCCGGTTTCGGTCTGTTGCAGCACTTGGGCGAATTCGGCGATGGTCGGGGCCTGGATGAAGTCGGACAGCGATGGCTCCAGGCCCTGATGCCTGGCGAGCATGGCCACCAGTTGCACTGCCTTGAGTGAGTTACCCCCCAGTTCGAAGAAGTTGTCATAAACGCTGATGTCTTCCATGCCCAGGGTTTCTTGCCAATAGGCTTGCAGCAGATCCTCCACAGCATTCCTGGGCGCAATAAAGGGCCGCAGCAACGTGTGTTGAACGTCGACCTTCTGCAATCGCCGACGGTCGATCTTGCCGGTGGGTCCAAGCGGTAGCTGGGCGATGCTGGCAAGCGTGGTCGGCACCATGTAGTCGGGCAGCGCCAGGCGCATTTCGGCCTTGAGTTGATCCAGATCCGGCGTACGGCCCGGCATGGGCTGGACGAAGCCCACCAGATAACGACTGCCATCGGTTGCCGGCTTGTCGATGACCGCCACCTGCTGAATGTCGGCCTTGAACCGGGCGGAGCCGAGCATGGCCACTTCGATCTCGCCGAGTTCGACGCGATAACCGCGGATTTTGACTTGGGCATCGCTACGGCCCTGGTACACCAGATCGCCCCAAGGCAGGTAGAAGCCGATATCCCCGGTTTCATATAAGCGCCGGGTCTGGCCTTCCAGCTGGCGATAGACAAAGCGTTCGTCAGTCAGATCGGGTTGGTTCCAGTAGCCGTTGGCCAGGCACGCGCCTTCGATGAACAGATCGCCCATGACCCCGACCGGGCAGGGATTACCCGCGGCATCCAGGACGTGCATGCGCACCCCGTCGATGGGCGTGCCGATGGGCGGCATGCTCGGCCAGGTCGCTGCGGCGCCTTCAAGCTTCAGGCTCGTGACCACGTGGGCTTCGGTGGGGCCATAGTGGTTCTCGACCCGGCAATCGTCGAGGTGATCAATCAGATCGCGGATCTCCGCCGTGATTTTCAGTTGCTCGCCTGCCACGTTGATCTGGCGCAGCGATACGGGGCGGATGCCGAGTTGCATGGCGACTTCAGCCAAACCCTGGAAGGCGACGTAGGGCAGGAACAGGCGGTTCACGTCCTGCGCGCAGATGAATTTCAACAACCGGATAAAGTCATAGCGCAGTCCCTCATCGATCATCACCAGCTCGGCACCGCAAGACAGGGTCGAGAGAATTTCCTGGAACGATACGTCGAACGAAATGGGCGAGTATTGCAGCGTCTTCAGCACACCTGGACCGACGTCCTGCGCCTGCTGGCGGTTCTGCCAGAGGATCATATTGGTCAATGCCCGGTGCGGCATGGCCACGCCTTTGGGGCGGCCCGTCGAGCCGGAGGTATAGAGCAAGTAGGCGTTGTCGTCAGCCACGATGTCTGCGGCAATAGAGGCAACCTGCGCGTGACAGTGCGCCAGGTTGTCGTCGAAATCGGCGACCACGCTGTCCCAGTGACGCTGGTCGGCCTGGCCTGCCAGGGCCATCGCCAAGTGCGCAGACGCATCCGCGAACAGCACCAGGCGTGGTTGCGAGTCTTCGAGAATCAGTTGGATGCGCTCGTTTGGGTAGCTCAGGTCTATCGGCACATACGCAGCGCCGGCCTGTATGACACCGAGCAAGGCAACGATCAGGTCGGGCGAGCGGGGCATCATGATCGCGACCCGATCGCCCTGGCCGATACCCTGCTGGTGCAGCCAACTCACCAGTTGTGCGCTGGCGTCCCGCAGTTGGCGGTACGAGAGGCAGGTCTGGTCTAGACGCACCGCGACCTGCTCGTCATGGCGGGCGAAACTGTCCAGTAACAAGGCCGACAGATTGTCATGGGGCAATGCCGTGGCCGAGCCGGGCGTGGTTCGTTCCAGGCGCGGCAGCCATGCCGGTATGCAGGGTTTGGCGTTGGGGGCGGCAATCATCAATTCCAGCGTGCGCAGCAGGTAATCGGCATAGGCCTCGACCTGGCTGGTGGCGACTCGCGCCGTGCAGTAGTCCATCTTCAACATCAGCGAGCCGTTGCCAGGGTGTCGGCCCAGTGTGGTCAGCAAGTCATAATTGCTGGCTTCCGTGGTTTCCCAGTCGGTGAGGATTTCCTCATCCTTTGCCAGCATGTCCTTGAGGACATAAAAGTCGACGTAATTGAACACCACGTTCAAGGCGACGTCGGTTTCGCGATGGATCAATGCGAACGGATAGCGCCGATGGGCGAACACCTGTTGTTCCTGGGCAATCACTGCCCGGATCACCGCAAGCCAATCCTGGCCGAGGGTGCGCAAGCGCATGGGCAGGGTATTGAGGAACAAGCCCAGGACCGAGGCGGCATCTGCAAACTCTGGCCGACCATGGCTGATCACGCCACACAGCACTTCCTTTTGATTGGACATGATGGCCTGGGCGAAACCGTGGGCCGCCAGCAAGACCGCGCGCAACGGCAGGTCCTGGGCCTGGCAGAACGCTTCGAGCCGGGCCAAGTCCGCTGCGGGCATTTCCCGGTAGGCCGAGCGATGCGGCATCGAGTCAGGGGCCACTGCATGAATCCAGCTGGTCATGGCCGCGGCGGGGGCGTCGCGCAGATAGTCGCTCCAGAACTGGCGATGTTCATCCGTTGCCATCGCTTCCTGTTCCAGGGCCACGAAGTCGGCTGGCGTGGTGGTCAGGGCGGGCAGCGCGTCGGTGTCAGATGCTGAGGTGTAGAGCGTGATCAGATCGCGCATCAAGGTCGCGACACTCCAGCCGTCGAGGATCGCATGGTGGAAGCTGAACACCAGGTCGATTTCATCCTGCGCGACGAACACGCAGAACTGATACAGCGGCGCCCGCTGCCAGTCTTCGCGGTAACGTTTACGTTCCTCCACATAGCTGCCAATGGCGTCGGCCCGTGCAGCGGGGCTCAGTGAGAGGACATCGATGACCTGCACGGGTGGCTCGACCGTCGAATGAACCCGGGCCATGGGCACTTCGGCGTGGCCGATATCGAACGACATGCGCAAGGCCGGGTGGCGCTGGATCAATGCGGTGCAGGCCCGTTCCCAGGCCGCCGCATCCCAACGCAGGCGCAGACGGTAGCGGAAGATGTCGTGATAGATCGCGGATTCCGGGTGCATCATCGAGTGATAGATCATGCCGACTTGCAGCTGCGACGCGGCGAACACGTCATCGTACAAACCTTCGCTGGCCTGGCGGATCGCTTGCGGCACCTGGGCAAAAGGCGCCACGTGGGCCAAGGGTTGCAGCCCTGTGGACGAAGCTTCTTGCGCCTCCAGGCACTGAGCCAGTTGAGCAATGGTAGGGTGCTGGTAAAGCTGCGCCAGGGTCAGCGCAATCCCTTGTTCACGTGCCTTGATCTGCAAGTGAATGACCTTCAGGGAATCGCCGCCCAGCGTGAAGTAGTTGTCGTGGACGCCGGGTTCAGGGCGGTTCAGGTTGTCCCGCCAGAGGTCGGCCAGTGCCTGTTCCAACGCTGTGCGCGGCGCTGTCGCATCGGTACCGCCCAACGCTGCGTCCGGCTCGGGCAGGGCCTTGCGGTCCAGCTTGCCATTTACATTCAACGGTAACTGCTCAAGCTGAATCAGATGCCGGGGCACCATGTAGTCGGGGACCTGCTTGCGCAGGGCGTCTTGCAGCGCTTGCGGTGAAAGCACGCAGCCGGGCTCGCTCACCAGATAGGCGCTGAGGTACGCATCACCTTTGTGTTCCTGGCGAGCGATCACGACGGCGTCCTTGACACCCTCGCAAGCGAGCAAGTGTGCTTCGATCTCGCCGAGCTCGATGCGCAGACCGCGGATCTTCACCTGGAAATCATTGCGTCCCAGGTACTCAATGCTGCCGTCGGGCAACCAACGCCCGAGGTCGCCGGTCTTGTACAGGCGAGCCTGGGGCGCGCTCTGGAACGGATCGCGGATAAACCGTTCGGCCGTCAGTTCGGGACGGTTCAAGTAACCTCGGGCAACACCCAGGCCACCGATGTGAAGCTCGCCGGCGACCCCGGGCGGCAGCTGTTGCAGGTTCGCATCGAGGACATGCATGTGGATGTTCGCGATGGGGTGGCCGATCGGCACGATGCCTTCGTGAACGTCGGGCCGGCAATGCCAGGCCGTCACGTCAATGGCCGCTTCGGTGGGGCCATAGAGGTTGTGCAACTGCACCGCCGGCAAACGTTCAAAAAAACGCGCCTGCAGGACCGGGGGCAAGGCTTCGCCACTGCACAGGACCTGCTTCAGCTCGGGCAATCGCTGCGGTTCGACCTGGTCGAGGAAGATTTGCAGCATCGACGGCACAAAGTGCAGCAGCGTGATGCCGGCACTGGCCATGATGTCCATCAAATAACCAGGGTCCTTATGCCCGTCGGGGGCGGCGACGACCAGTTGCGCGCCGCTGAGCAAGGGCAGGAAAAACTCCCAGACGGACACATCGAAACTGAACGGGGTTTTCTGCAAGACACGGCTGTGCTCATCGACCCCGTAGGCATCGCGGGCCCAGAGCAATCGATTCACGACCCCGTCGTGCTGGTTCATGACGCCTTTGGGCAGGCCCGTGGAGCCAGAGGTGTAGATCACATAGGCCAGGTGTTGCGGCGTCAAGCCCAGTGCGGCGGCGTCCGGGTTGTGCTCCGGTTGCCGGGACAGGCGTTCAGGGTCGGTATCCAGGCACAACACTGGCATCGTCACGGTGGGCAGGTTCGTCAATAGCCCACGGGTGGTGATCAGGACGCCCGGCGCGCTGTCGTTCAGCATATGGCTCAAGCGGTCGGTCGGATAACCCGGGTCCAGCGGCACGTAGGCGGCGCCCGCCTTGAGAATGCCCAGCAGGCCCACCACCATCTCCAGGCTGCGCTCCAGGCAGATCGCGACCCGTGCGTCCGGGCCAAGTCCTTCTTCCAACAGGGCGTGGGCCAGCCGATTGGCCTGTCGGTTCAGTTCGTCATAGGTCAGCGCCTGCCCCTCGAAGCGCACCGCGATCGCTTCGGGGCGAGCGACGACCTGGGCCTCGATCAATTGATGGAGCAACACATCCCTGGGGTAGTCGACGTCGGTGCGATTCCATTCATCCAGCACCTGGCGTTCAGTGGCCGGCATAAGATCAAGGGTATTGATCGGCGCATCGAAATCAGCGGCCACGCACTCCAGGATGTTCGTGAAGCGCTGTTGCAACGCTTCGATCTGCGCGCTTTCGAAATAGGCTTCGTTGTAGATGAAATGCATCCATACGTCGTCGTCCGGCGCGGCCTCCCGAATGTGCATCGACAGTGGCATCTGTTCGTAGCCGTTACTGAGTTTGACGGGCTGGGCGAGCGCCGGTCCGTACCAGGTGTCCTGGTCCTGTTCGTAGGACACCACCAGGTCGAACAACTGGCGCCGGCCCTGGTTCTGCAAGCCAAGCTCGCGGTTCAGTTCACTCAACGGGAAGCGTTGATAGCGGTAGTCCTGCTTGAGCATCAGGGCGATCTTGCCGACCAGTTCGCTGAAGCTCAGGTCGGTGCCCAGGCTCAGGCGTACCGGACTCATGCCGACGAATAAACCGACCGTGGCTTTGTGTGCAGCATTGGCGCGGTTGAGGATGGGCAGGCCGATCACGATCTCGTCGCGTTGCTCGACGCGGGCGAAGTAGCTGTACAGCACCGCCAGCATCACGTGGAAAACAGTCACCTGGCCGGACGCTTTCGCCTGTTCGCCGAGGCGATTGTAAAGCGCGCGCGGCAAACGCCAGGCGTGGTTCTGGCTGGGCGCCAGGCCCTGCTCGAATCGACTCTGATAACGGGGCGCCAGCAGGGGTTCGGGCAATGTGCGGTATTTATCCAGCCAGTACTGGCGTTGGCGCTGGAAGGAGGCCGAGTCTTTGACGCTGCCTTGCTGCTCGATATAGGTTTGATAGGTCGGCGCCGTGACCTCGTTTTCCACCTGGTCATGCAGGGCGGTATAGGCCTGGCTGATCGCCCGGCCGATCATGGCGAAGGACCAGCCATCGATGATCAGATGATGGCCATTGACGAAAAAGTAGTAGAGATCTTCCCGGACCTTGATCAGGTCCGCCCGCAACAGTAATCCATCGTCAAAGGAAAACGCGGTTTGCAGGTTTTCCTGCAGCAAGGCCAGTGCGCTGGTCTCCGCATCTCGATGTGCGGAGACGTCGTGTACGTTCAGTGGAACGCTGACCGCCCCCAGGAACCGTTGCCGTGGCAACGGATGTTCGGCTGAGCCTGGGACCAGTTGGATACGCAAGGCATCGTGGCGGTTGACGACTTGATCGATGGCCATTTGCATCAGTGAGGCGTCGACCGCACCATTGATCCGTGCGTAGCCGCCGATGTTGTACAACGGACTGTCGCCATGCAGCACCTGGTCCAGCCAGATATCCAGTTGCGGGGCGGCGAGGGGATAAAGCAGGTGCTCTGCACCCGAGGCGGGCATGGTCTGAGTCATGGTGTTCTCCGTGGGCCGATCCGATGGCCCGATGAAACGAATAAAAAGAGGGATGCCTGAAACCGGGCCATCGGCAGCGCACAGTCAATCACCGTCAATCCGTGATTACGCGACGCGGTAAACATCAGCACGAGCGGCGAGTGCCTCGACTTGCAGCGCCGCCGCTTCGCGGGCGCTGTCACCACTGGGCATCAGCTTGCTGTAGCGGTCACAACTGGTACGTATCTCGTGACTGTTCAGCACCTTGTCCAAGGCTGCGGCCAGGGATTCGGCGGAGGCCGGAGTGGACACTTGCAAGCCGCAGCCCAAGCGCTCCATTCGTGCCGCATTATCGAAATGGTCGTGGGCAAACGGCGTGGTGATCTGCGGTACACCCGCGGCGAAGGCCAGGGCCGTTGTCCCGACGCCGCCGTGATGCACCAGAGCTGCGGTGTGGGGCAGGATGCGGCTCATGGGGACGTAGCGCCTGACCAGAATCGTGCCGTCGCTGGATAACGATGGGTCTACTGGCTGGCTGGTCAGGAACACCCCGCGACGGCCCGTCAACTTCAGCGCTTGAGCCGCTGCGGCGAAATACTGCGCGGCATCCACCGTGGTCGAACCCGGGGTAAACACCACCGGTGGGGCCTCGTTCAAAAAGTCCTCCAGCTCGGCGTCGGGCTCCTCGAAGCCGGATTCATCGAATAGCGGGAACCCGGTCAGAACCGTCTGGGCAGGCCAGTCCTGTTGGATCGGGGCGAACCAATCGGCAAACAATCCCAATACCCGATCGGGCGAGGAGATCCATTGGCTGATGATGCGTTTGACCGGGGGCAAGCCCAATTCACGACGAAAATCGTTGAGCTCCGGTTTCATGAGCCGATCCAGGAAGGCGTGCTCGATGACACTGAGCAAAAGGCGTCTCACGGGATAGGGGACAAAGGCCGGCAGGTTCTCTCCAGGAGGGTGGGTGGGACGCGCGAGGGGTGACCAGATGGCGAACGGGGTGACTTGGCCGGTGATCAGCGGAATGCCGTGTTTTTCTTGCAGCAGGCGAGCGGAAAACGCCCACAACGAGCCGATCATGACGGTGTCATCGTCACATGCTTGCTCCAAGAGCCGATACTGGTCGCGCAAGGTACCGCCGACGGTTTTCCATAGGGTGGGCAGTGCCGTCCGTGGATGCCACAACGCCGGGTCAGCCATGACCGCTTGATATTCCTCGCGGGTGCCCAATGGCAGAAACTTGAAACCGCAGCGCTCGATCACCGGCGCGAACGCCGCGCTGGCGCAAAACGTTATCCGATGGCCACGTGCTGCGAGCGTTCGACCGATCCCGACAAATGGATGGACGTCACCGGCTGAGCCGATGGCCGTAATGATCACATGCATAAGGCTCCCTCTAGAGTGATCGTGCGATGGGTGACAGTCCTGATCGACGGCGATCAGGTATCGCCTATGGAATCCAATCCACAAAAACGATTCAGCTTGAGGGGGTATTAGGCGTTTCCAGGTAGGAAAAGTCTGTAGCGGAAAACGGGGACATTCCGGTCCGCAGAGCAGGTTTGGTGTCGAATCCAGAG
Source organism: Pseudomonas brassicacearum (assembly GCF_000585995.1). NCBI lineage: Bacteria > Pseudomonadati > Pseudomonadota > Gammaproteobacteria > Pseudomonadales > Pseudomonadaceae > Pseudomonas > Pseudomonas brassicacearum. The sequence continues at coordinate 3,698,995 of NZ_CP007410.1, read as the reverse complement.
ATTGCGAACCCCCGAAAACCCTGTGGGAGCGGGCTTGCTCGCGAAAGCGGTGGCTCAGCTTGCATCATCGCTGAATATACCGCCGCCTTCGCGGGCAAGCCCGCTCCCACATTGGTTTCGAGGCGGTCATAGAAGTCGCATTCACACCCAATCCCCTGTGGGAGCGGGCTTGCTCGCGAAAGCGGTGGCTCAGCTTGCATCGATGCTGAATGTACCGCCGTCTTCGCGGGCAAGCCCGCTCCCACATTGGTTCCGAGGCGGTCATAGAAGTCGCATTCACCCCAATCCCCTGTGGGAGCGAGCTTGCTCGCGAAAGCGGTGGCTCAGCTTGCATCAACACTGAATGTACCGCCGTCTTCGCGGGCAAGCCCGCTCCCACATTGGTTCCGAGGCGGTCATAGAAGTCGCATTCACCCCCAATCCCCTGTGGGAGCGGGCTTGCTCGCGAAAGCGGTGGCTCAGCTTGCATCGATACTGAATGTACCGCCGTCTTCGCGGGCAAGCCCGCTCCCACATTGGTTCCGAGGCGGTCATAGAAGCCACATTCACCCCAATCCCCTGTGGAAGCGAGCTTGCTCGCGATAGCGGTGGCTCAGCTTGCATCGATGCTGAATGTACCGCCGCCTTCGCGGGCAAGCCCGCTCCCACATTGGTTCCGAGGCGGTCATAGAAGTCGCATCCACCCCCAATCCCCTGTGGGAGCGAGCTTGCTCGCGATAGCGGTGGCTCAGCTGGCAGGGATGTTGGATGTACCGCCGCCTTCGCGGGCAAGCCCGCTCCCACATTGGTTCCGAGGCGGTCATAGAAGTCGCATCCACCCCAATCCCCTGTGGGAGCGAGCTTGCTCGCGATAGCGGTGGCTCAGCTTGCATCGATGCTGAATGTACCGCCGCCTTCGCGGGCAAGCCCGCTCCCACATTGCTTCCGAGGCGGTCATAGAAGTCGCATTCACCCCCAATCCCCTGTGGGAGCGGGCTTGCTCGCGAAAGCGGTGGCTCAGCTTGCATCATCACTGAATATACCGCCGCCTTCGCGGGCAAGCCCGCTCCCACATTGGTTCCGAGGCGGTCATAGAAGTCGCATCCACCCCAATCCCCTGTGGGAGCGAGCTTGCTCGCGAAAGCGGTGGTTCAGCTTGCATCGATGCTGAATGTACCGCCGCCTTCGCGGGCAAGCCCGCTCCCACATTGCTTCCGAGGCGGTCATAGAAGTCGCATTCACCCCCAATCCCCTGTGGGAGCGGGCTTGCTCGCGAAAGCGGTGGCTCAGCTTGCATCGATGCTGAATGTACCGCCGCCTTCGCGGGCAAGCCCGCTCCCACATTGGTTTCGAGGCGGTCATAGAAGTCGCATCCACCCCCAATCCCCTGTGGGAGCGAGCTTGCTCGCGAAAGCGGTGGCTCAGCTGGCAGGGATGTTGGATGTACCGCCGCCTTCGCGGGCAAGCCCGCTCCCACATTGGTTCCGAGGCGGTCATAGAAGTCGCATTCACCCCAATCCCCTGTGGGAGCGAGCTTGCTCGCGAAAGCGGTGGCTCAGCTTGCATCATCACTGAATATACCGCCGCCTTCGCGGGCAAGCCCGCTCCCACATTGGTTCCGAGGCGGTCATAGAAGTCGCATCCACCCCAATCCCCTGTGGGAGCGGGCTTGCTCGCGAAAGCGGTGGTTCAGCTTGCATCGATGCTGAATGTACCGTCGCCTTCGCGGGCAAGCCCGCTCCCACATTGGTTCCGAGGCGGTCATAGAAGCCACATTCACCCCAATCCCCTGTGGGAGCGGGCTTGCTCGCGAAAGCGGTGGGTCCGCTTGCCTCAATGCTGAATGTACCGCCGTCTTCGCGGGCAAGCCCGCTCCCACATTGGTTCCGAGGCGGTCATAGAAGTCGCATTCACCCCAATCCCCTGTGGGAGCGAGCTTGCTCGCGAAAGCGGTGGCTCAGCTTGCATCAACACTGAATGTACCGCCGCCTTCGCGGGCAAGCCCGCTCCCACATTGGTTCCGAGGCGGTCATAGAAGCTACATTCACCCCAATCCCCTGTGGGAGCGGGCTTGCTCGCGAAAGCGGTGGGTCAGCTTGCATCGATGCTGAATATACCGCCGCCTTCGCGGGCAAGCCCGCTCCCACACTGGTTTTGAGGTGTTCATGGAAATTGCAAGGACTCCAAATCCCCTGTGGGAGCGAGCTTGCTCGCGAAAGCGGTGGCTCAGCTTGCATCGATGCTGAATGTGCCGCCGCCTTCGCGGGCAAGCCCTGCTCCCTCACAGATTCATGACCCCGTGCCAGTTTTCAACGCCTTGGAAATCGCCTCGCCCAGCTTGGTCACGTGGGGTGCCTTGACCAGCGTCATATGGGTGCCGGGCAATGCCGTCACGCTCACTTGATCCTGCAGCAATCCGCGCCAGCCCAGGGTAGGGTCATTGCGTTGCTGTTCGCTCGCGGTGAACAGCGACACCTTGAGCGGGCTTGGGGGGCTGACGTAGGCGCCGATGGCCAGGCGTGTCGCATAGGCAACCCCCAGGTGAGTGCGCAGCAGGGCGCCATCGATGTCATGGGGCAACTCCTCCGGTAGCAGGCGATGGGTCATGCACAGCGTCAGCATGGCCTCGATGTCTGAGTGTTCCGCCAGCGTTGTCAGTTGCTGGAACAGTTCAGGGTCGATGCGCTCAGGGAGCCAGGCCATCAGGAACTGCGCTTCGCTGAGCGATTGCGCCGGTACCGGGTCAGGACGGGCCGAGGCATCGATGATACCGAGGAACTCCACGGACTCACCGCCGGCCTGAAGTTGACGCGCCATTTCATAGGCGATCAGGCCACCGGCCGACCAACCGGCGATCCGGTACGGACCCTGCGGCTGGACCTGGCGGATGGCCGTCAGGTAACGCGCCGCGATGGCCGGCACGTCGGACAGCGGCGCTTCTCCCGCCACCAGGCCACTGGCCGCCAAGCCGTAGACAGGAACCTGGGGATCCAGCGCAGGCGCCAGATCCCGCGCATATTGCACTTCACCGCCCAGCGGATGGACCAGATACAGCGGCCGTTGGGAACCCGTGCGCCGGATCGGTACCAGATTGCCGTGGGCGCCTGGCCGGGCCTGGCCGTCGAGGGTCCTGGCGAAGCCGGCAATGGTCGGCTCGACAAACAGGTCGCGCACGGCGATGGGTTTACCGAGGACCTTGCGCAGCCGCGAGGCCATCTGCACCGCCATCAACGAAATACCGCCGAGACTAAAGAAGTCGTCGTGCCGGCTGATCCGCTCCTGTTTGAACAGATCCTGCCAGAGGGCCGCGATGGCGATCTCGGTGTCTCCCTGCGGCGCTTCGTACGGCAAGTCCGGGGCAGGGGCGTCGTCGGTGACGTTTGCCTGGGCGATGGCATTGACCGAGCGCACCAGCGGTGGCGTGTCCGCCAGCAGCTGGCCGATGGATTGCTGCTCGTCGGCTACCAGATGTTCCAGGACGTTGGCGAAGAGCCCGGCGATGTGCTGCACCGTCTCCGTGTCGAACAGGTCGTTGGCGTATTGCAGGCTGCCGCTGATGCGCTCGCCGGTATCGATCAGTGACAACGACAGGTCGAACTGGGTGGTGTGGTGAGGGCTTTGCAGGGTTTGCACCTCGAGCCCAGGCAATTGCAGCGGTTTCGGTGGTGTATTGTCCAGGCTCAACATGACCTGGAACAACGGGCTGTGGCTCATGCTGCGCGTGGGTTGCAGCGCACTTACCACCTGCTCGAAAGGCAGGTCCTGTTGATTGTAGGCAGCCAGGGTCAGGTCCTTGATCCGTGCCAGCAGTTCGTCGACTCGGGTGTCGCGTTCGGTGCGGACTCTCAACGCCAGGGTGTTGGCGAAGAAACCAATCAGCGCCTCCAGCTCCGGACGCTGACGGTTGGCCACCGGTGTGCCGACCACCACATCGTCCTGACCGCTCAGATGACTCATCAGCACCGACCAGCCCGCCAGCAGCACCATGAACAACGTGGTGCCCTGGGCCTGGCTGAAAGCCCGGAGATCGGCACTGAGGGCGGGCGAAAAGCTGCACTTGAGGATGCCGCCGGCATAACTCTGTAGCGCCGGGCGTGGGCGATCCAACGGCAGGTTCAACAAGGCGGGCGCACCTTCCAGATGCTGGTGCCAGAAGTCGATCTGCGCTTGTAGCGCCGGGCCTTCCAGGGATCGTCGTTGCCAGGCGGCGTAGTCTACGTATTGCAGCGCCAGGGGCGGCAATGGATCCTTCTGGCCCTGGCTGAATGCGGTGTAGAGCACGCTGACCTCTCGGGCCAGCACGCTGTTGGACCAGCCATCGGAAACAATGTGGTGCAAGGTCATGAACAGCACATGTTCCTCGTCCGCCAGTTGCACCAGGTGGCCGCGCATCAGTGGCCCGAGGTTCAAGTCGAACAACTGCGTGGCGTTGATCTGGCCGATGTGCTCCAGCGTGGCTTTGCGTTCCTCGTCCGCAATCGTGCGCAGGTCCTGCTGCTCCAACTGGAAGCCGTAGTCGGCCGGTGCGATTTTTTGCAGCGGCTCGCCGTCCACCAGTTCAAACCGGGTGCGCAGGGTTTCGTGACGCGCTACCAGGCGGTCGAGTGTTGCCTGCAGCGCCACTTTGTCCAGCGGCCCCTTCAGGCGCAAGGCCAGGGGCAGGTGATAAGCCGCACCTGCCGCGTGGTCCAGGTGATCGAGGAACCACAGCCGTTGCTGGGAGAACGACAACGGCAGTCGCCCCGAGCGATTGGCCAAGGGAATCGACGCAGCCTCGGTTGGCGAGGCTGCCTGGACCAGCGAAGCGAGGCCACGCACGGTCGGCGCGTCGAACAGTTCGCGCAGGGTCACCCGTGCGCCCAGCTTGCGCCGTAGGCGCGAGAGCAACTGCACGGCGAGCAGTGAATGGCCGCCGAGTTCGAGGAAGCCGTCGTGGCGACCGACCTGATCCAGGTGCAGCAAGCCCTTCCAGATCTCGGCGATGGCGATTTCGGTGTCGCCCTGGGGGGCTTCGTAGGTTTTGCTCGCCAGGGATTCCTGACCGGGCGCCGGTAGGGCGCGGCGGTCGAGCTTGCCGTTGGCGGTGAGGGGCAGGGCGTCCAGGTGCACGAAGGCGCTGGGTACCATGTATTCGGGCAAATCGTTCAATAGCGCGCTACGCAGCTGCTCGGCCGGAACCGGTTCGCCGCAGACATAAGCGACCAGGCGCTTGCTCTCCGAGTCGCCTTGGCTGTCTTCACGGGCGATCACCACGGCCTCACGGATGCCTGGGCAGGCCACCAGTGCGTTTTCGATTTCACCCAGTTCGATACGGAAGCCACGGATCTTCACCTGGAAGTCATTGCGGCCCAGGTATTCCAGCGTGCCATCGGCCAACCAGCGGCCGAGGTCACCGGTCTTGTACAGGCGTGCGTTCGGTTCGCGGCTGAACGGGTCAGCGATGAAGCGCTCGGCGCTCAGCTCCGGCCGGTTCAGGTAACCCCGGGCCACGCCGGCACCGCCGATGTGCAGTTCGCCGGCCACGCCCAACGGTGTCGGTTCGCCACGGGCGTCAAGCACGTGGACCTGGACGTTGGCAATCGGCCGACCAATGCTCGGACGTTCGCCCAGGTCACGGATCAAGTCGATGGTGGCGTCCACCGTGCACTCGGTCGGGCCGTACATGTTGTAGAAGCGGATGCTTGGGCAACTGCGCAGTTTCTCCCAGGTCGCGGCGTTGATCGCCTCGCCGCCGAGCAGCACGCTGACGGGCTGGTAGCTCTGGCGTTCCAGCAGGCCGGCGGCTAGCAGGGTATCGAGCTGCGACGGCGTGGAGTCGAAGGCATGCACCTGATGTTGTTCGAGGAAGTCCAGCAACTCGTGGCCGCTGGCGCGGATCAGTTGCGGGATGATCACCAGTCGATGGCCGGAGAACAGCTGCGAGATGCCCTTGATCGACATGTCGAAGAAGAACCCGGCATTCAGCGCCACGGTGGCTGGAGCTGGGCAATGCTGGTGGGTGGTGCGGGTCAGCACTTGCCAGAAGTTGAACACCGAACGGTGCTCGACCATCACGCCCTTGGACTGGCCGGTGGAGCCGGAGGTGTAGATCACATAGGCCAGGTGCTCAGGCGTCAGGCCAGGCACTTGCGGGTTAGCATCGAAAGCCGCGTCATCCGCCGATCGCCGCGAATCAGCTGTGTCGAGCAAGAACACCGGCAGATCCCCGGACGGCAGGGTAAGCGCCGATTGGGTCAACAGCGCCCGAGGTTGACTGTCTTGCAGCATGAACGCCATGCGCTCGGCCGGGTGGGCCGGGTCGATGGGCACGTAGGCGCCGCCGGCCTTGAGCACGCCCATAAGGCCCACGATCATGTCCAGGCTGCGTTCGGCACAGATCGCCACGCGCTGATCGGGCTCGATGCCCAGTTCGAGCAACTGCCGGGCTAGATGGTTGGCGCGGCGATTGAGCTGGCGGTAAGTCAGTTGTTGGCTTTCGCAAACCAGGGCCACCGCCTCGGGGTTGGCCTGGACCTGGGTTTCAAACAGGGTATGGATGGGCTGCGCCGAGCCGAAATCCGTGGCGGTGTGGTTGAAGTCATTCAGCAGCAATTGCCGCTCGGTTTCGGGGAGCACGTCGAGGCTGCTGGCGAGGCGCTCGGGGGCTTGTTCCAGGGCTTCGACCAACGTCTCCACGGCTTGGCCGAGATACGCGGCGATGCGTTGCGGATCGATGCCGGTGATGGACTGGGCGGTCAGGGAGAATCCGCTACCCACATTCGCCACGGCAATTTCGATGGGGTAGTTGGTACGGGTTTCGGAGGCCACAAAGTGCATGCCTTCGTGGTGGCCTCCATCCACGGCGTTTTCCCCGGACGCATTCACCAGGTCGCCATGGCGGCAGTTGAGGATCACCGTGAACAGTGGCAGGGAAGCGTCCACCGCACTGCAACGCTGGGCCAGGGCCAGGGAAGCCTGTTCGTGGGTCAGCAATTCACTGAGCTGCTGGTAGGCGTCCTGGACGATGTCGCTGACCGTGTTCTGCTGCAAGCGAATGCGCATCGGCAGAGTATTGATGAACATCCCCAGTGCATGGTCGGCGCCGGCGGTGCCTTGGGAGCGTCCCGACAACACCGTGCCGAAAATCCCATCGTCGCGCCCGCTGGTGGCCGCGACCACCAGGCCCCAGGCGGCGTGGAACAGCACGGACGTCGGGACCCCTTGCTGGCGCGCCGTTCGATATACCCGTGCACTGAGCTCGTCGCTCAAGTGTTTGACCGCGCGCTTGATCCCGGCACCGTTGCCCCGGACATCCAGCACCCCGTAAGGCGCGGTGGTGGCGTCGACATCGGCCAGCAAGCGCCGGAAATAGGCTTCGTGATCGGCCTGGGACACGCTGGCGGCCTGGGCGATGAAGTTTCGGTACGGCTGGGACGGCGGCAGGCTGTCGGCCTGGCCGGCCATGACCGCCTGGATCTCCAGCATGATCAGGCGCAAGGTCACGTTATCGCTGACCAGGTGATGGTCGAGCAAGGCCAGCAACCACTGCTCACCGGGTTCATCGTAGATGATGTAGGCCGCGATCAGCGGAGCCCGTTGCAGGTCGAGTCGCAGATGGTGAGTGTCCGTGTGGTCGCGAAGGGTCTGCAAGGCCGCTTGGCCGGGCAGACCGTCCAGGAGAATGACCGGCAGCTGCGCCTGGCGATGAACGATCTGCACCGGCTGCGGCAAGCCGTGCCAGCGCAGGGCCGTGCGCAGGATGTCGTGGCGGTCGATCACCACCTGTACGGCGGCGAGGAAGTCGTCGAGCACCTGGCGATGATTGAACGTCACCACGGTGCGCATCAGGTAGGCATCGCCTTCGGACTGCAACAAGTGGTGGAACAGAATACCTTCCTGCAACGATGACAGGGGGTAGATATCCTGCACATTGCCCGCCCCACCGGGGACATCGGCGACGATGTGTTCGATTTCCTGTGGGCTCAGGGTCACCAGCGGCAACATCTGAGGCTCGATGGCTGTGCAGTCGGCGGGGATCAGGTTCGCCGGGACCACCCGTTGGCTGTTGCTGCCACCGGCGAGGACGGCGGCCATGGCTTTGAGGGTCGGCGCGGAGAAGACCGTGCGCACATCCAGTTGCAGACCGGCCTGGCGCAGACGCTCGATCAGGCTGATGACCAGGAACGAGTGGCCGCCGAGTTCGAAAAAGTGGTCCTGACGACCCACCCGTTCAACTCCGAGCAGTTTCTGCCAGGCGCTGGCCAGGGTCATTTCGATATCCCCCAGCGGTGCTTCATAGTGCTGGCTCGCCGCCGCGGACAAGTCCGGTGCCGGCAAGGCACCACGGTCCAGCTTGCCGTTGGTGGTCAGGGGCCAGGCGGCCAGGGTCACGAAAGCGCTGGGCAGCATATGTTCGGCCAGCACGCTTGCCAATTGGCTACGCAAGGCCGAGGACTCAAGGGCAATCCCTTCCTGAGCGATCAGGTACGCCACCAGGCGTTTGTCGCCGGGTTGATCTTCGCGCACGATGACCAGCGCTTCGCGGACTTCGGCGCAGGCCAACAGTTGCGCCTCGATTTCCCCCAGCTCGATACGGAACCCACGAATCTTGATCTGTGAATCGTTGCGGCCCACGTAAACGACACCGCCGTCGGCGCGATAGCGGGCGATGTCACCGGTGCGATACAACCGTGCGCCGGGCTCCACGGCGAACGGATCGCTGATGAAACGTTCGGCATTCAGCGCGTCGCGGTTCAGGTAATGCCGGGCCACGCCAGCGCCGCCGATGTAGATCTCACCGTTGACCCCCACCGGTACCGGTTGCTGGTACGCGTCGAGAATGCGCAGGCACAGGTCCGGCAGCGGAGGGCCGATCAGGCTTGGCGCGCCGCTGTCGATTTCAGCCTGGCTGATCGGGTAGTAAGTGGCGTGCACGGTGATTTCGGTAATCCCGTACATATTGACCAGGCGGGTGCGGGACAGCGCGGTGCGCGCGGTCCACGGCCGCAGGCTGCGGAAGTCCAGGGCTTCGCCGCCGAAGATCACTTCGCGCAGGGCATGTTCCTGGTCGCTGCGCTCACGGGCTTCGCTCAATTGGCGGAAGGCACTTGGCGTCTGGTTGAGGACGGTGACCTGCTGTTGGCAGACCAGTGCGTAGAACTCGTCGGGTGAACGGGCCACGTCACTTGGAACGATGACCAATTTGCCGCCGTAGCTCAGCGCGCCCCAGATTTCCCAGACCGAGAAGTCAAAGGCGAAGGAGTGGAACAGCGTCCAGACGTCGTTGTTATCGAAATCGAACAAGTCGGCGGTGGCGTCGAACAGTCGTGCGACGTTGCCATGTTCCACCAACACGCCTTTTGGCAGTCCGGTCGACCCCGAGGTGTAAATAACGTAGGCCAGATGCCGGGGCGTCAGGCCCAGTGCGCTGGCCTCGAGGTTGTAGTCCAGGGACTGGTCGTCTATCGCAAGGTAATCCTCAAGATGCACCACCGGCACGGCATGCTCGGGCAACACCTCGAGGCAGGCCGGTTGAGCCAGCAAGGCCACCGGGCGGCTGTCGCTCAGCAGATAACCGAGACGCTCAGTGGGGTAGGCCGGATCCAGCGGCACGTAAGCCGCCCCGGCCTTGAGCACGGCCAGGACTGCGCAAACCATTTCCACGCCGCGCTGGGCCAGGATCGCCACGCGGTCATCGGGGCGTACGCCTTGGGCGAGCAGCGCCCGGGCGATGTGGTTGGCGCGGCGATTGAGGGCCTGATAAGTCAGTTCGAGTTCGCCGAAGACCAGGGCGATGGCCTGGGGTTGGGCGGCGACAAGTTGTTCGAAACGCTGATGAATCAGCCACTGCGGATCGAACACGGCTTTGGGTGGCTGCGCCGCGGGTGAAGCCTGGCGCTGGGCCGGGCTGAGCAGCGGCAAGCCGAGCACGGGTTGTTCGGCATCCTCGACCATGGCTTCCAGTAAGGTCTGGAAATGCTGGGCGAAGCGTTCCACGGTGGAGCGGTCGAACAGATCGCTGGCGTACTCGATCACGCCGGCCAGCGTGCCGTTGGCATTGCCCAGTGTCAGCATCAGGTCGAACTGCGAGGTTTCATGGGCCTGGGCCACGGGAACCAAGGTCAGGCCGGGCAGGCTCAGTTCAACGCCGCCAGGGGTATTATTCAGCGACAGCGCGACCTGGCACAGCGGGTTGTGGCTCAGGGAGCGCGGTGGCTGCAAGGCTTCGATGACTTGTTCGAAAGGAATGTCCTGATGCTCGTGGGCCGCCAGGGTGGTCTGCTTGATCTGCTCCAGCAGCTGCGCCACGCTCGGGTTCTGTCCAAGGTCTACCCGCAAGGCCAGGGTGTTGACGAAGAAACCGATCAGGTTTTCCGTTTCGGTGCGGCCACGGTTGGCCGTGGGGACACCGATCACCACGTCCCGCTCGTTGCCCAGGCGCGCCATGAGGACCGACCAGGCACTGAGCAAGGCCATGAACAGGGTGACGTTGTGCTGTTGGCAGAAACGCTCCAGGCGTTCGCGCATCGCGGGGGCGATCTCGACAGGGACATCGCCACCCCGATAGCTCTGCGTCGCCGGGCGTGGGCGGTCGGTGGGCAAGGCCAACAGCGACGGCGCGCCGCCGAGGTGCTCACGCCAGAAGTCGGCCTGGTGGTTCAGACGCTCGCTATCGAGGACCTGGCGCTGCCAGGCGGCGTAGTCGGCATATTGAATCGACAGGGCGGGCAGTGGGTCGGGTTGCTGTTGACTGAAGGCCCGGTAAAGCGCAGCGAATTCCCTGACCAATACTCCCACTGACCAACCGTCGGAGATGATGTGGTGCTGGGTGATGAGCAGAATGTGTTCGTCATCGGCCAGGCGCAGCAGGCGCCCACGAATCAGCGGCCCTTGGCGCAGGTCGAACGGCGTCACGGCCTCGCTGTTGCCGATACGCGATGCGCTGAGGCTGGCCTGCTCATAAGACAGGCTGCGCAAATCCTGCTCGGCCAACGCGAAGCCGCAGTCTGCCGGGGCAATGATCTGCACCGGTTGCTCGCCATGACGTTCGAAGGTGGTGCGCAGGCTTTCGTGACGTGCCACCAAGCGGTCGAGCGCGGCCTTGAGCGCGGCATGATCCAAATCGCCACGCAGCAGTAGGGACGCGGGCATGTGGTATGCGGTGCTGGCGCTTGAGTCCAGTTGGTCGAGAAACCAAAGGCGTTGCTGGGCAAAGGACAGCGCCAGCGGCGCGCTGCGGTCGGCGACACCGATGGTCTCGCTGCTGACGTTTTGCAGGTCGCCGACGACCCGGGCCAGCTCTTCCACGCTTGGATGGCTGAACAGCTCACGCAGCATCAGCTCGCCGCCCAATTGTTGGCGTACCCGGGAAACCAATTGCGCGGCGAGCAGCGAGTGCCCACCCAATTCAAAGAAACTGTCACTGCGTCCCACGCGTTCCAGGCCCAGCAGCTCCTGGAAAATCTGCGCCAGGGCTGTTTCAGTGGCACCTTCGGGCGCGGCATAGCCGCGGGCGGACATTGCATCGAGGTCCGGCGCCGGCAAGGCATCCGGGTCCAGTTTGCCGTTGGCGGTGAGCGGGTAGGCTTCCAGGCTGACGAACGCACTTGGGATCATGTAGTCGGGCAGCGTGGCCCCCAACTGTTTGCGCAAGGCCGCCACCTCCAGCTGCGCGCCGGGGCGAGGGATCAGGTAGGCGATCAGGCGCTTGCCCTGGCTCACGTCCTCGCGGGCCAGCACCCGTGCTTCACGTACGCCGTCGCAGGCCAGCAGTTTGGCTTCGATCTCACCCAGCTCGATACGGAAACCACGAATCTTCACTTGGGCATCCATCCGGCCCAGGTGAATGATTTCGCCGTTGTCCAGCAGCTTGCCCAGGTCTCCAGAGCGATACAGTCGCTCACCGGGACGGAACGGGTCGGCGATAAAGCGTTCGGCACTCAGTGCCGGACGATTCAGGTACCCGCGTCCGACCCCCAGCCCACCGACGCAAATCTCGCCGGCTACACCAACAGGCAACAGGCGCTGCTGAGCATCGAGCACGTAGGCCACGGTGGTTGGGATCGGGCGTCCGACATTGGAGATACCGGCGGCGATATCCGCCGCGCCGATGGCTTTGTAGGTGACGTGCACGCAGGTTTCGGTGATGCCGTACATGTTCACCAGTGCCACATGTCCGAAGGCCTGATGGAAGGCATCGAGCTTGCCCAGCTCCAGGCTTTCCCCACCGAAAATCACATAGCGCAGCCGCTCCAGGCGCACCTGTGGCGCCGCCAGTGCCGCCGCACTGAGCTGGAGAAACGCCGACGGGGTCTGGTTCAGGACCGTGACCTGTTCGCTTTCAAGAAAGCCCAGCAACTGCGTCGGATCGCGGCGCAGGGCCTCGGGCACCAGGGTCAGGCGGGCGCCGTGGAGCAGGGCACCGAAGATTTCCCAGACCGAGAAATCGAAGGCATTGGAATGGAACAGCGACCAGACATCATCGGCGCTGAACTGGAAGTCCGAGCGATTGTTATGCAGTAGCCGCACCACGTTGCGGTGTTCGAGCAACGCCCCCTTGGGCTCGCCGGTGGAGCCCGAGGTGTAGATCACATAGCAGAGGTGGTCCGGCGCGTTGAGGTTGGGCAGGTTGGCGGTGCTGCTGCCATTGTCCGCGAGGGGATCAAGGACTTCGATGCCCAGGCTCTGCAATGCCGGGCTCATGTCCTGACGAGCGATGGCTTTGCGTACGCCGCTGTCGCGAAGCACATAGGCGATGCGCTCCTGGGGTGAACTCGGGTCGATCGGCACATAGGCCGCACCGGCCTTGAGCACCGCCAGGGTGGCGACGATCATCTGCACCGAGCGATCCAGGGCGATGGCCACCAGTTCCTGCGGCTGCACACCCGCCGCGCGCAAGCGGTGGGCGAGTCGGTTGGCTTGTTCATTGAGCTGTCGATAGCTCAGGTTTTCCTGGCCCAGATTGACGGCAATGCGCTCCGGAGTCCGGCGTACCTGCTCTTCGAAAATCTGATGCACTGTCAGGGTGTCGGGCCAGGCCGCTTCGCTGTCGTTGAAATCGAGGATCTGCCGCTGACGCTCGGCCGAATCCAGCAACGGGATGTCGTCGACCCGTTGCTGCAAATCATCGACAAAGGCTTCCAGCAAGCGCACGTAATGACGCATCAGTTGCTGGACAAATTCGCGGTCGAAGAACTCGGCGTTGTACGCCAGGTGCCCGGCCCAATGTGACTCGCCGGCGGTGATCAGCAGGTGCAGGTCGTTCTTGCCGTAACCCAGGTTGGTTTCCAGGGTACTGACCGCCAGGCCGGCGACCAGCGCCTGGGTGTCGCTGCCGTGCTGGAAGTTGAACAGCACGTCGAACAGCGCGGTGCGGCTCATGTCCTTGGCCGGATTGAGGGCGAGCACCAACTGGTCGAACTGCATGTGCCGATGGCGCAGTGCCTGGGCCAGGTGGCTGGCGGTCTGTTCCCAAAGCTGTTGCAGGGTGGTGGCGTTGTCGCAGGTTTCGCGCAGCACCAGCAGGTTGTCCAGCGGTCCGATCACGTCGTGCAGGGCCGGTTCACGACAGGCCGCGGTGGTGCCGATCACCAGTTCGTCGTGCCCTGCGTAGCGGCGCAACAGTGCGGTGAAGGCACTCAGGGCCAGGCTCTCGCTGCTGACACCGACTTCCTTGGACAGGGCTTCAAGGCGCCGAACCAGTGTCGGCTCGATGCTGAATCCGTGGGTGGCTTCGGCAAACACATGCACCGCGGCCCGTGGCCGATTCAGCGGCAGTTCCAGGGCTTGCAGCTTGCCACGCAATTGATAGGCCCAGTAGGCCCGCAGGTTTTCCAGCACGGCGGCCGGCAGGTTGCGTTGCCAGGCGGCAAAGTCGCCGTAGCCCAGAGGCAGTGCGGGCAGCTCGGCGCGGCGTTCGGCGCAGGCCGCTTCATAGAGGGCCAGGAGGTCGCGCTTGAGCAATCCCATGGCGGTGCGGTCGGCTAGCAGATGGTGCACGGCAATGGCCAGGACGGCGTTGTTGTCATCCGCCCGGACCAGGGTTGCACGCACCAGGCTGCCGCCGTCCATGGTCAAGGGCCGACGTGTTTCGGCCAGGGCCCGGGCCGCCAGATCGTGCGGGTCGCTCTGTATCAGATCGAGGGCAAGGCTTGACGGGCCGTCGAAGCGTTGCCAGGCGCGGGCGCCATCGCTGGTCACCCGGCAACGAAGAATGTCGTGGCGGGCGAGCAATCCGTCGAGGGCCGTTTGCAGGGCCGGTTGATTGATCTCGCCGGTCAACTCCAGCAGCAACGCGATGTTGTGATAGACCGGGTTGGCTTCGTACAGATACCCGGTTTCAAACGTGTCGACGAACCACAGCCGTTCCTGGTGATAAGACAACGGCAGCTGTTCCGGCACAGGCGCCAATGCAGCGACTTCGGGCAGTGCGAGGGCCGGGTCCAGTTCCAGCGCTCCAATACGGGTGTGTGGTGCTTCGGTGAAACAATGCAGCAGACGCTCGAAGCGCGCCGCCAGGCGTTCGACGGTGCAGGCGTCGAACAGCGCGGTGGAGTACGCCAGGCTGCAGGACAGGCAGGGGCCGCCTTCGTCGATGTGCAGGGACAGATCGTGCTGGGCACTGCCTTTGCGCGAAGGCAGGAATTGCAGGTCCAGCCCTGGCAGTTGCAACGAACCGCCCCCGTCTCCGGCATTGGTGTAGAGAATCGTCTGGAATATCGGGCTGTAGCTGGCACTGCGCGGTGGCTTGAGGGCTTCGACGACCTGTTCGAATGGCGTGTCCTGGCGGCTGGATGATTCCAGCATCAGGTGCTTGACCTGTTGCAGCACCTGCTCGAGGGTTGGGTTGGCGTCCAGGCGGATGCGCAGGGCCAGGGTGTTGACGAAGAAACCGATCAGCGACTGCACGTCCAGGCGGTCGCGGTTGGCGGCGACGGTGCCGATCACCACGTCTTGCTGGCCGCTGATCCGGGCCAGCAACACCGCCCAGGCGGCCATCAACGTCATGAATGGAGTCGCGGCCTGGGACTGGGCGAACCGGGCGATGGCGCTGGACAGCGCGGCGGGCAGCGCGAACTTCAGGGTTTCGCCGCGGTAGCTCTGTACCGCCGGGCGTGGCCGGTCGGTGGGCAGCGAGAGCAGGGCGGGGGCGCCGGCCAGGTGGCTGCGCCAGAATTCCACTTGCTGAGCCAGGCGCTCGCCATTCAGGTGCTGGCGTTGCCAGGCCGCATAGTCTGCGTATTGCAGGGGCAGCGGCGGGAGGGGATCGGCCTGCTGGGTGCTGAATGCCTGATACAGCGCGGCGAACTCCTTGACCAGGATGCCGATGGACCAACCGTCGGAGATGATGTGGTGCTGAGTGATCAGCAGAATGTGCTCATCCTCGGCCAGGCATAACAGGTTGCCGCGGATCAGCGGCCCGTGCAGCAGGTCGAACGGCTGCACGGCCTCGTCTTCAGTCAGGCGCGCCGCCTGTTGCTCGGCCTGGTCCCGGGAGAGGTGGCGCAGGTCGTGTTCCAACAGGCTGAAGCCGCAATCCGCCGGGGCGATGATTTGCACCGGGTGTTCGCCTTCGCGGCGGAAGGTGGTGCGCAGGCTTTCGTGCCGGGCCACGAGCCGGTCGAGCGCGGCCTTGAGGGCCGCCTGGTCGAGGGTGCCGCGCAGCAACAATGAGGCGGGGATGTGGTAGGCGACGCTGGCCGTCGGGTCCAACTGGTCGAGGAACCACAGGCGCTGCTGGGCGAACGACAGCGCCAATGGTCCCTCGCGGTCGACGCTGATCATGTCGTCATGGGCTGTTTCGATGACCCGCGTTGCGCCGCGTTGCTTGAGCAGGCGCAGGAGGGCGGCGCGTTTCAACTGGTCGAGACTATCGTTATGTTCGTTCAATTTATTAAGCATCCTTGGAGACGATAGCGAGCAGTTCGCTTTCAGACAGCGAAGCCATTTCTTGTTGCAGGTCCAGCAGCTCATCCGACTCGTATTGCGCCAGCTGCAGGGTGGTGATCAGGTCGGCCAGGGCTCCCAGCGACGGGTGTTCGAACAACCCCCTGAGCGGCACTTCGACGCCGAAGGTTTCGCGCGCCCGGAGCGTGACTTGCACCGCCAGCAGCGAATGGCCGCCGAGTTCGAAGAAGTCGTCGTGACGGCCGATCCGTTCCAGGCCCAGCAAGTCGGCCCAGATCTGCGCCAGCAGGGCTTCGGTTTCGCCGTTGGGTGCTTCGTATTGGCGATAGGCGAAGTCTTCGCTGCGAGGCGCGGGCAGGGCGCGGCGATCCAGCTTGCCGTTGGGGCTCAACGGTAATTGCTCGAGCACCACGAACGCCGCTGGAACCATGTAGTCCGGCAACTGCGAGACCAGGTAAGGGCGCAGCGTGCTGCTGGCGTTACGGCCGGCCAGGTGCGGTTCGACACTCAGGTAAGCCACCAGGCGCACGGCCCCCGGTGTGTCCTCGCGAGTGATGACCGCCGCCTCGCGCACGCCCGGCAGGGTCAGCATCAAGGCTTCGATCTCACCGGGTTCGATACGGAAACCGCGGATCTTGACTTGCTGGTCGTTGCGCCCGAGGAACTCGAGCACCCCATCGGCGCGCCTGCGCACCAGATCGCCGGTGCGGTACATCCGCGCTTCGTCGCTTGCCGCGAACGGGTCGGCAAGGAAGTGTTCGGCGTTCAGTTGCGCCCGGTCCAGGTAGCCACGGGCAACCCCCGCACCGCCCACGTACAGCTCGCCCGGTACGCCGAGCGGTGTCGGCTGGCGCTGTTCGTCGAGCACGTACAGGCGGCTGTTGGGAATCCCTCGACCGATCGGCACCGTGCCCTGGTCCTCAACAGTGCAGCGATGCACCGTGGCCCAGACGGTGGCTTCGGTGGGACCGTACTCGTTGTACAAGGTGATCGCAGGTTCAAGCCCGGCACATTCCTGCACCAGCTGTGCGGGGCAGGTTTCACCGGCCACGATCATCTCTTGCAGCGCGCCATGACCCTCGCCAGCGGCAAGGCTGGCCAGCACCAGGCGTCCCAGGGAGGGTACGCACAGCAATGAAGTGATGGCCTGTTCGCCGATGAAGCGGGCAATGGCTTCAGGGTCCCGGGCAGTCTCGGCATCCGGGATGCACAGGGCGCCGCCACTGACCAGGGTGCCGAAGATTCCGGCCACGGAGCTGTCGAAGGCTATCGATGACAGCAGCAGGAAACGCTTGCCGGTCGCCGGCCCATACACCGCGCCACGGGCCAGCGTCGAAGCCACCAGGTTGTGGTGTTCGATCATCACACCCTTGGGTTTGCCGGTAGAGCCGGAGGTGTAAATCACATAGGCCAGATGCGTCGGGGTCAGGCCGGTGCTATCCAGGTGTGGGTCGCGGCTGTTCGACGGCGTCGCCAGCGCCTGTTCGATGGCCAGGTAGCGAGTGCCTTCCTGCAGCGTGCCGATGGCCGCGCGACCGACCGGATCGGCCAGCAACAGACGCGGCCGGGCATCCTCGACAATCGAGGCCAGGCGCTCGGCCGGGTAGCTCGGATCCAGCGGCACATAGGCGCCACCGGCCTTGAGAATGCCCAGCAAGCCACTGATCATCGCGACGCCGCGTTCGACGCAGATCGCCACCAGATCTCCCGGCTGGACCCCCGCCGCGATCAACTGGTGGGCCAGACGGTTGGCCTGGGCGTTGAGCTCGGCATAACTGAGGCGATGCTGGCTGTCGACCAGTGCACAGGCGTCCGGCGTGCGGTGCACCTGCTCTTCGAACAGCTGTTGAATGCACCGCTGCGTCGGGTAGTCCGCCTCGTTCTGGTTGAAGGTTTCCAGCAGCAGGGTGCGCTCCTCGGTGGGCAGCACGTCCAGTTGCGTGAGCGGAATCTGTGGCGTGTACATCAAGGCCTGGGTCAATTGTTCCAGGGCGCGTTGCATCAGCGCGCAGATGCGTTGCGGATCCACCGCCCGCACGCTTTGCACCGCCAGGCCCAAGGCATCGCCGTAATCGTTGACCGACAGGGTCAGCGGGTAGTTGCTCCGCTCGGCGCTGCCCAGGATCCGCATGCCTGGCCAATGCAGCGGGTTGTCACCGCGCTGGTGCCGATAATTGAGCAGGCTGGTGAACAGCGGCAGTGCGTTGGGCACACCGCTGCAGCGCTGGGCCAGGGCCAGGGATGCCTGTTCGTGGGCCAGCAGTTCACTGAGGTCGCGGTGGGTCGCCATCACCTGGGCGTTGGCGCCGTCTTCGGCCAGTCGCAACCGCACGGGCAGGGTGTTGATGAACACCCCGAGGGCACGCTCGGCGCCGGCAGAACCTTGCAGGCGACCGGCAACCACGGTGCCGAACACCACGTCATCACGACCGGTGCAACGGGCGAGCACCTGCCCCCAGGCAACATGGAACAGCACGGCTGGGGTGATGCCGCGTTCCCGGGCCTGGGCCCGGATGCGCAGGTTGAGTTCGACGCTCAGGCGCACACTGGCTTCTTCGATGTGATTGCCATCGCCTTGCACCTCCAGCAGATCGAAAGGCGCGGTGGGGGTATCGACATCAGCCAGTCGCCGGCGGAAATAGTCTTCGTGGACCTGCGTCGGGATGGCCTGGGTCTGGGCGATGAAGTCGCGATAGGGTTGCGGCCTCGCCAGGCTGTCGCCTTGTCCATGCAGGATGGCGTGGATTTCTTCGAGGACGATTTCCAGGGTCACGTGGTCGCTGGCCATGTGGTGGTTGAGCAGCGCCAGCATCCAACGTTCGGAATGCGGGTCCTGGGCAATGCAGGCACGCATCAATGGGGCCTCGCGCAGGTCCAGGCGCAGTTGCCGGGGATCGCTCAGGGTTTCAAGCTGGCTGATCGGGTCCTTGTGGGGATCGAGGGTGATGCTGTGCACTGTCAGCCGGGCCTGGCGTTGCACCACTTGTACCGCTTGGGGCAAACCGTCCCAATGCACGGCGGTGCGCAGTATGTCGTGGCGATCGATCACTGCCTGCACGGCGGCGATGAAGGCATCGAGGCACTGGCGGTTATCGAAGTCGAGCATCGAGCGCATCAGGTAGGCGTCACCTTCATGTCCCAGCAAGTGGTGGAAGAGGATGCCTTCCTGCAAGGGCGCCAGAGGGTAAATGTCCTGGATATTCGCCGCTCCACCGGGGACGGCAGCGACGATGCGTTCGAGCTGGGCCGGGGTCAGTGTCACCAGCGGCAACATCTCCGGGGTCAGGGCGGTACAAGCGGCCGGGATGAGATTGGCCGGTGCCTGGAAGGTCTGCTCCTGGGTGTTTGCCACGGCCTGGGCCAGCTCCCGCAGGCTTGGCGCGCTGAAGACGCTGCGCACGTCGGCGTTCAGGCCTTGTTCGCGCAGGCGTTCGATCAGGCTGACCGCCAGCAGTGAGTGGCCGCCGAGCTCGAAGAAACCGTCATGACGACCGACACGTTCGAGCCCCAGCAATTGTTGCCAGATGCCGGCAATCGCCAGTTCCACCGGACCTTGCGGTGCTTCATAGGCCCGGCTGGCGTAGGCGTCCTGGCCCGGTTCGGGCAGGGCGCGGCGGTCGAGTTTGCCGTTGGGCGTCAGCGGGAATGCCTCCAGTACCACAAAGGCGCTGGGAACCATGTAGTCGGGCAGGCGTTTCAACAGTTCGGCACGCAATTGTTCGGCCGCGGCCGGCACGCCGCACAGATAGGCGACCAGGCGTTTGCTGTAGGTCTCGTCTGCCTGGTGATCGCGGGCAACGACCACCGCTTCTCGCACACCCGGAAGGGCGGCGAGGGCGGCTTCGATTTCCCCCAGTTCGACGCGCAGGCCGCGGATTTTCACCTGATCGTCATTGCGTCCCAGGTATTCCAGCGTGCCGTTGGGTAACCAGCGACCGATGTCACCGGTTTTGTACAGGCGCGCATTGGCCGTGCTGGAGAACGGGTCAGCGATGAAGCGTTCGGCGCTGAGTTCCGGCCGGTTCAGGTAGCCGCGAGCCACACCGACACCGCCGATATGGACCTCGCCGCGCACGCCCACCGGCAGCAGTTGCCCGTGGCTGTCCAGTACGTGCATTTGCATGTTGCGGATCGGTTTGCCGATGGGGATCGACTGGTCCCGATAGGTCGAGAGGTCGCTGTTCACCCGGTGCCAGCCGACGACGCCGCTGCACTCGGTCGGCCCGTAGCCGTTCACCACCGTTGGCCGTGGCACTGCCAGTTTTTCCAGCATGGCGACGGGAATGGGCTCACCGCCCAATACCACCCTTTTCAGGCCGGACAAGGCTTGGTGCCGATCGGCAATCACCAGGGTGTGGAAGGCACTGGGCGACAGGTTGGTGTGGGTAATGCCGGCCTTGGCGATCTGCGCGACGATGGCGCCCGGGCTGAAGGGTTCTTCGGCCAGGTGCAATTGGGCGCCGACCATCAGCGGCGCCAGGATGTTTTTCTGGGTCAGGTCGAAGTTGTAGGAGGACGCCAGCAGCACCGCGTCATCGGCATCGAACGCCAGGTCCTCGATGAACCAGTCCAGCAAGTTACGCAAACCGCGATGCTCGACCATCACCCCTTTGGGCAAGCCGGTGGAGCCCGAGGTGTAGATCACGTAGGCCAGGTGGCCGAAATTCAGGTCCGTCACCCGGGGGTTGTGGTCAGGGGCTTGCAGCAGCGATGGGCAACCCAGTTCGAGCGTCGCCAGGCCTTCTGGCATCGGCAGCTCATCCAGCGCTTGTTGACGAACCAGTACCCGTGGCGCGCTATCGGCCAGCATGTGGGCCAGGCGTTCCGCCGGGTATTGCGGATCGAGCGGCACATAGGCCGCGCCGGCTTTCATGATGCCCAGCAAGCCAATCACCATCTCCGCGCTGCGGCGAGAGAAGAGTCCGACAGTGTCGTCAGGCTGCACGCCCAGCGCTATCAGGCGGTGGGCGATGCGGTTGGCCTGGGCATTGAGTTCGGCGTAACTGAGCACTTGCCCGGCGCACACCAGCGCCACGGCATCCGGGGTGCGCGTCGTTTGGGCCTCGAATACGGCATGAGGGAAACGCCCCGGGCTTTCGTCCAGGACGGCCGTGGCAGGGTTGAACTCGACCAGCAGTTGCTGGCGTTGCTGCGGATCCAGCAATGGCAGGCTCGTCAGCGGTTGTGTGACGTCGTCGAGCAGGGCATCAAGCAGGTGCAGGAAGTGTCGACTCCAGCCAACGACAGTGGCTTCGTCGAACAGATCAGTGGCGTACTGGAACTGGCCGCTGAAGGTCTCGCCGTTGTCGTTGAGCGACAGGCTCACATCGAAATGGCTGGTGCTGGCGGCCTGGGTCAGCGGCGTCAGGTTCAGTCCCGGCAGTGCCAGGACTTGATCGCGCGGCGTATTGCCCAGCACCAGCGTGGCCTGGAACAACGGGCTGTGGCCGAGACTGCGTGCCGGTTGCAGGGCTTCGACGACTTGTTCGAACGGCAAGTCCTGATGACTGTAGGCGTCGAGGGTGGTGGCCTTGATTTGGGCCAGCAACTGGTCGACGCGGCTGTGGGCCTGGACGTCGATGCGCAGGGCCAGGGTGTTGACGAAGAAGCCGATCAACGCTTCGGTTTCATTGCGCGGACGGTTGGCCACGGGCGTGCCGATCACCACTTCAGGCTGATTGCTCAGGCGCGAGAGCAGGATCGACCAGGCGCCCAGCAGCGTCATGAACGGGGTCAGGCCTTGTTGCTGGCTGAAGCGGCGCAGTCGGGCGCTCAGTGGTGCCGGGAGTTCCAGGGCCACGGTAGCGCCGCGATAGCTCTGCACCGGCGGCCGGCTGTGGTCGCTGGGCAGTTCCAGCAGCGCGGGGGCGCCGCTGAGGTGGTCTTGCCAAAAACGGGTCTGGGCCTGCAAGCGTTCGCCTTGCAGGTGTTGCTGTTGCCAGGCGGCGTAGTCGGCATATTGCAGGGCCAGGGGGGGCAGCGGGTCGTCGAGGCCTTGGCTGAAAGCGGCGTAGAGGGTGTTGAATTCACCGATCAGCACGGCCACCGACCAACCGTCCGAGACGATGTGGTGCTGGGTGACCAACAGGATGTGTTCGTCTTCGGCCAGGCGCAGCAGGCGCCCGCGAATCATTGGCCCCTGGCTCAGGTCGAAGGCCTCTCGGGTTTCGACCTGGGTCAGTTGCTCGACGGCCTGTCGCCGGGCATCGGCGTCCAGGCTTTGCAGGTCGTGCTCCTTCAGGGCAAAGCCGATGTCGGCGGCGGCGAACCGTTGATGGACCTCGCCGTCACCGCGTTCGAAGGTGGTGCGCAGGCTTTCGTGGCGGGCGACGATGCGATCCAGGGCGCGCAGCAGGGCGTTTCGATCCAGGCTGCCGCGCAGGTGCAACGCGGCGGGCATGTGATAGGCGACGCTGGCGGCGTGGTCCAGTTGATCGAGGAACCACAAGCGTCGCTGGGCCAGGGACAGCGGCAACGGCCGATCGCGGGGGACCACGCTGATTGGCTGGACACGGGACAGGGCCGCTTGATCGACACACTCGGCCAGCGCATGCAGCGAACCCAGGCCAAACAGCGTACGCAGGTCGATCTCGACCCCGAGGTCCTGATGCAGGTGGGCTTGCAATTGCACGGTCAGCAGCGAATGGCCGCCGAGTTCAAGGAAACCGTCGTGGCGACCGACCTGATCCAGGCCGAGCAGGGTTTGCCAGATCGCGCCGATGGCGATTTCAGTGTTGCCCTGAGGGGCTTCGTAAGCTTTGCTCGCCAGGGATTCCTGACCGGGCGCCGGTAGGGCGCGGCGGTCGAGCTTGCCGTTGGCGGTGAGGGGCAGGGCGTCCAAGTGCACGAAGGCGCTGGGCACCATGTACTCGGGCAAATGCTTGAGCAAGGCGCTACGCAGTTGTTCGGCCGGGACCGGCTCGCCACACAGGTACGCCACCAACCGGTTGTCCTCCCGGGCAATCACAACGGCGTCAGTGACACCGACACAGCCCAGCAACACGGTTTCAATCTCGCCCAGTTCGATACGGAAGCCACGGATCTTCACCTGGAAGTCATTGCGGCCCAGATATTCCAGCGTACCGTCGGCCAGCCAGCGGCCGAGGTCACCGGTCTTGTACAGGCGTGCGTTCGGTTCGCGGCTGAACGGGTCAGCGATGAAGCGCTCGGCGCTCAGCTCCGGTCGGTTCAGGTAACCCCGGGCCACGCCGGCACCGCCGATGTGCAGTTCGCCGGCCACGCCCAACGGTGTCGGTTCGCCACGGGCGTCAAGCACGTGGACCTGGACGTTGGCAATCGGCCGACCAATGCTCGGACGTTCGCCCAGGTCACGGATCAAGTCGATGGTGGCGTCCACCGTGCACTCGGTGGGGCCGTACATGTTGTAGAAACGGATGCTTGGGCAGTTGCGCAGTTTCTCCCAGGTCGCGGCGTTGATCGCCTCGCCGCCGAGCAGCACGCTGACGGGCTGGTAGCTCTGGCGTTCCAGCAGGCCGGCGGCGAGCAGGGTATCGAGCTGCGACGGCGTGGAGTCGAAGGCATGCACCTGATGTTGTTCGAGGAAGTCCAGCAACTCGTGGCCGCTGGCGCGGATCAGTTGCGGGATGATCACCAGTCGATGGCCGGAGAACAGCTGCGAGATGCCTTTGATCGACATGTCGAAGAAGAACCCGGCATTCAGCGCCACGGTGGCTGGAGCTGGGCAATGCTGGTGGGTGGTGCGGGTCAGCACTTGCCAGAAGTTGAACACCGAACGGTGCTCGACCATCACGCCCTTGGACTGCCCGGTGGAGCCGGAGGTGTAGATCACATAGGCCAGGTGCTCGGCAGTCAGGCCGGGTACCTGCGGGTTGACATCGAACGCCGCGTCGTCCGCCGCTCGCAGCGAATCGCTTGTGTCGAGCAAGAACACCGGCAGATCCCCGGACGGCAAGGTGAGCGCCGACTGGGTCAACAGTGCCCGAGGTTGACTGTCTTGCAGCATGAACGCCATGCGCTCGGCCGGATGGGCCGGGTCGATGGGCATATAAGCCGCGCCAGCCTTGAGCACGCCCAGCAGGCCAACGATCATGTCCAGGCTGCGTTCGGCACAGATCGCCACGCGCTGATCGGGCTCGATGCCCAGTTCGAGCAACTGCCGGGCTAGATGGTTGGCGCGGCGATTGAGCTGGCGGTAAGTCAGTTGTTGGCTTTCGCAGACCAGGGCCACCTCTTCGGGGTTGGCCTGGACCTGGGTTTCAAACAGGGTATGGATGGGCTGCGCGGAGCCGAAATCCGTGGCGGTGTGGTTGAAGTCATTCAGCAGCAATTGCCGCTCGGTTTCGGGGAGCACGTCGAGGCTGCTGGCGAGGCGTTCGGGGGCTTGTTCCAAGGCTTCGACCAACGTCTCCACGGCTTGGCCGAGATACGCGGCGATGCGTTGTGGATCGATGCCCCTGATGGATTGGGCTGTCAGGGAGAAATCTTCTCCCTCATCCGCCACCGCCACTTCAATCGGATAGTTGGTGCGGGCTTCGTTGCTCAGGAACCTTACACCGTCCCAGGCCAGGATCTGCTCTTCGTTGGCCAGTGAGCCGCCCTCGGTCTGATGGCGGAAATTGAGCAGGGTGGTGAACAGCGGCAGACCTGGGCCCACGCTGCTGCAACGTTGCGCCAGGGCCAGGGATGCCTGTTCATGGGCCAGCAGTTCGCTGAGGTCGCGATAGGTTTCGTCCACCAAGGTACCAACGCCGACCCCGACCAACTGGACCCGCACCGGCAACGTGTTGATGAATACGCCAAGGGCTCGATCAGCCCCCAACGAGCCTTGCAGGCGGCCTGCGACCACGGTGCCGAACACCACGTCGTCACGGTCGGTGCAGCGTCCAAGAACCTGGGCCCAAGCGATATGAAACAGTACGGCCGGTGTCACCCCGGCGGTGCGCGATTGCGCGCGGATCCGCTGGCTCAGGGCTGGGTCGAGGCGCACGTTGGCTTCCATCACGTGGGCACCGTCGCCCTGGACATCCAGCACGCCGAACGGCGCGGTGGGCTCCTCGACACCGCTCAGGCGACGGTTGAAATAGTCTTGGTGAGCGTGAGGCGGTGTCGCAAGGATTTGCGCGACAAACTCCCGATAAGGCATCGGGGCCGGCAGGCTGGCGCCCTGGTTCTGCAGCAGGGCCTGGATTTCTTCGAGCACCAGCCCCTGGGACACGTGGTCGCTGATCATGTGGTGATCCAGCAGGGCCAGCAACCAGCGTCCGGAGTTTGGATCACGGGCGACGCAGGCGCGCGTCAGCGGTGCCTGTTGCAAGTCCAGGCGCATGTGCCGTGGGTCGCTCAGACGCTCCAGTTGAGCGCGTGCGTCTTCATCGGCAACCAGGGTGATGTGATCTACCGGCAGTAACGCCTGGCGCTGCACCACCTGAACGGCTTGTGGCTGGCCGACCCAATGCACGGCGGTGCGCCGGATGTCATGGCGATCGATCACTACCTGCAGGGCCGCGAGAAAGGCGTCGAGGCGCTGACGGTCATCGAACTCGATGACCGAGCGCACCAGATAGGCGTCGCCTTCCTGTCCGAGCAAGTGATGGAACAGAATGCCTTGCTGCAGCGGGGCCAGCGGGTAGATGTCCTGGATGTTCCCGGCGCCCCCTGGAACGGCGGCGACAATCTGGTCGAGTTGGGCCGGGGTCAGTTCCACCAGGGGCAACATGTCCGGGGTCAGGGCTGTGCAGCCAGGCGGAATGTCGTTGGCCGGTGCCTGGAACAGTGCCTCGTGATTGCGGCTCAGGACCTCGGCCATTTCCCGCAGGCTGGGTGCCGTGAACACGGTCCGCACCGTGGCGTTCAGGCCGTACTGGCGCAGGCGGTCGATCAGACTCACGGCCATCAGCGAATGCCCGCCGATTTCGAAGAAGCGGTCGTGACGACTGACCTGTTCGATGCCCAGCAAATCTTGCCAGACGTTGGCGACGATCTGTTCGACCTCGCCACGCGGTGCCTCATAGACCCGGCTGGCGAAGGCGTCCTGGCCCGGCGAGGGCAAGGCACGGCGGTCAAGCTTGCCGTTGGCGGTGAGGGGCAGGGTGTCCAGATGCACGAAGGCACTGGGTACCATGTACTCGGGCAGGGACTCCAGCAACGCGGCGCGCAGTTGCTCGGCCGGTACCGGCTCACCGCACAGGTAAGCGACTAACCGCTTGCTGTCCGATTGGCCCGGTTGGCTTTCCAGCGGCACGACCACCACTTCGCGCACACCCGCAACGGCGGCGAGGATGGTTTCGATTTCCCCCAGCTCGATACGGAACCCACGAATCTTGATTTGCGAATCGTTGCGGCCCACGTAAACGACACCGCCGTCGGCGCGATAGCGGGCGATGTCACCGGTGCGATACAACCGTGCGCCGGGCTCCACGGCGAACGGATCGCTGATGAAACGTTCGGCATTCAGCGCGTCGCGGTTCAGGTAATGCCGGGCCACGCCAGCGCCGCCGATGTAGATCTCACCGTTGACCCCCACCGGTACCGGTTGCTGGTACGCGTCGAGAATGCGCAGGCACAGGTCCGGCAGCGGAGGGCCGATCAGGCTTGGCGCGCCGCTGTCGATTTCAGCCTGGCTGATCGGGTAGTAAGTGGCGTGCACGGTGATTTCGGTAATCCCGTACATATTGACCAGGCGGGTGCGGGACAGCGCGGTGCGCGCGGTCCACGGCCGCAGGCTGCGGAAGTCCAGGGCTTCGCCGCCGAAGATCACTTCGCGCAGGGCATGTTCCTGGTCGCTGCGCTCACGGGCTTCGCTCAATTGGCGGAAGGCACTTGGCGTCTGGTTGAGGACGGTGACCTGCTGTTGGCAGACCAGTGCGTAGAACTCGTCGGGTGAACGGGCCACGTCACTTGGAACGATGACCAATTTGCCGCCGTAGCTCAGCGCGCCCCAGATTTCCCAGACCGAGAAGTCAAAGGCGAAGGAGTGGAACAGCGTCCAGACGTCGTTGTTATCGAAATCGAACAAGTCGGCGGTGGCGTCGAACAGTCGTGCGACGTTGCCATGTTCCACCAACACGCCTTTTGGCAGTCCGGTCGACCCCGAGGTGTAAATAACGTAGGCCAGATGCCGGGGCGTCAGGCCCAGTGCGCTGGCCTCGAGGTTGTAGTCCAGGGACTGGTCGTCTATCGCAAGGTAATCCTCAAGATGCACCACCGGCACGGCATGCTCGGGCAACACCTCGAGGCAGGCCGGTTGAGCCAGCAAGGCCACCGGGCGGCTGTCGCTCAGCAGATAACCGAGACGCTCAGTGGGGTAGGCCGGATCCAGCGGCACGTAAGCCGCCCCGGCCTTGAGCACGGCCAGGACTGCGCAAACCATTTCCACGCCGCGCTGGGCCAGGATCGCCACCCGGTCATCGGGGCGTACGCCTTGGGCGAGCAATGCCCGGGCGATGTGGTTGGCGCGGCGATTGAGGGCCTGATAAGTCAGTTCGAGTTCGCCGAAGACCAGGGCGATGGCCTGGGGTTGGGCGGCGGCAAGTTGTTCGAAACGCTGATGAATCAGCCACTGCGGATCGAACACGGCTTTGGGTGGCTGCGCCGCGGGTGAAGCCTGGCGCTGGGCCGGGCTGAGCAGCGGCAAGCCGAGCACGGGTTGTTCGGCGTCCTCGACCATGGCTTCCAGCAAGGTCTGGAAATGCTGGGCGAAGCGTTCCACGGTGGAGCGGTCGAACAGATCGCTGGCGTACTCGAACCGGCCACTGATGGTGTCGCCGTTGTCGTTGAGCGACAGGCTGACATCGAACTGAGTGGTGTCGATGGCCTGGGGCAGTAGGCTCAGATCCAACCCCGGCAGCGCCAGGGCCTGATCATGGGGGGTGTTGCCGAGCACCAGCATCGCCTGGAACAGCGGGCTGTGGCTCAGGCTGCGTTCCGGTTGCAGGGCTTCGACGACCTGTTCGAACGGCAAATCCTGATGGCTGTAAGCGTCGAGGGTGGTGGCCTTGATCTGGGCCAGGAACTGATCGAGCCGGCTGTGGGCCTGGACATCGATGCGCAGGGCCAGGGTGTTGACGAAGAAACCGATCAGCGCCTCGGTTTCGCGGCGCGGGCGGTTGGCCACGGGCGTGCCGACCACCACTTCAGGCTGATTGCTCAGGCGCGAGAGCAGGATCGACCAGGCGCCCAGTAGGGTCATGAACGGCGTCAGGCCTTGTTGCTGGCTGAAGCCCCGCAGCCTGGCGCTCAGTGCTGTCGAGAGTTCCAGTGCCACGGCGGCGCCGCGGTAGCTCTGCACCTGCGGCCGGCTGTGGTCGCTGGGCAATTCGAGCAACGCGGGGGCGCCGGCGAGGTGGTCTTTCCAGAAACGGGCCTGGGCTTGCAGCCGCTCACCTTGCAGGTGTTGCTGTTGCCAGGCGGCGTAGTCAGCGTATTGCAAGGCCAGGGCTGGCAGTGGATCGTCGAGACCCTGGCTGAAAGCAGCGTAGAGGGTGTTGAACTCACCGATCAACACCGCCACCGACCAACCGTCGGAGACGATGTGGTGCTGGGTGACCAGCAGGATGTGCTCGTCTTCGGCCAGGCGCAGCAGGCGCCCGCGAATCAGCGGCCCCTGGCTCAGGTCGAAGGCTTCGCGGGCTTCGGCCTGGGTCAGTTGCTCGACAGCCTGTTGGCGGGCAGCGGGGGCCAGGGCTTGCAGATCGTGCTCGACCAGGGCGAAACCGCTGTCGGTGACGGCGAACCGTTGATGGACTTCCCCGTCACGCTGCTCGAAGGTGGTACGCAGGCTTTCATGCCGGGCGACGATACGGTCCAGGGCCTGCTGCAAGGCGTTGCGATCCAGGCTGCCGCGCAAGTGCAACGCGGCGGGCATGTGATAGGCAACACTGGCGGCGTGGTCCAGTTGATCGAGAAACCACAAGCGTTGCTGAGCCAGGGACAGCGGCAACGGCTGGTCGCGGGCGATCACGGCAATCGGCTGGAGCTGTGACTGGCTGGCCTGTTCCACACGCTGGGCCAGCTCGCTCAACGAGGTCTGGGCAAACAGCGTGCGCAGGTCGATCTCGACGCCGAGGTCTTGATGCAGGCGCGCTTGCATCTGCACGGTCAGCAGCGAATGACCGCCGAGCTCCAGGAAACTGTCGTGGCGACCGACCTGGTCCAGGCCGAGCAGGGCCTGCCAGATTGCGGCAATGGCGATTTCAGTGTCGCCCCGAGGGGCTTCGTAGGTTTTGCTCGCCAGGGATTCCTGGCCAGGCGCGGGCAAGGCACGGCGGTCGAGCTTGCCGTTGGCGGTGAGGGGCAGGGTGTCCAGGTGCACGAAGGCACTGGGCACCATGTACTCGGGCAAATGCTTGAGCAGGGCGCCGCGCAGTTGCTCGGCCGGGACCGGTTCGCCGCAGACATAGGCGACCAGGCGCTTGCTGTCCGGTTGCCCGGGGTTGTCTTCCCGGGCGATGACCACCACTTCTCGCACGCCGGGGCACAGCGCCAACGCCGCTTCGACTTCGCCGATCTCGATGCGCAAACCGCGAATTTTCACCTGGAAGTCGTTGCGTCCCAGGTATTCCAGCGCGCCGTTGGCGAGCCAGCGGCCAAGGTCGCCGGTCTTGTACAGGCGTGCGTTCGGTTCGCGGCTGAACGGGTCAGCGATAAAGCGTTCGGCGCTCAGCTCCGGTTGATTCAGGTAACCCCTTGCCACACCGATGCCACCAATGTGGATTTCTCCGGCGACACCCAACGGTTGGGGTTCGCCACGGCCATCGAGCACATGCATCTGGGTATTGGCGATCGGCCTGCCGATGGGCACGCTTTCGCCGGGATCACCGGGGCGGCATTGCCAGGCGGTCACGTCGATGGCGGCCTCGGTCGGGCCGTACAGGTTATGCAGCTCGATGCCCGCCAGTTGCTGTTCGAAGCGTCGTTGCAGGCTGCGGGGCAGGGCTTCGCCGCTGCACAGTACCCGACGCAAATCAGGAAAACCCTGGCTGTCGTGGTGTTCCAGGAACACGTCGAGCATCGACGGCACGAAGTGCAGCATCGTGATACCGGCCTGGCGCATCAGTCGGGCCAGGTAGTCCGGCTCCTGATGCCCTCCCGGGCGGGCCATGACCAGTTCACCACCGGCCAGCAACGGCAGGAAAAATTCCCAGACCGACACGTCGAAACCGAACGGGGTCTTTTGCAGCACCCGATCGCTGGCGTCGACGCTGTATTCGTCCCGGGCCCATAGCAGGCGGTTGACCACGCCCAGGTGTTCATTCATCACGCCTTTGGGGGTGCCGGTGGAGCCCGAGGTATAGAGCACGTAGGCCAGGTGTCGAGGCGTCAGGCCCAGGGCCTGCGGATCTGGATTATGTGCCGGTTGCGTGGTCAGTTGCGCGTGGTCTTCGTCGTCATCCAGGGTCAGCAGTGGCATGGTCAGCGGTGGCAACGCGTCCAGTAGCCCATGGCTGCTCAACACGACTTGGGGGGCGCTGTCGTCAAGCATGAAGGCTTGGCGCGCGCTCGGCAGGTCCGGATCGATCGGCACATAGGCGGCGCCGGCCTTGAGGATCCCCAGCAGGGCGACGACCATTTCCGGTCCGCGCTTGAGGCTCACGGCCACGCGAGCGTCCGGCTTCACGCCGAGTTCGATCAGGCGATGGGCCAGCTGGTTGGCCTGGCGGTTGAGTTGTGCGTAGCTGAGCAGTGGCCCGCTGTCGTCGCGTACGGCGCAGGCGTCCGGGCGCTGCTCGGCCTGTTGTTCGAATAACGTGTGGATCAGCACGTCCCGGGGATATTCACGGGCCGTGGCGTTGAATTCGACTTGCAAGCGTTGCCGCTCGGCCTGGCTCATCAGCGGGAAATCGCCCACCGGGGTGTCATAGCGCTCCAGCACCGCTTCGAGCATCGCGAGCATGCGCTGTTGCAAATACCGGGCTTCTTCCAGGCTGAAGTAAGCGGTATTGAAGTTGAAGTCCAGATGCACGTCTTCAAACGGATGGTAGTCGCGCACGAAAATGGCCATGGGCGTCTGCTCATAGCCGTTATCCATCGTGATCACTCGGGATGAGGTGCCACCGAACTGATCGTCGCCGTCGAGGCTTTCGAACGACAGCGAAACGTCGAACAGTTGTCGCCGGCCCGTTTGCGCCAGGCGCAGGGTGCGGTTGAGTTCGGCAATCGGGAAGCGCTGATGGCGGTAGCAGCGGCGCAGTTGCCCGCCGGCGGTGTGCATCAGCTCCAGCAGCGAGGCCTGGGGGTCGACGGGCAGGCGAATCGGACTGACCGAGGAAAACATGCCTGCGGTTTCCTTTGCCCGGGCCGTCGTACGGTTGTGCACGGGCATGCCGACGACGATTTCATCGACCCCCACGGTGCGGCAGAAATAGGTGGCGACCACGCTGATCAGCACATGGGCCACCGACAGGCTGCGCTCGCTGGCGAACTGCGTCAGCGCGTTGTACAGCGCTCGTGGAAGCATCGCTTGGACCTGGGCGCTGGGTGCCAGCTCGTTGGCCTGCCCGGTTTTGAAATCGGCCCGGCGTTGCAGCAGTGAGGGCGGCAGTTGAGCGTAGGTTTCCTGCCAGAACGCACGGTCTCGCTCGTAGCGGGAAGACTGCAGGTAAGCCCGGTCATCCTCGAGGAATGACAAATAGGAATGCCCCTGGGCGACCTCGTCATTGCCGGCCAGCAGTGCATTGTAGGCCGCCCCCACGGCATGGCCGATCAACGCAACGCCGATGCCGTCGGTGACCAGGTGGTGGTAACGGTTGAGCCAGTAGTGGCGATGCGGTCCGCAACGGACCATGCGCGCTTCCCAGAGCTGGCCGGTCAGCGATTCGAATGGCTGGCGGAAGGCGTTGCGCAGGTAGTCCATGGCCAGGCCGGCCTCGGCGTCGGCCTCGGAAAACTCCACCACTTCCAGGTTCACCTTGACCTCGGGCAAGACCCGCTGGCGGCCCATGCCGCCTTCATGGCTGAAGCTCAGGCGCAGGGTGTCGTGGCGGTTGGCAACCAGCTCGATGGCTTTCTCGAACAGCGGGATGTCGATCTCACCCATGATCTCCAGGGACATGCCAATGTTGTAGTAGGGCAGGTCCGGGTGCGCGAGTTGATCGAGCCAGATGCCCTGTTGGACCGAAGCCAGTTCATGGGACGCGGAGTCTTGTACGGGCAGCTTGGCGATCGAGGAATCCATGGAGGAGCACCTGTATGCAAATCATGAGTGCGTTTCCGGTCACGGGGCAGCGCTGCACAGTGACCAGGACGACGGCATGTCGGCGGGACGAAAGAAAATAGTGGGAAAAAACTAGAACATCCGTTGGGTGATGTCTGTCATGGGAAGCAGGGACAACCACGGGAAACGGGGCATTGCGGTGCTTGGGCAGGGTGGCGCGAGTCTGTTATACCAACGGCCCTGAGTGAGTTTGCGAGGGTCGAAAATGCCACACGTCACTGAGTCGGATCGTCCAGCCTCAAAGTTCTGGAGCCTGTCCCGTTTTCCCAATCACCCCCAGGCCGGACCGGTCGAGGTGATCGATGCGCTGACGATTTCCAATGAGCAATTCACCCGCCAGTACGTGAATTACAACCGTCCCTGCCTGATTAAGAATGCCGTGCGGCATTGGCCGGCGTTCCATAAATGGAACCTCGACTACCTCAAGGCGCATTCGCGCAACAGTTCGGTGAAGGTGCGTTCGAAGATCGTTTCGGAGGTCATCGGCTGGTCGAAGCCCGAGGTCAAGGCGGCGATGACCGAGTACGCGAAAACGGTCTTCCAGGAAGTGCCCTTCCATGAGTTTCTCGACAGGCTCGGCGAGGGCGATGATCCCCAGGTGGCCGACAGTTGCCGCTTTTCCAAAGGCTCTGCCATCGAGCAGATGAGGGACGACGTCGGGGGCCTGCCCTTCATGCCGACACTGTCCAAGCCCCGGCACTATCCACCCCATCGCAGCTTTCTGTACCGCAACTCCTACACCGATTGGCATTTCCATGTCGTCGATGAGACCTTCATGGCCCAGGTGGTCGGTGCCAAGGAAGTGCTCTTGCTGCCGCCGGACGAGGCCAGTTGGCAGGCGCTTCGGCCGGTGGTCGAAGAGGCGGGTTATCTGTACGACATCGATACCGGGCGCTTTCCCGGGACCCGGGGTTTGCACGCCATGCGCACGGTGGTGGAACCGGGCGATGCGTTGTACATACCGGTCTATTGGTGGCATGCGGTGCAATCCATGGATGACGCATTCGGTGCGACCGTTGCCGCGACATTCCCGACCCCCTTGCATGTCAGTGGCGATATTCGCTCGCCCATTGCCAGGCGGGTATTGCGCACCTTTCTGTTTTCCCGTTATGCGCCGTTGGTGCTGGGGGTGGTGGCCTACTCCCTGGTCTATCGACTGGGACGCCGGTTGATCGGTGCCAGCAAACCCCGCGATGCGCGCGCATGAGCCTCAAGAGCATCCACCGGCGATTCGATCTGGGACGTAGTTTCTATTTCCTCTGGTGCGGTGAATCGTTGGCGGTAGTCGGTACGACGATGATGGGATTCGCCCTCGGCGTCTGGGTGTATTCCCATACTGGCTCGGCGGTGGCGTTCACCAATGTGATACTGGCGGCAACGTTGCCGGCGATTGTGTTTTTGCCGTTGGCGGGAGGGCTGGCCGACCGGATCAGTCACCGGGTGATCATTGTCTGTTGCGATGTGAGCCTGGCGGTGCTGCTCCTGGGGATCATGGCGTTGCTTTGGCTCGATCGCCTGGAACCCATGCACCTGTACATCTTCAATGGCTTGGCCTCCATCGTCGCGGCTTTCCGCAAACCGGCGTACCAGGCGGCGGTCAATACGATTGTCGCCCCGGAGAAATTCACCCGGGCCTCGGGGCTGATCAGCATCAGTAAAAACGTTTCGGCGCTGGTGGCACCGCAAATGGCCGGGATCATCATGGCCAAGGCCGGCCTGGTGATGATCCTGGGCCTGAACGTGGTGACCTTTTGTTCCGGCACCTTGCTGGTGATCAAGGCGTTTTCCCATGTGCGATTCGCGCCGGAGCGACCGCACGGTGCCGGCAAGGAACCGGTGTTTCGCAGTGTGCTGGGCAATATTGCCTCGGCGCTGAAGTTTTTCTCTGCCGGGCACCTGATGGCCTGGATGTTGGTTTACACCGTGGTACGCAACGCGCTGCTTTCGCTGGCGACCGTCATGATGACGCCGTTGGTGTTGTCCACCATGAGCAGCCAGATGCTGGGCATGGCCTACACATGGTCGGCCCTGGGCGGGTTGTTTGGCGCCGGGCTGCTGATTCTCATCGGCCACCCCCGCAAGTTGATGGCGTTGGTGGGGGTAGCCGATCTGTTGTTGGCCGCCTGTGTCATTGCCTTGGGGGTGGTTTTGCATCCCGTTGCCTACTGCGCCCTGGCGTTCTTCGCCATCACCTCGGCATGCGTCGCCGATGCCTGTGTGACCTCACTGTGGATGCACAAGATTCCCAGCGGCAATCGCGCCAGTGTGTTTGCGCTGATCAACATGTTGACCATTGCTGCCACCAGCCTCGTGATCTTCGTCGGTGGTGTATTGGTGGACCACTGGTTCCAGCCGGCGCTGCAGCCCGGCGGCCTTTACGCCGATTCGATCGGTCTCTGGCTGGGGGTGGGTGCGGGACGCGGCGTGGGCTTGCTGTTCGTGGTGGCCGGCGCGCTTTTTGCGCTTTTGCCCCTGGGCGTTTTGCTCTATGGACCGATGCGTCGACTGGCCGAGACCCAGCCGCAGGCAGTCGCCATACAGGCGAGCGACAGTCCCCCGGTCAACGCTCTGTGATGGTTGTACCGGATTCCCGTGACAGACAGGCCGGGGGCGGTGGGTCAACCTTTGCCGAGCCTTTGCCACCCCCGCGCCCGGGCCTGGCAGACCAGTGTTTGCATCGCCATTTGAGCCGACAACCTCGATAAAAGGAGCACCTATGCGCCCGTCGTTTTATGATCCCAGCCGCTTCCCCAAACTTCAGGACCTTGCCCAAAACTGGGAGGTGATTCGTGAAGAGTTTCTCGCGCTCGATGCGCCGACCCTGACCATCAACCGCGTGGGTAAGTCGATCACTGAGATCGTCGACGCAGTCGCCGCGCATATGGAGGCGGGCGGGAAGTACGGCTGGATCTGGGGGTGGGGTGACAACATGGAGATAAAACGCGACTGGACGCAATATGGCCTGGTCGCCTATGACACTCCGATCCCCTACGCCCAGGCCGCCATGCCGGCGACCATCGAGCTGCTGAGCAAAATCCCGGGCATCAAGCTCTGTGCTTTGCTGCGCATGGAGCCCAGTGTGTTTCTCAGCACCCATGCCCATACGGGTACGTGGGAAGAGGGGCTGTTGCATATGCAGCTGACCATCGATGCGCCTACTACCCAGAATTACTCTTATCTCAACGTTAATGGCAGCTTTAATCAGAGTACAAATGGCAATTTGGTGATCTTTGACGGCTCTCTTGACCACTTTGCGGTGAATGCTTCCAGGGCTTATCGTACTGTGCTTTATATTGAGTTTCATCGTGAGAAGCATATGGTTGCTTGAGGTGATGGGGTTTGATCTTTTGTTTCGATGTGGTGTGTATATCCGTTTTTTCGGTCACGGCTACTTATGGTTCCGCCCTTACGGCGGCTCACTTTTGAGAAGCGCAAAAGTAAGCAAAACGCTTTAGCCCCACCACTTGGTGCCTCGCCTAGGCTCGGCATGCCCGAACGAAGGCATTGCTCCGTGGGCCGCCGCGAAGGGCCATCCATGGCCCAGCGCGGCTAACCCGGCATCCATGCCGGGTTGCCCACTGCGCAATACCTACGTTCGGCCATCGTGGTTAATGGGGCGCCGAGATCAACGTCCGCCGCGAGGCGGCCTGAGAGCCGGCCTGGCTCTCTCGGTCGTACTCCGATCCAATTGTGGGAGCGAGCTTGCCCGCGAAGGCGGCCTTACAGCCGGCCTGTCTCTCCCGGCTGTACTCCGATCCAATTGTGGGAGCGAGCTTGCCCGCGAAGGCGGCCTTACAGCCGGCCTGTCTCTCCCGGCTGTACTCCGATCCAATTGTGGGAGCGGGCTTGCCCGCGAAGGCGGTCTGACAGCCGACCTGTCTCTCCCGGCTGTACCCCAATCCAATTGTGGGAGCGAGCTTGCTCGCGAAGGCGGCCTTGCAGCCGGCCTGTTTCTTGCGGCTGTACCCCAATCCAATTGTGGGAGCGAGCTTGCCCGCGAAGGCGTCCTTACAGCCGGCCTGTCTCTCCCGGCTGTACTCCGATCCAATTGTGGGAGCGGGCTTGCTCGCGAAGGCGGCCTTACAGCCGGCCTGTCTCTCCCGGCTGTACCCCAATCCAATTGTGGGAGCGAGCTTGCTCGCGATGGCGGGCTCACAGGCGGCCTGTATCTGCAGCCGTAGCTTGATCCAATTGTGTGGGCCTGCTCGAAGAGGATGGCACAGTCGATGAAGATGTTGAATGCCCCGGCCTCTTCGCGAGCAAGCCCGCTCCCACAGGAGGAACGCGGTCCCACCCCAAACCAGGTCGGCTCTCAGGCCGCCTAGCGGTGGACGTTGATCTCGGCGCCCCATTAACCACGATGGCCGAACGTAGGCATTGTGCAGTGGGCACCTCGGCATGGATGCCGAGGTAGCCGCGCTGGGCCATGGATGGCCCTTCGCGGCGGGCCCACGGAGCAATGCCTACGTTCGGGCATGCCGAGCCCTAGCGAGGCACCGAGTGGTGGGGCAAAAGCGCTTTGGTTACTTTCGCGCTTTTTTGTACGGACCGGACACATGGTTGACGGGTGTGCGGGGACATGGTGGACACTTTCCAGCGAGCCAATTTCGCCGGAAAGCCATCATGCCCTGGACCACGAGAGACGCCATGAGCCTGAAAGAAGAGTTCGTTGCCTTAGCACGGCAACCCGGCAGCAATAAACGTGAGCTGTGTCGACGATTCGGCATCAGCCCGCAAACAGCCTACAAGTGGCTAGATCGCTACAAGGCGCATGGTCAGCAGGGTCTGCAAGAGAAGTCCCGCAGACCCGCGACCAGCCCCAAACTGACCCAGGCCGCCATGGAGGCACAAGTCGTCGCCCTTAGGCAGGCCCATCCGGCATGGGGCGGACGCACGATTAGCAGCCTGTTGGAAAAGCGTATCGCCCCCAGCACCGTCACCAATGTCTTGCACCGGCACGGCCTGATCCAGCCTTCTCAGAGAGAGCAATCGGCAACGCTGAGATTTGAACACGACGCGCCTAATGATCTTTGGCAGATGGATTTCAAAGGGCATTTTGCGCTGCAACAAGGTCGATGCCATCCCCTGACCCTGCTGGACGATCACTCTCGGTTCAGCCTAGCCATTGAGGCTTGTGACAACGAACGGGGAGCCACGGTGAAGGAGAGGATGATCGAGGTTTTTCAACGCTATGGCTTGCCGGCGCGTATCAACGTCGATAACGGCCCACCTTGGGGCTCGCCACGCAATCCGGGTGAAGTGACAGAGCTGAGTATCTGGCTGATTCGCCTGGGGATCCGGATCAGTTTCAGCCGTCCTCGCCATCCTCAAACCAATGGAAAGATCGAACGTTTCCACCGCTCACTCAAAGCAGAGGTGCTGGATGGGCGTCATTTTTCCACGCTAATGGACGCTCAATCGGCTTTTGATCGATGGCGTGAGGTTTATAACCTGCAGCGCCCCCATCAGGCGCTGGGCTACAAGGTGCCTATGGACCGCTATCGGAGCAGCCCCTGGGCGTATCCGCAGCAACTGTCAGAGTTTGAATATGGTCCGGATGATGTGTTGGCCAAGGTGTATCACAGTCGATTTCGCTTCCAGAAACGCTACTTCAGCATCGCCAAAGGACTGGTAGGACAGCACATCGCAATACGCCCTAACGCTGAAAGCGATGGCTTGTTTGACGTCTATTTCTGCCATCACTTTTTACGGACCTTCGACGTGAATAACCCTGACTACGGCGCATAATGTGTCCACTATGTCTCCGCACAGGTGTCAACCATGTGTCCGGTCCGTACACGCTTTTTCGAAAGTGACCCGCCGTAAGGGCGGAACCCTAAGTCGCCGTTACAGAAAAAACGGATATACACACAATCAGACGCCAATATCAGACCAACGTAGATTCAAGCGTCGATTCCAGAAAACGAAAGGCCGTCTGCTTCGAAAGCTGGGTCGATTCAAAAAACGCCAGGTGGCTGCCATTGTGCTCCACATGCAGCAGAGCATCGCTGATGGAATCGGCAATGTGCTGCGAGCCGCCGATATGGGTCGTTGCATCGGCATCGCCAGCGACGACCAACGTAGGCACCGTAATCTGCTCCAACCGCCACTTCAACTCAGTCTTGTTCAACGCATCGTTGAGTCGCGCATAGCGGTAGAACAGCTCCTCATTGACGTAAGGATAGAGCGCCGCATGGGCGATGGAGTCCGGAATCGTCGCCAGCGTCGCCTGGTCCAGGAACAGCGCCTGCAGGTCACTGGCCTCGTTGCGGTCCACGGCGGCCGATTCCATCAGCCATTCGAAATTCTGTTGATGAGGCGTGCGCAGGCTGTCGTCGCCCAGGTTGTAATCCCCGTGCCACAGGCTCAGGGAGTTGACCCGGTCGGTGTGGGTGGCTGCAGCACTGAGGGCAATCACCGCGCCGCCGCAGATGCCCATCAGGTGCGCGCTCTCCAGCTCGTAGTGGTTCATCACATTGATCAGGTCGCCAACCTGCGCGTCGGTATCCACTGACAACTGGTCGAACGAAGTGCAGGAACCGAACAGCCCGCGGGTTTCCCAGGTGACCACGAAGAACCGCTCGCTCAGCGCGTTGAACCAGTCGCGGCACAGGTCGAACGGCATGCCGCAGGGCAGGGCCAGGACGATGGCCGGGCGTTGTCGGTCGGTGCTGGCATGGACTGACAGCGCCACGTTGTCGCGGGTGATCAGGTGCAGTGTCTCAACCTCGGGCACCGCACCGCTGAAATCGAAGTGTCTGACCAGGCGCCCGAACTCCTTGGCACTGTCGACGTCGTCGAAGTGCTCGTAGGAGAACTCGAGCGCCTGGCAGATTTTCTTGCTGATAAACATCTCGAAGGACGACAGTTGTGTCTCACCGTCGTGCAAGTACTGCACGGCCTTGACGCCGATCCGCGCGAAGGCGGTACTGACCGCCCGTTCCGTGGCTCTGACGCTGGGGGAAGCCTGGTCGGGTGACAGGTCATTCCCCTGGGCGAGAAAGCTCAGGCAGATCGGGTCGGGCAGATGGATGGCAAGGTGCCTAAGCATCCTCACGGTCTCACACAGGCGCGTGGCTGCGTCGGTGGAAATAGTCATGGATTGGGGGACTCCTGTCAGGCACGTTGCGCATGCCAACTGTCATAGGGCACTGAAAAATATCAGACCGCTTCGAACTTCTTGCCTCGGGTGGTGTGGGTGACAAGGCGGTTGTATTCCGGGGTGTTGTCCCCGATTACCTGGACCGCGCCGTATTTTTCCAGGCTGATGCGACCGCCGTACTCCTCGATGTGGTCGGAGTCTGGATAGATCTTCACGAACGACGGCACATAGCGCGAGGCGAAGCCCATGCGCATGTCCTGGGACTCACCGCTGTGGGGGTAGGAGGCGTGCATCAGGGTCGACCAGAAAATGATGAACTGACCGGCCTTCATCTGCATCGGCACGGCGGAGGCTTCGTCGGGCTTCCAGTTCTCGTCGATCTGCAGCTGGCGATAGTCATAGCCGAAGAAACCGCGCCGCACCCCATCCTTGACCACCGAGCTGTTGTTGGCATCGGGATCGTAGGCCATGCGCTTGGTTTCGTCGTAGTTCATGCTGTTCTGGGTGCCGGGAATGAATTGCAGGCAACCGTTGGCGATGTTGGCGTCGGTGAAGGCGGTCCAGACGGTGATGGTGCCGCCGAAGTCTTCGTTTTCCGGCCAGAGGATCTGCGGCTTGCCCGAGGCGTTGGCGAAGGTGTCGGCCTGGTGCCAGTCGGTGCCTTCGTCGCCCGGGTATTTAGGGAAAAACTCGGTACGCCAGCACAGGACATCCGGGCCGAGAATGCTCTCGACGCGGTCGCAGATTTGCGCACGGCAGATGTGGTTGGCGAGGAATTCATCGTCCAGGTGGCGATCGTAGTTGGCGATGTTGGTGCCGCCGGAGATCGCATCCAGATCCTGGTAGGCTGCGGCACTGCGGTCGAGCAGGCGTAGACGGGTACGCCTCCAGGTCTCTTTCATTTCTTCTGGCGTATAGGCGTCGAAGGGTCCGATGAAGCCGTTCTTTTCAAAGGACGCACGTTCTTCCGGGGTCAAGGCGAATTTTTTGCTCATGAGCTTTTCCTTTTCGGTCATTGGGCTTGGACAAGGGAACGCTGGATGCAGTCGGCCAACACTTTGGCGGTCGCGCCGTCTGCCAGTGCGCCAGGGTCCAGGTTGATCCGGTAATGGGCCTTGAGGGTACTCAACGAGCGGATCAGGGCCAGGGAGGTACCGCCGAAATCGAAGAAGTCATCGTTCACGCCGATGTTCTTCAGGCCGATATCGTCCGACCATACTTTGAGCACGAACTGCTCTTGCTCGGTGAGGCCCGCTTCGCGCAGGTGCTGTACGGTCGAAGGGACCGAGTCAGGCGAAGGCAGGCGGTTCTTGTCGATCTTGCCGTGGGCTGTGACCGGCAATTCTGCCAGCGCAATGTAGGCCGAAGGACGCATGTAATCCGGCAGATTAGCCGCCACCAACGCGGCAACTTCGCCGCGGGTCTGTTCGCTCCAGGCTTCCACGCCCCGGGTCGGTACTACATAGCTGACCAGGCGCCAGTCGCCATCGCCGTAATCGTGACCGACGACATGGGCCGCGGCGACCGCCGGGCTGGTCTGCAGGCACGCCTCGACTTCTCCTGGCTCGATCCGGAAACCGCGGACCTTCAATTGTTCATCGCAACGACCGGCGTAGCGGTACTCGCCGTCATCCCCCAAGACCACCAGGTCGCCGGTGCGATAGGCACGGCTTGAGGTGCCCGGCAGCTGGACGAAGCGCTCGGCGCTCAGGGCTGGACGATTCAGGTAGCCCAGCGCTACACCGGCGCCTTCGATGTACAGCTCCCCGACGTTGCCTTGGGGCACCGGTTGCTGATCGGCATCGAGCAGGTGCAGACGCCAGCCATCCAGTGGTGCGCCGATGGACACCATGGCGGTGCTTTCCAGGTCCTGGCCGAGTACACGTTTGAAAGTGGTGTGGACGGTGGCTTCGGTGATGCCGTACATGTTGACCAATGCAGGCTTCTGATCGCCATGTCGCGCGACCCACGGACGCAGCACGGTGGCTGGCAGCGCCTCGCCGCCGAACACCACATAGCGCAGCGCCAGCGGTGCATGGGCAGAACGGTCGGCGTCATCGAGGCCACGGAAAGCCGAAGGCGTCTGGCTCAGGACGGTCACGCCCTGGTCAGCCAGCCATCTATGCGTGTCGCCTGGCGAGCGCGAGACCGCGTAAGGCACCACGGCCACGTGGGCACCGTGGGCGAGGGCGCCCCAGATTTCCCAGACCGAAAAATCGAAACCGATGGAGTGGAACATCGACCAGACGTCGTGCTCGGTGAAGGCGAACGAGCGCTGGGTGCTTTCCAGCAAACGGCTGACGTTGCCGTGGGCCACCAGCACACCCTTGGGTTCACCGGTGGAGCCGGAGGTGTAGATGACATACGCCACGGCCTCGTCGGGATTGCGGCGGTCGTTGTCGGGGAGGGGTTCCAATGCCGGGCCGGCCAGCAGCTCGACCAGGGACAAGACACGCACGGAGGCGCTCTGCGGCAGGTCGGCGAGTTCCCCGATCATCAGGCTCAGGCCGCTGTCGCGCACGATATGTTCGACACGTTTGCCAGGGTACTGCGGGTCGACCGGGACGTACGCGCCGCCCGCCTTGAGGATGCCCAGCAGGCTGATGACCAGGTCGACGCCGCGTGGCAGGCACATCCCCACCAGCATGCCGTCCTTGACGCCTTCCTGGCGCAGTCTGGCCGCCAGCTGTGACGAAGTGGCATCGAGTTGCGCATAGCTCAACGAGCGCGTGGCGTCGGACACCGCGGTTCGCTCGGGGAATTCACGTGCCCGGGCGGTGAATATTTCATGCAGCAATACGCCAGGCGTGAGGGGGGCTGGCGCGGGTTTGACCGATCCGCCAGTGTTCTTAATCGGCATGACTAACGCTCCTGTTAATGGCCATGCACAGCGTGTTTGCGTGTGGCGCAAACCGTTGCACTCGAGACGTCACTGCGGCCCACGGGATCGTTTCAGGTACCTGTGCGATTCGCAGCTGCCGCATTTCAGCACCGACTTCGTGTCCGCGTCTGTCGCGGGAAATGGGGACAAACGAGCCTGCCGGGGATCGCAGCGTTGGCACCGTCGGCGCGTGCCGGGCTCTGTCCCTGTTTGCGGTGCCAGACATCACCCCGGATCAGTGTTTTTATCCTTGCCCGATGGTGGGGCGTATTGATTCGGCCCTGCGACGTGGATCCGAGGATCTGTGGTTCAGGAGTTATTCATGAGTCTTCAAACTGACGCTTCGCCCGTCATGCCCGCTGATGGGATGGCGGATTCACTGGACTGGCCCGGTCAGGGAGCCGGCGAATCGGTACGGCTGTCGTTGCTCGCCGACGGTTTGGGTTTGCCGGTGGTGATCGAACCTATTGAGCCGGGACTGGACCCTTCGTTGTGGGCCGGTACCCATCGCGAGGCGATCGAGGTCTTGTTGTGTCGCCACGGCG
Organism: Pseudomonas brassicacearum; assembly: GCF_000585995.1. Lineage (NCBI taxonomy): Bacteria > Pseudomonadati > Pseudomonadota > Gammaproteobacteria > Pseudomonadales > Pseudomonadaceae > Pseudomonas > Pseudomonas brassicacearum. The sequence continues at coordinate 3,656,411 of NZ_CP007410.1, read as the reverse complement.
CGGTGCTGTTTCGCGGGTTCGACCTCGGCTCGGTACCGGCCTTCGAGGCGTTCGCCGAAGCCTTGTCGCCCGGTCTGCATGGCAGTTACGGCGACTTGCCGAAGAAGGAGGGCGGCCGCAACGTCTACCGCTCCACGCCTTATCCCGAGCGCGAGATGATCCTGTATCACAACGAGAGCTCGCACCTGGAAAGCTGGCCGCGCAAGCAATGGTTTTATTGCGAGCAGCCATCACGGGTCGGCGGCGCGACGCCGCTGGCGGACATCCGTCAGGTGCTGCAGTGCTTGCCTGCGGAGGTAGTGGCTCGATTCGAACAAAAAGGCCTGATGTACAGCCGCACGTTTACCGCTGGCGTCGAGCCGAGCTGGGCATCGTTCTTCGGCACCAGTGACCGCGCGACCGTCGAACAGCGTTGCCGGGAACAGGGCACCGACTTTGAATGGCTCGACGGCGAAACCCTGCAAGTACGCACCCTTTGTCCGGCGGTCATCCGACACCCGACGACAGGGGAGCGGGCTTTTTTCAACCAGGTCCAGCTGCACCATCCGTTTTGTCTTGGCGAGGAAATGCGTGAGGACCTGCTCGATATGTTCGGCGCCGATCGTCTGCCGCGCATGGTCAGTTATGGCGACGGAACGCCCATAGAAGACACCGTCATGGCGTTGCTCGGCGAGGCCTATGAGGCCTGCGCGGTCAGGTTCGCCTGGCGCAAGGGCGACGTGGTGATGCTCGACAACATGTTGGCTGCCCATGCTCGCGATCCTTACGAGGAACCGCGCCTGATTGTCGTCGCCATGGGCGAGATGACCGACAGGAATGACGTATGGCAGCCGGCCTGAGCCATTTCGCGAGTCCATTCGAGGATAGCAACTCATGAAAGAGAAGAAAGCGAAGAAGCCCAAGCCAGGCTCGGTCATGCGCCTGCTGTGGCGTAACCATCCCTGGCTGACGCTCTTTACGTTGATCTGCGGTGTCATCAGCGGGGTGGCGTCCATCGCGGTGGTGAGCGTGATCAACGAGGCTATCCACAATGACGGCTCGCGCCTGCATGCGCTGTACTGGTTCATCGGGCTCAGTGCCACGGCGTTGATCCTGCGCAACGGTGCGGCGCTGTTCCCGGCCTACGCCAGCATGCGGATCATGACGCGCTTGCGCATTGCGCTGTGCCGCAAGATTCTCGCCACGCCACTTGAAGAAGTGGACCGGCGCGGCCCGCCCAATGTGCTGACGATGTTGACCAACGACATCCCGCAATTGAATACGACACTGATCATCATGCCCACGATCCTGGTGGAGACGACGGTCTTTCTGTTTGGCATCGGCTACCTGGCCTACCTGTCGTGGGTCGTGCTGGCCTTGACGGTTTCACTGATGATCCTGGGGGTGGGGCTGTATCTGTTCTTCTTTTCCTGTGGCGTCAGGAACACTTCCCGGGTACGGGATGAATACACCGCGTTCAATGAATACACCCACGCCCTGGTGTTCGGCCTCAAGGAACTCAAGCTCAATGGCGTGCGGCGCCGTTGGTTCGGTCGCTCGGCCATCGAGGCGTCTTCCACTCGTGTGGCGCGCTACAACTTCGTCGAGCGCCTGTGGTACACCGCCGCCGACAACGTTGGGCAATTCACCCTGTCATTGTTGATCGGTTGCCTGTTGTTCGCCGCGCCCCTGGTCGGTGCGGTGGACCCGAAAATCATGACCGCCAGCGTCCTGGCCGTGTTGTACATCATGGGGCCGCTTTCGTTGCTGGTGGGCGCGATGCCCTTGCTGGCGGCGGGCCGGGTGGCGTGTACGCGTCTTTCGGAATTCGGTTTCTCGATCAACGATCCGCACCCGGAGCCCATCGAGAGCGAGGTGCCCAAGGTCCATCTGCTGGAGCACAAGAAGTCCTGGAAACGCATCGAATTGAAGGCGGTCCAGATGCATTACCAGGAGCTGAACGCAGAAACCGGGTTCGCCCTGGGCCCCATCGACCTGGAGGTACAGACCGGTGAACTGATCTACATCGTCGGTGGCAACGGTTGCGGCAAAAGTACCTTGGCCAAGCTTATCTGCGGACTCTACATTCCGCAGAGTGGCGAGGTGCTGCTCGATGGCAAACCCATTACGGATGAAAGTCGCAGTGACTATCGCGATCTGTTTTCCGCCGTGTTTTCCGACTTTCATCTGTTCAACCGCCTCATCGGCCCCGATGAAGAGGACGGCAACCCTACGCTTGCGCGCAAGTACCTGGAAACCCTGGGGCTGGCCGACAAAATCAAGATAGAAGGGCTGGGTTATTCAACCATGAAGGCCTTGTCCTATGGCCAGCAAAAGCGCCTGGCACTGGTGTGCGCCTACATGGAAGACCGCTCGGTCTATGTACTGGATGAATGGGCCGCCGACCAGGACCCGCCGTTCAAGAAGTTTTTCTACGAAGAGTTGCTGCCTGACCTCAAGCGTCGCGGCAAGACCGTGCTGATCATTACCCATGACGACCAGTACTTCCAACTGGCCGATCGGATCATCAAGTTGGCCGATGGGCAAATCGTTTCCGATATCAACTGCGCTATCCGCGACAAGCGGGCCTGAATGCCGATTTCGACAACAGCGTCCGGCTTGCGATGGCGTGACTGCACCTTTTGAAAAACCGCGAAAGATGCCTGGCTTGAAACCCACTCGACAAGCGCGAATGCGCTGTCGGGTGGCGATGCCATGCAAGGGCGATCCGCTCGTTCAACCGACACCGTACCGCGCAGGCTGTATGCGCGGATCTGCATCAATTCCAGGCGTGCCTGTTGTGTTTGTCCCGGGCAGCACTGACAAATCTCTGAGAAGGAACGTATGAAATTTTTCTTTGCGCATGCTGTGGATGACGTTGTTGTAACTCAGTGCGGCCCGCTATCGACGGGCATTCTGGTGTCGGGGGCGCGGGTATGAATCAGTCCCTTGAACTTTCAGCAATCTATCCCCTGACGGCAGCCCAACGGGACATCTGGCTGGACCAGATGACCAAGGGCGATTCACCTTTGTACAACATCGGTGGCTATCTCCATATCGAAGGTCCCGTCGACCCCGAACGCTTCCAGCAGGCGGTCGACCTGTTGGTACAGAAACACGACGCCCTGCGTACGGTACTGCTCCTGGACGCTGGCACCGGTGGCATGCCCATGCAGAGGCTGGTCGATACGCTGACGGTACAGGTTCCTGTGCGTGATTTTTCTGATCGCTCCGATCCAGAGGCATCGGCACAGGAATGGGTCGCGCAAGGGATGGCGAATGCGTTCCCGCTGAACGGCGGCGATCTGTATCGCTTCGACCTGCTCAAACTCAATGAGGTCTCGTTCTATTTCGTCATTCAGGTTCACCACATTGTCCTGGATGGGTGGAGCATCGGCTTGATGTTCAAGGAACTCGGCGAGCTTTACACGGCGCTGGGAAGTCACCCGTTGCCTGATGTATCAGCGCCTTCGTATGTGGAGTTCATCCAGGACGATACCCGCTATCGCGATTCCCCCCGTTTCGTGCGTGAGCAGCAATACTGGCTGGAAAAATATCAGGATGTCCCGCCACCGCTATTCGTCGCCCGCGACCGTGATCGCTACCCCAATGGCTTGGCCCCCAGCCGCCATGCCGTATGGCGCTATGCGCAAACGTTGAATGAGCGGATCGACGTGCTGGCGCAGGCGCATAAATCGTCACGCTCCGCTGTGCTGCTCGCCGCGCTGTATGTTTTTTTTGCCCGTACCACCCAGCGTGAAGACCTGGTGATCGGCTTGCCGATCCTGAATCGCTCCAATGCGGCCTTCAAGAAGACCATGGGCATGTTCACTCAAGTGAGCGCCGTGCGGCTGCGATTCAGCGCCGACTTGTCGTTCGGCGAACTGGTCCACGAGGTGACGCGCACGCTCAAGCAGGACTATCGCAACCAACGATTTCCCCTGAGCGACATGAACCGCTCGCTGGAACTGCTACGGGACAACCGCGCCCAGTTGTTCGACGTGTCGTTCTCCTACGAACTGGACGATCACCAGTTTATGTTCGGGCAAACCCCCGCCCGCTCGGTGAAGTGCTCGAATGGTCATGAGCAGATGCCGTTGGCTATCCATGTCAGGAGCAACCCGAACGACGACCATGCCTGGCTGCACTGGATCTACAACGAAGCGTACTTCCAGCCGGGTGAAATCGAGGCAATGGCCGACCGCTTCATGCATGTATTGGAGCAAGGGTTGCGCGACGACACGTTGCCAATCCAGGGATTCGTGCTGCCGACCCCGACCGAAGCCCGTCAGCTACAGGCCTGGAACGCGAACGATGGACAGCACTATGAGCATGACTGCACGATCCACGGCCTGTTCGAAGTGCACGCGGCCGCGCAACCCGACGCGCTGGCAGTGGTGTATCAAGACCAGAAACTGACCTACGGCGAACTCAATGCTCGGGCGAACCAGGTTGCCCATCGCCTGTTGTCACTGGGGATTCGCCCGGACGACCGGGTCGCGATCTGTGTCGAGCGCGGCCTGGACATGATCGTCGGCCTGTTGGGCATCCTGAAATCCGGTGCCGGCTATGTACCGCTGGACCCGGCCTATCCCCGGGAGCGACTGGCATTCATGCTCGACGACAGTGCGCCGGTGGCTTTGCTCACTCAATCGGCGCTGCCGGTGCAACTGCCGGCGCTGGCCGTCCCGGTGCTTCTGCTTGATCAGCCGGAGGCCGCGGGTATTGCCGCGCAGCCGCAGCACAACCCCGACATTGCGGCGCTGACACCGCATCACTTGGCCTACGTGATTTACACCTCGGGCTCGACCGGCCTGCCCAAGGGGGTGATGGTCGAGCACCGCAATGTCGCCCGGCTGTTTTCGGCGACGCAGGCCTGGTTCGATTTCGGACCGCAAGACGTGTGGGCCTTGTTCCACTCGTTTGCCTTCGATTTCTCGGTCTGGGAAATCTGGGGCGCATTGACCCATGGCGGCCGCTTGCTGGTGGTGCCGCAGCTGGTCAGCCGTTCACCGCAGGACTGTTATGCGCTGATCTGCGAAGCCGGTGTCACGGTGCTGAACCAGACACCGAGCGCTTTCCGTCAGTTGATTGCGGCCCAGGGCGAAAGCGACCTGAGCCACCACCTGCGGCAGGTTATTTTCGGCGGTGAAGCGCTGGAAACCGGGATTCTCAAGCCGTGGTATGCCCGCGAGGCCAATGCCCGGACGCAACTGGTCAACATGTACGGCATTACCGAAACCACGGTGCACGTGACCTACCGGGCATTGTGCCCGGCCGATGCGCAGCTGGTCGGTGTCAGCCCCATCGGTAAGCGTATTCCTGACTTGCGCCTGTACCTGCTCGATCAACTTGGCCAGCCGGTGCCCGTGGGCATGGAGGGCGAGTTGTATGTCGGCGGCGCTGGCGTGGCACGGGGCTATTTGAATCGGCCACAGCTCAATGAAACCCGGTTCATCGCTGACCCGTTCGACGGCTCGGCACACGCACGGATGTATCGCACGGGCGATCTTGGCCGCTGGCTGGACAACGGTGAGCTGCAATACCTGGGGCGCAACGACGAACAGGTGAAGATCCGCGGTTTCCGCATCGAGCTGGGCGAGATCGAGGCGAAGCTGATGGCGTGCGACGACGTACGCGAGGTGGTAGTGATCGCGCGTGAGGATGCACCGGGCGATCAACGTTTGGTGGCCTATCTGATCGCCGACGAAGGCGCGCGACTGTCGGCCATCGAACTGCGTTCCAAGCTGCTGGGTTCCTTGACGGACTACATGGTGCCGAGCGCGTTCGTGGTCCTTGATGCGTTCCCGCTGACTACCAACGGCAAGCTCGATCGCAAGGCGTTGCCGGCGCCCGATTCAGAAGCCTATGCCCGTCGCACCTACGAAGCTCCGGCAGGCGATGTGGAAATCACCCTGGCCGGGCTATGGGCTGAACTGCTCGGTGTGGAGCAGGTGGGACGGCACGACCGATTCTTCGAGTTGGGTGGTCACTCGCTGCTGGCGGTCAAGCTGATCGAGCGCATGCGCCAGGTCAACTTGCATGTCGATGTGGGGGTGCTGTTCGGCCAGCCGACGCTGGCGACATTGGCCGCCGCCACGGATACCGGCGGGGGCATCGTCGTACCGGACAATGCCATTGCCCTCGATGCCGAGCGCATCACGCCGGACATGCTGCCGCTGGCAACGCTGACCCAGGCGGAGATCGACCGGATTGTCGCGACCGTACCGGGCGGCGTGGGCAACGTGCAGGATATCTACGGGCTGGTGCCGTTGCAGGAAGGCATCCTGTATCACCACCTGGCGACCACACAGGGCGATCCCTACCTGTTGCAGGCCCTGTTACGCGTGGGCAGTCGTGACCAGCTGGATGCTTTCGTGCAGGCCTTGCAGGCGGTGATTGCGCGGCACGACATCCTGCGCACTTCAGTGATGTGGGAAGGCCTCGATGAGGCGGTGCAGGTGGTGTGGCGTGAAGCCCGGCTGAAGGTGGAAGAACTGGCCCTGGATGAGGCCGAGGGGGACATTGCCGGCCAATTGCAGGCCCGCTTCGACCCTCGGCATACCCGCTTCGACCTGCGTCAGGCGCCGATGATGCGCCTCCATTTTGCCGAAGACGTCGCCAACGGCAGTTGGGTGGCGGTACTGCTGTTCCACCACCTGATCGACGACGCGACCTCCCTGGGCATGCTGGGCAAGGAAATCGAGGCGCACCAGGAAAACCGCGCGGCAAAATTGCCGGTCTCGGTGCCTTACCGCAATTACGTGGCGCAGATTCGCTTGGGCAGCGATCCCGAGCAACATGAGGCATTCTTCAGCGAGATGCTGGGGGATGTCGACGAGCCGACGCTGCCATTCGGTCTGCAGGATGTGCAGGGCGACGGCAGCGGTATCGAGGAGGCTTCGCTGGCGCTGGCTGGTGAGCTGACCCAGCGCCTGCGCACCCAGGCCCGACGCCTGGGAGTGAGCACGGCGAGCCTGCACCATTTGGCCTGGGGCCAGGTGGTGGGGCGTTTGTCCGGGCGCCAGGACGTGGTGTTCGGCACGGTGTTGATGGGCCGCCTGCACAGCGGACAGGACGAAGGGCATGCCTTGGGCATGTTCGTCAACACGCTGCCCTTGCGCGTCGAGGCGGGTGCCCAGGGTGTATTGGCCGCGCTGAAGACCACCCATGGGCGACTGGCGGCGCTGCTGGGACACGAGCATGCGCCGTTGTCCCTGGCGCAGCGTTGCAGTGGCGTCGCCGCGCCAACGCCGCTGTTCAGTGCGTTGATGAACTACCGGCAAACCGCCGTGGCCGCGCAGGCCCCGGCGGAGGCAGGCCAGGCCCGCACCTGGGCCGGGGTGGAGATCCTCGGGGGCGAAGAACGGACCAATTACCCGCTGTCGCTGTCGGTGGACGACCTGGGCGAATCGTTCGGGCTGACGGTGCAAGCGGTGGCCGGCATCGGCGCCCAGCGCGTTTGCGCTTACATGCACGCCGTGCTCGAAGCGCTGGCCGATGCGCTTGATCAGGATGTGAACACACCGCTGCACCAGCTGAACGTTGTACCCGCCAGCGAGCGCCGGCAATTGATCGAGGACTTCAATGCCTTCGATGCGACTTACCCGGCGGGATTGCTGATTCATCAACTGTTCGAGGCGCAAGTCCTGGTCCAGCCGGAGGCTGTCGCACTGACTTATCAGGGACAGAGCCTGAGTTACGCTGAACTGAATCGACTGGCCAACCAGATTGCCCATTGCCTGATCGAGCACGGTATCCGCGCCGACGATCGCGTGGCGATTTGCGTGGATCGCAGTCTGGAAATGGTCGCGGGGCTGGTGGGTATCCTCAAGGCGGGCGCCGGCTATGTGCCGCTGGACCCAGCCTATCCGAGCGAGCGCCTGGCCTACATGCTGGACGACAGCGCGCCCAAGGTGCTGCTCACCCAGCGCGATTTGCTAGCGCGTTTCCCACAGGCGAACGTACCGGTGTTGCTGCTTGACGCCGAAGAGCGCGATGCCGCCGGCATCAGCGCCCAGCTGTCCACCAACCCGGACGCGAACGGGCTCAATCCCGATAGCCTTGCGTATGTCATCTATACCTCGGGTTCCACTGGCCAGCCCAAGGGCGTGGCCATGGCGCACCGTGCCCTGGTCAACCTGATGCAGTGGCAAATCGCACAGGCGGCGCAGCAGGGCCGGGATACCGCACGCACGTTGCAGTTCGCCGCCCTGGGCTTCGACGTGGCGTTCCAGGAAATTTTCAGTACCTTGTGCGCCGGTGGCGAACTGTCGCTGATCCATGCCGACCTCCGTCTGAACTTCCACCAGCTGTTCCAACACATCCGCGAGCAACGCATCGAGCGTCTCTACCTGCCTTGCATCGCCTTGCAGGCGTTGGCCGAGGCGGTGGTTGGCGAGGGACAGAATGGGCCGTTGGCCTGCGAGCTGCGGGATGTCATCACCGCAGGCGAGCAACTGCGCATCACGCCACAGATCCGTGCCTTCTTCGAACGCCTGGACGGCTGCCGCCTGCACAACCACTACGGACCGACCGAATCCCACGTCACCACCGCGCTGACATTGCCCGACGATGTCGCATCCTGGCCAACGCTGCCGGCCATCGGCCGCCCGGTGGCCAATACGCGGATCTATCTGTTGGACGAACACCTGCGGCCGGTGCCAGCGGGCGTGGCGGGCGAGATTCACATCGGCGGCGTCTGCGTGGCCCGTGGCTATCTGAACCGTGATGACTTGAGTGCCGAGCGTTTCATTCGCGACCCGTTCGCCACGGATGGACAGGCACGCCTGTACAAGACCGGTGACCTGGGGCGCTACCAGCCCGATGGCTGCATCGAATACCTGGGGCGCAATGACGACCAGATCAAGATTCGTGGTTTCCGCGTCGAACTGGGTGAAGTCGAAGCCAGGCTTTGCCAGCATCCGGGTGTGAAAGAGGCCGCTGTCATCGCTCGGGAAGACAGCCCAGGCGACAAGCGCCTGGTGGCGTACTTCACCGTCCCGGTGGCAGACCTGGCGCCTGACGCCGACGCGCTGCGCTCCCATCTTCAGGCGCTCTTGCCGGACTACATGGTCCCGGCCGCCTATGTACGACTGGACAAACTGCCGCTGTCAGCCAACGGCAAACTCGACCGTCGCGCACTGCCGGCACCCGAGGTGGACGCCTTTGCCAGTCGGGCCTACGAAGCGCCTCTGGGCGAGGTGGAAGCCGTGCTGGCGCGGCTGTGGAGCGAAGTCCTCGGGGTGGAGCGGGTGGGGCGGCACGATCACTTCTTCGAACTGGGCGGGCATTCGCTGCTGGCCGTGAAACTGATCGAGCGCATGCGCCAGGCCGGCCTCAATGCCGACGTGCGGGTGCTGTTCGGTCAACCGACCCTGGCTGCGCTGGCGGCGGCGGTAGGGGGGCGTACGGATGTTGTGGTGCCGGACAATGGCATCCCCGCCGGTTGCGAACGGATTACCCCGGCCATGCTGACGCTGGTGACGCTGAGCCAGGAAACCATCGACCGCCTAGTCGAGAGCGTCCCGGGCGGGGTTGGCAATGTGCAGGACATTTACCCGCTGGCCCCGCTGCAAGAGGGGATTCTCTACCACCACATTGCCGCAGAAGGGGGCGACCCCTATCTGCTGCAAGCCGCGTTCGCCATGGACAGTCGCGCTCAGCTCGACGACTTTGTCCGGGCCTTGCAGGCAGTGATCGATCGGCACGATATCCTCAGGACCGCCGTGCTCTGGGAAGGCCTCGATGTGCCGTTGCAAGTGGTACTGCGCAGCACCCGGCTGGTGCTCGAAGAACAGCTGCTGGATCCGGTCCAGGGTGATATCGCCACACAACTGCAGGAACGATTCGATCCTCGCCACTGTCGCCTGGACCTGGGCAATGCGCCCCTGATGCGTCTGGCCTGCTCCTGGGACAGTGTCCATCAGCGCTGGGTCGCGATCCTGCTGTTCCACCACATTGCCCTGGACCACACGGCGCTCGATGTGATGCAGGATGAAATGCAGGCGTTCCTCAGCGGTGAAAGCGACCGTCTGGACGTGGCCATGCCTTACCGCAATTACGTGGCGCAGACCCTGCTGGGCGTGAGCCGCGAGCAACACGAAGGTTTCTTCCGCGACATGCTGGCTGACGTGGAAGAGCCGACGCTGCCATTCGGGCTGCGTGAAGTTCAGGGCGATGGTCGCGGCATCGAAGAGGTCAAGCTGAACCTCGATGCAGCGCTGTGCCTGCGTCTGCGGCGTCAGGCCCGGCAACTGGGCGTGAGCGCGGCGTCCCTGCATCACCTGGCGTGGGCCAGGGTGCTGGGGCGCTTGTCCGGCCGCGAAGACGTGGTCTTTGGGACGGTGCTGCTGGGCCGCATGCAGAGCGGCGAAGGTTCGGATCGCGCCCTGGGCATGTTCATCAATACCTTGCCGTTGCGAGTGAATGTGGGCGATCAGGATGTACGCAGCGGGGTCAAGGCGACCCATGAGCGGCTGACAGCCTTGCTTGGCCATGAACATGCCTCGCTGGCCCTGGCCCAGCGTTGCAGTGGCGTGCCGGCTTCGTTGCCGCTGTTCAGCGCCTTGCTGAACTACCGCCATAGCCCGCTCCAGGACAACGACGGCATCGAGCGTTGGGCCGGTACGCAGGTGCTGGCCGTCATGGAACGGACCAACTATCCGTGCATGTTGTCGGTGGATGACCAGGGCGAAGGATTCCTGTTGAGCGTGCAGACGGCTGGCGCGGTCGATGCGCGGCAGGTCGGCGCTTATATGCACAAAGCCCTGGCGAGCCTGGTGGATGCGCTGGAGTTGGCTCCCCAATCGACCCTCAATGACCTGGATATCCTGCCGGAGGACGAACGCACACAGCTTGTGCGGGATTTCAACGCCACCGAGGCCGATTACCCGCAGGCACAGACCGTCCACGGACTGTTCGAAGACCAGGTGCAACGCACGCCGGATGCTATCGCGGCGCTCCATGGCGAGCGGCGTCTGAGCTATTGGGAACTGAACGAGCGCGCCAACCGCTTGGCGCACTACCTGCGCAAGCAGGGCGTAGAGCCCGATTCGCGGGTGGCGATCTGCGTTGAGCGTGGCCTCGATATGGTCGTGGGTTTGCTGGCCATTCTGAAGGCCGGTGGTGGTTATGTGCCGCTGGATCCGGCTTATCCGCTGGATCGGATTGCCTACATGCTTGAAGACAGTGCCCCGGCGGCGGTGTTGGCGCAGCCGGCAACGATTGGACTGTTGGCTGCTGCCTCGATGCCAGTGATCAATCTGGATAGCGGCCTGTGGCAGGACGAATCCGCCTTGAATCCAGAAATTGCTGGGCTGACTTCGGCGCATCTGGCCTACCTGATCTACACCTCCGGTTCGACCGGTCTGCCCAAGGGCGTGATGATCGAACACCGCAACACGGTGAACTTCCTCACTTGGGCGCATCGTTCGTTCGATGCCGAAACACTGTCGAAAACCTTGTTCTCGACCTCGTTGAACTTCGACTTGGCTGTCTATGAATGCTTTGCGCCGCTGACCTCGGGCGGCAGCATCGAAGTCGTCACCAACGTGCTGGAACTGCAACAGGGCGAGCACGACATCACGCTGATCAACACCGTGCCTTCGGCGCTCAAGGCCTTGCTGGAGTCGGGCGGGCTGGGTGAGGGCGTCGACACGGTCAACGTCGCCGGTGAAGCACTCAAGCGCAGCCTGGTGGAGGCGCTGTTCGAACAGACCCAGGTCAAACGCCTGTGCAACCTCTACGGCCCTTCGGAAACCACGACCTATTCAAGCTGGGTATCGATGGCCCGCGAAGACGGGTTCGCCGCACACATCGGCAAGCCGGTGGCGAATACACAGTTCTACTTGCTGGATGAGCACCAGCAACCGGTGCCACTGGGCGTGCCAGGAGAAATCTACATTGGTGGTGCCGGCGTGGCTCGCGGCTACCTCAATCGTGACGACCTGACCGCCGAGCGCTTCCTCAAGGATCCGTTCAGCACCACTGCCAACGCCCGGATGTATAGGACTGGTGATCTCGGTCGTTATCTGCCGGACGGCGACATCGAATACCTGGGCCGCAACGACGACCAGGTGAAAATCCGTGGTTTCCGCATCGAGTTGGGTGAGATCGAAGCCAAACTCGCCCAGTCTCCAAACCTCAAGGAAACCGTGGTCCTGGCCCGGGAGGACGTACCGGGTGACAAGCGCCTGGTCGCCTATTTCACCCAACACTCGCCAGACGAGACGGTCGACATCGAAGCCTTGCGTACGCACCTGCAAGCGCAACTGCCGGAATACATGGTGCCAATGGCCTACGTCCGCCTCGAGGCACTGCCACTGACTCCCAACGGCAAACTCGACCGCAAGGCACTTCCTGCACCGGACCTCGACGCGCTGATCACCCGCGGCTACGAAGCCCCGCAAGGCGAAGCCGAAAGCACCCTGGCGCAGATCTGGCAAGACCTGTTGGGCCTGGAACAAGTCGGTCGTCACGATCATTTCTTCGAACTGGGCGGGCATTCCCTGCTGGCGGTCACGTTGATCGAGCGCATGCGCCAGGTCGGTTTGAGTGCGGACGTGCGCGTTCTATTCAGTCAGCCCACCCTGGCTGCGCTGGCAGCGGCGGTCGGTCATGCTGACAACGAGGTCAGCGTTCCGGCGAACCTGATTCCCTTGGATTGCCAACACATCACGCCGGCCATGCTGCCCCTGGCAGCGTTGAGCCAGGACGCCATCGACCGCATCGTCGCGGCAATACCCGGCGGTGTACGCAATGTGCAGGACATCTATCCGCTGGCGCCGCTGCAGGAAGGCATTCTCTACCATCACCTCGCCGCCGGGCAGGGCGATCCCTATGTCTTGCAAGCGCAGTTCGCTTTTGACAGCCACGAACGTATCGAGCGTTTCACTCAGGCCCTGCAGGGCGTGGTCGATCGCCATGACATCCTGCGCACCTCCATGGCCTGGGAAGGGCTGGACGAGCCGGTGCAAGTGGTCTGGCGCAAGGCAGTACTGGGCGTTGAGCACGTGCGCCTCAGTCATGACGACGGCGATATCGCCAGCCAACTGAAGGCACGCTTTGACGCCAGCCATCATCGCCTGGATATCCGCCAGGCCCCGCTGATGTGCATCCGGTTTGCCGAGGACTCGACCAACCGGCGTTGGGTGGCGAGCCTGCTGTTCCATCACATGGCGCTTGACCATACGGCGCTGGAAGTGGTGCGGCACGAAATGCAGGCCCACCTGTTGGGGCAGGACGGCCAGTTGGGCGAGGCGGTGCCATACCGCAACTACGTGGCCCAGGCCTGCCTGGGTGTGAGTCGTGAAGAACACGAGGTGTTTTTCCGGGAAATGCTGGGGAACATCGACGAGCCGACGCTGCCGTTCGGCCTGCAGGATGTTCGCGGCGATGGCAACGGCATGGAGGAAGCGCGGCAAGACATCGCGCCTGATTTGAGTCAACGCCTGCGCACCCAGGCCCGTCGCCTGGGGGTGAGCGCGGCCGCCTTGCATCATTTGGCCTGGGCCCAGGTGTTGGGCCGGGTCTCGGGCAGAGAAGACGTGGTGTTCGGTACGGTATTGATGGGGCGGATGCAGGGCGGCGAGGGGGCCGACCGGGCATTGGGCATGTTCATCAATACCTTGCCGATCGGTGTGCAGCTCGGTGGGCAAAGCGTGCGCGACGGGGTACTGGCGACGCATGCGCGGCTGACCGGCTTGTTGGGGCACGAACATGCCTCCCTGGCGTTGGCCCAGCGTTGCAGCGGCGTGACGGCACCGACGCCGTTGTTCAGCGCGTTGCTCAATTACCGTCATTCGCTCGCCGAGCCCATCGCGTTACACACGTCGTCGGCCTGGCAAGGGATCGAGGCACTCGGTGGCGAAGAGCGCACCAATTATCCGCTGACCATGAGCGTCGATGACCTGGGTGAAGGCTTCAGCCTGACGGCCCAGGTCGAATCCCGAATCGGTGCCCAACGCCTCTGTAGCTACATGCAGGTGGCGTTGGAAAACCTGGCCGATGCGCTGGAGCACTCGCCCCAGGCACCGTTGCACAGCCTGGCGATCTTGCCGGCGGCCGAACGCAAGCAACTGCTCGAAACCTGGAATGCGACTGACGCGGCGTATGCCCATGACGCGCTGATCCATCAGCAGTTCGAAGCCCAGGTCGCGGCGCAGCCCCAAGCGGTGGCGGTGGTCTATGAAGACAAGACGCTGACCTACTGTGAACTCAACGCCCGGGCAAACCAGGTTGCGCATCGCTTGTTGGCCTTGGGTGTGCGTCCGGACGATCGGGTGGCGATCTGTGTCGAGCGCAGCCTGGACATGATCGTTGGCCTATTGGGCATCCTGAAGTCCGGTGCGGGGTATGTCCCTGTCGATTCGGCCTACCCGGTGGAACGTATCGCCTACCTGTTGCAGGACAGTGCACCGGTTGCGGTGTTGGCGCAGAGCGCTACCCATGGCTTGTTGGGCGACGCGTCAGTGCCCGTGATCGATCTCGATAGCGGCGATTGGCAGGACGAATCCGTCTCCAATCCCCAGGTGCCGGGTCTCGATTCCAGCCATCTGGTGTATGTGATCTACACCTCCGGGTCGACCGGTCTGCCCAAGGGGGTGATGGTCGAGCATCGTAACCTCAGTAATCTGGTGGCTTGGCATTGTCAGGCCTTTGAGGTTAAACGCGGCAGTCGCACCTCCAGTGTCGCCGGTTTCGGTTTCGATGCGGCGGCCTGGGAAGTCTGGCCTTCGCTGTGCGCCGGTGCGACGTTGTTGCTACCTCCGGCCCATGCGGGCAGCGAGGATGTCGATGCGCTGCTCGACTGGTGGCAGGCCCAGGTGCTGGACGTGTGCTTCCTGCCCACGCCCATTGCCGAGTACGCATTTGGCCGCAACCCGGGTCACGGCCAGTTGCGCACGCTGCTGATCGGTGGCGATCGTCTGCGCAAACTGCCTGTCGATCTGCCCTTCGAGTTGATCAACAATTACGGCCCGACGGAAACGACCGTGGTCGCCACCTCGGGGCGGATCGATGCCTCGCAGGCGGTATTGCATATCGGCAAACCGGTGGCCAACACACGGGTCTACCTGCTCGATGCGCACCTGCAACCGGTTCCGACCGGCGTGGCAGGTGAGCTGTATATCGGCGGTGCCGGGGTTGCACGGGGTTATTTGAACCGTCCGCAGCTGACCGCCGAGCGCTTTGTGAAGGATCCGTTCAGCCCTGCGCAGGACGCGAGGATGTATCGCACCGGTGACTTGGGGCGCTATTCGCCGGACGGAAACATCGACTATCTGGGGCGCAACGACAGCCAACTGAAGATCCGTGGCTTGCGCATTGAATTGGGTGAAATCGAGGCCAG
Source organism: Pseudomonas brassicacearum (assembly GCF_000585995.1). Classification (NCBI taxonomy): domain Bacteria; kingdom Pseudomonadati; phylum Pseudomonadota; class Gammaproteobacteria; order Pseudomonadales; family Pseudomonadaceae; genus Pseudomonas; species Pseudomonas brassicacearum. The sequence continues at coordinate 3,641,083 of NZ_CP007410.1, read as the reverse complement.
GCTCGGCGCTTGCCCCGGTGTACGAGAGGCCGTTGTCGTCGCGCTGGGTGAAGCGTCGGATGACAAGCGCCTGGTGGCGTATTACACGGCGCACGACACCTTGGATCAGGCGCTGACGGCTGACAGTCTGCGTGAACAGTTGCAGGTGCACCTGCCCAGGCACATGGTGCCGTCGGCCTACGTGCAATTGGACACGTTGCCGCTGACCCCGAACGGCAAGCTCGACCGCCGGGCTTTGCCGGTCCCTGACAGTGATGCCTATTCAAGTCGTGGCTATGAAGCCCCGCAAGGCGAAGTCGAAACACTGCTGGCGCGGATCTGGGCCGACCTGCTCAAGGTCGAGCAAGTGGGGCGTCACGATCACTTCTTCGAACTGGGCGGCCATTCCCTGCTGGCGGTCAGCCTGATCGAGCGGATGCGCCAGGCGGGGCTGAGTGCCGATGTGCGCGTGCTGTTCAGCCAATCCACATTGGCCGCCCTGGCCGCGGCGGTCGGCAATGGCAGTGAGGTGAGTGTCCCGGCGAACCGGATTCCGGCGAATTGCCAACACATCACCCCGGACATGCTGCCGCTGGTCAATCTGGACCAGGATGCTATCGACCGTATCGCGTCGACGGTCCCGGGCGGTCTGGGCAATGTGCAGGACATCTATCCGCTGGCGCCGCTGCAAGAAGGCATTCTTTACCATCACCTCGCCGCCGAGCAGGGCGACCCCTATGTGCTCCAGACTCAGTTCGCCTTTGAAAACCGCGGGCGCCTGGACGACTTCTCCTATGCATTGCAAAAAGTCATCGACCGTCACGACATTCTCCGCACTTCAGTGCTTTGGGAAGGCTTCGAGCAACCGGTGCAGGTTGTCTGGCGCCAAGCCTTGCTGATCCAGCAAGAGGCCGTGCTGGATCCTGCCGGCGGTGACGTTGCGGCGCAGCTGTACGAGCGCTTCGATTCGCGGCACCACCGCCTGGATATGACCCGGGCACCCATGCTGCAACTTGTTTATACCCAAGACACGGTTAACGACCGCTGGCTGGCGCTATTGCTGTTCCACCACATGGCCCTGGACCACACCGCGCTGGAAGTGGTGCAGCAGGAAATGCAGGCTTATCTGTTGGGGCAGGCGGACCAGTTGGGCGCCGCGATGCCGTATCGCAACTATGTGGCCCAGGCGCGCCTGGGCGTGAGTCACGAAGCCCACGAAGGGTTTTTCCGCGACATGCTCGGCGATGTCGATGAGCCGACGCTGCCGTTCGGCTTGCAGGATGTGCAAGGCGATGGCAGCGGGATCGAAGAAGCTCGCCAGGACGTCGACGCCGACTTGAGCCGCCGGTTGCGGGCCCAGGCGCGCCTGCTCGGTGTGAGCGCGGCGAGTGTGTATCACCTGGTCTGGGCGCAGGTGCTGGGCCGGGTATCGGGTCGCGAAGACGTTGTGTTCGGCACCGTGTTAATGGGGCGGATGCAGGGTGGCGAGGGGGCCGATCGCGCGCTGGGGATGTTCATCAATACCTTGCCGTTGCGGGTGAATGTGGGGCAAACCGCCGTCCGTGCCGGGGTGAAAGCGACCCATGCGCGACTGACGGCCTTGCTCGGCCATGAGCACGCCTCGTTGGCGCTGGCGCAACGCTGCAGCGGCGTGGAGGCACCGACGCCGTTGTTCAGTGCCTTGCTCAACTACCGCCATTCCGCCGTGACCACCTCGCCCGAGGCGCTGGCGGCCTGGAGCGGTATCGAGGTGCTCGGTGGCGAAGAGCGGACCAACTACCCGCTGATGTTGTCGGTGGATGACCAGGGTGAGGGGTTCAGTTTCACCGTCATGACCCCGGAGCGCATTGGGGCGCAGCGTCTGTCTGGGTATGTGCAGCAGACCTTGGAGGCGCTGATTCAGATGCTGGAGCAGACGCCAGAGGCGCCGTTGCATCAACTGTCGATCCTGCCGGCCTCGGAGCGCGAGCAACTGCTGGAGACGTTCAACGCCACGCAGGCGGATTATCCGCGGTCGCAGACCGTCCACGGATTGTTCGAAGAGCAGGTGCAACGCACGCCGGATGCTATCGCGATGCTCCATGGCGAGCGGCGTCTGAGCTATTGGGAACTGAACGAGCGCGCCAACCGCTTGGGGCATTACCTGCGCAAGCAGGGTGTACGCCCCGATTCGCGGGTGGCGATTTGCGTCGAGCGTGGCATCGACATGGTCGTGGGCTTGCTGGCGATCCTCAAGGCCGGCGGTGGTTATGTGCCGCTGGATCCGGCGTATCCGCTGGATCGGATTGCCTACATGCTTGAAGACAGTGCTCCAGCCGTAGTGCTGGCGCAGGCTGCGACCATTGGATTGTTGGCGGATGCTTCGATGCCGGTGATCAATCTCGACAGCGAGCTTTGGCAGGACGAATCCGTCCTGAATCCAGAAATTGCTGAGCTGACTTCGGCGCATCTGGCCTATTTGATCTACACCTCGGGTTCGACCGGTCTGCCCAAGGGCGTGATGATCGAACACCGCAACACGGTGAACTTCCTGACCTGGGCGCACCGTTCGTTCGACGCCGAAACCTTGGCGAAAACCCTCTTTTCGACCTCGCTGAACTTCGACTTGGCTGTGTACGAGTGCTTCGCGCCGCTGACTTCGGGTGGCAGCATCGAAGTCGTCACTAATGTGCTGGAACTGCAACAGGGTGATCACGACATCACCCTCATCAACACCGTGCCTTCGGCGCTTAAGGCGTTGTTGGAATCGGGTGGCGTGGGTGAGGGCGTCGACACGGTCAACGTCGCCGGTGAAGCACTCAAGCGCAGTCTGGTAGAAAACCTGTTCGAACAGACCCAGGTCAAGCGCCTGTGCAACCTCTACGGTCCTTCGGAAACCACGACTTACTCCAGCTGGGTATCGATGGCCCGCGAAGACGGGTTCGCCGCACACATCGGCAAACCGGTCGCCAACACCCAGTTCTACTTGCTGGACGAACACAAGCAACCCGTACCACTGGGCATACCGGGTGAAATCTATATCGGCGGCGCTGGTGTGGCTCGCGGCTACCTCAATCGCGATGACCTCACCGCCGAGCGCTTCCTCAAGGATCCGTTCAGCGCCACTGCCAACGCCCGGATGTATAGGACTGGTGATCTCGGTCGCTATCTGCCTGACGGCAACATCGAATACCTGGGCCGCAACGACGACCAGGTGAAAATCCGCGGTTTCCGCATCGAACTGGGCGAAATCGAAACCAAGCTCGCCCAGCATCCAAGCCTCAAGGAAACCGTGGTCCTGGCTCGCGAAGATGTACCGGGTGACAAACGCCTGGTCGCCTATTTCACGCAACACTCGCCCGACGAAACATCAGACATCGAAACTCTGCGTGCGTACCTGCAAACACACCTGCCGGCTTACATGGTGCCGGTGGCCTACGTGCGCCTCGAGGCACTGCCACTGACCCCCAACGGCAAGCTCGACCGCAAGGCGCTGCCGGCACCGGACCTCGACGCACTGATCACCCGTGGCTATGAAGCCCCGCAAGGCGAAGTCGAAACCACTCTGGCGCAGATCTGGCAGGACTTGCTCAAGGTCGAACGTATCGGCCGCCACGATCACTTCTTCGAACTGGGCGGGCATTCCCTGCTGGCGGTCACGTTGATCGAGCGCATGCGCCAGGTCGGTTTGAGCGCCGACGTGCGCGTCCTGTTCGGCCAGCCAACCCTCACCGCACTGGCCGCAGCCGTGGGTGGCGGCAGCGAAATCGTGGTGCCGGCCAATGGCATCCCGCTCGAATGCACGCGGATCACGCCGGACATGCTGACGCTGACCCACCTCGACCAGGACGCGATCGACCGCATCGTCGCGACGGTGCCGGGTGGCGTACGCAACGTGCAAGAGATTTACCCGGTGGCACCGTTGCAGGAAGGCATTCTCTACCATCACTTGTCGGCCGAGCAGGGCGACCCCTATCTGCTGCAGACCCTGTTTGCCTTGCAAAGCCGGCAACGGCTCGACGACTTCGTCCAGGCCTTGCAGAGCGTCATCGACCGCCATGACATCTTGCGCACCGCGATCCTGTGGGAAGGTCTCGATGAACCTCAGCAAGTGGTCTGGCGTGAAGCGCGGTTGGGCCTCGAAGAATTCCTGCCAGACCCGCAGGCCGGAGCGATCATCCAACAGCTGCACAGCCGTTATGACGCCCGGCACTACAGCCTGGACATAACCCAGGCACCGCTCATGCGCCTGGCATTCGCCGAAGACAAGCCCAACCAGCGCTGGATAGCGATGCTGCTGTTCCATCACATCGCCCTCGATCATGCGGCGCTGAAAGTGGTGCAGCAGGAAATGCAGGCGCATCTGCTGGGGCAGGTCGATGGGCTGGACGCCCCGGTACCGTATCGTAACTACGTGGCCCAGGCGCGTCTGGGGGGGAATCTTGAGCCGCAGGAAGCGTTCTTCCGCGAGATGCTCGGTGACGTCGACGAACCCACGCTGCCGTTTGGCTTGCAACAGGTACAGGGCGATGGCCACGACATCGAGCAAGCCAGCCTGGTGCTCGATGGCGACTTGAGTAGTCGTCTGCGTCGTCTGGCGCGCCAGTCGGGTGTGGGCGCGGCGAGCCTGCATCACCTGGCTTGGGCCCAGGTGCTGAGCCAGGTGTCCGGCAGGCAGGATGTGGTGTTCGGTACGGTTCTGATGGGCCGCATGCAGGGCGGCCAGGGGGCTGATCGGGCATTGGGCATGTTCATCAATACCTTGCCGCTTCGTGTGAACGTTGGTGATCAAAGCGTCAAGGCCGGCGTCAAGGCGGTTCATGGCCGCCTGACTGCACTGTTGGGGCATGAGCACGCCTCGCTGGCATTGGCCCAACGCTGCAGCGGCGTGGTCGCGCCACTGCCGCTGTTCAGCGCCTTGTTGAACTACCGTAATTCCAGTGAACAGGCCGATGCAGCGCAAACACTGTCGGCCTGGCACGGCATTGAGACGGTGGGTGGCGAAGCGCGCACCAACTACCCCTTGACGATGTGTGTGGACGACTTGGGTGAAGACTTCGCCTTGACCGTCCTGGCCATGACCGGGGTCGGCGCGCAGCGGGTCTGCGCCTACATGGAAACCGCGCTGCAAAGCCTGGCCAGCGCATTGGAGTCCAGCCCGGCCTCGCGCTTGCAGGCTTTGGATGTCCTGCCGCACACCGAGCGCCAACAACTGCTGACGGGCTTCAACGCGACGACTCGACGCTATCCGCAGGACAGGACCGTCCATGGCTTGTTCGAGGCGCAGGTCAAGGCGCGTCCGGATGCGATGGCCGTCGTGTACAACGAACAGCGCCTGACTTACGCCGAGTTGAATAGCCGGGCCAATCGCCTGGCCCGTCATCTGCTCGGCCTGGGGATTCAACCGGGTGATAGGGTGGCGATCGGGTTGGAGCGTTCGATCGAGTTGCTGGTCAGCCAGTTGGCGATCCTCAAGTGCGCCGCCGTCTATGTGCCGTTGGATGTCAGCGCGCCTCTGGAGCGCCAGCAGTTCATGGTGCAGGACAGCGGTGCCCGGATTCTGTTGGCCCTGAGCACGGCGACGGTGCCTGATGACATGCTGCGTGTGGACCTGGATACCGTGATGCCGGACGAAGCTGCCGACGACCTTGACCTGCTGCAAAGCGCCGAATCGATCGCCTACGTGATGTACACCTCCGGTTCCACCGGTACACCCAAAGGCGTGCTGGTGCCACACCGGGCGATCAATCGCCTGGTGATCAACAACGGTTATGCGGACTTTAACGCCGGGGATCGGGTGGCCTTTGCCTCCAACCCGGCGTTCGATGCCAGCACCCTCGACGTCTGGGCACCCTTGCTCAACGGCGGTTGTGTGGTGGTGGTCGAGCAGGACGTGCTGCTGTCCCAGGAGCGCTTTGCTGCACTGTTGCGCGAGCAATCGGTCAGCGTGTTGTGGATGACCGCCGGCCTGTTCCATCAGTACGCGGCTGGTCTGATGACGGCCTTCACTCAGTTGCGCTACCTGATCGTCGGTGGCGATGTGCTCGACCCGGCGGTGATCGGCCGCGTCCTGAAAGAAGGCGCACCGGCCCATCTGCTCAACGGTTACGGTCCAACCGAAGCCACCACCTTCACCACCACCCATGAAATCACCAGCGTGGGCGAGGGCGGAATCCCGATTGGCCGGCCCATCGGCAACACCCGCGTCTATGTCTTGGACGTCAATCAGCAACCAGTGCCCATTGGCGTGGCGGGCGAGCTGTACATCGGTGGCGACGGCGTGGCGAAGGGGTATCTGAACCGTCCCGAGCTGACCGCCGAGAAATTTATTGCCGACCCGTTCAGTGCCGATCCGGAGGCCTTGCTCTACCGCACCGGCGACCTGGCACGCTGGCGCGCGGATGGCACGGTCGATTACCTGGGTCGTAACGACGACCAGGTGAAGATCCGCGGTTTCCGTATCGAACTGGGGGAAATCGAAGCCCGGCTCGCCGAGCATGACAACGTCAAGGACGCGGTCATCCTGGTGCGCGAAGATGCCCCGGGGGAGAAACGCCTGGTGGCCTATTTCACCCTGCGCGACCCGGATGTCGCGGCGGAGATCGAGGCGCTGCGGGCCCACCTGCACGCGCAACTGCCGGACTACATGATTCCGGTGGCCTATGTTCACCTCGATGTCCTGCCGTTGACAGCGAATGGCAAGCTGGATCGCCGTGGGTTGCCGGCGCCGGATATCGACGCCTATGTCAGCCGCGAATATGAAGCCCCGCAAGGCGAGATCGAACAGACCCTGGCCCGGCTTTGGGCAGAACTGCTGAAGGTCGAACAGGTCGGTCGCCACGACAACTTCTTCGAGCTGGGCGGCCATTCGCTGCTGGCCGTCACCTTGATCGAACGCATGCGCCAGGCGGGCTTGAGTGCCGACGTGCGTGTGCTGTTCAGCCAGCCAACCCTGGCCGCGCTGGCGGCGGCCATCGGCAGTGGCAGGGAAGTCAGTGTCCCTGCGAACCTGATTGCGCCGGGTGCTGAGCGGATCACACCGGCCATGCTCACGCTGATCAATCTTGACCAGGAAGCGATTGACCGAGTCGTGGCGACAGTGCCGGGTGGCGCTCGCAACGTCCAGGACATCTACCCGCTGGCGCCGTTGCAGGATGGCATTCTCTATCACCACTTGGCCGCCGAGCAGGGTGATCCTTATGTATTGAAGACGGTGTTCGAGCTGCAGAACCGTGGCCGGCTGATGGCGTTTATAGGTGCGCTGCAACACGTCATCGATCGCCATGACATCCTGCGCACCAGTGTGGTGTGGCAAGGATTCGACGCGCCGATCCAAGTGGTGTGGCACGAGGCGCAGCTGCATCTCGAAGAGATCGCCCTTGACAGCAGCGCAGGCGATATCGCGGCACAATTGCAGCACCGCTTCGACCCGCAACACTACCGCCTCGATATTACCCAGGCGCCGCTGATGCGTCTGGTTTTCGCCGAGGATGCGCCCAACCAGCGCTGGGTAGCGGTGTTGTTGTTCCACCATATGGCCCTCGATCACACGGCGCTGGAAGTGGTGCAGCAGGAGATGCAGGCGCACCTGCTGGGCCAGGCCGATCAATTGGCCGTGGCGATGCCGTATCGCAACTACGTGGCACAGGCCCGTCTGGGCGTGAGCCAACAAGAGCACGAAGGGTTCTTTCGTGAAATGCTCGGTGATGTGGATGAACCGACTCTGCCATTTGGCCGGCAGGATGTGCGCGCTGACGGGCAGGCTATCGAGCAAGCCAGACAGGTTGTCGAGGCGACGTTGAGCCTGCGGCTACGAACCCAGGCGCGTCAGTTGGGGGTGAGTGCTGCCAGCCTGGTGCACCTGGCCTGGGCACAGGTGCTGGGACACGTGGCCGGCAAGCAGGACGTGGTATTCGGCACCGTGTTGATGGGGCGGATGCAGGGCGGCGACGGTGCCGATCGTGCGTTGGGCATGTTCATCAATACGTTGCCATTGCGGGTGGATGTCGGTACCCAAGGTGTGCGTGACGGTGTGAAAGCCACTCACGTTCGCCTGACCGGGCTGTTGGGGCACGAACATGCCTCGCTGGCCTTGGCCCAGCGTTGCAGCGGCGTGGCCGCACCGATGCCGCTGTTCAGCGCCTTGCTCAATTACCGCCACAGCGCAGGCTCAGTGGCCGCGGTCTCGAGTGAGGCCCTGGCGGCTTGGGAAGGCATCGGGCTGCTGAGCAACGAAGAGCGTACCAATTACCCGCTGACCCTGTCGGTGGATGACCTGGGCGAAGGTTTCAGCCTGACGGCGCTGGCCGTGCCGCAGATCGGTGCGCAGCGGATGTGTGTCTACATGAACATTGCCCTGGAACATCTGGTGCAAGCGCTGGAACAGGCGCCGCAAACGCCGTTGAACAGCGTATCGATCCTGCCGTCTGCCGAGCGGCGCCAGTTGCTGGTGGATTTCAACGCCACCACGCGTCGCTATCCGCAGGACAGGACCGTCCATGGTTTGTTCGAGGCCCAGGCCAAGGCGCGTCCGGATGCCATGGCCGTCGTGTACAACGAACAGCGCCTGACTTACGCCGAGTTGAATAGCCGGGCCAATCGCCTGGCCCGTCATCTGATCGGCCTGGGGATTCAACCGGGCGATCGGGTGGCGATTGGGCTGCAGCGTTCGATTGAGTTGCTGGCCAGCCAGTTGGCGATCCTCAAGTGCGCCGCCGTCTATGTGCCGGTGGATATCAGCGCGCCTCTGGAACGCCAACAGTTCATGGTGCAGGACAGCGGGGCGCAAATCCTGTTGGCGCTGAGCACGGCTACGGTGCCTGACAACACGCTGCGGGTGGACCTGGATACCGTCGCGCTGGACGAAGCTGGCGACGACCTTGACCTGATGCAAAGCGCCGAATCGGTCGCCTACGTGATGTACACCTCCGGTTCCACCGGTACACCCAAAGGCGTGCTGGTGCCACACCGGGCGATCAATCGCCTGGTGATCAACAACGGTTATGCGGACTTTAACGCCGGGGATCGGGTGGCCTTTGCCTCCAATCCAGCCTTCGACGCCAGCACCCTCGACGTCTGGGCACCGTTGCTCAACGGCGGCTGCGTTGTGGTGGTCGAGCAGGACGTGCTGCTGTCCCAGGAGCGCTTTGCTGCACTGTTGCGCGAGCAATCGGTCAGCGTGTTGTGGATGACCGCCGGCCTGTTCCATCAGTACGCGGCTGGTCTGATGACGGTGTTCGCTCAGTTGCGCTACCTGATCGTCGGTGGCGATGTGCTCGACCCAGCGGTGATCGGGCGTGTCCTCAAGGACGGCGCACCGGCTCATCTGCTCAACGGTTACGGCCCAACCGAAGCCACCACCTTCACCACCACTCACGAAATCCACAGCGTGGGCGAGGGAGGAATCCCGATTGGCCGGCCCATCGGCAACACCCGCGTCTATGTCTTGGACGTCAATCAGCAGCCAGTGCCCATCGGCGTGGCGGGCGAGCTGTACATCGGTGGCGATGGTGTGGCGAAGGGGTATCTGAACCGTCCCGAGCTGACCGCCGAGAAATTTATCGTCGACCCGTTCAGTGCCGATCCGGAGGCCTTGCTCTACCGCACCGGCGACCTGGCGCGCTGGCGCGCGGACGGCACGGTCGACTACCTGGGGCGTAACGACGACCAGGTGAAGATCCGCGGTTTCCGTATCGAGCTGGGGGAAATCGAAGCCCGGCTGGGTCAGTGCGCGGGCGTGAAAGACGCGGTGGTGCTGGCGCGACAGGACGACGCGGGTCCGAAACGTCTGGTGGCCTATGTGATCCCTGAATCGGATTTCACCTTGTCGGTGCAGGATCTGCGCGCCGAGCTGGCCGCATCGCTGGCCGACTACATGCTGCCCAGCGCCTTCGTGGTGTTGCCGTCCTTTCCCCTAACCGCCAACGGCAAGCTGGACCGTCGCGCGCTGCCTGCGCCGGATGCCGAAGCCTATGCCAGTCGTGAATACGAAGCGCCACTGGGGGAGGTCGAACAGACATTGGCTCGGCTGTGGGCCGAAGTGCTCAAGGTCGAACAGGTTGGCCGTCACGATCACTTCTTTGAACTGGGTGGCCACTCACTCGTAGCGGTTACCTTGATCGAACGCATGCGCCAGGTGGGCTTGAGTGCTGACGTGCGCGTGCTGTTCAGCCAACCGACCCTGGCCGCGTTGGCGGCGGCCATCGGTAGCGGCAAGGAAATCCGTGTTCCGGCGAACTGCATCCCGGCCGATTGCGAACACATCAGCCCGGACATGCTGCCGCTGATCAGCCTGACCCAGGCAGCCATCGACCAACTGGTCGCGACCGTGCCGGGTGGCGCTCGCAACGTCCAGGACATCTACCCGCTGGCACCGTTGCAGGAAGGCATCCTCTATCACCACTTGGCCGCCGAGCAGGGCGACCCCTATGTGTTGCAGACGCAGTTCGCCTTCGACAACCGTGAACGCCTCGATGCGTTCGTTGGCGCGCTGCAGGTGGTGATCGATCGCCACGACATCCTGCGCACCAGCGTGGTCTGGGAAGGCCTGGACGAGCCGGTGCAGGTGGTCTGGCGCCAGGTCGTGCTGGTTCCGCAATGCATTGAACCGGATGCCACGGCGGGCGATATCGCCACGTACCTCGGCCAGCGGTTCGACGCGCGACACTATCGCCTCGATTTGGGCCAGGCACCGTTGTTGCACCTGGCTTACGCACGGGACGAAGCCCAGGATCGCTGGGTGGCGATCCTGCTGTTCCATCACATGGCGCTGGACCATACCGCCCTGGACGTGATGCAGCATGAGATGCAGCTGTACCTGCTGGGGCAGGACGAACAACTGACCGAAGCGGTGCCTTACCGCAATTACGTGGCCCAGGCCCGCTTGGGTGCGAGCGAACAGGAACATGAAGCGTTTTTCCGCGAGATGCTCGGCGGGATCGATGAACCGACGCTGCCCTTCGGCTTGGCCCAGGTACAGGGCGACGGGCGCGGTATCGAGGAAGTGAAGGCGTTGGTCGATGAGGCCCTGAGCCTGCGCCTGCGTTCTCAAGCCCGGCAGCTCGGCGTGAGTGCCGCGAGCCTGGTCCATCTGGCCTGGGCCCAGGTCCTGGCCTTGGCCTCGGGCCAGGAGAAAGTGGTCTTCGGTACGGTCTTGCTGGGCCGGATGCAGGGCGGCGACGGGGCTGACCGGGCGCTGGGCATGTTCATCAACACCTTGCCGATCTGCGTGCCCGTGGACGGACAAAGTGTGCGTGATGCCGTGAAGATGACCCATGGGCGGCTGACCGGGTTGTTGGGGCATGAGCATGCGTCCCTGGCGCTGGCCCAGCGTTGCAGTGACGTGGCCTCGCCAGCGCCGCTGTTCAGTGCGCTGTTGAACTTCCGGCACAGTTCGATCCAGGTGACCGATGAGGTGTTGTCGGCCTGGAACGGCATGTACATGTTGTCCAGTGAAGAGCGCACCAACTATCCGCTGACACTGAACGTCGATGACCTGGGAGAAGGCTTCAGCCTGACGGTGCAGGTCGAATCCCGGATCGGTGGGCAACGCATCTGCGACTATATGCAGGTTGCCCTGCACAGTCTGGTGGATAGCCTGGAACACGCGCCGCAAACGCCGATGCACAGCCTGGCGGTGTTGCCGCCGGCGGAGCGTCGCCAGTTGCTCGAAACCTGGAACACCGCAGACGCCGTGTATGCCCATGATGCCTTGATCCATCAGCAGTTCGAGGCACAGGCGGCGACTCGGCCCGACGCGGTGGCGGTGGTATTCGAGGATCGCACGCTGACTTACGGCGAACTCAACGCCCGGGCCAACCAGCTCGCCCATCGCCTGCTGTCGCTGGGCATCCGTCCGGATGATCGGGTCGCGATCTGTGTCGAGCGTGGCCTGGACATGATTGTGGGCCTGCTGGGCATCCTGAAGTCCGGTGCCGGTTATGTGCCGCTGGATCCCGCCTATCCGGCGGAGCGCATCGCCTACATGCTCGAAGACAGCACGCCCGTGGCAATCGTGGTGCACGGCGCCACCCGTGAGCGGCTGGCTGAAGAGTCCGGGCGGGTGATCGACCTCGATGGCGCTGCGTTGCACAGCCAGTCCGAGGCCAATCCTCAAGTGCCAGGGCAGACGTCGTCGCAACTGGCCTATGTCATCTATACCTCGGGTTCCACTGGCTTGCCCAAGGGCGTGATGGTCGAGCACCGTAACGTCGCGCGCCTGTTCTCGGCCACGCAACCCTGGTTTGATTTTGGCCCGCAAGACGTGTGGGCTTTGTTCCACTCGTTTGCCTTCGATTTCTCGGTCTGGGAAATCTGGGGCGCATTGACCCATGGCGGCCGCTTGTTGGTGGTGCCGCAACTGGTCAGTCGTTCTCCACAAGACTGCTACGCACTGTTGTGCGAAGCCGGTGTCACGGTGCTGAACCAGACGCCCAGTGCGTTCCGCCAGTTGATTGCGGCCCAGGGCGAGAGCGACCGCAACCACAACCTGCGCCAGGTTATTTTTGGTGGGGAAGCGCTGGAAACCGGGATCCTCAAGCCGTGGTATGCCCGCGAGACCAATGCCCGGACGCAACTGGTCAACATGTACGGCATCACCGAAACGACGGTGCATGTGACTTACCATGCGCTTGAAGCGGCCGACGCGCAGCGGGTCGGCGTCAGCCCCATCGGCAAGCGCATTCCTGATCTGCAACTGCATGTGCTAGATGCCCGGCGCGAGCCGGTGCCAGTGGGTGTGGTCGGGGAAATGTACGTGGGCGGCGCGGGTGTGGCGCGGGGTTACCTGAATCGTCCCGAGCTTAACCGGGAACGCTTTATCGTCGACACCTTGAGCGGGTGTGAGGGCGCGCGTCTGTACAGGACCGGCGACCTCGGACGCCGAATGGCCGACGGCAGCATCGAATACCTGGGCCGCAACGACGACCAGGTGAAGATCCGTGGCTTCCGTATCGAGCTGGGCGAGATCGAAGCGACGTTGGCGACGTGCGAGGGCGTCAGCGAGGCGGTGGTCATTGCCCGTGAAGACGAGCCGGGCGATAAGCGCCTGGTGGCCTATGTCATCGCCGCAGAAGGCGCCGCTCTCTCGGCCGCCGACCTGCGGACCCAGTTGCTCGCGTCGTTGGCGGAGTACATGGTGCCGAGCGCGTTCGTGGTCCTCGCCGCATTCCCGTTGACTACTAACGGCAAGCTCGACCGCAAGGCATTGCCGGCGCCGGATCAGTCGTCGGTGGCGGCCCGCGAATACGAACCGCCGCAAGGCGACGCCGAGACCGTCATCGCCGCGATCTGGCAAGACCTGCTGGACCTTGAGCGAATCGGCCGTCACGACAACTTCTTCGAGTTGGGCGGGCACTCGCTGTTGGCCGTTAAGCTGATCGAACGCATGCGCCACGCGGGGTTGAGTGCCGATGTTCGGGTGCTGTTCGGCCAACCGACACTGGCGGCCCTGGCCGCCGCGGTCGGCGGGCAAACGGAAGTCGTGGTGCCGGTCAATCGTATTGCGTTGGATTGCCAACGGATCACGCCGGACCTGTTGCCGCTGGCGACCTTGAGCCAGGACGAGATCGACCGCGTGGTGGCGATGGTCCCGGGTGGCATAGGCAATGTGCAGGACATCTACGCCTTGGCGCCGTTGCAGGAGGGGATTTTGTACCACCACCTGGCGGCCACCCAGGGCGATCCCTATCTTCAATACGTAATGTTCGCGTTCGACAGCTTCACGCGCCTGGACCATTTCACCCAGGCGCTGCAAGCCGTCGTCGCCCGGCACGACATTCTGCGCACCGGTGTGCTCTGGGAAGGCTTGGCCGAGCCCATGCAGGTGGTCTGGCGTGAGGCGCGCCTGCCGGTCGAGCCGGTCGAGCTGGACCTGGCGGCGGGCGATGTGGCCACGCAGCTGCATCAGCGTTTCGACCCTCGGCACTATCGGCTGGACATCCGCCAGGCGCCGCTGATGCGGGTCGCGTATGCACAAGACCCGGCGAACCAACGCTGGGTGGGCATCCTGCTGTTCCATCACCTGGTGGACGACGCCACGTCGCTGGCAGTGCTGTCCGCCGAGATCGAGGCGCACCTGCTCGGCCAGGCGCAACGCTTGCCGGCCTCGGTGCCGTACCGCAACTACGTGGCCCAGGCCCGTTTGGGTGTGAGCCGCGAGGCCCACGAAAAGTTTTTCCGCGACATGCTCGGCGACGTCGACGAGCCGACATTGCCCTTCGGCTTGCAGGATGTGCAAGGCGATGGCAGCGGCATCGAGGAAGTTCGCCAGGAGGTCGCGGCCGACCTGAGTCGCCGGTTGCGGACCCAGGCGCGCCAGCTCGGTGTGAGCGCGGCGAGCTTGTATCACCTGGTCTGGGCACAAGTGCTGGGCAAGGTGTCGGGCAAGGATGACGTGGTGTTCGGCACCGTGCTGGTCGGGCGGATGCAGGGCGGTGAGGGCGCCGACCGCGCACTGGGCATGTTCATCAATACGCTGCCGTTGCGGGTGAGCCTGGGGCAAACCGCTGTCCGTGCTGGCGTGAAGGCGACCCATGCGCGGCTGACCGCGTTACTGGGCCACGAGCATGCCTCGCTGGTGCTGGCGCAACGCTGCAGCGGCGTGGAGGCGCCGACGCCGTTGTTCAGTGCCTTGCTCAACTATCGTCACACCGGCGCGATCACCTCCGCCGAGGCGCTGTCGGCCTGGGACGGTATGCAAGTGCTCAGTGGCGAAGAACGGACCAACTACCCGCTGACGTTGGCGGTGGACGACCAGGGCGAGGCGTTCAGCTTCAGCGTCATGACCCCGGCGCGCATTGGTGCGCAGCGGATTTGCGGCTATGTACAGCAGACGCTGGAGAATCTGATCGAGATGCTCGAACAGGCCCCCCAAGCGCCGCTGCATCAGTTGTCGATCCTGCCACCCGGCGAGCGCCTCAAACTGCTGGCCGAATTCAATACCCACGAAGCCGACGGTCCACAGGAACAACAGGCTATTGAGGCGTTGTTCGAGGCGCAGGTACAGCGCACGCCGGACGACTTGGCGGTGCTGGGAGGTGAGCAACGGTTGAGCTATCGCCAGCTCAATGAACGGGCCAACCGCCTGGCCCATTACCTGCGCAAGCAGGGAGTGGCGCCGGATTCGCGCGTGGCGATCTGCGTCGAGCGCAGCGTTGACATGGTGGTCGGGCTGCTGGCGGTGCTCAAGGCGGGTGGCGGTTATGTGCCGCTGGATCCGGCCTACCCGGCTGAGCGCATTGCGTTCATGTTGCAAGACAGCGCGCCGGTTGCGGTGCTGACGCAGGCAGGCACCCGGGCGCTCCTGTCGCACGCTCAGGTGCCGCTGATCGACCTGGATGCCGGCCCGTGGCAAGACGAGCCGGATCACAACCCGCATGTGACGGACCTGACACCGGCCCATCTCGCCTATGTGATCTACACCTCCGGCTCCACCGGGCTGCCTAAAGGCGTGATGGTCGAGCGGCGTGGCCTGGGCAACCTGCTGGACTGGTACCTCGATGACCTGGCGTTCCATGCCGGCGATGCGGTGCTCCTGGCGTCTTCCTATAACTTCGACCTGACCCAGAAGAACATCCTGGCGCCGCTGATGGTCGGTGCTGCGCTGCACTTGGCCGAAGAACCCTTCAACCCCCGTGCCATCGTCGCCCAGATCGCCGACGCCGGGATTACCCACCTCAACATGTCGCCGAGCGCTTTCCATGCGCTGGTGGACGCCGACGATCAGCAGGCACTGGCTTGCCTGCAACGGGTGGTCCTGGGCGGTGAGCCGATCCAGGTCGGCATGCTGGAGAAACTGCCACAGCCACGGCCGACAGTGATCAACAGCTACGGCCCGACCGAGTGCAGTGACGTGGTCGCCTGGCACACCGCTGATACCGACCTGGAAACCTACCGGGACCAGTCGATTCCGATTGGCAAGCCGATCCGCAACATGCAATTGCACGTGCTGGACGGCCATGGTCAGTTGCTGCCGGTGGGGGTGCCCGGCGAGATCCACATCGGCGGTGTCGGTGTGGCGCGCGGTTACCTCAACCTGCCGCAACTCAGCGCCGAACGTTTCATGGCGGACCCGTTCTATGGCCAGGCCGACGCCCGCTTGTACAAGACGGGCGACATCGGGCGCTGGTTGCCCGACGGCACGCTGCAGTACCTGGGGCGCAACGATGATCAGGTGAAAATCCGCGGTTTCCGTATCGAACTGGGCGAGATCGAAGCCAAGCTCGCCCAGCACGAGGCGGTGAAGGAAGCTGCAGTGCTGGCCCGTGAAGACGTACCGGGCGAAAAACGCCTGGTGGCTTATTTCACCCAATACTCGCCAGATGAAGCGCTGAACATCGAAGCGCTGCGCACGTACCTGCAAGCACAACTGCCAGCCTTCATGGTGCCGGTGGCCTACGTCTACCTGGACGCCATGCCGCTGACGCCCAACGGCAAGCTCAACCGCAAGGTGCTGCCGGTACCGGGCCTGGATTCACTCATCAGCCGTGGCTATGAAGCGCCCATCGGCGAAACCGAAATCACACTGGCCCAGCTGTGGGCTGAAGTGCTCAACGTAGAGCGTGTCGGCCGTCACGATCACTTCTTCGAACTGGGCGGGCACTCCTTGCTCGCCGTCAGCCTGATGGAGCGGATGCGCCAGGAAGGCATGGAAGCGGATGTGCGGACGTTATTCGAGCAGCCCACGCTCTCGGAATACGCGGCAACGACAGAAAAAATGGAGATTGTCCTGTGAGTGTGATCGAACTGTTGGCGACACTAAAAGAAAAAGACGTACAGCTATCAGTCAAGGGCGATCAGCTCGTGGTACGGGGCCGGAAACAGTCGCTGAGCGAGCCTGCGGTATTGGCCTTGTTGCGCGAGCACAAAACCGCGTTGATCGCGTTGATCCAGGCCGGGCAATACGATGCCAGCAAGGGCAGTGAAATCGACATTCCCGTCAATGCCATCCCTGCCGGTTGCGTGCACATCACGCCGGCGATGCTACCGCTGGTGACCCTGGATCAGCCGGCCATCGACCGCATCGTGGCCACCGTGCCGGGCGGGGCGGCCAATGTGCAGGACATCTACCCGCTGGCGCCGTTGCAGGAGGGGATTCTTTATCACCACCTGACGGCCACCCAGGGCGACCCTTATGTCTTGCAAGCGCAGTTCAGTATTGCCCGGCGCGAGCGCCTGACGGATTTTGTCGATGCCTTGCAAAGCGTGATCGATCGTCACGACATTCTGCGCACCGCCATCGTCCGCGAAGGGCTGGAAGAGCCGGTTCAAGTGGTCTGGCGTGGGGCCCAGCTGGGAGTCAAGGACATCAGCGCCGACCTTATCGAGGGCGACGTGATGACGCAATTGCAGGCGCGGTTCGATCCCCGGCACTATCGCCTGGATATCAGCCAGGCGCCGCTGCTGTTGCTGGTCGTCGCCGAAGACACGGCCAACCAGCGCTGGGTCGCCATGCTGTTGTTCCACCACATGGCCCTCGACCACGAAGCCCTGATGGTTGTGCAGAGTGAAATGCAGGCTTACCTGATGGGGCAGGCCGCACAACTGCAGCCCGCGATTCCTTACCGCAACTATGTCGCGCGGACCCGCCAGGCTGGCCAGCGGCAGGCTGACGAGGCGTTCTTCCGGGAGATGCTGGGCGACGTCGAGGAGCCGACCTTACCCTTCGGCCAACAGGATGTGCTGGGCGACGGCAGTGCCATCGAAGAAAGCCATCTGACCCTGGCCCCAGACCTCAGTCGGCGCCTGCGCGGGCAAGCGCGACAGCTCGGTGTGAGCGCGGCGAGTCTCTTTCACCTGGCCTGGGCGCAGGTGCTGGGCGGCGTCTCGGGCCGTGAGGACGTGGTGTTCGGCACGGTGATGCTGGGTCGCATGCAGGCCGGCGAAAGCATGAGCCGGGCGCTGGGTATGTTTATCAATACCTTGCCGTTGCGCGTGGACGTGGGGGCGCAGAGCGTGCGCGATGGAGTGAAGAGCACCCACGGCTGGCTGAGCAGCCTGCTCAGCCACGAATACGCCTCCCTGGCCCTGGCGCAACGTTGCAGTGGTGTGGCGGCGCCGGCGCCGCTGTTCAGTGCGTTGTTGAACTACCGTCACAGCGCCAGCGCGGCCCAAGTCCTCCCGGCGGACGTCAGCCTGGCTTGGGACGGGATCCAAGCCCTGAGCGCGGAAGAGCGCACTAACTACCCGCTGATCCTCTCGGTGGATGATTTCTCCGATGACTTTGCCTTGACGGTGCAGGCCAGCGTGCCGATCGGCGCGCAGCGCGTCGGCAATTACATGCAGGCCGCCGTTGCAAGCCTGGTGGATGCCTTGGAGTCTGCGCCCGGCTCCAGACTCAACAGCCTGTCGTTCCTGCCGGCAGTGGAGCGTGAACGGGTGGTGCTGGCGTTCAACGACACCGAGCGCGATTATCCCCGGGAGCAGCTGATTCATGCCTTGTTCCAGGCGCAGGCCGAAGCCCGTCCGGACGCGCCGGCAGCGGTGCAGGCCGGACAAACCCTGACTTACCGTGAGCTGGACACCCAAGCCGAACGCCTGGCCGGTCATCTGATCGGCCTTGGCCTGCAAGCCGGTGAAACCGTGGCACTGCTGCTGCCACGTTCGCTGGATCTGTTGATCAGTCAGTTGGCGGTCCTCAAGTGCGCGGCGGTGTACCTGCCGCTGGACGTCAACGCGCCCGCCGAACGCCAGCAGTTCATGATCCAGGACAGCCGCGCGGTGCTGGCCTTGACCCACAGCACCGAAGTGCTGGCGCCACCAGTGCCCCGGGTGGACCTGGACATCCTTGACCTTTCCCAGCAGCCGGCCCACGCCGGGCTGCGGCCCCAGTCGAGCGAAGCGCCGGCCTACATCATGTACACCTCGGGTTCCACGGGCACGCCAAAAGGCGTGCTGGTGCCGCACCGGGCGATCAGTCGGTTGGTGATCAACAACGGTTACGCCGACTTCAACGAACAGGACCGGGTGGCCTTTGCCTCCAACCCGGCGTTCGATGCCAGCACCCTCGACGTCTGGGCACCGTTGCTCAACGGCGGCTGTGTGGTGGTGGTCGAGCAGGATGTGCTGTTGTCCCAGGAGCGCTTTGCTGCACTGCTGCGCGAGCAATCGGTCAGCGTGTTGTGGATGACCGCCGGCCTGTTCCATCAATACGCGGCTGGCCTGATGACGGTGTTCGCGCAGTTGCGCTACCTGATCGTCGGTGGCGATGTGCTCGACCCAGCGGTGATCGGTCGCGTCCTGAAAGAGGGCGCCCCGGCTCATCTGCTCAACGGTTACGGTCCGACCGAAGCCACCACCTTCACCACCACCTACGAGATCAAGACGGTCGGCGAGGGTAGCATCCCGATTGGTCGTCCCTTGGGCAATACCCGGGTCTACCTGCTGGATTCGCAGCAGCGGCCGGTGCCGCTAGGCGTGCCCGGCGAGCTTTATATCGGTGGCATGGGGGTCGCGAAAGGCTATTTGAACCGGCCCGAGCTGACCGCCGAGAAATTCCTGGTCGACCCGTTCAGCCAGACGGCGCAGGCGCTGATGTACCGCACGGGTGACCTGGGACGTTTCCTGGCCGACGGCAACATCGAGTACCTGGGCCGTAACGATGGCCAGGTGAAAATCCGTGGTTTTCGTATCGAGCCGGGGGAGATCGAAGCCCGCCTGGCACAACACGATAACGTGAAGGAAGCGGCGGTGCTGGTTCGCGAAGACGTTCCCGGCGAGAAACGCCTGGTGGCCTATTTCACACTGCACGACCCCGATGACGCGGCGGATATCGAAGCCCTGCGCACTTATCTGCAAACCCGCCTGCCGGACTACATGGTACCGGCCGCCTATGTGCGCCTCGATGCCTTGCCGCTGACCGCCAACGGCAAGCTTGACCGCAAAGCCTTGCCGGCGCCGGACCAGGCTTCGATCATCAGCCGTGGCTACGAAGCTCCCGTGGGCGAAACCGAAATCATCCTGGCCCGCCTGTGGCGACAAGTCCTCAACGTCGAGCGCGTCGGGCGGCACGATCATTTCTTCGAGCTGGGTGGTCACTCCTTGCTGGCCGTCAACCTGATCGAGCAGATGCGCCAGGTCGGGTTGAGTGCGGATGTCCGCGTGCTGTTCGGCCAGCCGACCCTGGCGGCACTGGCCGCAGCGGTGGGTGGCGGCAATGAGATCGAGGTCCCGGCCAACGGGATCACGCCCGGTTGTGAGCGGATCACCCCTGACATGCTGCCGCTGGCGCCGTTGACCCAGGAGGCTATCGACCTGATCGTCGCCACGGTGCCGGGCGGTGCGCCCAACGTGCAGGACATCTACCCACTGGCGCCGCTGCAGGAAGGCATCCTCTATCACCATATTTCGGCCCGGCAGGGCGACCCCTATGTGTTGCAGGCGATGTTTGCCTTCCACAACGAGGCGCGTCTCGAGGCTTTCGCCCAGGCGCTGCAGGGCGTGATCGATCGTCACGATATTCTGCGCACAGCGGTGCTATGGGAGGGGCTGGAGCAGCCGATACAAGTGGTCTGGCGCAAGGCGCTGTTGAGCGTCGAAGCCCTCGCGCTGAAAGCTGAAGACGCTGACGCGGTGATCCAACTGCATGCGCGCTTCGACTCCCGTCATCATCGCCTGGATATTCGCCAGGCCCCACTGATGTGCCTGCGCTATGCCCATGACCCGGTCAACCAGCGCTGGGTGGCGATGCTCCTGTTCCACCACATTGCCCTGGACCATACCGCGCTGGACGTAGTGCAACAGGAAATGCAGATGCTCCTGCTCGGCCAGGCCGATCAATTGGCCGAGGCGATGCCGTACCGAAACTATGTGGCCCAGGCGCGCCTGGGCGTCAGCGAAGAAGAGCACGAGGCGTTTTTCCGCGACATGCTCGGCGACGTCGACGAAGCGACGCTGCCCTTGGGCTTGCAGCAGGTCCAGGGTGACGGTCGCGGTATCGAAGAGGCGAAGCTTGCGGTGGACGTCGGCTTGAGCCGCCGGTTGCGGGCCCAGGCGCGGCAGCTCGGGGTAAGTGCGGCCAGCCTGCATCATTTGGCCTGGGCGCAGGTGCTTGGACGGTTGTCCGGACGCGAGGACGTGGTGTTCGGCACCGTGCTGATGGGCCGGATGCAAGGTGGCGAGGGCGCCGACCGGGCCCTTGGCATGTTCATCAATACCTTGCCATTGCGGGTCAATCTGGATGAACAGGGCGTGCGCGCCGGGGTCAAGAGCACCCATGGGCGGCTGACCGCCTTGCTCGGCCACGAACATGCATCGCTGGCCCTGGCCCAGCGCTGCAGCGGCGTGGCCTCACCGGCCCCGCTGTTCAGTGCGCTGCTGAACTACCGGCACAGCGCGGCCGGTCCGACCTCGGGCGAGGCTATGAACGCCTGGCAAGGCATGGAAATTCTCGGCAACGAGGAGCGTACGAACTACCCGCTGACCCTCTCAGTGGATGACCTGGGCGAAGGTTTCATGCTGAGCGCCTTGGTCGCACAGGGGATAGGCGCGGAGCGTATTTGCGTGTACATGGGCACTGCGCTTGAGAGCCTGGTGCAAGCGCTTGAGCAAGCCCCACAAACACCGCTCAACCGCCTGGAGATTCTGCCGGAAACCGAACGCAACCAGCTGCTGGTGGATTTCAACGCCACCCAGCGGCCTTATCCGCAGGACCAGACCGTCCTGGCGCTGTTCGAGGCCCAGGCGGCGCAACTGCCGCAGGCGATTGCGGTGGTGCATGGGCAGCACCAAGTGAGTTACGGGGAGTTGAACGAGCGGGCGAATCGCCTGGCCCATTACCTGCTTGGACTGGGTGTGCAGCCGGACGACTGTGTCGCGATCCTGTTGCCACGTTCGATCGACCTGCTCACCAGTCAATTGGCGATCCTCAAGTGTGCGGCAGCCTATGTGCCGCTGGATCGCAACGCCTCGCTGGAGCGCCAGGGCTTCATGCTGGAAGATTGCCAGGCGAAGTTTTTGCTGACTTTCAGTTCCGAGGTGGTCCCCGAGGGTGCGCGTCGCGTCGACTTGGACACGCTGGATACGCCAGAAATGACTGACAACCCGGCACTGAAGCAGTCCAGCGAATCGATTGCCTACATCATGTACACCTCGGGCTCCACTGGGCAGCCCAAGGGCGTCCTGGTGCCCCATCGGGCGATCAACCGGCTGGTGATCAACAACGGCTACGCCGATTTCAATGCGCACGACCGGATCGCCTTTGCGTCCAACCCGGCCTTCGACGCCAGCACCATGGATGTCTGGGGGGCGCTGCTCAATGGCGGGCAAGTGGTGGTGATCGACCATGAATCCCTGCTCGAACCTTCGCGGTTTGCCCGGGTACTGGGCGAGGCGGGCGTCACGGTGTTGTTCGTGACCACGGCCATTTTCAACCAGTATGTGCAACTGATTCCCGAGGCCATCGGCGGCTTGCGCATCCTGTTGTGCGGCGGCGAACGTGCCGACGTGGCGTCCTTCCAGCGTTTGTTGAGCCTGGCGCCCGGTTTGCGCCTGGTGCACTGCTACGGTCCGACCGAAACCACCACCTACGCCACCACCCTGGAAGTGAAGGTCGTGGCTGCGGACGCGCAAAGCGTGCCCATTGGTGGGCCGATATCCAACACCCAGGTCTATGTGCTCGACACGCGGCAGCAACTGGCGCCATTGGGTGTGGTTGGCGAGATATACATCGGCGGCCAGGGCGTGGCTAAGGGTTACCTGAACCGAGCGGACCTGACCGCAGAGAAATTCATCGCTGATCCGTTCAGCCATGATCCCGGCGCGTTGCTGTACCGCACAGGTGACCTGGGTCGCTGGCTGCCGGAAGGCAGCTTGGAGTGCCTGGGGCGTAACGACGATCAGGTCAAGGTCCGCGGTTTCCGTATCGAGCTGGGCGAAATCGAGGCCAAACTCGTCGCCTGTGACGGTGTGAAAGACGCCGTGGTGCTAGTGCGGGCCGACGAGCCGGGCGAGAAGCGCCTGGTGGCCTATGTCATTGCCCAGCCTCAGGTCACGCTGACCGTTGCCGCGTTGCGCGAGCAATTGTCTGCCTCCCTGGCCGAATACATGGTACCCGCCGCGTTCGTGATGCTGCCGGTTTTCCCCTTGACGCTGAACGGCAAGGTGGACCGCAAAGCCTTGCCGGTGCCCCTGGCCGAGGCGTATGCCAGCCAGGCCTACGAGGCGCCCCTGGGTGAGGTCGAGCAGACGTTGGCCGGCATGTGGGCGGAATTGTTGAAAGTGGAGCGGATCGGCCGTCACGACAACTTCTTCGAGCTGGGCGGTCATTCGCTGCTGGCGATGAGACTGATCGAGCGGATGCGCCAGGTCGAGCTGTCGGTGGACGTGCGGGTCTTGTTCAATCAGCCGACCCTGCGAGCGCTGGCTGCTGCGGTGGGTGGGCACCGTGAGGTGGTGGTGCCGGCCAACGTCATCGTCGAAGGTTGTGAACGAATCACCCCGGACATGTTGCCGCTGGCGGTATTGAGCCAGGAGTCGATCGATCGGATTGTGGCGAGCGTGCCGGGCGGGGCGAGTAACGTCCAGGATATCTACCCGCTGGCGCCGTTGCAGGAAGGCATTTTGTATCACCATCTGACGGCAAAAGAGGGTGATCCCTACGTGCTGCAGACGCTGTTCGGTTTTGACAGTCGTGCCCGCCTGGATGACTTTACCCAGGCGTTGCAACGGGTGATCGACCGCCACGAGATCCTCAGGACCTCGATGGTCTGGGAAAGCCTCGACGAGCCGGTACAGATCGTATGGCGACAGGCTCGACTCAGCGTCGATGAGCTGGAGCCGGGTCACGGGGACACCGTTGCCCGGTTGTATGAGCGTTTCGATGCCCGGCATTACCGGCTGGATGTGCGTCAGGCGCCGATGCTGCGCCTGGCCATCGCCGAAGACGAGGCCAACCAGCGCTGGGTGGCGATGCTGTTGTTCCACCATATGGTGCTGGACCATACCGGGCTGGAAACCCTGGAACGCGAGATGCAGGCTCATCTGCTGGGCAAGGCTCACGAACTGGGCGCTGCGGTGCCTTACCGCAATTATGTGGCCCAGGCGCGCCTGGGTGTCGGCCAGCAGGAACATGAAGCGTTTTTCCGCGAGATGCTCGGCGACATCGAAGAGCCGACCCTGCCGTTCGGTCTGCAGGATGTGCAAGGCGATGGCTCCGGTGTCGAGGAAGTGAAACTGGCGGTGGAGGCGGGTTTGTGTCGCCGCCTTCGCGTGCAGGCCCGTCAGTTGGGCGTCAGTGCGGCGAGTGTGATGCACCTGGCCTGGGCCCAGGTGCTGGGCCGTGTCAGTGGTCGCGACGAAGTGGTCTTCGGCACTGTGCTGTTGGGGCGGATGCA
This sequence comes from Pseudomonas brassicacearum, assembly GCF_000585995.1. NCBI lineage: Bacteria > Pseudomonadati > Pseudomonadota > Gammaproteobacteria > Pseudomonadales > Pseudomonadaceae > Pseudomonas > Pseudomonas brassicacearum. Next base: position 3,616,796 of record NZ_CP007410.1, on the reverse strand, counting down.
GGGCGGCGAGGGCGCTGATCGGGCCCTGGGCATGTTCATCAACACCCTGCCATTGCGGGTTAGCCTGGGCGGGCACGGTGTGTACGACGGCGTGAAGGCCACCCACAAGCGGCTGACCGGCCTGCTGGGCCATGAGCATGCCCCGCTGGCCCTGGCGCAGCGCTGCAGTGGTGTGGTTGCACCGACACCGTTGTTCAGTTCGATGCTCAACTATCGCCATTGCGGGGTCGAGGTGACCGCGCAGGCGCTGACGGCGTGGCAAGGCATCGAGTCGATTGGCGGTGAAGAGCGGACCAATTACCCCCTGGCGCTGGCCGTGGACGATGAGGGCGAGGGCGAGGGCTTCAGCCTGGTGGTACAGGCGCTTGCCGGGACCGGCGCGCAACGTGTCGGCGAGTACATGCAGACCACCCTTGAAAACCTGGTCACTGCACTGGAACAGGCGCCGGATACACCCCTGTGCGAACTCACGAGCCTGCCCAACGCCGAGCGTCAGCATCTGCTGGAAACGTTCAATGCCACCGCGGTCGACTATCCGCAAGGCCTGACCTTGCACGGTTTGTTCGAGGTACGTGTTGATACGTGCCCGGACGCGGTAGCGGTGGTGTCCGACGAAGAACAACTGAGCTACGCGCAACTGAATCGTCGCGCTAATCAGGTCGCCCATCGCCTGATCGCCTTGGGCATCCGCCCGGACGACCGCGTGGCCATCTGCGTGGAGCGCGGCGTGGGCATGGTGGCCGGCCTGCTGGGCATCCTCAAGTCCGGCGCGGCGTATGTGCCGCTCGACCCGGATTACCCGCTGGAGCGCCTGGCCTACATGCTGGAAAACAGTGCGCCGACGGTGGTGCTGACCCAGCGTGCCTTGCAGGCCAGCCTGCCGAGTACCGCTGCCCGGGTCATGCTGTTGGACGCGGCCGACGAGGAGGGTTTCTCGGCGCAGCCAACCGACAATCCGCAGGTCGATGGCCTGCATGCCAATCATTTGGCCTATGTCATCTACACCTCGGGCTCGACCGGCCTACCCAAAGGTGTGATGAACGAGCACGGCGGGGTGGTCAACCGTCTGTTGTGGATGCAGGACGAATACGGTTTGAGCGCCGCGGATGCCGTGCTGCAAAAGACCCCGTTCAGCTTCGACGTGTCGGTGTGGGAATTCTTCTGGCCGCTGTTCAGCGGCGCGCGGCTGGTGATGGCCCGTCCTGGTGGGCATCGCGATCCGGCGTATCTGCGCGAGGTGATCCAGACCCAGGGCATCACCACGTTGCACTTTGTGCCGTCGATGCTCGATGTGTTCTTGGCCCATGGCGAGGCGAGCGAGTGCGAAGGTCTGGTGCGGGTGATGTGCAGCGGCGAGGCCTTGCCGGGGCATCTGGTGCGGCGCTTCAAGGCGCAACTGCCGCAGACCGGCCTGTACAACCTGTACGGCCCGACCGAAGCAGCGGTGGATGTGACCGCGTGGGACTGCGCGGGCGCCGATACACCGGACAGCACGCCGATCGGCAAGCCGATTGCCAACACGCGGATCTACCTGCTCGATGCCCATCGACAGCCAGTGCCCATGGGCGTGGCCGGGGAGATTTACATCGGCGGGGTCCAGGTGGCGCGGGGTTACCTGCACCGTCCGGAATTGACTGCCGAGCGCTTTCTCAAGGATCCGTTCAGCAGCGCTGCGAATGCGCGGATGTACAAGACCGGTGACCTGGGTCGCTACTTGCCGGACGGCAACATCGATTACCTGGGGCGCAACGACGACCAGGTGAAGATCCGCGGCTTCCGCATCGAGTTGGGCGAGATCGAAGCGCGGCTGGCGCAACACGACGCGGTGAAGGAAGCCGTGGTGCTGGCCCGTGAAGAGGTGCCCGGCGAGAAACGGCTGGTGGCTTATTTCACGACGCATGCTGCCGATGAGACTGCTGACATCGAAACCCTGCGGGCTCACCTGCAAGGGCAATTGCCTGAATACATGGTGCCGAGCGCGTATGTGCGGCTTGACGTCTTGCCCCTGACGCCAAATGGCAAGTTGGACCGTAAGGCGTTGCCGGCACCGGACCTGGCTTCAGTGGTTACACGGGAATACGAAGCCCCGCAAGGCGACGTCGAAGCGGCCATCGCCGGGATCTGGCAGGACTTGCTCAATCTCGAACAGGTCGGTCGTCACGACAATTTCTTTGAACTGGGCGGCCACTCGTTGCTGGCCGTGAAAATGATCGAGCGCATGCGCCAGGTCCAGCTGAGCGTCGATGTGCGCGTCTTGTTCGGCCAGCCGACGCTGGCGGCACTGGCCGCCGCGGTCGGCGGATACCGTGAAGTCGCCGTGCCGCTCAACGGCATCCCGGATGGCTGCACACGTATCACCCCGGACATGCTGCCGTTGGCCGAGCTGGATCAGCCTTCCATCGATGACATTGTCGCGAGGGTGCCGGGTGGAGCAGCGAACGTCCAGGACATCTACGCCCTGGCGCCGTTGCAGGAAGGAATCCTGTATCACCACCTCGCCGCAGCCCAGGGCGATCCCTACCTGCAACACGTGATGTTTGGTTTTGACAGTTTCACCCGCCTGGAACAGTTCGCCCAAGCGCTGCAAGCCGTCATAGCCAGGCACGATATCCTGCGCACCGGGGTGCTCTGGGAAGGTTTGCCCGAGCCCATGCAAGTGGTTTGGCGTGACGCTCGATTGAGTTTCGAGTCGGTTGCGCTGGATCCGGCCGCGGGTGATATAGCCACCCAGTTGCACCAGCGTTTCGACCCGCGGTTCTATCGCCTGGACATCCGCCAGGCACCGATGATGCAGATTGCCTATGCAAAAGATCCGGCGAATCAACGCTGGGTGGGCATGCTGTTGTTCCACCACCTGGTGGACGATGTCACGTCGCTGGCGGTGCTGTCGGCTGAAATCGAGGCGCACATGCTCGGCCAGGCACACCGGTTGTCCGCGTCGGTGCCGTACCGTAACTACGTGGCCCAGGCTCGCTTGGGTGTGAGCCGCGAAGCCCATGAAGGGTTCTTCCGCGACATGTTGGGCGATGTCGACGAACCGACGTTGCCGTTCGATTTGCAGGATGTGCAAGGTGATGGCAGCGGCATCGAGGAAGTTCGCCAGGACGTCGAGGCTGACCTGAGTCGCCGGTTGCGGGTCCAGGCTCGTCAGCTTGGTGTGAGTGCGGCGAGCTTGTATCACCTGGTCTGGGCGCAGGTACTGGGCAAGGTGTCGGGCAAGGACGATGTGGTGTTCGGCACCGTGCTGGTCGGACGGATGCAGGGCGGCGAGGGCGCCGATCGCGCACTGGGGATGTTCATCAATACCTTGCCGTTGCGGGTAAGCCTGGGGGCGCAAGCTGTGCGCTCCGGGGTCAAGGCGACTCATGAACGACTGACCGCCTTGCTCGGCCACGAGCACGCCTCGTTGGCACTGGCGCAACGCTGCAGCGGCGTGGAGGCACCGACGCCGTTGTTCAGTGCCTTGCTCAACTACCGCCACACCGCCACGGCGGTTTCGGTCGAGGCGCTGTCGGCCTGGAACGGTATCCAGGTGCTCAGTGGCGAAGAGCGGACCAACTACCCGTTGATGTTGTCGGTGGATGATCAGGGCGAGGCGTTCAGTTTCTCCGTCATGACTCCCGCGCGCATTGGTGCGCAGCGCCTTTGTGGCTATGTGCGGCATACGCTGGAAAGCCTGGTCCGGATGCTCGAGCAGACGCCGGAAGCCCCGCTGCATCGGCTGTCGATCCTGCCGGCCACGGAAAGTGACCAATTGCTGGTGACGTTCAACGCCACCGAAGCCGATTACCCCCGGCAGCAGACGATTCATGGGTTGTTCGAGGATCAGGTGCAACGCACGCCGGCTGCCATTGCGGTGATCCGTGGTGGGCAGCGCCTGAGTTATCACGAGCTGAACGAGCGAGCCAACCGGTTGGCGCATTACCTGCGCAAGCAGGGCGTGCAGCCGGATTCGCGGGTGGCGATCTGCGTCGAACGTGGCATCGACATGGTCGTGGGATTGCTGGCGATTCTGAAGGCGGGCGGTGGTTATGTGCCGTTGGATCCGGCGTATCCGCTGGATCGGATTGCCTACATGCTCAAGGACAGTGCTCCGGCGGCGGTGTTGGCGCAGGCGGCGACCCTTGAATTGCTGGCAGAAGCGTCGATGCCCGTGATCAATCTCGACAGCGGGCTCTGGCAGGACGAGTCCGCCTTGAATCCAGAAATTGCTGGGCTGACTTCGGCGCATCTGGCCTACCTGATCTACACCTCCGGTTCGACCGGTCTGCCCAAGGGCGTGATGATCGAACACCGCAACACGGTGAACTTCCTCACTTGGGCGCACCGTTCGTTCGATGCTGAAACCTTAGGGAAAACCCTGTTCTCGACCTCGTTGAACTTCGACCTGGCGGTCTATGAGTGCTTCGCGCCGCTGACTTCGGGTGGCAGCATCGAAGTCGTCACTAATGTGCTGGAACTGCAACAGGGCGAGCACGACATCACCCTCATCAACACCGTACCTTCGGCGCTCAAGGCCTTGCTGGAGTCGGGCGGGCTGGGTGAGGGCGTCGACACGGTCAACGTCGCCGGTGAAGCACTCAAGCGCAGTCTGGTGGAGGCGCTGTTTGAACAGACCCAGGTCAAACGCCTGTGCAACCTCTACGGCCCTTCGGAAACCACGACCTACTCCAGTTGGGTATCGATGGCCCGCGAGGATGGTTTCGCCGCACACATCGGCAAGCCGGTGGCGAATACACAGTTCTACTTGCTGGATGAGCACCAGCAACCGGTGCCACTGGGCGTGCCAGGAGAAATCTACATCGGTGGTGCCGGCGTGGCTCGCGGCTACCTCAATCGCGACGACCTCACTGCCGAGCGATTCCTCAAGGATCCGTTCAGTACCAACGCGAATGCCCGGATGTACAAGACCGGCGACTTGGGCCGCTACCTGCCAGACGGCAACATCGAATACCTGGGCCGCAACGACGACCAGGTGAAGATCCGTGGTTTCCGCATCGAACTGGGGGAGATCGAAGCCAAACTCGCCCAGTATCCAAACCTCAAGGAAACCGTGGTCCTGGCCCGGGAGGACGTACCGGGTGACAAACGCCTGGTCGCCTACTTCACCCAACATTCGAACGAAACCGCAGACATCGAGGCCCTGCGCACACACCTGCAAACCCGACTGCCAGCCTATATGGTCCCAGCCGCCTACGTACGCCTCGAGGCGTTGCCACTGACCCCCAATGGCAAGCTGGATCGCAAGGCGTTGCCGGCACCGGACAGCAACGCGTACTCCACGCGTCCCTACGAAGCCCCCGAGGGCGAAGTAGAGACCAAGCTTGCATCGCTGTGGGCAGAGTTGCTCAAGGTCGAGCGGGTCGGCCGTCACGACCACTTCTTCGAGTTGGGTGGACACTCGTTGCTCGCGGTGACGCTGATCGAGCGCATGCGCAAGGACGGTATGGAAGCCGATATCCGGGTGTTGTTCGGTCAACCCACGCTGTCCCAAGTGGCCGCCGCAGTGGGCGACGTGCAACGAATTGTCGTACCCATGACGAAAATCCCCACGCTGACGCGCAAACGCAGCATCTGAGTACCAGCAGTCTCCATTCGTGCTGTAACGCCCTGTCCCGGGCCTTCCGGGCAGGGCTCACGCCTCGGATTCTCCTCCTTCCTACTGTCTGTCTGGGCACCGTCAGGGCTTGTCCCTGCTTCCCATGACAGACATGGCGTACCGAATGTTCTAATTTTTTTTGGCCTGTAAGGAGGCCGTCCGCAGAGGACCTCCTTCGGTTGAACGTGACGATTACCCATAGCTTTGGCCCGTGCGCCGAGGTCGGCCCAACCGCCGCCGACCCCAGCGTCCAGGCGCCGCGCCGTACCTGAAAAACACATTTTTATCGTCAACCACTCCGAACTAGAAAAGCAGGTTCTTCGATGCAATTCAGCGAATTGATGACAGCTCTGTCCCAGCATCCGATCCGTCTCCAGCAGGACGACGACAATCTTGTGATCCTGGGCGACGACGAAGGACTGGACAGTGCTCTGTGGGACAGCCTTATCGTCCACAAGCACGAACTGCTCGAACTGGTGGAGAGAAATGGTGGCGACTGGCTGAGCCCGGCCTTCCGTATCACACCGGACATGCTGCCCCTGGCCCGTCTCAGTCAGGCAGCGATCGACCGGATCGTCGACAGCGTGCCGGGCGGCGCGGGCAATGTGCAGGATATCTATCCCCTGGCGCCCTTGCAGGAAGGCATTCTTTATCATCACCTTGCCGCCGAGCAGGGCGATCCCTATGTGCTGCAGGCCTTGTTCGGAGCGGACCGACGCACCCGCCTGGACGACTTTACCCAGGCGTTGCAAGGCGTGATCGATCGCCACGACATCCTGCGCACCTCGGTGGTGTGGGAAGGGCTGGACGAGCCGGTGCAAGTGGTCTGGCACGAGGCCAAGTTGGCCCTGGAAGAGATCACACTTGATCCTGCCGACGGCGATGTCGTGGGGCAGTTGCAAGAGCGCTTTCACACCCGGCATCACCGCCTGGACGTAGGGCAGGCGCCGTTGATGCGCCTGGTTTGCGCCCAGGACCCGGTCAACGATCGCTGGGTGGCGATTCTGTTGTTCCACCACATGGCAATGGATCACGCGGCGCTGGAGCTGGTGCAGCATGAGATGCAGGCGTTCCTGCTCGGACAAGCCGATGGGTTGCCTGACGCGGTGCCGTATCGCAACTATGTGGCGCAGGTCCGGCTGGGCGTGGGCGGCGACGCCCATGAAGAGTTTTTCCGCGAGATGCTGGCCGATGTCGATGAACCGACGCTGCCCCTGGGGTTTGCCGCGGTACCTGAAGACGAGTCGGTGATCGAGGAAGTTCATCTGGCGATCGATGGCGCGTTGAGCCGTCGCTTGCGAGTGCAGGCTCGCCAGTTGGGCGTCAGCGCGGCAAGCCTGCACCACTTGGCCTGGGCACAGGTAGTGGGTGCCGTCAGCGGTCGTCAGGACGTGGTGTTCGGCACGGTGTTGATGGGCCGGATGCAGGGTGGCGACGGTGCCGACCGCGCGCTGGGCATGTTCATCAATACGCTGCCGTTGCGGGTGAAATTGGCGGGGCAAGGTGCGCGTGAGGGTGTCAAAGCCACCCATGCGGGCCTGACGGCGTTGCTCGGCCATGAGCACGCTTCGTTGGCCCTGGCCCAGCGCTGCAGCGGTGTGCCAGCGCCTGCTCCGCTATTCGGTTCGCTGCTCAACTACCGACACAGCGGCACGGCGCAAGCGCCTACGGCAGAGACGCTCGGGGCTTGGGAAGGACTGCATTCACTGGGTGGTGCAGAGGGCACCAACTACCCGCTGACCTTATCGGTGGATGATTTGGGCGAAGGCTTCAGCCTGAGTGTGCTGGCCTTGGCCGGGATCGGTGCCCAACGCATTGCCGGGTATATGCAGCAGGCGTTGGAGAATCTGGCCGGGATGCTCGAACAGACACCAGAGGCGCCGCTGCAGCGGCGGTCGATCCTGCCCGCTGCGGAGCGCGAGCAACTGCTGGTGACGTTCAACGCCACCGAGGCGGATTACCCGCAGGCGCAGACCGTCCACGGACTGTTCGAAGAGCAGGTGCAACGCACGCCGGAGGCTATCGCGGTGATTCGTGGCGAGCAGCGCTTGAGCTATCGAGAGCTGAACGAGCGCGCCAACCGCTTGGCCCATTACCTGCGCAAGCAGGGCGTCGAACCCGATGCGCGGGTGGCGATCTGCGTCGAGCGCGGTATCGAGATGGTCGTGGGCTTGCTGGCGATTCTCAAGGCCGGCGGCGGTTATGTGCCGCTGGACCCGGCGTATCCGCTGGATCGGATTGCCTACATGCTCGAAGACAGTGCCCCGGCGGCCGTGTTGGCGCAAGCCGCGACCCTTGGGCTGCTGATGGACGCTTCGATGCCGGTGATCGATCTCGATGGCGGTCTCTGGCAGGACGAGTCTGCCCTGAATCCAGAGGTTGCGGAGCTGACTTCAGCGCATCTGGCCTACGTGATCTACACCTCGGGTTCGACCGGTCTGCCCAAAGGCGTGATGATCGAACATCGAAACACGGTGAATTTCCTGACTTGGGCGCACCGTTCGTTCGACTCTGACCTCTTGGCGAAAACCCTGTTCTCGACCTCGTTGAACTTCGACCTGGCGGTCTATGAATGCTTTGCGCCGTTGACCTCGGGCGGCAGCATCGAAGTCGTCACTAATGTGCTGGAACTGCAACAGGGCGAGCACGACATCACCTTGATCAACACCGTGCCTTCGGCGCTTAAGGCGTTGCTGGAATCGGGTGGCGTGGGTGAGGGCGTCGACACGGTCAACGTCGCGGGTGAAGCACTTAAACGTTCTCTGGTGGAAAGTCTGTTCGAACAGACCCAGGTCAAACGCCTGTGCAACCTCTACGGTCCTTCGGAAACCACGACTTACTCAAGCTGGGTATCGATGGCCCGCGAAGACGGGTTCGCCGCGCACATCGGCAAACCGATCGCCAACACCCAGTTCTACTTGCTGGATGAACACAAACAACCGGTGCCAATGGGCGTACCGGGCGAAATCTACATCGGTGGTGCCGGGGTCGCTCGCGGTTATCTCAATCGTGATGACCTGACCGCCGAGCGGTTCCTCAAGGACCCATTCAGCAGCGCGCCAAACGCCCGCATGTACAAGACCGGCGACTTGGGCCGCTACTTGCCAGACGGCGACATCGAATACCTGGGGCGCAACGACGATCAGGTGAAGATCCGCGGGTTCCGCATCGAACTGGGGGAGATCGAAGCCAAGCTCACCCGACACGATGCAGTGAAAGAAGCCGTGGTCCTGGCCCGGGAAGATGCACCGGGCGACAAACGCCTGGTCGCCTATTTCACCCCACGCTCGCCAGGCGACGCGGTGGACATCGAAGCCCTGCGTGCGCACCTGCAAGTGCAGCTGCCAGCCTACATGGTACCCGCCGCCTACGTGCGGCTCGACGCCTTGCCACTGACGCCGAACGGCAAACTCGACCGCAAGGCCCTGCCGGCCCCAGACCTCGACGCACTGATCACCCGTGGCTACGAAGCCCCGCAAGGCGACGTCGAAACCATCCTGGTGCAGATCTGGCAGGACTTGCTCAAGGTCGAGCGCGTCGGTCGTCATGATCACTTCTTCGAACTGGGCGGGCATTCGCTGCTAGCGGTCAGCCTGATCGAGCGCATGCGCCAGGTCGGCCTGAGTGCAGACGTGCGTGTGCTGTTCAGCCAACCCACGCTGGCCGCACTGGCGGCCGCCGTCGGCAGCGGGAGGGAGATCAGCGTACCGGTGAACCTGATTCCAGCCAATTGCGAACGCATCACCCCCGAGCGGGTGCCGCTGGTCAGCCTGTCCCAGGAAACCATCGACCGCATCGTGGCGACAGTGCCGGGCGGTGCACGCAACGTGCAGGACATCTATCCGCTGGCCCCACTGCAGGAGGGGATTTTCTACCATCACCTTGCCGCCGAGCAGGGCGATCCGTATTTGCTCCAGTCGCAGTTTACCTTCGACAACCGGGAACGCCTCGATGCGTTTGTCCAAGCGCTGCAGATCGTCATCGATCGTCACGACATCTTGCGCACCAGCATAGTGTGGGACGGGCTGGATGAACCCATCCAAGTGGTCTGGCGCGAGGCGAAGCTGCACCTCGAAGCGGTCGATCTCAATCCGGCCGCCGGCGATGTCGCTGCGCAGATGCGCGAGCGTTTCGACCCGCGGCATCATTGGCTGGACCTCACCCGGGCTCCGATGATGCGTTTGGCATACGGGCAGGACGAGGCCAACCAGCGCCTGGTCGCGACGCTGTTGTTCCATCACATCGCCCTGGACCATACGGCGATGGAGGTGGTGCAGCATGAGATGCAGGCGTACCTGCTCGGGGAATCCGGGCAACTGGCGCAAGCGGTGCCCTATCGCAATTATGTGGCGCAGGCCCGCTTGGGCGTGAGCCGTGAAGAGCATGAGGCGTTCTTTCGCGACATGCTCGGTGATATCGACGAGCCGACATTACCGTTCAATTTGCACAACGTGCAGGGTGGCGGGCGCGACATCGAAGAAGCCAGCCTGTTGGTGGGATCGCCCTTGGACCTGCGCCTGCGGGCACAGGCGCGTCAGCTGGGGGTGAGCGCCGCCAGCCTGGTGCACTTGGCCTGGGCCCAAGTGCTGGGCAAGGTATCCGGCAAGCAGGACGTGGTGTTCGGGACGGTGCTGATGGGCCGGATGCAGGGCGGCGAAGGGGCTGACCGTGCACTGGGCATGTTCATCAATACCTTGCCCCTTCGCGTGAGCCTGGGGGATCAAGGCGTCAAGGCCGGCGTCAAGGCGGTCCATGGGCGCCTGACGGCGCTGCTGGGGCACGAACATGCTTCGCTGGCACTGGCCCAGCGTTGCAGCGGTGTGACGGCGCCATTGCCGCTGTTCAGCGCCTTGCTCAACTATCGGCACCGTGCTATGGGCGTGGCTTCGGCGCAGGCGCAGCAAGCGTGGCGCGGGATCGACGTCCTGGATGGGGGAGAAGGCACCAACTATCCGCTGACATTGAACGTTGATGACCTGGGGAATGGTTTTAACCTGACGGTGCTGGTTGCAGCGCAGATCGGCGCGCAACGGGTCTGCGCTTATGTGCACACGGCGCTGGAAACGCTGGTGCAAGCGCTGGAACAGACACCTCAGGCGGCTTTGTATCGCCTGCCGATTTTGCCATCTGCGGAACGCGAGCAATTGCTGGTGACGTTCAACGCCACGCAGGCGGATTACCCGCAGCAGCAGACGATTCATGGGTTGTTCGAGGCTCAGGTCCGGCGTACGCCGGAGGCTGTCGCGGTGATCCGTGGTGAGCAGCGTTTGAGCTATCACCAGTTGAATGAGCGGGCCAACCGGTTGGCGCATTACCTGCGCAAGCAGGGCGTAGAGCCCGATTCACGGGTGGCGATCTGCGTCGAGCGTGGCGCGGACATGGTGGTAGGGCTGTTGGCGATTCTCAAGGCCGGCGGTGGTTATGTGCCGTTGGATCCGGCGTATCCACTGGATCGGATTGCCTACATGCTTGAAGACAGCGCTCCGGCGGCCGTGTTGGCGCAGGCGGCGACCCTTGAATTGCTGGCAGAAGCGTCGATGCCCGTGATCAATCTCGACAGCGGGCTCTGGCAGGAGGAGTCCGCCCTGAATCCAGAAATTGCTGAGCTGACTTCGTCGCATCTGGCTTACTTGATCTACACCTCCGGTTCGACCGGTCTGCCTAAAGGCGTGATGATCGAACACCGTAATACGGTGAATTTCCTCACCTGGGCGCACCGTTCGTTCGACTCTGAAACACTGGCGAAAACCCTGTTCTCCACCTCGTTGAACTTCGACCTGGCGGTCTATGAGTGCTTCGCGCCGCTGACTTCGGGTGGCAGCATCGAAGTCGTCACTAATGTGCTGGAACTGCAACAGGGCGAGCACGACATCACGCTGATCAATACCGTACCTTCGGCGCTCAAGGCGTTGCTGGAATCGGGTGGCGTGGGCGAGGGCGTCGACACGGTCAACGTCGCCGGTGAAGCACTCAAGCGCAGTCTGGTAGAAAACCTGTTCGAACAGACCCGGGTCAAGCGCCTGTGCAACCTCTACGGTCCTTCGGAAACCACGACTTACTCCAGCTGGGTATCGATGGCCCGCGAAGACGGGTTCGCCGCGCACATCGGCAAACCGGTCGCCAACACCCAGTTCTACTTGCTGGACGAACACAAGCAACCCGTACCACTGGGCGTGCCGGGGGAAATCTATATCGGCGGCGCTGGTGTGGCTCGCGGCTACCTCAATCGCGATGACCTCACCGCCGAGCGCTTCCTCAAGGATCCGTTCAGCAGCGCGCCAAACGCCCGGATGTACAAGACCGGCGACTTGGGCCGCTACCTGCCCGACGGCAACATCGAATACCTGGGCCGTAACGACGACCAGGTGAAGATCCGTGGTTTCCGCATCGAACTGGGGGAGATCGAAGCCAAACTCGCCCAGCATCCAAGTCTCAAGGAAACCGTGGTCCTGGCCCGCGAAGACGTACCGGGTGACAAACGCCTGGTCGCCTATTTCACTCAACACTCGCCGGACGAAACGGCCGACATCGAAGCTTTGCGTACACACCTGCAAGCGCATCTGCCGGCCTACATGGTACCGGTGGCCTACGTCCGCCTCGACGCATTGCCACTGACCCCCAACGGCAAGCTCGACCGCAAGGCGCTCCCGTCCCCCGACCTCGACGCGCTGATCACCCGTGGCTATGAAGCCCCGCAAGGCGAAGCCGAAATCGCCCTGGCGCAAATCTGGCAGGACCTGCTGGGTGTGCAACAGGTCGGTCGCCACGACCATTTCTTCGAGCTGGGCGGGCATTCCCTGCTGGCGGTCAGCCTGATCGGACGGATGCGCCAGCTTGGCCTGTCGGCGGACGTCCGGGTACTGTTCAGCCAGCCAACCCTGGCGGCACTGGCCGCGGCGGTGGGCAGTGGCAGCGAGGTCGCAGTACCGGACAACGGCATTCTGCTGGGGTGCACCCGGATCACGCCGGCGATGCTGCCCTTGGTCGAGCTGGACCAGCAGGACATCGATCGCATTGTGGAAAGCGTGCCGGGTGGTGCGCGTAACGTGCAGGACATCTATCCCCTGGCGCCGTTGCAGGAAGGGATTCTCTATCACCACATCGCTGCGCACACGGGTGACCCCTATGTGCTGCAAGCCACGTTCACCGTCGCGGACCGCGAGCGGCTGGAGGCGTTTGCCCAGGCCCTGCAGGGTGTGATCGACCGCCATGACATCCTGCGCACCTCGGTGGTCTGGGAAGGTCTCGATGAGCCGGTGCAGGTGGTCTGGCGTAAAGCGCAACTGGCGGTCGAAGAAGTTGTGCTGACTGCCGAGGCGGGCGATATCGCCGGCCAGTTGCGCGAGCGTTTCGACACGCTGCACTACCGTCTGAACATGCAGCAAGCGCCGTTGATGCGCATCGCCTTCGCCCATGACCCCGCCAACCAGCGTTGGGTGGCGATGTTGCTGTTCCATCACATGGCCCTCGATCACACGGCGCTGGAAGTGGTCCAGCACGAAATGCAGGTACACCTGCTGGGCCAGGCCGATCAACTGGGCGAAGCGGTGCCGTTCCGTAATTACGTGGCTCAGGCTCGTCTGGGTATCAGTCGAGAGGAACACGAAGGGTTCTTCCGTGAGATGTTGGGTGATCTGGACGAGCCCACGCTACCGTTCGGCTTGCTGGACGTACGCGGCGATGGCAGCGATATCGAAGAAGGCCGGCTGAACCTCACTGCCGACCTGAGTCGCCGTCTGCGGGCCCAGGCCCGCCAGTTGGGCGTGAGCGCCGCGAGCCTGCATCACCTGGCCTGGGCGCAAGTGCTGGGACAAGTGTCCGGCAAGCAGGACGTGGTATTCGGCACCGTGCTGATGGGCCGAATGCAGGGTGGCGACGGCGCCGACCGTGCGCTGGGCATGTTCATCAATACCTTGCCGTTGCGGGTGGATGTCGGTAGCCAAGGCGTGCGTGACGGTGTGAAAGCCACTCACGCTCGCCTGACCGGGTTGTTGGGCCACGAGCACGCCTCGCTGGCCTTGGCCCAGCGTTGCAGCGGCGTAGCCGCACCGATGCCGCTGTTCAGCGCCTTGCTCAATTACCGGCACAGCGCAGCGGGCACGGCGTCAAGTGACGCCCTGGCGGCCTGGGACGGCATTCAACTGCTGAGCAATGAAGAACGGACGAACTACCCACTGACTCTGTCGGTGGACGATTTGGCTGAAGATTTCAGTTTGTCGGCGCTGGCCCTACCGCAGATCGGTGCGCAGCGGGTCTGCGCCTATATGAACATCGCGCTGGAACATCTGGTGCAGGCGCTGGAGCAGGCACCGACGACGCCGTTGAGTCGATTGTCGATCCTGCCGTCCGCCGAGCGTCGCCAGTTGTTGGTGGACTTCAACGCCACCACCCGCAGCTATCCGCAGGACAGGACCGTTCATGGCCTGTTCGAGGCGCAGGCCAAGGCGCGTCCGGATGCAACGGCCGTCGTCCACAACGAACAGCGCCTGACTTACGCCGAGTTGAACAGCCGGGCCAACCGCCTGACTCGTCATCTGATCGGCCAGGGGGTTCAACCGGGCGATCGCGTGGCGATTGTGCTGGAACGCTCCGTCGAGCTGCTGGTCAGCCAGTTGGCGATCCTCAAGTGCGCTGCCGTCTATGTGCCGCTGGATGTCAGTGCGCCTATCGAGCGCCAGCAGTTCATGGTGCAGGACAGTGGTGCCCGGATTCTGTTGGCACGGAGCATGATGACGGTGCCTGAGGGTATTGCGCGTGTGGACCTGGACACCGTGGCCCTGGAGGCTGAAGCGGACCATGACCTGAGGCTGATACAGAGCACCGAATCGGTCGCCTACGTGATGTACACCTCCGGCTCCACCGGCACGCCCAAGGGTGTGCTGGTACCACACCGAGCGATCAATCGCCTGGTGATCAACAACGGTTATGCCGATTTTAACGCCGGGGATCGGGTGGCCTTTGCCTCCAATCCGGCGTTTGACGCCAGCACCCTCGACGTCTGGGCACCCTTGCTCAACGGCGGCTGTGTGGTGGTGGTCGAGCAGGATGTCTTGCTGTCCCAGGAGCGTTTCCGTGCGCTGCTACTTGAGCAGTCGATCAGCGTGTTGTGGATGACCGCCGGCCTGTTCCATCAGTACGCGGCTGGTCTGATGACGGTCTTCAGTCAGTTGCGCTACCTGATTGTCGGTGGCGATGTGCTCGACCCGGCGGTGATCGGTCGCGTCCTGAAAGAAGGCGCACCGGCTCATCTGCTCAACGGTTACGGCCCAACCGAAGCCACCACCTTCACCACCACTCACGAAATCCACAGCGTGGGCGAGGGCGGAATCCCGATTGGCCGGCCCATCGGCAACACCCGCGTCTATGTCTTGGACGTTAATCAACAGCCAGTGCCCATCGGCGTGGTGGGCGAGTTGTACATCGGTGGCGACGGCGTGGCGAAGGGGTATCTGAACCGTCCCGAGCTGACCGCCGAGAGATTTATCGCTGACCCGTTCAGTGCCGATCCGGAGGCCTTGCTCTACCGCACCGGCGACCTGGCGCGCTGGCGCGCGGATGGCACGGTCGATTACCTGGGTCGTAACGACGACCAGGTGAAGATCCGCGGTTTCCGTATCGAACTGGGGGAAATCGAAGCCCGGCTGGGGCAGTGCGCGGGCGTGAAAGACGCGGTGGTGCTGGCGCGACAGGACGACGCGGGTCCGAAACGTCTGGTGGGCTATGTAATCCCTGAAGAGGGCGTCACCTTGTCGGTACACGACCTGCGCGGACAATTGTCGAGCGTGTTGGCCGATTACATGCTGCCCAGCGCCTTTGTGGTATTGCCGTCCTTCCCCCTGACCGCCAACGGCAAGCTGGATCGCCGTGAGCTACCGGCACCGGATGCCGAAGCCTATGCCAGTCGTGAATACGAAGCGCCACTGGGGGAGGTCGAACAGACGCTGGCGAGGATCTGGGCCGACGTGCTCAAGGTCGGGCAGGTCGGCCGCCACGATCACTTCTTCGAACTGGGGGGGCATTCGCTGTTGGCCGTCACGCTGATCGAGCGCATGCGTCAGGTGGGCTTGAGTGCCGACGTGCGCGTGCTGTTCAGCCAGCCGACCCTGGCCGCGCTGGCGGCGGCCATCGGTAGCGGCAAGGAAATCAGCGTCCCGGCGAACCGGATCCCGGCCGATTGCGAACATATCACTGCGGACATGCTGCCGCTGGTCAGCCTGACCCAGGCAACCATCGACCAAATCGTCGCGAGCGTGCCCGGTGGCGCTGGCAACGTGCAGGATATCTATCCGCTGGCGCCGTTGCAGGAAGGCATCCTCTATCACCACTTGGCCGCCGAGCAGGGCGACCCTTATGTGTTGCAGACACAGTTCGCCTTTGACAACCGTGAACGCCTCGACGCCTTCATCGGTGCACTGCAAGTGGTGATCGATCGCCACGATATCCTGCGCACCAGCGTGGTCTGGGAGGGCCTGGACGAACCGGTGCAAGTGGTCTGGCGCCAGGTTGCGCTGGAGCCGCAATGCATTGTTCCTGACGCCACGGCCGGCGATATCGCCACGCAATTGGCCTCTCGGTTCGATGCGCGGCACTATCGCCTCGACTTGGGCCAGGCACCGCTGCTGCACCTCGCTTATGCACGGGACGAGGCCCAGGATCGCTGGGTCGCTATCCTGCTGTTCCACCACATGGCGCTGGACCATACCGCCCTGGACGTAATGCAGCATGAGATGCAACTGCACCTGCTGGGGCAGGGCGAGCAATTGGGCGAAGCAATGCCTTATCGCAACTATGTGGCCCAGGCCCGCTTGGGTGCGAGCGAACAGGAACACGAAGCGTTTTTCCGCGACATGCTTGGCGATATCGATGAGCCGACGCTGCCCTTTGGTTTGCAGGATGTGCAGGGAGAAGGGCATGGCATCGATGAAGTCCGCCAGCCTGTCGAGCTTGCGCTGTCCAGACGCCTGCGGGCACAGGCGCGTCAGTTGGGGGTGAGTGCCGCCAGCCTGGTGCACCTGGCCTGGGCGCAGGTGTTGGGCAAGGTGTCCGGCAAGCAGGAGGTCGTATTCGGTACGGTCTTGCTGGGCCGGATGCAGGGTGGCGACGGGGCTGACCGGGCGCTGGGCATGTTCATCAACACCTTGCCGTTGCGGGTGGACGTGGGCGCCCAGGATGTGCGCAGCGGCGTCAAGGCCACTCACGGGCGGCTGACGGCCCTGCTGGGCCACGAACATGCCTCGTTGGCGCTGGCCCAGCGTTGCAGCGGCGTGGTCGCACCGACGCCTCTGTTCAGTGCCTTGCTCAATTATCGGCACAGTGCGGTACAGGTTACCCAGGACGCCCTGTCGGCGTGGAGCGGGATCGCGGCATTGGGGGGTGATGAGCGCACTAATTATCCGTTGACCCTCAATGTGGATGACCTGGGCGAGGGGTTCTCGCTCACAGCCATGGTCGATAGGTCCATCGGTGCGCAGCGCATCTGCGGCTATATGCACATGGCCCTGGAAAACCTGGTGCTGGCTCTGGAGCAGGCCCCGCAAACCCCCTTGCAAGCCCTGACGGTCCTGCCACCGGCCGAGCGTCGGCAGTTGCTGGAAACCTGGAACACGAGCGACGCCGTGTATGCCCACGACGCCTTGATCCATCGTCAATTCGAGGGCTGGGCCGCGACTCAACCCGATGCAGTGGCCGTTGTGTATGAAGACCAGGCACTGACCTACGGCGAGCTCAATATCCGCGCCAATCAACTGGCCCATCGCCTCGTGGCTCATGGGGTTCGTCCGGATGATCGGGTGGCGATCTGCGTCGAGCGTGGCCTGGACATGATCGTCGGCCTGCTGGGGATCCTGAAATCCGGCGCAGGGTATGTACCGCTGGACCCGGCGTATCCGCCAGAACGTATCGCCTACATGTTGCATGACAGCAGCCCGGTGGCCGTGGTGACCCAGCCGCAATGGCGCGACAACCTGCCGACCCTGTCAGTCCCCACAATTGTGCTCGATCCAGCCGAAACGGGTGGAATGAACGGGCAGGCGCAGCACAACCCCGACGTCCCGGGCTTGGAGGCCAGCCATCTGGCCTATGTGATCTACACCTCGGGTTCCACTGGCCTGCCCAAGGGCGTGATGGTCGAACACCGCAACGTCGCACGCCTGTTCTCGGCTACGCAGCCCTGGTTCGATTTTGGCCCGCAAGACGTGTGGGCGCTGTTCCATTCTTTCGCTTTCGATTTTTCGGTCTGGGAAATCTGGGGCGCGTTGACGCAAGGCGGACGCCTGCTGGTAGTGCCGCAACTGGTCAGTCGCTCTCCGCAGTACTGCTACGCCTTGTTGTGCGAGGCCGGCGTCACCGTGCTCAATCAGACACCCAGTGCCTTCCGGCAGATGATCGCGGCCCAGGGTGAAAGCGACCTGAGCCACAGCCTGCGCCAGGTGATTTTCGGCGGCGAAGCGCTGGAAACCGGGATTCTCAAGCCGTGGTACGCCCGCGAAGCGAATGCCCGGACGCAACTGGTCAACATGTACGGCATCACTGAAACCACCGTGCACGTGACTTACCGTGCATTGTGCGCGGCCGACGCGCAGTTGGCCGGCGTCAGCCCCATTGGCAAGCGCATCCCCGACCTGCAACTGTACGTGCTCGACGCTCAGCGTGAGCCGGTGCCGGTGGGTGTGGTGGGCGAGATGTATGTAGGCGGCGCGGGCGTCAGTCGTGGTTACTTGAACCGTGACGAACTGACCGCCGAACGTTTCCTGGACAACCCATTCACCCCCGAGCCGGGTGCACGGATGTACAGGACCGGCGACCTCGGTCGCTGGCTGGCGGACGGCAGCATCGAATACCTGGGGCGCAACGACGACCAGGTGAAAATCCGTGGTTTCCGTATCGAATTGGGCGAGATCGAGGCCAAACTGGCCGCCTGCAACGGTGTCCGAGAGGCCGTGGTGGTGGCACGCCAGGACACGCCGGGCGATCAGCGCCTGGTGGCTTATGTGATTGCCGAAGAAGGCGAGCCACCATCGGCCGCCGAGCTGCGCGCTGAGCTGTTGGGCTCGCTGGCGGAATACATGGTGCCCAGCGCGTTCGTGATGTTGACGGTGTTCCCGTTGACCACCAATGGCAAGCTCGACCGCAAGGCCTTGCCGGTGCCGGATCAGTCGTCGGTGGTGACCCGTGAATACGAAGCTCCCCAAGGCGAAGTCGAGACGACCATTGCCAGGATCTGGCAAGACCTGCTGCAGGTGGAGCGGGTTGGTCGCCACGATCACTTTTTTGAAATGGGCGGTCATTCCTTACTGGCCGTGAAATTGATCGAGCGCATGCGTCAGGTCGATCTGGCGGCCGATGTGCGCGTGCTGTTTGGCCAGCCGACCCTGGCGGCGCTGGCCGCTGCGGTGG
The DNA here is from genome assembly GCF_000585995.1 of Pseudomonas brassicacearum. NCBI lineage: Bacteria > Pseudomonadati > Pseudomonadota > Gammaproteobacteria > Pseudomonadales > Pseudomonadaceae > Pseudomonas > Pseudomonas brassicacearum. Next base: position 3,597,802 of record NZ_CP007410.1, on the reverse strand, counting down.
GCGGCACTCAAGAAGTCCAGGTGCCGGCCAACATCATCCCGGATGACTGTTCGCGGATCACGCCGGACCTGTTGCCGCTGGCCACGCTGAGCCAGGACGAGATCGACCGCGTGGTGGCGACGGTGCCCGGTGGCGTGCGCAATGTGCAGGACATCTACGCCTTGGCGCCATTGCAGGAGGGGATTTTGTATCACCACCTCGCGGCGGCCAAAGGCGATCCCTATCTGCAATACGTGCTGTTTTCTTTCGACAGCCGCCCACACTTGGACGTCTTCGCCAAGGCACTGCAAGGCGTCGTGTCCAGGCATGACATCCTGCGCACCGGCGTGGTCTGGGAAAGCCTGGACGAACCGGTTCAGGTGGTTTGGCGTGAGGCCCGACTGGGTCTCGACGAGATAGAACTGGACGCTGCGCAGGGGGACATTGCCCAGCAGCTGCGTGAACGCCTGGATCCGCGCCACTATCGCCTGGACATCCGCCAGGCACCGATGATGCGGATCGGTTATGCCGAAGACGTGGCGAACAATCGCTGGGTGGGCATGTTGCTGTTCCACCACATGGTCGATGATGCGACCTCGCTGGGCATGCTCACTGCGGAAATGGGTGCGCATATGGCCGGGCGTGAGCAGCATCTGGCGGCGTCGGTGCCGTATCGCAATTACGTGGCCCAGGCGCGGCTGGGCGTCAGTCGCGAGGAACATGAAGCGTTCTTCCACGAGATGCTCGGCGATGTGGCCGAACCAACGCTACCCTTCGGCTTGCTGGATGTGCAGGGCGATGGGCACGGGATCGAGGAAGTCCGCCAGCGCGTCGATGCCCAGCTCTGCCGGCGCCTGCGGGTGCAGGCACGCCAGCTCGGCGTCAGCGCGGCAAGCTTGTATCACCTGGCCTGGGCGCAGGTGCTGGGCAAAGTGTCGGGCAAGGACGATGTGGTGTTCGGCACGGTATTGCTGGGCCGCATGCAGGGCGGCGAAGGGGCCGACCGTGCCTTGGGCATGTTCATCAACACGCTGCCGTTGCGCGTGAACCTGGGGGCGCAAGGTGTCCGCGCCGGGGTCAAGGCGACCCATGCCCGCTTGACGGCACTGCTGAGACACGAGCATGCCTCGCTGGTCCTGGCGCAACGTTGCAGTGGCGTGGCCGCGCCGGCACCGCTGTTCAGCGCGTTGCTCAACTATCGTCATCTCGGTGCGCAGACGGCTTCCAGTGAAGCCATTGCTGCCTGGGACGGTATCCGGACGCTGGAAGGTGAAGAACGCACCAACTATCCGCTGACGTTGTCGGTGGATGACTTGGGCGAAGACTTCAACCTGACCGTCATGGCTCAGGCACCGATTGGCGCCGGGCGTGTGTGCAGCTATATGCAATGCGTGCTGGAAAACCTGGTGCAGGCACTGGAGCAATCGCCACTGGCCCCGTTGAATGGGTTGAAAATCCTGCCGGCCTCCGAGCGTCAGCAGTTGCTCGAAACCTGGAACGCTGCGGACGTCGTGTATGGCCATGACGCATTGATCCATGGGCAATTCGAAGTCCGGGCTGCGGCTCAGCCGGATGCGACGGCAGTGGTGTTCGAAGATCGGACGCTGACTTACGGCGAACTCAACGCCCGGGCGAACCAAGTCGCCCATCGCTTGCTGTCGATGGGCATTCGTCCGGATGACCGGGTGGCGATCTGTGCCGAGCGCGGCCTGGATATGATCGTCGGCCTGTTGGGCATCCTGAAGTCCGGTGCCGGCTATGTACCGGTGGATCCGGCTTATCCGGTTGAACGCATTGCCTACCTGTTGCGCGACAGCGCGCCGGTTGCGGTGCTGGCGCAAGCCGTCACCCGTCATGCGTTGACCGAAGTCTCGGTGCCGGTGCTGGATCTCGATGGCGGCAACTGGCAGGACGAATCCGTCGCCAACCCACAAGTGCCGGGCCTGGACTCCAGTCATCTGGCCTATGTGATCTACACCTCGGGTTCCACCGGCTTGCCCAAGGGCGTGATGGTCGAACACCGTAACGTCGCCCGGCTGTTCTCGGCAACGCAGCCCTGGTTCGACTTCGGCCCGCAAGACGTGTGGGCCTTGTTCCACTCGTTTGCCTTTGACTTCTCGGTCTGGGAAATCTGGGGTGCGTTGACCCATGGCGGCCGCTTACTGGTAGTGCCGCAATGGGTCAGTCGTTCACCGCAAGAATGCTATGCGCTGTTGTGCAAGGCCGGCGTCACGGTGCTGAACCAGACGCCAAGTGCCTTCCGGCAGATGATCGCGGCCCAGGGTGAAAGCGATCTGAGTCACAGCCTGCGCCAGGTGATTTTCGGTGGCGAAGCTCTGGAAACCGGGATTCTCAAGCCGTGGTATGCCCGCGAGGCCAATGCCCGGACGCAGCTGGTCAACATGTACGGCATCACTGAAACCACCGTGCACGTGACTTACCGCGCACTGTGCGCGGCCGATGCGCAGTTGGCTGGCGTCAGCCCCATCGGCAAGCGCATTCCCGACCTGCAACTGTACGTGCTCGACGCCCAGCGTGAGCCGGTGCCGGTGGGTGTGGTGGGCGAGATGTATGTAGGCGGTGCGGGTGTCAGTCGCGGTTACTTGAACCGTGACGAACTGACCGCCGAACGCTTTCTGGACAACCCATTCAGCCGCGAGCCGGGTGCACGGATGTACAGGACCGGCGACCTCGGTCGCTGGCTGGCGGACGGCAGCGTTGAATACCTGGGGCGCAATGACGACCAGGTGAAGATCCGGGGCTTCCGTATCGAGCTGGGTGAGATCGAGGCGAGTTTGGCGGCTTGCGAGGGGGTCAGTGAGGCGGTGGTCATTGCCCGTGAAGACATGCCAGGTGACAAGCGCCTGGTGGCCTACGTGATTGCCGAAGAAAACGTACAGCTGTCAGCTGCCGACCTGCGTAGCCGCTTGCTGGCCTCGCTGGCGGACTACATGGTGCCCAGCGCTTTTGTCACGCTGACCGCGTTCCCGCTGACCACTAACGGCAAGCTCGACCGCAAGGCACTGCCGGCACCGGATCAGTCGGCGGTGATCAGTCGTGAGTACGAAGCTCCGCAGGGCCCGGTCGAAGTGGCCATCGCCGGGATCTGGCAGGACCTGCTCAAGATCGAGCAGGTCGGGCGTCACGACAATTTCTTCGAATTGGGCGGCCACTCGCTGTTGGCCGTGAAACTGATCGAACGCATGCGCCAGGTCGACCTGGCCGCCGATGTGCGCGTGCTGTTCGGCCAGCCGACCTTGGCCGCATTGGCCGCAGCCGTGGCCGGCGTCAGGGAAATCGTGGTGCCGGGCAACGCAATCCCGGACGGCTGCACGCGGATTACGCCGGACATGTTGCCCCTGGCCGAACTGGACCAGAGCGCCATCGACCGGATCGTGGCCACGGTACCGGGCGGCGTGGCGAATGTGCAGGACATCTACGGGCTGGCGCCACTGCAGGAGGGGATTCTTTACCATCACCTTGCCGCAGAGCAGGGCGATCCCTACGTGTTGCAGGTGCTGTTCGGCTTCGACAACCGCGAGCGGGTGCAAGCTTTTGCCCATGCCTTGCAGAGCGTGGTGTCGCGTAACGACATCTTGCGCACCAGCATGGTCTGGCAAGGCCTGGAAGCACCGGTGCAGGTGGTATGGCGCCATGCGACCCTGGCCCTTGAGGAAATCGAGGCAGACCAGGCTGCGGACGACGTGGTGCAGCAGCTGCATGCACGCTTCGATCCGCGTCATTACCGTCTCGACATCGCCCAGGCCCCGTTGATGCGCCTCGCTTATGCGCAGGACGTGGCGAATCAGCGCTGGGTCGGCATTCTGTTGTTCCATCACATGGCGCTGGACCACACGGCGCTTGAGGTGGTGGTGCATGAAATGCAGGCCAGCCTTCTGGGCCAGGCGCAATTGCTCTCACCGGCTGTGCCATATCGCAACCACGTGGCCCAGGCACGGCTTGGGGTCAGTCGTGAGCAACACGAAGGGTTTTTCCGCGACATGCTGGGCGATATCGATGAGCCCACGCTGCCGTTCGGCCTGCAGGATGTGCAGGGCGACGGCAGCGGGATCGAAGAGGCGCATCAGGACGTGGACGCCGCGTTGGCTCAGCGCCTGCGTGCGCAGGCCCGTCAGCTTGGCGTGAGCGCGGCAAGCCTGGTCCACTTGGCCTGGGCACAAGTGCTCGGCCGGGTTTCGGGCCGTGAAGAGGTGGTGTTCGGCACGGTATTGATGGGGCGGATGCAGGGCGGCGAAGGGGCTGATCGGGCATTGGGCATGTTCATCAATACGCTGCCATTGCGCGTCAGCGTCGGTGCCCAAGGGGCCCGCGCCGGGGTCAGGGCGACCCACGGGCGGCTATCGGCCTTGCTGGGGCACGAGCATGCCTCGCTGTCCCTGGCCCAGCGTTGCAGTGGCGTGCCGGCCTCGCTGCCTTTGTTCAGCACCTTGCTGAACTATCGGCACAGTGCCGCCGCAGCGGTGTCCGACCATGCCGTCTCGGCCTGGCACGGCATTCAAACCCTGAGCATGGAAGAACGGACCAATTATCCGTTGTGCCTGAACGTGGACGACCTGGGCGAAGGCTTCAGGCTCACGACCCAGGCCGTGGTCGAAGTCGGCGCCCTGCGTGTCTGCGGTTATATGCACACCGCGCTGGAAAGCCTGGTGGCGGCGTTGGAGCAGACGCCTGACCTGGCGTTGCGCGAGTTGTCGATTGTCCCGGCGGCGGAGCGCGAACGGTTGCTGGTGAGATTCAATGCCACGCAAGGCGATTACCCGCAGGAGCAGACCATCCACGGGCTGTTCGAAGCCCAAGTGTTGCGCACCCCGGATGCCGTGGCGGTACGCCATGGCCGGCAACAGTTCAATTATCGCGAGCTCAACGGGCTCGCCAACCGCTTGGCCCATTACCTGCTCAAGCAGGGCGTGCAGCCGGATTCGCGGGTGGCGATCTGCGTCGAGCGTGGCATCGACATGGTCGTGGGCTTGCTGGCAATCCTCAAGGCCGGCGGCGGTTATGTGCCGCTGGATCCGGCGTATCCGCAGGAGCGGATTGCCTACATGCTCGAAGACAGCGCCCCGGCGGCGATCCTGGTACAAGGGGCTACACGTCGCTTGCTGGGCGAGACGACGGTGCCGGTGATCGACCTCGACAGGGGCGTCTGGCAGGATGAGTCAGCGCCCAATCCGCAGGTGCCGGGCCTGACCTCGTCGCATCTGGCCTATGTGATCTATACCTCGGGCTCGACCGGTCTGCCCAAGGGCGTGATGATCGAACACCGCAACACGGTGAACTTCCTGACTTGGGCGCACCGTTCGTTCGATGCCGAAACGCTGTCGAAAACCCTGTTTTCGACCTCGCTGAATTTTGACTTGGCTGTGTACGAGTGCTTCGCGCCGTTGACCTCCGGTGGCAGCATCGATGTGGTCACTAATGTGCTGGAACTGCAGCAGGGCGAACATGACATCACGCTGATCAACACCGTACCTTCGGCGCTCAAGGCGTTGCTGGAGTCGGGTGGAGTGGGTGAGGGGGTCGACACGGTCAACGTCGCGGGTGAAGCACTTAAACGTTCTCTGGTGGAAAGTCTGTTCGAACAGACCCAGGTCAAACGCCTGTGCAACCTCTACGGTCCTTCGGAAACCACGACTTACTCAAGCTGGGTATCGATGGCCCGCGAAGACGGGTTCGCCGCGCACATCGGCAAACCGATCGCCAACACCCAGTTCTACTTGCTGGATGAACACAAGCAACCGGTGCCAATGGGCGTACCGGGCGAAATCTACATCGGTGGTGCCGGGGTCGCTCGCGGTTATCTCAATCGTGATGACCTGACCGCCCAGCGGTTCCTCAAGGACCCATTCAGCAGCGCGCCAAACGCCCGGATGTACAAGACCGGCGACTTGGGCCGCTACCTGCCCGACGGCAACATCGAATACCTGGGCCGCAACGATGACCAGGTGAAGATCCGTGGTTTCCGCATCGAGTTGGGTGAGATCGAAGCCAAACTCGCCCGGTATCCAAACCTCAAGGAAGCCGTGGTCCTGGCTCGCGAAGACGTACCGGGCGACAAGCGCCTGGTCGCCTATTTCACCCAATACTCGCCAGACGAGAGGGTCGACATTGAAGCCCTGCGCACGCACCTGCAAGCGCAACTGCCGGCCTATATGGTGCCCGCCGCCTACGTACGCCTCGACGCACTGCCACTGACACCGAACGGCAAGCTCGACCGCAAGGCGCTGCGGGCGCCGGACCTTGACGCGGTGATCACCCGCGGCTACGAAGCCCCGCAAGGTAAACTTGAAACCACTCTGGCGCAGATCTGGCAAGACCTGCTGGGCTTGCCACAGGTCGGTCGCCATGACCATTTCTTCGAACTGGGTGGCCACTCGTTGCTGGCGATACAACTGATTTCCCAGGTGCGTCTGCGCCTGGGCGTGGAGTTGAGCCTGGCCGAGCTGTTCGCCCATCCCCAGCTCATGGGCTTGGCGCAGGCCGTGGCCCGGGCCGGGCGCAGCACATTGCCGGAGATCGTCCGGGTTGCCCGTGATGAAGACCTGCCCTTGTCGTTCGCCCAGCAGCGCCTGTGGTTCCTGGCACAGATGGAAGGCGCCAGCGCGGCTTATCACATGCCCGCTGGACTGCGTCTGCGCGGCGTGTTGGACCGCCTTGCCTTGCAGCGGGCGCTGGATCGCATTGTTGCCCGTCACGAGGCCCTGCGGACCTCCTTCGTGCAGGAACAGGGCGAGGAGGCAAGGCAGTGCATCGCACCTGCCGACGCCGGTTTCGCGCTGCTCCTGCATGATTTGTCCGGCCAGGCCGATGCCGAAGGCCAACTGCAGGTACTGGTGGCACAGGAAGCCACGCAGACCTTTGACCTGGAGCACGGCCCGCTGATCCGGGGCCGGCTGATTCGGCTCGGCAGCGAGGACCATGTGCTGCTGGTGACCATGCATCATATCGTTTCGGATGGCTGGTCCATCGGCGTGCTGATCAAGGAACTGGCGGCACTCTATGAAGCGTTCCGGCATGACCTGGAAGATCCGCTGCCTGCCCTGGCGGTGCAGTACAGTGACTACGCCGTGTGGCAACGGCGTTGGTTGAGCGGCGATGTGTTGCACACCCAGAGCAACTATTGGCAGCAGACTCTCGCCGACGCACCAGCGTTGCTGATGCTGCCCACCGATCGGGTGCGCCCGCCGCAGCAGGATTACGCCGGGGCTGCATTGCCGGTGACCTTTGACGCGGACTTGACCGCAAGTCTCAAGGCGCTGAGCCAGCGCCACGGCGTCACGCTGTACATGACGTTGATGGCCGCGTGGGGCGCATTGTTGAGCCGGCTTTCGGGCCAGGATGAAGTGGTGATCGGTTCGCCGGTGGCCAACCGCACACGGTCGGAAGTCGAAGGGCTGATCGGCTTTTTCGTCAACACCCTGGCGGTGCGCGTCGACGTCTCGGCAGCGCCGACGGTCGAAACCCTGCTGGCGCGGGTCAAGACCCAAGCCCTCGGCGCCCAGGCGCATCAAGACCTACCGTTCGAACAAGTGGTGGAACTGCTCAATCCGGTGCGTAGCCTGGCCCACAGTCCGCTGTTCCAGGCCATGCTGTCGTGGCAGACCCTGGACAGCACTGAACTGGTGTTGGGCGACCTGAAACTCGAAGGCCTGGGTGCGGCGAGCAACATCGCCAAGTTCGACCTGTCCCTGGAAGTGGGCGAGGTCCAAGGGCAGATGTTCGGCTCCCTCGAATACGCCACGGCGTTGTTCGACGAGGGGACGGTGCAGCGTTATCTCGGCTATTTCGAGCGCCTGCTGCGGGCCATGGTGGCCGGTGACCAGACCGTGATCGAACGAGTCGACCTGCTGGGCGAAGCTGAACGTAAACATTTGCTGGCAGGCCTCAACGCCACCCAGACAGCGTACCCCCGTGAGCAGACGATCCATCAGCTGTTCGAGGCCCAGGTCGTGGCACGACCGGATGCCACTGCGGTGGTGTTCGAGGGTGAGCGGCTGAGCTACGACGAACTGAACCGTCAGGCCAACCAGGTGGCCCATCACCTGATCGGGCTGGGTATTCGCCCGGATGATCGGGTGGCGATCTGTGTCGAACGCGGTATCGACATGCTGGTCGGCTTGTTGGCGATCCTCAAGGCCGGTGCCGGCTACGTGCCACTCGATCCGGCGTATCCGGCCGAACGATTGGCCTACATGCTAGCCGACAGTACCCCGACGGCGCTGTTGACCCAGGGTGAGCTGCAAGGACGTCTGCCGGCGTTGGCAGCGCCGGTGGTGTTGCTGGATCACGACGAACGTGCCGTTTGCGGCATTGCCGCCGGGCCTGATGACAACCCGATCGTTGCGTCCCTGAGCGCGCGCCACCTGGCCTACGTGATCTACACCTCGGGCTCCACCGGCAACCCCAAGGGGGTGATGATCGAACACCGGGGCCTGGTCAACTACTGCGTCGATGCGGTCCGGCTGTTCGGCCTGACACCGGCCGACACCGTGCTGCAACAGAACACCCTGAACTTCGACCTGTCGGTGGAAGAGATCTTCCCGACGCTGCTTGCCGGCGCCACCCTGGCGCCCACCCGGCAGCTGTTTGGCAGTGCCGAGCTGCAAAACAATGGCGATATCCGCCCGACCTTCCTGCACCTGACGGCTGCCCATTGGCACACCCTCGCGGCCGAGTGGCACAACACGCCGGCCCTGGCTCGGGACCATTTGTGCGACGTGCGGCTGATCAACGTCACCGGCGATGCCTTGTCGACGCAAAAATTGCAGATGTGGGACGCGGTTCGCCCGGCGCATACCCGGTTGATCAACACCTATGGCCCGACCGAGGCAACGGTGTCATGCACCGCCGCTTACATGGAACATGTCGCGGCCGGTGACGCTGTCGGCAATGCCAGCATTGGTAGACCGATGGCCAACACCCGTATTTACCTGCTCGATGCACACCGTCAACCGGTGCCGTTCGGGGTCACGGGGGAAATTTTCATCGGCGGCGAGGGGGTGGCGCGTGGTTACTTGAACCTTGACGCTATCAGCGCCGAGCGTTTCCTGGCCGACCCTTTCAGCGACCAGCCCGGTGCCCGCCTGTACAAGACCGGCGACCTGGCCCGCTATCGTCCGGACGGACGCCTTGAGTACCTGGGCCGCAACGACTTCCAGGTCAAGGTCCGGGGATTCCGGATCGAACTGGGCGAGATAGAGGCCCGGCTGGGTCATTGTGTCGAGGTCAAGGAAGCGGCGGTGATCGTGCGCGAAGACACCCCAGGCGACAAACGCCTGGTGGCCTATGTGGTGCCGCAGGCCGAAGCGAGCCTGGACGTCGCGGCCCTGCGTGCGCAGCTGTCGACGCAACTGGCCGAATACATGCTGCCGAGCGCGTTCGTCAGCCTGGCCGAGCTGCCGCTGACACCGAACCGTAAGCTTGATCGCCAGGCGCTGCCGGCGCCCGATGGCGAGGCCTACGCCAGTCGCAGCCATGAAGCGCCTCAGGGCAGCACTGAAATCGCCCTGGCGCAGATATGGCAAACGATGCTCAAAGTCGAGTCGGTGGGGCGCCATGATCACTTCTTCGAACTGGGTGGCCATTCATTGCTGGTGATGCGCTTGATTGCCCAGGTGCGTGAACAACTGGGTGTGGAGTTGAGCCTGAACGATGTCTTTGCCCAACCGCAGTTGAGCGCGCTGGCCCAGGTGCTCTCCCAGGCGGCCCGTAGCACCCGGCCAGACATTGTGCCGGTGTCCCGCGAGCAGGCATTGCCGTTGTCTTTCGCCCAACAGCGCCTGTGGTTCCTGGCGCAGCTGGACGGCAGCAGTGCGGCGTATCACATCCCCACGGGCCTTCGCCTGCGGGGTAAGCTGGATGTCCCGGCGCTCACTCGCGCACTGGACCGCATCGTGGCCCGCCATGAGGCCCTGCGCACCACCTTCGTGCAGGAACCGGGACAGGAAACGGAGCAACGCGTTGCCCCGGCTGACAGTGGTTTCGCGTTGCAACAGCAGGTCCTGGCGGGGCGTCCTGACGCTGAAGCCGAGCTGTTGAACATCGCTGAAGAAGAGGCGCGCCAAGCCTTCGACCTGGCCCGCGGCCCACTGGTACGTGGCCGACTGATTCGTATGGCTGACGATGACCACGCGCTGTTGGTGACCCTGCATCACATTGTCTCGGATGGTTGGTCCGCCGATCTGCTGACCCATGAGTTGGGCGTGCTGTACGAGGCGTTCAGCCAGGATCGGGATGATCCGCTGCCGGTCTTGCCGATCCAGTACGCCGACTATGCCCTCTGGCAACGACGCTGGCTCACGGGTGAGGTCCTGGACACCCAGGAGCGCTACTGGCAGCAAACCCTGGCCGACGCCCCGGCGCTGCTGTCGTTGCCGACCGACCGGCCACGGCCTGCACAGCAAGACCACTCAGGCAGTGCGGTGGGCATCGTTTTCGACGAAACCCTGACCCAAGGCCTCAAGGCGTTGAGTCAGCGCCATGGCGCCACGTTGTTCATGACGGTCATGGCCGCCTGGGCCACGGTGCTCAGTCGCATGTCTGGCCAGGACGACGTGGTCATCGGCACGCCGGTGGCGAACCGCATGCAGTCGGAGGTTGAAGGCCTGATCGGCCTGTTCGTCAACACCCTGGCGCTGCGCGTCGATGTCGCGGCCGAACTGACGGTCCAAGGCTTGCTGCAACAGGTAAAGGCCCAGACCTTGGGCGCCCAGGCGCATCAGGACTTGCCGTTCGAACAGGTGGTGGAGGTGGTCCGGCCATTGCGCAGCCTGTCCCACAGTCCGGTATTCCAGGCCATGTTGTCGTGGCAGAACAACGAAACCACCGGGTTGGAACTGGGTGATATGTCCCTGCAAGGGCTGGGCGTGACCAGTCGCACCGCGAAGTTCGATGTGTTGCTGGACGTGGCGTTGATCGATGGGCGCCTGTTCGGTTCGTTGGAATACGCTACGGCGCTGTTCGACCAGGCCACGATGGAACGCTACCTCGGCTACCTGGAATGCGTGCTGCGCGCCATGGTCGCCGACGAGTTGGCCCTCGTAACGCAGATTCCGCTGCTGGGTGACAGCGAGCGCCAGCACTTGGTGCAAGCGTTCAATGCCACCACGGTCGATTACCCGCAAGGGCTGACCTTGCACGGTTTGTTCGAGGCACGTGTTGAAACCTGCCCGGACGCGATAGCCGTGGTGTCCGACGAAGAACAACTGAGCTACGCGCAACTGAATCGTCGCGCCAATCAGATCGCCCATCGCCTGATCGCCCTGGGCATCCGCCCGGACGACCGTGTGGCCATCTGCGTGGAGCGTGGCGTGGACATGGTGGCCGGCCTGCTGGGCATCCTCAAGTCCGGCGCGGCGTATGTGCCGCTCGACCCGGATTATCCGCTGGAGCGCCTGGCCTACATGCTGGAAAACAGTGCGCCGACGGTGGTGCTGACCCAGCGTGCCTTGCAGGCCAGCCTGCCGAGTACCGCTGCCCGGGTCATGCTGTTGGACGCGGCCGACGAGGAGGGTTTCTCGGCGCAGCCAACCGACAATCCGTCGGTTGATGGCCTGCATGCCAATCACTTGGCCTATGTCATCTACACCTCGGGCTCCACCGGCCTGCCCAAAGGCGTGATGAACGAGCACGGCGGGGTGGTCAACCGTCTGTTGTGGATGCAGGACGAATACGGTTTGAGCGCCGCGGATGCCGTGCTGCAAAAGACCCCGTTCAGCTTCGACGTGTCGGTGTGGGAATTCTTCTGGCCGCTGTTCAGCGGCGCGCGGCTGGTGATGGCCCGTCCTGGTGGGCATCGCGATCCGGCGTACCTGCGCGACGTGATCCAGGCCCAGGGCATCACCACGTTGCACTTTGTGCCGTCGATGCTCGATGTGTTCCTGGCCCATGGCGAGGCGAGCGAGTGCGAAGGTCTGGTGCGGGTGATGTGCAGCGGCGAGGCCTTGCCGGGGCATCTGGTGCGGCGCTTCAAGGCGCAACTGCCGCAGACCGGCCTGTACAACCTGTACGGCCCGACCGAAGCAGCGGTGGATGTGACCGCGTGGGACTGCGCGGGCGCCGATACACCGGACAGCACGCCGATCGGCAAGCCGATTGCCAACACGCGGATCTACCTGCTCGATGCCCATCGACAGCCAGTGCCCATGGGCGTGGCCGGGGAAATTTATATCGGCGGGGTGCAGGTGGCGCGGGGTTACCTGCACCGTCCGGAATTGACTGCCGAGCGCTTTCTCAAGGATCCGTTCAACAGTGCTCCGAATGCGCGGATGTACCGCACCGGGGATCTGGGTCGCTACTTGCCGGACGGCAACATCGATTACCTGGGGCGCAACGACGACCAGGTGAAAATCCGCGGCTTCCGCATCGAGTTGGGCGAGATCGAAGCGCGGCTGGCGCAACACGACGCGGTGAAGGAAGCCGTGGTGCTGGCCCGTGAAGAGGAGCCCGGCGAGAAACGCCTGGTGGCCTATTTCACCGCGCATTCCGCCGATGAGACTGCCGACATCGAAACCCTGCGGGCTCACCTGCAAGGGCAATTGCCTGAATTCATGGTACCGAGCGCCTATGTGCGGCTCGACGTCTTGCCCCTGACGCCAAACGGCAAGTTGGACCGCAAGGCGTTGCCGGCACCGGACCTGGCTTCGGTGATTACCCGGGAATACGAAGCACCCCAGGGCACCGTCGAAACGACGCTGGCGCAGCTTTGGGCCGAATTGCTCCAGGTCGAGCGGGTGGGGCGTCACGACCACTTCTTCGAGCTGGGCGGGCATTCACTGTTGGCGGTCACGTTGATCGAACGCATGCGCCAGGCGGGCTTGAGCGCCGATGTCCGGGTGCTGTTCGGCCAGCCGACGCTGGCGGCCTTGGCGGCGGCAGTAGGAAGCGCGACGGAGATTGTCGTGCCGGGCAACGGTATTGTTCCAGGTTGCGAGCGGATCACACCGGACATGCTGCCCCTCATCGATCTGTCTCAAGGCGAAATCGAGCAGATTGTCGCGACGGTGCCCGGCGGTGTGGCGAACATCCAGGACATCTACGCCCTGGCGCCGCTGCAGGAAGGGATTCTGTATCACCACCTGGCTTCACAGCAGGGCGATCTCTATCTGCAACAGGCCACGTTCAATCTCAAGGATCGGGCCCGGCTGGATGCCTTTGTCAACGCCTTGCAAGGTGTCATCGACCGGCATGACATCCTGCGTACCGGCGTGCTCTGGGAAGGCCTGCGCGAACCGGTCCAGGTGGTGCTGCGCCAGGCGCAATTGGTGCTGGAAGAGTGTGTTTTCGATCCGGGCCGTGACATTGCCGGGCAACTGTTGGAACGCTTCAACCCGCAACACATGCGGCTCGATGTACGCCAGGCCCCGCTGATGCGCATGGCGTTTACCCATGACGTCGCCAACCAGCGCTGGATCGCCATGCTGCTGTTCCATCACATGGCCCTCGATCACACCGCGCTGGAAGTGGTGCAGCACGAGATGCAGGCGCACCTGCTGGGCCAGGCCGATCAACTGGGTGAAGCGGTGCCGTTCCGTAATTACGTGGCCCAGGCCCGTCTGGGTATCAGCCGTGAGGAACACGAAGGGTTCTTCCGCGAAATGTTAGGCGATCTGGACGAGCCAACGCTGCCGTTCGGCTTGCTGGACGTGCGTGGCGATGGCAGCGATATCGAAGCGGCCGGGCTGAATCTCTCTGCCGACCTGAGTCGCCGTCTGCGGGCCCAGGCCCGCCAGTTGGGCGTGAGCGCCGCGAGCCTGCATCACCTGGCGTGGGCGCAAGTGCTGGGACAAGTGTCCGGCAAGCAGGACGTGGTGTTCGGCACCGTGCTGATGGGTCGGATGCAGGGCGGCGACGGCGCCGACCGTGCGCTGGGGATGTTCATCAACACCTTGCCGCTGTGGGTGGATGTCGGTAGCCAAGGCGTGCGTGACGGTGTGAAAGCCACTCACGCCCGCCTGACCGAGTTGTTGGGCCACGAGCACGCCTCGCTGGCCTTGGCCCAGCGTTGCAGCGGCGTAGCCGCACCGATGCCACTGTTCAGCGCCTTGCTCAATTACCGCCACAGCGCTTTCCAGACGGTTTCGAGCGAAGTCCTGGCTGCCTGGGACGGCATCGAGACCCTGGGCAGTGAAGAACGCACCAACTACCCGCTGACGTTTTCGGTGGATGACCTGGGCGAAGGCTTTAGCCTTTCGGCGCTGGCCGTGCCGCAGATCGGTGCGCAGCGGATGTGCGTCTACATGAACATTGCCTTGGAGCATCTGGTGCAAGCGCTGGAACAGGCGCCGCAAACGCCGTTGAACAGCGTATCGATCCTGCCGTCTGCCGAGCGTCGCCAGTTGCTGGTGGATTTCAACGCCACCACGCGTCGCTATCCGCAGGACAGGACCGTCCATGGCTTGTTCGAGGCCCAGGTCAAGGTGCGGCCGGATGCCATGGCCGTCGTGCACAACGAAAACCACCTGACTTACGCCGAGTTGAACACTAGGGCCAATCGCCTGGCCCGTCATCTGATCGGCCTGGGGATTCAACCGGGCGATCGGGTGGCGATTGGGCTGCAGCGTTCGATTGAGTTGCTGGTCAGCCAGTTGGCGATCCTCAAGTGTGCCGCCGTCTATGTGCCGTTGGATGTCAGCGCGCCTCTGGAGCGCCAGCAGTTCATGGTGCAGGACAGCGGGGCGCAAATCCTGTTGGCGCTGAGCACGGCTACGGTGCCTGACAACACGCTGCGAGTGGACCTGGATACCGTCGCGCTGGACGAAGCTGGCGACGACCTTGACCTGATGCAAAGCGCCGAATCGGTCGCCTACGCCATGTACACCTCGGGTTCTACGGGCACACCGAAGGGTGTGCTGGTGCCACACCGGGCGATCAATCGCCTGGTGATCAACAACGGTTATGCGGACTTTAACGCCGGGGATCGGGTGGCCTTTGCCTCCAACCCGGCGTTCGATGCCAGCACCCTCGACGTCTGGGCGCCGTTGCTCAATGGCGGCTGCGTTGTGGTGGTCGAGCAGGATGTGCTGTTGTCCCAGGAGCGCTTTGCTGCACTGTTGCGCGAGCAATCGGTCAGCGTGTTGTGGATGACCGCCGGCCTGTTCCATCAGTACGCGGCTGGTCTGATGACGGTGTTCAGTCAGTTGCGCTACCTGATCGTGGGCGGCGATGTGCTTGACCCAGCGGTGATCGGGCGTGTCCTCAAGGACGGCGCACCGGCTCATCTGCTCAACGGTTACGGCCCAACCGAAGCCACCACCTTCACCACCACTCACGAAATCCACAGCGTGGGCGAGGGCGGAATCCCGATTGGCCGGCCCATCGGCAACACCCGCGTCTATGTCTTGGACGTTAATCAACAGCCAGTACCCATCGGCGTGGCGGGCGAGTTGTACATCGGTGGCGACGGCGTGGCGAAGGGGTATCTGAACCGTCCCGAGCTGACCGCCGAGAAATTTATCGCCGACCCGTTCAGTGCCGATCCGGAGGCCTTGCTCTACCGCACCGGCGACTTGGCGCGCTGGCGCGCGGATGGCACGGTCGATTACCTGGGGCGTAACGACGACCAGGTGAAGATCCGTGGTTTCCGTATCGAACTGGGGGAAATCGAAGCCCGGCTCGCCGAGCATGACAACGTCAAGGATGTGCTCATCCTGGCGCGTGAAGATGCCCCTGGGGAGAAACGCCTGGTGGCCTATTTCACCCTGCGCGACCCGGATGTCGCGGCGGAGATCGAGGCGCTGCGGGCCCACCTGCACGCGCAGCTGCCGGACTACATGGTGCCGGCAGCCTATGTGCGACTTGACGGGCTGCCACTGACCGCCAATGGCAAGCTCGATCGCAAGGCGTTGCCGGCACCGGACCAGGAGGCCGTTGTCAGCCGCATCTACGAAGCCCCGCAAGGCGAAGTCGAAACCGTGCTCGCGCAGATCTGGCAAGACTTGCTGGGCCTGCAACGGATCGGTCGGCATGACAACTTCTTCGAATTGGGCGGGCATTCACTGTTGGCGATTCGCTTGGTGGGGCTGTTGGCCCAAGCCAACCTGACGGTGTCGCTGGCCGAGTTGTTCCAGCACGAGAGTGTCGCGTCGATGGCGTCGCTGCTGCAGACCCGCTCCACCGATGTCCCAGTGCAGGAGGCTTTTGTGCCGGTGCGCACCACCGGCCAGCAGAACCCGCTGTTCCTGGTGCATGAGTTCAGCGGCCTGGATCTTTACTTCCCGGCACTGGGCAAGCACATCGACCCGGATGTTCCGGTCTATGGCCTGCCGGCCATCCCGTGGGGCGAGCCACAGCTGCAAACCATGGAATGCCTGGCCTCGCGGCTGGTGGGCATCATCCGTTCGGTCCAGCCCCAGGGTCCCTATCGCCTGGCCGGCTGGTCGTTCGGTGGCGTGCTGGCTTACGAAATCGCGATCCAGCTCATTGGGCTGGACGAAGAGGTCGAGTTCGTCGGCCTGATCGACAGCTACCTGCCTCGGCTGGTGGACCAGGGTAGAGAGCGCTGGTCACCGGACGAAGCCCACAAACGGCATTTGCTGGACCGTTGCGAGGTGTTCTGGAAGGCTTCGACAGTGGGCGAGGCAGACCTCGCAGCGGTCCTTAGCAAACTGGCTCATCTGCTGGCTCAACTGGGCGACTTCGAGTTCGAAGGCCTGGTGCAGCGGTGTGCTGACGAAGGTCTGTTGCCGGCTGAACTGGCGGGCTACAGCGCGGGCCAGCTCTGGCATTACCTGGATCGCGAGGTCGCCCACGGTCATGCGCTGGCCCATTATTCGGTGTATCCGATCTCTGTGCCGGTGCACCTGCTGGTCGCCGAGGAACGCAAGGACGATGCGCCCGAGCATTCCGGCTATCTGGGGTGGGACGCCGTCCTGCCGAAGACACAGATGCATTGCGTCAAGGTTCCGGGCAACCACCAGACGATGATGCAGGCCCCCCAGGTCAAGGCATTGGGCCAGGCCATCGACGATGCACTGCGTACCGTCGCATCGCGTCCGGTGAGGTTGTCGAGGAGCAGTTACCAGCCGCTGTTGACGATCCAGGGCGGGCGCGCTGACCGGGCTCCAATCTTCTGTGTGCCGGGCGCAGGCGACAGCGTGACCGGCTTTATCGGGCTGACCGATGCTTTCGGCCCGGACTGGCCAATCCATGGGCTACAGCCCCGCGGGCTGGACGGCAGCACGGAGCCTTTCAGCCTCGTGGAAACCGCCGCCCAGGCGTACCTCGAAGCGATCGACAGGGTGCAACCGGAGGGGCCGGTGCATCTGCTCGGTCATTCCTTCGGTGGCTGGATCGTGTTCGAAATGGCGGCTCGCCTGCATGCCCGTGGCCGCAAGGTGGCCTCGTTGACGCTGATCGACAGTGAGTCGCCAGGTGGTAACGGTGTGGTGGGCAAGCCGTATACCGCGACGGGGGTCTTGAAGCGGTTGATCGAGGCGATGCAGTTGGCTTCCGGCAAGTCCCTGGGTATCGATGCCACGGTCTTCGGTGCCCAGGACGATACCGCCCAGATGCGCTTGCTGCATGCCGGCATGGTCCGCGCCGGCATGCTGCCGCAGCGTTCGGCGGTGGACTCGATGCGCGGTCCGGCGCGGGCCTTTGGCACGGCCTTGCGTACGGTTTATCAGCCTCAACATCAATACACCGGGCCGGTGCGGCTGGTACTGGCGAATGATCCAACCCTGGACACAGCCGGTAACAAACGCGAACAGGAACAAATGATCGAAGGATGGCGCAAGCATATCCCCGACCTCAGTATCTGGTACGGTCCGGGTAACCACTTCACGATCCTCAAGGCCCCTCACGTACACAACCTGGCAGCCTGGTGGCAGGACAGCCTTCCCATGCTCGATGAGGAGGCCGCCAGTGATTGCGTCTAGCCGTCCTTTCTTCGCGCGTATCCACGGAACCCGGCGCCACACTGGCCGGGCCTGAAATCAACGCACTCATGGTTATTTATGGAAAAGTCGAAGTTTCGCAAAATCGCTATCGTGCTCGTACTGGTCGTGGTGGCCGGTCTGATTTTCTACAGCGCTCAATCGCCGGGCAAACCGCCGGATTACCTGACTGCTGTGGTCGAGCGCACGGATATCGAGAACGCGGTGCTGGCGTCCGGGACGCTGCAGGGCATCAAGCAGGTCGATGTCGGTGCCCAGGTGTCGGGTCAGCTGAAATCCCTCAAGGTGAAATTGGGCGACAAGGTCAAGAAGGGCCAGTGGCTGGCGGAAATCGACCCGATGCTGGCCCAGAACTCACTGCGCCAGACCCTGGTCAACGAAGAGAACCTGGTGGCTAAGCGGCAGGCGACGGCGGCGCAACTCAAGGACGCCAAGGCCACCTATGATCGCTACAAAAAGCTGCAACCGGACGACGCGATTTCCAAGCAGGAGTACGAAACCGCCGAGTCGAACTACAAGGTGGAAGCGGCCAATCTGCTTTCCCTCGATGCGCAGATCAAGGACGCCCGTATCCAGGTGGAAACCGCGCGGGTCAACCTGGCCTACACCCACATCGTCGCGCCGATCGACGGCTATGTGGTGGGCATCGTGACCCAGGAAGGCCAGACCGTGATCGCCGAACAACTGGCGCCGGTCCTGCTCAAGCTCGCTGACTTGGACACCATGACGGTCAAGGCCCAGGTATCGGAAGCCGATGTGATTCACATCGTCCCCGGCCAAGAGGTGTATTTCACTATCCTGGGGGAATCGGAAAAGCGTTACTACGCCAAGCTGCGCGGCACAGAGCCGGCGCCGCAGAACTTCCTCGAAACCCAGGCCGCCGGGACGCCGAAGCAAAATACCGCGGTGTTCTATAACAGCCTTTTCGACGTGCCGAATCCCGACCATCGCCTGCGCATTTCCATGACGGCCCAGGTGCGTATCGTCCTGGACAAGGCCAAGGACGTATTGACCGTTCCCGTCGCCGCCCTGGGCGCGAAAAACCAGGATGGCAGCTTCGTGGTCCGGGTGCTGGACGCCGAAGGCAAGGCCCAGCCGCGCAACGTGCAGACGGGCATCAACAACAACGTCAGGGCCGAGATCAAGGATGGCCTGGCTGAAGGTGACAAGGTCGTCATCGGCGAGCCGACCCCAGCCGTGGCGGGAGCCTGACCATGACGCGACCATTGTTGGAACTCGAGGGCATCACCCGCAGTTTTATCGCGGGTGAAAAGGCGTTCACGGCGCTCAAGAATATCAACCTGACAATCAATGCAGGCGAGGTGGTCGCGATCACCGGGGCGTCCGGTTCCGGCAAGTCGACCCTGATGAATGTGCTCGGCTGCCTCGACCATCCGAGTTCCGGAAGCTACAAGGTGGACGGCCGCGAAACCGGTTCGATGAGCAATCATGAGCTGGCGGTGTTGCGCCGTGACCACTTTGGTTTCATTTTCCAGCGCTATCATTTGCTGCCGCACTTGAGCGCCTTGCACAACGTCGAGATGCCGGCCATTTATGCCGGTGCCGCCGAGTCGCAGCGACACAGTCGTGCCGGGGAGCTGTTGACGCGCCTGGGGTTGATGGGGCACTTGAGCAATCGGCCCAATCAGCTCTCGGGTGGTCAGCAGCAGCGTGTGAGCATCGCCAGGGCCCTGATGAACGGCGGCGATATCATTCTGGCGGACGAACCCACCGGGGCACTGGACACCACCAGTGGCAAGGAGGTGATGAAGATCCTGCTGGAGCTCAACACGGCGGGGCATACGGTCATCATCGTGACCCACGATGAGAAAGTGGCGGCCCACGCCCAGCGCATCATCGAGATCCGCGACGGCGAGATCGTCAGTGATCGACCCAATCCGCAGCGGCCGCTGGAAGATCAGCCGCCTCAGGAAACACGCCCGGCCAAGGTCAAATCGGCGAACAGCCTGCTCGCCAGCTTCGGACTTTTCAGCGAAGCGTTCAAAATGGCCTGGGTGGCGTTGATCTCGCACCGGATGCGAACCCTGTTGACCATGCTGGGCATCATTATCGGCATCACGTCCGTGGTCTCGATCGTGGCCATAGGCGAAGGGGTCAAGCAATATGTCCTGAAAGACATCCAGGCGATCGGTAGCAATACGATCGAGATCATGCCTGGTGCCGACTGGGGGGACAGTCGCTCGACCGCTATCGAAACATTGGTGTTGTCCGACGTTACGGCCCTGAGCGACCTGTATTACATCGACAGCGCGACCCCCAACGTTGGCCGCAACCTGTTACTGCGTTATGAAAACATCGACCTCAATGCCACCGTCAACGGTGTGAGCGAGAGTTACTTCCAGGTTCGCGGGATCAAGATTGGCGCGGGCGTAGCGTTCAGCAAGGACGATGCCCGGCGGCAGTCACAAGTGGTGGTCATTGACCATAACACGCGCCAGAGATTGTTCGGTCCGCACACCGACCCGCTGGGCAAGGTGATTCTGGTCGACAACCTGCCTTGCACGGTCATCGGCGTGACCGAAGACCGCAAAAGTGTTTTCAACAC
Organism: Pseudomonas brassicacearum; assembly: GCF_000585995.1. NCBI lineage: Bacteria > Pseudomonadati > Pseudomonadota > Gammaproteobacteria > Pseudomonadales > Pseudomonadaceae > Pseudomonas > Pseudomonas brassicacearum. The sequence continues at coordinate 3,577,345 of NZ_CP007410.1, read as the reverse complement.
CAGCAAGAGCCTGAACATCTGGATGCCCTATGAAACGGCCGCCGGCCGGTTGCTGGGCCAGCGTTTCCTGGACAGCATCACGGTACGGATCAAGGACGGGCAACCGAGCAAAGTCGTGGAAGACAACGTCGTCAAGCTCCTGCAGCAGCGCCATGGCATCAAGGACTTCTTCACCTACAACCTCGACAGCGTTCTGCAGACGGTGCAAAAGACCAGCCAGTCGCTGGCGCTGCTGCTCTCGTTGATTGCAATCATCTCGCTCGTGGTGGGGGGCATTGGTGTGATGAACATCATGCTCGTCTCGGTGACCGAACGTACCCGTGAGATTGGTATCCGCATGGCCGTCGGCGCACGTCAGTCCGACATACGCCAGCAGTTCCTGGTGGAGGCGGTGATGGTGTGCCTGTTGGGGGGCACGATTGGCATCGCCTTGTCGTTTGGGATCGGCTACGTCTTCTCGATCTTCGTCAAGGAGTGGCAGATGGTCTTCTCGATGGGATCGATCGTCGCGGCTGTCGTCTGCTCGACCCTGATAGGGATCGTGTTCGGCTTCGTGCCCGCACGCAATGCCGCGCGGCTCGATCCGATCAATGCCTTGGCGCGTGATTGACCCGGGCTACCAGGCTTGAAGCCAGGTACTCCCCCTGTGGTGAGGGGATTTATCCCCGTTGGGCTGCGAAGCAGCCCTCGCAAGGCTGAATGCAATCATCCTGTCACTTAGCGCTGACTGGTTTCAGGGCTGCTTCGCAGCCCAGCGGGAGCAAGCTCCCTCGCCACAGAGGATTGTGCCTGGCCCTTTATACCGCTTCGCGTGCGGCAAGCGAGCGGGTCTCGCCGACCTTTCCGAGCGCGTGTTCGAAGCGCTCCAACACCATGCCGACCTCGGCCTCGGTGATGGTCAGCGGCGGCAGGAACCTGAGCACCGCGCCATGGCGTCCGCCGGTTTCCATCATCAACCCGTTGTCGAAGCAGTTGAGCTTGATGGCGTGTGCCCGCGCGCCGTCGGCCTGGCCGGCGCGCTGGTTGGCCGCCGGCTGGGTGATTTCCACGCCGATCATCAATCCGCGACCGCGGATGTCGCCGATGAATGGAAAACGTTGCGCGATGTCCTCCAGGCCGCTCTCCAACTGCTTGCCCATCCGAGCGGCATGGGCAACGAGATTGTCTTTCCTGATTTGCTGCATGGTTGCCGCTCCGGCAACCATCGCCACCTGATTACCTCGGAAGGTGCCCGCATGCATGCCAGGTTCCCAGGTATCCAGATGCTCGGCATACACGATCACCGCCAGCGGGTAACCGCCTCCGATGGCTTTTGACAGCACCAGGATGTCGGGCACGATGCCCGCGTGCTCAATGGCGAACGTGCTACCGGTGCGGCCCAGTCCGGTCTGGACCTCATCGACGATCAGCAAGATGTCCTGTTCGAGGGTGATTTCCCGCAGGGCCCTCAACCAGTTGGCCGAGGCGGGGATGCAACCGCCTTCACCTTGCACCACCTCGACGATCACTGCCGCCGGTTTGGCAACGCCGCCTTCGGGGTCCGACAGGACGGTGCGGATGTAGTCGATGGACAGTTGATCGGTGTGCTCGCCGTCGGTGCCGAACGGGCATCGAAACCGGTAGGGGAACGGCAGGAAGTGCGTGCCTTGGGCAATCATGCCGTCACCGGTCTTGGGCGACAATTTACCCATCGCCGACAGTGCTCCGGCCGTCATGCCGTGATAGCCGCCGTGGAAGGCCATCAACGGCGAGCGCTTGGTGTAGTGGCGCGCCAGTTTGATGGCCGCCTCGACGGCATCCGAGCCGCTGGGACCGCAGAAAAGAATCTTGCTGGTGGCGCGCATTTTTGCCGGCAGCATCGAGAACAGCTCCTGCACGAACGCATGTTTGGCCGGCGTGGCCAGGTCCAGTGCCTGCTGCAGATGATCGCTGCCGAGGAACTGCATCACGGCGTCGCGGACTTCGGGCGGGTTGTGCCCAAGGGCCAGGGTTCCGGCGTTCGACAGGCAGTCGAGGAACTCCTGGCCGCTGGCGTCCTTGATCCGCATGCCCTTGCCGCTGACGAACAGTCGCTGGAAAGTCTGCGCATAGGTTCGTGCGTTCGACTCGACGTTTTCGAGGTAAGTGAGTGCTTCCATATTCGATCATCCATTGGCTATGGAACGTGAACCGAGCGCGGGTTTATTCATGCCCGATAGCAGGTGCAGCCGTTATTTGGCAGGTCCAGGTCATTTCAACAGGCCCCCGTATTTATCGCGAGTTTTCTTGCCGGCAGCTGTCCCCGTTTTCCACGCCAGACATCAAATCCGGCCCGGGGTTAAATAACTGCCACACGAGCTTCATCAAGCCATCGTCAATAACTGCCACCTCCCTGAGTTGTGCCGGGTGCCTTGCTGTTTTTCACCTTTGTCACCCCCCTAGAGAACGCTATGCATGTCTTCAAGCCCCCAGGGATATTGCTGGTGACACTGTGTGCGGTGGCCTTGAGTGGCTGCGTATTGGGCCCGGACTATCGGGTGCCAGACGTCCCGATCGCCGCCAAATGGCAAGCCCCGTTGCCACACGGCGCGTCCGTGGTGGCATTGGCCGACTGGTGGCAGCAGTTCGATGACCCGGCATTGGCCGAGCTGTTGCGCCTGTCCGAAACCGATAGCCCCTCCATGGATGAGGCCTGGGCCAATATCTCGCTGGCCCGGGCAACCGCCGCCAGTGATGCCGCGGATGCCTTGCCCAAGATTGACGGCAGATTGTCCGGCGGCCGGGGCGGGCAACAGACTGGTGCTGAACGCCTGGGTGGGTCAGGTTCGTCGGCCACGATGGATGCGGCCTGGGAGCTCGATATGTTCGGCAAGTTACGGCGCAACAATGAAGCGGCGAAATCCCGTGTCGAGGCACGGGTGGATGACTGGCATGACGCGCGGGTTTCCCTGGCGGCCCAGGTGGGCGATTACTACGTGCAATACCGCGGCTGCCAGAAGCTGGTGCTGGCCTACACGGATCAGGCCCAGTCCCAACAAGACACTGCCCGCATCACTCGCCAGTCGTTCGGGGCCGGCTTCACTTCTTCCGCCGACGCAGCCCTGGCCGATGCCAGCGCCGCCAGCAGCGCTGCGACCCTGGTCCAGCAGCAGAGTGAATGCCAGGTGCTGCTCAAAAGCCTGGTCGCGCTGACGGGCAGTGATGAAGGGCGGCTGCTGGAGGTGCTCGGGCAGACGCCGGCGCAACTGCCCCAGCCGGCCGAACTCCAGGTGCGGCAGATTCCAGCCGACCTGTTGCGTCAGCGTCCGGACGTCGCCTCCAGCGAACGAGAGCTGGCAGCGGCGAATGCCGAGATCGGCGTGGCCCAGGCTGAACGGCTGCCGAGCCTGAGTCTTTCCGGCACCTTTTCCGTGGGCACCATGGTGGGCCAGCGTAACCGCTCCTGGTCGCTGGGCCCGGTGCTGTCGATTCCGCTGTTCGATGGGGGCAAGCGCCGCGCGGCGGCGGACGGTGCCGAGGCCTCTTATGACGCCGCCCTGGCGGTCTATCGCCAGACGCTGCGCACCAGCGTGATGGAAGTGGAACAGGCCCTGGTGCGTCTCGATGCGGCACGTCGCCGGGAGTCGGATGTGGCGCGTTCCACCGCCGGTTTTCGTGAGTCTTTCGAGGCCATTGACCGCAACTGGCAAGCCGGCAACGTCAGCCTGCTGGACCGTGAAACCGCGCGCCGCCAGGCACTGACGGCCGAGATCGAATTGATCACCTTGCAGCAGGACCAAGTGCGCTACTGGATCGCCTTGTACAAGGCATTGGGCGGTGGCTGGCAAGCCAGTCAACCCCTGGCGCGGAACCAGGCAATGCGTGGAGAAGGTACGTGAGGGCGAGGTCAGGTAAATATGCGCTGGCATTCGTCGTCATCGCCGTGGTGGTGGCGTTGATCTATTTGCGCCGTGGCACCGAACCGGCCGTGGCCGCTCCCAATGTCAGTAGCTTGAGCGTGGAGGTGGTCCAGGCGCGGCGCCAGGTCTGGCCGCAATTATTATTCGCCAATGGCGCGCTCGCGCCCTGGCAGGAAGCGGTCATCAATGCCGAGACCAGTAGCCTGCGCATTGCCAGCATCGAGGCCGATGTGGGCAGCCGGGTGAAGAAAGGTCAATTGCTGGCCACGCTGGCCTCTGAAACGGTCGTCGCCGAAGAAAGCAAACAGAAGGCGCTCGTCGCCCAGGCGGAGGCCAATCTGGAGCAGGCCCGATCCAATGATCGTCGCGCCAAAGTCGTCGGACAGGGTGGGGCGTTGTCGGAACAGCAGCGCGAAGACTATCGAATCAAAGTAGCCCTCGCCGAAGCTGACCTCGCCAGCGCCCGCGCCGAATTGCAGAGCACTCGGATCAGGCTCAAGCAGACGCGCATCGTGGCGGTGGATGACGGCGTCATTTCGGCGCGCACGGCGTTGCTCGGCAAGGTGCTCTCCGCCGGCGACGAGCTGTTTCGCCTGGTGCGCGACAGCCGTATCGAATGGCAGGCCGAGCTGGATGCCCGCCAGCTCGCTCAAGTACAGGCCGGCCAGGTCGCCCGCATGACATTGCCCGACGGTCGGAGCCTGGAAGGGCGGGTACGGTTGGTGTCGCCGACCTTGAATACCAAGACCAGCCGGGCGCTGGTCTACATCTCCCTGCCAACCGACAGCGCTGCCCAGGCCGGCATGTATGCCAGCGGCCAGATCGAGCTGGCGCCCCGCGAGGCGCTCACAGTGCCGGACACCGCCGTTATCCTGCGTGACGGCCGTTCTTATGTGTTCACACTCAATGATGACATGCATGTCGTCCAGCGGCCGGTGGTGGTCGGCAGGCGCCTGCACCAGGCCGTGGAAATCCTCAGCGGTCTCGACGAGCCGGCCCGGATCGTGCGCGCCGGCGGTGCGTTTCTCAATGACGGCGCGAGTGTGACCCTCGTTCAAGCCCAGGTTGCGCAGCCATGAATATTTCAGCCCTGTCGATCCGCTATCCGGTGCCGGCCGTGATGCTGTTCATTTTGCTGACGCTCTTCGGCCTGTCGGGTTTTGGCAAACTCGCCATCCAGGACTTTCCGGACATGGACCTGCCGGTGGTGGTGATCAGCGCCTCATTGGAAGGCGCGGCGCCCGAGCAGCTGGAAACGGAAGTGGCGCGCAAGATCGAGGACAAACTGACCTCCCTGCGTTTGCTCAAGCACGTGACGACGACCATCACCGATGGCACCGTCAACATCAGCGTCAGCTTTGACATCGACAAGGATGGCAACGAGGCACTGAACGAAGTGCGTAACGCGGTGGACAGCGCGATGCCGCAGCTGCCGGCGAGCCTGGATACACCATCGGTTTCGCGGATGACCACCAGCGCCTCGGCGTTGCTCACCTATGTCATCGACTCTGACAATCTGGATGAAGAAGGCTTGTCGTGGTTCGTCGACAATGAGCTGAGCAAACAGCTGCTGGCGGTACCCGGGGTAGCAATGATCGCGCGCGTGGGCGGTGTCGACCGGGAGGTCCAGGTCAATCTCAACCCGGCCCTGATGGCGGGGCTGGGCATTCGGGTAACGGACGTGGCCAGCCAGTTGCGGGCCATGCAAAAGGACAACTCCGGTGGCCAGGGCAACCTGGGCAGTGGCCAGCAGGCCATGCGGACCTTGGGGGCCATTGACGATCCGGCGGCGCTCGGTGCCATCGATATTCCCAGCGGCGACGGTCGTCTGCTGGCGTTGAGTCAGTTGGCCGATATTCGCGACACCCACGCTGAACGCAGCACCCGGGCGTTTCGCGATGGCAGGCCGGTGATCGGCTTCCAGGTCACCCGTTCCCTGGGGTTCTCCGATGTCGGTGTGGCCAACGACGTGCGCAAGGCCATGACCACGTTTGTGGAGCAGCATCCCAACGTGCAGATCGTGGAGGCCAACGACACGGTCAAGGCCGTCCTCGCCAATTATCACGACTCGATGAACCTGCTCTACGAAGGCATGCTGCTGGCGGTGTTGGTGGTCTGGTGGTTCTTGCGGGACTGGCGCGCCACGCTCATCGTCGCCACGGCACTGCCGCTGTCGATCATCCCCACCTTTGGCGTGATGTACCTGGCCGGGTTTACGCTCAACGCCGTTTCCCTGCTGGCCCTGGCGTTGGTCATCGGTGTGCTGGTGGACGATGCCATCGTCGAAATCGAGAACATCGCCCGGCATTTGCGCATGGGCAAGACCCCGCTTCAAGCCGCCACTGAGGCTGCGGATGAAATCGGTCTGGCGGTGCTCGCCACGACCGTCACCCTGGTTGCGGTGTTTCTACCCACGGCGTTCATGGGGGGCATCGCCGGGAAACTGTTCCGCCAGTTCGGTGTGACGGCTTCGGTTGCGCTGTTGTTTTCCCTGCTGGTGGCGCGGGTGTTGACACCCATGATGGCGGCCTATTTCCTCAAGGCAAAAAATGAAACCGCCCACGACGGCCCGTTGATGACCCGTTACCTGGGCTGGATTCACACCAGCCTGACCCGGCGCAAGACGACGATGTGCCTGGCCAGCCTGTGCTTTGTCGGCGCCTTGGCACTGATTCCGTTGCTGCCCACCAGTTTCCTGCCTGCGCAGGACACCGGACGCAGCAAAATAACCTTGGAGCTGCCGCCCGGCACGACGTTGGAGCAAACCACCGCCACGGCATTGCAAGCCAGCGAAAGGCTGCGCGACATGCCAGACGTCAAACACACCTTTGTCTCGGTAGGGACCGCCAGCAGTTCGGGCTCTGGGCCTGCCGGTATCACCGGCGCCAGCGATGCGGTCCTGACGGTGGAACTGGTCGCTCGGGACGCGCGTGATCGCAAGCAGGTGGAGGTGGAAGCGGAAATGCGCCAAGTGCTGCGTTCACTGCCAGGGGTGCGTGTCAATGTTGGCGGCGATGGCAGCGGAGAGAAGCTCAATATCGTGCTCGCCAGTGACGATGGTGATCTGCTGGAGCGCACGGCAAGCACCTTGGAACCGCAGCTGCGTGAATTGCACGGGATCGGAAATGTGTCGTCGAGCAGCGCCCTGCAGCGCCCGGAAATCCAGATGCGCCCGAATTTCGCCCGCGCTGCGGAACTGGGCATTACCAGCCAGGAAATCGCCGATACCTTGCGCATGGCGACCTACGGCGAATACTCCTCGCAGCTGGGTAAAATCAATCTGTCCCAACGCCAGGTCGATGTACGGGTGCGTATGGATTCGCTGTTACGCGATGACCTGCAGGCAATCAGTCAGTTGCGCGTGACCGGTCGAGACGGCCAGGTGGCCATGTCTTCGTTGGGGGACATCAGCATGGGCAGTGGGCCAGCGCAAATCAGTCGGATGGACCGTCTGCGCAATATCACCCTGTCTATCGAGCTCAACGGTCGCAATCTGGGTGAGGTCATGGCCGAAGCCAGTCAATTGCCGGGAATGCGCAATCTCCCAGCCGAAGTGAAGCAGGTGGAGCTGGGCGAACTGCAGCTGATGACCGAATTGTTCGGAAGTTTCAGTCTGGCCATGGCCATCGGTGTGTTTTGTATCTATTCGGTCCTGGTGCTGTTGTTTCATGACTTTTTGCAACCGGCGACGATTCTTTCGGCGCTGCCGCTCTCGCTGGGTGGCGCGCTGCTGGCCTTGTTGGTGTGCAACTTCAGTTTTTCCCTGCCATCCGTCATCGGTTTGCTGATGTTGATGGGGATCGTGACCAAGAACTCCATTCTGTTGGTGGAATACGCGATCATGGCCCGCCGCGATTATGGCCTGAACCGATACGATGCATTGGTGGATGCCTGTCACAAGCGCGCCCGGCCGATCCTGATGACCACCGTTGCCATGGGCGCCGGGATGTTACCGACCGCGATGGGGATGGGGGAAGACCCGAGTTTCAGGCAGCCGATGGCGGTGGTGGTGATGGGTGGTTTGCTGACGTCGACGCTGTTGAGTCTATTGGTCGTGCCGGTGATTTTCACTTATGTGGACGATGCGCTGGAGTGGTTGAAGCGTCGAACTCGCAGGCCAATGGAAAAAGGCGTGACAGGGGAAAGAAGTGCAGGGGGGTGAACAACAATCCCCCAACAAATACTCGATTCATATAGTGATCGAGCAATCGTTGGGGGCAAGTTTCATACGGCTTGTTGAATCACGCTATTGCCGCTCCATTCGACGTGGGTGGGTGTGGCATCCATCGAGTGCATCCATCGGATAAGCGAACGGCGTCCGCCAATCCCCATTTTTATGGCGGCACGTTTCAGATAGCTTTCGACTGTGTTGACTTTCAGGTTCAGTTGTTCGGCAAGTTCAGGTGCGGTGCGCCCGGCCAGCAGACCCACGCACACTTCTGTTTCGCGAGAAGACAAACTCAATCCTGACAACAGCAGTCGATCGGCAAATCTTTGGCGTAGCGCTTCCATGCCTCCGCTTTCCGAAACATCCAAGGGCAGGCAAGGGTCCTGCCGAACGGATTCCGACGGAACCAGAGCGGCAACGTGTTCCTCGACCATGGGCAATAAAAGGCAGGAGAAGTCTTTCAGCAGTGCATGTTCCTGCGGGGAAAATCCTTTGGAAAAAGGTGATCGATATACGGACAGTACATAACGACGACCATTTTTCCGGGTGGTCAGATGCAGTTGGGTGGTTGTGTTGTAGGAAAGCGCTTTATCCGGACGCTCGCGTGGGAGCAGACATCGGGAGAAATTGGCTACTTTTTGTGGAGCAGCATCTTCAAAAAAAATATCGTCGGCCAGGAAAAAAGGCTTTGCTGTATGAGCGTCCATGATGGCGTCGATGCATGTATTGTCCATGCCGACGCATCCTATACTGGAGGTGCTCGGTTCAGAAATATTACTTGTGCCTATCCTTTGCTCGGTAATATGCGTTGCGTCTACGGGTATTTCCGTGAGTATCAGGTCGTGCAGCATGCGAGGAAAATTGCGGCTGCCTGTACTGGCAATAACTTTGCCAACGTGCGGGAATAATCGTTGTAGGTTCATCCTTTCTCCAAACTCATACCAAGTGTTTGATTTATAGCTGCAGCTCAGTGTGCATAGGTCTCTTTGCTGGAATGTTTCGATTAGGGAGTGTCTGGCCGATATCCAAGGATTTATGGAGTGTGCCTGACGAACGGCATGTCTGGTGGGATTGGTTATAGATGCGGGTTCTATTAATAGCGTTCTTGCTAAGGACCTCCTCATAAGTTGCATAGGAGCAAGGCAGTGTTCCGTAAATGATCTTTTCGCCCTTCGAGCCTAATGCGATATTGCGTCTGTCAACGGTCCATCCGGAACGTTTAAGAATTTTTTCCATCATGGTGTCAACGACAATTTCATAGAGGTGTATATTTTGTTGTTGGGCGAACTTAATCATTGACAGGAAAAGTGCCGCTGTGCGAATGTCTACATTAGCTTGAGTGAGTTCTCCCGTGGTGAAACTGTCAGTCGAAAGTGCGAATCTAGTGGCTTCCCAGCAATAGCGTGAACAGGGTCTGGGTTGGTCGGTTGGAAGAATGAAACTCAAGGCGCCATTCATAAGTGTCGGTTTGTTGGAGGGCCGCAGTCGAACACAGCCGGTCACCCGGTCGTTGATATGGGCATAGATATAAATCGCGTCGAGGTCGTCGTATTCATCCCACTCGTAAGCGCTGCCTTGATAACTTTCAATGTCCCATTTTTTTCTGTCGATGAAGGCTAGTTTGCGAATGGATAATATTTGTTCCAGGGTGTTGAGTGGGATTTGCGAGTAGCTTGCGACGCTGGTAGATACGCCGGAAAATTGATAGGTAGAGGGTGAGTAGTTCATGGGCGCGAATTCTTGGCTGCGGGTGAAGCTACTGTTAACTTTGCACTAACGCATTTCAACTGTACTAAAGTACAGTCTTTGATTTATAGAGTGGATAGCCTAATTAGTGGGCAGGTTTCAGCGCTGCCTTATAATCATTAGTAAGGGTGTTAGTTGGTCGATTCGTATCACTGAGAATCCAAGAAAGTATAGGGGTGGTAGTGGCGAATTGGGATTATTCAAGTATGGATGATCCGCACGGATGGTGGAATATGGCTATCATTTTTTTGACGTTCGATAAAATTTCGTCGCTAACCGGTTGATCTCAGTCGGTTCGAAAAATTGACGCATTCCGAGTTTAACTTGCTGCATGTAATCAACGGGTAATACAGATGTGGGAGCGTTGCTGTCGTGGGCGGATCTTTTTCTTGCCTGCGATTGCAACGACGACAATCTGCGAGTTTGAAACGGTGAGTGGCACATTGATGTTGGTCTAGTGTGATTGCTCTATTAGTGGATTGGTCTGACCTCATATGACTTGCGTGTGATGTCGTATGGAAAATAATGGATTGATCTGACCCTGAAGAATGAGTCGCGAGGCTCCTGCTATGGATAACGCTATGAACTATATTGCGCTTACGCTGATGACGGTATTGTTGGTTCCGGGACCGACGAACTCATTGTTGCTGCAAACTGGCATAAACCGGGGGTTCAATGCCCGCTCAATGAGGTTCGTTGGCGCGGAGTGGCTGGCCTACATTATTCAGATGACAATGTGGGGGGTGTTCATTGATATGCTGATTACCGACCATTCGTGGGTAGTGATCGCAACCAAGATTTTTGCCGTGTGCTTCTTGTTTTATATTTCCTTGAAACTGTGGTTCTCGGTAAAAGACAATGCTTTGGACGCCCCTGCGGGTATTTCAGTGCCTGATCTGTTCGTGGCAACGCTGACAAATCCCAAAGGGTTGTTTTTTGTTTCATTCGTTGCACCTGCGGGTACATTTTTGTCGCTGGATAGTTACCTGTCATTCATGTTGCTATTTTCGGTGATTATTTTCCCGGTAGGACTTGTCTGGATCGCGGCAGGCGCCTTTTGTGGTCGTAAATTACACGCGATTGTATCGGGGCGATTTTTAAGTCGAGCCATTTCTTTGGTCATTGGATTGTTCGCGTGTGGCATGCTTTTCAATATTGCATCACAGGCGGGGTTTGCTTGAGTCCGCGATGCTTATCGAGTTGGGCATGGCGTCGGATCTGGACTGTTGGACCGGCGCCAGGGTTGCGCAAGGGAGTGTGGGTTGGATGGATAGCAGAGGGGGATTTAAACGAGGTTCAATTGGACGGCTTTAAACATCGCTTGCTTGACATTGGTGCAGTCCAGTTTTTCAGTCATCTGCTTGGCATGAAATTTCACCGTGCGTTCGGTGATATTCATGATCAAGCCTATTTCCTTATAGTTTTTTCCCAGTGCGAGCCAGCGCAGGAATTCAATTTCCCTGGGTGAAAGTTTTAGATTGCTTTCAATGCTGGCTTCCGCGGGGCGGTGTTGGTTGGCGATGATGCTGAGGGTTTGTATGATCACCAGGTTCGACCGGACAATAACGGGGAAGTCGGGATCATTTTCTTCGGAAGATAAATGAATGGAGCCGAAGGATCTGCCGGGTTCATGAATCGGAACGGTGTACCCTTGCTGGATGCCGTAGGAGGCTGACTGATCGAATATTTCGGGATTATTGTCTACCTCTTGCGGAATTTCATCCCAGAAGAACGGGGTGGCAGTAATGGCGGCGTTGGCCATGACCGGGTCTGATTTGTAGAGTGAGTTCTTGCGATAGGTTTCAACCCATTCGGCGGGGTAATTACTGTAGATGGAGATTTTCGAGTTGTTGAAAGGTGTGGGTTCCAAGTGAACATAAGCAAATTTATTGATGCCCAGTTTTGCGAATATCCACCCGAGTATTTCGGTGTACTCGTTCTTGTCGACACCTGGCAGGTTGTTTTCCACCTCTTGAATTAAACTTAAAAGGTGGCTTGAGATGGGATTGAGCATAATAGACACGCTCGAAAAAATTCGATATAAAACCATGGCGTAGCCAGGCGCTTTACCTTATGGCGCGCCAAGCGGAATTCGAAGTTGTATAGCGTTGGTATCAACAACCACAAGCGAGTTTTATAGCCCCAGTCAGCGCTCCGAAGAGGCGCGTCTTAGCGGGTGTTGTCCAGTTCATCGGGAATCGCTTCAGGGAGCGATAAGGGCGTCTCGTCCCCCCGTGAAACTCTATTTCTCTCAACAAGGTTGATGTCATTGCGCCTCCTGGCATGTATAGCCTCACGCTTTTTGAACCGTGAGGCCGCAGTTAAGCTCGACTACTGAAACGATTAACTGGGAGGTAGTATAGACAACTTTTCCGAGGCAGTGAGAAACATTGAAAAAAGCGTTAATTTTCAAGCTGTAGAGCCCTTTTGAGGAACGCTGCCGTTCGACTGTCCCCGCATCCAGCCACCGTCTCCGGATCTCCGCAGACCACAACTTTTCCGCCCTGGGTTCCAGCCCCCGGGCCGACATCGATGACCCAGTCACTTTGGGCCACCACCCGCATGTCATGCTCCACTACAACCACCGTATGCCCGTCCTCCACCAGTCGATTCAATTGCACCAGCAGACGATCGACGTCCTGGGGATGCAGTCCGTTAGTCGGCTCATCCAGTACATACAAAGTCGCTCCTCGGGCCTTGCGCTGCAGTTCCGTCGCCAGCTTGATCCGCTGTGCCTCGCCGCCGGACAGTTCCGTGGCCGGTTGGCCTAGGCGCAGATAGCCTAATCCAATGTCCTGCAGCACTTGCAGCGAACGCCTCGCCGCCGCTTGCTCGGAAAACACCTCGAGTGCCTGGTTCACGGTCAGTTGCAGCACCTGGGAAATGTTCAACCCCTGCCAGTTCACTTCCAGGGTCTGCGGGTTGTAGCGTGCGCCGTGGCAGGTAGGGCAGGGCGCGTATACGCTGGGCATGAACAACAACTCGACGCTGACGAAGCCCTCACCCTCACAGGTCTCGCAACGGCCCTTGGCGACGTTGAAGGAAAACCGTCCGGCATCGAATCCCAGTTCTCGAGCCTGCTCCGTCGCAGCGAACAGTTTTCGCACGTGGTCGAACAGCCCGGTGTAGGTGGCGAGGTTGGAGCGCGGGGTACGCCCGATGGGTTTCTGGTCTACCTGGACCAGGCGCTTGATTGCGTCGAGGCCGGCACTGACGCGACCGCCGCTGGTTTGCACCGGTTCATCCTCGAGGCTTTGTTCGTCGGCGTCGGCGGTCGGGCTGGCCTGGCCCAGATGAGCGCCCACCAGATCCAAGAGGGCTTGGCTGACGAGGCTGGATTTACCCGAGCCAGAGATGCCGGTCACGGCCGTGAAGCAGCCCAAAGGAAAGGCTGTGCTCAGGTTGTCAAGGTTGTTGCGGGTGATGCCTTCCAGGCGTAGCCAGTCCTTGGGTGCTCGGGGGTTGCGTGCAGCGGCGTGATCTTCGGCAAAGAGGTAGGCGCGGGTTCGTGACTCAGGCACCTGTTCAAGACTGGCGGGTGGACCGCTGTAGAGGACTTTCCCGCCTTGCTCACCGGCATCCGGCCCCACATCGATGAGCCAGTCCGCGCGGCGCATGGTGTCCAGGTCGTGCTCGACCACAAACACTGAGTTGCCGGCAGCCTTGAGGCGTTGCAGGGCGTCGAACAACGCTTCGCTGTCAGCCGGGTGCAGGCCGGCGGAAGGCTCGTCCAGCACGTAGATCACGCCGAATAGCTGGGAGTTGAGCTGGGTCGCCAGGCGCAGGCGTTGCAACTCGCCGGAGGACAGTGTCGGTGTGCTGCGCTCCAGGGCCAGGTAGCCAAGGCCGAGGTCGATGAGGGTGACGATCCGCTCCAGCAGTTCAGCGGCGATGCGCTGGGCAGCGAGGCGCTTTTCCAGGGAAAGGTTGGGGGTATGGCGAGCGTCCGGTCCTCCGGCGTGAGGGTTGTCGCCCCGGCGGCGCGTTGTTCACGAGCCAATCGGGTTTGCCGATGAGTAAGGACTTCCCCTGGTTCTTCGGCTTGCTCCAGATAAACCGGTGCCACGACCTCTTTGAGCACCTGGGCAAGTTCCAGCAAAGGCAGGTGGGACAGTTCGGCGATGTCCAGGCCGGCGAAGGTGACCGTCAATGCCTCGCGTTTGAGGCGTTTGCCTTCACACAAGGGGCAGGGGCTGGCGCGCATGTATTGCGCCACGCGTTTGCGCATCTGGGCACTTTGGGAGTGCATGAAGGTGTGCAGCAAGTAACGTCGGGCGCCGCTGAACGTGCCCTGGTAACTGGGTTCGAGCTTGCGTTTTAGGGCTGCTCGGGTCTGGGCCGGGGTAAGCCCGGCGTACACGGGAACGGTGGGTGTTTCTTCGGTGAAAAGAATCCAGTCGCGCTGCTTTTTCGGCAGGTCACGCCAGGGAATATCGACGTCATAACCCAGGGTCACCAGGATGTCCCGCAGGTTCTGGCCTTGCCAGGCCATGGGCCAGGCCGCCACTGCGCGTTCGCGGATGGTCAGCGACGGATCGGGCACCATGGACGCTTCTGTCACTTCGTAGACGCGTCCCAGGCCGTGGCATTCCGGGCAGGCGCCTTGCGGCGTATTGGGCGAGAAATCCTCGGCATAGAGCATCGGTTGGTCGGCCGGGTAGCTGCCGGCGCGGGAGTAGAGCATGCGTATCAGGCTCGACAGGGTGGTGACGCTGCCCACTGACGATCGAGCGCTGGGTGTGCCGCGCTGTTGCTGTAACGCTACCGCCGGCGGCAGGCCCTCGATGCTGTCTACATCCGGCACACCCACCTGATCGATCAGGCGTCGCGCATAGGGCGCGACGGACTCGAAGTAGCGGCGCTGTGCCTCGGCGTAGAGCGTGGAGAAGGCCAGCGACGACTTGCCGGAACCCGACACACCGGTGAACACCACCAAGGCATTGCGGGGGATGTCCACGTCGACATTCTTGAGATTGTGTTCGCGGGCGCCACGTACCCGGACGAAACCGGTGTTTTCAGGCAATGGGGTGGTGGGACCGGAGCGTGGGGGCATGGAGCGTTCCTTGTTTGCGTCTGCTCAACGCGTTGAGGCTTTCTGGCGAAACGGCGTCACTCGGAGAATGGAACCTGAGTCACAGCACTGATATTTATGCGACCGGGTTCGTCGATTCTCGTGCAATAAAAATTTACTCCGAAGCGAAGAGATGAGAAAAGCTTCGCAATTGTCATGGAAACGGACCCCCTGATGCCTCGATCAAAGCTGTTCACTACTCTGTTTGTCGCGCTGCTGGGCGGCGCTGCGCTGTGGTACATGTGGATGATAACCAGCGCCAAGCTGGAGTGGGGCGGTGACAGTCCTGACCAGCAGCAAGTGGGCGCCGTGAAGGATACCCGGTTGCGGGCGATGACCCAGTATTGCACTGGCGTGGTCGTGACCAAGCAGGGCACCTGGCTGGTCGGACGGCTGGAAGGCGACGCCAGGCAGCTGGAGCCTTCTGCCGACGTGGTGGACTTGGATGCCGTGGTCTATGGCAAGCCGGTCGAGGACAAGGATAAAGAGGCGGAGGAGCCTGGGGCCTTTTCCAGTTTTCTCCCTCGTGGTGACAACGAAACCTCGTTCATTTCTCGCCTGGATGCCCAGGGTCAATTTCAACTGGTGGCGCATGTCAGCGCGGCGGCCTGCCTGGTGGCCAGTGCGGATGGGGCCAGCGTGTTCCTGCTCACGGGCCTTGATCGACCCGAAGCCCCAACCGCTGACGGCATCAACCAGACCGTGGTCTTTCGCAGCGACGATCAAGGCAAGCGCTGGACCTGGTTGGCCAAAGGCTGGTTTGCCGACGCCGATCAGTTGGCCTGGAACCTGGAACCGTATTTCCATGGATCGGATGAGGTCTGGGCCTGGGGACGGCCGAGCGGCGCCGACGATGACGATGGAGCGGAGACGACGGGGGCCATCTCGACGGGGGTCTTCTATTCGGCTGATCGCGGTGCGACCAGCACCCCGATATTCTCCACCGAGCCGCTGCTGGTGTCCGCCGAGTACTTGCTGGACAAACGACCGGAGATTACTGAATGGCGCACGAGCGAAGGCGCTTATGGCGAAGTCCGGACGAATGTCCTCCAGCTGGATGCTCAGCACGCGTTTATCTGGGCGTCACAACGTTTTTGGGGGAGCAATCCCGATGGCGTAAGCGACAATATCGCCTTCAACGTAACGACACGGACTCGACTGCTACGCAAGGCCGGGCAATGGCGGGTGGTGGATGTCCAGCGTGACGACAACCTGTTCATCGATGCGTTGGTGCAAAACGATGCTGGGCGGGTGATGGGCCTGATCGACCAAGGCGAGCGCGGACAAGACGTCGTCGCCGAACTGGATACAGCCGCGTTGGCCTGGCGTCCCTTGGGCGAACTGCCCAGCGTGTTCGATCCGCTGGCCTCGGACACTCGGTTGCGCGGCGGGAATTTCTGGGTGGGGCACAACAGTCTGTTGATCAATACCACCAGCGAACACAGTCCGCCGCGCTGGCTCTACTGGTGGTCGGATGCGAGCATTTCCGCCGATGGGGTGTTTTATTCCAAGGATTGGGGGCGTTCCTGGCACCGCCTCGCCATCGACGGCTACCTGGGCGTCATCGGCTTTCAAGCAGAGCAGGATCGGGTGATCTGGGCCAAGGGCAATTGGTTCGACAACAATGACCTGGGGATTTATTCCTATGGTTTGCGCTGAACATTAAGCAGTGAACCTGGCGCCCCAGGCGCACCGTGTTTCCAATCTGCCGCGCCGATCAATTTTCCCCGGCCGCACCCGGCATCCCACCAGATTACCCGCAGCAAAGGTGCTTGCTGCGCGATCAGGATCGCTTGTGTCGGGTCGCTTTCAACGAAGTGCGTGCACCCCAACTGTACGCATGCCCGGGCTTTGTAGAGGGCAACCTGTTCCGGGCTGTCGTTGCACGAGCGGGTATCTCTCATGATCAGCGGTGTCCCGCCATGGCCGTGTTGGCTTAGCCAGGCTTGAGTACGAAGGCGATCCATCTCCGGGCGCCCGGTGATAATCGCCTTCACCCGCCCCAGGGGCGGCAGTTGCTTGAAGGGCTCGAGGCGGTCGCGTTCGCCAAGCGCCGCGCTCAAGTCAGCCGCATAACGTTGGAGCGGGATATCTGGAAGTAGTATTCCGTCGAGGTCGATGGCGAACACGTCGTAATCATGGTCATGGGCCATTCTGCCGGTACGCCCGCCACCGGTGTCGTTCCAGCGATCGCGATAAGCGCGGGTAACGGCTTGGCGCTCCCAAGGGAACTGCAAGAAATACCCTCGCCCGTCCAGCCCGTAATCGGGGCGTATGCCGCTCAGGTCGTCAAAGCCGACAGTGAAAATCCTCACGATCAATCCCTTGCGCTGCAAGAACGCCAGGCAGTCCTTCAGGGTGTGCCCGGTGCCAGCGATGTCTTCACAGAGCAACACTTTGCTGCCTGGAGGAGGAAGGGGGACCGACGAGTCCCAAATCACGCTCCGATCGACCCGGTAATAGCGCAAAAAGGCCGGTTCAACGCCCGTGGCGTGCGAGACCATCAGCGCTAAGGGGCCTCCACCTCGCAATATACCGATGATGCTACTGAACGCCTGTTCGAGAAGCGTAGGCTGTATCGACGCGACCAAGCGATCCATCTGCTCATACGAGATAGGCAGCACGGGTTTGAGCAAGTGCGATTTCTGGACAGGCACTGTTTTATCCGGTGATGAAAGCGAGTCGTTCGGTGGGTGCTTGATGCTCTTGATAGCCCTACGGAGCCGTTAACAGGGCTATGGGGTTGGCACAGGGTTCGATGTCCAGTCGTTTGACTCACCACCGTCGGCGTCTACAAAGGAAAATCTGTAGGACAGGTCGCGATACTCGTCCAGGGAGTGTCGCGCTTCTTTGGAGATATCCGACAACGCCGCTTCGCCATGCTTGTCGACCAGCTCCAAAATCGCGTCGAGCGCCGCACGGGTCTTTGGGCTGAGCGCTTGATAGGCCTCGGCGCCGGCCTTGATCGCGGGATTATCGGGTTCGCCGGGTTCGACGCGACTCAGTCTGGTATCGGAAGGCTGGTTGACTGTTTCCAATGAAATGTCGGTCAGCGCCAACGAATCCAGGCTGTTTCGCTTAGGACGCGAAGCGCCGATTCCAGCGGTCCGCTCCGGCGGTAATGCTTCGCCCGGGCTGGTATTTCCTTGACTTAGCAATAGCTTGAATGTTGCCTCGTTGTGCTCAGTTGAGTAGAGATTCAGCGTCCCATCGGCAATGGCGTCGGCGGCCATATAGGCAATGGCCGACTGGATCATGTCCGGAGAGGTCTCCTTAAAAGCATCAAGGGTCTTTTTACTCAAATGTGCGGGTGAAAGTTTAGCGACGTGCTCGGTTTGAGCCGAAGTCTTGGCAGGCTCGATGGCTTGCCCATGCCGCAAGTGACCAAGGAACACGGAAGAGTTACTGGCACCCGATATCATTTGACTTCTCTCCTCATGCGCTTGTGCAAATTGGTTCGGTCAGATGAGTGGCCAATAGTGTTGTGCCGGTTCCCACGTCAGCCCGATAAATTTGCACCGCATAAGTCGGCGAGGATTTATTCGGTCAATCCACCGGACTGAATTCGCCGATGCTCGGCAGCCACTTTCAATAAATCCAGCTCAGACTGGGAAATATGACTGCCACGCCGGCTGCCTTGGCCGGACGCTATACTCCCGCGACGAGTGTCAGGGGGAGAAAGAGTCGAAGACTGACTACTGAGCTTGCGCATGATTTCTTGACTGCGGTTGGCGACGTTAGTCTTTAATTCATCATCAAACCAACGCCTGTTTCCAACCAGCACATAGCCTGTATGACCGCTTGCGTGAGCGTCACGCGCCTCCTCCAGGAAACCGTTTAACGTGACCTTGTCAGGTATGACTGCAATGGCGCCAAATTCGCCCAGTGCCTGCGGGGCAATGATGGTAGCTGGAAGGTTCCTGTGCATGTCTGTACTTGGATTGCCTTCGTCCGAGCCATGATGGACCAGGTTCCAGTCTGATGGATCATCAATATTCAGATGTGTTTTCAAATCGCCGCGTAATGAGTGGTTGATGTCGTCAATGACTCGTTCCTCGAGGCGGGTGACATAATCAACAGTCGGGGCGGCACCCGCCGTATCTTTGGCAGGGACATTTTCATATTTCGATCGAATATGGGCAATGCCAAGATCAGCGGGCTGCTCGTTTGGCGCGGCTGGTTTTACCGAGCTTCGCCGTTGACTCTGTTGTGGGACGTCATCCCATTGCGGCATCAAAAACAGCAAGTCGTAGTCAGCGGTGAAGGGAAGAGCAGGCCTGTCGTGAGGTTGAACCTTCGGTGCCAGCACTTCAACAGCCTGACCGTCCGTGGATATTCGATAGGTGCCGTTTGCTGTTTTATCAGCAGTGAAGTTAAACGTGGACCCATCCTCCTTGGTGCTTGCGAACTCAGGTGTAACAAGCGGTCTTATCAAATTATGTTGCTGCAGGTATTCCATACGTGCTGCTGGCAGCTCCAAAGGCACCTTAACCGCATGTCCGTTCGCCACGCACTGTTCGATTTGCAGATTCGCTTTTTCCGTATCGGCCGATGTCGTGCTGCCTTTTCCACTGAGCTGCTGATTTGCCGGAATAAAACCGAACAGCGGGCCGACCGTGGAACTCTTCCCTTTTATATTCAGCCCCTTGGTTGGATAGCCCATCTCTATCAGTTGTGCGTTGTGTGGATCAACAGGG
Source organism: Pseudomonas brassicacearum (assembly GCF_000585995.1). NCBI lineage: Bacteria > Pseudomonadati > Pseudomonadota > Gammaproteobacteria > Pseudomonadales > Pseudomonadaceae > Pseudomonas > Pseudomonas brassicacearum. Next base: position 3,557,785 of record NZ_CP007410.1, on the reverse strand, counting down.
CGGAAAGCGATAATGCATCGATGCTCCCGAGCGATGTCATGGAGCTGCTGCAAGTGCTTCCCACAGATACCGGTTTGCTGGCTGACTTTATCGATATCTTCGCGAACAACCTCAGTCAACGGGCGGGCGGAAGCTGACGTGGCATGCTCAGCCTTAGGCGCTGTTGCTGGGGTAAAGCTGAACGTTGGGTTCCATTGAGCCGGGCCTAAGCTAGTCATTCCATCGCTTTCCAGAGTTTTAGTTCTCGAATAAGTGGCGACATCAGGCATGTTGGTTCCGTAAACCTCGGGAATTTGCTCCTGAAGGTTAGGGGCGGACCGTCGAGGCCGCCCCACACTTCTTATGACGTCGTCGGAATGGTGCCGCCATCGATGACAAATTCGCTTCCCGTGATGGATGCCGCCCGAGGGGAAGCCAGGAAGGCGATGAGGTTCGCCACTTCTGCAGGTTTCGAGGGCCGGCCGAGTGGAATACCGCCTAACGCATCCATGATCATCTGCTTGCCGCCTTCATAGTCGGTACCTGCTTCCTTTGCCAGGCGCTCGGCCAATGCGACCGACGCCTCGGTTTCAATCCACCCCGGCGATACCCGGACGACACGCACACCTTTTGGCGAAACCTCCTTCGACAGGCTTTTGCTGTAAGTCGAGAGTGCTGCCTTGGCAGCCGCGTAGGCGGTCGTTGCTTCAGGCAGCGGCAGCCGGTTCTGAATGGAAGTCACGTGGATGATGACGCCCTCGTTTCGTTCGAGCATGTCCGGCAGCAAGGCACGATCAATACGCACGGCGGGAAACAGATTCAGATCCAGCTCGCGTTGCCAGTGCTCCTCATCCAGTGCAGCAAAGCCACCACCCGGTGCCGATGAGCCACCCAGGACGTGGATAATGATGTCGACGTTTCCCAATATCCGCCTGGTCGCGGCCACCAGCGTCGCGCAACCCTCGCGGGTCGACAGGTCAGCCGGAACGCACAAATCTGGCGGCATTTCGGCGTTTGCCTGGCGAGCCGAGGTCAGCACTTTTGCACCTTCTTCGAGCAGCAACTCGACGACTGCTTTGCCGACGCCCTTGGTGCCGCCGGTGACTAAAACGCGCTTGTCTTTCAAATCAAGATTCATGGGGTAATCTCCAGCGCGCGGATCCGGCCATCCGCTAACGTGAACAGGTGGTTCAACTGGACTGAGCTGCCTGGGAAATCACCGGTCACCCGAGCTGTGACGTTCAACGTGCCCGAACCCTGGATAACCTCGATTGGCTCGACCTGGAACGCGAAGGCTTGTTGCGTCTCGCGTCGCCAGGCCTCGATCGCATCGATCCCCGTGTGTGTCCGGTTTTCGTCAAGCACGGTGGCGTCTGCGCTGAAACATGTCGCCAGGCTTGATGCATCGTCGCCATTAGTGATGTCGAAGTACTGCTCGACGACGCTGGGAAGTCTGAATGTCATAAGCGGCTCCTTTCTGTCGGGAATTGATTACACCCAACGATCTTGCGGTCTACGGGATAGTTTGCTCAACTGGCATAAACGTAATGACTAATCCCGTTAAACAGGATAATCAGATGGCGGATCTTCGTGTCGGGCTCAATGAGTTGGAAGCGGTAACGGCCGTGGCGCGGCGGGCGTCGTTTCGGCAAGCGGCTATCGACCTGAGTGTTTCCACCACGGCATTGAGCAATACCATCGCCAAGGTCGAGTCGAACCTTGAAACGCGGCTGTTCAATCGCACGACACGTAGCGTGTCGCTCACTGAGGCCGGCAGGATGTACATGGAGCAAGTCGGGCCGGCGCTACAAGATGTCCGCGCGGCGCTCGAGGCGGTGCGCTCGCACAATGTCGGACCTTCGGGAATCTTGCGCATCAATGCGTTTGCAAGTGCCGCTCGAACGACCCTGATGCCGCTGATGCTGGAGTTTTCGCAGCGCTACCCAAAGGTGCATATCGATCTGGTTACCGAAGGGCGCTTGGTGGATATCGTTGCTGACGGCTTCGACCTTGGCGTGCGGTCTGCCAATCTGGTACCCAGCGACATGATTGTCATCCCCCTGGGCCGCCCGCAACGTTACGCCATCGTGGGCTCGCCGGCGTACTTCGAGGTGCACGGCCGACCTCGGACTCCCGCCGATCTTCTCACGCATCACTGCTTACGGATCCGCCTACCCAACGGTGCTATTTACCCGTGGCACCTGGAACGTGACGGGGAGGTCATCAGACTGGATGTGCACGGACAGTTCACTCTGGATGAGTCTGGCCTCGCCAAAGCTGTAGTCGGGACAGGCGTGGCCCTCGGTTTTTTCATGGAGCAGGATGTCCAGGCTGAAATCGAGAGCGGAGAGTTTGAGCGGATCCTGGAGGACTGGACGCCGGCGCGAGACAACTTATGCCTGTATTACCCGAACCGGCGTAACCCTTCGGCAGCGCTCAAGGCGTTTACCGATATGGCCCGGGCCAACCCGGCCGGCAACGAGAGACTGGCGCGACGGGCCTGAGCAGGCTTTCTATGCGGCGTCATGCTTCTGGTCGGAAACCGTGGGTGATGGCACCGAAAAAAACGCGCCCCGAAGAAGCGCGTAAAAAAATGGCTGGATGCGGCCAACCAAAGGAACTCATGACTGGACTTGCGCGGCTGTTTGATCGGCGGGTCAATGCAATCGCACGCGTGTGTCCATAAATCTCTGGTGCTCAGAAACGTGATTTTCGCCCTTTGCTTTCAACCAACGGCAGCAGGGAGCGGACGGCATTGCTGCGCAGGTAAAGCGAAGCCCAGGCCGCAATGCCCAACAGCGCACTGATGATCTGCGAGGCGGAGCCGAATTCTCCCAGGCGCAAATGGGTGCAAATGGCACCACCCAGGAATCCTGTCACCAGTATTGCGCCCAACACGGCGGTTCTCGGAATCACGTAGAGCACCGTGCAAACCAGGATGATGCTGCCAATGACCGAGGAGAGGTGATCGGGGAATCCGGTCAGCTCCATGTTTTTTGCGAGGACTTGGGGCGTGAAAAGATTCACACCGGCGTCGGCAAGCAATGCCAACACCACCAGAGCGCCCAGGACTCTGCCCGTCCAGTGCGCGACGCTGGGTTTTTTATGCATGTCTGAAATCATGATTAGGACCGTGGTAAAACTCATTGGGTGGGTTGACGCACACGTGTTCAATTCAAGCAAGGCCTGGTTGTCCCGCTGAATTCGGCTCGAAGCAGCCCTCGGCGGGTGGCTGGCTCGAACCGAGTCACCGGTGCCTGCTGGCGCTCAAATGTCGTAAGTGGACCGTATAGCCTCCACGGCCCGCTCACCGATCACGACGCACGGGGCCATCGTATTGCCGCTCGTGACATGCGGCATGATGGAGGCATCGGCAATGCGCAGGCCCTGGACGCCGTAGACGCGCAGTTGACTATCGACCACGGACATCGCGTCCTGGCCCATTTTTGCCGTACCGCATTGGTGCCAGTAAGTAACGGCAGCGTTGCGCGCGTAATGTTCGAGCGATTGGGTGTTGAGTTTTCCAGGCAGGCTTTCACGTTTGACCAAGCCCTTGAAGGGCGCCTGCGCGCCCAGTTCCTGGACAAATCGGATGTTTTCCAGCGCGTTGCGCCGATCGGTGGGATGCGACAACGTGTTGGGCTGGATGATCGGGGCATCGCTCACATTCGGACCGCTGAGCTTGACCCGGCCGCGACTTTCCGGATGGGCAAGGCCTGCGAACATTGTCCAGCCATGCGCGGGAACGCCGAGTGAGGCGGTCTCTGCGCTGGGCACTGGAAATTCAACTTGGCAGTGGAACATGTCGGGGAGATGCAAGGCGCTTTCGCTGCTCCAGTAGAGCGTTGCCTCCGAACCGCCATAACCCACCGGTTGTGGAGCCTGGTATTCGAAAATAACGGCAAAGGACACGTGGTCCTGATGATTGGTACCAACGCCGGGGAGATGCTGGACGAGCGGAATGCCATGGCGCTGCAATTCCTCCTCCGCCCCCACGCCTGATTGCATCAGGACCTTGGGTGTGTTGACCGCCCCCAGTGAAAGAATCACTTCGTGATCGGCGTAAAAACACTCGGTCTGCCCATTGTTTATGGTTTGCACGCCGATGGCGCGTTGATCCCTGAAGAGCACGCGGCTGACAAGCGTATCGGTCAGAACGGTGAGGTTGGGCTGGCCGCAGCGTGGAGCGACGTAGGCGCGGTAGATGGAATTACGCCGGCCATCCTTGACGATGAGATCATTCAAGGCCGCGCCTCCGCGGCCTTCCATCATGGCGCCGTTCGGGTTCTCGAAAGCCGGTATACCCATGCCGGCAGCCGCACTGATCATGGCGTCGGCAATCGGTTGGGCGTCTCGCACAGGCGCGACATGAACCGGTCCGCCCTTGCCGCGACGCACCGGATCGCAGGTGCCCCGATAGTCTTCCACGCGTTGATAAATTTTCAGGACCGACGCGTAGTTCCACGCCGGGTCGCCACTGAGTGCGGCGAAGTCTTCCCAGTCGTTTTTGTGGCCGCGGGCCCACAACATGACATTGACGCTGGACCCACCCCCCAAGCCGCGGCCCATATTCAGCGGGATTTTCCGGTCATTGAGATGAGGGTTCGCGGCGCCCACGAAGTTCCAGTCGCGCTCGGTGCCCAGGTTCAGCGGCCAGTTCCCCGGTTCCAGCACGTGGGGGTGGTCATCGCTGCCTCCTGCCTCGATGAGCAGCACCTGCACCTCGGGATTCTCGGCCAGCCGTCCGGCCACGACGGAGCCGGCGGTTCCCGCACCACAGACGATAAAATCGAAATGATGCTTTTTCAGCTCGGGATTCATAGGCATGAGCGAGGTTCCTTGGTCGGTGTGGTATCGCTCGCCAGATTCAAGCGTCGATCGAGGGGCAAAATCATTGCAGGGGAGAACATGCGGTGAATCTCGCTAGGGTATTGATGGGTGAAGCCGGGCACGATGACGGGTCAATCGACTGCCGTTTCGTTTGTTGGGCAATGAGTGACGGCTGGCGGGCAAAAGGTTCCAACGGATGTTTGCCGTCGGCTGGGTAACAGGAGGCGAAGCTCAATCTCGTCAGATGCGACGAGCGTAGCGAGGGAAGTGCGTTGCGTCCGAGCTTCCGACCACCCTGTCCTGAAACCGGTGGCAATCCATCCAGACGCAGCACTTCCCTCGATCCCGGCGCAGAAGAGGCCCGAAATTATTGGCCCTTCTGAACGGCCTGGATGATGACTTTTGCGACATCATCTGGACGCGATTGTTGTGGCACGTGGCTGGCGTCGATTTCGGTGACCTTGGCGCCGATTTTCTTGGCGAAGGCCCGCTGCAGATCAGGCTGGATCATCCGGTCTTCCTTGGCCACGACGTACCAGGTTGGCTTGCCTTTCCAGGCGGCGGCGCTGGTCTTGTCATCGAATGCCGAGGCGCGGATCGGCCCTTGCGTCGCGGCCATCACCGCGGTTTGCTCGGCAGAAAGATCCTGGGCAAAGCCGGTGGCCATCCCCTCGGCGGTCATGTACAGGAAACCGTTCTTGTCGGCAGCGATGTCTTTCACGCCGGACGGAGCGGGGTAATCCTTGCCCAGGTCTTTACTGGCTTGACCGGCGTCCGGAGCAAACGCGGCGACGTACACCAGGCTGCGTACTTTCTTGTCGGTGCCGGCTTCACTGATGACGGTGCCGCCCCAGGAGTGGCCGACCAACACGACGTCGTTCTCCTGGTTGTTCAGCACACGCTGCGTGGCGGCGACATCGTCAGCCAGCGAGGTCAGCGGGTTTTGTACCACGGTGACCTTGATGCCTTCCGCCTGCAGCAGGGGAACGACCTTGCCCCAGTCGGAGCCGTCGGCGAAAGCGCCATGGACGATGACGACAGAAGGTTGCTGCGTCGCGGCATGGACCGCGCCGCCGAGCAATGAGCAGGTCATGGCGAGTGTGAGGGCAAGGGCCTTGGGTTTGAACATGATGCGATCTCCTGTATGGGGTGAGCGCAGTTTCAGCGATACTCGCCGGCTGAGGTATCGGTCATTTATCCGAGGCCATCAACCATGTTCAATCGGATGTTCGGAGGAAACGACATGTCGGCAGGTGATTGCATCGAATCGGAAGACGCCATCCTGGCGTTGTCCATGGTGGGCGATTTGAGCATGGGCCAGCCATTCGATCAGTCGCGCCGCACCGCCCGCCTGGTGCAGATGCTCGCGCACGCGTGCAACGGCACTGGCGAGCACGCCGAGATCGGACGCCAGGTGGCCTTGCTGCGCTGGTCAGGGTGCACCGCCAATGCAGAGGGTTTTACCCGACTGCTGGGCGATGACGTCGAGGGTCGCAACGCAATGCTGACGCACACCCTCAGCGCGGCGGGCCAGCGAGCGATGCGCCGGTCCACGCCGCTGGCGCAGATTCATTGCGAGGTGTCCGGTGATATTGCTCATACATTGGGCTTGAGCGCCGAAGTCGAACACGGGCTACGTCATGTGTTCGAGCAATACGACGGCGAGGGAAGGCCATCCGGCCTGCGTCATCCGCAGGTGCCGGAGGTGGTTTATCAGGTGTTGCTGGCAGGTGATCTGGAGATCCTCTCCCGCAGGCACGGTCTGGAGGCGGCCTTGCAGTGGATTGCGAGCAAAAGCGATCGACGCTATCCAGCCGCGCTCGCCGCCGAAATGCTGCAACACGCCGAAGATTGGCTCGCACAACTGCGCGTGCCCCAGGTTGCCGCTTCGCGACAAATCGCACCGTCGGTGCCGTTGACCCTGGTCGGCGATGTGATCGATCTCAAGCTGCCGTGGCTGTCTGGGTATTCGCGACGCTCTTCGGAGCTGGTTCAAGAGGCCGCCAGACTTTCCGGACTATCAGAGGCATCGGTAGACCATCTCGGCCAAGCGGCGCTGGTCCACGGCCTTGGCCGCGCAGCGGTACCCAATCGGGTCTGGAATACCCCGGGTGCGTTATTGGAAGGTGATCTTGAGCAGGTGCGGCTGGTGCCTTACTGGACGTCGCGGGCCTGTAGCCAGATACCAGCGCTGGCAGTGTCGGGCCAGATAGCGGCTCACGCCTACGAGCGACTGGACGGCAGTGGTTACTTCCGCAGTCTCAACGCTGACGCTCTGCAAAGTGAACATCGCTTGCTCGCCGCAGCCCTGGCCTGGCAAGCGTTGCTGAGCGAGCGACCGTGGCGGCCGGCCTTCAGTCAGGACGCCGCCACCCGCCTGTTGTTGGACGAGGCGGACCAAGGACGCTTTGAGCCTCGAGCCTGTCAGGCGGTTATCGCGGCGGCGCGCGGGGATGCGACGATGACGGCCTGCAGGCCGAGCGGTGGCTTGCTTTCCGAGCGGGAAACGGAAATTCTGCGGCGCATCAGCGCGGGGGGAAGCAACAAGGAAGTGGCGCGCCAGTTGGGCATCAGTCCGAGTACGGTCCGCACCCATGTGGAAAGCGTGTTCCGTAAGCTTCAATGCACCACTCGTGCGGCTGCGACGCTCAAAGCCCTGACGCTAGGGTTGATTTGAGGCCGAGCAACATTGGCTGAGATGTCCTGCCGGCAGCGCGCTCTGAAGTAGGTTGATGCATCGGGAAATTAATCTTTTGATTCAATTGCTTGACCGTATTTTCGGTCTCGGCAGGTGCGCTTGCGCGTGGTCAGAAAAATGCCTGAGTAAGCGAGCGGTTGCTTTTGTTGCGTCTAAATCAATTTATTTGAAATAAAAATAGTTTATCTGATAAGCGGAGAAATATTGTTTCGAGTTTGGCTGAAAAGATGCAACGCGCTTTCTGATAAATATCCCTAAGATGAAGCAGCGGACCTGTCGACCCAGCGTGAATAATAAATAATCAGGAGCTGAGCATGATGAACCTGAACGGTTTTAGTTGCCTGTCAAGCGATGCCGAGAGCCATGCCATGGCGGCTCATCATGTCTGGCTCATTCCTGGGGCGTTTCCAGACGACGGTAGGGTGCCTCATTGGACCGTCGGTGCCTGCGGCCAGGCCGATGGACGTTCGTTGGCAGCCCAGGCATTGGTCCAGTCTTATGATCGGCTCGATGGCCGCGGCTATATCCGCGGCTTCGAAGGCGATTCAGGGCTGATTCGCTATCGACTGCAAGTTGCAACATTGACTTTGGAGGCCTTGCGCAGCCAGCAACCGCGGCAACTCGACTTGAGCGCCGAGGGCAATCGCGCCATGGTCCAACCCAGAACAAACAGCAGCCTGCTCTCCGAGCGTGAAGCACAAATATTGCGTTGCATCAGTGAGGGCGGCAGCAACAAGGAAGTGGCGCGTCAGCTTGGAATCAGCCCGAGTACGGTGCGCACTCACGTTGAAAACATGTTCCGCAAGCTGCAATGCACCACACGCGCAGCGGCCACGCTCAAAGCGCTGAGCCTGGGGTTGATCTGATTCAGGGCGGAATATGCGGCTGGATGCAGCGGGTTTTAATATCGGTTCCGGCTAAGCTGGGAAACGGCCATGGGCCTGGTAAGGACGGCGGCAAGCCTGTTCCGTAACGGTTGAAAGAGTATTGGCGCAGGAAAGATCAGAGGGCGAGTCTGGCGACAGGTTTGCGGTGCAAATAAGTACAGATTAATGGGAGTGGGTGCGATGGATGTGATGTCACAAGCAGCAGCCTGGATCAAGGAACCTTCGGCGGATGTCGGGGTGGTTATTGTCATCAGTGCGTCGTTACCCAAATACATCATTGATCAGGTGCACGTCGCCTTGGACGATTGGGACCAGGTTGCGTATCTGGCGGTCCAGCGTCCAGCGGAATTGATGCTCGACTGGCTGCAGTCAGGGGCGAAGCCGACGCAGTCGGGGACGCCTTCTTGCGGTCAGGCGAGGCAGTTGCTAAGCCCTGTGTGTCCAAATTGCTTTTTGTTGGATGTCGAAGTCGAAGCGATCCCAAGCCTCGCCTGGCTGGGGTCGGTCTGTGGTCACAAGCTGCGAGTCCTTGAGCTGAGCCTCGATGGGCTGTCCAATGTGAAAATGGACCAACAGGTCGAGCGAATTCTGTCGGCCGCTCGGATCCTGGCCCGGCGCCTGCTGCAAGAGCGATGCGTACTCTAGCGTAGGACACGGCGATAAAACTTCAACCGGCAGCACTGGGGTGATGTGTCTGCCGGTTGAAGTGTCCAGGTAGGAGGCTATCGAGCCGCGTCACTCTTGCGGAAAAGCTCCGGGTGGTTGTGGGTCCGCCACGTCATCAGAGCCCTCACCCAAGTGTGCGGCAACTTTCTTGATGGCAAGCTCGGTGAGTTCCGTCGGAACCTGGGACGCGACTTGCAATCCCCCTCGGACACGATGGTAGGTATTTTCTGCAGCTCTGCCCCATGTTCCCGGCATGGACCCGTGCGGTAAATCGGCCCGGTCGGGCGACCGGATGTTCTGCATTGCCGTTTGTGTGCGTGGGAAGTTGGACGCCGGTACTTGAGCGGGGGCGCCCGGCCCGGGCAACTCTTGCGTTTCACGCTCCTTTTCAAGCGCCGCCTGGTGGGCGTCGGTTTCCGCGCCCGCCTGAAAGCTTGCATAGGCCGGAATTAGTAGGGCCGGCGAGCCCAAAGCTGCCAGGAGTACCTGGCCGAACTGCTGCGCCGGCGTGTCTGAGCCAAAGGCCCGTGCCGCTGAGCTGACGGCCATTGCACTGCCCAACCCAGCGAGTGAACCGTAGGTTTTACTGAACAGGCTTTGACGAACCTCAGGATTGCTCGGGTCGCTGGCCAACACCGCGTCCGAAGCCGCTTTTGCCAGGCGATTCGCCAAAGGTTTGTCGACTTCCTTGAAGGTGTGGGTCGGCAGTTCACGTCCGCGCCGATCAGGAACGGTACTGCGCAGCTGCGCGCCCGATTGCACGCCGCCCATGATCAGGCCACCCGCCATGGAGGCCAGCGTGCGAGGACCAAACTGCTCCACTGGGATATGCGGCTTGGCTAGCCCTATTCCTTGCCGGATGCCTTGTGCCAGGCCGAACGCGCCGAAGGCTTCAGCCTCGCCAATGCCGGTTCCATTCTTGTTGGCTTGCTGGGCGTTGAGATGGCGACCGCGCAGTTCATCAACCTCCTGCATGGCGGCGTCTTTTTGCTCTGCGGTCAGGGGCTTGAGCTCGCCATCGACAATGACCCGGGGGTTCGGGTTTGGAATGACCTGTGACGCTTTCACCGGTTTAAGCGCCCACCCCCCCAGCATCTCTTGACTCATGGGCTTGAGCAGGTTGGTGCCTACTTCATGTGCCGCCGCCATCACGGGCGCTGTGGCGAACGCCTGGGCCTTCAGGTTTGGGACCGCTGACTCCATGACCGCCCGCGCGAAGCCGAACGCCAGGCCCGACGCGAGCATTTGTGGTACGGCGCCCGCGACGACCGCCTTGGCAGTCGCTCCCCAGCCGTCGTTGTGCTGATGGAGCTGCTGCAGCTTGGCGGGAAGTTTGGCGTTATCCAGCGCATCTTTGAATTCGCCATCGACTGAGGTGTGCTCGACCAAATCACTGAGCATCGTGCTGATATGTTCCCAGTCCTCTGAGGGTTGCTTCAATTGCTTCAGCGCGCTGACCGTTGCGTCCGCTTTGGTCAAGGCCGTTTTCAACGCGTCTGGTATCAGGTTCACGGTCTGTTGGGCATGAAGCGCGAAGGCGTTTTCGCTACGTTCTATGTGCTGTCGGTCGGCAGCCGACAGCTGTGGATCGGTCAATGCCTGTTCGTAGAGAGCGACGTGTGCGCCAAGCAAATCAGTTTGCGCGCGCACTGCCTGTGTCAACACCTTGTGGTAAGCCTCCAGGTCCGGTGAATGTTGGGGATCCTCAGTCAGCTTTTCCAACTCGTGGATCAGCGTCTGTTGCGCTTGCTTGGCATCGGCCAGTAAGCGTCCGGTCATGGATTCGGGCGCTTTCCCATTGGCTTTCGCAAATAGCTTGTCATTTATGTCAGCGTAGGGAGTACCGGGGTGCTCCTGCAGATATCTACCTTCCAGAACCATGCGCTGCTTGGCTACCGCGGCGTCAAAGCCGGACCGCCCCAGTCGGGGTGTCAACAGCGCGGCCTCCCTGGCTAGCGCGGGGGAGGGCTGTCCTGGTTGTGGCGACTGATGAGCTTGGGGGGCTGGGTTGTCGACGGGCGCGCGAGGGCGCATGGGCGTCAATGCGATATCTGTTCGCGGTGTGGACTGTGATCGTGTTGGGGTGAAGGGAAAAAAATTTCCTGCCGGTAGCGTCGGACCTAGCATAAACCCCCCAGACTCGTGCGCGCTGAAGGCGCGCGTTTTGCGCCTTCATCGAGAAAGTAGCTGTGTTGCCATGATTGCGCATACTCAGCGATATGCCCCAGCAACTGCACAAACTGTGGTGCGCCGATCTGGGTCAGCTCGACTGTGCAACTGAACTGTACTTGGCCCGTGTCGGCGTTGTGTGAAAAGCAGCAGGGACGGTCTCCGCTGAATAAATGAAAATTGATATTCATAAGCTGAAGTAAGATGGCATCTCTGCGTCGATCCGGTAACGGGCCGAAGTCTGCGTGAATCATGACGGTATCGGCTAAGTTGGCAAAACTGAAGGCAATGCCTTTCACGTTTAGCTGAACCCGATCTAAATCAATCGCAGCCACAGGGATCTGAGAGAGCTGACAGATATCTGTAACAAAACGATGGTAGCGCTCATTACTCATTTTTTTATTCTCTGAGCTATTTGAGGGGGATGATCCGTTGTCTTTTTATTGCGTCGAATTGTCTCAAGTACTGAGTGGTGCAAGGTGTCGACCAAGTTCCAAGTTTTTTTAAAAAAATAACGTCAAGCGTAGATGTATATCGAACTTTCTCGACGGCTTCGGTCAAACCGCGTTGTATCCAAACTGCGAAGTAATACAATTAAAATGACCGTCGGCGATTGACAGGGTTTGGGCGAGCGGTATTCTCTGCCGCCCTAAAGCAGCAGTTGTTGAATGGCTTTCAAGAAGAAGCACTGACAGCGACCAGGGAAAACTGGTCGGTACGATAGTGCCAAGTGGCCATTCAAATTGTTTCAAAAAATATCACCTACGCTCGATGGAATAACTGATCGCAGCGCGCGTCCCACACGCACTTTTGGATCTGCCGTGACATTTGATCAATAAATAGACTGTAAGCGCAGTGCGCGTGCAGCCGTCAGGCTTGGTGTAACGGGTCTGTCCGACCTGCGATCATAACTAATGATCGCGCAGCTTATGGCCATGCTTCGCCTCGTGCTTGCAGCGGGAGGGCGTATGAAGTAGTGCCGATCACGGGGTTTATATGGGTGTGTGCGATTACTTTTACTGCGGACCTGACAGCATAACCGAAGCGCCTGATATCAAGGTCATCGCCCAAAGTACTTCACTGCTTGGCGTCGATCTGTTGCTTTCTGGAGAGACGGGGACCGGCAAGGACACCCTGGCTCAGCGCATCCACTCAATGTCTGGGCGCAAGGGTGCCTTTGTCGCGATGAACTGTGCGGCAATCCCGGAATCGCTGGCCGAAAGTGAATTGTTTGGTGTGGTCAACGGTGCGTTCACCGGGGCTAACCGCTCGCGAAAGGGCTACATCGAGGCTGCGCAGGGCGGGACTTTGTACCTCGATGAAATCGATAGCATGCCCCTCAGTTTGCAGGCCAAGTTGCTGCGGGTCCTTGAGGTGCGAGCGATTGAGCGCTTGGGCTCTACCACGGTCATTCCATTGGATATTTGTGTGATTGCATCGGCTCAGCGGCCCTTGGCCGAGCTGGTGGATCGGGGCGAGTTCAGGCGCGATCTGTATTTTCGGCTCAACGTGCTAACGATCCAGTTGCCAGCGCTACGTGACCGTCGCGAAGACATCGTTCCGCTGTTTTCCCAGTTCGTGGCCGCGGCTGCGCAAGACCTGGGGTGCGAGCCTCAGGCTATATCGCCCGAGCTCATGCAAGCGCTCTTGGGTCATCCCTGGCCGGGGAATATCCGCGAGTTGAAATCAGCGGCCAAGCGATTTGTTCTGGGGCTGCCGTCGTTAACCCTTGGCTCAAGCGCGGAGATCGAGGGACGCACGCTCAAGGCGCAAATGCGGGCTATCGAACGCATCCTTATTCAAGAAGCCCTCAAGCGTCACGGGCACTCGATTGATGCGGTGAGTGTGGAATTGGGTATACCTCGTAGAACACTCTATCACCGCATCAAATCGTTAGACGTATTTGGTAAGGCCTCAACGCTTGAAAAAAAATTGGAACCTGATCTAGAGAACTTCCCACCTATTATTACCTAGCAATTTTGCTAGCGTATGAGGAGTCTTTACCATGGGTGGAAAAATCTCGTCTAATAATCCCTTTGCCAGCATTACCAATACAATCAGTAGTGCAACAAATGCGGGTGTCAATGCATTTCAGGGCGCCAAACAAGAGGCGAATAACGTTAAAGGGAACGCCGCGCAGCAGTCTCAGGCGACGCATATGTCTGGAGGGGGAGATGCCGCGTCTGCACAAATGGCGGCGATGGAAAGTATGGACAAAAAACAGGCTCAAATGATTGCCCTGCAGAACAAGGCGGCTGAGCAGAACTTGATGCAGAATACCTTGGCCTCTATCGCTGGCGCTCAAGCCGATACGGCGAACAAATCTATTTCCAACGTTGCTCAGACGATGAAAGGCATTAGCTATTAAGAGCCTCAGCCCAACCGTTTGTAGCGGGGTAAGGGCTTAATATTAGTGAGAGTCTAAAAAAATGCTGAATCCTATTATCAGTTTGGTAGCCCCCGCTATCGGCGGGTCGGGTGCTTCTGGTGTTTTTCCTTCTAAAAACACCGGTGCATCCAATGCCTCGCCTTCCTTGTCAGGTGTCATTACGGAGTTAGCCAACTCCTTGATGTCCGGCGGGAAGCCGGATCTTAATAGTCCCTTGGGAAAGATGGTGCATGACAAACTTTCCGAAAATAAGGGAATGGGTCTTATGGGCTTGGCAGCAAACCCTCAAGAGACCCTGAAAAATGCCTTGATGGACGTTGTTAAAGACAAGATGGGGAGCAACTTTATCGCCAATGCTGGAAGCAGGGATAGTAAGGACCTCATGGCTGAGGTTGCGAGTGGGTTGGGCCAATCCGCGCTGAACAACGCACTACAGGCCAAAGGCGACGGCACGACTTTTTCCAAGGCTGACAAACCATTGCTTCAGCAAGTGGCTGACTATATGGATAAAAACAAGGCCACCTTCGGAGCGCCCGATTCCGGGTCATGGAGTAAAGAACTGGACGAAGACAATTATCTGTCTAAGGGCGAAACCGCCAAATTTAAGCAGGCACTCGAGCAAGTCTCTCAGCATATGGCGGGCGGGCCCAATAAAACCGATTATCCGGATAATGAAAAGATGATGGGAGGCGGGCAAGGTGGTTTCGGCAGCAGTCCCGCGCCATCGAGCGGCACGAGTGAGATAGACCAATTGCGCCAGATGTTAAATAGCAGCGCAGGCATGGAGGCTTTTCAACAAGGGTTGCAGTTGGGGTTGGGAATCGCTTCCGGTGCGCCATCTGGGATTGCGATGAGTCAAGGCGAGCATACGGCATCTCAGGCTGCTCAGAACGTCGTTGACGTGATGCGCGCCAGCATAGCGTAGTCCTGAAAAGCCAGTTCATAGTCCATCGTCTACGTTCTACAGGAGAAACCCGGTGACCATTTCCAACGTGAATTCATTCAGGAACGCCGCACCTGACCATGAGCTGGAGATGGTTTCCGCTCCCCCTCAAGCTGATGTCGATCTGTTTGACAGTGCCATGCGCGACAACCACGAGCCTGCTGGCCTGGCAAGTGGCCTGATGAGCGCGATTTCGGATCGTCTCACTGGCCAAGTCGAACTGTCACATCAGGCTGAGCGCGCGATGAAGTCCGCATCCGTTTCAATGGATCCGATGGATATATTGAAAATGAGTGGAACCCTTTCCCAGTATTCATTACAAACGGCGCTCACCACCAAGGTCGTGAGTAAAGGCGCACAAGTGCTCGATAAACTGACCAATCTGCAATAGGTTCTTCGTGAAAGTACCCGGCTTATTAACGGTTCTGGCTATCCTGGCGCTCGCCGGATGCAGCGACGACACCGTATTGTTCAGCGGCATGACCGAGCAGCATTCCAACTCAGTAATCGCCAAGTTGGCTCAGGAGCATATAACGGCCCGTAAGCAGATGGAAAAAGCCGGCGTTACCGTAATCGTCGCCAATAGTGATGTGAACCGTGCGGTGAGGGTGCTTGATGCTGCCGGTCTACCTAATCAGACACGGGCCAGTCTTGGCGAGATATTTAAAAAGGAAGGGGTCATCTCCACACCGCTGGAAGAGCGGGCTCGCTACATCTATGCGCTGTCGCAAGAATTGGAGTCAACGCTGTCCCAGATTGACGGGGTCATCGTGGCCCGTGTGCATGTCGTCTTGCCGGAGCGCATCGCACCGGGCGAGCCGGTTCAGCCGGCTTCCGCCTCGGTGTTCATCAAGTATGCGGCGTCGACGCTGGATCCGGACAGTGTCCGCGGGCGTATTCAACAGATGGTTGCCAGCAGTATTCCAGGGATGAGTCAGGACAGCAGCGCCACAAAGAAATTCTCGATTGTATTCGTGCCATCGGTGGAGTTTCAGGACCCGGAGCATCTTGTGCCTTTCGGACCGTTTCTGATTGACAGCGAGGATGCCGGCTTCTGGTGGGTGATGGTCATTGCCTTGCCGCTGTGCCTGGTGTCCATGGCGGGGGGCGCAGTCCTGTTGCTGCGTCCAGATTGGCGCCAGGCCTTGTTAGCACGCTTGCGCGCCAGGCGTAGGCCAACCGGCTTGCCCGCACAGCTATGACCGATGAGCAGTGGGTCGGGTGGTGGTGCTGTACGTGGCGTTGGATGCACCCGAAGTGGAAGTCCAGCGTGGGGGAGCAATGGGGGATTGATTTTGATGTTTGCATGGGCGTCTGGCGCAGCCGACACGACGCGTTGCTGACCTTGCTGGGCATCCCCTCTTCAGCGCCGCCCGAGCCAGAGCCCAACGTAATCGAATGGCTGTCTTTGACAGAAGCACAAAGGTTGCAGGCTTTGGCTCTGGTGCGTGCGATCTGTTTTGCCGCGCCAAATGATCAATTGTCCGATGAACAGTGGTCTTGGTGTCGTGGTGTAGCCAAGGCTCTACGCCCAGGGTTCTGGTTGAATGAGAATGTCACTGACCCCCGCGCAATACTGGCCGGCTGGCTGGGCGAGCGGTGCTGGTCGCGCCTGCGCCTTTTATGGCCCCCGAGGAGGCACCAGAGCCTGCTTTTAACGTTCCCGCCCGCAAACTCGATGCGCTGTGGCGGTCTGTGTTGTGGAGGGTTCGGGCATGACAGACATGCAGGTTGAACGTCAAACATGTTGATTCGACGAAATTTGTCCTTGGGCGATCGCGAGACGGGGGGCGAGCTGGTCGTCCGTCACGAGCAGTTCGCTGACTACCGGACAGCCGTTGATGTGATGTCGCAGGCGCGAGCCGAAGCGGATGCGTTGCTGCTGGAGGCAGAAAAACTGCGGCAGGATTATCTGGATCGAGCGCTGGCTCAGTTCTGGGACCAAGCCAGTAGTTTGTTGGAGGCGCTGGAGGCCGAGCGCCAACAATGCAGGAGCCGTGTGGTCGACGTTTGCCGGGATTTGTTGAATGTCGTCATCGGCCGACTGTTCGATGAATGCCAGCCCGCAGAGCGTGCCAGGATCTTGCTGGAACATCTGGCGGCTTCCCAGGCGTACCCGATGGGCAGCGCCACGTTGAGGTGTCATCCCGAGCTTTTAGTCGAGGTGCAAGCTTGGCTGGAGGCCAACAGCTCTTCGGCTCTGTGGCAGTTGAGAGAAGACACCACGATCCCGGTCCAGTCTATTCGCCTGAGCACCGACGCTGGCGAGTACGACATTGATTGGACCGGTCTACAACGCTCATTTCAGGTCGCAACCTAACACTTCGGCAATCCCATCATATTTTTAGTCGCCCATTCTTTTTGGAACCAGCAAGAGAGGCGTCGCCACTCATATTGCGTAAATTCTCAAGGAGATGTCTGCATGATCAACTTTAAATCCGTCCAGAACCAGTTGGAGAAGAATTTCTCCAACGCTCACGAAACGGCGAATGATGCCGCACTGGCCGCTGCTGAGAGCGGCAACATTGAAGACATCAGGGCTTTCGCTCAAGCGAGCCAATCGGTGGCCACCGCGACCGTTGTCATGGGCGAGGGCATGCGCGCCCATCACGGCATGACCAAAGCGATCATCGATGGAATTCAGTGATTTCAGCGCGCGACTGAACCAGTGGCTCGATGACTGTTCGGTCGCGCCTTTGGATTGCTGGGTTGACGATGCGAATGTGCAGCTTGCCTGGGTCGAAGGAGGCATCCGCTGCAGCATCGACGTGCTGGATCCGTTTGATGCCAGCGCTCCTGATCGATTGATGAGCATCCTGGGGCAAGGGGGAGCAAGCGTTGCGTGCCGTTGTCCGGGGGCACTGGGTACCGATCCGCAAAGCCAGTGTCTGGTGCTGGTGCACTGGATGGCCCCGTCGAGTTCGGTCGAGGCCTTGCTGGAGGTCTTACAGACTCTGGCCAATCAGCGCGCAGCCATGCTCAGCCTGATGCATAAAACCATATTTGATTCGCCTTCGGCCGAGTCCCGTCTAGCAACTAATTGGCACACTGGAGTGTGATATGCGTAAGGCCTACCGGTGGTTACCGTGGCTGTTATTGGGACTGAGTGCCCCGGCGTTCGCGGCGATACCGCCAGCGTGGAAACAAACGGCCTATGCGTTCGACGCGCAACAGACCGAGCTTTCAAGCGTTCTTGAAGCATTTGCCCGAGAGTTTGGCGTCAACCTTGAGATGGACCCCGTTGAAGGCATCGTTGAGGGGCGTATCCGCGCGGACAGCCCGCAGGCGTTTCTTGATCGATTGAGCCAGCAGCATCAGTTCCAATGGTTCGTCTACAACAACACCCTGTACGTCAGCCCGGCCCGTGACCAGATAACCGAACGAATCGAGGTATCCCCGGACGCCGTTGACGACCTCAAGGGCGCATTGACTGAGCTCGGCTTGCTCGATTCACGATTTGGCTGGGGAGTCCTGCCGGATGAGGGCGTGGTGTTGGTCAGCGGACCTGCGCGGTATGTTCAGTTCATTCGCGACTACAGCAGCAACGTCGACAAGCCCGAGGAAAAGCAAGACGTCGTGGTGTTACCGTTGCGTTACGCGAACGCTGCCGATCGCACCATCAGTTACCGTGATGAACAGCTGACCGTTTCAGGGGTAGCCACGATCCTCAAGGAGCTGCTGGATAGCCGCTCGCAAGGCGGATCAGGTAGCGTCTTTAACGTGTTGCAAGGCGCGGGACTGGGAGCTGGCGCAAGCAGCGCAAGCAGCTTCGCGGGCGCGCCAAGTTTGCTTGGCGGCTTGGCTGATGATCAGTTACAGCAAACCCTGGATCGGGTGATTGCCGGCGCCAGCGGCGGCGCTCAGAACAAGGGCGGCTCCGCTGGCAGGTCGCGGATACGGGTCGCAGCCGACGTACGCAACAATGCGGTGCTGATCTACGACTCACCCAAGCGCAGGGCCTTGTACGAGAACCTGGTCAGGCAGCTTGATGTGCCGCGCAACCTGATCGAAATCGACGCGGTGATCTACGACATCGACCGCGACGAGTTGAACGAGTTGTCCAGCAACTGGAATGTCTGGGCCGGAGGGACCAACGTCAGAGGGTCCTTGCTTGAATCAGGCAGCTCGACGCTGTCGGCCGAAAACGCCGGGCGATTCGCCCTGGCGGTCCGCACGCTGGAAGCCAAGGGGGCGGCGACGGTGATCAGCAATCCTTCGATCCTCACCCTGGAGAACCAGCCCGCTGTCATTGATTTCAGCCGGACCGAGTTCCTCACCGCGACGGGGGAGCGTGTTGCCGATATCCAGCCGATTACTGCCGGTACCAGCCTGCAAGTGGTCCCGCGCTCGATGCAGCACAATGGCAAGACGCAGGTGCAGTTGATCCTCGATATCGAGGACGGACAAATCGAAGCATCGCTGCTTGATGGCACCAAACCCAGCGTGCGTAATGGCAGCGTCAGCACTCAGGCGGTCATCGCCGAGCGTGGATCATTGGTCGTCGGTGGTTTTCATTCTCTGCAATCGAGCGACAAGGTAAGCAAAATCCCGTGGCTCAGTGACATTCCGCTCATTGGCAAATTGTTGTTCACGTCCAGTAGCCGCAGCACCAACAAGATAGAACGCTTGTTCATTCTTACGCCTCGGCTGGTGGGCAACCAGGTTGACCCGGCACGTTATGTCGAAAGCGGTAACCCGGAAGATATCGATTCTGCCGCCCAGCGGATCGACGGGCGCCATGGCGATGGGCAACCCACTCGCGTTGATATTCAACGCGCCTTCACTCAGTTGTTGAGTGATGTGCAACCGACTGGTTTTACCCCGAGTAACGAGCCTTTATTCACGCCGGCGACTTTATGCGCGACGCAACAGGGCCTGGTCATCGACGCCGATCGCAGCCAGTGGTATGGGCGCAACGCCTGGAGCATTGGCGTGGTGGTCGCGCGCAATACGGGTGATAAACCGCTGCGTATTGATGAGAGCAGTTGTGGCGGGCGCTGGGTGCTGGGTGTCAGTGCATGGCCCCGTGCTTGGCTGCAGCCTGGGGAACAAAGCGAAGTTTATGTCGCGGTGCGTAATCCCCAGTCGCTCAAGAGCAACGCGACCCTTCGCGACTCATTACTCAAGGAGGCAACCCGATGACCAAGATGAACTGGGCTGCGTTCGGCCTTCTATGTGTGATGCTCTCCGGTTGCTCGACGACCTCGGGCGGCTGTTCTGGACGGTCCTGCGACCGTCCCGACTCCAATAACCGGGAGCTGGTGATCTGGTGGCCGGCGGACATGCGTACTGGCCTGGAAAATCCGCAGGACACCGCGGACTATACTGTCGTGCCACTGCGGGATTGAGCACCATGATACAAGTCTCGGGGAAAGCGGAGTTCTACGAACGGGTGGCTGCTGGGCAAACGGCGGTATGGCCGGTAGCAGCGGGTGTTTCTTTCGTGAGTCGCCATGAGCACCATGATTGGGGCATAGCGTTGCACATCGACAGTCGCGCGCTGCAGCCCCAGCAATTGCGTGAGGCGCTGGAGCGGCGCTTCACGCAATCCTACCTGTTCCCTGACTATTTTCTATTTCTCGATGCCCACCGCGATTTCGTCGTCTGGCATGCGGTGCCGTCATCCTCCCATGGTCGCGCGTTGCTCGATAATATCTGCCAACATCAATTGATATTGGCAGGCTTGAGCCCCTTGGAGTGACCGTCCATCAACTGCGCCAGTAGCGATTGCTGGCGCAGTTTCCCTTCCTCTTGCGACTCTTGAACTGTCGGCGGCGCGGCGCGGCGTTGCGGTTCAAGCTTGCTGTTGCCCGGCAGCAGTCGTCGCCGCTTGTTTGTCGACGGCCTTGCGTACACTCGCGTGGGATTGGAACGTTTGATTGACGGTGCGATAGGCTAAACCCATCGCCGCTGCGGTCCCCATATTCCCGAGAAAGCCGGAGAGGGCGGGCGGAACCTTGTCGCGCAGTGCTTCGCCGGTGGCCATATTGATTGCGCCAGCCAGGCTGGCCCAGGCGACTCGGGCGGGGGATTGGTCCAAGACCCGGCCATAATCCTTGAGTGGCAGGTTCGGCTTCAACTCTTGGTTGGTGCCCACCTGGCGCGTGTCGAAATGCCGCTGCAGATGGTTGTCGAGAGTCGCGACAACGGTGTTGAATGCCGCGCGCGTGCCGGCCAGGGATTGAATGGAAGAGGCCAGTGCTTCGCCCAACAGCGGTTGCTGATCCGGCCCGAGCAGTGCCGGACTCGTCAACGTCTGGCCCGGTGGCAAGACCTGTTCACTGATGGAGTCGAGCATGAAACCCATGCTCAAGGTCATGGCACCGTAGGCCCAGCCGAGCGTCGGCATATTATCCTCGTCGACCCCGTAGGTCTTGGCGTTGTCCTGGGGGGCGGTCATGCTGAAGGTGGCCTGCATGGTTTCGCGAGAAAGGGCATAGATCACGTCGCGGAGCTGAGTGGCCAAAACCCTCGCGCTCAGCGCACCGTCACCACGCGCGGCACCCATGGCGCCCATGCCCAGATAAAGCGCCTCAGCGACGATCTGGTTGCGTGTGATGTTGCGCGAATCGCGCTTCATCTGCAGGCGCAGCGTGTCTTGCTTATCGGGCGGCAGAGCGTTCCATTTCGCTTCGCTGAGGGCGAAGTGCCCGCGTACCGCATCGCTTGAGTCGGCGGCGAGACGCTCCAGGCGCGGTTGGCGTACGTAGAGCTGGGTGGCAATGGTCGTCAGTGAGACGGCGGCCTGCAAAGCCAGCGTTGCCCCCGGGCTGTTTTTCGCGAGCCCCTCGTTGAGTGCACTGTAGGCATGCATGAACGCCAACTCGCGAAGATAGGTAGGCGCTCCGCAGTTGACCATCTGTTGGACCGTATGGCCTGCAGCGGCAAGCGTTGTGCGGCAGGAAGGCAAATTAGCCGCGCTGTCGCTCAACGCGAGCTTTGCTCCGCGTTCGACCTTGTTGCCCAGGGCCACGCCGTGTTCCTTGGCGCTTTCCCAGAGCGCGCCCGTGGCTCTGCCTGCCGGCGCCAGATAGTCGCGATGGAAGGCCTGGCTCAGTCCTGTCACATGTGCGCGGGCGCGCGAAGTGAAGTCAGGCAAGTGAGCGGGTGCCTCGCCGCGCTCCAAAGCATTGATATCAGCGGTGGGATGTCGACGCCGCAGCTCGATTTGCGGTTCTGGCAGGATACGTCCCAGGTTAGGGGCTATCGGGTCCATGGGATGTTCCTTGCAGGGCGAATGGCCGAGGTCTGTATGAAGCTCTCGGCCAGTTGACCGAAATCCAGCAGCCATTCGGCAAATGCCTGACCGTCCAGCCCCGTGCTGTTCCAGCGCGCCTGTAACGCGCTGCCGTGTGGCGCGAGGACCACGGCAGATTGGGTCAGCATCATCAGGTGCAGGTTGGCCAGTAGCGCGCGTTCGCGTTGCGTCGCCGTGTTCAGCGAAGTCGGCAGCGGCGTACTGACCAGCAGATGTTGGCGATCACTGTCAGCGATCACTTCGTAGGCACGACCGTTGGCCTGGATCACGCCGACAGTCAATATCTGCTCGAAGGGCGGGGCGGCGATGTCCAAGTGCTGCAGCGCAGCGATCAGTAATGGACGATGCCATTCCAGATTCATCGCCGCCTGCGCCTGTTGCCCCGCGCGCTCGTCTTGCCTCGGTGCCGTGGTGACCGGCCGCGTTGCGCCGCTTTGGTTACCTTGGAGTGCGGTGGCACCCGCCACGAGGCTTTCGGCGACGGACAAGAGATGGCTCAGTTCATCGACAAGCTTTTCACGCTGATGTTGCGGCTGCGAGATAAGGCGCCGCACGAGCACGGCGTCACCGCTATCGTTCAGGCTCACGCTGCTACTGCTCATTGCCGATATGGCGCAATTGGACCGCAGCAGCAACTCGCTCCAGACCTCAACCGGCAAACCGTTGGGGCGTGGCAGCAGACCCAACACCAGCCACTGCTGCACAGGCGACGTCTGCCAGAGCGACAATTGCAAGGTCAGCCCCGGCAACGATAGTTGGGCGCTACGGGAGAACGCTCGTGCCTGCGCAGAGGGAATGCCGAGCTGCTCAGCGGCCTCCAACAACCACGTGTTCGTTTGCTCTGAGAGCGGGATTGATCCCGGAGACTGGGCGCGCGAGCTCGACGAATGCATGGGGTAAACTTCCAAGAGTTTTGACCGCCATTAAAGCGCACAGGTATTAAAGTTTTATGACTGGGACGGTGGGTCAGTGGGTTTCGAGCTGGATGATTTCCTCGGTGACTTCATCAAGCTGGCGAATGACCTGATAGATGTGGGCAACTTCCAGCAGCGTTTCGCGCGGTATATGGCGACCCGTGCGAACGGTGTACAACGCACGCGCCAGCCAAACACACTGGACCACCGGGATCTTGGCATCCTGGGCGCGCTTGATCAGGGCCAGCGCATCATCGTCTTGTCCTTTGCAATGAATCAGTGGCAAAGGTGTCTGGCCTGGTCGATAGAACAGTGCCACCGCGTAGTGGGTCGGATTGACCAACAGCAGGTCGGCATCCTCGACCGGCCGGGGGGCGGTGCTGGGTTCGGAGTTGAGCAGTTCGTGCGCCAGCTGACGACGATGGCCTTTGACGTGCGGATCGCCTTCGGACTGCTTGTATTCCTGCTTGATGTCTTCGTGGCTCATGCGCAATTTCTTGGCGTGAAAATATTTTTGCAGGGCAAAGTCGACCATGCCGATCACCAGCAACAGGCCCAAGGTGTTGCGCAAGATGTTCCGAAACACCTCCAGCAACGAGCGCCAATAGGTGACGAGATCGGTGTCGGCCAACAGCACCAGCTTGCCCAGGATGGGCATGATCGAGACATACAGAATGACCGCAATGGCCAGCGCTTTGAGGACGCTCAGCAGCAGGTTCATCAGATTCTGTTTAGAGAACATCTGCTTGATCTGGCCGATTGGATTGAGCTTGCCGAGATCGACCTTCAGGGCCTTGGGCGCAAAGAGAAATCCGATCTGCATCCAGGTGCCGGCCAGGCGTATCAGAATCGCCACGCCGACGCTGGCCGCGATGAAGGAAACAAGTGTCCACAGCGCTGTGCCGCTGAGCTCAATGGCAGTACTGGCGAAGGGTTCGTTCAGTCGTCGCAAGGGTAATTCGGTGAGGTGCTGGAGGCGCGTCATGCTGTCCTCGGCCATGCCCAGGCAGACTTCGCTGACCACCATCAGCACCAGCAGTTTGGCCAGGTCCTGGCTCTGCCCAACCTGGCCTTTTTCCCTCGCGTCGCGTTCTTTCTTTGGCGTCGCCTTTTCGGTTTTTTCGCTCACGGCACTTTTACCAACAGGTTCAGCAGAAACTTCAAATCGAACCAGCGTCCGACCTCGGCGTTACCCAGATCGAGCAGCGTGGGCAGATACACGAGCAGAAACAGCAAACCGATAACGCTCTTGGCCGGCATCGCCAGAATCGAAACATTCAGTTGCTGGGCATAAAGACCGACGATGGCGAAAGCGGCCTCAATCAGCAGCAACAGGCCTATGAACGGCGCCGCGTAAAGCAATGCGTGCTGCAGGGTCCTGTTCAGCTCGCCAAGCAATATGTCCAGCCCCTCTACCGTCATGATTGGCATCCATGCGGTGGGCGGCCAAATGATATAGCTGTCCCAGATGACCTGGGTAATCAGCGAGAGGCCGCCGGACAGGATGACCAGCATGATCAGCACTTCCTGCAGCAACTCGCCCAGTGGCGTCGCGTCGGGCCCGAGGGAAGGGTTGATCTGGCCGCCGCTGAGGGCGCCGCGCTGGCTGTCGAGCAAGGCGCCTACCGTCGCGAACATCCAGAAAGGCATATACAGCAGTAACCCCAACAGAACGCCCAGGACCATTTCCTTGAGCAACAAACCGCCGATCATCAGCCAGTTTTCATGTTGTCCGGACAACACCCGACCGATGCTCGGCGCTGGAACCATCGCAACCGCGCAAGTCACGGCATAACGCAGCGGCCCCTTGAGGTATTTGAAGCAAAACGCAGGCACCAGCATCATGCACGGCAGAATCCTGGCCATGGCTAATGCGATACCGAGCATCAGTTCGAACAAATACTCGGCATTGAATGGCATCAAACGGTGCCTCCGGTGCGCGCGATAAGGTCGAACGCCGTGTTGATGAACAGGATCAATTCAACACCGATCCAGCGGCCGGTCGCCGCCAGGGTCACACCCACGGCGACCAGCTTGATACCAAAGGGCAGGGTCTGGTCCTGGATCTGCATCAAGGCTTGCACGAGCGACGTCAGCACGCCCACCAGCACCGCGACCAGCAGCGGTGGTGCGGTAAGAATCACCACCAGATACATGCCCTGTTTGAACAACTCCAGCGCTTCCACGGCAGCCTCACAGATAGGAATAGAACAGACTGTCGAGTAACCGCGTCCAGCCCTGGACAAGGACGAACAGCAGCAGTTTGAGTGGCAGCGAAATGGTCATGGGCGAGACCATTTGCATGCCAAGCGCAAGTAGCAGGTTGGACACGATCAGATCAATGACGATGAATGGAATGTAAATCAGAAAACCGATCTCGAACCCGGCCTGCAGCTCCGACAATACGAAGGCTGGAATCGCCA
Organism: Pseudomonas brassicacearum; assembly: GCF_000585995.1. Lineage (NCBI taxonomy): Bacteria > Pseudomonadati > Pseudomonadota > Gammaproteobacteria > Pseudomonadales > Pseudomonadaceae > Pseudomonas > Pseudomonas brassicacearum. The sequence goes on along the minus strand of NZ_CP007410.1, from coordinate 3,532,629 downwards.
GCAGCAGATCCTTGCTGCTGGCTTTTTCGGCCAGTTCCGCGGGCCACATGCGATGGGTGTTGTCGACCAGATGAGTCAGGACGTCTGGATCGGTGTTACGGCTCATGAAGTTTTGCAGCGGGGCGATGACCGTGTTCACGCTGGCTTGAAGTTGTTCGGTAGTGCCTATCTGCAAAGGATTTTCAACCACCCGTTGCTGGATTTCATAAGCCACCGGAGCCATCACGAACATCGTCGCCGCCAGGGCAATGCCGTACAACGCCATATTGGGCGGAACCTGTTGAACGCCGATGGCATTGCGCGTTATCAGCAACACCATGGAGATTTTCAGAAATGCGGTGCAGACAATCAAAAACAACGGAATCAGCGAGAGCGCACCCAGAAACAGCGCGAGCATGATCGGGTTCATGCCATCCAGAATCATTGATCAAATACCAAGCGAGTGATTTGCATGCCCAAGCGTCCATCCACGTCTACCAGCTCACCGTAGGCGACCACCCGCTCTTCATGGCATAACGTCGCTGCGCCCGGTGCCATGCCCGTGACATCCACCACGGAACCAGCCGCCAGACGGCCGAGCGCTTCGAGGCTCAGCTTCACTTCGCCACACCGTACGGTCAACGCCAGGGTCACGCCGGACAAGGGCGATGGCGGCTGCGTCGCAGCGTCTTGCGGGAGGGTGTCGTCTGGCTGTGCTGAATCGAGCCGTTCCTGCTGGTCGTCGTTCGCTTCCTGGGTCGTCAACTCATCGTTATTGTCGAACTCGTACAACGGTTCTTCATCCTGCGGTTCATTGCTCATGAATGGAGCCTTCTTCGTGAATCAGCCTGAGCTGTAAGTGATCATTGCGGTCTTCGCTACAAACCGCCCAACGCTGGTTGCCCAGTTGCAGGTTTCCTCGACCTTGAACGTCGAAGACTGCCTCGGCAGGCAACAGCACATCGCCTGGACGTAATGAGCGCAGCTGACTGACCAGCAAGTCCATGCGCCCAACGATGACCGGATGGGCCAGGACCCAACGCTCAGGCACGGTTTGTTCGATAAATCGCCACGGTGCGTCATTCAGTAACTGCAGCAGCGATTCGGCGCCGAGGCTTAGCGTTCCGTAGGCTTTCTCGCCATGGCGCTCGATGAGCACGCGACAATCCCAGCGGTCATCCAGTGCCGGCTCCTCGGCCAGTGGCGCCAACGGTGCGAGCAGGTCGGACAGCACCGGCGCCATCCGTTGATTGATCAACTGCCAATACCACGCTTGTGGCGGCTCGACGGTGAGCACGGGAACTTCACCGCACAGGCTCAGCAGCGCATCGGCGTTCGACAACAGCAGGGGGCCGTGTCGGCTGGACAAGCCTATCCAGCGCTCATCGGCAATGGCGCCGCAGGATGTCAGCGGAGCGAGCGTCATGCGCATCTTTTCAGCTCCGCTGGTGAACTCCAGGAAACGGCCGCGCCCCAAGGCCAGGGAGGCCATTGCGGCCGTGCTCGACAGGCGTCGCAGGCTGAGTTTTTTCATGCAGGCCCCGTCGGCTGTAATCTCAGCTCGACGTCATGGTCCAGCGCCTGGGCGAACGCTTGCTGGCAGGCGCCATGATGCTTGGTCAATCGCTCCAGGACGTCTGCGCGTTCCAAGCCGAGTTCGATGCCCCAATGGCTGTCTCGTTTCTGGGCACGAATCTGGACCTTGCCCAGATTGGGCATGAGCAGGGTGGCGCTGAAAGGACGATTGCCGTGTTGCGGCAACTGCAGCGCCAGCTCATCAATCAACTGTGTCGGTATGCCGTCGAGCGGCGCGAACATCGAGAACGAGCCCGAACCATTGCCCGAGCTGCCCTGGTCGTCCGAAAAGGCGGGCGGCGGTGGCACAAGCATCTGCATGAACAACATCGCATCGGCGTCCAGCGGCCTGACGCCGTCGTTGGCAGATCTGACCTCGACCGGACGGTTGCGCTGGACCTCGCTGCCCTTGCTCGACGGCGCCGAGGATGCCGCGGCAGAGGGTTTTGCTGTAGCCGCGGCAGGTGCCTGTGGAGCAGGGCGTTGGGGTGGCGTGTGCTTGATGGGGGTAGTCATGTCTCACTTATTCCTCACTGAGTGTCTCGCTCATGCAGGCGAGTTTTTCCACCGCGCGTTGCCGTGCCTTGACGTCCAGCTGTGCTTGTTGCAACGACTGCTCCTGCACTTCGATGTGCAGGCGCAACTGGCTGACGTCCTGGCGGATCTGGGCGAGGCGATCAAGCATGCGTCGCTCCTTTTCGTGCCAGCGGTCGATATCAGCCAATTCCAGAGTGGTTTGCAGGTGGGTATCGGCTAGCGATCGCCGCTTGCGCTTCTGATTGGTACGCTCCTGGTTCATTGAGCTTTCGCTGGCCAGCAGTTGCTCGCGCAACCTCGCCACCTCTCGTGCAAGGCGCGCACGGGCACGTTCGGCACTGGCCTGGCGGTGCTGGCGCAAAGGGCCGAGCAGGCCGATGACGCGCTCCAACGCCTGGCACTCCGGGTCCGTATCGAGATCTTCGTCCAAGGTCAGTCCACCAGCTGCGAGGTAATGTGATTGAGTTGGGCGAGAGTTTCTTCAAGCGCTACCGGCCCGCGCAGGTCCTGGCGCAGGAAGCGGTTGATGCTGTCGTTCAGTTGTACTGCCAGATCAGTGACCGGGTCGGCGCCGGCCTGGTATTCACCCAGGCGCAGAAGCATTTCCACCTGCTTATAGGCCGCCATCAACTGGCGCAGGCGATTATTGGCCTGGACATGCTCGCGGCTGGTGACGTTGCCGAGGATCCGGCTGATGCTCGCGGGCACGTCAATGGCCGGATAGTGTCCACGCTCGGCCAACTTGCGCGACAGCACGATGTGCCCGTCGAGCAACGACCTGACTTCGTCGGCGACGGGATCGTTCATCGAGTCGGCCTCGATCAACACGGTGTAGATAGCGGTGATCGAGCCGTTCTCGCTCATGCCCGCGCGCTCGACCAGTTGCGGCAGCAGGGTGTAGACCGAGGGGGGCAGGCCGCCACGTCCGATCGGTTCCCCGGCGGCGATGCCGATTTCCCGTTGAGCACGGGCAAAACGGGTGAGCGAGTCAATCAGCAAGAGCACTTTCATGCCGCGCTGACGGTAGGCTTCCGCGATAGCGGTGGCGGTGAAAGCGGCGCGCGCACGCTCCATGCTGGAGCGATCGGAGGTGGCGCAGATCAGTACCGAACGCCGGCGTAATTCATCATCCAGTTCATGGTCGAGGAACTCGCGCAGCTCCCGTCCCCGTTCGCCGATCAGGCCGAAAACGATGACGTCGCAGTCCATGTTCCTGGCCATCTCCGCCAGCAGCGTGGTCTTGCCGCAGCCCGCTCCGGCAAACAATCCGACACGCTGCCCTTCGCCCAACAGGATGGCGCTGTCGATGGCGCGAATACCGGTGGGCAGCGGGTGGCTGATGCGTGGTTTTTGCATCGGTGGAAGGGCGTCGGCAATCACCGCCGTGGTGCTGCGGCCATCATGGACATCGGCAAAAGCGCCGAGGCCGTCGCCCAGCAACGGTCGACCAAAACCATCGAGCACGCTTCCGAGCAACTGATCATCCACCCCTATGCGGTGAGCCATCCCAAGCGGTTGGATACGGGCCCCGACTTGAATGCCGGCAGGGGTGCCAAGGGCACTGAGCAGTGTGCACTGATCGGTAAAACCGACAATTTCCGCCAGCATTGAGCTGCCGTCCGCCTTGCTGACCTCGCAAAGATCGCCAATCTTGGCCGCAGGCACCTGGCACTCCAGCAGTATCCCGCTCACCGCCGAAACCTTGCCGCTGATTCGCACGGCCGAACAACTGGCCAGTCGCGCACGCTGTTGTCGAGCCCATTGTTCAAGCGCATCGGTCACCAGCTCACCTCGATATGCTGGTCGCCATCGAAGATGATTTTGTGCTCATCTATCCGCGTCAAACGCAGGCCCTGCACCACATCGCCAACATAAATCTGCAGGCCGTCGGCGGTCACCAGGTGTGCGTTGTTGCCGGCGATGATTTGCACCAGGGTGAACGGCAGGCTGGTCCTGACGATGCCGACTTGATCGACCATCGGGACCGTGGTGGGGTGGCGCTCTATGAAACTCTTGAGCATTCGCTGATAGACCTCAAGCGCTTCCTCCTTGAGGTTGCCTTTGAGCACCAATCCTTCGTCAAGCTCCTCGACGGTGACCTCTGTGAGCAGGCGTTCCGCCAATTGAGTGGTCAGGAGCCGGCGGATCTGTTCCCGATCTTTCAGGCTCGTGCTACCGGAGGATTGGGCGGAAGCAGTCGCCGGGGAGGGCTGCGCCGGACTTTGACGCGCCTTGGCCGCGGTAACCTTGACGGCGCTCGGCGGGGCTTCGGACTGGCTAAGGCCCCAGGCGCCACCGACCAGGCCTACGACCACGCCAGCGACCACCGCCGATATCAGCTTCAAGGATGGCACGCCTGGCATCGATTTACGCGCCGGAGACGCTGACGACTGAGGCGGCTGGCCGTTGGCATCCGCAGGCGTGGCCAGAGCCGGTACGTCAGGCCATGGCTCTTCGGCGGATGCCAGGCACAGCCAGACGTTTGCGACGGCGAACGGTTGGTTCGGCGTCAATGTGATAGCGTTTGACGCACGCCCTTCGTCGTCGTTGACCGGCATCTGTTCGGCCGCCAGGTTCCAGCCTTCCTCGGTTCTGCTCAACCGACAGTGGAGCGAGGCGATGCCCGGGTCGTATAACGCCAGATCATGGTCGTCGTTGGCGCCGATCACCCATTGGTCACCGACCAACGGCAATGCAGCGCCCTGGTGCAGCCCATTCAATACACGTAGTTCAAACATCGCGAAGGCACTCGACATCAAGCCGCATAGTCGTCTTCCAAGGGCAGGAATTCATTTTCCAGGTCGAAACGGCCGAGGACCTTCACCTCGGAGGCATTGGTGATCTCGGCAAAGGAGAGCACCGGCACGTGATGGAACTCGTCCTGCAATAACGTGCGTAGTGGCGCGCGCAGATCCTGGGCGACCAACATCACCGCGCGTTCTGACGATCGTTGCGGGAAAGCCATGCGCAATTGTTGAACCAGCATCAGGCTGGATTCGCTGTTCAGGGCAAAGAACGTCTCGGTTTGCGTCTGACGCAGGCTGTCACGCAGGATGCCTTCGCTCTCAGGGGTGAATAGCCAGACGAGCAATCCCTCCTGGCTGCAATATTGGTTGTAGATCAGCGACTTGAGGGCGATACGTACATAATCGGTGAGGGCCAGGACATCGCGCTCATGTTGCCCATGTTCGATCAAGGTTTCGGCGATCACCCGGATGCCGCGCAGGGGCACGCATTCGGAAGCCAACCGCTGCAGCACCTGAGAAAAACGCGCGAGAGGCATGACGCGCTGCAGCTCCTGCGCCAGTTCCGGTTGTTCTGTTTCCAGCCAACCGAGGATCGCTTTGGTTTCCTGCAGCCCGATGAATTGCGGACCGCAAATCTGCAGCGCGCGCTCCATGCGTTCGATAATCAGCGTACTGGGGCTGATAATTTCCACGTCGCAATTGTGCAGGTGTTCAGCATCGGCCGGTAGCCAGATCCATTGGCTTTCCTGCCGTTCCGAACTGCCTTTGCTGTATTGCGGGTCGTTCTCAATGGCCTGTGAGGAGCCATCGATAGCTACCAGGGTCTCGCTGAACGTGGCCCTGAGTACAGGAACCTCATAGACCGTAAAGCGGAATTCATCCGGCTCCAGATGCGCCTGGTATTCAATGATGAACGAGGGCAGCGTCAGCCCGAAGTTCACCACCAGGCGATTGCGCCGTTGACGAATCTCGCTGACCAGGGCTTCGATCCGCTCAAGACTCTGGCTGGGATGAAATTGCAGGACAAACTGGCGGCTGGGCAGGAACATTCGCAGGTCTTCCTGTCCGTTATTTTCCGGAGTTGTCGGGGCAGCTTGCTCTTGATTGCCCTTGGGTTTGGCGCGATTGATCTGCAACAGGCCGCCGCCGCAACAGATGATGGCGATCGTGATGAACACCATGGTCGGCATCCCGGGCATGGCGGCGAAGCCGAGCATCGCTGCCGAGGCGATGATCCAGGCCTTGGGCTGGCTGGTGATCTGTTCGGCAATTTCACGGCCGATATTGGCCGGCCCGGCGGCATCTTCGTTCGGCACGCGAGTGATGATCATGCCGGCCGTCACGGAGATCAGCAGCGCGGGGATCTGTGCAATGAGGCCGTCGCCGATGGTCAGCACCGAATACAGCTGCACTGCATCGCCGGCAGTCATGCCGTGTTGTATAACGCCAATGGTGATACCGCCAATCATGTTGATCGCGACGATGATCAGGCTGGCGATTGCGTCGCCGTTGACGAACTTCATTGCTCCGTCCATCGCGCCAAACAGCTGGCTTTCCTTGCCAAGCTCCGACCGCCTGCGCTTGGCCTCGTGGACGCTGATGAGGTTGGCACGTAAGTCGCTGTCGATCGACATCTGTTTACCGGGCATGGCGTCAAGCGTGAAGCGTGCGCCTACTTCGGCCACCCGTTCCGAACCCTTGGTGATGACCATGAAATTCACCACCGTCAGAATCATGAAAATCACCATGCCGACCGCCAGGTTGCCGCCCACCACGAATTGTCCGAACGCTTCCACGATGTGCCCGGCGTCCTGGTCCAGCAGAATCAGCCGGGTCGTGGCAATCGACAGTGCCAGGCGAAACATGGTTGTGATCAGCAGCACCGAAGGGAACGTCGAGAAGGCGAGTGGGCGAGGCAACTGCATGGCCAACATGATCAGCAGACAGGAGATGCAGATGTTCACCGCGATCAGAATGTCCACCAGCCAGGTGGGTATCGGAGTAATCATCATGAACACAATAGCCAGCACGATAAACGCGCCGACGACTTCTGAGCGGCGCATCGCCGCGAGTGCCAGACGGTTTAGCAGGTCGATAATCAGATTCATCAGGCCGTGTTCCCCTTGAGCTGGTTTTGCTCTTGCTGAGTGAGTTCGGCCATCAGCAACAACAGGTTCCCCAAAGCATTCTGCCGGGACTTGAGGTCTTGCCACAGCAAGATAGGCAGCTGTTGGAGCATCGGGCGCAGGCCGTTGAGAAACGACAACTGATGCTTGAGTTGCGCGCCGCCGATAAACTGCGTGAGTTGCAAGGTTTCCTGCAGGTTCATGCCCTTGCCCGAGAGTACGAGCAGGTGTTTGAGAAACGTCGGTGCGCTCACCTGCAGTTGCGGGTTCTTGTCACGCATGCGCCCGAGCAGGTGTTCGCAGCTTTTAAGCAGAGTCGATACATGCCTGGCGGTATTCACGCCATGCATCAAGGTGCGTAATTGCTGGCGAGGGCTCGATGGATTGACTGAGGCAAGGTCGTCGGCAATGGCACGACGCAGGTCGCGCAAGGTCGGCTCGAACTGCGCTTCGCCATCCTCTTGTCCCAGTAGTGTGTCGATGAGGCTGGATATGGTGGGCTGGCCTACGACGCCGTTGTAATACAATTCCCGTAGATTCTTGCGTCGCTGCGAGTCCAGCCCCGATCTGGAAAAGGCCCGGGCCGTATTGATACCCGCGCGGGCTCTGTTGCCATGGCGCTGCCTGAGTGCGCCGGCGTGATCCGACAGCGCCTGGTGCTCATCCCGGGCACCCTCGTGATGCGCTTGTTTCATGGCTGCTTGCAGCATGACGTGCGCTTTGGCCGGGTCCCCGCCAGCGAAGGCGAGCACCCGGCCAAGCATCGACTCATCAGAGCGTTGACGTTTCAGGGTCTGGCGCAGGGTACGCACTGCTTCATCCAGCCTTTTGTCATTACTGCCCATCAGCATCTGATAAAGCTCACCGAGCTTCATCGCCTTTGATTGCAAGACGGTACCGCCGATGACCAGCTCACGCTGGCTGAGCTCTTTGCTTTGCTGGATCAATGCCGAGGTGAATCGCGCCACCTGTTGTGGCGTGGTGCCCTGGTCTTTTGCGATGTACGACGCCGTCTGCGTAGCGGATAGCGCTGGGCGGGCGCTTACCGGATTGACCGAATGAATCGCGACTGGGGTGAAACCGGGGATTTTCATGGGACGGCATCGATGCAAAGAGTCATGCGCAGTGAGTGGCGCAAACCCACCATCGGGTTCCTGAACTCAGAGCTTTCGCGCGGGCGTGCATAAATGCGCGATGACTTCGATCGGTTTATGCAAAAGATTGCACGAACAGAAAAAATCTTAAAAAAATCTTCATGAATAACAGTGGTTTAGATCGCGCAAACGATTGGCACGCATATCGCTCTTACAGCCGGACTTACCGCCAATTGGTTATTGTCCATGTGTGTAATCAACTCGATCACGTATCCGGCTCCGGCTTCTCTCCTTCGTCAGCTCGACCGCAGGATGGTGCAGAAGGTGCGGTTGTTTATCAGGGCAAAGGTAGCGAACCCTGATGATGCGGAGGATCTGCTCCAGGCAACCTTCCTCGAAGCGCTACGTAACGAGCACAAGTTCCGGCACGATTCGCTGCTGCTGACCTGGCTCTGCGGCATTGCATTCAACCTCATTCGCAGTCATTTCAGGCGCCTCTACAACCAGCCGTTTCATGACGACCTGCAAGAATGCGGCGTATTGGAAATGGCCGACAGTCGCGATGTTGTGTCCGAGGTCAGTGGCTTGCGTCAGCTGGTGCGAGTCTTTCGTGCGATGGAAACCTTGCCGCCGAATATGGAGGAGGTGATTCGGGTCGCGATGGAAATGGAAGGTAATTACCTGGAGACCGCCGCTCGGCTGGATATACCGGTTGGTACGGTGCGTTCGCGCCTGTCGCGGGCCCGCGAGCAACTCAAGCGGCGAGTCTCCAGCGAGTACTGAGCCCGAGCGAACCTGCGTCACGGCGATAAGAACAGGGAACCTCTTTCGCCTCTGGCTCCACGCATTATTTAGATCCCTTCTTCACGGAGTGCCCGGTATGCGAATTTGCATCGCTTACATCCAGGGTCCTGATGACAGTTCGAAGGCCGGACAGGCTATTGCACGGGTTCCGAACTGGACACTCGAGACGTCATCGGTAAGCGCCGGGAATGTGCACGCGAACCTGGCTTGCAGCCGAACATTGCTTGTATTCAGGCCAACCGGCATTGAGCTGGCGTTGCAGGAAACGACCAGGGCGCTCATCGAAAAATCGCCTTCAGCCAAACGTCAGTTTGTTCGACTGATGAGGCGATTGTTCGATACCGGCCCTGTTTCGCAGTCCATGCATCAAACCGCTTTGCCTGAGCACTACGCCCTCGAACCGATCGCCACTGTATCAGCGAACCTGGAGCATTGAATTTGAGCCTGTCTATCTCTCCCATTCGTAGCCCCACCCCCGACGCGCTCCTTGCGCCTGAAAACCACAACGAGCGGTTTAGTCGGCACGCCGGTTCAGATCCCGCGGTGGCTGGCGATATGTTCGCGGCTCGCCCTGAGCGGCCGATCAATTTCGGCCCGCCTTCGGAGGTGCCTAACGGGCCTGTGTCTGCACAGAAGAGTAATGCCGAACCAACCGACCTGATGATGCAACTGATGGAAGTCATCATGAAGGCCATCATGCAGTGGCTCCATTCCTTGATGAATCAACAGGAAGGGGCCGGGGGAGGTGGGATTGCCCAACCGGGGCCTCAACCCCACAACACGTTGATGGCCCAACCGGGCGGTTCCGCTGCGCCAGGCGGTGGAGTCAACAATGCCCAGGCCGGTGGTGTGGCAGGCAGTCCGGCCTTGAGCGGTCAGGGTGAGTTGCACTTGCCCGCGCAACTGGAGCCGTATCGCCAGGATATCGTGGATGCCTCCAATGCTACGGGTGTTCCAGGCAACGTGATAGCAGGGCAGATCTGGGCGGAGTCCAGAGGCAACCTGAATTCCAGCAGCACCAATGTCAACGGCAAGACCGACGCTGGCTTGATGCAAGTCAACGCCGACACCTTCGCTCAATTGAAGAGGGACAATCCGGCGCTGCTTGGCAATGCCGACGTCAACAACCCCCGGGACAACATCATGGCGGGGGCCCTCTATTTGCGCGATCAGACCAGTGCTTTCGGTGGTGACATCGGCGCAGGACTGCGCGCCTATAACTCCGGCCCCGACAAGGTGAATCGCAACGATTTGGCGGATACCGGAGGAGTAGGGGATCCCGGTTATCCGGCCAACGTATTGCAATTCGCCGAGATCATTGCGAGCGGCAGAGGCCAACTGCCTGGCTGATAGACACGTCGCGTTTGTGCAGAACATAAACCCGCATGTAAGGAGTAGCACCTCATGGATATCAATAGAGCCGGCTCCCCCGTGCCACTGCGCACACTAGAGAGCCATCACGTTAACGATGCGCGATCAACGCATCTGGAGCGAACCGGGAACGTATCGTCTGTTAATGGAGACAACTCTCCAGAGCTGGCCGCGTTGAAGGACAAACTTGACGACCTGTTCGAACCCCACAGGACGGCTGAGAACCATGAGGCCATCAATGCCCTGATTCATGATCGCGCCGTTGAATTGAAAGAAATGGGAGAGACGCCGGAGACGCTCGAGGCGTTGCTCGAAAAAGCGGCGCGGATGGATCGTGTCACGGCTCCGATACAAGGTGCGGTGGCTTCCGTACCCTTTGCGGCGGCCTCGGTTATTTTGGACAAGGTGCCCGAGGTGACGGCTCATGTTGCCGATAATCCAGCCTTGACCGGCTTTGTGGCGGGCTCTTTTTCCGGTGCGATGGATGCAGTAGGCGGTGGTCTGCTGGCGAGAGCCACGCACGACACTTATTGGCTAAAACCGCCGCCGGAAACCTTGGAGCCGGTGATGCAGCAAGCCCTGACCAGCAAAAAGGAGGAAACCAGGGTGAGTAACGCTGGGGAGGCTGCGCTGTCCTGGCAGACCTTCAGTGCTCGCAATGCTGTGCGTTTGGGGGTGGCCGGGCTCATGAATGCCACCGTCGGGCCGAAGGCTGCCTCGGCGGTTGATACGGCTATCGCCTCGGCGGGAGGTTTGGCTGCCGGCGCAGGTTATGCCCATCTTATGAACAAAAACGACTTGCAGGCCCATCGTGCCGGGCCCGCCTATCTTTTAGGTCGTACCGACTGGAAGACCCAATATCAAGCGCTGAAAGAAAGTACAACACTGAGCCCGATGGCAAACGGTGCCAAACGTCTGGCCAGGGTTCCCCTGGACGTTATTACCGATACGGCATCGGCTTTGAGTGGCGCGTTGTCCTTTCCAAGTATGGTTTCCAACGCGGGCGTACTGGGCGGCGGCTTCGCTTTGGCATCGCTGGCTCGTGGTGCGGCGAGAGATCTGGCAACCCAGAAAGGTCTGGGGCCAGGAGAGGTCGCTGTGGTGGACCACACGGTTAACCTCGCCATGTCGGCGCTTACTTTTGGTGCTTATGGGGTGGCCGGTATTGCAACCGAGCCCCTCAGCGATGCGGCTGTAAAAGTATTGCAAGAGGACGTTCCCGCCAAAGCGCAGGAAGTTGCTGATGCAACTCTCGAGGCCGGCAAGGCGCTGGCGCGAGACGCTGTCACTACGGCGAGAGAAATAACGGACCGCGCGCTGGAGCATCGTAGACTCCGAGAGGGGGGCGGTGCGACGGAGAATCCTGTCTGATTCACGCGTCTCGGATGATGTCGATAGGCAGCAGTGAGGGCTATGAGTATGCGCTTGGCATTTATGCCAAGCGTTTTTTTGTGTCGCAGCAAAATGGCGGGGCATTTTTAACGCTGTAAATACCTGGCTAAATGTAAGGCGCCAGGATGATCGGCATCACCCTGTATTTTTAGCCTCAGATGCCCTTTATGCGCGCCGATCTGTCTATCTGGCCCAGCGTTGAAGCTGATCCAGTCTGGCCTTAAGCCCAGCTTGCTGTGGGGCAGGCGCAAAGGAAACTTCTCGGGTCGCGGAAGATAGCGGGTTGAACATAGGCAACGAGGGTGTGTAGTTCGTTGCATACAAGTTTTCCATTGCGTTTACATGTTGCTCGAGCGCGGCGCCTAGCTCTTGCTCGGGTAGGTGTTGCAACCCATGTAGATTCATATTCCTCAAGGTCCAGGCCATCTGGTCTTTTGTTGTTGTCGTCATTCTCATCGGCTGGGCCGACGTGACGACATCGCGCAACTTGCTTGATGCGGCTAAGCCTGTAGCGGCCAAGGCCGGCGCACGTGTGAGATTCAATAACGGCGAAATTGCGCTCGCGAGCCTCATGCTTTGACGGGGTGAAGTATCAATTAATGATAGAGACTGCTCGATCGTTTTTTTCAAGTGCTCAACGTCTCGAGTGCCGGTGCTTAATTCTGAAAGTTGGCGTTGCAAATAGGCTGTCAGGCGGCGACTCAGTTTTTCATGATCTGCAGGGTGGAGGGGTGAGGCTAATAACCTAAAGGCATCGTCTATTGCCTGGGGGTAGCGCGTCCACGACCAGCATTGAACTGGCGGAACAATTCCTGCAATTGTTTATGCTCCCGGCCGGCGGTGGGTAAGGTCTGGTGATAAGCGCGCGCTGTGCTGGCGAGCGCAGCCTTGTCTTGCGCAGGCAAATGACTGGCCACCTCAAGAAGCATTTCTGGCGGAACATTGCTCAAAGGGCTGGGCCGAAGTGAGTGGCCTGCAGATGAATGTTCAAACTGAATGCCCGTCAAGAGTGACGCACGTGGATGGTTCGCAGGGGCATGCGGTCGAGTTAAGGATGAGTCTCTTGCGGTATCTTGCGCATCGTGTGGATGAGCCGCGGGGCCGGTAGCCGGCTCGGGCGGTGATGGATCTACCGTGGTGGCGTCCATGTGATTGTTGCGCACGCGGGAAATACAGTTACCACCCATTGTGATCACCACCTTAGTATCAAATCCAATGAGTGGTTCCAGGCTCTCTGCGGGTTCCCATGTCGAGCAGCCATTCGTTGCCCCGAATCTTCAGTCAAAGGGGCGCCGCCAAAGGCGAGTAACTCCGTGCATACAATCTGTTACCGAACACCTTGAGGACGGCGTTGCGCATCGGAGTCGGCCACGCCCGCATTTTATCCCGGGCTGCGCATTGCTTTTGCGTCCATTCAACGCGGTGTCTGCGTCTGGCGGTGTAAGTCGCGAGCGCGCCATCTGGGCTCTCTGCTGCGGCTATCGACTCTGCCAATACCAGCGCATCCTCAAGCGCCATGCCCGCGTTCTGCGCCATACTCGGTGAGGCTGCGTGAGCCGCATCGCCAATGAGCACAACACGTCCCTTTACCCAATCGTCCATGACGACTTGTTCTATTTTGCTGAAATGCACCAGAGTGCTGGCAGGTATCTGCGTAATGAGCGGCAAAATAGGACCGGAAAAATCGTTGAACAGTGCTGGCAGCGATGCTTGCGCAGTTGTGCTCTGAATGTCCTGGAAGGCGAGCGCGGTATCGGCGTATACATAGATGTCATTGGCGTTTACCGGAATTGCGAGCAAAGCTTTGCGATGACCCAGCATCGCCGTCCAGCTATCAATTGCTGTGGTGTTACGCGTTATGAAACGCCAGCTGACATTGCCGACGTAGGTCGGATTGATCGCCGGGAACAGCATGCTGCGTACCGATGAACCAATACCGTCAGCACCGATGACAATGTCATAAGTGGCGGATGAGCCATCGGAAAAGTTCACCTGGCATGTCGTGGCTGATTGCTCGATTGCTTCTACCGCCAATTCAAAACGTAGCTGAGTCCGAGACAAGGATTGACGCAGAATGCCGTGCAATCCAGCGCGAGGAAGTGAGAGGCAGGGCCCACATGATCCCCACACGTCTTGGGTCTGTGTCACAGATAATTGCCTGCCGTTTTTGTCGAGGATGCTTTGGGTGCGGATGACGGCGGCGGCACTTTGAACACGGTCGAGCAGGCCCAGTTGCTTGAGCGCACGGCCAGCGTTTCCCGGCAGAAACAGTCCTGAGTCACCAGAGGTTTCGTCAGGGCGGCGTTCAACCAAATCTGCCTGGTAGCCTTTGAGCTCAAGCGCCCTGGCCATGGAAAAACCGGCGATTCCGCCACCGACAATCAAAATTCTCATCCATAAGCCCTTAGTCATGTTAAGTCTTTGTTATAACAGTCGAAGTTGGCAATTTATTGCGTCGGTGCAATGCAATTATCAGGTAGGGCAGCAATTATCTTCGTAACGTTCGGCGAGGCACGTGAATGACTTGGCGTACTGGAAAACTGGAGTGGATGACGAAGCCCTTTATCCTTCAAACACATTGTCGAATCGATGAGTGGTTCCACCGTTACAAAGAGTTCCCTGCGCTGTGTGAACGCAAATTAATCCAGGCCCAAGAGATGAGAAAAGCCTGGCCACCGGTTTTGGCTGGGGCGGAGGAGTACATGTCCTCAAGTTGATTTCAATCAAGGGCCGGGCAGGGTGGCGGGCTCTACCATGATCGCCAAGATCCTGTCCTTAAGCCCTGGCGTCCATGACCCCTCCCTTTGTGATGCTGCACCCGTCCCGCTCCTGGCTCCCCGTGCTGTTCGTTCTCCTGCTTTTGTTCGTGGGCCTGGCCCAGGCCAAGGACTATGGTGAGATTCAGCAACAGCGTATCCACCATGTCCTGAGCCAGACCGATTCGATCTCCGAACCCGAAGGCGCCTTCAAGGTGCGCAAGCTGTCCGCGGCGGGCAAGGTCCTGGGTTATGTGTTCCAAAGCCTGGACGTGGTGGACATTCCCGCTTACTCAGGCAAGCCGATCAATCTCCAGGTGATCCTCGATCCGGCCGGTGTGATCCTCGACGCCTACGTGCTGGAACACCATGAGCCGATTTTGCTGGTCGGCATCCCGGAGCAAAAACTCCATGATTTCAGCGCCCGCTACAGCGGGATCAACGTCAGTCAGCGGGTGGTGGTCGGGCATTCCAGTGACACGAATGCGGTGACGGTGGATGCGATTGCTGGCGCGACCGTGACGGCGATGGTGGTCAACGAAGTCATCATGCGCGCCGCCCACGACGTTGCGGTGTCCCTGGGCCTGGTCAAGGGCAATGCGGGGTTGGCCGTGGCACCGGCCCGCGTGCGTGAGGACCTCTACGAACCTGCCGACTGGAAGACGCTGACCGGCAATGGCGCCGTGCGCCGCTTGCATCTGACGCGCGGCCAAGTAGACGCCTCTTTCAAAGGGACCGCTGCCGAGCAGGTCGAGGTCGCCAGCGCCGAGCAGACAGACGACACCTTCATCGACTTGTACGTCACTCACCTGAACCCGCCCACCATTGGCCGCAACCTGCTCGGTGACAGCCAATACCGCACGTTGATGAGCGAACTCAAGCCGGGCGAGCAGGCCATTGCCGTGATGGGCAGCGGGCGTTATTCCTTCAAGGGCTCGGGGTATGTCCGTGGCGGCATTTTCGATCGGGTGCTGCTGCGCCAGTTCGGCGATGCTATCAGCTTCCGTGACATGGACTTCCAGCGCCTGGATGACGTGGCCGCCGAGGACATGCCCGAGTTCGACGAAATGGCGATCTTCATCGTCCGCGCCGCACACCATTTCGACCCGGGTTCCCCCTGGAGCCTGGAGTTGCTGGTGCGCCGCCAGACCGGACCGGTCAGTGGCCTCTTCAGCAGCTTCGAGTTGGCCTATCAATTGCCGGAACCGTACCTGGAACGGCCATTGCCCACGGCCGAACAACTGGCTGCGGCCGAAGAAGCCAACCGGCCGCTGTGGCTGACGCTCTGGTATCAGAAAGGTGTCGAGATCACGGTGCTGGGCGTGGCCCTGCTGGTGCTCACTACCATCCTGTTCCTCCAGGATGCGCTGGCCCGGCGTCCGCAACTGCTGCATTGGGTGCGCCGGGGCTACCTGGTGTTCACCGTGGTGTTTCTCGGGGGCTATGGGCTGGCGCAGCTGTCGGTGGTCAATGTACTGACCTTCGTCCACGCACTGTTCGAAGGCTTTCGCTGGGAACTGTTCCTCACTGACCCGCTGATTTTCATCCTCTGGGTGTTCACCGCTGGCAGCATTCTGCTCTGGGGACGCGGGGTGTTCTGCGGCTGGTTGTGTCCGTTCGGCGCGCTGCAGGAGCTGATCAACGAGCTGGCGCGCAAGTTCAAGGTGCCGCAATACGAGCTGCCATTCGCCGTTCACGAGCGACTGTGGGCGATCAAATACATCATTTTGCTGGTGCTGTTCGGTGTCTCGCTGGAGTCGATGGCCACCGCTGAACGGCTGGCCGAAGTGGAACCCTTCAAGACCGCCATCACCCTCAGGTTCGACCGCCAGTGGTGGTTCGTCGCGTACGCGGTGGGCCTGCTGGTGATCAATCTGTTTACCCGCAAAGTCTATTGCCGCTACGTCTGCCCATTGGGCGCGGCCCTGGCGGTGCCGACCCGGTTGCGCCTGTTCGACTGGCTAAAGCGGCGCAAGGAATGTGGCAACCCTTGCCAGCTGTGCGCCAAGGAATGCGAGATCCAGGCGATTCATCCCGATGGCCGGATCAATGCCAACGAATGCCATTACTGCCTCGATTGCCAGATGACTTACCACAACGAAAACAAATGCCCGCCGCTGATCAACAAGCGCAAGAAGCGCGGCAAGGCGACCGCGGCCGATCCGCAATTGATTCCCGTGGTGCAGGTGACCCCGGCGCCTTGAGGCACCCCAATGATCTGTCCCTTGATTCTTTCATTCTTCATGGAGCACACAGCATGAGCGACAAGAAAACCCCAACCCCTGGCGCGGTGGAAGAACCCCGGGGCGTCAGCCGGCGCAGTTTCCTGGGCACCGGTGCCGTTACTGGCGCGGTATTGGCCGGTGCCACGGCGCTGGGCGCCGGGACGTTCACCCGTGAGTCCTGGGCGGCAGCGGCCAAGGAGGCCAAGTCCAAGGTCCATGTCGGCCCCGGTGAGCTGGACGAATACTATGGTTTCTGGAGCGGTGGCCATCAGGGCGAGGTGCGGGTGCTGGGCGTGCCGTCGATGCGTGAGCTGATGCGCATCCCGGTGTTCAACGTCGATTCGGCCACCGGTTGGGGCCTGACCAACGAAAGCAAGCGCATCCTGGGTGACAGCGCCAAATACCAGAACGGCGACTGCCACCACCCACACATCTCCATGACCGATGGTAAGTACGACGGCAAATACCTGTTCATCAACGACAAGGCCAATTCCCGGGTCGCGCGCATTCGCCTGGACATCATGAAATGCGACAAGATCCTCACGGTGCCCAACGTGCAAGCCATCCATGGCCTGCGCCTGCAAAAGGTGCCATACACCAAGTACGTGTTCGCCAACGGCGAGTTCGTGATCCCGCACCCTAACGACGGCCATACCTTCGACCTGCAAGACAAGAACAGCTTCACCATGTTCAACGCCATCGATGCCGAGAAAATGGAGATGGCCTTCCAGGTGATCGTCGACGGCAACCTGGACAACACCGACGCCGACTACACCGGCAAGTATGCCGCGAGCACCTGCTACAACTCCGAGAAGGCCTACGACCTCGGCGGCATGATGCGCAACGAGCGCGACTGGGTAGTGGTGTACAACATCCCGCGCATCGAAGCGGCGATCAAGGCCGGTAAATTCATCACCCTGGACGGCTCCAAGGTGCCGGTGGTCGATGGTCGCAAAACCGATGGCAAGGATTCCGAATTTACCCGCTACATCCCTGTGCCGAAGAATCCCCATGGGCTCAATACCTCGTCCGACGGCAAATATTTCATCGCCAACGGCAAGCTGTCGCCGACCGTCTCGATGATCGCCATCGACCGCCTGGATGACCTGTTCGCCGATCGCTTCAAAGACCCGCGCGAAGTGATCGTCGCCGAGCCGGAACTGGGTCTGGGGCCGCTGCACACCACCTTCGACGGGCGCGGCAACGCCTACACCACCTTGTTCATCGACAGCCAGGTGGTGAAGTGGAACATGGAAGAGGCCATCCGCGCCTACAAGGGTGAGAAGGTCAACTACATCAAGCAGAAACTCGATGTGCAGTATCAACCTGGCCACAACCACGCGTCCCTGACCGAGACCAGCGAGGCCGACGGCAAATGGCTGGTGGTGCTGTGCAAGTTCTCCAAGGACCGCTTCCTGCCCACGGGGCCGCTGCACCCGGAGAACGATCAACTGATCGACATTTCCGGCGAAGAAATGAAGCTGGTACACGACGGCCCGGCATTCGCCGAACCCCACGACTGCATCCTCGCCCGGCGCGATCAGATCAAGACCCAGAAAATCTGGAGCCGCAACGATCCGTTCTTCGCCGGCACCGTGGCGTTGGCCAAGAAAGACGGCATCAACCTGGAAACCGACAACAAGGTCATTCGCGACGGCAACAAGGTCCGGGTGTACATGACGTCGATGGCGCCGGCCTATGGCCTGACGGAGTTCACCGTCAAGCAAGGCAACGAGGTCACGGTGACGATCACCAACATCGACCAGATCGAGGACGTCACCCATGGTTTTGTCATGACCAATCACGGCGCGAGCATGGAGATCAGCCCGCAACAGACCTCATCCATCACCTTCACCGCCGACAAGGCTGGCTTGCATTGGTACTACTGCAGCTGGTTCTGCCATGCGCTGCACATGGAAATGGTCGGTCGCATGTTGGTTGAAAGGGCCTGAGTCCGCTCATCAAGGAGGTTGGTTCAATGACCGGGAATACGCAGCAACCCGCGGGCCACGCTCGTCGACCGGTCATTGCGCTGGTGCTTTGTCTACTGTCGGGCGGCGCGTTCGGCGCGCCGCAGCCGATCACGAATCTGCCTTTGCAGGCCGAGGGCGAACAGCAATGGCGCCTACCTGCGGGGCAATACCCGGGCTCGTTCAGCATTGATCAGCCGATGACCCTCACCTGTGCGCCGGATGCGGTATTCCAGGGGCAGGGCGAGGGCAATGGGTTGATCATCCGCGCCCCGAATGTCCAGGTCCAGGGTTGCACGTTCCTGGACTGGGGGCATGACCTGACGGCCATGAATGCGGCCGTATTCATTCAGCCCGCCGCCCAGGGAGCGGTGGTTCGCGCCAACCGGATGCAGGGCCAGGGCTTCGGCATCTGGGTCGATGGCACCCGCGACGTCAGCCTGATCGACAATCGCATCCAGGGCGACCCCAGCCTGCGCTCCCAGGACCGTGGCAACGGCATCCATCTCTATGCAGTGCACGGTGCCCGGGTCATCGGCAATCAGGTGCGCGAAACCCGCGATGGCATTTACATCGACACCTCCAGCGGCAACCTGCTCCAGGGCAATGTCCTGGAGGACTTGCGCTACGGCGTGCATTACATGTTCGCCAATGATAACCGCCTGCTGGACAACGTCACCCGGCGTACCCGCACCGGCTATGCCTTGATGCAAAGTCGCCAGCTGACGGTGATCGGCAACCGCTCCGAACAGGATCAGAACTACGGGATCCTGATGAACTACATCACCTATTCCACCCTGCGCGACAACTTCGTCACTGACGTACGCGACGGGTCGACCGGCGACACCATGATCACCGGCGCCGAGGGCAAGGCCCTGTTCATTTACAACTCGTTGTTCAACCGCATCGAAGGCAATCATTTCGAGCGCAGCGCCGTGGGCATCCACCTTACGGCTGGCTCGGAGGACAACCGCATCGCCGGCAACGCCTTCGTCCATAACCAGCGCCAGGTCAAATACGTGGCCACGCGGTTGCAGGAGTGGTCGGCGGACGGGCGCGGCAATTACTGGAGTGATTACCTGGGCTGGGATCGCAACGGCGACGGGGCGGGGGATGTGGCCTATGAGCCCAATGACAACGTCGATCGCCTGCTATGGCTGTACCCGCAGGTACGGCTGCTGATGAACAGTCCGGGTATCGAGCTGCTGCGTTGGGTGCAGCGGGCGTTCCCGGTGATGAAATCCCCTGGGGTGATGGACAGCCATCCGTTGATGGAAACACCGGTCCATCCTCCATCACGCAACAGTGCTCAGGAGGACGCGTCTTGAACGTCGTCGAGATCGAAGGCGTCAGCCAACACTATGGCGATGTTGCCGTGCTGCGCGGACTGAACCTGAATCTGGCCCAGGGCGAAGTGCTCGGCCTGTTCGGGCACAACGGTGCGGGCAAGACCACCACTATGAAGTTGATCCTCGGTTTACTGCGGGCCAGCGAAGGGCAGGTGCGGGTCTTCGGTCGCGAGCCCAGCGACCCGGACGTGCGGCAATTGCTCGGTTATCTGCCGGAGAACGTCATGTTCTACCCGCAATTGAGCGGGCTGGAAACCTTGCGCCATTTCGCCCGGCTCAAAGGCGCGGCGCCGGAACAGGTTGAGCGTTTGCTGGAGGAAGTGGGGCTGACGGACGCCGCCCGGCGCCGGGTACGCACCTACTCCAAGGGCATGCGCCAACGCCTCGGCCTGGCCCAGGCCTTGCTGGGCCGGCCGCGTTTGTTGCTGCTGGATGAACCGACCGTTGGCCTGGACCCCATTGCCACCCAAGACCTCTATCAACTGCTCGACCGTCTGCGCTGGCAGGGCACCAGCATCATTCTCTGCTCCCACGTCCTGCCAGGCGTCGAGGCGCACATCAACCGCGCCGCGATCCTGACCCAGGGCCGCCTATTGGCCTTGGGCAGCCTGGCTCGGTTGCGCGAGGACGCGGGGTTGCCGACCCTGATCCGCGCCTCGGGGCTGACCCGCTCTGCGCAGCTGCTGCAACGCTGGCGCAGCGAAGGGCATGTCACCCAGGGCTGGGGCGCCGAAGGTTTGCAGGTGTCAGCACCGGACGGCAGCAAGCTCGTTTTGTTGCGCCAGTTGCTGGCGCAAGACAACCCCACGGACGTGGAGATCAAGCCGCCGTCCCTGGAGGATCTGTACCGGCATTACATGGTCCGCGCGGCGGCCGAGGAGGCCAGGCAATGAACCCGGTCTGGAACATGGCCCGCAAAGAATTCAGCGATGGCCTGCGCAACCGTTGGCTGTTGGCGATCAGTCTGCTGTTCGCGGTGCTGGCCATCGGCATCGCCTGGCTTGGCGCGGCGGCCTCCGGCCAACTGGGTTTCACCTCGGTGCCGGCGACGGTGGCGAGCCTGGCCAGCCTGGCGACGTTCCTGATGCCCTTGATCGCCTTGCTGCTGGCCTACGACGCGATTGTCGGCGAAGACGAGAGCGGCACCTTGCTGTTGTTGCTGACTTATCCGTTGGGACGCGGCCAGTTGCTGCTGGGCAAGTTCGTCGGCCACGGCTTGATCCTGACGTTGGCGACGGTGATTGGTTTTGGTTGCGCGATGCTTGCCATCGGCCTGCTGGTGGACGACATCGAACTGAGCCTGCTGCTCTGGGCCTTCGGTCGCTTCATGTTGTCGACCACCTTGCTCGGCTGGGGCTTTCTCGGGCTGGCCTATGTGCTGAGTGCTCTTTCGGCGGAAAAATCCACCGCTGCCGGGCTGGCGCTGGGGGTGTGGTTTTTCTTCGTGCTGGTGTTCGACCTGGTGTTGCTGGCGCTGCTGGTGCTCAGCGAGGGCCGGTTCAGCCCGGACCTGTTGCCGTGGCTGCTGCTGTTCAACCCGACGGATGTGTATCGGCTGATCAATTTGTCGGGGTTCGACTCCGCATCCAACGGTGCCGCAGTGCTGACGCTGGGCAGCGACCTACCGGTGTCGGGGCCTTGGCTGTGGTTGTGCCTGGGGCTATGGGTGGCATTGCCGTTGTGGCTGGCTTATCAGTTGTTTAATCGCCGTTGCCCGTGATTTCTGATCTTGATAAAGGAGCATGTAACGATGAACAGGCTGTACTTCAAGGCGAGCCGCCTCTTGGCCGGGATGTTGGTGTGCCTGGCGCTGGTGGCGTGTGACAAGGCCTCCTCGCCACCGGCCGTTGAAGCGTCGCTGGCGTTTCACCCCAGTGATGAGTGCCACGTATGCGGCATGGTCATCAACGACTTTCCCGGGCCCAAGGGCGCTGCGGTGGGGGCCGGTGACGTCAAGAAGTTCTGTTCGCCGGCGGAAATGCTGGGCTGGTGGTTGCAGCCGGAAAACCAACGGGCTGAGGTGAAGCTGTACGTCCATGACATGGGGCGCAGTCAGTGGAATACGCCCGATGATGCTCACCTGATCGATGCCAGGACCGCCTATTTTGTGATCGGCTCCGGGCTCAAGGGTGCCATGGGCGTTGTATTGGCCTCGTTTTCCGATCCCCAGGCGGCGGAAAAACTTGCCAGGGACACTGGGGGGCGGGTGCTGCGTCTGGAAGAGATCGATCAGAAGGTGCTGGGGCAGGCGACGGCGATGTCGCCGATGAGTCATTGAAGCGTTGGGGGCATGTCCAGTATCTGTGTAGCTGAACCACCGCTATCGCGAGCAAGCTCGCTCCCACATTGCGCAGCTTGCGCTACAGCCACCGCGGAGTCGTAAAGAACGAAGCCATTTCCGAACGAGCCAATGCAGAGCCGAAGTAGGGGCCTTGCACATGGTCGCAGGCCACGCTGCGCAGTTGGCTGAATTGCCGGGCGTTCTCGATGCCTTCGGCGGTGACCATGAGCCCAACGCTGCGGCTCAGCCGGATCATCGCCAGGACGCCTTCCTGGTCATGCTCCAAGCCCAGTTGGGCCAAGATATTGCGATCGAAACGGATCCCATCGAACGGCTGGTTCAATACCTCGCGAAGGGAGGCAATGCTGGTGCCGAACTTGTCGATGTTGATCCGCACGCCGAGACCTTTCAGGGCATGAAGGGTACTGGCAACGCTCTTATGGTCGGCCAACAGAACCCCTTCGGCCACTTCCAGGGTCAGCCGATGAGGCTCCAAACCGCTCGCCTCAAGGGCCGTTTGCACCTGGTTGAACAGAAAGCTACTGTTGAACCACTTGGGCGAAACCGCGATGGACACGCTGACGGCAGTCGGCCAGGTCGCCGCTTCTTCACAGACGTTGATCAACATCCAGTCCCCCAGTTCTTCCAACTGGCCCGACGCTTCGGCGACCGGGATGAAGTCGGACCCACCCAGTTCGCCTTTCTCGGGATGGTGCCAAAAGGTCTGGGCTTCAAAACCATGCAGTTGCTCGGCGCTGACGTTGAAGCGCGGCAAGTAACGCAATTCCAATTGATCCTCGTGCATCGCCTGGCGCAATTGCTGCTCGTATCGTCGACGGTCGCGGGCCACATTGCCCATGGCCTCCACATACACGCGCCAGGTGTTGCGGCCCCCGGCCTTGGCCGCATACAAGGCGATGTCGGCGTGGCGCAACAGTTCATCGGCGTGTTCGACCCCGGGCTGCGCCCAGGCAACGCCGATGCTGACGCCCAGGTACAGCGTATTGCCGTCCAGGTGCATGGGGCGTTGCATGCAATCGATCAAGCGCTCACAGAGTTGATCGAGGTCGTGCGCATCGCCAGGGTCGGGCATGACGATGACAAACTCGTCGCCGCCCAGACGGGCCACCAGGTCGGTTCCGCGCACGTTTTGCTGGAGGATATGCGCCACTTCCCTGAGCACTTTGTCCCCCACGGCATGGCCCAGGGAGTCGTTGACCGGCTTGAAGCGATCCATGTCCAGGTTCAATACCGCTAGCGATGTGCCGCCAGATCGATCCAGATGCTCGCGCAAGCAATCGAACAAGCGGTTTCGGTTGGCCAACCCGGTCAGCGGATCGTGCAGGGAAAGATGTTTGATCTGGGCCAACGCCCGCAGCTCGTCGGTGATATCGGTAGCGGTGCCGCGAAACCCCAAGGTGCCGGCCTCGATGGCCCGTACCGACAACTTGCAGGTGCGTATGCGTTGGTTACGTGCGGTGTATTCGCATAGCAGCGGAGCGGAAGAGGCACTGTTGGCGCCGCCAAGCAACCATTGGGCAATCGAAATCGACCCGCCGTGGGGGTGCAGCAGCCGGTGAAGGGGTTTGCCCAGCCACTCCGTGGGACTGAACCCGGTCACTTGTTCAAAACGATCGGACAGGTAGGTCAGCGTTCCGGTGGAATCGATCTCCCACAGCCAGTCGGACGACACTTCGGCAATGTCTCGGAAACGCTCTTCACTGCGCTCCAACGCCCTGCGGTGAGCCAGAAGGCTGGTGTATTGGCCTTCCTGGGCTCGGAGCATCGCCAGCGCATGGCGCAACACCGCCAGTGCCAGGATCCCGAGAAAGAGCAGCGCCAGGGCCAACAAGGGCAGCAATATCTTGCGCAGGTCCTGGCCGGGGGTTGGCGGCTTCCAGGCCAGCGCTTCCTGGGCCTGATCGTCAAGCGCCAGTTGGGCCATCCCGGCCTGGCCCGTTGTGCTGGAAACATGGGCATCCGGCAGGGCGAAGTCCCGCGCCAGGTTTTGCAGGGCGGTGCTATCGAGCACTTTCACGAACAACAGCAGACTGGGTGGACCCGGAATCTCAGGCACGCTGGTGTCGGTGCCGGTAGTGATCGCGGAAGCGGCGACGAACGCCGGCATGCCCTCGTGGTGCAGCAGCTCTACGACGACTTCATCACGCTTCTCTGGCGTGCTGGCTTGCTTTCCCAACGCGCGCAGGTTACCAGCCAGCCAGGTGTCGGCATCGACCTCGCTCATCTGGCCATCGATCACCGAATAGACGGTTTTACCTGTCGGGGATATGACAAAGACGGCCTGGTAGCCGTAAAGGCTGAAAACGCTACTGCCGACATTTTCCTGCTCGTAGGCCCAGTCTTTATCGACCACCACATGAAGGTGCCGGTAGGCGTCGCTCCACTTGGAATAATCGCTCAGGTCCCGCGCGATACCGGTGCGGATACCGTCAATGGCCCGCTGGGCAAAAAACAGGCTCTGTTCACGGGCGCGCTGGTCCTGGGCCCCGGTAATGTTGAGCAACACCGCGATAGCCAGGGCGGACATGACAAACAGCAGGAACATGATGGCCGGGAACGTGCGACGGGTGAAACTTCGGGTAGGCGAACCCGGAGGGAAAACGGAGGAGTTGTGGCCAGCATCTTCAGTCATAAATAAGTCGTCAGCTAAAAAGCGATATCACCCGCACATGTTCTGTATCGGCTGGGAGGCTGATTAACTTAGTCGTGATCGATAATGGTGCGCAGGGCAGGGGTTTTCTTTTTCCGTTGCTGATGAAATTGGATTATTGATTGAATATTGCTAAAAATTAAGAAAATCGACTTGTAGCAGGCTATTGACGCCTTTTTTTAGACATTATTGGCAATCCTTAAGCATGCGTCTCCCTCTAGAATTCAGTCATTGGATCCAATGTTTATTCGCAACCTGCGAGGCGGTCCAATGCCCAACGAACTTTTCCAGGAGACGAATGCATGATGCTCAGCGACCCCTCTGTCAAATACCGTTCTTTCACGACGGTAGAGTTGCCTGATCGGCAATGGCCGTCCATGGTTCAGCGCCAGGCGCCCACCTGGTGCAGCGTCGACATGCGCGACGGCAACCAGGCGCTGATCGAGCCCATGAACGCCGAGCGCAAGCGCCGGTTCTTCGAGCTGCTGGTCAAGACCGGTTTCAAGGAGATCGAGGTGGGATTTCCCGCAGCGTCGCAGACCGATTTCGACTACGTTCGTGAACTGATCGAAAGCAACGGGATCCCTCCGGATGTGACCATCCAGGTCATGACCCAGGCGCGTACGCATTTGATCGAGCGGACCTTTGAAGCGTTGAAGGGCGTTCCGCGTGCCATCGTTCATGTCTACAACGCCACTGCGCCGGTGTTTCGCGAAGTGGTGTTCGGGGTCGATAAAGCCGGTTGCATCAAGATTGCCACCGATGCAACGCGGGAAATCAAGGCGTTGATGCAGCGGTATCCGCAGACCGAATGGACGTTCCAGTATTCCCCGGAAACCTTCTGCTTTACCGAACCGGATTTTGGCCTGGAGATTTGTGAGGCCGTCGCCGCACAATTCGAACCGACCCCGCAGAATAAAATGATCCTCAATTTGCCGACGACGGTGGAGGTGTCCACCGCCAATGTGTTTGCCGATCAGATCGAATGGTTCTGCCGTCATTTCAGTCGCATGGACAGTGTGATCATCAGCGTCCACCCACACAACGATCGCGGCACCGGCGTTGCCACGGCCGAGCAGGCTTGCCTGGCGGGCGCCCAACGGGTGGAGGGGACGCTGTTTGGCAACGGTGAGCGCACCGGCAACGTCGATATCCTCACGTTGGCGATGAACCTCTACACCAGCGGGGTTTCCCCACGGTTGGACTTTTCGGACATCGTCCATGTGCAGCGTGAGGTCGAGTACTGCAACCAATTGCCGACCCATCCGCGTCATCCCTATGCCGGCGAGCTGGTGTTCACGGCGTTCTCCGGTTCGCATCAGGATGCAATCAAGAAAGGCTTGGCTGCCCGAAATGCCAAACCAGGCGGATTCTGGGAAGTCCCTTACTTGCCCATTGACCCGGCGGACATGGGGCGCAGCTATGAGGCGGTCATCCGCGTCAACAGCCAGTCCGGCAAGGGCGGCGTGGCCTATCTGCTGGAGCAATACGGCATTGTCCTGCCACGGCGCCTGCAAATGGAGTTCAGCGGCGTGGTCCAGCAGGTGGCTGACGAGTCGGGCCGGGAGATTACCAGCGAGATGATCCTGGAGTGCTTCACCGAGCAGTACCTCACCGAGGGCACGCCTTACCGGTTGGGCAAGCCTCAAGTGGTCAGCGAGGGCGAGACCACCTACCTCGATGCGCTCCTGGAAGGGCCGCTGGGCCCGGTGCGCATGGCCGGCGAGGGTAATGGCCCGTTAGCGGCGATGGTCGATGCGCTGGCTGCCTGTGGCATCAGCCTGGACATTGCCGATTACCACGAGCATGCGACCCGCGACGGCGCCCGATCCGAAGCGATTGCCTATGTCGAGATCCGCTTGGACAACCAGTTCATTTTTGGCGCCGCGCGCGATCACAGCATCCTGTTGGCCTCCTTGAAGGCACTGGTGAGTGCCGTCAACCGAGCCACCCGTAGAGGTTTGCTTGGCTTGCTTCAGGTTCGCAAACCGGTGAGCGCAAAATAGCTTCACCTCTGGCACTACGCCTCGGTGTCACTCTTTGTCTTTGCGATGCCCCGGTAGCAGGGCCCCCAAGACCTGCTTCGCCGTCTCCACCACAATGCCGCGCTGGTTCGGATCGCCCTGGAGCAAGGTCGAGGCAAATTTTTTCGCCTGTTCCAGTTTGATGTGCGGCGGCAGCGGGGGCACGTCTGGATCGGTCCGGAATTCGATCAGCACCGGGCGGTCTGCCGCGAGCGCTTCTTCCCAGGCAGCCGCCACGTTGTCTTCATGTTCCACCAGGATGCCCTTCAAGCCAATGGATTCGGCGAACCGGTGGTAAGGCACGTCCGGGATGTTCTGGGAGGCCTCGAATTTCGGATCGCCTTCCATCACCCGCTGTTCCCAGGTCACCTGGTTCAGGTCCTGATTATTGAACACCGCACAGATCCAGGTTCCGTTGGCCCAGGTTTGCCAATACTTGGCCACGGTAATCAGTTCGGCCATGTTGTTCATCTGCATGGCGCCATCACCGACCAGGGCGATCACTGGCCGCTCTGGATGGCAGAACTTCGCGGCGATGGCGTAGGGCACGGCGGCCCCCATTGATGCCAGGCCGCCGGACAGCGAACACATCATGCCGCTTCGGATCTTGATGTCCCGGGCGTACCAATTGGCACATGAGCCGGAATCGCAGGTGATGATGGCGCGGTCCGGCAATCGCGGCGACAGCTCGAACGTCACCCGCTGCGGGTTGATCGGCTTGGCTGACATCAAGGCGCGCTTTTCCAGGGTCTTGTCCCAGTCTGCCCGCCAGTGCTCGATTTTCTTGCGCCAGGCGCGATCGGTCTTTTCCTCGATCAGGGGCAATAACGCTCGTAGAGTATCGACGCTGTCGCCCTGCAGATTGACCTCCATCGGGTAACGCAGGCTGAGCATGTCCGGTTGGATATCGATCTGCACACCCCGAGCCTGGCCTTCGGGCGGCAGGAACTCGGCATAGGGGAAGCCGGAGCCGATCATCAGCAACGTGTCGCAACCGGCCATCAGATTGTCGCTGGGCTCGGTGCCCAGCAGGCCGATGGAGCCGGTCACCCAGGGCAAGTCATCTGGTACGACAGCCTTGCCGAGCAAGGCCTTGGCCACGCCCGCACCGAGTTTCTCGGCAAGGGCAATCACTTCGTCTGTCGCCTGCAAAGCGCCGGCGCCGACCAGGATGGCTACTTTCTTGCCGGCGTTCAGGATGTCGGCGGCTTTGCGCAGGTCCTCTTCATAGGGCACGATTTTGGGTTTGCGATAGCCTACGCCGGAGTGAACCGTTCCATGCTTGTGCGGTGGTTCGGTGTATTCCATTTCCTGCAGGTCATTGGGCAGGATCAACGCCGTGACCCGCCGTTCACCCACGGCTGTACGTACGGCGCGGTCGAGCAGATGGCGCACCTGGGAGGGCGCACTGGCTTGTTGGACGAATGCCCCGGCGACGTCCTTGAACAGGCTGACCAAGTCGAGTTCCTGTTGGTAGTGTCCGCCCAGGGCGGTGCGGGCCTGTTGGCCGCTGATGGCGAGCACGGGCATGTGGTCCATCCGGGCGTCGTAGAGACCGGTGATCAGGTGCGAGGCCCCCGGCCCTGAGGTGGCGATGCATACGCCCAGCTCACCGGTGAACTTGGCATGGGCGCAGGCCATGAATGCAGCCATCTCTTCATGACGCGCCTGGATGAAGCGGATTTTCCCATCGGCGCGGTTCAAGGCGCCAAAGACGCCGTTGATTCCATCGCCAGGATAGCCGTAAATGCGGCGAACCCCCCATTGGTAAAGACGTTCAACCAGAAAATCACCGACGGTCATGCTCATGCCTGTCCCTCATGTAGATGGCCTGCAGCGCCGTCGGGCGGCGTGCAGCGCTTTGGCTCATACAGGACTGGACCTCGGCACGGGACCCAAGGTTTCGAATTTTTCGCGAACACGTTGAGCCGCGCGGGGGGCAGGTCACTTCAAGCCGATGTGGGAGCAAGCTCCCACATCGATGGGTCTAGGCTTTTGTAACGCAGGATCCTGGTTTTGCAAATAATGCATCCACACTCAACTTCCCCGGCCCCTGCAACAGCAACGGCATCAACGCCACCAGATAAATCAACGGCAGCTTGAAGTTGCCATGACCCTTGTTGGTAATCGCATAGCCTTGGGCCAGTTCGCTCAAGGTTGACCAATCCGCCGGCCAGTGCACGGCGGCGGTGGCGACCAGGGTAACGACGATCAGCACGAGTGCCGAAACGCGCGTCCCCAGGCCGATCAGCAGGGCGATGGCGCAGACCAGCTCGGCCCACATCGACAGTTCCCAGTTCCAGTTGGCCGGTACGTGGTTGAAGGGAAAGGGGAAGGCGGACTGGATCTCGGCGAACCAGTTTTCGCCCTGCCATTTTTCCAGGCCGGATTCAAAAAACTCCCAGGCCAGGAACAGCCGAAGGCCTAATGGCGCGAGCCACGCTCCGGCACGATCGAGATTGAGGGGCAGCGCTTTCAGGGCGTTCGAGGGAAGGGTAGGCATGATGAGTCTCCTTGGCTGTCGAAACCCAGCCGCGATACCGGCCGGGGACACAGGAGTCTTTCAAGCGGGTGTAAGCGAGGTGTGTCTGGAATAGCCCCACGTGCAAGTTTGTGTAAGTGTGCCGGTGGCAGACACATTGCCATACAACGTTTAGACAGGCTCGATCATCACTCCGCCAACAACACCGCCGCGTCGAACCCCACCCGCAGGTTGCCCCAATGGCGGCCGCCGAAGAAGAACGGTACGTCGATCTCGGTCATGATCTCCCCGGTGTCGCGCAGGTAGGTCTGGAGCAGGAAGCGCTGGACGTTGCCGGCTGCGCGCAGGCCGATCGGGTCGGCGAAGATGCGTTTGTTGCGGCACACCGGCAGGTCGACGGCTCGATCACCGGTGGGTGGTTTCGAGACCCAACTGTTGTTTACCGGGCAATAGCCCTTGCTGTCGACAATGAACGAAACCTTGCCCCCCGGCGTACTGCGGGTGAGCTTGTCGCATTCTTCCTGGCAGGCCTGGGCAAAGCGTTCGGTGTAGCTGGTCATGTACTGCTTGGGATCGGTACCGGGGATCAATTGGTAACTCTGGTCGAACAGGTTCAGGCCTTCCCTTTGCAGCGCCTCCAGGCGTACCTGGAGAACGTCGCGGCACTGGCTGGCGCGGGTGATGGCGGCATCCAGCTTGCCGTGGCCGAGTACGAACCGTCCCAACAGTGCCTGGACCTTTTCGGCAACGCCGGACAGGTCCCGGGTGGCCGTCGCCGAATGCTGCATGCGCTGGTCGATCAACTGGCTGTCGGCATGGATCTGGGTGACCCGTTCGTTGATGCCCGTATTGCTGTCGGCGAACTGCTGGATATGCGTGGCGATGTCCGCCAGCTTGCCATTGGTGGATTCGAAATCGCCGATCATGCTTTCAAAATGGCCGGAGGCGCGCTCCACCACTTTCTGGGTTTCCCGGGCGCTATGGCTGATCTGGGTGGTCTGTTCGTGGGTAGAACCGACTTCTTCCAGCATGGCGTCGATGTTGCGCGAAATGTCATCGGTGGCCCGGCTGACGTTCTGCGCCAGGGTCCGCACCTCATCGGCCACCACCGCGAAACCCCGGCCGCTTTCGCCGGCCCGGGCGGCTTCGATGGCCGCATTGAGTGCCAGCAGATTGGTTTGGGCAGAGATCTGCTGGATCAACCCGACGATGGACTTGATGCTGGAGGAACGCTGGTTCAAGGCCCCTACGAGCGTGGCGAATTCATTGAGACTGTTGGAGATTTCGCTGATGTTACCGGTCACTTCCAGCAGCTCGGCATAGGAGTCGCGGGCCATGCTCAGGTTCTGGGCGGTGGTGCTGGAAATGCCTTGGGTCTGGCGCGAGACTTCTTCGATGCGGCCTACGGCGGTGTTGCTCTGGTCCATCACTTCCTTGGCGAAGCGCGCCTGGTGGGTGGCGCTGTCGCTGGAATCGCTGATGTTCTTCAGCGAGCGGGCCGACTCCACGGCGATGTGCACGGTCAGCGCCTGGACATTACTGATGATCTCCCGCTGTTTGGCCAGGAACCGGTTACAGGTACCGGCCAGCACGCGAATTTCGTCGTGGGTCACCAGGGGAAGGTCTTTGGACAAGTCGCCTTCACCGTTGGCGATCTCTTCCAGGGCCTTGGTCATGGCGGTGACGGGGCGCACGATGAGGTGGCGGAAATACCAGACCATGAAACTGATCATGCCCAGCGTCAGGAGTGTGCCGAAGAGCAGGGCGTGGGTGAGACTGTCGAGCCGGCCTTCGATCTGGCCCAGCAAGCCTGCATCCAGTTGTGCGTTGCGCAACTGCAAGACAATGTCGGCGCGTGCACTGAGGGCGACCCAGTACAACAGCCCGCTCACCACGACCAACAGGAAAAGGCTCGACAGCTTTTTGGTGAGCGTATCGAAAAATTGCATTTCGATAGACTCGTACAAGGCCTTTAACGTCTGCATGCCGCTGCTCCTGGGCAAAAAATTGACTCAATGGAATACATTCGACCGCTGGCGCCAAAGCTTTAGCGAGTTGGGGCGATTTGATATCACTTACGTGATGTTAGCTGGGTTTGGTGTACCGGGATCCTGTGGGAGCGAGCTTGCTCGCGAAAGCTCAGTGTCAGGTTAATCCAGTATCACTGACACACCGCTTTCGCGAGCAAGCCCGCTCCCACAAAGGTTTGGGTGATCATCAATTGATACAAAAGATTTACTGGGAATTATTCTCAAAGTATATTAGCTCTCATTAACATCCCCCTCCCTATGAGTGCTGCGTCTTGAATCGTTCCACCCCTCTCGCTAATCGCAACGTTTTCATCAAGTGTGTGTTGCCAACATTGTCCTGCTGCTTCATCGCAAGCCCCATATGGGCACAGGACACGCTTGAACTGCCGGCTACGGACATCCAGGGCAGTCGCATCATTCAGGACGAGGGCTACACGGCGTCGCAAGCCAGCACGGCGAGCAAAAGCGATGTACCGATCAAGGAAGAAGCGCAATCGATCAATGTCGTGACCCAGCAGACCCTGGACGATTATCAGGTGCGCTCGCTGGCCGATGCGATGAAGTTCGTCAGCGGTGTGAGCCAGGGCAATACCCTGGGTGGCTCGCGGGACTCGCTGGTCAAGCGCGGTTTCGGCACCAACGACGACGGCTCGATCCTGCGCGATGGCGTGCGTTCGAACCTGGGACACAACTTCAGCGCCACCACCGAACGGGTCGAAGTGCTCAAGGGGCCGGCCTCAATGCTGTACGGCGCGCTGGAGCCCGGCGGCCTGGTCAACGTCATCAGCAAGAAACCCGAGTACACCCAAAGCACCACGTTGAGCGGGTCGGCCTACAGCGAAGGTGGCGGGACCATGGGCCTGGACACCACAGGGCCGCTGGGTGATACCGGCCTGGCCTATCGGCTGATTGCCGAGCGTGGACATGAAGATTACTGGCGCAACTACGGCGTCAACGAGAGCACGTTGGTGGCGCCGTCCCTGGCTTGGACGGGGGAGCGGGCTTCGTTGAACCTGAGCTATGAGTACAACGAATATTCCAATCCGTTTGATCGGGGTACGGTGTTCCAGAACGGGCATCCTGCGGACATCGACTACGACAAGCGCCTCGATGAGCCGTGGGCCAAGAGTGTGGGAATCCGCGAAACGGCTACGGCGCGGTTTGAGTATGAATTGAGTGAGGCGTGGAAAACCCGGGTGACTTATGGGTGGAACAATGACCGATACAGTCTTTCGATTGCGCAGCCGAGCCTGTCAAAAACCGGTGTTTTTCAGCGTACCGCCAACGGCGCTCATTACGACGACGAAACTCGTTACGCCAGTTGGGATTTCATGGGCAAGCAGGAACTGTTTGGTCAGCGTCATGACCTGTTGATCGGTGTTGATAACCAGGTGTCCGATCAGTTTCGGGGTAAGACATACCGTGGTAAAGCTCAGTCTGGCTTCGATATCACGTCGCCGGTCTACGGCAACCTTCCAGAGCCAAGCCTGATCAGCTCTACCAACAGTGACCTGCGAAACCAGTTGAATTCTAGCTCCGTGTACCTGAAAGATAACTGGCACCTGGATGATCGCTGGATTCTGGTATTTGGTGGACGCTATCAACATTACGACCAGTACAGCGACCAAGGCTTAGGCAGTGATTACGGCGTCAATCGCGACGACAACGGCGACGCCTTCGTGCCGTTCCTGGGGCTGGTCTACAAAGCCACCGACACCCTGTCGCTTTACGGTAACTACAGTCGGTCGTTCAAGCCCAATGACGTGGTCGACAAGGATCGTCGTACATTCAAACCGGAGGAGGGACGCAGCTATGAAGTCGGTGCCAAGTACGATCCTCTGCCAGGTCTGAACATCAACCTCGCCTTGTTCGACATCGTTAAAAAGAACGTAGTGACCACCGTCGATGAAGTTTCCGAAGCCGCCGGCAAAGTTGGCTCCCAAGGCTTGGAGCTCGATATCACCGGTCGTCTGGCTGAGCGTTGGGACTTGATCGGCACCTACGCCTACACCCACACCGAGATATTGGATGACCCGAAAAACGAAGGTCATCGCCTGCCCGACGCCCCCAAACATACTGCAAGTCTGTACCTAACCCACCATCTGAACGTGCCTGCCGAATTTGGGGCCTGGCATGCCGGTGCGGGTGCCCGTTACGTCGGAGAGCGGGCCGCCAATGCCGCGAACGACTTCT
This sequence comes from Pseudomonas brassicacearum, assembly GCF_000585995.1. Taxonomy (NCBI): domain Bacteria; kingdom Pseudomonadati; phylum Pseudomonadota; class Gammaproteobacteria; order Pseudomonadales; family Pseudomonadaceae; genus Pseudomonas; species Pseudomonas brassicacearum. The sequence goes on along the minus strand of NZ_CP007410.1, from coordinate 3,499,023 downwards.
GGCTCAGCAGCTACACCGTCGCCGACGCCTTCCTGCGTTGGGATGCTCCAGTGCTCGGGCACAAAACGTCGCTTCAGTTGAACGTAGACAACCTGTTCGACAAGCAGTACTACCCATCGTCCACCGGCAGCCAGTTGCAGGTCAGCGTCGGCGAGCCGCGTACCGCCCGCCTGAGTGCCAGCGTAACGTTCTGATCACCGCCCAATAAAAATGCCCGGACCTTGAAGTCCGGGCATTTTTTTGGGCATCACCTTTTCGTTCAAGCCGCTATCGCGAGCAAGCTCGCTCCCACAGGGATTGATGGTGAACACACAACGCATGAACGCCCGCAGCCAATGTGGGAGCGAGCTTGCTCGCGATGGCGGTGAAACTGACCCAGGAGCTCCAGGGCCGCCGATCACCGAAAAGCCGGCACCACCTGCTGGATAAACAGCTCCAGGGACTTCTTCTTCTCGGCATGGGACAAGCTGTTGTCGCACCAGAAACTGAACTCATCCACGCCCAGTTCCTGGTAGTACTTGATCCGCTCGATGATTTCCTGCGGCGTGCCAATCATGGTGTTCTTGCGGATGTTCTCCAGTTGAAACTCCGGACGCTCGGCGAACTTTTCTTCCGGGCTTGGCGCCAGGAAGCCGTTGACCGGCACCTGCTTGTTGCCGAACCAGGCATCGAAGGTGCGGTAGAACCTGGAAATCGCCTGGGCACCAACCTTCCAGCCTTCGGGGTCGTCCACGGCATGCACGTGGGTGTGGCGCAGCACCATCAATTGCGGGCGTGGCACATCAGGGTTGTTGTCCAGGGCCGCCTGGAACTTGTTTTTCAGGTCGAGGACTTCTTCATCGCCTTTCATCAGCGGCGTGACCATCACGTTGCAGCCATTGGCGACGGCGAAATTGTGCGAGTCCGGGTCGCGGGCGGCGATCCACATCGGCGGGTGCGGTTTTCGGATTGGCTTGGGCACGCTGGTGGATGTGGGAAATTTCCAGATCTCACCGTCATGGGCGTAGTCGCCTTGCCACAGGGCGCGCACCACCGGGACCATTTCCCGCAGGGCCTGGCCGCCGGAAGAGGCCGGCATGCCACCGGCCATGCGGTCGAACTCCACCTGATACGCGCCGCGAGCCAGACCGACTTCCATGCGCCCGTTGCTGATCACGTCCAGCAGCGCGCATTCGCCGGCCACCCGCAGCGGGTGCCAGAACGGCGCGATGATGGTGCCGGCGCCCAGGTGAATCGTGGTGGTCTTGCCGGCCAGGTACGCCAGCAGCGGCATCGGGCTCGGCGAGATGGTGTATTCCATGGCGTGGTGCTCGCCGATCCACACGGTGCTGAAACCACCGGCCTCGGCCATCAGGGTCAGCTCGCTCAGATCTTCGAACAACTGGCGATGGCTGACGCTTTCGTCCCAACGCTCCATGTGTACAAACAGGGAAAATTTCATGGCGCTTTCTCTTGTCGTTGACGATCGGTTCAGGCGAGGACGGGCAGGGCGCCCATCTTGCCGTGGCAATAAACCAGCGGCCCCGGTGTGTGTTGCGGCACGATCAGATTCTTGACGGCACCGACCATGATGGCGTGGTCGCCGCCTTCGTATTCACGCCACAGTTCGCATTCGATGATGGCGGTGGCATTGCTCAGCAGCGGGTTACCCAATTCACTCAGGGTCCATTCGATGCCCAGGGCCTTGTCCTTGCCTTTGCGGGCGAACGCGTAGGCTTCGTTCTGTTGTCCGCCGGAGAGTACGTGGATGGCGAAGCGGCGGTTCTTGATCAGCACCGGGTAGGAGTCGGAGCTGTAGTTGGGGCAGAACAGCACCAGGGCCGGATCCATCGACAAAGAGCTGAAGGCGCTGGCGGTGAGGCCAACGATTTGCCCATCGTCATCGAGCGTGGTGATCACCGTCACGCCGGACGGGAACGAGCCCATGACTTGTTTGTAAACGGCGGCGTCGATCATTGGGCGATCCTCGGGTGTGACTTTCATGGTGGGGCAGACGGCGTTCATCAATGGGCTCCAGCGGCTTTATTCAGGTCGCTCTCGACCCATTGGGTGTAGACGCAGGCATCGGCGGTGGCCCAGCGCACACGCACCGGGTCGCCGGCCTTGAGGGGCATGCCTGCGGCGGAAAGCGCCTTGACGGTCATGGCGGTGCCGCCGGACGTCACCACGCTGCAGGTCTGGCTTTCCCCCAGGAACAGCACTTCGACGACATTGGCCGAGACTTCATTCCAGCCGGCCGCCAAGGGTGCCTGGGCCGATTGCTCGACGCTCAAGGCCAAGGCTTTTTCCGGACGCACCATCAGCAGCACATCCTGATCGGTTTGCAGCCCCGCGGTCAGGCGGATCGACAGCGACTGGCCTTCGAAGGTCGCCACTGCGTTGCCCTGGGCCTTGAGCTTGAGGAAATTGGAGTTGCCCAGGAACGACGCCACAAAGGCATTCGGCGGATTCTGGTAGAGGTCGTAGCCGCTGCCCAGGCCAACGATCTTGCCGTGGCTGAAGATCGCGATGCGTTGGGACAGGCGCATGGCTTCTTCCTGGTCGTGGGTGACGTAGACGATGGTGATGCCCAAGCGCCGATGCAGCTGGCGCAGTTCGTCTTGCAGGTCTTCACGGAGTTTTTTGTCCAGGGCACCGAGGGGTTCATCCATCAGCAGGATGCGTGGCTCATAGACCAGCGCCCGGGCAATCGCCACGCGCTGTTGCTGGCCGCCGGACAGTTGCGAAGGACGGCGATGGGCGAATTCTCCCAGCTGCACCAGCTTGAGCATGGCTTCGACCCGGCGCTCACGTTCAGCGCTGGCCAGTTTGCGGATCGCCAGGGGAAAGGCGATGTTGTCGCGCACCGACAAGTGCGGGAACAGCGAATAACGTTGGAACACCATGCCGATGTCGCGTTTGTGCGGCGGCACGTTGACCAGGGATTTGCCGTCCACCAGGATCTCGCCGCTGCTGGGGGTTTCAAACCCGGCCAGCATCGACAGCGTGGTGCTTTTGCCCGAGCCGCTGGAGCCAAGAAAGGTCAGGAATTCCCCGTCCTGGATGTCCAGGGAGATATCGTCCACGGCGGCAAAGTCGCCGTAGTGCTTGTTCAGATTGCGCAGGCTGACCAGGGTCTTGTTGTTCTGTTGTGCGGGGTCTTTGACGGCACTCATCGTATTCTCCTAGGCGCTCAGGCGCTGATTTCGTTGCGCCGGCGCAGGGCGGCGGCGATCACCATCACCAAGAGCGAGAGGCCGATCAGCAGCGTCGAAGCGACGGCGATCACAGGCGTCAGGTCCTGGCGCAGGGTGGTCCACATCTTGACGGGCAAGGTTTGCAGGGTCGGGCTGGCCATCATCACGCTCAGCACTACTTCGTCCCACGACACCAGGAACGCAAACAAGGCGCCGGCGACCATGCCCGGGCGGATCGCCGGGAACGTCACCTTGAACACCGCTTGCAGGCGAGAGGCACCGCAGATGACGGCGGCGTCCTCGATGGACTGGTCGAACAGCTTGAGCGAGTTGATGATCGAAATGATGGTGAACGGCAGGGCAACGATGACGTGGCTGACCACGAAGGCGAACATCGTCCCGGTGTAACCGAGTTTGAGGAACAGTGCGTACACCGCCACCGCGATGATCACCAACGGCACGATCATTGGCAGGGTGAACAGGCCGTAGAGTATTTCCCGGCCCGGGAAGCGCCCGCGTACCAAGGCAAACGCGGTGGGCAAGCCCAGCGCCACGGCGCAGACGGTGGTCAATATGGCGACCTTGAGGCTGGTCAGCGCCGCGCTCATCCAGTCGGGGTTGGAGAAGAACTGGCCGTACCATTTAAACGTCCAGCCCGGTGGCGGGAAGACCAGCCACTGGGATGAACCGAACGACAACAGCACGATGAACACGATCGGCAACAGCAGGAACAATGCGATCAGGCCGGTGGTGAAGTACAGGCTGAACCGCATGCGCCGGCTCATGGCATTGGGAGTCAGGAGCATGACGGCTTACCTCGCGTTGCTGGCGCCCACCGGGGATTCCGGTTGGAGCTTCAGGTAGAAGTAGAACAGCACCAGGGTGATCGCCACCAACAACGCAGCGCCAGCACTGGCCAGGCCCCAGTTGAGGAACGACTGCACCTGCTGGATGATGAATTCGGGCAACATCATGTTCTGCGCCCCGCCCAGCAGCGCCGGGGTCACGTAGTAACCGAGGGACATCACGAACACCATCAGTCCACCGGAAAACAACCCCGGCCGGCACAGCGGCAGGAACACCCGGAAGAAGTTGGTCCAGGGACTGGCGCCGCAGATGGAGCCGGCCTGGAGGATCATCGGGTCGATGGCCTGCATGGTCGCCTGCAATGGCAGGACAATGAACGGGATCATGATGTAGCTCATGCCGATCACCACCCCGGTGAGGTTGTGCACCATCTCCAGCGGCTGATCGATGATGCCCATCGCCATCAACGCTTTGTTGATCACCCCGGAGGCTTGCAACAGCACCAGCCAGGAATAAGTACGGGCCAGCAGGCTGGTCCACATCGACAGCAACACGATGTTCAGCATCCACCGACCCCAACCACGGGGCACCAGGGTGATGGCCCAGGCCAGCGGAAAGCCCAGTAGCAAGCTGAACAGCGTCACCAGCCCGGCCACCGAAAAGGTGTTGAACAACACCCGGGCATAGGCCGAGTTGGCGAACAACTGCTCGTAATTACCCAAGCCTGGCACCGGTTCCAGTACGCCGCGCAACAACAAGCCAATCAGCGGAGCCAGGAAGAACAAACCGAGGAACAGCAGGGCGGGCGCCAGGTTGCCGACCCCGCGCCAGCGCTGCGCCAGCGACGGGGTGTGCGTAGTCGCCTTGGCCGGTACCGCACCGGCAGCGCCAAGGGCGCTCCCGGTGCGAGGGGCTGCCGTTGCTGACATTTTCACTTGACCAGCCATTCGTTCCACCGTGTCGCGATGTCCTGACCGTTCTTGGCCCAGTACGCGAAATCAAGCGTGATCTGATCCTTGGCGTAGGCGGTCGGCAGGTTGGGGGCGAGCACCGAATCCAGGCGTGCGATGCTGTCGACGTTGACCGGCGCATAGGCGGTCAGGTTGGAAAAATCGGCCTGGCCTTTGGCGCTGCTGGCGTTGGCCAGGAACTTCATGGCCGCTGCCTTGTTTTTCGAGCCTTTTGGAATGACCAGGATGTCGGCCATGACCAGGTTCTGCTTCCAGCTTACGCCAACCGGTGCGCCGTCCTGTTGCAGGGCATAAATCCGACCGTTCCAGAATTGGCCGATGCTGGCTTCACCGGACGCGAGCAGTTGTTGCGACTGCGCACCGCCGCCCCACCAGACAATGTCTTTCTTGATGGTGTCGAGTTTCTTGAAGGCGCGGTCCAGGTCCAGCGGGTAGAGCTTGTCGGCCGCGACGCCATCGGCCAACAGGGCCAGTTCGAGCACACCGGGGCTTGGCCATTTGTACAGGGCGCGTTTGCCGGGATAGGTCTTGGTGTCGAACAGTGCGGACCAGTCCTGGGGCTTGCCGGCGCCAAGCTTGCCTTCGTTGTAGCCGAGGACGAACGAGAAGTAGAAGGAACCGACGCCGTGATCGGACACGAAGCGTGGGTCGATCTTGTCGCGCTGGATGACCGAGAAGTCCAGGGGCTCGAGCAAGCCTTCAGCGGCGGCGCGCAAGGCGAAGTCCGCTTCGACATCGACGACATCCCACTGCACATTGCCGCTTTCGACCATGGCCTTGAGCTTGCCATAGTCCGTCGGGCCGTCCTGGACCACGGTGATGCCACTGGCCTTGCTGAACGGGTCGGCCCAGGCTTGCTTCTGCGCATCCTGGGTGCTGCCGCCCCAGCTGACGAAGTTGACGCTTTCAGCGGCCATCGTCGCCTGGCTGGTGACGCTCAACAGGCCCGCCAAAAAGATTGCGGCTGCACTTTTCTTCAACACCATTTTCACGCCCTCATTGTTGTGTTTATTGAGTGGGCTTTGGTTCGCCCGCTTATCGGGAGCATTGGGTCCAACTGGCCTTGCGACGACCGTACCTGGAGTTGGCGGAAGCGTCCGGTCTATGGAATATCATATTATGGTATTCCAAACTTTCTGCAAGCATTTTGCCGTACCGGCTATCTGTCTGGAGCAGGTTGGTGCGTTTCGCGCCTTATCCGGTAAACGCGATACTCTCCACCACTTCCAGGTCATACCCAGTTAGTCCTGCGTACTTGAGCGGCGGCCCCAGGTGACGCAACTTACCGACGCCCAGGTCCTGCAGAATCTGCGCCCCGGTGCCCACTTCAGAATAGATGCGTGATTGGGAGCGGCTGAACTGTCGTGGCGGCTGAGTGAGCTGTGGCACGCGCTCGAGCAGCGCCTGGGACGACTCATGGTTGGCCAGCACGACCACCACGCCGCAGCCTTCTTCAGCGACTCGTTGCAGCGCCGCCCACAGTGTCCAGTTGGAAGGACCGTTGTATTCGGCGCCGACCAAGTCCCGCAACGGGTCGATCACGTGCACCCGCACCAGGGTCGGTTCTTCCCGGCGAATGTCACCCATGACCATCGCCATGTGTACGCCGCCTTCGATGCGATCTTCGAAGGTAAACAGCCGGAAGGTGCCGTGCACCGTGGGCAACTCCCGTTCACCGATACGCAGCACGGTGTGTTCGGTGCTCAGGCGATAGTGGATCAGGTCGGCGATGGTGCCGATCTTGATCCCGTGCTTGCGGGCGAACACCTCCAGGTCCGGGCGGCGGGCCATGGTGCCGTCGTCGTTCATCACTTCGACGATCACCGATGCTGGCGTGAAGCCGGCCAGGCGCGCCAGGTCGCAACCGGCTTCGGTGTGCCCGGCGCGAGTCAGCACGCCGCCTTCCTTGGCGCGCAACGGGAAGATATGCCCCGGCTGCACGATATCGCTGGGCCCCGCGTCGGCGGCAACGGCTGCGGCGACGGTGCGTGCCCGGTCGGCGGCGGAAATGCCAGTGGTCACACCCGTGGCGGCCTCGATGGAGACCGTGAACGCCGTGCTGAACACGCTGCCGTTGCTCGGCACCATCTGTTCCAGGCCCAGGCGCTGGCAGTGCTCGTCGGTCAAGGTCAGGCAGATCAGGCCACGGGCTTCCCGGGCCATGAAGCTGATGGCTTGGGCGCTGCAACAGTCGGCGGCCAGCAGCAGGTCGCCTTCGTTTTCCCGGTCTTCGTCATCCACCAGCAACACCATCTTGCCCAGGCGGTAGTCTTCGATGATTTCCTGAATGCTGTTAAAGGCCATGTCGGGCTCTCTTTGTTTTGCTGGGGGCTTGATGGAATGAAGTCGTGGTATACCATAATACAAAATAACCTGAGAGGTCACTATGAAGGCTTACTGGATTGCTCACGTGGATGTCACCGACCCCGACCAATACAGCCAGTACACCCAGCGGGCGCCAGCGGCGTTTGCCCAGTACGGCGGTCGGATGCTGGCCCGGGGCGGGCGCAGCGAAGCGATGGAGGGCAGGACCACGCCGCAGCGTAGCGTGGTGATTGAATTCGACTCCTACGAGCAGGCGCTGGCCTGTTATCACTCAGAGTCGTATCAGGAGGCGAAGGGGCATCGCGAGGGCGTGGCGCGGGCCGAGGTGATCATTGTCGAGGGCGTGGCGCCCTGAGTCCGATCAGCGGATGAAATGGATCTTGCCGCTGTCGTCGTTGCCGATGTAGATGCCGTAGACCCCGGCCTGGCGTTCTTCGATATAACGCTCGAGGATCTGCCGGATGGCCGGGTAATAGATGCTGTCCCAGGGAATGTCTTCGGGGGCGAAGAACCGGCAGGCGAGGGTTTCCGGGCCGAACTGACCGGTGATTTCCAGCGCGGTGGCGCGGAAGATGATGTACACCTCGCTGATTTTCGGCACGCTGAAAATCGAGTAGGGTGAGACGATTTCGGCGTGTACGCCGGTTTCTTCCCAGACTTCCCGCAGCGCCGCCTGTTCGGTGGTCTCGCCGCCTTCCATGAAGCCGGCCGGCAGGGTCCAGGTGCCGGGACGCGGTGGAATGGCGCGCTGGCACAGCAGGTATTTGCCGTCCTGCTCGATGATGCAGCCGGCGATGATCTTCGGGTTGACGTAATGGATGTAGCCGCAGCCGCCGCACATCAGGCGCTCATGGGTATCGCCCGCTGGCAGGCGATGACTCAAGTCACTGCCGCCACACTTTGGACAAAAGCTCGGGCTGAACATATCAGCGACCTATGCGCGGTTCTTTCAGGGCGATGGGCGCCGTGATTTCAGGGATGTCGCCGGTCTCTTCCTGCTGGCGCTTGAGGTAATCCAGGGCGACCTTGGCGGCGGCGCGCACGTGATCGACGCACGCCTGGTGGGCGGCCAGGGGATCGCCGCTCTTGATGGCCTCGACCATGCGTTCCATTTCCTGGTTGCTGTTGCCGCGACGGTTTTCCTGGGACACCGACGTCGCCCGCAGGTAACTGATGCGGGCCTGCAACTGGCGCAGCTGGGTGGCGGCGACGTGGTTGCCGGAACCTTCGAGCAGCACGTCGTAAAAGCCCTGCACCGAATCGATGACCTGTTGCAGCTCGCCATCCTTGAGGGCCTTGCGGTTTTCCTCGAGGGCTTTCTCCAGCGCCTTGATGTCCTTGGCCTTGGCCCGCAGGGTGAACAGCTGGACGATCAAGCCTTCGAGCACGCAACGCAATTCATAGATGTCGCCGGCGTCGGCCAGGGTGATGATCGCCACCCGCGGGCCCTTGGCATCGGCGAATTCCACCAGGCCTTCGGATTCGAGGTGGCGCAAGGCTTCGCGCACCGACGTGCGGCTCACGCCCAGGCGATCGCACAAGTCGCGTTCGACCAGGCGATCTCCCGGCAGAAGCTGGAAATTCATGATGGCGCTTCGCAGTTTATCCAGCACGATTTCGCGCAGGGTGACGGGGTTGCGATTGACCTTGAAGCTGTCGTCGAGTGGCAGGCGTTTCATGGGGTCCGCTCTGTAATATGGCTGTCCATGCCAAACGGGCAACATCCGTGCACGTTCAGATCAAACAGCCGAGGGTTGACTGGAGGCCTCGGCATCGGCTTCGGCGAAGGCTTCACGGGCAAGCCGGAAACTGTCCACGGCAGCGGGAACGCCGCAATAGATACCGACCTGAAGCAGAATTTCGCGTATTTGCTCACGACTCAGGCCGTTACGCAAGGCGCCGCGCACATGCAGCTTGAGTTCATGGGGGCGATTGAGCGCCGAGATCATCGCCAGGTTAATCATGCTGCGTTCCTTGAGCGACAGCCCCTCGCGACCCCAGACATGGCCCCAGCAGTATTCGGTGACCATTTCCTGCAAGGGCCGGGTGAAGTCGTCGGCGTTCTCGATGGAACGGTTAACGTAGGCCTCGCCCAGCACCTGGGTGCGGATCTTGAGGCCTTGTTCGTATTTATCGGTGCTCATCGCTGTGTGCTCCCAACATCGTCGATATAGGCTGGCTAAAGAGTTGCTAGGCTACCGGGCTCATGCGCCCTCCCTGAAAAAGTGAAGAACCTGTGGGAGCTTGCTCGCGATGAGGGCAGCACATCCAACATCCATGTGACTGACACACCGCTATCGCGAGCAAGCTCGCTCCCACAGGGGGAGGTATATAGCCATCAGGCCAGCGCAGGCAGCGGGCCCAGCTTGCCCTTGTGGTAGATCATCGGTGTCACCGGTTGCGCCGGCAGAATCAGGTTCTTCACCGCGCCGACGATGATCGCGTGATCGCCGCCGTCGTATTCACGCCACAGCTCGCACTCGATGATGGCCGTGGCCTTGCCCAGCAGTGGGTTACCCAGCTCACTGAGGTGCCAGTCGATGCCTTTGGCCTTGTCCTTGCCTTTGCCGGCAAACGCATAGGCTTCGGCGGTCTGGTCAGCCGACAGCAGGTGAATGGCGAACTGCTTGCTGTCCCGCAGGATCGGGTAGGTGTCGGAGGCATAGTTGGGGCAGAACAGCACCAACGCCGGATCGATCGACAGCGCACTGAAGGCGCTGGCGGTGATGCCGACGATATTCCCGTCTAGGTCGAGGGTGGTGACCACTGTGACGCCGGAAGGGAAGGAGCTCATGACTTCTTTGTAGATGCCGGGTTCGATCATTGTTCAGGACTCCTAGCGCATCACGAACGGATCAGGCATGGGCGCCTGGGAAAGATTGATCCACACCGTTTTCAGTTCGGTATAGGCCAGCACTGAATCGATGCCGCTTTCGCGTCCGTAGCCGCTGTTCTTGAAACCGCCGATGGGCGCCATGGCCGAGACCGCGCGGTAGGTGTTGACCCAGATGATCCCGGAGCGCACATCCCGGGCCAGGCGATGGGCACGGCCCAGGTCGCGCGTCCAGATGCCTGCGGCGAGACCGAACTGTGAGTCGTTGGCAATCGCCAGGGCCTCGGCTTCGTCCTTGAACCGGATGACCGACGCCACCGGCCCGAAGACTTCTTCCTGCATGATCTTCATCGAGTTGCGGTCGCATTCGAACAGGGTCGGCTCGTAGAACCAGCCTTCGCCCAGGTTTTGCGGACGCTTGCCGCCCAGGCGCAGGCGTGCGCCTTCGGCGATGGCATCGGCGACCAGTCCCTCGACCACCGCCAGTTGCTGCGCGGTGGCCATCGGTCCCATTTCACTGCTGTCTTCCTGCGGGTTGCCGATGCGGATGCGTTTGGCGCGCTCGACCAGGCGCGAGACGAATTCCTCGTAGATTTCGTCTTGCACCAACAGCCGTGAGCCGGACACGCAGCTCTGGCCCGATGCCGCATAGATCCCGGCAATCGCACCATTGATGGCGCTGTCGAGGTCCGCGTCGGCGAAAATAATATTCGGCGATTTACCGCCCAGTTCCAGCGATAGTTTGGCGAAGTTCTCGGCGCTGCTGCGCACCACATGCCGGGCCGTGGCGGCACCGCCGGTGAAGGCGATCTTGCGCACCAGCGGATGGCGGGTGAGGGCGGCGCCGGTGCTTGGGCCGTAACCGGTGACGACGTTGACCACCCCTGGCGGAATGCCGGCTTCCAGGGCCAGGCGCGCTAGTTCGAGAATGGTCGCCGAGGCGTGTTCCGACGGCTTGATCACGATGGTGTTGCCGGCCGCCAGCGCCGGTGCCAGTTTGATCGCCGTCAGGTACAGCGGGCTGTTCCAGGGAATGATCGCCGCGACGACGCCCATGGCTTCGTGGACCGTGTAGGCAAACATGTCCGGCTTATCCAGCGGCAGCGTGCCGCCTTCGAGCTTGTCGGCCAGGCCGGCGGTGTAGTGGAAAAATTCCGGCAGGTAGCCGACCTGGCCCCGGGTTTCGCGAATCAGCTTGCCGTTGTCGCGGCTTTCCAGCTGGGCCAGTTGTTCTTTGTTTTCGGCGATGAGGTCGCCCAGGCGTCGCAGCAGTTTACCCCGTGCGGTGGCGGTCAAGCCGCGCCAGGCCGGGCTGTCAAAAGCCGTCTGCGCAGCCTGCACGGCGCGCTCGACATCGGCTTCGTCGGCGTCGGGTAACTCGGCCCAGGGTTGCGCCAGGGCCGGGTTCAGGCTTTGGAAGGTTTTGCCGGACAGGGCATCGACCCATTCACCGCCGATGCACATCGAAAAACGTGCGAGTGTCATGCAACGATCCCCTTTATTGGATTTTGTCGGGCGTTTGCCGTGTCGAGAAACTCCAGCAACACCTGGTTGACCAGGCGCGGCGATTCTACCGGCATCATATGCCGTTGCTCGGCGAGCACGGCAACGGTGGCGCCGGGAATTCGCTCGGCCAGCTGTCGGGCCATTTCCGGCGTCGAGCCCGGGTCCAATTCACCGGTGGCGATCAGCGTCGGCACCTGGATGTTGCCCAGGTCATCGGCGCGATACATGTCCTGGGTGGCGAACAGCTCATAGGTGGTCAGGTAACCTTGCGGATCGTTCTGCGCCAAGGTCTGGCGCAGCGCGGCAATCTGCGCCGGGTTGGCCGCCTGGTATTCGCGGCTGAACCAGCGCGACAAGGCGGCCTCGGCGTTGGCGTCAGGTCCGTGCTCGGCGGCTTGGGCGGTGCGGGCGATGACCCCGGCGCGCTGTTCGGCGCTGCGGTTGAACACGCTGTTGAGCACCACCAGGCCTTGCAGGCGTTGCGGGTAATGCAAGGCAAAGGCCCGTGCCACCAAGCCGCCCATGGAAAACCCGATCACGCTCGCCTGGGGCAATTGCAGGTGGTCGAGCAGCTCCAGCAACTGATCGGCATAGCCGAGCAGGGGCGTGCCGCTTTCCGGGCGTGGACTGGCGCCGTGGCCGAGCATGTCGTAGGCAATCACGCGGTACTTCGTGGCGAGGCCAACAACTTGGCCGCCCCACATTTCTTTATTCAGGCCCACGCCGTGGATCAGGACCACGGGCTGGCCTTGGCCGGTCGCCAGGTAACTGGTGCCCGCCGGGGTAAGTTCAGCGGTGAGCCGAATCATGGAGCGCTCCTGCATGCCTTTTTTATTGTCGTGGCCCGGGCTGGATTACTGCGCCTTCTCGGCGGCCAGTTCTTCCAGATCGATATAACGGTTGCCGATGCGCGGGTGCAGGCGACCGCCATCGGCGCAACCCAGCACCACGACGATTTCGTCGGCGCGCGGCGCGTCTTCGATCTGCATTTCCAGGGTGATGTAGTGCGAGCGCAGGCCTTCGTCGTCCTTGTGCATCATTGGGATCTGGATCGAGGTGCCCGGGCCGCCACGCTTGTTGGTGAAGCTCAGGTAGCTCTTGGCCTTGACCGCTTCGCGATAATGGTTGCCAAAACGCAGGGTGTGGATCACGGCGGAGGCGTGCTCGATTTCACCGTCGGCGCCCACCACAGCGGCCTTGCCGTAGGCTTCGATGTTTTCCGCACCGCCAATGATGCCCACCAGGCGTTCGACCATCAGCGCGCCGAGGTCGGAGCAATTGGCGCGGATCTCCGGCTTCAGGTCTTCGACGAAGCCGCGGCCCAGCCAAGGGTTTTTCATCACCACCGCCAACCCGACCATCGTCACCGGCTTATCGGTGGCCTTGCCGCCTTCAATAAAGGTTTCTTCGACATAGCTGACGATCTTGCGAATTTCGAAACTCATGAGCTGCTCCGTGGGAGGGTGAAATAGGTCTGTGCGTATGATGGTATACCATAATACTGTTGGCGCAAGTGGCGGTTTGGAGTTTGTTCACGGCGAGGCGACAGAAGGCCGCCCCAGTCAGCGCGAAGCGAGATCGAGGGGATTCAAAGGGGGATCTGAGGAGGCGATGGTTTGGCGCCTGGAATCATCCAGGCGCCAAGGCAAACTCAACGACGCTTGCCAAAGACCGTTTTCGGCGATTTGCCGAAGAAGCGGGTGAATGCCGCGCTGAAATTATTCGGGAATTTGTAGCCTACCTTGTAGGCCGCCTGCGCGACCTGGCAACCGCTTTCCAGCAAGGTGTAGGCCTTGCGCATGCGGATCTCATGCAGCATGCGGTGCGGTGTGGAGTTGAAGCGGTGGTGCAGGCCTTCCTTGAGCTTGAACTCATTGAGCCCGACGGCTGCACACAGGTAGGGAATGGTCAGCGGCTGGTCCATTTGCTCGATCATGATGTCCCGCGCCTGGTCGAGCTTTTCGATGTCGCTGGCGCTGAATTGCGGGTTCTGGATGCAGGTGGGCGGGCTCAGCAGTTTCAGTTGTTCGGACAGCAGGCTGAGGGTGTGGATGTGCATGTCCAGCGCACCGGTCGCACCCTGGTTGAGATAACGCGCCAGGGCGGTGGCGTGGCTGGCGCTGGTGGCCGAGGTTTTCTGGAAGGCCAGTTGGCGCACATTGCCGTTGCCCAGCAGCTGGCGGGTGCGCTGCTCGCCGATGTATCGGTTGAGCATGCTTTCACCGATCAGCAGTCGGAGCTGGGATACGGTCGTCCCGGCCTCGTAGCACCGCTCGCCCAGGCTCAATTGAAATGAGGTGATGGTGGTGTAGCCCGCTCGGAATGACACCGCCGAACCATCGGCGCCCTTGTATCCGGAGTCGCCTTGCATGCCGAACGTGATGACCAGCATGTGGCGATTGTGAGGGCTGACGGTTTCTTCGATCAGGTTACGCGTGGGGCGGTAGCGCGAGCGAACCACCATCAGGTCGTTGTCGACGAAATAGCGCTCGGAATAGCACTCGCCCAGTTCCCCCGGCAGCTGCTGGCGTGTCCAGCCACAGGCGTCGTTGCTGATCAGCCGCGAGTGCGTTGGCGCAACTCGATACGACTGGGAAATCTTCTGTAGGGCCGCCACTTTTATCGTCCTCCTGGGTTGACTCTGGCTTGCATATGGATTGATCCAGATTCCATATGAACTACATGATAACTATTCGCATTAATGAATACCATGTTTGCATCTCAACTGTCATCGTCAGAACGAGGCAGTCGCTGATTCATTGATGGGGAGTGCGATGGTCAAGCCTGTATTGAAAGCCAGCGGTTATACGTTGTGCGTTGGCTACTGTCTGGGGGCGGCAGTGAATGTGGCGGCGCAGACCGAGTTGGCGCCGGTCACGGTGACGGCGAACAAGATCGAACAGTCCCAGGAAACGGTTCCGGCCAGTCTGTCGGTGCTGACGGGCGAGGACCTGCACAAAGGCGGCATCCATGATTTGCAAGACCTGGCGCGGGCCACGCCCGGCTTTACTTTCCAGCCATTTGGCCAGTCGGGCACCAACCTGCCGGTGGTGCGCGGCCTGACCGCCAGCCCCACGGCGTTTTCTTCCTCGATGCTGATGCTGGTCGATGGCGTGCCGACCCTGATGGGGCAGGGCTTTGACCATAACCTGCTGGGGGTGGAGCGCATCGAGATCCTGCGCGGGCCGCAGTCGACCCTGTATGGCCGCAACGCTGAAGCCGGCGTGCTGAGCATCCACACTCGCCAGCCCGATGCCCAGCCGTACGCCCGGGTCGAAGCCGGTGGCGGCAGTCGCGACAGCCGAACCCTGGGCGTTGATGCCAGTACCGCACTGGTGCCGGAGACGCTGTTCGTCGGGGCTGCCGGGCAGTGGCTGGAGCAGGATGGCTACATCGACAACGATTGGCGCGGCGGGCAGGCCGATGATCGCGAACGTCACAGTGCACGCCTGGTATTGCGCTGGACGCCCACGCTGGCCACGGACGTCAACGTGCGCTACAGCCGTCAGGATTATCGCGACGGCGGTTCCCAGTGGGGGCGGCGGACTCATCTCGGCGCCAGGTGCGCTCCGGCACCTCGAGCTGGAACCATTCCAGCGGCCGCAGCCTGTCTTTGGACGTGCTGCATGAGTTCGAATCTGGCTTGAAGCTGCGTTCGATCACCGCCCGTAATGACTTCTACGACCGGGTTCGCCAAGACACCGATTTCCAACCCGCCGACCTGTTTCACGTCGGCCGTGATTACCACTTCAGTACCTTGTCCCAGGAGTTTCGCCTGGAAGGCCAATGGAGCGAGAGCCAGTGGCTGCTCGGCGTCTATGCCGATCGCGATGACCATGACCTGTCCTACGAACAGAAACTGCCTGCCAGCCTGTCCCGCACGGATGTGCAACTGGGAGGCAATACCAGCGCGTTGTTTGGTCAATGGCTGATGCCCCTGGCCGAACGCTGGACCCTGACCCTCGGCGCACGCGCCGAACAGGACAAGGTGCACATCGATCCCCAAGGCGGCAGTCGCCAGAGCCAGCAGTGGCAACGCTTTACCCCAAAGGTCTCGCTGCAATACGAGTGGCAGCCGGATGCCTACCTGTACGCCAGCTATGCCGAAGGGTTCCGCGCCGGAGGCTTCAATGCCTTCTCCAGCGCCGCCGGTTACCCCGGTTATGACCCGGAAAAGGTCAAGACATACGAAGTCGGCGCCAAGGGTTGGCTGGACGACAAGCGCCTGCGCTATTCGGCGGCCCTGTACTGGATGGACGTACGTGACATGCAGGTGCAGCAGCTGATCCAGCCGGGCGTGGTGTACATCACCAACGCGGCGTCGGCGCGCTCCACGGGGTTGGAGCTGGAAGCCGAATACCTTCTGGCCGACCACTGGACGCTGGTCGGTTCCGTGGGCCTGAACCGGACCCGTTTCGAGCGTTTCAGCGAGGGCAACAGCGATTACCAGGGCAATCGCAACCCCTATGCCCCCGACTTCACCGGCCATCTGAGTCTGCGCTACGACGCCCCCGCCGGTTGGTGGGCCCAGGGCGGGGTGGATGGCGTCGGCAAGACCTACCTGGACTCGGCCAACCAGTACAGCCGGAGTGGCTATGGCCTGATCAACCTCAATGCCGGTTATGACTTCGGCCAGTACGGCATCAGTGCCTACGTGAAGAATGCCGCCGACAAGCGTTACGACGCTGTCGGCTATTTGAACGGCACCGCCCGGGTCTACAGCCCGCCAAGGGAAATCGGCCTGCGTGTGAGCTATGAACTGTGAGCGACGAATGATGAATGGAATCGACCTGGCAACACCTCATCCCCTGCAGCCTTACTGGGACCTGACCTTGGCTGGCGTTCGCGCCGACGCTCTGCGCATTGCGTTGGAGTGGAAGTTGTTCAACTTGCTGCAAGTGCCTGTCACGGCGCAGACCATTGCCCGGCAGTTGCAACTCGACCCCGTGAACACCGGTTACTGGTTGGAGGCGCTGTGGAGCATGGCCTTGTTGGTCCGTGACCAACAGCAACCGCCGCGTTACCAAAACGCCGCCGTGGCCCACGATTATCTGCGCGCCGAGGCACCGGACTACTGCGGCGATGCGTGGACGTTCCGCCTGCGCGGGCTTCGCCATTTCGGTGGACAGTTGGGCGACCAGGTACGGGCGGGGCAGCCCAGCGGGCAGGCGCCGAACGTGGCGACCACCATTGAGAACTGGACGGCCGCTGCGCGTCTGCAACTGGCCCAGGAGCAACGGGCTGTCACCGTGGAGGTGGCGTTGCGCCTGATGGCACGGATTCCCGAGTTCGCCCATGCCCGTCGATTCCTGGACTTGGGGGGCGGGCCAGGGCTGGTAGCGATTGCATTGGCCCGGGACAACCCGTTGTTGAGCGGTGAGGTGTTCGATTTCCCCCAGACCGTCAGCGTGGCGGCGGAAAATATCAACAAGGCCGGCCTCCAGCAGCGCCTCACGGTCCGTGGCGGGGACCTGGCAAACGATGACATCGGTGAGGGTTATGACCTGATCTGGTGTTCCTCGGTGCTGCACTTTGTCCCGGACCTGGCGGCGAGCCTGGAGAAAATCCACGCGGCGTTGCGTCCCGGCGGCGTGCTGGTCAGTGCCCATGCCGAGGTCCCGATGGATCCGGAGCTGGCCCGGCGGGTCATGCCTTACTACCTGTCGATGCAGATGCTCGGTCGCCAGGTCACCCACGCCGGCGGCCTGGCCGATGCATTGGCTCAGGCAGGATTTGTCGACATCGACCATTACCCTGAAGTGGCCTT
Organism: Pseudomonas brassicacearum; assembly: GCF_000585995.1. Lineage (NCBI taxonomy): Bacteria > Pseudomonadati > Pseudomonadota > Gammaproteobacteria > Pseudomonadales > Pseudomonadaceae > Pseudomonas > Pseudomonas brassicacearum. Next base: position 3,481,638 of record NZ_CP007410.1, on the reverse strand, counting down.
TGCCGTCGCGCCGGTCGCGGTGCAAGTGGCGCGTCGGAGCCGCCCATGAAAAACGAGGAAAGCGCCCGCATGTGGCGGCTCCAATGGCTGTTCGGCTGGCTCCATTTCGTCCTCGCGGTGCCCAGCATCTACCTGCTGCTGGGGCTTCCCCTGGTCATGCGCGAACACGGCTGGTCCGGCACTGACATCGGGTTGTTCCAACTGACGGGGTTGCCGGCGGTGTTCAAATTCCTGTTGGCCTTGCCCGTGCAACGTTATCGGTCCGTCCGAGGCCACTATCGTCTTTGGGCACTGGTGCTGTGCCTGCTGTTGGCGCTATTGCTGGTGCTGGCCAGCCAACAGGCGATCACTGCCAATCGCCTGTTCCTGTTCGGCCTGGCTTTCGCCGCCGGCGTACTGGCGACCTGGGCCGACATTCCGGTCAATGCCCTGGCCATCAAGTTATTGCCCCAAACGCAGCGCTTGCGCGCAGGGGGGATCCGTTCGGCAGCGCTGTTTCTCGCCGCCATCGTGGGCGCCGGCGTCATGCTGTTGGTGCAGGACCGCTGGGGCTGGCAGGCGCCGTTTCTGCTGATGGCCGCGGGTTTGCTGCTGGCGCTGCCGTTTCTCGGGCTGTTGCACGAGGGCGAGGCCAGGGATGAAGGCCGCCAAGCCACCAGGCCGTCGCGGGTCGATTGGTCCGGTTATTTCCGGCAGCCCGGTGCACGCCTCTGGATCTGGCTGCTGCTCAGCGGTTTTCCCTTTCTCGGCGCTGCGTGGCTTTACCTCAAGCCACTGTTGCTGGACCAGGGAATGCCCGTGCAAGAGGTGGCCTGGATCGCCGGTGTCGGCGGTGGAGTGGTCGGCGCCCTGGCGAGTGTACTGGGCGCAAGACTGGTGCAGCGTCTGGGCCCGGCACGGGTGACACCTTGGTTCATGGTGGGTGCCTTGTTGGCGCTGTTGGCATTGACCGGTGCGGTCTGGCTCCAGGCCTCGACGCCATGGTTGGTGGCGGCGGCTTATCTCCTGGCCACGGCCATGGGCGCGGTGTCGAGCCTGATGTTCGGCCTGATGATGTTTTTCTCCCGCCGCCACCACCAGGCCAACGACTACGGCTTCCAGGCCAGTCTGTTTGTACTCACGCGCCTCTTGGTGCCAATCGGCGCCGGAGCGTTGCTCGACCGCAGCGGCCCGGCGGGAATGCTTGCCGGTTTGTCCCTGGCAATGCTCGGCGTATGCGTCCTGGCGATGGCGGCGCGGCGCTCGATTGCCCAGGTCACGGCGGATGCCTGTGCCCCCGTCGGTCGGGCTGACCGAGCCAGAGAACAACACGCCCCCCCAATCAGTTCGACCCAATAGGAATGGAGTCCATGAAGGCAACCTTAGGCATCTGTTTGATTACCCAGACGCAGCCTCTGATCGAGGATGTGGCATTTGTCGTCGAGTATTTGCAGGCCTGCTTGCAGCCCCCGGCCAATACTCCCGACTGGCCGCTCTCGATCAGAGGCTGTGAGTCGATGCACCAAGCCTTGGGTCCCAGGCCCCACGGCGAAGCTGTCCTGGAAACCCTGATGGTCCAGGCGCAGCACTATCTGCAGGGCAATCCATCCGCTGCGGCGGCGCTACCGGAGTTGTGGGTGCTGACCTTCGATTCGCCCCAAGCCGCCCGGCAAAGTCTGCGACGGCAAACCCCTGTGTTATCCAACGAACTGTTCATTCTCGACCTTTGTCAGCAAACCGAGGCCGGGGACCAGGATCCCTTTGATGAACTGATCGCCGCCGCGCCCGGCTCACGCCTGTCGCCTCATTCGGCGCTGCTGTATTGCGCCTTGCCGGCGCTGCCGGGATGGATGAACCGGATCAGCGGCAATCGTCATCTGCGGGTGGCGGGGCAGGACCGGGCGGCGCGTCGGGCGGACCTGTTACGCATCATCCTCGATCATCTGGAACACGCGCACTTCAATCGTTTGCTGGCACGTTCCATCAGCGGCCCGTTGCTGTCGGTGAGCCTGGCGACGGAAATCACCCGGTTCATGTGCAGCCGCTGGCAGCAGCGTTGGGACTTTCATGCCTACACCGGGTCGATGGTGGCGGGGCTCATCCAGTCGATGCAGCAGAACGTCGCCGGCACCGGCGTACGTTGCCTGGGCGGCTGCAACGAACACAGCCTGGCGGTCGCCGCCATGGCCGGCTGGCAGTTGTTTGGCCGGGCCTACGTGATTACCGTGACCTCGGGCATGATCGATGAGTTTCGCGGCACCCTGGCCAACCTCAAGCGCCTCGGTGCCCCGGGGCTGATCGTCTGTGCCGACAGCCCGGAGAACGTCTGGTTTGCCTTCCAGGGCACCCACGACCTGGACAACGACGGCTGTCGGGTCATCGAGGCCCGGGGGTTGCGTCAGGTCTTCATCCGGAAGGTCGAGGAGATCGGCCCGCGTCTGGAAGAAGCCTTCGCCATGCTCGCCGAGCGGCCCGAGCCGGTGTTCATCCTGGCCACCCAGGGGGTGCTCGAATCCCGACCCCAGGTGCCGTTGGACGTGCGCCTGCCCGAAATCATCTCCGCGCCGGCCTGGCGCCCCGACACACGTCAGGCCGACGCGCTGGACCGGGCCCTGCATCTGATCAATCACGAGCCGGTGCATGTGTTATGGCAGTGCGGCAAGCTCAGCACCGAGCAGCGTCGCCGGGTGCACGCCCTGGCCGAGCGTGGCGCCATCGGCCTGGCGGACAGCATTACCCAACCCGGCAGTGTCGGCCCTTATTACGAGGGACGGGCGGTGCCCGAGTACCTTGGGCCACTGTCCCTGTATGGGTTCAGTCGGCGGGTCTATCAGTTCATGCATTGCGAGCATGAGTTGAACGGCGCCCAGGAGCACTGCGTGTTCTTTCTCAAGAGCAAGGTCGACCAGGCCGCCACGCCGTTTTCCGAAGGCAAGCTCAAGCGTCAGCTGCGGGTGGTGCAGGTCAATCATGAACCGCGGCACCTTTCGCCGTTCACCGACCTGGCACTGGATGTGCCGCTGGACGAATTCCTCGGCCATATCGAGCGTGGACTGCAGGTCGAACCGCAGGTGCTCGCGCTGCGGCGTGACAAGCTGCGGGAAATGGCGCAACGCAGCGAAACCGTGGCTGCGGATCACATCGAGACCCTGCCCATGACCGCCAACTACTTTTTCCATCGGCTCGGTCACTTGGTGCGCGAGCTGATCGAGCGCCAGGATTATCGCTACATCGGCGTCTACGATGTCGGTCGTTGCGGTATCTCGGCGGTGCGTAACGTGCCGCGCACCGACCCGGGTTTTTCCGGATGGTATGGCCGGGCGTTGATGGGGGATGCGCTGATGGCTTTGCCGTATATCGCCATGACCGGCGAGGGCAATGTCCTGGCCTTCGTCGGCGATGGCGCCCGGGCCCTGGTGCCGGATATCGAGGCGCGCCTGGCTGAAGGGCTGGCCCAGGACCCCTCGACGAACCAGCGCAACGTCAGTCTGTTCTACCTCACCAACGGCATGTTGTCGCTGATCCAGACGTACCTCGACAAACGCTATGCCCATAACGGCGCCCAGCAAGTCGCCGTGACCAGCGCTGGCGCAATGGCCGCACCGCTGGAACGGATCGGGGCCCTCAGCGTGCACCGCGAACGCCTCGTCAAGTTCGATGAAGCCGCCTTGCGCCAGGCCCTGACGCAACCCGGACGACTGAACATCTTCGACGTATTGCTGGCCCATAACTCGGAGGGCGACGGTTTGAGCCTGGTCTCCGAAACCGCCTGGAACCGTCAATGAACCCTTGCCAAGGACACACTCCCATGAAATTCGGCTTCATCGCCCACCCGACCTCCATTGCCCTGCAGCGTCAGGTGAAGATCATCGACTTGTTGGACCGCACACTCGTTGAACAGGATCGCGGCTATCAGGCGCAGCTGTGGCAGGCGCGCAATCTGGTGCCGTTCGCAGACTTCGGGCGCATCGTCAGCGCCAGTGGCGCGGTGTGCGAAGGTATCTTGCATTATCTGCCGCTGACCGCCGAGCAAATGCTCAGCCAGCCGCGAACCATTGCTGCACGGGTACTTGAAGGCGTGCATAGCCTGCAGCAGGAGGGCGCGCAACTGGTCGGCCTCGGTGGGTTTACCGCGATTGTCGGCAACCGCGGGTTACAGACCCTGGACCGCAGCGGCGTGCCGGTAACCACCGGGAATTCGCTGACTGCCTACGCCGCGTACAAGAATGTGCTGGAGGCCATGGCCCGGCTGGAGGTGGCGCCGGCCGACAGTGAAGTGGCCGTGGTGGGTTATCCCGGTTCGATTGCCTTGGTCATCGCCAAGCTCCTGGCCCGCGACGGCTGTCGCCTGCGCCTGGTTCATCGCGGCAGCGCGGAGCAGGGCCGAGAAAGCCTGGCCTGGCTGCCGGCGCAGTTTCACGGGCAAGTGCGGCTGACGGCGGATATCGACAGTTGCTACGACCAGGTGCGTTTTTACGTGGCGGCGACATCCAGCGGTGGGGTGATTGACCCTTACCGGCTGGCGCCGGGGTCGGTGGTGGTGGACGCCGCGCTGCCCCGCGATGTGTTGCCGTTTCATCAAGACCGCCAGGACATCCTGATTATTGACGGTGGCCTGGTGTCGGCGAGCACGCAAGTACGCTTCGGCACTGAAACCCTGGGGCTGGCGCCGAAAAAATTCCTGAATGGCTGCCTGGCGGAAACCCTGGTGCTGGCTTTGGAGGGGCGTGCCGAAGCGTTTTCGATCGGCCGCGAATTGCCCGAGGAACGGGTGCTGGAAATTGGCCGCATCGCCCAATTGCACGGTTTCTCGCCATCGCCCATGGCGTCTTATGGCGAGCGCCTGGACGACGCGGATTTTCAGGCCCTGCGGCGATTCCATCGGAGCGCCCACGGCAGCGCGCCCGTCGAACGACAAGCCGATCAACCCGCGGCCCTGCGCGCCGAAGCCTTGCGTTGCTTCGGCCAGCACATCAACCCGGTGCTGCGCGAGTTCTACCAGTTCAACCACATCGAGCGAGTGTTCACCCATGGCAGCGGTTGCTGGCTGACGGACCTGGACGGCGGCCGTTACCTGGATTTCGTCGCCGGCTACGGCTGCCTCAATACCGGGCACAACCATCCGCTCATCAACCAGGCGTTACAGGCGTATCTGCAACAGCAATACCCTACGTTCGTCCAGTACGTGTCGGTGCCCTTGCAGACCAGCTTGCTGGCCCAGCGCCTGAGCGAGCTGGCACCGGGCAACCTGGAGCGGGTGTTCTTCAGCAACTCGGGCACCGAGGCGATCGAGGCGGCGTTGAAGCTGGCGATGGCGGCCATGCAGCGACCCCGCATCCTGTATTGCGACAACGGCTATCACGGCAAGACCCTGGGGGCCTTGTCGGTCACGGGGCGAGACAAGCACCGCGACCCCTTCAAGCCTCTGCTGGCGCGCTGCGATTCGATCCCTTTCGGCGATCTGGCAGCGCTGGAAAGTGCCTTGCGCCAGGGCGATGTCGGCGCCTTCATCCTCGAACCGATTCAAGGCGAGGGCGGGGTGATCGTGCCGCCGCCGGGCTATCTGACGCAGGTTCGCGTGCTCTGCAGTGCTTACGATTGCCTGTTGATCGTCGATGAAATCCAGACCGGCCTGGGCCGCACCGGCAAGTTGTTCGCCTGTGAGTGGGAGGCCGTGGTGCCGGATATCCTGGTGCTGTCCAAGTCGTTGTCCGGCGGGGCCGTACCCATTGGCGCGACGCTGTCCAGCACGGCGCTGTGGGACCGTGCCTATGGCAGCATCGACACCTTTGCGTTGCACACCTCGACCTTCGGCGGCGGCAACTTTGCATCGGCTTCGGCGCTGGCGACGCTCGACGTGATCACCTCCCAAGACCTGGCCGGCAACGCCGCCCGGGTGGGCGGGCAGCTCAAGCAGGCCCTGACGGAAGCGGTCAGTCCATACCCGTTCATACGTGAAGTGCGCGGCGTCGGGTTGATGATTGCCATCGAGTTCGAATACAGCTTCAACGGCGGCGTCGAGGCCTTCGTGCGCGAATTCGCCAGCCGCATTCCCGGCAACGCCGCGGGCACTTATCGCATGCTCTCGGGCAAGGCCAAGCGGCATATCGAGGAGGCTATCAGTGAGGTGGAGAAAAACTTCGAGGAGATGTTTGTTTTGCGTTTCGTCAGCAAGTTGTCCCAGGAACATGGCGTGTTGACCTTCGTCACGGCCAACAACAACCGGGTCATGCGTATCCAGCCGCCGCTGGTGCTCAATGACGTTGAAGCGCAGCATTTTGTCGATGCTTTCAGCGCCGTGTGCAAGGACATGTCGACCTTCCTCGCCTGACGCATCGAAGGCCTGGCGAAAGCCCTCTTTCGAGGGAATGCTGTTCACTTGAGGGGCAATGGTGCTTCTTTCAGAAGGGGCACCGTTTTTTTGGCTCGTATTGTATTTTTTTGGAGGGGTAGGTCGTGTGTATATCCGTTTTTTCGGTAACGGCGGCTGGCGGTTCCGCTCTTACAGCGGCTCACTTTTGAGAAGCCTGCGCGGCCCGGCGAAAAGTAAGCAAAACGCTTTTGCCCCACCACTCGGTGCCTCGCTAGGGCTCGGCATGCCCGAACGTAGGCATTGCTCCGTGGGCCGCCGCGAAGGACCATCCATGGTCCAGCGCGGCTACCTCGGCATCCATGCCGAGGTGCCCACTGCGCAATACCTACGTTCGGCCATCGTGGTTAACGGGGCGTCCAGATCAAGATCAAGATCTAAAGTAAAGCAGAGCGGGGGTATGTCCAGCATCTATGTGGCTGAACCACCGCTATCGCGAGCAAGCTCGCTCCCACATGGAGTAGCAGGTGTTCACAGCATCTGCACACAACACAAAAACCTGTGGGAGCGAGCTTGCTCGCGATGGCGTCAGCACAGCCAACATCACCACAAACTGACCCTCCGCTATCGCGAGCAAGTTCGCTCCCACAGGAGGAACGCGTTCACGCTAAGCCAGGTCGGCTATAAGGCCGCCTCGCCCGGCTTTTGATTCTAGGCGCCCCGTTAAACCACGCTGGCCGAACGAAGGCATTGCGCAGTGGGCAACCCGGCATGGATGCCGGGTTAGCCGCGCTGGGCCATGGATGGCCCTTCGCGGCGGCCCACGGAGCAATGCCGGAGTGAGGGCACACCGAGCCTAGGCGAGGTGCCGAGTGGTGGGGCAAGAGCGCTTTGCTTACTTTCGCGCTCTTCGAAAGTGAGCCGCCGTAAGGGCGGAACCGCCAGCCGCCGTTACCGAAAAAACGGATATACACGCTTTTGTCTGCGGGCTGTAGCTTGCGCAGATCCAGGCTCGCGGCGAACCGTTATCACGTAATGGCATTCTCGAATGCATACGAAAACGGACTTTGTGCATATGAAATTCAAAGCCCTTTGAATTGATTAATCAAAGAGCCTGCTTGAGAATTACTTACATTCAGCAACAGGTATTAAACATGAAACTTCCTCCGCTTGTCGCTCCTGTTTCGAGTCTAAGTAACGAAGAGATAACCCGCTATAGTCGGCACTTGTTGATTCCTGATGTGGGCTTGGAAGGGCAGTGTCGTTTAAAGAGCAGCAAAGTATTGGTTATCGGTGCCGGAGGCCTCGGTTCGCCGGCGTTGCTTTACCTGGCCGCGGCCGGTATCGGGACCCTGGGGATCATCGACTTCGACCGGGTGGACGAGTCCAACCTGCAACGCCAAGTGATCCACCGCGTGGCCACGGTTGGCCAGTTGAAGGTCGACAGCGCCGCCGAGGCCATCAACGCGCTGAACCCCTATGTAAAAGTCGAACGCCACGAACAACGGCTTGAGCCGGAAAGCGCCGTGCAGTTGTTCAGCCAGTACGACCTGATCCTCGATGGCACCGACAATTTTGCCACCCGCTACCTGGTCAACGATGCCTGTGTGTTGGCCAACAAACCCTACGTCTGGGGGTCGATCTTCCGTTTCGAAGGCCAGGCCTCGGTGTTCTGGGAAAACGCCCCCGGCGGTGTCGGCCTCAACTACCGCGACCTGTACCCCGAACCGCCTCCGCCCGAGCTGGCGCCCTCGTGTTCCGAAGGCGGGGTGCTGGGCATTTTGTGTGCGTCCATTGGCGCAATCATGGCCACCGAGGCGATCAAGCTGATCACCGGCATCGGCGAGAGCCTGCTGGGGCGCCTGATGGTGTATGACGCCTTGGACATGTCCTACCGGCAGATGCCGTTGCGCCGCTCCCCGGGCCGCCAGCCCATCACCGCCCTGAGCGACTACCAGGCTTTCTGCGGCTTGAACGCGCCCCAGGGTGTGCAGGATTCGGACATGCCCTCGATCAGCGCCAGGCAGTTGCAGGCGTTGCGCGAAAGCGGCCAGGACGTGTTGTTGATCGATGTGCGTGACCGCGCCGAATGGGACATCGTGCGGATCCACGGCGCCCAGCACATTCCCAAGGGGCCGAAGACCGCGGAACTGATCGAAACCCGTTTCGGCAAGCACGCCAACCTGGTTCTGCACTGCAAGACCGGCGCACGTTCCAGGGCGGTGTTGCTTGAGCTTCAGGCGCGCGGCTTCAGCCATGTACGCAACCTCGACGGCGGCGTGCTGGCCTGGGTCCGGGATGTCGAGCCATCGTTGCCGGCCTATTGAGCCTGAAAATGAGGACCGAGGATGTTGAGTATTCGTGCCGGCCTGCTGGAAGCCATGCTGGAGCAGGCGCGACGGGATCATCCGCTGGAAACTTGCGGCATCGTCGTCGCTCCGGCAGGCGTTCGTACCGCCGAACGGCTGGTGCCGATGGACAACGCCGCACGTTCGCCAACGTTCTTCAGCTTCGATCCCAGGCAACAATTGGCGGTCTGGCGGGCGCTGGACGAACGAGACGAAGAGTGCCGGGTGATCTATCACTCCCATACCGCCAGTGTCGCTTATCCAAGCGCCGAAGATGTGCGTTTCGCCGGTGATGCCTCGGTGCACTACGTCATTGTTTCAACACTGCAGGATGTTGAAGAGTGGGTGCGAAGTTATCGCATCATTAATAACAAAGTGACTGAAGAGCGTATTTGCGTCGTTAACTGAAACTTTTAAGCGGCGCAGTTCAATTAATAATCATGAGCGAAGAGCTTATTAAGGCTCAGGGAGTTCTGCATGTCGATTTTTGTCACGGTGCCCACTTTGTTGCGCACTTTCACCCAGGATAAGAAACGCGTCGAAGTTCAGGGGGAGACAGTTCTTGAAGTGATCGAAGACATGGAAAAACAGTATCCGGGGGTCAAGGAGCGGCTGATAGGCGACGGTCAGGTGCATCGTTTCGTGAACATCTACGTCAACGATGACGACATCCGTTTTGCCGACAACCTCGCCACGGTGCTCAAGGCCGGCGACAGCCTCACCATCCTCCCCGCCGTGGCCGGTGGTTGAGGCCTGGCGCTGACTCGGGGCTGCGCGCGGTACCTCACCAAAGGCCCGCGCGTGGCGGTATGGAAACCTGCTGGTATAGGTCTTATGTCACGTCTTCTACAGGGTTGCAGCTTCTCCGGCTGTGTTGAACCGATGCCCGCCGGCTTTGCTGCGCTGGCCGCGTCACTGCGCTACCAGGCGACGGCGCTGGGCCTGGAGCATCGCGAATCTCGTGGCGATCCACTGGCCAGCGGGCTGGGGTTTTCTTTTCATCATCCGGACCTTTCGCCCATTGATGGGAGGATTCACGGGTGGCCTGACGGCAGCTCCCTCGGTATCACGGAACATACCGTCCAGGCGGCCTGCGGATTGATGTCGGTGCATGGCCGGGCCAGTGGCAAGGCCCAGGGACTGGGGCTCGATTATGTCTCGACCCTGAGCGCGAGCCTGGCCCTTCAAGGCGCGCTGGCCGCCGCCCTGGGTCAGTTGCGCGGCGGTCGTTTCGGACACGTCAGCAGCTCCGTGGGCGCCGCCGGGGTGCTGGGCATCGGTCAATACCTGGCCGGTGCCACGGCCGCTGATGAGGCCGAGCGGCTGCTTCCCGGCGCGACTTGTTCGAAGAATCGTCCGCCCTTCGTTTCCGCCGACGGTGTGGCTTTCGAATTGGAAACTCTCGATGCCGAACCCTGGCGCCGTTTCTGGGTGACGGTGGGGATCGACGCCGAACAGGCCGGGCAGGGCTGGAAGGCCTTCCTGTTGCGTTATGCCAAGGCCGTGGCGCCGATGCCGCCGGTGTTTCGCCAGGCCCTGGCGCGGCTGTCCATGGCCCGCATCAGTGCCTTGTGCGCTTTGAACGGCATGGCGGTATGCCCGCTGCGCAGCCTTGCTGAGCGACGTGCCGACGAGGACCTGCCACGGCAATTGAATCAAGGCCCTTGGGCGTTTGACTGTGGCGCTGCCGATGGCCGGGCATTGCCTGCGCTGGCGTCGGGCAAATTGCCCTTGAGCGGCCTGACGGTGATTGAGTCCTGTCGCCGGATCCAGGGGCCGCTGGCCGGCCACTTGCTGGCGATGCTCGGCGCCGAGGTGCTGCGCATCGAATTACCCGGTGGCGATCCGTTGCGGGTCATGCCGCCATGCGCCGATGGCGTATCGGTGCGCTTCGATGCCCTCAATCGCCTCAAGCAGGTGCGGGAACTGGACATCAAGTCCGCTGCTGGTCGCGCCGAGCTCTATGAGCGGGTGCGTCATGCCGACGTGTTCCTGCACAACTGGGCGCCGGGCAAGGCTGCGGAGCTGATGCTGGACCGCGCCGACCTGGCACGGATCAATCCGGGCCTGGTGTATGCCTATGCCGGTGGCTGGGGCCACGACCGTCCGGGCGAATCGCTGCCGGGTACTGATTTTGTGGTTCAGGCGTGGTCGGGTGTCGGTGAGCAGATCGGCCAGGCCTCGGGCACCCCGGGCGGTTCGCTGTTCACCGTGCTGGATGTCTTGGGCGGTGCGGTCGCCGCCCAAGGGGTGACGGCCGCCTTGGTCCATCGCGCCCTCAGCGGCCAGTCGGTGCGGGTCGACAGCTCCTTGCTCGGTGCAGCCAACTTGCTCTGCGCTCCAGCCCTGCAAAACCCGGAGGTGACTCCCGACAGCCTGCTCAAGGGGGTGTACCCGACCCAGTCCGGCTGGCTGGCGATCAATTGCCAGACCCCCGCCGAGCTTGAACAACTGAGCCAAATCCTGGCCTTGGCGCCACAAACCGATCCCCAGGCGCTGGACCCCTTGTTGGAGACAGCCCTGTCGACGCAATCGGCCGAGACCTGGCAACGCGTGCTGGGTGAGGCCGGGATACCGGCCTGTGTGGTCGTACAAGACCTGTCGCAACTAAGCCAAGACAGGCGATTGAAGCCGTGCTTAAGCCTGAATGCCTATACCTCGGTCAACGCTCACTGGAGTTTTCGATGAATAACGCAGGCATCATTGATCTGGTTCCCGTTGAGGTTCGCAGTGTCTGGGAACGTGACGGGACCTATCCCAACCGTTCGGTCTATCAACTGTTCCGCGAGCACGCCCAGCGTGAGCCGGAAAAAACCGCCGTGCTCTCGCCTGAGGGCACCCTGAGTTATGGCCAGCTGCATGAGCATGCCTTGCGCATGGCGGCCGGCCTGCGCGCCGCCGGGATCATGCCCGGCGATGTGGTGGCCTATCAGCTAACCAACAGCTGGCGCTGCTGTGCCATCGACCTTGCCGCTGCGGCGCTGGGTGCGGTGGTTGCGCCATTTCCGCCGGGGCGCGGCAGCCTGGACATCCAGGCACTGGTGCGGCGCTGCGATGCGCGGGCGGTCATCGTTCCGGCCGAGTACGCCGGGATCGATCTCTGCCAGGTCGTCGAAGCGCTGCGTCCGACCCTGTTGTCATTGCGAGTTTTGATCGTCGAAGGCAGCACCCGGGCAGGCTGGCTGAGCCTGCAGGACCTGCTCGAGACCGAGCCGCTCGATGAAGCGCAACTGCCCGACGTTTGCGCCAATTCACCGGTGCGCCTGCTGGTGTCTTCCGGCACCGAGTCGGAACCCAAACTGGTGGCCTACTCCCACAATGCCCTGGTGGGTGGACGCGGGCGCTTCCTGCAACGCATCCATCCCGAGGGGGCGAGCTTTCGCGGGTTGTATCTGGTGCCGCTGGGCTCATCGTTCGGGTCCACCGCCACGTTCGGCAGCCTGTCGTGGCTCGGCGGGTCGATTGCCGTCCTGCCGCAGTTCGATGTGGCGGCGGCCATCGAGTCCATTGAGCAGCTGCGCCCGACCCACATCCTTGGGGTGCCGACGATGCTTCAGCGCATCGCTGCCGACGCTCGCCTGGCCGAGGTCGACAAATCCAGCCTGCTGGGGTTGATCTGCGGTGGTTCGCTGATCGACGAAGTCACGGTACGCCGCTGCGTCGACGCTTTTGGCTGTGGCTTCATCAGCCTGTACGGCTCGGCGGACGGGGTGAACTGTCACAACACCCTGGACGATGCGTTGGAGGTGGTGTTCTACAGTGTCGGCCGGCCCAACCCGGCGGTGTGTGCGATCAAGATCTTCGACGAGCAGGACCAGGAGTTGCCCCAGGGCAGCGTCGGCGAAATCCGCGCGCGTGGCCCCTTGAGTCCGATGCAATACGTCAACGCCCCGGAACTCGACGCGCAGTATCGAGACGCCGAAGGCTGGGTCAAGACTGGCGACCTTGGGTACATCGATGCAGACGGTTACCTGATCCTGGCCGGACGCAAGAAGGACATCATTATTCGTGGCGGCGCCAACATCAGCCCGGTGCAGATCGAAACCCTGGCCACCGGTCATCCCGATGTGGTCAGTGTTGCCTGCGTGGCCGTGCCGGACCCGGACCTGGGGCAGCGCGTGTGCATTTGCGTGACCCTGCGCGAGGGCGCATCGCGCTTCACCTTGAGTGAGTTGACCGACTACCTGCGCGAGCAAGGATTGGAGGTCAACAAGCTGCCCGAGTACCTGCGTTTCTACAAACAGCTGCCCCTGACGCCAGCGGGCAAGATCGACAAGAAATCCCTGGCCGCTGAAGTGGCGTTCCTGGAGAGCGGGGCGGGCATCGCATGTTGAGTGCAATGAGCGTCGGCGTTCCTCAGGGCGCTGGCGAGCTGGCGCGCCAGGTTCGGTGCTTTGTCGACGAACGCATCATCCCACTGGAGACCGAGCTGGCGGCCGAACTCCGCCAAGCCGCCAGGCGCATCACCGAGCTGAGTGCCCAGGCTCGGGCCGCCGGGTTGTGGGGCAACTTCTACCCCCAGGCCCTGGGCGGTCGGATTGCCAGCCTGCGGGCTTATCTGCTGGTGGCCGAGCAAGAGGGACGTTCCGAGTACGGGCCGGCGATTTTCGGTGACGACGCCACGTTGGATCTGCACATGTTGAGCCGGCATGCGGGCGAGGCGATCCAACGGCGCTTTCTCGCGCCGTTGGCAGCGGGTGCAATGGTTTCCAGTTATGGCATGTCCGAGCCGGACAGCATCGGCTCGATCCCGGCGACCCTGCGCAGCCACGCCGAGTTCATCGACGGGCACTGGCGGTTGAGCGGGCGCAAGTGGTTTATCTGCCGCGCTGAGCGGGCGGCACTGGTCACGGTGATTGCCCGCACTGCGCCAGGACCGTTGGAGAGCGGTTTGTCCATGCTGGTGGTGCCCACCGACTTGCCCGGTTTTCGCGTCGAGCGGCCCTTGTCGATTCTCGGGCGTTATTCCGGGCAAGGGGAACTCTCGTTCGATCAGGTTCAAGTCCCGGCCAGCCATGTGCTGGGCGAAGTGGGGCAGGGCCTGGCGTTGATGCAAGAGCGCCTGGCGCTGGGGCGCATCCTGCGTTCGGTGCACTGGTTGGGCCTGGCCCAGCGCTGCTTTGACCTGATGTGCGCACGCATCCATTCGGCCCGAGGCGTGCAGGCGCGGCTGGCGGACAAGCAACTGGTGCGCCAGCGGGTGTTCCGGGTTTACCAGGGCATTGCCAGCGCCCGCGCACTGCTTCACGACGCGGCCGACAAATACGACGCCGGCGTTGCCAACAGTATCGAGGTGAACATCGCCAAGGTCGCCGCTTCCCAGGCCTTGAGCGAGGCCGCGGATTCGGCGATCCAGATCATGGGCGCCGAAGGCCTGAGCGAACTGTCGCCGCTGTCGGGCATTTATCGCGTGGCGCGCACCACCCATATCCTGGACGGCACCGACGATGCGCTGGTGAGTGCGGTAGGTCGGCAACTGCTCGACAGCTTCGGCGGAGCGGGGCTGGACTTCGATTGGCCCTCCGTGATGACGGGAGCCGCGCGATGACCGAGCACAACGTTTCACCAGGCGTATGGCTACGGCTGGTGCTCACCGCGGCGATGGCCCTGCCGATGCTGATTTTCTACGCGGTCGGTACCCTCGGGCCGTTGATGCTCGCCGACCTCGGTGTGCCGACCCATTGGCTGGGCTGGCTGATCACCAGCGCGTTCGGTTTCGCCGCATTGTTGTCGCTGTGGGCCGGGCCGCTGGTCAATCGTCTCGGAACCCGGCGTGCCCTGGCCTTGTTGTTCTGGAGCACGGTGGCGGCGTATGGGTTATTGGCGAGCTTGCCGGGTTTCTTGGGTGTGGTACTGGCGCTGGCGGCATGTGGCATTGCCCAGGCGTTGGCCAATCCGGCGACCAATCTGTTGATCGCCGAGCGCGTCGAACCCCGGCAAAAGGCTGCGGTGGTCGGCTTGAAACAGTCCGGTGTGCAGGTCTCGGCGTTGTTTGCCGGCCTGCTATTGCCCAGCCTGGCCCTAAGCCTGGGCTGGCGCGGTGCCTTGGCCACGCTGCTGGTGCCGGCGTTGCTCCTGGCATTGTGGGGGCCGCGAGTGGCAGCCCGTGAGCGGGAGGGCAAACCTTTTGGATTTGCCTTGAATCGACCCAATGCGCGCCTGGCGCTGCTGATGAGTGTGCAACTGTGCGTAGGCATCGTGTTGTCGTCGTTTGTGACGTTTCTTGGGGTCTTTTCTGCACAACAAGGCATGAGCGCGCAGTGGATCGGCACATTGATCGCCGGTTTCGGCGTAATGGGCATCGCCGCCCGCGTGTTGCTCACCCCGTTGGGCGCTCGGATGGCCGATGAGTCCTGGTTGTTGCTGGTGTTGTTGCTGTTGTCGGGCGTGGCGCTGTGGCTGACATCACTGGCCTTGCCCGTTCGTCATTGGCCGCTGTGGGCGGGGGCCTTGGGCATGGGCCTGAGCGCTGTAGCGACCAACGCCATCGCCATGAGCATGGTGCTGCGCGATCCAGGGTTTGGCAGCCCGGCGTCGGCGGCCGGTCTACTGTCGGTGGGCTTTTTCGGTGGGTTCGCCGTGGGGCCGCCGTTGTTCGGTCTGCTCCAGCGCGGACCGTGGGGGTTCGCCGATGCGTGGCTGCTATTGACCGGCGTGCTTGTACTGGGCGGCCTGGCGAACCTGCTGTTGATTCGCCTGCGGCAATCCCACAAGACACCGCCCATCACCGGGCTGAGGGCAGTCAAATGAATGTCGCCCAGGCGTGGCAAGAGCCGCTGCGGCTCGTCGAGGTCTATCGTGCCATTGCTGCAATCGTCAGGCGCATGGATCAAATCCAGGCGTCCTGTGGCGAAGGTTTTCCGTTGTATTGCGTGGGGGCCGGCAGCCATTGGAAAGTCTCGGCTGGCGGCTCCTGGCTGGGCGGGTTCTGGTCTGGACTGTGGTGGTTGCGCGCCCATCGCAACGCATTTCTGGAGGATCGTCGGCAGGCCCGGCAGATCACCGAACGGCTGCGGGACAAGCTCGGCAGTGCCACGCACCATCGCAGCCTGATCTTTCATTACAGCGCAGGGCTGGGCAGTTGCTTGCTCGATGATGCACTGGCCAATGAACTGGCGGAGCAGGCGGTGCAGCAACTGGCGCGGGCCTTCGACCCGTTGCTGGGCTGCATTGCGTTGGGGCGTGACATGGGTGGCGGCGAGCAGGGTGATCAGCGCCTGAGCATCGACCCGTTGGCGGCCACGCTACAGTTGTTTGCGCGCCGCGCCGACCCTCGGTTATTGAGCCTCGGACGCCAGCAACTGCAGGCCTCTTTTCGCGCTTGTGCCGGTAGCGGCGGGGCCTGGAGCAGTCAGGCATCCCACGACGACGGGCACTGGTGTGCCGACGAACGACCGGGTAACTGGTCCCGGGGACAGGCCTGGGCGATGCTTGGCCTGAGTGTCGGTGCCAGGTTGTACGGTGCGCCTTACAGCCAGGACGCCATGCAGTCGTGTCAGTATTGGCAACGCAGCCGGGGCTCGGACGCACCGCTCAATCGCCTGTCCGAACCCCAGGGGCCGGACGATCCCTGCGCGGCGGCAATGGCCGCGCTGGCCCTGCAAGGGTTGGCGCCACAGGTTCCCGACGGCGAACTGCTGCGCGAGTACGCCGGTGCACAATTGGCGGCCATTATTCGCAGTGGCGATTTTCAAGACGGGTGTTTCCTCGGTCATTGCTACCGAACCTCGGCCGCTGGGGAGCAGAAAGTGGAGACGGCCTGCGGCAGTTTTTTCCTGCTGGCAGCCTTGCTGGCCTGGACCGGTGAGCTTGATCCAAGCGTGATCTAAAAGGCGATCGCCGCAGGAGCCGAGCGCTTGCATCAAGCAGTGAGTAAAAATTTCCCCCTTTCAGGGCGTTGAATCCCTGTCACCTACCTTTTTGCACCTATTCGACCCGTTCCAGGGTTCGCTGGAGAAGGCTGAAATAAACGTTTCAGCCTTCTCGCGGTGTTTTGTCGTATAAATGAAAACAAATTTCGCTTTTAAACAACTTTGCGATGGTTTTTCTAGCGCAGTCTTGAGGCATCGCGCTTAGGCACAGCCTTTGCTACACCTCAACAGCGAAACCCACCGAACCGCTGGATTCAGTAGGAGTGACCACGCAGATTTAATCAGGGGGCGCACGTCATCCAGACGCAAAGGCCAGATCAGAGACCACTGCTATCGAGGTGCACGGAGAAACAGGGTTCATTAAAACAAAGCAAGGCCAGACCATTGGAATGACGAAGTAATAAGAAATGCCGTGTAGAACGCGGCTGGGAGTTGGCTATGCCCCACGCTTTTTTTAATGAAATGTATGACGCACAGGGTGGCTGCCGCCCGCATTACCAAGCCTTCGCACGCTGGCTGGCGGACACGCCGCTTGAACTGCTTGAACAACGCCGACGCGAAGCCGACCTGCTGTTCCACCGCGCCGGTATCACCTTCACCCTCTACGGGGACGAGCAGGGCACCGAACGGTTGATTCCCTTCGACATCATTCCTCGCAGCATCAAGGCCAGTGAATGGCAGATGGTCGAGCGAGGCTGCATCCAGCGGGTCCAGGCCCTGAACATGTTCCTGGCCGACATCTATCATGGGCAGCACATCCTCAAGGAAGGGATCATTCCCGCCGAACAAGTGCTCGCCAACGAGGGTTATCAGATTGCGATGCAGGGCCTGAACCTGCACCGGGGCATTTACGCCCACATCGCCGGTGTCGACCTGGTTCGCGACGGAGATGGCAGTTACTACGTGCTGGAGGACAACCTGCGTACGCCCAGCGGCGTGAGCTACATGCTCGAAGACCGCAAGATGATGATGCGCCTGTTCCCCGAACTCTTCGCCGCCCAACGCGTAGCGCCCATCGACCACTATCCGAATCTGCTGCTCGACACCCTGAAAAGCTCAAGCCCCCTGGATAATCCGACCGCCGTGGTCCTGACTCCTGGCCGATTCAACAGTGCCTATTTCGAACACGCGTTCCTGGCCCGTGAAATGGGCGTGGAACTGGTGGAAGGCGCCGACCTGTTCGTGCGTGACGACCATGTGTATATGCGCACGACCGCCGGCCCCAGGCAGGTGGATGTGATTTATCGCCGTCTCGACGATGCCTACCTCGACCCGCTGTCGTTCAACCCCGACTCCATGCTGGGTGTTCCAGGACTGATCGCCGTCTACCGCGCAGGCAATGTAGTGCTGGCGAACGCGGTCGGCACGGGCGTCGCCGATGACAAGTCGATTTACCCCTATGTCGACGAGATGATCCGCTTCTACCTCACCGAAGAACCGATCCTGAAGAACGTGCCCACCTGGCAATGCCGTAAACCTCAGGAGTTGTCCCATGTGCTGGCCAACCTGCCTGATCTGGTGGTCAAGGAAACCCAGGGCTCCGGCGGCTACGGCATGTTGGTCGGGCCGGCCGCCAGCGCGGCGGAGATCGAAGACTTCCGCGCCCGCCTCAAGGCTCGCCCCGAAGCCTATATCGCCCAGCCGACCCTGAGCCTGTCCACCTGTCCGACCTTTGTCGAGAGCGGCATCGCCCCGCGCCACATCGACCTGCGCCCGTTTGTGCTGTCGGGCAAGGAAACCCGCCTGGTGCCAGGCGGCCTGACTCGCGTGGCACTTCGCGAAGGCTCGCTGGTGGTCAATTCGTCCCAGGGCGGCGGCACTAAAGACACTTGGGTAGTGGAGGACTAAGACATGCTTTCAAGAACCGCTTCTGACCTCTATTGGATGTCCCGCTACCTGGAGCGCGCCGAGAACCTGGCGCGCATGCTCGAAGTCAGTTACTCGCTGTCGCTGATGCCCCAGGCCGGACGTAGCGACGGTCATGCCGAGTTGGCGATGTCGCTGCTGGCGGCCGGTACGCTGGACGATTACAACGCGCGCTATGACGCCCTGAACACCGAACGCATGCTGCATTTCTTCGCGCTGGATGAAACCAACCCCGGGAGCATCTATAGCTGCCTGCGGGCGGCGCGCACCAATGCCCATGCCGTGCGCGGACGCATCACCGCCGACATGTGGGAGAACATCAACGCCACCTGGCTGGAAATGCGCAACATCGCCAGCAACGGCCTGGGCCGCTACGGCATCAGCCATTTTTGCGAATGGGTCAAGGAGCGCTCGCACCTGTTTCGCGGGGCGACGTCGGGCACCATCATGCGCAACGATGCCTATTGTTTCATTCGTCTCGGGACCTTTATCGAACGGGCGGACAACACCTTGCGCCTGTTGGACGCACGCTACGAAATGTTCGGCGAGGAGTCGGAGGAAGTCAGCGACAATTCAGCGCGCGGCTATTACCAGTGGAGCGCCTTGCTGCGGGCGCTGTCATCGTTCGAGGCGTTCAACGAGATCTACCGCAACGCGCCCAATGCCGAACAGGTCTCGGAGATGTTGCTGTTGCGGGCCGACGTCCCGCGCTCGTTGCATGCCTGTATCGAGGAACTGGACCACATCCTCGCCAGCCTGCCGGGCAATAACGGCCGTCCGGCCCAGCGCCTGGCCGCCGAGCTGAATGCACGCCTGCGCTATTCCGGGATCGACGAGATCCTGGCGTCGGGCCTGCATCAGTGGCTGACCGACCTCATTGGCCAGATCCGTCATTTGGGCCAGACCGTTCATGAGTCTTATCTGGAGGTCGTATGAAACTGTCCATACGCCACGACACCACCTACAGCTATGCCGATGAAGTCTGCACCAGCATCCAGTTTCTGCGCCTGACCCCCAAGGACAGCCAGCGCCAGCGCATCCTTGAGTGGCATCTGGAGCTGCCGCGCCTGGTGCGCAGCCAGATCGACCCTTACGGCAATATCCTGCATGTGATGACCATGGACGAGCCCCACGGCGCCTTGGTGCTGACGGCTTACGGTCAGGTGCAGATCGATCAGACGGTGGAGATGGAGACAGACAGCCAGTCGCCACTACCGTTTCTGCGCACCAGCCGTCTGACCCAGGCCGATGACGTGCTCAGCGCCTTCGCCCTGGAGCAATGTGGGACTCGGCGTGATCGTGCGGCGCTGACCGACCTGATGAACGGCCTGGCCGCCCGCATGCCCTACAGCCCAGGCACGACGGCGGTCAGCAGCACCGCCGCCGAGGCGTTTGCCGGCGGCGCGGGTGTCTGCCAGGACCATACCCACGCGTTCCTGGCCTGCGCGCGAAGCCTGGGTATCCCGGCTCGCTATGTCTCCGGTTACCTGTGCACCGAAGATGAAAGCCACCTGGCGAGCCACGCCTGGGCCGAAGCCTGGCTGGACGACGGCTGGTACAGCTTCGACATAACCAACCGCCTGACCCGTCCCGACCGCCACCTGAAACTGGCGGTCGGCCTGGACTACCTCGACGCCTGCCCGGTACGCGGCATGCGCCGGGGCGGCGGGGCGGAGCAAATGCTGGCACGGGTGCAGGTGAGTTCGATGGTTCAAGTGCAGCATCAGTAGGCCAGTGGCCGCAGATTACGCGGCCACCGCAGAACCCTGTGGGAGCGGGGTACAGGCTGGAGAGACAGGTCGGCTGCAAGGCCGCCTTCGCGAGCAAGCTCGCTCCCACAAAAGGATCTATGCCGAGCGCGGATTTCTTGTCCACTGAAAGTCCAGTGTGGACTTATGCCACGGGGAGGCGCGCAGGTTATAGTGCTTGGCCTAGCCACGCTCCAGGGAAGAGCAGCATGCCTGAATCCACCATCACCCTCGCACGCTTTACTGAAGCCCACATCGCCGGTGTCACCGCGCTCTACAACGACCCGACGGTCACTCGCCAAGTGCTGCAGATGCCTTTCCAATCCACCGAAGTCTGGCGCAAGCGCCTGGCAACGGATGATGAACGCCAGGTGAAATTGGTTGCCCTACACGAGGGCGAAGTGATCGGCAATCTGGGGCTGGAACAGTACACCCGTGTCCGTCGTGCCCATTGCGCAAGCCTCGGCATGGGTGTGGCGCAGGCCTGGCAGGGCAAGGGCGTGGGCTCCATGCTGCTGGCCGCAGCGCTGGATGTGGCGGACAACTGGATGAACCTGCGACGGGTCGAGCTGACGGTCTACGCCGACAACGAAGCCGCCATCGGGCTGTATCGAAAATTCGGCTTCGAAACCGAAGGCCTGATGCGCGACTATGCCGTGCGTGATGGGCGCTGGGTAGACACCCTGGCCATGGCGCGGCTGCGCTGAAGAACCCGTCGGCCAGGGCAACGTGGCTTTTGCATACGCCGCCGTCTTGAACCTGTCATTATCCAGCTTCGCAGTACGGCCTTAATCGAGGAACAGCGCATGGACGATGTACAGCAACTGGGCGAGATGCTTCGTCACTACGCCGACAGCGAGGCGCACAAGAAACAGCAGCACCAGGCCCAGGCGGCGGTGTGGGCAGAACAGATCGAGGCGTTGTACGGGCAAATCGAGCAATGGCTGGCGCCCGTCATTGCGCCAAACCTCCTGGAGTTGAAGCGAGAGGCGTACGTGGCTCATGGGCCGAGTGTCCCGGCAGAAACGTCCAGTTTCAAGACTGAAAAACTGACGGTGTCCATTACCGGCAAACCGGTGGAGTTCGTGCCGGACGTGATGGGGGCCGGTGGGCAGATTTCCTTGTCGATCATGGGGTTGACCGCGGCCCGTTACGGCAGCATCTCGTTGGTTTGCCAGCCGCCTTCGTTGCAGTGGCAATGGCGCCGCACCAACGGATTGAAGGACCCGGACACGTTCGCATTCGACGCCGACTTTCTCGCACAGCAGTTACAGAGCCTGATCCCGCGCGAGCGAGGCTGATCACTTCTTCTGTCCAGCACAGGGCAAAAACCTGTTCATTGGCTATACCTGTAATGCCCGCCCCCGTCCCGTGTGGCTTACAGGAGTGACAGCATGAAGCTCGCGTCAATGATAGGCACCGTATGCATCGCCTCGCTCGCCTTGGCGGGTTGCTCCAGCAAGGTCACCCAGCCGGATGAATACTCCGGTTTCCTGGGGGATTACAGCCGGCTCAAGGAAGAGAAATCACCGTCGGGTGCCGAGGTGATGCGCTGGGTCGATCCGAACATCGATCTTGGCAAGTACACCAGCCTCTATATCGAACCGACCCAGTTTTACCCCAAGCCCCAGCCGACCGTGAAGATCCCCCAGGCCACCTTGTCCGGCATCACGGCCTACTACGACCAGGCACTCCAGCGAGAAGCGGGAAAGTCCTTACCCTTGGCAACCAGCCCCGGGCCTGGCGTATTGGTGATACGTGCTGCCATTACTGCAGTCAGCAGCAAGACCGAAGGCCTGAAGCCCTATGAGGTGGTGCCGATTGCACTGGTGGCCGCCGCGGTCAGCACTGCCAGCGGCATTCGCGACCAGGAAACCACCTTGGGCACCGAAGCGGTATTTCTCGACGGTGCCAGCAATAAAGTGGTCGCCCAAGTTGTGCGCAAGGGCACGGGCAAGCCGTTGTCCAACGAGTCCCAGGTGATGAAACCCGATGACGTCAAAGGCGTGATCGATGGCTGGGCGGCGGATTTACACCAGTCGTTCCTGCGGCTCAAGACTAAATAGGCAAGGTGGCCTGTAGGCCCGGGCTTGCCAGTGCCTGCAGGCGGCACCCAAGACATGAGTTTTTATGTCCGGCCATAGGTCGTTTGGCCATTTCATGGTTAACTCCGCCCTCTACCATTTTCAAACCTGTTAGAAGGAATCCGTTCATGGCTACAGTCACGCTCAAAGGCAACCCGGTTCAAGTCAACGGCCAATTGCCACAAGCCGGATCCAAGGCGCCAGCCTTTTCCCTGGTGGCAGGCAATCTGTCCGACGTTACCCTGGCGAGCCTCGCCGGCAAGCGCAAAGTGCTGAACATCTTCCCAAGCGTCGATACCCCGACCTGCGCCACCTCCGTGCGCAAGTTCAACGCCCAGGCCAACGAACTGAACAACACCGTGGTGCTGTGCATTTCCGCCGACCTGCCGTTCGCCCAGGCACGTTTTTGCGGTGCCGAAGGCCTGGAGAACGTTCAGAACCTGTCGACCCTGCGCGGTCGTGAGTTCATCGAAAACTACGGCGT
Source organism: Pseudomonas brassicacearum (assembly GCF_000585995.1). Classification (NCBI taxonomy): domain Bacteria; kingdom Pseudomonadati; phylum Pseudomonadota; class Gammaproteobacteria; order Pseudomonadales; family Pseudomonadaceae; genus Pseudomonas; species Pseudomonas brassicacearum. Next base: position 3,458,948 of record NZ_CP007410.1, on the reverse strand, counting down.
TGCCATCGCCGACGGTCCGCTGGCAGGCCTTACGGCACGTGCCGTGGTGGTGCTGGATGAAAACGACACCGTGCTGCACAGCGAGCTGGTCAAGGAAATCGCTGAAGAGCCGAACTACGACGCTGCGCTCGCCGTCCTCAAGTAACGTATTTATTACAATTATTAACGGCCTGGACACCTCCAGGCCGTTTTTATTTGTGCTTCAAGGCTTTAGCCGACTCTGCGATGGGTAAGCCCAAGGTAAATTGCCGGTAAAGGCGCTTTGCTAAATACCCGCCAGTGCTTATCGTTCAGCCTCCTGTAAAAGAAGCTCACGCGCCCAATGGTTGATCACTCCATGCAATCCTCTGTTTCCCGTCATTCCCGTCGCTGGCTGTTCGGCCTGTTCGTTGTGGTAGTCGTTGCGCTGCTGGCCTGGAAGTTCTGGCCCGCAGGCCCGGACAAGTCTGGAGCAGAGCAGAAAGCTACGGCTGGCCATACAGGGCGCTCGGGCGGTATGCGGCCAGGGTTTGGCGGCGCAACGGGGCCGATCCCGGTCCGGGTCGCGCCGGCGGTCACCGGGGATTTCCCGCTGTATTACAAGGCGCTGGGCACGGTCACGGCCCTCAATACCATCAACGTGCGCAGCCGCGTGGGCGGTGAACTGGTCAAGATCGCTTTTGAAGAAGGGCAGATGGTCAAGGCCGGCGACCTGCTGGCCGAGATCGACCCACGCCCGTACCAGAACGCTTTGCTCCAGGCCGAAGGCACGCTGTTGCAGAACCAGGCCCAACTGAAGAATGCCCAGGTGGACCTTGAGCGTTATCGTGGCCTGTATGCCGAGGACAGCATCGCCAAGCAGACCCTCGATACGGCTGCGGCGCTGGTGGGCCAGTACCAGGGCACGGTCAAGACCAACCAGGCGGCGGTCAACGACGCCAAGCTCAACCTCGAATTCACCAAGATCCGTGCGCCGATTTCCGGACGGGTCGGCCTGCGGCAACTGGACATCGGTAACCTGGTGGCCGCCAACGACACGGCGGCCCTGGCGGTCATCACCCAGACCCAACCCATCAGCGTCGTGTTCACCTTGCCGGAAAACAACCTCGACACCGTGCTCGCCCGCTACCGCAGCGGGGCGAAACTGCCGGTCGAAGCCTGGGACCGTGGCGACGTGAAACTCCAGGCCAGTGGTGTGCTGCAGAGCCTGGACAACCAGATCGACATCACCACCGGCACCTTGAAATTCAAGGCCCGCTACGATAACCGCGACCAGTCGCTGTTCCCCAACCAGTTCGTCAACGTCCATCTGCTGGCCGATACCCTCAAAGGCGTGGTCCTGGCGCCGACGGCGGCCATTCAGTTCGGCACCAATGGCACCTTCGTCTATGCCCTGGAGGGCGATAAGAAAGTCACCATCAGGATGTTGAAGATCGGTGCCAACGACGGTGAAAACACCGTGGTCACCGAAGGCCTGGCCGCGGGTGATCGGGTCGTGCTTGAAGGCACTGATCGCTTGAAGGAGGGCAGCGAAGTGGAAGTGGTCAACGACAGCCAGGACGTGCCCACCACGCCGACCGAGCACCTGCAAGGCAAAACGGCGGCGACCCCGACTGAACCGGCCCCAGCCGACAAGGCGAAAAAGGGCGGCGCATGAACCTCTCGCGGCTGTTCATCCTTCGCCCGGTCGCCACCACCCTGAGCATGCTGGCCATCGTCCTGGCTGGCCTGATCGCCTATCGGTTGTTGCCGGTATCGGCGTTGCCTCAGGTCGATTACCCGACCATTCGCGTGATGACCCTGTACCCGGGCGCCAGCCCCGATGTCATGACCAGCGCGGTGACCGCCCCCCTGGAACGGCAGTTCGGGCAGATGCCGGGCCTGACGCAGATGGCCTCCACCAGTTCCGGCGGCGCCTCGGTGATTACCCTGCGCTTCAACCTCGACATCAACATGGATGTCGCCGAGCAGCAGGTGCAGGCGGCGATCAACGCGGCAACCAATCTGCTGCCCAAGGACCTGCCGGCACCGCCGGTGTACAACAAGGTCAACCCGGCCGACACCCCGGTGCTGACCCTGGCGATCACCTCCAAGACCATGCTGCTGCCCAAGCTCAACGACTTGGTGGACACCCGCATGGCGCAGAAAATCGCCCAGATCAGCGGCGTCGGCATGGTCACCATCGCCGGTGGCCAGCGCCAGGCCGTGCGGATCAAGGTCAACCCCGAGGCGCTGGCGGCCAACGGCCTGAACCTGGCGGACGTGCGAACGCTGATCGGTGCTTCCAACGTCAACCAGCCCAAGGGCAACTTCGACGGCCCGACCCGGGTCTCGATGCTCGACGCCAATGACCAGTTGACCTCGCCCAAGGACTACGCCGAACTGATCCTGGCCTACGCCAACGGCGCGCCGTTGCGGCTCAAGGACGTGGCGCAGATCGTCGACGGCGCCGAAAACGAACGCCTGGCCGCCTGGGCCAACGAAAACCAGGCGGTGCTGCTGAACATCCAGCGCCAGCCCGGGGCCAACGTCATTGAAGTGGTGGACCGGATCAAGGCCCTGCTGCCGAGCATCACCGACAACCTGCCGGCCGGCCTGGACGTCACCGTACTGACCGACCGTACCCAGACCATCCGCGCCTCGGTCACCGATGTGCAGCATGAGTTGCTGATCGCCATCGTCCTGGTGGTCATGGTGACGTTTCTGTTCTTGCGCCGTGTCAGCGCCACCATCATCCCCTCGGTGGCCGTGCCGCTGTCGCTGATCGGCACGTTCGGCGTCATGTACCTGGCCGGGTTTTCCATCAACAACCTGACCCTGATGGCCCTGACTATCGCTACCGGTTTCGTGGTGGACGATGCCATTGTCATGCTGGAGAACATCGCCCGTTATATCGAGGAGGGCGACAGCCCGTTGCAGGCCGCGCTCAAGGGCGCGAAGCAGATCGGCTTCACGCTGATTTCCCTGACGCTGTCGCTGATTGCGGTGTTGATCCCGCTGCTGTTCATGGCTGACGTGGTGGGGCGGCTGTTCCGCGAGTTTGCCATCACCCTGGCGGTGGCGATCCTGATTTCCCTGGTGGTGTCCCTGACCCTGACGCCGATGATGTGCGCCCGTTTGCTCAAGCGCGAGCCGAAGGAAGAGGAACAGGGCCGTTTCTACCGCGCCAGCGGGGCCTGGATCGATTGGTTGATCGCCGCCTACGGGCGCAAATTGCAGTGGGTGCTCAAGCATCAGCCGCTGACCCTGTTGGTGGCCGTAGGCAGCCTGGTGCTGACGGTGGTGTTGTACCTGGCCGTGCCCAAGGGCTTTTTCCCGGTGCAGGACACCGGAGTGATCCAAGGCATCTCCGAGGCGCCGCAATCGATTTCCTTCGCGGCCATGAGCGAGCGCCAGCAGCAACTGGCCAAGGTAGTCCTCGCTGATCCGGCGGTGGAGAGCCTGTCGTCCTACATCGGCGTGGACGGCGACAACGCCACGCTCAACAGCGGTCGGCTGCTGATCAATCTCAAGCCCCACAGCGAACGGGATGACAGCGCCACCGAGATCATTACCCGTTTGCAGCCGCAGTTGGATCGCCTGGTGGGCATCCGTCTGTTCATGCAGCCGGTGCAGGACCTGACCATCGAAGACCGGGTCAGCCGGACCCAGTATCAATTCAGCCTGTCCTCGCCGGACGCCGAGTTGCTCAGCCTCTGGAGCGGCCGGCTGGTCGAAGCCCTGAGTCACCAGCCGGAACTGACTGACGTCGCCAGCGATTTGCAGGACAAGGGCCTGCAGGTCTACCTGGTGATCGATCGCGACGCCGCCTCACGGCTGGGCGTATCCGTTTCGAACATCACCGATGCGCTGTATGACGCGTTCGGCCAGCGGCAGATTTCCACCATCTACACCCAGGCCAGCCAGTATCGCGTGGTGTTGCAGGCCCAGGCCGGGGAGCGGATCGGGCCGCAGGCGCTGGAGCAGATTCACGTCAAGACCACCGACGGCGGCCAGGTCCGCTTGTCCAGCCTGGCCCGTGTCGAGGAGCGTCAAGCGCAACTGGCGATTGCCCACATCGGCCAGTTCCCGGCGGTGATGATGTCGTTCAACCTCGCGCCGGGCGTGGCCCTCGGGCATGCGGTGGAGGCGATTGAAAAGGTCCAGCAGGACATCGGCATGCCGGTGGGCGTGCAGACCGAGTTCCAGGGCGCGGCCCAGGCGTTCCAGGCGTCGTTGTCGAGTACCTTGCTGCTGATCCTGGCGGCGGTGGTGACCATGTACATCGTCCTGGGCGTTTTGTACGAGAGCTATATCCACCCGATCACCATTCTTTCCACATTACCCTCGGCGGCCATTGGTGCCTTGCTGGCGTTGATCCTCAGCGGCAATGACCTGGGCATGATCGCGATCATCGGCATCATCCTGTTGATCGGCATCGTCAAGAAGAACGCGATCATGATGATCGACTTCGCCCTCGACGCCGAACGCAACCAGGGCATGGACCCGCAGACGGCGATCTACCAGGCTGCGTTGCTGCGCTTCCGGCCGATCCTGATGACTACCCTGGCCGCTTTGTTCGGTGCCGTGCCGCTGATGCTCGCCACCGGCTCCGGCGCCGAACTGCGCCAGCCCCTGGGCTTGGTGATGGTGGGAGGGTTGTTGGTGAGCCAGGTGCTGACGCTCTTCACGACGCCTGTTATCTACCTGGCCTTTGATCGGTTGGGACGCAGATTCGCCAAGCCAGACGTGAAAGAGGTAGAGGTATGACGGCGGCGAGCGTAGCTTCAAGCAGCAAGCTACAAGCTGCAAGAGAAAAGCAGCTACAGTGCGCGCCTTTAGCTTGCCGCTTGCCGCTCGAAGCTTGGGGCTGTCGCCCATGAACCTCTCCGGCCCCTTCATCCGCCGCCCCGTGGCAACCATGCTCCTGAGCTTCGCCATCATGCTGCTCGGCGGCGTGTGTTTCGGCCTGTTGCCGGTTTCACCGCTGCCGCAGATGGATTTCCCGGTGATCGTGGTCCAGGCCAACTTGCCCGGGGCCAGCCCTGAGGTGATGGCTTCGACGGTGGCAACGCCCCTTGAGCGGTCCTTCGGCGCCATCGCCGGGGTCAACACCATGAGCAGCCGCTCCAGCCAGGGTTCTACCCGCGTCATCCTGCAGTTTGACCTGGACCGTGACATCAACGGCGCTGCCCGGGAAGTGCAGGCGGCCATCAATGCCTCGCGCAATCTGTTGCCCAGCGGCATGCGCAGCATGCCCACCTACAAGAAGGTCAACCCGTCCCAGGCGCCGATCATGGTGCTGTCGCTGACCTCGGACGTGTTGGAAAAAGGCCAGCTCTACGACCTGGCTTCCACCATCCTGTCCCAAAGCCTGTCCCAGGTGTCGGGTGTCGGTGAGGTGCAGATCGGCGGCAGCTCCCTGCCAGCAGTCCGCATCGAGCTGGAACCGCAATTGCTCAACCAGTACGGCGTGGCCCTGGACGATGTGCGCACCGCCATTGCCGATAGCAACGTGCGCCGGCCCAAGGGTTCGGTGGAGGACGACCGGCGCATGTGGCAGGTCCAGGCCAACGACCAGCTGGAGAAAGCCAAGGACTACGAAACACTCATCATCCGCTACCAGGACGGCTCGGTGCTGCGGCTCAAGGACGTGGCGAAAGTCACCGACAGCGTCGAGGACCGTTACAACAGCGGTTTCTTCAATAACGATGCCGCCGTGCTGTTGGTGATCAACCGCCAGGCCGGGGCCAACATCATCGAGACGGTCAACGAGATCAAGGCCCAGTTGCCGGCGTTGCAGGCGGTGTTGCCGGCCAGCGTCAAGCTGAACCTGGCGATGGACCGTTCGCCGGTGATCAAGGCCACCCTGCATGAAGCGGAAATGACCTTGCTGATCGCCGTGGCCCTGGTGGTGCTGGTGGTGTTCCTGTTCCTCGGCAACTTCCGCGCCTCGTTGATCCCGACCCTGGCGGTGCCGGTGTCGCTGGTGGGCACCTTCGCGGTGATGTACCTCTACGGCTTCTCCTTGAACAACCTGTCGCTGATGGCGTTGATCCTGGCAACCGGGTTGGTGGTGGACGACGCCATCGTGGTGCTGGAGAACATTTCCCGGCACATCGACGAAGGCGTACCGCCGATGAAGGCAGCTTACCTGGGCGCCGAAGAAGTCGGCTTTACGTTGCTGTCGATGAACGTCTCGCTGGTGGCGGTGTTCCTGTCGATCCTGTTCATGGGCGGGATCATCGAGAGTCTGTTCCGTGAGTTCTCCATCACCCTGGCGGCTTCCATCGTGGTCTCGCTGGTGGTTTCGCTGACCCTCACGCCGATGCTCTGTGCCCGTTGGCTCAAGCCCCACGTGCCGGGGCAGGAGAACCGCTTGCAGCGCTGGAGCCAGGGCCTCAATGAGCGGATGGTCCGTGGTTATGCCACCAGCCTGGATTGGGTGCTGCGCCATCGGCGCCTGACCTTGCTGAGCCTGTTGGTGACCATCGGCGTGAACGTCGCGCTGTACGTGGTGGTGCCGAAAACCTTCATGCCGCAGCAGGACACCGGGCAACTGATCGGCTTCGTGCGCGGCGACGACGGGCTGTCGTTCAATGTGATGCAACCGAAGATGGAAATCTTTCGCCGCGCCGTGCTCAAGGATGAGGCGGTACAGAGCGTCGCCGGTTTCATCGGTGGCAACAACGGCACCAACAATGCCTTCATGCTGGTGCGTCTCAAACCGATCAAGGAACGCGGGATTTCCGCGCAGAAAGTCATCGAACGCCTGCGCAAGGAAATGCCCAAGGTCCCCGGTGGCCAATTGATGCTGATGGCCGACCAGGACCTGCAGTTTGGCGGTGGCCGCGAGCAGACCACCTCGCAATATTCCTACATCCTCCAGAGCGGTGACCTGGCCTCCCTGCGCACGTGGTATCCCAAGGTGGTGGCGGCTTTCCGGGCGTTGCCGGAACTGACCGCCATCGACGCCCGGGACGGCGGTGGCGCCCAGCAGGTGACGCTGGTGGTGGACCGCGACCAGGCCAAGCGCCTGGGCATCGACATGGACATGGTCACCACCGTGCTGAACAACGCCTACAGCCAGCGGCAGATTTCCACCATCTACGACAGCCTCAACCAGTATCAGGTGGTGATGGAGGTCAATCCCAAGTACGCCCAAGACCCCAAGACCCTCGAGCAGGTCCAGGTGATTACCGCCGACGGGGCGCGGGTGCCACTGTCGGCCATTGCCCATTATGAAAACAGTCTGGAGGACGACCGGGTCAGCCACGAGGGCCAGTTCGCTTCCGAGGGTATCTCCTTCGACATGGCCGAAGGCGTGACGGTGGAGCAGGGCACCGCCGCCATCGAACGGGCCATCGCCAAAGTCGGCCTGCCCGAGGATGTCATCGCGAAAATGGCCGGCACTGCCGACGCATTCGCCGCCACCCAGAAGAGCCAGCCGTTCATGATCCTCGGGGCGTTGCTGGCGGTGTACCTGGTGCTGGGTGTGCTGTACGAAAGCTACATTCATCCGCTGACCATCCTGTCCACCTTGCCGTCGGCCGGGGTCGGTGCGTTGCTGTCGATCTATGCCCTGGGCGGCGAGTTCAGCCTGATCTCCTTGTTGGGGCTGTTCCTGCTGATTGGCGTGGTGAAGAAAAACGCGATCCTGATGATCGACCTGGCGCTGCAGCTGGAGCGTGGCGGTCAGACGCCGTTGGAGTCGATCCGCAGTGCTTGCCTGCTGCGGCTGCGCCCGATCCTGATGACCACGCTGGCGGCAATCCTTGGCGCCTTGCCGCTATTACTGGGGGCCGCCGAAGGTTCGGAGATGCGCCGGCCGCTGGGCCTGACCATCATCGGCGGTCTGGTGTTCAGCCAGGTCCTGACCCTTTACACCACTCCGGTGGTTTACCTGTATCTCGATAAACTGCGCCATCGCTTCAACCGCTGGCGCGGTGTGCGCACTGACGCTGCCCTGGAAACTCCGCTATGACCGACCGTTCGCTTTCCAACCTTGTCGCCGCGCTGATGACCGCCCGAGGCTCGCGAACGCTGAGCCTGGCATTGTGCGTGGCCTTGCTCAGCGCCTGCGCCATCGGCCCGGATTACCAGCGCCCGCCCGCCGCCGCGCCGGTGCAGTACAAGGAGGCCCAAGGCTGGCGACAGGCCAACCCCAGTGACGCCTTGGCCCGTGGTGCCTGGTGGGAACTGTACGGTGACGCGCAGCTCAATGGCCTGGTAGCGCAGCTCAACGCCTCCAACCAGACCGTGGCCCAGGCCGAAGCCCAGTACCGTCAGGTCCGGGCGCTGGTGCGCAGTGCCCGTGGGGCCTTTTTCCCAACGGTGGACCTGACCGTCGGCAAGAACCGCTCCAGCCAGGGCACCGGCAGCAGCAGTTCGAGCTTGAGCAGCTCGGCCAGCGGGATCCGCGACACCTACAGTGCCCAGGCCGGGGTCAGCTGGGAGGCGGACGTCTGGGGCAAGTTGCGTCGGACGCTGGAAGCCGATGAGGCCAGCGCACAAGCGAGTTTCGCCGACCTCGCCGCGATGCGCCTGAGCCAGCAGTCGGAGCTGGTGCAGAACTACCTGCAATTGCGGGTAATCGATGAACAGAAACGCCTGTTGCAGACCACCGTCGACAACTATCAGCGCTCGTTGAAGATGACCGAAAACCAGTACCGCGCGGGTGTGTCCGGCAAGGACGCGGTGGCCCAGGCGCAGACCCAGCTCAAGACCACCCAGGGCGACCTGATCGACCTGATCTGGCAACGGGCCCAGTTCGAAAATGCCATCGCCGTGCTCATGGGCCTGCCACCGGCCGAATTCAACCTGGCCGAAACCGAGGACATCCCTTCGTTGCCGCAGATCCCGGTGGCGCTGCCTTCGCAACTGCTCGAGCGGCGGCCGGACATCGCTTCGGCCGAACGCTCGGTGATGGCCGCCAACGCCAACATCGGCGTGGCCAAGGCCGCCTATTATCCGGACCTGACCCTGAGCCTCAGTGGCGGCTACAGCAGCAGTACCTACGATAATTGGGTGAGCGTGCCGAACCGTTTCTGGTCGGTGGGGCCGCAACTGGCGATGACGCTATTCGATGGCGGCCAGCGTTCGGCGGAAGTCGACCGCAGCGTCGCCGCCTACGACCAGACCGTGGCCACCTATCGCCAGACCGTGCTCGACGGTTTTCGCGAGGTGGAAAACTACATGATCCAGCTCAAAGTGCTGGAAGACGAAGCCCGCGTGCGCCAGGAAGCCCTCGATGCCGCCCGTGAGTCCCTGCGCCTGACGCAGAACCAGTACAAGGCCGGATTGATTGCCTACCTCGATGTGGTGACCGTCCAGGCCACTGCCTTGAGCAACGAACGCAGCGTGCTGAGCCTGCAACAGAGCCGGTTGATTGCCAGTGTGCAATTGATTGCGGCGCTGGGTGGGGGTTGGGATGGGCAGCTAAAGACGGATGAGTAATCCGTCGAGCCGGTAATGCTGCACGGTTTTAGAGCCGAGATGCATTTGTGGCGAGGGAGCTTGCTCCCGCTTGAGTGCGAAGCGCTCACAAAAATTGGGGCCGCTGCGCAGCCCAGCGGGAGCAAGCTCCCTCGCCACGGGTCGATCTTCATGAAAGGCGAGCAGTCCCGCTTTTGGCCGATGCACTGTCTACGACCTGTCGTGCCGACTTGCTATAGTTCAGGCCTCTTTTCAGCCGGTAAAGGATCACTGCCATGGCACAATATCAAGCGTTCAACGTCGAACTTGCAGACAACATCGCCCATGTGCAGATCAATCGACCGGAAAAGATCAACGCGATGAACGCCGCGTTCTGGACCGAGATCATCGAGATTTTCCAATGGATCGATGACACCGACGCGGTGCGGGTGGTGGTGCTCAGCGGTGCCGGCAAGCATTTTTCCTCCGGCATCGACCTGATGATGCTGGCCGGGGTGGCCAATGAACTGGGCAAGGACGTCGGCCGCAACGCACGCCTGTTGCGGCGCAAGATCCTGCAACTGCAAGCCTCGTTCAACGCCGTGGACAATTGCCGCAAACCCGTGCTCGCAGCCATCCAGGGCTATTGCCTGGGCGGGGCCATCGACCTGGTTTCAGCCTGCGACATGCGCTACGCCGCCGAGGATGCCCAGTTCTCCATCAAGGAAATCGATATCGGCATGGCTGCCGATGTTGGCACATTGCAACGCTTGCCCCGGATCATCGGGGACGGCATGCTGCGTGAACTCGCTTATACGGGGCGCACCTTTGGTGCCGACGAAGCGCGCAGCATCGGCCTGGTCAATCGTGTCTACAGTGATGCCGCCAGCCTGCTCGACGGTGTAATGGGCATCGCCCGGGACATCGCCGCGAAGTCGCCGATTGCAGTGACCGGCACCAAGGCCATGATCAGCTACATGCGCGACCACAGCATCGACGACGGGCTGGAATACGTCGCTACGTGGAACGCCGCCATGCTGCAATCGACCGACCTTCGCGTGGCCATGGCCGCCCATATGAGCAAACAGAAACCCGAATTTCTGGATTGACTGACCATGATTTCACGCTGGACCACCGCAGTACTCGATACCGATCTTCCTGGCGGCTGGGCCGTGGCCCGCAGCCCGGAAGGCTTTCTGTTCGATGACAACGGCGCGCTGTTTCCCCGCGACTGGCTCAAGCGCCAGGACCTGTCGATCCTCGCCGAGCACGGCATTGGCCACCTGGATGGCGAGCCGGTCTACCTGCTGGAACTGCACAGTCCCCTGGACATCCCCGGTTGCAACTGGAAAGGCCTGCGGGCCTTCATGCTCGAGGACGACCACACGCTGTACAAAGTGCTGGGCTACGCGGCGCAGATCGGCACCTGGGCCCGGGAGCATCGTTTCTGCGGCAGTTGCGGCAAGCGCATGGGCCAGATTCCGCTGGAGCGGGCCATGTACTGTGATGCCTGCGATTTGCGGCATTACCCGCGGATTTCGCCGAGCATGATCGTGCTGATCACCCGCGGCGATGAAGTCCTGCTGGCCCGTTCGCCACGTTTCGTCACGGGCGTCTACAGCACCCTGGCCGGGTTTGCCGAGCCGGGCGAGTCGGCGGAGGATTGTCTGATTCGCGAGGTACGCGAAGAAGTCAGCATCGAGGTGAAGAACATCCAGTACATGGGCAGCCAGTGCTGGCCGTTTCCCCATTCGATGATGCTGGGCTTTCACGCTGAATACGCCAGTGGCGACATCGTGCCCCAGGAAGATGAAATCGAGGACGCCCAGTGGTTCAACGTCCACCACCTGCCGCCGTTGCCGGCCTCGCGCTCCATCGCTCGCTACCTGATCGACCTTTATGTGGCGCGACGACTAGGCCGCGCTGAACCAGTGCTGCCAGGCTAGGCGCACGGTCAGGCCCAGGACCACGGTGATGAACACTGGTCGGATGAACTTGGCACCGCCGCTGATGGCGGTGCGGGCACCGAAGAACGCGCCGACCATCACCGACAGGCCCATGCTCAGGCCGATGATCCAGTCCACCTGTCCCGAGAAGATGAACACCGACAGCGCCGCAATGTTGCTGACGAAGTTCATGCTACGGGCCACGCCGCTGGCCTTGACCAGGTCGATGGGGTAGAGCAGCAGGCTGCTGACCGTCCAGAACGCACCCGTGCCAGGGCCGGCCACACCGTCGTAGAAACCCAGGCTGAAGCCCTGGGTCGATTGCCAGGTCTTTTTGATCGGTGCGTCGCTGTCCAGCGGCGCCTTGGGCGTGCCGCCGAACAACAGGTACAGGCCGCAGGCGAAGACGATCACCGGCAACATTTTGTTCAGCCATTCGGCAGGCAGGTAATGGGCGACGATTGCGCCGGCCAGGGCACCCACCAGCGTGCCGACGAGGGCATGGGTCCATTGCCGGGGATGGAACAGCTTGCGCTTGTAGAAGGTGAAACTGGCCGTGGCCGAGCCGAAGGTCGAGCTGAGCTTGTTGGTGCCCAGGACCAGATGGGGCGGCAGGCCGGCCGTCAGCAGGGCGGGCGTGGTCAGCAGGCCGCCACCTCCGGCAATGGCATCGATGAAACCGGCAATGAAGGCGACAACGGCAAGGATAGCGAGGGTGGTGAGATCAACGCTGAGTTCAAAAGGCATGGAATAGGCTTATTCGGCAGGTCGCAGAAGGGCTGCGGGAAGGCCGGTATGTTACCCATAATGACGGTGGGCTGCGACTGCTCGATAGTTCGCTCCCTTCCAGGCACCTGAATTCCCTGTGGCGAGGAAGCTTGCTCCCGCTGGGCTGCGAAGCAGCCCCAACGCAGGCAACGCGACCTTTCAGTCATACCGCATTGTCCGATTTACGACTGCTGCGCAGTCGAGCGCGAGCAAGCTCCCTCGCCACAGGATTCGGTTACAGCCCTCAAACCACATCATCCACAATAATGTGCCGCTCCCCCCTCGAACACTGCTCGATCCGGGCCTGGACCCGATACACCGTGCGCAGCATCTGCTCGGTGATCACCTCTTCACTCGGGCCGCTGCCTTGCAGGGTGCCCTGGGCGATGACCAGCACCTGGTCGGCAAAGCGCAGCGCCTGGTTCAGGTCGTGGAGGGCGATGAACACAATGATTGCGTGTTGGCGGGCAAGGGCGCGCATGAACGCCAGGACCTGGACCTGACGGCGCATGTCCAGGGCGCTGGTGGGTTCATCCATCAGCAACACTTCGGGTTCGCGCACCAGGGTCTGTGCGATGGACACCAGTTGCTGCTGCCCGCCACTCAACTCACCCAGGTTGCGAAACGACAGGTCGCTGATGCCAAGGGATTCGAGGGTGCGGTCCACGATCTCCAGTTCGTCCGTTTGCACAACCCAGCCCGGTGCCCGTTGCTTGCGGGCCAGCAGCACCGATTCGTAGACCGTCAGCCGGGCACTGGCGTTGAGGTTCTGCGGCATATAGCAGATGCCGTCCAGACCATTGCGCGACCCTTCCAGCCGCACCTGACCGGGGCCGTCGATCAGCCCCGCGATACGCTTGAATAGCGTTGATTTACCGGCTGCATTGGGGCCAACCACCGCCACCACCTCACCGCCGGAGAACATCGGCGTAGTGATTGCGTCGAGAATCGCCCGGCTACCATAACGGGCGCCCAGGCCCGCCAGTTCAATCGTCACCATGACTGCTTCTTCCCGCCAAGAATGAGAGAGATGAAAAACGGCACGCCGATCAACGACGTGACCACGCCGATGGGAAAGATGGCCCCCGGTATCAGGGTCTTGCTGACCACGGAGCTGGCCGACAGGATCAAGGCGCCGGTCAGCAGCGATGCCGGCAGGAAAAAGCGTTGGTCTTCACCGATGAGCATCCGCGCTATGTGCGGTCCCACCAGGCCGATGAAGCCTATGGTGCCGACAAACGCCACCGGAAATGATGCCAGGAGGCTGACCATGACCAGGGTTTGCAAACGCAGTTTGCGCACATTGATGCCGAAGCTTGCGGCTTTTTCATCGCCCAGGCGCAAGGCGGTCATGGCCCAGGCGCGACGGGCAAAAATCGGCAAGGTGATGAGGATCACCAGGCAAATCACCCCCAGTTTTGGCCATGTGGCCTTCGTCAGGCTGCCCATGGTCCAGAACACCACGGCGGCCACGGCTTGCTCGGTGGCGAAGAATTGCACCAGCGCCAGCAGCGCATTGAAGGTGAACACCAGGGCGATGCCCAACAGCACAATGGTTTCGCTGGTCATGCCGCGGCGCAGGCTCAACACGTGAATCAGCAGGGCCGAGAGCATCGCCATGACAAAGGCATTGAGCGGCACCATGTACTGGGCAATCACCGGCACCAACGCCACGCCAAACGCCAGCCCCAAGGCCGCGCCGAAGCTGGCCGCCGCCGAGATGCCGAGGGTGAACGGGCTTGCCAGCGGGTTGTTGAGGATGGTCTGCATCTGCGCGCCGGCCAGGGACAACGCGGCGCCCACCGCGACGGCCATCAGCGCCACCGGCAGGCGAATGTCCCACATCACCACCCGCACCTGTGGCGCAGCGGATTGCGGTGAAAACAGCGCGCCCAGCACTTCCTCCAGGCCATAGCTGGCAGGGCCGAGTGCCAGGTCCAACAGCACGCTGAACAACAGCAACAGCCCCAGCCCGACCAGGATCAAGCGTTTGCGCCAGACTTGCGCACGATAGATCGTGCCCAGGGCAAGATGTTCGAGACGCTCGTTCATGGCTGGCCCTGCGTTGGCTTGAGGCTGACGAAGTAGCCAGGCTCGTAGGGCACTGGCAGGAAGCGCTCGTGGAACTCACGAAACGTGGCATCGGGATCAAGGTCGGCGAACAGTTCTGGGTGGAACCACTTGGCCAGTTGCTGGATGGCGATGAACTGGTACGGGCTGTTGTAGAACTGATGCCAGACGGCATGAAAGTCCCCGGTTTGCTGGGCCTTGATCCCCGCGTAGGCAGGGCGTTGGGTGAACCATTGCAGTTTGCGGCGCGCCTCGGCCAGGTCGGCACCGGGTCCGACGCCGACCCAGTGTCCATCCGGCGCAAAGGCTTGCCAGTTTGCGCTGGTGACGATCACCTGCGCGGGGTCGGCAACGATGACCTGTTCGGCGTTCAACTGGCCGAATGTGTTGGGAATGATGGCGCTGGCGATGTTGTGACCGCCGGCCAGCTCGACGAAGCGGCCGAAGTTTTCATTGCCGAAACTCAGGCAACAATCGTCGGTGTAGCCGCCGATGCGTTCGATGAACACCTTGGGCCTGGGCGGTTGGCGGGCCTCGATCACGTCGATGACGCGCCGGATCTGTTGGTTGCGAAAAGCAATGAATGCCTCGGCGCGTGCATCTTCACCGAACAACTGGCCAAACAGGCGCATGGTCGGCTCGGTGTTCTGCATCGGGTTATTGCGAAAATCCACGTAGACCACCGGGATGCCGAGCGCGTCTAGCTTCTCGATGTAGCGGGCGTCTTCGGTGGCGTGCTGGGCCTCGATGTTGAGGATGATGACGTCCGGTTGCTGGCTGATCGCTTGCTCGATGTCGAAGGTGCCGTCTTCGAAACCGCCGAACGTTGGCACCTTGGCGATCTCCGGATAACGGCGCAGGTAGGCGCCGTAGGTGTCCGGGTCGGACTGGATCAAATCCTTGCGCCAGCCGACGATGCGCCGCAGCGGGTTCGCGGTGTCGAGGGCTGCCACCAGATACAACTGGCGGCCTTCGCCCAGGATCACCCGGCGTACGGGAATGCGCACTTGGACCTGGCGGCCCAGCAAATCGGTCACCGTGGTTTTGGCGGTGCTGTCCGGCGCGGTGCCGGAAAACGCCAAACCGCTCAGCAGCAGGGCAACCGATCCCAGCAGCCAAGCGGTGAGCGATGAGCGTGTTCGAGATGGGAGGGGCATCGTTGAAACCTTGTCAAAGAGCGGCCCCGGCAGCGTTGCAGGCGCTGTCGGGGCCGGGAAACTCAGAAGTCGACCGTGGCCGAAAGCAGCAAGGTGCGCGGTGCGCCCTGGGAGAACGCGCCATAGGAGGCCACGCCGGACCAGTACTCGCGGTCGAAGACGTTCTGCACCGTGGCGCGGAAGGTGGTTGGCCGGCCATCCAGCACGGTGCTGTAGCGAGCGCCCGCGTCGAAACGGGTCCACGGGTCGAGTTCACGGGTATTGGCCTGGTCGATGTACTGGCTGCCGGTGTAGATCGCACCGCCCGTGAGGGTTACGCCCTGGATCCAGGGTGTGTCCCATTCGGCCCAGAGATTGGCCTGCACTTCGGGCACGCCCACCGGCTTGTTGCCGCGATTGGCCGCGGTGCCACTTTTGGTCAGTTCACCGTCCAGCAAGGTGACGCCACCCAGCAGGCGGGTGCCTTCGCGCAGCTCACCGAACATGTTCAGCTCGATGCCACGGTTGCGTTGTTCGCCTTGGACCGAAAACACGCCATTGGACAGCTCGCCGCTGGGCTTCTTGACCTGGAACAGCGCCAGGGTCGAGGTGAAGGAGCCGTAATCGACTTTGACGCCGACCTCTTGTTGGCGAGAGATATAGGGTTTGAATATTTCTCCAGAGTTGTTAGCGGTCGCGGGAGCCGTATCGCCCTTGCTCAGTCCTTCGATGTAGTTGTAATAAAACGACACGTGTTCCCAAGGCTTGATCACCGCACCGAACAACGGTGTGGTTTCGCTTTCGTCATAGGACGGCGTCGTGCGTGCGCCGGTAGTGCTGTTGTAGTTATGCGATTCGACACGTTGCTTGCGCAGTCCCAAGGTAACTTGAACGCGTTCGTCAAGGATCGACAGCGTATCGGCCAGGGCGAGGCCCGACAGTTCGGTGTCGGAGATTTTCGTGACATCCGGCGAGGATATGGACGGTTTGTCACTTTCCACCGGATGGTAGATATTCGAGAACAGGGGCGTCCCCGAATTGATCCCCCGGCGCAGTTCGTCGCGGTAACGGCTGAGCTGCAAGGTGGCGCTGTGGCTGACCGGGCCGGTTTCGAAGCGAGTCCGGGCGCCAGCATCGACGGTGTAGCGCTCCACTTCGAACTTGTAGTAGCCGGGCGTCGAGCGAGTGTCCCCGGCGCTGTTCAGAATCGTCGGTGTCTGGTCCGACAGCCTCGCCACATCAGACTTTCCGCCCCCGAGGTGGCCAAAAACCGTCAGGCTGTCGCTCAGGTCGTACTCGCCGCTGAGCAAGGCGGACTTGTCGCGCGTCTTCGACCAGGCCCATTCCTGGGTGACGTTGCTGCGCCCGTTGGCCGCCGAGGGCACCTCGACGCCGCTGACGATTTGGAACGGCCGGGAAGGGGCGTCCCATTGTTCTTCCTGGCTGATCAGATCCAGACTGGTCCTGAATCGGTCGCCTTGGTAGTCAAGGGAAATCGAGCCGATGCCCACATCCCGCGACTGCTTGTCGATCGCCGTGTCACCGCCTTGCAGGCTGCCGTTGACCCGCACGCCGAAGCGGCGCTCCTCGCCGAAACGACGGCTGATATCGACATGCCCGCCCGCTTGGGAGTCCATGGCGTAGTTGGCGGTCACGCGGGTCAAGTCTTCGTCCAGCGAACGCTTGGGCACGATGTTGATGACACCGCCCACACCGCTGTTGGGCGACATGCCGTAGAGCAGGGCGGCCGGGCCCTTGATTACTTCAATACGCTCGGCGTACTCGGTGAACACCCGATAGTTGGGGGCCACGCCATACACCCCGTCGAACGCCAGCTCCCCCAGGTTGCCTTCGCCCACGGGAAAGCCGCGAATGAAAAACGAGTCGACGATGCCGCCGGTCTGGCCGGTGGAGCGCACCGAGGAGTCACGTTCCAGCACATCGGCGGCGGTCACGGCTTGTTGGTCTTTCATCAGGGCCGAGGTGTAGTTGCTCACGCTGAACGGCGTGTCCATCAGATCCTTATTACCCAGCAGGCCCACCCGGCCACCACGGGCGACCTGACCGCCGCTGTAGGCGGGTGGCAAATCCCCGGGGCGGGCTTCGGTGGTGCTGATGGTGGTTTCCGAGAGGGTCAAATCGCCGTTGGCGTTGCGTTTTTGCAGGGTGTAGCTGCCATCGTCGCGAGCCACCAGCTCCAGGCCACTGCCGGCCAGCAACCGGCTAAACGCTTCGCGTGCCGTGAACTGGCCGGACAGGCCCGGGCTGTTCAGGCCTTGGGTCAGGGACGGTTCGAACGACAAGGCGATGCCCGCTTGTACGGCGAACGCCGAAAGCGTTGGCCCCAGGGGGCCGGGCTGAATGTTGTAGGACTGGCTGGCGACGCTGTCCAGCGCCGCACCCGGTGCGGCCCAGCTGCCTGGACTAAAGGTCGAAAGGGCAACGCTGAGCATCGCGCTGCGAATCGCCAGATTCAGCTTACGATCCGAGCGCAGGGGGCGGGCAACGGGCATGGCGTAATGATCCTGTTCAGAGGGTTTGTTCTCTAGCCAGCCAGGATCGAAAAAAGTATCACCCTGAGACGAATTTTTTCCCGGACTCACGCCGGCGCCAACATGATCCAGTAATCACCCAGGCGCGAATTGATGTTGATGGCGTAAGTCCGGGCAAGCATGTTCAGGGTGAGTCGAGTGTCGTTGAGGGGGAACGCGCCGGAAATCCGCAGATCGGCAATGGCCGGGTCGCAGCGCAGGATGCCGTTGCGATAGCGAGCCAGTTCACTGACGAAATCGGCCAGGCGCATGTTGTCAGCCATCAGCATGCCCTGGGTCCAGGCCAGCACCGATTTATCGACAGGTTTGAGCCCGTCAACGGCAAACGCGCTAAACCCGCTGCTCTGGCCGGCCTCGACGACTTTTCCAGGGGTGCCCTTGAGCTGGATGCTGACGGCGCCCTCCAGCACGGCGAGGCGGGTGTGTCCGGTTTCCTCGCGAACGCTGAAGCGTGTACCGAGGGCCTGCATCCGACCTTCGCTGGTTTCCACCATGAACGGCCGGGTGATGGGGGACGGGTCCGGCGCGGTCTGCACCAGGATCTCGCCACGGCGCAACAGCAGCAGGCGTTGACGCTGATCGAAATACACATCAATGGCGGTGTCGGTGTTCAACGTGACGCGGGTGCCGTCGGTCAAGGTCAGGTCACGGCGTTCGCCCACGGGTGCGCGGTAGTCGGCGGTCCATTGTTGCCAGTCGTTGAGCTTCCAACTGCCCCAGGCCAACGGCGCCAACGCGAGCAAGGCCGCCAGTTTGCCCATGGCGGCACGGCGCTCGGGGTTGCTGGGACGGTCCAGCGAGGGCATGGCCAAGGCGGGCGGCAAGCCTTGCAGTTTGCTCAACAGCAATTCGGCGCGCGCCCAGGCTTGCTGGTGCGCCGGACTGCTGTTGCGCCAGTGTTCCCATGCCTGGCGCTCGGCGTCGTTGACACTGCCTTCGCTCAGGCGCATCAGCCAGTCGGCTGCTTCGTTGAGGATGGACGGATCGAGGGTATGACTATCGCGAGGGCTCATTCAGTCCACCAGCATCAGGCAGTGCAGGAACGCTTGCTTCATGTAGCGCTTGACCGTGATCAGCGAGACCCCCAACTGGTTGGCGATGTCGGCGTATTTCAGGCCGCTGATTTGCGATAACAAAAATGCCCGTTTGACCGGCCCAGGGAGGGTGTCGAGCATGGCGTCGATCTCATGCAGGGTTTCCAGCACCAGCAGACGACGTTCCGGGGAGGGGGCTTCGGGTTCGGGCAATAACGCCAGCGCCTGGAGATAAGCGCGCTCCAGCGCCTTGCGCTGGAACCAGTTGACCAGGATCCCACCGGCCACACAGCTGAGGTACGCCCGAGGCTCTTCGATGATTGCGACCTTCGAGGCGAGAATGCGGATGAAGGTGTCATGGGCCAGGTCTGCGGCGTCCAGCGCGTTGCCCAGTTTCCGATAGAGTCGGGCGTACAACCAGCCATGGTGTCCGCTGTAGAGGTCTGCAATGGTGCGCAGGTGACAATCGTTGGTCGCTGACCCTGGATCGCTCATGGCTGTTTGTATTTTTTTGAGAGTGAGAAGTATTCCCAATGGTAGTGGAGGCGCTCACTGCCGCGCAAGGTCGATCTTGGCCGCGATCATGCATTCAGGTGAGGGCAAATCGCTTCGCGAGGTTATTCGCTTGCCCGATCCGGCATCCCCGGTGGCCGGGAGCGCAGCAACATCAGGGGCATCAGCACTAGGGCATAGGCAACGCTGACGTATAGATACGTGTATTGAAGGCCGTAGACCTGGCTGAGTAATGCGCCCAGGGATATGCCGATAATGGATGCCGTCTGTGAAACACCTTGTGCCAGCCCCAGCACCTGGCCTTGGTGTGTGTTGTCGGTACTTTTGGAAATGAGCGCGGTCAGCACCGGGGTGGTTGCACCCAAAAGCAGGCCCCAGACGAAATAGACCAGGGCGAAGACCAGCGGCTGGCGGGTCAGGCTGGCCAAGGCGGTCAGGGCCATGCACGCGATCACAACTCCAGTGATGGCGTGCAGTGTTTGCGTCGGGTTGCGCTGATCGAAATAGCGCGACCAGGCAGTGGCGCACAGGATGAAGCCCAGGGCGAGCAACCCGTAGCAAAGTCCGACCATGGCGTTGCTGACGTCGAAGGTCGAGCTCACATACAGCGAAAACGAGGTTTGCGGCAGCATCCTCGCCAGCAGCAGAAGGCCCATGATGCCCAGCAAGGATAAGGTCGCCGGGTTATACAGCCCTTGGCGCAAGGGTTCGGAGCGGGGCCTGGCGGCCACTTCATTCCTGGGGGGCGCTACATGGGGGAGGGTCAGGGCCGCAATCACGGTACAGAGCGCGCACAAACCGGAGGCCACGATGTTGATCCAGAAAAACGTCGCATGATCCAGGATCAGCCCGCCCACCACCGCCCCCAGTAATGAGCCGACATTCGTGGAAATCTGCAGGATGGCAAACAACCGGGCCCGCCGTGATGGCGCCTCGATGCTGACGCCATAGGCCTGGGCCGGGGCGATATAGCCGGCGAATGCACCTTGCAGGAAGCGCAACACCAGGATGACCCAGATGTCGTTGCACAGCGCCAGCCCGAGCTGGGTCAGGGACAAGCCTGCGAGCGCGCGGATCATCATCAGTTTGTGGCCGTAGCGATCACCAATCCGCCCCCAGAACGCGCTGGTGAGGATGATGCCCAGCATCGGCCCGACATACACCGCCGTGCTGGCGAAGCTGAACACCGCGTCATCACGGGTCAGTTGTCGCAGGTGAACGGGCCAGAACGGCCCGCTCATCTCCATCGCGCCCATGGAAACCAACTGGATCGCAAACAACAGGTAGATCAGTAAGCGGACGCTCGAACCCTGGGGGATACCGGCACGGGGCATGGACAGACTCGAAGAGGCGACTAAGGCCGTGTCTTATCCGACAGTGCGTCGATCTGGGCAAGAAAAAAATGCAGCGGGCCCCTCCGGGCACAATGCCGTTTTGCTCTAGACCGTGGATGACCCGAGGCGAGGGCGCTTGCTTCCCATAGCTGCGCAATAACCCTGAAGCAGTCACCTCCGAGTGTCGGCCTGAGGTCGATCAAGAGACAATTTTTTTTGAAATCAAGGGGTTGTCAGCCTAGGCAAATGAGTACATAATTGCGCCCATCGAACGCACAGAGACGTAAAAAATCTCAATGTTTTCAAGGAGATAGCGCTTACTAAGTGTCCTGTTTCCTGATCAGGTTTGTACGCGGTTGATGTGGCTGCATTGCATCAAACGTCTTGAGGCCGAATAGCAAAATGGTTATGCAGTGGATTGCAAATCCACCTACGCCGGTTCGATTCCGACTTCGGCCTCCACTTTAAAACAGCTCCGTAGATCTTTGATTTACGGAGCTTTTTTATTTACGAAGCAGTGAAAGGTTTTGTCTTGAAAAGGACCGAGGCCTCCTTGCTTCGGCGGGGAGGGATGTATATATTCCTCCCTCTGCTGCACCCGGCTGGATCCTGGCAAATCAGATGTTTGCCCGCTCCAAACGGCTTGACCGCGCTACCGCCCGAATGGCGAAACTGGTAGACGCATGGGACTTAAAATCCCCCGCTCGTAAGGGCGTGCCGGTTCGATTCCGGCTTCGGGCACCATCTAAAATCAAGGGTTTGCGGGCGAAAGCTAATGCAAACCCTTGTTCGTTTCTGCGCTGTAAAATCTGCGGGTTGTCCGCAAACCTGTCACTGAAGGCACACACTAGCAACAAGCCAAGTGCAGCCCAAAGCGAGTCCGCGTTTTTTTCCTAACGAGCGCCGCTACACTTTGCGTTGAGATCAACAGGTGGGTTGGCCTGATGTGGCATTCCAGCAGCACTGGTTATCGATGTTAATGCCGCGGCCATGGGGCTCCTGCCCCCTGTCTTGTATGGAAATCTTTTTAACCATGGAGAGGTATTAATTGAAAACAATCGCAATGATGAGCCTGGTGGTCTTGATAACTGGCAATGGTGCACATGCAGCGCAAGTGGCATCCCGGGATGGGAAAACGTTAGCCGTAAACTTTGGCGAACCGACATTCAAGCAGGTGCTGCATTATCGGAAGATGTACGATAAGAAACCCTTTCCCGATGCAGAGATTTATTACTACAGCAACGGACTGTATAAAATCATCTCCCAAGGAGAGAATCATTACGGCGTGTATGTCTTGCAGGGACAACACAGTGACGAGACGTACACGGTAAAGTTTATCTCCCTGCCTTCCGCAGACTGGGGAAATAAAACGGCTTATCACCAGCTTACGTTTATCCGCGGCGGCGCAGAAAACGTATTTATCCAGAACGCCATTGTCGATACCGGCGAGGCGATTGCTCAGCAGAACGGGACCTACACACAAGAAAAGAACACCGTGAGTAATCCGCTCAATACCGATTGGAACAAAAAGTGAACCCATAGCGCCAGAACGGTCTGGCAGTCGCGTTTGCTGCCAACCGTTTCCTCATAGCCGCCGCCGAAACGCCTCAAGAATCTCCCGCGTGCCTCTTTTCATCTGCAGCTGCGCAATGGCGTCCAGCGGATGCCAGAGGCAATCGCTGATTTCATTCTGTGGCCTGGCCGCCGTTGAGTCGCTGACCGAGGCTTCGAATACGTGGTGTTCGGTTTCACCGTCATAGATTTGCATCAGGTAGAGCAGGTTTTCGACGTCAAGGCCGGTTTCTTCCGCCAGTTCTCGAATGGCAGCTCCAGCATGGGTTTCACCGCGCTCAACGGAACCGCCAGGCAATGTCCAGCGGCTGTTGGCTTTGCGAACCAGGAGAATATGGCGGTTCTCCTCGCAGATGACGGTCGCTCGAATTTTCATAAGCTTTGCTCGATCAGTGACTGTCATATATCTGAAATATAACTGCAATATTTGAGCCCGGCATCACCCGTGCACTCAAATAACGACTTTTCGGGAGCATATTTCGATACGACCTCGGCGAGATGGGAATGACTGAGTTCATTTCAGGCCATGGATGGGCCCAGGCCCTGCAATCAAGTCGAGCGCCAGCGCTGCGCGTGCTACCGGTCATCGCCCCGAATGAATCAGATTCGAAAAAAAGAATCCATGTGTCATTGGGTGGATGGCCAGCCCCTGGCAGTGGGGAGAGAAAAGAAATGACCACCGTTGAAGATTTCAAAGTCAAATCCCAGGAGCTTCTGGTGGAGCTCGATGCGGCGACATCAGAGATGATGACGCTTATTTGTGTGCATCAGATGACCGGGACGGCCTGGGAAGAGGCAGTCCAGCGTCAGCACGAAGCCTATGAGCAGTGGGTGGCTTATCTGAATGAGCGGCAATAGAGGTCACGATCACCAAGACGCAAATTCTTTGAACGGTGCCCAAGCGGTTGTGCCTAATCCTTAGACCGACAAGAGGATAAGGCCATGTCTGAATTAGCCAGTTATTTCTGGATCGCTGTTGCGGTGCTTTTGCTGCTGGTGGATCTGTGGGCAATTATCAGCGTCTTTCGAAGCGACAAGTCTGCCGGAACCAAGGCGGGTTGGGCCTTGCTGCTGATTATCCTGCCCGTGCTGGGCTTGATTATCTGGGGTGTGGCCGGGCCTCGAGGGATCAAGGAAGGCCCGTCATCACCGGAACACAGCAAGGGCTGATAACAGGGAAGTGCATGGATCGCGAAGTCACTGGTTCTTCCAGCGGCCGCCGGTGGTTTCGCAGTCCTTTTGTGCTTGTTCCAAATCCTCGGCACCGTAGTAGTACCAAGTGACTTGCGCATTGTCAGGAATGTTGGCGGACCCACCCGTACGGTCTTTACTGGTCGAGCGCGGATTGGCCAGGGCTTCTTGCGTCAGTCTGGCTTGGCACGTCGCTACATACCCCTCGTCGCAACGTTCCACCTTACTCTTCTGGGTGCTCACCGTGCCCTTGTTCTCATTGCTGCACGACCAGTCCAAGGTCTCGGCGGGCATGCCGTTGTATTCATAGCAGCTGTGGGATTCAATCGCCGGTACCGATTGGCTCTGGGAGCGCGTGATGACATCACAACCTTGCGCCATGACAGCGGTGGGGCAGGCGCAGGCGATTAACAGCAGGACTTTGGCATTCATGAGAGTTCTCCCTTTCGCGGTTCTTTACGCCGATACATATCAATATCGAGGCGCAAAGAACGCCCTCGTTCCATCGGCTTTCCAACCGGTAGAACTCAGGGGAACGGTCTGTCGCAAAGCGTTAGCGGAATTTTGGCAATGGCCGCTCGACAGGCTTGAGCGAGGTCAATGCGCTCTGGATCGACGGAGCATCTTTGTCGATGTCGTTCAGCCGGTCCCGGATGCGCAGCGCCGTGGGGTGCCCGCCCTGGTGATCGACCCAGTCGGCGATTTCCTTGCAGGCCGCCGTGAGCGTTGCCTGACGCGATTCCAGTAAGGTAAGCAGCGTGGTGATGGACTCTTTTTCGGACATGTCACACCTCCATTCAGGGTTGATGAGGCAGCACTAAGCCCGCCAGATGCGGGTTATGCTGTTGTATAAGCGTAGTTGAGTTATTTCGGATCTGTCGAAGAATCCGGCGCGCGGCTGGACAACCGGTGCGCCGGAAACTGGGTTATTTAAGTCAGCCGGACTCCTTGATCCAGGACGGCGCGACGCTCGCTCGCCAGCGTACGTCGGTAATGCCGTATTTTTCAGCCAGGGGTTTTGAAACCCGCTTGACCTTTTCCCGCCCGAATTTGGGTATGCGCCCGACACCCGCGTCGCAACTGGCCCAATGCCAAGCTTCGGAGTTATTCATCACTTCAGCGCGAATGATGAATGACTTCGGCTCGCCATGGAGCACGTAGTCGATGATGTAAAGCGATGGCCCGCCCATAAATCCTCCCTAATTAGTTCTATACGGATGGATACGGAGCGGTGCGGAAAATTCCATCGGATTTCCAGACGGTCAAATTCAGGCCGGCGCTCACTGTCAGGAACCAAACC
This sequence comes from Pseudomonas brassicacearum, assembly GCF_000585995.1. NCBI lineage: Bacteria > Pseudomonadati > Pseudomonadota > Gammaproteobacteria > Pseudomonadales > Pseudomonadaceae > Pseudomonas > Pseudomonas brassicacearum. The sequence continues at coordinate 3,434,160 of NZ_CP007410.1, read as the reverse complement.
CGGTTAACCTTCTCCAAGGTGAGCTTCAAGACCGTGGGCCAGGGATCAAAGGCAACGAAGTACGGCATTCATTTAAGGCAAAACATGAGAATCATCGCCAGGGCGCTGGCCATCGTAGCGCTTGCCACTGGGCTGTCGGGCTGCATAGGCGCTCCCGTCGAACTGACCCCGCAGACTGAGCAAGACCTGCGGGCGCAACCTCCGATCCGTTTCCTGCTCACATTCGATGACGGTCCCAGCGCAGCGCGTTTCTGGAACCCCAGCGAGGAGGTCCTGGACGCTCTCTTGGACAATCCGGTGCAGCCCGGGATCAAGGCGGTCTTCTTTGTTCAAACCCGCGCGCCACGGGCCGGCGGAAGCGATATCGGCCGGTCGTTGATGCGCCGTGAGCAGCAAGAAGGGCACGTGCTGGGCTTTCATACGGCGACCTATTGGCACACCAATCACCGGTTCCTGAATCCTGATGAACTGGAGCAGTCGCTGGTCAATGGCGGCGCCGACATCGCGGCGGTCACCGGTGCGGCGCCTAGCCTGGTGAGGCCGCCGTTCTGGAGCTACGACAGGCGTACCTTCGCCGCCTACCAGCGCCATGGACTGCATGTATTGCTCACCGACCTGAGCGCCAACGACGGCAAGGTCTGGGGGATCACCCTCAGCCCGCGACGGCGAATGAATCTGACGCGCCAGCTCTCCGAGGTGCGCGAAGGCATCGCCGCAGGGCAGTTGCCTGCGGTTGATGGGGTGATTCCGGTGGTGGTCACCTTTCACGACCTCAATCGCTATACCGCCCGCCACACTCGGGAATACTTGCAGATCCTGCTCGACGCCGCCCGGGACACGGGCGTGAGGACCGACGCCAAGCCCTTCTATGATGACCGCCAGGCGTTGGAGCGAGCGGCAATGGTTCGCACGGTCAAGAACACCACCCAGGCGGTGCACTTGCCGGGTTTGTGGGATTGGCTATGGGATTCGGATTCCCACTGATGGGCCTGGGGCGTCAATGAAGGTTACGACGCTCGGTCGGCACTGGTGCGCAAACTGAGTGTAAGGTAGACGACGTAACCCTGGCTTACCTCGAACGGAGGTCACTATGAGTACTGCGATGCTGACCAAAATGCACATCAACGGCTATGACGTGCTCAGCGTAAACAGCGGCCCGTGGCGGGTCTGCACCCAGGCCGACCGGTTGGGTTCCTTTGCTTCCCGTGAGGAAGCGCTGGCCTACGCCGCCGCATTGCCGGCCAGAAGGAACCGTGGCAGCCGGCCTGTCAATGTGAAATAGCTCCGAGGGCACGCTCCTACAGTGGTCAGGTTCGCCAACTGATCAGGGGCGTGCCGGTTCCAGTGGAATCTCCAAGGTGAACTCTGCTCCCTGCCCGGGTCCTTCACTATGAACGTGGAGTCGGCCATTCATTTCAACCGCCGCCAAGGCGCAGCTGTGCAAGCCGAATCCATGGCCGTCCTTGCGGGTCGTGAACCCGTGGTTGAAGATGCGGGCCAGGTTATCGGGCGCAATGCCTTCGCCGCGATCCTTGACGCTGAGGCTCAACGTCGTTCCATCGATAGTCCGGATTCCCAGTGTCATTTCCCGCGGGTGATCGTTGACATGAGACATCGCGAACTTGGCATTGCTGATGAGGTTGATCAGGATCAACAGCAACCGGTGCTTGTCACCCATGATGGGCGGGACGTCCTGGTAATCCTTAATGACGGTGACGTGGTGTCGGCTCAGCGCGCCCGAGTTCATGCGTAGTGCATCTTCAAACAGGTCACTGATAGTGAGCGCTTCGATCAGCCTGGCGGCCCCGGCATAGGTTTGTTGAGTGGTGACGATTTCCTTGATGTGATCGATGCTCTTGGTCAGTTGCGCCAGTTCTTCGATCAGCAGTGCCTGTTCGGCGGCGATGGAGTCCACCAGTTCGTTGAAGTAGCGGGGCAATAATTGACCCTTTTCATCCTGGGTAATGAACCGGCCCAAGTCGTCGGCATGTTCGTTCATCATTTTTACCGCTTTGCCGAGCCCCTGCGTCTTGCTGCTCTTCAACTTGCGCGTCACCAGGTCCGCTGAAATATTCACGCTGTTGAGCACATTCCCGACGTTGTGCAGCACATTCGTGGCAATTTCGGCCATGCCCGCCATCCGTGCGGCGTCCACCAGTTCGCGTTCGGCCTCCTTCAGTTCGCGAGTACGCTCTTGCACTCGCTCCTCGAGCCGCTCATTGGACGACTTCAGTTCCTGGTTGATTTGGTTGATGACGGAGTAGCTGCGAACCAGCCGCACCGCCAGGTAGATCATCAAGAGCGCCATGAGGCTGGCACACACGGCCAGGTAGATATGATATTGACGGTCCGTTGCGGCTGTCCTGCGCTGGGTCTCGTTCAACAGCTCATTGATGTTGTCCAGTTCCTGGGCAACGGGAATAACACTGATGCGGTCAAGCAGGTCATTGACGACCGGTTGTTCCTCGATAATGGATTTGACGTGCTGGGTCAGGGTGATAAAGAGGGGCCGAGAGGCCGGGGGCAACTGGTCGATGTAATGTTCCAGTCCACTCAGTTGGCTCTGCGCTTCCTTGGCTTTGTCTGAGGTGACATAAAGCGCGTACTCCAGCGTCGTCAGGGTCAGTTCAAGAACATTGGAGGCCGCTGCCTGACGCTCCGCAGGACTTTCGAACGGTATCTCTTTGAGCAGGGTTTGAATGTCGTCCTCAATAATCGGCAGCGCATCCAGGGAGGTGCGTAGATTGGCGTTGTGTTGCTGGAATTGATCGACCAGTGTGGTTTTGTTCTTGACCGCATCCACATAGCCTTGCCGTCTCGACGCCCAAAGAGCCGCCAGCGGGCCAGAACTATTGAGCTGCTCCAACTGCAGCCATCGACCGGCCGCCTCAGGTGGCGGTACCAGCGACAGGTTGTTGTTGACGCCGATCTTTTTCCTGAGGATTTTGACGTTCCAGTTGGCGTCGGATTGCTTGAGTTGGCGAATGAAGTCACGGGATTCGAAGTAGGTCGATGAATCGTACGTGTATGACTTGATCAAAAAGAATATCAACGCGCAAAAGACAATAAGCGCGACAGCCAATAAGGCGGGCCATTTATATTTTTTGATAATGGTCGTCACACTAATCTCCCGTTCAGAACGCTTGTCGAAGGAGTCGGTGAGTTCCCGAGTAGGGAGAAATGCTCAAGACGTGAGTCGAGGGAGGGGAGCTGCAATCGGCGTATCGAGGGTTGCGTCGGCTTGTTTTTACCTGGGTACACGTTGAGCTCCCTGCAAACGGTGAACGTCGTGTTCATCAGTCAGTAAGTGTAGCGCTAACGAGACGATCAATGTCTTGGGAAGGGAGCGAGTGGGGAGGAAGCGGGCGCGGCCAGGGTTGGCCGCGCCTTTTGAGTTACTTGATGTCGATGAAGGGCAGGGCGCTGTTTGGCAGCACGGTAGTGGGTAGCACACCGTTCCAGCGCTCGGCCTTGGTGAGTTCCACCAGGTTCTGGTTACTGGCCAGGGCCTGGGCCCGTGCCTTGATGGCCTCGGCCTCAGCCTTCCCGCGCAATTCGGTGGCCTGTGCATCCGCTTTGGCCTGGGCCACTTGCGAGTCGGCTTCCGCCTGGGCCTGGGTTACACGAATCTGGGCTTGAACCTGCTCGGTGGCGAGTTGTTGCTCGCGGGTCTTGACCTGCACCTCGGCCGCCATGCGCGCTTCGATGGCTTTTTCATAGGCGTCGCTGAAGTCGATGTTCTCGACCTGGACGCTGTCGATGATCACAGGCCCGGTAATGGTGGCCTTGATGGCGCTGGAAATGTCGTTGACCAGTTGCACGCGGTTCTGCACGGCGGCCACGGCGTTGAACTTGCCAAACACGTTTTCCACCTGTGTCGGCACCTGGCGGCTGATCATCCGGTCCCGGATGCCTTCAAGGTCCTTGAACTGGGTGTAGACCTTCGCCACATCGGAAGGCGCGATGTGCCAGGACACGGACACTTTGAGCTCCGCGGACTGTTGGTCCTTGCTATAGGCCTGGAGGTCGTCATAAGAGGTGACCTGGCTCTGTGTGCTGATCATGCGCACAGACTCGATAAATGGCGTCTTGAATGACAACCCCGGTTCCACCACCCCGACCAGTGCACCGTTGCGCAATAGCACACCACGCTCGGTTTCATCGACCGTGTACCAACTGCCAAAGAAGACGCACAACAGGACGACGCCTATGATTGCCGCGACGAGAGAGCTAATGGTTTTGCTGGTCACTTTTCTTTCCTTGAGGGGCAGGGGAGGTTTTGCCATAGCGGTGTACCTATGTTGAAACCGAAGCCGGCATTCTGAATGCCAGGCACGGAAAAGCAAATGGCGAAAGCGATGTGTAATGACGTCTATTTTGGTGGTTGGGCTGATTTTTTGGCTTTACCACCTACGAACTCCTTTCACTGGCTGAAAGAACTGTAGGTTTTTGCCCGGATTTCGAATTGACGTCACCTTTCCAACGAAGGGTCTACGTTGAGGCTATGCTCATCACTTCTACAGCAGTGCATTGGTTTCTATTCTCGGCCGCCAAGGAAGGAGTCTGTATGTGTTAGTTCTTCATGGTCGGCGATCCAATCCGCAGGCCGATTTCTTCAACCAGATCAAACAGTCGGTCCAGGCTGTCGGCAAGTGCGGGTGGAGTAATTTCGGTAAATCCCACGCACATGGAGCACAGCATGAACAATAAACCGATCCACAAAATCGTGTGGCGCTTCGCCGGCTGCGTGGCCGGACTGGCGATGATTGCCGCCAATCCAGCCCAAGCTGCTGACGGCGGCATCGCCAGCGGCCCTACCGCAAGCAATAGCATTGCTTTCAGCAACTCCTACGCGGGCAGCGATTTCCGCAAGGTGATGGTGCGCAACTGGCAGGAGATTGCGGTTCAAGCGCAAAAGGATGGCTTGATCCGCGAGGCTCCGGTGGTCAGCGCCAATAACTCGGCATCGGAACAAGCGGCCCATATCCAGGACTTGATCGTCAAGGGCGCCAACGCCATCGTCATTCTGGCGGCGTCCGACACGGCTCTCAACGGGGTGATCCGGGATGCCTGCAACGCCGGCATCGTGGTGGTCGTCATGGCCAGCCTGGTCACCGAACCCTGCGTCTATACCGTGGACTACAACTGGTCTGCCATGGGCCGCGTGGAAATGGACTATATCGCCGAGCGCCTCAAGGGGAAGGGAACGCTGCTAGAGATCCGCGGCATTGCCGGCGATGCCACCGATAAAAACATCAGCGACGGCATTCGCAAGGCCGCCGGCGATTATCCGGGCCTGAAGTTCGCCAAGACGGTGTACGGGAATTGGACGGCTTCTGTCGCACGCAAGGAGGTGGCGCTGGCGCTGCCGTCGCTGCCCAACATCGATGCCGTCGCTACTCAAGGGGGCGACGGTTATGGCGCGGCCATGGCGTTCAAGGCGGCGGGACGCCCTTTGCCGATTATCGTGATGGGGAATCGTCAGGACGAACTTGCCCTGTGGAAACAGGAGCGCGATGCCAACGGCTACGAGACCGTCTCGGTCTCCGCCTCCCCGAGCGTCTCCCAGGTGGGTTTCTGGGTGGCCCAGCAGATTCTGGCGGGCAAGCAGGTGCCGAAGTTCGTCGAGGTGCCTCTGGTACGCATCGATGCTAAAGACCTGGACACCTGGCTCGCCACGATGCCGGTGGGCGGCGCCGCCAATCCGCCCTATAGCCAGGCTTCCGTTGCGGCGATGATCGACGCGGCCATCAACAAGACGGCGCCTTCGCCGGAGGTGACGAAGCAGTAGCGGCGGGCGAGAGGGCCAGGCGCCATGCTGGCATTCAAATCAGCCACGAACAGGCCCATTGCCGTCAGGATTGGCCTCGCGGTTGCCGCGCTGGTGTTTCTGATGCTGACGGTATCGCTCGTGAACCTCTACGGCCTGCGAGGCATGGTAGGTGCGGTGGATTCCGCCAGCCATTCCGCGGAAATCCTGGCCTCGGTCAACGGGGCCACCGGGCGGGTGGAAAACTTCATTGCCACCCGCGACCAGGAAAGCTTGTCTCAGGCCGAAGGCATGGTGGCAACGGCCATCACCGGCCTCGCCGCCATTCCAGTGGCAGAGGCGCAATCGCTCAAGGGCAGCCTGGAGAGGCTCGCCGCGGCGATCGCCGCCTTGCGCGCGGCGACCCTGACCATGGATGGCGAAACGGAAAACATGACAGCCCACTACGGCCGGATGCGAGAGGCGACGATCCTCGTCGAACAGGGCATCGCCGATGGGTTAAAGGGGGTTCAATCCCGCGCCGCTGATCACGAGGCGCGGGTGAGCAATATCGAGAGCGCCCATCGCATCCTGGACATCCTGCGCAACAGTGAGCGGATCATCACCGCCAATGTGGCCAAGCTGCTGGTGACCGGTGATGGGGCGGCCGCTACTGCGGCGCGGAACGCCTGCGCGGCACTGCCGCCCGTGGTCGAGCAGTTGCGTGAGTTGATGGCGGCGCCACTGGAGATGGAGACTCTGGACCAGTTGGCGACGGCGGTCACTGCTGCCAGCGTGGCGGTCGAGCACCTTGGCGAGGCGCCCAAGCTGCGGGGAGGCGAGGCTTTGCGGCAGCTCGCCGCCGTCGGGGAGGTGGCTGAGCGCCTTGAGGCGATGTTGGCTGAAGTGGATGAGCACGTTGCCCATGACGCAAGCGACATTCAGGCAGCCACCGGTTTGCTGCAAAATGCAGCCGCGCTGTCCAAGCGTTTCGCCGAGCGGGTTGCCACCCTGGAGGCGCAGACCTTGTCGTTTCGCCTGTCACCGTCGGCCGAAGTCGCCGGCGCTGTCGACAAGATCCTGGACGAGCTCTCCCGTCTCGCGCGCGTGCTCCCTTCGTCCGTGGGGCCGCAGACCAATGCCACGCCCCTGACGGTCAGCGAGCAGATAGCTGGCTACCGGGCGGCATTCGCCAGATTCCATCAGGCGAGCAACGCCTTGAGCGACGCGCGCGACCAGGTTCGCAACGAGGCTCGCAGCGCTGGCCTGTTGGTTGCGCGCTTCGCTGGCGAAGCGCGTTCGGACGCCTTGGTTCACAAGGATCGTGGCATGCTTGCGACGATCGTCGCGGGTACCGTTGCCATCCTGATAGCCGGCGCCATCGCCTGGAGCACGTCGCGGTTTGTCGCGCAGCCCATCGTGGCCCTGGCCTCGGTCATGCGTCGGCTGGCGGCCGGCGACCTGGACGCCGAGATCGCCAGCGCCGAACGCGGCGACGAGATTGGGATCATGACCCGTGCCGTCCGGGTGTTCCAGGAGAATGCCTTGCGCATCCGGGTGCTGGAGGCCGAGGCCGAGGCCGAACGACAGCAGGTCCAGGCCTCTTTGGAGCGAATGGTTGCCGAACGGACCGACAAACTGCACCAGCAGACCGAGGTGCTGGAGGTGCAGGCGGTCGAACTGATTCAGGCGCGCAATCAGGCCGAGTCGGCTAACCAGGCAAAGAGCGATTTTGTGGCCACGGTCAGCCACGAACTGCGCACCCCGCTGACCCTCATTCTCGCACCTCTGGAGCAGCTCTCGGCGACGACCACGCCGCCGGCGGACTGGCGTGTGCAAATCGAGCGCGCCCAACGCAACGCGCTGCGCTTGATGAACCGGGTGAACGACATTCTCGATTTCTCCAAGGCCGAAGCGGGCAAGTTTGAGCTGTGTCCGGCGCCGATTGACTTGAACAAGGCGGTTGGCGTGCTGGCCGAGGATGCGGCCATGGTCGCCAAGGGCAAAGGTTGCACCTTGACCTGCAGCATCGATCCTGCCCTTGGCACGGTGTTCCTGGACCCCCGGCATTTCGAGAAAATTCTGCTCAACCTGGTGAGTAATGCCATCAAGTTCACGCCCGCTGGCGGCACCGTGCACCTGGCAGTCACTGCGCTTGAGGGCGAGCGATTTGAACTTGCGGTGCAGGACTCGGGCATTGGCATTGCGCCTGACAAACTGCCGCTGCTGTTCCAGCGTTTTTCCCAGATTGACAATTCCGCCACGCGCCACTACAGCGGCACAGGCATCGGGCTCGCCCTGGTCAAGGATCTGGTCGAGCTGATGGGAGGCGAAGTCGGCGTCAACAGCGAGCCCGGGCGGGGTTCGTGTTTCTTTGTTCGACTTCCGCGGGGGGCCGAGCAAAGTACCGTGCCGGCCGGACCCAGCAACATGCACGAGCGATCCTCTCCGAGCACAACCGAGCAGCGCCACCTGCGTTTCGACGACGGTCGACAGGGCAGTAGCAATGACTGTGCTTCGATGGAGGGCGCAAACGACGAGCAGCACTCGGAGCGCTCCCTGCAATCCAGAGTGCTCGTGGTAGATGACAGCCCGGAAATGCTGAGCTACCTCAGCGAGCTTTTGCACAACGACTACATCGTCGCCACCGCCGCCGATGGAGAGCAGGCCTGGGCACTGCTGCAGCGCCAACCCATCGATGTCGTCCTCTCGGATGTGATGATGCCGGAACTCGACGGCTTTGGCCTGACAGCCAGAATCAAAGCCAGCGCCGGTTTTGCCCATTTGCCCGTGATCCTCTTGACCGCCCGCGGCGGCAGCGAGGCCTGCGTCTCCGGGCTGGAAAGTGGCGCCGATGACTATATCGCCAAACCCTTCTCGCCCCTGGAACTCAAGGCGCGAATACGCGCGGCGCTACGCATGGGCCAGGTGCAAGCCGAATTGAATGCAAAGTCCCGCCAGGCGGGCATGGCTGAAATCGCCACGACGGTGCTGCACAACGTCGGCAACGTCCTCAACAGCGTGAACGTATCGGCAGAGCTGGTCAGCAGCCAGATGCGCACCTCCAAAGCCCAGGGGCTGGGCAAGGTGGCTAAGATGATGAGCGAACACGTCAACGATCTGAGTGATTTTCTCACCAAAGACCACAAAGGAAAGCTGCTGCCCAACTACCTGCTCAAGCTGGCAGAGGTGGTGACGGCAGAGCAGCAAGGCATCATCGAAGAACTCGGGCAACTCACCAAGGGCATCGACCACATCAAGACCATTGTCGCTGCCCAGCAGTCCTATGCCGTTGCCGTCAGTATCGTGGAGACAGTGCCGGTTGCAGAGTTAATCGATGATGCCTTGCGCATGAGCGCCGGATCACGGACGCGCCAGGAGGTGACGGTGGTCAAGGAGATTGCGGACTTGCCCCTGCTGGCGCTGGATCGGCACCGGGTGTTGCTGATTCTGGTGAACCTGATCAGAAACGCCAAGCAGGCGCTGGACGGCGTGATCGATCGCAGCCCGTGCATCACGTTCGGCGTCGCCCTCGCTGAAGGGCCAGTATTGCGTATCACGGTGGCCGACAACGGCAATGGGATTACGCCAGAGCACCTGGCGGGTATCTTTTCCCATGGTTTCACTACTCGCAAAGACGGTCACGGTTTTGGCTTGCACAGCTGCGCGCTAGCCGCGCAGGAAATGGGTGGCAGCTTGACCGTGCACAGCGACGGGGCCGGACAGGGCGCAACCTTCACCCTCGATATCCCCCTTGATGCTGCGCAGAATAAGCGATGAACACCGAACCGGCGCATCGTCTCCGAAACATTGGCGGATGGTTGAAAATCAGGGGCCCATCCAGGGTGTGGGCTGGCGGACTTTTCCAAACCCCAGAAACGACAAAGCCCTGAATAATCAGGGCTTTGTCGTATAAAAATGGCGGAGGCGATGGGATTCGAACTCATGGACCTGTTACAGTCGACGGTTTTCAAGACCGTTGCCTTAAACCACTCGGCCACACCTCCGTATTGCGTTGCGGGCGCCATAATACCCGAATGAAACACACTGTCAAACTCTCTACGTAGCTTGTTACAGAGCGTCTGTTATGATCCTTGCCACTGAATGTTTCAAAACCGGAGGAGTGTCGCCATGCGCGAACAGGATTACGCAGTGAACAACAGCGTGCAGGCTGAGCAGCTAGAGGTTAGCCGCGTCCTACGCAACACATATGGCCTGCTGGCACTCACGCTCGCTTTCAGCGGCGTGATGGCCTACGTCGCACAACAGATGCGTGTGGGTTACCCAAACATCTTCGTGGTGCTGATCGGTTTCTACGGCCTTTTCTTCCTCACCAACAAGCTTCGTGATTCGGCCTGGGGCCTGGTATCGGCTTTCGCCCTGACCGGTTTCATGGGCTTCCTGCTCGGCCCGATCCTCAACCGTTACCTGCAGATGCAGGGTGGCGCCGAAGTGGTCAGCTCGGCTTTCGCCATGACCGCGCTGGTATTCGGCGGCCTGTCGGCCTATGTGCTGATCTCCCGCAAGGACATGAGCTTCCTGGGTGGCTTCATCACCGCCGGGTTCTTCGTGTTGATGGGCGCGGTGCTGGCCAGCTTCTTCTTCCAGATCAGCGGCCTGCAACTGGCGATCAGCGCCGGCTTCGTGTTGTTCTCGTCGGTCTGCATCCTGTACCAGACCAGCGCCATCATCCACGGCGGCGAGCGCAACTACATCATGGCGACCGTCAGCCTGTATGTATCGATCTACAACCTGTTCGTCAGCCTGCTGCAACTGTTCGGCCTGATGGGTCGTGACGACTGATTGCATCGCGATGAGCGAAAAGCCCGCTTCGGCGGGCTTTTTTTCGTCCGCATTTTGTGGTCGTGGCCAATGGCCCGCAAAAAACCTGAGACGTGATGGCACCTTCGAATAAATGATCTACACCTATGGCTAGGGATTGCGTTGCCAGGGGCGGCATGAAGTGGATCGATCAGCGACTACGCGAAATCTCGCCACAACCTCCGGATACCGTTCGCATTTGGCTATCAAGCCTTGTCTGGTCGTGCCCGATTCTCGGGCCCAAGGAGGTGGGGCACCTCACTGAACGTGGACCGTGAGCAGGCACGGGCATGGTGCCCAAGCCTGATAACAGAAGGAGACCCTGCGCATCGGTCAGCAATCCGATGGGACGGCAGGCGTTCTCCCTATAAGGAGATATCGATGAATCACCCCCAAGGAAAAATCGCTGCACTGCTGGCCCTGACAGGCGTGTTGTCCATGGCTGGCGCCCAGGCCGGAACCTTCCCTGATTTCGGCTTCGCACCCCCCAAGAGTGCCTACCCCAACGCACTGTTCCGGCTCAGCCAGGATTACCCCACCGTGCCACCGGGGCCTGCTTCAATGCCGGCGTTCTTCAAGCATCTGCCCACGACGTTCAGCAATGACTTCGAAACCTGGCGCTCCTACATGAACGAGGTAAAGGCCTATTGCCTGGAAGGCAACACGGAAATCGGCTGGGAGGTACAGAAAAACAAGGTGCGCCAGTGGTATCACATGCCATGGCAACACTACGGCCCTAACGGCCGTGAAGGTATTCGAGGGCTCACCAAGGAGGCTCCGATCAAGCCAAAGCAATTGGCGAGTACTCAAATAGGTAGTGGGCAAACTTATGCAGTGGGCATCTATAACGACATAGGCGCCTACACCATTGGTCAGGTCTGGAAAGACCCACAGAATCCTGATCCGAGCTACACCTCGCAACCTAAGAGCTTTTCCAACGGTACGGTGGTCTGCAAAGCGCTGTTTGCCGATATAGACGTCACCACGGTGCCATCCCTGGTCAATCCATTGCTCTGGAATGCCTACACCACCACGACGTTCACCTCGACAGACCGTAAGGTGACCCAAGTCGCGCTGATCCAGATGGACATCGCTGTGCGTGATACCCGCGTGAAGGACACCGGCTGGCTCTTCGGGACGTTTCAGTACAACGGTGCGGTGACCGGTAAAGCAAACTGGAACAATCTGGTGCCGGTGGGGATTATGTGGGGGAACGATCCGAAAGAGATTGGCGACGCATTCACCAACCCGACGCCGACTGAAACCAAGATCAACCCGGCGCTGAAGCAGACCGCAATCAACGCGAACGCCAAAGAGCTGCCACCGACCCACCTGGGGTGGAACGGGCGCCTCAACGGCCCAGTGGACAACCCCAAGGCTTCGTGCCTGAGTTGCCATATGACCGCTGAGTACCAGCAACTGGCGCCGATGAACCCGACCTTCCAGGCCAATCCGCCGCCGGTGGGCAGCGACGACTGGATGAAATGGTTCCAGAATATCCCGGCCGGACAGCCCTTTACCCCCGGTACCCGAAGCACGGACTACAGCCTGCAATTGTCGGGGGCCCTGGCCAACTTCTATGACTGGAAATGCAACCACAGCGGAGTCTATGCGGACGGCAAGAATGCCTGCGACAAAATTCAGCCTCTTAACCTGATGAAAGCAAGCAACGCACCTGAACAAGAGGTGTTCAAAGTGCAACGCAGTCCTGAATTGGAAGACCTGGAGTAGCGTGCCCGCCGGCCTCGGGCAAAAGCCGAGGCCGGATCCCACTCACGCCATTGGTGGCAATCGCCGCTTGACCGGCGTCTTCTTGACGATCGCGGTGTTGGTCTCGGCCAAGACATTGAGCTTGTCCAACAGCGTGTCCAGCTGTTCCATCGAGCGCACATGCAAGCGGGCGATAAAGCAGTCTTCGCCCGTCACTTTGTCGCATTCGGTGAATTCAGCGATGGCCTGGATCTGCCGTTCCACTTCCTGCAACTGCCCCGGCAGCGGGCGGATCCGCACGATGGCCTGGAGTTGATAGCCGAAGCACTTCGGGTCCACCTCAACGGTGTAGCCCCTGAGCACGCCACGCTCTTCGAGTCGGCGCAGGCGCTCGGCGACACTGGGTGAGGACAGGCCGCTCAGGTTGGCCAGGGCCTTGAGGGAGCGCCGGGAGTCTTCCATCAGGGCGCTGATGAGGATCTGGTCGATATCGTCAGTCATTTCAGCTCCGTTAGGCGAATGCGTGAAGTTGCCTTGATAAAAAAGGTCGAATCGCAGTTTAGCCTTTTTCAAACCATGGAGAAGCCCCCCGCAGGCTCGGCATACTGTGCCCACTTGCTGAAGGAGCCTGAAGATGGACAAGACTTTACGCCGCGGTTCGCTCGAAATGACGGCCGCCATGCTGATTTCCGGAACCATAGGTTGGTTCGTGCTGGTCTCGGGCCAGCCAGTGCTGGATGTGGTGTTTTGGCGTTGCGTATTGGGTGCCGCCACCTTGCTGCTGATTTGCGCCGGGTTCGGGTTCTTGCGTCGGGACATTCTGACGCGCACTACTTTCCTGTTGGCGGTGCTCAGCGGGGTGGCGATCGTTGGCAACTGGGTCTTGCTGTTTGCCTCTTACTCCCGCGCTTCGATCGCCATCGGTACGGCGGTGTACAACGTTCAACCGTTCATGTTGGTGGGACTGGCGGCGCTGTTCCTGGGGGAAAAGATTACCGCGCAAAAACTGTTCTGGCTGGCGGTGTCGTTTCTCGGGATGCTGGCAATCGTCAGTGCCCACGGCGAGCAAGGGCAGGGTGGCGAAGACTATCTGGTGGGCATCGCCTTGGCGCTGGGCGCGGCGTTGCTGTATGCCATCGCCGCGTTGATCATCAAGCGCTTGACCGGCACGCCGCCACATTTGATCGCACTGATCCAGGTCAGTACCGGCATCCTGCTGCTGGCGCCCTGGGCAAATTTCTCGGCGTTGCCGCAACAGGCCGAGGCCTGGGCCAGCTTGCTGACCCTGGGCGTGGTGCACACTGGCGTGATGTACGTGTTGTTGTACAGCGCGATTCAACGATTGCCGACGGCGATCACCGGCGCGCTGTCGTTCATTTACCCGATTGCGGCGATCTTCGTCGACTGGTTCGCCTTCGGCCATCGCCTCGAGCCGCTGCAATGGCTGGGCGTGGCGGCGATCCTGCTGGCGGCTGCCGGAATGCAACAGGGCTGGGGCGTCAAGGTGCGCCGCCCAGCCCTGCCGTAACGCACCGCTCGGCGCGGCTCAGAAGATGTAGTCGGTGGTCAGGAAGTTCGAGTCTCGCTCACGGATGATGTCGCTGATCAGCGCCTTGTTGTTTTCCTGGAATTTGGTCGCCACCAACGTGCGGATCGAGAACGTGCGCAGCGCATCGTGAACGGACAACGTGCCCTCGGCGGAGTTTTTTCGGCCGTTGAATGGGAAGGTGTCCGGGCCACGCTGGCACTGGGCGTTGATGTTGATGCGCCCGACCTGGTTGGCGAAGGTGTCCACCAGCTTGCCGATTTCGGCCGGGTTGGTGCCAAAAATGCTGAGTTGCTGGCCGAAGTCGGACTCGAGGACATAATCGACCACGGTATTGAGGTCGCGGTACGGCACGATGGGGACGACCGGACCGAACTGTTCTTCGTGGTAGACCCGCATCGCGGTGTTCACCGGATAGAGCACGGCCGGGTAGAAGAACGAGCTGCGCGATTCGCCACCGTGGGCATTCATCACCGCGGCGCCTTTGGCGGTCGCATCGGCCACCAGCGAGTGCAGGTAATCGACCTTGCTCGCTTCGGGCAACGGCGTCAGCGCCACGCCGTCTTCCCACGGCATGCCGGGTTTCAGGGTGGCGAGTCTGGCGTTGAATTTCTCGATGAATGCCGGTGCCACGTCTTCATGGACAAACAGGATTTTCAATGCCGTGCAGCGCTGGCCGTTGAATGACAGCGAGCCGGTCAACGCCTCGCTGACGGCATTGTCCAGGTCGACTTCCCGCAACACCAACCCGGGATTCTTCGCGTCCAACCCCAGGGCGGCACGCAAGCGGTGCGGGCGCGGGTGGAGCTTCTTCAGGTCACTGGCGGCCTTGTTGGTGCCGATGAAGGCGAAGATGTCGACCTTGCCGCTGGCCATCAACGCACTGACGGTTTCCCGGCCGCTGCCGTAGATCACATTGATCACGCCTGCCGGGAAGCTGTCGCGAAAGGCTTCCAGCAGTGGACGGACCAGCAGTACACCGAGTTTGGCCGGCTTGAACACCACGGTGTTGCCCATGATCAAGGCGGGAATCAGCGTGGTGAAGGTTTCGTTCAGCGGATAGTTGTAAGGCCCCATGCACAAGGCCACGCCCAGTGGCACGCGACGGATCTGGCCGAGGGTGTCTTGCTCCAGTTCGAAACGGCTGGAGCGACGGTCCAGTTCCTTGAGGGCATTGATGGTGTCAACGATGTAATCGCAGGTGCGGTCGAATTCCTTCTGGGAGTCCTTGAGGTTCTTGCCGATTTCCCACATCAGCAACTTGACCACCTCCTCGCGTTGCTCACGCATGCGCGCCAGGAAGGTTTCCACATGACGGATACGTTCTGCGACGCGCATCGTTGGCCATTGGCCCTGGCCGCGGTCATAAGCCCGGACGGCCGCATCCAGGGCGGTGAGGGCGGTCTCGGCATCCAGCAGCGGCGTACTGCCGAGAATCACCTGGTCATCACCTAGCTCGCCGGTCAGGTAGACCGGGCTGCGTACAACGGCCAGTGGCCCTTGCCAGGTTTGCAGGACGCCATCGACCAGGTATTCGCGCTGCTCGATCTGTCCATCGAGGCGGTAAGCGTCCGGGATGTCGGCGGCACTGGGGAACAGGTTGGCGAGAAAAGGGGTTGTGGTCATGTCGTTACTCCATCAATGAGATGAGCCATGGGCTTGCAAGCATAAAGCGCTTTTAGCGTTATACGCCTTAATGGAGTTTTTTTTTAAGCAGGTGTGGGCACGCGCAATACCGTTCATTTAAGGACGCAGATAATCCCGTGGCGAGGGAGAAAGCCCCTCGCCACGGGTCTTAGTATTTTTACCAGCGCATCCGCACGCCCATGCTGGTAATGATGCCATTGAGGTCATTGTCGTCGACATCACTGCTGTAGTCGGCACTGACATACAGGCTCACCACCGGCGTGACCCGGGCCACCAGGCCCAGGCCGACCTCGACGGTGGAAGATTTTCGGCTGCTGCTGATCTTGTCGACCTTGTCCAGGGTCAAGGTGTCGGTGCTCTGGACCGTGTGCCACAGATTGGTACGCACGTAGGGTTCCACACCCAGGCCGTTGACCTGGTAGCTCCCTTTGAGTCGTGCGCCAACGCGGCCGCTCCAGCTGCTCAGTTCATTGCCGGTGCCGCTGTCGGCGTTCGGTGAGTCGAGGGTGACGCGCTGGTTGATCAATTGCGCCTGGGGTTCGACCACCCAGTGGGTGCTGATACCGATAGGAAAGCCACCTTCGACCGACAGCGTCACGGCGTTGCCTTCGGTTGCCTGGCGCTGGCCTTGTTCAGTACGGCTGTAGCCATTGACCCGGCCGCCGCTGGCACTCAGGTCGACATGCCAGCCCGCAGGCCCGGTCAGGCTCCAGTAGGCACCCAGGCTACGGCCTTGCAGGTTCAACGCGTCTTTTCCCGGTTCGACCAGGGCGGGTGTGACCAGCATGCCGCCGGCCGTGGAGAGGACTTGGTTGTGCCCACTGACCAGGCCCATGCGCTGGGTGTGCCCGCTGTCGTTGCGCAGCGTGAACAGGGCGGGGCTCTTGTTCGATGGGGCGTCGTTGCCGATGAAGGCGCCGTTCAGGCTGTCGGAGGGGGTTCGACCATACCAGGGCTGTGCTGTTTCCTCGGCAGGCCAGGCCTGCACCTCCATGGACGAAAGCAACAGCAGCGATGTCGAGACGCTGCAGAAGGTGGTGGTGATCTCTTGTGGGTGGAAGGAGGTTTTCATGGAGGCCTGCCTTGCAATCGCATGGGTTTCTCGCTTTTGGCGTCTCTCCTACCCCGAATGAGGGGCGACCGAATGGATTGAGGCAAGCCTCTGGCGGCCCGATCTAGCGGGTTCC
Organism: Pseudomonas brassicacearum; assembly: GCF_000585995.1. Taxonomy (NCBI): domain Bacteria; kingdom Pseudomonadati; phylum Pseudomonadota; class Gammaproteobacteria; order Pseudomonadales; family Pseudomonadaceae; genus Pseudomonas; species Pseudomonas brassicacearum. Next base: position 3,417,500 of record NZ_CP007410.1, on the reverse strand, counting down.
AGAGGCCTGCCCCTGACTGTATTTCCGGGGGTAGTACGGTGTAGTCAAGAAGACTGGCACCGCTGCGTCAAGAAACTGAACGATGAATGGCAAGATGAAATCAGCCATCATAAATGGCTGATTTTTTGGCGTTATCCGGTTGTCGGTTTCGACGTAAAAACCGCTGGATAACACTCCCTACCAGGTGACCCGCACGCCCAGATTGCCGGCCACGCTGCGTTGCTGACTGCTGTCGAAGTTCTTGCTGTAGTCCGCGCCCGCGTAGACGCTGACCGTGGGCGCCAGGCTGACGATGACACCGACACCCAAATCACCTGTGGAGGCACGCTGTTGGGTTTCGATCCTTTGGGTATTGTCGAACGTCACCGTGTCGGTGCCGGAAAAGGTGTGCCAGAGGTTGGCGCGCAGGTACGGTTCCACCGGCGTCCCGCTGACCTGATAGCGACCCTTGAGGCGGGCACCGAGGCGGCCGGTCCAGGCGCTGTCGGAATCAAATTCGACCCTGGAGATCCCATCGTCCTGGGTATCCAGGGAAACCTTCTGATGGATGATCTGGACCTGGGGTTCGAGGACCCAGTCAGCGGCGACGGCAAACGGATAACCGGCCTCTGTAGAAAGGGTCAAGGCATGCCCACGATTATCGATTTTGACCCCGCGTTCGGAGCGGTTGTCGCCGTCCAGCCGTGTGCCCATGACCACCGCGTCGACGTAGGCGCCGGTGGGGTCGGTGAGGGTCCAGTACAGCCCGTAACTGTCGCCGTCGAGTTCGATCTTGCCGGCGCGTCGGCCTTCGAAGCCCAGGTTGAAGCCATCGACGTTGCCGTTCAATTCGGTATGGCCGACGAAGAAGCCGATGCGCTGGATCTGCCCCCCGGAAAGGGTTGAACCGTACAAGTCGTTGCCCACCTGAAAGCCTTTGATGGACCCGTCGAACCGCGGGGTCACGGTGCCGGCCCACGTCTGATCCAAGTCCTTGCCGTAGACCCGGCCCCAACCCGCGCCGAACGCTCCGGTTTCCGTAAGCAAGCGCTGGTCACCCTGTCGGTCATGGAAGGTGCCCAGGGCCATCAGGGTCAGTTGCGCCGCCGCCGGAGGCAATACCGACCAGGTCGGTACTTCCGGACGATACAAGGGAATAGGCGCCGCGCCGGGCACCGGGACCGGCAAGGGCGGCAACGTTGGGTCGGGGGGCGCTACTGGGCCTGCGACCACGGTGGAACGCAGGTACCAGCTGTTTTCATTGCCGCTCTCACCGCCCTTGAACAAACGGTAATCGAATGCGCCGGCCGAGACGGCTTGCGCCAGTGAAAACGCACCGCTGTCGCTGACCGCGCCGCCCTGGGCCTGGACCACCTCGATGCCGTTTTGGGTGGTCAACGCCCCCGCGCCGCCCAGGTTCGTGACGGCGATGGCGGTGCTGCCCGTGAGTGTTCCGCCATTGACCACCAGCCGGTCGCTGGGGGAGTCGTCTGCGCCGAGTGCCGTTTGCAGGCGCAACTGGCCGTTGGTACCGACATAGTTGCCTTGCACGGTGAGGGTGTCGTTGGTGCGGGTGTTGTCACGGGCGAGGTCAATGATCCCACTGTTGTCGAGCGTGACCGATTGGCCGGCAATGAAGGGATTGATGCTGCCCTGGGTCGACGTCAGCACGCTGCTGTTATCGATGGCCAGCACGCCCGTGGCAGTGGCGCTGTCGCCCAGGACCAGGGTGTCAGTCAGGTCCAGGCGTGAGCCTTGCGTGAGCTTGACGGTCTCCCAGTTGACGTACCGGGACCCCGTGCCTGTGGTGCTGGCCGCGAAGGTCAAGGTGTCCTGGCCTAATCCGCCATCCAGGCTAGGGGTCGTGGCGAGCAGCGTTTCATCGAGGTTGCTCAGGAGCGCTGTATCGCTGCCGTCACCCATCAAGACGGCCGAGTGAATGAGGCCGCCGCTCCACTGGAACTGGTCATCACCGGCACTGGCACGGACCTCGCCAAGGATCTCGCCACCGCTGACGGTAACCCTGTCGTTGCCGCCGCTGACACTGACATTGCCGCCGATGCGTCCGGCGGAGAGGATGATGGTGTCCTGGCCGAAACCAGTCACCAGGTTGCCGATGATGTTGCCGCCGGACATATCGAAAACGTTGTCATCGAGTTTCATGTCGACCCGGCCGATAGTGCCGCCCGTCATTCTGGCGATGTCGCCGTCTTCGAATGCATCGACGATGGTGCCACCGGTCATCAGGAACTCATCAAGGCCGTCGCCTTGGGCCAGGGACAGGATCCTGCCGCCATTCATGACGAAAGAGTCGGCTTCCGCGCCTTGCTCGACATCACCGTCAATCACGCCGTTGGCATTGATCACGATGGTGTCGACGCCGATGCCGAACGTGACGTCGCCGGAGATGACGCCGCTGCCGTTGGCGGGCATGGTCAGGCTGTTGTCACCTGAAAGGTCCGTCAGCCCGGGGCTAGTGCCGCTGTCGCAGACGTAGGTGTCATTGCCCGCAGTTGGCGCCAGCGTGCAAGCCGCCATGGCGGATGGGGCGGGTAACAGGAAGGGGGCCGAAACCCATAGGGCCTTGAACAGTCGATTGAATCCGTGCTCGCGCAAGCTCATGTGCTATCCCTCTGCATCGGCATCCCAGGAATGCCGGTTTCAGCATCGGTTGCACGACAGATGGCACACAGGGCCTGGCAACGCTCGCTGTATGGATCGCACCGTAACAACGAATAATAACCGTCGCTACTGTCAGAACTTACAGGTAGTGCAGTGCTTTTGAAGCGAAAAACCAGGGATCACAAATGCACTTCCACCGAAAGCGGCAGGTGATCGCTCAGGTGGGTCCAGGGTTTGCTGCCAAGGATTTGCGGGGCGTGGCTGGTGGCGTTGCGCAGGTAAATGCGGTCCAGGCGCAGCAGGGGGAAACGGGCCGGATAGGTCCGGGCAGGGCGGCCGTGATGGTATTCGAAGGCTTCGTGCAGGTATTGGCGGCGGGCCAGGGTGAGATTGCCCCGCAACTGCCAATCATTGAAATCCCCGGCGATGATCACCGGGGCGTCGTCGGGCAGCGAGTCGAGCAGTTGGCAGAGCAGTTTGAGCTGTAGTTGGCGATGGCTTTCCAGCAGACTCAAATGGACGCAGATCCCATGGACTTCGGCGTGGCCCGGCACGTCCAGCACGCAATGCAGTAGCCCGCGTCGCTCGGGACCGGTGATGGAAACGTCGAGGTTGCGGTACTGGCGGATCGGGTATTTGGACAGCAATGCGTTGCCATGATGGCCGTCGGGGTAAACCGCGTTGCGGCCGTAGGCGAAGTCACTCCACATGCTATCGGCGAGAAATTCGTACTGCGACGTCTGCGGCCAGTTGTGGTAGCGCGACGCGTGGCGGTCGTGTTCGCCCAGCACTTCTTGCAGAAACACCAGGTCGGCGCCGGTACTGCGCACCGCTTCACGCAATTCGGGCAAGATGAAACGACGGTTGAGGGCGGTGAAACCCTTATGAGTGTTGACCGTCAGAACCCGCAGCCGGTGGACCGCCGCAGGCGTGTCCAATGGCACTGATTCGACGGCCCGCCAATCGGGATCGTGAGTCACGGTTACTCCTGAATCAGACGTACCTGTTCATGCGACTGACGGGAGGCTTTGGCAGTTCCGGATTTTTTCGGGTTTGCGTTCAAACGCATCGCAAGCTGATCCACCGCTATCGCGAGCAAGCTCGCTCCCACAAAAAAGGCTGTGGCGAATGCTGAATTCATGAGCACCCGCGAATCCATTTTGGGCGCGAGCCTGCTCGCGAAGGCGGCGTCAGTAACGAATCATCACCGATTTCAGTTCGGTGTAGTCGTCGATAAACGCGCTGCCAAATTCCCGGCCTATCCCTGAAGACTTGCTGCCGCCAAAGGGCACGGCCGGATCGAGCAGGGTGTGCATGTTCACCCAGACGGTGCCAGCTTCGATGGCGGGCACCATGCGCAGGGCTTTGCCCAGGTCGTTGGTCCAAAGGCTGGCGCTCAGGCCGTACGGGGTGTCGTTCATCAGATCCAGCAACTCGTCCTCCGTGTCGTAAGGCAAGAACGTGGCAATCGGGCCGAAGGTTTCTTCGTTGAGCAGGGTGTCGTCGCGGCGGTTGGCAAGGATGATGGTCGGTTCGACGTAACAGCCCGGGCCCTCGATCAGTTTGCCGCCATGGACGATGGTGTTGTTTTGCGCCCGGGCCTTGGCGAAGAATTCCTCGAGTTTCTGTTGATGCTGGCGGTGGGTGACCGGGCCGAATTCTGTGCGTTCGTCCAGCGGCGAGCCGATGTGGAGCTTGGCCAGGCGCTGGGCCAGTTTGTCCACGATCGGTTCAAGTTGCGAGCGATGGACAAAGAACCGCTCGGCTGCCGCGCAGATTTGCCCCGAGTGCAGGAAACCAGCTTCGATAATGCCGTTGACCGCCACGTCCGGATCCACATCCCGCAGGAACCCCGCGGCGTTCTTGCCGCCAAGCTCCAAGGTGGCACGGGTCAAGCCGGCGCCCATGGCACCCTGGCCGACGGCAATACCGGTAGCCACCGAGCCGGTGAACGACACCTTGTTGGTGCCCGGGTGCTCGATCAAGCCTTTGCCCACCTGGCCGCCACCGGTCACCACGTTCAGGGCGCCCGCCGGCAGCCCGGCCTCCATGGCCAGTTCAGCGATGCGCAGGAGGGTCAGTGGGGTGAACTCGCTGGGTTTGATGATGATGCTGCAGCCGGTCACCAGTGCTGACGCGAGTTTCCAGATGGCGATCATGGTGGAAAAATTCCACGGCACAATGCCAACCACCACCCCGACCGGTTCGCGCAAGGTGAACGCGGTGTAGCGTTCACCGGCGAAGGAGGGCAGCGACGGGGTGATCGTCTCGCCGCCGATCTTAGTGGCCCAACCGGCGTAATAACGCAGGAAGTGCGCGGCTTGGTCGACCTCAAAGGCGCGGGAGATATGAATGATTTTCCCCGACTGGCAGGTTTCGATCTGCGCCAGCTCTTCGCGGTTCTGCTCCAACAGGTCCGCCAACTTGAGCAACACATGCCCCCGGACCGCCGGCGCCGCTTGGGACCATTGCTTGAAGCCGCGCCGGGCCGACTCCACCGCTGCATCGACATCACTGGAAGAAGCGTCGCTGACCTGGGCGATAACCTGGCCGGTGGCGGGGTTGACGACGTCCAGGGTCTGGCCGCTTTGGCTTTCGAGATAGCCGCCATCGATGAACAGCGCGTGGTGTCGGCTGAGAAAGGCTTCGACCTGAGGCAGCAGGGCAATATCGCTCATGAGGGTTTCCTGATCGCGGACAAGGGAAAGCCCGAGGTTAAGCCCCGGGACGTGAGATCGCTTGACTGTGCCTGCCGCACGGTATGTCTGTGACTGCCAAGGCTGGGGCTGGCAGCCAGGGGCAAAAGCCATTGCAGCCAGGTGCAAGCCAGCGTGGCCGGTTTGCGGTCAGATCAGCGTTTCGACTTGATGGGCAAAGGGGCGGACGATGTTTCTCCAGACCAACAAACAGAAGCAGGCTTTGATCGAGCAAGTTCAGGGGGTGCTGGCCGGTGCGACCGACGACGCGCCCATGCTGGAGGCTTATCCGCCACTGCGGCTGTGTCTGGAGCAGCATGCCCGGCAGATGAGCCGTGCCAGCGAGCAGCTTCACCAGGCCGAAGAACGGCTGAGTGAGCAAACGCTTCGATGGCAGCAGAGTGAGCAGGCGCTGGAGGCCGTTCGCCAGCAACTGGAACATGCCCAGGTGCGCGAGCAGGCGCTTGAAATCCGGCTGAGCGAACATAGCCAACAGTTGCAGCAACAACGCCAGGAAGCGCAGATCTGGGAGCTGCTGCAATCGACCCTGACCGAAGGCTGCTGGGACATCACGGTGGTCAACGGTGACCTCCAGCACCCAGCCAGCGGCATGCGTTTTTCCAGCCAGTTTCGCGCTTTGCTGGGCTACGGGGCAGACGAATTGCCTGACGGTTGGGATGCGCAAGTCGGCATTACCCACCCGGACGACCTACCGAAGATCATGGCGATTTTCGACCGGGAAATCCTGGCCGCCCAAGGCAGCGGCGAATACGTCTTCGAATACCGGATGCGTCACAAGACGCGGGATTACATCTGGTGTCGCGAACGTGGTCGTGCAGTCCGAGATGCTCAAGGTCGCCTGGTTCGTGTCATCGGCGCGGTGCGCGATATTGGCGACGAACGTTCGGCCCAGTCCACCCACCAGCGCATGCTCGCGCAGAACCAAGTGACCTACGCCCAGATTGCCACGGTGGTGGGGGTGATCAAGGGCATCGCCGACCAGACCAATCTGTTGGCACTGAATGCGGCGATTGAAGCGGCCAGGGCCGGCGAGGTCGGGCGCGGATTCTCCGTGGTCGCCGACGAAGTGCGCAAGTTGGCGGAAAGTACCCGCCAGGCGACGCATCAGATCCAGACCATGTTGCATCAGCACAAGCAATAAACCGCGCGGGAGCTGCCGTCGGGGCAGCTCCCGTCATCCTTAGAACGGCACCGCCACCACCAGTTGGCTGTAGACGTTGGTGCCATTGCCGCCCACCTGGTTACCACCGTTGCTGTCATCTTTTTCCGGTTTGTACAGGCCCAGCAGCGGCGTGACGATCAGGTGCTCGTTCACCGCCCACTCCACGTACAGGTCCATTTCGCGTCCATCGAGATTCAATGCTTCGCGCGTGTGCAGGGTCTTGTAGTCGAAGAACAGCGCGCCGATGGTCACTGTTTCCGCTGGTTTGAGTTTCAGCCCTACGTGCTGGATCACGGTATTGCTGTTGAACGGTCCGGAATAGTTGCCGGTCACTTCGCCCTGGAACCAGGTGCCGTAGCCACGACTGACACCGTTGAACATCGAGTCCCAGTTTTTCGAATAACGGCTGTAGCGATAGGTCAGGTCCGGTGTCCAGGGCAAGTCGGCGAAGGTGTAGCCGGCTTCGGTGTACCAGGCTTTCTCCGGGCCGGCATCTTTGTCTTGCCAGGCATATTCGAAGGCGAAGTGGGCGTTTTCGATGCCCGCGTTCCCGGCGCCGCGCAGGCTATAGATGTTCATGCCTTCACGCTGCTTCTGGAAGTCGCTGGCGTAGTGCTCATCGACGTCGATGCCATGGATGTAAGTCAACCCCAGGGTGCCAGGCGCGGCGGTGTATTCCAGGGTGCCGGCGGCCATTTCGGTGTTGGCCTGGGCACGGTTGTCCGACTTGATCCACATCAGGCTGCCGTGGGTACCTTCCTTGCCGCCAAGGCGCAGCACGGCGGTCTTGTCGAAGGCATGGCGGGCGGCCAGGTAGTAAGCCCCACCGCGATTGAACTCGCCATCGGCGACGCCTTTGCCCAGGTTCAGGCCGTCGTCGTTGATGATGAAGCCATCGCCGAGGGTGATCACCTGGCGGCCGTAGGACAGATCAACGCCGTCCTTGCCCAATACCGGGAACAGATCTCCCGAGCGCCAGCCGGCGAAGGCTTCGTCGAACTTTGTGGTGCGTTCGGAGCCATCGCTCAGGCCCGCCGCATCGCCTTCGCCCCAGGTCCCGGAGCTGACCAGGTTGGCCGTCCCGTAAACACTGCCCAGGCCGGCGAGTGTCTGGTCGATACTCAGGCCATACTTGATGAAACCTTCGCGCCAGCTCGAACCGCCGGTGGTGCCGTCATAGTTCTTGCGGCTGTTGAACATCCCGTAGACCGCGAGGAAGTTACCCGTGACGGTGGTGTCTTCGTCGGCGTAAAGCTCATAAGCCTGGGCCGACGAATCGGCGACCAGCAGGGCGATGCCCAGGCCGATGGCGTTGCGTAGCAACGGTGTATGGCGTGTGTGCTCCATGGTGATTTCCCCGTGTGATAGGACAGCAGAGCGCGCATTAAGGGGAGCAGCACCAGGGGAAGTCTTTCACCTGCCTGCCATGGAATTGATCCAGCCCGCCAGGACACGAAGGCTGGCAGGCAGCAACAAAACCGGCGGCAGACATGGGCAAGACGCCCAGGGCGAGTGCGGCGCACAGTAATCCTGCACGCGACGCCGTTTCGATCAGGGACTGGCTGGGGAGGGTTTGAACACCAGCTCCTGAACGGCTGTGGCATCCATACTAAAAATCCGCTTTCGAGGATCAGCACGATGTCGATCAATGACCGGCTCACCGAGCACTTGAACCGAGGTACGGTGGGCTTCCCCACCGCGTTGGCCAGCACCATTGGCCTGATCATGGCGAGCCCGGTGATCCTCACCGCCACCATGGGTTTTGGCATTGGCGGCAGTGCCTTTGCCGTGGCGATGCTGATCGCCGTGGTGATGATGCTGGCCCAGGCGACCACGTTCGCCGAGGCCGCGTCGATCCTGCCCACCACGGGCTCGGTCTATGACTACATCAACTGTGGCATGGGCCGTTTCTTCGCCATCACCGGCACGTTGTCGGCTTACTTGATTGTCCACGTCTTTGCCGGCACCGCCGAGACCATCCTGGCCGGGGTCATGGCCTTGGTGAATTTCGAGCACCTCAATACCTTGGCCGAATCGGCGGGCGGTTCCTGGTTACTGGGCGTGGGGTTCGTGGTGGTATTTGGCGTGCTCAACGGGTTCGGCGTCAGCGCCTTTGGCCGGGCCGAGATCATCCTGACCTTCGGCATGTGGACGACCCTGATGGTGTTCGGCGTGCTGGGATTGATTGCGGCACCGGCGGTGGAGCTGGAGGGCTGGTTCGGGGCGTCCGTGGTCGGCACCGACCTGGTCACCGTGTTGTCGCTGGTGGGCATGGCGATGTTCATGTTCGTTGGTTGTGAATTCGTCACGCCGCTGGCACCGGACCTGCGCCGTTCGGCCAGGACGATGCCCCGGGCCATGATGCTGGGTCTGTTCAGCGTCGCCACCTGCATGTTCATCTACGGCGCGGCGATGAAGCGCCAGGTGGAAAACGTGCTGTTGGATGCCACCAGCGGCGTGCATTTGCTGGACACGCCCATGGCGATTCCGCGCTTCGCCGAGCAAGTCATGGGAGATGTCGGTCCGATGTGGCTGGGGATCGGCTTTCTGTTTGCCGGGGCGGCGACCATCAATACCCTGATGGCTGGCGTGCCGCGGATTCTGTACGGCATGGCGGTGGACGGCGCATTGCCCAAGGTGTTCACCTACCTGCACCCGCGCTTCAAGACGCCGCTGCTGTGCATCCTGGTGGCGATGCTCATTCCTTGCCTGCATGCGCTGTGGCTGGGGGGCAACACCGACAACATCATGCACCTGGTGCTGGCGGCGGTGTGCGCCTGGAGTTTTGCCTACCTGCTGGTGACCGTGTCGGTGGTGAGCCTGCGGATTCGTCGTCCGGATCTGCCCCGGGCCTATCGCTCGCCGTTTTTCCCGTTGCCACAGATCCTGTCCAGCGTTGGCATCGTCATAGGCATGTGGTTCATCACCCCGCCCGGCATGAACCCGGCGGACATCTACATTCCTTTCGCAGTAATGCTCGGTGGCACTGCGGTATATGCCTTGTTCTGGACCCTGGTGGTGCAGAAGGTCAATCCATTCAAGCCGGCGTCGGTGGAAGACGTGCTGGCCAAGGAGTTTTCCCATGAGCCAGGACAACTTGCCAGCGAGTTTGTCGACCGTGCTGCAAAAACTGTCTGAACTGTTCAGTACCCAGCGTGCCCCGGCCGGTTATCGGCCTGGGGTGACCCTGGAGCTTTTGCGGCGCAACCTCGGGCTGGCGCGATTCGAGATGTCGGGACCGGCGACGGCGACTGTCGTCACCGACGATGGCAGCCTGCAACTGGAGATTGTCGAACGCACCGAATCGCAGTTGCTGATGCACCTGGTGATGACCGAGTTCGTGCTGCGGGTGCCTGCGTCGAGAGAGGGCACGGCACGTTTGGAGGTGCACCACAGCGGGGCTGTGCGGCGCAATGGCATACGTTGTCGGCAGCGGGAGGGGGACGCTGAGCTGTCGACCCGCCTGAAGGCGGCGATAGAGACCGATTCGGTGCTGTATCAAGCCCTCATGCCGCTGGACTTCAAGCGCCTGCGCATCGATCTGCAAGGGCGACAGTGGTGTGTGCGCCTGGAGCACATGGGGGGCAGTGAAGTGGTGAACCGCATGCCGGCCTTTCGTCGTTACATTCCTCTGGGCCGCGAGCAGCGCAGTGCCTTGCTGGCGGCCTTGAGCGGTTTGCAGCGGGTATTAGCAAGCTTTTGATTTTTTGACGCTGCTCTGGCATCGATCCTGCTACTGCTTTGGCGATCAGGTACTTGTTGCGTGCATATAGATAACATGTTAACTATTGCCCAACAAAAACAATAAGCCATTGTGGAGAGACCCATGAGCATGCAACAGGTTGGGCAAGATGGGCTGGAGACCTGGAACCGGGATCTGCGCGCCACTTGCGGTCACTTCGATACGGAACTGGCCTTTAATCGCGCGCTGTTTATCGGCCAGGTGTCCAACTTCTCCCGCGGCGGTCTTGCCCTAGCCAGCCTGCGCACCAATGCCGGTGCCATCAAGCGACACTCGCCCAATCCGGATCACGACGACGACCAGGATTGCCTCCTGGTCAGCCAGCGCAGCGGCTTTTCCCGGATCACCCAGAACGGCCTGAGCATTCAACTGGCCCCCGGGGAGCTGTTGTTGATGGATTCGGTGGGCTCTCTTGAAATCACCCCGTTCGGGTTGATTGAGCACGCCGTCCTGTCTCTGTCTCGCCGTGACGTGTCCAGGCAACTGGGCGGGGAAACCAAGACCTTTGGCAAGATATCCTCGAGCAAGGCCTGCGGGCGGATGCTGCATGTGTTGATGGATCAACTGTGCAAGGACACCCCGGACGGCGAAGGTGCGGCGGGAGAGGGCGAGGCTTTGCAGAGTGCCTTCGTTTCGCTGTTGGGCTCGGCCCTGGAACAGGACACCGATGCCCGTGACGATGGCACGGCGTTGCAAGGCAGTCAGTTACGCAGCTATGTGCAGAAAGTCATCGATGAATCCCTGACCCAGCCCGGCCTGAGCCCGGTGGGCCTGGCCAATCGCCTGAACATTTCGGTGCGGCACCTGTACCGTTTGTTCGAAGAGCAGGATGACAGCGTCTGCCGCTACATCCAGCGGGCGCGGCTCAAGCGCAGCGCCGACGACCTGACCAATCCGTTCCTGCGGGAAGAGTCCATTACCTCGATCGCCTACAAGTGGGGCTTCACCGATTCGGCCCACTTCAGCCGTTCGTTCAAAAAGCAGTTCGAGCTCTCGCCCAAGGATTTTCGCTCCAGCCATTTGCAGCAGGGGCAGGGCGCGGCTTGAGAGAGGGCACATCGAGCCCTGGATAGGCTGAACAAAAAAAAGCCCCGCTTCCAAATGAGAAGCGGGGCAAAATTTTGGCTGGTTGCGGCCAACCAAAGGAGCTCGGTTGAGCAGGGCGGGTCAGTTGCTGGCGACGGTTTCCGGTTTCCAGCCGCCGCCCAAGGCTTTGTAGATCGAGACGATGCCGCGATACAGATCCACTTCGGCCTGGGCCTGGGTGTCTTCGGCTGCCAGGCGTTCACGCTGGGCGTCGAGCAACACGAGGAAATCCACGGTGCCTTCGCGGTAGCGAATCTCAGCCAGGTCAGCGGCGGCACGGCTCGATTCGCTCTGGCGGATCAGTGAAATCAGGCGTTGTTGGCGCTTGCCGTAATCACTGAAGGCGTTTTCCGACTCTTCCAGGGCCAGCAGCACTTGCTGTTCGTAGGTCGCCAGGGCGCCATCCGCCTCGGCGCCGGCACCGCGCAGGCGAGCCCGCACGCTGCCCAGGTCGAAGGCGGCCCAGGTAATGCTCGGACCCAGCGCCCAGGCGTTGGCCGCCGAAGAGCCGATCTGCGAACCGCGTCCAGCCGTGAAGCCGAGGAAACCGCTGAGGCTGACCCGTGGGAACAGGTCGGCCTTGGCCACACCGATGCGCGCCGTGGCCGCAGCCAATTGGCGTTCGGCACTGAGAATGTCCGGGCGCCGTTGCAGCAGTTCACCCGGATCGCCGATGGGCAGGGCCTTGGCGATGGCTGGCAGCTGTTTGGGGCTCAAGTCCACGTCCAGTTTGTCCGGGCGCTCACCCAGCAGTGTGGCGATGCGATTGCGTTGGCGCACCTGTTCGGCCTGCAACTGCGGCACGCTGGCTTCCACTGAGGCCAGGCGTGCATCGGCGCGAACCACGTCGAGCTGATCGCCGACGCCGGCATCGCGCAGGCTTTCGGTGATCTTGCGCGAGTCCTGCTGGTTCTTCAGGTTCGCCAGGGCGATTTTTTCCCGCAGTTGCGCGCCGCGCAGTTGACCATAGGCATCCACCAGCTCGGCGATCATTGTCACCTGCAACTGATAGAGGTCAGCTTCGACGGCCTGCTGATCGGCATCGGTGGCTTCCAGGTTGCGCCGGATACGCCCGAACAGATCCAGTTCCCAGGCCATGTCCAGGCCCAGGTCGTAGCGCTCGGTATTGACCCGGTCGGTGGTCTGCCCTGGAATCTGGCCTTTGCCCAAGTCACTGCTGGCGCGGCTGGTGATAGTGGGCATGACATCATTGCTGGCGTCATCGCGAATCGCCCGGGCGGCCCGCAGACGAGCGAAGGCCACGCGCAACTCGCGGTTGCCTTCCAGGGATCGGGTCACCAACGCATTGAGGGTCGGGTCTTCGAATTGCTGCCACCAGATGCCTTCGAAACGGGCCCGGTCGAAATTTTTCTGGCCGGTGGCGCCGTCGGTGGCGGTGGTGATATTCGCCGCCTCCGTTTGCGGTGCCTTGTAGTCCGGGCCTACGGCGCAGGCGCTTAACGCCAGGACCAGCAAGCTCGGCACGAACGCTTTCAAACTCATTGTTGCGCCTCCAGTTTCAAAGCCCGGGCCGCCTTGCGGGCCTCGCTGCGCTCGACGAAGTTGCGGATCAGTACATAGAACACTGGGGTGAGCAGCAGGCCGAAGAAGGTCACGCCGAGCATCCCGGAGAACACCGCCACACCCATGGCATGGCGCATTTCGGCACCGGCACCGCTGGAGAACACCAGGGGCACCACGCCCATGATGAAGGCGAAGGAGGTCATCAGGATCGGCCGCAGACGCAAGCGGCAGGCTTCCAGCACCGCAGCCAGCGGGTTCATGCCCTCAAGCTGTTTATCCTTGGCGAACTCAACGATCAGAATCGCGTTCTTGCAGGCAAGTCCCACCAGTACGATCAAGCCGATCTGGGTAAAGATGTTGTTGTCGCCACCGGAGAGAATCACCCCGGTAATGGCCGACAACAGGGTCATCGGTACGATCAGGATCACCGCCAGCGGCAGGCTCCAGCTTTCGTACTGTGCCGCGAGCACCAGGAACGCCAGCAGTACGCAGAGCGGGAACACGAACAGCGCAGTGTTGCCCGAAAGAATCTGCTGGTACGTCAGGTCGGTCCACTCGTAGGTCATGCCGTTGGGCAGTTCTTCCTTGAGCAGTTTCTCGATGGCTTTTTCCGCCTGGCCCGAGCTGTAGCCCGGCGCGGCGGCACCGTTGATTTCAGCGGTGATGAAGCCGTTGTAGTGCATCACACGGTCTGGCCCCGAGGTGTTGCTGACCTTGATGAAGGTCGCCAGCGGGATCATCTCGCCACGGTTGTTGCGCACCTTGAGCTGGCCGATCTGGTCCGACTCGAGGCGGAACTGTTGCTCGGCCTGGACGTTGACCTGATAGGTGCGGCCAAAGCGGTTGAAGTCGTTGGCATACAGCGAACCCAGGTAGATCTGCAGGGTGTCGAAGATGTCGCTGACGGCCACGCCATGGGTCTTGGCTTTTTCACGGTCGATGGCGGCATCGACCTGGGGCACATTCACGGTGTAGCTGGTGAACAACCCGGCCAGTTCCGGCACGCTGCGGCTCTTGGTGATGATGTTCATGGTTTCTTTGTACAGCTCGTCGTAGCCCAGGTTGCCCCGGTCTTCGATTTGCAGGCGGAAACCACCGATGGTGCCCAGGCCCTGTACCGGCGGCGGTGGGAAGATCGCCATGTAGGCTTCCTGGATTTCCGAGTACTTGCCGTTCAAGGCTCCGGCGATGGCGCCGGCCGACATGCTCGGGTCCTTGCGCTCATCGAAAGGCTTGAGGGTCACGAACACGATGCCGGCGTTCGGGCTGTTGGTGAAGCCGTTGATCGACAGGCCGGGGAAGGCCACCGCGCTTTGCACGCCCGGTTGCTTGAGGGCCAGGTCGGACATGCGCTTGATCACGTCTTCGGTGCGGTCCAGGCTCGCGGCATCCGGCAGTTGGGCGAAGGCCACCAGGTATTGCTTGTCCTGGCCGGGCACGAAACCGGTCGGGGTGTTGGAGAACCCGAAGAAGGTCAGCACCATCAAGCCTGCGTAGAGCAACAGGGCGATGCCGCTGCTGCGGATCACGCGGCCGACGGTGCCTACATAGCCGTGGCTGGCGCGGTCGAAGAAGCGGTTGAATGGACGGAACAGCCAGCCACCGAACACCTTGTCCAGAAACCGCGAGAAACGGTCCTTGGGCGCATCGTGGCTCTTGAGCAACACGGCGGCCAGGGCGGGCGACAGGGTCAGGGAGTTGATCGCCGAGATCACCGTGGAAATGGCGATGGTCAGGGCGAACTGCTTATAGAACTGCCCGGTCAAGCCACTGATGAACGCCGCCGGAATAAACACCGCGCACAGCACCAGGGCCGTGGCGATGATCGGGCCGGTCACCTCGCCCATGGCCCGTTTAGTGGCTTCCACCGGGGTGAGTCCCAGGCCGATGTTACGCTCGACGTTCTCCACCACCACGATGGCGTCGTCCACCACGATACCGATGGCCAGTACCAGGCCGAATAGCGAAAGGGCGTTCAGTGAGAAACCGAACAGGTGCATCACGGCAAACGTACCGATCAGCGATACCGGCACAGCCACCAACGGAATGATCGAGGCGCGCCAGGTTTGCAGGAACAGGATCACCACCAGCACCACGAGAATCAGTGCTTCGAACAGGGTGTGGACCACCGCTTCGATGGAGCCACGGACGAAGATCGTCGGGTCATAGACAATGCTGTAGTCCATCCCTGCCGGGAAGCCTTTCTTCAGTTCGTCCATCTTGGCGCGAACGTCGTTGGAGATCTGGATGGCGTTGGAGCCTGGGCGCTGGAAGATCGGGATCGCCACCGCTGGCTGGTTGTCGAGCAACGAGCGCAGGGCATATTGGCTGGAACCCAGCTCGACCCGGGCGATGTCCTTCAGGCGAGTGATCTCGCCGTCGGCACCGGAGCGAATGATGATGTTCTCGAACTCTTCCTCATTCACCAGGCGGCCCTGGGTGTTGATCGACAGCTGGAACGCCTGGGCATTCGGCGCTGGCGGCGCACCCAGGGCACCGGCAGCCACCTGACGGTTCTGTTCACGGATGGCCGTGACCACATCGGTGGCGGTCAGGTTGCGCGAAGCGGTCTTGTTCGGATCCAGCCAGACCCGCAGGGAATAATCGCCCATGCCGAACAACTGCACATCCCCCACGCCGCCCAGGCGCGCCAGCTCATCCTTGATGTTGAGCAGGGCGTAGTTGGACAGGTAAAGCATGTCGTAGCGTTGGTCCGGTGAGGTCAAGTGCACGACCATGGTCAGGTCGGGCGATGCCTTGTCCACCGTGATGCCGATCCGGGTCACTTCTTCCGGCAGCTTGGGCTCGGTCCGGGTGACGCGGTTCTGCACCTGCACCTGGGCGTTGTCCAGGTCGGTACCCAGGGCAAAGGTGATGGTCAGGGTGATCTTGCCGTCAGCGGTGGACTGCGAGGACATGTACAGCATGTTCTCGACGCCGGTGATGGCTTGCTCCAGTGGAGCGGCCACGGTTTCGCCGATGACCTTGGGGTTGGCGCCGGGGAAGTTGGCGCGCACGACCACAGTCGGTGGCACGACTTCCGGGTATTCGCTGATCGGTAGCTGGAACAGCGAGATGGCGCCGGCGATCAGGATCAACAGCGAAAGCACCGCTGCGAAGATCGGCCGCGAAATGAAGAACTGGGAAAATTTCATCTTGGATTCAGTCCCTTAACCGCGTGGGGTCGCAGCGGCCAGTTTGCCTGCCGATCCAGACGCAGCCTTGGACGGCGCGACTTGGGGCAGGTTGCTGGCTTCGAGCGCTTTACGTTGTTGTGCCAGGGCGGCGAGGGTTTCGTCGCTGGCCATCGGAATGATTTCAGGCGTCACCGGCGAACCTGGACGAGCCCGTTGCAGCCCCTTGACGATGATAGTGTCGTCCTTGCTCAAGCCGTTGCGCACGATGCGCAGGCCTTCGATCTTCGGCCCCAGCTCGACGGCGCGATACGCAGGCTTGTTCTCGGCGTCCATCACCAGCACGAACTTCTTGCCCAGGTCGGTGCCCACGGCTTCGTCGTTGATCAGCACGGCGGAATAAGTGCCGCTGCCCACCAGCTTCAGTCGGGCATACAGGCCTGGGGTGTAGGTGCCGTCTTTGTTGTCGAACACAGCGCGACCGCGGATGGTGCCGGTCTGCGGGTTGACCTGGTTGTCGACGAAGTTCATCTGGCCCTGGTGCGGGTTGCCGTCCTCGTTGGACAGGCCCATGTAGACCGGCGTGGCTTGGCCGCGCTGACCCTGGCGGGCGAGTTGGGTGTATTTGAGGAAGACGCGCTCGTCGGCGTCGAAGTAGGCGTAGACCTTGTCGGTGGACACTACGCTGGTCAGCGCCGTGACGTCGGCGGTCACCAGGTTGCCGGCGGTGATGTCCGCCCGGCTGACGCGACCGCTGATGGGCGAGGTGACGCGGGTGAAACTCAGGTTCAGCTTGGCCAGGTCCAATTGCGCCTGGATGGCCGCAGCGGCGGCGCGGGCTTCCTGGGCGGCGCTGGTGCGCGAGTCTGCCAGCTCGGCGGAAATGGCGTTGCTCAAGCGCAGGCGTTCGCCGCGCTGGGCCTCGTTTTCGCTGCGGGTGGCGGTGGCGCGGGCCTGGGCCAGTTGGGCTTCAAGACGACGTACTTCAGCCTGGAAGGGGCGTGGGTCGATCTGGAACAGCAGGTCGCCTTTCTTGACCAGCGCGCCTTCGGTGAAGGCCACTTCATCGATCTGTCCGGAAACCCGCGGGCGAATCTCGACGGTTTCCGGTGCTTCGAGGCGTCCGGTGAATTCATCCCATTCGTTGACGGGTTGCTCCAACACCTTGGCCACACTGACTTTGGCCGGCGGCATGGAAGCTGCCGTGTCGGGAGTCTTGCCGCAGGCGCTCATCACCAGCACCGACAGCAGTGCGAGGGGAAAGCGCAGTTTTGAAAGTGAATGTTCCATGGATAGCATCCGCCAATGTATTGAGAATGGGCGGATGATGCGTGGCGAGACGCAGAGGAACGAATCGAATGAAACAAAGGTAACTATCATTCGGAATGATATAAGCCATCGACAGCCCCTCTAGTGCGGGGCTTTCGTTAGGCTGCTATCAATCTAATTGATGGCCGCTGGATGACAGGAACTGTCCTTGAATGGCGTCCTAGTCCGGCAAATAGACGTCATGGATACGCTTAAGTTCGCCCTCCGCGCGAAGGGTGTCAACGGCCTCGCGCAAGTCCTGAACCATTTTTGGGGAACATTGCTTGGAACAGGCCAGGTAGAGATCCGCACTGCTTTTGACCGAGCTCATGAGCAGTTTGCGCTTGGACACCTTCGGCCAGATATAGCGACTCTCCGGGACGCCGTTGAACCAGGCATCGATGCGTCCCATCAAGAGCATCTGGGCGGGGTTGTCGCCGATGGCCAGCGGATAGATCTGGTCGTCCCTGAACCCTTCGGTGCGCAGGATCTCCTCCTGTGCACTGCCCAGGCCGACGCCGATCTTGCGGTAGGTTTCTTTCGCTTGGGCGAAGCTGTTCACCCGCTTGTCGAGGCTGAAAAAGGCGCGCTCCATGGGCATGACCATGGCAATCCAGGTAAAACGATCTTCACGCCCAGGTATGCGCGACAGGGGCGCGATCAAGTGGTCATGTTCTTCGCTGACGTGTTTCTGTGACCGGGCCCAGGGGAGCACATGGATTTTCACGGTGTACCCGGCCTTCGCCATGGCAGCCACGGCGACATCGCCAACGATACCGTGCCCCCTGGGGTCGTCGACAAACGTCAGCGGGGGCGCGTCCAGGATGTGCAATTCAATCGTTGGGGCTTCGCCCCACGCGTTATGGGCAACCACCAGCGGTAACAACAGACAAAGCCTGGGAAGCGCTTTGGTACGGGCATTCAAAACGCGTGTGATCGGGCTCATGATCGATACTTCAGGCATTGAAAAGGGGTGCGCCATTCTACGTGTGCTCGGCGTCTGGAAACATCGTCCGGCAGGCCATGGTGTTCGAACCACAAGCAGGTTCGCCACCGTGTTTTTATTGGAACACGTCAACGTTGTCGCCCTGGCCTTTATTGCGTGTTCTTGAAGGTATAGATCATCCCGTCGACAAAAACCTTGAGGCTTGGAATTTGATGCCGTTTGGATAGAGACGGGACGGGCCACGTTCATGAATTGATGCCAGTGGTCAATGCGTTTCAAATACCTGGAATTAGGCCAGGAAGGGCTCGATTGACTTGCTTTTAGTTGTGCACTACAACTAAATGCTTGTTTCGTTCGAGGGGTTTACCGTGAGCCAGTCCCAACAAGATCTGATTGAAAAAATCCGTTCAGCTTCCCGTCTCATGGTGCGAGAGCTTGGGTTCATGCACGCTACGCTGGCTGCGACGGGCTATCCGCCGTCGTCCGTGCATACCATCGTCGAGATCGGGAATCGCCAGGCGCTGACGGCGGTCGAGCTTGTTGAGCTGCTTGGCCTGGAAAAATCCAGCGTAAGCCGAATGGTTCGCAAGCTGGTCGAGGCCGGTGAAATTGAAGAAGTTGCCCATGAGGAGGATGCGCGCTTCAAGACGCTGCGGCTCTCGGCACAGGGCAAGAAGACCCTGCGAGCCATTGATTCATTCGCCACGAGACAGGTCGGTGCGGCCCTGGCTCACTTAACTCGCGAACAATGGCGAACGGTGAGTGAGGGCATTGCCAGCTATGCCGCCGCGCTCCAGGCCTTCCGACTCGATACGGGGCAGCCGTCTGCGGCCGAGCTGGGTATCGCTCGCGGTTACCGTCCTGGCATCATCGGCCGAATTGTGCAAATGCATGCAGACTACTACTCAAGATACTTCAGCTTTGGCCAGCCATTCGAAAGCCTGGTTGCGGCCGATATGGCTAACCTGATGGGGCGTTTGCACAACCCACGCAATGAGGTTTGGGTGGCGTTGGATGACCAGCGCATTGTTGGGTCGATTGCTATCGATGGTGAAGGAGAGGGCGGCGAAGCCACTTTGCGCTTTTTTATTCTGGATGACTGCGCACGAGGTAAAGGCGCAGGCAAACGCTTGCTGGCTGAAGCCATGAAGTTCTGTGATGAATGGGGTTTTTGCGCAACGCGGCTCTGGACGTTCCAGGGCCTTGAGGCTGCTCGGCAACTGTATGAAGACTTTGGTTTCATGCTGGAGCGCGAGCAGGAGGGGCAACAATGGGGGAGCGGGTCATGGAGCAGTGTTTTGTGCGGCCCGGGCCTACCATCGCGCACAATTGAGCCAAGATCCAGCACATCGGGGTAAATCTGAAGTGCGTTTTTTGTTCCTTCGGTGTCCCGAATATATTTCTTATAGGGTTGGTTTGTGACTGAGTTGCAGTATAGTCACAAGTTGTCAACCCTCTTCAGGATGCGTAAGCTGCCCCCCATGAACCAGCCATCCATTCCTACGCCCAGCACCCGTGGCCCAGCCGATCACGAGATCCGAGACCAGATCGTCGCGGCGGCCAACGAGCATTTCAGTCAATACGGCTACGCCAAGACCACGGTGTCCGACCTGGCCAAGGCCATCGGGTTTTCCAAGGCCTACATCTACAAGTTCTTCGACTCCAAGCAGGCGATCGGTGAAGCCATCTGTACCCAGTGCCTGGGGAAAATCGTTGCAGCTGTAGAGCAGGCCATCAACGAAGACGGCCTCTCACCGACGGAGCGTTTTCGACGCTTGGTCAAAACCCTGGTGACGACCGGCGTGGACCTGTTCTTCAATGACCGCAAGCTCTATGACATTGCCGCGTTCTCTGCCTCGGAGCACTGGCCCAGCGCGCGGGGCTATGACGCACGGATCAAAGGCTTCGTGTTGCAAATCGTGCGTGAGGGGCGAGAGCTCGGTGAGTTCGAGCGTAAGACACCACTGGACGAGACCGTAGACGCGATACATCTGGCGCTACGGCCTTTCGTCAATCCGTTGCTGTTGCAGTACAACCTCGACTTCGTCGAAGAAGCGCCCGCGCTCACTTCCAACCTCATCTTGCGTAGCCTCATGCCTTGAGCTTCGGCTGTTGATGAGTCCTCCGCCGTTGTAAGCGATGCATCATCCACACGCTCTCACAGTGCAGTCCTTGTTGGCTGAGGAAGGGCATTTATTTATCTGGAATGTGACTATTGACACAAATGGTCACATGAATAAACATGGCGCATCTGCTCTTAGCCGAAGGAACGTCGACATGGCGAGCTTTGCCCAGGTGCTGCAGCTCTTCGATCCGGAGGTGCCGTTTGTTCCTCCGCCCAACTGGCAGCAGGGTCGTACGATTTTTGGCGGTCTCAGCGCAGCGCTGTCGCTGCAAGCGGTTTTGCGCGAGCGTCCGGCAGGTTTCCCCCCATTCAAGTCCGCCCAGGTGTCGTTCATAGGACCGGTCACGCAGGGCCAGACATTCGACGTCAGCGTTTTGCGTCAAGGGCGATCCGTGACGTCCGTATCGGTCGATTGCCTGTCGGGTGATGACCTTGCGTTGCGCTCGACCCTGCTGTTCGCTCAGCCGCGGGTCAGCAGCATTACCCATGATGCATGGGGGCCCCCGCTGGTAGACGGTCCATCCCGGTACGCAACATTGGTGCTGGACAGCAGGGTCGCGCCGGCTTGCGCCTATAACTTCGAGATGCGTCCTGCGGGCGGTTCGCTGCCGGTGTCTGGCGCCGAAAATCCCGAACTGTTGATGTGGGTACGTCACCTGGATGCACGGGGCGTGGACCCGGCCGTCGCCTTGATTGCATTGGCTGACAGCATGCCGCCAGCGGCCATGACCTGCTTCACCGAACCCGCGGTCATCAGCTCTGCGTCCTGGATGATTGACCTGCCACAGCCGGCCGCCGGTGGCGAGTGGTTCCTGATCAACTCTTTTAGCCAGCAGGCCCAGGAAGGCTACTCGCTCCAGGATATGGAGATCTGGGACGAAAGCGGTCGGCGTGTGCTTTGGGCGCGCCAGACCGTGGCGATTTTTACCTGATACAAAACCCACTGCGTCATTTCATCAGCTACTGCGCTCAGAGTCCTAATAATGAAAAAAATGTTGCTCAAGACCCCGTTGGGTCTCGCTGTTGTGCTCGCGACGTGCGATACGTTTGCAAGTGGTTTCGCCCTCAATGAACAAAGCATCAGTGGGATGGGCGTGGGGTTTGCCGGTCGTTCTTCCTCCGCTGAAGATGCGAGCACGGTGTTCGGTAATCCGGCGGGCATGTCTCGCTTGAAGAGGGAGCAAGCCAGCCTGGGGGTGGCGACGCTGGTCGCCAAGACTGACATAAGCCAGACCCGCAGTACCTTCGGTGGTGAGGAAGACGGCGACATGGTGCCAACGACTAGCGTGCCGATGGGTTACTACGTCAAGCCCATTGATGAGCACTGGGCGTTTGGTGTTGGCTTTTATGTGCCGTTTGGCTTGATTACCGATTACGGCAGCGACTTCGCCGGGCGTTATTACGCCAATAAAAGCGAGGTCAAGACGCTTACGTTCCAGCCCACCATCAGTTATGCCTTCAACGACACCGTGTCGATCGGATTCGGTCCCACGATCAACCGTATCAGCGGTGAGATAAGCGGGATGGTGCCCAACGCCTTCAGTCCGGGGAGTAATGATGGAAAGCTCAAAAGCACCGGCGACGATACAGCCCTCGGTTTCAACGCCGGCATCCTGGTGCAGGCTACAGACCGAACCCGCATGGGGTTGACCTATCATTCCAAGGTCAGCTACCACCTGGATGCCAAGACCAAGGTCAGTGGCGGAACCTTCAGCCTGCTAGGGGTTAGCGGGCGCAGCTATGACGCTTCCTTGGATGTGGATACCCCGGAATCGGTGGACTTGTCGGTGACTCACCAGCTCAACGATGACTGGACCTTGTACGTGGGCAGTACCTGGACACGCTGGAGTCGCTTCAAGGAGTTGACTATCGAGAATAAAGGCCTGCCGCCTGCCTTGAGCGGCGCGTTGGGCACCATTACCGAGGAGCAGAACTGGCGTGATACCTGGGCTCACGCCATTGGTGCGTCGTATCAATTGAACGATCAGTGGGTGCTTCGTGCGGGCTTTTCGGTTGACCAATCACCCGCCAACAACACCAACCGTGGCCCTCGTATTCCTACCGGTGACCGGACGGTTATCAGTTTCGGTGCAGGCTGGACACCGGTGGACAATGTCACCGTCGATGTCGCTTATTCCTATCTGTGGGAAGAGAGCGTGCGGGTCAACGATGCTTCGGCTACCCGGGGAGCCTACAGCTCCAAGTACAAAAACAGTGCGAGTGGTTTCGGTACTTCAGTCAGTTATCGCTTCTGATCGAACGCTGCCTTACCGGCCGGGAGTGCAGGCTGACTCCCGGCCTTCAGCGCACTTCGCGGTACCCTCAGGCACCCATGATGCGTGCCATGAGACCTTGGTGAAACCAGCGCGGCGTGGCCCAGGTCAGGACGGTCATTGCCTTGTTGCCAATGCCCGGCACGACACTTATTCGTCCGGCTTGCAGCGCTTGAATGCCTGCACGGACCACGGGTTGTGGCTGCATCATGACCATTTTCAAGGCGGGTGTGATCGTTTGGCTCGCGCTTTGCGCGAACCCGGTATCCGACATTCCCGGACAAAGTGCCGTCACGATGACGCCGTCGCGTTTGAGTTCACGATGCAACGCTTCAGAGAAACGCAGTACGTACGCTTTGGCGGCAGAGTAAACGGCAAAATTTTTCACGCCTTGAAAAGACAGCAGGCTGGCGACCATCAGGATTTGCCCACGCTTACGCGCTCGCATGTCTGTCGCGAAGAGCTGAGTCAGAGCCGTCAGACTGGCGATATCCAGATCGATCATGGCCAGGGAGCGGTCCAGGGGCTGATCCAGAAAAGGCCCCTGCAATCCATGTCCCGCATTGTTGATGAGCACATCGATCACGATTTGGCGCTCGCTCAGCCGCTTATGCAGTTCGATGACCGCGGGGATAGACGACAGGTCTACTTGCTCGACGATGACCTCAATGGCAAAACGTTGGCGCAACTGTGCGGATAACGCTTCGAGCTTATCCAGCCTGCGTGCCACCAGGACAAGTGATTTCCCCTGCGCGGCGTATTGTCGGGCAAATTCCTCGCCAAATCCGCTTGAGGCGCCGGTGATGAGCACCCAGGCATGTTCGTTCGGTTTCATATCGCTGATCTCAGGTTGTTCAATAGAGGAGGGGGTGGGCGAAGAGCTGCGGGGGCTGATCAACTCAGCGGTTAGCCACCGGCTGGGTTTCTGGCGCTTGCCAGCCACCCCCGAGGGCCCTGAATGCCGCAACCGCCGCCCGCGCAGACTCCGTTCGGGCTTGCGCCCGGGCATCGGAGGCCTGCAGCAGCGTCTGGTCGGCATTCAGGACATCGATCAGGCTGGCTGTACCTTTCTGATAGGCAATGAACGACGAATGCCGAGCCTGGGTCAGCGATGCTTCGCCCTGGGTGAGGGTGGCGGCCTGGATTTCTCGATTCACCAGCGCGGAGAATGCGTTCTCGACGTCCTCGGTAGCGCGCAACACGGACTGGCGATAAGCGGCCAGGGCTTCGGCTTCCTGGCCCTTGGCTTGATCGATCTGGGCGTTGATGCGGCCAAAGTCGAAGAGCCTCCAGCGCAGGCCCAATGCGCCCGACGCCTGGCTGGCGTCACCGGTGAACAAATTGCCGGCGGATATGGCCGTCGCGCTGCCGAGCAACGCGCTGAGGGAAAACTTCGGGTAGTACTCAGCGACAGCCTCACCGATGCGCGCGTTGGCGGCAGCGAGGCGGCGCTCGGCCACAATCAGATCCGGCCGGCGGCGCAACAAGTCGGCCGGCGTGCCCATGGCGGTTATCTGGGGCGCCAGGGGCACATCCCCGGCTTGTTCCAGTTGCGCGCGATGCGTGCCGGGTGGCGTGCCGAGCATGACATCCAGCGCATTCATTGCAGCGTCCAGGCCGGTTTGCAGCACCGGCACGGTCGCCTGGACCTGGGACAACGCGCCCTCGGTCTGGTGAACCTGATAATTGGCGGCGAGGCCCTTGCTGTAGAGCAACTGGACTTTTTCCAGCAGATCCCGCTGTGTTTTGGCTTGTCGGTTGGCAATGTCCAGTCGGGCCTGCAAGCCGCGCAGCGTGATATAGATATCAGCGGTCTGCGCCGCAACGGCCAGTCGTGTGGCGACGGCACCCGCTTCAGACGCCTGGTACTGCGCCATTGCCGCCTCGCGCCCACGGCGCAGGCCGCCAAAAAGGTCCGCTTCCCAGCTGCCGGCGAGATTGACCTCATAGGAGCTTCCCGACCGATCAAAGCCAGGCGTCGAGTTCAGCACTTGGCCGATCGGGGTTTCCACCGACTGATAGGCGCGTGCAGCCTGGCCGCTGAGGTTTCCCGAGGGCAGCAGGGCGGCATTTGCCGCACCCAACCCCGCACGTGCTTGTGCGACCCGCGCCGAAGCCTGGGCCAGGTCCAGGTTCTGTTCGAGTGCCTTGGCGACGAAGTCGGTCAACACCGGATCACCAAAGCCGTCCCACCAGGTGATAAGGCTGGTTTGCGTCGCACCGGACCTCTGTTCGATAGACGACTGGCCCAGGAAACGCTTCGACATCGCAGCGTCCGGGCGCTGGTAGGCCGGACCGACCGCGCAGCCTGCCATCAAGCTGGCGCTCACCAACAGAGCGAGGGGGCGCAGATGCGTCATTGGGATTCCTGGTGGGCAGTTGATTTGTGACTATATTATATTATGGTCACTTGCTGTCAATTGACATTCTCGCGGGCGGACGCCGGGCCTAATCCGAAGCTTGGGGGATATGAGGGAAGACTGAATTTGAAGTGATATGTGACCATTGACAGTATTGGTCACGAGAATGAGAATATGGTTCCTGTCCTATTTGCTCAAGTAAGGGAACCTATGCGCTGGCTTCGACCCACATCCATTGCCGCTTGCTTGTTGCCCCTCGTCCTCACGGGGTGTGGTGACTCATCCACCGCTGAAGATCCGCGCATGCTTGCCCCGCTGGTAAGGGTCTCTGAAGTGCGGGGCTCGTTCGACAGCTCACGTTCATTCAGCGGTGTCGTGGCTGCTCGCGTACAGAGCGACTTGGGCTTTCGTGTGTCGGGCAAGGTGTTGGAGCGTCTTGTGGATGCGGGCCAAAGCGTTAAAAAAGGGCAGGCGCTCATGCGCTTGGACCCGGTCGACCTGGGGTTGCAGGCGCGAGCGCAGCAAGAGGCGGTCACGGCCGCCCGGGCTCGGGCCAAGCAGACCGCGGATGACGAGGCGCGGTACCGCGAGCTGGTAGCCGCCGGGGCTATTTCCGCGTCGGGCTACGACCAGATCAAAGCCGCGGCCGATACCGCCAAGGCACAACTCAGCGCCGCCGAAGCGCAGGCTGACGTGGCCCGTAATGCGTCCGGCTATGCCGTGTTGCTCGCGGATGCCGATGGTGTTGTGATGGAGACGCTCGCCGAGCCCGGGCAAGTCGTCAGCCCTGGACAACCCGTGGTCCGACTGGCACGAGCCGGGCAGCGCGAAGCCGTTGTGCAACTGCCCGAGACCCTGCGACCAGCCCCTGGATCCAGCGCGCAGGCGACGCTTTATGGCAACACCACTGGCGCTGTCACGGCGAAGCTCAGGCTGCTTTCGGATTCCGCCGACCGCGTGACACGCACCTTTGAGGCGCGCTATGTACTGGAAGGGGCGCTGGCCAATGCGCCGCTGGGCTCCACCGTCACGCTGCGCATTGCCCAAGGTGCCGCCCAAGGGCCGGTGTTGCAAGTACCGATTGCGGCCTTGTTCGACCCGGGCAACGGCACCGGCGTGTGGGTCATCGACGGCGAACCGGCAAAAGTCACTTGGCGACCTGTCCAGGTCCTGGGTTTGAGCGACGACGCCGCGCGCGTCTCAGGCGATCTCAAGGTGGGCGAGCGTATCGTCGGACTGGGCGCGCATCTGCTGCGCGATGGCGAGGCGGTGAGGCTGATCCAACACGATGATGTGAAGGTTGCCGGGGGCCGCCAATGAGCTTCAATCTATCGGCCATTGCCGTGCGCGAGCGCTCCATCACGGTGTTTCTGATCTTCCTGATCGCCGTTGCGGGGACCCTGGCATTCTTCAAGCTGGGGCGCGCAGAGGATCCCCCGTTTACAGTCAAGCAGTTGACCGTCATCACCGCTTGGCCGGGCGCGACAGCCCAGGAGATGCAGGACCAGGTCGCCGAGCCATTGGAAAAACGCCTGCAAGAATTGAAATGGTATGACCGCTCGGAAACCTATACGCGACCCGGTCTTGCTTTCACCGTGGTGTCGTTGTTGGACCGCACGCCGCCCTCGCAGGTGCAGGAAGAGTTTTATCAGGCGCGCAAAAAGATTGACGACGAAGGCACCAAGCTACCGGCGGGGGTGATCGGGCCGTTGGTCAACGATGAATATTCGGACGTGACGTTTGCGCTGTTCGCCCTGAAAGCCAAGGGCGAGCCGCAGCGCTTGCTGGTGCGCGATGCCGAGTCCTTGCGCCAGCGCCTGTTGCACGTGGCGGGTGTGAAGAAGGTCAACATCATCGGTGAGCAGGCCGAGCGCATTTTTGTGTCCTTCTCCCATGACCGACTGGCCACCTTGGGCGTTTCTCCCCAAGACATCTTCGCGGCGCTGAACAGCCAGAACGTGCTCACACCCGCCGGCTCTATCGAAACCAACGGGCCGCAGGTTTTCCTGCGGGTGGATGGCGCTTTCGATAAATTGGAAAAAATTCGTGACACGCCGCTGGCGATCCAGGGGCGTACGTTGAAGCTCTCGGACGTGGCGACGGTTGAGCGAGGCTACGAAGACCCGGCGACCTTTCTGGTGCGCAATAACGGCGAAGAGGTCTTGTTGCTGGGGGTTATCATGCGCGAAGGCTGGAACGGCCTGGACTTGGGCAAGGCACTGGACGCCGAGACGACCAAGATCAATGAAGGCATGCCGCTGGGCATGACGCTGAGCAAGGTCACCGATCAAGCGGTGAACATTGATTCGGCCGTCGGCGAGTTCATGGTCAAGTTTTTTGTCGCGCTGCTGGTTGTAATGCTGGTGTGCTTCCTCAGCATGGGCTGGCGTGTAGGCGTTGTGGTCGCAGCGGCTGTACCGTTGACACTGGCCATCGTGTTTGTAGTGATGGCGGCTACCGGAAAGAACTTCGACCGGATCACCCTGGGTTCGCTGATCCTGGCGCTCGGGTTGCTGGTGGACGATGCGATCATCGCGATCGAAATGATGGTGGTGAAAATGGAGGAGGGCTACGACCGGATCAAAGCCTCCGCCTATGCCTGGAGCCACACGGCCGCACCGATGCTGTCCGGCACGTTGGTGACGGCGATTGGCTTCATGCCCAACGGCTTTGCGCAATCGAGCGCCGGCGAATACACCAGCAACATGTTCTGGATCGTGGGCATCGCGCTGATCGCCTCCTGGGTGGTCGCGGTGGCCTTTACCCCTTACCTGGGGGTGAAAATGTTGCCGGACATAAAACCGGTCGAGGGCGGACATGCCGCCATTTACAACACCCGCCACTACAATCGCTTCCGCCAGGTTCTGACGCGGGTGATCGGCCACAAATGGCTGGTGGCCGGCACGGTGATCACGCTGTTTGTCGTGGCAGTCCTGGGCATGGGCCTGGTCAAGAAGCAGTTCTTTCCGACTTCGGATCGCCCCGAGGTGATGATCGAGGTGCAAATGCCCTATGGAACCTCCATCGAGCAGACCAGCGCCGCCACGGCCAAGGTCGAAGCCTGGCTGCAAAAACAGGCGGAAGCGAAAATCGTCACGGCCTATATCGGACAGGGCGCGCCGCGTTTCTTCCTGGCGATTGCGCCAGAACTCCCTGATCCGTCGTTCGCCAAGATCGTCGTGTTGACGGACAGCCAGGAAGCTCGGGAAACCCTCAAGTTCCGTCTTCGCGAAGCGGTTGCCGCAGGGCTCGCCCCAGAGGCCCGTGTCAGGGCGACCCAGATTGTGTTCGGTCCGTATTCACCGTTCCCGGTGGCCTACCGGGTGATGGGGCCTGATTCGATGAAACTGCGGGAGGTTGCCGCACGCGTACAGGACGTCATGCAAGCCAGCCCGATGATGAGGACTGTCAACACCGATTGGGGCCCGCTGGTGCCGACGCTGCATTTCAACCTGGATCAGGATCGCCTGCAGGCAGTTGGACTGACATCCAGCGCCATTGCCCAGCAACTGCAGTTCCTGCTGGCCGGGGTGCCGATCACGGCGGTTCGTGAGGACATCCGTTCGGTGCAGGTGGTCGGTCGCGCCTCCGGTGACATCCGCCTCGACCCCGCCCGGATCGAAGGCTTTACGCTGGTGGGGGCCGCCGGGCAGCGTATCCCGCTGTCCCAGGTCGGCGAGGTGGATGTACGCATGGAGGATCCGATCCTTCGGCGGCGTGATCGTACGCCGACCATTACCGTGCGTGGCGACATTGCCGAAGGCTTGCAGCCACCGGACGTCTCGGGCGCGATGATCAAACAATTGCAGCCGATCATCGACACGCTCCCTGACGGCTACCGGATCGAGCAGGCAGGGGCCATCGAGGAATCGGGCAAGGCCGGTCAGGCGATCTTGCCCCTATTGCCGATCATGGTGGCGCTGACGCTGCTGATCATCATTGTCCAGGTGCGCTCGATCTCGGCGATGATCATGGTGTTCTTCACCGCGCCCCTGGGACTGATTGGCGTGGTACCAATGCTGCTCATCTTCCACCAGCCGTTTGGCATCAACGCCCTGGTCGGGCTGATCGCGCTGTCGGGTATTTTGATGCGCAATACGCTGATTCTGATCGGACAGATCCATCACAACGCGCAAGAAGGGCTGGATCCGTTCAATGCGGTCATCGAAGCCACGGTGCAGCGGGCTCGTCCCGTGCTGTTGACGGCGCTGGCGGCGATCCTGGCGTTCATTCCCCTGACGCATTCGGTGTTCTGGGGAACGCTGGCCTACACGCTGATCGGCGGTACGTTCGTCGGCACCCTCATGACGCTGGTGTTCCTGCCGGCGATGTATTCCATCTGGTTCAAGATTCGTCCCGGCCAGCCTACTCAAATTGAAACAGTACAGCTGGCTTAAGCGAGTGATCGCTTGTGGCTTGCAGTGAGCGTCGACTGAAAAATGAAGAGGTTCTTATGAGTACTCCCGAAGGTCAAAAGCGAATCGTCGTCACGGGCGTCGGCATTGTCGGGCCCCTGGGCTGCGGCGTAGAAGAGGTATGGCAACGGTTGTTGGCCGGACGCTCGGGCATTCGTATCCTGCCCGCCGATGTCACCGAGGGTACCGGGGTGGCCGTGGGCGGCCAGGTACCGTCGTTGGAGGAAGACGCCAGCGCCGGTTACGACCCCGAGCGCGTCATCCCGGTGAAGGATCGCAAGAAAATGGATCGTTTCATCGAGTTCGCCTTGGTCGCTGCCGACGAAGCCCTGGCACAGGCCGACTGGCATCCGACTGAAGCGGCCGACCAGGAGCGGACCGCCACGATCATTGCGTCGGGCGTGGGTGGCTTTGGCGCGATAGCCGATGCGGTACGCACCACCGACACCCGTGGCCCACGCCGCTTGTCGCCGTTCACTGCGCCGGCCTTTCTCGCCAACATGGCGGCGGGGCACGTCTCCATTCGTCACGGTTTCAAGGGACCGCTCGGTGCGCCGGTAACGGCCTGCGCGGCTGGGGTCCAGGCGATCGGCGATGCGGCCAGGCTGATCAGGAGCGGTGAGGCGGATATCGCCTTGTGCGGTGGCACCGAAGCGGCGATCGATCGCGTGACCCTGGGGTGTTTTGCGGCGGCTCGCGCGCTGTCCACGGGATTTGCCGAGCGCCCGCAGGAGGCCTCGCGCCCCTTCGACCGTGATCGCGACGGCTTCGTCATGGCCGAGGGCGCCGGGGTGCTGGTGATCGAATCGCTGGAACACGCACTGGCGCGTGGGGCCAAGCCCCTGGCGGAACTGGTCGGCTATGGCACCAGTGCCGATGCCTACCACCTGACGGCGGGTCCGGAAGACGGCAACGGCGCACGGCGCGCTATGGAGCAAGCGCTGCGCCAGGCCGCTGTCAGCCCTGCCGATGTGCAGCACATCAATGCCCACGCGACCTCCACCCAAGTCGGCGACAGCGGGGAGCTGGCCGCCATTCGCGCGGTGTTCGGCACGGGCTCCGGCGTGGCGATCACCTCGACCAAATCCGCTACCGGCCACCTGCTGGGCGCGGCCGGAGGCATTGAAGCCGTCTTTACGGTATTGGCGCTGCGTGACCAGGTCGTGCCGCCGACCCTGAACCTGGTTCATCCCGATGAAGCGGCCGATGGGCTCGACCTGGTCGCTTTGAACGCCCGGAAGATGCCGATCACCCACGCGCTCTCCAATGGGTTTGGATTCGGAGGGGTCAACGCCAGTGTGCTGTTTCGGCGCTGGGCGCCTTGAGCCCACGTTGATGCCGGTCAGTTAGAGGTGTGGCGGGGGGATGAATCCCCTCGCCACAGGACCGCAAGTCCTCATCGCCTGATCCCCTCAAGATTCCCGCGAGCACGCCGATACAACGCGGTAGCCCCATTGCGCAGACGCTCCAATGGCGCTCCGCTAAAGCACTCAAAGCCTTCGTGTACCTGTATCCACTACGTTTTTTGGCAGGTTTTACATAAGCGGACTCAGGTAATGAACCATGTCATCCCATCCCCGGACTGAACTGCAAAGCGCCCTTGCCGCCTGCAAAGGCAGTTTTCTTTGCGTTGGCTTTTTCAGTTTTTTCGTCAACTTGCTGATGCTGGTCCCGTCGTTCTACATGTTGCAGGTGTATGACCGCGCTGTTGCAAGCGCCAGCCTGTCGACGTTGTTGATGTTGACGCTGATCATGTTGCTGTTGATGCTCACGATGGGTGGCCTGGAGTGGGTCCGTTCGAGGATGATGGTGCGCATCAGTACGCGCCTGGACACGCTGTTGGGCCAACGCCTGTTCGACGCCAGTTTCAAGCAAGCGCTCAATTCCTGTGGCATGAACGCCACGGCGCAGCCATTGAGCGACCTGAATGGGTTGCGCCAATTCCTGACCGGCAACGGCCTGTTTGCGTTTTTTGATACGCCCTGGATTCCGATCTACCTGGCCGTCATGTTCGTTTTTCACCCTTGGTTCGGCTGGATGGGGGTATTGAGTGCGGTGTTGCTGGGGACGCTGGCCTTCGTCAACGAAAAGCTCACGCAGGCACCGTTGCAGGCTGCCAACCGTGAGCAGATGGCTGCTACCGCCTTCACCAATAAGAGCCTGCGTAACGCCGAAGTGGTTGAATCCATGGGCATGCTGGCGAGTCTGCGCCAGCGCTGGAGCGGGCAAACCCACAAGGTCCTGACCCTGCAAAGCCTGGCCAGCGACCGCGCCACGAGCATTTCGGCGGTGTCCCGGACGTTCCGCCAGATCGTCCAGTCGCTGGTGTTGGGCCTGGGTGCCTACTTGACGATCAATCATGAAATTTCCCCCGGACTGATGATTGCCGGCTCTATTTTGTTGGGCCGTGCGCTAGCGCCCATCGATCAGTTGATCGGCGTGTGGAAAGGCTTTCTTGGCGCCCGCTCGCAATATGCCCGGCTGCACGAATTGTTAGTCAAGATTGCCGCCGAGCCTGAGCGCATGTCGTTGCCGGCACCTGAGGGGGCGATCCGTGTCGAGGGCCTTTCGGTGGGGGCTCCGGATAGCCGCAAGCCGATTATTCGTGGAGTGAGCTTTCAACTGCTGGCCGGTGAGACGGTGGGCATCATTGGTTCCAGCGGCGCCGGAAAGTCGACCCTGGCTAGGGCATTGCTGGGGATCTGGCCAAGCCTGGCCGGTACCGTACGCCTGGACGGTGCGGACATCAGTCAATGGCGTCGGGACGAGCTGGGCCAGTACATCGGTTATTTGCCGCAGGACATCGAGCTGTTCGAGGGCACCATCAGCCAGAACATCTCGCGCTTCGGCCCCGTGAACGCCCCGGCGGTGGTTGCCGCCGCGCGCATGGCCGGCGTACACGAGCTGGTGCTGCAACTGCCCGATGGCTACGACACCGTGATCGGCGCCAATGGCGGTGGCTTGTCCGGCGGCCAGCGGCAACGCATCGGCCTGGCCCGCGCCTTGTACGGCGAGCCGCGGCTGGTGGTGCTCGATGAACCGAACTCCAACCTGGATGACGCCGGAGAAAAAATGCTCGCCGAGGCGCTGCAAAAACTCAGACAGAGCCGCGCTACGGTGTTTGTCATTACCCATCGCTCCGGGGTATTGGCGCAGGTGGATAAACTGCTGGTTCTCAATCATGGCGAGCTGAGCCTGTTCGGGCCGCGCGACAAGGTCCTGGCACGACTGCAGGGCGCCGCGCCCGCAGTCCAGCCGGCTACCGCGATTCAACGGTAAGACGGGTGAGTAATTTTATGCAAAACACTCAGTCCTCATCCGCCGATACGTCCGCGCTACCCATCGATGACGCACCGATACGTCGCATCGGTTATCTCATGCTGTTGGTCACCTTTGGCCTGTTCGGTGGCTGGGCTACCCTGGCGCCGCTCGACAGTGCGGCCCTCGCGCCGGGCGTGGTCACGGTCAAAAGCTACCGCAAGACTGTTCAACACCTTGAAGGCGGCATCGTGCGTGAACTGCGCGTGCATGACGGTGACCAGGTGAAGGCCGGCGATGTGTTGCTGGTGCTCGATAACACCCAGGCGCGCTCGGAAATGGAAGCCATGCGCAGCCAGTTGATCGCCGCCCTCGAACTGCAGGCCCGGTTGGTGGCTGAACGTGACTCGCTGCCCGAGCCAGTACCTGAGTCGACTCTTGACTCGGCTGACCCTCGAGTACGGGAGGCCCGTGACAGTGAAGCGCGAATCTTCCAGACCCGACGGACCTCGTTGCTGGGTGAAATCGGCTTGCAAGAGAAGTCCATCGGACAGATCGAGGAGCAGATTCGCGGACTCAAGGCCGTCATCGCCAGCAAGCAAACACTGGCGGCGTCCTATGAAGAAGAGATTGTCGATTTGCGCGCACTGTTGGCCGATGGCTACGTGGACAAGCAGCGCCTGCGCGAGCAGGAGCGCAGTCTTTCTCGCCTGCAGGCCGAAATAGCCGAAAGTCAATCCGAGATCGCCCGAGCGCGAGTCCATATCGACGAGGCGCAGTTGAAAATACTGCAGCTGAAAAAGACCTTTGCCACCGAGGTCGCCGGTCTGCTGGGCGATGCGCGGAGCAAGGTTTATGAGTTGCGCGAGCGACTGGCGACCCTGCAGGACCGCGACCAACGCACCGATATCCTGGCGCCCGAGTCGGGCATGGTCATGGGCATGACCCTGCACACACCGGGCGGAGTGGTCAGCCCAGGCACCGCACTGTTGGACATCGTCCCCGCCAACGAGGAGCTGATCGTCGAAGCACAGGTTTCGCCGATGGACATCGATCGCATTGCCCTGGGCAAGCTGGCGCACATTCGCTTCAGTGCGTTCAAGAGCAGCACCACACCAGTCATCGAAGGGCAGTTGGTGCAGATATCCGCTGATCGCCTGACCAACAAGGACACCGGCACCGCTTATTACCTGGCACGCGTAGCCCTGACGGACAAAGGACGTCAGGCGCTGGGTAATCTCACCCTGGTGCCGGGGATGCCGGTCGAAGTACTGATCAATACGGGGGAGCGGACGCTGTTGCAATACTTGATGCAGCCTGCCAGCAATGCTTTCGCCCGCTCGATGATCGAGGACTGACATGAAGTCCCTGATCGCGATATGCCTGGCCGTCTTGCCCCTTGGCGTCCTCGCTGGCAACGGGGCCGCGGTTTCTTACATAGACCTGTGGCAATTGCATCAGGAAGCGCAGGGTGCTGATCCGCGCATCTTGCGCGCTCAAGCCCTGATCCGTAGCGGTGAGGGCAACGAGCGTGCAGCCTTGGGGCAACTGTTGCCGCAGCTCAACGCCAGCGGCAGTGTCAACCGCAGTCGGCGTGACGACGACCTTAACCGCATCCAGTACAACGGCAAACGCATGGCGGTGATGCTCAATCAGGTGATCTACGACCCGCAGGTCTGGCGCAGTTACCAGAAGTACGTAGAGTTGGCCCGGCAGGGCGAATACGAATCCGATGACACCCAGGTGCAGGCCAGTATTGACCTGTCCGAGCGCTACTTTGCCGTGCTGGCGGCGGAGGATGAACTGTCCCTGGTGCGCAGCGAGCTGGACGCGACCGAGCGTAACCTCAAGCGCGTCAATGCCCTGTATGCGCGCCAGATGGCGATGGTGACCGACACACTGGATCTCGAGGCGCGAGTGGATACGCTCAAGGCTGACGAGA
The DNA here is from genome assembly GCF_000585995.1 of Pseudomonas brassicacearum. Taxonomy (NCBI): domain Bacteria; kingdom Pseudomonadati; phylum Pseudomonadota; class Gammaproteobacteria; order Pseudomonadales; family Pseudomonadaceae; genus Pseudomonas; species Pseudomonas brassicacearum. The sequence goes on along the minus strand of NZ_CP007410.1, from coordinate 3,382,907 downwards.
TCGAGGCCAGTAACAAGGTCCAGGTCAGTCGGGAAGCCATTTCCGAATTGGTGGGGCGCGACGTCCAGGAACCACTCAAGCGCATCGGCGACAATCCGGCCTTCAGTCTGCCCGCCCAGGCGCAGGACTATTGGGTGCAGACAGCACTGGACAGCAACCCGGCACTGCACGCCCGCGAACACAGTATCCGTGCCGCCGACGCGGCGATTGGTGAAGCCAAGGCCGGTCATCTGCCCCGGCTCGGGCTGAACTTGACGGCGCAACGCAGTGATATCGGCTATGAGGGCGCGTTGACGCCGCGTTCGGACAACCTCGTCGCATCCCTCGATCTGCAGGTGCCGCTTTACAGTGGCGGTTCCACCCGTGCTCGGGTATCGACGTCCGAAAGCGATAAGGAAGTCGCCGAGCAGGAGCTGGAAGCCCTGCGGCGCCAGGTCGTCAAGGAAACCCGCACGGCGTACCTCGGCATGACCGCTGAGCTGAGCCGAATCAAGGCGACACGACGCGCGCTGGAGTCAGCTGAAAAGTCGCGCATAGCCACGGAGAAAGCCTTCGCCTATGGCGTCAAGAATGCCGTCGATGTCCTGGACAGCATCAAGGAAGAGTTTCGCGCACGGCGTGATTTCTATCAGTCCCAATACAAGTTCGTAACCAGCTTGCTTGTGTTGCACCGCTGGAGCGGAAGATTGGGGGAAGGGGATATTCGTCGGGCCAATGAATGGCTGGTGGCGCCGTCCTCTTCGGATTAGTGGTCAAAAATGCAGTGGCTAAGTGATATCAAAATCACTATTTCTCATGCAAAATAACCCCTTGTAGCGGTCGCATCCAGGAAGGGCCGCAGATCGATTTCAGGAAGTTCGTATGCCTAGTCCACTTGGTTATTCATCCATCTCGTACGCAAAGCTGACCGCTAACGCGCAGGTCAACAGTTTGCTTTTCGGCACTTATTGGACCGGCACATCGGGCGGTACGTCCCTGACGTACAGCTTCATGACGATGAATTCCTATTTTGCGAACTACTACAGCGGTAACAATGAGTATGAGGCTGGCTACACCCTGACATCAGCGCAGAAAAACGCCGTTGTCGGTGCGCTCGGCACGTGGAGTTCGGTCGCCAATATCAAATTCAACCAGGTCGGCGAGTCCTATAGCAGCGTGGGCGACTTGCGCTTCGGTGGCTATGGGGACATGGACTCCAGCTTCGCAGCCTGGGCTTACTACCCCGATCGCACCCCCAGCGCCGGTGATGTCTGGATCGGGCCCATCACGGACAACCCGACGCCAGGTGAAGGCACCTACGACTACCTGACCTTTATGCATGAGATTGGCCACGCCCTGGGCCTCAAGCATTCGTTCTCCTCAAGCCAGTTTAATGCCACGGTGCTTGCTGCTCAGTACGATGATGTTCGTTACACGATCATGAGTTACGACAACGCGTACTCCTTCGAACCGACGTCACCCATGTTGCTGGACATTGCCGCCATCCAGAGTCTTTATGGCGCAAACACTCACTGGCAGACTGGCAATAACACCTATAGCTGGGCTGTCGATCAGTCGGTATTCGAGACTATCTGGGATGCTGGCGGCAATGACACGATTGATGCAAGCAATCAGGCGGGAGCGGTTCGCATCAATCTGAATGAAGGCCAGTTCAGCAAAATCGGTCAGGCCTTCACCAATCTCACCACCCAGACGGCCTTCAACGAGGGGCTGGCGATTGCTTACGGCGCCAAAATCGAAAACGCCATTGGCTCGGTCAATGACGACACCCTGATCGGCAATGCACTGGGCAACCTTCTGGATGGTGGTGCCGGCAAGGATAGTTTGATCGGCGGGGCGGGCAACGATACCTATGTTGTCGACAACCTCGCGGACACCATCAGTGAAACCAGTACCCTGGCCAGTGAAATCGATACCGTACGCGCCTCGGTGAGCTGGAGCCTGGGTGCCAACCTGGAAAACCTCTCGCTGACTGGCGGTGCCAACGTCAATGGCACCGGCAACGCGCTGAATAACCGCATCACCGGCAATGCCGGCGCCAACACGCTGGATGGCGGCGGCGGTATCGACACGCTGGTCGGTGGTGCGGGCAACGACACCTACGTGGTCGACAACCTCAAGGACGTCATCAGCGAAACCAGCACCCTGGCCAGCGAAATCGACACTGTACGCGCCTCGTTGAGCTGGACCCTGGGCGCAAACCTGGAAAACCTCACATTGCTCGGCAGCGCCAACCTTACAGGCACGGGCAACGCCCTGAACAACGTACTCAGCGGCAACACCGGCAACAACGTGCTCGACGGCGGTGTGGGGCGGGACACGCTGATTGGCGGTGCCGGCAATGACATCTACCTGTTGGATAACCCTGGCGACAACGTCATTGAGCGCGCCGACGAAGGTCGCGACCTGGTACGCACCTCGGTCAGCCATACCTTGTCGGTCAATGTCGAGGATGGGCAACTGCTCGGCGTTGCCGCCCTCAATCTTGTCGGCAACGCCTCGGACAACAACCTGATCGGCAACGGCGCCGCCAACATCCTCAATGGCCAGGACGGTGCCGACACCCTGGACGGTGGTGCCGGTATAGACACCCTCATCGGTGGCACCGGCAACGATACCTACGTGGTCGAGAATCTCAAGGACATCGTCAACGAAACCAGCACCCTGGCCGGCGAAATCGACACCGTGCGCGCCTCAGTGAACTGGAACCTGGGTGCCAATCTGGAAAACCTCACGCTGACCGGCATTGCCCATCTCAATGGCACCGGCAACGCTCTGGACAACGTGTTGACCGGCAACACCGGAAACAACGTATTGAACGGTGGTGCGGGCAGTGACCAACTCGACGGCGGTGCCGGCAACGACACCTACGTCATCGACAACCTTGGCGACACGGTCATCGAACGTGGCGCTTCGCTCACGGAAATCGACAGCGTTATTTCTTCCGTCAGCTATACCTTGGGCGCGAACGTCGAGGTCCTGACGCTCAGCGGCAGCGGCAACCTCAATGGTACCGGCAACACGCTGAACAACCGCATCACCGGCAATGCCGGCGCCAACGTTCTCGACGGCGGTAGCGGGATCGACACCCTGGCCGGCGGCACGGGCAATGACACGTATGTGGTCGACAACCTCAAGGACGTCATCAGCGAAACCAGCACCCTGGCCAGCGAAATCGACACCGTGCGCGCCTCGGTGAGCTGGGCCCTGGGCGCCAACCTGGAAAACCTCACACTGACTGGCAGCGCCAACCTCAACGGCACCGGCAACGCCCTGGCTAACGTGCTGACCGGCAACGCTGGCGATAACGTACTCAACGGCGGTGTCGGGCGGGATACATTGATCGGCGGTGCGGGCAATGACACCTACGTGCTCGATCAAGCTGCTGAATTGGGGCTACTGCAAGAAGGTGCCGATCAGGGCCGCGACAGCCTGACCTTGACTTACGCGTCCAGCTCGCTGAGCAACGTCGTTGACCTCAATCTCAGTCATTTGCGCAACATCGAGAACGTGACCCTGAACGGTGCCGGGCTGTTTACCGTGATGGGCAATGACTTGGACAATCGCCTGATCGGCAACGCTTCCGTGAACACCCTCCAAGGCGGCGCCGGCAGCGACTACCTTGACGGTGGCGCGGGTGCCGATACCCTGGTCGGCGGCATCGGCGACGATACTTACGTGCTCGATAATCTCGGTGACAAGGTCATCGAAGCGGCGGACGGAGGCCAAGACCTGGTTCGCACCTCGGTCAGCCACACCTTGGCGGCCAACGTCGAGGACGGCCAACTGCTCGGCGTTGCCGCCATCAACCTTGTCGGCAACGCCCTGGACAACAGCCTGATCGGCAACAGCGCCGCCAACGTGCTTAATGGCCAGGGCGGCGCGGACACCCTGGACGGCGGCGCCGGCAACGACACCTATGTCATCGACAACCTTGGTGACACAGTCATCGAGCGTGGCGCTTCGCTCACGGAAATCGACAGCGTCATCTCATCCATCAGCTACACCCTTGGCACCAATCTTGAGGCCGTGACGCTGAGCGGCAGCGCCAACCTCAATGGTACCGGCAACGCCCTGAACAACCGCATCACCGGCAACACCGGCGCTAACGTTCTGGACGGCGGCAGCGGTATCGATACCTTGATTGGTGGGACTGGCAATGACACTTACGTGGTCGACAACCTCAGGGACGTCATCAGCGAAACCAGCACCCTGGCCAGCGAAATCGATACCGTGCGCGCCTCCTTGAGCTGGAGCCTGGGCGCCAACCTGGAAAATCTCACGCTGATTGGCACTGCCCACCTCAATGGCACCGGCAACGCCCTGAACAACGTGCTGACCGGTAACGTCGGCAACAACGTGCTCAACGGTGGGGGCGGGCGGGACTCGCTGATTGGCGGCGAGGGCAATGACACCTATTTCCTCGACAACCTCGGCGACCAGGTCATCGAGCTCGCCGACGAAGGCCAGGACGTGGTACGTACATCCGTCAGCCATACCTTGTCCGCCAACGTCGAGGACGGCCAGTTGCTCGGTGCTGCCGCGCTCAACCTTGTCGGCAACACCCTGGGCAACACACTGGTCGGGAACAGCGCGGCCAACGTGCTCAATGGCCTGGACGGTGCGGATACCCTGGACGGCGGCGCGGGTATCGACACCCTCATCGGTGGCACCGGCAACGACACCTACGTGGTCGATAACCTCAAGGACGTCGTCAGTGAAACCAGCACCCTGGCCAGTGAAATCGACACGGTGCGGTCCTCGGTGAACTGGACCCTGGGCGCCAACCTGGAGAACCTCACGCTCACCGGTATTGCCCACCTGACCGGTTCTGGCAATGCCCTGGATAACGTATTGCTCGGCAATACCGGCAACAACACGCTGAGTGGTGGGGCGGGTAACGATCAACTCAACGGCGGTGCAGGCAATGACCTGCTGATCGGTGGCATCGGCGCTGACAGTCTCACCGGCGGTGCCGGGGCCGATCGATTCGTTTTCAGCACATTGAATGAACTGGGCCTGGACAGCGCTCGCGACGTCATTTTCGATTTCAGCCGCCTGCAAGGCGATAAGATTGACCTGACGAAGCTGGACGCCAGTCTCCTGGCTACGGGGATCAACAAGTTCAGTTTCATTGATTCGAATGACTTCACGGGCGCAGGGCAACTGCGCTTTGTCGATCACATTCTTTCCGGTAACGTCAACGGCGATCTGGGCGCCGATTTCGAGATTCAGTTGCTGGGTGTCAACACCTTCAACGCCAACGATCTGGTTGCCTGATAAAGCCGTTCAGAACCCCACAGGGAAAAACCAACAGCGCCGCTCATTGAGCGGCGTTTTTGTATGCGTTTTTCGCGCTGGACTGTCCCTCCTATCGCTCGTCGACTTGCCGAAAATAAATTGGGCTAGTCTGTCGATTCCGTCCCTTGCCGTTCGATTATCCCTAGAGCCGCCACAGGGACGGCTTATCCACCCTCAGGAGATAAGACCATGCGATTTTTGGTGATCGTCAAAGCCAGCCCGGAGTCGGAAGCCGGAGAAATGCCCAGTGAAGAACTGCTGACCGCCATGGGCGCCTACAACGAAGAGTTAGTCAAGGCCGGGGTGATGCTAGCCGGTGAAGGCCTGCATCCCAGCGCCGAGGGCGTGCGTGTACGGTTTTCCGGCAAGGACCGGACGGTTGTCAATGGACCCTTTGCCCAAACCCAGGAGTTGATCGCCGGCTTCTGGATCTTCAAGGTCCAGTCGTTGCAGGAAGCGATCGATTGGGTCAAGCGCTGCCCGAACCCGATGGTCAGCGACAGCGAAATCGAAATCCGCCAGATCTTCGAGCTCGAGGCGTTTGGCGAGGCCTTTACCCCCGAGTTGCGCGAGCAGGAAGAACGCCTGCGGGCGCAGATGGCCGGTCAATCGTGACACCTGACGACAGGAGAACCACCATGAGAATCAACCCCTACCTGACCTTCAACGGTCACTGCAAAGAAGCCTTTGCGTTGTACAAGGATGTGCTGGGCGGCGAGCTGTTTTCCATGTCCTTTGCCGAGGTGCCTGAGGAAACCGGCATGCCCAAGGACCCGGACCTGATCATGCATACCTGCCTCACAGTCGGCGCATTCAGCCTGATGGCCTCCGATTGTCCGCCGGGCCAGCCGTACAGCAAGCCGCAAGGCGTGTCGGTTTGCCTCAATGTCGACAGCGTGGCCGAGGCTGAGCGACTGTTCAACGGCTTGAGTACGGGCGGCAGTGTGCACATGCCATTGGCAAAGACCTTCTGGGCAGAGCGTTTCGCCATGTTCGAAGACCGCTTCGGGATTGCCTGGATGGTCAATTGCGAGGGCGAGAAGTGAGGTAGGCCGATCGGACTACAGCGACGACCTAACCACCAACGGACAATCCACCCGCTGGGCCCCCGACACCTCAAGCCCCTCGATCAGGTGCCGGGCTGCCTGGCGACCGATTTCGTAGTAGGGCAGTTGCACCGTGGTCAGTGGCGGGATGAACAATTCGGCGATGCCGATCATGTTGTCATAACCCAGCACGGCAACGTCGTCGGGGATTTTCAGGCCACGGCCCAACAACAGCTGATAGGCACAAAAGGCAATGCGGTCGTTGCCACAGATCAGAATGTCGAATTGCGGACGACCGTCGATGATGTGCCGGTCGAGGATGGCGGCGGTTTCCCCGTAGGCATCGTGATCGGACAGGTCGTATTGCAGGAGGGCGTCAGGGGCCACTCCGAATGCCTGGCAGGCGCGCTGCAAGCCTTCTTGCCGCAGGCCCCAGGCCAGGCTCTTTTTCGGCAGGTTGATGCACAGCGGGCGCCGATAGCCTTGGCTCAAGGCGTGATGCACGGCGCGATGCTGCCCGGACTCATCATCGGGCACATAACTGACCAGGCGATGGTCATCGGCCAGGCAATTGGCGAGTACCAGCGGCTTGCTCTTCAATCGCTCGGGAATGCTCACCTGGCGCAAGCCCATGGCGCTGAAGATCAACCCGTCGGGACGGTGCGACAGCATCAGGTCGATGTTCTGGTCGGTGGGCGGGTTGCTCAACAGGTTGAGGATGAAGACATTCCAACCCGCTTGCTGTGCGGTCTGTTCGATGGACAGCAGCAGCTCGACCGCGAACGGTGTGGTCGCGGTGTCCAGTGCGAACACGCCGATGGTGCGCGACTGCAAGTTGTCGCCACGCATCTTGCGCGCCGACAGGCTCGGTACGAATTGCAGTTCATCAATGGCGCGACGCACCCGCTGAAGGGTCTCGGGGCTCAGCTTTTCCGGATTGTTGAGCGCTCGGGAAACCGTCATCAGGGACACGCCGGCCAGCTGTGCAACGTCTTTCACTGAAGTCATGCGGGCTGCGGCCAGTCAGGTTGACGCCGAATCATGACACAGGGCCCGGGCTTCTCGCGACTTCAATGGCGACGTTCATAGCCATCCCGAGGCCAGGGGCCATGCCTGGGGAATGGAAACGCTCCCGCCAGTCCCGTTCGCCAGGAGCTTCACCCCCAAACTGTCAGGTCGAGGATAGAGACGGCTGCTGAGGCTGAAGCGCCCGTGCTCGTCAAACACCTCGATGGACGAGCGATCCAGGAACACGCGCAGTTGCAGTGGCCCTTGTGCCGGGTCTATCGACACGCTGCGCTGGCCGGTCACTTGTTCGCCCGAACGACTGCGGTCGAGCACCAGGCGTCGCAGGGAGGCATCGTAATAAAGCAGGGTTTCTTCATGACTATCGACACTGCAGCGCAGGGCGACGCCCAGGTGGCCCTCGGTGCAGCCGAGCAAATCCAAGTGCACATGGATTTCGAGGCGGTCGCCCTGCACGTGCGGCACCCATAGGCTACCCGATTCACTCCAAGGGGATGAGCCTGGCAACGGCGCCTTGCGCAGTGCCGTCAATTCCCGGGCCGGAAACACGCAAAGGCGATCGGCATGCAATTGCAGTTCGCGCGGCAAACCGAGCATCCCGCACCAGTGATGAGCCTGGCTCGGCATCGGACTTTCCCACATGTCGAGCCAGGCCCACACCAGGCGTCGACCGTCGGCAGCCACCAGCGTTTGTGCGGCGTAGAAGTCATGGCCGTTATCCAGCTCGATGAAAGGCCCACCGGTGAAATGCCATTGGCTGTCGAGTTGGCCTACGCGGTAGCCGGTCTGGTACTTGTTGAGCCGGTCGTACCCCTCGGGCTGCATGCCCTGGGGGGAGTAAAGCAACACGTCGCGCCCGTCCAGGCGAAACAGATCCGGGCATTCCCACATATAGCCATCGCCCTCATTGCCGCTGGCCACATAGTCGAGGAATTCCCAGGCGTGCAGATCCGTCGAACGGTACAGCGGGAGCAGCGGCGTATCGCCCAGGCGTGCGCCGGCGATCAGGTACCAATGCTCATCGTCCTGCCAGACCTTGGGATCACGAAAGTGCATGATCGCGTCTTGCGGTGGAGTCTCGATGACAGCGCCATGCTTGACGAAGTGGACGCCGTCGACACTGGTGGCCAGACACTGGACTTGGCGGATCTGGCGTTCGTCACCCACGTCCCCCAGCCAAGTGTGCCCCGTGTAGATCAGCGCCAGGGTATCGCCACACACCACCGCGCTCCCGGAAAAACAGCCATCGCGGTCAACGTCATCGCCCGGCGCCAGCGCAATGGGCAGGTGCTGCCAATGGACCAGGTCGGCACTCTTGGCGTGCCCCCAATACATCGGGCCCCATTTCGCGTCGAAGGGATGATATTGATAGAACACGTGATATTCGCCACGAAAGTACACGACCCCGTTAGGGTCGTTCATCCAGCCCACCGGCGGGGCAAGATGATAGTCAGGTCGATAGTCGTGGATAACGCGAGACAGGCCATCACTCAATGCCTGCTGCGCAAGTTCAAGGGTCGTGGACAGAGGGGCGTTCATGGTATTCAAAGACAAAGTCATAGGGCGTTTGCTCGTACCGAGCGCAGGGTCACGTTATCCGGCGGGGTTTGCGGGTGACGTTTCAAGGCCGTACCGGCGGCGTCGAACAGGTGCAGATTGTCGAACGCCACCTGCAGTTCGACCCGGTCGCCCACCTGCCATCCGGCGTTGACTTCACAGCGACAGATCAGGGGCTCCTCCTGGCCGGTGTCGAGGTGCACATAGGTTTCGCTGCCCAGGTATTCGACAACGGTCACGGCGACGCCAATGCTGCCTTGCGCCGCTTTGAGCATTACATGTTCCGGACGAATCCCCAGCGTCAGCGGGGTGTTCGCCGCCAGCCCCGAGCTGTCGAAGGGCAGAGAGGTCATCCCCAATACGAGGCTTTCAACCAGGCTGGTTGCGCCTGGGGTGTGCAGGAACGCTGGAAGAAAATTCATTCTGGGCGAACCCAGGAAACCGGCGACAAAACGGCTGGCTGGACGCTCGTAGAGTGCTTGCGGTGAGCCGACTTGCTCGATGCGCCCGCCATTGAGCACGACAATCTTGTCGGCCAGGGTCATCGCTTCAACTTGGTCATGGGTGACGTAGATCATGGTCGAGCCCAGTCGCGCGTGCAGCCGGGCGATTTCGTTGCGCATCTGCACCCGCAGCGAGGCGTCCAGGTTCGACAGCGGCTCATCGAACAGCAAAATGTCCGGCTCCCGGGCCATGGCCCTGCCCATGGCTACCCGCTGACGCTGGCCGCCGGACAGCTCCTTGGGTTTGCGTTGCAGCAGCTTGTCCAATTGCAGGATTTGCGCGGTTTTCAGCACGCGCTCGCGCAGCGTGGTTTTTTCGGTCTTGGCCAGTTTGAGACCAAAACTGATGTTGTCGTAGACGCTCATGTGCGGGTACAGCGCATAGGATTGAAACACCATGCCGACACCACGCTCCCGTGGCTCCAGGTCGTTGACCCGGCGCCCGTCGATCAGCAGGTCGCCGCCGCAGATCGAATCCAGTCCGGCAATCAGTCGCAGCAGGGTCGATTTTCCGCAGCCCGAAGGGCCGACGAACACCACGAATTCACCCGCGGCGATTTCCAGGCTGACATCGCGAAGAATGCGCGCGCCGCCCAATTGTTTGTTCACGTTGTCTAGCTTCAACTTGATCACGATGCTGTTCCTTGTCTTTGTTGGGCATCAACCCTTTAACGCGCCGGTAGTGAGGCCGGAAACGATTCGGCGCTGGAAGATCAGCACCAGAATCACCAATGGGACGGTGACCAGCACTGATGCGGCCATCAACAACCCCCAAGGCAACTCATGGGGACTGCCGCCGGAAATCAGGGCGATGGCCACCGGGACCGTGCGCTGCGTGTCGGTGAGGGTGAAGGTCAGGGCAAACAGAAACTCGTTCCATGCGGCGATGAACGCCAGTAGGCCGGTGGTGACCAGCGCGGGCCAGAGCAGCGGCAGCAGCACGCGGATCAATGTGACCCAAGGCGAAGCGCCGTCCATGATGGCCGCCTCTTCCAGTTCGTGGGGCAGTTGGCCCATGAAGGTGGTCAGCACCCAGACGGTGAAGGGCAGGGTGAAAATCGTGTAGCTCAGGATCAATGCCCAGGACGTGTTGTACAGGCCCAGGGCACGAATCACTTCGAACAGCCCCGACAGCACCGCGACCTGGGGGAACATCGACACGCCGAGGACCATCATCAAGACCGTGCCACGCCCCCGGAACTTCACCCGGCCCAGGGCATAGGCGGCGGTCAGGCTGAGGAACAGCGCCAACGTGACCACGCACAGCGCCACCACCAGCGAGTTACCAATCGCCCGCAGGAATGAGGCTTGGTTGAGCACTGCGGCATAGTTGGAAAAGTCCGGGTTGTCGATCCAGTAGCTCACCTGGAACAAGGCGCTGGACGGTTTCAGCGACGTCACGATGGCGTAGTAGAAAGGGAAGACCGCATACAGCAGCAGAACCCCGATCAGGCACCAGAACCCGAGGCGCAGCAGCGTTTTTTTCAGCAGGCGCGGGCTCATGAGCGCACCTCCAGTTGACGGCGGCCGAGGTACAGGTAAACCATGGCGATCACCGCAACCACCAGAAACAGCAGGGTCGAGGCCGCGCTGCCGTAGCCGACGTCCTGGAACTCCACCAGATGCTGGCGGGCGTAGACCGACATACTCATGGTGCTCGACGAATTCGAGGTCAGCACGTAGATGACGTCGAACACCCGCAAGGAATCGAGGATCCTGAAGATCGCCGCCACCAGCAAGGCCGGCATCAGCAGGGGCAGGGTGACGCGCCAGAACACCTTCAGCGGATGAATGCCATCGACCCGGGCGGCTTCGTAGCAATCGCCCGGTAACATTTGCAAGGCCGCCAGCATCAGCAGCGTGACAAAAGGGACGGTCTTCCAGACGTCGACGATGATCACCGCCCACATCGACAGGCCGGCGTCTGCCGTCCAGGCCAGGGGCGCGTCAATCAGGCCGAGGCTCAGCATCAGGTGATTGATGATGCCGAACTGGTCGTTGAGCATCCAAGACCAGATCTTCGCCGAGACAATGGTCGGGATCGCCCAGGGAATCAGGATCAGCGCCCGCACCAGGGCGCGTCCGGTGAACTGAATGTTCAGCAGCAACGCCACCAGCAGCCCCAGTACGATCTCCAACCCCACTGACACCACGGTGAAATGCAACGTGTTGCGCACTGCGTTCCACCATTGTGGATCGACCAAAATGCCTGACCAGCCGGCGCTGCTGTGGAATAGATAGTTGCTCAAGCCGATAAAGGTTGCGTCGCCGGTATCGGCCAGGCTGGCATCGGTCAGGCTAAACCAGAATGTACGCAGCAGCGGCCAGGCCGCTACCAGGGCCAGACACAGCAACATCGGCGTCAGGAACAGCCAGGCGGCGCGAACCCGACGGCGTTGTACCGGCGTTTCCCGGGTGAGCAGCAGCTCGTCAGAGGGGGCAAGGGCAGTGGAGACAGACATGGTGATTTCCTTCCTTGTGGCTTACCAGTTCCGGCGTTTGATGCGCGTGAGTTCGCTTTCCAGCTCGGCCAGCGCCTGATCGACCGGCCGTTCGCCGGCGAGGACGCCATGAACCTGGTCGAAGAAGGCATTGGAGACCCGTGGATAGCGATCCGCAGTGACTGAGGCAGGGCGCATGACCCCATCATTGAGAATGCTGTGCAGCTGGCTGTAATAAGGCATCGCCGCGAGCAACTCGGGATCTTGGTAGAGCGATTCGATCACCGGGTTGTAGGCACCGACCAGCGCACGATGTTTCTGCTGCTGGGCACTACTCAAGTAGCTCACCAGTTCCGCGGCAAGCTTTGGATTGGCGCTATAGCGCGAGACCGCCAGGCCCCAGCCACCGAGGGTGGAGGCATGGGTGCCGGTGTCGCCACCGCGGGGCAGGGGAGCAACGCCGACCTTATCTTTCACGGCACTGTCCGGGCTTTGCACCAAGGCCCAGACATACGGCCAGTTACGCATGAACAGCGCATTTCCCGACTGGAACACGCCGCGGCCTTCTTCTTCGGTGTAATTGAGTACGCCCCGTGGAGAGATGTCGCCTACCCAGCTTTTCGCCAGCGTCAAAGCCGTTCTTGAGGCCTGGGTGTTGACCACGATGTCGCCTTTGGCGTTGACCAGCCCACCGTCCGGTTGACTGCTGATCCACTCCAGGGCATTACACGTCAGGCCCTCGTAGGCGCGGCCCTGGAATATGTAGCCCCAGGCATTGGCGTTACCGGCGTTGCGCTCGGCCAGTTGCACGTCCCTGGCGGTAGCGGTCATTTCCTCCCAGGTCTGGGGCACTGGTTTGTTGTACTTTTCGAGCCAATCCTTGCGGTAATACAGCAGGCCCGAATCGGTGAACCACGGCATCGTCACCAGGCGTCCGTTCACCGTGGCGTTATCCACCTGGGCCTGGAAGTAGCCCTGGGTCGCGTCGGCGGGAAGTACCTCGCGCAAATCCATCAGATGCTTGGCCAGCATCCCCGGCCATACCATGTCGATTTGAATGATGTCGATGTCGCTGGACTGCGCACTCAGGATCTGTTGGTAAAACGACAATCTCTCAGTCGCCGAGTTAGGCGTGGACACCACCTCCACGCTGTTGCCGGTCTGTTTCGACCATGCCTCGACAGCCTCCTTGCACAGTTGCAATTCGGCACCTACCGCGCCGCAGGAGATCGTCAGATTGGCTGCAGTCGAGAGGGATGGAAGCCCCCCACACAGTACGAATAACGCTGCTGGAAGGAGCGATTTGAGCTGTTTCATAAAGCCCTCTTTATTTTTGTTTTTAGAAAAGTTAACGTTAACATCGCCAAATGTAGCAGTGTATTTGCGATGAGGCATCCTTTTTTTCGTGGAGTCTGACAATTCAGAAACCACGAGAAGAAGGCAGTCGCGGGAACAAAAAAATAAAAACAAAACAGGGAAATCCACATGCAGAAAGCATCAAGCTGGCTTCTCGCAGGCGTGCTCGGCACCTCGGCGGCCACCGCTCAAGCCGCGACTCTGGAAGAACGCATGGCGGCGTTCGAGGCCCGCGCCAGCGCCGCCGAAAAACGCGCTGCCGCCGCCGAACAGCAGACCCAGGCACTGGCCAGGGAACTGCAACAACTCAAACACGCCGCTCCCGCCCTTCAGCCGGCGGCGTCCACCGCGACTGTCCCAGCGCCCAGCCTGGACACCCGACTGGCAAAGCTCGAAGCCCGCCAGCAAAGCTTGGAAAAAAAGGACAGCAGCCCACACCTCACGGACGGGTTCAGCTTCAAGGGCTACGCCCGCTCCGGATTGCTGGTCAACGATGGACTGGGCGGCGGCCGTGGCGGCCCGTATACCACCCCGGCCGGTTCGGTCGGTGGCGCTGTCGGGCGACTGGGTAACGAAGACGATACCTACATGCGCATCGACCTGTCGAAAGAGCAGTACGCGCAGAACGGCACCCGTTCCAAATTCACAGTGTCCATTGCCGATGGCGTGGAAAGCTCCAATGATTGGACCGCCGACGAAAGCAACCTGAACGTGCGCCAGGTGTTTACCGAACTGGATCATATCGCCGCGTTCAAGGGCAACTCGATGTTCGAGAACTCCACCCTTTGGGCCGGCAAGCGATTTGATCGGGACAATTTCGATATCCATTGGTTGGACTCGGACGTCGTCTACCTCGCCGGCACCGGCGGTGGTATCTACGACGTGCAGATGAACAAGAATTGGCGTTCGAATTACTCATTGATCGGGCGTAACTACGGCGAATTCAGCGAGGGTGGCGTCAATGCCGATGTGGAAAGCTACATCCTGACCTCCAACCAGTTTTTCGACAACGGCCAATGGCAGTGGATGTTCAATGCCATCGGGTCAAAGAAAAACGACATCGATATCCGCAGCAACGAAGCGGGCCTGACGCCAGCAGACTCCGGTTTGCACAGCATGGTGGCCAACCACCAGAAAAACTTCTTCGGCCGGGAAGGCTTTACCAAGGCGGCGTTGATCTATGGGCAAGGTCTGGGCGCGGAGGTCAAGAACATCGGCTCCGATGGCGAGCTGATCGACGATGCCCGTGCGCTGCGCCTGGCGCTTTACGGCGAGACGCCCATTGCCCCCGGCTGGCGCATCGGCCCCAGCTTGCTGGCCGAACAGAGCAAGGACCGGTACGTCAAGGGGGACGACTACCGCTGGATGACGCTGAACGTGCGACTGGCCAATGAAATCAACAGCAATTTCGAAATGGCCTACGAAATGAGCTGGCAAACCATGGACCTCGATCCCAAAGGCTACCAGCAACGCAACGCGGTGGACGGTAATTTCTGGAAATTCACGATCGCCCCGACCTTCAAACCTGACTTTGGCGACCTGCTCACGCGCCCCGAACTACGGGTGTTCGCAAGCGTCATGGACTGGTCTTCGGATCTGGACCGCTACAGCGCCTCGGACTCCTTCGGCAAGTCTGATTTCAATGCCGGTGGTGTGTGGCAATACGGGATACAGATGGAAACCTGGTTCTAAATGGTTGAGGGCATCTTCTTCGCAAGCAGGGGATGCCCTCATCTCAGCTACCGCGTTGTATCTGCTCCAGTATCAGGCTGTCGGTGATGTTCATGTCGTCCAGCAATAGGAACATCTTGCTCAGCACCTCGGCCATTTTCTTATCGGTGTCGGCGAAGGGCAGGTAGAAGTCCGTGACGCCGCTGCCTGCGGGCACGATGCACAGGTAGTGGCCGGGCTCGATATGGATGGCTGCGCTGCCCAGATGAATGCGGTAGTTCGCACGCTGGCCGATGATGTGCAGAAAATGCCCTTCACATTTAACGTTCTGCAAACCTAGCCCTTGAATCAATTCGCCGACCAGTTCGGCGCGCCGTTGCAGGGTTTCGTTGCTGGTGTTGTAGCCGTCAGCGGCGTGGGCCACGGAGACCAGCAAATCGGCGTCACGCATGATTTCAGAGAACAGCAGCGGCGGTACTTGCTCGAGGGGAATGGCTTGCTGGTCGCGGTAGAAGGCAATCGTGTCGAAGGTAAAGTGTTCTGTTTCCGAAAGGTAATGGCCGGTATCCAGAAAGTTGAACATGGCGTAGATGCCGTGCTCTTTGCTCTCGTAATAGATGTCCTCGACGCTTGAGGTCGACCAGTTGCGGACCTGCAGCAACCGGGCGGCTACTTTGCCTTTCAGGCGGTGGCCGGCAAATCGATTGGACCACAGGCCGCTGTCTCGTTCGGCCGGTGTCAGCAGGTACAGCTCGCGAAAGGCCTGTTTGAACGGCTGCACGCGGCGATGGCTCACCACGTCTATCTGCCAGGCCGACAGTTGTCCTGCGGTGAACAGATGAAAAGGGTGGGCAATACGCAGGTGCTTTTCAGCGACGTGTTGGCGGCCTTCAAGGTCAGTCACCGTCAGCGTCGCGGCATCGAGCCAGCCCAGCACCACGTCGTCGGCCTGCACGATCAGTTGTTCCAGCAGCAGGCGAACCGCGGGCATTTTCAACAGCGGCTTCAGGTCGTCCAGGGCCAGGGTTTCGCCGCTGCTCATCATCGCTTCCAGGGTGCGGCAGAAGCGTGCGATCTGTTCCTTGAGCTGGGTCTGCTGCGTTTTGAGGGCGACGAAGTCTGGGCTCTTGCGAATCGCAGGCGGTGCGGTCTTGAGCGTCTTTGCGGCTTTGCAGATGTGCAGCGTGGGCGACAAGCCGTCGATCACCAGCCTGACGTCATAGCCGTCGATAGTGGCGGCCGTCAGGGCGGATTCGGCGATCTCCGATTCCATGGCCCATTCCAGGCGAATCGCCGAGGGGTAACCGGCGACACGCGCCAGGTTTTCCAGGCCTGCCTGCACCGCTGCGTGGGAATTGGCCTGTCGTTGAGGGCCGTATTTACGCACCTCTTTGTGCAGTTTCTTGAGCGTCAGATAACGCTGGCGTACGTCGTCCGAATCCATGACGGGCAGTACGCCATAGATGCGCATGGCCGGCTGTGCGTGGCGGGCCAATTTCTTTTCCAGCGCCGGTCGACCGATGCCCCGGTAGGCATCGAGCAGCACGCGCGTCTCGGGAAACGCCCAGTGCGAGGGTTCGAGTGCAGCCAGGTACTCGCGCAGGTGGTCTGGGTCGGCCTCGGCCAGCGCCTTGTCCAGCAGGTAGCGGTCCACCACACCGACGGTTTCATCCAGCGTATTGGGCAGGTCGGTGCCCCAGCCAGAGCGAGGTGCCAGGGCAATGTTGAGGTATTCACGTTGGAAGGCTTGCAGATCACTCCAACCGAGCGCGTCGAGTACCACTCGGCTGGCTTGTCCGGTATAGGGCAGGGCGGTCAGCAGGGTATTTCTCGAGAAGCCGGTCAGCGCCGCGAGCAGCTCTGTCGATTGGTTTTTTGGCAAATCCTGAAGCAGCAGGAAGCATTGGAGCACTGCGGCCGTATCGCCGAAGCTGTCAAAGTCATCCGGCGTCACTCCCAGTCGATCGATTACCGCCAAGGCCTGCAGCAACCAGCGGACCTGATACACCTCGACCGAGCGGAAAGTGTCCGCCAGCTTCGCGGCGTTATCGGGCAATCCAGCCAGGGCGTCCTCGACATAACGAACGGTGAAGTTCACCAGTTCAGCAGGCACTGCAACGGGGTCTTCAGTGGACGCCTCATCGCCCTGGGACGACTCATTATCGACGGCTTCGTCTTGCGGTTCCTCGTCGTTTGAATCGTCCTCGTCGAACGCTTCATCGGTGTATCGATCCAGGTCCACATCATCGCTGTACAGCCCGCTGTCGTCTGAGTAGAACATCATGGCGCGGCCCCAGGTATCGGCCGCCCGGACGAAGCGAGGGTAATCGAGGCGGCCCGCTTCCTGCAGGCCCAAGGCGATGCGTTTGATGTCTTTGTGCACGTAGATATATGCGTCGGCGATTGTCCTTTCGTCATCAGGCGGGGAAGGCGGCTGTACGCGGTTCCAGCTGCCGTCCAGCAACCATTCGGCGAAGACCTGCCAGACCGGAGTGGACGGGTAATTACTCAGGCGATTGATGCAGGCCTGAACGTCAGGGAAAGCCCAGGCCTGTTCCGGTCTTCGTCGGTAATAGGCCGGGCCATCTTCGTCAGTGGGCAATGGATAGTCGCTGTCCTCGAAGGCAAATTGCAGCATGTGCTGCAGTCGCGCGCCGATCTGCTCCAGCCCATAGGCGTCCGGGTGAGCCGTGATCCACGCATCGCAGAGTCGATATTGCAGGCCATAACGCTGTTGATCGCGACGGTCTTCCAGATCGTCCCAAACGGTCGGGAACACAAGGCCATCGGCCAGTGCCTTGGGGCCATCCTCGGGATGCTGCCTGACCCAGTCATTGGCGATGCGCAGGAAGTCGATGCCGTCCCAGAAATCGGGTTCGAATTCGTCATATCGGCTGAGCTCGGGATAGTCATCCAGCGCTTTATCACAGAATGCTCGCAGCGCAGCGAGGCGCGTGGCTTGTTCGGGCACAGGACGGCGTGATTGCATGAGGGTATCCGAGGAAGTAAGCGTCGAGGGTCAACCGCCAATCAGCGGCACCAGGCGGATAAACGCGAGCGTGGAAGGAGGACTCAATTCGATTGACTCATCGAGTCTTTGCAACATGACGCCATTGTGCAGAACGCGAAATGCACGAGCTTCAAAACCGTTCAAGGCTCGCTCGACCTGAACGCCGACATCCAGGTCTGGGGACGCGCTGGCCTGAGGCATGACAACCGCGCCTTCGCTGGCTTGCTGAAGAATCTCCCGCTCGCTCAGGTATTGGCGGTCGAGCACTTCACGTACCGACACTTGTTCCTCGCAGTGTCGGATCGACAGCGCGGCGATTTGCTCGGCAACAGCCAGGCGAATCAGCTCGGCGACCGTCAAGGTCAACGAGGCCGGTGTCACGCTGACAGGAGGCAGCAAAGGCTCCTGGCGTGCGCCTTTGAGGCAATAGCTATGAACCACGAACTCCATGACGCGCCTCTCGATTTTCGACTAGAAACCCAGATTTCAACCCACTTTACGGGACAGCGATTTTGGAGTTAGTTAGAGGCCCTGTGCTTAAGTTACTGCTAAGCCAGGTAGTACGGGCCTGTAGCGGGGATTCGGCAAAGCCTTTCAGAGACTGTCCGGGTCCCCAAAAAACATCTGAATCCGCGAACGCAACCAGCGCTCCCCAGGGTCGTTATCCTGGGACCCGCGCCAGGCCATGTGCAGCTCAAAGCTACGCACCGGAAGCGGTGGGTCTTCGGCGCGTACACCACCGGCGGCGGTCAGTGCGTCGGCAGTGTAGTCGGGCACGATGGCGATGATGTCAGTGCCCGCCAGCAGCGTGCTCAGGCCATTGAACTGCGGCACGGCCAAGACCACATGGCGCTTGCGATCGAGTTTTTCCAGCTCTTCGTCGATAAAACCGCTCAAGTCCCCAGCGAAGGACACCAGTGCATGGGGGCGGGCGCAGAATTCGTCCAGGGTCAGCCGTCCTGGGGCCGTGTCAGCCCGCAGCACTTTGGGCATACTGCGCCGCAAGACTTTGCGCTTGGCGTTGGCCGGCAGATCTTCGGTGTAGCTGACACCGATGGAGATTTCCCCGGAGGCCAGCAACCCTGGCATCAGAATGTAGTTGACCCGACGCACCACCAGCACGATGCCTGGTGCTTCCGCCCGCAGGCGCTTGAGCAGCATGGGCAGCAGGGCGAACTCGGCATCGTCCGACAGGCCGATGCGGAACACCGAGGTGCTGGTGGCCGGGTCGAATTCCGCCGCCCGGCTGACCGCCGTGGAAATCGAATCCAGGGCCGGGGAGAGCAGGGCGAAGATCTCGACCGCCCGGGCCGAAGGCTCCATGCTGCGACCGGTACGCACGAACAACGGGTCATCGAACAGGCTGCGCAGGCGCGACAACGCGGCGCTGATGGCTGGCTGGCCGAGAAACAGTTTCTCGGCAGCGCGGGTCACGCTGCGCTCATGCATCAATGTTTCGAACACGATCAACAGGTTCAGGTCGACACGACGCAGGTCATTACGATTCATCTGGGGTCCTGGCAGGTTCAGCAAGCTTGACGTCAGCGGCCATATGGGAACAATGACCGGCATGAATCTTACGGGGAAAGGCTGGTACTCTGCACCGGCTAATTTGAATTTTCCTACAGGACGGATCCGATTTTTTGCTGCGGAATCAATGACAGGCATGTCGACTATTAATAGCCACTGATGGTCTTGGGTACAAAGCCCGGATAGAGTTCATGGCATTAGAGGTTACTTTGACGAGGTTTGCGATGTCCCGCACGATCCGTTTTCACAAGTTTGGCGGTGCCGAGGTGCTCAAATGCGAAGAGCATGCGGCGGCTCTTCCTGCGCCAGGAGAAGTGCAGGTCCGTGTCGAAGCGATCGGCATCAGTTGGTACGACACCCTGTGGCGCCAGAACCTGGCGTCGTCCCAAGCTCGCCTGCCTTCAGGCCTGGGCCATGAAATGGCCGGCGTGGTGACGGCCGTCGGCGACGGTGTCGATGATTTGGCCGTGGGCGACAAGGTCGCCAGCTTCCCCGCCGAGAGCCCGAACGATTATCCGGTGTACGGCGAGGTCATTGTGCTGCCGCGCACCGCCCTGACCCGTTATCCCGACGTGCTCACCCCGATCGAAGCTTCGGTGCACTACACACCGCTGCTGATCGCTTATTTCGCCTACATGGACCTGGCGCGGGTCAAGCCCGGGCAATTTGCCCTGGTGACCGATGCCAGCCATTGTGCCGGTCCTTCCTTCGTGCAACTGGGCAAGGCCCTGGGTGTACGGGTGATCGCGGCCACCAAGACGGCTGACGAGCGTGAGTACCTGCTGTCGCTGGGCGCGGAAAAAGTCATCGTCACCGAAGAGCAGGACTTGCTGATGCAAATCAACAAGCTCACCGACAACCGTGGCGTCGATGTGGTGTTCGATGGCCTTGGCGGGCCGCAGATGTCGCTGCTCGGCGATGTGCTGGCGCCGCGAGGCAGCCTGGTGTTGTATGGCCTGCAGGGCGGCAACCAGACACCGTTTCCGGCATGTGCGGCGTTCCAGAAGAACATTCAGTTCTTTGTGCACTGCATCGGCAACTTCACCGGCAAGCCGGAACTGGGCATTGTCCAGGACCAAGTGGCTTTGCAGCGGGCATTGCGTGATATCAATCAACTGACCGCCGATCGCGTGGTGGTGCCACTCAAGACCCGGGTGTTTCCATTCTCCGAGTTTGTCGAGGCTCACCGTTACATGGGCGAATGCCCTTGCCGTGAGCGCGTTGCCCTTCAGGTCGTCGATCCTTCCTGATACCTGTCTTGCGCAAGAGTCATTGTCCGGGCTCTTGCGCTGCCTTCGGCTGGACCGGCTTCCCTTTTGCCATGATTGCTACACCTCTCGCCTGACCATGGCGCGCTCGCGCCCGGCAAGCCAGCCCTTGTGCGGGCTGCCCCTATTGGCGGGCAAACAGAACCGAATCTGTTTGCCCGTCGACATCTGAACTGGTTTTTGTCCCTAATCTGTATCTTCTAATCATTGTTTAAGTCCTGATAATTGAACGCTGATTTCCATCTCAAGGAAGAAGGCGTGGCGCGGTGTAACTTTTTCGAAGGTTTCGAGCCTTCACTGCCTAATCAAGGCGCTTCAAGCGTTACTTGGTATAAGGCTATCTATCGACTATGGGGAAAACAGGGTGAGGCAGGCGGTCAATTAAAGATCGGCTTGTTCTTTATTTCTCGTACTCATTGTCTGTGGGACGTTGTCGGAATTCTCCTAGGACGTGCCGCCGAATCGGCGAAAGCCAATGATTTAGCGGTGTTCAGGGCGATCCTGAAATGGAGCGGGCCGGCACCCAACGTATGTATCAAATAATTACGACAAGCAATGCTTGAGCGTATTGCTAATACTCTCTGCAGTACTAGAACACTTCATTCAGATCTACACGTCGCACGATCACATTGGTGCGGGTGCGACGCCGATATTCGAATTCCAGGTAAATGGCTATGAGTGCAATTCACGAGCAGGCAATGACTCACGTGTATCAACAGATATTGCAACGACTGTTGGGTTTTTATTCCCGGGCAGAGCGTACCGCGTTGCAGCTTTTGATCCAGCGTTTAATTGTCGCCGCCGGAGGCATTGAGCGGATTGGCGATTATCGCGTGCTGACGGTCCAGAACGGCAGTCGGGACAGCTTTTACGTGCTGACGGCCTTGCGGGCCGCGCAATTAAGCATCGCTGGCAGGCATCCGGTGACCTTCGACTTGCGTGTCGCCACACCGCGCCTGAGCGAAACCACCCAGTCGACCCTGGAAAACATCCATCGTTGCTACAGCGCGCTGTTTGTCTACGACGATCCCCGGGTCGAGCTACTGATGGCGGACAACCGTGAAGTGCTGCCCTTCAATCATAACCAGCCGCTGTCGGTGGCCGGGCATGAGGCCTGCCGCACAGACATGCTGGTGCTGGGGCATCTTCGCTCATCGGACAGTCCCTTGGAGGTGGGCGACGACAGCTATCTGGCGATGGCGGAGTTCTATCGGCATATGGCGCGCTGGGAGGCAGGGGTGGATTCGTTGGTCAGCAGCGAGACGCCGCGCCAGCAAAAACAATTCATGTCGGGGCTTCGCCGCGCGGCCCGCAAGATCGACCTGGCCATCGACAAGGGCGGCTTCGACAGTCTTTTTGCGCAACTCGATACCCTGGGCAGCGATCCCTACCAGTCATTCTATGGCCAGGATCGCCTCTGTGGATGGCAACCCGAAGGTCATTTCGAGGCATGCCGGCGAGTAGGTCACATTGGTATCGACGACTTGTTTCTCGACCGTTCGGAAGAAACCAACTGGCCGCTTTTCAACGAGTTCCTGCGGGTACAGACCGAGAGTCTCGTTGTATCGGCACCCGAAAACGAATACGTCAGTCCTCTCCTGTCAGCGCATTTGCACGGATTGCAGGCCTGTTACCTGCAAGGGCGCAGCTACGAAACGGGCTACGGGGATTACGTACAGCGGGCGATCATGCTCATGCATCGCAAGCAACTGCCAGAGCACGCCTGCCAGCACACTCGAGAGCTGTTTGGCACGCCTTCGACCGTCCCCGAGCGCCGTGCCCAGGCCGCCATAGAAGCGCAGAAGAACCTGGGGCTCAACGAAACGCAACTGGTGTGCATGCTGTTTGCCCCCTTCGTGGCGCAAGGTGCAGGCCTGGAACACTTCCTGCGTTGCTGCCACCCCGGCATGCTGGTGGCGCTGCCGGATCTGCACAAGGCCATGCAGGGCGCGCCCATTACCGATCAGGTGGCGCAGTGGATGATCGACGTCAGCGGCCTGTCCATCGATCTGCTCGGCAAGTTGTACCGGGCCAGCATTGCGCTGCCGGACCAGGACACGGTGTCGGGGATCGAGCCGCAAGCTGTAGACGCTGAAGAAGCCGGGCAGGGCGCCGATGGCCTGTGCGAACGCTCGGCAAGGCACTGAGGAACGCGGTTTGGCGGATTCATCCTCTCCGTATCCGGCCGTTGTTCCCGGCGTTCCGGCAGGGTCGCTCATAGCCCGTTTTTTTGGGCAGACCCCATGAAAAGTTGCCGGGAACCAGACTTCGCCTACCAGGCGGTTTATCGATACCTGACGACCCTGATCAACGAGCTGGGTGCTGATGCCCGAGTGCGCCTGCCGTCGCTGCGGCAGTTGGCCGAACGTCTGGATGTGTCGATTTCTACCATCCAGTACGCGTATTCGTTGCTGGAAAAGGAAGGCCGGGTCTACTCGATCGCCAAGTCCGGCTACTACGCGCTGCCGGTGCCTTGCGTTGCCACCCTGGACGGCGGTGATGATTTGCTCGAAACCCTATACGTCAATGTACGGCGACCGGGCATGCTGGTGCTCAGTGCAGATGAACCGGCGTCGATGCAGCCACTGGACAGCCCATTGTTGTTGCTCGAGCGCGAGCTGTTGCGCCAGTACCCACGGTCCTCGCAGGCACCCTCGCAACCCTGGGGCGAGTTGGAGCTGCGTGCAGCACTGGCCGCTCGCTACACCTCTTCTGCCTCCCGCTGCTGGAGCGCCGATGACGTCTATATCGGCGCCGATCTGCGCGGCGTCCTGGAAATCCTCATCGCCGTGCTGGCGCTCAAGGGCGCCACGGTACTGATCGAATCGCCCTGCGACTGGACCATCCTGCGCCTGCTGCAGGCCGCCGAAATCCGGGTCATCGAGCTGCCGTTGCGGGCCAACGGGGAGATCAATACCGAGCAGCTGGAGCAACTGCTGGTGAGCGAGACGGTGCGCCTGGTGGTGTTGTCTTCGGTCTTGAGCATGCCAAGGGGCACGCTCATGCTTGAACACAACCGGCACGCCGTGGCACACCTGCTGGCGCTGCACGGCACGTGGGTGCTGGAGAACGACAGCTACGCCGACTTGGCCTTCGAGGCAGGCGTGGTGCCTTTTCGGGATTTGCTCGACCCGGATCGGTTGATCGTCTACTCCACGTTCGAGAAAACCATCGGCCCAGAGGCGCCCTATGGTTATGTGTTGTCGCGTCAGTTGACCCTGCTATTGCAGCGGCATTTCCTATTGCGCGCCTTTCGTTTGTCGCCGATTCGCCAGAAAGCCATTGCCCGTTTGTACAGCAACGGTCGGATCGATCAACACTTGCTGGTTTTGCGGCGTTTGCTGCGGGAAAGCGCGGTTTCGGCAACGCAATTGCTACGTGAACGGCTCGGGGACAGCGTGCAATGGGTCGCACCCGAAGGTGGCGCAACGATCTGGATGCGATCATCGCGTCCAGTCGATCTGCGGCGGGTTTTCCAGCGTCTGCTTGCCCAGCGAATCGTCATCGCTCCAGGCGAGCTGTTCAGTCTCCAGGGGTTGTATACGCAACACATGCGCCTGACTCACGCCTTGAACGGGTCGGACGACCTGGACACAGCGCTCTGCGCGCTGGCCGATGCCTTGAGGCTCGAACAATCCTGATGAGTGGGGATGGATCGAACCCATCGCGCCATGGTCGAACTGTCAGTAAACTGCATCCCATTTCCCGAGCCACTCCATCCAGAGGTATTGCATGACAGTCAGTCCATTTGCGGGCAAGCCGGCACCGGCAGAGTTGTTGATCGATATCCCGCGACTGGTGACGGCCTATTACACCGGCCGGCCCGATGCCTCAGTTGCTACCCAGCGCGTGGCGTTCGGCACCTCCGGTCACCGTGGCAGTTCCTTCGATCTGGGGTTCAACGAGTGGCACGTGCTGGCAATCAGTCAGGCGATCTGCTTGTACCGTGAGGCCCAGGGCATCAACGGGCCGCTGTTCATCGGTATCGACACCCACGCGCTGTCGACCCCGGCGGGCGCAAGCGCACTGGAAGTGTTCGCCGCCAACGGTGTAACCGTGATGATCGCCGAAGGTGACGAATACACTCCGACACCGGCGATTTCCCACGCCATTCTCTGCTACAACCGAGGCCGCACCTCGGGCCTGGCGGACGGCATTGTCATTACACCGTCCCACAACCCGCCGCAAAGCGGGGGCTATAAATACAACCCCACCAATGGCGGCCCGGCCGATACCCATATCACCAAATGGATCGAGGCCAAGGCCAACGAACTGCTGGCCAACCAGCTGGCGGGGGTCAAGCGCATCAGCTACGAACAGGCCCTGAAGGCCGATACCACCCACCGTCACGACTACGTCAACACCTACGTGGCAGACCTGGGCAATGTCATTGATTTCGATGCCATTCGCGGTGCCGGGTTGCACTTGGGCGTCGACCCACTGGGCGGCGCGGGTGTGCGCTACTGGCCGGCCATTGCCGAACACTACCGCCTGGACCTGGAAGTGGTGAACACCCATGTGGACTCCACCTTCCGCTTCATGACCGTCGATTGGGACGGGCAGATCCGCATGGACCCGTCCTCCAGCCATGCCATGCAAGGGCTGATCGGCCTGAAGGAACGTTTCGATGTGGCCTTCGCCTGCGACCCGGACCATGACCGCCATGGCATCGTGACGCCGTCCGGCGGCCTGTTGGCGCCGAACAGCTATCTGGCGGTGTCCATCGACTACCTGTTCCAGAATCGCCCGCAATGGCGCGCCGATGCCGCCGTGGGCAAGACGGTGGTCAGCAGCGGCTTGATCGATCGCGTTGCCAAACGCTTGGGCCGGCGCCTTTATGAAGTGCCGGTCGGCTTCAAGTGGTTTGCCGAGGGGCTGTTCGATGGCTCCCTGGGCTTCGGTGGCGAAGAAAGTGCCGGCGCTTCGTTCCTGCGCAAGGATGGCGGCGTGTGGAGCACCGACAAGGACGGCCTGATCCCGGCGTTGCTGGCGGCTGAAATGACCGCCCGCACCGGTCGCGACCCAAGCCAGGCCTACCGCGCCCTGACGGATGAGCTGGGCGAACCGTTCTCGGTACGCGTCGACGCCAAGGCCAGCCCGCAGCAGAAGGTGTTGCTGAGCAAACTGTCGCCGGATCAGGTCGCGTCCACCGAGTTGGCCGGGGAGAAGATCCAGAACATCCTCAGCAATGCGCCAGGCAACGACCAGGCCATCGGCGGCTTGAAGGTGATGACCGAAAACGGCTGGTTCGCGGCGCGACCGTCCGGCACCGAGGACATCTACAAGATCTACGCCGAGAGCTTCATTGGCGATGAGCACCTCAAGCAATTGGTGGTTGAGGCGCAGTCGTTGGTGGATGCTGCTATTGCTGGCAAGTGACGAGGGTTTGTGGCGAGGGAATTAGCTCCCTCGTCACTGGCCTATGCATTAAGGCTTGATTGCTATCGCAGTATTACCTCGAAATAGTTCCTGTAACTAATTGATCTATAAGCAGTGAACGATTGTACTGGCCTCGTCGCGAGCAAGCTCGCTCCCACATTTGGATTTGCAGTGATCTGCGATTCCGACTCCGCCACAACCCCTGTGGGAGCGAGCTTGCTCGCGATAGCGGTCCCCAGCCTACGATGATGCCAATGTGGGATACCACTTTCACTTCATCGCCTAAATGCATGACTTCAAAGCTTTTTGGTGGAACCTGACGGCAAATCCAGACACCATAGCCGTCATGATTCAGAACACCGGAGTCTTCCAGCGTGTCGCAACACACTCCCGATCTTCCCCCCGACTTACTGCCCCTGGCCCAGATGCCGTTATTCAAGCGCCTGGCCGCTCGCTTTTTTGGTCATGGCCTGACGCGCCTGCGCGCCCAGCACCGGGCCTCCTGGCTGCACGGTCAGGCCGACGGCTTTCGCAGCGGACATACCGCCGGTTTTGACTATGGCTATCAAGAAGGCAAGGCCGAAGGGCTGGAAGAGGGTCGTCAGGTCCTGTTGATCCGCGACTCGCGCAGTACCGAGCATCCAGCCCCGAAGGTTGATGACCTGCTGTTTGACGATTGGCGCCTGCCGTTGTCAGCCGAACTGAAGAAGCGCATCAAGGCGGATGTCGCTCGATTGCTGCCGGCCCAGGCGCAACCCAGTGCGGCGCAATGGAAAATGATTTTCAGTGATACGCCCGCGACTTCGGTGGTGGCCGGCGCGGGTGCGGGCAAGTCCACCACATTAGTGCTGCGTATCGTGCTGCTGTCGCATTACCTGGGTTTCGAGCTGGACTCGATGACTGTGGTGACCTTCACCCGTGAGTCGCGCAAGGACTTCATCCAAAAACTGATTGAAGTGTTTGCCCTGTGGGGGCGAACGGTCAGCCTCAAGGACGCTCGCGACCTGGTGCGCACCTTTCATTCGCGCATCTTGCCCATGGTGCGCAGCCTGCCTGGATTCGAACGGCTCCAGGCCTTCGAGACCCTGAGCCCTCGTGCAGGACAGGGCGATGACGACGCCCAGGACAATCCCTTCGACTTGCGCATCAACGAGGCACAGCGCCAACAACTCAACGCCTGCTATCACGCTCTTTACAGGCGTGACGAGCGCTTCCGTGAGCTGATCAAACCGTTGTCGCGGCATGCATTGCAGCTCAAGGAGTTGGAGCGGGACCACCCGGATGTGCAAAAACGCGTGGCCGTGACCGAACTGGCCGCCCAGCGTGACGAAGAGCTGTGCGACGGGATCGAAGACCTGTGGTTTAGGGCCGGCGCCTGGCCAATCAAAGGGATCGAACCCAATCGCCAGACATTCGAGATCAATGGCGCGACATTTCATTGCCATGGCTACGCCCCATCCTTGGACGCTTGGGTGATGTTGGGCTTCGACCCGCGAGAAGACGCCCGGCTGAGTCGGCCAGGCGCTAAGTTGAGTATCCGTGCGGAATGGGCGGTAAAGCGCACCTTGTTTCAAGCTTTCTGTCGTAAGCCGCTGATATGGCTTGAAAGTTATGAGGCGTCAAAGCGCGTGTTGGCATCTCTGGCGGGTGATGCCAGCGCGGGGCCCGGGTTCGATTACAAGGTCAAGGGCGAGCTGGGTTCGGCGCCGTTGCTGGATTGTTTTGTCGCCGCCGCCGGTTTTATCGAGAACCTTGGCCTGGACGTGCCGGATGCCGTGGGACGGATGTGTTTTTCCCAGGATGACCCGGATCGCTATTTCTTCGAGGCATTGAGCCGTTACTGGCGGGCATTCGAAGATCATTTACTCGATCAGTCGCCGCCGGTCATGACCTACAACCGGATGTTCGCGTTGTTCAGCGAGCATTCGCCGGAAAATTTCAAACTGCTCAGCGATTCACTGCTGCGGCCCTTGTCACACCTGATGATCGACGAATTCCAGGACGTTTCGCCGCAGATTGTCTCATGGCTTCGCGCCAGTCTTCGCGAAGTGCGCAGCCGTGGCCCGGCCATGCACGTAGGGCGCGGCGCACAGCGCTCTTCCTTGCTGTGTGTCGGAGACGATTGGCAATCGATCTATGGCTGGCGTGGCAGTTCCCCGAGCTATTTCACGGGGTTCGACAAGCAATTCCCATCGCCGACGAGCACTCGGGTGATGCTCACCGACAATTACCGCAGCCACCAGCACATCATCGATGCCGCCGAGCACATCGTGCGCGCAGCGACGGCTATTCCAGGGAAAAAGGCCAAGGCCAGCGGCAAGCCTCGTTCGCTGAGCCCAGTCAACGTGCTGGACCGCGACGACGAAGGCTTGGCGCAGCGGCTGGATGAGCACTATCGCAAGGGCGATTCAATTTTGATGTTGTATCGAAAAAGTAGCGATAAGTTACTGATTCAAAATCATATTAGCTCGACAGTTAATGTGGATTCTAACCTGCCTTACGAAGCGCGGCGGCTGCGGCAGATGACCTATCACAGTGCCAAGGGCCTGCAGGCCGATGCAGTATTTTTGCTCGGCGACTGCCAGCATCTGACTAGCTCGCCCTACAAGAATCAGGTCTACCGAATGGCTGGGTTGGGCCGGGATGGTGATGCCGAGCCCTACGACACTGCGCAAAAAGACGAGATTTTGCGCTTGGCCTACGTGGGGATTACCCGTGCCGTGCAGCATTGCTACTGGTACGTTGACGGTCAGGATGGGCAGGCTGCCAATGGGCCGAAAGCTTCGGACCGTATCGGGGCGGGGAAACCGTTTTTCGCCGATCATCGCCGGAATCGTGGTTGATCGAGCCTTTGGCGGGAACTCGTGCAAAGGCATCGCCCACAAAAAAGCCCACTTGATGTGGGCTTCTTTTTGTCAGGAGGCAAATCGCCGCAAGCCAACCGGTGGCACGAAAGCTTCCAGCTCGGCCTCCACCGCTTCGATGATTCGCTCCACATCCGGGGCGTTCATCACGGTCGCGCAGGGGATGCCTGCAATAGCGATCATGGTCTCGCCGCTGGCACGGTCAAACAGCCGGGCAACCATGCTCCCCGGTGCGTCCATACTGGCTTCAAATCCCATGGGGTGGAAGTGCCAGCGCATTAACTGGCAGGCGTTGGGGAACGTAACCTTGCTGAAAGATCCTTTATTCATATGTTGCCCGCCTTCTTCAATCGAGCGCTTCCTTTAGCTCATGTCAGGAAGGAAGAGCCGTCATGGCTCTACCAGTGAGAACTAAAAATAGCACCTGAAAATGAAAGGCATGTGGCTTTTTTCAGTCCGTTTTGCGATTGGTTCAGTTTTTTTGATCTGCATCACGACCTAACCAAGAATGCTCACAATGCCATCATCCTTCGCAGGGGGTGTCCTGGTGATTGTTCGAAGGCTCTGGCGCGCGGCATTTCAGGGCGATTGCGCCTGCCAGAACCATCAACGCCAACGCGGTGGCGAAGGTGATTTGCAAGCCGTTTGCGACGGTTCCCGGCGTGGCGGAAGTGATGCCATTCGTCGGTAAAGCCATCGCGAATATCGCACCGAGGACCGAGGCCCCGTAAAGAAACCCAGGTTGCGCGACAGATTGAGCAGCCCGGCGATGACGCCACGCCTGTCGGCGGGAACGTCCGCCATGACCGCCGTGTTATTGGCCGTCTGGAACAACGCATAGCCAAGGGTCGTTACCACGATCGCAGCGACATAGCCGCCTACGCCAAAGACCGGTGACATCAGCGACAGCATCAGGCATCCGAGAACCATGATCGCCAGCCCGACGAGGCGCATGGGACGCACGCCGAACCGGTCCGCCAGGCGCCCGGCCGGCATTCCAGCGAGCGCGGCAACGGACGGTCCGGCCGCCAGCACCAGCCCGACGAGCGCTGCGGGCAACCCAAGGGCGATGGACAGGTAGAAGGGCCCGACCAGCAACGTCGCCATCATGACCGCCGCGACCAAGGCACTGGTGGCCAGCCCCGAGACCAGCAGTCGGTCTCGAAACAACACCAAGGGGATCAGCGGCGACGCAACCCGGCTCTGCGCCAGGATGAACAGTCCACCGCCGAGGATCGCAGCAAGCAACAGCGCAATATTCGACCCGCCGAAGTGGCCACGTCCCGAAGTCATCGCCAGGGCGTAGGCCGCCAGTGTTGCCGCCAACAGCAGGGTGCCTGTCACATCGAAGCGGTTTTTTTTCACCTTGACCGACGGTTGCCGGGCAGGCAGCGAACGCCACGCCAGCAAAAACGTCAGCAGCCCAAGGGGCAAATTGACCAGGAACAATGCTTGCCAGCCGAATTGAGTGATCAGCACGCCACCGAAAGAGGGCCCCAGCGCCGTGCCGACCGCCGACAGCGTAGCCAGTAGCCCCATGGCGCTCCCGGTCTTCTCCTTGCCAACGGTTTCGCCGACCAGGGCCAGGGTCAGCGTCATCATGACGGCGGCTCCCAGGCCTTGCAGTGCTCGGCCCGCGATTAACCAGCCAAGCGATGGCGCCAGGCCGCACAGGGTCGAGGCGAGGGCGAACAAGAGGATCCCGGCCAGTAGCAGCGGCCGACGCCCGATCATGTCCCCCAGGCGCCCGACGCTGACAATCAGCGTGGTGATCGCCAGCAGATAGGCGAGCACCACCCATTGAACCTGCTGGAAGGAGGCGTTGAACGCCTGCGCCAGCGTCGGCAACCCCACCGTGGCGACACTGGCACCCAGGGAGGCCAGCAGCGTCGAGAGCGCCAGGCTGGCTAACGCCCAACGCGCTGAAAAGACCCGTTGCGCGCCCGTTGCCGTCGGCAGGGGGTGTTGCGTATTGACTGGCTTCATTGTGTCCTCCTCTCTGTCGCGGCCGAATCGGCGCTACCCGAACGTTACGCCCGGGCATAACATGGCGGAAGACGCACCATTTGCATGTTATAGCTGCATGTAACGCCATCTATGCACGCCAAGGCTCCGACCATGTCCACACCTGACCTCAATTTGCTTGTCACCCTCGATGTACTGCTGTCTGAAGGCAGCGTGGCCCGGGCCGCTCGACGGCTGCAGCTGAGCCCGTCGGCCATGAGCCGGGCACTGGCGCGGTTGCGTGAAACCACCGGCGACCCGCTGTTGGTGCGGGCCGGGCGCGGCCTGGTGCCCACGCCCCGCGCGCTGGAACTGCGCGAGCAGGTCGGCCAACTGGTGCAGGATGCCCAGGCGGCACTGCGGCCGGTGCAAGCCCCGGACCTGGGGCGGTTGAACCGGACCTTTACGCTGCGCACCCGCGAGGGGTTCGTGGAAAACTTCGCCCTCGACCTGATGGCCCACATCAATGCACAAGCACCCGGTGTCCGCCTGCGGTTCGTGGACAAGGCGGACCGGGGTAGCACAGCCCTGCGCGAGGGCTCCGTGGACCTGGAAACCGCCGTTGTGGACGCGAGCACCAGTCCAGAACTGCGAACGCAAGCGTTGTTCGGCGACCGCGTCATTGGTGTGGTGCGTTCAGGACATCCGCTGAGCCGGGTAGAGGTGACCTCTTCCGAGTACCTGGCAGGCGGACACATTGGCATCTCCCTGCGCGGGCTGGATCACGGCCCTGTTGACGACGCCTTGGGCCCCTTGAATCTTGCACGGGACATCGTCACTACCGTCCCGGGCTTTTCCACGGCGCTGGGCCTGGCCCGCTCCAGCGACCTCATCGCCAGCGTTCCGGAACGCTATACCGCCAGCCTGCGCGTGGGGATGCACAGTTTTGCGCTGCCGTTTGCGGTGCCCGGGTTCACCATCTCCATGCTTTGGCACCCGCGCCTGGATGCCGACCCCGTGCACCGTTGGTTCAGAAGCTGTCTGCGGGAAGTGTGTGGGCGCAAAACCGCCGAGATTTAGTAGATATTAATTAATAGCGTTTCGCTGGCACTTAGTTGGCAAAGCGTGCGCCACGTTCCGCATCTTAGTGTTTATCGATATTTAATATTTAAATAGGGTTTTGTCCGACAATCTTCAAGTTTTCGCTGTAAGCGGGTATTAGCAGGGCAAGCAAAGCCTGTTGTTTATGGGCGGGAAGGGCTTGTCCCTGCAATTGAATAAAAAAATGGCTGGACGATTGATTTCGAATTGTGTCAGCTTTCTTACGTCCTCATTGGGCGAGTGATAGGACGATCTCGCCAGAGATTGTCTGTCTGACAAAAACGGTTCCATTACAAACAAGGAAGTGTGTTTATGTCGAAAGTCAAAACCAACGTTATTGATTCTTCCGAACAACTGCTCTGGGCCCCGCAACCCTTGGCGGCCTCCAGTAGTGCATTCAACCAGATCAATAATTTCAGCCACCAATACGACCGTGGCGGCGACCTGACCGTCAACGGCAAGCCGTCGTACTCCGTCGACGAGGCGGCCACTCAGTTGCTGCGCGACGGCGCGGCCTATCAGGACCGGGACGGCAGCGGCAAGATCGAGCTGACCTACACGTTCCTGACTTCCGCCTCCTCAAGCACCATGAACAAACACGGGATCAGCGGTTTCAGCCAGTTCAGCGCCCAGCAGAAAGCCCAGGCAGCCTTGGCCATGCAGTCCTGGGCGGACGTGGCCAACGTGACATTCACCGAGAAGGCCAGCGGTGGCGACGGCCACATGACCTTCGGCAACTACAGCGGTGGCCAGGACGGTGCGGCGGCGTTCGCCTATTTGCCGGGGACCGGCGCCGGTTATGACGGCACGTCCTGGTACCTGATCAACAGCAGTTACACCCAGAACAAGAACCCGGACCTGAATAACTACGGCCGCCAGACCTTGACCCACGAGATCGGCCACACCCTGGGCCTGGCGCATCCCGGCGACTACAACGCCGGTGAAGGCAGCCCGACCTACGATGATGCCACTTACGGCCAGGACACCCGTGGCTACAGCGTCATGAGCTACTGGAGTGAAAGCAATACCGACCAGAACTTCAGCAAGGGTGGCGTCGAGGCCTATGCGTCGGGTCCGTTAATGGATGACGTCGCGGCCATCCAGAAACTCTACGGCGTCAATACCAACACTCGGACCGGCGACACCACCTACGGTTTCAACTCCAACACCGGTCGCGATTTCCTCAGCGCTTCCTCGTCCTCGGACAAAGTGGTGTTCTCGGTATGGGACGCGGGCGGACGCGACACCCTGGATTTCTCCGGTTTTACCCAGAACCAGAAAATCAACCTCAATGACGCTTCGTTCTCCGACGTTGGCGGCATGGTAGGTAACGTTTCCATTGCCAAGGGCGCTGTTGTCGAGAACGCCACCGGCGGCTCGGGCAGCGATCTGCTGATCGGTAATTCGGTGGCCAACGAACTCAAGGGCGGTGCCGGCAACGATATCCTCTGGGGTGCTGGTGGCGCGGACAAGCTGTGGGGCGGTTCCGGTTCGGATACCTTTGTGTTCGCCGCCAGTACCGACTCGCGTCCGGGCGCAACGGACCAGATCCTCGATTTCGTCAGTGGCTTTGACAAGATCGACCTGACCGGTATCACCAAAGGTGCGGGCCTGCATTTCGTGAATGCCTTCACGGGGGCGGCGGGTGACGCGGTGCTGTCGAGTTCGGGTGGCAACAGCCTGCTGTCGGTGGACTTCTCCGGGCATGGCGTGGCTGACTTTCTGGTCAGCACCGTCGGCCAGGCAGCGCTCTCGGACATCGTAGCCTGATCATCCGATCCCGTGGGAGCAGCTGCTCCCGCGGGATCCCCTGCCAGGATTAGAGCCGTGCGCAGAGAATCGATACCGTGTAGCGTCCGGGCAATCGCCTGGTTAAGCGCTACGCTGATGATGTTTTGTGGAGAAGTCGCCATGGCGCGCAGCCTGTTGTTAGCAGAACCCTCGCAGTTGGCCGGTCAGTGGCAGGCCGTTTTGTCGGGGCCGCAGGAAAATGCGCAAACCCAGGCGTTGCAGGATAAACCGTCCAATACGTGCCTCGTCGAACTCAGGGCGGACCAGACCCTGGGCGGGCAAACCGATTGCCTGGGCCATTGGCTGGGGGATGAACCGGTCCATTGGTTCACCGAACCCGACGGTCTTTCACTGATTGGCAAGCAAAACTCCAGGGTTCATTTGGGGCTGCGCCAAGCGCAGCACTATCAAGTCACCTTAAAGTCAGGCCTGATCATTACGTTGGAACGAAGCAATAGCCAGGACACTCGTTAACGAACGAGGACAACTTGAAAAACATTCTGGTTGATCAGCGCCTGCAGGCTTAAACAGATCCGTGGATCAGCATGATCCAATTTAATTATTAAGATGGGTAAGTTGAGCCCCCACCGGGTATCTGGCTAAGCCTACAGCAAGGAAGATTCATGAATAGGGCAAGGAGCAGTGCCGCAGTGCCACTCTTTAAGGCGCTGGGCGACTATAAAAATATTCTGATCAGCGTCGGTTGTTTCACTGCGCTGATTAATGTCCTGATGTTGGCGCCTTCGATTTATATGTTGCAGGTATATGACCGGGGATTGTCATCGCAAAACGAAACCACCCTGGCGATGTTGTCGTTGATGGTGGTCGGGTTCTTTGTCTTTATCGGGCTGCTGGAAATGGTGCGCAGCTTCATCGTCATCCGCATCGGCAGTCAGTTGGAAAGGCGTTTCAACCTCCAGGTGTACAAAGCGGCGTTCGAGCGCAACCTGCTCCAGGGTGAGGGCAATGCCGGGCAATCCCTGGGCGACCTGACCCATGTCCGTCAATTCGTCACCGGGCCGGCGTTATTCGCCTTCTTCGACGCGCCGTGGTTTCCCATCTACCTGCTGGTGATCTACCTGTTCAACGTCTGGCTTGGGCTATTCGCCACGGTCGGCACGCTGTTGCTGATTGGCCTGGCCTGCCTGAACGAAGCCATGACCAAAAAACCGTTGGGCCAGGCCAGCGTTTACTCGCAACAGTCCAGCCAACTGGCCACCAGCCATTTGCACAACGCCGAGACCATCCAGGCCATGGGCATGCTCGGCGCGCTGCGCAACCGCTGGTTTGCCGTGCACTCGCGGTTTCTCGGCCTACAGAACCAGGCCAGCGACACCGGCGCGGTGATCAGTTCCTTGAGCAAGACCCTGCGCCTGTGCCTGCAATCCCTGGTACTGGGTTTGGGCGCGCTGTTGGTGATCAAGGGCGACATGACCGCCGGGATGATGATCGCCGGCTCGATTCTGATGGGCCGGGTGCTGAGCCCCATCGACCAGTTGATTGCCGTGTGGAAGCAGTGGAGCGGGGCCAAGCTGGCATATCGTCGTCTCAATGCGTTGTTGCAGGCCTACCCGCCGCAGAACGACGCAATGACGTTGCCGCCGCCCAAGGGCCAGGTGAGCTTCGAGCAAGTGAGCGCGGGGCCGCCGGGGCAACGCAATGCGACGTTGCACCAGCTCGGCTTCAGCCTCGCGGCCGGCGAAGTGCTCGGGGTGCTGGGGGCTTCGGGTTCCGGTAAATCCACCCTGGCCCGGGTGATGGTGGGCGTGTGGCCGACCCTTGGAGGCACCGTGCGGCTCGACGGGGCGGACATCCACCGCTGGAATCGCGATCAACTCGGCCCGCACATCGGCTATCTGCCCCAAGACATCGAACTGTTCAGCGGCAGCATCGCCGAGAACATCGCAAGATTCAGCGAAGCCGACCCGAAAAAAATCGTCGCTGCCGCGCAACAGGCCGGTGTGCATGAGCTGATCCTGCGCATGCCCCAAGGCTACGACACGGTGTTGGGGGAGGACGGCAGTGGGTTGTCAGGCGGGCAGAAGCAGCGGGTGGCGTTGGCCCGGGCGATGTATGACCGGCCGTGCCTGGTGGTGCTCGACGAACCCAATTCCAACCTGGACACGGTCGGCGAGGCGGCACTGGCCAGCGCCATCGCGCAGATGAAGGCCCAGGGCACCACCGTCGTGCTGGTGACCCATCGCTCCTCGGCATTGGCCCAGGCCGACAAGCTGCTGGTGCTCAACGAGGGTCGACTACAGGCCTTCGGCCCGAACCAGGAGGTGTTGCGAGCATTGTCCGGCCACTCGGAGGCCCAGCGGGACTCACAGCGGGGCACACCGCAAGGCTCTCAGCAAGAACCTCCCCAACCGACACCCAACGGACTGAGCATGAGCCGCCAGTACCAGGCCGCCAGCAAACCCCGCGGCGCATGAGCAAGGATCGCGACATGAACCTCGAACACACTCAAATACCCGCTGAAACCCTCGAACGCCCCGAACTTGGTGCCCGTTTTTTCACTCGCTTGGGCTGGGCCCTGGCGATCCTGGGCGCCGGCAGTTTTTTCACCTGGGCCAGCCTGGCGCCGTTGGACCAGGGTATCCCGGTGCAGGGCACCGTCGTGGTTTCCGGCAAGCGCAAAGCCGTGCAGTCCATGAGCAGCGGTGTGGTCAGCAGGATCCTGGTGCGCGAAGGCGAGGTGGTGAAGCAGGGCCAGCCGTTGTTTCGGCTCGACCAGACCCAGGCCTCCGCCGACGTGCAATCGCTGCAAGCCCAGTACCGGATGGCTTGGGCCAGCCTGGCGCGCTGGCAAAGCGAGCGGGATAACCTCGGGCAAGTGAATTTCCCGGCGCAACTGAGCCACGACCCGGATCCGCAGTTGGCGCTCGTACTCGAAGGCCAGCGGCAGCTGTTTAGCAGCCGTCGCGAAGCGTTTGCCCGGGAGCAGGCCGCGTTGCGCGCCAATATCGAAGGCGCCACGGCCCAACTGGCGGGCATGCGCCGGGCCCGCAGTGACCTGAGTGCCCAGGCCGAATCCCTGCGTCTGCAACTGGGCAACCTGCAGCCCTTGGCGGACAACGGCTACATCCCACGCAATCGCCTGCTGGACTACCAGCGTCAGCTGTCGCAAGTACAACAGGAACTGGCACAAAACAGTGGCGAAAGCGGCCGGGTGGAACAGGGCATCGTTGAGTCTCGCCTGAAGCTGCAACAGCACAACGAGGAATACCAGAAAGAAGTGCGCAGTCAGCTGGCCGACGCCCAGCTCAAGGGCGAGACCCTGCAACAGCAGCTGAAATCCGCCGGGTTCGAGCTACAGCACAGCGAAATCCTCGCCACCGCCGACGGGATCGCCGTCAACCTCGGGGTGCACACCGAAGGCGCGGTGGTGCGCCAGGGCGACACCTTGCTGGAAATCGTGCCCCAAGGCACGCGCCTGGAAGTGGAAGGGCACCTGCCGGTGCACCTGATCGACAAGGTTGGCAGTCATTTGCCAGTGGACATCCTGTTCACCGCCTTCAACCAGAACCGTACGCCGAGGGTGTCAGGGGAAGTCAGCCTGATTTCCGCCGACCAAATGCTCGATGAGAAGACCGGTGCGCCGTATTACGTCCTGCGCAGCAGCGTCAGCGACGTGGCAATGGAAAAGCTCAATGGCCTGGTGATCAAGCCGGGCATGCCGGCGGAGATGTTCGTCCGCACCGGCGAGCGCTCGCTCCTCAACTACCTGTTCAAACCGCTGCTCGACCGAGCCGGCTCCGCGTTGACCGAAGAATAAGGATGGCTGCTGGTATGAAGCGCTTTTATTGGCTCGCCGCATTGACGGCGGCTGTCTGCGATAACGCCTGGGCCATGGGACCGTTCGACGTCTACGAACAGGCGTTACGCAATGACCCGGTTTACCTGGGCGCGATCAAGGAGCGCGATGCCGGCCTGGAAAACCGTGCCATCGGCCGCGCCGGACTGCTGCCGCAGCTGGGCTACAGCTACAACAAGGGCCGCAACCAATCCAAGGTCACTTACCTCAATGACCGCGGCGCCAGCCAGCATGATGACCGCAACTACAGCAGCTACGGCTCCAGCCTGACCCTGCAACAGCCGCTGTTGGACTACGAGGCGTACGCGGCTTATCGAAAAGGTGTGGCGCAGGCGCTGTTCGCCGACGAAAGCTTTCGCGGCAAGAGCCAGGAGCTGCTGGTGCGGGTGCTCAGCTATTACACCCAGGCTCTTTTTGCCCAAGACCAGATCGACATCGCCCAGGCCAAGAAAAAGGCTTTCGAACAACAGTTTCGCCAGAACGAGCACCTGTTTCGCCAGGGTGAAGGTACGCGCACCGACATCCTCGAGGCCGAGTCTCGTTATGAGCTGGCAACCGCCGAAGAAATCGAGGCGCGCGACGAGCAAGACGCCTCCTTGCGCGAACTGGGCGCGCTGATTGGCGTTCCGGCCCTGAATATCGGTGACCTGGCCCCGTTGAACGAAACCTTCCAGACCTTCGCCCTGCAACCGGCCAGTTTCGACACCTGGCACGAACTGGCGGTGAGCAACAACCCGAACCTGGCATCCCAGCGTCAGGCCGTGGACGTGGCGCGCTTCGAAGTCGAGCGCAATCGCGCCGGGCACCTGCCCAAGGTCAGCGCCTACGCGACGATGCGCCAGAACGAGTCGGAAAGCGGCAACACCTACAACCAACGCTACGACACCAACACCATCGGCCTGGAAGTCAGCGTGCCGCTGTACGCCGGCGGCGGGGTCTCGGCCTCGACCCGCCAGGCCAGCCGCAACATGGAACAGGCCGAGTACGAACTCGACGCCAAGACCCGGGAAACCCTGATCGAACTGCGCCGTCAGTTCAGCGCCTGTGTGTCGGGGGTGAACAAGCTGCGGGCCTACCAGAAAGCCCTGGTCTCCGCCGAAGCCCTGGTGGTGTCGACCCGACAAAGCATCCTCGGCGGCGAGCGGGTCAACCTCGACGCGCTCAACGCCGAACAACAGCTCTACACCACCCGCCGCGACCTGGCCCAGGCCCGCTACGACTACCTCATGGCCTGGACCAAGCTGCATTACTACGCCGGCACCCTTGGAGCGCAGGACCTGGCGAAGGTGGATGAGGCGTTTGTGGCCCGGGAGCGCATTCAATGACTGGCAACGCGTTTGTGGCGAGGGGATTTATCCCCGATCGAGTGCGAAGCAGTCGCCAGGTTGCCCTGA
Source organism: Pseudomonas brassicacearum (assembly GCF_000585995.1). Classification (NCBI taxonomy): domain Bacteria; kingdom Pseudomonadati; phylum Pseudomonadota; class Gammaproteobacteria; order Pseudomonadales; family Pseudomonadaceae; genus Pseudomonas; species Pseudomonas brassicacearum. The sequence continues at coordinate 3,343,908 of NZ_CP007410.1, read as the reverse complement.
GTTACTTCTGAAAGACCGCAGTGCCTAAAGTTGGGGCTGTTTCACAGCCCAACGGGGATAAGTCCCCTCGCCACAAGGACTTCGCAGAGTTTTAACAACCCATTCCAACAACAAAAAGCGAGTAACCACCATGGGTATCTACGACTACCAGAACCTCGGCGCCACCGAGTCCAAAGCATTGGTCAGCGATGCAATGGCGATCATGCAGTATTCCTACCACAACCTCGATCACGGCTTTGCCGCCGGCTATCAGCAGAACGGTTTCGGTGTCGGCCTGCCAGCGACCCTGGTGACGGCGCTGCTGGGGGGCACCGACTCCCAGGGGGTGATTCCTGGCGTGCCGTGGAACCCTGACTCGGAAAAGCTCGCGTTGGAGGCGGTGCAGAAGGCCGGCTGGACCCCTATCAGCGCGTCGCAACTGGGTTACACCGGCAAGGTAGACGGACGCGGGACGTTTTTCGGCGAGAAGGCCGGCTACACCACCGCGCAAGTGGAAATCCTGGGCAAGTACGACGCCGAGGGGCGCCTGGAGGAAATCGGCGTATCGTTTCGCGGCACCAGCGGCCCACGGGAAAACCTGATCGGCGACTCCATTGGCGACATCATCAACGATGTCATGGCCGCGCTGGGCCCTAAGGATTACGCGAAAAACTACGCAGGCGAAGCCTTTGGCAATCTGCTGGGTGACGTCGCGGCATTTGCCCAGGCCCATGGCCTGACGGGCAGCGACGTGCTGGTCAGCGGTCACAGCCTGGGCGGGCTGGCGGTCAACAGCCTGGCGGACTTGAGCGCGAGCAAATGGTCAGGGTTCTACACCGACGCCAACTACATCGCCTACGCCTCACCGACTCAGAGCAGCACCGACAAAGTACTGAACATCGGCTATGAAAACGATCCGGTGTTCCGGGCGCTGGACGGCTCGACGTTCAACCTGTCTTCAGTGGGCGTGCATGACGCACAGCAGGAATCGGCCACCAACAACATCGTCAGCTTCAACGACCACTACGCTTCGGCGACGTGGAACGTGTTGCCGTTTTCCATCCTCAACATTCCCACCTGGATTTCCCACCTGCCCACCGGTTATGGCGATGGCATGGGACGGATCCTGGGTTCGGCGTTCTACGACCTCACGGAAAAGGACTCGACCATCATCGTCGCCAACCTGTCGGACCCGGCGCGCGGCACTACGTGGGTGCAGGACCTCAATCGCAATGCCGAAACCCACACGGGCAGCACCTTCATCATTGGCAGCGACCGTGATGACCTGATCCAGGGCGGCCAGGGCAGCGACTACCTGGAAGGGCGCGCCGGCAACGACACCTTCCGCGATGGCGGTGGATACAACGTGATCTTGGGCGGGCAGGGCAGCAACAGCTTGCAGCTGCAGCAGTCGATCAAGGATTTCAGCTTCGCCTATGACGGGGCCGGGACCCTGTATGTGCGCGACGCCGAGGGCGGGATCAGCGTGACCCGGAATATCGGCACGCTGGTCAGCAAAGAGTCGGGGTTGCTCTGGGGTTTGCTCAAGGATGAGGTCAGTCACAGCGTCACCGCCAACGGGTTGCTGGCGGGGGCAACCTGACGGCGTACGCGTCATCGGTCAAGGGCGGAGCGGCCAACGATACGTTGGTGGCCCGGACCACGGGGGACTGGCTGTTCGGCCAGGATGGCGATGATGTGTTGGTGGGGGGCGCGGGTAACGACACCTTTATCGGCGGCTCGGGCAATGACGTGATGCAATCCGGTGGCGGCAACGACACATTTATTTTCAATGGCGCGTTCGGCCAGGATCGGATCAGTGGTTATGATGCGGGCGACAAACTGGTGTTCCTCGGCGTGCAGGGCGCCGGGGCGGATTACGACTACAGCCAGCACCTGTCGCAGGTGGGCAGCGACACGTTGCTTAAGGTGGGCGACAGTTCGGTGACCTTGGTGGGTGTGGGCCTGGGGCAGGTGGGAGGCGAGGGCATCGTGTTCGCCTAGGTTGTGATCCGTCAGCGTGACGAGAGGCCGTTGGCTCTCTCGTCACGTCATGGCGCCGGTTTGACAACTGGCGCTCTCGCTCAGGAGGGGGTCAGTCTTCCTTGCGGATCGTCGCCACGTCATCGGCGCGGACCCGGACTTTCTTACCGGAAATGTCTTCGAATTCGTAGAAGCCGTCTGCGGTACGGGTATTGGGGGTGTCCTTGGTCAAATACTGGGTACCGTTCTGCAAGGTCACCACGGTGGGTGATGCGCAGCCGGCCAGAGCCAGGAATGCCACGGCGGCCAGGGGCAAGCCCAGAAACCTGATGTTCATATCCATAACCTCTCAATCAAAAATACGCGGGCAGCTGATTCGGCCCCGCCATCTCATAGCCAACCGCCATTGGTCTCGCTTGCCGTAGGAAAGTTCATCGCTGGATGAGGGATTTCACCTCTAAATATAGGAGACCGCTCATCTTTTGCAGTTGCCTGGACCGGTCGTAGCTGATATCTGTACGCATAACCAGTACTCCAGCATCCGTGGCGCTTCTTCTCCGTGACAGTCAACCCTCTCGACGATCCCTTTTACTACCTGAACAACTTTCAGCGCGTGCTCGCCTGGCTGGCGCAACGTTATGCCGATGTGCTCAGCGCCGAAGAACAGCGATTTGTCGACGATTTTGCGGCATTGCCTCGCTCGTCACAGGGCTTGCTAGTGCGGATGGTGATGCGCAAAGGGCTGCGATTCCGCCACAGCAAGCTGCATTACCCGGAAATCGGTGACATCGCCAGCGCCGCCGAGCCGTTGCTGGCGCTGGGCTGGATCGAGGAACAGGCCCACCTGAGCCTCGTTGAGGTGTTTGAAGTGCTGCTCAAGTCGGAAATCCTCCAGTGCCTGGGCCACCTGATTGAACAACCCAAGGCGAAAAAGACTGAATGGCTCCACGCCCTGAATGACGGGTCCAGCCAGCCACAGCCCTTTCGCGCCTGGTGCCCGCAGCTTGAGGACCGTCTGTTCAGCCTGACGATCATGGACCTCTGCGACCGGTTGCGGCTGATGTTTTTCGGCAATCTTTACCAGGACTGGTCGGAGTTCGTGCTGGCGGACCTGGGCATTTTTACCTACGAAACCGTCGAGTTCAGTGCTGAATCTCGCGGCTTGCGCAGCCGCCAGGACGTCGATGCCTGCCTGTTCCTCCACGCCTGCCAGCAGCGCTTCGAAGCCGGCGAGCCGGTTGAAGACATCGTCGCTCAAGTCAATGCCCTGGCCTTGGACAATCCATGGTTGGAACGGCGTCGGGGCAAGTTGTTGTTCCAGATCGGCCAGTACGGCGAACGCGTCGGTGATTTCGCCCTGGCCCTGTGCATCTACCGCGAGTGCACCTATCCGGGCGCACGGCTGCGGATGATCCGCGTGCTGGAGCGGATCGGTGAGTACGCCCTGGCCCTTGAGCTGGGTGAAACCGCCGCGCAATCGCCGCAAAGCGCCGCCGAAACCCAAGCCTTGCTCAGGATCGTGCCCCGGCTGCGACGCAAGCTTGGCGGGCCGCCGGTGCCGCGAACCATGGCCCGTGAGGTAGAACGGCTGGATCTGCACTTGCCCCGGGTCGATCCGGCCTTGTCGGTGGAGTATCACGTGCAGGCCCATCTGCACGACGACACCGCGCCGGTGCATTACGTGGAGAACAGCCTGATCAACTCACTGTTCGGCCTGCTATGCTGGCCAGCGATTTTCGCGCCATTGCCAGGGGCGTTTTTCCACCCTTTCCAGCGCGGGCCGGTCGACCTGCTCAGCGAAGACTTCCATGCCCGCCGCGCCGAGCTGTTCGCCGCTTGTCTCGCAGAACTGGACGATGGCCGCTATCGAGACACCATCGGTCGCCGTTTCGCGGAAAAGTGGGGCGTGCAATCACCTTTTGTGTTCTGGGGCGCGCTGTCCGAGGACCTGTTGAACCAGGCCCTCGATTGCCTGCCGGCCGAGCACCTCAAGCAGTGGTTCAACCGCCTGCTGCAGGACATCAAGGCCAACCGCGCCGGGATGCCGGACCTGATCCAGTTCTGGCCCCAGCACAAGACCTACCGGATGATCGAAGTCAAAGGCCCTGGCGATCGCCTGCAAGACAACCAACTGCGCTGGCTGGAGTTTTGCCATGAGCACCAGATGCCCGTCGCCGTTTGCTACGTGCAATGGGCGGAGCAGGGCGCATGACCCAGGCGCCGGGCTACAGCATTGCCGTGCGGGCGTTGTGTGAGTTCACCGCCAAGGTGGGCGACCTTGACCTGCGCTTCACACCGTCGCCCACGGCCCTGGAAGGCATCGCCGGCCATCGCACCGTGGCGTCACGACGCAGCACGGAATACCAGGCTGAAGTGGCCCTCGAAGGTTTCTACCAAACGCTGAAAGTCAAAGGCCGGGCCGACGGCTATGACCCGGCCCGCAACTGCCTCGAAGAAGTGAAGACGTACCGGGGCGACCTGAGCAAGCAACCGGCCAATCACCGCCAGCTGCATTGGGCCCAGGCGAAAATCTACGGCTGGTTGATGTGCCAGAAACTACAGTTGTCGCATATCGACATCGCTTTGGTGTATTTCGACATCGTCAGCGAAAAGGAAACCTGCCTCACGCAAAGCTTCGAGGCGGCGCAACTGCTGGCTTTTTTTGAAGCACAGTGCGCGCTGTTCCTGGCCTGGGCCGAACAGGAAATGGCCCACCGCCAGGCCCGCAATCTCGGCGCACAAACGTTGGCTTTCCCTCACGCCAGCTTCAGGCCAGGGCAGCGACACTTGGCTGAGTCGGTGTTCAAGGCCGTCAGCACCGGCCGTTGTCTGATGGCCCAGGCGCCCACCGGCATTGGCAAGACCGTCGGCACGCTGTTCCCGATGCTCAAGGCCCTGGCGCCGCAGCAACTGGACAAAGTCTTCTTTCTCACCGCAAAAACCCCAGGACGCAAGCTGGCACTGGACGCCGCTCAAGTGCTCACCCGCAGCGCACCGTCGATGCCATTACGCGTGCTGGAAATGATTGCCCGGGACAAGGCCTGCGAACACCTGGACAAAGCCTGCCATGGCGAATCGTGCCCGCTGGCGCGCGGGTTCTATGATCGTTTGCCCGGAGCCCGGGCGGCGGCGAGCCAGGTCCCGTTGCTGGATCAGGCCGCGTTGCGGGAGATCGCACTGGCCCATGAGGTCTGTCCGTATTACCTCAGCCAGGAAATGGCCCGCTGGGCCGACGTGGTGGTGGCCGACTACAACTATTACTTCGATTTCAGCGCCTTGCTTTTTGGCCTGGCCCAGGCCAATGGCTGGACCGTGGCGACCCTGGTGGACGAAGCCCATAACCTGGTGGAGCGGGGGCGACAGATGTATAGCGCGACCCTTGATCAGTCGACACTGGCGGCGGTGCGCAAGACCGCTCCCGAACCGCTGAAAAAAGCGTTGGAAAGGGTCAGTCGCCAATGGAACGCCCTGCATGCACCGCAGACAGCGGCCTATCAGGCCTATGAAAAACCGCCGGAAAAACTGCTCCAGGCCTTGTCCACCTGCACCACGGCCATTGGCGACTACCTCAACGATCACCCACAGGGCCTGGACAGCGGATTACAGGCGTTTTACTTCGACGCCTTGCAGTTCGGCCGCGTGGCCGAGTCCTTTGACGAACACTTTCTGTTCGACATCCACAAGCGCGAACTTGGTCGCCAGCGCAGCCTGTCGACGTTGTGCCTGCGCAATGTGGTGCCGGCGGCGTTCCTGCGGCCCAGGCTGAAGGCGGCCCGCAGCAGCGTGCTGTTTTCCGCGACCCTGAGCCCTCGCCACTATTACGCTGACCTGCTGGGCACGCCGACGGACACGGTGTGGATTGATGTTGAATCGCCGTTCCAGGCCGAACAGCTGGATGTCCGGGTGATCAGCCGGATTTCTACCCGGTTTGCCCACCGCCAGGCGTCCCTGGAGCCCATCGTCGCGTTGATGGCCCGTCAATTCAGTGAGCGTCCGGGCAACTACCTGGCATTCTTCAGCAGCTTCGATTACCTGCAACAGGTGGCCGGGCTGTTTGCCGAGCGGCACCCGCAGATTGCCACCTGGGCGCAATCTCGCGGCATGGGCGAGGCGCCCCGGCAGGCCTTTCTCGAGCGTTTCATGGAACACAGCCAAGGCATTGGTTTTGCCGTGCTGGGCGGCGCATTCGGCGAAGGCATCGACTTGCCGGGCTCACGGCTGATCGGGGCGTTCATCGCCACCTTGGGGCTGGCGCAGTTCAACCCGGTCAATGAGCAGATGAAACAGCGCATGGCGGCGATTTTCGGCGACGGCTACGATTACACCTATCTGTATCCCGGCTTGCAAAAAGTCGTGCAGGCCGCAGGTCGGGTCATTCGCACCCAGCAGGACCGCGGGGTGGTGATGCTGATTGATGATCGGTTCGGCGAGGCGAGGGTGCAGCACTTGTTGCCGCGTTGGTGGTCTGTCAGTCAGGAAGAACACAGCGTCAAGCAATTTTCCTGACACCCGACTTGCTCCATAATCCGCAAAAATCCACACGGATGCCCCGGCCAGATGCTCGACAATGACCCCAAGACCGCGCTCATAAACGAAGACCAGCGATTTCGCCTGCTCATCGACGCTGTGGTCGACTACGCCATTTACATGACCGATCCCTCGGGCATCATCACCAGTTGGAACTCCGGCGCCAGGCGTTTCAAGGGTTACGAAGAGTCCGAGATCCTGGGCCAGCACTTTTCCCGTTTCTATACCGATCAGGACCGCGCCGCCGGCCTGCCGCAACGGGCGCTGGACACGGCCCTGCGCGAGGGCCGTTTCGAGGGTGAAGGTTGGCGGGTGCGCAAGGACGGCACATTGTTCTGGTCCCACGTGGTCATTGACCCGATCATCGATAGCCAGAGCGGCGCATTGCTCGGTTTCGCCAAGATCACCCGCGACCTGACTGATCGCAAGATGGCCGAGGAAACCCTCAAGCAAAGCGAGCAGCAGTTTCGCCTGCTGGTGCAAAGCGTTACCGATTACGCTATCTACATGCTCGACCCGGATGGCCAAGTGACTAACTGGAACCTGGGGGCGCAACGGATCAAGGGCTATCTTCCGGCCGAGGCCATCGGCCGGCATTTTTCGATGTTCTACACCCCCGAGGACCGCGACGCTGGTGAGCCGCAACGGGCATTGAGCATTGCCGCCAGCGAGGGGCGTTTCGAAAAAAGGGGCTGGCGCATGCGCAAGGACGGCACCCGGTTCATGGCGCACGTGGTCATCGACGCGATCCGCAGCGACACCGGTACGCTGCTGGGCTTTGCCAAGATCACCCGCGATATCACCGATGCCACCCAGGCGCAGCAGGCCCTTGAACAGGCCCGTGAAGCCTTGTTCCAATCCCAGAAGCTGCAAGCCATCGGCCAGCTCACAGGCGGCATCGCCCATGACTTCAATAACCTGCTGACGGTGATCCTCGGCAACCTGGAAATCGTGCGCAAGCGCATGCCCGCCGAGCCGAAACTCGCTCAGTTGCTGGACAACGCCACCCAGGGGGCGCTGCGCGGTGTGTCGCTGACCCAGCGCATGCTGGCGTTTGCCCGTCGGCAGAAACTGTCCTCCGAATCGGTCGAGCTGTCAGCCCTGGTGCGCGGCATCAGCGGCTTGCTGCAAAGCTCCATGGGACCTTCGATTCACATCCAGACCGACTTCACTGAGGTGTTGTCACCCGTATGGGCCGACGTCAACCAGTTGGAGCTGGCGATCCTCAACCTGGCGACCAATGCCCGGGACGCCATGCCCCACGGCGGTCGCATCGTGATTGCCGCCGATGAACGACAGGGGAGCCAAGCCGGGCCGGATAAACCCATGGCGCCCGGTCGGTACATTTGCCTGTCGATCACCGATGAAGGCGAGGGTATGGACGAGGAAACACTGGCTTCGGCCGTGGACCCGTTTTTCACCACCAAGGGCGTCGGCAAGGGCACCGGACTGGGGTTGTCCATGGTGCATGGCTTGGCCGAGCAATTGGGTGGCCGCCTGACGCTCAAGAGCCGGAAAGGCATGGGCACCACCGCCGAGTTGTGGTTGCCGGTGGCTGAAAATCCGGCGCTGGACAAGGCGTCGACCCAGGAGGTGGCAGCGCCGCCGGTTCATGAGCTGCTGGTACTGGTGGTCGATGACGACAGCCTGGTACTGACCTCCACTCGTTTGTTGATCGAGGACCTGGGGCACCGAGTCCTGTGCGCGCCGTCGGGGGCTCAGGCGCTGGAGCTGTATGAATGCAATCAGGACATCGACCTGGTGATCACCGACATGGCCATGCCGCAGATGGACGGTGCGCAGTTGGCGAAAATACTGCGAGACAAACAACCGGACCTGCCGATCATCCTCGCCACCGGTTACGCCGAACGCCTGGAAGGCTTCGCCAGCCAGCTGCCACGGCTGATCAAGCCGTTCAAACAGCTCGACCTGGTGCAGATCATTGGGCAGACGATGAAGTAGGCACCGTGGACCGTGTGGTCCCCGCGCCACAAATTCCGCTGCCTACTCGGTATTTTTCTTGAACCCGCGCAAATTCATCGCGCACAGACAAAATTGCAGCACGATCAGCGCGTATGCATTTGAATGCAGCCCCCAGACCACCCAGAGAATGTTGCTGGCGATGAAACAACTGAACCCCGCCACCCTGCGGCGGGGCTGGCGTGAGCCGATCAACCAGGCGGCCAGCACGGTGACTACCATCGCTGGCCATTGCACCCATCCAAGATAATCCACGTGTCCCTCCTCATGCAGTTGATGATTTACAGACACGGATGATCGGAGAGCGTTTCGTTGAAGTGTTGTCGTGCCTTCGGTCCACCGGCTTGAACTTGCCTCGCGCCCGGTTCTTCTAATGAGTCCGAACCCTCACCGAGGCACAGCCTGCGTAATGCCCAGAATACTCACTCATCCAACCCCGGAAGAAGAACTGACTGAACACAATGCCAAGCTGTTCGGCTCCCCCAAGGAACGGTTGGATTTTTATCGGCGGGAAATCCAGTACGAAACCAGCATCCTGGCCAATCGAACCGATGCCTACCTGGCGGCCCAATCCTTCCTGGTGATCGCCTTTGCCTCGTGCATGGCCAACCTGAACCCGGAGTGGGGCAAGTTGTTTACCTTGATCGTGCCGTCATTCCTGGCCTTGCTGGGCTTCTTGAGTTCGCTCAACGCTTGGCCAGGCATCCGCGCGGCCTACGACATCATTGATCACTGGCATTTCAAACAAAGTGAACTGCTGCGCGCCGAACCGTTGATGGGCCTGGCGTACGACGATTCCCCGCTGTTCAGCGAGCGGGAGTCGACCCACAAGGGCTATCGCAAGTCGCTGCTGTTTTCGGTGCGTACGCCGTGGATCTTTGCCACGTTCTGGGTGTTGCTGGGGGCGTATTCAATCCTGATCCAAGTGACCGATCCCGTAGGCTGAGGCGCCCCCAAAAGCCCTCAGTTCGATCGCTTGCGACGCTCATACCAAGCCAACATAGGCTGGGTGCTCAGCCCATGGGCCAGGATGCTCAACGCCACCACCGACAACGTGAGGTTGATGCACAACCTGGCCACCTCTGGCTGCAGGTCATGATTCAAGGCATAGAACAGATAAAACAGACTACCGATACCGCGTATGCCAAACCAACCGATCAACAACCGCTGCGGCCCGTCCAGCAATCGCCCCCAGGGCATCGCCAACACACTCAAGGGGCGAATCACAGCAAACAGCAGGGCGCCGATGGCCAAGGCCCGCCAATCCCAGTGATTGGCTACTACCACCCCGAGCAGCGTCACCAGGAACACTTCCATGGAGCGCTCCACCAAGCTGCCGAACGCGAGCATGTCGCCCATCATCACACCGGCCGCCACCTGGCCGTCATCCAGGGACGCGGTATCCCCCAGCACCGCTTGTTGGGGATCGACGGCTTCGTGACCGACGACGGGTTGCACCAGGTGTTCGGCCGGCGGTGAGTTTTCGTCGGTGGACTGCACTTCGGCCTGGCGCAGTCCCAGGCCTGCGGCGAACACCGAGAGAAAACCATAGCCTTGGACCGCCTCGGCCGCGACATAGGCCAGGGCGATCAGCGCCAGGGCCAGATAGTCATTGGGTGACAGGGTGCTGTCGGCATTCTTGATGCGCATCGACAAGGTCAGCCGACCGATGCCGCGCCCCATCCAGTAGCCGATCAGCAAGCCGGCCGGCACGGCCCACAGCACACTGCGCAGGACCCATTCTCCGAGAAAGCCGCTGCCGTCCGCGCGCAGCACCAGCAGCCCCAGGATGACAAAGGGAAACGCGGTGCCATCGTTCAATCCGGCTTCGCCAGACAAACCGAAGCGTACCCGATCGTCGTCCCGGGCATCGTTGACCTGTACCAACGCCGCCAATACCGGGTCGGTAGGAGCCAGCATCGCGCCGATTAGCAACGACACGCCCCAACCGAGACCGAACAGGTAATGCAGCGTCAGGCACAGGCCGGCGATGGTCAGGATCATCACCGGCCCGGCCAACCCATAGGCGACGCGCCAGGTCCGGTCCTTGAGGGGCAGGCGCAGCTTGAGGCCGCTGACGAACAGCGAAAACACCACCGCGACTTCCGTGAGATGTTCCATCCATACCGAAGAGTCGCCGAGGTCCAGCTTCAGCAGACCCAGCCCGGCCGGTCCGATGACCGCACCCAGCACCAGACACATCGCCGAGGTGGTAACCGGCATCCAGCGCAGGTAGGAAGAGGTCAGGGCCAGGGTCAACAACACGGCACCGAGCACCGCTACCCATACAGTGAAAATCATTGTTGCTCCTTGGACACTGGGAGGGACCTGGCTGAGAAAACAATATCCCTCGCCACAGGGTGTTCACGTCGCCGACGTTGCCGCGCTTGTCATCATTCGAGGTTCGGAGCGGAGCCAGGGTTCCCACCGAAACGGCCCGGTTCCGTTTATCCGGCGGCTTTGCACCCCAAGGGAATTTTTCGCTGCTCAAAGTGCTCTGCAAAAATAGAGACGTGCTGACTCAGCGTCCTGCAGAGAACCCAAGAGGCCCTTATGACCGCGCTGACAACCCTCCGATCCCAGCCTGCCACCGTGCAACCTGTCACGGCCGCCGGGACCGTGCGCCAATGCTATGAACGACTGCTCCAGGGCCCCGACGATGCGGACAAGCAAGCCGCCGCCCAAGCCTTCCTCCAGCATTGCGCTGAACAAGCCGAGGCACTCCCCCAGGAGATGCCCGATGATCCCATGGCCCTGCAAGCCTGGGTCGAGCAACACAGCGCCGGCGTCGCCCGGCAATACGCCGAGTATCTGGAACGGCGCAAAAGTGGCGGTGCGCGAGAGTTCTTCAGCAGCAAGGCCCATGCCTTGTATTTCCTGCAAGCCGTTGCGCCGACCAAACTCGTAGACGGCGCCTGGCTGTATGGCGTGCTCAAGCATTGGCACGACCACCGTTTCGAAGGCCTGCTATGCACCTATCTGGAGGAGCTGGGAGACGGCAATCCTGCGCAAAACCATGTGGTGATCTATCGCAAGCTACTGGCCGAGCACGGATTGCCGGACGCTCCGGACATCGATGATGAGCGCTACCTGCAAGGCGCGGTGCAACTGGCCCTGGGTTACGCGGGCGATGAGTACCTGCCCGAGGTCATCGGTTACAACCTGGGTTACGAACAACTGCCCTTGCACCTGTTGATCAGCGCTTATGAGCTGAGCGAACTGGACATCGACCCGTACTACTTCACCCTCCACGTGACCATCGACAACGCCAGCACCGGTCATGCCCATAAGGCCGTGCAATCGTTGCTGCAACTGATGCCGATGGCAGCCGACCGCGAGTCTTTCTGGCGCCGGGTCACTCTGGGCTATCGCCTCAACGATCTGGGGCAGGGCAGTCGGGCAATCATCGAGTCGTTCGACCTCTACCGTGAAGTGTTGGCCATGCTCGAACGCAAACGCCCGTTCGGCCAGCACATGCATTCCGATTACTGCAAGTTTGAAGGCCAGACCGTCAACCAGTGGCTTTCGGCACCGGGACAATTGGAGGGCTTCCTTGCGGCGCTGCAGAACAAGGGTTGGATCAAACGTCACGAAGATCCCCGGAACAGCCGCTTCTGGACCTTGATCGAAGGCGCGGGGGCGGCCATGTTCGGGGTGTTCAGCCCTTATGAAAAGCAACTGCTGCACGACTGGATCGCAGGGGACTGGCTGGAGCAGGGCACGCGGTCGGGCCCACGCCGCAGTCACGGGGCCGTTTGTGAGCCACAGATGCCGGTGGAAGACCCCGATGTGCAAAGCCTGCAACAAGCGCTGCAAGGCCAGACGCCCGATGAGCAAATGCATATTTTGATGCCTTGGCTTTCGGCCCGTTGCCACAGTCACCCGGCCGGACTGCTGGCGACGCGGCGGTTCATCGAACTCAAATCCGCACTGCGCTAGGAGCCCTGCATGAATCCAGAAGAACGCCTGTCCGAAGCGGACCTGGCCTTGCTGCAATTGGGCCGCCGCTTGCAAGCTGACGGCTATCGTTTCATCACCCCGACGCCCCTGACCCACGAGCGGGTCAACCAACGGCCTGGCAACGAGCGCGCCAAGACACTACGGGATGTGTTTGGCTGGTCGCGGCCGTTTGCCGCGGGGCTGATCAGCGCCGATGAGCAGCGGCAATTGCAGGAAGCCGAAGTACTGGAGGCGCGCGACGGCCTGTTGCGTAGCCGGGTGCGCTGGTCGAGCCTGGATGGTTTGCTGTTTGCCCATTCGCAATTCCCCACCCAGGCCAATGATGCGGTGTTTTTCGGCCCGGACAGCTACCGCTTCGCACAACTGATCCATACTCATCTGCAACAGAACTTCACAGCGGTGCATCGTGCCGTGGACATCGGCTGTGGCGCCGGTGTCGGGGCCCTGGTGATTGCCCGGGCCCGGCGCGAAGCTCAGGTGCTGGCCCTGGACATAAACCCGCTGGCCCTGCGCCTGACTGCGGTGAATGCGGCATTGGCCGAAGTGGCCAACGTCGAAATCGCCCGCAGCGACGTGCTACAGGACGTGGAGGGCAGCTTCGACCTGATTGTCGCCAACCCGCCATACATGGCTGATCCGTCCGAGCGCGCCTATCGTCATGGTGGCGGGGTGCTTGGTGCCGGGCTGTCGTTGCGCATCGTCGAGCAGGCCTTGCCCCGACTCACACCGGGTGGTTCGCTGGTGCTCTATACCGGCGTGGCAATGGTCGATGGCCGAGATCCGTTTCTCGAAGCGCTCAGGCCATGGCGTGACTCGGCGGAGTTTGGCTGGACCTATCGAGAATTGGACCCGGATGTGTTCGGTGAGGAACTGCTCACGCCGGGTTATCAGGACGTGGAAAGGATCGCCGTGGTGGCGTTGGTTGTAACCCGCATCGGCGCGGGTATCGGAGGGACTATCGATGAACAGGCGCATGAAGTTCGGTATTGAAGAGGAGTATTTCATCACCGACCTGCAGACCCGCTGTATGCCCGGTCAACCCCCAGCGGCGGCTGTCGCGGCGTGCCGGGTCGAGCTGGGCAAGCATTTCGCCCATGAAATGTTCCAAAGCCAGGTCGAGATGGCCTCGCCCATCTTCCGCAGCCTGCCTGAGGCCGCCGATTACCTGACCCAGGTGCGCACGGGCCTGAACCAGCGCCTGGCGCCCTATGGCCTGGGCTTGCTCAGCGCCGGTTCCCACCCGATGGCGACCCAGGTGCTGCAACCCACCGATGAACTGCATTTCCAGCAACTGTTCGACGATTACCAACGGGTGGCGCGGCGTAGTGTGTTGTCGGGTCTGCATGTGCACGTGGAAGTGCCCGCGACCCAGGATCGGGTGCGGGTCATGAACGAGGTTTTGCCTTGGCTGCCGATGTTCCTGGCGCTGAGCGCTTCATCACCGTTCTGGAACGGCGCCTACAGCGGGTTCAGCAGCTATCGCCAGGTCGCTTGCGATGAATGGCCGCGCATGGGTGTCCCGGAGTTCTTCGAGGACGAGTCGGGTTTCGCCGGCTACGTCGACATGCTCATGCGCACCGGTTCCATTCACCAGGCCAGCGACTGTTGGTGGGTGATACGACCGTCGTCACGTTACCCCACGCTGGAACTGCGCATTTGCGATGCCTGCCCTCGGGTCGAAGACGTCCTGTGCCTCGTCTCGCTGTTTCGCCTGATGGTCGCCCATGCCATTGCTCAACCCCGGCCGGGTGCCAACTACAGCCTGATGTCCCACTGGATGCTCAAGGAAAACCGCTGGCGGGCCAAACGCCACGGGATTCTGGCGGAGTTCATCGCCGAGGGACAGGAACAGCCCATGCTGATCGGTGAGTGGCTGACGGTTGCAGAGGAAACCTTTGGTGAAACGGCCGCCGCCCTGGGGGTTCAAGACGTCTTCAAGCAAGCACGTCGCATGGTGCAGGAAGGCACCAGCGCCGATCGGCAAATTGTTGTCTACGAACAAGGGTTGCTGCTGGGTGACTCCACCGAGCAGGCCTTGAGCCGGGTCGTCGATCAATTGCTGGCGGAAACCGCGGGGATGCCCGTGGCCGATTCGGCGCTGCAGCAGGTCGCAGGTGGTCCATGAGTAGCAAGACCCTGGATGACTACAACCGTATGCGCGATTTCGCCGCCACCCCGGAACCGGCAGCGAAACGCTCGCGCAAATCGGCGAAAAGCGCTCACGCTTTGCAATTCTGCATTCAGAAACACGATGCCACACGGCTGCATTACGACTTCCGCCTGGAGCTTGGCGGCGCGCTCAAGAGCTGGGCGGTGCCCAAGGGGCCGTCCTTGGACCCAAAGGTCAAGCGCCTGGCGGTGCATGTCGAAGATCATCCACTGGATTACGCGACGTTTGAAGGCAGCATCCCCGAAGGCCACTACGGTGCCGGTGATGTCATTGTCTGGGACCGGGGCGTGTGGATTCCCCAGGGCGATCCTTTTGAGGCCTATGAAAAAGGCCGACTCAAGTTCGAGCTGCAAGGCGAAAAGCTCAGTGGCCTGTGGAACCTGGTGCGTACCCACATGCCCGGCAAGCAAGAGCAGTGGTTCCTGATCAAGCATCAGGACGAAGCAGCCCGCCCCGAAAGCGACTACGACGTGGTGCAGGAAGCCCCGGACAGCGTGCTCAGCGAGCGCACCATCGTGCCCAAGCGTCGGGGCAAGGCCGCCACCAAAGCCGTGAAAGCCGTTGAAAAAACCGCCAAGGCCAAGTCGACAAAAAAGGCCTCGAAAACCAGCCTCAGCGGCGCGGTGGCCGGGCCGATCCCCGAGACGCTCAAACCGGAGCTGGCAACATTAGTGGACAGCGCCCCCGACGGCGAATGGCTCTACGAGATCAAGTTCGACGGTTACCGGGTCATGGCGCGTATCGAAAACGGCGATGTCAGGCTCATCACCCGTAACGGCCATGACTGGACCCATAAACTGCCGAAGCAGGCCGCAGCCCTGGCCGCGTTGGGCTTGGAGTCAGCCTGGCTGGACGGTGAGATGGTCGTTGCCAACGAACAGGGCGTGCCGGACTTTCAGGCCCTGCAAAATGCCTTTGAGGTCGGCAGCAGTGGCAAGATCGGCTATTACCTGTTCGACCTGCCTTACCTCAATGGTATGGATCTGCGCAAAGTGCCGGTGGAGCAGCGGCGAACCGCACTGGCCGCCGTGTTGGAGGCTAACGAAGATCCGCTGCTGCGATTCTCCGATGCCTTTGAAGAAACCCCTGAAGCGCTGCTTAACAGCGCTTGCCAGATGCAGATGGAAGGGCTGATCGGCAAACGGTTGGGCAGCGCCTATGTGTCCCGGCGCAGCAACGATTGGATCAAGCTCAAATGCAAGAACCGCCAGGAGTTCGTGGTGGTCGGTTTCAGCGACCCCAAGGGGGCTCGCAGTGCCTTCGGCGCCTTGCTGCTGGGGCTGCATGATGCCGACAGTGGCGAGCTGCGCTACGCCGGTAAGGTGGGTACCGGGTTTAACGAAACCACCCTCAAGAGCATCTATCAGCAGTTGTTGCCCCTGGAGACGAAAAAGCCCGCCGTGGTCAATCCGCCTACCGGCTACGAAGCCAAGGGCGTGCACTGGCTTGAACCGACCTTGCTGGCCGAAGTGGCGTTTGCCGAGATGACCAAGGACGGCTCGGTGCGCCATGCAGTGTTCCATGGTTTGCGCAGCGACAAGCCGGCCAAGGCGATTACCCAGGAGTTGGCGAAACCGGTGAAAAAGCCCGCCGAAAAGAGAAAATCCCCAGCCAAACAAGAACCCGAAGCGACCCCGAGCAAGCCCAAGGCGAAAGCCAAACCCAAAGCCGGTCAGGCGTCGGCCATGGACGGCAAGGTGCGCATCACCCATCCGGAACGGGTCATCGACCCCAGCAGCGGCACCACCAAGCTGCAACTGGCCGAGTATTACGCCAGCGTTGCCGAGTTCATCCTGCCGGAACTGGCGGATCGCCCGGTGGCGTTGGTCAGGGCCCCGGATGGCATCGCTGGCGAGTTGTTCTTCCAGAAGAACGCCGAGCGTTTGGCGATCCCCGGCATTACCAGCCTGGACAAGGCGCTGACGGGGCAGCCGGTGATGATCATCAACAACGCCGAGGCGCTGATCGGTGCGGTGCAGATGAGCACGGTGGAGTTGCATACCTGGAACGCGACCTCAGTCGATCTGGACAAGCCAGACCGCTTCGTCCTTGATCTCGATCCGGACCCGGCGTTGCCCTGGAAAAGCATGGTCGAGGCCACGCAACTGACGTTATCGGTGCTCGACGAATTGGGGCTGAAGTCGTTTCTCAAGACCAGCGGCGGCAAGGGTATTCATGTGGTGGTGCCGCTGACGCGCAAACTGGGCTGGGACGAGGTCAAGGGCTTCAGCCATGCCATTGTCAGCCACATGGCCAAGCTGCTGCCTGACCGTTTTTCGGCGGTATCCGGGCCGAAAAACCGGGTAGGGCGGATTTTCATCGACTACCTGCGTAACGGCCTGGGCGCTACGACCATCTGCGCTTACGCCGCCCGCACCCGGGAGGGGCTGCCCGTGTCGGTGCCCATTTTTCGCGAAGAAGTGGCCGAGCTAAAGGGGGCGAACCTGTGGAACGTGCACAACGTCCATGAGCGCCTGGTGGAAGTCGGTCACGAGCCATGGGCAGACTTGAAGAAAACCCGCCAGAGCATCACCGCCGACATGCGTCGGCGGATTGGTATGAAGAAGACTGAGAAGTAACCCCTGTGGAAGTAAGCCCTGTGACTAACTAACCCTGTGGCGAGGGGATTTATCCCCGCTGGGCTGCAAAGCAGCCCCATGTCAGGCGAGTGCTCCGCACTCGATCGGGGATAAATCCCCTCGCCACAGGGCTTAGCCACACCACAACTGTCCGGCACGCAGTTGCCAAATTGCAGTCGATGTTCAGCCCACTGGAACCCGCAGATATTCCGGCTGCAAGACGTTGAACCAGAGCAGGATCATTTCCACCAGGATGGTCACCAGCACCAACAGCCCTACGCCCCAGACGCTGGCCGAATACAGCAGGCCTTGCTCTTTCCTGAGGCCCATGAACTTGGGCAGCCCGACGAACAGCAAAAACGTCGAATAGGCCGAGGCCGCCGCCAACACGGCCACCGCCAGCCAACGGCTGGGATAGAGCCCGGCAATCCCGGCCAGGAAGTACGGCGTGGCAGTATAGGCTGCGAAACCGATGCACTGGTTGATCGTCGGACGAGCATCGAAGGTGCGGGACATCCAGCGAATGAACATGCCCATGAGCACCACGCCGGCGACGATGGTCAGGTACAGCAGCACACATAACTGAAGTGCACTGGCGCTGCTGAGCCGTACCGTTTCGTTTTCGGCCAGGCTCCAGCCGGTCCAGGTGGTACCGACGTATAGGCACACGGCGGGTATCAGGGCCAACAGCAGCAAATGGGCCAAGTAATGACGCGGGTGAGCCTGTTCTTGTTCACGGATGTCCGCCCAGGCGAACTCGGGATGGGTGAACAGTTTGACGAAAGGCGCAGACATGACGACCTCCTGATCAAGACAGCCTCTGCGTGAGGCCCTTATGAATTTGAGGTACAGCAACAGACAGGGGTTTCATTTATTTACCGCGCCCGGGCCGCGGCGCGATAAAGGGAATGAATCATAACGGCAAGGGTCAACCCATCAGCACCCTGAAAGGACGTCTTGTCATGAGCGTTGCCCACTCCATTTGCGATTATCTGCGTGAGCATGAACTGCGCCTGACCACGGCGGAATCCTGCACGGCCGGCCAGATCGTCACGTTGCTGGCCGAGGTGCCGGGCAGTGGTTCGCTGATCGAAAGCGGCTACGTGGTGTACTCCCCGGAGGCAAAGCAGCGGTTGCTGGGGGTCAGCCCGCGCACCATCGAGATGTTCAACCTCACCAGCCGTGAAGTGGCCGAGGAAATGGCCCTCGGCGCACTGCACGACGCCAACGCCAACGTGGCCGTCGCCACCACGGGCATTCTCGGCCCTGACGACATGGACGGCATTCCCGCCGGTACGGTGTGCTTTGCCTGGGCGTTCGAGGTGAACGGCCAGCGGGCGCTGTTCAGCCGCCAAAAACGCTTTTTTGGCAGTCGCGGCCAGGTGCAATTGTGGGCCGCTGAACACGCCCTCACTCAACTACAGCATTTTCACCAACGCGCCTTGGCCGGTGAGCGCAGGTAGGGAGGCAACATGACCGATCCCACCGAGCCAGAAGATTTTCACAGCCGCGCGTTTCCGGTGCGCGAAGACATGGGCTACCAGCTCAAGGTCTGGCGGTTCGAGCGGGTGGGCTGGTACGTCCTGGTGCTGTTGGTGATGCTGACCCTGCTTGGGTTGTTCTCCCGCGGCCCCTTGAGCAGCAGCGAGGTCCAAAGCAGTGATGGCAGCCTGGGCGTCAAGTACGAGAGGTTCCATCGAAGCGGTTCCACCAATGCGATGATCATGCGCCTCAAGGGACAACCCAACACGCCAGTAGAGGTCGAGCTGGGCGGTGATTGGCTGGAAGGCTTCGACGTAGAAGCGTTGCAACCTCAGCCGCTGCGTTCGGCAAGCGCGGGGCAGGGCATGCGGATCTGGGTCCAGACCGATGCCCAAGGCCAGGCCAGCCTTTACCTGTCACTGCGGAGCGAGGGCCTGGGCCTTTACCATAGCCGTATCACCGTGCCCGGTGGCGCCGCGGTCAGTTTCGATCAATTCATTTTCCCTTAGGTGAGCTATGGATTCAGTGCTACGGGCCGCCGCGATTTACCTGGCATTGCTGGTGCTGTTCAAGATCGCCGGACGTCGTTCGCTGGCGGAAATCACCACCTTCGACTTCGTGCTGTTGATGATCATTGGCGAGGCTACCCAGCAGGCATTGCTCGGCGACGATTTTTCGTTGACCAATGCGCTGATGGTGATTGTCACGCTGATTGCCATTGACGTCGGGTTGTCGTTGCTCAAGCAGCGTTCCAAATGGGTTTCGCAGCTGATTGACGGTGGTCCGACGGTCATTGTCGAGCACGGCCGAATCCTTCGCAGCCGGCTGCGCCACGCCCGGTTGACCGAGGAAGACATCATGGAGGCGGCGCGTTCAAGCCAGGGTATCGAGACCCTGGAGCAGATCAAGTTTGCGATTATCGAGCGTAATGGGAAGATTTCGGTGATTGCCAACGAACAGTGATCCCAGCCTCCCTGAGAATGCCTCTGTGGCGAGGGGATTTATCCCCGCTGGACTGCGTAGCAGTCC
Organism: Pseudomonas brassicacearum; assembly: GCF_000585995.1. Taxonomy (NCBI): domain Bacteria; kingdom Pseudomonadati; phylum Pseudomonadota; class Gammaproteobacteria; order Pseudomonadales; family Pseudomonadaceae; genus Pseudomonas; species Pseudomonas brassicacearum. Next base: position 3,324,219 of record NZ_CP007410.1, on the reverse strand, counting down.
CTCATTTGGGGGGCCCAGTTTTTAGGGCCGCTTCGCGCCCCAGCGGGGATAAATCCCCTCGCCACATGGGTGTTTCACATGCTTTGATCAAAGCATCGGTTTGCCCCCCGTGATCCCATACCGGGAGCCAGAAATGTAGCTGGACTCATCCGAAGCCAGCAGCACATAGATCGGCGCCACTTCCACCGGTTGACCGGGACGGCCCAGGGGCGTCTGGGTGCCGAAATTCTGCACTTCTTCCTCCGGCATGGTCGCCACGATCAGCGGTGTCCAGATCGGTCCCGGGGCCACGCTATTGACCCGAATACCCTTGGGGCCGAGCATCTGCGCCAGGCCGCCGGTGAAGTTGGCGATGGCGCCCTTGGTGGTGGCGTAGGCCAGCAGCGTCGGCTTGGGCATGTCGGAATTGACCGAGCTGGTGTTGATGATCGAGCCGCCCGGCTTCATGTGCGGCAACGCGGCCTGGCAGATCCTGAACATCGCTGTGATGTTGATATCGAACGTGCGCACCCACTCTTCGTCAGGAATCTCTTCCAGATTTTCGTGGGTCATCTGGAACGCGGCGTTGTTGACCAGGACATCGATACGGCCGAAGCGCGCGACGGTCTCGTCGACGATTTTTCGGCATTGGCTTTTATCGGCGAGATCGCCTGGCAGCAGCAGGCACTGGCGACCGGCCTGTTCGACCCAGCGGGCGGTTTCCTTGGCGTCTTCATGTTCGTCCAGATATGAGATCGCGACGTCGGCACCTTCACGGGCGAACGCAATGGCAACGGCGCGGCCGATGCCGCTGTCGGCACCGGTGATCAGGGCTATCTTGTTTGCCAGCCGTCCGGAACCGGTGTAGCTCTGCTCGCCGCAGTCGGGATAAGGATCCATTTTCTGCTGCGATCCAGGGACAGGCTGGCTTTGTTTTGGAAAAGGTGGGAAAGGGTAGTCGACCATTGTCGTTCTCCATGCGGGTTGCGATGGAGGGTGGACTCTGGGCTTTTGGACTGAGTTCGGTTGGATTTTCCGGCCAGTCGATGAGCGTAGTGCTGGCGTTTCGTCAGTGGATCGCTGTCACCGCCGAACATTGGATGAGGCGGTATTCTCCAATGACAAGATGGTTTCGATAAGGAGCAGTGCAATGTTCAGCCACATACAAATCGGCGCGCGCGACCTGCCGAAGATGGTCGCTTTTTATGATGCGGTCCTCGGTTGCCTGGGGTTGGTGCGCATGGCGAGCGAAAACGACTCCGGCCCTGCGGGGGAGGGCTGGCATCAGCCCGGCAAGCATTGGCCGCAGGTGTTCGTGCAGCTGCCCTTCAACGGCTTGCCCGCCACCTGGGGCAACGGCATGCAAGTGAGCTTCGCCGCCGACTCACCCGAGACCGTGCGTGCAGCCTGGGAACAGGCCATCGCCCTGGGCGGTTTCGACGAAGGCGCGCCTGGACTCAGGCCTCAGTACTCGGAAGGGTATTTTGGAGCCTATTGCCGTGATCCGGAGGGCAACAAGTTGTGTTTTGTGTATGCGCCGGACATGCATGAATAAACGCTGCCTCACTGTGGCGAGGGAGCTTGCTCCCGCTGGGCTGCGCAGCAGCCCCTGGATCTGTCTGAAAAACCGAGTCGACGGATCTCGGGGCCGCTTCGCGACCCAGCGGGAGCAAGCTCCCTCGCCAGGGGTATTTCTTCGTCAGTGCGATCAGCGTCGAGCCTTCAAGCTGCGCTCCATCCGCGCAATCCCTTCCTCCAGCAGCGCCCGTGGGCAGCCGAAGTTCAAGCGCACGAACTGCCCGGCATCGTCACCAAAATCCAGTCCGGCGCTGAGGCCGACCTTGGCTTGCTTCAGGAAGAACCCCTGCGGATCGTCCAGCCCAAGGGCGGAGCAATCGAGCCAGGCCAGGTAAGTGCCTTGGGGCACGGTCATGGTGATGCCCGGCAGGCGAGTGTTCACCGCTTCGACCAGGTAATCGCGGTTGGCTTGCAGATACGCCTTCAAGGCTTCCAGCCACGGGCCGGCTTCGCTGTAGGCCGCGCGGGTCGCTTCAAGGCCCAGGGCGTTGACGCTGTCGACCATGCCGGCCCGGGCGTTGTTGACTCGCTCGCGCACCTTGGCGTCCTGGATGATGGCGAACGAGGTTTTCAACCCGGCAATGTTGTAGGCCTTGCTGGCGGACATCAGCGTGATGGTGCGCGCGGCAATGTCAGGACTGAGGGAAGCGGTGGGAATGTGCACGCGACCGTCGAAACACAGCTCGGCATGGATCTCGTCGGAGATGATCCAGGCATCCTGCTCCAGGCAAATGTCCGCCACGGCCTTGAGTTCTTCCCGGTCAAACACCTTGCCCAACGGATTGTGGGGATTACTCAGCAACAGTGCACCGCCGCCCTGCAAGGCATCGCGCAACGCGGCCAGCGGGGTATGGAATTGACCATCGAGCGGATTGAACGGCAATTCCACCTTGTTCAAGTTCCAATGACCGGGAGCGTTACGCAGTGGCGGGTAGTTGGGCACCTGCACGACGACGTTCTGTTGCGGCTCTACCAAGGCATGAAGCGCCATGTTGAAACCCGGCTCGACCCCGGGCAGGAACACGATCTGCAGGGGTTCGACGCGCCAGGCGTACTTGCTCCACAGGTCGGCGACGATGGCCGCACGCAAATTGTCCTGGGCCACGCTATAGCCCAGCATCGGATGTTCAAGGCGTTTGTGCAGCGCTTCGATGACGGCGGGCGGGGCAGGGAAGTCCATATCGGCCACCCACATTGGCAATACATCGGCTGGGTAGCGGCTCCATTTGGTGCTGCCGGTACCGTGGCGCTCGAATACGGTGTCGAAATCGAAAGTCATGGTCGCGTTCCATCAGATCAGGGAGTTGAGATGGCGATCATGATAAAGCAAAGATCTTCTGTGTGGTGCGATCAGCCGCCTCGCTTCGCAACTGCCGCTAGTTTCTGGCCGGTAATTCAATAAACGGAATTTTTCCATCGGCTGTCAGGCGTTTTTTTGAAGGCCGTATAAGAAATAGATAAAACCAAGTGTTTCCAGCGCTGGAAGTCCCTAATAAAAAATAAGGTGCTTTAAACACTACGCCCTATAGTTTTACGAGTACAGGTATTTAATCTGGTTAAATGAGTGTTTAGCCATGACCGCCTCGCCAGAGTGAACTTCTCGCGCCTGGCACATGAAATACGATTGCTATGGACGTATTTAAAGAGCACTGTCTGGAGCCTATATTCTAATAAACAGGCCCTCGAGCCCCATCGTCCCGATTATTTATTCGGTGGCGGTTGAACGCTCAATGCATCGATGATTATTTTCTCCCCCGCAAAGCCCAATAACCGGTATCCCTTTAAATATGGGCTGATGCTGATGTTGATTATGCTGTTTTGTGGGGGCAGTGGATTACAGGCAAAAGAATACGGCGGGCTCGAGCAGCAGCGTATAGAAACCATTTTCCCCAACAGCGATAACCTCTCCGAACCCGTCGGCGAGTTCAAGGTTCGCACCATCAGCACCGGAAAAAATCCGCTCGGCTATGTGTTCCAGAGTCAGGACGTGGTGGATATCCCGGCTTATTCGGGCAAACCGATCAACATGCAGGTCATCCTCGACACCCACGGTGTTATCCAGGATGCCTACGTCCTGGAACACCATGAGCCGATTCTGTTGGTCGGTATCCCCGTGGAAAAACTGCATGCCTTCGATGCCAAATACAAGGGGGTCAAGGCCGATCGGAGGGTGGTGGTAGGGCACTCCAGTGATCCGGCGGCGGTGTCGGTCGATGGGATCGCCGGGGCTACGGTGACGGTCATGGTGGTCAATGAAATCATCATGCGCGCTGCACACAAGGTGGCCGTATCGCTCAAGTTGATCGAGGACAACGCAGGCATTGCGCAGAAGCCTGCCACGGTGCGCGAGGACTTTTTCGAGCCTGCCACCTGGGAGCAACTGACGGGTAACGGCGCGATTCGTCGGCTGAACCTGACCCGTGGCCAGGTCGACGCGGCGTTCAAGGGCACTGAAGCCGAGGGGTTTGACAATGCCACCCCCGAGCAGACGAATGACACGTTTATCGAGCTGTACACAGCCGACCTGAACCCGCCGGCCATAGGTCGCAACCTGCTGGGCGACAATCAATACCGTTTCCTGATGCAAGACCTCAAGCCAGGCGAGCAAGCTATCGCAGTGCTGGGCCGCGGTCTCTATTCCTATAAAGGCTCGGGCTATGTGCGCGGGGGGATTTTCGATCGGGTGCAATTGCGTCAGTTCGGCAACATCATCAGCTTTCGCGACATGGACCACCAGCGACTGTCCGACGTCTTTGCCAAGGGCATGCCCGAGTTCAATGAAATGTCTATTTTCATTGTGCGCGAACCTGTCCGGTTCGATCCGGGAGCGCCTTGGTCCCTCGAGTTGCTGGTGCGACGCCAGACCGGCGCGGTAGGTGGCACCTTCAGCAGCTTTGACTTGTCCTACCAGTTGCCCGAGCAGTACCTCTTGCGTCCACCGCCTACTGCTCAAGAGCTGGAGGCCGTCAAAGTTGCCAACAGGCCGACATGGGTCAATATCTGGTATCAGAAAGCTTTTCAGATCGGGATTCTGTGTACGGCCCTTGCTGTACTGATGGTGATTCTGTTCCTGCAGGACACTTTCACCAAATACCCACGTTTTCTCCATTGGTTGCGGCGGGTTTACCTGGTGTTCACCGTAGTGTTCATCGGCTGGTATGCCCTGGGGCAGATTTCAGTGGTCAATGTCCTGACCTTCGCCCATGCACTGTTTGAGAATTTTCGCTGGGAACTGTTTCTCACCGACCCGATCGTTTTCATTCTCTGGACCTTCACCGCCGCCAGCATTCTGCTGTGGGGCCGAGGGGTGTTCTGCGGTTGGTTGTGTCCCTTCGGCGCATTGCAGGAATTGATCAACGAAGCCTCGCGCAAGTTGAAGATTCCGCAATATGAGTTGCCTTTTGCGTTGCATGAACGCTTGTGGGCCGTGAAGTACATCATCCTGCTGGTACTGTTCGGCATCTCGCTGGAGTCGATGAGCACCGCCGAGCAATTTGCCGAAGTGGAACCGTTCAAGACCGCCATCACCCTGAAATTCGATCGCCAGTGGTGGTTTGTGGCCTACGCCGTGGCGCTGCTGGTCATCAATATTTTTACCCGTAAGGTCTACTGCCGCTACGTTTGCCCGTTGGGTGCCGCGCTGGCCATTCCCAGCAAGCTGCGTCTGTTCGACTGGCTTAAACGACGCAAAGAGTGTGGCGCTCCCTGCCAGCTGTGCGCCAAGGAATGTGAAATCCAGGCGATTCACCCGGATGGCCATATCAACGCCAACGAGTGTCACTACTGCCTCGATTGCCAGATGACTTACCACAACGAAAACAAATGCCCGCCGTTGGTGCTCAAGAACAAGCGCAAAACGCGGGACAAACCGGCGCCCGTGCCAGAGCACGCCGAGTTGATTCCGGTGGTGCAAGTGTTCAAGCCCTGACCACCCTCGCCGCAAGTGAGGGAACAAGAACCGATTGACAAGCCTTATTGATATCCGCCCCCAATGGAGCAAGCCCCGTGAGCGATAAAAAATCGAAAAAAGATCATGCCTCTGTCAATGACGCGGTCCTCAACCGACGCGGATTCCTCGGTGCCTCAGCCCTGACCGGCGTCGCGCTGGCAGGTAGCACTGCCCTTGGCAGCGTGGTATTCACCCGCGAATCCTGGGCGGCAGCGGCCAAGGATGCGCAGTCGAAAATTCACGTGGCGCCGGGCGAGTTGGACCAGTACTACGGATTCTGGAGCGGCGGCCATCAGGGCGAAGTGCGGATCATGGGTATTCCGTCGATGCGCGAGCTATTGCGTATCCCGGTGTTCAACGTCGATTCGGCCACCGGCTGGGGCTTGACCAACGAAAGCAAGCGAATACTGGGCGACAGCGCAAGATTCCAGAATGGCGACTGCCACCATCCGCACTTGTCCATGACCGACGGTAAATACGACGGTAAATACCTGTTTATCAATGACAAGGCCAACTCCCGGATTGCACGGATTCGCCTGGACATCATGAAGTGCGACAAGATGCTCACGGTGCCCAACGTGCAAGCCATCCATGGCCTGCGCCTGCAAAAGATGCCGCACACCAAATACGTGTTTGCCAATGCCGAGTTCGTGATCCCGCACCCTAACGACGGCCATACCTTCGACCTGCAAGACAAGAACAGCTTCACTATGTTCAACGCCGTCGACGCCGAGAAAATGGAAATGGCTTTCCAGGTGATCGTCGACGGCAACCTGGACAACACCGATGCCGACTACACCGGCAAGTATGCCGCGAGCACCTGCTACAACTCCGAGAAGGCCTACGACCTCGGCGGCATGATGCGCAACGAGCGCGACTGGGTGGTGGTGTTCAACATCCCGCGCATCGAAGCGGCGATCAAGGCCGGTAAATTCATCACCCTGGACGGCTCCAAGGTACCGGTGGTGGATGGTCGTAAAACCGAAGGCAAGGATTCCGAATTCACCCGCTACATTCCGGTGCCGAAGAACCCCCATGGGCTCAATACCTCGCCCGATGGCAAGTACTTCATTGCCGCCGGCAAACTCTCGCCCACGTGCACCATCATCGCCACCGCGAAACTGGACGATCTGTTCAACGACAAACTCAAAGACCCCCGCGACGTGGTAGTCGGTGAGCCTGAACTGGGCCTGGGGCCGTTGCACACCACCTATGATGGCCGGGGAAATGCCTATACCACCTTGTTCATCGACAGCCAGGTGGTGAAGTGGAACGTGGAAGAAGCTATCCGCGCCTACAAGGGCGAGAAGGTCAACTACATCAAGCAGAAGCTCGACGTGCAGTACCAACCCGGGCACAACCATGCCTCGCTGACCGAAACCAGTGAGGCCGACGGCCAGTGGCTGGTGGTGCTCAGCAAGTTCTCCAAAGACCGCTTCCTGTCGACCGGTCCGCTGCATCCGGAAAACGACCAGTTGATCGATATTTCCGGCGAAGAGATGAAGCTGGTGCACGACGGCCCGGCATTTGCCGAACCACACGACTGCGTCATGGCCCGTCGAGACCAGATCAGAACCAAGAAAATCTGGGATCGCAACGATCCGTTCTTCGCTGAAACCGTGGCGATTGCCGCCAAAGACGGGATCAAGCTGGAGAGCGACAACAAAGTCATCCATGACGGCAAGAAAGTGCGGGTGTACATGACGTCGATGGCCCCGGTTTATGGGGTCACTGAGTTCACCGTCAAGCAAGGTGACGAGGTGACGGTGACCATCACCAACATCGATAAAGTGGAAGATGTCAGCCACGGGTTCGTCATGACCAACCACGGGGTGAGCATGGAGATCAGCCCACAGCAGACCTCGTCCATCACCTTCATTGCCGACAAACCTGGCTTGCACTGGTATTACTGCAGCTGGTTCTGCCATGCGTTGCACATGGAAATGGTCGGCCGGATGCTGGTCGAGCGAGCTTGAGCGGCGTGGCGCATCCAGGCCGCGAAAAAGGGTAGGCGCCGTGTTCAGAGCCTTGGTCAACAGTCCATTACCCGGCACGGCGCTCTTGCTGTTGGTGTTTGTATCGGCGCTCGCCCAGGCGGCGCCACGCCCCATCACGGAACTGCCCTTGGTACCCGACGGCGACCACCACTGGATTCTGCCGGCGGGTGACTACCAAGGGCAGTTCAGTGTCGATCAGTCAATGCAGATCGATTGCGCAAAAGGCGCGGTGATCCACGCGGGAGGGCAGGGCAACGCGCTGCTCATCAGCGCGCCCGATGTACGCATCGAGGGGTGCACATTGCTCGATTGGGGGCGCGACATGACGTCAATGAACTCGGCTGTTTTCATCGGCCCCAAGGCCCAACGCGCGGTGATACGTCATAACCGCATGAGAGGCCCCGGATTCGGCATTTGGGTGGACAGCACCCACGATGTCAGCCTGATCGACAACGACATCGAAGGTGACCCGAGCATTCGCTCACAGGATCGCGGCAACGGGATTCACCTGTATGCGGTGCGCGGCGCACGGGTGGTGGGTAATCACGTGCGAATGACCCGCGACGGGATTTACATCGATACCTCAAATGGCAACTTGTTGCAGGGCAATACCTTGGAAGACCTTCGCTACGGTGTGCATTACATGTATGCCAACGACAACCAGTTGCTGGGCAATACCACCCGCCGCACGCGCACCGGCTACGCATTGATGCAGAGCCGCAAGCTGACGGTGATCGGCAATCGCTCCGAGCAGGACGAGGGCTACGGCATTCTCATGAACTACATCACCTATTCCGAACTGCGCGACAACTTCATCAGCGACGTGCGCAGCGGGTCCGCCGATGGCGGTATGGTCAGCGGTGCCGAGGGCAAGGCGCTGTTCATCTACAACTCGCTGTTCAATGTCATCGAACACAACCATTTCGAGCGCAGCGCCGTGGGCATCCACCTCACCGCCGGCTCCGAAGACAACCGTATTGCCGACAACGCCTTCGTCGGCAATCAGCAGCAGGTCAAATACGTCGCCAGCCGCACGCAGGAGTGGTCGGCCGATGGTCACGGCAATTACTGGAGTGACTACCTGGGCTGGGATCGCGATAACAATGGGATTGGCGACGTGATCTATGAACCCAATGACAACGTTGACCGTCTGCTCTGGCTGTACCCGCAGGTTCGCTTGTTGATGAACAGCCCGAGCATCCAATTACTGCGCTGGGTACAGCAGAGCTTCCCGGTGACGAAATCACCGGGGGTCAAGGACAGTTATCCGTTGATAAATCTTCCGACCCTGCCCCAAACACAGCAGCCAGCCCTATGAACGCGGTCGATATTGAAGGCGTCAGCCAGCGTTACGGCAGCATGACCGTGTTGCGTGACTTGACCTTGAGCTTGGCGGAAGGCGAGGTGCTAGGGTTGTTCGGCCACAATGGGGCGGGCAAGACCACGGTGATGAAGCTGATCCTGGGACTGCTCAAGGCCAGTGCCGGTCAAGTGCATGTGCTCGGTTGCCGCCCAGCACAAACCGAGGTGCGTCGCCAGCTCGGTTACCTACCGGAAAACGTCACGTTCTATCCGCAACTCAGCGGCCGCGAAACGCTGCGCTATTTTGCTCGCCTCAAGGGGGCGGCGCTGACGCAAGTGGACGATCTGCTCGAACAGGTGGGACTTGCCGGCGCCGCGGACCGGCGTGTGAAAACCTACTCAAAAGGCATGCGCCAGCGTCTGGGGTTGGCTCAGGCAGTGCTTGGTGCACCACGCCTGCTGCTGTTGGACGAGCCCACGGTCGGTCTCGACCCAATCGCCACCCAAGAGCTTTACCTGTTGATCGACCGTCTGCGCCAACAAGGCGCCAGCATCATTCTGTGTTCCCATGTGTTGGCGGGAGTCGAAGTGCATATCAACCGTGCGGCCATCCTGGTCAATGGCTGCTTGCGGGCGATCGGTAGCCTGTCGAGCCTGCGCGAAGAGGCCGACTTGCCGGCGCGCATTCGGGTCAGCGGACTGTCCCAACGCGAGCAGTGGTTGCAGCGTTGGAATGCGGCTGGACACAACGCCACGGCGTTGGGGGGCAACGGGATTGAGGTGATGGCGGTCAATGGCCACAAAGTCGATCTGTTGCGCCAGTTGTTTCACGAGGATCGACCGCAGGATATCGAGATTCAGCAACCCTCCCTTGAAGACCTTTATGGCTACTACATGAGCCATGCGGTCACTGACCCTGAAGGCATTCATTCATGACGCAGATCTGGAATATCGCCGCCAAGGAATTCAGCGACGGTCTACGTAACCGCTGGCTGCTGGCAATCAGTCTGCTGTTCGCCGTCCTGGCAGTAGGGATCGCCTGGCTTGGTGCGGCGGCCTCCGGGCAAGTGGGCTTTACCTCGATTCCAGCAACCATCGCCAGCCTCGCCAGCCTGGCGACGTTCCTGATGCCGCTGATTGCCCTGTTGCTGGCCTACGATGCCATTGTCGGGGAGGAGGAGGGTGGCACACTGATGCTATTGCTGACCTACCCCCTGGGTCGCGGACAAATTCTGTTGGGCAAATTTGTCGGTCACGGCCTGATTCTGGCATTGGCCACCTTGATCGGGTTTGGCTGCGCCGCCGTGGCCATCGCCCTGCTGGTCGACGACGTCGAGTTGGGGCTGTTGCTTTGGGCGTTCGGTCGTTTCATGGTGTCTTCCACGCTACTGGGGTGGGTATTTCTCGCACTGGCTTATGTCTTGAGCTGCAAGGCCAGCGAAAAATCCAGCGCTGCCGGGATGGCGCTGGGTGTGTGGTTCCTCTTCGTATTGGTGTTCGATCTGGCACTCCTGGCGTTGCTGGTGCTCAGCAAAGGCCGGTTCAACCCGGATCTCTTGCCGTGGTTACTGTTGCTTAACCCGACCGACGTTTATCGCCTGATCAACCTTTCGGGTTTCGAGGGCAGCGCAAATGCCATCGGCCTCATGGCATTGAGCAGTGATTTACCGGTGTCGGCTTCAATGCTCTGGCTCTGCCTGCTGCTCTGGGTCGGTGTTTCGCTGCTGCTGGCTCATTGGCTGTTTCGCCATCGGCCGACTTGATTCATTCCCCAGGGGACAAATGCGATGAACACTCTGTACCTGACCGGGGCCCGTGCCCTGGTCGTTATCATGATCGGTTTGGGATTGGCGGCTTGTAATGATCGCGCGGAAGACAAGCCGACCCTTGCGCCAGTGGCCTTCCATCAGAGTGACGAATGTCATGTCTGCGGCATGGTCATCGCCGACTTTCCGGGGCCCAAAGGCGAGATCGTGGAAAAAGGCACGGTCAAGAAGTTCTGTTCCACCGCAGAAATGCTCGGGTGGTGGCTCCAGCCTGAAAATCACCTCACTGAGGCGAAATTGTATGTGCACGACATGGGTAAAAGTGCCTGGGAGAAACCCGACGACCATCATCTAATGGATGCCCGCACAGCCTACTATGTGGTTGGAACACGGCTCAAAGGTTCCATGGGCGTTGTCCTGGCCTCATTTTCCGAGGAGGCGGCGGCACACAAACTGGCCAGCGAGCAGGGCGGCAGGGTTCTGCGGTTTGGGGACATCGATCTGACGCTTTTACAGCAAACTCCCGCGATGTAATCCAAACCATCGGGTCAAAGTAAGCCGGCCTCTGGAAATGCATGACCCGTTTCGCAGAAGAGAGCCGGGCTCACTTCTGCGGTTTATTGACTTTCTTGAGGACCTACAGCGCGATTCTCTGGGGCGAGCTTACTTCAACGTCAGGATCCAGTCGGCCAAGGTCTTTGCTTCTTCGTCGGTCACTTGGTTGGCCGGCATTGCAATGGGCCCCCATTTACCTGTGCTACCTTCCTTGATGCTTTTAGTCAGGGTCGCTGAAGCGTCAGCTTGCCCGGCATATTTAGCCGCTACTTCCTTGTAACCGGGACCCACCATTCGAGCATCGACCATGTGGCAGCCAACGCAGGGTTTGCTCTTGAAGAGTGCTTCGCCATCAACGGCATGCGCCGCTTGCACGGTCAGGGCAGCACCCAGGGCCAGCAGGGGAATAAATATACTTTTCATCAGTGTTTCCTCGGACAAGAAAGCAGACTCGAAACGGCCTGCTTTCGGTTTATTCAACAGGCATTGTGTTGAATATTATGAATTTCCAACGGACTACCAGACCAACACGTACTGCGATGGCCGAAGTCTTGTTGATAGGCTTGCATTTATGTGAAAGGTCGCATTGTTACTTTTATTAGATATGCAGCGATGGGTGAGCGTTCATTTATTTGATGATCGGATGATTTTACGCCAATGATCAAAGTTTAACCCTATTTGTTATTTAGTGATTGGGTCGTATTCAGTAATTCCTCCCCCTCATATTGCACAGTCGATTGAATTGTATGGATTTAAAGCGGCAGGCGACTGCGTGACGCTCGATAATTTAATTGATTAATTGCAAGTCGGCGTCCAATCCATGGAAGTCAGAGGCTCGCCGCTCTAAGTTCGGCTGACTTCTGCCGGGAGCCCTCCCGGCATTCGCCGAATGGACCTCACTCCGCGGTTTGCCCAGCACGTCAAGCCCTCCAGATACAAATGTATCTCTGTGTATCCAGGCCACCTGTCGATACGGACTGTTTCTTTTGAGGCCGGTCGGTGACACATACGAGATACCTGCCCGGCGTCAAATGGCCCCCATCGAGACAGCACAAGCCGTCTCACCAGCTCATCCGCCGTTCGCAAGGAGATAAACCATGGGCACCACACAGTTGAAGCAAAAACCCGCATCCCGGCATCGGCGCCTGCTCGCACCCTCCATCCTGGCGTTCGCCTTGATGCAGTTGGGGGCGTTGGGGTTTTCCTCATCCCAGGCCAGTGCTGCCGAGGTGGCTGCGAGTGAGCCTGCCAGCACGGTTGGCGCCATTACTCCCGGCAGTCACACTTCGTTCGGCCCGCTCAAGCACGTCAAGGCTGGCCTGCTGGACGTTGCCTACGCCGAAGTCGGGCCTGCCAACGGGCCGGTGGTGATTCTGTTGCACGGTTGGCCCTACGACATCCATAGCTACGCCGACGTCGCACCAGCACTGGCCGAGAAAGGCTACCGGGTGTTGATTCCCTACGCTCGCGGTTTTGGCGATACACGTTTCCTGTCAGCCAAGACCCTGCGCAACGGCCAACCTTCGGCGCTGGCCAGCGATCTCATTGACTTCATGGACGCCCTGAACATCAAGCAAGCCGTGCTCGGCGGTTATGACTGGGGCGCACGCACCGCCGACATTGTCGCGGCCCTTTGGCCGGAACGGGTGAAAGCGCTGGTGGCGGTTAGCGGTTACCTGATCGGCAGCCAGGAGGCGGGCAAGGCGCCGTTGCCGCCTGCCGCGGAGTTGCAGTGGTGGTATCAGTTCTACTTCGCCACAGAGCGCGGCCGGCTGGGCTACGAGAAGAACACTCACGACTTCGCCAAGCTGATCTGGAAACTCGCATCGCCGAAGTGGAATTTCGATGACGCGACCTTCGACCGAAGCGCCGGTGCCTTGCAGAACCCCGACCACGTCGCCGTTTCGATCTTCAACTATCGCTGGCGCCTGGGCCTGGTCAAGGGCGAGGCCAAATACGCCGCGCTGGAGAAAAAACTGGCGGCGTTCCCGGCCATCAGCGTACCGACCATCACCCTGGAAGGCGATGCCAACGGCGCACCGCATCCCCCAGCAGAAGCCTATGCCAAGCGTTTCACCGGTCACTACGAGCATCGCCTGATCGACGGCGGTGTCGGCCATAACTTGCCGCAGGAAGCTCCGCAGGCTTTCGCCCAGGCGGTGATCGACGCAGATCATCTCTGACCGCGACCTGGCGGATGCACAGTTGCCGTTCCCGGACGGTCACGCCAACTTGAACGGCAACTGCCGCATCGGCTTGCCCGTCAGGCTCGCGATGGCATTCGCAAAAGCCGGGGCCAACGCGGGCAGGCCGGGCTCGCCCATCCCGGTAGGTGGTTCGGCGCTTGGCACGATGTGAACGGCAAACTCCGGCATGTCGGTAATGCGCGGCACGCTGAAGTCGGCAAAGTTGCTTTGTTGCACGACACCGTCCTTCAACGTGATGGCGCCGCCCGGCAGGCACATGGACAAGCCCATCAGGGCCGCGCCTTGCACCTGGGCTTCCACGCTGCGCGGGTTGACGGCCAGGTTGCAGTGAACGCCAGCGGTGGCACGGTGCAATACCGGGCGACCGTCCTGTACCGAGGCCTCCACGACGTAAGCCACCACGGAACTGAACGACTCATGTACCGCCACGCCCCAGGCACGGCCGGCAGGGAGCTGACGCTTACCATATTCGCTCTTGTCCACGGCCAGTTGCAGGGCCGCGCGATGGCGAGGACTTTGATCGCCAAACAGTTTCATCCGGTAGGCCACCGGATCTTGCTTGGTTGTCCGGGCGATCTCATCGATCAGCGTCTCCATGACAAAGGCCGTATGAGTAGAGCCTACGCTGCGCCACCAGAGTACGGGTACGTTGAGTTTTGGATGATGGACTGTCAGGCGCATCGGTATCGGGTAAGGATTGCGCAGGCCTTCCGTCGCGGTAGGGTCGATGCCGTTTTTCACCCGCCCGCCGAACACGGTGCCGGTGATGATCGACTGCCCGACCAGGGCATGGTCCCAGGCCAGGACCTTGCCGGTGTCATCAAAACCGATGCGTGCGCGGTGCAAGTGCATGGGCCGGTAGTAGCCACCCTTGATGTCATCTTCCCGGCTCCAGAGGGTGCGGATCGGTACATTCAGCCCGGCGGTGCGCGCGGCCTTGGCCACTTCACATGCCAGCACGGCGAAATCGTTGGTGGGCACGCCACGTCGACCAAAGCCGCCGCCCGCGGTCTGCACGTTCACCTGGATCTGTTCGGGCTTGAGACCCAGCACCTTGGCGGCTGCGGCACCATCGCCACCGGGAAACTGCGTGCCGACCCACAGTTGGGCGCCATCCTCGGCAAGCTGCACGGTGCAGTTCAGCGGCTCCATGGGGGCGTGGGCGAGGTAGGGGAAGATGAACTCGGCTTCCAGTTGATGCGGCGCGGTGGCAAGGGGCGTCATGTCGGCATCGAAGTGGAGTGGGCCGGGTTGACCGGCCAGATCGCGGTATTGAGCCAATTGGGTTTCGCTGTCCACTTTTTCTACTGCGTCCGAATTCCATTCGATCTTTAGCGCATCGCGTGCCTGCTTGGCCTGCCAGTAACCGTCCGCCACCACTGCAACGCCTTCCGCACCGCCGTCCAACGGTACGCGCAACACGGCTTTTACGCCCTTCGTCGCACGCGCCGCGCTGTCATCCAACGAGGCGATTTTGGCACCGAATACCGGTGGCCGGGCGACCACGGCAGTCAACTGCCCGGGCAGGTGCATGTCGATGCCGAAATCCTGCTGGCCACTGCTCTTGGCCTTGGCATCGATGCGCGTGGTGGCCTGGCCGATGATGCGAAAGTCCTTGGGATCCTTGAGCGTGACCTTCTCGGGCACAGGCATCGCCATCGCGGCTTCGGCCAGTTCACCGTAGTTTGCTTTACGACCGTCCGGACCGAGCACCGTGCCGGCTTGGGTGCTCAGGCTCGCCACGTCGACGTGCCATCGCGCGGCGGCCGCGGCCAGCAACATGGCGCGGGCACGGGCACCGAGCTCGCGGTACTGGATGTAGCTGTTCTTGATCGAATTGGAGCCGCCGGTAAGGTGCATGCCGAAGATGGGGTCCTGGTAGGCCACGTCGCTGTTGCCGTTACGGCTGCGCACCAGACTCCAGTCAGCATCCAGCTCTTCGGCAAGAATCATTGGCAGGCCGGTCTGCACACCCTGGCCGAACTCCAGCCGGTTGATGGTCACCGTGACCTCGCCGTTAGGCGCGATCTGCACGAAGGCGGAGGGCTGCTGAGTCGGCTTGAGCGCTTGAGCGCCGGCAGCGTTGGCCTCTTGCGCCAGGGCTAGGTGTGGAAACGCACCGAGGGCCAGCCCACCGATGCCGACAATCTTGAGAAAGCTGCGGCGGGGAAGGGTAGCGGGGCTGTCGGCATCATCGCGTTCAAACATGTGCTGTAAGGCGCGCGGAATCTCATCGGAAAGAATGTCGTTCAACATGGCGAGCTCCGATCAGGCGAGGGCTTTGGCGGCATCAGCCACCGCGGCGCGAATACGGGCGTAGGTGCCACAGCGGCAGATATTGCCTGCCATGGCCGAATCGATTTCAGCCACTGTAGGCTGCTTGCCCTTGGGCTGGGCCTTGAGGAAGGCGGTCGCGCTCATGATCTGGCCGCTCTGGCAGTAGCCGCATTGCGCCACATCGTGCTTGACCCAGGCCTCGTGCACGGCGCTGCCGACCGGGTCACTGCCATTGGTGGCCGCTTCGATGGTGGTGATCTGCTTGCCTTCGGCGGCGGCAATGGGCGTCACGCAGGAGCGAATGGCCTGGCCATCGAGGTGCACAGTGCAGGCACCACACAGCGCCGCGCCGCAGCCGAACTTGGTGCCGGTCATGCCCAGCGTGTCGCGCAGGGTCCAGAGGATGGGGGTTCCAGGGTCTATGTCGACCGTGTATTCACGGCCGTTGATGTTGAGAACGCTCATAGGGGGACCAGCTCCAGATGGTTTGGCTCTGGTTAACTATAGGAAGCAATCCATGGGGCTGATTGCACAATCCGGGGGGATAATTGCCTAATCTTGCGAATTGACTGGATAGCCAGAAAGACCTGCCAACGGCCTGCGGCTTCGAATCTATCTGTCAACCCAGTCTTCATCTTGGGTGATTTCAAAGAACGTTGACTGACCACTTGCCTTCGCTGCGTACATTATTTTTTTCTTCAGGTGTCGATTGTCTTTTGCCAGGCCATAAAGTTCTTTGGTATTGCTGGCTTTGTTAGGATTCTCGAAGGCTGTTACTTTTCTGCCATAGACGCCTCTTTCCTTATCGGTATGAGCCGGGCCAAAGTTGTATCCTTTTATTGGCTTCTGCAAGCTCTCGCTGGCGACCGTTATGAAGTTTGGCCATCCCGCGACCCTGATTTTGAACGCTTCTTTCTTGTCGGGTCTCTTTTCAACGCGCTCTTTATAGAAGTACAGGAACATGGAAATAAAGCTCAAGGAGTCTTCTGCCTTGTCGTTTTTCTGAATGAGAGGAACCAGCTCGGGCTTCTGCAAAAGATCCTCGAAGTAATCTTCTGTGAAAATAGGTGTGGGGTTAGCGGCCTTACAGGCGTCAAAGACGATTTTTGAAAAAACAGGCCAAGGAGGGCTCCCTAGGAAGTCACCCCATATTAGCGGGTCTTCGCCAGCAAAATACCCGGCGAGTGCATGTGCAACCAGATAGGCTCCGACAGAGGATTCGCCGGCGGGCAGATGGGTTTCCAGTAGCGTTTTAATATCTTGATTTAAATCTATGGGCTTTCGGTCTGCTTCTGCTATTAAGTGTTCATTCATCCAGATCTTTGTTATTTTTGCTGCGCGCGCCTTATCAACTTCTACGAAAAAGACTCGCTTTGTTATACGGTCGGTTTTGGTGTGTTTTACGAAAAGAGCGTTTGCGCTATTGGCAACTGCTCCATGTGCGTCCGACTCGATATTAAAGATGAATACATTGTCTGATTTCATGTCGCTGCAGGCCTCTCAGTCGCTGGTGCAGAATCGAAACATGACCGCTCTATCATGCTGCGGCCAGCAGGCCGCTCTTCATCGCGCAGTTCTTGATGCTGTTGTAAAGGAAGTCGACGATTTCTTGCGCCTCTTCGAGGGTTTTGTTGAAGACTGCAATCAGCATCTTCTCCACGTCCTCGGCCGCATAACCAACGGCTTGCAGAAAGAGGGCGGCCTGCTTCCACGCAAGTTTGAAGGTATCTCTGAGGACCTTGCCGATTTGCTCGATCTCTTCAATTCCCTTCAGGATGCCCTGATAGACATATTCCAACCATTTCTTCGCGTCCTGGAACAATTCGACAAAGAACTGTTTGATCTTGTCCAGCAGGATGCCCGGGAGATTGTCCAGAGGACCGACGTTGATATCCAGGTCGAAGCGGGCGATGTCATGAGTGCTGCTGGCCAAGGTGAAGCTGAACGACGCGTTGGCAAATATTCCCTGCTTTGTGCTGCCGAAGGCCAGGTCGGCATTGAGGGTGTCGTCGATGGTCAGCGTGCCGAGCGGCCCCAGATCGATGGACTCGTTGATGCCGACGCTGGCCGAACCCTGTGCGTTGATTGAGTCGATACCGTCGATATCGGCCAGGAGGTTGAAGGTCGAGCCTCCAAAGGTGGTGTCCTTGAGTTCAAAATGACAATGGTCGGCCCGAACGTCGATATCGATTTGCGGGCCGATACCCAATAGATAAGCCTCGCCTGAGATCATGAATGCGGGCGTTCGATAGTGCGGTTCCGGGTTGGTGGCGTCCGAGAAGGTGCACAGCAGCACACTAGGGCCGCCCGAGCCCTGGGCGCCGGTGAGCTTGAACAGCTTGTCGTTGCCGATGACGATTGGCGCCATCTCAATATTGAAGGCGATGCCTTTTTGGGGCATGACCTCGACCTTGATCTGTTCTCGGATCCACAGAAACTGGATATCTGCAAAGAGGTGGAAACCCTGTGGGAACGTCAGTGTCGCGATGCTGACTTGCTGAGGTACAACATACAGTTGGGCCTCCAGCGACACCGAGATCCGCTGCCCGTTACGCAGTATTTCGTAGTGGTACATCGTGGAAAGGTCGAGCAGGTACCAAGTCTGGTCCGGCGTGTTCACAATCAACTGGACCTGCCCGCTATCGGCGGGCAGGTTAACTCCGCCGGCGGCGAACATCTCGCGAATTTTGGCCAGGTCGTAATGGTTCAGGGCATCGTGACAGGCCTGCCAGTCACTGTCGAAGCTGTGCAATCGGCCCACGGCTATCTGGGTGAGTACATCGCGCAGGAATCCGGGCAAGTCCGAGGCAGTAGCACCGGTCAACTCGTCAAAGACCTTGGCCAGGCTGAGGTCGCTGATGGCGCCGACCACCATTGACTGGCTAGGTTGCACGGTGTCGATGAACACCGCCAAGGCGCTATCGATGTCGGCGATATCCAGTTCGGCGGCAAATCCGATCGAAGGTTCTCCCTCGAAGGAAATGCCAAGCTCGAATGCCAAGCTCTTCAGTTTGAATACCGAGAAATCGAGGGTGCCATTCCCGTTTTCAACCACCATGTCGCCCGATACGAATGCACCGTTTTCCACTACTGCCAAGCTGACATCGAAGCGAATCGGTTGCGACTCGATGGTGGTGCGAGCGGTGGCAGTCAGATAGAACTCAACCTGTTCGGCCTGTATCTGTACGCCCAAGGCACCACTCAGTGTCACCGAACGATTGATCACCGTGCTGATATTTGCGAAGAGCCGTGCCTGGGTGCCGGCGTCGGTGCCAATGAAGATCCCTGCATTCAGGTTTGTGTCTGGCGAAATGGACAGCATTGTGGCCAGGTTTTGCAGGATCCTGTTTTGCTTCAATTGGGTCTGTGCGTAAAAGTAGAACCCTTCCTGCAGTCCACCTGACCAGGCTGGAATGGTGATTTGTTTTGACTTGATCTGCGGATTTTGAAATAGGTCTAAAGCCGGGAAGGTGAAATCTGACTTCTTCAGGGTGGAGACGATCACCACCTCCTCGCCGGCAATAGGAAAGATATCCAGGAATGTCTGGATGGACGAAAGTCCTGGCAGCGCCGACAGCTTGCACAGGGACAAGTCCAGACCGAGAGCAAAGCCCCACGTACCTTGTTGGTCCAGGAGTTCGAAGGCCAGCGAGCCGGCGTTGGCGACCTGGGTTCCGAACGAAAGCTTGAATTGATCTTGGTTCTTGGTGATCAACAGCGTCGAGTCAGTAAACGTCAAGTCGCCGAGTCCGCTTGGCAGTACATCTTTAGCGTTGCATAACCAGCCGATCAGCCCGTTCAACGTGACTTGGGGCAGGGCGCCACGTAGCGCAACCCCCTGGGTGGGATCGTAGGACATGGCCAGCGTCAGGCGGTCGTCGAAGACCAGCCCGCCGGCAAACTGAGCCGAGGTCTTAGCGTTCGCCCCGAGCCCTTTTGACAAGCCGAATTGAATGTCCTCGATGGCCAGGTTGTGCGGGCCCAGTGGAATGACCCACCCTGGGGAGTCGGCCATTTCGGTGTAAAAGTTGTAGCCGGCCTGGGTATCGATGTTGACCGACAGCATGTCGATCGTCAGATCGGCCGGTGGCTGGATCGACGGCAAGTACCGCGTGACCAGCGCCTGCAGCGGCAGCGTAACCGCGTCCTCCAGTTCGCCCGCAATGAAGAAATCAGGATAGCCGGCGCTAACGTTTACTTGGGCGGCATTACCGATCAGGAACAACGCATTTATCGAAGCACCCGGTGCAGGCTTGATAAAAGGCAGGGTGACATGGAACTCAACGGATATGGATTCGAGCAGAAACTCATCGCCCAGCAGCTTCCATTGAGCGTTCGGGATACCAACGGTCAGGTAGACATAGTCGACGCTAAGGCCGGTGCCCGACCCCGTCAGCGCGATCGCCGCGTCCAGCAACTGCAGCTTGCCGGCATCATGCAGGGCGTCTTGCAGTGGCCCCGGCAGGTAGTCGATTAGCGTCGAGGTGCCTGCCAGGTCCAGCAGGTCCGCCAGATTGCTCAGGGTGAAACCGCTGAATTCTCCGGTGATCACCAGCTTGCGAGTGCCTTTGGGAATCTTCGATGACAGCTCAACGGTCAGGCCGGCACTGGGTATCGTCAGCGCACCACTGATCGCCATGAATGGCTCATAGCTGGGGTTGGCCATCCACCATTTCGCGCTCAAAGGACTGTAGACCGAGAAGATCGTCTGGGTAAGCGCAAGCTTTTCGGAAATGGAAACTTCCAGTCCCAGGTCCACGAACAGGCTGATGCCCGGCGGCGAGTTTTGTTCTTTCCATGGGAAATTGTTAACGATCTCGCGCAGCGGCGACACCTGCACGGAGGGTTCGACGATGTTTCCGCCGATCGCGAAACGGTCGTTGACGTCCAGCAGATGTTCCAGCGCCAGCAGTACGCCTCTAAGCTCAACGATGCCGGCGAAACCGAGCCCTGCGTCCAGCGACACTGGCGCCTTGGTGGAGCCCAAGTCGATATCAACGACGGTGGCATCGGTCAGTGCATAGAACCATGCCGAGGTCAGCGTGAGATCGTCCAGCGCCGACGTCTGGGGAGCGGTGACACTGGAACTGAAGTCGAAGCTGACGGGCAGATCCGGGAAACTGTCGGAAAATTTCCAGTTTCGTCCTGTGCCAATCAAAGTGAACACCAACTGGACAGTGACGTCGCCGCTTTGCGGGTCGAGCACAAAAGTGGCTGTTACGGGAGCGTTAGCCACTTGGCGAAAAAGCGATGCGGTGCCGACCCGCTGCACCGTATTGCCGCCGTCTTCGGGACCGGGGCTCGCATTGGAAATTGTCAGAGGTTTATTGTCGAAAATGCGCCCGTAAAAGTCGGCGAATTTTGCCGTGGTCACCGTGCTGGCAACGATGGTTGTCGTCCCGTCCAGCCCTATCTTGAGGTTCTCGCGAAGCGTTTGGATATCCATGGCCATTTCTTCATCAGAGAGCGAAGTTCGCTGGGGTTATTCTTCGAGAGTCATGACGATAGGCATGTGGTCGCTGATGATCTTGGCATTCTTCATTGCCAGTTGCAGCTGCATGCGGGTGACAATCATGAAGGTGAAGCTGTCCATGATTTCCTGGAGGACGACGTTGGGAACGCAGACCTTGAGTTCCCAATTGGAGGTAATGCCACGGATGAATATGTTGTCGTAGGCGCTTGCCAAAAAGGCCTCGTCAACATCGCCTTGCTGGATCATTTTCTCGCGATTGGCGATGTCATTGACGAACGATTTCAACGAGGTAAGAGTAGTTTTTTCGCCGTCGAATATACCGGAGAACTTCAGGCTGGTCAGAGGTGCATAGGTAGCGGCATTGGCCGTGTTGTAGTTGAAATCGCCAGAGATCAAAAAGGTCGTGTTGCCCGTGTTGATCTCGATCTCTTCGGTTAGATCTGCCAACAACTGGATGGTCGCATCTTTCTTGTGATACTTGGGCTGGGGGGCATGCCAGAGCAGGCAGTTGAGTTCCTTGGGCTTGCCAGCGGTTTTGGCCTGCATATTCCAGAACAGTGGATTGCGGTCAGCGAAGATCACCTTGGTGCTGGTGGCGACGGCCATGTTGCTGACGCTGACGTTTGCATCGTCCCAAAGCAACGCGTACTTGTCGGCGCGCCGGGCGAACGTATGGGCGACTTCAATATTTCGCTGCGACACCTCGTATTTCCACTTGCTGCCTGAGCCTACAAGCTTCTTGCGATCATTGATGGCCTGGACCAGCACTTGCACCGCTTGCTCACCTGTGCCGAGCGTCACTTCCATGACGCCGATGACGCTGGCCTGCATCTCGTCGATCAGCACGGCGATCCAGGCCGCGACGTTGACGTTGCGAAAGACGTCCTTGGCGCATTTCTTCGAGGACAGGCTTTCAATATTCCATGACATGTAATCGGCGATTTCCGGCATGGGCGTTCACTCAATGTGAGGGCGATTTCGCTATCCCGGCGGTGTCAACGCTGGTTCCGCCGGGATATCGTTTAGCTGGCGGTGACGCTGGCGGTACCTGTCAGCAGGATCTGATTGCCCACGCCTGTGATGTTCAGGTTCTGAGGCGTCACCTGCAGAGTGAAACCTTCGAAATTGCCGCTCAGATCCGGGATTTGCAGCAGGCTCTGGGCCAACTGACCTTGGATCGTTTCCTGGATCTGGCCTCCTACCACATCGTTGAGGATCGCCAGGGTAATGGAGGAGATCACACCACCGCCCAACGTCGCCATCCACGCCCAGAAATTGGAGGGCGTGATGTTGACCGATGGGCGAGAAACACTGCCGCCGCTTATACGGATGTTACGTTGTGCATCCACCACCACCTGCAGCGTCGCGGTAACTGGGCTGATGGAAATATCCCAGTCTGCCGGGCCCAAGCTGTAGCTACCGCTCAAGTTGAGCGTCAGCGTCAGGTTACCGTTGTTGACCGAAGCGTTGTAACTGTTGAGATGCACGACGGCACCGCTGGCCGAATAGGTCTTCTGTACTGTGCTCCACCACAGATTGGCGACGACCTGTTGGATCAGCGGCTCGGTGAGTACCAGGTTGAAGCCGCCATTGGATGGCGGTTGCTTTTGGCTGATCGCCACCGGCGAGAACAATCCGCCGGCCGCATAGGCGTTACCGCCATCGATCAACAGGGCGTATCCGGCAAAGGTGATACCGTTGACGGGCCCCAGCGGTATGGCGATGGCGGATATCAGGCTGTTCACCCTGCTGGCGATATCACTCTTCAAGGCGTCCAGGATTTCGTTCACAAACGGATCATCGGTGACAAAGTTGATATCGGTCACTGACAACCGCACCACACCGTTGCCATCTACTGTTGCCCGTGCACTGGCATTGGCACCGACTGTGCTGCTGGTGGGGTCCCCGCCGGTCACGGTCACGGACAGCTCCACCGGCATGCTGACCATGAAAGTTTGACCGCTACCGCTGGCGGCCAAACTGAATGTCGGTGGTGCAGATACGCTCCAGGTCAAACTCGCGTTCGCTTCGGGGATGTTTGCGGTGTCGCCCAGCTTGGGCGCTATGGTGGGAAAAATGGATTCACTGGCGTTGTTCAATAACGATTGCGAAAGGCCTGCGATGAAGTCGGTGGACATGGTCGAAACTCCTTTTTCAATCAGATAGTGGCCAAGGCCTTGCGGGCTTCCCTGGTGGCGACCTGCGACAGGCTGGCGAGCAGATCGGGGTTGGAGAGCTGGCCATTGAGCGCGGTGATGAGCTTCGTCTGGTTGGCGTCCTCATTGAGCAGTTGGTTGATGGTGGCTTTAAAGACGGTCGCCAGATCGATATCGATCTTTATGTTGCCATTGCCGACGACCGGATTGACCGACAACGCGCTGAAGTTGACGACTGCGGTGTCGAGCTGTCCATCCACCGCCTCGGTAGCACTGAAGACCCCGGTCAGGTCATCGACGTGGTTGATGGTCAGGCTGAAAGTACCCGGTGGCATGTCGACGTGGTTCAGGTTGACGTGCAATTCGCCACTGGCCTGGATCTGGTTGGGTACGGAGGGGGGGCGTTGGTACCCATCCTGTGTATTGGGCTGTTTGCCATGGAAAGTCACGGTGCTGCCGTCGACGACGATCTCGGGGTCGGTTCCATTGTCGAGCTTCACCTGGCTGTTGCTCAGTCCGAGGATATGCAGTTTCTTGATAACGATGTCGATCGGAATCTTTTCGATCGTGAATGAGCCCAGGTCCACTTCGGCGATGGTCAGTGGGTCCAGGGCGCTACCGTCCGGGTTGTAGAGAATCGTGGACAGGTAGAAGTCGGAGGCGGGCGTCAATAGCATGTTTTCCAGCAATTGGACGAGTTGACTGTCGGACATGGTGTGCTCCTAACTGTTGAGTTGGTTGAGGATGGCTTTACGCGCGATCTGGCTGAACTCTTCCGATAGCTGCGGCGCCTGGGCGCTGAGCGCATTGTTCAGCGCTTTGGCGATCTGTGACTGGACTTCGGGTTTCTGGAACAAATGGCCGATGAGCTGCTCCAGTGAGACATCGTGAGGCGTCAGCGTCACCGACACACCTATCTGGGCACTGTCCAGGTTTGCGCTGATATCGCTGATCGTGAGCGTCAAGGCATTCACATCGGCGCCTGATGGGGTGATCGTCAGCGAGCTTTGCAGGTTGACCACAGTCGCGGTCAGGGTGCCCTGCAGTAGGACTGGCTTGAGGCCTTGCTGGGTCAGCGAGAACCCGGCGTTCACGGTGAGCGGCGGCGCCGGTGGAACGGGCTGGCTGACCGTCGGGCCCGGGCGGTCGAGCTGCCGTACCGGCCCCGCCGCCAGAGCGCCGAAATTGAGCGTGGCGGCAATCCGCGGAGTGCTGAGCGTGACCGCCGACAACGGTGCTTGAGCGTTGGAACCGCCCGTAAGCGTCAGTTTGGTCAACTGAATGTTGGTGTACTTCAGCCCCCCGTACGTCTGATCGGGTACATCGATTTGAGGATTGGAATAAGGCTCCAGCACCGGATCCGACGAGCACGCGAGTTGCCACGGGAGATACCAGTTACTGTTCGCTTCGTTCAACGCCACGCGCGTGCGATCGAACAGGAACAGGTCCACCGGCGAGGCCGCGTCCTGGCCACTGTCGTCATTGGGCAGGCCTTGGGTGGGGAGCGGCCCGAACACACTGGACATGAGGTTCTCGGCCTGTGTGCCGAGCATGTCGTTGACGCTTTGCAGGTTGGAGGGCAAATTCAACATGCTGCTTAACGCGCCGACCATGGCTGCCTGGCCTTCGGCGCTGTTTAGTGCCTCCCTGATCGATTCAATTAGCTGATCTTTGCCCACAAAGTCGCCATCCAGAGTGAGCTGCTTGAAGTTCAAACTCACCGGTTTGTCCTGCACGCCGGTCACTAGTAGTTCGCTCACTGCGAAGGCCAGCGAGCGCGTTGCGCCAGCGCCTTCGATGGTCACGCCGACCTTCGCCGTCAACATGCATTCGCTGAACACCACGGTGAATGCACCGCTGCCGACGATGTCAGTGGTCGAAGTGTTGGGTGCGTCCCCGATCTGGAGGGACTGGTCGATGTGATAGTTGCCGGACATCGTAAGCGGCGGCAAGTCCGTCTGCCTTGAGGCTCCGTTATAGTAATTGAACAGCAGTGGCAGGGTGATGGAGTAGCCTTGGCCCGTGATTGTGGAGGACGCTGGGTTGACGAAGAGGTTTTGCAGACCGTCCACCAGGACTGCGGACAGCTTCAGGTGCGGATCTGGTTTTTTAGGATCGGGTACGGCGTCCTCTTGGTTGACGATGGACCAGTTTTCGGCAAATTGCTCGGCGAGATAGTCGCCGTTGGAGCCGGTCAGGTAGCCCAGGTCCTGCTGGTCGGCGTGTACCGGCAGGACCGGATTGCCATCGCCTCCCTTCATCTGCACCAGTTGTCCGGGCAGCCACAGCTTGGCGTTGTTCGGGTCGTTGACGCATGGTTGCAGCGTGTCGAGAAAAAAACTCATCAAGGTGCTCATGGGGGCTCCGTCAGGTGCGAGGTCAGCCGTTCAGGGGGCGGTCAATGACGTGCAGGGTCAGCTCCTCCAGGGCATCGCGATAGCGGCCTGGAGGAAATGGCTCAAGATAGAACAGCGCCTGCAAGGCTTCGCGCCGGGCAGCCGCGTAGGCCTTGTCGATACAGCCACAATCACGCAAGTCGTCCAATGCATCGCCCAAACGATGACCCGCCAATGGCGTGCCTTCGCGCAGTGATTGGCTGATTGCATGTGTCGGGCCGAGCGTTTCCATCGCATAGATCAGCGGCAGCGACAGTCGACCCAGTAACAGGTCGATACCTGACTGCTTGCCCGCCGAACTTTCGTACTCCACCACATCGAGCACGTCGTCCATGATCTGGAACGCACGACCCAAGGCGCGCCCGAAGAAGCCACCGCGGCGGGCATCACGGCTACGCCCACCGGCCAGATCGATACCCCCCTGGCAGGCCAACCGAAACAAGACTGCGGTCTTGCGGTCGATGGTCTGGTAGTAGCGCGCCAGGCGTGCATCGTGATCCTCGGGCAAGGTCCGGTCCAATTCGTCCAACTCCCCTCGGCAGATATCGAACGCGGTATCCAGCACCAACCGCACCAAGGTCATGTCGCGCTCGGTATCCACGGCGGTGGCGAACCCGCGAAGCGCCTGTACGAATTGCAGATCACCGATCAGCAGCGCGGTTTTGCTGCCGCGAGCCGCCGACACCGATGGCAGTCCGCGTCGCAGCTGAGCCTCATCGACGATGTCGTCATGAATCAAGGTGGCCACATGCAGCATCTCCAGCGATGCCGCGCCTTTGTAGACCTTGTCGGACAGAGGCCCATCCTGCGCGATTAGCCGCGCCGACAGGAGCATGACCAAGGGACGTATCTTTTTACCGCCGGCAAACATCTGCCGTTCCACGTCGGTGAGGTAGGGCGCCTGTGGTTGCAACGCCAGCTCCACTTCCTGCCGGAAACGCACGAGGTCTTCGGCGAGCAGTTCTTCGCTGATGCGCGCGTACACGGATGACGACGATGCGATCGGCTGCTGCGCGATGACAGCGGCAATGGAATTGCTTGCCGACATCATGCCTCCTGGCTGGCCAGTGTTCGCAGTACGCGAGTCAGTTGGCTGGCAATGCGGTCTTCGAGGATGCCTCGGATGAAGTTGGCGCTACCCAGGCGCGAGCGTCCAATTTCACCGGCCTGGCCCTGCCATTGCGCGCTGTCAAGGTCCAGTGCCGGCACGCTCAAACTGCTGCGTTGCAACTTGAGGGTCAGTGCGCCATCGGGCTGCTCGCTGAGGGCGAAGACGAAGTGGCTTTCGGCGAGAGAGCTGGAGAATGGTCCACTATGCAGAGGCAAGCGGCGCTTGGGATCGTGCAAACGCAATGACTCGGCATAGATGGCTTGCACACGCACTATGGTGTCGGGGTCCATGACGAAGCCGTGCTGGACGCATAGATCCAGATCCGTGTCGTCATGGGTATTGTCGGCGATTCGCGCGAACGTCTCCTGCAGGCTTTGGATCTGCAGCTGGAGCGCTGCCTGATTCGCGGGGGGGGCTGTGTTGACGGTGTTGTAGACAGAATCGGCAGTCATTGGCACCACCGTCTGCTGCGTGTTTTGGGTGTTGGTCGCAACTTGTGCCTGAAAGCTCAACGCGGCCACCGCGGCATCGGGGTAGGGTTTTAGACAGGCGTAATAAAGATGAATTTTCTGCGAGAACGCGTGCATATTGTAGGACAACTGCTGGGTACCAAATAGCTTGTCCTGCGGATTGACCGGCATACCCGATGTAGCCAGCGCTTGCGACGTGTAATCGAACATCTCTGCAATGGCACCACCCTTTGCCCAGGACGTGCGCAACTGCGAATTGTTATTGAAAACATCGGTATAGGCATCATTATGCTGGTTGAACGTATCCAGCAGAGAGCGGCCATTTGCAGTCTGATTCAACTGGGTACGCTGATCGTTGGCTTGCTGCAGCTGGTCATACTGTTTCTCGGTGATAGTCGGTGGATCGGAATCATCAACAGTACTCGCACCCACGGCAAAACTTGCCAGCGGCGCCATCAATCCACCGGTATCCAATTGCACCTTCGCACTTTCCAGGCCAAACAGGTCGTAGGTTCCGTTCAGTTGCATCGGCGCCAGGGTCACCACGATACGGCGGGGATCATGGTCGGTAACGATGGATAACAACGTCACTGGCGACACCGAGATGTCGTTCAATCCCAGCAGTAATTCGCCACCGTTGGAATTACTGGGAATGTCCACGTGGCTCGCCAATGGATAGGGGCCACAAGCCGATACCGAAAATTGCCGGGGCAGGGTGGCGGCCAAGGAGACTGGGCCGGAGGCAGCCGTCAATTTCGGCAGGAAGTCGTCGATAGTAGGCATGCGATGCGCTCTCGTAGGCAGATCAGACGCTGGTAGAGGGGGGAGTGGTGATCGCCAGCGTCGCGACGATTTTCAACATCGTGCTATCACCGATGTTGACGCTACCCAACGTCAGTGCGCTGGGGGCGATGCGGATACCATTGGTATCGTAGTTGGGCACAGAGCCAATGGACTCGACTTTGCCTTGCAACGCGTCCTTGGGTTTGTCCTTGACCTCTGCGGCGATGAGGGTCGCAATGGGATAGGCAACCGCGGACAGAATCTTCTGGGCCAGGTTTCCAGTCGGCGTCAATTTAAACGTCAGCGAAGGCACCGACGATATCGTCGCGCTGATAGCGACGCCGTCGACTGCCACGGTCAGATCGATTTCGGCGGGCGAAGGACTGATGGAAACATCGTAATCAAACATGCTCGACATGGGCGTTGCTCCGGCAAGGAATTTGAGGGTTACAGCAGGGCCGCACCGAGGGCACAACCTGCCGCCGCCAGGGCCATGCCCGCCGCAGTAAGGGTGGCCTGCGCATTGAGCGAAGCGCTCAACTGTGCATTGATGGTCAAGGGGGCCACCTGCTTGACTGTGGCCGAGAGCGAGGAGATCGAGCCGTTGTAGCTCCAATCGGCCAGTTTTTTGAAGTCGCCGCTGTCGGAGAACGGATACCCTTGGTAAGGCTTCAAGAAAACAGCCATTGCCGTGTTGATCAGCGCATTGCTGGCGATCACGAACACCGGATCGGTGGGCCAGGTTACTCCGTCGATATCCAGCGCATTGGTGTTGGTGGTCAGCGTCGTCGCACCGAGCAAATAGCTTGCAGTCAGTTGCAGCTGTACAGGGTTGAGTGTCACACCGTTCCAATCGAGGTTGGGCAGGTGCACGAGGGCCAGCATCTGATTAGCAGAGGTGAATATCTGCGGCAACAGCATCAGGTTGAATATGGCTTGGTCCCACGCGGAGAATTTGCTCTCGTCCAATGACACTGCCACCAAGTCGAGTGCCAGTGTTCCCGGCGTAAAGGTGAGCGTGGCGTAGACCACTACGCTCGGGGCGGTACCGCCTACCGCGGGCGCACTACCCAGCGTGTAGCTGGCCGTCAGCATCGGCACGGTGAGTTGGATCATTGGCAAACTGGGCAAAGGGATGCTCTGGGCGCCATTGGTTTCGCCGTTCGGCGCAAGCGCGGCATTCCAGATAGCTGGGGAGGGAGGACCGAAAGCAAGGCTAGGCGCAGCACCGACATCCCA
This sequence comes from Pseudomonas brassicacearum, assembly GCF_000585995.1. Classification (NCBI taxonomy): domain Bacteria; kingdom Pseudomonadati; phylum Pseudomonadota; class Gammaproteobacteria; order Pseudomonadales; family Pseudomonadaceae; genus Pseudomonas; species Pseudomonas brassicacearum. Next base: position 3,294,981 of record NZ_CP007410.1, on the reverse strand, counting down.
AGTCAGCGTCACTGCTCCGAGGTCTGGCAGGGTTTTGGGCAGGCTGCCCTTGAATGGGTCATTAGTGCTGGGGGCGTTCTGGTAATACTCGCCCAACAAGGTGTTGAGCTCCGTCACGCTGATGCCTGCGGCAGCGTCGAAATTGGTCATCCCTGTACCTTCCTGATGTCTGTGAGAATCCATCTCACACTCGAATGTAGCAGGTTTTTAAAAAGCCACCTTTTTTCTTAAAAAAATGTTGAAGAGGCGTCAGCTCAACCAGATACAAGAAATGCCAGCGCTTATCGACACCTCTGGCATCCGCCCATTTCGCAAGAAACCGTAGCGGGACACTCCGGCTTCTTGCGCGACGATTGACCTCCCGATCAAAGCGCTGGATCACGTTCGTCAATGAAGCTGACGGCTTACATCAAAGGAATGCTATAGCTCACAATCAACCGATTCTGATCCTGGTCGCGGGCAATATCGCTTCGCGACATGCCGTTGCGCCAGCCGAAACCGACGTTCTTCAACGCGCCACTCTGAATCACATAGTCCAGGGAAATATCACGTTCCCATTCACTGGCATCCTGGCCGCTGGCGGTCTGGATATTGTCGCCCTTGAGGTACATCACCGAAGCCTTCAAGCCCGGAACACCGAGCGCTGCGAAGTCATAGGCATATTGCGCGAATGCCGTACGCTCGCCGGCCTGGATGAAGGTCTGGATGGTGCGGTCGGTGTAGAGATAAAGACTCGCGCCACCTTCGCCTTTACCCACCAGGCCGCCCTGGTTGAGTTGGGTAAAGTTGCTGTCTTCGGAAACGCGTTGATAGCCCGCGGTAATGGCGTGGCCACCCAGCGAGTAAATGAACGCCGCGCTCCAGGTATCGTTGTCGATTTCACCGCTACCGTCTTTGGTATAGCCGCCGAGTTTGTAGCCACTGGCGCGACCGGCCGCGCTGCTGTTCTTGCCATCGGAGGTGGTCTTGAAGTAGCGCAAGTCGGTTTTCAACGAGCCGTACTCACCCAGTGGTAAAACATGCAACAGACCGGCGAAGTGCTGCTGGTAATAATCCTCAAGATTGGCGTAGTAATACTGGGCGGTCAGATCCTTGGTCAGCTTGTAATCGCCACCGGCGAAAGTGAATTTATTGCTTTCCTGGCTGCCGCCCGCCACGGCCAGGCCGGCGCTGTCGCTGGAAGCACGGCCGGTGGCGTGTTCCAGTTGCCCGGCAGTGAAGGTCAGGTTGTCGATTTCATTGCTGGTGACTTGCCCACCCTCGAAGGTTTGCGGCAGCAGGCGGCCATCGTTGGAAACCAGAATCGGCAATTTCGGTTGCAAGGTGCCGTACCGCAGCTCGGTCTTGGAGACGCGCATCTTTGCCGTTGCACCGAGACGCGCCCATTGATCCGCGGCCTTGTCACCGTCGTTGGGGAACATTGAGCTACCGACATGACGACCCGCGCCGCTGTCGAGCTTCAACCCCAGCAATCCGATAGCGTCCAGACCGAACCCCACGGTGCCGTCGGTAAACCCGGACTGATAATTGAGCATGAAAGCCTGGCCCCATTCCTCGGTCTTCGAAGGTGCGGCGGCTCCGTCGCGGTTGTCGTTGTTGAAGTAGAAGTTGCGCAAGTTCAAGTTGGCTTTGCTGTCGTTGATAAAATCAGCAGACGCCAACGGGCTCATGACAACACTCATGCCGCCGGTTAATAAACTCAATACTTGAAATAGGGCTTTCATCAGGACGCACTCCACCGCGGAATCTCTGTTCCGGGCATGTTGAAAAGGCAGCAGGACGCCATCGGCCGATCAGGTGATGGGCCGCTGGGTTGAATAAAACGCTAGGGAATCTTCAATCGATAGAGGGGACTGTGGTTAAAACCTCCGAGGAGCGCCTTCAAAAAACAACACCGTAAAAGTCCCTGGGTTGTCAGTCGATCAATCCATGAGCGTCATAAAACGGATACGGCCCGGGATACTCGCCAAACACGCCGTTATGGCTCACCAGTCCCTGCCCATGCCAGTGGTGCAACAGGTACCCGGCGGGCTCCAGGTTGAAATGCGCGGGAGCGCTTGTCTGGAGATCCAGGACAATTTGATGTGAGGTGCCAGGACACACGCAACTCAGGCTGCCGCCGAAGCGTCGCTGCATCGGCCGATGCAAATGTCCGCACAGCAAGCGCTCCACCTGCGGATGACGGGCGATGACCTGCTCCAGTGCCGAGGCGTTGATGAACGGTTCGCGGTCCATGTGGCCAATGCCGCTGATAAACGGTGGGTGGTGCAGGACCAATAGCGTTGGCACGTCGGGACGACTGGCCAGTTGTTCATCGAGCCAGCGCAGTTGGCTGTCCAGCAACTGACCGCCATGGCCGCCGGGAATGGTGCTGTCCAGGCCGATCAGGCGTAGCGGATATTCCTCAACCACCCAATCCAGGGGCGCACCGACCACGCTCGGCAGGTAGTCATGATCGGCAAATGCTGCCCGCAGATGCTCGCGATTGTCATGGTTCCCGGGCACCAGATAGCAAGGCATGTGCAGGCGCGCCAGTTCGGGGTGCAACACGGCATATTCATCAGGTCGACCGAAGTCCACCAGATCGCCACTGATCACCACGATGTCGGGGCGTGGAACATGGGCGTTCAAATGGTCGACCGCACGCCGCAACGCGGCGAGGGTATCAACGACGCCATAGGTCAGTTTTTCCCCGGCTTTAAGGTGCAGGTCACTGATCTGCGCAATGAGAAACGGATGATTCAAAATAAGTCCTCTAAAGAACACAAATCACGATGACAGGGTGAACAGCGCCTGGGGCTCGATGGCCAAGGCGAGCAGGGTGCCTGGGGCATGAATAGTGCTGTCGGTGCTGTCCACCAGCAACGGCTGGGCGGCGCCGATGTCCACCAACAGTCGGCTTTGAGCACCTTGAAAAAACTGACCGACCAGACACCCACGCAGGTGTCCTTCGCCCTCCATCACCCGTAAATGCTCCGGGCGGCAATAGACCGTGGCAGGCAGCCCGCGTCCGCGCCAAGGCAACTCTCCGCCATGGACTTTCAAGCCTTGGAGGGTGTGCTCGATCACCGCAAAAGCATTGAGGTTGCCGACAAAACTGGCGACAAAGGCGTTGGCGGGTTGCTGATAGATTTCCCGCGGGCTGGCCAACTGCGCGACGCGGCCCTGCGCCATGACCAGGATCCGACTGCCCAGGGCCATGGCTTCGCCCTGATCGTGAGTGACGAACACGGCGGTAATGCCCAGATGGCGTAGCAGCTGATCCAACTCGCTGCGCAAGCGTTCACGCAACTGCGCATCCAACGCCGCCAAGGGTTCATCGAGCAGCAATACCCGGGGCCTGGGCGCCAGGGCGCGGGCGAGGGCGACTCGCTGGCGCTGACCGCCGGACAACTCGTGGATGCTGCGCTTGCCGTGATCCTGCAGGCCGACCAGTTCCAACAACTCTGAGCAACGCTTGTTGCGCTCAGCGGGTGATACGCCGCGAACTTTCAGCCCATAAACGATGTTGCCGGCCACATCCAGGTTGGGAAACAGCGCATAGTTCTGGAACACCATGCCCACATCGCGACGTTCGATGGGTAAACGGGTGACCTCGGTGTCGCCAAAAAACACCTGCCCCACATCCGGCCGCTCAAGCCCGGCAATCAGGCGCAAAGTGGTGGTTTTACCGCAACCGGACGGGCCGAGGATCGCCAGGGTTTCCCCGGCTTCAATCGTCAAGTCCAGGTCATGTACGGCAACGGTGCCGTCAGAGAATGCCTTGCGGCAACCCGCCAGGCGAATGGTGGTTCCGCTCATCGTTTTTCTCCACGGGAAAGGCGGGCGCTGATGGCCTGCAACGCAATCAGCAGCGGCACGATCATCAGCAGGAATATGAGGGTGTAGGCGCTGGCAACTTCCAGCCTGGCCGAGGCATAACTGTCAGCCAGGCCCACCGGCAGCGTCTTGGTCATCGGCGTATGAAGCATCCAAGTCAGGTTGAACTCGCCCAGTGACAGGGTGACGACCATTAATACCCCGGCGAGAATCCCCGCCCTGCAGTTGGGTACCACCACACTGAAGAATCGCCGCAGTGGCCCGGCGCCAAGGCTGGCCGCGGCTTCTTCCAGGACGGGCAGTTGCTGGCGTTGCATCACGGCCATGACCGGACGTACCAGAAACGGCAGGGTGAACAGCACATGACCGACGAGAATGAATAGCCAGCTGCTGCGGAACCCGCCGTATTGCCCGTAAGTCAGCAGCAACGCCAAGGCGCTGGCCAGGCCCGGCATTGCCACGGGCAGCACCATCAACTCCTCGAACCCGCGGCTGAAGCGATTGTTCATCCGCACCAGCGCGTAAGCCGCCGGCACACCCACCACACAGACGCACACCGCGCAAGCCAGGGCCAACTGCAGGGATAGCCAGACCGTGGGCGAATAGTCTTGCCAGACTTGCACCAGCCAATCGAACGTCAGACCGCTGGACACGCCCTGGAAATAATTGCGCGTCAGCCCGGCCAGCAGGGACATCAAGACCGGCACCAACATGAAGGCGCATACCAGCAAGGTGAACACCAATTGCCCGACAAACAACGTTGAGCGCTTCACAAGACTGTCCTCGAATTTTTCGCCAGGCGCCTGGCCAGTAGCAGCACCGCCCAGGTCAGCGCCCCCAGCACCACCGACAATGCGGCGGCCACGGCGAAATTGGCGTAGTTGGTGAACACGTTGTAGATCGCCACCGGTGTCACGTTGAGCCGGGTACCCAAGGTGAAAGCCGTACCGAACGCCCCCATGGACGTCGCAAAGCAGATCGCCCCGCAGGACACCAGTGCTGGCGCCAGCCCCGGAACGATGACATCACAGGTCACCCGCCAAGGTCCGGCCCCCAGTGATTGAGCCGCCTCTTCCAGGCTGCGATCCAGGCTTTCGCACGCGGCCATCACCGTGAGGATCACCCGCGGGATCGAGAAGTACAGGTAACCGATGCACAGTCCCATCAGCGAGTAGGCAAAAATCCAGCGTTCACCCGCCAGCTCCATGCCGAGGCTGGCAAACAAGCCTTGTCGACCGGCCAGCAGAATCACCAGGAACCCGACGACCACACCGGGGAATGCCAGTGGGAAAGTCAACAAGGCGACCAGGAGCGAACGACCGAAGAAACGCTGGCGACTGAGAAAAAAACCACTGATGCCGCCCACCAGCAGCGCCGCAAGGGTTGTCGCCAGGGCCAGCAGGCAGGTCTGCGCCAGGCTGCCCAGGTATTGCGCGCTGCTCAGCACCTGCCAATAGCCGCTCGCGCTGCCATCACGACTTTGCCCACCCAGTACGATCAGGTGTGCCAACGGCAACAGCCAGAACGCGAACAACACCGCTGCGGCAGGCGCCAGGGCCCAGGCCGCGGTCAGCCGCAAAGGCGGCGCCGTGGCCCGGCCCGAGCGGACTTCCTGGGTTTTTATTACCGAGGCGGTCACTTACTTGACCTCTCGCAGGTAACGTGCGGAAAAGGCTTCCTGCGCCGCCGCCATTTGCTCGTAGTTGACCACGCCAGCCCGGGCGTAATCGCTGTCAGGCAGGAACTGCGCGGCGATATCGGCAGGCATCTTCATGGCTCGCACCGGCCTCAGGTACGCCTTGGCCCAAAGCGCCTGGCCTTGTTCGGACAGCACAAAATCCAAGACTATCTCGGCGTTGGCCCGATGGGGGGCGTTGCCGACGATGCTCATCACGTAAGGCACGCTGATGCTGCCTTCCTTGGGAATCACAAAGGCAACGTTGGCCTTGTCCTTGTAACGGGCCCGATAGGCGTTGAAATCGTAATCCACCAGGATCGGCAATTCGCCGGACAGCACCCGCGCGTAAGCCGTCTGCTTAGGCACAATGGGCGAGTTTTTCGCCAGTTTCTGGAAGTAATCGATCGCCGGAGCGAAGTCGTCCAGGCTCCCACCCATGGCCTGGTTGATCGCGACGGCAGAGACGTAGCCGACGAACGCGCTGGACGGATCCAGGTAGCCAACCATGCCTTTGTATTCAGGCTTGAGCAGATCGCCCCAGCTTTGCGGCACGGGCAGGCCACCCAGCGCATCGACGTTGACCATGATGCCCAAGGTGCCGGAATGAATGGCAAACCAATGTCCCTGCGGGTCCTTCAAACCTGCCGGGATCTGCTCCCAGCCCTTGGGTTTATAAGTGCCGACCACCCCGGCCTTTTGCGCCTGCAAACCAAACGTCACACCGTAATACACCACATCAGCCACCGGTGCGGCCTGTTCGGCCACCAGTTGCGCCAATGCCTGCCCGGAGTTCTTGTTGTCCAGCGGGACCTGTACTCCAGTGGTATCGGCAATTGCCTTGAGTTGCGTGCCCCAGTCGGCCCATTCCGGCGGGCAGTTGTAGCAAATCGCCGTCTCGGCGGCCTGGGCCAGGCTGGCAACGCCGCACAGCAGCAACGTCGCCAGGGTTTTACTGAAGCGGATCATCAAGCGTCTCCTCGTAGGGTTGAGTGCTTTCGCCCGGTCGGATATGGCAGGGCAGGCAATGGGAAACCGGTGTGGCGCCGGCGATCTGCGCCAGCAGTTGGTCGATCACGGTGCAGGCCAGCGCTTCGATGGGCTGGACGACACTGCACAGCGTCGGGTGCATCTGGGTGCCAAGGGCGATGCCATCAAAGCCAATGACCGAGAGTTGCTTGGGCACGTGCCAACCGTTGCGCCGCAGCTGCGCAATCAGGCTGATCGCCAATAAATCGTTGGAGCAGACCAACGCGCTGAGCGCCTGCGGGCCTTGCAGCAGTGGCTCGATGGCGGCGAAGTCGGCCTGGGTGTGGGCCGGCATTTCAATCACCGGCAGGCTGTCGAGGCCGGCCTCGCGCATCGCGTCGCAATAACCGGCATACCGCTGGCGAGCGCGGTCGGACTGCAGGGCAGGGCCCGCAACCATGCCAATGCGCCAATGACCGGCTTCCAGCAGATAACGGGTGGCGAGGGCCATGCCGGCGCGATTGTCCACCGACACGGCGCTGTAGTCCGGATTGCCCGGCTGGTGATAGGCCAGGACAAAAGGTGTGTCCTCGTTGTCCAGGTTTTGCAGCACGCGGTTACTCTCGGCGTCGGTCACCGTGAGAACGAGGCCATCGACGCGCTGTCGCAACAACTCCTCGACCACCACGCTTTCACGCTCGCTGCTGTAGTCGGTCGTGGCCAGCAGCAGGTTGTAACCGCGCAGACGCGCCGCGCGCTCCATCGCCTGGAATTGCTCGGCGAAGACCGGGTTGAGCAGGTTGGGCACCACCACGCCGATCAGCTTGGTCACTTGCAGGCGTAGTTGGCGGCCGAGACGATTAGGCCGGAAACCCAGCTGGCGCGCGGCGGCGAAGACCTGTTCCCGGGTGGCTGGACGGACCACTTCAGGGGACGCAAAGGTACGCGCCGCAGTCGCCCGCGATACCCCCGCCAACCGTGCCACTTCTTTTAAATCAGTCATTGTCACTCGCTTGAGATCGATCTCATTGGCGAGGACAGTACTCAGGGGATATGGCGTTTCAGGGATGGATTGGTGACAGTTTGATGTCAGTCGCAGCGCGACAGAATAGGTTAGTTCTTAACCGGATAACGATGGTCCTGGCTACCCGGCGGATGTTGCGAATCCTGGTCCGGCTTGAGCAAATCCCCGGCGCGACTGTTCAGCAATTCACCGGCTTGAAAGTAGCTCATCACGGTAGTCACGCTGCGGTGTTCAGTCATTGCCATCACCTCACCCAAGGGAACACCCTGGCGGCCGGCTTCCGTGACAAAGCCGGAACGCAGGCTGTGGGCCGCCCAGTCTCCGTCCAAACCGGCCAGTTGCGCACGGCGTTTGACGATGCGGGCGACCTGGTCGCCGGACAGTCCTGACGTACCCACCTTGCCGCCCTTGTACAACCGACGAAACAGCGGTCCGGTGCAGGCCGGTGCCGCTGCCAGCCAAGCGTTTAGCGCTTGCGCCGCCACGCCACGGAGCGGTTTTTCCCGGCGCACCCCACCGGTATCGGTCTTGGTCGCACCGAGCGCATAGAGCCAGGTGTCGGTGTCGAGCCGACGCAGGTCCTCGATCTGCAAGCCAATCACTTCAGAGCGGCGCCGACCTCCGCCACTCCAGGCTAACAGCAGCAGGGCGCGGTCGCGTAGCCCGCGCACGCCGTCAGTACAGGTGGCCAGCATCGCCTGCAGCGGTTCAAGAACCACGGCGGTCTTCTTGCGCAGGGTGACGCCCTGGCGCGCCTGGGCCTTATGCGCCTCGCGCAGCAGGGTCTTGACCGCCGCGACTTCGCAGGGGTTATCCCACTCGTTCAAACGGTGCCATTTGGCCAATACCGCCAGGCGGTGGCTGACGGTGCTGAATGCCAGCACCCCCGGCTTGCTTTTGACACTGGCGGCGATCAGTGCCGCATCGACGTTGGCGGGCAGCAAGTGCGTCCAGCCGCCAGCGCCGTCCGGACGAGCAAGATGATCGACGATGAACTGCACCACCACGGAAGGCGGCAGGGCGCCATCACCGAGCGCACGTCTGTAGCGCAGCTGCAACCAGGCCGCCCAGTAAGCGAAGGCGCTGCGGTAGCTGCGCACCGTATTGGCGGCGGTGCCGGCGGCAATGAACGCTTCGGCGGCGGCGCGGGTGTTTTCGGCCAGTCCATGCAGTTCCAGCGGTCCTTCTAATACCACTTGCGGAGTATCTGTATTATTCATTACGTTCAACGTATTATAAATTTGGTTACAAGATTATAGAGTCGGATAACAATCTCTTATCAGACCTAATATAGCGGAGGGCACGACAATGGCGGTAGGCGTACCGGAAACGGCGGTGTTCGAAGCGGCGGATGCCGTGTTGGCGCGCGGTGAGCGGCCCACGGTAGAGCGTGTACGCCTGGAGCTGGGTCGCGGCAGCCCTGCACGGGTCGGCGCCTTGCTCGATCAATGGTGGGAACGATTGGCGGGGCGCCTGCGCGGCGAAACGCGGCTGCCCGAGTTACCGACGGAGGTCGCGCAGGCCTTCGTGGACATTTGGCAGCAGGCGACCACATTGGCCCAAGGCGTGGTCGAGCAAGGGCTAAGCGCCCAGCGCCAGGTGCTCGACAGCGAGCGTGAACAGCTGGCGATGGCGCAAGAGCAGATCCGCCAGGACGCGGCCCGCGCTCGCCAGCAAGCTATGGAAGCCACTGCGGCTCGGCAAGCCATCGAAGTGCGCCTCAATGACCTCGAGCGATTACTCGAACAGCGCCAGGCGCAGATCGATGACTTGCAGCACCAGCGCGGCGAGCTGCAACAGTCGCGCAGCGAAATGCAGCTGCAGGTGCAGAACCTGCAGCAGGAACTGCAAGACGCGCAGCGACAGGCTGAACAGGAGCGGCTCTCCCAGGAAACCTATGTGCGTGGCGTGGAAGAGCGGGCCCACCGTGAAGTCGACCGTGCGCGCGAGGAGAGTAAGGCACGCCTGGTCGAGTGCCGCGAGCTGCGGCGCCAGTTCGATGAACTGCAACGCCGATCTGAGCAGACCCGCAGCCAGCTCCTCGAAACGCAACGCCAGGCAGCGGAGCTACAAACGCGCGCCGAGCTGGCAGCAGAGCAGGGCGAGCAGCAACGGCATTCGCTCGAAACGCGTCTGAAAGAGGCCCTGCTCGCCCTCGACGAGGTGCGTTACACGATGGTCGCCCAGCAGGCCCGAGCCGACACCTTGGAGGGGCAACTGGACCAACTGCGCACCACCCTGCAGCGCAAGAGCCGTACCAGGAAGGGCGCAGCCGACAAGTCCCCGTAGGATGCAGCTCGCAGGTTCGACGGTTCAATCATTGCTGCACGTGTACGGTTCATCGCCCCAATCCCGCCGGTTTGCCCAGCAGCCGCTTTTGCCGCCGGGCCGGTGCGCTGGTAGGGAAAAGCACTTCGTTTGGCCGATAGCGTGCAACGCCACAAGCGGCGGCAATGCGCTGGCGTTGCTGGCCCCGGACAAGGGCCTGCCGAAAACTGCTTTCGCTCTGCGCTAACCCCAACACATAACCAGTACCCACTTGGAAATCGCCACCATGAGCCTGCCACCAGACTTCGATTGCCTGCGGATCGGGCCAAGGCAGGTCCTCATCGGGGTCCATGGCGACATTGGGGTCCTGAGGGTCGTCGTTCGGGCCCGCATCGAAGTCCGGCGAGTCCTTCAATTCCAAGTCAAGCAACGCCAAGTCGGCGCCAGTCATCAGGCTGAAGGCTTCCCCGGCGACGCGGGCATAAGGCAGGTCGCTCATCTGCTGGATCAGCCACGGCACGCTGACCGGATCGCCCAGTAACCCAAGGGCCTGGATGCCGATGCGCCGCTGCGCAGGATTCTGTACCAGCTGGCGTATCCAGGCGATGCTGGGTTCGCGCTTCTGCCAGGCCAGCAATACACAGCATGCGCGGTACTGGAACTCGCCCGATTGCTCGGCAAACTCGCGCAGGGGTTCCAAGGCTTGCTCATCGCCCATTTGCGCAGTGGCCCAGTTGGCCCAGAAACGCGTGGCTGGATCCTGGTGTCGGCGGTGGGCCCGAATCGTCGGCAGCAAGTCCCGTCGACGTAATTCACCGGCGGTGCGGGCGGCGCGTGCCACCACGCTGGGGTCGGCATCGGAAAGTCCGGTCAGCAGGGCAGGGCCGGGGTCGTGGCGATGCATGCCACAGGCCGCGAGGCCGAGGCGGCGGAACAGCGGGGCAGGGGCGGCGAGCATGCGGTCGATCCAAGGCGCTATTCGTTCCCAGTCGAGCCAACCCAGGGCCATCAGATAACCGCGCTCCGTTTCCGCAGTGCTTTCCATGGCTTTCCCCGTGGCACTGCGCAAGTGCTCGCTGAGCCGCGACAACACCTGCGCGTTACCCGCCTCGAAAGCCAGCACCACACTGGCGAACATCTCGCCGATGGCGTGTGGACCGAGTTGGGACAGCAGCGTTTCAAGGCCTGTTTGCCCGGCGATTCGCAAGCCGTCGAGGTGGGCGTCGAGGCGGTTATCGAGGTTGTCGAGGTGCTCGATGTCGTAGTGCGGAGCGCGTAGGGCATAGTCGCGTAGGGTGGCAAGGAAGCCGACTTCTTCTGCGTGTTGCTCGACCACCAGGGATAGCGAGTTGTTCATGAGCAATGCATCGGAATTACCGACTCGGTGGCCAAACTCAAGTGTTGTGTGGACATATCAACCGCTCCCACTGACTGCCATCAAACTTGAGTATGTCGTCAACACCAAAGGAGTAAAGCAGTCCATCACGGGCATCAAGTTTATGGGCGCCGGGAGGAGGGTTGATGCCCGTGTCGATATCGAAGAAGTTCTGTCCGTCATATCGAACGAGGCCGTGCACATGGGAAAGGTATAGATGCCCGTTGTACAGCGCCATGTCCCAGAAATTCATGGTTCTCTCGGTGTCAATGACATCCCACTTATCGCGGTTGCCCATGAGTAGCAGACCGTCATTGCCACAGGCATAAACCTGATTTTCACTCTTGCACAGTACCCGTGACAGTGGGCGATTGGTTGGGGAATCCAGCGTGCTCCAGCGCGCCCCGTCATAGTGCAGGATGTGGCCCTTTTCACCCACGGCATAAATATCGTTATGCAACAGGCCATCCAGGTTTTCCAGGGTCGGGGAGCCCACTTTCACGCCGGGCGGGCTCATGTTCACCCAGGCACCGTGTGAGTAACGATAAACCTGGGATGACTGACCGCAGATGTACAACTCGCTTTCGATTTCCCTTATGCAAAGTAACTCGCCAAGCCGGCCCGTCTCGATGCGATCGTTTTCGAACTTTCCTCGGATATTGTCCAGGGTGAAGTCCGCCGAGCCCGACGTTACATGACGAAGGTTGCCATTTCGTCCAAGCATCCAGAGGCTGTTGTCCTTGCGTCTGAAGCAGGCTGCCCCTATGACGTCGTTATCTACATCGTTGTAGACCCAGTTTCCATCGAAGCAGAAGGCGACCCTGGACATTTGTTCGTCCGGCAGGGAGTTGTACTGCGCGGGGACAATGATTGTGCCCGCCTTTACAATCAGGCCACAGGTAAAAAACAGGGAGTCTTCATTACTCATGATGGCTTCTCTATATCAAGGGGGCCGGGTTCTTCGGCTTTTTTTCGAGGGCGGGTGCGCGAACTTCGCCCCTGCGCATACCTGACTCCGGACCAACGCCCAGGTCTTCGTGTCCTTTGTCAATCTGAGCCTTCAGGCATTTTTTATCGCAGCCCGTCTCGTCGGCGACCGCTTGCGCCGAGAGGTCACTGATTTCCGCGTAGGTGAAGTCATTACGACCGTTCAACATCGCATCGCGTTTTACCACGTAAGCCCTACCGATACGTCCATGCTGCATGAGCTTTTCTGTCGGGCCTTGACGGGAGTTATGGTCAGCGCCTTCTACGCATATGCAGGGGGCCTTGTTGTGATCGTATGTCGGGACGAAAGCGTCACCACGGACTTTCAGCTTGCCGGTTTTCGGGTTTATGGGGCGGGGCGTCGATAAATCCGCTACTGGAACCGGGTGGTGCGGCGTCTTTCCCCCACATTTTGAGCAACGTGTTTTTGGCGAGTTGGGTACGAGCATGCACTTACGGGCTTCACAACACTCGGGGCTTGTATTGTCGGCCGGGCCGGGTATCGCCCCGCGTGACAATGACTTGGCTGGCGGTGGGCAGGCCGCTTTTATTTTTTCCACGTCCCCTGACTTGACACAAGGGTTTTGGGGGTCTGCCATCGCCACCGCATCCAGATAGGGCCATGCCAGTGTGTTGGACGTTGAGCCATGGTTATGGGTGGTCAGGTCCATATTTCGGACGACGTTTTCAGCTTCAAACTTCACATTCATCGACCACGCCGTGAAATAGACCTTTCCTTTGATCTTGCTGGTGATGATCCCTTTTTTCGGCGCATTTCCAGCTTCATCCCCATAACTGGTCTTGAAGTAGCTCTTATCCTTGAGCATGACCTCCTTACGACTGATCTTCACCGTTCGCGTGCCCCTGGTGGTGTCCTTGGCCAAGCCGGTATTGGGGTAGGGAATCGGCACCCCCAGCGGGGTGGGCGGGGCCTGGGGTGGGGTGAAGCAGACATCCGGAAAGCAGGCAACCGACTTGCCGTCGGCCGCCTTGCAGGAAACCTCCATATTGTTGGCGAAGACTTCGTTGGCCATCAGGCGGCCCTCACGATCTGATAACTGAGCAGTGCAACGGCGCGTTCGCCGGCGTCGTTGCCAAGGTGGCAGAAGATATTCGGGCCTTCGCCATAACCCTTGCGACTGGCGGCCAACGCCACGGCGAGCATGGCCGGACCGATGGCGGCGCCGACTTCGCCGATGCAGTCGGCCGGGTGCCAGAGATGGAAGAACTCTTTGCGCACGCGCAGGGTCCGGCTGAGGGCCAGGGAGGCTTCCTTGAAGTAGTACTGCTCGCCGGAGATGTCGGTGAGCCGATAATCCATTTGCTCCAACCCACAGCCGGCTTCGCTCAGGGCCGCCCGTACAGCTTGAGTCAGGCCTTCGGCGCGTAGGGGAATGTCTTCGGCCTCCACTGTGGCCTTCTCCATCCCGAACCCCAGACCGATGCAGGCCAATTGCGGTTCTTCGCTGGCGACTGGGGCGGCCAGCACCACGGCGGCGGCACCTTCGCCGGGGATAAAACCGTTGGAATTCTGGCTGGTGAGCAGGCGCTCGCGTGCTTCGAAAGCACCCAGTGTCGGTCCGTTCAAGAAGGAATCGACGCCGGCAATCAGTACGTGGCGATGGCCGCCCTGGTAGATCAGCGTACGCGCATTGAGCAGGGCCACGGCAGCGCTGACCCGTCCACGGGCGATGACGCTGGAGCTGGGATGAAAGCGCAGGCCCAGCTCGGCTTCGATAGCGTGCAGCAGCTCCTTATCGAGTCTTTCAAGGCGGCCGGGGCGCTCGACTTCCGCTACTCCCAGCAGCAGCGGGGTCTTTTCCGGGTCGACGTTGGGGGTGCTTTGCAGCACCTCGGCGACGGCACGGGCGGCCATCTTGATCAGCTTGGTGCGGCCGCGCCAGGGCTGTTCCAGAGGCACGCTGGCTGCAATCAGCCATTCGCCACCTTGGTCGATGAAACGGGTGTCCTGGAAATTGTCGATGGCACAGCGGATCGCCGCGCAGCTCGCGGGTGCGCTGAGGCCGACCGCGCTGACCATGCCGGAGCCGATAATACAAAGCGCAGTCATCAGTTCGCCTCCTCGGCAGCCGGCTTGCCTTTCACCAGGGAGGAGAGCGACGGATAATAACCCTTGCCCAGTTCACGGGCGCGCCACCAGCCCGTAGACATAGTGCCGACCAGCACCTGAGCGATCTCGAACATATTGCGGCGTAGCGGACGGGAAACACGCCAGGTTAACTGCACATGGCGAGCGTCGGTGTCGATCAGCAAGGTGTCGATCACCGCCTGCACAGTCTCATGACCGCCTTTTTTCAGGAAGAAAGTCACCGGCACAGCCATTTCGGGGATGCGAAAGCCTGCACGCTCCTGGGGCGTGAGGTTGAGCAGCTGTACGATCTCGCCGCCACGCAGGTGAGGAACCTGCTGGTCGTCAGGGGCTGCCTGGAAGTAGCGATTGTCGAAATCCCCTGGCAGAAACGGAAAGCAGTCGGCCAACCAGGCATCGTCGTAAGTACCAGCGAAGCGGGCGCGTTGCGGCCAGCTACGACCAACCGGGCCGAGGGCCATCGGACGAAAGTCGCCAGAGGGGCTGTCGATTGGCTTACCCAATTCCTCGGTGTTCGGCATTGGCATGCCCAGGATGTCAGCACTACCCAGACGGTGCGGATACCAGCCGCAACCGGCCGGATTGGCTGGGTAGCAGTGACGCATGTCGGGCTCGTTCGCCATCGGATGGCTGCCTCCAAAGGCTTGGGCATACGAGATGTCCTGCGCGGTGAAGGGCTGCGGCAAGCCAGGAGAAGCGCCCAATAGTCCTGGCTGCCATAGACGGGGGCCAAGGACGGAAAAGGCTTTGGTCATCTGACCAACCCGAATGCCCGCAGTCAACTGCGTCACGGGCCGGCCGCCTGGCGCGTAGGCTTTGCCACACACCAGTACGTCGCAAAATGGCTTGACCGGGGCGAAGTCCATTTCCTGCCGAGGGGCGCTGAGGCCCGGTTCGCCAAGAAAAGTGTCGGCCATCAGCAGCGGTTGCTGGATGTCAGCGAGAGTTGCGACGCGGCCGTCCAACGGCAGATCGAAAGTACCCTTGGCCACCACGACCAGGGATTCGCGGCCGTCGCTTGCCATGCCCATGGTGTAGGCAGCCACCAGTTTGCTGGCGTTGAGCAGTTCCATGGATCGACTACCTTCTAGTTAATCTGCACCGAACCGCCCTTGATGCGGTTGACCCCGCTGGAGCGGCTGGAAAGGTAGGTGCCACGGATGATCACTTTGCCTGCGCGGGTCAGAGTGATGCTGGCCTTGCCGCAGCGCAGGACGATTTCCCGCTCGGCTGTAAATTCCAAGCGCTCGCCATCCAGGTGAGCGATGGCAGGCGTCACGGTTTCCGGCAGGCGCTGGATGCGCCCGATCACCAGCGGCCGGGCCACGTCGCCGGCCTCGAACATCAGGGCGACCTGGGCTCCGATGTCTTCGCGGGTGAGCGGGGTGGTGGTGCGCGCGGCGAGGCCAGTGTCAGCAGGGCAACCGGGGAAGGCCACTACCGGGGCGTCCGCCTTGGGCACATCCAACAGCACGCCAATCACGACGCCCTCCACGCGCGCGGGCGTGGCGGTGGAGGAGGCGGGGAGGTGGTATTCAACGGTCATAGCACAGGCTCCATGGCTAGTTCTGCAGAATCTTCTGGCCTTTGACGACCACATTCTTGCTGGCCTTGATATTGATCGCGCCAGAGCCGTCGATGGTGATGTTCTTGCCGCTGATCATGATCGTGCCGTCCTTTTTCATGGTGATGCTGGCCGCGCCCGTGGTCAGGGTGATGGAGTCGCCGGCCGTGAGGGAAAAATGCTTGCCGACGTCCAGGCTGTCGTTCTGCTTGATGCCCGTGGTGCGGTTCTGAGCGACGTCGCGGGATTCGTTCTGGCCGATCTGAGTGCTCTGGTTGCCGTTGATCTCGATGCCTTCGTTGCCCTGGACCGTTTCGTTACGGTTGCCACTGATGCCGATGGTCTCGTTGCCGCCTACGTCCTCGGTCCGGTTGCTGGCAATGCTGATTTTTTCGTTGGCGCCGACCTTTTCCGTGCGGTCCGCACCGATGGTGATGGTCTCGTTGCTGCCCACGTTCTCGGTGCGATTGGCGCCGATGGTGATTTTCTCGTTGCTGCCCACATCCTCGGTACGGTTCACGCCGATGGAGATGGTTTCGTTATTGCCGACCTTTTCCTTGCGATCCACACCGATGGTGATGGTTTCGTTGTTATCGACGGTTTCGGTGCGGTCGTGTTTGACGTGCACGGTTTCGTCGTTGTCGACGGTCTTGCTGCGATCATGGCCGACCCAGTGGGTCTCGTCGTTCTCGACCTCGATGTCCTGGTTCTTCTCGGCGTGGATAAACAGTTGCTCGGCGCCTTTTTTGTCCTCCATGCGGATTTCATTGAAGTTGGCCGGTGAGCCGCCCTTGCTTGAGCGGCTCTTCACCCCACTCTGGGTGGCATTGGCGGGCAACGCGTAGGGCACGGTCTGTTCGGCGTTGTAGACGCGGCCGGTGATGATCGGCCGATCCGGATCGCCTTCAAGGAAGCTGACGATCACTTCCTGACCGATCCGCGGGAGCTGCACGGATCCCCAGTTCTTACCGGCCCAGGCCTGGGACACGCGAATCCAGCAGGAGCTGTTTTCGTTGGACTGGTCATGGCGATCCCAGTGGAAATGCACTTTGACCCGGCCGTACTGGTCGGTCCAGATCTCCTCGCCACTGGGCCCCACCACCACGGCGGTCTGCGGTCCACGGACAATGGGCATGGGGGTCAGCGGGAGAGGGCGGAAGGCCTGGTTGGCGTCCATGCAGTCCAACTCGCTGATGAACTGTTCGTCCAGGTCCGACTGCCCGCTTTCATAGGGATCCTGGCGGATCTGATAACGTGCGACCACCACCAGGTATTCGCGATTTTGGTCCCCACGGTCGTAGCCCGTCAGATTGAACACATGGCCGCAACCCAGCCCTCGGGCACGGCCGCGCAACTGCACGCGCTCGAATTGGCTGTGAATGGCTTCGATGCGGGTACGCGCGTAGTGCTCGCCATCGTTGCTCTGTACGTATTCACCGGGATAGTCATAGAGCGGATGGTCGCTGTTGCTGTGGTTGCGCATCACGTTGGAGCGCACCTCAAGGCTGGCGCGGGGGCGCAGGAAGTCATAGTCGTTCAACGCCAGCGAGCCGGGTTGTACCTCCCGCGCCAGTTGCCAATCGTAGAAATGATCGCGCTCGCGCATTTGGCGATCCGGCGGATAGAAGGGCACCGAGTCGTAGCCTGCCGCCGTGGAGTGGGCGCCATAGGCGTCGGCCAACACCAACACATGCCGCGCCTCTTCATGGCGAAAGTAGTAATAGATGCCTTCCTGCTCCATCAGCCGACTGACGAAATCGAAGCTGGTTTCGCGGTACTGCACGCAGTATTCCCACTCGCGATAGCTGGCGCTCAGGCTGTCCTCGAAATCGGAAAACCCCAGATCGCGGAACACCTGCTTGATGATGTCCGGCACGGTCTTGTTCTGGAAAATCCGGCAGTCGGAGGTGCGCGTGAGCAACCAGAACCAGGGGCGCAAACTGACGCGATAACCCGCGAACTGGCCGTGGCCGGTCAGTTGCCGGCAGCTGCAGACAATGCCGTGGAAGTAGCGCTTGCCGCCGTCGTACAGCTCCAGGGTCAGGCCCATCGGCTTGCCCAGCAACTGGTCGAATGTGATGGCCCGGTCTTCGGAGGTCAGGTCCAGTTCGTAGTGGAACAACCGCCCCAACTCTTCACTGCCTTCCAGGCTCTTGAGCACAAGGACATTGTCGCCGAGGGGGCTGTCGACTTGCACCAGGCGGTTGTTTTGGGTGATCTCCATATCGCCTCGTAATTTGCACTCGGTCAGCGCGGACGTAGGCTGAATCCGTATCCTGCGGAGGGCGTTCGCCCGGGCCACCTAGCGTATCTGAAGACACTTATCTGAAGACACTATTAGGCCAAAGTGGCAGCGCTGACGTGGGTTCAAAATAGGTGAAGCGCAGCTGTTTATCAATCTAAACCATTACGGCGCTTCAAAGTTCTCATATGCCAGGGATATCGAATCGTTCTGCGGGTAGCTGACATACACCATCTCCCCATAGTTACTGGCGACCAACACGTAGGGCCACTTGCCGTTTGCCTTTCGCAGTTGCTCATACAAGGGTAGGAAGAAGTCTTTAGTCTGACCCTGGGGATCGTAGGGAACTTCGCCCTGGAAGATTGGATAGCGTCCTTGATTACAAAGCTGCACGCGCTCCAGCTTGATGCCGTTTTTCTCCAATACGGTGCGGGCTGGGTGCTGCCAGGTGGCGAGATCGACATCCTTGCAGTCGGTGGTCTCTTTGGTATAGAGCTCGGTGTCTTGAAGGGCTGGATACGCCATGGCCTGGCTGGCCAGGAGGGAAAAAGCCAGGGGGATAAGACGCAGCATGGTGAGGATCCGAATAAGGGGAGGTGGATTGTAAGAGGTTTCGTCGAATCAGAAAAAGACAACTGGCTGTTGCCGGGGTTATCAATCACCCCCCCAGTCCAAGGCCTGCACCCGCTCGCCGATTAAACCCTTCAACCATGTCGCGTGGAATTCCATCTCCTCGACCGGCATTTCAAAGCCCAGGCAACACCGTAAGGGTTCATCTGTCGGTCCCCTGAAACCCACCCGATAATGCCCGCAACGGCCGTAAAAGGAGGTCACGAAGGGCGCTATCCAAAGGATATCGCTGAATGGCACCTTCACTTCGACAGGTTCCTTGTTACGACGCGTCTGGGTAAAGGTGAGGTGCTGCCCGGACTCGTCGAAGCTGAAGGTCATCACCGGTACCTGGCCAATGGGCAAGCCGATTATGACGCCACTCACTAAAATAAGGACGAACAACACCGCCAGATAAGGTGTTTCGGTAATGCTTTGCAGGTAGTTCGCCATGAAGTCCCCGGTTGTCTCACTCAGGACCCCCGGCAGCGCCCCGATTGCCCAGACCGCGAAAATAAAAAGGGACGTAAAGACAAAGACCAACACCAGATTTTCCGCTGGTGGAGGTTCTTTATCGTAGTGCCAGTACGGCGGATGCTCGGGTTCAGGGCTCATGCGTCATATTCTGAGAGCGTTGCAGAGGATATCCAGCTTTGAAGACGCGAATACAGGTTCGTCATGCTTGAATCAACGTCTTCATAACACCGCCATCACGTATCCAGCCAGCAAATATCGCTCATCCGCTCGCCGATCAGCCCCTTCAACCAAGCAATGTGAAACTCCATTTCCGTGACCGGAAAATCCCGACCCAAGTGGCACTTCAAAGACTTGCCCTTGGGCCCGACAAAGCCGATCTGAAAATGTCCGGACCGACCGTAACTGGACAGGACGTAAGCCGATATCCAAAGGATATCGCTGAAAGGTACCTGCCTTTCGATGGCTTTTCCCAGTCGGCGTGTCTGGGTAAAGGTGAGTTGCTGCCTGGCTTCGTCGAAACTGAAGGCGGTCACTGCAGGACTGGAAATGCCAAAGCTCAGCATGCCCGCCGCCAGCAATGCCGTACCGATCAGCGGAAGGAAAAAGGTAGGTTCTGTGAGGGTTTGCGCGTAAGTAAGCGGTAACCCCTTGACTGCCTCCACCAGGGTAATCAGCAGCAGTGCAAGCCCATAAAAAGGCAGGGTGAACAGCAGCACCACGAGAAAGCCAAAGCTACCGGCGAAAAAAGCGAACGTGCCCCGCGGGTAAACACGCGAACTGTGTTGCTCATCGACGTAATGCCAGAACGGCGGATGCGCGAGCGTGGCGCTGGCCATTGCGGTAGGGGGGGATTCGATCAGGCGTACCGGATGTTTTTGTTTGCGCTTCATGCGTCAGGGTCTGGCGGAGGCGTGCGGAAGTTGTCCGCGATCATGTGCGCAACTATATAGGATCACGTGAGGCTGATCGGATTTTTTACGCCGGCCGCATGAGGCAAACTCGGGGGGCAAGGTCAAGCAGCATAGGGGGGGAGGAGGGTAACTCCGATCCGCATCAGAAGTACCGGTTCTTCCAGCCCAGCGCGCACTTGGGACTTTTCGTCCCCCCTAAACCCCGTTGAACGTCGGTAGGAATTCCATTTGTGGGACCTGCAAATGGGAAAAACATCCTCTTTAAGCAATTTTAGGCAAAAAGCACGATCCGTTTCTGGGACGATGTGGCTAATTGATGCAGGCACTAAAATATTCTTTTCGGGAACGTTATGCTGCCACTTAATTATTTATGTTGGTTGCCGGGTCGTGTTTCACTAGAGCCTCTCAGCACGCTTGAGCAGTCTCATGGTTTAAAGCCTGGGGCCTGCAAGGTGCTACAGCGTTATTATTCTTTGCACTCCGTTGGGATGTCTTCCAGAACCCACGCAGAGATGCTTGTGGAAACGCTGGGCGCATTGGTTATTGCAAACCCACAACTGAAAGAAGTCAAAGGTTGCCTGGTGTATGCCAAAACTCAAACGCATAACACATTCTTTGACAGTCGTTGGCTGGAGGATGTTGCCGAGGCATGCGGGATAGGGCACTGGGAAGTACTCAGTGTGAGTTTGAATCATTGCTCGTCTGCCTTATCGGCGATTCATTTATTAAAAAACAGATCGAGCAAGCGCGGCGAGCCAATGATTCTTCTTACGGGGGAAAAGGCTTTCCACAGTGCTGTCAATCGACTGGATAACAGCGTATTGGCTGAAATACCGGCCGCGATGCTGCTCAATGCGGGCCCCGCCCAATGGAATTTGACCCATACGGCGGTAAAGCATATGTCCTCGTTTTATGACAATTATCGGCATGAGTCTTCCGTGCGTCGGCGCGAATTATATGCGTCGCTGGAGCAGGAATATCATGATTTTTATCTGTCCGTGCTGGATAAATTCAATGTTCCCGCTGACAGCATCGATGCCATCATTCCGTGCAATCTGGACCTGCCGATGCTTGAAAGAGTTGTCGAGAAATTGAATTTCAAAGGCATCCTGTTTACCAGGCATGTCGCTGAATACGGACATGCTTATTGCTCAGACGTTCTATTTAACTTGTCTGGCCTATTGGAATACTTCACCGGAAAGAAAATTCTCTGCCTGACCATGGGCATGGGGGTTACGCTTTCATGCGTTTTAATTGAAAAAAATGAAAATAGCGAGGTTCTACATGTCAAATCTTCTGTCAGCGGTTAATGAAGCACTCAATGATGTCATGTCTTCGACCGTGTCGGTCGGTCTGGAAACGGATTTCAACGAAGATCTGGATCTTGATTCGGTATTGTTCGTTCAGTTCTTACTGACGCTTGAGGAAAAAGTCCCTGGGCTGATGTTTGATCCGGATCAAATCAATCAGGATGCATTTACCACCGTTGGCAAGTTGATCGGTTGGATTGGGCAGCACCTGCAGTTGGAGAGTGCGTATGCCTGATGGCCTGTTTAACCGAACTTATCAGCTGTTAGCGGACCATGACCCCGCAGAAGCCGTGCGGCTATTGCGTGGCGGGTTGCCCGATCAGACCAAGCCGGTATTCAGCCAGGGCTATCAACTCGTGCCACTTGAGCGGGATGACGCTGCCGGCCCGTCCGGGCCGGCAGATCGGGTACTTGCCTCGCTTGGACTGGATCTTCGATACCTGGGAGCGGAGCAGGCAACGGCCGTCGATGACACTTCCCTGATCATCTCTGTCGCGGCCCGCCTGGGACTGCTGATGCGCATGTTGAGCATGAGTTGGACACATCTGTCAGCGCGCCGCAGCTTTGGTGTGAAAACCACTCAGCATCAGTTGATTAAGGCCGAGTTTGCCGACGTGAGCAGCCAGTGCAGCCTGCTGATGTTGCAATGGGAAATGCGCATCGCAGCGCAGGACTTTCTAGACGCCGAACAAGACCAGTGGCAAATCACCCAGTTGACCAACAGGGCGGAAAAACTGATGGGAGGCCACGGCTATTTGCTGGGCGCGACGCACACGCTGTCTTATCTCTCGATGATGATTTATAGCCTGCATGGTAAAACGACGAGGCATTACCCCCTGCCACGGCACGCAAGCGTGGGGGAGGCACTGTGAACGCATCATCGGACCTGGCCCTGTCGCAGCGCCAGGGAGCAAGCCGGGACATTGCGGACCTGCTCAAGCTTGCCTGGCCAATGATTGTCGTTGCCGTCGCGGTGTCTTTTTCACAGAACATCCAAACCGCTATTTTGGGGCATGGTTCTGAGACAACGTCGATTTACTGGTTGTCGATGATCCAGCCATTCAGCTTTTTGTTCCTGGCTATTCTCGAATGCCTGGCGATCACTAACCAAGTATTCAGCGCAAGGTCGCTGAATCTTTGGTCAAAGCAGAAAGTGCTGGCGGCCACGTCCATTTTGTCTGCACTAGGCATCCTGGTCGTGGCCTTGCTCAGTGGTGCGATCGTATTCAGCGCACCTTGGCTGGAGAAGCTGCTGCCTGTATCCGGTGGGAGCTTTTATCAGCAAGTGCTTCCCCTCTATTTCCTTTCGATCTTGCCGTTCATTCATCTGGAGATGTGCAACAGTGCCTTGCGAGGGCAGGGCAAGAGCACGTTGAGCATGTTTCTGGTCATTGCCTATATCGTCCTGAACGCCGGTATTTGCTACATCAGTTACCACGTCTACGGCTTGGGCTTCTATTCCATCATCGTAGCTAACGCCTTGGCGTCCGGCCTGCTGATGCCCGTTGCGACATTGCTGGTGTGGCGTGTCGGTCGCCAGCAGCAGGACGACCGTCCGCATGCGTTCTTTGCCCGATTGAAAGGGCTGCTGCAGTTGGTTGGCCTACCGATCTTTGTATCTTTTATCGTGGTGTTCTTCAGTTCATTGCTGGTGTTTCCCCTGATCGGAACGTTGGGTGAGCAATATGTCGCCGCGTTCCTGATCATTACCAAGATTAGGATGTTCATTGTCATTCCCGCCGTGGCATGCGGTTCCGCACTGGCGATTTTGGTGAACCAGCGTCTGGCAATCAGTAGCGGCGAAGGATTGAGGCGACTCTTGCATCGCGGGTTGATGTTCATTGGCGGGCTTTACGCCGTGCTCACCGTCGGGGTCTACCTGAGTGAGGAAGCATTGATCGGCATTCTTTCAGGCAACGGGACGATCAGGGACGCCAGCCAACAGATGATGCTGATTTTATTACCGACGTTCTTCCTCACGGCATTCGTGGCGTCGCTGCAAGCTTTACTCGAGCAGCTTGACCAGGCGCGTCGGGTGTTAATTCTGACGGTGATCATCGAGTTGCTCATGGTGATCGTTTTATTGGTCGGTTGGGATCGCTTCTCTAGCTTGAACGCTATCATGAGCATCATCATCACGTTCAGTGCGCTTAATTTCCTGGCCTTTGCCAACGAATACTGGCGGCTGGCAAATAAAATCGGGAGCGAACATGTTATTTAGCGCAATCTATCCGTTGTTGCTGATAGTGGCGCTGATTCATCAAAACTACTTTCGCGTATTGGTGGTATTGCGACTTCGGCCGAAACTGCTGATGAAGGCCCGTGTCCGGCCAATGACACACTATGTTCGCGTGTGCCGTTTAATAAGGTTGTTCGATCTCTACTCGTTGAACATGATGTCTTCTTATCTTTCAGCGCTGTGCGCATTGCGGCTGTTTGAAAAGACCCGACCGCTGCCCTATAAGCCCGCCGAGATGATGCTGCTGCGCCAATGCCAACAGGAAAATTTCACCTGGCGACAGACTTTCGTAAAAATGTTCATTTACCCTCAATCCGCGCAGCAAGCAGAGAAAATCTTGCTGCTGCATGGCTGGGATGGGCGAAGCATCATGCTCAGGCACCTTGCCCAGCGCTTGCAGGCAAAGGGGTACAGTGTTTTTGTGCCTGACCTGCCAGCCCATGGCGTATCTCCGGGCCAGGGTGTGTCTTTTTACGATCTCTCCAGGGCGGTCATCGATATCGAGCGACACTACGGTCCTTTCTCGGTGGTGGTCGGGCATTCATCCGGCGGGCTGGTAGGCTGTATGGCCGCACTGCAAGGGTTGTTGTTCAAGAGAATGATCTTGATCAGTAGCCCCTGCAGTTTTGGTGAAGTCCTGGATAATTATGTGCTTAACAATAAACTACCGCGAAACATTGCGACGTCGATGAAAAAGCTCTATCAACTACGGTACGGCGTACACCCTGATAAAATCGGGCCAGAGCTCATTGCAAAAATAAAACAGCCAGTATTGATATTGCATGACAAGGGAGACGTGAGTATCGATTTGGAAGAAGCCATGGTACTTAACTACGCGTTGGATAAAAGCAAACTGATCGTAACCGAAGGCAAAGGCCACAATGGAGCCTTGCGCGATCCGACGGTATTCAACCGTATTTCCAGATTCCTGGATAATACCGCGCAGGAAGATTATTTTGCCATGGTTGACCCGGCCCTGTGTTTTCGCAGCCGTTTTGGTGTAGGTATCAAACGTACAAAGCGTTGATTACCAATATTGATAACCGAACGACTCAGCGCACTTTTCCTGCCGCCCCCTCAAGCACTCGTTATTCTTTCAACCGGAAATGACTATCGCCTCAACGACGGTTTTTTACTTTTTCCCGGCAAGGGGAGGCCCGTTACGTCATGACGCTGAACTTTCATATCTGCGGTTGTACGAGTGATTGAGGGGGCTCGGATCCAGCGGGCTTTATTACTTACAATGAATTAATGTTGTTAAGCAGCATATTTCGAGAGAAACCATTTCGTTGAATGCCAAAAATAAAATCATATTCGGAGGAGTCTTTCTTCACTTTCTGGCCGGTCGATTTTATTACGTCCTGTTTGAATCTCAGTGGCGTTTCGTTATAGGTCTTGCTGAAACTTCGAGAAAAATGCGGCAGGGAGGAAAAGCCACAGGCGTAGCTGATGTCGGTCAATGACCATTCCGGGGCCAGGTTGATGAACTCCTTTGCCAACGCCAGGCGGACCTTCCACATCCACTTTATCGGTGTCACCTCGTAAAACAGGTTGAACACGCGACAAATATCGAATCGGGTTTTACCGCAGATTTTCTCCAGGTCTTCCAAGGTGATTTCCTCCGAAATATTTTCGACGATGTAATTGATCACCGTGACAATGCACAGCGCCTTTTCTGTATCTGCATGTTTGCCATAGATTTGAAGATGACGCGTGTATAGGTCATCCATTATTTTTTGTGTAAAGAGGGTCTTCTCAGCATTCGAGATTTTAACGTCCCACATACAGACTCCGTTCTGTAGACCAATGGCGAAGTTTTTTTATTATTGGATAGGCTGTGACTGCCTTACGCTCTGGCAATTGCCATGCCAGTTTTTCGTTATCATAACCGTTTGTTTACTAAGGTATTTTTGTGCCGCTCTCGATTTAGGGAAATTGAAATCCCATTTATGGGATGTTTTTTTTGCGGGCTATTACCTTGCGTTCCATTATCGGGATTTTGATTTTCATGGGACTTTCCCATAAATAGCGGCTAACCCGTAGTGCACGTTTCGCTGCCGTTCCGAAAATGAGACGTCGCAGCATCGATCTTCACGTGCCCCCGTCTTGTCGAAATTTTTATTCAATGGATATCAAAGGTTTGGGATTATTCTCTGCTCTTGGCATGGAGTGTGCTTGAAGGTAATCCAAGTAGCTAATATTGGTGTTTTTTATGGATATCTCTATCCCGCAACCGGGAAAAAAAGGCGTACTCAATAAGCACAGGAACGTCATTGCGGGTGGCGTCTTGTTGTTGATCCTGCTGCTGGCGATCTACAACTATAAGTTTTCGCCTTACCAAATTGCTCGCAGCAGCGTCACGGTTGCCGAGGTCAAGTACGGTGACTTTGCCATAGAGGTGCGGGGCAACGGCGTACTTTTACCGTTGGACATCAACTGGGTGGCGGCGAACGTTGACGCTCGGGTCGAGCAAGTCATTTATAAGGCAGGGATGAAAGTCAGCAAGGGCGAGTTGCTGGTGGTCATGAGTAATCCGACGCTGGAGCAGCAACTTCAGGAGCGGCAACTGGAGCTTAAGGCGCTTCGAGCAGAAACCGAGGCCAAAAACGCTGAGCTGCAAAATAAAACGCTCAATCAAGAGGCGCTGATGTTGGACGTGAAGAGTCGGCTACTTAGTTCTTCACTGCGCCTCGCTGCCCAGACAAAATATATTTTGGCGGTGCCCCGGTTGGAATATGAAACCACGCGCATTCTGACTGAACAGTATACTCAGCAAGTCAATTTCGAAGAGCGACGGCTCAAGACGCTTAAGCTCAGCGTCGTGGCGGAGATAAAGGCTAACATTATCCGCCTTAACAAAATGGAGTCGTTGGTTGCGCTGAGTCAGCAGGAGGTTGATTCGCTCAAAGTCAAATCGCCGATTGATGGCATTTTGCAAGACGTGAAAGTTCAGGTCGGCCAGCGGGTAACGGTAGGTAGTGATATCGCTCGCCTGGCTAAAGAGAAAGAGTTGTACGCCGAGCTCAAAGTGCCCGAGTTGCAGTCGCGTGATCTGGCAGTCGGGCAGGCCGTCACGATCAACACGGGCCGGAGCCGGTTCCCGGGCGTGCTATCGCGGGTTGATCCTGCGGTGATCAACGGTACGGTCAAGGTGGATGTGACGTTCGTTCAGCCGCTGCCACAGGAGGCACGTCCCGACCTGAGCGTCGATGGATTGATTGCGGTGACGAAAATCAATAATTCGTTGTATGTCGAGCGCCCGCCGTTCGCGCAGAATAACCTGCCTTCTACGCTCTACCGGCTGGACGAAAAAGATCGTTCAGCGACCAAAATGAAAGTGGATTTCGGGCAGGGTTCTGCTGACTACATCCAGATCACCAGCGGGCTTAAAGCTGGCGACAGAATAATCCTCAGTGACAGCACCGCCTGGCAGGGTGCCGAACAGATTCAAATTGCCAACTGATGCAGCTCACGCCGGCCACCGGAACAATGCCCTGGAGACAGTAATGATGGAACCTTTGGTAGAACTGACTGACGTAAACAAGATTTTCCTGACCGATGAAATCGAAACCCATGCGCTCAGCAAGATTACGCTGACCATTTCCAAGGGTGAGTACGTGGCTATATCGGGCCCCTCCGGTTGTGGGAAATCGACGCTGCTTTCAGTCCTTGGGTTGCTGGATACGGCTTCGAGCGGCACGTATCAATTGGCAGGGCAAAACGTCGACAACATTTCCAAGAAACAGCGTGCGCAGGTGCGTAACCGCGACATTGGCTTCATCTTTCAGTCGTTCAACCTCATCAGCGATCTGACGATCGAAGAAAATGTCGCGCTGCCGCTGACGTACCGCGGTGAGATTTCCAAAACCGAACGCCAACAGCGGGTGGCCGAGGCCCTGGCCAAGGTCAACATGTCCCACCGCAGTCGTCACTATCCTTCACAGCTTTCAGGCGGCCAGCAGCAGCGCGTCGCGGTCGCCCGGGCCATCGTGGGTAACCCATCCATCCTTCTCGCGGACGAACCCACCGGTAACCTCGATTCGAACAATGCAGAAGCGGTAATGAACATCCTCGACAAGTTGCATGAAGAAGGGGCCACGATCTGCATCGTGACCCACGACCCTCGTTCGGCTGAGCGTGCGCAGCGCAATATTGTCCTGTCCGACGGAAAGGTCGTTGGCGATGGAGAACAGGCGCGACAACTGTCCCTGGTGAAGGAAGCATAAAATGCTTTTCGATATTCGCTATGCCTTGCGCCTGCTCCTGAAAAGCCCCGGCTTCACGTTTGTGACCGTGCTGATCATGTCCTGCGGCCTGGCACTGACCCTATATATGTTTTCAGTGATCAATACCATCATGTTCACCGCGCTTCCTTATCCTGATGGGGAACGCATGGTGTTGATCAATCCGACCGTAAACGGGGTCAGCCTGAGTGATTCCGGGCTGAACTTCATGGACTACAGCGATCTCAAGGCGCGCTCCACCCAGTTCGAGGATATGGGCTATTTCTATGCCGAGCGCGCGGATATCAGTGATGGCAGCAAGGCTGTTTCATACATGGCCATCAGGAACACCGCAGAGCTGTTTTCCTATACCGCTGTTCAACCATTTCGAGGACGTTTGCTCAATCAAGAGGACGTTCAGGCCGGGGCTGAGCCTGTCGCGGTGATCAGCTATGCCATGTGGCAAAACTACTTCGCTTCCGATGAACAACTGATTGGCCGCGATATCAGGATCAATGGCATACATACCCGCATCGTCGGCATCATGCCGCAAAATTTTGCCTTTCCCTTCTTCCATGACCTGTGGTTGCCTTCCCAGCTTGTTCCTTTGCAGTACCTGGAGCGCAAAGGTGCGCCGGAAGTGTCGGTGTACGCACGTTTGAAGCCCGGTGTGAGCCTTGAGGAGGCCAACCGCGACCTCAACAGAGTGATGCAATCATTGGCGTCGGAGTACCCGGAAAGCAATAAAGGGCTTTCCGCCCAGGCACTGACGTTCCAGGAAAACTTCATGGGTGAAGAGACCACGCCAATCTTCATCGTGATGCTGTTCGCCGTTTGCTTTGTGCTGCTGCTGGCTTGCTGCAATGTTGGAAACTTATTGCTGGCCAGGACGACCGAGCGAGCCAAAGAGATCGCCATCCGGGTCGCGCTGGGGTCTCCCGCAGGGCGTCTGGTCCTGCAAATGATGCTGGAGAGCTTGTTTATCTGTTTGCTGTCCGGTGTCGTGGCAGTCCTGCTGGCTGCGTGGGGGCTGGAGGTCACCAATTCGATATTGCCGGGTTTCGTGCCGAATAAGATTCCTTTCTGGTGGCAGCTGTCACTCGATAATGTGTTGGTCCTCAACGCGCTTTTCCTGGTAATTATCACGGCTGTACTCACCAGTGCATTACCGGCCTGGAAAATTGTCCGTGGCAACTTCAATGAGGTATTGCGAGATGGCACCCGTGGTGCGCAGAGCCGTGGCGCAGGTCGGGTTTCCCGGATCCTGGTGATCGTCGAAGTAGGGCTCTCTTGCTCCATCCTCTGTATCAGTGCGCTGTTCGCACTCTTGGTCTACCAGGCGACCCGCGCTGATTACGGTGTCGACACCCATGACTACCTGACCGCGCAAATCCACCTCAACGCGAACAATTACCCTGATGATGAAAGCCGTATCCTGTTCTACCAGCGCTTGCAGGACGCTGTCGCGACGATCCCCGGTGTTGAAAGCGCGGCGTTGACCACCAGTGCCGTGGGACAGTTCACCGTACCGCGCCAGGTAGAAGTCGACGCATCGACCAACAACAGGAACGAGCGCTGGTCCTACCCGATGGTCAACGATGTGCAGGTGATGCCGGGGAGCTTGTCGGCGATGGGGATTACGCCCAAGGCGGGACGGGAGTTTGTCCACGGGGATACCCAGGACTCACAACAGGTGGTCGTCGTCAGCCAGTCCTTTGCCGAGCAGTTCTGGCCGGGCGAGCGTGATGTGATTGGCAAGCGCCTGCGTTTTCGCGATACCGATGACCAGCGCTGGTACACCGTAGTCGGTGTGGTGCCCAGCGTTATTCATGGTCGGCCTTTCAGCGCGTTCCGCCACCGCACCACGGTGTATCGCTCTCTGGAACAGCAGTCCGCCCCCTCATTGATGCTGGTGCTGCGTTCCCAGCACGCGGAAACGATCGGGCCCGGCCTGGTCACCGCGGTTCGTCAGGTGGACAGCGATCTTTCCGTCAATCAGATCCAGACGCTGGGTGAGCGCTTGGCCCGTAATACGGCCGGCTTGCATTTTATTGCCAATCTTTTCATGTTGTTTGGCCTGGTAGCGATGATACTGGCGGCAACGGGGATTTATGCGGTGATGTGCAACTTGATCAATCAACGTACCCAGGAAATCGGCTTGCGCATGGCCATGGGGGCCACTGAAAGTAATTTGTTACGTATGCTGATGATCCAGGGCGGCAAGCAGTTATTGACCGGCCTGATCATCGGCTTGCCTCTGGCATTTTTTGTCGCGCCCAAACTGACCCATGTCCTGGGTGACGGAAACACGCCTTTTGTGCTTCTGTTCTGGATGGTGGCGCTGATGATTACACTGGTGGTGGCCCTGGCGGTCTGGCTTCCGTCCCGACGTGCGACCAATATGTCGCCCGCCGACGCGATTCGCTATGAATGAATGACTGCCCCTAAGCAGGATGCTTGAGATGAACGATAAGAAACATATCCTTGTTATTGACGATGACACGGGAATCCTGACCAGTCTCGATATCTTATTGCGCATGCAAGGGTACGACGTGACTCTGGAAACCCAAGCCGATCGCCTGCTTGCGCATTTGTCCGCGAAGCCTGTCGATCTGGTGTTGATGGACATGAACTTTCAGAAAGACACCACGTCAGGCATGGAAGGCCTGCAGTTGCTCGCCGAGATGAAGAAGTTCGATGATTGCCTGCCGGCTGTTGCGATGACGGGGTGGGGAAGTGTCGACATCATCGTCAATGCCATGCGAGGGGGGGCAGCCGATTTCATTCAAAAGCCTTGGGATAACGAGCGCCTGCTGAGCATCGTTCAGCAACAGATTTCGATGAGCCAGGCGCGTCGTTCAGGTAATTGCCTGCGGGAAGAAAACAAGCTGCTCAAGCTGGCACTCGAAGATGACATGGACAGCCAATGGGTAGTCCGCTCGCCGGCGATGAAGCGCTTGATCAGCCTGGTGGAAAAGGTGGCGGGCACTGACACCAGCGTTCTGATCCTGGGAGAAAACGGCACCGGTAAAAGCCTGCTGGCGCGCTACATCCACCAGATTTCCTCGCGTGCCGAACACAGCATCGTCGAAGTGAACATGGGGTGTATCAACGAGCAGTTATTTGAAAGCGAGATGTTTGGCCACGTAAAAGGCGCCTTTACCGACGCGCGGGAGAACCGTATCGGTCGCTTCGAACTGGCAGACAAGGGAACGCTGTTCCTCGATGAAATCGGTAACTTGCCCCTGACACAGCAGGTGAAATTACTACGGGTGCTGGAAGAGCGGAAATTTGAGCGTGTCGGGTCTTCGCGCACCCAGACCACCCAATGCAGGATCATCGCCGCCACCAACTCTGACCTGGACAAGGCCGTGGCGGAGGGGCGGTTCCGTCAGGACCTGCTTTATCGCATGAACCTGATTCAAATCCAACTGCCGCCGCTTCGCGAACGGCTGGAAGATATCGAGCCGCTGACTGAACGCTTCCTGATACGTTTTGCGCGTAAATACAACAAGCCCCGGCCAGCATTGTTACCGCGGGCGCGCCAGGCGCTGTTGGATTATTCATGGCCCGGGAATATCCGGGAGCTGAGTCATTTGTTGGAACGCGCTGTGTTGCTGTGTCGCGCCAATGTGATTGACGTCGAAGACCTCTGTCTGCCGTCTTCGGTGTCATCGCGCAGCGAAGTGCGTCCGGCCAATGAATCGTCGCTGGGGTTGACGGACGCGTGCACCCTGGCCGAAGCCGAAGAAACCTTACTGCTACAGCGCCTGCGTCAGTATGACGGCAATGCGGTCAAGGCCGCGGAATCACTGGGGCTCAGTCGCAGCGCTTTTTATCGCCGGCTCGAAAAACTAAAAATCTGTCATGCGTAAGTTTTTTCAGTCATTTGAAGTACGCCACCTGTTGCTGTGCAGCCTGGCACCGATCGGCGCCATCGTTGCCTACCTGCTGCTTTGGTTTTTTCCGGACCAGTCCGTTTACCTCAAGTTTTTCACCCTGTTCGTGCTGTGTGTGACGACGGTGTATTTCTGTTATCACTTTTTTCAGCAGTTGATCTACAAAATCAACGTCATCTCCAATTTGCTGGAGGCGGTGGAGCAGGAAGATTTCAGCCTGCGTGGGGTGACCAACGGGGCGGGGGCTTTCGAGGGTGTCATTGAGCAGATCAATGACATTTCCTGCCAGTTGTCGCGCCACCGCCAACAGCAGCGGGAGATGGATTTCCTGCTGCAGAAGGTGATCTCCAACATCACGGTTGCCATCTATGCCCTCGACGGCAGTCATCGGCTGATCTGGTGCAATGATGCGGCCTCGCGGATGCTCGGCACCTCATTGGATAAGTTGATTGGCGATACGGCCAGCGCCTGGCAACTGGACTATCTTTTGCAAAATGCCAATACGGAGCAGCCCGTCGTGTCCGATCATGAGGGGCGGCCGGGCCGGTACAAAGTGACCAGTGACACCTACATGGTGGACGGTGTGCGGAACGTGTTGTTGTTTGTCAGTGATGTCGACGACATGTTGCGTCAGGAGGAGCAGAAAGCCTGGCAGGATCTGCTCCGCGTGATAAGCCACGAAATCAACAACTCCCTCAGCCCGATCGCCTCCATCAGTCAAATGCTGCAACAGCACTATCGGCACCATTCAGGCAACCTGCCTCCGGGGTTTACCGAGGGCATCGATCTGATTAACCGGCGGGCCCGCGAACTGATCGCCTTCATCAGCAGCTACCGGCAGTTGAGCAAGCTGGCGCCGGCGCTGAAGGAACGGGTGGATTTGACGGCCCTGGTGGAGGAGCTGCCGCTGTTGTTTTCCCACCGTGTGATTACCCTGAGCGGACCGCGTCCGTTGATGGCTCACGTCGACCGGGTACAGATTCACCAGTTATTGATCAACCTGATCAAGAACGCCGATGAGTCTATGGGCAGTAGTACCGACAGTATCGATATCGAGTGGGCCGAGGAGAAAGGGCGCTTACTGATCACTGTCCTCGATCGCGGCGTGGGGCTGACGAATCCGAAGAATCTGTTCGTGCCTTTCTACACCACCAAACCCAATGGCACCGGCATCGGCCTGATCCTGTGCCGGCAAATTGCCGAAAGCCATGGTGGTTACTTGTCCCTGGAAAATCGCCATGAGCAGACCGGTTGCAAAGTCACCATCAATTTACCGCTGCAATCTCCTGCCTGAGTTGATCGACGGCCAGGGTGTCTGCCTGCTGCGCAACTTCAACGATGCGCTGCCGCTCATGACGGTTCGCCAACAGGCGCAACGCTGGATGCATCAGGTGCTCGCGGCGTACCTGGCGATCCCGGTCGATCAAGTGCGCATCGCCAGGACGGCCACCGGCAAACCGTGGCTGCCAGAACACACCTGGCTGCGCTTCAACCTGAGCCACAGCGCTCATTCGGCCGCCATCGCCTTGTGCCGGGAGCATGAGGTCGGGGTTGATCTGGAACGCGTCAGCGGAAAGGTCTCGGTAAAAAAGGCGATCGCCCAGCGCTTTTTTCACCCGGATGAGCAGCGCTGGCTGGCGCTTGACGAAGCCAATTACCTCACTCGTTTTACGCAGCTCTGGAGTATCAAGGAGGCCTGGCTGAAAGCCCGGGGTACGGGGCTGACGCAACCGCTCGGGAGTTTTTCTGTCATCCCGCAGGCGGGTACGAGCGGGACGGCACGGGTTATAGTGGAACTACCAGCCAGTAGCGGGCAGATTCATTATTGCCAGGTGCAAGGGGATGGGCGGTTTTGTCTGGCGTATGGGGCGATCGTCGGCCCGCAGCAACCGTCGGTTCAATGGCAGCTACATTGCTCCTAATAGCAAGCTCAGTTCCCTCGGACGGAGAACTGAGCTTGGCCGGTTTCCTGACCGATCACGAACAACCTGAGGTTGAAACTTCGCTGGCGAAGCTGCCCGTGGCACCGGTATCGACCTGAGCCGATGGGCTGACCGATATCCGTGCGCCGGCAGACAGGCTGCCATTGATCTTCGGAATGTCGCACAGGGACGATTCCGCTCCCATGCTCATGCGCACATTGGCCACATCCGCGGTAAAGGGTTGCGGCTTTTTGTTGAAGGTGCCGCCCATTGCCAGGTCAAGCACCAGCTCACCGGTCTTGCCCTCGATCTGGATGTCTGCGCCCATGCTGCCGACGATCGCCAGTCTGGATCGATCGACGGCACACGCAGGCGCCAGGATCTTTATCCCGGCCTTGCCTGTCAGTCCGGTCAGCGGCGCGCTGGTATACAGCGTGATATCCAGCGTATGGGAGACCAAGCGATCATTTTCCGCGGCGTCATTCACGAGCAATAACGCCTTATCGTTGGTCGTCACCTGGAGCTTGCCCAACGTATCGGCAGAGCCTGAGACCACCATGGACGAGGTGGCCGCGCATTTGATCGTCAAGTTGATGCCCTGGCGGACTTCAACGCTGTTGAAGGCGTCCAGCGGAACGGTTTTTTCGGCGGCCGATGCCGCGTAGCTGGTCGCGCCGGCCAGCAGCGCCAGCACCATCTTCATCGTGTTCATACAATCTCCTTATTTCACAGTAATGTCGCGAGTGTACGCAGCGTTGTTTCCACGCTGTCCTGAGACATGCCAAAGTCCACTAACCCTGCCACTTCATCGATGCCCTCACGCTTGAGCTGCCTCAATTGCTCCAGGCACTCTGCGGCAGAGCCAAACAAACCGTAGTGGCTGAGGTACTTTTCCACGCCCAGCTTGAGTGCGTAGGCCCGCCTCTTATCAACGGCCTCCTGAGTCAGCGTAGAGGGTTCATGGAGGTTTTCAGACAACTGCATGAACGCTTGCAGGTAGCCGGTGAGGGCCGGCCGTAAACGTGGCTGCAGCGCTTGCCGGTCCTCTCCAGCCTGGGTATGCATCATCAGCGTGATTTTGCCGGCCGCAGGGTCCAACCCGGCAGCCTGGCGTGCAAGGCGATAGCTGACGCAGTTTTCCTGCAATTGTTCACGGGTTTGCGCGATCAAATGGGTCAACACGTTCAGGCCGCGTTTTCCAGCCTCGCTGAATAACAAGGGATTGCTCCCCGTCGTGATCCAAACGCCAATTGTGTCTTGATAGGCGGGTGGCCAGGTTTTTAATGTCACCGGCTCCGGATTTCCTGGCAGGGAGAGATCGTGGCGTGTCACGGATTCACCGCGCCACAACGACTGGACCTGCTCCAAGGACGAAAACAGCAGCTCATGACGTTGGCGGTAATTCTGCGCGTTGAGCACAAAATCGTTACGTTGCCAGCCCGCAGAGAACGCGACGCCGACCCGGCCACGAGAAAGATTATCCACCAGCGCCCATTCTTCAGCGACGCGCAGCGGATCGTGCAAGGGGA
This sequence comes from Pseudomonas brassicacearum, assembly GCF_000585995.1. Taxonomy (NCBI): domain Bacteria; kingdom Pseudomonadati; phylum Pseudomonadota; class Gammaproteobacteria; order Pseudomonadales; family Pseudomonadaceae; genus Pseudomonas; species Pseudomonas brassicacearum. The sequence continues at coordinate 3,259,829 of NZ_CP007410.1, read as the reverse complement.
GTACCACGCTGCCTGCTCGGATCGCTATGCGCCGGGTGCTGGCGGCCAGTGCGGCGCTGATGACGGAAGGATTGGGAAACATCCCACCGAACGTGTGGAAATGACGCTCCGGCGTCCAGATCGCGTGAAAGTTGAGTTCATCCGCCAGCCTGGCGGTACTCAGTAACTGTTCATACTTTTCGGCAAAGCTGTCTCGGGCCACGTCCGAAAAACAAAACACACTGAGTTGCGGGATGGCATCTCCCGCCACGTTAGGCGATGCATTCATGCTGGCTGACCCTGTCAACGGATTCGATGGTGAAGCAAATGGGCCCTCTTGGCATTACATTCAGCCCATACAGCGGCGTGAGTGCCGCGGGAGTGGTCGACGGCGCCAGGGAGAAACGACAATGGCTGCACAGTGCTTCGACGGCCGTCGTGAGTTGGTCGAGCGCGAGTGCCATGCCCACGCAGTTGCGCTTACCCATGCTGAAGGGCACAAAGTGCTCTCGTGGAATTTTCCGGCCTTCAAGAAAGCGCTCGGGCCTGAAGCTCAGGGGTTCGGGCCAATAGACAGCATTGCGATGCACCAACCAGGGGGAAAACAGCACTTTGGTGCCGGCCGGAATTCCCACACCGTCGATCTCCAGTGGGTCCAGGGTGCCGCGCTCGAAGAAGGCCGTCACCGGCGTGATACGCAGCGACTCCTTAACGATGGCGATGGCCATGTCGCGCTTGCCCTGGCAGGATTCTTCCCGGACCTGATCCTGATAATGGGGATGCTGTGACAGGTGAGCCAGGCACCACAACAGCGCGATACCGGTGTTATCCACGCTGGCGACCAGGTTACCCAGCAACAGGCTGATCGCCCGTTCGCGTTCCTGAGGGTGGGCGCTGACATCCAGCGCCTGGCAAAAGCGCACCAACATGTCGACATCCCTATCCCCCGCATCCACGCCCGTCACCAACGGTCCGATCATCGACTCAAGCGTCTCACGGAACGCGATGAGGGCGGGGTGCTGGCTTAACACGGCGTAATCTTCGTTCGGCTCAGCGACAATCAGTTGCAGGTAGATCCGGCGGAAGTGATTGATCAGCTCATCAAGCTGTTGATAGCCAAGCCTGGAGCCGACGAAGCCTTGTGCGACGCACATCAGCGCCCATTGCAGGCAGATTTCCTGCATTGAGTTTTTTTCCGGGTCGTGGAGCGTGTCGACCAGCCACTGGGCGGAGAGTCGAGTGCCCTGTTTCAGCAGTGCTGATTTTGGATTGACCAGCGGTGTCGTCAGCTTTCTAGCCAGGTGCCACTCTTCACCTTCACGCGCGGTGATCAGCGATTGGCCCAGCAGTAAGCGCCTGACTGAAGCGCCATTGTCGAGTTCCTTGTGAAAGCTGCTTTCATTCTCGAGAAAGAACCGCAGATGTCGAGCGCCGGCCAGCAGCAATACGGCATGCTCTTCCTCACCTATCCAGACTTTATCCCCGTGCTGGCGACAGGCACTTTCAGCAATTTTCAGGAAGCCCAGCTGCGCATACTTGGCGGCGGACGGTTTGACGGTCGCAATAGCGCTGGGGTTATTGGGCATGGGCTGCCTCCGCCAAGGTGTCTGAAGTGATGGCGGCGCAGCCTACCCAGCCGCCCAGGCCCACCGACAGCAGCAGGGCAGGGCGTCCGGTCTCTTGAGGAGAATAGCGATCGAGCAGGAGCAGGGGATCCGCACTAAAGCAATGCCCGCACTGGCTCAGCAGGTCCGTGGCGACCTGTTGCTGGCGGTTGTCTGGAAGGCGCAGCCAGGTCTGCCAACTGAGGCGATTGATATTGTGCGGTAGCAGCCAGGCATGCTTGCGCAGGTCCTCGGGGTAGTGTCCCAGCGCATGCGCAACCAGGTGGTTGTGGGACTGGTAGAAGCGCTTGGTGTCCTCACGGCTGCCATCCAGCCCTTGCCAGAACCCGGGATGATAGAAGCATTGGATGCCCGTCACCCTGCGTTGACCGCCACCGGGCTTGAGCAGCGCGGCCACGAAGGCGTCGCCGATTAATGTGCAGCCTGGGATGTAGCGCTCGGCCAGATCGAAGTCGGCCAGTGTGTCGCCCACCAGCAGCGCTGCGCAGCGGTGCTTGCCGCTCGCCAGCAATCGTTCGGCCAGGCGTAATCCCCAGAAGACAGTGGCGCAGTTCTGTTGATTGAGGGTCAGCAGGGACGCGTCCGCCGTGACAAAGCGTGACTGTTGACGCAGGGCCGACAGGTTGACGCTTTGGCGCGAGGATCGAGCGGGCAGGCCCTGGACCAGTATGAGCGCGTCAATTTTCTCGCCGTCATCCAGGCTTTCACCCAATTGTTGCAGGGCGGCCTGAAAACAGCCTTCGGCGCTTTCTTCATTTGCCAGGGTTGATGCCTCCCGCATACCGAACAGCTGGGTAAATGTACGGGCCTCCGACGGACTTCCGCCACGGTGAGCGACGATTTGGTCGATGTGCACCCTGGTGGGTGGAATATAAGTAGCCAGCGAAGCGATGTTCATCGTGGACCTTCCTCGGCGGCGAACCCGCACAGGCTGATTCCGTTGTCGTTTTCGCTGATCAGCAGATAGTCGCATTGCGGCTGCCAGAGGGTGCGCAAGGCAACGAAAGGCGCTGCGCACAGCAAATGGGGGTTGGTGGCGAACGATTGGGTGCCGATAGGCGCGACCTCCAATAACCGGGTCGGGCCAATCAGGACCAGGCGCTCCTTGACCAGCCCCAGTTGCTCGACCGTGTGCAGGAGCGACTCACTGAACCATTGATCGACGGGTGTCCGCCTGAACCCGCGGTAGCGCAACCCGCGCTGCTGCTTGTTCAGCAGGCACACGCAGGCGTTATTTTCCGGTTGCAGAGCCGCCATCAACGGCGAGAAATACATCAGGTTCTTCTGCTCGGCGATCAGTAAGAGACCATCCTCGTCCTTACCGGCCAGGCAGTCATTGAGGCCGTCCAACGCGAACAGGCTAGCGTCCGGTCCGCGGTCGCTGATGGCCAATGCCAGGCAGGCGGAAAGGCCCAATTGATGGATGGCCGCATTCACCACCGAACTGCCCATATGCAGGTCTGGCGTCCAATGCGCCATCAGCACGGTTTTCACTCGCCCAGGTTCGATGACAGCGGCCAGCCTGGGCAATAGCGCGGTGATCATGTCGCTGAAAGAGGCGCGCTCCGGGCTGGTGACCCAGGCCTGCACTTGGTCGTGCTGCGGGCTGAGTGTCTCTCCATTGGCCTGGAAGAGGTGCTGCGCATAAGAACGCCAGTGCGGAATATCCGCGTCCCACTCGGGTTGGGGCATTTCAGTATGATCAAACGATTGGAACACGATATCCGTAGGATCGAGGCAGAGTGTCACAGGCTTATCCCTTGGGCTGCAGGCGCGCGGAAGCTATTGAGCAGATGGACATTGCTGGTGCCTTCCATGTATTCGAACGAAAAACTGTCGCGATAGCGCTTGTGCAGTAGGCGATCGTCCAGCCAGTCGTCGCGGTCCAGCAGATGGGGCAGCTGGCACGCGGTTTCCTCGACCAGGCGGGTGGCATTGCGTTTGAGCTGGCTGGTGAGGGCATACTGGTGCCGGCCGTTGCTGTAGCCCTCCGCCACGGTCAGCATCTGTTGATAGATCGCGTGATACTTTCGCCATTGCCGACCGACCCAGCGTCGCGCCGCGGTCGGCAAGAGGCGGACGTCGAGGGCGGTGAGCAGGCCGAATGCCGTGCCCAATGCCATGGCCGCCACCATGGGACGATGACGTTCGAATACCTGACTCAGGGCGTTGAGCCCCTGGAGCAGTTCGCGACGCTCGTGCCCCAGGATGTCTTCTTCCTTTACGCAGTGATCCTTGAACGTCAGGCGCGACAACCCGGCACCGGCCAGGCCGACCGTGTCCAATGACTCACGCTGCAACGTCGGCTCGGTGTCATCCGGGAAGACCATCACCAATCGCCGGCTGTGTTGATAACACGCAAACACAAGGCCGGCGCTCGCCAGCAGGGCACCCCCGATCAGCATCTTGGTGCCATTGAGCCGCCAGCCCTGTTCACCGTGGGTGAGTTCAGTGGAGATAGCGCCGGCATCGGAACCGATCTGGGGCTCCGTGACGGCAAAGAATGTCCAGGCAGGGCGCTTGGCAAAGCAGGCAAAAAAACGCGCCTGTTGCTCCTCGTTACCCAGGGTCAGGACGGCGCGAGTGCTGAGGGACGCGCCGGGCAGGAGCATCATGGCGCTGGCGTCCGTTCGGCTCAGGTACTCGATGATTTGCAGGTGCCGGGCATAGCTGACATTGGAAAATCCCGGCGTTTCCCACGGATTGAACCGTGAGGGGATGCCGATACAGGCCAGGCTGTGGAGCTGCGGGTGATCCAGATAGGCAATCGCCTGGACGAGGTTGTATTCCGCGAGCTGTCCGGCAGCAAGAAGTCGCTCTGACAGTGCATAAAGTTGTGGATAGCAGCGGGTGATATCGCTCATGGGTGGTTGAGTTCACGTAGAGAAAGAACTAAGCACTCACTTTATTCGGCCTCGAATCCGGGTATTGCTTGAGGTTGCAAAAGACCGGGATTTCATTGCCTGCGGGCAATTCAAGCAACAGTGAAGAAAAGGTCGCACCCATGCCGACGCTGACCAGCATAACCTTATCGCCGGGAGAAAACTGTCGATCCCGGATAAGCGCGGCCAGGTTGAGGTAGGGGTCGGCACCGAAACAGTGGCCGTAACGGGGCACGTTCTGTAGAAAAATCCTGCTACGGGGGATCTCGAGTTCATCGGCGATTTTTTGCCAGGAGGACAGGTTGACGTTATGCGGGGCTATCCACCCCAGGGCGTCCGGGGCGCAATCGAAATATTGCATGGCGCAGCGCATGGCATTGCAGACAAACCCGAAATAGGCCTCGGCGAATGCCGGGTTGGTTTTCGGCTCATTTCCCTTTTGTTCACTGAATTCACCGGCTTGCACGCTGTACCGGGCCGAGACCTGGGCGTGCGCTCCCGACCGGCTGAGCAGCACGGCACAGGCGGCTTCCCCCATGATGGTGGTGTCATCGAGCAGCTCTACCTTTGGATGAAAGGCCTTTTCACCGACCAGCAGCAGGGCATATTCCCCTTCCCTGAGGCGGCTGCATGCATACTCAACGGCAGCCAACGAGGTTGCACAGTGGCCCATCGTCAGGCTGCAGTATTCGGTGTCGTCGGCAAATCCGCAGGCGTCGAGCAGTGTCCTGCCCGTCTCGTGAAAAGGGCGCAGGGTCGGTACGGTGTGCGCATGTACCACATGCCGGATGCGCGTGACGATATCAGGATGAGCCGCGACGAATTGCTCCAGGAGCGCGCGTATCAGGTCATCTACCGTGCCAGGTTGACGCGGGAAGTTTTCCAGGCCGTAGAACCTCGAAAACATCCTGACGTCCAGCGCACTCAGCCCAAGGGAGAGGGCGGCCTCGGCCAGTGACTTGCGCTGCTCGGGGATGTGCAGGGTGATGGATTCAATATGCCCCAACATGATGATTCCTTTTTTCATGGTCAGCGTTTTGAGCACAGAGAAACCTGTCTAGCGCCTGTTGGGTATGGGGGTGCGAAAGAATGCCCAGGTGACCTGTGCCTTCGATCATATGCAACTGGCTGTCCGGCCATTGCGCCTGGATTTGCCTGGCGTCGGCAGGGTCGACTCGCTGGTCCTGTGAACCATGCAGGATGAGCGCACGCGCCCCGCGCAACGCGTAGGGCTGCGCGGTTTGCAAGGCGGCCGGCAGGGGATAGCGGCTTTGGTAATAGGTCCTGAGCGACGGCAAGTGCTGTGCCGGTACCCGCAGCTGCGCGAGGGAGTGCTGCAACAGGCTGGACAGTGAGGCTGGGGCGCAAAGCAATGCAACCCGGTCCAGGGAAAAACCCAACCAGTGGGCCATCGCCGTGATAATCCCGCCGGCCGAATGGGCCACCACGCTATCGAACGGGCCGTAGGTGGCCTGCATCGCCAACAATAACGGGCTTTGCCCGGGCAAATCGCATCCGGCAGGGAAGTGAGGATCATGGCCAAGCAGGAAGGGCGTGTAGACCCTGTATCCGCGGGCGTGCAATAACGTTTGCGCCTCGTACAGCATCATGGGATGACCACCCCAGCCGTGCAGCAACAGCGCGCTTCTGGCGTGTGGATCCCGCTGCTCCTTGACCAGCACTCGGCTGCGATAGGGGCCGCAGGTCATCACCTCGGTTTTCAGGGTTGCCAGTTGGTGCGACTCGGTCGTACGCATCGGCATCACGCAAGGCTGTGCCAGGCGCTCGATCAGGGACGCAAGCTGGGTATCCATTCACACCCCCAAGGGTTGTGCGGAAAAAATCAGGTAGTGCAGCGTCAGCTGTTGGGGTGCGGGGTCACCATTGAGGCGCTGCAGTGGGTCATACAGGTAAAGCAGGCGTTGCCCGGGTTGCAGCAGCTGGTTTGCCAGCGAACCTGCGTACTCCGGATCGAATTGCCCACTGCAGATGCCCCAGGTCTCGATGAACACCGGGCATTGCGATAACAGGCTTTGCAGCAGGGGAGTGGCGCCGCGTGCCGGAGGGTGAAGGCTGTCGTAGACCAACTGTGTGGGATGAGGCTCGCTGCCGACGCTGCGACACAGTTCCACAGCAGCCCTGGCGTGCAGGCGCTCGCCACAATCATCTTGTGGCCAGTGCTGATACCAGTGGGTTTGGGTCAATGGTGGCTGCGTGGCAATAAAATGTCGGCTGTCAGGAACAATGGCTTCACAGGTACTGACGATACTTAGTTGACCCTGTGTCAGAAGGGCAATGGTCATCGGCACTCCTGGCTGGCTGGTCGGGGTGAAAAACTCTGGCCCAATCGATGGATCTGTCGCGTTCCCTCGGTGTATTCAAAGGCCTTTACATCACGAAATGCCTGCCATAGGCCGGTCGGTAAAGGCCCTTGGTCTGCTGGGAAGGCATGGATCAGCTGACTGACAATCTCCTCGGCAATCATCACGCTGGTGGTCTTCACCATGCCGGGGCTTTTGGCCGGGGCCTGTTGCTTACCCGCCTGCTGACAGAGCGTCAACGCCTCGTGGTAAGCGGTCTGCCAGCGCCGCTTCAGTCGCGACAATTGTTGCCGTTGTGCCAGGTCAGGCGTGACACAAGCTTGCCACTCGTGCAATGCGCGTCGCGCCACGCCCAGTGCCAGGGCGCCCACGCAGGGGCGCAGAGCATCGAATGTGGCCATCGCCGACCGCGCAAAACGCTGGGTCGGTTTTAAATGCAGTCCGAGTACATCCGCGGTTGGGATAAACATGTCGTTGAACTGCATATGCGCCAGGTTTGTGCCTTCAAGCCCGGTCAATGCCAGGCGTTGACGGGTGATGGCCGGGTTTTGCGGCGAAAATAGAAAAGCGTTGATCCCCAATTGACCCGGTGCGGTACGCGCAAACAGCACACCGGTTTCGGCGACCATTCCGTTTCCGATAAACATCTTTTGCCCAGAAATGAGGTACCCACCATCAACCCGCGTCGCCGTGGTTTGCATGGCACCGGCATCGCTTCCCCGGGCCGGTTCAGTCATTGCGAAGCACGACCAGCGCAATGTCTCTAGAAACTCGCCGAAGAAGGCATCCTGCTGCTGTTCGTTACCCAGCCCGGCGACGACATAGGCCGACATGCTCGGGCCCGGCGCACTGAACATCAGCGCCGGGGAAACGAAGCCCACCTGTTCATAAAGCTCATAGCGCGCGGCCAGGCTGGTCACCTGGTGACTGGCTGTGTCCAGGTACCGTGGTGGCACGCCAAGATGATTCATGGCCGGGGCGAACGACCACTGGCCCAAGACCTGTCGTGTATCGCCGAAGTTGCGCAGTTGGTCGGCAATCTGCTGGGCGTCGGAGCCCAGCGGGCAAGATCGTCCGGCGAAAGCATCATCGTAGAGTTGACTCATAGCGGGCCTGACATGATTTCGATAACCCCGGCGTCAGGGTGATAGAGGTGGCTGGAACGGTGATTGACATCGAAAGCATTGAAGGGCCGCGTCAATACGATCCAACCCGTGGCCTTCATCGCTTTGAGTTGCTCGTCAAAGTCACCGACTTCGAAGCAGATATGGTAGGGCAGCGACGACTTGCCGGATTTAGCCAACAACTCGCGCAAGGGGAGATTGTTTTCCAGCGGTTCTACCAACTCTATCTGGCTGTTCCCTTCAGCCGTCGCCAGCAGCGTGATGAACACTTTTTGTGCGGCCACGTATTCTTTGTATCGGACGATAACGGGGAAAAACGGTTTAACTGCGACAGCGGTTGCATCGCTGTCGCAAACCACATAACCAACATGACTGAAACGCATCGCGCCGCCTTTTTCTCGAGGAACACGTTTTACGCTGGCACCCGTCTGGCGCCGGTGCACAAAGTAACGGGCATTGTCACTGTCATGACGAACCGTTTTTTATATGTGCTTGCAGATGGCCATCAAGTCGCGGCTGACAGCGCTTTGTGTTGTTGCACCAGTTGCTGGCGGTCGATCTTTCCATGCAGCGTCACGGGGAAGGTCTGACAGAAGCACATGGATTTCGGGATCATGTAGGCGGGTAATTGTTCTGCCAGGAAGCGGCGCAGCGCTTCGCGGTGGGTCGCATTATCCTCGCGCAATTGAACGAAAAGTTGCAGATCGATGACCTTGCCGTCGTCCTTTATCGGCACCGCGCAACACTGGATGACCTCCACATAGCGACACACGCTGCTTTCAATTTCAGCCAGTTCGACCCGATTACCGTGCAACTTCAGTTGGTTGTCATCCCGGCCGTGGATGAACAGGGATTGATTTTCGTCCATGAACCCACGGTCGCCAGTGGCGTAGTAACGTCCGAACTCGTCTTGACCGAAGGCGTCGTTACGCGGGTCGTCTTCAGGCTGATAACCCAATGCGACTTGCGGGCCGTACAAGCGCACCTCGCCCATCTCGCCAGGTGGCACGCTCTCGCCATCGGCATCGACAACCCTGATCCGGGTCAACCCGCAAACCGGACCAAGGGACAGCAGGCCCGCGCTGTGTTCGGGCGGCTGGCCGAGCGCGAAGGTATGGGTCATGCCGGTGGTTTCGGTCGGGCCATAACCATGCATCACCTCCAGGCCCGGAAAGCGAGCCTGCAACTGGTGCACCAAGCCCAACGCGGCGCGCTCGCCAGCCATGAAGAATCGCTTCAGGTCTGGAAACTGCTCCCGACTGAACAACGGATCCTTCAACATCAAATCGATAAAGCTCGGTGTGGAGAACCAACTAGTGACCGGGCACTGCGGGTGACGCGACATCAGGCGGATATTTTGTCGGGGCAGCATATTGTGCCGATGATCCAGCATCAGCAAGGCTCGACCTTGGCTAAGCACCGGGAAGAGATCCAGCAGGCCCATGTCGAAAGAAAAGCAGGCATGGCTCACATGGCATCCGTGAGAGATACCGTCGGCAATCAGCGGGCTGTACCAGCTCGAGAAAGCGGCGAAGTTCTCATAGCTGACGATAACGCCCTTCGGCTCACCGGTACTGCCCGACGTCGGGAGGATATAGAACGCAGGCTGAGTCAATTGCGGTTCGAGTGGCAACGAGGCCGGGTCGCCATTTTCCAGGGTCGGCAGGACCCATTGCGGCCAGTGGTCCAGCCCCTCCAGCGGGTGTGTCGTGGCCGTGAGGATCAGTTCGGCGCGGATCAGACTGGCAATCTTTTCAACTCGCGCAACAGGGTTGGATTGATCGACAAAAGTAAAGCAGCATCCCTGGCTGATGCAGGCCAGCATCGCGGCCACGGCATCCAGTTGCTTATGGCCGTGAACCAGTACGTTACGGCCCGCCCATGGTGCTAGCAATCGGGTAATCGCGGCGGTGCGCAGGCCCAGTTCGGCAAAGCTGTAGATACCTTCCTGGTTGATCAACGCGACCGCGCTGTCCTGATATTTCAACCGCTCAAACAGTGGTTTGATTTGCGATGAAAACATACTTCTCTCCTTTATCCATAGCCAGTTGCCGGGCGACTGAACGATCCAGTTTGCCGTTATGATTCAGTACGGTGCGGGGGGTGCTGTACCAATAACGCGGGATAGCCCACGGGGGGAAATGGGCCTGCATGGCGTTGCCAAGCTGCGACAACTCGCAACCTGCATTGAGGATCACACAGGCCTGGATCGCCTCGGCATTGCCCTTGCGCCAATAGGGTTCGACCACCACGTCAACAACCAGGTTACGGTCACGCAGGAAGTGTTCGATTTCATGCAGGTCAATGCGGTGTCCCTGGATTTTGACCTCGCCATCTTCGCGCCCCAGGAAGTAGTACCAGGTGCCATCGAACAGACCAATATCACCCGTCGCGTAGGAGGCTTGTCCATCCTGCCGGCTGAAACTGGCCTGACGCGCAGGTACCGCATTGAGATAGCCCGGGCCGACGCACTCACCACTGATCAGCAGTTGCCCACGGCCGGAGGCGTCCACGGGGTCGGCCAGGCGCAATGCCGCTCCCGGCCTGGCGTTGCCAATTGGCAAGGGCAGGGGCGAAGTCAGCATGTCCGGGGTGATCACCACCTGTGAAACCGCCACGGTACATTCGGTAGGGCCGTATGTATTGATCACTTGGCAGCCTGGAAAACGCGCCCATAGCTGGGTGACGATCGCCTTGGGCAGCGTTTCACCGCAAAAGATGAAACGCTGCAAGTGCGTCAGCGCCTGGGCATTGAAGGTCGGGTCCAGCAGGTAGAGTCGGACCATCGACGGTGTGGAGACCCAGCAGGTCAGTGCCATTTGCGCGTGTTGGGCGATCACCTTGCGGGTGTTGATCAAATCGCGATGATCGAGCACCGACAGGGGTTGCAGAAACTGCCAGGCGAGCCAGATCTCAAACAGCGAAACGTCGAAGCAGTACCGCACATTTCCGGTGATAGCCCCGTCCAGCGCAAAGTCGCTGCGTATCCAGGCCAGAAAATCGACCAGGTTGGACAGGCTGATTTGAATGCCCTTGGGCTCACCGGTGGTGCCCGAGGAAAACATGATGTACGCCAGCGGGATTGTGCTCGCGTTGTCGAACCGCCTCCGGGTCGCCTCTAGTAAAGATTGCAGTGCGCCGTCTTCATGGCGCTGCCAGGGCAGGGCGGCGAGGGTAACGGTCTTGGCATTTGCGACGAACAGGGGGAGCGCGTCGGTGTTCAGGACCAGGCGTGCACCGACCGTCTGGACAAGGCGCTCCAGACGCTCGGGAGCGTTATCGGACTCGACCGGCACGATCGGACAACCACACAAAATGCAGGCCCACCAGGCCGCCAGGAAGTCGAAGGACTTGTGGCCGTAAACCAGCACCGGCGCCAGGGGACCTTCGCTGACAGGCTGCTGACGGACTATCTCAACGGCGATCGCCTGCGCACGCTGGCTGAGCGCCCCATAGCTGTACGTCCGTGAGTGGTGGCACCAGGCGGTCTGCGCCTGACCCTCAAAGCGCATGAACACCGTGATGAGCTCAGACCAGGCGTCCATTCAAGCCGCCCGGTTGGCGAGCTGAAGCTCAATGAAGTTCGACAAACTGCCTACGGTTTCGAAGTGCTGGAACTCCAGCGTGGCAGGGTCGAGTACCAGGTCCTCGATGCGCTCCTCAAGGTACATGATCAGTTCGATATACAGGCCGCTTTCAAAACCCAGGTCACGCTCAAGATGGGTTCGGGCGTTCAGTTCCGAGAGATTCGAAGTCTCCAGAACCAGTCCAATGGCTTCAATGATGGTGGACGTATACATGATGACTCCCTGTGTGTTGTGTGCACCCGACGTTGAGATTTTTATCCTGGCGCGGCAGGAGAATGGCTAATTGGCCGCGGTCAACTTTCCCATTGTTGTTTTTGGGTAACGCATCACTGAAATAGTAGCGGTGTGGCCGTTTATAGGCTTCAAGATGGGCCTGGCAAAAGGCTTTGAGCCGTGCAATGTCCAAGGGCTCGACGCATTCGATACAGGCTACGATCTCATCGCCATGAATAGGGTGGGGGACGCCAATGACGGCGACCTGCAACACGCCCGGGATTCGTTTGAGTACTCCCTCGACTTCCCTGGGGGCGACTTTTTCGCCATGGGTCTTGAGCATGTCATCCTTGCGCGACAGGAAATAAAGCAAGCCCTGCTCATCCAGCCGGCACATGTCGCCGGTGTACAGAACCGACTCGCCAGGCAGTGGGCCCGGCCGCAACTTTTTCGCGGTCTGCTCAGGGTTGCGCCAATAGCCGCGCATCACCGTAGCGCCGCGGATCACCAATTCACCGATGGCGTTGCTGCGGTGTGCCACGCCGTCGTCGTCCACGACCCAGAGTTCGGTGTTCGGGATGGCGTAGCCCACGCTGTCTTTGTGTTTGGCCAGCAGCGCAGGGGGCAGCCAGGTACAGCGGTGGCATTCGGTCAGCCCGTACATCGAGAAAATCTCGGCCTGAGGAAAGAGTGAAAGCAGCAGGTCGATGTCGCTGGGGTGCAGGGCCGCCGCGGTGTTGGTGATTTTGCGCAGGGAAGAGAAGTCATAGCGCTTGGCCAATGGGGCGATGAGCGCCAGCAGCGTGGGGACGATCGGCAGTACGGTGGCTTTGTGCTTGACCAGCTGTTTAAGGGCAAAAAGCGGGCGGCTGAAATCCTTCTCGATAATCAGCGTTGCACCAACCTTGGCGGTCATGATCGCTTGATACAGCCCGTAGTCGAAGCTCATGGGAATCGTGCAGAAGATCCGGTCGCTTTGCGCCAATTGCAAATAGGTGGCGACAGAGTCCGCCGCGCTGAGCATATTGCGCTGGGTCAACATGACCCCTTTGGGGTCGCCTGTGGAGCCCGAGGTGTAGATCAGGCAGGCCAGGTCGATATCCAACGCGCCTTGCACAGGCAGCGGCGTTGCCAGGTCCTGTGTCGCTATCTGTTGCAGAGAGAGGAGTGACGAACCGCTCTCTTGCGCATCGGATGCTTTATCGAACAACACCTGCAGATCGGGGTTGCCTGGTGCCGCTAGCAACGCAGCGGCCTGCCCGGTTTGGGCGATCAATACATGCGACGCGGCATTGTCGAGCAGCCAGCCGACCCGCGCCAACGGTGTCTCCGGATTTACCGGAACGAACACGGCCTGCAAATATTGCACTGCCCAGAAGCAGACGACGAAGTCCACCCCGTTTGGCAGCCATACCAATACCCTGTCGCCGCGCTCAACCTGTAGCTGGCGCAAATAGGCAGCGGTGTTGATCACGCGTTGGTGGAGTGCGCCCCAAGTCACCGCCTGTTCACCCTCGATCAGCGCCGTTTTTTCAGGAAACTGGTGCGCAGCCAGCGCCAGCCACTGGGTCAAATGGTTCGTGCTCATGTCTCATCCTCGTTATTCAGTTCAAGAACGATGGCTGCAAAAGTGCCGGCGACGCCGGACGCCAGGGCCAGAATGGGAGCAACGGCGATGGCGTCATCGCGGCGCGTCAGGAGACTTTTCAAATTGACGAACGCATCACTGCAAAAGCAATGTCCCAGTTGGTAGAGATGACGACGGAAAATGATGTCTCGGGCAAAGCCGGCGCCGTCGGCAATCCTGTCGAAGGTCGGTGGGCTGATGTGGTACGGGATCAGCGTACGCAGCTCTTCAGGACGCCGTCCTGCGTGCTGCAGCGCGGTGTGTACGGTTTCGAGCATGGTGGGGATGAAGGCGTGATCATAGGCATTTTCACGTTCGCGATCCGTCGCACGCATGCGCGTGCCATAGGCGGCCAGTTGCTGGACGTGCACAGCACTCAGACGCAAGGCGCCGGGCGAGGGGGTCGCGCTGAGCAGGGTCGCGCAAAATGCTTCGCCGAAATAGCCATTTTGATTGGCGTACTGCACCGTGTCGTGGAAGCATTTCTCCCCAGTGATTAATAACCCACGAACGTTATCCTGTCGGTCGTGTGCGGCAGCGAGTTTGGCGTCGAGAAATTTCAACCCAACCAGCGCCGATGCGCACGACGCTTGGGTGATGGAGAAAAACTCAATCTGCGGGCGCCCCAGAAACGTACGCACATCGCTGGCCAGGCTGGGGACCAGGTCAAAAGGGCTGGGGCCATTCAGAGAATGCGCCCAGGCTACATAGCCAATTTGCTCGAACAGTGCCGGAGGACATTCGGCCCGGAACCGTTGCAACAGCTGCATGATCAGCTCAGGCAACGTCTCGCGGTCAAACAGGCTGGCCGACTCCATCCGATGAAAACGACCAAAGATTTTGCTGTTGCGCTCCCCCCAGGCATATTTCTCCGCCAGGGCGGGCAGGGGAGTGAGATTCTCAGCGACCAGGCTGGTTATCGTATGGATATACATGCTCAGACCTCCGCCACGAAGCCTGCGCAGACGAGATGTTTGCCCTCCGGCAACAGCCATAAAATGCGCTGGCTGCTCGTCGCAAGCTCTTTTGAGCGGACCCAGGGGGCCGAAGAGAGCAGCGTCTCGTCCCAGCTCTCGATGCGGTGAGTTGCCAACTGCCCATGCTGGCGCAACTGCCCGGCAAAACATGGCGTGGTCAGGATCAGCAGGGGAAGGAGATTTTCCCCGGACGTGAACATGTCCAATGTGACGAGCAGGGTATCAAGTGCCGGGGGCGTGCCTGGAACAGCGACTTTTCGATAATGCTTGAACACGATGCTGGCGGGCTGGCCGCCAACACGTTCGCCTGGCAGGCTGCGCAACATCACGACGCAGGCACTGGGCACGGGATTTAACCGGGCGAGGGCGGGGCTGTCATACAGGATGGCATCCTGGTCAGCGATCAGCAGCAGAGCCTTTTTCCCCTGGCCGCCATGGTTCATATCGCCGAGGTAATCCTCGATGACTTGCAGTGCCAGGAACGTACTGCTCAGGCCATGATCGCTGATGGCCATACCAAAGGCGTCGTGGGCGCCCGTCTCATAAATAATGGCGTTGGTCACCGAGCAGCCGACCTCTACGTCCGGCGTCCAGTGGGCCAGCACCACCAGATCCAGGTCATTGAGCACGGCTTGGTTGGCCAACTCCCCGACCAGTTGCTTGAGCATTGTCCTGAACGTCACGTCTTGCGCGGCGTACCAACGCAGGGCATGAGCGTCCTGGGCCTGGCCCGAGTGGCCATGCGAGCAAAAAAAAGCGTTGACGAAGTCTTTCACTACTTTCAATTGCCCATCGTCTACGGCAGGCGAATCGTTTTCTCTTGCAAACGGGCGCCACAGGATGTGGGAAGTCGCGAACTCCAAAGACATGGCGATTCCTTCAACCGTGGGCCAGGGATAAACATTGGTACACCTGGGGAGCCAGCAGGGTGTCTACGCTGTCCGCCGTGCGGATCAGAAAAGCTTGGTCATTTTCGACAAGTACTTCTGCCGGATGCCCGAAACTTAAAAAGCTCACCGGTGATGCGCTGGCACCATAGGCGCCGGAATGCCCGATGCCGATCAGATCCCCCGAACGAAGCTCGGCCAGCATGACGTTTTCGCCCAATAAATCAGTGGGCGTGCACAGGGGACCGGTCACTTGATAGCGGTGCTGATCATCGTTGCGCCGGGGCGGGCCAAGACGCGCCATCGGAAAATTGCGGCGGATCAAGGAATTGATGCCAGCCGCACTGCCGTGGCAGTTGGCACCGCCGTCACATACGGCAAACCACTCATCACGGGATGGCTTGAGGTAGTTGACCCGAGTGACAAAGATGCCTGCGCGCGCAACCAAGAAGCGGCCAAGCTCGATAACGATCTTGCAGCGCGGAAAACGCTGACAGTAGTCGTTCACCACAGGGAGGAGGGCCTCGCCCAGGGCGGCCAGGTCGAGTGCCTTTTCTTTGTCGAAATAACGCACGCCAAAGCCACCACCGACATCCACGAAGTCGAGGTCTATTTCATAATCCTGCTGAAGCGTGGCAGCCAGTGCCAGGATGTTTTGCGTGTTGTTGGCAAGGGCCTGCCAATCAAGAATACGGGTACCAAGATAAATATGAATCCCCGCCAGGCGCAGTTGCACAAGCTGCCCGAGAACAGCAAATGCCTGCGGTAGAAGTTGTTCATCGATGCCAAATTGCCGGGGCTTGCCGCTCATTACCAACTTGGCTTTTTCGCCGGTGAAGTCGGGATTGATACGCAGCGCGATGTTCTGGACCACACCCAGGCCAGCGGCAATATCATTGAGCAAATGCATTTCTTCGATGGATTCCACCACCACGGCTTTAATGCCGGCAAGGCAGCATTGCGTTAGTTCATTGATGTGTTTGCCCGGCCCGACGAAAATAATATCGCCGGGGGCTACACCTTGGCGCAATGCAATCTCCAGTTCCACCAGGGAACACACTTCGCAGCCCGTTCCGGCCTGATGCAATAGAGCAATCAGCGTTTTATTCGGGTTGGCCTTGAGGGAATAGAAATAATCGATGCCTTGGGGAAGGGTGCGTTTAAGCTCGGCAAAGTCTGCTTTTATCTGCGTGGCGCTGTACGCATAGAAAGGCGTGGGCACCTTATCCGCCAGAAGATGATAGGACACGCCTTCGATCTTGTCGGTGTGGATGTATTGACTATCAGGAGCTAAAGCTGACATGGCCGAATTTTCCATTCAATAGCGACTCGATTCGGTTGATATCTTTAAAATTATCAAACAGATCATCATCGAGAATATCGAAGAAACTCTCAGCATTGCCTTCGCAGTTGTCGACCCATTCACCGATGACTGAAATAAGACCAACTAGATGTATCGAATCCAATAATCCCTGCGGACCGTAGATTTCAGCACCGTGATTGATGGCTTGGAGCTTGTCCTGAGCGACTCCGATGTTTTGCAGCGAAGAAAGTATGAATGCCCGTGTCGTTTCTGATGGAACGCTCATGAAATGATCAACCCTTTAAACGTCGTAAGCGTGATCATATCTTTGGCGGGCAGTGGGATTTGCTTGAGATTGCGGTGGGCATCAGCGCTGGACTCATGGGGGATCTTTGGCTATCCCATGTTGATGCTTGATGAACCCTACGACCATGTTACCAAGCCGGCAAAGCATGAGCGGCGAGAGGTATGGGTACACACTAATGGTTTCGTGTGGGCTAGTTGGTCCCGCAAGAAAGAAGTCTGGCAATCAGTATCCGAATCGTCCGCCATAAACATCTCGTTTAACATAATATACATTACACGCAACAACATATTACGGTTTCTGCCTGGTCACCCACCAGATTTTGAGCCAGGAACTGGCGCATGCGGCTCCTGCGTTCAATATCCTCCAGTGCTTTGGCACCGAGTCAGTTTCACTCAAGGTCGTACGTTGATCAGGTTTTCGGTTTCCATCGGCACGATGTGTCCCGCTCAACAGTTCGCTTACCGTCGTGGCTCATCTCTTGGAGTACCTCCATGCCGGATACAGCCAATCTCTATCTATTCGTGGTTGCCGTCGTTTTGCCGGACAGCTAAGGGCAAAACTGTTCAGCGGCAGGATTTCAAGGCGTCTAGGGACGTATGGTTTCGCCGGGGTCATGGCTGCGTTGGCGGCACGCTTGTTGTTTCTTGAGCGTCCGCTTTGACCACAAGTCCCCCGTGCGATGGATCTGCAATAACGCCACTCAACGAGTGGCGTTATTGAAAAACCTCACCAAAGCGCAACCGTATAACTGACGATCAACCGATTCTCATCCAGATCATTCCCAAAGTTCGAGCGCACCGAGGCATTGCGCCATTTGACACCCAACCCCTTCAACTTTCCGTCCTGCACTACATAGGCAATGTCAGTGTTACGTTCCCACTCCTTGCCCTCTCCCGGCGCGGCGCGTTGCACGTTGTCGCCTGAAATGTAGCGGGTCATGAAGGTCAACCCCGGCACGCCCAATGCCGCAAAGTTGTAGTCATAGCGGGCTTGCCAGGAACGTTCGTCGATGTTGGCGAAGTCGCCAATCTGCACGAAGTTGACCAGGTATGGATCGCTGCGACTGATATAGGGAAACGGATCGTCGCCACTCATGCGTTGATAGCCCAGGCCCAGCGCATGCCCACCGAGGCTGTAGGTAAACAGGGCGCCGAAGGCTTGGTTGTCGATATCACGGAAGTTGCCGTCTTCGGTACTGCGCGAATAGCGTACGTCGCTCTTGAGCGCCTGCCCTGCTCCCAGGTCCAGGGTGTGGACGAAGCCAAGGTAGTTTTGCTGGTAGATATTTTCCAGCTTGCCATATCGGTATTGCGCCGTGAGGTTCGGCAGGAACTGGTAGTCCGCGCCGGCGAACTGGAACTTGTCGCTGGTTCCGCCGATTCGGTTGGCGGTCATGTCCTGATAGTCGGTGGAGTCGACAAAGTTGATCTGGGTGAGTTGCCCGGCGGTCAGCTTCAAACGATCGATCTCCTGCACACTCAGCAGCCCACCCTTGAAGGTTCCTGGAAGCAGACGCGTATCGTTGGAACTCACCGCGGGGTCTTTGATTTGCAGCGTCCCCAACTTCAGGACGCTATTGGAGATGCGCGCCTTGGCGGTCAGGCCCAGTTCGCCATAGCGATCTTGAGAACCGCCGGACAAATCCGCGGGCAACAGATTGGTTCCCGCCGTGCCGCCACCGGAGTCCAGCTTGAAACCGGCCATGCCCAAGGCATCGAGGCCAAAACCCACGGTCCCGGCGGTGTATCCGGACTCGATCCGCAACAGAAAACCCTGTGCCCATTCTTCGGCCTTGTCCCGCGCACCTTCCTGACGGAAGTCGCGGTTGAAGTAGAAGTTGCGGGCTTCCAGGCTGCCTTTGCTGTCGGCGATGAAATCAGCCTGGGCACTCGGCACGCCGATGAGGCTCAAGCCGAGCAAGGTACCGACCGGGGTATAAACCCATGGCGTGGAGGTGAAACGTCGCATGATGTGCTCCTTTTATGGGCGCGAGCGAACCCGCTCGGGGGCGTTGCGATCGCGTCCGATGGTTGTTGTTTTTGGAAGGTTGTTGGCGACGCCTGGGCAATCGGCCCAGGCGTCTTGGACGGTCAGGATTCGAGCTGTCGACCGCGAGTCTCCGGCAAGCTCAACGCGGCCAGAATCACCACACCATAGGCGCCAGCGGCAAACACGCCGATCCCGGTACCGATCGGCAAGGTGTTGCTCAGCGCACCGATGAACAATGGGAACAGCGCTGCAATGGAACGCCCGGCGTTGTAACAGAACCCCTGCCCCGACCCACGCATACGGGTGGGAAACAGCTCGGTCAGGAATGCGCCCATGCCGGCGAAGATGCCTGAAGCAAAGAAGCCTAGTGGAAAGCCCAACCAGAGCATCCAAGTGTTATCGATGGGGAGTTGCGTATAGGCCAGGACGATGGCCATGGACCCGACAGCGAACAGGATGAAGTTCTTCTTGCGACCGATGGCATCGGTTAGCAACGCACTGGTCACGTAGCCGATGTAGGAACCGACGATCACCATCGCCAGATACCCCCCGGTGCCGAGAACACTCAGGCCGCGTTCGGTTTTCAGGTACGTCGGTAACCAGGTGGTGATCGCGTAGTAGCCGCCCAACGCGCCGGTGGTCAACAACGAGGCGCGCAACGTGGTGCTGAGCATCCGCGGCGCAAAGATCTCGAAAAACGCCCACCGCGAATCCTGCTCGGGCCTGGCGGTACGCTCGCGCACCGCGTGCTCAAACGTATCGGACTCCTTGACCAGCCGGCGAATCACCAGCACAAACAGCGCCGGAACCAACCCGATCATGAATAAAACTCGCCAGGCGTCTTCTGGTGGTAGAAAGCTGAACAGCCCGGCATAGAGCAGCGCCGTCAGTCCCCACCCCAGCGCCCAACCGGCCTGCACCATGCCCACTGCTTTACCGCGATCCTGTGAGCGAATCACCTCCCCGATCAACACCGCGCCCGCCGTCCATTCACCCCCAAAGCCAAAGCCCATCAAAGTCCGGGCTACCAGCAATTGCTCGTAGTTCTGCGCCAGCCCACACAAGAAGGTAAAAAATGCGAACCACAGCACCGTCAACTGCAGGGTTCGTACCCGGCCGATGCGGTCGGACAAGATCCCGGCGATCCAACCGCCCGCTGCCGAGGCAAGCAGCGTACAGGTGCCAATCAGCCCGGCATCGCCCTTGGAAATGCCCCAGGTCGCGATCAGGGTCGGAATGACAAAACTCAGCATTTGCGTATCCATGCCGTCCAGGGCATAGCCGATCTTGCAACTCCAGAAAGTGCGCTTTTCATTTTTCGACAAAGGGCCATACCAGCTGAACGGGCCGGTGCGGCCTGTCTCTGTCGGTACGCAGTCAGTCATGGTCTTTTCCATGGGAGGTTCCTGCGGCAGCAAGCGAAGATGACGGACACGCCTCGTTATTTTTTTGTGAAGGCGGTGTCGTTGGGGATGCAGACGCAGTGGCCTGCGTCGTGGAGAGGATTCTTTGCGGCGAATCCGGGCAGCGTCAAACGGGAAAAAAGCGAGATCGGACATAAGAAAATTTGATGCGTCCTGTGGCCCGATCTGGAGTAACAATTGCAAACATAAGAACCACACGCGCCAAGAGAGCCGCCATGAATCTCAAATTCCTCGAAACCTTCGTCTGGGTTGCCCGGCTGCAAAGCTTCAGTCTCACCGCCGAAAAAATGTTCAGCACCCAGGCCGCGATCTCCAGCCGGATCGCTTCGTTGGAAGAGGAATTGGGCCTGCGCCTGTTCGTGCGGGATTCGCGCGGGGTTTCGCTGACGCCTGAAGGCCTCAAGGTGCTCGACTACGCCGAACAGATGCTCGAAGTCCAACGTGCGTTGAAGCAGTCACTGGACACCACCAGCCCGCAGCAAGGCCTGGTGCGTATCGGCGTGATGGATACCGTGATTCACACCTGGCTCAGTCCGTTGATGTCGATGCTGATGCAGGCCTTCCCCAGCGTGGAAATCGAAATCACCGCCGACGCTGCGCGCAATCTCTGCGAGCAACTGCAAAAAGGTTACCTGGACATCGTGTTCCAGACTGACCTGATCCGCCACGAAAGCGTGCGTAACCTTGAGCTCGGGCACTATCCCATGCACTGGATCGCCGCCAGCCACTCGATCTATGCCCGGCCCTATGCGTCGCTGCTCGAGATGGCCAGCGAGCGTATCATCACCTTCGTCAAACACTCGCGACCTCATCAGGACGTGCTCAATCTGTTGTACGCCCATGGCGTCGGCGCGCCGCGGGTCAGTTGCGTCAACTCGGTCTCGGCCATGACCCGGCTGATACGCGACGGCTTTGGTATTGGCGCCTTGCCCGCCGCGCTGGTGGCCAAGCCCCTGGCCAGCGGCGAGTTGATCCAGCTCGAGCCCGGCACTGCCCTGCCCCAGCTGCATGTCGTGGCTTCGTGGCGCGCCGGCGTGGGCCTGGAGCTGATCGAGCGCATCGTTCAGATGAGTCGCCAGGTGGTGGGCCAATATGCCCTCGACGTCGGGCCGCAACGCATGGTGGCGGTGCCTGGCCTGAACAGTCCGCCGGCTCTGGAATAACTTTTAGTTGTGGGGGGTACCAATTTTCCTTGTTGGACGGCATTGCCACGCTTCTCTAAAAAAGACCTACGAACTTTTGGAGATGTCGTGATGAGTCAACCCGCCCTGTCCTTCGAACAATTGCAGCAGTGCGCCCCGCTCGCCCTGCGCCAACACATTGCCGCCGGCCAATACCAGGGCCATACCAGCGGCCTGGGCCAGGGTCGGGTACAAGCCAATATCGTGATTCTGCCCAGCGACTGGGCCAACGAGTTCCTGCGCTATTGCACCCTCAACCGCCAGGCGTGCCCGTTGCTCGACGTGACCGAGCCTGGGGATCCGTTTTTCCGTAACCTGGGCGCCCCCATCGATATCCGTCATGAGGTGCCTCAATACCGGGTTTATCGCCGCGGTGAGTTGACCGAGGAACCGCAGGACATCGAGCATCTGTGGCAAGACGACCTGGTGGCCTTCGCCCTTGGCTGCTCGTTCTCTTTTGAGCAACCCTTGCTGGAGGCAGGCATCCGTCTCAGGCACATTGATCTGGGACGCAACGTCGCGATGTTCCGGACCAACATCGACACACGCCCCACCGCTCGCCTGTCTGGCAAAATGGTGGTGACCATGCGGCCGATGAAAGCCGCCGCCGCCATCCAGGCGATCCAGATCACCGGCCGCATGCCCAATGTCCATGGCGCACCGGTCCATATCGGTGATCCGTCGCTGATTGGCATTCAGTCCCTGGACAAGCCGGATTACGGCGACGCCGTGCCCGTCGAAGCGGACGAGATCCCGGTGTTCTGGGCCTGCGGTGTGACGCCTCAATCGGTGGTCCAGGCCTCGCGCCCACCGCTGTGCATCACCCACGCCCCCGGCTGCATGTTGGTGACGGATTTATGGAACAGTGATTTGTAAGCCTCGGACGAGGCCGCGCTCAACTTGATAAGGACACCCGATGAATACGCCTCAGCTGTCGATTCAGCAGTACATAACCGCCAAGGACGGCAACCGCCCTCACCTGCTGGACCAGGCCTTCGCGGCGGAAGCCATTCTGGACATGATCGTGCGCACGGGTTCTATCTCGTTCCCCGACCACGTTGAAGGCCGCGCCGCCATTGGCGATGTGCTGGTCAGGCGCTTTGGCCAGACCTTCGAAAACGTCTACACGTTTTGCCTGGGAGCCCCACCGGCAACGGACGCCAACGTGTTCCAGTGCAAATGGCTGGTGGCGATGTCGGACAAGAACAGTGGTGAGGCTCGTGTCGGGTGTGGCGTGTATGACTGGCAGTTCGACCCGACGTCGAAACTGGCCGAGCGATTGACTATTACCATCGAACACATGAAAACCCTGCCGGCAACCGATCTGCCGGCGATTATGGCGTGGGTATCGAGGCTGGATTATCCATGGTGCAACACTGAAGCGACTGCGACCAACGTGCCGGATTCAAGCGAGCTTCACGATGTGATCCAGTATGTGACGGCCAGGGTGTAGCCCGCCGTCGCGGGCAACCTCGGTACATCATCTACGCTTTCAGCAACCCTCATGACTGCTTCAAGGAACCGACCTACGTGAACATCAAGTTTCTCGAAACCTTCGTCTGGGTCGCCCGCCTGAAGAGTTTTCGGCTCACCGCGGAAAAGCTGTTCACCACTCAGGCGTCCATTTCCAGCCGAATCGCGGCCCTGGAAGACGAAATGGGCGTGCGCCTGTTCGTGCGCGACTCCAAGGGTGTATCGCTGACCTCCGAAGGACAGCGGGTGCTGGAATACGCCGAGCGCATCATGGACACCGTGCAAGGCATGAAGGCGGTGATCAAGGACCCTCGCCAGGTGCGCGGCCGGATCCGCATTGGCGCAATGGATACGGTGATCCACACCTGGCTCAGTCCTTTGGTTACCCGCCTGATGGCGTGTTATCCGGCGTTGGAAATCGAGCTCTCGGCCGACACCGCGAGCAACCTGTGCTCACAACTGGAGAAAGGCTACCAGGACATCATTTTCCAGACCGACATCCTGCGCCTCGACAGCGTGCGCAACGCCCTGCTGACCCGCTACCCCATGCACTGGGTGGTGCGCACCGGCTCCGTGTACGACCGGCATTATGCGTCGCTGGAGGACCTGTCCCAGGAACGCATCGTGACCTTCTCGCGCAACTCGCGGCCCCACCAGGACATCCTCAACCTGCTGCACTCGGCCAACATTGTCTCGCCGCGCATCAATTGTGTGAACTCGGCATCGGCTATCACCCGCCTGGTTCGCGACGGCTTTGGCATTGGCGCCATGCCGGCGGCGTTGGTCCTGGGCGAGCTGGCCCAGGGCACACTGACCCTGGTGGACGGCGTGCCGCTGCCATCGGTGATGGATATCGTGGCCAGTTGGCGAACCGGCGCGGGAATGGAACGGGTGGAAGACATCGTCAGCCTGACCCGGGAGGTGGTCGGTGAGTTTGTGGCGGAACTGCCGGCCGGTTACCGGTTGGATGCGAATTAGGCGCCCCTCCTCATACATTCATTTTGTCATCAGCGCTTCACACAGATGCCATACGGTTGGCACCGCTAGATACAGTCCAATCCAGCCGGTGAGCCGTCAACCTGATGCAAGTATTTCTAAAAAAACAGACCTGCGAAGACCCGGACCCAGGGGGAAACGCACAAGCAATCCCCCGTGAAGGTGAAATCGACGTCCGGTTTCTGTCCCGTGCCGATGTGCCCTCGCTACTCGAACTCGAACAAAAAAAATGGACAGATGACCAGCGTGCCGACGCCGTCATGCTGGCCTCCCGAATCGCCGCATTCCCTGCCCTGAGCGTCGGAGCGTTTTGCCGCCGTACCGGCACCGCGCTGGCGTCGTTGTTCATGAAGCCCACCCGACACGAACTCATACGTCAGTGCCCAACCTGGGCAGACTGCGCGAGAAAACAGCAGGGTGATGATGCCATCAGGACGGGCACGTTGTTCGGCATCAGCTTGAGCAGCGTCGACCCGAGAGCAGCCAATGCGATTTTCGAGTTCTTCTGGCCCTACGCATTGAAACAGGGATGGTCGAACATCTATCTCGGCTCCCCCGTCCCGGGGCTGCGCAGCTGGCTTTCGAAAAACCCGGATATCACAGTCGCGCAGTATGTGCGTAGCGAGCGCCAGGGCCTGCCTCTGGATCCGCAGTTGCGGTATTACTTCAAGAAAGGTTTTCGCAAGATAGTCGCCATCAAGGACAACTACTTCCCCCATGAACCGTCGCTGGACGTCGGCGTGCTGATCTTGGGCAAAGTACCGCTGTCGGGGCTTTCGTTCATCTGGAAGAAAGTGCCGCTGCCCTGGCTGCAACGCATGAAAAAACTGATCTTCGTGTGCCTGTAACCATGCATAAGCACGCGGTGGCCCTGCCTTCATCAAGTTCCAACCTGCCCAGCTATCTGTTCCTGGCGCTGTGCGTCTTGAATACGGCTGCGATCGCCTGGCTGGCTGCGCGCGAGGCATTCGGATGGCTGGCCGCTGTTCCGTTGATGGTGGTCCAGGCGCTGCTGATGATCGGTGTCCAGGAGATCAAGCATCAAGGCGTGCATCGCCAGTTTCTCGTCGGCACGCGTCTCAACGATGCCGTGGGTGTCCTGGCGGCTGCGATTTTTGCCGCCAACTTCGTGGGCTACCGCTACTTTCACCTGGAACACCATCGCAAAACCTGCCAGATCGATGACCCCGAAGGGCTGATGTACCAACAGACATGGCCGACACGCCTGATCTGCCTGTTGGGTGCCGCCGAGCAACTGTGGGTGTCGATCTCCACCAACAGGATCTCCCGACACTACCTCCCCTCCCACGCCGTCTGGCGTTGGCGCTGGAACAATGCCCTGATCGTCGTTTTCGTTGCCGCGCTGGTGTTTGGCATCCATGAAGCACCTCGACAAGTCATATGCGCCTACGTGCTGCCCTATTGCCTGTTTTCCTGGCTGGATTTCTGGCTGACCCAGGCCGAGCACTATGGCGTATCGATTTCGACCGAAGGCCCGCGCCGCGCGCCTGCCGAGATCACCACAGACGTGTACCTGCCCAGCGTAGTCTCCTGGCTTGTCCTGCACCGCTCGCTGCATCGCACGCACCACCATGCGCCGGCGACCCGCTGGTTCCACGCCTTGTCTCAATCGAGGGCACTGACCAGGAACAAGCCAGGCGGCGTGACGGACCTGCCCACCTTCGTGACCACCTGGATGCAACTTGGTCCCCGACTCTGGAAGTAGACGATGAAAGACCCCCTGGGCGACGATGCCTCCTTCAAGCCCTTCTGGAACGACACGCCGATCAAGACTTACCTGTTCGACGCGTTCTCGGTCCTGCTACCTGCCGGCGAACAGTTCGTGATCTCGGTGGTGGAGAAATCCTCCGCGCAGTTGCAACAGACCTCGGCGCTTGCCGACGACTCACGCCGCTTTGTCGTCGAGGAACGAGCCCACCAGCGAGCCCATAGGCTCTACAACCAGCAGCTGGAGAAGCAAGGCTTTGAGGTCAAGCAGTACGAACTCGAGATCGAGAAGGATCTCGAAGCCCTGCAATCGAAATGGTCACTGCATGCGCAGTTGGCCTTGGCTGCGGCGTTCGAACATGTGACGGCGGTGATCTCCGGGGTTGCCTTGCGCAAGGGCGGCCTGCTCTCGACCAGGGAATCGTCACAGACGCGCCTCTGGCGTTGGCATTGCCAGGAAGAAGTCGCGCATCAGCACGTCACCACGGACTTGCTACGGGCACTGGGCGTCCCGTATTGGCAACGAATCCTCTATTTCCTGGCTGCATCGGCGCTCATGGCGTTCGATGTGCTTCGCCACCTGCACGGTTTCGCCCGCCTCGACATGGCCCGTGGTCGCGTCAGTGCCAGGGAAGTACGACGGGCAACAGGCAGCCTGCTGTTACGTGATGCCAGCAATCTGGTGTTGATGATGCTCGGTTGGGCGGCCTACTTCCTTCCACTGAAAACCAGGAAGGCCACGGACTGTAAGTGAACTGCAACATCCCCGACTTATTCTCGGTCCAGCGCACTGCGGCGAACCGCTGGTTGTGCCTGTCTGCCCACCCGCGAATCCAGGGAGCTCGTCATGAAAATCAGTGTATTCGGAAGTGGTTACGTCGGCTTGGTGCAAGCCGCCGTGTTGGCCGAAGTGGGCCATGACGTGGTGTGCATGGACATTGACGAGCAGAAAGTCGAAAGCCTGCGCCAGGGCCAGGTGAGTATTTACGAGCCCGGCCTGGCAGCGCTGGTGCGTGAAGGACTGGAAGCCGGACGATTGCACTTCACCAGTGACCCACAGCTTGCCGTGCAACATGGCCAGGTGCTGTTTATCGCGGTGGGCACACCTTCCAGGGAGGATGGGTCGGCCGATCTGTGCCAGGTCCTGGCGGTCGGTGAAGCAGTCGCCCGCTATCGCGAGCAACCGGTGCTCGTGGTGGAGAAGTCCACCGTGCCGGTCGGCACTGGCGACGTCCTTCGGGCCCACATCGACAAATGCCTGCTCAAGGCCGGTCGGCTGTTGCAGTTCGATATTGCCTCCAACCCGGAATTTCTCAAGGAAGGCTCGGCGGTCGCCGATTGCCGTCGCCCTGACCGCATCGTGATCGGCTGCGAGCGCGATGAGGTCCGTGAAATCATGCGCGACCTGTACGCACCGTTCAATCGCAACCACGACCGGGTGCTGTTCATGGACCTGCGCAGCGCCGAACTGACCAAATACGCCGCCAATGGCATGCTGGCGACGAAGATCAGCTTCATCAACCAGATCGCCGAACTGGCCGAACACCTGGGGGCCGACATCGAATCCGTGCGCCTGGGCATCGGCGCTGACTCGCGCATTGGCTATCACTTCATTTACCCGGGGTGCGGCTACGGCGGCTCGTGTTTTCCCAAGGACATGCGCGCCCTGATCCACACCGCCGAGCAGGCCCACTGTTCCAGCGACCTGCTGCAAGCGGTGGAAACCATCAACCAACGGCAGAAGCACAAGCTGTTCGAACGCATCAACGCGTTCTACAAGGGCGATCTGCGGGGCAGAACCTTTGCGCTCTGGGGCCTGGCCTTCAAGCCCAACACCGATGACATGCGCGATGCTCCGAGCCGCACGCTCCTGGAGTCGTTGTGGGCCGCCGGCGCCAGCGTGCGTGCCTTTGACCCGGAGGCGATGCAGCAGACCCAACTGCTCTATCCCAATGAGTCGAAGCTCTTGCTGATGGGCACGCCGGAATCGGTATTGCCGGGCGCCGATGCGCTGGTCATTTGCACCGAATGGCAGCCGTTCAAGGCGCCGGACTTTGACCTGATCCAGCAACGGCTCAAGGCACCGGTGATTTTCGATGGGCGCAACCTGTATGACCCGGAACGCATGGCCGACAAAGGGTTTAGCTATTTCCCGATGGGGCGCGGGCAATCGCGCGACCTGCCCATCGCCGCGCAAACCTGGTTCAAAGCGTCCAAAAGCGCGTGAAATCGCCTTACCTCAAAATAAATGCACTCAAGCAGCATTAATATGAATTTGTAAGCGAGGGGCGCGATCGTCACACTGTGCCTCGTTCCTCCCCCAATTGTTGGAACACTTAAAGGGCTTTCAGGGATCTTCCCGTAAGCCCCTTTTTTTGTTCGTTTTTTGGATCTTCGCTTAATGCTTGCTCGCTGGTTCCCCGCTGCTATCAATACCCGTCCTACCGAATGGAGTCGCGCCGCCATCGGCATGGCCCTGGGGACGATGTTCAGTGTCTGGCTCTGCAGCCAGGTCTATGGCCTCGAGGTGGCGCAACATCTGATTGGCCCTCTCGGCGCTTCCGCGGTGCTGTTGTTTGCCGTGTCTTCGGGGGCTCTCGCCCAACCCTGGTCGATTGTCGGCGGCTACCTGTGCGCATCTGTCGTGGCACTGCTGGTGGCCCATGTGCTGGGCCGCACGCTGGGCAGTGCGTGCCTGGCCGCTGGCATGGCGCTGGTGTTGATGTGCTGGCTGCGTTGCGTGCACCCTCCGGCGGGCGCCGTGGCGGCAACGCTGGTGCTGGCAGATTCCTCCATGATTGCCCTGGACTGGCAGGCCGTCGGTGCCGCCATGCTGGCCGGTTCCGCCCTGCTTGTCAGCGCGCTGGCCTACAACAACCTGACGCGGGTGCGTTATCCGAAACGGGCGGCTGAACCGATGGCCGTCATCCCTGCCGACCATCCCCCTGTCGACCGCCAGGCCATCACCCCCGAGGATTTGAAACTGGCTTTGGCGGAGATGGAGGCTTTCTTCGACGTAACCCCTGAAGATCTCGAGCAATTGATCCATATCAGCGAGCGCAACGCCAAGCGCCGGAGCATCACGGAGGTGCTGTCGGGTCGCGGTTGATCCTGTGGCTGCTATAAATATGCAGACAGGACCTGCACGTATCCCGGTTGTGCAATGCAAATTTGCGCTGTTACGATCCCGGCCCTATACGCGCAATGCAATTTATAAAGAACAGTAAAAGCAGGGAGTTAGCGATGACTGCTCAGGTTTCATCCCAAGCCGCAGGGACCGTCGAAACCATGGCCCGTGAGGTCTTGGTCGAAGTCCGCAACCATATCGGCCACTTGACCCTGAACCGCCCCGCCGGCCTCAATGCCCTGACCTTGGGCATGGTGCGCAGCTTGCAACAACAACTCGATAGCTGGGCCCTCAACCCACAGATCCACGCGGTGGTATTGCGCGGCGCCGGCGACAAGGCGTTTTGCGCGGGCGGCGATATCCGCTCGCTGTACGACAGCCACAAGCAGGGCGATACGCTGCATCAAGACTTTTTCGTCGAGGAGTACGCCCTCGACCTGACGATCCACCACTACCGCAAACCGGTTCTCGCCCTGCTGGACGGCTTCGTCCTGGGCGGCGGCATGGGACTGGCGCAAGGCGCCGACCTGCGGGTGGTGACCGAACGCAGCCGCCTGGGCATGCCGGAGGTCGGCATCGGTTACTTCCCGGACGTGGGTGGCAGTTACTTCCTGCCGCGCATTCCTGGCGAACTGGGTATCTACCTGGGCGTCAGCGGCGTGCAAATCCGCGCAGCCGACGCGTTGTATTGCGGCCTGGCCGACTGGTACCTGGACAGCCACAAACTCGAACAGCTCGACGCGCGCCTCGATCGGTTGGAGTGGCACGACACACCGCTCAAGGACCTGCAAAGCCTGCTGGCGAAACTCGGCATGCAGCAACTGCCCGCCCCGCCCCTGGCCGACCTGCGTCCGGTCATCGATCACTTTTTTGCCCTCCCCGACGTGCCGAGCATGGTCGAACAGCTGCGGCAGGTCACGGTCGCCAACAGCCATGAGTGGGCCGTCAAGACCGCCGACCTGCTGGAAACCCGTTCGCCCCTGGCGATGGCCGTGACCCTGGAAATGCTGCGGCGCGGGCGGCACCTGAGCCTGGAAGACTGTTTTGCCCTGGAGCTGCACCTGGACCGGCAATGGTTCGAACGCGGCGACCTGATCGAAGGCGTGCGCGCGTTGCTGATCGACAAAGACAAGAACCCGCGCTGGAACCCGCCGACCCTGGAGGCACTGGATGCCCTCCACGTGGCGAGTTTCTTCGACGGCTTCGACTACCACGGGAACTGAGCCATGCACGATCTCGAACTGACCGAAGAACAAGTGATGATCCGCGACATGGCCCGGGATTTTGCCCGTGGCGAAATCGCGCCTCATGCCCAGGCCTGGGAAAAGGCCGGCTGGATCGACGATGGACTGGTGTCGAAGATGGGTGAACTGGGCCTGCTGGGCATGGTGGTGCCCGAAGAATGGGGCGGCACCTATGTCGACTACGTGGCCTACGCCCTGGCGGTGGAGGAAATCTCCGCGGGCGATGGCGCCACGGGGGCGCTGATGAGCATCCACAACTCGGTGGGTTGCGGGCCCGTCCTCAACTACGGCACCGACGAGCAGAAACAGACGTGGCTGGCCGATCTCGCCAGCGGCCAGGCCATTGGTTGCTTCTGCCTGACCGAACCCCAGGCTGGCTCCGAGGCCCATAACCTGCGCACCCGCGCCGAACTGCGCGAAGGCCAATGGGTCATCAACGGCGCCAAGCAGTTCGTCAGTAACGGCAAGCGCGCGAAACTGGCGATTGTCTTTGCCGTGACGGACCCTGAGCTGGGCAAGAAAGGCATCTCGGCGCTCCTGGTGCCCACCGATACGCCGGGGTTTATCGTCGATCGCACCGAACACAAAATGGGCATTCGCGCCTCGGACACCTGCGCCGTCACCTTGAGCAACTGCACCATCCCCGAAGCCAACCTGTTGGGCGCGCGTGGCAAAGGCCTGGCCATCGCCCTCTCCAACCTCGAAGGCGGTCGTATCGGCATCGCGGCGCAGGCCTTGGGCATCGCTCGTGCGGCGTTCGAAGCCGCATTGGCTTACTCGCGGGATCGGGTGCAGTTCGACAAGCCGATCATCGAGCACCAGAGCATCGCCAACCTGTTGGCCGACATGCACACCCGCCTGAACGCCACCCGCCTGCTGATCCTGCATGCCGCCCGGTTACGCAGCGCCGGCAAACCATGCTTGTCGGAGGCGTCCCAGGCCAAGCTGTTCGCCTCGGAAATGGCCGAGAAGGTCTGTTCCTCGGCGATACAGATTCATGGTGGGTACGGCTATCTCGAGGATTACCCGGTAGAGCGCTACTACCGCGATGCGCGGATTACCCAGATCTATGAAGGGTCGAGCGAGATCCAGCGGATGGTCATCGCCCGGGAGTTGAAACACTACCTGGTGTGATGGCTGGAAAAAGCATCGCGAGCAAGCTCGCTCCCACAGGGTTTGGTGGTGTACGCAAATGCTGCGTACACCCGAGATCCAGTGTGGGAGCGGGCTTGCTCGCGAAAGCGGTGGGTCAGTCACTTCTATGCTGGATGTACCGGCGTCTTCGCGGGCAAGCCCGCTCCCACAGGGTTTGGTGGTGTACGCAAATGCTGCGTACACCCGAGATCCAGTGTGGGAGCGGGCCTGCTCGCGAAAGCGGTAGGTCAGTCACTTCTGCTGGATGTACCGGCGTCTTCGCGGGCAAGCCCGCTCCCACAGGAGGCGGTGGTGTACGCAAATGCTGCGTACACCCGAGATCCAATGTGGGAGCGGGCCTGCTCGCGAAAGCGGTGGGTCAGTCACTTCTATGCTGGATGTACCGGCATCTTCGCGGGCAAGCCCGCTCCCACAGGAGGCGGTGGTGTACGCAAATGCTGCGTACACCCGAGATCCAATGTGGGAGCGGGCTTGCTCGCGAAAGCGGTGGGTCAGTCACTTCTATGCTGGATGTACCGGCATCTTCGCGGGCAAGCCCGCTCCCACAGGGGGCGGTGGTGTATGCAAATGCTGTGTACACCCGAGATCCAGTGTGGGAGCGGGCTTGCTCGCGAAAGCGGTAGGTCAGTCACTTCTATGCTGGATGTACCGGCATCTTCGCGGGCAAGCCCGCTCCCACAGGGTTTGGTGGTGTACGCAAATGCTGCGTACACTTCCGGCGCCCTGTGGGAGCGAGCTTGCTCGCGATGGCGTCAATGAAGACGCCGCATTACTTATCCTGAAACTCCGCCGCGCGCTTGGCCACGAAGGCCGCCATGCCTTCCTTCTGATCCTGCGTTGCAAACGCCGCGTGGAAGACCCGGCGCTCGAATCGCACGCCTTCGGACAGGCTGACCTCAAAGGCGCGGTTGACGCTTTCCTTGACCATCATGCTGATGGGCACTGATTTAGAGGCGATCAACGCAGCGGTTTTCAGTGCGTCATCCAGCAGTTCATCGGCCGGTACGATCCGCGCCACGATACCGCAGCGTTCGGCCTCCACCGCGTCGATGAAGCGCCCAGTCAGGCACATTTCCATGGCTTTGGCCTTGCCCACCGCCCGGGTCAGGCGCTGGGTGCCGCCCATGCCCGGCAGCACGCCGAGGTTGATTTCCGGCTGGCCGAACTTGGCGTTATCGCCCGCCAGGATGAAGTCGCACATCAAGGCCAGCTCACAGCCTCCGCCCAAGGCGAAACCGTTCACCGCGGCGATGATCGGCTTGCGACGGTTAGCCACGCGGTCGCTGTCGCTGAACAGATCATCCAGATAAATCTGCGGGTAGGTCAGCTCAGCCATTTCCTTGATGTCAGCACCGGCGGCAAAGGCCTTTTTCGAGCCGGTCAGCACGATGCAGCCAATCTTCGGATCCGCCTCCAGGCTGTCCAGCGCCTGGTTCAACTCGCTGACGATCTGCGCGTTCAAGGCATTCAACGCCTGGGGACGGTTGAGGGTGATCAGACCGACGCGGTCCTTGATCTCCAATAAAATCGTTTCGTAGTTCATGCAGGACTCCTGTTCAAAGATTGCGCGAAATGACCATGCGCTGAATGTCGCTGGTGCCTTCGTAGATCTGGCAGACCCGCACGTCGCGGTAGATGCGCTCCAGCGGGAAGTCGTTGAGGTAACCGTAACCGCCAAGGGTTTGCAACGCCATGGAGCAGACTTTTTCGGCCATTTCCGAGGCGAACAGCTTGGCCATGGACGCTTCCACCAGCGCCGGTTGACCGCTGTCCCGCAGGGCGGCGGCGTAATGCACCATTTGCCGGGCCACCGCGATCTGGGTGGCCATGTCGGCCAGACGGAACGCCACGGCCTGGTGCTCGATGATCGGTTTACCGAAACTCTGCCGTTCCCGGGCATAGTCGCGGGCAGCCTCGAACGCAGCGCGGGCCATGCCCACCGACTGCGCCGCGATGCCGACCCGCCCGCCTTCCAGGTTGGCCAGGGCGATCCTGTAGCCCTCACCCTCCTCCCCCAGGCGATTGCCCACCGGCACCTTCACATCCTCGAAGAGAATCTGGCAGGTGTCGGAGGCGTGCTGGCCGAGCTTGTCTTCAACCCGCGCCACGGTATAACCCGGCGAATCGGTCGGCACGATGAACGCACTGATGCCACGTTTTCCGGCGCTCGGATCGGTTACCGCGAACACGATCACCACGCCGGCGTTCTGCCCCGATGTGATGAACTGTTTGCAGCCGTTGAGCACGTAGTGATCGCCATTCAGCTTGGCGCGGGTCTTCAGGCCGCTGGCATCGGAACCGGCCTGGGGCTCGGTCAAGGCAAAGGCGCCGAGCATCGCGCCGCTGGCCAGCGGCTTGAGGAAACGCTCTTTCTGCTCGTCGTTGCCATACTTGAGGATCGGCACGCAGCCCACCGAATTGTGCACGCTCATGATCGTCGAGCACGCTCCGTCGCCAGCGGCGATTTCTTCCAGGGTCATGGCATAGGCCAGGTAACCGGTGTCGCAGCCGCCCCACTGCTCCGGCACGAGCATGCCGAAGAACCCCAGCTCGGCCATCTCGCCGATGGCTTCTTTCGGGAAGCGGTGCTCACGGTCCCACTCGGCGGCGAACGGTTTCAAGCGTTCCTGGGCGAAGTCTCGGGCCATGTCGCGGATTTGCGTCTGTTCTTCAGTCGGAAGCATGTTGATTCCTTAATACAGGCATTCGACGGCCATGGCCGTGGCTTCGCCGCCGCCGATGCAAATTGCCGCGACGCCGCGCTTGAGGCCTTTCTGGCGCAGGGCCGAGAGCAGCGTCACCAGGATCCGTGCGCCGGATGCGCCGATTGGGTGGCCCAGGGCGCAAGCGCCACCGTGAACATTGACCTTTTCATGGGGGATGTCCAATTGGTGCATGGCGACCAATCCCACCACGGCAAAGGCTTCGTTGACTTCGAACAGATCGACTTCATCCAGCGACCAACCGGTTTTGTGCAGCAGTTTTTTCACCGCGCCAATCGGCGCCGTCGGAAACAGGCTTGGGGTGTCGGCAAACGCCGCATGCCCATGAATCACCGCCAAGGGCTTCAAGCCCCGCTGCAGCGCCTGGCTCTGGCGCATCAGCACCAGGGCCGCTGCGCCATCGGAGATGGAACTGGCGTTGGCCGCTGTTACTGTGCCGCCCTCACGGAATGCCGGCTTGAGCGACTTGATCTTATCCAGCTTGGCTTTCGGCGGCTGTTCGTCGTGGCTGATCAGTACCTGCTCTTTGCCGACGGTCACCGTCAGCGGCACGATCTCGGCCTCGAAACTGCCGTCCTTGATCGCTTGTTGGGCGCGGGTGGTGGAGGCAATGGCAAAGGCATCCTGGGCTTCACGGCTCAAACCGTTGGCTTCGGCGCAATCCTCGGCGAAGGTGCCCATCAGGCGGCCCTTGTCGTAGGCGTCTTCGAGGCCGTCTAAGAACATGTGATCCAGCACCTTGCCGTGGCCCATGCGGTAGCCGCTACGGGCGCGATCGAGCAGATACGGGGCGTTGGACATGCTTTCCATGCCGCCGGCCACCACCACCTCGGCACTGCCGGCGATGAGCATGTCATGGGCGAGAATCGCCGCTTCCATGCCCGAACCGCACATCTTGTTGAGCGTGGTGCAACGGGCCGACTTGTCGAGCCCGGCCCCCAGCGCCGCCTGCCGGGCCGGGGCCTGGCCCAGGCCAGCCGCGAGCACGCAACCAAACAGCACTTCTTCAACCGCAGTGGGCGCAATGCCGGCTCGCTCCACGGCGGCCTTGATGGCGGCCGCTCCCAGTTGGGGGGCGCTGAGGCTTTTCAGTTCACCCTGGAAACCGCCCATGGGGGTGCGGACGGCGCTGACAATGACAATCGGATCGTTGGACATGACTATTCTCCTACTTGGCCGCCATGCGCAAGGCACCGTCAAGACGGATCACCTCGCCGTTGAGCATGCTGTTTTCAATGATATGCCTGACCAGCGCCGCGTACTCGGCGGGTTTCCCAAGGCGCGGCGGAAACGGCACCCCGGCGGCCAGGGAGTCGCGTACCTCGGGTGTCATGCCTGCCATCATCGGGGTCTCGAAAATGCCCGGGGCGATGGTCATCACTCGGATGCCAAAGCGTGCCAACTCCCGGGCGGCCGGCAGGGTCAGGCTGGCGATAGCGCCCTTGGAAGCCGCATAGGCCGCCTGGCCGATCTGGCCGTCAAAGGCCGCCACGGACGCGGTGTTGATAATCACGCCACGCTCGCCGTCGGCATTGGCCTCGGTTTCGGCAATGGCTGCCGCTGCCAGACGCAACAGGTTGAAGCTGCCGATCAGGTTGACGTTGATCACCTGGCTGAAACTGGCCAAGGCATGCGGGCCGTTCTTGCCGAGGATTTTCTCGCCGCGCACGATGCCCGCGCAGTTCACCAGGCCATTGAGGCCACCGAAGGCCGTGACCGTGGCCTTGACCGCCGCCTCAGCCGCGGCCTCGTTGCTGATGTCGGCCACGACACTGTGGCAACCGAGCTTCTGCGCCTGGGCGGCCACGGCTTCGGCATTGAGGTCCACCAGCATCACCTTGGCGCCAGCCTTGACCAGCATCTCGCCGGTCGCCGCGCCGAGGCCGGACGCGCCGCCGCTGACGAGGAAAATCTTATTGTCGATCTGCATCATGGTTTCCTTGGGTTCAAGCTGAAACGTTCTGCGCCGCGGCCTCTTGAGCCTTGGCGATTTCCTGGTTGCGCAAGATAAAGCGCTGCAATTTGCCGCTTGGGGTTTTCGGCAAGTCGCTGACAAATTCGATTTCACGGGGGTATGCATGGGCCGCCAGGCGTTTGCGCACGTGCTGGCGCAGCTCTTCGGCCAGTTCCGGCGCGGCGCGGTATTGGCCGCTGAGCACTACGAAGGCCTTCACCAGCTCGGTGCGC
Organism: Pseudomonas brassicacearum; assembly: GCF_000585995.1. Lineage (NCBI taxonomy): Bacteria > Pseudomonadati > Pseudomonadota > Gammaproteobacteria > Pseudomonadales > Pseudomonadaceae > Pseudomonas > Pseudomonas brassicacearum. The sequence goes on along the minus strand of NZ_CP007410.1, from coordinate 3,223,770 downwards.
TCCGGATCGGGTTTGCCGATCACCGCAGCCTCGACCACGGCCGGGTGTTCGATCAGGGCGCTTTCGACGTCGAACGGGCCGACGCGGTAGCCGGAGGTGGTGATCACGTCGTCGCTGCGCCCCACGAAGCTGATACTGCCGTCCGGGTTCAGCTCCACGGTGTCGCCGCTCAAGTAATAGTCACCGACAAAAGCCTTGGTCGGCCCGCCTTCGTATCCGGCAAACCAACACATGGGCGACTGGCTGCGATCCACCGCCAGGATACCGGGCTGGCCCACGCCCAGTTCCTGATGGTTTTCATCCAACACCACGATCCGGTGGCCCGGCGAAGCGAAACCGGCCGCGCCCAGGTGCACCGGATGTTCCAGCCCGTGGTGGTTGCACAGCACCATGCCCAGTTCGGTCTGGCCGTAATGATCGTGGATCACCACGTTCAGGTTGTCGGCAAACCAGCGGATCACCTCCGGGTTCAGCGGCTCGCCGGCGCTGCTGACGATGCGCAGCTTGCCCTGGATCGACCGGGCGAACTGCTCGCCCCCGGCAATCAACAGGCGATAGGCCGTGGGCGAGCCCGTGAGGTTGGTGATGCCGTATTTATTGATGATCCGGCAGGTGCTTTCCAGGGTGAACGGGCCATCGTAGAACGTGATGGGATGCCCCATGGCCAACGGCCCGGTCACGCCGAAATAGATACCGTAGGCCCAACCCGGGTCGGCGACGTTCCAGAAAGCGTCTTCGGCACGCAGGTCTACCGCATCACGGGTGTAGTTCTGGAACGCGACAATGGCCTTGAGCGGCACCGACAGCGCCTTGGCAGGTCCCGTGGTACCGGAGGTGAACATCAGCAGGAACGGGTCTTCGCCAGTGAGCATCACCGGTTCGCACTGGCTGGAATGGTTGGCCACTTCGGCCCAGAAGCTGTAGTCGCCGCGAACGATACCCCGGCCTTTTTCGCCGCCGACTGTAACGACAGTGGGACAAGCAGCTACGTCGTTGAGCTTGGGGCGATTAACCCCGTCGGTGACGACCAGCCGTGCGCCGGAGCTGGCGAGGCGATGCTCGATGGCCTTGGGGCCGAACGCAGTGAACAGCGGCTGATACACCGCCCCGATGCGCCAGGTAGCGAGCACCACGATCAGCAGCTCGGCGGTGCGCGGCAGCAGGCCAGCCACTTTATCGCCCTTGCCGACGCCTTGGGCGAGCAGGAAATTGGCGAAACGCGCGGCGTTGTCCTGCAAGTCCCGGTAGGTCCAGGTGGCGTCCGTGCCGTCGCGGCCCTCCCAGAACAGGGCTATGCGCCCCGGCAACGCGTGCCGGTCGCAACATTCGACGCAGGCATTGAGAGCCTCGAGTGAGCCGTGCAGTGCGGCGTTGACGCTTTGCAGGTAATCGAACTGCGTCGTGGCGGAGGAGTAATCGCGCATGACCAGAATCCCTCTGTATTTGTTATTGGCTGGGGGAACCGTAAATAGCAGGGAAATACTCGCGCCGAAGGGCTCCGGCGGCAATGGTCAAAGCTATCAAGTTGCTTGACTGGTTTGGCCAATGGTCTGGGGATGTGTTGTCTGTGCGGGCCCCTGTGGCGAGGGAGCTTGCTCCCGCTGGGGCGCGAAGCGGCCCCAAACCTGACAACCCGGTGTGTCAGGAAAATTGAGTTGACTGCTTTGGGGCTGCTGCGCAGCCCAGCGGGAGCAAGCTCCCTCGCCACAGGGGGCAACCACTACAAAGGATGCGCCCAAGTGAATGAATAAACTTTCTCTGGCGCCGGCGACTGGCAATCCCGGTTATCCGCATCAGCCCCCACCAGGAACCACTCGGCCCTTGAGGTATTGCCAACACTGCGAGCCTTTTGCGGGTCGTAGCAGCGCGCCAGGTCCCGGGCAGGCACCAAGGCATAGGCCTGCGGATGACTGCGAAGCCAGACAGCGGATTGTTCCAGCGAGTGGCGGCTATGAAACCCAAAGTGCACGATGGGTTGCCGGGCGAACAACCAATGCCCTTCACGCCACCCCACCAGTACCAACTCAGCATTGCCCGTCAGCCGCGCTACATCGCCCATGAGGGTTTCATGGGGGTTGATGCCTTCCTTATGGGGCTCGACGAAGCCGCGAACCAACCAAGCGCACAACCAAACCGCCGTCAATACGGCGAATACCGTCCTGCCCCTCGGACGTTGGCTGAACCAACGGCGCAGCAACCACGGAACCAGCGGCGCCACCAGCAGAACCAAGGCCGGCAACGCAGGAAAGATATACAGCTTGCGTTTGCCGCTGCTCAAGCTGAAGAACAGCAGCACCAGCGCCACCCAACCGAGCAGCACCAACACTCGACCGTCGTGCTTGAGCAACTGCTTGCGCCAGGCTGGCACCAGCCAGGGCAGCATGAAAACAATCGGCAACCAGTACTTGGGAATCACCTGGACGAAGAAATACCAGAAAGGTTCGCGGTGCTCCCAGGCATTGGCGTAACGCCCAGCGGTCTGCTTCAGCAGGATTTCCTGGGCGTACGCCAAGCTGTCGGGACTGCCCTGCCACACGATCAACAGCAAAGGCCCTAGCCATGACGCAATGGCTGCCAGCGCCACGGCCAGCCCCAGCCACCAATGCCCTGCCTTGCCAGGCATCGGCACCACCCCTTTCCAACCGTTGCGCACGGCATAGGCGTAGGGAATCAGCATCAACACCGGCAGAAACCCCACGCCTTTGCTGATAATGCCAAACCCCATCGCCGCGCAGGCCAGGTAGTACCAGCGCCAGGCCGGGCCGAGCAATAGATGCCGGCACAAGCCATAGATCCCCAGGATGGTCCAGAGTGCGAGGAAGCCATCGATCTGCCCGGTCCGCAGGATGCTGTAGGTCTGGTAGGTCGCCAGGAATAACAGCACCGCAATGACACCGACACGCCGTCCCCACAAGCGACGGCCCAGGTCATACAGGCAGGCCGTGGTCACGGCGCTTGCCAGCAGCGCAGGCAAATACAGGGCAACTTTCGGTAAGTGGGTCAGTTGCACGAACAGCGCCACCGCCCACAGAAACAGGGGCGGCTTGTCGGCGTAGATCTCACCGGCGCGATGGGGAATGAACCACGAACCGTTCTGCAGCATTTCCAAGGCCACGCCGAGGAAACGCTCTTCATCGACATTCATCGGTTGGCGCCAACCGAGACCGGCGCCCACCATGACTAACGTCAACAACACAAAAGCCAGCAGCTCCAAACGCGAGGAGGACAGTCGTATTCGCACCATTTCAGCCCTTTTCCGCCTGTTCGCGGCTTTGCTGCTCGTGATGCTTGGCGATCAACTGCAAATTACGCAGGTACACAATGAAACCGAAGGACTGGCCGACAATGAAAACCGGGTCTTCACGGTAGATGGCGTAGGCCAGCAACAGCGCGCTACCAACGATACTCAGGTACCAGAACCCGACGGGGATCACGCTGCGCTTCTTGTATTCGCTGTAGAGCCATTGCAGGACAAATCGTCCGGTAAAGGCAAACTGGCCGGCGAAACCAACGGCCAGCCACACAGATTCTCTGCCCATCTCAGACCTCGGTTTCTTGTGCGTTGAATTCCAGGCGGGTGCGTTTGATCAGCCACCACACCCCGAACAGATCGACAATGCCCACCAGTGCCCGATCCAGGTTGCCGTAATTGGACACCCCTGCTCCGCGTTCACGGTGGTTCACCGGTTGAATCAACATTCGGCCGTTATGGCGGCGGATCAGCGCAGGAATGTAGCGATGCATGTGATCGAAATATGGCAGGCGCAGAAAGGCCTGGCGCTCGATCAATTTGATACCGCACCCGGTATCGGGCGTCTGGTCTTTGAGCAAACGGGCGCGCAGCCTGTTCGCAAATCGCGAAGCCCAGCGCTTGCTGGCCGTATCCCGGCGATTCACCCGGTGGCCTGCGACCAGTTTTACCCCCCCGGGCTTACCCTCTGAACCCCGTACCAAGTCCAACATCTTCGGCAAATCCGCGGGATCGTTCTGCCCATCACCATCGAGCGTTGCCAACCAGTGCCCGCGCGCCACCTGGGCCGCCTGATAAATCGAGGTGCTCTGCCCGAGGGAGCGGGCATGACTGAGCACGCGCAATTGACGATAGCCATCACCTTGCAGTGTGCGTAATTCAGCGGCGGTGGCATCGGTGCTGCCATCGTCGACCACAATCACTTCAAATGTTTCATTGGCCAACGCTGCACGCACTTCCTCCAACAATGGAATGAGGTTGCCGGCTTCGTTTTTTGCCGGAATCAGGACCGACACATAAGGGCTTTCGTGCATGAGGTTTCCGTATAAAAGCTCAGGGGGGCTAAACGCCGTAATAGCTGCGGTACCAGTCGACAAATGACTGGACTCCCACGGGGACCGGGGTCTGCGGACGAAAACCCACGAAGTCCGCCAGTTCGCGGGTGTCGGCCCAGGTATTGACGACCTCGCCTGACTGCAGCGGCATGAAGTTTTTTATCGCGCGGATGCCTATGGCCTCTTCGAGGCATTCGATGAATTGCACAAGCTTCACCGGCGCGCCAAAGCCGATGTTGTAGACCTTGTTTCGTGCGCCGCCTTCCTCGGCAGGCGGCCGCGGTATCAAGCGCACCAAGCCCTCGACGATGTCGTCGATATAGGTGAAGTCACGGGACATCTCGCCGTCGTTGTACACGTCGATGGGTTGGCCTTTGATGATGGCGTCAGTGAACTTGAACAGCGCCATGTCAGGGCGGCCCCATGGTCCATACACGGTAAAAAAGCGCAGGCCGGTCGTGGGAATGCCGTAGAGATGGGCATAGGCGTGGGCCATCAGTTCATTGGCGCGTTTGGTCGCGGCATAGAACGACACCGGACGATCGACCGCGTCGGTGGTGGCATAGGGCAAGTGCTCGTTCAGTCCGTACACCGAACTGCTGGACGCGTAAATCAAGTGCGCCGGTCGATGGGCACGACAGGCTTCCAGCACGTTGAGGAATCCCACCAGGTTGCTTTGCGCATAGGTGTCCGGATTGTCGATGGAATAGCGCACCCCCGCTTGGGCGGCCAGGTGGACGACGTGCTCGAATGACTGTTGGGCAAACAGATCCAGCAGGGCTGGTTTGTCTGTCACATCCAGGCGCAGGAACTGGAAGTTACCGTATGCCTGGAGTTGTGCAAGTCGAGCCTGTTTCAGCTCGACGCTGTAGTAGCTGTTGAGGTTGTCGAGGCCAATGACCTGATGGCCATCGCTGCACAAGCGTTTGGCGGCATGGAACCCGATAAACCCGGCGACGCCGGTCACCAGTATTTTCATGCCCCGCTCCGTGCCGGCGTGCCTTCCTCAACTGCGTAATAGGTCACTTGCATAAATCACTCTGTTGGATGGCTTTCTTGTATCCACAGAGGCATATATCAAAAAAACATGACGGTTTTATGAGTGAGCGATGACAGCGATGGAAGGGGTTCAGGCGGAATCGTTGAGAATCAGGCTGCGGTAATGCCCCGGGTTGGACCCGGACCATTTGCGAAACGCCTTGTAGAAGGAGCTGGCATCGGCGAAGCCCAGGCGCGAGGCAATCTCGGCGAAGCTGATGGAGGGCTCGGCGAGCCAGGTGATCGCCAGTTCTTTGCGCACGTTGTCCTTGAGGCCTTGATAGGTCTGGCCCTCCTCCGCCAGACGCCGGCGCAGGGTGGAAGCGGACACACACAGCTGCTGGGCCAGGGCCTCGGTTTCCGGCCACTGCTCGGCCGGCAGCTGGCGCAAGTCGTGCCTGATGCGGCTGGCGAGGCTTTGCGGGTCGCGGTATTTGACCAGGATGTTGGCCGGCGCCTGGGCCAGGAAGCGCTTGAGTTCCTCGGCGCTGCGTCTGATGGGCAGGTCCAGGCATTCGGCGGCGAAGATCATCCGAGTCCGAGGCCGGTCGAAGCGCAGGTTCTGGGAAAACATCACTCGATAGTCGTCGCAGAAATCCGGCGCCGGGCAGCGTAACTCAACGGCAAGAATGGGAATGCGTCGCCCGGCCAGCCAGCAGGCTACGCCATGGACGATCATCCAATAGGTGAAATAAGTGAAGGCCCGACGCGGATCCTGATGGTCTTCCAACAGGACGATTTCCGCCAGGCTCTGCTGGCGCACCCATTGGGCCGGCAGGTGTTCGAGCATCAGCGACAGAAACCCCAACCCCGCCGTCAACCCCGCGGCCAGCGTGGGCTGGGCCATGGCGCACTGGCAGAGAAACGCCAGGCTGCCGGACTTGAGCCGGCGCGGGTCCATGCCAAAAAACTCGTCGTCAAGACGCCGCGCCAGCAAACGCCAGAGCCGCGCATAGGCATGGGCCGGCACCCGCGCCTGGGGATCATCAAGTAACCCCGGGTCGATGCCGACCTTGCTCAGCACCTCCTCAGTGGTGGCTCCAGGGACGCAGCTTTGCAGCAGCGCCTCTCGCACCAACTGGATGGAGATGGTGTCTTTTTCCGACATGGCGCGGGTTTTCACAGGATCCGGTAAAGCAGCCGTTCTATCCGCACCCGACTGACCCGCTTGAGGAACTTGCCCACTGCTGCGGGGTAATCTGGCAGGGTCTCGAGGTCCAGGTAGCGTTCGATCCGGCGGGTGTGCCGGTAGATCTGTTCAAGCTCGGCCTGACGCGGCCCCAGCAACTCGCCCTTGGGGTCGTCCAGCAACAGGGCGTTTTCCAGGTCCAGGCGAAAGGCCCGCGGGTTGAGGTTGTTGCCGGTGAGCAAGGTGTAGCGCTCGTCGACCCACATGCCCTTGAGGTGATAGGTGTTGTCACCGTCACGCCACAGGTGCAGGTTCAACTGCCCGCTGTCGATGTAGCGCTGATGCCGCTTGGCGAAACGCCGCAGGCTGATCTCGTAGAGATAAGGCAGCGCGGCGATGATCTTGAACGGCTCGCTCGGCGGAATGTAGAAATCGTTGGCGGTCTTGTCGCCGACGATGATGTCGATCTTGACCCCACGGGCCAGCGCACGGTTGATCTCCCGGGTCACGGCCAGGGGCAGGTTGAAGTACGGCGTGCAGATGGTCAGTTGCTGGCGGCTGCTGGCGATCAGTTCACCGATCACCCGGCTCAGCGGGTTGTTCTTGCCCACGCCGAGCAACGGACTCACCGACAGGCCGCTCTTGTCGAGGCTGCCGGCGTTGGTGTCATACGCCGCGTGTTTGAGGCGACTGCGCAGGTCGCCGATGTCATTGCGCAGGCTGCGGGTGCTGGGCAGGTTCGGCAGGTCCAGGCGATGCACCGCCTTGGAGGTGATCAAGCCGTGCTGCACCAGGTGTTGCATCGAATCGGCCAGTGCCGCGTTCTGCAACAGGTGGTAGCGGTCGTAACGGTACTTGTCGAACTTGTGCAGGTAGACGTTATTCAGGCTCGCGCCGCTGTAGAGCACACAGTCGTCGATCACGAAGCCTTTCAAGTGCAGCACGCCGAACAACTCGCGGGTCTGCACCGGTACGCCGTAGATCGGCACTTCGCTGGCATGGGTGCGCGTCTGTTCCTGGTACCAGGCCGAGTTGCCCGGCTGCTTCTTGGCGCCGATCAGCCCGCGCTGGGCCCGCAACCAATCCACCACCACGACGACATCCAGTTCGGGACGCGCCGCTTTGGCGGCATGCAGGGCATCGAGGATTTCCTGGCCGGCCTCGTCCTGTTGCAAGTACAGGGCGACGATGTAGATGCGCTGGGTGGCCTGGGCGATTTTCTCCAGCAGGCTACGGCGGAACTCGGCGGCGCCATCGAGGATGGTCACGGCATCGGCGGTCAGTGCAAAGCTGCGCAGCTTGGGCAGCAGGGAGCGTTTGAAAAGCGACGGCATAGGGCTCGCAAAAGGTCGATTCCGAAGAACGCATGAGCTTACACCATGGACGGGGTTGGGTCTTCCCGTCGTCATGAAAAAAGATTTGACCAAGGAGAACGATCGTTCTACTGTAATAACCATGAACGAAATCATTAGTAATGACACCCGAGACATCATCCTCGATGTCGCCGAAAAGTTGATCTATAAAAGTGGCATCGCGGCCACCGGCATGGACCTTCTGGTAAAAACCGCCGGCGTCTCCAGGAAAAGTATCTACCGCTATTTTGCCAACAAGGACGATCTGATCGTGGCTGCCCTCAAACGGCGCGACGAACGTTGGATGCACTGGTTCAGCAGCGAGGTCGACAAGGCACCGACGCCCGCCGCACGGCTGCTCAACCTGTTCACCGTGCTCAAGGATTGGTTCGGCAGCGAAGGCTTTCGCGGCTGTGCTTTCATCAACACCAGCGGTGAAACCGGCGACCCACAAGACCCGGTCCGCCAGGTGGCGAAGCTGCACAAACAGAAGTTGCTCGACTATGTCACCCGGCTGTGCGCTGACCAAGGTGTAGAAAACCCGGACGCCCTGGCCCGACAGTTACTGATCCTGATCGACGGCGCCATCACCGTCGCACTGGTCATGGGCGATCACAGCGCCGCTGACGATGCCCGGAACGTGCTCAACACTTTGTTGGTTGAAATCAACTGACTCACGCACTTCGTAAACCGCTGTACACATCCTTAATCACTGCCTGGAGAGTTGCCATGTCATCCCCTGCTGAAGTTCGTCCGCCCTTACCGCCCTTCACCCGCGAATCGGCTATCGAGAAAGTTCGACTGGCCGAGGACGGCTGGAACTCCCGGGACCCACAGCGGGTGTCCCTGGCCTATACGCTGGATACGCAATGGCGTAACCGCGCTGAGTTCGCCCATAACCGCGAAGAAGCCAAGGCGTTCCTGACCCGCAAATGGGCCAAGGAACTGGATTACCGGTTGATCAAGGAGCTGTGGGCCTTCACCGACAACCGCATCGCCGTGCGCTACGCCTATGAATGGCACGACGATTCGGGCAACTGGTTCCGCTCCTACGGTAATGAGAACTGGGAATTTGACGAGCAGGGCCTGATGTCCAACCGCTACGCCTGCATCAACGACATGCCGATCAAGGAAAACGAGCGTAAGTTCCATTGGCCGCTGGGACGCCGGCCGGATGATCATCCGGGGCTGTCCGAGTTGGGGCTGTAGGCCCTCTGGCCCACCACAATCCCTTGTGGGAGCGAGCTTGCTCGCGATGACGACGGCAGCTCCAACAGGGATGCAAGCTGACCCGCCGCTATCGCGAGCAAGCGCTCTCCCACAGGAGAGCGCTGGAGCACACAGTCACGACAGACAAATGGCCGCCCGACAGGGTTGACCCGCGAGACGCCAGGCATCACATTGCCTGAGCCAGCCCATCGCACCAGAGGCGGCTTCGTTGTGTTGCAGACCTTGTGGAGCCCATGACCGCGTCGATCCCGATTCGTCCCCCTGCCCGCCCGGCGTCTGTGATTGCGGGCGTGATGCGTTGCTGCAAACGCCTGGCAGCGACCTGCGCATCCTTTGCTTCAATCGCCAGGAAGAAAAACGCCTGCTCGAACGGTTGGAAAATATCCAGAGCCTGGCCGAGCTCGAGCGCCTACAGCAGCGTTTGTACGAGAACCTGGGCATCCGTCTGACCGTCGAACCCGGCTACAACGAAGTCCGGACTATGCGAGGCATCGCCATCGAATTCCAGGAACAGCCTGGCTTGTGTCGCAAGATTCGGCAGGCGATCCCGGCCGCCATCCGCCGTGGCCTGGAAAAACGCCCCGAAATCGCCTGGCGCCTGCTGGACGCCCACGACCTGTTCCGCGACGCCTGACCGTCAGCGCGCCGCCTGGATCCGTCGCAAGAACTCGGTTCTTTTCAATTGATCCGCCTGCTCCTTCGCCAACAATTTCGGCAACAGGTCGATGGCCTGTTGCACGCCGAGGATGAACACCCCGTCGTCGTCGCCGATCGCGATGTCACCGGGGTGCACCGTGATACCTGAAACCTGGATCGGTTGATTGACCTCGCCACCCAGGCCAAGGCTGCGGGTCGTGAACGCGCTGATACTGCGGCTGAACACTGGCAAGCGATGGGTGCGCAAGGCCACCACGTCGGTCACCGCGCCGCACACCACAACGCCGGCCAACCCTTTGATCAGGCCGGCCAGTGTTCGCAACTCCCCCCAACAGGCACATTCGGGGTCGCCCACGCACTCCACCACCAGCACATCCCCGGGTTCGCTGAGCAGCAAGGCTTCGCGCAGGACGCTGCCGTCCGGAGTGAAGAGCTTCACCGTAACGACTTTGCCCACCATGCGCAGGTTGTTGAACAACGGGCGGATACCCCGTAGATAACCGGCGTCCGTGAAGTGCCCGACGGTGGACGATGGGATGCTTCGGTACTGCGCCAACAGCGATTCGGTAACCCTCGTTAGCGACGGCGCGATTGAGTCATTCATGGTTTTTTTCTCTTTCGCAGCAACGGGCAGGCCGAACAGTATTCGACCGGGTTGCTGGCCCTGTAATAGAAACAGCAGGTACGCCGCAGACGCCGACAATCCAGGCCGTTGCCAAGGGGCATGAGGGGGCGGCGAAAATGCTGTAACGGGTTGTAGTCCAGGCCGAACAAGGCTGGATCGGCCTGGTTCAGCAGCCAATCGAAGTCAGCCTCGACACGGCGGCGTACGGAAGGATCTTGAAGGCTGTCCATGCGTTTTTCGTACAGCGAGTACACCCGTACCGCGGTGTTCTCCCAGAGAATGCGCCGGGAAATGCCGCTGACCTGGACGAAGCAATCCCACAGTGGCTTGAGCAACCCGGCGAACAAATTGCTGACCAACGTTTCGCGCCAGTGCTCCCGGTAGCCGTGGACGTAGCCCTGCGGTTCGAGGTCCAGCAGCGGCATCGACGAGGTCCAGAGCCCTTCGTCGTGGCCGTACTCGATGATGCAGTTATCCAGGGACAGCCGCAGCCCCTTGTCACATGCCGACAACGCATAAAGACAAGCGCCGGTCGCGAGGAACGCAATCCGCTTGCTCAACAACGAGGCGGTGATCGCCCGGGATGGCGAGCCGATAATCGGTGTCAGCTCATCCAACAAACGCAGGCACACGCCGCCGTCCAATAGTTCATGGGCTGCCAGGGAGCGCGCCGGATCGCGCGCCCCTGCCGGCTTGAGCCGCAAGGCGCCGCTGAGCACTGCCCATTCGCCCGCCGTAAAACTACGGGACACGTCGACAGTGGCCCGTTCAGCCCCTCCCATGCTATTAGCCGCCATGCCCTTCAGGCCTCCAGGGACAGCCGGCGGAACGGGTTGACCACCTCGCCCTTGCCGAACGGCATGCTGCCCGGGCCGCCGGCCCGCTCGATCATCGGAGTGAGCAACAGTTTCTGCGGCCAGTTCGGTGCTTCGAACAATTGGTGCTTGATCATCGCCCGCGCTTCGTCGTCGAAGTCGATGGTTTCGATCAGTTCGTCCAGCACGTCCCGCAGGGCCAGCCAAAAGCCCGTCACTGGCATCGAATAGACCTGCGCCAGGGTGTCCATGATCGCCCGCATGTTGACCTGGATACCCAGGGTCTGCAGCCAGAACAACAGGTCTTCCGGGCGCTCGTGGTACAGGGTATTGGCGTGGCCCTTCTTGATGCGATACACCGGGTCCGCCATGCCGTTGCGCTCGAGCCACGGCACGAAAATGCGCAGCGAATCGTGGTCGCGCAGCAGCAGGCCATCGGCGTGGCCGTCCTTCCAGACCAGCACCGCGTTCTGGCCGTGGACCTCGCCCAGCATGCCAAGACGGAACATGCGCAGGTTGATGTCAAAAAAGCTGCGGGCCAGCTCGCGGAACAAGGTCATGACCGATTCGGCCTCCGCCGGCAGGTTGCGGTATTGCATCCAGTCATCGAAGAAGTGCCGGTTGCTGCCCGGCAACGGCGTGCCCAGGGCAGCCATGGGCAGCAACCGGGTATCGGCATCGTCGAGCAACGCGCTCGGGTAGCCCCGGACCATCGCCGACAGGTGTCGTGGTGCTTCGTCGAACAGCGTGGCCTGCGGCGGCATGAACGCCCACCACTTGCCCTCATCGCACAGGTGCAGGGATTGGCGCAAGGTCGCGTCTTTCTCCAGCACCTCGTGCAGCAAGGCTTCGCTCAGGCCGCCGTTGATCATCTTCACCGCTGGCAGGTAGCGGGACGCGCCCAGGGAATGGATCGCCATCGGCAGCTTGAGGTAATCGGCGCTGTTAAAGCACGGTGTCATGGAACGCAGGGACGAGGTGGCGAAAAAATCGCCTTCATTGAAGCTCAGGCGCTGGCAGTCGCCCTTGGCGAACACCTCCCCCAGTTGCTTGTCGAGTACGTGTTCCCACTGCCACGGGTGGACCGGCAGCGCGACATGGCTGTCGGCCAAGCCGCGTTCTTGCATTTCCTGGGCGAGACGGGCCTGCAGATCCTGCGGCAGCAGGTAGCGCGCCGGGTAACACTGCGCCAGGTCACCCACGCCTGCGCCACATTGCAGCAGCATGCGATCCACCGCCACCCAGTTCAAGGCCACCGGACGGGCGAATTCGGCCTGGTAACGGCGATATTCTTGGTCGTCGAGGCCCTGCTTCGCCTTGGCCAGTGGGTGGTATGGACGGTCACGCAGCGAGGCCCATTGCTCCATGGTGCGGAAAAAAGTCGCTGGATCCTGGGCCATCAGGTCCCGGTCATCGACGGCGTGGGACAAGGACAGCGCCGTTTGGATAACGCTGGTGTGCAGCACATCGAGAAACAGGGCCAGGCCTTTATCATTGTCCTCGAAGCGTTCGCTCATCGCGCCGAACACACGCTTCATGAAGTCGTCCGGGGACAGGACCGTCCACTGTTCGTCCTGGCGCGCCAGCACCGGCGTGCCTGGGACCTTCTCCCATTGCTGGGTAATGCCGGGGCGCAGGGCGATGCTGATGTAGCGCTGTTCGGCCGGATCGCAGCACCACTCCCAAATGTGCCGCCCAGTCAGCGCTGGCGCTTTGGGATGGGCTTGCTGCCAGTCGACAACGTTCACCAGGGGCAAGGGATCGGAGCCAAAGAAATGCTCGGCCAGCAGGCAGTCCACCAGGTCCTGCATGACGATGTCGGCCGCTTGGCCCATGGCCTGTGGGGTCAGAGTAGTCATCTTGAGTCATTGTCCTTCTGAAGAAAGTGTGGCCAAGCGGCCCTGGAGAGCGCGGAACGCAATGCCGCGTTCGTCGCCCAGTACAAAGGTGTTCACCCCGCGGGCACGCCAGCGGGCGTGATCGTCGGGTTGGCGGGGAATCGCGCAATAGGGGACGCCGGCTGCGCGGGCCGCCTGCCAGGTGTCCAGCAAGGCCTGCTGCACCGCGGGCTCGTTGATCTGCCAGGGTGTTCCCAGGGATTGAGACAGGTCGGCGGCGCCCTCGAGGATCATGTCCAACCCGGGCACCGCTGCAATGTCCGCCGCCCGTCGTGCGCCTTCGGCGCTTTCGATCATCGCCACCACCATGATTTGCTCGTTGGCTCGCCCAACGTATTCGGCGAGGCTGTACTTACCAAACGAACCCGGGCGCCCGGCATTCAGGCTGCGTCGACCCAACGGGTGGTATTTGCACGCGGCAATCGCCTCGGCCAGTTGCTCCGGGCTTTCGATCATCGGCAACACGATGCCCTGGGCGCCGCCGTCGAGCAGGCGCAACAGGGTTTTCGGGTCCAGGTCCGCGACCCGCACCAGCGGCGTGATGGCGTAAGCCTCGGCCATGCGGATCATGTGCTCCACGGTCTCCGGGTTGATCAACACGTGCTCCATGTCGATGATCACGAAGTCGTAGCCGGCCTCGGCGATCAGCTCGATCGCCATCGCCGACGGGATCGAACTGATCAGGCCATAGGCGGCCTGCCCCGCGCCGAGCTTGAGTTTCAGTTGATTGGTTCTCAGCATGTGCGCGGCCTGAATGCGTGCAGCGGGTTGGGCACTGACTTGAAGCGCCGTTCGCCGTCGCCCAACAGGCGCCGCTTGGTCAGCTCTTCCACTTCATAAGAAGGCGCGAACACATCGAACAGCGCAAAGCGCTCGCGGTGTTGCGGGTGCGCAGTCTGGTAGGCCGTGATGACCTCGGCGGTCATCTGCCAGAAACGGCTTTCCTCCAGCTGATAATGCTGGTGCAGGAAAATAGCCATTTCCGCCAGGCAGATGAAGAAGAAACAGTCGCAGGAGAAATCGCGCACTGCATTGACGTCGTCGGTGAGGATGAACGAGTTGCGGTTCAACCGTGCATGGCTGGCGGGCAACGGCACCAGGGTCGGGCACAGTTCGGGGCGGGCCAGGTGCGCCGGGGAATAACGCACGCCGTCGTGGAAATCCTTGAGGGCAATGCGTTGCGGCCAGCCATCCTTGACGATCAGCACAATGTTCTGGCCGTGGGACTCCATGCCGATGCCTTCGGCGTACAGCATGTGGATGATCGGCGGCACGGTGACTTCCAGCAACTGTTGAGTCCAGGCCTGCAAGCCGTATTGGGCGATCCAGGCATCGATGAACGGCGCCTGCTCGCCCTCGCTGTAACGGTTCTCCACGTGGCTGAGGCCATTGAACGGCACGGCCTGCTCGCCGGGTTTGAGGTAACCGTGGATGCTTTCGCGCCAGATGGCCCCCAGGGTGCCATAGGCTTGAGAGGCGCGGCTGGCCGGCAGGTGGTCGTAACTGAAGCTGACCCCGGCCACCTCACCCAGGATGACAAAGTCCAAGGCGCGAGCGGTGCTGTCGGTGGCGATCAGCTGTTGTAGCCAATCTGTGATGATTGGGCCGTTCATCACGGTATGCCGCGCCAGAATCCGCGTGCTGGACGTGTTGGTCATGCTCATCGCCAATTTCACGTACGGGCGCTCGGGCGCACTGGCGTTGGCCAGGGTGCGGATCGATTGTTGGGCCTTGTAGTGATCGTCCGAAACACCGAGGTAAATCAGCTCGCCGCTGATCAGTTCGGGGTAAAAATTCGCGACGATGGTGTTCTCCCACTGCCACGGATGGACCGGGATCAGCCAGTAATCCTCCGGCGCCTGGCCGCGACTTTCGAGGACCTGCGCCAGTTGCTGCACGCGGCCTTCCCCTGCTTCCTGACGGATGAACGCTTCAAAATCCATGCTGTTCGAATGGTTCATCGCCCCGCAGGACTTGGCCACGGCCAGCCAGACGACTGCAATGGGATTGGCGAATTCCGGCCCGTACTCCGTGTTGTCCTGCAAGGAGAAACCGATCCGCGATTTGTAGCACGGGTGGTAACTGTGGGCGTCCATGAAGTGCTGTTCCAGCGCGTCCATGTCCAGCAGGTGCGTCGCACGAGGAGCGCTATAGCCCTGGCTGCGGGCCTGCAGGTCCTTGAGCTGGGTCTGTTCCAGTTCCTGGATAAAGCGTGGCAGGTGGACGCTGCCCTCGAACGCGCCGAGCAGTTCGGCCAGGGCCTGGTGCAGGTCCGGCGCCTGGGATTGACCCGCAGCATCCACTCGCTCAAGGCTGGCATGGTCCAGGCGAATCAGCTCGAAGCTGGTGCTACGCAGGCCGTTGCAGCGATAGTGCACCGGTTGCTGGTCGGCGTCGGTGCCTTGCACGATGAAACGATACCGACCGTCCTCCAAGGGTTGGTGCTGGTACGCCAGCACGTCTTCATACAGCAGGGTTTGCAGCAGTTGGCCCACTACGCGCTGTTGGACCCGCCGGCAGACATCGGCATCGACGGTCGCGAGCCAGGCACCCGGGCCAGAGGAAGCGCTCGGTTGCGGGTCTTTTTCAAAAATCGTCATGGGAATTCCTTATCGATTAACGTTGTTCGAGGGCAACGGACGGCGCCTCGGGAGCCCGTTCGGGCACGGGGAAACGCCAGGCGCCAGGCAAGGCCAGCAGGATCAGGACCCCGGTGGCGATAAACACTTCGCTGATGGCCCCGGAGATATGCAGCGCAGAGGTGGATCCGGTACCCAGGCGCATTTCCAGCCAAAGCGCAGCGATCACGATGGCCAACGACGAGATGAGACGCCGGGAGATGTTGTTCATGGCCGCGCCCTGGGTGACCATCGGTTCCGGCAAGGCATTGAGGCCGGCGGTGGTGACCGGCATGTAGGAAAGCCCCAGCCCGGCGCCGCGCACCATCATCAGCACGAACACCGTGGTGAGAGTGGTCTGTGGCGTGAGCATGCCCAGGGTCAGGGTCGCCCCTCCGGTCAACAGGAGGCCCACCGACACCACGGCCCGCGGCCCGTACTGGTCCAGCCATTTGCCGCCCATGTGGCCGAACAGGCTGGCGAACACCGCGGTACACAGCAGCGCCAGGCCGGTGTAGATGGCGCTGTAGCCCAACACCATTTGCACCAGCAGCGGCACCAACACCAAGCACTCGAACATGCCCACCGATTGCACCACGGCGATGATCACGCTCAAGCGATAGCCGCGCAGGGCGAAAATCCGCAGGTTGAGCAGCGGTGCCGGGCGGCTCAGTTCCACACGCACAAACGCGATCAGGCACAGCACGCCGGCGACCAGCATGGCGAGGTTGAACGGATCGACCAGGCCGCCGGCGTGATGCAGGCGACTGGTGGCGACCATCAACAAGCCAATGCCCGAAGCGATCAGCAGATACCCGGCAAAGTCGAATGGCTTGCGTTCGGGCGGTTCCGACGCCGGCAACACGCCGAACCCCAGCACCAAGGCCAGCAGGCCAATGGGCACGTTTATCAGGAACAGCGAGCGCCAACTGAACCACTCCAGCAGCAGGCTGCCGCACAACGGCCCCACCGCCGGGGCGAGCATCACCGCGGCGCCCCACAACCCCGTCACCCGGCCCCGCTCGTCCTTGGCATACACCGAGAAAATGATCGCCAACGACAGCGGAATCATCAGGCCGCTGGCAATGCCCTGGATCACCCGCGCCGCAATCACCACGGCGATGGAGTCGGCCAGGGCGCCCAACAGCGAGCCGCCGATGAACACGGCGACGCCCCACAGATACAAGCGTTTGCGCCCGATCCGCTGACTGAGGAAACTGGTCAGTGGCATGGTCATGCCCATCGCGGTCATGAAACCCGCGACGATCCAGGTCGCCATCAGCGGACCAATGGCGAACGCACTCATGAATGCCGGCAACGCCGGGTTGAGGGAACTGTTGTTCAGGCTGACCGTGAGCGTGCCCAGCAGGACGTTGATCACCACCCAGTGACGTTGCACTTTCACAACAAAGCACCGGGCGCCGTGGCGCTGACAAAGTGCTGCAGCGGCCGCGGATGACACAGAAAGTCGGCGTGGGAGATGTTGTAGCCATAGGCGCCGGCCATCGGCAGCACCAACAGGTCGCCCACCTCGACGCCTTGCAATTGGCAACCACGGCTCAACACATCCTTGGGTGTGCACAGCTGGCCGACGACGGTCCAGGTTTTCGCGGTGTCCGGCTGCGGCTTGCGTCGGCGCGGCAGATGAATGACTGGATGATCGTGACTCTGGGCCGCCGGCAGGCGGAACTGGTGGGTACCGCCCCGGCAGACCAGGAAGTGCTCGCCGTGGCTGGTCTTGGCGTCCAGCACTTCGATCACGTAGTAGCCACAGAACGCACTGATGAAACGCCCCGGCTCGAAACGCACCACTGGCGGTTGTTCATGGGCGGCCAGGGATTGGCCCAGGTGCCGGCACAAACGCTGCCAGTCAAACCGTTGCCCGGTGAGGTAGTCGACACCGATGCCGCCGCCGACATTCAAGTGCGTCGGTTGCTCGGTCCCGGTCGCCAGTGCCTTCCACTCGGCCCAGCGTTGCAGGTAGAAATCCAGCAGTTGTTCGTGCCGCTCCACCGAGTTCTGGTGGGACATCGCGTGCACATGAAAGCCCTTGAGGGTCAAGTGACTGAACGCCTGCACCCGCCGAACCGCTTCGGGCAACTCCGACTCGTCAATGCCGAACGGCGTCGCCGTGCCGGCCATCGCCAGTTTGCTGGACAAGGTGGATGGCAATTGGGGGTTGATGCGGATGAAGACCGGTTGGACGCGGCCGGCCTGTTGCGCCAGGCGCTGCAAGCGGTCGATCTCACTAAGGCTTTCCAGGTGAATGGCCTCCACCTGATGCGCCAGGGCGGCGCGCAGGTCGGAATCGAGCTTGCCCGGACCGGAAAACACGTAGGGTTTACGCGTAGGACAGGCCACGACCCGGTCGATTTCGCCGCCGGAGGAAATCTCGAATCCACTGACCAGCGGCGCCAGCGCCTCGAGCATCGGCGCTTCACTGTTGGCCTTGATCGCGTAATACAACTCCACACCCGCGGGCAGCGCGGCCATGACCTCGCCGACGTGCCGGGTCAGTGCGTCCAGGTCGTAGACGAACAGCGCCAGCGGATCTTCGCTATGACGGCGCGCGCCGTCGATGGCAGCCATCACGGTTTCGGGCAGGTTAGGCATAACGCGTCTCCTCGCCCCAAGGCGAACGTAGGTTGACGTAGCCGGCCTGACGGTCGGCCTTGGCGGCCAGGCGTACCTTCAGGTTGGTCTTGCAGGCGATGGATTCCCCGGCGATCAGCGCGTCCAGTTCCGGCGCGGGGCGCACCAGTTCTTCACGGATGCTGCGCAGTTGCTGCTCCACCCGTTGCCACATCAGCGGCGCCAGGTGCGGACGTTCCCAGCTCAGGGCCAACACCGCTTCGCAGAGGTTATTGATCAGCAGGCAATAACTGATCCGGCTCCAACCTTGTTCGCGGGTGTAGAGCAACGATTGACGCACGCGAGGATGCAGGCCGACATCGATGGTGGACATGCCCAGTTCCTCGGTGAGCTTGACCCCTTCGAAATCCCGCAGCAGCAATTGCTGTGGCTGGCCGTTGTCATGGATCAGCACGCTGTTTTGCAGGTGCGGCTCCATCACCACGCCATGGTTGAAGAACAGCGCCAGCACCGGGCGCAGCAACAGTGCCTGGTAGCGGTCAAACCAGTCCAGCAACTGCTCGTCCTCCAGCGCCTGGCCGTTGAAAACTTGCAGGAATTCATGGACCAACGGCTGGGAGTGAACGTCCCGGGCGAAGAGCGTACCGGCCATCACGCTGACGTCGGCGCCGGAGCGGCGACAGAAGTTTTCCCGCAGGATGGCGCCGGTCTGCTCGCGGAACCAATGGCCGTCGGCTTCGCTGGCCTGTTTCGGCGCCCAGCTCACTGAGCCCGGCTCGGCCACGGTGGACAGGCCGCCCAGTGTTTCAGGTTGGGTCTGCTGCAAGCGCTGGAACAGCTGGTCGATGATCAAGGTGCTTTCCAGCTCGTACCAGGCGTTCTTGCGCACGCAATTGGTGATGCGTACGTTCAGCGACCCCTTGATGAAATAGTCATGGCCCTCGATGTACCAGGTGCGCATGGACGCCGTTGGGCTGGCAAGTGCGCCGGTGGGGCCCAGGTCCCGTAGTTCGCCCCGCTCCAGCAATTGTTGCACCCGACGGTCCTGCACGAACAACTGCGCCTGGACCGGGTGCAGGCAGATGATCGCCCTGCCCGGCGCCGCTCGGCCTTGATCGGCGAACCCGGCCAGCACTTGCTCGTCGGTCAAGCCATTGGCGGTGATGCGCAGTCCTTCGCGCGGCACTTCGAACAGATGCAACGCCGTGCGTGCCTGGAATTCCGGGGCATAGGTTTCCTGGGCCAGATCAGCCGGCCAGAGGCGCGCCTTGGGCGCCGGATGGTTAGGATGACCGAACCACAGGCCTTGTTCGCTGGCCAGGTAATTGCTCAAGGGCGCGGGACCTTCGCCATCCATGTTGTGGGCGACGATGGCGGCGGTCAGGGACTGGCTTTGCAGCACTTGGTCCAGCAGCTCATCGTTGCTGGCGCGGGTCATGTGCTCGCAGGCGCTGAGCAGTTGCGCGACGAATTCAGGGAAGGCCAGGCTGCACCACGGCGCATCGCCCTGACGTGCATACACATCGGACAGATAGCGATGGCTGCCGAGGCGGTCGCGCCGATCCACCATCACGAAGAATTGTTGGCCGTTGGGCAAGCCGATGGTCAACGGAATACCCTTGCATTGCAGCCCCTCCAGGTAACTTCCTGGCGCGATGCCGCTCATCTCTTGCGGCCAGTTATAACGCAGGCAATTTTCAGGCAGTGCAAACTCTTTGATCAGGCAATTGAGCAAGGCGCGCGTGCTTGCCAACTCGCTGACTCGATTGGATAAAACGGTACGATCGGGATATTGCATAGTTGCTCCTCGTAACCAGTGGGTTACGGATGACTTCATGTCTGGGCAAGTTCAAATAGCATTCAGCGAAACAATAGATGCCCATCTTCCCAATACCGGGAAATGTTTAGCGCTGTTTATCAAGTGACTGATATGACTTACATGGTCATGCCCATGTTCGGGCAGTTCTTTTAACCGCGCTCCTGCAAGAGCGCCGTCGTCATGGCCTTTTCAAATCGGTCGATCACGAGGGCGCATTGCTCATCATCGATAATCAACGGCGGTAAGAGCCGGATCACGTTGCCCTGGCGTCCGCCTCGTTCCAGCAGCAATCCATGATTGAAGCAGTGTTTCTGAATGGCTACCGCCAGGGTCGGATCCCCCGGGAAACTGTTCAGGCGATCGGGGGCCTGGCGCTCGTCGACGATTTCGATGCCCAGCATCAGCCCGCGGCCACGCACCTGGCCGAGGGCCGGGAAGCGGTGCTGCAACTGTATCAGCTGGGTCTTGAGCCACTGCCCGCGGCGCTCGGCCTGGGCTGGAAGGTTTTGTTGCTGCAAGGCGTTGAGCGTCGCCAAGCCCGTGGCCATGGCCATCTGGTTGCCACGAAAGGTCCCGGTGTGGGCGCCTGGCTCCCAGGCGTCGAACTGACGCTTGATGCCCAGCAATGCCAGCGGCAGCCCACCCCCAACGGCTTTGGACATGACGATAATGTCCGGTTCGATCCCCGCATGCTCGAAGGCGAACATCTTGCCCGTGCGACCAAAACCGGCCTGGACTTCATCGACAATCAGCACGATGCCATACCGTTGGGTGACCTCGCGGATGCGGCGCAACCATTGGGCTGGCGCGCAGTTGACGCCGCCCTCGCCTTGCACCGCTTCCAGAATCACCGCAGCAGGCAGCGAGACGCCGCTTTCCACATCTTCGATGAACTGGGTGAAATAATGAGCCAGCGCTTCGATACCAGCCTCTCCGCCGATGCCCAGCGGGCAGCGGTATTCGTGGGGATACGGCATGAACTGCACGCCTGGCATCAAGGACGCCACGGCATTCTTCGGCCCCGTATTACCGGTCACCGCCAAGGCGCCGTGGGTCATGCCGTGGTAGCCACCACTGAAGCTGATGATGTTGCTGCGCCCGGTGACGGTCTTGGCCAACTTGAGTGCTGCCTCGACGGCATCCGCCCCGGAAGGGCCGCAGAATTGCAGGCAATAGTCACGCCCCTGCCCCGGCAGCAGGCTCAACAGTTTTTCGCTGAAGGCGTCCTTCTGCGGCGTGGTGAGGTCCAAGGTGTGCATGGGCATGCCCGAGGCCATGAAGTGATCGATGCTGGCGACGATGTCTTCATGGTTATGCCCCAAGGCCAGGGTGCCAGCACCGGCCAGGCAGTCGAGGTAGGTCTTGCCTTCCACGTCCGTCACCCACATGCCGCGCGCCTTGGCGATGGCCAGGGGCAACTTGCGCGGATAACTGCGGACATTGGATTCGAACCGGCCTTGACGGCTTAGATAATGAGCATTGTCTTTCTGCAAAGCATCTATGCGCAAAACACTTTCATTCAGCATGAGTATCAACCCTGATAAGTCCCGACATGCAAACTATTATCATTCACGAATTACTGCAACAAGTAATCGCAAATAAAATCATGCCTGTGATCGAGTCGATACTTTAAGAATAAGCGCGCAGGAAAAGTTCACCGGATTAAATCGGATCAATGAAAAAAACAGATCGAAAGAGGCGCTTTGATATCAGCGCAAGACGGTGTTATTGACTAACTTTTATATCGAATTGTTGACTCCGTTAATTGCAAAGTAACATCAGTTAATATCAATACGACAGTGTCATTCATAATAAACAGCTCCTTCCATGGAGCTGACTGTTGATTTAAAAATCGACGGTAGCCGACAGAAGGTAGGTGCGCGGTGTTGCCAGGGTCAAGCCAGGTTCGCTGTCATCCGAGGCCCCGGCCGAACTCCAGTAGCGCTTGTCCGCCACGTTCTCGATATTGGCACGCAGGGTGATGTTCTTTTCGTCGACCTTGAATGCGTAGCGTGCACCCACATCGAAGCGCTCCCAGGAGTCGATTTCCTTGGTGTTTGACTGATCCAGGTACTGTGAACTGGAATAGATACCCCGGCTGGTCAGCGTCAGACCTTGTACGGTAGGCACGTCCCATTCAGCGCCCAGGTTGACGTTGTATTTCGGCGTGGCGGGCGCCCGGTTTCCGTCGAAGGTACCGTTGGTGGTATTGGTCAGCTTGCTGTCGATGTACATCACACCGCCGAGCAAGCGGGTACCTTTGACGGGTTCACCAAATACGCTCAGTTCAACACCGGTGTTTTCACGTTTGCCGTTCGGACCGAAGACGCGCCTCGCGGGGTTTGTCTCGTCGATCGCATAGGCGGGCTGCTTGATCCGGAACAGGGCGGCAGTCAATGCGAACGCCCCCGCGTCATATTTGGCACCGACCTCGACCGAACGACTGATGAACGGTGGGAAAATTTCGTCCGCATTTATCGTATTCGTTGGCGCGATCTTGCCCTGGCTCAGGCCTTCCATGTAGTTGGCATAGAGGGACAGTTTATCGGTGGCCTTGAACAGGATGCCGCCCGACGGCGAAACCTTTTCGTCGTCGTAGGCGGTCTTGCCTTTGATGTCATTCGTCCAGTCGTCAACCTTAACCCGCTGCCAGCGGGCGCCGAGGGTTAGCAGCAGTCGGTCATCGAAGAACCCCAGCGTGTCGGACAACGCCACGCCGCTGAAACGGTTCTCGGTGTAGACCTTGTTATCTTGTCGCGTGGGGGTGACAGGGGTCGGTGTGACTACCGGGTCATATAGATTGCTTGGTGACGAGGCGTAGCGAGCGCCGCCATTCTCGAAGTCCATGTAGAAATAGCTGGCGGCCAGATTGACCTCATGGCTGACCGGGCCGGTATGGAACCAATTGCGCACCCCGGCATTGGCCGTGCGGACATTCTCATCACGGGTAAAGTCTCGGGGTTGAACGCTGAAATCCCCAGCCTCGTTGAGAACCGAAACGGCATGCCGAAGGAATTCATGATTGCTTTTACGCGCCCCCACGCCGCCGTACAGCATGACGGAGTCGTTGACATCGAACTCCGCATTTACCGTGCCGAAGGTATCCTTGGTGCGCGCCTTGCTCCAACGCTGCGCGTAGTTGCGATCGACATCGCTGGCATGCGGCACTGGCGCGGCAGCGGCAACCTGGACGCGCTCTTGCGGTGCATCGGTATCTCGTTCGGTACGCCCGATGTCCGTCGAGAGGCGCAGGCGCTCACCGCGGAAATCCAGGCCCAGCACGGCCATCTCGCGGTCCACGCTCTGGTGATCCCATTCGGTATCGCCAGATTGTTTCACGCCGTTGAAGCGAATTCCGAACTTGTTATCCTCACCAAAACGCCGGCCCACATCCACGGCACCACCGAGCTGGTTGTTGGACGCATAGCTCCCCGTGAACGAGGTGATCGGCTTGTCAGTCGCGCGCTTGGGCACCACGTTGATCCCGCCACCCACACTGCCCCGCGGCGAAATGCCATTGATGAGCTGGCTCGGCCCCTTGAGGATGTCGACCCGTTCGGCCATCTCCATGTCGATCGTGTAGGTGGGCAGGACGCCATAGAGACCGTTGTAGGCGACATCACTGTTGAACAGGCTCAACCCGCGAATAGTGAATTGCTCATAACGCCCGCCTGCCGGGTTGGTGGCGCGAACGGAAGGGTCGCTGGCGATCAGGTCGCCCAAGGTGCGGGCCTGCTGGTTCTTGACCGCCTCGCTGGTGTAGGTGGTCATGCTGAACGGCGTTTCCATGAAATCGCGCGAGCCCAGCAGACCTTGGGAGCCGCGGCGAGCAACCTGGCCGCCGGCAAACGCCTCGACGTCTGTCGAGGCAGTGGCGCCAAGAATCGAGGTCGGGGCCAATTGCAGGCTGCCGCCTTCTGGTGCGGGGGTCAGGATGAACGCCTGTTCGCCCACCGGCTGCAGCTGCAGGCCAGAGCCCTGCAACAGCCGGGCAAAGCCCTCCTCCACCCCATATTCACCCGACAGCCCGGCACTGTTGCGGCCGCTGACCAGGGCCGGATCTACCGACAGGTTGACGCCCGCCAGCCCGGCGAACCGGGTCAGTGCCGCACTCAGGCTGCCAGCCGGCACCTGATAGCTACGTCGGGCAGCGTCTTCGGCCTGGCTGGAGGAGATGAAGAATGGACTGGCGCTCAGGCTCAGCATGAGACTCAGGTTCAACAGCGGACGCCAGCCGGCGATGGCCGGGCGAAAACGCAAAGGTACTACTGCGGACATTAGAAGGAGCTCTCATTTTTGTTCAGTTGCCTTGAATGACAAGCGAGACAAAAAAAGGGGACACGTTTCACGCCATATTTTTGCGAGGCGATAACGTGACCCAATAGCGGGTGCGTGTCTGCACGTCCAGCGGCAGGCTGACCGCGAGCAACGCGAGGATTCGATCGGTGTTTTCCAGGCGAAAGCTGCCGGTGACGCGAAGGGATTCCAGGGCTGCGTCCCAGCGCAGCACGCCCGGGCGATAGCGGTCCAGTTCGCGAAGAAAGTCCCCCAATGGCTGGTTCTGCGCCACCAGTACCCCATCACGCCACCCCAGTTGCGCCACGTCAAAGGCGTCCACGGGCCCAGCCCCCGCTGCCTGGAGGCTGACTTGCTGGCCTTGCTCCAGCCTCAGCAGCGGCCCGTGCAGCGGCTGCAACTGCACCGAGCCACTGACCACCGACACCCGGCAGTTGCGCTCACTCAAGCGCACACAGACTTCACCACGGTTGACCGTGATCAGCCCATAGGGCGCCTGGATGGCCAATGGCGTGGCGCCTGCGACCTTGAGGGCCAGCTCGCCTTGCAGCAAGACCAGTCGCCGCGCCTTGAGGTCCAGATCCACGGCGCTGTCAGTGTTCAACTGTAGAGTGCTGCCATCGATCAGCGACCACCGCCGCTGTTCGCCGGTGCCGGTGTGCAGGTCGGCGCGCCAGGCTTCCAGTGGCAGTTCTCGCCCCAACAGCCAGGCGGCCGGCACCGCCGCGGCCACACCCAATGCGCGCTTGAGCACGACGCGCCGAGCCATTGCCGGGCGGTCCAGCGTTGCCATGCCCAGGGACGGCGGCACCCCGGCAAAACGCTGACGTAGTCGCTGGGCTTTTTGCCAGGCGGCCTCGTGCTGGGCGCTGCTTTCGCGCCATTGTTGCAGGCCGGCGAAGTCGAATTCGTCCCCGCTGAATTCCATCATGGCCAGCCAACGAGCAGCCGCCCGGGCAACTTCACGGGCTTCGGGCGAAGGGGCCGGGCGAATCAAAACTCCACCAGCAGGCAATGTTCATACGCCTGGGCCATGTAGCGCTTGATGGTGCGGTCGGACACCTGCAGGCGTTCGGCAATTTCACGGTAGCCCAGGCCTTCAAGCTGGCTCCACAAAAAAGCCCGCCGCACCAGGGGCGGCAGGCCATCAAGCAGTTCATCCAGGGCTTGCAGGGTTTCCAGCAACAACCAGCGCTGTTCCGGAGACGGCACGCTGTCTTCGGGCAGGCTCGCCAGGGCGTCGAGATACGCCTGCTCCAGGTTACGTCGGGTGTAGAAATTGCTCAGCAGCCGCTTGCCGACCGTCAGCAGATAGGCACGGGGCTCGTGCAAATCGGTCAACGGCTGGGAGCTGGCCAGCACTCGTAGAAAAGTATCCTGGCGCAAATCCGCCGCATCCCAGGCGTTGCCCATGCGCCGTCTCAACCAGCCTTCCAGCCAACCGCCGTGGTCACGGTACAGCGCGTGTAGGGAATGCTCCGTCGGCGTAGCTGCGTCAAACATGTCAAGAGGCCCTGCGCAAGGAATGTCTCAAATGAGACTGATTCTAATTAATGTTCGCAGGCGAATCCAAGCTATTTATGCAGGAAAGTGTAAATACGGTGGTGGCCTTATGGCTTTGGGCTCGACTCGAGAGGGGCTGCTGCACAGCCAGCGCGAGCAAGCCCTCTCGCCACTGGGTTCGATATCAGTGACTGGCGTGCAGTGTCTTTGGCACCTCAGGCATCGCCGATGAGTGATGGTTGATGATCTTCCACTGCCCGTCGAGGCGCTCATAGAGGAAGGTGTAGCGTGCCTGGACGTCCCGCTTGGAACCGTCGGCATCGGTCAGCGTGAAGGTATAGACACCGCTGTCCATCGCCGCGTCGGGCCCCAAGTGGCGGATCTCCCGGTAGTTGATTTGTCCAACTGGCTTCGCCGCCAGGAAGTGCTGGAAATAATCCTGGATCTGCTCCGGCGTACTGCGCACCTTGTTGGAAACGGTCGGTTGCAAAATTGCATCCGGGGCGTACAGGTTCGTCACCGCGCTGGCACTGCCGGTTTTCAGCGCCGCATTCCAGCGGTCGAACAGTGCGGCAATCTCGCGGTCATTCACGTTCGCTGGCTGTTCGGCCACGGTGCGATACACGTAAGGCGTGGCGTCAACTGCATGGACAAGCGGCGCAGTCAGCAAGAAAAAAGCAGCAATGGCGCAGGTTTTCATTTTCATCGAAGCGTTCCTTTGGGTTTCAATGAGGTCACTTTGCCGGCTCGTGCAGCCTTCGCCATCGGCCAACCGGTGCCGATCGCCTATGCCATTCGGCAGATAGGCCCGGTGTCGATGACACGTTCTAATGACGCCACCACGAACCAGACCGGTCCCCTCTTACGCTGGAGCCTCACCATGCAAAGCCCACCCCACGACCCCGGCAGTGCCCTGGCCATTCGCAGCCAGTATCGCCAGTCGCAAAGCCGAGCCGCGCGCCTGCGCTTGCTGTTGGGCACGGGCCATGAACTGACGCAGTTGCCACTGTCGGCGATGCGTCAGCGCGCGGTGCAACGGGCGTGCGCGTTCATGGCCATGGACCATGGCCTGCTGCTGGAGTGGGCGGCAGACACAACCCTGCGCACCATTGCCAGCCACGGTAACCGCGAACGGCTCGATCTGCTCGCCAGCCTGGCCCAGCCGTCGGCGCCCGAACCGCAATGGCTGGAGTATCCCCACAGCGCCCTGCCCCAGGTCTTGCGCGTGCCATTGCGTGGCTCCGACGGCGTGGTGTTCGGGGCTTTACTGCTGGGCAACAGCGTGGCCCTGGGAGCGCCGGACAACGAGGACATCGAGTCGCTGCAACTGTTGGCGACCCTGCTGGCGGCGCATCTGGAGAACAGTCGCCTGCTCGAAGCGCTGCAGGCCCGTGAGCGCACCATGTCCGAGCTGGTCCATCGACTGTTCAGCGCCCAGGAAGACGAGCGCAAACGCGTGGCCTATGACCTGCACGATGGCCTGGCACAGAACCTCGCCGGCCTGCATCAGCGCCTACAAGGTTTCGCCGGCCGCTGCCCGCCTCTCCCACCTGAACTGGCGAACGAGTTGCAGACCATCCTCACCCTCGCCCGGGGCTGTGTCGGCGAAGGCCGGCAACTGATCGGCGGCCTGCGTCCCCATGCGCTGGATGATTTCGGCCTCTACAAAGCCGTCGACAAGGAAGCCGATCGCCTGCGTGACGCGGGCCTGACGGTGGAGTGGGCCGAGCACAGTGCCGCTCGTCTGCCGGGCAACGTGGAAATTGCCCTGTTCCGCATTGCCCAGGAAGGCATCAACAACATCCTCAAACACGCCCGCGCCAGCCATGTGCGCCTGGAACTGGCCGTCAGCGACGAGCACGTCTCGCTGCGAGTGGAAGACGACGGCCGTGGCTTTGCCTTGGAACAACCCATCGAGACCAATGGCACCTGCCACCTGGGATTGGCCGCCATGCAGGAACGTGCCAGCCTGCTGGGTGGCCACCTGGCCTGTGCCAGCGAGCCCGAGGGCGGCACCCGATTGCTGGCCAGCGTGCCCCTGCCCACCCACGGAGCACACCCATGACGCCTCCCTTGCGCCTACTGCTGGCTGATGATCACGAAGTCACCCGCACTGGGTTTATCAGCATGCTGGCCGGCAGCCCGGGGTTCGAAGTCGTCGGCCAGGCCCGCGATGGCCAGGAAGCCCTCGATCTCTGCGAGCGGCTGAAGCCGGACATCGCGATTCTCGACATTCGCATGCCGGTGCTCAACGGCCTGGGGGCGGCGCGCATCCTGCAACAGCGCCAGCCTGGGATCAAAGTGGTGATCTTCACCATGGATGACAGCCCCGACCACCTGGAGGCCGCCATCGGCGCAGGCGCTGTCGGTTATCTGCTCAAGGATGCCAGCCGCGATGAAGTGCTGGATGCGCTCAAACGGGTCGCCCGAGGCGAAGAGGCGTTGAACAGTTCGGTCAGCGCGCGCCTGTTGCGGCGTATGGCCGAGCGCGGCGCCAGTGGCGAAAGCCCGGTCCAGGCCCTGACAGCGCGAGAACGGCAGGTCCTGGGGCTGGTTGCCGGCGGCTTCAGCAACCGTGAAATCGGCGAAAAACTTGGTATCGCCCCCGGTACCGCCAAGGCCCACGTGGAACGGGTCATCGGCAAGCTGGGTGCCGCGGACCGGACCCAGGCGGCCGTGCGCGGTGTTGCCCTGGGGTTGGTGGCGCAACCCAGCAGGCAATGGCCATGAGGTTCCTCGCCGCTCGCCGCTGGGCCGACCTGCCGTTGCGGGGCAAGGCGCTGGTGGTGATTTCCCTGCCGCTGGTGGTCTTGCTGCTGTCGCTGGTGCTGATCTACATCACCGAACGCCAGACCGCTCGGGCCGAAGAAGACGTGCGTCGGGTACTGCTGGTCCAGGGCGATATCCAGACGGTCCATACCCTGTTGGCCGAAGCTGCGGCTAGCGTACGCGGTTATCTGCTGACCCGCCGCGAAGACTTCCTGCCCAGCTACGAACAGGCCACGCCGCTGATCCAGGCCGCGCTGCAACGGCTGGACCACAACATCCGCGACGCCCGGATGCGCGAGTACCTCAAGACCATCACCCCATTGATCGCCGACAAACTCGACGGGCTGATCGCCTTGCGCAGCGCCAAGGGTGAGGACACCGAGGCCATTACCGCGATCCTGATCGAAAACAAACAGGTGCTGGATGTACTGCGCGAGCAGATCAGCGCCATGCGGGTTCGCGAGGATGCCTTGCTCGCCGAACGTAGCGCCGCCGCCTCGGCCACGCGCATGCGGCTGTTGTTCGCCACCTTGCTGGCGGCGGTCTGCGGACTGTTCGGGGCCATTGTCGCCGTGCTGTTCCTGTCCAAGGGCATTGTCGCCCGGGTCCAGCAGGTGCAAGGCAACGCCCAGCGCCTGGCATTGGGTCAACCCTTGTTGCCGCAACCGCCGGAGCAAGACGAAATCGGCCAGCTGGGCACTCGCCTGGTGGAGGCCGGGCAACTGCTGGCCGAACGTGAGCGGGCCCTGCGCGATAACGAAGAGCGTTTGCGGCTGATCATCGATGGCGTGAAGGACTACGGGATTTTTGCACTGGATGCCCAGGGCTACGTGACCACCTGGAACGCCGGCGCCGAACGGATCAAGGGCTACACCGAGCAGGAAATCCTCGGTCGGCATTTTTCGTTGTTCTACCTGCCCGAAGAATGCCCCGCGCATCCGGACATGGCTCTGCGCGAGGCCACCCGCGACGGTCACTACATGGAAGAAGGCTGGCGCTGTCGCAAGGACGGCAGCCGCTTCTGGGCCAGCGTGGTCATCACCGCCCAATATGACAGTACCGGCGTCCTGCGCGGCTTTTCCAAGATCACCCGCGACATCACCGACCGCCGCGCCGCCGAGATTGCCCTGCGCACCGCCCGCGAAGAAGCGGAAAGCGCCAGTCGGGCCAAGAGTGAGTTTCTCTCGCGCATGAGTCACGAACTGCGCACGCCGCTGAATGCCATCCTCGGTTTCGCGCAACTGCTGGACATGGACTCCACGGCCGGCCAGCGTCCCCAGGTCGGCCACATCCTGCGCGCCGGCCAGCATTTGCTGGCGCTGATCAACGAGGTGCTGGACATCGCCCGGATCGAGGCCGGGCGCCTGCCGCTGAACATTGAACCGATCGCCCTCTCGACGGTGTTGCACGAGGCCCTGACCCTGGTTTCGCCCATGGCGGCCGATGCCGGGATTCATCTGGCCGAGCTGCCGCCGCTACCCGATGGCAGCGGTGTGCTCGCCGATCGCCAACGCCTGGTACAGGTGCTGCTCAACCTGTTGTCCAACGCCATCAAGTACAACCGGCCGGGGGGTGAGGTGCGCATTGCCGTCACCGTCCAGGCCCGCCAAGTGAGCATTGCCGTCAGCGATACCGGGCATGGCATTGCCCTCGAACAGCTGGATCAACTGTTCAAGCCCTTCGAACGCCTGGGCGCCGACCCCCAGGTCGAAGGCACCGGCCTGGGGCTGTCGTTGAGCAAGAGCCTGCTGGAAATGATGCAGGGGCACCTCGAGGTCCACAGTGAACCGGGACAGGGTTGCCGCTTTACCCTGCAACTACCGGGTGCCCAGGTGTCCAGCAGCCAGTTGCCGCCCGTTGCGACCCTGGCGGTGGCGCGCCCTCCGGTTGAATATCACGGCAAAGTGCTGTGCATCGAAGACAACCTGTCGAGCCTCGCATTGATCGAGACGCTGATGCAGCGTCGCCCCGGCATTCAGTTGTTGTCGAGCATGCAGGGCCAGATGGGCCTGGACCTGGCTCGCCAGCACGCGCCGCAACTGATCCTGCTGGACGTGACCCTGCCGGACCTGGACGGTCTGGAGGTCTTGCGGCGCCTGCGCCATTCCCCCGCCACCGCGTCGACGCCGGTGCTGATGATCACCGCCGATGCCAGCGACCTGACGCATCGCACCCTGCACGACGCCGGCGCCACGGCAATCCTGACCAAGCCTATCCATATCCAGGCCTTTCTAGGCCACCTCGAGCATTATTTACCGGAGCCCGCATGAATCGCGATTTGCGCATTCTGATCGTCGACGATCAGCGCCCCAACCTGGACCTGATGGAACAACTGTTGGCCCGCGAAGGGTTGCACAATGTGCTGAGCAGCACCGAGCCCCTGCGCACCCTAGATCTATTCAACAGCTTCGAACCGGACCTGGTCATCCTCGACCTGCACATGCCCGCGTTCGATGGCTTTGCCGTGCTGGAACAACTCAACCGGCGCATCCCGGCCAACGACTACCTGCCGATCCTTGTGCTCACCGCCGACGCCACCCGCGATACCCGTTTGCGTGCCCTGGCCCTCGGCGCCCGGGACTTCATCAGCAAGCCGCTGGATGCACTGGAAACCATGCTGCGGGTCTGGAACCTGCTGGAGACCCGGGCGCTCTATAAGGCGTTGCGCGAGTTGATTCCACCCCAACAGATCGAGCTGTTGCGTCAGCACCGGCCGGCGGTCGATCCGGTCTAGCCTGGCGGCAGGCATTGAGAGCGTCGAGTATGGACATCATCCAGCGAACATCGGCAACCGGTCTGCAAGCGTACATTCGCGGCGAGCGCCTGGCGACGTCCGGCGGTATCTCGTCGCAAGATGTCCTGGTCGAGATCTTTGTCCGCGAACGCACGGAAGAACGCGTCATCGTGCCCGCCGTGGCCGAACCGTTGCTCGTTTGGGTGTTGTCCGGAGAGGCCGTTGTCGAAGAGCGCGACGAACAGGAGGATTGGCTTTCGAGTTCGGTGCGGCGTGGCGATTTTTTCCTGACCGCGTCACCCGTGCCCTATGAAATGCGCTGGCAAACCAGCGGTACCGAGCCGTTCGTGGTCATGCACGTTTACCTGGGGTTACCGCTGCTGGAGCGCGCCATTGCCGAAACCGGTGGTGGCGCCGCGATCCGCTTGCGGGAAGTCTCGGGTGGACGGGATGACGTGCTTACGGCCCTGCTCGAACA
This sequence comes from Pseudomonas brassicacearum, assembly GCF_000585995.1. Lineage (NCBI taxonomy): Bacteria > Pseudomonadati > Pseudomonadota > Gammaproteobacteria > Pseudomonadales > Pseudomonadaceae > Pseudomonas > Pseudomonas brassicacearum. The sequence goes on along the minus strand of NZ_CP007410.1, from coordinate 3,191,912 downwards.
GATTCGGTTGGAACTGACCCGGCGCGGTGAAACCAGCGCGTTGTTGATCCAGGGCGTGGCGCAATGCCTGGCGGTGCACCTGGCGCGCCATTATCGGGATGCCGAGGCCGATGACATGTCCGGGCGCAATGCCCTGCCCGCCTTCAAGCTCAAACGGGTTGTCCAGCTAATGGAACAACGGCTGGCCGATCACTTCAGCCTTGGCGACCTGGCGCAGGCCATCGGCATGAGCGAATACCACTTCAGCCGGCTGTTCAAACGCGCCACGGGGCGTTCGCCGTCGCAGTATTTCATCCAACTGAGGATGGCCAGGGCCCGGCAACTGCTGATCGAAACCGAGCGCAGCATCATCGATATCGGCCTGGAAGTCGGGTATGGCAGCGCCAGTCACTTCTCCCAGATATTTCGCCGCGAGGTGGGAGTTGCGCCGAGTCATTACCGCAGGTGAAGTGAACACAAACCCCGTGGCGAGGGTGCTTGCTCCCGCTGGGCTGCGAAGCAGACCCAATATAGAGCGCCTGCTGCGCAGTCGAGCGGGAGCAAGCTCCCTCGCCACAAAAGCTAATGCTGGTCAACCGCCTACCGCAACACTCATCCCTCCATCAGCCATGACCACCGAGCCCACCATGAAACTGGCGCGTTCCGAGGCCAGGAACGCGACGATTTCGGCAATTTCCGTGGGGGACGCCGCCCGGCCAATGGGCGCGGACTTGCCGTGCTCGGCCAGAAACCCCTGGCCATCTTCCATGAAGTGATCAAGCAGATGAGTGACCACATCACCGACGCCGATGGCATTGACCCGGATCCCGTGCTCGATAGCCTCCAGGGCCTGGGTCCGGGTCAACTGGGCCAGGGCCCCCTTGGAGGCGGTGTAGGCCGCGATGCCTGGGAAAGCAAAATAGGACGCATAGGAGGCGATGTTCACGATCGCGCCCGACTGCTGTTTCAGCATCGCTTTCATGGCTTCGCGTGAATGCAGGAAGGCGCCGGTCACGTTGGTTTCCATCTGCCAGTTCCAATCTTCGCGGGTCATTTCCACGAAGGGCTTGTAGAGGATTCGCCCGGCATTGTTCACCAGCACATCAAGCCGGCCAAAGCGCTCTTGCGCCAGCGCAACGGCGGCTTCAGCGCTGCCGTCCGCAGTGATGTCCGCCACGAACGGCACCAGGCCAGGTTGCTCCAGCGCGCTCACTTTTGGGTTGATGTCCTCGGCAATGACCTTGGCGCCGCGGGCATGGAACAACTCTGCGATTGCCCGGCCGATACCGCTGGCCGCACCGGTGACCAGTACCACCTTGCCGGCGATTTCGTTGGGGGTGGGGGTGAAGTCAGTCATGTCAGTTCTCCAAAAAAACGGGTTTGTTTTCGACGCCTCCACTGTCGTCGATCACGCACGCGCGTTCTTTGGGGGACTTGCTTGAGTTGTCGGGATTTTGCGTTTTATTTGATCCGGTAATGAAAGGTGTTACGCACCGCCGGCACTGTCACGGCTTTGCCTTCGATAATCCGCGGTTGGTAGCGGAAGGTCTGGGCGGCGGCCAGGGATGGTCGGATGAACAGCGGGTGGCAACCGTCGAGCACTTTGGGGCTGTCGATCCGTCCGTCCGGCGTCACGCTGTATTCGACGGTGCAGTCGCCTTCCAGTCCCTTGTCCAGCGCCCGTTGCGGATAGTCGGGGGCTTGTTTGCTCAGCGGTTGATAGCTGCGGCTGTCAGCGGCGGCCAGGCGGGCCTGCTCGGCGCGCTGTTGTGCGAGCGCTTGCACCTGTTGTGCCTGACGTTGTCGTTCGGCGGCCTTTTGCTCAGCTTCGTGCTGGCGTCGCTCGCTCTCCTGGCGTTCACGTTGCTGCTGGGCTTGTTGCTCGCGTTTCTGATCCTCGACCCGTTTGCGGGCCAGGGTCGCCTGTTCCAGTCTTTGCGCCTGGACACGCGGGTCCACGACGGGTTTGGCTGCTGCAGGGCGTGGCATTTCAACCGGCACCGGGGCGGACTCCACCGGTGGCGCTGCAACAGGGGCTGGTGCAGGTGCAGGAGTTACGGGCACCGGTGACGCAGGCAACATCACCAGTTGCGTATGCAGCACCCGAGGCGCCTGGGCAGCGGGTTTCTCCGCGGTCCAGCCCAACACCAGCAACCCTACCGCCCCCACGTGCAACGCCACGGCGAGCCCTGCCGCGAGGCTGTTTCTCCAAACGCCATGGCGTGTCAACGCGGGAAAGTGCAGAGAGGGGGTATGCATGATCATCGCCGTCATTGCGGTGCCTCGGTCACCAAGCCCAAGTTGCTCACCCCGCCCCGCTGCAAAGCAGCCATGGCCGCGACGACTCGGCCGTAGTCGGCGTGATCGTCGGCACGGATATACACCTGGGTGTCGCTGCGCTCGGCAACGACTTGCGCCACCTTGGTGCTCATCTGGTCCAGGTCCACGGCGCTGTCGGTCTGGTTGCGGGTATCCAATTCGCCGCCAAGGTTCCAGTAATAACCACCCTCGGCCTTCACCGACAGGGTCAGGATCTGCTGACGTTTGTCATTGGGCAGTGCCTCACTGGCGACCTTGGGCAGTTCGACCTTCACGCCCTGGGTCAGCATCGGTGCGGTGACCATGAATATCACCAACAACACCAACATCACGTCGATGTAGGGCACTACGTTCATTTCGGCCTTGGGCCCGTGCTTGCGTTGCGGCTTGACTAACATCTGCCCTCTCCTCTCAAGCGGCCGCGGCCAGGTTCACCGAGGCACCGTGCAGCTTGTGGTGCAGACGTGCCTGCAATTCGTTGCCGAAGGCGTAGTAGCGGGTCAACAAGGTCTGGCCGCGGGCGGCCAAGCGGTTATAGGCAATCACCGCTGGGATCGCCGCGAACAGGCCGATGGCCGTGGCGATCAACGCTTCGGCGATGCCCGGCGCAACGGTGGAAAGGCTGGCCTGTTGTACTTGGGATAGGCCGATAAAAGCGTTCATGATTCCCCAGACGGTACCGAACAGGCCGATGTAAGGGCTGACCGAACCGACAGTGGCAAGAAACTGCAAGCCTTTTTCCAACTGCACTTCCTGTTCACTGATCGCCACCTGCAGCGAGCGCTCGACGCCTTCAAGCACAATTTGCGGAGCGCTCGAAGGTTGGTTCAGTTGAGTGAAGGCCAACAAACCCGCCTGGAAAATCGGCGTTATGCCGCCGCCTTCCTCCCGCCCCTGTGCGGTCTCCCGATACAGGGGCAGCAAGTCCTGGGTGCTGCGCAAGCGTTGCATGAAGCCCTTGAGCTGGCGCTCGTCGCGTTGCAACACGGCGCTGCGCTGGATGATCAGGTACCAGCTCAGCAGCGAGGCCAGCAACAGCGTGAGCATGACCGCCTTGACCAACAGACTCGCGTCGCTGATCAGGCCCCAAATTGTCATGTGTTCCAAAGTAGCGTGCATGGTTGAAATTCCTGTCTGGCTGCTATTCGATGAGATGTTCGTGACCGGTTGATGACAACGTTGCTCAAGGCAGGCGTAGCGCTTTTGCCACCTCGGCCCAGGGCACGAACTTGAAATTCTGGGTTTGCTCGGGCATGCGCTTGCGCCCGTCCTGGACCACCAGCATCCCTTGGTTCCAAGGCCCGCCCAGATTCACCGAGGTGACTTCCAGGCCATCGGTTTCCGAGGCGCCGTCAATGCCTGCGGCGGCGTTCAAGCCCACTCGAAAAGCCCCACGTATGGCATAGGGTGGTTCGGCATCGAGCACCAGGTAACTGTCGTTGCCCTGGCTGGACACCACCAGGTAGTCACGGTCCGCGCTGCGGTACAGGGCGATCCCCTCGACGTCGGCGTGCAACTGCGAGCCAACCTTGATCACGCTGTTCAATGTCGTCGGCTGGTCGGCCCGGGCGTCCACTGCCCAGACACCCACATCTTCTTCACCGAGAAACAAGCGTTGGCGCAGGTCATCGACGACGCAACCTTCGGGTTGGCTGTCGACGCTGAACTGACGCACCAGTTCACCTTTCGCCACACCGTCCGCTGCACTGAGGCGGTACTGCAAATAGCGACCGTCCTTACCGTTGGCGAAGGCATACAGTTCACCTTCGTTGGGCTGGAACAGACAGACGCCATAGATTTCCTCGAGCGACGTAGGAATCTCGCCGGCCTCGCGCAATTCGCCGTGGGTTCGGTCAATGCTGAACAGGCTGAGGCTGTTGCGATCACGGTTACTGGCCACCGCCAGATCGACGGTCTGCGTGCCCAGCTTGAAGTTCGCCCGCACATCGACGTTATTCAGGCGCCCGACCGGGAGTTCCTGCAGCAACTTGCCGTGCAGGTCATAGGCCAGCAGGCCTTGCTTCTTGTTGGTACCCAGGACCCGGCTCGACCCAGGCGTGGTCGGATGCACCCATATCGCCGGGTCATCGGCCGCATCACCCTGACGGGCCACCGGTTCACTCTGAACAATGGCGGACACCGTGGGCAGTGCCGGCGACAAAGGCATTGGCGTGGGTTGCCAGTTGATTTCGCCTTGGTACAGGCGCCCATTGTCATCGTCTCGCAGCAGCACTTCGATACCGGTTTTCGTCGGGCGTACCGCCAGGTTCTCTGGCTCTTTCAGGCCCGGCAACGGCAAACTGACCTTGGCGCTCCAACCCTCGCCCTTTTGCTGATACAGATGCAGTTGGGCCGCGGCCGGGTCCAGGCCCAGCATGCCTCCCGGCAGTACCGCCATGGCGCCAGCGGCTTGCTGGATGTCGCCAAACGGCGCGCGCATCGCCACGGGGACACGAACGGCTTCGGCTTCGGCAGACGCCGGATAGACCCACCAGCCCACCCGTTGCTCGTTGACGAACAACTGATGGGCGCTGTCCTGCACCTGGCAGACCTTGGCGTCCGGTGGCAACGGCAGGCCGCGCACCCGTTGCGCGGTGTCGTTCAGGCGCTCGCCATTGCCGACCAGCCATTGCTCGCCTTTGCCCTCTTCACCGATCAGGAACACAAACAGGTTGCTCGCTTCATCGCGGTACAGGCACAGGCCGTTGACCGGGAAGTCCCGTGTCGGCAGATACAGCGGCGTTCCCCATTGGCGCTTCTGCGGATCCAGGCTGACCAGCAACGCTTGCTGACGCGTAGTGTCGAGGCTGGCGACCAGAACGTTCGTCCCCAGGGACCGGCTGTCGAGGTCCTCGAAGCTGCCCTTCAGGCGCGCCAGTTCACGGCCTTGGGCATCGAGCAGCAACAAACCCTCACGGGCACTGGCCAGGCGCTCGGTCGTCGAATGGCCGGGCACAAAGGCCAAGGCGTTAAGCGACAGGTCCTGGGGCGCAGGCCAGGGTTGCAACTTCAGGTTGAGGCCGGCGGCAGCCGCCAAGGCTGGGACCGTGGCCAAGCTGACGAGCATCGCCAGCAGGTAACGCTTGGGTAAAAACAACATCGTGTTCAATCGGAAAATCCTTGTCATTGAGCCGGGTTCAAACAAGTGTGTCGGGCACTTAGTGGCGAGGGGATTTATCCCCGCTGGGGCGCGAAGCGGCCCCATCCAAGATGTCTGACACACCGCACAGTCAGGTCTTTGGGGCTGCTACGCAGCCCAGCGGGGATAAATCCCCTCGCCACAGGTGATCAGCATCGGAACCTAGAAATGGGTGAAGGTCAGGCCCAGCTTGTAGGTCGGGCCGTACTCTTCGTACTGGCCGTTGTAGGAGCGATGGCCGGTGTAGACGAAATACGGCTCGTCGGTGAGGTTCTGCGCCTCCAGGCTGACTTGCAGGTTTTTGGTCAACGAATAGCGGGCACTGAAGTCGACGAAGGTCTGGGCGTCGACGTGCAGGTCATGGTCACGGTCGCTGATGGACGCCAGTTCATAGAGGTAGGCCGACTTGTAGTTGGCTGACAGACGCAGGCTCAGCTTGTCGCCTTCCCAACCCAGCATCAGGTTGCCCACCGTGTCCGACTGGTTCGGCAGGTCAATGCTGCGTTTGCGCTGGGTGCCGCTGGCCTGGTCAAAGCCTTCGATCTCGGCGTCCGAGCGACTGAAGGTGGTATTGGCGCCCAGCAGCAATCCATTCCAGGGCGCCGGCAGCCAATCGAATTTTTGTGAGTAGGCCAATTCCAGGCCATAGAGCTTGGCGCTGTCGCCATTGGCGTAGCTGTGGGCTTCGGCGAAATCGGTCCAGGCGCCCGTGCCCGCCAGGTCAGTGTTGTAGACGAAGTTCTTGATGTCCTTGTAGAACACGAAAGCCGAGACGGTACCGGCGCGCCCCATGAAATGCTCGATCCCCAGGTCCAGGTTGCTCGACTCCAGCGGCTTGAGCTGCGGGTTGCCAAAGGTCGCTTCGTCATCGTCGATGACAAAGCCCGGCGCCAGCTGCCCGAAAGTCGGGCGCACCACGGCCTTGGTCCACGCCGCGCGCACCTGGGTGTTCTTGTCCAGTTGGTAGCGCGCATGCAGGCCCGGCAGCCAATGGTGATACTTGCGACGGGTCTCGGTGTCGGTAAATACACCATCGGTGACGCCCGTGCCCTTGGCATCGAACTCGGTACCCTCATAGCGCATGCCGGCAATGAAACGCCAGTCGTCGATGTCGACGGTGTTCATCAGGTAAGCGGCGTTGATGTCCTCGCTCATCTTGAAGTCGTTGACCCGCGACTCCTGCTCGTCAAAAAAATCATCGCGATTGAGGCCGCCCAGCAACTGCTTGATAGCATCGGTGCTGATGCCAGGACCGAATCGCCCAAGTCGATAATCGATAGTGCCCTTCTGGAATTGCCCGAGGTTAAGCTGATCATCGCTGAAACCCAGACTGTCAAAGTCCTCGTAGACCCAAGCGTCAAGGTCGTTATCCTTGTCGCGTCGGCTGACTTTGCCACCGAATTTGACTTGGGACGCATACCCTCTGAAGTCGTAGTCCCGGGCCAGGTCCAGGCGCAAGTTTTTCTCGGTGTCTGTGGTTTTCTGCTGTTCCCAATCCACCTTGTCGAGGCTGAAGTTGGCAGGGTCGTAGAACCCCGGGCTGATGATCGGCCGTGGTTTGTCGTTGTCGTAGAAGCCGCCGTTGAAACCGTCGATGCCTTCGAAGGTGGCACCGGCGATGTGGCCGGGGCTGTCTTCGCTCGATTGGCTGTAGCCGCCCTGGCCACTGAGTGTCCAGAGCCCGAACATGCGTTCGCCGCCGAGCACGTAGGATTGGATTTCCTGGGTTTCTTCACGTTGCTTGAGTTTGCGTTTGCCCTCGGCGTCTCCCAGCTCACCCGCGGCTTGCGGGTCTTCAAAAGCGATACTGGCGGCGTTGCGGGTTTCGCTGTCTTTGTAGCGGCTGTACAGCGTGCGCAGGTAATAGCTGCTGAAATCGTCAGGCTTGTAGTCGAAGTTCAACCCGCCCCCGGCCCGCTCGCGACGGATGTCGTAATCGCGCTGTTCGAACTCTTCGAGGCGTGAGCCTTGCTCGAAATCCCAGGCACCGCCGGTTTCGACGTTATCCGAACCGAAGTCGCGCTTCTGCCAGCTCAACGCGGCGGCCACGCCGAAGTTGTCGATACCGTCGCCAAGGCTGAAGCGGTCGCTGATGGCGCCCGAGAATTTGGGGCTGGTCTGGCCGGTGTTCTTGTCGTAACTGGCTTCGCTGCTGCCGGTGTAGAACAGTCCCATGTGGTCGAAGGCCGAGAGGCTTTTGACGTCCACCGTGCCGCCCAGGGAGTTGGCGTCCATATCTGGCGTCAGGGTCTTGATCACCGACAACGACTGCACCAGCTCCGAGGGCAGCACGTCCAGGGCAACGGCCCGACGTTCGCTTTCTGGAGCCGGCACCAGGGTGCCGTTGATGGTCACGCTGTTAAGGTCCGGCCCCAGGCCCCGCACACTGACAAAACGGCCTTCACCCTGGTCGCGCTCGACGCTGACACCCGGCAGGCGTTGCACCGCTTCGGCGACGTTTTCGTCCGGCAGCTGCGCCACGCCGTCGGCATGCACCACGCTCTTGATGCTGTCGGCGCTGCGTTGTTCCTTGAGGGCCTGGTCGATGCTGGCGGCCTGACCGACCACCTCGACGTGCTCAGTGGCCGCCTGCTCGGCGGCGCTCAGTCGCTCGCTGGCAACGGCCATCGCCAACGCGGTAAACGTGAAACCGACGAGCCCGACGGTGCTTGTGCGGTGGTGCATGGTGGTCCTCCCCCAGGAATCCGAACATCCGCCAGGCAATGGCCCGGCAACTGGGAGGGCACGCTAGGGGTGGGGGATGACGGTTCTGTGACAGGAGGGCGACTACTGGGCCTATAAAGGCTGTTTAGAGCGGGTTGATTGGCCAGAGTGAGCTGAAATGACCTTTTCCCGCGGTCCAAAGAATCTGAAGTCGGTCAACTTGTGGCGAGGGGATTTATCCCCGCTGGGCGCGAAGCGCCCCCCTTCATGTTGCCTGCCACACCGCGATGCCTGATTTCAGGGTCGCTTCGCAACCCCGCGGGGATAAATCCCCTCGCCACAATGGGTATGCCATGAAGTCGGATAGATGCGCGGTCGCTACAAAAAAAACCGACAACCGATGAGCTGATTCGACCTGTCCCAGCCATTCGCCCCTCGTCACCGCACTGTCACATTCATCTGCTGTGCTGGGCCGCATTCCGCTTCTGGCAAAGGATTCCGGCCATGTTCTCCGTGCTCCGCCCGCACCGTTTAAAACTCGCCCTGCTTCTGCTGGCGGCCAATCTCGGGTTGATCCTGCACTTGGCCTGCGGCGAGCTCAAACCCGTCACGCAGTGGGTCTGGCTGGATATTCTCGGCGAAGGTGGCTCGGCGCTGCTGGCGCTGGTCTGGCTGGGCCTGGTGCTCAAAAGCCGCCCGGCCGGGCGTGTGACCAGTTACTTGATCCTGGGATTGGGCTGTATCTTCTTTTCCTGGTGGATCGACGCCCTCGACGAATTCATCCGCCTGCCCGACAGCATCACCTGGGATCACTGGCTGGAATCCGCGCCGATGCCGGTGGGCATGATTCTGCTAACCCTTGGCATTTATCACTGGCACCGGGAACAGTTGGCAATCAACGGACAGATGGAGAAGCGCGAGCGGCTGTTCCGCGAACACCGTTTATTCGACAAGCTCACGCCCCTGGGTGGGGCCGACTTTTTCAAGCAGGAACTGTCCGCCAGCCTGGAAGACAGCAAACGGCGTGAGCAGCCCTTGTCATTGCTGGCATTGGACCTGGATAACTTCACCGCCATCAACCAGCGTTTCGGCCATGGCGAGGGCGACGCCGTGCTCCAAGCCGTCAGCCAGTTGTTGGTGCTGAACCTGCGTCGTCAGGATCTGCTCTGTCGACTGGCCGGTGATCGCTTTGTGGTGCTGCTGCCCGACACCGGCGAGAGTCAGGCCCAGCGCCTGGCGCTGGAACTGGAAGTGGCGGTTCGCAGCCTGGCCCACAAAACCCGGCAACACGGTGAGCGGTTGCGACTGGCCGCCAGTACGTCGGTGGTGATGGCGTTCGACGAATCCGCCGAAATCTTGCTCAAACGCCTCAACCTGACGCTGGCCCAGTCCCGAACCACGCTGGCAAAAAGTGCCTGAGGCCGTTCCATGACGCTCAAGACGTGCTGGTACGAAGCCGACAGTCGTTTCATCCCCGGGCACTATCAGCCTGCCGCGCTGATCGACCTGGCGTTATCGCGGGACATCGACAGCCATCGCCTGCTGCGCGGTACCGGGTTGTTCCACGACGATATCCTGGCCGGCCAGAGCCGCATCAGCCCGCAGCAGTTCATAGGCCTGATCGACAACAGCCGGCGCCTGCTGGACGCCAACGACAGCAGTTTCCTGTTCGGCCAACGGCTGTTGCCGGGGCACTACGGACCGGCCAGCCATGCCTTACGCCACGCGCAGAACCTTCATCAGGCCCTGGACACCCTGATTGACCAACAGGCCTTGCTCAGCCCGTTGGCTGCACCGCGCCTATTGTTGGACGAGCAATATGCCTATGTGCATTGGCTGGACAGCTGCGGCGCCGACGAACATTGGCGCTTCGTGTTGGAGGCAAGCATGACGTCGATGGTCGCGATGAGTGCTTGGCTCAGCGGTGAGCGCCTGCCCTGGCAGTGCACTTTTCGCCACAGTGAGCCGCGTTACGTCGAGCAGTATTGGGTGCACCTGAGCGAACAGACGCAGTTCAACCGACCGCTGGACCTGATGCGCCTGCCCCGCCACTTCCTGACCAAGCCCTGGCCCAACGTGTCTGCCACCGCCGCTCAGGTGGCGCGAAGCGAGGCGCGAAACCAGCTCGACCAACTGGGCTTTGCCTCAAGCTTTGTCGATTGTGTCTACGATCACCTGCGCGCCCATGTCCAGCAAACGCCAAGCCTGGAACAAACCGCCCAGACCTTCGCCATGAGCCCGGCGACCCTCAAGCGCAAACTGCATAAGCACCACACCGGTTTCCAGCAACAGGTCGACCGCGTACACACCCATGTGGCGTTGTACCTGTATCAGGTCAAGGGGTTCAGCAACGAAGAAGTGGCGCAGTATTTGAGCTTCAACGACACGGCTAACTTCCGGCGCTCGTTCAAGCGCTGGACCGGTAGCACGCCGAACCTGATTCGGCAGTTGCTGATGCTGGGGTGAGGCTGTTGGAGTGGAAATGCCTTATGGCAAACAGCTGTTGTGGAGAAGAAGCTTGCTCCCGCTTGGCTGGGCAGCGACTGTGAAATCGTGGGGCCGCTGCGCAGCCCAGCGGGAGCAAGCTCCCTCGCCACAAGAGCCGTTGTGACTTGAACAGCGCGGGCTCAGTGCCCGCGAATGTAGTGTTCCAACTGACGGATAAGGTCTGCCTGTTCGACGATGGCCTCTTTCACCAGGTCGCCAATCGACAACAGGCCGATCAACTGCCCGTTATCCAGCACCGGCAAGTGCCGCAAGTGGCTGTCGGTCATGACTTCCATGCAGCGGTCGATGCTCTGCTGGCTGTCGGCGGTGATGACCGGAGCGCTCATGATGGTGCGTACCGGCGTGCCCACTGACGAGCGACCCTTGAGCACCATCTTGCGCGCATAGTCCCGTTCGCTGAACACACCAATTACCTGGCCGTTCTCGATTACCGGCAGCGCACCGACGTTTCTATCGGCCATGATTTGCAGGGCTTCGAGCACCGTCTGTTCCGGTGCAATGCTGTGGACCTGCTGGTTTTGCACACTCTTGAGCCTTACCAGTTGAGCGGCGGTTTTCATTGCTTATCCCCACATTCAGCCAAAGACATGCTTGAACACCATGTCTGCCAGGTAAAACATCCCGTGTGGGAGCGAGCTGCTCGCGATCGCGTTGGATCAGCAGCATTGGTATTGACTGATACACCGCTATCGCGAGCAAGCTCGCTCCCACAGGTTTTCATGCAGCGTTCAACTCACGGATCAGTCTTCGCCGATCTCTACCACATCGCCATTCAAACGCACCGGCCACACCCGCAGGCGCTGTTCCGGGTATTCCAGGCAATGACCGTCTTCCAGGCGGAAATGCTGTTTGTACATCGGTGAGGCAATCACCAGATCACCCTTGATATTGCCCAGCAACCCGCGACCGATTACGTTCGCGCCGGATTTGGGGTCACGGTTGTCGATGGCGTACAGCGGCTTGTCCTCATGCTCCGGCAGATAGAGCAACGCCACTTGGCTGCCGTCGTGCCAGGCGACCACGCCGGAGTTGGGTACCAGGTCGTCGCGGCTGCACAGGGCACGCCACTGCAAGGGCTCCTGGGCGACATCACGGACGGGAATACGAACGACGTTTGACTGGCTCATCAGAGCACCTCCTCGGTGACGGGAATCAGGTGAAGTTCGCCGGCGTGAACCGGCCGACGCTGGCCGCGTTCGCGGACAAAATGAACGTCCGGATCGCCGCGCTTGTCGTTGACGAACGTGCGGAAACGCTTGAGTTTGTCCGGATCCTTGAGGGCGTTGGCCCACTCGCATTCATAGCGGTCGACCACCAGTTGCATCTGTGCTTCGAGCTCGGCGCCCAGGCCGAGGCTGTCATTGATGATGACGTCCTTGAGGTAGTCCAGGCCGCCTTCCAGGCTTTCGCGCCAGACCGATGTGCGTTGCAATTTGTCGGCAGTGCGGATGTAGAACATCAGGAAGCGGTCGATGTAGCGGATCAGCGTGGCGTCATCCAGGTCGGTGGCGAACAGCTCGGCGTGACGCGGGCGCATGCCGCCGTTGCCAGCCACGTAGAGGTTCCAGCCCTTCTCGGTGGCGATCACGCCGACGTCCTTGCTCTGGGCCTCGGCGCACTCGCGGGTGCAACCGGACACGGCGAACTTGAGCTTGTGGGGCGAGCGCAGGCCTTTGTAGCGATCCTCGATGGTCAGGGCCATTTGCACGCTGTCCTGCACGCCGTAGCGGCACCAGGTGCTGCCCACGCAGGATTTCACCGTGCGAGTGGATTTGCCGTAGGCGTGGCCGGTTTCGAAACCGGCTTCGATCAGCTCGGACCAGATGTCCGGCAACTGGTGCAACTGGGCGCCGAACAGGTCGATGCGCTGGCCGCCAGTGATCTTGGTGTAGAGGTCGTATTTCTTCGCGACCACGCCGATGGCGATCAGCTTGTCGGCAGTGATTTCACCACCGGCAATACGCGGCACCACTGAATAAGTGCCGTTTTTCTGCATGTTCGCCATGAACGTGTCGTTGGTGTCCTGCAGCGACACCAGGGACGGGTCCATGATCGGCTGGTTCCAGCACGACGCGAGGATCGAGCCCACCGCTGGTTTGCATAGGTCGCAGCCGGTATGCCCGCGACCGTGCTTGGCCAACAGTTCTTCGAAGCTGATGATGCCTTCCACCCGCACCAGGGCGTACAACTCCTGGCGGGTGTAGGCGAAGTGTTCGCACAGGCTCTTGTCGACACTGACGCCGCGGGCAATCAATTCATGCTCGAACACTTGCTTGACCAGGGCCGCGCAACCACCGCAACCGGTGCCAGCCTTGGTGTCGCACTTGAGTTGGCCCAGGTCGGTGCAACCGCCGTCGATAGCCGAGCAGATCGAGCCCTTGCTGACGTTGTGGCACGAGCAAATGGTGGCCGCTTCCGGCAGCGCTGCCGGACCCAGGGTCGGGGCGCCTTCAGACGATGGCAGAATCAGGCTGGCCGCGTCCTTGGGCAGTGCGATGCCGTTCTGCATGTATTGCAGCAAGGTATCGTAGTAGCTGTTGTCGCCCACCAACACCGCGCCGATTACGCGCTTGCCGTCGGCGTCCACCACCAGTCGCCGGTAGCTGGCGCTGGTGCCATCGATGAACTGAAAGCTGCGCGAACCCGGTGTGTTGCCGTGGGCGTCGCCGATGGAGCCGACGTCGACACCGAGCAACTTGAGTTTGGTGGACATGTCGGCGCCGGTGAAGGCTTCGCCGCTTTCTCCGCACAAGCGGGCTGCCACGTTGCGGGCCATCTGGTAACCCGGGGCGACCAGGCCGAAGATGCTGCCGTTCCAGGCCGCGCATTCGCCGATGGCGTAGATGTCCGGGTCGCTGCTCAGGCAATGGTCATCGATCACCACGCCGCCACGTGGGCCGATCTGCAGGTCACTCTGGCGCGCCAAGGCATCCTGGGCGCGGATACCGGCGGAAAACACGATGAGGTCAGTTTCCAGGAAATCGTCGTTGCCGAAGTTCATCCGATAGCGGTACTGCTCGCCGGCACTGATGGACTGGGTGCCCTTGGACAGGTGCACGCCGACACCCAGCTTCTCGATGCGAGCCTTGAGGGCCAGGCCGCCCTGCTCGTCCAGCTGCACCGGCATCAGCCGTGGGGCGAACTCGACCACGTGGGCTTCCAGGCCGAGGGTCTTGAGGGCGTTGGCCGCTTCCAGGCCCAACAGGCCACCACCGACCACCACACCACGGCGGGCGTTGTTGGCGACGGCACGGATCGCGTCCAGGTCTTCAAGGGTGCGATAGACCAGGCAGGAATCCCCTTCGGCGCCTTCGATCGGTGGCACGAACGGATAGGAGCCGGTGGCGAGCACCAGTTTGTCGTAGCTGATGCGGTCCCGGGCGGTGACGACCTGACGGGCCTGGCGATCGATCTCCAACACCGGCACGCCCAGGTGCAGCGTGACACCTGGCGTCTGGTACAGCGACGCTTCACCGAGGGCCAGGGATTCGGCATCGCGGCCAGAGAAGTACTCGGACAAATGCACGCGGTCGTAGGCGCGCATCGGTTCTTCGCTGAACACATGCAGGTGGTAATGCTTGAGGGCACCGCGCTCGATCAATTGCTCGACGCAGTGATGGCCGACCATGCCATTGCCGATCACGATCAGCGTTTGCAGCTTGTTCAGAGAAGCAACGTTGGAATTCATAAAAAGCACCCGACAAAAGCCCATCACGATTTTGAAAGCAAAAAAAAGACGCCTGAAACCTTGCGGTTCCAGGCGTCTTTGCCTGTTCTGTGCGGTATCGATCCGGCGACTGCGCCTTGATCTACCGTTATCTCCCGGCCTGCTGGCTCTCGATCTTCGTTGACCGACGGGGCTGCCCACTCGATTGTGTTCAGGGTGGGCCTGGATACCCTCTTGCAGCGAGCGTGCCAAGCCTTATCAACATCGAAGTTTTACCGCCCTCTCGACACCGGTCTTCTCCGCTAAGCCCCGTGGGAGTGGGCTTGCGCGCGAAAATATCCGTTCAGTCACCCGTTGCAAACAAGCGCTGACCTGGCGTTTCGCATGCGCTGACAATTGCCTTCCCATGGTGCGACCTCCCTGCCTGGGGCTTCATAAAAGTGCAGCCTGCCACCAAGCCCCTGTGTGCGGGCTCGCTCGTGAAAGCGGTGGATCAGTTGAGGAGATGTTGAATGTGCCGCCGTCTTCGCGAGCAAGCTCGCTCCCACAGGGTTCCTCGGCTGGGCGCAAGATCTGCGTCCACGCGTCATCTCATGGGGGAGCGAGCTTGCTCGCGATAGCGGCTGTTCAGTTTGAAGGGATGTCGACGGTTCTATCGACCATCGCAACGATGCTCACAAGAAGTTCTTCCTTGGCCTCGGCAGCGCTGATTTCGCCGGAGGCTGCCGCATTGGACAATGCTTCCGCTGCCCCCAGCATCCCCCGCAAGCCGGCTTGGCTGATGCCCCTCATGCCGGCGAACGGTTCCAGGACAGCCCGGCATTTCTCCAGAAAAATCCCCTCGTACTCCCGCTTGATCAGTTCCAGTTCCGGTGAACTGGTCAACGCCGCGATCACCCCTGGAATCTCGCGGCCTTGCAGCAGGACGCACTCCACGTAGGAAGAAGCAATCACCGTAGCCCGACTGAGCAATGTCGGTTCACTCGCTTCCAGGGCTGCATCCATGAGCGCGGTCTGGCGAGCATCGAAATCCTGATAAAGCGCCGCCAACAGGCCGGGCCGGGTGACGAAGTGGTTATAGACAATGGGCTTGGTCACCCCGGCCTGTTCCGCCAGCCGGGCCAGGGTCAGCGCTTCACTGCCCTCCTCTCGCACCAACCGCCAGGCGACATCCAGCAATTGCCGTTGCCGGTCATGCCGGGACAGACGGCGACGAGGTGACTGCGAATTTTCTTCGGGACTTGACATGCTAACTTTACCAACCGTAACTTACTAACCGTAACTTAACCCAGCATAGTGTCTTCAAGACCTCATGACCAGAAGGAGTTTCGCCATGCATGCACTTATTGTTGTGGCCCATCACGACCCTCACTCCCTCACCCATAGCCTGGCCGGGAAAATTGCCGAGGGCATCACTCGCGCCAATTCCGCCGATACGTTCGAGATCGCTGACCTGACCGCTGAAGGCTTCGATCCGCGTTTCGGTTTCGCCGACCACGCGGTCCATCATCGCGAGGCACTGCCGCCTGCAGATGTGTTGGCAGAGCAGGCCCGAATCGACCGCGCCGACGCGCTGGTGCTGGTCTATCCCATTTATTGGTGGTCGATGCCTGGATTGCTCAAGGGTTGGATCGACCGGGTATTTTCCAACGGCTGGGCGTTCGACTTCAGTCCCGATAAGCCGTTTATCCAGAAACTGCAGCATTTGCAGGTGCATCTGGTGGCAGTCGGTGGTGCCGATGCCGACTCATTCCTCCGTCACGGCTATGGCGAGGCGATGACCACGCAGATCGACCATGGCATTTTCGATTACTGCGGCGCCCGGGTGGTGAGTTCCCAACGTTTGCTCGACTCGGAAACCCTCGATCCCAGGCAGCACTTGGAGGCTGCTGGCGTAATCGGCCAGCGCCTGTTCGCGTCAGCCGACGAAGCGACTCAGGTGCACCGCACTGCCGCCTGGGTTTGACCTCAGAGGGCACGGCCTCGGGCGGCAGATAGCATCGGATCGCGCCCATAGATATCCGGGATGTACACCGGCTGGCCCTGGTTATCCGCCTGGACGGTCCAGTAGCCCAGCAGGATCGGCATGGGCTTGGCCAGCCTGAACTCATGGGTCAACTCGGTGGCCAGCAGCGTGTCGGTGCGGGTCCGTTCGGCCGGGCTCACCAGCAGGTCTCGCAAGTGCATCACTTGCTCGATCCGCACGCAGCCTGAACTGAACGCCCGCGGGCCTTTGCTGAACAGTGCCTGGCTGGGCGTGTCATGCAGGTACACGGAGAACGGATTGGGGAAACGGATCGCCATCTTGCCCAGCGGGTTCTTCGGACCTGGGTCCTGGCGCAGCATGAGATCGCCGGGGTGCTCCCAGTCGATATCCGCCGCCATCAGCGGCAAGCCATCACGGTCGAGAATCCTCAGGTTGTGTCGGCTGAGAAACTCCGGATCGCGGCGAATCTCGGGCAGTTTGTCCTCGCGCATGATGGTCGGCGGAATGGTCCAGGTCGGATTGAGCGTCAGGCGGGTGACCCGGGACTTGATCAACGGCGTTTGCCGCTGCGCGCGGCCGACCTGGGTGCGGGTCTGCCAGACCGGCGCGCCGCCCTGGTAAACCGTCAGTTGGGCCGCCGCCACGTTGACCAACACGCTGTCGGGCTCCAGATCCTGGGCCAGCCAACGCATGCGCTCCAGGTTGATGCGCAACTGCTCGCGGCGCATCGCCGGGCTGATGTTCAGCTCGGTGACGGTCCACTGCCCCACCACACCATCGGCCTGGAGTGAATGCTGGAGCTGGAAGTTCTTCATCGCGTCCACCAGCGTCGAGCTGTAATGCTCGTCGCCGCTGAGCGGCGGCGCGCTCAGGTAACCTTCGTTGAACAGCCGCTGGGCCAGGGCGGGCACCCGGGCATCCCGTTTGTCCGGTTGCAACAGCGGACCGCCGGGCACTGCCTGCCAGTCGGATAACGGCTGTTGCCGTAGCCGGGCGTAGAGGTCGCGCAGGTTGCGATAAAGCGCCAGGCTCGGCCGCGCCTGTTCAAAAGCCCCGGCGAGGTTGTCCGGGCCCGGTCCGGCGATGGCCAGCACCGCGGCCTGACGGTCTTGGGGCTGCGGGTTGGCCTTCCACACCGGCTCCAGACGGTCCTGGGGCAAATAGCCGAAACGCAGGTCATGCAAGGCTTGCAAGTAGCGTTGGCTGATGGCGATGTCGACGCATTGGGCGTTCTGGGCTGTGCCTTCGAGCGGCAGGCTGTAGCGCGTCGGATCCAGTCCGTCATCGGCTAACTGCTGCAACTGGACCTGCAAGCTTCTCAACCGCTCATCGTCCGCCCAGACCGCCTGGCCTGCGTTTTGCTGATAAAACGCCTGCAAGTTGAGCATCGTCGGAAAGTCGACGCCCGCCGCCACTTCCGGGCAGGCGACCGACAATTGTGCCAATGTGGTTTGCACGCGTGTCGGCTCACCGTCCTCGGCTGTCGCGACCAATGGCGCCGTGAGCAACAAAAGGCTCAGGTAACATGCGGACTTTTTGAACAACTGCTTTACTCCACTCCATGGCCGTCTCGTTGACGGTTAACTTTGCGACAGGTACGACCCGCCATCATGCAAACGAACAAAAACGGACGGGATGCCGCAACTCAACACCACCGTGGGCTTTTTTCATCCGTGCTCAGCGTATTGCGCCAATTTTGCCTGATCATGACGGGCCTTGGCGTGATGTGCAGCCCAGCGCTGGCCGAAAAGGCCAATTCTCAACTTCTTTACAACAGCCTCGCCCACGCAGCGCCGGAACTCAATCCCCAAGCACTCAAAAGTGCCTTGAGCGCCATGCAATGCGCGGTCGCCAATGGCGCCACCCAGGCCCGTCACCTGGCGGTGATCGATTACTCGCAGCCGTCCACGGCCCGTCGCCTGTGGATCTTCGACTTGCGCCAAAAGAAATTGGTATTGCGCGACTTGGTGGCCCATGGGCAGAAATCCGGGGAAAACTTCGCCACGCAGTTTTCCAATCGCCTGGGCAGCTACCAATCCAGCCTGGGGCTGTTTCGCACCCAGGAAAGCTACCAGGGTACCCACGGCTATTCGCTGCGCATGGACGGTCTGGAGCCGGGCTTCAATGACCAGGCCCGAGATCGCGCCATCGTGATCCACGCCGCCGACTACGTGAACCCGCTCTGGAGCGTGCGCCAGGGCCGCATCGGCCGCAGCCAGGGTTGCCCTGCCGTTCGTCCGCAGGTGGCACGCCAGGTGATCGACAAGCTCAAGGGCGGGCAATTCATGTTTTCCTGGTACCCGGAGCCGAATTGGCTCAAGCGTTCGGCGTACCTCAACTGTCAGCCGCAACAGGTCGCCAGTATTCTTGCGACCAGTGGTGGCTAGGCAACGGGCCTGTGGCGAGGGAGCTTGCTCCCGCTGGGTCGCGCAGCGGCCCCAAAAAAGCGATGAGCACTTCGCACTCAAGCGGGAGCAAGCGCCCTCGCCACCAGGGTCACGGGGTGGTTAGAATGCCGGCCCTTCGAATTGCTGGCCTTTGCGATGAACCCTGAAGCCCTTCAAACCCTGCAGACTCATTTACTGACGGCGCTGGCGTCTGCGCCCGAAGAAACCCGGCGCCTGTTCCATGGCCGTGGGCGCTGCTGGCCGGGGCTGGAGCAGATCACCGTCGACTGGCTGCAAGGGGTGGTGCTGGTCTCGTTGTTCAAGGAGCCGGAGCCGACACAACTGGATGGCTTGACCTCGACGTTGCTGGCCCTGACCACCTCGCCTGCCTGGCAACACAGCGCCGCCCATACCCTGGCCGTGCAGCATCGCTACCTGCCGCAGAGCCTCACTCAATGGCTGGTGGGCGAGCCGATCGACGAATGGACCCTGACCGAAGGCGGCCTGCGTTACCGCATCGACCTGGGCAAGAAGCAGAATAACGGCCTGTTCCTCGACATGCGCTACGGCCGCGACTGGGTACGGGCCAACGCCAGCGCCAAGCGCGTGTTGAACCTGTTCGCCTACACCTGCGGCTTCTCGGTGGCGGCCATCGCTGGCGGGGCGCGGCATGTGGTGAACCTGGACATGTCCCGCGCCGCCCTCAGTCGTGGTCGCGACAACCATCGCCTGAACGGCCATGACCTGGGTCAGGTGAGTTTCCTCGGCCACGATTTGTTCAAATCCTGGGGCAAGGTGATCAACAGCGGGCCGTACGACCTGGTGATCATCGATCCGCCTACGTTCCAGAAAGGCAGTTTCCTACTGACCAAGGATTACCAGCGCGTCCTGCGCCGCCTGCCGGAACTGCTGACCGTCGACGGCACGGTCCTGGCCTGCAGCAACGACCCGGCCACCGGCCCGGACTTCCTCATCGACGGCGTCACCCGCGAAGCACCGGGCCTGACGTTCGAACAGCGGCTGGCAAATCCGCCGGAGTTTCCAGATGCCGACATGGCGTGTGGCCTGAAGGCGCTGGTGTTCAAAATGAGGGCGCCTGGCGATGGTTCTGATCAGTAAGCACGCAGCGCCCACCAAGGGCTGACCAGGTCAGTCGTGATCCGCCTCACCAAAGCTTCAATCTCCCGACTCTTGACCGAACGGTAGATGGCCATGGTGCGTCGCAACTGGTCTTCGCTGAGCATCACAGGCTGGCCGGCGGCCCAATCCACATCTGCCACCGCCTCGAGCCTCACACGGTGCCAGACGATTCCTCCAGGTAGGGTGACTGATTCCAGGGCACTGGGCAGGTCGGCGTCCGGCCGGGCCAGGTTATCCAGCAATACCTGGGGCCAATGGGAAGGGTCCACCGGCTCGCTGAAGGCATCCACCAGGTTGTCCTCCACCGAGTCCCAGATTGCCAGGCCGTCGGACCACTCGCGGGACATCAACCCCAGGTAGGGTCGCCAGGTCAGTTCGCCGACACGGGGTATTTGATCATTGCCGTTGAAGGAGTCCTGGGCGTCGCTGAGCCAGTTGATGAACCCTTCGCGCGTCATGGCTGCCTGGCGTTGGGAGGCCTCGGGATATTGATTGGCCAGCACTCGGTCCCAATAGTCATGATGGCGACCCAGGAAACTCGAAAAAGGCACCCCTTGGGGTTCGAGACGGGCGCGTTGAACCGCTTGGAACATCAGGAAATGCACCTCCAGTTCGCCGACGTCTGGCGTCTGCCTGTCCAGCACGCGTGCTTGCAAGCGTGTGCGCAGTTGAGCCAGTTGCTGGTCGAAATCCGTGATCCTGGCCGAGAGGTCGGCGTAGACATCCGGGAAACCGGTGTAGTACTGCAGGATGCTGGTCGCCCGTTGGCGATCTCCGGAGGCCAGCCCACCTGGCGCATCGGCATCGGCGTCGCGGATGAGGCCGGAGTACCAATCGATGAAGCGTCGCCCGCCGGCATCGTCGCGGGCCACTTCCAACGCCCGCTGGAGCCCATCGGAGTTTTCCAGCCAGTCGTCGACGGTGTAGCGAAAAGCCTGGGGGTCCACGGCACGCAGGATTCGGATCTGGGCGCTGGGTAGCGGATTATCTTCGAGCCAAAGCCCAAGGGTATTCCCCGTTGGCATGTTGTCCAGTGCCGGAATCAGATCACCCTGAATGTCAGTGATGCGGTTGCCCTTGAGGTCGAGGAAGAGCGCCTCGGATGAAGACTTGGATAACAGCCGCAGTGCCAGCGCTGGTACGCGGTCAAGCCCTGCGTTGGCCAGTTCCAGTGCCTCCAGGGCCACAAGCTCGGGCAGATCGGGTAAATCGCGGCAGTTGTTACCACTCAGGCGCAATTCCCTCAAGGTCGTGGCGGTCCGCAGGAACGCACTGCCCTCCTCATCCAGGCGCAGGCCGCAGCGAGCCAGGTCCAGGGTGCGCAATCCCGGTAAAGCGGTGATGGCTTGCAATTGCTCGGCGGTGAAATGCAAGTTGTCAGTCCATACCAGTTCCCCTAGCGAGGGCAGCTCCGCCAAGCGACCGATGGCCACGACTCTGTCGGCACTGGCGACGGCTTCGCCACTCACCTCGGACAGGTTCAGCTCCTGTAGACGGGGAGCGCGGTCGGCGCCCAGCAAGGGGGCGAACACTTCCGCGTCCAGGTTGAGCGGATTCCTGCCCAATGACAGCTCCACCAGATTGCGAAACTCGCCGGCCGCCGCTGGCACGGTGGTGAGATTATTGCCGTGCAGGCGCAGCGTCTCGATATTGGGAAACAGCCGCAGGAAATCCGAGGGGTCTTCACTCAAGCCCATGTGCGACAACATCAGCTCTTCGATATGGTCGAAACGCGCGCTGAGGGGAGGAAGCCGGCCGATGTCCCACCCCGACAGACGCAATATCAGCTCACTATCTTCCCGGTCCGGATCGGGTTCACGTCGCCAGGCCCGGCGGATTTCCCTCGTCACCGCCCTGCGCACCGAAATCACTTCATCACGGCTGTAACGGCTCTCGTTAGGGTGATGAAGGTCCTCCTCAACCTCCCATTGGCGCAGCCCTTCATCCAGGGTTGCCCATTCATTGGTCAAGCGGGTGACCAAGTCGTCGAGGCTGATGCCTTCTAGTCCGGCCTGCTCGGTCAAGCTACGTTGCAGCCCCTCGAAGGCGTCCCCGGCATAGTGGGGATACAGCCGTTCAAGGCGCCCTTGCAGGCTGCCAAGCCAGCGCTGCAACGGGAGTCGTCCACGTCCGCTCATGGGATAACCCAAGTATCCGTTCAGCCATTGCGGCCCCCCATTCATGTTGTCGAAGCGCTTGAGTCGCAGGTACGCACGCAAGCCCTGCCGATCGCCAAGGGCTTGTTCAAGAAGGGCCTCGCGCAGCTTGGTTGCGTCCCAGATATTCAAGCCCAACGCATTGCGTGCTTCGTCCGGCATCGCTCTGAGCAACGCTTCCTCCAGGCTCGAAGGCCCGGCCAGTTCGTTATCCGCTTCGTCAAAGGGAAGGTATTGGCCGTCCTCCTGGCGAATGAGTTTCAACGGCCCGACCTCTCCCACCGTGAGCGGGCCTCGCTGCTCGGGCGATGACAGACGCAGGTGCAGCCGACCGCGCAATCGCGCAGTGTTGCCAAGCAACCCCATGACAATGGCGTCCCGGTCGGCGCTGCTTTCGCCGCGTTCCAGGGCGCGCAAGGCACGGGTCAGGCGCAGCTCGCTCAGGGCTTCTACACATTGCTTGCCCAGACGCCCGGTAACACGCCCCTTAAGCAGGCGCAACCGGTCCTGGCCCTGAGCCTGGTTGGCCAGCTCGTTGGCCATGGACTCCGGCAAACCTGGGAAGGCACGCGCCACGGGAACGGCCAGCGGATCGAGCCCTGTGGGTCTGACCATGGCAGCGCTCGCTTGCGTCCCATGGTGGTCCAGATAATCGGACCAGCGCCTGGCCAATAACCGACTGCGCTCCACCGGGCGCAGGCCAAGGGGGCTCTGCCCCAGCAAAGTACGCTGTTCATCCATGCTCAGCCCAGCCAGGATGCGATCCGCCCAGGCGTCTTGCGCCAGGTCTGTGTCGTGCACGTCGAGCGCGCGCGTGGCGGCTGTGTCGCCTGCGGAGTGAGTCTGCTCGCCGTCGTGGTAACGCAGCCTCAGGTCCTTTGGCCAACCCGGCAGGTCCACGAGGGTTTGCGCGATTTGAACAGGCACATGCCCTGGCGCATCATCGCGGCGCAGACGCCCGATGGTCTGCTGCACCTTTTGCCAATTGCGCGCTTCGCTCAGGGCGTCGGCAAATAGCGCCGGCAGCGGCTGTCCTTCCACTTGCAGGTAACGCAGGTGCGCCTCGCTGATGCCGACCTGTCGCTGCAAGGCAAGGAGCATCTTGTCGTCCAGTTCGCCTGGCGTTTCAGCAAAGTCGCGCAGCAGTTCCAGGTTGCTGCGCTGCAACGGGTTACGGTGCGCCCATCGCCAGCCGCGGGCACGGCTCCATTCCAGCAGAGGCGTCACGCCTCGATGGTCGGCGGGCAGGCGCAAGCCCAAGGCATCGACGGTCCCTTGCACCTCGAAGTAACGGCCGTCAACCTGCACCCATGCCTGGTCCGCCGTGCGCCAGACGCCCCAGGCGTCCTGCTCGGCCTCCATGGGGGGCCGGCGCCGGGCCTGGAACGGCGTGACATCGCCGTTCCACAGACGCGTCGTACCGTCACGCACCGGCATGGGTTCAACGGCCCCGCCGATGAAACCGAGATAGGCGCCTTGAGCGATGCCAAACAAGACGTTGAAGATATGGTCGATGCCTTCCTGGGCGTGGTCTTCGTTGAACGCCTGGATACCTTCGAAGAATTCATACACCAGGCGCACCCCGCCCACCGCCGCTGCGGCCATGCCAATCGGCGCGCAAAACGGGATGAAGCTGACGGCCAGCATCAACGAGCGCTCGACGAGGCTTTCCCAATACTCGAGGCGAGCCAGCAGTGCCTGCCAGTCCTGATTCCTGGTGGGGACCATCAGCGCCGAGGCATTGGCCAGGGTGTGAGTGCGCCATTCGTGATAGCGATCGTCCCAGTGATTTTCGCGCACATCGCTGAGATTCCAGGGCACGTGGGGCGCTGGCACCCGAATGCGTCGGGGGTTGCCATCCTCACCCAGCTCGCCCTCTCGCCAGCCGGTAATGCGAGCGTGGATTTCCTGAAAGAGATTGAGGTTGTCCTTTACTTCCCACTCCACCTGATCATGCAGGGCATCACCTAGTTGGGCCTGCAGGCGCATCGGGAGGTAACGCATCAGGCTCTGGCGGTAACTGCGTTTGCGCACCCGCTCGGTCAACTGAGCGGCCATGGCCTGCAAGCTGGGAAATTGCTTGATGGGCGCCACCACGTCATGAGGCAGGTGCAAGACCACCGGGCGCACGCCTTTGGCATCTGCTGCCAGGCCCCAATACACCCGAGCGCCGAACAGCGGCGCCGACAGCACCTCCAGCGCCTTGACTTCACAAGCCAGAGGCGCCACGAGTCGATCTTCAAGCTGTACCCCGACATAAGCCAGCAATCGCTCACCCGTTTCGTCCAGGCGTCCATCCAGCTTCGCCTCGTAGGCGTCATAGGCGAGCTGGCTACGTGCGTAGGCCCTGTAGGCCTTGGCGACGGAGGGCACCTCCCTGCCGATACGCGGCAGCCGCTGCTCGAGCAAATGCTGATAAGCCCCGCCCACATCCACCTGTCGACAGAGCCGCGCGAAGCTGGCCGGGGTCGTGGGCAGCGCCGCCGTGGCTGACGGTGCTCCCCAACGGCTGAACTCTCCAGGCTTGCCCTTGATGAAAAGCTCGCCGTGTTTATCAAACTCACTGCCGGCGCTCGCATCAGCGGGAGGGTAATTGCGCATGGCCGCTTCGACCACCGACAGCGAGGCGCCGAAGGGATCGCGCTTGACCCGCGCCCGACGTACCGCAGCCGCGACACCGCCAGTGCCATTCACCGGCCCCCAGGCTTGTACCTGCGGCTGAGCCTGCAACAGGTCGCGCGCAAAGGTATCGGGGGCCGGCAAGTCGATCATCAGCGCATTGAGGGTGTCACTGTCGCGCTGCAACTGCTGGGTGAGGACCTTGAAACGTTTCTGATGGGCCCGCGAAGCGTGTTTCAACCAGATGGGCAGCCTGGCGTGGATGAACTCGACATGGGTCTCGAGTGTGGACATGTTGGGCCTCCTTCCTTGGGGGCGATTGAATGCGTTGACGCTGGCCGATGCTCTCCAAACCGATCGGTTTTTGAAACCGCGCAACCGTTGCAAGGGGTTGCGGGCGTCAGCGCAGTAAGCGCTCCGGTGCTACCTTCCCGCCCCGGCCTGCGTGCGCAGCAGGTCAATGAACAACCCCAGCTCCCGGTTCACCGGCTCCCCCTTGCGCCGCAACAAGCCAAACGGCGCCAATTGCACGTCCAGCGCCACCGGCAGCGCCACCACCAGGCCCATCTTCAGGTAATCGCGCAAGGCGGTTTCCGAGAGCACCATGATCGCGTCGGTCAGTTGAATCAGTTGTTGCATGGAATACACCGAGCTGCATTCGATGATGTCTGCGGGCGTCGGCAGCGCAAGACGCTGCAGCGCTTGATCGAGGCCGATGCGTGCCGGGCTGGTTTCCGGTTGCAGGATCCACGGCCAGTCGCTGACCAGTTCGGCCAGGTCCAGTTTTTTGCGCCGGGCCAGGGGATGGCCGGCGTGGACCACCACCAGCAGCCGTTCATTGCCCAGTTGTTCGAAGTCGTAGTGCTCGCTGTCGGTGGCGGCGTTGCGCCGGGCGATGGCCAGGTCGATGCGGCCTTGCTCCAGCAACTGGATCACCTGGTCGCTGGTGTCCCCCATGATGCGGATCCGCAGCTGCGGATTGAGCGCCTTGATCCGGGCGATGGAGTCCATGACCAGGTCCGGAGCCGCCCCCATGATGGTGCCGATGGACAGGTAACCATAACCGCCCTGCTGCCGGGCCAGCAGGTCTTCGGCGCAGCGGTCCAGGCCGCTGAGGGCCAATTCGGCAAAGCGAATCAGCTCCTGGCCCAGGGCGGTCGGGCGCATGCCCCGGGGCAGTCGCTCGAACAGGTCGCAACCGAACATGTCCTCGATCTCGTGCAGCATCCGGGTCGCCGCCGGTTGCGACATGTTCAGGCTCTGGGAAGCCCGGTGCAGGTTCTGGCTGGCGCTCAAGGCCACCAGCATGTGCAAGTGCTTGTAGCGCAGGCGGTTGAACAGACTGCGCGACAATACTGGATGAGTCATGAATAGGCCCCTGATTATCGATACCCTAAAGGTATCGATTGTTAGCGAGATTCGATTTGTAACGCATCAATCGCCCGCCGTACAGTCCAGCCCATAAGAACAAATACCTGCTAAAGGACTCCCGCGATGAAGACTCTTCCTGTGTCTGTGCTGGCCAAGATTTCCTGGCGCCTGCTGCCCTTCCTGCTGCTGATGTACATCATGGCTTTTCTCGACCGGGCCAACGTTGGCTTCGCCAAACAGGCCTTCCAGGCCGACACCGGTATCGGCGACGCCGCATTCGCGTTTGGTGCGGGCGTGTTCTTCGCCGGCTACGCACTGCTGGAAGTGCCCAGCAACCTTATCCTGCACCGCGTCGGTGCGCGGTTGTGGATGTGCCGGATCATGGTCACCTGGGGCCTCGTGTCGGCCGCCATGGTCTTTGCCCACAACGAAACCAGTTTCTACGTGCTGCGCTTCCTGCTGGGCGTGGCCGAAGCCGGATTCTTCCCTGGCGTGATTCTCTACCTCACTTATTGGTTCCCCTCGGCGGCCCGGGGCAAGGCCATGGGCTTCTTCTACTTCGGCGCACCGCTGGCGTTCATTTTCGGCAGTCCGCTGTCGGGGCTGTTGTTGGAGCTGGACGGTTTCGGCGGTGTCCACGGCTGGCAATGGCTGTTCGCCGTAGAAGGCCTGATGGCTTCGGCGGTGGGTGTGTGGGCCTACTGGTACCTGGACAACCGCCCCGCCGATGCGAAGTGGCTGACTGTTGAGGAGCGCCGCCAGGTCCAGGAACTGCTTGATGCCGAAGACCAGCACAAACAATCCCATGGCCGCAGCCTGCTCAGCGTGTTGTGCCAGCCTTCGGTGCTGTACCTGTGCCTGATCTACCTGCTGATCCAGGCCAGCGTCTACGGCGTGGTGTTTTACCTGCCGACCCAGGTGGCCGGGTTGCTGGGCAGCAAGGTTGGCCTGATGGTGGGCCTGGTCACGGCCATTCCGTGGGTTTGTGCACTGTGCGCGGCCTACCTGATTCCCGGTTACAGCGACCGCACTGGCCAACGCCGCCGCACGGCTGCGTTGACCCTGTTGATGGCCGCCGCCGGGATCGCCTGCTCGGTGAGCGTTTCCAGCCCACTGCTGGGCATCATCGCCCTGTGCTTCGCCGCTTCCGGCTTCATCGCCGTGCAACCGGTGTTCTGGACCTTTCCCTCCAGTTACCTGGCTGGCAGTGCCGCTGCGGCAGGTATCGCGCTGATCAACTCCTTCGGCGCCCTCGGCGGTTTCATTGCCCCGGTGCTGAAGAACTGGGCCGAAGGCGCCTTCCACTCCCCTGCGGCGGGCCTTTACGTGCTCGCCGCCACCACCGTCATCGCCGCGTTGCTGGTACTGGGCATCCACTCCCCCGGCCAACGCGCTTCGAACACACCGGCCACGGTTTAACTCAAGGAGCTGCACAATGGGTATCCCCACTATCAAACACGTCCGCGCCATCGTCCTGCGAGGTGGCGGCGCGGATTATCACGACCAGGCGGACGGCCACTGGATCGACGATCACATCGCCACACCGATGAGCAAATACCCGGACTACCGCCAGAGTCGCCGCAGCTTCGGCATCAACGTACTCGGCACCCTGGTGGTAGAGATCGAGGCCAGCGACGGCGCGGTCGGGTTTGCCGTGACCACCGGCGGCGAACCGGCGGCCTACATCGTTGAGAAGCACCTGGCGCGATTCGTCGAGGGTGCCCGGGTCACCGACATCGAAAAGATCTGGGACCAGATGTACCAATCGACGCTCTACTACGGCCGAAAGGGCCTGGTAATCAACACGATTTCCGGCGTGGACCTGGCGCTCTGGGACTTGCTGGGCAAGATTCGCCAGGAACCGGTGCATCAATTGCTCGGCGGCGCGGTGCGCGATGAGTTGCAGTTCTACGCCACCGGTGCACGGCCGGACCTGGCGCAGAACATGGGCTTCATCGGCGGCAAGATGCCTTTGCATCACGGTCCGGCCGAAGGCGAGGAAGGCCTGCGCAAGAACCTCGAGGCACTGGCGACGATGCGCGAACGGGTCGGTCCGGACTTTTGGCTAATGCTCGATTGCTGGATGAGCCTGGACCTCAACTACGCCACCAAACTTGCGGTCGGCGCCCATGAGCACGGCTTGAAATGGATCGAAGAGGCCCTGCCTCCCGACGATTACTGGGGCTATGCGGCGCTGCGCAAAAACGTCCCCAAGGGCATGCTGGTGACCACCGGCGAGCACGAGGCCACCCGCTGGGGCTTCCGTATGCTCCTGGAAATGGGCTGCTGCGACATTATCCAGCCCGACGTCGGCTGGTGTGGCGGGCTCACCGAACTGGTGAAAATCTCGGCCCTGGCCGACGCCCACAACGCGCTGGTGATCCCCCACGGTTCTTCGGTCTACAGCTACCACTTCGTCGCCACCCGGCATAACAGCCCGTTCGCCGAGTTCCTGATGATGGCGCCCAAGGCGGACGAAGTGGTGCCGATGTTCCACCCGCAATTGCTGGGCGAGCCGGTACCGGTGCAAGGCCGCATGCGCCTGTCGGTCCTCGACCAACCCGGCTTCGGCGTGACGCTAAACCCTGAGTGCCAACTGCACCGGCCTTATAACCGCTAGAGGAGCCCACCATGACCATGCCCCACAATGCCTTCAAGGCCGCGCTGACCTCCAAGCATACGCAGTACGGCATCTGGGCCGGCTTCGCCAGCGGTTACGCCGCCGAAATCGTCGCCGGCACCGGTTACGACTGGATGCTGATCGACGGCGAACACGCACCCAACACCGTGCCCAGCGTGCTCAGCCAGCTCCAGGCCGTAGCGCCCTATGCCACCGCGCCGGTGGTGCGAGCGGTGACCGGCGATGCCAACCTGATCAAGCAACTGTTGGACGTCGGCGCCCAGACCCTGATGATTCCCATGGTCGAGACCGCTGAACAAGCCCAGGCCCTGGTGCGCGCCATGCGTTATCCGCCCCACGGCATTCGCGGGGTGGGCGGTGGCCTGACCCGCGCCACCCGCTGGGACGGCGTCGCCAACTACCTCACCACGGCCCATGAAGAGCTGTGCCTGATCGTCCAGGTGGAGTCGCGCACCGGGGTGGAAAACGTCGAGGCCATCGCCGCCGTCGAAGGGGTGGATGCGGTGTTCATCGGCCCCGCCGACCTGTCCATCGGACTTGGCCATGCGGGCAATCCTGGCCACCCCGAAGTCCAGGAGCGTATTCAGTTCGCGGTCAATGCCACCCTCGCGGCCGGCAAGGCCTGCGGCATCCTCGCGCCCAACGAAGAAGACGCCCGCCGTTATCAGGGCTGGGGTTGCCAGTTCATTGCCGTGGCCATCGACATCAGCCTGCTGCGCCAGAGTGCCCTTGCCACCCTCGCCCGCTACCGCGAACCCGCCACCGTTCAAGCGCCGTCGCGCACTTACTGAAGGACACTGCCATGTCATCCGTTCCTGTGTTCCAGAACTTCATCAACGGCCAGTTCACCCACAGCGAGGCGCACCTGGACGTGTTCAACCCGGCTACTGGGGCATTGCTGTCCCAAGTCCCGGCTTCCAACGCCGCCGACGTCGATCAGGCCCTGGCTGCCGCCCGCGCCGCGCAGAAAGACTGGTCGGCCAAACCGGCCATCGAACGCGCCGGACACCTGCGCCGCATCGCCGCCAAACTGCGGGAAAACGTCGCCCACCTGGCGCGCACCATCACCCTGGAACAAGGCAAGATCAGTGCCCTGGCCGAGGTGGAGGTCAATTTCACCGCCGACTATCTCGACTACATGGCCGAATGGGCCCGGCGCATCGAAGGCGAGATCATCACCAGCGACCGCCCCGGTGAAAACATCTTCCTGTTCCGCAAGCCGCTGGGCGTGGTGGCCGGGATCCTGCCGTGGAACTTTCCGTTTTTCCTGATCGCTCGCAAGATGGCACCGGCGCTGTTGACCGGCAACACCATCGTCATCAAGCCCAGCGAAGAAACCCCGAACAACTGCTTCGAATTCGCCCGGTTGGTGGCCGAGACCGACCTGCCACCCGGCGTGTTCAATGTCGTATGCGGCGACGGCCAGGTGGGCGCTGCGCTGAGCGGTCACAAAGGCGTGGACATGATCAGCTTCACCGGCAGCGTCGACACCGGCTCACGGATCATGACGGCGGCGGCGCCGAACATTACCAAGCTCAACCTGGAACTGGGCGGCAAGGCCCCGGCCATCGTGCTGGCGGACGCCGATCTGGCGCTGGCGGTGAAAGCCATTCGCGATTCACGGATCATCAACACCGGGCAAGTCTGCAACTGTGCCGAACGCGTCTACGTGGAACGCAAGGTCGCTGATCAATTCATCGAGCAAATCAGCGCGGCAATGTCTGCCACCCGCTACGGCGACCCGATCGCCGAAGCCGACGTGGAGATGGGCCCGCTGATCAACCGCCAGGGCCTGGACAGCGTGGAACGCAAGGTTCGAACCGCCCTCAGCCAAGGCGCCAGCCTGGTCAGCGGCGGCAGCGTGGCGGACCGCCCCAGTGGTTTCCACTTCCAACCCACGGTACTGGCCGGTTGCAACGCATCAATGGACATCATGCGTGACGAAATCTTCGGTCCGGTGCTGCCGATCCAGATCATTGACGACCTGGACGAGGCCATCGCCCTGGCCAACGACTGCGACTACGGCCTGACTTCTTCGGTCTACACCCGGGACCTGAGCCGGGCCATGCACGCCATTCGTGGCCTGGACTTTGGCGAGACCTACGTCAACCGCGAAAACTTCGAAGCCATGCAGGGCTTCCATGCCGGCGTGCGTAAATCCGGGGTGGGTGGGGCCGATGGCAAGCATGGTTTGTATGAGTACACCCATACCCATGCGGTGTACTTGCAAAGCTGACCGGCGATAGAGCCAGATGGGCTGGGATACCCATTGTGGCGAGGGAGCTTGCTCCCGCTGGGACGCGCAGCGGCCCTAGAACCTGGCGACGCGGTGTATCTATCAGGTTGATTGAGCGGGGGCTGCTTCGCAGCCCAGCGGGAGCAAGCTCCCTCGCCACAATGG
This sequence comes from Pseudomonas brassicacearum, assembly GCF_000585995.1. Classification (NCBI taxonomy): domain Bacteria; kingdom Pseudomonadati; phylum Pseudomonadota; class Gammaproteobacteria; order Pseudomonadales; family Pseudomonadaceae; genus Pseudomonas; species Pseudomonas brassicacearum. The sequence goes on along the minus strand of NZ_CP007410.1, from coordinate 3,160,934 downwards.
TTCTTTCCGATCCCTCAGACCACCAACGTCGCCCATGCCGACACCAGCAACAACACCGCCATGGTCCGATTGAACCGGCCCATGGCCACGGCGGAACGGCAGAACCGGGCAGCGCCGAGGCCCAGATAGGCCCACAGGGTCATGCACGGAATGGAAATCGCAAAAAACGCCAGGGATAGCCAGAGCACCCGCACGGTACGGTCAGCCTCGGCGCCAGCAAACACGCTGACCACCGCCAGCGCCATCATCCAGGTTTTCGGGTTCACCAACTGCAACCCGGCCGCACCCGCCAGGCCCAGTCGCGGGCCTTCGGCGGGCCGGTCCGGGTCAATGGCCTGGGCCGGCGCGCTGAAGATCTGCCAGGCCATCCAACTCAACCAGGCGATGCCAGCCCATGAGAGCAATGTTTGAATCGTGGCATGGCGCGCGAGCACATCCCCCAACCCCGTGCCGACCAGGAGCACCAACAAGGCTGCCGCCGCGCACGCGCCGAGGATGATCGGCAAGGTGGTGGCCAGGCCGAAGCGCGAGCTATGGCTCAACACCAGGATATTGGTCGGACCCGGGGTGATGGAGGCGACAAAGGCGAACAAGGCAAACGGCAGTAACTGGTCCATGAAGCAACTTCTCGGTGAATGATCGTCGCTTGATCATCACCAACAAGCCGGATTCAGTCTGGAACAATTGAGCAGCGCTTGCGGTAGTCCGCCGGACTCAGTCGATAGGCGCGCTGGAACCAGCGGCCCAGGTGGCTTTGGTCGGCAAAGCCAAGCATGGCTGCCACCGCCACGGCACTCTCACCCTGGGCCAGCAAACGCCGGGCGCGGGCCAGGCGCAACTGGATCAGATAGGCATGGGGTGCCAGGCCGAAAGCGGCCTTGAACGCACGGGTCAGGCGGAAACGATCGACACCAGTGACCCGCGCCAGGTCATCCAACCCGATGTCTTCGTGCAGGTGACTGTGCAGATAATCACGAGCCTGTTGCGCGACCAATGGCAAGCGTGGGTCAGGATTGATCCGCGCCCGCCAGTGCAAGTGTTGGGTCAGGTTGGCCAGCAAGGTGTCCAGGGCGGTCTGGCGCACGATGCGAATCTCCTGTTCATGCAGGCTCTGGAACGCCAGGGCGGTGGCACTGGCCAGCCGCGCATCGTCCGTCAGAGTGGCGGCGAACCCCAACTGGGCGTTGTCCGGCGCCTCGTCGAACAAGGAGCGCAGTTCGCGCTCCAGCCACTGGGGTTCCAGGTACAAGGTGCGGTAGGTAAAACCGTTGGCCTGGGGCGCATTGCCGTCATGCAACTCACCCGGCTCGAGCAGAAACACCTTGCCTGGCGTGCTGTTGTGCTGCTGGCGGCGGCAATGAAACTGCTGCACGCCCTGCTCGGTCACGCCCACCAGGTACGTGTCGTGCCAATGGGGATCGTAGGCATGCCCCTCGAAATGCGCATGCACGGTCTCGATACCGGACGTGGCGTCCTGCTTGAGATCGATCCAGTTGCATGCCGTCATGAGCCGCCTCGTTTTGTGTATCCGCTTGGGGCAGATTAACCGCTCGAGGGGATGACGTCTGGAAGATTTGTGCAATTCCCGGTGGGAGCGAGCTTGCTCGCGATGGCGGCTGATCAGTCGATGCAGCTGTTGAATGACCCACCGCTATCGCGAGCAAGCTCGCTCCCAGGGGATCAGCCTGCCCCCAGCCTCAGGCTTGCGGCAGCGCCGCCTCCACCGCCAGACGCGCCAATTCCGCATCCTGCTCGGCCTTGACCCCGGACACGCCGATGGCGCCGATGCATTGGCCGTCATGACGGATCGTCACGCCGCCTTCAAGCATGCCTTGCAGGTGCGGGGCGCTGAGGAAGGCGTAGCGGCCGCCGTTGATCATGTCCTCGAAGACCTTGCTGTCGCGCCGGCCCATGGCGGCGGTGCGGGCTTTTTCCGTGGCGATGTAGGCCGATAGCGGCGAGGCGTCATCCAGGCGCAACAGTCCCAGGGGATGGCCTCCATCGTCTACCACACAGATCGACACCGCCCATTCCCGCTGGTGCGCCAGATCCTTGGCCGCTACCAGCAACATGGCAACGTCTTGTTCAGTGAGTACCGCTTTGGTTTTCATGGATCACTCCGTGCTGTACGGCAGAAAGTCTTGCCGAGTATCGAGCTTCGATGGGGTTTGAGCCAACAAATTCAAAGCACTGGGTCTGATCATGTTTGGATCAAGATCAATGGATCCATTAATAAACCAATAGTCCAATTTAATGCAGATACCGTTGACAATGATATTAGTTAAGAGACTTAATGGATCCATAAACAAAAACAACACCCGCCTGGAGATCCGACATGTACCCCAAAAACGCCTGGTACGTTGCCTGCACCCCCGATGAAATTGCCGACAAGCCTCTGGGCCGCCAGATCTGTGGCGAGAAGATGGCTTTTTACCGTGGGCATGAAGGCAAGGTCGCGGCCGTGGAAGACTTCTGCCCCCATCGTGGCGCCCCGCTCTCCTTGGGCTACGTCGAAAACGGCAACCTGGTGTGCGGTTATCACGGCCTGGTGATGGGTGGCGACGGCAGGACCGTGGAAATGCCAGGACAACGGGTACGGGGTTTTCCTTGCAACAAGACCTTTGCGGTGGAGGAACGCCATGGCTTCATCTGGGTCTGGCCGGGTGACCAGGCGCTGGCCGATCCGGCGCTGATCCATCATCTGGAATGGGCCGAAAGTGACGAGTGGGCCTACGGTGGCGGCCTGTTCCATATCCAGTGCGACTACCGCCTGATGATCGACAACCTGATGGACCTGACCCACGAAACCTACGTGCACGCCTCCAGCATCGGCCAGAAGGAAATCGACGAAGCGCCGCCCGTGACCACGGTCGAGGGCGACGAAGTGGTCACCGCCCGGCACATGGAAAACATCATGGCTCCGCCCTTCTGGCGCATGGCGCTGCGCGGTAACAACCTGGCCGACGATGTGCCGGTGGATCGCTGGCAGATCTGCCGCTTCACCCCGCCCAGCCATGTGCTGATCGAGGTGGGCGTGGCCCATGCCGGCAACGGCGGCTATCACGCCGCGCCGCAATTCAAGGCGTCGAGCATCGTGGTGGATTTCATCACCCCGGAAACCGAAACCTCCATTTGGTACTTCTGGGGCATGGCCCGGCACTTCCAGCCGCAGGATGAGGCTTTGACCGCGAGCATTCGCGAAGGCCAGGGAAAGATCTTCAGCGAAGACCTGGAAATGCTTGAGCGCCAGCAGCGCAACCTGCTGGATCACCCGCAACGCAACCTGCTCAAGCTCAACATCGATGCCGGCGGCGTGCAGTCGCGTCGTGTGCTGGAGCGCTGGATTGCCCGGGAGCGTGAAGCCCAGCCCGGATTGATTGCCAGCAGCCATCAGCCACAACTGGCGGAGCAACGGCCATGATCGAAGTCCAGGTGGCGGCGCGGCACAACGAAGCCGTCGATATCTGCAGCTACGAGCTGATCCGCGTCGATGGTCTTGCGCTGCCGGCGTTCACGGCCGGTGCCCATATCGACGTGCACTTGCCCGACGGCCTGATACGCCAGTATTCGCTGTGCAACCACCCAGAGGAGCGGCACCGCTACCTGATTGGCGTACTCAAGGACTCCACCTCGCGCGGCGGGTCACGCAGTTTGCATGAGTTGATCCAGCCCGGCATGCGCCTGCGCATCAGCGAGCCCCGCAACCTGTTTCCCCTCGCGCCTGAGGCCCGGCGCAGCCTGCTGTTTGCCGGCGGCATCGGCATTACGCCAATCCTGTGCATGGCCGAACACTTGGCCCAGAGCGGTGCGGCGTTCGAACTGCACTACTGCGCCCGGTCCCGGGAGCGAGCAGCCTTTGTCGAACGTTTGCGCCAATCACCTTATGCCGATCGGGTTTTCCTGCATTTCGATGAAGAACCCGAAACGCTGCTGGACGCCGCTCGGGTGCTGGCTACGCCCAGTGACGACCTGCATCTTTATGTGTGCGGTCCCGGCGGTTTCATGCAGCACGTACTCGACACCGCCAAAGTCCAGGGCTGGCAGGAACCCCACCTGCACCGAGAATACTTCGCCGCCGCGCCTACCGACACCAGCGCCGATGGCCGCTTCTCAGTGAAACTGGCCAGCAGCGGCCAGGTCTTCGAAGTGCCGGCGGACCGCAGCGTGGTGCAGGTGCTGGAAAGCCATGGCATCGAGATTCCGATTTCCTGCGAACAAGGCGTGTGCGGCACCTGCCTGACCCGCGTGTTGGAGGGCGTGCCGGAGCACCGGGACATGTTCCTGACCGAGGCTGAACAGGCGTGCAACGACCAGTTCACGCCCTGTTGCTCCCGGTCGAAGACGCCGTTGCTGGTGTTGGATCTCTAACCTCCAGATCAACACGGAATCTGTGGGAGCGGGCTTGCTCGCGAAGGCGGAGAGTCAGCTTGCACTGATGCTGAATGTGATGGCCCCTTCGCGAGCAAGCCCGCGCCCACCGTGAGGGCTTTCATTCTGAACGCAGGATCACCGTCATCCGCTCATCCGCCAGCGTCGAACCAAACACCTCGGCATAACGCAAGGTCGCATTGGCATGCTCGCGCATGATCGCCTCGGCACGGGCACCCTGGCGATGGATCAAGGCGTCGAACACCGAATGGTGCTGCATGTGGGCGTAGTTGAAGCGGCGAAACTCGCCGGCCATGTTCTGGCGATCCACCGCCAGGGCGGTGACTGAGGCGAAAGGCAGATGATCGTTACGGGCCAGTGCATCGGCAATCGCCGGGTTGTGGCTGCCTTCGACGATCACCTGATGAAAGCGCATGTTGAGGTCGTGATAGACCTCCAGGTCATCCTCGGTCACATAGCCTTTGGCGAACAGTTCGTCACCCTGCACCAAGCATTGTTCGAGGATCGCCCGGCCCTCTTCGGACAAGCCACGTTCGGCCGTCTGCCGAGCGGCCAGGCCTTCCAGCACACCCCGCACCTCTACCGCCCCGGCGATCTCCTCGGCACTCACCGAACGCACCTGGAATCCCCGCCCACCGAAGCGCACCAGCAGCCCTTCCTGCTCCAGCGTGCGGAACGCCATGCGCACCGGCATCCGCGAAACGCCGAACAATTCTGCGGTGGGAATTTCCATCAAGCGCTCACCGGCCGCCAACTCGCCCGAGGCGATCATTCTGCGCAGCGCCACCAGCACCGTTTGGCCAGGCTTACTCATCCAGGTGGATTCCAGAGAAAAGAGAACCGGCATAGTAAAAGGCTTGGAGCGGCGTGTCACGGCGGGGGCTGGGCTGAGGGCAGAACGAATCGAAGATGAAAAATCCTGTGGGAGCGAGCTTGCTCGCGATGACGGCGTGTCAGTCAACATCAATGCTGCTGAACCACCGCTATCGCGAGCAAGCTCGCTCCCACAAGGATTGGGGGTTAACTCGCCGATCCCGCCCGCAGGATCGATGGGTCTTCACCGCGATACAGCGCCTCGACTTTCGCCGCCCGCCACTGCAACACCGCCCGTTGGTTGATCGAGCCCTTGTCGGTGATTTCGCCGCGATCGATGGACGCCGGTTCATCGAGCAAGGCAATCCACTCCACGCGACTGGCGTTGCCGCTGGCTTCGCGGTTCAAGCGTTGCAGCCAGTCGGCGAACCAGCGGCGTACCGCCGGGCTGGCGAGCACTTGGGCATCGCTGGCGTCCGAGGCCAGGCCCGACAGGCGTCGGCATTCAGCGAGCCGTGGAAACACCAGCGCGCCCAGGCACGCGCGATCCGGCGCGGTGATTACCAGGTCCTGCACATATGGCGTGCCTTCCAGCACGGCCCGATTGCGCAACGGCCCGACACTGACGAACACCCCGGAAGACAATTTGAAATCTTCGGCAATCCGCCCATCGAACATCAACCCCAGTTGCGGGTTGCCCGGATCGGCCAGTTTGATCGCATCACCCGAGCAGTAGAAACCGTCCTCGTCGAACACCTCGGCGGTCTGCTGCGGCGAGCGCCAGTAACCGGGCATGATGTGCGGCCCGCGAAAGCGCCCTTCGAACTTGCCATCCACCGGCACCAGCCGCACTTCGCAACCCGGCGCCGGCAGGCCGATGTACCCGGCCATGGACAACGGCCCGGTGGTAAACGTGCAGGACGGCGCCGCCTCGGTCATTCCCAGCCCGGCCATCATCCGGATCCGTTCACCACAATGCTGCTCGGCCACTTTGTCGAGGCGATCCCAAGTGCTTTGGGACAAACCCGCCGCCGCGAAGAAGAACAGGCTGATGCGCTTGAAAAAACGCTCACGCAAATCGCCGTCCTGCTCCAGGGCGTTGACCAGTTCTTCCCAGCCCTTGGGCACGGTCAGATAAGCGGTGGGCGAAATCTCCTTGAGGTTGCGCAAGGTTTCGGCAAAGCCCTGGGCCGTGGGCTTGCCGTCGTCCAGGTAGAACGTGCCGCCGTTGTACAGCACGATGCCGACGTTGTGGCTGCCACCGAACGTGTGGTTCCACGGCAGCCAATCCACCAGCACCGGCGGCTCTTCACCGAACACCGGAAAGGTCTGCAGGAGCATTTGTTGGTTGGCGCAGAGCATGCGCTGGGTGGTGACCACCGCCTTCGGCAGTTTGGTCGAACCGGACGTAAAGAGAAACTTGGCGATGCTGTCCGGACCGGTGGCGGCAAAAGCCTGCTCGGCCTCGACGCCGCCGGGTTGTGCCAGCAGGCTGGCGAAGCTTGTCCTCGCCCTTCCCGCCAGCTCACCCTGGACCGTGATCAAGGGAATATCCGCCGGCAATACGGCATTGATCGCCCGTTCAAACGGCGCGGCATTGCTGACGAATACCAGCCCCGGCCGCAGCAGATCACAGACGTGCCGCAGTTTGGCGAAATCCTGGGACAGCAACGAATAGGCGGGCGACACCGGGCAATACGGAATCCCCGCATACATTGCACCGAGGGCCATTTGCAGGTGCTCGATGTCGTTGCCTGAGAGCAGCGCCAGCGGTTTTTCGGCCGACAAGCCGTAGCCCAGCAGGCTTTGGGCGATGGCCCGGACACTGTCGAGCATCTGCGCATAGCTGACGCGACGCCAGTCACCGCCCGCCTCGCGAGCCGCGATAAAGGTGTGCTGCGGGCGCACCTCGGCCCAGTGCACCAGGCGATCGAGCAACCGCGCCGGCAACGGCGCCAGGGGCTCCAGGGAGCGCATGTGCAGGATGCCCCGCTCTTCCCTGACTTCAACAGCAGGATGACCAATCGAGACCTGGCGATACTGCCCAGGGCCGGGTCGGGAGGACGATCTGAACTCGGAACTCACGTACATTTCCTCCACCAAGGCACGCTCGGGTCGCGCGAAGCGAGCGGAGCATGACAGCCTCTGGCTGTGGCCTTGTCATTGTTATTCTGGCCTGCACCGGGGCGGTGGCCGTCAAGGCCTGGCCGCCGCGGTGCGACGGATTTCAGATCGGGTAATGCCGGGGTCCATTCTGCATCGTCACCCAACGCAGCTGGGTGAAATGCTCGATGGACGCCTTGCCGCCAAAGCTGCCGTAACCGCTGGACTTGACCCCACCGAACGGCATTTGCGCTTCGTCGTGTACGGTCGGGCCGTTGATGTGGCAGATGCCCGACTCGACCCGCTGGGCCAAGGCCAGCGCTCGCGTGGTGTCGCGGCTGAAGATCGCGGCCGACAGGCCGAACTCGGAGTCGTTGGCCAGGCGCAGCAGCGTCTCGTCACCCTCCCCGCGCAGGACTACGGCCACCGGGCCGAAGGACTCTTCGCGATACAGACGCATGTCCGGGGTCACACCATCGAGCAAGGTCGGCTGCAGGATACTGCCCTCCAACTGCCCACCCGCCAGCAGTGTCGCGCCTTTGGCCAAGGCGTCGTCGATCAACCCCTTGATGCGCTGGCCGGCGCTGACATCCACCAGCGAGCCGAGCACTGAATCACCGGCAGCAGGATCGCCGGCGCGCAAGGTGGCGATCTTGGCGATCAGCCGGCTGACGAAGGCATCGGCCACACGGGCGTCGACGATCAGTCGCTCGGTGGACATGCAGATCTGGCCCTGGTTGAAATACGCCCCGAAAGCCGCTGCTTGCACGGCGGCATCCAGGTCGGCGTCGTCCAGCACCAGCAGCGGCGCCTTGCCACCGAGTTCCAACAGCGCCGGTTTGAGGTGGCGCGCCGACAGTTCGCCGACGATGCGCCCAACGTGGGTCGAACCGGTGAAATTGACACGGCGCACCGCCGGGTTGGCGATCAACCGCTCGACAATGGCCGGCGCATCCGCTGGCGCATTGCAAATCACATTGACCACGCCGTCGCCCAGGCCGGCGTCCTGCAGCACTTGGCCGATCAGCCGGTGCACGGCCGGGCTTATTTCAGAAGCCTTGAGTACCACGGTGTTGCCGCAGGCCAGGGGCATGGCGATGGCGCGGGTGGCGAGAATCACTGGCGCGTTCCACGGCGCGATACCCAGCACCACGCCGCAAGGTTGACGCAAGGCCATGGCAAAACTGCCGGGCACGTCCGAAGGAATGATTTCGCCATTGATCTGGGTGGTCATGCACGCCGCTTCACGCAGCATGTTCGCCGCCAGGTGCACGTTGAAACCGTACCAATTGGCCATGGCACCGGTCTCGCCGGCGGCAGCGATGAATTCGCCGCTGCGGGCCTGCAACTGCTCGGCCGCACGCAACAGGCGGCTGCGCCGTTCGTTGGGCGCTAGCGCAGCCCAGGCGGGAAACGCAGCTTGCGCAGCGGCCACGGCGGCGTCGGCATCTTCCAGTGTGGCGGCGGCCACCCGCGAGACCACTTCACCCGTCACCGGATTGCAGCGCTCGAAAGTCCGGCCGTCACGGGCGGCGCACGACTGGCCGCCGATCAACAGGGGCACGTCCAGCATGGTGATTCCTCTTTATTGTCTTTATCGGGAATGCATCGCAGCGGTGTAACAGTAGCGCCAGGGCGACGCAGCGAACAGCGGGATGCGGCCCGCTATTCGCCTGTCGACTCAGCGCTTATAGGTTTGCAAGCCAGGCTTGATGCTCTTGTCGTCCAGGAACTGCTTCATGCCCTGCTCGCGACCACCTTCGGTGTCGAGCAGGCGCGACTGGTCGAGCTTGGCGTACAGGTAATCCTCGTTCTGCTCCCAGGTCAGTTCGCGGCAGCGTTTGAAACCGTGCTTGGCTGCGCGCAGCACCACCGGATTCTTCTCCAGCAGGTTGCGCGCCAGCTCTACGGTGACTTCCCGCAGTTGCGCCAGGGGCACGCTTTCGTTGACCAGGCCCATCTCGGCGGCTTTCTGTCCGCCGAAGGTCTTGCCGGTCATGATGTAGTACAGCGACTGACGATGCCCCACGGTGTCGGCCATGGCCTTGCTGACGAGATTGCCGGGCGGGATGCCCCAGTTGATTTCCGAGAGGCCGAAGGTCGCTTCGTCGGCGCAGATCGCCAGGTCACACGCCACCAGCGGGCTGAAACCGCCACCGAAGCACCAGCCGTTGACCATGGCAATGGTCGGCTTGGCGTACATGCGCAACAGTTTCCACTGCCATTGCGAGGCTTCGCGACGGATTTTTTCCTGGAGGATTTCCGGGCCGGCATCCACCTCGCGGAAATACTCCTTGAGGTCCATGCCAGCGGTCCACGCATCTCCGGCCCCGGTCAGCACCAGTACGCCGGCGGCGGGATCCTGCTCCAGGGTCTCCAACACGTCGATCATCTCGCGGTTGAGGGTCGGGCTCATGGCGTTGCGCTTTTCCGGGCGATTAAGGGTCACCCAGGCAATGCCTTCCTCGATATCGACTTTGACCGTTTTCCAGCGACCTTCGTAATTGCTCATGATGCGTGCACTCTTGTTCTTGGCTGAAGATGATCAAAAATTAAACCTGAATATTAGTTATGTCAATTAACTATTAATCGATTTATCTGTATTTTTTCAACCACTGGAGTCACGCAGCCGAACAACGAATATGCGATCCACCGTAGCCATCGCGTCACAACCTCGGGCAAACTGGATAGCCTTGTTAATCACTCACCTTGAGGATGCTCTCTTCGATGGCCAAGTCTTCCAAGCTTGCCGAACCCGCCGAGGCCGTGGCCGACGGTGCCGACGCGCAGGTACCGCTGGACGCTGCGCTGGATGACCTGATCGGTTACGCCCTGCGCCGTGCCCAGTTGAAACTGTTCCAGAACCTGATCGGCCGGCTCGCCGTCCACGATCTGCGGCCCGCCCAGTTCTCGGCCCTGGCGATCATCGACCAGAACCCCGGCCTGATGCAGGCCGACCTGGCCAAGGCCCTGGCGATCGAACCGCCGCAAGTGGTGCCGCTGTTGAACAAACTGGAAAGCCGGGCGCTGGCCGTACGGGTGCGGTGCAAGCCGGACAAGCGTTCCTATGGAATTTTCCTGAGCAAGACCGGGGAAACCCTGCTCAAGGAACTCCAACAGATCGCCGTCCAGAGCGACCTGGATTCCACGGCGGCGCTTTCGGATGGTGAGCGGGAAGAATTGCTGCGGTTGTTGAAGAAGGTTTACCAGCAGTAACGACTGGCCCCCCGTGGCGAGGGAGCTTGCTCCCGCTGGGCTGCGAAGCAGCCCCAAAACAGTCGACTCAATCAGCCTGCCAGACCGCATTCACCGGTCTGGGGCTGCTGCGCCGCCCAGCGGGAGCAAGCTCCCTCGCCACAAAAGCACTGCTCACATTCCCTACCAGATCGGCACGCTATAGGTCACCAGAAACCGGGTCTGGTTCTCGTCGCGAAACGCCGCCGTTCCCGGGAAGTTGTTGCGATAGATCGACTTGCGCGCCAGCAGCCCGACGTTTTTCAGCGGGCCGCTCTGGATCACGTACCCCAGCTCCATCTGGAACTCCCGCTCCTTGCGATCCTCGGCATTGAGGGCCGCCAGTTCGATGTGATCGCCACGCACGTAGCGCAATCGGGTCCTCAGTCCCGGTACGCCCACGGCGGCAAAGTCATAGTCATGGATCGCCTGCCAGGTGCGTTCCTTGGCATTGAGAAAATCCGAGCTCATGGTCATTTCGCTCAAGCCCATCAATTCGGTGCCGGACACATAAGGCGTGGCCGTATCGCCACTGGCATGCATATAACCCAGGCTCACGCGGTGCCCACCCAAGCGATAGCCGACCAGCGCCGAGACATTGCGGTTATCCACCTTACCGGCCTTGGCGGCGCCATCTTCGTCACTGAAAAAGCTACGCAGGTCGGTGGTCAACACGCCGTCGCCCAAGGGCAGGTTATGCAGCAACGCCAGGGTATTTTGCTGGTACAGGTCTGCCACTTCGGCGTGGTAGGCCCGCAGGCTGAGGTCTTTGTTGACCTGATAGTCGCCCCCCACATAGGCCATGTGAGACGAAGTCGCCGCGCCATTGAAACGCCGATTGGGCGAGGCAATGCTCATCGGCTGGTAGTCGGTGGAATCGCGGCGGTTGATGCGGTCGATGTAGCCGGTGTTCAACGTCAATCCGTCGATGTCCTTGGAGCTGAGCGTCGTCCCGCGAAAGGTCTGCGGCAGCAGGCGTGACGGACTGGCGAAGGCAAACGGCAGGAAAATCGAAACATCGCCGGTCTTCACGGTGGTCTGGCCGAAGCGCAACTTGCCGGTCAACGCCAGGCGCGAATACTCATCGGCGGCACGCTTGTCGCTGCTGGACACCGGCAGCAACTCAGTGCCACTGCGATCCGGCGACGAATCAAGCTTGATTCCCAGCAATCCACGGGCGTCCAGGCCGAACCCGACGGTGCCCGGCGTAAATCCCGATTCCATGTTCATGAACACACCCTGGGCCCATTCCCGTGCCGCGGTCTTGGCACCGTCGTCCTTGTAGTCGCGGTCCATGTAGTAATTGCGCAGGGTCAGGGTGCCGTGGCTGTCATCGATGAATCCTTCTGCCCATATCGCGCTGGAACCCAGGCTCAATCCAAGGCAGGCCAGCAGTTGAACGAGCGGTGCAACAGGGGTCGCCACAAGGGTGGCCCGCGCAAGGTTTGGCATGTTCGATATCCACTTATTGTTGTTGTTTTTGATCGGCCGCAACGACTGAGGGATGGGCTCTTGGGAGAGAGAATGGAAATGCGGCGGATGTTTCGTCAACCTGAATGACCGATAATCGAACATTAATATCATTATCTAATTTGTGAACTCCCTCTCCGATAGAAAGCAACTCTATGATTTTGTTTGGAATTTAAGAAAATTATGCCGATCACTCGCCCCGATTCATTTTTTAGTTAGCTTTGTTAATCTAATCCAAGCGTGCCGGTTTCTACCCAGCCGGTGTTCCAAGACAAAAACAATAAGAGGATTTGCCATGAACCGTCCGGCGCGTCGTGCGACGCTGACCATCGCCCTGTGTTTTATCGTTGCGCTGATCGAGGGGTTTGACCTGCAGTCGGCCGGCACCGCCGCCGCAGGCTTGCGACAGACGTTTACCCTGGATCCGAAAATGATGGGCTGGGTCTTCAGTGCCGGAATCATCGGGCTGCTGCCGGGGGCGTTCTTCGGGGGCTGGATCGCTGATCGCATCGGCCGCAAGAAAATCCTCATCGCTGCCGTCTTGTTGTTCGGTGTGTTCTCCCTCAGCACCGCTTATGTCGAGCATTTTTCCAGCCTGCTGCTGGTGCGTTTCATGACCGGCCTGGGCCTGGGCGCCGCCCTGCCCAACCTCATCGCCCTGTGTGCCGAAGCCGTGGGGGAGCAACGTCGTGGCACGGCCATCAGCGTGATGTATGCGGGGGTTCCGTTGGGGGGTGCGTTGGCGGCCGTGGTCACCATGCTGTTTGGCGAGCACTGGCAAATGACGTTTTTCATCGGCGGGTTGGCGCCGTTGCTGGTCGTGCCACTGATGGTGTTGTGGCTTCCTGAGTCCAGCGCCTTTCGCCAGGCCCGGGATGTCGGCGGCGAGGCTCGCGGCTCAACCGGCCAGGCGCTGTTCGGCGAAGGTCGGGGCCGCACCACCCTGGCACTTTGGCTGAGCTACTTTTTCACCCTGACGGTCATGTACATGTTGCTCAACTGGCTACCGTCGTTGCTGGTGGAACAAGGCTTCAGCAAGCCCCAGGCCGGTCTGGTGCAGATGCTGTTCAACATTGGCGGAACCCTGGGTTCGTTGCTCGGTGGCCTGTTGCTGGACCGTTGCAATGGCCTCAAGGTGGTGCTGTTCGTCTATGCCGGACTGCTCAGCGCCCTGGCCGGGGTCGGGTTGTCGGTCGGCATTGTGCCGATGGCCATCGCCGGGTTTGCCGCCGGGTTGTTCGTCATGGCGGCTCAACTGGTGCTGTACGCATTGGCGCCGCCCGCCTATCCCACGGCTGTGCGGGCGACGGGTGTGGGTGCAGCGGTTGCCATCGGGCGCCTGGGTTCGGTCGCCGGGCCTCTGGCCGCAGGGCAGATCCTGGCGGCCGGTGCGGGAACCACCGGCGTGCTGTTGGCGACATCGCCAGGGCTGCTGATTGCAGCCGTGGCGGCGATCAGCGTGATGGCTCGTGCGGTGACGGTGGGTGAGGCGCAGGCTGCGCGTTGAAACATCGCCGTTTCAAGTCAACGACAAGGCGCCCCGACGATACTCACTGGGCGTCTGGTTCATCTCGATGCGAAAGTGCCGGTTGAAGTTGGAGAGGTTGTTGTACCCCACCTCAAAACAGATATCGGTCACCGGCATTTCACTTTGCAGCAGCAAGCGGCAGGCGCGCTGGACCCGCAGCTTGCGCATCAGGTCGATGAAGCCGTGCCCGGTGATGCGTTTGAAAAAGCGCGAGAAGCCCGGTTCGCTCATGTCCAGTTGCCGGGCAATCACCGACAGACGCAGGTCGCCGGTGAGCTCAGCCTGCAGGTACTCGAACGCTTTGTGAATGCGTTCTGAACTGCGGGCATCCAGGGTGGGCGCGTAGCACGGGCTCGCCAGGCACAAGGCATCCTCTTGCGGGGCCTTACTGAGGGTCTCCAGCAGTTGCAGGAACAGCGCCAGCCGCCCCAGGCCTTGCGCCGGGCCGATGGCCTCGAGCAGGCTCGCGGCGTTGACGGCGGTGTCGCCGCTGAAGGCCAAGCCGCGCCGCGCCCGTTCGAACAGCGTCTGCAAATCCCCCAGCTCGGGCAGGGTCCGGCGCAGGGTCAGCAAGGTGGCACCGTCGAATTGCAGCACCACATCGCGCCCGACCAAGTGCTCGCCCTGCGCCAGGTCGCCCATCCAGTCATGGGGCAGGTCTGGGCCGATCATCGCCACATGGCCAGGGCCGAACGGGCCGATGTAGTCGCCTGCCAACAGTTTTCCGCTGCCCTGGCGGATCAGGTGGATTTCAAACTCAGGGTGATGATTCCAACGCGCCATCGGATAGGGATAGTCGTGCTCGTACCAGCGAAAACTGTGCTCGGGCTCGGGCAGGATGACTTCCAGTTCGGCCGGTCGCTGCTCGAACAAAGGCGTTCTGTGGTCAGGCATGTCGCGCCTCTCTTAGCGTTATAGGCAGCACCTTACGCCGGGGGCCCAGCACTCGCCAGTTTTGACCTGAGCATCCACTGATACTTTTTTAACCCAATCGAACGAAGTTTACCGGGGTTAAAAAAGTACCACCGGATCTTCCTCCCTGCGTTTGTCCGCGCTCAGGTGCACTGCTGTAATCGGTTGGCCATTTAAGGCGCCCACCACCTCACCGGACAGGTCACGGTGGAACAGGCGCTGGCCTCGGCACAGGGCCCCTATTTATTGATGCAGCTGGAGACAGGACAACCCCATGAAAAGACTGGAAGGGAAAAGTGCGCTGGTGACCGGCGCCGCCCGAGGTATCGGCAGGACATTCGCCCAGGCCTACATCACCGAAGGTGCGACAGTCGCGATTGCCGATATCGACCTTGAACGGGCCCAGGCCACCGCCGCCGAGCTGGGCGCCAGCGCCTACGCGGTAAAAATGGACGTGACCGACCAGGCCTCCATCGACCAAGCCATCGACGCGGTTGTGGCCCGGGTCGGCAAGCTGGATATCCTGATCAATAACGCGGCGTTGTTCGACCTCGCGCCCATCGTGGAGATCAGCCGCCAGAGCTACGAGCGGCTGTTTTCCATCAACGTCGCCGGCACCCTGTTCACGCTGCAAGCCGCGGCCCGGCAGATGATCCGCCAGGGGCATGGCGGCAAAATCATCAACATGGCAAGCCAGGCCGGTCGTCGTGGCGAGGCGCTGGTGGGCGTCTATTGCGCCACCAAGGCAGCGGTGATCAGCCTCACCCAGTCCGCCGGGCTGGATTTGATCAAACATCGGATCAACGTCAACGCCATCGCCCCCGGTGTGGTGGATGGCGAGCATTGGGACGGCGTGGATGCGCTGTTTGCCCACCATGAAAACCTGCCACTGGGGGAAAAGAAGCGCCAAGTCGGCCAGCAAGTGCCTTATGGCCGAATGGGGACCGCGGACGACCTGACAGGCATGGCGATTTTCCTGGCCTCGGCAGAGAGTGAATATGTGGTGGCGCAGACCTACAACGTCGATGGCGGGAACTGGATGAGCTGATAATTTGCGGTTTTAGGGCCTTGAAACGACGGAAATGGACTTATTTGCTTGAAAATTGATCCCACTACTTGAGGATTGTCCCGAACGGTACCCAGCGGTGCCGTTCCAAGGGATTTCAAGAGAGCGTGAATACCGTTGCCCCAGCGGGGCAAAAATTGCGCATCATAGGCGCCGTCCGCTCAAGGGAGATTTACATGCGTGCCATTTCATCCGCCATAAGGCTTGCCGTGCTGTCACTGGGCCTGGCATTCGCCGTCGGCGCCGCGGCCACCGAAGAGACGCAACTGGTCGAGTCCATCAACCTTTACCGTAGCCAGTCCCAAAGCTGTGCAGGCCAGGCCTCTCTGGAGTTGCCGCCGCTGGCGATGGATTCGCGGCTGATTTTGTCGGCCAATGGCATCGGCGACCTGCAGCAGGCGCTGGCGCGCACGGCCTATCCGATGGTCAACGTGCAGGCCATCAGCCTGTCCGGGCCACGAGATGCGCAAGCCGCGATGAAGGCCGTGCAGGAAAGTTTCTGCCAAGTGGTGCTGGATCCGCAGTTCGTCGACATCGGCGTCAGCCGCCTGGATCGCGAATGGCGCATCGTGCTGGCGCGTCCACTGCTGTCGGCGCGCCTGGGGGACTGGCAAGCCGAAGGCCAGAAGCTGCTGAAGCTGATCAACAGCGCCCGCTCGCAGCCACGCCGCTGCGGCACCGAAACGTTCACGGCCACAACGCCACTGGCCTGGAACGGCACACTGGCCCTGGCGGCGGTGACGCACACCCGGGCCATGGCCAACAACAACTTCTTCGACCACAAGGACCGCGACGGCCGCATGCCGGGTGACCGGGCCGAATTGGCCGGCTATCTCGGCCAGTTGGTCGGCGAGAACATAGCCGCCGGGCAGGACACGGCGTTGAAGGTGGTGGACGGCTGGCTGGCCAGCCCCGGGCATTGCGCGAACCTGATGAACCCGCAGTTCCGCGAGTTGGGCGCCGGGTACGCGACCGATCCGAAAAGTGATGCGGGGATCTATTGGACTGCGATGTTTGGTACCCAATAGCTCTACGCGGGGCGGCTCAATCTGCGGTGGCAGGGCCACCGCTATCGCGAGCAAGCTCGCTCCCACAGGGTTTAATGTCGGAGCGAACCTGTTCAATGCGTACTGAAGATCAACGATCGATGCACGCCTGACCCCGCCCTCACCCCATCGCCGACCGCCAATGCGACCGACCCGAAAGGCATGGCCGCATCGCCACAGGCAAAGACCCCTGGAACATTGGTTTCGCGGGTCATGTCCGTCTGGATAAAAGCCCCAAGCGGGCCGTCTTCGAACTCACACCCCAGGGACGCGGCCAGCGGGCTGGCCGCTCGGGTGCGGGGCAAGACGAACAAACCGTCGATAGCCACCACACGTCCATCCGTCAGTACAACGTTGGCCCGGTCGCCTTCGATGCGTTCGACAGGCTCCGGTACCAGCGTCACCCCACGCTGCGCAAGGCTCGCCCGTTGCTCAGCGTCCGGTTCGAACACACCATTGGTGAAAAATGTGGTCGGGCCCCAGTCTGGAAGCATCAAGGCATGGTGCAGCGACATCTCTGAGGTCGCCAGCACGCCAATCGGGCCTTGTTCCAGCTCATAGCCGTGGCAGTAAGGACAATGGAACACGCTTTTGCCCCAGCGCTGCGCCAGCCCTTGCACCTCCGGCAGATCATCGATCACACCCGTCGCCAACAGCAGGCGCGAAGCGCTGTAACGCAGGCCGCGGGCGGTTTCCAAGGTGAAGCCCTGCGCCTCCTTGCGGGCATTGACCAGCGTGTCCGACACCCACTCCACCGTCGGGTAAGCCATGAGCTGGGCGCGGGCGTCGTCGGCGATATCTGCGGGAGCCCGGCCGTCCTGCCCAAGAAATCCATGGGAGCTGGCAGCGAACCGATTGCGACGCTGGCCGGCATCGACCACCAACACCTTGCGCCGGGCCCGCGCCAGTTGCAAAGCCGCGGACATACCGGCGTAGCTGCCGCCTGCAATGATGACGTCGTAGCGCATGATCATTCTCCAAGGGTGGTTTCGAAGGAGCCGGAAAGTCTCGACACATCGTAAGTTCCTTGAAAAGCCCTTGTCAACGATCTCGTAACTTTTGCAATTACAGGCGATACTCGTCCCAGCCTCAACCACAGAACACGCAACGATTATGAGAACCGACACCCGCCTGTCCCGCATGCTTCATGTGCTGATCCACATGGATCGTCACCAACAATCCGCCACCTCCGACACCCTCGCGCAGATGCTCGGCACCAACCCGGTGGTGGTACGCCGGACCATGGCCCTGCTCAAGGAACAGGGTTACGTCACCTCGGAGAAAGGTCATCGCGGCGGCTGGACCCTGGCCAAACCGCTGTCGGAAATGACCTTGCTCGACATCCACCAGGCCTTGGGCAGCACGTCGATCTTCGCCCTTGGCCTGTCCACCGATCATCCGCAGTGCCTGGTGGAGCAAGCGGTGAATGCGGCGCTGACGGATGCGTTCGATGAGGCCCAGGCGTTGCTGCTCAAGCGTCTGGGAGGGATTACCCTGGCCCGGTTGGCGGAGGACTTTGATCAGCGGTTTCGGCAGGTTTGCGAGGGCACTTCGCAAGCGGGGCAGGCTGTTGACTGATCCGCCGTCATCGCGAGCAAGCTCGCTCCCACATTAGAGGCCTGCGGCTGTCCCCCATAAAAAACGCCGCTCATTGAGCGGCGTTCTTGTCCATCACCAGACAGCGTCCGGTTTACAGCGCCATGTCAGCCGCTGGGTTAGCTTCGCGTGCTGCGCCCGGTTTGGCCGGTGCCGGGGCGTGGCGCCTAGCTTACCGATCACCGGTGGCGGGTCCAGTTGCAGGACTTCGCTGGTGTACGCCCACTCTTGAGCGACGCGCTCAGGGCTATCATTGAGCTTGGTGCCGTAGCTCGGCACGATCTGGTGCAGCTTTTCCTGCCAGGCCGGGCTGGCAACCTTGTCCTTGAAGACTTTCTCAAGCACGGTCAGCATGATCGGCGCGGCGGTCGAGGCGCCTGGCGAGGCACCCAGCAGGCCGGCGATGCTGCCGTCCTGGGACGCGACCACTTCGGTGCCGAGTTTCAGGACGCCGCCCTTCTCTTCGTCACGCTTGATGATCTGCACGCGCTGACCGGCCTGCCACAGGCGCCAGTCTTCCTGCTTGGCTTGCGGGAAGTATTCCTTCAGGGCGTTGAAGCGATCTTCGTCCGACAGCATCAGTTGACCGGCCAGGTACTCGACCAGAGGGTACTGTTCGATACCGACCTTGGTCATTGGCCACACGTTATGGGTGGTGGTGCTGGTCAGCAGGTCAAAGTACGAACCGTTCTTCAGAAACTTGGTGGAGAACGTTGCGAACGGGCCAAACAGAATCACGCGCTTGCCGTCGAGCACGCGGGTGTCCAGGTGCGGAACCGACATCGGCGGTGCGCCGACCGAAGCCTTGCCGTAGGCCTTGGCCAAGTGCAACTGAGCGACAGTCGGATTTTCGGTGACCAGGAACGAGCCGCCTACCGGGAAACCTGCGTACTCACGGGCTTCTGGAATGTCGGACTTCTGCAGCAGGTGCAGCGCACCGCCGCCAGCACCGATGAACACGAACTTGGCGTCGGTCTCGGTTTCAGTACCGTCTTTCAGGTTCTTGTACGAAACGCGCCAGGTGCCGTCTTCGTTGCGGGTGATGTCTTCTACTTCGCTGGACAGCTTGAGGGAGAAGTTCGGCTTGGTTTGCAGATAAGCCGCGAATTGGCGGGTGATTTCGCCGAAGTTCACGTCGGTGCCCAGGGGACTCCAGGTGGCCGCGACTTTCTGGCTCGGATCACGTCCTTGCATCATCAGCGGTACCCACTTGCTGATCTGCTCGCGATCTTCGGAGTACTGCATGCCAGCGAACAGCGGGCTGGCCTGCAGAGCTTCGTAGCGCTTCTTCAGGAACGCGATGTTCTCGTCGCCCCACAGGAAACTCATGTGCGGTGTGGAGTTGATGAACGAGCGCGGGTTCTTCAGCACACCGTTCTTGACCTGCCAGGACCAGAACTGGCGGGAGATCTGGAAGGCCTCGTTGATTTCGATGGCCTTGGAGATATCGACCTTGCCGTTCTTGTCTTCCGGCGTGTAGTTCAGCTCGGCCAGCGCGGAGTGGCCGGTACCGGCGTTGTTCCAGCCGTTGGAGCTCTCTTCGGCAACACCGTCCAGGCGCTCGACCATTTCCATGGTCCAGCCCGGCTCCAGCTCATTGAGCCAGACGCCGAGTGTCGAGCTCATGATGCCCCCACCAATGAGCAAGACATCCACTTTTTTTGCCTCGGCGGCGTGCGTGGTCGCAAGACCCATCGCCATCGCCAGGCCCAGTAGCGCCGTGTGTGTTTTCTTCAACATGTGTGTATCCCTAGGTAGAACGCCATTCCGCCCAGCAGTCCTGATCAATGATAGACCACGCCCATGGCCGGCAGAGCCCGCATGGCGTATCGAGATGAACTGAGGGTGGACCTACAGGGCCGAGCAATCGTCGGCCTCACGTTTATGTCTCTCCGGCGCTGACTTCTTGTAGGTCTTGGCTTCAGCTGGGTGAGGGACACTGCAAAACAGTTGTAATCGGGCCCGGCGTGACCGTGCCCGATTGTCGCAGCGGGGGGAGTTTACATAAGGAGATAAACAGACCGAAGCCCCTTTTTGACATTCCTGACAAAAACACTGGGTAAACAAGGTCATTTTGTTGGCTCCGCTTGACGTTTAACCGGCAACGGAGCCACAGGAACATGCTGTTCCACATAATTTCACGCTACCCGAGCATCTGACTCAACACCGCCCGCAACTTGCCGGGCTTGAGCGGTTTGTTCAGCAGCGGCGCACCCAATTTGCGCAGGGCGCGGCGGCACTGGTCACTGCGGTCGGCGGTGATGATCACCGCCGGGATCGCCTGGTGAAAATGCTCGCGCAGGTGCTTGACCACCTCACACCCCACCACCCCATGATCCAGGTGAAAATCCGCCAGGATCAGTTCCGGCGCGCGACCTTGCAGCACATCAAGGGCGCCCGCCTCGTCGGTGGCAGTCAGCACGTCGCAGCCCCACTGCCCCAGCAACGCGGCCATGCTTTGCAAAATGCTCAGTTCGTTGTCGATCACCAGCAGGCGGCGGCCCGGTAGCGGGTTGCCAGCAACTGCTTGTACGGGTATCTGAGAGAGGGGTGGCGGTCTTTCGGCTGACAGCGGCACCTGAATGCTGAACACCGAGCCGCGCCCTGGTCGGGAACGCACCTGGACCCGATAGCCAAGGATATGGGCGATGCGCTCGACGATCGCCAGGCCCAGGCCGACGCCTTTGCGATCCGCCGCCCGCCCCACATCCAGTTGGTTGAACTCCAGGAATATCGACTCCAGGCTGTCGGCGGCAATGCCCCGGCCGGTGTCCCAGACTTCCAGGCTCAACTGCCCTCCCCGCCGCCGGGCGGCCAGAAGAATGCCGCCCTGGGCGGTGTAGCGGCAGGCATTGCTGAGCAGGTTGCGCAGGATGCGGGTCATCAGCCGCAGGTCCGTCATGATCGCTTCGTCGCCAAAGTGCGCCCGCAGCTCCAGCCCCGCGGCGCCGGCCACCGATTGAAACTCCGACACCAGCGGCGCCAGTAACTCGTCCAGCCGATACGGTGCCAGGTCGGGCTTGACCGCTGCCTGGTCCAGCCGGGAGATATCCAGCAGGTCGGTGAGCAAATCTTCCGCGCCTTCGAGGGCCTGGTGAGTGCGCTCCACCAGCACCTGCTCGGAGGTCGGCAGCGAACGCTCGCGCAAGGTGGAGATCAGCAAGCGTGCGGCGTTGAGCGGTTGCAACAGGTCATGGCTGGCGGCCGCCAGGTATTTGTCCTTGCTGCGATTGGCGGCCTGTGCGGCGTCCCGGGCATCGCGCAACTGCTGCTCGATCAACTCGCGCTGGACGATCTGTTGCTGCAGATTGTGATTGGCCTCCAGCAGCGCGTCGGTGCGCTCGGCCACTCGTTGCTCCAACCGGTCGTTGAGTTGTTGCAGATGTTGCCGAGCCTGCTCCAGCTCATCGAGGCGCGCCGCCAGCTCCGGATAGTGACTCTTGCGCGTCGAGTGATTGCCCAGCCCCAGCAGCCCCTCCAAGGCTTTTTGCTGCTCGTCAGAGGGCTTCGCCATAAACGACCTCGACATCCCGCTGACTCGACTCCCTAGGGTTGGTGAGGATGCACGGGTCATGCATCGCATGTTGCGACAGGAAGGGAATATCCGAGGTGCTCACCCCGTGCAGGCCCAGGGTTTCGTGGAAACCGATGGTGTGCTTGAGGGCAATCAGGTGTTCCACCAGGCGGGTACGAATCTGCCGATGATTGAGCCCTCGGCAATCGATACCCAGCGTCTCGGCAATCACCTTGAAACGCTCAGGTGCCGAGTTGTAATTGAAGGCCACCACGTGCTCCACCAACACCGCGTTGCACAAACCATGGGGCAAATCCAGGAACCCACCCAGGCTGTGGGACATCGCGTGCACTGCGCCGAGGATTGCATTGGAGAACGCCAGCCCGGCCTGCATGCTGCCGAGCATGATTTTCTCCCGCAGCGCGACGTCCGCCGGATTGGCAATCATTTGCACCAGGTTGCCGTTGATCAGGCGCATCGCCTCCAGGGCATGGGGGTCGGTCAACGGGCCGTGACCGGTGGACACGAACGCCTCGATGGCATGCACCAGCGCGTCGATGCCGGTACAGGCCGACAGGAACGGGTCCATGCTCAGGGTGGTTTCCGGGTCGATCAGCGACACGTCCGGTACCGCCGCCTTGCTGACGATGGAAAACTTCATGCGTTCTTGCTGGTTGGAGATGATCACGAACTGCGACACATCGGCCGAGGTGCCGGCGGTGGTGGGAATCAGGATCAGCGGTGGGCTGGGCATGTACAGCATGTCGACACCCTCGAACTCGAGGATGCTGCGACCATGGGCGACGACGATGCCGATGGCCTTGCCGCAGTCCATGGGACTGCCCCCGCCGACCGCAACGATGACATCGCAATGGTTCTCCCGGTACACCTCGGCACCGAGCATGACTTCTTCGACCCGGGGATTGGGCGAAACGGCACTGTAGAGACAGTAATCGATGGCCTGGGCCTGGAGGCTGGCCTCGACATCGGCCACCCATCCGGCAGCGATCACGCCGGGATCGGTGACGATCAGCACCTTGCGTGCGCCAAACGTCTTGGCGTAATTGCCGACATTGTGCCGGCAGCCGGCACCAAACATGATTTCGGGGGAAACGAACTTGCGCAGTGGACTGAGGCTCATCTTTTCAGGTGCGTGGCTCATCGGTAAGCCTGTTGTTATTGTCTTGGGATACCCTGAGCCTAAAGCATCCTACCGTGATTGCAATCAGACCAATGGGGTAGCCCGGCCTGAGCGCCTCAGGCCGGGCTAGCACTCATCGGTTGGCGAAGTACATCGTCACTTCAAAACCAATACGCAGGTCGGTAAACGCGGGTTTAGTCCACATGGGTCTTTCCTCTTCTTGTACCGGGCGATTCCGGCAAGGTCATTAATGCATGCCCCGTCCAAGGCTCGAATGCTACTTTCGAAGCGGTGGATGGGGTGCGTTGGTACTACTGGAGAGCGAGCATCTGTGGCGAGGGAGCTTGCTCCCGCTGGGCTGCGCAGCAGCCCCCCTATCATCCAGACACAAGAGATGTGAGGGTTCAAAGAGGGGCCGCTTCGCGGCCCAGCGGGAGCAAGCTCCCTCGCCACAGTGTTCACTCAATCGATGTTTCGAGGATTAGAAGAACCCCAACGGATTGATGTCGTAGCTCACCAGCAGGTTCTTGGTCTGCTGGTAATGATCGAGCATCATCTTGTGGGTTTCACGGCCGACACCGGACTTCTTGTAGCCACCGAACGCGGCGTGCGCCGGGTACAGGTGGTAGCAGTTAGTCCACACGCGACCGGCCTTGATCGCCCGGCCCATGCGGTAGGCGCGGTTGATGTCACGGGTCCACAGGCCGGCACCCAAGCCAAATTCGGTGTCGTTAGCGATGGCCAAGGCTTCGGCTTCGTCCTTGAAGGTGGTGACGCCCACCACCGGGCCGAAGATTTCTTCCTGGAACACGCGCATCTTGTTGTGGCCCTTGAGCAGGGTCGGCTGGATGTAGTAGCCGCTCGACAAGTCCCCTTCCAGGTGCTCGGCCGCACCGCCGGTCAGCAGTTCGGCACCCTCTTCCCGAGCGATCTCCAGGTACGAAAGAATCTTGTCGTACTGCTGCTGGGAAGCTTGGGCGCCGACCATGGTGTCGGTGTCCAGTGGATTGCCGCGCTTGATCTTGGCGATTTTCTTCATGACCTCGGCCATGAACGGCACGTAGATCGACTCCTGCACCAGCGCGCGGGATGGACAGGTGCAGACTTCGCCCTGGTTGAAGAACGCCAGCACCAGGCCTTCAGCGGCTTTTTCGATGAACGCCGGCTCAGCCTGCATGATGTCTTCGAAGAAGATGTTCGGCGACTTGCCGCCCAGTTCCACGGTGGACGGGATAATGTTCTCGGCGGCGCATTTCATGATATGCGAGCCGATCGGGGTGGAACCGGTGAAGGCGATCTTGGCGATGCGCTTGCTGGTGGCCAGGGCTTCACCGGCTTCGCGACCGAAACCATGGACGATGTTCAACACACCGGCCGGCAGCAGATCAGCGATCAGCTCGATGAACACAGTAATCGACAGCGGCGTCTGTTCCGCCGGCTTGAGCACGATGCAGTTACCGGCGGCCAGGGCCGGGGCGAGTTTCCAGGCGGCCATCAGCAGCGGGAAGTTCCACGGGATGATCTGCCCGACCACGCCCAGCGGCTCGTGGAAATGATAGGCCGCGGTCAGTTCGTTGATCTCGGCAGCCCCACCCTCTTGGGCGCGGATGCAGCCAGCGAAATAACGGAAATGGTCGGCCGACAGCGGCACGTCGGCATTGAGGGTTTCGCGCACGGCCTTGCCGTTGTCCCAGGTTTCAGCGACGGCGAGGACTTCCAGGTACTGCTCGATACGGTCGGCGATTTTCAACAGCACCAGGGAACGGTCCTGCACCGAGGTCTTGCCCCAGGCGTCGGCGGCGGCATGGGCGGCATCCAGGGCCTTATCGATGTCAGCGGCGCCGGAGCGCGGGAATTCGGCGATGACTTCACCGTTGACCGGCGACGTGTTGGTGAAGTACTCGCCATTGACCGGTGCGACGAATTCGCCGCCAATGAAATTGCCATAGCGCGGTTTGAAGGAAACGACGGCGCCTGGAGTTCCGGGTTGTGCGTAGATCATGATGGGCCTCTGCCTGGTCGATGCCTGTCGCGGGACAGGCGATAGACCGATGGTAGAGAGCCCCGCGCGGCGGACGAATGCGTCGTTGGCAGGGGGGCTCTCGTTATTTGGTCGTAGATTCAGAGCAAGGCATCCGCGAACTTGAACCCATCGCAGATACCTTTGTGGCGAGGGAGCTTGCTCCCGCTGGAGTGCGAAGCGCTCCCCTTACCTCGGTTCATGGCCGAAAAACCTGGCCCGCCGGGTTGGCGACTGCTTCGCAGCCGAGCGGGAGCAAGCTCCCTCGCCACGCTTCAGTGCAGATATCAGCGTTTGGCCACCAGCGCTTTCGGCAACTTGAAGGTCCAGAGCATCCCGCCCTGGTTGAAGTCTTTCACGCGCTTGGCCACCTCGCCGCCCCACAGCGGCACGGCGCCGCCCCAGCCAGAGACCACGGAGACGTATTGCTCGCCGTCCATTTCCCAGGTGATAGGCGAACCGAGCACGCCGGAGCCGGTCTGGAATTCCCAGACTTTTTCCCCGGTCTTGGCGTTGAAGGCCTGCAGGAAACCTTCAGGCGTGCCGGTGAACACCAGGTTGCCCTTGGTGGTCAGCACCCCACCCCACAGTGGCGCGTAGTTCTTGTGGCGCCAGACTTCCTTGCCGGTCTTCGGATCGATGGCCCGCAGCACGCCGATGTAATCCTCGTTCAGCGGCTTGATGGTGAAGCCGGCCCCGAGGAACGCCGCGCCTTTCTTGTAGGCGATGCCTTCGTTCCAGATGTCCATGCCCCATTCATTGGACGGCACGTAGAACAGCCCGGTGTCCTGGTTGTAGGCCATCGGCATCCAGTTTTTCGCGCCGAGGAACGCCGGTGCGACGAACACCGAGCTGCCCTTGGCTTCACTGCCCGGCGCGCCCGGACGGCTGGCCTCGTTGTAGATCGGTCGGCCGTCCTTGTCCAGGCCTGTGGCCCAGGTGATTTTGTCGACAAACGGGAAGCCACGGATGAACTTGCCGTTGGTGCGATCGAGCACGTAGAAGAAGCCGTTACGGTCGGCGGTCGCTGCCGCTTTGATCTCCTTGCCGCCTTCCTTGTAGTTGAACGAGATCAGCTCGTTGACGCCGTCATAATCCCAGCCGTCGTGCGGCGTGCTCTGGAAGTGCCATTTGATGGTGCCGTCGTCCGGGTTCAAGGCCAGACGTGATGAGGAATAGAGGTTGTCGCCAGGGCGCAGGTGGGAGTTCCACGGCGCCGGGTTGCCGGTGCCGAACAGCAGCAGGTTGGTTTCCGGGTCGTAGTAACCGCCAAGCCAAGGGGCGGCACCGCCGGTTTTCCAGAGGTCGCCCGGCCAGGTCTTGCCAGCCTCGCCGCCGGAAATGCCATTTTCAACGGCCTTGCCGTCCTTGTAGACGTAGCCCATATGGCCTTCCACGGTTGGGCGGGTCCACAGCAGTTCGCCGTTCTTCGGGTCATAGGCGCTGATCTGCCCCACCACACCGAATTCGCCACCGGCCACGCCCGTGATCAGCTTGCCATTGACGATCAGCGGTGCGGCGCTGATGGAATAACCTTCCTTGTGGTCGGCGACCTTCTTGCTCCACACCACTTTGCCGGTGTCCTTGTTCAGGGCCACCAACTTGGCGTCGAGGGTGCCGAAGAACACCAGGTCGCCGTACAACGCTACGCCACGGTTGATCACGTCGCAGCAAGGGCGGATGTCATCGGGCAGGCGCGCATCGTACTGCCACAGTTTCTTGCCGGTACGCGCATCCACGGCAAACACCCGCGAATAAGAGCCAGTGAGGTACATCACCCCGTCCTTGATCATCGGCTGGGCTTGCTGACCGCGCTGCTTTTCGCCACCGAAGGAAAACGCCCAGACCGGACGCAGGTCCTTGACGTTGTCGGTGTTGAGGGTATCGAGCGGGCTATAGCGCTGGCCCTGGACGCCCAGGCCATTGGTCACGATCTGCTCGGGGTTCTTCGGGTCCTGGAGAATTTCCTGATCGGTCACGGCGGCCAGGGCCGAACCGGACAGCAGCATGGCACTGAGCAGCAGGCTCACGGCGAACGGTTGGCGACGTGCGGGATGACTCATGACGGCTACCTCTGCGGTTATTGTTATACCCGGGAAATTTTCCCGGTCTGTCGCAGATTCTTGGCCCCAGGGCCGCTGGCAACAATTGCCCGCTGTGTTGAGTTTTCTAGTTCCTTGGTACATGTGAGGCCGTTGCACACAGCCCCGTGGCGAGGGAGCTTGCTCCCGCTGGGCTGCGAAGCGGCCCCCTTCGCGCGCCTGACTATCGGTGTTGTTGCAGATTTTTAGGGCCGCTGCGCGCCCCAGCGGGAGCAAGCTCCCTCGCCACAGGACTTCATACAGCCAGGACTATTGCGCTGGGGCATCCACCCGCTTCATCCCCGCTCGCTCGTAGCGCGGATAGAGATGGCTGACACTGCGAATCAGTTCATAACGGCTCAGGCTGATCCCGGCGAAGCGTTCGGGGATAGGGCTGCGGATCATCTCGGCCATGTCGTCGCCGCGGACCGCGCCGTCGCGCATCAGTTGGTCGAGCCAGCCCAGGTAATCGCGCATCTGCGCAAAGGGCTTGGCGTCAGTCGCCACCGGGCCGTGGCCGGGCACGATCTGCTTCCAGGGCAAGGCTTGCAGGGTATCGAGGTCGTTGAGCCAGACATCCAGCCCCGGGCTGTTGGGGGTGGTCAAGGCGCGCTCGTAGAACACCAGGTCGCCGGCGAACAGCACGCCAGTGGTTTCGTCGAGGATCGCCAGGTCGGCCCCCGTGTGCCCGGCCAGTTGCAGCAGTCGCAACGAGTGATTGCCCACCTTCAGCACGCCGGGCTCCAGTACCTGGGTTGGCAACACCACCTCGGTACCGCGCATCCAATCGCCCACCAGCCGGTACATGTTCTCTGCCATAGCGTCGCCTTGCTGACGCAGCAGGTCGGTGGTCCCGGCCAACGCGCCGATGGGCACGGCGCTGAAGGCCTGGTTGCCCAGCACATGGTCGGGATGATGATGGGTCAGCAGCACCTGGACCACCGGCTTATCCGTGGTCGCCGCGATGGCCTGGCGCAGGGCTTCGCCGTAGCGCTTCGATGGGCCGGTATCGATCACCACCACACCGGCATCGGTGACGATGAAAGCAGTGTTGACGATATTGCCGCCGTTGGCCTTGGCAAAGTTCTCGGTGCTGCCTTCCAGCAGCCAGGTGCCCTCGGCGATCTGCCGGGGCTTAAGTGCATAGTCGGTATTGGCCCAGGCTGGCCCGCACAGGCTCAAGAAAATCAGCAACAACCAGCGCATGGCGCGCTCCTTGTGGTTCAGGGGATCGCCGCCTCGAACGTGTTGCCGCCGTTGTCGCGCAGCACCAGGCGGGTTTTTCCTGGGCCTTGGATGTCGAAGCCCAGGTTGGGGTTTTCGCTGACCGCCGGGAACAGCTCAAGGCGCGCGAGCACCTGGCCGTCGGCGTCCAGCAGTTGGGCCTGGTTGAGGAAGAACTCAGGAATGCCGCTGACCAGGCCGTTATCCATCGGATGGGTCACCTGCAGGCGCAGGCGACTGGTTTCACCGCGGGGATAACGGGCTCCGAGCACTTCGCCCAGGTGTTCTTCCCACCCCGGTTGGGTGCGCACCACGCTGGGCGCAGTGCAGCCGCCACCGGCCGCGTCGATCAGGGTCGAGCCGACGTGCCACAGACCATCACGGGTCTGTACCGCGGCGCGCAGTGGCGTGGCTTGTTCGATACGAATCCGGATCGACAACCAGGGCAGTACCCGCTCTCCCGGTTGGAAGTCGACGATTTTCGGCAACGGGTTCAACTCGGCCCAGGCCAGCACTCGGACCACGTCACCGGTGAAAGCCCGGGCATCGATTTCCAGGGGCACCTGGCGCGCATCTTCGGCAAAGGGTGGCGCCAGCAATCGGACCCGGTCGTCGAACACGAACGGCGCGTCGCCGAGCAGTTGCTTGTGATAGAAGGCCCACATCACCGAGGGCACCGGATCCTTGCCCGGTTCGGCCGCCGCCAACGCGATCAACGGCAGGCCGCACCACAGCAGGCACCACACGACCCATTTCATCCCTGCGCTCCTATTGATACATCTCGGGCACGTCGTAACGCAGGCCGTAATGGGCATAGACGCTCTTGACGCTGCCATCGCGGATCAAACCTTCCAGCGCTTCTTCCACCGCATAGGCCAGCTGTCGGTTGCTTTCATGCACCGCCATGCCAATTTCCCAACGTTGCTTGCCCATGTTCGGGTAAGCATTTTCCGCCAGCGCCAGTTGCGGATCGGCAGCCTCGTGGACCTGCCAGTCGATTTCCCCGCGCATGGCCATGACGGCATCAATCTCCCCGGCCTGCATGGCGCTGAAGGCCTGGCTGACACCGGGGTAATGACGTGTCTTGCCGCTGAGCATGCCGTTGAACACCGACGTCAGGTAGAACGACGGCACGCTGTCGACTTCCACGCCAATCGGGTGCTGTTGGAACACCGCGACGCTGCCCACCGAGTCCAGTCGACGGCGGTCGTATGCCACCTGCCAGCATTCCTGCTGATAAGGCCCGAACATCACCACCTGGGCATTGGCCAACTCGCCGACGTCGTTGCGCCTTTGCACGTAGTCGTGGTCATAGGGCACGCGCATCATCAGGTCGGCCAATTGCCGGTCGTGCAACGGGCTGCTGCGCCAGATGTAATCGCGCAGGTCGTCATCGAGTTTTTCTCCCGGCGGCGCCCAGATCAATTGCAGGCGCACGCCAAGCGCTTTGGCCAGCGCCTGGGCCAGCTCCACGTCCACGCCTCTGGGTTGGCCGTTGTCTTCAAAACTGTAAGGTGCGAAATCCTTGTAGACCGCCACCTTCAACTCACCGGCGGCGATCATCTCGTCGTAGCTGCGCACCTGCGCCTGTACCGCCTGACTGAACAGCAGCAGGCTGCAGATTACCCATGCGAACAGGCGCATGGCGATCACTCCTCGACGTGCACGCTGTCGAGATAGGTGCGCACCGCCCACAGGGCTTCCTGGCTCAGGTAGTCGGCCATTTTCGGCATGTAGACCCGGCCGTCGCGCACCGCACCGTGACGTACGCGTTCGACGAACCATTCGTCCCCGGCTTCGGCGGCGTCCAGCATCCGCAGGTCTGGGGCAATGCCGCCGGACTTGGCTTCCAGGCCATGGCACGCGGCGCAGTTCTGGTTATAGGCCGATGAGCCGATTTCCAGGGCCCGATCACGCTCGGACGAAGTGCGATAGGGGTTTACCGTAGCCCAGCCGTCGCCGTCCACGGCCACTCCGGTGTCTTTGATCGGGGTCAATCCCTTGGTTTCCACTGCCTGGGGCACTACGTTGCCATGGGCCCATACGGAGCCTGCGCCGGTCAGCCCCATCAGCAATGCGGTAGCGATGATGGCGTTGCGTTTTGTTGTCATTGTTATGCCCTCTGGATTGCACGCAAGACCTCTGTGAAGAAGCCGTGCCGTCATCTTAGGAAGCCCCCTGCCCCAGCCGAATGCTGCTTTGGTGGCCGCGCTCTACTCCCTTGGTAGCGGGTCATCCGACGCGGGTCGCAAAGACAGGCGGTTCGGGAAGTCTTCCCGGCAAGGGCGGGACTTTTTCCGTATCGGCCGGGACCGTCGCGAACCAACCTAGTCAGGCCAAAACCTTCACTGGGAACTGCACCATGACAATAAAAACGCAACCTGCCCTCTCGTCCTTGACCGTTGCCGTGCACGCTTTGCTATTGGCCGGCAGCCTGTCGTTGAGCCCACTCGCCAACGCCGCCACAACTCCAGGGGTCACCTGGGAAGACATCGCCAACGACCACCTGAGCACCAAGGACGTGCTGCAATATGGCATGGGCACCAATGCCCAGCGCTGGAGCCCGCTGGCCCAGGTCAATGACAAGAACGTGTTCAAGCTCACGCCGGCCTGGTCCTACTCGTTCGGCGATGAAAAACAGCGCGGCCAGGAATCCCAGGCCATCGTCAGCGACGGCGTGGTGTACGTCACCGGCTCCTATTCGCGGGTGTTCGCTCTTGACGCCAAGACCGGCAAGCGCCTGTGGACCTACAACCACCGGCTGCCGGACAACATTCGTCCGTGCTGCGACGTGGTCAATCGCGGCGCAGCCATTTATGGCGACAAGATCTACTTCGGCACGCTGGACGCGCGCGTGGTCGCCCTGGATAAAAACACCGGCAAGGTGGTGTGGAACAAAAAGTTCGGCGACCACGCCGGCGGTTACACCATGACTGGGGCTCCGGTGCTGATCAAGGACAAGACCAGCGGCAAGGTGTTGTTGATCCACGGCAGTTCCGGCGATGAGTTCGGCGTGGTCGGGCAGTTGTTCGCCCGCGACCCGGACACCGGTGAAGAAGTCTGGATGCGGCCCTTCGTCGAAGGCCACATGGGCCGCCTCAACGGCAAGGACAGCACCCCGACCGGCGACGTCAAGGCACCGTCCTGGCCCGACGACAAAACCACCGAAACCGGCAAGGTCGAGGCCTGGAGCCACGGCGGCGGCGCGCCTTGGCAGAGCGCCAGTTTCGATCCCGAGACCAACACCATCATCGTCGGCGCGGGCAACCCCGGGCCGTGGAACACCTGGGCCCGCACGGCCAAGGACGGCAACCCCCACGACTACGACAGCCTCTACACCTCCGGCCAGGTCGGCGTCGACCCGAGCACGGGCGAAGTGAAGTGGTTCTACCAGCACACGCCCAACGACGCCTGGGATTTCTCCGGCAACAACGAGCTGGTGCTGTTCGACTACAAGGACAAGGACGGGAAAGTGGTCAAGGCCACCGCCCACGCTGACCGCAATGGTTTTTTCTACGTGGTGGACCGCAACAACGGCAAGCTGCAGAACGCCTTTCCCTTCGTCGACAACATCACCTGGGCCAGCCACATCGACCTGAAGACCGGTCGTCCGGTTGAAAACCCCGGCCAGCGTCCGGCCAAGCCACTGCCCGGTGAAACCAAGGGCAAACCGGTGGAAGTCTCGCCGCCGTTCCTCGGCGGCAAAAACTGGAACCCCATGGCCTACAGCCAGGACACTGGGCTGTTCTACGTCCCAGGCAACCAGTGGAAAGAGGAATACTGGACTGAGGAAGTGAACTACAAGAAAGGCTCGGCCTACCTGGGCATGGGCTTTCGCATCAAGCGCATGTACGACGATCACGTCGGCAGCCTGCGGGCGATGAACCCCACCACCGGCAAAGTCGTCTGGGAGCACAAGGAGCCATTGCCGCTGTGGGCCGGAGTGCTGGCGACCAAGGGCAACCTGGTGTTCACCGGCACCGGCGACGGCTTCTTCAAGGCTTTCGACGCCAAGACCGGCCAGGAACTGTGGAAATTCCAGACCGGCAGCGGCATCGTCTCCCCGCCCATCACTTGGGAGCAGGACGGCGAGCAGTACATCGGCGTGACCGTCGGCTATGGCGGTGCCGTGCCGTTGTGGGGCGGCGATATGGCTGAGCTGACCAAGCCGGTGGCCCAGGGCGGGTCGTTCTGGGTGTTCAAGATTCCGAGTTGGGATAACAAGGTGGCCCGCCAATAAACCTTGTGGGAACGAGCCTGCTCGCGATGGCGGTGGTTCAGTTGGCAGTGATGTTGAATGTGCCGACGGCTTCGCGAGCAAGCCCGCTCCCACAGGGGTTGTATGGCGTGCACAGCATCTGTGTCCAACGAGATCAAATGTGGGAGCGGGCTTGCTCGCGAAAGCGATGGACCAGTTAGCGGTGATGTTGAATGTCCCACCGCTATCGCGAGCAGGCTCCCACAGCCAACCGAGTTTACTGTCATGAGACTTCTGCCTCTGCTGCTTCTGTTCATCGGCGTCCATGCCAACGCCGACGAGACCGAAACACCGCTGACCATCAACGGCTGCATCATCGCCGAATCCAGCCAATGCCCCGGCGCCGACCTGCGGGGGGCCCGGCTGGCCAACCAGGATTTGCGCAAAATGAACCTCAGCGGTGCCGATCTGCGCGATGCCGACCTGCGGCACGCGCGGCTGGACCTGGCGAATCTGGAACGAGCCCGGTTGCAGGGCGCCAACCTGAACCGTGCCAGTCTGCAACAAAGCAACCTGCGCCTGGCTGACTTCACGGGCGCCTCGCTCAAGGCGATCCAGGGTTGGGGCCTGTTCGCCCAGGGTGCGCAGTTCCAACGTGCCGACCTGAGCGCTGCGTACCTTCAGTTCGCTCGCCTGTCCGGGGCTCGCTTACACGATGCCAACCTGCAGGCCGCCGACCTGGAAATGGCCTGGTTGAGCAAGGCCGACCTCAAGGGCGCCGACCTGCGCGACGCCAACCTGCAAGAAGCCAAGTTCGGCGAAAGCAACCTGGAACAGGCCAACCTGAGCGGCTCACGTCAGCATTATGGGAACTTCCAGGATGCGAATATGGAAGGCTGCACGGGGTGCCCGATGTCTTGGGATCAGTAAGGATTGCCACACAACGCCGTGGCGAGGGAGCTTGCTCCCGCTGGGCTGCGCAGCAGCCCCAAAACCAGGCACCTCCGTAGGACAGTTTGATTGAGTTGGCCGGGTAAGGAGGGGCTGCTTCGCCGCCCAGCGGGAGCAAGCTCCCTCGCCACAGGGGATCGCCATTCCCTTCACCCCGCCACCCGCACCACCCCCATATCAATCCCCAAATGCACCAGCTCGGCATGGGAACTGACCTGCAGCTTGCTCTTGAGCAGCGTCAGGTGGTTGGACACGGTCTTGGCGCTGATGCACAGCTGTTCGGCAATGGTGCGCGCGGGGGTGCCCTTGGCGAGCATGACGAAGATCTCCAGCTCACGTTGGGTCATGCATTGCAGGCGTGGATCGGTGTTGTGCCGGGAGCTGGTGCAAGCCAGTTGCGTGGCCAGGGACTGCTCGATGTAGGCATGCCCGGCCAGCACTCGCCGTACCGCTTCCACCAGCACTTGGGGGGCCGAGTTCTTGGTCAGGTACCCGGCGGCACCGGCGTCCAGCGCCTGGCGGACCAACGGCAGCTCATCGTGCATGCTGAAAAACAACACCCGCAGTTGCGGCAGGCGCTGGCGCAGCCGTCGGGTGGTTTCCAATCCGCTGATACCGGGTAGGCCGAAGTCCATGATCACCAGGTGCGGCACCTGTTCCTGCACCTGGTTCAACGCCTCTTCGCCCGTTGCCGCCTCCCGTACCTGCAAGTCCGGCATCAGCGCCCGCAAAAGGCTGGCATAGCCCTGCCGAACCACCGCATGGTCGTCCACCAACAAGATGTTCATCGCGCCTCCAGGGGAATATTCAAGGCCAGCGCCCAACCGGCGCCAGGCTGGCTGATGATGCGCAGCTCGCCGCCCAGGCTGCGGGCCCGTTCGGACATCGAGTGCAAACCAACGCCTGCACGGGCGGGCTGCGCCGCACCGCGGCCATTGTCACGCACCAGCAAGCGCAAGCGCCCGGCGCGGTGTTGCAGGCGGATCCGCACCTCAGTGGCGCTCGCATGGCGGGCAATGTTGGTCAGGGCTTCCTGCAACAAGCGATACAGATGGGTCTTGTCCGGCCCCGACAACGACGGCAGCGCTTCGTCGATCCGCAGCTGACAGGCAATGCCCTGGGTTGCCTGCCATTGTCCGGCCAACAAGCCGATGGCCTCGCCCAACGGCAGGTGCTGTAGCACCACCGGATACAGGTCATGCACCAGCGCGCGGAAACCCTGCTGCAGATGTTCGCAATGATCCTCGAGCTGGCTGACGGTGTGCGCCAACGTCTGCGGCTGATCCATCACCAGGCGCAACAGACAGGCCCGGGCGCGAATACCCGCCACGTATTGGCCGAGGTCGTCGTGCAGGGTCTGGGCCAACTGGGTGCGCTCCTGTTCCTGCACGGCCAGCAGCGCTTGGGTCAGCCGGGTGTTATCGATCCGCGACTGGGCCAGGGCGGCGGTCATCCGGTTGAAATGCCCTGCCAGTTGCTGCGCCTCCGGGACGCCTTCCGCCGGCAGGCGCACCTGGAGATTGCCGGCGGACACCTGACGCAGCGCGTGCAGCAATTCATCCAGCAAACGCATGCCCCGGCGCACCGCCCAACGAATCACCAGCAAACTGAGCAGCAGCGCCAGGGCGCAGACACCCAGCAACTGCACCAATGAATCGAGGATTTCCTCGATTTCGTCTCGAGGATCCACCGCCATCCAGGCCCGCCGACCGTCACGCAAATCCACCACTTGGGCCGCCGGGCCGTCAGCCAGTAACCGACGACCGAGCCAGGCTTTCACCCCCTCGTCGGCATCCACAGGGAGCAACTCCCCAGGGGCCAACCAACGGACACGCACATGCCGCAGGCTGCCGGTCAGCCGCGGCTGGAGACTGGCTGGGTCACGCTCGGCGGTTTCGCGCAGGTAATGCACCACGGACTCGGCCGATTGCAGTTCGCGCTTCACATCGGCCATGGCCTGATGCAACAGCAAGGCTGCGCAGGCCAGGGTGACCAGGGCGAAAAACGCCGTTACCCAGAGGTTGATTCGCCAGAGGGCCGACATGGTTAGCGGCCCATGGCCGGGATGAAGTCACACCCCCAACGCCGGACACAGATCCCCTGTGGGAGCGGGCTTGCTCGCGAAAGCGGTGGATCAGCTTGCATCGGTGTCGACTGTACTGCCGTCTTCGCGAGCAAGCCCGCTCCCACAGGACGCCCAGGTTGTTTGCAGGTTCTGTGTCCATCACACATCCCTTGCTTGCCAGACAACCGATCGACCCCGATCAGGCTCAGGACCAACAACGCCGGCAGAAGCAGGGCTTTGAGAATCCGCACCATCTGTCCGCTCCTGGTGAATGACGATTGCCTGCATCGTAAAACCCCAACCCCGGCGGCGGTTTACTACCTTGGTACTGCCCCGGCGGTACTTTCTGCATATTTCCCCTTGGCCACAGGCTTCCTATGCTGGCGCTACCGGCAATGGAGGTGGTATGCGCAGGCTTCTCAGTTACGCCTTGATCCCTCTGCTGGCTGCGGCCAGTGGCTGGCTGCCGGCCATGGTCCAGGCGGGCGATGCGGCGCCGTTGCAAGTGCGCATCGGCTACCTGGGCTATCGTCCCGACCCGGGGCCGCTGCTGTCCAACGTGATTGCCGAACCTGCCGATGCCGGGTTGCGTGGTGCCGAGCTGGCGATCATCGACAGCAACAGCACCGGGCGTTTTCTCAAGCACGATTACCGCCTGGAAGGCGCCAACGTCGACAGCCCCGAAGCACTGCTCCAGGCCGCCCGCAGCCAACATGACCAAGGCCTGCGGCTGTTCGTGGTCAATGCGCCAGCCGCGAGCCTGCGCCAGCTCAGCGCCGCCCTGCCCGACAGCCTGCTGTTCAACGCCGGCAGCCCCGACGACAGCCTGCGCACCACCGATTGCCTGGGCAACGTACTGCACAGCTTGCCCGACCGGGCCATGCTCGCCGATGCCCTGGTGCAGTTCAGCGTGGTGCGCAAATGGCAACGGGCCTTGCTGATCGTCGGCCAGACACCCGAGGACCAGGCCTATGCCGCCGCCCTGCGCCGAGCCATGAAGCGCTTTGGCATGAAGATCGTCGCGGAAAAAGCCTGGCAGTTCGACAACGACCAGCGCCGCAGCGCCCAGGCCGACATGCCGTTGTTCACCCAGACCGCCGAATACGACGTAGTGCTGGTCGCCGACGAGCGCGGCGACTTCGGCGAATACGTGCCTTACCAGACCTGGTACCCACGCCCGGTGGCCGGCACCCAAGGCCTGACCCCCACCGCCTGGCACAAGACTGTGGAAACCTACGGCGCGGCGCAGCTGCAAAAACGCTTCGAAGCCCTGGCCGGACGCTGGATGAACGACCGCGACTTCGCCGCCTGGATCGCCGTGCGCAGCATCGCCAGCGCGGTAAGCAAGCTGCGCCAGGACGATCCGTTCGCCATCCGCCAACTGGCCCTCAGCGACCAATTGCCACTGGACGGTTTCAAGGGCCGCAAGCTCAGCTACCGGCCCTGGAACGGCCAACTGCGCCAACCGATTCCCCTGGTCCAGCCGCGCGCACTGGTCAGCACCTCACCCCAGGAAGGTTTTCTGCACCCCACCAATGAAATGGACAGCCTGGGCTACGACCAGCCTGAAGTGAGCTGCCGTTACCCCTGATCGATAACAACAATAAGGAAACCGCCATGCGCCGCCCCCTGCTCCACCCGGCCCTGTTCTGCCAAAAGGCCCTGTTGTGCAAAGCCTTCGCCCTGGGCGCTGCGCTGCTCGTCGCCGGCCCCGCCGCTGCCAGCATTGCCTGGGTTTCCAACGAGAAAGACAACAGCCTGAGCCTGATCGACATGCAGAGCCTGGCAGTCATCGAGACCCTGCCGGTGGGCCAACGCCCCCGAGGCCTGTTGCTGTCCCATGACAATAGTTTGCTGTACATCTGCGCCAGCGATTCGGACCGGGTCCAGGTGATGGACGTCGCCACCCGCAAGATCATCAAGGAACTGCCCTCCGGCAAGGATCCGGAGCAATTCGCCCTGCACCCCAACGACCGTTGGCTCTATGTGTCCAACGAGGACGATGCCCTGGTCACGGTGATCGATACCCAGACGTCTGAAGTGCTGGGCCAGATCGGCGTGGGCGTCGAACCCGAAGGCATGGCCGTCAGCCCCGATGGCAAGTGGGCGGTCAACACCAGTGAAACCACGAACATGCTGCACTGGATCGATACCAGCACCCAGACCTTGGCCGACAACACCCTGGTGGATCAGCGACCCCGTTTCGTCGAGTTCAACCGCGACGGTTCGCAGCTCTGGGCCTCGGCGGAAATTGGCGGCACCCTGACGATTCTCGACGTGGCCACGCGCAAAATCCTCAAGACCCTGACGTTCCAGATCAAAGGCGTGCACCCCGACAAAGTGCAACCGGTGGGCATCAAGCTCAGCGCCGATGGCAAGCTCGCGTTCGTGGCCCTGGGTCCGGCCAATCATGTGGCGGTGATCGACGCAAAGACCTTCGAAGTGCTGGATTACCTGTTGGTGGGTCGCCGGGTCTGGCAACTGGCGTTCACCCCCGACCAGCGCCAACTCCTGGCCACCAACGGTGTGAGCGGCGATGTCTCGGTAATCGATGTAGAGAGCCGCAAAGTGCTCAAGTCGATCAAGGTCGGGCGCTACCCCTGGGGCGTGGTGGTGACGCCATGAACGCGCTGCAGGTCAGTGAGCTGAGCTTTGCCTATGGCTCGCGCGAAGCCCTCAAACAGGTGAGCTTCAACTTGCCCGTCGGCGGCTTCGCAGCGCTGCTGGGGCCCAACGGGGCCGGCAAGTCGACGCTGATTGCCCTGCTCACGCGCCTGTACGACGTGCAACGCGGCGACATTCTGGTCGGCGGTCATTCGTTGCAGGACTCACCGCGAGCGGCCCTGCGCCAGTTGGGCGTGGTGTTTCAGCAGAGCACCCTGGACCTGGACCTGAGCGTCGAGCAAAACCTGCGTTATCACATCGCGCTGCATGGTTTGTCGCGGCGTCAGGGCAGCGTCCGGATCGATGCCGAACTGGCCCGCCAGCAACTGACAGAGCGACGCCACGAGCGCGTGCGCGACCTTAACGGCGGCCATCGGCGCCGGGTGGAAATCGCCCGGACCCTGTTGCACGAACCGCGCCTGTTACTGCTGGACGAACCCAGCGTCGGCCTGGATCCGGCCAGCCGCCTGGCCCTGGGGCTGCACGTTCGGCAACTGTGCGAGGAACAGGGTATCAGCGTGCTCTGGACCACCCACCTGCTGGACGAAGTGCGGCCCAGCGACAACCTGTTGATTGTGCATCAAGGCCGCCTGGTCGCCAGTGGGCGTGCCGACGCCGTGAGCCTGGAACACGGCGGCACCCTCGGTTCAGCCTTCACGCACTTGACCACCTCGGGAGTCCAGCCATGAACGCGTACTGGCATTGTTTCAGCGGCATCGTCATGCGCGAATGGCTGCGCTTCGTGCTGCAACGCACGCGGTTGCTCAGCGCCCTGGTGCGGCCGCTGCTGTGGCTGCTGGTGTTCGCCGCCGGTTTTCGCGCGGCACTGGGCATCGCGATCATCGCGCCCTACGACACCTACATTCCCTACGAGGTGTACATCGTGCCCGGGTTGGCCTGCATGATCCTGCTGTTCAACGGCATGCAAGGTTCGTTGTCGATGGTCTACGACCGGGAAATGGGCAGCATGCGCGTGCTGCTGACCAGCCCCCTGCCCCGGGCTTTCCTGCTGGCCAGCAAGTTACTCGCGACCTCGCTGATTTCGCTGCTGCAGGTCTACGCCTTCCTCGCCATTGCCTGGCTGTACGGCATCCAGCCACCGACCATGGGCTTGCTGCTCGCCTTACCGGCCCTGCTGCTGGTGGCCCTGATGCTCAGCGCCCTGGGGTTGCTGCTGTCCAATGCCATCCGGCAACTGGAGAACTTTGCCGGGGTGATGAATTTCGTGATCTTTCCGATGTTCTTCCTGTCTTCGGCGTTGTACCCGCTGTGGAAGATGCTCGAGGCCAGTCCCTGGCTGTATTGGCTCTGCGCGCTCAGCCCCTTCACCCATGGCGTGGAGCTGGTGCGTTTTGCGCTGTATGAGCAGTTCAACCTGTTGGCGATGGCGGTGTGCGTGGGCTTGACGCTGGTGTTTGCGCTGCTGGCGGTGTGGACGTTCAATCCGCAGCATGCGGCGTTGCGCAAGGCGGGTTGAGCCAGCCAGCGCCAATCCCCTTGTGGGAGCGGGCTTGCTCGCGAAGACGGCGGCACATTCAACATGGATGCAAGCTGACTCACCGCTTTCGCGAGCAAGCCCGCTCCCACAGGGTTTGTATGCCCCCTGCATATGCACAGCGCTACCCGAAATTACTACTTTAGTACCGGTTTTCCTGTCTATGGTCGCATTCACAAGACCTCAACCCTGGCATGTAATGGGCGCATAACAAAAAGGATCAATCCTATGCCCCGTTTACTGGCGATGCTCTTGCTGGGCCTGGCGCTGAATGTCGCCCAGGCCGATACACAGCTGTTTTCCCCGCAGGGCTACCGTGTCGCCCAGTACCGCAGCCCGACGCCAGCTTCCGTTGACGGCGCGCAGACCCTGGACACCCTGGCCTTGCAACGCCTGCTCGGGCAAGCGCCGCCTCCGGTCCTGATCGACGTCTACCGTCGGCCCTGGGTCCAGGGGCAGTTC
The DNA here is from genome assembly GCF_000585995.1 of Pseudomonas brassicacearum. NCBI lineage: Bacteria > Pseudomonadati > Pseudomonadota > Gammaproteobacteria > Pseudomonadales > Pseudomonadaceae > Pseudomonas > Pseudomonas brassicacearum. The sequence goes on along the minus strand of NZ_CP007410.1, from coordinate 3,120,962 downwards.
ATCGAAAATGAGCCCCACGCCAACCTTCCCGGCAGCCTGTGGCTGGCCAATACCGGTGACGGTGACCTGGACGCCACTTGGCAGGATTACTTGACCTATCACCTGCGCAAGGCCACCGCCGGGCGGGTGGATCAACCGCTGGTCTTTTATTGCCGCTCTGATTGCTGGTTGAGCTGGAACGCGGTAAAACGCGCCGCTGCCATGGGCTATAAGCATGTGTATTGGTATCGCGATGGCCTCGATGCCTGGGAGGCGGCCAACCTGCCCTTGCAAGCGGCCCGCCCCGAACCCTTTCCCTGACCTTACAAGTGCGCACAACTGCCCTGCCCCTATGACAATAACGAGGTGAATGGCCATGTATAAAATCCTGATAGCCGACGATCACCCACTGTTTCGCGAAGCCATCCACAACGTCATCAGCGACGGGTTTCCTGGCAGCGAGGTGATGGAAACCGCCGACCTGGACAGCGCCCTGGCGCTGACCCGCGAGCACGACGACCTCGACCTGATCCTGCTCGACCTGAACATGCCCGGCATGCACGGGCTCAACGGCCTGATCAACCTGCGCAACGAAGCACCCACCATCCCCGTGGTGATTGTCTCCGCCGAGCAGGACAAGCAGGTTGTGCTGCAAGCCATCACTTATGGCGCGGTGGGGTTCATCACCAAATCCTCGCCACGCTCGCAGATGACCGACGCCATCGAACAGATCCTCAATGGCAACGTGTACCTGCCGCCCGACATCATCCGCACGCAAAAAAGCCCGATGGGCCGGCGCATGAACGAAAATCCGAGCTTCCCACCGGAACTGCTCCAGGCCCTGACCCGCAAACAACTGCTGGTGCTCGAACGCATGACCAAAGGTGAGTCGAACAAGCAGATCGCCTATACGCTGGAGATCGCCGAAACCACGGTCAAGGCCCACGTTTCGGCGATCCTGCGCAAACTCAATGTGCACAACCGGGTGCAGGCGATTCTCAGTGCCGGGGATATTGATTTCGGGGCTTATCTGCGGCGGTGAACAGGCCACACAACTACCTGCTGGGCCCGAGGCCATGGGGCCCCTGTGGCGAGGGAGCTTGCTCCCGCTGGGCTACGAAGTAGCCCCAAAACCATTCACCCTGGTGTGTCAGGTTGAATGCATTCAGCCTCTTTGGGGTTGCTGCGCAACCCAGCGGGAGCAAGCTCCCTCGCCACATTGGTGTCCGACTCAATGATTCGGGGGTTGGCCCAACAAATGACTCATCGCAATCTTGAGCTTCATCGGCCGCACCGGTTTGTGCATCAGGGTGTGGCCGCGCTCGCGGATCTGCTGCTTGAGTTCGTTGCTGTAGTTGGCGGTGATCATCATGGCCGGGATCGGTGAGGCCCGGCGGGCGTTGATCCGAGCCACCGCGTCGACGCCGTTCTGCTCGTTGTCCAGGTGATAATCGGCAATCAGCAGGTCGGCCTCGGCGTGGTAGTTGTCCACCTGCCGTGCCAGGTCCTGCTCCGACAGCGCCGTGACCACCACACACCCCCAGCCCTCCAGCAAGGTCCGCATGCCGGCGCAGATCGCCGCGTCGTTATCCAGCACCCAGATCCGTGCGCCACGCAGGCGCTCGAGCATCGGCTCGCTCATGTCCAGGCACGGCAACGGCTTGGGCGCCGTGGCGCTCAGGGGTACTTCGACGGAAAACACCGAGCCCTTGCCCGGCCATGAACGCACCTGGATCCGGTGCCCGAGGATTCCGGCGATCTTCTCGACGATCGCCAGCCCCAGGCCCAACCCGCGGTCCTGGTCCGGACGCTGCACGTCGCCGCGCTTGAACTCCTGGAAAATTTCCTCCAGGCGGTTTTCGGCAATGCCGATGCCGCTGTCCCAGACTTCGATGGTCAGTCGCTGACGATGTCGCCGGCAGCCCAGCACCACCCGTCCACTGGGGGTATAGCGAATGGCATTGCTGAGCAGGTTGCGCAGGATCCGCGCCAGCAGCTGGATATCGCTGCGTACCAGGGCTGAACACGGCACAAAGTGCAGCGCCAAGCCTTCACTGCTGGCCACCTGGGCGTATTCGGCGGCCAGGTTCTCGAGCAATTCGCTCAGGGCGAACGGGGCGATATCGGCCTTGATCACCCCGGCATCGAGCTTGGAGATGTCCACCAGGGTGCCCAGCAGGTTTTCCACGTCCTCCAAGGAGTGACTGACATTGCGCACCAGTTGCGCGTTCGCCACCGGCTCACGACGCTCGAGCAAAGCGCTGGTGAACAGCCGCGCGGCATTGAGCGGTTGCAGCAGGTCATGGCTGACCGCGGCGAGGAATTTGGTCTTGGACAGGTTGGCCTGCTCGGCCTCGCGCTTGGCCTCGCGCAGGCGCAACTCCACCCGGCTGCGCTCGTCGATCTCGCGCAGTAACTGATCGTTGAGGGTGGTCAGCTCGGCGGTGCGTTCCTGGACCCGTTGTTCCAGGTTCTGGTAGGCCTGGTGCAACGCCTCGGCGGTGCGCCGGCGCTCGGTGATGTCGCGGATCAGCACGAAGATCCCCACCACCTCGCCGTTGGCCAAGCGGTTGGGCACATAGGAGCGCAACATGTAGCGCTCCTGATTGTTGATGTTGGTTTCGGCGAACTCGAACGTCACGCTCTCGCCCGCCAACGCCCGGGCCACGTAGGCCTCCAGGCGCTGGTAATGCTGCTCGCTGTGGGCCTCGCGCAGGCTCTGGCCGAGCATCACCCCACGGGGCCAGCAATACCATTGCTCGTAGACCTTGTTGGTGAACTCGTAGACCAGGTCGGCATTGAGGTAGGCGATCAGCGCCGGTACATGGTCGGTGATCAGGCGGATCCAGCGCTCGCTTTCGCTCAGGGCCTCGGCGTGCTGGTAGCGTTCGGTGATATCGGTGAAGGTGTTGACGTAGCCGCCGGTAGGCAGCGGATGGGTCCGAATCTCCAAGACCCGGCCATCCGACAGGCGCTGCTCGCATTCGTGAATCAGCCGACCGTTGCTGTCGCGGCTGGCGGGCGTCAGCAGGTGCAGTTCGCTGTCGGCGATGACCTCGTTGAACAACCGATGAGCGGCCACTGGCGCCAAGCCGCTGAGTTCCAGGAAGCGCCGGTTCCAAAGCTCCAGGACACCTTGGGCGTTGACCATCGCCACGCCCTGGGACAGGTTGTCCACCGCGCGCTGCAACAAGTGTGATTTCTGCGCGATGGCCTGCTCGCGGCGCACGGTTTCACTGAGCTTGACGTCGGTGATGTCGGTAAACAGGATCACCCGCCCGCCTTCCTGGGTCGGCCGCTCGCTGACTTGCAGCCAGCGACCGTTCTGCAAACGGTACAACACATGCTCGTCGGCCTGCCCCCGGGGTTCTTCGCTAAACAAGCCGTTGGCGGTCATCAAGCGCTTGACCTGTGAAAGACGCATCCCGGCGATGATGCGCACCCGACTGTGGGCCCAGAACGCCTTGAAGCGACTGTTGAACAGGACGATGCGTTGTTGTTCGTCGAACAGCACAAACGCATCGGAGATGCTCTCAATGGCATCGATCAAGTGCCGGTGGGCCGTTTCCGCCCGCAACCGCGCCTCACCCAGCAAGTGATTGCCGGCCTTGAGTTCGGCCATCGCCTGATTCAGGGCGTCGGTACGCTCACGCACCTGCTCGGCCAACACCACCGAATGCTGGAACGCCGCGTACGGGTCGTTGCCGCGGGTGACGCCGGACTCCACCCGTTCGATCAGCGCGGCGTTGATGCGCCGCAGCTTATGGTTTTCGTGCTGCAGGCTGTCGATCTGCGCTTGCAGCTCAGCGATGGCCAGGGACGCGATGGCGGGCAATGGCAACTCCGGTGAAGGTCTGGTTGATGTGCATGCCATTGAACTGTTCTCCATAGGTGTTGAACCCCATCACCCGTTGCTCGCGCAGGAACTGGCCGATCTGTTCCAGGCCACCACGGTCCTCCAGTTCCAGGCGCCTGAGGAAGCAGTCACAGCCGATGGTCAGCAACAAGTCGCCGAGACGTGCCTGCAAGCCGTCGAACAGGCTTTGCAGATTGTCCAGCAAGGGACCGGGGGTCATCGCGGTGAGGACGATGCCGTTCTCCACCGCGCAGTAGAAACTCAGGCTCAGGTCCGGGTGCACCTGCTGGATGGCCCGCACGTAGTACTGGTCATTGATGCGCACCGCCAGCGGATGGGCGGCGAAGACCCGGTAGTCGAGCGCGCTCACGGGCACGCCGATATGCCGGGCATATTCTTCGGCGGCGGGTTCGGCGTTGAGCTCAAAGACCCGTCGTGAAGCGCTGTCGGCGCCGGTGACCACCAGTTTTTCTTGCCGAGGCAGGATGTGGTGTGTGGTGAACACTTCGAATTCCAGCCAGGTGTTGATCAGCAGCACCACGGCCGCGCCGCTGTGGAACTGGCCTTCGAAGTACACATGGGTGTGGGTCAGGTAGTTGTCGTCGCCAGCCGAACCGCCGAAATGCGGGATGTCGCCGAGTGCGGCGCTCAAGGCTGCCAGCACCATTTCCTCGCGGCTGGACAGGCCGTCGAGCAAGGTCAACGCGAAGCTGTGGCCCTTGATCGGCGCCAGGGCATTACTACGGCAACCGCTGGCCAGGCGCTCGACCATTTGCTGGGCGTCGATCAGGCTGAAGTGCTCCATTTCACCGATCAGCTCGGCGGCAATGGAAAAATGCCGGTGATCGAAACCCACCGCCGTCACGCAGTTGCGGCCATAACCCTGGGCGGTGATTTCCCCTGCGCTGGTGCAGCCCACCAGGCGAATCCCGCCGAAACTTTGGGAAAGCGCTTGGCCAAGGGCCGGCAAGTTGTATTCGGCGGAACAAAAAAACAGCACGAACCCCAGGTGCGGGTGCAACAACTGCCGCGCCAGCTCCTGGGCCACTTGCTGGACGTCTGTTGCCTGGGACATGGCGCTCACCACACCTTCGCTCTGGGCCTGCTGCATCTTCGCCTCCGACGGGTGCGTGATAGGAGCCTTGAGTGTACGAAGCAACGTCCGGTCCACGAATGCTACTTGGGTAGCGGGTGGGCGCTTCCATGGGAGGAGAACAGTGGCGGCCCCGGCCGCGATGCGCACGGCTGGGGCTACCACAAAAACAATCGGGCTTTGTTTGGAATGCCCTTGTGGCGAGGGGATTTATCCCCGCTGGGGCGCGAAGCGGCCCTAAAACCTGACAACTCGGTCTGCCTGACAGATCCAGGGGGCTGCTTCGCAGCCCAGCGGGGATAAATCCCCTCGCCACAGGGATATGCTTTTCATCCGACGGATTGTGTTACCAGGTCAATACAGCCCCCACCGCGAAGGTATCGGTGTCTTCGTTTTGCGCGCTGGTGTCGTGGCCGTTGATTTCGAACTGGTTGTATTCGGCCACGAGCTTGAGGTTGTCGTTGATGTCATGGAACAGCGCAATACCGCGGGTTTCGTAATCGGCGCCGCTGCCTACCACGCCATTGCCGTCGTCGTCGGTCTTGCCATAGGACAGCGCGAGGCGGTTCTTGCCCAGCTTGTAGGAGCCCTGCAGCAGGTAGCCCTTGCTGTCGACATTGCGCAACGTGGCTTCGCCGGCGTTGTTGGTGAAGAACGGGTTGATGCCCTTGGCCTGGAACCCCGAACCGGTGAGCGACAGCCCGCCCATCTTCGCCTGCACGCCATAACCCAAGCCTTTGGAGGTTACCGACTCGACCGTTGAGTCGGTGTTGTCCGAGGTCTGGTAGCTGCCGTTGAGCCAGCTGTAGATCTTTGCCCCGCCCAGGTCGAACTGGTAGGTGATCTCGCTCTCGGTGCGCGGGTTTTCCTGATAGGCCTTGCCGGTGGCGCTGTTGTCGTTGGTGTCCACCGGATCCATGATCCCCACCGCCACGCGCAAACCGTCCATCACCGGTGTGCGGTAGGTGATCTGCGAGGTTGGGAACGGATACGGATAGCCGCTGCCGATGTTGCCGAACGACACGCCGCCGCCGTCCACCAGCCCGAGGGTGTCGCTGACCTGCCCGTAACCGGCCAGCAGTTCATCGAGCAGGATGTTGGAACGGGCGAACAGACCGAAGTCCTTGCCGATCAGCACCTCGCCCCACTCCGGGTTGGCGACGGTGCCGTAGAACTGTCGCACATCGATGGCGGTGTCGGTGCCGTTGGTTTCGCTGTCGTTGATGGTCACCCAGAACGAAGCACGGGCGCCGAGCTTGAGGTCATCGACCTGCTTGCCCATGTTGAAGCCCAGGTAGTTGGGTAAAAAACCCATCTTCACCCGCGCCTGCCGACGGTCGTACTGCTCCCCTGCCCGGTCCACATCACTGTTGACGTAAAAGGCGTTGATGTAGCCGTCAGTGGAAAAGGTGGTCTGGTCCTTGTCGTACAACATGATTTCGGCTTGGGCCCAAGATGTCAGGCCCAAGGTCGAAAGACCGGCGATGACCGCAGGCAAAAAACGCAGGCAGGTATTTTTATTGTTGTGCATGGCGCGCTCCGCAACATGAGACAGGATGTCGGAGGCGATTATCGAAAGGCGCCAGGCCACGTCATACGCTGCCTTGGAGGCGATTGACGGATGCTTTGGAAGCGCCGGCACGGCGCGGCAGTTTGGGTGTAAGACGGCGATGCCGAGGGGCGTGGTACTTTGGGTGTGGGCCGGTTGTCCTGCCAGTTAACCAATACCTGTGGGAGCGAGCTTGCTCGCGATGGCGGCGGATCATTCAACGGCGATGTTGGCTGACATATCGCTATCGCGAGCAAACTCGCTCCCACAAGGTGCTTGAGCGGTAAGGCGCTTTATGGAGAGCTTGCTCCCGCTGGCCGGCGCGGCAGGCCCCTGGCCGTCAGCTCAAAACCTCGGCTTGACGGTTTTCCAGTCCGGCCGGTAACGCTGCATCTGCCGCACATCGTCGCGCTGGCGAATACCGCACGAGAGAAACTGGTCATGCAGCTTGCCCAGTTGATCCCGGTCCAGCTCCAGGCCAAGACCAGGCGCCCGGGTGATTTTCACGCAGCCATCGACAATCGGCAGCTTGCCGCCCTTGATCACTTCTTCATCCGGTTCCTGCCACGGGTAATGGGTGTCGCAGGCGTAATCCAGGTTCGGCACCGCCGCCGCCACGTGGGCCATGGCCATGAGGCTGATGCCCAGGTGTGAGTTGGAGTGCATCGACACGCCCAGGCCAAAGGTGCTGCACATTTTCGCCAACGCCTGGGTGTCCCGCAGGCCGCCCCAATAATGATGGTCCGCCAACACAATCTGCACGCTGTTCAACGCCACACTGCGACGGAACTCATCGAAATCGGTGACCACCATGTTGGTCGCCAGCGGCAGGCCGGTGCGTTTGTGCAGCTCAGCCATCCCCTCGAGACCCGGCGTCGGGTCTTCGTAATACTGCAGGTCGTCGCCCAGCAATTCGGCCATGCGAATGGAGGTTTCCAGCGACCAGTTGGCGTTGGGGTCAATGCGCAACGGATAACCGGGAAACGCCTGTTTCAGTGCCTTGATGCAGGCCACTTCATGTTCCGGATCGAGGGCGCCGGCCTTGAGCTTGATGCTCTTGAAACCGTAGTCCTGGATCATCCGCCGGGCTTGGGCGACGATTTGCTGTTCGTTGAGCGCCTCGCCCCAACTGTCGGCCGGGTACGGCGAATCGATGTGCTCGGCGTACTTGAAAAACAGGTAGGCACTGAACGGAATCTCCTCGCGAATCGCGCCACCCAGAAGGTCCACCAGCGGCACGTTCAGGTAATGGGCTTGCAGGTCCAGGCAGGCCACTTCAAACGCGGAGTAGGCATTGCTCACCGCCTTGCTCGCGTGGGAGCCCGGGGCCAGTTCGGCACCGGCAACACTGGCCGGTTTATGCGCGGCCACGGTGGCCTGGACGATGGCCCGCAGCTGGTTGAGGTTGAACGGGTCCAGGCCGATCAACTGGCTCTGCAGTTGCTGTTGGAGCGCCAGGGCCGGCGCATCGCCGTAGCTCTCGCCCAGGCCGATGTAACCGTTGTCGCTCTCGATCTCGATGATCGAGCGCAGCGCGAACGGCTCATGGATGCCGCTGGCGTTGAGCAAGGGTGGATCGCGAAAAGCGATGGGTGTGACGGTAACGCGTTTGATCTTCATACAGCGGCTCCCGATGGGCCAGGTTTCAAGGCTTGCGATTTTTCCGGCTGATTGGCTTCGGCAACGGTTTCGGGCCGGCCGGACAGTGAGTTCGGGGTATCGCGCTTCGGCGCGGTGCGGGCGAAAAAGATCACCACGGCGGCGACGAGCGAGGTCGCGGCCAACCCATACAGGCCGCCCTCGATGGAGCCCGTGGTCTGTTCCAGGAAACCGAAAGCCGTAGGCGCGACGAAGCCGCCGAGGTTGCCGATGGAGTTGATCAAGGCGATCACCGCCGCCGCGACACGGGCATCCAGGTAACTCTGGGGAATCGGCCAGAACAACGCCGACGCGGCCTTGAAGCCAATGGCCGCAAAACAGATCGCGACAAAGGCAAAGATCGGCCCGCCAGTGGTGGACATGAACATGCCGAACGCGGCGATCACCAGTGTCACGGCAACCCACGCCTGCTGGAATTTCCATTTGCCGGCCAGGGCGGCGAAACCGTACATCGCGACGATGGAGATAATCCACGGAATCGAGTTGAGCATGCCAACCTGGAAGTCCCCCAGGCTGCCCATTTTCTTGATCATGCTCGGTAGCCAGAACGTGGCGCCGTAGATGGTCAGGGCGATGGAGAAGTAGATGAAGCAGAACAACGCGATCTGTCGGTCGGCGAGCAATTTGAACATCGACGGCTTGACCACCTGGGCGGCTTCCCGGGCCCGCTGCTCTTCGGCAATGGCGGCGATCAGCACGGTCTTCTCTTCAGCGGTCAGCCATTTGGCCTGGCTCGGGTGCGATTGCAGCCAGAACCAGACAAATCCGCACAACACGATGGAGGCGAAACCCTCGATCAGGAACATCCACTGCCAGCCATGCAGGCCCATTCCACTGATGTGCAGCAATGCACCAGACACCGGTCCCGAGATCACCGAGGCGATGGCCGAACCGCTCAGGAAGATCGCCATCGCCTTGCCGCGCTCGTTGGCGGGCAGCCATTGGGTGAAGTAGTAGATGATGCCGGGGAAGAAGCCCGCCTCCGCCGCGCCGAGAATGAAGCGCAGCACATAGAAGCTGGTTTCACCTTGCACAAAGGCCATGGCCATCGCCGCTGCGCCCCAGGTGAACATGATGCGCGTCAGCCAGGCCCGGGCGCCGTAGCGTTGCAGCAGCATGTTGGACGGCACTTCGAACAGCGCGTAGCCGACGAAGAACAGCCCGGCGCCAAGCCCGTAGGCAGCCGCGCCGATGCCCAGGTCGGTTTCCAGGTGACTGCGCACGAAACCGATGTTGACCCGGTCGATGTAGTTGACGATGAACATCACCACCACCAGCGGCAGTACATGACGTTTGACCTTGGCCGCCGCAAGCGCGAGGGTGCTCGCCGGCGTGGAGTCCAGTACGTTATTCAAGGGGTGCCTCCCGATCATCTTGTTTTTGTGGGGAACGGGACGATGATGGACGCCGGGGATTGTTCCCGTCTAATCTAACTTGGCACTTGATTGATACCTGGATTGAATCAATGTTTGAACTGGCCCAGCTGCGCTGCTTCACCACGGTGGCGACCGAACTCAATTTCCGTCGCGCCGCCGAACGTCTGAACATGACCCAACCGCCATTGAGTCGGCAGATCCAACTGCTGGAACATCATCTGGGCGTCGAGTTGTTCACCCGCAGCACGCGCAGCGTGGCGCTCACCGCCGCCGGCCGGGCGTTTTTCATCGAAGCGCAGAACCTGCTGGAACAGGCGCAACAAGCCGCCGTCGCCGCCCGGCGTTTCGCCCAGGGCGACATTGGTTCGGTGACCATCAGTTTCGTCGGCAGCGCGGTGTACGAGTTCTTGCCCAAGGTCATTGCCGAAGCGCGACTGAAACAACCCCAGGTCAAAATCGTCCTGGCGGAGATGAACACTTACCAGCAACACGAGGCCTTGCGCGCCCGGCGCATCGACCTCGGCATCGTCCGCTCGCCACTGCTGGAAACCGGCTACGCCACCGAATGCCTGGTGCGTGAGCCCTTCGTCCTGGCGGTCCCGGCCGGGCATCCGCTGGCCAGTGCGGAGTCCGTGGGCGTGCAGGACCTGGATGGCCAACCGTTCCTCATGTACTCCCATTCCGCCTACCCGCCCTTCAACGAACTGCTCACCGGCATGCTCCGCTCGGCCCGGGTCGCACCGCAATTCGTGCAATGGCTGGGGTCGTCGCTGACGATCCTGGCACTGGTCAACGCCGGCATGGGTTTGGCGCTGGTACCGCGGTGTGCCACCAGCGTGGTGTTCAAGCAGGTGGTATTTCGTGAGATCGACCTGGGCGAAGGCGTGCAGAGCGAGTTGCACCTGGTGTGGCGCCAGGACAACGACAATCCGGCGTTCACCATGTTGCTGGAAGGAATCCGAGGGGCGGTGCGCGAGGGGTTGTGAATGCGTCACCACGGCTAAAAAGGCCATCAAGCCTGTCATCAGACGCCCACCCTATTCCCGTTACCGCCCTTAGGTTGTACGATGACCGATGAGCGCAACCAAAGCGTTCATGCATGCCGGATACCTACAACAACAAGGAAATCTCCATGAAAAAAGCGACATTGATTGTCAGCTTCTTGTGCCTGTTCAGCGGTTACGCAGCGGCAGCCACGTCATCGGCCGAGCAGGACGTGGCCCAGGCCGTCGACCACCTGACTCAAGCCATGCTGCACAAGGACATCCCTCAACTCCAGGCACTGGCCGCCGAGAACCTGACCTACGGGCATTCCAGCGGGAACATCCAGGACAAGAAGGCCTTCATCGCCGACATCGAAACGGGCAAGAGCGCGTTCAAGACCCTGGAAATGAAGAACCAGAAAATCACCTTGTCGGGTGATGTGGCGCTGGTGCGTAACCACTTCTCGGCCCAGGCGCTCAAGGGCACCGAAGTGGTTCCGACGGAAATCGAGAACTTCCAGATCTGGCAGAAGCAGAAGAATGGCAAGTGGTTACTGATTGGTCGCCAGGCGTTTCGGTTCTGATCGCGATCTGATGCTTGGAAATCTCTGTGGCGAGGGAGCTTGCTCCCGCTGGGGCGCGCAGCGGCCCCGACAACGACCTGACAACTCGGTGTGTCAGGTCCATCCAGGGGACTGCTGCGCAGTCCAGCGGGAGCAAGCTCCCTCGCCACAGGGATGCCTTTTCAGCCCTGGCACCTTGTGTCAGGCCAACGCCCATTGCTCCCGGTGCTGCAGCAGGAAATCCACGAAGGCACGCACCCGTTGCGGCACATACCGGCCATGGGGATACAGCAGTGTGAAAGGCCGTGACCGGCCCCCGAACGGCTGCAACACCTCCACCAGCCGCCCATCCGCGAGTTCCTGTTCGACGATGAATCGATAGGTCTGGAACAACCCCGCACCGTGCTTGGCCAGCGTCACCCCGCCCAGCACATCATCCGAACAGCAATAGCTGCCCTGGCCGAACACCTCCTTCTCCTTGCCATCCACCTTGAACAACCAGGAAATCCGCCGTCCGCTGCTGGGCAACTCGAACTGGATGCACTCGTGATCGTCCAGATCTTCAAGGGTCTGCGGCGTGCCGACCCTGCGCAGGTAGTCCGGTGAGGCGACCACGGCCAGATTCGCGTCTTCCAGCAACCTGGCAATCATCGAAGAGTCCGGCTGCGCTCGCACCCGGATAGCCAAGTCATAACCTTCGGCAACGAAATCAATGTTTCGATTGCTCAAGTGGAGGTCGACGCTGACTTGCGGATACAAAGCCCGAAAAGCCGGCAGCAATGGCAAGATTCGATGATGACCATACGTGGTGGGCAGGCTGATGCGCAGTTGCCCGGACGGCACCGATTGGGCCCCCATCATTTCCTGTTGCGCCTCGACCAGTTGCGTCAACGCCTGCCGACATTGCTCGAAATAAGTCTTGCCGGCTTCGGTCAGGCGGATGCTGCGAGTGGTCCGTACAAAAAGTCGCGCACCCAGACGCTCCTCCAGGCGAAATATCGAGCGGCTCACCGCCGCCGGAGTGACACCCGCCAACTGCGCCGCGGCGGTGAAACTGCCCGCCTCTGCCGCCAGGCAAAACAGTTCTATGCTGCCCAGCTGCAGGTCTTCGAAATGACGTTTCATGATTCGTTACACCGCGTATCAACTGAAGATTCCAGATGCCTGTTTAGCAGTCTGTACCGTATAAATACAATGGTCCTCGGTAGCGTGGGAATCTTCCTGCGCCCATTTCCCAGCAGCAGGAGTGCAACATGCCTTTCGTCAATGTGCGTATTACCCGCGACGGCGTTACCCGCGAGCAGAAAGCCCAGGTGATTTCAGAAATCACCGAAACCCTCCAGCGCGTACTGGGCAAGGACCCGCACTTGACTCATATCGTGATCGAGGAAGTCGACACGGATAACTGGGGGTATGCGGGGATGACGACCACGGAGTATCGAAGTCTTCCCAAGGAATAACGTTTTGCCCTTGCGAGCCCGGTCCGACTGACTGGGTTTTTTATATCAGTCAACCGGTAACCTGTGGGAGCGAGCTTGCTCGCGATCGCGATGCATCAGTCAATTTGAGTTGGCTGACATGCCGCTATCGCGAGCAAGCTCGCTCCCACAGAAAAACCCCGGAGGCAGATCCTTCGGGGTTTTCATGAGGCATTGGGCTCAGAGCGTGTAGGAAATACCGGCCTGCACGGTTCGCGGTGCACCTGGGTAGGCGTAGACGCCGCCAAACGCGCCTTCCTCATAATCGGCGTCGAACAGGTTTTTCAGGTCCAGGTTGAGGCGAATCCGCTCGTTGACCTTGTAGTAACCGAGCAGGTCGACGGTGGTGTAGCTGTCCATGGTGAACGTGCTGGCCGCGGTATTGCCTGCCCGATCGTCGACGTACTTGGCACCTACGCCAAGGCCGAGGCCCTTGAGGCCACCGTCTTGGAACTCGTAGACGTTCAACAGGCTGAAGGAGTTCCTGGGCACGTTGAGCAAGCGGGTGCCGGACGGGATGCTGTTGTCCTTGGTCACTTCGGCATCCACATAGGCGTATCCACCGATCATGCGCCATTCCGGCGTCAGGTTTCCCGCCACGTTCAAGTCGAAACCGCGGCTGCGCACTTCGCCGGCGGCCACTTTGAAGTCCTGGTCCAAGGGATCGGGGGTCAGTACGTTACGTTTTTCGATCTGGTACACCGCCGCATCCACGCTCAACTGACGATCCAGCGCTTCCCACTTGATACCCATTTCATAAGATTTGCCCTCTTCCGGCTTGAATCCGCCCCCCTGGCTACTGCGACCGGTGTTGGGTTTGAAAGAACGAGCAGTGTTTGCATAGACAGCCACCGTGTCGGTCAGGTCGTAAATCACTCCAAGGCGCGGAGTGACTGCGTTGTGGCTGGCATCCCAGTCTCCATTTTGGGTAGCGAAATTCTCGTACTTATGCTCAAACCGCTCGAAGCGCGCTCCCGCCAACACCTTCAACCGCTCGGTAAGCGCCACCTGATCCTGGATGAACACACCAAACGTCTTGAGATTTTCCTGGTCGTGGGTGGGAGTACGGGTCAGCGCCGGACGTGGCTGGCCATGCACCGGATCGAAGATGTCAATCGGATAGGCGCCGGCCCCCGCCGCCGAACGCTGGATGATGGATTGGTAGTCGTAGTCTTCATACTCAATGCCCGTCAGCAACGTGTGCTCGAATCCTGCGGTGGAGAAATGCCCGGTGAGGTTCAACTGGGTATCGCGGTCGGTCCATTCCAGTTTGCGATAGTTGAAATTGCGGCCCAAGGTGCGGCCATCGGCAGCGATGCCGTTGCCTTCCACCGCATTGCCCTGCAACGTGCCATCGAGCCACTGCGTGCCGCCGGCCAGAGTCCAGTCCTCGTTGAGCATGTGTTCGAAACGCACCTGCAGCATGTTGTTGTCGTTGTGCAGCTTGCCGGCGTCTTTTTCGCCGAAGAAGGTATCGCGTGAAGCGGTGCCGCGCTGGCCGGCGTAATGGGTCAAGCCACGGTCCAGCGGTGCATTGTTGCGCATGAAATCGCCTTCGAAGGTCAGGCGCGTGGTGTCGTTGACCTGCCAGCTCACCACCGGCGCGACGCCATAGCGCTCGGTCTCGACGTGGTCACGGAAGGTGTCGCCGCCCTCGCCGATCACGTTCAGGCGATAAGCCAAGCGCCCTTCTTCGTCCAGTGGTCCGGACGCGTCCAGCGTACCGCGACGCATCCCCTGGTCACTGACCTGGCTGCCCAGGGTCACCGTGCGCTCGGTCAATGGTTGCTTGGACACGACGTTGAAGGTACCGCCCGGGTCGCCACGGCCGTACAGCATGGTCGCCGGGCCGCGCAGCACTTCCAATCGCTCGATGGTGTTGGCGTCGGGCATGTTCGGGTAGCCACGGTTGATCGGGAAACCGTTGCGGTAAAACTCCCCGGTGGTGAAGCCGCGCACGGTGAACGTCGTCAGGCCCTGGCCACCGAAGTTATTGGCCCGGCCTACCCCGCCGGCGTAATCGAGCGCGTCTTGCAGGCGCGTGGCGCCGAGGTCTTCCACCACATCGCGCGATACCACGGAAATGGATTGTGGGGTTTCATGGATCGCCGTGTCGGTACGGGTGGCGCTGGCTGATCGGGTGGCGTGGTAGCCCTTCACCGGTCCCTGTGCTGATTCGTAGTCTGAAGTGCCGACGATATCCGTGGCTTGCAGCTCGAGGGATGCCGGCTTGGCAGGGATTGGCTCTTCGGCCCAGGTGGAAGCGGAATAAGCCTGGAGCATACACAGTGAAACGAGAATCCGACGCATCGATGCACAATCCTAATGAAAAAAAGCCTCCACATTGGAGGCTGACAGAATGTGTCGTGAAAGATACAGCAACTCATTAACGTTTGACATAGATTCCCATTAACACTGGTTTTTGCTTGTTTTTTTGGGTGGATTGGTGTGTGCGAGGCGGCCTGATAGCCGACCTGGTTCTTGATAGGGATCGCGTTTCCCCTGTGGGAGCGAGCTTGCTCGCGATAGCGATGGTTCAGCCACATGGATACTGGAGGTTTCCTGCTGTTGCTGTTGAAACGAAGTTAAAAATTGCCCATCGCTACAACACTGATACCGCCCCAATCGACTCCTGTGCAACCCGCTGGAAAAACCTCTGCGCCCGAACATCCTGGGTATACGCCACGTTCAACCGCAGCCAATCGCACACATCCCCCTGCGGCAGGAACGTCGAGCCCTGGGACAGTTGGACGTGCAGTTCCCGGGCAATCTGCTGCACCCGCAGCGCATCGAGCCGTCGAGGCCTGGCCCAGATGAACAGCCCTCCCGTCGGCTCGGCAAATACCTCCCAATGCGCCGGGTCCAACTGGCGAAGCGTACTCGCCATCTGCTTGTTCAGGCGCTGGCGCAAGCGTTGGATCAACTTGCGATACGACCCGTTGGCCAACAACGTCGCCACCACGTTTTCGGCCAGCAGCGAGCAACCGATGCCAGTCACCATCTTGACCTCGGCCAGGCGGTTGATGATCTCGGGCTGGGCGACCACATAACCGACGCGCAACGAACTGGACAACGTTTTGGAAAAACTCGCCAGGTAGATCACCCGGTCCAGGGCATCCAGAGTCGCCAGGCGTGACGTCGGGCCATTCTGAAAGTCGGCGTAGATGTCGTCCTCGATGATGCGAAAGTCATGGGCCGTGGCCAGTTGCAGCAAGCGGTAAGCCACGCTCGGCGCCAGGCTGGTGCCGGTGGGGTTCTGGTACATGCTGTTGATGAAGAAATACGCGGGTTTGTGCTCGCCTAGCAGTCGTTCCAGGCTGGCGATATCCGGGCCTTGGGCGGTTCGGGGTACCGCCAGGGTCTTGACCCCGTGCAGTTTCAGTAGATTGAACAGGTTGTAGTAACCGGGGCTTTCCACCAACACCAGGTCACCGGGTTTGAGGAGCGTTCGCACCAGCAGATCAAGGCCGTGGCTGGCGCCTTGGGTGGTGATGATTTGCCCCGGGTCGGCATGAATGTCGATCAGGCCCAGGCGCTTTTGGATGTGCAGGCGCAAGTGAGGGGAACCCAACGGGGTGCTGTAGTTGAACAACGCGTGGTTATCGCTGCGTACGACCTGGCGGATGGCCTGGCCCAGGTCGGTGTCGTCACGCCAGGCGTCCGGCAGCCAGCCGCAGCCCAGCTTGAGTTGCGCCGATTCATTGTCGAACAGGGACCACCTTGCAGTATCCGTTTCAATATTCGGCGCCTGCGGCTGGGATAACGGCTGCGCCACGAAAAAGCCCGATCCGTGGCGGGACTCCAGGACTCCGCTGGCCACCAGTTGGTCATAGGCCTTGATTACGCTCGACAGGCTCAGGCCATTTTCCTGGGCCAATTGACGGATCGAGGGCATGCGCGCGCCGGGGCGGATGCCATGGGAGTGTATCCAGCCCATGACGTGCGTCACCAACTGCCGGATCACGGGCTCGGCAGCGTTGCGATCAATGTTCAGGTCCACGGCACGCACTCTCGGCTAAGTGTTCTCGAATTTCGAGCGAACAGTTAAGCACAAATGGCCTCGGTCTGTTCCTTGTTTGCGCGGGGCCCGCACCTGATAGTCCTCCAGGACTTCACTCAAGCACCCCAGCTAAGGAACACCCTTGAACCCACAACATCGACATTCCTGGGGACTGGCTTTCGGCCTGTGCCTGATCACCCTGGCGGTCAACCTGCAGGCGCCGCTGTACACCACCTACGCGCAGTTGTCCGGCTACGGCGCCGGGGCCACGGCGGTGGCGTTTTCCGGTTATGTGCTGGGGGTGTTGCCGGTGCTGCTGGCCTTCGGCGGGCTGGGCGACCGGGTGGGACGCAAGCCGTTGATCCTGATCGCCCTGGGCCTGTCGATGCTGGCCACGGTGGTGACGTTGCTCTGGCCGAGCCTGGTGGCACTGGGCATGGCGCGGCTGATGATGGGGGTCGGTACGGGGCTGGCTTCGGCCACGTCGACCGCCTACATGGCCGAACTCATGGCAACCGGCGACGCCCGCTCGCCAGCCAACCGCGTCACTGCCAGCACCTCCTTGGGTTTTGGCCTGGGCGCGGCCTTGACCAGCCTTTTTCTGGCCGCTCACCACAGCGTCACGCCTGGAAGTTTCTGGTTGCAGCTGATGTTGGCCACCACGGCGATCATCGTGGTCTGGCGGCTACCGGACCCGGCGCTGAAAATCAAAACCGCACCGTTGTTGCGCTTGCCTTTGTTCCCCGCCGGTAGCCTGCCCTACAGTTTTTCCATGCTGCTGGCCTGGGCGACCTCGGGCCTGGTCATCGCCATACTGCCTTCGGTGCTGGCGACCCATGACCTGCAGCAATGGTCCGGGCTGTCGAGCTTCACCGTGATCAGCTGCGGGTTGGTCTTTCAACCCTGGGCTCGTCGCCTGCAACCGGCCCGGGCCACTGGCTTGGGGCTGTTGATCCTGCCGGTGAGCTACGCGTTGCTGGCCTGGGGCGCAAGTGTCGGCTCCCTGCTCGCCGTACTGCTTGGCGCGCTGGGCGCCAGCAGTGCGTGCTATGGCTTTCTGTACCTGGGCGGATTGTCAGCCGTCACGGCCATGGCGGGTGTGGAAAAGGCCCGGGTCAGCGCGGGATTCTTCCTGTTCGCCTATGTCGGGTTCAGCATCCCGGTGGTGGTGACCGGGTTATTGGCCGATTATTTCGGCGCGGATGTGGCGTTGATATTGTTTGGCGTGGCGCTGGCTGCCGGGGCGTGTGTCACCGGGTTTATCATCGTACGGACGCAGGCCTATGCGGCCCATCTGTCCCACGGCTGAACACAGAACCTATGGCCAACACCGCCCCCGTGGCGAGGGAGCTTGCTCCCGCTGGGGCGCGAAGCGGCCCCGATAACGACCTGACAACGCGGTGTGTCAGGCCAATCCGGGGGCTGCTGCGCAACCCAGCGGGAGCAAGCTCCCTCGCCACAAGTGCGGTCGACTTGACAACTCATAGCCGCAACGACCATCCAGGCAAAGTCGTATACCATATCCCCATCTCAGCCGAACGACCCGCCGCCGTGACTCTATCCAAGTTCAACCTGCCTGACCTGGGCAACACCCCCTCCACTTCGGAAATCATCACCCGCCATCTGCGCGATGCCATCGTCGCCGGGCATTTTGCCGAGGATGAGCCGATTCGCCAGGATGACATTGCCCGGCAGTTCAACGTCAGCAAGATTCCCGTGCGCGAAGCCCTCAAGCGCCTGGAAGCCGAGGGCCTGGTGATGTTCCAGCGCAATCGTGGGGCGATGGTCACGCGGATTTCCGAGGTGGAGCTGGCGCAGATGTTCGAAGTGCGCATGCTGCTGGAAGACAAAGTCCTGCGCCTGGCAATTCCGAACATGACCGAAGAGACGTTCGCCCGGGCCGAAGGCATCTGCCAGGAGTTCATCGGCGAAGATGACGTCGGTCGCTGGGCTGAACTCAATTGGCAACTGCATGCCTGTCTGTACGAGCCGGCACAACGGCCCTTCCTGGTGAGCTTGATCCGTTCGGTCCACGACAAACTGGAGCGTTATCTGCGCATGCAGATGAGTCTTTCGGCGGGCAAGGAACGCGCTGATCACGAGCACCGGGAAATCATCAAGGCCTGCCGCGCCGGGGATGTCGAGCGCGCGGTAGGCCTGCTGGACGAACATATCGCCGGGGTCTGCAAGACGCTGTTCGAGTTCCTGCCTTCCAGCCATTGAAACGGCCCTGTGCCGATTTCGTCATGAGCGACAGATAAATCCATCAAGCCGCCAACCCCTGGCGCGGGCCACGCTTACCGTCATTCACCTGAACGGACGTGGCCCTCCATGAAACGCATCACCGTGATCGATTCCCATACCGGCGGCGAACCGACCCGTCTGGTTACCGACGGTTTTCCTGACCTGGGCCAGGGCAGCATGGCCGAGCGCAGGCAGCGTCTGGCCGAGCAACACGATGCCTGGCGCACCGCCTGCGTGCTGGAACCTCGGGGCAGCGATGTGCTGGTGGGGGCATTGCTCTGTGAACCGGTCGACCCGAGTGCCTGTGCCGGGGTGATCTTTTTCAACAACAGCGGCTACTTGGGCATGTGCGGCCACGGCACCATCGGCCTGGTGGCGTCACTGGCCCACCTGGGCAGGATCGGCCCTGGCGTGCACAGCATCGAAACCCCGGTGGGCACGGTACAGGCGACCTTGCATGACGATCACTCCGTCAGCGTGCGCAACGTACCGGCCTACCGTTATCGCCAGGCGCTGCGCCTGGAGGTGCCCGGCATCGGCCCGGTGGTGGGCGACGTGGCCTGGGGGGGCAATTGGTTTTTCCTGATGGCCAAGCATGGCCAGCGCGTGGCGGGCGATAACCTAGACGCGCTGACCGCCTACACCTATGCCGTGCAGCAAGCCCTGGAACAGCAAGGGTTTCGCGGCGAGGACGGCGGCCTGATCGACCACATCGAGCTGTTCGCCGATGACCCTCACGCCGACAGCCGCAACTTCGTGCTCTGCCCCGGCAAGGCCTATGACCGCTCCCCTTGCGGCACCGGCACCAGCGCCAAACTCGCGTGCCTGGCCGCCGACGGCAAACTGCAACCCGGGCAGATCTGGCGCCAGGCCAGTGTCATCGGCAGCGAATTCGAAGGCTCCTATGAACGCGCGGGCGAGCGCATCGTGCCAACCATCCGTGGCCGCGCCTACATCAGCGCCGAAACCACGCTGATCATCGACGCGGATGACCCGTTCGCCTGGGGCATTCGTCCGTGAGCCAAGGCCCTGTCGCCGACGTGATCGTCATTGGTGCGGGCATCATTGGCGCGGCCTGTGCCCACGCGTTGGCCCAACGGGGCTTGAAGGTATTGGTGCTGGACGCCGGCTGGCATGGTGCCACGGCGGCCGGCATGGGCCATCTGCTGGTGCTGGATGACAACCCGGCGGAACTGGCCCTCAGTCAATACTCCTTGCAGCGCTGGCGGGAACTGGCCCCGGCCCTGCCCGAGAGCTGTGCCTGGCGCAACAACGGCACCCTGTGGCTGGCGGCCAATGCCGAGGAAATGGCAGTGGCCCACAGTAAGTACCTGAACCTGCTGGCCCATGGCGAAGCCTGTGAACTGATCGGCCACGCCACCCTGCGCCAGCGTGAACCCGAACTGCGCGAAGGCCTGGAAGGCGGGTTGCTGATCAAGGGCGACGGCATCCTGTATGCCCCGGCCGCCGCTCGCTGGATGCTGGACGCGGCCAACATTCGCCAGCAACGCGCCCGGGCCAGCGAGGTGGATGGTCACCGCGTGCGCCTTGACGACGGTCGCTGGTTGAGCGCCGAAGCGGTGGTGCTCGCCAATGGTATCCAGGCCACCGAGCTGTGCCCGGAACTGCCCATCGAACCGAAAAAAGGTCACCTGTTGATCACCGATCGCTACCCCGCCACGGTCACCCATACCCTGGTGGAGCTGGGTTATGTCACCAGCGCCCACAACGCCAGCGGCCCGTCGGTGGCCTGCAATATCCAGCCACGCCCGACCGGGCAATTGTTCATCGGCGCCTCACGGCAGTTCGGCACCCTCGACCCGCAGGTGGAAGGCTGGATGCTGGCCAAGATGCTCAAGCGCGCCGTGGACTATATGCCCGGCCTGGCGCAACTCAACGGCATCCGCGCCTGGACCGGCTTTCGCGCCGCCAGTCCGGATGGCCTGCCACTGGTGGGGCAGCACCCGCAACGCCAGGGCCTGTGGCTGGCAGTGGGTCACGAGGGCCTGGGGTCACAACGGCGCCCGCAACGGCTGACCTGCTGGTCGCGCAACTGTTCAACGAAACCTCACCGCTGGCCCCTCAGGCTTACCTGCCGCAGCGTTTCCTCGGAGAACCGGTCTATGCCTGAAGTTTTTTTGGACGGCCATCCCCTGTCAGTGGCCAACGGCACCAGCGTTGCGGCGGCATTGGCCTTGGGCGCGGACGGTAGCAGCCGCACGTCGGTCAGCGGCCAGCGCCGCGCGCCCGTATGCGGCATGGGCATCTGCCAGGAATGTCGAGTGATGATCGACGGCCATCGGCGCCTGGCCTGCCAGACGGTGTGCCGCGACGGTATGCAGGTGCAAACCCGACCATGAACGAAATCACCGACCTGCTGATCATTGGCGCCGGCCCTGCTGGCATGGCCGCCGCCTTGGCTGCGGCACCCAGCGGCGCGCGTATCGTGCTGCTGGACGACAACCCGCTGCCCGGCGGACAAATCTGGCGCGACGGCCCCCAGGCCAACCTGCCCGGCGAAGCTCGACGCCTGCGGGATCGACTGCATGCCTGCGCCAACGTACGCTGCCATGCTGGCACCCGGATTATCGCCTGCGCCACAGACAAAACCCTGTTGGTGGAAGATGCCGAGCGCGGCTGGCAGATCACCTATGACCGTTTGATTCTCTGCACCGGTGCCCGTGAATTGCTGCTGCCCTTCCCCGGCTGGACACTGCCCGGGGTGACCGGTGCGGGCGGCTTGCAGGCGCTGATCAAGGGCGGCTTGCCGGTACGCGGCGAACGGCTGGTGATCGCCGGTAGCGGGCCCTTGTTGCTGGCCAGTGCCGCCACGGCGAAGCATCATGGTGCGCAGGTATTGCGGATCGCCGAACAAGCCAGTCGGGCCAACGTGATGGGTTTCGCCACGCAATTGCCACGCTGGCCTGGCAAATTCTTTCAATCGTTCAGTTTGTTCGACCACCATTACCGCGCCGACACCCATGTGCTGGAGGCCCTGGGCCGGGAGCGCCTCGAGGGCGTGCGCTTGCTGCACCAAGGCAAGACGATTGAACTGGCCTGCGACCGCTTGGCCTGTGGCTTCGGGTTGATTCCCAATACCCAGCTCGGCCAGGTCTTGGGCTGCGCGCTCGAAGGTCGAGCACTGGCGGTTGATGCCTGGCAAGCGACCAGTCGCCGTGAACATTACGCCGCCGGTGAATGCACCGGTTTCGGCGGCAGCGAACTGGCCCTGGTGGAAGGCGCCATCGCCGGCCACGCCGCGGTCGGCCATACCGCCGCCGCTCAACGCCTATGGCCCCGCCGCGCACGCTGGCAAGGTTTCGCCCAGGCTTTGAACACCGCGTTCGCCCTCGACGCGCGACTCAAGACCCTGGCCCGCGCCGACACACTGGTCTGCCGCTGCGAAGACGTGCCGTATGGCGAACTAGCCGGCCATGAAAACTGGCGCGAAGCGAAACTGGCGAGCCGTTGCGGCATGGGCGCCTGCCAGGGCCGAGTGTGCGGTGCCGCGCTGGAACATCTGTTCGGCTGGACCACGCCCACACCACGCCCGCCCTTCAGCCCGGCACGGATCGAGACCTTGCTGGATCTGGAAGAGACACCGCCCACCTGAACCGCACCGAGACTCTACTGTGGGAGCGGGCTTGCTCGCGAAAGCGGTGGCTCAGCTTGCACCGATTTTGAATGTGCCCACGCCATCGCGAGCAAGCTCGCTCCCACATTGTTTTCTCCGGTGTCTACTCAACCGACATCCACCGCGAATACTTGTGGGAGCGAGCTTGCTCGCGATGACGGCGTGACAGACACCTCATCTTCGATTGACACTCCACTATCGCGAACACCCTCGCACCCATAAAAAGGCGATGCTGGACCATGTACCCCACGCTCACCTCCTTCGCCCCCTGCGACCTGGACACCCTGCTGTGCAGCCTGCAACCCATCGCACCGCTGCTCGACACCCTTTCGGACGTGGTGTTTTTCATCAAGGACAATCAAGCCCGCTACGCCTTCGTCAACCAGACCCTGGCCCGGCGCTGTGGCTTCAAGCACAGTGCCGAGCTGCTGGGCCTCACGGCTGAACAAGTATTCCCCGAGCGCTTTGGCCCGCTGTACACCGAACAGGATCGACGGGTGCTGGCCAGCGGCAGGGAACTGGCCGACCAACTCGAGCTGCACCTGTATTACGGCAACCAGCCGGTGTGGTGCCTGACCCACAAACTTGCCCTGTACGAACCGAGCGGCCAGATCGTCGGCCTGGCCGGCATTTCCCGCGATTTGCAATTGCCCCAATCCAGCCACCCGGCCTTTCAAAAACTGGCGGCGGTGGATGCCCATATAAAGAGCCACTTCGCCCGCCCCATCAGCCTGGCTGAACTGACCGCCATCGCCGGGTTGTCGGTGGCCCAGTTGGAGCGGCACTGCAAACGCATCTTCCAGCTCACGCCCCGGCAGATGATTCACAAGGCGCGGCTGGAAGAAGCCTCGCGATTGTTACTGGACACGGAGCTGCCCATCACAGAAATCGCTTTGCGGTGCGGTTACACCGATCACAGCGCTTTTAGCCGTCAGTTTCGCGCCTTGACCAGTCTGTCCCCCAGTCAGTATCGCGAGAATCAGCGCTGACGCTTGTTCCCTAATGGGGCGTTGGCGCCTGAGGCTGCTCCCATCTGTAACACCCTGAACCGGTATCCCCGCTGACCTGCCTGTCACGGTCTTGAATAGAAGCCTCTATATCAGCCATCTACCGCCGTTCCTCAAATGAACATCAAACAGGCACGCCGATTGCTTATCTAATATCGTATACGAAATCCTCAATACGATATTTCACCGCATTTATTCGACAGCGAGGCATATATGAAAAACCCAGCACTGGCCGTAGCCCTCAGCATTGTCCTTACCCCCTTATTCATCGCGACCGCCCACGCCGATAAGCTCGACGACATCATCAGCTCCGGCAAACTGCGTTGTGCCGTGACCCTGGACTTCCCACCCATGGGCTTTCGTGACGAAAGCAATAAACCGGTAGGCTTCGACGTGGACTACTGCCACGACCTGGCGAAGGTTCTCGGCGTGGAGGCCGAAGTGGTGGAAACGCCTTTCTCCGACCGGATCCCCGCGCTGATGTCCAGCCGCGCCGACGTCATCGTCGCCTCCACGTCCGACACTTTGGAGCGAGCCAAGACCGTCGGCCTGACCGTGCCCTACTTCGCCTTCCAGATGGTCGTGCTGACCCGCGACAACACCGGCATCAACAGCTACGCCGACCTCAAGGGCAAGGCCCTGGGTAACACCAGTAGCACCTACGAAGCCATCGCCCTGGAAAAAGACCAGAAGAGTTGGGGCAGCGGCAGCTTCCGCGCCTACCAGTCGCAGAACGACACCCTGCTGGCCGTCGCCCAGGGGCACATCGATGCGACGGTGGTGACCAACACCGTGGCGGCCGCAACCATCAAGTCGGGCAAGTACAAGGGCCTGAAGATCGCCGGTGATGCGCCCTACGTCATCGACTATGTGTCCCTCGGTGCCAAGCGCAGCGAGTATGGCCTGATCAACTACCTCAATCTGTTCGTCAACCAACAGGTGCGTACAGGCCGGTACAAGGAACTGTTCGTCAAATGGGTCGGCACCGACATCCCACCCGCCAACCTGACCGTGCCGCAGGTTTATTACTGAGGATCGGGGAATGCCAAGCACGCCTGTCCGTGTGAAAGGCCGCAGCCTGGTGGAGGGTGCCGCCCAGGGCACCCTGTTGTTCGCCGACGTGGGCCTGAGTTTCTGGGGCGGGGTCGACCCGGCCAGCGGCGAGGTCATCGACCGGCACCACCCGTTGAGCGGCGAACGCCTGGCCGGACGCGTGCTGGCGATTCCCAGCGGACGCGGCTCCTGCACCGGCAGCAGCGTATTGATGGAGCTGATCAGCAACGGTCACTCGCCCGCCGCCCTGGTGCTGGCCGAAGCCGATGAAATCCTGACCCTGGGCGTGCTGGTGGCGCAGGTGATTTTCCAACGGTCCCTGCCGGTGTTGTGCGTGGGGCACGAGGCGTTCGACAGGCTGCGCGGCCAAGGCTTTGTACGGCTCGAAGGCGACAGTCTGACCTTGTCGGGCCGGCGTCCCAACGATCACTGGCATGAAGCGAACGTTCCCTTACAACCGTCCCCGCCATCCACGATCCGCCTCACCGAACAGGACCGGGCGCTGCTCGACGGCAGCCACGGCAAGGCTGCGCAAATCGCGATGCAGATCGTCCTGCGCATGGCCGATCTCCAGGGCGCTACGCAGCTGCTGGACGTGACCCAGGCCCACATCGACGGCTGCATCTATACCGGCCCGGCCAGTCTGCGCTTTGCCGAACGACTGGTGCAGTGGGGCGCCAAGGTGCGCGTGCCCACCACCCTCAATTCCATTTCCGTGGACCAGCGCCGCTGGCGGGAACTGGGCGTCGATCCAGCCCTGGGTAAACCGGCCAGCGCCTTGGGCGAGGCTTATATGGCGATGGGCGCGCAGCTGAGTTACACCTGCGCGCCCTACCTGCTGGATACCGCGCCCAAGGCCGGCGAGCAAATCGTCTGGGCCGAATCCAACGCGGTGGTCTACGCCAACAGTGTCCTCGGCGCTCGCACCCAGAAGTACCCGGACTTCCTGGATATCTGCATTGCGCTGTGCGGGCGGGCGCCGTTAGCCGGCTGTCATCTCGACGACCAGCGCAAGGCCGGGTTGATCATCGATGTGCCGGGGCTGGGTCGGGTGGACGACAGTTTCTATCCGCTGCTGGGCTACCACATCGGCGGCCTGGCAGGCCGCCGGATCCCACTGATACGCGGCCTGGAACACGCCGCCCCGACCCTGGACGACCTCAAGGCCTTCGGCGCCGCGTTCGCCACCACCAGCGCTGCGCCGTTGTTCCACATCGCCGGGGTGACGCCGGAAGCCCTCGATCCGGAGGATGTCGTGGAGGCCGGTGTCAGCCTACCGAAGGAAACCGTCGACACCACGGGCCTGCTCGCCAGTTGGCGCGAACTGAACAACGCCCGGGACAACCACGTGGATCTGGTTTCCCTGGGTAACCCGCACTTTTCCCTCAGCGAATTCGCCGCCCTGGCAAGCCTTTGCGCAGGCCGGATCAAACACCCGGACGTGGTATTGGCGATCACCTGCGGCCGTGCGGTGCTGGAACAAGCCCGCGAGGCCGGCCACTTGAGCGCCATCGAGGCCTTCGGCGCGGTGCTGGTGACCGACACTTGCTGGTGCATGTTGGGCGAGCCGGTAATCCCGCCGCACGCCAGCACCTTGATGACCAACTCCGGCAAGTACGCCCATTACGCACCGGGCCTGGTCGGCCGCGGCGTGCACTTTGCCAGCCTCGCCGAATGCGTCGAGGCCGCGTGTAGCGCCACGGCCAGCGGCCAGCCGCCAATGTGGCTGCAATCCACCGCCCGCACGGGGAGCCCCACCCATGTTTGACTACACGTTCCAATGGCGCCCGGCCCTGCGTGCCCTGCCCGACATGCTCGCCGGGGCCTGGGTCACCTTCGAGACCGCCGCGCTGTCGATGATCTTCGGTGTGTTGATCGCCCTGGTGCTGACGGTGATGCGCCAGGCGCGCCATCCATTGCTGCGCGGCGTGGGCAATGGTTGGGTTTCCATCGCCCGCAACACGCCGTCGTTGTTCCAGATCTACATCCTCTACTTCGGCCTCGGCTCCCTCGGGCTGCACGTCAGCTCCTGGCTGGCCTTGTTGGCTGGGATCACGTTCAACAATGCCGGCTACCTGGCGGAAAACTTTCGCGGCGGCCTCAAGGCCGTGCCGAATACGCAGATGCGCGCCGCTCGCTCCCTGGGGATGAGCGCCTTCCAGGCCTACCGGATGATCATCGTCCCGCAGCTGTTGCGCATCGTGTTCTACCCGTTGACCAACCAGATGGTCTGGGCGGTATTGATGACGTCTCTGGGGGTGGTGGTCGGCCTGAACAACGACCTCACCGGCGTCACCCAGGAATACAACGTCAAGACGTTCCGCACCTTCGAATACTTCGCCCTCGCGGCGGTGCTGTATTACCTCATCGCCAAGTTGATCGTCGGGCTCGCCCGGTTGTTGTCTTGGCGCTTGTTCCGTTACTGAGTGTTCCGTTACTGAGGGCCTGTCATGTTCGAAACCAGCCTCACCGTTAACGACCTGTTGTTCTTGCTCGACGGGGCCTGGGTCACGCTGCAACTGACCGTGTGGTCGATCCTGCTGGGGACCCTGGCCGGCTTGCTGTTCGGCCTGTTGCGGGCGTTGATGCCGCGCGCCAGCCTGCCACTGGCCTGGGTGTTGGACGTGTTTCGCAGCGTGCCGCTGCTGATCCAGTTCGTGCTGTTCAACTCCCTCAAGAGCATTGTCGGCCTGAACCTCAGCGCCTTCGCGGTCGGCTGCATCGTGCTCGGGGTCTACGCCGCGGCGTACTTCACTGAAATCGTCCGTGGCGGCGTGCTCGCAGTGCCATTGAGCACCCGGCGGGCCAGCCGTTCCCTGGGCTTGAGCTACCTGCAGGACTTGCGCTTCATCGTCCTGCCGATTGCCACCCGGGTAGCGTTTCCCGGCTGGCTGAACCTGGTGCTGGGCGTGATGAAAGACACCGCGCTGGTGATGTGGATCGGCATCGTCGAATTGCTGCGTGCATCGCAAACCATCGTCACGCGCATTCAGGAACCCCTGCTGGTGCTGTGCATCGCGGGCCTCATTTACTACGTCATGAGCCTGGTGGTCGCCCGCCTCGGCGCACGCCTGGAAAGAAGGTGGCAGGAAAATGATTGAGATCGAAAACGTGCACAAATCCTTCGGCGCCCTGGAAGTGGTCAAGGGCGTGAGCCTGACCGTGGACAAGGGTGAGGTGGTGTCGATCATCGGCGGTTCGGGATCTGGCAAGTCGACCCTGCTGATGTGCATCAACGGCCTGGAACCGATCCAGAAAGGCAGCATTCGCGTGGACGGCGTCGAGGTTCATGACCGCGCCACCGACCTCAATCGCTTGCGGCAAAAGATTGGCATCGTGTTCCAGCAATGGAATGCCTTTCCCCACCTGACGGTGCTGGAAAACGTGATGCTGGCGCCACGCAAGGTACTGGGCAAGAGCCAGCAGGACGCCGAGGCCCTGGCGGTGACGCAGCTGGAACACGTAGGCCTGGGGGACAAGCTCAAGGCCTTCCCCGGCAAGTTGTCCGGCGGCCAGCAACAGCGCATGGCCATCGCCCGGGCCCTGGCGATGTCACCGGACTACATGTTGTTCGACGAAGCCACCTCGGCCCTGGACCCGCAGCTGGTGGGCGAAGTATTGGACACCATGCGCATGCTCGCCGAAGACGGCATGACCATGGTGCTGGTGACTCACGAGATTCGCTTTGCCCGGGATGTATCCGATCGGGTGGCGTTCTTTTGCAACGGGCGGGTCCATGAGATCGGGCCGCCGGACCAGGTGATTGGCAACCCGATGCAGCCGGAGACGGCGGCGTTTCTCAAGTCGGTGAAGTAGCGGATGGCCCCTTCGCGAGCAAGCTCGCTCCCACAGGGTTCGGTGGTGCACACCAATCCGCTGGTCACTCCACAGATTCTGTGGTGCACACCAAACAGTGTGGGAGCGAGCTTGCTCGCGATGAGGCCCGCCAAGACAACACAAGGAGCAGCCAATGCGCTCATCTAAAATCATCCATGTAGTCAGTTGCCACGCCGAAGGCGAAGTCGGCGATGTGATCGTCGGCGGCGTCGCCCCTCCACCTGGCGCCACGGTGTGGGAGCAATCGCGCTGGATCGCCCAGGACCAGACCCTGCGCAACTTCGTCCTCAACGAACCCCGTGGCGGTGTGTTCCGTCACGTCAACCTGCTGGTGCCGGCCAAGGACCCTCGGGCGCACATGGCCTGGATCATCATGGAACCGGCCGACACACCGCCGATGTCCGGCTCAAACTCCCTGTGCGTGGCCACCGTGTTGCTGGACAGCGGCATCCTGCCGATGACTGAACCCCAGACCCGACTGGTGCTGGAAGCACCGGGCGGCCTGATCGAGGCCGTGGCCGACTGCCGCGACGGCAAGGTACAACGGGTCGAGATCAAGAACGTACCCTCCTTCGCCGACCGCCTCGATGCCTGGATCGAAGTCGAGGGCCTGGGCTCGTTGCAGGTGGACACCGCCTACGGCGGCGACAGTTTTGTCATCGTCGACGCCCAGCGCCTGGGCTTTGCCATCCGCCCGGACGAAGCCGCCGAGTTGGTGGCGGTGGGCTTGAAAATCACCCGGGCCGCCAACGAACAACTGGGCTTCGTACACCCGTTGAATCCTGATTGGTCGCACATCTCGTTCTGCCAGATCGCCGCGCCCATCGTCCAGGAGAACGGCATTGCCACTGGCGCCAACGCCGTGGTGATCCAGCCCGGCAAGATCGACCGCTCCCCCACCGGCACCGGTTGTTCCGCGCGCATGGCGGTATTGCACGCCAAGGGCCTGATGCAGGTGGGCGAGCGGTTCATCGGACGGTCGATCATCGGTTCCGAGTTCCACTGTCGTATTGACTCGCTGACCGACGTGGCCGGACGCCCGGCGATTTATCCGTGCATTGCCGGACGGGCGTGGATCACCGGAACCCATCAACTGTTGCTCGACCCGGCCGACCCGTGGCCGCAGGGCTATCGGCTTTCAGATACCTGGCCTGGCGCATGAATTTTCGATTGTGCAAGTCCCCCTGTGGCGAGGGGATTCATCCCCGCTGGGCTGCGAAGCAGCCCCCTGGACTCCACTGACACACCAAGTTGCCTGTATCAGGACCGCTTCGCGCTCCAACGGGGATAAATCCCCTCGCCACAAACCATTCACCACCGGAGACAACCCATGAGCAAACGCATCAACTGGAGCGGCGTTTTCCCCGCCGTCACCACGCAATTCAACGACGACTTTTCCATCAACCTGGAAAAAACCCACCAAGTGATTTCCAACGTCATCCGTGACGGCGTTTCCGGCCTGGTGGTCTGCGGTTCGGTGGGGGAAAACACCTCCCTGAGCGCCGAAGAGAAAATCGCCGTGACCGAAGTCGCGGTGGACGCTTCTCGCGGCCGCGTGCCGGTGATTTGCGGCGTCGCCGAATTCACCAGCGTGCAAGCCGCCAAGGTTGCCAACGCGGTGCGCAAGGTCGGCGTCGACGGGGTGATGTTGATGCCGGCGCTGGTCTACGGCTCCAAGCCATTCGAGACCGCCGAGCATTTCCGCTATGTGGCCCGCCATGCCGACGTGCCATTGATGGTCTACAACAACCCGCCGATCTACAAGAATGATGTGACCCCGGACATCCTGATTTCCCTGGCCGATTGCGACAACGTGGTGTGCTTCAAGGATTCCTCTGGCGACACCCGGCGGTTCATCGACGTGCGCAATGAAGTCGGCGACCGTTTCGTGCTGTTCGCCGGTCTCGACGACGTGGTGCTGGAAAGCCTCGCCGTGGGTGCCGAAGGCTGGGTCTCGGGCATGTCCAACGTGTTCCCGAAAGAAGGCGAGACCATTTTCCGCCTGGCCCGTGCCGGACGCTTTGCCGAGGCGATGCCGATCTACGAATGGCTGATGCCGATCCTGCACCTGGACGCCCGCGCCGACCTGGTGCAATGCATCAAGCTGTGCGAAGCCATCGCCGGCCGCGGCAGCGCCCTCACCCGCCCACCGCGCCTGGCCCTGCCGGAAGAGGACCGGGTGTATGTGGAACAGATCATGGCCAAGGCCATGGCGAATCGGCCGGCGTTGCCGGATGTGGGGCTTTAGGCCCTCCCCCAGGAAAGTAAGAAGGCCTATGTGGGAGCGGGCTTGCTCGCGAAAGCGGTCTGTCTGGTAGGACTATGCTGTATGTGCCGCCGTCTTCGCGAGCAAGCCCGCTCCCACAGGATTTGTGGCGGCCATGACAGGGAGGCTTCCCATGAATTATTTCCTGGCCCAGGCCCTGAACAACCAATGGGCCAATCACAGGTTGCTCAACGCCTGCGCGCAACTGAGCGAGACCGAATATGAGGCTCAACGCACGGGTTTCTTTCCGTCCATACAAAGCACGCTCTGTCATATCCTGGAAGTGGATCGTTACTACCTCACCGCCCTCGAAGGCGATCGTGACGGCCAGATAAAGGATTTTTCCGAAATCCTGCCCTTTGCCCAACTCACGCAAAACCAGGCCAAAACCGACCAGCGTCTTGTGGCCTTCTGCGAATCACTGCGAGATAAAGACCTCGCCCGCTGCGTAGAACTGGTGCGGGTCGACGGTGTGGTGCATGAACGAATCGACCGGTTGTTACTGCACCTGTTCGAACATCAGATCCACCACCGCGGCCAGGTGCATTCGATGCTCAGTGGCACCGGTATCCAGCCACCGCAACTCGATGAGTTCTTCCTCGATTGCGACCGTACGTTCCGGCAAAAAGAGGAGCAACAACTGCAACTCAACGAAGGGACTGTCTGGCGAGACTATCGGCCGGATTGAACACCCACTGCCAAAAAATGCGATGGCCGCTGCCGGCCATCGCCAATCGCCCACCTCAGGCGCCCTCAGATCCGTGCGGGTGACACGATGATTTTCACGTTGTGCTCCTTGTTGTTGACCAGTTCCTCGAAGCCCTGCCCAACGATCTGCTCAAGCTGGATGCGCCCGGTCACCAGTGGCGAGATGTCCAAACGACCATCGGCGATAAAGGCGATCACGTCGGCGAACTCGCCGTTGTAGGCCAGCGCCCCGAGCACCTGCTTTTCGGTGGAGACCAGTTCAAAGAAGTTGAATGAACTCGGCTCCTCGAAGATCCCCACCAACACGCACTTGCCGGCCTTGCGGATCAGGTCGATGGCCAGCTTGGCGGTGTGTTTGTTGCCGATGCACTCGAAGCTGACATCGGCGCCCAGGCCGCCGGTCAGGCGCCGTACTTCGGCCAGGGCGTCGCATTCGTTCGGATCGATCACATGGTTGGCGCCAACTTCCAGGGCCTTGGTCTTGCGTGCGCCAGACATTTCCAGGGCGATCACCTGGGCCGCGCCAGCGGCCTTGGCGCACATGATTGTGCACAGGCCGATCGTCCCGGCCCCCACTACCACGACGTTCTGGCCCAACAGACTGCCGGCCTTTTTCACCGCATGCATGCCCACCGCCAACGGCTCGATCAAGGCGCCGGCCTCGGCAGGGAAATCGGCGGGCAATTTGTAGAGAAGATTGGCCGGTACGTTGACCAGCTCGGCGAACGCACCGTTGTTCATTAGCCCGGTGAACGCCAGGTTTTCGCAGATGTTGTACAACCCGTGGGTGCAGTAATAGCAGGTGCCGCAGTGCTGGCAGGCATCGGCCGCCACCGGCTCGCCGACGCTGAAGCCCTCCACGCCGGCGCCCAGTTCGACGATCTCGCCGCAGAACTCATGGCCGAGGATGCACTGGCCCTTGATCCCGGTCAGCGGGTGCGGTGCGTCCACCGGGATGAACACCGGCCCGGCCACGTACTCATGCAGGTCGGAACCGCAAATACCGCACCATTGCACGCGAATCTGCACCCAACCGGCCGGCGGCGATATGGGCAGTGGCACGTCTTCGACGCGGATGTCGTTGCGGCCATGCCAGACGGCGGCGCGCATGCTGCGGGTAGGCTTGATTGAAACGTTCATGACGTTACCTCCAGAATTTTGTAGGGGCGACGAATCACCTCGCCGCCCGCTTGGTCAGTGCTGCTGAATGAACCCGAGGATCAGTCGGTTGACCTGTTCGGCCGCTTCCATCTGCACCATGTGGCCTTGACCGGGCAGCACTTCGACCTGTGCGCTCAATCCTTCGCTGTGGGTCACTGGAATGATGGCGTCGTCGCTGCCCCAGACCACCAGGGTCGGCACATGGCCGGCCTGTACCACTTCGCGCAGGTCGGTTTGCTGGCGGCCATCGGCGAACAAGCTCGCAGACAGCTGTTGCAACGCGGCGTCCACGCCCTCCAGGCGCTTGTACTTGAGCATGTCGTCGAGCATTTGCCTGTTGACCAACTCGGCATTGGAAAACAGCTGCACCAACTGCGGCTTGAGGGCGTTGCGATTGGCCGCTTCGACGAAGCCCTGCAAGTAGCTGCCGTTGATCTCCGGGCCCAGGCCGGCGCTGCCGATCAAGGTCAGGGAACGCACCCGCTGGGGCGCCAGCCGTGCCGTGTTCAGCGACACGGCGCCGCCCATGGAATGCCCGACGAGGTGCACAGCGTTGATGTCCAGGTGATCGAGCAAGGCCAGCACCACGCCGCTCAACTCATCCAAATCGCCCCGTTGCAAGACCTTGCCGGACTCACCATGGCCCGGCAGATCCAGGGCAACCACCCGGCGCCCGGCCGCCAGTGCCTCGTGGTTGAACAGCCAGTTGTTCAAGTCGCCACCGAAACCGTGCACCAGCAACAGCGGCGTATCGCCCTCGCCGCGCTCGAAATAGCGGATCACCCGGCCGTCCAACTCGACTTTCTGCGGTTTCGGCCCGCTGTCTTCGGTCGCAGCATCGCCCGGCACGAAGCTGGCCTGGAACTGCTCGATCACCGCCTCGATCTCGGCGTCGCTGGCCTCGCCCTCCACGACGATGCCCAGCAAGGCACCGACCGCCAGGGTTTCGTCCTGGCGTGCGATCTGCCGACGCAAGATCCCGGAGAACGGTGCCTCGACGCTGCTGGAGATTTTGTCGGTCTCCACGTCCATCACTTCATCGCCCTTGGTGATGGCCTGGCCCTCCTCCTTGAGCCAGGCATCGACTCGCCCCTCGGTCATCGACAGGCCCCACTTGGGCATGGTCAGGGTATGAATCTGGCTCATCAGCGCTTGCTCCACTCGATCACGTTGAGCACGGCTTGCTCGATTTTCGCCGCGTCAGGGATGTACAGGTCTTCCAGGGCATCGGAGAACGGCACCGGGGTGTGCGGCGCGGTGACCATTTCAATCGGCGCCTTGAGCGCGCCGAAGGCCTTTTGCGCCACCAGCGCGGAAATGTCGGTGGCCATGGAACAGCGTGGGTTGGCCTCGTCGATGACCACCAGGCGCCCGGTCTTCTCCACGCTTTCGAGGATGCTGTCCTCGTCCATCGGGCTGGTGGTGCGCAGGTCGATGACTTCGCAGTCGATACCGCGCCCGGCCAGGCTGCGCGCGGCGTCCATCGCGGTGTTGACCATGCGCCCGTACGACACCAGGGTCACGTCCTTGCCGTCGCGCAGGAAGTTGGCCTCGCCGAAGGGGATGGTATAGAGCTCTTCCGGCACTTCGCCTTGCATGCTGTAGAGCAACTTGTGCTCACAGAAGATCACCGGGTCGTTGTCGCGGATCGCCTGGATCAGCAGGCCCTTGGCGTCATAGGGCGATGACGGGCACACCACCTTCAGCCCCGGAATGTGGGTCCACAGGGAGGTGAGCATCTGTGAATGCTGGGCGGCGGCACGCAGGCCGGCGCCGACCATGGTGCGGATCACCAAGGGCGTGGCGGCCTTGCCGCCGAACATGTAGCGAAACTTCGCCGCCTGGTTGAGGATCTGGTCCAGGCAGCAACCGGCGAAATCGACGAACATCAGTTCGCACACCGGGCGCACGCCGCAGGTGGCGGCCCCGACGGCGGCGCCGACGTAACCGATCTCCGACAGCGGCGTATCCAGCACGCGCCCCGGGAATTGGTCGTAAAGCCCTTTGGTGACGCCGAGCACACCGCCCCAGGCGTCGTTCTCACCGGGGGCGCCGGCACCGCCGGCCACGTCCTCGCCCATGATGAAGACGCTGGAGTCGCGGCGCATTTCCTGGGCCAACGCCTCGTTGATTGCCTGCTGATAGCTGATTTTTCTCGCCATGATGGGATTCTCTGTTTTTGTTTTAGAGGCTTGTTCGAGCAAGCGGCGTTCAGGGGTAGGAGACGTAGACGTCGGTGAGCAGGTCCGCCGCCGTGGGCTTGGGATCGGACTTGGCCTTGAACACGGCGTTGTCAATCAGCAGCTCCACTTCCTTGTCGATCTGGTCCAGCTGCTCGGCCGACAGCAGCCCGGCCCGGGTGGTGCGTTCGCGGAACTGCATCAGGCAGTCCTGGTTCTCGCGAAAGTGCTTGACCTCGTCCGGCGCCCGGTAGGTTTGGGCGTCGCCCTCGAAGTGGCCGTAATAGCGGGTCAGCTTGACCTCGATCAGCGACGGCCCCTCCCCGGCCCGGGCGCGCTCGACGGCGGCCCCGGCCGCTTCATGGACGGCAAAGAAGTCAAAGCCATCCACCGTCACCCCCGGCATGCCGAACCCGGCGGCGCGGTCGGCGATGTGATCGCAGGCCACCGACCAATTGGACGCGGTGGCTTCGGCGTAGCCATTGTTTTCAGCGACGAACAGACACGGCAGGTTCCACACCGAGGCCATGTTCATGGCTTCGAAGACCGCCCCTTCGTTGGAGCCACCGTCGCCGAAGAACACCACGGCGACGCTGTCGGTGCCTTTCATTCGGGCCGCCAGCGCGGCCCCCACCACCAGGGGGGCGCCGGCACCGACGATGCCGTTGGCGCCGAGCATACCTTTCTCGAAGTCGGCGATGTGCATCGAGCCGCCCTTGCCTTGGCAGACGCCGGTTTTCTTGCCGTAGATCTCGGCCATCATCCCGTAGACATCCACGCCCTTGGCGATGCAATGGCCATGGCCACGGTGGTTGGAGGCGATGCAGTCGTTATCGCCCAAGTGAGCCATGACCCCGGCGGCCGAGGCTTCTTCGCCGGCATACAGGTGGACGAAACCGGGAATCTCGCCGGTGGCGAATTCCACGTGCAGGCGCTCTTCGAAGGCGCGGATGGTGCGCATCACCTGGTAGGCGTGCAGCAGTTGATCGTGGGTGAGCGGTGTCGACATTTTTATTCTCCAGGGGTGTCTTGAAGGCTGTCTTGAAGGTTCAGGGGGTGTTGCGGATGTTCGCGGCCGATGGCCAGCAAACGGTGTTGCGCGGTGTAGGCCAGCACCGCGTTGACATCGATGGTCAGCGGGCCGTTGGCATCGAGGGTGACCGTGGGCCGGTCCTGCGGGTTGAATTCGATTTCCCGTTCGCCATCCAGGGCCAGGGTGCCGCTGGACAGCGACAGGCTATGGGCGATGCCCGGCTCCAGCGGCCCGGCGGCAAGCACGCCGCAGCCTTGCAGCAGACCGGGGGCCAGCGGCACCAGCAGCGCTTCGGGCGATTGTGGGTCCAGGCGCATCCAGGCCCCGCCGGGCGCCTGGCGTGACACCGGGAACCACAGGCCGCATAGCGCCGACAGGCCAATGGATTGCGGTTCGGCGAAGGTCACGAAGACTTCGGCCAGGTCCGCCGCTCGACTGATGGCCCGGGCGCCGACAAAGCGCAGTGGTGACACGGCGACATCCACCAGGGCAACCTCCCGCAGGCCACGCGCAGCATCGCAGACCAACAAACGCTTGTTGCGACGCAGGCCGATCTGCGCCGGTATCCGGCCGCTGGCGTACAACCCGCCGGCCAGCCCGGCACTGGTGGCCTCGCGCAGTTCGGGGAAGGCGTTGTTGGTGCCGGTGGACAGGGTCAGCAACGGGATGTCGCCCACTTCCGCGGCCACGGCCTTGTGCGTGCCATCGCCGCCGAGCACGGCGATCAACGCCACCTCGCGCTCGGCCATCAGCCGGGCGGCCCGGCGGGTGTCTTCGACGGTCTGGCGCAGGGTCAGGTCGAGAAACTCCAGGGCCGGCCAGTGGCTGCTGCGGGCCTGGCGACTGTGGCTGTTCTTCAACACGGCGGCGGCCATGCCAATCATGTCCGTGGGCATCAGCACCTGTTCGATGCCGGTGGCACCGAAGGCGGCCAGCAGCCGTTGGATCACCGAGACCTTGTCGGTGCTGGAAAACAACCCGGCATTGGCGGTCAGGCGCCGCACGTCACGGCCCGACGCGGGGTTGGCGATGATGCCCACGGTCAATGGTCGGCGGCTCATGGCGCCACCGGGGGCGAGACAGGCCTATAACTTGGGCGGCAAGACCCTCGGCAAAAAGACATAGGTACCTCGTTTTTATTATTGGATGAACCGCCAGGCGGCTTCATGGGATAGAGCAAGGCCGGTGCCAGTTGTCGAAAAACCCCACGAAATGCCCGGTCCAGAGCGTTCGCAGCGCCCTATTCGACGACGCGGACCGGACCGCTGTGAGACGTGGCATGTCAACCTGCACGAGGTGGACGCGAGACATTGAGACGTGGCGTCTCACGCCGGCCATCCACACCGCCAAGCTTGTCTGCGCTCGGCGAACGGCGCTTAATGTGCGCACAACGATAAGAAGCTGAACCGGAGGCCCTATGCTTTCCGCACACTCCCGGGCGCACGTGGATTGCGTCAGCCGCGTGGTGAAAAACGCGGGCCGACTGCCACAACTGCCCGTCCCGGACCTGATCCTCGACTCCTGGCGTCGCTCCATGGAGCAACATCACCTGGACCCCGGCTCATTGCAGGGCCCGCGCATCCTCTCCGAGGACGTGCTCAAGCAATGCCGCGAGCGCTCCGAGCTGTTCCTCAATATCGCCAGCGAAGAAGTGGCACGCCTGCATGGCCGGGTGCGCGACGCCGATTACTGTGTGCTGCTGACCGACGCCCAGGGCCAGACCATCGACTACCGGGTGGAAACCGCGATCCGTAATGACTGCCGCAAGGCCGGGCTGTATCTGGGCA
This sequence comes from Pseudomonas brassicacearum, assembly GCF_000585995.1. Taxonomy (NCBI): domain Bacteria; kingdom Pseudomonadati; phylum Pseudomonadota; class Gammaproteobacteria; order Pseudomonadales; family Pseudomonadaceae; genus Pseudomonas; species Pseudomonas brassicacearum. The sequence continues at coordinate 3,083,516 of NZ_CP007410.1, read as the reverse complement.
CCTGTTGGTCGGAGGGCGAAGAAGGCACGTGCGGCGTGGCGGCGGTGCTCACGGCCAAGGCCCCGGTGACGGTGCACAAGCGTGATCACTTCCGGGCCGCCTTCATCGGCCTGACCTGCTCCGCCGCGCCGGTCTTCGACCCGCAAGGTGAATTGCTCGGCGTGCTGGATGTGTCGGCGGTGCGCTCGCCGGATGATCGGCGCTCGCAGCACCTGATCCGGCAAATGGTGGTGCAGAGCGCCCGGGAAATCGAACAGGCGTTCTTCATGAGCAGCGCCCAGGGCTACTGGGTCCTGCGGGCTCACCGCAACGCCGGCTACGTCGACAGCCAGCCCGACTTCCTGTTCGCCTGGGACGACGATGGCTGCCTACAAGCCCTGAACCCCGCCGCTCGCCAATACCTGCTGCAGCATTACGGGCAGCTACCGCAACACATCAGCCAGGTCTTCGACCAGCAACAACTGCACCGCGCCCGTGACGAAAGCCTCTACCCGCTCGATCACGCCTTGCATGGCCGCTTGAGCGCGCCTCGCCATCGGGCCACTCCGCGCGCCCGGGCTGCAATGAGCCCGTCCGACATCGATCCGCGCCTGGCCGACAGCCTGCGCCTGGCGGTGCGGGTCAAGGACCGTAACCTGCCGGTGCTGATCCAGGGTGAAACCGGCTCCGGCAAGGAAGTCTTCGCCCGTCAACTGCACCAGGCCAGCCAGCGTCGTGAGCGGCCTTTTGTGGCGTTGAACTGCGCGGCAATCCCTGAAAGCCTGATCGAAAGCGAACTGTTCGGCTACGTCGCCGGGGCCTTCACCGGCGCCTCGGCCAAGGGCATGCAGGGCCTGTTGCAGCAGGCCGATGGCGGGACATTGTTTTTGGATGAAATCGGTGACATGCCGTTGGCCTTGCAGACTCGCTTGCTGAGGGTATTAGCCGAAGGTGAAGTGGCGCCCTTGGGTGCATCGCGCCGCAAGGCCGTGGACATCCAGGTGATCTGCGCCACCCACCGCGACCTGGAGACCCTGGTGAGCGCTGGCGAGTTTCGCGAGGATTTGTATTTTCGCCTGGGCGGCGCCCGCTTCCAGTTGCCGCCGCTGCGTGAGCGCACTGACCGGTTGGCGCTGATCAACGGTATTCTCGCCGAGGAGTCGACACTGTGCGGGGATGTGGTGCAGCTGAGCAGCGTGGCCCTGGAATGCCTGCTCGGCTATCACTGGCCAGGCAATGTCCGTCAATTGCGTCATGTGCTGCGCTACGCCTGCGCGGTGTGTGAGGCAAGCGTGATCCAGCTCAGCCATCTGCCCGAGTCATTGCACAGCACCGACGCTGCTCACTCGCCGGAACCGAGCGCCAGCCCGGAGCGCCAGGCACTGCTCGACGCCCTGGTGCGCCATCGCTGGAAGCCCACCGCCGCGGCCCGGGCCCTGGGTATTTCCCGGGCGACCCTGTATCGACGGGTGCACCAGCATGGCATCGAGATGCCGGGCCGGCGCCCGGCGTGACGTTGAGCGCTATCTGCGCGCCAACTCGTGACGCACGCATTGCTCGTAGTAGGTCTGCTTGACGGCTGCGGGCTTGAGGCGCGAGGCGCTGTTGTAGGTTTGCTCGGTGATGCCCATGGCGGTCATGCGCATCCAGGGCCGGGGGAACTTGCGAACTTGCAATCGCTTGCGGGCGCCGTACAGGGTCATCCCGGAGAGCTTCGCGGCCTGTGCTCCCGCCGCGATGTCCGCGCCCCAGCGGCACACCGACTGCTGGTTTTGCGTCAGTGCTTTGGCCTGGGCCTCAAGCGAGACGGCGGCCAGGAGAAACGTCGCTACGACCCACATAGAAATTCGCATAGGTTTGTCGCTCAACTTTCTGAAATAAAAGAAGTTTGACGACATTCAAATGAGCAAGGGGCCAGTACGGCTACACCGACATGTGGCGATGTGAAAGCTTTTGTGGCGAGGGAGCTTGCTCCCGCTGGGTCGCGAAGCGGCCCTCTGGATTTGCCTGACACACCGAGTTGCCAGGTAGTTATTGGGGCCGCTTCGCAGCCCAGCGGGAGCAAGCTCCCTCGCCACGGATATCACTGGCCTGCCTTGGCTTCCTGCAACAACTGCTGAATCACCTGCTCCTGCTCGCCATACCGCCCTTCGCCAAAGTGGCTGTAGCGCACCTGCCCCTTGGCGTCGATGAAGTAATGGGCCGGCCAGTACTGGTTATTGAAGGCGCGCCAGATCGCATATCGGTTATCGATGGCCACCGGATAATGGATGTCCAGTTTGCGCACCTGCTCGCGCACGTTGTCGATGATCTTCTCGTAGCCGTATTCCGGGGTGTGGACGCCGATCACCACCAGCCCTTCCTTCTCATACTTTTTCGCCCACTCGTTCACATAAGGCAGCGTGTGCTGGCAGTTGATGCAGTCATAGGTCCAGAAATCCACCAACACCACCTTGCCCCGCAGTGACTCGCTGCTCAGCGCAGGCGAGTTCAGCCATTGCACTGCGCCATCCAGCGAGGGCATGGCGCCCAGGGACCCGGGGGTCGGCATGGAGGTGGCGCTGGCCTTGCTGACCACGTAGTCGATCGCCTTCGGGACCTTTTCCAGCAGGCTCTGTTCCAGGCTGGCCGAGCCTTGGGAAGAGGTGCTGGCCGACAGCCGATCATCGGCGCCAGTGCCAATCGCCACGGCAGCCAGTAACACAACGGCCCCGGTGCCACGGCGCAACCAACTCGTCACCGGCAGCGAGAGTTTCAGGCGACCGACCAACCCACGTCCGGCGAGAATCAGCACACCCAGGGACAAGGCACTGCCCAACCCATAGGCAAGCAGCAACAGGCTGGTTTCAGCGCTGGCGCCTTGCAGCATGGCACCGGTCAGGATCACCCCGAGTATCGGCCCGGCACAGGGTGCCCAGAGCAGTCCGGTGGCCACCCCGATCAGCACCGACGCTAGCGGCCCGGCCATCCGCCCGGCGCCGGCGTCAATCCGGTTGCCCAGGCTGACCAGCGGCCGCGACAGCCATATGCCGACCCGGCTGAAGATCAGCGACAAGGCGAACAGCACCATCACCACCAGGGCGACTTGCCGGCCGACGCTGCTGGCGCGCAATACCCACTCGCTGCTGACCACCGCCAGGCTCGACACCAGGGCGAACGTCAGCACCATGCCGGCGAGTGTCAGCAGCACCGAGCCCCGGGAGCGATTGGCACGGGCGAACAGAAACGGCACCACGGGGAGAATACAGGGGCTGAGGATCGTCAGGATCCCGCCGAGGAAAGCGATCAGAAGCATGGGATCACCACTAGGTTTTTGAAAGATACTTGTTTAATAACAATTGGTTATCATGAACTCATAATGCTTTACTTTTAGTTACCGTTATTGCAATTGTCGGCAAGCTTGCGGTAGTCCAGCGCCTGCTTGTGGCCCGCCGAGTCCAGATAGATCATCTCGGCATTCACCACGCCGCAGGCCGGGTTGGCGTCTTCGGTGACGGACAGCACCTTCCGGATGTCCAGGTGGGTGCCGTAGGTATAGGTTTGCGCCTGGACGTTACTTTCGGCCCGGGCCGACAGGGTGCAGATGTTCAGCGCGGCGAAGAGGCAAGCGGCGTAGATGGCTTTGGTGTTCATGGCGGTGTCCTCGATTCATTCAATGAGTGTGTTTTCTGCCGAGGCTTGTCGTGTTGCCTCGATGGAAGCCATTGAATGCCGTTGAGGTATCGCGTCTGTATCGAGCCAGGTGGCTTTTTGCATCCCTGTGTATCCGCCGCGCGCCAGATACACTGCAATACAAACCGTCGCGGCTCAGGCTGGCCGGCGCCTGTAGACTGATCACAACGAAACGCCAAGAGGGGCTGGACACCATGGATCATGTCGATCACGTGTTGATAGTGGATGACGATCGCGAGATCAGAGAGCTGGTTGGTAACTACCTGAAGAAGAACGGCCTGCGCACCACTGTCGTCGCCGATGGCCGGCAGATGCGCGCATTTCTGGAAACCACCCCGGTGGACCTGATCGTGCTGGACATCATGATGCCCGGCGATGACGGCCTGGTGCTGTGTCGGGAGCTGCGCGCCGGCAAGCACAAAGCCACGCCGGTGCTGATGCTCACCGCCCGCAACGACGAAACCGACCGCATCATCGGACTGGAAATGGGCGCCGACGATTACCTGGTCAAACCCTTCGCCGCCCGCGAGCTGCTGGCGCGGATCAACGCCGTGCTGCGCCGTACCCGGATGCTGCCACCCAACCTGGTGGTCACTGAAAGCGGTCGCCTGCTGGCCTTCGGGCGCTGGCGCCTGGACACCACCGCCCGTCATCTGCTGGACTCCGATGGCACCATGGTCGCCCTGAGTGGCGCCGAATACCGGCTGCTGCGGGTGTTCCTCGACCACCCGCAACGGGTACTCAACCGTGACCAGTTGCTCAACCTGACCCAGGGCCGGGACGCCGATCTGTTTGATCGCTCCATCGACCTCTTGGTCAGCCGCCTGCGTCAGCGCCTGTTGGACGATGCCCGGGAACCGGCCTATATCAAGACCGTGCGCAGCGAAGGCTATGTGTTCTCGCTGCCGGTGGAGATCCTCGGGGCTTCGGTATGAGTCTGCCGTTGCATTGGCCGCGCACCCTCGCCTCGCGGCTGTCGCTGATTTTCCTGATCGGGTTGATCCTGGCCCAGGGGCTGTCGTTTGGTGCCCAATATTACGAGCGCTACCAGACGGCCAAATCCACCATGCTCGGCAACCTGGAAACCGATGTCTCGACCTCCGTTGCCATCCTCGACCGCCTGCCTGCCGCCGAACGCCCGGCCTGGCTGCCCAAACTCGCCCGGCGCAACTACGGCTACCTGCTCGATGAAGGCCAGCCCGGCCAGCCGATGGACCTTACCGATGCGCCCGTGTCGGTGAGCTCGATCCAAGAGGCCATCGGCCAGTCCTACGCCCTGACCTTCAACCAGATACCCGGGCCGAAAATGCACTACCAGGCTCACCTGCGCCTGGGCGACGGTAGCCCGCTGACCATTGATGTACGTCCGGCGATGATGCCCCTCTCCCTCTGGCTGCCGGTGGTGTTGCTGGGGCAGTTGGCGCTGCTGATCGGCTGCACCTGGCTGGCCGTACGCATCGCCGTCGGCCCGCTGACACGGCTGGCCGGAGCAGTGGAAACCCTCGATCCCAACGTCCACAGCGTACGCCTGGACGAAAAAGGCCCGACCGAAGTGGTCCATGCCGCCAAGGCGTTCAATGCCATGCAAGATCGCATCGCTGCCTACCTCAAGGAGCGCATGCAATTGCTGGCGGCGATTTCCCATGACCTGCAGACGCCCATCACGCGCATGAAGCTGCGCGCCGAATTCATGGACGACAGCATTGAGAAGGACAAACTGTGGAGCGACTTGAGCGAAATGGAACACCTGGTGCGCGAAGGCGTGGCCTATGCCCGCAGCGTCCACGGCGCCACTGAGGCCAGCTGCCGCATCAGCCTGGATGCGTTTCTCGACAGCTTGGTGTTCGACTATCAGGACACCGGGCAGGATGTGCAGCTTTCCGGAAAAAACGCCGCCATCATCGACACCCGCCCCCACGCCCTGCGCCGGGTGTTGGTCAACCTGGTGGACAACGCGTTGAAGTTTGGCGGTGCGGCGCGGATCGAGGTGCAAGAGGGCGAAAATGGTCAATTGGCGATCCAGGTATTGGACCGTGGCCCCGGCATCAATGAACAGGAGCTGGCCGAAGTCCTCAAGCCGTTCTACCGGGTAGAAAGCTCGCGTAACCGGGAAACCGGGGGTACAGGATTGGGCTTGGCCATCGCCCAGCAACTGGCGAATGCCATGGGCGGTTCATTGACCTTGAGCAACCGCGACGGCGGCGGGCTGTGCGCCGAGCTGCGGCTCGGTCGCGAAACCCGGTAACCCCACAGGGGCCTGTGGGATACGCAAATGTTGAAACCACCCCAAAACAACTGTGGGAGCGGGCTTGCTCGCTCCCACAAGGGGATCTGTGGTAGCACGCAAATGTTGAAACCACCCCAAAACAACTGTGGGAGCGGGCTTGCTCGCGAAGGCGGAGTGTCAGCCACCTCAATGGCGACTGACCCGACGCCTTCGCGAGCAAGCCCGCTCCCACAGGGGTTACTTCAACCCAAGCGGTGTTTCAACAACACTTGGGCCCACCCTTGCCACCGTAGCGGGCCTCCTGGCGTTCGCGGAAGAACGCCTCGTAGTCCATCAACGGTTTGTCCGGGTGTTTGGTTTGCATGTGCTCGACGTAGTTGTCGTAGTCGGGCATGCCGACCATCAGGCGCGCGGCCTGACCGAGGTATTTACCGAGGCGACTCAAGTCATTGAACATCGTTGCAATCCTCTATCAAGCGTCCGGCACGGCCTGGAATGGCGCTTCTTTATCCGTACGTTCCTTGGTGCCCCAGGCAGCAATGCCGACCTTGAGCGCGTAGAACAGGATGCTGAATACCACGAACAGGAACAATACCGTCAGCGTGGCGTTGGTGTAGGCGTTGAACACCACGTGCTGCATCTGCTCGATGCTCTTGGCCGGGGCCAGGATCTGGCCGGCGGCCAGGGCATCGTTGTATTTGCGCGCCAGGGCCAGGAAGCCAATCGCCGGGTTAGCGTCGAACAGCTTGATCAGGCCCGCCGTGGTGGTGCAGATCAACAGCCAGACCGCCGGCAGCATGGTCACCCAGACGTAGCGCTGGCGCTTCATCTTGATCAGCACCACGGTGGCGAGCATCAGGGCAATACCGGCCAGCATCTGGTTGGAGATGCCGAACAGCGGCCACAAGGTGTTGATGCCGCCCAGCGGATCGATCACGCCCTGGTACAGCAGGTAACCCCACAGCGCCACGCAACCGGCGGTGGCGATCAGGTTGGCGGTCCAGGATTCGGTGCGCTTGAGCGAAGGCACGAACGAGCCCAGCAAGTCCTGCAGCATGAACCGCCCGGCACGGGTACCGGCGTCCACGGCCGTGAGGATAAACAGCGCTTCGAACAGGATCGCGAAGTGGTACCAGAACGCCATGGTGTTCTCACCCGGCAGCACCGAGTGCAGGATCTGCGCGATACCGACCGCCAGGGTCGGCGCACCGCCGGCACGGGCCAGGACGGTGGTTTCGCCGATGTCCTTGGCCACCGCTTGCAGCGCCTCGGGGGTGATTGCAAAACCCCAGCTGCTGACGGTTTGCGCCACGGCCACCACGTCACCGCCGACGATCGCCGCCGGGCTGTTCATGGCGAAGTACACACCTGGCTCGATCACCGACGCGGCGACCATGGCCATGATCGCCACGAACGACTCCATCAGCATGCCGCCGTAACCGATGTAGCGGGCGTTGACTTCGTTATCCAGCAGCTTGGGCGTGGTGCCCGAGGAGATCAGCGCATGGAACCCCGAGACCGCGCCGCAGGCGATGGTGATGAACAGGAACGGGAACAGCCCGCCCTTCCACACCGGGCCGGTGCCGTCGGTGAACTGGGTCAGCGCCGGCATTTTCAGCTCGGGCATGGTGACCAGGATGCCGATGGCCAGGGCGACGATGGTGCCGATTTTCAGGAACGTCGACAGGTAGTCCCGCGGGGCCAGGATCAGCCACACCGGCAGCACCGCCGCGACAAAACCATAGCCGATCAACATCCAGGTGATCTGGATCCCGGTGAAGGAGAAGGCCTTGGCCCAGACCGGGTCGGCGGCGATCTGCCCGCCCAGCCAGATCGAGCCCAGCAGCAACAGCACGCCGATGAGCGAGATTTCACCGATGCGGCCCGGGCGGATGTAGCGCATGTAGATGCCCATGAACATCGCGATCGGGATGGTCGCCATTACCGTGAAGATCCCCCACGGACTCTCGGCCAGGGCCTTGACCACGATCAGCGCCAGCACCGCGAGGATGATGATCATGATCAGGAAGCAACCGAACAGCGCGATGGTGCCGGGGATGCGGCCCATTTCTTCCCGGACCATGTCGCCCAGGGAACGACCGTTACGGCGGGTGGACAGGAACAGGATCATGAAGTCCTGCACCGCACCGGCCAGCACCACGCCGGCAATCAGCCAGAGCGTGCCAGGCAGGTAGCCCATCTGCGCCGCCAATACCGGCCCGACCAGCGGCCCCGCACCGGCAATGGCCGCGAAGTGGTGACCGAAGAGAATGTGTTTGTTGGTCGGGACATAGTCCAGGCCATCGTTGTTGAGCACGGCGGGGGTGGCCCGGCGCGCATCGAGTTGCATCACGTTGTTGGCGATGAAGAGGCTGTAGTAGCGGTAGGCGACCAGGTAGATGGCCACGGCTGCGACGACGATCCAGAGGGCGTTGATGGGTTCGCCGCGGCGCAAGGCCACGACACTCAACGCACAGGCTCCCAGAACAGCCACGGCAAACCAGGCGAGGTGTTTAACCAGACGGGTTGTCATTGCGTGTCTCCTGCCGATATCCAGTGGATTGCGGCGATTGTTTTTATAGTGTGCCCCGGCTATTCGGAGCGGGCCCAATATCCCTGTAAGTCGTCAATAAATAAATCCGTAGTACTACGTAGAACCCGATTCCCTTGTGGGAGCGAGCTTGCTCGCGATGGCATTGTGTCAGGCGACATCCAGGCCGGCTGATCCGACGCCATCGCGAGCAAGCCCGCTCCCACAGGTTTTGTGCCTGGCGGGTTGGTTTGGCATATGATGCCGCCATTCGCCTCCCCGCTGAGTCCGGACAGGAGTACAGATGCTGCTCAAACACAAAATCGTCGCCCTCGGTATTTTGCCTCTGGTCCTGGCGATTGCTGTCATCTGCGCCCTGGTGATCTCCCTGAACCGACAATTGGGCGATCAACAGGCGCAATTGATCGAAGACAGCATCCTGGCAAGCAAGCGCGCCGAGTTGAAAAACTACGTCGAGATGGCACAGAGCCTGATCGCCCCGCTGTATAACGACGGCTTGGGTGACGAACGTGCGCAGCAGCAGGTCCTGGAGGAACTGCGCAAGCTCAGCTTCGGCATCAACGGCTACTTTTTCGTGTACGACCGCCAGGGCCGCAGCCTGATGCACGCTCGTCAGTCGGAACTGGTGGGGCAGTACCTCTGGGACATGAAGGATCCCCACGGCTTGCCCGTCATCCAGGCGCTGATCAAAAGCGCCGAGTCGGGCGAAGGTTTCCAGCGTTATGCCTGGAACAAGCCCTCCTCCGGCCAGGTCACCGACAAGCTGGCCTACGTGGTGATGCTGGATCGCTGGGGCTGGATGCTGGGCACCGGGATTTACCTGGAGGATGTCGAACGCGCCACCCAGCAGGCCCGCGACGAGGTGGCCCAGGGCATCCACACCACCATGCTGGCCATCGCCGCCGTCGCCTTGGTGGCGGTCCTGCTTGTGTTTGCCGGCGGCATGACCCTCAACGTCAGCGAACATCGCCTGGCCGACAAGAAGCTGCAGCGGTTGAACCAGCGCATTGTCAGCTTGCAGGAAGAAGAGCGCTCGCGGGTGTCTCGCGAGCTTCACGACGGCATCAGCCAGTTGTTGGTGTCGATCAAATTCCAGTTCGAATTGGCCAGTCATGTGCTGGAAAACGGCCAGGAAAACGGCTTGGGCATCTTGAAGAATGCGACTGATCGGCTGGGAGAAGCCATCGGCGAGATCCGCAGCATTTCCCACGATTTGCGCTCGTCCCTGCTCGACACGCTGGGCCTGCCTGCCGCCATCGGTCAGCTCGCGACTGAGTTCCAGCAACGCAGCGGACTCGAGGTGTCCTACAGAAGTAATGAGTTCGATTGCCGGCTGGAAAACGGCGCGCCCGTTTCACTGTTTCGCATTGCCCAGGAAGCCCTGACCAATATCGAGCGTCACGCCGGGGCGAAAAGCGTCGGCATCACCTTGTTTGGCTCCAGCCAGTCCTTGCGCCTGACGGTGGTGGATGACGGGATGGGGTTCAACGTGCCGCAGGTCGAACGCGGCCATGCCGGCATCGGCCTGCGCAACATCCGCGAACGCGTCGAGCATTTCGGTGGACGGCTGGAACTGACGTCGGTGCCGGGACGAAGCGAACTGGACATCCTGCTGCCCATGAACCTGTCGGCGACAGAAAGCTGATGCGCGCCCATTCCAACAAGAGCACCTGCCGATGAGCCTGCCCCCTGCGATCCGCGTTGCGCTGGTCGACGATCACTCCCTGGTCCGCGATGGCATCAGGGCCCTGCTGTCTGTAATGCCTCAATTGAATGTGGTGGGCGAAGCCGAGAACGGCGCGCAGGCGATCGAGATGGTCGGTCGCTGCCAACCGGACCTGCTGCTGGTGGACATCAGCCTCAAGGACATGAACGGGCTTGAACTGACCCGGCAGTTGGGCAAGCAATACCCCAGCCTCAAGATCCTCATCCTGAGCATGTACGACAATTACGAGTACGTGAGCGAGTCCGTGCGATCCGGCGCCAGCGGCTATGTGCTCAAGAATGCCCCATCGCGGGAAATCATCGCGGCCATCGAAGCCATCATCAGCGGCGGTACCTTCTACAGCGCCGAGATCGCCCAGCGGCTCGCCACCGACCGGAACAGCGATAACGAACTGACGCCACGCGAAAGCCAGGTGCTGTACAAAATGGTCCAGGGCCTGAACAACAAGGAAATGGCCCGCGAACTGAACATCAGCGTGCGAACCGTCGAAACCCACCGCCTGAGCATCCGCCGCAAGCTGAACATCGACAAACCCGCGGCGCTGGTGAAATACGCGATCGACCACGGGATCATTTCGCGCTGAATGGCGCTCGGCTGACGCTTCTGTGGCGGGGAGATTTATCCCCTTGCCACAGAGATCAGCATCGCGTTACTTCGCGAACAACTGGCTCATATCCTTGAACGCCTTGAACTCCAGCGCGTTGCCGCAAGGGTCGAACAAAAACATCGTCGCCTGCTCGCCCACCTGGCCCTGGAAGCGGATATAGGGTTCGATCACGAACGGTGTGCCAAAGGATTTCAAACGCTCGGCCAGTGCCTCCCACGCCTCCCAGCCCAGCACCACGCCAAAATGCGGGACAGGCACGTCGTGGCCGTCTACCGGATTGCTGAGGACACTTTCCTGCGACGCCGTCTTCGGCTGTTCATGGATCACCAACTGATGACCGAAGAAATTGAAATCGACCCATTGCGCGCTGGAACGACCTTCTGGCAGTCCGAACACATCAGCGTAAAAAGCACGGGCAGCCGCGAGGTCATAAACGGGAATAGCCAGGTGAAAGGGAGCAAGACTCATCAGGACACCCATCATTTTCGAGAAAGAACAGTCAGTCTAGCGCCACTCTCACCCAAGGTAGTAACCCGGTTGGTCCAGGTCTGTCAGCAGGTCAGGACCATTCGGCGTCCAGCCTAACACTGCTCGCGTGTGCGCACTGGACGCCGCCATGTCCGCACCGGCCATGCGCGCGAACCAGCCGAAGTGCTCGCGCTCGCGTGACGCCGTCGGCAAGCCCAGGTGGCGACCGAGCATCTGGGCAATGGCCTTGAACGGTACCGACTCATCAGCGACCGCGTGGTACACGGACTGCGTCACGCCTTGCTCGAGCGCCAGCCGGTAGACTTTCGCGGCATCCAACCGATGCACACCTGACCAGCAATTGCGCCCCTCACCGAGGTAAGCCGATACACCGGTCTCGCGCGCCAGACGAATCAGGATGGGGATAAAGCCATAGTCGCCCATCCCATGGACCGAAGGCGCCAACCGCACGGTGGCCGCGCGTACGCCCTGCTCGGCCACCGCCCGGGCGGCCGCTTCGGATTTGCGCAGTGAGGCAGGACTGGCCACTTCAAGTTCGACTGCGCCACGGCTCAGCCCGGACAAACCCGAGGTGACGAGCAGCGGTCGGCTAGACCCTTGCAGCGCGCTGCCTAGCGCCTCGATCACGCGACGATCCTGCTCGGCGTTTTCGGCAAACCTGGAAAAGTCATGATTGAACGCCGTGTGAATCACCGCGTCCGCCGCCAGCGCCGCCGCCTGCAAGACCTCGATGTCGTCAAGGGTCCCGCGCACAACCTTCGCGCCGGTGGCTGCGAGCCTGGCGACCTTGTCCTCTGAACGGGCCAACCCGGTGACCCGGTAGCCCGCGCCGAGCAAATCCTCGACCACTGCCGACCCAACCCAACCGGTGGCGCCGGTAACGAATACGTGCATGTGCAACGCTCCTGTTCTGGAAAAAAAGCGGGATCTCGAAACCTCTATAACCTATGGCCGGCTCAGGATTTGTATTGAACTTGTACCGACCGCTTTGCATTGGCCTGCCCCATCAACAGCAGCAAAGCCATGCCAAAGGACAGTGCGACAGCCACGGCGCCGCCCAGGTAAACCGCCTCGATCCCCCAGGCACTCGCCAATACGCCGGCCAGCGGACTGGTGATGCCCAGGGAAATATCAAGGAATGCCACATAGGCGCCCATGGCCAGGCCGCGGGTTTGCGCCGGAACACGCTTTACCGCTTCCACCCCAAAGCCCGGGAAGGCCAGCGAATAGCCGAACCCGGTCAACGCCGTGCCCAGATACGCGATGAGCGCGGTATCGGCTCCCCAGATCAACAGCAGGCCGACAGCCTCGATGACCACACAGACCAACGCCACCTGCGCGCCACCGAGCTTGTCCGGAAGATGCCCAAACAGGAGGCGAGCCCCAATGAACGCCAGGCCGAACGCGGTGAACGCCAGCGAGGAGTTACCCCAGCCTTTGCTGGCAAATAACAGCGCGATGAACGCAGTAATAACCCCGAACCCGACGCTGCAGAACGCCAGCCCCATGCCAGGGGCCCAGACACTACCCAGTACTTTGTAGAAGGGCGTGCGCCGGGTCGCCGTGGGGGCGATAACCCTGACCTTGGCGACGATCACCAGTGCCAGCAATGGAATGAACACCGTAGCCACGGCGATGCCCATGAATCCCCACAGCCCATTCATGAATACGCCAGCCGGCGCACCCAACGCAAAGGCGCCGTACATGGCGATGCCATTCCAGGCCATGACCTTGCCCGCATGCTGCGGTCCGACCAAGCCAATGCCCCAACCCAGCGCGCCGGTGACGATCAGGCTTTCGCCCATAGCCAGGATGACGCGGCCCAGGACCAGTAGCCAGACTGAAACCAGCGGCATGCCGACGAACGCCAGGGAAACCAGGTAAACCAGGCCGGAACAGGCCGCCGTTACCAGGCCGACGATGACCGCGCGCTGGGTGCCGCGTATGTCAGCAAAGTTGCCGGCCCAGGAACGCGACAGCAGCGCTGCGGCAAACTGCGCGCCCACCACCAGCCCTATCACGAGCGTCCCCATGCCTAACGTGTCGTGCAGATGCAGGGGCAAGACCGGCAGTTGCATGCCAATCGTCAGGAAGCCGATGAACACCGTCAGGACCAGTGGCAGCAGTTTCAACACCGGGTTGATGCTGGCGGCTGTCGGGGCCGCCGAAGCAGCAGGTTGAGCGTGTTTGTGAGTCATGGGAATACACCGGAAGAAATCGTGAACACAAAGGGATGACGTTGAATGCCGTTCGAGGGGCGACTAGAATGCGATCAATTCGTCGCATTCAGAATACGAATACTTCGTCGCATTTTCTATTCGCATTCCCCCTACGAGGTTCACCCCTGCATGTCCGAGCGCCCAAGCCCACAGATTTCCTCGCGCAAACAGCCAAAACAGGCGCGCTCCGCCGAGCTCGTGGCAGCGGTCCTGGAAGCGGCTGTTCAGGTTTTGGCGACCCACGGCGCCCCTCGCTTCACCGTGGCCCGCGTCGCCGAGCGAGCGGGCGTCAGCGTCGGCTCGGTGTACCAATACTTTCCGAACAAAGCGGCCATCCTGTTCCGGCTGCAGAGTGATGAGTGGCAACAAACCAGCGCGATGCTGCGCACGATTCTTGAAGACAACGCCAAGCCGCCCTTCGAGCGGTTGAGGGCGCTGGTGCAGGCGTTCATCCAATCCGAATGCGACGAGGCGCAGATACGCATCGCCCTCAACGACGCCGCCCCTCTCTACCGTGACGCCCCTGAGCACCAGATGGCGCGAACGTCGGTGCAGCAGTCGGTGGACGCTTTCATGCTGCAAGTGCTACCGGATAGTTGCGAGCATACCCGCGTCCTGGCCGGCGACCTGATCATCACGACGCTCAGTTCCGTAGGTAAGCGATTTTCGGCGACGCCTCGCTCCGACGAGCAAATCCAGACCTACGCCGATGCCATGGCCGATATGTTTTGCGGCTACCTGAAGAGTCTGCAGCAAAAAGCCCCCGAGACCACCCTAGGCTGACCGCTCGTCTCGACGCTCCAGTGACAGCCTGCCGGCACTTTTACTACACTCGACGGCCTTGTCCCTCCTTGCGAGCCGTTCATTCCTATGAAAAACATAACAAACACGATGACGATCTGCGGCCTGTTGGCGTTCTGCGGCAGCGTCCTGGCGGAGCCTGCGCCCTCGCACCTGGATCAGGTCCTGCAACGAGGCGAACTGCAGGTGTGCACCACGGGCGACTACAAGCCCTACACCTACAAAGCTGAAACAGGCGAATACGAAGGGATCGATATCGACATGGCCCGCTCGCTGGCCGCCAGCCTGGGCGTCAAGGTGCAATGGGTGCAGACCACCTGGAAAAATCTGATGCCGGACATGCAGGCAGGTAAGTGCGACATCGGCATGGGCGGGATTTCGGTGACGCTGGAACGTCAGAAGAAAGCGTTCTTTAGCAACACCCTGGACGTGGATGGCAAGATCCCGCTGGTTCGTTGCGAAGACCAGTCGCGCTATCAGACCATCGAGCAGATCAACCAACCTTCTGTGCGCCTGGTGGAGCCCGCCGGCGGCACCAACGAAGCCTTCGTGCGGGCCTTCCTGCCCAAGGGCCAACTCAACTTCCACGACAACGTGACCATCTTCCAGGAACTGCTGGACAAGAAAGCCGACGTGATGATTACCGATGCCTCGGAAGCGCTCTACCAGCAAAAACTCAAGCCGGGCCTGTGCGCCGTCAATCCGACCCGTTACCTGCAATATGGCGAGAAGGCCTACCTGCTGCCACGGGACGACACCACCTGGAAAATGTACGTTGACCAGTGGTTGCACCTGAGCAAGGCGAACGGCAGCTACCAGAAAGTCATTGGGCAGTGGCTGGCGGTTCCGAGCGCTCAATAACGATCGCTGAGAAGCCCATGTGGGAGCGGGCTTGCTCGCGAAGGCGTCAGCACATCCAGCATCACCGCAAGCTGATCCACCGCTTTCGCGAGCAAGCCCGCTCCCACAGGTTCAAGTCCACTCAATGCCTGATTGATATCAGGTATCTATCACCAACAGTGCTGCTCACTGCGCCGCGCGCACCTTGGCGATTTCGTCGTACATCATCTTCACCAGGTTGCCATCCAGGGATTTGGCGAACTTGTCGATCACCGGTTGCACGCGCTCGCGAAAGCGATCTTTCTCGGCCGGGGTGATTTCGTTCACAGTCATCGCGCCAGCCAGCGTCGCTTTCGCCTTATCCATGCTCGCGGCGGTGACTTCCCGCTGGAATTTTTGTGCTTCGGCCGCCGCCTCGCGAATCATCGTCTTTTCATCGTCATTGAGGCGATTCCAGGTCTTCTGGCTGATGATCAACGACTGCGGATTGAAAATATGCCCGGTCACGGAGAGGTACTTCTGCACCTCATAGAACTTATTGCCCTCGATCACCGTGAATGGGTTTTCCTGACCATCGATGGTGTGCTGTTCGAGGCCGGTATAGACCTCGGGGAAAGCCATCGGCACAGGGTTGGCTCCCAGGGCGGAGAAGGTTTCCAGGTAGATCGGCGACTGGATGACGCGAATTTTCAAGCCCTGCATGTCTTCGAGCTTGGTCACGGGATGCTTGCTGTTGGTCAGGCTGCGGAAACCCAGGTCCCAATAGCCCAGGCCCACCAGGCCTTTGCTGTCCAACTGCGCGGCCAGTTTCTGGCCGACCGGTCCATCGATCACCGCATGGGCTTCTTCGGCGTTATTGAACAGGAAGGGGAAATCGAGCATGGCATAGTCCGGTGCCTGGGCCGCCAGGATGCCGGAGTTGAGCACGGTCAGGTCCAGCGTGCCGCCCTGCAAGGCCGACACGGTCTGCACGTCGCCGCCCAAGGTGCCGCCAGGGAACAGACGCACCTTGATCTTGCCACCGCTCTTCGCGCTGAGCAGGTCGGCGAACTTCTGCGCGCCCTGCCCTTGCGGATGTTCCTTGACGTTCTGGAACGCGAATCGCAGGGTGCGTTCGCGAATCTCGTCCGCGTGGCTCGCCACGCTGCCCAGCAACAACCCCGTTGCGCATGCCCCGGCCAACAGGGTTTTCATCAGTTTTCGCATGTCACTCTCCGATCATTATTGTTTTTAAGGTCGAGCTACCCAGGCTTGCACCGGTGTTATCCGGTGAAGAATTTCAACGGCCCCAGGACAAGCTGAGGGAACAACACCAGCAGGAACAGCACCACAAACTGCGCGAGCATGAACGGCCACACACCACGGACGATTTCCTCGAAATCCAGCTTCGCCACCCCACACACCACATTGAGTACCGTGCCCACCGGCGGCGTAATCAGGCCGATGGCCGTGTTGATCAGAAACAGCACGCCGAAATACACCGGGTCGATCCCCGCCTGGATGACCGCCGGCATCAGCACCGGGGTGAGAATCAGAATGGTCGGGGTCATGTCCATCACCGTTCCCACCAGGATGATCAGCACCATCATCACCAGCAGCAAAAGGGTCTGGTTGTCCATGAAGGGTTGCAGCAGCTCCGCCAGCTGGCCCGGCAGGTCGGCGATGGTCACCAGCCATGATGAAACCATGGCCGCCGCCACCAGCAGCATCACCACCGAGGTGGTCTTGGCCGAGGACAGGATCACTTCGTACAGCTGGCTGACTTTCATTTCCCGGTAGATCACCAGGGACACGAATAGCGAATAGACTGCCGCGACCACCGCGGCTTCCGTGGGGGTGAAGATGCCGAATTTGAGGCCCAGGATAATGATCAACGGCAGACCCATCGCCCAACTGCCGTCGAGCAACGTGCGCAGCACTTCGGCACGGGAGCGCTTGGGCGGTGTCTCGACATTCTCGCTGCGAGAGATGTACCACCAGGCCACGGCCAGCGAAGCCCCAAGCATCAACCCGGGCACGATGCCGGCCAGGAACAGCTTGGAAATCGACACGCCAGAGGCCACGCCAAACACAATGAAGCCAATGCTTGGCGGAATGACCGGCGCGATGATGCTACCGGCGGCGATCAGTCCAGCCGAGCGTCCCCGGTTATGCCCGGCCAGCACCATCATCGGCACCAGCAACGCCGCCAGTGCCGCCGCATCCGCCACGGCCGAGCCGGAGAGCGACGCCAACAGGCAGGAAGCAATGATTGCCACATAACCGAGACCACCGCGCTTATGCCCCACCAGCGCCATGGCGATGTTGACGATGCGTTTGGACAGGCCGCCGACATTCATCACTTCGCCGGCCAACATGAAGAACGGCACCGCCATCAGAGGGAAGCTGTCGGCGCCGTTGAGCAGGTTCTGGGCAATGATTTGCGCGTCGAACAGATCCAGATAAAACATCAAGGCCACGCTGACCACCAGCAAGGCAAACGCAATGGGCATACCCAGCGCCATGCTGCCCATCAACGACCCGAGGAAAATAACCAGTGTCATGGGCGGGTACTCTTGATGGGGTTATGGGCGATCACTTCGGCGGCGTCGGTGTCCTTGACCATGACCAGCTCGTCATCGCCGAGCTTGCCGAACATCGCCAGATAGAGTTCGTAGAGCAGGATGGGCGCGGCGCTGGCGCCGAACACCAGGCCGGCGGCATAGAACAGCGCCATCGACAACCCTGAGGCTGGCGCGACCACATCCAGGTTGATCACCGCCTGCTGCCAACTGCCGATGAAGATCAACCAGCAGATGTACAGCATCAGCAGGTGCCCGATGACCAGGCAGAGGCGCTTGCCGGCCGGTGGCAAGCGCTTGACCAGGCTGTCCATCCCCAGGTGCGCACGGTCCTTGAGCGCCACCAGGGCGCCGAGAAAAATCATCCAGACGAAGAACCAGCGCGACAGTTCTTCCGACACGCTGATGCCGGAGTTGAAGGCATAGCGCAGCACCACGTTGCCGAACACCAGCACGATCATTGCGATCATGCACAGCACGATCAGGAGCTTTTGCAGCTTGAAATACAGATCGACGACTTTTGTCATCTTGAAGACCTCTCGGATTGTCGATGCCGGGATCCAGCCGGCGCGATAGAACGGCGGCGGTGTCCGCTATCGGATCCAGACGTAGGCGCTGCGACGTGCTCCAGGCCAGGCGCGGTAGATCAAGGGAGAGGCGTTGAGGGTGTGCAGGCAATTCCGCATGAGGTGTTCCTCTATTTTTTATTATGGCCTTGGCAAGGCGACGCAAGGCGGATTGCGCCTAAAATGTACCAACCGGTTAGTTCGGTCAATAACCCAGGCACGAACCCATGACAAAGCGTGCGATTATCGGCTAGAGGGAGCCAGCGGTTTTATCTGCGTCGCATTGGACTTAAGGAAGGCTTCGGGGCAACTGCCTTCATTAAGAGATGCGCTGTTTTGCGAACACGAATAATGAGCATCGCCGTTGCGACTTATTTAAATAAGCGTTCAATTAAGATTGAACTTTTTGCTACTTATAAGACTTGGCACTTAAGTACTACCTGCTTAGCGTTTTTGACAATATACAGGCGTCATTCTAATGACGAGCCAATGTCTTACATCATCATTGACGCGAGCTGTCAAAAAACCGACAGCCACCTTGCACGCACCGCCCGCGACCATCCACAAGCTCACATAAATTACAAAAAAACTTTATAAATCAAACACTAATAAGAATACAACGTTCAATTCCAACCGCCCTCTCCTGTCGCTAAAAAAGCTTGTAAAAAAATATTATTGAAACTTCACATATAAAACTTTGCGCTAACGATCTTTAATGCTATTAATTTGACGGGTCAGATCGCAAGATGCCACTACGTCACTTCCTGTGCACGTGGGCCGCTGCCTGATCATCGGATTTATTTAACTTAAACCGCTTGCTTGCCCAGCCACTTTATCGTGCCTGGACGGCTGTTGTGCGGCGCAGAAAACTGCGCGAGGAAGGGCGTCATCGCTATTCAAGTCCCACGGATCAAGATCCTGTCGATCTTCGGCACCCGTCCCGAAGCCATCAAGATGGCCCCCCTGGTCAAGGCCCTCGCCGCCGAACCCGGCATCGAGTCGCTGATCTGCGTCACCGGCCAGCATCAAAGCATGCTCAAGCAAGTGCTGGATCTGTTCGATCTCAAGGCCGATTTCACCCTTGACGTGATGACCCCGCACCAGACCCTCAACTCCCTGACTGCCGCCCTCTATAGCGCCATCGACCCGGTCCTGGAACAGACCCGGCCGGATCGGGTGTTGGTCCATGGCGACACCACCTCAGCCATGGTGGCTTCGATGGCCGCCTTCCACCGGCGTATTCCCGTGGGCCATGTCGAAGCCGGGCTGCGCACCGGTGACATCTACAGTCCGTGGCCGGAAGAAATGAACCGTCGTTGCATCGATCTCAGTGCCGACCTGTTGTTTGCCCCTACCGGACAATCCCGCGACAACCTGCTGGGCGAACGCCTGCAGGGCCGCTGCCTGGTGACGGGCAACACCGTCATCGACGCCCTGCAACTGACTGCCCAGCGCATCAATGAGGATGCACAGTTGCGTGGCGAACTGGACCAACAGTTCCCGTTCCTGCAAACCGGGCGCAAGCTGTTGCTGGTGACCGGTCATCGCCGGGAAAACTTCGGCGAGGGCTTCCTGGACATCTGCAAAGCCTTGCGTCATCTGGCCCAGCGTACTGACATCCAGATCGTCTACCCGGTGCATCTCAATCCCAACGTGCTGGGGCCGGTGACCGAACAACTGGGTGACCTGCTCAACGTGCACTTGATCAACCCCCTGGATTACCTGGCGTTCGTGCGCCTGATGCAACACGCCCACGTCATCCTCACGGACTCCGGCGGTGTGCAGGAAGAAGCGCCGTCCCTGGGTAAACCGGTGCTGGTGATGCGCGACGTCACCGAACGCCCCGAAGCCGTGGCCGCCGGTACCGTGCGCCTGGTTGGCACGTCCCCGGCCTCAATCATTGCCGGCGTGAACGCGCTGTTCGACGACGAGGCCTTGTGGCGTCGTACCTCACAGGCGGTCAACCCCTATGGCGATGGCAAGGCCAGCCAACGCATCGTCGATACCCTGATGAGGCGCCCGGTCGACGATTTTGTCGTGGGCCAGGTGCAACCGACTCACGAGCCGTTACACACGCCGCTGTCCGAGCCACGCGAGTTGCTCGCCGATTTCACCTCATAACCGCTACTTACCCTTATCAGATCGAGATTTGCCTGAATGAAGCCTTCCGTTGCCATCCATACGGGCGCGCTCAGCGCCCTTGCCTGTGGCCTGAGCCTGCTCGCGCTCATGCCGACCTTTGCCCTGGCTGCGGATAGCCCGCTCACCCAGGCAATCCATCGACTCAACGCCGATACCCGCCAGGAGCGTGAGATTCGCTTGAGCGACCTGGGCATCACGGCGCCGATCCTGCTGGGCGCCAGCGACGCTCGACGCGAACTGTATTTGCCGGTACCCGCCGGCGTGACGCTCGACGATGCGACGCTGCAGCTGGACGCCAGCTATCTCAATGGCGAAGGGGGCCGCAACACCATGCTGCTGTCGCTCGACGGTTATCCAGTGCGTGCCGAAGGCCTCAGCGAAGCGCAGGGCGATGCCAGCGTCAAACTGGGCGTAGACAAGGCCCCGCGCGACAATGGCCTGGTGCGTTTGGGCATTGCCTGGTCCTCGGTGGTTTCCCGGCCGCTGTGTGAAGAAGATCGGGTCATAGGCAACGTGCTGCGCATTCAGCCGGATACCCGCCTGAACTACAGCTACGACGCCAGCCAACTGCAGGATGTCGGTGCCGCCTGGACCACTTTGCCCGCCAACCCCGGCATCCTGGTCGCACCTGGCTCGCTGTCGGCTGGCAGCTATGACGCCGCCTGGCGATTGGGCGTGGCCCTGGAGCGTATCGGCAAACATGCGCGCATCCTGCCCTTCCCTGCCGTGCAGGACAGCGTGGACCTGAGCGGCCTGCGCGTCCCGGCCGAGCTGTTGAACATTCCCGCCTTCGCCAGCCTCAACGGCAAAGGCCAGCACACCTTGGCCAACCCAGCCGAAATCGGTGCGCTGCTGATGCTTGGCCAGACCACGAACGTGCAAGCTGACCTGGCAATCAACGACCCAGAACTGCTCAAGGCCATCAACCAGTCCCTGGATGCCTTGCAAAGCCAAGTCCAAGGCGTCGACGCAGCGGCGGCCACGGCCTTGACCCAATGGCGCAATGCGCACGTCAACGCTGCCATGGTGAGCACCGGCACTGACAACGTGCGTCTGGCACTGCTGGGCACTCGCCCGGTATTGATGATTGCCCCGGATGCGACCGGCAAAGCCTTGTCCTTGCTGGGTTCCGCGTGGAACAAGCTCGCGCGCAGCCGCCAGTTGACCGTGATCGAAGCCCAGGCCCCGTTGAGCGACGATGGCCGCGTGGCCCTGTCGCGACTGGGCGGCGCCTCCGGCACCTTCGACGTGGCATCGCGATTCGACTGGAGCACCTCGTTCCCCCTGGGCAGCGTGGCCTATGACGGTCGCCTGCCCGTTACCGCCGTGGTCGACGTCTCCGCTGCACCCGGTGCTTCGGACACCGCGCCCGTGGCCTCGCTGTTTTTCAATGATTTCCTGATCGGTGCCCAGCAACTGACCACCGATGGCCAACCGCAACGCATCCAGGCTCACATCCCACGCTACGCCCTGGGCTCGAAAAACGTCTTGCGCGTCTCGTTCCAACGCCAACCGGTCAGTGACCGTTGCCTGGAAACCCCGCAAGCGTTCCCGGTGTCGGTGCTGCCGACCAGCCATATCGTATTGGACAAAACCTCGTTGGGTGACGATTTCTCCGGCATCGCCGCACGCTTCGCCGTTGACACCCAAGTGCTCGTTCCCCAGGCGTACCTTGACCACCCGGCCAACAGCCTGGCCCAAGTGATCTCGGTGGCCGATGCCTCGGGTGTCTCGCCGTTGCGCGCGCAGTTGAAAGTCAGTGCCGATCCAAAAGCCACCGTCAGCCCGGATAAAGCCTTCCTGGCGTTCGAACTGCCACTCAAGGACAGCAAGGAATCGGTGCAGGTCGATGAGCAGGGTCACCTGCGCATCAACCATAAAGACCAAGTGATGCTGGATGTGCAGCGCCTCAACCAGTTGGCTTCCCTGCAAGTGGTGCAGACCTCGGGCCAGCACGGCCTGGTCTATCGGTCCCTGGGCGACCAACCCCCAAGCCTGGCCAAGCCGATTGTGCTGACCCCTGGGCGACAGCGGTGCCGTGGCGATCTTCGATACCCAGGATCCCAACGGCAGCCAGTTGATCGGCCAGGAAGAACCCAAGGGCCTGGATGCCTGGCGTAAACCGTCACTGCTTTGGCTGATCCCGGGTGGCATTGCCTTGTTCCTTATCTTGTTGCTGGCTGGCCGTAGCGCCCGTCGCAATCGCCAGTAACGGTAACCTTTGATGACGTCGCTTTATTGGCCCTATTGGCTGGCCCACTACTATAACTACCTGGAAGCCGCGACCATTGTGGTCGCGGTACTGATCCTGATCTCCAGCCTGGACGATCTGATCATTGACGTGTGGTACTGGTCTCGTCGCCTATACCGCAAGTTCACCGTGGACCGCAGATACCGGCCGCTGACCGCCGAGCAACTGTTGGCCCGGGACGAACAACCGTTGGCGATCATGGTGCCGGCCTGGCTGGAATACGACGTCATCGCGCCGATGATCGAAAACATGGTGTCGACGCTCGACTACCAGAACTACGTCGTCTTCGTCGGCACCTATATCAACGACCAGCGCACCATCGACGAAGTCGAGCGGATGCGCCGGCGCTATAAACAACTGCATCGCGTGGAAGTGCCCCATGCGGGGCCGACCTGCAAGGCTGACTGTTTGAACTGGGTGATCCAGGCGATTTTCCTGCATGAGAAAACCCATGGCATGACCTTCGCCGGCGTCGTACTGCACGACAGTGAAGACGTGCTGCATCCATTGGAACTGCGTCTGTTCAACTACCTGTTGCCGCGCAAGGACATGATTCAATTGCCGGTAGTGTCGCTGGAGCGCAACTGGTACGAATGGGTCGCGGGCGTCTACATGGACGAGTTTGCCGAATGGCACGGCAAGGACCTGGTGGTGCGCGAAAGCATGACCGACACCGTGCCCTCGGCCGGTGTCGGCACCTGTTTTTCCCATCGCGCCCTGCGGGTGCTGGCCGGCGAAACCGAAAACCAACCGTTCAACACCGACAGCCTCACCGAGGACTATGACGTCGGCGCGCGGCTGGCCAAGGTCGGCATGAACGCGATCTTCGTACGCTTCCCCGTGCAGTTCCGGGTGCTGCGCAAATCCTGGTTCCGCAAGCCCTATGAATCGACCCTGACAATGCCGCTGTGCGTGCGCGAGTTTTTCCCCGATACCTTCCGCACCGCCTTTCGGCAAAAGGCTCGCTGGACCCTCGGCATCGGCCTGCAAGGCTGGGAACAGATGGGCTGGAATGGCTCGCTGGCCAACCGATACCTGCTGTTTCGCGACCGCAAGGGCGTTGTGACCGCGTTCATCAGCATCATTGCCTATGTGATCCTGGTGCAACTGCTGGGCCTGATCATCCTGCGCAACAGCGGCTTGTGGAACGTCAGTTTCCCAACGCCCTTTGAAACCAACGGCGTGATCCAATACCTATTGCTGGCCAACGGCGTCGCCCTGGTCTGGCGCATCCTGCATCGCTATTACTTCACCACCGTGTTGTACGGCTGGCAGCACGGTCTGCTGTCGATCCCGCGCATGCTGGTGGGCAACTTCGTCAACTTCATGGCCGCCTCCAGGGCCTGGCGCATGTTCCTCGTGGGCAAGGTGATGAACCGCAAGCTGGTCTGGGACAAGACCATGCATGACTTCCCGTCCACGGACCTGGTCGCCACCGCACCGCGTCGCCTGGGCAGTGTATTGCTGTCCTGGCAGGCCATTACTGACACCAACCTGCAAAGCGCCCTCGACGAACAGCAGTCGCGTAATGTGCCGTTGGGTCGGATTCTGCTCAATAACGGCTGGCTGGACGACGAAACCCTGGCCGAAGCCATTGCGTTCCAGAATGACTTGCCGCGGGTCTTCGACGTGACCGAAAAAGCGGCTGCCTCAACCTCATCACTGGCCAGCGAGTTTGCCTTGCGCTGGCGGGTCATTCCCCTGGGACGCAATGGCGAAGGTCGTGAACAGATCGCCGTCGCCAACCCGCTTTCCGACGAAGGCCTGGAACAGGTCAGCGCCGAATTGGGCAACGAGCCGGTGCAACTGATCGCCCGAGAAAGTGAAATTCTCGCGCTGTTGCGCCAAATGCCAGCGAACAACGGCCATGCTGTACCGAATGCCAGCGCACCGTTGCTGGGCGACCTGCTGATCGAAATGGGCTTGCTCGATCGCGATCAGTTCAGCCGCGCCATGCTGCAGTATCGTCCGCAGCATCACGGCCGGATCGGCGATTACCTGGTCGACAGCGGCGTGCTGCCGCGAGCCACTATCGAACAGGTGGTGGCACGCCAGCACAGCCTCTACCCAATGGAGCTTCCGGCATGAACCGCCCCCTTTTGACCCTTTTGGCCACGGGGCTGAGCCTGATCTCTGCACTGGCGTCGGCCGAGACGTTGCCGCTGCCATTGACCGGGCCGGCGTACACCGCCGCCAACGAGGCCTACAGTGCCTACGAGCGCAAGGACTACGACCTGGCCATCGCCAAGGCGCGCGAAGCCCTGCGCCTACGCGCCGACGTGACGCGCCTGAACACGCTGATTGAGTTGGCCGAACGGGACAAGAAACTCCGCGACCAGCCGCAGACCGCCAGGTCGTCCCGCGCCGCGCCGGCAGCACCGGGCTTCGCCGCCGCGTCCCAGGGGTTCAAAGCCTATGATCACGAACAATTCGGCCTGGCCGCGCAATCGGCCCGCAAGGCCATCGCCCAGGCGCCCCGTCGCCGGGAATACCGGTTGTTATTGATTGATTCCCTGCAACGCCAGCAACATCTGGAAGAAGCCGATCAGGCGACTTCCGAGGCCCTGAGGACCTTCGCCAAGGACAACACCTTGTTGCTGCGCCGCCAAGCGATCCGCCGGCAACTCGCCGTGCCGTTGGCGACCCAGGGCTACCGCGCCCTGGAACAAGGCAATGCGGCCATGGCCGTGGACCAGGCCCGCAAAGCCGTGGCCTGGGCTCCGGAAATCTCCGCCAACCAGCAACTGCTCATCAGCGCCCTGCTCGCGAACAAGGATTACCCCGCTGCCGAACAGGCCGCCTCGGGTGCATTGGCGTTGGACGACAGTAAACCCGCCCCGTGGATCCTGCGCAGCTATGCTCGGGAACGCCAGGGCAAGATCCAAGCGGCCCAGGCCGATTTGAACCGTGCCCAGGCACTGCCTGGCGTGTCGGCCAGCGAAATCCGTGACATCCGCCTCTTTGCCGTCGACGTCGCGCAGGCCCGAGGCGAGCCTCAGCAAGCGCTGGACCAATTACAGGCCCTGGGCAACGACGACAGTGATGAGGTGATCCGCCGGCGGACAGCCGCCCGCGTGGCGCTGCGCCAGAAGAACAAGGGCTTCAACACGATGAGCCAGTTGGCGCCACCGTCCCTGGAATGCCAGGAAAGCACCTTCGGCCTGACCT
The DNA here is from genome assembly GCF_000585995.1 of Pseudomonas brassicacearum. NCBI lineage: Bacteria > Pseudomonadati > Pseudomonadota > Gammaproteobacteria > Pseudomonadales > Pseudomonadaceae > Pseudomonas > Pseudomonas brassicacearum. The sequence goes on along the minus strand of NZ_CP007410.1, from coordinate 3,057,717 downwards.
GCGCCATCTGGCCCGGCAGCACCCATGATGCCGGCACAGCCCTGGCCTCCCAGGCCTATGCCGCCCTCGCCCGCAAAGACCCGGCAACCGCGGTCACCCTGACAAACCAGGCCATTGCCCGTGCGCCACAGAACCCGTCCTATCGGCATCTGCTGGTCAGCGCCCTGACCGAGCAGAAACGCCTGACCCAAGCCATCGCGGCGGCCAGCGAAGGCCTGCAAGCCCATGGCGATGACGCCCGGCTGTTGGTCATGCGTGGACGCCTGCGCCAACAAACCGGAGACGATGCCGGCGCCCGGAAGGATTTTGCCCATGCCCTGGCCCTGGGCACCCTGCCGGCCTATGAAGAGGCCGGGTTGTATGCCGCCATCGGTCAACGCCGCACAGCCCGGGAACGTCTGCAAGAGGCCCGGACCTCCGGTGAACTGGCCTCGGTCAGTGACCTGCAGCTTGCCTACCTCTCGATGCAGGCCGGCGACGACGAAGCGGCCCACGTGGCGTTCCGCAAGGCCGATGCCACGGCGCCACTGAAGCCGGCGGCAGCCCAGGACGCCGCCTACAACGCCATGCGTGTCCATGAAGACGACGAATCCGTCGCGTACTTCAAGCGCGTGATCGATGGGCAAGAAACAGCAGAAACGCCCATGTCCGCGCAACAACTGTTCGATACCCGTCGCGCCGTGGGTGACGTTTCACGCAGGATGGGCCTGACCAGCACCACCAGCTATCGCGGCAACAGCTCCAGTGGCCTGAGTGCGGCACCGAGCACCGGCAGCAGCGGCAGCCAAAGCAATGACTTGCTGCAAAACAGCACCGAGTTGTCCTGGCGCCCGCTGGGTTATCGCAATGCCCGCTTTGTCGAGCTCTACGGGCGTATTACCGACACCCTGTGGAGCAAGAACAGCGACTCGGACACCGGCGCCGATGCCTTGCAAGGGGCGCTTGGCGTACGGGTCAAACCCTTCAGTTCCGTCAACATCATGGCCGCCCTCGAACGCACCTTCCCCCTTGGCTCGTCCAATGTCGAAGGCGACTGGCTGGTGCGCCTGGGCTACGGTTCGAGCATCGGTACCGACCTGCGGGTCGATGTGCCGAGCTGGTGGACCTCGCAGTTGTATGCCGAGGTCGGCCATTACATCAACGACTCGCGCAATTACTTCAACAGCGAATGGCAAGTGGGTCGCAGCTATGCGATTGGCGGCACCGGTTCGCGCTGGGTGACCTTCCCTCATATCGTGGCGGCAATTGACTACGATTCGAAGATGAAGAGCGAATCCAATGGTGATTTCTCGTCCGGCGACGCCGGGGGCATCGGGATAGGAAACAACGTACGTTATTGGTTCCGGGAAGATGCCTACAATGCCCCCCGTTCCTACGTGGACTTTTCCCTGCAGTACCGGGCCAGGGTGTTTGGCGAGGACCGCGCCAAAGGCGTGTTCGCGCGCCTGACCTACTCCTATTGAGGACGTTGACGTGATGTTCGATCCATCGGTACGAAAAGCGTCTGGCCTTGCCGATCCGCGACTACACTGCATCCAGAAGGGGCTTGTTTGAAAAGCTTCGCCCGTGCAGTCAATCGCAAGATCGTCGCGGCGCTGTTATTGGTCGCGGCCATCGGCATCGGTACAGGGACGTACTACACCATGACCACTACCGCAGCTGCGAACATCGTCGGCATCGTCTGGCAGCCGGACAACCAGACCGTCGGCATCAACGGCACCTGGGAAAAACTCGGGGTGCACGAGCTGCTGGTGCAGTGGACGGTGGTGGACGACCAGGCCTTCGTGCCTGGCACCGGTTTGACCAACGTACCGGTACTGCCGGACTGGGCGCGCATCGCCAAGGCACCCTGGGCCCAGGATGTCATCCTCGGGCTGGCCGGCTACTTCAGTGAAAATCGCTCACGGGACAACATCGAGCAATTGGCGGCGGTGTCGGAACGCATTGCAGGGCTGCCCACGCCGCTGCATGTCACCGGCTGGTACTTCCCCGCCGAAGTCGATCCGAGTTGGGCTCGCGCCACGGAACTGCCGGCCTTGCTGGCCAAACTGCCGCGCCCACTCTGGATCAGCGTCTACGACGGCGCCAATATCGGCCCTGCCGCCACCGCCGACTGGCTCAAGCAATGGTTGCCGAACGACATCGGCGTGTTTTTCCAGGACGGCGTCGGCGTCTATGCCCGCACCGCCCCGGTCGCGCGCAACTATGCCGACGCCCTGCGTGATCGGCTTGGCAAAGACCGCGTGCGGATCATCGTCGAAGCCTTCCGCCCGAAATACGGCGGTGGCTTCCGCTCAGCCACCGTGGCCGAACTCAAGCCGCAACTGGCGGCCTATGACGGGTACCCGCTCTACCTGTTCGATGGCCCGCACTATATGACGCCTGCGCTGGTGGACCAATTGAAGCAATCCCTGGCCACGCCTTGATCAAGGCTTGATGTTTTTCAGCTCATTGAGCAACGCCAGCAATTGCTGCATTTTGTCCTCGCCGAATTGTTCCTCGATGCGGCGATAGTTGCTTTCCATCCCCTCACTCATCGACACAAAGCACTGCTGGCCGCGCTCGGTCAGGCCGACGAAAACCCGGCGCTGATCCTGGCTCGACTTCTGTCGACGCACCAGGCCATCGCGCTCCAGGCGGCTGAGCACGCCGGTCATGCTCGGTTTGAGGATGCAGGCCTGATGAGCGAGCTGATGGCTTTCCAGCTCACCTTGCTGGTGCAGGATGCGGATCACCCGCCATTGTTGCTCCGTGAGGTCATGCTGATTCAGCGCCGGGCGGAAAAAAGCCATGGCGGCTTCGCGGGCTTGCAACAGGGTCAGGGTCAATGAAGGTCTGGGATTGGCCATGTTCACACGGTTTGGATGGGCGAGTCGGCAGCTTAGTGTCGCCATCCCACTGCTGCAAGAACAACTGTGGCGAGGGGCTTTAGCGAAACGTCGCACCGCCCCGCTGGGTTGCGAAGCAGCCCATTGAGTTGATGCACCGCTCAACGCAACCCCGATTGCCGCTGGCGATACTCCCCGGGCGTCAGTTGGGCGTAGCGCTGGAAAAAACGACTGAAATAGGCTGGATCCTTGAACCCGAGCTGGTAGCAGATTTCATTGGCCGAGCTGCCGGTGAACAGCAGCAGGCGCTTGGCCTCTTGCATCAGCCGCTCCATGATCAGGCGCTTGGAAGGCAAGTCGGCGATGCGTCTGCATACGTCGTTCAGGCGCGCCTCAGTCACGCCGATGCCCTCGGCGTAGCGCGACAACGGCCAATGCTGCAGATAATGAGCCTCGATCAGCTCATTGAAACGATGAAAGATCTTCAGGTCTTCATGCCGGGCCGGCCGGGCTTCCAGGGAGTTGGAGCACAACCGCAGCAGGCTGATCATGATCAGCCGCGTCAAGCCGTCCAGTGCCGCGCTGCGCCCCGCCCGCGTGGCCGTCACCTCCTCGCTCAGCTCCTCGAACAAGTATTCCAACCGCCGCACCTCCCTCGCCTGTTCCGGTCCCAATTGCGCCAGCGCCACGCAGGCTGCCGGCATTTGCACACCGGCCGGCGCCAGGCTCGGATCGGCGTCGATCAATTGCCACACCAATTGCTGGCGCACCGTCAGTACATGCCCGTCACTGTCGGCCTCGGTCACGAACGAATGAGGGATGGTCGGCGGCGTGAGGAAGAACATCGGCCCGGACTCGACGTATTGCTGATCGTCGAGATACACCCGCACGGTGCCGCTCTTGACGTAGTGCACCTGAAAGAAACGGTCGTGGCGATGAACCGGCATGTTGCGGCCGAAAAAATCCGCCAGGTTGGCGAGCCGGTCGTAGTGGACCTCGGCATCGCTGTAGCGCTGGTCGTACACCTGACCAATGTTGATATTCGGGATCGGCTGACGGTCGGTCATCACGCAGTACTCGTTTTTTATTCTGATTCAGGCACCGGCTCGTGCTCATCCTGCACCGGATCTGGCAGGGCAACCAGCACCCGATGATTCTGCCACGCTTGACGATAGTTAACATCTTAATTATAACTGTTAACACATTAACAATATCGCAGAGCCCTCATCACTCTGCATCGCCAGGAGACAAGCATGAGCCGTGCCCTGCATGACGTCGCGACAGGCACCCTGTTCGGGGTCGCGCTGAACTATCAGGGGCTGCTGAAACAGCGCCTCGCCGAGTTCGAGCAACCGCCCTACCAGAAACCGCCGGTCAAGCCGGTGCTGTTCATCAAGACGCCCAACACCCGCAACCGGCACGGTGCCGACGTGGTTCATCCGGGTCATGGCGACAGGCTGCAACCCGGACCGGCCCTTGGCGTGGTGATGGGCAAGTCGGCCAGCCGTGTCAGCGCCGCCGAGGCGCTGGACTACGTCGCTGGCTACACCGTCGTCAATGAGTTCAGCCTGCCGGAAGACAGCTACTACCGCCCCGCCGTCAAGGCCAAGTGCCGGGACGGATTCTGCGCCATCGGCCCTGAGCTGGTGCCCATCGCGAAGCTTGCCGACCCACACAGCCTGGCGATCACGCTGTATGTGAACGGCGAGGTACGCCAGCAAAACAACACGGCCAATTTCGTTCGCAACATCCCTCAACTGATTGCCGAGATCAGCGAATTCATGACCCTTCACGAAGGCGACGTGCTGATCACCGGTACGCCCGAGGGTCGGGTTGATGTAGTGCCCGGCGACCGCGTCGAAGTGGAAATCGGCGGCCTGGGCCGCCTGGTCAATACCGTCGTCGCCGAGCAAACAGGAGCACGTTTATGAAACACGCGCGCATTCGTTTTGAAGGCCAGGTTCACGCCGTCACCGTTGAAGCCCACAACGCCGTGCGTCTGGCCGATGGTCGCCTGCTGGCCGAGGACCGGGTCCAATGGCTGCCACCGGCCACCGGCAGCATGTTCGCCCTAGGCCTGAACTATGCCGATCACGCCGCCGAGCTGGCGTTCAAGCCGCCGACCGAGCCCCTGGCGTTTATCAAGTCGCCCGGCACCTACACCGGCCACAACCAGGAAACCTGGCGCCCCGATAACGTCGCCTATATGCACTACGAGTGCGAGCTGGTGGCGGTCATCGGCAAAGAAGCGCGCAACGTCAAGCGCGAGGACGCCCTGGAGTACCTCGCCGGCTACACGGTGTGCAACGACTACGCGATCCGCGACTACCTGGAAAACTACTACCGCCCCAACCTGCGAGTGAAGAACCGTGACGCCACGACCCCAGTCGGCCCGTGGATCGTCGACGTGGCCGATGTGCCGGACCCGAGCGACCTGAAGTTACGCACCTGGATCAATGGTGAACTGCGTCAGGAAGGCAGCACGAAGGACATGATTTTCGACATTCCCTACCTGATCGAATACCTGTCCAGCTTCATGACCCTGCAACCCGGCGACATGATCGCCACCGGCACGCCGGAGGGCCTGGCAGACGTAGTGCCCGGTGATGAAGTAATCGTGGAAGTGGAAGGCGTCGGCCGGCTGGTCAACCACATTGTCAGCGAAGCCGAGTTCTTCGCATCCCGTAAAGAGGCATGAGCAGCATGATCAAACACTGGATCAACGGCCGTGAGGTCGAAAGCAAAGACGTGTTCGTCAACTACAACCCGGCCACGGGCGAAGCCATCGGCGAAGTCGCCAGCGGCGGTGCCGAAGAAGTCGCCCAAGCCGTAGCCGCCGCCAAGGATGCCTTTCCAAAATGGGCCAACACGCCTGCCAAGGAACGCGCCCGGCTGATGCGCAAGCTCGGTGAACTGATCGAGCAGAACGTGCCGAAACTGGCCGAACTGGAAACCCTCGACACCGGCTTGCCAATCCACCAGACCAAGAACGTGCTGATCCCGAGGGCCTCCCATAACTTCGATTTCTTCGCCGAAGTCTGCACTCGCATGGATGGCCATACTTATCCGGTCGACGACCAGATGCTCAATTACACCCTGTACCAACCGGTGGGTGTCTGCGCGCTGGTCTCGCCCTGGAACGTGCCGTTCATGACCGCGACCTGGAAGACCGCGCCGTGCCTGGCCCTGGGCAACACCGCCGTGCTGAAGATGTCCGAGCTGTCGCCCCTGACCGCCAACGAACTGGGGCGCCTGGCCGTCGAGGCCGGCATTCCCAACGGCGTTTTGAACGTGATCCAGGGCTACGGCGCCACGGCCGGCGATGCGTTGGTGCGTCATCCGGATGTGCGGGCAATTTCCTTCACCGGCGGCACCGCCACCGGCAAGAAAATCATGCAGACCGCCGGGCTGAAAAAGTATTCGATGGAACTGGGCGGCAAGTCGCCGGTGCTGATTTTCGAAGACGCCGACCTTGATCGCGCCCTCGACGCGGCGCTGTTCACCATCTTCTCCCTCAACGGCGAGCGCTGCACCGCTGGCAGCCGGATCTTCATCCAGGAAAGCGTCTACCCGCAGTTCGTCGCCGAGTTCGCCGCCCGCGCCAAACGCCTGATCGTCGGTGACCCCCAGGACCCGAAGACCCAGGTCGGTTCGATGATCACCCAGGCCCACTACGACAAGGTCACTGGCTACATCAAGATCGGCATCGAAGAAGGCGCCACCCTCCTGGCTGGCGGCCTGGAGCGCCCGGCCAACCTGCCGGCGCACCTGAGCCGCGGCCAGTTCATCCAGCCGACGGTGTTCGCCGATGTGAATAACCAGATGCGCATCGCCCAGGAAGAAATCTTCGGCCCGGTGGTGTGCCTGATCCCGTTCAAGGACGAAGCCGAAGCCTTGCAACTGGCCAACGACACCGAATATGGCCTGGCCTCGTACATCTGGACCCAGGACATCGGCAAGGCCCATCGCCTGGCCCATGGCATCGAGGCCGGCATGGTGTTCATCAACAGCCAGAACGTGCGCGACCTGCGCCAGCCTTTCGGTGGCGTGAAGGGTTCCGGAACCGGCCGCGAAGGTGGACAGTACAGCTTTGAAGTGTTCGCCGAGATCAAGAACGTGTGCATTTCCATGGGCAGTCATCACATTCCGCGGTGGGGGGTGTAATCCGAGGCCAGCCGTGAACCTGTGCCGAGTGTTGACCTGTGGCGAGGGAGCTTGCTCCCGCTGGGCTGCGAAGCGGCCCCGTTTTTTTGCGATTGCTGCGCAATCGAGCGGGAGCAAGCTCCCTCGCCACAGGGGTTATCACTCACAGGCTGTGATTCATCACAAAAACTCAACAAGAACATTTTTTCAGGAGAATCATCATGGGCGAAGTCGTCCTGGCTGCGAAAATCTGCCACGTTCCCTCGATGTACCTGTCGGAGCTGCCCGGCAAGCACCATGGCTGCCGTGCGGCAGCAATCGCCGGCCACAAGGAAATCGGTCGGCGCGCCCGTGAGCTGGGGGCCGACACCGCGGTGGTGTTCGACGTGCATTGGCTGGTCAACAGCGCCTACCACGTCAACGGCGGTGAGCATTTCAAAGGCATCTACACCAGCAACGAGCTGCCGCACTTCATCAAGAACATGGAATACGAATACCCAGGCTGCCCTGAGCTGGGCGAGCTGATCGCCGCCGAGGCCAATGCCGCTGACGTGCGCACCCTGGCCCATAACATCCCAAGCCTCGAGCTGGAATACGGCACGCTGGTGCCCATGCGCTACATGCACATGGACGTACCGCCGGAACAAAAACTCAACGTCGTGTCAATTGCCGCCTGGTGCGCCTGGCACCGCCTGCAAGACAGCTTCACCTTCGGCGCCGCCGTGCGCCGGGCCATCGAGAAAAGCGACCGCAAGGTGCTGGTGCTGGCCTCCGGTTCGCTGTCGCACCGTTTCTCCGATGACCGCAATGCCGAAGCCAACATCCATAACTGGACGCGAGAGTTCGACAAACAGGTCGACCTGCACGTCGTGGACATGTGGCGCCAGGGCCGTTGGAAAGAGTTCTGCGCGATGCTCCCGGACTACGCCGAACACTGCTTCGGCGAAGGCAAGATGCATGACACGGCGATGCTGCTGGGACTGCTCGGCGGTCCGGACTACGACAAGCCTGCCGAAATCATCACCGAGCCTTTCGGCAGCTCGGGCACCGGCCAGATCAACGTCATTTTCCCAGTCTGAACAGCAGCTGCAAGCGACAAGCTGATCGCTTTCAACTTGCCGCTTGTAGCTCACCACTCAAAGCTGCCGACGCAGGAGGCCCCCATGCCCCATTTCATCGCTGAATACACCGATAACATCGAACAACAGGCCGACCTGCCCGGCCTGTTTGAAAAGGTCCACGCCGTGCTGGGCGACAGCGGCGTGTTTCCCCTGGGTGGCATCCGCAGCCGTGGCGTGCGCCTGGACACCTGGCGCATGGCCGACGGCAAGCACGACTACGCCTTCGTGCACATGACGCTGAAAGTCGGTCATGGTCGCGATCTGGCCACCCGCCAGAAAGTCGCGGAAAGACTCTTCGAGGTGATCACCGCACACTTCGCCGAACTCCAGGCCGAGCGCCTGCTGGCGCTGTCGTTCGAAATGATCGAACTGCACGAGCAACTCAACTTCAAGGCCAACAACGTCCATGCCTTCCTCAAGGCCCAGACAAGCTAAGCCTGCCTGCCCGTTCGTCCCATCGGCCTCTCTGACAAAAAGTACAAGATCATGAGCACAGCCAACACCGCCGACTCTGCCGGCACCGTCGCGCACGACCGCACCCATGCCACCATCACCTGGCGGCTGATGCCGCTGTTGTTGATCTGCTACCTCTTCGCCCACCTGGACCGCATCAACATTGGCTTCGCCAAGATGCAGATGAGCGCTGACCTGCAATTCAGCGACACGGTCTATGGCTTCGGCGCCGGCCTGTTCTTCATCGCTTATGCGCTGTTTGGCGTGCCGAGCAACATGGCCCTGGACCGGGTCGGTCCACGGCGCTGGATCGCCACGCTGATGGTGGTCTGGGGGGGCTTGTCCAGCGGCATGTTCCTCATCGACAGCGCCGCCGGTTTCTACGTATTGCGCTTTCTGCTGGGGGTGGCCGAGGCTGGTTTCTTCCCGGGGATCCTGGTCTTCCTCAACCGCTGGTACCCGGCCCGGCGTCGGGCCCAGGTGACCGCGCTGTTTGCCATTGCCGTGCCGATGGCCGGAGTGATCGGCGGGCCATTGTCGGGCGGCATTCTCGAGCACTTCCATGATCTTGGCGGCCTGCGTGGCTGGCAGTGGATGTTCGTCATCGAAGGCCTACCGGTGATCCTGCTCGGCTTGGTGGTGCTCAAGTGCCTGCCGGACAGTTTCGAGACGGTCAACTGGCTTACGCCCAGTGCCAAGCAGCAACTGCGCGAACAACTGAGCGTTGAAGAGCAGCGAAAATCCATCACCTCATTCTCGGCGATCCTCAACAACCCGCAGGTCTGGTTGCTGGTGGCGGTGTATTTCGCCGTCATGCTGGCAGTCAACACCCTGGCCTTCTGGATGCCCACATTGATCCACGGCGCCGGCATCGGCAGCGACGGCCAGGTCGGGCTGCTCAGCGCCGTGCCCTACCTGGCCGGCTGCTTCTTCATGATCGGCTGCGGACGTTCCTCCGACCGCAACCGTGAACGCCGCTGGCACCTGTGCGTGCCGCTGTTGATGGCGGCGGCAGGCATTGCCGTGGCCGGACTCTCGCCCACCGACCCGACCCTGGTGCTGGCTGGCCTGATTGTCGCCGGCATGGGCGCCAGCGCCGCCTTGCCGATGTTCTGGCAGTTGCCACCGGCCTTCCTGTCCAACAGCACCCAGGCCGCCGGCATTGCCCTGATCAGTTCCTTCGGCAGCATCGCCTCGTTCTTCGCGCCCTACCTGATCGGCTGGATGCGTGACACCACCCAGAGCGCCAGCCTCGCGCTTTATGTGCTGGCGCTGTTCATCGCCCTTGGTGGCCTGCTGGTGCTGCGTACCCAAGCCACCATCGTCAATCCTCAATAAGAGACCCTCGTCATGCTCGATCAACGTCTTATTCAGCAAGCCGCCGCCCGCCTCGACCACGCCGAGCGTTCACGGGAGCAGGTCCGCCAGTTTTCCCTGGATCACCCAGAGATCTCCATAGAAGACGCCTACGCCATCCAGCGCGCCTGGGTGGCGCAAAAAATCCAGGACGGCCGCAAGCTGGTCGGCCACAAGATCGGCCTGACCTCGCGCGCGATGCAGGTTTCGTCGAACATCACCGAGCCGGACTACGGCGCGCTGCTGGACGACATGTTCTTCGACGAAGGCTCCGACATTCCGTTCGAGCGCTTCATCGTGCCCCGGGTGGAAGTGGAGCTGGCGTTCATCCTTGGCAAGCCGTTGAAAGGTCCGAACGTGACCCTGTTCGACGTGCTGGATGCCACTGAGTGGGTGATCCCGGCACTGGAAATCATCGATGCACGCATCCAGCAAATCGATCCGCAGACCAAAGCGACCCGCAAGGTCTTCGACACCATTTCCGACAACGCCGCCAATGCCGGCGTGGTCATGGGCGGTCGTGCGGTGCGTCCCACCGAGATCGACCTGCGCAAGGTGCCGGCGGTGCTCTACCGCAACGGCGTGATCGAAGAGTCCGGCGTTTCGGCGGCGGTGCTCAATCACCCGGCCAAAGGCGTGGCCTGGCTGGCGAACAAACTGGCGGCCTACGACGTGACGTTGCTGCCAGGGCAAATCATCCTCGGTGGCTCCTTCACCCGCCCTGTGGCAGCCAACCCGGGCGACACCTTCCATGTCGACTACGACATGCTCGGTTCCATCGCTTGCCGTTTCGTCTGATTGGAGACCGATTCATGGACATGCCTATCAATACCTTCAAACAACGCCTGCGCAGCGGTGAAGCACAGATTGGCCTGTGGCTGGGCCTGGCCGACGCCTACTGCGCCGAGCTGGCCGCCAATGCCGGCTTCGACTGGCTATTGATCGATGGCGAACACGCGCCCAACGACCTGCGCACGCTGCTCGGCCAGCTCCAGGCCGTGGCGCCCTACCCCAGTCAGCCAGTGATCCGCCCGGTCGTTGGCGACACCGCGTTGATCAAGCAAGTGCTCGACATCGGCGTGCAAACCCTGTTGGTGCCGATGGTGGAAAGTGCCGACCAGGCCCGCGAACTGGTGCGCGCCATCCACTACCCGCCCCACGGCGTACGCGGCGTCGGCAGCGCGCTGGCCCGGGCGTCGCGCTGGAATAGCATCCCCGGCTACCTCGACAAGGCCGATGAACAGATGTGTTTGCTGGTGCAGATCGAAAGCCGCGAAGGCCTGGCCAACCTGGATGCCATTGCGGCGGTGGACGGTGTGGATGGGGTCTTCATTGGCCCGGCGGATCTGAGCGCATCCATGGGCTTTCGCGGCAATCCCGGCCATCCGGATGTGCAAGCGGCCATCGAGGACGCCATCGCCCGCATCCGCCAGGCCGGAAAAGCCGCAGGAATTCTCAGCGCCGATGAAAAACTGGCCCGGCGTTACATCGAACTCGGCGCGGCGTTTGTGGCGGTGGGTGTGGATACGACCGTGTTGATGCGTGGGTTGCAGACCCTGGCGGCGACGTTCAAGGACACACCAAAGCCTGTGGTTGGCGGTGTGTACTGACAGCACCACAAACCCCGTGGCGAGGGAGCTTGCTCCCGCTGGGTCGCGAAGCGGCCCCCTTGAATCCGACAGTGAACTCAAGACTTTTTGGGCCTGCTGCGCAGTCCAGCGGGAGCAAGCTCCCTCGCCACAAGGATCTCAGCGCCTGATCATCTTCAGCTCATTAAGCAACCCCAGCAAGGTCTGCAGCTTTTCCTCCCCTAACTTGTCCTGCAAGCGCTGGTAATTCTCTTCCATGCTCTGGCTCATCGAGTCGAAGCACGCCTGCCCTTGCGGTGCCAGGCGCACCAGTACCCGCCGCTGATCCTGTTCGGCCTTGCGCCGCACGACCATGCCCGCCGCTTCCATCCGCACCAGCACGCCGGTCATGCTGGGCTTGAGGATGCAGGCCAGCTCAGCCAGGCGATTGATTTCCAGCTCGTCGTGCTGGCTGAGGATACGGATGACCCGCCATTGCTGTTCAGTCAAACCGTGCTGATTGAGGGACGGCCGGAAAAAACCCATGGCCGCTTCACGGGCCTGTAGCAGGGTCAGGGTCAAGGATTGGCGCGGTTTGGGCATCGGGAGTGTTCGCGAGGAGGGTTAGTTAATGAGTTAACTAAATATTAACAGCTTCCAGCCAGGACCGGACTATCTGCTTGAACACTCTGGTTCAGGATTGAGTTCCATCCGTGGCGAGGGAGCTTGCTCCCGCTGGGCTGCGAAGCAGCCCCAATAGCGATGTCAGGCAGGTCATTTGTGGTCGTGGCGTGGAGGGGGCTGCTGCGCAGCCCAGCGGGAGCAAGCTCCCTCGCCACAGGGGGTAGTGCCAAGCCTTAATGCAGTTTTCAGCTCAAGCGCCTTTGATCACGCCTTTAAGCACTTGCTTGAAATGCTCCAGCTGCTCCTCGCTGAACTGGGCGAACACCTTGTCCTGTTGCTCCTTGGCAATCGCCCAGAGCCCTTCGGTCTCATCGATGCCCTTGGCGGTCAGGCGCACCCGCTCGCCTTCATCGCTCACCAGGCCCTTGCGCTTGAGGTTGGCCACGGCTTCCTCGATCTCGCGCACCGGCATCGCCACCTCCCGCTGCAGATCGCAAAGGTTCAGTCCGGCGTCGTTCTCCAGCACCATCAACATCCGTGCCTCACTGGTGCGCAAGCCGGTGGACAACTGACGCGGCTGGTAGCTGGCCTGATAGGCCCGCAGCGCCTGGGTCATCAGGTAATACAGGTTATGGCTCAAGCGGCCCTGGAAATGACTGCTGGGGGACTGGCCCTCTTCCCGTTTGGTCATGCGAGTGTGGGGCAGCACCATCGAATAGGCGCCCTGGTGATAGAGCAAGGGCGAGCGTCCGAAATCATCAAAGGCCACGACCTTGCCGATCATGATCCAGTGATCGCCGCCGTCGACCTGCTGGTATTTCTCACAATGAAAACGTGCCGAGCAGTCCACGAACACGGGGGCACCACCTTCGCCGGCCTCGAATTCGATCTCGGCGAACCGGTCTTCCTTGGGGCGCGCGAAGTTGTTCGACAGGTCGATCTGGTCGGCGGCGAGTACGTTCACCGCAAAATGACTGGCGGCTTCGAACACGCCATGGCTGGTGGAACGTTTGTCGATGCTCCAGAGGATCAGCGGCGGGTCCAGGGACACCGAGTTGAAACTGTTAGCGGTCACCCCGACCTTGCGGCCATCTTCAGCGGCCGCGGTGACCACGGTCACCCCAGTGGCAAAATTACCCAGGGCCCGGCGGAACGCGCGGGTGTCGAAAGCGGTATCACAAATACTGGACATGCAAGACTCCCGGCCGCCTCGGACGACGGCCTCGATTATTGTTCTAGGGATAAGGCCCGGCGAACGGACGGTCACACCATGGTGGGATCAGGCTCCAGGCCCATCAATTCACGCCCGAGGATCTGCGCGCAGACGTCGTAGTCGGTGTACGCATGGGCGCCGGTCAGGTGGGCATCGCGAAACAGCCGTTGCAGTTCGTTGGTCTCGAACCAGGCGCCGCCACCGGCGGCTTCCATCAGGCGATCCACCGCCTGGATGCACATCTTGGTGGCATATCCCTGGTTGGTCCGCCAGAACGCCAGGGTTTCACGGCTGGGGTATTCGTGGCGTTCGCCATGTTCGGCGTGTTCCTGCCAGGTTTTTTCGAGGAACGCCCGAGCCGCCGCCACCTGGTGGGTCGATTCGGCCAAACGCATCAACGCTGGCGTTGCAGCACCCACTGCAGCCCCGGTGTAGGCGCGCACGCGGGTGCGGGTTTTCTCGCGAAAGACCTCCAACATACGTTCGGCCACGCCCAGACTGACGGTGGAAAAACCACTGGCGAAGTACGGACGATACGGCGAATAGAAAATCTTGCTGTCGGGGTACAGGCCAAACCCACCGGACTTGCCTTCCATCATGTCCTTGGCTTTCTGGATGCGGTGCTCCGGCACGAAAGCGTTGTCGACGATCAACGTCTTGCTGCCACTGCCGCGCATGCCCACCGCGAACCAGTCGTCACGGATTTCATAATCGCTGCGAGGCAACACCGCGAAGCAGTAGTCCTGGGCACCCTCGGCATTTTTGCGGCGAAACCCCATGATCGCCCACTCGGCGTGATCGCAGCCGCTGCTCCAGCCCATTTCACCGCTGAACATCACACCGCCCTCGACTTCCTCGGTGCGACCAAACGGGGCGATGCTGCTGCTGGCGGTGGCATCGGGGTCATCGCCCCAGATTTCCTGCTGGGTCTTGGCCGGGAACATTGCCAATTGATGGCTGTGGGTGCACAACAGGCTCATGGCCCAGGCCGTGCTGGCGCAGGCGCCGGCCAACAGCGCGATGCAATCGGCGAACTGCGGCAGGGAAATCTCCATGCCGCCGTACGGCTTCGGCTGCAAGGCGCGGTGCATGCCGATGCTTTTGAGCAAGGCTATATTCTCGGCAGGTACGGTCCGGTCCTTTTCCGCCTGGAAGGCATTGGCGGCAATGACCGGCAGGATGGGCTTGAGGTCTTCGAGCAGCGGATTTGGCTTTTTCATGGACGGGCTCTTTTATTATTGGCATCTACCGATCCCGCCTTTGTCCGGCAACCTGAGGTTGCGCATACGGCGGGATCAATGATTAAGGCCGGTCCAGTATGGGCAATCGAAGACGGGCAAAAAATGCACCTTCCAGATCCAAGATTGTACTTTTCATGGTGCAAATTTCACCGCCATGGCGTGCTCGGTCAAATACCCCGGCACGGATGATCAAGACAGGCGACCCCACCAGGCCCCTTAATAGGGCCATCGCGTGCAGCGCTTTGTGAAGACGTTGCAACGGAGTTTCCTTTCACTTTGTCAGGTTGCGTCATGATCAATATCGAAACGCCCACCTATTACACGGCCACCAAGAAGTACAACCTCAGCTTCCCTACCCTGGAACAGGACGTGGAAGCCGACGTCGTGGTGATTGGTGGTGGCTTCTCTGGCATCAACACCGCGCTGGAGCTCGCCGAAAAAGGCATCACCAACATCGTGGTCCTGGAGGCCCGGTACCTGGGCTTCGGCGGCACCGGGCGCAACGGCGGGCAGATCATGGCCGGCATCGGCCATGACCTGGAAAAAATCAAGAAGGACGTCGGTGAAGAGGGCCTGCGCCAGATCTTCGAGATCAGCGACCTGGGCGCCGACATCATCAAGGACCGTATCGCCAAGTACGCCATCGATGCCGACTTCTGCCACGGCTACGGCTATATGGGCTTCAACGCTCGCCAGGAAAAAACCCTGCGAGCCTGGGAAAAAGACTTCAAGTCGGTCAATAGCAAGCACGAGATCCGCTTTCTCGGTGGCTCCGAGGTGCAGCAGATCATTGGCTCCAAGGCCTACAGCAGCGCCTTGCTGCACATGGGCGGCGGGCATGTGCATTCGTTGAACCTGCTGCTGGGTGAAGCCAAGGCGGTGGTCAGCCACGGCGTGCGGATTTTCGAAAACAGCCCGGCCCTGGAGGTCAGCTACGGCGAGCGCATCACTGTGCGGACCGGGCGCGGCTCGGTCAAGGCCAGCAAGTTGCTGTGGGCCTGCGACAGTTTCCTTAACAAGTTGGAACCTGAGCTGCATCGCTCAACCATTAACACCTACGCCTTCCAGATGATGACCGAGCCGTTGTCGGACGAGCTGATCCAGCGCATCAGCCCGATTCGCGGTGCCTACAGCGACATTCGCCCGGTGATCGACTACTACCGCGTCACCAACGAAAACCGCCTGCTGTTCGGTGCCGCCACGCCATTGGTGGAGCACATTCCCCAAGACCTCAAGGCCTGGAACCGGCGCCTGATGCTGAAGATTTTCCCGTACCTGAAGGACGTGAAGATCGACCTGGCCTGGGGTGGCCCGATGGCGTGCAGCCCGAACCTGTTCCCGCAAATCGGCACCCTGCCCGGGCGCAGCAACGCGTTTTTCGTCCAGGGCTACTCAGGCTTTGGCGTCACCCCGAGCCACATCATCTGCAAAGTGTTGGCCGAAGGCATGAGCGAAGGCTCGGCGCGCTACGACCTGGTCAGCTCGATCCATCGCCCCACCATCATTGGCAAAGACGCCATCCGCCCGCTGCTGCTGACCGCCGGCAAGTCCTGGCATCAGCTGTCGGGGTACTGGAACGGCCGTCGCTGACGGCCAGTCCTTTTCCCTATTCCCTTTTCCATCATCAGGAGTCACCTGCCATGTCCCTCATCACCCTCGAAAAAGACATCCAACTGTCCGATCTGGACGCCTGGGGCACCGTCGCCGACCTGGGTTCGCAAATTCTCGAAGGCGAAGTCAAAGCCTTCGGCAAAATGACCTTCGGCGCGCCGAACGATGCCGTGAGCAGCGCCTACTTCGGGACTACCCAAGGCAAGTTCCGGATGGTTTATCCATTCGCCGAACAAGCCACCGTGGTCACCGGCGAAGTGGTGCTCACCGACGAAGCCACCGGCCAGAGCACCCGCTACAAGGCCGGCGACAGTTGGTTCGTGACCAAGGGCACGCCCGTGCTGTGGGAAGTGGTCAGCGAAAGTTTCGTCAAGCACTACTTCGCGGTAGTCTGACCCGACCCGGCTGCCGGCCCCTCCGGCAGCCCTTTGATGGCAGGGTTTCAGACCATGAACGTCATCCCCACCCAGGACATCGCCGGCCACTGCCTGCACGCGTTCACCCAACTCATCCCCGCCAGCCGGGCGGCCTTCTACTGCGTTGACCGGCAGCTGCAAGCCCATGACTTCAGCCTGCACGGCATGAGCGGCGAGATGCACCGCGACTATCTGGACAACTATCGCCAGTTCGACCCACTGCAACCGCGTCACTGCGTGTCCGATGACCTGGCCGTGGTGCCGCTGGGCCTGGCGATGGCCCGTCAACCGGTGCGGGACAGCCAGCGCTATCGCAACTTCCTGCAGCACTACGGCGTGGTGGATGTCGTGGAAGTGTTCGCCCATCGGGACGGCCGGCCTCAAGCCGCCATTTCGTTATTGCGCACCGCCGAGCAAGGCGTCTTCACCAGCCAGCAATTGACCCAACTCACCGCACTGCAAACCCTGCTGCAACTGGCTGTCGCCCACCTGCCCGCCCATGAGGACCCATTGCGCGACCTGACGCCCAAGGAGCGCCAGATCGCCTGGCTGCTGCGCCAAGGCGTGAGCAACAAACAATTGGCCCGGGAGCTGGATGTAGGCTTGCCGACTATCAAGACCCACCTGATCAACCTGTTCCGCAAGGTAGGTGTGAGCAGTCGTACCGAGTTGGTCAGCGCACTGTTTCTCTAATCGCTTCAACCATTCGGTTGATAGCCCGCAGCGCCTCAGAACCGCATGATCCGAGTGGCTATCTCATCCAAACCGGAGCCTTGCAATGAGCACACCTACAGACTGGATCACCGTCGGCGCCCTGGCCGATGGCTTTGCCCCAGAAGCCTTCATCCTGCCAAACCTGGCCGACCTGAAGGGCAAGACTTTCACCCTGAATTTCGCCAATGGCTGGCAGATCGAGCACCGCTTCGAACAGGACAGCCTGTCCTGGAGCGCCGCTGACGGACACTCCAGCGGCACGGCGAGTTATCGGGCCACTTCGGTGCGCCCAGGCCTGTACCTGGTGGACTTCATCAAGCGCGAAGGCGCGCAAACCTGGTCGGTGAGCCTGGTACTCGATACCGCCAACGCGGCGTTCACCGCTGTCATCGGCCGCATGCCCGACCAGGAACAAACGCGCGAAGGCCTTTACGCTCGCGCATTGGCGGGTCAGCCCCTGACATCAGTCCAGGTGGAATTCCTCCACGGCAGCCTCGACCGGCCTTGGCAGCAAGGGCTCTGCCCCCACGCACCGACCACCGAACTGGTGGGGCTGCGCAACCTGTATCGCTACAGCCCGAGTGAAGTCTACGAACACATTTACCTCAACGACCAGTTCTACTCGTGGCAGTGCCTCAAAGGCGTTGAGCAAGGCCTGTGCGACACCGATCGCTGCGACACCTACAAGATCGCCGATCAGTTGTACCTGTTCGTGTGGCGAGAAAAGATCATCCCGACCCTGGGCCTGGTGCTGATCGACATGCAACAGCACCGCAGCGACGGCAAGATCTTCGGTTACGCCGGTACGTCCTTCGATGAGTTTTCCAATTTTCCGGTCAGTTCCTACTGCCAGGTACTTAACAGCACGGACTATCCCGATGTCTGATTTGCCCACCATCGTGATCACCGGAGCGGGCACCGGCATCGGTGCCGCCTGCGCCCGGTTGTATGCTGGCGAAGGTGCCAATCTGGTGTTGATTGGTCGACGCCGCGACCCCTTGGAGCAACTGGCCCAGGAGATCGGCGGCCTGGTGCTGGCGGGTGATGCGGCTTGCCCGGCAACCTGGGACGGTTTCGTCGCGCAGATCCGCGAGCGCTTTGGCCGGATCGATGTGCTGCTGGCCTGCGCTGGCGGCATGGGCTTGGGCAGCGCCACCGAGACCAGCCCGGCGGCCTGGGAAGCGGCCGTGCGCAGCAATCTCGACAGTGCGTTCTACAGTGCCCGGGCTTGCCTGCCGCTGCTGCTGGAAAGCGCCGGCAACATCGTGCTGATCGCGTCTATCGCTTCATTGGCGGCTGGACCCGGGGTCTGCGGCTACACCACCACCAAGCATGCGCTGCTGGGCCTCAACCGTTCCTTGGCACGGGACTATGGACCCAAAGGCGTGCGGGTCAACGCGGTCTGTCCAGGCTGGGTGCGTACGCCAATGGCCGACGAGGAAATGCAGGTACTGATGAAGTTTCATGGCGAGACGCTGCAACAGGCGTACGACCGGGTCTGCGCCGACGTACCGCTGCGCAGGCCCGCCAGCGCCGAAGAAATTGCCCATGTCTGCCGCTTCCTGGCGTCGCCACACGCCTCAATCATCACGGGCGCGACATTGGTGGCCGACGGAGGCTCCAGCATCGTGGACGTGCCGACACTGGCCTTCAGCCGAATGGAGGCTACCCATGCCTGAAGATCTGGATTTCAGGGGTAAAACCGTGTTGGTCACCGGAGGGGCCCAGGGCATTGGTCGGGCCATCGTTGAAGCCTTCGCCCTGCGCGGGGCCCGTGTGGTGATCGCCGACCTGGGCCTGACGCAGGCCGAAGCAGTGGCGAGCGAATTGACTGCCGGGGGCTGTCAGGTGCAAGCCGTGGGGGTCGACCTGGCCGATGCCACGGCGATCTCCGGGATGATGGCCGGGTTGGAGCAAGGCATGGGAAGGCTGGATGTCCTGGTGCACAACGCCGGGTATTTTCCGCTGACACCGTTCGCCGAAATCACCCCGCCAATACTTGAGCGAACGCTGGCGGTGAACCTCTCGGCGCTGTTCTGGCTGACCCAGGCGGCGCTGCCGATGTTCCAGCGCCAGGGCCAAGGTTGCGTGCTGGTGACCTCCTCGGTCACCGGCCCGAGAGTGGCCTATCCGGGCCTTAGCCACTACGCGGCGTCCAAGGCCGGGGTCAATGGTTTCATTCGCAACGCGGCGCTGGAACTGGCGGCGCAGAACGTGCGGGTCAACGGCGTCGAACCCGGCATGATCGCCACCCCGGCCATGGCGAACCTCGGGGATGATGAGGTCAACCAGGACATCGCCCGCCGGGTCCCCCTGGGTCGCCTGGGCAAGCCGAGCGACATCGCCGGGGCCATGCTGTTCCTGGCGTCGGACCTGGCTTCCTATGTCACCGGGCAAACCCTGGTGGTCGACGGCGGCTCAACCTTGCCCGAGGTTTGAGCCCAAAGCGGCCTTAAGGTTTGACTCAGGCTCGCGCCTGGCCGAAGCTTGCGACATTTCACGCTTCTGGTTATGGATTGCCTGCATGCCCTCGCCTCGCCGCTATTTACTTATCAGCCTGTCCGTCCTGTTGGTGATCGGTCTCGTCGCGGTGTGGCTACGCAGCACCACCCCGCAGATCCCCGAAGCGATCAAGCGTGGCTACAGCGAAGCCCTGACAAAGGCCCGCAACGGGCAGCCGGGTGCGGCGCGAGAGCTTTATCAACAATTGGGGCGCCCGGACCTCTCACCCAAGCGCCGCGTGTGGCTGCATGCCGAACTGCCCAACTACCCAAGCCCGCAAGCCCTGAAACTGGCGGGTGCGGACCTGCACAGCGAATCGGCGGACGTACGTCGTGCCGCCATTGGCAGCCTCGTCGGGCTGTTGCCGACGGGCCAGCGCAGCCTGCTGCTGGGACCGTTACTCGATGATGACGACCAGAACGTCCGGTTCGCCGCCGTGAACGCACTGCTGGGCTCGTCGCCCGATGACCTGGGCTTGTATTTCGGAGCGATGCAGCTCGCCATCGATACCTGGGAGCAGGTGCTCGGGGACGGGCCGCAGACCGCCGAATCCTACTATCAGCTCGCCCGCCTGCACTTGCACAACGCTGAGTTGAAAAAAGCCCAACAGGCCCTGGAACAAACATTGCGCCTGCAACCCGACAACCTTCCCGCACTGGTCATGCAAATCGAAGTGCTGGACAAACAAGGCCAGGGCGAAGCCGCAAGACAATTACTCGCCCGGCAGTTGCAAACCCAGCCGGACTCGGCTTACCTGCAACATGCACTGGGCCTGTGGCTGCTGCAACATGGCCAAAGCGAATACGCGGTACTCGGCTTGGCCAAAGCCGTGGAGCTGGAGCCCAATAACCGAACGTATCGCTACGACCTGGCAACCACCCTGCACGCCGAGCAGGAACTGGAAGCCGCACAGAAACAACTGCAGGAAATCGTCCAGCGCTACCCCGCCGACCGCAAGGCCCGGGTGCTGTTGATCAACTATTGGAAGGAGTCCGGACAGTTGCAGAATGTGCAGATCCTGCTAGCCCAACTTGAGCAGCTCAACCCCGACGATCCAGCGTTGCAGCAGGGTCTGTAGGCATCGCACCGACAATCAAAAGTTGTGCAGTTCACCGCGTTTTGTCAACGAAAGCGGAACCGCCATCATCGCCAAAGGTCAAGTGTTCAGGCAGTTCATTCCCAGGCGTACTCCAGCCTGCTGCCCCACTTCCCTAGTCATGAGAGGGCTTTTTTTGTCTACATCTAACGAGTTGATCAGCGCAAAAGCCGCCACCGGTATCGAAGGGCTGGACGACATCCTTTCCGGTGGTCTGTCCCGCGGCCATGTGTTCCTCCTGGAGGGGGAGCCGGGGACTGGTAAA
The DNA here is from genome assembly GCF_000585995.1 of Pseudomonas brassicacearum. Lineage (NCBI taxonomy): Bacteria > Pseudomonadati > Pseudomonadota > Gammaproteobacteria > Pseudomonadales > Pseudomonadaceae > Pseudomonas > Pseudomonas brassicacearum. Next base: position 3,036,566 of record NZ_CP007410.1, on the reverse strand, counting down.
ACCACGGTCGCGTTGCAATTTCTGCTGGCCGGTGCCAAGGCCGGCGAGCGCTCGTTGTACATCACGTTGTCGGAAACCGAGCGTGAACTGCGTCAGGGCGCGGCATCCCACGGCTGGACGATCGATGAAAACGTTCATATCTTCGAGCTGACCCCACCCGAAAGCCTGCTCAATGCCGAGCATCAGCAAAGCCTGTTGTACTCCTCCGACCTGGAGCTGGGCGAAGCGACCCGACAGATCTTCGAAGTGGTCGAGCGCGTCAAGCCGACCCGAGTGGTGCTCGACAGCCTGTCGGAGATTCGCCTGCTGGCGCAAAGCTCCCTGCGCTATCGCCGGCAGATCCTGGCCATCAAGCATTACTTCGTGCGCTACGACGCCACCGTACTGCTGCTGGATGACCTGACCACCGAATCCTTGGATAAGACCGTGCACAGCGTTGCCCACGGGGTGATTCGCCTGGAAGAACTGACCCCCAACTATGGCGCCGAGCGGCGGCGTGTTCGGGTGGTGAAATATCGCGGGCAGAAGTACCGCGGCGGCTTTCATGACTTCACCATCATGGGCGACGGCGTCCATGTGTTTCCGCGCCTGGTGGCCGCTGAACACCGGGGGCAATACCTGCGGCGACAGCTCTCCAGCGGCCTCGATGGTGTGGATGCCCTGCTGGGCGGCGGCATCGAGACCGGCTCCAGCACGTTGATCCTGGGGCCCGCCGGTACCGGCAAGTCGCTAATCTCGATGATCTTCGCCGCAGCGGCGGTGCACCGTGGCGAGAAAGCCGCGCTGTTCATCTTCGACGAAGAGCTGGGCTTGCTGTTCGAGCGTATGAGGAATGTCGGCATCGACCTGGAGGCCCTGCGCAGCACCGGCAATCTGGTGATCGAACAAGTGGACGCCGCTGAGCTGTCTCCTGGCGAATTCTCGCATCGGGTGCGCCGTTGCGTCGATGAAGGCAACATCAAGACCGTTGTCATCGACAGCATCAACGGCTACCAGGCTGCCATGCCGGAGGAAAACGCCCTGGTGCTGCATGTGCATGAGCTGTTGCTCTATCTGAACCGCAGGGGCGCGGCGACCTTCATGACCGTGGCGCAACACGGCCTGGTGGGCGACATGCAGGCACCCGTGGACATCACCTACCTGGCCGACACGGTGATTCTGTTGCGTTACTTCGAAGCGCTGGGCAAAGTTCGCCGGGCGATCTCCATCATCAAGAAACGCACCGGCAGCCACGAATCCACCATTCGCGAATACCGCATCAGCAACCAAGGCATGACCATTGGTGAACCGCTGGAATCGTTCCAGGGGGTATTACGGGGTGTGCCCAATTACATGGGGGCGGATAACCCGCTGCTCAAGGATGAACCACAGTGACGTCGGCCGAGCCCCTGTCGGAGCGTGCATTGATCCTCGCGCCGCTGGGACGGGACAGCCAGATCGCCCTGATGATCCTCAACGAAGCCGGTTTTTCTGGCCTCGTCTGTCGCCATCTGGGACACCTGTGCGAGGAGCTGGAGCTGGGTGCCGGCCTGCTGGTGGTGTCCTCCGAAGCCCTGGTCGGACCGGACCTGGAAACGTTGCTGCTACATATCGAACAGCAACCGGCGTGGTCCGACCTGCCCATTGTCCTGCTGACCCACCACGGTGGTCCCGAACAGAACCCGGCAGCCCGCATCGGCGCCCAGCTGGGCAACGTAACCTTTCTGGAACGGCCTTTCCACCCGGTAACCCTGGTCAGCCTGGTGACCACCGCCGTGCGCGGACGCCGAAGGCAGTACGAGGCCCGGGACCGCCTGATCGACCTCAGCAACAGTGAGCTACGCCTGCAAACAACCCTCGAAACCCTCGAGCAGCAGGTGGAAGAGCGCACCGCCCAATTGCGTCATAACGAAGAGGCCCTGCGCCAGTCGCAGAAAATGGAAGCCGTCGGCCAGCTCACCGGCGGCATCGCCCATGACTTCAACAACATGCTCACCGGGATCATCGGCAGCCTTGAATTGCTGCGCCGGCGCCTGGCCCGTGGCCGTACCGAAGACCTGGACAGCCTGATCGACCTGGGCGTGACCTCCGCCAACCGCGCCGCCGGCCTGACCCATCGCCTGCTCGCCTTCTCACGGCGGCAATCACTGGACTCCAAGGCCGTTCAGATGAACACGTTGGTGCTGTCCATGGGTGAGCTTTTGCAGCGCAGCCTCAACGAAAGCATACGGCTGGACATGCAGCTTGACGATCAGCTCTGGATCGCTGAAGCCGATCCCAATCAACTGGAAAGCGCCCTGCTCAACCTGGTGCTCAACGCCCGGGATGCCATGCCCGACGGCGGCAAGTTGGTGGTGCAGACTTTCAACCGCCACTTGGATGTCGGCTTCACCGACGCCTACACCAACCTGGAACCCGGCGATTATGTGGTACTGAGCGTGCAGGACTCCGGTTGCGGCATGCCCGAGGCGGTCATCAATCGCGCATTCGATCCGTTCTTCACCACTAAACCCATCGGCCAGGGCACCGGACTGGGCCTGTCGATGATCTATGGGTTCAGCAAGCAATCCCACGGCCATGTGACGATCGACAGCGAAGTCGGCAAAGGCACCACGGTCAATCTTTACCTGCCCCGCTTCGTGGGCGAAGCGATTCAAGAGCCCTTGCCCGTTACACAGCACGCACCGAACGCGCAGGATGGCGAGACAGTGCTGATCGTCGAAGACGATCCGGCGGTGCGGGTGCTGGTCAGTGCCGTGTTGAGCGAACTGGGTTATGCCTTTGTCGAGGCCGCCGACGCCAACAATGCAGTGCCGATCCTCGAGTCAGGCCAGCGCATCGATCTGTTGATCAGTGACGTGGGCCTGCCAGGCATGAATGGTCGGCAATTGGCGGAAATCGGCCGGCAGATCCGTCCGGACCTGCGGGTATTGTTCATCACCGGTTACGCTGAGCATGCAGCGGTACGCGGCGGTTTCCTTGACCCGGGCATGCAGATGATTACCAAGCCGTTCACGTTTGATTTGTTGACGGCCAAGGTGCGGGAGATGATCAAGACTTGAGGGCGTAACAGTCATAATTGGGCATGTGGTGGCCCAATGTGGCGAGGGAGCTTGCTCCCGCTCGGCGGCGCAGCCGTCGTAAAACCGGCTGACGCGGATTGCCTGCAAGGTACACGTCAGCCGGTTTGGGACGGCTTCGCCGTCCAGCGGGAGCAAGCTCCCTCGCCACAAGAGCCCCTTGAACCGCAGGCACCCGGGCCAGGCTGCCTACGACAGCATGGACTGCATGATGTCCTGCAATTCATCCAGGTCGAAGGGTTTGTCCAGGATCGGGGCCTTGCGGGTGATCGGGCTGTCGGTGTCGCGCACTTCCTGCGCGTAACCGCTGATAAAGATGACTTTCAGGTCGGGGCGCAACCGGACCGCCGGCTCCGCGATCTGCACACCGGTAATGCCGCCCGGCAGGCGGAAGTCGGTGATCATCATGTCCAGGTGTGGCTTGCTCGCCAGGATCTCGAACGCCTGCTCACCGTTTTCGGCCTGCAGTATCCGATACCCCTCACCCGACAGGTAGGCAGACAGCACCATCAGGATCGACGGATCGTCCTCGACAATCAGTACTACGTCTTGCGCATCTTCACTCATGAGAAGCCTTTGTTCGATCAATAGCTGCTGATACGACCTTGGGGTCACTCAGAGGTTGCGTCTGTTCGACGGTTTTGTTCAAGACGATTTTCTGCAAAGGCAGGCAAACCCGAAACAACGCCCCTTCATTGATGCGACTATTGACCGTGATCGTCCCGCCATGAGCGGTCACAATCTGCTCGGAGATGAACAGTCCCAGCCCCAGGCCGGAAGCGACGGCCTTGGAGGACACCCGCTCGAATTGCTGGAAGATGCGCTGCTGGTTTTCTTCGCTGATGCCGATGCCGTGGTCCTGGACTTCGACACAGGCATGGTCCGACGTCTTGTAGACACGCACCTCGATCGGGCTTTTGCCGCCGTAGCGCAAGGCGTTGGTCAGCAGGTTCGACACCACCTGTTCAATACGAAACTCATCCCAGAGCCCCTCCACCGAGGGTTCTGCTGTACAGATCAATGAGCACTCGGCCGCCGCGATCTGCGGCTGGAAATTGTGCAGCAGGCCCTGCACCAGCGTCGTCAGATTGAACCGGGTCGGACGGATGGACAACTTGCCGGTGCGAATCCGCGATACGTCCAGCATGTCCTCGATCAGCCGGATCAGGCTCTTGATCTGGCGTTCGTCGCGCTCGACCATCGCGCGCACCTTGTCCAGGCTGAACGCCGCGGCGTTATCCCGGGCCAGGTGCATCTTGCGCAATTGCGTCTCGAGAATCAGGCCATTGAGGGGCGTGCGCACCTCATGGGCGACGATTGACATAAAGTCATCACGCATCCGCACCGCCTGCTCCAGCTCGCTGCGAGTGGCCTCCAGCTGCTGCAACAAAATCTCCTGCTCCCGGCGACTCTGCTCCAGGGCAACGACCTGTTCCTTCATCGCCTTTCTCTGGCGATAGAGCTCGACGAACACATTGACCTTGCTTTTGACCGCATGGGTGTCCAGCGGCTTGTGCAGGAAATCCACCGCACCGCTTTCATAGCCGGTGAAGGCATAGTTGCGTTCACGCCCCGCGGCGCTGACAAAAATGATCGGGATGCTGCGAGTCTTCTCCGTGCCACGCATCAGCTCGGCCAGTTCGAAACCGTTCATTCCCGGCATCTGCACATCAATAATGGCCAGGGCAAACTCATGCTGCAGCAACAGGGAAAGCGCTTCGTCAGCCGACAGGGCCTTGAAGACCTGGCGATCTTCGCGCTTGATCAGCGCGTCCAGGGCCAACAGATTCTCCGGCAGATCGTCGACGATCAGCAGTTTGGCTTGAATATCTCTTAGCATGTGGTTCATTCCAGCCCGGCCAGCAACTGGCCGATGTCTTGCAAAGTAAGGATATGGTCGGGCTCGTGTAGAGCCAGCGCCGCTTCGGGCATGGTCGAGACTTGTGCTTCGCCGGGATCCTGGACCACCGTGATGCCACCCAGCTCCCGAACCCTGGCCAGCCCCTTGGCACCGTCGCTGTTGGCACCGGTCAGTACGATCGCCAGCAGGTTCGGACCGTAGACATCGGCGGCTGACTCGAATAGCACATCAATGGACGGCCGCGAGTGATGCACCGGTTCCTCCAGGCTCAACGACAGACTGCGGTCGGCCTCGACCGACAAGTGATAGCCGGGCGCTGCCACGTACAAGGTGCCAGGCACGATGTCCTGCTTGTCCTGGGCTTCCTCCACCGGTACGGCAAGACGATAGCCAAACACATGGGCCAACTGGCTGTGGCGCTCATCCGGCAAATGCAGCACCACCAGGATCGGCACGCCGAAGCCCTTGCGCAATTGCCCGAACACCTTGAGCAGCGCTTCGACGCCGCCAGCGGATGCGCCGACGACAATGGCCTCGATTCGGGACCTGATCATGTGATTCATAACTTGCGATAGATCCGTTCCTGTTTGACGAGGGCTTCGAATTGATGACCGTAAGCCGAGAAATCCACTGTCTCTTTGCTGCCCAACACCAGGAACCCGCGGTGACAGAGGGATTCATGAAACAACCCGAACGCACGATCTTGCAGCTTCTTATTGAAATATATCAATACGTTACGACATGAAATTAATTGAGTTTCTGAAAAGACACTATCGGTCGCCAAACTGTGGTCGGCAAAGGTCACGTTCTCACGCAGGGTTTTGTCGAACATCGCGTAATCGTAGGCCGCCGTGTAGTAATCGGCAAATGATCGCCGCCCCCCGGCGAGCTGATAGTTTTGGGTATAGGCCCGTACGTTCTCCAGCGAGAAGATGCCCTGCTTGGCTTTTTCCAGCGAACGTGGATTGATATCGGTGGCATAGATGAGCGTGCGATCCAGCAGGCCTTCCTCGCGCAATAGAATCGCCATGGAGTAGACCTCCTCCCCCGTGCTGCATCCGGCGATCCAGATCTTGATCGACGGATACGTCTTGAGCACCGGCACCACTTCCTCGCGGATCGCCAGGAAATGCGAAGGGTCGCGAAACATCTCGCTGACAGGAATCGTCAACAGCTGCAGCAACTGCATGAACATGCCCGGGTCGTGCAACACGCGCTCCTGCAGCGCCGAGATGGTCTTGCACTCGAACTGGCTCAACGCATGGTGGACCCGACGCTTGATGGATGCACCGGAGTAATCCCGAAAATCGTAGCTGTATTTAAGGTAGATCGCTTCGATCAACAAACGAAGTTCAATGTCAGTGTCACGTTCCACTAAATTCTTTCCATATTCGGCAACCACACGCGAATCAGTGAGAACAGACGATCCAGGTCGATCGGTTTGGCCAGGTAATCATTGGAACCCGCCGCCAGGCAGCGCTCCTGATCATCCTTCATGGCCTTGGCCGTCACGGCAATGATCGGCAACTTGCGCCAGCGCGGGTCCTTGCGGATCAGCGCGGTGGCTTCGAAACCGTCCATCTCCGGCATCATCACGTCCATCAACACCAGGTCGATGTCGTCGACTTCATTCAGGCGTTCGATCGCTTCATAGCCGTTACGGCCGATGACCACGATTGCCCCTTTCGCCTCCAGGGCGCTGGTCAGGGCAAAGATGTTGCGCACATCGTCGTCCACCAACAGCACCTTGCGGCCTTCGAAAACCTTGTCGCGGCTGCGGGCGGTCTTGAGCATCCGCTGCCGTTCATGGGACAACCGGGATTCGACTTTGTGCAGAAAGAGTGTCACTTCGTCCAGCAGGCGCTCTGGCGAGCGGGCGCCCTTGATGATGATCGAGCGCGAATATTTGCGCAGCTCGGCCTCTTCATCGCGGGTCAGGTTGCGCCCGGTGTAGACAATCACCGGTGGGAATGAACAGATTTCTTCGGTGGACATGCGCTTGAGCAGGTCATTGCCCAGCATGTCCGGCAGCTTGAGGTCGATGATCATGCAGTCGTAGACATTCGTACGCAGCAGGTCCAGGGCTTGTTGGGCCAGGCCGACGGCGGTGATCTCGATATCGTCATCGCCGATCAGCCGGGTGATGCTGTCGCGCTGCAAGTCATCGTCTTCCACCAGCAGCACCCGCTTGACCTTCTGGGTCAGCTTGGCCTCCAGGCGAGCGAACACGTCCTTGAGCTCTTCGCGGGTGGTCGGTTTGACCGCATAACCCACGGCGCCCATGTGCATCGCGGCTTCGACACGGTCCTCGACGGAAATCACGTGCACCGGGATATGCCGGGTATCGGCCCGCTCCTTGAGCCGCTGCAATACCGTCAGCCCGGAGTGATCCGGCAGACGCATGTCCAACAGAATCGCGTCGGGGCTCAGTTGCATGGCCAGGTCAAAGCCTTCATCGGCGCCGTGGGCCACCAGGCATTGGTAACCGAGTTCGTGGGCCAGGTCGAAGAGGATCCGCGCAAACTTGGGTTCATCTTCGATCACCAGGATGCACCGGGTGGCGAACGGGGCCTTGTCCCGATCATCGGCGAATCGGGCGATGGGCGTGTCCACCTGGGCGATCAATGGCGCAGGCGCAGGTGTTGGGAGGGCTGGCGCGGGCGCGGTGGCCGTCGGGGTGAATACCCTCGGCGCTGCCGGGGTTTGTCCTGGCTCGATATAACGCTCAGGCAAGACCAGCGTAAATACACTGCCCTGCCCCGGTTCGCTGGAGACGGTGATCGAGCCTCCCAGCAACGTGGCCAGGTCGCGGGAAATCGACAAACCCAGACCGGTGCCGCCATACCGGCGATTGGTGGTGCCATCGGCCTGGCGGAACGCCTCGAAGATGCTCTGTTGCTGATCGGCGGCGATGCCGATGCCGGAGTCACGCACAATGAACGCAATGCCCGAACCCGGTTGGCCGGCCACGGACAGAGAGACGCTGCCTTGCTCAGTGAACTTCACCGCGTTGGACAACAGGTTCTTGATCACCTGCTCCAGGCGCTGGCGATCGGTGTACAGCATGGACGGTGCGTCAGGCAGCAACTGCGCCTCGAAGCTCAGGCCCTTGTCGGCCGCCAGTGGCTTGAACATATCGCGCAAGCCTTCCACCAGCCGCGCCACGCTGGTGTTTTCCGGACGTACTTCCAGTTTCCCGGCCTCGACCTTGGAAATGTCGAGAATGTCATTGATCAGATTCAGCAAGTCGTTACCGGCCGAGTAGATCGACTCGGCAAACTTGACCTGTTCCTCGCTGAGGTTCTGCTGCGGGTTTTCGGCCAATAACTTGGACAGGATCAGCGAACTGTTGAGCGGTGTACGCAGCTCATGGGACATGTTGGCCAGGAACTCGGACTTGTACTTGCTCGAACGCTGCAATTCTTCGGCGCGCTCCTGCAACTGGATCTGGGCCAGGTTCAGCTCGCTGTTCTTCTGGTCCATGGCGTCGCGTTGTTCGGCCAGTTGCTCGTTGGTCTGCTCCAGCTCCTGTTGCTGGGCTTCCAGGTGAGCCTGGGATTCCTTGAGGATGCGCGATTGCTCTTCCAACTCCTCGTTGGCGGTCTTGAGCTCTTCCTGCTGGACTTGCAGTTCTTCGTTCAACTGCTGGGTTTCGGCCAGCACTTCCTGCAAGCGCTGGCGATAACGGGCCGCTTCAATGGAGGTGCCGATGTTGCCGGCCACCAGCTCCAGCAATTCGAGGTCGCGGTCGGTCAAGGGCCGCAGGAAACCCAACTCGATGACACCGTTGATCCGGTCGTCGTCGCTGGTTGGCACCACCACCACGCTATTGGGCAAGCCCCGGCCCAAACCGGAACTGATTTTCAGGTAATCATCGGGCACATCATCCAGACGGATCGGACGCCCCTGCTGTACCGCCTGGCCCACGATGCCTTCACCGGCGACGATCAGCTGGTGCTGTTCGTCCTCTTCCCGGGACATGCCATAAGTGGCCACCCGCTTGAGGACGCCGTTTTCTTCCCGCGCATACAGCGCGGCCACGACAGTGCCCATGTATTGGGCACAAAACTGCAGGATGTTGCGGCCCAGCAGGTTCAGGCTCAGTTGTCCCAGGACTTGCTCGGCCAACAGCGTCTGGCCATTGCGCAGCCAGGCTTGTTTTTCCAGGTGCAAGGCGCTCTGCTGCTGGACCTTCAAGCTTGCGCTGTAGTTGCTGGACAAGGTCAGCAGGTCGCGGCGACCGACATAGGCCAACAATCCGCTGACGGCGGCAACGAACAACAGATACAGGGCAATGCTCCAGACCGTGGTGGTGCGGACCTCTTCGTTACGCGCCGCACGCAACTGCTGCTCGGTCTCGACGATGTCTTCGAAGGTCTTGCGAATTTCGTCGGTCAGGCGCTTGCCGCGCCCTGCCTTCACCGCGCCCCGGTAATCGCCGCTGCTGCGTTGCAGGTCGATCATGCTCTGGGCGTAGTTCGCCCACTCCACCTGGAGCGCTTGCACCTTATGCAGGCGGTCGGTCTGGACGGGGTTGTCGGCTGTCAATTCCAGCAATGTGTCCAGCGCGACCGCGATCCGTGGCTTGGCGACTTCATAGGGGTCGAGGAAGTGCTCGTCACCGCTCAACAGGTAACCGCGCATGCCGGTCTCCAGGTCCACGCTCAGCTTGAGCGCTTCGTTGGCATTGTTGATCACCCGATCGGTGTGCCCGACCCACTGGATCACCGACAGCAGATAGGTGATCAGCACGATGAAAAACACCGCGCTGAGGGCACCCATGCCCAGCGGCAGGCTGATGTTGCGACTTAATAGTTTGCGAAAACTTTGCTCGTCAACCGAAGACGAAGGAGTCATGGAGAAGGCCTTGGTGGACAGTTGAAAACCGTGGAGTTTGCCCGAAAAACGTCGGTTGGATCCACATTTCTGACGAGACGAAGACGCAAATCCTACGGCGATCTGCCTTGTAGCAAGGAAGCGACTATCCTTGTCAGCTCTTGTACTATAGATCCTTTCTTGTACAACTTGGGGAACTTGTACCGCCTCGCTACTTACTCATGCATAAGACCTTTTTTCACGCCCTTCCCGCCCCATCTTTCGAGAATGCCAACTATGTCCACCCCCGCTCCCGCCACTCAACCCACCATTCTGGTCGTCGAAGACGACGACATTGTGCGTATGTTGATCGTCGACGTATTGGAGGAACTGGATTACCAGGTACTGGAAGCGGACGGTTGTGAACAGGCGCTGGCCTATCTGCGCAATAACGAGCAACTCATCGCCCTGATGATGACGGATGTCGGCCTGCCGGTAATGGACGGTCGTGAATTGGCGAAACAGGCCCGATCCTTGCGGCCGGGCCTGGCTATTCTGTTTGCCAGTGGTTATGCCGAAAGCATCGATGTGCCTGAGGGCATGGCGGTGATCGGCAAGCCGTTCTCCATCGATCAGTTGCGTGACAAGGTCAAAAGCATTCTTGCTTGAGCCGAAGCGGATTGTTGGTCACTATCGGCGCCCCGCGCGCCGACTGCGCCTGATTCGCCTCTAGGGAAAACCTGCTCATGCGTCATCCCACCGCCACCAAGGTCCTGGTTATCGGCTATGTCTGGCCCGAGCCGCGCTCATCGGCTGCCGGCGGACACGTCATGCAGCTCCTGGAAGCGTTTCTCGGGCAAGGCTGGGACATCACGTTCAGCAGCCCTGCACGCCCAGGTGAAAACCGCGCCGACCTGCTCGCATTGGGCATCCGCGAAGTGCCGATCGAACTCAACAGCAACAGTTTCGATGGGTTCATCCGCGAGCTGGCCCCGGATATCGTGTTGTTCGACCAGTTCATGATGGAAGAACAATTTGGCTGGCGAGTCGAGAAACACTGCCCCGACGCCCTGCGCGTGCTGGAGACGTCCGACCTGCAATGCCTGCGCCACGCCCGCCATCAGCGCCTGAAAGAACGCTTGAAGGCCGATGACGTTTCCCAGGATTTCAGCGACCTTTTCGCCCCGGCCCTGCGTGAAGAGTTCGAGTTGATGGCCAGCACCGACTTGGCCCAGCGGGAAATCGCCGCCTTGTACCGCTGCGACCTCAACCTGATGGTGTCCGAGGTTGAAATCGAACTGCTGGTGGACCATTTCAAACTGCCCCGCAGCCTGCTGCACTGGTGCCCGTTGATGCTGGACCTGCCGAACGAACCCTTCGTGCCGTTCGAGGACCGGGCGCACTTCCTGAGCATCGGCAATTTCCGACATGCGCCGAACTGGGACGCCGTGCTCTGGATGAAAAACGCCGTCTGGCCGCTGATCCGCCAGCAACTGCCCGGTGCGCAATTGCATCTATACGGTTCCTACACTCCGCCCAAGGCGGCCGCGCTGCACAATCCGGCCCAAGGGTTCCACATCATGAACTGGGCCGAAGACGCCTTGCAGGTCATGTCGGCGGCCCGAATCTGCCTGGCACCGCTACGCTTCGGTGCCGGTATCAAGGGCAAACTGATCGAGGCCATGCTCTGTGGCACGCCCAACGTCACCACGCCCATCGGCGCCGAAGCCATGCACGGTGAGCTGCCTTGGTCCGGATCGATCGCCCAAAGCGCCGAAAGCATTGCCCACGCGGCGGTGCAGCTGTATAGCGACCCGGCGCGTTGGGCCCAGGCCCAGAACGCCGGCCTGACCCTGCTGGCGAGCCGTTACCAGCGACAGGTACATGGCCCAGCGCTGATTGAAAGCATCACGGCCTGTCGTGCCGAACTTGCAGAACGACGCCGGGACAACTTCACTGGCAGCATGCTGCGTCACCACCAGCACAAGAGCACCCAATACATGTCCCAGTGGATTGAAGAAAAAAACCGCAACGTCTAGCCGACGCCCGCCCCCACATCGTCTCCGGGGTGGCACCGGTGCGGCGAAGGGGGCATTATCAGTGGCGATAACAACAAAAGTGCCAGGCACATGACCCGAACAGCCAGAGTCACCGACCCCTCCTACGAGTTGATGGACGACCACAACGGGCTGTCCATCATCTATCGCCAGCACGGTTTCCCCTGCCCGCTGGTGCGCTGGCATTTCCACAAGGAATACGAGCTGCACCTGATCGTCGCCAGCTCCGGCAAGGTGTTCATTGGCGATTACATCGGCAACTTCTATCCGCAGTCGCTGTTCCTCACCGGCCCCAACCTGCCCCACAACTGGATCAGCCAAGTGGCCGAGGATGAAGTGGTGCCCAAGCGCGACATGCTGGTGAATTTCACCGACGAGTTGTTCGAAAGCGGCCACCAGGTGTTTGCCGAGCTCAAGACTGTTGCGCCGCTGCTTGAGCGGGCCCAGTACGGTATCGAGTTTCGCTGCACACGCACCATCCGCCAGGCCATGATCCTGATGCAGCGTATCGCCGATTCCCAGGGCATGAGCCGTCTGGGGCATTTTTTCATCCTGATGGAGCTGCTGGCCGCCACGGATGACTACCAATTGCTCTCCGGTGCTACGGCCCCACAAGCGGCGGACGAGCACAGCATCGACCGCACAAACCGGGCGGTGGACTACATTTTCGCCCACTACGCCCGGGAACTGTCCCTGGAAGAGGTCGCCGAGCACTTGGGCATGAAACCCACGTACTTCAGCCGCGTCTTCAAACAAGCCACCGGCCGGTGCTTCATCGAATTCGTCAATCGGCTGCGCATCAGTAAATCCTGCGAGTTACTGGCCGATGGTGATAAACCGGTGACGGACGTGTGCTTCGAGTCGGGGTTTAACAACATTTCCAATTTCAACCGGCGCTTCCAGCAGCTCAAGGGCATGACCCCGTCCCACTATCGGCGGCTGGCGGTGCAGCGGTTGACCGAGCAGAACCAGGGCTGACACCTTGCACGATCCCTTGTGGCGAGGGGATTTATCCCCGCTGGGCTGCGAAGCGGCCCCAAAAATGTATCTATCATGGAGGCGGATCAGAAAACCCCAGGGGGGCCGCTTCGCGCCCCAGCGGGGATAAATCCCCTCGCCACAGATGAATTCCCCGCCAGAAACTTTCATCAGTGCAAAAAAGTATCAGCATAAGTGCGACGGATGATTTGTCACGCCGTCCATAGAGGGCTGTAATCAGCGCACATTCTTCCCTTCATCCGGAAGACACAAAAACAATAACTGTCCTTCTGCAGCCTTCTGGGCGCGGAAAAGGAGTGCGCGATGAAACCTTCGGTAAAAGCTCTGCTTGTCTCCACCTGCATGACCCTCAGCAGCGTCAGTTTCGGCGCACAGACCCTCACTATTGCCACCGTCAACAACAGCGACATGATCCGTATGCAAAAGCTCTCGAAAACCTTCGAGGCCGAGCACCCGGACATCAAGCTGAACTGGGTGGTGCTCGAAGAAAACGTACTGCGTCAACGCCTGACCACCGACATTGCCACCCAGGGTGGGCAGTTCGACGTGCTGACCATTGGCATGTACGAAGCCGCACTCTGGGGTGCCAAGGGCTGGCTGGAACCGATGAAGGACCTGCCGGCCAGCTACGCCCTCGACGATATATTCCCCTCCGTACGCGAAGGCCTGTCGGTCAAGGGCTCGCTTTACGCCCTGCCGTTCTATGCCGAAAGCTCGATCACCTATTACCGCACCGACCTGTTCAAGGACGCCGGGCTGACCATGCCCGAACACCCGACCTGGACCCAGATCGGTGAGTTCGCGGAAAAACTCACCGACAAGACCAAGGAACAATATGGCCTGTGCCTGCGGGGCAAGGCCGGTTGGGGCGAGAACATGGCGCTGATCACCACCCTGGCCAACGGGTATGGCGCACGCTGGTTCGATGAGAAGTGGCAGCCGCAATTCAATGGGCCCGAGTGGAAAGACGCGCTGAATTTCTACGTCGACAACATGAAAAAATCCGGCCCGCCGGGCGCTTCCAGCAACGGTTTCAACGAAAACCTGGCGCTGTTCAACAGCGGCAAATGCGCGATCTGGGTCGATGCCAGCGTCGCCGGCTCGTTCGTGACCGACAAGACCCAGAGCAAGGTGGCCGATCACGTTGGATTCACCTTCGCCCCCCACGAAAAAACCGACAAGGGCACCTCGTGGATGTACTCCTGGTCGCTGGCCATCCCGACCAGCTCCAAAGCCAAGGACGCGGCCACGGTCTTTACCACGTGGGCGACATCCAAGGAGTACGGTCAATTGGTCGCCAAGACCGACGGCATCGCCAACGTACCGCCAGGCACACGCACCTCGACCTACAGCGACGACTACATGAAGGCCGCGCCGTTTGCCAAGGTGACCCTGGAGTCGTTGAAAGTCGCCGACCCGAAAGCACCAACCCTCAAACCAGTGCCCTACGTCGGCATCCAGTTGGTGACGATTCCCGAGTTCCAGGCCATCGGCACCCAGGTGGGCAAATTCTTTTCGGGCGCGCTGACCGGCCAGCAGACTGTGGACCAGGCGTTGACCGCCGCGCAGTCCACCACCGAACGCGAGATGAAACGCGCTGGGTATCCCAAGTAACCCGCGCCGCCGCTCCGCCTTTTGTGGGAGCGGGCTTGCTCGCGAAAGCGATCTATCAGTCACATTGATGTTGGATGTGCTGCCCTATTCGCGAGCAAGCCCGCTCCCACAGGGGATTTTTGTAGGCCTGCACAAAATCGGTTCAATGCCATGAATAGTTCAACGACAACCGCCAAAGCCCCCCTCGAGATTGCCCCTCCGACCCGCAAGGTCCGTCTGGCGAACCCCGGCTGGTTCCTGGTCAGCCCTTCGGTCGCCTTGTTGCTGTTGTGGATGATCGTGCCGCTGGGCATGACCGTCTATTTCTCGATGATCCGCTACAACCTGCTCTACCCCGGCGAAAACGAATTCGTGGGGCTGGAGAACTTCACTTACTTCCTGACCGATTCGGGCTTCATGCCCGGCGCCACCAACACCCTGCTGCTGGTGGGCAGCGTGTTGCTGATCAGTATCGTGCTCGGCGTATTGATCAGTGCCCTGCTGGAGGCCAGCGAGTTCTTTGGACGCGGCATCGTACGGGTGCTGCTGATTTCGCCCTTTTTCATCATGCCCACCGTGGGCGCGCTGATCTGGAAGAACCTGATTTTCCACCCGGTCTCGGGGATCCTCGCCTCGGTGTGGAAATTGTTCGGCGCGCAGCCGGTGGATTGGCTGGCCCACTACCCGCTGCTGTCGATCATCATCATCGTGAGCTGGCAATGGCTGCCCTTTGCGATCCTGATCCTGATGACCGCCATGCAGTCCCTCGACCAGGAACAGAAGGAAGCCGCGCGCCTGGACGGAGCCGGTCCCATCGCGATTTTCTGGCACCTGACCCTGCCGCACCTGGCTCGCCCGATTGCCGTGGTACTGATGATCGAGACGATTTTCCTGCTGTCGGTGTTCGCCGAGATTTTTACCACCACCAACGGTGGCCCTGGCTACGCCTCCACCAACCTGGCCTACCTGATCTACAACCAGGCACTGGTGCAGTTCGACGTCGGCATGGCTTCGGCCGGTGGCCTGATTGCCGTGGTCATCGCCAACATCGCCGCCATCATCCTGGTCCGGATGATTGGCAAAAACCTCACTGACAAGAACTGAGGCCGTCGCCATGACTCTTCAACAATCCCGTCGCCTGCAAAGCCTGCTGCTGGGCACGCTGGCCTGGGCCATCGCGATCCTGATCTTTTTCCCGATCTTCTGGATGGTGCTGACCAGCTTCAAGACCGAAATCGACGCGTTCGCCACGCCGCCGCAGTTCATCTTCACGCCGACGCTGGAGAACTACCTGCACATCAACGAGCGCAGCAATTACTTCAGCTTCGCCTGGAACTCGGTGGTGATTTCCTTCAGCGCCACCGCCCTTTGCCTGCTGATTGCGGTGCCGGCGGCCTACTCCATGGCGTTCTATGAAACCCAGCGCACCAAAGGCACGTTGCTGTGGATGCTCTCCACCAAGATGTTGCCGCCAGTGGGCGTGCTGATGCCGATCTACCTGCTGGCCAAGAGCTTTGGCCTGCTGGATACACGGATTGCGCTGATCATCATCTACACGTTGATCAACCTGCCGATCGTGGTCTGGATGATTTACACCTACTTCAAGGACATTCCTCGCGACATCCTCGAAGCCGCGCGCCTGGATGGCGCCACGCTGTGGCAGGAGATGGTTCGCGTCCTACTGCCAATCGCCAAGGGTGGCCTGGCCTCTACCGTACTGTTGTCGCTGATCCTGTGCTGGAACGAGGCCTTCTGGTCACTGAACCTCACCTCGTCCAAAGCCGCGCCATTGACGGCACTGATCGCGTCCTACTCCAGCCCCGAAGGTTTGTTCTGGGCCAAGTTGTCCGCCGTCTCGACCCTGGCCTGCGCGCCGATCCTGATTTTTGGCTGGATCAGCCAGAAACAGCTGGTGCGCGGTTTGTCCTTCGGCGCCGTGAAATAACGCGCCTTACACAATCATCAGAAGTGGAGGCCCATCATCATGGCCAATCTGAAAATCAAGAATTTGCAAAAGGGTTTCGAAGGCTTCTCCATCATCAAGGGCATCGACCTTGAGGTGAACGACCGCGAGTTCGTGGTGTTTGTCGGCCCGTCAGGCTGCGGCAAGTCCACGCTGCTGCGGCTGATCGCCGGCCTTGAAGAGGTCAGCGACGGCACCATCGAGCTGGACGGCCGGGACATCACCGAAGTCAGCCCGGCCAAGCGCGACCTAGCGATGGTGTTCCAGACCTACGCCCTGTACCCGCACATGAGTGTGCGCAAGAACATGTCCTTCGCCCTGGACCTGGCCGGCGTGCCCAAGGCCGAGGTCGAGAAGAAGGTCAACGAAGCGGCGCGCATCCTTGAGCTGGGGCCGATGCTTGAGCGCAAGCCCAAGCAACTGTCCGGCGGCCAACGCCAGCGTGTGGCGATTGGCCGGGCCATCGTGCGCAATCCGAAAATCTTCCTGTTCGACGAACCGTTGTCCAACCTCGACGCCGCACTGCGCGTGCAGATGCGCCTGGAACTGGCCCGGCTGCACAAGGAACTGCAGGCGACCATGATCTACGTGACCCACGATCAGGTCGAAGCCATGACCCTGGCCGACAAGGTCGTGGTGCTCAATGGCGGGCGCATCGAACAGGTCGGCTCGCCGCTCGATCTGTATCACCAACCGGCCAACCTGTTTGTCGCCGGATTCCTCGGCACGCCCAAAATGGGCTTTCTCAAAGGCAAGGTCACGCGGCTTGAAGGCCAGGGTTGTGAAGTCCTGCTGGATGCCGGCACCCGTATCAGCCTGCCATTGAGCGGCGCCAGCCTGAGCGTTGGCGGCGCAGTGACCCTGGGGATTCGTCCGGAGCACTTGAACCTGGCGCAACCGGGTGATTGCACGTTGCAAGTCACCGCCGATGTGAGCGAGCGACTGGGCAGCGACACTTTCTGCCACGTCGTGACCGCGTCCGGCGAAGCCTTGACCATGCGCGTTCGCGGCGACCTGGCGAGCCGTTTTGGCGAGCAATTGAGCCTGCACCTGGACGCCGAACACTGCCATCTATTCGATGCCGAGGGCGTGGCGGTCACCCGTGCGCTGCGCGCCGCCGCCTGATTACCGAGACTTGTGATGAAACTCAACCGACAGAACCTGCACAACCTCAGCCCCGAGGTCGCCCTGCCCGCCTATTCCTTGAGCGAGATTCGCCAGGGCATCGCCCACATCGGTGTCGGCGGCTTCCACCGCGCTCACCAGGCGTATTACACCGATGCGCTGATGAACACCGGTGCAGACCTGGACTGGGCCATCTGCGGCGTCGGCTTGCGGGCCGAAGACCGTCGCGCCCGGGATGACCTGGCCGGCCAGGACTACCTCTTCACGCTGTATGAATTGGGCGACACTGACGACACCGAAGTCCGGGTGATCGGTGCCATCGCCGACATGCTGCTGGCCGAAGACGGCGCCCAGGCGCTGATCGACAAACTGGCCGACCCGCAGATCCGCATCGTCTCGCTGACCATCACCGAAGGCGGCTACTGCATCGACGACAGCAACGGCGAGTTCATGGCCCACCTGCCGCAGATCCAGCATGACCTGGCCCACCCGAACGAACCGAAGACTGTCTTCGGCTTCCTCTGTGCAGCCCTGGCCAAGCGCCGCGCCGCCGGCACCCCAGCGTTCACCCTGATGTCCTGCGATAACCTGCCCCACAACGGCGCCGTGACCCGCAAGGCGCTGCTGGCCTTCGCCGCCTTGCGCGACGCTGAGCTGGTCCAGTGGATCGAACATAACGTCAGCTTCCCCAACGCCATGGTCGACCGCATCACGCCCATGACCAGCAGCGCCCATCGCCTGCAACTGCATGACGAACATGGCATCGACGATGCCTGGCCGGTGGTCTGCGAACCCTTCGTGCAATGGGTGCTGGAAGACAAATTCGTCAACGGGCGCCCGGCCTGGGAAAAGGTCGGGGTGCAGTTCACCGATGACGTTTCGCCCTATGAAGAGATGAAAATCAAGCTACTCAACGGCAGTCACCTGGCGCTGACTTACCTGGGGTTTCTCAAGGGCTATCGCTTCGTCCACGAGACCATGAATGACCCGCTGTTCGTGCGTTATATTCGGGCCTACATGGACCTGGACGTGACGCCGCAACTGGCGCCGGTGCCGGGTATCGACCTGACCGACTACAAGAACACCCTGGTGGAGCGCTTTTCCAACCAGGCGATTGCCGACCAGTTGGAACGGGTTTGTTCGGACGGCTCGTCGAAGTTTCCAAAATTTACCGTGCCCACCATCAACCGGCTGATTGCCGACGGCGCTGAAACCCGGCGCGCGGCGCTGGTGGTGGCCGCCTGGGCCGTGTACCTGAAGGGCGTGGACGAGAATGGCGTGACGTATTCGATCCCCGATCCACGGGCGGCGTTCTGTCAGGCGCTGGTGGCTGACGATGCCCTGGTGACCCAGCGGATGCTGGAAGTGGAAGAAATCTTTGGTACGGCGATCCCCCGTTCACCGGAGTTCGTGGCAGCATTCGAATGGTGCTGTAATAGCTTGCGCGAGCATGGCGTCACGCGAACGCTTGAGCGCGTGTTGGCTGACGCAGACTAAGGCTAGGATGCGGTCGCTTTTTGTGGCGAGGGGATTTATCCCCGCTGGGACGCGAAGCGTCCCCAAGACATGAACAACTCAGTGAATATGACACACCGAGTAGTCAGTGTCAGGGCTGCTTCGCAGCCCAGCGGGGATAAATCCCCTCGCCACAGGTTCCATGTCCCGGTCCAAACAGTTCTGTGCTGACGGTTCATTGATATCAAGGATTTCTATGGCAAACCAACAACTGTTCCTGGGCATCGACTGCGGCACCCAAGGCACCAAGGCCCTGATCCTCGACGCCGCCAGCGGCCAGGTCCTGGGCCTGGGTGCCGCTGCACACGACATGATCAGCGGCCCCAACGGATGCCGTGAACAAGACACCCAGCAATGGCTGGACGCGTTCACCCAAGCGACCCATCAGGCGCTGGCCGCCGCCGGGGTCGATGGCCAGGCCATCCTCGGCGTCGGCGTCTCCGGCCAGCAGCATGGCCTGGTGTTGCTCGATGACCAGGGCCAGGTCCTGCGCCCGGCCAAGCTCTGGTGCGACACCGAAACCGCCCCGGAAAACGATCGGCTGCTGGCGCACCTGGGGGGCGAAAGCGGCTCCCTGGAACGCCTGGGTGTGGTCATTGCCCCTGGCTACACCGTGTCCAAGCTGCTGTGGACCCGCGAGCAGCATCCAGCGGTTTTCGCCCGCATCGCCAGCATCCTGCTGCCCCACGACTTCCTCAATCATTGGCTCACCGGCCGCCACTGCAGCGAATACGGCGACGCCTCGGGCACCGGCTATTTCAACGTGCGCACCCGTCAATGGGACGTCGCGTTGCTGCAACACATCGACCCCAGCGGCCGCTTGCAATCGGCGTTGCCGGAACTGATCGACGCTCACCAACCGGTCGGTCGGATCCTGCCGGCCATTGCCGCGCACCTGGGCATCAACCCCAATGCCGTGGTGGCAAGCGGCGGCGGTGACAACATGATGGGTGCCATTGGTACAGGCAATATCCAGCCCGGCGTGATCACCATGAGCCTGGGCTCCTCCGGCACGGTATACGCCTATGCCGCAGAACCTGCGGTCAGCCCGGAACCGTCGGTGGCGGCGTTCTGTTCATCCAGCGGCGGCTGGCTGCCGCTGATCTGCACCATGAACCTGACCAACGCCACTGGCGCGATTCGCGAGCTGCTGGACCTGGACATCGGCACGTTCAATGCCTTGGTGGCCCAGGCGCCGATTGGCGCCGAGGGCGTATGCATGTTGCCGTTTCTCAACGGTGAGCGCGTTCCCGCCCTACCCCATGCCACCGGCAGCCTGCTGGGCCTGACGACCACCAACCTGACCCGGGCCAATCTGTGCCGGGCCGTGGTCGAAGGCACGACCTTCGGTTTGCGCTACGGCCTGGACCTGTTGCGGGCCAACGGGCTCGAGGCCCAGAGCATCCGCTTGATTGGTGGAGGCTCGAAGAGCCCGGTGTGGCGGCAGATCGTCGCCGACATCATGAACACGACAGTCATCTGCACCGAACAGAGCGAAGCCGCCGCTTTGGGCGCGGCGATTCAGGCCGCATGGTGCCATTCAGGGGCACAAGAAGACCTGGCCGACCTGTGCGAGCGCTGCGTCAAGCTCGACCTGGGCAGTGAAACCCGGCCCATCGCCGAGCACGTGGCGGTCGCCCAACAAGCGTATGAACTTTATCGACAACACGTCGCAACCCTTTGAGAGCGTTCAACTATGTATCTGGTGTGTGGTGAAGCGCTGTTTGATTTTTTCAGTGAAAACGAAGCGGGCGGAGCCGCCTCGCAAGTGAACTTCAAGGCCATTGCCGGCGGTTCACCGTTCAACGTGGCGGTCGGCTTGCGGCGCCTGGGTGTCGAGTCGGCGCTGTTTGCCGGGCTGTCCACCGACTACCTTGGCCGCCGCTTGCAACAAGTGCTGCTCAACGAAGGCGTCAGCGCCCAATACCTGCTGGACTTCGATGCGCCGACGACCCTGGCGATGGTCGCGGTAGGCGCCAACGGTTCGCCCCACTACAGCTTTCGCGGCGAGGGCTGTGCCGACCGGCAACTGAGCCCGGCACATCTGCCGACACTGGGCCCCGAGGTGCGCGGCCTGCATTTCGGCTCGTTCTCCCTGGTGGTCCAGCCAATCGCCGACACCCTATTGGCCCTGGTGCAGCGCGAAAGCGGCAAGCGCCTGATCAGCCTGGACCCGAACGTGCGCCTCAACCCACAGCCGGATATCGACCTGTGGCGCTCGCGGATCGCAACGCTGGTGCAGTATGCCGACCTGATCAAGGTCAGCGACGAAGACCTGAGCCTGCTCTACCCCGAGCTTGAGCCACAAGCGGTCATTGATGGCTGGCTGCAGCACCGTTGCCAGCTGGTATTCCTGACCCGCGGCGGCCAAGGCGCGACGGTGTTCAGTCGCCAACACGGCTCGTGGTCGATGCCCGCCTGCCCGGTGAAAATCGCCGACACCGTGGGTGCAGGCGACACCTTCCAGGCCGCATTGATCACCTGGCTCACTGAACAGCAACTGGATACGGTCGAAGGCCTGAACACCCTGAGCCGGGAGCAGATCAGCAGCATGCTCGACTTCGCCATACGCGCCGCAGCCATGACCTGCGCAAAGACTGGGCCAGACCTGCCTTACCGGCAACAATTGAACTGACGAACCCAAGCCGCTTCGGGTAGCGGACAAAGAAACGCCCGGCTCGGACAATGACCGGGCCAGGCGTCGATGTGATTGAACAGGGCGTGTATTTAGCGCCCGGTCATCCGATGAAGCTGATGAAAATGGTTACCGACAGGACTGTGGTGCTGGTTCTGACCGTGGTTCTGATCGAGTTCGGTGCGCAGTTCGGCAATCAAATCGTTGATTGCGCGGCAACCCGTGAGTTTTTGCGCATCGATGCCAGTTTTTACCAGGGCCACGCGGTCGGTTTCATGATCGTCGTAGATTTTGATGGTCATCGACAGATCGGGTGACAACGTGCATTGCGAGCGCTTGGGCAGCAAGCTGCTTTCAATGATGTTTCGCATTTCGAGGGCAGATAAAAACATGGCAACTCTCTCCTGTTGAGGCGGCCAATTTATGTACAACGGCGGTATTTTCGTCCGTTTTCTTCCATGCGGACTGGGACTACGAATGCCGTGCCGTTCGTTCGTTTTTGGCGTTTCTAATCAATGAGCCCGTGAAATGAACTCTTGGATTATCCCGCAAATAATATGCCTGAATTCACGACGCCCTGACTTGATCCAAATCAATCACTTAACTTTGCCTGGCGCCGGACCGGTCGTGCAGAATGCATGGAAACGAGAATAAAACCATGCAAACTGCAATCGATTTCTTCCTGTCGCAAGCTAGAGTAGACCCTATTGCAACGGGGTGAGAGGGCATCCGTCGCCTGCTTCGAGAAAAGTGTGAATCGGCCGACAAACTGCATTTACGGCCGCGCGCTCGGCCACATGTCGCAGGCTGTCGAAGTTAATGTTAGCACCGGAATCGATGGCCACCAGGGTCTGGCCTTGGGCGCCGGTTCGGGCCACATATTGCTTGATGCCCGCCACCGCCAGGGCGCCCGAGGGCTCGGTGATTGAGCGAGTGTCGTCATAAATGTCCTTGATCGCCGCGCAGAGTTGGTCGTTGGTAACCGTCATGACCTCATCGACACAAAAGCTGCAGATCTCAAAACCGTGGGCGCCGATCTGCGCGACGGCCACACCATCGGCGAAGGTTCCCACGCTCGGTAGCGTCACCCGCTCTCCGGCCTCCAACGCCGCCTGCAGGCAAGCGGAGTGTTGCGACTCGACACCGACGATGCGGACTTCTGGACGCAGGTACTTGACGTAGGCTGCGATGCCGGCAATCAGCCCACCGCCACCGACCGGGACAAAAATGGCGTCCAGCCTGCCGGGGTGCTCGCGCAGGATTTCCATGGCCACGGTGCCCTGCCCCGCGATCACATCCGGATCATCGAAAGGCGACACGAACTCCCGCCCGGTCTGCCGGGCCAGGTCCAGCGCATGCTCCAAGGCAAACGGAAAACTCTCCCCGTACAGCAATGCTTCAGCACCCCGGTTGCGCACGCCCAGCACCTTGAGTTGCGGGGTGGTCACGGGCATGACAATACTCGCCGAGATACCCAGTTCCCGCGCCGCCAGCGCCACGCCTTGGGCATGATTGCCAGCCGATGCGGTAATGACGCCACGGGCCCGCTGCGCCGGGGTCAACTGGACCAGTTTGTTGTAGGCGCCGCGGATCTTGAAGGAAAAGGTCGGCTGCAGGTCTTCACGCTTGAGCAGGATCCGGTTCCCCAGGGCTTCGGATAACGCAGGCGCGGCTTGCAGCGGCGTGCGCACGGCCAGTTCGTACACCGGCGCGGCCAGGATTTTCTTGACGTAGTGTTCCAGCAGGGCTTGTTCGGTACGGGTAGCGGTCATGGCGGTCTCCTGGTTGGATGCAACCCCGGAGACAGAAAGAAAAAACCCGCCTCTAGGGCGGGTTGGGTGCAGTCGTCAGCTAGCCCGCCAAATAAGGAATGGCGGTAATAATGCTTGGCTGGCTGCGCAGTACGGTAAAAGTCATGGCTGAAAACTAGCGTTGCGTTGGCAGCAAGTCAATGGCAAATATCAAGTGCCGCCTCTGTGGGGTCCTGTGGCTCGCATCGCGTCATTTGAGGCCGACTTTATACAACGCCCCGTCGCCTTCATCCGTCAGCACATACAGGTAACCATCCAGCCCCTGGCGAACGTCACGGACACGCTCGTCGAGTTCGCCGAGCAAACGCTCTTCGTGCACGACCTTATCACCCTGGAATTGCAGGCGAATCAGGTTCTTGGACACCAGCGCACCAATGAATACGTTGTGTTTCCAGGCCTTGAAACGATCACTGTCGTAGAACGCCATGCCGCTGAGCCCCGGCGACACCGGCCAGACATGGTGAGGACCGAGGGTGCCTTGCGCCGTCTTGCCCTGGGCTTCGGGAATCGGGGAACCGGAGTAGTTGTCGCCATGGGTCGCCAGCGGCCAGCCGTAATTCTTGCCGCGCTCGATGATGTTCAGTTCATCGCCGCCCTTGGGCCCATGCTCGTTCTCCCACAGCGTACCGTTGCGGGGGTTGAGGGCAGCTCCCTGGGGATTGCGTATGCCGTAGGCCCAGATCTCGGGCCGTACGTTTTTCTGGCCGACAAAGGGGTTATCGTCCGGCACCTTGCCGTCGGGATAGATGCGCGCGATCTTGCCTTGCAACTTGTCCAGGTCCTGGGCCGTCGGACGGTCGTTGTTTTCCCCCAAGGTGATGAACAGGTAACCGTCCCGGTCGAAAACCAGGCGTGATCCAAAGTGGTTGCCTGTAGACAGCTTGGGTTGCTGGCGGAAGATCACGTCGAAACCGTTCAACCGCTTCATGTCTTCTGACAGCTGCCCGCGGCCCACGGCGGTGCCGGCCTTGCCGTCTTCACCGGCCTCGGCATAGGACAGGTAGACAGTACGATCCTGCTTGAAATCAGGCGACAGCGCGACATCCAGCAAGCCTCCCTGGCCCTTGGCCCAGACCTTGGGAACGCCACTCAACGGCGCCGATAATTGACCATCGGGGCTCACCAGTCGCAGGTTGCCGGGACGCTCCGTGACCAGCATGCCTTGCTGATCCGGCAAGAACGCCACCGCCCAGGGGTGTTCCAGGCCCTTGACCACGGTGGTCACCTCCAGGGTGCCCTCCTCGCTTTTCATTGACTGGGTTTGCGCGGCAGAAACCGGCGTGGCAAGGGTTAGAACAGCGCTGGCGCAAAGGGCGGCCAGGAGTGTTTTACGCAACATGCACACTTCCTTCTGTGGTGTGAAAAGAAACAGCCAGGATTCAGCGCCTAGCGATTGCCGTTATTCGTGCTCCTGGGCGGCGGCGTGTATTCGAGAGTGGGTCGTGGCGAAGCCGGCGGCTTGCCGGAACGCGGGTAGCCATTGCCAATGCCGCCGTTTTCCAGGGTCGGTGGACGAGGAGTCGGAATCGTCGGGTTATTGCGGATCGTCGGCACATTGGGCTGGGTGCCCTGCATGCTGTTGGGATTGGCCCGGCGAGTCGGGCTGTTATAGGGGTTGTTGTTGCCGGGCAGATTCTGGGCCACGAGCACGGCACCCTCGCCAGGCACAGCGGCCTGGGCAGCGGTGGTCAGCAGTAGCGTCATGATGGCGAACATTAGCCTGTTCATCGGAGCTCCTCATGGATTCAGGCATATCGAAAACACGCTACGCCGCAGGTTCGCCGTTGTTAAGTAAAAAATCCCCTGGAACATGTAACCAAGCGTCTCCAAGCCGCCTTCCACAGCGCATCAGGCAGCACACGGTGGAAACTTTTCCCAGGGCCCCAGGGTCACCAGAAAGACGAATTCACCGGCAAGGAAACTCCACCATGGCACGGGCAATCTGGAAAGGCGCAATCAGTTTCGGACTGGTCCACATTCCTGTGGCGCTGGTGTCGGCCACCTCGTCCCAGGGTGTGGATTTCGATTGGTTGGACAAGCGCAGCATGGACCCGGTGGGCTACAAGCGGGTCAACAAAGTCACGGGCAAGGAAGTGACCAAGGAAGACATCGTCAAAGGCGTGCAATATCAAAAAGGCCAGTATGTGCTGCTCAGCGAAGAGGAAATCCGCTCCGCCCACCCCAAATCCACCCAGACCATCGATATTTTTTCCTTCGTCGACAGCGAAAAAATCCCGCTGCAAAACATCGACACCCCGTACTTCCTGGCGCCGGACAAGCGCGGCGGCAAAGTCTACGCGCTGTTGCGTGAAACCCTGGTCAAGACCAACAAAGTGGCCCTGGCCCACGTCGTGCTCCACACCCGCCAGCACCTGGCGGCCCTCATGCCCCTGGAATCGGCCCTGGTGCTGGTGATGCTGCGCTGGCCGGCGGAAGTGCGTGACCTCGACATCCTGGAACTGGGCGACGAGGTCACTCATCCAACCCTGGCCAAGGGTGAGTTGGACATGGCCAAGCGCCTGGTGCAGGACATGAGCGCCGACTGGGAGCCGGAACAATACCGCGACAGTTTCGAAGACAAAATCATGGAACTGGTGGAGAAGAAGGCCAACGAAGGCCGACTCGAAGCGGTGGAAACCGACCCGGGCGAAGAGCAACGCAAGACCGCCGATGTCATCGACCTCACCGAACTGCTCAAGCGCAGCCTGGGTGGCAAAGGCAAGGCGGCGGACAAGCCCGCCGCAAAAACCGCTGCAAAACCGACGAAGACCGGCAAGTCCAC
This sequence comes from Pseudomonas brassicacearum, assembly GCF_000585995.1. Lineage (NCBI taxonomy): Bacteria > Pseudomonadati > Pseudomonadota > Gammaproteobacteria > Pseudomonadales > Pseudomonadaceae > Pseudomonas > Pseudomonas brassicacearum. The sequence continues at coordinate 3,010,351 of NZ_CP007410.1, read as the reverse complement.
TCCTGCTAAAAAAGCCACCAAGGCTTCTCGGGGCTAGACCCGGGCGCCCGTCATACAAAGGAATCTGTCATGGCCAATGCCGAGAGTGAATACGCCCGCCTGTCCGATGCCGAGCAGAACAAGCCATCGTCGCCCCATCGCGCCCAACGGGCCAGGACCGCCGACGAAAACCGCCTTCCCGCACGTATATCGCCGCAGTTGGCCACGCCCGTGGAACAACCTCCGTCCGGTGAGTGGCTCTATGAAGTGCAATTCCATGGCTATCGACTGCTGACCCGCATCGAACACGGCAAAGTGCGGTTGCTCAATCGTACTCAGCAGGACTGGACCGACCGGCTGAAGCTGCACGCCGACGCCCTGGCCGAGTTGAACCTGGGGGACAGTTGGCTCGACGGTGAGTTGGTCCTGTTGGACGATACCGGACACTCTGACTTCGCCGCCCTGCGCCAGGCGTTCGAGATCGGCCGCAGCGTCGACATGGTGTATTTCCTGTTCGATGCGCCGTTTCTCAATGGTGTCGACCTGCGCCAGAAGCCGGTGGAAGAACGCCGCGCGGCACTTAGGAAGGTCCTGAAGAACAACGCCAGCAAGCGCCTGCGGTTTTCCGAGGCATTTTCCGCCAGCCAGCACGATATGCTCGAAAGCGCCATCGCCCTCTCACTGGACAGCGTGGTCGGCAAGCGCCTGGGCAGCCCTTATATGTCCCGACGAAGCGCCGATTGGGTGAAGCTCAAGTGTCGCCTGCGCCAAGCCTTCGTGATCGTCGGGTTTACCCGTGCGCAAGGCAAGCGCAACGGTTTCGGCGCGCTGTTGCTGGCGGTCAACGGGCCGTCGGGGCTGGTGTATGCCGGCCGGGTCGGTACAGGATTCACTCAATCCCAGCTCAAACAGTTACATGAGCAACTCTGTACCCAAGAGCGTGACACGCCGCCGCTGGCCACACCGCTCAACGCCACACAGAGCCGCAGTGTCCATTGGGTAGAGCCGACTCAGGTCTGCGAAGTCGAATTCGCCGAATGGACCCGTGACGGCGTGGTGCGCCAGGCGGTTTTCCTGGACCTGCCGGCCACCACACCCACCAACAGGGTTATCCGCGAACAGCCCTTGCCGATAAAAAACCCGCCCCCCAACCCTCAGCGCCGCAGCAAAGCCCGCGCCGTGGAGGTCGGTGGCGTGACGATTACCCATCCCGAGCGCGTCATCGACAGTGTCAGCGGCGTCCAGAAAGCCGAGCTGGCGCAGTATTACGCCGACATCGCCCCGTGGATCCTGCCCCATCTGAAGCAGCGCCCCGTTGCCCTGTTGCGAGCTCCGGACGGGATCGGTGAGGAGCAGTTTTTCCAGAAACACGCAGATCGCCTGGACATTCCCCATATCAAACAACTGGATCCGGCGCTGGACCCTGGCCATGCCGCCCTGATGGAAATCGACAGCGTGCAATCGCTCATCAGCGCGGCACAAATGGGCACGCTCGAATTGCACACCTGGACGGCCACCCACGGCCGGATCGAAACGCCAGACCAGTTCGTCCTGGACCTGGATCCCGACCCATCCCTGCCCTGGCGCGCCATGCTCGAGGCGACTCGCCTGACCCTGTCGCTGCTCGACGAGCTGGGTTTGCAAGCCTTTCTCAAGACCAGTGGCGGCAAAGGCATGCACGTCATCGTGCCGCTGGCGCGAAGTGAAGGCTGGGACAGCACCAAGGCGTTTGCCAAGGCGATCTCTCAGTTCCTGACCCGGCAGATGCCGCAACGGATCACCGCGACCATGGGGCCAAAAAACCGCGTCGGGAAAATATTCGTCGACTACCTGCGCAACGCCCGGGGCGCCAGCACCGTGACCGCCTACTCAGTACGAGCCCGGCCAGGCCTGCCGGTATCCGTCCCGATTGCCCGTGCCGAACTGGACGGTTTGCGCAACGCCCAGCAATGGGACATCTATACGGCCCTTGATCGGGCCAAGGGCCTGGGCGCCGATCCTTGGGAAGGCTACAACCATCGACAACGGATCACCGCGCGGATGTGGGAACAACTGGAGGCGCAAAAACCAATCACTGATGGAACGTGACTCAGATCCAGACAAAAATCGCCAGCAACCCGCCGAAGAACGCCCATTTCTGCAGGTAATACAGCTTGCGGTTGCGCTTCTTCAGCGCTTTACCCTGGAGCCGTATTTTATAGAGCCTGGAAAACGCCCGGTTCAAGCCACCGGTCTTGTCGCCGGCATCGTTGGGCGCACCGGCGGCGGCCATCACTGTGCGGCTGAACCAGCGATTGAACGCAGTGGCCCAGCGAAACGTCATGGGCCGTTCCACATCGCAGAACAGAATGATGCGGTTATCGGCGGTGGTGTTCTCGGCGTAATGAATGAATGTCTCATCGAACATCACCGCTTCGCCATCGCGCCAATGGTAATGCTCACCGTCGACATTGATGTAGCAGCCGGCGTCGTTGGGCGTTTCCAAGCCCAGGTGATAGCGGTAGGACCCCGCATACGGGTCGCGGTGTCGCACCAGCTTCGAACCCGGTGGCAGCTGCGCGAACATCGCCGCCTTGATCGAACCGATGCTCTGCACCAGTTCCGTGGTACGCGGGCACAGCTTCATGGCCGAAGGATGACTGTCGCCGTACCACTTCAGGTAAAACCGCTTCCAGCCGGTCTTGAAGAACGAGTTGAAGCCGACGTCATCGTACTGACTGGAACGCTTGATCTCCCCCGCCTGCAGCAAGCTTTGGCCTTCAGCCCGGATCTCTTCCCAATGGGCTTGCAACGGGCTCAAGTCTGGGAAGTCCGCCGGATTCAGGAACGGTTTGCCGGGAAACCTGGAACACAGGTACAGCAGGCAATTGATCGGCGCGAGAAAGGACGAGTGGTCGCTCAACTGGCGTGCCAGTCCATGTCGCACGCGCCCGCGCAGGTGCACATAGCCGATGGACAAGATATAGATCGCGACAATGATGAGCTTCACGGATTCCGTCACACATCAGGAGTGAAATGGGGCTATTTTCCCCGGCCAGCCAAGCGGCAAAGGGGAAAGGCATCGAATGAGGTGGCATTTTAGCCAGAGTTTGTAACCGAAAGTTACCCTTCAAATGTGAAAAACTGTCTTGCCCGGGCAATACCCTATCGTTAATGCGGCCAGATCAGTACAATCGCCGCCAAACATCACGCGCCCCCTTTGGCCGATACCGCAAACCACGGCTTCGGCGCACGTCTATTCGGGCCAGGCGCTCCGTATGCTGCTGTCCTCTTATGCCGGATGGACCCTTGCGCTTGCGACCGCGACGCCTTTGCGCGGTCGGGACCCGCGCAAACAGGTACTGAACAGGTACTGCCGCACCCTTAGCTACTCTGAATGTTCCGCAGGATAAACCTTTGATCTCTACAGCTAACATCACGATGCAGTTTGGCGCCAAGCCACTGTTCGAAAACGTCTCTGTCAAGTTCGGCGCGGGTAACCGCTACGGTCTGATCGGCGCCAACGGTTGCGGCAAGTCGACCTTCATGAAAATCCTCGGCGGCGACCTCGAACCGTCCGGCGGCCAGGTGATGCTCGAGCCGAACGTGCGCCTGGGTAAACTTCGCCAGGACCAGTTCGCCTACGAAGAATTCACCGTGATCGACACCGTGATCATGGGTCACGAGGAACTGTGGAAGGTCAAGGCCGAGCGCGATCGCATCTATTCGCTGCCGGAAATGACCGAAGAAGACGGCATGGCCGTGGCCGAGCTGGAAACCGAATTTGCCGAGATGGACGGCTACACCGCCGAATCCCGCGCCGGCGAACTGCTGCTGGGCCTTGGGATTGGCATCGAGCAGCATTTCGGCCCGATGAGCGAAGTGTCGCCAGGCTGGAAACTGCGTGTACTGCTGGCCCAGGCGCTGTTCTCCGACCCGGAAGTGCTGCTGCTCGACGAACCGACCAACCACCTGGATATCAACACCATCCGCTGGCTGGAAAACGTGCTGACCCAGCGTTCGAGCCTGATGATCATCATCTCTCACGACCGTCACTTCCTGAACAGTGTCTGCACCCACATGGCGGACCTGGACTACGGCGAGCTGCGCCTGTTCCCGGGCAACTACGACGAGTACATGACCGTGGCGACCCAGTCCCGCGAGCAACTGCTGTCGGACAACGCCAAGAAGAAAGCGCAGATTTCCGAATTGCAATCGTTCGTCAGCCGTTTCTCGGCCAACGCCTCGAAAGCCAAGCAAGCCACCTCCCGTGCCAAGCAGATCGACAAGATCCAACTGGCCGAGGTCAAGCCATCGAGTCGTGTCAGCCCGTTCATTCGCTTCGAGCAGACCAAGAAGCTGCACCGCCAGGCAGTCATCGTCGAGCGCATGGCCAAAGGCTTTGACGGCAAGCCGCTGTTCAAGGATTTCAGCTTCACCGTCGAAGCCGGCGAGCGCGTGGCGATCATCGGCCCGAACGGCATCGGCAAGACCACGTTGCTGCGCACCCTGGTCAATGAACTGGAACCGGATGCCGGTACCGTGAAATGGACCGACGCCGCGGAACTGGGCTACTACGCCCAGGACCACGCCCACGACTTCGAAGACGACGTCAACCTGTTCGACTGGATGGGCCAATGGACCCAGGGTGGCGAACAACTGGTGCGTGGCACCTTGGGCCGCATGCTGTTCTCCAACGACGAGATCCTCAAGTCGGTCAAGGTCATTTCCGGTGGTGAACAGGGTCGCATGCTGTTCGGCAAGCTGATCCTGCAAAAGCCCAACGTGCTGGTGATGGACGAACCGACCAACCACTTGGACATGGAATCCATCGAAGCGCTGAACCTGGCGTTGGAAAACTACCCGGGCACGCTGATCTTCGTCAGCCACGACCGCGAGTTCGTATCGTCCCTGGCTACCCGCATCATCGAGCTGAGCGCCGACGGCGTCGTCGATTTCAGCGGCACCTATGACGATTACCTGCGCAGTCAGGGTGTGGTGTTCTAAGAGCAGAACTGAGCGATAAGCTTCAAGCTGCAAGTGAAAAGCCCTGTCCGTTGTGACGGGGCTTTTTGTATTTCAAGGGTAGAAAACCTGTGGGAGCGAGCTTGCTCGCGATGGCGGTAGCACATCCCACATCAATCCAGCCTGAACACCCAGTCTCCCAAACACATTTAGTTAGCCTGCTTTCTTTTATCCCCACCTCGCGCCATGATGAGGCTCTCTTACCGCCGCCCGCGAACGAGCCCCATGCCCACGCCCTCCTCCGCCCCCAGCTCCCTGTCGATCACCTTGCAGATCGTCTCCATCGTTTTCTACACCTTCATCGCCTTCCTCTGCATCGGCCTGCCGATTGCCGTGTTGCCGGGGTATGTCCACGAACAGTTGGGCTTCAGCGCGGTGGTGGCCGGGCTGACCATCGGCTCACAGTATCTGGCGACACTGCTCAGCCGGCCCATGGCCGGGCGACTGTCGGACAGCGTCGGCACCAAGCGGGCGATCGTCTACGGCTTGTCGGGGATTGTGCTCAGCGGCGTGCTGACGTTGATCTCGACCTTACTGCAAAGCTTCCCGCTACCCAGCCTGCTGATTCTGATTGCCGGCCGTTTGTTGCTCGGCGTGGCCCAAGGCCTGATTGGCGTGGGTACGATCAGCTGGTGCATGGGCCAGGTCGGCGTGGAACACACGGCCCGCTCGATTTCCTGGAACGGCATCGCCTCTTACGGGGCCATCGCCATCGGCGCGCCGCTGGGGGTGGTGATGGTCGGTGAGCTGGGCTTCGCCAGCCTGGGCGTCGCCTTGTCGTTGCTGGCCGGTGCGGCGCTGTTGATGATTCGCAACAAGCCGTCGGTGCCGGTGATTCGCGGCGAGCGCCTGCCTTTTTGGGCCGTGTTCGGGCGCATCGCGCCGTACGGGGCGAGCCTGAGCCTGGCCTCGATCGGCTACGGCACGCTCACCACGTTCATCACGTTGTTTTACGTCAGTCGCGGCTGGACCGGCGCGGCCTGGTGCCTGACGGTCTTCGGGGTCTGCTTCATTCTGGCGCGGTTATTGTTCATCTCCAGCATCGCCCGCTTCGGTGGTTTCAGTTCGGCCATTGTCTGCATGAGCATTGAAACCCTGGGGCTGGTGTTGCTTTGGCTGGCGCCTTCCACTGCGTTCGCGCTGATCGGCGCGGGGCTGGCTGGTTTCGGGCTGTCGCTGGTGTATCCGGCGTTGGGGGTGGAGGCCATCAAGCAGGTGCCGAATACCAGTCGGGGTGCCGGGTTGAGTGCCTATGCGGTGTTCTTTGACCTGGCCTTGGCGATTGCCGGTCCGTTGATGGGGGCGGTGGCTTTGAACCTTGGGTATTCGTCGATCTTTTTCTGTGCTGCGTTGTTGTCGATCATTGGGTTGGGATTGACTTTGCTGCTGCGGCGTCGAGCCGTCAGAGCCGATTATTGATTGCTGTTTTTTCGGGGGGAGGTCGATAGTTGCGCGGCTTTATTTGTGGGCGTAGTTTTGGGTGCATATCCATTGCTGCGGTAACGGCTTCTTAGGGTTCCGCTCTTACAGCGGCTCACTTTTGAGAAGCCTGCGCGGCCCGGCGAAAAGTAAGCAAAACGCTCTTGCCCCACCACTCGGCACCTCGCCTAGGCTCGGTGTGCCCTCACTCCGGCATTGCTCCGTGGGCCGCCGCGAAGGGCCATCCATGGCCCAGCGCGGCTAACCCGGCATCCATGCCGGGTTGCCCACTGCGCAATACCTGCGTTCGGCCAGCGTGGTTTAACGGGGCGCCCACGATCAAAAGCGTACGCGAGGCGGCCTTATAGCCGACCTGGCTTAGCGTGAATGCGTTCCTCCTGTGGGAGCGGGCTTGCTCGCGAAAGCGGAGGGTCAGTTTGTGGTGATGTTGGCTGTGCTGACGCCATCGCGAGCAAGCTCGCTCCCACAGTTTTTTTGTGTCGTGTGCAGATGCTGTGAACACCCACAACTCCATGTGGGAGCGAGCTTGCTCGCGATAGCAGTGGTTCAGCCACACAGAGGCTGGACATACCCCCGCTCTGCTTTGCTTTTGATCTTGATCTTGATCTTGCTTTTGATCTCGACGCCCCATTAACCACGCTGGCCGAACGCAGGTGTTGCGCAGTGGGCACCTCGGCATGGATGCCGAGGTAGCCGCGCTGGGCCATGGATGGCCCTTCGCGGCGGCCCACGGAGCAATGCCTGCGTTCGGGCATGCCGAGCCCTAGCGAGGCACCGAGTGGTGGGGCATGAGCGCTTTGGTTACTTTCGCGCTTTTTGTACGGACCGGACACATGGTTGACGGGTGTGCGGGGACATGGTGGACACTTTCCAGCGAGCCAATTTCGCCGGAAAGCCATCATGCCCTGGACCACGAGAGACGCCATGAGCCTGAAAGAAGAGTTCGTTGCCTTAGCACGGCAACCCGGCAGCAATAAACGTGAGCTGTGTCGACGATTCGGCATCAGCCCGCAAACAGCCTACAAGTGGCTAGATCGCTACAAGGCGCATGGTCAGCAGGGTCTGCAAGAGAAGTCCCGCAGACCCGCGACCAGCCCCAAACTGACCCAGGCCGCCATGGAGGCACAAGTCGTCGCCCTTAGGCAGGCCCATCCGGCATGGGGCGGACGCACGATTAGCAGCCTGTTGGAAAAGCGTATCGCCCCCAGCACCGTCACCAATGTCTTGCACCGGCACGGCCTGATCCAGCCTTCTCAGAGAGAGCAATCGGCAACGCTGAGATTTGAACACGACGCGCCTAATGATCTTTGGCAGATGGATTTCAAAGGGCATTTTGCGCTGCAACAAGGTCGATGCCATCCCCTGACCCTGCTGGACGATCACTCTCGGTTCAGCCTAGCCATTGAGGCTTGTGACAACGAACGGGGAGCCACGGTGAAGGAGAGGATGATCGAGGTTTTTCAACGCTATGGCTTGCCGGCGCGTATCAACGTCGATAACGGCCCACCTTGGGGCTCGCCACGCAATCCGGGTGAAGTGACAGAGCTGAGTATCTGGCTGATTCGCCTGGGGATCCGGATCAGTTTCAGCCGTCCTCGCCATCCTCAAACCAATGGAAAGATCGAACGTTTCCACCGCTCACTCAAAGCAGAGGTGCTGGATGGGCGTCATTTTTCCACGCTAATGGACGCTCAATCGGCTTTTGATCGATGGCGTGAGGTTTATAACCTGCAGCGCCCCCATCAGGCGCTGGGCTACAAGGTGCCTATGGACCGCTATCGGAGCAGCCCCTGGGCGTATCCGCAGCAACTGTCAGAGTTTGAATATGGTCCGGATGATGTGTTGGCCAAGGTGTATCACAGTCGATTTCGCTTCCAGAAACGCTACTTCAGCATCGCCAAAGGACTGGTAGGACAGCACATCGCAATACGCCCTAACGCTGAAAGCGATGGCTTGTTTGACGTCTATTTCTGCCATCACTTTTTACGGACCTTCGACGTGAATAACCCTGACTACGGCGCATAATGTGTCCACTATGTCTCCGCACAGGTGTCAACCATGTGTCCGGTCCGTACACGCTTTTCGAAAGTGACCCGCCGTAAGGGCGGAACCGCCAGCCGCCGTTACAAAAAAACGGATATACACACAAACCTCAGAACAAAGAATCAGCCTCAAATCCACCGATCATTGATCAGCCGTCCTCAACCCCGCCCGGGTCGATTTACCCAAGGCATCACTGAAAAACCGGCTAGCCTCCGAAATCATAGTGCGATGAATGTCCTTACGATCAACACCATCAGCATCCGTACACAGCGCCGGCATCGCCGCAATCTGCTCATCGGTACACGGCGCCAGAAACACAAAATGCCCCGCCCCCGCCAGGGTCTTGAAATCCGGTGCCGTGGGCAGTTTGCGAGCCAACGCCGCAGCATTCTTATCAAAGGCCACCAGCTTGTCCCCATCCCCGCTGTACAACAACACCGGTACATGCACGTCAGCCAGGGTATGACGACCGAACTTCAAGCTCAACGGTGCCATGAGCAACAACGCCCGAACGCGAGGGTCGGCCACCGGCTGTAGGTCGTCACGATCAGCGATCAGTTCACCCTGGGTGTTACAGGCGTCACGGTCATCCGGCCGCTCCTGGCAGTAATGACGCAGGCGATTGAGATCCGGCGTCGCACCGGACAGGATCAGCGCGGTTTCGCCACCGGCGGAATAACCGATCACCCCCACCTGCCCTGCATTGACGAACGGCGAGAGCATCGGGTCATTCAGCGTCGCGGTGATGGCTTCGGAAATCTGGATCGGCCGGCCATACAGGTTGCTGAGGGTACCGAGCCGACTATGGTCCTGGGCGTTGTCGCCGGGATGAATCACCGCCACCACCACAAATCCCTTGCGCGCCAGGGAGGTGGCCAGGTCATGCAGGGCCAGTGGTGTACCGGTGTTGCCATGGGACAACATCAGCAACGGAAAACGGCCGATGGCGATCTGGGCCTCTGGCGCGGCGTCGATCTGGTAGCCCCCCAACTGGCTGGACTGTTCCTTATCGATGGAGGGATAAAAAGCAATGGCGTGCATCGGCTGCTGATCCAGCGGATCGAGAAAGCTCAGTTCATGGAACCCGGCGCTCCAATGTGGATGCGGCGCCGGTGCGGCCTGCACTGAAGCCAGGCTGCCGAGCAAGCACAGCAGTAGCCCTGCACCAATACGTGTCATCGAATCTAATCCTCACCAGCAAACAGGGGATCCTGTTGCCTGCCGCCTTGGCCGTGCATAACCTGCGCCACAAAAGCCTGATGCCAGACGCAAAAAACTCCGCACCCTGGCCGTCCACGACGACCAGAATACAGAGTTTTACGCAGCTTGCCCGAAGGGCATGGAGTTTTTACACAAGCCTTACGCAGCGGCGAATTGCCCGCCGATCTGCGCCTTGGCCTGGCTCATGGCCTTGGTGCGCATGTCGTCACCGTAAGCCAGGCCCTCGGCGCGGACGAACTCGATGTCGGTGATGCCGAGAAAACCGAACATTACCTTCAGATATTCTTCATGGGCCACTCCGCTTGGCTGGCCGGCATGCAGCCCGCCCGAAGTAGAAACGATCACCAGCTTCTTGTCGCCACACAGACCTTCCGGACCTGCTTCGGTGTAGCGGAATGTCTGCCCGGCCACGGCGATGCGGTCGATCCAGGCCTTGAGCTGGGTCGGAATGGTGAAGTTGTACATGGGCGCGGCGATGACGATGGCATCGGCGGCCAGGAATTCGGCCATCGTGGTGGCGCTGAGTTCAGCTTCGTGTCGTTGGGCGGCGTCGCGCAGCTCGGCGCTGGTCCCGGCCGCGACCAGGGTCTGGGCGGAAAAGTGGCTGATGGCGTCAGCGGCCAGGTCACGGTAGGTCACGACCACATCCGCCTCGGCGGCTTGCCAAGCCTGGACCACTTCACGGCTCAATTGGCGGGAAGCGGAATTGTCGCCGAGGATGCTCGAATCGATGTGCAGAAGTTTCATGTGAATGCTCTCCAAGTGAGGATCGCGACCTAGCGATCAATTGGGGACAATCCTATGGATGAAACCAATAACCGATAAGCCCGCAAAAATGCGATAGTTCGTTCCACTGACAGGACAATCGAGCGCGACATGCAAGACCTCAACGATCTGTACTACTTCGCCAAAGTCGTCGAAGCCGGTGGATTCGCCGCCGCCGGGCGCCTGCTGGGCATTCCCAAGTCGCGGCTCTCGCGGCGTATCGCCGAGCTCGAGGAACGCCTCGATGCCCGCCTGCTGCAGCGCACCACGCGCCAGTTGAAGCTGACAGCGGTCGGCGAACGCTACCTGCGCCATTGCCAGGCCATGCTACTGGAAGCCGAGATGGCCGATGAAACGGTGGCGAGCATGTCCAGCGAACCCCGGGGACGTCTGCGCGTCTCCAGCCCTGTAGGCTTGGCGCACCAGATCCTGCCCGGCGTGATCGCGACATTCCTGGCGAAGTTTCCCCAGGTGCAGTTGGAAATGAGCCTGATGAACCGCCGTGTGGACCTGGTCAGCGAAGGCATTGATGTAGCGCTGCGCGTGCGCGACCTCGGCGACGAAGACCCGCAGCTGATGACCCGGCGCCTGCGCCAGGCGCGGCTGATCATGGTCGCCAGCCCGGCGCTCGTCGAAGGACGCCGGATCGAAACCCCAGAGGATCTCAAGCAATTGCCCGTGCTGGGTGCGTTGGAGGCTGATCGCCTGGTGCACCTGCGCCTGCTCAAGACCGACGGACAGAGTGTCGAACTGGCCTTTGAAGCACGCCTGGGCATCGATGACTTCGTCGTGCGTCAAGCCTGTGTCCTTGCAGGCCTGGGTTTTACCTTATTGCCCAGCATGTATTGCGAGGAGGAATTGCAGGACGGCACACTGGTGGAATTACTGCCCGGATGGTCGCTGCCCGATGGCTGGCTGCAGGCAGTCTACCCGCACCGTCGCGGCGTGCTGCCGGCGGTGCGCGCATGGATCGACCATTTGGTGGAAGCTTTTGAGAGCTGTGGAGACAGAACGATATGAGGTTGAGCGAAGAGGACGTCGCGCGGTTTTGCCTGGGCTTGCCTGGCGCCCGGGAAGACTACAAATGGGGCGGTGTACGGGTGTTCTCCATCGCCGGGAACAAGATGTTCGCCTTGCAGGGCCTGCGGGGCGACTCTTTGGCGTTCAAGGTCGACAAGGATCTGTTCCTCGGTCATTGCGACCGCCCGGGCATTCACCCGGCGCCTTATCTGGCACGGGCCCAGTGGGTCATCATGGAAGTGCCCTACCCGTTGGGTGCCGATGAACTGCGTGGCTTGCTGCAACGTTCTCACCAACTGGTGGTCAGCAAATTGCCCAAGCGCACGCAGGTCGGCTTGCTACTGTAGCGACCCTCAGAACAACGTCAGCAGATGGCCGCCCAGGAACAGCTGGTCGATCCAGAACACCTGGTGCAGCAGCACGATGAACCAGAACGCCACTTGAAACGACACTTTGCGGGTCTTGTGGCGAAACACCTGCTGGGCCAGCAATGCCCCCGGCCAGCCGCCTGCCAGCTCCACGGCATGCAGTACGTTCTCCGGGGTCCGCCAGGCGTCGGTGCGGGCCTTGCGCTTGTCGCTCCAGTACAGCAGGAATGCCACCGCACTGACGACCCCGTAAGCGGTCATCGGCACCCACGATACCGCCCGCAGCCCGAGCACGAGCGACCCGAACAGCGGCAAGGCACACAGCAGGGCAAACACCGTCAGCTTGAGCCGCAGATGCTGCACGGCCCCACTGGCATCGCGCGCGGCGTGTTTGCGGACGCCCGAATCGGTCATGGCTTGGCAGCCGTCCAGTCCACCCAACCGAACTGCCAGGTGGCGAGGATCAACAGGCCAAAGGCGATCCGGTACCAGGCGAACACCGCGTAGCTATGGCTGGCAATGAAGCGCAGCAGGCCCTTGACCGCAATCATGGCGAAAATAAAGGCCGTGACAAATCCGATGGCGAACACCGGGAAGTCCGCCGGCACGAACAATTCGCGGTATTTATAGCCCGAGTAGACGGCCGCGCCGACCATGGTCGGCATCGCCAGGAAGAACGAGAACTCGGTCGCAGTCTTGCGCGACAGCCCGAACAGCAGCCCACCGATAATGGTCGCGCCGGAACGGGAGGTGCCGGGGATCATCGCAATGCATTGGGCCAGACCGACTTTCAGCGAATCCTTCCAGGTGATTTCGTCCACCGTTTCGGCGTGCACCTGGTGCTGGCGCTTCTCCGCCCAGAGCATCACCAGGCCGCCCACGACCAGTGCTGCGGCCACGGTGATCGGGTTGAACAGGTACTCGTGGATCAGGTCGGCAAACAGCACGCCCAATACCACGGCGGGCAGGAATGCGATCAGCAGATTGGCGGTAAACCGGCGTGCGCTGGGTTGAGTGGGTAAACCCAGCACCACGTCGAAGATTTTGCGCCGAAACTCCCAGACCACGGCCAGGATCGCGCCCAGTTGGATGATGATGTTGAACGCCATCGAGCGCTCGCCGCCGAACTCGAGCAAGTCAGCGACAATGATCTGGTGCCCCGTGCTGGAAATCGGCAGAAACTCCGTCAAGCCCTCTACCACGCCAAGAATCAGTGCCGAAAAGGCGGTCCACAAATCCATTCATCCCCCAAAAAAGACCTTGTTTGTGCAGGTCTCATTGCTAATCAAGTGTTATGCAGGTGCACGCAGCGGGAGCAAGATAACGGCGACCGTTCAAAAAAGACCAATGAAAAATCAACTCGGGCTCAGGTTTTTCGCTGCGGGGCCGAAATCCTATCAGACAAGCCCTGATAACGCTGCCGCGTTGTGACTCAGGTCAATCACGCGTTCCTGGCAGGCGCTAAGGTGCCGGCCATCGTTATGACAAGAACAAGAAACCGGAGTGACAGCGTATGAATAGCTTGCGCAGTGTGTCGATCAGCCGACGCTTGTGGCTCATCCTGATCGTGGCCATCGTGATGTTGTTCACGTTGGGCGCCTTGATGCTTGCACAGATCCACAGCGACCTTTATCAAGCCAAGGTGCAGAAAACCCAGCATGTGGTGCAGACCGCCAGTGGCGTGCTCACCTACTACCATAGCCTGGAAACGGCCGGCACCCTGACTCGCGACGCTGCGCAAAAACAGGCCCTCAGCGCCGTGCGTGGCCTGCGCTATAACGAGACTGATTATTTCTGGATCAACGACCTGACGCCGGTCATGGTCATGCACCCGGCCAACCCGAAACTCGAAGGCCAGAACCTCTCGGCGATCCGCGATCCAAACGGTTATGCGCTGTTCAATGAGATGGTTGCCATCGCCAAGTCCAAGGGCGCCGGCATGATCAACTACCTCTGGCCTAAACCGGGTGCCGAGGCGCCGGTGGGCAAGACTTCCTACGTCAAACTGTTCGAGCCGTGGGGCTGGATCATCGGTTCGGGCGTGTACGTGGATGACGTGCAGGCCGAATTCCAATCGCAAGTGATCAAGGCCACGGTGATCGGCCTGGTCATCACCCTGCTCATGGGCTTGCTGCTGACCCTGATCGTGCGCAGCATCGTTCGCCCCCTGCAGGAAACGGTCAACGCCATGGCCAACATCGCCAGCGGCGAAAGTGACCTGACCCGCACCCTCGACACCCACGGCCAGGACGAAGTCACGCAACTGGCGCGGCACTTCAACGCCTTCACCGCCAAGCTGCGGCAAGTGGTGACCCAGTTGCAAGCCTCAGCCGGCGCGCTGGGACAATCCTCCAACGAGTTGGGCAACGACGCCGCCCAGGCCCAGGAGCGCAGCCAGCAGCAGTCGCAACAGATGGAACTGGTGGCCACTGCAATCAATGAAGTGACCTATGGCGTGCAGGACGTGGCGAAAAACGCCGAACACGCCGCCAGCGAAATGCGAGACGCCGAATCCCAGGCCCAGCAAGGCCAGGTCAATATCGACGGCAGCTTGCAACAGATCGACCGCCTCTCCCAGACCATCGATCAAGCCGTGGAAGTGATCCGCACCCTGGCGAGCGAAAGCACCCAGATCGGCAGTGTGCTGGAGGTGATCCGCTCCATTGCCGAGCAGACCAACCTGTTGGCCCTCAACGCCGCCATCGAGGCCGCTCGTGCCGGTGAGCAAGGCCGGGGCTTTGCGGTGGTGGCCGATGAAGTGCGGTTGCTGGCCCAGCGCACGCAAAAGTCCACCGCTGAAATCCAAGCGATGATCGAACGCCTGCAGAACCATTCCGAAGCCGCGGTGAAAGTCATCAGCGACAGCAGCCGCGCCTCGCAGCTGACCATCGAACAGGCCGGTCTTGCCGGGGCCAGCCTCAATGCCATCGGCCAGGCCCTGCGCAACCTCAACAGCCTGAATGCGTCCATCGCCAGCGCCACCCTGCAACAGGCCCATGTGGTGGAAGACATCAACCAGAACGTCACCCAAGCGGCAGGTCTGTCCCACAGCACTGCCATCGCGGCCGAACAGTCCAGCCTGGCGAGCACACGCCTCAAGGCGCTGAGCGAAGAGTTGAACGGGCTGCTCAAGCAGTTCCGGGTCTAACGGCAAAAGCTCCTTGTATGTTTACTTAAGACTGTTGTGATTCATTGTGGCGAGGGAGCTTGCTCCCGCTTGAGTGCGAAGCACTCACAAAAAAGGGGCCGCTACGCAACCCAGCGGGAGCAAGCTCCCTCGCCACGGCACATTCAACATTGAAGTTGGAGCTGCCCACGCCATAACGTTTACAATCCCCGCCCTCTTCTACTTCCCCAAGGAACCGCCATGTCCGGGCTTGAACTGTTTGCCGCAGCCCTCGGCGTGATTGCTGTCTGGTTGACCGTCAAGCAGAACCCCTGGTGCTGGCCGATCGGCCTGGTCATGGTGTTGCTGTACAGCTGGATTTTCTTCGAGGTGAAGTTGTACTCGGACATGTTGCTGCAGGTGATCTACGCCGTGCTGCAGCTCTATGGCTGGTGGCAATGGACCCGCGCCGGGCGACATCACGAGGGGCGCCAGGTGACGCGCCTGGGTGGACCGTCGGTGTTGCTCGGCCTGGCCATCGGTGCCGCAGGCAGCTTGCTGTTGGGCGCCGCCATGGCGCACTGGACCGACGCCGCCCAGCCCTGGCTCGACGCCGCGCTCACCGGCTTCAGCCTCGTGGCCCAGTGGTGGATGGCGCAGAAACGCGTGCAATGCTGGCCTTTGTGGATCGCTCTGGACA
The DNA here is from genome assembly GCF_000585995.1 of Pseudomonas brassicacearum. Taxonomy (NCBI): domain Bacteria; kingdom Pseudomonadati; phylum Pseudomonadota; class Gammaproteobacteria; order Pseudomonadales; family Pseudomonadaceae; genus Pseudomonas; species Pseudomonas brassicacearum. Next base: position 2,994,705 of record NZ_CP007410.1, on the reverse strand, counting down.
TCATCTTCGTTGGCCTGTTCATCTACAAAGGCCTGCACCTGACCGCCGCGCTCTACGCCCTGTTCACCCTGTTGGCCGTGCAAGGCTGGCGGGAATGGCGCGCCGACCCGGCCCTGCGCGCATGAAGGTGGTGGTGCTTACCGGCCCGGAATCCAGCGGCAAGAGCTGGCTGGCGGCACAATTGCAGGCGCATTTCGGCGGTTTGCGGGTGGATGAATACGTTCGCCACTTCATGGAGCAGACCCAGCGCGACACCTGCCTGGCCGACATCACCGACATCGCCAGCGGCCAATTGGCCTGGGAGGACGCCGCCCGTGTCCGTCATCCGGCGTTGCTGGTCCTCGATACTCATCTACTGAGCAATATCCTCTGGAGCCAGACCCTGTTCGATGATTGCCCAGCCTGGCTCGAGCCGGCCTTGCTGGCGCGCCATTACGACGTGCACCTGCTGCTGAGCCCCGAACAGGTCGAATGGACCGGTGACGGCCTGCGATGCCAGCCTGCGCTGGAAGAGCGGATGCAGTTTTTCCAAGCGCTCAAGGATTGGCTGGTCCGACATCAACAACCCCTCCAGGTGATTGAAGGTGACTGGGCGCAACGCCGGGATCAGGTATTTGCAGCTGTAACCCGACTGCTTCAGTCCTGATCGTCACCCAGACCGTGTTGTTTCATTCGTGATACAGCCCAACCGCGGCAAACCCGGCTCCAGAGCGTATCAACGGAATTGTCATCGCTGTTGTTAAGTTATTGAAACACCCCTCCGGCAGGCCCTGCTCCAGAGCCAAGCGATAGCGCACGGCCATTAGCTACCGTGCCCCTGTCTCACGGATGAAACAGATCCGCATCGCGGACGCCATCAAAAAAACCCAACCCACTGATTATTAAAGTTTTTTAAAAAGCGGCACAACACCTGCTCTGCCTCACTTCGCAACGCTGGACCAGGGCCAGCCCACCGAAGAAGGAATCGATGCCGTGGGGACTTTCGAGAGAAGTTTGACCTGCCTGCTGTTGATCGGCTGCGCTGCCAGCGCAACGCTCAGCCTACCCGTGCAGGCCGAGGGCAACGGCGTCATTGTGCTCAACCGTGACGTGCAACCCATTCACATCGGTCGTAACGGAGGCAAAGACCCCTACCCGACCACCGTCAACGCCAACCCCTCCGATCGAATCAATCAAGCGACCACCAGCACCGAACTGAGTGACGGCGAATTCGCCAGCGTCGCCAGCGGCTCGTCGATCCGCAACACCGTCAATCCGAACACCGGCGTGCAGGGCCTGAATGTCGTCACCAACCCTAACGGCATGCCAGGCATGAATGCCGCTCACGGTGGCGGTAGCGGTGGCGCGATCTCCGGCACCATCAATCGCTCACTGAGTTCCGGCCTGGCCCCACTGGGTCGGCTGGCGGGAGGCCAGTGACATGAAGCCTGCCCTGTTGCTACTCGCCCTGCTTGGCTCTTCCATTGCGCTCGCCGATCCAGGTGTGGCGGTGGTCAGTAACGCCAATCTGCAGGACTCCGGCAGCCATTACACCGGCAACTTCAACATCAACCAGGCAGCGGGCGACCAGACCCAGCAGACCAACACCCGCGCCATCGCCATTGGTACCCACGCGCACGCCACCACCAGCGTGCAGCAACGCCTCGACACGCAGGCCAACCCTTCCATGAACGCAACCGCTCGTATTGGCGGCAACGCTTTCACCAACGGCAACGGAGTGCTGGGCGTCAACCAGTCCGCCGGGGCCAACAACCAGATGGCCAATGTCATGCGAGTGGGCATCAGTGCCCAACCGCAGAGCATTGACGACAGCGCCCTTTCTCAACAGAACGTGGCGTTGTTACCGAACTCAGGAGCAACTGGCACCCCAACCGGCAGCCGCCAGGTCGTCACCAGCGACCAGGCCTTCACCGGCAGCCGAGGGGTGATTCAGGTGAACCAGAGTGCCGGGGTGGGGAACCGAATGGCCAACACCCTGAGCATCCGGGTCGCTGACTGACCCGGTACAGCAAGCATAAGAAAACACTGACACTTAACCAACGACACGCAAGGAGAAACACCATGAAACCTACAATGGCACTCAAACCATTGGTTTTCGCTCTCGCCGCTGTCATGGCAATGGCTGCACAGGCTGGAGGAAACAGTAACGGGCACGGCAATGGCCACGGCCATGGCAATGGCCATCAGCAAGGGCCAACGCTGGATCAACTGCTCTCCATCAATGCCGGCGCTGGGGCTACGGTGCTGGATGAGCAGAACAGCGATGGCAACGTGGTGACCAACCAGGCCACCCGCAACACCGCTGAATCCACTGACTCGCTCAATGGCAGCAACGGTAACATGGGCGCTAACATTGCCGCCGGCGATGGCAACCAGCAAGACAACGCCGCCGCCCTGGCCACCGCAGACGAAAGCTTCATCTTCGGCTCGGCGGTTGCCGCCTCCAGCGCCACTCAAGTCAATAACAACAACTACGTTAAAAACAACTCGACTCAAAACAACGCCTCGCTCACCAACGCGGGCAATAACGGCTCCGGCAACATCGGTATCAACGTGACCGCCGGTAACTTCAACCAACAGAAAAACAACCTGGCCATCGCCGTATCCGGGGGGCGCGTCGCACAAGCCTCCGCCTCGGCCGACCAGTCTTCCACTGGCCTGGTGGTCGACAACAAAGGCGTGCGGACCTACAAAACCGACACCCTCACCAGCACCTACGCCGCTTCTGGCACCTTCAAGGCCAAAGGCACCGGCACCGTCGAAGACGATGACCACGGTGGCTGGGGCAACAAAGGTGGCTACGGCGGCGGTCACGATGACGACAAGTTCAAGTTCTCCGCCGTGGGCACTTTCGAACTGGCCGGCAGCAACACCCAGCAAGTGCTGACCCGTGACGGTTGGAAAAACCCTGTGATCAATAACGCCACCATGACCAACTCCATGAACGGCTTCTCCGGCAACGGCGGCGCCAACGTGTCGGCAGGCGTGGGCAACCAGCAAAGCAACTCGCTGTCCATCGCAGCCGGCTGCAAGGCTTGCATGTAAGCGCGCATGAAACGAAGCCCCGGAAACGGGGCTTTTTTTCCAGGGTTCCCTCAAGGCGTATCGATCATGCGTACGATTGCCCTTTCCCTGCTGCTCTGCATGGCCTGCGTAGCTGAAGCCGCGCAGATGCCAGTCGCTGCCCTGCCTGGTGGCATGCTGGTCTACAAACCGGTGCAAAGCGTGCGCGAGCGTAAGTTCAGCGACATCGTCGAGCAGAAAACCGATTTCAGTTGCGGCGCCGCCGCGCTGGCCACGGTGCTGCGCCAGGCCTATTGGCTGGACGTCGATGAAGAACACGTCATCAAGGGCATGCTGATCAATGCCGACCAGAACCTGGTTCGCACCCAAGGGTTTTCCATGTTGGACATGAAACGCTACGTGGAAACCATCGGCATGCGCGCCCGGGGCTACCGGATACCGCCTGAGAAACTCGAGGCGGTGACGATTCCAGTGGTGGTCCTGATGGAAATACGCGGCTACAAGCACTTCGTGGTGTTGCAGCGAGCCGACAAGCAATGGGTCTACATCGGCGACCCGGTGCTGGGTCACAAACGTTACTCCCACGAGGACTTCGTCAAAAGCTGGAACGGCATCGTCTTTGCCATCGTCGGTCCGGGTTATGACAAGACCAACGCGTTACGCAGCCCTCCGCAACCGCTGACGGCACGTAACAAGCTGGACGGTTTCAACCCGGTCAAGGATGCAGAACTGATGGATTTCGGCTTCATACAGAGCGACTTCTTTTAATCGCCGACTACTGCCAATAACAAATAAGTACCACTAGGGGCAGGACGCTCCGGGAGCAACACATGAAAACTTCATATTGGCTGTCGCTCGCCTGCCTGGCTGCGACCGCCTCGGGCTATGCCCATGCCGGATTCAAACCCATCGAAGTCAAGGACCAGGAGCTCGCCGAGCTGCGCGGTCGTTATGTCATGCCCGGCCGAGTCATCAGCTTCGGCATTGTCATGAGCAGCACTTGGCGCAACGCCAGCGGTGACCTGATCGGCGCCAGCAGTTCCATGCAAATCCAAGCCTCCACCGTCAAACCCGAGTTCTACGTCTCGACCATCAAGCAAACCGGCAACGGCAGCACCCCGGAACAGGGCAGCGGCAACATCACCGGTGGCGCGGGCCTTGGTAGCGGCCAGGGCGTGACCCAAAGCGTTCGTGCCGCCGGCGACGGCAACACCGCCTACAACAACGTCAGCATCAACGTGAAGGAGAGCAGCCACGCGCCCGCATTGGCGCCATCCCAAGGCCAGTTGTTGACCAAGGGCCAGACCATCAGCGGCAGCAATGCCGCCGGCAGCGTTGCGGTCACCGCCACCGGCAGCGGCGTACAAATGGCGATCCAGGCCAGCCATAACCAAGGCAACGCCCTGCAGCAAGTCGCCCAAGGCGGCTTGCTGCAAAACACCCGCCTGCTGGGCAACAGCAACCTGGTCAACAACATGACGCAACTTAACGTGGTGCTGAACAATAACGGCGCCAGTGCCGGCGCACTGGACTGCAATCTGACCCAACTGCGCGGCCTTCGTAACCTCGGTTATTGAACTACGCTGATTTGCGACTATTGGGCAATTAAGGACGGCATATTTCATGTATCGATCCGTATCGTTGCGCGCTGTAATATGTTTAAGCACGTTGTTCCCGGCGACCGTGTTGCAAGCGGCACCGGACGCTGACATCGAGGCCCTGAAACAGGAACTACTCGAGCTCAAGCAACGATACGAGGTCCAACAAAAAGCCCTGGCGGTGCTCGAACAGCGGGTCCGCCAGGTGGAGGATCAACCCGCCGCTCCACCGCCCAAGCGCCTGGCCAAATCCCCAGCCGACATGAAAGGCAACCAGACCGTGGCCGGCAGCGGTGCGGCAGCCGCCGGCGGCAGCGGCTATGGGCAATCCCTGGCCGATGATTCTCAACCGGCCCAGAGCGTTTCTAACCTCTATGACGAGGCCAGCGGCTTCTTTGGCGGCGGTAAATTCAGCTTTGAAACCGGCGTGACCTATTCGCGCTACGACACGCGGCAACTGATCCTCAACGGTTTCCTGGCCCTGGATTCGATTTTCCTGGGCAACATCAACCTGGACCGGATCAAGGCCGACACCTGGACGCTGGACCTGACCGGCCGCTACAACTTCGACAATCGCTGGCAGTTCGACCTTAACGTGCCGGTGGTCTACCGCGAATCCACCTACCAGTCGGGAGGCGCCAATAATGGAGCCGCCGGCGTCACCAGCGAAGAAACCGTTACCCGCGATCCCACCATCGGCGACGTCAACTTCGGCGTTGCCTACAAGTTCATGGATGAATCGATCAACACCCCGGACGCGGTGGTCACCCTGCGCGTCAAGGCGCCTACCGGCGAGGAGCCGTTTGGCATCAAGTTGCGCCAATCCCAGGCCAACACCAACCTGTTCGTGCCTGACGATCTGCCCACCGGCAACGGCGTCTGGTCGATCACCCCCGGCCTCTCGCTGGTCAAGACCTTCGACCCGGCCGTGCTGTTCGGCACCCTGTCCTATACCCATAACCTTGAAGAGTCGTTCGACGACATCAGCTCAACCGTCAACCAGAAGATACCGGGCAAGGTGCGCATCGGCGACAGCTTCCAGCTTGGCGCGGGCATCGCCTTTGCCTTGAACGAGAAGATGAGCATGTCGTTCTCGGTTTCCGACCTGATACAGAAGAAAAGCAAGCTCAAGCAGGACGGCGGGGATTGGGAATCGGTGGTCTCCAGCGACGCCAATGCCGGCTACTTCAACATCGGCATGACCGTGGCAGCCAGCGACAACCTGACCATCGTGCCCAACCTGTCCATCGGGCTGACCGACGATGCGCCAGATTTCACCTTTAGCCTGAAGTTTCCGTATTACTTCTAGCGCAAGGTCAGGGCCTGACAAGGCCCTTGTGGGAGCGAGCTTGCTCGCGATAGCGGTGTATCAGTCACAATCACGTCACTGAACGACCGCTATCGCGAGCAAGCTCGCTCCCACATTTATGGAATGTGCAAGGCAGGCTTGGCTTAGCGAATTTGATGCTTGTGCAGCAGACGATAAAAAGTCGGCCGGGACACACCCAGCACCCTGGCCGCCACACTCAGGTTGTCGCTATGTCGATTGAGCACATCGCTCAACGCCTGGCGCTCGGCGCGGGTCTTGTAGTCCTCGAGGGTGCCCATCGGTGCAACGACGCCGTGCTGACTGGCCAGGCCAAGGTCGCGGGCTTCGATCTGTCGCCCTTCAGCCAGCACCAGGCCGCGACGGACGCGGTTGGCCAATTCCCGTACATTGCCTGGCCAATCATGCTTGCCCATCGCCACCAACGCATCTTCGCTGAAACTTCGAGGCCGGCGGCCGGTTTCCTGGCTGTAGAAATGGGAAAAATGACTGGCCAGCATCGACAGGTCGCCATGGCGTTCACGCAATGGCGCCATCGCTACCTGCAATACGTTCAGGCGATAGTAGAGATCCTCGCGGAAACGCTTGTGCTCGATGGCCGCCTCCAAATCCACATGAGTGGCCGCCAATATCCGTACATCCACCGCAATCGGTTGGCTACCACCGACCCGCTCGATATGTTTCTCCTGCAAAAAGCGCAGCAGATTGGCCTGTAGCTCCAACGGCAAATCGCCGATTTCATCCAGAAACAGGGTGCCACCGTTGGCTGCTTCAATTCGCCCGATCTTGCGCTGGTGAGCGCCGGTGAAGGCGCCCTTTTCGTGACCGAACAACTCGGACTGGATGAGGTGTTCCGGGATGGCCCCGCAGTTGATGGCAATGAACGGTTTATTGCGACGATGGGACTGGAAGTGCAGTGTGCGCGCCACCAGCTCCTTACCAGTGCCGCTCTCGCCGCGAATCAACACCGGCGACTCGGCAGGCGCCAGTTTGCTCAGCAACTTACGCAACTCGCGAATCGGTTTGCTATCGCCCAGCAATTCATGTTCGGGCTGATCGATGTGAATCGAGCCCTGCCCCCTCAAGCGGGCCATGCCAAACGCCCGCCCCAGCGTTACCTGGACCCGGGAAACGTCGAACGGCAAGGTATGGAAGTCGAAAAACCATTCGCAGACAAAATCACCCACGTTTTGTAGGCGCAGCACTTCCTGGCTGAGCACAGCGATCCACTCGGTGCCGCTGCGGCTGATCAATTCCTTGACCGCTTCCGGGCGCTCCAGGTGAAAAGGTTGCAACCGCAAGAGCCCCACATCGCAGGTTCGATCACCGGCATGTTCGAGCGAGCAGCTGTCGACGTCCCAGCCGATGGCACGTAAACCCGGCAACAGGCGATGACAATCATCGCAAGGATCGACCACGAGCAGACGGCGGGACGTACTGGCTTCGATCATGACTGATCCTTGGCGCCAAAATTAAGAAATATGAGTAGAAACAGTCCTTTGGCGAACCTGAATGTAACAGTAGCAAGAACTTGACACATCCTTGTATCAATTGATTATCGAGATGACCCTAAAACGGTTATAAGCAAGCGTTCGTTAGTTACTGCCCGTTAAATCTTTCATGCAGCTTTCAAACAAAAGCCCGCGAGCCTTGTCTGAAAGAAAGTCGAAATTTATTTAAAGATTGTGTGACCTGCCCCCCTGTTGCGGACATCAGTACAAGTAACCAGCCGCACGGTACGCCCAACCGACGGCAGATCATTTGATTGGGCACACTTAAGAGAAAATGCCATGAACGCCCCGCTCCGTATCAACGAAGCTCTTTTGATTGCCGACCGCGCATTCCGTCCTTTCCAATGCGTGGCCTGGGCTCCACAAGACGGTAACGGCGAACTGAGCCTGACCGTCATCGACCGCACCAATACTCATATTGGCCGCACTCAGATTCCCAGCAGCGCCTATACCGACCCCGCTCAATTGGCCAACCTGTTGAAACAGGCCCGTGCTGAATTAAGCCAGGAAGGTTACAAACTGCAATCGTGGTCCATGCCTGAATAACACGGCGATAGAAGCCTGTTATTGATTGAAGACTTGGTATTGGGTCGAAAAGCCATCGTTATGGCACGAATCGCCCCTGTTTCTGTAGAACCTGACAGTTGTGCACTGTCTCGTTCAAGGATTGAATGTTGCCCTCATGCAGTCGTCGCGCCCTTCCGGGCTGGTCGACGCGCAAGGAGAGGCATGCATGCTAGATCAATCCGCGTTTGCGCTCCCTTTGCCTGCAGCTCAGGCCGGGCAACTTGATCCAGGCTTTGCCGGTAGCGGTAAAGCCTGGATTCATTTCGCCGATAGCACCTCAAGCCTGACCACGGGGCTGACCATCGACCACGCCGGACGGATTCTGGTGGCGGCCAGGGTCGATACGGCCCACGGCAGCCGGTTCGGGCTGGCACGGCTTAATCACGACGGCTCGACCGACCCGGACTTCGGCACCTGCGGCTGCGTAATCGGCTCTTTTGAACACGACTTCGAAGCAACCGCGGGCAAAGTGATTGAACTGCCCGACGGGCATATCTTGTTGTCAGGCCTGCATTACGAAAGCACCGACCACACCCTTCCAGCCCTGGCGTTGTTCGATCCCCAGGGCCGTGCCGTCCAAAGCTTCGGCAACGCCGGGCGACAGGTCATCCGGCTCTGCGGCAATCTCTCCCAAGGCCTGCGCGACCCATGGTTACCACCCGGCGTACCGGGTCTTGAAGCCTGTGACATGTGCGTGCAGGCCGATGGCCGGATACTCCTGCTGGCCAACCATCATTACCAACTGTCTGACCATGTCGGCGTCCTGATCCGGTTGTTGCCCGATGGCGCATTGGATACCTCGTTTAACAGTCGCGGCTTTGTGATGGTCCGGCGCTTACTGAAAAACACCTGGCTGGGCTGCCTGACACTCCAGGCCGATGGCAACATCGTGGTGGGTGGCGCCATCGACTTGCCCCAACATGGCTTGATGGCCCGCTACGACCCCAACGGCAAACTCGATGACAGCTTCGGCGAGGACGGTATTCTGTCGATCATGACGCAAGGGCACAGCGTCATGATCAGCCAGGTCGTCCAGCATAAAAACGGAGATTTGCAGGCGTTCGGCAGCAGCCGCGATCCGATGCACTGCCTGTCCTTCAAAGTGCGCCAGGACGGCAAACCCGACCGTCACAGCAACCAGGGCCAATGCCGGCTCCTGGAGATCGGACACAACGCCAGCCAATGGACCGCCGCCCAGGTTCAGCCGGACGGAAAACTGGTGACCGTCGGCGCCACCATCGGCGGCATCGAGGCCGATTTCATTCTGGCCCGGCACCTGCCAGACGCCAGGCTCGACCCCGACTTTGGCCTGGGCGAAGGCTGGGTTCGCACGCGACTCGGCTACAGCCTGGACACCGCCACCTCCGTCGCCGTGCAGGCTGACGGGAAAATCCTGGCAGGGGGCTATTCGCTCCATGGCAGTTATCGAGCGGTGGTTACACGGTATTGGGCCTAAGCCGAATTGCCACGGGTGGCGGTATTTATTCCTACGCTTGATATTCCGCATTTCTTACGGCAAGTTGCGCGCTTCTAATTAAAAGGAGCAGCCGATGTCCGGTTCAATGGCTCAGGCTTTCGCGCACAACTTTCTTGGGCATTCACCGCGCTGGTACAAGGCGTGCATTGTCACCTTCCTGATTCTCAATGCCGTGGTGCTGTGGACCCTGGGCCCGGTGGTTGCCGGCTGGATGCTGGTCGTGGAGTTCATCTTCACCCTCGCCATGGCCCTGAAATGCTACCCGCTGATGCCCGGCGGACTGTTGCTGGTCGAAGCCTTGCTGCTGGGCATGACCACTCCGAAGGCGCTGTACGACGAACTGCTGCATAACTTCCCGGTGATCCTGCTGCTGATGTTCATGGTGGCCGGGATTTACTTCATGAAGGATCTGCTGCTGTTTCTGTTCTCCCGGCTGCTTTTGGGTGTGCGCTCCAAAGCGATGCTGTCGTTGATGTTCTGCTTCCTCTCGGCCTTCCTGTCGGCGTTCCTGGATGCGTTGACGGTCACAGCGGTCATCATCAGCGCCGCGGTGGGCTTCTATGCGGTGTACCACCGTGTGGCCTCGGGCAATGATCCGCGCCAGGACAGCGACGTCGATGAGGACCACGACCTGCCGTCGCGTCATCATGAAGATCTCAATCAGTTCCGGGCGTTTCTACGCAGCTTGCTGATGCATGGCGCCGTAGGCACCGCGTTGGGCGGCGTATGCACCTTGGTAGGAGAACCGCAGAACCTGCTGATCGGCCATGAGATGGATTGGCATTTCTTGGCGTTCTTTTTGAAGGTTGCGCCCGTTTCAATACCCGTGCTGATAGCCGGGCTGGTGACCTGCGTGGCGCTGGAAAAGCTGCGCTGGTTCGGTTATGGCACGCTGCTGCCGGAAAACGTACGCGCGGTCCTGGCCGACTACGCCGAGCAGGACAATCGCGAACGCACCTCACGTCAACGTGCGGCCCTGATCGTCCAGGGTATTGCCGCGCTGATTCTGATCGTGGGCCTGGCGCTGCACATCGCCGAAGTCGGCCTGATCGGCCTGATGGTCATCGTGCTGATCACCGCGTTCACCGGCATCACCGACGAGCACCGGCTCGGCAATGCGTTCAAGGACGCCATGCCGTTCACCGCGTTGCTGGTGGTGTTCTTTGCGGTGGTGGCGGTCATTCATGATCAGCAGCTGTTCACGCCGTTGATTCAATGGGTCCTGGCCCTGCCCGCCGATCAACAACCGGGCATGCTGTTCATTGCCAACGGCCTGCTGTCGGCCATCAGCGACAACGTGTTCGTCGCGACCATCTACATTACCGAAGTCAAGCAGGCCTTCGTCTCCGGGCACATGAGCCGCGAACAGTTCGAAACCCTGGCGGTGGCCATCAACACCGGTACCAACCTGCCCAGCGTCGCCACGCCGAACGGACAAGCCGCGTTTCTGTTCCTGCTGACCTCGGCGATTGCACCGCTGATTCGCCTGTCCTATGGCCGGATGGTCTGGATGGCCTTGCCCTACACCGTGGTGATGGGTGGCTTGGGCTGGTATGCGGTGACGTACTGGCTGTAGGAATGCCCTCCGTGGCGAGGGAGCTTGCTCCCGCTGGGCTGCGCAGCAGCCCTCATCGCTGCAATCTGAAGCCTGACACATAGGACTCGCTGGCTTGAGGGGCGCTTCGCGCCCCAGCGGGAGCAAGCTCCCTCGCCACAAAAGCCAGGGCATTCTATTTCGGCAGAATGTACCGCTCGATCGCCAGGGCCGCGCCATCTTCGGTAACGGCTGCAGTAATGACATCGGCCTGACGCTTGATCGCCTCCTCCGCCTGCCCCATGGCAATCGACAAGCCCGCGCGATGGAACATCGCCGGGTCATTGCCACCGTCGCCCATGGCCGCCGTGTGCTCCAGCGGCACCCCCAGGAACTTCGCCAGGGTCGACAGCGCTTCGCCCTTGTTGGCCTGCATCGCGGTCACGTCCAGGTAGATCGGTTGCGAACGCGACACTTGGGCCTGGCCCTTGAGCAGCGGGTGCAAACGGGCCTCCAGCTCAACCAGCAAATCCGTATTGGCGCTGGTGGCGACGATCTTGTCGATTCGTTCCAGGTAGGGCTCGAAGCTCTCGACCTGCACTGGCGGATAGCCCAGGCCGCGGGTTTCCACCGGCACCATCGGACCGTTGGCGTCACGCACCAGCCAGTCGCCGTCGGCAAATACCCAGACCTCGATCCCGGGTTGATCGGCGTACAACGCCAGGGTGGTCAGGGCCGCCTCAGGTGGCAGGTAATGGACGGCGAGAAAACTGCCGTCCGGATGCACCAGCGTACCGCCATTGAACGCTGCCGTGGGCAGGTCGACGCCCAGGGCTTCGATCTGCTGCAACATGGCCCGGGGCGGACGCCCAGTGGCCAGGCTGAACAGCACACCGGCCTCACGCAATGAGCGAACGGCTTCGATGGTGCGCTGGTTGAGGCTGTGGTCGGGCAGCAGCAATGTGCCGTCCATGTCGCTGAGCAAAAAGCGGATGGGGTGCTTCAACTGATCACTCATCCGAGGCCATGCCAGACGCGGCCATCGCGGGTCAGCAAGTCATTGGCGGTCGATGGACCGTCTTCCCCGGCCTTGTAGGGCTGGACTGTGGCGTCCTGCTGCCAGGCATCGAGGAATGGTTGTACGACACGCCAGCCGTTTTCAATGTTGTCGGCGCGCTGGAACAGTGTCTGATCGCCGGTCAGGCAATCGTAGATCAGGGTTTCGTAACCCGTGGACGGCTGCATTTCGAAGAAGTCCTTATAGGCAAAGCCCAATTCAATATTCGCCATGTCGAGTGCCGGCCCCGGCCGTTTGGCCAGCAGGTCGAACCACATGCCTTCATTGGGTTGAATCTGGATTCTCAAGTAGGTAGGTTGCAATTCGTCGACTTCGGTGTCGCGAAACTGCGCGTAGGGTGCCGGTTTGAAGCAGATGACGATTTCCGTGTCCCGCACGCTCATGCGTTTGCCGGTACGCAGGTAAAACGGCACGCCCACCCACCGCCAGTTATCGATCATGACCTTGAGGGCAACGTAGGTTTCGGTGCTGCTGTCGGCGGCCACGTTGGCTTCCTGGCGGTAACCGTTGACCGGTTTGCCAGCCACTTCACCGGCGGTGTACTGACCGCGTATCGAGTTGGCACGCGCCTGTTCCACTGACCAGGGCCGAATCGCCCCCACCACCTTGGCTTTTTCCCCGCGCACCGCGTCTGCGCCAAAGGCGGCCGGCGGCTCCATGGCCACCATCGCGAGCAGTTGGAACAAGTGGTTGGGCACCATGTCCCGCAGGGCGCCGGTGTGCTCATAAAAACTGCCACGGGTTTCCACGCCGACGGTTTCGGCGGCGGTGATTTGTACGTGATCGATGTAGTGGTTGTTCCAGAACGCCTCGAACAGGCTGTTGGAGAAACGACTGACCAGGATGTTCTGCACCGTTTCCTTGCCCAGGTAATGGTCGATCCGATAAATCTGTTTCTCGCTCATGACCTTGAGCAGGCAAGCGTTCAGTGCTTCGGCGGTTTGCAGATCGGAGCCGAACGGCTTTTCGATCACCACGCGCCGGAAGGCATCCTCCTGCTCTTGAAGCAGCCCGGCCGCGCCAAGGCGGCTGACCACTTCACTGAAAAAGCGCGGCGCGGTCGCCAGGTAGAACACTGCATTGCCGGTGCCGCTGGCGGCGATTTTCGCCGCCAGCGCCTGGTACGTGCTGTCATCGAGGAAATCACCCTGGACGTAGCTGATGCCCCGGGCCAATTTGGCCCACAGCAGCGGGTCGAGCGCTCGGTCGGCATCGCCGCCCTTGTTCGCCGCTTCGTGACGGATGAAGTCCTCGAGTTTCTTGGCAAAGTCCACATCGCTGATGGCGTTGTGGTCGACTCCGATGATCCGCAGCCCATCGCCCAGCAAACCGTCACGACTGAGGTGGTAAAGCGCCGGCATTAGCAGACGCTTGACCAGATCACCATGGGCGCCAAACAGGAACAGCGTGGTCGGCGGCGCGGGTTCTGCCTTGGATTTGCTGCCGATCGAGGTCATTTTTTCGGCGTCTCCACGTGGCCGCCAAAGCCGAAGCGCATGGCCGAGAGCATTTTGTCGCCATAGGTACTTTGCTGGCGCGAACGGAAACGGGCAAAGAGCGAACTGGACAGCACCGGAACCGGCACCGCTTGCTCGATGGCCGCCTCGATGGTCCAGCGCCCTTCTCCACTGTCGGCGACCTCACCGGAAAAACCGTCCAGTTTCGGATCGCTGGCCAACGCGTCGGCGGTCAGATCCAGCAACCATGACGAAACCACGCTGCCGCGTCGCCAAACTTCGGCGATATCGGCGACATTCAGGTCGAAACGCTGTTCCGCTGGCAGGCTTTCACTGGACTTGGTCTTGAGAATGTCAAAACCCTCGGCGAAGGCCTGCATCATGCCGTACTCAATGCCGTTGTGAATCATCTTCACAAAATGCCCGGCGCCCGCAGGGCCCGCATGGATATAGCCGCGTTCGGCACGGTCATCGTCAGACTTGCGGTCGCGGGTACGCGGGATATCGCCCATGCCAGGGGCCAGGCTGTCGAACAACGGGTCCAAGCGCTTCACCACTTCGGCGTCACCGCCAATCATCATGCAGTAGCCGCGCTCCAGGCCCCAGACGCCGCCGGAGGTACCGACGTCGATATAGCTCAGGCCCTTTTCCAACAAGGCCTGGGCACGACGAATGTCGTCCTTGTAGTACGTGTTGCCGCCGTCAATGATTACATCACCCGGCTCAAGCAATTCGCTGAGGGCATTGATGGTGTCTTCGGTGGGTGCACCGGCTGGCAGCATGACCCAGACCGCCCGCGGTTTCTCGAGGCCGGCGACCAACGCAGGCAGGTCCGCCACACCGGTAGCGCCCTCCTGGCTCAGGTTTTCGACGAACGCCGCGTTGCGGTCATAGACCACGGTGGTGTGCCCATTGAGCATCAGGCGCCGCGCAATATTGCCGCCCATGCGGCCCAGTCCAATAATCCCGAGTTGCATGTACTGATGCTCCCTACTACAAATAAAGGTGTGTCAAAGATTTAACACTATCGACTAATGGAGGTTAGTCCAGAGCATTGCTGCATAGTTTCCGGGTAATTCGGGCGATCACAAGGGATAACGCTCAAGATCCGGCCGAAGACACAGCGACCATGAAAAATAAAAAAGTTCCAATCACAAGCAAAAGAAATCAGAATCGGCGCCGATAGTAGAGGTGTCGACCAAAAAGCTGGCGACATCTCTATAGTTGATGTAGCCATTTGCGAGGTGAGCAATGGGCCCTGTCGTTACCGCACGTCCTCCCCAAACCCTTTATGTGACCATTCGTCGCGACGAATTACGCTTACTGAAGGAAGAGCGTGATCTACTGCTTGATGAAGTGATGCAGTTGCGCATGCAGTTGCAGCACGCACAGCTACCCCACCAAAGCCAGGTGCTGGCTCGGTAACTCCGCCCCAGAGGCACGGCATCGGGAAGTGACCCCGGCTACATCGGTGTCACTTCCATGCACGCTCGATATGCGCACGTTTGGCGAGAGAATTCAGCGAAACGTCGCACCGCTCCGCTGGACCGCCTAACGGTCCCGAGCCTGCGTGTTTGATTTGGCCTGCCAGTCTGGTCTGGTCAGCGACCTATCGGGGTTACTGCGCAACCCGACGGGGATAAATCCCCTCGCCACAGAGAAATCCCCCCCACCGCAGATAAATTCCTCTGGGCGATTCGCGCCCGAGCCATCAATTTGTATCAAAAAAACTCACAAAGTTTTCACACCCCTACCGCGATACTCCCGGCCTCTTAAGATAGTTCGGCGTATGCCTATGGACGCCAATCGGGTGCCAAAGGCTTCGCCAATGAAGGCTGGAGCGCTTGATGAGCTTGTTCAAACGCAGCAAAACGACTGCGCAAAGTTTCGACTGGGCCGGGTTCGGCTGGCTGTTTCTGTTTTTCTGGTATTTCTCGGGCATTACCCAACTGCTCATTCTGCTGACCGACACTTCCGGCTTCACGGGGTTTCGCCAGGCGTTCGTGATGAGTGCCGTGTGGCTCGCGCCTATGCTGCTATTTCCCACCCGCACGCGCGTACTCGCCGCGTTGATCGGTGTGGTGCTGTGGGCCTGCTCCATGGCCAGCCTGGGTTATTTCTTCATCTATCAGCAGGAATTTTCCCAAAGCGTCATCTTCATCATGTTCGAGTCGAACGTCTCTGAAGCTGGCGAGTACATGACTCAATATTTTGCCTGGTGGATGGTCGCCGCCTTCCTGGCCCACACCGCTGTTGGGTACTGGCTCTGGACTCGCCTGCGTCCGGTGTACCTGCCCCGAGGCCGGGCCTGGGTGGCAGCGGTCGTGATCGTAGTGGCCGTGGTTGGCTATCCGCTGATCAAGCAAACCCTGCGCGCCGGTACCTTCGCTGGCGGCCTGGAGAAATTCGAAGATCGCATCGAGCCGGCGGTGCCGTGGCAGATGCTGGTGGCTTATCGTCGCTACGGCGAGCAGCTGGAAAACATGCAAGGCATGCTCCACAGCGCCAGCAAGATCAAGCCACTGAGCAACCTCAAGGACGCGATGGCCAACCAGCCGGCAACCCTGGTGTTGGTCATCGGCGAATCCACCAACCGCCAGCGCATGAGCCTCTACGGCTATCCGAGGGAAACCACACCGGAGCTGGACAAGCTCAAGGACCAGCTTTCGGTTTTCGACAACGTCATCACTCCGCGCCCCTACACCATTGAAGCCTTGCAGCAGGTGCTGACGTTCGCTGACGAGGAGAACCCGGATCTGTACCTGAGCACGCCATCGGTGGTGAGCATGATGAAACAGGCCGGCTACAAGACTTTCTGGATCACCAACCAGCAGACCATGACCAAGCGCAACACCATGCTCACGACCTTCTCTCAACAGGCCGATGAGCAGGTGTACCTGAACAACAACCGCAACCAGAACGCCGCGCAGTACGATGGCGACGTGATCGAGCCGTTCAACAAAGCCTTGGCCGACAGCGCCCCGCGCAAATTGATCGTGGTGCATCTGCTCGGTACCCATATGAGCTATCAGTACCGCTATCCACCGACCTTCAACAAATTCACCGACCGCCAGGGCGTTCCGGCAGGCGTACGTGACGATCAAGTCGCGACCTATAACAGTTACGATAACGCGGTGCTGTACAACGATTTCGTGGTGTCCAGCCTGATCAAGGACTTCGCCAAGACTGACCCGGATGGTTTCTTGCTGTACCTGTCGGACCACGGTGAAGACGTGTTCGATTCGCTGGGCCATAACACCCTGGGCCGCAACGAAGCCAAGCCGACCGCGCCGATGTACACCATTCCGTTCATGGCCTGGGCCTCGCCCAAGTGGCGCGAAAGCCACGACTGGAGCTTTGCCGGCGACCTGTCACGGCCCTATAGCAGCTCTCACCTGATCCACACTTGGGCAGATATGGCGGGCTTGAGCTTTGATGAGCTGGACCGTAGCAAGAGCCTGATCAGTGATGACTTCAAGGCTCGGCCGCTGTTGATTGGCAATCCTTATGAAAGCCAGCATAAAGGGCTGATTGATTTCAGCTTGATGAAGCCTAAGGCGCCGGTGGCTGAGATTGTGCAGAAATAGCCGGGAGCACCTCGCGGACGAGCTTGCTCGCGAAAGCGGAAGGGTCAGTTTACGGTGATGTCGGCCGGGCTGGCCTCATCGCGAGCGAGCTCGCTCCCACAGTTTTTTGTGCCGTTTGCAGATGCCGCGAACATCCACAACCCCATGTGGGAGCGAGCTTGCTCGCGATAGCAGTGGTACAGCCACATAGATGCTGGACATACCCCCGCTCTGCTTTGCTTTAGATCTTGATCTTGATCTCAACGCCCCATTAACCACGCTGGCCGAACGCAGGCATTGCGTAGTGGGCATCCCGGCATGGATGCCGGGATAGCCGCGCTGGGCCATGGATGGCCCTTCGCGGCGGCCCACGGAGCAATGCCTGCGTTCGGGCATGCCGAGCCTAGGCGAGGCACCGAGTGGTGGGGCAAAAGCGCTTTGGTTACTTTCGCGCTTTTCGAAAGTGACCCGCCGTAAGGGCGGAACCGCCAGCCGCCGTTACCGAAAAAACGGATATACACACAAACCTAAAAGCCCAAAAGCATCAAGCTCTCAAAGCGGCTTCGTCCAAAACAGCATGCGCCCATGGGCCGGGTCAAACATGCCCGCGGCAAAACCAAACTTGGCATAACTCCCCTGGGCCACGGCATTACCCTCAAGCACCTCCAGGGTAATCTTGCAGCAACCGCGCTGGCGGGCAATGTCCTCGACCTTTTGCAACATCTTCTGGCTCAGCCCTAGCCCGCGAAAAGCCTTCATCACCGCCACATCATGGATATTGACCAGTGGCCGGCAAGCAAAAGTTGAAAACCCCTCGAAACAATTAACCAGCCCCGCGGGTTCGCCATTGACGAACGCCAGCACACTAAACGCATGGGGGCGCTTGGCCAACTCCTCGGGCAGATGCAGCAACACCTCCGCCGGCAACGAATGACCACCCCCCATCGGATCCTCCGCATAGCCATTGAGCACATGACAGATCGCTTCAGCGTGGACCGGGTTGGTGTAGCTGGCTTGCAGTACAAGGATGTCCTTGGCTTCTTCCATGACCTTCCATCTCACTTCGTTAGTACCGACGGCTTGAGTCTGTCGGCGGGATACGGGATACAGGTCAGTTGGGCTGACCAAAACGTTGCAATTGCATTTCCTGAAGGCGACTGAGAGTACGGCGAAACGGGAATTGCAGATAGCCCTCGGTGTACAACTCATCCATCGGCACCTGGGCCGACAGGTACAGCGGCACCTTGCGGTCATAGCATTCGTCGACCAGGGCGATGAAACGCCGTACGCCGTCGTCGTGAACCGACAGTTGCGGCAGCTCGCGATCCCCGGCCACAACCCGCTCGACACCGTCTTCCGTGCCACGGGCAATGCGCCCTTCACGCTGCTCGGCACTCAGGTTGGGCACGTCACTGAGCAGGATGACCTTGAAACGGTCGCACAGGGCCATGAAATCCAGGGCCGAGAACGGTTGCTCACACAGATCCGGGTAACGGCTCCAAAGCACCGCGTCACTGGCCTGGATCGGCTCAATCAGACGATGACCGACTTCAACCGGCTCGCCGCTCAGTTTCTGCCCTGCTGTCAACTGGCGGAAGACATCGGCCAACGGGTCGGCCTGCCCGGGGTCGCGCAGCCAGTAGCGCTGCTGCAACGTGCCCGGGTGCTGGCGGTGGTCCTGCCATCCGTTGACCGGCACGACCTGCATGTGCTGCTTGATCGCGGTGATGGTCGGCACAAAGCGTTCACGGTTGTGGCCGTTGGCATAAAGCTCCTCCGGCGGCAGGTTGGACGTGCTTACCACCACCATGCCTTGCTCGAACATCACCTGGAACAGACGGCCGAGGATGATGGCATCGCCAATGTCGCTGACAAACAACTCGTCGAAACACAGCACCCGTACCTCTCGACTCAACTCCCGGGCCAAGGCTTGCAAAGGGTCCGGCGTGCCGGTGAGCTGGAACGAGCGCTGGTGCACCCAGGCCATGAAATGATGAAAGTGCTGGCGGCGAGCCGGCACCTTGAGGCTTTCGTGGAAACGGTCCATCAGCCAGGTCTTGCCGCGGCCGACCGGGCCCCAGAGGTAAACGCCCTTGATCGACTTGCGGCCCTCGTGCAACGCCTGGTGGCATTGCTCCAGGGCCATGATGGCCAACTCCTGGGCTTCGTCCTGAACGAAACCGTGGTGTTCGATGGCGTGCTGCCAGGCACTCAAGGGAGAGTCGAAAGTCATACGGCCCAGGTCCGGAAAACGAAGGTGGGGAGTATGCCATGTCGTTGAAGTGAGCGATCACACCGACGCTATGAAACAACGCGTAACCCTGTGGCGAGGGAGCTTGCTCCCGATCGGTTGCGCAGCAACCGCAAAAGCTTGGGGCCGCTACGCAGCCCAGCGGGAGCAAGCTCCCTCGCCACAACAGCGTTCGCCTGTAAAAAATGTAAACGCTAAACCGAGATATCCAACCGACTGATCTTCCCCTGCTCATCAAGCCGGAAGGTATAGCGCAACTCCAGCGGGCTGCCGGGGAAGGTCCCGGAAATCAGATTCTGCACCAACACCTTGCCAGTGCGCTGTTGCACATTGAGCACTTCCACCCGTGGCTGAAAACGCCGGGCTGTGTCTTCCATCCATTGGACGATGGCCTGGGTACCGGCCCGATGCTGGCCTTCATCGAACACGTGGGCATCCTCGGCGAAGAACCGCGTCACCGCCGAACTGTCACGGGCATTGGCGGCCGCAATGTAACCGGCGATGGCCGGGGCCAGGGAAGAGACGGGATTGGACATGGCAAGGCTCCTTGTTTTATCGATCTGGCACCATGCTAGAACAGCCCTGTGTCAGTTTTTGTCAGGAGTGAAGCGCCCGGATTCATCCAACTTCATCAGCTTGAACCAGGCTCGCAGCCAGTCACTGCGTCTGCCGGGATAGCGCTCGCCCTGCTCGGTGGCAGAGGCAATCCGGTCGGTGCGAAAGGTCCGATAGGCGCCGCGCAATTCGCACCAGGCCACCACCACCCGTGCCTCATTGAAAAAGCCCAGGGCCAGCGGCCAGATCAATCGCTGGCTCGGGACTTTGTTCACGTCGGCATAATCAATGTGCAACTTGGCTTGGGTGCGAATGGCCTGGCGGTACACATTCAGTTCCACTGTATTCTGCGGATAACCATACCCTGGCGGACCCGGCAGAACCGTGGGGTTGCGCAGGGCGTCCCGGACGTCGGGAGCCAGCACCGCCGCGACCTTCGCCAACGCATCGGCGGCGGCCTTGCCCAACACCTCATCGCCACGCTGATCGACGTAGCGCAAGCCCAGCACAATGGCCTCGATTTCATCGGCAGTGAACATCAGCGGCGGCAGGAACAGCCCGCTGCGCAACACGTACCCAATACCCGCCTCCCCCTGGATCGGCGCGCCCAGGGCCGTGAGTTCGGCGATGTCACGATACAGCGTGCGCTCGGACACTTTCAGCTCGCCGGCCAAGGTCGCCGCGGTGACCGGGCAGCGCTTGCCCCGCAAGACTTGCAGCAACGTAAGCAGCCGAGTGGTACGCGACACGATGGGCAATCCGGAAGGAAAAAGTTGACGCAGATTAGCAGAGGCTGGTGTCAGAAAGTGTCAGGAGCCATTTACCCTGTAGCATGATCCATGCGACATGCGTTTTTGTGGCGAGGGAGCTTGCTCCCGCTGGGCTGCGTAGCGGCCCCAAGTTTTTACGGTTGCTGCGCAACCGGGCGGGAGCAAGCTCCCTCGCCACAGGGGTTATCGTACCCAATCGTTTCCCGAGTTTTTCTCCACTTTTTGAGAGTTTATCCATGCGCAGAATCCTCGACTTGTCCCTATTCCTGATGCTGCTCAGTTTGAGCGCCTGCGCCCTCTTCCCGCACCGTGATCCGCTGAACATCAACGTAGTCGGCATCGAGCCATTGCCCAGCCAGGAGCTGGAGATGCGCTTCGCCGTGAAGCTGCGCTTGCAGAACCCCAACGAAACCGCCATCGATTACAACGGCGTGGCCCTGGACCTGGAGGTCAATGGCCGGACGCTGGCCTCGGGGGTCAGTGACCAGGCCGGTTCCATTCCACGATTTTCCGAAGCGGTGCTGAGCGTGCCGGTGAGCATTTCAGCCTTTTCCGTGCTGCGTCAGACCCTGGGCCTGAGCCAGACCCAAAGCCTGAATAACCTGCCTTATGTACTCAAGGGCAAACTGGCGGGAGGATTGTTCGGCACCATGCGCTTCGTCGACCGCGGCACCCTCGACTTGCCAGGCTCCGCAGCGACTTGGTGATCAGGCGGTAAACCGCACACCGGGCCGGGCCCGCTCGTCCACCACCAGTTCGAACACGTCCGGCCGAGCGTAATGCCCGACCACGTCATAGTCGTAACGCGCCCGCACCAGCTCATCCGTATCGATTTCGGCGGTCAGCAACCCGGCCGAGCCTTTCAGCGGTCCGGCCAGCACATCCCCCATGGGGCCGACAATCACACTGCCACCGGCGATCAACGGACGCTCGGCCGGCCAATGGGCGACGTCGATGCCCAATGCCTGTGGCGAAGCCTGGACCTGACAGGCGCTGATCACAAAGCAACGGCCTTCGTGGGCGATGTGGCGCATGGTCACCTGCCACATCTCCCGCTCATCCACCGTCGGCGCACACCAAACCTCCACGCCTTTGGCGTACATCGCGGTGCGCAACAGCGGCATCATGTTTTCCCAACACACCGCAGCGCCCACACGCCCGACCTGGCTGTCGATCACCGGCAAGGTCGAGCCGTCACCCTTGCCCCAGATCAACCGCTCAGTGCCGGTGGGCATCAGCTTGCGGTGTTTGGCCACCAGGCCGGCCTCGGGCTCGAAGTACAGCGCCGTGCAGTACAGCGTGCTGCCGGCACGTTCAATGACGCCCAACACCAGGCTCGCCCCGGTACGGGCCGACAGCCCGGCCAGCGCCTCGGTCTCGACGCCGGGCACGTCAATGGCATTGGCAAAATAACGGGCAAACGCCTCGCGCCCCTCCGGCAGGCGGTAACCCAACTGAGTGCCGAAAGCCTCGCCCTTGGGGTACCCGCCCAACAGCGCTTCGGGCATCACCACCAACTGGGCGCCGGCCTGGCGTATGGCGTCTTCGTAGGAAAGGATCTGCGCCAGGGTTTCGCTTTTGCCGTCGGGCAGCGAGCCGATTTGCAGGGCGGCCACAATGGATTTGGGCATGGTCTTTTAACTCCTTGATCATCAGGTGTTGCTGATTCTCAGGCGTCGGCCGATCATGAATAAAGCCCCAGATACTGCTAAATGATATGAGCCTTATGAATATCGCCGACGTCGACCTCAATCTGCTCAAGACCTTCGAAGCCTTGCACGATGAATCCAGCGCCAGCCGCGCCGCGTTACGCCTGGGCGTGACCCAGTCGGCCATCAGCGCAGCCCTGCGCAGGCTTCGAAACCTCTATGACGATCAATTATTCGTGCGCACAGGGCGCGGCCTGGCGCCGACATTGCGGGCCAACCAGCTGAAACCGGTGATCAGCGACGCACTGGACAAATGTCGCCAGAGCCTGGCGATGGTCGACCCGCACGTCAGCCATTACGAGGGCCGTTCGGTCATCGTCGGGCTGTCCGATGATTTCGAGATTGCCCATGGGCGGCGCTTGATCGAGGAAGTGACGCGACGTGCGCCGGGGCTGCGCTTGATTTTTCGCCAGACCCATAGCCAGATCGTCGGCCGGGCCCTGATGGAGCGCAGTCTCGACCTGGCGATCACCGCGGGTGGTTTCGCAGAACGGTTGCTCAGCCGCCAGGTATTGGGCGAAGGGGGCTACGCCTGTCTGGTGGACCCGGCCAGCCTGACGGAGGGCCAGCAGAGCCTGTCTTTGGAAGCGTTCGTAGCCCGCGAACATTTGCTAGTGTCGTCGGGCGGTTTCATCGGGATCACCGACGAGGGACTGGCCGGGCTTGGTCTGAGCCGGCGGGTGTGCGCCTCGACGACGCATTTTGCCGCGCTGCCGTTCCTGCTCAAGGGCAGCCAGGCGGTGGCGACCATTCCGGCCCATGCCGCCCGGGCCATCGCTTCGCTCAGCGGCCTGGCATTGCTGCCCTGCCCCCTCGCCTTGCCGCGTTATCCCATCGAACTGGGGTGGCGAACCCACACACAAATGGACCCGGCCGTGGGCAAGGTTCGCGAGGCCATTGTTGCCACCTTCACGTAGGGTTTACTTGTTGGCGGCCATCAGGCGATTGACTTCACTGCGCACCATGTTGGCGTACTCCGGCGGCGACATGCCGTCCAGTTCGGCGCGCACCCACTCAGACCACTTGCCCTTGCGCTTGGAGCGCTCGCCAAACAGCCGGGCAGCATCGCCCTTGGCCTTGCCCAGGTTGTTTTGCCACAGTTCAAAGAGTCGGGATTTTTCGTCTTCCAGCGCGGCGCGCTCGGCCAGGGGTCTGTCAGCCAGATTGAAACTCATTGGAATTACCTGTTGCGTAAATAGGCGCCATCTTACACCTTGCGGAGAAACGGCTTAACCACGATTTATGAAGGGATGTGCTGCCAGCGCCACATGCTGCAACTTTTGCACGCGCGCAACACTCCATTGTTCACTGCCATCCTCAACAAGGAGTATCTCAATGGCTCGCAAAAGCACCGTGCAAGCAAACGGAGAGCAAATCAAGGATCAAGCGTTCAGCGAACTGAAGGCATTGATTGAAGAATCGGAAAAGCTGCTCAAGAGCAGTGCTTCCCTGGTCGGCGAAGACGCTGAAAACTTGCGGGGCCAGATTTCCCAGAAACTGCAACAGGCCCTGGACTCAGTCGCCGATGTCCGGGAGCGCACCCGGCCGATGGTCGACGCCACTGAAATCTACATCGGCGGTCATCCATGGCAAACCGTGGCGATTTCCGCCGGTTTCGGGCTGGTGGTGGGTTTGTTGCTCGGAAGGCGTTGAGCGTATGGCAAAAATCCGAATGGACACAGAATCTGTGGCCTGAATGAACACAGAATCTGTGGCGAGGGGATTTATCCCCTCGCCACAGTTCCCTCGGCCTCATGCGAAGCGGGTTCTACAATCCCGCCAGCTCCCGCAATTGCACCAACGTCTGTTCATCCAACGCAATCCCCTGCTCATTGGATTTGCTGCGTTCGCGATGCCGACGATCCCCCGGCAACCGCCGAAGTCCAACGCCATGCATCTGCCTGACCAGCTCCTGGCTACGCTCGGCAAAGCTTTGGCCGGCGACCTTGCTCGGGTCGATCACAATCAGTAACTGGCCGGTCCACGGCGTCTTGGCCCCGGGATGATTGTTCCAGTCGAACTCGAAGGAAAAATTGCCGCCGGTCAGGGCCGCGGCCAACAATTCGACCATCATCGACAGCGCCGACCCCTTGTGCCCGCCAAACGGCAGCAGCGCCCCACCTTCGAGAATCGCCTTTGGATCGCAGGTCGGCTGGCCGAGGCTGTCCACGCCCATGCCCGGTGGTAACAATTCGCCCTTGCGTGCAGCGATCTGGACGTCGCCATGGGCAATCGCGCTGGTGGCCAGATCGAAGACAATCGGCTCGCCGTCGGCCCGTGGCGCGGCGAAGGCAATGGGATTGGTGCCAAATAAGGGACGGTCCGCGCCATGGGGCACCACACAGGTCATGCTGTTGACCACACTCAACGCCACCAGGCCTTCGTAGGCAAACGGCTCGACATCCGGCCAAAGGGCGGCGAAGTGATGGGAGTTGCGAATGGCCAACACCGCAATGCCGGCGCTGCGGGCCTTTGCCACCAACAAAGGACGCGCGGCGGCCAGGGCTGGCTGGGCAAACCCGTTGCCGGCATCCACCGCTACAAACCCTGACGCGACATCTTCAACCGCCGGCACGGCCATACCGTTGACCCAGCCGCTGTTCAGCGTCGAGACATAACCCGGGATGCGAAACACTCCGTGGCTGTGGGCTCCGTCGCGCTCGGCTCCAGCGCAGTTTGCGGCCAGGGTCCGGGCGACTTCGGGCGACGTGCCATGTCGCAGGAAAATCTTCTCCAGCAGGCTCACCAAAGCATCAAAGGACAGGGTTGACGAACCAGCATGATCGGATAGCGCAGACATCTGAAGCTCCAGAGTGATTGTTGGAGGTAGCAACAGCGTAGAAACCAGCCCAGTGATTAAACACTGCTTCATCGTGGGAGCAAAGCCTGCCCGGTGCTCTCTCAGCCTGGCAGGCTTGCAGCCCTGTGTGCGGTAACTATGTACCACCTTGGCGCATTCGTCGTTTCTTAGTCTGGTTGCTTCATCCACGGGTGTCCCGCCTTGCGGCGCCCCGATCGAGAAGCAAAGATGACCACTGAGACTACGCCACTCTTATTTCCCGCAGTACTGGCCGCCAAGCGCCTGGACGAGTTGACCGAACCCCACGAGCTGACGCAGGCCGACCTCGATTGGCTGCATCACACTTCCCTGTCCAGCCATGCCCTGCGCGCCGCACAGACACCCGCGATGTGCGTCGAAACGATTCTCCTGCAAGCCGAGGGCAAGGCCCCGATCCCGCTGGCCGGCTGCTTTACCCTCAGCACCTTGCCAACGGCCGCCGCGTCAGACACCCCACCTGCGTTCCTCTACACGCCGCTGGGTGGTCTCACAAAATTCGACAGCCCTGAATCTCTCGACCAGCAGGTCGAGGCGATGCTGAAGAACCCGACAGAGCGTGACGACCTGTTTCGGCTCCTGTCGATCTCCCAGCGCGCCGAACTGAACAGCACAAATACCCTCACAAAGACCCGTCAGACCATCACCGGTGATGTCTTCAAAACCCAGGTCGAGTCCATTGAGCATGCGCAAAACCTCAATGCCGCGGCCATGGTGGATGAACTGATCAAATTGCCCTCACTGACCTCGATGCTCGACGAGGTGTTGAGTGAAGTGCTGTCGAACTTTGATCATAAGCAGGCGCGTGTGACATTCAGCACCGGTGTCAGCATGGGCGATCCGAAGGCACACCAGGTGACCAGAAACCTCTCGCTGGCCGATGCGGTGCTGATCTACTTTCATAATCAGGGGCGGCCCTCCGGGCATGACGTCGATTTCATTCACCCTGGGATAAACGCATCCCCCCAGAATACCCAGCAGTGGGAAAGCATCTTGAGGGGCACTGCCAGAAACCTGATTCCCAAGCTCAGCCACTGCCTCGGGAGCTATTGGGACGCCACGGGGCCTTTCCATATTTCTCGCCGAAAGTTTCTGTCCCAGGTCATCCAGGATTCGCTGCGGGCAACCATTCTCATCCAACGGGAAAAACGGCAGTTGACCGAAACGCAAAGCCGGGAACTGCTGCGACTGTTCAGGCCCTCCCGGGCGGACGAACCGCTCCTGTTCATCGAAACGGTTCGTCTCTGGGAATATGAGCCGCTCTACGTAGAGCTCGCTGGCGCCTTGATGATCAGCGGCAAAGGCCACTACCTCTATACCCCCAGCCACGGCCTGCAGAAAGTGGACAACTATCTGGGCTTCAAGGATGCGCTGCTCGATAACCCACCCAACGCCGCTCGCAAAGAAGCGCTCTATAGCCTTCTGAGCCTGGAGGAACGCAACCGTTTCCTACGGCTGGACGAGCCTAGAATGTCGGGCAAATCGGTGAGTTTGCCCGTCTCCGACGCTTTGGCTGGGGCCGTCATTGGCAAACAGTTGGACAACCTGCATTACGCACTGGAAATGTCCCGCCAAGGCGAGGTGAACATCCACGCCCTCGTCGACAAAGCGCTGGACATACGCGCCTTGATCAACCGAAGCCTGTTGGATCAGAAAACCAACGGACACTGGGGCACGCAACCGGCTTTTTACGGGAATCTGCGACCGTCCAACTTCCTGGCCGATACGCTGGAGAGAAAGGTCAAGAGCTATACCAGTGTCGAAGACGCCTTCAATAGCGAGTTCATGCAACTGCCGCTGTCCAACGAAGTTTCACTGCGTAACGAACTGAGGGGTCTGCTACCGAAACTGAGCAATGTTTTTTCCCTGGGGATACGGGCGGAGGCCGAGCTCAGGGAGCTCAATGAAACCTTGCCGCCAGCCGCCCGCGATCTCATCAGCAGCGTTTTTGCCTACGACCCCGCCTACCCGGACCGCAAGCAACGCATGGGGGTCAAAGGCTTTCGCCCCGATGTCTATGCGTTGAAGCTGGCCGCTGCCGCAGACGGTGAAACAGTCTCCCTGCCCCTGGCCAATTGTTTTCTGCTGACCGAGCGCGGCGGGTTGGATACGCCTTATTCGGGCCTGGGAATCCTATGGACGCCCGCCGATGGCTTGCAGGTTTTCGGCTCCGTCGAACTGGCCACGCAGCACCTGAACCGGCACCTGCTCGACTCGCGCAAGCGCTTTGGACTGCTCGCCAACCTCACGCCCACGCAACGCAAGCCCCACAGGCGTTATCAACTCGAGGCATTCGAGCTGATCGAAGACAACGTGCTGCTCAACCGGGCGCACTCGTTCCTCAAACAC
The DNA here is from genome assembly GCF_000585995.1 of Pseudomonas brassicacearum. Classification (NCBI taxonomy): domain Bacteria; kingdom Pseudomonadati; phylum Pseudomonadota; class Gammaproteobacteria; order Pseudomonadales; family Pseudomonadaceae; genus Pseudomonas; species Pseudomonas brassicacearum. The sequence continues at coordinate 2,967,096 of NZ_CP007410.1, read as the reverse complement.
TTCGAGGCCGAACACGGGTATTTGCGCACATTGAAAGCCGGGGATTGGCAACTGACCGGGGCGGTCTTGGTAAAAAGCCTTGAAGCGTTACGCCAGGAAGGCGCCCCCACCAACCTGACACGCGCCGCACGGATCGCCCAGGCCATCCGGTGGCAACAGAAACTGCCCGCCTGGCTTGGCACGGCCGCCCTTGAAGATCAGCGACTGCATATTGATCTGCTTGAGCAATATAAAAACAGCGTGGGTGATGGCAAGGATTACCTGGACGGTATCGAACCCCTGCGTGCCTACGTGAGTAAAAAACTGAAAGCGCTGTTGGCCACGCGCTTCGCCGCGAAAAACCTCGACCCCGAGACGATCCAGATCACACCGAACCTTGCCCTGGCCGGCCCCGCCAGCACGTTGACCGATTTCGCCCTGAATCATGTCAATGTCATGCAAGTCACTGGCTTCAAGGTGTCCTCGACCACCCGACAAAAGCTGCCGGACAGCTTGAACGAGGCGGCTGTCCGACAAATGTTGCTGTCCCTGGATATTGCGACCACTTATCGAAAAAACCTGCAGGAGCAACTGTCCGGCGCCACCGTCGAGGGCCAGCAAAGACAGCGGCGTTTCCGCCGCCAACTGCCCTGGCAACTGTTGCAGTACGCCCATGCACGGCATCTGCAGCAGCATCTTTCGCCGACGGCGTTTGACTTAATTCGCCAGGTGCTGGACATGCCGGACGCCATCGCTCGCCAAGCGGTGGAAGGCGCCAACGCGTTGATTCGGCCACTGGAGTTGATCAAGACCGGGGGCACGGCAGCGATCAAGGCACTGGGGCTTTATCTGATCGGTTCGAGCGCCGATGCCAAGGCCCCCCATGTCTTGTACTCGCCCTACCATGCAGGCCATTGCTTTGCCGAATTCAAGGATGAAGCGAGCGTTGTGGCGGCATTCAATACGCCGGGAGCCCTTCAGGACTTGCTGATTCGCCGGCTTCCCGAGAATCAGCGGGCCACCTTCAAAAACCTGTTCGCCTCGACGGCCGGGTCTCTGTCGGAGATCACGCTGGCCTCGAACCCCATCAGGACGAACCTGCTCGATAGGTTGTTCAACGACAACACAACGCTGTTGTCAGACATGCTTGCCACGCAGACCGACAAAAACAACCCGTTCGACTGGGAAACGGTCCTGCATCTGTTCAGTACCGGCGTCAGGCTGGTGGGCAAGCAGTTGCCGGGCAAGCTGACGTTTATCGAGACGCTCTGGGAAAGCTATCAGGACTTCAAGGCCTCTGCCGAATCCCTGCAACAGCATGATTGGAAAGCAGGCCTGCACGATTTCATCGCCGGCGCCGCAGAAATGGTCTCACTGGGGCTGCTGAACCCCGACGATACATTCGGCCTGCTTGCGCCGGTCGGTCCAGGCTCGCAAAACACCCCTGCGGCCATTGCGGCCCATTGGAAAGACATTGCCTCCACCGCCCCGACGCGCACTAACCTGCAAGTCTTCGAAGCCACCGGCGTCAGCCTCCACGACCTGCAGAAAAACCCAATCGACGGAACCTACAAGTCAATCGAGTCCGGCAAGCTCTACGCCCATGTAGCCGGTAAAGTCTTTCAGGTGGCGAAAACCAGTCAGGCCTGGCGCGTTGTCCATGAAGACGCAGAGGGGCCGATACTGCAACGAACACCGGGCAGCCAGGACTGGACGATTGCCCCGCAGCGACAGACCATTCGCTATGGCAAGGTCATGTCGACGCTGGCCAACTCATACAGCGACTACAAGGCTTCGCAATCCCTTAATATCGAAGCCCGGGGCATGGCGCAAATACGCCGCAAATACCCTCACTGCGCCAATGCCATCGTGCAGGCCCTGGAGACGGCGCGCTATTACTCTTGCAATGCCCTTCACAACCTCGCCCAAGCCAAACGACAAGTACCGCCGGGTTCTCGGCTGGATACTTTCCTGAAGGCATTCTTTGGTGTCGACAAGGTCGATGCCAGTCTGATCAGAAAAATAAACAGCGCAGTTTCCCCCATCTGCCAGGCATTGGCTGATCCATCCTGGGAGTTGCTGAACGCGAACCGCATCGTGATCGGCGACCTTAAAGAGGCCAACGATACAGCGACAGCATTTGTGCTTGAACCTGACACAGCCGGAAGAATTTATCTCACGCAGTTTTTCTTCGACGTGGGCCTGGATCAGTACAAGGACCTCGTCCCGGACTCCTTTAACGTCGATGCCCATGCCCAGGCAGCGACCCTGATCCACGAAATCACCCATCAGCTTTTCGATACGTACGATATCGTCTACCTGGAAGCGACCCTGCCTTTCCTGGACCTGATTTCGACCGCCACTCATGTTGGACAAGCGAAATATGACCATCAAAAACTGCAGCAAGCCAATGGGCTTTCGTTAACCACGTCACGCTCCAGGCTGTTTATGGGATGGGATAGCGAAGCCCAGGTACTCAAGGGCCTGGAGCATCTTCCCGGACTCAAGGCCACCGCCAGGGAAATCCTGAAAGTGACCGGCGCCAAGACCATGGACGAAGCACGTGATGCGTTTCTGGATCCCAACCTGCCGGACAAACGCATCGACGTCATGCTTCGAAACGCTGACTCCCTGACGCTGCTTATTTGTGAGTTGGGGCGCCAGATCGACCCGCCATCCTCTTCAAACACCTCGCCTTAACGACACGGGCGCGAGGCGTTGATCTTTTTTTCACGACATTTATGGGAGGCTATAGCGACGACATATCGGTGTTTGAGCCTTTGACCGAAAAAACAGGCTCATTTGATGTGCAAACGCCATGATGGTTGTTCTCGGCAGGTCATGCCGAAGGTTAGAATGCGGCAAACCAGGAAGAGTCAATGACCGAACCTACACTCTCGGAAGCTGAATACGACGCCATTACCGATGCAGCCGCCCATTGGTGCATGCGTTTGCATGCGGTTGACTGCACGGAAACCGAACGGCTGGCGTTTAAGCAATGGCACGATGCCGATCCGTTGCACGCCTTCGAATACGAAGCCATGCTGGAAATATGGGCCGTTGCCGATCATCTGCCCCGGGTCGAAACGGTGGCCCCGGCCACTCCAGCATCCCGGCCTCGGTCACGCTGGAGCCGGTTGGCTGTCGCGGCGACGGTATTTGCGTTGGGCTTGCCCTTGGCTGCTTTCACGGGCTGGAACCTGGGCTGGGTTGCCAATTCGTACCAACACTTCGAAGCCGGCGCGAGCGTACGCCACATCACCCTGAGCGACGGCAGCCAGGTAGAACTCAACCTGGGCAGTGAGCTGGTCTATGCCAACTACAAAAATGAGCGCCGGGTTACGCTGAAAAAGGGCGAGGCGTTTTTCGACGTCAGCCATGACACACAGCACCCATTCATCGTTCGTGCGGGCCAGGGCCAAGTGCGCGTGACCGGCACGCGTTTCAACGTATGGATGTACCAGGACCAAGTGCGGGTCACGCTGGTGGAGGGCTCGGTCTGGGTGACCAGCAACCAGGCCCTCGCCAGTAACGGCTCACCACTTTCGCCGGGCATGCAGGCGAGCTACAAAGCTGGCGACTACCAACCGCAGATTCGCGAGATCGATCCCAATGACAGCTCGCTGGCATGGCGCAACGGCAAGCTGGTGCTGGATAACCTTGCCCTGAGCGAGGCGCTGCCGCTGATCAACCGCTACCTCGATCATCCCGTCATGTTGGCCGATAACAGCACCGGCGCCCTGCGTATCGGCGGTATCTACAACCTCAACGAAGTGCATAACCTGGTGCCTTCGCTGTCCAAAGTCCTGCCGGTTTATCTGACGCGCAACAAGGACGGCAACCCGGTCCTCAACTCTATCGGCCAACAGCCAGCCCATAACTGAAAAAGCCGCCACCCGTTCGGGTCGCGGCTTTATCGATGACGACAGCGGTTATTGCGTCACCACCCTGCCCGCGTCATCACGCTCCCGGATAATCAAAGCCTGATAGTTCGGATCGGCCTTGATCTGCTGCTCGGTGAATGGCAGCACACTCCACTGTTTCTTCGAAAAGGCCTGGGTCTGGTCGGCCGAGTAAGGCGATGCCGGGTCGCTAGAGATAGAAAATGCCAACAAGCCCTGGGCCTGGGGGCCTTTGTCGTCAAACGTCACCATTTGCAGATAGCTGGTACCGCTGACCACCTCCCGCTTACCGTTCGCGCCCGGCACGCTCTGGATCGCGTTATAGATGCCCAGCTCCCCCGGTCCGCCGTGGATGGGCGTTTGGCGAGCACCGCTGCTGGCAACCTGAACGTCTTGCCAGCGGCTGTCTTTCGTCAAGCCGGCCGCCTTCACCGCGTCCACCGAGGCCAGCATGGCTTCGTGCAGCGCCTTCAGCACAGGCACCCGCTCAATCGCCAGGCCCCGGGGGGTATGTTGCGGGTCCTTCGGATCGAACGCGACACGCCATGAATCCGGCACAGCCTGCAACCGCTGCATGATGTACTGGAAATGAATGAACCCCAGCCCGCTGTCCAGGCCCGCGGTGCGATCCCAAGCCTTGAGGCGGCTACAGACCTCGAGCAATGACGAGGCATTGGGCCCCAGGTCACCGGCACAAAAACCGAGCAGGTCTGGCATCACTTGGTCAGCCAGGTAAACCTGGTCGTCCATGACCATGCGCTGCAAATCCTCCACCTTCACCGGCCCGCCTTTGGCCAGCCTGCCCAGCCGGTCCAGGGCAAAACGTGAGCGCAGGCCCAGCGGCTGGTCTTGCTGGCTGATCAACGGCGAATAGCCGGACAGAGGTTGCGAAGGGTTGACCATCCAGGCGGAATCGTTGGAATTCTGCACATAATCGCGGCGCAGCAGCTGCGGAAGCTTGTCGGCGGCGTAGATGCCTTTTTGCGCGGCGTTGGCATCGATGTCCCAGGCGCATTCACTGCGCGAGCCATCCAGCACGATCATTTTCAGCCCGGCCCTGGGGTCACTGCACCGGGCCAGCTTGGCGTTATCGACGTTCGGCACCACCGACAGATTCATGTAGAGGCTTTGCCCCTGGTCGTCCACCGCCAGGGTATTGACCCAGGGAATGCCTTGGATCTCATGGACCGTATCCTGCAAATCCTTGAGCGTGACGGCCTTGTTCATGGCGTACCACTGGGCCAACACCCGATCGTTTTCCAGGTTGGCGTCCCGCAGGCTGTAGGCGAACCGAGTGTCCCAGTCCAGACGGTCGGGCCATTGCACGACAGGACCGAACTGCGAGCCGTAGACCACGCGAGAAATCGTTTTCACCTGACCGTCGGGTTGCTTGACCTCCACCGTGACCGCCTGCTGGCTCATCGGCACAGACTGGCCATCGAGCAGGTAGCGGGTTGGATCCTTCGGATCGAGCTGCAGGCGGTACAGGGTGAAGTGCTTGGAGGTGTCGACGGTGTGGGTCCAGGCCAGGTGCCGGCTGAAACCGATATTGATCAGCGGCAGGCCGGGCAAGGCCGCGCCCATGACGTCCAGTTTGCCGGGAATGGTCAAGTGCATCTGATAAAAGCGCATGCCACCCAGCCACGGAAAATGCGGGTTCGCCAGTAACATCCCGCGACCGTTGAACGAACGCTCGCTGCCGATGGCCAGTGCATTGCTACCGCGCTCCAGAGCGAAACGTTGCTGTCGGGTCGACGCGACTGCAAAGCTCGACGGTGCAACGCCAGTAAGTGCCGTCGCCTTGGGCGGCTGCGCTCCGGCCAGGGCTTCGGCGAACTGACCGACACCGCCTTCCACCAACAGGCGCCGGGTCAACTTGACCAGGTCCAACGCCGTGATCGGCCGCACCCACTCGCTCGCGCATTGCTCGGGCAGGCCTTTGGCTTTGCGCTCTGCCAACGCGCGGTTGTAACCCGCCACGTAGCCTTCGACCAGTTGCTGCACTTCTGGCGTCTGGGCCTGCCAAAAGCCGGACACCGCTTGCGGCGTGTTGAGCCAACTGAAAAACAGATCGCTGACGCGGTTCTCCCGCTGCTCGACCGTGACCTGTTCAGGCCCGAAATAACGGGAGCGCTGGCCGTTGACCGTAACGATTTCATTGGCCAACAGGCAAAGATTATCCTGGGCGTACGCATAGCCGATGCCGTACCCCAGCCCACGTTCGTCCTGAGCCTGGATATGGGGCACGCCAAAACGGGTGCGACCGATCTCGGCACTGGCCTGCCCTGCATCGCCTTGAGCGCTGGCAACGGGGCTGAGCCCCAGGCTCACCCCAAAAAACACGCCTGCGAGGCCAATCCTCGATAACTGACCGGACATTCTTACGTTCACTCCTGATCGAAACCTTCAGAACCAGGACGGCTGCCGGTACGACATAACACACACATGTGGCCCGCCTGGAAAATCACATGCCGCGTACTGAAGCGGGATGTGCCTTCCCTAAAAACGAACCGGATGAAAAAAAATTAATGGCTTGTCAGCGGCTTTCCGGCGAGGGAATGAGGCGCCCAGACATTTTTTTCACCTCAGGGCCCTCATGATTGGTCGTCCTCGTTCGTCCTATTACAGGAGAGCATTTTTTTGACCTTTTCTGATGGAGTTTTTGCATGCATGACACGCAACTGCCAATGGACGGTAAGTCAAGATCGACCGGCGTCTCGATGAGCGCCACGAACAGCGTGTTCGGCAGCTCAGCAGAACGAGGCGGCAATGAACACATCAGGCGTTTGCTCAAAAGCTACGGGCTCAGGACCAGTTTGATTCGTCTCAAAGTCATCGACGCATTGCTCAGGGCCGCCGATGAGGACCGCTGCCTGGGTGTGCGGGGCGTGCACAGTCAATTGCTGGGACTGGACATTCCATTGTCCTTTCTCAGCGTGCGCGAGGTGTTGAAGCGCTTGTGCAGCGAGGGCGTCGTCACCCTCAATCCCGACAAGAGCTACTGCCTGCACCCCAGCGCCATGAGTGTGCTCACGGCGGGAGAATGAGATCGACGTTCAGGATTTGACCTTGCGCCGCATCACGCCGTTGATCACCACCACGATGACCGCCACGGCAATGGCGATGTATTGAAACAGCTGTTCGCTGATCATGCCGTTGTTCTGCATCCAGGACAGTCCCAGCATGATTGCCAGGACAACGAGGACGATCAGAATCGAGTATTTCAAGCGTTGCGAATGAGTCATTGCCAATTTCCTGAATGTATCCGTTCTGTGTCCGAATGCTTGCCAGGCTCATACCGTGTTTTTGGGATGAGGGGCAAGGATCGGGGTCCCATGGTACAGCCGAAGGAGCGCATCCGCGCAACCACGGCGGTTAATCATGAGGAATTATGTATGTTTCGTCGCATGACCCTGTTGCTTCCCCTGCTGGCCATCCTGACCTTGAGTGGCTGCCTCTTTTTCCCTCACGACAGGGATCATGGTGATCGGCATGATCGTCGTGGCGGGCCGGGTTTTGACGTGCACCGCTAGGGGTTTCTCTGACGACGCCGCCTGACACGCATTAACGCCCAAGGCGACTGATGCCTCTACCAAATGGCATACCCACCCGATTAAATCCGACATCCAAATAGAAATGTCCGCCTCTTGGCGGGCATTTTTCTTACAGCAATCAGTCATATTTCATTCGCAAACACCGGGCAACACTTCTTGCAACCAAACTGCTAACTTTTTCGGCAACAAAAACTCAACTCTTGAAACATTAGGTCAAGAGTGCCCATCACACTTCCTGAATCACACCCACGTATTCTCGAATAAGAAGTACTGACCTTCTTAACGAAAACTAACGCTGGGTACTATGCAAAACTTGCCGACCGCTCTCTCGTCAATACGATTAACAGGCTTTTGCCTGGCGATCGCCCTATTCGAACTATTAACTTATATGGCCAGTGATTTGGTCATGCCTGCCATGCTCGCGGTGACTCAGGAACTCGATGCGCCTGCGGACCAGATTCCCCATGCCTTCAATCTGTATCTGTTGGGAGGCGTGCTGTTGCCTTGGCTGATCGGTCCCTTGTCGGATCGCCATGGCCGTCGTCCGTTCATGCTCGCCGGTTGTGCCGGATTTGTATTGGCGTGTGCAGCGATCACCCAGGTCACCGACATGCAGGGGTTCAATGGGCTCCGCTTGATCCAGGGCATGGGCCTGGGTTTCGTGATCGCGGTCAGCTATCCGGCCATACAGGAGATGTTCTGCGAAGCGGATGCCGTGAAAGTCATGGCGTTGTTGGGCAACCTCGCGCTTCTCTCTCCCTTGCTAGGGCCGTTGTTGGGTGGCGTGTTGTTGCAATGGCTGTCCTGGCGCGAGCTGTTTGTACTGCTGGCCGGCCTTGGGTCGGTGAGCTGGCTGGCCTTGTGGAGGTTCATGCCGCAAAACCCTGGCCCGACGCACTTCCCCGGTCAATCGCCGGTACTGGAGCCGGTCCAGTTGCGCAGGCTGATCAGGCGCTATGGCGCGCTGCTGGGCCAGGTCGGATTCATGGCGGCCAGCGTGGCGCTGGGCCTGATGAGCCTGCCGCTGATCGCCTGGATCGGCCTGTCGCCCCTGCTGCTGATCCAGGGCCTGGGCCTGTCACCGCTGGTGTATGGGCTGTGGCAGATCCCGGTTTTCGCCGCCGTGATCCTCGGCAATCTTTTGCTCAACGCGATGGTAGGCCGAGTTGGCGTACGCGGTGTGCTCCGCTACAGCCTGTGGCCCTTGTGCACTGGCCTTATCGCACTGGTGGCTGCCAGCCAGTTTCACCTTTCCCTCCCCACCCTGGTCAGCGGCCTGTCGCTGTACGCCCTAGGGCTCGGCATGGGCAACGCGGCGCTGTATCGCTTGGCCCTGTTCGCCAGCGACGACAGCAAAGGACTGGTCTCGGCCATGGTCGGGATGATTTCCATCGCCGTGATGAGCGCAGCAGGCTCGCTCCTGGCGCTGTTAGGTGCCGGGGCAAATCTGGAAGCGTTTGCCTTGATGGCCGGCATCGCCGGGCTCAGCTGTCTTGTTGCGTTGCGCCTGTTCATGTCGCAACCGGTCGCTCACGTTTGAATTCGCCGCTCCTTGAGGAAAGCTACCCGATGAGTCATTTCCCCCACGCCGATGCACTGTGTGCGTTGCCCCAGCCCTACAGCCCCGAATCGATTCCCCCCGGGTTGTTCGATCGGGCAATGGCTGAGATCAGCTTGTTCCATAGCCACCACACCCCGGGCTACGAAGACTGGCTCAACGCCAACGGCGTTGCGGCCCAAGACCTGGAGCATTTGACTGACTGGTCACTCCTCCCGCCCATCTATGCCAGCTACTTCAAGCAGCGGATGCTGCTCAGCCCGACCGCCGAGAACGCGCTGGAGCTCACGTCCTCCGGCACCAGTGGCCAGAAAAGCCGCATGCGCTATGACGAGCGCAGCATGGCAGCGGCCCAGGGAATGGTGGCACGCATCTTTGACCACTACGGCTGGACCACGACTGACTCGCCCTGTAACTACCTGTTGTTGAGCCATGAGCCGGAGCCGGCCAATCGTCTCGGCACGGCGTATACCGATCAGTTCCTGTGCCGTTTCGCCCCGGCCAATCGCGTCGTTTATGCCCTGCGGCGCACTGGAAAAGCGCATGAGCTCGACGTTTTCGGCGTGATCCGCGCCTTGCAGGAATTCGCCGAAGAAGGCCTGCCGGTCAGGATCTTTGGCTTTCCGGCGCTGCTATGGCATGTCCTTGAACGCATGACCGACACAGGCATTGCGGACTTGAAACTGGCACCCGCCTCGCTGGTGTTTTTGGGGGGCGGCTGGAAAAACCAGGTGGCCCAGGAAATGCCCCGTCTTCAGGTCTATGAACGTATCACCCGGCAACTGGGCATCGAGGCCCATCGGTGCCGCGACGGTTACGGCGCCGTCGAGCACGCAGTGCCCTACATCGAATGTGCGCACCACCGGTTTCACGTGCCGATCTATTCGAAAGTCTTCGTGCGCCATCCCTCGGACTTCAGCGTGCAGCCCCTCGGCGAGGCCGGGTTGCTGTCCTTCGTTTCACCTTACATCTCTTCCAGCCCCGCCCATGCCGTGGTGATGAGCGACCTGGCGACCCTACACCCCGCCGACTGCGAGTGCGGCTCGGCCACTCAATGGTTCGAGCTGCATGGCCGGGCTGGCACCAGTGCCAGCCGAAGCTGCGCCATGGCTGCCGCCGAACTGATCAAGGAGGATTGATATGTATCTCGTCAATGGCCTACTGCACGCGAACCTGACTTTCGACCAGGCGCTTGATCGCCTGCAAGCACAACTGCCCGCCCTCCTGGCCTCGGCACCCCATAGCGACAGGGTGCTCGATTGCGCCGAGGCGTTCGCTGAAAAACTGCGGCGCCAAGGGCAAGTTCCGATCCTCGATGAGGATCAGCGCCAGGCGCTGATTGCCTTTTGCGAACGCAAGCACCTGAGTCTGAAACTCGAGCGGGAGCTGGGGCCTGACCCACGCTCGCTGCGGCGAATCGACTATCGCGACGGTCCGTTCGAAAGCTGGCAGCCCTTGGGGCTGGTGGTGCATGTCACGCCAGGCAACGCACCGCTGCTGGCATTCTGTGCGGCGTTGGAAAGCCTGCTGGCGGGTAATATCAACTGGCTGCGACCGAGCACCCGCGATGGCGACCTGACGGCGCGGTTGCTGGCGGCTTTCCTCGAGTGCGACCCCACTGGCCGACTGCGTGACTACCTGGCGGTGTTGCCGGTGCCCTATCACGAGAACGGCCGTCTCTTCGCCCTGGCCCAGGGTGTCAGCGCCTGGGGTGGCGAGACGGCGCTCAAGGCCATGCGCGAACAGATTCCAAGCGGCTGCCGCTGGATCGACTGGGGCCATCGCATCAGCTTCGCCTATGTCACGCCGCTCGCCGCCAGCCCGCAAGCGCTGGATAGGCTGGTGGACGAAATCTGCGTGCTCGATCAACAAGCCTGCTCCAGCCCGCAATGGCTGCTGGTGGACAGCGACGAGCCTGCTCAAATGCAGGCATTGGGCAACGCCCTGGCCGCCGCATTCGAGCGACGGGCCGGGCAGTGGCCCGCCCTGGCGACCACCGCCGCCGAAGCCTGCGAGATCACGACCCGAACGGCATTGGCCCGGCTGGACCAGAGTTTCGCCGGACAGACCGGTCAGGTCTGGGCCGGTGATGGCTGGCGCATCCTCTGGGAACATCACCGCGACCTGTTGCCGTCGCCGCTGTTCCGCACGCTGCTGTTACGGCCGGTGCCCCAAGGGCTGATCACCGAAACCCTGCTGCCGTGGCGAAACGTATTACAGAGCTGCGCACTGATCTGTGAGCCGGAACACGTCCCGGGGCTGGCCCGCTGCCTGATCACCGCCGGAGTGACCCGCATTGCGCCAATCGGAGCCATTCAGCAGGGCTATGACGGCGAACCTCACGACGGCGTCTATGCGCTGCAACGCTTGAGCCGCCGGGTGTCGGTCGGCCTTGAGCCGGGCGTCGCGAGTCATCGCGTGACGCTGGATGCTCCCCCTGCCGCGCTGTCGGTTAGTGCCTCGACACCGATCATGGACAAGGCCGCTTTCCTCGCGCTGCCAGCGGCCCCCCAAGCGCAATTGTTTTTCCGCTCCGGTGGCAGCAGCGGCGTCCCCGTGCTGTCGCCCTTCAGCTATCGCGATTTCGACCGCCACATGCGCGCCGCCGCCGACGGGCTGCGCGCTGCGGGGCTGGATCCGGCACGGGACCGGGTCATGAATCTGTTTTATGGCGGCAACCTCTATGGCGGCTTTTTCAGCTTCTCGAAAATACTCGAACAGATGAATGTCGTGCACTACCCCATGGGCGCACCGAACGATGATGACTTCAACGAAATCGCACAGATGATCGCCACCCATGGCGTCAACACGCTGATCGGCATGCCGAGTACCTTGCAGCGTCTGTTTTCCAGCCAGCGCCCCATCCTGCGATCCTACGGGGGCGTTCGCAAAATTCTGCTGGGTGGCGAGCACCTGGGACAAGGCGCCCGGCAGTTGCTTGAGGATTGTGGGGTCACCAGCATTCGCTCAGCCATCTACGGCAGCGTGGATGCCGGTCCCTTGGGCCACGCCTGCTCCGCCAGTGACGATGGCATCTTCCATCTCATGGATGACATCCAGCACCTGGAAATCGTCGACCTGGAACAGGACATTGCGGTGGGTGCAGGGGAAACCGGGCGCCTGCTTTTCACTTCCCGTATACGTCAGGCGCAGCCTCTTCGGCGCTATGAGGTCGGCGATTGCGGCCGCTGGCTGGCGGCGCCCTGCCCCTGCGGCCTTGAATCACCCAGGTTCGAGCTGCGCGAGCGTCACGGCCGCCTGGTGCGCATCGGTACGGAATTCATCAATACCCGGGAGCTTGCCGAACTTGCGCAAGTGGCTATTCAAATCGTGTTGGACTACGACGAGAGTGGCTGTGAGCGCCTGCTGATTCGCGTCGATGGCGACGCGCAAACAGTGCGGCGCAAAGTGCTCGGCCTTCTGCCGGTGTCCACTTCAGTCGGTGCTGCACTGCTGACACTGGAAGTCCAATCCTGTCCGGTCGAACACTTCGAACATAACAAACACAGCGGCAAAGTCCCGCTGGTGATCGACTCCAGAATATCCGCTTGATTGTTTATTTGCCTGTAAATGAATAAGCGGACTTTAAAGCCCTGAGAGAATCCTGATGAGCACTTCTTTACCCTTCGAACAATGGCTGGCCCATATCCGAACGCATTCAACCTATTACCAAAACACCTTGAGGCATTTGCCAGCGCAGGGATGCACGCTGGAAGACTTACCCATCGCCGATGTCAAGAATTACTGGGTGGGTGGTCAAGACCTGGATAAGTGGGAAGTATTGACCACCCCAGTAAAAGACGCGCTGGTTTTTAAAACCGGTGGTACCACCAGTCAAGGGAAACTGTCGGTCTATACGCACGCTGAATGGCAACTGATGCTTGACTGCTTCGGTCGCAGTCTGTCGGCTCAATTGAAGGCCGGCGATCGAATTGCCAATCTGTTTTTCTCAGGTGACCTGTACGCCAGTTTTCTGTTTATTCATGGTGCCCTCTGCAGTGTCGATGTGGCTATAACCGAATTTCCATTCACCGGGTCGGCGGATCTTGACGGACTGACCGATGCCGTCAATGGGCACCGCATCAATGTACTGGCCGGCGTGCCTGCCCACCTCCTGGCGTTTGCCAGTCACTTGAATCAATTGGGGCGAACGTTGCCGAGCATTACCACCGTCCTGTTTGGTGGTGAGCAACTGTTCGAAAGGCAGCTTCCAACGTTACGCCGTGCATTTCCACAGGCACATTTCGCATCCATCGGTTATGCGAGTGTGGATGCCGGGCTGGTGGGCGCCAGCGAACCGGATTGCGAATTGGGTGAGCATCGCGTCTTCGACGAGCAGACCCGGCTGGAAATTATCGATGAAACCAGTGGAGAAGTGATTGAAGAATGTGATCGCTGCGGCGATCTGGTGGTCACCAACTTCACCCGCACGCTGATGCCTATCGTGCGTTACCCGGTCGGGGACAGGGCCTGTTGGCGCGAACCTGCCGGCACCCCACGGCGCAAATTCGCCCTGCAGGGACGAAGCGCCCAAAGCCAGCGGGTGCGGGTCGGCGTTCTTTCGCTGTTCCCACAGCACATCAGCGACATCACCCGGCGCATTACCGGCGATGTGCAATGGCAATTGATCATCGAGCATGTCGTAAATAACGATCATGTCACGCTCCAATGGGTGCCCGGCGAACACGCGACGGCTTGCGAGTCTCTCTCCGATGCCCTTAAAGCCGCGCTGACCGAACAGTATCCGGGCCTCGATCAACTCGGACTGGCCGTTCAGGCCTGTAGCGCGCAAGCGCTGACACGGCACCCACGCTCGGGCAAACATCTGCCGATCGTCGACCGTCGGGTCTATGGCCTGATGGCCGCGAGGCGCGCCGGATGAGCGCCTTGGTCATCAGGCCGTTCAGGCCCACGGACGGTGCCGGGATCAGCGAGTTATTTCGACGGGTGTACGGCGACCACTATGTCTCGCCGGACGTGTATTTGCCGCGGATGATTTGCCAGTACAACGCACAGCAACATTGGCGTTCCATGGTCGCGGTGCTGGGCGAGCAAGTGGTCGGCCATGCCGCGCTGTGCCGAGGGTTTGCCAGCCCTTCAGACGCCGAGCTGGCGTTGATGGCGGTAGACCCGGCGCTGCAAGGTGCCGGGATTGCCACCCGACTGGGCCAGCGATTACTTGACCGCTGCCAGGACCTTGGCCTGGCCAGGCTGTCGATCAAGCAAGTCACCAGCCATCCCTTCAGCCAACGGTTGGCACAACAGCTGGGATTCCATGACACCGGCCTGCTCCCCGACTACGTGCCCTCGCCGTTCGCCAGTGCCCAGGCCGAAACCATTATCGTCGGCTGTCAGGTGATCAGCGGCCAGCGTCGGCCGCTGCCACACCTGCGGTGGCCCGCGACATGCCAATGGCTGATGGAGCCGCTGGCATCGAGGTTCGGAACCACGACCATCGAGACCCCGGCATCGGTACAGCCGTTGCAAGTCAGGCAACTGCCCGGGCGTATCGACATTGTGGCCGCGAGCATGGACCGCCGCCTGGCCAGGCAATTGCAAGGTCTACCGGCCCATTGGCCACTGTCAGTGCGGCTCGGGCTTCGCCAGTCGTTCGCCGATGACTGCCGGCGGTTAATGGCCGCGGGTTTCATCTTCACCGGGATGATGCCCGCAGAAAGCGACCCGGGTTGGCAGGCTCTGTTTCACCGCGGCGCCTTGGCTCGCAGCCTCCGCTTGCACTCGGAACCGATGCAACGGCTGCACGATGGATTGCAGGCTCACGCTCAGACATGGAGGGGCGCGCAGGCAAACTCGGCGGCTTGACGACATAAAGCAGGTTCTCTGGACGAAACATTTGCGCCGAAGTAACGGGAGATCGCCGCTGCAGGCCGCGATTTCTCCCGATCGACGGTAGCTTTCGCGACCGATGCAACATTCAAGCTCTGTAGCCACAGGCCGATAAAAAACAAAATCGGGCCATTGTGCCTGCTCCCGAAAGACGCCTTCGTGAAGGACACTCCATGCCCGCATTCCGCACCATTCAGGCACGCTATACGCTGTTCTTGGTTCTCTTCATGTTGGTGCTGTCCATCCTGACCGTCGTCGGCATCAGTTATCTGGTCGCGCCCAAGCTGCGCCAGACCGAAGAGCAAGTGGCGCTCAACCGTATCGCCGAGGTCGCCGAGCAAATCCAGGGCGAACTGAACAAGGTGCAGGCGCAACAACGCAGCATTACCCAGACCATCCCGCTGCTCGACAGCGATGCCATTGACAAAGTGCTGCCCGGGCTTGTCGACCAATATGGTGAACTGAAAGTTTTCGGTGGCGGGATCTGGCCATTGCCCAACCAGCGTGCTGAGGGACGTAGCAAGTTCAGCACGTTCTGGCACCGCGACGCCTCCGGCAAACTGGTGGTCAATACCTTCTGGAACAGCGACGCCGCGCCGAACTATTACGAACAACCCTGGCACAAGGGCGGCATGGCCACCCCTGCCGGCAAATGCGCCTGGGCCGCTGCGTATAAGGATGACGCCAGCGCCGAACCCCGTACCAACTGCGCCATGGCCATCCAGAAAAACGGCGTGCCGTATGGCGTTTCCACCATCGACGTGACCCTGGGCTTCTTCAACGAACTGGTCGCGCGCAAGGAAGCGGACCTGAGCGCCGAGATGCTGATCGTCGAAGGCGACGGCAAGATCATCAGCAACAGTTCGCGCATCAGCGGCCCGATCGTGCTCAAGAACATCAGCGAACTGGCGGCCACCTCGCCGTTTGCCGCTCAGGTCAAGGCAGGCCTGGCCAAACGCGACCAGCCACTGCAACGGGTTGAATTCGACAACAAGGGCGAAGCAAGCACGTTTTTCATGCGGCCTATCGAGGGTTCGCCGTGGTTCCTGGCTACCGCCTTGCCCACCCGCCTGATCACCGCCCAGCGCGACGACGTCCTGAGCACCCTGAGCCTGTTGCAAATCCCGATGGTCATCCTGCTGGTATTGATGCAGCTGTACGCGATCCGTCAGTTGACCCACCGCATGAAAGTCCTCAAAGGCAACATCGACTCGTTGTCCACGGGGGATGCCGACCTGACCCGACGCATTACCATTCGTGCCGAGGACGAGCTGGGGGCCATTGGCCACTCGGTCAACCGGTTTATCGCTTACCTGCAAGACATGATCGGCGAAGTCACCCAGGCCACCGGCGCCATGGCATCGAGCCTGGATAACCTGCAACGGACTTCGGCCCACACCAGCGAAATCCTGATGCGGCACGCCTCGGAAACCGACCAGACCGTGACAGCCATTACCGAAATGAGCTCCACGGCGGAAAGTGTCGCGCACAATGCTGCCGAAACCGCGGCGTTCACCCAGCGCGCCAACGAGCATGCCGATCGTTCTCGCGTGGTGGTTGGCGAGGCATCCAATAGCGTGGTGGCGTTGATCGATGAAGTGGCCAGCGCCACCCGCAAGGTCGAAAGCATGCAGCAGGACGCTCATCGCATTACAGAGATCCTCGGTGTCATCGGTGCCATCGCCGGGCAGACCAACCTGTTGGCCCTCAACGCCGCCATCGAAGCGGCCCGGGCCGGTGAGCAAGGTCGTGGCTTCGCGGTCGTGGCCGACGAAGTTCGCGCCCTCGCCGCCCGCACCCAGGCCAGCACCTCGGAAATCAACGAAATGCTGACCCGCCTGACCCAGGGTGTAAGTTCGTCGGTCTTGGCCATGGAAAACACCCAGGCCAGTTGTCAGTCGGCCGCCGACGCCACCTCCCGCGTGAACTCGGGCCTGGATGAAATGGCGGGCTCCGTCAGCCAGATCAACAGCCTGAGCACCCAGATCGCCACCGCCGCCGAGCAACAAAGCGCCGTGACCGAGGAGATCAACCGCAGCATGGTGCAGATCCGCCACATGGTGGAGGAACTGGTGGAAAGCGGCCTGGCCAGCGAGAACAACACCCGCCAGCTACTGGACGCCAACAGCCGAGTGAATGCAATCATGGGGCGGTTCAAGGTTCGCTAAAGCTTCACCATCCCCCTGTGGGAGCAAGCTTGCTCCCACAGGACTGTATTCGTCCTACCAACCTGACAATTCTGTAATCCCCGCCTCAGCCCCCTGTCAGCCCGCCCTCGCTACTCTGTTATCCTCCCTCCGAATCGTTCGATAAGAGACCTCCCCATGGCCAAGCCCCTGCACTTGCTCGCCCTGAGCGCCCTGTTCATGACCACCCTGGCCCAGGCCGCCGAACCGGTCACCATCGACGTGCACCGTGATGCCAATTGCGGCTGCTGCAAAAAGTGGATCTCGCATCTGCAAGAAAACGGCTTCAAGGTCAACGACCATGTCGAGGCCGACATGAGTTCGGTCAAGCAACGCCTGGGCGTGGCGCCGAACCTGCGCTCCTGCCATACCGCCGAAATCAACGGAAAATTCGTCGAAGGCCACGTCCCGGCCGACCAGGTGCTGGCGTTGAGCAAACGCAATGACCTGCTTGGTGTGGCCGCGCCCGGCATGCCCATGGGCTCGCCCGGCATGGAAATGGATGGCATGAGCGATGCGTACCAAGTGATCGGCCTGAAAAAAGACGGGACTCAAACCGTTGTGGCGGATTACCCGGCCCACTGATGGGCGAGGCTTACATCGGGTTGTTCCTGGCCGCCTTCGGGGCGGCGACCTTGTTACCCCTGCAATCGGAAGCGCTGTTGGTGGGCCTGTTGCTCAGCGACCGCTATGCGCCCTGGCTGTTGCTGGCGGTCGCCACGCTGGGCAATGTGCTGGGCTCGCTGGTGAACTGGTGGCTGGGCACACGCCTGGAGCAGTTCAAGGGCCGTCGCTGGTTCCCCATCAGCCCCGTCCACCTGGACAAGGCCCGCGTGCATTATCGACGCTATGGACGTTGGTCGCTGCTGCTCAGTTGGGTACCGATCATTGGCGACCCGCTGACCCTGGTGGCAGGGGTCATGGGCGAACCCTGGCGGCGCTTTCTGCTGATCGTGACCCTTGCCAAGGGCCTGCGCTACGGCGCGCTCGCGCTCGCGACCCTGGGCTGGATGGGTTGAACGTTCGGGCCGTTCGGTTGCCTGTGGTTAATGTCGCCATAATCGGGCCGTCCCAGGATCGGCCGGATGCCCAAGGAGAGTTGACCATGTCGCGTTCCACCGCTCGCTGGTTGCCCAGCCTGTTCCTGACCGCCGCCCTGCCCCTGCTCGCCCAGGCCGCCAATCCGCCTGAAGGCCCGGCCTATGGCCCGGAACTCCAGGGGTTCGAATATCCGTATACCCTCAAGCACTTCGCCCTCCAGTCCCAGGGCCAATCGTTGCAGATGGGCTACATGGACGTGCCGGCCCAAGGCAAGGTCAATGGCCGCAGCGTGGTGTTGATGCACGGCAAAAACTTCTGCGCCGCGACCTGGGGCGACTCGATCAAGACCCTCAGCGAGGCCGGCTACCGGGTGATAGCCCCGGACCAGATCGGCTTCTGCACATCGAGCAAGCCGGACCACTACCAGTACAGCTTCCAGCAACTGGCAAGCAACACCCAGGCCCTGCTCAAGGCCCTCGGTGTGCAGAAAGCCATCGTGGTGGGGCACTCCACCGGCGGCATGCTCGCCACCCGCTATGCCTTGCAATTTCCCGATCAGGTCGAACGCCTGGCGATGGTCAACCCCATCGGCCTGGAGGACTGGAAAGCCCTCGGCGTGCCCTACCGCACCGTGGACCAGTGGTACGAGCGTGAGCTGAAACTCAGCGCCGACGGCATTCGCAATTACGAGCGCACTACGTATTACGGCGGCCGCTGGAAGCCGGAATTCGAACGCTGGGTGGACATGCTCGCCGGGCTGAACAAGGGGCCTGGCCATACGCAAGTGGCGTGGAACTCGGCGCTGATCTACGACATGATCTTCACCCAGCCGGTCTATTACGAGTTCAAAGACCTGGCAGTGCCCACCTTGCTGCTGATCGGCACCTCTGACACCACCGCCATCGGCAGCGATATCGCGCCGCCGGCGGTGAAAGCCAAACTGGGCCGTTATGAGGTGCTGGGCAAGCAGGTTGCCCAACTGATTCCGCGCTCGACCCTGGTGGAGTTCCCCAATCTGGGGCATGCCCCGCAGATGGAAGAGCCGGACCGGTTCCATCGGGCCTTGCTGGGCTGGCTGGACAAACCCATTCCCTGACGAGGTGTTCCATGGCGGTGCAAATAGCAGTCATCGACGATTGGCAAGACGTAGCACGGGACGTAGTGGACTGGTCGGTGCTGGACAGCATCGGCCAGGTGACCTTTGTGCACGACTTTCCCGCCGACCGCGACACCCTCGCCGAGCGCTTGCAGCGCTTTGAGGTGATCTGTGTGATGCGTGAACGCACTGTGTTCGACGAAGGCCTGCTGCGGCGCCTGCCGAACCTCAAGCTGTTGCTCACCGGCGGCATGCGCAATGCCGCCCTGGACCTCAAAACCGCCGCCGAGCTGGGCATCCAGGTGTGCGGTACCGACAGCTATAAGCACGCCGCTCCCGAGTTGACCTGGGCGCTGGTCATGGCCCTGACCCGCAACCTGGTGCAGGAAGCCAATGCCCTGCGCGCTGGCTTGTGGCAGCAAGGTTTGGGGGGTGATCTGCACGGCAAGACCCTGGCGATCCTCGGCCTGGGGAGCATCGGTACACGGGTGGCGCAGTTCGGCCAGGTGTTCGGCATGCGGGTGATCGCCTGGAGCCAGAACCTCACCGCTGAAAAAGCCGCTGAAGCCGGCGTGACCTACGTCAGCAAGCAGGCACTGTTCGAGCAGGCCGACATTCTCTCGGTCCATTTGGTGCTCAGCGAACGCACCCGCGGCCTGGTGGATGCCCAGGCACTGGGCTGGATGAAACCCGAGGCGTTGCTGGTCAATACCGCGCGCGGGCCGATCGTCGATGAGCCCGCCCTGATCGAGGCCCTCCAGCACAAGCGCCTGGCGGGCGCCGCGCTGGACGTGTTCGCCCAGGAGCCCTTGCCCTCCGAGCACCCGTTCCGGACCTTGGATAACGTGCTGGCCACGCCGCATGTGGGTTATGTCAGCCGGCAGAATTATCAGCAGTTCTATTCGTTGATGATTGAGGATCTGTTGGCTTGGGCGGGGGGGAAGCCGATTCGGTTGCTGACGGCGGCCCCCGGGGGTTTATAGTTCGTGTGTATATCCGTTTTTCGGTAACGGCTACCGGCGGTTCCGCTCTTACAGCGGCTCACTTTTGAGAAGCCTGCGCGGCCCGGCGAAAAGTAAACAAAACGCTCTTGCCCCACCACTCGGCACCTCGCCTAGGCTCGCTGTGCCCTCTCTCCGGCATTGCTCCGTGGGCCGCCGCGAAGGACCATCCATGGTCCAGCGCGGCTACCTCGGCATCCATGCCGAGGTGCCCACTGCGCAATGCCTGCGTTCGGCCAGCGTGGTTTAACGGGGCGCCCTAGATCAAAAGCACACGCGAGGCGGCCTTATAGCCGACCTGGTTGGGGGAACGCGTTCCTCCTGTGGGAGCGGGCTTGCTCGCGAAAGCGGAGGGTCAGTTTATGGTGATGTTGGCTGTGCTAACGCCATCGCGAGCAAGCTCGCTCCCACAGGTTTTTTGTGTCGTGTGCAGATGCTGTGAACACCCGCAACTCCATGTGGGAGCGGGCTTGCTCGCGAAAGCGGAGGGTCAGTTTGTGGTGATGTTGGCTGTGCTGACGCCATCGCGAGCAAGCTCGCTCCCACAGGTTTTTTGTGTCGTGTGCAAATGCGGTGAACACCCGCAACTCCATGTGGGAGCGGGCTTGCTCGCGAAAGTGGAGGGTCAGTTTGTGGTGATGTTGGCTGTGCTGACGCCATCGCGAGCAAGCTCGCTCCCACAGGTTTTTTGTGTCGTGTGCAGATGCTGTGAACACCCGCAACTCCATGTGGGAGCGGGCTTGCTCGCGAAAGCGGAGGGTCAGTTTATGGTGATGTTGGCTGTGCTGACGCCATCGCGAGCAAGCTCGCTCCCACAGATTTTTGTGTCGTGTGCAGATGCTGGGAACACCCACAATCCCATGTGGGAGCGAGCTTGCTCGCGATAGCGGTGGTCCAGCCACATAGATGCTGGACATACCCCCGCTCTGCTTTGCTTTGCTTTAGATCTTGATCTTGATCTCGACGCCCCATTAACCACGCTGGCCGAACGCAGGCATTGCGCAGTGGGCACCTCGGCATGGATGCCGAGGTAGCCGCGCTGGGCCATGGATGGCCCTTCGCGGCGGCCCACGGAGCAATGCCTGCGTTCGGGCATGCCGAGCCTAGGCGAGGCACCGAGTGGTGGGGCAGAAGCGCTTTGGTTACTTTCGCCTGGGCCGGCTTCCGGATTTTCGAAAGTGACCCGCCGTAAGGGCGGAACCCTAAGCGGCCGTTACCGCAGCAACGGATATACACACAAACCAAAAGCCGCCAAAAAACGACACGTTCCCCTCCGGAAGAAACACCGCTTTTCTGAAGTAAACAGCAATCCCACTCCCCACCGCAATACCCTTTCCCAGCGCCGAAAATAGCCATCAAATCGCCTCCACTTCAAGCGCCCCCCAATGGTGCGCCACGCCATTCCATCGCGCACGCCGATGAAACACCGCCCCTCCCCTACACTTTTTTGGTTTCAAGAAACTGCACTTCGTCGGTGCGTATCCCCCTTTGTCGTGTAAGACATTGCCGACAATATCCGTGATTGTCCGACAATGCGACGAAGCGAGCCGCACCGCTCTACGTTCTGACCTAGACTGCCAAACCGGGGGAAAAACCTACCGGTCATCCAAGCGAAAAAAAGTCGAAACTTTTCGCAACGGCGACAGGTCAGGTTAGAGGTAGGGCAACAGCGGCTGGTGCATTCCTTGCACAAGCACTTGTAGCGGCCCCTCCACCTGATTCGCTTAGCCGTTAAGGGCAGCGCTTTGCTTTCCTTGCGTAGCGCTTGTGCGCCTGGCCGCAGGATTTGGCCAATGAAACAACAGCTCTGGCGGTTGCCGGAGACAGATCGAGAAAATGGGAGAAAGTTATGATCAGTGCTGCCTTGGAACCACAGCAAGTCCGTTCTCAATTACCGCCGGCGGCTGAATCGCCGACGGCACCGGTGCTGGCCACCGGCGGCAAGGCACTGCTCCCCGTCGTTCGACAGAATCCCAATCGCAAGAAGGTATTGTTCGTAACGTCGGAAATCGCCGACCTGGTAAAGACCGGCGGCCTGGGCGATGTTTCGGCCGCACTGCCCCGGGCCATGGCCGGCCTGCATGATGTCCGGGTACTGATCCCCGGTTATCCGCAGGTGATGAACAGCGGCAACCCGATCCACATCATTGGCGAACTCGGTGGCCATGCCGCCCTGCCGCCCTGCAAGATCGGGCGCATGGACATGGCCGACGGCCTGGTGGTTTATGTCCTGATCTGCCCGGAACTCTTTGCCCGCGAAGGTTCACCTTACGGTGCCAACAACGGTCGCGACTGGCCCGACAACCATATTCGCTTCGCCCGCCTGGGCCTGGCTGCGGCTGACATCGCCGCCAACCTGGCACAGATCCATTGGTGCCCCGACCTCGTGCATGCCCACGACTGGCCCGCCGGGCTGGCACCAGCCTATATGCACTGGCGCGGGCAACGCACTCCGACCCTGTTCACCATCCACAACCTGGCGTACCAGGGCGTGGTGAGCCTGGCGTCCTGCCCGGAGCTGGGTATCCCGGAACACGCGCTGCAACAAGAAGGCATGGAGTTCTACGGCAAGTTGTCGTTTCTCAAGGCCGGCATGGCTTACTCCAGCCATATCACCACGGTCAGCGCCACCTACGCCCAGGAAATCACCACCCCGGCTTTCGGCTGTGGGCTCGACGGTTTCCTCGCGGCGAAGACGCAACAGGGCCTGCTCAGTGGCATTCCCAACGGCATCGATGAAAGCTGGGATGCCGCCACCGACACGCATCTGTTCCGCCAGTTCTCCATGGGGGATTGGGAGGGCAAGGCCGTCAACGCCGCCCATGTACGCGACCTGTTCGGCCTCGACGATTCCACGGGTCCGCTGTTCGCCGTGGTGTCGCGCCTGGTCTATCAGAAAGGCCTGGACCTGACCGAAGCCGTCGCTGAGTTCATCGTCGAATCGGGCGGCCAGATCGCCATCATCGGACGCGGCGAACCGGAGGAAGAACAAGCCATGCGTGAACTGGCGCTGCGCTTCCCGGGACGGATCGGTGTGCGCATCGGTTTCAACGAAACCGATGCCCGGCGGATGTTCGCAGGCAGCGACTTCCTGCTGATGCCCTCGCGCTACGAGCCCTGCGGCTTGAGCCAGATGTACGCCCAGCGCTTCGGCTCGCTGCCGGTGGCACGCAACACCGGTGGGCTGGCGGACACGATTGAGGACGGCATCACTGGCTTCCTGTTCGATGAGTCCACCGTGGAGAGCTACAAACAGGCATTGGGCCGGGCCTTCAAGGTCTTCGCTTTTCCTGATTTGCTCAACGCCATGCGCTGCCGCGCCATGTCTGCACCGTTCAACTGGTGCCAGGCCGTAGAACCCTACGCCGATCTCTACGAACAACTGGTGGCCAAGTCACTAGGTAAATCGGTCAGAAAATGAGGTAACAATGCCGTCAAGGACGCCTGAAACCTGGACCCATGGCGCGGTCATGCTCGATGCCGAGCACACCCGCTTCGCCCTCTGGGCCCCGGATGCTTTTTTTGTCAGTGTCGAGCTCGACACTGGAGATTCAATACCGCTACTGCCCCAAGCCGACGGCTGGTTCATGATCCAGACCCGTTGCCCAGCCGGTACCCGCTATCGCTACAACATCGACGGCGAACAGGAGGTGCCGGATCCGGCCTCCCGAGCCCAGGCCGGCGACATTGACCGCCACAGCGTGGTGGTCGATCCACACGCTTACTCCTGGCGACACATAAACTGGTCCGGTCGGCCCTGGCACGAAGCAGTCATCTACGAATTGCACGTCGGAGCCCTCGGTGGATTCGAAGGTGTCGAACAGCACCTGGCACGCCTGGCCGGCCTGGGCGTGACAGCCATCGAATTGATGCCGCTGGCGCAGTTTCCCGGTGATCGCAACTGGGGTTACGACGGCGTCCTGCCCTACGCGCCCCAGGCGTCCTACGGTACGCCCGAACAGCTCAAGCATCTGATCGACAGCGCCCATGGTCATGGGCTGGCGGTCATTCTGGATGTGGTCTACAACCACTTCGGTCCCGACGGCAACTACCTGCACCGCTACGCCAAGGGCTTCTTCCGTGAAGACAAGCACACCCCCTGGGGCGCGGCCATTGATTTCCGTCGCCGCGAAGTGCGGGACTTCTTCATCGACAATGCGCTCATGTGGCTGCTGGAATACCGTTTCGACGGGCTGCGCCTGGACGCCGTGCACGCGATTGAAGACCCGGATTTTCTCCATGAACTAGCGACCAAAGTGCGCGAGCAAGTGGACCCGGCGCGGCATGTCTGGCTGACCGTGGAAAACGAACATAACCAGGCCAGCCTGCTGGAACAGCATTACGACGCCCAGTGGAACGACGACGGCCACAATGCCCTGCACGTGTTGCTGACCGGCGAGACCGATGCGTACTACGCCGACTATGCCGAGCAACCAACGGAGCAACTGGCCCGCTGCCTCAGCCAGGGTTTCGTCTTCCAGGGCCATACCAACCGCCATGGCGAGGCCCGGGGGGAACCCAGCGGTCATTTGCCGCCCAGCGCGTTCGTGTTGTTCCTGCAGAACCATGACCAGATCGGCAACCGAGCCTTGGGTGAACGCCTGCATCAACTGGCGCCGCCCCAGGCACTGCACGCGGCAATCGCCTTGCTGCTGTTATCGCCGATGATTCCGCTGCTGTTCATGGGCGATGAAGTGGCCGCCGAACACCCGTTCCTGTTTTTCACCAGCCATCACGGCGAACTGGCTGAGCTGGTGCGCGAAGGCCGGCGCAACGAGTTCGCGGCCTTCAGCGCCTTCGCCGATCCCGAAAAGCGCGAACGGATTCCCGATCCCAACGACGCCGCCACCTTCGAGGCCTCGCGTCCGCAGTTCGAAGCGCAGCATCCCCATCAGCACGCCACCGAGGCGCTGTACCGTCAACTACTGAAGATCCGCCGTGAAGAAATCGTCCCGCGCCTACCCGGCGCCCAGGCGCTGGGCGCCGATGTACTGGGCCACGGTGCCGTCAGTGCACGCTGGCGACTGGGGGACGGCAGCGTATTGCGCATCGACCTGAACCTCAGCGAACAGCCGATCGAACATACCGCTCCGGAAGAGGTGCACATTCTTTTCGAACATCCGCACCAGGTCATGGGTCTGTTGCAACAGGGCGTTCTTGCGCCCTACAGCGCGCTGGTCAGTCTGACGCAGGCGACAAACTTGCCCAACATCACTGGAGAGCGCCTATGAGCGATGCGCAACTTGAAATTCTCGCCAGCCGAGCGGGCCTTGCAGTGGACTGGATAGACGCTAACGGCCGGGCGCAAAAAGTCTCGCCTGCCGTACTGCGCTCCGTCTTGACTGGCCTGGGCCATCCGGCGGGTAGCGCCCAGGAAATCGATGCCAGCCTGCAGCAATTGCAACAGGATCTGCAGAACCATCAGTTGCCACCGCTGATCACCGCCGACGTCGGTGCCAACGTGGACCTGAGCCGCTATTTCGAAGCCGCAACGCCCTGCGAGATCAAACTCGAGGATGGCGCGACGCTGAACCTGAAGCTCGACGCCGACGCCAAACTGCCAGGGATGATCCCGGTGGGTTATCAGCATGTCCGCATCCAGGACCAGCACTTTACCCTGGCTGTCGCGCCGGCCCGCTGCTACAGCGTGGCCGATGCGGTAGGCGAATCGACACCGCGGGCCTGGGGCCTGAGCGCGCAGTTATATTCCCTACGCCGTCCTGGCGACGGCGGCTTCGGCGACACCCAGGCCCTGGAAGAACTGGCGCGGGTGGCCGGCGAGCGCGGTGCCGATGCCCTGGCCATCAGCCCGATGCATGCGATGTTCAGCAGCGACACCGGACGCTACAGCCCTTATTCGCCGTCCAGCCGGTTGTTCCTCAACAGCCTGTATGCCGCGCCGGGTACCATTCTGGGTGAACGCGCCCTGCGCACGGCCATCGATGCCACTGGCTTGACCAATCAACTGCGCACCCTGGAAGAACAGCCGCTGGTCGACTGGCCGGTGGCGGCCCAGGCCAAACAGAAAATCCTGCGGGCCCTGTACGACGGTTTTAGCCAGGGTGAGCATCCGCTGCATGAAGACTTCAGCAGCTTTCGCCACACCAGCGGCGAAGCCCTGGAAAACCATTGCCGCTTCGAAGCCTTGCAGGCCGAGCGCGCGGCCCGGGGGAAAGCCTCGACTGGCGCCATTGGCCCGAAGAATGGCGCAACCCACGCAGCGCAGCGCTGGCCCATTTTGCCGAAGAAAACGCCGACGAAATCGGCTACTACGCGTTTTGCCAATGGCTGATCGCCCGCTGCCTGGAGCGCGCCCAGAGCGCGGCCAAGTCCAGTGGCATGGGCATCGGCCTGATCGCCGACCTCGCGGTGGGGGCCGATGGCGGCGGCAGCCAGGCCTGGAGTCGGCAGGACGAACTGCTCGCGTCGCTGACCGTGGGCGCACCACCGGACATTCTCAACCGCTCCGGCCAAGGCTGGGGCATCTCGGCGTTTTCTCCGGAAGGCCTGGTACGCAATGGTTTTCGCGCCTTCATTGAGATGCTGCGGGCCAACTTCGCCCACGCCGGCGGCTTGCGTATCGATCACGTCATGGGCCTGCAACGGCTGTGGGTGATCCCGAACGACGCCCCGCCATGCGATGGCGCGTACCTTTATTATCCGCTGGATGACCTGCTGCGCCTGTTGGCACTGGAATCCCACCGGCATCAAGCCATCGTGCTGGGCGAAGACCTCGGCACCGTGCCCGACGGCCTGCGGGAAAAGCTCAGTGCCCGGTCGATCCTGGGCATGCGCGTGCTGTTGTTCGAACAGGACAACACTCACTTCAAACCCATCCTCGATTGGCCGGACAACGCCCTGGCAACCACCAGCACCCATGACCTGCCGACCCTCAATGGTTGGTGGCACGGCCATGATATCGACTGGAACGCCCGGCTGGAGCTGATCGACTCTCACACCGAAATGGACTGGCGCAAACACCGCGAGCGTGAACGCGAAGGCCTGCGTACTGTGTTGAACCAGGACCCGCAGAACTTTCGCGAAGAACGCCACGAAACCGACGAGGTGCTGGATGCCAGCGTGCGTTTCCTCGGCCATACCCGGGCGCCGCTGGTGTTGTTGCCGCTCGAGGATGCCCTGGGCATTGACGAGCAAGCCAACTTGCCCGGCACCACCGACACCCACCCGAACTGGCGTCGCCGCCTGGCCCACGAAAGCCAGGCGTTGCTGGATGCCCCGGACGCCGCCCGGCGCCTGGAAATACTCGCCTGCGCGCGACTTCAGGCGAACGAGCGTGACCAATGAAACCGACGTTGATCCAACCGTTGCGGGCGACCCTTCGCCTGCAATTTCATAAAGGCTTCACCCTGGACGATGCCGTACCGCAGGTGCCGTACTTTGCCGCGCTGGGCATCAGCCACATTTATGCCTCGCCGCTGCTCAAGGCCCGCGCCGGTTCGATGCACGGCTACGACGTCGTCGATCCGACCCAGGTCAACCCGGAGCTGGGCGGCGAAGCCGCGCTCAAACGCCTGGTCGCGACCCTGCGTGAACACGGGATGGGACTGATCCTCGACATTGTGTCCAACCACATGGCCGTCGGCGGCAACGACAACCCCTGGTGGCTGGACCTGCTTGAATGGGGACGCCTGAGTCCCTACGGTGAGTTCTTCGACATCCAGTGGCACTCCCCTGACCCGCTGATGGAGGGCCAGCTGTTGCTGCCGTTCCTTGGCAGTGACTACGGCGTGGCCTTGCAGGAAGGCACCCTGAAGCCGCGCTTCGACGCTACGCAAGGCAGCTTCTACGTCGAGCACTACGAACATCACTTCCCCATCTGCCCGATGCAGTACGGCGAGTTACTCAAGCCCGCTGAAACCCTGCCATCGGAGCAGGCCGAAGCGCTCAAGGCCTTGGCCGAGCGTTTCACCACGTTGAACTACCAGACCGACGCCCACACCCTCGCCCGCCCGCTGCAAGTAGAGCTGCGGGAGCTGGCCACACAACC
Organism: Pseudomonas brassicacearum; assembly: GCF_000585995.1. Taxonomy (NCBI): domain Bacteria; kingdom Pseudomonadati; phylum Pseudomonadota; class Gammaproteobacteria; order Pseudomonadales; family Pseudomonadaceae; genus Pseudomonas; species Pseudomonas brassicacearum. Next base: position 2,938,924 of record NZ_CP007410.1, on the reverse strand, counting down.
GGGCATCCTGGCCGCCATCGAGGACAACCTGCGCGGCTACGATTCCCTCGAGCCCGAGGGTTTCGAGCGCCTGCATCAGCTGCTGGAGCGCCAGAGCTATCGCCTCGCCAGTTGGCGCACCGCAGCGGACGACATCAATTGGCGGCGCTTTTTCGATGTCAACGAATTGGGCGGCTTGCGGGTCGAGCGCCCTACCGTGTTCGAAGCCACCCATGCAAAAATTTTCGAACTGATCGGCGCAGGATTGGTGGACGGGCTGCGAATCGATCATATCGACGGGCTTGCCGATCCCCGCGGTTACTGCCGCAAATTGCGCAGACGGGTCGATTCACTGTCGCCGTCGCGGCACTTGCCGATTTTCATCGAGAAAATCCTCGGCGACGGCGAAACCTTGCGTCGGGACTGGACCATCGACGGCAGCACCGGTTACGAGTTCATGAACCAGATCTCGCTGCTGCAGCATGACCCGACCGGCGCCGAGCCCCTTGCCGAGTTCTGGAGTCGTCATAGCGAGCGCCCGGCGCACTTCATCGAAGAAGCCCGTCTGGCTCGCCAGCAGATTCTCAACGGTTCCCTGGCCGGCGACTTCGAAAGCGTTGCCCAGGCCCTGCTGCAAGTGGCCCGGGACGATGTGATGACTCGCGACCTGACCCTGGGCGCGATTCGTCGAGCGTTGCAGGAACTGATTGTGCATTTCCCGGTGTACCGCACCTACATCAACCCATTGGGCCGCTCTGCCGAGGACGAGGTGTTTTTCAACCAGGCCCTGGAAGGCGCCCGGCAAACCCTCAGCGAAGCCGATTGGCCGGTGCTCGATTGCCTGGCCGACTGGCTCGGCGGCATGCCCTGGCGGCAACGTCCCCGTGGGGCGCAGCGCAAGCGGCTGCGCCATGCCTGTGTGCGTTTCCAGCAACTGACCTCACCGGCGGCGGCCAAGGCCGTGGAAGACACCGCGCTCTATCGCTCGGCAGTGCTGTTGTCGCGCAACGACGTGGGCTACAACACCGAGCGTTTCAGCGCCCCGCCGCAAGAGTTCCACAACGCCTGTCTTGAGCGGCTGGAGCATTGCCCGGACAACCTGCTGACCACCGCCACCCACGACCACAAACGCGGCGAAGACACCCGCGCCCGGTTGGCGGTGCTCAGCGAACGTCCCGACTGGTACACCGCGAGCGTGGAGCAATGGCGCATCCTCTCGCCCTCGCTGCACAGCGACCCCGCGGCCCCCTCGACCGGTGATGAGCTGATTCTGTACCAGGCGCTGCTCGGAAGCTGGCCGCTGGACCTCGATCTTCGCGACTCCAAGGCGCTGGCCGACTACAACGAGCGTCTGTGGCAATGGCAGCGCAAGGCCTTGCGTGAAGCCAAGTTGCAAAGCAGCTGGGCGGCGGTCAACGACGCCTACGAGCAAGCTACCCAGATGTTCCTCGAACGGCTGCTGCTGTGCGATGAAGGCCTGCCCTTGCGCAATGCCATCGCCGAAGCGGTCCAGGCCATCGCGGCGGCAGGCGCCCTCAACAGCTTGGCGCAGACTTTGCTGCGCATGACCGTACCTGGCGTACCGGATCTGTACCAGGGCAACGAGTTCTGGGATTTCAGCCTGGTGGATCCGGACAACCGTCGCCCGGTGGATTTCGAGGCGCGCCGCGAGGCGATGCACGCCGACAACGCCCCCGCAGCGCTGGTACGCGACTGGCGTGACGGCCGAGTCAAGCAGACATTGATCGCCAGGACACTGGCCGTGCGGGCCGAATACCCGCAGCTGTTCCACCAAGGCAGCTACCAGCCGCTACAGGTGGTCGGCGAACACGCCCAGCGGGTGTTGGCCTTTATGCGTGAACACGAGCAACAACGGGCAATCGTCGTGGTACCGATCCATGCAGCCCGCCTGCTGGAAAACAGTGCCGTACCACAGGTGGCTGCATCGGACTGGGGCGATACCCGAGTGGCGTTACCGTTTGCCGAGGATGAAAAACTGAAGGGACTTTTTTCAAGCGCAGCAGTCACACCCCAAAGGGAAATGATGCTTAGCGCCGCGCTGGGGGATTTCCCAGTCAATGTCTTTATCCAATCTTGAGTTCAGTCAGGAGCACCGCGATGAGTACCGACGATAAACGCATTCGTGAATTCGCCTATCAAATCTGGGAATCCGAGGGTAAACCGACAGGGCAGGAAAAACGCCATTGGGAGATGGCCCGCAAACTGGCCGAAGCCGAAGCGCTTGCGCCAAGCAAACCCGCCAAGGCCGCGAGCAAACCAGCGGCCAGCAAGGCCGATGGCGCCAAGCCTGCCGCGACCAAAAGTACCGTAGCCAAGACTGCTACCAAGAGTCCGGCCAAGGCCAAGCCCGCGGCCAAACCTTCGGCAACTGCGGCAACGGTCCCGCCAGCAAAGCCTGCCGAGAAAAAACCGCGGGCGGCGCGCAAGCCACCGGCCAGTTGATCCACCCCCTCACTGATCTCAAGCATGAGCTTCTTTGTGATGAAGAAACTGGCTTGTGGCGAGGGGTTGTCGTCCCGACGGGGCTGCGCAGCAGCCCTTACAACCCGTCTCAATACAACTGGCTGATCGGGCTTGAACCTTTTGAGCGCGCTACGTACGCCAGCGGGGATGAATCCCCCCTCGCCGCAAGTGCAGTGCACCGCCACCCGTCCTACGTGAACCGTATCGCCGTATCTGTTTGTCTTTTGCAGGAGCAACTATGACCCGTCCAAAAAAAACCACGCCGCCGCCGGTTATCGAGGCTTCGCGGATCCGTGAAGGGCTGCCTTTTCCACTCGGTGCTACCTGGGATGGCCTCGGGGTCAATTTCGCGCTGTTCTCCGCCAACGCCACCAAGGTTGAGCTGTGTATTTTCGATGATGCAGGCGAGGTCGAACTCGAACGTATCGAGCTGCCGGAGTACACCGACGAGATTTACCACGGCTATCTGCCCGACGCCCATCCAGGGCTGATCTATGGCTACCGGGTCTATGGCGCCTACGATCCGGAGAACGGCCATCGTTTCAACCCCAACAAGTTGCTGATCGACCCTTACGCCAAACAATTGGTCGGCCAATTGAAGTGGTCCGAAGCGCTGTTCGGCTACACCATCGGCCACCCCGACGGCGACCTCAGCTTCGATGAGCGTGACAGCGCGCCGTTCGTGCCCAAATGCAAAGTCATCGACCCGGCCCACACCTGGGGCAATGACCAGCGTGTCAGCGTGCCCTGGGACAAGACGATCCTGTATGAAACCCATGTGCGCGGCATCAGCATGCGGCATCCGTCGGTGCCGGAAAATCTGCGAGGGACCTTCGCCGGGTTGATGGTCGATGACGTGCTGGAGCACATCCGCAAGTTGGGTGTTTCATCGGTTGAGCTGCTGCCCGTCCATGCCTTCGTCAATGACCAGCATCTGTTGCACAAAGGCATGACCAACTACTGGGGCTACAACAGCATTGCCTTCTTCGCCCCCGACCCGCGTTACCTGGCCAGCGGCAAGATCGCCGAGTTCAAGGAAATGGTCGCCCACCTGCACGAGGCTAACCTGGAGGTTATCCTCGATGTGGTCTACAACCACACGGCCGAAGGCAATGAACAAGGCCCGACCCTGTCCATGCGCGGCATCGACAATGCGTCGTACTACCGGCTGATGCCCGACGACAAGCGCTATTACATCAACGACTCCGGCACCGGCAACACCCTGGACCTGAGCCACCCGTGCGTCTTGCAGATGGTCACCGACTCCCTGCGCTATTGGGCCACGGAGATGCATGTCGACGGTTTCCGCTTTGACCTGGCGACGATTCTGGGCCGCTACCATGACGGCTTCGACGAGCGTCACAGCTTCCTCGTCGCCTGCCGCCAGGACCCGGTGCTGCGCCAGGTGAAGATGATTGCCGAGCCTTGGGACTGCGGCCCTGGTGGCTATCAAGTGGGGGGCTTTCCACCGGGCTGGGTGGAGTGGAACGACAAGTTCCGCGACACGGTGCGCGCGTTCTGGAAAGGCGACGACGGCCAGCTGGCCGATTTCGCCAGCCGCATGACCGCCTCGGGCGAGATGTTCAACCAGCGGGGCCGCCGCCCTTACGCCTCGGTGAATTTCGTGACCGCCCATGACGGGTTTACCCTCAATGACCTGGTCTCGTACAACGACAAGCACAACGAAGCCAACGACGAAAACAACCAGGACGGTAGCAATAACAACCTGTCCTGGAACCACGGTGTCGAGGGCCCGACGGACGATCCGCAGATCAACGAATTGCGCCACCGGCAGATGCGTAACTTCTTCGCGACCTTGCTGCTGGCCCAAGGCACACCGATGCTCGTCGCCGGGGACGAGTTCGCCCGTACCCAACATGGCAACAACAATGCCTATTGCCAGGACAGCGAAATCGGTTGGGTCAACTGGGACCTGAGCGAGGAAGGCGCGGCGCTGCTCAAGTTCGTCAAGCGCCTGATCAAGTTGCGCCTGGCCTACCCGATCCTGCGCCGTGGACGGTTCCTGGTGGGCAATTACAACGAGGACATCGGCGTCAAGGACGTGACCTGGCTGGCGCCGGACGGCAGCGAGATGACCACCGAACAATGGCAGGACGGCCACGGCCGGTGCCTGGGCATGTTGATGGACGGTCGAGCCCAGGAAACCGGCATCCGTCGCAAGGGCGCTGACGCGACGTTGCTGCTGGTGGTCAACGCTCACCACGACATCGTCAACTTCCTCTTGCCAGAAGTCCCCGAGGGCAGTTTCTGGACCTGCATGGTCGACACTAACCAGCCGTCGGTCCGTGGCCAGGAGCGGTTCGATTTCAATTCCGAATACTCTGTCACCGGACGCTCCCTGCTGCTGTTCGAACTGCAACGGGAGGAGGAGGATTAAAAACCTGCGATAAACGGCGGCCGGGGATGAAGACCCGCAAGGACGCGGCTCTTCGATCCTATGCAACCCAGTTCGAGTAAATAAATGCAGCTCAGATAGACAGGTGACGCGACGAATCAGTCGACATAGTCAATACTTCGCGTACGGTGTTCCAGGATCAGGGGCACCGGGGATCGCAGTCAGGCCCTCCTGGGCATCATCGGGCAGTCGGTCCGATGTGTGACTGAAAGATTGAATTCAACAAGGACGTCTCTCATGAAACCCGCCTCTCGCTTGCAAAATCGGCAGCACCCGCAAATATGGGACAGTGCCCCGCAGTTGGCCGACATTCCTATCATCAGCACCCAGACACTCATCCCGGCTGGCGCTCGCGCCGTCATCCTCGCGCCGCATCCGGGCGATGAAGTCGGGGCCTGCGGCGGATTGCTCCAGTTGCTGAGCAGCCTGGACCAGCCCATGTTATTGATTTCGATCACTGACGGCGCCCTCGGCCATCCCGGTTCGCCGTTGTGGAGCGATGAGCGCCTGCGAACGTACCGTCCTCATCCCCAGGAAAGCGTGGACGCCCTGCATCGCCTGGGCATCCCGGCCCATGGCCTGCAATGGGTGCGTGGCGGCTTTCCGGAAAAGACCCTGGTGGAACACGAGGCACAGCTGGTCGCCTTCATTGGGCGTTATCTGAGGCCCGGTGACGTGGTGTTCAGCACTTGGCGCAAGGATGGCGACAGCGACCACGAAACGGTCGGCCGCGCCGGGGCCCAGGCGGCTGAAAACATCGGGGCGGTATTTAACGAACTGCCGGTGTGGGCCTGGCACTGGCCGGTCCGCGAGCAGAACAAAATACCCTGGCACCGGGCACGCAAACTGCGCCTCGACGTCTGGACCACGGCCCGCAAGCGTCACGCGATGCACGCCTACGTCAGCCAACTCAACGGCGAACCCGCCAACGGCATCTCCCCCCTGGTACCGCGGGTCATTCTAGATCGCATGGGCATGCCGTATGAGATCGTCTTCATCTGAAACCTGGATGTCCTGAACCCCGCCATACCCCTGTGGGAGCGGGCTTGCTCGCGAAAGCGGTGGGTCAGCTTGCATCAATGCTGAATGTACCGCCGCCTTCGCGGGCAAGCCCGCTCCCACACTGGTTTTCGGGCATTCACAGAACCACATTCACCCCAATCCCCTGTGGGAGCGAGCTTGCTCGCGAAAGCGGTGGGTCAGCTTGCCTCGATGCTGAATGTACCGCCGCCTTCGCGGGCAAGCCCGCTCCCACATTGGTTTCGGGTGTTCACAGAACCTACATTCCCCCCAATCCCCTGTGGGAGCGAGCTTGCTCGCGAAAGCGGTGGGTCAGCTTGCCTCGATGCTGAATGTACCGCCGCCTTCGCGGGCAAGCCCGCTCCCACATTGGTTTCGGGTATTCACAGAACCTACACTCACCCCCAACCCCCTGTGGGAGCGGGCTTGCTCGCGAAAGCTATGGGTCAGCTTGCATCAATGCTGAATGTACCGCCGCCTTCGCGGGCAAGCCCGCTCCCACACTGGTTTCGGGTATTCACAGAACCTACATTCACCCCAATCCCCTGTGGGAGCGAGCTTGCTCGCGAAAGCTATGGGTCAGCTTGCATCAATGCTGAATGTACCGCCGCCTTCGCAGGCAAGCCCGCTCCCACACTGGTTTTCGGGCATTCACAGAACCACATTCACCCCAATCCCCTGTGGGAGCGAGCTTGCTCGCGAAAGCTATGGGTCAGCTTGCATCAATGCTGAATGTACCGCCGCCTTCGCGGGCAAGCCCACTCCCACATTGGTTCCGAGGCGGTCATAGAAGTCGCATTCACCCCCAACCCCCTGTGGGAGCGGGCTTGCTCGCGAAAGCTATGGGTCAGCTTGCATCAATGCTGAATGTGCCGCCGCCTTCGCGGGCAAGCCCGCTCCCACATTGGTTCCGGGGTGTTCATAGAAGTCGCGTCCGCCACAGGGTGCAGCGGTGATCAACGACGACAGGCATTGACCGGCGGGATCCGTCCGCGCCACGGTTGGGCGCGTTCCAGTTGCGCGGCCAAGGCCAGCAAGGTGCTTTCCTCGCCAAAGCGACCGGCAAAGTGTGCGCCCATCGGCAGGCCGTTGGTGCTCCAGGACAGCGGCACCGACATCGCGGGCTGGCCGCTGGCATTGAACAGCGCGGTAAATGGTGAATAGCTGTGGTATCGCTCGACCAGTTGATCAAGGCTCATGCACACATCCTGGATGTCCAGTTCGCCAATCGGCACCGGTTCACGGGTCAGCACCGGCGTCAGGACCAGGTCGTAATCCTGCATGAACAGCGCCAGATGCCGACCCAGGGCATGAATCCATTCCACGGCGGCCGCGTATTGGGCGCCGCTGACGTTGCCCTTGTCCCGCAAGATGATCCGGGTGCGTACTTCCAATTCTTCGGCCTGCACCGCAAAACCACGCATCTGGCCCAGCAGGTCAACGTAATGACGGGTGCTTGCCCCGATGATGGTAAAGACCTGATCCAGAAACGCTGGCAATACCACCGGCAAGCTGGCCGGTTCGACACGGTGCCCCAGGGACTCGCACAACCGCGCGGCCTGACGCACAGCCTCCAGGCTCTGCGGCGACGTGGGCCAAGGGCCGAGTTGTTCGATCAGGGCAATGCGCAACGGCTTTGGATCATGCAGCACCGCCGTCACATAGGGCTGCGACTGGACCGGTGCCGCATACGGCGCACCCAAGTCCATCCCAGCGGTGGCGTCCAGCAACGCAGCGCTGTCGCGGACCGACAAGGTGATCGCATGGGGCGTGCCCATCCCGGCCCAGCCCTCGCCCACCATCGGCCCCGACGGCAATAGGCCTCGGCTGGGCTTGAGCCCGAACACGCCACAACAGGACGCCGGCACCCGCAAGGAACCGCCGCCATCATTGCCATGGGCGAACGGCACTACCCGGGCCGCCACCAGCGCCGCTGCGCCACCGCTGGAACCGCCGGCGCTGTGGTCGGTGTTCCATGGGTTGCGAGTGGCGCCAAAACGCGAGGATTCGGTGGAGTACGACGTACCGAATTCCGGCGATGTACTGGTGCCCATGACCTGGCAACCCGCGCGCCGCAGACGCGTCACGATCTCCGATTCGAAGTCCGCACGAACATCGCCCAGGGAACGTGAACCGTTGGTCATCGCCGCGCCGTTGACCGGTGAAAACAGGTCTTTGATCAAGGTCGGTACACCGGCCAGCAGGCCTTGCCCGACCTGGGCGGTACGCGCTGTCTCCCGTGCCGATTCATACAACCGCTCGGCCACGGCATTGATCTGTGGCTCAACCCGCTCAAGGCGCTCGATAGCCGCCTCAAGCAATTCGCCGGGCTGGACCTCGCCACGCCTGACCCACTCGGCCAGCCCGGTGGCGTCTTCGTTGTCCATCAAGTGGTGGATGTCTTGCATAGCCATGCTCCAGGTTCCTTATTTCATGACGATTGACGTGATCCGAGGGTGTTCGCCTGGCCGTGGCTCCGCGCTCGCAGGCCGACGGTCACCCAGAGCAGCGCCCCGGCAAGACTGGCGAACGCCAGACACTGAATGGCCTGGCGAAGGTCACCGGCGAAAGCGGCCACAAAGGCCACCACCAGCGGGCTGACGAACTGGCCGAAGTACAAAAACGAGGTGAACCCGCCCAAGCCGCGACCACGGGTGCGGGCGGTCAAGGCATTCATCACCGGCGCCATGACGTTAGGCACCAGCAACCCGGAACCCAGGCCCTGGATGAGCACGGCCACCAGCACCGCGTTGTAGCTTTGCGCACGCATCAGCAGCCACAGCCCGATCCCCATCAGCCCCAGCAACAAGGCGTTGCAACCGGCGATGCCAAAGCGACGGCGCAACAACGGCCACGCCAACGAACCACCCAAGGTCGCCAGCAGGCTCAGCCCTGCCGCCAGGCCGATCATCGTGCTCGAGGTAATGCCCAGGCCAACCAACAATGTCGGCGCCTGGATGGCCATGACGAAGGTCAGCACCATGCCGCCCAGAATCATCAAATAGCCAACCACCAGTTGCAGCACCGCGACCTTGGCCGGCCCCGACTCATCAATCTGCTGCTCGAGCGCCTGCCGCTTCACCACGGGTGGCTCCCACAGCACCTTCACCATCACCGGCACCAGCAGCAGGGGCAGCAAGTACAACAGGAACGGCGAACGCCACGAGTGCTCGCCGAGCGCTCCGCCCACCACGAAGAACAGCGCGCCCACCAGGCCGATGGTCACCACCTGGCGGTTGACGTAGCGCAGGCGCTCCTCGCCGTGCCAATAGTCGGCGATCAGGGTTGCGCAGCAGGTCATCACCGCCGCCTCGGTGCAACCGAAAAGCAGCCGTGCCCCGACAATCGCGGGCAAGCTATCGAGCATGGCCGGCAGCGCGCCGAGCACGGCGTAGAGCACGGTAGCAATCACCAGCAACGCCTTGCGCCCGACCCGGTCGGCCAACCAGCCGGCCAAGGGCGCGCAGAGGGCAATCGCCAGGGCCGGGCCGGTGATCGCCAACGGCACCAGCAGATCGGCACGAGGCTCCAGGGGACCGAATTCAGCGCCCAACCGGGGCAGGATGGGCGCAACCATCACCGAGCCCATGATGGTCAGGCTGCTGCCGAGCATCAGCACCAGCCCTTCGCCTCGACCGGCCTGGCGCGACGGGGCGCCGGCCGTTGAAACGGAACTTGATTGGTTCATGACGAGCCCCTTAGAAGCTTTGAGAGATACGCAACGCTGCGGTGTAGCCTTCGGCGCGGTTGCGCGCATCAAGCTCCTTGTAGACATGCAGCCACACCGGTGGAATGCCGGGTTTGAAGTAGCTCACCGCCGGCCCGACGGCCAACACCCGGGCGCGGTTGCCGGTTTCCAGCCCCGGCGCATCGTCATCGGTGAACTGACGGTAGTAGTAGCCGCCCACGCCTAAGGTCCATGGCCCGACGTGCTGGCCCACGGCGAATTCGTGACGGTACTCGACGCCGTTCTTGTAGTCGGTGTCGTGGTTGCGGGTATTGATGTCGGCTTCGAAGCTTGAAGACACCTCAAAGCCACTGTCAGTGATGTACGTGGCGTTGAGGATCGGCGAGAAAGTCCAGTGATTGAGCCCCGGTGAGATCAAGCGATTCTTGTCGTAATCGCCCGTGGGGGCCTGGACCTGGAATTGGGCATTGACGAACAGGTTCGGCGAAAGCGTCCACTGCAGGATCACCGGCAGCACCTGCATGTCAGCCATGCGAAACGGATCGGCGTCAAGGTTCAGCGGGCCGACTGGCGTCTGCACCTGCAGCGAAGCGTCCATCTGGAAGAACGGTACGACGGCGCCGAAGCCATACTTGGCGCCCAGCACGGTGTAATCGGTCATGCGCATGTAGGCGACGCCGATGGATAAAACATCCAGGGAGAAATTGTTGTCCACGGACTTGCCGTGGCGGTCCTTCTGCACGTTGGCCGAATAGAACGCGGTGCGCAGGCCGACGGTGCCAAAGGGCGTGGCCGGCGGCATCATGCCTGCGCCGAAATCATAAACCCCGACCGCCGTGGTCGGCGCGCCGTTTTCGGTGCCATGGGCAGCGGTACAGACACCGATCAACCCCAGGGTCAACCACGTACAGCGCCAGGCGTTTGTTTTTTTATTTTGATTCATCGAATGCCCCTCCGACCATGTGGTGTTGGGGTCATCCTAGGGAGCCGGCCGGTCAGCCGTTATCCGTTTTCAGCACAGATGCGTGCGACGCAAGGTTTGCGACGGGGTTTCGCCAAACAGGATCCGGTAATCACTGGAAAACCGGCTCAAATGCCAGAACCCCCAGCGTGCCGCCACCTCTTGCACGCCCAGCGGCTGATCACCATTACGCAGCTCACGACGCACCGCATTGAGACGCAACGCCCGCAAATAAGCCACCGGGTTGATGCCCAGCGTCTCCTGGAAGCAGTACTGCAGTTTCCGCCGGCTGGCGCCGATGTGGTTGCACAGGTCGAGGATCGACAGCGGTTCATCGACATGGGCCAGGGCGTACTCCCGGGCTCGGTCGACCATGCGTTTGCGCGCCGTGGGGTTGAGCGGTGGCGCCTCGTCCGGCGCCACCAGCTCCAGCACATGCAACATCACTGTGTCGCGCAGGCCCCGGCGAATCGACTCGTATCCCAACAATGACTCGCGCCCCTGCTCGCCCCCGTCAAGCTCATCGAACAGCGCGGCGAGCTCGGCGGGCAGCGTCGAGTCGCCGAGGCGGTAACACTTGGGAAGATCGGTAATTCGAAAACGACTGCCCTGTCGCTCCAGCACATGCGCCAATGCCTGCTCTTCAATCGCGACACCGAGCAAGTCCAGATGCTGGGGCGTGCGCAACTCGGGCAGGTTATGACCACGGGCGACCAGCAGGCTGGGGTCGACAATCGGGTGCCCGGAGCAAAAGACCGGCCCGTCGGCACTCAACGGCACGCTGAAAGTAATGGCGCCCTCCCAGGCAATGCCCCGCTTGGTCAAGGCCTGATTAGAGCGATCGCGCACCAATTGCATCCAGTCGCAGCGCAATTCGATCAGCTCGCCTTCGAAGCGCCCCGGGGTCAACTGGTCGTAGCTCACCTGCCACCCACCCATGTTCCGGGCGTGCTCGTCGATGTCTGCGGTGCGAAACCGATTGATCGGCAGCGCTGGCAACACGTTTGCCGAGACCGGTGGCTGCGCCATGGTGTGGTTGTTCATTGACCCGACCTTCGATGATTCCAGGACTTATGGATCAAAGGTCAGGCAAGTTCCATTCCGCCAGGGAGCCAGATCATGTAATTGTGCCGAAAACGGATAATTGACCGGAAGGCATCGCGCATCGCAGGAGTACGCTGCGGTACGTTCCCCTTGCCCAAGCCAGTTTGAATATCGTCAATGCCCAGCAAAATCCGTATCAATGCCCATGCCCTGCCCCGTGTGCACACGGTAAGGTAGGCAGAATCATCCGGATCGAGGTGCGCCGTGGCGTCCTATTCTCTGCGTCAGCTGAAGTACTTCGTCACCACCGTCGAATGTGGCAGCGTCGCTGAAGCCTCTCGCAAGCTGTACATCGCCCAGCCATCGATTGCCACGGCCATCAAGGGGCTGGAGGACAGTTTCGGTGTGCAGTTGCTCATTCGTCATCACGCCCAGGGCGTGTCGCTGACCCCCGGTGGCGCACGCTTCTATCGCAAGGCCCAGGAGCTGTTGCGCATGTCCCGGGAGTTCGAACAGAACGCGCTGGCCGATAACGACGTGGTCAGCGGGCAGATCGACATCGGCTGTTTCGAAACCGTCGCCCCGCTCTACCTGCCGCGCCTGATCGCCGGTTTCCGCCAGCGCTTCCCGGGCGTGGAAATCCGTGTGCAGGACGGCGAACAACAGGAGCTGGTGCAAGGTTTGACCGGTGGACGGTTCGACCTGGCGATTTTCTACGAGCACGACCTGGACAGCACCATCGAGACTGAAGCGCTGACCGCGCCGCAACGACCCTATGCATTGTTGCCGGCCGGGCATCGCTTTGCCGGTCAGGCCCAAGTGTCGCTGCGTGACCTGGCGCTGGAGCCGATGATTCTGCTGGACGTGCAACCCAGCCGGACCTATTTCGTGAGCATCTTCGAAGAACTGGGCCTGACACCGAACATCGTGTTCAGCTCGCCATCGATCGAGATGGTGCGTGGCATGGTCGGCCAGGCGTTCGGCTTTGCCGTGCTGGTGACCCGGCCGCAGTCCACCTGCACCTACGATGGGCAACAGGTGGTCTGCGTGAACATCGCCGAGGACGTGACGGGGTCGGCGCTGGTGGCCGGTTGGCTCAAGCGTGCGCACCTCACCAAACCAGCGCAGTTGTTTGTCGATTACTGCAAGGAACAATTCAAGCAGTGGTTACCGTGAGCCACAGCAGGCCAGCCCGCCCCGGCCTGTAAGTAAAACACCAACCCCGTGGCGAGGGAGCTTGCTCCCGCTGGGTTGCGAAGCGACCCCAAACAGGCTGAACCCAATTTCCATGACACACCGAGGGCGCCAGGCTTGGGGCTGCTGCGCAGCCCAGCGGGAGCAAGCTCCCTCGCCACAAGGGGTGTGCCTAGCGAGCCGCCCAGGCGTTGAAACGTTGCTCCAGCTCCTCGCCATGGTCGACCCAGAACTCGGCATCCACCGCCTGGGCTTCAGCCAGATTGGCCTCGGCGGTGGGCAACTGCGCCTGCACCGCCGCAGGCAGCAGGGCCAGGGTCTGGCGATGCACCGGTCCGTAAGGGATGTTTTCCGAGAACACCTTCTGGGTCTGTGGCTGGCTGGCGAAAGCAATGAACTGTTCAGCCAGGGCCTTGTTTGGCGTGCCCTTGACCACCGCCCAGTACTCCGGATCGTACAGGCTCTGCGGCCAGACGATGCTCAGCTTCATGCCTTCCTTTTGCGCCGAAGCGATGCGGCCGTTGTAGGCGGCGCTCATCGCCACATCCCCTGCCACCAACCACTGCGCCGGTTGCGCGCCGGCCTCCCACCACTGGATATTCGCCTTGATCTGGTCGAGTTTGGCGAAGGCCCGGGACACACCTTCCGGCGTGTTCAACACCTTGTACAAGTCTTGCGCCTTGACCCCATCGGCCAGCAACGCGATTTCCAAGGTGTACTTGGCGCCCTTGCGCAGGCCGCGCTTGCCCGGGTACTCGGCAACGTTCCAGAAATCCGCCCAGGACTTGGGCGCCTTGGCGAGCTTGCTCTGGTCGTAGGCCAGGACCATCGACCAGACATAGGTGGCGACACCGCATTCATTGAGGGCCCCCGGCACATAATTCGTCGGATCGCCCATCCGCCCCAGGTCGAGCTTCTCGAACAGGCCTTCCTCACAGCCACGCAACAGCTCGGGGCTTTCCACTTCGACCACGTCCCAGCTGGTATGCCCGGCTGCAACCATGGCCTTGATCTTCGACAGTTCACCGTTGTATTCGCCGGCCACGATGCTTCCTGCACCACTGGCGTTGAAAGGTTGGAAGTAGGCCTTGTCCTGGGCCTGCTTGGTAGCGCCGCCGAAAGAAATCACGGTCAGGCTTTGTGGCGCGGCTACAACACTGGTACTCAACAACGCCAGGGCACACGCAATATTGCAACGCAAGGATCTGGACATGGAGCGGTTCCTCGAAAATACCAGCTCGCCCGCACGAGCCGGTGACGGGACTCAAAAGTGACCGTAAATACGGGCGGTAAGGTCTACAGCAAAGGCTCTTGTCGGCCTGTTCATGGGTGTCGCCTGGCTGACCGCGAGGAATCTCCTTCCCTTGAAATCGTCCTCCTCAGGCACCTTGCGGTCAGCAATCATTGGGATCACAGAGATAACTCGCCAGCCGATCCATCAAGCGGTCGCAGGCGGCCATCTGTTCAACGCTCACGTATTCGTCGGGCTTGTGCCCCTGCTCCATGCTGCCGGGGCCACACACCACCGTCGGCACGCCGGCCTGATGAAACAGGCCGCCTTCGGTGCCGAATGCGACGGTCCTGAACGCGGCGCTGCCGCACAGACGGGCAATCAGTTGCGCGGCGGCGCTGTCAGGCGAGGTCGCCAGGCCCGGGTAAGCGGACAGCTGTTCAAAACGGATCGCGGTGTCGCCTTGCACCGCACGCATCGGCGGCAACAGCACCTGTTCGGCGTAGTCCTGCAACTGCTCGACAACCGCCTCTGGGGTGAAATCCGGCAAGGCGCGCACTTCAAAATCGAAACGGCAATCGGCCGGGACGATGTTCAATACCGTCCCGCCCTGGATCACCCCGACCTGCACCGTCGAATACGCCGGGTCGAAGCGCGGGTCATGCAACGAAGGATCGGCCAGGTCAGCGCCAATCTCGCCCAGGCATCCAATCAAGCGCGCCGCCTGCTCGATGGCGTTCACGCCATAAGGTGCGTAGGCCGAATGGCAAGCCGCCCCTTTGACGTGGCAACGCATCGCCAACTTGCCCTTGTGGCCCAGCACCGGTTGGAGTTGGGTGGGCTCGCCGATCAGGCACAACACCGGCTGGGGGACGCGTTGAGGCAGCACCTCCAGCAGACTGCGCACGCCCAGGCAACCGACCTCTTCGTCATAGGAAAACGCCAAGTGCACAGGGCGGCGAAGCGGGCTGGCGAGGAATGTCGGCACCGCTGCCAGCACTGACGCCAGGTAGCCCTTCATGTCCGCCGTGCCGCGTCCGAACAGCTTGCCATCCACCTCGCTCAGGCAAAACGGATCGACCGTCCAGGCTTGACCATCCACCGGCACCACGTCGGTATGCCCGGACAAGACCACGCCACCGGACACCGCCGGGCCGATACTCGCCAACAGGTTGGCCTTGGTCCGCTCAGAGTTGTAGATCAGCTCGCAGGCCACGCCCAAGCCTTGCAGGTAATCGCGAACGAACTCGATCAGCGCCAGGTTCGAATCGCGACTGACCGTGGCGAAGCCCACCAGGCTGGCGAGCATTGCCCGGCTGCGCAGCTCACTCATCGCCCGGCACGCCATAGCTGGGCGCCGCTGTCGGGTCCAGGGCACGGGTCAGGTAATCCTGAAGCTGTGGCTGATAGGCCAGCCAGAGTATCTCCAGTTCGCCGATGGGATTTTCCTCGGCCCAATCCACCCGCAGATCGACGATGGGCCAGGTCAGGTCATCCACCACCGACAACGCCGCCGAATGCACCGCCCCGGCTTCGCCACCGGCCGCCTGCCCGGCCTGCAACGCGCTCAGCAGGCGTGACGCGAGACAGCCTTCACTGCGTTCGAAAGCCGCGACCATGGCCTCGATCACCCCCGGGTTGGCCAACAGATTGCCGGCCGCCACGCACTGATCACCGGCCAGTGCGTTGTGAATGCCCAAGGCGTGGCTGCCACTGAAAATCGCCGTGTGCCCGTGGGCATCGACCACGGCCACCTGACGGTACTGGCTGTAGCCATTGCGGGCCAGGGCGCGGTCCACCGCCTCTT
Source organism: Pseudomonas brassicacearum (assembly GCF_000585995.1). Classification (NCBI taxonomy): domain Bacteria; kingdom Pseudomonadati; phylum Pseudomonadota; class Gammaproteobacteria; order Pseudomonadales; family Pseudomonadaceae; genus Pseudomonas; species Pseudomonas brassicacearum. The sequence continues at coordinate 2,923,100 of NZ_CP007410.1, read as the reverse complement.
GCGCCGCCAGACCGCCAGCCAGCTCGTCCAGGATCAGCGGGCCGAGGGCCGGCAGCGTAATGTTCTGGCTCGACACCGCGCCGACGCCGGCCCGCAACCAGGGACAACGGGCACCCACGGCAATGCTCGAGGAACTGATAGCAATCCCCAGCTGGCCGGTTTCGGCGCAGCGTCCGACGATGGAAAAAGTCATGCTGCACTCCTTATTCGGGGATGACCGCGATCACGTCGATTTCCATCAGCCACTGCGGCTGCCCAAGGGCGCTGACCACCAGCCCCGTGGAAATCGGGAAGACGCCCTTGAGCCACTTGCCGACCTCCTGGTACACCGGCTCGCGGTAGCGCGGGTCGATCAGGTAAGTGGTGGTCTTGACGATATGGCTCAGGTCGCTACCGGCCTCTTCCAGCAATTGCTTGACGTTGCGCATGGCCTGTTCGGCCTGGGCGCGAGGATCGCCGAGGCCCACCAATTGGCCGTTGAAATCAGTGCCAACCTGACCACGCACATAGACGGTGTTGCCGGCTCGTACGGCCTGGCACAGGTCGTTGTCCAGTGTCTGGTTCGGGTACGTGTCCTTGGTGTTGAACATGCGAATGCGCGTGTGAGTAGGCATCAGCGAACTCCCGTGAGGCTGGTTTTCGAAGGGCGCGAATCGCTATCCAGTGCCGGGGCCTGGCGCTGGGTAGCATCTTGATAGGTGAGGTAAATGCGTTGTTTCACGATGTGGTCGGCGATATGCCGGGCGTCATGCCACACGCCCCAGATGAACGCCGAGCCGCGCCGTGACAACCAGGGCAGGCCGACGAAATACAGGCCCGGTTCGCTGGAAACCCCACGTTGGTGCCGAGGCTTGCCGTTGGCGTTGAGCGCGTCGACCTTCAGCCAGCTGTAATCCACTGAATAGCCGGTAGCCCAGATGATCGTGGTCACGCCAGCGTCGACCAGGTCCAGCGCCAGGATCGGCTGGGTCAGGCAGTGCGGATCAGGCGGCAGCTGACGGGCTTCGGGGTCGAGCGGCAGGTCCAGGCCATTGCGGGCAATGTAGGCATCGGCGGCGTCCAGCAGCGCCAGGTAATTTTCGTCGCCACGGGCGATGTTCTCGGCCAGGTTGTCTTCAAAGGTCACCACGCTGGCGTTGAAGGATTTCGTCAGGCCCACCAAGGTAATGCCTTCATGGGCCAGCCGGCGGAAATCCACGGTATAGCCACCACGGGCACCGCTCACGGCAATGGTCACATGTTCCTTGCCGGGCTTGACGGCCTCCGCATCCCACTCGCCGAGCACCCCGAGCCACCAGCAGAAATCCCGGTTGCGATAGGCCCGCGGCGGACGATCATGGGCGCCTACCGAGAGGTAGACCTGCTTGCCGGCGCGCTGCAATTCATCAGCGATCTGCACCCCTGACGAACCGGCCCCCACCACCAACACCGCGCCCTCGGGCAGTTGCCCGGGATTGCGATACTGGGCGGAGTGAATCTGGGTGACCGACGCCAGTTCCGGCGCGATCGGCGGGATCACCGGCTGCTGGAACGGCCCGGTGGCAACCACCACATGGATGGCCTCGATCAGGCCCTCGGAGGTTTCAACGGTGAAGCCCGGACGGCCGACATTACGCTCGACTTTCCTGACCTCCACGCCAGTACGGATCGGTGCGTTGAACTGGCGGGCATAGGCTTCGAAGTAATCGGCAACCTGGTCCTTCGCCGCGAAGGCATCGGGGTCGAGCCCTTCGAATTCCAGCCCCGGAAAACGGTCATGCCAGGCCGGGCCGTTGGCGACCAGCGAATCCCAACGCGCCGTGCGCCAGGCCTCGGCAATCCGACTGCGCTCCAACACAAGGTGAGGCACCCCTTGCCGGCTCAAGTGTTCACTCATGGCCACGCCGGCCTGGCCGGCGCCTATGACAAGCGTATCGATGTGAGTTGTTTCAAAAGGCATGTCTGTGCACGTCCGGCAGGAGATTCGGTTCAGGTCGGCATGACGCCGCCTCGGGTTCTGATTGTTGTTCTGCGGTTGCGACTATTGATGGGCGGTGTCGAGGCGATTGTGTTGGCGGGCGGGGATTTACGAAACGAGGGTTTTTATCGTTGCTGGGAAGGAAAAAAATGGGCTACTGCGCGGGCGTGAGGAACGATCTTCACCGTCCCCGCAACCTGATCATTCCCGCACCCTACGTGGGAACGGTCAAACGGTGGGCACAGACGCGGATCGGAATGGCCAGCTCAGCTCAACCGCGCCGGAAACGCCTTGAGCTCCAGCTTTTCCATTACCAGCCCAATGAACGCCGAGACCGCCAGCGGCAATTGGCGCCGGCTCGGGTAGAGCACATTCAGGCCGAAGCCGATACGCTGGTATTGCGGCAGAACACGTACCAGCCTTCCAGCTTCCAGATCCACGCGGCTCAGCGCCGAGGGCAGCACGGCGATGCCCAGGCCCGCCACGGCAGCCTTGCGCTGCGCTTGAGCGGTGTTGGCGTTGAAGCGGCAGGGAACCTGCACCTCCTGTTCGGTGCCGTCTGGGCCAATGAGCCGCCAGTGACTCAAGCCGCTGGGATGGGAGAAGCTCACGCTGTCGTGGTGAGTCAGGTCCTGCAGCGAAGTCGGCGCACCACGCTTGGCAATGTAAGCGGGACTGGCAACCATGCCGTCACCGTCGTTCTTGATGAGTTGGCGCCCGACATAGCCGGAGTCCTGTAGCGGACCACCGCGAAAAGCCACGTCGATACGGTCGGCAATCAGGTCGACACGGGCATCGCTGAGCACGAAATCAAGCTGCACCCGAGGATGCGCGGCGAGGAAGTCCGCCACCCATTGCATCGGGAAAAAATCGAAGAAATCCGCCATCGCCGCGATACGCACCAGGCCGCTGGGTTCATCGCTGCCCTTCATCAGTTCCTGCCCCGCCTCGGTCAGCCCGTCCACAGCGCCGACGCAGCGCTCATAGAACCCCTGCCCCACCTGAGTCAGCGTGAGTTTGCGGGTGGAGCGTTGCAGCAGTCGCGTCCCCAATTGCGCCTCCAACTGCTGGACGCGCCGGCTCACGGTATTGGACGGCATGCCCAAGCGCCTCGCTGCTTCGGCAAAGCTGCCGCTGCGCACCACCTGGACAAACAGTGCGACGTCGTTCAGATCGAGCATTGGGTCGCCATTCCTTCGCTTTTTGGATGAGTTCAATCCGATTGTATCGACTAATCAATCTATTGCCAGGCACTTATCCTGCTCACATCGAGGCCCATCCACGCTCAAGCATCCGAGGTCAACCATGAACAGCATCGTCGCCGCGCCACCGCGCACCATCGTCCACCGCACCCGGGGCAACCGCCACGGGCCGATCACCCGCCTCATGAGCCCGGGCGACCTCGGCCAACGCTGCAAGCCCTTTGTATTTCTCGATCTCTTCGCCTTCAAGGCCGACGCCATGCGCAGAGGTTTCGGCATGCACCCGCATTCCGGGATCGCGACGCTGACCTACATGATCGAAGGTCAGGTGGTCTACGAAGACACCACTGGGCAATCGGGTGTACTGCCCAGCGGTGGCATGGAGTGGATGCAAGCCGGTAACGGCGTATGGCACGACGCCCGGCCGGTCGGCAGCTCGTCGATCCATGGCTTCCAGCTTTGGGTCGCGCTGCCGGCCGCTGAAGAAAACGCACCGGCCCACAGCGTCTACCTGGCACCCGCCGATATCCCCCGTGAAGGTCCGGCGCGGGTGTTGCTCGGCCAATATGGCGCTGCTCGCAGCAACGTTGCAGCCCCGGCGGGTACGAATTATTTGGCCGTGCAACTGAAAGACCAGGAACGCTGGCGCTACACGCCACCGGCTGGGCACACCGTTGCCTGGCTGGCCGTCAACGACGGCAGCCTCGACGCCGGCGGCAGCGTCAATGCCGGGGAAATGGTGGTCTTCGAAGAGTCCGGCGCAGCCATCGACATCGTTGCCAAGGGCACGACCTCCTTCGTGCTCGGCTCGGCGGTCAAGCATCCCCACGATCTGGTGCTGGGTTCCTACTCGGTGCACACCAGCCAAGCGGCGCTGGAAAAAGGCGAAAACGAAATCCAGCGCATCGGCGCCCTTTTGCAACAAGAGGGCCGGTTGGCCTAGCCGACCCTCGACTCAATCCCTATCTGTTTTCTTTTGAGGTGAATCATGAGCAACATCGGTCTCGATCTTCTGCTGTCCCGCGCCCACGTCGGCAAGCTGTCCCTGAAAAACCGCATGGTCATGGCCCCCATGACCCGCAGCCGTGCAGGCACCGGTGACGTCGCCACCCCCCTCATGGCCGAGTACTACAGCCAGCGGGCCAGCGCTGGTCTGATCGTCAGCGAAGGCTCCCAGGTTTCGGCCCAGGGCAAGGGTTACCTGAGAACGCCGGGGATTTTTACCCCCGAACAAATCGCCGGCTGGAAACACGTGACCGACGCAGTTCACGCCGAAGGCGGGCAGATGTTCCTGCAGCTGTGGCACGTGGGCCGGCTCTCCCATCCGTTGGTGCAAGTCAACGGCGCCCAACCCGTAGCCCCTTCGGCAATCAAGGCCGACGGCGAGATCTACACCCCTGAAGGCCTCAAGCCTTATGAACTGCCAAGAGCGTTGGGCCTCGAAGAAATCCCCGGTGTGGTTGCCGATTTTCGCCAGGCCGCCGTCAACGCGAAACTGGCCGGCTTCGACGGCGTGGAGATTCATGGCGCCAACGGCTACCTGATCGATCAGTTCCTGCGCGACGGCACCAACCAACGTACCGATGCCTACGGTGGCTCGATCGAAAACCGCGCGCGCTTTCTCAAGGACGTGGTCGAGTCGGTGATTGAAGTCTTTGGTGCCAGCCGTGTGGGTGTTCGCCTGTCGCCGATCTTCAGTTATTTCTCGATGAGCGACAGCAACCCGCAGGCGACTTTCGACCACACCGCCAGGATGCTCAGCCGTTATGGCCTGGCCTACCTGCACATTGTGGAGCTGGGTGAAGGCGCGTTCGACTTCCTGGAACTCAAACGCCGTTTCGGTGGGTCTTACATTGCCAATGGCGGCTACAGCGCCGAACGCGCGGCCACAGCCATCAGCCGCGGCGACGCGGACCTGGTCGCGTTCGGAACGCCATTCCTGGCCAACCCGGACCTGGTGGAGCGTTTCAAACAAGGGCAGGCGTTGAACGCGCCTGACGCGGCTACGTTCTATCAGGGCGAAGAACGCGGCTATACGGATTATCCAACCCTGGTCGAGGCTCAAGTGGGGCGGTAAGGGCCGAGGGATGTACCGCCGTCATCGCCAGCAAGCTCGCTCCCACACTGGATCCGCAGCGGGCCCGAAATTTGTGCTCGACACCGATCCCCTGTGGGAGCGAGCTTGCTCGCGATAGCGGTCATTCCACTAACTGAACAATCCGCGGCTCCATCGCGCCGGCCTCAACCTCAACCTCAACCAACGCCAACGTCACCGGCAGCTTGAAACGCCGCCGGCCGGCGCTGCCGGGGTTGAGGTAGAGCCGTTCGCCGCGCCATTCGATGCTCGGCTTGTGGGAGTGGCCGGTAATCACCAGCTTCACGCCTGGATCGAGCGAGGCCGGCACATCGGCGATGTCATGCACCAGCAAAACCGGCCACCCGCAGAGATCGAACTGCAAACGGTCGGCAAGATCCTCGGCCCAATCCGCCCCCCGGTCGTTATTGCCCCGCACCACGTGCAGCGGCGCGATGGCTGCCAGTTGCTCCAGGATCCCCGCGTTGCCGATGTCACCGGCATGAATGATCCGCTCACATCCCGCCAACGCCGCAATCGCTTCAGGGCGGAGCAGACCATGGGTATCGGAGATGACACCAACTTTCATAAGCGAGCTCCTTCGCCACATTGATTCAGACAAGCTTAGCTAACGTGCTGAAATCGAATAAGATAGGCTTCGCATCAATCATGCGCGGACCCGTCGTAGAAGGAAATGTTGATGCTCGGACGCAAACGGCCAGAGCCAAAGATTGAAAGCTCTGATGAGGCCTTTACTCCCCAGGCGGCCCGGGCCGGAGCGGCGTTGCGGCTCACCGTGAGCTTCATGCTGGTGGTGATTGTCGCCTTCCTGGCCGTCGAAGGCTGGCGGACGTGGCGCGACTACCGCGCCGCTTTTGCATCTGCCCGGGACTCCGTGACGAACCTGGCGCGGGCAACGGCCCAGCACGCTGAAGATACCATTCGACAAGTGGATGTGGTCACCGCCGCCCTCGCCGAACGGGTAGAGGGCGATGGCCTGCAGAACATGGACATCCCGCGCATCCATAAGCTATTGGTGCAGCAGGCCGCCATCATGCCGCAACTGCACGGGTTGTTTATCTATGGCCCGGACGGCCAATGGCTGGTGACGGACAAGGAGACGATCCCGGAAATGGCGAACAACGCCGACCGCGACTACTTCCAATACCACCGCACCCACGAGGATCAAGGCGTGCGCATCGGCGACGTCGTCAAGAGCCGTTCCACCAACGACCTGATCATTCCCATTTCCCGCCGCCTGAACAACCCCGATGGCTCGTTTGCCGGCGTATTGCTGGGGACCGTGAAGGTCAGCTATTTCGTCGACTACTACGGCGACTTCAAAATCGATGACAAAGGCGCGCTGGTCCTGGCCAAGCGCAGCGGAACGATCCTGGTCCGACGTCCCCTCGTCGCTTCGGTGATTGGCAAGAGTCTCGTCAACAGCGTGATTTTCAGGGAACATTTACCGACATCCAACCAAGGAGTTGCCGAAGCCAAGGCCGTCGTCGACGACACCGAGCGCCTGTACGGCTACCGGGCCCTGACCACTTACCCGCTGGTGGTGGAAACCGGCTTGTCCCGCGAATCGATCATCGCGCCCTGGCGCCGCGACCTGTTCAAGACCGGTCTGGTGCTGATTTTCCTGATCGCGATCCTGGTGGGCTTCGGGCTCATCGTGTTGAGCCAACTGCGCTACCGCATGGCCATGGAGAAGCAGATTCGCAGCGCCCACCAGGCCATGCGCGACATGGCGCTGACCGATAGCCTGACCGGGCTGGGCAACCGCAGGCGGCTGGACATCGCCCTGGCCGATGAGATCCGCCTGGCCAGGCGCCAGGGTTCGTCCCTGGCCCTGATCATGCTCGACGTCGATTATTTCAAGCGTTTCAACGACAGATACGGCCATGCCGCCGGGGACGATTGCCTGCGGGCGATTGCAGCCGCGCTCGGGCAGACCATCAAACGGCCGGGCGACCTGGCGGTCCGCTACGGCGGTGAAGAGTTCACTGTGCTGCTGCCAAACACCGACAGCGCCGGCGCCACCAAGGTCGCGCAGCAAATTCTCGAAGCGGTCAGGGCCTTGAACATTGAACATGGCGACCATCCCTTGGGCATCGTGACCATCAGCGCGGGCGTCACCACCTGCCAGCCGAGCGACGAGGACGTCACCCCGGCCATGCTGATCAGGGCCGCCGATGCCTTCTTGTACCTGGCCAAGAACACCGGGCGAAACCGCTGGTGCAGCGCCGACTCGACGCCGGGGTGAACCCTGCGGGAGCGCCGCGCATCGGTCCACATCGCGTAAACCCAAGTCCGCAGGTGCCGGCCACGCGCCTGGCGGCTACAATGCGCACTTCGACCGTGACCAGCCTGACTAAAAATAAATGTCCTTGCCCAAACATCACCTGGAATTGCTCAGCCCCGCCCGCGACGTGACCATCGCCCGCGAGGCCATCCTGCATGGCGCCGACGCCGTATACATCGGTGGCCCGAGTTTCGGCGCGCGCCACAATGCCTGCAACGAAGTGGCCGATATCGCCCGGCTGGTGGAGTTCGCCCATCGTTACCACGCCCGGGTGTTCACCACGATCAACACCATCCTGCACGACAACGAACTGGAACCGGCCCGCCAGTTGATCCACCAGCTGTACGATGCCGGTGTCGATGCGTTGATCGTCCAGGACCTGGGGGTGATGGAGCTGGACATCCCGCCCATCGAGCTGCACGCCAGCACCCAGACCGACATTCGTACCCTGGCCCGGGCGAAGTTCCTCGACCAGGCCGGTTTCTCGCAACTGGTATTGGCCCGTGAGTTGAACCTGCAGGAAATCCGCGCCATCGCCGACGAGACCGAGGCGGCCATCGAGTTCTTTATCCACGGTGCGCTGTGCGTGGCGTTTTCCGGCCAGTGCAACATCTCCCACGCCCAGAATGGCCGCAGCGCCAACCGTGGCGATTGCTCCCAGGCCTGTCGCCTGCCCTACACCCTCAAGGACGACCAGGGCCGGGTGGTTGCCTATGAAAAGCACCTGCTGTCGATGAAGGACAACAACCAGAGCGCCAACATCCGCGCCCTGGTGGAAGCCGGCGTGCGTTCGTTCAAGATCGAAGGCCGCTACAAGGACATGGGCTATGTGAAGAACATCACCGCCTATTACCGCCAGCGCCTGGACGATGTCCTCGAAGACCGCCCGGACCTGGCTCGTGCTTCCAGCGGCCGCACCGCAAATTTCTTCGTACCCGACCCGGACAAGACCTTCCACCGCGGCAGCACCGATTACTTCGTCAGTGATCGCAAGATCGACATCGGCGCCTTCGATTCGCCGACCTTCACCGGTGTGCCGGTGGGCGTGGTGGAAAAAGTCGGCAAGCGCGACATGCAAGTGGTGACCTTTGACCCGCTGTCCAACGGTGACGGCCTCAACGTGCTGGTCAAGCGTGAAGTGGTCGGTTTTCGGGCCAACATCGCCGAGCCCAAGGGCGAATTCGAAGAGGACGGCCAGAAGCGTTACCGCTACCGCGTCGAGCCCAATGAGATGCCGGCCGGCATGTACCAATTGCGCCCCAATCATCCATTGAGCCGCAACCTGGACCACAACTGGCAGCAAGCGCTGCTCAAGACCTCTTCGGAGCGCCGCGTGGGCCTGGCCTGGAGCGCACGCCTGCGCGAAGAGCGCCTGGAACTGACCGCCACCAGTGAGGAAGGCGTCAGCGCCAGCGTCACCCTGGACGGGCCGTTCGGGCTGGCGAACAAGCCGGAACAAGCCTTGGAACAGTTACAAGACTTGCTCGGACAATTGGGCACCACCGAGTACCACGCCACATCGACCCAGCTCGACGCTCCCCAGGCGTACTTCATTCCCAATTCGCAGCTCAAGGCGTTGCGTCGTGAAGTCATCGAAGCCCTGACTGCCGCCCGAATCGCCGCTCACCCTCGCGGTGGCCGCAAGGCCGAGACCAACCCGCCGCCGGTGTACCCGGAGTCGCACCTGTCGTTCCTCGCCAACGTGTACAACCAGAAGGCCCGGGATTTCTATCACCGCCACGGCGTCAAGCTGATCGATGCAGCCTTCGAGGCCCACGAAGAAACCGGCGAAGTACCGGTGATGATCACCAAGCACTGCCTGCGCTTCTCGTTCAACCTCTGCCCCAAACAGGCGAAGGGCGTCACTGGGGTGCGCACCAAAGTCGCTCCGATGCAGCTGATCCACGGTGATGAAGTGCTGACGTTGAAGTTCGACTGCAAACCTTGCGAGATGCACGTAGTGGGCAAGATCAAGGGCCACATCCTTGACCTGCCGCTGCCGGGCAGCAAGGCCGAGCCGGTTGTCGGGTACATCAGCCCTGAAGACCTGCTCAAGACAATTCCTCGCGCGCCGCACTGAGCCCGCAAGGCCTGCTACCCGCGCAGATCCCTGTGGGAGCGGGCTTGCTCGCGAAGGCGGTGGGTCAGTTACATTGATGTCGACTGTCACACCGCCTTCGCGAGCAAGCCCGCTCCCACAGTGGATCTGCGGTGGAGGAATGGCCGAAGTATCCCACCGCCATTTTTCATTTCTGCGCCGTTTTCGCTTTTCCGGGCGACAAATTCTGTTCAAGGGCTCCCCCGCCGCGCGTTCATGGTGTTAGGTTGTAAGTGATTGTTTCATCAAACGACACTTCTTCCCTGCAAAGGAATGCCTGCCACCATGAACTTCCCGTTCAAGCGTCTTGCCGTTGCCACCCTCGTACTGTCCAGCCTGTCGTCATTCGCGATGTCGGCCAACGCCAATATCACCGCGCAACAGAGTGCGGCCATCGTCAAAACCTTCTCCGACACCTCGGTCACGGATTTCCGGCATTTCCTGGCAAGCGTGGCCAAGAGTGACCTGGCGAAAACCGCCAACCTCGGCCCCGCCATCAGCGCCTTCCTCGACAACAAAACCCTTGCGGCTGAACAGCAGAACGAAATCCATCGCCTGCTGGGCCTCTACGCCCGAGTGAAATACGGCAAAGCGGCCACCGAGACGCTGAAGGAGCTTGTGGCCATCCCGACCTTTCGCAAGGACGGCGTTGCCCAGCACGAGAACCCGGAATTCCTCAAGATCGCCGACAAGATCAAAAGCCTGGCCGAGTCTTTCCACCTGAACTTCCGCAACATCGATAACCGGGTCTATGAGATTTCCCTCGAAGGCCGCGGCGACGAAGTCGTGGGCATTCATGCCCATGCCGACGTGGTGCCGGTGACGCCGGAAAACTGGGTATTGAAAGACGGCACCCGGCTCGATCCGTTCAAGGTCACCCTGGTGGGTGATCGCATGTACGGCCGTGGTACCGAGGACGATAAGAACGGCATCGTGGTGGCGCTCTACGCCATGAAGATCATCAAGGAAGAGAAGCTGCCACTGGCTAGGAGTTTCAAGCTGCTGGTGGACACCACCGAGGAAACCACCGGCGACGCGATCCCCTATTATTTCGAACGCAACCCGACGCCCAACTACAACCTGGCGCTGGATGGCGGCTACCCCGTGGTGATTGCCGAGAAAGGCTACGGCACCGTCATGGCGAACTTTACCCGACGTGACGCCCAGGGTCAGGGCGCCGAAATCACCGCACTGACCGGCGGCCTGGCCACCAACCAGATTCCGTCGACGTCGGTTGCCACCTTCACCAGCGACAAGCCCGCCGAACTGGCCGCCAGCCTGCTGCAAGCCGGTACGGAGTACGCCAAGCGCAATGGCGGCAATTTCGAAGTGGCCTCCAAGGTCGTCGGCAAGGATGTGCAACTGACCTTCACCGGTGTTTCTGCGCACTCCTCCGAGCCCGAGTCAGGCGTCAACCCGGTGGCGAGGATGCTGGACTTTATCAACGGCCTCGACGGCAAGGTCGAACTCAAGCACAACCACATCACCGACGCCGCCCGTTACGCCGCCGAGAACTGGGGCCTGGACTATCTGGGCAAACAATTGGGGATTGGCTTTTCCGATGCCTTCATGGGCCCGCTGACCGCCTCCCTGACCTATGTCGGGATGGATGAAAAGACCTTCAAGCTTGCGGTCAATCTGCGAGTGCCGGTCGGCAAATCCACGGAAGCGCTCAAGACTGACATTGCCGATAAATTGGCCGCCTGGAGCAAGAAATCCCACGTCGCCGTGGCCTTCGATTACTCCATCGATGAGCCGATGTATCGCAACCCCGAGGGCGAATGGGTCAAAGCACTTTTGGCCGTGTCCACCGAAAACCTGGGCATGGAACACAAGTACGGCACCTCCGCCGGCGCCACCTCGGTCCATGACTTGCCCAATGGCGTGCAGTTCGGCCTGGCCATGCCCGACGTCAAGTACACCGGTCATAACGACAACGAGTTCAAGACGGTCGAGCAGTTCCTGCTGGACCTGCAGATCGTGACCGAGATGATGGGGCGGATTGGGCAGTTGCCGAAGTTGTGATGGTCCGAGCCATGTCGTTCACTTGAGGCTTGCTTGTCTTGAGGCTGCAAGTCCCTGAGGCCTGCTGGTCCCTGAGGCTAGCTTGATTCCTGTGGCGAGGGAGCTTGCTCCCGCTGGGTTGCGCAGCGACCCCAAGATTTTGCGGGCGCTGCGCACCCGAGCGGGAGCAAGCTCCCTCGCCACAGGGGTCCCCTCACCACAGGGTTGCTTCATTCCTTCGGGTGAGTGGCGCTGGGATCGATGACCTTGGCGGTAATGTCGACCAGCTCCAGCCCCCAATCCCCATGCAAGTACCAATCGTCCCCAATCATCTCGGCCGGGTGCATCGTTCGATCGGCACCATTCCCGCAGGCCAAGGCATTGGTCGGACAGTAACGGTCACACCCCCAGCAAATGCGCTCGGGATGTTTGGGACTGATGGGAAAGGGCTTTGCCATGACGACCCCGTATAACAAATGGGTGTGCCCGTACACTACCGCGTCGGGGCGCAACAACCCTTGATCCCGATCAAGAACAGCCGTGGCTGAATGAGCTGCCGTTCATGCTCGAAAATTCACGCTAAAAATTGACAAGAATCATTATTATTCGCAGCAAAGCCTCCTAGACTCGGCCATCTCTTAGTCGTCCAGGAAGTCATCATGCGCACGCTTGCCCCTCTGTCCCTCGCCCTACTGTTGCTCACACCACTTGCCCAGGCCAAGGAATACCCCATCGGCGAACCGCAACTGTGCCCAGGGCTGGAAGTCGGCGCGGTGTATTTGCAACCGATTGAAATGGCCCCGGCCGGCATGATGAGAGCCACGGCCGATTCCGACGTCCACCTGGAGGCCGATATCCGCGCCACGGCGGACAACAAGCAGGGCTTCCAGGAAGGCAGCTTCGTGCCCTACCTCAACGTGTCCTTCCAACTGAAGAAACAGGGTAACGACACCGAGCTCAAGGGCGACTTCCATGCCATGGTCGCCAATGACGGGCCGCACTATGGCGACAACGTGAAGCTGCTCGGCCCCGGCAAATACCAACTGACCTTCACCGTCCTGCCACCTGGCGGCCACGGCTCCCTCGGTCGTCACACCGACAAGGAAACCGGCGTGGCCCCCTGGTTCGAGCGCTGCGAACTGCATTACGAATTCGTCTACGCCGGGATCGGTAAAAAAGGCGGGTACTGAGGATGAATCGTCCAACCTGCGCACGGCCTGTCACGCGCCATCGACGCCTGGCCTGGTGGATGTTGGCCGGTTTGATCTTGCCTTCCATCGCCCATGCCCAGCTGCCGACTTATGAACTGAGCATGCGCGACGGGCATTTCATCCCGCCGCTGTTGGAGGTCCCGGCCGGCCAGCGTTTCAAGATCGTGCTGAAGAATATCGGTGAAGGCCCTGCGGAATTCGAAAGCACGCCCCTGCGGGTCGAAAAAGTGCTGTCGCCTGGTGTCACTACCTTTGTCGTGATTCACCCGCTGCAGCCTGGGCACTATCCGTTCTTCGATGAATTCAATCCGCAACTGCCCGAGGGCGGCATCCTCGCCCAGTAATCGTCCAGCAGGAGGCGTTTGCATGACTCAATCGATGTTTATTGTCTGGCGCGAAAGCGTCGAGGCGTTGTTGGTGATTGGCATTCTCCAGGCCTGGGTCAGCCGCCAGCCACAGGCCAGCCAGCTGCTGCGCTACATCTGGAGCGGCGCACTGCTGGGCTTGCTATTGTCGGGCGTGCTGGCGGGTTTGATCCTGCTGGCCGGCGAAGCCATGAGCGGTAGCGCCAATGAATGGTTCCAGGCTTCGTTGGCGCTGATCGCGAGTCTGTTGATCGTGCAAATGGTCGGCTGGATGCACCGCAACGCGAGGACACTGAAGCAGGACCTGTCGCGCCAAGCCGACCAGCGCCTGAGCCGCCAGGGTGGCCTGGGCCTGATGGTGCTGGCATTGCTGGCGGTCAGCCGCGAAGGCAGTGAAACCGTGGTCTTCCTGTATGGCGCCGGCGCTCGCTTGCAAGGGCCGGCACTGAGCCTGTTCGCCGTGGGTGCGATCGCTGGCCTGGCGGCGGCGCTGTTGACCGTATCCTTGCTGCACGGCAGTCGGCGGTTCATCTCATGGCCGCGTTTCTTCGCCATCAGCGAAGCGATCCTGCTGCTGTTGGGCGCGGCGTTGCTGGTCAGCGGCATCGAGCGGGTCGGCGGGCAACTGCTCGCAATGGATTGGCCCGAGCCGGTGTATCGCGGCCTTGGCGATGCGCTGTGGAACAGCAGTGCGATATTGGACGACGGCCATGGCTTGGGCGGCTTCCTCGCCGATTTCGCCGGGTATCGCGCCAGCCCCAGTGCGATGACGCTGCTGGTGTGGATAGGCTATTGGCTGACCGTCGCAGGATGGCTGCGGCCACGCAAGGCGGAAAACCTGCCATGCCCCACCTGAACCCCTGGCTCCAGCGCCTGGGCGACGGCATGCGGCGTCACGGCGCAACCATTCGTGCCGTGCAATGGGCGGTGGTGCTGTTCTACGCAGTGTTGCTGGTGGTGCCCGCCCTGTTGCCATTGCCTAGCAGTCAGGCGCACCTGTTCGACAACCTCACGCTGCTGGCGCAGTTCCTGTTCTGGGGCCTGTGGTGGCCGTTCGTGTTGCTCTCGATCGTGTTGTTCGGTCGACTCTGGTGTGGCGTGCTGTGCCCCGAAGGCGCCCTGAGTGAATGGGCCAGTCGCTACGGCAAGGGCCTGGGTGTGCCAAGAAGCGTGCGCTGGGCCGGTTGGCCGACCCTGGCGTTCTGCCTGACGACGATTTATGGCCAACTCATCAGCGTCTACGACTATGCCCTGGCGGCGCTGCTGATCCTGGGTGGCTCGACCGTCGCGGCGGTGATCGTTGGCCTGCTGTTCGCCCGCGGCAAACGGGTCTGGTGCCGTTACCTGTGTCCGGTCAGCGGGGTCTTCGCCCTGCTCGCCCGCCTGGCGCCGGTGCACTTTCAAGTAGACGAACAACGTTGGCTGGAAAACCCTGCGCCGCGCCGCCCCGCGCCTAACTGCGCGCCTTTGCTGGACATCCGCCGAATGCGCGGCGCCGCCGATTGCCACGCCTGTGGTCGCTGCAGCGGCCAGCGCGATGCGGTGCGCCTGATCGCCCGCTCCAGTAACCAGGAAATCCTTCAGTCAACGCCAACCACGCTCTCGTCCTGGGATGTGCGCCTACTGTTGTTCGGCGTCATTGGCCTGGCCATGGGGGCCTTTCAATGGACCGTCAGCCCCTGGTTCATCGCCCTGAAGCAGGCACTGGCCCAATGGCTGGTGGCGCACGACCTGTTCTGGCCGTTGCAAGACAACGCGCCCTGGTGGGTGCTGACGCACTATCCGCAACTCAATGACAGCTTCAGCTGGCTCGATGGCTTTTGCATCGTCGCCTATTTGGGCATGAGTGCCCTGTTGGTGGGGACTTCGCTGATGCTGCTGATGCGCCTGGCGGCACGACTCGCGGGCAATCCCGCAGAATATCTGCCCCTAGCCATCACCCTGACGCCCCTTGGCGGTGCGGGACTGTTCCTCGGCCTGTCGGCCACCACCGTCAAGTTGCTGCGCTATGAAGGGCTATTGCTGGAATGGGTGCAGCCGGCTCGGGCCGGGCTGTTGGTGGCGGCGATGGCCTGGAGCCTGTGGCTGGGTTGGAAGCGCCTGGGGCAGATGGCGGCATCGCCCGTTCAGCGACTGGCTGCCATGGCCTGCTTGATAGTGGCCAGCGGTTGGGTGGGTTATGGGTGGTGGTTGCAGTTTTGGGGGTGGTGACATGCAAACCCTGTGGGAGCGGGTGCTCACAACATCTGGGTTCAGCACAAATCCCTTGTGGGAGCGAGCTTGCTCGCGATGACGTCGGCACAGCCAACATCACTGCAGCTGACCCACCGCTATCGCGAGCAAGCTCGCTCCCACAGGGGTTTGGCGAGCAGTCACTCAAACCTGCGATCCCTCAACTACGCAACACAAACGAAGGAAACAACTCACGCATCGTGGCCCACAGCTCCGGCTGCAACCCATGCGCCGACACGCTGGAAAGATGCGGATCGAGCATCCGTTCGGTGCGCACCAGTTGCACGGCAAACCGGGTGACGCCCCGCTCGCTCAAGCGCCGGGCCAGGGTCAACAGGCGTTCGGGGTTGAACAGATGCCAGTGCACGGTGGTACGACATTCATAATCCACGCCGCTGGCCAGCAGATGGTCGAGGCTGCGCCAGTTGGCAGCGCCGCTGCCTTCGACCCGGGTCACGTCCAGGGCATCTTCAGGCAAGGCCTTGATGTCGAAGCCGACCCAGTCGGCCAGGCCGACCACTTTGGCGAAGGCCGCCGGCTTGATGCCGGCGCTGTGCAGGCCGATGCGAAACCCCATCTGCCGTACCTCCTCCATGGCCGGCGCCAGGCCGTCCTGCAAGGTCGGTTCGCCACCGCTGAAGACCACGGCGTCGAGCAAGTCCTGACGGCGTTGCAGGAACGCCAGGACCCGGCACCAATCCACCTCCTCGCTGCCGCGCGGCGGGATCAGTTGCGGGTTGTGGCAATAACGACACCGCCAGGCGCATCCCTGGCAAAACAATACGCACGCCAGTTGGCCCGGATAGTCGAGGGTGGTCAGGGGCACCATGCCCCCGACCCGTAGCACTCGACTCATGGACGCCCGGCCGCGCTTTCGGTGAAGTGCACCCGTTCGCGATGCTCGGACTGTTTGCCCGGGTTGAAGGCGGCCACCGGACGGTGATAACCCATCACGCGGGTCCAGACTTCGCAACGTTGACGCTGTGCTTGTGGAAGGCTTTGTGATGCATTCATGGGTGAAGCTCCTTGCGGTCGATGGATCGGATCAGTGAACGCTGCCTGCCAACTGCTGTTGCAGCAGCAAGGCCTCGTCGCATTTCGGGCAAAACTCGTGTTCGCCAGCCAGGTAGCCGTGCACTGGGCAGATGGAAAAGGTCGGCGTGATGGTCAGGTACGGCAGGCGGAAACGTCCCAGGGCCTTGCGCACCAGTTGCTTGCATGCCTGGGTCGAGGAAATCTGCTCGGCCATGTACAGGTGCAACACGGTGCCGCCGGTGTATTTGCATTGCAGTTCATCCTGCAACTCCAGGGCTTCGAACGGGTCGTCGGTGAACCCCACCGGCAGTTGCGAAGAGTTGGTGTAGTACGGAGCGACCGGGCTGCCGGCCTGCAAGATATCGGGATAGCGCTTGAGGTCTTCCTTGGCGAAGCGGTAAGTGGTGCCTTCGGCAGGCGTGGCTTCCAGGTTGTAGAGGTGGCCGGTTTCTTCCTGGAAACGCAGCAGCGTCGCCCGCACGTGATCCAGCAGTTTCAAGGCGAATGCCCGGCCCTGCTCGGTGTGCGTGCCTTGCTGGTCATCGGTGAAATTGCGCAGCATTTCATGCAGGCCATTCAAGCCGATGGTGGAGAAGTGATTGCGCAGGGTGCCCAGGTAGCGCTTGGTGTAAGGGTACAAACCAGCATCCATGTGATGCTGGATGACCTTGCGCTTGACCTCCAGGCTCTCCATCGCCAGCTCCATCAGGGCATCGAGGCGTTGCAGCAACGCGCTGGTGTCGCCTTTGTACAAGTAACCCAGGCGCGCGCAGTTGATCGTCACCACGCCCAGGGACCCGGTCTGCTCCGCCGAGCCGAACAAACCGCCGCCGCGCTTGAGCAGTTCGCGTACGTCCAGTTGCAGGCGACAGCACATCGACCGCACCTGATTGGGCTGCATGTCCGAGTTGAGGAAGTTCTGGAAATACGGCAGGCCATAACGGGCGGTCATTTCGAACAACCGGTCGGCGTTCTCGCTGTCCCACGGGAAATCATGGGTGATGTTGTAGGTCGGGATCGGGAAGGTGAACACCCGCCCTTTCGCATCGCCGGCCTGCATCACTTCGATGTAGGCGCGGTTGATCAGCTCCATTTCCACTTGCAGATCACCGTAGGCGAACGGCATCTCTTCGCCGCCGATCACCGGGATCTGTTCGCGCAGATCCTCTGGGCAGACCCAGTCGAAGGTGAGGTTAGTGAAGGGGGTTTGCGTGCCCCAGCGCGACGGAACATTGAGGTTATAGATGAACTCCTGCAACGACTGGCGAACCTCGCCATAGCTGAGGTTATCCTTGCGCACATAGGGCGCCAGGTACGTGTCGAACGAGCTGAACGCCTGGGCCCCGGCCCATTCGTTTTGCAGGGTGCCGAGGAAATTCACCATCTGCCCCAGGGCGCTGCTCAAGTGCTTGGGCGGCCCGGCCTCGACCCGCCCAGGTACGCCGTTGAGGCCTTCGTGCAACAGCGTGCGCAACGACCAGCCGGCACAGTAGCCGGCGAGCATGTCCAGGTCATGGACATGCAAGTCGGCCTCCCGATGCGCCTGGCCGATGGCCTGGCTGTAGACCTCGTCGAGCCAATAGTTGGCGGTGACCTTGCCCGATACGTTCAAGATCAGGCCACCGAGGGAATAACCCTGGTTGGCATTGGCCTGAACACGCCAATCTTCGCGGTCCAGGTATTCGTTCATCGAGGTGGCGACCTCCACCAGGGTCCGGCGGTCCCGGCGCAGGCGTCCGTGTTGTTCGCGGTAGACGATGTAGGCGCGCATGGACAGGAAATACCCGGCGTCCATCAGAACGCGCTCGACACGGTCCTGGATCTGCTCGACGTTCAAGCGATTCTGCCCTTCCAACCGGTCCAGCACCGCCTCCAGCAATCCTTCGGCCTCGGCTTCGGCGTACTCACCGGTGGCCTTGCCGGCGGCGATCAGCGCCTGGCGGATCTTGTCCGCGTCAAAGGCGACCACACTGCCATCGCGCTTGTGCAAGCGGTTACAGCCCACAGCGATCAACGTACTCTGCATTTTGGCTCCAGACACTACATATAGGCTTTTTGATTTGAATAAACACAATATGCAGTGGAGAGTACGGCCAAACTGGCGAGTTGCAATTGATCGATATCAAGAATCTGGAGTGACCGGCAAGCAACGTCGGAGATGATTTTTCGAGGCGCCGAATATCCCCTGTGGCGAGGGAGCTTGCTCCCGCTGGGCTGCGCAGCAGACCCAATGCAGCCAAATTCAACTTATCAGGCACACCGCGGCGTCAGGTTTTGGGGGCGCTGCGCACCCCAGCGGGAGCAAGCTCCCTCGCCACGGGGTCCGCGTCAGCGCTTAACCCCCACTCATGTTCATGAACCGCACGATCTGCACCTCCCCACCAGGATTGAAATCATGGCGCAAAGGTTTCCCGCGCAACGCCTGCTGCACCGCCTGGATAACCGGCTGATCATCCAACGGATAACGCCGCAACAAGCCACGCAGATCGAGAGAATCCTCCTGCCCCAGGCACAACAACAAGCGCCCCTCGACCGTCATGCGCACACGGTTGCAACTGGCGCAGAAGTTGTGGGAATTGGGCGAAATGAAACCGATCCGGGTATCTGGATGACGCTCCAGGCGCACATAGCGCGCTGGCCCACCACTGTTCTCGGTACTGTCGAGCAGCCGGTGATGGCTAGCGATCACAGCCCGCACCTCATCGCTGGAACAGAACGACTCGCCCCTGGAACGCCCCACCTCCCCCAACGGCATTTCTTCGATAAAACTGATGTCGATGCGTTGGTCGATGGCGTACTGCACCAACGCCGGGACCTCATCGAAGTTGCGCCCTTTCATCACCACGCAGTTCAACTTGACCCGCTCGAACCCGGCGACCTTCGCCGCTTCAATCCCGGCCAGCACCTGATCGAGGTTGCCGTTACGGGTGATTGCCCGAAAACGCTCCCCGTCCAGGCTGTCGAGGCTGATGTTCATGCGCTTGACCCCGGCCTCGACCAGCGGCTGGGCCAGTCGCCCCAACTGCGAGCCGTTGCTGGTCATCACCAGTTCTCGGAGGCCGGGCAGCGCCGCGATCTCGCGACACAACCCGACGATGCCCGGACGGATCAGTGGCTCGCCACCGGTCAGGCGGATTTTCTTCACCCCCAGGCCGACAAACAGCCGCGCCAGGCGCTGCAACTCTTCCAGAGTCAATACTTGCTGACGCGGCAGGAAGGTCATGTTTTTCGCCATGCAATACACACAACGAAAATCACAACGATCGGTCACCGACATCCGCAAATAATCGATCTGGCGCCCAAACCCGTCCTGCAACACCGCATTCATGGAAATCTCCTGGTTGAGCCAGCGCTCACTGCACCAGCGGCGAGTCGGCGCCCTGAAGATGAATGCCACGGACGTCCGCCGCACCGATCAGGGTTTGCAGGTACTGCACCAGCGCTTTTTGCCAGACGCCCTGCTGCAACTGGGTACGAATCGCCGTGGCCACCGCTTCGTAAGGCAACGCCTGACCTTCGATGCGCTGGTCGATGCTGATCACGTGCCAGCCGTAACGACTCTCCAGTGGTTTGCTGGCCAGGCCCGCCGGCAGCGTGAACAGCTGGCGCTCGAGCTCAGGTACGGTCTGGCCCTTGCTGATTTGCCCCAGCGAACCGCCCTGTGCCTTGGACGGACATGCCGAATGCAACAGTGCCAGCTCAGCGAAGCTACCCGGAAACTGGTCCAGCCGTTCCAGCAGGATTTGCGCCTGATCGTAAGCCTCGCCGCGGGCCTGGGCATCGTCCGGCGCACATTCGAGCAGGATGTGCCGCACCGCCAACAACGGTGCGCTATGGAAGCGCGCCCGATTGTTCTCGTAGTAACGCACGCAAGTGGCCTCGTCACATTGCGGCACCTGCACCTCACGCTCGAGCAGCAACCGCGTGGCCGCCTCTTCTTCGTTTTCCCCGGCGCCAACCTGCAACGCCAGGCCCAGCTCGGCGATGCGTTGTTGGAGCAATTCCCGAATCACCAAGGCCCGTGCCGCCTGGTAGACCGCATCCTCGCGGCTTTGCGCCGGGTGGTATTGCAGCTCCTGGGCCATCGCCTGGGGGGTGATCGACACCCCGTTGACGCTGATGATCGGCCACTCCTGCTCACTGCTGGCAATCAACTCTGGCGCTTCATCTTCCACCACCGGCCCGGCCTGGGCCGGCTCGAACTGCACCGCCCCGACTGGTTTGGTCTCGGCAACCGGCGCCATTTCCGGTGCCGCTTTTGCCGAAGAACCACAACCGCCGCTACCGCCACCACTACCGCCACATCCGCATCCACTCGCCATGATCTTCTCCTCAGAACTTCTGCCGAACGATTTGATAACGACGTCCCAGGTACCAGACCGGCGCACTGACGATGTGCACCAGACGAGTGAACGGGAACAACACGAACAAGGTCAGGCCCAGCACCACGTGGAGCTTGTAGACCAAGCCCACCGGCGCCATCGACGTGGCCGCTTCCACCGGACGCAACAACACGGTGTTCTGGGCCCAGTCGGCCAGCATCACCATCACCGAGCCGTCCATGTGCGCGGTAGACGCCACGATGGTCATCAACCCCAGCACCAGTTGCACCAGCAGTACCACCAGCACCAGGATGTCCGAGGCACTGGACGTGGCGCGGACCCGTGGGTCGGTCAGGCGGCGGTTGAGCAGCATCACCAGGCCGATCAGACCCAGCACGCCGAAGAAACCACCGGAGACCATCGCCAGCAGCTGCTTGTTCTCAGTGCTCAGCACATGGTGGTAGATCGCCGACGGCGTCAGCAGGCCGACGAAGTGCCCGGCCAACACGAACAGCACACCGACGTGGAACAGGTTGCTCGCCACGCGCATGCCGCGATTGCTCAGCATCTGGCTGGAACCGGCCTTCCAGGTGTACTGGGACAGGTCGAACCGCGCCCAGCTGCCGATCAGGCAGATCGCCAAGGCGACATAGGGGTAGACCCCGAACAACAACAGATCCCATTTAGACATTACCCACCTCCCCGGCCGGCGCTGCGGCCAACCCTTCATGCTGAAAATCCACCCAGTGCAACGGCACCGCACTTTCGTCCCGCGCCTTGCCTGGCGCGCTGGGCAGTGAACTGCAACGGTCCTGTTGTTCGGCCTTCATGAAATCCACCTGCTCTTCTTCCCAGATCTTGTCCAGGGCTTCGAGGGAGTCGTCCCGTGGCTCGGCCTTCACTTGCTCACGCAACTCGGCCACCGCCACCTGGGGTTCGGCCCCGGCGATTTGCAACAAGGCCCGGAAGCAACTGGCGTAGACGCTTTCACGCTCGTCCAGGCGCGCCGCGAGCAAGGCCAGCAGGTGCGCCACATCCGCCAGGCCCTCGCGGGCCTCGATGTCTTCGCGGGTGGAGAGAAACTCCAGGTACAGCGGGATGTAGTCAGGCAACTCTTTAACGCCGATGGCGAAACCGGCCTCTTCGTACTGGGCCATCATGTCCACCATGGCCTGGCCCCGGTCGCGGGACTCGCCGTGGACATGTTCGAACAGCAGCAGTGACAGCGAACGGCCCCGGCCAAACAGCGCACCGTAGTGCTCCTGGCCGTCCATCAAGTCCTTGCCGCAGATCACCTCCAGCAATTCGAACAGCCCGGCGCGCTGCTGGGGACTGATTTCCCGTGCTTGCGCAATGGCCTGCTCCAGCTCGTCGCGACCGGCCACCAGGGTCTCGGTCGGATAATCGAGCAGCAACGAAATCACCTTGAGAATGCGCATGTTCATTCCTCCCACAACTGCACGGTTTTGATCACGTCGCGGCGATTGGCCTTTTTGCCACCGAACATGTTGGTGTCGGAACTGCCGCTGCAACCGCTGCCGAAACTGAAACCACAACCGGAGCGTTCGGCGAACGCGTCGCTCATGGCGTCTTCGCGGTGGGCACTCGGTACCACGAAACGGTCTTCGTAGTTGGCGATGGCCAGGTAGCGGTACATCTCTTCCACCTGGTTCACGCTCAGGCCGACGTCGGCCAGCACTTGCAGGTCCTGCACGCCGTCGACCTGCTCGGAACGCTTGTAGGCGCGCATCGCCAGCAAACGCTTGAGGGCGCGCTTGACCGGTTTTTCATCACCGGCGGTGAGCATGTTGGCCAGGTAACGCAGCGGAATGCGCAGGCTGTCGACATCCGGGATCACCCCGTTCATGCCCACGGTACCGGCGGCGGCCGCGTTCTGGATCGGCGACAGTGGCGGTACATACCAGACCATTGGCAAGGTGCGGTATTCCGGGTGCAGCGGCAGCGCGAGTTTCCAATCCACGGCCATTTTGTAGACCGGCGAGCGTTGCGCCGAGTCGATCACCGACTGCGGCACGCCATCGGCCAGGGCCTGGCGAATCACCGCCGGGTCGTTCGGGTCGAGGAAAATCTCCAGTTGTTTCTCGTACAGGTCCTGCTCATTGGCGGTGCTTGCCACTTCGCTGATACGGTCGGCGTCATACAACAGCACACCGAGGTAACGGATCCGGCCCACGCAGGTTTCAGCGCAAACAGTCGGCATCCCGGCTTCGATACGCGGGTAGCAGAAAATGCATTTTTCCGACTTGCCGCTCTTCCAGTTGAAATAGATCTTCTTGTACGGGCAGCCACTGATGCACATGCGCCAGCCGCGGCACTTCTCCTGGTCGATCAGGACGATGCCGTCCTCTTCGCGCTTGTAGATCGCGCCGCTCGGGCACGATGCCGCGCACGCCGGGTTCAGGCAGTGCTCGCACAGGCGCGGCAGGTACATCATGAAGGTGTTTTCGTACTCGCCGTAGATGTCCGCCTGGATCTTGTCGAAGTTCTTGTCCTTGCGCCGCTTGGCGAATTCGGTACCGAGGATTTCCTCCCAGTTCGGGCCCCATTCGATTTTCTGCATGCGCTTGCCAGACACCAGCGAACGCGGTCGCGCGGTGGGTTGATGCTCGCCCAGTGGCGCGGTGTGCAAGTGCTGGTAGTCGAAGTCGAACGGTTCGTAGTAATCGTCCAGGCTCGGCAGGTCCGGGTTGGCGAAGATGTTCGCCAGCACACGGAACTTGCCACCAATGCGCGGATTGATCGAACCGTCAGCGTTGCGGATCCAGCCGCCCTTCCACTTGTCCTGGTTTTCCCATTCCTTGGGGTAGCCGATGCCTGGCTTGGACTCAACGTTGTTGAACCAGGCGTATTCCATGCCTTCGCGGCTGGTCCAGACGTTCTTGCAGGTGATCGAGCAAGTGTGGCAGCCGATGCATTTGTCCAGGTTCAGGACCATGCCGATTTGTGAGCGAATTTTCATCTCAGTTCTCCTCGATATCAGTCGGCAGTGGACGCGGCAGATCATCGCCACTGGAACCGTCGAGCCAATCGACCTTGGACATTTTGCGTACCACGACGAACTCGTCGCGGTTGCAACCGACCGTGCCGTAATAGTTGAAACCGTAGGCCTGCTGGGCGTAGCCACCGATCATGTGGGTGGGCTTGAGCACCACGCGGGTCACCGAGTTGTGGTGGCCGCCACGGGTCTTGGTGGTTTCGGAACCGGGTACGTTCACGATCCGTTCCTGAGCGTGGTACATCATCACCATGCCTTCCTTGACCCGCTGGCTGACCACCGCCCGGGCGGTCAGCGCGCCGTTGACGTTGAAGCACTCGATCCAATCGTTGTCCTCGATACCGGCGCGCTTGGCGTCGATTTCCGAAAGCCAGACAATCGGTCCGCCACGGCTCAAGGTGAGCATCAGCAGGTTGTCGCTGTAGGTGCTGTGGATGCCCCACTTCTGGTGCGGGGTGATCCAGTTCAGGACGATCTCGGTCTCGCCATTGCTGCGCTTGCCCTTCACGCCTTCGATGGTGCGAGTGTTGACCGGTGGCCGGTAACTCATCAGTTGTTCACCGAACGCCTGCATCCACGGGTGATCCTGGTAGAACTGCTGGCGACCGGTGATGGTGCGCCATGGAATCGCCTCGTGAACGTTGGTGTAGCCGGCGTTGTAGCTGACGTGATCGTCTTCCAGGCCAGACCAGGTCGGGCTGGAAATGATCTTGCGCGGCTGGGCCTGGATGTCGCGGAAGCGAATCGCCTCGTGCTCCTTCGAGACGGCCAGGTGGCTGTGGTCGATGCCAGTGAACTCCGACAGCGCCGCCCAGGCTTTCACCGCGACATGGCCGTTGGTTTCCGGGGCCAGGGACAGGATCACTTCGGCAGCGTCGATGGCGCTGTCGATCTTTGGCCGCCCTTGGCTGATGCCGGCCTCGACTTCCTTGTGGTTCAGTTCGCCGAGGAATTTCACTTCAGTCTCGGTGTTCCAGTTGATGCCCTTGCCGCCATTGCCGAGCTTCTCGAGCATTGGGCCCAGGGAGGTGAACTGCTTGTAGATGTTCGGGTAGTCGCGCTCCACCACGTGCAGGTTCGGTGCGTTCTTGCCCGGTACCGGCGCCACACCGGCGCTTTTCCAGTCGGTGCCGCCAAAGGGTTGGGCCAGCTCGCCGACGCTGTCATGCATCAACGGCACGGTGACCAGGTCTTTCTCGACGCCCAGGTGGCCGACCGACATGGCGGAAAACGCCTTGGCGATGCCTTTGTAGATTTCCCAGTCCGAACGCGACTCCCAGGCCGGATCGATGGCGGCCGACAGTGGGTGGATGAACGGGTGCATGTCCGAGGTGTTCATGTCGTCTTTTTCGTACCAGGTCGCGGTCGGCAAGACGATGTCGGAATACACGCAGGTCGAGGACATGCGGAAGTCCAGGGTGGTCACCAGGTCGAGCTTGCCGATGGCGCCTTCGTCGACCCATTCGGCTTCGGTGGGCTTGCACTCGGTGCTATGGCCGATGTCTTCGTTCATCACGCCGTTCTTGGTGCCCAACAGGTACTTGAGCATGTACTCGTGGCCCTTGCCCGAGGAGCCCAGCAGGTTGGAGCGCCAGATGAACATGTTGCGCGGGAAGTTCACCGGGCTGTCGGGTTGCTCGCAGGCAAAGCGCAGGGAACCGTCCTGCAGCGACTTGACCACGTAGTCCTTGGGCTCCAGGCCCGCGGCGGCGGCATCGCGGCAAATGTGCAGAGGGTTGGTGTTGAGTTGCGGCGCGCTCGGCAACCAGCCGGCCCGTTCGGCGCGGATGTTGTAGTCCAGGGCGTGCTCGGGGAACTGCGATTTGTCGGCCAGGGGCGAGAGCACGTCGTGCATGCTCATTTTCTCGTGGCGCCATTGCGAACTGTGGCCGTAGAAGAAGCTGGTGCCGTTCATCTGCCGTGGCGGACGGTTCCAGTCCAGGCCAAAGGCCAGGGGCAGCCAGCCGCATTGCGGACGGAGTTTTTCCTGGCCCACATAGTGAGCCCAACCGCCGCCGGTCTGGCCGACGCAACCGCAGAGCATGAGCATGTTGATCAGCCCGCGGTAGTTCATGTCCATGTGGTACCAGTGGTTCATCGCCGCACCGACGATGATCATCGAGCGTCCACGGGTCTTGTCGGCGTTGTCGGCGAACTCGCGGGCGATCTGGATCGCCTTCTCGCGGCTCACACCAGTGATTTGCTCCTGCCAGGCCGGCGTACCGGGCACCGAGGCGTCGTCGTAATCCTTGGCAACGTTGGCGCCACCCAGGCCACGGTCGATCGCCAGGTTGGCCGCCGACAGGTCGAACACCGTAGCGACTTTCGCCACGCTGCCGTCGGCCAGCACCACACTGTGCACGGGCACGCGACGGTACTGCACCGCTTCACCGGCCACGTGCTGGAAGTACTCCTGGGCCTCGCCGGCAAAATACGGGAAGGCCACTTCAGCGACGTCGCCGCCGATCAGGCTCAGCTTGAGGTCGATCTCTCGCCCCTCGCCCCCTTCACGGGCAAGGATGTTCCACTTGCCCTTCTCGCCCCAGCGATAGCCGATGGAGCCTTGGGGTGAAACCAGTTCGCCGCTGGCATCCAGGGCGATGGTTTTCCATTCCGGGTTGTTCTCCTGGCCGAGGTTGTCGGTCAGGTCACTGGCGCGCAGGAAGCGGTCGGGCTGGTAGCCTGAGCCTGGAGCCACGCCGAGCATCGGCTTGAGCATGACCAATACCGGCAGGTCGGTGTAGCGCTTGGCGTATTCGGTGAAATAGGCGCTGGGCTTGTCCAGGTGGAATTCTTTGAAGATCACATGGTTGAAGGCCTGGGCCAGCGCGGCGTCGGTGCCCTGCTTGGGGTTGAGCCACAGGTCGGTGAGCTTGGCGACTTCCGAGTAGTCCGGGGTGATCGCCACGGTCTTGGTGCCCTTGTAGCGCACCTCGGTGAAGAAGTGGGCGTCGGGGGTACGGGTTTGCGGGACGTTGGAGCCCCAGGCAATGATGTAGTTGGAGTTGTACCAGTCGGCCGATTCCGGCACGTCGGTCTGCTCGCCCCACACCATTGGCGAGGCAGGCGGCAAGTCGCAGTACCAGTCATAGAAGCTCAGGCACACGCCACCGATCAGCGACAGGTAACGCGAGCCGGCGGCATAGCTGACCATCGACATGGCCGGGATCGGCGAGAAGCCGACCACCCGGTCCGGGCCGTGCGTCTTGACGGTGTAGACGTTGGCGGCGGCAATGATCTCGTTGACTTCTTCCCAGTTGGAACGAATGAAGCCACCCATGCCGCGCTTGCTTTTATAGGAGTCGGCCTTGACCTTGTCCTCGACGATGCTGGCCCAGGCTTCCACCGGCGGCAAGGTCTGCCGGGCTTCGCGCCACAGTTTGAGCAATGGCTTGCGGATCTTCGGGTACTTGAGCCGGTTGGCGCTGTAGATGTACCAGCTGTAGCTGGCACCACGCGGGCAGCCGCGGGGTTCGTGGTTGGGCAGATCGTTACGGGTGCGCGGGTAATCGGTCTGCTGGGTTTCCCAGGTGATCAGGCCGTTCTTGACGTAGATTTTCCACGAGCACGAACCGGTGCAGTTCACCCCATGGGTGGACCGCACGATCTTGTCGTACTGCCAGCGGGAACGGTAGACGTTCTCCCAGTCGCGGGACTCCTTGCGGGTCTCGCCGTGACCATCGGAAAACTCGCCTTGCTTGCGGTTGAAAAACCGCAGTTGATCCAGTAAATGACTCACAGTGTGTTCCTCTCAGGCTTGCTCCGCGGGGTCTTCGCCCCGCCCACGCAGGTTTAGGTTCGGCTTAGCAAGGTGTCGCGGCGCCCTTGCGGGCATACCACCACCAGGTCACCACGATGCAGCTCAGGTAGAAGCCGACGAACATGTAGAAGGCCATCTCCGGGCCGCCGGTAAGGGCCATCGAAGTGCCGAATGATTTAGGAATGAAGAACGCACCGAAGGCGCCCATGGCCGAGCTGAAGCCCAGCACCGCGGCGGACTCCTTGCCCGCGTCCTTGATCGCTTGCTCGCGCAGCTCGGGCTTTTTCCCCAGGGCGGCTTTTTCATGCAGGGTGCGGAAGATCACCGGGATCATGCGGAAGGTCGAACCGTTGCCCACGCCGGTGGTAATGAACAGCAACATGAACATGCCCAGGAAGCCGTAGAAGTTGCCGCCCTGGCCGCCTTGGGGCAGGAAGTGCAAAACACCGAACACCATCGCGATCATCAGCACGAAGTTCCACAAGGTGACCTTCGCACCACCGAGCTTGTCCGCCAGCCAACCGCCCAACGGCCGCACGAGCGCACCGACCAGCGGGCCGAGGAAAGCGAATTTCAGCGCGATGACTTCCGGGAACGAGGTTTTGATCAGCAGTGGAAACGCCGCGGAGAAACCGATGAACGAACCGAAGGTGGCCAGGTACAACCAGCACATCAGCCAGTTGTGCTTGCGCTTGAAAATCACTGCCTGCTCGCTGAACGAAGCCCGGGCGCTGGACAGATCGTTCATGCCGAACCAGGCAATCAGGGTCACGGCCAGGATGAACGGCACCCAGATGAAGCCGGCGTTCTGCAGCCACAGCGAGCTGCCGTCAGCCAGCACCTGTGGCTGGCCGCCCATGAAGCCGAACACGCCGAAAGAGATCACCAGCGGCACGCTGAACTGCATCACCGACACACCCAGGTTACCCAGCCCGGCGTTCAGGCCCAGGGCGGTGCCCTGCTGAGACTTGGGGTAGAAGAAGCTGATGTTGGACATGCTCGAGGCGAAGTTGCCGCCGCCAAAGCCGCAGAGCAACGCGATGAGCACGAACACGTTGTAGGGCGTGCTCGAGTCCTGCACGGCGAAGCCCATCCACAGCGCCGGCACCAGCAACGAGGCGGTGCTCAGGGCGGTCCAGCGCCGGCCGCCGAAGATCGGCACCATGAACGAGTAGAAGATGCGCAAAGTGGCACCCGACAGCCCCGGCAAGGCTGCCAGCCAGAACAGCTGGTCAGTGCTGAAGCTGAAGCCGATGGCGTTAAGGCGCACGATCACGGTGCTCCAGACCATCCAGACCGCGAAGGCCAATAGCAGCGCAGGAATCGAGATCCACAGGTTGCGCCGGGCGGTCAGTTTGCCGCTGCTGCCCCAGAACGCGGGGTCTTCCGGACGCCAGTCATGAATGACCGGGCCTTTTTCAGGCGTTTGCAGAACGGACATGTTCTTCTCCTTGGGCAATGCTGGAAAACGGGGATTGGCTGGCCGGCGACTGCTTACCCAGCAGCGGGCGCTTGCGCATTTCGCTGAAGTACATCCAGGTGAGGGAGACCCAGACCACGCCGTACATCAACATGAAGCAGGACGAGCGCACGCCGGTGAGGTCCACCAGGGCGCCAAACATGATCGGCAGCACGAACCCGCCCAGGCCGCCGGCAAGGCCGACGATGCCGGATACCGCGCCCATGTTTTTCGGGTAGTCGTTGGCGATGTACTTGAAGACCGAAGCCTTGCCGAACGCGAAGGCGATGCCCATCACGAACAGCAGCACGGTGAACAGCGTGGCGTTGAGGCCGATGTGGAAATCGACGATGCCGTTGACGGTCTGTACTTGCAGTTGAGTCTGGGGATAGGACAGCAGGAACAGGCAGATCCAGCTGACCCACAGCACCCACCAGGTCACGCTCTGGGCGCCCCAGCGGTCAGACATCCAGCCACCGACGGCCCGCAGCACGCCGCCAGGCAGGGAGAAACAGGCCGCCAGCAGCGCCGCGCTTTGCAGGCTGAAGCCGTATTCCTGCACGTAGTACTTGGTCATCCACAAGGCCAGGGCCACGTAGCCGCCGAACACGATCGAGTAGTACTGGCAGTAGCGCCACACGGCCGGTTCTTTCAGGGCTTGGAGTTGCTCGCGTAACGTGGCACCACCGGTGCCGCTGTGTTCTTTTTTCTCACTGGTGAGAAACCAGAACAGCAGCGCGGTGATAAACAGGATGGCGCTGAACACTTTGGGTACCAGGTGCCAGGAGCCGAACGCGATCAGGGCCGGGGCGAGGAACTTGGTCACCGCCGCGCCGGCGTTGCCTGCGCCGAAGACGCCCATGGCAAAACCCTGGTTCTGTTTGTCGAACCATTTGGCAACGTAGGCGATGCCCACCGAGAACGAGCCGCCGGCCAGGCCGACGAACAGGCCCAGCACCAGGAACTGCCAGAAGGCAGTGGCCAGGGTGATCAGGTACAGCGGCAACACACAGGCCAGCATCAGCAGGAAGAACACGATCCGTCCGCCAAAGCGGTCGGTCAAAAGCCCCAGGGGCAAACGCACCAGCGAACCGGTCAGCACCGGCGTGGCGGCCAGCAGGCCGAACTGGGTCTCGTTGAGGGCCAGCAGTTCCTTGATCGGAACGCCGAGCACGGCAAACATCATCCAGACCATGAAGCACACGGTGAAGGCCAAGGTACTCATCCCTAGTACCAGCCCTTGTTGCACTTGCGCTCGCATTACGATGCACTCCGTCAGTTCGATGAGCGCAGCCTAGTGATGCGTACCCCGCAAAAACTTGACCTGGGTCAACGTGCCCCGGGGGGGTACTGGCCTATGCTTGGCCCGTCTACCTCTAAGGAGGTAGATTCAGATACTGATGAAACCCTTTGTTTATCAATGTCTTGAACAAGTCTGCCGAAGCTTTTATCGAAACGGAGCGGCCGACAACTCTTTAGAGGTAGTGCGCCCAGGATCGGCCGCTACACCCCAGATCCAGGCGCCGCCCATGTTCGGGTTCCAGATTTTCTTGCCAGGCCAGCCGCAATGATGCACTGGCTGCGCAGCTCCCTGCCCGCTCGCGCCGGGCTGGCGGTGATCCTCATCGCCATCCTGGCCCTGGCCAGTTCCTTGAGCGCCGGGTTGATCGCCTGGTTCAGCCAGGGCGACGCCGCGGCCATCAACACCGCCGGCTCCGTGCGCATGGAGACCTACCACCTGAGCTGGAAACTGGCGGCGGGGGCCACCGACGACATCCCGGTGATCATCGATAGCCTGCAAAAGCGCCTCGACAGCCCTGCCTTGCGCGCCGTGCTGGAAGACGGCCCCACGACGTCCCTGCACCAGAGCTATCAGAACCTGGTGCAACGCTGGAACCAGACCTTGCGCCCGGCCGTCGAGCGCGGCGACGGGGCGTTTTTCCAGGCCAGCGCCGACTCCTTCGTCGACCAACTGGACCAGTTCGTCACCCTGCTGCAACGCCAGAGCGAACACAAACAGGGCTGGCAACAGACGATCCAGGGCATGGCATTGTTCAGCACCATGATCATCCTGCTGATCGGCCTGTATGAATTGCAGTACGGGGTGGTCACGCCCTTGCAGGAACTGGTGGACGCGACCCAGCGTTTTCGCCGTGGCGAGTTTCAGGTACGGGTCAATCACCAGTCCGAGGATGAGCTGGGCCAACTGGCGACGAGCTTCAACGCCATGGCCGAGACCATCGAACAGTCGCATCGCACCCTGGAAAGCCAGGTCCAGCAAAAAACCCTGAACCTGCAGCAAGCCAATGCTGCCTTGGAGTTGCTGTACCAGAGCAGTCGCAACCTGGCCACGCGACAGTCCAACGCCCAGGGCCTGGATGAGTTGATCCGACGCTTCCAGCAACGGCTGCCGGGCCTGCGTCTTTCGCTGTGCCTGCAAGGGCAACTGCAGGCACCGGCCCGCCAACTGCTGGCCATGCACGGGGCCGACAGCCGCGAGGTCTGTGCCAGCAGCGATTGCGCCACCTGCCAGAAGCATCACACGGCCCGGCCGCAGACGTTCAGCATCAGTAACCAGGGCAACGAGCTGGGTGAACTCAAGGCGCACTTTGTCGACGGCCACGCGGCACAACCCTGGGAAACCGCACTGATCCAGGCCCTGGCGAATCTGATCGGCACCTCGCTGTCCCTCAAGCGCCAGCGCGAACAGGACCATCGCCTGCTGCTGCTCGACGAGCGCACCATCATCGCCCGCGAGCTGCATGACTCCCTGGCCCAGGCCTTGTCGTACATGAAGCTGCAAGTGAGCCGCATGCAGACCCTCATGCGTCGGGGCGAACCGGTGCAGACCCTCGAAACGGTGACCGGTGAACTGCGTGAAGGGCTGAACAATGCTTATCGCCAGTTGCGCGAATTACTCACCACCTTCCGTTTGCAGATCCACGACGACGGCCTGGTCGAGGAACTCAAGGACACCGCCGAAGAGTTCTCCAATCGAGGGGACTTCAAGGTGCACCTGTTCGTCGACACCCTGGCCTTCGAATTGTCGGCCAGCGAGCAGATCCACATCCTGCAGATCACCCGCGAGGCCCTGTCCAACTGCCTGCGCCATGCCCATGCCGAGAACGCCTGGCTCGAACTGCGCCAGGAAGGCGAGACCGTACACCTGTCGATCGAAGACGATGGCCGGGGCTTCAGCGGTGAGGTGGACACGCGCGAACATCATGGCCTGAACATCATGAACGAACGGGCCCGCAGCCTGCGTGGCCAATTCCAGATTCTCTCCCGAACACCCCAGGGCACCCGTATCCAGGTGCATTTCCAACCGGAATTCCTGGGTCAACACACCGAAGGCCTCGCCACATGAACGCCCCCCTGCGCCATACCCTGCTACTGGTTGACGATCACCCGATGATGCGTCGCGGGATCCGTCAGATGCTGGAGCTCGAAGACGATCTGCAGATCGTCGGCGAAGCCAGCCACGGCGAAGAGGCCCTGACGCTGATCGAACCGCTCAAGCCCGACCTGGTACTGCTGGACAACAACATGCCGCAGATGAATGGCATCGAAACCCTGCGCCGGCTGCGCGCCATGCATTACACCGGCAAGGTGCTGCTGTTCACCGTGTCCGATGCCGAGGATGACATCCGCGATGCCCTGCGCCTGGACGCCAACGGTTACCTGCTCAAGGACATGGAGCCGGAATTGCTGATCCAGTACATCCGCGACGCCCTCAACGGCGCCCTGGTGATCAGCCCCGGCCTGACCCGCGTCATGGCCCAGGCCCTGCGCGCCGCGCCGCGCCAGACCGAGGTGGACCTGACCGAGCGCGAACGCCAGGTGCTCAAGACCATCGCCGGGGGCTACAGCAACAAGGTCATCGGACACAAACTGGGCATCACCGAGGGCACGGTCAAGGTTCATGTGAAGAATTTGCTGCACAAGCTTGGTTTGCGCTCGCGGGTGGAAGCGGCGGTGTGGGCGATGGAGCATTTGCGCGGGGCGGGTTAAGCCAGGCGAGTAGATCCCATGAGCAACACATAGCCTGTGGCGAGGGAGCTTGCTCCCGCTGGGGCGCGCAGCGGCCCTGTTTTTTGGGGCTGCTACGCAGCCCAGCGGGAGCAAGCTCCCTCGCCACGGGATTTGTGTCAGGCAAAGATTGATTCGACTGAATGAGTGCGGGCCCATCCCTCTTCAGAGGTAGGCCTGCCGAGGCATAGGCCGACGGCGCCTTCGGCCCTACCATGACGGTACGCGGAGGTACGCCATGCTGACCCACCCTTCCATCGTTTTACTGTTGCGTCGTCACCATCTGTTCAGCCAGTTGCCGGAACGGATTTTCGAGGACGTGTGCAACCTCGCCGTCCTCAAGCGCCTGCCCGCCAATAGCACGCTCATGCACCAGGGCGACCCGGCCAAGCGGTTTTTCCTGCTGGTCAGTGGGCAGATCAAATTGTATCGGGTGACCGGTGAAGGCCAGGAGAACCTGGTGGAAATCATCCAGCCCGGCCAGACGTTCGCCGAGGCCCTGTTGTTCAGCCAGGCCCGTTGTTACCCGGTCAGTGCATCTGCGATCAAGGACAGCGTGCTGGTGAGTGTCGAAGGCAACCATTACCGCAACGCCCTGGAAGACCAGCCGAAGGTCTGCCTGGCGATCCTGGGAAGCATGAGCATCCACCTGCACCAACGCCTCAAGGACATCGACAACCTGACCCTGGCCAGCGCCAGCCGACGGGTCATCAATTTCCTGTTGCAGGAACGCGACCCTCGCGACGGCCAGCTGGTGTTGCAGGTTTCCAAACGCCTGGTGGCCTCCAAGCTGGGCATCCAGCCGGAAACTTTCTCGCGCATCCTCCATCGCCTGGTGGATAGCGGCCTGATCGCCATGGAGCGGCGTAACATTCGCATCCTGGCGGAGGAGGAACTGGAGGCTTACCAGCAATAGCCCGAGTAAGTGCACCCTCTGTGGCGAGGGAGCTTGCTCCCGCTGGGCTGCGCAGCAGCCCCAAAAAGGCCAGACGCAATCAATCTGACGCACCACTGTGGCAAACTTGGGGGTGCTTCGCCCCCCAGCGGGAGCAAGCTCCCTCGCCACGAGATCGGAGTTTGGCTCAGGGACTTTGATCACTACCTATCAACGGTATCAACCGCTCAAACAACGCATCCCCCTCCTCTTCAGTGCAATCGACCCCGAAACGCTTGCGCCAGCCCAACTGACTCAGGATCACATGCACATCCGCCCTCAAGTCATGCTGCTGCAAGCACGCCTGGACGCATTGCAACGGGCAGCCGTCCAGGGCAATGATCCGCCGCCCCGAGCGCGCCTTGTTCACCAACGCTGCCACGTGCCCACCCACTCCGACAATGCAGGACATCTCGGCCAGCCCGGCGCGGTCCAGGCGTAGGGCGACGGTGTTGGCCAGTTGCGCCACGTTGGAACAACCGGAACAGGAATACACCAGGGGCAATACGCTTGGGACTTTCATCACACCGCCGCCAACCCCTTACCCGCCCGCTCCAGATTGCGCCATAACCACGGCGGCAATACATCCGGATCGAGACTGTCGATCAGGTTCTTCAGCGCCAGCCCCAGTTCGGTGTCGCCCTCGATCACCAACCGTCGGCGGAAGAACAATGTATCGGGATCCTCCTGACGGCTGGCCAACAGCAGGAATTCGCGCCAGTTGCCGCTGATGGTGACCTGGGCGTCGGCCCGCTCGGCGATGCGCAGTCCATCCCGCGCCAGGGTCAGGTACCAGCACAACTTCAAATCAGGCACCCGCAGGCACAACCAGCGCCCCTGCAGCACATCGAAACCGCCGTCGCGCAGCGGCTCGGCCAGGCAACGATTGAGCGCCTGTTGCAACGCCAGGCGCTGCACCACGAACGGCACCTTGCCCACCAGCGGCAGCAATCGGTCAGCGCCCTTGAGCAACCATTTTTTTGGACTCAGCACAGGCCCGCCTCCTCTACCTTCAACATGCCGGCATGGCCGTGCCAATAACCGTTGCAACCGTCCACGAACAACGGTGGCGCCTCGCCGTGGCGCACCTTGTCGAAGGCCGTGACCACTTCGGCCATGCCCTGGGCACGCGGGCTCAGGCGCAGCAGGTCGGCGCCACTGGCCGTCAGCGCGGTGTAGTCGGCCAGCAGATTCGTCACCTCCCCGGACATCGTCTGGATGCCGTTGAGGGTGAACAGTTGTTGGCCTTCCTGGCTGCTCAGAGCCAGGCCATCGGGGTAGTTGATGCAACAGAACTGGCAGTCGTCCTTGGGCCGGTTTTCGGCCC
Source organism: Pseudomonas brassicacearum (assembly GCF_000585995.1). Taxonomy (NCBI): domain Bacteria; kingdom Pseudomonadati; phylum Pseudomonadota; class Gammaproteobacteria; order Pseudomonadales; family Pseudomonadaceae; genus Pseudomonas; species Pseudomonas brassicacearum. Next base: position 2,887,767 of record NZ_CP007410.1, on the reverse strand, counting down.
GGGCAGTGAAGCAGCGCGCCGAATACGCCAAGGGCAGATGGCCGTAGGCGAAGATTTCCACCTCCGGCACCTCACGGTCCAGCTCTCGCACCTGCTCGAGCACATCGCCGATCAGCGCCGCCGAACACTCCACGGGGGGTACCCAACGGATCATGCCACTGTCGAGCAATTGGCCCAGGGCGTGACCGTTGTACAAATTCAACGCCGGCCCGCCGACAAAGGGCAACTTGCGTTCGGCCAGGAACTGCACCGCGCCCATGTCATTGGCTTCCACCAACAATTGGCCGTTGTCACACAGGCGTCGCAGCGAGGACAGCTCCGAAGCCGCTTCGATCAGCGTCAGGCTCGACAATACGATCTGTGCCTGGCTGCACGTTTGCAGCTCGCGGGCCAGGCCCAGCCATTGATCCAGAGAGAATGCCCGGCGCTTCGAACACACGGTTTCCCCCAGGTAAATCACATCCAGCGGCAAGGCCGACATCTCGGCGTAGAAATTCCCCAGTTGCGCTTTGTCCCAGTAAAACAGGACCGGTCCCAGGCTGAGTTTCATCTGGCCTCCCTCATTGCCATGATCGATGGTAGGCACCCAGGGTGGTCTGGCTGCCTTCGGACAAACCGGCCAACACCTGGCGCCATTCTTCCCGCACGCGGAACCGTTGCGGCGCGGCCTGGTGTGCATCCAGCGCGGCGCGCCAGACCCGGGTGACTTGTTCAACGTAGGCCGGGCTGCGCTGACGGCCTTCGATTTTCACGGCTTCGACGCCGATGGCCGCCAGCTCCGGCAACAGGTCCAGGGTGTCGAGGCTGGTGGGTTCTTCCAACGCATGGAAACGCTTGCCGCCCACCAGGAAGCGGCCCTTGCACAGGGTCGGGTAACCGGCCGGTTCTTCAGGGGTGTAGCGGTCGATCAGCACTTCGCTCAGACGTGCGCTCAGGCCTTGGGCGTCCTCGCTCCAACGCACCGCCTTGGCGGGCGAACAGACTCCGCAGAGGTTCGGCGATTCGCCGGTGATGTAGGAAGACAAGTGGCAACGGCCCTCGGCCATGATGCACAGACTGCCGAAACCAAAGACCTCGATCGGCACCGGACTGGCTGCCGCCACCTGCCGCACCTGGGCCAGGGACAGCACCCGTGGCAGCACGGCGCGGCGGATGCCGTAGCGCTCGGCGTAAAAAGCCAGGGCCGCCGCGTGGGTCGCCGAACCCTGGACCGACAGGTGCAGGGCCAGTTGCGGATGGCGCTGACTGGCGTAGCTGAGCACACCGGGATCGGCGGCAATCAGCGCGTCGACGCCGAAGTCGGCGGCACGGTCCACCGCCCGTTGCCAGCGTTCCCAGCCCTTGGGCTGCGGGTAAGTATTGACCGCCACGTACAGCTTGCGTTGGTGTTGACGGATGTGCGCGACAGCGGCGTCGAACTGCTTGTCATCCATGTTCAGCCCGGCGAAGTGCCGGGCATTGGTGTCATCGCGAAAGCCGACATAGACGGCATCGGCGCCTTGGCGCACCGCCGCTTTGAGGGCAGGCAGATTCCCTGCCGGGCAAACCAGTTGCATGGGGCATCCTCGTGAGAAAACTAAGGGCGCCGCCAGTCTAGCCAGCCCTCGGCCGGCGACCTTGACGGCAATCAATTGCCGTCAATGCATCAGCTCGGCGAATGGCAGGTACAGCACCCGATCGTGCTTGTGCAGCAGCGTCTCACGCTCCACCACCGCCAACCCGTCGGCCCAGCACGCGGCCGTCAACATCGCCGAGCTTTGCTGGGGATGCAGTTCCACACACAGGTGGCCGTCGGCGTCGGGGATCAGTTTGGCGCGCAGGTATTGCCGACGCCGGTTGCGCTTGAGCCAGTCGAACCCGGCCGGCAGCTGCAACGGCACAGGCAGCACGTCGCGCATGCCTTGGGCGCGGAACAGGAACGGTCGCACGACGATCAATGCCGTAATCAACGCCGCGCAAGGATTGCCCGGCAGCCCGATCCATGGCTTGCCTTCCACATCGCCAAAGGCCAGGGGCTTGCCCGGCTGGATCGCCAGGCGCCAGAGATCGATGCTGCCCAGGGCCTCGATGGCTTGCTTGAGGTGATCTTCCTCGCCGACCGACACGCCGCCGGAGGTCAACAGCACGTCGCACTCGGCGGCGGCCAACCCCAGCGCTTGCCGGCTCGCCAGCAATTGATCGGGCATGACACCAAAGTCATGCACCTCGACACCCCAGCCCCGCAGCAGCGCCGCCAACGTATGGCGATTGCTGTTGTAGATCTGCCCCGGCGCCAATGGCTCGCCCGGCTCGCGCAGTTCATCGCCGCTGCTGAGCAAACCCACCTGCAAGGGACGATAAACCTCCACCCGGCCAATGCCGGCACCGGCCAGCAACCCCAACTCCTGGGCGCGCAAGCGCGTGCCGGCCTGGAGCAAACGGTCGCCTCGACGTTGTTCTTCGCCTTCCTTGCGCACATGGTCACCGCGATTGACCGCGGGCAACCAGACCCGCTGGCCCTCGACACGGCAGCTTTCCTGGGGCACCACCGTGTCGGCGCCCGGCGGCAGCGGCGCACCGGTGAAGATCCGCACTGCCTGGCCTTGCTGCAAGGGCTCGCCCGGCCCGTCGCCCGCGGCGATCCGCCCGATCAACGCCAGGGCCCCGCCACCGGCCAGCAGGTCAGCGGCGCGCAGGGCATAACCGTCCATCGCGCTGTTGTCCCAGGCTGGCAGGTTCATAGGGCACAGAATATCGGCCGCCAGCACGCGGGCCAGGGCTTGGTCCAGGGGCACTCGCTGCACCGGTGGTGGCGGCGGTGCCTGGTCCAGCAGATGACGGATCGCGTCATCCACCGGCATCAGCAGGCCGCTGTCGCACACCTTGCCGCTCACGAGCGTGTCTCGCAGGCGGTCGGGGCAATGCCGGCCTGTGGCTTGAGATGGGGGGTGAAATTGCACGGGCCAGTGCGGCTGTCCAGTTGCCCGACCAGGATCTTTTCCCAGCCGGTCCGGCAAGCCCCCGGCGAACCTGGCAAGCAGCACACCAGCACGCCGTTGCTCATGCCCGCCAAGGCGCGCGATTGCAGTGTGGACATGCCGATTTCCGCCAGGGACACCTGGCGGAACAACTCACCAAAACCGTCGACGTGCTTGTCCAGCAATGGCGCCACGGCCTGGGGCGTGTTATCGCGTGGGGTGAACCCGGTGCCACCGGTCATCAACACCACCTGCACTTTCGGGTCCGCGATCCACTGGGAGACCTGGGCGCGGATCTGGTAGATATCGTCCTTCACCAGCCCGCGCTCGATCAGCACATGCCCGGCGGTTTGCAGCAGGTCCGCGAGGGTCTGGCCCGAGGTATCAGTCTCGAAACTTCGGGTATCGCTGATGGTGAGGACCGCGATGTTCAGCGGTTGAAAGAGGCGTTGCGTCAGATGGGCCATGATCAGCCGTCCTGTCAGAAAAAGATGGCCCAGCCTGAACCCCATTCGATGCCGGGCCTATTCCTCCATGGAGGTACCTCCCTCGGCGTCAGGGTGCCAGGCGGCTGCGCTGCCAGGCGCCATCCTGCAGGCGGTAGTCGAGCCGGTCATGCAAACGGTCGGCGCGGCCCTGCCAGAACTCCAGGCGTTCGGGTCGCAGGCAATAACCGCCCCAATGCTCGGGACGCGGTACCGGTTGATTGGCAAAACGTTGTTCGGTTTTTTTCAGCAACGTCTCGAGGGCGGCGCGATCATTCAGAGAACGACTTTGCGGCGAGGCCCAGGCGCCCAGACGACTGGCCACGGAACGGGACTCGAAATAGGCGTCCGACAACGCAGGGTCAAGCTTGCAGACCTGTCCTTCAATCCGCACTTGCCGTTCCAGCCCCGGCCAGAAAAACGTCATGGCTGCCCTGGGGTTAGCCGCCAGGTCCTGTCCCTTGCCGCTTTCGTAGTTGCCGAAAAATGAAAAGCCTTCGCTGCTGAAGCCCTTGAGCAACAGCACCCGACAATGGGGCCAGCCCTGCTCATCCACTGTGGCCAGGGCCATGCTGTTGGCTTCCACCGGAGGGCTTTCGGTGTCGCGGGCTTGTTGCATCCAGAGCCCGAACAGGACCATGGGGTCGTCCGGTGCCTGGGTTTCATCCAGGCCGTCGAGGGTGTACTGGCGGCGCATTTTGGCCAGGGAAAGGGGCATGGTGGTGATCTCCACTGTGGGTTTGGGCCAGTGTGGAGTCGACTGCGTTGGCTGGCCTTGATCGTTGTCAATGCCGGCTCTTGTGGTGAGTTGAAGGGCGCTATCGCGAGCAAGCTCGCTCCCACAGGTGATCTGCTGTGTTCACAAGATCCCTGTGGGAGCGAGCTTGCTCGCGATGAAGGCAACGCGGTCTAACCGGTCAACGGCTACTTGAGCCCCAACCGCCGCGCCAGCTTATGCAGATTGCTCGGATCCACCTCCAACAACCGCGCCGCCCCCGCCCAGTTCTGCCCGCAACGCTCCAGGGCCTTGAGGATCGCCTGCCGCTGACAACCATCGACCGCTTCGCTCAGGGGCTGGAGCGGTGCATCGACCGCCTCCGGGAGTTGTTCAAGCAGCGCTTGTGCCGTGGAAGTGTTGGCATTGACATCCAGGTCCAGCACCTGCGGCTCCAGGGTCATGATCAAACTGCGACTGGCACCCCGGCTCAGCTGCTTCAACGCCGCGCGACTGATCACGTGTTCCAGTTCCCGCACATTACCCGGCCAGCTGTACGCCAGCAGCGCCTGTTCGGCCGCCGGGGACAGGCGCAAGCCGCGCAAGCCCAAGCGTGTGCGATTCAGTTCGAGGAAGTGCCCGGCCAGCATCAACACATCGTGGCCGCGCTCGCGCAACGGAGGGATCGGCACCGGATAGACCGAAAGCCGGTGGTACAAGTCGGCGCGAAACAGGCCATCGCGAATACTGTCGGGCAGGTGTCGGTTGGTGGCGGCGATGATCCGCACATCGACGTGCAGCGGCTTGTCCGCGCCCAGACGCTGGATCTCACCGTTTTGCAGAGTACGCAGCAATTTGGCCTGCACACTCAGGGGCAATTCGCCAACCTCGTCGAGAAACAGCGTGCCGCCATTGGCCGCGTCGAAGCGCCCGGCGCGGTCGGTGGTTGCACCGGAAAACGCGCCTTTGACGTGGCCGAACAATTCGCTTTCAGCCAGGGACTCCGGCAACGCCGCGCAATTGACCTGGACCAATGGCTTGTGGCCGCGCCGGGACAAGCGATGCAGACGCCGGGCGAACAACTCTTTGCCGACACCGGTTTCCCCCAATAGCAGCACTGGCAGCTCGGAATCGGCCAATACATCCAACTCATTGAGCAACTGTTGCAGCCCCTCGCTGCGCCCGAGGATTTCGCCCTCTTCGGCCGGCAGGCGCAGGTCCGCCGGGTCACTGCGCGAGGCCCGCAGGCTGCGGTTTTCCTGCTCGAGCCGGGTGACCCGCACCGCCGCTTCGATCTGCAAGGTGCAGCGCTTGAGTTCCTCGCGGGCGCGACTGTCGAAGGTGCCGGCGTGCAACGCATCGAGGGTGATCGCGCCCCAGAGCCGGCCTTCCACATACAGGCTCACGCCCATGCAGTCGTGCACCGGCAGCGGCTCGCCGACATGGTTGTCGAGCAAGCCGTCATAAGGGTCCGGCAAGCGACTGTCGGGCTCGAACCAAGTGGGTTCGCGCGAGGCCATGATCGCCGCCAGGCGTGGATGTTGGGCAATCACGAACCGACGGCCCAGCGCCTCGTGGACCAGGCCCACGGTTGCCACGGGCCTGAGGCTGTCATCGTCCAGGCGCAACAACCCCACGGCGCCACTGTTGAAGTATTCGCGCAGGGTCTGCACCAGGCGCTGCAATCGCACCGCATTGGGCAGCTCGACGATCAGGTCGGCGGCCAGGCTTTCACGCAGCATGGTAGTGATGACCCTCCAGGGTTCATTTGACCCTTGGCAGCCAGGGTGACAATCACCCTGGCAAAAAAATATTCGTTTATTTTCAGCCAGTTGAATCTGGCACGCCGGCTGCAAAGAGAGCGTTTATCTGTCCCTCTCGGCATTCAACCCAAAGGAACCATGATGAGCCTCGAACTGCTGGACCAAAGCCTCGGCCAACTGGCCTGCGACATTCCCGGTGCCACCCGCACCTTCCATCATTACAACCTCGACTTCTGTTGCGGCGGGCAAAAATCCCTGCGCGAAGCCGCCCTGGTTAAAGGCCTGAACCCGCTGCTGATCGCCGACGCCCTGCGCACCCTGCAAGCCGCCGGCGAACTGGGCCATGACTGGCGCGACGAGCCCCAGGCGCTGTTGATCGCCCACATCCTGGAACGCTACCACGCCCGCCATCGCGAACAACTGCCGGAGCTGATCCGCCTGGCCCGTCGCGTCGAGCAGGTCCATGGTGCGCGGGCCAGTTGCCCGAACGGCCTGGCCGATCACTTGCAGGACATGTATCAGGAGCTCGAAGGCCACATGCTCAAGGAAGAACAGGTGCTGTTCCCGATGCTGCAACAAGGCCTGGGCGAACGGGCCTCGGCGCCGATCCAGGTACTGCGCTACGAACACGACCAGCACGGTGAAGCCCTGGAAACCATGCTCACCCTGACCGACCAGATCACCCCACCCGCCGACGCCTGCAACACCTGGCGCGCCCTGTATCGCGGGCTGGTGGAGTTTCGTGATGACCTGATGCAACACATTCATCTGGAAAACAATGTGTTGTTCGTCAATGCGATGAAGCCCACTGCTCGCTGACCCTCAAACATTGCGTTACCCCCTGTGGGAGCGAGCTTGCTCGCGATGACGGTGGGTCAGACAACTCAATACTGACTGATCCGCCGCCATCGCGAGCAAGCTCGCTCCCACAGGGATTGCCATGGGGCGCTCCATCTAAAATTGCCAATAAAACATCGCCTTGGCCAACACCACGATCAGCACCATGTGCCCAAGGATACTGCGGCGCAGCCAGCAGGCCCGACCCGGGGTCAGCCGACCGCTCTTGAGCCAATACGCCAGCCACAGGTAGTGGCCGATGATGCTCAGGGCCAGCAGGATTTTCAGGCTCAGCAGCAGGCCAAAGCTGTTGCTCAACGGCTGGCTCAATGCGCCGCGATGCTGCCAGGCCAGGGCGATGCCGGCGCCGTACAGCAACAGCACCACGCCGTGCAGCACGTGCCGCGAACGCTTGGCGATGGCCTGGTCGGCGGCATCCTGGGTGCTTCGGGCCAACGGTCGGCGGGCGGCATGCCAGATGAAAACCTCGAAAAACAACGTGCCAATAAAAGCGATGGCCGCCAACAGATGCGTGACCAGCAAGACCCCATACATCATCGTTCCCCTTCGCCCAGTCGGCTCATCCCGGATGCCCATCCACCCGAGTCTTCAGCAGCATCGGGCCATAGCGCCAGGCATAGAGGCCGAACGCCAACGTCCAGCACAGTCCCGCGAGCCACAACGCGGCCAACGGAAATACCAACACCAGCAGCACACGGCTCACGCACGCCAGGTTCAATAGCACAAACGCCAGGGTCATGCCCGCCGGCGGCTCGAGGGGGCGCCCGGTATGGCCCAGGCTGACGCGGGCAATCATCGCCAGGATCAACCCGGCCATGGCGCCGATGGTCAGGCCATGCACCGCCAGGCTCGGATTCACCGGCACGCCGAAGTGCCAGAGCGCCATGCCCAGGCACGCCACCGCCAGCCAGGCGTAGGCCAAGTGCAGCGACCACAGCAGCGGCACCCGCCACAAGTCCCGATCATGCCAACGCACCAATCGAATCCCGTGCCCCACCGCCAACGCGGCGAACAACAGGCCGACCCAGACACTGGCCGACAGCGCCGGACCGAAGGCATAGAGCAGCGCCACCAGCGCCGACCCCGCCAGCAACAGGCGATCGAGCCACGGCCAGGGCGCAACGCCCTCTACCCGACCCAAGCCGCGCTGGGTGAAAAAGGGAATCACTCGCCCGCCGATCAGCCCCATCATCGCCGCTACCAGCCACAAGCCGGTGAGCACGCTTTGGCGTTGCAAGCCCTCGTTGTGCTGCACCAGGCCGTACATCGACAGCGCATCGGCGGCGGCCAACAGCAGCAAAACCAGCACAATCGGGTAATTGCGCTTCTGCCGCACGCGCCACAGCGTCACGCCCATCAATGCCGCGACCGCCAGGGCGAAACCCAGCTCCAGCACGGTCAGCAATGGCCAGGGCGCATCGACCAGCCAGGCCAACCGCGCGCCCAACCATACTGACGCCAGCGCCGCCAAGCGCTTGCCGCTGATACCTGGGGTGCCCGTCCAGGTCTGCACGGCCGTCAGCAGGAACCCGGCAATGATCGCCAGGCCGAAGCCGAACAACAGTTCATGACGGTGCCAGGCCAACCAGCCGCCACCCGGCTGCCAGGCCGACAACCGCCCGGTGAACGCCAGGAGCCAAAGGGGAACGGCCACCAGCGCCAACACGCAGCCCGCCAGGAAGAACGGCCGAAACGCCAGGCGCCACAGCGGCAAAATGGCCATGGCCTTGCGACGGTCAAGCACTTGCATACACCACTCCTCTGCCTCACCGGGGATCTGGCCCGCCAGCGAGGTACGACAAAATCAGGGTTCGAATGATCGGCTATCGACACTGGCGGGCCTTGTCTCAGATCAAGCCCGCGCATCGGCAACCTCCCGCCTCGAACAAGCACTTGCAAGGGGCTTGCCGAACCGGGTCGAGCCGCCTGCTAAACACCTCTGCCCCCCTGTGGGAGCGAGCTTGCTCGCGATGGCGGTGGGTCAGTTGGCACTATGTTGGGTGTGCTACCGTCATCGCGAGCAAGCTCGCTCCCACAGGAACTGTAGTCGAACGGGGTATTTATGACCCTTTCATGGTTGTTTTAACCCTATCGTGCCAGGGTCATTTTCACCCTCCCCAGCCCAAACGTCCCACGAATCAAAGCCTCCAGGCATGGCCCGCCTCTTGCTCAGGCAGGGCATAGACTCTCGCCCGAGGTAAACCCATGAAAAACGTCGCTCTGCCACTGACCTGGTTCATAGTGCTCTCTTGCGTCGTGGCGCTGGCCAGCAGCCTGTCCCTCAGCCTCGTCTGAACCCGATTACCGTCTTGCCATCACAAGGATTCATGCCATGGTGCTCCACCGTGTCCATCACCAGATTCTGCGCAGCCATCACCTGTTCGAGCCACTGAACGAAGAACAACTCGACGAATTGATGAGTACCAGTCAACTGCTGAACATCGACAAGGGCAACCCGCTGTTCCGCCAGGGGGAACCGGCGCAGGCGTTTTACTTCGTGATCTGCGGGGCGGTAAAAATCTACCGCCTGACCCCGGACGGCCAGGAAAAAGTCTTCGAGGTGATCGGCGAGCGCCAGACCTTCGCTGAAGCCATGATGCTGATGGACACACCCAACTATGTGGCCTCCGCCGAAGCCGTCGGCCCGAGCCAGGTGTACCGGCTGTCCAACGCCACCTACATGCGCCTGTTGCACAGCAACAGCCAGCTGACCTTTGCCCTGCTCGGCAAGCTCTGCGTGCGCCTGCACCAGCGGGTCAACGAGATTGAAACCCTGTCGCTGAAAAACGCCACCCACCGCGTGGTGCGTTACCTGCTGACGCAACTGGTGCGCCTGCAAACCGTGGACAGTCAGTTCGAACTGCCAATGGCCAAGCAATTGATCGCCGGGCACCTGTCCATCCAGCCGGAAACCTTCTCGCGGATCATCCGGCGCTTGATCGATGAAAAAATCATCACCCAGGATGGTCGCCAGATCGCCATTCTCGATCGCCTGCGCCTGGAACAGTTCGAATGACTGCACAACCCATCTGCCTGTATTGCCAACACGCCAACCCTGCAAACGAAACCGAATGCCGCCAGTGCGGCATGCCCCTGCCAGCCGAGGCCGCAAAGGCCGACGAGCGTCGGTTGCGGCGCTTCGGCTGGTTCTGTGTCGGGCTGACGATCTTCTGCATCGTCATGTTTTTCTGGCTGCCTCGCAGCATCGCCTGAACCCTCAGTCCTGAGTCAATTGCCGATACAACTGCGGTAGGCGCAGTGGCAGTTGCTCGGGCTGGCGAATCAAGGTGTAGCCGTTGGCCCCGAACATGTATGGCAGGTAATCCCCCGCTTCGCGATCGATGGTGATGCAGAACGGTGTCAACCCTTGGCGCCGGGCCTCCAGCACCGCTTGGCGGGTGTCTTCCACGCCGTAGCGCCCTTCGTAAAGGTCCAGGTCATTGGGCTTGCCATCGCTCAACAGCAACAACAACTTGCGCCGCCGCTTGCAGCCCGCCAGCCGTTGCGTGGCCTGGCGGATCGCGGCGCCCATGCGCGTGTAGTAACCGGGCTTGAGGCCCTGGATTCGCCCCCGGGTATGGTCGTCGTAGCGTTGGTCGAAGGCCTTGAGCTCATGCATCCGCACTTGCTGGCGCCGCAAGGATGAGAACCCGTACAAGGCGAAATCGTCCCCCAGCACCGAGAGGGTTTCACCGAACAGCAACAGGCTGTCGCGGATCACGTCGATCACCCGATGCTCGTCGTTGAGGTGGGCGTCGGTGGACATCGACAGATCAGCCAGCAGCAGGCACGCCAGGTCGCGGCGGGTCTGGCGTTGCTCCATGAACAGACCGCGTTCGCTGCACTGGCCGTGCTGGCGTTCGACGTGGAAATCCAGCCAGGCTTGCAGGTCCAGTTCCGAACCCTGGGTTTGCTGGCGCAGCCACTGTCGATCGTTGCGCAGGTGTTCGAACTGGCGGCGCAAGCGCTGGGCCGAGCTGCGCAGGCGTGCCGGCAGTGGCTGGGGTTCGCAATCGCGAGGGGTGAAAGTCTGCAGGCTGACGAAATCCTCCTGGAGCCGTTGCTTGCGGTAATCCCATTCGGGCAACCGGATACCCTCGCCCAGGGGAATGTCATCCACATCGGCCGGCGGCAGGTCCAGGTGCAGTTTCAGGCCCCCGCCCTTGCGCAAGCGAGTGCGTGACAGGGTCAATTGGTCCAGGTCTTCTGCGACGCGGGCGGCGTCCGGATCTTCACTGTCGTCCGCCCAGCGATCCAGGTCCACGTGTTCGGTCCAGCTGAACAGATTCTCCAGGCGTACGATCAACAACCCACCGTCACGGCTGGTTTCATCAATGCGCTCGGCGCGTTTGCGACCGCCCTGTTGCTCACCCGGCGGCGTCGCCAGGTATTGCTCGGACTCTTCAAGGTTGGCCGCCTGGGGATTGGCGAGATGCTGGGGTGGGTATAGCCACAACGGCAACGGCCAGGCCGCCCGTTCACTGCGTGGGAAATGCTCGACGCTGCCTGGCTCGCGCAGGGCCCGGCACAGCGCGCGCTCCAGGGCGGCTTCGGCCGGGTTGAGCGAGGCCGGATCGGGGCGCAACGACAGATGCGCCTCCACCAATCGCCGATAGCGAGGACGCAGCGCCGGGTAGCGCTTCAACACCGCGTGGGTCCAGCGCTGATTGTCCCGTCCCCAATGCTTCATCGGCCCCGACTGCGCGGCCAGCAACGCGAGCCAGCGATACAGCTCTTCGTTCAGGCCGACATCGGGGAACGCCGCCAGGCTCGCCGGCAAACGCAGGTTATTGCCATCGCAGCAGGCCAGGGGTACTTGCTTGCAGGTGCCGGCGATCTGCTGCAACAGGTTGCGACGTAGCAACAGATCACGGTCGCTGACCGCCTCCACACCCAACTGGCGAGAACCGCCCGTGGCGTGAAACAGCACCTGAAGGGAGCGTTGCCGCGCAATCAGTTCCACCCGTGCTTCGGGAAAATCCACACTGGCGCGCCGGGTGATGAATCGGTGCCAGACACTGCCGACCCACTCTTCCAGCTCAAGGGTGAATGCCATGGTTATTCTCCTCTTAAGCCGAACCCATTGTGGCGAGGGGATTTATCCCCGCTGGGCTGCGAAGCAGCCCCCAAAATGTCTGCTACTGCGGTGTATCAGACAGGATGTAGGGGGCCGCTTCGCGCCCCAGCGGGGATAAATCCCCTCGCCACAAATGGGTCCGGTTTAGTGGTTGTGATCACTCACGAAGGCACCACCGCCGCCGGTGCCCGCAGGGCTGCACGGCCACGTTGACGGAAGCTGAACAGGTAGCAGAGCAACCCGCCCAGGAACCCGACGCCAGCGACCAGACGCGCCCAGAACAGCGGCTTCAAGTGATCCATTGTCGCCATGAAAGGCAAGGCACTGCCATCCACTGCCCAACGTTGCAACCACACCTGGACAACGCCCGCCGCCGTGAGGAACAAGGTGATCATCACCATCGACAGGGTCATCAGCCAGAAGCCCCAGATTTCCAGACGCTGGGAACGCTCGTCCGCCGCTTCACCCAATCCACGCAAACGTGGCATGGCGTAGCTGATCAGCGTCATCACGATCATTGCGTAGGCCCCGTAGAAGGCCAGGTGACCGTGGGCCGCCGTCAGTTGCGAACCGTGGGTGTAGAAGTTGACCGGTGCCAAGGTGTGCAGGAAACCCCAGACACCCGCACCGAAGAACGCGGTGACCGTGGTGCCCTTGGCCCACAATGTGGCGGCGCGGTTGGGGTGTTGCCGGCGACGGTTCTTGACCATGCTGAAGGCGAAAATCACCATCGCCAGGAACGGTAGCGGTTCCAGCGCCGAGAAGATCGAACCGACCCACAACCACACCTCGGGCGCGCCGATCCAGAAGAAGTGGTGGCCGGTGCCGATGATCCCGGTAATCAGCGCCATGGCGATGATCACGTAAAGCCACTTCTCTACGACTTCCCGGTCCACGCCGGTGACCTTGATCAGGACAAAGGCCAGCATCGAGCCCATGATCAATTCCCAGACGCCTTCCACCCAAAGATGCACAACCCACCACCAGTAGTACTTATCGCGAGCGAGGTTTTCCGGGTTGTAGAAAGAGAACAGGAAGAACACCGCCAGGCCAATCAGCCCGGTCATCATCACCATGCTGACCGTGGTCTTGCGACCCTTGAGCATCGTCATGCCGATGTTGTAGAGAAACCCCAGACACACCACCACGATGCCCATCTTGGTGATGGTCGGTTGCTCCAGGAACTCACGGCCCATAGTGGGCAGCAAGTCGTTGCCGGTGACCTTCGCCAGCGTGGCATAGGGCACTGAGAGGTAGCCCAGGATCGTCGCCACACCCGCGGCGGCGAACACCCAGAACAGCACGAGCGCCAGTTTCGGGCTGTGCAGCTCTCGATCAGCCTCCTCCGGGATCAGGTAATACGCCGCGCCCATGAAGCCGAACAACAGCCACACGATCAGCAGGTTGGTGTGGACCATGCGGGCCACGTTGAAGGGAATCAGCGGGAACAGGAAGTCGCCGACCACGTATTGCAAGCCCATGATCAAACCGAACAACACCTGCCCCAGGAACAGCATCAGGGCAAACACGAAGTAGGGTTTGGCGACGGCCTGCGAGGCGAATTTCAGATGCGGATTAGCCATGCTCATCTCTCAGCCCTCCTTGTTTGGCGGCCAGCCATTGGTGTTGATTTTCGAACTCCATTTGAGGAACTCGGCGATGTCGTCGACTTCCTGCTCGCTCAGGTTGAACTGCGGCATGGCCCGGCGACCCGGAACGTTCAGCGGCTGCATTTTCATCCACGCTTGCAGGAACGGCTTGAAGGCCTCGTCGCCGCCGCGCCGGTTGATCACATTGCCCAGCTCCGGCGCAAAGTACGCGCCCTCGCCCAGCAGGGTGTGGCAGCCGATGCAGTTGTTGCGCTCCCAGACGCCCTTGCCGCGAATCACCGATTCGGTCAGTTGCGCCTGGTGGCTACGTTCTGGAAAGGTCTGTTCCGTGTGGTAGGTCAGGGCCAGGAATATCAGGAAAAAGAAGATACTTCCCCCGAAATAAATATTCCTGGCCATGCCTTTGGTGAAGGTATCTGACATGGTCACTTCCTCATTGCTTGGCGTGTTCATTCTAGGAAGCGAGTGCTCGAAAACCGCTTGATGGCGATCAAGAATCTCCGATGGTTTTGGTGGGTTGTTCCAAGACTGCTCGAAAGTCAGATGAGTTTCTGTGGCAAGGGATCTATTTTGTGGCGAGGGGATTTATCCCCGCTGGACTGCGCAGCAGTCCCTATGGCAGACGCCTCGGTGTGTCAGATAGATAGAGTGAGCTGCCTTGGGGCCGCTTCGCGGCCCAACGGGGATAAATCCCCTCGCCACAGGTGGGTGTTTGCAAGTTCAAGGTGCAGATAACAGTATCGTTGCGATGACCGTCGCCAACAGCACCGCCCAGCTCAATATCAACCGACGCCACAGGCGCGGTGCATGGCGCAGTTCCATGAAGCCATCGGCAATCACCCAGGCCTTGGCAACCGCCACCATCAATATCGCAACGGAGATCAGCCCGGTGCCAGCGACCTGGCCCAGCGCCACGGTGCCCGTACTGAGCATGGCCAACGCCGTCCAGCAGACGATCAGGACACGGGAAACCGACATGCGCACCTCATCTCAATCGAGGATGTAGACCAATGGAAACAACAGCACCCAGACCAGATCCACCATATGCCAATACAGCACACCGGACTCCAGCCCGCTGCACCGCTGCGAATCATAGCGACGACGCCGACAGCCCTCGGCCAGCCAGCCTAGGATCACCATGCCCAGCAACACGTGCAGGAAATGAAACGCCGTGAGGATCCAGTACAAGGTGAAGAAGGTGTCGTGCTCCATCCCCAGGCCGTTCGCCAACAGGTGGGCGTACTCCGTGAGCTTGATCGCCACATAACCCGAAGCAAGCAACAACGCCACGCACAGGAACAGCGCGCCTCGGCGCGGTCGGTCTTGCCTGACCTGCTCCTGGGCCAGGGCGGCGAACAATCCGGCGGTCAGCAGGCTGAGGGTCATCGCCAGGCCCGTGGAACGGTCCAGCAAATGCCGGCCTTCGTTGAACACGTGCGGATGCAACGCCTGGGCGACAGCGAAGGCCAGGAGCAGCAGTGCAAACACCGTCAGCTCGGCAAGGATGAAAAACCACATCGCCAAGTCTCCCGGCAAGCGCCGGGACGGGGTCGCGGTTTCAGCCGAAGTGAACATCGACCACATCCATCAAGGCCGCCACCGTCTGGGGATCATCGCTCAACGGCTCGGCCAGGCAGGCCAGGCAGGCCTGGCGTGGGTCCATACCGGAACCGATCATGCGCGCCGCGAAAATCAGCAGGCGCGTGGAGGCCACCTCCTCCAGATCATGCTGATCGAGGCGACGCAGCGCCTGCCCCAGCCGTACCACCTGCGCCGCCAGGGCCATATCCACGCCAGCCTCGCGGGCCACGATGCGTTCTTCATCGACTACCGCCGGATAACCAAAACGCATCGCCACGAAACGCTGGCGGGTACTGGGCTTCATGCCTTTGAGCAGGTTCTGGTAACCCGGGTTGTAAGACACCACCAGCATGAACGACGGCGGTGCCTGGAGCACTTCACCCGTACGCTCCAGGTACAACTGCCGACGATCGTCGGCCAGTGGGTGCAACACCACCGCCGTGTCCTGGCGCGCCTCGACCACCTCATCCAGGTAACAGATGCCGCCCTCGCGCACTGCCCGGGTCAATGGCCCGTCCTGCCACCAGGTGCCCTGGGCACCGATCAGGTGGCGCCCGACCAGGTCGGCCGCGCTCAAATCATCGTGGCACGCCACGGTGTACAGGGGCAGCTTCAAGCGGTGGGCCATGTGCTGGACAAAACGGGTCTTGCCGCAGCCGGTGGGACCTTTGATCAGCACCGGCATGCCGTGATGCCAGGCCTGTTCGAACAGCGCCTGTTCGTTGTCCTGGGGTTGATAGAAGGGTTCGTCCGGGTGCCGCAGGGTATGGAGAGTGTTCATGACAGGGCCTGATCAGAGAGCGCGATTGCAGGCAACGCTACGGCCCCCTGCGACAACCTGGCAAGGGCTGCGGCGGGCAAACTTGATCGCCGTCAAGCGGCTAACCACCGGCCTGGGCATAGCCTTGCACCGCACCAAGAACCTGCGCGCCGAACGTCAATTGCAGCGCAGCGCGGATCACGCCTGAGGAGAAATGGAATGCTGATCAGCCACAAAAAATCGTGGGCCCTGAGGGTCGCGGCGCTGTGTACAGCGTTGGCAGCACCCTACGCTTTAGCCGACAAATCCCATGAGTCAGAACACTCCCGTATGGTTAAAACCGAGGGCGCACCGGACCTGAGCCAGGCCGACTTCGACTCGGCCAAGGAAATCTACTTCCAGCGCTGCGCCGGCTGCCATGGTGTGCTGCGCAAGGGCGCCACCGGTAAGCCGCTGACACCCGACATCACCCAGGCTCGCGGCCAGCCTTACCTGGAGGCCCTGATCACCTACGGCTCCGCCGCCGGCATGCCGAACTGGGGCACCTCCAACACCCTGACCAAAGACCAGATCACGGTGATGGCCAAGTTCATCCAACACACCCCGCCGACGCCGCCGGAATGGGGCATGGCTGAAACCCTCAAGACCTGGAAAGTGCTGGTCAAGCCCGAAGACCGGCCGACCAAGCAGATCAGTTCGCTCAACCTGCCGAATCTGTTTTCAGTCACTCTGCGCGACGATGGCAAGATCGCCTTGATCGACGGCGACAGCAAAAAAATCGTCAAGCTGATCGACACCGGTTACGCCGTGCACATCTCGCGCATCTCGGCATCGGGACGCTACCTGCTGGTGATCGGCCGCGATGCCAAGATCGACATGATCGACCTGTGGCCGAAGGAGCCGACCAAGGTCGCGGAAATCAAGGTAGGCATCGAAGCCCGCTCCGTGGAAACCTCCAAGTTCAAGGGCTACGAAGACAAGTACACCATCGCCGGTTCCTATTGGCCGCCGCAGTTCACCATCATGGACGGCGAGACCCTGGAGCCCAAGCAGATCGTCTCGACCCGTGGCATGACCGTCGACACCCAGCAATACCACCCGGAACCTCGGGTCGCGGCCATCATCGCTTCCCACGAATGGCCGGAGTTCATCGTCAACGTCAAGGAAACCGGCAAGGTGATGCTGGTCAACTACCAAGACATCAAGAACCTCACCATTACCAGCATCGACGCCGCACCGTTCCTGCATGACGGCGGTTGGGACAGCAGCCACCGCTACTTCATGACGGCCGCCAACAATTCCAACAAAGTCGCGGTGATCGACTCCAAGGAACGCAAGCTCACCGCCCTCGTGGACGTGGGCAAGATCCCCCATCCGGGGCGCGGCGCCAACTTCAACCATCCGCTCTACGGACCGGTCTGGGCCACCAGCCACCTGGGCGATGCCGGGGTTTCGCTGATCGGCACCGACCCGGTCAACCACCCGCAATACGCCTGGAAGCAGGTCGGTTCGCTCCAGGGCCAGGGCGGCGGTTCGCTGTTCATCAAGACACACCCGGCGTCCAGCCACCTGTATGTCGACACCACCCTCAGCCCCGACACCAAACTCAGCCAGTCGGTGGCGGTGTTCGACATCAACAAGCTCGACGCTGGCTACACCGTGCTGCCGATTGCCGAGTACGCCGGTATCAAGAAAGGCACGATGCGCGTGGTGCAACCGGAATACAACAAGGCCGGCGATGAAGTCTGGTTCTCGGTCTGGAGTGGCCAGGAAGACGAGTCGGCGCTGGTGGTGATCGACGACAAGACCCTCAAGCTCAAGAACGTGATCAAGGACAAACGCCTGATCACCCCTACCGGGAAGTTCAACGTCTACAACACCCAACACGACATCTATTGAGCCCCATCAATAAGAGGAAAAACCATGAAGCCTATTCTCTTTGCCTTGACCCTGGCCGCTGCGGCGAGCCTGCAACCGGCGTTGGCACAAGACGGCCCGACGCTGTTCAAGAGCAAGCCCTGCGCCGCCTGCCATTCCATCGACACCAAGGTGGTTGGCCCGGCGCTCAAGGAAGTCGCGGCGAAAAATGCCGGCGTCGCCGGAGCACAAGAACTGTTGGCCAAGCACATCAAGGAAGGCACGCAAGGCAACTGGGGACCGATGCCGATGCCGGCCAACCCCGTGACTGAAGAAGAAGCCAAGATCCTCGCGGCGTGGGTCTTGACCCTTAAGTAACCACACAAATCCCGTGGCGAGGGAGCTTGCTCCCGCTGGGCTGCGCAGCAGCCCCCTGGGTTGGCCTGACACACCGAGTCGCCAGGTTGCTATTAGGGCTGCTTCGCAGCCCAGCGGGAGCAAGCTCCCTCGCCACAGGACCGCGCACGACTTTAATTCAGGAGGCGTCATGGAACGACACAGCGCTGCAATCTCGATGACGGCTCTCCTCTTCGTCTTTTCTTCCTGTGCGCTGGCCGCTCCCGACCACCAGCGCCAGGCCCAACTGCAACACCTGCTGGAGCAGGACTGTGGCGCCTGCCACGGCCTGTACATGACCGGTGGCCTCGGCCCTCCCCTGACCCACGAAGCCCTGGCCGGAAAGTCCCGCGACAGCCTCATCGCCACCGTCACCCTGGGGCGACCCGGCAGTGCCATGCCCGGTTGGGCACCGCTGCTCGACCCCGACGACATTCGCTGGCTGGTGGACCGGCTCCTTCAAGGAAAACCCGCCTCATGATCCGTTCTCTCCTGTCCTTCACGGCCGTCGCCGTGCTGCTGTCGGCTTGCGCCCAGGCACCGTTGCGCGGTACTGGCGACTTGGGTGTGGTGGTGGAGCGCGCCACCGGTAGCCTGCAAATCATCGAAAGCGATACCCGCACCGCTCTCGCCCGCGTCGAAGGCCTGGGGGATCTATCCCATGCCTCGGTGGTGTTCTCCCGCGACCAGCGCTATGCCTATGTATTCGGCCGCGATGGTGGCTTGAGCAAGGTTGATTTGCTCACTGCGCGCATCGACCGGCGCATCATCCAGGGCGGTAACAGCATCGGCGGTGCGATCAGCCAGGACGGCAAGCTGATCGCCGTCTCCAACTACGAGCCCGGCGGCGTCAAGGTGTTCGATGCCCTGACCCTGGAACAGGTCGCCGATATCCCTGCCACGCCGTTGCCTGACGGCCAGAAACGCTCACGGGTCGTGGGTCTGGTGGATGCGCCGGGGCAACGCTTCGTGTTCAGCCTGTTCGACACGGGCGAGATCTGGACCGCCGACTTCAGCCAGGACAACACGCCACGCATCGACCGTTTCACTGCCATCGGCCAGCAACCCTATGACGCCCTGATCACCCCCGACGGGCGCTATTACATGGCCGGGTTGTTCGGTGAAGACGGCATGGCGCAACTCGACCTTTGGCACCCGGAGCACGGCGTGAAGCGGGTATTGGCGCATTACGGGCGCGGCCAGGCCAGGCTCCCGGTGTACAAGATGCCCCATCTGGAAGGCTGGGCCCTGGCCGACCAGCAGGCCTTCGTGCCCGCCGTCGGTCACCATCAGGTATTGGTGATGAACGCCCGCACCTGGCAGTTGACCGATGCCATCGCCGTGGCCGGCCAGCCAGTGTTCGTCACGGCGCGCCCGGACGGCCGACAACTGTGGGTCAACTTCGCCTACCCGGACAACGACCGCGTCCAGATCATCGACACCCAGACCCACGCCATCGTCGCGGACCTGCGCCCCGGCCCTGCGGTGCTGCACATGGAATTCACCGCACGGGGTGACCAACTGTGGCTGTCCGCCCGGGACGGTGGCGAAGTCCAGGTCTGGAACCCCTACACCCTCGAACGCCTGAGCACGCTGCCGGCCCTGAGTCCCAGCGGCATTTTCTTCAGCAGCCGTGCGCACAAACCGGGGTACTGACCATGACCACCCACTCACTGTCCCGTCGCTTGATCGATCAATTCCAGCATGGCATGCCGTTGTGCGCCGAACCCTATCGGGCCATGGCCGACGCCCTGGGCTGTAGCGAAGTCCAGGTACTCGAATGCCTGCAACACCTGCAAGTGGCCGGCACCTTGTCGAGGGTCGGTCCAGTGTTCGAACACAGCCGGGCCGGCGCCAGTACCCTCGCCGCCCTGGCCGTGCCCGAGGACCGTTTGCAGCAAGTGGCGGCGCGCGTCAGCCAATACCCGGAGGTCAATCACAACTACGCCCGGGAACATCGCTACAACCTATGGTTCGTGCTGACCGGCCCCAACCGCGCCCACCTGGAAAACATTCTCCAGGAACTGGAAAACGACACCGGCCTCACCCCGCTGGACCTGCCCATGCTGACCGCCTACCGCATCGACCTGGGCTTTGCCCTGGAGGCCACCCCATGAAAAACACCTTGAGCGAGCAACAGTCACTGGCCCTGCGCCGTCACCTTGAAACCGGCCTGCCCCTGACCTCACGCCCCTTCCAGGCCCTGGCCAAGCAGATTGACGCCAGCGAGCAACAGGTCCTCGAGCAGATGCAACATTGGCATGAACAGGGCCTGTTCCGCCGCGTCGGCCTGGTGGTCAACCATCGTGCATTGGGTTTTGCCGCCAACGCCATGCTGGTGCTGGATGTGCCGGATGCATTGGTCGATGAAGTCGGGCGCCGCCTCGGGCAAGCCTCGGGCATCAGCCTGTGCTACCAGCGGCCTCGACGCCTGCCCCAGTGGCAATACAACCTGTTCTGCATGATCCACGGGCGCCAGCGTGACCGCGTGGAAGCCCAGGTCCAGGCGCTGCTTGACCAGCATTTGCTGAGCGACCTGCCCCACCAGTTGCTGTTCAGTACCCATCTGTTCAAGCAGTGCGGCGGACGCTTCGCACCACCGGCCGGAGCGCGTATCGATGGATGACCTCGACCGCCGCCTGATCAATCGCCTGCAACTGGGCCTGCCACTGGTGCGTCACCCTTGGCAAGTACTGGCCCATGAACTGCACAGCAGCAGCACTGAACTGCTCGACCGGCTGCACGAGCTGCTCAACGATGGCGTGCTCACCCGCTTCGGCCCGATGTTCGACATCGATCGCCTCGGCGGCGCGTTCACCCTGGCGGCGCTGGCGGTGCCGGAGCCGCGTTTCGAGACCATTGCCGAGCTGCTCGCGGCCATGCCCGAAGTGGCCCACAACTACCGCCGCGAGCACGCCTGGAACATGTGGTTCGTGCTCGCTTGCCCTAGCGAACAGGCGATCAACGACACCCTGCTGCGTATCGAGCACCTGACCGGCCTGGTGCCGCTGAACCTGCCCAAAGAGGAGACTTACCATGTCGGCCTGTATTTCCCCGTCTGAACCGCTGCTGCAAGCGCCACCCGCGCTGGATGAAACGCCCCTGGCGCTGCGGCTGGTGGAACTGACCCAGGCCGGCCTGCCCTTGCTCGAAGATCCCTGGGCCTGGCTCGGCGAGCAACTGGGGCTGAGCGTGGAGTCGACCCTCGACCTGCTCAAGCGCTTGCAGGCCGAAGGCGCGATCCGCCGCATCGCGGCCGTGCCCAACCACTATCGCCTGGGCTATCGCCACAACGGCATGACCGTCTGGGACGTGGCCGACACCGATATCTCGCGCCTCGGCGCCTTGCTCGGCGCGCAGCCTTTTGTCAGCCATTGCTACCGACGCCCGCGCCGGCCCCACTGGCGCTACAACCTGTTCGCCATGGTCCATGGCCGCAGCCGCGAAGAAATCGACAGCTACCGCGAACACCTGCGCTACCTGCTGGGGGACGCCTGTACCGCCGACGACATGCTGGTAAGCAGCCGCATCCTGAAAAAAACCGGCCTGCGCCTGTCGCCATCCTTGCGCTGAACCCGCCCGTCGACCGAAGGAGCGTTTTATGTTGAGGATCAGCCATTACCTGCGCGCCCTGGCCGGGCAATGCCCCGCTCCGCGGACCGCGCCACCGGGCAGCACACGGCCACCCGTGGTGATCTGGAACCTGCTCAGGCGCTGCAACCTGACCTGCAAGCACTGCTACGCCACATCGGCCGACAGTGTGTTTCGCGATGAGCTGGACACCGCCGCGGCGCTCCAGGTCATCGACGACCTGCATGCCGCCGGGGTACGCGTATTGATCCTCTCCGGTGGCGAGCCCTTGCTGCGCGAAGACCTGTTTCGACTCAGCGCCTACGCCCGCGACAAAGGTTTTTTCCTCGCCCTGTCCACCAACGGCACGCTGATCGATGCGAGCAATATCCAGCAGATCGACGCGGCGCACTTCGATTACGTGGGCATCAGCATCGATGGCCTGGAAGCGACCCACGACGAGTTCCGCCAACTCAAGGGCAGTTTCGCCAGCTCCATGGCGGCTATCCGGCTTTGCCGTGAGCGAGGGATCCGCGTCGGCTTGCGCACCACCCTGACCCAGCAGAACCATGCCCAGTTGCCACGACTGCTGGACTTGATGACCGAATACGACGTGCAGAAATTCTACCTGTCGCACCTCAACTACAGCGGCCGGGGCAAGCGCAGCCGCAAGCTCGACGCCCAGCAGCAGATGAGCCGCGAGGCCATGACCTTGATCTTCGAACGCGCCTGGCGCGACATCGAACAGGGCCGCGACACTGATTTCGTCAGCGGCAACAACGACGCCGATGCAATCCTGCTGCTGCAATGGGTCGCCCGGCGCTTGCCTCAACACTACGACGCACTGGAGCAGATGCTGCGGGCCTGGGGCGGCAATGCTTCAGGCAGCGGCATTGCCAACATCGACAACACTGGCGAGGTCCACCCCGACACTTACTGGTGGCAGCACTCGGTGGGCAATGTCCGCCAGACACCGTTCAAAACCCTCTGGCTGGAGCGCCCCGACGCCCTGCTGCTGAAGCTGCGCGAGCATCCACGGGCCGTGGGCGGTCGCTGCGGCCAATGCCGCTGGCTGGCGATCTGCAACGGCAATACCCGTACCCGCGCCTGGGCCGACGGCGACCTGTGGGGCCAGGACCCGGGCTGCCACCTCAACGATGAAGAAATCGGTGTGCACGCGATCCCCAGCGTTGCGATGCCCAGCGACGCATTGCCCTGCGCCCGATAACCCAATGGCGAACCTGATGCCGAACCTGATTCCGAACCAAGGAAATCCCATGCAAGCCCCTCTCGTTTTGCCTGCTGCCCTGCAATCGACCCTCAGACCGGGAGAAGTCGCCTTGGTCGGCGCCGGTCCCGGTGACCCCGGCCTGCTGACGTTGCGCGCCTGGAGTTTGTTGACGCAGGCCGACGCGGTGGTCTACGACCGCTTGATCAGCTCGCAGCTGTTGAGCCTGATCCCGTTGACGTGCGCCCGGCATTACGTGGGCAAGGCCGCCGGCTGTCACAGCCTGCCCCAGGCGCAGATCAACGAATTGCTGGCCGACCTTGCCGACCAGGGGCAACGGGTGGTCCGGCTCAAGGGCGGCGACCCGTTCATTTTCGGGCGTGGCGCCGAAGAGCTGGAATACTTGCTGGCCCGCGGTATCGATTGCCAGGTAGTGCCCGGCATCACCGCGGCGGCCGGTTGCAGTGCCTACGCGGGCATTCCGTTGACCCATCGCGACCTGGTCAACTCCTGCCGTTTCATCACTGGCCACCTGCAACGCGAGGGCGACTTGAACTTGCCCTGGCAAAGCCTGGCGGACGACAGCCAGACCCTGGTGTTCTACATGGGACTGTCCAACCTGGGCACCATCGCCGCGCGGCTGATGGCGGCCGGCCTGGCCGCCGATACCCCGGCGGCATTGATCAGCAACGGCACGCACCCCGACCAGCAGGTGCTTCGCGGCACCCTGCAGCAATTACCAGACATGGCAACGAAATGCTTCGAAGGCCTGCCGACCTTGACGGTGATCGGCAAGGTGGTCGGCTTGTTCGCCCGTCAGCCGCTGGAGCATCCGGCGCGCCTGCACCCCGTCCGCGCCCACCCTTTCGCCTCGAAGGTGGCGTCGTGAGTCGCTGGTGGCTCGCCCCGTTGCTGTGGCTAGGCGCCGCCCAAGGGGCCGTCGCGACAGAGCCGGACATGGCCCTGGCCGAGCGCGACTACCAGCAGCATTGCCAACAATGTCACGGTGTGAATCGCATCGGCGGCGCCGGGCCTGCGCTGTTACTCCAGAGCCTGAGCCGGATCAAACCCGCCGAGGTCCGCCAGGTGATCGAGAATGGCCGGCCAGCCAGTCAGATGGCAGCGTTCGGCGCGATACTGGAGCCGGCACAAATCGACGGCCTGGCGCTGTACCTCCAGCGCCCACCCGCCGTCGAACCGACCTGGAATGAAGACGACATTCGCCAGAGCCATCGCGTGCTGGCGGATGTTGCCAAATTGCCCACCAGACCCCAGCACACGGCCGACCCGCTGAACCTGTTCGTGGTGGTGGAGGCTGGCGATCATCACATCGACATCGTCGACGGCGATCGCTTCGAGGTGATCGCCCGTTTCGCCTCACACTTCGCGGTGCATGGCGGACCGAAGTTCTCGCCGGACGGGCGCTTCGTCTACCTGGCGTCCAGGGACGGCTGGATCAGCCTGTATGACCTGCACAATCTCAAGTTGATCGCTGAGGTGCGGGCCGGGCTCAACACCCGCAACCTGGCGGTGAGCAAGGACGGCCGCTGGGTGTTGGTGGGCAATTACCTGCCCGGCAACCTGGCAGTGCTCGACGCCCGGGACCTGTCACTGGTCAAGACCCTCGCCACGGTGGGCGCTGACGGTCAGGCTTCGCGGGTCAGCGCGGTCTACACCGCCCCACCGCGCAACAGCTTCATCGTCGCGCTGAAGGACACGAAAGAAGTTTGGGAACTGTCCACCGGTCCGAACCCGGACTTCGTGCCCAGGCGCATCGAAGTCCAGGATTACCTGGACGACTTTTCCTTCTCGCCCGATTACCGGCAATTGCTCGCCACCTCGCGCAAGGCCCAGGGCGGCCAAGTGATCGACCTCGACAATGGCCGGGTGGTCACGGACATTGCCCTGCCAGGCATGCCGCACCTGGGCTCAGGGACGTATTGGAAACGCGATGGGCACTGGGTATTCGCCACACCCAATATCAGCAAAGGCCTGATTTCGGTCATCGACTTCAGCACCTGGAAAGTCATCAAGCAGATTCCCACCCTGGGGCCGGGTTTCTTTCTGCGCAGCCACGTCAATTCCCGCTACGCCTGGACCGATGTGTTCTTCGGCCCGGACAATGACGCCATTCACCTGATCGACAAACAGACCCTGGAAATCGCCCACACCCTACGCCCCATGCCCGGCAAAACCGCCGCCCACGTCGAATTCACCCGCGATGGTCGCTACCTGCTGCTGAGCATCTGGGACACCGACGGCGCACTGATCGTCTACGACAGCAACACCCTCAAGGAGATCAAGCGCCTGCCCATGAACAAACCTTCGGGCAAGTACAACGTCGGCAACAAGATCGAATTTGCCGAAGGTACCTCTCATTAGGTTGGGCGTGGTTCAGCCAGGCAGACAAAAAACCTGTGGGAGCGAGCTTGCTCGCGATAGCAGTGGGTCAGTCAACCTCCATGTTGCTGATTCGACGCCATCGCGAGCAAGCTCGCTCCCACAGGGAATTGTGGTGGATACAAAGTCTTGCGCCCCGCGAAACACTGTGGGAGCGAGCTTGCTCGCGATAGCGGCCTGCCAGGCGCTGCATGACTGGCCGATCAGCCGCTGGGACTCTGGCGAAAACTCACCGCCAGCCGGTTCCAGCTGTTGATGGTGCTGATCGCCAGGGTCAGGTCCACCAGTTCTTCCTCGCTGAACACCGCACGGGCCTGGGCATAGACCTCATCCGGCACCTGGGTTTGCGCCAACAGCGTCACCGCCTCGGTCCAGGCCAGGGCGGCGCGTTCACGGGGGGTGAAAAAGCCGCTGTCGCGCCACACCGCCACTGCGTACAGACGCCGTTCGGTCTCGCCCAGGCGCCGTGCGTCCACCGAATGCATATCGGTACAGAACGCACAGCCGTTGAGTTGCGAAGCGCGGATCTTGATCAGGTGCAGCAGCGCCGGTTCGATGCTCAGGCGGCTCGTCAGCGCTTCCAGGCCGATCATCGCTTTCATCGCCCCGGGGGACGCACTGTAGTAATCCAGACGCTGGCTCATGGCACGCTCCGTGGCGATCGATACCTCCAAGGTAGGCCTGGGGGGCAGTGAGCGACAGGTCCAATTCGTCGAAAAAAACCGGGGCCAACTCGCGCAAGGCCAATGGACGGGATTTTCTCCACGCAACTTCTATGCAGCGGCACAATGCGGGTAATCTTGCGCCTTTGACGCTGGTCGCCAAACAATCGCCAGGAGCCTGCGGGTATGGAACTTCATGTTGTCATCAACGGCCGCAAGGACCTGGCGGGCCAGCTGTATCAACAATTGCGCAGCGCCATCGAAAGCGGGCGCCTGGCCGCCGGTACGCAACTGCCGCCCAGCCGCTTGCTCGCCGAACAACTGGGGGTTTCGCGCAAGACCGTTTCCGACACCTACGCCCAACTGACCTACGAAAACTTCCTCACCGGCATCATCGGCAAAGGCACCTACGTCAACGCGCGGCCAGCCAGGATCGTGCGCAAACAAAGCCACCGCGAACTGGCCGGTGCCGACGTCGTCGAGGCCTGGCGCACCATGCCGGACCTGATGCGCCATCCCACCCTCGAGGGCGCGTTGCGTTATGACTTCATCGGCGGCGCCACCGGCAAGGGCCAGTTTCCCCTGGACGACTGGCGGCGCTGCACCGCCCATGCCCTGCGCCAGATCGCCAGCGCCAAGGGCTTCTACAGTCAACCCGAAGGCTTGCCGTCGCTGCGCAATGCCATTGCCCGGCACATCGCGTTTTCCCGCGGGGTCAATTGCCAGGATGAAGACGTGGTGGTGTGCAACGGCGCGCAGCAGGCCCTGGACCTGATCTCGCGGGTATTGACCCGGCCCGGCAGCCTGGTGGCGATGGAAGATCCGGGGTATCCGCCGGCGCGGCTGCTGTTCGGCTCCCAGGGCGCCACGGTGGCCGGCGTGCCGGTGGACGAGCAAGGCATGCGCGTGGACCTGATTCCCGATGGCACGCGCCTGATTTATGTGACGCCTTCCCACCAGTTCCCCCTGGGCATGCCCATGAGCCAGGCCCGCCGCGAGGCCTTGCTGGCGCGGGCCTATGAGCTAGGGGCGATCATCATCGAGGACGATTACGACAGCGAGTTCCGCTACGAAGGTCGCCCTGCCGATTCGCTGCAGAGCATGGACGAACGGGGGATCGTGGCGTACGTCGGCACCTTCTCCAAGACCCTGTTGCCAGAGCTGCGGCTCGGCTACGCCATCCTGCCGCCGGCGATCCTCGAAGCGGTGATCCTGGCCAAACGCCTCACCGACCAGCACACCTCCACCCTGCCCCAGTGGGCGCTGGCCAAGTTCATCGCCGAGGGCTGCCTGCTCAAGCACATCCGTCGCTGCCACACCCTGTATGCCGGGCGGCGCGAGCGAATCCTGGCCCGCATGGCCGGGGACCTGTCACCCTGGTTCGAAGCCGTGCCCACCACCGCCGGCTTCCACATGGCGGTACTGTGCAAGGTACCCATCGACCTGGCGCTGGTGATCGATCTGGCGAAAAAGGCCGAAGTCGGGCTGTACAGCCTTGAAGGTTTTTTCAACGAGGCGTCGGTGCGAGCGGGTCTGTTCTTCGGTTTCGGGTCCATCGAAACCCTGGACATCGACATCGCCCTCGACCGCCTGCGGGACATTTTGCAGCAGGTCGCCTGACCGATTGGCCTGGGCATTTATCCGCCCATTGGCTGTTTGAACCACGCCCCGACGGGCCTATCCTGCATGGGTGTCGTTGACGTCGAGCAAAACCCATTCGACTTGATTCCAGGAGCCAGAGCAATGTCTCGCCAAGTGATCAATACCGTAGAGGTGCAGGCCGCCGCCGGTCGCTCGGAAGAACTGGGCCGGCAATTGCAACAAATCGTCGAGACCCTGCGCGCCATGCCGGGCTGCGACGCCTACATGGTCGACCGTTGCCCGGACGATGGCGACCGCTGGAACGTCAGCGCCCGCTGGCAATCGGAAGCGGCAATGCAGGCCCACTTCAACTGTCCTGAAGTGCAGAGCTTCATCGGCCTGATCGACAGCCGCCTGGCCAGGAGCGTGGACTTCAATAGTTTTCCGATTGTCTGAAAGGCGCCGCTTTATTCCTGCCCGACCAGATTGTGGTGAGGGGATTTATCCCCGCTGGGCTGCGAAGCAGACCCAAAAAGCTGGATGCAGTTAGCCTGACACATCTGTGTGGCATATTTTAGGGCTGCTTCGCAGCCCAGCGGGGATAAATCCCCTCGCCACAAAGGTGCAGGCCAGCTAATTGCACTGGCCAGCCCGCTGTAAATTCGTACCCACCCATTGGTCTACCCACCTTCCGAAAGATTGGACGTTTGCTTACCCCACCTGGGGGCTTAGGGTGAATCCATCGCCGCGACAGCGCGAATCCACTCAAAACCACACAGGTCATAACACCATGAAAACCCTCTGTCTGATCGCCGCCCTCGGCCTGCTGCCCGTCGCCCAAACCTACGCCCACGAAACCGCGCCTTCGGAAAAGGTCACGGTGTTGCAGGAAAAAATGCTGAAAAACCTGCCCGGTAAAAAGGCCATGATGCTCACCGTCAACTATGCCCCCGGCCAGTCGTCCATCGCCCACAAACATGAAGGCACGGCCATGGCCTACGTACTCGAAGGGGCCATCACCTCCCAGGTCAAGGGCGAGCCGGCGAACACCTACAAGGCCGGGGAATTCTGGTACGAAGCGGCGGGGTCCGAGCACCTGGTCTCGAAAAACGCCAGCACGACAGAGCCGGCGAAACTGCTGGTGTTCATGGTGATGGGTGAGAAGGAGGCGGTGTTGATCCCGCTGAAGAACTAACGGACCAGCGCAGTACCCTGTGGGAGCGGGCTTGCTCGCGAAGACGGCGGCACATCCAACACTTGTGCAAGCTGACCCGACGCATTCGCGAGCAAGCCCGCTCCCACAAAGGTCCACAGTGAATCTTGAAAGCAAAAAAAGCCCCGCATCTCTCAATGCGGGGCTTTTTTTTCACTCAACGCCGGATCAGTTGGCCGTCACGACCGCCTGACCACTCAACGCCAGGTCCAGCAGTTCGCGGTTGGCGACCGCGTACATGGCGTAATCGGTGCCGCTGGCGGCACGGATGTCCACCAGCATCGCACGCCAACGGTCAACCATGCTGGCATGCTGCTCCAGCCACAGCGCCAGGCGGGTTTCCACGTCCTGGGAGCCATCGCCTTCCTGCAGGACCGAGATGGTGATCGCTCGTTGCTGCCAGTCGATGTCATCGCGGAACGCTTCGCGGGCCAGTGCCTGCCAGTTGTTTTCCACCGGCAAGGCGCTGATCTGTTGCAGGTACCAGGTGATGTCCAGGGCGCTGCCCACGGCGAAGTAGGCCTTGGCCACATCGGCGGCGTTCTGGCCGGTGACGTCGGACGCCTCGATGATCGGCAGCAAGGTGTACAGGTGGGTAGTGCCTGCAACCATGCGCGCCAACAGCTCCGGCACGCCGGCCGCCACGTAGGCCTGGTAGCGGGTCTGCCAGCCTTCGCGGGTCGGACCTTCCAGCAACTCGTCGAGCTTGAGGCCCAACGCCGCCAGGTGCGGACCGAAGTGCGCCACGTCACGGGCAGCGTTCTGCTCGTTGCGGCGGCTACGCAGGAACCAGCGCGTCGCGCGACGACCCAGGCGCATCAGTTCGTCCATCAGCTCCAGTTGCACGTCGGCCGACACCTGGTGGTCCAGGGCTTCGATCTGCCGGAACCAGTGCGGGAGATGGAAGATATCCCGAACAATTACATACGCACCCGCAACATTCGCCGGGCTCATGCCCGTCGACTCCTTGAGCCGCTGAACGAAGGTGATGCCCATGTGGTTGACCAGGTCGTTGGCGATCTGGGTGCTGACGATCTCGCGCTTGAGGCGATGACGACGCATAGCCTCGGAGAACTTGCTCACCAGTGTCGGCGGGAACGCAGTCTCCATGTCACGGGTCAGGTAGTCGTCATCCGGTACCAGGGAGTTGAGCAGCGCTTCCTTGAGGTCGATCTTGCTGTAGGAGATCAGTACCGACAATTCGGCACGGGTCAGGCCATGGCCCGCCGCGACACGCTCAGCCAGCTGCTCTTCGGCTGGCAGGAACTCGATGGCGCGATCCAGCTTGCCGCGAGCTTCCAGGTCGTTCATCAGGCGCTTGTATTCGGCGATCCGCACAAAGGCGCGACGGGCCGCCAGGGACAGGGCCTGGGTTTGCTTGTAGTTGTTGCCCAACACCAGGCCACCGACTTCGTCGGTCATGCTCGCCAGCAACTGGTTGCGTTGCTTGTCGGTCATGTCGCCGGCCTGCACCACTTCGTTGAGCAGGATCTTGATGTTCACTTCGTGGTCGGAGCAGTCCACACCGCCGGCGTTGTCGATGAAGTCGGTGTTGGAGCCGCCGCCATTGAGGCCGAACTCGACGCGACCCAGTTGGGTCATGCCCAGGTTACCGCCCTCGCCCACCACCTTGCAGCGCAGTTCGTTGCCGTTCACGCGCAGTGCATCGTTGGCCTTGTCGCCGACATCGGCGTGGCTTTCGCTGCTGGCCTTGACGTAGGTGCCGATACCGCCGTTCCACAACAGGTCCACCGGCGCCTTGAGCAAGGCGTTGAGCAGTTCGGTCGGGGTCAGTTTGTCGGCCTTGATGTCGAAGCGTTCTTTCATCTGTGGCGAGATGGCAATGCTCTTCGCGCTGCGCGAGAAGATACCGCCGCCTTCGGACATGATGCTGGTGTCGTAGTCGGTCCAGGCCGAACGCGGCAGGTCGAACAGACGCTGACGCTCGGCGAAGCTGCTGGCAGGCTCCGGGTTCGGGTCGATGAAGATGTGCAGGTGGTTGAATGCCGCGACCAGTTGCAGTTTGTCCGACATCAGCAAACCGTTGCCGAACACATCGCCGGCCATGTCGCCGACACCCACCACGGTGATGCTGTCTTCCTGGACATTGATGCCGCGTTCGCGGAAGTGGCGCTGAACGCCAACCCACGCGCCCTTGGCGGTGATGCCCATTTTCTTGTGGTCGTAACCCGCCGAACCGCCGGAGGCGAACGCATCGCCGAGCCAGAAGCCGTAGTCGATGGCGATGCCGTTGGCGATGTCGGAGAAGGTCGCCGTGCCTTTGTCCGCCGCCACCACCAGGTACGGGTCATCGTCGTCATGACGCACGACGTTGGCCGGTGGCACCAGGGCGCCGTCCTTGAGGTTGTCGGTGATGTCCAACAGGCCCGAGATGAAGATGCGGTAGCAGGCGATGCCCTCGGCCGCGATCTCGTCACGGCTGCCGCCCAACGGCAGGCGACGCGGCAGGAAGCCGCCCTTGGCGCCCACCGGCACGATCACCGAGTTCTTCACTTGCTGGGCCTTGACCAGGCCGAGCACTTCGGTGCGGTAGTCTTCTTCACGGTCGGACCAGCGCAAGCCGCCGCGAGCAACGTTGCCGAAGCGCAGGTGCACGCCTTCGACCCGCGGCGAGTACACGAAGATTTCGAACTTCGGTACGGGCTTTGGCAGTTCCGGGATCAGGTGCGGGTTGAACTTGAAGCTGAAGTAGGACTTGTTCTGGCCGTGAGCGTCGGTCTGGTAGAAGTTGGTCCGCAGGGTGGCCTTGATCAGGTCCAGGTAGCGACGCAGGATGCGGTCTTCGTTGAGCACCTGGACGTCGTCCAGGGCCGTAAGGATCGCCTGCTCCAGGCGCAGCTGCTTGTCTTCCAGGTCGTCGCCGCTGAGCTTGCGCGCCAGGTAGAAGCGAGTCTTGAACAACCGGGTCAACTCGCGAGCGATGTCGGTGTGGTTGTTCAGGGTGCTGGCGATGTACCCCAGGTCGAAGCCCAGGCGGATCTGCTTCAGGTAACGGGCGTAGGCACGCAGCAGCGCCACGTCGCGCCATGGCAGGCCGGCGGTCAGCACCAGGCGGTTGAACGCATCGTTCTCGGCATCGCCACGCACGATGTGGACGAAAGCGTCCTGCAGGGTGTCGTTGAGCTGCTGGATATCCAGGTCCAGGCCTTCGGCGGCGGTGAACGCGAAATCATGAATCCAGAACTCGCGGCCATTGGTGTGGCGCAAGCGGTACGGGAACTCGCCCAGCACGCGCAGGCCGAGGTTTTCCAGGATCGGCAACACGTCGGACAGCGCCAGCGGCGTGTCGGCGTGATACAGCTTGCAGTGCAGCTCGCGCTGGCCGGAGACCTGGCCCAGTGGCTGGTAGAAGCTCATGACCAGCGGATTTTTTTCACTCAGGCTCAGCAAGTGCTGCATGTCGACCACGGCCGAGTGCGCGGCAAAACGCTCACGGTAGCCGGCCGGGAAGCCTTTCGGGAAATCAGACAAGACGTTGGTGCCCTGGGCTTCGCCGAAGCTTTCGATCACCAGGTTGGCGTAGTCGTCCTTCCAGCTGCGGCAGGCCTGCACCACTTCTTTTTCCAGCAGCACCGGATCGATGTCGAGACGGTTCTTCGGGTCAACCCGCAGGATCAGCTGTACACGGGCCAGCACGGATTCGGAGAAGAACGTCCAGAATTCGCAGTCCGACGCCTTCAGGCGATCCATCAGCACTTGCTGGATCTTCTGGCGCACTTCGGTGGAATAGATATCGCGAGGCACATAGGCCAGGCAGTAGCAGAAACGGCCGTACGGGTCTTTGCGCAGGAACACGCGGATCTTGTTGCGTTCCTGGATCTGCACGATGGACATCACGGTGCTGAACAGCTCGTCCACCGGGGTCTGGAACAGGTCGTCACGGGGCAGCACTTCGACCACCTGGGCCAGTTCCTTGCCCAAGTGCGCCTTGGCCTGGAAGCCCGAGCGACGCTCGACTTCCTCGACCTTGCGGCGGATGTACGGGATGACCCGCACGCTCTCGCCATACACCGAGGAGGTGTACAGGCCCATGAAGCGGCATTCCTTGATGACCTTGCCGTCAGCGTCGATCACGCGGATCGACACGTAGTCCGGGTAGGCTGGACGGTGTACGCGGCTCGGATGCGCGGCTTTGGCGAACGACAGTGGGGTCGGTTCGCGCAGGTAGTTGACGGCGTAGTCTTCGATGCGCAGGTCATCGGCGGTGAGTCCGGCGCGCAGCAGTTTGGTCAGGCCGAGGAACGAATCGGGGTTGTACTCGATGTGGCCGCCATCGGCTTCATCACGCACCACGAACTCTTCGTAGCCGAGGAAGGTGAAGTGGTTGCCCACCAGCCATTCCAGGAAGCTCTTGATTTCATTTTTTTCGTCGGTATCGATGGCGTAGGCGCTTTCGTCCAGGCCAACCAGGATTTCCTGGACCTTGGCTTTCATCGGTTCGAAATCAGCCACGGCCACGCGCACTTCGCCCAGCACTTGCTCAAGTTCCTTGCTCAGGACGTTGAGTTCGGCGGCGTTGGCGCAGCGGTCGATTTCCAGGTACATCAACGACTCTTGCAGGATGTCGTCGCCCTGGGTGCCTTTTGGCAGGACTTCCAGCAACTCGCCCTTGCTGCCGCGACGCACGCTCAGCACGGTGGTTTGCAGGGTATGGATGCTGTAGCCGCGACGGTTCAGTTCGGTGCGGACCGAATCCACCAGGAACGGCAGGTCGTGGTGCAACACTTCCACGGCCGTGTGGGTCGACTGCCAGCCGTGGCGTTCATAATCGGGGTTGTAGACACGCACCTGCGGTTGCGCGTGATCGAAGCGCTCAAGCAGGCGCCAGGCAGACAAGGTGCAGCCGGCGAGGTCGGACAACCGGCGCTGGGTAAGTTCATCGAGGGAAATGATGCCGAAGAATTGTTCAGCGAACAGCGCCACTTGTGGCAGTGCCTGTTCACTGATGTGCTGCGCCAGTGCCGCCTGCAGTTGATGCTGGAAGTCGGCTTTGCTGGCTGCGGTGAAGAACGCCATCTGTGGTACTCCGCTTGGGCTTGTTATTGATGAAAGCGTCGCGTGCAACCCCTTACGGGGCTATTGGCCATCCCGTTCCTGATTCTCGGGCAGAGGAAACAGGATGACAGGTGGGTGAAGCTGGACGAGCCCCGCAGGTCACATCCTTTTCCATGTAATTTCACGTCATGGACACCTGCAAAAAACGCCCCTGGG
The DNA here is from genome assembly GCF_000585995.1 of Pseudomonas brassicacearum. Taxonomy (NCBI): domain Bacteria; kingdom Pseudomonadati; phylum Pseudomonadota; class Gammaproteobacteria; order Pseudomonadales; family Pseudomonadaceae; genus Pseudomonas; species Pseudomonas brassicacearum. The sequence continues at coordinate 2,853,822 of NZ_CP007410.1, read as the reverse complement.
GTGGCCTTTGCAGGTGCACATCCGTTGCGCAGCTTACCGAGTGCGACAATGTGCCTGCTTGCAACGCTGCGACATATTCGGTCATCGGCTAGCTAAACAGCCCCTGCGCATCGAACAACCCTAGCAGGCTGGGGGCCAAACGGCACCCCGAGGCGGTAAACCAGCAGAAAATCCTTCGGGCTGGCAGAATCCACTTTTTGCACCCCCGCAGGTGCACTCGATCCTGGAGCCATCACCATGAAAATGACCACCGCCCTTCTGATCGCCAACCCGTGTGATGAAGAAGAAGACAACATGGCCATGCTCTGCTGCCACAGCGCCCTGGGCGAAATGTTCCTGATGACGCGCTACCCCGACGAAGACGAACTGGAAATCACCCTCGACGGTGAACCCTCGACCCTGGATGGCGTGAAGGTGACGCTGAGCCCGACCTTGCTCAGGATCGAAATCGCTGCGGCGGACGCCGATGCGCTCAATGGCGATGATGTGCTGGAAATCAGTCACAACAGTGATGCGGCGGACCTGGCGGAAGTGGAGTTGACCTTGCAGAACATTCTCCGGGGCACCGGGACTTATATAAGTCAGCTCTGAGTTCAGCCGCGCCAGGGATTCAGAATAGGAGTCGGGCAGCTCTTGTGGCGAGGGAGCTTGCTCCCGCTGGGCTGCGCAGCAGCCCCAAAAACCACACACCATGATCTGACAGCCAAACCGCGCCAGCACGAATTACGACTGCTGCGCAGCCGAGCGGGAGCAAGCTCCCTCGCCACACGGGTTCGCCAGGGTCTCGCCATCGCACACTCCTTACCACGAGGTGAACCACCGTCGGTCGCTCTCGTATCAAGGCACCCTTGACGACCGACCGGATTTTGATGTTTCCTGAAACCGGTTTCAGAGCCGCTAAATAACTCCAATAAGCAGGTTTCTATCCGTGAATTCTTTCTCCGCCGCCCAGCGCAGCCGTGTGACCATGCTTGATGTCGCCGAACGCGCCGGTGTCTCCAAGGCCAGTGTCTCGCGTTTCATTGGCGAGGACCGCGCCCTGCTCTCCGAGGCCATCGCCCGGCGCATCGAGCAGGCGATCAGCGAGCTGGGCTATCGCCCCAACCAGATGGCCCGTGGCCTCAAGCGCGGACGTACACGCTTGATCGGCATGCTGGTGGCCGATATCCGCAACCCTTATTCAATTGCCGTGATGCATGGCGTGGAAACCGCCTGCCGTCGCCATGGCTACAGCCTGGTGGTGTGCAACACCGACCGCGATGATGAGCAGGAACGCCAGCACCTGGCGTTGTTGCGGGCCTACAACATCGAAGGGCTGATCGTGAACACCCTCGGTCATCACCGTGAGGAACTGCTCGAACTGCGCGGTGAGATGCCCCTGGTGTTGGTGGATCGCAAGGTCGATCGGCTCGAAAGCGACCTGGTGGGATTGGATAACCCGGCCGCCGTCACGATGGCGCTCGACCACCTGGAACAACGGGGGTACCGCGATCTGCTGCTGGTGACCGAGCCCTTCGACGGCACCAGCTCGCGGATCGAGCGAGTCGACAGTTTCAAGGCCGGCATCGAGCGGCGCCCTGCCCTGACCGGCGCCGTGGTGGACACCTGCGATCAGTTGACAGCACGCATCAAGACCTTCCTGGCCCAACCGGGTCATGGCCCCAAGGCGTTGTTCTGCGCCAACGGCATCGCCGCGTTGGCCGCCACTCAAGTATTGCGCGACCTGGGCTGCCACTTGTTCGACGACGTGGGCCTGATCGCCCTCGACGATCTGGATTGGTACCCGTTGGTGGGTAGCGGCATTACTGCCCTGGCCCAACCGACGGCCGAGATTGGCGCCAGTGCGTTCGAGTGTTTGCTCAAGCGCCTGCGTGGCGACAACGGGCCGGTGCGGACCCTGGATTTTGCGGCGCGGTTGATTGAGCGTGGGTCGACGCTTGGGAATGGTCAGTGATGGTGAGGGCCCTATCGCGAGCAAGCTCGCTCCCACACTGGATCTGCGTCGCACTGAAGATCCCTGTGGGAGATCCCTGTGGGAGCGAGCTTGCTCGCGATAGGGCCCTGAAGCACACCCCCTTTTTTTTGAACGCTTTTTTTTGAACCCTTTTTTTGAACAGAACTGAAACCGGTTTCAGAGGTACAACAACAATGAACAAACCACCCGTTTCCATCAGCCTTTCCAGCTACGGCGCCGATCTGGTGCGGCAACATGGCCAAGGCAGCTTCATCAATCTGCTGGCCGCTGCCGGCGCCTCGCGGATCGAATGGCGCGAAGAATTGCTCACCACCGAACAGCCCGCTGAATTGGCCTCGGACGCCCAGGCCCAAGGTCTGCAAAGCATTTTTTCGTCACCCCTTGAGTTGTGGCTCGCGGGTCGGTCCAAACCTAATCCCGCCCTGGCGCCTACCTTGCAACGTGCCGAGGCGTTCGGCTCGACATGGCTGAAAGTCTCCCTCGGTCACTTCAGCGATTCTCATGACCTGTCAGCCTTGGCGGATGTGCTCGCCGCAAGCCCGGTGCAGTTGCTGGTGGAAAACGACCAGACCTTGCAGGGCGGGCGAATCGAGCCGTTGCAACGGTTCTTCGCCGCAGCCGAGCAGCAAGCGCTGCCCATCGGCATGACCTTCGACATTGGCAACTGGCAATGGCAGGACCAATCGGCGGCCGTGGCGGCCCGGCAGCTCGGACGGCATGTGGCATATGTGCATTGCAAGGCCGTGGCCCGGCGCGCCGACGGCAAACTGATTGCCGTGCCTCCGGCGATGGTGGACCTGCATCTGTGGGAACAGTTGCTCAAGCAGATGCCAGCCAGCGTGATGCGTGCCGCCGAGTACCCGCTGCAAGGCGATGACCTGCTGCAATTGACCGCTGAACATGTCGCCACTCTTGCCCGCCTCGGGCAGCCACGCCGGGAGCCTGCCCATGTCTGAGTTCGATGTGTTGTCGTTCGGCGAAACCATGGCGATGCTGGTGGCCGACCAGAACGGTGACCTGGCCTGCGTCAACCAGTTTCATAAACGCATTGCCGGGGCCGACAGCAATGTGGCCATCGGTCTGTCGCGACTGGGCTTCAAGGTCGCGTGGCTGAGCCGGGTCGGCGCCGATTCCCTGGGACGTTTCGTCGTGCAGACGCTGGAGAACGAAGGTTTGGATTGTCGTCACGTGGCGGTCGATCCGGAACGCCCCACCGGCTTCCAGTTCAAATCCCGCACCGACGACGGCAGCGATCCGCAAGTCGAATACTTCCGCCGCAGCTCGGCGGCCAGCCAGCTGTCGTTCGCATCCATCGCAGCGCCGCTGCTGGGTGCCCGTCACTTGCACGCCACCGGCATTGTGCCAGCGCTGTCGCTCACCGCCCGGGAGATGTCCTTTGAGCTGATGACCCGCATGCGCGAGGCCGGTCGCAGCCTGTCGTTCGATCCCAACCTGCGGCCAAGCCTGTGGCCCAGTGAGTCGATGATGATTCGCGAAATCAATCGCCTCGCCGCCCTCGCCCACTGGGTCTTGCCGGGTCTCAGCGAAGGCCGCTTGCTGACCGGGTACGACGAGCCCGCCGACATCGCCGCGTTTTACCTGGACCAGGGCGCCGAAGCCGTGGTGATCAAGCTCGGCCCGGACGGCGCCTATTACCGCACGCCGCAGGACCAGGGTGTTGTCGCCGGCGTGCCGGTGGCCCGCGTAGTGGACACTGTGGGTGCCGGCGATGGCTTTGCCGTCGGCCTGATCAGTGCGTTGCTCGAAGGACGCGCCATCACCGAGGCCGTGCAACGCGCCAATTGGATCGGCAGCCGCGCGGTACAGAGCCGTGGGGACATGGAGGGATTGCCGACCCGCGCTGAGTTATTGGCTGAATTTGAAACCGCCTATCGCGAGCAAGCTCGCTCCCACATGGGATCGAGTTAACCCCTGTGGGAGCGAGCTTGCTCGTGATAGAGGCCACCGCAAAACACACCTGCTGCAAACAAAAACAACAAGCTCAGGAGTCAACGACATGCAAACGCTCAACCTCGCCACCCGTCGCTGGTGGTACATCATGCCCATCGTGTTCATCACCTACAGCCTGGCCTACCTGGACCGGGCCAACTACGGGTTCGCCGCCGCCTCGGGCATGGCCGAGGACCTGATGATCACGCCGGGGCTGTCGTCCTTGCTGGGCGCTCTGTTTTTCCTCGGTTACTTTTTCTTCCAAGTGCCGGGGGCGATCTACGCGCAGAAACACAGCGTGAAAAAACTGATTTTCGTCAGCCTGATCCTCTGGGGCTCCCTGGCGACGCTGACCGGGGTCGTCTCCAACGCGTACTGGCTGATCGTGATCCGCTTCATGCTCGGCGTGGTCGAGGCCGCCGTGATGCCGGCCATGCTGGTGTACCTGTGTCACTGGTTCACCCGGGCCGAACGCTCGCGCGCCAACACCTTCCTGATCCTCGGCAACCCGGTGACCATGCTGTGGATGTCGGTGGTATCGGGTTACCTGGTGCAGCAATTCGACTGGCGCTGGATGTTCATCATTGAAGGCCTGCCGGCGGTACTCTGGGCCTTTATCTGGTGGCGCCTGGCCGATGATCGTCCATCCCAGGCCAAGTGGCTCAGCGAGCAGGAAAAACACGACCTGGAAAGCGCACTGGCGGCTGAACAGGTCGGCATCAAGGCGGTGAAGAACTATGCCGAGGCCTTCCGCTCGCCCAAGGTCATCATCCTGGCGCTGCAGTTTTTCTGCTGGAGCATTGGGGTCTACGGGTTCGTGCTGTGGTTGCCGTCCATCCTCAAGGCGGGCTTGCAGATGAGCATGGTCGAGGCCGGTTGGCTGTCGTCGTTGCCGTACCTGGCGGCGGTGGTCGGCATGCTGGTGGTGTCCTGGGCCTCGGACAAGGCCCAGAAGCGTAAGCGCTTCGTCTGGCCGCCGCTGCTGGTCGCGTCCATCGCGTTCTATGCCTCGTACCTGCTGGGGCCTGAACATTTCTGGTGGTCCTACAGCCTGCTGGTGGTCGCCGGGGCTTGCATGTATGCGCCGTACGGGCCGTTTTTTGCCATCGTTCCGGAAATCCTCCCCGCCAACGTCGCCGGCGGTGCCATGGCGCTGATCAACAGCATGGGCGCGCTGGGTTCGTTCGGCGGCTCGTACCTGGTGGGTTACCTCAACGGCTCCACCGGCTCCCCTGGCATGTCCTTCCTATTGATGAGCGGCGCGTTGCTGATGGCCGTAGTGCTGACCCTCGCCCTCAAGCCCGGCGCCAGCGACCGGGCCGTGCCGAAAACCGCGACGCCACACTCGGCGCCCGCCCATTCCTGAATCGAGACCCCTCCATGAAAAAGCACGTGGTGTTGTACAAGGCGCTGTCAGCGCAATTAATGGCCCGTTTGCAAGCCCAGGCCCAAGTCACGCTCATCGAGCGCCTCAACGCGCAGGGCCTGGTGCAACTGCGCGAGGCCTTGCCAAGCGCCCATGGCTTGCTGGGTGCCAGCCTCAAACTGGACGCGCCGTTGCTGGACCTGGCGCCGAACCTGCAAGCCATCGCCAGCGTCTCGGTGGGGGTCGACAACTACGACATCGACTACCTGACCGAACGCCGGATCCTGCTGACCAATACCCCGGACGTGCTCACCGAAACCACCGCGGACACCGGTTTCGCCCTGATCCTGGCAACCGCCCGCCGCGTGGTGGAACTGGCCAACCTGGTGCGCAGCGGCGGCTGGCAACAGAGCATCGGCCCCAAGCATTTCGGCAGCGACGTCCATGGCAAGACCCTGGGCATCATCGGCATGGGCCGCATCGGCGAAGCCTTGGCCCAGCGCGGGCACTTCGGCTTCGGCATGCCGGTGCTCTACCACAGCCACTCGCCAAAACCCGCGGTCGAGCAGCGTTTCAATGCACGCTATTGCAGCCTCGAAACATTGTTGCAGCAGGCGGACTTCGTTTGCCTGACCTTGCCCTTGACGGCTGAAACCCAAGGACTGATCGGCGCCCAGGCGTTTGCCCGAATGCGTCCCGAGACCCTCTTCATCAATATCTCCCGGGGCAAGGTGGTGGACGAAGCGGCCCTGATCGACGCCCTGCGCAGCGGCCAGATCCGTGGCGCGGGGCTGGACGTGTTCGAGCGCGAGCCCTTGAGTGCGGATTCGCCGCTGTTGCAACTGGATAATGTGGTGGCGACACCGCACATGGGCTCGGCCACCCATGAGACACGGGAAGCGATGGCGCGTTGTGCGGTGGATAATCTGCTGGCGGCATTGGCGGGTGAACGGCCGGTGAATCTGGTGAATGCGGGGGCGTGGGTAGGCTGAGCAATCAGCCAAGCACGGCTGTGGCGAGGGAGCTTGCTCCCGCTCGACTGCGCAGCAGTCGCAGGCCCGGCGGGCGCGGTGTGTCTGGGGAACCGCGCCGGCTCGGTTTGGGGCTGCTGCGCAGCCCAGCGGGAGCAAGCTCCCTCGCCACAATGGTTAGCCGAAAAATACGGCCGACTTTCAGGGTGTGTGGACGCCCCTTAAGTTAACCCCCTACAAAACCTGACTTAACAAATGTACATAAAAATCCGCGGCAGATTTTCCTTCAGATACGTCTTACCGATTGTCAGGAAGCCCCCTACATCAACGTCGGATGTTGCGCTCTAGCTCATCCAGAAACCTGCTGCTATTCATATAACTCAATGCGCGCGCCCTTCGGTGCCGCTAACACGCCAGTTAATGCCTAAATCGCAATTCCTCACGGACGGTCGCATGCTATCTATACAAATGCTTATTAGAACTGCATGCGAAAAACATACGTCACTTCTGATATTAACCGTCGCGACAATCGTCGCACTCAAACTCATCACACTCGCCCCACCACTGTTACTTGGAACCATCATCGACACCCTGCAAGGCAACAGAAATCCAGCCTCCAGCACGCTGCTCGCACTGACGATAGGCCTGATTGTTGCGGGATGTATTCATGCCATCATCACTCCACTGCAAACCCATGCGCTGTCCAAGCTGGTGCAGAGCATTATCATGAACGCTTCCATCGAGTGGATCACTGAACTCATAGGCAAGGAATTTTCGTTATTCAACTCCTGGAGAATCGGCCACTTCATCAAATCGGTCGAGCGCGGCATTACGGCTCACGAACAACTGCTGACTTTCATTGTGACCATTGCGCTTCCCGTACTCTTGGAATTCATAGTTGTTGGAGCTGCTTTTATTTACATAGGGGGCAGTGAAATTTTTTTGAGCATGACGGCGTTCGGAGTTATCTATCTGGCTGTCACCCATAAAATTATCAGATGGCGGAGAAAGCACATTGATGCGGTCAATGAACAGGAAGATGAATTAAGTGCCCACCTCTACAACACCCTTAACGCCGGAAAAGTCATAAAACTGGAAAGCACCATACCTACGGCCCTGCGCCCGTTGAACGCGGCGTTCGGAGGCTATGCCAACGCTGCGGTGACTACAGCATCATCGGGCGGCCTGCTGAGCACCGCCAAGATACTGTTCGTAAGCCTTTCCACTGGGGGATTGCTCTACTGGGGCGTCGTGGACCAACTGTCGGGTCAGCCCAGTATCAGTGTCGGGCAGTTGGTTGCCATTTTTTCAATCGCGGGGAGTTATCTGCTGAGTATTTCAACCTTGACTGAAGGGTATCGTGTTCTTGATCAGTTCCTTGCAGACCAGCGTCAATTTCAGGGTTTGCTATCACTTCCGGATTTCGATTGCAGCAATCGGCTGGCGCGGGTTGATTTCCAGCGGTCCTCAGTCCTGGAGCTCGGCCCCTGCGAAGTGGCAGGAACGGGACCGCTTCGCCTGTCGATCAAGCGCTTCCTGGCATTTACTCAAGGGCAGTCAGTGGCCGTTACGGGCCCTAGCGGCGCAGGCAAAACCACTTTTCTGGAAGTCCTCGCCGGGCTTGATGCATCAACGCGAGACCAACTGAGTATCGACTCGGTACCGGTCTCACTTTTGACCGGTCAAGCGCACTTGGACGCCTTGAGATACTGCCCCCAACAACCACGGTTTCTGGAAGGCTCTTTTGAACAATCTGTCCTGTTCGGAGGCAGCGCGTCGCCGATTCTGTCTAGGGCCATACGGCAACTGGAACTGGATGAGATCGTGACAACAAGGCAGGTCAGCGAAAATGCATCGAATATCTCCGGAGGCGAAGCCAAACGCCTATCGCTGCTGCGCCTGATCAACAAGCCCGGAAAATTCAATATGTTCGACGAGCCAAGCGCATCCATCGAACCTAGGCTGACCACGCCCCTTTGGGAGCTGTTATTCGACGTTTTTGCCGGGCAGGGGTTGATCTGTGTCACCCATGACGTTGACCACCTGCATCGGTTTGACCGGGTCATTGTGATGCATGACGGGGCAATCGTGGAGGATGGTCCGTGGCGGGAGCTGATCGAAAGGCCAGCAGTCAAGCTGCTGGTGGATGAGATTCGAACCCAGAATTAGCGAAATAGGGTGCTGGATCTGCTGCCGTCATCGCGAGCAAGCTCGCTCCCACATTGGAGCTGTGACAACACTCAGATCCTGGGCCCACAGGTTTTGCGGCTTGCCCAGGATTTAAGGAGTGACGCAAGTCCCTTGTGGCGAGGGAGCTTGCTCCCGCTCGACTGCGCAGCAGTCGCAGGCCCGGCGGGCGCGGTGTGTCTGGGGAACCACGCCGGCTCGGTTTGGGGCTGCTGCGCAGCCCAGCGGGAGCAAGCTCCCTCGCCACGGGGGTTATGTCGGCTGACGGGTTTCGATGTTGTCCAGTGCACGGTTCGCCAGCAGGCTGCCCAGTTCGATCAATTGCTGAATGCCCAGGAGGAAATGTCGGCGCGAACCGTCCAGGTCGAAAGCCAGGTCATTGACCATGGCATTGGCCGAAGCCAGGGTTTCGCTGAGGTTGGCAAGCAGGCTTTCGGTGTCGATGTCTTTGTTGACGGTGAAGAGTTGGCCCGGAGCAGGTTCTGCTTCGGATTTGCCTGGTTTGGGGTTCAGGTAATGGTCGAGGACTCGGTCGGTGACTTCGTCGTGTTTTTGGGACTTGTTTTTTGGACGCGGTGAGATCGGATCGGTGTCCGGCGGGTTTGGGGTTACTTTGAACATAGATGAAACTCCAGATTAGAAAATTGGAGCCATCTCTCTCGCTACCAAACGAAGGGAGGTGGCCATACGAAGGTTGGTAGACCGGTTACCTGGCAACCCGGCGCGTCCAAGGACGCCCTGCGCATGACCACCATAAAACAGAGGACGAAAAGCCCCCTATATCAGGCTGCACCTGCGCCAGAAAACCGGGCTACCAAACCCGATCGCTGATTCCTCAACGACCCGGAAACGATAGAACCTGCCTCCCAAGCGCACAAGCCGGCGGATTCTGGCGCAGTCGTAGGCAATGGCGCAAGACAACGTAGCCCGATACAGAACACTCCTACATCTAGATAAACACCCCTTCACTTTGTGAGTGCTTCGCACTGGTGCACCAGCCCGGTCGAGCGGGAGCAAGCTCCCTCGCCACAGCAAACCCACCCCCACAATCTTTCCAAGCCGATCACAATTCACACGGCCAATCAAAATCCCGTTAGTCGCCACCCCCTGCCATGCATTAAAGTAACGCCCCCAGCCCCGGCGTTATCTGAACGCCTGGGGCCACCCTTTCCAGGAACAGTCACCGATGGAACATCGTGAAGCGCTGCTTGCGCTGCGAACCTTTCTTTCAACGCAGATTCTCGGCCAGGAAAAACTCATCGAGCGCCTGCTCATCGCCCTGCTCGCCGACGGCCACATGCTGGTGGAAGGCGCGCCGGGGCTGGCCAAGACCAAGGCCATCAAGGAGTTGGCCGAAGGGATCGAAGCGCAGTTCCATCGTATCCAGTTCACCCCCGACCTGCTGCCCGCCGACATCACCGGCACGGAGATCTATCGCCCCGAAACCGGCAGTTTCGTGTTCCAGCAAGGGCCGATCTTCCACAACCTGGTGCTGGCGGACGAAATCAACCGTGCCCCGGCCAAGGTCCAGTCGGCCCTGCTCGAAGCCATGGCCGAACGCCAGGTCAGCGTCGGGCGCAGCACTTATGAACTGTCGCCGCTGTTCCTGGTGATGGCCACGCAGAACCCGATCGAGCAGGAAGGCACCTACCCGCTCCCCGAAGCGCAGCTCGACCGGTTCCTGATGCACGTCAAAATCGGCTTTCCCGATGCGGCGGTGGAACGCCGTATTCTGCAACAGGCCCGGGGTGAAGCGCTTAACGGCGAAACCAAGCCCGAACGCCGCGTGAGCCAGCAGGCGATTTTCTCTGCCCGCAAGGAAATCCTCGGGTTGTACATGGCCGATGCCGTGGAGGAATACCTGGTGCAACTGGTCATGGCCACCCGTACACCGGCCAAGTTCGACCCGGAGATGGCCGAGTGGATCGCCTACGGTGCCAGCCCGCGGGGCTCCATCGCCCTGGACCGCTGTGCCCGTGCCCACGCCTGGCTGGCCGGACGTGACTTCGTCAGCCCGGAAGACATCCAGGCCGTGCTGTTCGACGTGCTGCGCCATCGCATCATCCTGTCGTTCGAAGCCGAAGCCGCCGGCATCGACCAGGATCGGGTCGTGCAGCGGATTCTCGACGTCGTCGCTGTCGCTTGAGCATGCGTCATGAATAACCCACTGGCACCCGCACCGGGCATCCGCGTCAGCCTTTCGGAGCTGATCGAGATGCGCCATCGCGTGCGTGAAGTGCAGTTGTTCTCGACCCCGGGCCAGCGCAGCCCGTTGATCGGCCTGCACCACTCCAAGCTGCGCGGACGTGGAGTGGATTTCGATCAGGTGCGGGTCTACCAGGCCGGGGATGATGTGCGCACCATCGACTGGCGCGTCACCGCCCGGACCCAGGAACCCCACACCAAACTGTTCCACGAAGAACGGGAGCGGCCGATCTTCATCATGATCGAGCAAAGCCACCGGCTGTTCTTCGGCTCGGGGCTGGTGTTCAAGTCGGTGCTCGCGGCCCAGGCCGCCAGTCTGATCGGCTGGGCCGCGCTGGGGCACAACGACCGGGTCGGCGGGCTGGTGTTCGGCGACAACAGCCATTACGAGGTCAAGCCCCGGCGCAGCAAACAGAGTCTTCTACAACTGCTCAACCGCCTGGTGCGGGTCAATCAGTCGCTGCACGCCGAAGGCGAACCGGATCGCGACTCGTTCGGCATTGCCCTGCGCCGGGCCCGGGAAGTGCTGCGGCCCGGCAGTCTGGTGATCGTGATTTGCGACGAGCGTGCGCTGTCGGACAGCGCCGAGCAACAGCTGAGCCTGCTGTCACGTCATTGCGACCTGTTGTTGTTGCCGCTGTCGGACCCGCTGGATCATGCCCTGCCCGCCGCCGGCCTGCTGCGCTTCACCCAGCGCGGCTCACAGTTGGAGCTCGACACCCTGAATTTCGAACTGCGCCAGGCCTATCGCGCCCAGGCCGAGGCGCGCCAGGAACGCTGGGAGATCCTGGCGCAGAAGCTGCGGATCCTGATGATGCCCCTGAGCACCCAGGGCGACATGGTCGAGCAGTTGCGTGAATACCTGAACCCCAAGCGGGCCGGGAAAAGCCGATGAGCAGCCTCGATCAATTGCAGCCGCTGATGGCGCCGCCCTCTATCGGTTTCTGGCCGCCCGCGCCGGGCTGGTGGCTGCTGCTGGCATTGATCCCATTGCTGGGCCTGGGCCTGTGGCAGCTGCGCCGGTTCATTCCGGTCAAGCGCACCACCGCCCGCGCCGAACAACCCCTGGACCCGGTACGCCTGGCCGCCCTGGCCGAACTCGCCCTGCTGCCCAAACCCTACGACGGCGCGCCGGCCGGGGCCTGGCTGCAACAGCTCAACGGGCTGCTCAAGCGCTTGTGCCGCAACCACTACCCCTACAGCCAGAGCCACACCCTCAACGGGCGTAAATGGCTGGCCTTCCTGGATAACCGCTGCCCGGCCGCCGGCCTGACGCGCTGGATGATACTGGTGGAAGGCGCCTACAAGCCCGAATGCAAGCTCGATGACAAAGCCATCGCCGGCCTGACCCAAGCGGTCGAAATCTGGATCCGCAAACATGTTTGAATTCGCCTGGCCGTGGATCTTCGCCCTGTTGCCGCTGCCCTGGCTAATGCGCTTGGTGCTGCCGGCGGCCGACAGTGGCGAGCCGGCGCTCAAGGTCAGTTTCCTCGGCGATCTGGAAGGTTTGGTGGGCCGTCGGGCCCGGGCCCATCTGCCGACCTGGCGTCAACAGGCGCCCTTCATCCTGCTCTGGCTGCTGTTGCTGATCGCCGCCGCCCGTCCTCAATGGTTGGGCGAACCGCTGCCGATTGCCGCCAGCGGCCGTGACCTGCTGGTGGCGGTGGACGTTTCTGGATCCATGGATTTCCCTGACATGCAGTGGAAGGACGAAGAGGTCAGCCGCCTCGCGCTGGTCCAACACATGCTGGGAGACTTTCTCGAGGGCCGCGAAGGTGACCGGGTCGGCCTGATCCTGTTCGGCAGCCAGGCCTATCTGCAAGCACCACTGACCTTTGACCGCCGCACGGTGCGACGTTGGCTGGACGAAGCGCGCATCGGCATCGCCGGCAAGAACACCGCCATTGGCGACGCCATCGGCCTGGCCCTCAAGCGCCTGCGCCAGCGCCCGGCCCACAGCCGTGTGCTGATCCTGGTCACCGACGGTGCCAACAACGGTGGCGAAATCGACCCGCTGACCGCTGCGCGGCTGGCCGCCGACGAAGGCGTGAAAATCTACCCGATCGGCATCGGCGCCGATCCGGAGCAAAGCGGTACGACAGGCTTTTTGGGCGTCAACCCGAGCCTGGACCTCGACGAACCGACCCTCAAGGAGATCGCCCAGGTCACGGGCGGGCGCTATTTCCGCGCCCAGGACGGCGAACAACTGTTGGCGATCAAGACCACCCTCGATCAGCTCGAACCGGTGACCCAGCAACCGACCCAGGCCCGCCCGGCCCTGGCGCTTTATCATGGGCCCCTGGCCCTTGCGCTGCTGTTGAGCGTATTGCTGGTGGCGCGGGAACGTTGGCCGGATAACCCACTGCAACGCCTGTTCAACCGGCCGTTGTTCCAGCCAAGCCAACATGCCGAGTGGCGTCAGCGACTCAAGCGCTTGCGCTTGCGGAGGCGTCGATGATTGCCCTCTGGCCGCACTGGCTGCGCCCCTGGTTCATCTTGCTGCTGCCGTTGCTGGGCTGGTTGCTCTGGCAACTGTGGCATCGACAGAAACGCGTAGGCCGCTGGCAGATGATCTTGCCTCCGGCCTTTCATGCCGTGCTGCTCAGTGGCGGCAGTGGCCGTGAAAGCAGGCTGCCATGGATCGCCCTGGGCCTGGGTTGGTTGCTGATGGTCCTGGCGTTGCTGGGACCGAGCTGGGCACGGGTCGAACAGACCAGCCAGAAACCTGCCGACCCGCTGGTGGTGGTGCTGGAGCTGACCCCGGAGATGCTCGCCACCGACGTTCCGCCCAAGCGCCTGGAACAGGCCCGGCGCAAGGTGCTGGACCTGCTGCAAAACCGCAGCGACGCCCAGACCGCGATCATTGTCTATGCCGGCAGCGCCCACACGCTGGTGCCGCTGTCCGATGACCTGTCCACCAGCGCCAACCTGCTCGAAGCGCTCACTCCTTCGATCATGCCGCAAAGCGGCCATCGCGCCGACCTCGCTGTCCACAAGGCCCTGGCCCTGCTGGACCAGGGCGAGCTTGGCCACGGCCGGATCCTGCTGATCGGTTCGTCGTTGAACGAGCAGGAACGCCAAGGCATCCGCCAGGCCCTGGACGGTTCCGCCACGCAATGGCTGATGCTGGGCATCGGCACCCGCGAAGGCACACCGGTGGCCCAGGAAGATGGCAGTTACCTCAAGGACGCCCAAGGCGCGATCCTGCTGCCGCGCCTGGACAGTCCGGGGCTCAAGTCATTCGCCAACGAGTTGGACGGCCGATACCGTCCGGCGCGCCTGGACGACAGCGACCTGCGCGGCCTGGGCCTGCTGGACGGCCCTCGGCATCTGCGTAGCGACGGCCAGACATTGCGCCTGGACACCTGGGCCGACCAAGGCTACTGGCTGCTCCTGCCACTGTTGCTGCTGGCCGCTTGCGCCGGACGTCGAGGCTGGTTGTTCTGCCTGCCGCTGCTGTGGGTGTTGCCGCAAACCGGCCATGCCTTCGAACTCCAGGACCTGTGGTTGCGTCCCGACCAACAGGGCCAGCACTTGCTCAAGCAGAAACACCCCGCCGAGGCCGCCGAGCACTTCGAGGACCGCCAATGGCAAGGCGTCGCCCTGTACGAAGCCGGCAACTATGGCGAAGCCGCCCGGCGCTTTGCCGAAGGCACCGATGCCCGTGCCCATTACAATCGTGGCAACGCCCTGGCCAGGAGCGGCGAACTGGAAGCCGCGCTGGATGCTTATGAACAGGCCCTGGAATTGCAACCGGACCTGCGCCCCGCCCAGACCAACAAGGCGCTGGTGGAAAGCCTGTTGAAAGAACAGACGCCGCCAGCGGAAGAACCGAAACCCGCCGAAAGCGAGGACGCGAACCCCGCCGAGCAATCGCCGGATGCCGAGACCGCCACCCAGTCTTCGGAGCCGGGGCAACCCTCTTCCGAGAGCAGCGCGACACCGGACGAGTCCCAGCCGCCCCGGACAGCGCCACCGCCCACGGCCCAGGATGTGCCGGGCAGCGAACTGCCCGATGAGCAGACCACCACCCCACCGCTGCGTCCCGCCGCTGGCCAGCGCAACGAAGAAGAACAGCGCCAGGCCCTGGAACAATGGCTGCGCCAGATCCCGGATAACCCAGGGGAGCTGCTCAGGCGTAAATTCTGGTATGAACAGCAAAGCCATCAGGCCCAGGGAAAAACCCAATGACCCGCTTCACCGCCTACCTCCTCATGTTGCTGCTCTGGGCCTCTGGAACCCAGGCTGCACAGCTGACTGCCAGTGTGGACCGCAGCCGCCTGAACTCCGGGGAAACGGTGGAACTGACCCTGGAATCCACTGACGCCACCTTGTTCGGCAAGCCTGACCTGAACCCGCTCCAGGCGCTGTTCGAGGTGCGTGGCACCCGCCAGGTCAACCAACTGACCACCCTCGACGGCGAGAACCGCGCCACCACCCGCTGGATCGTGACCCTGCTGCCGCGCCAAAGCGGCACCGTGGTCATCCCGCCCTTGCAACTGGGCGAAACGAGCAGCCAGCCGATCACCCTGCAAGTGATCGAAAGCGAAACCCGCAGCGCCTCCGGCAACCTGGCGCCGGTGTTCATCGAAGCCAGCCTCGACCAGGCCCAGGTGTACGTGCAGGCCCAGGCGATCCTGACCCTGCGCATCTACCATTCGGTGTCGCTGTACGACGACAGCAGCCTGACGCCGTTGCACATCCCCGACGCCCGCACCGAACAACTGGGCGAGTCGCGCACCTACGAAAAAGTCATCAACGAGGTGCGCCATGGCGTGATTGAACTGCGTTATGGCATCTACCCGCAGCGCAGCGGCGAACTGACGATCCCGGCCCAGACCTTCAGCGCCACCCTGGTCGAGCCGGTGGCCCAGGGCGCAGCGCCTTCGGGGCCCAAACCCGGCCAATTGATGCGCGTCAGTTCCGAGCAATTGCGCCTGACCGTCAATCCCAAGCCCGCCAGCTACCCGGCCGATGTGCCTTGGCTGCCGGCCCGCAGCCTGTCCTTGAGTGAGAGCTGGAGCCCGGAACCGACCCACAGCCAGGTGGGCGACTCCCTGACCCGTAGCCTGACCCTGGAAGCCGAAGGCCTGGCCAGCGCCCAGCTACCGCCGCTGCCAGCCACTGAGATCAATGGCCTGCGGCGCTACCCGGACCAACCGGTCCTCAGCAGCCGCAGCAGTGAGCGCGGACTGGTGGGCAGTCGAGAAGACCGCGAGGCGCTGGTGCCCAATCGCAGCGGCACCATCGAGCTGCCGCCGGTGGAAGTGGTCTGGTGGAACACCCTGGAGAACCACCTGGACCGCACCAGTCTCCCGGCACGGACCCTGCAAGTGGCGAACAACCCGAGCCTGATGGTGGACACGCCGGCGGGCACGGCGCAGATCGTGACGACGGTCGACAGCGACATGCTCTGGTACTGGCAACTGAGTACTTTGATCCTGGCCTGCACGACCGTGCTGGGCTTCGCCCTGTGGTGGCGCGGCCGCTGGCAGCCGGCCATCCTGCGCTCGACCCAGGCCGGACCGAGCCCGCGCACCCTGCTGGACGACCTCAAGCGCACCTGCCTGGCCAACGACCCCCATGCTACGCGCCAGGCCCTGGACGCCTGGGCCCGCCAGCAACCGGAAACCCTGGCCGACATGGCGGCGCGCTTCGTACCACTGTCCGACGCCCTGGACGGCCTCAACGGCGCGCTCTACAGCGAGACCGGCCAGCACTGGCAGGGTGAAGACCTGTGGCGGGCGATTCGGGCGATTCCCCCCACCGAAGGGGCGCTGGCCTCGGCCAGTGATTCCGGGTTGCCGCCGTTGTACCCCAAGTAATTCACGGTTTCCTGTATAGAAATAAAGCCAGGCACAGCACCTGTGGCGAGGGGATTTATCCCCGCTGGGCCGCGAAGCGGCCCCAACACTGTCGACTCCATCAGACAGATGGAGAGGTGAGATTCCAAGGCTGCTTCGCAGCCTATCGGGGATAAATCCCCTCGCCACAGAGTTGACTCTAGACTTGATCGGTACATCCAACGAAGTCGAGCAAGTGCTCACCCTGGTTTCCCAGTAAACTCTCCTTCTTTTAGCCGCCCCTCTTCACGCGGCCACCCTCTGTTTTCTGGAGTTCACCTTGCGTCTGTTTCACACCTCCGACTGGCACCTGGGGCAAAACCTCCACGGCCAGGAACGCGACTTCGAACACGCTTGTTTCCTCGACTGGCTACTGCGCCAGCTGACCAGCGAAAAACCCGATGTGCTGCTGATCGCCGGCGATATCTTCGACACCGTGAACCCGCCGGTCAAAGCCCAGGAGCGACTGTACGACTTCATCGTCAGCGCCCATGAACAAAATGCCAACCTGACCATCGTGATGATCGCCGGCAACCACGATTCCGGCTCGCGGATCGAGCTGCCGGCGCCCTTGATGCGACGCTTGCGCACCCATGCCCTGGGCCGGGTGTTGTGGCTGGACGACGGCCAATTGGACGTCGAGCGCCTGCTGCTGCCGTTGCCCGACGCCAAGGGCAAGGTCAAGGCGTGGTGCCTGGCCCTGCCGTTCCTGCGACCCGCCGAAGTCACCGGCGCGCAGTTGGGCGACGACTACTTGCGGGGCATTGGCCAGGTCCATGAATGGCTGATCGCCGCCGCCAACGGCAAGCGCAAGAAAGGCCAGGCGCTGATCGCCGTCAGCCATGCGCACATGGCCGGCGGCTCGGTGTCCGAGGATTCCGAACGCAGCCTGATCATCGGTAACGCCGAAGCGCTGCCCGCCAGCCTGTTCGGCCCAAGCATCAGCTACGTCGCCCTCGGCCACTTGCACAAGCCGCAGAAGGTCAACGGTGAAGAGCGCATCCGCTACAGCGGCTCGCCGATCCCACTGTCGTTCTCGGAGATTGGCTATCAGCACCAGATTCTCGACATCACCCTGGACGGCGAAACCCTGGTCAAGGTCGAGCCACGGCTGATTCCCCGCGCCGTCAACCTGCAACGCCTGGGCCCGGCACCGCTGGCCGAGATCCTGGTGCAACTCAAGGACCTGCCCGACATCGACCTGTTGGCCGATGTCCAGCGTCAGCCCTGGCTGGAAGTCCGGGTGCGCCTCGACGAGCCGCAGCCAGACCTGCGTCATCAGGTTGAAACCGCGCTGCAAGGCAAAGCCGTGCGCCTGGTGCGGATCGCCGCCGAGTACGCCGGCAACGGTGCCAACGGCAGCGCCGATGACGGCGCCGCGCTGATCGAGCTGGACCAACTCAGCCCACAGGAACTGTTCAGCCGCGCCTGGCAGGACACCTACGGCAATGACGTGGACGAACAGACCCTCAAGGATTTTGCCGTGCTGTTGCAAGACGTGCAGATGGAGAGCGAGCAACCATGAAGATTCTCGCGATCCGCCTCAAAAACCTCGCCTCCCTGGCCGGGCCTTTCGAGATCGATTTCACCGCCGAACCCTTGGCCAGCGCCGGCCTGTTCGCCATCACCGGCCCCACGGGCGCCGGCAAGAGCACACTGCTCGATGCCTTGTGCCTGGCGCTGTTCGGCGCCGTGCCGCGCCTCAACAACACCGGGCGTGACGCCAAGGTGCCAGACGCCGACGGCGACATTGCCACGGGCGATCCGCGCACGTTGTTGCGCCGGGGTACGGGCGACGGTTATGCCGAAGTGGATTTTCGCGGCATCGACGGGCGCCGCTATCGGGCCCGCTGGGAAGCCAATCGTGCCCGGGAAAAGGCCGGCGGCAAGTTGCAGGCCAGCCGCCAGAGCCTGCGGGACCTGGACAACGATCAACTGCTGGCGAGCCAGAAAGGCGAATACAAGATCCAACTCGAGGCGGCCCTTGGCCTGAATTTCGAGCAGTTCACCCGCGCCGTACTGCTGGCCCAGAGCGAGTTCAGTGCGTTCCTCAAGGCCGATGACAACGAGCGCAGCGAACTGCTGGAAAAACTCACCGACACCGCCCTCTACACCCGCCTCGGGCGCCGCGCCTTCGACAAGGCCAAGCACGCCAAGGAAACCCACAAACAGTTGCAGGACCAGGCCACCGGCGTCACGCCGCTCGCTCCCGAGGCCCGGGCCGAGCTGGACCAGCGCTTCAACGAAGCCCAGCAGCAACTCAAGACCCAACAGGCCCAACTCAAGCAGTTGGAACAGCAACACACCTGGCTCAAGGACCTGCGCCAGTTGCAGGACGAACAGAGCAGCGCCGCCGAGCAACTGCAACAGGCCCAAGCCGATTGGAATACGCTGGCAGACGAACGCCTGAAACTGACGCGCCTGGAACAACTGGCGCCCCAGCGGCATCAGTTCATTCGCCAGACGGAACTGAACCGGCAGCTCGAACCCCTGGCGGCGCAGATCCAGCAGCTCACCCAGCAGCAGATCGACCTGCATGCCCAACAAGCCGAACTGGAAAAGGCCCTCGAGGACGCGCATCAGGCGCTGACCAGCGCCCGCCAGCAAAGCACTGACAGTGCACCATTGCTGCGCCAGGCCTTCGACGAACAGAGCACCCTCGCCCGCCTGGCCCAGGACGCGAGCCTCAGCGCCGAACGCCAGGAACAGGCGCAACAGGCCTGTAGCGAAGGCCAGCGCACGATCGACACCTTGCTTGAACAGCAAAAGCAAGTGGCCGAACGTTTGCAGCGTATCGCTGGCGAGCTTGAACAAAGCAGCCACCTTGCGCCGCTGAGCGATGCCTGGAACGCCTATCGCGATCGACTCCAGCAGTTGATGTTGATTGGCAATCGCCTGAACCAGGGCCAGGCGGAACTCGCCACACTGGAGCACAGCGCCGCGCGCGCCGCCGAGGACCTGGCGACCCGTCGGCAAGACCTCGAAGTCCTCTACAAAGAAGCCGGCGCCGAACCGGAAGCGGTGGCCGAACAGATCCAGTTGCTCGGCAACCTGCTGCAAGACAACCGCAAGCAACTGCGAGCGTTCGAAGAGCTGACCCGGCTCTGGGCCAGCCAGCAAGAACTGGACAAACGCGGCGCCGAGCTTGAGCAACGCCAGCAGTTGGCATTGCAGGAACGCGACCGGTTGGTACGTGAAGGCGGTGAAGCGAAGGCCGAACTGACGATCGCCGAACAGACCCTGAGCGTCACCCGTGAACTGCTGGAGCGCCAGCGCCTGGCCCGCAGCGAAAGCGTCGAGCAACTGCGCGCGCAGTTGCAGGACGAGCAGCCCTGCCCGGTGTGTGGCAGTGTCGAACATCCTTATCATCAGCCCGAAGCGCTGCTGCAAAGCCTCGGGCGTCACGATGAAAACGAAGAGGCCAACGCCCGCAAAGCGGTCGAGCGGCTCAATGAAAAAGTCATCGACCTGCGCGCGCAATACAGCGGCGTCATCGCCCAGCTCAAGGAACTCAAACAGCAACAAGAACAGCTCGCCAGCCAGCAGCAGAGCCTGACCCCCAGCCTGGAAGCCCACCCGCTGTCGGCGCAGTTGCTGGCCCAGGATTCGAACAAGCGTGACACTTGGCTGGCCCAGCAGAACAGTCAGCTGCATCAGCACATCAGCCAGGACGAACAACGACAAACCGCCCTGCTGACCCTGCAACAGGATGCCGCGCGCCTCGCCCAACAACTGCGCGATGCCGAAACGGCAAGCCAGCAGGCGGCACAGCAGTTGAGCAACCAGCAACAGGAGCTGGCCCGTGATCGCCAGCGCCTGGACGATGAGCTGAGCCACTTCAGCGCCCTGTTGCCGGCCGACACCTTGCAGGCCCTGCGTACTGAACCGGCCGCCACCTTCATGCAGCTCGACCAGCAGATTGCCCAGCGCCTGGAACAATCGGAACAGCAGCGCGACGAACTCAGCGAACAACTCCAGCGCCAGCAAACCCTGGAGAAAGAGCAGGACCGCCAGCAGACTCGCGTGCAGCAATTAGAAGCGGCGCGTCAGCAATTCAACGCCCTGACCAAGCAACAGCAGGCCTGCCAACAAACACTCACGCAACGGCTGGGCGCACACTCCAGCGCCGAACAGTGGCAGCAACAACTTGACCAGGCCCTCGAACAGGCTCGCCATGCCGAGGCGACAGCCAATCAACAACTGCAGGAGTTGCGTAACAACCTGGTGCAACGGGCCGCCGAACTCAAAGCCCGGCAGGAACAGTCCCAATCGCTGAATGCAGAACATCAGACGCTGGCCGCCGGCATCGCACAATGGCGCGCCTCCCATCCAGAGCTGGACGACGCTGCGCTTGAGACCTTGCTCAGCCTGGATGAGCAGCACGTCAGCCAATTGCGCCAGCGCCTGCTCAACAGCGAAAAAGCCATCGAGCAGGCCCGCGTGCTGCTGACCGAACGCGAGCAGCGTCTGCAAAACCACCAGGCCCAGCACAACGGCAACTTGCTGCCGGAGCAATTGGCCGAAGCCCTCACCGAGCTGCAAGCCCAATTCGCCGCCAGCGAACAGCGTTGCGCCGAACTGCGCGCCGAACAGGCCGAGGATCAGCGCCGGCAGAACGCCAACCAGGCCCTGGCCCAGCAGATCGAACAGGCCTATGTCGAATACCAGCGTTGGGCGCGACTGGATGCGCTGATCGGTTCGGCCACCGGCGACCGTTTCCGCAAGCTGGCCCAGGCCTACAACCTCGACTTGCTGGTGCACCACGCCAACGTCCAGCTTCGGCAGCTGGTTCGCCGTTACCGACTCAAGCGCGGCGGCAGCATGCTCGGGCTTTTGGTGATGGACACGGAGATGGGCGATGAACTGCGCTCGGTGCATTCGTTGTCCGGCGGCGAAACCTTCCTGGTCTCCCTCGCCTTGGCGCTGGGCCTGGCCTCGATGGCGTCCAGCACGCTGAAAATCGAGTCGCTGTTCATCGACGAAGGGTTTGGCAGCCTCGACCCCGAATCCCTGCAACTGGCGATGGACGCCCTTGATGGGTTGCAGGCCCAGGGCCGCAAGGTCGCGGTGATTTCCCACGTGCAGGAAATGCACGAGCGGATCCCGGTGCAGATCCAGGTCCATCGCCAGGGCAACGGGTTGAGCACCGTGGAGGTGAAATGAGCCGCGCCACGCTCTATTCCTTCCGCCGCTGCCCCTACGCAATGCGAGCGCGCATGGCCTTGCGCTACAGCGCTGTCGAGTTGGAGATTGTCGAAGTCAGCCTGAAGGCCAAGCCTGCCGAGATGCTCGCATTGTCCAGCAAAGGCACGGTGCCGGTGCTGCAGGTTGAGGGCCGGGTAATCGATGAAAGCCTGGAGATCATGGCCTGGGCCTTGGCCCGGCATGATCCGCAAGACTGGCGGCTGCTGGACGATCCTGTGGGCCAAGCGTTGACGGCGGCGTTGATCGAGGAGAACGACCATCGGTTCAAGCTTCACCTGAATCGCTACAAATACCCCGAGCGCTACCCCGAGTACCCGAAGGAGTATTACCGCAGCGAGGGCGAAGACTTTCTGCGCCGCCTGGAGGCACTGCTTGCAACCCGGCCGTTTCTGGCGGCGGAGCACCAGAGTCTGGCGGACATAGCAGTGATGCCCTTCATACGGCAATTCGCCCATGTCGACCGCGAGTGGTTTGCCCAGGCGCCCTACCCGCATTTGCAGCAGTGGTTGCAGCGGTTCCTGGCGTCCGAGCTGTTCGTGGCGATCATGGCCAAGTAACAGCCTGCACACAGCCCTTGCTCCCGCTGGGCCGCGCAGCGGACCCTTTTT
The DNA here is from genome assembly GCF_000585995.1 of Pseudomonas brassicacearum. Classification (NCBI taxonomy): domain Bacteria; kingdom Pseudomonadati; phylum Pseudomonadota; class Gammaproteobacteria; order Pseudomonadales; family Pseudomonadaceae; genus Pseudomonas; species Pseudomonas brassicacearum. The sequence continues at coordinate 2,831,512 of NZ_CP007410.1, read as the reverse complement.
GCGATTGCTGCGCAATCGAGCGGGAGCAAGCTCCCTCGCCACAAAGGCAATCCTGCAGCCCGATTGTTGCCGATCCGATCAGTCGCTAAGCAGACTCAACAATCGCTCACGAGCCACTTCCAACTCACCGGAATCCGGTTGGGCGGCTGAAACAATCGGAGTGGAGTAGAGAAACAGCAGCATCACTGCCAGACGCATGGCCATGGTGTCGATCCTTAACCTGCAAAGGAGTCAATTTGTCAGCGTCAAATTTAAACACATGGCCAAGTGATATTACAGCTGGATTTTTCCAGAAACGGCGAAGCCTGCGATCTTTTCTCTTTCACCCGGTGTTCAGTGAAGATGAAAAGATCGCAGGCTTCAGTCGTTGCGCGAGATTTCAGTGTTGGGTCTTGTGATCCAGCGCCGCATAGAAGTTGGCACTTTGTTGCAGGTATTTCTCGGTGTAGCTCTGGGTACGGTTTTTCTTGTCGCTGATCTCGACACTGGCACTGGCAGGCAGCGCCACAGTGGCAGAGATGGCGGAAGCGGCGATCACGGAGAAGAGATTCAGATTCATGGCGGTAGACCTCGGATTCAGTTGGCTGGCTTGCCCGGTTGGGCCGTGAAGCAAACTTACGCGCCGAGGCGTGTGGGCTTGAAATGCTTTGTAATACTAGCGAATATCAGTCCCGTTGATACAAGAGTGAAGGCCCCGAAAAACGGGGCCTGCGGTCTATTGACGCACGATGAATTTCAAATCGCTTGGTGCATCCATCGGCATTTTCTGCACGGTTTTACCCAGCAGGCCGGTCTTGGGATCGCGCTCGACCACCACGATCTGATTGCTCTTCTGGTTGGCAATCAGCAGGAATCTGCCACTCGGATCGAGGCTGAACTCCCGAGGATGGTCGCCTTCGACGGAACGTCGTTGCAGCTCCTTGAGCGTCCCCGCCGCCGAGTCGATGGCGAACACCAGCAGTTCGTTGGTGGTGCCGCGATTGCTGACGTAGAGGAACTTGCCGTCCTTGGAAGCATGCAGCGCAGCCGCCGCCCTACCCGCCTGCGGCTTGCCGGCCGCCAGGTCCACCAGTTGGCGCTGGGTCAGGCGGCCGTCCTGGTAATCGAACACCGCCACTTGCGCGGTCATTTCCATCGTCAGCCAGGCGTGCTTGCCATCGGCGCTGAACAGCAAGTGCCGTGGACCGCTGCCGGGTGGCAATTGCACGAAGGCCGGATTGGCGGCAGTCAGCGGCAGTTCGGGATTGGCCTTGGGGTCGTAGCGATAGATGAAGACCTTGTCCGCCCCCAGGTCGTTGGCGAACACATATTTGCCATCCGGTGAGGACACCGCCGAGTGCACATGGGCCGACATCTGCCGCTCGGGATTGACCCGGCTCGGCTGATGACTGCTCAACTGCACCACCGGCGCCAGCTTGCCGTCGGCGCCCACTGGCAACACCGCCAGGGTGCCGCCCGGGTCTTCCACGACCGAATAGTTGCTGACCAGCAGATGCCGACCATCACCGCTGAGGCTGGAATGGGTCGGCTCGTTGCCCAGGGACTGCACCTGGTTGATCAGGCTCAGTTGCTGGGTTTTCGGGTCGATGGCGTAGCTGCTGACCTTGCCCACCGGGTCTTGCTGTCCCGGCCCGTTTTCGTTGACCACGAACAGCCGGGTCATATCGCTGGACAGCGTCAGCCAGGAAGGATTGTCAGTCTTGATCACTTGCAACGGGTTGGCATCGAGCTGGCCGGTGCGGCTGTCGAATTGCAACCGGTAGATGCCCTGGCTCTGGCCGGCGGTGTAGGAACCCACCAGCAGTTGATGGCGCTCGTTGGTGTCTGCCTGGACGCCCATGGCGCCCAGGCTGCCGGCCATCAACAACGGCCAGAGGCTACGCATTTTCATCTTCGTCGTCCTCATCGTCGTGGCCGCTGGAGGCTTCCACGCATTCCAGATGGTGGTCGCCGGAGTCACTGGTGATGATCCAGTGATTCGAGGCCTTGTCGAACGTCGCGGCCTGCATTTGCGCCGGCGTGAACCGCCAGTGCTCGAGGGTGCGACCGTTCATGCACTCAACGTGCAGTTGGTCCTGCTCGTCGAGCTCAAAATTGAATGCGTGCAGGCCGTCGATAATCAGCATGTCGCAGGAGTCGAGGGCTTGCAGCAGGGGGGCGGTTACGGCAGTCATGGTGATCAGTCGGTCGTTGGGAAAGTTGCCATGATAACCCAATGTGCTGGTGGACCTTGGGCCATCACTTCAGACTCGATGTTGACTGGGCGATTGCCTTCGCGAGCAAGCCCGCTCCCACAATTGGATCGGCGGTGAATACACATTCCGTATCCCAGGAAACCCAGTGTGGGAGCGGGCTTGCCCGCGAAGAGGCCGGCACATTCAACATCAATGCCACGGCCTCACCGCGATGCTTAGAGCGCCTCGCGCCCCGGCACCCCATCCACCAACCGCTGGATCCCCAGCGGGTTGGCGTTCTTCAGCGGCTCCGGCAGCAGGCTGTCGGGATAGTTCTGGAAGCACACCGGGCGCAGGAAACGATCGATCGCCAAGGTGCCCACCGAAGTGCCGCGGGCATCGGACGTCGCCGGGTAAGGCCCGCCGTGGACCATCGAATCACACACCTCGACACCGGTCGGGTAACCGTTGAGCAGGATGCGGCCGACCTTCTGCTCCAGCAGCGGCGTCAATTCGCTGAACCGTTCGAAATCCGCCGGCTCGCCAATCATCGTCGCGGTCAGTTGACCGTGCAGGCCGTTCAGCGCCGCGCTGAGTTGCGCCTGGTCCGCCACTTCGACAAACACCGTGGTCGGGCCAAACACTTCTTCCTGCAACGCCTCGTCACCGTTGATCAACAGGCTGGCATCGGCCTTGAACAACTGCGGCTGGGCCTGGTTGCCCTGCTGCTCGCGCCCGGCCAAGTGCTCGATGCCTGGGTGGGCCAGCAGCTTCTGCAGGCCATTGCCGTAGCTTTGCAGCGTGCCGGCGTTGAGCATGGTCTGGGGCGCCTGGTCGCCGATCAACGCGGCCACTTGCTGAGTGAAGGCGGTAAATTGCGGCGAACGAATGCCGATCACCAGGCCAGGATTGGTGCAGAACTGACCGCAGCCTTGCACCACCGAGGCGGTCAAGTCACGCGCAACGCTCTCGGCGCGGGTCTCCAGCGCTTGCGGCAAGACGATCACCGGGTTGATGCTCGACATCTCGGCAAACACCGGGATCGGCTGCGGACGTGCGGCCGCCATGTCGCACAGGGCGCGCCCGCCCTTGAGGGAACCGGTGAACCCTACCGCTTGGATCGCCGGATGCTTGACCAGCCATTCGCCAACGCCACCGCCGTAGATCATGTTGAACACACCGGCAGGCATCGCGGTTTTTTCCGCGGCACGGATGATCGCATCGGCCACGTGCTCGGCGGTCGCCATGTGACCACTGTGGGCCTTGAACACCACCGGGCAACCGGCGGCCAGGGCCGACGCGGTGTCGCCACCGGCCGTGGAAAACGCCAGGGGAAAGTTACTGGCGCCGAACACCGCCACCGGCCCCAGGCCGATGCGGTACTGACGCAGGTCCGGACGTGGCAACGGCGTGCGTTCCGGCAAGGCGCGGTCGATACGCGCACCGTAGAAATCGCCACGACGCAGAACCTTGGCGAACAGGCGCATCTGGCCGCTGGTGCGACCGCGCTCGCCCTGGATCCGTGCCGCCGGCAATGCGGTTTCACGGCAGACCACGGCCACGAACTCATCGCCCAGGGCATCCAGTTCATCGGCAATGGCCTCGAGGAACTCGGCCCGGCGCACCGCGCTCAGGCTCCGGTAGGCCGGATAAGCCGCAGCCGCGGCCTTGGCGGCAGCATCGACTTCTTCGGCCGTGGCCTGGATGAAATCATGGGGCAAGGCCTCGCCGGTGCTGGCGTCGACGCTTTGCAGGCGGGTCTGGCCGGCCGCGCTGCGCGCCCCGCCGATGTAGTTGTGGCCAAGGATCTGGTTCATCGCAAGTCTCCTTTTAAAGTGTGCCGATAGTACCCGGGTTGAACACCGCGTCTACCGGGGCAATGCCGTTGACCAACGGCGCGCCGAATTCAGCCTGGCTGATTTCGAACACATCCCCCGGCTGGGTGCGGATGCCGTCGGCGAACGACAGGGTCGCGGTGCCGAAGAAATGAACGTGCACGTCCCCCGGACGCAGGAACTGACTGTACTTGAAGTGATGGAACTCCAGGTTTTCGAGGCTGTGGCACATGTTGGCCTCGCCACTGAGGAATTCGTTCTGCCACAGCACTTCGCCGTTGCGCAGGATACGACTGGTTCCGGAAAGATGTTGAGGCAGTTCCCCCACGCGAAGTTCCGGACCAAAACTGCAGCTGCGCAATTTCGAGTGGGCCAGGTACAGGTAATTCTTGCGTTCCATGACGTGATCGGAGAACTCGTTGCCCACCGCGAAGCCCAGGCGATAGGGCTTGCCGTCGTGGCCGATGACATACAGGCCGCTGATTTCCGGCTCTTCGCCGGCGTCTTCGGCAAAGGGTGGCAACGGGAACGGATGGCCCGGACGGACCACAATGCTGCCATCACCTTTGTAGAACCATTCCGGCTGCACGCCGGCCTGTCCGGCCTGGGGCTTGCCGCCCTCCACGCCCCATTTGAAGATGCGCATGGTGTCGGTCATGGCGCTTTCGTCGCCAGCCTGCTGGTGCATCTTGTCCCGGGCCGAGGCGCTGCCCAGGTGGGTCAGGCCGGTGCCGCTGACCAGCAGGTGCGCCGGATCCGGGTGATCCAGCGGAGGCAGGATGCGCAGCTCACTGAGCAACCGGGCGTAGTCATGACCGGCGCCCAGGCCCAGGCTGTTGACCTGCTGCTCAAGCTTCACGCCCGCCTCGATGGCCGCCAGCGCCAGGTCGCGCACGCTACCAGCGCCCTGCACTTCCCGCACCTGGTCGCCGTCGACCACACCGACGCGGCGTTCGCCGTTAGGCAATTCGAACTGAACTAAACGCATGATGTTCTCCCTGTAAACAATACTTAAATACACCGTCAATCACCTGTGGGAGCGGGCTTGCCCGCGAAGACGGCGGTACATTCAACATTGATGCAAGCTGACCCACCGCTTTCGCAGGCAAGCCCGCTCCCGCACTGTTCATCTCAGCCTTCAAATTTTAGGTACGCGTCGCCCCCCGGGCACTGGCCGCGAACTGATCCGCCGGCAGTACGTGCTTACGCTCCAGCAACCGATACACCACGCCGGTCAACACCAGGCCGAACAGCATCACGCAGGACAGGAAATACAGCCCCGAAGCCAGGTTACCGGTGTACTCCTTCAGCGCACCGATCACGAACGGCCCGATGTAACCGCCCAGGTTGCCCACCGAGTTGATCAGCGCAATACCCGCCGCCGCACTGGCGCCGGCAAAGAAACGCCCCGGCAAGGTCCAGAACACCGCGGTGCAGGAAAACAGCGCGAACGCCACCAGGCACAGCGCCGCCAGTTGCAACACCGGCACCGACAACCAGGCGCTGAGGAACAGGCCGATGGCGCCCAATACATAGAGCACGGCCAGGTGACCGTAGCGATCATTCAAGCGATCGGAGCTGCGGGGAATGATCAGCAAGCCGATGATGCCGAAGATGTATGGCACCGACGACACGAAACCGGTCACCAGGTCGCTGCCACCGAATTGCTTGATCAGTGTCGGCAGCCACAGGCCCAGGCCGTAGATGCTCAGGGTCACCGGCAGGTAGAACAGCGCCAGCAACAGGACGCGCTTGTCCTTCAGGGCATGCAGCGGATTGCCGTGACGGGTCTGGCCGTACTCCTGCAAATCTTTTTTCAGCTCACCGGTCAGCCAGTCCTTCTCGGCCTGGTCCATCCACTTGACCTGTTGCGGACCATCGGGCAAGTAGCGCAGCACCGGCCAGGTCAACAGCACCGCCGGCAGGCCGATGACGATGAACAACCACTGCCAGCCGTGCAGGCCCAGTACCCCATCCATGCCCAACAAGCCGCCGGACACCGGGCCGGTGATCATCATCGCGATGGGTTGGGACAGAATGAACAGGCCCAGGATCTTGCCGCGATGGCGTACCGGGAACCACTGGGTGATGTAGTACAGCACGCCCGGGAAGAACCCGGCTTCGGCCGCGCCGAGCAAAAAGCGCATCACATAGAAGCTATGAGGCCCCTGCACGAACGCCATGCCGATGGTGATGGCGCCCCAGGTGATCATGATCCGGGCGAACCAGCGCCGGGCGCCGAAGCGTTCCAGCATCAGGTTGCTGGGGATCTCCAGCAGGAAGTAACCGATGAAAAACAGGCCCGCACCCAGGCCGTAGGCGGCGTCGCCGATGCCGAGGTCGGCGCCCATGTGCAGCTTGGCAAAGCCCACGGCAGAGCGGTCCACGTAAGCGATCAGGTACAGCAGGATCAGGAAGGGAATCAGTTTCAGCGTGATGCGACGAATAAGCCGCAATTCCTGGCTCATGGGACCGGTCTCCGATTGTTGTTGTTATGGAACCTCGGGGGATTTCTCTCGCGAATGACCGCCAGGACAATCCCTCCACTGAATCGGACTATATAGTAATACTATTTACCCAACAACACTTCCAAACGGCGTAAATTGCGCTTATGTTACCCTCACGCTAGAACAATATAGTCATACAATAAGAGAATCGATCATGTCTGATAAGAAACCCTCCCTGCGCTCGGCCCAATGGTTTGGCACCGCCGACAAAAACGGCTTCATGTACCGCAGCTGGATGAAAAATCAGGGCATCGCCGACCATCAGTTCCACGGCAAGCCGATCATCGGCATCTGCAACACCTGGTCGGAGCTGACGCCGTGCAACGCGCATTTCCGCCAGATCGCCGAGCACGTCAAGCGCGGCGTGATCGAGGCCGGGGGCTTCCCGGTGGAATTCCCGGTGTTCTCCAACGGCGAATCGAACCTGCGCCCCACCGCCATGCTGACCCGTAACCTGGCGAGCATGGACGTCGAAGAAGCGATTCGCGGCAACCCAATTGACGGCGTGGTGCTGCTCACCGGTTGCGACAAGACCACCCCCGCCCTGCTGATGGGCGCTGCCAGTTGCGACGTGCCGGCCATCGTCGTCACTGGCGGGCCGATGCTCAACGGCAAGCACAAAGGCCAGGACATCGGTTCGGGCACCGTGGTCTGGCAATTGAGCGAGCAGGTCAAGGCCGGCACCATCACCATTGACGATTTCCTCGCGGCCGAGGGCGGCATGTCCCGCTCGGCCGGCACCTGCAACACCATGGGCACCGCCTCGACCATGGCCTGCATGGCCGAAGCCCTCGGCACGTCGCTGCCGCACAACGCGGCCATCCCGGCGGTGGATGCGCGCCGCTATGTGCTGGCCCATATGTCCGGCATGCGCGCCGTCGAGATGGTCCGCGAAGACCTCAAGCTGTCGAAGATCCTGACCAAGGAAGCCTTCGAAAACGCCATCCGGGTCAACGCGGCCATTGGCGGCTCCACCAACGCGGTAATCCACCTCAAGGCCATCGCCGGACGCATCGGCGTGCAACTGGACCTGGACGACTGGACCCGCATCGGTCGCGGCATGCCGACCATCGTCGACCTGCAACCGTCCGGACGCTTCCTGATGGAAGAGTTCTACTATGCCGGTGGCCTGCCCGCCGTACTGCGCCGTCTCGGCGAAGCCAATCTGATTCCCAACCCGAATGCCCTGACCGTCAACGGCAAGAGCATCGGCGAAAACACCAAGGACGCACCGATCTACGGCCAGGATGAAGTCATCCGCACCCTGGACAACCCGATCCGCGCCGACGGCGGCATCTGCGTGCTGCGCGGCAACCTGGCGCCATTGGGAGCGGTACTCAAGCCGTCCGCCGCCACCGCTGAACTGATGCAGCATCGCGGTCGCGCCGTGGTGTTCGAGAACTTCGACGAGTACAAGGCCCGGATCAACGATCCGGAACTGGATGTGGACGCCAGCTCGATCCTGGTGATGAAGAACTGCGGGCCCAAGGGTTATCCGGGCATGGCCGAGGTCGGCAACATGGGCTTGCCGGCCAAGCTGCTGGCCCAGGGCGTGACCGACATGGTGCGGATTTCCGATGCGCGCATGAGCGGCACCGCCTACGGCACCGTGGTCTTGCACGTAGCACCGGAAGCCGCAGCCGGCGGGCCTCTGGCCGCGGTGAAGGAAGGTGACTGGATCGAACTCGATTGCGCCAGCGGTCGTCTGCACCTGGACATCCCGGACGCCGAACTCGCCGCTCGCCTGGCCGACATCGTCCCCCGCAGCAACTGCTGGTGGGCGGCTACCGCCAGCTGTATATCGACCATGTGTTGCAGGCAGACCAAGGCTGTGACTTCGACTTCCTGGTGGGCTGCCGCGGCGCCGAGGTGCCGCGCCACTCCCACTGATCCTTGATTCATGCTCAATAGAAGGTCCTGTGGGAGCGGGCTTGCTCGCGAATGCGGTGTGACAGTCAACCCAAATGTTGAATGTTCAACGCCACTCCCACTGACCCCATCCATCCCCTGTGGGAGCGAGCTTGCTCGCGATGGCGGTGTGACAGCCAACTTAGATGTTGAATGTTCAACCGCTATCGCGAGCAAGCTCGCTCCCACAGTAGGTCGGCGTCAGCATTGAATCGCACTAGCGACCCGCCATCGCCGCGCCTGCTATCATGCGCAGCACCCCCTCGCACAGGATCGCGCCGCTTCCCATGGATTACCGTAAACCCTCCGACCGCAAGAGCATGCACGCGCGCATCGTCCAGGAATTGGGCATGCAGATCGTTTCCGGGCGTTTCAAGCCGGACGATAAACTGCCCGCCGAAGCCTTGCTGTGCGAGGAATACGCCGTCAGCCGCCCGGTGCTGCGCGAAGCCACCCGCGTGCTGGTCGCCAAGGGCCTGGTGTATTCACGCCCGCGGGTGGGCACGGTGGTCAAGCCTCGGCGGGAATGGCACATGCTCGACCCGGATGTCCTGCATTGGCTGATGCAGAGCAGCCCGCAGAATGAATTCTTCAACCTGCTGACCAGCGTACGCAGCATCATCGAGCCGGCCGCCGCGGCCCTCGCCGCCCAGTTCGCCGACGAGGCCGACATCGCCGCCATCCGCGAAGCCTACCAGCGCATGGAAGCGGCACCGACCCCCGAAGCCGTGCTGCAACCGGACCTGGACTTCCACAGCCGCATCGCCGACGCCACTCATAACGACCTGCTCGCCAACCTGTGCAACATGTTGTCGGTCGCCATCGCCGAAGCGCTCAAGCATTCCAACCAGCGGCCCAACCTGCATGAACTGGCGATGCCACGGCACAAGGCGATCCTCACCGCCATCGAGAACCGCGATGCCCTCGGTGCACGCCATGCCACCCTGGTACAACTGGACGATGCCCGCAGTGCGCTGAACGTGGTGTTGGGCGCCGATCCTTCCTGATAGCTTGCCCGGCCCAGCCGTGGCCTGGCACACACTCCAGCCGCCGTGGCGGTATCTATATACCGCCCGCACAAGCCCAGAGATCGATACTTTTCCAGGCGTCAATTCCAATGACCCCATGAAAAGGATTTCTCATGACCTCGCCCTCCCCGGCTGACAACCCTTCTGCATTGGCACAGAGCGTCAGCCTGCAATTCGCCAGTCGCCCGACCTTCGAGCAGTTCGCACAACGCATGCTCAAGCAAGCCATCCAGGAAAAATACCCCACGCTGGCCTTCGATCTTTCCAAGACCCGGCTGGCCACACCTGATACGGCCTCCCGCGGCTACCTGCTTGAACCCTTCATGCCTCGCGTCCTCGATTACCTGGCGCTTGGCACCCCCATTGAGTTCAAGGATCTCAAGGGGCGTCGCAGTTTCCTGTCCGACAAGCCACCGCGACTTCTTTCGCCAGACAATGGAAAGCTGGATATGAAGGTCATCGAAAAGCTGCTGCTCGAACTGCCCTGGACCGTACCGATCGGGCTGGAGGATGCGCTGACCCGCTATTGGAACGCCAACATCGACACCGCTCCGCAGGACGACAGGCAGGACGGCACCAGCCGTTGGCAGTGGCTCAGCGATGTACTGCGCAACCTTGCGCAGATCCGCAGCCTGCAACAACAGGACCTCACTGGACAGGCCCGGGAAGCCCTGGGCCAGATTGTCCAATGGCCCGATCGGCAACAACGCTTTCGGCGCCACGGCCAATCGTCCGTCTATGCCTATAGCCTGGAGACCCGACTCACTCGGGACGGCTCCAGCAGTGTGTTGACCAGCAGCGACATCCTGTTGGTCCACTGCAGGAACAACGCGACGCTCTGGCTGCTTTGCAGCCCTGCCGGCGCGGTCCAGGTCTTTGACTCCCTGGAAGCGTTCACTCAGCACTGGGGCACGCTGATCGCCAGCCAGTACGTCGTCGACAGCGTGACCTGCCAGCGTCACGAGATCAGTGGCAATGCCTTCGAGACCCAGGCGGCCCTGATCCTGGAGCAGCAGCTGGCCGACCTGCAGGCCGTGCAGTTGCCTTCGCGCATTGGCCTTCAAGATCTGACAACACTCTATAAAACGCTGAGTGACCCCAGCCGTTATCTGCTAGATGCTCCGAGCCTTACGCCTGAAACCTCGGCACGCCTTGAACCGCTACTGCCCAACTGGTTAAAGAAGGCCTCCATCGTCGATCAAACGACCTTCCAGCACTATAGCCTGGACCTGGCCAGCGCCAAAAAACGTCACCAGGGCCGGAACTATTTCAGCGACATCAAGGACATCAAGGCCTTTGCCGCCGCCGCCTTGCTCCAGCAACTGCAGCAAAGCAACGCCAGCCAGGCAGCCAAGTTCAACGTCCGCCAGTATCAGCCCGACGATGTACAGCTGACCTTCAGCGTGGCCGCAGGTTACCCCGGAACTACCGGAATCATCGAGAAAAGAACGATGAGCCTGACCGAACTGGCGATCAACAACCTCGTTTCCCGCCCTAGTGGCCACCCGACACTCGCCCATCGCCTGGGCCTACCGCTTCCCGCGTGGCTGACACCGGATTTCATTACCCGCAAGGGTGGGCTGATCGAGCAGGTCGACATAGGCGCCACCTACCCTCGTTATCTGCAACAACGCCTGTTGGACGATGCGCCTCAAGCCCAAGAGCGCAAGCGAATGTTCGCCGAACAGGTCGCGGCGCAACTGCCGCTGGAAGCGCTGAAACAGATGCTCAACAACGAAAATGGCATTACCCGCCCAGGCCTGCGCTTGATTGAGGCAGTGCTCAAGCCCGATTCTGACAGTCAGCGGGTCAACGACCGGTCGGTGGTCATTCGGCACTTGGCCTTCCTGCGCAAACCCGAGGCACATCCCGATATCGTGACCAACATGTTCATCATCGAGCCACTGGACATCCGGACCGGCCCGCACCTGCTGTATCGCCCGCTCTACGCTCCTTCGCTGCAAGAATTCCCCACACGCGAGGCGCTGCTGGAAGCCATCGTCGCCCCCGGAGACCTACAAAACAGCATCCTGACTTGGATGACTGATTCCGCGCGACCGATCTACGCGGATGGAGGGTTTCTGGAACCGCACATCGTGCGTTTTTTCCAAGGCGATGAGTTCAGCGCTCCTGCCAAGCCCGCCCCGGCGACGCTGGCTGACGGCAGTGTCAACGACGAATTGTGGCAATTCCTGCATAACGGCGAACTGATGGAGTACTTGTATGGGAGCAATGCCCGAGCTCTGGTAAGCCAGGCTGATCGGGCCTCAGTTTCCAATAGCGAGAGTCGCTGGGCCGTTCTCCTCGAGGGATGGAACCTGCTGTTCAATACGCTGTTGATGCCGTTGCTACGCGGCCCAGCCATGGCTACCGCCTGGCTATGGAGCTTGATGGCCATTGCCAGCCGTGACATCCCTGCCTTGAGTAGCGCCGATCCGTTGACACGAGAACTCGCCGCCGTCGACTCGCTGCTCAACCTCGTCATGCTGGTAAGCCAACTGCCATCCCTCCGTGCACCTCTCGCTGCAGCATTGCCTGAGACACTTAAGGAACAGGCGATGCGCCCTCCCGCGCCGCGCATCATCCCGGAGCAGTGGCCCGCACCCGCGCCACCGAGCATTCATGAGGGGCCGGTGGCCTTGCCAGGCGCACGCTTGGAGAACACCAGCAGAAACCTGGACCTCAGTTTCGCCAGCGCCCGCCGTCGGCTGACACCGGAGCAACTCGCCCGCCTGCAGCGTTTTCAGGTAAGCCAACCGGCATCCATGCCCGAGCCGACAAAATACGGCCCCTACACGGGCCTGTACGTCATCCGGAACACCTGGCACGCCCTGGTGGACGGAAAAATGTATCAGGTGACCCCGGAATCGGACGGCAGCGCGATCATCGTCAACCCGCTCGCCCCGCGGGATCCGACCCAGAATGGCCCAGTGTTGCAACCCGATGCCCGCGGCAACTGGTCCATCGACCTGCGTCTGCGCCTGCGAGGGGGCATGCCGCCCAAGCGCCTGGCCAAACTGCGGGACCTCAAGGCCCAACGCGCGGCCGAACTGAGCGAGCTGCTGAAGGGTTATTACAAGGACGAGGCCGATCGGCAACGCGCCCTGGATACCGCCCAGGAAGTCATGACCAGGACCCAGGCAGGCAACTTTACCGAGGCGCAACGCGCGGACAAGCGGGCGCGGTTCTACAAGCTCCTTGAGGAGCAGACTGACACCTATCTGAAGCTGCTGGACAACGTCACCGAATATGCCAGCCACGATATGCAATTACCCCCCGGCATCATTCGCGCCTTGATGGAGAACGTGGTCAACAACGCCCGCAAGGGCTTCCTGATCAACGAATTCGAGCTGACGGCGCTGGATGCCGCTTATGGCCAATTCACGCAAGATTTTTCGACCCTTCAAGCGAATGTCGCTGGCAACCTTCTCGATTATTTCGACTACCTGAACGCCTTGAGTGACATCAACGATCGCTCGATCTATTGGCTGGAACTCAGGGATCGTTATCTGGAAGCGCTGTTGAACCTGGATGCCGCCGGCGCGCAAGTCTTCGAGCGCCTGACCCTGGACCGTCCATTAGGTGAACGAACAGCATTGGCCACCAAGGCCCTGCAAGTGCCTACGCTGGCGGCACTGATATTCAAGGATCCCGACTCCAATCTTCCCGAGAACCTGCACAGCATCACCAAGCTGTTGATGGAGCAGGCGAGCTCCCAATCCGACCTGAGCACCTACGAGCTGACCCCATCGGAACAGATCGAGGTCCTGGAAAGCCTGATTGAACACTATGGCGCGGCACTCGATGCCATGCAGGGCATGAAAGCCCTCAATGCCGCTGACATGGACACGTCTTATTTCGGCAGGCTGTTCAGGCTGGTCGAGGGTCTTTATGAAGAGGCGTCCACGAAGCTGGCCGCCGAAATCAAGCCCGAGCCGCAGCCCCGCAGGCGCCCGCCCAAACGCAGCAGGACAGCTGCCGGACGTCCGCAGAAAAAGGTGATCAAGACGCGCAAGAGCGGCGTGTTGATTGGTGACTTGAAGCCGGCCGGCACGTCACTGCCGATCGAGGTTGTCGAGCTGCGCTCTGAAGTCGACGACAGGCTGCTCGCCACCTACTCGCAACACGACGACGTCTGGGACATCGTCGAAGTCCAACGACCGGCCCCGGCACCCCGCACACGCTCAGTCAAAGCGATCAAGGCCGATGCACGAAAACTGCTCGGGCAACTGGACAACAGTCTGGCGAACGCCGAGCGCTATAAAACCCAGTGCCGCTTCCCTCAGGAAATCGAAGAAATCCTGAGCAATGAGGCAAGTCGCTACCGCAAGCTGTCCGAAGAACTCGAACGAGCCTTCACCGCCTCGAAAAACCCGCGCACCGCAGCCGATCAAACACTGACCGGGCAACTGTCAGACGCCGTTTCGCGCCTGACCACCCGGGGCAGCGAGCTGCGCACCGAATTGAGCCTGAAACTGCCGCCCACCGACAGCAACCTTCGCTACCTGTTCGAGAAAAACCTGGTGCAAGTCGCGATGCTCGGTGAACGCAAAGCCTTGAAAGGCGAGCGCAAGGATTTCCTCCAGGAGTACGCCATCAATGACCGGGACGGTTGGCCCCTCTGGTATGCGCACTTTCATTACGAAGCGGCGGACACGCCAAAAGCTGACTTTAGCGTCGCGCATTTGAAAACCAAGGAACAGCGCAAGGAGCACTACCATTCAATGCTGGCCAAGGCGAAAAGCCCTTACGCGGTGGTGAATGTGCATCGAGGACAGATCGGCAGGCCGTTGGCGCAAAGCAAGTTCTTGCCATTGGCGCCTTGATCACGGTGAAAGAGCAAAACGCTGCCCACTTGAGACGGCGGTAACTCATTGTGGCGAGGGAGCTTGCTCCCGCTGGGCTGCGCAGCAGCCCCAAAAAAGCTGGGTGCGATCAGCCGGTTACACCGAGGTGCCTGGTTTGGGGGCTGCTTCGCAGCCCAGCGGGAGCAAGCTCCCTCGCCACATAAACCCGGACTGAGGACTTCTTGTGGCGAAGGGATTTATCCCCGCGGGGCTGCGCAGCAGCCCCAAAAAGGCTGGGTGCGAACAGCCAGCTATACCGAGGTGCCTGGTTTGAGGGCTGCTTCGCAGCCCAACGGGGATAAATCCCCTCACCACAGGTTCGTGCTTGGTAAAAGTGGCTGAACTGCCTGATTCACCCAGCCCATGGCCAAACATAAAACCCGTGGCGAGGGAGCTTGCTCCCGCTGGGCTGCGCAGCAGCCCCAAAAAGGCTGGGCGCGATCAGCCAGTTACACCGAGGTGCCTGGTTTGGGGGCTGCTTCGCAGCCCAGCGGGAGCAAGCTCCCTCGCCACATAAACCCGGACTGAAGACTTCTTGTGGCGAGGGGATTTATCCCCGCTGGGCTGCGCAGCAGCCCCAAAAGGCTGGGTGCGATCAGCCAGTTGTAACGAGGTGTCAGGCTTGGGGGCTGCTTCACGCCCAGCGGGAGCAAGCTCCCTCGCCACAGAACATTCCAGGCTCCCTTGAGTGGATAGTCTCAAGGTTGCAGCATTGCATTCTGCCAGCAGTCAGTGCGCAAACAACGAATTGCCCTTCTGCCCCGCCAGTTTCTCAGGCTTGATCAGGAACCGTGCCAGCGCCGGCAGCAGCCACAGCGCGCCGAACATGTTCCACAGCAGCATGAACGTCAGCATCAACCCCATGTCCGCCTGGAACTTGATGGCCGAGAAGATCCAGGTGCAGACACCGATGGCCAGGCACAGGCCGGTGAACAGCACGGCCTTGCCGGTGGATTTCAGCGTTTGGTAGTACGCCTCCTGCAACGGCAATCCGGCCCGCAGGAAGCTTTCCAGACGACTGTAGATGTAGATGCCGTAGTCCACGCCAATCCCCACGCCCAGCGCCACCACCGGCAAGGTCGCGACCTTCACGCCGATGCCCATGAACGCCATCAGGGCGTTGCCCAGCACCGAGGTCAGCACCAGTGGCAGCACGATGCACAGCGTCGCCGCCCAGGAACGGAAGGTGATCATGCACATGGTCGCCACGCAGATGTACACCAGGATCAGGATAGTCAGCTCCGACTCCTTGATCACTTCGTTGGTAGCGGCCTCGATTCCGGCGTTACCGGCGGCAAGGATGAACTCAAGGCCATCGCGGTTGTTTTCCTTGGCAAAGTCCTGCACCGCCTTCACTGCCCGGTCCAGGGTCTCGGCCTTGTGGTCGTTGAGGAACACCAGCACCGGCGCCAGGGAGCAGCTGTTGTTGTACAGGCCATCGGCCCGGGCAATGGAGTTGTTCAGCACGTCAGGGTTGCGCGACAGGGTTTCCCATTTCAGGTTGCCCTCGTTCATGCCCTTGATCATCTGCTTGGACACGGTCACCAAGGAAATCGCCGATTGCACGCCCTCGGTGTTCTGCATCTTCCACATCAGTTCGTCGATAGGCGCCATGGCCTCGTAGCGCGAGCAGCCTTCGGTCTTGGTCTTGACCATCACCACCAGCACATCGGAGCTGGTGGAATAGTTGCTGATGATGAAGTTGTTGTCCTGGTTGTAGCGTGAGTCCGGACGCAGTTCCGGCGCCCCCTGATCCAAATCGCCGATCTTCAGGTTCTGGCTGTACCAGAGGCCACCGCCAAAAGCGATCACCGCCAGGGCAATGGACACCGGCGCAACCTTGGCGCTGGCGAAGTTCGACAGCAGGCGCCAGAACGGATGTTCGCGGGTCGCATCTTTTTTACTGCGCTCGACCGCGCGCTTGCTGATGCCGGCGTAGGAGATCGCCACCGGCAGCAGGATCAGGTTGGTGAACACGATCACCGCCACGCCGATGGAGGCGCCGATGGCCAGTTCGCGGATCACGCCGATGTCGATGATCAGCAACGTGATGAAACCGACGGCGTCCGCCAGGATTGCGATCATGCCCGGCAGGAACAACTGCCGGAAGGTGCGCCGCGCCGCCGTCAGGGCGTTATCCGCCTCGCTGGACTGCAAGGCGATGCCGTTGATTTTCTGCACGCCATGGGAAATGCCGATGGCGAAGATCAGGAACGGCACCAGCATCGAGTACGGATCGAGGCCGAAACCGGCCGCATGCATCAGCCCCAGTTGCCAGACCACCGCCACCAGGGTGGTGGTCAACACCGCAACGGTGCTGCGCATGCAGTTCGTGAACCAGTACAGCAGGATCAGCGTGATGACGAAGGCCACGCCGAAGAACAGCACCACCATGACCAGCCCGTCGATCAGGTCGCCGACCTTCTTGGCGAAGCCGACGATGTGGATCTGCACGTTGGGGTTCTGGGCTTCGAACTTGTTGCGGATCTTGTCTTCAAGCTCGTGGGAGAACTTCTGGTAGTCCAGGGCGAGCAATTTGCCCTGGTCCTGGGGATCCGGGTAGGACTCCAACAGCGGGATGTCGACGATGCTCGACTTGAAATCGTTCGCCACCAAACGCCCGACCTGACCGGACTTGAGCACGTTGTTACGCAGCAGGTCGAGGCTGTCGGCCGAGCCGTTGTAGCTCTGGGGGATCACCTCGCCGCCGGCGAAGCCCTCCTCCGTCACTTCGGTCCAACGCACGCTCGGGCTCCACAGCGACTTGAGCCCGGAGCGGTCGACGCCGGAGATGTAGAAGACTTCGTCGTGGATCTGGCGCAGGGTCTCCATGTATTCCTTGGAGAAGATATCGCCGTTGGTGGCCTCCACGGAAATCCGCACCGTGTTGCCCAGGTTCGCCAGGTCATTGCGGTGTTCGAGCATCTTCTGGATGAAGGGGTGCTCAAGGGGGATCATCTTTTCGAAACTGGTGGACGGCCGGATCAGCGTGGCCTGCCAGAACAGGAAAACGCTGACCAGCAGGCAAATGACGATCACTGCCGGGCGGTTGTTGAAAATCAGGCGCTCGAGGAACGTCGCCTTGTCTTGGTGATGACTGCTCATGGGGTCCGCCTTCTTGTTTTTATGCCCGTCTTATAGGCCTGACTCATTTGCTCAGTTCGGCGCCGGTGGAGGTGGTGGCGCGCACGCCCCCTTGTCCCGCCAGGATCAGGTTGCCGTTGCCCGCAGTCGTGACGGCCGCCACGGAAATCCGATCCGGACGGTTGAACACGCTGAAGGTCACGCCGTCGTCGGTACTGCGCACCACGCTACCGCCGTTGCCGACGATCACGATGGAACCGTCCGGCAACAACGTGGCCCCTGACAGGCCGAACTCCAGGGCACCCCGGGCAGCCTTGAGCTCGACCTGTTCCCAGGTATCGCCGAAGTCGGTGGAGCGATAGAGATTGCCGCGCAAGCCGTAGGCCAGCAGCGTCGAGGGCTGGGCCGTGCCGATGACCCCGAACAGCGAACCTTCGTACGGGCCTTCAAGCTTTTCCCAGGTCTGGCCGTCGTCGCTGGAGCGGAACATGCTGCCGGCCTCGCCCACGATGAACAGCCCAGCGTCTTTCACGGCAGTGATCGCGTTGAGGTGAAACTGGTCTTCGTTGTCGAGGCGATCGCTGACGTCTTCCCAGTGCTTGCCGGCATCGGTGGTTGCCAACAGCGCACCGTAGGCGCCCACGGCAAAACCGTTATTGGCGTCCTTGAACCAGACGTCCAGCAGCGGCGCTTCACGGGTGAGGTCTTCGTATTGCTTGGTCCAGGTGCTGCCACCGTCGTCGCTGGCGAGGATCTGCGCATCGTGCCCCACGGCCCAGCCGTGTTTGTCGTCGACGAAAAAGACCGCGGTGAGCAGTTGTCGGCTCGGCACCTTGGCCTGGGTCCAGGACGTGCCCTGGTCGTCGGAATAGACAATGTGCCCACGATCACCGACCGCCACCAGGCGCTGGCCGGCGTGGGCCACATCGAGCATCAGGGTTTTGCTGGCCTTGGCCGATTCGACGGAGTAAATGACGTCGGACGTCGACGCCGCAACAGCCATCACCGGTGCCGACAACACGGCAGAGCCCAGCAGCGAGAGCACCGCAGCCAGCAACGCGACTTTGCGCAGCATTGGCGGGCGGCAGCGGCCCACAGCCATGACAGGCTCATTCATAGACCTTTCCCCCATTATTATTGTTAGGTCATCAACCTTTTCAGGGCGCCATAAGCGGTTCTTCCACATTGCCAGGCATTGAGCATAGCCCTGAAACCTGCAATCTAGAGCCACTTTGCAAGCGGGTCTATCCTATCGGGCTTTCGAAAGGTCTGACAATCGACGCCACGTTATCTTTTGTTAACCAGGGGCATATAGGCCAAGGGCGAATAAGAAGACATTCGCGAGGGTGATGAATGTGGCGAGGGAGCTTGCTCCCGCTGGAGGCCGAAGGACTCCCTGACCTTGGTCCACCCGCTATTCGCAGCGAAAGGGAACCAGGATCGGGCCTGCTTCGCAGGCCAGCGGGAGCAAGCTCCCTCGCCACAAAGGTACGACGCTGCCTGTTTATGCCAAGCTCTTGCTCACCACTTCAAACACATCGGCCGACAGCCCGCCCGACGCCAGGATGCGTTCCAGTTCACCCTTCATCAACGCCTGGCGGGCGCTGTCGTATTTGCGCCAGCGGGTAAGTGGCGCCAGCTGCCGGGAGGCGATCTGTGGGTTGAAGCCATTGAGCTGGATCACCAGGTCCGCCAGGAAGCGATAACCCGAACCGTCGGCGGCGTGGAAGTTGATCAGGTTCTGCCCGGCGAACGCGCCGACCAGTGCCCGCACCTTGTTCGGGTTCTTGATATTGAACGCCGGGTGCTCCATCAGCGCCTTGACCCGCGCCAGGCCACCGGGCAACGGGCTGCCGGCCTGGACGCTGAACCATTGGTCCATGACCAGCGGATTGCCCTTGAAGTTTTCCGCGAACACTTCCAGGGCCTTGGCCTTCTCGGCTTCGAACGGCGAATTGACCAACACCGCCAACGCCGTGAGGCGTTCGGTCATGTTATCGGCGCTGTCGAACTGCTCCAGGGTCGCACTCAACACCTCGGGCTTGTCGGTGAGCATCAGGTACGACAGCGCGATGTTCTGCAACGCACGCCGGGCGAAATGCTCGGCCTCGGCCACATACGGCGTGCGTTTCGACAGGTCACGGTTGGCTTCATAACGCAGCCACAGGCCTTCGAACAGGTTCTCGGCCAACTGTCGGCGAGCGAACTCGCGGGCGGCATGGATCGCGTCGACGTCGGCCACTTCGCTGATTTCCGCCAGATAGGCCTCGCTTGGCAGCGAGAGCATTTCCGCGACCATGGCCTGGTCCAGGGATTCGTCCGACAGCACGGTGCGTAGCGCACTGACCAGGCGCGGGTCCAGTGACAGGCTGGCGCCCTGCTGATGCTGGGCGATCAGTTCCTGCAACACTTGCACCGACAACTGCTGGCCGGCATCCCAGCGGTTGAAGCCGTCGCTGTCGTGTTGCATCAGGAACATCAACTGGTCGCGGCTGTACGGGAAGCTCAGCTTCACCGGCGCCGAGAAGCCGCGCAGCAACGATGGCAAAGGTTGTTCGGCAATGTCGACGAAGGTGAAGGTCTGCTCGGCTTCAGTCACCGAGATCACCCGGGAGGTGCCGCTTGCCGCCGCTTCATCGGCCAGGCGCAACGGTATTTCAGCGCCCTTGCTGTCCAGCAAGCCAAGTTCGACGGGGATCACGAAAGGCAGTTTTTCCTGCTTGTCCGGGGTTGGCGGGCAACTCTGGCTGAAGGTCAGGCTGTAGGTCTTGGCCGTGGCGTCGTAGGCCTCGCTCACCGCCAGCCGTGGCGTACCGGCCTGGCTGTACCAGCGTTTGAACTGGGCCAGGTCGACGCCATTGGCATCTTCCATGGCCTTGATGAAGTCATCGCAGGTCACGGCTTGGCCGTCGTGACGCTCGAAGTACAGGTCGCTGCCCTTGCGGAAACCCTCTGGCCCCAGCAGGGTGTGGATCATGCCGACCACTTCCGACCCCTTTTCGTACACGGTCAGGGTGTAGAAATTGGAGATCTCGATGAAGCTGTCCGGACGCACCGGGTGGGCCATGGGGCCTGCGTCTTCAGCGAACTGGTGGGTGCGCAGGTAAGCCACGTCCTGGATACGCTTGACGGTGGCGGAGTTCATGTCGGCCGAGAACCCGGCATCGCGGAACACCGTGAAGCCTTCCTTGAGCGACAGCTGGAACCAGTCGCGGCAGGTCACGCGGTTGCCCGACCAGTTGTGGAAATATTCGTGGGCAACGATCGCCTCGACCCGCTGGTGCGCGGCGTCGGTGGCGGTTTCGGCGCGGGCCAGCACGGCGCTGGAGTTGAAGATGTTGAGACCCTTGTTCTCCATGGCGCCCATGTTGAAGTCGTTGACCGCGACAATCATGAAGATGTCCAGGTCGTATTCACGCCCGTACACTTCTTCGTCCCAGCGCATCGACTTCTTCAGGCTGGTCATGGCGTGCTGGCATTTGTCGATGTTTTCCGGCTCGACATAGATGCGCAGCGCCACGCTGCGCTCACTCATCGTGGTGAAGGTGTCTTCGACGCACCACAGGTCACCGGCCACCAGGGCAAACAGATACGCGGGTTTCTTGAACGGGTCTTCCCAGGTCGCCCAGTGCCGGCCGTCTTCGCCGGGGCCACTGGCAATCGGGTTGCCGTTGGACAGCAGCACCGGATAGCTGTGCTGCTCGGCCACCACGGTGGTGGTGAACTTGCTCATTACATCCGGGCGGTCGAGGTAATAGGTGATCTTGCGGAAACCTTCGGCCTCGCACTGGGTGCAGAACATGCTGCCAGACTTGTACAAGCCTTCCAGGGCGGTGTTGGTTTCCGGGTGGATCCGGACGGTGGTGTCAATCGTAAAGGTCTGGACCTTGGGCTGCAGCGTCAGGTGGCTATCGTCCAGCTGGTAATCACCCTGCCCCAGGTCAGCGTCATCGAGCTTGAGCGAGACCAGCTCCAGGTGCTGGCCATCGAGCACCAGGGGCGGCAACCCGGCACCGCGCTCGGGATTGCGGCGCATCACCAGTTGCGCATGGACCAGGCTGTGGTCCTCGAACAACTCGAAGGTCAGGTGTGTCTCGTCGATCAGGTACTCGGGCGCCTGATAGTCCTTCAGGTAAATCATCTTCGGTTGTTCGGTGCGCATGGGTCGAATCCTTCTACTGATGCACGGCGAGCTGGTAAGCCGTGTATTTACGAATGTTGATCACGCCGGTGTCGAAAATCAGGTACTGGCCCTTGATCCCCAGCAGCGTGCCTTCGGCGATCGGGTTCTTGTCCAGATTGAAGCTGACGATCTTGGCCGGGTATTGCTCCACCGGATAACGGATCTCGATGGGCTCGACGTCCGCTATGGTCTGGATCGCTTGCAGGCCAAATCGTTCCTGCAAGCCCTGCAATCCCTCGGCGCAGCTTTCGAACAGCGAGTCACGGATCCGGGGCAGGTCCACCGCCACCGCGTCGCCCTTGAGCAACGCGCGCCAGTTGGTCTTATCCGCCACCTGGCTGCGGAACAGGTCTTCGACAAACCCCGATTGCTGGCGCGTGGCGACCCGCAGGATCGGCAGCGCCTGGCTGGCGCCCTGGTCCAGCCAGCGGGTCGGCAGTTGCGTGGCGCGGGTGATGCCGACCTTCACGCCCGAGGAATTGGCCAGGTACACCACATGATCGGTCATGCAGAACTGCTCGCCCCACGCCGGATCGCGGCAGGTGCCCGCCTCGAAATGGCAGCGCTCGGGGCTCATAATGCACAGGTCGCATTGGGCCAACTTGGTCATGCAAGGGTAGCAATAACCCTGGCTGAAACTGGTCTTGGTCCGGCGTCCGCAATGGGTGCAGTGGATCGCACCGAGAAACTCCAGGCGCACCGTGCTGCCAATCAGCGGGTTGACCGGCACCTCGGTATCGCCCAGGCGAAAGGCGTATTGAACGGTCGGCCCGTCAAGGCGCGCCGACATCTTGCTGATTGCACCGCGGCCAATCTCGATCAATGGATGGCGTCCGACTTGAACAGGAGGTTTGGCACCTCGGTCGACTTCGAGTGGCACTCCTGCGGGCCCATGTAGCCGGTGCGCTCTTCTTCGGGCAAGTTCTGGACTTCCCAGGCAATCATCGCCTGCAGCGACAATTCGCGCTGCTCGGCGGTGAGTTTGTTGCCATCGGACCATTTACCGATTTCCACCGCCAGTTTCAGGCTTTGGTAGATGTCCGGGGTGATGTTTTTGATCATTTCGTTGAACGAGGACATGGGTTCTCCGCGCAATCGCGCATATTCAAGAGGCACAAACGCCAATCAGAGGGCCATTTTACGGCGAGCGAAAAGCCCACCCAACAAACCGGTGAAGCAACCGATGAGCAACCCGCCGACGTGGGCCGCATTCGCGATTTCGCCGAAACCGATCAGCGAGACCAGCCCCGACAGACACAGCGCCAGCCACACCAGCATCATCACCAACACCCCACGGGGCAAGTGATAGGCCGGGTTCGGCGCCAGCAGTTGATAGATCCAGCAGTGCCCCAGCAGTCCGTACAACACCCCGGACAAACCGCCGAACAGCGTCGCGCCGCTGAACACATACTGGGCATAGTTGGACACGAGACTGAACAGCAACGTCAGCCCCAGCAGGTTGATTCCGCCCTGCCGGGCCTCGATCCTCCGCCCCAGCTCCCAGTACCACATGCCATTCATGGCGATGTGCAGGAAACCGAAATGGATCAGCATCGGTGTCACCAGACGCCACCACTGCCCCGCCGCCAGACTGTCGCCCAGGGGCGTGAATTGGATGTAGTCACCGACGACCCGAAACTCCAGGAAGGTCAGCCAGCGCAGGGTTTGCAGATTTTCCCCCAACAGAGTCACGGCACCGACGATCAGACTCAGCAGCAACACCAGGGCGGTGACCGGGCTACGGCTCAGTTGCTGGAAGAATCCGGCCCGGCGCGAGGTGCTGTCACTGGCTGGCAATTCCAGCTGTTGCTCGGGATCGCCGGCCGGGAAGCGCGCATACAGGGAGCGCACGTCCTCGCTGATTTCATCGGGCACCCAAAGCACCTGCTCACCGGCCTCTTCGCTGACCCGATGGGGCACCTGCATGCGTTGCAACAGCTTGACGAACCCGCTCAAATCCACGGCCAGGGGCAAGCGCAATACGGCGACGACACTCATTGCATCATCTCCGGCCGCTCGACATCGACCCAGACAAATTTGTGCGGATCCAGGCGAGTTTCCTGGTCCAGGCGGTACGCCACCAACTTGCCGTAGAGCACCGCGCTGTAATCCAGGCAGGCCAGGTTCTGGCGGATCGGCGCGGGTTTGCCACTGCGCCAGTAGTGACCGACGAACAACAGCGGTTCATGGACGCCATAGCGCAGCAGGTTGTTCTTTTCTTCCGGCGACAGCGGCGTGCGGGCCACCGGTTCAGGCAAGGCGTCGGGCTGGAACACGATGTCGCCGTAGGTTTGCGGGTTGTCTTCCCAGAATTTGGTCCGGAAAAACGAACGGGTCAGGCCGTCGCCGCCAGTGAGGGTCTGGCCATGGGGCAGGCGCATGTCGGTGCCGCGCAGCAAGCGATCGAACACCGTGCAGGCAAAGCTGCCCGGTTCCGCCGAGGCCTGGAGGAAATGCTCGTCGATGCAGCCGTCCGGGAACAGGCCGCGCAGCGGCTCGATCAGACCCGCGTCCCAACAGGCATGCACCACCCGGAAACGGCCGGCGTCGACAAACACCGGCAGCTCATAGAACCACTTGAGAAAGTCATGCCAGTCGCCGGGATGCTGCTCGAATTGAGTCAGGGTTTCGTTGAGCAGGCGGGCATGGCGCGGGGTGTGTTCGCGCACGTAACGCTGGCCACTGCCTGGCAGTGCCGGCGTGCTCCAGCCCAGGGCATTGAACTCGTGGTTGCCCATGATGCACAACGCCTGGCCGGCCATCACCATGTCATGGACGATGTGCAGCGCCTCGCGGATGCGTGGGCCCCGGTCAATGATGTCCCCCAGGAACACGGCCATGCGCGACGGATGCCGCCAGACCCCGCCCTGCTTGTGGTAACCGAGTTGGTCCAGCAGGCGTTCAAGGGTCAAGGCGCATCCGTGCACGTCGCCGATCAGGTCGTAACTGCGCGCAGGATCGAGCATCAGTCGCCTCCACCCCCCAACCGGCTACCCCAGCCGAGCTTGGTCCGGCAGACTTCGTAGTAGTTGTGATCCAGCGGATGGATCAAGCGCAGCTTCTGCGCCTTCTTGCTGACGGTGATGGTGTCACCCGGCGCGCAGGTGAAATGGTTCTGACCGTCACAGGACACTTGCGGGTAGATCTGCATATCCTTGGACACGACGATTTTCAGCTCACTGTTGCCATCGACCACGATAGGTCGCCCAGACAAGGTATGGGGGTACATGGGCACAATCACAATAGCGTCGAGCTTGGGGTGCATGATCGGGCCACCCGCGGAAAGCGCATAGGCCGTGGAGCCGGTGGGCGTGGCGACGATCAGGCCGTCGGCCTTCTGGCTGCAGACGAACTGGCCGTCGATGTACAGCTCGAATTCGATCATGCGCGTGGATTTGCCGGGGTGCAGCACCACGTCATTGAGGGCGTCGCCCTGGCCGATGGCCTCGGCGTGACGACGGACCTCGGCCTGCAGCAGGAAGCGGTTTTCCACCAGGTAGTGGCCGTCCAGCACTTCGGCGACCTTGGTTTCCAGCTCGTCGGGGCGGATATCGGTCAGGAAACCCAGGCTGCCCCGGTTGATGCCCAGCACGGGAACGTTGTGCCGCGCCAGGGCCCGGGCGGCCCCCAACAGGCTGCCATCGCCGCCGACTACGATCACCATGTCACAGACTTCGCCGAGCATCTTGCGCGACGACGTCTGCAGGCCATGGCCCGGCAGCACTTCGGCGATGGTATCTTCGAGGATCACATGCAGGTGCCGCTCCAGGAGGAAACGTTTGAGACGGCGAACGGTGTCCAACACCTGTGAACTGCCCAGGCGACCGATGATGCCGATATTGCGAAATTGCTCCATGAGGCTCCTGCGAAGGTCTGCGGCGGGCGAAAACCACGATTATGGGCGAAAGCGCTCCATAGACAAAATTCTTTAAGCCTTCACGTGGCGCAATGCTGTTATTCAAGGTTTACCTGAATCACCGTGGCGAGGGAGCTTTACCTTTCTGAATTGACAGCATTGGCCGCATAGCGGCTATGCTCGCAAGATGATCCTGTTTCCCGAATTGCTGGACTTGCCCCGCCGCCTGCGCCATCCCGAAGTGCGCGATCTGGCGTGGGCGATACTCGCCCCGCCGATGCTCATCGACCCACCCTGGCCCCAGCGCCACCCCCTGACCGGCAGCGGCTGGGTGCAGGATCCCCATCGGCTGGAACACTGGTTGCGGCAACTGGACCGTGACAGCTATCCGCTATTGCATTGCCTGTCCCAAGGGCGGACACGGCGCCTGGGCCTGTATTACGAAAGGCTGTGGCAGTTTGCCGTGCAACACGCGCCGGGCATCGAGCTGATTGCCGCGAACCTGCCGATCCGGCACGCCGGCCATACGCTGGGTGAGTTGGACCTGCTGCTGCGCGATGGCGACGGCGTCCATCATCTGGAATTGGCGATCAAGTTGTACCTCGGCCCCCAGCATGGCAATGGCCAGGACCCCGCGCAGTGGCTCGGCCCGGGGTGCCACGACCGCCTCGACCGTAAACTGGCGCATCTGCGCGAGCACCAGCTACCGATCTCGACGCGCCCGGAAAGCCGCGAGGCCCTGGCGGCGCTGGGCATTGAACCGTCCGGCAGCGAGGTGTTTCGTTCCGAGCTCTGGCTCGGCGGTTATTTGCTGTACCCCTGGCCGGGCCAGGCCGAACCACCGGCCGGTGCGCACCCCAGGCATCTGCGGGGCAGTTGGCTGCATCAGCGCGATTGGCCCGCCTTCGTCGCCCAACGCCCGCCAGGCCGCTGGCAACCCCTGCCCCGCGCCGCCTGGCTGGCTCCAGCCCATTATCCGGCGGACCAGACCTGGAGCACCGAGCAACTGGACGCCTGGCGAATGGCGCTCGACCCCATGGCGCCGGCGCAACTGATGGTGCGCCTGACGGAAAACGCCGAGGGTGAGTGGGAAGAGGCCGAGCGGCTGTTCCTGGTGGCGGATCGCTGGCCGGATGTGCCGGGCAATGGCTGAGCCTTGTGCTGCCTGTCAGGACCTCATCGCGAGCAAGCTCGCTCCCACATTGGAAAGCACCTTTCTGCAAAAGTGAGTTCCCACATTGGAACGCGCGCCCTTGTGGGAGCGAGCTTGCTCGCGATGAAGCCAACTCGGTTCTAGAAGGACAACCGCAACGCCAGCGCCGCCAACGTCACCAGCAACACCGGCGCCGTCAGCACGATCCCGACCTTGAAGTAATACCCCCAGCCGATCTGAATGTTCTTGCGCGCCAGCACATGCAACCAAAGCAAAGTCGCCAAGCTGCCGATAGGGGTGATTTTCGGGCCCAGGTCGCTGCCGATGACGTTGGCGTAGATCATCGCCTCCTTCACCACCCCGGTGGCCTGGCTGGCATCGATGGACAAGGCGCCGATCAGCACCGTCGGCAGGTTGTTCATGACCGACGAGAGCAACGCCGTCAACAGCCCGGTGCCCATGGCTGCGCCCCACACGCCATAGTCGGCGAAACTGTCGAGCCAGTGGGCCAGGTAGCCGGTCAGCCCGGCGTTGCGCAGGCCATAGACCACCAGGTACATGCCGAGGGAGAAGATCACGATCTGCCAGGGCGCTTCCTTCATCGCCTTGCGGGTGGAGATCTTGTGACCATGGGCGGCGACAGCCAGCAGCAACGCGGCACAGACCGCCGAAATCGCGCTGATGGGAATCCCCAGCGGCTCCAGGGCAAAGCAGCCCACCAGCAGAATCACCAGCACTACCCAACCAGCATAAAAGGTCGCCTTGTCGTGGATCGCGCTCGCTGGATCGTCCAGTTGATGCGGGTCGTAGTCGCTCGGAATGTCCCGACGAAAGAACCACAGCAGGATCGCCAGGCTGGCCGCCACGCTGACCAGGTTCACCGGCACCATGACCGCTGCGTAGCGGTTGAAACCGATGCCGAAGAAGTCCGCCGAGACAATGTTGACCAGGTTCGACACCACCAGCGGTAGGCTCGCGGTGTCGGCAATGAAACCGGCGCCCATCACGAACGCCAAGGTCGCCGCCGGGGAAAAACGCAACGCCAGCAGCATCGAGATCACGATGGGGGTCAGGATCAGCGCCGCCCCGTCATTGGCGAACAGCGCCGACACCAGCGCGCCCAGCAGCACCATGAAGGCAAACAGCTTGCGCCCACTGCCCCGGCCCCACCGGGCCACATGCAGGGCCGCCCAGGCGAAGAACCCCGCCTCGTCCAGCAGCAGGCTGATGATGATCAGCGCGACAAACGTGCCGGTGGCGTTCCAGATGATCTGCCACACCAGCGCAATGTCACCGACCTGCACCACCCCGCTCAACAAGGCCAGCACCGCACCGAGCGTCGCGCTCCAGCCAACGCCGAGCCCCTTGGGTTGCCAGATCACCAGTGTGATGGTCAGCAGAAAAATCAACGACGCGATGAGCATGCGTAACAGCCTTGAAAGAGAGATTGAAAAGAAGACATCAGCAGCAACGCGCCACCGGACGATCGGTCATCGCGCCCAAACGCTGCACATCCACCGCCAGCCAGGCGCTGTTGGCCGCCAACGCTTGTTCCAACAGAGTACGCACCCAAGATGGCAATTGTGGATGCAGGCGGTAGTAAACCCACTGCCCCTGGCGCCGGTCGTTGAGCAGGCCGGCATTGCGCAACTGCGCCAGGTGCCGGGAGATCTTCGGCTGGCTCAGGTCCAGCGCCGCGGTGAGTTCACAGACACATAACTCACCCTCGCGGGCCACCAACAGCGCGATGCGAGTTCGGGTGTCGTCGGCCAGCGCCTTGAAGACATCGACGGGATTGTGGGATTCGGACATGAAGGGAAACAGTCTGGATGAGCGAATGGGGAATATATGGAAATTCGAATATTCCGTAAAGCAGGGATTTAAAGTTGCAGATGCACTTGCAGATGTACATGCACTTGTGGCGAGGGGATTTATCCCCGCTGGGCTGCGAAGCAGCCCCAGACCCAACACCCTGGTGTGCCAGGCAATTTGAATGGGGGCGCTTCGCGCCCCAACGGGGATAAATCCCCTCGCCACGGATTGAGTGGACCAGCTAGCGCGGATCGCCGTTATCCAGCGCGCGGTTAGCCAGCAATCCGCCCAACTCGATCAACTGCTGAATACCCAATGCTACATGTCGTCGCGAACCATCCAGTTCAAAGGCCAGGTCGCTGATCATGGCATCGGCCGAAGCCAGGGTTTCGCTGAGGTTGGCGAGCAGGCATTCGGTGTCGACACCGTTCACTACGGTGAAGAGCTGGCCTGGAGGCGAATCGGTGTCGGGCTCGGGCTTGAGATAGTAATCGAGGGCGCGTTTGGCGGCTTTGTCGAAAGCGGTGGGGTCTGGATCGGTGTCTGGCGGGTTGGGGGTTACTTTGAACATATAGTGAAGCTCCGATGCATTATGAAAAGGAGCCATCACCCTCTCGCTACCAAACGAATTGGGCGGTGGCCATACGAAGGTTGGTAGACCGGGCATCGGAGCCGGCGCCTCCGAAAAGGCCCTGCGCATGGCCACCAAAAAGCGAAGCGCATGATTGCGCTTGCAGAAGATGACGCTATGCACCGAAAGCCCGGGCTACCAAACCCGATCACTGATAAATCAGCGACCCGCAAACGATAGAGCCCGCCCCCCAAGCGCACAAGCCGGCGGATTCTGGCGCAGTTGTAGGCAATGGCGCAAGACGGTGTAGCCTGGGGCAGCAGCGTCCTACAAACAGAGCGTCCGTCTTTACAAACTAAATGCGCCCTCATTCCTCGAACCGAATCATGATAATCCTTCCGTTTCAACTGTCAGGTCTGACAGCAGACACGCCCAGCGATCCAAAATAAAATCAGCATGACCTTAAGCGACGTGGCAAGCAGATGACCCACAGTAGTTCGATTAGGGCCAGGAAAATCCGTCTATTAAGTGATATACACAAGAGGTAACTTGCCATGGCCAGACCACTGAGCATTCGTATCAGCTTTGCAGCGACAGACTATCCCGACTTTACAGGATTTGTAGTCCCCCCCTATGACGAACAACGTGAGGTGCTTCTTGAGGCTAGAGTCGGTGATACCATAGCCTTTTCCCACGAAGGAAAAAAATACTTTGGAACCGTGTTTGGCAGACACTTTTCAAGAGGCGACACAACACTACCAGAACTTCCCGACTCTTCGTGGTCAATAGACATTGATGTAAAACACTAAGTTTAATTTGAACCATTACGATGCTTCCGCGCCATTAGTTTCGGCACAACCTCTCCGAGTTGAAGGCTGCCTTAGCAGTCTCCAACTCCTTTCGCTTTTATCTTCAATATTGGCGACATACATCATTGACCGATTACTCGAAGAAGCGGCAAGCGCGGGTCTGTGAAGGCGATTGCTCTCGCTTTCACAGGCTGTGTTTACTAGTAAATAAATGCACCCTTTATTCTAGGCCTGGGCCTATTCAATATCTGAAAGCGGATGTGTGCCTACTATCATGCTGACAGTTCGCACACTCTCTGGGCCGTCCTTTCACCTGAAAATTTTTGTGCTTTTTCATTTGGCTCGTACAAAAACGGGTGGGCCACGGCTTTGCTGGAAGTACACGGCCCCCTGCGGCGAGGGAGCTTGCTCCCGCTCGGCTGCGCAGCAGTTGCAAACTGGCTCTGTGAAAACTCATGTAACAACTGCCAATCTAACAAATCAGCCCCCTTTCTCGCTTCAAGTTAGGAGCGTCTTGGGACAATACCTAACTGATGCCCTCCTGCCATGGACATATAAAAGTATGTACCAGACGAACTATACGTTATGTGGTCAACTCCATCCCCCACAAGCTGGTCAGGCATTGGAATACTTGACATAAGCGTCAGCGTCGCCGTATCAATGACCTCTATGTGACGATAACTAGCCCCATACAAATAGACACGGGTGCCACCTGGACTACTTATAACTCTGAATGAGGCTGTACCTGCGCTCATCTGAGGAATAGCGATAGTCTTCATAATGCGCCCCGTCGCCACTTCCATAATAGACACAGAACTTATACCACTACCACTGGTAAAATAGTTTGGATTATGCCCTATATAAGCGCGGGATCCGTCAGGGCTTAGGCTCAGAGAGACAGCATAGTCGGTTGGAACGCCAATGGTGCGTAAAACGGTATGAGTCACCGTATCGACAACCTCGACTTTACTTGGACCGACGCCTAAAGCTGAAGCGTAATAACCAAGATCACCTGTTGGGTTGAAGCTGATATGGTTATTATCAGGATTGCCTGTAAGCGAGATTGACCCAATTAGCGAAAGACTCACTGTATCGTACACGGAAATACTGCGGGTATTCCTGACATAAATTTGAGTACCGTTCTTAGTCAGTGCTATAGCATTGCTTGTCGGGGATGGGTTAGCCCCTCCACTGGTGAACGAATAGGTCGTGAGGTCAAGAATTCGAATTGAATGCAGTATCCCTCCAAAATTCAAGACTGTCAGAAAAACGTAAGCCCATCTACCGTCCGGGGAAACGGCGATGTCCCAAGGACCAAGCGTTGGTTCTGGAGAGTCGACGGTTCTTATTACCGCATACGTCGCGGTGCTCACCACAACGATTTTTCTTGCTTCAAAAACACATACATAGAGATAGGCGCCGTCAGGACTCAGCGCGTGCCGGGTTGGGCTGATCCCGACGTCGATGCTGACCGGCGCTCTGACTATTACGTTATAGGTACGTAAAGGAAAAACAGTCGCGCCCTCCTCCACGCTGGAGCCATTGAATGTCACCTTGAGCTCCACCATTAACTCGGTGTTGCTCCCCAATAGTTCCAGCTGAGCGCGCGCGAGGCTTTTTGAAAGCCCGGCGGTGACTTCCGCAGAGGTAACTCCTGATGCCGTGTACAAGGTGATGAAATGATCATCGCCATTGGCTTTTTTGCCTAGACAGCGCAGCCAGACTTTTTGCCCGGCCGCGATACCCGGCCACGGTCTTACCTTGACGGTGGCATTGCCCGTGAATGTGCTCAGGTCGAGTGTCGCGCCTTCCCCATTGTTCTCGGCTTGCTGGATGTAAGGCTTATGCACCTCGGTCAGAGTAATGACGGTAAAGGTCGACGCAGCTGACTCAGGTTCGCTGCCATATAAGCCTCTGGCCTTCAGACTGTAAGCCTTGACGCTCAGGCCCGTGAGTGGGGTGCTCCACGTTGTCCCACCAACAGAAATGGGCACGGGGTTGCCGATATTGGCCGTACCGTCCATCAACTGAATCCGTTCACCGCTGTGTCCGGTACCCGTGACGGTGACGCTGGTCTCCACGGTACTGCCGCCCACGACAGTACCTTTGGAGTCACGGATATCGGTGAGGGTCGGTGTAAGCCATTCCACGGCCCTGACGATATAAGTACGCAGTGGGAACGCAACGACCTCGCTCTGGTTGCTACTGCGGTTAAACGTGACCTCAAGCACCACCTTGAGCGCGGAGCCATCGCGCAACTTCGCAAGCTCGGCCCGCGGGATTTCCTTGGAGAGGCCGGCGCCCACTTCACTTCCGCTTACCGCTGAATTGGTGTAAAGGGTGATCGTGTGATCGGTGTTATCGCTGGCGGTGCCCTCGCATCGCAACCAGACCCGCTGGCCTGCGGCGATCAGCGGCCACGGCGCTTCCGTGACCCGGGCATCGCCGGTGAAGCTGCTCAGGTCGAGCTCGCTACCGGTGCCGTTGCTAGCCGCTTGAGGGATCAGCGGCGTGGGCAGATCGCCCGCGGCGAACGCCTGCACGCTCAGGGTCAGTGGTGCTGACGCTGGCCACTCCTTACCCTCGCGGGTCACGGTGTAGGTGACTGTCACCGACCTCGCCAGGTTATAAGCGATGACCGAGACCGGCAGTTCAATCTCTCGGTTGGAAGGCAAATCGTCTGCCGGCTTGGTATAAGAACCCGCGCCTGCAGTACCGGCCCAGGTGACGCTGACTTTATCTCCGGGCTGGATACCATAATCGGGGATCAGCACGGTCAAGGCATCCTTAGCCGCCACCGGATTCAGTTGCTGGTTGGGCGCAGTGCCGGTGGCCTGCTTGATGCTGGGCGCTATGAAATCCATGCCTACGCCAATGCGCATCTGCAAGATTTCTGAAGCAGAAGTACCACCCGCAACCCGCTTGACCCAATACATCGCCCGCACCGTGCCATCCCGATTCCCCTCGATCAACGCGGCGGTGATGGGGAACGGGAGGTCTTGGTTCTCGGTAAATTCAGTCACCCGAATCGAGTCCCGATACCGGCCGGTTTTCGACCCCCACCACAAGCTATGCACCCGGTCGCCGGCCTTTTGCCCGCTGTATTGGCGAACGATCAAGCGTGTGCCGTTCGGCTTGTCCGCCGGATCCAGTACGCCGTCGTTCTCGCCTTCAACCACCGGGAGCGGTAATTCGGCCTGGGGGATGCCGATACTGAGCAGGTCGGCGTGCAGCGATTCCTCTGCGATGACTTCCCGGCTCACCACATCGCGCAACAGCTTGTAATACAGATCGAGCGTCCCGCCTTCAATGGTGGTGAGGTGCTCGCCGGTCACGACGATTTCGATCGGTACGCGACCCTCCGCTTCGTTCTCGCTGAGCGGATGCAGGGGCAAGTCGGGCTCGTAAGGGCTGCCGGTCTCGGTGAGCCCCTTCCAAATCAAGGCAATGGCATTGCCCTCTTCCATGGCCGGGTCCAGCGGGATCTCGATGGTTGTACTGGGCAGTTGTGGGTCGAGTGTGCCGGCGATTTCGTCCAGGGGGATCGGGGCCGCCAGGGGATTGGTCCGGCCCACGATCCGCGGCGCAAACACTTTCGAAAAAAGGTCGGGGCTCCCATCCGCCTTGATCAGCCGGTAGAAGAAAGCCGCATGGAGACCACCGGCCAGCTGTCGCACCTCGGCGCTGGGGCGTTTGAACTCAAGAACTCTTGGGACATCGAGAATTTTCTCCAGCGCGAAGGTGACTTCATCGATCTTTTCCCCCTCCGCCGTGGTGCCCGTCAAATGCATCTCGACTTCATCGCCCACCTCGAAGTTGGCATCCACTGCGATCACCTGAAAGGTCAGGTCCGCCTCGCCGAGCTGATCCACGTCCAGCTCCAGGTCGAACACCTCCTTGACCAACGGCGCCATCAAGCGCGAGTTGCCGGTGTCCACGATCACCCGCACTTCGGCACTGAAGTCTTCGGACTTGTTGTCCACCACGTCATAGACTTCAAAGACCACCGCCAGGCCGTTGGCATCGGTGTCCTCGACAATGGTGGTTTCGTCGACGGTGATCACCAGAGGGGTGTTCTGTGGCGGCAAATGTTCTTTTTCTACCGTTTTCCAAACGAATTTAATGCCCCAGAACAGTTTGATTCGATCCCCTTCGGCCATGATCGGGTAAGGCTCGATGGTTACCGGGACGCCTTGCTTGGCGGCCTCCTGGTCCACCGCGCCGGGCGGCAGGAACTCGGGGGGGATCGTCAGTTTCAGTGCGGAATGACCGGGCGTATCGCCGTTCTGATCGGGGCCACCGGGCGGGGCGAAGTCGATCTTGACGTGGATCTTCGTCACCACTGAAGGCCTGAAGTCGGGGTCCCCGAGTATTTTCACGTCGTAGCTCAAGTCGAAGTCCCCATCGACCAGCCCGCCTACGGGGATAAACCGCTCGACCCACTGGCCCACCTGACTCTCTTCATCGATAGAGCCCGTCAGCACGGGGACAGCGCCCAACTTGACCCTGTAGGAATCGCCCCGGCCCATGCGGTCCCCCCAGGGCGGTAGAAGCAGGCGCAACCCTTGGTGGGGAAAGACGAGCTTGGCGGCAGCGATGTTGATGCCGACGCTGCCCACCGGAGCCGGCAGATGCGCCGGGCCGCCGTCGGGAATGACCAGCGCGTCGTAATCCAGGGGGGTGTTGTCGGCAGTGTCCATGGCGGGGTCCCAGTCGGATGAGGTCTGGGTTTATTCAATGCCTGAAAGGGAGATGTGCCTACTGTCAGAGTTGACAGGTTGAAGGGACATCAAAAGGGCCGTGCGTGGGAAAACACGAACGGCCCTGAGTGTGACCCGCTTTCTGGTGAGCGCTGGATCCTGAACCGCAGGAGGCCATCAGGCCTTTTTATGCTGCTCCACCCACTTGCCATACGCATCGATAAATTTCTGCAGGAACGGCCTTACGGACTCCGACAGGTTGCCCGCCTCGTCAAACGCCGTCCCGGCCCCGCTCAGGTAGGCTTCCGGCTGCTGCATGCACGGCACATCGAGGAACACCAGGGACTGGCGCAAATGATGATTAGCGCCAAAACCCCCGATGGCGCCCGGCGATGCACTGATCACCGCGCCCGGCTTGCCACTGAAGCAACTCTGGCCATAAGGGCGCGAGCCGACGTCGATGGCATTTTTCAGCGGTGCCGGCACCGAACGGTTGTATTCAGGCGTGACGAACAGTATTGCGTCGGCTGCGCCCACCTGCTGACGGAATGTGGTGTAGGCTGCCGGCGGCGTTACGTCAATGTCTTCGTTATAGAGTGGCAAGTCGCCAATCTCGACGATGCTCAGTTTCAGATTGGCTGGCGCCAGGTCAGCCAGTGCCAGCGCCACCTTGCGATTGATCGATGCCTTGCGCAGGCTGCCCACCAAAACGGCCACTGTGTAGACATTACTCATAAGAGTCTCTCGACTGTCGGCTCAAAGGAGCCTGTAGTTATAGATGATCGGAGCGACAATTGGACCAGCGGGACGACGAAAACCGGCCGACTGGACTATTTTTTTCATGTAGGAAAACTTACCGCGCTTGACCAGGGTCTACAGAACCGCAAATCGAGTGATCTATTTCCAGAGGTTCTAAGCAATGGCAGCAGTACTTGTCGGACAATTTCATGCGCGGGACGCCGAAGGTCGCGTCTATTCGGTGCATGAGTTCCAGGAATCGACCCCGTCGCCGGACGGAAACGGCAAGGAGCCTGTCACTACCTATAAATTGGCTATCGGTGATCGAGTCACCAAACTCGACGACGGCAAATTTATTCTCGTGCAATCTCAAATCGAATTGACGCGCGAACCAGAAACGCCACTGCCCACTCAAACGCCCACTGAAACGCAAATAGCTTCATAACCGTTGGTTATGAGCAGAAGTCATGCCCGGACTTGGGTTAGGATTCAGCCACTCAATGGCTTACCTGCCTAATACGGACTTCTTGCATGCGTTTACGCCACATCGAAGTGATCCAGGCGCTGCTGCAGACCGGCCACCTCGGCACGGCGGCCGAATGGCTGCAACTGCCAGTGGCGGAGGTCGAGGCGATACTGCGCGATGCCGAGGCCCAATTGGGTTTCATGCTGTTTGCCAGCGTGCGCGGTCGCTTGCAGGCCACCCGGGAAACCCTTGAATTGCGCGACGGCATCACGCGGGTGTACGACACCCTCGAACCGGTGCAACGCCTGGCCAGCAGCCTGAAACACTATCAGGCACCTCCCCTGCGAGTCATCTGCACCCCGCCGCTGGCCCAACAGCTGTTGCCCCAGAGCATCGCCGCACTGCGTCGACGGCATCCGGATGTGCCTTGCACCCTGCTCAGCCAACCGACCCGCGACATCGTCCAAAGCCTGCTATTGCGTGAAAGTGACCTGGGCCTGAGCTTGCACGACCCGGAACACCCCGACATCCATTGCCAGATGATTGCCCAGGGCAAACTGCAATTGCTGGCGCCCCACGGCTGGCTGCAACCGCGGCAAAAATACATTTCGCTTCAGGATCTGGCGGGCCAGTCGCTGGTGGGGCTCGATGGCCACGACCCGCTGAGCCCCGCGTTCGAACATAAACTGGCGGCGCTGCGGCCGGCGCCGGTGATCCAGATCCGCGTACAGACCCATCAGATGATGCGCGCCATGGTCGAGGCCGGCGAAGGCCTGGCCATTGTCGACCCGTTCACCGCCTCAGGTGCCAAGGGCGGTGAGCTGGATGTCTGCCCGGTGTCACCGGCGATTGCGATTGGTCTCTATGCCCTGAGCCTGAACGGCACGCAACCCTCGCCCGCCGTCCAATCGTTGCTGGAGCGGCTTACGGAACAAGCCGAGGCGTTGCTGAGCCACTGATCGACATGCCCAGCGGATCGTCGAACAACCGATACCAGAACAACGCCACTTCGGCGGTATGCCGGTCGATGCCGCGATAGCGCAAATGGTCGATGCCGCCGAGCACGTACCCGCAACGCTCATAGAGTCGGCAGGCCCCCAGGTTGTTGTTCTGGGTTTCCAGCATGATCCCCGGCAGTTTTTTCTTGCGACTCCAGAAGTGAGCGACGTCGAGCAGCGCCTTGGCCACCCCGTGGCGACGGGCCGGAGCATGCACTGCCAGTTCGTCGATATGGGCGAAACCGTTCCAGTTGGTACTGACCACCAGGTGCCCTACCGGCTGGTCGTCGAGATAAGCCATGAAGATCTCGCTGTCCGGGGCATTGCGAAAGCTGCTGAACTCTTCTGGGTCGATGCCATAGCACTTGCGATAGGGCACGATGGGCGTCACCGCCCATTGGCTCACGGGCCGGCCCACCTGCGCCGTACCGTAGTCGCTGACCTCGAAACTGAAATCACTGCCCCAGATGTAGGCGGCAAAGCCATCATCGACGACGCGTACCGACAGACCGGGGTGTTTGGGATTCATGACCGGTTGCATACTGGGGAAAGTCCTCATTCCTTGAGACAACCAACGGCGCATCGCCATCCATTGCCCTTGCCTTGCAAATCTTCACACATCAAGCGGGATCCGTAGCCTGCCCGTTACCTCAGGTTAGAAGGTACTGGCGATTGTGGCGAGAAATGAACGTGGATGCAGCCGTTCGCCCATGGTTTGCCGGAATCACTGTGGCGAGGGAGCTTGCTCCCGCTGGGCTGCGAAGCAGCCCCTTTTTGTGAGCGCTTCGCACTCAGACGGGAGCAAGCTCCCTCGCCACAGGCTCTTTATTTGCCTTGAGCTTCATCCGTTCGCCGGGGCCTGCGCCTCGACCAACTGCGTCCACAGTGCCGGAGCACCGGCGGACTTGGCGATGGCTTCCAGACGCGCGGCATGTTCGGCCAGGTCGTTTTCGCTGGCGCGGATGATCCGGGATGGCTGGCGGTCAGCGGGCAAACGACGGATTTCCGAGGCCTGGTTGCCCGAGCCTTCGCCGGTACCGTTGCCGTCCGAGGCGTTGCCGGCCAGGGACAGGCTGGTCTGGCCGCCGGTCATGGTCAGGTAGACGTCGGCCAGGATCTCGGAGTCGAGCAAGGCGCCGTGCAGTTCCCGGCCGGAGTTGTCGACATCGTAGCGCTTGCACAAGGCATCGAGGCTGTTGCGCTGCCCCGGATGGCGTTCCCGAGCCATCATCAGGGTATCGAGGATGGTGCAATGCCGGGTGATGTCGGC
Organism: Pseudomonas brassicacearum; assembly: GCF_000585995.1. Taxonomy (NCBI): domain Bacteria; kingdom Pseudomonadati; phylum Pseudomonadota; class Gammaproteobacteria; order Pseudomonadales; family Pseudomonadaceae; genus Pseudomonas; species Pseudomonas brassicacearum. The sequence continues at coordinate 2,793,573 of NZ_CP007410.1, read as the reverse complement.
GCGGTCGTGCTGGCCCATCAGGGCGAATTCGTTGTTGATGAAACCAACGTCGAACGCCGCGTTATGGATGATCAACTGCGCGCCCTGGATGAACTCGAAGAACTCATCGGCCACTTCGGCGAAACGCGGCTTGCCCACCAGGAACTCGTTGGTGATGCCGTGGACGCCGATGGCGCCTTCATCACTTTCGCGGTCCGGTTGCAGGTAAACGTGGAAATGGCGACCGGTCAGGCGCCGGCCGATCAGCTCGACACAGCCGATTTCGATAATCCGGTGACCATCGGTCACCGGCATGCCGGTGGTTTCGGTATCCAGTACAACAGATCTGTTGGCCATCAGTGTTCAGCTCTCAACGGGCATGCTTGCAAAAGCGCGGATGTTAACACGCTCCGAGGGAGTTGCTGGCCGCAGCTTTTGTGGCGAGGGGATTTATCCCCGCTGAGTTGCGAAGCGACCCCATTCAAGCTTCCTGACACACCGTAGTGCCTGGCTTTAGGGCTGCTTCGCAGCCCAGCGGGGATAAATCCCCTCGCCACAAAGTGTGCATGCCCAACTGAACAGGATTGCATCAAGCCTGCTTGAAGCCCCGCACCTCATCCACCCCACGATTGGCCAGTTGGTCGGCCCGTTCATTACCGTGGTGGCCGATGTGACCGCGCACCCACTTCCAGGTGACGTTGTGACGGTTGACCTGCTCATCCAGCAGCATCCAGAGGTCGGCGTTTTTCACCGGTTCCTTCGCGGCCGTCTTCCAGCCGCGCTTCTTCCAATTGGCCATCCACTCGTTGATGCCCTTCATCACGTACTGCGAGTCGGTGACCAACAGAACGTCGCAGGAACGCTTGAGTTCCTCCAGGCCACGGATGGCGCCCATCAGTTCCATGCGATTGTTGGTGGTATTGGTTTCACCGCCCCAGAGCTCCTTCTCCACCCCTTTGCACACCAGCAACGCGCCCCAGCCGCCGGGGCCGGGATTGCCCTTGCAGGCGCCATCAGTGAAGAGTTCTACGCTATCGCTCATGCCAATCTATCCAGAAAAAATGCAAAGGCCTGCCGATCGGGGCGACAACGCCCGAAGCCGAAATATCGGCAGGCCATCAGAAAAGGGGTTACGGCTCGATGTGGCGACGATTGACCTTGGCCATTGGCAAAGGGATCAGCTTGCCCATCGGCTCGCGTCGCGCCTGACGAACCGGACGCAGCCCGACCGCGATCTTGCGCGCCACCAGCAAATAGAAACCACCGCCGGACAACTGCCAGTCACCGGCCTTGCGCTCCCAACCGGCCAGGCGGGCCTGCCACTTGGGCGACGCAAGCGGCGGACGATAGCACCCGAAGCGGCGTTTCTCCAGCGCGAAGCCCAGCAGGTTCAGCCAGTCGCCGACCCGCGAGGCCGAGATGCAGCGAGCCTGGCGCAAGGCATCGTGGGCGAACACGTGACGCAACCCCCAACTGCTCCAGGGGTTGATGCCGATGATCAACAGATGCCCGCCGGGACGCACGCTGCTGGCGGCTTCACGCAGCAAGCCGTGGGGCGACAGGCAGAAATCCAGGCCGTGCTGCATCACCACCACGTCGGCGGCGTGCTCGCTCAAGGGCCAGGCCTGCTCTTCGCAGACAATCTCTACTCCGGGCAATGGCGCTCCCAGGCGGACGTTGCGCTGGACCTGCGGTGCCGACGGCGGCGTCTGCGCCGAAGGCCCGTAATGCACCAGGTAGCCGCCGAAGAACCGGCCCAGCTCGTCTTCGAGCATGCGCCGCTCTTCTTCCAGCAAAAATTGCCCGACAGGGCCGGACAGCCATTCACGGGCCGCGCTGATCAACGCCAGCCAGTCAGGATCAGCCTGAGCGAACGCTTCATCGGTCATTGCATTCTCCAACGCGTCAGGAAGTTCTAAGATGCGCCTTTGTTTTCCGCTTGGCGAATTCCGCGATGATACAGATCAGTGCCCTGCCCGCATTCACCGATAACTACATCTGGTTGTTACAGGATCACGCGACCCAACGCTGCGCCGTGGTCGACCCGGGTGACGCCGCGCCCGTGCAAGCCTGGCTCGTCGCCCATCCAGGCTGGGCCTTGAGCGACATATTGATCACCCACCATCACCATGATCATGTCGGCGGCGTCGAGGCGCTGAAAAACGCAACGCACGCCACCGTCCATGGCCCGGCCAGTGAAAACATCCCGGCGCGGGATGTGGCGCTCAGTGACAACGACACGCTCAGCGTGCTCGGCCTGGACTTCGAGGTCTACGCCGTGCCCGGACACACCTTGGGGCATATCGCCTACTACCACCACGGCCTGCTGTTTTGTGGCGATACGCTGTTTGCCGCCGGTTGCGGCCGACTCTTCGAAGGGACGCCTGGGCAAATGTACCACTCCCTCAGCCGCCTCGCCGCCCTGCCCGAAGATACGCTGGTCTACTGCACCCATGAATATACCCTCAGCAATCTGAAGTTTGCCGCCGCGGTGGAACCGGGCAATCCGGACATCGCCGCCCGTCTGGAAAAAGTCAGCCGGCAACGCCACGAAGGCGTCATTACCCTGCCCTCGACCCTGGCCCTGGAAAAGCTCACCAATCCCTTCCTGCGTACCGCCGAAACATCTGTTAAACAAAAAGCAGACGAACGGAATGGCCAGCGTAACGAGACGCCGACCGAGGTTTTTGCGGCCTTGAGGGCTTGGAAAGATAAGTTCTAAGGGAGCTATCCATTGATACAAAAATTCTGAAAGGTTGACCTGTTGGGGTGCGCTTCCTAGAATCGGCCGACATTTTTGCCCGGAACTTACTTCCAGCCAATGTCGTCATCTATACGAAGGTCCGTCCAGTCAGACACATTGACCCGCTTGGCTCAAGCCATTGCGGTGGCTGTGTCCGCCACCCTGGCGGGCTGCCAGAGCACGGGCCAGGTTCCGCAAAGCGACGCGGCCCACACGCCGAATATCGCCGCTCGCGCCAAGCAAAAACCTATCTGGCTCACTGAAAAACCTACCCCTCAAGTGCCCCAGGACGTCTGGGAACGCATGCGCCAGGGCTTCCAGTTGCAGGAAACCGCCGGCGTCAATCCACGTATCGAGCAACAGCGCCTGTGGTTCGCCAGTAACCCGTCCTTCCTGGAAAACGCCGGTGAGCGCGGCAGCCTGTACATCCATTACATCGTCGAACGCCTCGAAGAACGCAACATGCCGTTGGAACTGGCGCTGCTGCCGGTGATCGAGAGCGCCTACAACCCGATGGCCTATTCCCGGGCCAATGCGGTGGGGCTGTGGCAATTCATCCCGTCCACGGGGCGTTACTTCAACCTGCGCCAGACCCGCTTCTATGACGGGCGTCGCGATATCACCGCGTCCACCACGGCCGCGATGGACTACCTGACGCGCCTGCACGACATGTTCAACGGCGACTGGCTGCTGGCGTTGGCGGCGTACAACGCAGGCGAAGGCACGGTCAGCCGCGCCATCGAGCGCAACGAAAAGCTTGGCCTGCCCACTGATTACTGGAACCTGCCGCTGCCCAGCGAAACCCAGGCCTACGTGCCGAAGCTGCTGGCCTTGTCCCAGGTGGTGCTCTCCCCCGATGCCTATGGCGTGAACCTCAACCCGATCGCCAACGAACCCTATTTCCAGGTCGTCGAAATCAACCAGCGCATGGACCTTTCCAAGGTCGCGGCGGTGGCCAACATCGACGAAGACGAACTGTTCCAGCTCAACCCGGCCTTCAAGCAACGCACCACCATCGACGGTCCGCAACACCTGCTGGTGCCCACGTCCAAGGCCCAGTTGCTGACCGCCAGCCTGTCGACCATGCGTCCGGAAGAGTTGATCAGCCAGCGCTCGCTCAAGCCGGTGTTCGAGAGCGTCGATGACAGCGACGTGGAAGGCGCCAGGCGCAACTACCGCGTCAAGCGCGGCGACAACCTGGCCCAGATCGCCAAGGCCAACAATGTCCAGACCAAGGACCTGCAACGTTGGAACAAGCTCAGCGGCAATAAACTCAAGGTCGGCCAAACCCTGGTGATGCAGGACACCAAAGCCACCAAGGCCACCGGCAAGCGCATCAGCACCGTGGTCGCCGCCAACAGCAAGGATCAAAAGAAGCAGACCCAATACAAGGTCAAGCAGGGTGACTCGTTGTACGTAGTGGCCAAGCGCTTCAACGTCGAAATGCAGCACCTCAAGCGCTGGAATCCACGGATGGGCAAGGCGCTCAAGCCTGGGCAGATGCTGACGGTTTACTCCCCCCACTAAGCCTCGCGGTGGCCGAGGGGATTTTTGTGGTGAGGGGATTTATCCCCGTTGGGCTGCGAAGCAGCCCTAAAGCCAGGCACCACGGTGTTTAAGGAAGTTGGGATGGGGTCGCTTCGCAACCCAGCGGGGATAAATCCCCTCGCCACAGGTTCCGTGCTCGACGGATATCCACCACCTTACTGACATTCCCCGCTAAAACCCGCCTTTTTCCTGCCGATACAAGCTGTTACTGTACAGGCCATAAAAGCCCAAGCCGCCTGGATCGAATCTCAGACTTGATACGTCCCCTCCTCCTGCTCCTGATCAGCCTGGCCTTGAGTTCTCCCGCCAGCGCAACCATCAGCGAAAGCCATGGCTATGCGCAGTTCGGCACGCTCAAGTACCCGGCCAGATTCACCCACTTCGATTGGGTCAATCCGCAAGCGCCCAAGGGCGGTACCTTGCGGGTCATGGCATTTGGCACCTTCGATACGCTCAACCCCTACACGTTCAAGGGCAGCAGCCCGGTCTCCACGCCGAATTTCCTGCAATACGGCATCAACGAGCTGAACGAACCGCTGATGATCGGCACCGGCCAGTACGCACCGTCCGGTGATGAACCGACGTCGAGCTACGGCCTGATCGCCCAATCGGTGGAGTACAGCGAAGACCGCAGTTGGGTGGTGTTCAACCTGCGGCCCGAAGCGCGATTTCACGATGGTGTGCCGATTACCGCCTATGACGTGGCGTTCTCCTATAGAACCCTGCTCAAGGACGGTCACCCGCAATACCGCACCAACCTGCAGGAAGTGCTGCGGGTCGACATTCTCAACCCGCTGAAAATCCGCTTTGTCTTCAAGCGCGCAGGCAATCCGCTGCTGATCCTGCGCCTGGGCGAGTTGCCGGTGCTGCCCCAGCATTACTGGAAAGGCCGCGACTTCAAGGCCACCACGTTCGAGCCGCCGCTGGGCAGCGGGCCCTATCGCATCACCAAAGTGCAGCCGGGTCGTCAACTGGTGTTCGAACGGGTCAAGGATTACTGGGGCAAGGACCTGCCGGTCAATCGCGGCAAATACAACTTCGACCGAATGGACGTGGAGTTCTACCGCGACAGCGAAGTCGCCTTCGAAGCCTTCAAGGCCGGTGAATTCGACATCTACATCGAGCATCAGGCCAAGAATTGGGCCAACGGCTATGATTTCCCGGCGATCAAGCGCGGCGACGTGATCAAGGCTCAGATCCCTCACCAGATCCCGACCCAGACCCAGGGCCTGTTCATGAATACCCGGCGCAGCACGTTCGCCGAGGTCAAGGTTCGCGAGGCCTTGGGGCTGATGTTCGATTTCGAGTGGACCAACCGCACGCTGTTCAGCGGCGCCTACAAACGCACCCTCAGCTATTACCCCAACAGCGAATTCTCTGCCAGCGGCCTTCCGGTGGGCCACGAATGGCTGCTGCTCAAGCCCTACCGTGAACAATTGCCGCCCAAACTGCTCACCGAACCCTTCAGCTTGCCCAAAACCGATGGTCGCGGCATTCCCCGGGAAACCCTGCGCAAAGCCTTGGCACTCTTGAAGGACGCCGGTTGGACCCTCAACGGCCAACGACTGGTGAACGCCGACAGCCAGCCCCTGACCTTCGAGATCCTCTTGGTGAATCCGAACCTGGAGCGCATCCTGCAACCCTACGTTGAAAACCTCGCCAGCATCGGCATCCAGGCCCGGCTGCGCACGGTGGACCGCGCCCAGTACAAACAGCGCCTGGACCAGTTCGACTTCGACATGATCCTGCTGACCCTGGGCCAGACCCTCAGCCCGGGCCTGGAACAATGGCAGTACTTCCATTCCAGCCAGGTCGGAGTCAAGGGCAGCAAAAACTACGCGGGGATCGCCAGCCCCGTGGTCGATCACTTGTTGGAAAAGCTGCTGGCCGCCCGAACCCGCGACGAACAGGTCGCCGCCGGCAAGGCCCTGGACCGTGTGTTGCTGTGGCAGCACTACTGCATCCCCAACTGGTATCTCAATTATCATCGCCTGGCGTACCGCAACCGGTTCGCCTTCGTCACCACGCCGCCCTACACCCTGGGCCTGAGCGCGTGGTGGCTGAAATCTTCGGAGAAAGATCAATGAAGCCTTTTCGCGCCCTGCTCCTGCAGGCCAGCAGCCTGTTATTCGCCGGGCTGGCCTGCGCCGCGCCGCAGCACGCCTTGACCTTGTACAACGAACCACCGAAATACCCGGCCGACTTCAAGCACTTCGACTACGTGAACCCCGACGCCCCCAAGGGCGGCGTGTTCCGCCAGGGCGGGTTTGGCGGCTTCGACAGCCTCAACCCGTTCATCAGCAAAGGTGTACCGGCCGATGACATCGGCCTGATCTACGACACCCTGGCCAAGCAGGGCCTGGACGAACCCTTCACCGAATACGGCCTGATCGCCGAAAAGATCGAGAAAGCCCCCGACAATGGCTGGGTGCGCTTCTACCTGCGCCCCGAAGCCCGCTTCAATGATGGTCATCCGGTGCGCGCCGAAGACGTGGTCTTCAGCTTCCAGACCCTGACCAAGGACGGCGCCCCGATGTTCCGCGGCTATTACAACGACGTCGCCGAAGTGATCGCCGAAACCCCGCTCAAAGTGCTGTTCAAGTTCAAGCACACCAACAACCGCGAATTGCCGTTGATCCTCGGCCAATTGCCGGTATTGCCAAAACACTGGTGGGCCGAGCGCGACTTCAACAAAGGCAACCTGGAGATCCCTCTCGGCAGCGGCCCTTACAAGGTCGCCGAGGTGAAGGCCGGACGCTCGATTCGCTATGAGCGCGTGAAGGACTATTGGGGCAAGGACCTGCCGGTCAATCGCGGTTTCTACAATTTCGACGTACTGACCACCGACTACTACCGCGACAACACTGTCGCGGTCGAGGCCCTGAAAGCCGGGCAATTCGATTTCTGGCTGGAAATGACCGCCAAGAACTGGGCCAACGCCTACAACATCCCGGCCGTGGCCGAGGGTCGGTTGATCAAGGAACAGATCCCCAACGGCAACCCCACCGGCATGCAGGGCTTTGTCTACAACCTGCGCCGCCCGATCTTCCAGGACGTGCGGGTGCGCAAGGCCTTGAGCCTGCTGCTGGATTTCGAGTGGACCAACAAGCAACTGTTCAACGGCGCTTACGCCCGCACTCGCAGCTATTTCGAAAATTCGGAAATGGCCGCTACCGGCCTGCCCGGCGAAGACGAGCTGAAGATTCTCGAACCCCTGCGCGGCAAGATTCCCGAGCAGGTGTTCAGCGAAGCCTTCCAACCCTCGATATGCGACGGCAGCGGCATGATCCGCGACCACCAGCGCAAGGCTTACCAATTACTGCAAGAAGCCGGCTGGCGCATCGTCGACGACAAAATGGTCGACGCCCAAGGCAAACCGGTGGTGCTGGAGTTCCTGCTGGCCCAGACCGAATTCGAGCGAGTGCTACTGCCGTTCAAGCGCAACCTGAGCGACCTGGGCATTGAACTGGTGATTCGCCGTGTGGACGTGTCCCAGTACATCAACCGTGTGCGCTCCCGGGATTTCGACCTGGTGGTGGGCAGCTTCCCGCAATCCAGCTCGCCGGGTAACGAGCAGCGTGAGTTCTGGATGACGGCCGCCGCCGACAAGCCCGGCAGCCGCAACACCATGGGCCTGAAGGATCCGGCCGTGGACCAATTGGTGGAGCAACTGATCAACGCCGATTCGCGCAAGAGCCTGGTGGCCCACGCCCGGGCGCTGGACCGGGTGCTGCAATGGGGCTATTACGTGATTCCCAACTGGCACATCAAGACCTGGCGCGTCGCCTACTGGAACCACATCGGCCATCCGAAAATCACGCCGACCTATGACATCGGCACCACCACCTGGTGGGTCAAGCCGGACACCAAGCCGGCCATCGAGGTAGAAAAACAAGTCATGGAACAACAGATCAACACCGCTCCAGTGAGCGTGGAGTAACCCGATGCTGGCTTATATCTTTAGGCGGCTGCTGCTGATCATCCCCACCCTGTTCGGCATCCTGTTGATCAACTTCGTCATCATCCAGGCCGCGCCCGGCGGGCCAGTGGAGCAGATGATCGCCAAGCTCGAAGGTTTCGAAGGCGCCACCAGCCGAATTGCCGGCGGTGGAGCCGAAGTCTCGGTGGCCGGGTCTTCCTATCGCGGCGCCCAGGGCCTGGACCCGGGGCTGGTCAAGGAAATCGAGCGCATGTACGGCTTCGACAAGTCGGCCCCCGAACGCCTGTGGATCATGATCAAGAACTACGCCCACCTGGATTTCGGCGACAGTTTCTTTCGCGATGCCAAGGTCATCGACCTGATCAAGGAAAAGATGCCGGTCTCCATTTCCCTCGGGCTATGGAGCACGCTGATCATGTACCTGGTGTCGATCCCGCTGGGGATCGCCAAGGCCACGCGACACGGCAGCCATTTCGACGTGTGGACCAGTTCGGCGATCATCGTCGGCTATGCAATCCCGTCGTTCCTGTTCGCCATCCTGCTGATCGTGGTGTTTGCCGGCGGCAGTTATTTCGATTGGTTCCCGTTGCGCGGACTGACCTCCAATAACTTCGACCAACTGAGCACGGGCGGCAAGATCCTCGATTACTTCTGGCACCTGGCCTTGCCCGTGACCGCCCTGGTGATCGGCAACTTCGCCACCATGACCCTGCTGACCAAGAACAGCTTCCTCGACGAAATCAACAAGCAATACGTGGTCACCGCCAAGGCCAAGGGCCTGACCCGTCATCGGGTGCTCTACGGCCACGTGTTTCGCAATGCCATGTTGCTGGTGATCGCCGGTTTCCCCTCCGCGTTCATCGGGATCTTCTTCACCGGTTCCTTGCTGGTGGAAGTGATCTTCTCTCTCGACGGCCTTGGGCTGATGAGTTTCGAGGCGGCCATCAACCGCGATTACCCGGTGGTGTTCGGCACCCTGTTCATCTTCACCCTGCTGGGGTTGGTGGTGAAGCTGATCGGCGACCTGACCTACACCTTTGTCGATCCGCGCATCGACTTCGAAAGCCGGGAGCATTGAGATGAACCTGTCGCCTCTCAATCGCCGCCGCTTCGAACTGTTCAAGGCCAACAAGCGTGGCTGGTGGTCACTGTGGCTGTTTTTGATCCTGTTCGGGCTGAGCCTGGGCGCCGAGTTGATCGCCAACGACAAGCCCCTGGTGGTGCATTACGACGATGGCTGGTATTTCCCGGCCCTCAAGCGCTACCCGGAAACCACCTTCGGCGGCGAATTCCCGCTGGAAGCCAACTACAAGAGCCCGTACATCCGTGAACTGCTGGCGGCCAAGGACGCCTGGGTGCTGTGGGCGCCAATTCCGTTCAGCTACCAGAGCATCAATTACGACCTGAAGGTCCCGGCCCCGGCACCGCCCTCCGCCATGAACTGGCTGGGCACCGACGACCAGGGCCGCGATGTCCTGGCGCGGGTGATCTACGGCTTTCGCATCTCGGTGCTGTTCGCCCTGACGCTGACAGTGCTCAGCTCGATCATCGGCGTGATCGCCGGCGCCTTGCAGGGCTTCTATGGCGGTTGGGTCGACCTGGCCGGCCAGCGTTTCCTGGAGATCTGGTCCGGGCTGCCGGTGCTGTACCTGCTGATCATCCTCGCCAGTTTCGTGCAGCCGAACTTCTGGTGGCTGCTGGGGATCATGCTGCTGTTTTCCTGGATGAGCCTGGTGGACGTGGTGCGCGCCGAGTTCCTGCGCGGGCGCAACCTGGAATACGTGCGTGCGGCGCGGGCGCTGGGCATGCAGAACGGGGCGATCATGTTCCGCCACATCTTGCCCAACGCCATGGTCTCGACCATGACGTTCATGCCGTTCATCCTCACTGGCGCCATCGGCACCCTCACCGCCCTGGATTTCCTCGGCTTCGGCTTGCCTCCCGGCGCGCCGTCCCTGGGCGAGCTGGTGGCCCAGGGCAAATCCAACCTCCAGGCGCCATGGCTGGGCATGAGTGCGTTCGCCGTGCTGGCCCTGATGCTGAGCCTGTTGGTGTTCATCGGCGAGTCCGCTCGCGATGCCTTCGATCCGAGGAAGTGAAATGAACCAGGACAATTTGATCGAAGTGCGCGACCTGGCGGTAGAATTCATTGTCGGCGAACGCCGCCAGCGGGTGGTCGAGGGCGTCAGCTTCGATATCAAGCGCGGCGAAACCCTGGCCCTGGTGGGTGAAAGCGGCTCAGGCAAGTCGGTCACTGCCCACTCGATCCTGCGACTGCTGCCCTACCCGCTGGCCCATCATCCAACCGGGACCATCCAGTATGCCGGGCAGAATTTGCTGGGACTGAAAGAAAAAACCATCCGTCATATCCGGGGCAACCGGATCGCGATGATCTTCCAGGAACCGATGACGTCCCTGAACCCGCTGCACTCCATCGAGAAGCAGATCAATGAAGTGCTCGGCATTCACAAGGGCCTGACCGGCAAGGTCGCGACCCGCCGGACTCTTGAGTTGCTGGAGCTGGTTGGCATTCCCGAGCCCCATAAGCGCCTCAAGGCCCTGCCCCACGAATTGTCCGGTGGCCAGCGCCAGCGGGTGATGATCGCCATGGCCCTGGCCAACGAGCCGGAACTGCTGATCGCCGACGAGCCGACCACGGCCCTGGACGTCACCGTCCAGCTGAAAATCCTCGAATTGCTCAAGCAATTGCAGGCGCGATTGGGCATGTCGCTGCTGCTGATCAGCCACGATTTGAACCTGGTGCGAAGAATTGCTCACCGCGTATGTGTCATGCAGCGCGGTTGCATCGTCGAACAGGCATCGTGCGAAGAGTTGTTCCGCGCGCCGCAGCATCCGTACACTCGGGAACTGCTGGCCGCCGAGCCCAGCGGCACCCCGGCGACCAACGTCGTCGGCCCGCCGCTGTTGCAGGTCGAGGACCTGAAAGTCTGGTTCCCGATCAAGAAAGGTTTGTTCAAGCGCACGGTGGACTACATCAAGGCCGTGGACGGGATCCGCTTCAGCCTGCCCCAGGGCCAGACCCTGGGCATCGTCGGCGAAAGCGGTTCCGGCAAGTCCACCTTGGGCCTGGCGATCTTGCGGTTGATCGGCAGCCAGGGTGGGATTCGTTTCGAAGGCAAGCAGCTCGATAGCCTGACGCAGCAACAGGTCCGGCCGCTGCGCCGGGAGATGCAAGTGGTGTTTCAGGACCCGTTCGGCAGCCTGAGCCCACGGATGTGTGTGAGCCAGATCGTCGGTGAAGGCCTGCGGATCCACAAAATCGGCAGCGAAGCCGAACAGGAACAGGCGATAATCGCGGCATTGAAGGAGGTAGGCCTGGATCCGGAAACCCGGAACCGCTACCCCCATGAATTTTCCGGAGGGCAACGGCAGCGTATCGCCATTGCCCGGGCCCTGGTGCTCAAGCCGGCGTTGATTCTGCTGGATGAACCGACGTCGGCCCTGGACCGTACCGTGCAACGCCAGGTGGTGGAGCTGTTGCGGTCATTGCAAACCAAGTACAACCTGACGTACCTGTTTATCAGCCATGACCTGGCTGTCGTCAAAGCGCTGAGCCACCAGTTGATGGTGGTCAAGCATGGCCAAGTGGTCGAACAAGGTGATGCCCGCAGCATATTCGCCGCGCCGCAACACCCCTATACACAGCAGTTGCTGGAGGCCGCCTTCCTGGCCCCAACAGCTGCCGAATAACCTGAAAGAGGAGCAACACATGGGTTTTCTCGCCGGTAAGCGCGTACTGATCGTCGGTGTCGCCAGCAAGCTGTCCATCGCATCCGGCATCGCCGCCGCCATGCATCGCGAGGGCGCTGAGCTTGCCTTCACTTATCAGAACGACAAACTCAAGGGTCGTGTCGAAGAGTTCGCACAAGGCTGGGGCTCGAGCCCTGAACTGTGCTTCCCGTGCGACGTGGCCAGCGATGAAGAAATCGCCAAGGTCTTCGAAGCACTGAGCAAGAAGTGGGACGGCCTGGACTGCATCGTGCACTCCGTGGGCTTCGCCCCGGGCGACCAGTTGGACGGCGACTTCACCGAAGCCACCACCCGCGAAGGTTTCCGCATTGCCCACGACATCAGCGCCTACAGCTTCGTAGCCCTGGCCAAGGCCGGTCGCGAAATGATGAAAGGCCGCAACGGCAGCCTGCTGACCCTGTCGTACCTGGGCGCCGAGCGCACCATGCCGAACTACAACGTCATGGGCATGGCCAAGGCTTCCCTGGAAGCTGGCGTGCGCTACCTGGCCGGCTCCCTGGGCCCGGACGGCACCCGCGTCAACTGCGTATCGGCCGGCCCGATCCGCACCCTCGCCGCTTCTGGCATCAAGAACTTCCGCAAGATGCTGGCCGCCAACGAAGCGCAAACCCCGCTGCGTCGCAACGTCACCATCGAAGAAGTCGGCAACGCCGGCGCCTTCCTGTGCTCGGACCTGGCGTCGGGCATCAGCGGTGAAATCATGTACGTGGACGGCGGCTTCAACACCACCGCCATGGGTAACCTCGAAGAGTAATCTTCACCGCGCATAAAAAAGCCGCGGGCCCTGCAAAGGGCCCGCGGCTTTTTTTATCCCGATTTCCGTGGAAAACCAATCAGAACCAACACAAGGGAGAACACAAACAGCAGCCCCCCCAATACACCTGCGATGGTGTCGTACGTGTAGATGGCGGCGACGAACGTCCCCATGAGCGACGTAAGGAAAAGCAGGACATTGGTCAACGCATACATGCCAATGCGCCATTTGAAAGCACGTCGCCTTAGAAGCCTTTGAAACAGATAACCCAACCCCGTCAGGGCCACCGAAGCGGCGGTCAAGATGATCAGCATGACCGTGTACATCGCTACCGCGGGAATACCCCGGGTATCACTTAAATCATTGGGATTTTCCGAGACACCCTCCAGCGCAAAAAAGAACAACAATGCGCATGCGCCCATCACTGAAGCAATGGCGGCGAGACTTAATGTGTTTCTTCCTGCTGCCATGGCTACTTACCTAGAGAAATTGATTGGCAGCTCGCCAGTGATTCGAATTTCATAATCCCGTGCGTTGGCGACCCTTCCCACTTCACGGAGCGCGCTCGTGGCTTGCTCATCAAAGGCAGCCCTATGACTGCTGGCATTAGCATCATAACGATCCGAGTACGCTTTGATCTTTCCGGAGAACTTGAGAGTACCTGATGCATATCGAGTAACGTCTCCAGTAATTTGAAGCGTAATGTTTCCAAGGTAGATCCGTGCGACGTTTGAGTCCTGGGCCGTGGAATAAGGCATCTTGAGATTGACGCTGGTAACTCCTACACCCGCCGTATTAATAATCGCCATCAAATCTGGAATTTTGCTTGGCGTAGGGCTGATACCAATTCTATCCAGCCGGACGCTGACAGGCTTGCCCTTCCCCAGAAGCCAATGACTAAACGCTTTGAAGGGAGTAAAGATCCCACCCGAGAATTCCTGCTCAATGGCCAACTGGCCCGTATTCTTGATCTTTGCCCCTTCCTTGATCCCGAGATTCCAGGCGTCAGCGGTGTTGAGTGTTGAATTCCTCAACATGACTAAATCAGCGCCGTGGGCGACTTTCAACTCACCTATGATAATGCCGTCCAATCCGTAGCGAATGGGACGGTTATTAACCATGGCTTTGAGATGACGCTGCAACATTTGAGGCCAGTGGCCTCTTGCGTAAGCCGAGTTTCGCTCTTGAATCATTTTTCCAATCATCGCCATTGGCGCAGGGTTTGGAAGACCTCTACCACTTCCACGTGAGGTTCCGAAATCATCGGGGTAAACAAATGTCGGGGGTAATTCGGTATTCATACGGGTACTCGCCAAGTGAGTAATGGATAACACTGCAGTTATGAATCCGCATCACACGATGCGAAAAACTCATTCTGCGTATTTCCCATACCCTTGGTGCGGTACATATTTATTGCGTTGCTTCTGGCATCAGCGGTGAAGTCATGTGCGTGGACGGCGGCTTCAACACCACGGCCATGGGTAACCTCGAAGAGTAATCTTCACTTCGGCCCTGCGTAAAAACGCCGCTTGCCCTGAAAAGGACAAGCGGCGTTTTTTTATGCCCACCAAAAATCCCCTGTGGGAGCGAGCCTGCTCGCGATAGCGGTGGGTCAGCTTGCATTAATGCTGAATATACCGCCGTCATCGCGAGCAAGCTCGCTCCCACATTGGTTCCAGGTGTTCATAGAAGTCGCGCCCACCACACATCCTCTGTGGGAGCGAGCTTGAACTGGCCTAATGATTTTGGACACTTCATTCGGGCGCTATGATGGCGCCCAAATCTGAGGTGTTTTGGTTATGCGTAAATCTTACTCCAGTGAGTTCAAACTCAAAGCGGCCAGCATGGTGCTGGACGAGGGACAGTCGGTTCCCGAAGTCTGCGCCAGCCTGGATATTGGCTGTGCTGACGTCTTCGCGGGCAAGCCCGCTCCCACATTGGTCCCGGGGTGTTCAAAGAACTCACATCCACCACAACTCCTCTGTGGGAGCGAGCTTGCTCGCGATGGCGGTGGGTCAATCTGCATGGAGATTGGCTGTACTGACGCCTTCGCGGGCAAGCCCGCTCCCACATTGATCCCGGGTGTTCAAAGAACTCACATCCACCACAAATCCCCTGTGGGAGCGAGCTTGCTCGCGATGGCGGTGGGTCAATCTGCAGGGATGTTGGATGTGCCGCCGTCTTCGCGGGCAAGCCCGCTCCCACAGGTCCCGGGGTGTTCAAAGAACTCACATCCACCACAAATCCCCTGTGGGAGCGGGCTTGCTCGCGAAAGCGGTGGGTCAGCTGGCAGGGATATTGGCTGTACTGACGCCTTCGCGGGCAAGCCCGCTCCCACATTGGTTTGGGGTGTTCACAGAACTTACATCCACCACAAATCCCCTGTGGGAGCGGGCTTGCTCGCGAAAGCGGTGGGTCAGCTGGCAGGGATGTTGGCTGTGCTGACGCCTTCGCGGGCAAGCCCGCTCCCACATTGGTCCCGGGGTGTTCAAAGAACTCACATCCACCACAAATCCCCTGTGGGAGCGGGCTTGCTCGCGAAAGCGGTGGGTCAGCTGGCATCAATGCTGAATGTACGCCGTCAACCCGACTCCACAGTCAGCGGCGTAGCGCCTGTTTCTGGGCATACATGGCCGCATCCGCGTCGGCCAGCAGGCTGTCGATTGACGAATGCCGCCGGGGGTCGTATTCGATCTGGCCCACGCTGAAGTGGATGTCATAGCCGCGATGCAGCATCGCATTTCGCTCATCGAGGATTTCCTCGAGCCGCGCCACAATCGTCGAAGTCTCAACATGGGAAGAGCCGGTGAGCAATGCCACGAACTCATCGCCGCCCAAACGGCCGATCACATCGCTTTCGCGAAAGGCGATGCGCAGCACATCGGCGAATGTCTTCAGCGCCGCGTCGCCCTCGGCATGCCCGAAGCGATCATTGATGGATTTGAAATCATTGAGATCGAAGAACAGTAACGTCGCCGGGCGCGACAGGCGGTCGCAAACGCTCAATGCGTGCTGGGCCAGCATCTTGAAGCCGCGTCGATTGGACAGCAGGGTCAGTTCGTCCATGCTCGCCATCTGCACGGCAATCATTTCCTGCTCGGCCATGCGCGCCAGGTCACGCAGCAACTCGCGCTCTTCATCATTGAGCGTGCGCGGTCGGGTGTCGAGCAGGCACAACGTACCGAGCTTGCTGCCATCCGCCAGCCCCAATGGATACCCCGCGTAGAAGCGAATGCCAGGCGTATCCGTGACCAGCGGGTTGTCGTGAAACCGCTCATCCTGTTTCGCGTCGCGGATCTCCAGGATCTGATCCTGCAAAATCGCATGCCCGCAGAAGGAAATCTCCCGCGAGGTTTCGCAGGCATCCAGGCCGGTACGGGACTTGAACCATTGCCGGTTGCTGTCCACCAGGGATACCAGCGCAATAGGCACATCAAACAAGCGCCGGGCAAGCCGGGTCAGGCGGTCAAACCGCTCCTCGGGCGCGGTGTCGAGCAGTTTGAGCGAGTGCAAATTCTTGAGGCGAACGGCTTCGTTGTCCGGTTTACCTGGCGCAAGCATCGGGAACTCCATGGGCGGGACTTCTTGAAGTCTAGTCCAGGCCCACCCCCCTTCAAACCCAATGGCCAAATCAATCGGGCATTTGCCGGCGAGGGCTAATACACTGCTTCACAGGTTCAAGACGAGGACGTTGAGCGATGAAGCACGCCACCCATGATGCCGCCCCACGCTTCTGGCGCGACGCGGCCCTGCCCTTCATCGAAGCCCGGGCCATCGCCGATGGGCGCAAGGTCTGCTATTCCCGCCACTCCCATGACCACTTTTCCATCGGAGCGATCACCGCCGGGCGCAGCACGTATATTCACGAGCGGTCGAATTTCCAGGTGCAGAGCGGCACGGTGGTGCTGATGAACCCCGGCGATGTCCATGCGTGCAACCCGATCGACGATGAGCCATGGTCGTATGTAATGCTGTACGTCGATACCCAGTGGCTCAGGGATTTGCAACGCCGTATCGGCTTCGATGAAACCCTGGAGTTCCAGAGTTTCTCCACGACCCACAGTCGCGACGTCGAGCTATTTGCCGCGCTGCAAGGGTTGTATGAACAATTGGTGGATGAGCGGCTCGACACCGACCGCAAGCGCGCCGCCGCCGAGGCGTTTTTTACCGATCTGCAACAACGGCTCAACCCTGCCGGCCGTCCGGACCGGGGCAGCCATCCGGGTTTGATGCGCGCGGCGCAGTTCATCCACGACCACTGCACCGAAGCGTTGAAGCTCGAAGATATCTGCACCGCGGCACAACTCTCGCCGTCTTACCTGAGCCGCGCCTTCAAGCGTCATTACGGGATGACGCCCCATGCCTTCCTGGTCAACCGCCGGATCCAGTTCGCCCGCCGCCAACTACGCGAAGGCAAGCTGATCGCCGACGTGGCGCTGGACAGCGGGTTTGCCGACCAGGCGCATTTCCAGCGAGCCTTTAAGCAACACCTGGCGGCTACGCCGGGCCAGTATCGCGGTTGATGCCGACTCCCCAC
Organism: Pseudomonas brassicacearum; assembly: GCF_000585995.1. Lineage (NCBI taxonomy): Bacteria > Pseudomonadati > Pseudomonadota > Gammaproteobacteria > Pseudomonadales > Pseudomonadaceae > Pseudomonas > Pseudomonas brassicacearum. The sequence continues at coordinate 2,776,301 of NZ_CP007410.1, read as the reverse complement.
ATACCTCTGTGGCGAGGGAGCTTGCTCCCGCTAGGCTACGCAGTAGCCCTTGATTCTGGGCGACTGCTGCGCAGTCGAGCGGGAGCAAGCTCCCTCGCCACAACAGCGCTCCGGTCTGAAAAATGGCGGTTGCCGCCACAACAGCGGCGTTTGACTCAAGGCAAGAGCAAATACACCGCGCTTGCCACCAGCAACACCGCCATCGCTCGGTTGAACAGGCGCATGCTCGCCGGATTGCCCAGCCAGGTACGCAGAAAACTGCCGGCATAAGCCCAGCAGCCCACCGAGACGTAACAGATCACCAGATAAACTGCCGCAAACTGCCACACCAGCCGTGCCTCGCCATCGGCCACGAACGCGCCCATCCCCGCCACGCAGGCCAACCAGGCCTTGGGATTGAGCCATTGCATCAGCGCGCCGTAGAACATCGACGGTGCCCGGTCCTCGTCCTTGGCGCTCAAATGCCCGTTGTCCATCGCCAGCTTCCACGCCATGAACAACAGAAACGCCACGCCCCCCAGTTGCACCACCCGCGTGAGCCCAGGCCAGCGCTGCAGCACTTCATGCAACCCAAGCCCCATCAGCACCAGCAACAAGACAAACCCCAGGGTCGCCCCCGCCACATGACGCAAGGTTGCTCGAAATCCATACCGGGCCCCGGAACTGAGGGCCACAATGTTGACCGGCCCAGGCGTGATGGAGGCGACCAAGGCAAATGCCGCCATGGAAAGAATCAGACTCATCGCATATCTTCTTCATGTCTGTGAGGTGGCGATCAAGGTAAACGGCCAATCACTGTAGGTATTGAACAAAACTGCCCAATGAAGAGGGCCAATCACCACCTCGCGAAGCGGCATCACTTCCAGCTCTTTTTACGCAAACTTTACGCAGCGGTCGCTCCACGAAAACAATACTGTGCGGCTCATTTATTCAGGCGCGTCCCATGTCCCTTGCGGTAGTGCGGTTCATCGGCTTCATCCTCGGCATTTTCTTGATCACCCTAGCCGCCAGTATGGCGATCCCGCTTTTGACGCTTGTCATGTACCAGCGTAACGATGACCTGTCGGCGTTCCTGTGGTCGAGCCTGATCACGTTTGTCTGTGGCATCGCGCTGGTGGCGCGCGGTCGACCCGCGCACACCCAGATGCGCCCGCGAGACATGTACCTGCTGACCACCGCCAGTTGGGTCATCGTCTGCAGCTTCGCCGCCCTGCCCATGGTGTTCATCCAGCACATCAGCTACACCGACGCCTTTTTCGAGACCATGTCGGGCATCACCACCACCGGTTCGACCATCCTCACCGGGCTGGACAATGCCTCACCCGGCCTGCTGATCTGGCGCTCGATGCTGCACTGGCTCGGCGGAATCGGCTTTATCGGCATGGCGGTGGCGATCCTGCCACTGCTGCGGGTCGGCGGCATGCGACTGTTCCAGACCGAGTCGTCGGACTGGTCGGAGAAAGTCACACCGCGCTCCCATGTCGCGGCAAATTACATCCTGTGGATCTACGTCGGCTTGACCGCCCTCGCCACCCTGGCCTTGTGGTTGGCCGGCATGACGCCCTTCGAGGCGATCAACCATGCGATGTCGTTGATTTCCACGGGCGGCTTTTCCACCTCGGATGCATCCCTGGGGCATTGGCCTCAACCGGCCATTCACTGGGTGTCAGTGATCGTCATGATGGCCGGCTCGCTGCCCTTCACCTTGTATGTCGCCACCTTGCGCGGCAACACGCGCGCGCTGTTCAAGGACCAACAAGTCAGGGGGTTCGTCGGGTTCCTGGTCATCACCTGGCTCATCGTGGGGACCTGGCTGAGCCTGAACAGCGATTACATCTGGTGGGACGCGCTCCGCATCGTGGCGGTCAACGTGACGTCGGTGGTCACCACCACAGGCGTGGCGCTGGGGGACTACACGCTATGGGGCAGTTTTGCCCTGCTGCTGTTTTTCTACCTGACGTTCGTCGGCGGTTGCTCGGGATCGACGGCCGGTGGACTGAAGATATTTCGCTTCCAGGTCGCCAGCGCCTTGCTGATGGGCAGCTTGAAACAACTGATTCATCCCCGGGCGGTGATCCGAAAAAAATACAACAACCATCCCATCGACGAAGAGATCGCCCGCTCGCTGCTGACCTTTTCGTTTTTCTTCACCATTACCATTGGCGGTATCGCCCTCGGCTTGGCGTTGATCGGCCTGGACTGGACCACCGCCTTGACCGGCGCGGCCACCGCAGTGTGCAACGTAGGCCCGGGACTGGGTACGATCATCGGGCCAGCGGGTAACTTCTCGACCTTGCCGGACGCTGCGAAGTGGCTGCTGACCATAGGTATGCTGCTGGGTCGATTGGAAATCCTGACGGTGCTGGTGTTGTTCACCCCGGTGTTCTGGAAGTATTGAACGCTTCGCGACTGCAAGACGTGAAAAAGCCGCGACACCTGAATCAGGCATCGCGGCTTTTTTTGGGGATCAGCGGTCGTTCTTGATCGAAGAACTGGTCGCGTTGGTCAGACCCTTGGTGTTGTGGGTTCCCGGAGTAGCCGTAGAAATCGCGGAGGCCTTGGTCAAGCCACGAGTATCACGGTCCTTGGCGATGCCCGACGTGAGCGAAGCCTTGCTGGTGCGGTCGGTGCGGGTGGTTCCGATGTGCTTGCCGCTCACGCCATGATCGCGCGTAGCGGTGCCGACGTGGTCGCTATCCAGGCCCTTGCCAAGGCCGCTGGATTCGCCGGATTTGCCACTGCCCTTGCCGCCACCGTTACCGCCGCCATTGCCACCACCACCGCCACCGCCATGACCGCCACCATTGCCACCGCCGGCGGCGTAGCTCGCGCCAATGGGCGACAGGTCGGCGGGCAGCAAGGCCGAGGCACCCAGCATCAAGGCACAGACAGCAACGGCAATGAGGGATTTCTTATGTTTGGACATGATGTCTCCGAAAGACAAAAACAGCGGTTGAACCTTTAAGACTCAATGGTTCAATTTTTGTTCGCGAGCATCCGACCAAGTGAGCGGAAAATTCACTGTCGATTTTTCGGTGGAGCCGTCCCAGCCATGGTTTTATGCTCAGCCCCATGAACCGACAAGACTCGCTGCTCCCGCCCCATGCCGAGATGGTCCGCGCCATGCTCGAACGAGACACCGCCTACGAGGGGGTGTTCTTCACTGCGGTCAAGACCACTGGCATCTTCTGTCGTCCCGGTTGCACGGCGCGCAAGCCGAAACCGGAAAACGTGGAGTTCTTCGCCCATGCCGACGAAGCCATGTCGGCCGGCTACCGGGCCTGCCTGCGCTGCAAACCCCTGGACGCCGCCGCCATCGCGCCGGACTGGATCCAGACCTTGCTCAACGCCGTGGACGCCGAACCCGATCTACGCTGGACCGACGCCCTGCTGCTGGAACAAGGCATCGAACCGCTGAAACTGCGGCGCTGGTTCAAGCAACATTTCGGCATGACCTTTCACGCGTATTTGCGTACCCGCCGCCTGGGTATCGCCCTGGGCGGCATCAAGGAGGGCGCCTCCATCGACCATGCGGCTTTCGATTCCGGCTATGAGTCACTGAGCGGTTTTCGTGACGCGTTCGTCAAATCCTTCCATATCACGCCGGGCCGCGCCGCCCTCAGCGAACCCTTGTTGTTCACCCGCCTGACCACGCCCTTGGGGCCGATGCTGGCCATGGCCGAACGGCGTGGCCTGGTGCTGCTGGAGTTCCTCGACCGTCCGGCCCTGACCCGGGAAATCGAAGAGTTGCAGCAGCGCTACGGCTACACCGTCGCGCCGGGGCACAACGTTCATTTGCAACAGATCGAAACCGAGCTGGCCGACTATTTCGCCGGGAAACTGACTGCGTTCAGCGTCCCGCTGCACATGCCCGGCAGCGCCTTCGCCGTACGAGTCTGGGCCGAGTTGCAGAACATCCCCTATGGCGAAACCCGCAGCTACGGCGGCATCGCCACCCTGCTCGGCAGCCCCGGCGCCAGCCGCGCCGTGGGCCTGGCCAATGGGCAGAATCGCCTGGCCATCGTCATTCCCTGCCACCGGGTGATCGGTGCGGACGGCTCGTTGACCGGTTATGGTGGCGGACAGCCGCGCAAGGCGTTTCTGTTGCGGCTGGAAAAAGCCGCCGTGCAGGTTTCGCTGCCGCTGGCGTTTTGATCGGCCTGGAGAACGAGCACCTGATGCCTGTGCCCTACCATGACGCCAGTGTTTTTCTGGCGGGTCTGGACGAAGATTGGCGCCGTCATGTCGAGGCGACCGGCCCCTGCCTGCTGCAACCCAAGCCGGCCCGCGATCCCTATGAAGCCCTGGTGCGGGCGATTGCCTATCAGCAACTGCACGCCAGGGCCGGCGATGCGATTCTGGGTCGGTTGCTGGCCCTGTTCCCGGCGCTGACATTCCCCAGGCCTGCGCAGATCCTGGCGACTGACTTTGAACAAATGCGCAGTTGTGGGTTTTCCGCCAGCAAGATCGCGACCATCCAGGGCATCGCCCAGGCGGCCCTGGACGGGCGGGTGCCGGATTACGCCACGGCGCTGGTCATGGAGGATGAAGCGCTGGTGGAGCGTTTGACCGCGTTGCGCGGCGTCGGCCGCTGGACCGTGGAAATGCTGCTGATCTATAGCCTGGAGCGGCCGGACATCCTGCCGGCCGATGACTTTGGCGTGCGCGAAGGGTATCGACGGTTAAAGGGGCTGGAGCAGCAGCCCAGCCGCAGGCAGATGATCGATATTGGCCTGGCCTGGAGCCCTTACCGAACGGTGGCGGCGTGGTATTTGTGGCGGGTGCCTAAGTGACATTGCCTGTACTGACGCCTTCGCGGGCAAGCCCGCTCCCACACTGACCGCAAACGGGCAGGAAATTGGCGAACGACACAAATCCCCTGTGGGAGCGGGCTTGCTCGCGAAAGCGATTGCAGGGGCACTCTCAATCCAACGGTAAAACATTGACCGTCTAGACTGCCCAGAATCATTCCAACCCTGATTGGAGGTTTCCATGCAGCTCGAAGGATCCTGCCACTGCGGCGCGGTTTCATTCAGCCTGGCCTGTGCCCATCCCTACCCTTATCAACGCTGCTACTGCTCGATCTGTCGCAAGACCCAGGGCGGTGGTGGTTTTGCGATCAACCTGGGGGGCGATGCCCAGAGCCTGAAGGTGCGCGGTCGCAAATACATCTCGATCTACCATGCGCGGCTCAAGGACGAAGGTGAAAAACGCGCCCATCGCAGCAGCGCCGAACGGCATTTCTGTTCCCTGTGCGGCTCGGGACTATGGCTGTTCAGCCCCGAATGGCCGGAGCTGATCCACCCGTTTGCCTCGGCCATCGACACACCGCTGCCGGTACCGCCGGAGCACACCCACCTGATGCTCGGTTCCAAGGCGCCGTGGGTGGAGGTCGAGGCGCATAAGGGCGACCAGCAGTTCGAGGTCTATCCCAAGGAGTCCATTGCCCAGTGGCATGAACGCCTGGGGCTGGTCACTTAGAGATGCAGTGCTGCATAAGGCCCCATCGCGAGCAAGCTCGCTCCCACATTTGACTCTTCAGTGTTCACAAATAATGTGTACACAGAAAATCCCCTGTGGGAGCGAGCTTGCTCGCGATGACGTCAGTACCGACACCTCTGCACTATCGAGCAGGCACACCACTGTGGAACCTAAACTCCACATCCGGTGATTCGATCAATTCCCGCTCGGCCTCACGCACCTTGTCGATCACCTGGGCAATGTCCTTGGCATCACCGTACTGGTACGCCAATTTCAAATAACCCTGAAAGTGCCGGGCCTCGCTTTTGAGCAAGCCGAAATAAAACTTGCCCAGTTCTTCGTCCAGATGCGGCACCAAGGCCTCGAAACGCTCGCAACTGCGGGCTTCGATGAAGGCGCCAACCACCAGGGTGTCCACCAGTTTGACCGGCTCATGGCTGCGTACCACCTTGCGTAACCCCGAGGCGTAACGCCCGGCGGAGAGCTGACGCAAGCCGATCTTGCGCTTTTTCATCAAGCGCATGACCTGCTCGTGATGCACCAGCTCTTCCCGGGCCAGGCGCGACATCAGGTTGATCAGGTCGACATGGGAATGGTACTTGGCGATCAGGCTCAGGGCGGTGCTGGCGGCCTTGAACTCGCAGTTCTTGTGGTCGATCAGCAAGGTTTCCTGGTCAGCCAGCGCGGCCTGGACCCAGGCATCGGGGGTGCGGCAACCAAGGAATTCGTGAATTTCGGGAAGGATCATGGGGCTCACGGGAAAAGGTAGTCGAGCGAAGGGCGCCGATTATACCGGCCTGCCCCCAGACCACCAGTCACCGCTGTTGATATGCATCAAGTCAACGACTCCCCCATAGCAACTAGACTGCCCCACAACAACTATAGTTGAGCAACGCCAGCCTTTTCATTGCAGGAGAACGCCGATCATGCAAGCCATTCGCAGCATTCTGGTGGTCATAGAACCCGAACATTCGGAAAGCCTGGCGCTCAAGCGCGCCAAGTTGATCGCCGGGGTGACCCAGGCCCACCTGCACCTGCTGGTGTGCGACAAAAAGCACGACCATGCCGGCATGCTCGGCGTACTGAAGGCCGCGCTGCTGGCGGACGGCTACAGCGTCACCACCGAGCAGGCCTGGAATGAAAGCCTCTACGAAACTATCATCGACGTGCAGCAGGCCGAGGGTTGCGGCCTGGTGATCAAGCAACACTTCCCCGACAGTCCGCTGAAAAAAGCCCTTTTGACCCCGGCGGACTGGAAACTGTTGCGCCACTGCCCGACCCCGGTGCTGCTGGTGAAAACCGCAGGCTCCTGGAAGGACAAGGTGATTCTGGCGGCCGTGGACGTTGGCAATGCCGACGGCGAGCACCGTCACCTGCACAACACCATCATCGATCACGGCTACGACATTGCCACCCTGGCCAAGGCGCACCTGCATGTGATCAGCGCCCATCCCACACCGATGCTTTCGTCCGCCGACCCGACCTTCCAGCTCAAGGAAACCATCGAGGCCCGTTACCGCGAACAATGCCGGGCGTTCCAGGCTGAATTCGACATCGACGACCAGCACCTGCACATCGAAGAAGGCCCGGCGGACGTGTTGATCCCGTTCATGGCGCGCAAGCTGCAGGCAGCCGTGACGGTGATCGGCACCGTGGCGCGGTCGGGGTTGTCAGGGGTGCTGATCGGCAATACCGCCGAAGCGGTGCTTGATGCGCTCGAAAGTGACGTGCTGGTGCTCAAGCCGCAGGAGGTCGAGGATCATCTGGTGGAGTTGGCGATCAAGGAATAAAGCGAATGAGCTCTTTGTGGCGAGGGAGCTTGCTCCCGCTGGGTTGCGAAGCGACCCTCGCTCTTGATCTAAAAAATCTCTGGTCCTGAAAAACCCAGGCGTCTGCTACGCAGCCGAGCGGGAGCAAGCTCCCTCGCCACAAAAGCTCCCTGGCACAAGAGCTCCTTTGCACAAATGGCCGGCGATCAGCCGCCAATCGCATCCTTCAGGAACCCCGGCGCGATGTAGCGCTGGTAGTGGGCTTCGGACAGGAGGAAAAATTCCCGATCAATGGCGTCGCGCAGGTCCGGCAGGTCCCAGTCGCGAAACTCCGGCATCAGCACCATGCCGTAGGCTTCCAGGTTGTTGATCACGCGCGCGCCCCGGGCGATCAATTGGTAGGCCCAGCAATATTCCGACTGATGCGGCACAAAGCGGATCTTGCGCGACTCCAGCTGCTGGCGCAGCAATTGCGGGTCGAAAACCTCCAACTTGGCCACCATCACCTGCACCAGCAGTTGCTCCAGGCGCATCCACACCGCGCGCTTTTCGTCCTCGTTGTAGCCGTTCCAGTGAATCACTTCATGGTGGAACCGCTTGCAGCCACGGCACACCAAGTCACCGTAGACAGTGGAGCAGAGGCCGACACAGGGGGTCTTGATGAGCTGGTTGGGCATAAGGAAAAGCACACGCAAAAGCAGGACAGGCCGGCATGTTAGCCCTTTGTCTAAGATTGATCACCCCTTCAAACTTCACGGTCCAACTTACCTTTAATTTTTTTTTCCCGTAGAATCAGCCAGCCTTTTAAGGCGCCAATGTCCGTTAGAAGCTGTTTTCAAAGCGTCACGAGCACAGTCGTTCCTTCAGAGCGGTGTTGGCGAAGGGTCTTTCCAGCGGGGAAAGCCCAACGCCAACCCTCATCAGCTCCCCGTTCTGCAGGCGTAAAACTTTGAAAGCAGCTTCTGTGAGGAACCCCGGAAACCCTGGCGTGGAGGCCCAAAAAGCCCCCGACGCGCATGAGTACCGCGGGTTTCTGGATGAGCGTCCCGGACACCCATTTGGGACCACTGATGAGGGTAATAACTGTGCTTGAAGCCTACCGCAAACATATCGAAGAGCGCGCAGCCCTGGGTATCGTTCCCCAGCCGCTTAACGCCGAACAAACCGCAGGCCTGATCGAGCTGCTGAAAAATCCTCCGGCTGGCGAAGAAGCTTTCCTCGTTGACCTGATCACCAATCGCGTTCCGCCTGGCGTCGACGAAGCCGCCTACGTCAAGGCCGGTTTCCTGTCCGCCCTGGCCAAGGGCGAAGCCCAATCCCCTCTGCTGGACAAGAAGCGCGCCGTTGAACTGCTCGGCACCATGCAGGGCGGCTATAACATCGTGACCCTGGTGGACCTGCTGGACGACGCCGAGCTGGCGCCGGTGGCGGCCAAGGAACTCAAGCACACCCTGCTGATGTTCGATGCGTTCCACGATGTGGCTGAAAAAGCCAAGAACGGCAACGTCCACGCCAAGGCCGTGTTGCAATCCTGGGCCGACGGCGAGTGGTTCAAGAACCGCCCGGTACTGGCCGACAAGATCAGCCTGCGGGTGTTCAAGGTCACTGGCGAAACCAACACCGACGACCTGTCCCCTGCCCCTGACGCCTGGTCCCGCCCGGACATCCCGCTGCACGCCCTGGCCATGCTGAAAATGGCCCGTGACGGCATCGTGCCTGATGAACAAGGCAAGACCGGCCCGATGAAGCAGATCGAAGAGATGCGTGGCCAAGGCTTCCCGATCGCCTACGTCGGTGACGTGGTCGGTACCGGTTCGTCGCGTAAATCGGCGACCAACTCGGTGCTGTGGTTCTTCGGCGACGACGTTCCTTTCGTTCCGAACAAACGTGCCGGCGGTTTCTGCTTCGGCAGCAAGATCGCACCGATTTTCTACAACACCATGGAAGACGCCGGCGCCCTGCCGATCGAATTCGATGTGTCCAACATGCACATGGGCGACGTGATCGACCTGTACCCGCATGCTGGCAAAGTCTGCAAGCACGGCACCGATGAAGTCCTGACCACCTTCGAAATGAAGACCCCGGTCCTGTTGGACGAAGTCCGTGCCGGCGGTCGTATCCCGCTGATCATCGGCCGTGGCCTGACCGAAAAGGCTCGCGCCGAGCTGGGCCTGCCACCTTTCGATCTGTTCAAGAAGCCGGAAGCACCCGCCGAAAGCACCAAGGGTTTCACCCTGGCGCAGAAGATGGTCGGCAAGGCTTGCGGTCTGGCAGAAGGCCAAGGCGTCCGTCCTGGTACCTACTGCGAACCGAAAATGACCACCGTGGGTTCCCAGGACACCACCGGTCCGATGACCCGTGACGAACTGAAAGACCTGGCGTGCCTGGGCTTCTCGGCTGACCTGGTGATGCAGTCCTTCTGCCACACCGCGGCCTATCCAAAGCCGATCGACGTGACCACCCACCACACCCTGCCTGACTTCATCATGACCCGCGGCGGCGTTTCCCTGCGTCCGGGCGACGGCATCATCCACTCGTGGCTGAACCGCATGCTGCTGCCAGACACCGTGGGTACCGGTGGTGACTCGCACACACGTTTCCCGATGGGCATCTCGTTCCCGGCCGGTTCTGGCCTGGTCGCGTTCGCCGCTGCCACCGGCGTCATGCCGCTGGACATGCCGGAATCGATCCTGGTGCGTTTCAAAGGCAAAATGAAACCTGGCATCACCCTGCGTGACCTGGTTCATGCCATTCCATACTTCGCTATCCAGAACGGTCTGTTGACCGTGGAGAAGAAAGGCAAGAAAAACGCCTTCTCCGGCCGCATCCTGGAAATCGAAGGCCTGGAAGGCTTGACCCTTGAACAGGCTTTCGAATTGTCCGACGCCTCGGCCGAACGTTCGGCTGCCGGTTGCACCATCAAGCTGTCGAAAGAGTCGATCACCGAGTACCTGCAGTCGAACATCACCCTGCTGCGCTGGATGATCGGCGAAGGCTACGGCGATGCACGCACCCTGGAACGTCGCGCCCAAGCGATGGAAGCCTGGATTGCCGACCCGCAACTGATGGAAGCCGATGCCGACGCCGAATACGCCGAAGTCATCGAAATCGATCTGGCCGACATCAGCGAGCCTGTGCTCTGCGCACCGAACGATCCGGACGATGCCCGTCTGCTCTCCAGCGTTGCTGGCGAGAAGATCGACGAAGTGTTCATCGGTTCGTGCATGACCAACATCGGTCACTTCCGCGCTGCCGGTAAGCTCCTGGAGCAGGTCAAGGGCCAGCTGCCAACCCGTCTGTGGCTGTCGCCGCCGACCAAGATGGACGCTCACCAGCTCACCGAAGAAGGCTACTACGGCATCTACGGCAAGGCCGGTGCACGGATGGAAATGCCAGGCTGCTCGCTGTGCATGGGTAACCAGGCACGCGTCGAGCCGAACTCCACCGTGGTGTCGACCTCGACCCGTAACTTCCCGAACCGTCTGGGCGACGGCGCGAACGTCTACCTGGCTTCGGCCGAACTGGCGTCCGTTGCGTCCATCCTGGGTCGCCTGCCGACCGTCGAGGAGTACATGGAATACGCCGGCAAGATCGACAGCATGGCAGCGGACGTGTACCGCTACCTGAGCTTCGATCAGATCGCCGAGTTCCGTGAAGCAGCTGCAAACGCCAACATCCCGGTCGTTCAAGCCTAAAGCTTAAAACGCCCGACTAAAAACGCCGCCCTTCTTGCGAGGGGCGGCGTTTTTTTATGCCTGTCATTTCGATGCCAACTGACCCACCGCTTTCGCGAGCAAGCCCGCTCCCACAGGGGATTTGTGGTGGATGTAAGTTCTGTGAACACCCCGGAACCAATGTGGGAGCGGGCTTGCCCGCGAAGACGGCGGCACATCCAACATCCCCGCCAGCTGAACCACCGCCATCGCGAGCAAGCTCGCTCCCACAGGGGAGTTGTGGTGGATGTAAGTTCTGTGAACACCCGAAACCAATGTGGGAGCGGGCTTGCCCGCGAAGACGGCGGCACATCCAACATCCCTGCCAACTGAACCACCGCTATCGCGAGCAAGCCCGCTCCCACAGGGGATTTGTGGTGGACGTGAGTTCTTTGAACACCCCGGGACCAATGTGGGAGCGGGCTTGCCCGCGAAGACGGCGGCACATCCAACATCCCTGCCAACTGACCCACCGCTTTCGCGAGCAAGCCCGCTCCCACAGGGGAGTTGTGGTGGATGCAAGTTCTGTGAATACCCGAAACCAATGTGGGAGCGGGCTTGCCCGCGAAGACGGCGGCACATCCAACATCCCCGCCAACTGACCCACCGCCATCGCGAGCAAGCTCGCTCCCACAGAGGATTTGTGGTGGATGTGAGTTCTTTGAACACCCCGGGACCAATGTGGGAGCGGGCTTGCCCGCGAAGACGGCGGCACATCCAACATCTCTGCCAGCTGAACCACCGCTTTCGCGAGCAAGCCCGCTCCCACAGGGGAGTTGTGGTGGATGTAAGTGCTGTGAACACCCGGGACCAATGTGGGAGCGGGCTTGCCCGCGAAGACGGCGGCACATCCAACATCTCTGCCAACTGACCCACCGCCATCGCGAGCAAGCTCGCTCCCACAGGGGATTTGTGGTGGATGTAAGTTCTGTGAACACCCCGGAACCAATGTGGGAGCGGGCTTGCCCGCGAAGACGGCGGCACATCCAACATCCCTGCCAGCTGAACCACCGCTTTCGCGAGCAAGCCCGCTCCCACAGGGGAGTTGTGGTGGATGTAAGTGCTGTGAACACCCGAAACCAATGTGGGAGCGGGCTTGCCCGCGAAGACGGCGGCACATCCAACATCCCTGCCAGCTGAACCACCGCTTTCGCGAGCAAGCCCGCTCCCACAAGGTGGTGGTCAGGCCATCAGGGAATAGACCAATGCTGTAATCGCCACCAAGCCCACCAACGCTACAAACACATTGGACGCCTGGCCGCGATAGCGGGCCATGGCCGGGACTTTGCGGATGGCGTACATCGGCATCAGGAACAGAATGGCTGCGATGATCGGGCCACCCAGGGTTTCGATCATGCCCAGGATGCTCGGGTTGAGCGTGGCGACGATCCAGCACACCACCAGCATGAACGCCGCCGTCAGGCGGTCCAGGGTCTTGGGCGCCGGGCGGCGGCCGCTCTTGACGATCAGGCCCTTGAGGCCTTCGCTGGCGCCGATGTAATGGCCAAGGAAGGATTTGGAGATCGCCACGAACGCAATCAACGGCGCGGCAAAGGCGATGGTCGGGTTGCTGAAATGGTTGGCCAGGTACGACAGGATCGACAGGTTCTGCGCCTTGGCCTCGGCCAGTTGCGCCGGGGACAGGGTCAACACGCAACTGAACACGAAGAACAGCACCATCACCACCATCAGCACATGGGCCCGCGACAGGATCTGCGAACTGCGCTCCTCGGCGTTGGCGCCGTAGCGACGCTTCTGGTCCACCGCAAACGCCGAGATGATCGGCGAGTGGTTGAACGAAAACACCATCACCGGAATTGCCAGCCACAGGGTATGCAGCAGGGCCGATGGCTCAGGCGGCGTCGACGCCGTGGTCAGGATGCCGCCGTTCCAGTGCGGGATCAGGAACACCGCCAGGAACAGCAGCGCAACGATGAACGGATAGACCATCAGGCTCATCGCCTTGACGATCGCCTGTTCGCCGCAACGCACCACGGCCAGCAGCCCCAGGATCAGCACCAGCGACAGCACCGCCCGAGGGGGCGGCTGGATATGCAGCTGATGCTCCAGGAAGCTGCCCACGGTATTGGTCAACGCCACGCTGTAGATCAGCAGGATCGGGAAAATCGCAAAGAAGTACAAAAGCGTGATCAGCGCACCGGCCTTGAGGCCGAAATGCTCTTCCACCACCTCGGTGATGTCCGCGCCGTCACGACCGGACAACACAAAGCGAGTCAGTCCCCGGTGGGCGTAGAACGTCATGGGAAACGCCAGCACTGCCAGGATCATCAGTGGCCAAAAACCACCCAGGCCCGCATTGATCGGTAAAAACAGCGTACCTGCACCGATGGCGGTGCCAAACAGACCCAGCATCCAGGTGGTGTCATGACGACTCCATTGGCTAAGGGTGGCGGGGGCTGTCGTTTCAAAGCGCTCTTCGACGCTATTGGCCTGATCATTCATCCGGTCGGATCTCCGTTTTCCGGTCACATGCACCCGGCCGGGACGAGTCGGAAAAACCCGACAGGCAGCGCCCTGGCCGAAACAGGGGCGCGATTGTCCGGGATTCATGATCAGAAGCAAAGACTTAGCTGAGGAGCGGTTGTCACCTTCACAGGTGGTACCGACGCATTGGGGAAATGGTCGCAGCCCGTCAATGAGTGCCCATGCCCACTATCGAACCCGCACAAACTCAATGTTCACGCGTCCTCCGTCCGGGCGCGTGAATGCCTCATACATCCGTTCACCCTCAACTTTGAGCTGCAGTTGCTGCTCCGTTCGAACGCTTCCCACCCAGTTAGGAAACGTGGAGCCTTCGACGCGGTTGCCCGAGAATTGACCGTGTTTGTCTACGGTGTATGTACCGAAAAATCCAATGCTCGATGCCATGGCGCGCCTGTTCTCATCGTCGGTGCCGCCCCCGCGTGCGTCAGACTGGAAACGGGGAGTGTCGCCATTGGTCAACACCTCGACAAAGTGCATGTCGGGCGTGAAGACGAGCATGCCTTGGGGATTCTCGCCATAGGGTCGATCGATCTGGCCATCGCGCTCAAGCGTCGCGCTAACCATACGCCACGTGCCGGCAATCTGATTGGGCCCAGCGATAGGCAGCCGGGTCTCGCTGGCCCCTCCCACGCTGGAAATGGCGAGAAGAAGTATGGGCAGCCACTTCATACCTTGTCCGCCGTCAGGGTCAGCGCCCACGCGACCACGCGATCGCCCCGCTCCAGCGGCTTTGTGGTCATGACCCACCCAATTCCGGACGACACACCTGTGATCAACCCTGTTTTCATCGTGAGCTTCCCCTTGAGATTTCCCCTGAGTATATGAGCCAGGACAACCCCCAATAAGCCGCTCCCATACGAACGAGCTGGTTAAAAATATTCACCAATGACCGACATCAATCTTCCCGATCTACCACGAGAGCGGTGCCTGAGTGCGCTCCGATAGAGACATACAATCGCGACCTGTCATCCCTGACAGTAGCCATACCCACCGCTGGTTTTTAATCTAGACACAAGGCCGAAGGTGGTATGAGAGCTTTTCGTATTTCCTCATTCTCCGGTCATCTTTCGATAATTTTCTGGAGAAGCGAAATGGCCGACTTGATCATCAACACACCTATTCAGAACGGTACGATATTCCCTAGGCACAGCCTCACCGGGACAGGCCCCGCCAATGAGCGCATAGCGCTTTACGAAGCCAATGTCGGAGGCCCTGAATGGGGGAACACTGTCGTCGACGCCTTCGGCAACTGGACGCTGACCCCCAGCGTTGATCTACAAGCGACTCTCGGCAAGAACAATGGCAGGTTTGGACTGGTCGTAACGCCTGACTTGAACCGATGGTCCAACGTCATTTTCGTCAATATAGCCAGAACGCCACCCCCCACTCCAAATCAACCTCTAAGGATACTCAGCCCTGCCGACGGCGCTACGACCTATGCCCGTCCGCGCATTGTCGGAACAAGCGTAGCCAATAGCGTGATAACACTCTACGAAGCCAACGTTGGCGGAAAAGAATGGGGGAAGACAACCGCCGACGAGTTTGGCAACTGGGAGATAGTTCTCAACGCGGACCTGCAACCCACGCCGGGAAAAAACAACGGCATGTTTGCACTGCTTGTAACCCCTGATTTGAAAAGCTGGTCCAATGTTGCTTCCATCAACATCGCCACCACGCCGCCATTTAACCCGAACCAACCACTGGCGATCCTGAGCCCCCGGGAGAACACGCCCACCTCCGCCCGCCCCTACATCGCCGGGACAGGCCCCGCCAATACTGGAATTACGCTCTACGAAGCCAATGTCGGAGGGCGCGAATGGGGCAATACAATCGTGGATGCCTATGGCAACTGGATAATGATGCCCAACGCTGATCTACAACCCACGCCGGGTAAAAACAACGGCATGTTTGCACTGCTTGTAACGCCGGATCTGAAAAGCTGGTCCAATGTGGTCGGCATAAGGGTCTCCGGTACGACAGTTTAATAAGCCGATACTCGATGGAACGTCAGAATAGTCACCTGCCCAGCGCTCTTGCAGCGCCGGGTCGCTTTGTACATGCTCCCAAAAAAGATCCACACCTGAACCTGCGCCGCTGAGGACAGTGTATTTATTGCGAATATCGCCTGGCAGGGAGAGCCGGGCTACCGCCCTTTCGCTCCAGCTCCTACACTCAGGACAGAAATAACACCCTGCTCGAGACAGCGACGGATCGGCCTGCATCCATACGCCCCACCGTCGTGCCCAGGGCTCGCCCCACAATTTTTCCGTCAGTCCGATTGCCCACAGGAGCACAGCATGACCGCAACCGTTCTGGTACTGGTTGAAACCGTCAATGAATACCTGCCGATTCTTGAACGTCAGGGCTATCACCTGGAATTGGCGCCAACGCCTGCCGAACGCAAGACGGCGATTTTTGAACACGGTGAGCGGTTCAGCGCGGTGCTGACACGCGGTCCCCTCGGGTTGACGGCGGAAGAAATCGCCGCCCTGCCCAACCTGCGGATCATCTGCGTGATCGGCGCCGGGTACGAACAGGTGGACCTGCAGGCCGCCAGTAACCGCGGCATCGCAGTGACCAACGGCGCCGGGGTCAACGCCTCGTCGGTGGCCGACCATGCCATGGCGCTGCTGCTGGCGCTGGTGCGCGACATTCCCCGGGCAGACGCGAGTGTACGCCGGGGTGAATGGGCGAAGATCATGCGCCCCTCCCTGGCCGGCAAGCGCTTGGGCGTGCTGGGCCTCGGCGCAGTGGGCATGGCGATTGCCAAACGGGCCGCACTCGGCTTCGACATGAGCGTCAGCTACCACAATCGCCGGGTGCGCAACGACGTGCCCTACACGTTCTGCGCCACGCCGACGGAACTGGCCCGGGCCTCGGACTTCCTGATCATCGCCACACCCGGTGGCTTGGATACCCGGCAGTTGATCAACAAACAGGCCCTTGATGCGCTGGGGCCCAACGGTTTCCTGGTGAACATCGCCCGTGCCAGCGTGGTCGCGACCGCCGACCTGGTCAACGCCTTGGAGCACCGACGAATCGCCGGCGCGGCCCTGGATGTGTTCGATCACGAGCCCGAAGTGCCAGAGGCGCTGAAGAACCTGCCCAACGTCGTCCTCACGCCCCATGTGGCCGGCCTGTCGCCGGAGGCGACCCGTGGCACGGTGGAGCTGGTGGGCCAGAACCTCTCGGCCTTCTTTTCCGGCAAACCGCTGCTCACACCTGTGCCGTTACCCGATGCCCAGGATTAAAGAACCCCTAGCAACGTCCACAACCGCCGGGATTCGGCATCGGCGCTGATCAGTTCGCCCAACAGCTCGCTCAACGGTTTGTTGCCCCACTCCACGCCGCGCCGGATCAGGTAAGGCACCGGGCTGTGGGGTTCGGTGCGGGCCAGGTAACCGGCGATGACCAGCAGCTGTCGATAAGCTTCTTCGCGGCTGGCCGGTTCTTGAAAGACCTGGACAGGTGCAGCCTGCGGCTGAGACGTCGACGTCGTAGCCTCGGGAGACGTTGGCACTGGAATGAAGGCGGGTTGCTGTGGGTGCATCGCGATGAACTCCTCTACCAGTGTCAGCAAGGCCTGTATCACGTCCTGCAAGGATCGGTAGCCCGGGGCCTGGTTGCCCAGGTAAGCGTCGCTCCAGGCGTCGAGCCGTTGCAGATGCTGCAAGCTCAGCATCAGGCTGCCCTGGCGATGCAACCAGAACGACAGCGGCGTGGTGCGAATCAGCTCGCTGAGTTTCTTTTGATCGTTGCGCGCCGCTTCGGCCGAGGCCTTGGCGTTCTTGCTGTCGTTGCCCAGCACTTGCTGGCGCTGCAGACGTTGCCAGTCATCCAGGCAAAATCCCGCGAACGCCTGGTCCCGACCATCGAACAACGGCACTCGCGTCAGCAACACTTCGCTGTAGCGGCGGGCCAGCCACTCCAGCGGGATCACCCGCCACGACTGATCACCTTCGTCGGCCTGGGGGTGCAACTGCTCGGGGTAGCGTTCACACAGGCCCGTCACCAGGGCCAGGCTGCCCGGTAAGCCTTCCAGCCCCGCCAGGTGCAACCACGCCTCCCCCAGCCAGGCGCTGATCATCAAGTCCTTGCTGCGCTCGAGCAACAGCGTGGTGGCGAGTCTTTCCAGCTCCGGCCATTGGCCGCGCTTGATCGAAGACTGCCACACGCCGGTGGGCAGGCTGGTGTCGTCCTCGCGACGCAACTCGCGCAGCAGATCGTATTCCGGTTCGTAGCGCAGGTCCTGGCCGCAGGGCGATTCGACGCTGAGCGGTTCGAGCAGCTGGCTGACCCGGTCGGGCAAGGGGGATATCGACAAGCTCACGGGCCTTCCTCACGAGTGGCGATGGCGGGACTCGTTGAGGTCGCCATAAACGGTGAACGGGGTGCCCGCGTCGGCAGCGGCGGGATCGACAGGGGCAGCTTCGAGCCCTGGCTCATCAACGACAGGCGCACGAACATCAACGTTTGCTGCGCCGTGCGGGCCTGGGCCTGGGCCGTCACCGGCAGTTGCAGGGCCAGCGGGAAATCGGTGTAGTCGATATTGGGCTGGCGTTGCGCCGACACCAACGAACGCATCAGCCGCAACAACGACCAGGGTCCCTGATACTCCCAGCCGGCTTCCAGGTCGCGCACCACCAGGTTCGGTTGCAAGGGATCGTTGGCCGGCCGCTGGTAGCCGTTGCGGGCCCAGCGCAAGGTCAGGCGCACGGGTTGGCCGACCATCCAGCGCAGGTTCTGCTGGGCTGCACCGGGGTAGCTGATCTGCTGGTTACCGGCGTTCAAGCCCCAGGCAATCACTTGGTCGGCGCCACGCTCTTCATCGCGGTCGGTGCGCCAGCGCACGTCCATTTCCACGCCAAGAATGCCGCTCTTGTCTCGCACGAACAGCGGCCCGAGCCAAGTGCCGGCCTGTTTCAAACGGTTGAGGAAATCTTCCGCCGCCAGCCGCTCCGGCGTCTGGCTCAGCGTCAACCCGGCCTGGGCCAGGGGCAAGCGCGTGTCGATCAACTCCAGCAGGCGCTGCACCCGCGCCGGGTCGGCATCGCTGGCCCGCACATCCTGGGAAAACGGAAAGCGCCCGGCCAGGTACTGATTGAAATAGTTGGCCAGGTCATTCCAGGCGGTCGCCGCCTGGTTCTGTTGCAGGTACAGGCAACGTTGCAGGGCGCTCTGCTGTAGCGCGACCGTGCGCTGGGCCAGGTCACCGCGGCCACCGGACAGGCTGGAGGTTTGCAAAATCTGCGCGCAGGACGTGGTGTCCATCTCGATGAAATCCCGGCTCACCAACTGCTCCAGTTGAGCGGCGGAACTGGCCGGGTTCTGATTCTTGTACTTGAGCAATTCATCGTTGAGGGCCATGAACCGCGCCACCTGATCGTGCTCCAAGGCCGACAGGTTGTCCTGCTGGACAATCAGCCATTCCAGGGCCGGCATGCGCTGCTCGGCGATCTGCAGCATGGCGCCAAACTGCTGGTTCAGGTTCAGCTTCAGATCTTGTGGGTCGCTGGCGCCGTACAGCTGCAAGCCGAAGTTTTTCGAACCGTCCCAACGCTGGACATCGGCCCGCTGGCTGAACAGCGGCTGGGCATCGATTTCGTCCAGGCCGCTCTTGATCTGCGCCAATGCCCGGCGATTGAGCAGGCGCTGGAAACGCACCGCCAGATCGCTGCGGTGCACGTCCATGAACGCTTTTTGCAGCGCCACGGCCTGGGATGTCTGCACATTGAAGCCCATGCCGGGTAACGGCTCGTCGCGCTCATCCAAACTCAACCACATGGCCCGCGCCGCAGCGCCTTCAGCGGCCTGCATCAACGCGTCACGGTAATCCGGCGGGATGCGCGGCAGCTCATCGTTGGCATAGCTTTTGTAGCTGGCGAAGTAGTTCAGGGCGCCACTGAAATCATCGCTGCCGTCGCCCTGGCCCATCGAATCGGAATTGCTGTCCAAGGGGTCTTTCTGCATGGCCAACGCCACGAAATCACGTTTGAACAGGGCTTGCACCGCACCGTCCAGCGCCGTGACATGGTCTTGCAACACCAGCAAGCCACTGCCCTGCTGCACCAGCAGATTGTCCCGGGAACCGCTCTGAACGATCCACTGGTCGCGAAAGCTCTGCTGCAGCTTCGCCGCCTGGCTCTCCAGGTCCTGTTCGATGTCCGGCCCCAGCAAGGTGCTGTGGCTGACCTTGTCCATCATCTGGGAGTATCCGGGCACCAGGTCCTGGCCCTTGCCCCGCCCCCAGGCCGAATTGGTCAGGCTGACCAGGGTCTGCAAATCATCGATCAGCGCCATCAGGTCTTCGAGTTCGCTCAAGGAGTTTCCACTGCCCGACTCCAGGCGTTGCAGATGCAACTTGAGATAGCCGGCCTGGCGCACGAAGTTGTCCGCCAGGAAATAATGATCGAGCCAGCGCTGCATCAGGCCGGTGAAGTTATCGGAGATCACCGGGCGCGCGGCGTTCAGGTCCAGTCCTTGCAGATCGGTGTTTTGCGAATCGAACAGCACCCGGTTGTAGAACCGTGCCCGACTCAAGGTGCCGGTGTTGAGGCTCAACGACAAGGCGTTGTTACTCAGTTGCACCAGCTCGTCCAGCGGCGCCTTGGGGTTGTTCACCACCTGGCTGAACAGCTGATTGTGCTGCTCAAGGCGCACGGCGAGCTCCACCAACTGCTTGGCTTTCACGTAGCTCTGCCATTGCGCCGGGTCTTCGCTTTGCACATTGCCGCGGCGCTCGGTGTTGCGGATGGCCTTGAGCTGTTCCAGGTCCGACTCCAGCAAGTCACGCAGGGGCAGTACCCAGTGGTGCCGCGCGGTCAGGCGCAAGCCCTCCTCAAGTTGCGTGTCCACGGAGGAGAACCAGGAAGTGGGGAACACCACCGAGACAAAACGCCAGCGCGGGGCTTTTTCCAGGACGTTCCAGTAGTTCTGCACGTTGTGCCGGGTCGGCTCCAGTTGCGGCTCGTCAGGGTCGACCGCGAGGTGGTTCTTATGGGCACTGAGGATCAGCCGCGAGAGCCCCTCGGCCTCCTCCACCGAATAGTGCCAGACCCACAACATGCCCCCCAACCAGACCAGCCCGACCACCAGCGCCACCGCACCGGCCAACCGATGCCAGCGCTGGCGCAAGCGCAGCAGGCGGGGCACAGGCTGGGCCAGGCCACGTTCGGCCACCAGCCGTCGCGCCCACAATTGGCGGGCGAACACCGTTTGCCGCAGGACGCTGTCGGTGGCGGCGAACCCGTCCACACTGACCGCCGGCGCCTGGCTGGCGGTGAAATACACGCCGCGAAAACGCGGCGCTTCGCCTTGGGCATTACCCTGGAACACCGGCTCCAGGAGGATCTGCAAGGCCCGCCGCAAGCCTTCGAAGCGCTCGGGCAAACCGTATAGATCGGTGCTCAATTGGCCCGCCAGTGCACCGATTTCGATGATCGATTGCGACAGCGCGGCGTTGACCTGATCCAGCGCCTGATCACTCCAATGCGATTGCCACGCCGCATCAGGCAGGTAAGGCGACGACCAGCCCAATGTCGATTCCCGGGCCTCGGCGGGCAGTGCGCTGACCAGTTCCTGGAAGCCTGGCAGCTCCTCCATCCCGGTGATCACCACGTACACGGGCAAGCTGAGACTGAACCGTTGCAGAAGGTCGATAAAACACCGCCGGACCTTGAGGCTCAACTCGGTGGTGTGCTCGATGTCGTCGAGCTTGCCGAACGGGACGGTCCAGATCACCGCGTCCAGCGGCCGTTTGCTGCGCAACCGCAGGATCAGTCCCAATAAGCGCCACCAGTTGCCCCGTTGCCGGTTCATGCCTTCATCGGGCAGGAACAACGCCTGGGGCACCACCAGCACCGCGCCTTCGGCATCCGACCACCAGCGTCCGAACCATGCGGCCTTGTCCGTCGGTTGCAAACGCCATTGGGCACACAGCTGCGCGCCGTCCGTTTCATTGCCGAGCATCAACAACCAGGGCATCTGATAGCGGTCCCGGGTGCCCTGCTCCTGCTCCATGTGGCGCACCGCCCCATAGAAACTGCGGATCGCCGCGCCACCCTGGGTCCGCAGCCACCAGATCACGACCGTAATCAACAGCAGCAGGACGATGGCGAGCAACACCAGGGCGATGATGCTCAAGGGGCTCATGAGTCCTGCTCCTGGACCGCCGACTCGTTCAGTTGCAGCACCGGTTCGAGCGCCGAAACGATGTCCCGCCAGAACACCTGCCCCAACCCGGTCAGCAACACCACCATCGCCAGGATCGCCAACCCCAGGCGCACCCCGTCCGGCAGTGACTGCTGCACTGGCATGCGCACCGGCACTGCCGCCGAAGACATCGCCAGGCGCTCACTGACATCGACATAATCAGGATCGTGCTGCCAGGCAAACGTGAACAGCGCCAGGCGCCATTTTTCATGCTGGATCTGTCCGGGCTCGCCGCGCAGCCGGCCCTGGAAGCCGAGGACCAGGCATTGCAGGTAGACATTGGCCAGGTCCCGAGTGCCGGGCATCTGCTCATCCAGCAGTTTCTTGATGGCGGCAGGCAGCCGCTCGCCGGCCTGGCGACTGGCATACATGCGCGATTCGAGCGGGTGCTGCTGCCAGGCCAGTTGCCCCGGCCACGGGGTGAACAGCAAGGTTTCGTCCACCAGCGCCACGAAGGCGTAGACCAGTGCCTTGACCTGTTCGGTGGCGGCATCGCCGACGGTGGCAAAGGCCACCCGCCACAAGCGCTGGGCGCTGCGCCCGGAAAACTCCACCACCCGATTGACCAGTACCGCAGGGTCGCTGTCCCTGGGCAAGTCCTGCCACTCCTGGGACCACTTCAGCCAGGCCTGACGAAAAGCGCTGCTCAGCGGCGCCTCATGCAGACCCCGAACCGCACCGCCACTTCCGTCAGGCATACGACTCCCCTTTTGCAATCAGGCACTTTCACCGGTTTGCGCCACGAACAACACCACTTGCCACGGGCTGCTGGCCTGGGCCGACGCCGGCGCCACGATGTACAGCGGCAACTGCCCGTCGAACCACTGCCCGCTGGCGCTCACCACAAACAATCGAGTGTCGTCGCCCACACTGTAGGCCACCTGTTCGTTGCGGCTCATGGCCTGATGGGGCAAACCGCTCATGCGCTGCCGACTCAAGAGCGCGACGTGCGGTGCAGACGCGATGATTGCCCCGCGTAACCACTCGGCCGCCGCTTGCTCGCTGGCGCCGTTGGGCATGCGCAGGCCGATCACCAGGCGTTGGTTCGGCTGATCGTCGGGCAACTGGATCGAGAAGACCTGATCATTGCGCTCGAAGGCCAGGCTGCGATAGCCGGCGCGAACCAGTTCCAAGGTGTCTTCCAGCCAGTCGAGCAACGGTTCGTAGCCGCGCTGCAACTCCAGAAAATCCAGGGGCGCGAAAGCCGGCACGCCGGCCAGCGGATCGAGGGCCGACCAGGCACCGGCCAGCCCCAGCAGCAAACCGTAGAGCGCCTGGGGTGTCGCGACCCGGGCGTTCAGCGCGCCTTCTACCTCCGGCAAGCGTGACCACAATGCAGTCAGTTGCCGACGGATCTCCATGGCATCGTCCTGGTTGCCCGCCGCCTGGGCCTGGCGCAACCGACCGGCAAGGAACAGGCATTTTTCCCGCGCCCGAGCGCACAGTCCGGCGACTCGCCGACCGAGCATCGACTCCGGCAGCAACACAGGCGTCGGTGGCGTGTAGGGCACGCGCAAAAAGCCGCCGCCTTCCTTGCGAATGCGCAGCAGCGGCAGGCAGATCGAGTCGGCCTTGCTCAGTTGCGTGCACAGCCTTGGATTGGGTCGCCAGACGGTGATGGATTCGGGGAATTCGCCACTGGTGAGATCCGGCAACGCATCGCCGACCACCGATTGCAGGCGGCCCTTGAGTGGCAGCAATTGTCCGGCGCGCCAGAGCGGACTGATGGCCAGGTACACGGTCACGGTGGCGTCGTCGGTCTTGTTCACCGCCTCGCTGATGTCCAGCTCCAGGACAGGCCCGACACCGGCCTGCAGGTTGACCGGCAAGCCGTCCGGCAAGGTGCCTTGCAGTTGCAGCAGTCGAACCTGGCCGGCGCTGAGGGCCGAGGGATCGACTTCCAGTTGACTGACACCCCAGAACCAGGGATTGCAGGCCCCGGCAAAATGCGCGGCCAGGGCCTCGGCGCGCAGGCCTTGCAATTGAAAATGCTGGGGCAGTAACTGCATGCCCTCATGCCAGCACACCGCGTCAGGTAACAGACTCATACGACTCCCTTCGACATCCCAATGTCGCCGCGCTTGGCGGCCCGCGGTCACTCAAGGCTGGTTGTCACTGCGCTGACCCGTCATTCACGAGGGTCATCTCACGACTGTCGAACTTCAGCCAGGCCTTGCGCTGATCGTCCAGCCGAAGCCGGTGGGCTCCGGGAGTGTTATAGCTGGCGAAGACCAAAAGTCCAGCGGCGCGCCGGCCCTCCAACGGGAAGGGTTGGCGGTCGATAAATTGCCCCGGGACCAGCTCCAGCCCCCACACCGACATGCGTTGACGATAGTCGCGCTGGAACTGTTCGCGCTCGGCGAACCACTGGCTGGCGGTGATACCCGACAGTTGCTTGAGCAGGTCCGGGTCATTCACGGCGATGAAATCCACGGCGATCGGTGTGTCGTCATTGGCCCGCGGCGCGACGTCCAGGGTCAGGCTGTCCAGGTCGACACTGGGGGCGAAGAACGAGCAACCGGTGAGTGCCAGGCTCAAAAAAAATCCGAAAAAAAAGACACGCAAAATGAATTTTCCTTTTCTCAGCGGTCAGAAATTGTTTTTGCTTGCATTTTTATAGACCTGTTCTAGCGTCTTGGATAGTTCGACCAGCACGGTCGAATGCGCCAGGTTCGTCAAGGGAATGACAGGTTTTCTGCCCTCCATTTGCAACCTGTGGATCAGCAAGGGAATGCGATGAGCGGGACTCCCGATGCATTGCTTCCACACCTGCATCGGAGTCGGCCGCCATGGCAGAAAGTACCCAGCACAAGCTCGACAGAGTCCGTCCTCCCCGCGTCCAGATCACCTATGACGTGGAAATCGGCAACGCCATCGAGAAAAAAGAATTGCCACTGGTGGTCGGCATTCTGGCCGACCTTTCGGGCAAGCCCCTGGACCCGCTGCCCAAGCTCAATGAGCGGCGCTTCACGGAAATCGATCGGGATAATTTCAATGAGGTCCTGGCCTCCATCTCCCCCCGCGCCACCCTCCAGGTGAACAACACCCTCAGCGGCGATGACAGCAAGCTCAACATCGAACTCAACTTCCGCCACATCGATGACTTCGACCCGGTCAAGGTCGTGGAGCAGGTCACGCCGCTGCGCCGGTTGTTCGAGGCGCGCCAGCGCCTGCGGGACCTGTTGACCAAACTCGATGGCAACGACGACCTGGACAAGCTGCTACGGGACGTGATCGCCAACACCGAAGGCCTGCAAGAGATCAAGTCGGCCCGGCCCCAGGACGTACCGCCAGAGCTGCCGACCGTGGCCGCCAACGATGACCCGGCCCCGACCGAACCCCAGGCCTGATCGCGCTCATCACTCAAGGGAGATACAGCCATGCCTGCTTCATCCAGCGCTCAAACCAGCGAGAGCACGACCCAGACCCTGTCCCTGCTGGACAAGATCATCGCCGAAGGCCGCATGGCCCACGACGACAGCCAGCAGGACTACGCCCGCGACATGCTGGCCGAATTTGCCACCCAGGTCCTCGACGAAGGCATGGCCATCGACAAGGACACCGTGGCGATGATCAACGACCGCATCAGCCAGATCGACCAGTTGATCAGCGCCCAGCTCAACGAAGTGTTGCACCACCCCGACCTGCAGAAACTCGAAGCCTCCTGGCGCGGCCTGCACCTGCTGGTGCAGAACACCGAGACCAGCACCCGGCTCAAATTGCGCCTGCTCAACGTGACCCAGAAAGAGCTGCAGAACGATCTGGAAAAAGCCGTCGAATTCGACCAGAGCGCACTCTTCAAGAAAATCTACGAAGAAGAATACGGCACCTTCGGCGGGCACCCGTTCAGCCTGCTGGTGGGCGACTACACCTTCGGCCGGCACCCGCAGGACATCGGCCTGCTGGAAAAACTCTCGAACGTCGCCGCCGCCGCACACGCGCCGTTCATTGCCGCCGCCAGCCCTCGATTGTTCGACATGACCAGCTTCACCGAACTGGCGGTACCGAGGGACCTGTCGAAGATTTTCGAGAGCCAGGAACTGATCAAGTGGCGCTCGTTCCGTGAAAGCGAAGACTCGCGTTATGTGTCCCTGGTGCTGCCGCACTTCCTGCTGCGCCTGCCCTACGGCCCGGACACGCTGCCGGTGGAAGGCATCAACTACGTCGAAGACGTCAACGGCACCGACCACAGCAAATACCTGTGGGGCAACGCCGCCTGGGCACTGTCGCAACGCATCACTGAAGCCTTCGCCAAATATGGCTGGTGCGCGGCGATTCGCGGGGCCGAGGGCGGTGGCGCGGTCGAAGGCCTGCCGGCCCATACCTTCCGCACCAGTTCCGGGGATCTGTCGCTCAAATGTCCGACCGAAGTGGCGATCACCGACCGCCGCGAAAAAGAACTCAACGACTTGGGCTTCATCGCCCTGTGCCACAAGAAAAACAGCGACGTGGCGGTGTTCTTCGGCGGCCAGACCACCAACCGGGCCAAGGTCTACAACACCAACGAGGCCAACGCCAACGCGCGGATCTCGGCGATGTTGCCGTATGTCCTCGCAGCCTCGCGTTTCGCCCATTACCTGAAGGTGATCATGCGCGACAAAGTCGGCAGCTTCATGACCCGCGACAACGTGCAGACCTACCTCAACAACTGGATCGCCGACTACGTGCTGATCAACGACAACGCGCCGCAAGAGATCAAGGCGCAATACCCGTTGCGCGAAGCCCGGGTGGACGTGACGGAGGTGGCCGGCAAGCCTGGGGCTTATAAAGCCACCGTGTTCCTGCGGCCGCACTTCCAGCTGGAGGAGTTGACCGCCTCGATCCGCCTGGTGGCGACGCTGCCGCCACCGGTAGCTGCCTGATTGCTCGTGGCTATGTGGCTATGTGGCGAGGGAGCTTGCTCCCGCTGGGGCGCGAAGCGGCCCTGTTTTTTGGGGCTGCTGCGCAGCCCAGCGGGAGCAAGCTCCCTCGCCACAGGGTTCGGCGTTCGTCTTAACGAATCGGTATCGGGCATTGCCCCACTTGTCTTCTTCAGGAGTTCCACACAATGGATGCGATCATTCTCGACCTCGGCGGCGACATCAAGGGCGACAGCCTGCTGGAGGGTTTCACGGACAAGATCGAGGTCATGTCCTACAGCCACAACGTGGCAATGCAAGTCACCAACGACGTCAGCAACTCGGAGCGCACCTCCGGCCGGCCCCACATCGGTGAATTCACCCTGACAAAATTCATCGACAGTTCCACCCCCACGCTCAACGAGTATTGCTGCGCCGGTAAACCCATCCCGCAGGCCGTCATCACCATTGGTCGCAACGCCGCCGAGGGCAGCGGCAAACTCATGCCGTTCATTATCTACACCCTGACCAACGTCGTGCTATCCAACGTCAGCGTCAGCGGCGGCACGGGCGGCAAACCGGTGGAAACCCTGTCGCTGAACTTCACCAAGATCAAATGGGAACTCACGGCCCAGAAAGACGACGGCACCAAGGAAGGCACGGCGGGCACGACCTGGGACCTGGCGGCCAACAAAATGACCAAGTGACGGAGCGCGCCCATGGCCGGCTTCGGGCTTCGCCCGCCTCTGTTCGATCGCCTGGCCAACCCGGCAGACGATTCGGGCCGGACGTTCGATCGCCAGGCGTTGCAGGACTCGGTCCATGCCGAACTGCAACGCCTGTTCAATACCCGACGTGGCCCACGGGCACTGACCGAGCCCCCGAGCATCCTGGACTACGGCATCGCCGATTGGACCGCGTTGCAACAGCAGCGCAGCGATGACCGGCGCCAACTGACCCGGGAAATTCGCCAGGCCATCACCCACTTCGAACCTCGCCTGCGCTTGGGCGAGGTGCAGGTCAGCCCGGTACCGGGCCATCCGCAGCGACTGAGCATACGGCTGTTGGGCGAGTTGCGCGGCGACCTGCACGCATGGCCCGTGGCCTTTGTCATCGAGCACGCCGGCGACGGCCTTGAGGTACGACATGAGCGACTCGATTGACCCGCAACTGCTGGACTATTACCAGCGCGAATTGACCTGGCTGCGGCATGCCGGAAGCCTGTTCGCCGAACGTTACCCCAAGGTCGCCAGGCGCCTGGAGTTGTCCCCCGGTGAATGCCCCGATCCGCACGTCGAGCGCCTTTTGGAAGGTTTCGCGCTGTTGGCCGCGCGCTTGCAACGCAGGCTCGATGACGATTACGCCGAGTTCAGCGACGCCCTGCTCGAACAGCTTTACCCACTGGCCATGCGCCCGCTGCCATCGTGCGCAATCGTGCAGTTCGAACCCGACCCGAGCAAAGGCAACCTCAACGAGGGCTACCCGCTGCCCCGGGATACACCGCTGTTCGTCACCACCGACAAGGGCCAGAGCATTCATTTCCGCACCACGGCCGCCGTGCACCTGTGGCCGATTGAAGTCAGCGAAGCGCTGCTGCTGGGCAGTGACGAGGCCCAGGCGCTGACCGGCGTAGTCCAGGCCCGCTCGGCCTTGCGCCTGAACCTGCGTTGCCTGGGGGAAAGCCAATGGTCGAGCCTGGGCATCGATCAACTGCGGGTGCACTTGGCGGCCTCACCGATGATCAACGCCTGGCTGTACGACTTGCTGGGCGCCCATGCCGTCAAGGTCCTGGCCGGCCCGCCGGGTAGCGTGCCGGAGCCACTGGTGGGTTTGCCACACATCGTCGGTTTCGCCAGTGACGAAACCTTGCTGCCGGACGAAGACGGCGTACATCCCGGCATGCGCCTGCTGGCGGAGTACTTTGCCTTTCCCGACAAATTCGGCTTTTTCGACCTGCCACTGACCGGGGCCACCAGCGACAGCCCATCCTTGTACCTGTACATCGTGTTCGACCGTGCCCCCGCCAGCCGTCTACCACTGCAAGCCAGCGACATCGCCCTGGGCTGCGCGCCGGTGATCAACCTGTTCCCCAGGACCTCCGAGCCGCTGCGTCCGAACGGCACCCGCAGCGAATACCGGCTGGTGGCCGACAGTCATCGGGAAAACAGCGTCGAGATCCACAGCATCCGAGGCATGCGCGCCACGTCCAGCCAAGGCGTGCGCAAGGTGCCGGCCTATTACGGCAGCCAGCACGGCAGCGCCCAGCCGTGCTACTGGCATGCACGGCGGGTCAGCGGCATGAGCCCGAACCGGCTGGGCACCGATTTGATGGTCAGCCTGGTGGATACCCAGCTCGACCCGTTGGCCGAAACCGGGGACTACAGCCTCACAGCCGAACTGCTGTGCACCAACCGACACCTGGCCCAGAGCCTGCCGGCCGGCACCCCGCTGGGGTTCGAGCGTCCGGGGCCGGTGGCCTGGGCCCGCCTGCGCAACCCTCCCAGCCCCCAAAGCCTGCCGCGCCTGGACGGTGAGTCGCGCTGGCGGTTGGTGTCGCAATTGACGCTGAACCATTTATCACTGGTCGAAGGTCCCCAGGCGCTGGACGCGCTGCGCGAGATTCTCGAACTGCACAATTTGCGCGACGAGGCCAGTGCCCGTCGCCAGATCGAAGGGGTATCGGGGCTGGGCTGCGAGCGCGTCATCGCCCACGTCGGCGAAGACGCCTGGCGTGGCTGGCGTAACGGGCTGGAAGTGCGCCTGCAACTGGATCCGCAGCATTTCGTCGGCAGCAGCGCCGTGCTGTTCTCCGGGGTACTGGCGCAGTTCTTTTCCCTTTATGCCACCGCCAATCGCTTCGTGCGCACAGCGCTGGTTCAGTCCGACAAGGAGGTGAAAACATGGCAACCCCAAGCCGGCAAACCCCTGACGCTCTGAACCTGAGTCAACGGCTGCGGCGTGACCCACAACGCTTCGAATGGCTCCAGGCCTTATTGCTGCTGGAACGCGAACATCCCCAGGCCGAACCCTTGGGCAGCGGCACCGCGCCGCACGCCGAAGCCTTGCGCCTGCGCGGGCCGTTGACGCCGCTGTTCGCCGCCAGTGAAGTCGAAAGCCTGAGCCAGGAACCCGGTTCGCAACCGGTCCTGACCACGCCGATCTTTGGCCTCGGCGGCCCCGACGGTCCCCTACCCTACGCTTATCAGGAGTGGCTGCAACAACGGGCGCGGGCGCGGGATCATGCGCCCGCGGAATTTCTCGATCTGTTCCAGCATCGCTTGCTCAGCCTGCTCTATAAGGTGATGCGCAAGCATCGCATCGCCCTGGGCTTCACCGCGCCTGGTGCCTCTGCGGTGCACGCGCAATTGCGAGCCCTGACCGGCCTGTTGCCCAAGGCTTTGCAGGAGCGCCAGGCCGCGCCTGATTCCGCCGTGCTGGCCTGCACCGCACTGTACGCCGATGGCCGGCGCTCCCTGGCCGGGTTTGCGGCGATTGTCCGCGAGCAGTTCGGGCTGCCGGTGGAGCTGACGGCCTACGAAGGGGGTTGGCGGGACATCCCGTCCGCCAGCCGCAGCCGCTTGCAGCCGGGCGGCCGCAACCTGCGCCTGGGCCGCAGCGCCGTGGCCGGCACCCGGGTCTGGGACGAACATGCCGGTGTGCGCCTGACCCTTGGCCCGCTGAGCGCCGCCCAGGCCAATGGCTTACTGCCCAACGGCGAGACCCATCCGTTACTCGCCAGCCTGTATGCCTTGTATTTCGGCCCCGACCTGGACTGCACCCTGGTGCTACTGGTCCGTGGTGCCGGCCCTCTGCAACTGGGCCATCAAGCGCCGCCACGGTTGAACTGGAACGGCGGTCTGCAACGTCAATCCAACCTGACCGTGCAACGGATCGTCACCCGCCTTCGTCAGCCGGAGATCGCCTGAAATGGAACTGGCCAGCCTGATCGGACGCCTCAACCCGGACAACCGTCGCGCCCTGGAACGAGCCGCGCAACGCTGCATGCAGCGCAGCCATCACTACGTGGAAATCGAACACCTGCTGCTGGAGTTGCTGGACATCGAAGGCGGCGACTTCGCTTGCCTGCTGCCGCGCTTTGGCCTGGAACGTGATGCGGTGGCGGCGGAAACCAACAAGGCCCTGGACCTGTTCAAATCCGGCAGCACCCGTACGCCCGCCCTGTCGGCGCAAACCATCGGCCTGCTGGAAGACGCCGTGGTCCAGGCCAGTGTGTTGGGCCTGGACAGCATTCGCTCCGGACTGTTGCTGTTGGCGCTGCTGGACCGTGACGAGCGTCGCAGCCTGCTGCTCAACAGCGCCTCGTCATTGCTGCGCATTCCCCGGGACGCCCTGCGCGCCCATTTACTGGAGTGGACTGAGAGCTCCCGCGAACATGTCGGCGGCGTGCGTGCGGTCAAACCCGGTGAGGCGCCGCAGAAACAGGACCCGGTCCTCGACCAATACACCCAGGACCTGACCGCCGACGCCCGGGCCGGACGCATCGACCCCATCGTCGGGCGCGACGGCGAGATTCGCCAGTGCATCGATATCCTGCTCAGGCGCCGACAGAACAACCCGATCCTGGTGGGCGCGCCAGGTGTCGGCAAGACGGCGGTGGTGGAAGGCCTGGCCCTGCGCATCGCGGCGGGGGATGTGCCGCCATCCTTGCAGGAGGTTACGCTGCGGGTGCTTGACCTCGGCTTGTTACAGGCCGGCGCCGGCGTCAAAGGTGAATTCGAACAGCGCCTCAAAGGTGTGATCGACGCGGTACGCAGCGCGGAAAAACCGATCATTCTGTTCATCGACGAAGCCCACACCCTGATCGGTGCCGGCGGCGCAGAGGGCGGCAGCGACGCGGCCAACCTGCTCAAACCGGCCCTGGCCCGGGGCGAGCTGCGCACCCTGGCCGCCACCACCTGGCTTGAGTACAAAAAATATTTCGAGAAAGACCCGGCCCTGGCCCGGCGTTTCCAATTGGTGCAAGTCGAAGAACCGGACGAACTCACCGCCGTGGAAATGCTCCGTGGCGTAGCGACCAAGCTGGAACAGCACCACGGTGTGCAAGTGCTGGACGCAGCCATCCACGAAGCGGTGAAACTGTCCCACCGCTACATCTCCGGACGACAGTTGCCGGACAAAGCCATCAGCGTGCTCGACACCGCCTGCGCCCGGGTCGCCCTCGGCCAGCATGATGTACCGCCGCCCCTGGAAAGCCTGCGCCACCGCCAGAACAGCCTCAAGGACGAAGTCGAACGCCTGCGCCGGGAACAGGCCACTGGCCTGGATCATCGCGAACGCATCACCCTGCTGGAAGGCGAATCGACCAGCAACGTGCAGGCCATTCGCGAGCTGGAAACCCGCTGGGGCGAAGAGCGCGAAGCGGTGCGCGAATTGCTCGACACCCGGCGCGAACTGCTCGCCCTGAGCGAACGCGCCGACAGTGAAAAACCCGACACCGAGATCGATAACCGCATCGACCACCTGGCCGCCGAACTGTTGCGCCTGGAAGCCGGCCTCGATGCCATTCGCCAGGACGATCCGCTGGTGCCGGAACAGGTGGACAGCAAGACCGTCGCCGCCGTGATCGCCGGTTGGACCGGCATCCCGGTGGGCAAGATGCTCGCCGACGAAGCCCACGCCGTACGCACCCTCGGCCAGCGCATGGGCCAGCGAGTCATGGGCCAAGGCACGGCGCTAAACACCATCGCCCAACGCCTGCAAGCCTACCGCGCCGGCCTCACCGACCCGCAGAAACCGGTCGGGGTGTTCCTGCTGGTGGGGCCCACCGGCGTGGGCAAGACCGAAACCGCCTACGCCTTGGCCGATGCCTTGTACGGGGGCGAGCGCAACCTGATCAGCATCAACCTTTCCGAGTATCAGGAAGCCCACACCGTCAGCCAACTCAAAGGCGCCCCGCCCGGCTACGTCGGCTACGGCAGCGGTGGCGTGCTCACCGAGGCGGTGCGGCGCAAACCCTATTCAGTGGTGCTGCTGGATGAAATCGAAAAAGCCCACCCGGATGTGCTCGAGGCGTTCTACAACGTCTTCGACAAAGGCCTGATGGAAGACGGCACCGGCCTGGTGGTCGACTTCAAGAACACCGTGATGCTCGCCACCAGCAACGTCGGCGCCGAACTGCTGCTGGACACACCGGCCGCGCAACTGGGCACTGATGCCTTCAACGAATCCTTGCATAAAGTCCTGCTGCAAGCGTTTCGCCCGGCGTTCCTGGCACGCATGACCGTGGTGGCGTATCGACCGTTGGATGAAGCGACGCTGGAGGGGATTGTCCTGGCGAAACTGGAGAAATTGCGCGGGCGCTACAAGGCCGCGACGGGCAAGCAGTTCGAGTTCGATGCCGGAATCGTCAAGGCTGTGTTGGCCAAGTGCAGCGCGGCGGGGGCACGGGATGTCGAGAATGTGTTGATGACACAAGTGACGGGAAAACTGGCGGAGTGGGTGTTGGAATGATTTCCCATGAATACGCAACCCAATCTATCAACGAGGTTTATTAAATGTCTGCGATAACCGTTTGGAGCTGTATCCAGTCGTACCGTACGAGCAAGGCTCAGGACTTGGATCGAATCTTCATATCGCAACATAAAATAATTGAATGCCTGGAAGGCTATAGCGGAAAAGATGAGTACCACGGTCATGAATCAGGCCCTGCAGGTGGGCCGGAATCCCCCGCGGCAACTATCAACCTGGACAAGGCTATTGCCTATCTGGAGCTGAACAAGCCAACGATTGCCCAGGAAGAAAAGAAAACCAGGAGCATGAATCATCTCCAAAAGAAGAGCCTGAGCCAGACCGAAACGCTGATCCAGATAATCAATGACAACGACAATCTAGGTGCGATCCCCACTTTACTGCATAGCAAAGCGACTGAGCTCAAAACCACACAGCCCTGGTATGACATCCGGTTGGTCTGGGGGGCATTTGAAGCCAAATATCGCTCGAAAAAAAATAAAGCCCCCCAAAAAACCAATTACAAATGAACCGAAATCGATACCCGAACCGTAGGGTCACCTGTTCAAACGTCGCCGATTGAAAGGCAGCCGCCTTTGCTGAGGATGTTCGATGCCCCGCTTCACCGACAGCAATACCACCCTCTCCCTCACCGCCGCCTCGCTGTCGGCGCTGTACCCTGAATCACTGTCGGGCGAAGAAAGCCTCAATGCATTGGGCTCGCACATCCTCAACGGCATCAACGACGGTGCGTCCCTGACACTCACCAGCGCCGTCGCCAGCCATGTCACCACCACCCTGCACAAGGATGCGCTGCTGCGCCCGCTGGATTTTCTGGTGGCTGAAATCCGTCAGCTTCCAGCTGATGCCACCGCCGAACGCTATCAACTGGTACTGCGTCCCTGGCTCTGGTGGCTGAGCCTTGCCAGCAACAACCGCGTGTTCCAGAACCTCGCCACGGCGGACATCGTCACCACGATTTTCAAGGCCCATGGCTTCACCGATTTCCAGCTCAAACTCACCGGCAGCTACAGCCCGCGCGAATACTGCGTGCAATACGGCGAGACTGATCTGGCGTTCGTCTCGCGCCTGATGGAAGAGGACGGGATCTTCTGGTTCTTCACCCATGAAGACGGCAAGCACACCCTGGTACTGGCCGACAGCAACGACGCGTTCGCGCCCATCCCCAATGGGCCGACAGTGAACTATCTCGGGCAGAGAATGGGCGAGCGGGAACTGCACGGCATCCGCTCGGGGCAAGTGTGCCTGCAAGCGGTGGCCGGGGTTTACCAAGCGACCGATTACGAATTCACCACACCGACGACGTCGCTCTACAGCCAGGCCGAAGCCGTGGCCGGACCGAGCTCGATGTACGAGCATCCGGGCGGTTATACCGTCAAGGGTCAAGGCGACGCGTTGACCAAGCAGCGGGTGGATGGCCTGCGCAGCCAGGAGAAGCGTTTTGTCGGCGAGAGCGACTGCCGCTGGTTGGTACCGGGGTATTGGTTCACCCTCGCTGGCCATGAAGACACGACGCTGAATATCGATTGGGTGGTGACCTCGGTCAGCCACGAAGCCAGCCACGAGCACTATCGCAACCGCTTCGAAGCGATCCCCAAGGCCACCGCTTATCGACCGGCCCGCACCACGCCAAAACCGCGCATGCACACCCAGACGGCACTGGTGGTGGGCAAGGCCGGTGAAGAAATCTGGACCGACGAATACGGGCGGATCAAGTTGCAGTTCCCCTGGGACCGCACCGGCAAGAACGACGAAACCTCGTCCTGCTGGGTCCGCGTGGTCCTGCCCTGGAGCGGCAAGGGCTTTGGCATGCAGTTCGTGCCGCGCATTGGCCAGGAGGTCATCGTAACCTTCATCGACGGCGACCCGGACCGACCGCTGGTAACCGGCTGCGTCTACAACGGCGACAACGCCTTGCCCTATGCGTTGCCGGCGAACCAGACCCAGTCCGGAATCAAGACCAATTCATCCAAGGGCGGCGGCGGCTTCAATGAACTGCGTTTCGAAGACAAGAAGGACGCCGAGGAGGTGTTTCTCCAGGCCCAGAAGGACTTCAACATCAACGTGCTCAACGACACCACCGCCACCGTCGGCCATGACGAAACCCTCACCGTGCAGAACGCCCGCACCCGCACGGTCAAGGAAGGCGACGAGACCATCATCCTGGAGAAAGGCAAGCGCAGCGTGACCCTCCAGACCGGCAGCGACAGCCTCGATGTGAAAGACACCCGCACCGTCACCGTGGGCTCGGACCAGAACCACAGCACGGGCGGCAACTTCGCGCACAAGGTCACTGGCAACTACGACTTGACGGTGGACGGCAACCTGACCATCAAGGTCAGCGGCACCCTGACCCTGCAAAGCGGCGGCAGTTTCGCGATCAAGAGCGGCGCGGACCTGGCGGCCCAGGCCAGCACATCGATCAGCCAGAAAGCCGGCACGGCCCTGAGCAACCAGGCCGGTACGTCGCTGGAAAACAAGGCCGGCACCACCCTGACCAACGATGCCGGTATCAGCCTGGTGAACAAGGCCGCCGCCGAACAGACCGTGGACGGCGGCGGCATGCTGACGATCAAGGGCGGCCTGGTGAAGGTCAACTGACAGGAGCGCAGCGATGGCCTTGAAAAGACTGGACCTGGAGCATGACGACAGCCGGCTGAGCGGGCAATTGGTCGATGGCCGGCTCGACGGCGCACTGCAGATCGAAGAAGCACAACGACCGCAGGCAAAACTCAACTACAGCCAGGGTGAACTGCAAGGCACCAGCACCCTGTATCACCCGAATGGAAAGGTCTCGGCAGTGTTGCCGTTCGTGAAAGGCAAGTTGCAGGGCGTGGCGAGCTTTTACGCGGCCGAAGGTGGATTGCAGCGCCAGGCCTCTTACCGTCGCGGGTTACTGCACGGTGAGGCGAACAACTACTTCCCCGACGGGCAACTGGCCGAAGCCGAGTTCTATCGCGACGGCGTGCGCGACGGCCGCTATCGCCGCCTGCACGCCAATGGCAACCCCGCGGTCGAAGCTCGCTACCTCAACGGCCAACTGCTGGAACCGGCCCACACCTACGCTGAAGACGGCCGGCCACTGGATGCCGACGGCAAGCCGATCTCCCGGGTGCGCTGGTGGTTCAGGCGCTGGAATGATCCGGCGCAGGCGTGACGATGGCATCTGGAGTGGACCTCATATTTGAGGGGCCACTGGGAAAAGTGTGGGAGCGGGCTTGCTCGCGAAAGCGGTGGGTCAGCAACATTAGTATCGACTGACACTCCGCCTTCGCGAGCAAGCCCGCTCCCACAAGGGTTTGTGGTGAAACGCCATTCTGCGCCCACTTCAGACAATGCGAGCGCTGCCGGATGACCTATCAGGGAATCAACATCTGCACCTGCCCCGGCACCACGATCTTGATCACTCCGGCCCAGGTGCACATCAAGGTGCTGTTGGCGTCGATGGCCGGCATGTTGCCCAGCAACAGGGTCGGCGCGCCGCCGGGGATCCATGGGGTGGCGGTGGCGGGAATGCACGGCATGGGGGTCAGTACGCCCAAGGCTGCCGCAGTCGCCGCGGCCACGGTCGGGTTCGCCAGGCTCTGGCACATGCCGAAGGTGGTGATGTTCACCAGCGGGATGTGATCCATGATGTTCGCCGCCGGCATCCCGCCGGTCAGCAGGCGATTGACCGGCAACACATTGAGCACCGCCGGGGCCGCGCCAAAGCTGCATTGCAAGGTTGCGGTGCCACAGACTTGCGGGCATCCCATCGCGGTTGCTCCCTGAAAGCGACAGACCTTCAAACCTTAGCCCGTGCACCGCCACCGCGCACGCCAGCGTGCATCAGGCCCGCTGATTATCCGGCAACACGCTAACCTATAAGACCCGGGCGCGCTTGTGACGCCTCCCACGCGCCATTAGATTAGCCAATGATCGATGGTCTCCAAAATAAGCAGAAGGGATAAGCATGGCGTTTACTGATCAGTCCACCCGCGTGCGCGACGGTGAAGAACTCGATGCCAACCTGATCGACCCGTACCTCAAGGCCCACATTCCAGGCCTCACCGGCCTGCCACGGATCAGCCAGTTTCCCGGTGGCGCGTCGAACCTGACCTACCTGCTGGAATACCCCGAACAGGAATTCGTCCTGCGCCGTCCGCCGTTCGGTCACAAGGCCAAGTCCGCCCACGACATGGGCCGCGAATTCCGCATTCTCAATCAACTGCGCGAGGCTTTCCCCTACTGCCCGAAGGCCTATGTGCACTGCACCGACGATTCGGTGATGGGCGCCGAGTTCTACGTGATGGAACGGGTCAAGGGCATCATCCTGCGCTCCGAGCTACCGCCGGAGCTGGGTTTCGACGCCGCCCGCACCGAAACGCTGTGCAAGAGCTTCATCGACAGGCTCGTTGAATTGCACCGGGTCGACTATAACGCCTGCGGCCTGGCCGACCTGGGCAAGCCCGAAGGCTACGTGGCCCGGCAGATCCGTGGCTGGAGCGACCGCTACGAAAAAGCCCTGACCCCCGACGCGCCGAAATGGGAGACGGTCAAGGCCTGGCTCAACGACAAGATGCCCGCCGACCATCCCACGTCGAGCATCGTCCACAACGACTACCGCTTCGACAATGTCATCCTTGACCCCGAGAACCCGATGCAGATCATCGGCGTGCTGGACTGGGAACTGACCACCCTTGGCGATCCATTGATGGATTTGGGCAACAGCCTCGCCTACTGGATCGAGGCCGGCGACCCGGCACCGGTGCAACTGATGCGCCGCCAGCCCAGCCACGCGCCTGGCATGCTGACCCGCCGCGAGTTCGTCGATTACTACGCCGAGCGCGCCGGGATCCGCATCGACAACTTCGACTTCTATTACACCTACGGCCTGTTCCGCCTGGCCGGCATCGTCCAGCAGATCTACTACCGCTTCTTCCACGGCCAGACCCAGGACAAACGCTTCGCGCAGTTCGTTCAGATGAACAAACTGCTGGAGCAGATGAGCCTGCAGGTCATCGGCAAATCCACGCTCTGAGCGCACCTATAACAAGGAAACAGCATGTCCAAGACCCAGTTGTTCGACCTCGACGGTAAAATCGCTTTCGTTTCCG
This sequence comes from Pseudomonas brassicacearum, assembly GCF_000585995.1. Classification (NCBI taxonomy): domain Bacteria; kingdom Pseudomonadati; phylum Pseudomonadota; class Gammaproteobacteria; order Pseudomonadales; family Pseudomonadaceae; genus Pseudomonas; species Pseudomonas brassicacearum. Next base: position 2,738,199 of record NZ_CP007410.1, on the reverse strand, counting down.
GCGCCAGCCGCGGCATCGGCGAGGCCATCGCTAAGTTGCTGGCCCAGCAAGGCGCCCATGTGATCGTGTCCAGCCGCAAGCTCGACGGTTGCCAGCATGTGGCCGACGCCATCATCGCCGCCGGCGGCAAGGCCACCGCCATCGCTTGCCACATCGGGGAAATGGAGCAGATCAGCCAGGTGTTCGCTGGCATCCGCGAACAGTTCGGGCGCCTCGACATCCTGGTGAACAACGCCGCCACCAACCCGCAATTCTGCAATGTGCTGGACACCGACCTGGGTGCATTCCAGAAAACCGTGGACGTGAACATTCGCGGCTACTTCTTCATGTCGGTGGAAGCCGGCAAGCTGATGCGCGAGAACGGCGGCGGCAGCATCATCAACGTGGCGTCGATCAACGGCATCTCGCCGGGGGTCTTCCAGGGCATCTACTCGGTGACTAAGGCCGCGGTGATCAACATGACCAAGGTCTTCGCCAAGGAATGCGCGCAGTTCGGCATTCGCTGCAACGCCTTGCTGCCGGGCCTGACCGACACCAAGTTCGCCTCGGCGCTGGTCAAGAACGACGCCATCCTGAAAACCGCCCTGGCGCAGATCCCCCTCAAGCGCGTGGCCGACCCGAGCGAAATGGCCGGTGCGGTGTTGTACCTGGCCAGTGATGCGTCGAGCTACACCACGGGCGTGGCGTTGAATGTGGATGGTGGGTTCCTGTCCTGACAGCGAGCGCCATGACATACCTGTGAAATCCCTTGTGGGAGCGGGCTTGCTCGCGAATGCGGTGGACCAGTTGATACAGCTGTGACTGACCCACTGCATTCGCGAGCAAGCCCGCTCCCACAGGGGATATGTAGTGACGACAAAAATGAATATTTATTCCACCATTTGCAATTAGAGAATATTTATTCCATAAATAGCCCTTCTGAAAATAAAAATTCAAAGGGCTCTTTCTCATGCGTGAACTCGGCATCGGTCTGATTGGCACCGGCTTCATGGGCCGTGCCCATGCCTTGGCGTTCCACAATGCCAAGGCGGTGTTCGACCTCCCCCTGAACCTGACACTCGCGGCCCTGGCCGACGCCGATCCTCAGCGTGCCCGACAGTGCGCCCAAAGCTGGGGATTCGAGACCGCCCACAGTGACTGGCAACAGCTGATCGACGACCCCAAGGTCAACCTGATCGCCATCACCACCCCCAACCACCTGCACTTCCCGATGGCCATGGCGGCGCTGGCGGCGGGGAAACCGGTCTATTGTGAAAAGCCCCTGGCGGTGTCCCTGGAGCAAGCCGAGCAGATGCGCCAGGCGGCCAGGGCCGCCGGCGTAGTGACGCGGGTCGGCTACAACTATCAGCACAATCCGATCATCCAACTGGCGCGGGACATGATCCAACGCGGCGAACTGGGGCAGATCATCAGCTTCCAGGGCGAATTCAGCGAAGACTTCATGGCCGACCCGACCTCGCCGTGGTCATGGCGTTGCGAAGCGGCCCACGCTGGCGGCGCACTGGCCGACCTGGGCAGCCATTTGCTGGCCATGGCCCGGCATTTGTTGGGCGATGTCGAGGCGGTGTGCGCCGACAGTCAGACCGTGCATCACCAACGCCCTGCCAGCGCCGGCAATGCCGAACAACGCGCCATCGCCGTGGACGACCAGATCCACGCCCTGCTGCGTTTCGCCAACGGCGCCCGAGGCACGGTGAGCAGCAGTTGGCTCAAGCATGGCTACAAGAACCATCTGAGTTTCGAGATCAGTGGCACCCTGGGCACATTGGCCTTCGATCAGGAACGGCTCAATGAGCTGCGCCTGTGTCGCGTCGGCCAGTCAGGCTTCCAGCGTCTGCTGGCCGGCCCGGACTTGCCCGGCTATGCCGCATTCAGCCCGGCCGCCGGACACCAGTTGGGCTACAACGAATTGAAGACGCTGGAAGTGCAGGAACTGATCATGACGCTTGCCGGCGAAGGCGGCAGCGGGACGGACTTCGACGAGGCCTGGGAGGTGGAGCGGCTGGCGGCGGCGATTCGGGTGGCGGCGAGGGAGCAGCGTTGGGTGAAAATCAGTGAATAGTCACTGCCCGCCGCTGATCCGCTTTTGTGGCGAGGGAGCTTGCTCCCGCTGGGCTACGAAGTAGCCCCAAAACCATTCACCTTGGTGTGCCAGGTTGATTGCGTTCAGCCTCTTGGGGTTGCTTCGCAACCCAGCGGGAGCAAGCTCCCTCGCCACGGGGGACGGGGTCAATCTGAATGTTGGGTTTACAACTCAACCAACCGCGCCGCCAGCGCCTTGGCCTGGCTCGCCACGTCGGTCACGGCGGTGCTTTCCCACCACATCCCCCGCAGCGGCGGGCCCATGGCGAACAGGCGGCTGGCTGGCTTGCCTTCAGCGTCCAGCACCGCACCGTCAGCACGGGCGGCAATACCCAGGGCCAGCGGCCCCGGCTGGATCAGACCGCGGGCCAGCAGTTGTTGCGGCAACGGCCGTGCAACCCGACGCCAGTCATATTCAATGCCACTGGAGTTGATCAGCGCGGCGCCCAGCACCACTTCCAGTCCTGCCTCACCCCGGCGACGGATGCGAATACCCACCGAGCCATCGGGGGACGCCGCCAGCCCCTTGAACGACGCCGCCTGAATCCGCAACCGCCCTTCCCCATGCAAACGCGCCACCAGCTCCGCGCTCAACGGTGGCGAGCGATGGTGATGACTCTCCCACCACGGCCGCACATGCCGCACGAACTGTCGGCGCTGCACGTCGCTGGCCTGGTTCCACAAGCGCCCGATGTGCGCGCGCACGGTGTCCAGCGGCGCTTGCCAATCGATCCCCAGGGCGTGGGCTTGGCGGCATTGCTCACGCAGGGCACGCATCAGTTGGCGGGGCGAACGCAGGCTGTGATCTTCAGCGAGGAAATCCACCCAGGCCGGTGGCTGGCGGCGCACGTGGGGCAGCAGGCCATGGCGGGAAAACACTTCGATCGGCCCGCGGTGCCCGGCCTGCTCCAGGGACACCACGGCGTCGACCATGGTCAGCCCCGAGCCGATGATCAGCACCGTCGACTGCGGGTCGAGCTGGCGCATCGCAGCCACATCCCAAGGATCCAGGGCCGCGGCATTCAAGCCGCTGGATTCGGTCTGCGGGGTGCGCGCCGCCGGGAACATGCCGGTGGCGAGCACCGCGAAACGGCCACGCAAGAGTTGGCCGTCGTCCAGCGTCACCATCACGGCATCGTCGGCAAGCCGCAGGTCCACGGCTTCCCCGCACACGTGCTCGGCGGTCGAATCGTTTTGTGCGCCCAACTCGCGAGCCTCGGCCAGGCGTTGCTGCACGTAGAGGCCGAATATCCCCCGGGGCGGGAACAACTCGCTGATCGGCACGTGCTGTTGATCCGACTCGGGCCAGCCGCCGGCTTCGATGAACGCGGTGAGCCATTGGGTAAGGTCATCGGCGTTGTCCGGGTCGACACTCATGCGCGCCGCGTTGCCGTTCAAGGTGTGGCCAAGTTCCACGGCACTGTAGGCTTCGCCCCGGCCCAGTTCACTGCGCGGCTCGACGATCAGCACCTCGCGCCGACCCGGCAGGCGCAGCAACTGCGCGGCCAGCATGGCACCGCTCAGGCCGCCGCCAATGATCAGGATATCGGCTTCGCGGATGAGGCCGCGGCCCCGTCGCTCCAGCGCTGTGTCCATACCGTTCTCCCCAGGCATCAAATCACCACGTTGCGGACGAATCTCGCCGCCACCGGCCCATCGTTGCGATAGGCATGGGGCTGGTTGCTGGCGAACATGAAAAACTCACCGGCGCCAATGCGGCGCTCCTCGCTGCCCAACAGCAGGGTCAGGCAGCCCTCGAAGACATAGAGCTGCTCGCTCCAACCGTCGGCGTCGGGTTCGCTAGGGTAATGCTCGCCGGGTTCCAGGCGCCATTCCCAAAGTTCGACTTCGCGGCTGGCGGTGGCTTTGGCCAGCAATACGGCTTTGCTGCCGGGAATAATGCCGGCCCAGGCCAGTTCGTTGATGCGGCTCGGATCGCGGGCGTCGGGGGCCTGGATCAAGTCGCTGAAGGCCACGTCCAAGGCTTCGGCGACCCGGTCAAGCGTGGTCAGGCTGACGTTCTTTTCCCCGGCCTCGATGGCCACCAGCATCCGCCGGCTGACCCCGGAGCGTTCCGCCAGCGCGGTCTGGCTGAGCTGCGCGGCGTGCCGCAGGCGTCGGACATTCTGGCTGACGTGTTGCAGGACGGAGGCCCGCTGGCCATTTTCTTTGTGCACTGTATGGCTCATCTGTTGGGGTTGCGCATTATACTGCCCAACTGTTCGGACGCATTGTGCGTCCGCCTCAAGTGGCGCGCAAGGTCATGGCATCGGTGAACTCCCCCCAAGCTTCCTCCCGTTTCTCCCGGTTCAGCAAGGCCGAATGTGTGCTGGTGCTGATCACCATGATCTGGGGTGGGACTTTCCTACTGGTGCAGCACGCCATGACGGTCAGCGGGCCGATGTTTTTCGTTGGCCTGCGCTTCGCCGCCGCGGCTGCGTTTGTCGCGCTGTTCTCCTGGCGCCACCTGCGGGACCTGACCCTGTTCGAACTCAAGGCCGGGTGCTTCATCGGCGTGGCGATCATGCTCGGCTACGGCTTGCAGACCGTCGGCCTGCAAACCATCCCCAGCAGCCAGTCGGCGTTCATCACCGCGCTCTACGTGCCGTTCGTGCCGCTGTTGCAGTGGCTGGTGCTGGGCCGGCGGCCTGGGCTGATGCCCAGCCTTGGCATCATGCTGGCGTTCACCGGGCTGATGCTGGTATCGGGGCCCGCCGGGGCATCGCTGAACTTCAGCCCCGGAGAAATCGCCACGCTGATCAGCGCCATCGCGATTGCCGCCGAGATCATCCTGATCAGCGCCTATGCCGGCCAGGTCGACGTGCGCCGGGTGACCGTGGTGCAACTGGCAAGCACGGCGGTGCTGGCGTTCCTGATGGTGGTGCCGACCCAGGAAGCGATTCCAGACTTTTCCTGGCTGCTGCTGGTCAGCGCCGTCGGCCTGGGGGCCGCCAGTGCAGCCATTCAGGTGGCGATGAACTGGGCACAGAAAAGTGTCTCGCCCACCCGTGCCACGCTGATCTATGCCGGCGAGCCGGTGTGGGCCGGCATCGCCGGGCGCCTGGCGGGCGAACGGTTGCCGGCGATTGCCTTGTTTGGCGCGGCGCTGATCGTGGCGGCGGTGATTGTCAGTGAGCTGAAGACTCGGGGCAAAGGTGTGGTCGTGGAAGATGAGGTGCTTGAGCGTGAGCGTTAAGTCCATCGAGAAATCGTTGTTCTTCTATCCTCCTGAAACAACTCAAGGCAGGAAAACTCCACCTACCTTGTAGGATTCTGCGACACCCTCGCGGTTGGTGATCTGGAATACGCCACGTATGATCCCTCACAACCTCCCGCCGAATAGAAGCCTATGTCACTGATAGTTCTATTGCTTTTGCCCTTCATCGGCAGCTGTGTCGCGGCGCTGCTGCCGCATAACGCCCGTAACGCCGAATCCTTGCTGGCTGGCCTCGTGGCCCTGGCCGGCACTGTTCAGGTGGCCTTGCTGTACCCGCAGATCGCCGGCGGCGGCGTGATTCGTGAAACGTATTCCTGGCTGCCCAGCCTGGGCCTGGATTTCGTGCTGCGCCTGGACGGTTTCGCCTGGCTGTTTTCGTTGCTGGTGCTGGGCATCGGCACGCTGGTGTCGCTGTACGCCCGCTATTACATGTCGCCGGACGATCCGGTGCCGCGCTTCTTCGCCTTTTTCCTGGCGTTCATGGGCGCCATGCTCGGGCTGGTGATTTCCGGCAACCTGGTGCAGATGGTATTTTTCTGGGAACTGACCAGCCTGTTCTCGTTCCTGCTGATCGGCTACTGGCACCACCGCGCCGACGCTCGGCGCGGGGCCTACATGGCGTTGATGGTGACCGGTGCCGGCGGGCTGTGCCTGTTGGCGGGGGTGATGCTGCTCGGCCATGTGGTCGGCAGCTATGACCTGGACAAGGTCCTGGCCGCCGGCGACCTGATCCGGGCGCATGCCCTCTACCCCATCCTGCTGCCGCTGATCCTGATCGGCGCCTTGAGCAAAAGCGCGCAATTCCCTTTCCACTTCTGGCTCCCTCACGCCATGGCTGCTCCGACGCCGGTGTCGGCGTACCTGCACTCGGCGACCATGGTCAAGGCCGGGGTGTTCCTGCTGGCGCGGCTGTGGCCGTCGCTGTCGGGCAGCGAAGAATGGTTCTACATCGTCAGTGGCGCGGGGCCTGTACGTTGTTGCTGGGCGCCTATTGCGCGATGTTCCAGAACGACCTCAAGGGGTTGCTGGCCTACTCCACCATCAGCCACCTCGGGCTGATCACCCTGCTGCTGGGCCTGAACAGTCCGCTGGCGGCCGTGGCGGCGGTGTTTCATATCCTCAATCACGCCACCTTCAAGGCTTCGCTGTTCATGGCCGCCGGGATCATCGACCACGAAAGCGGCACCCGGGATATCCGCAAGCTCAGTGGCCTGGTCCGACTGATACCGTTCACCGCCACCCTGGCCATGGTGGCCAGCGCGGCGATGGCCGGGGTGCCGCTGCTCAATGGATTCCTCTCCAAGGAAATGTTCTTCGCCGAGACCGTGTTCATTTCCGCCACGGCCTGGGTCGAGCTGGCGCTGCCGATCATCGCCACCATTGCCGGGACCTTCAGCGTCGCCTACTCCCTGCGCTTTACCGTGGACGTGTTCTTCGGCCCCACCGCCACCGACCTGCCCCATACGCCCCACGAGCCACCACGCTGGATGCGCGCCCCGGTGGAGTTGCTGGTGTTCACCTGCCTGCTGGTGGGGATCTTCCCGGCCCAGGTGGTCGGTTCGTTGCTCGCGGCAGCCGCGTTGCCGGTGGTTGGCGGTACGCTGCCAGAGTACAGCCTGGCGATCTGGCACGGCCTGAACGCGCCAATGATCATGAGCCTGGTGGCGATGTCCGGCGGCATCGTGCTGTACCTGCTGCTGCGTAATCAGTTCCGCCAGGGGCACATCAAACACCCACCGTTCATTGGTCGACTCAGTGGCAAGCGGCTGTTCGAGCGTTGCCTGGTGCTGATGATGCGCCTGGGTCGACGACTGGAACGCCGGATCAGCACCCGCCGCCTGCAGGCCCAGTTGTTCCTGCTGGTGCTGGCCGCGGTACTCGCCGGGTTGATCCCGATGCTGCACAGCACGCTGGTCTGGGGCGACCGGCCGAAGATCCCCGGCTCCATCGTGTTCGTCAGCCTGTGGTTGCTGGCGATCACCTGTGCCCTGGGCGCGGCCTGGCAGGCCAAGTATCACCGGCTCGCGGCCCTGACCATGGTCAGCGTCTGCGGCCTGATGACCTGCGTGACCTTCGTCTGGTTCTCCGCGCCCGACCTGGCCTTGACGCAACTGGTGGTGGAAGTGGTGACCACGGTGCTGATCCTGCTGGGCCTGCGCTGGCTGCCACGGCGGATCGAGGACGCGTCGCCGTTGCCCAACAGCGAACGACGCGCACGCATCCGGCGCCTGCGGGACTTGCTCTTGTCCATCGCGGTGGGCGGTGGCATGGCGCTGTTGTCCTACGCCATGCTGACCCGCCAGACGCCCAACGATATTTCTTCGTTCTACCTCAGCCGCGCCCTGCCCGAAGGCGGCGGCAGCAACGTGGTGAACGTGATGCTGGTGGATTTCCGTGGCTTCGATACGCTGGGGGAAATCACTGTGCTGGTGGCGGTGGCCCTGACGGTGTTTGCCCTGCTGCGACGCTTCCGGCCGCCGAAGGAAAGCATACAACTGCCGGCGCAACAGCGTCAGTTGGCGCCGGACGTGGTCACCGACCTGGTCAACCCGCGGCATGCCAGCGACACCGCGCTGGGCTTCATGATGGTGCCGTCGGTGCTGGTGCGCCTGCTGCTGCCGATCGCCCTGGTGGTATCGTTCTACCTGTTCATGCGCGGTCACAACCAACCGGGCGGTGGCTTCGTCGCCGGGCTGGTGATGTCGGTGGCGTTCATCCTGCAGTACATGGTCGCCGGCACCCAGTGGGTCGAGGCACAAATGAGCCTGCGGCCGCTGCGCTGGATGGGCACCGGGCTGTTGTTCGCCACCGCCACCGGCCTGGGGGCGATGGCCGTGGGTTATCCGTTCCTGACCACCCACACCTGGCATTTCGAATTGCCGCTGTTGGGAGACATTCACCTGGCCAGCGCGCTGTTCTTCGACATTGGCGTGTACGCCGTGGTGGTCGGCTCGACGCTGTTGATCCTCACCGCCCTGGCGCACCAATCGGTGCGGGCCCATAAACCGGGCCTGCAAGCCAAACCCATCGCCCCCGTCAAAGGAGCCACCGTCTGATGGAAGAAGTCATCGCAATCGCAATCGGCGTATTGGCCGCCTCGGGCGTCTGGCTGGTGCTACGGCCACGGACCTTCCAGGTGGTCATGGGCCTGTGCCTGCTGTCCTACGGCGTCAACCTGTTCATCTTCAGCATGGGCAGCCTGTTCATCGGCAAAGAACCGATCATCAAGGACGGCGTGCCCCAGGATCTGCTGCACTACACCGACCCACTGCCCCAGGCCCTGGTGCTGACCGCCATCGTGATCAGCTTCGCCATGACCGCGCTGTTCCTGGTGGTGCTGCTCGCCTCCCGGGGCCTGACTGGTACTGACCATGTGGACGGTCGGGAGCCCAAGGAATGATGTTGACGCCCCACTTGATCGCCGCGCCCATCCTGCTGCCGCTGCTGACCGCCGCGTTGATGCTGATGCTGGGTGAGAAACACCGCCCGCTCAAGGCTCGGATCAACCTGCTCTCCAGCGTGCTGGGCCTGGGCATCGCTGTGTTGCTGCTGCACTGGACCCAGGACCAGGCCCTGCCCGCGTCCATTGGCGTGTATCTGCCTGGCAACTGGCAGGCGCCGTTCGGCATCGTACTGGTGGTCGATCGGCTGTCGGCGCTGATGCTGGTGCTGACCGGCATCATCGGCGTCAGCGCCCTGCTGTTCGCCACCGCCCGTTGGGACCGCGCCGGAGCAAGTTTCCATGCGCTGTTCCAGATCCAACTGATGGGCCTCTATGGGGCCTTCCTGACGGCGGACCTGTTCAACCTGTTCGTGTTCTTCGAAGTGCTGCTGGCGGCCTCCTACGGGTTGATGCTGCACGGTTCGGGCCGGGCGCGAGTGTCGTCGGGGCTGCATTACATTTCCATCAATCTGTTGGCCTCGTCGCTGTTCCTGATCGGCGCGGCGCTGATCTATGGCGTCACCGGCACGTTGAACATGGCCGACCTGGCCTTGAAGGTGCCCCTGGTGCCGGAAGCCGACCGTGGCCTGCTGCACGCCGGGGCCGGGATCCTTGCGGTGGCGTTCCTGGCCAAGGCCGGCATGTGGCCGCTGAACTTCTGGCTGGTGCCGGCCTATAGCGCGGCCAGCGCGCCGGTAGCGGCGTTGTTCGCGATCATGACCAAGGTCGGCGTCTACACGATTTTGCGCCTGTGGACGCTGCTCTTCTCCAGCCAGGCCGGTGCCTCGGCGTTTTTTGGCGCCGACTGGCTGATCTACGGCGGCATGGCGACCATCGTCTGCGCGGCCATCGCCATTCTGGCGGCCCAACGGCTGGAGCGCATGGCCAGCCTGAGCATTCTGGTTTCGGCCGGAATCCTGCTGTCAGCGATTGGTTTCGCCCAACCCAACCTGGTGGGGGCGGCACTGTTTTACCTGGTGAGTTCGACCCTGGCACTCTGTGCGCTGTTCTTGCTGGCCGAACTGATCGAACGCTCGCGCTCGGCCAACGACATGTCCCTGGACGATGACCTGGATACCTTGCCACGGCCAATGGAGTCCCTGGAACCGCCCAAGGGCATCAACCTCGATGACGAACAGAAAGCCGTGGTCGGGCAAGTGATCCCCTGGACCATGGCCTTCCTCGGCTTGAGTTTCATCTTCTGTGCATTGTTGATTATCGGCATGCCGCCGCTGTCGGGGTTCATCGGCAAGTTGAGCCTGCTGAGCGCCTTGCTCAATCCCCAAGGGCTTGGGGCCAGCGCCGGGGCGCCGGTGTCGAATCAGGCCTGGGGGCTGCTGGCGTTGCTGATCCTGTCCGGGCTGGCCTCGTTGATTGCGTTTTCGCGCCTGGGTGTCCAACGCTTCTGGACGCCGCAAGACCGACCGTCGCCGTTGCTGCGGCCTTTCGAGTGCCTGCCGATCATCCTGTTGCTGGGCCTGGGCATCGCCTTGACGTTCAAGGCCGAGCCGTTGCTGCGCTACACCCAATCCGCTGCCGATGCGTTGAACAATCCGGAACACTACGTGATGTCAGTGCTCGCCACCCGCGCCGTCCCGAACCCCGAGGCCAGCGCCGCATTGCAGGAGGTGCAGCCATGAAACGCCTGTTTCCCGCACCGTGGCTATCCCTGGCGCTCTGGTTGCTGTGGCTGGTATTGAACCTGTCCCTCAGCGCCGGCCATCTGCTGCTGGGGGCTGCGCTGGGTTTCCTGGCCCCCCTGATGATGCGCCCGCTGCGTCCGCGGCCGATCCGCATCCGGCGACCGTGGGTGGTGCTGCGGTTGTTCCTGTTGGTGGGCCGCGACGTGGTGCTCTCCAACCTGACGGTGGCCTGGGGTGTGCTGAACGCCGGGCGCCGCCCGCCCCGCTCGCGGTTCATCAAGGTGCCGCTGGAGCTGCACGATGCCAACGGCCTGGCAGCCCTGTCGATGATCACCACGGTGATTCCGGGGACGGTCTGGTCGGAACTGGCCCTGGATCGCAGCATCCTGCTGATGCATGTCTTCGACCTGGAGGACGAGGCGTCCTTCATTGCGCACTTCAAGGCCACCTATGAGCGCCCCTTGATGGAGATTTTCCAGTGAGCCCGTTGCTGTCCAATGCGATCCTGCTGAGCCTGTTCCTGTTTTCCCTGGCGATGGTGTTGACCCTGCTGCGGCTGTTCAAGGGGCCTTCGGCACAGGACCGGGTCTTGGCCCTGGACTATTTGTACATCGTGGCGATGCTGATGATGCTGGTGCTGGGCATCCGCTACGCCAGCGACACTTATTTCGAGGCGGCGCTGCTGATCGCCCTGTTCGGCTTTGTCGGCTCGTTTGCCCTGGCCAAGTTCCTGTTGCGTGGCGAGGTGATCGAATGACTGGCGAACTGTCGATGTGGGTGCAAATCCCGGTAGCGATCCTGCTGGTGCTCAGCAGCCTCTTCGCCCTGGTCGGGGCCATTGGCCTGGTGCGACTCAAGGACTATTTCCAGCGCATGCACCCGCCGGCCCTGGCTTCTACACTGGGAGCCTGGTGCGTGGCGCTGGCTTCGATCATCTATTTTTCGGCGCTCAAGTCCGGGCCGGTGCTGCATGCCTGGCTGATACCGATCCTGCTGTCCATCACCGTTCCGGTGACCACCCTGCTGCTGGCCCGGGCGGCGTTGTTTCGCAAGCGCATGGCTGGGGATGATGTGCCGGCGGAAGTGAGCAGCCGTAGAGCCGAGAACGACGGCTGACCGCCGCTTGAGCAGAACACCATTGTGGCGAGGGAGCTTGCTCCCGCTGGGCTGCGCAGCAGCCCCGAAACCTGCCACCTCGGAGTGTCAGGCTGTTTGTGTTCAGCTTTTGGGAGGGCTGCGCCCTCCAGCGGGAGCAAGCTCCCTCGCCACAAAAGCGGTCGTTTTGTGTCACCCCGTTTACACCGCACCGCCATTCAGGCCCAGGCCACCGCCAGTAACCCAGCCCCAAGCACGACACATAACGGCGAATAGACCCAAGTGTCGAGCTTGGCGAATGTCGAGTCCTTGACCTCCTTGAAGAAGCCCACCAGGTTCGACTCGCCAATGGCCCGGGCGAACATCAGCAAGGCAATCGCGCTGATCAGCCATTGCAACGCCCGATGGGTGACAGGCGGTGCCAACAGGCCGACTCGCAGGCACACCAGAACCGCAATCATCAGCAGCGCCATCGCCACCAGCAGGGTCAACCAGCCGGATGGCTCGAACGCCGGACGCAACGAACCGCCCTGCCTCACCGGCACCTGAGGCACCACCGCCAGGGCCGCCCATCGCCCGCCCAGGGCCCAATACAAGTGAATCAAGCTGATGGTCGCAAACACTGCGACCAGCGACCGAGCCAATAAAAGCGTCATTCGCCAGCCTCCTGAAAAGAGTTGAACAATCATCCTAGCTGGAATTTGGTATTTCGCTGGACCAGCGCAGACTGCCCGATTCGCGCGAATGACGCCTTGCTCAGGATCAAGTGTTCAACTCGCTGGCACGCAAACCCTCCTACAGGCCGGCAGACACTTTGTCTGCCACCTCCTTGGGCACCCAGGCCTGCCAGACCTGCGGATGAGCCTTGAGGAACGCCTCGGCGGCTTCGCGGGGTGGCGTGCGCTTCTCGCCCATGTCGGCCAGGGCCTTGTTCAACGGTTCGATGGGCAGGTCGACCTTGCTGAAGAACTCGGCAATGTCCGGGTGTTGTTTCTGGAACGGTACCGATACACCGATTGACAGTTTCGAGGCCAATGAGCGGGTCGGTTTCGGATTGGGATTGTCGGCGTCGGTCAGGGTTTTCCAGGCCTCGGCATCGAACGGCGGCTCTTGCAACTGCACCAGTTTGAAACGCCCGAGCAACGGTGTGGGCGACCAATAATAAAACAGGATCGGCTTGCCGCGGCGAATCGACGAGGTGATTTCCGCATCCAGCGCCGCCCCCGAACCGCTGCGAAAGTTCACGTAGCTGTCCGACAGCCCGTACGCCTTGAGCTTCTGCTTGTTGACCACTTCGGACGTCCAGCCAATGGGGCTGTTGAGGAAACGCCCCTTGTCAGGACTTTCCGGGTCCTTGAACACGTGCTTGTAGCGCGCCAGGTCTTCGACGCTGCGCAGGTCCGGCGCCAGGGGCTTGATGCCCTTGGCGGGGTCACCCTTGATCACGTATTCCGGCACCCACCAACCTTCGGTCGCGCCCTTGACCGTATCGCCCAGGGCGACCACCTTGCCTTCAGCCTCGGCCTTGACCCACACAGGGCTGCGACCGGCCCACTCTTCGCCGATCACCTGTATGTCGTTATTGGCCAAGGCGGTTTCCAGGGTAATGGTGGTACCCGGCAATGTGTCAGTCGGCAATCCGTAGCCCTTTTCGACGATGATCCGCAGGATATCGGTGATCAGGCTGCCGCTTTCCCAGTTCAAGTCGGCGAAGTGAATCGGCGCTGAAGCGGCCGACGTCGGGAATGGCGAAACCAACACAGCGAAGGCGGCCCAGGCAGCCAGCCACTGTCGAACTCGTTTCATGCTTTTTTACCTCGTACCAGACACAGCAATGGCTGAACGGCCCTGCGTCACCGAACGCAAGCCTCTGAATAGTTCAGTCAATTGACTGTAGCCGAGGTTCCAGCGATATCTCGTTAAAACTGTAACCGGTCCAGGGCGACCGTAGCCCCCGCGCTCATCGGCACTACCCGCCTCATTCACTGGCCTTGAACGTCACCAGCTCGCCCTTGCGCCACTTGGCGGCTTTGGCGGTGACCGCCTTCAGGGTCTTGGTCAAGCCTTCCTGCAATTGTTCGTTGGCCGCGAACACGGTCACCACGCTGTGGCCTTCCTTGAACAGGATCGCCTGACCACCGGGGGTCGTGACGAACGCGTAGTCGCCCAGTCCATAGACCGTCAGCTTGATTTCGCGAAACTTGATTTCAAACTTGCCGCCTTCGCGACTGGGTAATACCGCTGCACGAAAATGATCCCCCACCTTGAGTTCAAGCCTGGGCTTGTCGTCGACCACCAGGGCCGACTCGGTGTCGATTTCGGCAACATAGATACCTTCGGCGGTCTGCTCGGTGATGTAGACGAAACGTGACTGGAATTGTTTGACCAGTTTTGCCCGCAGGTCACCAAGTACAAATAACGCATGCATGTCGAGATTACTTACTGCCAAGGAAACATCCCCATCTTTGAAAACGGTCCGCCCCCTAAAAAGGACGGACCACGAGAACCCGTGCCGACTGTAGTGTCGCAATGGACCTGTAACTGAAATTCGAAGTGAACGGCGCGCCCTGCCCCGGGGCGAGAGAAGACTAAAGGATTGCCACTCTCACCGTCTTTCCCGAAGGTCGTCAGAGGCTGAAGGAAAACACCACTCTGAGCATCGGAAAAGGTGGGACTACTAACTTTAGGGAAATTTCCCACTTAAAAAAGCATTTTTCTGACATCGAGCCCAAAAAAAATTGCTTTAGATAGGCATGCGGTCCACACGGTGCTGCCGATTCTAGAGCAGCCAGAGGCGTGGAGACTACCCGAACTACTCGACAATTCGTCGGTAAACCATAGAAAAGGAATTCACATGGCCACTTTCACAACCCTGAACCCTCCTGTTGCCCCTTGCATCGTGGAGACACACGACACGTTCAACGGGGTCGATTGCCTTCCAGTCTCGCTGATTCAACCGCGTTATCGGGTCGTCCTGGCCGGTAAGTGTTTTTTCCATATTGAGGAAACATCCACTGGACGTGTAAGAGGATTCCGCACCGATCATAACGAGGCCTGCTATCTGGCCAGGCATCTCGAACGAAGCGCCTGAGCTCATATACGCCCGCCCATGACTTAACTCAGCCGCCGACAGGCAACTGCTGCCATACTGCCTGCCTGCGAAGACCGTCGCCTATCGGCGGATCGTGCACCAACACTATGACTTTTTGAAGAGAAGGCGCGACGTGACGGAATTTGATATCGGCGAATTTTTTATCCGGGGCGAAGCCAGAGAGGTCGAAGGCGAGTTCCAGGCCGTCATCGTGATGCGCGCCAAACCGCCCCTGACTACGGTCAGTTGGCACCAAGTGGAAAAGGATCGCTGGTTCAAGACCTCGGAGATCGCGGCCGAGGCCGCCCGGGAAGCAGCCAAGGCTTTGAAGGCGGCGGTGGACGAAGGGGCCTTGAAAGCCTGAGTCCGATCGAACTCCTGACGAGCGCTTGCCTCAGATAAAGGGAAGCAACCGAGGCGCCATCACGGCGCCCACCTCAAGGAGAACCCCATGGAACAGCCTTCGCACGAACTCAGCACCCTGTTCGACCAACTAGGCCTGCCTTCAGACGGCAACGCCATCGACGATTTCATCATGGCGCACCCACTGGCCCCGGAGATCAAACTGGTGGAGGCTGACTTCTGGTCGGATCAGCAGAAAGACCTACTGAGCGAATGGTTGCTCGCCGACGGTGAAGAAGCGGTGCTGGTGGATCAACTCAACGTGCGGCTGCATGACGGTAAATAGCAGCCAGGACCTTGGCTGAGTGCAAGACAGCTCTTGTGGCGAGGGAGCTTGCTCCCGCTCGACTGCGCAGCAGTCGCCCCTGAACGCTGCCGGCTCGTCTCTCAGGCTGCTGGCTGCGTCCAGCCTTGGGGCTGCTGCGCAGCCCAGCGGGAGCAAGCTCCCTCGCCACAGGGCCTAGCGCGGCTTCTCGGGTTTGTAGCCCAGCCGCAAACCACCCCAATGACGCCCCTTGAGCATGATCGGCACGGAGAGATCGTGCATCAACTCCCCCGTGTCGCGGGTGTAGGTCTGCAGCAGCACCGGCTGTTGGTGGCTGCCGCAGCGAATCCCGGTGCGATCGGAGAATTTGCGCTTGGTCCGGTTATTCAGCGTGTCCACCTGCGGATCGCCAGTCAGTGGCTGGCTGAAAACCTTGTTATGGGTGGGCACGTAACCCTGCTGGGTGCAGGCAATCGCGAAGACCAGGCCCTCGTGCCGGGCGAGCAACGGTTCCTGGATCGCCGGCAACACCTGATCGGTGTAACGGTCGAAACGGGTCTGGTACTTGGCGGGCTGGGTGTTGGGGATGGCCTGGTAATTACGGTCGAACAGATCTTCCAAGCTGACACGGCCCTGGTCGATGTCCGCTTCGAACTGCGCCGCGATCTGGCTCGCCCCTTCCCGGGCCAGGTCATAGACCCGTTGGTGATAATCGTCGAGGCCCACTTCGGCCAGGCGTTCGCTGATGGTTTCGGCCTGGCCTTCCATCTGCACCGCCGCTTCGGCCAGGCGCTGGGTCTGCTGATCGCTGATGGACAGGTCGCCGCGCATTTGCTCGATGGCATGGAACAGGCTGTCGAGTTGTTCGCGGTTGGTATCGGTGCCCTGGGCGATGGCGCTGACCTGACTCTCGACCCCTTCTGCGAGCCGGGCAATGTTTTCCAGATGCTGGCCAGTGTGCTCGACCTGTTGCACTCCGCTGTCCAGGTCGGTGGCCAATTGACGGATCTGCTCCACCACCTGCGCGGTGCGCTGCTGGATATCCGCCACCATCACCCCCACCTCGCCAGTGGCCGCCGCCGTGCGCCCGGCCAGGCCGCGTACCTCATCGGCCACCACCGCGAACCCACGGCCATGCTCACCGGCCCGCGCCGCTTCGATGGCCGCGTTCAGTGCCAGCAGGTTAGTCTGGCTGGCGATCGACTGGATCACCAGGCTGACCCGCTGGATTTCATCGCTGCGCACGCTCAAGGCCTCGATCAACTCGCGACTGTCGTTGGCGCGCTGGCTGAGCTGGTGCATGCGGCTGATGGACTCCACCAGTTCACTGCGCCCGGCCACGCTGCTGCGATGGGCCTCGCTGGCGGCGCCCAGGGCTTGCTGGCTGAGTTGCGAGGTGGCCTGTTCGGTGGCGATCATCGATTCGGCATTGCTGACGATTTGCGCCGCCGCATCGAGTTGCGACTGGACCTTGCCGGCCAGTTGCTTGACCGAATAGGCAACGCCGGCCGCCGACAACGCGTTATGACTAGTGGTGTAGGACAAGTCGCGGGTCAGCTCAGCCAGTTTGTCGACCGTGGCCGGCGCAGAGGTCGCGCTCATGCGCGAGCGCAGGCGCGGCAACCAGACGATGAGCATCACCAAGGGCAGGCCCAGGTACAGCGACCAGCCGCCCAAGGCCATGCCGCACAGCAGCAAAGACAGGGCGAGACTCTGCAAGGTCGGCGTCAACCAACGCGCCATGCTTTTTGTCACAGGCACCGAGGCCGGCACCGCACCCGCCAGAGATCCGTCTGTCGCCATGTTCGTCACCCACACTTCTCGTTGTTATGCCCGCATTAAACGCCACTACCGAGCCATTATCCATGGTCCATTAGTCGTGGTCTTGCAGCAGGTCAACGGAAGTAGAGAAACAGGCGCAGGCGAAAGCAAAAAATCGCGGCCTTCGTCAAGAAGGCTGCGATTTTTTTCTTGAGGCGCGAATCAAGCCTGACGCTGGTGCTTGTCGATCTGCTCGTGACGTTCCTGGGCTTCGATGCAGTACTTGGTGGTCGGGCTGATCAGCAGGCGCTTGAGGCCAATGGCCTCGCCGCTGTCGTCGCACCAGCCAAAGCTGTCATCGTTGATACGGTCCAGGGCCTGCTCCAGTTGAGGCAGCATGCGCTGGTCGCGATCAATGGCGTTGACCAGCCAGGTACGCTCTTCTTCTACGGAAGCAGCGTCCGCTGGGTCAGCCGGGGTGTCCAGGCTCTCAATGGCGATTCGGTTCTGTTCGATGCGCTCGTGGGTTTCGACTTTCATGTTCTGCAACAGCTTGGTGAAGAAAGCCAGCTGCTCGGCATTCATGTAGTCATCCGCCGGCATGGCCAGCAACTTTTCCTTTGTCATTGATATCTCTATAGAAAAACGTGCATTAAGGCGAATTATGGAGCGTCCCGCAGCGCAGCTGCCACGCTCATCGGGAAGGCGCCGTCTCTTCCAAGCGCCACCCGGCACTCAATTTACGAGGGGCGGCAGTCTAAGGCCGAGTCGAGGCCTCAGCAACTGAAAACATAGGGAAAATGTCCGACAACCCCTGCAAATGTTCTCTGACAGGCTTTTGGTGGTCATCGGAGTGCGTTTATAACAAGAAATTCGGTGTAATAGCTGTATTAAGAAGACAAATGGCAACGCCACGCGGGTCAGGCGTGGCGCATTGTCGCAATACCAAGGCGTTCAGCGCTTGAGTTTGCGTTTATTACGGTACTGGTCGATGACCACCGCCACCACGATGATCAGCCCTTTGATGATGTCCTGGATGTAGGCGTCGACGCCGACAAAGGTAAAGCCGCTGGCCATCACTCCAAGGATCAGCGCGCCGATCACCGTGCCGGTGATGCGCCCCACACCGCCCGCCAGGCTGGTCCCGCCAATCACCGCCGCCGCAATCGCGTCCAGCTCATAGGACATGCCCATGCCGGCCTGACCGGTCGCCGCCCGCGCCGAGGCCACCACCCCGGCCAGCCCCGCCAGCAGACCGGCGATGCTGTAGACAATCACCAAGTGGCGCTTGACGTTGATCCCCGACGTGCGCGCTGCCTGCATGTTGCCGCCAATGGCGTAAGTGTATTTGCCGTACTTGGTGTAGCGCAGGGCGATGTGAAAAATCACCGCCACCACCAGGAAGATGATCACCGGCATGGCGCCATGGCCGATGGCGGTATAGGAATCGGACAACATGCTCACCGGCTGGCCTTCGGTGTAGTAACGCGCCAGGCCACGGGCCGAGACCATCATGCCGAGGGTGGCAATAAAAGGTGGGATGCCGGTCACGGCGATGATGCTGCCGTTGATCGCGCCGGCCAGCAGCCCCACGCCAAGCCCCGCCACCACCGGGATCCACACCGGCAGGTCCGTCAGGGAAGGAAATACCGCCCGGGCGAAGTCCGAGGTCTGGGCCAGGCTGGCGGCGATCATCGCCGACAGCGCCAGCACCGAGCCGGACGACAGGTCGATACCGGTGGTGATGATCACCTGGGTCACGCCGATGGCCAGCAAGCCGATGATCGACACTTGCAGGATCATCAGCACCAGGCGCTGGGAGTTCATCAGGAAACTCTGGTCGCGCATGATCCAGCCGAACATTTCGAACACCAGGCCGATGCCGATCAGCACCAGGAAGATGCTCAGCTCCGTCGGCAGACGCCGCCGGGGCCTGGTCGGTGCTGCCGCGGGTTTGTTTTCCAATATCGCGTTCATATCCACTTACCTTTTTTATCTGGACTGACGAGCATCAGGACAGGCCCGAAGCCAGTTGCATCACTCGTTCCTGGGTCGCTTCGCTGCGGTCGAGGGTGCCCATCAGATCGCCCTCGTGCATCACCATGACCCGGTCGCTCATGCCCAGTACTTCCGGCAGCTCCGAGGAAATCATGATCACCGCCATGCCTTCGCTGGCGAGGTAGGAAATGAGTCGGTAGATCTCGGCCTTGGCGCCGACGTCGATGCCGCGGGTCGGCTCGTCGAGGATCAGGATGCGCGGGTTGGTCATCAGCCAGCGCGCCAACAGCGCCTTCTGCTGGTTGCCGCCGGACAGGGTGTCGATGCACTGCTCCAGGGACGGCGTCTTGACCCGCAGTTTCTTGCACATGTCCTCGCACAAGGCGCGCAGGGCTTTCTGCTGGATGAAGCCGTTGCCGACGTAATGGGGCAGCACGGCCATTTCCATGTTTTCCAGCACCGACAAGCAGGGGAACAAGCCGCTGAGCTTGCGATCCTCTGTCAACAGGGCAAAACCCTTCTCGATGGCCATGTGCGGGTCGCTGATGCGCACCGGTTGGCCGTCCAGGAAGATTTCACCGCCCGTGCTCGGGGTCACGCCGAAAATCGCCTCGGCCACGTTGGTCCGGCCCGAGCCCATCAACCCGGCGATGCCGAGGATTTCCCCGGCATGCAGGTCGAACGACACCCCTTTGAAGATGCCGTCCAGGCTCAGGTCGCGCACCGACAGCACCAAATCGCCGATGGGTTGCTCCCGCACCGGGAACAACTGGCTCAGTTCGCGCCCGACCATCATCGAAATCAGGCTGTCGCCGTCCATGCTGTCGGCCCGTTGCAGGCCGATGTAGGCGCCGTCGCGAAACACCGCCACTTCATCGGCGATGGCAAACACCTCATTCATTTTGTGGGTGATGTAGATGATGCCCTTACCCTGGGACTTGAGGTCGGCAATGATCGAGAACAGATGGGCGACTTCTGTCTCGGTGATGGCCGAGGTCGGTTCGTCCATGATCAGAATGTCGGAGTCGTAGGACACGGCCTTGGCGATCTCGACCATCTGCCGCTCGGCAATGCTCAGGTTGCCCACCTGCTCCTCGGGGTCGAGGTTGATACGCAGGCGTTCCAGCAACCTGGCAGTGCAGCGGTGCATTTCGCCGTGGTCGATCATGTGCAGGCCGTTGAGTTGTTCACGGCCAATCCAGATGTTCTCGGCGATGCTCATGTGGGGCATCAGGTTCAGCTCCTGATGGATCATCGCAATGCCGGCCTGCAACGCCGCCAGGGGCGTGTCGAACGTGACCGGTTTGCCCCGCAGGCGTAGTTCGCCGGCGTCCGGCTGGTAGATGCCGGCGATGATTTTCATCAGGGTCGATTTTCCGGCACCGTTTTCACCCATCAAGGCCAGCACGGAGCCTGGACGGACCCGCAGTTGTACATCGGACAGGGCCACCACGCCGGGAAAGCCTTTGCTGACATTAGCGACTTCCAGCAGGTACGGTTCTTCAGATAATACGTCCGGCGGGACAATCCTCGCCGGGGCGCTCGAAGCAGTCGCTGAAGCGAACATGATCAGGTACTCCCTCGGCAAGGTCGGCGTGCGACCTTGCCTGTTTATTGTTGTGGTGGGACCGAGGACGCGTTGAACGTCACTTGAACTGATCGACGTTTTCCGGCGTGATCAAGCGGTACGGCACCCAGACGGCCTGCTCGACCGGCTGTTTCTTGACCATTTTCACCGCCGTGTCGATCGATCCATCGGCCTGGCCCTTGGCGTCCTGGAACACCGAGACTGCCATGTCGCCTTTCTTGATCGCATTCAAGCCATCCGGCGTGCCATCGACCCCGGCAATCAATACGCTGCCCTTCTCCTTGCCCGCTTGCTTGAGGGCCATCGCGGCGCCAATGGCCATTTCGTCGTTGTTGGCCACCACCGCCTGGAACTCGCGCCCCTGGGTCAGCCAGTCGTTGACCAGGGTCATTCCCTTGTCGCGCAACCAGGTGCCGGTCTGCTCCTGCTCGATCTTGATGTTGGGGTACTTGGCCAGCACGTCCTTGACGCCCTTGGTGCGGTTGGTGGTGGAGTTATTGGCCAAGTCACCCAGCAGGATCACGATGTCGCCCTTGCCGCCCATTTTTTCAGCCAGGTATTGCATCTGCATGCGACCGGCCTCCAGGTCGTCGGAGGCAACGGTGACCACGCCTGCCGGCAGTTTCAGATCGTCGGGGCGGCGATTGACGTAGACCAACGGGATACCGGCGGCGACGGCGGCCTTGGTGATGCGTTGGGTCGCGGCGGTGTCCACCGGGTTGACGATGATCGCGTCGACCTTCTGGCTGATGAAGCTTTCCACCTGGCTCAGTTGCTTGACCACGTCGCTGCGGGCGTCTTCGAACTGCAGGGTGACGCCGTCCGGCAGGGACTTGGCTTTCTTGTCCATGGATTCGCGCAGGTAAGTCAGCCAGGTGTCATCGAACTGGGACATGCTGACACCGATCTTCAAGTCCGCCAGGGCAGCGCCGCTGGTGAGCATCAACGACAGGGCCAGCGAGGCGATACGGGTCTTGGTCTTCATGAACGGTCTTTCTCCACTTTGTTGTTGGTTTTATGGATAAGGCGCAGCGGATCAGGAACGCGGCAAACGCACGATGGGCGCGCCGGGCATGCAACACACGATGGCGCCCTTGCGCTGGATGCACAGGGATTCGAACAGGGGAAGGATTGCGGACAGGCGCAGCAGATGTGGCAGGTGAAACGCAGAACGGCTGAAGGTTTTCATCGACGGTACCTAGCTGTGTTTCTTGTTTTTGTTTCGTCCTTCATCCGTTCAAGGCGCGCTTGGCGGGAGGCGGACAGGATTGTCGGTAACCTGGAATCGACTTTATTGGAAAATATTTTCCATATCAACTGATTTTAGAATTTTATTCGTTTTTTATTCCATGACCCACAGGCGTGGTCAATAGCAGCACTTCGCGCTGCTCGGCGCTCTGCCTGGCCGCGTCCAGAATGCGCGTGGTCGCCAGTGCATCACGGGCCTCCACCGGCAGAGGGCCGGCGCTCTGCAACGCGGTTTGCAGACGTTGGTAGAACTCGATCCAGCAGCCCCGCTCCGAGGTCACCCGCTCGCGCTCGGTGCCGTGTTCGAACCAGCCCCAGCGCCGATGTTCTTCGGCGCCCCAGCGCTCGCCCTCGGTCGCCGGGCTCAACCCCGCCAGCGCCTGGGCTTCCTGGCCATCCAAACCTTCGACGGTGTAGCAACCCTGGGTGCCGTTGACCCGGAAACGTGGGCGCGGCGCGTTTTGCACGCAATTGCCGCTCAGGTGGGAGATCACGCCACTGGCATGGGTCAAAGACATAAAGAAGCCGTTGTCGAACACCTGGCCTGGCTGCCGGTAGTCCAGTTCGGCGTAGACCCTGGTCACCGGCCCGAACAATTGCAGTGCCTGGTCCACCAGATGGCTGCCGAGGTCGCGCAGGAATCCGCCACCGCTGCCTTTGCCTACCGAGGTTGGCGAATAACGTTCGACACTCGACTCAAAACGAATGACTTGCCCGAGAGCCCCGGAGGCCAGCAGCTTGCGCAGGGTCAGGAAATCCGAATCCCAGCGGCGGTTCTGGTACACGCTCAAAGGCACGTTGCGACGTTCGGCGGCCAACACCATCGCCTCGGCCTGCGCGGCGTCAGGGGCGAACGGTTTGTCGCTGACCACCGCCACGCCGAGTTCGATGGCGTGCATCACAATGGCCGGGCGACCGTCCAAAGGCGTGGACACCACCACCGCATCAACCCCGGCCGCCACCAATTGTTCGAGGGTGTCGAAGGCCTGGGCCTGCGGGTGATCGCTGGCCAATTGTTGGCGGCGCTCGGCGGACCGGGTCACCACGCCGACGAACGTAGCCCCCGGCAGACTGCTGATCAGCGGCGCGTGAAAGAACCGCCCACCCTTGCCGTAGCCGACTAGCCCGATTCGCATGAAAGCTCCTTAGATTACGGATTGAATTCAGTCCCAACACTTGACCGGGTAGCTTCAGGTAAACACGGTCTACTGTGGGAGCGGGCTTGCTCGCGAAAGCGGTGTATCAGTCGACATCAATGTCGAATGTCAGTCCGCTTTCGCGAGCAAGCCCGCTCCCACAGGGGATTGGGGTTAGCCGTAGAAACGCGGGCGCTCGGGCAGGCTGACCTTGACGATCTGCCCACTCTGCTGCGCCTCAATACAGGCATCCGCCGCCACCGCTGCGGCAAAGCCGTCCCAGGCCGACGGTCCTCCCACCTGCCCGGCGCGCACGCCGTCGATGAAGGCCTGCAATTCGACGTCGTAGGCCGCGATAAAGCGGTCCTTCCAGTCCATCAGGATCGCGTTAGACAGCTTGGCGCCGCTGCGCAGTTGCACCTGGGACGGTTCCGGGAGCTTGGCGATGCCGGTCTCCCCCACCACTTCGCACTGGATGTCGTAACCGTACTGGCAGTTGACGAACACCTCCACGTCGATGCGTGTGCCTCGGACAGTTTCCAGCAGGACGACCTGCGGGTCTTTCAAATGGGCATGGGCCTTGCTGGTCTTGCGCGGGAAGACCACCTGCACCGAGACGTAGTCATCGGCCAACAACCAGCGCAACACATCCAGCTCATGGATCAGGGTGTCGGTGATCGCCATGTCGGTCTTGTAGTTCTCACCCACGCTCGGGTTGCGGTGGGCGCAGTGCAGCATCAACGGCTCGCCGATCTGGCCGCTGTCGATCACCGCCTTGAGTGCCCGATAACCTTCATCGTAAGGGCGCATGAAACCGACCTGTACCAGTCGCTTACCGTAGGCCACTTCGGCGTCGACGATCTTGCGGCAGCCTGCGGCCGTGACCGCCAGGGGCTTTTCACAAAACACCGGTTTGCCAGCCGCGATCGCCGCCAGCACGAACTCTTCATGGCTCGGGCCCCAGGAGGTGACAAGGATCGCCTCCACGTCCGGCGCCTTGATCAACGCATGACCGTCGGGATACACCTCGGCGGTCAGTTTCAAATCGGCCACCACCTTCGCCGCCTGGGCGAGGTTGATGTCGGTCACCGCCACCACCTGGCTGTTGAGCAAGGTCTGGCTGCAACGACGTATATGATCCTGGCCGATGGCCCCGGTGCCGATGACGCCCAGCTTCAAAGACATGTAGAACTCCTTTCGTAGGGTTGGGGCAATTAATACTGACGGGCCTGGGCCAGTCGTTCATTGAGGGTTTTGGCGACGGCATCGGTGCGGGCACTGGTAGAGACCTGCGCCACGCCCACCCGCCACCACGACAGGTAGCTGTGAATCATGGTCTTGGGCAGGACCTTGATGTCGATCAGGGTGGAGACCGTCTGGCGCCGCGCATCCGCCAGGGCCGCGCGCAGCTCCTCCAGGGTCGTCACCTTGTAGGTCTTGCAGCCATAGGCCGCGGCACTCATGGCGAAGTCCACCGGCACGAAGGCGCCGTCGAGCTTGCCGGTGTCCGGGTTGCGGAAACGGAACTCGGTGCCGAAGCTGTCCATGCCATTTCCCATCTGCAGATTGTTGATGCAGCCGAAGGCCATGTTGTCCAGCACCACCACGTTGATCTTGCGACGCTCCTGGATCGAGGTCGCCAGTTCCGAGTGCAGCATCATGTAGGAGCCATCGCCGACCAGGGCGTACACCTCTTTGTCGGGCTCGGCGAGTTTCACCCCCAGGGCCGCATTCACTTCGTAGCCCATGCACGAATAGCCGTACTCGACGTGATAGGTGTCCACGCCCTTGCTGCGCCAGGCGCGCTGCAAGTCGCCGGGCAAGCTGCCGGCGGCGGCGACGATAATCGCATCGTCGGCCAGGGTTTCGTTGAGGGTGCCCAGCACGCGGCTCTGGGTCAGGCAGGAACCGGTGAGTTCGATGAATTCGCGAAACACCGCCGGGTCCATGTGGTCGTCGATTTCCGGGAGGAACGCCTCGACGCGGTAATCGGCCTGGTAGACGCGGTCCACCTCAGCGTCCAAGCGAGCCTTGGCATCGGCAATCTGCCCGCCCCACTCGGCGCGGTAGTCGCCCATCGCCGCAGACAGCGCCTCCAGGCCTGAGCGGGCGTCGGCCAGCAACTGCACACCGTCGAGCTTCAGGGCGTCGCAGGGGCTGATATTGAGATTGAGGAACTGCACGTCCGGGTGCTGGAACAACCATTTGGAGCCGGTGGTGAAGTCGCTGTAGCGCGTCCCGATGCCAATGACCAGGTCGGCGTCCTTGGCCAGCAGGTTCGCCGCCAGGCAGCCGGTTTCGCCGACGCCACCGACGTTCAACGGATGGCTGGACACCACGGCGCTCTTGCCGGCCTGGGTCTCGGCGAAGGGAATGTCGAAACGCTCGGCGAAGGCCTGCAACGCCGCATTGGCCCCGGAATACCGCACGCCGCCGCCACAGATGATCAACGGTCGGCGCTTGCCTTTGAGCAACGCCAGGGCGTCGCCGAGCATCGCCTCGGTGGCCGGGCGACGGTCGATGCGGTGCACGCGCTTTTGCAGGAAATAATCCGGGTAGTCATAGGCTTCGGCCTGCACGTCCTGGGGCAGCGCCAAGGTCACCGCGCCGGTTTCGGCCGGATCGGTCAACACGCGCATCGCATGAATCGCGGCAGTCATCAGTTGTTCAGGGCGGTTGATCCGATCCCAGTATTTGCTCACGGCCTTGAACGCATCGTTGGTGCTGATGCTCAGGTCGTGGAACTGCTCGATCTGTTGCAGCACCGGGTCCGGCTGGCGACTGGCGTAGACATCGCCGGGCAACAACAGCAACGGGATCCGGTTGGCCGTCGCGGTGGCCGCGGCCGTCAGCATGTTCGCCGCGCCAGGGCCGACCGACGAGCTGCAGGCGTAGATCTTGCGGCGCAGGTGCTGCTTGGCAAAACCAATGGCCGCGTGGGCCATGCCCTGTTCGTTGCGGCCCTGATGGACCACCAGGTCGCCGCTGTCCTGCTCCAGCGCCTGACCCAGGCCCAGCACATTGCCGTGGCCGAAAATGGTAAAGACCCCGGCGACGAATTTGCTCTGGACGCCATCGACCTCGATGTATTGGTTATCGAGGAATTTCACCAGGGCCTGGGCCATGGTCAGTCGTGTTGTGGTCATGCTTGCACCTTTTTTGGAATGCACATCTTGCAGCTGGCCCAAATCTCCTGTGGGAGCGGGCTTGCTCGCGAAAGCGGTGTGCCAGGCGAAATCGATGTTGAATGTGCCACCGCCTTCGCGAGCAAGCCCGCTCCCACATGGGGTCTGCGCCAGACCAACAATCGTGTCAGGCCTGGGGATTGCGCAGGTGATTCATACTCGCCCCCAACGCCTGGCGGATATCAGCCAGTTCATGAACGCTCTCGGCAAACGGTTCGAAGGACAGGTAGCCCTCATACCCCCCGGCCCGCAACGCCTCGATCTGCCTGGCATTGCCCAGGATGTCAGCCTCGCCGACCAGCACCCGGTGGCCGTCGCGAATGGTCGCCAAGGGCGCCTGGGCATCTTCGACGCCGGAGATGTGCACCAGCCCGGTCAACTCGGGAAAGCATTCCTGCTCACCCGCCAAATGGTGGTGGAAGGTGTCATGCACCAGGCGGAACACATCCAGCCCGCCAATGGCCTGGATCGCGTCCACGGCGGTGCGCTTGCGGCGTAGCGAGCATTCTTCGAAGCCCAGGGGTTCGATGAAACCGTAGATGCCGAAGGCCCGCAGGATCGGCGCCAGTTCGCTGAGGGCCGACCGCAGCCCTGCGGCGCGCTCAGCTTCACTGCGCGGGTCGGTGCGGTCGTTGAGCGGGCACATCACCAACCCTTCGGCACCGCATTCGCGGGCATAGTCGGCCAGCCTCACCGCTTGGGCACGACGCTCCTCGTTCCACACGTCGAAAGGGTAAAGGGCATTGATCGACAGCACCTTGATGCCCCTTTCCTCACATAACTCGCGCACCCGGCCGGGCGGCATGCCGTCTTCGATCTCGACACCCTTCAGATCGTTGCGGATCTCAATGGCATCGGTTTTCAACGCCAGGGCCAGGTCAATGAATTCGGGCAGTGACAGGCGCGGGGCAACCATTCGGTTCAAGGCAAAACGCAGGGGCTTGTTCATTGTTGTTCTCCCTCCGGCACTTGTGAAAAACGGGTTATTGGGCAGTCGGCATGCTGAATTCAGGCCCCTTGGCGATGCTGTCGGGCCAGCGCTGCATCACGCTTTTATAACGGCTGTAGAAACGCAGGCCTTCTTCGCCGTAGGCGTGGTGATCGCCGAACAGCGAGCGTTTCCAGCCACCGAAGGAGTGCCAGGCCATGGGCACCGGAATCGGCACGTTGATCCCCACCATGCCGACCTTGATGCTGCGGGCAAACGCTCGGGCGATACCACCGTCACGGGTGAAGCACGACACCCCGTTGCCGAATTCATGGGCATTGATCAGGGCCACGGCGCTGGCGAAATCCGGCACGCGAACGATCCCCAGCACCGGACCGAAGATCTCTTGCTGGTAGATGCTCATCTCGGCGGTGAGCTGGTCGAACAGCGTCGCCCCGACAAAGAACCCCTGCTCGGCGCCGGGCACCTTGAAGCCACGACCGTCGACGATCAGTCGGGCACCCTCGGCGACACCGGCGTCGATGAAGCCTTCCACCTTGGCCTTGTGCACGGCGGTGACCAGCGGCCCCATGTCGGTACCGGGCTGCTGGCCATTACCGATCTTCAACTGGTCGATTCGGGGGAGCAATTTGGCAATCAATTGATCACCTACATCACCGACCGCCACCGCAATGGAGATCGCCATGCAACGCTCGCCGGCCGAGCCGTAGGCGGCGCCAATCAACGCATCCGCCGCCTGGTCGAGGTCGGCGTCGGGCATGACGATCATGTGGTTCTTCGCCCCGCCCAGGGCCTGGACACGTTTGCCGTTGGCGGTGCCTTGCTGGTGGATGTATTCGGCGATGGGCGTGGAGCCGACAAAGGAAATCGCTTCGATGTCCGGGTGCTGCAACAGTGCATCCACCGCCACTTTGTCGCCCTGGACCACGTTGAACACACCGTCCGGCAACCCGGCTTCAGTCAGCAACCGGGCCATCAACAAACTGGCGGACGGATCACGCTCCGAAGGCTTGAGGATGAAGCAGTTACCGGCGACCAGTGCCAAGGGGATCATCCACAGCGGCACCATCACCGGGAAATTGAACGGTGTGACCCCGGCGCACACGCCCAGGGGCTGGCGCAGGTTCCAGTTGTCGATGCCGCCACCGATATTGTCGCTGAAATCGGTCTTGAGCAGATTCGGCGCACCGCAGGCGTACTCGACGATCTCGATGCCCCGGGTGACTTCGCCGTGGGCGTCGGACAACACCTTGCCGTGCTCCCGGCTGATGATCAGCGCCAATTCATCGTGATGCCGATCGAGCAGTTCCTTGAACTTGAACATCACCCGCGAGCGGCGCAAGGACGACTGCTCGGACCAGGCCGGAAATGCCGCCAGCGCCGAGGCCACCGCCGCATCGACAATGCCCGGTTCGGCCAGGGCGACCCGGGCCTGCACCGCGCCGGTGGCCGGGTTGAAGACATCGCTCAAGCGTGCGCTGTCGCTGTCCTGCACTCGACCGTTGATGTAATGGCCTACTACCGGGGCGTTACTCATTGTTCTTGTTCTCCATGGAAGGTGTGGCATTCATTCAGAGGTCGAGCAGCCAACTGTGCTGCGGGTCGTTATGGAACTGCCAGACGCGCTTCGGGCCGGCCATGACGTTCAGGTAGTACGACTCATACCCATAGGGCACGCTGACCGGGTGATAGCCCTTGGGTACCACCACCAGGTCGCTGTTCTCCACCGCCATGGCCTGGTCGATGCTGCGGTCGTCGGTATAGACCCGCTGGAACACGAACCCTTGGGACGGGTTGACCTGGTGGTAATAGGTTTCCTCCAGGAAGCTCTGGTGCGGCAGGTCATCGGTGTCGTGTTTGTGCGGCGGGTAGCTCGACGAGTGACCTGACGGCGTGCGCACCTCCACCACCAGCAGCGAATGAGCCGGCTCGCTATCGGGCAGGATGTCGCAGACATAGCGGGTGTTGGCGCCTTTTCCCCGCACACTGCGCTTCATGCTGTCGGGACGGATCAAACGTGGGCCGTATTTGTTTTGGGCCGAACTCGGTGCGGCACACACGGCGATCTGTACATCGCTGAGGGCGGTCACCTGGGCCTGGCTGCCGGGCGGCAGGTACGCAGCATAGGGTGATTTGTCCTCGAACACCGACTGGCGATCCCCGAGGTTGTCCCAATCGAACGCGCCCTGCCCCGGCGCTTCGCCCTTGAGGCTGATGCGCCCGCTGAGCAGCACCAGGCACAATTCCTTGTCGCCGGCGGCCACCGGCAGGGTTTCACCGAGGCTCAAGCGATAGGCGGCAAACCCGACGTATTCCAATTCGCCATGGGGCAACTGGACCATGGTCTGGCCGTCGGGATGGCTTTTGATCAACAGGCTCATGACGCACTCCTTTCCAGCAAGGCACGCAGGGTGTCGTAGCCCTTCTTGGCGTAGGCATAACTCGGTGCCACGGCGGGGTCCTGCTCGGCTTCCACCACCAGCCAGCCTTGGTAATCGGCGGCCAACAGCACGTCCAGCAACGCGGCGAAATCAATGTCGCCGTCCCCCGGCACGGTGAAGGTGCCGTTGATGATGCAGTCGGGGAAGCTCCAGAGGTTGTTGCGCGCCAGTTGCACCACGGGTTTGCGCACGTCCTTGAAATGCACATGGCAGACCCGTTCGATGTGCTTGCGCAAGACCTGCAGCGGTTCGCCGCCGCCCATGTAGCAGTGACCCGAGTCGAACAGCAGGCCCACTTCACTGCCGGTCAGGGCCATCAGTTTGTCAATGTCCGCGGGCGACTCGACATATGCGCCCATGTGGTGGTGATAGGCCAGGCGCACGCCGTGGGACAAGGTGAAACGCGCCAGCTCAGTGAGTTTTTCGGCGTAGGTTTGCCAAGCTGCGTCGGTGTGAAAACGCGGCCGTTCGATCAATGGAATGCGCTGGCCCTGAATGGAATCGGCGACCTCGCCGTACACCAGCACGTTGGCCCCGTTCTGCGCCAACAGCTCGACGTGGCTGGCAATCGCATCGATCTCCTCCGCCGCCGAGCGCCGGGCCAGGCGGCTGGAATACCAGCCGGAGACCAGCGCCAGGTCATAAGGCCGCAGCACATCGCCGACACCCTTGGCGTCCTTGGGGAACTTGCCGTTGAGTTCGAAACCTTCGTAGCCGATGGCCTTGCCTTCGCTCAGCGCCGTGCTCAACGGCGTTTCACCGCCGAGGGAAGGCAGGTCGTCGTTGCTCCAGGAAATCGGGTTGATGCCAATTCGAATAGCGGGCATGGCTGCACCTTTATTGTTTTTTCATAACCATTGAAGGCGGCGATAAACCCTGTGGGAGCGAGCTTGCTCGCGATAGCGGTGGATCAGGCAACTGGTTGTCAACTATCAGTCCGCTATCGCGAGCAAGCTCGCTCCCACAGGTTCAGTATTCACAATGTCTAACTCCGGGCAGCACGCCACGCCTCGATCAATTCCACAAACCGGCCCTGCACCTGCCGGATCAGCGTTTCATCATCAATTTCCCCGGCCAGCCAGGCCCGGCTTGGCTCCTGGAAGATCGTACGGCCCACGGCAAATCCGCGACAGGTGCTGCTCTGGCTGGCCTGGCGGAACCCTTCGGCCAGGGCGGCGGCCGGGGCGTTGAGGCCCAGCAACACCACGCCGCGGCAATACGGGTCGCGCTGTTGAATCAACTCATCGAGCTGTTTCCATTCGTCCGCACTCTGGGCTTCGATCTTCCACCACGCTGGGAAGATACCCAGGTTGTAGAGGCGCTTGAGGGCGCGATACAGCACGTCCGGGTGCGGTGATGGGTGGTCCTTGGGCGGAATGACTTCCAGCAGCAATTCATGGCCGCTGACCTGGGACGCCTTGTACAGCCCCATCAGTTGCGCCTCCTGCTCCAGGCGCAGCAGCGGTTCGTCATCGGGATGAAATTGCACCAGGCATTTGATGATCTGTTCCTGGGGCCAGGCGATCAGGTTGCTGCCGATGGAGCGCCCGTGTTCGAACGCCAGCGGCCGCGAATTCTGGACTTCCACCGGCCGCGCCACCCACCAGCCACGCCCAGTGGCGGCGTTCAGCGAATCCTGGCCGAAACGTTGATCGGCCAGCAGACCCACATCAGCCTCGACGCCCTGGCGCTGCAGGTCGGCTTCGACCCGCTCCACCGCCTGGATGAACAATTGCTTGAGTTCGCCGATGCAGCTCAGGTCGCGACCGCCCTTCTGGGCCAGTTCCACCAGTTGCCAGCGATGGTCGAAGGCGAAGATGAACAGCTCTTTCCAGGCCTTGCGCGGCACGCTGACCTGGTGCAGCCGCTGCAGCATGGCGTCCTGGTCCGGCCGGGTAATCGGCACCGGACTCTTGAACAGATAATCGAGCTCAGCCCGGGTCGGCATCGCCGGGGCACAGGCATGGCGCGACACCACCAGGCCACCGCAAGCATTAGCCAATTGGCAGCAGCGTTCATCGCTGGCGTCCTCCAGCCAACCGGCGAGAAAGCCCGACATGAACGCATCACCAGCACCCAGTACATTCAGGACTTCGACCCGAACGCCAGGATAAAGGGCGCCGTCTTCCAACCGGGCCGGGATGGCGCCGTGGATCACCGTGCAACCCTGCGGACCGAGCTTGACCACCAGGGTCGCCGGCGTCAGCGAGCGTACGGTACGCAGCGCGGTCAGCAGGTCTTCACTGCCGCCGGCGATGAGGAATTCTTCTTCGGTGCCGACGATCAGGTCGAAACGCGGCAGGATGCTTTGCACGTGCTGGCTGACTTTCTGGTCGGCGACGAAACGGGTTTCTCCATCAGCCTTGCCCGCCAGGCCCCAGAGCACCGGGCGGTAGTCAATGTCCAACACGCGTTTGACGTGGTGTTTCTCGGCGTAAGCCAGGGCCTGGGTGCTGGCCTGGTAGACGCTTTCGGTCGAGAAATGCGTGCCGGTGATCAGCAGCGCCTTGCTGGAGGCAATGAAGGTTTCGTCGATGTCTTCGGCGCGCAACGCCATGTCGGCGCAATTTTCTCGGTAGAACACCAGGGGAAAGGTTTCCCGGTCCTTGATCCCCAGCAGAACCATCGCCGTGAGCCGTGCAGGATCGACCTTGATGCCGCGGACATCGCAGCCCTCGCGCGCCAGGGACTCCACCAGGAAGCGGCCCATGTGGTCGTCCCCGACCCGGCTCAACATCGCCGATTTGAGGCCCAGTCGTGCAGTACCGAAGGCGATGTTGGCCGACGAACCGCCCAGGTATTTGGCGAAGCTCGACACATCTTCCAGGCGCGCTCCGACTTGCTGCGCGTAAAGGTCGACGCCCAGGCGTCCCAGGCAGATCACATCCAATTGACGCCCACTGGCAAAACGAGTCTGGCCCATGCTGGCTCCTGTTATTTTTATCAGCCTGCGCTTGCCGCCAGAACCGGCGCCAACGCTCTTGGTGGATGCAGACTAAAACGAGCCGCGGGCAACAATCAATAATTATTCTATAAATTTTTTACGTGGAATATTTTTTCCAATACGCTATGACCGAAGCGAGCCAGACGCGGTGCATCGTTTCAGCCAATGTCGTAACGCGGTCTGCCCATGATTTTCCCTGCGCCTAAGCTGTAGACTGCGATCAGCCAACCTATTGTCGAGGGCCGGCCTTTTTTCCGGGCCGCCCTAAAAGAACAAGCCAGAAGGATTTTCTATGACCCGCCCCGATGATCTGCCGGCGCCGTCCGAGAGCGCGTCCGAACCCGCCCTCCCGAGCCCACCGATCAATGCCGAGCGCCTGCTGCAACTGATCACCGACGAATACGAAAGCCTGCCGCGCCAGCTCAAGCGCATCGCCAGCTACATGAGCCAGCAGAGCGACCGGATCATGGTCGATCGCATCAGCGACATCGCCCGGGAATGCGAAGTACACCCGTCGGCCATCGTCAGGTTCTCACAACGCTTCGGCTTCAGCGGGTTCAGCGAAATGCAGGCGTTGTTCCGCGAGGCCTACACCCACAAGACCACGCCGGTGCAGAACTACCAGCAGCGCATCCGCAGCATGATCGCCAACAAGTCGCAGAAAGCCAGCGGCGGCGACCTGGCCCGCGAATGCGTCAACGCAACCCTGTCGGGCATCGAGCGGCTGGGGTTGGAGCTGGATGACCAGGCGTTCGAAAAAGCCGTGGACCTGGTGGTCAATGCCGACAACATCTACGTGGTGGGGGTGCGCCGCTCGTTCGCGGTCGCCGATTACCTGGTCTACAACCTGCAACACACCAACAAGCGCATTCACCTGGTGTCCGGCTTGGGCGGCAGTTATCGCGAGCAAATGCGCAGCGTGCGGGCCAACGACCTGGTGATCGCCATCAGCTTTACGCCCTATGGCAAGGAAACCCAGCACTGCCTGCGCATCGCCCAGCACCACCAGGCCAAGACGCTGATCATCACCGACAGCAACCTGTCGCCCCTGGCCAAGCGGGCCAATGCGGTGCTGCTGGTGAACGAAGGCAGCTCGTTCGCCTTCCGTTCGTTGAGTGCCACCCTGTGCCTGTGCCAGGCGCTGTTCATCGCCGTGGCTTACCGGCTGGAGCTCAAGGTCGATGAAATCCATGAACAGGTCGGGTTCGAGGATTAATGCCTCGCCCCTTATGAATTGCTGAAGGAGAAGCCATGAAACTGATCGGCATGCTGGACTCGCCCTATGTGCGACGCGTCGCGATTTCCGCCAAGTGCCTGGGCATTGCCCTGGAGCATGAATCGGTTTCGGTCTTCAGGCATTTCGAGCAATTCCAGCGCATCAATCCGGTGGTCAAGGCGCCGACCCTGGTGCTCGACGATGGCACCGTGCTGATGGACTCCACGTTGATCATCGATTACCTCGAGGCCTTGGCCGCGCCGGGTAGAAGCCTGATATCCACCGATCTCGGGTCACGGCTGCGCTCTTTGCGCCTGATCGGGTTGGCCCTGGCTGCGTGCGAGAAGTCGGTGCAGATCTACTACGAACGCAACCTGCGGCCGACAGAAATCCAACACGCCCCTTGGGTAGAACGCGTGGAAGGCCAACTGGCGGCGGCCTATGACATGCTCGAACAGGAACTGGTAAAACAGCCACTGGCCACCGATGGCACTCTCGATCAGGCGGGCATCACCGTGGCAGTGGCCTGGAGCTTCACCAACCTTGTGGTGCCGGACCAGGTGCAGGGCAAGTCATTCCCATCGATCAGCGCGTTCACCGCCTATGCCGAAGGGCTGGAGGCGTTTGTCAGCACGCCGATGGAATAACCGGCCATGGCTGTCGAGCACAGGATTCTGCTTCACCCTGGATCCCTGTGGGAGCGAGCTTGCTCGCGATAGCGGTGTACCAGTCAACATGGATACTGACTGACCTGACGCCATCGCGAGCAAGCTCGCTCCCACAGTTTGTTTTCGGGTGGCTGTGGGATATGCATTCACCACTGATCCCACACAGGATTTGCTCAGGCCAGCTCCACTTCCTTTGGCTCGACGACCCTTGGCGCCCCTTCGAAGCGATCCGCCAGGAACGGCGTGATGTCCAGCGGCAACGGTTCGTTGTTCACCAGTTTGTCCAGCAACTCCCCGGTGATGGCCGAGGTCAGGATGCCGGTGCGGAAATGGCCGCACGCGTTGAGGTAACCCTCCACCCCTCGCATCGGCCCCAGGATCGGCAGTTCATCCGGGGAGCCCGGGCGCAGGCCGGCCCAAGTGCGTTTCAGGTTGATATCGGCCAGCTGCGGAATGCAGCGCACCGCGCCTTGCACCAACCCTTCGATCTCGGGGTAGGTGGTGGTCACGTCGAAGCCTTTGTCTTCGGTGGTGCTGCCGATGAGGATTTCGCCGTTGTCTTTCTGCGCCACGTAGCAGTCGCTGGTGGTCAGGCAGCCGTTGAGGATCTTCGGCATGCGCTCGGTCAGCAGGATTTGCCCCTTGACCGGCTTGACCGGAATCCGCACGCCAGTGGCCTGTTCGCTCAGGTCCGCCGCCCAGGCCCCGGCCGCATTGATCAGGGTGCGGCAGTTGAAGGTCCCAGCCTCGGCGGTTCTCACACCGGTAACCCGCGCACCCGTGCGCAGGACTTCAGTCACGTTGGTGTTGAAGAACATATCGACGCCGTTCTGCCGGGCACCTTCGGTGTAGGCGTCAGCCAGGCGAAACGGGCTGACCTGGTGATCGCAGAGAAACTCCAGCGCGCCCCGGGCTTCATGGCTGACATTCGGCTCGGCCTCGCGCAGGGTGGCCTGGTCGAGCCAGCGCACCTGATCGGCCAGGTGAGGAATGCAGGCGACGATGTGCTCGGCGTACAAACGGTCTTCATCGTCGTAGATCACGAACTTGAGTCCAGTCTGCTCGAACTTGAAATCCATGCCATGGCGGTCGATCAACTCGCGGTGCAACTGCGGGTACATCGCATTGGACTGCAAGGCGAACTCGAAGAACGACTGCGGCAGGATGTGCGGCGTGCTGGCGTCCACCGCCACGGCGGCGCCCTGGGTCTGGCGCTTGCGGTTGGCCGACATCATGCGAAAGAAAATCACCCCGCACCCCAGGCCCACCGACTCGCCAATGGCCCACAGGCCGCCGGCTGAAGCGCGGGTGGCGTTGCCGGGCCGCTTGGCGTCGATCAGGGCGATCTTCAGGTGCTTGCGCTTGGACAGTTGATAAGCACAGGAGGCTCCGATCACACCGCCACCGGCGATGACCACGTCATAGTGCTTAATCATGGGAAACGGCCTCCGTGCCGAGGTTCTGGAACGCTGAAAAGGGAATCGGATCGATGGGGAACCGCGGTCGTAGCCAGCCCACGTCGACACGCCCGGTGGCTTCGCGCAATCGGTCACTGCAATAGCCGACGCACATCCGCCCCTGGCAGTCGCCCATGCTCACGCGGGTGCGCATTTTCAGGCTGGCCATATCCTGCACGCCCTGCTCCAGGGCTCGATCGATGTCGGCGCGGGTGGCGTGCTCGCAGCGGCAAATCACCGTATCGGCAGCCGGCAACGCGGTTTGCCCGGCGCCGCGCTGGGTGTAGCGATCCACGGCGGCGCGGAAGCGAATGATTCGGTCAAGCTGCGCCTGGTAGCGCTCGCGGTGCTCGAGAGCGGTGGACGAATCCAGTACGTTGCGTTGCAGCAGGATCGACAGCGCGGCGATGCGCCCGCTCAGCATCGCGGCTTCACCACCGCGAATCCCGCCCATGTCGCCGGCGAGGTGAATGTGTGCCTCGCTGCTTTGCTGCCAGGCATCGGACACGGCCCGCAAGTAGCCGTCCTCGCTGAAGCCGTGCTCCAGGCCCATCTGCTGGCTCAATTGGGTGCGCGGGATAAACCCGTAGCCGACCGCCAGCGTCTGGGCCGGCACCGGTTCGGCGCGTTTCAGGTCCGGCTCCCAGGTCGTGGAATACGGCGCGACGGTGACCGTGCTCAACTCACCCTCGCCATCAGCCTGCACCACCCCCCAGCCATAGCGCACGGGGATGCGATTGAGCTTGAGGTAGGCCAGCATGCTCAGGCCGTCCAGGAACAGTTGCGGTTTGTTCAGCAAGGCCAGGCTTTCCTTGGCGATCCTGCCGAACCCACAGGCCTCATAGACACCCGCCACCGCCACGCCTGACGCGTGCAGTTGGCAGGCCACCAGCGGCAGCAACGGCCCCGTGCCGGCGATCACCACCGGGCCCGGCGGCTTGACCACTCCGCTCTTGATCTGCAATTGCAGGCCGCCGAGCATCATCACGCCCGGCAGGGTCCAGCCCGGAAACGGCACGCTGCGTTCGTGACAACCGGCCGCCAACACCAAATGGGAATAGGCAATCTCACGCAGGCGCTCGTCGGCGTCCAGCAACATCAGCGCCCGGAACCCTTCGGCGCCGATAACGCGACTGCCCAATCGCACGTCGATCAACCCGGCGTGGCGCCGGAATTCACCGTGGAGTTTCTCCAGGGCTTCGCTGTAGCGCGGCCCCAGGTAATCCAGGCGCACGCCA
Organism: Pseudomonas brassicacearum; assembly: GCF_000585995.1. Classification (NCBI taxonomy): domain Bacteria; kingdom Pseudomonadati; phylum Pseudomonadota; class Gammaproteobacteria; order Pseudomonadales; family Pseudomonadaceae; genus Pseudomonas; species Pseudomonas brassicacearum. Next base: position 2,701,133 of record NZ_CP007410.1, on the reverse strand, counting down.
TCGCGCAACGGCCCGCGGTACACCACGCCACCGAGGCGCGGCGCTTCTTCGAGCACGGTGCAGCGCACCCCGTGCGTGGCCAGCTCAATGGCCGCCGCCATCCCTGCCGGGCCACCGCCGACAATCACCGGATCGAGGCTCATGGTGCCTCCGTTTCGGTCATGCGGTTGGCTCGGGTTTCGATCTGCATGCCGGGCCGTACCAGGGTCTGGCAGGCGCGGCGCTTGTGGCGCCCATCGATCTTGACCAGGCAGCATTGGCAGACGCCCATGCCGCAATAGGCACCGCTGATCTGGTCGTGGTCGTTGCGGGCCACCTGGCGTTGGCCCACGGACTGGATGACGGTGAGGACGGTTTCACCCTGTGCGGCGTTGACGGTCTGCCCGTCCAGGCGCACCGTCATATCGGCCTGTTCCAGCGGCTGGATATCGAATTTTCGGCGTAGAAGGTCTTGAGGTTGAATCATACTGCTCTTCCTTGAAGGTTCTGTGAGGTCTAGGCTCCTTGCGGCACACCCTCACCGTTTGCGTCAGCACCTGGTGTATCAGCGCCCCATAGCGGGGCATTCAGAGGCAACAGGATAGTGCGCTGGAATTTTATGTTAGGGATTATTTGTGACCAAGTGTTGATCCAGGCCAGCGAATCCGCTTGCCGGCTCATGAACTTTTTTTCAGAAAGCCGACAGCTAATCTTTGGCAGAATGCTGCGCAATAGCACCAACTTCCCAACACGGTACCGCCCATGAACCGCATCCTGACCATCGAAGACGACGCCGTCACCGCCCGTGAAATCGTCGCCGAACTGACCCGCAACGGCCTGGACGTCGACTGGGTCGACAACGGTCGCGAAGGCCTGGAACGGGCGGTAAGCGGCGATTACGACCTGATCACCCTGGACCGCATGCTGCCTGAACTGGATGGCCTGGTGATCGTCACCACCCTGCGGACCATGGGCGTGGCCACGCCGATCCTGATGATCAGCGCCCTTTCCGATGTGGATGAGCGGGTACGTGGCCTGCGGGCCGGCGGCGACGATTACCTGACCAAGCCGTTCGCCACCGACGAAATGGCCGCCCGGGTCGAAGTACTGCTGCGGCGCAACAACGGCGCCCGGGAGCCGGAAACCGTGCTGCGGGTGGCCGACCTGGAGCTGAACCTGATCAGCCGAGAAGCCAGCCGCAACGGGCAATTGCTCAGCCTGCTGCCCACCGAATACAAGTTGCTGGAGTTCCTGATGCGCAACAGCGGGCAGATCCTCTCGCGCATGATGATTTTCGAGGAGGTCTGGGGCTACCACTTCGACCCCGGCACCAACCTGATCGACGTCCACATCGGTCGCTTGCGCAAAAAAATCGACCCACCGGGCCTGGAACCGCTGATTCGTACGGTACGGGGTTCCGGCTATGTCATTGCTGAACCCTGCTAAGGGCTGGCGCTCCTCCAGCAGCCGCCTGCTGGCGCTGTACAGTTCGCTGTTCGTGATCTGGAGCGCGATCCTGATGGGGGTAATGTATTACGAAGTGTTCGGCTACCTCGACAGCCTGGCCAAGCACTCCCTGATGCAGCGCCAGCATCTGTTCGCCCGGATCCACGGCGATCAGTTGGAAGATGCCCTCATGGCCAGCCTGACCCTGGACGAACGCGGCGTCGATGCCTACGGCCTGTTCGATCCCCAGCTGCGTCATTTGAGCGGACCGATCCAGCAAATTCCTACAGATCTTCCCCTCGACGGCAAGATCCACATGCTCGGTGGCTGCGTCGACTCCGATGATCCCAGCGTGCCTTCCGACAGCTGCGACGCGGTGGCCAGCCGAACCCAGGACGGGCGCTGGCTGGTCCTGGCGCGGGACAACGGCTCGTTGTTCGCCGTGACGCGGATCATCTTGCACGCGTTGTTCTGGGGGGTGTCGCTGACGATCTTGCCGGGCATTGCCGGTTGGCACCTGCTGCGTCGGCGCCCCTTGCAGCGTATTCGCAAACTGCAAGCCAGTGCCGAGGCCATTGTCGCCGGCGACCTGACCCATCGCCTGCCGCTGTCGAGTCGTCGCGATGAGCTGGACATGCTGGCGGCCATCGTCAATGCCATGCTCGAGCGCATCGAACGCTTGATGAACGAGGTCAAGGGCGTGTGCGACAACATTGCCCATGACCTGCGCACCCCGTTGACGCGCCTGCGCGCCCAGCTGTATCGCATCCAGCAGGAGGCCCCGGACGGTTCGCCCGAGGCGTTGCAGATGGACCAGGTGATTGCCGAGACCGATACCCTGATGGCGCGGTTTCGCGGTTTGCTGCGGATTTCCGAATTGGAAGACCAGCAGCGCCGCTCGGGGTTCGTGCGCCTCGATCCGTTGCAGTTATTACAGGAACTGCACGACTTTTACCTGCCGCTGGCCGAGGAAGGCGAACTGACCTTCACCCTGGAAATGCCCGACACCCTGCCCCTGCTCAATGGTGACCGGGCGTTGCTGTTCGAGGCGGTGTCGAACCTGCTGAGCAATTCCATCAAGTTCACTCCGCCCGGGGGCGAAGTGATCCTGCGCGGGGTCGATCAGGGCGACAGCACCCGCATCGAAGTACTCGACTCCGGCCCCGGCATCCCCGAGGCCGAGCGCAAGGCCGTGTTTCGCCGCTTCTATCGCGCCGAGGGCAGCAGCCAGCATGGTGGGTTCGGGCTGGGCCTGTCGATTGTCGCGGCGATCGTCAGTTTGCACGGATTCACACTGGAGGTAGGCAGCAGCGAGCGCGGCGGCGCGCGGTTGGTGCTCGATTGCCGACCGACGTTGCTGTAGCTGATCATTTACACCGGGTCACCGCGATGCAGCGGGGTGTTTTCAAGCTCATAACGCAGTTCATTGATCAGCTTCGCCAGGCTTTCCTCCGAGCGAACGCTGTCCAGACTCATGCCACTCACAACCAAGTCCACCTCTCCGCTTTCGCGATGATAGAGGCGTACCGTAAGGGTGCCGTCGCCATTGAGGCTGCATTCGCAAGCTAGCGGCTGGAAGCTTTCTTCGAGGCGGGCGCGCACGGGGGCCAGTTGGGTCATGCGTTTTCCCTCAGCGCCGAGATCGCAAATGATGGATGGACAACGCCGGGGTCAGGACCTCAACGGACTTCCTGTTTATACATTCGATGGGTGCACTGCGCATTGTGTGCCTGTTCCTTGACTGTTTCGTGAGGGGACGCGACATCGCAAACATGCCGCACCCTCACAGCCTAAGGAGCGAGAGGCCCACGCAAAACCCGAATTTGCACCAGTACGAACGGTGCATTTGCACTGGCCATCATGGTGCCTTCTTACGCCATTCGCTGGCGAACAGGCCGCGTTCCCGAGCCCAGACTATGGCCTCGCTGCGGCTATGAACATCCAGCTTGGAGTACAACGTCGCCACGTGATTTCGCACTGTATTGGGGGCCAGCTTCAGCCGTGCGGCGATTTCCTTATCCGCCAGGCCTTCGCAGATCAGCCCCAACACGTCACGCTCCCGGGCCGTCAACTCGGTGAATGACGTACTGGGCACCTGAGCATTGATGCTCTTCACGTTGGCCAGTTTCTCAATCAGGGTGCGGCTGAACCAGGAAGCATCCTTCATCACTTCCTCAATAGCCGCCACCAGTTCCAGTTCCGAGCGCTTGCGTTCGGTGATGTTCATCAACACCAGCAGGTAGCAGGGCTTGTCCTGAATGACCACGGTATCGGCGGCCACCTCGCAGTCGATCTGTTCCCCGCCTTTCTTGTGAACCTTGATGTCGACACTGGAGACATTCGCGGTCTTTTCCAGCGTGGCAAACAGTGCCGCGCCAGCGTCCTTGTCGAGAAAACCAATCTCCTCCACGGTTTTACCCAGCAGCTCTTCGCTGGAGTAACCGCTGGTCTGGAGAAACGCTTCGTTGATTTCCAGCAACAGTTGTTCGGCGCTGCACACCAGGGTTGGCACGGGCGACAGACGAAACGACTTGGCGAAGCGCTCCTCGCTCTGGCGCAGCGCCGTTTCGGCCTTGCGGCGCGGCTCCATGTCCATGAAGGAAAACAGCATGCAGTCCTCGTCGTGCAGGTCATCCAGCGGCTGGCCCGCGACAATCACTTGCTTGCTGCCACCGCCCGGCAATTTCAGTTCGGCCTGCATTTGCGGAATGGTCGCGCCCTGCCCCAGGCGCTCAACGGCCAGGTCTCGCCTCTCCGCAGCCTCGAGCACGTCCAATTCATACACCGAACGCCCGATCACTTGCTCGCGACTGTAGCCGGTCATTTCCAGGAAACCCTGGTTGACCTTGATGTAGCGCAGGTCACTCAGGCGACAGATCACCGCTGGCGCCGGGTTGGCGCCGAAGGTTTTCTCGAAGCGCTGTTCGGCGCTGGCCCATTCGGTGGCGTCGCTGAGAATCAGCACCAGAGACTCAGGTTCGCCGTTGCGGTCGGTCAGCACCATGCTGCGGATCCGATGGACCCAGGTGCGGTCCGGATCGGCCACGGGGGTGACTTCCACCAGCACATCGCTGAACTCATCCCCACGGGCGACCCGGGCGATGGGGTAGTTGTCCTGGGTCAGCGGGTGGTTATTGCGGTAACGCAAATTGAAACGCTGGGCGTATTCCTGGGCATTGGCGCCCAGTTCACTCAGCTCTTTGACCCCATGCATGGTCAACGCCGCTTCGTTGGCCCAGGCAATGGTCTGGTCGACTTCCATCAACATCACCCCGTCAGACAACCCGGCGATGATTTGCAGCAATTGACGGCGATTGGTATCGGTGGTCGGGACTTCCTGGCTCATTGGGTCTCCATGTGGTCGGTGCGCTTCAGGCATGGATGCGTTGAAGATTACGACCACATGGAGTTGCGATAGTGCACCACGCCGTTCAGGCCGCCAGGCGGCCCTCGGCAATAGCCTGTGAGGCGGCCAGCATCGCTCGCAGCAGCACCGCGCAGCCGGCGGCGAGGTCGTCGGGGGCGGCGTTTTCGATTTCGTTGTGGCTGATGCCGCCTTCGCAGGGCACGAAGATCATGCCGGCCGGGCCCAGTTCGGCGAGGAAGATCGCGTCATGGCCGGCGCCGCTGACGATGTCCATGTGGGACAGGCCCAGCCCCCCGGCAGCGCCGCGCACCGCTTCGACGCAGCCCTTGTCGAAGTACAGCGGTGGAAAGTCGGCGGTGGGTTTCAGTTCATGGGTCAGGCCGTGTTGCCGACAGGTGTCTTCGATCACTTGCTTGACCTCGGCGATCATCGAGTCCAGGCGTGCCGGTTCCAGGTGGCGGAAATCCAGGGTCATGCGCACTTCGCCGGGGATGACATTGCGCGAGCCCGGATAGGCTTGCAGGCAACCGACCGTGCCGCAGGCATGGGGCTGATGACCGAGGGCGGCGCGGTTGACGGCACCGACAATGATCGAGGCGCCCACCAGGGCGTCCTTGCGCAGGTGCATCGGGGTCGGACCGGCGTGGGCTTCGACGCCGCGCAAGGTCAGGTCGAACCATTTCTGCCCCAGGGCGCCCATCACCACACCGATGGTCTTGCCCTCGTCTTCCAGGATCGGCCCCTGTTCGATGTGCGCCTCGAAATACGCGCCCACTGGATGACCGCTGACCTGGCGTGGACCGGCGTAGCCGGTAGCGTTCAGCGCCTGGCCCACGGTGATGCCTTCGGCGTCGGTCTTGGCCAGGGTTTCTTCGAGGGTGAATTTTTCCGCGAATACGCCGGAGCCCATCATGCACGGGGCGAAGCGCGAGCCTTCTTCGTTGGTCCACACCACCACTTCCAGCGGCGCTTCGGTTTCAACGTTCAGGTCATTGAGGGTGCGCAAGACCTCCAGCCCGGACAGCACGCCAAAACAACCGTCGAACTTGCCGCCGGTGGGTTGGGTATCGATGTGGCTGCCGGTCATGACCGGTGGCAGGTTCGGATTGCGCCCCGGACGACGGGCGAAGATGTTGCCCACCGCATCGATGCTGACGGTGCAGCCAGCGGCTTCGGTCCATTGCACGAACAGGTCCCGTGCCTGGCGGTCCAGGTCGGTCAGGGCCAGCCGACACACACCGCCCTTGACCGTAGCACCGAGCTGGGCCAGGTCCATGAGCGACTGCCACAGGCGGTCGCGGTTGATGTGCGGGAGGGTGGATTGCAGGACGTCGATGGCTGCGTTCATGGGGATCTCCTTCAGGCAGTTATCTCATTTCAACGCGGTCCAGTGTGGGAGCGGGCTTGCTCGCGAAGGCGGTGTATCAGCCCGCATTGATGTTGATTGACCCACCGCATTCGCGAGCAAGCCCGCTCCCACAGGAACCGCATTCATCTGTTATTGCAGAGGTGACTTGGCGACAGCCGGGCTGGCCCCCTGCATACTGCACAACCCGTAATAAATCACCCCGCCCAGGGCCGAGCCGGTGAACCAGCCGTAGCTGTAGAACCAGCTGAACGCGTCGCTGCCCAGGGACAACAGGGTCAGCACCACCGGCACGCCAAAGGCGATGAAACCGTTCCAGTTCCACGCGGGATACACGTCGTCGCGGTACAGTCCGGCCAGGTCCAGTTGCTGTTTCTTGATCAGGAAATAATCCACCACCATGATCCCGGCAATCGGCCCCAGCAGGCTCGAATAGCCCAGCAGCCAGTTGGAATAGACCGATTCAAGACTGACCTCGGACACGATCAGGCCAAGTTTTTTCAGCAACTCGTGGGCCATCAGCGCCAGCCCCACCAACCCGGTGAGCATCACCGCCTTGGTCCGGCCGATCAGTTTGGGCGCCAGGTTCTGGAAGTCGTTGGTCGGCGAGACGATGTTGGCGGCGGTGTTGGTCGAGAGCGTGGCGACGATGATCAACACCATGGCCAGCGCTACCCAGATCGGGCTCTGGATGTGCCCGATCAAGGTCACCGGATCGGAGACGGTCACGCCCACCAGTTTCTCCGAGGCTGCGGTCATGACCACGCCGAGGGAGGCGAACAGGAACATGGTCAGCGGCAAGCCGATGATCTGCCCCACGATCTGGTCCTTCTGGCTCTTGGCGTAACGACTGAAGTCAGGGATGTTCAACGACAGGGTCGCCCAGAAACCGACCATGGCCGTCAGCCCGGCGAGGAAGTAGCTGGTCACTCCGGCGCCCTCGGGACGCTTGGCCGGGACCGCCATCAGTTCGGTCAGGGAGACGTTGGGCAGCGCCCACACCAACAGGCCGGCCCCCACCAGCACCAGCAGCGGCGCGGACAAGGTTTCCAGCCACTTGATCGACTCGGCACCGCGCAACACCACCCACAGGTTAATGACCCAGAACACCATGAAGCCGATTACTTCGCCGGTGCCGCCCAGGCTCTTCCAGCCTTCGAACACCGAGCCGAGAAACAGGTGGATCGCCAGCCCGCCGAACATCGTCTGGATCCCGAACCAGCCACACGCCACCAGCGCGCGAATCAGGCACGGGACGTTGGAGCCGATGACGCCGAAGGACGAGCGCAACAGCACCGGAAATGGAATGCCGTACTTGGTCCCGGCGAAGGCGTTCAAGGTCAGGGGAATCAACACGATGATGTTGGCAAACAGGATCGCCAGCAGCGCCTCGCCCACCGTCAGGCCGAAATAAGCGGTGAGCACGCCGCCAAGGGTGTAGGTCGGCACGCAGATCGCCATGCCCACCCAGAGCGCGGTGATGTGCCATTTGTTCCAGGTTCGCTCGTGCACCTTGGTCGGCGCGATATCGTGGTTATAACGGGGGCTGTCGAGGACGTCGTTGCCGGCTTCAAGCTCGAACAACCCGTCGCGCTCAGTCACTGTTGATCTGGTCATGTCCGCTCCACTGTTTTCATTATTTTTGCTCATCGACGGGCGATGGCCGGAGTACTTGCACGCGTGCTACCGATCACCCCGCCAGACCCACGACGGCACTCAATAACCGTGCCGGATAATGCGCCGAGCTGACCGGATGATCGATATAACCCTTTCAACCTTTTGATGTTTAACGTTTTAAAGCCACGTTATTGCTTTGTTTCACTCTCTACTTACCGCCCTTGAGGCTAGATGACCTTCGCGCTCTGTCGAGGGGGAGATTCAAAGTGGTGCACCCTGGATCAACGGGAGGTGTCTAGACCGCACTTGCAACGCTTTCAAGCCGCTGATTTACCATGACAAATCTCGCTCAAATAACGATCCTGTCAAGTGCGTCAAAATGGTGAGCAGGCTCACCATTTTGGTGAATTTATAAATTAACTGTTTAATTTCAATAAGTTAATTAACTTATAAGCTTATAAAAAATAATCTTGCTCATTTCACGAACTCCAGCTAGCGTCTAATCCTGACAGTCGTGACAAGAATATAAACCGGCACGACTTTACCTACCGTGATCGATAAAACATAAAGAACCGGCAACAGTCGGTCATGCCTGCGAGGAACTCGGAATGTCTCTGTTGATCCGTGGCGCCACCGTTATTACCCATGATGAAAGTTATCGCGCCGATGTGTTTTGCGCCGACGGCGTGATCAAGGCCATCGGTGACAACCTGGATGTTCCGGCCGCTGTCGAAGTGCTCGATGGCAGCGGTCAATACTTGATGCCCGGCGGCATCGATCCCCATACGCATATGCAGTTGCCGTTCATGGGCACGGTCGCCAGTGAAGACTTCTTCAGCGGCACGGCGGCGGGTCTCGCCGGCGGCACCACGTCGATCATCGACTTCGTGATTCCCAACCCCCAACAGTCGTTGATGGAAGCCTTTCACCAATGGCGTGGCTGGGCCGAGAAAAGCGCCAGCGACTATGGTTTTCACGTGGCAATCACCTGGTGGAGCGAGCAGGTGCGCGAAGAAATGGCCGAGCTGGTCAACCATCACGGCGTGAACAGCTTCAAGCACTTCATGGCCTACAAGAACGCCATCATGGCGGCCGACGACACCCTGGTGGCAAGCTTCGAGCGCTGCCTGGAACTGGGTGCGGTGCCCACGGTGCACGCGGAGAACGGCGAGCTGGTCTATCACCTGCAACGCAAACTGCTGGCCCAGGGCATCACCGGCCCCGAGGCCCATCCGCTGTCGCGGCCCTCGCAAGTGGAAGGCGAAGCCGCGAGCCGGGCCATCCGCATTGCCGAAACCCTGGGCACGCCGTTGTATCTGGTGCATGTGTCGACCAAAGAGGCCCTGGACGAAATCACCTATGCCCGCAGCAAGGGCCAACCCGTCTACGGTGAAGTCCTGGCCGGGCATCTATTGCTGGACGACAGCGTCTATCGCCACCCGGACTGGCAGACCGCCGCCGGCTACGTGATGAGCCCGCCGTTCCGCCCTCGCGGCCATCAGGAAGCGCTCTGGCATGGCTTGCAGTCGGGCAACCTGCACACCACCGCCACCGACCACTGCTGTTTCTGCGCGGAGCAGAAAGCCGCCGGCCGCGAGGACTTCAGCAAGATTCCCAACGGCACCGCCGGTATCGAAGACCGCATGGCCGTGCTCTGGGACGAGGGGGTCAACAGCGGTAAGTTGTCGATGCACGACTTCGTCGCCCTCACTTCCACCAACACCGCGAAGATCTTCAACCTCTACCCGCGCAAAGGGGCGATCCGCGTCGGCGCCGATGCCGACCTGGTGCTGTGGGACCCGCAGGGCAGCCGCACGATTTCCGCCAAGACCCACCATCAGCAGGTGGACTTCAACATTTTCGAAGGCAAGACCGTACGCGGCGTGCCCAGCCACACCATCAGCCAGGGTCGGCTGGTGTGGGCCGACGGCGACCTGCGGGCCGAGCGCGGCGCGGGGCGCTACATCGAACGGCCGGCGTACCCAGCGGTGTTCGATTTGTTGAGCAAGCGGGCGGAGTTGAATAAGCCAACCGCCGTGAAACGCTGAACCCAGGCCTTCGGCCTATCGCGAGCAAGCTCGCTCCCACACTGGATTTGGGTGGATGCGAAAGCCATGGGCACTGCAGAGCCCCTGTGGGAGCGAGCTTGCTCGCGATGAGACCAGTCCAGACACCGAAAAAACCACTGCCCACCAGAGGCAGCACCTCAAACACCGTGAGGCCCATTCCATGATCCAGCCCTTGAGTCACCTCCCCCATTCCCTGGAAGACCCGGCTACCCTCGCCGCCCGTTTCAGCGACCTGGCGCCGCCGCTCAACGCGCGCCAGGCCCACCTGGAAGCGTCCCGTTGCCTGTATTGCTACGACGCACCGTGCGTGAACGCCTGTCCGAGCGAGATCGATATTCCTTCGTTCATTCGCAACATCCACCAGGACAACGTCCAAGGCGCGGCACAGAAAATCCTCTCGGCCAACATCCTCGGCGGCAGTTGCGCCCGGGTCTGTCCTACGGAGGTTCTTTGCCAGCAAGCCTGCGTGCGCAACAACGTCCATGAATGCGCGCCGGTATTGATCGGCCAGCTGCAACGCTACGCCGTGGACAATGCGCACTTCAGCGAACACCCGTTCAAGCGTGCCACCGCCACTGGCAAGCGCATCGCGGTGGTCGGGGCCGGCCCGGCAGGGTTGTCCTGCGCCCATCGCAGCGCGATGCACGGTCATGACGTGGTGGTTTTCGAAGCCCGTGAGAAAGCCGGTGGCCTCAACGAATACGGGATCGCCAAGTACAAACTGGTGGACGATTACGCCCAGCACGAACTGGACTTTCTGCTGGAGATCGGCGGCATCGAAATCCGCCACGGCCAGAAACTCGGGGAAAACCTGAGCCTGAGCGACCTGCATCAGCAGTTCGACGCGGTGTTCCTCGGCCTTGGCCTGGCCGCCAGCAAGCAATTGGGCCTGAGCGATGAACAAGCGCCCGGGCTACTGGCCGCCACCGAGTACATCCGCGAATTGCGCCAAGCCGACGACCTCAGCCAGTTGCCCCTGGCCGACCGCTGCATCGTGCTCGGCGCCGGCAACACCGCCATCGACATGGCCGTGCAAATGGCCCGCCTCGGCGCCCGGGACGTCAGCCTGGTGTACCGCCGTGGCTTGGAAGACATGGGCGCCACCGGCCATGAACAGGACATCGCCAAGGCCAATCAGGTGCGCCTGTTGACCTGGGCCCAGCCGCAACAGGTTTTGCTCGATGACGCCGGGAATGTGCGCGGCATGCGTTTCTCCCGCACCCACCTGGAAAACGGTCGACTGGTCACCAGCGGCGAAACCTTCGACCTCCCCGCCGATGGTATTTTCAAGGCCATCGGCCAAGCCTTCGACGACAACGCGCTGGCGGACCCGCTGGCCCGGGAGCTCAAGCGCCAGGATGGGCGGATCCTGGTGGACGAACACCTGCGCACCAGCATTCCCGGTGTCTACGCCGGCGGCGATTGCACCAGCCTCGACCAGGACCTCACCGTGCAGGCCGTGCAGCACGGCAAGCTCGCCGCCGAGGCGATCAACGCCCAACTCATGCTCAACGTGGAGGCTGCGTAAATGGCCGATCTGTCGATTGTCTTCGCCGGCATCAAAGCCCCCAATCCGTTCTGGCTGGCCTCCGCGCCGCCCACCGACAAGGCCTACAACGTGGTCCGCGCCTTCGAGGCCGGTTGGGGTGGCGTGGTCTGGAAAACCCTCGGGGAGGATCCGGCGGCGGTGAACGTGTCGTCGCGCTACTCAGCCCATTACGGCGCCAATCGCGAGGTCTTGGGCATCAACAACATCGAGCTGATCACCGACCGCGCCCTGGAGATCAACCTGCGGGAAATCACCCAGGTGAAAAAGGACTGGCCGGACCGGGCGTTGATCGTGTCGCTGATGGTGCCCTGCGTCGAGGAGTCCTGGAAACGCATCCTGCCATTGGTGGAAGCCACCGGTGCCGACGGCATCGAACTGAACTTCGGCTGCCCCCACGGCATGCCGGAACGCGGCATGGGCGCGGCGGTCGGCCAGGTGCCGGAATACGTCGAACAAGTGACCCGCTGGTGCAAGACCTATTGTTCGCTGCCGGTGATCGTCAAGCTCACGCCGAACATCACCGACATTCGCGTCGCCGCCCGGGCGGCTCATCGGGGCGGTGCGGACGCGGTGTCGTTGATCAACACCATCAACTCCATCACCAGCGTCGACCTCGACCGCATGGTCGCCCTGCCCAGCGTCGGCAGCCAGAGCACCCATGGTGGTTATTGCGGCTCGGCGGTCAAGCCGATCGCGCTGAACATGGTCGCCGAAATCGCCCGCGATCCGCAGACCCACGGCTTGCCGATCTGCGGCATCGGCGGCATCGGCAGTTGGCGCGACGCGGCGGAATTCATCGCCCTGGGCAGCGGCGCGGTGCAGGTGTGCACGGCGGCGATGCTGCACGGCTTTCGCATCGTCGAAGAGATGAAGGACGGCCTATCGCGGTGGATGGACGAGCATGGCCACGCCAACCTCCAGGCGTTCTCCGGTCGCGCGGTGGGCAACACCACCGACTGGAAGTACCTGGACATCAACTATCAGGTCATCGCAAAAATCGACCAAGAGGCGTGCATCGGTTGCGGTCGCTGCCACATCGCCTGCGAAGACACCTCACACCAGGCCATTGCCAGTCTCAAACAGGCGGACGGCACGCGTAAATATGAAGTGATCGATGAAGAGTGCGTGGGCTGCAACCTCTGCCAGATCACCTGCCCGGTGCAGGACTGCATCGAAATGGTGACGGTGGACACCGGCAAGCCGTTCCTGGATTGGAACCATGATCCGCGCAATCCCTATCATGTAACAGCTTGAAGGTTGGAGTGTCTGGACTGGCGCCATCGCGAGTAAGCTCGCTCCCACAGTGGATCGTGTCGTTCACAGATGTTGTGTACAGCACAGATCCAGTGTGGGAGCGAGCTTGCTCGCGATGAGGCCATCAGCTTCACCACAAAACTTCATGGCTCCAACCCAATCCCCCGCAAAATCACACTGGTCACGGTCTGCACCGCCCGTTCGAACTGCATGTCCGACAGCGGCTGGTGGTCGTTGAGGATGTTGATCTGGTGGTCGAAGTCGGCGTAGTGCTGGGTCGAGGCCCAGATCATGTAGAGCAGGCTCGAGGGTTCTATCGGGAGGATGCGTTTGTCTTCCACCCATTGGCGGATTTTTTCTTCCTTCATCTTGGCCCAGTCATAGAGGCTGGCGTCCAGCGCCTGGCCCAGGGTCGGGGCGCCGTGGATGATTTCGTTGGCCCAGACTTTCGAGCCGTAGGGGCGGCTGCGGGAGTGGTTCATCTTGGCGCGGATGTAGCTGCTGAGCACTACCCGTGGGTCGTCGAACATCTCGAAGCACAAGGCGTCCTGCTTCCACACCTCCAGCAGGTCGAACAACACGGCGCTGTAGAGTTCGCTCTTGGTGCTGAAGTAGTAATGCAGGTTGGAACGGGGCAGTTGCACTTCGGCGGCGATGTCGGCCATGGCGGTGCTGCCGAAACCTTTTTCGGCAAAGACCTTCTCGGCGGCCAACAGGATTTTCTCGACGTTACTGCGACGAATCTCGATCTTGTGATTGCCCATGAGGGCTCCCTGGCAACAGCGTTGGTCAAGACTAGCATCCGCCCACTTTCGAAAACACTGGGGCTCGCTCCCTATTTGACCGTGTATGTTCAAGCGGATGTACACGGTGCCCTTGTGGCGAGGGAGCTTGCTCCCGCTCGGCTGCGCAGCAGTCGTAAAACCGGCTGGAGCGGTGTTCCTGGAAGAACCGCGTCAGTTCATTTTGGGGCTGCTGCGCAGTCCAGCGGGAGCAAGCTCCCTCGCCACAAAAGACCTCAGCGTCCATGAGATCGCCGGCATTCGACTAATGTCTTAGACCAGTCATCGCACAACTAAACCCCACATCACTAATCCTCAAAGTCCCGCACTGGCCTGACCTCAAAGCCTTCCATCTTCACTTCGCTCAGCTGCAACCATTGAAATGCCTCATTTCGAGGCACTCAAGAGTTGGACAATTCCGATAATGGCCAGTTGACAAGGACGTGCGGCTTCCAAATAATCGCCTCCATGTTGTACGACGACGTATAACAAATAAAAACAACAAAAAAGTAGGGAGCGTCATAGTGAGCACACGTGTCCGTTTTTCGCCCGACAACCGTCCCAACCGCCGTACCCTCCTCAACACCAGCCCCGCGCTGATCCTGCTCGGTTGCAGCAGCCTGTCCCTGTTCCTGCCGATGACCGCCAGCGCCGAAGGCTTCGTCGATGACGCCAAGGCCACGCTGAACCTGCGCAACGCCTATTTCAACCGCAACTTCACCAACTCGAACAATGCCCAGGGCAAGGCCGAGGAATGGACCCAGAGTTTCATCCTCGACGCCAAGTCCGGTTTCACCCAGGGCACAGTCGGTTTCGGTGTGGACGTGCTGGGTATGTACTCGGTCAAGCTCGACGGCGGGCGCGGCACAACGGGTACGCAGCTGCTGCCGGTGCATGACGACGGTCGTCCTGCCGATGACTTCGGTCGCCTGGGCGTGGCCCTCAAGGGCAAGGTCTCGAAGACCGAATTGAAGGTCGGCGAGTGGATGCCGGTGCTGCCGATCCTGCGCTCCGATGATGGCCGTTCCCTGCCGCAAACCTTCCGTGGCGGCCAGGTGACTTCCACCGAAATCAGCGGCCTGACCCTGTACGGTGGCCAGTTCCGCGCCAACAGCCCGCGCAACGACGCGAGCATGGAAGACATGTCGATGAACGGCCGGGGCGCGTTCACCTCCGACCGTTTCAACTTCGGCGGCGGCGAATACGCCTTCAACGAAAAACGCACCCAGGTCGGCGTCTGGTACTCGGAACTGTCCGACATCTACCAGCAAAAGTATTTCAACCTGACCCACAGCCAGCCCATCGGCGACTGGACCCTGGGCGCCAACCTCGGCTACTTCATCGGCAAGGAAGACGGCAACGCCTTGGCCGGCGACCTGGACAACAAAACCGCCTTCGCCATGCTCTCGGCCAAGTACGGCGGCAACACCTTCTACGTCGGCCTGCAAAAACTCAGCGGCGATGACGCCTGGATGCGCGTCAACGGCACCAGCGGCGGCACGCTGGCGAACGACAGCTACAACTCCAGCTACGACAACGCCCAGGAAAAATCCTGGCAAGTACGCCACGACTTCAACTTCGCCGCCGTCGGCGTACCGGGCCTGACGTTGATGAACCGCTATATCAGCGGCGACAACGTGCACACCGCCACCGTCGACGATGGCAAGGAATGGGGCCGCGAAACCGAACTGGCCTACACCGTGCAGAGCGGTGCGCTGAAAAGCCTCAACGTGAAGTGGCGTAACGCGTCGATTCGTCGGGATTACAGCACCAACGAATTCGACGAGAACCGTATCTTCATCAGCTACCCGCTGTCGCTGTTGTAAGCAGCAAGCGCGCACCGTGGGGCGAAGCGCTTTGTTGAGATAAACCGAATCACCTGTGGCGAGGGAGCTTGCTCCCGCTGGACTGCGAAGCAGGCCCATAAGGTTGCGAAACACGGCGTCTGCTGCGCAGCCGAGCGGGAGCAAGCTCCCTCGCCACAGGGGATCGTAGCGCGGCAAGGACCTCGGTTTAGAGCGCTTCGTCGATCAAACGTTGACAAGGTAGCGGAAGGATAAGGATATTCCCCACAGTCATACGACAACCTATAACAACTAATACCTCTCACTGTTTGCTCAGGTAACTTCATGACTACGACACACACTCGCCGCCCCCTCAATCGCCTGCTGCTGACCGGTGCCGCCGGAGGCCTGGGCAAAGTCCTGCGTGAACGCCTCAAGCCTTTCGCCCGCCACATTCGCCTGTCGGACATCGCCGACATGGCCCCGGCCATCGATGAAAGCGAAGAAGTGGTGCCGTGCGACCTGTCCGATAAACAGGCCGTGCACCAATTGGTGGAAGGTGTCGATGCCATTCTGCATTTCGGCGGTGTTTCGGTTGAGCGCTCGTTCGAAGAAATCCTCGGTGCCAACATCAGCGGCGTGTTTCATATCTATGAAGCCGCCCGCAAGCACGGCGTCAAGCGGGTGATTTTCGCCAGTTCCAACCATGTCATCGGTTTCTACAAGCAGGATCAGGCCCTCGACGCCCTCTCCCCGCGTCGCCCGGATGGCTACTACGGCCTGTCCAAGTCCTACGGCGAAGACGTCGCCAGTTTCTACTTCGATCGCTACGGCATCGAGACCGTGAGCATCCGCATCGGCTCGTCGTTTCCCGAACCGCAAAACCGCCGGATGATGAGCACCTGGCTGAGTTTCGACGACCTCACCCAACTGATCGAATGCTCGCTCTACACCCCGAACGTTGGCCACACCGTGGTCTACGGCGTGTCTGCGAATCGTGACGTCTGGTGGGACAACAGCCAGGCCGCGCACCTGGGCTACCAGCCCAAGGACAGCTCCGAAATTTTCCGCGCCAAGATCGAAGCCCAGCCGATGCCGGCCGCCGATGATCCGGCGAGGATTTACCAGGGTGGTGCCTTTGTCGCCGCCGGCCCGTTCGATGACTGATTCGCCTGTTTTCCATGGGATACGAACGCATTAAGGAATCACCATGCAAGCCGAATTGATTGTCGATGCACGCAACGCCGTCGGGGAAAGCCCGGTGTGGGTCCCCGAGGAAAACGCCCTGTACTGGGTGGACATTCCCAGTGGTGGCTTGCAGTGCTGGAACGCCGGGACCGGTCAGCTCAAGGGCTGGGAAACGCCGGAAATGCTTGCCTGCATCGCCCGTCACCAGGACGGCGGTTGGATCGCGGGCATGGAGAGCGGTTTCTTTCGCCTGCACCCCAATGATGACGGCAGCCTGGACAGCGAACTGTGCGCGAGCGTCGAGCACAGCCGCACCGACATGCGCCTCAACGATGGCCGCTGCGACCGCCAGGGCCGTTTCTGGGCCGGGAGCATGGTGCTGAACATGGGTGCCAACGCTGACGAAGGCCGGATGTACCGCTATGAAGCCGGGCAACGCAGCCCGGTCGAGGCGCAACTGAGCGGTTTCATCGTGCCCAACGGCCTGGGATTCAGCCCGGACGGGCGGACGATGTACCTCTCCGATTCACACCCATTGGTCCAGCAAATCTGGGCTTTCGATTACGACATCGACAGCGGCACGCCGTCCAACCGGCGGTTGTTCGTCGACATGATGCCGTTGGCCGGGCGCCCGGACGGCGCGGCGGTTGACGCCGAGGGTTGCTACTGGATCTGCGCCAACGACGCCGGCCTCATTCATCGCTTCACCCCGGATGGCCGCCTGGATCGGTCGCTGGCGGTGCCGGTAAAGAAACCGACGATGTGCGCCTTTGGTGGCAGCCGCCTGGACACCCTTTTCGTGACCTCGATCCGCCCTGGTGACGACAACGACCCGCAATCCCTGGCCGGTGGCGTGTTCGCGCTGAACCCCGGTGTCAAAGGCCTGGCTGAACCGGTTTTCGGAGGGCTGAAACACGCCGCGAAATGATCTGCTTCACCGCTTTGCTGAATGAGCCATAAAAAAAACAACAAACTGGAGATTGACCATGAATTTCAAACGCACGCTTCTGATCGCAGCCCTCCCCCTGGCCTTCCTGGCCCAGGCGGCCCATGCCCTTGAGCTCAAGATCGCCGACATCCACCCCAAGGGCTACCCCACCGTGGTGGCCGAAGAAAGCATGGGCAAGACCCTGACCAAAGAGACCAACGGCGAGCTGACCTTCAAATACTTCCCAGGCGGCGTACTGGGTTCCGAGAAGGAAGTCATCGAGCAGATGCAAGTCGGCGCGATACAGATGTCCCGGGTCAGCCTGGGTATCGTCGGTCCTGTGGTGCCGGATGTGAACGTGTTCAACATGCCGTTCATCTTCCGCGACCAGGCCCACATGCGCGCCGTCATCGATGGTGATGTGGGCGATGCGATCCTCGACCGGATCACCAACTCCGAGTTCGGCCTGGTGGCCCTGGCCTGGATGGACGGCGGCACGCGCAACATCTACACCAAGAAGCCAGTGCGCAAGCTCGAAGACCTCAAGGGCATGAAGATCCGTGTGCAAGGCAACCCGATGTTCATCGAGATGATGAACGCCATGGGCGCCAACGGTATCGCGATGGACACCGGTGAAATCTTCAGCGCCCTGCAGACCGGCGTGATCGACGGCGCGGAAAACAACCCACCGACCCTGCTCGAACACAACCACTACCAAAACGCCAAGTACTACAGCCTCACCGGCCACCTGATCCTGCCAGAGCCGATCGTGATGTCGAAAATCACCTGGGAAAAACTGACCCCGGATCAACAGGCGATGGTCAGGAAGGCCGCCAAGGCTGCCCAGGCCGAAGAGCGCGCGTTGTGGGACCAGAAATCAACGGCCAGCGAAGAAAAACTCAAGGCCGCGGGTGTCGAGTTCATCGCTGTCGACAAGAAACCCTTCTACGACGCCACCGCCCCCGTTCGGGCCAAGTACGGCGCGCCCTACGCCGACCTGATCAAGCGTATCGAAGCCGTTCAGTAACGCCTCCCGTTCTGTATTCATGAAAAGGCCCGGCGCGCCTGATGCCCAAGGCGTGCCCGGTTACGGTGGAACCCGATGAAGAATTTGCTGCTGCGTATCAACGATAAGATCTACATGACGTGCATCTGGGTTGCCGGCCTTTCCGTCCTGGCGATTTCCCTGATGATTCCCTGGGGCGTGTTCGCCCGCTACGTGCTGGGTTCCGGCTCGAGCTGGCCCGAGCCCACGGCGATCCTGCTGATGATGGTGTTCACCTTCATTGGTGCCGCCGCCAGTTACCGCGCCGGTGCGCACATGGCCGTGGCCATGGCCACCGACCGCATGCCACCGCACCTGAAATCCGCGGCGTCGATTTTTTCCCAATTGCTCATGGCCATGATCTGCATCTTCATGACGGTCTGGGGCTTCAAGCTGTGCATGTCCACCTGGAACCAGTTCATGGCTTCCCTGCCGGGTCTACGAGTTGGCGTGACCTATTTGCCGATTCCCCTGGGCGGTTTGCTGACGCTGGTTTTTGTCCTGGAAAAACTCTTGCTCGGTGACCAGAGCAAACGGCGGGTCGTGCAATTCGACCTGGTTGAAGAAAGTGAAGGTGCCGCTTAATGGACGCTCTGATTCTGCTGGGCAGTTTTATCGCTTTGATCCTGATCGGCATGCCGGTCGCCTACGCCTTGGGCGCTGCCGCCCTGATCGGTGCATGGTGGATCGACATCCCGTTCCAGGCCGTGATGATCCAGGTCGCGGGCGGGGTGAACAAGTTCTCGCTACTGGCCATTCCATTCTTCGTGCTGGCTGGCGCGATCATGGCCGAAGGTGGCATGTCCCGCCGCTTGGTGGCGTGTGCCGGTGTGCTGGTGGGCTTCGTGCGCGGCGGCCTGTCGCTGGTCAACATCGTCGCGTCGACCTTCTTCGGCGCGATCTCCGGTTCGTCGGTGGCCGACACCGCCTCGGTGGGCTCAGTGCTGATTCCGGAAATGGAACGCAAGGGCTATCCGCGGGACTTCTCCACCGCCGTGACCGTCAGTGGTTCGGTACAAGCCCTGCTCACCCCGCCAAGCCATAACTCGGTGCTCTACTCCCTGGCCGCCGGCGGCACGGTCTCGATTGCCTCGCTGTTCATGGCAGGCATCGTACCGGGCTTGCTGATGAGCGCCTGCCTGATGGTGCTGTGCCTGATCTTCGCGAAAAAGCGCAACTACCCCAAGGGCGAAGTGATCCCGATGCGCCAGGCGCTGAAAATCGTCGGCGAGGCCTTGTGGGGCCTGATGGCGATGGTGATCATCCTCGGCGGCATTCTGTCGGGCATCTTCACCGCCACCGAATCGGCGGCCATCGCAGTGCTGTGGTCGTTCTTCGTGACCATGTTCATCTACCGCGACTACAAGTGGCGCGAACTGCCGAAGCTGATGCACCGCACGGTGCGCACCATCTCCATCGTGATGATCCTGATCGGCTTTGCCGCCAGTTTCGGCTACATCATGACGCTGATGCAGATCCCGGCGAAGATCACCACGATGTTCCTGACCCTGTCGGACAACCGTTACGTGATCCTGATGTGCATCAACGTGATGTTGCTGCTGTTGGGCACCGTGATGGACATGGCGCCGCTGATCCTGATCCTGACGCCGATCCTGATGCCGGTCATCCTCGGCATCGGCGTGGACCCGGTGCAGTTCGGCATGATCATGCTGGTGAACCTGGGCATCGGGCTGATTACCCCACCGGTGGGCGCGGTGCTGTTCGTCGGCTCGGCCATCGGCAAGGTCAGTATCGAAAGCACAGTCAAGGCGCTGCTGCCGTTCTACGCCGTGCTGTTCCTGGTGCTGATGCTCGTGACCTACGTGCCAGCCCTGTCGCTGTGGTTGCCGCATCTGGTGTTGTAACCCCATCAGCCAGCAAGCCCCCTTGTGGCGAGGGAGCTTGCTCCCGCTGGGTGGCGAAGCCGCCCCAAAAATTTGTGCTAAAACGAAGAACTTGGGCCTGCTTCGCAGTCCAGCGGGAGCAAGCTCCCTCGCCACAACAGCGTCCACACAGAATCTGCATTCCCCTCACTGCTTTTCAATCCAGCAGACAACCACCATGACGCCACCCCTTCTCCACCTCGAAGACGAACTGACCCGCCTCACCCTCGCCCCACACCTGGGCGCCAGCCTGGTCGACTGGACCTTGCGCAGTAACGGCGCCCCGCTGCTACGTCCGCCAGCGCCCCAAGCCCTGGAAAACGGCCTGCCCGGCAAGCTCGGCGGTTTCCCGTTGATTCCCTGGTCGAACCGGATCGCCAACGGCGGCTTCGATTGCCCTGGCGGCTGGCTGGCCCTGGACGCCAACAGCCCCAACGATCCGTTTCCGATCCATGGCAGCGCCTGGCAACAAGCGTGGCAGGTGGTCGAGCAGAGTGCCCAGCAAGTGTTGTTGCAACTCGACAGCCAGCAGCCATTCGCCTATTGCGCCAGCCTGCGGATCCGCTTGAATGGCGGCCAGTTGCAAATCGCAATGCACGTCACCCACATGGCCGAACAGCCCGCGTGGCATGGGCTGGGCTTGCATCCGTACTTTCCACGCACTGCCGCCACGCGCCTGCAAACCCGCGCCAGCGAGGTATGGATGTGCGATGCCACGAAACTGCCCACGGAACTGACCGACATTCCTGAACACTGGGATTTCCAGGCGCTCCGTTTACTGCCGGACACGCTTGTCGACAACGGCTTCGGCGGTTGGGACGGGCAGTGCCTGATCCAGCAACCAGACCTGGGTTATGAACTGCAATGCTGGGCCAGCGGCAGCGACTATTTCCTGCTCTACTGCCCCGTGGGCCTGGACTTCTTTTGCATCGAACCGGTCAGCCATCCGGTCAACGCCCATCACCTGCCGGGGCAGCCGGGGTTGCGCTTGCTCGAACAAGGCCAGTCGGTGACGCTCGGGTTTTCGATGCAGTGCAAGTTGCTGTAGACCCCTGCCGCCCGCGGAAGAAAATGGTGTGATCTATTTGAAGATTCCACTTACCGGATGGGAGCCCCTGGCGCATAGGCCTCCTAACGCGGCATCGACCCAGCCGCTCTAAACCAAGCCTTAGCCAAAAAGCCAGCACCGTGTAGTATCTGGAAAAGAAATAATTCCAGCGCCGATCCGACGCTCAAATGTTTGCTCGGGTCGGCCATCCACACGGTAATCGTCGAAGACAGACCTCGACGACAGGACTTTTTTGTAAGGACGCCATGAACAAGATATCCCCCCAAGAGAAGACCAAGGACGCCGTCCAGCCGGGGCTCAATCAACATCTGTCGCTCTTAAGACGCGCCTTCGCCTATTTATTTTCCCAAGCCCTCAAAGCATTAGGTGCCACAGATGCCGCTTCATTTAGAAAAGGGCAGAAAGAAGGACAGGCACAAGGCAAAGAAACCGGCCTGGCCGAGGGAAAACTCAGTGGATATGAAGAGGGATATGCAGCTGGACACGCGGTGCTCGAGTTCAACGACCTGAGAACCATTGCACCGTTACCCGGAGAGGATCACTGCCTGTTCGATAACGAATTACTGCCGATTACCGACGCCATCCGACAGAAAATGCGCGCCGAGGTGCTGGACAATTTACCGGCCCATGAGCAACCGAGCCCTGAGCAGTGGGCGATGATCTTCGCAGACACCACCTGCACCTCGGTCATTGCCGGTGCCGGTTCAGGTAAGTCGACCACACTGGCTTTACGCGTGCTGCTCAAGCACGTTCATCTAGGCATTGCGCTCAATCACCTGCAAGTCACCACGTTTACGACCGAATCCAAAAAAGACTTGATGAAGAAAATCGTCAAGATCTTTGCATTGTGGGATATCCACCTGAGCGAAGAACAAATTAAAAGCCTGGTCCGAACCTTCCACAGCAAGGTGTTCGGATTCATGAGGGCATTCTCGGACGGCCCGGTGGGGTATTTCGATTTTCTCGGACCGAACTCGAACGATGACGAAGAAGAAGTCGAAAATCCGTTTTCTTCCACTATCAACACCGAACAACGCGTCGTGCTTTATAAAGTGTTCAATACCCTTTACGAGCAGGATGAGGCTTTCAAGAAACACATTCTCGAACTCTACAAGTCCGTGGCTTTCGCTCCTGCCGAGCCCATGACGGAGGAGATGCGTAAAAAGAAAAAACACATCATTAAATCCATATCGCAAAAAGACCTGGCGGTGTGCGACGAAATCGAGAACGCTTGGGCAGCCCTGGGTTTATGGCCTATTCCAGGCGTGGGCGAGCGACAGGTACTGATCATTGAAGGGCAGCCGTTCATCGCCAATGGCTATTTGCCGGAGTATGACGCCGCGTTGATTCTTGGCTGGCCGGATACCGGTGAACGAAACGCCGACGTGCCCACACGAGAGGGCGAGCGCTACAACCTGAAACAGGAAAGCTGGAGCCGCCAAGCTGTAATTGGCGAGTGCTACCCCAAGAAGTTCTTGCTCCTCAATAATGTGACGGCGGCGCAAACCTTGCTGGACAACGCCAGGCACATGGTCGTCCAGGCCCCAAAGTTTGCGTATCACCTGCCTGGTACAACGCTCAAAGAGGCGGACCTGATCGAAGTCTTTTTCAGCGAAGGCAACTACATCGAGAACCTGGGGCTTGATGTGGACAAGGCCATAGGCGCCATGACTTTTGCGCCTGGTGATCCACGCCAACTGTTTTACCTGGCCTTGAAGTTATTCTGGAGAGGGTTCCACGGGTATCTGAAAAGCATGTCGCCCAAACCACTCATCACCTTCAATCAAGCGTTCGCCCTGTTCGGCGAGCAGAATCCCGAGAACATAAAACGCATTCCCACCTCCGAACTCGATGGCATGCGGCACTTGATGATTGATGAATTCCAAGACGTGTCCGGCCTGAACATTTCCTGGATCCGCCAGTGCTGCAAGGAAATTCGTCGACGCAACCAGGGCAAGCCCGACATGGGCAACACCTTGATGGCGGTTGGCGACGACTGGCAAAGCATCTATGGCTGGCGCGGAAGCTCACCGCAGTACTTGATGGAGTTTCACCAGCATTTTGCCGCCCATACGCGACAAACCCTGTATATGCAAAACAACTACCGGTCTCACCAGGCGATCATCGACGCGGCGGAGCAAGTCGTTCGCTCTACCTCTGCTGACCCGGCCAAGCACGGTGTCGCAGCGAATCCCAACGTGATCGACCGGGTTTCGCCGGTGTATCTGCATTACGTGGCACAAAACTCAAAAATCACCACACCCGACGAAACCATCCTCGGCCTGGTCAGGCAAGCCTATGACGAAGGTGACAGCATCCTCATGGTGTTCCGCGTGGGCATTGTGGAAAAAGCCTATCGCAAGGTGCTGAGCGATTTATTGAGCGATGCCAGGAAAGAGGAACGAAATGTGAAACTGATGACATTCCATAAGTCCAAAGGGCTGCAAGCCCAGACGGTATTCGTTATTGGTGATTGTTTTTACACACCGACGAAGTCCAAGCGAAACGAGCTATACCAATTGGCCGCTCTGGGCGATGGCAGCCCGATGCCTTACGACAAGGCCCAGGCCGAGGAAGCGTTGCGCCTGGCCTATGTCGGGATTACCCGCGCGGAACTGTGCTGTCACTGGCTGGTGGATCGAGAGATAACGGCGACTGACAAGAGTAGCGGGAACAAGGCTTCGGGTTACGCCAACTTGAAATCCGGATGCTACAAGAAATGGACCGCTCACGAGGCTGTCGAGGCCACTACGCGCTAAGGGAACGTGAGACCAGGATGGGGCCTCACCTCACAGGTACTAGGTCCCCAAGGTCAACCCATTGGCCGGCAACGGCAACGCGGTCTTGTAGCGCACCTGCTTGAGGGCAAAGCTGGAGCGGATATTCGCCACCCCCGGGACTTTGGTCAGGAAGTCCATCATGAACCGCTCCAACGACTGGATGGTCGGCACCAGCACGCGGATCAGGTAATCCGGATCGCCGGCCATCAGGTAGCACTCCATCACCTCCGGCCGGTCGGAGATCGCCTCTTCGAAGTGCTGCAACGCCTCTTCCACCTGTTTCTCCAGGCTGACGTGGATGAACACGTTCACGTGCAAACCCAGCATATCGGCGTTGAGCAAGGTGACCTGCTCGCGGATCACGCCCAGCTCCTCCATGGCCCGGACCCGGTTGAAGCACGGCGTCGGCGACAGGTTGACCGAGCGGGCAAGATCGGCGTTGGTGATGCGGGCGTTTTCCTGAAGGCTATTCAGAATCCCGATGTCAGTGCGATCCAATTTACGCATGAGACAAATAATCCTGTTTTTTATCGTTGTGCAGATTTTTTATCTGCAAATGATCTGAACAGCAAGCTAACAGAGAAAAATATTCTTCTTCGTCGAGCCTATGATTGTTGTAGGACAATTTCCCCTACCCGGGGACATTCGTCAGCTAGCGCGCCCACTACAAGAAATTCACAAGATCGAGCGTAGAAAGCCATGAACCCAGCGTACGAACCGCTACGCCTGCACGTCCCCGAACCCTCGGGCCGTCCCGGCTGCAAGACCGACTTTTCCTACCTGCGCCTGACCGATGCTGGCACGGTGCGCAAACCTCCCATCGACGTTGAACCCGCCGAGACCGCCGACCTGGCCCGAGGCCTGATCCGCGTGCTCGACGACCAGGGCAATGCCTTGGGCGAGTGGGCCGAGAACATTCCCGTCGAGATCCTGCGCAAGGGCATGCGCGCCATGCTCAAGACGCGGATCTACGACAACCGCATGGTGGTCGCCCAGCGCCAGAAAAAGATGTCGTTCTACATGCAGAGCCTGGGCGAAGAAGCCATCGGCAGCGCCCAGGCCCTGGCGCTGAACATCGACGACATGTGCTTCCCCACCTACCGCCAGCAAAGCATCCTGATGGCCCGCGACGTGCCGCTGGTGGACCTGATATGCCAACTGCTGTCCAACGAGCGTGATCCGCTCAAGGGCCGGCAGTTGCCGATCATGTACTCGGTCAAGGAAGCCGGTTTCTTCACCATTTCCGGCAACCTCGCCACCCAGTTCATCCAGGGCGTGGGTTGGGGCATGGCCTCGGCGATCAAGGGCGACACCAAGATCGCCTCGGCCTGGATCGGTGACGGCGCCACCGCCGAATCGGATTTCCACACCGCCCTGACCTTCGCCCACGTCTACCGGGCGCCGGTGATCCTCAACGTAGTCAACAACCAGTGGGCGATCTCCACCTTCCAGGCCATTGCCGGCGGTGAAGCCACCACCTTCGCCGGACGCGGTGTCGGTTGCGGCATCGCCTCGCTGCGGGTGGATGGCAACGACTTCATGGCGGTCTACGCCGCCTCGCGCTGGGCCGCCGAACGCGCCCGACGCAACCTCGGCCCGGCGCTGATCGAATGGGTTACCTACCGCGCCGGCCCGCACTCCACCTCCGACGACCCATCGAAGTATCGCCCCGCCGATGACTGGAGCCACTTCCCGCTGGGCGACCCGATTGCCCGTCTCAAGCAGCACATGATCCGCATCGGCCAGTGGTCGGAAGAAGAGCACCAGGCTGTCAGCGCCGAACTGGAGGCCGAGATCATCGCCGCCCAGAAAGAAGCCGAGCAGTACGGCACCCTCGCCGGGGGCCAGGTGCCGAGCGCTGCCACGATGTTCGAAGACGTCTACAAAGAGATGCCGGAGCACTTGAAGCGCCAGCGTCAGCAGTTGGGGATCTGACATGAACGATCACAACACCAATATTGCGTTGGATACCGCCATGACCACTACCACCATGACCATGATCCAGGCCCTGCGCTCGGCCATGGACGTGATGCTCGAACGCGATGACAACGTCGTGGTATTCGGCCAGGACGTGGGCTACTTCGGCGGCGTGTTCCGCTGCACCGAAGGCTTGCAGAACAAATACGGCACTTCGCGGGTGTTCGACGCACCGATTTCCGAAAGCGGCATCGTTGGCGTGGCTGTCGGCATGGGCGCCTACGGATTGCGGCCGGTGGCCGAGATCCAGTTCGCCGACTACGTCTACCCGGCCTCGGACCAGATCATTTCCGAAGCGGCGCGCCTGCGCTATCGCTCGGCCGGCGAGTTCACCGCGCCGATGACCCTGCGCATGCCTTGCGGCGGCGGCATCTATGGCGGCCAGACCCACAGCCAGAGCATCGAGGCGATGTTCACCCAGGTCTGCGGCCTGCGTACCGTGATGCCTTCGAACCCCTACGACGCCAAGGGCCTGTTGATCGCCTCCATCGAAAACGATGACCCGGTGATTTTCCTCGAACCCAAGCGCCTGTATAACGGCCCGTTCGACGGCCACCACGACCGCCCGGTAACCCCGTGGTCGAAACACCCTTCGGCGCAAGTGCCGGACGGCTACTACACCGTGCCGTTGGACGTGGCCGCCATCACCCGCCCAGGCAAGGACGTGACCATCCTCACCTATGGCACCACAGTGTATGTGTCCCAGGCCGCCGCCGAGGAAACCGGCATCGACGCCGAAGTCATCGACCTGCGCAGCCTGTGGCCACTGGACCTGGACACCATCGTCAAGTCCGTGAAGAAGACCGGCCGCTGCGTGATCGTCCATGAAGCCACCCGCACCTGCGGTTTTGGCGCCGAACTGGTATCGCTGGTCCAGGAACACTGCTTCCACCACCTGGAAGCGCCCATCGAGCGTGTCACCGGTTGGGACACCCCCTACCCGCATGCGCAGGAGTGGGCGTATTTCCCAGGGCCGTCCCGTGTGGGCGCGGCGTTGAAACGGGTCATGGAGGTCTGAATGGGCACGCACGTTATCAAGATGCCGGACATTGGCGAAGGCATCGCCGAAGTTGAACTGTCGGTGTGGCACGTCAAGGTCGGCGACATGGTGGTCGAAGACCAGGTGCTGGCCGATGTCATGACTGACAAGGCCATGGTCGACATCCCCTCGCCGGTGCATGGCCGGGTCATCGCCTTGGGCGGCGAACCCGGTGAAGTCATGGCGGTGGGCAGCGAACTGATCCGCATTGAAGTGGAAGGCGCGGGCAACCTGAAGGAAGGCCCGAAGGAATCGGTGCAACCGGCTGCGGCTGTACCAGCACCGAAGTCCGAGCCAGTGGCTGCCCCTGAACCGGTCGTGGAAAAAACGGCCGCGCCAAGAACGGTTGCGCAAGCCCCGGTCGCCCGCGCCCCCGAAGAACGCCCATTGGCCTCCCCGGCCGTGCGTAAACACGCGTTGGACCTGGGCATTCAGTTGCGCCTGGTCCAGGGCAGCGGCCCGGCCGGGCGTGTCCTGCACGAAGACCTCGAGGCCTATCTGGCCCAAGGTCCGTCGATCCAGGCCAAGGGCGGTTCGGGCTACGCCGAGCGCCACGACGAGCAGCAAATCCCGGTGATCGGCATGCGCCGCAAGATCGCCCAGCGCATGCAGGAGGCGACCCAACGCGCCGCGCATTTCAGCTACGTCGAGGAAATCGACGTCACCGCCCTGGAAGAACTGCGGGTTCACCTGAATGAAAAACACGGTGCCAGTCGGGGCAAGCTGACCCTGCTGCCATTTCTGGTGCGGGCCCTGGTCGTGGCCCTGCGGGACTTCCCGCAGATGAACGCGCGCTACGACGACGAAGCCCAGGTCATCCACCGCGCAGGCGCGGTGCATGTGGGTGTCGCCACCCAGAGCGACGTCGGCCTGATGGTACCGGTGGTGCGTCACGCCGAAGCCCGCAGCTTGTGGGACAGCGCGGCGGAAATTTCGCGCCTGGCAACAGCTGCGCGCACGGGCAAGGCCAGCCGCGACGAGTTGTCCGGTTCGACCATCACCCTGACCAGCCTCGGCGCCCTCGGCGGCATCGTCAGCACCCCGGTGCTGAACCTGCCGGAAGTGGCGATCGTCGGCGTGAACAAAATCGTCGAGCGGCCCATGATGATCAAGGGCCAGATCGTGATTCGCAAGATGATGAACCTCTCCAGCTCCTTCGATCACCGGGTGGTCGACGGCATGGACGCGGCGCAATTCATCCAGGCCCTGCGCGGCCTGCTCGAACAACCCGCAACGCTGTTCGTGGAGTAACGAATGCAACAGACTTTGAGCACCACGCTGCTGATCATCGGCGGCGGCCCCGGCGGCTATGTGGCGGCAATCCGCGCCGGCCAGTTGGGCATCCCGACCATCCTGGTGGAAGGCCAGGCGTTGGGCGGGACCTGCCTGAACATCGGCTGTATTCCGTCCAAGGCGTTGATCCACGTGGCCGAGCAATTTCACCAGACGCGGCACCACAGCCAAGGCTCAGCCTTGGGCATCACGGTGTCGGCGCCGACCCTGGACATCGGCAAGAGCGTGGAATGGAAGGACGGCATCGTCGATCGCCTGACCACCGGGGTCGCCGCGCTGTTGAAGAAGCACAAGGTCCAGGTCATCCACGGCTGGGCCAAGGTGGTCGATGGCAAGACCGTTGACGTCGGCGACACCCGCATCCAGTGCGAGCACCTGCTGCTCGCCACCGGTTCGAAAAGCGTCAACTTGCCGATGCTGCCGGTGGGCGGGCCGATCATCTCCTCCACCGAAGCCCTCGCTCCCACTTCGGTGCCCAAGCACCTGGTGGTGGTCGGCGGTGGCTACATTGGCCTGGAGCTGGGCATCGCCTACCGCAAGCTTGGCGCCGAGGTCAGCGTGGTCGAGGCCCAGGAGCGGATCCTGCCGGCCTACGATGGCGAACTGACCCAACCGGTGCACGAGGCGCTCAAGCAGTTGGGGGTGAAGCTCTACCTCAAGCACAGCGTCGAAGGGTTCGATGCCCAGGCCAGCACCTTGCAAGTGCGTGACCCCGCTGGCGACACGCTGAACCTGGCCACCGACCGGGTGCTGGTGGCGGTCGGGCGCAAGCCCAATAGCCAAGGCTGGAATCTCGAAGCGTTGGACTTGGCGATGAACGGTGCGGCGGTGAAAATCGACCACCGCTGCCAGACCAGCATGCGCAACGTCTGGGCCATCGGCGACCTGAGCGGCGAACCGATGCTCGCCCACCGGGCCATGGCCCAGGGGGAAATGGTCGCCGAGCTGATCGCCGGCCAGCACCGGGAGTTCAATCCAACGGCTATCGCCGCTGTGTGCTTCACCGACCCGGAGCTTGTGGTGGTCGGCAAGACGCCGGACGAAGCCCAGGCGGCCGGGCTCGATTGCATCGTGTCGAGCTTCCCGTTCGCCGCCAACGGCCGGGCCATGACCCTGGAATCGAAAAGCGGTTTCGTACGGGTGGTGGCGCGCCGGGACAACCACTTGATCGTTGGCTGGCAGGCGGTCGGCGTCGGCGTGTCGGAGCTGTCCACCGCGTTTGGTCAGTCCCTGGAAATGGGCGCGCGCCTGGAAGACATCGCCGGCACCATCCACGCCCATCCGACGCTGGGCGAGGCCGTGCAGGAAGCGGCGTTGCGGGCGTTGGGGCATGCGTTGCATCTATAGCCGTGCAGTGCATCTGAAGGCATGAGTTTCACCTGTGGCGAGGGAGCTTGCTCCCGCTGGGCTGCGAAGCAGCCCCAAGCCGAGCACCGGGATCGTTCAGTCACACCGCGTTGACCGGGTTACGACTGCTTCGCAGCCGAGCGGGAGCAAGCTCCCTCGCCACGGGGGAGTCTGCAGAAATCTGCCTGTCACCTATCGTGCAGGCTGCGAAACAGCCCCGGAATGAAGTATTGTTGTCCCCATCCACAAAACGTCAGAAGCCTTGAACCGTTTCGACGGTTGTTAAGTAATAGAGGGTGTCATGGGTAACGAGAGCATCAATTGGGACAAACTGGGCTTTGACTACATCAAGACCGACAAGCGCTACCTGTCGCACTGGCGCGATGGCGCCTGGGACGCCGGCACCCTGACCGACGACAACGTACTGCACATCAGCGAGGGCTCCACCGCCCTGCACTATGGCCAGCAGTGCTTCGAAGGCCTGAAGGCCTATCGCTGCAAGGACGGTTCGATCAACCTGTTCCGCCCGGACCAGAACGCCGCCCGCATGCAACGCAGCTGCGCCCGCCTGCTGATGCCGCACGTCGAGACCGAGCAGTTCATCGAAGCCTGCAAGCAAGTGGTCCGCGCCAACGAGCGCTTCATCCCGCCCTACGGCACTGGCGGCGCGCTGTACCTGCGTCCGTTCGTGATCGGCGTGGGTGACAACATCGGCGTGCGCACCGCACCCGAGTTCATCTTCTCGATTTTCTGCATCCCGGTCGGCGCCTACTTCAAGGGCGGCCTGACCCCGCACAACTTCCTGATCTCCAGCTTCGACCGCGCCGCCCCACAAGGCACCGGCGCGGCCAAGGTCGGTGGCAACTATGCCGCCAGCCTGATGCCCGGCTCCCAGGCCAAGAAAGCCAGCTTCGCCGACTG
The DNA here is from genome assembly GCF_000585995.1 of Pseudomonas brassicacearum. Classification (NCBI taxonomy): domain Bacteria; kingdom Pseudomonadati; phylum Pseudomonadota; class Gammaproteobacteria; order Pseudomonadales; family Pseudomonadaceae; genus Pseudomonas; species Pseudomonas brassicacearum. Next base: position 2,670,450 of record NZ_CP007410.1, on the reverse strand, counting down.
CATCTACCTGGACCCGATGACCCACTCGAAAATCGAGGAAGTCGGCTCGGCGAACTTCTTCGGCATCACCCACGACAACAAATTCGTCACCCCCAAATCCCCTTCGGTCCTGCCGGGCATCACCCGCCTGTCGCTGATCGAACTGGCCAAATCGCGCCTGGGGCTGGAAGTGATCGAAGGCGACGTGTTCATCGACAAGCTGTCGGACTTCAAGGAAGCCGGGGCCTGCGGTACCGCCGCGGTGATCACCCCGATTGGCGGCATCAGCTACAAAGACAAGCTGCACGTGTTCCACAGCGAAACCGAAGTCGGTCCGATCACCCAGAAGCTCTACAAAGAGCTGACCGGCGTGCAGACCGGCGACGTGGAAGCGCCAGCGGGTTGGATCGTCAAGGTTTGACCTAAGCAACTGCCTGTTCAGCCTGCATGAAAAAGCCCACCCCTGCCTCGGCAAGGGTGGGCTTTTTACTGGCTGCTTCGGCTACCCCCGACGCAATACCAGCCATCGTCCCCAGCGCTGGTGAAACCAACCGTAGCCACTGACCAGCAGAATCCCACCCAGCACCAGGACCGCGCCGAGGATGAAGTTCGGCTCCAACGGTTCGTCCAGCAGCCAGACACCAAAGCCAATGCCGAACAACGGTGTCATGAACGACAGCACGCCCAACTGCGAAGCCAGGTAGTGACGCAGCAGCGAGAACCAGATCAGAAAACTGGCGAAGGACACCAGCAACACCTGGAACGCCAGGCTGGCAATGAGTTGCGGCGTGGGGTTGATCGTGGTCTGTGCCAAGGCCACCGACATCCCGATCAGCAGCACCCCGGCGCCGACTAATTGATACAACAGCGTCTGGCTGGCGGGCAGGTCCGTCAATCGCGAACAACGGACCGTCACCGTGGTCGCGCCCCACAGCGCACCGGCCAACAACCCCATGCAGTCGCCGAGCAATGAACTGCCGTTCGGCGCTCCCGAGCCACCACTGAAGGCCACCACGATCCCGGCGAATGCGACGGCGATACCCAGCCATTGCGCCGGCTTGAGGCGTTCGCTCGGCAGCCTCCAGTGCAAGCCGAGGGCAGCGAACATCGGTGCGGTGTACAGGAAAATCACCATGTGCGAAGCCGTCGTATGCCGCAGGCCTTCGCCCACCATCACGAACTCCAGGGCAAACAGCAGGCCCACCAGCAGGCCCGGCCGCCAACTGCCGTCGGCCAGGGACAGGCGTTCACCCCGCGCCAGCACCAACAGCCAGACCAGTACCGCGGCGATGGCCGAGCGCACGCCCAGTTGCAGCATCGGTGCCATGTCAGCGGCGCTGGCCTTGATCGCGACTTGCTGGAAACCCCAGATGGCACAGAGTCCAGTCATAAGGGCACTGACCTGGCCATCCAGGGCGCGGCGGGTGGTCATGGGAAAGGTCCTTGGGCAGAAATGGATGAAAGGATTGTCTGCCTGACACCTTTGCTGGATATAGTGATTACCCGACAAGCCATCCCGGTAATCCGCCATTGCGGTCGATATGCAGCCTCCAGCCCAACATCTGAAAATGCCTCCGTTCGACGCGGACCTGCCCTCGCCGATTTTCTTTCGCAGCGCCTGCATGCCGGCCCACGCCACTTATCCCCGGCATCGGCATGCCTGGGGTGAGTTCGTCTACTCCTACAGTGGAGTGATGGAAATCGAGATCGCCCAGCACCATTACCTGGCGCCACCGCAGTACGGCATCTGGCTGCCGCCGGACATGGAGCACGTTGGGTTCAATCGGCATGAGGCTTGCCACTGTTCGTTGTACCTGGCGGCCGAACTGTGCAGTGCGCTGCCTGCCGAGCCCTGTGCGCTGACCTTGAGCCCGTTGATCCGCGCCCTCCTGGAAGAGCTGCGCAGCGACCCGCCCAGCCAACCACAGACGCCTCAGCAGGAACGCCTGTTGCAGGTGCTGGTGGACAAACTGACCGAAGCGCCTCATGTCGGCAGCTACCTGCCCTCTTCCGATGACCCGCTTCTGGGCCCTGTGCTGCGGGCCTTGGAGGCCAATCCAGGCGATCCGCGCTCACTGCCGGAATTGGCCCGCGCCGCCAACACCACCGAACGCACGCTGATGCGTCGGGCCCAGCGGGACCTGGGCATGTCATTGGTGGAATGGCGCCAGCGTGTGAAAGTCATCGAAGCCCTGGCCTTGCTCGCACGTGGCCAGACCGTGGAAACCATCGGCCTGGACCTGGGCTACAGCAGCGCCTCGGCATTCATCAGCATGTTTCGCAAAATGATGGGGACTACGCCGGATGAGTATCGACGCAGGCATATGGCTTGATAATGGGGGTGGTGCTGAAACGGCTATCGCGAGCAAGCTCGCTCCCACAGGGTCTGTCGGCGGACATCAACCCTGTGTTCAGCGCAGGCCCACTGTGGGAGCGAGCTTGCTCGCGATAGCGCCAGTGGGGTTGACGTCAATTTCGGCACTGATCCCAAACCGCCCCGCCATCTCCCGACGACCACTGGCCGTCAATCCCAGCGCCCGGCTATCCAGGTCCTGGATCACCCACTTGCGCTTGATCGCCACTTGCAGCAACGCCGCCCCCAGGGCCCCGCCCAGGTGCGGACGGCGCATGCTCCAGTCCAGGCAGGGGCAGGCGAATCGGCGCCGTTGCGCGGCGAGTAACTGGACGTCGATGCCCAACCCCTCGAACAACGCCGCGCCGGGTTCACTCAACCGATAACCCTGTCCTTGTACCTCCACCAGCCACCCGGCCTCGATCATCCGATCATGCAGCCGCACCGCCAGGGTGCCGGCCATGTGGTCGTAGCAGGTACGGGCGAATTGCAGGCGATCCGGGGTGCGCGGCGTGAAGGTCGGTGCGGCATTCTGACCGATCACCATCAGCGCTTCGAGGGCCTGGGCGACGCGCGGGTCCGCCAGGCTGTAGTAGCGATGCCGGCCCTGGACGTGCAGGCGTACCAAGGCCAGGTCCTTGAGCTTGGCCAGGTGGGCACTGGCGGTGGAGGCGCTGACCTCGGCGATGCTCGCCAATTCGGTGCTGGTGCGGGCATGGCCGTCCATCAAGGCACACAGCATCCGGGTACGAGCCGGTTCGGCAATGGCGGCGGCCACCTGGGACACGCCTGCATCATGATGTTCTGCGTTCATATTTCGCTCCCGGACGAACAAAGCCATGTCTCGACTGGAGAGAGTAGCAACACTTTCTCCCTCGCGAACAAGACAGCGCTTCATGGACCTGATCCCTACCCGACTACACGAACCTGCGGGCCCGCGCCTGCGCCCTTCAATCGTCCCGGGTCAGCACTTCCAGCAACTCGATTTCAAAGATGAGGTTGGCGTTGGGCTTGATGTGCGCGCCCATGGACCGTTCACCGTAGGCCAGGTGGGCCGGCACCAGCAGCTTGCGCTTGCCGCCGACCTTCATGCCCATCAGCCCCAGGTCCCAGCCCTTGATAACGCGACCGGTGCCGATCACACACTGGAAGGGTTTGCCGCGGCTGTAGGAGGAATCGAATTCAGTACCGTCTTCAAGTGTGCCGCGATATTGGGTGGTGATCAGCGCACCTTTGACTACGCTTTTGCCGTCACCCTGTTCCAGGTCGATGATTTGCAGTTCTTCGTTCATGAGGGCGTTCCCGAGTGATCCAAGGCGCGGGTTTTCTCAGAAATAGGCGAACCTGGCAAATTTTTGTGACGAGGGAGCTTGCTCCCGCCGGGTTGCGCAGCAATCCCGACAGGTTGGGTGCGATCTGCCTGGCACATTGAGGGGCGAGGTTTTGGGGCTGCTTCGCAGCCCAGCGGGAGCAAGCTCCCTCGCCACGGTTTCGTGCATGGCTGAGCGCCTGGGTCGGTCACACAAACCCGCCCCTAGGGAACCGCAGCAGCCACTTCGGTTCACATGGGTATCGGCCCTGCATTTCAGATAAGGATTTTCTGATGACTGATTTTCGCCCGCTTCACAGTTTCATTCCTCCGTACATTCTCAACCGCATCATCGCCCACGGCTCCGAACAGCAACGCTCCAGGGCCCTGGGCACCCTGACCCACGTGCGCAGCCTGCGGCACAATCCCGGTCCGCCGCACAACCCGCCCGCCGCCGCGAAGCTGCCCAAGCCAGGCAAGGCCGGGCAGCCGCAGCGCAGTGTGCATGACGCCCAAAACACCATGGAACTGCCCGGCCAGCCGATACGCCTGGAAGGCCAACCGGCCAGCGGTGACCCGGCTGTGGACGAAGCCTACGATGCCCTCGGCGCCACCTATGATTTTTTCTGGAAAATCCTGGGCCGCGATTCCATCGACAATAAAGGCTTCGCCCTGGTAGGCAGCGTGCATTATGGCCAGGGCTACGAAAACGCGTTCTGGAACGGCGCGCAAATGGTGTTCGGCGACGGTGACGGTGAAATTTTCCAGCGTTTCACCCGCTCTCTGGACGTCGTGGCCCATGAGTTGGCCCACGGCGTCACCGAAAGCGAAGCCGGGCTGATCTATGCCAATCAGTCCGGGGCGTTGAACGAGTCCATCTCCGATGTGTTCGGCGTGCTGGTCAAGCAGTTCGTGCTCGAACAGACCGCCGACCAGGCCGACTGGCTGATCGGCGCCGACCTGCTCACCGACAAGATCAACGGCGACGGCCTGCGCAGCATGTCCAACCCCGGCACGGCCTACGATGACCCGATGCTGGGCAAGGATCCGCAACCGGCCCACATGCGCGAATTCGTCATCACGCGCGAAGACAACGGTGGCGTGCACATCAATTCCGGCATTCCCAACCGAGCCTTTTATCTGGTGGCCACCGCGCTGGGCGGATTTGCCTGGGAAAAGGCCGGCCGGATCTGGTATGACACCTTGTGCGACCGCAAACTGGCCAACGACGCGTCCTTCAGCGCTTTCGCCCGCCTGACCGTCGAGCACGCCCGCCAGCGCTTCGGCGCACGGGAGGTGCAAGCGGTGCAGGATGGCTGGGCCCAGGTCGGCGTCGACCTGACAGAGGAAAGCTGATGAAAACCCTTCCAAACCTCGACGATAACGCCGTGGTACGGCTGTCACGCCAGGGCGGCGTGGCGGCTATCCATGCCTTGACCCGCCCCCGGGAAATCGAGTTCGCCCAGTGCGACCTCGACCAGCGCACGCGCATCTGCTCGGTATTGGAAGGCTGCCTGCCGCTGACTTCGTCCACCCCAGGCCGGGGCGATCAGCGTTTTTTTCAGATCGAGGTGCGCTATCGCACCGACGACCACGATGACGAGATGGTGCTGCAGGTGCCTGAGGACCAGGCACCCGGTGAACTGGTGCACCTGTGGGACAAAGGCGAAGTGCTCTGAGGGACTAACGCGTGGCCGGAACGATCTTGACGATTGCGCCGGACACGGTTTCGATCAACAAGTATTTGTCGTCGATATGCACCCATTGCTGCTCGCTTGTCGGCTGCTCGAGCTGCTTCTGTTTCCAGTCTTTCATGGCCCTGTCCGCGCGCTGGTAATCCGCCGGTACCCGGTCGTTCTCCACCAGCCTGCGGCCATTGCTTGGCGAATGCTCCAAGGCATCCCCGGTTTTCTCGACGGCTTGCGCGGCAGGCCCAAGGGCTGTGAGACCGGAGATCAGGACCAGGCTGGCGATCAGGGTGGGTTTGCGCATAGAAAAAACTCCAGTTATTCGAGGGACTGAAACTGGGACTTCGCGGGCGGCGAATCATTCCCTTCACAGCAGCGACTGGAGCGGAAAGCCTCCCATCCCCCCGAGGCGAGGGAGCTTGCTCCCGCTGGGCTGCGCAGCAGCCCCAATCCAGGCGACGCGGTCCTTCAGTGATACGGCATTCACCGGGTCTACGACTGCTGCGCAGCCGAGCGGGAGCAAGCTCCCTCGCCACGGGATATAGTGACGAACCTTGGACGACGGACCCCACCATGACGACCCCGACCACTGCCTCCCCTGCCCTGAAGGAAATTTTCAACGCCGCGCGCCTGGAGCATATCGCCAGCGAAATGAGCGCGGTGTATCCGGCATTCGACGCCCGGGCATTCCTGAACATGGCCAACGACGGGCTGGCCGAGTTGTCGGTGATGCAGCGCATGGCGCGGGTCAGCGAGTGCCTGCATGCCGTGCTGCCCTTGAGCTATGAAGCCTCATTGGAGGTGCTGCGCGACCTGGCCCCGCGCCTGAACAGCATGTTCGTCAGCATGTTCCTGCCGCACTACGTGGCGGCTTACGGCCGGCACCGCTTCGACCTGTCCATGGACGCGCTCAAGTACTTCACCCAATTTGGCTCTTCGGAGTTCGCGGTACGGCACTTCCTGCGTGACGACCTGGCGCGCACCCTCAAGGTCATGCACACCTGGGCACGGGATACCAACGAGCACGTCCGCCGCCTGGCCAGCGAAGGCAGCCGACCGCGCTTGCCGTGGTCGTTTCACTTGGAGCCGATCCAGGCCAACCCCGACCTCGCCGCCGCGATTCTCGACGCCCTCAAGGCCGACAACAGCCTCTATGTGCGCAAGTCCGTGGCCAATCACCTCAACGACATTACCAAGCAGCATCCCGACTGGGTGCTGGAGCGGATCGAAAGCTGGCCCTTGCAAGAGCGCCACACTGCATGGATCGCCCGGCATGCGTTGCGCAGCCTGATCAAACAAGGCAACCCTCGGGCGCTGGCCGTGATCGGGGTGGGTGGCAAGGCCGAGGTCGAAGTCCTGGAGCTGAAGGTGACGCCGGCGGTCATTCGCCTGGGGGACCCGATCACGCTGTCCTTCAAGGTGCAGTCAACCCTTGGGCAGAACCAGCGCCTGGTGATCGATTACGCCATCGATTACGTGAAAGCCTCGGGCGGTACGTCGGCCAAAGTCTTCAAGCTCAAGACCTTCGACCTGCCCGCCCAGGGTTGCGTCACCCTCAGCCGCGCCCAACACATTCGCGAACTGACCACCCGCCGGCACTATGCAGGCCGGCATGCGGTGCATCTGTTGGTCAATGGCGAGCGCCTGGGCAGCACGGCATTCGAGATCCTGCCTTGAAGCCGCTCAGGCGGTCGCCACGCGTTGCGCCTGACGGATGTCATGGATGAAACGTTCGGCCGGCAGCGGATGGCCCAGGAGGTAGCCCTGCAACGAATCGCAACCCAACTTCGTCAGGAAGCTCTGCTGCACATTGGTTTCCACCCCTTCGGCAACGATCCGCAGGCCCAGGGCCTGGCCGAGGGCAACGATGGCGGAGACGATCGCCGCGTCATCGCTGTCATGCTCCAGGTCGCGGACGAAGCCACGATCGATCTTCAGCTCGTTGGCCGGCAGGCGCTTGAGGTACATCAGGCTCGAATAGCCGGTGCCAAAGTCATCGATGGACAGGTCCACGCCCATGTCCGAGAGCTGCTGCAGCACGGTCATGCTCGCATCCGCATCACTCATGGCGGTGGTTTCAGTGATTTCCAGGGTCAGGCTGTTGGCCGGCAGTTTATGGGTCTCCAGCGCCTTGGCCACACTCTGCACCAAACCCGTGTGGCAAAACTGTAAGGCCGACAGGTTCACCGCGATGCGCCAGTCGGTGTAACCGAGCACGTACCATTCGCGCATCTGGCGACAGGCTTCGTTCAGCACCCATTCACCGATGGGGATGATCAACCCGGTCTTTTCCGCCAGGTCGATGAAGGTGTCGGGCATCAGCAGGCCCTGGGTCGGGTGGGTCCAGCGTAACAACGCCTCGGCGCCGACCGGCCGGCCGTTGGCGGCGTCGAACTTCGGTTGGTAGTACAGGCTGAATTGCCGCTGTTCGACGGCGATGCGCAGGTCTTGCAGCAACTGCAATTGCTTGCGGGCGTTGCTGTTCATCGACGCATCGAAAAAACTGTAGCCGTTTTTGCCGGCGCCTTTGGCGTGGTACATCGCCGCGTCGGCATTCATCAACAGTTCCTCAGCGCCTTGGCCGTTACCGGGATAAAGCGCAATGCCGACGCTGGCGGAGATCTGCAAGTCGTGTTCGGCCACCCGGAAGGTACGCGCGATCAATCCGACCTGGCGCGCCGCCAGGCGCAAGGCATCGTCGGGCTCGGCCAGTTGCACCAGCAGCACGAATTCATCACCGCCGATCCGCGCCAAGGTGTCCTGGCTACGCAAGTCTTCGCGCAAGCGCAGGGCCACGTCCCGCAACAGCAAATCACCCATGTGGTGACCAAAGGCATCGTTGACCGGTTTGAAGCCATCCAGGTCGATGAACATCAAGGCGAAACAACCACCCTGCTCCTGCACCCGATGCATGGCCTGGTCAATACGATCAGCCAGCAGCACCCGGTTGGGCAGTGCGGTGAGGGGGTCGTGCAGGGCCAATTGGGTCAGTTCCCGGTTGGCCAGGGTCAGCGATTGGGCCAGTTCCGCGGTACGGGCTTCCAGGCGCGCGTCGAGAATCGACGTCAGCAAGGCAATGGCCAACACCGCCAGGGTGGTGATCAGCACCAGATTGTCCAGGCCCTTGCCGCTCAAGCCGTCCAAGGACCCGCAAAAACTGCCCTCGCTGAACTGTGCGCTGGCCATGCCGGTGTAATGCATACCCACAATGGCGACGCCCATCACCACCGCAGCCCCGGCACGGGCCAGGCGCACGTGAGGAGAGTTCTGGCGCAGGCGAAAGGCAATCCACAGCGCTACCGCGCAAGCCCCGACGGCAATGACCAGCGAAGCCCCGAACAACGTCGGGGCGTAATCGATGCCCGGTTGTATTTGCAGGGCGGCCATGCCGGTGTAATGCATGGCGCTGATGCCGGCGCCCATGATCAGCGCGCCGAAGGCCAGCTGCCACACCGGCAACTTCGGCTGGCTGACCAGCCACAGGGCAAAACCGCAGGAAAGAATGGCGATCAGCAGTGACAGCGCGGTGATCGCTACATCGTAGCCAAGCTCAATCGGCAAAGTGAACGCGAGCATGCCGATGAAATGCATGGACCAGACGCCCACGCCCATGGCCAAAGCGCCCCCCGCCATCCACAGATGGGCCGCACGCCCCTGGGTGGTGGCGATACGTCCCGTCAGGTCCAGCGCGGTATAGGAGGCTAATACGGCAACAAACAGGGAAATCGAAACTAAGGCAGGGGAGTAACTACCGATGAGCATGGTTTTTTTCTCGTGACTGCAAAGCCGAACTGCTTCCATGCCCGATTGGAGGCTGGCGATTGTACGCAATCGGATCGCCGACGCATCATCCAAATATCAAAAAGCCATCAAACCTGGAATGTTTTCGACGAAAGACATTTTGCTTACCCTTTCGAGACAATCTTGGATCCACACCCCCGCCGCAATCCCGCTGTGGAAGCGGGCTCGCTCGCGAAAGCGGTGGTTCAGCTTGCAAATATATTGAATGTGCCGCCGCCTTCGCGGGCAAGCCCGCTCCCACAGTTTTTACGGAGTGTTCTCTGGAATCCTGCCCACCACCAATCCCTTGTGGGAGCCGGCTCGCTCGCGAAAGCGGTGGTTCAGCTTGCAAAGATATTGAATGTGCCGCCGCCTTCGCGGGCAAGCCCGCTCCCACAGTTTTTACGGAGTGTTCTCTGGAATCCTGCCCACCACCAATCCCTTGTGGGAGCCGGCTCGCTCGCGAAAGCGGTGGTTCAGCTTGCAAAGATATTGAATGTGCCGCCGCCTTCGCGGGCAAGCCCGCTCCCACAGTTTTTACGGAGTGTTCTCTGGAATCCTGCCCACCACCAATCCCTTGTGGGAGCCGGCTCGCTCGCGAAGGCGGTGGGTCAGCTTGCAAAGATATTGAATGTGCCGCCGCCTTCGCGGGCAAGCCCGCTCCCACAGTTTTTACGGAGTGTTCTCTGGAATCCTGCCCACCACCAATCCCTTGTGGGAGCGGGCTCGCTCGCGAAAGCGGTGGTTCAGCTTGCAAAGTTATTGGATGTGCCGCCGCCTTCGCGGGCAAGCCCGCTCCCACAGTTTTTACGGAGTGTTCTCTGGAATCCTGCCCACCACCAATCCCTTGTGGGAGCGGGCTCGCTCGCGAAAGCGGTGGTTCAGCTTGCAAAGTTATTGGATGTGCCGCCGCCTTCGCGGGCAAGCCCGCTCCCACAGTTTTACGGGGAGTTCTCAGCAATCCTGCCCACCACCAGCCCCCTGTGGGAGCGAGCTTGCTCGCGAAGGCGGTGGGTCAGCTTGCAAAGATATTGAATGTGCCGCCGCCTTCGCGGGCAAGCCCGCTCCCACAGTTTTACGGGGAGTTCTCAGCAATCCTGCCCACCACCAGCCCCCTGTGGGAGCGGGCTTGCTCGCGAAGGCGGTGTATCAGCCAGCGAGGAAGTTGGCGACAAAAACCTGAGCCCCAAGCGGCTCGGCTAATATCGAAGAACCACTTCCAGGAGGATTTATTCATGACAGTTCCCGTCACCCGAACCACGACCGCTGCCTTACTGGTGATAGACGTACAAAACGACTTCATCCCTGGCGGTCAATTGGCCGTGCCGGAAGGCGACGAGATTGTGCCGTTGATCAATCAGTTGGGGCGCTCATTCAGGCACGTCATCCTCGCCCAGGACTGGCACCCGGCCGGACATGCGTCGTTTGCCTCCAGCCATCCTGGCAAGCAACCTTTCGACATCATTCAGCTGCCGTACGGCGAGCAGAAACTCTGGCCCGACCACTGCATACAGGGCAGTCAAGGCGCCGCACTGCACCCGGCGCTGGAATTGCCCCACGCCCAACTGATCATTCGCAAGGGTTGCAACCCGGACATCGACAGTTATTCGGCCTTCATGGAAGCCGACCGCCAGACCCCGACCGGATTGGCGGGTTACCTGAAAGAGCGCGGCATCGACACGGTGTACGTGGTGGGCCTGGCCCTGGACTTCTGCGTGATGTTCACGGCGCTGGACGCGCGGACGGCGGGATTCAACGCCTTTGTGGTGCTCGACGCCTGCCGCGGCATTGATATCGACGGCTCGATGGACAGCGCGATCCGGAGGATGCAGACCGCAGGGGTGGAATTGATTCAATCGACGGCGATAGCCGGCCGACTCCTCCAATGATCGCCTGATGGCTCATACTCAGCGCACCTTTCTCGAACAGTGAGCCTCCATGCCCTTCCTCGCCCGCACTCACCCGCGTCTTTCCAGCGCCACGGTCCTTGGCCTGGCGGTGGGCCTTCTGGCGCCAATGGATTCCATCATCAGCAAAATCCTCATCGGCTGGAACGCCGGGGTCTGGACCTACCTGATACTGATGTCCTGGCTGACCGTGCGGGCCAAGGCGCCCGACGTCAAACGCATCGCCGAAATCGAAGATGAAAATGCCGGGCTGGTCCTGCTGGTGGTCTGCATCGCCGCGTTGGCCAGCCTGGCGACCATCACCTTTGAACTGGCCGGCAGCCGCGACCTGCAAACCGCCGGCAAGCTGTTGCACTACGGTTTCACGGCCATGACCGTGATCGGTTCGTGGTTGCTGATCGGGGTGATTTTCAGTGTTCACTATGCGCGGTTGTATTACACCTGGGAGGGCAAGGAGCCGGCCCTGCGGTTTGCCGAAGGGCTGACCACGCCCAACTACTGGGACTTCCTGTATTTCTCGTTCACCATCGGGGTCGCGGTGCAGACGTCGGACGTGGGGGTTGCCACCCGGCAACTGCGCAAGATCGTGCTGGCGCAGTCGTTGATCGGATTTGTGTTCAACACGGCGATTCTTGGGTTTTCGATCAATATTGCGGCGGGGTTGTTTGGGTAAGGGGCCATTGGGACCGCTTCGCGGTCCAGCGGGAGCAAGCTCCCTCGCCACAGGATTCAGGACGGTGTGGGCAGCCATAGCCTGAAGCGCGCTCCGCCCAGGGGCGAGGCTTCGGCCGTCAGGGTGCCGCCCTGGGCTTCCAGGGCGCGGCGGCTGATGGCCAGGCCGAGGCCGAAGCCGCCCGTGGCGCGGTCGCGGCTGCGGTCCAGGCGATAGAACGGCTCGAACACACGCTCGCGTTCGCTATCGGGAATTCCGATACCGTCGTCGTCGACCCAGATTTCGCAACCTCGGTCGCTGACCCGCACACCCACCTGGATCCGCCTCTCGCAATAACGCATGGCATTGCGTAGCAGGTTCTGCAAGGCCCGGGCGGTCAGGCGCGGGTCCAGCACGAAGCGCTCCAACGTCCCGTGCAACAGCACATCGATCACCACGTCCGGCGCCGCCAGATCCTCGTCGACACTGCCCAGGATGCTGTCGATGAACTCATCCAGCGGTACTTCGACCCGCTCGGGCAAACGCTCGGGGTTCTGCAAACGGCTGTAGGACAGCAACTCCAACACCAGCTCATCCAACTCACGAATGTGTGCCACCAACCCTTGCAAGCGTTCACGACTGGCCGATGGCAGGTCGTCGGACAGCGCCAGGGCCAGGCCGAAATCCAGCCGGGTCAGCGGCGTGCGCAGTTCGTGGGACACGGCGTTGAGCAGATCCCGCTGCTGGTTGAGCAGGTTCTCGATGTCGCCGGCCATGGTGTCGAACACATGGGCGAGGCTGCCGATGTTCGACCGTGAGGCGATGTGCGTACGCTCGCCCAGGTGACCTTTACCGAAGCGCTCGGCGGTGCGCTTGAGACGCTCCAGATCACGCCAGTGCGGCCGCAGCCAGAGCAGCAGGCAGGCGAGCATCGTCGCGCCGATCAGCACGTTGATGCTCCAATACAACCAACTCACATCCGCCGGGTCCGGCGGCACGATCATCTTGACCGCCGTGTGCTCATCCAACGGCGCAACCGCCAGGGTGCGCCAGGCCCAGTCGCCGAGGCGCACCACGTTCTCGCCGCGCTTGAGACGCGCCTGCTCATTGGCGCTGAAGCCTTGATCGTCGATAGCCGCCAGTTCGATGCGCAACGGCTCGAACTCCTTGTCCATCTGCGCCGCCAACGCCGGCCATTGCGCGCTGGGCACAGCGCGAAACTGCTTGGCCATCAAGCTTTGCAGCCCCCGGGAATGATCGAGGTTGTAGGTCAGGAAACGCTCATGGAACAAGCGGATCACCAGCTCAGGCATCAGGTAGATCGCCGCGCTGTAGGAGACGATGGTGACCAGGTACAGACGAATCAGCAGCTTCCACATCGGTCAGCATTCCCACTCGGAACGACTGAACAGATAACCCTTGCCCCACACGGTCTTGATCTTGCGCGCCTCACCGGCGTTGTCGTCGAACTTGCGCCGCAGCTTGGAAATCGCCACGTCCACCGAGCGGTCGGTGCCATTGAACTCGATGCCCCGCAGGCGTTGCAGGATCTGGTCGCGGCTCAGCACTTCCCCGGAATGACGGGCCAGCACCACCAGCAGGTTGTATTCGCCGCTGGACAACTCCACCGCTTGCCCGCGCCAGGTCACGGTGCGCTCGGACAGGTCGATGCACAGGTTACCCATGAGGATGCGATCGTTGACGGTCTGCGGTTCGGTGAGGCTGCTGCGACGCAACAAGGTACGCACCCGCGCCAGCAACACCCGGGGCTCGCAGGGTTTGGTGACGTAGTCGTCGGCGCCCATTTCCAGGCCCAGCACTTGGTCATGGCTGTCATCCCGGGCGGTGAGCATCAGGATCGGCAAGGTCGCCGAATCGGCCCGCAGCAAGCGGCAGACCTGCAAGCCGTCCAGCCCCGGCAACATCAGGTCGAGGATCACCAGGTCCGGCGGATCGACGCGGGCCCGCTCGCGGACATGGTCGCCACGGCTGAGCACGCTGACCTGGTAGCCGTTGCGCTCCAGGTAACTGGCGATCAGCTCGGAGAGGGCGGTGTCGTCTTCGACCAGGAGGATGTTGGGCATGGTGTTTCCAGAAAGTGCTGTGGCGCCTGGCAGGGCCTCATCGCGAGCAGGCTCGCTCCCACAGGGTTCGCGTGATCATTGTGGGAGCGAGCTTGCTCGCGATGGCGATAGGACAAGCGCGGAAAATCTCAAGCTGCCAAGGATATACGCCCTCGCCCACTCCCGAGCAAACCCCTTACACAATTTCACACACCCCCTACAAAGCTTTACCGTTGCCCGCGGTCGCGCCTCGTAGCATGGCAACGTTCATTATTGGGGAAGCACCATGTCAACGAACACCTTCGCCACCCTGGGCCTATTGCTCGGGGCACTGCTGTTGAGCGCCTGCGACACCTCCTCGCCCCCCGCCGATGAAGCGCCGTTGGCCACCGTGACCGTCGAGACCCTCCAAGCCCGGCCACTGTCCATCAGCAGCGAACTGAGCGGGCGCATTGCGGCGCCGCGGACCGCCGAAGTCCGCGCACGCGTACCCGGCGTGGTGTTGCAGCGGGTCTTTCGCGAAGGCAGCGACGTGAACAAAGGCGACGTGTTGTTCCGGATCGACCCGGCGCCACTCAAGGCCGACCTGGACAGCGCCGAAGCCGCGCTGCGCAAAGCCGAGGCCAACGCGTTCCAGGCTCGCCTGCAAGCGCAGCGTTACTCGCAGTTGATCGACGACAACGCCATCAGCGGCCAGGACTACGACAATGCCCGCGCCGCCGTCCGCCAGACCGCCGCCGATGTCGCCGCCAACAAGGCCGCCGTGGAACGGGCCAGGCTGAACCTGGGCTATGCCACCGTCACCGCGCCAATTGCCGGGCGCATCGGCCGGGCGTTGGTCACCGAAGGCGCGCTGGTGGGGCAGAACGAAACCACGCCCCTGGCCCTCATCCAGCAGCTGAACCCGATCCACGCCGACCTCACGCAATCGACCCGCGAGCTCAACGAACTGCGCCGCGCCCTGCGTTCCGGACAGTTGGAGCAGATCGGCCAGGGTCAGGCCAAAGCCACCCTGATCCAGGACGACGGCAGCCTCTACCCGTTGCCGGGCAAGTTGCTGTTCACCGACATCGCCGTCGACCCGGGCACCGGCCAGATCACCCTGCGCAGCGAATTTCCCAACCCCGACCTCGACCTGCTGCCGGGCAGCTTCGTGCGCGTACGCCTGGAGCAAGCCTTCGATCGGCAAGGCATCAGTGTGCCGCAACAGGCCATCCAGCGAGACAGTGTCGGCGTGGCCCAGGTGTTGCTGCTCGACGCGCAGCAACAGGTCAGCCTGCAACCGGTGGAACTGGGCGCCGTGCAAGACGACCGCTGGATCGTCACCCACGGCCTGAAGCCCGGCGACCGCATCGTGGTGCAAGGCCTGCAACACGCCCGCCCCGGTGAAAAAGTCCGGATCGACGACTCCCCTCTTCCCTTTGCCCAGGTCCCTGGGCAGTAAGCAGGACGTTTCTTATGCCGCAGTTCTTTATCGACCGCCCGGTGTTCGCCTGGGTGGTCGCGTTGTTCATCCTGTTGGCCGGTGCGCTGGCCATCCCGAAGCTGCCGGTGGCGCAGTACCCCGACGTCGCGCCACCGCAGATCGAGATCTATGCGGTATACCCGGGCGCCTCGGCGCAGACCGTGGACGAAAGCGTGGTCAGCCTGATCGAGGAAGAACTCAACGGCGCCGACAACCTGTTGTACTTCGGTTCCCAGAGCAGCCTGGGCAGCGCCACCATCACCGCGACGTTCCAGCCCGGCACCAACCCCGAACTGGCACAGGTCGACGTACAGAATCGCCTCAAGGCCGTGGAGTCGCGCCTGCCCCAATCGGTCACCCAGCAAGGCCTGCAGGTGGACAAGGTCTCGGCCGGCTTCCTGCTGCTCATCACCCTGACCTCCAGTGACGGCAAGCTCGACGATGTGGCCCTCAGCGATTACCTGGCGCGCAACGTGATGAACGAGATCAAGCGCCTGGACGGTGTCGGCAAGGCCCAGCTGTATGGCGCCGAGCGGGCGATGCGGATCTGGATCGACCCGCAAAAGCTGCTGAGTTTCAACCTGACCCCAGCCGACGTCAACGCGGCCATCGTGGCGCAGAACGCCCAGGTGTCGGCGGGCAGCATCGGTGACTTGCCCACCCGCACGACCCAGGAAATCACCGCGACCGTCCTGGTCAAGGGCCAACTGTCGACGCCTGAAGAATTCGCCGACATCGTGCTCAAGGCCAACCCCGACGGCTCCACCGTGCGCATTGCCGATGTGGCCCGGGTCGAAGTCGGCAGCCAGGAATATCAATTTTCCACGCGCTTGAACGGCAAGCCGTCCACCGCCGTCAGCGTGCAATTGTCACCGGGAGCCAACGCCGTGAGCACGGCAGACCGGGTGCGCCAGAAGATGGACGAACTGGCGCGCTATTTCCCGGCCGGTGTGGAATACAAGATCCCGTACGACACGTCGCCCTTCGTCAAAGTCTCCATCACCAAGGTGGTCTATACCCTCGCCGAGGCGATGCTGCTGGTGTTCGCCGTGATGTTCCTGTTCCTGCAGAACGTGCGCTACACCTTGATTCCGACACTGGTGGTGCCGGTGGCCCTGATGGGCACCTTCGCGACGATGTTTGCCCTGGGCTTTTCCATCAACGTGCTGACCATGTTCGGCATGGTGCTGGCCATCGGCATCCTGGTGGACGATGCCATCGTGGTGGTGGAAAACGTCGAGCGGATCATGGCCAGCGAAGGGTTGTCGCCCAAGGAAGCGACGCGCAAGGCGATGCAGCAGATCACCGGCGCGATCATCGGCATCACCCTGGTGCTGGTGGCAGTGTTTATCCCGATGGCGTTCATGCAAGGCTCGGTGGGGGTCATCTATCGGCAGTTCTCGCTGTCCATGGCCACGTCGATTCTGTTCTCGGCCTTCCTCGCCTTGACGTTGACCCCTGCGCTTTGCGCGACCTTGTTAAAACCCATCGCCCAGGACGATCACCACGCCAAAGGCGGATTCTTCGGCTGGTTCAATCGGCGTTTCGATCAATTGGGTGATCGTTATCAAGGTTGGGTGGCCTATGCATTGAAGCGCACCGGACGCTATCTGCTGATCTACGGCGTGCTGTTGGTGGGCCTGGGGCTGCTGTTCAGCCGCTTGCCCTCCTCCTTCCTGCCGGTGGAAGACCAGGGCTACACCATCACCGACATTCAATTGCCGCCCGGCGCGAGCAAGAACCGCACGGTGCAGGTGGTCGAGCAGATCGAAGCCCACAACGCCAGCGAGCCCGGGGTGGGCGACAGCACGGTGATCCTGGGCTTCAGCTTTTCCGGCAGCGGGCAGAACGCCGCGTTGGCGTTTACCACCCTCAAGGACTGGTCGGACCGTGGCAGCGATGACTCGGCCAGTTCCATTGCCGAGCGCGCCAACCAGGCCTTCGGCCGGATCAAGGATGCCGTGGCCTTCGCTGTTCTCCCGCCGCCGGTGGATGGCCTGGGGACTTCCAGCGGTTTCGAGTTCCGCTTGCAGGATCGCGGTGGCCTCGGCCATGCCACGCTGATGCAGGCTCGCACGGCTTTGCTCGCCGCCGCTGAAAAAAGCCCGGTGCTGATGAGCGTGCGCGAAAGCGCCCTGGCCGAAGCGCCGCAGGTGCAATTGGAAGTGGACCGCAAGCAAGCCAACGCCCTGGGCGTGTCCTTTGCCGATGTCGGCAGTGTGCTGGCGACTGCCGTGGGCTCGAGCTACATCAATGACTTCCCCAACCAGGGGCGCATGCAGCGGGTGGTGGTCCAAGCGGAAGGTGATCAACGCAGCCAGGTCGCCGATCTGTTGAAGATCCATGTGCGCAACGACACCGGGAAAATGGTGCCGCTGTCGGCCTTTGTCCAGGCCAAGTGGACCCAGGGCCCGACTCAATTGACCCGTTACAACGGCTACCCGGCCATCAGCATTTCCGGCGAGCCGGCGCCCGGTCACAGCACCGGCGAGGCCATGGCGGAAATCGAACGGCTGGTGGCCCAAGGCCCGGCGGGACTGGGCCAGGAATGGACCGGGCTGTCGTTGCAGGAACGCCTATCCGGCAGCCAGGCGCCGATCTTGCTGGGCCTGTCGCTGCTGGTGGTGTTCCTGTGCCTGGCGGCGCTCTACGAGAGCTGGTCGATCCCCACCTCGGTGCTGCTGGTGGTGCCGCTGGGCGTGCTCGGCGCGGTGCTGGCGGTGTCGTTGCGCGGCATGCCCAACGACGTGTTCTTCAAGGTCGGACTGGTCACCATCATCGGCCTGTCGGCCAAGAACGCCATCCTGATCATCGAGTTCGCCAAGAGCCTGTACGACGAAGGCCATGACCTGGTCGACGCCACGCTCCAGGCGGCACGCCTGCGTTTGCGCCCGATCATCATGACCTCCCTGGCCTTCATCCTCGGCGTGGTGCCCCTGGCCATCGCCACCGGCGCCAGCTCGGCGAGCCAGCAGGCCATCGGCACCGGGGTGATTGGCGGGATGATCACCGCGACATTGGCCGTGGTGTTTGTGCCGGTGTTTTTTGTGGCGGTGATGAGACTCGTGCGCAGGTCTGGCAAACAGCGCTGAATCCGTGGGAGCGGGCTTGTTCGCGAAGGCGTCAGGTCAGTCGAGATTGATGTTGGCTGTTACACCGCTATCGCGAGCAAGCTCGCTCCCACAGGGTCTGGGTGAAACACCGATTTTGTGAACACCCAAAAACACTGTGGGAGTTTTGCTCGCTTTCACAGGATTTATTTCTGGTAAATATATGCGGCTTACGTATTGCCATCCATTGGGGGAAGGTCAGCATCGCCAGTGGAAGATGAATTCACCTTGCCCTCTTCAGAATGTTCTTCCAGAAAGTCGCAGCCTTCGGGCATTTCGGCACGGGTCTGAAGATGCATCAGGGCAGGGTAAAATTTTGTTTTTTCTTCATAGTCCCCTTCACCTCTCATATTTTTTACCATTCCATACCTTGCATCTATATGCCCCGTCCTCGCCCAGTACCAACTATTCGGCCACCCTGGGATGATTGAAGGTAAATAGCCTTCAGGCCTGTAATTTTCAATGAGAAGCTCATACACGGGGTAATCGAGTACTCCCGCCTGTCCCCACTGGACACTCCCGAGAAGTGCCACCTGCATTACGTGGGAAACAGTGATGGTATAGGAGGCGGTGGCGTTATCCTGATCGGTGGCGGTGATCACTGCATCTCCGTTGCCGGCGGCACGTACATAACCCGAACTACTGTCTACTACGGCGACCTCAGGATTCGCTGATGAATATCGGTAGGGTGGAATGCCTCCTGTTGCAACACGGGTATAGCTGGCGTTATTAACAGGCAATGGATTATTCGGTATTTTGACCTTCGCAATGACGTAATTTTGCGTGACCATCCTATAGGCCGTCCCGAAGCTCAAAGGGGGCACTACATTGAAAGCTTTTGCGGCCGACTCCGGTATTCCCGAGCCATAGAGAGCCTTGGCCTTGATACTGTAGGCCTTGACGCTCAGGCCCGTGAGTGGGGTACTCCACGTTGTCCCACCAGCAGAAATGGACACGGGATTGCCGATATTGGCCGTACCGTCCATCAACTGGATCCGTTCACCACTGTGTCCGGTACCCGTGACGGTGACGCTGGTCTCCACGGTACTGCCGCCCACGACAGTACCTTTAGAGTCACGGATATCGGTGAGGGTCGGTGTAAGCCATGCCACGGCCCTGACGATATAAGTACGCAGTGGGAACGCAACGACCTCGCTCTGGTTGCTACTGCGGTTAAACGTGACCTCAAGCACCACCTTGAGCGCGGAGCCATCGCGCAACTTCGCAAGCTCGGCCCGCGGGATTTCCTTGGAGAGGCCGGCGCCCACTTCACTTCCGCTTACCGCTGAATTGGTGTAAAGGGTGATCGTGTGATCGGTGTTATCGCTGGCGGTGCCCTCGCAGCGCAACCAGACCCGCTGGCCTGCGGCAATCAGCGGCCACGGCGCTTCCGTGACGCGGGCATTGCCGGTGAAGCTGTTCAGATCCAGTTCACTGCCAATGCCACTCTGTGCCGCTTCGCGAATCAGCGGTGTCGGCAGATCGCCCGCGGCGAACGCCTGCACGCTCAGGGTCAGTGGTGCTGACGCTGGCCACTCCTTACCCTCGCGGGTCACGGTGTAGGTGACTGTCACCGACCTTGCCAAGTTATAAGCGATTACCTCGACCGGCAGTTCAATCTCTCGGTTGGAAGGCAAATCACCTGTCGGCTTGGTGTAGGAACCCGGGCCTGCAGTGCCGGTCCAGGTGACGCTGACCTGATCGCCGGGCTGGATACCGTAATCTGGAATCACCACGGTCAAGGCATCCTTGGCCGCCACCGGATTCAGTTGCTGGTTGGGCGCAGTGCCGGTCGCCTGCTTGATGCTGGGCGCTATGAAATCCATGCCTACGCCAATGCGCATCTGCAAAATTTCTGACGGACTGGTCCCACCTGCAACCCGCTTGACCCAATACATCGCCCGTACCGTGCCATCCCGATTCCCCTCGATCAACGCGGCGGTGATGGGGAACGGAAGGTCTTGGGTCTCGGTAATTTCGGTCACCCGGATCGAGTCCCGATACCGCCCGGTTTTCGACCCCCACCACAAGCTATGCACCCGGTCGCCGGCCTTTTGCCCGCTGTATTGGCGAACGATCAAGCGTGTGCCGTTCGGCTTGTCCGCCGGATCCAGTACGCCGTCGTTCTCGCCTTCGACCACCGGCAGCGGCAATTCAGCCTGGGGAATGCCGATGCTCAGCAGGTCGGCGTGCAGCGATTCCTCTTCGATGACTTCCCGGCTCACCACATCGCGCAACAGCCTGTAGTACAGATCGAGCGTGCCGCCTTCGATGGCGGTGAGGTGCTCGCCGGTCACGACGATTTCGATCGGCACGCGCCCCTCCGCCTCGTTCTGGCTGAGCGGGTGCAGGGGCAAGTCGGGCTCGTAAGGGCTGCTGGTCTCGGTGACCCCCTTCCAAATCAAGGCAATGGCATTGCCCTCTTCCATGGCCGGGTCCAGCGGGATCTCGATGGTTGTACTGGGCAGTTGTGGGTCGAGTGTGCCGGCGATCTCGTCCAGGGGAATCGGGGCTGCCAAGGGATTGGCCCGGCCCACGATCCTCGGCGCAAATACTTTGGAGAACAGGTCGGGGCTCCCATCCGCCTTGATCAGCCGGTAGAAGAAAGCCGCATGGAGACCGCCGGCCAGCTGTCGCACCTCGGCGCTGGGGCGTTTGAACTCGGGAATACTCGGGACACTGAGAATTTTCTCCAGCGCGAAGATGACTTCGTCGATCTTTTCCCCCTCCGCCGTTATGCCCGTCAAATGCATCTCGACTTCATCGCCCACCTCGAAGTTGGCATCTATCGCGACCACTTGAAAGGTCAGGTCCGCCTCGCCGAGCTGGTCCACGTCCAGCTCCAGATTGAACACCTCCTTGACCAGCGGCGCCGTCAAGCGCGAGTTGCCGGTGTCCACGATCACTCGAACTTCGGCACTGAAGTCTTCGGATTTGTTGTCCACCACGTCATAGACTTCGAAGACCACCGCCAGGCCGTTGGCATCAGTGTCCTCGACAATGGTGGTTTCATCGACGGTGATCACCAGAGGGGTGTTCTGTGGCGGCAAATGTTCTTTTTCTACCGTTTTCCAAACGAATTCACGGCCCCAGAACAACTTGATCCGATCCCCTTCGGCCATGATCGGGTAAGGCTCGATGGTCACTGGAACGCCTTGTTTCGCAGCTTCCTGGTCCACCGCGCCGGGTGGCAGGAACTCGGGGGGGATCGTCAGTTTCAGTGCGGAATGACCGGGCGTATCGCCGTTCTGATCGGGGCCACCGGGCGGGGCGAAGTCGATCTTGACGTGGATCTTCGTCACCACTGAAGGCCTGAAGTCGGGGTCCCCGAGTATTTTCACGTCGTAGCTCAGGTCGAAGTCCCCATCGACCAGCCCGCCTACCGGGATAAACCGCTCGACCCACTGGCCCACCTGACTCTCTTCATCGATAGAGCCCGTCAACACGGGGACAGGGCCCAACTTGATCCTGTAGGAATCCCCCCGGCCCATGCGGTCGCCCCAGGGCGGTAGAAGCAGGCGCAACCCTTGGTGGGGAAAGACGAGCTTGGCGGCAGCGATGTTGATGCCGACGCTGCCCACCGGAGCCGGCAGATGCGCAGGGCCGCCGTCGGGAATGACCAGCGCGTCGTAATCCAGAGGGGTGTTGTCGGCAGTGTCCATGGCGGGGTCCCAGTCGGATGAGGTCTGGGTTTATTCAATGCCTGAAAGGAGGATGTGCCTACTGTCAGAGTTGACAGTAGGCACTCCTCGGGATCGTCCTGTAGGGTCTCGCCGCTGTTCTGTTATCCACTTCCAAACCGTTCGCCAAGCGGATAATAGATGCGCCCCCTTTATCTTCAAAATCTGGATTGTTGGCGGATTCGTGATCGGGATTAAGACGCGAGATGCGTCTCACAGGTTGGTTGATTTATTTCTCCATCCGGCTATGAGTAGCCACCGCGAGCCTGCCTCTTGAGCACAGCACCGCGCGATGCCGCAGTGGCGTAGTAGGACAGTTGTCCGCGTAACTCGCCCTGGACGGCTTCGCTGTCGCCGCCCGATTCCGCCCTGCCCCAGGTGACAACGCGTCCGTCTGCGGTCAACGCTACGAAAGCCACGGCATTGCTATAGATAGCCCTTACATCGACCAATTGATCGATCACTGCACTGGATTCACCGCCCCATTCTGAATGCCCCCAGGTAACCACTGTACCGTTGGAACGCAGAGCGGCAAAAGCACCATAATTGCTGGTCACCTTGACGATATCGTTCAATTCGCGGATCAATAATGGGATTCCGCCGCCATAGGTGATATCGCCCCAGCCCACGACATGGCCACTGGCACGCAGTGCGACAA
Organism: Pseudomonas brassicacearum; assembly: GCF_000585995.1. Taxonomy (NCBI): domain Bacteria; kingdom Pseudomonadati; phylum Pseudomonadota; class Gammaproteobacteria; order Pseudomonadales; family Pseudomonadaceae; genus Pseudomonas; species Pseudomonas brassicacearum. The sequence goes on along the minus strand of NZ_CP007410.1, from coordinate 2,647,806 downwards.
AAGCACCTCTACTGCCAGTCACCTCGACGATGTCATCCAATGCGGCGATAGGCTCTGGAATTGAGCCGCCAGAATTCACACTGCCCCAGCCCACCACGCAACCATTGGCACGGCGCGCTGCAAAAGCCAGATTGGAACCCACCACCTCGATGATGTCCTCCAGCATGGAGATTGCCTCCGGGACATCGCCGCCATTGCCCCCCAAGCCGCCACCTGACCGTTGGCACGGCGGACAGCAAAAGCAGCGCTAGCGCCCGCTACGTCTACGATGTCCACTAGATCGGTGATAGCCCCTGGTGGATTGCTTTCCGGCCCCCCAGGGTAGCCCCAGGCCACGACCTGACCGGTGATGCGCCTAGCTGCAAAGGCACGTAGAGCACCCGTCACCTCGACAATGTCGCTCAGGTTGGCGATCGGTTCGGGGACACTACCACCATATGCACGGTCGCCCCAAGCTATCACTTGGCCAGTGGCGCGCCGTGCAACAAAAGCCCATTGAGAGCTGGTTACCTCGACGATGTCACGTAATTCGCTGATCGGCTCAGGTACCACGCCGCCATGATTCCTGTCGCCCCAGGCCACCACTTGGCCATTGGCTCTTCGTGCGACAAACACAGCGAGGCCGCCTGTTACTTCAAGGATGTCGTTCAATGCAGCGATGGGCTCGGGAATCGAACCGCCGTAACCGGCAATTCCCCACCCCACCAAGTTCCCGCAATCGCGCCGAGCCGCAAACGCAGCTGCTTGTTGTCCTAATAGGGAAGCGTCCCCATTGGCAAAAACATTGGCAGGGTTTAGTCGAAGCTGATCGTTGGTAGTGTGTACCCGCAACAGCCGCCAGGGTTGAGTATCCCTGAAACGGCTTGCTCTGACCTCCTCCACCTCCCCCTCATATTGCCAAAGCGCCTCGAGCGGCTGACGCGTCGTTGCATCCAGCGCTACCAGGTAGATGGGCCCCCTGCGGCGCGTCCAATACCCAAACGAGTTAGCGCGCGCCCCCATGACCAATAACTGGCCGGAGCCTGCCTGTTGTCTTACATCGTAGACCGCCGACTCGGAAGGCACCGCAGACTCGCTACCGCGGCGCTGTAATAGATAGTCCAACGTAATGGATCGATCGACGTTTGCCTCCACCACCGAACGCGGAACAGTTACCTCCTTGATCTTTCCCTCATCGCCGGCCACGACGTTGAAGGGCACCTCAATACTGCCAACGCCAGCCAGACCAACCCAACGCACCATGCCGGAGTCGCCATCCTTGAGAGCAGCCTCAATCGGGATCTGCACAGTGGCGCCGTTGGGCACATCAATGAGGTTGATCTGATCTCCGATAGCCTCCTTTACTGAAGGGGCGTCAGGGTTCAGGACCGAACCCACCGTAAATAACCGAACATTCGAGTAAGGTGATCCACCCGTGTTATACAGCGCCTTGGCATAAAACCGATGCCCTCCTTCAGCAACCGCGATGTCCGCGAGCGACCAGATACCCGTCACAGCGTCAGCTGTTGCGGTACCTTTCAATTCAGCCGTTGGCCCGCTGCCATCGTAGATCTCGACATCACGTCCCTTGCTGGCCGTTCCGTTTACCGAAACGGTAGCCGTGACCGTTTCAGTGCATTCCGGAATTTCTGCACCCTTGTCATCCTTGACGTTATCGAGGGTCGGCATCGCCTGCACGCCGATGCTGATGTGCAATATTTCTGAGGCAGAAGTACCACCCGCAACCCGCTTGACCCAATACATCGCCCGCACCGTGCCATCCCGATTCCCCTCGATCAACGCGGCGGTGATGGGGAACGGGAGGTCTTGGTTCTCGGTAAATTCAGTCACCCGAATCGAGTCCCGATACCGCCCGGTTTTCGACCCCCACCACAAGCTATGCACCCGGTCTCCGGCCTTTTGCCCGCTGTATTGGCGAACGATCAAGCGCGTGCCGTTCGGTTTGTCCGCCGGGTCCAGCACGCCGTCGTTCTCGCCTTCGACTACCGGCAGCGGCAATTCAGCCAGGGGAATACCGATGCTCAGCAGGTCAGCGTGCAGTGACTCTTCTGCGATGACTTCCCGGCTCACCACATCGCGCAACAGCTTGTAGTACAGATCGAGCGTGCCGCCTTCAATGACGGTGAGGTGCTCGCCGGTCACGACGATTTCGATCGGCACGCGACCCTCCGCTTCGTTCTGGCTAAGCGGATGCAGGGGCAAGTCGGGCTCGTAAGGGCTGCCGCTCTCGGTGATACCGTCCCAGATCAACGCAATGGCATTGCCCTCTTCCATGGCCGGGTCCAGCGGGATCTCGATGGTCGTACTGGGCAGTTGTGGATCGAGTGTGCCGGCGATTTCGTCCAGGGGAATCGGGGCTGCCAAGGGATTGGCCCGGCCCACGATCCGTGGGGAGAATATTTTGGAGATCAAGTCATCGCTTCCATCCGCTTTGATCAGCCGGTAGAAGAAAGCCGCATGGAGACCGCCGGCCAGCTGTCGCACCGCAGCGCTGGGGCGTTTGAACTCAGGAATACTCGGGACATCGATAATTTTTTCCGGCGCGAAGATGACTTCTTCGATCTTTTCCCCCTCCGCCGTTATGCCCGTCAAATGCATCTCGACTTCATCGCCCACCTCGAAGTTGGCATCCACCGCGATCACCTGAAAAGTCAGGTCCGCCTCGCCGAGCTGGTCCACGTCCAGTTCCAGTTTGAACACCTCCTTGACCAGCGGCGCCGTCAAGCGCGAGTTGCCGGTGTCCACGATCACCCGCACTTCGGCACTGAAGTCGTCGGATTTGTTGTCCACCACGTCATAGACTTCGAAGACCACCGCCAGCCCGTTGGCATCGGTGTCCTCGACAATGGTGGTTTCATCGACGGTGATCACCAGGGGGGTGTTCTGTGGCGGCAAATGTTCTTTTTCTACCGTTCCCCAGACGTGTTCACGACCCCAGAACAACTTGATCCGATCCCCTTCGGCCATGATCGGGTAAGGCTCGATGGTCACTGGAACGCCTTGTTTCGCAGCTTCTTGATCCACCGCACCGGGTGGCAGGAACTCTGCCGGGATCTTCAGTATCAGTGCGGAGTGACCGGGCGTATCGCTATCCCGATCCGGGCCACCGGGCGGGGCGAAGTCAATCTTGACGTGGATCTTCGTCACCACTGAAGGCCTGAAGTCGGGGTCCCCGAGTATTTTCACGTCGTAGCTCAGGTCGAAGTCCCCATCGACCAGCCCGCCTACCGGGATAAACCGCTCGACCCACTGGCCCACCTGACTCTCTTCATCGATAGAGCCCGTCAACACGGGGACAAGGCCCAACTTGATCCTGTAGGAATCGCCCCGGCCCATGCGGTCCCCCCAGGGCGGTAGAAGCAGGCGCAACCCTTGGTGGGGAAAGACGAGCTTGGCGGCAGCAATGTTGATGCCGACGCTGTCGACTGGAGCCGGCGGATGCGCAGGGCCGCCGTCGGGAATGACCAGCGCGTCGTAATCCAGGGGGGTGTTGTCGGCAGTGTCCATGGCAGGGTCCCAGTCGGATGAGGTCTGGGTTTATTCAATGCCTGAAAGGAGGATGTGCCTACTGTCAGAGTTGACAGTAGGCACTCCTCGGGATTGTCCTGTAGGGTCTCGCCGCTGTTCTGTTATCCACTTCCAAACCGTTCGCCAAGCGGATAATAAATGCGTCCCCTTTTCTTGGGGAAACGATCAAATTATCTGCTTGACCCCTGTCAAAGCGAACGAATCCGGATGTCGTCGATGTCGGTCACATAGTCTTGTCCAGGCTGCGTTCCATTATGAATTTCTATCCGCACCACTGTATTAATTGGTTCGAATGTGATTGAGAACGTTCTCCACTCTGGAGCGAGCGACTTAGCATGTAATACCTGTTGCACCCTACAGTGCAAAGCACCTGCCGGAGACGCTTTACGGGCACGTATGCTGAACTCATATCTGCCCCCGGGACGCAGCCCTCCTATGTTCGCAATTATGGTCGATACTTGCATAGTCCCGAATCCAAGCTGGCAATAGTCATTACCGCTCTCATTTTTGATCGTAACGACTCCGTTCGATTTCTCCCAGCCGTTCATGTCTCCATTCGTGAACGGGGTGTAGTGATCGAAAGAAACCAAGACATAGGTGCGCAACGGGAAGGGAATGGCCTCGCTCTGATTATTAGTGCGATTGAACGTCACCAGTAGCACAACCTTGAGCTCAGAACCATCGCGAAGCTTCTCCAGCTCGCTCCGTGATAGCGTCGTGGAGAGCCCGCCGGCCACTTGGCCTGAGGTGATCTCTGAGCCGATATAAAGCGGAATCGTGTAATCCGAGCCATCGCTCGCAGTCCCCTCACACTTCAGCCAGACTCGTTGATCAACGGCAATCAACGGCCAGGGGGCGACAGTGACGCGAGCATGTCCGGTAAATGTACTCAAATCCAACTCAGTACCAATCCCACCCTGCGCCGCCTCCGGAATCAGCGGCATCGGCAGGCTAGCCACAGGCATCGCCTGCACATTCAACGTAAACGGATCCGAGCGCGGTGACTCCACCCCGTTCTGGATCACCGTGTAGGTCACCATCACCGCTTTACCCAAGCTGAAAGCCACCACGCTGTTCGGAATCGGAACATTCCACCCATCCCTGACCGGCCATTCGCCCGAGGTGTGCGAACCCTCGGCGGGCGTGCCCGGTGCGCCGGTCCAAGTGACTTTCAGTTTGTCGTCGGGACGCAGCGCGGCGTTGGCCGGCACGACGACTGTCAACTCGTCCTTGGCATTGACTGGGTTCAGGGTGGCGCCGTTGGCTTCTTTTATCGAAGGTGCAGTCAAGTCCAAGGCCGAGCCAATGCTCATCTGCAAGATTTCTGACGGACTGGTCCCGCCCGCAACCCGCTTGACCCAATACATCGCCCGCACCGTGCCATCCCGATTCCCCTCGATCAACGCGGCGGTGATGGGGAACGGGAGGTCTTGGTTCTCGGTAAATTCAGTCACCCGAATCGAGTCCCGATACCGCCCGGTTTTCGACCCCCACCACAAGCTATGCACCCGGTCTCCGGCCTTTTGCCCGCTGTATTGGCGAACGATCAAGCGCGTGCCGTTCGGTTTGTCCGCCGGGTCCAGCACGCCGTCGTTCTCGCCTTCGACTACCGGCAGCGGCAATTCAGCCAGGGGAATACCGATGCTCAGCAGGTCAGCGTGCAGTGACTCTTCTGCGATGACTTCCCGGCTCACCACATCGCGCAACAGCTTGTAGTACAGATCGAGCGTGCCGCCTTCAATGACGGTGAGGTGCTCGCCGGTCACGACGATTTCGATCGGCACGCGACCCTCCGCTTCGTTCTGGCTAAGCGGATGCAGGGGCAAGTCGGGCTCGTAAGGGCTGCCGCTCTCGGTGATACCGTCCCAGATCAACGCAATGGCATTGCCCTCTTCCATGGCCGGGTCCAGCGGGATCTCGATGGTCGTACTGGGCAGTTGTGGATCGAGTGTGCCGGCGATCTCGTCCAGGGGGATCGGGGCCGCCAGGGGATTGGCCCGGCCCACGATCCGCGGGGCAAACACTTTCGAAAAAAGGTCGGGGCTCCCATCCGCCTTGATCAGCCGGTAGAAGAAAGCCGCATGGAGACCGCCGGCCAGCTGTCGCACCTCGGCGCTCGGACGTTTGAACTCGGGAATACTCGGGACACTGAGAATTTTCTCCAGCGCGAAGATGACTTCGTCGATCTTTTCCCCCTCCGCCGTTATGCCCGTCAAATGCATCTCGATTTCATCACCCACCTCGAAATTGGCATCTATCGCGACCACTTGAAAGGTCAGGTCCGCCTCGCCGAGCTGGTCCACGTCCAGCTCCAGATTGAACACCTCCTTGACCAGCGGCGCCGTCAAGCGCGAGTTGCCGGTGTCCACGATCACCCGCACTTCGGCACTGAAGTCGTCGGATTTGTTGTCCACCACGTCATAGACTTCAAAGACCACCGCCAGGCCGTTGGCATCGGTGTCCTTGGCCTCGATAATGGTGGCTTCATCGACGGTGATCACCAAAGGCGTGTTCTGTGGCGGCAGGTGCTCTTTCTCTACACGGCCCCAGACGTGTTCGCCGCCCCAGAACAGCTTGATCCGGTCCCCTTCGGCCATGATCGGGTAAGGCTCGATGGTTACCGGGACACCTCGCTTGGCGGCCTCCTGGTCCACCGCGCCGGGCGGCAGGAACTCGGGTGGGATCGTCAGTTTCAGTGCGGAGTGACCGGGCGTATCGCCGTTCTGATCGGGGCCACCGGGCGGGGCGAAGTCGATCTTGACGTGGATCTTCGTCACCTCCGAAGGCCTGTAGTCGGGGTCCCCGAGTATTTTCACGTCGTAGCTCAGGTCGAAGTCCCCATCGACCAGCCCGCCTACCGGGATAAACCGCTCGACCCACTGGCCCACCTGACTCTCTTCATCGATAGAGCCCGTCAGCACGGGGACAGGGCCCAACTTGATCCTGTAGGAATCGCCCCGGCCCATGCGGTCGCCCCAGGGCGGTAGAAGCAGGCGCAACCCCTGGTGGGGAAAGACGAGCTTGGCGGCGGCGATGTTGATGCCGACGCTGTCGACTGGAGCCGGCAGATGCGCCGGACCGCCGTCGGGAATATCCAGAGGTTCGTAATCCAGAGGGGTGTTGTCGGCAGTGTCCATGGCAGGCTCCCAGTCGGATGAGGTCTGGGTTTATTCAATGCCTGAAAGGGAGATGTGCCTACTGTCAGAGTTGACAGTAAGTCGTAGGGAGCGTGGCCGCTGACCGGATATACGCAAACCAGGCCATAACCGACCAACGGCGACTCAACCTGTCAATCCTGACAGTTGGCAAATCCTCACCCGACTAGCAGATTAGGGTTCAGCCCCCTACCAATGGACGTTCCCCATGACCCGGTTCATGCCCTGGCTGCTTCCTCCACTGGACCCTTCCCAAGCACCGTTGGAACTCCGGGGGCTGTTCATTGCAGGTTGGACCAGTCCGGTAATCGATGCTGACTTCGGAATCAACCGCAGCATTGTCTTCGACCTCGCCATCCCGCCCCAGACCGAAGACCCTCCCAAGGACGCACTTTGCGTTATCGATCCTTGGAACGAACAGAAAGAAGGCGACCATGTCGATGTCTACCTGAACGATGAAATCGTCGCCCAGGAGACTGTTCCGCGCGGAGGGCTTAGCAAGCGCCTGTTTTTGCCACTGCCACACGAAAAAATCGCCCCCACCTGGGGCGAGAACTTCCACTTCAAGTTGACCCGCGTAGGCGAAACCGCGCCCAGCGACGGGTCGACACCCTGGCGTTTGCGTATCAAGCTGGATCGACCAGGCGGCAAGGATAGAGAACCTCATAACCCCGGTCATTCGGAACTGAAGGCTCCGCTGCCCCCTCAGGATGTGATCGATAACGGGGTGGACGCCGGCTCCGCAAAGGACGGGTTCGACCTTGAGATCATGCATTACCCCGGTCGTGCGGCCCACGACACCATTCAGTTGGCCTGGGGTAGCGCCTTTGTATACCGCGAAATAACCGCGCAAGAGGCGGCGACTACCGATTCGATCTTCATCAGGATCGACCAGCAGACCATCCTGGCCGGCGGAGACAGTGCTCGACTGCTAGTGCACTACATGGTGTTCGATCTGGTTTGGAATTATGCCGAAAAATATTCTTCGCGCACTTATGTGCAAGTAGATGCCGGCGCCGCGCGACTGTCCGCACCCATCATCAAGGGCGCTTCCAATGGTGTTATCGATTTGCCGACGCTGGGCAAACGGCCCGTAACGATCCAGATTTTCGCGCTCGCACCCGACTTTGCCCTGAACGACACGTTGAACATGACCTGGATCGGTACTCCAGTGGTCGGCCTGCCCTTGGAAAACCGCCAATCCAAAGTCATCGACAACCTGCCCTACGTCTATGAGTTCGAGATTCCCAACGCTGAAATCCGTGCCCTGGCGGGCGGGTCTGGCGACGCATTCTATATCCTGGAAAAAGCCAACGGTGATCCTCCGCTGTCATCCAAACACGCCTTTGCAAACGTCCAGGGGCAGGTGTCCGTCCTACCCGCGCCGACCCTTATAGAACTGATTGGGGACACACTCGAACCGGACCAGCCCTTCGCCACAGTGATCATCCACGCTTATCCGGGAATGCAGGATGGCGACCATCTCAAACTGGTCTGGTTGGGTGAAAAGGCCAACAACGCAGGCCCATACCTGCATGAAGACGAGCACATTGTCAGCAACAATGAAGTCGGCACGGACATTGTGATGTTCGTCCCCGGTGAACACATCGAGGTCCTGCGGGGAGGCAGCCTGAAACTGAACTACTGGGTCTCCAACGACAACGCCGTCGTGTATGACGTCAGGGAGTCCGACGTCCTCGACGCCCTGGTCCAGGTCATCCGTGCCGACATCCCTGCGCCCCGGGTCGTTGAAGCGCCGGATAATAAACTCGACCCGTACATTCATACCGGCAGCGTGACACTGCGTATCGGCTACCTCGGCACCGCCCAAGGCGACATTCTCACCTACTACTGGCATGGCAATCCTGGAGATGGCAGCACCAGCGATTGGGTATCGATATCCCAGGTCAGCGCCGGCAAGGCACTGGACTTTACTATCCTGCGCAAGTACATCGAACCGAACATCAACGACATCGTCCGGATTCGTTATGTTGTCCTTGAAAAACTCACCGGCCGGTATCGCTATTCGGGCTTGCTTGAGCTGGTCATCGGTGACCTGCTGGGCGAATTGCCCGTGCCGGAGGTGATCGAAGCCTCGCCCGCCGATGAGCTGGATCCGATGAATGCACTCGCCGGCGCCACGGTAGAGGTGCGATACGCAAGCATGGATGAGCCACACGGGGTTCATTTGAATTGGCTGGGTACCCCCGGAGCGGGTACCTCCGATGATTTGGAATTGCCCGGCAGTACCACCGGCAGCGTTCGTTTCAACGTCCCGGCCTCGGTGGTCGGCGCCAATATCAACCGTAACGTGATGCTCGGCTATGAGGTGACGTACAAAGGCTTCATCTTTCCTTCCAAAACCCTGGCGCTGAAAGTATTGGCCTTCCAGGATCCGGAACACCAGTTGCCCAAACCACGGATTACCCAGGCAAACGACACGACGATGGTGTTGAACCTGGCAACCTTTACCGCAAATGCCAACGTCACCCTTGGAAAATGGCCGTTCATTGCCGCCAAGCAGCGCATCTGGTTTCGACTTGAGGGCAACACTGAGACTGGAACGCGCTACACCATTGCATTGCTGGACAGCCATGAACTGAACGACAGCCAGGTCGCCAATGGCCTGAGTGAAGTGGCGTTGCGAACCGAGCTGGAACGACTCGGCCACAACACACCGTTAACCGTGGTGTGCAAGGTGGGCTTCGGCGCTGAAACAGAAGAAATCTATGGGCTTACCTTTCCCCTCACCCGCTACACCTTCAAGACCCATCATGACTGGGTCGTTCCAGAGATCACCAGTGTCAGGGACTCCTGGGGCGAAGTGGGTGAAGGCGAAAACACCCTCGACACCAGTGTGAGATTGAGTGGCACGGCAACGCCGGACTCCAGTATCCAGCTCTACGACGGCAGCTCGCCAGGAGCGACCGTACCGGTAGACATCGATGGATCCTGGTTTCATATCATGTCCCCGCTGAGCGTGAAATCTTACCGGCTCACCGCCCATGCCCTGGACGGCAGCGGCTTTGTTTCATCGCCACGGACTTTTTCCGTAGAAGCCGCCAACGCCCCTTCCATCACCAGTATCAGGGATGTCTGGCGTGAGATTATCCATGAAGGCTACACCGCCAATCGGCAAGTCACGGTGACAGGCCAAGCCAATGCCAGGCAGAACGTAAGAATCACGGGGATTACAACGCCGGCTCCAGAAGAGCCGACTGATGGCGACGGTGTCTGGAGTACCACCTTCAGCGCCTTGGCCCTTCAGCGTTACAACGTTGTGGTCGAGGCGCTGTATGGCCAAGGCGTTCCGCCGTCCGCACCGCGGTCATTCACGGTGACGGGCGTTGTCAATCCGAGTATCAGCAGCGTTCGAGACTCCCGCGGCGAACTCAATAACGGTGCCACCACGACCGACAATCGAGTGGCCTTGAGCGGTAATGCCAGTGCCTATCAGGTCGTGCAGATCCTTGGCACCACGACGACAGCCCCCGAAATCACAGCGGATGCCGGGGGTATCTGGCACCTGCCACAGCTGGCGGTGACCCCGGCAGACTACAGCCTGACCGCCAAAGCCTTGTATGGCGACAACGTACCCATTTCACAGCCGCGGACTTTTAGCGTACGCGCGCCAACGCCACCGTTGAACTTCAATCAAAGCCCCGTCACATTGAGTGGAGCGGCCTACATGCTCGTCGGCAGCGCCGCGCTGCCCAATTTCGGCGGCGGCACGTCGGTACGCCACACCGCCACCGGCGGCATACCCCCCTATTGGTACAGTTCCAGCAACCCGGCAGCCGCCGAGATTGATCAATCCGGGCTGGTGACCGTGCGCCGCAATGGCGGCACGACCATCACCGTGACCGACTCGGCCACTCCAACGCAGTCGAAAAGCTACACCGTTACGGTGACTGGTGTCTGGCTATGTCATAACCTCGGAGGCGGGCATTACCAGACGATTCGCAACGTAGCCGCTTCACGTGGCTTGAGCGTTCCGGATCTCGGTACGCTGAATGCAATCAGCGCCGCCTACCGGGGCCGCTGGCCTTGGGGGGGCGCCTACACATGGTCCAGCAGCGTCAAGTATCCATTACCACCGGTGTATATGTATGCGCTGACCATGTCCAATGGCGCTACATGGGGGTTATGGGACCTTAACCCGAGCGGCACGGGCCTGGGCATCGGGAGGTAAGATGAGCACTTCAAACGCAAAGAACCCTGCACTGCGGCAGGGTTCTTTGGGTTATTTCCAGTCAGTTCCAGCGTTTACCAGCTGTAGCGTAGCCCCACGTTCGCGCCGAACGGCATTTCGATATTCTTGCCATTGGCATAGTCGAAATCGGCATGCAGTTGCAAACGCTCGCTGAGCTGCGCGGCTATACCCGCTCCGAGTTCACCGCGCGAACCCGAAAGGTCGTTATTGAATACGTTGTTATTGACTTTCACCTCGTTGTTTTTGGCGAACTCATGGGCCATCGCCAGCCGGACATAAGGCTGCAGCACCGTGCCGTCGTCCAGCGTAAAATTACGCCCGCCGGTCATGCCGACCTTGCCGAGGAAAGAATAGGTGCGGTCGCCTTCGGCCTGCATACCATTATCCAAACCATAATCCTGACCCTGGATCACCACCGTGGAGAACTGGGTATAGGGTTCAATGAAGTAGTTGTTGTCCAGCTTGATATGCCGTCCGAACTCCGCCGAGCCGCCCAGGCCCGTGGTGTTGTAGGAACCCTTGGCACGGCGGCTGTCACTCATTGAGACTTTCGCCTCATTATGAAAACGGTTCAGCTTGAGCACACCGTCGAAGTAGTAGCCCGTGTCCGCGTCCAACCACGTCGTATAAGCCCCCACATAGTAACTTTTCACGGTGCCTGAACTGCCGCGGCTCAAATCCAGGTCAGAGTTGCTGTGACCCGCCATCGCGCCAATGAGCCATTGTCCATCGCCCACGGGCAGCGGCGCGTCGGCACCGAGGGAGAAGCCTTGCTGAGTCTGCTTGTAGCCGGTACCGGAAGCCGCATCCACATTGTACTTGTTGCCATAGGTACGGCCCCACGCACCCGTTTTGCCTGCGTTGAAACGCAACTCACCCATGCGGCTGCGCAGGCTGGTCAGCTCACCCAGCCAGACTGTTGGAGCGGTATTGAACAGGGCCATGACCGTACGGGTACCGGGACTGATCGTCGCCGTCTCAGGGTCGAGGAACCAATCAGTTCCCCCTGAACCATTCGCGGCGGAAACCAATTTATACGAGTAGGTCCCGACATCCACTTGATCACCGACCAGGCCAAAGGTAGCGTCGCCCGCCGCCGTGTGCACCAGGGTCAGCGCTTGTGGAGACGCCGGATCGACGCCGGAACCGTTCACCTGCAACTCGTGAGCCCCGCTGGCAACGCCGGTGACATTGAGCACATCGTGTTCATTGGTGGCCCAGTCGACATCCATCTTGAAGGTTCCATCGCCCGTCAGGGTGCCCACATTCAACTGATAGAACTCACCAGCACCGCCGAAGACCACCCTTCCCCCGTCCATGGCCAAGGCGCCAACCGTATTGTCGCCAGCCATTTCCCAGTCGGAAGCGCTGTTGATCGTCACGCCGGAAACGTTGGTCAGATTACCTTTGAAGAACGAACCGTTGGCGAGCCTCAGGGTGCCGGTACTTCCGGACTCGACAATGAAATCACCTTCCATACGGCCCTGATCGAAACTCAGATTGACAGTGCTGTTTTCGGAGACATCAATATTGCCTTTCAGCACGACACCGCCACTGTTGCTCACATCCATGTTCGCCGTGGCGCCGCCGACAACTTCAAGCAAATTGCCATTGCCTGCGATGAGATTCGAGCCATTGGTCAGATTGATATTGAATACCGTGGAGGCGGCGCCGGCAGGCACGACACGGATGGCGGCACCGGTTTTTCCTTCGACGGTCGTGCCATCGAGCAACACGTTGCCTTCGCGGGGAAGTGGCCGATTGCCCCGCAGATCGAGTCCATTCAGGCCGCCGATAATCGTGCTGTCGGTGAATGTCGCGTCGGCACTGAACAACCTGACGCCGTAGCTATTGGCGCCCGTACCTTCGATATGCGAGTTGCGGATATCCAAGGTGCTCAACGCCGAAGCGAAGGCGCCGCCTTCCGATCCTTTGATAACGCTGTTGGATACCGTCGCCGACGATCCCACTCCGAGGCTTTGCAACAAGTGGAGGCCAATCCCGTTGGCATTGGTCACGGTGCTGTTGTTGATCGTTGCTTCACTGGCTTCCAGTCGCACCCCAGCGATGCCTCCGGTACCCGTGGCCGTCACCGTGGCACCATCAAGATTCACTCGCGAACCTTCACTTGCCCATATCTGCTGGGTCGTACTACCCGGGCGGACATTGATTGTGGAGCTTCTTGAAATGACATCCATGATATTGGCGCCATTCACATTGAGCGTGGAACCGGTGATAACTTCGTAGCGATCACTCGGGGTACCTGGGGCAACATCCCTGACTTCGCCATTTCCTACCAAGTCGGCCTGCGCCGATGTGTTGACCAACATCGATAAAACAAGGGAACAAGACACCGGCGCTATACCGGACAAAAGCAATCGTGTGGAATTCGAGGAATACATAGTGATGGACCTGAAGTAAGAGTAAACGTGCACTTCCTCACGACTCAGCGGCAATCAAAGTGCAAGGCGGCGGCAGGATACTTAAACAACTACCCACGGCGTGTAGGAAAAATCCCAAATACAACCAAGAAAAATCCCAAATTCATCAACGGAACTTCTCGACCCTTTGGAGAAATAACAACGGAAAGAAAAAATCCGCGTTTTTTCTTTCCGCTTCCTAACTTTTTCAGGACCTAAGGAATATCAGGGTTTATTGGACACAGACCTGCCGCATCCTTCGAAGCGGCACGTATCGAAAGCGTGCCTGACAAGGTCGACGTGCCGACCACCACCGTATAGTCGACCTTCAACGCCCCCCTGCGCCCTAGCAGATCGTCAAAATAAGTGGTCCTGGGCCCAACCGTTTCTACAAAGCCATCCTCCACTTGTGATTGGCTCAGTGAAGGAATCGACATTGTCCAAGGCGTTCCCACTGGGGTGACAGGTGGAAAATCGGAATAACCCTGTACGGTAATGTCCATTTGCAGACCTGCCGTCAACCTTGGATTCGGTGGAATATGCAACCGCAAGTTAGCGTCCGGACCGAGCCAGGACGAGCAATTGATCCACCAAAGGTTGTTTACGAATCGAGCATCAGGAAACTCCGGATTTTCCAGCCTGATGGGCACTGCCGCCTCTACATTCACTGGCGTCTTGGGAGAAGAGGCAGGGTTGTTATCATCGGTCACACCTACCTCATACCACACGCCAATCTCAATACCCGGTACCTTCTCGATCTCGGTCCAAGGCACATCGAATATGACATCAGCGCCTACAGCCGGCACGGGTGTTACTTCAGCTACGTAATTGGGTAGATCGCCCCAGTACAGCCTCGCCCAGTCAACGCCGACCAGACCCGCAGGCACTGTGAAAGTCGCCGTTGCATTAAATCCGATGTCGGACACCAACAACTTATTATCTTCTGGCGCTGGGCCACCTCCCTGGACAACCACCATTGGCAGAATGCTAGGGTCGATGACCTGAGATAAATCGACGTTGATGTTCCGCGCGCTGTCAGCATCGTACGTGTCGTAGCCCCGTACTATCTGATAGGTAACGGCCGTCGGTTTTTCGCCAGTCGCGGCACCGTAATCCGGTTCGATCAGTTCAGTATCGCTTACGTCAATAATGATTGGGTCTGATGGACTAATTCCTACCCTGTGGGGAAAACGGGCCGTATGCGTGCCCCACGTCAGGTAAATACGATCGTTCTTTCCGTGGTTTGTATAGAGCGGCACCAAGGCCCGGACGCCCGCTCGAACGTCGGCCAGATCAATCAATGTCTTGGCGTCTTCCGCTAGCGGCACTCTCAAGGGACGGAACGGCCCAACAGGAGGATCAAGCAGCAGCAGATGAGTTTCGAGAGGCACCGATTCCGGACCGACATTACCCACGATATCTTTCAGCTTGAACCTTATAGCCAGCAGTCCATCTTCTTTACCCATGAAGACTATAACCGGGATCCAAATTATCCGATTATTAGGAATCACCTCATCAAATATCAGTTTCGGAACAATGTCCTCTTCTACCTTAATGTAAACTTCGATCTGATCCTGATTACGTCGGCCTGTATAACCAGGTACGATCATAGGCACGCCTGTCGTACGGACACTGTCCAGGTAGGCCCTGGTCAACCCGCTGTCTTTAGCCTCCTGATCTCGGA
This sequence comes from Pseudomonas brassicacearum, assembly GCF_000585995.1. Taxonomy (NCBI): domain Bacteria; kingdom Pseudomonadati; phylum Pseudomonadota; class Gammaproteobacteria; order Pseudomonadales; family Pseudomonadaceae; genus Pseudomonas; species Pseudomonas brassicacearum. Next base: position 2,632,806 of record NZ_CP007410.1, on the reverse strand, counting down.
ACTCCAAAGCAACAGCTGATTGATTGTCATTGGGCGGAGTCTTATCGATATGGAGCTCCGCTATATCAGATTCCGAAGTGTCTCCCGACTCGATCGATACGGTGTACATCAGCTCGTAAGTCCCTTCCTCTGCAAAAGCGGAAGCATCGACGGTGGTATCATAGGGAAAGTCGCCAGGAAGAAATGGCCCGACAGCGTCATGCGTATCCGTAGGCTCTCCCCACTCTTCGCTCCCTTTGGGCCTGACGTAAATCCTGAGTACATCTGTCTCGTTATTTCCGGCTGGCTCTGGCCATTCCTCGACCTGCAATTCAAGATCTTTTTCCTGCAGCCTCCGAGGTACATACCCTGTGTATTCGGGGAATCCAGGAAAATAGTCCGGAATAATTATCGGATCCAACTTATCTGCTAGTTGCTTGGATCGTTCATGCAAATACCACGTATTGTAGGCCTGGCGAGCCTGCGCAGCAGTCAACTTGCTTTTGGTCTGGTCATTCATTTTTTCAGCTCCGGTAGATATCAATCAGATATATCCATGAATAGCTAAAATACTGACTACCCATTGCCTTTCCAACGAGCCCGACATCAAGAAGCTCGTAGATTTTCAATCCTCATGTCTAGAAGCGGCACACAGTTCTTCCGTAACGGTTTCAACGATCTTTAAATTTTCGGGTGCCGGAGAAGTGCCAAACTGTCCATCCGTTTTGGTCAGTGTGTAATAGGCGCCCCACGATCCTCGCGACACCAGTTTTATGTAAGGATCGAAGGGCCGGATCCAGACGTCGACAAAACCGTCACGAATATGCTCAGGCCTTATCTCTTGCGGAAACTCGCCGTAGGTTTCCGCAATTGGATCGGTGGAATTGAATGCTCGATAGCCTTGCCAGAACACCAGGATCTGGTCGCCTGTTGCAAAATGACCGCTGTCGAATTTGATGCGAACCCGAATCCCTTCCCACGGTTTATCTTCGCAACCGATATAACCAAAACCATCGGCATCTTCAAAAATCGGTGCAGGCAAATCATCGATGGTGGTGACTTGAACTCGCACATAAGTATTTTCGGATTGCTGTTCATTCACCCCGTTACTGGTGGTGTAGTAAACCGGCAATCTCGTGTTATTGGGTTCTGTGTCGATTACGTCCCAGGATACGGCGGAGAACGAAACTTCCGCGCCTTCGACATCCCCTGCCTGCACGGTATAAGTGGCGACGGCTCCATTGTATTGGCCCCAGTAGAGTTCAAGCAGCTCCCCTGGATTCGGCGCCTGATAAAGTTTCAGCTTCGGGATCACCGGAGAAGCCCGGTCAGTGGGCAACAGCACATTGGGCACGCCCGAACCGCCCACTATATCGATGAGCGGTAAAAGGGAGTTAAGCAACGCCGGTGCATTGGGATGGTCCTGACCCGCAACCGTGAAATTGATGTTGATATCGGCTTCTTCCGAGGGACGCGAACCACCATTACGAATGAAGTTGTACCCCACCTTGACCACCGAAGGCCCTGGCCCATTAGCGATCAATACACTCCAGGGCACCGGTATGTGCAACGGAAGAACAGCGTCGCGCCGGGGCAGCGCAACCCCGTCCCATAGCAGTTCGATCTGATCATCGGGTTGCAACGGAGGGGGAATATTATCAACGACCGCCTGCACCTGCGCCCGCGCATCGGCCCGGTGCACGAGGTTATCATCGTCGTGCAGAGGCACGGTGGGCGGCGGGAGCCGGCTAGGCCAAGGTATGAGGGACACGGTCCCAGTGGCAGGCTTCGAATAGGTCAGCGTTTCGTTTCCGGCACGATCCCGAACTTTGTAAAAGGCATGGAAGGTGCCATTCTGGTTCGGCGCACGAATGTCGTCGCCCTCTAAATCCACACGAATGTCTCCGGCATCGATCTCTGCCTGAAGAACCGTCTTCGTGGTGACAAAACTCTCTGTGGGTGGGTTCGTTGGCGACCAGTACAACTCAATCACATCACGATCCGCCGCGCCGGTGTAGATGGGCAAAGGAAGGCGAAACTCGACCTTGTCATTATTGTTCTGAAGATACTCGGCGGTGATAACGTTCCCCGGCAGATTACTGGGGAACAGTAATGCCTCAAGTTGTTTATCGTAACTGGGCGGTTGGCTATCCACCGTCACGAATCGATGTTCGGAAGGCGCCCCCGGGCCACCACCAGTAATGACAACTTCGTACCAGATCTCGAAGCGACCATCGGGTTGAAGATTGTTTTTCGGTACTTCCAGAGGATAGGGAAACATATCCTCTGTAATGGGACCTGGAAGTGTAACTGTATGCACGGGCACGCCAGTCCTATTATTGGGACGTTCCCAGTACAGTTCGATAATGTCTTCTTCACCGGCAATCGCAAATTCTGGCCATCGCTCGGGCACGTCGACAGGTAACGATTGATTCTGCGATCCTGTGGGAAGGAGCCCTTCTGGATCACTGTCGTCAATAATCAAGGGAATCGATAATTTCTTCAGGTCAGCCAATATCGGGCTTCTTTTGCGCATCAGAGGCCTTTCTCTTTCACCCGAGTCTTTGCTCTCTTTCGATTCGCTCACCTGCCACTCCAACTCGCGATGAATGAGATTATCGGCGCCGCACTGAGGATGCGTAGTTCATCTCGGGTCTACATGGCAGAACCCAAGTAAAATCTATTCGACTCTTTATCCGGCCGATTGAATACTGTCAGAGTTGACAGGTGCGGATACCGTTCGTCGCCTTAGTAGGCACCGAACGGCAATATCTCAGCTCTTGTAAATGAACGCACTTTGCATGCGGACATCGCCCTTGCTGGATGGGGGCTCTTTTTGAATACGCTACAAGAGCGTGTATTGAATTTGTAAAACTTCAGCGCCGTTGTAAGGACTCAGCGGCACACGAGGCAATCCGCCTGCATGCATCCGCCAGCTTCACCTGATCGACCACCAATCCAATCCGGATATGCCCCGCCGCACTGGGCCCGAATGCCTCGCCGGCCAGCACCGACACGCCGTAGCCGACCAGCAGTCGCTCGGCAAACCCCTGGGCGTCGAGGCCGGTCTGGCGCACGTCGACCATCACGAACATGCCACCGTCGGGCCGCACCGGCTTGAGGCCCGGGCAGTCATCGAGCATGGCGCAGACCAGGTCCCGGCGCTGGCGATATTCCTCGTGCATCTGCGCCACCTCAGGCAAATCCTGCTCCAGCGCCACCTGGGCGGCGCGCTGCACGAAGTCCGGCAGGCCGAACAGCATGCACAACGACAGGTTCGCCAGATGTTCGGCCAAGGGTTCAGGCCCGATGGCCCAACCAATGCGCCAACCGGTCATGGCGTGGGACTTGGACAAGCTGTTGATCGTCGCTGTGCGCTCGGCCATGCCCGGCAGGCTGGCTGGGCTGATGTGCTCGCCTTCGTACAGCAGATCGCTGTAGACCTCGTCACTGATCAGCCACAAGTCATGTTCAATGCACAGCCGCGCCAAGCCTTGCCAGGTCGACATCGGCAGGCTCGCGCCAGACGGGTTGTTCGGGCTGTTGAGTAGCATCGCACGGGTCCGCGGGGTAATCAGTCGAGCCACATCGGCCGGTTCGACCCGAAAAGCGTTTTCCGGGCGCACCGCCACTGGCACCACTGTCGCCCCGCAGGCGCCGAACACCGCTTCATAGGTGACATACATCGGCTCGGCGATGATGACTTCATCCCCGGGATTGAGCAGGCATTGCGCGACCGCATACACCGCGCACTGCGCCCCCGGCAGCACGGTCACATGCTCGGCACCCACCGACTGGCCGCAGCGCTGGCGATGACGCCGGGCGATGCTGGCACGCAAGGTGTACAAGCCACGGACGTCTGAATAATGAGTCTCGCCGGCCCGCAGGCTGGCGACGGCGGCGTCAACGATGGAGCGCGGCGTGTCGAAGTCCGGATCGCCCACTGACAACAGCAGTACATCCATGCCCTGCTCGCGCAGGGCCAGCGCCCGGTCGTGAATCTGCCAGGCAGCGGCACCGTCGCCGGTAATCCTTTGGGTCAAGGCTGAAAAGCGCATCCCGTTCTCCTGTCAGGTATATGGCTGACTCAACCTTATATCAATCGATCACTTATGCCAGTCGCACCCACACATCGGTATGACCTGTCAGGTCTGACAGTAGCGCTGGCTCGCAACCGGACATTTAATCGAGAGGCAACTATCCGCACACCACCAATGACGAATCGCGCAGCGGATGTCGGGAGGTTATCGCCGTTGAAGGTCTTTCATGCCCTGAGCAGCCATAGCCAGACACCGGTCAAAGCCGTGATCGATGAGGAATTGACCTATGGCGCAGGGGTTACCAAGGCGTATCTGAAAGCGCATTGCTACATGCCACCATCGCATTCAACCCCACCGCCAGGCGCGACAGTTCGTGGGCCGCTTTGCTCCAGCGCCACACCGGCGGCGCTGGCCATTGCTTGATCGTTCCCAGCGTGGGAACGATCACTGCGTCCTAGCCGCGCCTGTCACTTCCCCATGGCGAGGGTGCGCCGCCCGCCAAAGCCGCGCAATGTCCTGGGCTCGCTCGCTCAGCAGGCGCGGGGCATCGGTACAGGCCTCTTGCAAGGTCATCGGCCCGCTGGCCAGGGCAAAGGCGGCGTCGATGCCGTGTTCATACAGCGCCTGGTAGCCCTCCCCCAACGTGCCGGCGATGACCACCACCGGTACGCCTCGCTCGCGGGCGATGCGGGCCACGCCAAAGGGGGTTTTGCCGCGCAGGGTCTGGGCATCGAAACGGCCTTCGCCGGTGATCACCAGGTCGGCGCCACGAACCGCATCGGCCAGCCCGGTCAATTGGGCGACGACGTCCACACCGGTACGAAACTGTGCCCCCAGAAATGCCTTGGCCGCGAACCCCAGGCCACCGGCGGCGCCACTGCCTGGCTCGTCGCGGACATCCTTGTTCAAGGCTTGGGCGCAGTGTTCGGCGAAGTGCCCCAGGGCCCGGTCCAGTGCCTGCACCTGCTGGGCCGAGGCGCCCTTCTGCGGACCGAAAACCGCCGACGCGCCATGGGGCCCGCACAGCGGGTTATCGACATCGGCGGCGATCTCGAAACTGACCTGGGCCAGGCGCGGATCCAGGTCGGCCAAGTCAATGCGCGACAGGTTCGCCAGGGCCAGGCCGCCGGGTGGGAGGGGTTGGCCGTGCTCATCCAGCAAGACCACGCCCAGGGCCTGCATCGCACCGGCACCGGCATCGTTGGTGGCACTGCCGCCGATCGCCAGGATCACCCGCCCGGCGCCTTCATCGAGGGCGGCGCGAATCAACTCGCCGGTGCCATAGGTGCTGCTGGAACAGGCATCGCGTTGCCCGGGAGGCACCAATTGCAGACCGCTGGCTTCGGCCATCTCGATGATCGCGGTGCGGCTGTCGGCCAACCAACCCCAGCGCGCCTCGACGGGCGCGCCCAGAGGGCCGCGGACCCGAATGCAGCGCCACTCACCGTTGCAGGCGGCCAGCACCGACTCCACCGTCCCTTCCCCGCCATCGGCCATCGGGCACTTGATCAACTGGGCATCCGGCCAGACCTGGGATAGCCCTTGGGCAATGGCATCGGCAACGCCCTGGGCGCTGAGGCTGTCCTTGAACGAGTCGGGGGCGATGACTATTTTCATATTATTCTCCGGTTCCGATGCACTGCATGCTGCCAGCTGACCGGCGCCATGACGCCGGTCAGCCGCACAAAAGACACCGGGCATTATTGTTCAATTTCACAAACACCGGTTTGGCGGGGTGATAGTTGTTGAATGATATGGCCTCATCGCGAGCAAGCTCGCTCCCACAGGGGCCTGTTATGAACTCAAGAGCTGCGTACAACAGAGATCAACTGTGGGAGCGGGCTTGCTCGCGAAGACGATGCATCAATCGACATCAATGGTGACTGACACGACGCCTTCGCGAGCAAGCCCGCTCCCACAGTTTTATATCGGTGTGCTCTCGGTCTGCGGCAACAACTGAACCCCCAGGTACAACGCCAGCATCCCGTCCAGGCGCAACGGGTCCACGCCGCTCAGTTCGGCAATGCGCTCCATTCGGTAGCGCAGGCTGTTGCGGTGGATGCCCAGGGCCTCGGCACAGGCCTGGTTCTGGCCATCGTGTTCACACCAGCTGCGCAGGGTCGCGAGCAACTGGCCGTTGCTGTCCTTGGCGATGACCTTGCGCAACGGTGTCAGCAACTCGTCCAGGCCATCGTCGCTGCGGTGGCGCCAGAGCAGTACCGGCAGGCGATAGCGGCTGAGGTCCAGCAGCCGCGATTGCGGCAACACCTCGCGTCCGTAGGCCAGCAGGTCCGCCACCCGCCGGTAGCAGCGACGCAGGCCTGTCAGCCCTTCGGCCTGGCCGCCCACCGCCACGCGCAAAATGTTCCAGCCCAGCCCGTCGAGCTTGGCCAATAGCCGCTCGTTCTCCACCGAGGCCGTGGCCGGTCGGCACCAGAGCAAGGAAGATTTGGACGAGGTCAGGCACCAGCTGTCCGGGTAACGGGACATCAGCCAGGCACTCAGCGCCTCGACGGTCTGCCCGGGGCCGTGCTCCAGGCCCAGTTCGAACAGATAGGGCACCCGCGATAATTGCGGCTTGAGGCCCATCTGTCGCGCTTCGTCCAATAAACGCGGCGAATCCCCGGCGTCCCCCAGCAGCAACGCCAGCAAGTCATCGCAACGCTGACGGCGCCATTGTTGCTCGGCCTGCTGGTTACGCTGGCCCACCAGCATTTCGGCGGTCATGCGCACCAGTTCGGCGTAGGTGCGCAACTGTTCTGGCTCACCGGTGATGCCCAGTACGCCAATCAATCGCTGGTCGAGCATCAGCGGCAGGTTGATCCCCGGCTGCACGCCTTTGAGATGCAGCGCCGTGCGCTCGTCGATTTCCACCACCCGGCCATTGGCCAAGACCAACTGCGCCCCCTCGTGACGCGTATTGACCCGCTCGCGTTCGCCGCTGCCGAGGATCAGGCCCTGGTTGTCCATGACGTTGACGTTATACGGCAGGATCGCCATCGCCCGGTCGACGATGTCCTGGGCCAAGTCGTGATCGAGTTCGAACATGGGCGGTGTTCCTTGCAAGCGGCGTGGGTGAATTGTCTTGAGTGTAAACGTCAGCGCGATTGGTCAGGCGCACAGCACCTGCGATCAAACCCTGTGCTCGAGCACAAAGACACGACCCCTTAGGCTGGCCGAGACTCAAGGGGCGGTCAACGTTACCCCTTGGCCCGCAAAAAATCATAATAAAGAGAGACCCGCCATGTCCCAGAGCGCAGCTGCAATCCTGGCTACCCCCGACGAAAAAAGTACCGTCTACAAACGCATTACCCTGCGTTTGATTCCGTTCATCTTCATCTGCTACCTGTTCAACTACCTCGACCGGGTCAACGTTGGCTTCGCCAAGTTGCAGATGCTCGACGCGTTGAAGTTCAGCGAAACCGTGTACGGCCTCGGCGCCGGGATCTTTTTCATCGGCTACGTGCTGTGCGGCGTACCCAGCAACCTGGCCCTGAGCAAATTCGGCCCGCGACGCTGGATCGCGCTGATGATGATCACCTGGGGCACGCTGTCGACCTGCCTGCTGTTCGTCACCACCCCCACCGAGTTCTACACCTTACGGCTGTTCACCGGCGCGGCTGAAGCCGGGTTCTTCCCTGGCGTGGTGCTGTACCTTTCGCAATGGTTCCCGACGTTCCGACGTGGCCGGATCATGGCGTTGTTCATGTCCGCCATTCCGGTGTCCGGTCTTTTGGGCAGCCCGTTCTCCGGCTGGATCCTCAACCACTTCGCCGCGGGCCAGGGCGGCCTGGCGGGTTGGCAGTGGATGTTCTTGCTGCAAGGCATCCCGACGGTGATCCTCGGGGCACTGGCGTTTTTCCTGCTCAGCGACACCTTCGCCAACGCCACGTGGCTGACCGACCAGGAACGCGCCGTGCTCAGCGCCGACCACGCCGAAGACCTGGCGAACAAACCGCAGACCACCACCGATTCGCTGCTGGCGGTGTTCAAGAACCCGGCGATCTGGGCCTTTGGCCTGGTGTACTTCTGTATCCAGAGCGGCGTGTACGCGATCAATTTCTGGTTGCCGTCGATCATCAAGAGCCTGGGTTTCAGCGATAACCTGGTCATCGGTTGGTTGAGTGCGATTCCCTATCTGCTGGCGGCGGTGTTCATGTTGCTGGTAGGCCGCTCGGCGGACCTGCACAAGGAGCGTCGCTGGCATCTGGTGGTGCCCATGCTGATGGGCGCGGCCGGGCTGCTGATCGCCGTCAACTTCGCGACCACCCCGGCCATTGCCATCATTGGCTTGTCCATCGCCACCATGGGCGCCCTCACCGGCCTGCCGATGTTCTGGCCGGTGCCCACCGCCCTGCTCAGCGCCGGCGCGGCCGCCGGTGGGCTCGCATTGATCAACTCCATGGGCCAGATGGCCGGCTTCCTGAGTCCGTACCTGGTGGGCTGGGTCAAGGACGCCACCGGCTCGACCGACGCGGCGTTGTACCTGCTAGCCGGCGTGATTGTCTGCGGCAGCCTGTTGGCGTTGCGCATGACCCGCACCCTGCGCGCCTGACGCTCTTTTTTCCCTGTGGGAGCGAGCTTGCTCGCGATAGCGTCAAATCAGCCAACATTGATATTGACTGACCCACCGCTATCGCGAGCAAGCTCGCTCCCACAGAGGATTTGGGGGTGTTTGAGAATTCTGTTTGATCCGTGCGGTGGTTCTGGGGTTTGATTGGGCCTTTCCCATGGATGAAAGGATCTTGTCATGAGCTACCGCACGCTAGGCCAATCCGGGTTGCAAGTCTCGACCTTGACCCTGGGCACCATGATGTTCGGCGAACAGACCAGCACCGAGGACTCGCTGCGGATCATCGACAAGGCCTGGGACCAGGGCATCAACTTCATCGACACGGCGGACGTCTATACCAACGGTCGCTCCGAAGAGATCGTCGGCGAAGCGATTGCCAGTCGCCGCCAGGAATGGGTGCTGGCCACCAAGGTCGGTTTCGGCCCGGCGGACGGCGTGCCCAACCGCAGCGGCCTGAGCCGCAAGCACCTGTTCAACGGCATCGAGGCCAGCCTGACGCGCCTGGGCACCGATTACCTGGACATTTATTACCTGCACCGCGAAGACCACAACACGCCGCTGCATGTCACGGTGTCGGCCATTGGCGATTTGATTCGCCAAGGCAAGATCCGTTACTGGGGCCTGTCGAACTACCGTGGCTGGCGCATCGCCGAGGTGATTCGGATCGCCGACAGCCTGGGCATCGACCGACCGGTGATCAGCCAGCCGCTGTACAACATCGTCAACCGCCAGGCCGAAACCGAGCAGATCACCGCTGCGCAGAACTATGGCCTCGGCGTGGTGCCCTTCAGCCCCCTCGCCCGAGGGGTCCTCAGCGGAAAGTACGCGCCAGACGCGGCACCGGACGCCAACAGCCGTGCCGGCCGCCAGGACAAACGCATCCTGGAAACCGAATGGCGGGTCGAGTCCCTGCGCATTGCCCAGCAGATCCTGCAATACACCCAAGGCCGGGGCGTGGGCATCGTCGAATTCGCCATCGCCTGGGTGCTGAACAACCGCGCGGTGACCTCGGCCATCGTCGGGCCGCGCACCGAGGAACAGTGGGATTCCTACACCAAGGCGCAGGCGGTGAAAATCACAGCGGAGGATGAAGCCTTCATCGATTCGCTGGTGACACCGGGGCATGCCTCGACACCGGGGTTCAATGACGTGGGGCATTTCGTGCCGGGGCGAGTGCCGCGTACGTCATAATCATTCATTGAAATAAGGAACGTGGCGAGGGAGCTTGCTCCCGCTGGGCCGCGAAGCGGCCCCTTAAGTTGCGGCCGCTTCGCAGCCGAGCGGGAGCAAGCTCCCTCGCCACAAGTAAATCCCTCACCACCACGGCGTCCTGCCCACTAATAAGAGGCCTCAGTGTCCAAAGGCATCGCTCTATCGGTCTCAGCCTCCGCGCTGTTCGCCGTCATGTATTACTACACCTCGCTGCTCTCACCGTTGACCGGCCTGGAGATCTTCGGCTGGCGCATGCTGCTGACGATGCCGTGCATGACCGTGTTCATGCTGGTTGCACGGGAGTGGCACCTGGTCACGGCGCTGATCCGGCGCCTGGTTGCCACGCCTCGCCTGTTGATCGCGGCGACAGCGTCCTCGGCACTGATGGGCGCCCAGTTGTGGCTGTTCATGTGGGCGCCACTCAACGGCTACAGCCTGGACGTGTCGCTGGGGTATTTCCTGCTGCCGCTGTCGATGGTCCTGACCGGTCGCATCGTCTATGGCGAACGCCTTTCTTACCTGCAAAAAGTCGCCGTGTTCTTCGCCACCCTTGGCGTGTTCAACGAGTTGTACCAGGTAGGTGGTTTTTCCTGGGCAACCTTGCTGGTGGTATTGGGCTACCCGCTCTACTTCATCCTGCGTAAACGCATCAAGACCGACAACCTGGGCGGGCTCTGGCTGGACATGACCCTGATGCTGCCACTGGCACTCTGGTTCGTGCAGAGCGGCGAACAGGGTTTCGAGGTGTTCAATCAATATCCGTGGCTGTCGCTGCTGATTCCGCTGCTCGGCGTGATCAGCGTTTCTGCGCTGGTGTGCTACATCGTCGCCAGTCGGCTGCTGCCGTTCAGCCTGTTCGGGTTGTTGAGCTATGTCGAACCGGTGCTATTGCTGGGCGTGGCGCTGCTGTTGGGCGAAAGCATCAAGGCCACTGAATGGCTGACCTACATCCCCATCTGGATGGCCGTGGCGGTGCTGGTGTTCGAGGGATTCAAGCACCTGATGCGGCAGCGGCGCCGGGGCTGAGGCCTCCACCGAACCTGTGGGAGCGGGCTTGCTCGCGAAAGCGGAGTGTCAGGCACCCTTGGTATCGACTGATACTCCGCTTTCGCGAGCAAGCCCGCTCCCACCCTGTTTGTGTCGCTCAATAAAAAGCCCGCCTGGCATCACTGCCAGGCGGGCTTTTTTCGCGCTCAGGTATTACTCGGTAGCCAACACGCCCCGACGTACCTGATCGCGCTCGATGGACTCGAACAGCGCCTTGAAGTTGCCTTCGCCGAAGCCATCGTCGCCCTTGCGCTGGATGAACTCGAAGAACACCGGCCCCATCAGGGTTTCCGAGAAGATCTGCAGCAACAGGCGCTTGTCGCCCTGATCTGAAGCACCGTCCAGCAGGATGCCCCGCGCTTGCAGTTCCGCCACCGGCTCGCCGTGGTTCGGCAAGCGGCCTTCGAGCATTTCGTAGTAGGTCTCCGGCGGCGCGGTCATGAAGCGCATGCCGATGCTTTTCAGCTTGTCCCAGGTCTTGATCAGGTCGTCGGTCAAAAACGCTACGTGCTGGATGCCTTCGCCGTTGAACTGCATCAAGAACTCTTCGATCTGTCCCGCGCCCTTGGACGACTCTTCGTTCAACGGGATGCGGATCATGCCATCCGGGGCGGTCATGGCCTTGGAAGTCAGGCCGGTGTATTCGCCCTTGATGTCGAAATAACGGATCTCACGGAAGTTGAACAGTTTCTCGTAGAAACCGGCCCAATAGGCCATGCGCCCGCGATACACGTTGTGGGTCAGGTGATCGATGATTTTCAGGCCCGCGCCCACTGGATTGCGGTCAACGCCCTCGATAAACACGAAGTCGATGTCATAGATCGAGCTGCCTTCGCCAAAACGGTCGATCAGGTACAGCGGCGCGCCGCCGATGCCTTTGATCGCCGGCAGGTTCAGTTCCATCGGGCCGGTTTCGATGTGGATCGGCTGGGCACCGAGTTCCAGGGCACGCTTGTAGGCCTGTTGCGAATCCTTGACCCGGAAAGCCATGCCGCACACCGAAGGGCCGTGCTCGGCCGCGAAGTACGACGCCACGCTGTGGGGTTCGTTGTTGAGGATCAGGTTGATCGCGCCCTGGCGATACAGGTGCACGTCCTTGGAGCGGTGGGTGGCCACTTTGGTGAAGCCCATGATCTCGAAGATCGGCTCCAGGGTGTTGGGCGTTGGGGATGCGAATTCGATGAATTCAAAGCCCATCAGGCCCATGGGGTTTTCGTATAGATCTGCCATGTCGGCGCCTCATCATTGTTATCAATTAACCAAAAACGTTAGTTGCTAGCCATGCTGAGGGCACGCGGTGGCGCGCAGGAAATGCCGCGAACGCTGCGGGCGAGGAAATCGCCGTAGATCAGTTGAAACCCAAGTATCTTCATGGTCGACCCAAGGCTTTTGCGGGCGAGGCTTCTGCTGTCAGAAGACGTTTATTCTTGTATGCGTAAATCGATTCTACACAGCGTAACCAGGTTTGTCCGCCTTCTGTATCAAATCGCCTTTTCCGCCGGCCGCGCAAGGGGTTTGTTGCAGAGGAAAATGCCCACCAGGATCAGCCCGCCGCCGACGCACATCAAGGCCGTGAACCGTTCGTCCAGCAGCAGCGCCCCCAGCAGCACCGCCGTCAGTGGATTGAGCGCAATGAATACGCCGGAACGGGTCGCGCCAATCCGACGAATGCCGTCGTACCAAGCGATGTAGGCCAGGGCCGAACCCAACACGCCGAGGTAGAGCAGGCTCAGCCATTGCCGTGCGTCCAACCCGCCCATTGCTTCGAGGCGAATCTCGCCTGCAGCCCCGCAGGCCAGCCACAACATCAGCGTGCCCAGCAGAATCGACCAGGTCACGGTCTGCAAGGGGCCAAGGCTTTCATTCAGGCGGCGGGAAAACAGGGAATAAATGCCCCAGCCCAGCACGCAGCCAAAGATCAGCAGGTCGCCGATCCAGCCCTGTGCGGCGTTCTGCAGCAAGGACGGATCACGACTGACGATCACCAGTCCCGCCCCACCGATGCACAGCACGATGCCCGCCACTTTCAATCGGCCCAACCGCTCCTTGAACAGCCACCAGGAGGCCAATCCGATCACCGCCGGGTTCAAGGCCACGATCAACGAGGCTCGTGATGCGTTGATGTACTGCAAGCCGTAAAAGAAGCACAGGTTATAGAAGAAGATGCCGAAGAACCCCAGCGCACTCAGCTGCAGCCCTTGTTTGAGGCTGGGCCGGACCAGCGGGATCCGGGCCAGGGCGAGGAACAGCAACAACGCGAGACTGGCCAGCAGGAAACGCAGGCTGGCGGCGAACAGAGGCGCCAGGGCATCGGAAAGAATCCGACCGGCCACGAAGGTCCCGCCCCAGATCATGGTGACCATGGCGAGCTTCAGGTAGACCGGCAGATCTGAAGGCGTTGGGACAGCTTGGTCGAACGTTTTCATGGTGCACCGAAACCTGTAGGTGAAGTCACTCACAAAACCTGTGGCGAGGGGATTTATCCCCGCTGGCGCGCGAAGCGGCCCCCTCGAATTCCAGACACACCGAGTCGTCAGGTTTGGGGCCGCTACGCAGCCCAGCGGCGATAAATCCCCTCGCCACAAAGTTCTGCATTGCTTTCTGATTCGAATCAGATGCCTCATCATCAGGCTCATGCATCATCATCGTAAAATGAGTAATTCCTCATGACCCTCACCCAACTCGAAATCTTCTCCCTGGTCGCCGAGCTGCGGGGTTTCACCGCTGCGGCAACGCGATTGGGCATCGGCCAGTCAGCGGTGTCCCACGCCATCAAATCCCTGGAGCAGGAACTGGGGGTGGAACTGCTCAGGCGGCATCAGTCCCAGGTGGAACTCAGCGACATTGGCCAGCAATTGCTGCTGCGGGCCCGGGCCATGCTCGGACTGGCCAACACCTTGCGCCAGGAAGCCGCCGACGCCCGGGGCATGCGCCGGGGCACCTTGCGCATCGGCTCGTTCGGCCCGACTTCGTCGATGAAATTGTTGCCTGCCATCCTGCAACGCTACCGCGCCCTGCACCCGGGGATCGAAGTGCACATCGATGAAGGGCCGGACCGCCAAGTCATCCAGTGGCTGGATGAACGACGGATCGACGTCGGTTTCGTGGTGCTGCCCGAAGACCGTTTCGACACGTTCGCGCTGATGGAAGATCAGATGGTCGCCCTGCTGCCCACTGCCCATCCCCTCGCCGCCCAGGCCAGCCTGAGCCTCAAGGACCTGTGCAACGATCCCTTCGTGCTCACCGAGGCCGGATCCTCGGAGCTGGTTTCGCGACTGTTCAATGCCGCCCGGCTCACACCGAACGTGCGCTTTCGTTGCTCGCAACTGCTCAGCACCCTGGATGTCGTCAGGCGCGGCGAGGCGGTGAGCGTGGTGTCCGAAGGCTCGCTACCGGGCGGCGACAACCCGGGTTTCGTCACGCGGCCATTGGCGCCGCCGGTTCCGCGCCAGATTGGCCTCGCCGTACTGGACAGCCGCCAGGCCTCACCGGCGACCCTGGCCTTCATAGAACTGGCCCGGCAGTGATCCAGGTACGACACCGAACCTGTGGGATGAGGCCCTCGCGGCGAGCAAGAGACCGGCAAGCCATCTATCATAGTCGGCATTCAACGTGTCCCTCCTTGATCCCTTTCCTCTCGTCCCACAGGTTGTGCCGATGCCATTGACCGCCACACGTTCGCGCACGCGGCCCCGTCGCTACCTGATCACCCTGCTCTGCGCCCTGCTACCGATGCTGCCAGGGGTGGGCATCCTCTACCTGCAAGCCGAACGGACGCTGGAGCAACAGACTCGGCAGACTGCCGAAAAGCTGGTCCGGCAGGTCGAGTTGATGCTCGACAACACCGCCTCGTCGGCCCGCGAATTGCTGCCCCTGGCCGGCCAACCCTGCGAAGCGGTGAAGCTGGCGTTGCGTGAACAAGTGACGCGCCGGCCCTTTGTCCGCTCGACCAACCTGATACAAGACAACACCCTGTATTGCAGTTCGTTGTTCGGCGCCTTCGAGGAAAAGGTCAATCCCGGCGATTACCACCAAGGCACGTTGTGGCTTATGAACGGCAACCCGGTCACACCCGATACTGCGCTGCTGATTTACCGACTCAACGAGGGCCAGCAAGGGGCATTGGCGACGCTCGATGGTTATCACCTGGCCAACGTCCTGAATCTGATTGGCGGGCAGACCCGACTGCTGTTGCAAGTCGGGCCGAACTGGCTGGCGGCCGACGGCAAGGTTCGACAAGCCCCACTGCCCGTGCTGGCAGTCGCTCAGAGCGACCTCGCCTCATCGCGCTACCCTTTCAATGTTGAAGCCGGTTTTGATGAGGGTGAAGTCTGGCGCTACATGGCCCGGGAGTATCCGCCGCTGTTCAGCCTACTGATCGTCTTCGGCGTTATTGCCGGGACACTCGGTCACTGGCTGCAAAAACGCGCCTCGTCTCCCAGCCGTGAGTTGCAACGAGCGCTGGAGGCGGGAGAGTTCGTGCCCTATCTGCAACCGGTCGTACACGGCGACAGCAAGCGTTGGGCCGGGGTCGAAGTGCTGATGCGCTGGAACCACCCCACGGAAGGCCTGGTACGCCCGGACCTGTTTATTCCATTCGCCGAACACAGCGGCTTGATCGTGCCGATGACCCGGGCGCTGATGCAGCAAACCATGCACCTGCTGGTGCCTCTTACCCCGCTGCTCGAAGCGCCGTTTCATGTCGGCATCAACATCACTGCGCGCCACTGCCAGGATCTGGCGCTGGTGAACGATTGCCGCGCGTTCCTGGATGCCTTCCCAGCAGGCACGATTGCGCTGGTGTTGGAGCTGACCGAACGCGAGCTGATCGAACCGACGCCCATTACTCACCAATTGTTCGAACAGTTGCGTGAGCTGGGGGTCATGATCGCCATCGACGATTTCGGCACCGGTCATTCCAGCTTGGGATACTTGCGTCAGTTCAACGTGGATTTCCTGAAGATCGACCAGAGTTTTGTCGCGATGATCGGTGCCGACGCCCTGTCGCGTCACATCCTTGACAGCATCATCGAACTGTCGGGCAAACTCGACTTGGGGATTGTTGCCGAGGGTGTCGAAACGCTCGAACAAAGCGATTACCTGGCCGCCCACGGGGTGAACTTTTTACAAGGTTATCTATTTGGCCGCCCGGTTAGCGGGCAGGACTTCATTGAGACCTTGACCGCCATTAATGGCAATTACCCGCCGCCGATCTATTGACGACGACGCTCAAACGGATAAAAACGTTTGCTGTTGTTACATAACGAAAAAGTTACGATTTACACATTTCGGATTAACTACTACAATTTTTTCTACCTGTGCTAGATAGCAGGAGAATCATTATCACCGAGTCGCTTCAAGGCACTTGGCTTATAGCTTTGTTTGCGGTTGGTATCAGCCAAACATTCTGATTGGAGTAACGATTTTGTCCAGACTCGCTGAATTTCGTGCAGCTGAAAGGGCCCTTCAAGAACAGCTCAAGCAGCTGGAATCGCTGAAGAACGATGCCGGGCTCAAGAAAGAAATCGAATTCGAAGAAAAGCTCCAGGGACTGATGAAAACCTACGGCAAGAGCCTGCGCGACATCATCGCGATCCTTGACCCGAAGCCGTCCAAGACTGGCTCGCCAGCGGCCAAGCCCGTTAAAACCCGCCGTGCACGCGTGGTCAAGGTTTACCAGAACCCGCACACGGGTGAGTTGATCGAAACCAAGGGCGGCAACCATCGCGGCCTGAAGGCCTGGAAAGAACAATACGGTGCGGGCACCGTTGATTCCTGGTTGCGTGGTTAACATCCTCTGGATGAAAAAAACCCTGAGTACACTCAGGGTTTTTTATGGGCGCAACTTTTGGATCCTGCTCCCGGCGTATTGTGCTGATGGCCTTATAGTTTCAGGCTATTTCGTACCGACTGTATTTCATCCTGGCTTTCAACAAACACCTGCGCCTGTCCCGCATAGGACAGCACATAAGCTTTGCCCTCATTTAGTGCCGCGACGAGTGTCTGAGACAACACATGCCGGCCGTTCTGCGTGATCGTGCAAGTGGTCTCCAAGGCCGTGACTTCGCCCAACATGGAAGAATGGATCTTATTACACACACTTTGATAACCACCCTGGAAAAAATCCTTTTGGATTGACTTACGCATTTCCAGTAATACGCCTTGCAAGTTGACTTGATGATCGGGCTCGACAGGCGTCGCGGTCAGCTCCATGACCATCACCGCATTGCCCGCCGAATCGCTCTTGGTCGCCCGTTGTCGGGTCGTTCCCGGTGCCGTCGTCGGCGCAGGCGCATCGGCGGGCAGCGGCTCGATGACCCAACCCGGTGGCCATGCGACCTGCGGCTCAACCGCCTGGGCAGCGCCACTCGCAAGAGTGGCAAACAGCAGGACAAACAGCGAAAGAAACGGTCGAATCATTACGTTGCACTCAAAAGCCAATCGTAAAGTCTGAAGCCCGCCGCAGAAGCAGGCAATAGCCACGCGCGGTTTGGCGATGCCGCGCCCCTTTGCGTATCATGGGTGCACCTGCAAGGAAGCCGTTTAACGCAAGCCCAGGAACCGTCGCAACAGCGTTGCTACGCCGTTTGCCCCACTTATTTTCCGGAGGGCCCATGAGCCTGCACGAACTCAATACTTTCCCTGGCGTCACTGCCCAACCCGATGCGGCCACGGCCAGATTCGTCTTCAACCACACCATGCTACGGGTCAAGGACATTACCAAGTCCCTGGATTTCTACACCCGGGTGCTGGGTTTCTCCCTGGTGGAAAAACGCGACTTCCCGGAAGCCGAATTCAGCCTGTACTTCCTGGCCCTGGTGGACAAGAACCAGATTCCAGCGGATGCAGCGGCACGTACCGAGTGGATGAAATCGATTCCTGGCATCCTGGAACTGACCCACAACCATGGCACCGAAAGCGATCCGGCGTTCGCCTACCACAACGGCAACACCGACCCGCGTGGGTTTGGCCACATCTGCATCTCGGTCCCGGACGTCGTTGCCGCCTGCGAGCGCTTCGAAGCACTGGGCTGCGACTTCCAGAAGCGCCTGAACGACGGCCGCATGAAAAGCCTGGCGTTCATCAAGGACCCCGATGGCTACTGGGTTGAGATCATCCAACCTGCACCGCTGTAAGTTGTACTGATACCCATTGTGGGAGCGAGCTTGCTCGCGATGAGGGCAACGCATTCAGCATGGATGCAAGCTGACCCACCGTCATCGCGAGCAAGCTCGCTCCCACAGAATAATGGCCGATAAAAAAACCCCATGGGCCACGGCTCATGGGGTTTTGTTTTTCCGCTATCGGCTGCTTAGGCCGGCGCAGAGGTGCGGATCAGATGGTCGAAGGCGCTCAGCGAAGCCTTGGCCCCCTCGCCCACGGCGATCACGATCTGCTTGTACGGCACGGTGGTCACGTCACCGGCGGCGAATACGCCAGGGATCGAGGTTTCGCCTCGGGCATCGACAATGATCTCGCCACGCGGCGACAACTCGACAGTGCCTTTGAGCCAATCGGTGTTGGGCAACAGGCCGATCTGCACGAAGATCCCTTCCAGTTCTACGTCGCGCACTTCAGCGCTTGGACGGTCCTTGTAACGCAAGCCGTTGACCTTCTGCCCGTCGCCCGTCACTTCGGTGGTCTGGGCGTTGGTGATCACCGTCACGTTCGGCAGGCTGTGCAGCTTGCGCTGCAACACCGCGTCGGCACGCAATTGCACATCGAACTCCAGCAAGGTCACATGGGCCACGATACCGGCCAGGTCGATGGCTGCCTCAACGCCGGAGTTACCGCCGCCAATCACCGCCACGCGCTTGCCTTTGAAGAGCGGACCGTCACAATGCGGGCAGTACGCCACGCCCTTGTTGCGATATTGCTGCTCGCCCGGCACGTTCATTTCGCGCCAGCGGGCACCGGTCGCCAGGATCACGGTCTTGGCCTTGAGGCTCGCACCGCTGGCGAACTTGACTTCGTGCAGCTCGCCATCCTTGCCTGCCACCAGTGCATCGGCGCGTTGCAGGTTCATGATGTCCACGTCGTACTGCTTGACGTGTTCTTCCAGGGCAACGGCCAGTTTCGGGCCTTCGGTTTCCTGGACCGAGATGAAGTTCTCGATGGCCATGGTGTCGAGCACCTGGCCGCCGAAACGCTCCGCCGCCACGCCGGTACGGATGCCTTTACGGGCCGCATAGATCGCCGCTGAAGCGCCAGCCGGGCCACCGCCCACCACCAGCACATCGAACGCGTCCTTGGCGCTGATCTTTTCAGCCTGGCGCTCGATACCGCTGGTGTCGATCTTGGCCAGAATCTCTTCCAGGCCCATGCGGCCCTGGCCGAAGTTCACGCCGTTCAAGTAGATGCTCGGCACGGCCATGATCTGGCGTTCATCGACCTCGGCCTGGAACAGCGCACCGTCGATCGCCACGTGGCGAATGTTCGGGTTCAGCACCGCCATCAAGTTCAGTGCCTGGACCACGTCCGGGCAGTTCTGGCATGACAGCGAGAAGTACGTCTCGAAGTTGAACTCGCCCTTAAGGGAGCGGATCTGTTCGATAACCTCGACACTGGCCTTCGAAGGGTGGCCACCGACTTGCAGCAAGGCCAGCACCAGCGAAGTGAATTCGTGGCCCATGGGGATGCCGGCAAAGCGCAGGCTGATATCGGCACCCGGGCGATTCAACGAAAACGAAGGCTTGCGCGCATCGGTGCCGTTGTCGAGCAAAGTAATCTGGTCGCAAAGACTGGCAACGTCTTTGAGTAGTGCGAGCATTTCCTGGGATTTCGCACCGTCGTCGAGGGAAGCGACGATCTCGATCGGCTGGGTGACCCGTTCCAGGTATGACTTCAACTGAGCTTTAAGATTGGCGTCCAACATACGGGCGATTTCCATTTTTTTGAATTTCAGAAAAAACAACGCCCGAGCGAATCTCGCCCGGGCGTTTTTTGTGGGCGGTGCGGCTTGCTTAAGTGCGGATGACCGCCCTCAAAGGACTCACGGTCTTAGATCTTGCCGACCAGGTCCAGGGACGGAGCCAGGGTGGCCTCGCCTTCTTTCCACTTGGCTGGGCAGACTTCGCCAGGGTGAGCGGCAACGTATTGAGCGGCTTTGATCTTGCGCAGCAGCTCGGAAGCGTCACGGCCTACACCGCCGTCGTTGAGTTCAACGATCTTGATCTGGCCTTCTGGGTTGATCACGAAAGTGCCGCGGTCAGCCAGGCCAACTTCTTCGATCAGCACGTCGAAGTTGCGGGAGATAACGTGGGTTGGGTCGCCGATCATGGTGTACTGGATCTTGCCGATGGCTGGCGAAGTGTTGTGCCAGGCCGCATGGGCAAAGTGGGTGTCGGTCGACACGCTGTAGATCTCGACGCCCAGTTTCTTGAATTCGGCGTAGTTGTCAGCCAGGTCTTCCAGCTCGGTTGGGCAAACGAAGGTGAAGTCGGCTGGGTAGAAGAACACGACAGACCACTTGCCTTTCAGGTCGGCATCCGATACCGGAACGAATTCGCCGTTTTTGAAAGCGGTAGCGTTGAACGGTTTAACTTGGCTGTTGATGATAGGCATCGATGTTTCTCCATCAGGGTTGAAAAGTTGATGGAGGGAATCTTAACCACTCATCCCCAGGCTGGCTCATTGGCAAACCTCATGCGAATGATTGGTTTTGGCTATGAACAGCTAAATAGATAGAAGAAAACTTAATATGGCGAGCACGCTCGCCATATGTTCGCCTGGCGATCAGGAGCCTACGGGCGTACGCATCGTCACGAATTCCTCGGCAGCGGTCGGATGCACGCCGATGGTTTCGTCGAAATCGCGCTTGGTGGCGCCGGCCTTGAGGGCGATGGCCAGGCCTTGGACGATTTCCCCGGCATCCGGCCCGACCATGTGGCATCCCAGCACCTTGTCAGTCCGGGCATCCACCACCAGTTTCATCAGCGTGCGCTCCTGGCATTCGGTCAAGCTCAGTTTCATCGGCCGGAAGCGGCTTTCGAAAACCTGCACCTCATGGCCCTCTTCCACGGCCTGCTCTTGCGTCAAGCCAACCGTGCCGATGTTCGGCAGACTGAACACGGCGGTAGGAATCATCCGGTAATCCACCAGGCGATACTGCTCGGGCTTGAACAGACGCCGCGCAACCGCCATGCCCTCGGCCAGGGCAACAGGTGTGAGCTGGACACGACCGATCACATCGCCAATGGCCAGGATCGACGGCTCGGTGGTTTCGTACTGTTCGTTGACCTGGACAAACCCCTTCTCGTCCACCGTGACAGCGGTGTTCTCCAAGCCAAGATTGTCCAGCATCGGCCGTCGGCCGGTGGCGTAGAACACACAATCGGTGAGCAACGTTTGACCATCCTTGAGCTGTACCCTCAGGCTGCCATCGTCCAGCTTTTCGATGCATTTGATATCAGCGTTGAATTGCAGAACCAAGCCACGACGGGTCAACTCTTCGGCCAGATGCTTGCGCACCGCGCCGTCAAATCCGCGCAGGAACAACTCGCCGCGATACAGCAACGACGTCTGCGCGCCCATGCCGTGGAAAATCCCCGCGAACTCCACCGCAATGTAGCCACCACCCACGACGATAACGCGCTTGGGCAATTCCTTGAGAAAGAACGCCTCGTTGGAACTGATGGCATGCTCGCGCCCCGGAATGTCCGGGATCACCGGCCACCCGCCCGTGGCGATCAGGATGTGCTTGGCGGTGTAGCGCTGGCCGTTGATCTCGACCTCATGGGGCCCGGTGATCCTGGCGTGACCCTCGTGCAGCACGACGCCGCTGTTGACCAGCAGGTTGCGATAAATTCCGTTGAGGCGATTGATTTCCCGGTCCTTGTTGGCGATCAACGTGGCCCAGTCGAAACTCGCCTCGCCCGCCGTCCAGCCATAGGCCGACGCCTGCTCGAAATCCTCGGCGTAATGCGCGCCGTAGACCAGCAGTTTTTTCGGCACACAGCCCACGTTCACGCAGGTACCGCCCAAATAGCGACTCTCCGCCACGGCCACTTTCGCCCCAAAACCGGCGGCAAACCGCGCAGCCCGCACACCGCCGGAACCGGCGCCAATCACATACAAGTCAAAATCGTAGGCCATTTCTATCTCCTTCGGCAGGCCATCAGCATACCCGCTGTTTTCGCCTGAGGCAGCGTTGCGGTTGGTTATGGGGGCGGAAAACGAAAAAGCCAGCCGGATTGAATCGAATGGGCAAGTTAAGCGCAATTCCTGTGGGAGCGAGCTTGCTCGCGATGGCGTCGGATCAGCAGCATTGATGTTGACTGGCCCGCCGCTATCGCGAGCAAGCTCGCTCCCACAGGGGTTTGGCTTGTGTGATAGGTGATTGGCGAGAGACTTTTCCCCGCACAAAAAAACGCCCCGAACCAGTCGGGGCGTTTTTTCAAGGCGCGGTAGCTATCAGTAAGCCTTGCCGGTCTTGTAGAAGTTCTCGAAGCAGAAGTTGGTCGCGTCGATGTAGCCTTCGGCGCCACCGCAGTCGAAACGCTTGCCCTTGAACTTGTAGGCCATGACGCAGCCGTTCTGGGCCTGCTTCATCAGGGCGTCGGTGATCTGGATTTCGCCGCCCTTGCCTGGCTCGGTCTGTTCGATCAGGTCGAAGATGTCCGGGGTGAGGATGTAGCGACCGATGATGGCGAGGTTCGATGGTGCGTCTTCAGGTTTTGGTTTTTCAACCATGCTGTGGACGCGGTAGATGTCGTCGCGGATCATTTCGCCGGCAATGACGCCGTACTTGTTGGTTTCCTGCGGATCGACTTCCTGGATCGCCACGATGGAGCAGCGGAACTGCTTGTACAGCTTGACCATCTGGGTCAGCACGCCGTCGCCTTCGAGGTTGACGCACAAGTCGTCCGCCAGGACCACGGCGAACGGTTCGTCACCGATCAGCGGGCGACCGGTCAGGATCGCGTGGCCCAGGCCTTTCATTTCGGTCTGGCGGGTGTAGGAGAACGAGCATTCATCCAACAGTTTGCGGATGCCGACCAGGTATTTTTCCTTGTCGGTGCCCTTGATCTGGTTTTCCAGCTCGTAGCTGATGTCGAAATGGTCTTCCAGGGCGCGTTTGCCGCGACCAGTGACGATGGAGATTTCCGTCAAGCCCGCATCGAGGGCTTCTTCGACGCCGTACTGGATCAGTGGCTTGTTCACCACCGGCAGCATTTCTTTGGGCATGGCTTTAGTCGCTGGCAGGAAGCGAGTACCGTAACCGGCTGCTGGGAACAAGCATTTCTTGATCATATAAGTCCTTGAAAAGGCGGTGTCTACGAGTTTCGGCGCAGTCTAATCAGGCGACGGGCACCTTACAATGCCCGCACTGGCCAACCGATGCCATCATAGAGAAATAAAAAACGGCGGATAGTTCAATCGCCTTTCGTCTCGATGGGTTTAGCGGTCCTACTGTACGCCCATGAGCGCTGTTTGCGAGCATTTGACGTATCATGGCGGCCTTGATCCCGCCAACGAGGCAGCTAGATGTCGGTCACACAAAACACAAACGGTTATTCGGTCAGCCAGGATAAGGACGGCCAGTGGTGGATTATCAACTACCACGGCGAGCAGGTCGCCGGCCCGCTGCCTAGCAAGGCGATGGCGGTAGAAGTCGCCGCGGTATTCCAGGACGACCGCTCTGCCCCAGCGGCCAGGGAACGCGAATCAGCCCCGGCCCGCAGCCCTCGTCGCAAGAAATAAACAAACAAGCCTCAAGTAAATGACGCCCGGCATTGAACGGGGCTTTGTTTAGCTGTACCGGGATGGCCATTCGCTATAATCTCGCGCCTGCCCCCTCCCTTCTCGATGACGATTCCATGAAAACACTTCTGGCGCTGTTTGCAGTCCTGGCCTTGGCGGGCTGTGCCTCGGCCGAAAAAACCTACCTGGACAATGGTGAACAGGGACTGACCATCGATTGCTCCGGCGAAGCCAATTCCTGGGCCACTTGTTATGAAAAAGCGGATGCCTCCTGCGCCGGCACCGGCTACCGCATCGTTGGCACCGATGGCACGCCGCAAGCCAAGGAGAGCGACAAGACCTTGGGGGTCAGCGTCGGCAACTTCACCAGCCGTAGCGTCCTGGTGGTGTGCAAGTAAAAGACGGGAGCCCTGTTTCATGGGTGAAACAGGACGCTAGATGTGGATCTCGGCGAACTTGATCCCCAACCCCCGGATGGTCTCGATCAAGTCATCGAGACGGCTGAAGGATTCGACTTCGTCCTGGTCATCCACCAGGAAAAAACTGCGCCCTGCGGCTTTCTTGAAGAAGACGATCCATTCACCCGGGCTCGCCGGGTTCTGAATCACATGTGTGGCACAGATCAGACCTTCTGCATGGCGCTCACGCACCTGCTCGCGTTTCATCGACTGACTCCATAAATGACAATGCCGCCAACGTTGACCGTGGCGGCATTTTTTGTCGAGGGCATCAGTTTATCCGATGCCCGGCCCGCTCGTCAGGTCGTGACTGTGTTTAGCCGGAAATGCAGGCGTTGGCCGCGTCCTGCACATCGCCTGGGCGCACGGGCACGTTGGACAGGCTTTCGTGCAGCTTGATGCTGCTGCCGCTGGAGCGCTCGTCAATGTCGAACACCGCAGCCGGCATGCTCGAGAGTTTGCCCGGCACGATCAACCGCATGCCGTTCTTGTGGGGTTCCATTTGCAGCGCGCCACGGCTGCTGGCGAGCTTGTCGGCGACGCATTTGGCATACTCATGGGGTTTCTTTCCGGAGATAACGCTCATGGTGGGTGGCGTCTGGTTGATGTCCGATACCGACGCACATCCACTCATCGCCAATGCCAATACCCACACGCTGCGCTTCATATGATTCCTCCAATAAAGACCCTCGGACAGTGCAAACGCTGTTTTTCTCCAGGGTCCACTGTCTTTTTTTGCGCTTCCTGCGATAAATGAACAAAGCCTGGGACGCGGGCCGGATATTAACCCTTGGTGCTGATAAACTGCACATCATTCTCCTTGCTATCGTTTGATTTTGTAGAAAAAGCCCTTCTGGAGGCGCCCATGAAATTCATCCACCAGCGCGAGCACCTGAACGAAGACGACATCGTCGTCATCGAATGCTCCCAAATGTGCAATATCCGTTTGATGAACGACGCCAACTTCCGCAGCTTCAAGAACGGCGGCCGGCACACTTATCATGGCGGCGCGTTCGACACCTTCCCGGCCAAGATCACCGCACCGAGCACCGGGTTCTGGAACATCACCATCGACACCGTCAACCGCCGGGCCATCAGCGTCACGCGCAAGCCGACCCTGACCCACAAGATCAAGATCATCCGGCGTTCCAGCTCGAAACTGAGCTGAGTATCGCCCTTTCAAGAAAGGCAAAACCGTGGACCAGACGACCAAATACGTCATCAAGTACAAGCTCAACGGCGAACGCCGCTTCGAGTTCGCGCAACTCGTGGACGGCACCGAAGAAGAAGCCTTGGCAGCCCTGCAAGCGTTGCACGGAGAGACCGAGGATGTGATCAGCGACGTCAGTGTCAGTAAAGCGCTGTAAAGACTCACCCTGATAAATTTTGTGGCACCAGGGTGGGCACGATGCTTTGTGGCGAGGGAGCTTGCTCCCGCTCGACTGCGCAGCAGTCGTAAAACCTGCCAGCGCGGTCTGCCTGCAAGAATGCACCAGACATTTGGGGCGGCTTCGCCGCCCAGCGGGAGCAAGCTCCCTCGCCACAGGGGATTTGTCGTGCCTGCTGACGGGAGCGACTCAGGACATTGATGCATCGCAAGAACCGGGGTGCTGACCAACGAAGCACTCCCCAGACTGACCAATCCTTTGCACCAAGGATTGTCATCATGCCCACTCCCCCACATCTGCCCTCACTGACCCAACGAATGATTCACCTGGATGGGTCGGCCCTGGAACACAGCCTCGAGCAGGACGGCAGCGCGCTCATCCGCAACCTGCTGCCCGCCACGCAATGTCGAATGCTCAGCGGTTTATACGCAGAGAGCGGGCTTTTTCGTTCGCGGGTGATCATGGCCCGCCACGGATTCGGGCGCGGCGAGTATCAGTATTTTCGTTACCCGCTGCCCGACCTCGTCCAGCAACTGCGCCAGTCGTTGTATCCGCTGCTGGTGCCGCTGGCCAACCGTTGGAACGAATGCATGGGCGTTGAGGTGCGCTATCCCGACCAGCATGCCGATTTCATCCAGCGCTGCCGTGCCGCCGGGCAGCAACGCCCTACGCCGTTGTTGCTGCAATATGGCCCACAGGACTACAACTGTCTGCATCAGGATCTGTACGGCGAGCAGGTGTTCCCGCTGCAGGTGGCGATCCTGCTGTCGGCACCGGGCCAGGACTTTACCGGCGGCGAATTCGTGCTGACCGAGCAGCGCCCGCGTATGCAGTCACGGCCGCAGGTCATCGATCTGAAACAGGGCGATGCGGTGGTGTTCGCCGTGCACCAGCGGCCCGTCAAGGGCGTTCGCGGTTATTATCGAGTGAACATGCGCCATGGCGTCAGCCGCGTGCACGACGGCAGGCGACACACCTTGGGAATCATTTTTCATGATGCGCAATAACGACAACCCAATCACCCTGGACCTGTTCGCCGACGAGACGCCGACGACGCCCGGCCAGGTCGAACGGATCGGCGAGCAATCGTTCGTGCTGCGTGGCTTTGCCCTGCCCTGGCTCGACCGTTTGCTGCCGGCCCTGGAAACCGTGTTGCAGGCCGCGCCGTTCCGGCAGATGGTCACGCCCGGCGGCTTTACCATGTCGGTGGCCTTGAGCAGTTGCGGCGCGCTGGGCTGGACCACCGACCGCAGCGGCTATCGCTATACCGCTCATGATCCCCAAACGGGCCACCCCTGGCCCGACATGCCGGCGGTGTTCCGCGAACTGGCCCAGGCCGCCGCCCGACAGGCGCAGTTCGAGCACTTCGAGCCGGATTCCTGCCTGATCAACCGCTACGTACCCGGCGCACGGATGTCGCTGCATCAAGACAAGAACGAACGCCAACTCACCGCCCCTATCGTCTCGATGTCCCTGGGCTTGCCGGCGGTGTTCCAGTTTGGCGGGTTCGAGCGCAGCGACAAAAGTCTGCGCGTCCCACTGTTCCATGGCGACATCGTGGTCTGGGGCGGCGTGGACCGGTTGCGTTACCACGGCGTCCTGCCGCTCAAGGCGGGAGAGCATCCCCGCCTGGGTGCCCAGCGCTTCAACCTGACGTTTCGCACCGCCGGATGAAGGTGCAGAATTCAACCGCAAGACCCGGAGTGTCGCCGCTCCCCAGGCTCGCTACTGTAGCCAAAACGGGCCAATGGACATAACGACCATGAACAGCACTTCGAATCATCTCGCCCCTGAACTGGATCCGCGCTGGGCCGCCGTGCTCGCCCGGGATCCGCGCGCCGATGGGCAATTTGTCTACGGCGTGAAAACCACCGGCATCTATTGCCACCCCAGCAGCCTGTCGCGCCTGCCCAACCCGCGTAACGTGGAGTTTTTCGACACGCCGGAACAGGCCCAGGCCGCCGGCTACCGTCCCAGCAAACGCGTGGCCAGGGACCAGACCCAGATTGCCGCACAGCAAGCGGCCCGGGTCGCGGCGGCTTGTCGGCAGATCGAGGCGGCCGAAGAACTGCCTGGGCTCAATGAATTGGCAGAAAACGCAGGCTTGAGTCCCTTCCACTTTCATCGGGTCTTCAAGGCAGTCACCGGCCTGACCCCCAAGGGTTATGCCAGTGCCCACCGCTCGCGCAAGGTACGTGAACGCCTGGCCGATGGAGGCTCCATCACCGAGGCCCTGTACGACGCCGGTTTCAATTCCAACAGCCGCTTTTATGAAGCCGCCGACAAAGTGCTGGGCATGAAACCCGCCGACTACCGCGCCGCCGGGCAGAACACCGATATTCGTTTCGCCGTCGGCCAATGCTCCCTCGGGGCGATCCTGGTGGCGCAAAGCGAACGCGGCGTGTGCGCGATCCTGCTGGGGGACGACCCGGACGCACTGGTGCGCGACCTGCAGGACAAATTCCGCCGCGCCAACCTCATTGGCGCCGACCGGGAATTCGAGCAGTTGATTGCCCAAGTGGTGGGCTTCATCGAAGCACCGGCCCTGGGCCTGGATTTGCCCTTGGACTTGCGCGGCACGGCGTTCCAGGAACGAGTCTGGCAAGCCTTGCGGGAGATTCCGCCGGGCAGCACCGCCAGCTACGCCGAGATCGCCCAGCGCATCGGCCAGCCCAAAGCCGTGCGCGCCGTGGCCCAGGCCTGCGGCGCCAACAGCCTGGCGGTGGCGATCCCTTGCCACCGGGTGGTGCGCAGCGACGGCAACCTCTCGGGCTATCGCTGGGGCGTGGAGCGCAAGCGTCAGTTGCTGGCGCTGGAACGCTCGTCCGGGGACTGAACGCCAATGTAGATCGCCACCGAATCGGGGCCGCTGTAGACCTCGAAATCGGTGGTGAAACGGCGCAGGGTTTGCGGGTTGTCGGCGAAGTACGCCCAGATCAGGCCCCAGGTCTGGATCACGCAGTCAGGCATCGGCCCCTTGGCCGAAAACACCAGGTAGTCCCCGCCCTCGATGTCCACGGCGGGGTAACCGGCACTCGTCGCATCCACCTGCACGCCAGCCGTCACGTCGAAGTAGCCGGTGGCGTCGGACTCGTAGTTGGAATAAACCCCATAGACAAACGACTCCGACTGCCGGGCCGGGATCCTGTCGAACAGCCCTTCGTTGAAAAACTGCTGCCACATCGGACCGATCTTCGCCGTGTCGGGCTGCTGCTCGTCGGCGTTGCGGGTGTGCACCTGCAAACCGGCCACGGTGAAGGGTTCGACGGTCTTGAGTTTTACGTCCATGCGTCAGGCTCCTTGATAAGTGAAGCCCGCATGGTAACCCTCCCGCCGCCGGGATCAAGCAGCGGCGTTCAATTGAAAAACTCGACTGGCCTTGGCCCGGCCACACCTGCTAAAAACGCAGTTTCCTTCTGCCGTAGGAGACTCCGCACATGAGCCAGTGGCCAGACACTCGCCTTCTTGACCTGCTCGGTATCGAGCTGCCCATCATCCAGGGTCCGCTGGCCGGGGTGACCGGGCCAGCCATGGTGGTCGCCACCTGCAATGCCGGCGGGCTGGGTTCGATGCCGGCGGCGATGCTGGATGTCGAGCAACTGCGCCAGGCCCTGACGACCATCGGCGAGCAAACCGACAAGCCGTTCAATGTGAATTTTTTCTGTCACCAGCCGCCGGTGTTCGATGAACAACGGGCCGAAGCCTGGAAGCAACGGCTCAAACCGTATTACCAGGAACTGGGCGCCGATTTCGACGCGCCGACACCCGTGTCCAACCGCACCCCCTTCGACGACGCTGCCTGCCGTGTGCTGGAAGAGTTTCGCCCCAAAGTGGTCAGCTTCCACTTCGGCCTACCGGAAAAATCCCTGCTGGATCGGGTAAAGGCCACCGGCGCGAAAATCCTCTCTTCGGCCACCACCGTCGAGGAGGCCATCTGGCTGGAACAGCACGGCTGCGACGCGATCATCGCCATGGGCTATGAAGCCGGTGGTCATCGCGGGATGTTCCTCAGCGACGACCTCAACACCCAGGTGGGCCTGTTTGCCTTGTTGCCCCAGGTGGTGGATGCGGTGAAAGTGCCGGTGATCGCCACCGGCGGCATCGGCGATGCGCGGGGCATCGTCGCGGCATTCGCCCTGGGCGCCTCGGCGGTGCAACTGGGCAGCGCCTATCTGTTCACCCCCGAAGCCAAGATCAGCGCATCCCATCACCGGGCATTGCGCACGGCCAAGGAAAGCCAGACCGCCGTCACCAACCTGTTCACCGGTCGCCCGGCCCGAGGCATCGTCAACCGAGTCATGCGCGAAGTCGGCCCGATGAGCCCGATGGCGCCGGCGTTTCCCCTGGCGGGCGGCGCGTTGATGCCGTTGCGCGCCAAGGATGAGGCGGACTTCAGCAACCTCTGGGCCGGCCAGGCGTTTCCCCTCGGGCGCGAGTTGTCGACAGCCGAGCTGACCCGGCGATTGGCTGAAGAGGCATTGGCGCGATTCAACAATCGTGGGCGGTCCTGACAGTCGCCATCGCCTGTTAGGCCGCCATCGCGAGCAAGCTCGCTCCCACAGGGTATAGGGGACAACCGGCAAGTCCGGACACACCACCGGACCTGTGGGAGCGAGCTTGCTCGCGATGGGGCCAGCACTTGCCCCTCGCTCCCCAGGCAAAATGCCGCGTTCCGTTTGTCAGCCATTCGCTATATATTCCGCTATATAGCGAACCTGACCTTACGGAACTTTATCCATGCGCCCCATCCGCTTCGCGCCGTTGCTGCTGACCACGCTTTTTACCGTTGGCGCCGTCCAGGCCGATGAGGTGCAAGTGGCGGTCGCCTCCAACTTCACCGCACCGATCCAGGCCATTGCTGCCGATTTCGAAAAAGACACCGGGCATAAATTGGTGGCGGCGTACGGCGCCACCGGGCAGTTCTACACCCAGATCAAGAATGGCGCGCCGTTTGAAGTCTTCCTCGCCGCCGACGACACCACCCCGGCCAGGCTCGAAAGCGAAGGCGACACTGTCAAGGGTTCGCGCTTCACCTACGCCATCGGCACGCTGGCGCTGTGGTCGGCCAAGGACGGTTATGTCGACGGCCAGGGCCAGGTGCTCAAGAACAACAGGTTCCAGCACCTGTCCATCGCCAACCCCAAAACCGCGCCCTACGGCCTGGCCGCGACCCAGGTGCTGGACAAGCTGGGGTTGACGCCCCAGGTCAACAGCAAGATCGTCGAGGGTCAGAACATCACCCAGGCCTACCAATTCGTCTCCACCGGCAACGCCGAACTCGGTTTTGTCGCCTTGTCGCAAATCTACAAGGATGGCAAGGTCACCAGCGGTTCGGCGTGGATCGTCCCGGCCGAACTGCACGACCCGATCAAACAGGACGCGGTGGTCCTCAACAAGGGCCGGGATAACCCCGCCGCCGTGGCATTGATGGACTACCTCAAGGGCCCGAAAGCCGCCGCCATCATCCAAGCCTACGGTTATCAACGCTAAATGCCCCTGACCAGTGCCGACTTTGCAGCGATCTGGCTGACCCTGAAACTGGCGTCGTTGACCACGGTGATCCTGCTGCTCATCGGCACGCCCATCGCCCTGTGGCTGTCGCGCACCCAATCCTGGCTGCGCGGGCCGGTGGGCGCGGTGGTGGCGCTGCCGTTGGTGTTGCCGCCCACGGTGATCGGTTTTTACCTGTTGCTGGCCCTGGGACCCAACGGTTGGATCGGCCAACTCACTCAGGCCCTCGGGCTCGGCACCCTCACGTTCAGTTTTACCGGGTTGGTGATCGGCTCGGTGATCTATTCCATGCCGTTCGTGGTGCAGCCGTTGCAGAACGCCTTCTCCGCCATCGGCAGCCGCCCCTTGGAAGTCGCCGCCACCCTGCGGGCCAGTCCCTGGGACACCTTCTTCAGTGTCATCCTGCCCCTGGCCAGGCCTGGTTTCATCACCGCCGCCATTTTGGGTTTTGCCCACACCGTCGGCGAGTTCGGCGTGGTGTTGATGATCGGCGGCAACATTCCGGAGAAAACCCGGGTGGTGTCCGTACAAATCTACGACCACGTCGAAGCCCTTGAATATGCCCAGGCCCACTGGCTGGCGGCGGCGATGCTGGTGTTCTCATTCCTTGTGCTGCTGGCGCTGTATTCCAGCCGCCGGACCCGAGCCGGCTGGAGCTGATCGATGATTCAGGCGCGTTTTCAGCTCGACCATGGGGACTTTTCCCTGGACCTGGATGTGCAACTGCCGGGCCGTGGCGTGACAGCGTTGTATGGTCCATCCGGTTCAGGCAAGACCACCTGCCTGCGCTGCATCGCCGGTCTGGAGCGGCCGGCCCGAGGCTTTATCGAGGTCAACGGTCAAGTGTGGCAGGACAGTGAGCGCGGCGTGTTCGTAGCGCCCCACAAACGGCCGGTGGGGTATGTGTTCCAGGAGGCGAGCCTGTTCGCGCACTTGTCGGTGCAGGCCAACCTGGCGTTTGGCTTCAAGCGCATCGCGCCGGCGCAACGTCGCGTAGACATGGCTCAGGCCACCGAACTGCTGGGTATCGGGCACTTGCTTGATCGGCAGCCGCACAACCTGTCCGGCGGCGAACGCCAACGAGTGGGCATCGCTCGCGCCTTGCTGACCAGCCCGCAACTGTTGCTGATGGACGAGCCGCTGGCGGCTCTCGATATCCGGCGCAAAAACGAAATCCTGCCGTACCTGCAACGCCTGCACGATGAACTGGATATTCCGGTGCTGTACGTCAGTCATTCCCAGGACGAGGTGGCGCGCCTGGCCGACCACATTGTGCTGCTCGACGGCGGGCGCGTGCTGGCCAGCGGGCCGATCGGCGAAACCCTGGCCCGACTTGACCTGCCGCTGGCCATGGGCGATGACGCGGGCGTGGTGATCCAGGGCCAGGTCAGCGGTTATGACGCTGACTATCAATTGCTGACCTTGAACCTGCCCGACAGCTCGCTGAACGTACGCGTGGCTCACACGCCACTGGCCATCGGGCAAGCGCTGCGCTTCAAGGTCCAGGCGCGAGACGTCAGCCTCAGCCTGGCGAACGATGCCCAGACCAGCATCCTCAACCGCTTGCCGGTCACCGTGGTCAGCGAACTGGCCGCCGACAACGCCGCCCATGTGTTGATTCGCCTGGAAGCCACCGGCACGCCGCTGCTGGCGCGCATCACCCGTTACTCCCGCGATCAGTTGCAGTTGCATCCGGGGCAATTGCTGTGGGCGCAGATCAAGGCGGTGGCGGTGTTGGCGTAAAATTTTGAATGTTCAAATTACAATCCTGTGGGAGCGGGCTTGCTCGCGAAAGCGTCGGCAAATTCAAAATTGATGAGGCTGATCCACCGCATTCGCGAGCAAGCCCGCTCCCACAGGTCCGTCGGTCGACTTTGGATAGTAGGAAGGCTGCAATGCCGCAACCGCAGAATCTTGGCACGACCGCAACGGGCTGCGGTCAATCGATCACAGGCCACCGGATTCGCTGCCAAGGACTTTCTTCATGCCCGACACCCTGCCGCCGGATGCACTGCCGGCCGACCTGCATTACGTCGACGACACCGCCCCGGGCATCACCCGCAAGAAATTGCGTGGCAAGTTCTGTTACTTCGACCCACAGGGCCAACGTATTACCGACGCCGCCGAGATCCAGCGCATCAATGCCCTGGCCGTGCCGCCGGCTTACAGCGATGTGTGGATTTGCGCCGACCCGCGCGGTCATCTCCAGGCCACCGGCCGCGATGCCCGGGGCCGCAAGCAGTACCGCTACCATGCGCGCTGGCGTGAAGTGCGCGATGCGGACAAATATTCACGGATGCTGGAATTCGGACGCACCCTGCCGCGCTTGCGCAAACGCCTGGAGGAAATCCTGGCCAAGCCCGGGTTCAGCCGCGACAAGGTCATGGCCACCGTTATCACCCTGCTGGACCTGACCCTGATCCGAGTCGGCAACACCCAATACGCTCGCGACAATCACTCCTACGGCTTGACGACCCTGCGCAGCAAGCATGTGGAAGTCAACGGCAGTGCCATCGCTTTCCAGTTCCGCGGCAAGAGCGGCGTCGAACACCAGATCACCGTGAAAGACCGACGCCTGGCACGCATCATCAAGCGCTGCCAGGAGATCCCCGGACAGAACCTGTTCCAGTACCTGGACGAAAACGGCGAGCGTCACTCCGTCAGTTCTTCGGACGTCAACGCTTACCTCAAGAGCCTCACCGGCGCCGACTTCACCGCCAAGGACTACCGCACCTGGGCCGGCAGTGCGGCGGCGCTGGCCGGGCTGCGGATGCTGGCCTGGGAAACCGAGACCGAGGCGAAAAAACACGTCACCGAGATGGTCAGGCAGGTCGCCCGGCAACTGGGCAACACGCCGACCGTCTGTCGCAAGTGCTACATTCATCCTGCAGTGGTGGAGGCTTTTCTGCTCGGCGCCTTGAGGCAATTGCCCAAGCCCCGGCTGCGCAAAGGCCTCAGCGAAGAGGACGCCGCATTGGCGATGTTTTTGCAGCGCATGACCGAAGCCGCCGAAGCGTGCTAACCCGAGTGCATGGCATTAACACGTTCAGGAGCGGTGGCCGACAGAGGCGGAACATCCAAGAACCGATGAACTCCCAACTGTACGACACCGCCGATCCGCAGGCACTTCAAAGGGTGAAATCGACAGGAGTTGCAGATGTCCGAACACATTGTCCATTTCCATTGCCAGATCGATCAGGGCACCACGGAACGCTTCCGGGACAACTGCCTGGAAGCCATCGAAAAAGGCGCCGACTCGCTGATGCTCAACCTCTCCACCGTCGGCGGCAGCACCAACTTCGGCTTTACCCTCTACACCTTCATCAAGTCCCTTCCCGTTCCGGTACGAGCCGTAAACGCCGGCAACATCGAGTCGATGGGCATCGTCATGTTCCTCGCCGCCAGCGACCGCACCACCACGCCCCACTCGCGCTTTCTGATCCACCCGATGAACTGGTACTTCGGTCAGAAATCAGTGGACCATTCACGCTTGCGCGAATACCTCTCCAGCCTGGACAACGACGTGGCGCGCTATGTGGAGATCTACGTCAAGGAAACCGCCGGCGCGGCGACTCAACTGGATATTTTCAAATGCCTGTGTGCCGAGGAACGGGTGATCCCTGCGGAAAATTCCCTGGCCTTCGGCATTGCGCACCGGGTTGAGCAGGTCGTTTTTCCTGCGGACGCCAAACATTGGAAAGTCAGCGGTGGCGAAGATTAATAAACAGGATGGTTAACACACCGTTTATAAAGCGCGTCAATCTTGTATAAGTTCAAGCGAAGCGGCGGTATCACTTTTATTGCATTACCGACCATTCGTCGCCAGGAACGGGTTTTTATTAAACTTCCGCCCACGCTCTTCATTCCCAAATAATGCGAGGCACGTTGCTCGCTAACTCAATGAGGATGTTCGAAATGGCCAATAGCGGAAATAAGAACCCAGGCAACTTCTCAAATGATCGTGAAAAAGCTTCTGAAGCTGGCAAGAAAGGCGGACAGGCGTCGGGCGGCAACGTTCCAAGCGACCGGCAAAAAGGCTCTGGAGCCGGTAATAAAGGCAGCGAACGCGGCCAGGGCGGCGGTAAAAAATCCTGAGGCTCACACCGTTGGGGCGTAGCGCTGCTGCGCCCCGGCGTTTGTTGTAGTTAAAGTCCTTCAAACGTTCTTCTTAATAAACTTTTCTATTTATGCAACGCTATTGACGCTGCCCCCAGTCACTTCCTTTATCCCCCTGAATACTGCGGGTGGCGAGAGCGTCCGTGCACTCGCCACAATATCAATTTTTACATCCGATCAATGTGAATGTTCCCCATCATTGGGAGCCTTGATCTGCCACACTTGCCCCTTTTGCCAGGCATCGGCGCCGGGGTCTACCGGCGGCGTATCAATACCCGCCCGGGCACGCTTTGTCGCTTCACTGTCCACGCCCATCCGGCGGT
The DNA here is from genome assembly GCF_000585995.1 of Pseudomonas brassicacearum. Taxonomy (NCBI): domain Bacteria; kingdom Pseudomonadati; phylum Pseudomonadota; class Gammaproteobacteria; order Pseudomonadales; family Pseudomonadaceae; genus Pseudomonas; species Pseudomonas brassicacearum. Next base: position 2,597,457 of record NZ_CP007410.1, on the reverse strand, counting down.
CGCGCTCGCGCACCAACTGCGGGTCAATCTGGCCATCGGCGGTGAAACCCATCATCAACTGCGGCACGCCATAAGGCAGCTCGTTGCCCTGTCCGGTGTGCCAGGTGTGCCAGGTCTTGCCATAAGTGTTCACCAGGTTCTCCATCAACCGGGTTTCCGCCGCTTGCGGGATGCCCGGGGCGATCAATTGGCCGGATTTCACTTCGTGCACATGGCTGTGCCACAGTTGTTTTTCGCTGGCCGGCAAGCCTTCGAACAGGCGCTGGCTGATGATGTATTCCACCCCCATCAGTTTGGCGCCGGAGGTGTTGCCATCGAAGATGACGCACTGGAAAACTTCTTCGTTCAGGGCCGTGCAGTAATGGTGAGCTTCCATTTGCCCGGACATCCGCCCGTTAAAGAAATGAAAGCCATCGAGGTAGGTATTGAGCGCCTGCAGCGGAGGTTTGTTCTGCATGATCCCTGCCCCCGCTTCCAGCGTCGCGGTGGTCGGCGTCTTCGCCGCGCCTGGCGCATTCACGGGCGAGTCGGTATTGCCGCCAGCGCAACCGATCAACCCCAAAGCCGTTGCGCAAAGCACAGCCCATGTCCCATAAACACTTTTACCCGGCATGTTGTCTCTCCTTTCCATGACTGTTCATGAGAAAGCTATCCGGTATCGTGGGTTTGATTTCTTGTCAGGCCGACAGACGAGTGGCGCCCTCGAGCGGGAGCGCTAATAAATATGAAATTCCATATATTCGACTCTCCGCATATACTCCAGCGCAGCCCACCTCGCGCCTATTGGAGTCGAATTGATGAAAGTCCTTTTCATGTGCACCGCCAACAGCTGTCGCAGCATTCTCAGCGAAGCGATGTTCAACCATCTGGCCCCCGCCGGGTTCCAAGCCGTCAGCGCCGGCAGCTTCCCCAAGGGGCACGTGCTGCCGCGCAGCCTGAGCACCTTGCAGGAAGCCGGCATTAGCACCCAAGGCTTGCGCAGCAAGGGTAACGATGCGTTCGAAGGCAGCCCGCCGGACATCGTCATCACCGTGTGCGACAGCGCCGCCCGCGACGCTTGCCCGGTGTACTTCGGTCCGGCAATCAAAGTCCACTGGGGCCTGGTAGACCCATCGACCGTCAAAGGCAACGACGATCAGATCAGCCAGGCGTTCCATGCCACCCTGGATCGTATCGAAACCCGTTGCCGGGCGTTCTTCGCCCTGCCCTTCGACCAGCTCGACGCCCAGGCCTTGAAAGCCGAGCTCGATCGCATCGGCACCCTCTGACCCGGAGCCCCCATGAGCGACGACTTACCCAACCTCGACGCAGCCCTGTCCCAGACCATCGCCGGAGTCGCCGACGGTCCGCACAAACCACGCATCCTCTTGCTCTACGGCTCGACCCGCCCGCGTTCGTTCAGCCGTTTACTGGTCGAGGAAGCGGCGCGACTGCTGGAGCACCTTGGCGCCGAGACGCGCATTTTCAATCCGTCGGGGCTGCCGTTGCCCGATGACGCCCCCAACAGCCACCCCAAGGTTCAGGAGCTGCTGGAGATGATGACCTGGTCCGAAGGCCAGGTGTGGTGTTCCCCCGAGCGGCATGGCTCGATGTCGGCGGTGTTCAAGGCACAGATCGATTGGGTGCCGTTGGCCATGGGCGCGGTGCGGCCGACCCAGGGCAAGACCCTGGCGGTAATGCAGGTGTCCGGCGGTTCGCAGTCCTTCAACACAGTCAATCAACTGCGGGTGCTGGGCCGCTGGATGCGCATGTTCACCATCCCCAACCAGTCGTCGGTGCCCAAGGCGTTCCTGGAGTTCGACGAGCAGGACCGCATGAAGCCCTCGGCCCTGTACGACCGGGTGGTGGACGTGATGGAGGAGCTGGTGAGGTTCACCGTGCTGCTGCGTGATCGCCCGGATCTGGTGGACCGTTACTCCGAACGCAAGGAGTCGGCCGAGCAGTTGTCCAAGCGGGTCAATCAACGTTCGCTATAAGCCTGTTTCACCGCCTCGATCCAGGCCGGGTCCAGGCGCGATTGGTCGGTGTCCAGGTTCAGCGCTTGCATCTTCGCCAGGTGCTCGTCGGCCTCTCGCGCCAGTGAGCCCTGGGCGCTGGAGTTGGCATCCAGCTGATGCATCTGCGCCAGCCCCAGGTGATAGAAGCGCAGCAGCTTCATGGCCGTTGGGTCCTGGGCCTGCACTCCGGCTGCCACCTGGTGCATCACGTTGGTGATTTTCATCAGGCTGCGCTTGAGCTGCCAGCCGTACACCGCCGCGGCCATCCATGGTTGCGACCAGAAAGACAGGCGCATCAGCGCAGCCATCGCCAGCACCGCGACAATCACCCCGGCGAGGTTGAAGCGAAAATTATCGCCGCCAGGCGTACCGAACAGCATCACCGCCAGGCTGGACAACAGCATCGCCAGGGCCAGGAACGTCACGGCGACGATGAGGGTGCTGCGACGGGTCTGCTGTCGGTAGGTGCCGGCATCCCACGGTTTGATCTCGAACATCGCGATGTCATTTCCTTGTGCGGCATAAAAAAGTGTCGCGCATTATCGCCTGCCCGGTGGATTTAGCTATGCTGGGGCTCATTTTGCGCTGCAACCGAGCCGACGGATCCGGATCAAAGTCCATGGCGATACCGCAAGGATCGTGCGATCTTCCTACGTGGACGTATTTTTAAAGATGCCGTGGTTGTGTGCATGGCATCGTTTTCAAGGAAAGCTGAATGACTCAAAGACATGTAATCAACGCCTCTGTAAGCCCCAAAGGCAGCCTGGAGACCTTGTCCCAGCGCGAAGTCCAGCAACTGAGCGAAGCCGGTTCCGGCAGTATCTACACCCTTTTCCGCCAGTGCGCCCTGGCCATCCTCAACACCGGCGCCCATGTTGATAACGCCAAGACCATCCTGGAAGCCTACAAGGACTTCGAGATCCGCATTCACCAGCAGGACCGTGGCGTACGCCTGGAGCTGCTGAACGCGCCGGCCGATGCCTTCGTCGACGGCGAAATGATCGCCAGTACCCGCGAGATGCTGTTCAGCGCCCTGCGTGACATCGTCTACACCGAGAACGAACTGGACAGCCAGCGTATCGACCTCAGCTCGTCCCAGGGCATCAGCGACTACGTTTTCCACCTGCTGCGCAACGCCCGCACCCTGCGTCCTGGCGTCGAGCCGAAAATCGTCGTGTGCTGGGGCGGTCACTCGATCAACACCGAAGAATACAAATACACCAAGAAAGTCGGCCACGAACTGGGCCTGCGCAGCCTGGACATCTGCACCGGCTGCGGTCCGGGCGTGATGAAAGGCCCGATGAAAGGCGCCACCATTGCCCACGCCAAGCAGCGCATCCACGGTGGCCGGTACCTGGGCCTGACGGAGCCGGGCATCATCGCTGCCGAGGCGCCGAACCCGATCGTCAATGAGCTGGTGATCCTGCCGGACATCGAGAAGCGCCTGGAAGCCTTCGTGCGTGTCGGCCATGGCATCATCATCTTCCCAGGCGGTGCCGGTACGGCAGAGGAGTTCCTGTACTTGCTGGGCATCCTGATGCACCCGGCCAACCAGGACCTGCCCTTTCCGGTGGTCCTCACCGGACCGAAAAGCGCCGCGCCGTACCTCGACCAGTTGCACGCGTTTGTCGGTGCGACCCTGGGCGAGGCGGCGCAGAAGCACTACCAGATCATCATCGACGACCCGGCCGAAGTGGCCCGGCAGATGACCCAGGGGCTCAAGGAGGTCAAGCAATTCCGCCGCGAGCGCAACGACGCCTTCCACTTCAACTGGTTGCTGAAAATCGACGAAGGCTTCCAGCGCCCGTTCGACCCGACCCACGCCAACATGGCCAGCCTGGGCTTGAGCCGCGACCTGCCCGCCCATGAACTGGCCGCCAACCTGCGCCGGGCGTTCTCGGGGATTGTGGCGGGTAACGTCAAGGACAAAGGTATTCGCCTGATCGAGGAACATGGCCCGTACGAGATCCACGGCGACGCCGCCATCATGGAACCCCTCGACCGCCTGCTCCAGGCCTTCGTTGCCCAACACCGGATGAAACTGCCGGGCGGCGCGGCGTATGTGCCGTGCTATCGCGTGGTGACCTGACCCTATCGCCCCAGAGCCTGTGCAGGAGCGGGCTTGCTCGCGAAAGCGTCAGATCAGCGGATATTGATGTTGGCTGACACACCGCATTCGCGAGCAAGCCCGCTCCCACGGGGGTTGTGCTGCGGTCACAAAACCGGGATCAACCGCATCACCCCACCCTCACCCACCTCGACACTCAGCCCAAGATAATCCTTGATCATCGGATGGACGCTGACCGGCGGATGCACATGGGTCGCCGTCACCACCCTCACATCCGCCCCCGCCGCCTCGCCGGCCTGGATGCCTGCCTTGGCGTCTTCAAAGACCAGGCACTCTTGCGCTGCCACTTGCAACCGCTCGGCCGCCAGTCGATAGCAGGTGGGATTAGGCTTGCCGTCGCTGACATCCTCGGCAGTGACCATCACTGCTGGCCGCGGAATGCCTGCCGCTTCCATACGGCGCAAGGCCAATGCCATGGGCGCCGAGGTGACAATGGCCCATCGCTCTGGCGGCAGGCTTTGCAGAAACGCAGCCGCACCGGGCACTTGCACGACGCCTTCGACATCTTCGATTTCCTCCCGGGTAATCTGCTCGGCTTCGGCCTGGGCATCCACCCCCGGCAGGCGCTGGCGGGCGATGGTGTCGATGGCGCGCACGCCATGGATCGTCGGCAGGAACGCCGCCACATCCACTCCGTGGCGCAGGGCCCAGCGTGTCCAGATCCGCTCGGCGGCGGCGATGGAGTTGAGCAACGTGCCGTCCATGTCGAAGAGGAAGGCGCGGTAGGCAATATTGGGTGAAGGGCTGGCTGGCATCGGATCCTCGGTGACGGTGACGGGGGACAGGTGACGGCCACTGTAACATCGCCAGGCACCGAACCCTTGTGGGAGCGAGCTTGCTCGCGATAGCGGTGGATCAGCCTGCATCGATGCCGAGTGTGCCGACGCCATCGCGAGCAAGCTCGCTCCCACAGGGGCCGGTGGTGGGTCGATTACACCAACCGTTCAATCGGCTGATGCTGCCAGACCAATTTGTAATACAGCGTCTGCAACACCAGCATGCACAGGTAAGCCACCGGAAACGCCATCCATACCCCTTGCAACCCGAAGTACGCGTCCAGCAGATACGCCGCCGGCACTTGCACACCGACGATGCAGAAAATCGAAATCGCCACCGGCACCAGCACCGTGCCACTGGCGCGCATGATGCCGCCGACGATGGCCTGGAAGCCGAACACCAGCAGGCTCCAGAGCATGATGTGCAGCAGGTGTTCGGCCTGCACTCGCGCTGCCGGATCGGTGATGAACAGTCCCAGCAGCCAGTGGGACAACAGGTACCCCAGGAGCACCAGCCCACCGGTGAGCCAGAGGTTGAATGCAAGCCCCGTGCGCAGGATCGGCCCCAGACGCTCCAGGCGGCCGGCACCGATGGCCTGGGCGCCGAGGATCGAGGCGGTGATGGCAATCGACAGCGCCGGGAACTGCACGTAGTTGACGATCTGCGTCACCGCGCCGTAGGCCGCCGTGGCCTGGGAGCCGTGGCGATTGACCAGCGCCAGGATCACCAACTCCGACAGCGAGATCACCACCATCTGCAACCCCGTCGGCAGACCTATGCGCAGCACCTTGCCGAGGATCTCCCTGTCCAGGCGCATCGCCGCGAACAACGCCCGGTCTGGCGCCAAGGCATGCTCGCGGCGACTCAGGCGCCACGCCAGCATCAGCATCGCCGACGTCGTCCCCGCCAGCCCCGCCAATGCCGCGCTCTGGATGCCCATCTGCGGCAACCCCAGCCAGCCGCGAATCAACGCTGGCGTGAGCAGCAACCCGACGCTGGTGGACACCAGCAGCGCCAACATCGGTGACACCGTATCGCTCACCCCGCGCAGCAGTTGGGTGAACAACACGAATACCAGCAACATCGGTAGGATCCACAGCATGACCCGGGCATAGGAAACGGCGTCCTCCAGCACGTCGGCCGGCGTGCCGAGCCCTTGCAACGCCTGACGCGCAAAGACACTGCCAAGCACCGCCGCCACCAGGCCAATGATCGCCCCCAGCAACAAGGTCGAACCGGCGATTGCCTTCACCGTGCCGGTTTCGCCGGCGCCGTAGGCCTGCCCGATCAACACCCCCGCTCCCGCGCCCAGGCCAATCACCAGGGCGATGAAGAAAAACACGATGGGAAACATGCCCGACACCGCCGCCAAGGCTTGGGTGCCAAGCATCTGGCCGATGTAGATGCTGTTGAGCGTGCCCGACATGGACTGCAGGAAGTTGGACAGGACCATGGGCGTCAGGAACAGGAGATAGGTTTTCCAGAGGGGCTGGGTGGGCATGGGCACTCGTGAGGGCAGGTTCGACATCCGATGCGGGGTAATTTAGCTCAATCCTTACATCTGGTTTCAAAAGAATAGCCAGGGCGCTCTGTATGGGTGTCCACAGGTCAGGCCATCTCGACAATTTCCCATTTTCGTCTATCCTTAAGATAGCATTGTGCCATTACTTTTATCGCAACCGGACGACTGGTCCTCAAGACAGTGCCGGCTTTGCAGATAACCAGTTATTCGCAAATAACCTGTTTGTAACACTGTTCAAGGACCGAACCATGACGTCGTATTCACACGGTCATTCCTTTCCCAAAGCCCAACCACGCCTGCTCTGGAATCCGGTGTTAGTGGCCATTGCCGCAGGCGTCGGCGTGTTGGCGCTCAACGGTCCGAGTGCGCAAAACATCGGTTTGAGTATCGCACTCCTGGCCTTGGGCATCGGTGCCGGCGTATGGAGCGCCCGTTCGCAACGGCGCCAGCTTGATGCATCCATTGCCGAGGCCATCGCCCGCAATGAGCTGCACGCCGCCGAACATCCAGGCCATAAGAACAGCGCACAACTCAACGAAGTCATCCTCGGTGCCATGCCGATCTGGGCCAAGCAGGTGGAAAGCTCCCGGCAGCAGACCGAAACCGCGATTGTCTCGCTGACCAGCCGCTTCACTGGCATTTCTTCACGCTTGGAAGACACCGTGCAAGCCTCGCAACTGGCCGCCGGCGAACTGACCGGCAAGAGCAGTGGCGGCGCGGTGCAGGTGCTGGCCCAGAGCGAAAGTGAACTGGTGCAGGTGATCGATTCCTTGAAGGCCACCCAGGCCAGCCGCGACGAGACGCTGGCCCAGGTCCGCAACCTCACCGCCTACACCGGCGAGCTACGGACCATGGCCGCCGACGTCGCGGCGATTGCCGCGCAGACCAACCTGCTGGCCCTCAACGCCGCCATCGAAGCCGCCCGTGCCGGCGAAGCCGGACGTGGCTTTGCGGTGGTGGCGGACGCGGTGCGCAGCCTGTCGAGCAAGTCCAGCGAGACCGGCCAGCAGATGTCGGCCAAGGTCGACATCATCAATACCGCCATTACCCAACTGGTCCAGGCAGCCTCCAGTGGCGCGGACCAGGACAGCCATTCGGTGGCCGGCTCCGAAGACAGCATCCAGCGCGTGCTGGAGCGTTTCAAGAGCGTCACCGGGCGGCTGGCCGAATCGGCTGACCTGCTGCAACAGGAAAGCTTCGGCATTCGCGACGAACTCACCGAAGTGCTGGTCAGCCTGCAATTCCAGGATCGGGTCAGCCAGATTCTCAGCCACGTGCGCGACAACATCGAGGACCTGCATGTGCACATGCAGCAAGCCAGTCAGTCGCCCGACCAGGCCGTCTCCATCGATGCCCGCCAATGGCTGGCACGCATGGAAACCACTTATGCCACCGACGAGCAACGCCGCAACCACCGCGGCGACTCGGGCGCGCAACAGGTTTCACAGGAAATAACCTTCTTTTAGGAGAGCCACTCATGGCTAAAAGTGTATTGGTTGTCGACGACTCCGCGAGCGTTCGGCAAGTAGTCGGCATCGCGTTGAAAAGTGCCGGCTACGACGTGATCGAGGCCAGCGACGGCAAGGATGCCCTGGGCAAGCTCAATGGACAGAAAGTACACCTGATCATCAGTGACGTGAACATGCCCAACATGGACGGCATCACCTTCGTCAAGGAGGTCAAGAAGCTCGCCAGCTACAAGTTCACGCCGATCATCATGCTCACCACCGAATCCCAGGAATCGAAGAAACAAGAGGGCCAGGCGGCGGGTGCCAAGGCCTGGGTGGTCAAGCCATTCCAGCCGGCGCAGATGCTGGCGGCGGTGTCCAAACTGATTCTTCCCTGATTGCCGGAGGCTGTGATGCCATTGCTGTACGAAACATTGGATGACACCGCGCAGGTCCACATCGACGGCGAGCTGACGATCTACACCGCGGCGGACCTGGCAGCGCAGTTGCTGCCGCGCCTGGGGGCGACGCCACAGATGGAACTGGATCTGTCGCAGGTCACGGAGATGGACGGCGCCGGCCTGCAACTGCTGATGATGGTCCAGCGCGAGGCCCCCAAGGCAGGTACCCAACTGACGCTGACCGGTCACAGCAACGCAGTCACTGAAACACTCGCCCTGTGCAACCTGGTTGCCTAGAGGCCCCGTAACACGTCGGACACGACAAAGGATATGCGCGTGAGCATCAATCTCGATCAGGCACAACAAACGTTCATCGTCGAGGCACGGGAACAGTTGCAGGCGATGGAAGAGTCCTTGCTGCAACTGGAAAGTGACCCTGCGGACGATGACGCCATCGGCGCGATCTTCCGGGCGGCCCATACGATCAAGGGTTCGGCCGGACTGTTCGGCCTGGAACCGATCGTCAGCTTTACCCACATCGTCGAAGACGTGCTCGATCGCCTGCGTGACGGCAGCGTCGCCGTCGACCCGGGCTTGATTGCCGTGCTGCTCAAGTCCGGCGATCACATGCTCGAGCTGATCGACGTGGTCGCCAACCAGGGCTCGACCTTGCAACCCCCTGCCCTGGCCCGGGAAATGGAGCTGTGTCAGATCCTGCAGGAATATCAGGCACCGCCGACGGCGCCGGACATCCAACCCACGCAGGCCGCCGCAACCGCAGCGACCGAGCCAGGCGAAGCGCGCCTCTGGCACGTTTCCCTGCGTTTCGGCCGGGAGGTTTTCCGCAACGGCATGGACCCCTTGTCGTTCCTGCGCTACCTGCAAACCCTCGGTGAAATCGTCGAGATCACCACGCTGACCGACACCCTGCCTTCGCTCGAAGAATGGGATGCCGAGTCCTGCTACCTGGGTTTCGAGCTGGATGTCCGTTCGGCCGCCCCTTACGCGGCACTCAACGAAGTGTTCGATTTTGTCCGCGAAGACTGCACGATCGAAATCTTCGCCGTCGAAGACCCCGCCATGTCGGCCAGCACCCACCTGGTTGCACAAGCGCAAGAGGCCAGTATCGAAAGCACCGCCATGGTGACCACTGGCGAGTTGATGGCTGATCAACGCTCGACGCCACGGCTGCCTGCCCAGGTAGCGGACAAGGGCGAAAACAAGGCCAAGGACGGCGCCTATGTGCGGGTCAACGCCGACAAGCTGGACGAATTGATCAACCTGGTGGGGGAACTGGTCATTGCCAGTGCCGGTGCCAGCCTGTTGGCACGCACCTGCAACAACGACCCGCTGCAAGAGTCCACCTCGACGGTGTCGGCGCTGGTGGAGGAAATCCTCGATGGCGCCCTGCGCCTGCGCATGATCCCCATCGGCGAAACCTTCAACCGGTTCCGGCGGGTCGTGCGCGATGTCAGCCAGGAATTGGGCAAGGACATCGACCTGATCATCAGTGGCGCGGAAACCGAGCTGGACAAGACCGTGGTGGAGAAAATCGGCGACCCGCTCATGCACCTGCTGCGCAACGCCATGGACCACGGCATTGAAACCGCCGAAGCACGGCTGGCGGCCGGCAAACCGGTCAAGGGCCATCTGCACCTCAACGCTTATCACGACTCCGGCAGCATCGTGCTGGAAATCGCCGACGACGGCGCCGGCCTGAACCGTGACCGGATCCTGGAAAAAGCCCAGGAACGCGGCCTGGTCGCCCCCGGCGCGAGCCCTACCGACCAAGAGATCTACAACCTGATTTTCGAACCTGGGTTCTCCACCGCCCAAGCCGTCACCAATCTTTCGGGACGTGGCGTGGGCATGGACGTGGTCAAGCGCAACATCACCTTGCTGCGCGGCACCGTCGACCTGGACAGCCAACCGGGCAAAGGCACCGTGGTGCGCATCCGCCTGCCGCTGACCCTGGCGATCATCAATGGTTTTCTGGTGGGCATCGACCAGTCCACTTATGTCATTCCGCTGGACATGGTCCAGGAATGCCTCGAGCTGAGCGAAGACGACGGGGTTGCCAGCCGTGAACAAGGCTACCTGGATCTGCGCGGCGAGGTGCTGCCCCTGGTGTACCTGCGCGATCACTTCAACCACGAAGGCCCGGCCTCGCGCCGGCAGAACGTGGTGGTGGTGCGTTACGCCGAACTCAAGGCCGGGTTGGTGGTGGATGACTTGCTGGGTGAATTCCAGACCGTCATCAAACCCCTTGGCAAGCTGTTCGGCGCACTGCGCGGGATCAGCGGCTCGACCATCCTGGGCAGTGGCGCCGTGGCGTTGATTCTCGACGTACCGGCGCTGCTCAGCCAGATCGTACACATAGAAAACCGCTACACCTCAACTCAATCACAACAAGCCACTGCTCGCTGACGCTTTCGCAATTCCATGGAGAGGTACTTCCCAATGAAATGGTTCTACGATCTTAGAATCGCCACCAAACTGATCACTTCATTTCTTGTGGTGCTGGCGCTGACCGCCGTCATGGGGGTGTTCTCGATCATCCAACTGGGCCAGGTGAATGGCACCACCGTCGAGATCCGGGAAAACTGGATGCCGTCCATGCGTGCCGCCTCGGGCATGCGTTACTACGGCGCGAACTATCGCCTCAAGGAAAACCGCCACATCACCGCCGACTCCGAACAGGAACGCGCCACCGTCGAGCAAGAAGCCGAAGAAGCCAAAAAAGCCTTTGAAACGCGCATGGCGACCTATGAAAAACTGCTTTCCAATGCAGAAGACCGCCAGCTGTTCGAAACCACCCGCAACGATTGGGCCGCTTACCTCGCGGTCAGCAAGGACCTGCTTGCGCTGTCCCGACAAAACCTGACCGACCAGGCCCATGCCCTGCTCAAGGGTGAGTCCAGGCGTCAATTCGAGCTGGTGGTCACCGACCTGCAAAAACTGGTGGAGTTCAATGATGTCGGAGCTGGCGCAGCGAGCGAGCGTGGTGCTGAGCTGTTTGAAAAGTCGCGCCTGTCGATCATTGCCGTTCTGGTTGCCGCCCTGCTGGTGGGCCTGGGCCTGGCGCTGTTCATTTCGCGGATCATTTCCCGTCCCTTGAAACAGGCCGCCGCCGTCGCCGAACAATTGGCCGAAGGCAACCTGAACGCGAAAATCGAGGGCGGCTCCAAGGACGAAACCGGCATGGTGCTCAACGCCATGCAAAACATGGTGGGCAAGCTGTCCCATATCATCGGTGAAGTACGCAACGCTGCGGACAACCTGGCCAGCGCCTCGGAAGAAGTCAGCGCCACCGCACAATCGATGAGCCAGGCCACCAGTGAACAAGCGGCCAGCGTCGAGGAAACCAGCGCTTCCATCGAGCAGATGAGCGCCAGCATCAACCAGAACACCGAGAACGCCAAGGTCACCGACGGCATGGCCAGCAAGGCCGCCAAGGAAGCCACCGACGGCGGCGAATCGGTGCAGCAGACCGTGGTGGCGATGAAGAAAATCGCCCAGCGCATCAGCATCATCGACGACATCGCCTACCAGACCAACCTGTTGGCGCTCAACGCCGCTATTGAAGCCGCCCGCGCCGGGGAACATGGCAAAGGCTTTGCCGTGGTCGCCGCTGAAGTGCGCAAGCTGGCCGAACGCAGCCAAGTCGCGGCCCAGGAAATCGGCGAGCTGTCGTCCAGCAGCGTCGACATGGCCGAGAAGGCCGGGCACTTGCTCAACGAAATGGTCCCGTCCATCAACAAGACCTCGGACCTGGTGCAGGAAATCAGCGCCGCCTCCGAAGAACAGGCCGCTGGTGTCGCGCAAATCAACACCGCCATGACCCAGCTCAACCAGGTGACCCAGCAGAACGCCTCCAGCAGTGAGGAACTGGCCGCCACCGCCGAGGAAATGAGCAGCCAGGCCGAACAACTGCAACAGGCAATGAGTTTCTTCACCTTGGACACGCCGCCCAAATCGGCCAGCCAGCCGCTGCGGGTGGACCATACGCCGGGGCCGTCCAGCCGCAAGCCGGCCCGAGCCGCCGCACCCGCTGCCCCCAAGGCATTTGCCTACACCATGGCCAGCGCGCCGGACGAATCCGAATTCACTCGGTTCTGACGGTTCGTTCCCATAGGCTCGCTTAAAGGAGATACAGGCATGGGCGCCATCGCGACCACACGTCAAGCCGCCATCACGGTTGAGGAAGAAGCACAGTTCCTGACGTTTATGCTCGGCACGGAGATGTTTGCCATCGGCATCCTGTGCATCAAGGAAATCATCGAGTACGGCAACCTCACGGTGGTGCCGATGATGCCGACCTTCGTGCGCGGGGTGATCAACCTGCGTGGCGCGGTCGTGCCGGTAGTGGATCTGTCGGCCCGTTTTGGCCGGCAGAACTCGGCGATCACCCGGCGTTCGTGCGTGGTGATCATCGAGGCCAACACCGACGACGGACACGCCCAGGACATTGGCCTGTTGGTGGACACGGTCTCCGCCGTGCTGGAAATCCCGGCTTCGCAAATCGAACCGCCGCCGAGTTTCGGGGCGAAGATCCGCGCCGACTTCATCAGCGGCATGGCCAAGGTCGACGGTAAATTCGTGATCGTGCTGGAGGTGGGCCGGGTGCTGTCCATCGACGAGATGTCCCAACTTGCCCAGACCAGCCCTGCCGCGCTGGAAGTTGACGCCCTGTGAACGCTGACGCTTGCAAGGAACGCACGGTGAACTCACTGGCACTCACCGATCGAGAGTTCAGTCAATTTCAATCCTGGCTGTACCAGGCCGCGGGCATCAACCTGTCACCGGCCAAGAAAGCCCTGGTGGCCGGACGTTTGTTCAAGCGCCTCAAGCACTATGAGCTGGGTAGCTACGGTGAGTATTTCAAGCTGATCATGAACGGCCAGCGCACCGATGAGTTGCAGGTGGCGCTGGACCTGCTCACCACCAACGAGACTTACTTTTTCCGCGAGCCCAAGCACTTCGATTTCCTCCGCCAGCACGTGCTGCCCCACGCGACCCCAGGCAAGGTCTTTCGCCTGTGGAGCGCGGCCAGTTCGTCGGGCGAGGAACCCTACAGCCTGGCCATGACTCTGGCCGAAGGACTGGGCACCACACCTTGGGAAGTCATCGGTTCGGACATCAGCAGCCAGGTGCTGGCCAAGGCCCGCGCCGGGCATTACCCGATGGAACGCGCGCGCACCCTGCCCCATCCGCTGCTGGTGAAATACTGCCTCAAGGGCACCGGCAGCCAGCAAGGCACGTTCCTCATCGACCGGACGTTGCGCAGCCGGGTCAACTTTGTCCAGGTCAACCTCAACGACACCTTGCCGGAACTGGGAGAGTTCGATGTGATTTTCCTGCGCAACGTGATGATCTATTTCGACCAGCCCACCAAAATCAAAGTGGTCGCCCGATTGCTCCCCCGGCTCAAGTCCGGCGGGTATTTCATCGTGAGCCACTCGGAAAGCCTCAACGGCGTATCCGACGCGTTGAAACTGGTGGCCCCTTCGATTTATCGCAAGCCATGAGCGCCGCGATAAGGGAAGTGGCCGAGGTGTACCTGGCGCCGGGGGAGTTTCGCTTTGCCACTTGCCCGACCCGCCTGCGCACCATTCTCGGTTCGTGCGTGGCGGTGACCCTGTGGCACCCGGTACGCAAGATCGGCGGCATGTGCCATTTCATGTTGCCCAGTCGGGTGCGTTGCTCCAAGGCCCTTAACGGCCTGTACGCCGACGAAGCCATTGAGCTGTTCATTCGCCAGGCCAGGGCCCATCACACCGAGCCCGAGGACTACCAACTCAAGCTGTTCGGCGGCGGCGAGATGTTTCCCGAACTGCAACGCCATGTGCCCTACGGCGATGTGGCGCGGTTGAACGTCAATGCGGCGCTGGAAATCGCCGCGCTCTACCGCCTGGACCTGATCGCCCAGGACATGGGCAGCACCGGCCACCGAAGCATCATCTTCGACCTTTGCAGCGGCGATGTATGGGTCAGGCACCAACCAATAAGGACCCGGCATTAACCATGTCAAAAAAGATAAATGTATTGCTGGTGGATGACTCCGCGGTGGTGCGCCAGGTGTTGCTGGCGATCCTCAGCGACACGCCGGACATCCATGTCATGGGCGCGGCCTCCGATCCGATCTTTGCCATGGACAAACTCGCCCGCGAATGGCCCGACGTGATCGTGCTGGACGTGGAAATGCCGCGCATGGATGGCATCACCTTCCTGAAAAAAATCATGAGCGAGCGTCCCACCCCGGTGGTGATCTGCTCGTCCCTGACGCCCAAGGGCGCGGAAACCACGTTGCAGGCGATGGCGGCCGGCGCGGTGGAGATCATCACCAAGCCCACCACCGGGCTGAAGAATTTCCTCTTGGAGTCGGCGCCGGAACTGGTCTCGGCAATCCGCGCCGCGGCCCAGGTCAATGTCCGTAACCTGGGCAAGCGCCCTGCCCCCACTCCGCTGACGCCAGCCACCAAGCTGACGGCCGACGCCATGCTGCCGGCCGCCAACGGCCACGCCATGGCGCAGACCACCGAACGCATCGTCGCCCTGGGCACTTCCACCGGTGGCACCCAGGCCCTGGAGGCGGTGCTCACCGCGCTGCCACGGGTGTGCCCGGGCATCGTCATCGTCCAGCACATGCCGGAAAAATTCACCGCCTCGTTCGCCGCCCGGCTCAACAGCCTGTGCCAGATCGAAGTGCGCGAAGCCCGCAACAACGACCGCATCCACCCAGGCCTGGCGCTCATCGCCCCCGGCGGCAAACACATGATGGTGACCCGCAGCGGCGCGTTCTACCACGTGCAAGTGGTGGACGGCCCCCTGGTCAACCGCCACCGTCCTTCGGTGGACGTGCTGTTTCGCTCAGTGGCCAAATTCGCCGGCCGCAACGCCACCGGCATCATCATGACCGGCATGGGCGACGACGGCGCCCGCGGCCTCAAGGAAATGCTCGACGCCGGCAGCAACACCGTGGCCCAGGACGAGGCCAGCTGCGTGGTTTTCGGCATGCCCAAGGAAGCGATCAAACTCAACGCCGCGCAGCGGGTCATGGGGTTGCAGGAAATTGCCCAGGTGATTTTGCATCGGTAGCGAGGACTGGCACACGGCGCGGTAAATTGGCTCTCGAATCAGGGTCAGTCTCGAACAAATCCCCAGGCTGACCCGGATGCCTTTGTGGCGAGGGAGCTTGCTCCCGCTGGGCTGCGCAGCAGCCCCTCTCAAGGCCCACTCAGTGCTCTTTGACCAACTGCTTGAGCCGGCTCGCTTCAGGCTTTTTTGCGAAGACCTTCTGCGGCAGTAACAGCCACGCCAGTGCCGGCAGGAGGATCAAGGCGCCCAACATGTTCACCAGGAACATGAAGGCCAGCAGGATGCCCATGTCGGCCTGGAACTTGATTGGCGAGAAGGCCCAGGTCGAGACTGCCACCGCCAGTGTCATGCCGGTGAGCAACACCACCTTGCCAGTGAACAGCAGCGATTGATAATAGGCCTGGGCCAAGGTATCGCCAGCGCGCATCCGCGCCAGGATCACGCTCAACACATAGAGTGCATAGTCGATGCCGATGCCCACGCCGAGGGCAATCACCGGCAGTGTCGCGACTTTTACCCCCATGCCCAAGGCGACCATCAGCGCCTCGCAAAGAATCGAGGTGAGCATCAGCGGCAGCACCGCGCAGAGGGTGGCGCGCCAGCTGCGGAAGGTCACCAGGCACAACAGGCTGACCGCGCCATACACCCAGAACAGCATTTCGCGCATGGATTTTTTCACCACGATATTCGTCGCAGCTTCGATCCCGGCGCTGCCGGCGGCCAGCATGAACTTGACCTCCGGGACCTGGTGTTCGGCGATGAACTGTTCACTGGCCTCCACCACCCGGTTCAGGGTATCGGCCTTGTGATCGGCCAGGTAAACGTACAGCGACAACATCGAGCAGCCCTGATTGAACAGCTCTCGCGGCGCGCGGGTTTGTACCGCGCCCAACGCGCCGTCATTGGGGATCAGCTCAAACCATTTGAAGCTGCCCTCGTTGTAACCGACCGTGGCCATCTTGCTCAGCGCCGCCATGGAGGTGGTCGACTCCACGCCCGGCAGTTGCTCCAGGCGCCAGGCCAGCGCGTCCACCGCCGACAGGCTGGCGTAGCGGGTGCATTGGTCTTCCGGGGTCTTGATCATCACCACGAAGATGTCCGAACTGGCCGCATAGTTGCGCGTCATGAACAGTGCATCGCGGTTGTAGCGCGAATCAGACCGCAACTCCGGGGCACCGGGATCCAGATCGCCGATCTTCAGATGCAGGCTCACGGCAAAACCGAACGCGGCCAGCAACAGCCCACCGACCATGGCGCCGATAGCCCAGCGCCGCTGGGTGAACAAATCGAGGAAACGCCACAAGGGATGCTTGGTCCGGGCCTGCAACTCGGCGGTTTCCGAACGCAGGCTGCGTTGTGCCGCCGCCGGGCTGACACCGATGTAGCTGAGCAGGATCGGCAGCAGAATCAGGTTGGTGAAGATCAGCACCGCCACGCCGAGGCTGGCGGTGACCGCCAAATCCTGGATGACGCGGATATTGATCAGCAGCAACACAGCGAAACCCACCGCATCGCAGAGCAACGCGGTCATGCCCGCGGCGAACAGCCGGCGGAAGGTATACCGCGCAGCCACCACCCGGTGGGTGCCACGACCGACGTCCTGCATGATGCCGTTCATCTTCTGCGCGCCATGGCTCATGCCGATGGCGAACACCAGAAACGGCACCAGCGCCGAATAGGGGTCCAGTTCATAACCGAGGATGGCGAGCAAACCCAACTGCCACAGCACCGCCACCAACGAACAGGTGACCACCACCAGGGTACTGCGCGCGCAGCGGGTGTAGCCATAAAGCACCACCACGGTCACCAACACCGCCACCACAAAGAACAACAGCACCTGGGTCAGCCCCTCGATGAGGTCGCCGACGATCTTGGTGAAACCGGTGATGTGAATCCGCAGGTCATCGGTCTGGTACTTGTCGCGCAAGGCTTCGAGTTGCCGGGAAAAATCACCATAGTCCAGGGCCTTGCCGGTCTGCGGATTAATCTCCAGCAAAGGCACGAAGATCACACTGGACATGAAGTTGCCCGCCACCAACTGACCGACTTCGCCAGAACGGGCGACGTTGGTGCGCACCTGCTCGAGGCTGGCCGCGGAACCGTCGTAGTCGTCGGGGATCACCGTTCCCCCATCGAGGCCCTCTTCTGTCACTGCGGTCCAACGGGTCGTTGGGGTCCACAATGACTTCATGTAGGGTCGATCGACACCCGGCAGCAGGTAGAGCTCGTCGTTGAGCTTGACCAGGGTATCGAGGTACTCCTTGGTGAAGATGCTGCCCTGGCGGACCTCCACGGCGATACGCAATGAATTGCCCAGGCCACTCAGCTCACTGCGATTGTCCAGGAAGTTGGCCACATAAGGGTGGCCGGTCGGGATGGTTTTCTCATAACTGGCGTTGATGCCGATGCGCGTGGCTTGCCAGCCGAGCAACAAGGTCACCAGCAGGCACAGCAGGATCACCAGCGGTCGATGGTTGAAGATCGCCCGCTCGGCGAAGTTGCCCGACGCCTGGTCGAAATCCGCCAGGCGGCCGATCACGGTTTGAGTTTTATCGTCTTTCAAGTCTGACTCCTGCTGCACGGGCCGTGGCCCGATAGTGCTACACCGTGAAGTTTCAAGGTTTGCCGGATATCCGTGGATCCTGGTCAGCGGCCACGCCGCTCAAGCCGACGCTGGCCAGGCTGCCCTCAACGGTCTGTTGCACCGCCGCAATCGTTCCGCCAGCGCGGCTCTGACGTTTGTCGAAGCTGCGGCCCTGGTCGTGGCTGAACAGCAGTTCACCGTTCTGGCTGGCCATCACCAGGCTGCCATCGCGCAGTTCGACGGCGCTCGCCAGGGTCGATTCGATGCCGGTGTCGAGACGCCGCCAACTGTCACCACGGTCATCTGACCACCAGGCATTGCCGCGCAAACCATAGGTAATCAAGGCACCGCTGCGGGTGCCGAGCAGACCGAAGAAGCTGCCTTCATAGGGTGACTTCAATGCTTGGAAGGACTGCCCCGCATCGCGGGAGCGCAACAGCAGGCCCCGTTCCCCCACGATCAGCAAGTCATGCCCCAGGGCGCGGATGCCGTACAGATTCAGGCCCTGTGGGTTGTCTACATGCTGCATCCACGGTTGCCAATTCTTGCCACCGTCCTCGGTGCGATAGATCTGGTTGTAGGCACCGACAATGTAGCCGTGCAACCGATCACTGAAGTACAGGTCGAGAAACGGCTTGTCCGGTCCATCGCTCAGTAAAAGCTGCGCCTTGCGCAGGCGGTCGGCGCCGTCGGGTTGCCCGGCATCCTGCTGCGCGGCGCGGACCGCCAGCGCTGCGGCCATTTGTCCGTCGAGTTGTTTGTGCCAGGTTTCCCCGCCGTCCTCGCTGTGCAACACCACTCCCAGGTGCCCCACCGCCCAGCCTTGCTCGGCATCGACGAATTGCACCGCCGTCAGGCTGACGCTGACCGGCACGCGGGCCTGGCGCCAGCTCGTTCCCGAATCGTCCGAGAGCAACACGATGCCGCGCTCGCCAACCGCCACCAGACGCTCCCCGGCCCGGGTCAAGCCAAGCAACACCGCACGCGGTGCCTTGACCGTCGGCAGTGCCGACTGCTGGAGCGCGGCGAACGTCGTGGTCGGTGCCGCGATGGCGCTATTGGCCAACAGACACGACGCCAGGACACAGGCTCCCCAGCGCCGGCCAAAACTCGCAAAGCATTGTTCAACGTTCATGTCTTATCCCACTTGGAAAATCGCCAGCGTCCGCGACGAGCCTCTCACTCGTCGCGGCGCTCCAGGGTTCAACGCATGTTTTCGTTAGCCATTGCATCCGGGGTGTAGAAGGACGCCGAAGGTGTAGCGATCTTCTGGTACTGGACCGTCAGATCGTTGCTCGAAGCGTTGAGAAAGTAGGCGCCAGTGTCGAGGTTGTAGCTGCCCCACATGACCTGTGAAGTGAGGGCCGGCATGTCCGGTGCCAACAGCGTCAGCGAATACATCTGCCGTCCCAGTTTGCCCTGGGCGTCATAACCGTCGACCAACAGGATCTGCCAGGAGTCTTCGTCAACGTAGTAGGTCCGATGCGGGACCACATGGCGCTTGCCGGATTTAAGCGTGGCCTCGACCACCCAGACCCGATGCTTCTCCCAGCGCACCAGGTCAGGGTTGAGGAAGTTCGGCTTGACCAGCTCGTCGCTCTTGACCAGGCCGGCGCGATTATTGTTGTAGGGAACGATCAGTTCTTTCTTGCCCGCCAGCTTCAGGTCGTAGCGGTCGGTGGGGCCAAACAACATGAACGCTTCGTCGAACAGACCGACACCAGAGGTTACGAAGTCCGGCGTGTCATAGGCAATGTTCGGCGCGCGACGCACTCGGCGCTGACCGACCAGGTACTGCCAGGCCGCACGATTGGCCGGGTCCATGTCCCAGTGGGTCATCAAGCCTTCACCGGCCTTGGAGGACGGCAGTTCGGTCAGCAGTTTGCCGACCTGATACTTGCCAGCGAAATTTTCCAGGCTGCCGTTTTCGGCGTAGTAGGGAAACCGATAGCTGAACAGGGCGCGGGTCGCCTGGACTTTCTTGCCACCGGCGGTCATCAGCCACGTATCAAACGGCGCACTGATGGTCTCGGCCCCCTGCCAGGACAAGCGATAGTTCCACAACACTTGTGCGCCGTTCTCCGGGATCGGAAACGGAATGCCGCCGAAGGCACCGCTGACTTTCTCGCTCTCGACGTCCAACGTGGCGCGCCCGGCATTTTTGGCGGTGTTGTCATACACCCATTGCGGCGCTGCCGCCGAGCGGTGAGTGGGGTACACGTCCAGCCGGTAGTCTGGGTATTTCTTCAACAGAAGCTTGGTGCCCTCCGCCAATTGGCCGGCGTATTGCTCCATGTTGGAAGCCTTGATCGAGTACAGCGGCTTGTCGCCGGCAAACGGATCGGGACGCTTATCGCCCGGTTTGTAGCCCGCCACGACCTTGGTGTAGCCACCGTCCCAGGCCGGGATACTGCCATCGGCGTTACCGGCGCGCTCGGCGCCGAAGGGCGTGAGTTCCGACTTCAAGCGTGCCACCTGTTCAGGCGACACCGCCGCCTGGGCCAGGCTCACGCCGGCCAGGGCCAGTGTCAGGAGGCAGGTGTTGAGCAAAGTGTTGTTCTGCATGGCGAATCCACCTTATTAGAATGAGGTTTTCACGTAGAGCGAGACGAAGTCGCGGTCGGCCAGCGACTGTCCGTAACTGAAATTGCCGTCCTCGCGCAGCCCGGCTTTCGGCGCGCCGAAGAAGTTCACGTAGTTCAGGCCGACGTCCCAACGCTGCAAATAGGTTGCCTTGACCCCGACGCTCCAGTCACCGGAATGGGTATTGCCGAAGCCTGCCTTGCTGACAGCCGAGGAACGCCCATCGAGTACCACGCCCATGCCAATCGGCACGGTCAGGTCGATGCCGTCGATCACCTGGAAGTACGCCGGCTCCAGCAGTACCCGCAACGCGGTGGCATCGCGGGTGGTGTTGGAGTCCAGGGCCGCCGCGTTCTTGGTCACGCTCAAGGTACGGTTCCAGGCCAGCTCGGCCAGCGCGGAACCGCCGTCCCAGAACGAGGTGGGCGACAACAGGTAGATCGCCGACAGGTTGGCGTGCGCGGTTTTGCCTCGGGCAAACAGCTCATTGTCACCGCCATCGACGTCCTGGCCTGGCGCGACCACTTGCAGATTGCTGACCAGCGGCGCGTTCCAGCGCACGGAGGTTTCACCGGCGAAGTTGAACGGCCCATGGGCGGTGGAGAAGCTGACGCCAGCGGTCTTGATGTCTTCGGCGTAGACCTGGCGATAGGAACCCAGGATTGGCAGCCCGGTGGCCGCAGAGGCCGCACCGTCGAGGTAGGCGTACAGGCCACTCGGGGCTTTGTCGTGGTATTGCGCGGCGTAGAACCCCAGCTCCAGTTCGGTCCCATCAGGCTTGTAGCGGATCTGCATACCGCCCTGCCCCGAATTGCGCGGCTTCAAGTCACCGGCATTGACGGTGTCGTTGCCAAACACTTCGCGCAACGGCCCGCTGCCGTAGCCAATGGCATCGACATCGCTCAGGTAGCTGCCGGCACCGGGGACGTTGGAGCGCTCCCACTCGAACTGATAGTAAGCACCCACCGACAACTGCGGGTTGATCTGCAACTGCCCGGAAATCTGATTGACTGGACGCAGGATCTCCTTGAACTGGGTCCCCGGCACGCTGAGCAACTTGACCACGTCGCTCGGCCCTGGGCGTTGGCGATACCGTTGCCGCCGTAGAACAGGCTTTCACCGTAGATGAGGCTGTGCCGGCCCACGCGCACCACGCCCTGGGAGTCTTCGCCAAGGTCGCCGCGCAGGAACACAAAGGCGTCGAGAATTTCCGCGTCACGGCCGTGGAGCTTGCGGGTTTCGCTGAGGAAGTGGGGCTGCTCGCTGCTGTCGGTGTCCTTGTTGTAGATGTCGTCGTACCAAGCCGCGCCGCTCACGCGCAGCCCGTAGTTCTTCTGGCTGAGGTCCATTTCGGAAAACAGGTCCAGGCGATTGGAGACCAGGCCGCGACTGAAATTCTTGTCGCCCTGGCTCTGGATCGAAGGGTACAGGCCGTTGGCAGTCGACGCGTTGGTCAAGCGGCTATCCTGCTCCTGCAGGCGCCAGGCCTGGCTGTACTTGATGGTGTTGTCCCAACGCAGTTTCCAGTCGGTATCCCCCAGGTCCATTTGCATGGCCTGGACGCTTTCCACCATTGCCCCTGCGCTGCATAACGCCACGAACAGGGCGCAATGCCTGAAGCCTGAGTACTGTTTAACGTTGTCCATGGAAGCTCCTCATTATTTTTATTTTCGGCATGGCTTTGCATGCGTGGCGCCAGCCAACACGCTTGGGTAGCGGCTTGCGCCGCGGTCTGAAGATCTGTGTTTCAGATGTAGGTGGAGGCCAATCCCCCATCGACGGGCAGATTGACGCCGTTGATCCAGCGCGACTCATCGGCGCAGAGGAACGCGATCACCGCGGCCACCTCATCGGCATAAGCAGGACGTTTCATGCGATGGGCATCGGCCTGGGTCCGAGCCTCGCCGAGCATGCTGACAAAATCGCCAAGGATGGGGGTGAACACCGGCCCCGGCGCCACGCTGTTCATGCGCACGGAGTGCTCGAGGAACCACGGTTGCGCCTGCTGGTAGTTCCAGACAATCAAGGCTTCCTTGAAATACTGGTAGCAGGTCTCGTCCGGTACCGGGTGCTCGGCGAGCCAGGCTTGCGCGGCGGCGAACCCTTCGATGTGCGCAAGCGCCTTGTGCAACGCCAGGCGCAACGGCCACTCGGCACCCAGGATCGAGGCGACGTTGACGATGCTGCCACCCGCTCCGATACGTGGCAGCAGCGCAGTGCTCAGGTGGCGCACACCCAGATAGTTGACCTTGGCCAGCAGTTGAGGATTCGCGGTCCCCGGTACCCCGGCAATGTTGCAGAGGCCATCGATGCGCGCCGGCAGTTGCGGCAACAGTTGGTCGATGTTCTCGGCACTGCTCAGGTCACCCTGGACAAAACCATCCAGGGTCATGTGGGGTGCCTTGATATCCACCCCAATCACTTGGGCGCCGTGGCTGCGTAGCACGCTGGCAGTGGCTGCGCCGATCCCCGAGGAAACCCCGGTCACCAGCACAATCTTGTTGTCGAGTTTCATGTTGAGCCCTCTTATTTTTATAAACTCATTCCACGGGCCGACCACCCTCGTCGGCCTGTTTGCCTCAGAACGGGTAGCGCGGCGCGGTATCCTTGACCGTCACCCACTGCCATTGCGTGTATTCGTCCCAGTCGGCCGGTCCACCCACGCTGCCGGCATTCCCTGAGTTGCCGCGCCCACCGAATGGATTGATGCATTCGTCGGCCACGGTCTGATCGTTGATGTGCAGCAAGCCGCAATTGAGTTGGTCGCCGATCGCCATCGCGCGCCCGACCGAAGGCGAAACGATGCCTGCGGACAGGCCGTACTCGGTGCGATTGGCCAACTTGATGGCTTCTTCGTCGCTGGCGAAACTGACCACGGTGGCGACCGGGCCGAAGATCTCTTCATCGAATGCGCGCATGCCCGGGCGTACGCCTGAGAGCACGGTGGGTGGGTAGAAGAGCTGGTCAAATTCGCCGCCGGCTTCCAGTGTTGCGCCCGCCTTCACACTCTCCACGACGATTTCATGCACGCGTTGCAGCTGCCGGTTGTTGATCAAAGGCCCCAACACCGCTTCGCCGCGCGCCGCATTGCCAACGGTGATTGCTTGGGCTTTTTCGGTCAGCTTCTGGATCAGCGCCTGGGCAATCGATTCATGGACCAGGATGCGTCCGGTGGCCATGCAGATTTGCCCCTGATGCAACCAGGCGCCCCAGGCGGCATTGCTGGCGGCCAGGTCGAGATCGGCGTCTTCGAGCACAATCAGCGAATTCTTGCCGCCCAGCTCCAGGGCCACTTTCTTCAGGTGACGACCCGCCAGCTCCGCGACCTTGCGCCCCGCCGCGGTGGAGCCGGTGAAGGCGATCATCCGCACATGCGGGTCGCGACACAGCGCCTCACCTGCCGGCGCGCCGCCGGGCAAAACGTGCAACAGGCCTTTGGGCAGACCGGCGGCTTCGAATAACCGAGCAATGATGAAACCACCACTGATTGGCGTCTGCGGATCGGGCTTGAGCACCACGGCGTTGCCGGCCGCCAGCGCTGGCGCGACCGAACGCAGGGAGAGCACCAGGGGGAAGTTGAATGGAGAAATCACGCCGACCACGCCGTGGGGCAACCGCCGCGCATACGACAAGCGCCCCGCCTCGCTGGGCAACACCAGACCATGGGGTTGCGAGAGCAGACCGGCCGCCTGATGCAACAAGACAATCGCCTCACGAACCTCATGCTCGCCCTTGAACAGGCTGCCGCCACTTTCCCGGGCGATGTACAGCGCCAGTTCGGCAAAGTGTTGCTGGGCCAGTGCCGCCGCCTTGCGAAAGATACCCGCCCGTTCCCGTGGCCCCAGCGCCGCCCAGGCTGGCTGGGCACGCGCGGCGGTAAGACTGGCCAAGGCGACATCGGCGGCATCCGCCAGCCCGGTGACCGTCAGCACGTCGCCGGTGGCGGGCTCATCCACGCTGTTGGTGCCCCCCAACGGCCGTATCCAATCGCCATTGAAAATGCGCTCATACCACAGCTCTTCCCGCAGAAATTCAGAGGGTTCACTTACCGACATTTCGGCCTCCCGGCTCTTGTGATTGTTATCGCCCGACGCCGCCTTGCCGAAGCGGTGAGGTCGTGTGCGTTGCCAAGCACCAGAGCAAGGGCCATGCCGACTCACGGTCAGCCACTGCGCTTTAACGGGCGAAGGCTCTGGCCTGAAGGTTCCAGCGCGGCGCTCGACGATTGATCGATAAGCCCGTTGCCCGGCCCACTTGGCGGCACTTGTTCAAATGATAAAGTTATGCTTAATAACTATTTATCCAGTTGATCATTTCGATCAGTCAACTCGCCCAGGGGCATAACAATGAATAATCCCCACTCGCTGTTCCCTAGCCTCGCGCTCACGGAGGAGCATTTCTCGCCACGGGGGGACAGCACCCAACTGAGCGAGGGCAACTCACCGACCCTGGCCGAGCTGACTGAATGCCTGTTCTTCTCCCCTGTCGATGGACGCATCTGGCTCAACGACCAGCGCATGCTGCTGTTGCACAGCTCATCGTTCGGCGCGCTGCGGCGGGAGATCATCGATCGCCAGGGCCTGGAACAAACCCGGGGCCTGTTTACCCGGACCGGCTACCTGTCCGGCGCACGGGACGCACGGTTGATTCGCGAGCGCTGGCCCGACGCCGATGCCGCGGCGATTTTCTCCGCCGGCACGCGCCTGCACACCCTCGAAGGCATGACCAAGGTCGAGCCCCTGCACTTTAAGTTCGACGCCGACTCCGGCTTCTACGAAGGTGAGTTCCTCTGGCATCACTCCTGTGAGGCCGACGAACATATCGCCGCCTACGGGATCGGCCAGGACCCGGTGTGCTGGACCGAACTGGGCTATGCCATCGGCTATGTCAGCGGCCTGTTCGGTCGGCTGGTGATCTTCCGGGAAACCGAATGCCGGGGGATGGGCCACGAGGTCTGCAGAGTGGTGGGCAAGACTGCCGAGCAATGGGGCGATGTCGAGCAGGACCTGAGCTACCTCACAGCCTCGCCCTCCAGCCTCGCCCCCCGGCAAAGCCCGGCGCCAGCGCCCGCTCCCCAGGACGACGGGGAAGTCGGTGGCCTCACGCCCATTGGCGCCAGCGCCGCGTTCAATGCTGCCACCCTCGCCTTGCAACGCGTGGCCCCCACGCCGGCGACGGTGTTGTTCAGCGGTGAGTCCGGGGTCGGCAAGGAGCTGTTTGCCCGCCAGTTGCATCAATGCAGCCCACGCCATGCGGCGCCCTTCGTGGCGCTCAACTGTGCCGCGATCCCAGACAACCTGATCGAGGCCGAACTCTTCGGTGTCGAACGCGGCGCTTATACCGGCGCGACGCACTCGCGCTCTGGACGCTTCGAGCGAGCCCACGGTGGTACGTTGTTTCTCGATGAAATCGCCAGCCTCAGCCTGCCGGGACAAGGCAAGCTGCTGCGCGCCCTACAGGAGCGCGAGATCGAACGAGTCGGTGGCGGCCAGCCGATCAAGGTCAATGTGCGGGTGGTGGCGGCGACCAACGTCGACCTGCGCAAAGCGGTGGCGGCGGGAGATTTTCGCGAGGACCTGTTCTATCGCCTGAACGTCTTCCCCATCACCCTGCCGCCACTGCGCGAGCGTCGCGACGACATCCCGCTGCTGGTCAACGCGTTCCTGCGCCGCTTCTGCCAGGACTACGCCCGCAAACCCGCCGGGCTGACCATGCGCGCCCTCAAGGTGTTGCTGCGCTACGACTTCCCCGGCAACGTACGGGAACTGCAAAACATGGTCGAGCGCGGCTTGATCGCCAGCGAGGATGGCCAGGCCATTGACCTGATCCACCTGTTTCGCAACGAGCCCATACCCGAGCAGTTGTACTCCCTGGACGACAACGGCAGCCTGGCGGCACTCGACCAGAAGACCACCCCTCCACAACCGCGCCCGGCCTTGCTGGAAACCTTGACCCGGCTGGAGCAAGGCTTCTCCATTGACGGCTTGGAGTCGCGGTTGATCGACGAAGCGCTGCAACAGAGTGAAGGCAACCTGGCGGCGGCTGCGCGCCTGCTGGGGTTGAGCCGCGCGCAGTTTGCGTACCGGTTGAAGAAGTATCAGCAGGTGCCGTCCGAGTAACCCGCCTGATGCGCCCGTAATGCCGTTCACTTAAGGTTTGCCTGGATCATCGTGGCGAGGGAGCTTGCTCCCGCTGGGCTGCGCAGCAGCCCCCCAAAAGATCGCGCAAGCAACCTGATGCACCGCGTCGCCGGGTTTTAGGGCCGCTGCGCGCCCCAGCGGGAGCAAGCTCCCTCGCCACAAAGGCAATCGCTTTATACGGGGGAAATCGTCGCCAGCACGCCAATCAAAAGGGTCAACGCCAAGAATCCACCCAAAAAAATCGCCATCTTCGTCATGAGCATTCCTGATAGAAAAGTGTGCCGTCAACCGGCGAATCACGGCGTTATTCTGAGGGGGGGTCGGGTGGGTTACAGGGGCACCTGCCGACGAAAAATGCGGATCAGTGCCGAAGGCCAGGCGCTGCGCAAGCACCCGTATACCAACGTATATTTTCATGTCCCTAGTCATTGTGGTGATCTGCAAAGGCAACGCTTAACCTTGCCCTGTGTTTAACGCCTCCCACTAAAAACACGCCAACTTCATGATCGCCACTCCCCTTGGCGAGCCCATAGTCTCGACCTTGAATAAGGTCAGCGAGGTGATCAATGCGCTCTTCATTCCCAGCACCGGCATTGACGTCTTTCAAGAATAAGGAACACCTTTCCAGCACTTCGTGGTGGGCTGATATCGCCTTACTTAGCCTTGCCGTGCTCTTGGCGATCTTTATATTTCATGGCGTTGAGCAAATGAGTCAGCCGCTTGGCGTTCTGCACTCATCCCCCGTATCCCTTGAGCTTGCCCACCTGCCGGAATACACACTGCGCACCACACTGCGCATGTTCATCGCCTTGTTCGCGTCATTGGTGTTTTCTCTAGTCGTTGCGACGTTGGCTGCCAAAAGCCGCAAGGCGGCCATCGTAATCCTGCCCGCACTGGATATTCTCCAATCCGTCCCGGTCCTTGGTTTTCTCACCTTTACCGTCGTGTTCTTCATGGGCCTGTTCCCAGGCAAAGAAACCGGTGTGGAATGCGCGGCGATCTTCGCCATCTTCACCAGTCAGGTCTGGAACATGACCTTCAGCTTTTATCAGTCGCTGCGAACCGTGCCCCACGACCTTTACGAAGTCAGCCGGCAGTTCGCGTTTTCGCCATGGCAACGCTTCGTCAGGCTCGAGTTGCCTTTCGCGACGCCAGGCCTGGTGTGGAACATGATGATGTCCATGTCCGGCGGCTGGTTTTTTGTGGTCGCTTCCGAGGCCATCACCGTCGGCGACAAGACCGTCAGTTTGCCGGGCATTGGCTCATGGCTGGCGTTGGCGATCGAGCACAAAGACATTGCCGCCATCGCTTGGGCCGTGTTGGCCATGGTCGGGGTGATCGTGCTGTATGACCTGTTGTTTTTCCGGCCCATCGTCGCTTGGGCGGACAAATTCCGCTTCGAACAGACCGCCTCGCAGAAACGCCCACGGTCCAGGGTTTATGACCTGCTGCGCTCGGCCCGCCTTGTGCCCTTGGCATTGCTCGCCCTGGACAGCATCAAGGCGTCGTTATTCCTGGAGAAGATCCCCCGGTTTCCTCGAGTCCACTTCAAGACCAGCGCCCGCTTCAACCGCGCCACCGACGTGGTCTGGATAGCCCTGGTCGCTGCTGCGTGCATGGCCGGCCTTCTGCAATTGTCGCGTTTCATTGGCAGCACATTGGGCCTGGAAGACGTGCTCGGCGCATTTGGCCTGGGACTGGCCACCCTGTTGCGAGTCGCCGTGTTGATCGTGCTTGCCAGCGTAGTGTGGGTGCCCATCGGCGTCTGGATCGGCTTGAACCCACGCTGGGCCGAGCGTTTGCAACCCATCGCTCAGTTGCTGGCGGCCTTCCCGGCCAACGTCCTGTTTCCGTTCGCGGTGATCGCCATCGTCGCCCTGAAGCTCAACCCCGATGTCTGGCTCTCACCGCTGATGATCCTGGGTACCCAGTGGTACATCCTGTTCAACGTGATTGCCGGCGCCAGCGCCCTGCCCACGGATCTGCGTGAAGCGGCGCGCAGCTTTCAGGTGCGCGGTTGGCAGTGGTGGCGCCAAGTCGCGCTGCCGGGGGTGTTCCCGTATTACGTCACCGGCGCCCTCACGGCAGCCGGCGGCTCGTGGAACGCCAGCATCGTCGCCGAAGCGGTTTCCTGGGGCGATGACCATCTGTACGCGTCAGGGTTGGGTGCCTTTATCGCTCAGGCCACCACGGCTGGGGATTTGCAACGGGTGGCCCTGGGCGTGACGGTCATGGCGATTTTCGTGGTGGGTTTCAACCGGCTGCTGTGGCGCCCCCTGTACGGTTTTGCCGAACGCCGGCTGCGCATTGAGTGAGGGTGATCCAATGGAAGTCATAGAGAAGCGTTGCCTAGTGGATGTAAAGCAACTGGGACAGGTCTACGGCACTGCCGGCGGCGCTGAGCGCCGGGTGCTGGACGATGTCTGCCTGCGCCTGAACGAGGGGGAAGTCATCGGCCTGTTGGGGCGTTCGGGGTCCGGGAAATCGACCTTGCTGCGGGCCATCGCAGGCTTGATTTCGCCCACCACCGGCGTGGTTGATTTTCCCGTCGATGCCCAGGGCTTATCCAGTTCGGTGCGTATGGTGTTCCAGAGTTTCGCCCTGTTCCCCTGGTTGACGGTGCTGCAAAACGTCGAAGTCGGCCTCGAGGCCTTGGGCGTGGCGGCACCGGAGCGACGTCGGCGGGCCTTGGCCGCCATCGACATGATCGGCCTCGATGGCTTCGAAAGCGCCTTCCCGAAAGAACTGTCAGGCGGCATGCGCCAGCGCGTCGGCCTGGCCCGCGCGTTGGTGGTCGCCCCGGATGTGTTGTTGATGGACGAGCCGTTTTCCGCGTTGGACGTATTGACCGCCGAAACGCTGCGCACCGATCTGCTGGATTTGTGGCGTGAAGGGCGGATGCCGATCAAGTCCATCTTGATGGTCACGCATAACATCGAAGAAGCCGTGCTGATGTGTGACCGGATACTGATTTTCTCCTCCAATCCAGGACGGGTCATGCGGGAAATCGCCGTGGACCTCAGCCAGCCGCGGCATCGCTCGGACCCGGCTTTCCAAGCCCTGGTGGAACACATCTACGTGCAGATGGCCGGGGGAGCGAATGAGGGCTCGCCACGCCAGGGCACGTTTGCCGGCAGCGACATGGGCATGGTGCTGCCGTCGATTTCCACCAATGCCCTGGCTGGGCTGATCGAAGCGGTGCAGGATCAGCCGTTTGCCGGCCAGGCGGATTTGCGTGAACTCGCCGGGGCCTTGCGCTACACCGCCAGTGACCTGCTGCCGGTCGCCGAGGTCCTGCAACTGATGCGTTTCGCCGACATGCACGAGGGGCATCTCACCCTGCTGCCGGCTGGGCAACGCTACGCCGATTCGGCGGTGGATGAGCGCAAGCAACTGTTTGCCCAGCACCTGCTTAAATATGTCCCGTTGGTGGGCCATGTGCGCAGGGTGCTGGATGACCGCCCCACGCGCACGGCACCGGCCAGGCGTTTCCGTGATCAGCTGGAAGATTTCATGTCCGAGCACGACGCCGCCAATACCCTGGACTGCGTCACTCAGTGGGGCCGCTACGCCGAGCTGTTCGCCTACGACGAAGTGGCCGATCAGTTCAGCCTGGACAATCCATCCTGAGGTGATTCACTTGCCCCGGTATAGACTGCTTGGATTGAGGCCCTGTTCGTTGGAACGATGCGGATGAACATTCGATGAGGAACACCCCGTTGACGCTGCGCGTGGTGCTTTTGCTGGCGCTGGCCCTTGGCATCGCCGCGATCGACACCGTCACCGACCTGGAGATCGCGGTGGGGGTTTTCCAGATCGTGGTGGTGTTGATCGCGGTGCGGATTTTGCCGGCGCGGGCGGTGGCTGGCGTCTCGGTCTTCTGTATGGTCTTGACGATCCTGAGCTATCGCTTCACCCGCTTTGGCGATACCGAGGCCGGGCTGATCAATGTGTTGATCAGCCTCGCCGCCATCGCCGGCACCACGTACCTGGCGCTGCGTTTATCGGCGGCCATCCGCACCGTGCATCAGACCCGTGCCCACCTGGCCCACATTGCCCGCATCAACATGCTCGGCGAGCTCGCCGCCTCCATCGCCCACGAAGTCAACCAGCCACTGGCTGCGGTGGCCACCAGCGGTGGCGCCTGCCTGCGCTGGATGGCCACCGAGCCGCCCAACCTGCCCAAGGCGCAACAGGCGGTGGAGCGGATCATCGCCGACACCCACCGCGCCAGCGAAATCATCGCCCGCTTGCGCGGCATGGCCCGGCATCAAGCGCCATCCAAGCAATGGCTGAACGTGGCCGACACCGTCAATGCCGCACTGCGCTTGTTGGCAGGCGAGCTGAACGAACAGAACATCACCTTGCGCGTGCAGGTCCAGGAGGGGCTACCGCCGGTGCTGGCCGATGAGGTGCAGATCCAGCAAGTGCTGCTCAATCTGGCGATGAACGCGGTCGACGCCATGCGCCAGGTGGAGGTCGAGCGCCGGGAGCTGGCGGTGCAGGTCGCCCTTGAGTCCCCGGATCGATTGCGGTTTTCGGTGTCCGACCAGGGCAGCGGTTTGTCCGTCAACGACCGTGAGCGGGTGTTCGACGCCTTCTACAGCACCAAACCGGACGGCATGGGCATGGGCCTGGCGATCAGCCGCTCCATTATCGAAGCCCATGACGGGCGTATCTGGGCCTCAAGCGATCCGCAGTCAGGCTCGACCTTCCACTTCACCCTGCCGGCTGTTACACGGGAGTCCGATGAGCAAGACAGAGGTTGATGGGCGCACTGAGGCGATGATTTACATCGTCGACGATGACAGCTCGGTGCGTGCCTCGCTGCAAGACCTGCTGGCCTCGGTGGGCCTGGCGAGCACGGCGTTCGGTTCGGCCCAGGCGTTCATGGACGCTGAGCGGTCGGATGTGCCGGCGTGCCTGATCCTCGACGTGCGCATGCCGGGCTTGAGTGGGTTGGATTTCCAGCAGGAAATGGCCCGCTTGAATATTTTGCTCCCGGTGGTGTTCATCACCGCCCATGGCGACATTCCCATGTCGGTCAAAGCCATGAAGGCCGGGGCGCTGGAGTTCTTGACCAAGCCGTTCCGCGAACAGGATTTGCTCGACGCCATCAGCCTGGGCCTGACTCGTGACAAGGAAAGGCGCAAGGCCGCGGCGATGGTGGATGAATTGAAACGTCGCCACGGCGCCCTCACGGACGGGGAGCGCGAGGTCATGGACCTGGTCGTGTCGGGGCTGTTGAACAAGCAAGTGGCAGCCCGGCTGGGTTTGAGCGAGGTGACCGTGAAAGTGCGGCGCGGGTCGCTGATGCGCAAGATGCAGGCGGACTCGTTGGCGGCGCTGGTCAAGATGTCGGAAAAACTCAAGGACGCCAGAGGTTCGTAGCAAGTGATCGCTGATCACAGCTATCATGCCGTTCGCCCTCCTGATGGGCGCTATTGCAGGCCACCCTCAAGGACTCAGGTATGACCTTTCTGCCGTCACGCGCCACCCTCCTCGTCTCCAGTCTGTTGTTCAGTTCGTTGTGCCTGGCCGAAGGCGAGCCCACGGACGGCAGCCTCATCAAGGACTCGACCAAGGCAGCCGTCTCATCCTTCATTACCGCCGGCAAAAACCTGCTGGGCGGCGTCAGCGAAGGCGTGCTCGATGGCCGCGAATCGGCCCAGGGCGCCGATGGCGCCGCGATCATTTCTTCCAACGAGCAACTGAAAGACCGCGTCTCCATCGAAGTCCTGAAGCTGGAGCCCGTTGACGATACCTTCAGCGTCACCCTCGGCTTCAAGAACAGCACCGACACCCAACTGCGCCTGATCAACCTCGGCCAAACGGGCGCCTTGCTCGCCATCGACCAGGCCGGCTACGCCAACAGGCTCGCAGGATTTGAAAACCCGGATGAAGTCACCATTCCGCCGAAGACGGCTGTGCGGCAGAAGTTCGTGTTTGAAGGGTTGAACGAGAAAATCAACACCGTGCGGGTGTGGGGCCAGGATTATCAGGTTATAAAATAAAGGGCGCTGCGTTGATCGTTCCCAAGTGTGGGAACGATCAAAAGTTGTTGGCTCGAAACACAATCGTGGCGAGGGAGCTTGCTCCCGCTAGGCTGGGCAACAACCCCAAAACAGCGAGCTTCACGCCCTGGGAAAGGACTCATTGATATACCCCGTGTTCAATCCGAGTCAGGTAATCCTCAACCACTTGAAAGCCTTGCGGACTGTCGATCAGCTCCAACGGCACATGATTGCCCAGGTACTTGCAGGGCTTTCGCAGCCAATCCTCAGCCAACTGCCGACTGCCGAAAACATTGGTGGTGTGCTCCAAAATCTTGGCGTATTGGCTTCCAGGCATCGATCTGTCCTCACGATATAAAACGAAGCTGAGCGTGCCGGATACCACACAGAGCACTGAGACAACGCCAGATCGTAAGTACAGGACTTCCGAAGGCCAACCTTAAAAAGTTGTCAGAGACTTCCTCGATTTCTCCCAAAGTGATCACTTGTCCGTAGGACAGTGTTCAATGACAGTCTGTGTGGCTACAACATCCAACGTCATTGCCTACATCCACTACAGAATCAGCTGGTTTTCGCCACACTCACCGGCTCAAAATTCAACGCAAGCACACTCGCCAACACGATAACCGCCCCAACAATCACCATCGTCGCTGGGCGTTCGGCCAGGACTAAAGAGGCCATCAACATCGCGCTGGGCGGTATCAGGTAAAGCGCCATGGAGGCTCGGCTCACGTCGCTGTGGGCCAGCACGTACGCCCAGGCGAGGTATGCCAGCGCGCTGGGAAAAATACCGAGAATCAACACTGCCAGGTTCACCGAAGCCGAAGCCTGTCGCGCCGCGCCCAACACCCCCGGTGCGAAAATGAACAACAGGATTGTGCCCGACCAGACGGTGTAACAAACCATGGTCAAGCCGTCGTAGCGATGGTTATGGCGCTTCTGCAAAGAGAAATACACACTCCAGGACAGCGCCGCCAGCAAGATCAATAGCCCACGGGCGTCCATGTCACCCAAGCCTCGATCCCCCGTGACGACCACGGCAGCGCCAAGCAAGCCGCACAGTACACAGCCCCATTGCCAACCGCCGACTCTGTCCTTGAAGACAAAATGCGCCAGTAACGTACTGAACAAAGGCGTGGACTGGGCCAACACACTCGCCGCCCCGGCACTGACGCCCCGTTGACCGTAATTGAGGGCGATGTGGTGCAGACTCACGGCAAAGAAACCCAACACCGCTAGCAGCGGCAAATCCCCAAGACGCGGCCAGGAAATACCCTTCGCCACCGCGACAACGGCCATGAACACCGAAGCGATGAGGAACCGCACCAACGCCAGCTGACTCGGTTCGTAGGCCTGCAAGCCGATGCGAATACCAATCGGCGAATAGGCCCAGCAAAGAATCACGAACATCGTCGCCAGGATCACTTTCACGTGGGGTCTGCCGGGGTTCTTCAAGCCGTCAAACGGCACACAACGGGTTTCCATTCAGAGTTCCTGCGCACTGAGCGTCTGGTCTATTTACCCCGCAGTATCAAAACCACCCATCATCAATACAAGTGACTTAAACTTAGCCAACCATTCACTTTGGATGAGCTATGGAACTGTCCCAACTGCGCATGCTCAAGACCGTCTGCGACACCGGCAGCATCGCCCGCGCCGCCGAAGTGCTGCACTGCGTGCCGTCCAACATCACCGCACGGCTCAAATCCCTGGAGCGGGAACTCGGTACACCGTTGTTTTTTCGTGAAGGCCGCGGTTTGCGGGTCAGCCCGGCGGGCGAGGTGTTCCTGGGATACGCGACAAAAATTCTCGGCCTGACGGAAGAAGCCCGCCGCGCGGTCAACCCCAGCCACACGCCAAGTGGACCGCTGCGCATTGGCGCCATCGAATCCAGCGCCACGGGGCGCCTGCCGCAGTTGTTGGCCAAATACCACGCGCAGTATCCTCAAGTGTCGCTGGAGCTGAGCACGGGGACTTGGGCACAGTTGCTGGACGATACCCAGCATCACCGGCTCGACGGGGTGATCGTGGCGGTAGACGTGGAACGGCCTGGACTCAAGCGCGCCGTGATGTACCGCGAAGACCTGATGCTCATCGCCTCCGAATCCCACGGCCCCTTGCGCAACGCGGCAGACCTGCAAGGCAAGGCCATCTTCATGTGGCCCCCGGGCTGCCCGTACCGCTTCGCCCTGGAGCAATGGTTGCTGCGCCATGACCAAGTGCAACCGATCATCAGCATCGCCAGCTATGGCGCCATCGTCGGCTGCGTCAGTGCCGGTGCCGGCGTCTCGCTGGTGCCTCGTGGGATCTATGAGCAATACCGCCAGGGGGCTGGCTGGACAGGGTATGAGTTCCCTGAGCTGACGGGCATCGATAACCTTTTCTACTGGCATGAAAACGCTGGCCGGCATCCTGCCAGAGAAGCGTTTTTGACGATGTTGAAGACGGAGTTCGAGGAGTAGTTGCAACGCCCTCCCCACAAAAGTCATTGAACTGCGCTGAACGGCATCCCGCCGACCATTCTTGTGGCGAGGGGATTTATCCCCGTTGGGCCGCGAAGCGGCCCCAAAAGCGTACAACTCGGTCCACCGACCAACACAACCCCCGTGGCGAGGGAGCTTGCTCCCGCTGGACTGCGAAGCAGTCCTGAGAGCTGTGTATCAAGTCAAATCTCAGGGTTTGTTCGAAGGGCCGCTTCGCGGCCAGCGGGAGCAAGCTCCCTCGCCACAGGCCATCATCAACCTCACCTGTCAGCGCACGACTGAAAAATGTTACATAGTTGAAGAATCGGTCCTAACCGCACTACGACAGGAGTCTGCCTTGGAATTAGCACTGCTCAACGGCTCATGGCTGAATGAACCGAAGCTCCACACGCCCACAGAAACCACACTGGAACTCGTAACAGACCAAGAAACGGACTTCTGGCGCGAAACCCACTACGGCTTCACCCGCGACAGCGGTCACTTCCTGGGCCTTGAAGCCCCTTCCCGTTTCACCTGCCAGCTCCGCATCCGCAGCACCTTCGAGGCGCTATACGATCAAGCCGGCATCATGGTCCGGATCAACGAACGGCAATGGGTCAAAGCCGGAATCGAGCTGAGCGACGGACAAGCCATGCTCAGTAGCGTGCTCACGGATGGAAAGTCTGACTGGGCGACCAGCCCCTACACCGCAGACCCCACCGACTTCTGGATGCGCGCCACGGTGGCGGATGGCGTGCTTCGCCTCCAGGTCTCGTCCGACGGCAACCGCTGGCCGCTGGTGCGGTTATGTCCCTTCCCTGCCGCGCCGAACTACTGGGTCGGTCCGATGGCTTGCAGTCCCAAGCGAGGTGGATTGAAAGTGCTGTTTTCGGATTGGGAATTTGGGCCCGCGCTCGGTAAGGATTTGCATGATTTGTCTTGAGCGCACGGGGTCGCGGGATCACCTATGGGCGTGGAGGCGAAGCTGGCATTACACGGGTAGCAATTTCATTCGCCCCCGATATTCAGGCCCCACTTACAGTTACCTACACAGCTGTACTCATTCGCGTCGACCCACTGAATTACACGCTCGCCATGAACAAGGTCACATGAAAATAAAAACATCATTCGTCGCGCTACTCGGCATTTTTTCATTCATCCAAACGTCGGCCTCCTTCGCGGACAACGCCAATGGGAAAACGCTCTATCTTCAGAGATGTGCCGTGTGCCATGGTGCGGATATCAAGGGAACAGGGCCGTTGGCCAAAAAAAGTAACCCTCCAACCCCCGACCTTACGACACCCGCCTTCAAGAAACGACTCACCGAGTACCCGGGGGTGATTGTCTCTTCAATTATACTTCGCCCAAATGGAAACCTGATTCCAAGGACCTTGAAAGAGAATGGCGTGAAGATCCCGCCGCACCCTTGGAGCGTCAAGGACCTGCGCGATCTACATCAATACATGAGTGACGTCATTTCAAATAAATGATCTTACGGGGAACTGCGCCTCGGCTTATCGATAACAACAGGCAATACCCAGAGTCTCTCGGACCTGGGTATTGAAGTGCTTTAAAAAACCGTCAGTAAAGCGTGTTGGCAACACGCTCCGGCAGTGCCTTGTCATAAGCGTCGCCATCGACCTGCGAGGGGCAGATGCGTTTGAACATCTCACCGGCCGTGGGCAGTTCGCTGCGCTCGATCTGCCGCTTCACGTCCCACAGACCCGCCCTGATCACCGCCCTGCTGCACTGGAAATAAACACTGGTTACGGTGACTTCCAGAACGGTTCGAGGGAGTTGCCCTTTTACTGCGAAGCGGGACAGCAGGGCTGGCTCGACGGATATCCTGGCCGTGCCATTCACGCGCAAGGTTTCCCCCACGCCCGGCACCAGGAAAAGCAGCGCGACCCGGGGATCCTCGACGATATTTCGCAGCGAATCGATACGGTTGTTACCGCGGCGGTCGGGCAGATACAGCGTCTTGCTGTCGTGGACATGAACGAACCCCGGCGCGTCGCCCCTCGGAGAGGCATCCAGCCCTCCGGGGCCTAAGGAAGCGAGGATCACAAAGGACGCAGCCTCGATGAAGGGCTGGTAAACCGGATGGATATGATCGACTTCCTTGAGGATCGAGGGCGCCGCGACGGGGCCGTAGAGGCTTTCCAGCGCTTGCGTCGTGGTGATGTAGGCGCTGCTGTCGTTGTGGCGTTCCATGCTCGTTCCTCTGTAGATGCCTAAAAAATCGCCTTCAGCTGATCGCTTCCTGCCCACCCTCGCGGACCATGCGGTGGCGGAATTGACTGCCTTCAGGGATTGAAACTTATCAGGCCCTCGAACGCCAGGAAAGCACCCCGTAGCGAGAGCAAGAAGCGTGCGGGAATGCCCAGTTTCGCGGTCGGCTCAGGCTAGGGTGGACGATCGGAATGATCGAGATCGATCTAAACGCTGAGGTCCAGACCGTTCCTACAGAAGCTGAAACCGGCGGTTCGTTTCCACAAAGGATTCTCATGATTCCTACGAAGCTCTCGGAATCTCTCACCTTGTCCGTCTTGGTTGCCCAAATCTATAGTCATTCCCGTCGCCTCAAATGCGACCGGGTTTGGCGACCTGCGTATTGGATCAGCCCTTAAACCAACTGGAGCAATCCCATGCAGAGATACATCCCCATCACCGGCATCGACTGCACCCCCGCCGCCCTACTCATTGATACCCAAGCCCCGCTTGATGTACTGCAAGCAACCGCTGATTACCGCATTCGTGTGGTGACCCAGGTATTGGAAAACATCGCGTTTCGCTCCGAGATTGCCAGCGACGCGGTAGTGCTTTCGGATTTCGCACAGCTTTTGGTGATTCCGTTGCGTGATGGGTGCGATCTGCTGGAGGTGATTGGTCGACGGCTTCAGGCGCAGGTTGAAAGCTGATGGAACGATGGGCGCCTGAAAGCGCCCGTTTTCATGCAACTGGAGCATACGAATAGCACGTACTGCCAGCTAGGCATCAGCGATAAAACAGATCAAAGACTAGGCATTAAGAGAGCCAAAGTGATTCTTGATGCCCTGAGAGGTAAATGACATGGGCGACAAATTCAACCCTGAGGATATGCCGGTCCTTAGCCTCAGCACTACCGGTACGACTCGTTACGAGGCTTCGCGCTTTCTCGATACCCCAGAAGCTATAGCGGCTTATTTGGCTGAAAGTATGAAAGCCGATGATACGGGAAGTCTTATTCATGCGTTGGCCGAGGTCGCAAAAGCTAAAGGTGTCAATAAGAAAAAGGGGACAGATTTATTATCAGAAAAATAAATCTGTCCCGTTTTTCTAGAAAAATAAGTCTGTCCCGTTTTTCTACGCAGGGCTATCGCGTGGTGCGCGCAGCGCTCTCTATAAAGGCACCTGAGCACTTGGCGCCGCGCAATGAGGCGAAGCATGGACTTCGCGTACGCTAACGTTATGCCTGAACCAATGCATTAAAGAACCACTCGTAGAGTGCCTGTGGGTGGTATTGGGGAAAATACGCAACTAGCACGGTTGAAGTTACAAGCACCAGCACCACCAACAGCGCGGTAAGTAGCTTTACCAACGTCGAGAGAGGTGGATTGGGCGGGCCGTATTTATTAATCGTTTTACGCCCCGGAAGCATGATGAGCGGAAGCGTTATCACAAAGCCGATAACAGGGAACACCCAGAGAATTCCCCATATCGGACTCCAGCCTAGATCACGTGCCCTGCGTACCAGTAGAGACACGTCGAGCAGGATGGCAGGAACGACAACGGTGACACCGACTATCAGCAAAACCACCAGTTGATGGCGCAACCCCACCATAAAGAACGACAGCAAAATGCACGGAAGAACCAGCACTAAGGGCACACGAATCAGCCAGAAGCGCGCCAGAGAAATACGCCCGGAAAAATCAAAAATATTGGGTTTTGAAAAGGTGACAACCTCGTCGTCAATCAGTTGGGCGTCGCCCGGTTGGTATGGGTTTTCGATTTCGCTGCTGATGCTGCCGAAGACGGGTTCTATCCTTGCCATTTAGTGCTATTTCCTTGTGTTTGATGGTGCTATTCACGTCACAACGTTTACGCTTGGTATCTAATCGAAGGCCGGCATCAAACTCAAGAGGAAACGCTATCGTGTAAGGGGGGCTGTGCGCACCACAACATGTGTGGGTCTGTCGCATGGTGCGCGCAGTACACCTTATGAAGTGTTTTGCCGCTAGTAAGAAGGCGGGTCATGTCCCTACTCTGAACGACAGCTTCTGGCCGATTGCTACCTATGGCGAAGGGCCGCTTGCCGACAGCCGGACATTCGCGCCGACGCCTAAAAGACTTAGTCGTCTTCAGCCACCCCGTATGGCTTGCATCAGATGTCCAACAACGATGGCTTCGATGGCGCCTTCACTGGCGCCCGCCTCAAAAGCAGCGCAGCAAGCCGATGCGTTCCCGGCACAGATACGGTAGACAGCAATTACACTGCCTGGCCCGCCGCCTGTGTGCCCACTCAGGGAGTACCCACCGTCAATTGCCCCCTGCATCATACCAAGGCCATAGCCCGGCGTGATCCATGGACGCCCGGGAATCGGGCCGCCCAATGTTCGTGCCGTCTGCATTTCCTGAAGCAAGCCCTTGGGAAGCAGGTCTGCGCAGAGGAGTCGATCCAGAAACAGCGCTGCTTGCGAAATTGGGCCCATCAACAAGCCGTGGTAAACCCAGGCGGGGTCATAATTTGAGGCACTTCCAAGATGGGTTGTCTGTAAGTCTGCTCGCGTTTTAGCAAAGCGAATGTTCGTTAGGCCCAGAGGGTGAAGTGCCCGTTGGGTCACCGCTTCATCAAGCGTCAGATCAGTTAGCCGTTCAATTAGCCTGCCGATGAGTAAGTAGCCAACATTCGAGTAACGCCAACCAGTTCCAGGACTGTATCGAAGTCGAGCACCGTCAAGGCGTTGCATCATTTCATCTGCCGACCAGGCTGACTCACTGTTCGTAACGGCGGCGTGATACTCCTCAAGTTCGCCGTAATCGGCCAGACCTGCCTCATGCCGCAGTAGCTGGCGTAACGTGAAAGGCTGATCAGGAATTGGGTTGTCCAGCCCGATCAGCCCGTCACGTACCAACGATAAGGCTGTCGCAGCCAGGACTGTTTTCGTAAAGCTCCACCAGGGTGCCGTCAGTTCTACATGGTCAGGCGTTTGCGGCTGACCATTTGATACGAGCGAGCAGAACATTGGCTTCCTTGGAATTTAGAGCAGATCGATACCTCGACAAGATACCCCATGCGCTCTTCTTCGCCAGAGTAAAAAGTCAGCCGTTTGTACTGTCCTGAGCAACCGCTAATGGCCGACTCTTGCCTAGCAAAAGGCTCCAATCGCCCAATCACAGCAATAACAACAGAGGCCGCAAATGCAGCCTCTCGGAGCGCCTGGCGAAACCGCCTTTAGCGTGTTTTCAAACAGCTTGCGACGGCGCCTCTTTAATCGTGAGCAACCTCAGAAATCAACAGTAGCCGATACCTTCAGCGTACGCGGTGCCCCTTGGGTCAAATAACCACCATTAGCCGAGGCCCAGTAGTTTTCGTCGGCGACGTTCTCCAGCATCGCGTTGAAGGTCACCCCGCGGCCATCCATTTTCGTGCGATAGCGCGCGCCCAGGTCGACGCGGGTCCAGGCGGGGATGCTGTATTCGTTGGCGCTGTCAACGAACTGGCCGCCGGTGCGCAGTAGCAGGCCGTTCAGGCTCACCCCAGGCAAGCCGGGCACATCCCAGTCGGCGCCCAGATTGAACTGGAATTTCGGCACACCCACCGCCTGGTTGCCATCGTCGCGGCCGCCGGTGGTGCCGCTAAGTTCGGCTTTGGTCCAAGTGGCACCGCTCAGCAGGCGCAGGCCGTCCAGCGGCTCGCCGAACAGGCTCAGCTCCACGCCGCGATTGCGCTGCTCGGCATCCACTCGGTAGTAGCCATCGCCGCCGAGCACGCCCTGGGGCTGCTCGATGCGGAACAGGCTGAGGCTGCCGCCGAAGGTGCCCCAGTCGAGCTTGGCGCCCACCTCGGTCTGCTTGGAGCGATAGGGTGCGAACATCTCGCCATTGTTGAGCGCGGCGGCCGGCGCGGTCGGCCCCTGTTGCAGAGACTCGACGCGGTTGGCATAGAGCGACAGGTACTCGGTGGGCTTGATCACCAGGCCATAGGCCGGCGTGGTGATACTTTCCTGATAGTTGGAGGTGCGGGCACCGCTGGCCGCGCTCCAGGCGTCGGATCCGATGGACTGGCGGCGCACGCCCAGGGTCAGCAGCACGCGGTCGTCGAGCAAGCCCAGGGTGTCGGACACCGCCAGGCTACGGTTCTGCACCTTGGCGGTGGTGTCCGGGTCGTGGATATCGCCGGAGACGCTGGTGGCCGGCGGCTCGGCGACGGGCTGGTCCTCATACAGATTGCCAAAGCCGCGACTGCCCGCCGCGGTGGACTCGAACGCGTTGCGCTTTTCCTGCCAGATGCCGTTGGCGGCCAGGTTGATGCGGTGGCTCACCGGCCCGGTCATGAGTTCGCCGCGCAGCCCCGTGACGGCGCTGAGGGTCTCCTGGTCCAGCGGCGAATAGAGGCGGCCGATACGGGCGTCGCCATTCGCGCCGTAGACGTAGTTGGAGGCGTAGACACCGTTCTCCCGCGTGTATTTGCCGCCTGCGCTCAGGTAGGCGGTCCAAGTGGGCGACAGGTCGTACTCGGCGCTGAACATGCCATAAGTGTCTTCGAGCTGCGACCAGCTCCAGGGTTGCGCGTAGTTGTGGTCAGAGTCGGGTGCCGACGGCGTCTTGCCGTTGAGTGTGCTGGTAGGCCCCGTCGTGGTCAGATAGACCACCGAGCGCCCCTCATTGACCCGTTGTTTCTGGTAACCGAGGTCCGCAGACAGGCGCAGACGATCACCGCGGTAGTCCAGACCGAGGGTGGCCAGACTGAAGCGCGAGTGCTCATCGTCCACCGCGGTCTCGCCCTCGCGCTGGGCCAGGTTCACCCTCACACCGAAGCGGTTGTCCTCGCCGAAACGCTGGCCCAGGTCGAGGTGCCCACCCACTCGGCTGTCGCTGGCATAGTCCAGGGTGGCGCTACGCGTGGGGGTGTCCTCGGCACGCTTGGAGACCACGTTGATCGCCCCACCGACACCGCTGCCCGACGGCGACACGCCATTGACAAAGGCGCTGGCCCCCTTGAACACCTCGACCCGCTCGACCGACTCGGTGGAGATGATCTGTCGCGGCAGAATGCCGTACAGCCCGTTGAAGGCAATATCGTCGCTGAACAGCTGGAACCCACGCACGACGAACACCTGGGAGAAGTTGCCGAAGCCGAACGACTGACGCACGCCCGGATCGCTGGCCAGCACATCGGCCAGGGTCTGCGCCTGGCGCTTCTCAATCAGCTCGGAGGTGTAGCTGGAGAAGGCGAAGGGCGCATCTTGCATGTCCTGGTTGCCCAGCACGCCGATGCGGGCCCCTCGCGCCGCCTCCCCACCGGCGTACTCGACCGGCAGGTCGACACGGCCTTCGGCGAGCCCGCTGATGGTGGTCGGGCCCAGCTCCAACACGCCCTGCTCGGGCAGTGGCACCAGGGTGATGGTGCCGTCGTTGCCGGTCTGGAAGGTCAGGCCGCTGCCCTCCAACAATCGCTGCAGGCCGTCGACCACCGAATAATTGCCCTTGAGCGCCTGCGCCACGCCGCTGCCACGGGTCAGGCCGGCGTCATAGAGCAGCCGCACGTCGGCCTGCTCGGCGAAATCGGTGAGCGCCGCGTCGAGCCGCTGGGCAGGCACGTCGAGCTCGACGGCTTGCGCCTGGGCGGCAGCAATGACCAGGGGGAGAACGGCTAGCGCCGCGAGGAAGGGGGTCGACCGCATGCTGATGTCCTTGGCTATCAATACGAAGAAGTCGCATTTGCAAGAACAGAAGACGAAGGCGCCGCTGATTTCTGAACCATCGCCGCCCAAATATTTTCTGTTTTCTTGAAGGGCCAGGCGCGGCGCGGGTCTCAGCGGCGGGACGTGACCAGAATCAACCCCGGCAGGCGCACCAGACTCACAGGTAAAGTGGTTTCGACAGCCCTTAACACCGCCTCAGGATCGTTAAGGGCGAACACGCCAGTCACCTGTACCGCGCGAGCGGCTTCGTCGACAAACAGCACCCGCGCAGACTGGCTGCGCTCAAGCTCGGAGAACACCTGCTCCAGCGACTGGTCGCGGAAGACCAGCTTGCCGCGCTGCCAGCCCAAGCGCTGGCGCACATCCAGTGCCTGCGGCGTCTGCAGTTCCCCGCCGCGCCACTGCACCTCCTGCCCGCCGACCACCGGCTGCGGCTCGCGCCCCTCGCTGGAGGCCAACACTCGCCCCTCGCTTACCGCGAGGTCGACACCGCCCTCCTCCAGACGCACATCGAAGCGCGTGCCGGTGACGCGGATGCGCGCCTCGCCGGCCCTGACAATGAACGGCCGGGCCGGGTCATGGGCGACCTGGAAATCCGCCTCGCCGCGGTACAGCCTGACCTCGCGACGACCGTCGACAAACTGCCAGTCCAGCGCCGAATCGCCGTTGAGGGTCAACAGCGAACCATCGGCCAGACGCAACTCGCGCACCTCGCCCGGCTGGGTGCTGATATCGGCATACAGGCCAATCCAGGTGCCGCGCGGTAGCCATAGGGCGAGCAACAGCATCGCGGCGCAGGCCAGCGGAGTCGCCCAACGTCGATGGCGACGCAGCACACGCACCTGAGGCTGCTCGGCCGGACGTTCTATCTGGCCGAGCAATGACCACAGCCCTTCCACCTCACGCAATGCCTGCTCATGTTCGGGCGCCGCCTGGCGCCAGGCCTGCGCGGCATCGCGATCGGCAGCGGTGGCGCGGCCAGAATGCAGCAGCACCTGCCATTGCCGGGCCTGATCGAGAAGTGAAGGATGAGTCACGGCTGCGGGTCCATCTGCTGCTGGCAGTATTCGAGGGCCTTCAGGATATAGCGTCCGGCCATGCTTTCCGAGACACCCAGGCGCTCGCCGATCTCACGCTGGGTCAGCCCGTCCAGGCGATTCCACAACAACGCCTGGCGCAGATGCGGTGGCAAACCCTGGACCACGCGCTGCAGTCGCTCCAGGCGCTGGGCGTCGCTTGCCGCTCGCTCCGGACCAGGCTGGGCACTGACCAATTCGATGGATATCTCCTCCTCGACGGGGCGCGATTTTTGCTGGCGGCGGTAGTCAATGATCAGGTTGCGCGCGATGCGATAGAGGAAAGCACGAAGATTGCCGATCTCTTTTCCAGACTCGCGCCGGCGAAAGCGTAACCACGTCTCCTGGCGCAGGTCGGCTGCCAGTTCTGCGCACTTCACCTGCCGTGTGAGGAAGTGCAGCAGCTCGCTCGAATGGCTCTCGAACTGGCCGTCGGTGGAATGAGGATCGGATGGCCTGGACACGCAAGCGACTCAAGCGAGAAGGAATCGCGAGAATATATCAAATGATAATGACTTTCAATTATGCACATTATTGAGAGGCCGCTTTTGGGTCGAAAGCAGACGCTACCTCACCGAGCTACTCAACAACCCCGTTATAAACCACAGTCCCCGCCCCCTCTTTCTTAACCGTTAACTTATTCCCCTCCGCCATAGCCTCAACCAGCTCAGAACACCCATCCACCTCACGCCGTCCATCAACCCGCTCAGCCTGGGCGTCGAAACTAAATACATAAGTAGACGCCGGGCAACCATTCCCACCCTCCCCCGTG
The DNA here is from genome assembly GCF_000585995.1 of Pseudomonas brassicacearum. NCBI lineage: Bacteria > Pseudomonadati > Pseudomonadota > Gammaproteobacteria > Pseudomonadales > Pseudomonadaceae > Pseudomonas > Pseudomonas brassicacearum. Next base: position 2,552,548 of record NZ_CP007410.1, on the reverse strand, counting down.
GAAACCACCACTACATACCTGCTCGGCCCAAACGTATAAGCCTTTTCAATCGCCACATAACCGGTGTACTCAGGCTGCTCGACAATGGATTCCATGACATTCACCACACCCACACGCGATTGATAATTCAGCGCGGTCCCCGCCTCCAGGGTCTGGGTGGTGAAGGGTCCTGCGCGCTCGGTGTCGACGGGCAACGGTTGATAGGCAACGCCGGACGGCGCAGGGGGTGCGATTTGGGTCGTGGCGGTGGGTTTTGCAACGAGGCTTTGCTGCGGCTCAGGAAGATCGCATAGGCCGTTTTTACAAATGAAATCGCCTTGGCAGTCGATATCTTCCGAGCACTGGTTGGTTTCTTCGAAAGTGCTTTGGGCGGCTTTGGCGTGGCCGACGACGGCCAGTGCAAGAAGGGTGCAGGCGAACAGACGCTTCATCGGTGAATTCCTTTTCTGGATGGTGGCCCTGATGATAACTGCAAACCTTCCAGCCTTGTCCAGCGTCGGCCTGAGGTGATCGCCTTCGATTTGCCGTGTCCAATGGTCCTACTTTGGTTTGAATACTAACCTTCCCAATGCCCACGCAAGGAAGCCGAAAAAACCATGACTGGCCGCGAGCAACTCCATCGAGATGGTTACGCCCTGCTCCGTCGAGCGATCCCGACCGAGTGGCTGGATGACTTGCGTGCCGTGTTCGATGCAGGCGTGAGGCCGTCGGACCAATGGCCGGTGCCGCGTGGCATGGATTGGCGTTGTTCGATGCTGGACGATGATGCGAAGGTTCAAGCGGTGTGTCGCCTGCCCCAGTTGCTGGCGGTGGCGGGTGAGTTGATTGCAGAGCGGTTCTTCCTCTCCCAGGTCGAGGGGCGCGAGCCTCTTGCTGGTGGCGGCCATCAACAGCTGCACCGCGACTTGTCGGCCAAACGGCCAGGCGACATTGCGATTGCCCTGGCTTTTTTCGACGATTATGGCCCTGGGAACGGCGCGACACGGATCGTTCCCGGCAGCCATCGCCTCGCGCCGGGCGAACCACCTTTCGACTTCAATAACGAGTCAGGGTCCGTACAGCTTTCAGGCTCCGCCGGTGACATCCTGGTGTTCGATGTCGATTTGGTGCATGCGGGCAGTCTGAACGCGACCGGCGCACGCCGGCGTTCCGTTTTGATCAGCTATTTTTCGGAGTCGCTATACGCGTCACACTTGGAGACCATGAGCCTGCGCAATATTCATATGGACACGAGCGAGCGGTTCGAGCCCTTGGGGTTTGCCTTTGGGGGTTAGCATTTCCTGGTCAATTTTTTCCTGTCATTACAGACAGTTATAGGCCGGTCATGTTGAAAAAATCGGTCTTTTCAGAACGCCGTAGGATGGTCGATGAAAGCACTTCTTGAGCACACTTCTACGTGAAATCTCGGCCTGAAAGGCTCTGAGAAATTCTCCAGAACGAACCCCATTTCGGCGAGAGCCTGCCTCACCGCGCTTCGAGAAGCACCGAACTAGCGGTGCATCAGGAGGCGGCTGCTTCCTTTCGGCCCATCAGCGGACGTTCGGCCTACATCCGCTTTTTCGTGCGCTTATTGGATGGTTATGGTGACTTTGCCTTTAGATCTGCCCTGCTCGACGTACCGCAACGCCTCTGCAGTCGATTCAAAAGGGAAGGAACGATCGATGACCGGTTTGATGACGCCAGCTTCGATAAGCGAGGTGATTTTTTGCAGTTGTACCCCGTCGGCACGCATAAACAAAAATGCATAGCTCACCCCATGCTTGCGGGCTTTTCTACGAATACCGCTGCTCAGCAGGCGCATGACTTGCCGCAGCATCCAGGACAAACGTTGCTCTTGGGCAAATTCTGCTGTCGGTGGTCCGGAGAGGGAAATGAGCTGTCCGCCGGGCTTGAGAACCTCGACTGATTTCATCAATACATCAGTGCCCAGGCTGTTCAACACCACGTCGAAATCGTGCAGTGCGGTTGCAAAATCCTGCTGCTTGTAGTCGATGACCAGATCCGCTCCGAGTGCTTTCACCCATTCGACATTCGCCGTGCTGGTGGTCGTCGCAACGAAGGCGCCGAGGTGTTTGGCGAGCTGGATGGCAAATGTGCCGACCCCGCCGGATCCGGCATGAATCAACACCTTCTGGCCTTTTTTCACCTGGGCGGTTTCAACCAGCACCTGCCAAGCCGTCAAGGCGGCCAAGGGAACGGACGCCGCTTCGGCCATGTCAAGGTTCGAGGGTTTCAGCGCGAGGGCGTTTTCGTTCACGGCGATCAGTTCGGCAAACGTCCCGATCCGATCCTCGGGAGGCCGCGCATAGACTTCGTCGCCTGGTTTGAAGCGTTTTACCGCCGAGCCCGTGCGAACGACCACTCCCGCCAGGTCATTGCCCAATACCAATGGAAATGTATAGGGCAGGATCAGTTTGAATTCCCCGGTTCTGATCTTCGAGTCCAACGGGTTCACGCTCGTTGCATGCACCTGGATCAGAACGTCATGCACACCGACCGCAGGGTCGGGCACTTCGCCAATCATTCCGTTCTGCTTGCCGTAGCGGTCGATAAAAAATGCCTTCATGTTGCAGCTGCTCTTGTCGGTGGAATGAGGATGGGGCGTGGCCCCGGCAATCTTGATGGAGAAGTTGCTTTTCCGCCTCAAGCGAGTTGACAGCGGGCACTCTGTTTACTCCATCAGATTGCGGGGCGAACCCGACCTCGACAGGGTTCAGACCTGAGTCAAATAGCGTTGCGCCACGGCCGATTGCCTGATCTGCGACAAAAGCCCCTGACGTGCGGTTTGCAGGGCATCCCAGCGCTCGCCTTCATGCAGCGGAGGAATGGTCACCGGTTCGCGACGGTCGAAGCCGACCAGTGCGGCATCGACCAGGTCACCCACTTCCATGACTTCGCTCAAGGTGTTGATGTCGATACCGGCGCGGTCCCAAATCTCCGTGCGGGTGGCGGCGGGCAATACGGCTTGCACATAAACACCCTGGGGCGAAAGTTCCAGGCTCAGGCCTTGGGAAAGGAACAGCACAAACGCCTTGGTCGCCCCATAGACCGACATGCCAAACTCAGGCGCCAGACCCACCACCGAACCAATGTTGATGATCGCGCCCTCACCTGCTTTGGCCAGGCGTGGCGCGATGGCGCTGGCGAGTCGCACCAGCGCAGTGGTGTTGAGGGCCACCAGTTGCGCAACGCTATCGGTGCTTTGCTCGATGAAGGTGCCTGACTGCGCGGCACCGGCATTGTTGACGAGGATGCCGATGCGCTCGTCATTGCGCAGGCGCGCTTCGACAGTGTGCAGGTCGCTGAGTTGAGTCAGGTCGGCCGGAACCACCTCAATGGCAACGCTGTGTTCGTCACGCAACTTTGCGGCGAGCGTTTCCAGGCGCGAATGGTCGCGGGCGACCAACACCAAATCATGCCCGCGTTGGGCGAAACGTTGGGCATAAACCGCGCCGATGCCGGTGGAAGCGCCAGTGATGAGAACGGTAGGACGAGTAGTCATGATGTCAGCTCTTTTTTCAGGAACATGAATGGGGATGGATGCACGATCAAATCAGGCCCGATCTGCCCGTGCCTGGTTTGCGACAGCGGTGGATTCGCCAAGCGTCGGGTAGTCGATGTATCCCGCCGCACCGCCGCCGTAGAGGGTGGAAGGGTCAAAGGCGGACAGTGGCGCACCGGTCTTGAGCCGCTCCACCAGATCAGGGTTGCCGATAAAAGGACGGCCAAAGGCGATCAGATCGGCCTTGTCATGCGCGAGGCGTTCCGTGGCCAGGCCCAGGTCATAGCCGTTGTTGGCGATGTAGGTATTCTTGAAGCGCTGGCGCAAGGCGTCGAAATCAAAGGGCGCCACGTCGCGAGGCCCACCGGTCGCGCCTTCGACGACGTGCAGATAAACGATGTCCAGCGCATTGAGTTGATCGACGATGTAATCGAACTGAGCCTGCGGATCACGGCTCGATACACCATTGGCCGGCGAGACAGGCGAAAGGCGAATGCCCGTGCGATCAGCACCAATCTCGGCGACCACGGCAGCCGTCACCTCCAGCAGCAGACGCGCACGGTTTTCGATTGAGCCGCCGTACGCATCAGTACGCAGGTTGGAGCCGTCCTTGATGAACTGATCCAGCAAATAGCCGTTTGCACCGTGGATTTCAACACCATCGAAGCCTGCCGCAATGGCGTTTACCGCCGCTTGGCGGAAATCGTTGACGATGCCCGGCAACTCGTCAGCTTCCAATGCTCGCGGCTCGGAAACGTCCTCGAAGCGGTTGTTGACGAACACCTTGGTCGCGGGACGAAGCGCGGAAGGGGCTACCGGCGCCGCGCCGTGCTGTTGCAGAGCGACGTGGGAAACACGACCCACATGCCACAGTTGCAGGAAAATTCTCCCGCCCTTGGCGTGCACGGCATCGGTCACCTTGCGCCATCCCTCAATCTGGGCCGGTGTGTAAATGCCTGGCGTGTCCTGATAGCCCTGTCCCTGCTGGGATATCTGCGAGGCTTCGGAAATCAGCAAGCCCGCGCTGGCTCGCTGGCTGTAATAGGCAGCAGCAAATTCACTCGGTACAAAGCCTTTTCCGGCGCGATTGCGCGTCAGCGGGGCGAGAACCACGCGGTTTGACAGTTTTAGCGTGCCTAGCGTGTGGGGAGTAAACAGGTTCTGATCGCTCATGGGTGTTTGTTCCGTGCCCGTTGGTGAATTTCAGATTGCTGGCATTTAGGATGATGATCGAAATCTAAACTGTCAACAATTTTGATTACGGGCGACATCTATGTATCATCACCCCATGAATTTCCAAGCGGTAACGAGGTATCGAACATGCGAGTGAGCAAGGCCCAGGCCCAGGCAAATCGGGAACACATCGTCGAAACAGCCTCGGTCATGTTTCGCGAACGCGGTTTTGACGGCGTCGGCGTGGCCGACTTGATGGCCGCTGCCGGTTTCACCCATGGCGGTTTCTACAAACATTTCGGTTCGAAGGCCGACTTGATGGCTGAGGCCTCGGCCAACAGCCTTGCGCAATCGCTGATCAGCGCTGAAGCATTGAGCGTCAAGGATTTCATCGATGTGTATGTGTCGAGGGATCATCGCGACGGACGCGCCACGGGTTGCACCATGGCGGCGTTGTGCGGTGACGCTGCGCGTCAGTCCGGCGATTTGAAGTCAGCATTCGCTGAGGGCATTGAGCGCATGTTGCAAGTGCTCGGCGAAAAATACCCGACCGGGCCGGATGCGCCAGCGGGTGAGGCCAGGGAGAAAATGATCGACCTGCTGGCGCGTGCGGTCGGTGCGATCATGTTATCGCGCGCCTGCCCTGACGACTCGGCGCTGGCGGATGAAATTCTGGCGGTGTGCCACGCGAAGATGACCGCATCATTACCTATTCAATCGTAGTCAGCACAAGACGTGATGACTTGCTTCATTTCGTTAAACGTTGTCAGTCCACGTTAAAAGGGCAACGGAAGGCGAACACCGGCGCCTTGATCTCGCGCTGAAAGCGATGGTAGGCCACCTATCCAATGGCGCGCGATCCCGTGGACTTCACGCAGAGACGCCCCTTCCCAATCGACGCTAACGTTCTCACACAGCCCGGCCCCAAAGCGGCCACGGGCCTATCTCCAAGCATTCAGGTATTCTCCGCCGCGTGAAACACGATCCCGGCTGCGGCGTGCAACCGCTTATCAGAGCCCCTCGATCGGTCTAAAAATCGGCGCATCAGGAGGCTAGCATGTTGATTGGACACCGGTTCGAGCGCACCGCGCAGGGTGACCTGCTTATCCACTCGCGCAACCTGGTGCAGAGCGCATTCGTGCTGTTCGTTGGCGCGCTGGCCTTCATCTTACCGGTGGCGTTCGCCGTGTTTGTGATCGTTGATGGCGCCTCGCTGATGGCTGATGTGGATCCCCTGTCCGCCTTATTGTCAGTGCTCTTGTGGCTGCTGATTCCTGCCCTCGGCTTGCTCCTGGTGGTGTACACCGGCTTTCGCGAAACCTTGGTGCTGTCGCGAGTCGACGGTGAGGGCAAACGCCTCACCCGAAACTTTTTCGGGCGCCGCAAGCGTGTGCAATCGGTCTTCAGGATCGACGCTGCCAAATCCCTCGAACTGCGCCGCCGCCCACAGGCTGAGCGAGCCTACACCCAACTGTGGCTGATGATGCGCGATGGCACCGCGCACCGCCTGACGACCGACAGCGTTCCGGTGGTACCGGGAAGTCAACGCACCGACGTGTGGCTGCGTGAGCTGGCCGACTACCTGAACGTGGCAGTGCCCACTGAGGTCGTCGAAGGGACGGCGGCGGGTGTGAAGGAGCCCTATCGGCCAGCTCCAGCCCCCACCAGCGGCAAGGCGGTGAGGGAAGCCAGGCAGCGTCGAGAAAAGGACGCCAAGCCTGCGCCTGAGCCGACCGGGAAGCTCGGCGTTCCCGCTCGTGCCTTGCTCACGCTATTGGGCGCCTTCTTCGCGGTGCTGGAGCTGACTAACATCATTACCTTGGTGCCGGCCCTGTTTACCGGTCGGTTGCGCGTCAGTGGCTTTCGAACGGGCTCTACGATCTTCCACTGGGCCGAGCAACCATGGAGCTTTGCATTCAATGTGCTGGTGGGCATCGTCGGGGGACTGATCATTGGCGTCATCGCCTGGGGTTGCCTGCGCACGGCGATCCGGGGTCGGATGGGTAGCAAGCCCTGAAGCCAGTCCATTCGGTCAAGGCCTGGTCAGAAATGGTCGTCAGGTACCGCTATCAGGTTGCAAGCATGTCCAAGAGCTCTTTCAATGTTTCAATGGAGCGCTCCGCTGGGGCTATGTTCGCGGGCCACGGATGGAATCCACTCAACCAGACGGCAAGCATTCCGGCGGCTGTGGCACCCAGGTAATCATTCTCCGGGTGATCACCCACAAACCAGCAATGCTCAGGACGGACCCCCAACGCCTTCGCTCCCTGATGGAATATTTCAGGCGTCGGTTTCGCAACGCCGCACGCTTCAGAGCACATCATCGTTTCCATGGCTTTCCCGAAGGGCAGTGCCTTCAAAGTCTGCCGTCGCGAATGCTCGGCGCCATTGGAGATGACACCAATGGCAATGCCCTTGCGGCGAAGCGCTTGAACCATCGCGCTAGCGCCTGGCATTTCAACCGCAGCGCTCGGAAAGTGATTCACCCAATGTGTGATTAATCGCTTGGGATCGATTGGCCCGCTCCACTTCAACTCCTGAGCCAACGTGTGCCCAACCGCCTCACGGATGGAAGAATATTTAGATTCCGGTCGCAGATACCCACCGTTGTCGGTGCGCGCGATCAGATGAGAGATCCGACGGGTGTCCACTCCAGCGATCTCATCCTTGAACTCATCCAGAAATCGCTCAACGTAGCGGTCAATGCTGAGCGCGCGATGGGTCAGCGTGTTGTCCAGGTCGAACAGAATAGCTTTCGGTGCCAAGCTCCCTCCAAGCGATCACGATGCTGTTGAAAAATGTTTACGCCATCATCAAATCCAGATTCTCCACAGCCGCGCCAGCGGCGCCCTTCCCAAGATTGTCAAATACCGCCGCCAACAGAACCTGTCCCGTCTCGTCATTTTCACACACCACCAATCGCAAACTGTCGGTCCCGTTAAGCGCCTGAGGATCAAGGTACGTCAACTCTTTAGCCTCCTGCATCGATATTACCTGTACATGGGGTGCGTCGGCGTAGTGCTGCATCAGGCAGGCATGCAACCGCAGCGCATCCACGCCTGGCGCCAGCAACCGAAGTTGCAACGGGATGGTCAGCACAATGCCCTGGCGAAAAGCCCCATAGGCCGGTACGAACATCGGCCGCTCCGTCAAACCGCTGTGCTGCTGAATTTCCGGAATATGTTTGTGCGCCAACCCCAGACCGTAGACCTGGAACGCGGGCGCCTGCGATGCGCCCTCCCCCTCATACTCCTGTACGCCGGCGCGCCCTTTTCCGGAATAGCCCGACACGGCGTGAATATTCATCGGGTAGTCCGTGGGCAGTAGCCCAGCCTCCAGCAATGGACGCAGCAGCCCTATCGCTCCCGTGGGGTAGCAACCGGGATTGCTGACCCGCCGCGCTGTGGCGATTCGTCTGGCCTGCTGCGCGTTCATCTGCGCGAAACCGTAGACCCAGTCTGGATGGGTACGGTGCGCGGAGCTTGCATCGATCACGCGAACAGCGGGGTTCTTGATGCTCGCTACCGCGTCGCGTGCAGCCGGGTCAGGCAAGCAAAGAATCGCGATGTCGCAATCGTTGATGATTTCAGCGCGGCGTTGTGGATCCTTGCGCTGTTCGGAGCTGAGCGTGACGAGCCTCAGATCGGTCCGGCCACTTAGACGCTGATGGATTTGCAACCCGGTGGTGCCTTGGTCGCCGTCGATGAATACGTGAGGAATCGTCATGGAAAGCTCCCGGACAGAGGAAATCAGGAGATTCCATCTTCAGGGAACGGCTAAGATTGGAAAAGTTGAATTTCCAAACGATTAGATTCAGTTTTCCTGAATATGGAGTGACCCATGCGCGAAATCAGCCTGGACCGCCTGCGCACCTTGGTGGCCATTGTCGACCTGGGCTCGTTTGCCGAGGCCGCTCGTGCACTGCACCTTGCGCCCCCCACGGTCAGCTTGCATATCACCGACCTGGAGTCGCGGGTGGGTGGCCAGCTGTTGTCACGTACCCGTGGACGCATTCAGCCTACGACGGTTGGAGAAACCCTGGTGGACCGCGCGCGGCGCCTGTTGGCGGACGCGGAGCAGGCGCTTGAGGACGTCGAGCGTCAGGTCCAGGGCTTGGCCGGGCGTGTGCGGCTGGGGGCCTCCACAGGGGCCATTGCCCAGTTGCTGCCGCAAGCGTTGGAGACGTTAGGCCAACGCCATCCCGCTATCGATGTGCAGGTTGCGGTGCTCACCTCACAGGAGACTTTGAAGAAGCTTGCCGAGGGCTCGTTGGAGATTGGCCTGGTCGCGCTGCCACAGACCCCGGTGAAGGGGTTGCGGATCGAGCCATGGCGGCGCGACCCGGTCATGGCGTTCTTGCCGGCTCGCTGGGACTGCCCGGACATCGTGACGCCCGGTTGGCTGGCCGCCCAGCCATTGATTCTGAACGACAACACCACCCGGCTTTCGCGCTTGACGTCGGAGTGGTTCGCTAATGATGAACGCCAGCCTACGCCGCGAATTCAACTGAACTACAACGATGCGATCAAAAGCCTTGTGGCTGCCGGTTATGGCGCGACGTTATTGCCCCATGAAGCTTCCACGCCATTGCCCGATACCCGGATCGTCATGAGGCCATTGCGGCCTTTACTGTGGCGTGAACTGGGGATTGCCCACCGGGGTGGAGATGTCGAGCGGTCTACGCAACATGTGCTGGATGTGTTGTGGGGGTTGAGTGCTGGGTAGGTGCAATGACCAAGGGCAGCAATCGACCTAAAGCAGCCCTATATGGAGCTCTTCCTCACGCATAGGGCCTTGGACCGCTCGGGAAGCGGCCCAAGGCGAGGAATAACCAAGTTGGCGTTTTACACCCAGAAGTCAGCCACTCCGATCAATTGAAAGACTTCATCTCCCGAGGGCTCGGCAAAGATGATGTCCAAGTTACGGTAACCGGAGTGGTCCCCTACCAGGCTCAACTCGAATCGAGCCCCATCGGCGTCGGCTTCGTAGCTCTTCAAGTAAGTCAGGTTCTTGGATTCATTGAAAACCACGTCCAACGTGCCGTTGTAACCATTTCCCAGCCGGGTAAAGCCCAAGGCGGACAAATCGATCTTGTCTTCACCCACGGTATAGTCAATCAGGCGATCAGTGTGGTTGTCGGTGGCGGTACGGTAGCTGTCGCTTAGTACGTCGAAGCGGAACACATCGTTGTTACCGCCGCCCACTAATAGGTCCCGGCCCTCTGCGCCAACCAATACATCATTCCCTAGCGCGCCATAAAGGCGATCATCGCCCGCGAACCCTTCGATGAGTTCGCCTCGGGCGTTGCCTTGTAAACGATCGGCCCCTTCGGTGCCCGTCAACCTGGCTTGCTGAAACAGGATGTTGGTTTCATTCAGCGTTTGGCCCAAGTCACCGTCGAAAACCACTTCGAAGCGCTCCCCGTCCGCGTTGGCATCGAAATTTTTGAGGTAGGTCCGCGTTCCGCTTTCATTGACTCGTATCGCCAGCGTTCCGTCATGTCCATTGCCCAGCCCAAGGAAGCCCAGGGAGGAGAGATCGATCGTATCGATGCTGGGGTCGAAGTCGATGATTCGGTCGCTATGGGCCGCGGTTGCGGTTCGGTAGCTGTCTGTGACTGACTCGTAACGGAACGTATCGGCCCCGGCACCGCCCGTCAGCAGGTCGCGACCTTGCTGGCCATCGAGCAGATCGTTACCGGCCCCACCAACGATCGCATCGTCAAACGAGTCGGTACCCAGCAAGAAGTCATCATCGCGACCGCCGTCAAGATGGTAATAGCCGTCGTCGGGATTGCCAAAGCTGTGGTCCAGGCTACCGTCGGGATTCAGCTGAACCAGGGCGGCCAGATAGCCGTCCGCGCTCGTGCCTTGGCTTGCGCCGATCAATAGCTTGCCATCGGCCCGCACGATCATGTCCGCTACGGCGAAAGGCGCGTTCTCTGAGCCCCAACTGACCCGACCCTGATCACCGAAATCGGTGTCGAGCGAGCCGTCGGCGTTGAGTCGGATGACGGTCGCCACGCCGCCCGAGGCGCCCGCCAGCAGGATTTTGCCGTCATCCTGGATGACGAGGGCATTTGCGTGAACATCCAGGGCCAGGCTGCCCCCGTTGGCAAAGCTGCTATCCAGAGTACCGTCCTGGTTGAGACGAGTCAGGGTATCCTGCCCCGTGACCAATACCTTCCCGTCTCCCTGCAGCGAAACGTCGATCGTGCGGCTGGGTTGAATGCCGACGGACGCTGGCAGGTGCAGGATCCCAGCCTCTGCGAAAGACGAGACCAAGGTCCCCGTCGCGTCGAAGCGGGCAATATAGATCTCCCCAGAGGGATACCCAGCGCTCGCGAAAAAGCTGCCATCACGTTGTACAGAGAACGACGCTTGCTCTCCTAGAGAGTCATTCCAGTAAAACGGCACTGTCGCGGCGCCGCCGTTCCCGAAACTCGTATCGAGGCTGCCGTCAGCCAAGGTGCGACTCACGCCGGACACCCAGGCGTCGCCTACTTTCACGTAGCGCGTCACCAGGTAGCCCCCTCCCGGCTGCACTGCGGCATTACCGCCGTCCTCGATATCGAGCGTCACAGGTAGGAGGGATTTACCGTCTCCACTGAAGTTGCGGTCCAGACTACCGTCGGCATTGAACCGGACCAGACTGCCGGTGAAGCCTGAATCCTCTTCGCCTCCCAGTCCCAGGCGACTATAAGCGCCAAGCCAGATAGCACCGTCCGGATCGACCGTGATACCGCCGATTTTGTCCGAGCCCCATAAGGGCGTGGCGACCATGCCGGTGTTCCGCACAGCTGAAGCGGCGGGCGAAATACTCTGACTCATCTCCATGCCTCCGATCGCTACCTGTAAGCCAAAGACAATAGACACGGTTCAGTCTGGTTGCCACTTTACGAAACGAAGAAAGGTTCTTGGACGACCTTCCACAGGAGCTGCCTAAGTCTTCGCAAGATCCATTACCATAAGCCCCCTATCCAGCAATCTCAGGCCCTCGATATGTACTGAGGGGCTCGAAAGTATCAGGGAGCGATGATGTACGGAAATCACAAATTGACCTGGAGTGCTTTGCTGGCGGGAGCCGTAGCACTCAGCGGTTGCACTTCATTGCTTCAGGGCAAGCAATATGTTTTTCCCCGGCCGGATGAGCCCTCGGCTACGGTTCGCCTTAAATATGAACGCGGCACCAAGCTGGACGCCATGACCTTCAACGAAAAGGGCTGCTACGCGGGGTTCACGACACTGCCCTATGCCAATGGCTTTATCGAATCGCCAATGGCAGCGGGCAAAGAGCTGGTATTGACTTACTGGAACGACGTCGGAGGCAGACAGTGTCAGATACCTTTTTCTTTCACGCCGCAGGATGGCGCCACCTACACCTTGAAGACCGGTTTCTGGAGTCAGACCAAGACAGGCATCCTTCCCATCTTTACCAGCGACCAGTATTACTGCGGAATTGGTGTCGTTAAAAAAATCGGCGATCAGGAGAGCATCGAGCCCATTCAACAGCTGCGCATCAAGACGGGTTTTGCCTGCCTTAGGTTCGTCAAATAGAGCGGGGGCTGGCTGCTGGCCGAAAGCAGCCACTCCCCTACCCAGCTACAAGCCCTTGCCACCGTCTATCAACGCCTCTGGCTAACAACAGCGCTCTCACTCCTCATACCGCCGCTGAATCCGCTCCAACTCCCCCGACCGCCGCAACTGCTCCAAAGCCTTGGCCCACGCCGCGACCACTTCATCCTCAGAATCCAAACTAAAAGCGATATACAGCGACGAACGATAAAGCTCGATAGGAATTTTCCGCAAAGTGCCCGGGGCGATGTTCAATTGGCGACTGTAATAAGCCACCCCCGCATCGGTGTCGCCGACGATGATGCCGGTGCGCCCGGCCAGTAGCATGCGGTAGAGCAGCTTGCTCTCGGTGGCGCTTTTGTCCAGGTTGTTGAAACCCAGCGACAGCAGCATCGTTGGCACCAGGCCGGCATGTCGCGTGGTGACCTGCGGAGCGTGCAGCAGTTGCTCCAGGGAGTTCACCGGCGGCGCCTTGGCCAGTTGATAGGGGTGGATGGACTCTTCCACGATCGGTCCGACCCACTTGTACAACGGCTCGCGCTCCGCCGTGCGAAACAGCGAATACATGATGGTCTTGGGCCGGGTCTTCAGTACTTGGGTGGCGCGCATACTGGGCTGCAGCAGCACCTCGAACTTATCCCCGGTCAGCGCCATGATGGCCCGGACGATCTCCGTGGTCATGCCGGTAAGCTGATTGTTTTCCTGGTAGTTGTACGGTGCCCACTCCTCAGTAATGACCTGATACTCCTCGGCCCCGACCGCAGTGCCAAGCAATAGACAGAGCAGCGCTGCAGCCTGTGTCGAGTGCTTCACGTGTTCTCCCGGAGGACTGTTCGGTGTTTGTGCATGGAGGGCCTGATTCAAGAAGACAAGGTAAGCATAGACCCAAACACACGCCTGACAGTTGACGCAGTGCACATTTCTGCCCTTAGCAACCCCTCGACCTTGGTGTACGATCAGCGCGAACCGGACATCGACCAACGTACACGGCGCCTGCCTTTGCGCCCTCCTCCCAGCGGCCCAACCCACATGAATCCAATCGACCCCTTGTCGTTTCAACGTATCACCACCGCCCATGGCACGCTTGAGGGTGCGATCTATTTCGATGCCGAAGAAGACCTCACCCATGAGGTGTTTCCTGAGCGCATCGTTTTTCAAACCAACTATCTGGATTACCGCAGCTATGAGGTCGATCTCGCCGAGGGCGGGATTCGGGTGCGCAAGACGTGCCTGGATAACTACCAGCGCGGCCATAAGGCACAGGTGATCGATGATGAGATGGATGACGAGGATTGGGCCGAATTGGGCAGCCTATGGCAGCGCTTGAGCCGAGACCTGGACACCCAAGGGCCTCGGCCCGATGTAGGCGAGGCCTTGGCCGACCTGTTTTACAGCCTGTTCGACGAGGCCCACGCCCAAGCGCTCATTGAGAAAATGCCGGCCCCTACCGCGCAGTGGGATTGGGCATGGACGCAAGTCGCGTCCGCGCTCAACGAGACCCAGCAGTTGGCTGAGTTCGAATGGAAAGAGTGGTCATCCTGCGGGGTCAATGCGGTCAATACCCTGGCACCGCTGCGGCAGCTGGGCATTGAAATCCCTACGCCTGACGGTAAGACCCTCGAGGCCGTTAACCGCGCCAACGATTGGGAACGGGCGCTGCTGCAGTATTTCAACGCACAGCTGGAAGCCCATGATTTGAAGCTGCTCGCCATCGGCACGCATTTCGATGAATACCAGGCCTTTGCCTGCCTGCCCATGAATGGGTTGGGCCTGGTCAATGCCCTGGAGATCATGGGTACGCTGGGCATTGTCTATAAATACTAAGCGTCCTTATGCCGCAATGTTCAGGCGTGGCGGCTGGCTAAACCTTCTTTAAGTCTCGAACCGACGCTATGAAAACTTGTGATCAATGCGGCTCCCTCATCCTCGCAGACAACGCCGCTTGCCCGCGATGCGCCGAAGAAATGCGGCTCACGGTGGAGGCGCTCGCGCCGAGGACCGAGCCATCGAAGTGGCCGAAAATCCTGAAATGGCTGTTCATCGGCTTGACGGCCGCGGTGCTTGCAGCCGCAGCCGCAATCGCCTGGATCTTGCATTCGTTGGGGCCGATGCCGTCTTTCGGTTGATTGCCACAGATGCCTCCTAACCCACCTCTACCGTTCATACAGTGAACGTTGGGATATCTGCCCTGAGCAGGAGCCGAGCACATGAAAACCACGCTTGATCACCTCGTCGTCGTGACGCCGGACCTGGACTCCGGCTGCGCGTTCGTAACGCAGGCATTGGGCGTCGACCTTCAAGCGGGCGGCGCCCATTCGCGCATGGGCACCCACAACAGGCTGCTTCACCTTGGCCCCGGGCTCTACCTGGAAGTGATTGCCGTGGACCCGTCCGCTGCAAACCCAGGTCGGGCCCGCTGGTTCGGCCTGGATCAGTTGGGTCCTCATTCACCGCCCTGCCTGGCGACCTGGGTTGCCCGCACCGATGATATCCAGACAGCACGTGACGCTTGTCACGGCATTGTCGGGGACGTCGAACCCATGGCGAGAGGATCACTGAACTGGCAAATTACCGTACCGGCAGACGGCCGTCTTCCTTTGGCAGGTTCAGCCCCCACGCTCATCCAATGGGCCGATGGTCCTCATCCGGCGGACACACTCCAGGACAAAGGCTGTTCGTTGTTGGCGTTGGATGTCTTTCATACGGATCCGGAAAAAATCCAGGCGATTTTGACGGCCATGAACTTTTCCGGTCCGGTTCATCTTCATGCGCTTGAAGCGGATTCAGCGCCGTATTTGCTTGCGCATATTCAAACGCCAAATGGCCTGAAAACGTTGCCGCTTTCGAGAGGGTAAATGGCAATCAGGCGCCTGATCAGCGCCTGGCACGCAGGATGACAGGTCAATGGGCCAATGCAGGGGCCGAAGAGGCCTGACCTTTTCCATAGAGGCTCAATTTCGCAACGATGCTCAGAAGCGCCAGCGCGGCAAAAATGATGCTGCTCCATACCAGATTGTGGGTGCCCAGACTTGCGATGACCCAGCCGGCCAACGACGCGCCTAGCGTGATGCCCAAGTTCGAGAATGAAATGTAGAGGCTATTGGCGAATTCGGGTGCTTCACTGGCGTCGCGCATTAACCAACTCTGACTGATGACCAAGCCTGCGGAGTGCAGCAACCCCCACAACAGAGTCAGCAGCACCATGGCCGAGAATGATCCACCGAGGCAATAAACCAGTACATAGATACCGATGTAGAGCAGCGGATAGATAAGCGTGGTCCGTATTGCGTTTTTTTGCAGCCAGGCGCTGAACAAAAAGTTTCCAAAAAAACCGAAAACACCAAACGCCATCAACATTGCACTCACCCACGTCCCGTTCATGTGGGTGACACCTTCCAAATACTCAGCAATAAAGCTATAGCCAGAGAACATCGTGGCAAATACAAACACGACTGTCGAAAGGCTGAGCCAAACGGGCCCTTGCTTCAATATTTTGAGCTGACTTTTGAACGACATTTTTTTCTGAATGGGTATCGACGGCATGAGCAGCAGGATCCCGACGAACGCCAAGCCACTGGTGACAGCACCAAATAAAAACGCAGCGGCGAGTGACACGTGATCCGCCATGAAAGCGCTTAACGGAACACCCAGCACCAGCCCGACCGCGACGCCAGCGAAAACCTTTGCAGTCGCTCCCGCGCTTTTTTCAGCAGATACGGAGTTGACCGCGACCACGAGCGCCACCGCGAAAAACACCGCATGGACCAAAGCGGGCACCACGCGGAATATCAGCATGGTCGAATAACTGTCCGTGTAGGCATTAAACAGATTGGACACAACGAATATCAGCATGATGCTCAACAGCACCCGTTTTTTATTCCACCCTGACATGAGCAAGGTCACGAACGGGCCGGTCACCGCCACCACCACGGCGTACAAACTCACCAGCAAGCCAACCTCCGTCGGACTCACCTGAAGTTGCCGCGCTAATTGAGGCAGCAAACCGATAATTGCCAACTCGGTGGTAATGACTGCAAATACCGCCAGGGCAAGCGTTAACAGTAAAAGCGTTTCTTTTTTCATCTTGATTAGTCTCTAAAATACCTTTTCAAGGCATGCAGAATTACGGTGCGCCTGGCTCTGAATTGAGCGACTGGCACACGTTTTATTCCTGCAGTGAATTAATCCGCCAACATTGGATAGCCCAGGGGCGTGGGCACAGTCTATCCAATCCCCACTGTTGGATTAACCAGCCGAAATTCCAATCACTTCATCGTTGGAGGCTAAAATCATTTAACCTGAAGCAGGCTCCCTCGGACTTCACCGCCCCCCGGGCTAACGAGGTAAAAACAGGCCTGGATTTGATTCGGTCATCGTCACCAATGCATCGATGATGACTCGCACCTTGCGTTGGATATACAAAGTCCGCGGCCAGATGACGTTAATCGGCATTCGAGCGCCGGCATATTGGTCCAGCACCGTCACCAACTCTCCACTGCGCAGCTGTTCATGGACTAACCACGTAGGGACCTGACACAGCCCACAGCCGTCCAGCACAGCCCGTAACAACAGATCGCCGTCGCCCAGTTCGTGCCTGACGCGGATCTCCTGATCCTCAAGACCCTTTTCCCCTTTCAACAACCAGGTGGCTCGCGCTCCCTTTCGCCACCCGACAATGCAATCGTGCTCCAGAAGGTCGGTTTTCTCGTTGATCGGCGGCCGACCGCTCAGGTACTCAGGGGATGCACAAATCACCAGCTGCTGCTCGCCCAGTCTTCGTGCGATCAGTTCAGGGTCATCTTTCAGGTCACCGATCCTCACGACCAGATCGATGCCTTCGGCGACCATATCGACGGTGCGCTCCGCGAAGGTAATGGACAGATCCAACTGTGCGTATTGACGCGAAAGTTCGATCAGCATCGGTGCGATATGCCGGCGGCCAAAGGCAGCCGGAAGATCAATGCGCAGCCTCCCCCGCGGCTCGACCAGCCCCGTGGTGAGAAATCCCTCGGTGTCCTGGAGTGCTTCCATGACCCGCAGGCAGGTAGCGAAATAGGCATCGCCTTCGTTGGTCAGGCTCAATTTTCGGGTTGTGCGGTGCAAGAGTTTCACGCCCAGGCGCTTCTCCAGGCGTGACACGCTTTTCCCAATAGCCGAACTCGTGACGCCCAACTGCAGGGCGGCGGCGGTGAAACTCTCCAGCTGTACAGCCAGGATAAATTCCGGGATGCCATCAAGGTGCAGCGGCTCCATGGTCGACTCCCTATATTCAATCCGTTCGATTATAACTTTGCAGCCGCAAACGCACCGCGTCCGAAGACGTAATCCAAGGCGTCGCTGAGAGCATTGGCCGGCGCGCTCTGTCGAAGGATTGCGTCAGCCTGTTTGGGGCTGCTGCGCAGCCCAGCGGGAGCAAGCTCCCTCGCCACGGGATTGTTGTTTGACGTGACAGATCGGGGAGACACTTACCTCGCTTGGGTTGCAGCGAAGCGAAACGCAGGTATCTGTTTTCCCTATAGTTGCTATCGACACCACCGCCGTTCTCGTCCCCTGCCTCTCTCTCTAATCTGCCCACCAACGCGATCGATGACGGTCGCAGCAGACTACACCCCTTATGGAGAGAGAAACGATGAACCCATTCAATCGCACCCTGGCCGTCGCTACGCTGGCCCTCGCCACCCTCAACGCCGAGGCCGCGTCACCTGCCCAGGCCGGTACGAGCGTGTCCGCGGTCGGCAGCGTTGTCCAGTCCGCCAGCTATGTCACCACCAAGGACGGCGTCCAGCTCTACTACAAGGACTGGGGTCCAAGGAATGGCCAGGTGGTGACCTTCAGCCACGGTTGGCCGCTGGACTCTGACAGCTGGGAAGCGCAGATGATGTTCCTCGCTTCGAAGGGTTATCGCGTGGTCGCCCATGATCGTCGCGGCCACGGTCGCTCCAGTCAGCCTTGGGAAGGCAACGACATGGATCACTACGCCGACGACCTGGCGGCGGTCATCGAAGCGCTGGACCTCAAGGATGTCACCCTGGTGGGTTTCTCGACGGGGGGCGGTGAAGTGGCGCGCTACATCGGCCGTCACGGCACCGCGCGGGTGAAGAAGGCCGTGCTGGTCTCGTCCGTGCCACCGCTGATGCTCAAGACCGACACCAACCCCGGTGGCCTGCCGATGGAGGTGTTCGATGGCTTGCGCAAGGCGTCCCTGGAGAATCGCTCGCAGCTTTACCTGGACATCGCCTCGGGCCCGTTCTATGGCTACAACCGCAAGGGGGCCAAGCCCTCCCAAGGCCTGATCCAGTCTTTCTGGGCGCAAGGCATGCAGGGTGGCAGCAAGAACACCTATGACTCGATCGCGGCATTCTCGGCCACTGACTTCCGTGGCGACCTGAAGAAGTTCGACGTGCCGACGCTGGTCATCCACGGCGACGACGATCAGATTGTGCCCATCGACGCAGCGGGCCGGGCCTCGGCGGCGCTGATCAAGGGTGCCCGCCTCATCATCTACGCCGGTGCACCGCACGGCTTGACTGAGACCCACAAGGACCGTCTTAACCAGGATCTGTTGAAGTTCCTCCAGGAATAAACCCAGCGCATCCAAAAAGCCCTTCTCCGGAAGGGCTTTTTGCGTTGCCGCTTGTCACGTCCAACGGCTTCCTGGCAGTAACGGTCATCGATTGGTGTGAACCTCGCCGCCCCTCTGGCCTCGGATATTTAGGGACGTTTCAAGGGGTGACCCACATGGCAATCGAAGACACGTTACTGCGCCAACGCAAGGTGCTTGCCGAGTTCGGTGAGCTGGCCCTGGTTTCCGATGACTTGGAGCAGATCCTGGATGAGGCCTGTCGCCTGGTGGGCGCCGCGCTCGAAACTCATCTGGCGAAGTTCATGTTGCTGGAAGACGACGGTCTTACCTTCATCGTGCGAAACGGCGTGGGCTGGACGCCGGACGTTGTCGGCAAAGTCCGTGTGCAAGCCCTGGAGGGCACCCCGGAAAGGTATTCGCTCAGTACCAGCCGCCCGGTCATCTCAACCGACCGCGCCACAGAAACCCGGTTTCGCTACCATGATTTTCAAATACGCAACGGGGTCCAGGCATTCGTTAACGTATTGGTCTACGGAGCGACCGAGGCACGCCCATTCGGGATTTTCGAAGTCGACAGTCGCAGCCCTCGGCAATTTAGCGAGAGCGATATCGATTTTCTGCGCGGCTACGGCAACCTGCTCGGTGCCGCATTAAGGCGGGTCAATGCCTTGCAGGCCATGCGCCTGTCTGAGGAACGACTGCGCGAAAGCGAACGACATTACCGCATCGCCGCCGAGCTCAATCCGCTCTGGCCCTGGACGGCCGACAGCCAGGGCGCCGTGACGACTCTGGATCAACGCTGGTATGAATACACCGGACGGACCTCCACACAGACACTCGGCCGCCAGTGGCTGAACGCGGCGCACCCCGATGACCGGATGTCATTTGCCCGATTATGGAAGCGCTCACTGACGACCCTGCAACCTTTCGACACCCAGATCCGCTTGCGAAAACACACCGGTGAATACCGTTGGTTCAGAATCCGGGCGCTTTGTAGCCGGGACTCTGCCGGGCAATGCGAACAGTGGTATGGCACCGTTGAGGACATCAACGAACGGGTGCAGTTGGAAGCCGCACTGAGGGATTGGAACGATCTGCTGGAAGAGCGTATTGCCAAGCGCACCGAGCAACTTGAGCGTGAACAACATGAGCGCGCCCTGGCCGAGTCCAAATTGCGGCAAAGTCAAAAAATGGAAGCGGTCGGCCAACTGACTGGTGGTATCGCCCATGACTTCAACAATCTCCTGGCGGGCATCACTGGCAGCCTGGAGCTGATGCAACGGCACATCGACAGTCACCGTTATGAGGGACTGTCGCGCTACAACTCCGTAGCCCTGACCTCGGCGACCCGTGCCGCCGCCTTGACCCAGCGCCTGCTGGCGTTCTCAAGGCAACAATCACTCCAGCCTGAAGTGTTCGAACCACGGACGGTGGTGGCGAGTCTTGAGGAAATGATCCGGCGCTCCGTAGGCCCCAGTATCCATGTCGAGTGCTCCTTCAGCGGTAACGACCCGATCCGATGCGATCCGAACGGCCTGGAAAACGCGCTCCTGAACCTGGCGATCAACGCCCGGGACGCCATGCCCGGCGGCGGAACCCTGAAGCTGCAAGTACGAAGCTGCGAGATCAATGAACGTTCTTCCAGCGAAAAGACCCTGCCAGCGGGTCCATACGTAGACATATCGGTCATGGACTCAGGCACGGGGATCAGCGCCGACATCCTGTCCCGGGTGTTTGATCCGTTCTTCACTACCAAGCGCATCGGCGAAGGATCCGGCTTGGGCCTGTCGATGATCTACGGGTTTGTCCAACAGTCCGGCGGGCAAGTAAAGATTCAAAGCAGTGTCGGCGTGGGCACGACGGTGACGATGTATTTTCCGGTGGTCAACCAGCCGCCTGCCGGCATTAAACACACCCAATCGGAAGAGACGACGTCACTGCAAGCAGGCAGCAACGAAACCATCCTGCTGGTCGACGACGAGGCCGCCATTCGCCAAATGGCTTCGGAGTTCCTGAGCGACACCGGTTACCGGGTCGTCGAGGCGCTGGACAGCGTGTCGGCCTTGAAGCACGCGGATAAGCTGGGGTCTATCGATTTGCTGCTGACGGACATCGGCCTGCCCGGAACCATGAACGGCATTAGCCTGGCAGAGGAAATGAAGGCCCGGTATCCGCAGCTCAAAGTGTTGTTCATCACCGGTTTTGCCGAAGGCGAAAGCCTGGTTCGCGTCGACGCAACCACCCGGATCCTGACCAAGCCGTTCAGTTTGAACGACCTCGGTCAGCGGGTGGGTTCGCTGCTTCATGCAGGTGATGACGGTGCGAGCCTCGCGTAATCGCGCGCTCCTCGATCAATGCCGCAAGAGCTTACGCAACGGGATTTCGTCCTTGCGCACCGGGGATTTGATGACGATGTAGCTGAAGTACTTGGAAATACCGATGTTCTTGTCCAGCAGGCTTTCCATGACGTCCTGGTAATCCTGGATGCTGCGGGTCATGAAGCGCACCAGGTAATCGTAGCCGCCACTGATCAGGTGACACTCGAGCACTTCATCCACCAGGCGGATGTTGGATTCGAACTTGGCGAAGTCCTCGCGCTTGTGGTCGCTCAAGGTGACCTCGGTGAAAACCGTCACCGAATCGGTAATCTTGGCCAGGTTCAGATGGGCCTTGTAGCTGGAGATATACCCCAACGACTCCAGCCGTTTGACCCGTTGCAAGCATGGACTGGCGGACAGGCCCACGGCATCGGCCAGGCTGACGTTGGTCATGCGGCCGTCTTTTTGAAGCTCTACCAAAATGCTGATGTCGATCCGGTCCAGTTTCGCTAAACCTTCCATCGCATACCTCTTGCCTGCCGTTCGTAAGACAATCTTCTAACAAAATCAGCGTCGTAAAGACAGCTGATGCTGAGCCACCAGGTCCGCCATGCTGTTGATGCAGTAATCCGCCGCGCAGGGCGTGGAGGGGTTTTCGCTGCTGCGACAGATCAGGCAAACGGCCCCGACCTTGCGCGGACGGGCACCAGGGCGGGTTATCTGTAGGATAGCTTCTGCATCCAGGCCATTGGCCTCCAACCAAGCGTGATCCTGCAGCGGATCAATGGCCAGGGAAATAAAATCCTCAGGCTCGATGCCCAGGCGCTCGCACAGGGCCCCCCGGTCCTCGGCATCCCGATCCCCCAGCACCAGCAGGCGATAGAACTTGCGCAGGTAGAGCATCGCCCCCGGCGCATCCTCGAACAGCGTCCAACTGGCGGCCGAGCGGGCGAAACTCATGCCCTCCTCCCAACTGATCTTGAGCTTCCAGCGTTCGGCCAGTTGCCGGTGGGCGAAACACAGCAAGCCGCTGAAACCCAGCTCGCCGAAGCGTGGATACAGGGCTTGCAGCACCTCGTCGAATTCGGCCAGCACTTGTGCCTTGTCCTGCGGCTCGCCGAGGTTCTCCAGCAGCGGCTGCAAAGCCGTCCAAACGCCGGAATCGCGATCCACCAGGACCTCATCGCAGTCGATCAACAATGCTCGATATTCAGTCAGCCTCATCTGTAAAGCCTCCGATGATGTCCCATCGCTCCACGCTCCATTGAGTTACACGGGAAGCTTGCCGTGGCAAACGCCCCGCACGCGAGGTATTTCAGCCCATGACCCGTGCCAGCGCAGCGTCGAGAATCTGCAACGCTTCGTCAATCTGCGCTTCGGTCGTGACCAGCGGCGCCAGGAAGCGCAACACGTTGCGGTAGACCCCGCACTTGATCACCAGCAACCCGCCCGCCCGGGCCTCATCGATCAGGCGTTGGTTCAGGTCGGCATCCGGTGTGCGGGCGTCGTCTTGCTTGATCAGCTCAATCGCCAGCATGAAACCGCTACCACGCACGTCGCCAATCTGCGGGTAGCGAGCCTGCAGGCGCAACAGCCCCTGACGCAGACGCTCACCCAGGGCATCACCACGAGCCAGCAATTGCTCTTGCTCGTAGGCCTCGATTACCGCGAGTGCCGCCGCGCAGGACAACGCATTGCCGCCGTAGGTGCCGCCCAGGCCACCCGGCAACGGTGCGTCCATGATCTCGGCCTTGCCGACCACGCCGGACAGCGGCAAGCCGCCGGCGAGGCTTTTGGCGACGGTGACCAGGTCCGGTTGAATGCCGGAATGCTGGAAGCCGAACCATTTGCCGGTGCGCCCGAAACCGGTCTGGATTTCGTCGAGAATCAGCACAATGCCGTGTTTTTTGGTCAGGGTACGCAGTGCCTGAAGAAACTCGGCGGGTGCCGTAAGGAAACCACCATCGCCCTGCACCGGTTCGATGATGATCGCCGCGACCCGCTCAGGTGCTACTTGGGTAGCCAACAATTCGTCCAGCGCCTGGAGTGCCATCGCGCTGGTGACGCCGCGATATTCATTCGGATACGGCGTGTGGAAAACCTCTGGGGCGAACGGCCCGAAATTCTGTTTATACGGCTGGCTCATCCCCGTCAGCGTGGTGCCAAGCAAGGTGCGGCCATGGAACCCACCGCGAAAGGCGATCACCGCCGAGCGGTTGGTGTGGGCACGGGCGATCTTCACGGCGTTTTCCACCGCTTCCGCGCCGGAGGTGAAGAACGCGGCTTTGTAGTTTTCCTGGCCGCCAATCATTTCGCAGAGCCGCTGGGCCAAGTCCAGATAAGGTTTATAGGCCACGACCTGGAAGCAGGCATGGGACACCTTTTGCAATTGAGCCTGCACCGCCGCAACGACTTTGGGGTGGTTATGGCCGATGTTCAGCACACCGATGCCGCCGACGAAGTCCAGGTAACGCTTGCCGTCCACGTCCCACAATTCCGAGCCCTGGGCCCGATCGATCACCAGCGGGTGTGCGGTGACCAGACCACGGGGCACAAATTGATCACGCTGACGGAGCAGACTTGGGGTTTCTTCGACTTTACTGTTCATGGCAATTCCCATCGTGAGCCTCGCAGCCAGGAAGCGGCTGCGGTGTGTTCACAGATTAAGGGTTCGACGCGATTGTCTAAGCCGAACTTGGCCGCTGAGAAATCCGGATCGACTGTTTACACCCCGGCAAACAGCAGAATCCTCCAGAGGCACCGCGCCCCATGGAATCTGCCGGGAGGAGCGCCTAACAACGCAGCGGGATGCTTCTACGCGGCCCCTTTCAACAGATCCTGCTCTGCCATTGAGGCATGCTAGAACTCTTTAACCTCAGGCGAGAAGTGATCCATGGCCCTGCTTTATAAAGCTGACCCGGTACGCGGCGAACACTGGCGGCGGCTGTTCGCCGAACACGCACCGGATATCCAATGGCGTGCCTGGCCGGACATCGGCGACCCGCGGGATATCCAGTACCTCGCGGCCTGGCAGGCACCGGACGACATCGAGACCGTGTTACCCAACCTGGAAGTCCTGTTCGCGTTGTCTGCCGGGGTCGACCAGCTCGACCTCGGCCGCTTGCCGCCGACGCTGCCGGTGGTGCGCTTGCTCGATCCGGGGATCACCCAGGGCATGTGCGAGTACGCCAGTTTCGCCGTACTCAGCCTGCATCGGGACATGGTGCGCTATCGCCAGCAACAGGCCGAACGCTGCTGGCAGACGCACCGGCTGGTGCCCGCGCAGCAGCGCCGGGTGGGCGTCATGGGCCTGGGTTTGCAGGCGCGGCAGATACTCGCCACCTTGCAGACATTCGGCTTTGCCTTGTCGGGGTGGGCCCGCAGCGAGCATCGCATTGAAGGCGTGGACTGTTTCGCCGGCGCCGAGCAACTGCCGGCCTTCCTCGGCCAGTGCGACATTGTCGTGTGCGTGCTGCCGCTGACCGAGCAGACCCAAGGAATTCTCAACCGTCAGTTGTTCCAGCTCATGCCCAAGGGCGCCGCCCTGGTCAACATGGGCCGGGGTGCGCATCTGGTCGAGGCGGATCTACTGGAAGCGCTTGCCGATGGGCAACTCAGCGCGGCAGTGCTCGATGTCCTGGAACAGGAACCGGCGGCGCCGGACCATCCTTTCTGGAGCCACCCGCAGATACTGCTGACGCCGCACATCGCGGCAATGACCCAACCTGAAAGCGCATTTGCCGTGCTGCTGGAGAATATCCGTCGGCACCAACGGGGTGAATCGATGCTGGGCCTGGTTGACCGTGAGCGCAATTACTGATCGCCCCATGTGTTTTTTTTCGGGCTGAACGGGGCAAAACCGCGCCAGTATTTACTGCTGAGCCGGCCGCTGATTTGAGCAAGAAATGTGGTCGGTAGAGCCGTTGCTGACGGAACATACCGAATCGATTTGCCGCTCTTGTCACGTCTCGTTGCAGGTGAGATACACACACTTTCCGCGGATAAAAACCGTCCGATCAAGAGCCTCTTCAAGGGTGATCTACCATGTCCCTTTCGCAACGTCCTACTTACTTCTATCGCTCCATGACCGCCGCCGATGTCCCTGCGGCACACACCCTGTCCGTGCAGTTGAAATGGCCCCACCGCCTGGAGGACTGGGCGATGCTGCAGCGCGTCGCCCAAGGTTTCGTGGTGGAAGATCGAGGTCGTTTGATCGGTACTGCCTTCACCTGCCCCCAGGGTGGCCACGCCACCATTGGCCTGGTGATCGTCGATGATGAGTACCAGGGCCAGGGGATCGGTCGCAGGCTGATGGAGCAGGCCATTGAGGCCTGTGGATCGCGGACCGCCATCCTCAATGCGACGTTGGCCGGCGCCCCGTTGTACGCCAGCCAGGGGTTCGTTGACTTTGGGCATGTCCAGCAATATCAGGGACAAGCGCTGGCGCCTGCGCCGCAGGCACTGGTCGCCGGCGAACGCTGCCGCTCGTTGACCGCAGCCGATCACGCCGAGCTGATCCAACTGGCCAATGCTGGCAGTGGGCTGGACCGAACAGCCGTACTCAATGACCTGTTCAATGTCGTTGAACATTCAATTGGCCTGGAGCGAGACGGTCACTTGTGTGCCTTCGCCCTGCTGCGCCCCTTTGGCCGTGGTCGCTGCATTGGCCCGGTCGTCGCCGAGAACCCTGAACAGGCCCGGCACTTGATCGCGGTGCTGCTGGCCCAGGTGCCGGATGCCTTCGTTCGCATCGACATCCCCTCGAACAGCGGCCTGGGATCCTGGCTGGAAGAAGCCGGGCTCAAGCACGTCGACACCGTCGCCCAAATGGCCCGCGGCACGCCCCCAGAGGCTAGCGGTGCGGTGCGCCAGTTCGCGCTGGTGACCCAGGCCATTGGCTGAAAAAACCGTCCTCATCAACGTTGCCCTGGAGAATCATTTTCATGCTCGAACCGACCGCAGTGCTGTTGGCACACGCCGATGGCCGTCTCGCTTCAACCCCGTTCACCCCAGGTTCGCTGGGCGCCAATGATCCGTTTGACCGACTCATCGCCTACGCCGGGGCGGATGGCATGGCTGCCGGTGTGGTCCGGGCGAGTGGCCGGTTCAGCGTCGACGACTACCCCTTCAATGAAACCATCGTGGTGCATGCCGGCGCGGTCACCCTCAGGAGTCAGGCGCAAACGCTGCAGCTCAAGCCGGGTGAGAGCGCGGTGATCGGCCTGGGGACGGCCCTTGAGGTCGAGGCACAAGCGGAGTCTCTGTGGGCATTCTGTGCTGATGTCCCGGTGGTTGACGCGCGTCATCCCGGGCTAACGGCGCTCCCCGCCCACACCCATCTCTCGCCCTCCGCGGCGCCGGATGATGAGATTCTGATCAGCCCGCCGCCCCAATGCCGCTCGAACAATCTGTTTGTCGAAGAAGCGACCAACCTGCGTATCGGCGTCTGGGACTCGACCCCTTACACCCGCCGGTCACGCCCGCACAAACTGCATGAACTGATGCACCTGCTCGAAGGCAGCGTCACCTTGCAGGCCGCCGATGGCAGCGACCTGACGGTCAACACCGGCGATACCGTGTTCGTGCCCCTGAACGCGCCGTGTGCCTGGCAAAGCAGCGTCTATGTGCGCAAGGTCTACGTCGTCAAATAGTCTGGGTTGCGAAGACGGCGGCACATTCAGCATCGTCGTCACCTGGACCACCGCCATCGCGAGCAAGCTCGCTCCCACAGTTGGCCTCTGGTGAAACACAAAACCTGTGACCACCCTCGATCCAGTGTGGGAGCGGGCTTGCCCGCGAAGACGGCGGCACATTCAGCATCGTCGTCACCTGGACCACCGCCATCGCGAGCAAGCTCGCTCCCACAGTTGGCCTTTGGTGAAACACAAAACCTGTGACCACCCTCGATCCAGTGTGGGAGCGGGCTTGCCCGCGAAGACGGCGGCACATTCAACATCATTGCCACCTGAAGCACCGCCATCGCGAGCAAGCTCGCTCCCACAGTTGGCCTTTGGTGAAACACAAAACCTGTGACCACCATCGATCCAGTGTGGGAGCGGGCTTGCCCGCGAAGACGGCGGCACATTCAACATCATTGCCACCTGAAGCACCGCCATCGCGAGCAAGCTCGCTCCCACAGTTGGCCTTTGGTGAAACACAAAACCTGTGACCACCATCGATCCAGTGTGGGAGCGGGCTTGCACGCGAAGACGGCGGCACATTCAACAACATTGCCACCTGAAGCACCGCCATCGCGAGCAAGCTCGCTCCCGCAGGGGGCTGTGGTGAATATCATCTTTTCTATAGCCCAAAAAAAAGCCCGCAGTGTGCGCGGGCAAAGGTGTCGCAGGTCTTTCAAAGTGCGGCGGCGATGGCCGCATCACAGCCCACCGATGTGGAAGGCTTTGACTTCGAGGTATTCATCCAGGCCGTACTTGCTGCCCTCGCGGCCCAGGCCCGACTGCTTGATGCCGCCGAAGGGCGCGACTTCCATGGAGATGAGCCCGGTGTTGAGGCCGACCATGCCGAACTCCAACGCCTCGCCAAACCGCCATGAACGGCGCAGGTCCTGGGTGAAGTAATACGCGCCCAGGCCATACGGCGTGGCATTGGCCAGGGCCAACGCCTCTTCTTCGGTCGTAAAACGCATCAGCGGGGCCACCGGGCCGAAGGTTTCTTCGTTGGCCAGCAACATCCCGGCGTGGGCTTCGCCCAAAACCGTTGGCTGGACGAACTGGCTGTCGCCTTCGGGAACGCCACCACAGAGCAGGCGCGCACCTTGACTCAATGCATCGTCGATATGCCGGGCGACCTTGTTCACCGCAGCCAGATTGATCAGCGGGCCGATCATCACGTCAGCCTCCAGGCCGTTGCCGACCTTGAGCTTGCCCACCTCCTCCACCAGGCGCTCGGCGAAACGCTCGTAGATGCCGTCCTGCACCAGAATGCGGTTGGCACAGACGCAGGTCTGGCCGGCGTTGCGAAACTTGCTGAGCATGATGCCGGTGATGGCCTGTTCCAGGTCCGCGTCGTCGAACACAATGAACGGCGCGTTGCCTCCCAGCTCCAGGCTCAAGCGCTTGATGTGTTCGGCGCTCTGGCGCATCAGCAACCGACCGACCGCCGTCGAACCGGTAAAGGAAATCTTGCGCACCGTCGGGTTACTGGTCAGCTCTTCGCCGATGCCGGCAGGCAGACCGGTGACGACGTTGAATACCCCGGCCGGAATCCCGACCCGCTCGGCCAGCACCGCCAGCGCCAGGGCCGACAACGGGGTCAGGTCCGAGGGTTTGACGATGACTGGACAGCCCGCCGCCAAGGCCGGTGCGCATTTGCGAGTGATCATCGCATTGGGGAAATTCCACGGCGTGATCGCGGCACAGACGCCCACCGGTTGCTTGAGCGTGAGCAGGCGCCGGTCGCCGCTCGGTGCCGGGATGGTTTCGCCATAGACCCGGCGGGCTTCTTCGGCAAACCATTTGGCAAAGCCAGCCCCATAGCGAATTTCGCCTTTGGCTTCGTTCAGCGGCTTGCCCTGTTCACGGGTCATGATCAGCGCCAGGTCGTCGAGGTTATCGATCATGGCTTGATACCAACGCTCCAGCAGCAGCGCCCGCTCCGCCGCCGGGCGCGCACGCCAGGCCGGCCAGGCGCGCTCGGCGGCCTCGATGGCACGGCGGGTTTCCACACCTTGCAGGGCCGGCACCCGGGCGAGTACCTGGCCGGTAGCCGGGTCGATGACATCAAAAGTGGCCGCATTATCGGCGCCGATCCACTGACCGTCGACGTAAGCGAGTTCTGCCAACAGGCTAGGGTCTTTCAATTGATTCTTGAGCATGGTCGCGTCCTGTTCCGAGGTGATTCCAGTCTAAGGAGATGCCACGGGGCAGGATGCTGAAAGCGCGGTTTGGGCAGTGTTGGATGCTGAAGTTTTGTGCTGGGACGGCAGGCTCTACCGAGGTATCAGCGTCACCACTGAACCCTATGTGGGAGCGGGCTTGCTCGCGAAAGCGGCGCGCCAGTCGACTCATCGTCAACTGACACATCGCCTTCGCGGGCAAGCCCGCTCCCACATTTCGTCATGTATATGGCTTAGATTTTCAACGACCCCAACACCCCTTCCAAAAACCGCTCCCCCGCATCCATCTGGCTGATTTCGATGAACTCGTCAGGCTTGTGGGCCTGTTCGATGGAGCCCGGGCCGCAGACGACGACCGGCACATCCAGGCGCTGCTTGAACAGGCCGCCTTCGGTGCCGAAAGACACCTTGGCGATGCCGGTGTCCGGAGCGGCGAAGTTTTTCAGAAAGCGCACGGCCTCGACGCTCGGATGGGTATCCAGGCCGGGATAGACGTTCAGGGTTTCGATTTCGATGTCCGCCACGCTGGAGAGCTTCTTGGCTTCGCGCACGATGGCTTCGGCCCGCTCGCGCAGTTGCCCGAGGAACTGATCCAGGTCATCGGCCGGCAGGTTGCGCACTTCGAAATCCAGGGTGCACAGGTTGGGCACGATGTTCAGCGCCTTGCCGCCGACGATCTGCCCGACATGCACGGTGCTGTAGGGCACGTCGTAATCGCTGTCTTGGGCGCCCTGCTCTTGCAGTTGCTGCTGACTCTGGCGCAACGCCGCGATGAAATCACAGGCCACGTGAATCGCGTTGACCGAGCGTGGCGCCAGCGACGAATGCGCCTCCAGGCCACGGCAGTACGTGCGATAGGAGCCCTTGCCTTTGTGGCCGAGCACGAACTGCATGTTGGTCGGCTCGCCGACCACGCACAGGAACGGCCGCACCGGCGCCAGGTGCAGCACGTCGAGCAAACGGCGTACCCCCACACAACCGATCTCTTCGTCGTGGGACAGCGCCAGTTGCAATGGCCGGTTCAAGGCATGGTCGGCGGCATCGAGCATGGCGTCGATGGCCAACGCGATGAAGCCTTTCATGTCACAACTGCCGCGCCCGTAGACCCGCCCATCCCGCAGCGTTGCCTGGAACGCCGGGACGGTCCAGGCCTGCCCCGCCGCCGGCACCACGTCGGTATGACCGGACAGCAGGATCCCCGGCAACTCACGCGGCCCGGTGCTGGCGAACAGGTTGGCTTTCTTGCCGCTTTCATCCTTGACGATCAGCGACTCGATGCCCTTGCTCAGCAACAGCTCGCGCACGTACTCGATCAAGGCCATGTTCGATTCTGAAGAGACCGTTTCAAAGGCCAGCAGGCGTTCAAAAATAGCTAAAACCCGGGGTTTCATGAGGCCTTGCTCCGTTGCTCGGTTGAAGGAGTGAACCGGCGGATGGAGAACGGCTCAATCGAGGTACAGGTGCTGCCGGTGCTGATGAGTTCGGCCATGACGTCGCCGACGCCCGGGCCGAGCTGGAAGCCGTGGCCGCAGAAACCGAAAGCGTAGTACAAGCCATCGACGTTACCGCTGGGGCCCATCACCGGTAGGGAATCGGGTAGATACCCTTCGATGCCGCTCCACACACGGATGATATTCAGGTTGCCGACGCCCGGCAGCAACCGGCGCATCTGCTCCAACTGGTTGAGGATGCTGCGCGGCTCGACATGGGCCCGGCGGTTGAGCATGTCCGGCTTGCTGCGATAACCGCCGCCGATGATGATGTTGCCCCGGGGGATCTGACGGAAATAGATCACCTCTTCCGGGATCTTGGTGTACACCCCGATCACCGTTGGCAAGGCATAGGGCACCGGTTCGGTGACGGCCATCTGTGGGCCATTGGTATCCAACGGTACCGGCTCACCGAACTGCGCCGAGAGCTTCTGGCCCCAGGCGCCGGCGGTAATCAACAGCTGGGCGGAACTGAACTGGCGGCCATCGGTGGTGGTGATGCTGAAGCCGTCGCCGATCTTCTGCACCCCGGCCACTTCGGTGCGCTCCTCGATTTGCGCGCCGAGCCGCCGGGCGGCCCTGGCAAATGCCGGAGCCGCCAGGCGTGGATTGGCGTGACCATCGTGAGGGGCATAGGAGCCGCCTTTCACCTCTTTGCCAAGAAATGGGAAACGCGCGTGCAGTTCGCTGCCGCGATAGATCTGCAAGTCCAGCTGCGCCGCTTCAGGCGCTGCGGCGTAGGCCTCCAGCTCAGGGATTTCATCTTCGCGATAGCACACGCGCATGTGCCCGCTGGCAATGAACTCCAGGTCGTCATCGATCAGTTCGGGCAAGCGCTTCCACAGCGCCCAGGAACGGTTCGCCAGTTCCAGTTGCCCGAGGTAACGCCCCTGGCGCCGCACGTTGCCGAAATTCACGCCGCTGGCGTACTGACCGATCTGGTCACGCTCCAGCAGGATCACCGATTGCCCGCGCTGACGCAGGAAAAACGCCGCCGCCGAGCCCATCAGGCCGCCGCCGACAATCACTACATCGGCCTTGTGTACCGTCATGGCGCCACCTCCTGCGTGAGCATCGAAAGCGGCTTCACCGGCGCTTGGCCGCGTTGCCGGCCGACTTCCTGGACATTGACACCGGCCGCCGCGGCAATCACCTCGGCCCCGGCCTGGGAACAATAACGTCCCTGGCAGCGGCCCATGCCGACTCGGCTGAAGGCCTTGGCGCGATTGACTTCACAGGCACCCTTTTCGCTGACGGTACGCCGAAGTTCGCCGGCGCTGATCATTTCGCAGCGGCAGACGATGGCTTCATCCGGCAAGGTCTTCGCCTGCGCGGCGGGCCAGGGAAAAGCTTGGGCCAGGCCGAGACGAAAGGCATCCATCACCTTGAGCGCCTGGCGCTGCTCGGCGACCTGCGCAGTGTCCACCGGCTGTTGCAGATCGCTCAATAACGCCATGGCGACCAGGCGCCCGGCGTGCTCGGCGGCATCGGCACCACGGATTTTCGCACCGTCCCCGGCAGCATAAACGCCACTGACGCAGGTGCGGCCTTCCTCATCGAGGTCCAGCAGCCATTGGCCGGACGCCTCGTCGAAACCCAGGCGACAACCCGCCAGGTCGGCCAGTTGGGTTTCCGGCCGCAAGTGATACCCCAGCGCCACGGCGTCACAATCCACGGTCAACGTCTCTCCTCTGGCGCTACGAACCCGCACGCCACTGACGCCACTGATCGGGTCACCGAGCACTTGCACAGGCGCGATGCCCAAGTGCACCGGGATCTTCGCCCGGTACAGCTGCGCCAACAATTTCAGGCCAGTGAACAATAAGCCCGGGCGCGCCATGAGTTTGGGCAAGGCCTTGATGCGCTTGCCCAAGGGCGAGGTGTCCAGCACCGCCGCCACGTTGGCGCCGGCCTTGAGGTATTGGCTGGCGACCAGATACAGCAATGGCCCGCTGCCCATGAACACCACGCGGTGGCCGATGGAAACCGCCTGGGCCTTGAGGGCAATCTGCGCACCGCCGAGGCTGTAGGTACCGCCCAATTGCCAGCCTTCGATCGGCATCAGGCGGTCGGTGGCGCCGGTGCAGAGGACCAGCGCGTCATACTCCACCGTCGTGTGCCGGCCTCGACTGACGCAGCACAGCTGGCCCGGCGTGAGGTTCCACACCAGGGTGTCCGGGCGGTAGTCGATCTGCGCACGCAAGCGGTCGAAGCTGTCGTGCAGGTCCTTGGCCTTGTTCGCCTCGGTGCCGTACAGCGTGGCGTAGGTGCGGGTGAACCCCTCGGGTTGGCGCCGGTAGATCTGTCCGCCATCGCGACGATTTTCGTCGATCAAAATCGGCTTGAAGCCCGCCGCCATTAAGGTCTGGGCACAACGAACACCCGCCGGCCCAGCGCCTACGATGACTATCCGCGTAGCGGCCATATGGCCTCCGGTTGCTGAGTGATGATGTCCAGCCCTTCACGCACTTCGTTGGAACAGGCACGCAGGCGTTCGCCGCTGCGGGTCCAGACCCAGCAATCCTGGCAAGCGCCCATCAGGCAAAAACCGGCACGGCTGCCCGGATCGAATTCCGACTGGCGCAACGTCGGGCCATTCGTCAGCAAGGCCACCATCAGGGTGTCACCCTGCAGCGCCTCGATAGGCACGCCGTCCACTATCAATTTGACGATGGGCCGGCCCTGTTCGGCCAACCTCACGAAACGACCGCTCACGCGTAGGCTCCCACGATCATGCTGTTTGAATCCTGTTGGCGCTTGCGCAGCGCGTCGCTGTCGTGATGACAGAGGACTTCACTGCCGCCGTCGATGACTCGCCGAGGCGGTGCGGTGCAGTTACACAGGCCATCGACCCGCACCGGGCAACGATTGAGGAAGGTGCACAGGCCCGGCACATCGGCGCGAGCACCCAACGCCGGCAGGCTGCCGCAGGTGGTGGCACCGCAGCTTTCCAGCCAGCCCTGGCGCAACTCCGGCACCGAATGGATCAACAGATCGGTGTAGGGATGGAATGGCGGCTGGGCGAACGCTTGCCGTGCGCCCGCCTGGATCTTGTGGCCGCTGTACATCACGACGATGTCGTCGCACAGCGCCCGCACCGTGGAGATGTCGTGGCTGATGAACAGGTAGGAAACCCCCAATTGTTGACGCAGATCGCGCAGCAGTTCAAGGATCGCCGCGCCGACCACGGTATCGAGGGCCGAGGTGACTTCATCGCACAAAATCAGGTCCGGTTTTGCCGCCAGCGCCCGGGCCAGGTTGACCCGTTGCTTTTGCCCGCCGGACAGTTCGCTCGGGCGGCGCTCGGCCAGCTCCCGTGGCAAACGCACCAGATCCAGCAATTCGCCGATGCGCTCGCGCAGCGCTGCGCCCTTGAGGCCGAAATACATCTTCAGTGGCCGACTCAAAATGGTGCTGATGCTGTGCATCGGGTTCAGCGCGGTGTCGGCGTTCTGGAACACCATCTGGATGCGCCGGAACTGTTCGTTCGTGCGCTCGGACAGGCTGCCGCCCAGTGGCTGGCCATCGAACGTCAACCCGCCGAGGGCCGGGGTCAACAGCCCCGCCACCACCCGGGCCAGGGTCGATTTGCCCGAGCCGGACTCGCCGATCACACCGATGGCCTGGCCCCGGCGCACCGTCAGGTCGATGTCTTCCAGTACCCGGATCGCCGGCATGCCGTGCTGATTCTTGTTGCCGTAGCCGGCGGTCAAGCCCTGGATGGTCAGCAGTGGCGTGTCTTCGGCCACACCGCAGGGTGGGCGAATGGTGGTGTCCGGCCGCGCCGCCGCCAGCAGGCTGCGGGTGTAGGCGTGAGCCGGGCCTTTGAGCAGCGGCGCGGTGGCGCTCTGTTCGAAGATCTGTCCGCCGTTGAGCACGACAATCTGGTCGGCCATCTGCGCCACGACCGCCAGATCGTGGGACACATACACCGCCGTCGCGCCGCGTTCGCGTACGACGCGCTTGAAGGCGCGCAGCACGTCAATCTGCGTGGTCACATCGAGGGCCGTGGTCGGCTCATCGAGCACCACCAACAGCGGATCGCTGATCAGCGCCATGGCCGCCATCACCCGCTGCAACTGCCCGCCGGAGACTTGATGGGGATAACGCTGGCCGATGCGCTCAGGGTCGGGCAACGCCAGGTCGCGAAACAGTTCGATGGCCTTGGCTTCGAGCACGGCCCGGCTGCCGAGGCCATGAATCAACGCTCCTTCCACCACTTGGTCGATGAGTTTTTTCGCCGGGTTGAACGCCGCGGCGGCGCTTTGGGCGATGTACGACACCCGGTTGCCGCGCAGGCGTTGCAGCTCGTTTTCCTCCAGCGCCAGCATGTCATGCTCGCCGACCTGCACCACGCCACCGGCCAGGCGACAACCGCGCCGGGCGTAACCCAGCAGTGCCAGGGCGATGGTGGTCTTGCCGGAGCCGGACTCACCGATCAGCGCCAGCACTTCCCCTTTCTCCAGGGAGAAACTCACGCCTTTGACGATTTCCACTTCGCTGTGCTCGCCACCGGCGACCACACGCAGGTTCTCGACTCGGATCAATTCGCTCATATCAATGGCCTCCCGAACGTCGGTTACGCCGCGAAGACAGGCGGTCGATAAACAGATTGACGCCGATGGTCAGGGTGCCGATGGCCAGGGCAGGAATCACGATGGCCGGGGCGCCCTGATTCAGGCCGCCGATGTTTTCGCGCACCAGTGAACCCAGGTCGGCATCCGGCGGTTGTACGCCCAGGCCGAGAAAGCTCATGCCGCTGAGCAGCAGCACGATGAAGCCGAAGCGCAAGCCCAGGTCAGCCAGCACTGTGTTGAGCATGTTGGGCAGGATTTCCACGCAAGCGACGTACAGGCGACGCTCGCCACGGGTACGGGCCACTTGCACGTACTCCAGGGCCTCGATGTTCACCGCCATGCTGCGGGCGATGCGGAACGCACCCGGCGTGTAACTCAACACCGCCGTGCACACCAGCAACGTCACCGATGAACCGAACGCCGAGACCATGATCAGCGCCAGCATCTTGCTCGGGATCGATATGAAGGCGTCCATCAGGCGGCTGATCAGCTCATCCAGCCACTTCGGTGACACCACCGACAGCAGTGCGCAACTGGTCCCCAACCCACTGGCCAGGACTGCCGCCACCAACGCCAGGCCCACGGTGAACTGTGCGCCCACCAGGATCCGACTGAGCATGTCGCGGCCCAGGTAATCGGTGCCCAGCGGGTAAGCCGCGCTGAAACTGTCGAAGACATTGTCAGAGACCACTTCTCCCACGGGATGCGGCGCCAGCCATGGGCCGAAGATCGCCACCAGCAGCCAGATCACACACAGCGCGGCACCGACCAGGCCCAGCCAGGACGTTGCATGGTCGTCTTTGCCCAACGCCAACGCGGCCGACGCAGGCGGGGATTTCACAATGAGATTGTTCATTGGTTTCTCAGCCTCGGATTGGAGAGGATCGCGCACAGGTCGGCAATCAGCACGAGTGTCAGGTACGCCGTACAAAACAACATGGTGCAGGCCTGGACCAATGCCATGTCGCGGTTCGTCACGGCATCGACCATCAGGCTCGCAATGCCGGGATAGTTGAATATCGTCTCGACGATCACCACCCCGCCCAGCAAGTAGGACAGGCTCAGGGCGATGGCATTGGCGATGGGGCCGATGGCGTTGGGCAGTGCATGGCGCAGCACCACCCGCACCGGGCTCACACCTTTGAGACGGGCCATTTCCACGTAGGGGCTGTCGAGTTGATCGATCACCGCCGCCCGGGTCATGCGGGCCATTTGCGCGATGATCACGCAGCACAGCGTCATGACCGGCAAGGCGTAGGTGCGCATGAACTGCCACGGTGAGGTGATCTCGCTGGAATAGGACAACGCCGACAGCCAGCCCAGGTTCACGGCAAAAATCAACACCGCCAGGGTGGCGACCAGAAACTCCGGTACTGCCACCATCGTCAGGGTAAAGAAGCTGATAAAGCCGTCGATGCGCCCCCCACGGCCCATCGCCGAACCAATGCCCATGATCAATGCCACCGGCACCGACACCAGCGCCGTGGCGGCCGCCAGCATCAGGGTGTTGGGGACTCGGCCGGCCATCAACTCGCTGACCGGCGTGGCATTGGAAATCGACACGCCCATGTCGCCGCTGAGCAGGCTCATCAGCCAGTGCAGGTAACGCAACACACCCGGCTGATCCAGCCCCATTTTCACGCGCAGGGCCGCCACCTGTTCAGGTGTGGCGAACTGTCCAAGGGACTGTTGCGCCGCGTCGCCCGGCAACACTGCCGTAATGGCAAACACCACCATCGATACGATCAACAAGGTCACGATCGCGGCACCCAGGCGCCGGCCGATCAGCCACAGTGTGTTGCTATTCATCACCCTACCCCTTGTGCCATGTCACGCAGCCAAACACTGCTCATCAAGCGTCCAGCCAGACTTGCTCGGAGAACATGTAGCCCATGAAACCGCCCAGCGGGTTGGTGCCATAGCCTTTGACGCGCTGGTCGACCCCATCGATGTTGCTGATGAACACGGGCACACCGATGCCGCTGTGTTCATGCACCAGGGCTTGCATGTCCCCGTACATCTTGCCGCGCTTGGCCTCATCGGTTTCACCCCGGGCCTGGATCAGCAGCTGGTCGAACTGCGGGTTTTTCCAGCCGGATTCATTCCAGGGCGCGGTCGATTGGAAGAATTGCGAGAAAATCATGTCGGCGTTGGGCCGTGGGTTGATGTTGCCGAAGCTCAGCGGGTGCTTGGCCCAGTGGTTGGACCAGTAGCCATCGCTTGGCAGGCGATTGACGTTGAGCTTGAGCCCGGCCTCCTTGGCCGATTGCTGCAGCAGCACGGCGACGTCCACCGAGCCGGTGGCGGCCGGCGAGCACATCACCGGCATGCTGATGCTTTCCATCCCCGCCTTCTTCAGCAGGAAGCGCGCCTTTTCCGGATCGTAGGCCCGTTGTGGCAGGTCGGCGTTGTGGAACCGCGCGCCGGGGGCGATCGGGTGGTCGTTGCCGACCCTGGCAAAGCCACGGAATATCGCCGACTTGACCTGTTCGCGATCCAGCAGCAGTTTCATCGCCTCGGTGAACTCAGGGCTTTGACCGGGCATCTGGTCCTGGCGAATGATCAGGTCGGTGTAGTTACCCGACGGTGAGTCCACGACGCGATGTTTGGCGCTGTCCTTGATGCGCGTGGTCGAGCGCGGGTTGACCTCGTTGATGATCTGCACATCACCCGAGAGCAGTGCGTTGACCCGTGACGGTTCGTCGGCGATGCCGATGAATTCGATCTCGTCCAGATACGGCAAACCCGGTTTCCAGTAGTTGGTGTTGCGCGCGCCAATCGAACGCACCCCCGGCTTGAACTCCTTGACCTTGAAGGGGCCGGTACCGATGCCCTGGCTGAAGTCGCTGGTGCCTTCAGGAACGATCAACATGTGGGAGACGGCCAGGATCGATGGCAGCTCGGCATTCGGGCCGCTCAAGCGTATCTGCACCTCGTGGCTGCCGTTGGCTTTGACTTCGGCAAACTGCTCCGCCAGCGGCAAGACCTTGGAACCGGT
Organism: Pseudomonas brassicacearum; assembly: GCF_000585995.1. Taxonomy (NCBI): domain Bacteria; kingdom Pseudomonadati; phylum Pseudomonadota; class Gammaproteobacteria; order Pseudomonadales; family Pseudomonadaceae; genus Pseudomonas; species Pseudomonas brassicacearum. The sequence continues at coordinate 2,514,475 of NZ_CP007410.1, read as the reverse complement.
GATCGGGTCCTTGTGCCGCATCAGGGAATACACCACGTCGGCGGCGGTCAGGCCCTTGCCGTTGTGGAAGGTCACTTCCTTGCGCAGGGTAATCACCCAGAGCGTGGCATCGGTGGTGTCGATGCGCTCGGCCAGTTCCAGCTGCGGCACCATGTGGCTGTCGAAACGCGTCAGGCCGTTATAGAACATGTAGTGGCGCACGTAGTCCGTGGACGATGAGCCTTTGGCCGGGTCCAGGGTGTCGGCGGTGGAACTGGAGATACCGGCAACCCGAATGCGCCCGCCGGGCTTGCCTTTACCGGGGCTGGCCTCATCATCGGCAAGCAGCTTGCCGGCGGCACCGAACAGGCTGCCGGCGCCCGCCGCGGCCACACCCGCCACCCCCAGCATTTGCAGCGCATGGCGGCGTGACATGCCGCGATTGAGCCCTTCGAAAACACGCAGACTTTCTGTACCGGTGATCAACTGGTCTTTGATGCCGTTTTTATTGTCACTCATGTCAGTTCTACCTTTCGGAAAATGATAGGGCTCGATTACGTGCGATTAACGCATCGCGGTTGGAACGCAAAACAACGCCATGTAACTCAGTGTAGGTAGTCCTGCAGCCGGTAATACGCACCGACCAGTGGCAGGAACCAGGGCTTGCCGAAGTGTCCGGGGATGGCCGGCCAGTCGAGTTCGCGCCAAGGGTTGGCCTCGACGTTGCCGGCCATGACCTCGGCCATGACTTGCCCCATGTGCACCGACATCTGCACACCGTGGCCGCTGTAGCCCATGGAGTGATAAACCCCTCCATGTTGGCCGGCCCGGGGCAGGCGATCGGACGTCATGTCCACCAGGCCGCCCCAGCAGTAGTCGATCTTGACGTTCGCCAACTGCGGGAACATCTGCACCATCGCCGCTTGCAACACCTTGCCACTCTTGGCGTCGGAGACGCTGTCGGACATGGCAAACCGCGCACGTCCGCCAAACAGCAGGCGGTTGTCCGGGGTCAGGCGAAAGTAGTTACCGATCATGCGGCTGGTGACATAGGAGCGGCGTGCCGGCAGCAAGCTGTCGATCAACGCCTGGGGCAATACCTCGGTGGCGATCACAAAACTGCCCACCGGCACGATTCGCCGCCGATACCAGCCCAAGCCGCCTTGCTGGCTGGTGCCGGTCGCCAACAGGATCTGCGAAGCCTGCAACGTGCCCTTGCGGGTGTTGACTTGATAGCCGCCCGCGCTGGCCTTCCAGTCCTGCACTGCCACCCCCTGGAAGATCAACGCACCGTGACGCGCGGCCGCCTCGGCCAGGCCGACACCGAAACGTCCGACATGCATCTGCACGCCGTTACGCTGCAGCAGGCCGCCGTGAAACTGCGCCGAATTGACTTCCTCCCGCGTCTCTTCGGCGGACAGCAACTCGACCTCGGCATCGACCTCCCTGCGAATCAATTCACAGGTGCGTGCCAAGCCTTCATAGTGCATCGGCTTGGCCGCCAACTTGAGCTTGCCATTGCGCTTGAGGTCGCAGGCAATCTGCTCTTTTTCCACCAGCGTAACCACGCTCTGCACGGCGCTTTCATAGGCCTGGTAATAGGCGCGCGCCTTGTCGGCGCCGAGGCTAGCGGTGAGGGCCGCGTAATCCTGGGCAACGCCGGTACTGCAATGCCCGCCGTTGCGCCCTGACGCCTCGCCAATCACCCTGCCCGCTTCCAGCACCGCGACACTCGCCCCCTTCAAGGCCAGGGCGCGCGCCGCGGCCAGGCCGGTGAAACCGCCACCGACGATGGCGACATCGACCTGCCCGGGCAACCCGCCGAGCTGGGCACCGGTAAAGGCCGGTGCGGTATCGAGCCAATAGGACTCACTGCCCATGTCTAACCCCTTTCACCTTGAAGAGCGCCAGGAAACTCAGAGCCCGACCAGACCGGCCAATCCGCCGATGTCCGGGATCTGGTGGTAGCCAAACGCAGCATTGGCCGGTTGTTCATGACCCCGGGCGACGAAAGCCTTGTGCTTGATCTTCATGTCGTGGGCCGACATCAGGTCATAACGGAAGCTGGACGACACATGCAGGACGTCCTCCGGACCGCAGCCGAGGTTATCGAGCATGAACTCGAAAGCGGCCAGGCGCGGCTTGTAGGCCTGGGCCTGCTGGGCGGTGAAGACTTTATGGAAAGGCGCGCCGAGCTTGTCGACGTTGGACATGATCTGCTCGTCCATCGCGTTGGAGAAAATCACCAGGGGGATCTTGTCGGCGATTTTCGACAGGCCCGCCGGCACATCGGCGTGGGGACCCCAGGTAGGCACGGCGTCGTAATAAAGCTGGCCTTCGTTCCGGTACTCAACACCCCAACGCTTGCATGTCCGCGCCAGGGCGGTCTTGAGAATCTCATCATAAGGCCGCCAGTCGCCCATCACCTGGTCCAGACGATAAGCGGAGAAATCCTTGACGAACTGGTCCATCTGCCCGGCATCGACACGATCGGCGAACAGCTCACGGGTCATGGTGCCCATCTGGAAATTGGTCAACGTGCCGTAGCAGTCGAAGGTGATGTACTTGGGTCGAAGAAAGCTCATGAGTGCGGTCCTGAATTGTTGTTGAAGGCATGACGAGGCAAACATTGACGCCGTTCATGAAGCCTCGGTGCAACGCTGCATCACGTTTTCATTACAACACCATGAGACCGTGGATAAATCGTTAAAAATGCCGGCCGCTTGGTACAAACCACCGTTTTGCGGGGCTCGCTCAGCAGACTTTGCGGGACGCTCCAGGCGTGGGCGTTGCGCCCGTGTTCCAGTGGGTTTGCGGGCAGTTATGGTGCGTAAAACAGGCCTGCGGGGGCTGGTTTGCGGCAGAATCTACGCCTGGGGTGGACAGCGCCGGCATCTTTGTTGGATGGGCTGACGCCATCGCGAGCAAGCTCGCTCCCACAAGGATTTCGGGGTGGCTGAGAGATTGAAGTCCACGAGCATCCCCTGTGGGAGCGAGCTTGCTCGCGATGGCGATAGCTCTGTAGCAGGGCCAGCGCTGGCACACCGCTGTTCAAGCCTTCAGTTCCCCCTCGAGAAAACTCACCAAAGCCTGGACCCGCGCGCTGCGGAGTTTGCGTGAGGGCACCAGCAGGTTGATCGGGGCGCTGTCGAATTGCCAATCCGCCAGCACCCGGACCAGGCGGCCGTCGGCGATGGCCTTACTGACGTCCCACTGCGAACGCAGCACCAGCCCCAGGCCTTGTTCGGCCCAGCGCCGGGCCACGCTGCCATCGTTGCTCAATAAAGCCGGCTTGATCCGCAGGGTCTTGCGCCCCTGCCCATTGCGCAGGTGCCACAGCGTGACGTCTTCATCGTTTTCACGAATACAAATGCAGCGGTGCCCGGCAAGTTGGTCGGGCGAGGTCGGCGTGCCGTACTGCTCCAGATAGGCGGGGCTCGCGCACAGCCAGCGGTCGTTTTGCGTGAGGGGCCGGGCCACCCACAGGCTGTCGCTGAGATTGCCGATGTGAATCACGGCGTCGCTGTCATGGCGATCGGGCCAGGGCGTTTCCCGTAGATCCAGCTGCAGGCAGAGTTGCGGGTGCAACCGGGCAAACCGCGCCAGCAGCGGCGCGATGCGTTGGCGTCCATAACCAAACGGCGCCGCCAGCCTGAGGGTACCGACCAGTTGATCGTCCTGTTGCTTGAACGATTCGGGCAGCGCCTCCAGCTGTTCCAGCAGCACCGCACTCTGGCGGGAGAAACGCTCACCATCAGCGGTCAGGCTCAGGCGCCGGGCATCGCGATTGGCCAGGGTCAGGCCCAACAGCGTCTCCAGTTTGCGCAGGCGCATGGACAGCGCCGGAGGCGAGACATTGAGAGCCCTGGCGGCGGCGCTCAACGACTCGGAGCGTGCCAGGGTCACAACCATCCGCAGGTCTTCGAGAGTAATCATTCAGTTCAACTTAATGATTGATGACAGTTCATTGAACCACGGCTTCACGATGACTGCGTAGAGTCGAGCCTGTCTTTCACCACCGAGCCCTGTTCATGCCAGCCTCCATTGCCTCCCTCGATACCCCGGCCGCGCTCATCGACGTGCCTCGCATGCAGCGCAATATCCACCGCATGCAGCAACGCATGGACGCCCTCGGTGTGCGTTTGCGTCCCCACATCAAGACCAGCAAATGCCTGCCAGTGATCCAGGCGCAAATCGCCGCAGGCGCCAGCGGCGTCACGGTATCCACCTTGAAGGAAGCCGAACATTGTTTCGCCGCCGGCATCCAGGACATTTTTTATGCCGTGGCCATGGCCCCCGGCAAACTGGCCCAGGCCCTGACGCTGCAGCGCCAGGGCTGCCGCTTGAGCCTCTTGACCGACAGCCTGGCGGCGGCGCAGGCGATCGTCGATTTCGGCAGGCAACACGGCGAACGTTTCGATGTGTGGATCGAGATCGACTGCGATGGCCATCGATCCGGAGTGCGCCTCGAAGACGATTCACTGGTCGCCATCGCGGGGCTGCTCAGCGAGGGCGACATGCAGCTTTGCGGCGTCATGACCCACGCCGGCTCCAGCTACGAACTCGATACCCCCCAGGCGCTGCAAGCCTTGGCCGAGCAGGAGCGTCATATCTGCGTCAGCGCCGCCCAACGCATCCGCGAGGCCGGGCTGGCCTGCCCGCAGGTCAGCATCGGTTCGACGCCCACCGCGCTGTCGGCGCAGAGCCTGGAAGGCGTCACCGAAGTGCGCGCCGGTGTCTATGTGTTCTTCGACCTGGTGATGCACAACGTCGGCGTCTGCGCGGCCGACGAGTTGGCCCTGAGCGTGCTGACCACCGTCATCGGTCATCAGCCAGATAAAGGCTGGGTGATCACCGACGCCGGCTGGATGGCCATGAGCCGTGATCGGGGCACGCAACGGCAGCAGCAGGACTTCGGCTATGGGCAAGTGTGCAACGAAGAAGGCGCTTGGATTGAGGGCGCGTTGCTCAGCAGTGCCAACCAGGAGCACGGCATCATCACCCTTTCAAGTACCGACAGCGTCGATATCGCCACGCGCTTTCCCATTGGCAGCCGCCTGCGCATCCTGCCCAACCACGCCTGCGCCACCGGCGCGCAATTTCCTCATTACAGCGCCTGTGATGCGACGGGCGAAGTGCATAGTTGGAGTCGTCTACATGGCTGGTGAGATCGAGTTGATTCACACCACCCAGGCGGCCGCTCCGGGCGGGCATTACGCCCAGGCCGTGTCGCACCAGGGCGTCTTGTACGTGTCCGGGCAGTTGCCGGTACGCGCCGATGGCAGCCACAGTGCCGGCCAACCGTTCGAGGCGCAGGCCTGCCTCGCCCTGGAGAACCTGATGGCGATTCTTAGCGCGGCTGGCCGGGGTCCGAACGACCTGTTGAAGGTGACGGTGTATGTCGCCGGTATCGAGCACTGGCCGGCTTTTGACCGGATCTACGCCCGCTATCTGGGCGAGCACCGCCCTGCCCGCGCCGTGGTGCCCGTCCCGGCCTTGCACCACGGCTACCTGATCGAAATCGAAGCGCTGGCCCGGGGCTGACTTCACTCATAAGGCAATGAGATGAACGTGTGGCGAGGGAGCTTGCTCCCGCTTGAGTGCGAAGCGCTCATCGCTTTTTTGGGGCCGCTGCGCGACCCAGCGGGAGCAAGCTCCCTCGCCACAGGTGTCCTGGGCCATCGGTTAACCTTGGGCGCAGTTGGCCCTGAAACGGACGCCGCTACCTTTGCGAAGTTAGCCCGGCCGATACAGCAGATTATTCTTTGCCGGGCGCAACAACGGCACATCTCAGCAGGACGGCTTTGTTAGCTTATTGAGAACACTCCAGGGAGCCCGTCGGATGACCACCCACACCTCGAACCACTACAGCGTCGACCCGCAAATGTGCCGGCAGCTTTATATCAATGGCACCTGGTCGTCCCCGGTCCAACCGGCAACGCTGCCGGTGGTCAATCCAGCGACCGAGGAAGTGATCGCCGAGGTCGCCCAAGGTTCTGGTGAGGACGTCGACCGGGCAGTAGCGGCCGCGCGTGCCGCATTTCCCGGCTGGTCCGCGACCCCGGTAGACACCCGCGTATCGATCCTTGGAAAAATCCACGAACTGATCCTTGAGCGCCAGGAAACACTGGCCCAGGCGCTCTCGCTGGAAATGGGCGCGGCCATCGGTTTTGCCCGGGCCATGCAGGTGCCGTTGGCGGCCGAACATGTGCGAGTGGCCCGTGATGTGCTGACGACTTATCGTTTCCAGAAGGTCGAAAATGGCACCGCCATTCAACGCGAACCCATCGGCGTCTGCGGCCTCATCACACCGTGGAACTGGCCGCTGTATCAAATCACCGCCAAAGTCGCCCCGGCGATTGCCGCCGGCTGCACGGTGGTGTTGAAACCGAGCGAACTGTCACCATTGAGCGCGCTGCTGTTCGCCCAATTGGTACATGACGCGGGCCTTCCAGCCGGTGTCTTCAACCTGGTGAACGGCAGCGGTGCCGAGGTCGGTGCAGCCATGGCGGCGCACCCCGATATCGACATGATCTCCATCACCGGCTCGAACCGCGCCGGCGCACTGGTCGCCCAGGCCGCCGCTCCTACGGTGAAGCGCGTCACCCAGGAACTGGGCGGCAAGTCACCGAACGTGTTGCTGCCGGACGCGGACTTCGCCAAAGCCGTACCGCTGGGGGTGATGTCGGCGTTGCGCAATGTCGGCCAATCGTGCAGCGCGCCGACCCGAATGATCGTCCCAAGAAACCGCTTGGCGGAAGTCGAAGCGTTGGCTGCCGCAACCGCCAACGCGATCATCGTCGGCGACCCGCAATCGGAAGCAACGGTCCTCGGTCCCATCGCCAACGAGGCCCAGTTCAATCGCGTACAGACCCTGATCGAGGTGGGCCTGAGGGAAGGCGCCAAACTGGTGTGCGGCGGGCCAGGCCGAGTACCGGGCTTCGACAAAGGCTTCTACACCCGACCGACGGTTTTCTCGCAAGTGGACAGCGCCATGCGCATCGCCCAGGAAGAAATCTTCGGGCCTGTGCTGTGCATCATCCCTTATGACACGGTGGATGAAGCGGTCGCCATCGCCAACGACACGGTCTACGGGCTCGGCGCTCATGTCCAGGGACAAGACCTTGATCGGGTGCGCAGCGTTGCCCTGCGTATCCGCTCCGGGCAAGTGCTGTTGAACTACCCGGCGTGGAATCCCATGGCGCCGTTCGGCGGCTACAAGCGCTCCGGAAACGGGCGTGAATACGGTGTCCACGGCTTCGAGGAATACCTGGAGATTAAGGCGATTGTCGGGTTTGGTTGATCGCCTGGCCCTCGGATCGATCCTCGCCCTCACGGTCCCGCACGTAATGGTGCGCGAGCGCAAACGCCGGTAGCCAGGCTTCGCGGCGCAGGGTCCAGCTTTCGTAGGTGGGCACCAGTTGGTCGGGAGCATCGAGCGTGCCCAGGTGCACTTCGATTTCATCGCCGCTGCGGGCAAACACCGACGAGCCGCAGCGAGGGCAGAAATGGCGGCCGGCGTAATCCCGTGTCTCGCCCTCGATCTTCACCGCTTCCAGGGGAAACACGGCGGCGGCGAAAAAGAGCGCGCCATGGTGCTTGCGGCAATCCAGGCAGTGACAAAGGCCAACCCGATAGGGTCGCCCTGAGGCTTCGATGCGGACGTCGCCGCACAGGCAACCGCCGGTGAATCGGTCCATGGTGTGTCTCCTCTGCAAACGAGTACCCGGAATACGCTTTCGATGCCCCTGCCCGCTTTTGGTTTAACGCATTAACCCACCATCGGCACCGCCATCAGCAATATCGCGGTCCCGTGGGTCGCCGTCGACGCCGCCACCCCATAGCGCATGCGTATGAGTCCGCAGGCCAGGCCTTCAATCAACGTGAAGAGCAGGATGGGCCAACCGAGTTGGGTGACGGTCAAGGCAAGGAAGGCATGCAGCGCCGAGAACGTCATGGCACTGATCAGCGCCGCTCGCAGTGCGCTGACGTGCTGCTCGAAGTAACCCTGCAGGAAACCCCGAAGCAGCACCTCTTCCAGGGCGTTGGCCCCGTAGGCCAGCACCGCCATGCCGAGTAGCCAGGTCCAGTAGCCTGGGATCGCCATCGGATCTGCGCCTTGATAAAGCCGCAATGGCAAACCGATCAAACACCCTGCGCCGATACCCAGGAGCAGGCCAACCAGTCGATTACCCTTGAATAAAACCACCAATTGCCACAATTCTGGCAACAGGCGAGCCGTCAGCGCGACCAGCAGCAGCGACGAACCGCCCAACATCGTCAGAACGAACGGATTAGCTAGGAAACCAATCCGCAGATCACCATTGAGCGACCACAGGTGCAGAGGCGTCATCGCATCGCGCATCAGCACGAACGCCAACAGCAGAATCACGATGCGCAATGCGGTCTGGGTCTTGGGCGTCAACACGAACCAAAGGCCAAAGAGCATGAGGCCCGGCATCAGATAATTTGCATAGTCCAGCAGTACCGCGACCCCTTCGGCCATCATTCAGTTTTCCCCTTGGTCCTGACAGGCGCATATTGCGCCATCAGCTCCACCACCCATGCAATGAATACCCGCAACTTGGCGCTGATGTGCCGGTTCGGCGGATAGGCCAGGTAGAGCGGCATCGGGTCGAGGCGCCAGTCTTCGAACAGACGCACCAATTCGCCCTGCGCTTCGTGGTGCCTGGACATGTATTCGGGTAGCCAGAGCACGCCCAGCCCCGCCAAACCGGCCGCGAGGTAGGCATTGCCGTCGTCGATGGCCAGCGCGTAGCGGCCCTGGATGTGCAGGTGCTCGTTGTGATTGTGCATGGCGTAGGGCACGGCTTTGCCGGTGCGGGCCCACAAGAAACCGACGATGCGCTGCGGCGAATCCTCCAGCTCGCGTGGATGCGCAGGCGTGCCGACCCGTGCCAGGTAGCTCGGCGCGGCAAAGACGCCCAGGGCCAGGTCACCGACATGCCGGGCGATCAACGACTGATCCGTCAGCTCACCGCCGCGCACCACGCAATCGACTTTCTCATCGATGATGTCGACGATGCGATCGCTCACGCCCATGTCGATCTGGATGTCCGGGTATCGCGCATAAAACCCTGGCAATGCCGGTATCAGGATCATCGCGGCCAACGGGCTCGGCACATCCACCCGCAGCCGGCCCCGGGGCAGCGCCTGCGCGCCGGACAGGCTGGTCTCGGCATCGTCCATGTCGGCCAGCAGGCGGATCACCCGCTCGTAATAGGCGGCGCCGTCGGCAGTGATATTGACTTTGCGCGTGGTGCGGTTGAGCAGCTTGACCCGCAACCGCGCCTCCAACTGCTGGACCAGTTGGGTCACGGTGGTCTTGCTCATGTGCAGTGTCTCGGCCGCCTTGGTGAAGCTGCCCGTCTCCACCACTCGAGCGAAGGCTTGCATCGCATCGAAACGATCCATGTGTGCCTCGGTTAAATCGATCAGATTGTTTGGCTTTCACAAACAGTGATCGCCAAGGTTGCTCGTTTATCGCCCGGGCACAAGCCCCTAAAGTGAGTTCATCGTTGGTTTCGAATCAATCTTGATCCCTTGATGGAGGCACTTATGACACAGCGTGACGTTGTTTTCCCCGCCGGACGCCAGGCGCTTTATGAGCGCAATCGTTATTCACCCGCTATTCGCTCCAATGGTTTTTTATTCGTGTCGGGGCAAGTGGGCAGCACTGAGGACGGTTCACCGGAACCCGAACTGGAGACTCAGGTTCGGCAAGCGTTCAACAATCTGAAGGCGATACTCGCCGCCGCTGGTTGCAGCTTTGATGATGTGATTGATGTCACTGTATTCATCGTCGACCCCGAATCGACCTTCGAGAGGATCTGGAAAGTGGTACCTGAATTCTGGGGTGACGCGCCGCATCCAACGCTGACTGGGGTGGGTGTGACGTGGCTGTATGGCTTCCAGTTCGAGATCAAGGTGATTGCCAAGTTGCCTGAAACCGTCGGGTGATCGACTGATTCGCGAGGGTGTTGAAGGTTCTGGCGTCATCGCGAGCAAGCTCGCTCCCACAGGGGATCTGTGCCGAGCACACGATATTTCTGTTCACTGAAGATCCAGTGTGGGAGCGAGCTTGCTCGCGAAGGCGGCGGCACATTCAATATCAATGCAAGCTGACCCACCGCTTTCGCGAGCAAGCCCGCTCCCACAGGGGATCTGTGCCGAGCACACGATATTTCTGTTCACTGAAGATCCAGTGTGGGAGCGAGCTTGCTCGCGAAGGCGGCGGCACATTCAATATCAATGCAAGCTGCCTCACCGCTTTCGCGAGCAAGCTCGCTCCCACAGGGGATCTGTGCCGAGCACGGTATTTCTGTTCACTGAAGATCCAGTGTGGGAGCGAGCTTGCTCGCGAAGGCGGCAGCACATTCAATATCAATGCAAGCTGACCCACCGCTTTCGCGAGCAAGCCCGCTCCCACAGGGGATCTGTGCCGAGCACACGATATTTCTGTTCACTGAAGATCCAGTGTGGGAGCGAGCTTGCTCGCGAAGGCGGCGGCACATTCAATATCAATGCAAGCTGCCCCACCGCTTTCGCGAGCAAGCCCACTCCCACAGGGGATCTGTGCCGAGCACACGATATTTCTGTTCACTGAAGATCCAGTGTGGGAGCGAGCTTGCTCGCGAAGGCGGCAGCACATTCAATATCAATGCAAGCTGCCCCACCGCTTTCGCGAGCAAGCCCGCTCCCACAGGGGATCTGTGCCGAGCACGGTATTTCTGTTCACTGAAGATCCAGTGTGGGAGCGAGCTTGCTCGCGAAGGCGGCAGCACATTCAATATCAATGCAAGCTGACCCACCGCTTTCGCGAGCAAGCCCGCTCCCACAGGGGATCTGTGCCGAGCACACGATATTTCTGTTCACTGAAGATCCAGTGTGGGAGCGAGCTTGCTCGCGAAGGCGGCGGCACATTCAATATCAATGCAAGCTGCCTCACCGCTTTCGCGAGCAAGCCCGCTCCCACAGAAGATTGGTGGCGATCCGTCGACTAACCTTTCACCGCTGCCTCGATCGCTGCGATGTCGATCTTGGTCATTGTCATCATGGCGTCGAAGGCACGCTTGGCGACGGCTTTATCGGAGCTGGTGACCGCATCCACCAGGACGCGCGGGGAGATCTGCCACGACAGCCCCCACTTGTCCTTGCACCAGCCGCAGGCACTGGCCTGGCCGCCGTTGTCGATAATCGCGTTCCATAGGCGGTCCGTTTCGGCTTGGTCGTCGGTAGCGACCTGGAACGAGAACGCTTCGCTGTGCTTGAACGCCGAGCCTCCGTTCAATCCCAGACAAGGGATGCCCATAACCGTGAAATCGACCGTCAGCACATCGCCCTGCTTGCCCGACGGAAAGTCGCCAGGGGCGTGATAGATGGCCAGCACCGCGCTGTCCGGGAATGTCGCCGCATAAAACTGCGCGGCCTCCAATGCAGTGCCGTCGTACCACAGACAAATCCTGTTCTTGTTGTTCATCCGGATTCTCCAAGAGAGGGACTGGACGGTGAAGTCTAGCAGTCCCCCCAATCGGATGAAGAACGACCTCAGGTGAACAGATCGACACCCAGCTGGAACGCAATCCACAACGCCAGGCCGGTGGCGAACATCAGGGCGATGTTCTCGAACAGGTTGTTGCGGTATTCCTTGCTCAGCAATTTTTTCTGGTTGGACATGATCAGCAGGCCCAGGGAAATGACCGGCAAGCCAATGATGTTCAGTGCGTTAACGCCAATGGTCAGTGTGACAAAGTCTGGCATTCCCGGCAGTGACCAGATCAACGGCGTCACGAGGATAAAAAGCATGAACCATTTGTGCATTGGATCGCGGTGGAATTCTTTGCCGTAGCGCTCCCGGCGCTCGGGCCGTACGTGCTGGAAAGCGTCGGTGATGAGCATCGGGAACGCCGTGGTCTTGCCGGAAATACTGGCGAACAGCGTGGCGAACACACCGATGAAGAACACGTACCAACCGATCGGGCCGAAGAATATTTCCAGGGCCTTGCCCAGATCGCCCAAGGTGTTCACTTCAATGCCGTTGGGTCGCAGGATTTCCGCACCGACGATCCAGATCGCCAGGTTGATGATGATCCCGACGAACACCGCAAACAGCAAATCGTTGCGCTGGATGCGCTTGTGTTCCGGCCCTACCCACCCCTTCTGGCGCATGACATAGGGGTGAACGAAGTTGGCGATGGAACCCGCTACCGCACCGATCACCGAGACCGCCACCAGCAGCGCACCGTGCACACCTTCATCGGGCGGGATGCTGAAGCCGATGGTGCCTTTGACGATACCGGCGACATCCGGGCCGGACATCACGGCCAGGGCCAGGAACGCCAGCGTCATGATCGCCAGCAGCGCCTTCATCACGCCTTCGATCATCGAATAGATATTACGGCCGACCAGCATCCAGACCGCCAACACCACTGCCACCGAGCAGAGCAGCGGGTAGTCGATCTTCAACAACATGGCCAGGGCTTCGCCGGCGCCCTTGATCATGTAGGCATTCATCAGATGCCCCATGAGCAGCGCATACACCAACAGGAACCAGGCGAAAAACGGGTTGAGCTGGGCATAGCCTTGCAGGATGGTCATGCCCTGGTTATTGCAGAGCTGGAAGCGCGCGATGATGTTGACGATCAGGTAGCGGAGCAGAAGCGACACCGCCAGCACCCACATCATGGCGTAGCCGTAGTTCGCACCGGCCACGGATGAGGTGATCAGGTCGCCTGCGCCCAACCAGGAAAGTACCGCGATGATGCCGGGGCCGAGAAGCTTCAATAGGCGTACGACGCGATTTTTCGCAGGTGCCGCAGCCTGGCCTTCGACGGAGGGAATGCTCGTCATAGGTGGAGTCTCCGTTATTTTTTTTGTGAGAAACGGCCACAGTCGAACATACTAGATACGACATCGTACAACTATAATTAATCCGTAATTATGTGAAAATGTTTCAGAGCTTTCTGACCTCGGCGGCCAGCATTTTTTTTGTGGAACATCCCTGCCCGAGCGCGAAAAACAACATCGTTACCTTGTTCTATACTGCACCGGCGCAGCATTCAGGGAGCGGACGCCGTGGCCAAATGCAAGATCCTGATCTGGAATACCCAGCACCTGAACAATCAGGCCGGAGGCAAGATGAGCGATGCCTACCAGGAAAAACTGGCGACGCTCAACCTGGTCTTGCAACAAGACAACCCGGACATCGTCGCCCTGTTTGAAGTGGGCAGTACCGGCAATCCCAATGATCGGCTGGTCAATGACCTGAGTCAGCACTACACCCTCAAGGCCTCCCTCGACCAGGACGGCGGCCTGCGCAAAAGCACCACCCTGGGCTCGATGGTCTTCGTACGCACAGACCGGGACACCGAGTTCAAGGAACGGTACATATGGCCGCTGGGCCCGGAAGCCAGGCGCGCCACCTTGCTGCTGACTGACGATAAGGGCAATACGTTCGCCTTCTGCCATGCCAATGCTTCAAGGAATGCCTGGCCGCAGATCCTCGGAGACATACAAGAACTCGGTTCAATTCACGAAGGCGACTTTCAGCGCCTGGTATTTTTCGGCGGCGACCTCAATACACCTTACAGCTCGGCACCCAAGACCCTCTCCGCGCACCGTGGCGTAACCCGGATGAACGCCGTGTTCCCCGAAGGCAGCGGGTTCACGCACATCACCATCCGCTCTACCGAAACCCAGGCCAGGAAGGAGTACAAGAAACTGGACGAGGTGAGCCGCTTCTATACGCCCATCGACCAATACGTCTCGAGTCTCCTGGGCGGCGACCTGGGCTACGGGGATTTCGCCATTCCGTCGCAGTTGGACTATGCCTATGTCCATGAACACGTAGAGGCGCGGGGATATTGCGACGCAGCGGTGCAGATCAAGAAATCCTGGGTGCATGAGCGCCAGTTGATCCGCAATGCCGATGAACTCAAGGTGCGGGGGCACGATGAGGTGGTGCGCATCTTCCGCGGACAGGCACTGCGCAGCGATCATTATCCGGTGCTTTACGAGCTGCAGTATTGAGTTTCCAAGTTTCGTCGAACCCGACTAGACACGCTCCTGCTCGCCGTTATTCACCATCCAGCGAATCATGCTCGCCAGCGGCACTCGATAGTGGTGGATGGCGCACTCGCCGACGTGCTCCTGGCTGTACAACTCCAGGTAGCGGCTGAGCAGGACATGGCGGCCATCCTCCGCCAGCCGCAGCTCGAGCTCCCGACAATGCAGCACCCCTCGGTCGAGCACTTTCACTCGCCGATGCAACACCAGCACCTCATTACTCATCAACCGATTCTCCATCCTGGCAATGGGTGTTGTCCTGCCCCACCACCCCCAGCTTCCCCTGCGCGACGAAATCGGCGCGTCGCTGCGCCACTGCATCCCGCAGCGCCACGTAGTAATCCGGCCGGGTCTGCAATTCATCCGTCAGCGGCAACGCCTGTGCTCGACCATCGACGATGCCACCCACCGTGTTGACGGTGCCTAGCGTGTCCACGGTATCGCTATTGTCACCAAACGGATCGACCAGGGTGCTCATCAGCTTGCCCGTTGCATCCCGCAGGTTGGCGGTGCCCAGCAGCGGCAGTTCCACGATTGGCCCTGGGGCGATGTTCCAGACGCCGAATGTCTGGCCGAAATCAGCCTTGTGGCGCTCAATGCCGAGCTTGCCCGACACATCGATCAAACCGACGATGCCTGCGGTGGTGTTGATGACGAAACGGCCCAGGGTGTTGACCGAACGCTGGGCGTTGCCTTGAAGCAAGTCGTTGATGAACACCTTGGGCTCGCCGAAGTTTTCCACGAAGTTGTGAACCCCCGTCTGCACGACATCTGGAAGCTTGAGATAGCCACGGGCAACGGGAGCCATCGCATAGTCATCCACGGTACGGTTGAACGCAAAGAGGCCGCGATTGATCGATTCTGCCGGATCATGAACGGTATAGGTCGCGCGTTCACAAGAGCCCGGCGTTGCAGCGGGGGTGCTGGTGCAACCGCTGGCGAGTGCCGCCAGTACAACGACCAGGGAGGATCCAACACGTAGTGGCGCGGGTTTGATGATCGGCATACAAGGCTATCTCGGCAAGGAATAGAGGGGGTTGCCCAACGCCAGTCAGAAGCCGGACACCAACCCCGTGGCGAGGGAGCTTGCTCCCGTTGGGCTGCGCAGCAGATCCAAAGGCAGCGCCCCACAAAACAGGGCCGCTTCGCGCCCCAGCGGGAGCAAGCTCCCTCGCCACCGGGTCCGGTGTTGGCTGGTTATTTAACTGACTGGTAACGGCCCCATCCTGCCGCTGTTTTTTTGCCTGAAGATTTCCAGAGCATTACCCGCCGGCAACTTTGTTGCCGGATTGAAATATATGACGCAGGCCATGGATTGACCCTAGTATCGCCCTCTGTATTCATCACCCAGCGTACCCACCGTGAGCCATTTATTACTGGTGGACGATGACCTCGAAGTCCTCGCCCTCTTGCGCAAATTCCTCGAACAACATGGCTATAGCGTGGATGTGGCCGCCGACGGCGCTGCGCTGTGGCAAGCGGTGGAGCGGCGATTGCCAGACCTCATCATCCTCGACGTCATGTTGCCGGGAGACAGCGGGCTGGTGCTCTGCCAACGGCTGCGGGCCGAACACACGGTCGGCATCATCATGCTCACGGCCATGGGCGAGTTGAGTGACCGCGTCGTCGGCCTGGAGCTGGGGGCGGACGATTACCTGACCAAGCCTTTCGACGCGCGAGAGCTGTTGGCCCGGGTGCGCGCCGTCCTCAGGCGCACCGGCGAAGCCAGGGGCACATTGAACGACTCGTCCCGACCGATCCTGGAGTTCGAGAACTGGCAGCTGGACGTCACCCGGCGCGAATTACGCTCACCGGAAAAAGTCATGATCCCGCTGTCCACGGGCGAGTTCGAACTGTTGCTGGTCTTCGCCGAGCACCCGCGCCGGGTGCTGAGCCGCCAGCAGCTACTGGACCTGGCGCGCGGTGAAACCTTCGATGCGTTTGACCGTAGCATCGACGTCCAGGTCAGCCGATTGCGCCGCAAGTTGGAGACCGATATCACCGGCGCCGCCATGATCCGCACCGTGCGCAACAGCGGCTACCTCTTCAGCCCCCACGTGGTGAAGCGATGAAACCGTTGCGCTCGGCCACTCATCGACCACGGGACACGGTGGCGCGCTGGATCGCCCTGACCACCCTGGTCGCCATGCTGACGTTGCTGGCCTTGAATGAACTGTTCAGCCTGTTGGCGGGTGCCTGGGCGCGCCCTCCCCTGATGGAAACCGGCCTGATGGACAAGGCCGCCGCCATCACCCGCATCATTGACTCCGTCGCACCGGAACAAAGGCCAGCCATCGCCAGGGCAGCCAGCAACCAGAACTTCAACGCGCAATGGTTGCGACGCCATGAGGACGCCCGGTTGCCGGTGATTGACGACCCGGAGTTCAGCGAAGGCTCGGCATTCCTGCGCCAGCAACTGGCCAGGCCCGACGCCAGGATAGAGGCCTACGAGCCGGGCGATTGGCCGGCCGATCAACCCGACGCACGCTATGCCGTGATCATCGAATTGACCGACCACTCGTGGGTCATCTTCTCCGTGCCTTCGCGCAGCTGGGGGCTGGGGGAATGGGCACGCAATTTGATCATTATCGCGTTGATTCTGCTGTCGACGCTGATCGTGGCCCTGATCGCCACGCGGCACTTGGCGGCGCCACTGGAACGTTTCGCCGAAGGCGCCAGGCGCTTTGGCGTCGATCACAAGGCGCCGCCCATCCCGGTCATCGGCCCCCACGAAATCCGCCAGGCAATCAGCGCCTTCAACGCGATGCAGGCCCAGCTCAAGCAATTTCTGCAGGACCGCACGCAAATGCTGGCCGCCATCTCCCATGACCTGCGCGCGCCATTGACCCGCATGCGCCTGCGCGGGGAATTCATCGAGGACGCCGAGCAACAATCCAAACTGTTCAGGGACGTGGATGAAATGCAGGCGATGGTCAATTCGGCACTGGAGTTCTTCCGCGACGATGCGCGGCTGGAACATGCCACCGCGTTCGACCTGGCTGAGCTGCTGCACACCCTCGTCGATGACCTCAAGGATGCCGGCACCGAGGTTTCCTTCGAAGGCGTCCATCGCGTTGTTTATGTAGGCCGCCCCATTGGGATCAAGCGAGCGTTGATTAACCTGATCGACAACGCGATCAAATATGGCGGCGAACCGACGGTTCAACTCAAGGCCAGTGCCGATCAGGTTGAAATCCGCATCCTGGACCGAGGCCCAGGCATCGCCCCCGAATACCACGAGCAAGTATTCGCGCCATTCTTTCGCCTCGAAGGTTCGCGCAACAAGAACACTGGCGGTGTCGGGCTGGGTCTGTCGGCGGCGCGGGCGACGGTGCTGGAGCATGGCGGGACGCTGAGCCTCAGGAATCGGCGTGATGGCGGGCTGGAGGTCAAGGTCTCACTGCCATTGAACTGACCCACGCGGGGCCCCTTGACGAACAATGTTCTAAACAACCGGCGCCTTCCTCGGTAGGATGTCCGGCCTTTTGGCCTGGACCCGCCCCTGGAATCGCTCCGATGATCCTGATCGTTTACGCCCACCCCTACCCCGATCAATCGCGGGTCAACCAGCAGATGCTCAAGCGGGCATCCAGCCATCCGGACGTGGTGGTACGGTCCCTCTATGATCTCTACCCGGACTTTGACATCGACGTCGAGGCCGAACAGCGCGCCCTCGAACAGGCTGAGCTGGTCGTCCTCCAGCATCCGATGTACTGGTACAGCATGCCGCCGCTGCTGAAATTGTGGATCGATAAAGTGTTCACCCACGGCTGGGCCTACGGTCGGGGCACCACGGCCCTCAAGGACAAGAGCCTGCTATGGGCCGTCACCACGGGTGGCGAGCACGATCATTTCCAGATCGGCGCTCATCCGGGTTTTTCCGTGTTGGCCCAGCCGCTCCACGCGACGGCTACCTATTGCCACATGCGCTGGCTGGAGCCGGTCGTGGTGCACGGCGCGTATGCCGCTGAGTCCGCAGCCCAACACGCACAAATCGAACACTACGGCGCCCGACTGGCCTCCTGGAAGGAAGATTGATATGGAGACGCACAGCCTGATTGAAATGCTCATCTACCTGGGCGCGGCGACGTTGATCGTGCCGATTGCCGTCCGGTTGGGGCTGGGCCCGGTATTGGGTTATCTCCTGGCCGGGTGCGCCATCGGTCCGTGGGGGCTGAAGCTCATTACTGATGTGAAGGCCATCTTGGAATTCGCCGAAATTGGCGTCGTGCTGATGCTGTTCATCATCGGCCTTGAGCTCGACCCCAAGCGGCTGTGGGCGTTGCGCAGGATGGTGTTCGGTGGAGGGGCCTTGCAGATGCTGGCCTGTGGCGCAGCGATCGCGGCTTTCTGCGCGGCCCTGGGCCTGAACTGGACGGCCGCGCTGCTGGTGGGCCTGACCTTGAGCCTTTCCTCCACGGCGATTGCCATGCAGGCAATGAATGAGCGCAACCTGACGTCAACCGCCGTCGGGCGCAGCAGCTTTGCTGTCCTGCTGTTCCAGGACATCGCGGCCATTCCCCTGGTCGCCATGATTCCCTTGTTGTCAGCCCACGGTGAAACACCGTCAGGCACCGCCCTGGCGCTGTCGATTGTCAAAATCGTTGCCGCGATCAGCGTCGTCGTGCTGTTGGGACGCTACCTAACGAGGCCACTGCTGCGCTTCGCCGCACGCTCAGGCTTGCGTGAGATTTTCAGCGCCGTAGCGCTGTTCCTGGTGTTCGGTTTCGGTTTTCTCCTGGAAGAAGCCGGCCTGTCGATGGCCATGGGCGCCTTCCTCGCCGGGGTGTTGCTGGCCAGTTCTGAATACCGGCACGCCTTGGAAAGCGACATTGAACCGTTCAAAGGCCTGCTGCTGGGCCTGTTCTTCATCGGCGTCGGCATGTCGATTGATTTCGGCACCCTGATCAACGCACCGTTGAAGGTCATGACCCTGACCCTGGGTTTCATCCTGATCAAGCTGCTGGTGATCAAGTCCGCGGGCCGCTTCCTCAACGTCCCCGCCGGCCAGCGCTCATGGCAGGCCGTGTTGCTGGGCCAAGGCAGCGAGTTTGCCTTCGTGGTGTTCGGTGCGGCGACGGTCGCCGGCATATTGACCGATCAATGGGGCAAAAGCCTGACGCTGGCGGTGGCGCTGTCCATGTGCCTGACGCCCCTGCTGATCCTGTTGCTGGATCGCGTAGAGACCGCCACCAAGAAAGACCGCCGGGAATCCGACCTCATCGACCAACAGAATCCGCGGGTGATCATCGCGGGGTTCGGCCGGTTTGGTCAGATCGCTGGGCGTCTGCTGATGTCCTGCGGCGTCGACGTGGTGGTATTGGATCATGACCCTGACAACATCGAAACGCTGCGTAAATTCGGCGTGAAAGTATTTTATGGAGACGCTACGCGCCTGGACCTGCTACAGGCGGCTGGCGCAGGCCAGGCCACTGTGCTGATCAACGCGATAGACGACCAGGAAGACAATTTGAGGCTGACCGGGTTGGCACGAGAACACTTCCCTGCCTTGAAGTTGATCGTACGTGCGCGGGACATGGGGCACATGATCACCCTTCGGCAGATGGGGGTGGATGCCGCCGAGCGGGAGACCTTTGAGAGCGCGCTGGCCTTGGGGCGTACCGCGTTGGTGCACATGGGGGTCGGGCCGTACGAAGCGCGTGAAAGAGCGGATCAGTTCCGCCGCCTGAACCTTCAGATGCTGGATGAAATCGCTGCCCAACCGGCAGATGACCTCAACTTCAGGCACGACGCCTACAGGCGCGCCAATGCGTTGCTGACAAACATGTTCAACGAGGACCGTGCGCGGCCGCTCAATGACTGGCCTGAAGGCCATCGAAACGAGACGGATGAACCGCGCAGCTGACACCGATCACAAACGCCCGAACTGGCGTCGGTACCGCGCCGGCGTCAGTCCCGTCAGTGCCTTGAACATCCGCTGCAAGTTGGAGCTGCTGCTGAAACCCAGCTCGGCGCCGATGGTGGCAAGGGGTAAAGAGGTCAGCGTCAGGCGTTCGCTGACCTGGTTCAACTTGATGCACCTGGCGTAGGCCGCGACCGTCTGCCCCGTTTCACTGCTGACTTTGCGCGCCAGGGTGCGCTCGGACATCGCGAGCTGGCTCGCCAACGCCTGGACGGTGATGTGCTCCGCCGGCGTCTGCTCGATCAACCCATGCAAACGTCGCAGCAATCCGCTTGGCTGCTCGATCAGGCTCACGCCCTGGAAAGCGGCATGGGGCACCATCGGACGCGGCAGCACCATGAGCCGGGTGATGTCGCGAAGGACGTCGCTGCTGACGCTTCGCTCAATCAGATTTTCGGCGATGGGCAGGTAACCGTTCACACCTGACGCGGTGGCCGTCCGCTCGTTGAAGATGCAGTTCTGCTCACTTTGCCACTGCACGTTTTGGTACTGGCTGCGCATCGCCTCGGCCAGCCACCAGGTCACCGTCGCCGCCTGCCCGTTCAACCGACCGCTGGCGGCCAGCAGACAGACACCCGTGCAATAGGCCCAGAGCTTAAGGGGCCGGGAACGCTTCGACAGAGCGCTCAAGAGTTGGGCCTGGTCAGCCAGCACCGCCCTCACCTGCTCGGCGGACTCAGCCCAGAAGCCGGGCACCAGAACAGCGTCAATAGCGGCGCTATCCAGGGCGGCTGGCGCCGCCAGGCTCACACCGTGGGCGCACGTCACTGGCCCGGCTTGCAGTGCCACGTAGCACACCTCGAACAGCGGTCGCCCTCTTCTTCGGTTGGCGGCATGCAGCAGATCGGCGAAAGCAAACAGTCCGGCAGGCATACAGCCGGGAAACAGGAGCAAACCCACACGGATTGTTTTGGACATGGCTGTAAACGAATCAAAGATGTCAGATTCGGCCATTATGCCTGGCGCACCAGACCGGCACCATGAAGCCCTCATTCAGAGGATGGTCCATGAAAATCCAGCAGATTCGTAACGCCACGATCATTCTTGAGTTCGGCCGGCATCGCGTGCTCGTTGACCCGATGTTGGCCGGCAAGGGCACGCTGCCGCCCCTGCGACTGTTCGGCGCCACCCAGCGAAATCCACTGGTGGAGCTTCCAGCGTCAACGAAGAACGATCTGGAAACCGTCACCCACTGCCTGATCACCCATTGCCAGAAAGGTCATTTCGATCATCTGGATCGGGCAGCCACGCGGTGGCTGAGGGAACGACAGATCCCGGTGATCTGCACGCCCCACGATGCGCGCTACCTTGCCAAGCGAGGCTTGAACGTCCAGCCACTTGCCAAGGAGCACCATCAACCCGGCGCGTTTCTGGGGGGCAACATCCGCACCGTCAGATGCACGCATGGACGCGGGCTGGTAGGCAAGCTGATGGAACATGGCGTCGGTTACCTCATCGAGTTACCGGGCGAGCCCAGCGTCTACCTCACGGGCGATACCGTCCTTACGCCCACCGTGCGCGAGTTCGTGCTGCGCCATCAACCGCAGGTCAGCGTGGTGCCGGCAGGCGGAGCGAGGTTCGACGTCGGTGGCGACATCATCATGGGAATCGAGGAGACCGTGGCGTTCACACGCCTGGCCCACGGGACGGTAGTGGCCAATCATCTTGAAGCGATCAGCCACTGCCCGACCACACGCACAGCCCTCGCCGAAGCGGCCGCCCGGGCCGGTGTCCGGGATCGGATACTCATACCGGATGATGGCCAGGCGTTAGTCTTTGAGTTCAGCCTGCCAGACCCAACCCTTCCAACTCAGCCAACATCTGCGGCGGTATCGTCAGCTCACTCGCCGTGAGGTTTTCCCGCAGATGCGCCAGCGACGACGTGCCCGGTATCAGCAGGAGATTGGGCACGCGTTGCAGCAACCACGCCAGCGCAACACACAAGGGGACGCTTCCAGGCGCGCCGCGACGCTGGAGAGTGCTTGCGATTGCAGCGGGGTAAAGCCGCCCAACGGGAAGAACGGTACATAGGCGATACCCTGTTGGCCCAGGTCCGCGATGAGCTGTTCGTCGGTCCGATGGGTCAGGTTGTAGTGGTTCTGTACGCAGACCACCTTGGCGATGCCTTGGGCCTGCTTGACCTGCGCAGCCGTGACGTTGCTCAGCCCCAGGTGGCGGATGAGGCCCTGGCGCTGCAGTTCCGCCAGCGCCGTGAACGCTTCCTCGATGGAGCCCTCCGTGGGCGATTGCATGTCGCCCCAGGCCCGCAGGTTGACCACGTCCAATACGTCCACGTCCAGGTTGCGCAGGTTGTCATGGACAGCCTGGACCAACTCGGCGGGACTCAGGGCAGGGTTCCAGGACGCGTCGGAACCTCGGACAGCACCGACCTTGGTCACGATCACCAGGTCCTGGGCGTAAGGGTGCAGCGCTTCGCGGATCAACTGGTTGGTGACATGGGGCCCGTAGAAGTCCGCGGTATCGATGTGGTTGACCCCTGACGCCAAGGCTTCGCGCAGTACGGCAATGGCCGCCGCCGGGTCTTTGGGAGGGCCGAACACATGAGGTCCCGTCAACTGCATCGCGCCATAGCCCATGCGTTTGACGGTACGGTCGCCCAGTAAGAAGCTGCCTGCCTTGCCTGCAATGTTCATTTCGTGCCCCTTGGATCAATGTGAGTGGGCCCACTATAGGCATTGACCACTCCACTGATAATCAGGTGCAATCAGCACGGGCTGTACGGCGGAGAGAACAATGGCGACGGATATTCAAGACTTGCTGGCCTTTGTGGCCGTGGTTAACGCAGGGGGCTTTCGCGAGGGCGCGCGGATAAGCGGTAAATCCGCCTCGAGCCTCAGCGATGCCGTACGCCGGATGGAAAGCCGCCTCGGCGTGCGCCTGCTCAACCGCACCACCCGCAGTGTGGTGCCGACCGAGGCCGGTGCCCGGCTGATGGAACGCATTGTGCCGGCCCTGGGCGAAGTCGAAGCCGCCATGGATGTGGTCAACGATTTTCGCGACCGTCCTTCGGGTACTCTCAGGTTGAACGTACCGGTCAGCGCCGCCCGGCTGGTGTTGCCGTCGATCATTACGCCATTTCTCAAGAGCTATCCTGACATCCGCCTGGAGGTGATTGCCGAGGAAAGCTTCGTCGACATGCTGGCGGCTGGCTGTGACGCCGGCATTCGCTACGATGAGCGCCTTGAGCAGGACATGATCGCCCTCCCCATCGGCCCACGTTTCCAGCGCTTCGCGACCGCCGCCTCACCGGCGTACCTCGATGCAAAGGGACGTCCCGAGCATCCACGGGATTTGCTCCAGCACGCCTGCCTGCGGGGCAAGTTCCCCAGCGGCGCCATGCCACTCTGGGAATTCGAGCGCGACGGCGAAACCGTGAGCGTCGACCCGAGCGGCCCGTTGATCGTGCGTATCGGCGGCGCGGTGGACCTTTCGGTGCAAGCCGCGGTGGATGGGCTGGGCATCGTCTACCTGTTCGAAGACTGGCTACGGCCGTACCTGGACAGCGGCGCTCTCGAGCCGGTACTCGAACCCTGGTGGCAGCGCTTTACCGGACCGTTCCTCTACTACCCCGGCCGCCGCTACCTGCCCTCGCCGCTGCGGGCTTTTGTGGATTTCATCCAGGCACGGCGGGATTCGCTGCCTACATAGCCCTGGGAAAAATGTGGGAGCGAGCTTGCTCGCGATGACTGCCGTGAATCCAGCCCCCTGCCCCTGGTCAGCCCACCCTCCCGCTCGTCTCCTCGTCGACAGGATTTTCGAACCAAGCCCACCGCCACGGCTCGGAGATACATGACACCGCTGAAAGCTTCGATGGCACGCTGATGCCGTGGCTTGGACGGCGGGCCCCAGCGAGGCTTTGCGCTCCACTGCCAGGAGTTTTTGCCATGTTCGAATGCCTTGTCCAACAGGTATCCTCAAAGGACTCCCTGGCGTTTTTCGCCCGGCGAGACGCCCATGGCGCCAGTGCTGGGTTGTATGTGACGGCAGACCTGAAACCCCACGCCCAGCAACACGTGATCAAGCCCAACATGCAGGTCAGCGCCATTCGCCGACGTGGCGGGCATCTGGAATGCATCAAGGTCCGCTGGGGCTGGTCGCCTGTCTGGTCGATGGGGACGATGCCGCCGCTAACTCACCTGCCCTTGCACCTGGTGATGCGCTCCAAGGTTTTTGCCCAAATCAAACGTGAGGGACGTGTACTGGTGGCCGTGGACGGGTGGTACCTAAGCACCGATACCGCTTCGACATCCCCGGCACAACGCCTGCGCTACATGACGACCCGACAATCGACCCCGATCTTCCTCGCCGCCCTGGCCCAAGCCAGCGAAACCCCCAACGGCTGCGATGGACTGACGCTGGTGACCTATGGCGATATCGCCAGCAAACAGCAACGTCTCCTGGCGTTCACTGGTGAGGAGGCACTCCAGTGGTTGAAGCCCGACCTGGATTGGGAACAGGCGCAACACATGACGGGGTATGCCGCGATGGCTGAATCTCAACTCGCCCATGTGCCCGCCACCCCGCCAAGGGTTCAGGCCGGTCGCTGAGCGGTGGCCCGTCACAAGGGCTCAAGGAATTCCCGAAGGCTCGATGATGAACGGTAAACTGGCGCACGGTCACCTTGATTTCGGCGACTCTTCCTCCTTTTTCGAACCAGGGATTTCCATGGCAAACCAAGACATCACGTTTACACCTGACCCGGATGCGGACTCCATCTCTTCGGACGTCGCTGGCTTCGGCGGGCTACTGGTCTCCACTCAAATTCCCACCCGCGCCGACGGCAGCCTGGAACTGGGCGATATCACCCTGCAAAGCGAGTGCACGTTGCAGGCGCTCAAGACCGCGCTGGAACGCGCCGGCAGTTCCATGGACCGGGTCTTGCACCTGACCATCTACCTCACCGATATGGCGGATCGCGCGGCTTTCAATGAGGTGTACAAGCGCTTCTTCGCCAAGCCCTGGCCAGTTCGTGCGGCGGTGGGCGTGGCGGCGCTGGCGGTTGAGGGCATGCGCGTGGAAGTGACTGCGATGGCGGCCAAGGCCTGAACGCCCCCCCTTTTTGTAGCCTTGCGAGCGCTTTTGTGGCGAGGGAGCTTGCTCCCGCTGGGTGGCGAAGCCGCCCCAAGATTTTGTGCCAAAGCAAAGAACTTTGGCCTGCTTCGCAGTCCAGCGGGAGCAAGCTCCCTCACCACAAAAGCATCCCGGACATGCCCCAAATGCGCGATTGTCGCCGAAATCGTCATTTACGCACCTAGCCCGCCCCACACGGCGAAGCTAAAGTGCGCTGCTTTCCCCTCTCACGGCGTACTTATGAATCTCTGGTTCCGACTGTTGCTGATGCTGTTCCGTCGTCCCTGGCGCAAGCCGGTGGATCCCCTGGGGACCACCGTGGTGCGTATGCGGGTTTGGCCACTGGACCTGGACCTCAATCGCCATGTCACCAATGGGCGTTATTTCACCCTGGCCGACGTGGGTCGCATGGATTACGTGCTGCGCAGCGGTGCCTACAAAGTGGCGCTGCGTAACCGCGCGGTGCCGATCGTGGGGGATGTCTGGGGCAAGTTTCGGCGGGAGCTGAACCTGTTCGAAGCGTTCGAGGTGCACACCCGGCTGCTCGGCTGGGACGCCAAATGGACCTTCATGGAACACCGCTTCATGAGCCAGGGGCGCGTGGTCGGGGTCGTGATCATGCGTGGCCTGTTCCGCTCGGCCAAGGGCACGATTGCGCCGGGTGAGTTTATCCGGGAATTGGGGTTGGCCGAACAATCGCCGGCCATGCCCGATTGGCTTACCGACTGGTCGCAAAGCTGTGATGGCTTGAGCCTTGAGCTTCGCCAGGAGGAAGGTGGGCACCCACGCTAGCCACACACCACTTACCCTGTGGCGAGGGAGCTTGCTCCCGCTGGGTGGCGAAGCCGCCCCAAGAATTTGTGCTTAAACAAAAAACTTGGGCCTGCTGCGCAGTCCAGCGGGAGCAAGCTCCCTCGCCACAGGTCATAGCCTGATCCCCATTACTGCGCCAAATCCCCGCCTATACTTCTCTGCCAATCCCCCCGGGGCCTGCACTTCCAACAATAAAAAGCAGAGGTGGAACATGGTCTGGCAACAAGTCTACGATCCCTTCGGTAATGCGGTGCTCTCGACGCTCCTGGCGGCGGTGCCGGTGGTGGTGATGCTGGTGTCTCTGGCGTTCTTTCATGTCAAGGCGCACTTGGCCGCGTTACTGGCCTTGGCCTCGGCCCTGCTGATCGCGATTTTCGCCTTCGGTATGCCCGCCAACATGGCCGGTTCGGCGGCGCTGTATGGCGCGGCCAACGGCTTGCTGCCCATCGGCTGGATTGTGCTCAACATCATTTTCCTGCACCGCCTGACCACCGAGAACGGCTCGTTCAAGGTCCTGCAGGATTCCCTGGCGCGCATCACCGACGACCGGCGTCTGCAATTGCTGCTGATCGCCTTTTGCTTTGGCGCGTTCTTCGAAGGCGCGGCCGGCTTTGGTACGCCGGTGGCGGTGACCGGGGCGATTCTGATCGGGCTGGGCTTTTCGCCCCTGGCCGCCTCGGGCCTGGCGTTGATCGCCAACACTGCGCCGGTGGCCTTCGGTGCCTTGGGCACGCCGATCATCACCCTGGCCAAGGTCACCGGCTTGGATGAAATGGAGCTGTCGATGATGGTCGGTCGGCAGTTGCCGTTTTTCTCGGTGATCGTGCCGTTCTGGTTGATCTGGGCCTTCGCCGGGTGGCGCAAGATGCTGGAAATCTGGCCGGCGATCCTGGTGGCCGGCGTCAGCTTCGCCATCCCGCAGTTCTTGGTGTCCAACTACCACGGGCCGATGCTGGTGGACGTGATTGCCGCGCTGATTTCCATGGCCTGCCTCACCGGTTTCCTCAAGGTCTGGAAACCGGCCACGGTGCACACCTCCGCTGCGCTGTCGGGGCGGGTCGACGATTCGAAAATCGATGCCAGCGAGGATGAAAAACCCGTCGCCAGCGCAGCGTTTGCCAGTGACGCCCGTCCCGCCGTGCTAAGGGCCTGGATGCCGTGGATCATCCTCACGGTGTTCGTGTTCGCCTGGGGCACCCAGGGGTTCAAGAACCTGTTCGATACCCGCCCGGCGCTGGACCCGCAAACGCAATCGGCCAAGCTTGACCCGCAAGGCAAGCCGATGCGCGAGGCGAACCCGATCTTCTCGCCCCTGGTGACCTTCGGCACCATCCACCAGCAGATCGAAAAAGTCCCGCCCGTGGTGCCCCAGCCTAAAACCGAGGAAGCGGTCTACAAATTCAACTGGTTCACCGCCACGGGCAGCGGCATCTTCCTGGCGGCGATTCTCGGTGGTTTGCTGATGGGCTATTCCATTCCACAACTGGTGCACCACTATCTGCGAACGCTCTGGGTGGTGCGCTATTCGCTGATCACCATCGTGGCGATGCTGGCCCTGGGGTTTCTCACGCGTTACTCGGGGCTGGACGCCACCATGGGCCTGGCCTTCGCCGCCACGGGCATCTTCTACCCGATGTTCGGCACCCTGCTGGGCTGGCTCGGGGTGGCGTTGACGGGCTCGGACACCGCGTCCAACGTGCTATTCGGTGGTTTGCAACGGGTGACGGCGGAGCAGTTGGGGATCAGCCCGGTGCTGATGGCTGCGGCGAACAGTTCGGGTGGGGTCATGGGCAAGATGGTCGATGCGCAGTCGATCGTGGTCGCCTCCACCGCTACCCGCTGGTACGGCCATGAAGGGGAGATTTTGCGCTACGTGTTCTTCCACTCGGTGGTGCTGGCGATTCTGGTGGGCGGGCTGGTGACGTTGCAGGCGTATGTGGCGCCGTTCAGTCATATGGTGGTGGGGGCGCGCTAATAGTAGGAAGCCAGTGAGGACGGGCTTTGGGTGGCGAGGGAGCTTGCTCCCGCTCGATTGCGCAGCAATCGCATAATAAAGGGGCTGCTACGCAGCCCAGCGGGAGCAAGCTCCCTCGCCACAAGTCAGCTCACTGACCTTTGAAGCACGGTTTACTGAACGCTCTTCAGCTTGACCACATCACCGGACACCGAGGTGGTGTAACCGGTCAGGACCCAGGCCCAGAACCAGTTTTCCTGGACTTGGGTGTTGATCATGGCGTCGCCGCCCTTGGCCTTGATCGCCTCGGTCTGAGCACGGACGAAACGGTTGTTCTGGCGGATCGGGATCACGCCGAACAGCAGCAGGCCGGTGGCCTTCGCTTCACTGTGACCGACGACGGTGTATTGGCTGCTGTCGTATTGCTGGGTCTTCATCGGGGTGCCGGTGCAACCCGCCAGGGCCAGGCCGAACAGTGCGCAGGCGACAACTTTACTGATGTGGTTCATTGAATACTCCATGAGAAAACGCCCGGGATCCATCTCTCGGGCGGCGCGTACTCTAACCGATCAGAATCAGATTGACATCTCTTCGTCCAGGCACGCCGCTGCCCTGAAACGACGTGCCAGAGCGCTGCCAGCACCATCCGTCAGTTGCTCCTCCAGCAAAACAATTCCTCGTCGATAAGCTGGAAACAGCGCCACGGAAGGCCCTCGCACACCTCGGCTGAACGCCCACGAGCGCCAGCCTGCCAGAGCTTTTTACCATGATCGACCTGACCGTCTGGAACCTCACGCTGCCCATCCAAACACCGGCCCTGACCGTTGCGACCAAAGCCGTCCCGACGCTGCGCAACGCGTACTTCACCAACACTGGTGACAAAATTGTGTTCTGGGCGCCGGTGACGGGTTCTCACACGGGCAAAAGCGAATACCCGCGTTCCGAGCTGCGGGAAACCTCGAAAGACGGCAAGTTGCGCAACTGGCGCTACAACAGCGGCATCAACAGCCTGAAGGGAACGCTGTCCGTGAACCAGGTGCCTTCGGTCGGTCGCGTGGTTGTCGCGCAGATCCATGCCAAGGATGCGCCTGCTCCCCTGCTGAAACTGGTGTACCGCTTCGCCAAGGGCAGCGGCAACCTGGACGTCGAATACCGGGTCAAGCCCAAGGACGCGAAGAGCCCGGTGATCTTTACCGTGCCGAACGTTGCCTTGAACAAAGTCTTCACTTACTCCTTGCAAATGGACAAACAGGGCCAACTCTCGGTGCTGATCAACAACGCAGGCAAGCAGGTGAAGCTGGATCCGTCCTGGTACGGCTACAACTTCTACTTCAAGGCCGGCGTCTACACCCTGGACAACGTCGGGTATTCCACCGAAGGCGGGAAAGTGACCTACACCAAACTGGACGTCAGCCATAAATGACGGGCGCCCAGCTGATCGAGCCTGCTTCAGGCCTTTGAGGGCGCGACGACTGCCTGGCGGCCGCTGAAGGTCAACAGGAAGCAGACAAATACCACCAACGCGAAACCGGCCGGGAATAGCCAGATGTTTTTCCAGTCATGGCCGCCGGCCACGGCAAAGTGATCGGTCACCTGTCCCGCCACCCAGAACCCGACCAGCATGCCCAGGCCATAAGTCGCCAACGTAATCAGCCCCTGGGCCGAGCTGCGCAAATGCTTCGGCGCCTTGGCGTCGGTGTAGATCTGCCCCGAGACAAAAAAGAAGTCGTAGCAGATGCCGTGCAGCGCAATGCCGGTGAACAGCATGAACGCCAGGTCGCCGTTATTGCCGTAGGCGAACAACAGGTAGCGCAAGGCCCACGCCAGCATGCCCACCAACAGCGCCAGCTTGATGCCGAAACGCTGGATGAACAGCGGCAACAGCAGCATGAACAGCACTTCGGAGACTTGCCCGATGGCCATCTTCGCCGTGGGGTTGGTCATGCCGGTCTCGGCCAGGAACGGGTTGGCATTCTGGTAGTAGAACGCCAAGGGAATGCAGATCAGGATCGAGGCGATGAAAAACACCAGGTAGCTGCGGTCCTTCAACAGGCCCAAGGCATCCAGCCCCAGCAATTGCTTGATGCCGCCGGCGCTCGCCGGGTCTTTGAGCGGGGCGGTGTTGGGCAGCGTAAAGCTGTAGAGCCCCAGGACCAGCGACGCGATGGCCGCCATCAGGAAGGTATTACGCAAACCACCGGCCGAGATCGCTTCACGCGAATCCCAGGCAAACACAAAACTGATCACCACCCCCGCGACGATCCAGCCGACGGTGCCCCAGACCCGGATACGGGAGAACTCCAGCGCCGGGTCGCGCATCTGCCGGAACGCCACGGAGTTGACCAGGGCCAGGGTTGGCATGTAGGCCACCATGTACGCCAGCACATACGGGTAGAACACGCTGAAATCAGGCGCCGAATACAGCTGGTACAGCAACACCGCGCCCAGCAGGTGCAGGACCGCCAGGATGCGCTCGGCATTGAAATAGCGGTCGGCGATCAGGCCGATCACGAATGGCGCGATGATCGCCCCCCACGACTGCGTGGAGAACGCCATGCCGACCTGCCCGCCGCTGGCACCCAGTGTGCTGGAGAGGAAGGTACCGAGGGTGACGAACCAGCCACCCCAGATAAAGAACTGCAGGAACATCATCACGCTCAAGCGTGCATTCATCGTGGTCATGACCGTCACCGTTTTATTTGTTGTTCTTGTGGGGCAGCTAATAAATAACTCAGGCCTTGCACAGCTTTTGTGTTGGACGGGTTACCTCGACAGGCCCAACAGCCGTCGATTGGAGCCTTCATCAGCCGTCACCCCGGCAAAATCATCAAACGCCTTGCGGGTCTTGCTGATCATGTGCTGCCGGATGAACGCCGCGCCTTCTGCGGCGCCCTGCTGGGAATCCTTCAGGCAGCATTCCCATTCCAACACCGCCCAGCCGCTGAAATCGTATTGAGTCAGTTTGCTGAAGATCGATTTGAAATCGATCTGGCCATCGCCCAGCGAGCGGAACCGGCCGGGGCGATCCACCCAGCCCTGATAACCGCCGTACACCCCGGAACGGGCATCGGGGCGGAACTCGGCGTCCTTGACGTGGAACATGCGGATGCGCGCGTGGTAACGGTCGATGAAGCCCAGGTAATCCATCTGTTGCAGTAGCAAATGGCTGGGATCGTAGAGAATCGCTGCTCGCGGATGATGATCGACGGCCTCCAGGAAGCGCTCGAACGAGGCGCCGTCGTGCAGGTCTTCGCCGGGGTGGATCTCGTAGCACAGGTCCACGCCCGCCGCATCGAAGGCGTCCAGAATCGGCAACCAGCGCCGAGCCAGTTCGGCGAAACCTTGCTCTACCAGGCCGGCCGGGCGCTGCGGCCACGGGTACAAGTACGGCCACAACAGCGCACCGGAAAACGTCGCGTGCGCCTTGAGGCCCAAGCGCTGGCTGGCGCGGGCGGCCAGTTTCAGTTGCTCGATCGCCCACTCGGTCCGCGCCTCGGGCTGGCCACGCAGAGGGGCCGGGGCGAAGTCGTCGAACAGCGCGTCGAATGCCGGGTGCACCGCCACCAACTGGCCTTGCAGGTGCGTCGACAACTCGCTGATCTCGACGCCGAATTGCGCGCATGTGGCCTTGAGCTCGTCGCAATAGTCCTGGCTCTCGGCGGCCCGGGCCAGGTCGATGTACTGCGTGCCCGACGTCGGCAGTTGAACAGCCTTGTAGCCTTGCGATGCGGCCCACTGGGCGATGTTGGCCAGGGTGTCGAACGGCGCTTCGGCGGACATGAACTGCGCCAGGAAAATACCTGGGCCGCGCAGGCCCGTGGGTGCTTCAAGCGGGGACGTCATAGAGTTCTCCGGGTTCATAGGGCACAGGCCAGGGCGGTCCATTTGGCCTCGCCGCGATGATTGGCAATGGCCGCCTCGATGAACGCCATGCCGCGCAGGCCGACTTCGATGCCGGGTACGCCGGGGGCTTCGTGGCCTTGGACATTGCCGCGAATGGCACGGGCGAAATCGCCGTAGAGATTGGCCATGGCCTCCAGATACCCTTCGGGATGCCCGGCGGGCAAGCGCATGCGCTGGGTGGCGGCCTCGCACAACCAGGGCTGGCCGACACCGCAGCGCAGGATGCGCAGGGGTTGGTCGAGGGCGCGATGGATCAGGCTCGTCGGTTCTTCCTGGCGCCACTCCAGCGCGCCCCTGTCGCCATAGACGCGGATCTTCAGCGGGTTCTCTTCACCGGCGCAGACCTGGCTGGCGATCAACACACCACTGGCGCCAGCGTTCATTTGGAACAGCATCGACACATCATCGTCCAACCGGCGGCTCTGGATGTGGGTGCCCAACATCGCGCAAATTCGCTCGACGGCTTGGTCCGCAACGAACTCCGCCAGGGAAAACGCGTGGGTGCCGATGTCGCCAATACAGCCGCCCAGCCCTGACTGTTGCGGGTCGTCGCGCCAGCCGGCCTGCTTGTTGCCCTGCCCGGCGACGTCCTGGCTGAGCCAGCCTTGGGGGTATTCCACCAGCACTTTGCGCACCGCGCCGATCACCCCCGAGCGCACCATGTCCCGGGCCTGCCAGACCATGGGATAACCCAGGTACGTGTGGGCCAGGCCATAGAGCCGGTCGCTGCTCTCAACCGCTTCTTTCAGGGCGAGCAATTCACGCAGGTTCAGCGCCGCGGGCTTTTCGCTGAACACATGGAAACCGGCCTTCAGCGCCTGGCTGGCGATGGGAGCATGGAGGTGATTGGGGGTGACGATGACCAGCAGTTCCATACGCTGGTCCGCTGGCAACGCCGCTTCGGTGTCCAGCATCTGCTGCCAGTCGCTGTAGCAACGGGATGCGGGCAGGCCAAGGGCCGCGCCGGTTTGCCGGTTGTTCTGGGCATCGCGGCTGAACGCGCCGCACACCAGCTCGAAACCGCCGTCCAGGCCCGCGGCCTGACGATGGGCCTGGCCGATGAAAGCGCCCTCTCCACCGCCGACAAAGCCGATTCTTATTTTGGGTGCTACAGGATTCATCGCGATTCTCTTTTGCGGTTGCTGACGATGTAACCGGTTACATCATGACGGAAATCTAGGCTCAGTTTTCCGTCGTGTCAAACCTCACGCGCCATGAATGACCGTTTGTGCGGCACGCAACCTGCGGTAAGCTCCCTCACCGTGCCGGCATTCCTGGCGCCGAATCGAGGTGATCTTGTCCAATATCCGTGAAGTGGCCCGGTTGGCCGGTGTGTCGGTGGCCACGGTGTCCAGAACGCTGAAATCCCCCGAGCGGGTGCTTCCCGAAACGCGGGACAAGGTCAATGCGGCAGTGGAACAGGCCGGCTATCGACCGAACCTGATGGCCGTGCAGTTTCGCTCCCGCCGCACCGGTAACCTGGTGATCCTGGTGCCGACCATCGCCAATACCTTTTTTGCCCGGGTCATCAGTGGTGCCCAACAGGCGGCCCAGGCGGCGGGCTACCGATTGCTGTTGTGCGACACCCAGGGTCGGGCGCAAATCGAGCGGGAATTCGCCGCCCTGGTC
Source organism: Pseudomonas brassicacearum (assembly GCF_000585995.1). Taxonomy (NCBI): domain Bacteria; kingdom Pseudomonadati; phylum Pseudomonadota; class Gammaproteobacteria; order Pseudomonadales; family Pseudomonadaceae; genus Pseudomonas; species Pseudomonas brassicacearum. Next base: position 2,481,098 of record NZ_CP007410.1, on the reverse strand, counting down.
TACGCCCACCAAGCCGACGGGGTGATCCAGTTGCGGGCCAGCGACCCGTTCGAATCACTTCCCTCGGGCGTCGATTCCCTGCCGCTGGTCAACGCTTGCGAAGTGGTCAAAGGCGCGCCCTACCCGACCATCAGCCTCGACAACCGCGCCGCCGCCCAGGCCATGACCGAGCATCTGATCGGCCTCGGTCACCGCCGCATCGGCATTATCAAGGGGCCTCGCAGCAGCCCGCTGACCCTCGACCGTGTCGCCGGTTACCAGCAAGCCTTGGAGCAGGCCGGCATCGCGGTCGACCCGAGCCTGATCTGCCATGGCGACTTCACCTTGAAGGCGGGTTATGAGGGTGCCGAGGCCATGCTGGAACGGGCCGACCGCCCCAGCGCACTGTTCTGTGAAAACGACGAGATGGCCATCGGCGCGCTCAAGCGCATCAAGCAAATGGGCTTGCGAGTGCCCGAGGATATTTCCCTGGTGGGGTTTGACGATATTCCTTTCGCCGCCTATTGCGACCCGCCCCTGACCACCATTTCGCAACCTGCCGAAGCGTTTGGCCAAAAAGCGGTGGAGATGCTGATTGCGCTGATCGAGAAGAAGCCGATTGCCCAACGGCATGTGTTGCTACCGTTTGAGTTGACGGTGCGTGGCAGTACGGCGCCTTTGGCGGGGTTTGTGGCGCCAGGGAGCACCCAGGCTCCTGTGGCGAGGGAGCTTGCTCCCGCTGGGCCGCGAAGCGGCCCCAAAGAATGAATCCAGTCAACCTGACACAACGAGGTGTCAGGTTTCAGGGCTGCTTCGCAGCCCAGCGGGAGCAAACTCCCTCGCCACAGTGATTACACTGACTCAGGCAAACGTCGCCCCCCGGGTATTCACGAACAGCGAATACAACGAGTGGCTGCCAGCCATGAACAACCGATTGCCTTCCCGGCCACCAAAGCAAACGTTAGGGCAGCGTTCCGGCAAGGAGATGTGCCCGATGGCCTTGCCTTCGGGGTTGAACACCCGTACCCCATCGAGTTTCTCCAGGTCGGCCTTGGGGTCGCCGTTGCCGCCCCAGCCGCACCAGAGGTTGCCGCCCTCGTCGCACTTGATCCCGTCGATAGCCGCGTAGTCCAGGCCTTCGATGTGCTTGCGCCGGTCGCCCAGCGTGCCGTCGTCCTTGACCGTGATCGCCCAGATCAGGCGGTTGGGCTTGGCCCGGCCTTCGACCACGTAGAGGGTTTTCTCGTCTGGGGAAAAGCACAGGCCGTTCGGCCCCGCCAGGTCGTCGATGACCCGGGTAACCTTGCCGGTCTCGCCGTCGACGCGATACACGGCGTGGGGTTGAGTGGGGGTGACTTTGTGCCCTTCGTAGTTGTTGCCGGTCTGGAACGGTGGGTCGGTGAACCAGACCGAACCGTCCCGTTTGCACACGATGTCATTGGGCGAGTTGAAAGGCTTGCCCTCGAAACTGTCCGCCAGCACGGTAATCGTGCCGTTGTGTTCAGTGCGAGTGACACGTCGCCCTTCGCTGGACGTGGTGGAGCCTTCGCACACCAGCAGCCGCCCCTGGCGATCACGGCACATGCCGTTGGAGAAGTTGGAATTCTCACGGTACACCGACAGGTCGCCGGTGACTTCGTCCCAGCGCACGATGCGGTTGTTGGGAATATCACTGACCAGCAGATAACGGCCGTCACCAATCCACACCGGCCCTTCCGCCCAACGCAGGCCGGTGGCGAGTTTTTCCACACTGGCGTTGAAAATGCGCAAGTCCATGAAGCTGGGGTCAAGGATATTGATCAGCGGGTCCGGGTAACGCTGGCTCAAGGGCTCGGCCTGGGCGAGCCCCGGCAGATTGCCAAGGGTGGCGGCAGCCGCCGAGACCACCAGGGATTTTTTCAGGAATACCCGGCGGCCCTGATCGGCGGCGGGTGCAGATTGCGAAGCATCCATCGTGCGTCTCCGTTAATTATTATTGGACGGGACGACTGTTTTACTACGTGATAAGACATCGTACAAGTACACACCCTTCGCGCCTGGGCAGACAATCAGTCCGCGTGAAGGGGGATCCGAACGGTAAAGGTGGTGCCCGATCGCACCTTCGAATGTACCTCGATGGTGCCCTTGTGGGCCGCTACGATCGCTGAGGCGATATACAGGCCAAGCCCCAGCCCGGCCGTCGAGCCATATTGCATTTCACCGCTGTGCAACTGCCGGACCATCGGGTTGAAGATGCTGCCGATGGCGTCTTCGGCGATAGGTTTGCCCTGGTTGTTGATCGCAACGACCGCCGTGTCCTCTTCGGCGCTCAATGAAACAGTAATCGGCGTGCCCTCGGTACCATGCTGGACGGCATTGCCGATCAGGTTAGAGAACACCTGTTCCATTCGTGCCTGGTCAAACAATCCTTCCAGAGGACCGGTGGTTTCAAACAGGATTCTGTTTTCCGGGTGATAGGCCCGCGCCTCCTCCACCATGCCTTCGCAGGCCGCCACCAGGTCACCGTTGAAGCGCTGCACTGGAATGCCGGACCCCAGTTGGGTGCGGGTGAAGTCCAGCAGGTCGCCGACAATCTTGGTGGCCCGCTTGACGCTGGTGTAGATCCGCGAAGAGATCTTGGTCGCTTTGGCGGGCAGGTCCCCCGCCCGCAACAGCACCTCGGAACTCAGCAGGATGGCGCCCAAGGGGCTGCGCAGGTCATGCCCCAGGATCCCGAGGAAGATATTGCGCGCCGCATCGACCGCCGACGAATAACTGACCACTGATTCCGCCAAGGCCTGGTCCACGGCTTCGTTGAAGCGGATCAAGTCATCCATGACCTGCTTGTGCTCCAGCTGGGTGTGCGGCATCCAGAGCATCAGCACACTGGTGCGCAGCGCCCGGTACTCCGAGACCATCTGTTCCACCGTAAAACCCGAGGATTGACGAATGATCGCATGGGTTTCTGCAGGGGTTTCGGCATCCGTCGCCGGGGCGTCACCGTGGGACTTGGCGATCCGTTCCTTGCGCGTTTGCGAGGTGCGCAGGTCCGCGGCGATGGTTCGCAGCATCTGTTCGGCGTGGTCACGAAGCGCCACGGAATCCATGCCCTCGGAAGCCGGCGTGATGGTTTTGGCGAAGTCTTCCCACGCCTGGAGAATCGGCTCGATATTGTCGAGGATGAAATCGGCCAGGCGCATGGATGGCTCCGCAAAAAGGGCGAGGATGTAAACGACACATTGGTCAGGTTGTTGTACAGCAAAGCGCAGGGCTGCGTACGAGGTCTTGCGAGGAGTCGCTGCGCCGACGTAACAGGTCATCGGGATTCGAACCTTGTCTCTTACAACGCTATGGGGTACAAAACCATGTTGTACGACAACCTATAACTAAAAATAATTGACCCTTTGAGACACTGCCATGACTCGCGCCACTGCTGCACCCGACACCCCCGCTCCGTTACCACGCCACCTCGCGGTGCTCGTCCTGCTGTGCATGGGCTGTGCCTTCGCCGGCAATCATGTTGCCGCGCGGGCGGCATTCGACGACGGGGCCGGTGTGCTACTGGCGATCCTGCTGCGCTCGGGTGGAACGCTGCTGGTGTTGGCCGCGATGGTGCTGTGGCAACGCCAAAGCCTGCGTTTGCCGCCCGGTGCGTGGCGTTGGCAGTTGACGCTGGGGCTGTTGATCGGTGCCCAGAGCCTGTGCCTGTACTCCGCCGTGGCGCGGGTGCCGGTGGCGCTGGCCCTGTTGGTGGGCAATGTCTTTCCGATTTTGCTGGCGTTGCTGACCTGGGCACTGGGCGGGCCACGACCAACCGCGCGCACCGCCGCATTGATGGGGATGATCCTGGTGGGGCTGGTGTTCGTATTGGAGGTGCCGGCCCGTTTATCGTCGGAACAGAGCGTCGGCCCGCAATGGCTGTTGGGAGTGGGCCTGGCCTTCTGCGCCGCTTGCGTCTTCGCCTGCGCACTGTGGATCACCGATCACAAGCTGTCCCAGGTGCGCGGTTCGGTGCGCAGCCTGCTGACGATTTTCATTGTCTTCAGCAGCGTCAACCTCGCCGGCCTGACCGGCGCCCTCCCCGGCGGCTTCGACCTGCCGGCCACCAGCAACGGCTGGTTGGCCCTGGCGACGTTGGTGGTGCTCTACGGCACCGGGTTTATCGTGCTGTTCATTTCCGTGCCCCGCCTGGACATGCCGCGCAACGCCCCGGTGATGAACATCGAACCGCTGGCGACCCTGCTGATCGGCTGGCTGGTGCTGGACCAGATGCTCAACCCGGGCCAGGTATTGGGTGGCGTGATTGTGGTGACGGGCATTGTGTTGCTGACTTATCGCAAGGTTGAGCGGGTCAAGGCGCCAGTGGCTGAGCACAGTTGAACTGACTGAACCCCATTGTGGCGAGGGACTTGCGCAGGCCCACAGATAAGTCTTCCTCCACCTGAAACTTGTTTTCAAACCCACAGTCCTACCCCAGCCGTGAAAACCTCGCCCACCCCAGCGATGTGCTTAGCGGCTGATCGGCGCCAAGCCTGGCGCTAAAGCAACTCCCCTCCTGAGCCGTTCGCCCCATGCGCCACACTGTTCGCTCTTGCCGTCTCGCTTCGCTTTGCCTTGTCACCTTGCTTCCTGTGTTCGCCAGCCCCGCCCATGCCCGGGGCGAAGGGCAATTGGTGGGCGCGATCAATGACTATCGCCGCCAACCCCACCGCTGTGAATGGCGCACAGTGCGCGCCGTGCCGCCCTTGGTGCTGCGCTCGAGCCTGGCCTTGCCGATCGGCTTTCGTGGGGGTTTGCGGGACACCTTGAAGGACTCCGGCTATCAAGCCCAGGCCGTACGTAGCATCCGCCTGACGGATGCGCGAGACGCCGAAGAAGCCTTCGAGATGCTGGCAGACGAACACTGCTCGGCGCTGTTGGACAACCAGTACACCGATATTGGCGTCAATCGGGTCGGTGATGAATGGCGCGTGGTGCTGGCACAACCCATGGGCGGTGGCCGGGTCAACGATGCGGCCTCCGCAGACAAGAGCTTGCTGGCCCAGGTCAACGCCGCCCGAGCCCGCTCCAGGATGTGTGGCCGCCAGCGCTTTGCCGCCGCCCGGCCGCTGAGTTGGAACGCCGCCCTCGGGACAGCGGCCCAGGGGCACAGCCGGGCGATGGCCCGAGGCAATTATTTCGCCCACCAGGACCCCGACGGCCGCTCCGTCGCCGACCGCGCCAAAAGCGCCGGTTTCCGTGGGCGCAAGATCGGCGAAAACATCGCCGCCGGACAAGGCTCCCCGAACAAGGCCATGCAAGACTGGTTGGCCAGCCCCGGACACTGCGCCAACCTGATGAACCCGATGTTCACCCAAATGGGCGCGGCGTATGCCAACGACTCGCGCAGTGATGCGGGGGTTTACTGGACGATGGTGTTTGGCGCGCCTTGATCAGCCGCCACCGATGGTGAGCCATGTGATGTTGTGGCGAGGGAGCTTGCTCCCGCTGGGTTGCGAAGCGACCCTTGGTTCTTTGCGATTGCTGCGCAATCGAGCGGGAGCAAGCTCCCTCGCCACAGTTTTATCGCACCGATGCCCCAGCTACAGGCGCACCTCCCCCGCCGGCACAATATCGATCCGCGACACCGCACTGCTCAAGCGCCCCAGCCGGTTGTTGTGGTTGGCGATGATCTGCTCGGCGGCCATGCTGCCGTTGGCCACCGTGGAGTGAGCGTCGGCAGCCAGGACCACGTCATAGCCCAGGGCATGGGCCTGGCGCACGGTGGCGTTGATGCAATAGTCGGTTTGCAGCCCGCAGATCACCAGGCGGTCGATGCCGCGAGCTTGCAACAACGAGAGCAGATCGGTCTGGTAGAAGGCGTCCGGCGTGGTCTTGCGCACCCGCAGGTCATCCGCAGCGATCAGCAGATCGTCGGCCAGTTGCCAGGCGGCAGAGCCATGGGTCAGCGAGCCTTCCAGCTCTTCGTGCTGGACCAGGATCACCGTCAAGCCCAAGGCCCTGACCTTCGCACTGAGGTCGTTGATGGTCCGGATGACGCGCTGGATGTCGAAGCATTCTTCTTCGCCGCTGCACAGCCCTTTCTGGACATCGATGATCAGCAATGCGGTGTTCATGACTTTCCCTCTTCAAACGGTGTTGAATGCTCGCAGTCCATTAATAACCCAGCGACAACCCGGTATTGCGACGGGGGTCGTTAGCGCCATAGAAGCGGTTCTTGCCCACCGGCTTGCCACCCAATGATGGGGCGCCCACCAGGATCGCGGCAATATGGTTGGGGTCCTGCGGGCCAGCAAACTTGTGGCCCCAGCTCTCCAACAGTTTCTGGGTATCCGGGCTGGCCGCGAAGGTTTCCAGATTGGTTTCCTCGGGCATCCACTGCTGGTGGAAACGCGGCGCATCGACGGCTTCCTGCAGGTTCATGCCGTAGTCGATCACGTTGAGGATGGTCAGCAAGGTCGCCGTGATGATGCGGCTGCCGCCCGGGGTCCCCACCACCATCACCGTCTTGCCGTCCTTGGTGACAATGGTCGGGCTCATGGATGACAGCGGCGCCTTGCCCGGCGCGATGGCGTTGGCTTCGCCCTGCACCAGGCCGTACATGTTGGGCACACCGATCTTGGCGGTGAAATCGTCCATTTCATCGTTGAGAATGACCCCGGTCTTGCTCGCCATGACGCCGGCACCGAACCAATCGTTGAGGGTGTAGGTGACGGAAACGGCGTTACCCCATTGATCGACGATGGAGTAATGGGTGGTGTTGCTGCCCTCGTGGGGCGCCACGCCAGGTTTGATTTTCTGCGACTCACCGGCCTTTTGCGGCTCGATCGCGGCCCGCAGTTTGGCGGCGTAGTTTTTATCCAACAGGTGGTCGATGGGGTTCTGCACAAAATCCGGATCACCCAGGTAGCTGTTGCGGTCCACGTAGGCGTGGCGCATGGCTTCGATCTGATAGTGCATGCCCTGGGCCGAATGGAAGCCCAGGTCCTTCATTGGATAACCATCAAGGATGTTCATGATCTGGCACAGCACCACCCCGCCGGAACTGGGTGGCGGTGCCGAAATGATGTGGTAGCCGCGATAGTCACATTCCACCGGGGCCAGTTCCCGGGTCTTGTATTTGTCCAGGTCGGCCTGGGTGATGATGCCTTTGTTGGCCTGGCTGGAGGTGACGAGGGCATCGGCCACCCAACCTTTATAGAAGCCATCGGCACCCTTGGTGGAGATTTCACGCAAGGTCTTGGCGAGGTCTTTTTGCACCAGCTTCTGGCCGACCTGCATCGGCTCGCCGTTGTGCAGGAAGATCGCGCCGGAATCGCGCGTGTCCTTCTTGAACACATCGGTGGCGGTTTCCAGCAGATCGACATCGCCCTGCTCCAGGGTGAAGCCGTCCTCGGCGAACCGGATGGCCGGGGCGATCAGCTCGGCCCGGGGTTTGCTGCCGTACTTCTGCAACGCCAGCTCCATGCCGGAGACGGTACCGGGCACACCTACCGCCAGGTGCCCGCGGGTGCTGAGTTCGGGAACGACATTGCCGTCCTTGTCCAGGTACATGTCGGCCGTGGCGGCCAGGGGCGCCTTTTCACGAAAATCCAGGAAGGTCTTGCGGCCATCGGCCAGTTGCAGCGTCATGAAGCCACCGCCGCCCAGGTTCCCCGCCGCCGGGTACACCACCGCCAGTGCATACCCCACGGCCACCGCCGCATCCACGGCATTGCCGCCGTTCTTGAGCACGTCGACACCCACGTGGGTCGCCAGGTGCTGGGCAGTGACCACCATGCCGTTCTCGGCGGCGACCGGCGCCTGGGAGGCAGCCTGGGCATACAAACAACCGAGGGTCAGGGAGGTGGCGACGAGTACCCGCGCAAAGGATTCGAACTTCATGAGTCGGTCTCTTCTTGTTTTAAAGGGGGATCGCATCAAGAGCATTAGGCAGTATGGCCCGGTTTACGTAATGCGCCTGTTTCCTGACAGCCGGGTGACTTCAGGTTTCCCTTTGCGATAGGCTCGGCGGCTCATCCATACATGCATAAGGACATCGCCGATGACGCTGCGAATCGAACGCACGGACGCCCCGACCGACGAAGAGCGCCAAGCCATCCTCGCCCCGCTACGCGCCTACAACACCGCCAAGACCGGCGGAACAACGCCTGAACTGGTCGCCTGGCTGGTGCGCGACGAACACAGCAACGAGATCGTGGGCGGGCTCTACGGACGAGTGTTTTTCCGTTGGTTTTATATCGAGTTGCTGGTGGTGCCGGAACAGGCGCGAGGCCAAGGCACGGGTTCGGCGTTGATGCAGAAGGTCGAAGACCTGGCCAGGGAGAAAAACTGCGTGGGCATCTGGCTGGACACTTTCGACTTCCAGGCGCCGGCGTTCTACAGGAAGCACGGTTTCACGGAAATCGGCCAGATCGACGACTACCCGCCAGGCCACCAGCACTTCTTTTTCCAGAAGCGCCTGGACACCTGAAGCACAACCCCTGTGGGAGCGGGCTTGCTCGCGAAGACGGCTTAACATTCAACATCGATGTCGATTGACCCGCCGCTTTCGCGAGCAAGCCCGCTCCCACATAGGATCCGGGTGTCAGGTGCGATCCGTTTACAGACAAGTCGCCAACGCCGCCAACCGACGCTTGGCCACGAAGTCGTCATGCTTGGCGTAATAATTCAACGCGGTGCCTGTCGCACCGGCTTCCAAATCGACAAAGGATTCAGCAGAGCGCGTGTAAACCGTCGATCCGCCCTTCTTGCCCGGTTGCAGGTAAGCGCCGGCATCGACGCCGAACACCGCTTCGTCCTGCCAGGAAAACTGTATGCACTGGGCCACGACCTGTTCGGGCTTGTCCGAAGTCATCGTCTTGTAAGGGGCTTGAGTCCGGGCCTGGTTCATCGCCGAACCCGCGCAGCCGGCCAGCAAGGTGGCGGCCAGGGCCACCGTCAACATACGCATCGCGTTCACTCATCGAGAAAAAAACGGACTTTAGCACTGCGGCCCCCGCCTTCGTGCTGCTTTACTGAAATTTACACGCGACATCGGCCAACGATTCGCGCACCCTGTCGCGCCATTGCCACCAGCCATCGCGGAACGCCCCCATGACACCCAACGCCGAGTTCTACAAACCCACCGCCGAATATGCCGACAAACTGATCAGCCAGATCGGCCAGACGCCGGCCTGGATCGCCAAACGAATCGGCGTCACCGACAAGCGGATTCGCTACATCCTCGACGGCGAACGCACCGTCAAGGGCGAAACCACGCCGATCCAGATGACCTACACCGAACAATTCGCCCTCGAATGCCTGGCGGCTGCGGCCAAGGCCAGCAAGAAGCAGTCACCCAAGGAGTAACCATGGCGGCAACCGGACAGCAACACGAACAGGCCCTGGAAAAATTCCTCGATGAGCGCCCCGCGCTGCGCGTCGAGCTGGACAACCTCAACCCGCTGCTGGCCCAGGCCAAGGGCGAGACCGCGGCGCAGTACCGCGCCGAACGCTTGCATGAAGCGTTCGAAGCCGAGGCCGAGCGCCTGGGCCTGTTCGCCTGGGAACTGACCCTGCAACTGACCGCCGCCTCGCCCCAGGACTACCAGGCCCAGCGCCTGGAAGTGCACAGGGAAGTGGCGGAGATGGCGGGGATGGAGTGGGTGGAATATTGCGAGTTGCATGGGCTCAAGCAGTAGCTCGAATGGATTGAATACCACCTGTGGCGAGGGGATTTATCCCCGCTGGGCTGCGAAGCGGCCCCTCTTTCGCCACCGAGGCCTGTCTGATACACCGCGTTGGCGGGTCAAGGGACTGCTTCGCAGCCCAGCGGGGATAAATCCCCTCGCCACAAGATGAATCCCCTCGCCACAAAGTATCCAAAGCATGCCCCTTTGTGTTGAATCTCCTGGCAATCGCCCCACCGCCCATAAAGCTTTATCATGGCCGCAGTTTTGCTGATCGGGTCTGTCATGAAGTTCGCCATCGCGCTGTTTTCCGCCGCCCATGCGCCCTCCTCGCGCCGTGCCTTGCTGTTTGCCCAGGCCGCGCTGGCCGGTGGGCATGAAATCGTGCGGCTGTTTTTCTATCAGGACGGCGTCTACAACGCCTGCGCCAGTGTCGTCACGCCCCAGGACGAACATGACCTCCCCCAGCAGTGGCGAACCTTTGTCAGCGACAACCAGCTCGACGGTGTGGTCTGCATCGCGGCGGCGTTGCGCCGTGGCGTGTTGAACGAGGAAGAGGCCCAGCGCTACCAGCGTTCGGCGGTCAGCGTCGACGCCCCTTGGGCCTTGTCCGGGCTGGGCCAGTTGCACGATGCGATCCAGGACGCCGACCGCTTGATCTGTTTTGGAGGCGCGTGATGGCCAAGTCTTTATTGCTGATCAGCCGCCAGGCCCCCTGGTCCGGCCCCGGCGCCCGTGAAGCGCTGGACATCGTCCTGGCCGGCGGCGCGTTCGACCTGCCCATCGGCCTGCTGTTTCTCGATGATGGGGTGTTCCAGCTGACGAGCGGCCAGAACGCCAAGGCCGTCCAGCAAAAGGACCTGAGCGCGAACTTGCAGGCATTGCCGATGTTTGGCGTCGACGACCTGTTTGTCTGCGCCGACAGCGCCGCCGAACGCGGTGTCACCCTCGACACCCTGGCGCTGGCCGACATGAAAGCACTGAGCGCGCCGCAAATCGCCGCGCTCATCGACCGTTACGACCAAGTGATCACCCTCTGATGTCGACTTTGCATGTGTTGTCTCATTCGCCCTTCGGCGATAACCGTCTCGCCAGTTGCCTGCGGGTACTGGGCGACCAGGATGCGCTGCTGCTCTGCGGCGACGCGACGTACGCGTTGCAACCGGGCAGTTCACCGTTTGAACAGCTGCAGGCCACCGGCCTGAATCTGTTCGTGCTCGCCGAAGATCTCCAGGCCCGCGGCCTGGACACCCCAGACTGGGCCGAAGCCATCAACTACTCAGGTTTCGTCGAGCTATCGATCGAGCACGACAAGGTCAACACCTGGCTATGAACACGCTGAACCTGGGCGAGCGCACCATCGCGCTGGACAAGGACGGCTACCTGGCCGACCTGGAGGACTGGTCGGCCGACGTCGCCACGGCCCTGGCCGCCGCCGAAGACATCGAGTTGAGCCCCGAACACTGGGAGATCCTCGAATTGCTGCGCGGCTTTTACCATGAATTCCAGCTTTCCCCCGCGACCCGGCCGCTGATCAAGTACACCGCGCTGAAACTGGGCGCGGACAAGGGCAACAGCCTGCACCTGAACCGATTGTTCAAAGGCACTCCCGCCAAACTCGCCGCCAAGCTGGCGGGCCTGCCCAAACCGACGAATTGCTTATGACCGACTTCCCATCGCTGACCCTGGAAACCCCGGCCGAACATCCGTTCGCTCAATTCGTGCGCATCCTGGGCAAAGGCAAGCGCGGCGCCCGCAACCTGACCCGCGAAGAAGCCCGCGAGGCCATGGGCATGGTGCTGGACGAAAAGGTCGAGGAGACCCAGCTCGGCGCCTTCCTGATGCTGTTGCGGCACAAGGAAGAAAGCGCCGAGGAAATGGCCGGCTTCACCGAAGCCCTGCGTGAACGCCTGGTGGTCCCGGCGCTGACGGTGGACCTCGACTGGCCAACCTACGCCGGCAAGAAGCGCCATTTGCCGTGGTACCTGCTGGCGGCCAAGTGCCTTGGGCAAAACGGCGTGCGGATTTTCATGCACGGCGGCGGCGCCCACACGGCGGGCCGGCTCTACACCGAACAACTGTTGGCGTTTTTGCAAATCCCGCTCTGCCGCGACTGGCAGCAGGTCGGCAGCGCGCTGGACAACGGTGGCCTGGCCTTCATGCCGCTGGTGGACTGGGCACCGCAGATGCAACGGATGATCGACCTGCGCAACACCCTGGGCCTGCGCTCGCCGATCCACTCGCTGGCGCGGATTCTCAATCCGCTGGGCGCCCGCTGTGGGCTGCAGAGCATTTTCCATCCGGGCTACCAGGCGGTGCATCGCGATGCCAGCGGCTTGCTGGGCGACACCGCCATCGTGATCAAGGGCGACGGCGGCGAGATCGAGATCAACCCGGACGCCGACAGTCACCTGTACGGCACCACCGGCGGCGTCAGCTGGGACGAAGAATGGCCGCGCCTGGCCGAGCAGCGTCACGTCAAACCGGAAAGCCTCGACCCTGAACATCTCAAAGCCATTTGGCGCGGTGATGTGGAGGACAGCTACCCGCAACTGGCGCTGATCGCCACCATGGCCCTGGCCTTGCGCGGCCTGGGCCTGTCTCGCGAAGAAGCCTTCGATCGCGCCCGGCAGTATTGGGCGGCCCGGGACCGTTCGATTTAACCGATCATTAGCGCCTAACCTTTGCGCTTTTTGTTCGAACCTATCGGAATAGACTCGTCTCCAACGTTTATTGGCCGAGGAGATCGAGATGGGTTTGTTAGTCGAAGGCCGCTGGCAGGATCAGTGGTATGAAAGCAAGGACGGCACGTTCCAGCGCGAACAGGCGCAACGCCGTCACTGGGTCACCGCCGACGGCAGCGCCGGCCCCACGGGCGAGAGCGGGTTTGCCGCCGAGGCCGGGCGCTACCATTTGTATGTGTCCCTGGCTTGCCCCTGGGCCCACCGCACGCTGATTTTCCGCAAGCTCAAAGGCCTGGAAGACCTGATCGATGTCTCGGTGGTCAGCTACCTGATGCTGGAAAACGGCTGGACCTTCGACAAGGCCCACGGCTCCACCGGCGACAAACTCGACAACCTGAGCTTCCTGCACCAGCGCTACACCGCCGACACCGCCGACTACACCGGCCGCGTCACCGTGCCAGCGCTGTGGGACAAACGCCAACAGCGCATCGTCAACAACGAATCGGCGGAAATCATCCGCATGTTCAACAGCGCCTTCGATGGTTTGACTGGCAACGACTTGGACCTGTATCCCGAGCATCTGCGCCGCGATATCGATGCCTTGAACGAGCGGATCTACCCGGCGGTGAACAACGGTGTGTACCGTGCTGGATTCGCCACGACCCAAGCGGCGTACGAAGAAGCGTTCGATGGGCTGTTTGCCGAGCTGGACCGACTGGAGGCTTTGCTGAATACCCGGCGCTACCTGGCCGGCGAATACCTGACTGAAGCTGATATCCGCCTGTTCACCACGATCATCCGTTTCGATGCGGTGTATTTCGGCCACTTCAAATGCAACCTGCGGCGCATCGCCGATTACCCGAACCTGTCGAATTGGTTGCGGGAGTTGTATCAGTGGCCGGGCATTGCCGAGACCGTGGATTTCACGCATATCCAGGGTCATTACTATGGCAGCCACAAGACCATCAACCCCAATGGGATCGTGCCCAAGGGGCCGAAGCAGGATTTCATGGTTGCCCATGATCGGGAAAGGTTGAGTGGGAAAGGGATTTGGCTAGGGGCCCGAGACTGATTCCGAGCGTGTGCTGAATATACGGGCCTCATCGCGAGCAAGCTCGCTCCCACAGGTTTTGTGCTCACTGGAGAGCGAGTGTGGGAGCGAGCTTACCCGCGATTGGGCGCGACGCAGTCTTCCTAGACCTGCCCCTGAGCCCCTTCAAACCAGGCCAATTTCTCGCGCAGTTGTACCACTTCCCCAACGATCACCAGCGTTGGCGCATGAACTTCATGCTCAGCCACCAGCCGTGGCAAGTCCGCCAGGGTGCCGGTGAAGACCCGCTGGTTCGACGTCGTGCCCTGCTGGATCAACGCCGCCGGCGTATCCGCCGCGCGACCGTGCTTGATCAGCTCGTCGCAGATCACCGGCAGCCCCACCAACCCCATGTAGAACACCAGGGTCTGGGCGGGCGAAACCAGGTCCGCCCACGGCAAGTCACTGGTGCCATCCTTGAGATGGCCGGTGATGAAACGCACCGACTGGGCATAGTCGCGATGGGTCAGCGGGATCCCGGCGTAGGCCGCGCAACCACTGGCCGCCGTGATACCCGGGACGACCTGGAACGGGATGCCGTGGGCCGCCAGCTCTTCGATCTCTTCACCGCCGCGACCGAAGATGAACGGATCACCGCCTTTCAATCGCACCACGCGCTTGCCCTGTCGGGCCAAGTCCACCAATTGCTGGTTGATCTGGTCCTGGGGCACGGCGTGTTCGGAGCGGCGCTTGCCGACGTAGATCCGCTCGGCATCACGCCGGCACAGTTCCAGGATCGCCGGTGCCACCAGGCGGTCGTACAGCACCACGTCGGCCTGCTGCATCAGGCGCAGGGCGCGGAAGGTCAGCAGGTCAGGGTCACCCGGCCCGGCGCCCACCAGGTAAACCTCACCCGGCGCGTTCGGCGCCTGACCGGCGATTTTCTCCTGCAACAGCCGCTCGGCCTCGGCGCCCTGCCCGGCCAACTGACGGTCGGCGATGGGCCCCTGGAACACCTCTTCCCAGAATGCGCGGCGCTGCTGCACATCCGGGAACAGGCCTTTGACCTGGCTGCGAAAACGCGCCGCCAGCCCGGCCAGTTGCCCGTAGGTCGAAGGAATCCAGGTTTCCAGCTTGGCCCGGATCAGCCGCGCCAGCACTGGTGCGTCGCCGCCACTGGACACCGCGATCACCAGGGGCGAGCGGTCGACAATCGCCGGGAAGATCACGCTGCACAGCGCCGGCGCGTCCACCACGTTGACCGGCACGCAGCGCTTATGGGCGTCGGCGGATACCTGGGCGTTGAGAGGTTCGTCGTCGGTGGCGGCAATGATCAGGCCGCAGCCGTCCAGGTCGGCTTCCTGGTAACCACGCAGGACGCATTCGCCACCGCTGCCACCGACCAATTCCCGCAACTGCGGCTCGATCTCCGGCGCGACCACCCGCAGCAACGCGCCGGCATCGACCAGCAGGCGGGACTTGCGCAAGGCAATCTCCCCGCCGCCAACCACCAGCACGCGGCTACCGCGCAGGTTGTGGAACAGCGGCAAATAGTCCATTTAACCGATGACCTCGATGCCGCCCATGTACGGTTTCAACACCTCAGGCACGCGGATCGAACCGTCGGCCTGCTGGTAGTTTTCCAACACTGCCACCAGGGTCCGGCCCACCGCCAGGCCCGAGCCATTGAGAGTGTGGACCAGTTCCGGCTTGCCGGTTTCCGGGTTGCGGAAACGCGCCTGCATGCGACGGGCCTGGAAGTCGCCGCAGTTGGAACACGAGGAAATCTCGCGGTACTTGTCCTGGCTCGGAATCCAGACTTCCAGGTCGTAGGTCTTGACTGCGCTAAAGCCCATGTCGCCTGTGCACAGGGCCAGCGTGCGGTACGGCAGCTCCAGCAGTTGCAGGACCTTCTCGGCGTTGGCGGTCAGGCTTTCCAGCGCTTCCATGGATTTCGACGGCTCGACAATCTGGACCATCTCAACCTTATCGAACTGGTGCTGGCGGATCATGCCGCGGGTATCACGGCCCGACGCCCCGGCTTCACTGCGGAAGCACGGCGTGTGGGCGACGAACTTGATCGGCAGCTGCTTGGCGTCGACGATTTCGCCGGCCACGATGTTGGTCAGCGACACTTCGGCGGTCGGGATCAGGTACAGGTCAGCCTCGCCGTCGCGGCTGATCTTGAACAGGTCCTCCTCGAACTTCGGCAACTGGCCGGTGCCTTGCAACGCCGGGGCCTGGACCAGGTACGGCGTGTAGGCTTCTTCGTAGCCGTGTTCGGTGACGTGCAGGTTGATCATGAACTGCGCCAGGGCGCGATGCAGACGGGCAATCGGCCCGCGCAGCAGGGCGAAACGGGCACCCGACAGCTTGGCGGCGGTTTCGAAATCCAACCAACCGAATTTCTCGCCCAGGGCCACGTGGTCCTGAACCGGGAAATCGAAGGTTGTCGGCGTGCCCCAACGGCGCACTTCAACGTTGCCGTCTTCGTCTTCCCCGACCGGCACCGATTCGTGAGGCAGGTTCGGGATGCCCAGCAGGATCGAATCCAACTCGGTCTGGATCGCGTCCAGCTCGACCTTGCCCGCGCTCAATTCGCCCGCCATGCGCTCGACATCGGCCATCAACGGCGCGATGTCTTCGCCGCGCTGCTTGGCCTGGCCGATGGACTTGGAGCGTGCGTTACGTTCAGCCTGCAGGGCTTCGGTGCGGGTCTGGACGGTCTTGCGCTGTTCTTCCAGCGCTTCGATGCGCGCGACGTCCAGGGCAAAGCCACGGGATGCCAGGCGGTCCGCTACGTCCTGAAGGTTGCTACGTAACAGTTTGGAATCGAGCATGTCGGTCTCTCGTTATCAAAGTTTGGTCAGGGACAGGCCGGCCCAGGTGGCGAGCAGCCCGCCGAATACGCTGATGGCCGCATAGCCCAGGGCCAGCGGCACCTGCCCGCTTTCCAGCAGGCGCACCGTATCCAGTGAAAAGGATGAAAAAGTCGTCAGGCCGCCGAGAAAGCCGACCATCAGGCCCGCACGGACCTCGATGGGCACTTCCGGGCGCATCAAAAACAGACCGTATAGAACGCCGATCAGCAGACAGCCCACGATATTAACGGCCAGCGTCGCGGTATAGAAGTGCCGGGGCCAATTTGCGTTGATCCAGTTGCCCGTGGCGAAACGCAACAATGTACCGGCCACGCCGCCGGCGGAAACTGCGAGGATCAAGGGGATCAAGGTTTTCTCCGCTGCCGTGGACTCAAGCGGTCCAGTTGTGCCAAGTGGTTGAGCTTCTCGCCGATCTTCAGCTCCAGGCCACGGGGCACCGGCTGATAGAACCGTTGGGGTTCGAGTTCGTCAGGAAAATAGTCTTCGCCGGCGGCATAGGCGTCCGGCTCGTCGTGGGCGTAACGGTATTCATCGCCATAGCCCAACTGCTTCATGAGCTTGGTCGGCGCGTTGCGCAGGTGCAACGGCACTTCGAGGGAACCGTGCTCGGTGGCGCTGCGCATCGCCGCCTTGAAGCCCATGTACACGGCGTTGCTCTTCGGCGCGCAGGCCAGGTAAGTGATCGCCTGGGCCACGGCGAGTTCACCTTCCGGGCTGCCGAGGCGCTCCTGCACGTCCCAGGCCGCCAGGCACAGGCTCAGGGCCCGGGGGTCGGCATTGCCAATGTCTTCGCTGGCCATGCGCACCACCCGCCGCGCCAGGTACAACGGATCGCACCCGCCGTCGATCATGCGCGCAAACCAGTACAAGGCAGCATCGGGGTTGGAGCCGCGGATGGATTTGTGCAGCGCCGAAATCTGGTCGTAGAACGCTTCGCCGCCCTTGTCGAAGCGTCGACGGGTATCCCCCAGCAGGCTTTGCAACAGCTCGACGTCGATCTCGCTGTTGTCTTCGGCCAGGTCCGAGGCGTTTTCCAGCAGGTTGAGCAAACGCCGGCCATCACCATCGGCGGCTGAAAACAGGATCTGGAACCCTTCATCGCTAAGACTCAGCTGGCGCTTGCCCAGGCCACGCTCTTCGGTGAGCGCCCGGTGCACCAGCTTGCGCATCGCCGTCTCGTCGAGGCTCTTGAGTACATAGACCCGCGCCCGGGACAGCAAGGCGTTATTGAGTTCGAAGGAAGGGTTTTCGGTGGTCGCGCCGATGAAAATCAGCGTGCCGTCTTCGACGTAGGGCAGGAACGCGTCCTGCTGCGACTTGTTGAAGCGGTGCACTTCGTCGACGAACAGGATGGTCCGCTTGCCGTACTGCCCGGCCTGCTGCTTGGCCACTTCCACCGCCTGGCGGATTTCCTTGACCCCGGCCAGTACCGCCGAAACCGTTTCGAAATGCGCGTCCGAGACTTCCGCCAGCAATCGCGCCAGGGTGGTCTTGCCCACGCCCGGCGGCCCCAAAAAATCATCGAGTGCAAGGCACCCTGCTCCAAGGCTTCGCGCAAAGGCTTGCCGCGAGCGAGCACATGCTCCTGGCCGACGTACTCATCCAGGTTGGTCGCGCGCAAGCGGGCGGCCAATGGCTGGGCAATCGGGGCGCTTCGAAACAGGTCCATGATTACTTACAAAACCTCCGCTGGGTCCTGTTGCCGACTCTATTGAACACTACAGCACCCTGTGGGAGCGAGCTTGCTCGCGATGGCGTCGGATCAGTCGAAATAGATGTGACTGACCCACCGCTATCGCGAGCAAGCTCGCTCCCACATTAGGTTCTGAGATGCCCCGTTATTCCTGGATCACATCGGCACCCTTGGGGATGTCGAACTTGAACTTGGACGCGGCGATCGGCTCGTTGGCCTTGACCCCGGTGAACAGGATATTGGTGCGCTGGCCGACGCTGTCGATCAGTTGCATGTCGTTGACCAGGCCGTTGCGGAACGACAGGCGCAGGCTGTCGAACAGACTGTCCTTGGTCTTGGGCTTAAGGGTGAAGTCAATCACGCCCCCGGCCTCCTTGGAGGTGATCTCGAAGCTCTGGCTGATCTCGGAGATGTCGCCGGAGAGCAGCAACGCCGGCGTCTGGGTCAGGCGATGGTCGAGGGTCTTGATAGTCACCTGTTCCAGGTCCGGGTCCCACAGGGAGACTTTCTTGCCATCGGAGACCATCAGTTGTTCGGCTGGCGCATCGGTGTGCCAGTAGAACAGGCCTGGACGCTGCAGGGCCATGTCGCCGGCGGTTTCCTGCAATTGGGTACCACTGCCATCGAGGGTCAACTGGGAGAAACGTGCCGTCAGGGTCTGGGAGCCCCCCAGCAATTGGGTCAGGCGGGCCACATCCTTTTCGCCGGCGTGGGCCGACAAAGTAGACAAGGCCAGTACGGGCAACAGCAACATGCGAATCAGGCGCATGGGAATCCTCATGAAGTCGTGGGGATCGAGCGACCTGTCGCCAGGCCGCCCGGGTCGTTAGTCGCGCATCGGGCCCGGCGCCAGTACTTCGCGCGAACCGTTGGTGTTCATCGCCGTCACTACACCGGCCATTTCCATGGCTTCGATCATGCGGGCGGCGCGGTTGTAGCCGATCTTCAGCTTGCGCTGAACGGCAGAAATCGAGGCCCGGCGGCTTTCCAGAACGAATTGCACCGCTTCGTCATAGAGCGCATCGGTTTCAGCATCGTCGTCACCACCGCCGCTGCTGCCCTCGAAACCGCTGCCGGCTTCTTCGACACCGTTGAGGATGTCGTCGTTGTACTCAGGGGCGCCGCGCAGTTTCCAGGCCTCCACCACGCGGTGCACTTCATCGTCGGAGACGAACGCACCGTGCACGCGAATCGGCAGGCTGGTGCCCGGCGGCATGTAGAGCATGTCACCGTGACCGAGCAACTGCTCGGCGCCACCCTGGTCGATGATGGTCCGCGAGTCGATCTTGCTCGACACCTGGAACGCCATGCGGGTCGGAATGTTGGCCTTGATCAGGCCGGTGATCACGTCCACCGACGGCCGCTGTGTCGCGAGAATCAAGTGGATACCGGCCGCACGGGCCTTCTGGGCGATACGGGCGATCAGCTCCTCGACCTTCTTGCCGACGATCATCATCATGTCGGCGAATTCGTCCACCACCACCACGATGGTCGGCAGCTTGTGCAGCAGCGGCGCTTCGTCGTGGATGTTTTCGCGGTGATACAGCGGGTCGCTCAGCGGCGTACCGGCCTCTTCGGCTTCCTTGACCTTGGCGTTGAAGCCCGAGAGGTTACGCACGCCCATCTTCGCCATCAGCTTGTAGCGGCGCTCCATCTCGGCAACGCTCCAGCGCAGGGCGTTGGCGGCGTCCTTCATGTCGGTGACCACCGGGCACAGCAGGTGCGGAATGCCCTCGTAGATCGACAGCTCGAGCATTTTCGGGTCGATCATGATCAGTTTGGCGTCTTCGGGACCCGACTTGAACAGGATCGACAGGATCATCGCGTTCACACCCACCGACTTACCGGAACCGGTGGTACCGGCCACCAGCAGGTGGGGCATTTTCGCCAGGTCGGTGATGACCGGCTTGCCGCCGATGTCGTGGCCCAGGGCCAGGGTGACCGGCGACTTGTGATTGTCATACTCCGGCGTCGACAGCACCTCGGAGAAGCGCACGATCTGCCGGTCTTCGTTGGGAATCTCGATACCCACGGTGGTCTTGCCGGGAATCACTTCCACCACCCGCACGCTGGTCACGGCCAGGGAACGCGCCAGGTCCTTGGCGAGGTTGGAGATGCGGCTGACCTTCACGCCGGCGGCCGGCTGGATTTCGTAGCGGGTGATGACCGGACCCGGGTGGATCGAATCCACCGAGACCTCGACACCGAACTCCTTGAGCTTGATCTCCAGCAGGTGACCAACGGCCGCCAGGGATTCGGGGGAATAGTTGAGCTGTTTCTTTTCCGCCGGGTCCAGGATCGAGATCGGCGGCAGGGTGCCTTCGACGGCGCTGTCGACGAACAGCGGCGCCTGTTTCTCTTTCTGCACCCGCTTGCTCTGCTCCGGCGGCTTGGCCGGGGCCATGGTGATGACCGGCGGCACCTGCTTCTCGCGCTCGGACATGTGCTTGCTCAACGCCTGCTCACGCTCGATCAGGCGTTCCTTGACCTTGGCCTGCTCGCGTTTGTCCGGCGTCGTCGGGGCCACCACGTCGTGGACCCGGTCGTCGACTTCCCGCAGTTGCGCCACCAGTTGCTTGCGCTCGGTGCGCGCCGCCCACCAGCGGTTCATGGCGCCCTGGATCAGCTCGATCAGGTCGAGGGTGATCTTGCCAGTGACGTCCATGACCTTGAACCACGACAGGTCGGTGAACACCGTCAGGCCGAACAGGAACAGGGCAATGAACAGCAGCGTGCTGCCCTGGATGTTCAGGGCGTTCCTGGCCAGGTCGCCGAGGCTTTCCCCCAGGGCGCCGCCCGCCCCGGCCGGCAGGCCAGTGGGCGCGTGGAAATGAATATGAGCCAGCGCGGCCCCCGACAACACCAGGAACACCAGGCCGATCAAGCGCCAGGAGAACAGCCAGCCGCTCCACAGCCATGGCTCGTGGCGCTGGCGGAAGATCTGGTAGGCCTTGATCGCCAGCAGCAGCGGGAAGATATAGGCGAAATAGCCCAGCACCATGAACAGGATGTCGGCACTGTAGGAACCGGCCGGACCGCCGAAATTCTGCACGTCTTCGATCTTGCTGTTATGGCTCCAGCCCGGATCGTCCTTGCCGTAGGTCAGCAAGGCCATCATCAGGAACAGGCACAAGGCACCGATGGCGATCAATGCACCTTCCTTGAGCCGGTAGTGCAATTGCTGGCGCCAGAGCGGAACGACTGTTTTGGGTGCTGCGGTGGATTTCTTCAAAACGCTTCTTTTCCTGCGCCAATGGCGCGTCCATCTGTTGAATGACTATAAAAAACTGCCCATGACGAGCAGGTAAAAAAGTGAATGTGCACAACCGGTACTACTTTTACCACTGTGACGTGCATCCAGAAAACCGCAGGTGCCGCCGAAGTTTTTGATCTTTAGCCCATCCTGCGTGCAAAACTCAAGCATTGTACGGGTTTGTCGGCCCCAAGGCATTGCCCGCACGCAGGGTGACAGCCTAGCCAGAAACGGCGGACACCCGCGCTAATTGGACCATGCATTCTCTTTTGTGACAAAGGCTTATGAGGTGTTTTTTATGAGCGAAGTGAAGCAGTATCTCAATGACATCCCCGCCGCTTGACGGGTAACCTCCAGTCGGGCTCTCGCTTGTGGGCGGGGCCCGCCCTCCCCTACTGCAAGCCGAATGAACGATGCTGACTTGGTTACAACGCAACACTTTCGATTTCCCGCCACTGGCAAAAGCCATGCGCGAACCCAACGGATTACTGGCCGCCGGTGGCGATCTGTCCGCCGATCGGTTGATCCAAGCCTATCGCCACGGCTGCTTCCCGTGGTTTTCCGAGGGCCAACCGATCCTGTGGTGGTCTCCGGACCCTCGCACCGTACTGTTTCCCGACGAACTGCATGTCTCCCGCAGCCTGGGCAAGCTATTGCGCAAGCAGCGCTATGAAGTGACCTTCGACACGGATTTTGCGGCGGTCATCAAGGCCTGCGCGGAGCCACGGGACTATGCCGACGGCACCTGGATCACCGACGCCATGCAAACCGCCTATCTGGACCTGCATCGGCGCGGCTTCGCCCACAGCGTGGAGGTCTGGGACCGAGGCCTGCTGGTGGGCGGCTTGTACGGCCTGGCCATGGGGCAGTTGTTTTTTGGCGAATCCATGTTCAGCCGTGCCGACAACGCGTCGAAATTCGGCTTCGCGACGCTGGTCCAACACCTCAAGGCGGCCGGTTTTGTACTGATCGACTGCCAGATGCCCACCGAACACCTGCATAGCCTGGGCGCGCGGTCGATTCCACGCGACGAATTCGCGGGCTATCTAAAGGCACATTTGGACCTACCCAACCATGCGACATGGGTTTGCTGAGCGACTTTCGCGCTCCTGGCTTACAATTAAATTCAAAGCTTATCCCGAGGGCCGATCATGACCGAGTTGGCGCGTTTGAAGTTCTATGCCACTCAGCCCCATTCCTGCAGTTACCTGCCCGAGGAGCAGGCCACGACGCTGTTCCTCGACCCTAGCCAGCCCATGGATGTGCATGTCTACGCAGACCTGTCGGAGATGGGCTTTCGGCGCAGCGGCGATCACCTCTACCGGCCCCATTGCCAGCATTGCAATGCGTGCGTTCCCGCGCGCATCCCTGTGGCCCAATTTATCCCCAATCGCCAGCAGAAACGCATTTTCAAACGCAATGCCGATCTTCAGGTCCGGCCGGCCAAGCCGCAGTTCAGCGAAGAGTATTTCGACCTGTACCAACGCTACATCGAGCAACGCCACGCCGATGGCGACATGTACCCACCCAGCCGCGATCAGTTTTCGACCTTCCTGGTGCGCGACCTGCCGTTTTCCCGCTTCTATGAATTCCGCCTCGAAGGACGACTGGTGGCCATTGCCGTCACGGACTTGCTGCCCAACGGGCTTTCAGCGGTGTACACCTTCTATGAGCCGAACGAAGAACGGCGCAGCCTGGGGCGCTTTGCCATCCTTTGGCAAATCAACGAAGCCCTGCGCCTGGGACTGGAAGCGGTGTACCTGGGCTACTGGATCAAAAACTGCAAAAAAATGAATTACAAAACCCAATATCGACCCATTGAACTGCTGATTAACCAGCGATGGGTTGTCCTGAGTTAGAACCCCTTGGCTTAAACCCCCTTTTTCGGGCACAATGCACGCCGCTTTTGCCTGGCGCAGTTGCACCGGGCCATTCACTGGATACCGAGGGCTTTACTGCATGTCGAAAGAAGACAGCTTCGAAATGGAAGGCACTGTCGTCGACACCCTGCCCAACACCATGTTTCGTGTGGAGTTGGAAAATGGGCACGTCGTAACCGCGCATATCTCCGGCAAGATGCGCAAGAACTACATTCGTATTCTTACCGGTGACAAAGTGCGCGTCGAGCTGACGCCCTATGACTTGAGCAAAGGGCGCATCACTTACCGCGCTCGCTAACAAGTCAATACAAAACGCCCGGCTGATGCCGGGCGTTTTTGTTTGTCCGCGATTTGATGATCGCCCCCGTCTTTCTTGTGGGAGCGAGCTTGCTCGCGATAGCAGAGGGTCAGCTTGCATTGATGCCGTGTGCCGCAGCCATCGCGAGCAAGCTCGCTTCCACAGGGATTGGCGGTGGCGCCAATAACAGCAAAAAGGCGCCTTCCGGCGCCTTTTGCTTTTTTCAGGTAACGATCAGGCCATTTCGGCCGTGGTTTCGAAGTCGAAGGTCAGTTCGCCGTCCTTGATGTCGATGTGAACCACACCGCCATGTTCGGCCAGTTCGCCAAAGAGGATTTCCTCGGCCAGCGGACGCTTGATCTTGTCCTGGATCAGGCGAGCCATTGGTCGGGCCCCCATCGTCACATCGTAACCACCCTCCGCCAGCCAGCTACGGGCCGCATCGGTGACTTCCAGCAGTACACGCTTGTCTTCGAGCTGCGCCTGAAGTTCGGTAAGGAACTTGTCCACCACGCTCTTGATGACCTCATGGCTGAGGCGACCAAACTGGATAATGGTGTCCAGGCGGTTGCGGAATTCAGGCGTGAAGCTCTTCTTGATCACTTCCATCGCATCGGACGAGTGGTCCTGATGGGTGAAACCGATCGAAGCGCGCGCCGCGGTTTCGGCACCGGCGTTCGTGGTCATGATGACGATCACGTTGCGGAAGTCCGCCTTGCGCCCGTTGTTATCGGTCAGCGTACCGTGGTCCATCACCTGCAGGAGCAGGTTGAAGACTTCCGGATGCGCCTTCTCGATTTCGTCGAGCAGCAATACGCAGTGCGGTTGCTTGGTGATGGCTTCGGTCAACAGGCCGCCCTGATCGAAACCGACATAGCCCGGAGGCGCACCGATCAGACGCGATACGGTGTGACGCTCCATGTACTCGGACATGTCGAAGCGGACCAGCTCGATCCCCATCGCCTTGGCCAGTTGCCGTGCCGCCTCGGTCTTGCCCACACCGGTAGGACCGGCGAACAGGAACGAACCGACAGGCTTGTCCGGCGACTTGAGACCGGCGCGAGACAGTTTGATGGCCGTCGACAGCGAATCGATGGCCGCATCCTGGCCGAACACCGTCAGCTTCAGGTCACGCTCCAGGTTACGCAGCAGCTCCTTGTCGGAACTGGTGACGTGCTTAGGCGGAATCCGTGCGATTTTCGCCACGATGTCCTCGACCTGAGGCACTTCGATGCGCTTGACGCGTTTCTCCACGGGTTGCAGGCGCTGATAGGCACCCGCTTCGTCGATGACATCGATGGCCTTGTCCGGCATGTGCCGGTCATTGATGTAGCGCGAGGCCAGCTCAGCCGCCGCGCGCAGGGCTTCATCGCTGTATTCGATGTTGTGGTGCAGCTCGAAACGCCCCTTCAGGCCGCGCAGGATGCCAATGGTGTCTTCCACCGAAGGCTCCGACACATCGACCTTCTGGAAACGCCGGGCCAGGGCACGGTCCTTCTCGAAGATCCCGCGAAATTCCTGGAACGTCGTCGAACCGATGCAGCGGATATCGCCCGAAGACAGCAGCGGCTTGAGCAGGTTCGAGGCATCCATGACGCCACCGGACGCAGCCCCGGCACCGATGATGGTGTGGATTTCATCGATGAACAGGATCGCCTGCGGACGTTTTTTCAGCTCGCCGAGCAACGCCTTGAAGCGCTTCTCGAAATCGCCGCGGTATTTGGTACCGGCCAGCAAGGCACCCAGGTCGAGGGAATACACCACGCTGTTGGCCAGCAGGTCCGGCACCTGGTTGTCGACGATGCGCTTGGCCAGGCCTTCGGCAATCGCGGTCTTGCCCACGCCTGCCTCGCCCACCAGCAACGGGTTGTTCTTGCGACGCCGGGCCAGGATCTGCGCAACGCGCTCGACCTCGGCCTCACGCCCGACCAGCGGATCAATGCGTCCCTGGCGAGCCAGCTCGTTCAGATTGCTGGCATAGGCGTCCAGTGGATTGCCCGAAGAAGAAGACTCACCGCCCTCGTCGTCCTGCATATCCTGCTCACCCTCGGAATGATCGCCATGCCCGGGCACCTTGGAGATGCCATGGGCGATGTAGTTGACGACATCGATGCGTGCAACGCTCTGCTGCTTGAGCAGGAAAACCGCCTGGCTTTCCTGTTCACTGAAGATCGCAACCAGCACGTTGGCGCCGGTGACTTCACGTTTGCCCGAGCTCTGTACATGAAAGACAGCACGCTGCAGGACACGCTGGAAGCCCAGGGTAGGCTGGGTTTCCCGATCCTCATCATGGACGGGGATCAGGGGCGTGGTGGAGTCGATGAACTCCTGCAAATCATGCTTGAGTTTATCGAGGTTTGCGCCGCAGGCACGCAAAACGGTGGCGGCAGCCTCGTTATCCAATAGGGCCAGCAACAAGTGCTCGACGGTCATGAATTCATGACGCTTCGAACGAGCCTCCTTGAAGGCAAGATTGAGGGTGACTTCGAGCTCGCGGTTTAACATAGCTTCACCTCATACCCAAGTGGTCGGCGTTAACCGTCCTTCTCGATTTCACAGAGTAGCGGATGCTGGCTTTCCCGGGCGTACTGGTTGACCTGCATTGCCTTCGTCTCGGCGATGTCGCGGGTAAACACTCCACATACTGCCCGTCCCTCTGTATGGACGGCCAGCATGACCTTGGTCGCCAGCTCGCGATTCAGGTTAAAAAACACCTCGAGCACTTCGACGACGAAATCCATCGGTGTGTAGTCATCGTTGAACAAAACCACCTTGTACATCGGTGGCGCCTGTAATGCGGGCTTTGCTTCCTGAACAGCAATGCCTGCGGAATCGTCGTCATGTAGATCCGGGCGATCCTGATTGAATGTTAGTCGAATCTGGCTGATTGCATGCATGGAAAGAAAGGTTCGTTTAGTTGGCGAATACAGTGA
The DNA here is from genome assembly GCF_000585995.1 of Pseudomonas brassicacearum. NCBI lineage: Bacteria > Pseudomonadati > Pseudomonadota > Gammaproteobacteria > Pseudomonadales > Pseudomonadaceae > Pseudomonas > Pseudomonas brassicacearum. The sequence continues at coordinate 2,454,816 of NZ_CP007410.1, read as the reverse complement.
TGGGGGCGCTTGCAGGCGATTTCAACCGCGACCACCCGGTCACCTTGACTATCGGGAAAACGGTGTTACAACCAATAGAGCCCATCGTGGGTTAAAAAGGTCCGTGGAATCGATCCTGTCTTCAAGATTAGCCTGCGGATGAACTGGATGATACTCCAGTGATGGAGTGTGTTGCAGAGGGATGTGGGTTATGTCGGTCGTCAAGATGAGTGGCAAGGTGAAATGGTTCAACAATACCAAGGGTTACGGTTTCATTATCGCGGCCGGCAGGGACGATGAAGACCTTTTCGCCCATTACTCGGCAATCAACATGGATGGCTATAAAACCCTGAAGGCCGGACAGCCTGTGAGATTTGAAGTCATCCAGGGACCCAAGGGCCTGCATGCCGTCAACATCGAGGTGGTCAGCATCGAAGACGCAACCTCCCCCGTCAGCGCCCAGGTCACCGAGACCCACTGACCGACGGTCAACCTTACGTAAAATAAAATGCCCGGCTCGATCACTCGAGCCGGGCATTGTTGCTGCGCGCCGATCCGCTTACATGTGCGAGATCAGTGCTTCGCCGAAGCCCGAGGACGACATCAGCGTGGCGCCTTCCATCAGGCGTTCGAAGTCATAGGTCACGGTCTTGGCCGAAATCGCGCCGTTGGTGCCCTTGATGATCAGGTCGGCCGCTTCGGTCCACCCCATGTGGCGCAGCATCATTTCAGCCGACAGGATCAACGACCCCGGGTTGACCTGATCCTTCCCAGCGTATTTAGGCGCGGTACCGTGGGTGGCTTCGAACATGGCCACGGTGTCGGACAGGTTGGCACCTGGCGCAATACCGATACCGCCGACTTCCGCCGCCAGGGCGTCGGAGAGGTAGTCGCCGTTGAGGTTCAGCGTCGCGATCACGTCATATTCGGCCGGACGCAGCAGGATCTGCTGGAGCATGGCGTCGGCAATAGCGTCCTTGACGATGACATTCTTGCCGGTCCGCGGGTTCTTGAATTGCATCCAAGGCCCGCCGTCGAGCAAGGTCGCACCGAATTCCTCGGCCGCCACTTCGTAGGCCCACTCCTTGAAGGCACCTTCGGTGAATTTCATGATGTTGCCTTTGTGCACGATGGTCAGCGAATCACGATCGTTGTCGACAACGTATTGCAAAGCCTTGCGAGCCAGGCGCTTGGTGCCCTGCTTGGAGACCGGCTTGACGCCAATGCCGCAGTCCTGGTCGAAACGGATCTTGGTCACACCCATTTCTTCTTTCAGGAACTTGATGACCTTGGTCGCCTCAGGCGAACCGGCCTTCCACTCGATACCGGCGTAGATGTCTTCGGAGTTCTCGCGAAAGATCGTCATGTCTACGTCGCCAGGCTTCTTGACCGGGCTCGGTACACCTTCGAACCAGCGTACCGGACGCAGGCATACATACAGATCAAGCTGCTGACGCAGGGCCACGTTCAACGAACGGATGCCACCACCGACCGGCGTGGTCAGCGGGCCCTTGATGGAAACCACGTAATCCTTGACCGCGTCCAGGGTTTCCTGGGGGAGCCAGGTGTCCTGGTCGTAAACCTGAGTCGCTTTCTCACCCGCATAGACTTCCATCCAGGAAATCTTGCGCTTGCCGCCATAGGCCTTCTGAACCGCAGCGTCCACAACCTTGATCATGACCGGACTGATATCGACGCCAATGCCGTCGCCTTCGATGAAGGGGATGATCGGGTTGTCGGGAACATTAAGAGAATGGTCTGCATTGACGGTGATTTTGTCACCGACGGCTGGAACCTGAATCTTTTGATACCCCATGCTGAACTCCATTGCTTGGATTGAACATCTGGCTGCGTTCGAGCGTACCCCACTTGAATCGGCACGCAAACCCTACGTTCGGCTCATGCGGCATAAAGCGTAGCAGTAGGTGCCGTACAAGGCCGAAGTTCAAGGGAAAAGCGCCAAACATGAGCATAGCCTGTCGCCCTGGCCCTGCGACGTTAAGACCAATGGACGTGTACGAAAGTCTATGAAGCATCGGCAGATTGCCAGCTACCTATGTATAATGCCGCCGCTGACCACAGGGTCACGCCGGTTGACGGCTCTATGACAGGGCTTTCGGCCAGTTAGAAGCCGGACCGTTACCGCGGCCCGACCGCTTGACGCTCGACTGATGCACCCAACATCACCGCGAAGAAACCTCGACATTCGGTTCACGGAAGACTTTGAACGAACGCGCTTACCCGGCGCCCCTCGAGTTTCTGCGCATGCTTTAGCAAAGAAGAGAGTTAATCCGAATATGCCCACCCGCTCGAAGATCATCTATACCTTCACCGACGAAGCGCCCGCCCTCGCCACCTATTCGCTGCTGCCGATTGTCGAAGCCTTTACCGCTTCGGCCGATATCGCCGTGGAAACCCGCGATATCTCCCTCGCAGGGCGCATCCTGGCCAGCTTCCCCGAGCAACTGGGTGACAAAGCCGTAGCCGACCACCTCGCCGAACTGGGCGACCTGGCCGTTACGCCTGAAGCCAACATCATCAAGCTGCCGAACATCAGCGCCTCGGTGCCGCAACTGCAGGCCGCGATCAAGGAATTGCAGGCCCAGGGCTACGCACTGCCGGACTACCCTGAGACCGTGACCAGCGAAGCCGATAAAGAAGCCAAGGCCCGTTACGACAAAATCAAGGGCAGCGCCGTTAACCCGGTCCTGCGCGAAGGCAACTCCGACCGCCGCGCACCGCTGTCGGTCAAGAACTACGCACGCAAGCACCCGCACAAAATGGGCGCCTGGGCCGCGGACTCCAAGTCCCACGTAGCCCACATGAGCACCGGCGATTTCTACGGCAGCGAGAAAGCCGCGCTGATCGACGCCGCGGGCAGCGTGAAAATCGAGCTGATCGCTCAGGATGGCACCGCCACCGTCCTGAAAGAAAAAACCACCGTACAAGCCGGTGAGATCCTCGACTGCGCCGTGATGAGCAAAAACGCCCTGCGCGACTTCATCGCTGCCGAAATCGAAGACGCCAAGCAAAAAGGCGTGCTGCTGTCGGTTCACCTCAAGGCCACCATGATGAAGGTCTCCGACCCGATCATGTTCGGCCAGATCGTCGCCGAGTTCTATAAAGAGGCCCTGGCCAAGCACGCACAAGTGCTCGAGCAGATCGGCTTCAACCTGAACAACGGCATCGGCGACCTGTACGCCCGCATCAAGGCCCTGCCGGCCGAGCAGCAGGCGCAGATCGAAGCCGACATCCAGGCGGTCTACGCGGCGCGTCCATCCCTGGCGATGGTCAACTCCGACAAAGGCATCACCAACCTGCACGTACCGAGCGACGTGATCGTCGACGCCTCGATGCCGGCCATGATCCGTGACTCCGGCAAAATGTGGGGCACCGATGGCCAGCTGCACGACACCAAGGCCGTGATCCCGGACCGCTGCTACGCCACCATCTACCAGGCGGTGATCGAAGACTGCAAGCAACACGGCGCCTTCGACCCGACCACCATGGGCAGCGTGCCGAACGTCGGCCTGATGGCCAAGAAAGCCGAAGAATACGGCTCCCACGACAAGACCTTCCAGATCAAGGCCAACGGCGTGGTCCGCGTTTCGGACAACACCGGTCGCACCTTGCTGGAGCAGAACGTCGAAGCTGGCGACATCTTCCGCATGTGCCAGACCAAGGACGCGCCGATCCAGGATTGGGTCAAGCTGGCCGTCAACCGTGCCCGCGCCAGCAGCACCCCGGCGATTTTCTGGCTGGATCCGATGCGCGCCCATGACGGCGTGGTGATCGAGAAGGTCCAGACTTACCTGAAGGACTACGACACCGCCGGCCTGGACATCCGCATCATGTCGCCGGTCGACGCGATGAAGTTCACCTTGGCCCGCACCCGCGAAGGCAAGGACACCATTTCGGTGACCGGCAACGTCCTGCGCGACTACCTGACCGACCTGTTCCCGATCATGGAACTGGGCACCAGCGCCAAGATGCTGTCCATCGTGCCGCTGATGAACGGCGGCGGCCTGTTCGAAACCGGCGCGGGTGGTTCGGCTCCCAAGCACGTCCAGCAACTGCTGGAAGAGAACTTCCTGCGCTGGGATTCCCTGGGCGAGTTCCTGGCCCTGGCCGCTTCCCTCGAACACCTGGGCGTGACCTACAACAACCCGAAGGCGCTGGTACTGGCCAAGACCCTGGATCAAGCCACTGGCGAGTTCCTGGACCGTAACAAATCGCCTTCGCGCAAAGTCGGCGGCATCGACAACCGCGGCAGCCACTTCTACCTGACCCTGTTCTGGGCCCAGGCACTGGCCGCTCAAAACGACGACGCAGCCCTCAAGGCTCAGTTCGCCTCCCTGGCCAAGACGCTGACCGACAACGAAGAAAAAATCGTTGCCGAACTCAACGCCGTCCAAGGCAAGCCAGTGGACATCGGCGGTTACTACTTCGCCAATCCGGAGCTGACCAGCAAGGCCATGCGCCCGAGCAACACCTTCAACGCGGCGATTGCTGCGCTGGTGTAAGGTTGCAAGGAAACACCACGAACCCCGGCCTTGTGCCGGGGTTTGTGTTTCCAGGCACACCTACTTCCTCCTGCGGGAGTAACTCCCCCCGACTTGACAGCACAAGCACCCGACCTAGGCTTAAAGCATCGTTCTAAGTACGCCCTCTTCACTGAAGGCGCATGAAGTAAACCAGGAGCGTTGAAAGCTTCGGCGTGCCCCCCTTTCAGCCTTTGTGGATGTGTGATGTCTCGGCAAGAGAACGAGAGAGTCAGACCAAGCGTTATTCTGAAACTGGAATTGCTTACAGCCGTACCGACCTCAAGTGGAGCGAAACCAGGTTGCTGAAATCGCTTACGTAGCGACAGCGATCTGCTGCACAAGGCTGGGTTTTCCTGGCGTCCCCCTACGCGCTGAAAACTCGCCACCTTACTCGCGCATATTGAGGACACATCATGAAAAAGAATACGGAAGTTACCGTACCCGCCCAAAAGCATTTCTCTGTTGGGAATTGGAGTTTCCTGAAGCTCTCAGTATCCCCTACGCTGTATCTCAGAGAGGGTGCTAACGAGCCGTTTGAATATGTCAAAGAAACTGAGTTCAGCTTTGGCGGCGGAAAGTTCTCCACGAATGTACACACCAATGAATATGGACAGCTCTATAGCTACGCCACTGCCTCTCATGAACTGGTGTTTAAAAACGCATCCACCGAATATAGGTTCAACGCAATAAAGTTCGGAAACCAAGTGACCTACTCAACTCGCTCACCCCGCGCCGCCGTCGAGACCTACCCTTGGATCTTTGATGATTTCATAGGCAGCATCGGACTTGTGGTCAATACCCCAGACACCCCCGCCAACGACAAAGTCGACAGGAGGTACATAGGATGCGACTTCCAAATCAACGATCAGGTCGTTCAATACTCTCCCGACACCCCAGTTCATCCCGCCCCTCAAACAAAGGTCTCAAAAGTCGTTTTTCCAGACACGGGTAAATTCTCTCTTTTAGCTAACGTCAATGTTTATTTCTCAGGCTGTGACGTATACCGAGAAGTTTCTCCTGGGCAAATATATAAGGTTGAACGACACGGCGAGGGCAATCCACGAGTAGATACCGACTTTTACCTCACACCGGATAAAAGCTATCCAGCCGGAATAACAACGCTGGTGATCAAAGATGGATTCTCGGACGCAACGGCGGTCATTGAATTCGATCACAACACCGTCGAAAAACAGGTCACCATGACAATCAAGTCATTTACAAGCACACTGTGCGACATCCGAGACTTCGTGTACCTCGAAATCCATTTTCCTAATGCAATATGCATTGCGCTTTAGGTGTCACTGACACAGCGCCTTCACGAGCAAGCCTGCCCCCACCTGTGCAAGCAGGCTCGCTCCCACACTTGACCGCGCTAAACCTTTGAATCGAGGAGACCTCATGGATTGGCAACCCCACATCACCGTCGCCACCATCGTCGAAGACAACGGCCGCTTCCTGATGGTGGAAGAATCCAAGGGCGGGCGCGCGGTGCTCAACCAGCCCGCCGGGCACCTGGACCCGGACGAAACGCTGATTGAAGCCGCCGTGCGCGAAACCCTGGAAGAAACCGGCTGGGACGTCGAACCCACCAGCGTGGTGGGCATTTACCTGTACACCGCCCCCAGCAACGGCGTGACCTACCAGCGGGTCTGTTTCGCTGCCAAGGCCTTGAACCATCACCCTGACTATCAACTGGACGACGGCATCCTCGGCGCCAAGTGGCTAAGCCGCGACGAACTGCTGGAACAGCGCGACCGCTGGCGCAGCGAGCTGATCATCCGCTGCATTGACGATTATCTGGCCGGCCATTGCCACAGTCTTGCGCTGATCCGCCCTTCTCTTTAGCCTTGCGCGCCCGGGCCTGATAGAATCGCGTCCTTTTTCAAGACACTCATTGAATTCCTATGCGTGATCCAGCCCCTTCTGACACACCCAAGAAACGCGTCATTGTCGGCATGTCCGGCGGCGTGGACTCTTCCGTTTCCGCCCTTCTGCTGATCGAGCAGGGTTACGAAGTGGAAGGCCTGTTCATGAAGAACTGGGAAGAAGACGACGGAACCGAATACTGCACCGCCATGGACGACCTCGCGGACGCCCAAGCCGTGTGCGACAAGATCGGCATCAAGCTGCACACCGCCAACTTTGCCGCCGAGTACTGGGACAACGTGTTCGAACACTTCCTGGCCGAATACAAGGCCGGTCGCACGCCGAACCCGGACATCCTTTGCAACCGCGAAATCAAGTTCAAGGCGTTCCTCGACTACGCCATGATGCTCGGCGCTGACCTGATCGCCACCGGTCACTATGTGCGCCGCCGCGACATCGATGGCCGCACCGAACTGCTCAAGGGCCTGGACCCGAACAAGGACCAGAGCTACTTCCTGCATGCCGTCGGCGGCGAGCAGATCGCCAAGACCCTGTTCCCGGTGGGCGAACTGGAAAAGCCCGAAGTGCGGGCGATTGCCGAGAAACACGCGCTCGCCACCGCCAAGAAGAAAGACTCCACCGGCATTTGCTTTATCGGCGAGCGCCGCTTCAGCGACTTCCTCAAGCAATACCTGCCGGCCCAGCCGGGCGAGATCAAGACCACCGAAGGCGAGGTCATCGGCCGCCACCATGGCCTGATGTACCACACCATCGGCCAGCGCCAGGGCCTGGGCATTGGCGGGCTCAAAGACGCCGGTGAAGAGCCATGGTACGTGCTGATCAAGGACCTGGAGCACAACGAGCTGATCGTCGGCCAGGGCAACGACCATCCATGGCTGTTTTCCCGCGCCCTGCTCGCCTCCGACATCTATTGGGTCAACCCGATCGACCTCAGCGAGCCACGCCGCCTGACGGCCAAGGTTCGCTATCGCCAGAGCGACCAGCCGTGCACCCTGGAAAAAACCGCCACGGGCTACCGAGCCATCTTCGATGATCCGCAGCGAGCGGTCACACCCGGCCAGTCCGTGGTGTTCTATGACGGCGAAATCTGCCTGGGTGGCGGCGTGATCGAAGTCGCAGAACCCTGGAGCAGCAAGGCATGACCCCGACCCAGGAGCAACTGACAGCATTGGGCGGCGTGTTTCTCGCCGCCGTGCTGGTGGATCGGATCGCCAAGACCGGCCAGGCCACCGAAGCGGGCCTGGCCTGCATGCTGGGCAGCCTGCTGGTTCGCGACCCCAAGGACACCCTCGAGGTCTACGGTGGCGACGACCTGAACCTGCGCGAAGGCTACCGTGCGCTGGTCGGCGCCCTGGAGCGCGACCCCAGCGCCCTGCAACGCGAACCGCTGCGCTACGCCCTGTCGATGCTGGGCCTTGAGCGTCAGTTGGCCAAGCGTGACGACCTGCTGGAAACCATCGGCAAACGCCTGCCGCAGATCCAATCCCAGGTCGAACACTTCGGCCCGTCCCACGAAAACGTTATTGCCGCTTGCGGCGCGCTGTACCAGGACACCCTGAGCACCCTGCGCCAGCGCATCCAGGTGCATGGCGACATGCGCAACCTGCAGCAACCGAGCAATGCCTCGAAGATCCGCGCCCTGTTGCTGGCTGGTATCCGCTCGGCACGGCTGTGGCGGCAACTGGGCGGCCATCGCTGGCAGTTGGTGGTCAGCCGGCGCAAATTGCTTAAAGAGCTTTACCCGTTGATGCGCAACGAATAAGTCGCATCAACCTGCTTTTTTGTGGCGAAGGAGCTTGCTCCCGCTGGGCTGCAACGCAGCCCCTTGTGTCCAGCTGATGCAACGGATTGCCAGGATTCAGGGCCGCTTCGCGCCCCAGCGGGAGCAAGCTCCCTCGCCACAAGTAATAAATAGTGTCTCGTTACGCGTAATACGCCGGTCAGTTGGCGACGGACCGGCGATGGTTTTCATGTATGATACGCGCCCCATTTCGTTGCCCGACTGTCCGAGAACACCCCATGCAGCTCTCTTCGCTCACTGCGGTTTCCCCTGTTGACGGCCGCTACGCCGGCAAAACCCAGGCCCTGCGCCCGATTTTCAGCGAGTACGGCCTGATCCGTGCCCGCGTCCTGGTTGAAGTGCGCTGGCTCCAGCGCCTGGCCGCCCACCCTGCCATCGGCGAAGTCCCGGCGTTTTCCGCCGAAGCCAACGCGGTGCTGAACGCCCTGGCCGAAAACTTCGTGCTGGAGCACGCCGAGCGCGTCAAAGAAATCGAGCGCACCACCAACCACGACGTCAAGGCCATCGAATACCTGCTCAAGGAGCAGGCGGCCAAGCTGCCGGAACTGGCCAACGTCAGCGAGTTCATCCACTTCGCCTGCACCAGCGAGGACATCAACAACCTGTCCCACGCCCTGATGCTGCGCGAAGGCCGTGATGAGGTGATGCTGCCGCTGATGCGCCAGACCGCCCAGGCCATCCGTGAGCTGGCGATCCGCTTCGCCGACGTCCCGATGCTGTCGCGCACCCACGGTCAACCGGCTTCGCCGACCACCCTGGGCAAGGAACTGGCAAACGTCGTGTACCGCCTGGAGCGCCAGATCGCGCAAGTCGCCGCCGTGCCGCTGCTGGGCAAGATCAACGGCGCCGTGGGCAACTACAACGCGCACCTGTCGGCCTATCCGGACATCGACTGGGAAGCCAATGCCCGCGCCTTCATCGAAGACGAGCTGGGCCTGAGCTTCAACCCGTACACCACCCAGATCGAGCCGCATGACTACATCGCCGAACTGTTCGATGCGATCGCGCGCTTCAACACCATCCTGATCGACTTCGACCGTGACATCTGGGGCTACATTTCCCTGGGTTATTTCAAGCAGCGCACCATCGCCGGCGAAATCGGTTCCTCGACCATGCCGCACAAGGTCAACCCGATCGACTTCGAAAACTCCGAAGGCAACCTGGGCATCGCCAACGCGCTGTTCCAGCACCTGGCGAGCAAACTGCCGATCTCCCGCTGGCAGCGCGACCTGACCGACTCCACCGTGCTGCGCAACCTGGGCGTGGGTTTTGCCCACAGCGTCATCGCCTACGAAGCCAGCCTCAAGGGCATCAGCAAGCTGGAACTGAACGAGCAGAAAATCGCCGCCGACCTGGACGCTTGCTGGGAAGTCCTGGCCGAGCCGATCCAGACCGTGATGCGTCGCTACAACATCGAAAACCCGTACGAAAAACTGAAAGAACTGACCCGTGGCAAGGGCATCAGCCCTGAAGCGTTGCAGACTTTCATCGATGGCCTGGACATGCCTGCCCAAGCCCGCGCCGAGTTGAAAAAGCTCACGCCGGCCAACTACATCGGCAACGCGGCGGCACAAGCCAAGCGCATCTGATCCACCGTTTTGCCCTGAGACGCCCGGCCGCGCCGGGCGTTTTTATTCGCGTCTGAAAAGTAATTTTTTTCAATAGGTTACACATGAATCCTGATATTCCTCTGCAACTCCTCGGCGGCATCACGGCACGGGAGTTCCTGCGCGACTACTGGCAGAAAAAACCGTTGCTGATCCGTCAGGCGATCCCTGATTTCGAAAGCCCTCTCGACGCCGATGAACTGGCCGGCCTGGCGCTGGAAGAAGAAGTCGAATCGCGCCTGGTGATCGAGCACGGCGAGACCCCTTGGGAAATGCGTCGCGGCCCGTTCGCCGAAGACGAATTCAGCAAACTGCCGGAACGCGAATGGACCCTGCTGGTGCAGGCCGTCGACCAGTTCGTACCCGAGGTTGGCGAACTGCTGGAACACTTCCGCTTCCTGCCAAGCTGGCGCATCGACGATGTGATGATCAGCTTCGCCGCTCCGGGTGGCAGCGTCGGTCCGCATTTCGATAACTATGACGTGTTCCTGCTGCAGGGCCATGGCAAGCGCAACTGGAAAATCGGCCAGATGTGCGACTCCCAGAGCCCGCTGCTCGAGCATGCCGATCTGCGCATCCTCGCCGACTTCGAGACCACCGACGAGTGGATCCTGGAACCGGGCGACATGCTTTACCTGCCACCGCGCCTGGCCCACTGCGGCGTCGCCGTGGATGACTGCATGACTTACTCGGTGGGCTTCCGTGCACCGAGCGCGGCCGAAGTGCTGACCCACTTCACCGACTTCCTCAGCCAGTTCCTGCCGGACGAAGAACGCTACACCGACGCCGACGCGCGCCCGGTTGCCGACCCGCACCAGATCCAGCACGACGCCCTCGACCGTCTCAAGGGCCTGCTGGCCGAGCACATGAGCGACGAGCGCTTGCTGCTGACCTGGTTCGGCCAGTTCATGACCGAGCCGCGTTACCCGGAACTGGTGGTAGGTCCGGAAATGGAAGATGACGAGCTGTTGGCCGGCCTGGAGCAAGGCGCGGTGATCATCCGCAACCCAAGCGCCCGCCTGGCCTGGTCGGAAGTCGACGACGACCTGCTGCTGTTCGCCAGCGGCCAGAGCCGTTATCTGCCGGGCAAGCTGCGCGAACTGCTGAAAATGATCTGCGCCGCCGACGCCCTGCACAGCGAAAACCTCGGCCCGTGGCTGGCCGACGAAGATGGTCGCAGCCTGATCTGCGAGCTGGTCAAGCAAGGCAGCCTGGGGTTCGCCGATGAATAAAATCCACGTTCGTGTCGCAGACTGGCAAAAGGATAACGCCGAGATCCGGCGCATTCGTGAGACCGTGTTCATTGCCGAACAATCCGTGCCGCCCGAGTTGGAATGGGACGCCGATGACCAAGGCGCCGTGCACTTCCTGGCGTTTGAAGGCGACTTTCCCATCGGCACCGCTCGCCTGCTGACCGACGGCCATGTCGGCCGTGTCTCGGTCCTCAAGGACTGGCGTGGCCTGAAGGTCGGCGATGCGCTGATGCATGCGGTGATCGCCGAAGCCGAGAAGCGTGGGCTCAAGCAACAGATGCTCAGCGCCCAGGTGCATGCCACGCCGTTCTATGAGCGGCTGGGTTTTGCAGTGGTCAGCGAGGAGTTCCTGGAAGCCGGGATTCCCCATGTGGACATGGTGCGGCATTCGGCCTGAACCCCGCTTGCCAGAGAGATGATGGCCTTTGTGGCGAGGGAGCTTGCTCCCGCTGGGCTGCGCAGCAGCCCTGTTTTTTAGGGCCGCTTCGCGACCAGCGGGAGCAAGCTCCCTCGCCACAAGGGCATCACACAACACCCAAAACGCCCCGCCATCCCCGATGCCGGGGCGTTTTGCCGTCTACCATTCAACTTACCCCACCCGGGGCCGACAAACTGGCAATATCAAGCCTTTGTCTCGCGGAGAAATGGACATGCCTCTACGCACCTTCCTGGCCACCCTGCTACTTGGCTGCAGCCTGTCGGTCATGGCCGCCACGGAGATTGTGCCGCTGAACTACCGTACCAGCGCCGACCTGCTGCCGGTGGCGCAGAATTTCATTGGCAAGGACGGCCAGGTCAGCGCCTACGGCAACCAACTGATCGTCAACGCCGAGCCCGGCAAAATCGAAGAACTCCGGCAATTCCTCGCCCAATTGGACACCGCCCCCAAGCGCTTGCTGATCACCGTCGATACCAATGAAAACAACCTGCAGGGCGACCAGGGTTACTCCATCAACGGCGCCGCCCCCAGCCAGACCCGCATCATCAACCGCAGCACCGCCAGCCGTGAAGGCGGTGTGCAGCAGGTGCAAGCCAGCGAAGGCCAGCCGGCATTGATCCAGGTGGGCCAGAGCGTGCCCTTCACCAGCAACCAGACCGACAGCTACGGCCGCATGCAGAGCCAGACCGAATACCGCAACGTCACCCAGGGTTTTTATGTCACGGCCAGCGTCACCGGCGAGACCGTTCATCTGAGTATCAGCACCAATCGTGACCGCATGAGCCAGGAACGTCCCGATGTAGTGAACGTTCAGAGTACCGACACAAGCGTCAGTGGCCGCCTGGGTGAATGGATCACCCTGGCCGGCGTGAATCGTCAGAATCAGGCCGACAAACAAGGCCTGACCCGCAGCTACTCAACCCAGGGCCGCGACGACATGATTTTGCGGGTCAAGGTCGACACCCTGAACTGAAGCACCAAAAACTGACTGATGAGTCGTATTAGACCAAAGATGTAGTGCTCGAAAAAAAGCACTACAAAACGTTTGACGAGGCAAAAAACCGAAGGCATGATGGCCTCGCTCCCGCTAATCAGGGGCCCTGGCAAGGGCCTTCGGGTCGACGCTTGCAACTACCCTGCGAGCCGATTCGTGTCTGTACCGCCCACAAGGTGTGTTTGACGAGGTTGCGACTGGAACGAAGTTGTCCCGAGGGACGGAAGCGTAACTAGGTAACCCGGCATCACTCTGAGTTCGTACTAAGGCCCACGACGCCCGAATGCGCCCGCAGTTCGCCTCTACCTGCTCACTTTCCCCTCGAGCCATCGTTCATCCCATCGCCTCCCCGCCTGAACCGACTTGTGCGCCCGGCCCCCTGGCCTGCGAGCAGCCTTCTACGCCAAATTTGGTGCAGCTGGCAGGAATTGTTCACCCCAAGAACGACTTTTTCTACAAGACGCGACGAGGTTTATCTCCATGGCACTGACACGCGAACAGCAAATTGCAGCCCTTGAAAAAGACTGGGCTGAGAACCCGCGCTGGAAAGGCGTGACGCGCAATTATTCCGCTGCTGATGTCGTCCGTCTGCGTGGCTCGGTTCAACCTGAGCACACTCTCGCAAAGATGGGCGCCGAGAAGCTCTGGAACCTGGTGACCCAGGGCGCCAAGCCAGCCTTCCGTCCCGAGAAAGATTTCGTCAACTGCATGGGCGCCCTGACCGGCGGCCAGGCTGTGCAGCAAGTCAAGGCGGGTATCCAGGCGATCTACCTGTCGGGCTGGCAAGTGGCCGCGGATAACAACTCCGCCGAGTCGATGTACCCCGACCAATCGCTGTACCCGGTGGATTCGGTTCCAACCGTGGTCAAGCGCATCAACAACTCGTTCCGTCGTGCCGACCAGATCCAGTGGAAAGCCGGCAAGAACCCGGGCGACGAAGGCTACATCGACTACTTCGCCCCCATCGTGGCTGACGCTGAAGCCGGTTTCGGCGGTGTACTGAACGCCTACGAGCTGATGAAGAGCATGATCGAAGCAGGCGCCGCCGGCGTTCACTTCGAAGACCAACTGGCTTCGGTGAAGAAATGCGGCCACATGGGCGGCAAAGTATTGGTACCGACCCAGGAAGCCGTGCAGAAACTGACCGCCGCTCGCCTGGCTGCCGACGTCGCCGGTGTACCGACCATCATCCTGGCCCGTACCGACGCCAACGCTGCTGACCTGCTGACTTCCGACTGCGACCCGTACGACCAGCCATTCGTAACCGGTACCCGTACCCAGGAAGGCTTCTACAAGGTGCGCGCCGGCCTCGACCAGGCCATCGCCCGTGGCCTGGCCTACGCGCCATACGCCGACCTGATCTGGTGCGAAACCGCCAAGCCGGACCTGGACGAAGCCCGTCGCTTCGCCGAAGCGATCAAAAAGGAATACCCGGACCAGATCCTGTCGTACAACTGCTCGCCTTCCTTCAACTGGAAGAAAAACCTGGACGACGCGACCATCGCCAAGTTCCAGCGCGAGCTGTCCGCCATGGGCTACAAGCACCAGTTCATCACCCTGGCCGGCATCCACAACATGTGGCACAGCATGTTCAACCTGGCGCACGACTACGCCCGCAACGACATGACCGCCTACGTGAAGCTGCAAGAGCAAGAGTTCGCTGACGCCGCCAAGGGCTACACCTTCGTGGCTCACCAGCAGGAAGTGGGCACCGGCTACTTCGACGACATGACCACCGTGATCCAGGGCGGCACTTCGTCGGTGACCGCACTGACCGGCTCCACCGAAGAAGAACAGTTCCACTGATTCACACGCTTGCCTCGAGTAAGCGGCCCTTGCGGACCGGATAAAAACTAACCGCAAAGCCGACGATCTGAAGCCCCGACTGGTTCGGGGCTTTTTTTTTCGCCGTTTTTTACACTTTGAAGTGACTGACCAACTGCTGCAACTGGTTACCCAGGCGCGCCAGCTCGATGCTGGAGGCTGCGGTTTCTTCGCTGGCCGAGGCGGTCTGTTCGGATACATCGCGCACGCCCAGGATACTGCGACTGATTTCCTCGGCCACCGAGCTTTGTTGCACCGCAGCAGCGGCAATCTGCTGGTTCATGGCCTGAATACCAGAAACCGCCTGGGTGATCTTGCCCAGGGAGGTGCCGGCCTTGCCGGCCAATTCCACGCTGCTGTCGGTCAATTCCCGGCTATTTCGCATGATGCTCGACACCTGGCGCGTACCGTTCTGCAAGCCCGCCACCAGGCTTTCAATCTCTTCGGTGGAATGCTGGGTACGCTGGGCCAGCCCACGCACTTCGTCGGCGACCACGGCAAAACCGCGCCCGGCGTCACCCGCGCGGGCAGCCTCAATGGCGGCGTTAAGGGCCAACAAGTTGGTCTGCTCAGCCACCGCCCTGATCACGTCCATGATCTTGCCGATGCGCGCGCTTTCTTGTTCCAACTCATCCATGGCTTCGACGGAGCGCCCGACTTCGCCAGCCAAACGCTCGATCTGAACGATGGCCTGCGCGACCACTTGGTCGCCGATACGGGCCTGTGCATCAGCCTCTGATGCGGCAGTGCAAGCGTGTTCGGCATTACGCGCGACTTCATGCACGGTGGCCGACATTTCGTGCATGGCGGTGGCCACCTGGTCGGTCTCGGTCTTCTGGCTATTGACCCCGGCACTGGTCTGCTCGGTGACGGCCGATAACTCTTCGGCGGCGCTGGCGATTTGGGTGACGCCATCGCGGATGCCACCGATCAGGTCGCGCAACGTGGTGCCCATGCGCTGAATACCTTGCTGCAAGACACCCAGCTCGTCACTACGGGTCACAACCATGTCTTGCGTGAGGTCGCCTGCTGCAATGCGATTGACTACAGCCAATGTGTCCTGCAATGGCCGCGTAATCTGGCGGGTGATGATCAGGGCGGCAAAAATCCCCAACAACATCGCCAAGGCAGTACAGCTCAGCTGCAGGAAGCGGGCCTGGGCGCTGTCTTCGTCACGGGAAACCAGTTGGCTGGCATACATTTCATCAGACAGACGGGTGATGGTGTCACCCAAATCGAGGGTGTCCTGCACCGCCTTGCCGATGGCCTGATTACTGGCGGTGAAGTCCTGCACCGAACGGCGATAAGCAACCAGCGCGGTTTCCAGCTGCTTGATGGTGTCAGCATAGGTCGGGCCGAAAGCGCTATTGAGGGTTTCGATGCCCTTGAGCGCATTTTCGAGCTGGCGGGTGGCGGCTTGTTCGGTGGCGCTGTTGGGGTTGCCGGTGTAGCCACGCACTTCATAACGCACCAGCGCCACGTCCTCTTTGGCCTTGAGGATGATCTTGTACAGATCAAAACGGCGCTCATCCGAGACAGGCATTGCTTCTACGTCATTGATGACCTTGGCAATCAGCGCGGCGCCCTTGACCGCATTGACGCCCATCTCCTTGCGCATGGCTGCGTCATTGCGATAAGCCTCGCGCATCGTATTCAGCGCCACTTGATACTGCGTGCTGGCCTGCTCGATCAGCGCAAGTTTTTTCTGGTTTTCAGGTTTTCTCAACTCGTTTGCCAGGCTTTTTTGCTTGGCGACAAACTGTTCCAACGACGCCTGGATCAATGCACCCTTTTGTTCATCGCCCTTGTCCAGCTGGTATTGCAAGCGAGCCCTGCGCAGGTGATCAAGACGGTTGCCAAGCTCGGTAATGCTGGTCATTCGATCAGTGCGCTCGATCATTTTTCCCAGGCTGAACCAACCGGTCGCGGCAAGGATAGCGGTCAGAAGCAGTACAACGGCAAAGCCCAAAGCCAACTTGAGCATAACGCTCATATTCGCGATCCAAGAATTCATGACATTCCTTTGGTAATCAGCCGCGAACGATGAAAACTGACGCAGCTATCTATGTAGGGGGCGGTTGTCTAACCAGCATTGATATAGATGATTAGATGAATGAGCCGCAAAGATAGCCATTTGCCATCAATTCTTCAAGGCTTTAGGCCGGGCCTCGTGCCGATTTTTGCTGCCAAAGCGGTATCGCCTAAACGCGCAAAATCCCCTGGCTGCGCCACGCCCCTTCACAAAACTTTCGGGGCAGCGTTAGAAAAATTGATCGAACGCAGTATTGGGCAGTCCGAAAAGGAGTAAAACGTCCGACGCTGACAACTGCAGTAGCGACGATGTAAGACAGCCTTTCAGACACAACACTAAGTGCACTGTAGAAAAGGCCGGCGCAGATAATAATAATTATCATTTGGAAGTCGTTATCATTGTTACATTCCGCACGAAATATTATTGATGAATAACCGGCCAACGCCCACGGGGCCGGGGCCGCAGGGCCCTGGAGGTGCGCTATGTCCTTATTCCAATAAATAATTTCGCCATAGGAATTTTACTTGCCCGGTGTTTAGCCATAAAATCACCGCGATTGATTGCTGCGACATATCGTCACTGCGTTATTTCATTCAAGCTCAGAGACCTTTGCTCTCTGTTAAGGATTTCCAGCATGTCCGAAGCGACAGGACTCATGGCCCACAACTGGGGCTTTGCCATTTTCCTTCTGGGCGTTGTTGGCCTGTGTGCTTTCATGCTCGGCGTATCGAGCCTGCTTGGGTCAAAAGCCTGGGGCCGCAGCAAAAATGAACCGTTCGAGTCCGGCATGCTGCCTACCGGTGGCGCCCGCTTGCGGCTCTCAGCCAAATTCTATCTGGTCGCGATGCTGTTCGTGATCTTCGATATCGAAGCCCTCTTTCTCTTTGCATGGTCTGTGTCCGTCCGCGAAAGCGGCTGGACCGGATTCGTCGAAGCTCTCGTTTTCATAGCAATTCTGTTGGCAGGTCTTGTCTACCTTTACCGAGTGGGGGCGCTTGATTGGGCTCCGGAAGCTCGGCGCAAGCGGCAAGCGAAGCTGAAACAATGAGGCTTTGGCAATGCAATACAATCTCACCAGGATCGACCCCGATGCTCCTAACGAGCAGTACCCGATTGGCGCGCGGGAAACCGTCGCTGATCCGTTAGAGGATCAAGTCCACAAAAACATCTTCATGGGCAAGCTCGAAGACGTGCTGAACAGCACGGTCAACTGGGGTCGCAAGAACTCCCTGTGGCCGTACAACTTCGGCCTTTCGTGTTGCTACGTGGAAATGACCACCGCCTTCACGGCGCCCCACGACATCGCGCGCTTTGGCGCCGAGGTGATCCGGGCATCGCCGCGCCAGGCGGATTTCATGGTTATCGCCGGAACCTGCTTCATCAAGATGGCGCCGATCATCCAGCGTCTCTACGAGCAAATGCTCGAACCGAAGTGGGTTATCTCCATGGGTTCGTGCGCCAACTCCGGTGGCATGTATGACATCTACTCCGTCGTTCAAGGGGTGGACAAGTTCCTGCCCGTGGACGTCTACGTGCCTGGCTGCCCCCCTCGCCCTGAAGCTTTCCTGCAAGGCTTGATGCTGTTGCAGGAGTCGATTGGCCAGGAGCGTCGCCCGCTGTCCTGGGTCGTTGGTGATCAAGGCGTCTATCGCGCCGAGATGCCATCGCAAAAGGAACAGCGCCGCGAACAGCGTATCGCAGTCACCAACCTGCGCAGCCCCGACGAAGTCTGATCCAGCTCTGCTCTGCATAAGAAACGAGAACCTGGCTTCATTCTTTACGTTGACCGAAAGCGATAAATAACCATGACTACAGGCAGTGCTCTGTACATCCCGCCTTATAAGGCAGACGACCAGGATGTGGTCGTCGAACTGAACAACCGTTTTGGCCCCGAGGCGTTCACCGCCCAGCCGACCCGTACCGGCATGCCGGTGCTTTGGGTGGCCCGTGCCAAACTCGTCGAAGTCCTGACCTTCCTGCGCAACCTGCCCAAGCCGTACGTCATGCTCTATGACCTGCACGGCGTGGACGAGCGTCTGCGCACCAAGCGTCAAGGGCTGCCCGACGGCGTCGACTTCACCGTGTTCTATCACCTGCTGTCGATCGAGCGTAATAGTGACGTAATGATCAAGGTCGCCTTGTCCGAAAGCGACCTTAGCGTGCCGACCGTGACCGGTATCTGGCCGAACGCCAACTGGTACGAACGTGAAGTGTGGGACATGTTCGGGATCGATTTCCCCGGCCATCCGCACCTGACGCGCATCATGATGCCGCCGACCTGGGAAGGTCACCCGCTGCGCAAGGACTTCCCGGCCCGCGCCACCGAATTCGACCCGTTCAGCCTGTCCCTGGCCAAGCAACAGCTCGAGGAAGAAGCCGCGCGCTTCAAGCCTGAAGACTGGGGCATGAAGCGCTCGGGCGCCAACGAGGACTACATGTTCCTCAACCTCGGCCCGAACCACCCTTCGGCCCACGGCGCATTCCGCATCATCCTGCAGCTCGACGGCGAAGAAATCGTCGACTGCGTCCCGGACATCGGTTACCACCACCGTGGCGCCGAGAAGATGGGCGAACGTCAGTCCTGGCACAGCTACATTCCCTACACGGACCGCATCGATTACCTCGGTGGGGTGATGAACAACCTGCCGTACGTGCTTTCGGTCGAGAAACTGGCCGGGATCAAAGTGCCGGAGAAGGTCGACGTCATCCGCATCATGATGGCCGAGTTCTTCCGTATCACCAGCCACCTGCTGTTCCTGGGCACCTACATCCAGGACGTGGGCGCCATGACCCCGGTGTTCTTCACCTTCACCGACCGCCAGAAGGCGTACACGGTGATCGAAGCCATCACCGGTTTCCGCCTGCACCCGGCCTGGTACCGCATCGGTGGCGTTGCCCACGATCTGCCACGGGGCTGGGAGAAGCTGGTCAAGGATTTCGTCGAGTGGATGCCCAAGCGCCTGGACGAATACACCAAGGCCGCCCTGCAGAACAGCATCCTCAAGGGCCGTACCGTCGGGGTCGCCGCCTACAACACCAAGGAAGCCCTGGAATGGGGCGTCACTGGTGCCGGCCTGCGTTCCACTGGTTGCGACTTCGACCTGCGCAAGGCGCGCCCTTACTCCGGCTATGAAAACTTCGAATTCGAAGTCCCGCTGGCGGTCAATGGCGATGCCTACGACCGCTGCATGGTTCGCGTCGAGGAAATGCGCCAGAGCATCAAGATCATCGACCAGTGCATGCGCAACATGCCGGAAGGCCCGTACAAGGCGGATCACCCGCTGACCACGCCGCCACCCAAAGAGCGCACGCTGCAACACATCGAGACCCTGATCACGCACTTCCTGCAGGTTTCGTGGGGCCCGGTCATGCCGGCCAACGAGTCCTTCCAGATGATCGAAGCGACCAAGGGCATCAACAGTTATTACCTGACGAGCGACGGCGGCACCATGAGCTACCGCACCCGGATTCGCACCCCAAGCTACCCGCACCTGCAGCAGATCCCTTCAGTGATCAAAGGCAGCATGGTCGCGGACTTGATCGCGTACCTGGGTAGTATCGATTTCGTTATGGCCGACGTGGACCGCTAAGCATGAATAGCACGCTTATCCAGACAGACCGTTTCGCCCTGAGCGAAACCGAGCGCTCGGCCATCGAGCACGAGCTGCATCACTACGAAGACCCGCGCGCGGCGTCGATCGAAGCCTTGAAGATCGTCCAGAAGGAACGTGGCTGGGTGCCCGATGGCGCGCTCTACGCCATCGGCGAGATCCTCGGTATCCCGGCCAGCGACGTCGAAGGCGTCGCCACCTTCTACAGCCAGATTTTCCGCCAGCCAGTCGGTCGCCACATCATTCGCGTCTGCGACAGCATGGTCTGCTACATCGGCGGCCACGAATCCGTGGTCAGCGAAATCCAGGGCAAGCTGGGCATCGGCCTGGGCCAGACCACCGCCGACGGTCGTTTCACCCTGCTGCCGGTGTGCTGCCTGGGCAACTGCGACAAGGCCCCGGCGCTGATGATCGATGACGACACCTTCGGTGACGTCAAGCCAGATGGCGTCGCCAAACTGCTGGAGGGCTACGTATGACCCTGACTTCCTTCGGGCCCGCCAACCGCATCCAGCGTTCGGCCGAAACCCACCCCCTGACCTGGCGTCTGCGTGACGACGGCGAAGCCGTGTGGCTGGACGAATACCAGGCCAAGAATGGCTATGCCGCCGCGCGCAAGGCGTTCACCGACATGGCCCAGGACGACATCGTCCAGACCGTGAAGGATTCCGGCCTTAAAGGTCGTGGCGGCGCGGGCTTCCCCACAGGCGTGAAGTGGGGCCTGATGCCCAAGGACGAATCCATCAACATCCGCTACCTGCTGTGCAACGCGGATGAAATGGAGCCCAACACCTGGAAGGACCGCATGCTGATGGAGCAACTGCCCCATCTGCTGATCGAAGGCATGCTGATCAGCGCCCGTGCGCTGAAAACCTACCGCGGCTATATCTTCCTGCGTGGCGAATACACCACCGCCGCCAAGCACCTGAACCGTGCCGTGGAAGAAGCCAAGGCCGCAGGCCTGTTGGGCAAGAACATCCTGGGCAGCGGCTTCGATTTCGAGCTGTTCGTCCACACCGGCGCCGGGCGTTACATCTGCGGTGAAGAAACCGCGCTGATCAACTCCCTCGAAGGTCGCCGCGCCAACCCGCGCTCCAAACCGCCCTTCCCTGCCGCCGTGGGCGTGTGGGGCAAGCCGACTTGCGTGAACAACGTCGAGACCCTGTGCAACGTGCCGGCGATCATTGCCGACGGCGTGGACTGGTACAAATCCCTGGCTCGCGACGGCAGCGAAGACATGGGCACCAAGCTCATGGGCTTCTCCGGCAAGGTCAAGAACCCTGGCCTGTGGGAACTGCCGTTCGGCATCACCGGCCGCGAGCTGTTCGAAGACTACGCCGGCGGCATGCGCGACGGCTACAAGCTCAAGTGCTGGCAGCCCGGCGGTGCCGGTACCGGTTTCCTGTTGCCGGAACACCTGGACGCACAAATGTACGCCGGCGGCATCGCCAAGGTGGGCACCCGCATGGGTACCGGCCTGGCGATGGCGGTGGACGACAGCGTCAACATGGTGTCCCTGCTGCGCAACATGGAAGAGTTCTTCTCCCGTGAGTCGTGCGGTTTCTGCACCCCTTGCCGCGACGGCCTGCCCTGGAGCGTCAAGCTGCTGCGGGCCATTGAAAACGGCGAAGGCCAGGCCGGCGACATCGAGACCCTGCTGGGCCTGGTGGGTTTCCTCGGCCCAGGCAAGACCTTCTGTGCTCACGCACCGGGTGCCGTGGAGCCGTTGGGCAGCGCGATCAAATACTTCCGCCCTGAATTCGAGGCCGGCATCGCGCCAACGCGCGCCGGGGACCTCAATCAGGTGATCACGCCGACCATGGTCGGCGCGTAACGACGCTTTAAAAGGCGAAGGGTCCGTGCCCTTCGCCTTTCGTCCGATGACGCCTTTTACCCAGGCTGTTTGGATTCGGACGAATAACAAGATTCCATTAGCCACGCCCGCTGACACCGGGCCAACGAAGAACTTTGAACCATGGCCACTATCCACGTAGACGGCAAAGAGCTCGAAGTCGATGGCGCAGACAACCTGTTACAGGCATGTCTGTCCCTGGGCCTCGACATTCCTTATTTCTGCTGGCACCCCGCCCTTGGCAGCGTTGGCGCTTGTCGCCAATGCGCGGTCAAGCAGTACACCGACGAGAACGACAAGCGTGGTCGGATCGTCATGTCCTGCATGACCCCCGCCACCGACGGCAGCTGGATCTCCATCGACGACGAAGAAGCGAAAGTGTTTCGCGCCAGCGTCGTCGAATGGCTGATGACCAACCACCCTCACGACTGCCCGGTCTGCGAGGAAGGCGGTCACTGCCACCTGCAAGACATGACGGTGATGACCGGCCACAACGAGCGCCGCTATCGCTTCACCAAGCGCACCCACCAGAACCAGGACCTCGGCCCGTTCATCTCCCACGAGATGAACCGCTGCATCGCCTGCTACCGCTGCGTGCGTTTCTACAAGGACTACGCCGGCGGCACTGACCTGGGCGTATTCGGCGCCCACGACAACGTGTACTTCGGTCGCGTTGAAGACGGCACCCTGGAAAGCGAGTTCTCCGGCAACCTCACCGAGGTCTGCCCGACCGGTGTGTTCACCGACAAGACCCACTCCGAGCGCTACAACCGCAAATGGGACATGCAGTTCTCGCCGAGCATCTGCCATGGCTGCTCCAGCGGTTGCAACATCTCCCCAGGCGAACGCTACGGTGAACTGCGTCGCATCGAAAACCGCTTCAACGGTTCGGTGAACCAGTATTTCCTGTGTGACCGTGGCCGTTTCGGCTATGGCTACGTCAACCGCACCGATCGTCCGCGCCAACCGCAACTGGCGGGCGGCGCCAAGTTGGGCCTGGACGAAGCGCTGGACAAGGCCGCCGAGCTGCTGCGCGGTCGCAACATCGTCGGCATCGGTTCGCCACGGGCCAGCCTGGAAAGCAACCACGCCCTGCGTGAACTGGTCGGCGCCGAGCACTTCTACAGTGGCATCGAAGCCGGCGAGCTGGAACGCATCCGCCTGGTGCTGCAAGTGCTCAAGGACA
Source organism: Pseudomonas brassicacearum (assembly GCF_000585995.1). Lineage (NCBI taxonomy): Bacteria > Pseudomonadati > Pseudomonadota > Gammaproteobacteria > Pseudomonadales > Pseudomonadaceae > Pseudomonas > Pseudomonas brassicacearum. The sequence continues at coordinate 2,431,807 of NZ_CP007410.1, read as the reverse complement.
GCCCGCTGCCCGTGCCGACGATGCGCGACATCGAAGACCACGACGCCGTGTTCGTCCTTGGCGAAGACCTGACCCAGACCGCCGCCCGCATGGCCCTGGCCCTGCGCCAGTCGGTCAAGGGCAAGGCCGAGGACATGGCCGACGCCATGCGCGTCCAGCCATGGCTCGACGCCGCCGTGAAGAACATCGGCCAAGACGCGCTGAACCCGCTGTTCATTGCCAGCCTTGCTGAAACCAAGCTCGACGACGTCGCCGAAGAATGCGTCCACGCCGCTCCGGACGACCTGGCGCGCATCGGTTTCGCCGTGGCCCACGCCCTGGACGCCAGCGCCCCGGCTGTCGACGGCCTGGACAGCGAAGCGGCCGCCCTGGCCCAACGCATCGCCGACGCCCTGCTGGCCGCCAAGCGTCCATTGATCATCGCCGGCACCTCGTTGGGTTCCAAGGCGCTGATCGAAGCCGCCGCCAACATCGCCAAGGCCCTGAAGCTGCGCGAGAAGAACGGTTCCATCAGCCTGATCGTACCGGAGGCCAACAGCCTCGGCCTGGCCATGCTCGGTGGTGAATCGGTGGACGCGGCCCTGCAAGCGGTGATCGACGGCAGTGCCGACGCCATCGTGGTGCTGGAAAACGACCTGTACACCCGCACTGACAAAGCCCGGGTGGACGCCGCCTTGAGCGCCGCGAAAGTGGTGATCGTCGCCGACCATCAGAAAACCGCCACCGCCGACCGCGCCCACCTGGTGCTGCCGGCGGCGAGCTTCGCCGAAGGCGACGGTACGCTGGTCAGCCAGGAAGGCCGTGCCCAGCGCTTCTTCCAGGTGTTCGACCCGACTTACCTGGACGCCAGCATCCTGGTTCACGAAGGCTGGCGCTGGCTGCACGCCCTGCGCTCGACCCTGCTGGACCAGCCGGTGGATTGGACGCAACTGGACCACGCGACTGCCGCCTGCGCCGAAAGCAACCCGCAATTGGCCCGCATCGTCGATGCCGCACCGTCGGCTTCGTTCCGCATCAAAGGCCTGAAACTGGCCCGCGAACCGCTGCGCTACAGCGGCCGCACCGCCATGCGCGCCAACATCAGCGTCCACGAACCGCGCACCTCCCAGGACACGGACACCGCGTTCTCGTTCTCCATGGAAGGTTACTCGGGTTCGACCGAACCGCGTTCCCAGGTGCCGTTCGCCTGGTCGCCGGGCTGGAACTCGCCGCAAGCCTGGAACAAGTTCCAGGACGAAGTCGGCGGTCACCTGCGTGCCGGTGATCCGGGCACCCGCCTGATCGAAAGCCAGGGCGATGGCCTCAGCTGGTTCGCCAGCGTGCCGCGCGCCTTCAACCCGGCGCCGGGCACCTGGCAAGTCGTGCCGTTCCATCACCTGTTCGGCAGCGAAGAGAACTCGTCCAAAGCCGCGCCGGTGCAGGAACGCATCCCGGCCGCCTACGTGGCGCTGGCCAAGTCCGAAGCCGATCGCCTGGGCGTCAACGACGGCGCCCTGCTGAGCCTGAACGTTGCCGGCCAGACCCTGCGTCTGCCGCTGCGCATCAATGAAGAACTGGGCGCCGGCCTGGTGGCCTTGCCGGCCGGCCTGGCGGGTATTCCGCCGGCGATTTTCGGCAAAACCGTCGACGGTCTGCAGGAGGCAGCGCAATGAGCTGGTTCACCCCCGAAGTGATCGCCGTGATCCTGACGGTTCTCAAGGCTATCGTGATCCTGCTGGCCGTGGTGGTCTGCGGTGCGCTGCTGAGCTTCGTCGAACGTCGCCTGCTGGGCTGGTGGCAGGACCGCTACGGTCCGAACCGCGTCGGCCCGTTCGGCATGTTCCAGATCGCCGCCGACATGATCAAGATGTTCTTCAAGGAAGACTGGACACCACCGTTTGCCGACAAGGTGATCTTCACCCTGGCACCGGTCGTGGCCATGAGCGCCTTGCTGATCGCCTTCGCGATTATCCCGATCACCCCGACCTGGGGCGTGGCGGACCTGAACATCGGCCTGCTGTTCTTCTTCGCCATGGCCGGCCTGTCGGTGTACGCGGTGCTGTTCGCCGGCTGGTCGAGCAACAACAAGTTCGCCCTGCTGGGCAGCCTGCGGGCCTCGGCCCAGACCGTGTCCTACGAAGTGTTCATGGGCCTGGCGCTCATGGGTATCGTGATCCAGGCCGGCTCGTTCAACATGCGCGACATCGTCGAGTACCAGGCCCAGAACCTGTGGTTCATCATTCCGCAGTTCTTCGGCTTCTGTACCTTCTTCATCGCTGGCGTGGCCGTGACTCACCGTCACCCCTTCGACCAGCCGGAAGCGGAACAGGAACTGGCCGACGGTTACCACATTGAATATGCCGGCATGAAATGGGGCATGTTCTTCGTCGGTGAATACATCGGCATCATCCTGATCTCGGCGCTGTTGGTGACATTGTTCTTCGGTGGCTGGCACGGTCCGTTCGGCATCCTGCCGCAACTGTCCTTCGTCTGGTTTGCCCTGAAGACCGCGTTCTTCATCATGCTGTTCGTCCTGCTGCGCGCCTCGATCCCGCGCCCACGCTACGACCAGGTGATGGACTTCAGCTGGAAATTCTGCCTGCCGCTGACCCTGATCAACATGCTGGTGACCGCTGCGATCGTTTTGATGAACGCGCCTGCGGCCGCGGTTCAGTGAGGATTTGACCCATGTTCAAATATATTGGCGACATCGTTAAGGGTACCGGTACCCAACTGCGAAGCCTGGTCATGATCTTCGGCCATGGCTTTCGCAAGCGCGACACCCTGCAATACCCGGAAGAGCCGGTCTACCTGGCGCCGCGCTATCGCGGCCGTATCGTCCTGACCCGCGACCCCGACGGCGAAGAACGCTGCGTGGCCTGCAACCTGTGCGCCGTGGCGTGCCCGGTGGGTTGCATCTCGCTGCAGAAAGCTGAAACCGAAGATGGTCGCTGGTACCCGGACTTCTTCCGCATCAACTTCTCGCGCTGCATTTTCTGCGGCCTCTGCGAGGAAGCGTGCCCGACCACCGCGATCCAGCTCACGCCGGATTTCGAAATGGCCGAGTTCAAACGTCAGGACCTGGTGTACGAGAAAGAAGATCTGCTGATTTCCGGTCCCGGTAAAAACCCTGATTACAACTTCTATCGTGTTGCAGGCATGGCCATTGCCGGTAAGCCGAAAGGCGCCGCGCAGAATGAAGCCGAACCGATCAACGTGAAGAGCTTGCTGCCTTAAGGAAGAAAGATGGAATTCGCTTTCTATTTCGCATCGGGTATCGCGGTGGTGTCCACGCTTCGTGTGGTCACCAACACCAATCCCATACATGCCCTGCTCTACCTGATCATTTCGCTGATCGCCGTGGCCATGACCTTTTTCGCCCTTGGCGCACCGTTCGCCGGTGCCCTGGAAGTGATCGCCTACGCCGGCGCCATCATGGTGCTGTTCGTGTTCGTGGTGATGATGCTGAACCTGGGCCCGGCCTCGGTCCAGCAGGAGCGCTCCTGGCTCAAGCCCGGCATCTGGGCGGGGCCGGTGATTCTCGCCGCCCTGCTGCTGGGTGAACTGCTGTATGTGCTGTTCGCTCACCAGAGCGGCCAGGCCATCGGCCACACCACCGTAGGCGCCAAGGCCGTGGGCATCAGCCTGTTCGGTCCGTACCTGCTGGCTGTCGAACTCGCCTCGATGCTGCTGCTTGCCGCAGCCGTCACGGCGTTCCATTTGGGCCGTAACGAGGCGAAGGAGTAATCACATGCCTGCTATCCCTCTCGAGCATGGTCTGGCGGTTGCCGGCATCCTGTTCTGCCTCGGTCTGGTCGGCCTGATGGTCCGCCGTAACATTCTGTTCGTGCTGATGAGCCTGGAGGTCATGATGAATGCCTCCGCCCTGGCCTTCATCGTCGCGGGCGCTCGCTGGGCCCAGCCGGATGGACAGATCATGTTCATCCTGGTGATCAGCCTGGCAGCCGCCGAGGCCAGTATCGGCCTGGCGATCCTGTTGCAGCTGTACCGCCGCTTCCACACTCTCGATATCGACGCTGCCAGCGAGATGCGCGGATGAACCTAATCTTTTTGACTTTCGTATTCCCCCTCATCGGTTTCCTGCTGCTGTCGTTCTCCCGTGGACGCTGGTCGGAAAACCTTTCGGCGCTGGTCGGCGTGGGTTCCATTGGCCTGTCCGCCCTCGTCACGGCCTACGTGATCTGGCAGTTCAACGTCGCCCCGCCCGAAGGCGGTGTGTATGTGCAGGTGCTGTGGCGCTGGATGGCGGTAGAAGGCTTCACGCCGAACTTCGCCCTCTACCTGGACGGCCTGTCCATCACCATGCTGGGCGTGGTGGTCGGCGTGGGTTTCCTGATCCACCTGTTCGCCTCCTGGTACATGCGCGGTGAAGCCGGTTACTCGCGCTTCTTCGCCTACACCAACCTGTTCATCGCCAGCATGCTGTTCCTGGTACTCGGCGATAACCTGTTGTTCCTGTACTTCGGTTGGGAAGGCGTGGGCCTGTGCTCGTATCTGTTGATCGGTTTCTACTACAGCAACCGCAACAACGGTAACGCGGCGCTCAAGGCGTTCATCGTCACCCGGATCGGCGACGTGTTCATGGCCATCGGCCTGTTCATCCTGTTCCAGCAACTGGGCACGCTGAATATCCAGGAACTGCTGGTCAAGGCACCGGAACACTTCAAGGTCGGCGACTTCTGGATTGTCCTCGCCACCCTGATGCTGCTCGGTGGTGCTGTCGGTAAATCCGCGCAACTGCCATTGCAAACCTGGCTGGCGGACGCGATGGCCGGTCCTACCCCGGTCTCGGCACTGATCCACGCCGCGACCATGGTGACCGCGGGCGTCTACCTGATCGCTCGTACCCACGGCCTGTTCGCCCTGGCGCCGGACATCCTGCACCTGGTGGGCATCGTCGGCGGCGTGACCCTGGTGCTGGCTGGTTTTGCCGCACTGGTACAGACCGACATCAAGCGCATCCTCGCCTACTCGACCATGAGCCAGATCGGCTACATGTTCCTGGCCCTGGGCGTCGGTGCCTGGGAAGGCGCGATCTTCCACCTGATGACCCACGCCTTCTTCAAGGCCCTGCTGTTCCTTGCCTCCGGTGCGGTGATCGTGGCCTGCCACCACGAGCAGAACATCTTCAAGATGGGCGGCCTGTGGAAGAAGCTGCCGCTGGCCTACACCAGCTTCATCGTCGGCGGCGCGGCCCTGGCGGCCTTGCCACTGGTCACTGCCGGTTTCTACTCCAAGGACGAGATCCTCTGGGAAGCGTTCGCCAGCGGCAACCAGGGCCTGCTCTATGCCGGCCTGGTGGGTGCGTTCATGACCTCGCTGTACACCTTCCGCCTGATCTTCATCGCGTTCCACGGTGAAGCCAAGACCGAAGCCCACGCTGGCCACGGCATTGCCCACTGGCTGCCGCTGTCGGTGCTGATCGTGCTGTCGACCTTCGTCGGCGCGATGATCACCCCACCGCTGGCCGATGTGCTGCCGCAAAGCGTCGGCCATGCCGGCGGCGAAGCCAAGCACAGCCTGGAAATCGCCTCGGGCGCCATCGCCCTGGCGGGCATCCTGCTGGCCGCCCTGCTGTTCCTGGGCAAGCGTCGTTTCGTCACGGCCATCGCCAACAGCGGCATCGGGCGGTTCCTCTCGGCCTGGTGGTTCGCCGCCTGGGGCTTCGACTGGATCTACGACAAACTGTTCGTCAAGCCATACCTTGCGATCAGCCACATTCTGCGCAAAGACCCGCTCGACCAGACCATTGGCCTGATCCCGCGCATGGCCAAGGGCGGCCACACCGCCCTGAGCCGTACCGAGACCGGTCAACTGCGTTGGTATGCGGCTTCCATGGCGGCTGGCGCCGTGCTGGTTATCGGCGCCATCGTGCTGGTAGCGGTCTGATATGAACCTTGCGAACTTGCGAAAGGAAACGAGCCCGTCATGATTCTGCCCTGGCTAATCCTGATCCCCTTCATCGGCGGCCTGCTGTGCTGGATCGCGGAGCGCTCCAGCTCCACGCTCCCGCGCTGGATTGCGCTGCTGACCATGTCCCTGGAACTCGCGCTCGGCCTCTGGCTGTGGGCGACCGGCGACTATTCATTTGCTCCGGCCCCTGGCGCCGATCCGACCTGGGCGCTTGAATTCAAGCACGCATGGATCGCGCGCTTCGGCATCAGCGTGCACCTGGCCCTCGACGGCCTGTCGCTGTTGATGATCCTGCTGACCGGCCTGCTGGGTATCCTCTCGGTACTCTGCTCCTGGAAAGAGATCCAGCGTCACGTCGGCTTCTTCCACCTGAACCTGATGTGGATCCTGGGCGGTGTGATCGGCGTGTTCCTGGCGCTGGACCTGTTCATGTTCTTCTTCTTCTGGGAAATGATGCTGGTGCCGATGTACTTCCTCATCGCGCTCTGGGGTCACAGCTCTTCGGACGGCAAGAAAACCCGGATCTACGCGGCGACCAAGTTCTTCATCTTCACCCAGGCGTCCGGCCTGATCATGTTGGTGGCGATCCTTGGGCTGGTACTGGTCAACTTCAACAACACCGGCGTGATTACCTTCAACTACGCCGACCTGTTGAAAGTGCAGATGTCCAAGACCACCGAGTACGTGCTGATGCTGGGCTTCTTCATCGCCTTCGCGGTGAAGCTGCCGGTGGTGCCGTTCCACTCCTGGCTGCCGGATGCCCACGCCCAGGCGCCGACCGCAGGTTCCGTGGACCTGGCGGGTATCTTGCTCAAGACTGCGGCCTATGGCCTGCTGCGCTTCGCCCTGCCGTTGTTCCCCAATGCCTCGGCGGAGTTCGCGCCGATTGCCATGACCCTGGGCCTGATCGGGATTTTCTACGGTGCGTTCCTGGCGTTCGCCCAGACCGACATCAAGCGCCTGATCGCGTTCTCCAGCGTTTCGCACATGGGCTTCGTGCTGATCGGGATCTACTCCGGCAGCCAGCTGGCCTTGCAAGGCGCGGTGATCCAGATGCTGGCTCACGGTCTGTCGGCGGCGGCGCTGTTTATCCTCAGCGGCCAGTTGTACGAACGCCTGCACACCCGGGACATGCGTGAGATGGGCGGCATCTGGTCGCGCATCGCCTACCTGCCGGCCATCAGCCTGTTCTTCGCAGCCGCCTCCCTGGGCTTGCCGGGCACGGGTAACTTCGTCGGCGAGTTCCTGATCCTGATCGGCTCGTTCGTCAGTTCGCCATGGATCACCGCCATTGCGACTTCCGGCCTGGTGTTCGGTTCGGTCTACTCGCTGATCATGATCCACCGCGCCTACTTCGGCCCGTCCAAGTCGGACGAAGCGCTGCGCGGCATGGACGGTCGCGAACTGATCATGGTGCTCGGCCTTGCGGTGCTGCTGGTTTACCTCGGCGTGTCCCCGCAACCGTTCCTCGACACCTCTGCCGCCACGATGCATGGCGTGCAGCAGTGGCTCGGCACCGCCTTCTCTCAACTCGCTTCGGCCCGGTAAGAGCGCTATGGAATTCACGATTCAACACTTTATCGCGCTTGCGCCGCTGTTGATCACCAGCGCCACGATCATCGTGGTGATGCTGGCAATCGCCTGGCGGCGCAATCACTCACAGACTTTCCTGCTGTCGGTAGCGGGGCTGAACCTGGCCCTGCTGTCGATCCTGCCGGCCCTGAAAGTCGCACCACTGGCGGTCACGCCATTGCTGCAGATCGACAGCTTCGCCTGCCTGTACATGGCGTTGATCCTGGTCGCCACCCTGGCCTGCGTCACCCTCGCCCACGCCTACCTTGGCGATGGCGGTTCGGGTTACCCGGGCAACCGCGAAGAACTGTACCTGCTGATCCTGATGGCCGCCGCCGGTGGCCTGGTCCTGGTCAGCGCGCAGCACCTGGCCAGCCTGTTCATCGGCCTGGAACTGCTGTCGGTGCCGGTCTACGGCCTGGTGGCCTACGCCTTCTTCAACAAGCGCTCCCTGGAAGCCGGCATCAAGTACATGGTGCTGTCGGCGGCCGGTTCCGCGTTCCTGTTGTTCGGCATGGCCCTGCTCTACGCCGAAGCCGGCACCCTGAGCTTCGTCGGCATCGGCCAGGCCCTGGCGGCCACCGGCCTGCCTAGCCCGATCGCGCAACTGGGCCTGGGCATGATGCTGATCGGCCTGGCGTTCAAGCTGTCGCTGGTGCCCTTCCACCTCTGGACCCCGGACGTCTACGAAGGCGCCCCGGCGCCAGTGGCGGCGTTCCTGGCCACCGCGTCGAAAGTGGCGGTGTTCGCGGTGATGGTGCGTCTGTTCCAGATCTCGCCAGTGGCCAGCAGCGGTGTGCTGAGCAACGTCCTGACCATCATCGCCATTGCGTCGATCCTGTTCGGTAACCTGCTGGCGCTGACCCAGAGCAACCTCAAGCGTCTGCTGGGTTACTCGTCCATCGCCCACTTCGGTTACCTGCTGATCGCCCTGATCGCCAGCAAGGGCCTGGCCGTGGAAGCCATCGGCGTGTACCTGGTCACCTACGTGATCACCAGCCTCGGCGCCTTCGGCGTGATCACCCTGATGTCCTCGCCATACAACGGCCGCGACGCCGACGCCCTGTACGAATACCGCGGCCTGTTCTGGCGCCGTCCGTACCTGACCGCCGTGCTGACCGTGATGATGCTGTCCCTGGCCGGCATCCCGCTGACCGCCGGCTTCATCGGCAAGTTCTACATCATCGCCACCGGCGTCGAAGCCCACCAATGGTGGCTGGTCGGCTCCCTGGTGCTGGGCAGTGCCATCGGCGTGTTCTACTACCTGCGCGTGATGGTCACCCTGTACCTGATGGAACCAAACCTGCGTCGCCACGATGCCGAGCTGCACTGGGAACAGAAGGCAGGCGGCGTGATGCTGCTGGCCATCGCCGTGTTGGCGTTCTTCCTTGGTGTGTATCCGCAGCCGTTGCTGACTTTGGTTCAGCAGGCTGGCCTGACAGGTTGATCGTGTAGCGGTAGATCGCAGAAAACACAAACGGCACCTTCGGTGCCGTTTTTGCGTTTGAGAGGTAATGGATTTTCAGAAACCCGTAACCTTTCTTGCTCCAGTTCCTGAGAGATCAAGTCAAACCTGCGCTATAAAAGCCCCTTCACCATAGGGACACATGCCAGTTGAAGCCCCGAAGGGGAATGGTAAATCGCAGGCTTCTCACCCACGAAACCGTAGCGTCGGTAAAAGTTAGCCGCATTCAAAGTTGCATCAAGCTTGACTTCCTCCAGGCCCAATTCTCGCGCCAGGGACTCAAGGTGGTCCAGGACTCTCCTGCCGATACCCCGCTGCATAAAGCCAGGATGCACAAAGATCGCGCCGATTTCGCTGTTCTCCAGATCAAGCATTCCTGTTGCCACCGGCTCTCCGTCAATACAGCCCAGATAGAAGTGCTTCTCCATCAGTGTGTAATAGCCATCCGCAGCCGCACCAGCCGTCCACGCCAATAGCTGCTTTTCAGTATAGGCGCCGATGCATTGATGCCGTATCGCTAGAAGGCGAATGTCGAATGCTGTTTGGGAATCGCTGTGGCCGGCTCGTCTAATCTCGAACATTTCACTCTCCGTCAGCCATGTTCGGACGGGGGAACTAAAAAGCCCCGTCCATCTCTGGCGGGGCTTGGGGTAACACGTCAAATTCTAAGCACGCATGACCTTATGGCCCGCCAGAGGCGGTCATAGAGGAACACATCATGTTCATTCGGCGTATGTAAATCATGGGCGGATAGTGCTGTGGATGGCCGGACAAGTCAATTTCGAAGCAGCCTTGAGCAGTGGGCAAAGTGGATTCTACCCAGACGGCATGACGTCCAAATGCCCCAGCAGGGTTATCCTTGGGATCGGCCAACTTGCAGACCCTGGAGGAGAAACAAGGTTGAACGTCGACATTGAATGCGTGGTGGTGGGCGCTGGCGTCGTCGGGCTCGCCGTAGCCCGGGAAATGGCCCGCGCCGGCCATGAAGTGCTGCTGATCGAAGCCGGTGAAGCCATCGGCATGGGCATCAGCTCGCGCAACTCGGAAGTCATCCACGCCGGCATCTATTACCCACCGGGCAGCCTCAAGGCGCAGTTGTGCGTCGAAGGCCGGCACAGGCTGTACGACTATTGTGAAAGCCACGGCGTCGCGACCCGCCGGCTCGGCAAGTTGATCGTCGCCAAGGACCAGGCCCAGGTGACCGGGCTCAAAGCCTTATTGGAACGCGGCTTGGCCAATGGCGTGGACGACCTGCGCCTACTCGATCAACGACAGGCGCTGGACCTGGAGCCGGGCCTGGCGTGTGTCGCCGCGTTGTATTCGCCTTCCACCGGTATCGTCGATTCCCACGCCTTGATGCTGGCACTGCAGGGCGATGCCGAAGCCGCCGGCGCAAACATAGCGTTCCACACGCCGCTGTTGAGTGCGCGTATCGGCGTCGATGGCTTTCTGTTGGAACTGGGCGGTACGGCGCAGATGAGCTTGTCCTGCCGCCAACTGATCAACGCCGCCGGCCTCCAGGCACCCGCCCTCGCCCGCCGCATCGAAGGCCTGGCGCCGCAATCGGTGCCCGCTGACTACTTGTGCAAGGGCAGCTATTTCAGCCTGAGCGGGCGCGCGCCCTTTCGGCATTTGGTCTACCCCGCTCCGCAAGCCGCCGGCCTGGGCATCCACATGACGTTGGACCTGGCGGGCCAGGCGCGTTTCGGTCCTGACATCGAATGGGTCGAAGGCGAAGACTATCAAGTCGATCCGGCCCGGGCCGAAGCCTTCTACTCGGCAATTCGCAACTACTGGCCCAGCCTGCCGGAGCGAAGCCTGCAACCGGCCTACAGCGGCATCCGGCCAAAGATTTCCGCGCCCGACGAACCCGCCCGCGACTTCCTCATCAGCAGCAAAGCCGAGCATCAGGTGCCGGGATTGGTCAATCTGTTCGGAATTGAGTCGCCTGGGCTGACGTCATGCCTGGCGACTGCCACACGGGTCCGGCAACTGATCGAAAGCGTTTAGCCATCAACGCAAAGTGCAAGATGTTTTTCTCGCCCCTCTTGCAGCTTGCACGAACCCGAAAAACGACACTGACACAACACATTGTTTTTAAACGGTTTTTTAAGTCCACTCGGCTGGCACGGCTGATGCAATTCACCTCATACGCGGCGTCGGCGCTTGAAGCCAACCCGTAAACCGTGAATTGCCAGGAGCTACTTATGAACGCCATTGATCTGTTGAAAGCCGACCATGAACGCGTCAAAGCCATTCTCACCCAGTTGAGCGAGTCCACCGACCGCGCCCTCAAGAAACGCACCGAGCTGTTGGCAAAATTGGAGATGGAAATTTCTATCCACACCCGCCTGGAGGAAGAGATTTTGTACCCAGCGTTCAAGCAGGCAGGTGGCAAGGATGAGGCCGAGATGTATTACGAAGCCAAGGAAGAGCACCGCACCGTCGACTCGCTGGTGCTGCCGGACCTGAAAACCACCGACCCCTCCCAGCCAGAATTTGCCGGTCGCGTGAAAGTGGTCAAGGAACTGCTGGAGCACCACATCGAAGAAGAAGAAAAGGAAATGTTCCCTCACGCGAAGAAGCTGCTGGGCAAAGCGAAACTGGATGCCCTGGGTGAAGAAATGGAAACCATGAAAGCGCAGTACAAAAAAGAACTGAGCAGCGCCAATCTCGCCGCCTGATCCCAACGCCGTAATGCTTCAGCCCGCCTGTGACGGCTGAATGCATTGCGGCGTTTTACTGCATCTGTTCGCGCAAGAACTCCACCAACGCCTGCACCGGGCGTGAGCTTTGTCGATGTTGCGGGTACACCGCCGACAGCGTCAGCGGCTCAGTCTCGAATCCCTCCAATACCTTGATCAACCGCCCATCCTTCAAGGCATCGCCCAGGATAAATGTCGGCAGATAGGTGATGCCCATGCCGGCGATGGCCGCGTCCCTGAGCAAATCACCGTTATTGGCGCGCATGCGACCCGCCACCTCCAAGGTCAAGGGTTTGCCAGCCCCACCGAATCGCCATTGGACCTGACGGCTGTGACCATAGGGCAGGCAGTCATGATTGCGCAGGTCTTCAGGCCGCGTGGGTGTGCCTCTTTGCGCCAGGTACGCGGGGCTGGCGCAGTACGCCCGTTCGATGGTTGCAATGCGCCGGGCGACCAGGGTCGAGTCCTCCAGCACGCCGATCCGCAGCGCCAGGTCATAGCCCTCCCCCAGCAGATCCACCGAGCGGTCGCTCAGGTCCACCTCCACGCTGACGCCCGGATAGCGCTGCAAAAAAACCGGCAAGAGACTACCCAGATGCGCCACCGCGAAGGACAACGGGGCGCTGAGCCGAATGGTCCCGCGCGGCTCGTCGGTCTGGCCGCTGATGCCTTGTTCCACCTGCTCGACTTCGCTGAGCAGACGCAGCGCCGCCTCGTAATAACGCTGGCCCAAGGGCGTAACGTCCAGCCGCCGCGTCGAGCGATTGAGCAGGCGCACCCCCAGGCGCTGTTCCAGTTCCATGAGCTTGCGGCTGACGAACTGCTTGGAAAGCCCCAGCTTGTCCGCCGCAGCGGTGAAACTGCCCGACTCCATGACTTGGGCAAAAATGCGCATTTCTTCGAAGGGGTTCATTGTCATTCCGGGGGTGGACAGTCAGGATGTTCTATGACGCATTGTGGTCTGGGTAAGACAGATTGGGAAGGTGTCGCCTGTGCTGCCGTCATCGCGAGCAAGCTCGCTCCCACAGAGTTATCGAGTGTTCTCGGGACCTCTGTCCACCGCAAAACCTGTGTGGGAGCGAACTTGCTCGCGATGACGGCGGATCAGCTTGCCGAGAAATTGATGCCAGGCACGAAAACGCCCGCACGAGGCGGGCGTCATTGAGCATGAATCGCTTACTTGGCCGTCAGCGCCGAGTAGCTGTTCATCAGGTTGCGGTAGTTCGGAATGCGCTGGGACAGCAGGTTGCCCAGGCCTTCGATGTCGTTGCGCCAATCGCGGTGCAGCTCACACGCCACCGAGAACCAGTTCATCATTTGCGCGCCGGCAGCGGTCATGCGTACCCAGGCTGCCTGTTGCACGGTTTCGTTGAACGTACCCGAGGCATCGGTCACGACGAATACGTCAAAACCTTCAGCCAGTGCCGACAGGGTCGGGAACGCCACGCAGACATCGGTCACTACGCCGGCAATGATCAGTTGCTTGCGGCCGGTGGCCTTGATCGCCTTGACGAAGTCTTCGTTGTCCCAGGCATTGATCTGGCCTGGACGTGGGATGTACGGCGCGTCCGGAAACATTTCCTTGAGCTCCGGCACGATCGGGCCGTTAGGGCCTTTTTCGAAGCTGGTGGTCAGGATGGTAGGCAGTTCGAAAAACTTCGCCAGGTCGGCCAAGGCCAACACGTTGTTCTTGAACTCGTTGGGCGAGAAGTCCTGGACCAGGGAAATCAGGCCGGTCTGGTGATCGACCAGCAGGACTACCGCGTCGTCCTTGTTCAGACGGTTGTACGCAGGCACGTTGCTCATGGGATGACTCCTTTGGGATGGATGTTACAAAACCCTGGTGGGAGCGGGCTTGCTCGCGAAAGCGGTGTGTCAGTCGACGAAAATGCTGAATGTCAGTCCGCATTCGCGAGCAAGCCCGCTCCCACAGGGGAGATCTGTGTGTATCAGTCAGAAGGCAAAGCAGGAGCAGCCAAACGCGCCCCAGAAGCCTTGGAAATCGCTGACCGGGACGTTCGACAGGCGCGCCCGTTCATGGCTATGGGAATGCACCGTGCAAGGACCGCTGCACTGGTGGACCTGCGCCTGCAACGGTGAGGTCGGGCGCCAGTGGCCCGGGACCTTGACCACCGGCGACCAGTCCGGCAGCACCGGGACGCTGGCTGGCCCGAGCTTTTCGAAGTCACCGGCGGCGTATACCACCTTGCCGTCGACCACCGTCAGCACCGACTCGATCCACTTGATGGCTTCTTCCTCGACGCTGAAGAAATCCGCACTCAGGGCTGCCAGGTCCGCCAGTTGGCCGACCTTGATCTGGCCTTTCTTGCCCTGCTCCGAGGAGAACCAGGCGCTGCCATGGGTGAACAGTTCCAGCGCGGTCAGGCGCGGCAGGCCTTCTTCGTGCAATGAGAGGCCGCCGACCGTGCGGCCGCTGACCATCCAGTACAACGAGGTCCAGGGGTTGTAGCTGGACACCCGCGTGGCGTCGGTACCGGCGCCGACCGGCACGCCTTCGGCCAGCATGCGCTTGATCGGCGGCGTGGCTTCGGCAGCCTTGGCGCCGTAGCGATCGACGAAATATTCACCCTGGAACGCCATGCGATCCTGGATCGCAATGCCGCCACCCAGCGCCCTGACCCGCTCGATGTTCTTCGGCGTGATGGTCTCGGCATGGTCGAAGAACCACGGCAGGCCGTTGAACGGAATGTCACGGTTGACCTTCTCGAATACATCGAGCATGCGGCTGATGGACTCGTCATAGGTGGCATGCAGGCGGAACGGCCAACGCTGCTCCACCAAGTGGCGGACCACCGGTTCCAGGTCCTGCTCCATGCCAGGCGGCAGGTCCGGGCGCGGCTCAAGAAAGTCTTCGAAATCCGCCGCCGAGAACACCAGCATTTCACCGGCGCCGTTGTGCCGCAGGAAGTCGTCGCCCTGGTGCAACTTGACGCTGCCGGTCCAGTTCTTGAAGTCGCTGAGTTCTTCCTTGGGCTTCTGGGTGAACAGGTTGTAGGCGATGCGCACCGTCAACTGTTGTTCCCGGGCCAACTGCTCGATCACTGCGTAATCGTCTGGATAATTCTGGAAGCCACCGCCGGCATCGATGGCGCTGGTCAGCCCCAGGCGATTGAGTTCACGCATGAACTGGCGCGTGGAGTTGACCTGGTATTCGAGCGGCAGCTTCGGCCCCTTGGCCAGCGTCGAATAAAGGATCATCGCGTTAGGCCGTGCCACCAGCATGCCGGTGGGTTCGCCCTTGCTGTCACGGACGATCTCGCCGCCCGGCGGGTTCGGTGTGTCACGGGTGTAACCGGCCACCCGCAGCGCGGCGCGATTGAGCAAGGCGCGGTCATACAGGTGCAATACGAACACCGGCGTATCGGGGGCGGCCTGGTTCAGCTCTTCCAGGGTCGGCATGCGTTTTTCAGCGAACTGGAATTCGTTCCAGCCGCCTACCACGCGCACCCATTGTGGCGTTGGCGTGCGGTCGGCCTGGTCCTTGAGCATGCGCAAGGCATCGGCCAGGGATGGCACGCCTTCCCAGCGCAGCTCCAGGTTGTAGTTCAGGCCCCCACGGATCAGGTGCAAGTGCGAGTCGTTGAGCCCGGGGATGACGGTGCGGCCCTTGAGGTCGATGACCTGGGTGCCACTGCCACGCAGGGCCATGGCTTCGGCATCGGTGCCCACGGCGACGAAGCGTCCCTGGCTGATGGCGACCGCGCTGGCGCGGGGCTTCTCACGGTCGACGGTATGGAATTGACCATTGAATAGAATCAGATCGGCGTTCATAGGGTTACCTTTGACGATGGATGTGCGGACACATCAAGAGTAAATACAGTCCATGTGTGGCGAGGGAGCTTGCTCCCGCTGGGCTGCGAAGCGGCCCCTGGCTTTTTGCGGCTGCTACGCACCCGAGCGGGAGCAAGCTCCCTCGCCACAACAGTGCTTGTCATAACCGCTCAGCGATGCTCGGGCTCCAGGTGTTCGTGGGCCTTAGAAGCTTCCATCCAGGGGGCGAACAATCGAGTCGCCAGCGGCATGAACACGTACACCACCGAAAGCACGATGGTCAGGGTGATCAGGAACGTCGCCACCACGTAGTTGGAAAGAAACGCATTGAGCTGCAGCAACGGCCCCCAAATCAGCGGCACCAGCAGGGTGTGGGGCAGGATCACCAGCAGCGTCACCACGGCCTGCTTCCAACGCGGCGGCGGTGTGGCAGCATCGGCCAGCGGGGCGAACCAGAATTCCTTGTGCGGCGCGACTTCGGTCTGGTCGCCGTCGGCCAGCAAGGGCGTCGCCTCCTCCACCAGTTCACGGCGTTCGGGCGAGTCCAGCCAGCGTTGCATGGCCTCGGTGGAACAGAAGCGCAGCACGCAGGTGAACAGCGATAGTCCGCCCCGCTTGCCCCGGACCACGTCCACTCCCAGATGCCCTGGCCACTGACCGGCCACACTTACGATGCGCCGCAACCAGGCCTCGTAGGCCGCGTCCTGGCCGGCCTTGATCCGGTGCTTGACCACCAGGGTGACGATTTCGTCGAAGCCGGGTTTGGCCGGGCTCGCAGGGGAGCCGATGGTTTGAGATTCAGACATGGCGAAGCACTCCAACAAAACGCGTGTTCATCGCCAGGCGCCCGGGGCCGGCAATGAATACGCTGGTAAATATGATCAGCAGCAACCAACCGAACTGCCCTTCTTCCAGGCTCCACTGCGGGTGCACCACCAGCAGCGCAACCGCCAGCAGAAACAGGATGGGCAGACACGCCAGGCGCACCAGGACACCGGCCATGATCAGCAGCGGGCACAGCACCTCGGCGAAGATCGCCAGGACCAGGGTCGGCGCCGCCCCCAGGTGAAAGGGGTCTTCGATGCGCGTCAGCTCGATGCTGTAGTGCAACAGCTTCGGCAGCCCATGGACCCAGAGCAGAAACAGCGCGCCACTCAAGCGCAGGAACAACAAGCCCAGGTCCTGCAACGGACGTTCATCTGTCAGGTTCATCGGTGCGCTCCGTCGGAGTCCGTCGAGGCGGCCGCCGGCAACGGTTGGGACATGTGGGTAGAGATGCGCGAGCGCAGCCAGCGCTCGGCCGGGTCGTTGTCATGCACGCCGCTCCAGACCATCGACAACTCGGCGGCATTGATTTCGAACGGCGGATCCTCGGCACGCAGGGCGCAACCTTCCACCAGCGCGCAGGCGGCGTAGTCGGGCACGGTGGCGATCAATTCGGTACCGGCCAGCAAGGCCCGCAGCCCGCTGAATTGCGGCACTGCCAGCACCACTTTGCGGGCCCGGCCGATTCGAGCCAGGTCCAGGTCGATGTTGCCGCTCAAATCGCCCGAGAACGAGACCATGGCGTGGGGCCGCGCGCAGTATTCGTCCAGGGTCAAGGGGCCCGGGCGCTTGTCGCCGCGCAAGACCTTGCAGGGGATATCTCGCAGTTTCTTGCGCTTGGCATTGGCCGGCAAATCGGTGGTGTAGCTGACCCCGACGCTGATTTCACCGCTGGCCAGCAGCGATGACATCAGCAGGAAATTGGCCCGGCGTACCACCACGATGATGCCCGGCGCTTCTTCGCGCAGTTGGCTCAGCAAAGGTGGAAACAGGCCGAATTCGGCATCGTCGGACAGGCCGATGCGAAACACGTCGCAACTGGTGGACGGATCAAAGGCCTTGGCCCGGCTGACCGCGCCGGAAATCGTGTCCATGGCCGGTTGCAGTTCTTGCAGGATCGCCAGGGCCCGGGGCGTCGGTTCCATGCTCCGACCGTTGCGTATCAGCAGCGGATCATCGAACAGATCCCGTAGCCGCCCGAGTGCCGCGCTCACCGCCGGCTGGCCCATGAACAGCTTTTCGGCGACACGGGTCAGGTTCTTTTCGAACATCAGTGCCTCGAAGATCACCAGCAGGTTCATGTCGAGGCGGCGTAAATCGTTGCGGTTCATGGGTGTTGGTCCTGTCGAATACCAAGGGTTGGTGGAATCCCTGTGGGAGCGGGCTTGCTCGCGAAGGCGCACCGACATTCAACATCTTCGTCGACTGACACACCGCTTTCGCGAGCAAGCCCGCTCCCACATGAAGTCTGTGCTTGCCTCATAGCATCAGGGCAAGCCCCGCACCTCCCCCTTCAGCCCCGGATGAACGCCAGCAGGTCGGCGTTCAGGCGGTCCTTGTGTGTGTCGGTCAGGCCGTGGGGCGCGCCCGGGTACACCAGCAACTGCGAGTTCTTCAGTAATTTGGCGGCGGCGATGCCAGCAGTTTCGATGGGGACCACCTGGTCGTCGTCGCCATGGACCACGAGGGTCGGCACGTCGATGTTGCGCAGGTCTTCGGAAAGATCGGTCTCGGAGAACGCCTTGATGCAGTCGTAGGTGTTCTTGTGGCCGGCGAGCATGCCCTGCATCCAGAACCAGTCGATCATGCCCTGGGAGACCTTGGCCCCCGGACGGTTGGCGCCGAAAAACGCGCTGGCCACATCTTTGTATAGCTGAGAACGGTCGGCCAGGGAGGCCTGGCGGAAACCGTCGAACACCTCGATGGGCAAGCCGCCCGGGTTGGCCGCAGTCCTGACCATCAGCGGCGTGACCGCCGAGATCAGGCCGAGCTTGGCGACCCGCGCGGCGCCATGGCGGCCGATGTAGCGGGCCACTTCGCCACCGCCGGTGGAGAAGCCGAGCAACACCGCGTCCTTCAAATCCAGCCGCTCGATCAGCTCGGCCAAGTCATCGGCGTAGGTGTCCATGTCATTGCCGTCCCAGGGCTGGCTGGAACGCCCGTGTCCACGTCGGTCATGGGCGATCACCCGGTAACCGTTGGACGCCAGGAACATCATCTGCGCCTCCCAACTGTCCGAGTTCAACGGCCAGCCGTGGCTGAAGACCACCGGTTGACCAGTGCCCCAATCCTTGTAGTAAATCTCAGTGCCATCGCGGGTGATGAAGGTGCTCATGACATGACTCCTTGAGGTGGGTGGATCGCTTTATGGTCCGGCCACGAGGGGTATTGGCGTGAGTTAAACGTTGTTAATTTTTTCGGGACTGGTGTGTTAAAACCCCGGATGAAGACTGCTTTTGTGGCGAGGGGATTTATCCCCGCTGGGCTGCGCAGCAGCCCCAAGACCGGCACCTCGGGGTGTCAGGCTGATTGGAGTTTTGGTTTTGGGGGCCGCTTCGCAGCCCAACGGGGATAAGTCCCCTCACCACAGGGTTCTGTGCCGGGCAGGTAGGCAGGGAAAAGCATCCACCGTTGCGCTTGACGCAAAACCTGACGAATATGCTCGGGTACCGCCCTGCACCGGGACCAGAACATTGAGAGCAACATGAGCCATTACCTCAACCTGCCCGGCGAACAGACCGTGCATTTCGGCCCTTACCGGGTTCATCCTCGCCAGCGCCTGGTGCTGGAGGCCGGGCAACCGTTGCGCCTGGGGCGACGGGCGGTGGAGATTCTGCTGGTACTGCTCGAGCACGCCGGGCAGGTGGTGAGCAAACAGCAACTGATCGCCCGGGTCTGGCCCAAGAGCGTCGTGGAAGATACCAATCTGCGGGTGCACGTCGCGGCATTGCGCAAGGCCCTGGGAGATGGCCAGGCTGGCCAGCGCTATATCGTCACCGTGGCGCAACGCGGCTACAGTTTTGTCGCACCGGTGTCGCTCGAACCCCTCGAAGAACTGGCGCGCATCCCTCATCCATCACTGGCCCACAACCTGCCGCTGCGACGCACGCGAATGATCGGCCGCCAGGCCCTGGTGGAAGCGATGGTGGCCCAGCTGCCGCGTAAACGCTTTATCACGCTGGTGGGCACCGGTGGCATCGGCAAGACGACCGTCGCCCTGCGGGTCGCCGAACAGTTGATCGGCCATTACCGCGACGGCACTTATCTGCTGGACCTGGCGCCACTCAACGATCCAGCCATGATTGCCCCCAACCTGGGTGCGCTGCTGGACCTGCCGTTGCATGACGGCAACTCACTGGACGGCATCGCCCGACAGCTCAAGGCGCGGCATCTGTTGTTGGTGATCGACAACTGCGAACACCTGATCGATACCGTCGCCATGCTCTGCGAAACCTTGCTGCGCGGCGCCCCACACCTGCATGTCCTGGCCACCAGCCGCGAAAGCCTGCGTGCCGAAGGCGAGCATGTGCAGCGCCTGGACGCCCTGGCGTTCCCGCCGCGAGAGATGCCCATCGAGGGTTATCCCGCCGTGGAGTACCCGGCCTTGCAGCTGTTTGCCGAACGGGCGATGGCCAGCCATGACGACTTCGAGCTGACCGACCCGCTGGTGCCATTGGTGATCGACATCTGCCAGCGACTGGATGGCATCCCCCTCGCCATCGAACTGGCCGCCGCCCAGGTCGGCCGCTTCGGGCTAGAGGAACTTCACCGTCAACTGCAAGGCAGCGTTGCCCTGCTCCATAACGACAGCGACGCCGCACCGCGCCAGCAAACCCTGCGCGCCACGCTGGACTGGAGCTTCGCGCTGCTCACCCCTTGCGAACAGACCTGCCTGCGGCGATTGGCGGTGTTCATGGGCAGTTTCAACCTGGCATCGGCTGCGGCGGTGATCGTCGGCCAGCATGTCGAGCCCGACCAGGTGCTGGCGGCGGTCAGCCAATTGGTCGCCAAATCGTTGCTCAACGTCGAGATCGGCGATGAAGAGGTGCGCTATCGCCTGCTGGATACCACCCGCAGCCATGCCTTGGAAAAACTGGCCGAGGCCGGCGAATTAGCGGCCAGCCAGACGCGCCACGCCGAGCGTTGCCTGACGCTGATGGAGCAGGCCGAAAAAGACTGGGGAAACACACCCACACGGCTATGGATCGCCCGCTACGCGGCCTATCGCGATGACATCCGTGCAGCGCTCGACCGGGGGTTGGGTCCGCAGGGGTCCCACCCGGTAGCGATCCGTTTGACCGCCCGCACCCTGCCCCTCTGGCAGGAACTGTCGTTGCTCAAGGAGCACGGGCTTTACGTCAGCAAAGCGCTGGAATTATTACAAGCCAGCCCCTCGCCCTGCCCAAGGTTGACCCTCTCCCTGGAACTGGCCCATGCCAGTTTCAATTACCACACCGAGGGCGGTACACCCGTCACCGTCCGCGCCTTCGTCAAGGCCCGGCATTTGGCGCAGCAATGCCAGGACCTGGCGGGCGAGTTGCGGGCTGTGTCGGGGCACATGACCGTCAATCTCAGTCGCGGCAATTACCAGGAGGCTCTGGATCAAAGCCAGGATTTCGATCGCTTGGGCCTGCATGGCGAGCCGGACCTTTCCTTGAGTACCCAACGCCTGCGAGTGCTGGCGCTGCATTTCAGCGGCGACCAGCGCGCGGCGCGGCGCGATGCCGAACAGGTCATCCAGCGCCTGGCCCAGAGCGGACATCTCAGCCGCTTCACCCATGGCTTCGGCGTGCAATACGATCAGAGCGTGGCCGCGCTGACAATTCTGGCGCGCATCCTCTGGCTGCAAGGGTTTGCCGAGAAAGCCCGGCGCACCGCCAACCTGGCGCTGCAGATTGCCTTGCAGATCAACCACGGCATCTCGATCTGCTACACCCTGGCGGTCACCGGTTGCGTGATCGCCCTCTACAACGGCGATCATTCAACCGCTCGGGAAAGGCTCGAACTGTTGAAGCAACAGGCCAGGAAACATTCGGTGATGCTGTTCCATGATTGGGCCTGCCACTACGAGTGCGCACTCGATGGTCAGCCGCTGGACGCGAGCCCCACAAACGGGCTGATCCACGACATCGTTGTCACGCTGCGGGCCGACGCCGTGAGCCCGGTGCAAATCGAGCGCGCCGGCAGCGGTGCCGCAGGCTGGTGCACAGCGGAAGTCCTTCGGGCCAGCGCCGAAACCTTGCTGGCACAGAACGCCCCATCCCTTGAGGGCCGCGCCGAAGATCAACTGCTGGACGCCGTGGCCGTGGCCCGGCACCACAATGCCCTGGCCTGGGAACTGCGCAGCGCCATGTCCCTGGCCCGGCTATGGCAACGCCAGGGTCGGGAGCATGCCGCGCGGGACCTGCTCGGGCCGATCTATCGACGTTTCACCGAAGGGTTCGACACGCCCGACCTACAGCAAGCCAGCGCACTGCTCCTGACCCTGAGTCAACGTCTCGAGCCTTGAGCGGCGTGGCACCCAAGCCTCCTGCAACACGTAATGCCGCTGGAACACCTGCCACTGACCAATGCGCCGTAGTTTTTCCCGGGCATAGGCGCGGGTGGTGTGGAGCAAGTGAAAGTGAACCCCGTCGGCGCCCTGCTCGACCATCACCAGTGATTGGCTCACCAGCCGTGACAGCAACCAAGGCAATTGCCCCACTGCCAATTCGGCACAACTGATCACCGCCATGGCCGCCTTTAGGGTAAAGGGCTCATCAAACACCGACAGGCGCTGGAACACCTTCTGTTCGTCAGCACTCAAGCGCTCGTAACTCCAATCCAGCAAGGCCTCCAGGCTTCGGTGGCGGGCCACCGCCGTGCGTCGTCCATGGCTCAAGAGTGACAAACCATAATCCAACTGCTCCAGCACCCCAGCCACGCCCAGGGCGTCGACCTGGGCTGCCGCCAGTTCCAATGCCAGCGGCAACCCGTCCAAACGCTGGCAGATCTGCGCAA
The DNA here is from genome assembly GCF_000585995.1 of Pseudomonas brassicacearum. Taxonomy (NCBI): domain Bacteria; kingdom Pseudomonadati; phylum Pseudomonadota; class Gammaproteobacteria; order Pseudomonadales; family Pseudomonadaceae; genus Pseudomonas; species Pseudomonas brassicacearum. The sequence goes on along the minus strand of NZ_CP007410.1, from coordinate 2,409,535 downwards.
GGACGACCCAGTCGCGCTCCCCCGGCTTGAAGCCTTGCTGCCGGGCGCCAACCAGGTCGATCAACAATTGCACGGCCGGGCACGCCGCTATCTGATGCCCAGGCGCAAGGGCCGACGCCACCGCCAAGCCCTGCAACTGCACAACGCTTTCATCCGTGATGCCCAAGGGTTCGCGGCTGCTCACCAACAGCGACACCCCAGGTGCCGAGCGCAGTGCCTGAGCCAGCACTCGGCAGGCGCCGAGCGCATGTTCGCAGCCATCGAGCACCAGCAACATTCGACGGGGGGCCAGTTGCCGGTCCAAGTGCTCGCCTTGCAGGCCGAGTGTGCGGGCGACCTGCGCCAACACCTGCGAGGCGTCGCTGACGGCGGACAGGTCAACGAACCAGGCCCCGTCGTCAAAATGCTCCAACAACAGCTCGGCCACTCGCAGCACCACGGTGCTCTTGCCGACACCGCCCGGACCGGTCACGGTAGTCAGGGGCTGCCGGGGTACGTCAGCCAATAACCGCCCCAGCACCTTGTCGCGACCGATCACCGGACTCAATCGGGTGGGCAGGTTATGCCGCTCGGATAATCGGGGGGCCCGCCGTTCGACACCCACCTCCAAGGCCACGGTGGCCGCAAAGCAATAGCCTTGGCGGGGATCATTGAGGATGTAGTGACAGCCGTCCCGCCCATCACCGAAAGCCCGCCGCAACGCCGCGATGTGCACCCGCAGGTTGATGTCTTCCACGACGCTGTCGGGCCAGACGCGCGCGATCAGCGCTTGCTTGCTGACGAAAGTGCCGGCGTGCTCAACCAGTACCTGGAGAATGTCCAGGGCACGCCCGCCCAGCGCCAGGGGCTTGCCCTCACACGTAACCAGTCGCTGCTGTCGGTAAAAGGCAAACGGACCGAAGCCCACCGCCGGCTCGGAATCGGGTTTGACGAAACTGTTCATGGGCGATCCAGCGCCGGATAACCAATCCGGGCAGACACGTTACCTATCACTGAACGCGTCTGCCCTGGCTCCTGCGCATCCTTTCCAGAGGGTTCGCCGTTATCTTGGCAGGCGCTGCCAAGAGGACAATGCTGGCACAGGGAGCGTCACGGACATCGCGATGCCCTGGACGGACACACAACGTTCAACTGAATTGCTGGCGATACTGCACCGGGGTCAGGCCGAGCTTTTCACTGAACAGGAAACGCATGTGGCGCACACTGCCGAAGCCACTGCGAAATGCCACGGTCTTGAGGGGCAGATCAGTGCTTTCCAGCAACTGGCGGGCCCGGTCGATGCGTGCGCCTTGCAGGAACTCCATGGGCGTCATCTTCACCTCACGGGCAAAGACCCGGGCGAAATGCCGCGGGCTCATGGCGGCCAACGCGGCCATACGCTCAATGGTGAAGGGTTCTTCCAGATGTTCCATCACATGATTCTGCACCCGGGTAATGGCCGATTCCTGCGGTGCCACGGCCGCCACCAGCGGGCTGAACTGCGCCTGCCCGCCCTGGCGCTTCATCACCACCAACAACACCTTGGCCACGTCCAGCGCCACTTTGCGGCCGTGGTCTTGCGCGACGATGGACAGCGCCAGGTCAATCCCGGCGGTCACACCACCGGAGGTGATCAGGCGCCGGTCCTGGAGAAAGATCTTGTCGGTTTCCACCAGCGCCTTGGGGAAACGGCGGATCAGGCGTTCGGTGTAATGCCAGTGAGTGGTGACGCGGTAACCGTCGAGCAACCCAGCCTCGCCAAGCACGAAGGCCCCAGTGCAAATGGAGCCGTAGCGCGTGGCTCGTTGCGCCGCCGCGCGCAGCCAGGTATGCAGGCCCGGGTGCTGATCGTTGTAGGCCCCCGGCCCGCCCGGTACCAGCAACACGTCATAGGCCGCCCAGGCTTGGTCGATATGAATATCGGCCTGTACCGTCACGCCATTGGACGCCCGCAACGCGCCGCGCTCGGTGCCCAGGGTCAGCAGTTGATAACGATGGTCTGGCTCAAGATAGCGATTGGCGATGGAAAACACTTCAAGCGGCCCGGCCATGTCGAGCAGCAAGAAATCCGGGAACAACACCATTGCAACGGTTTTCATTGGGACATACACCAAAAAATCCAGGTAAGCGCAGCGAAGCCTGATGCTCGCCAACCCAAACCCTGGAATGAAACCCCGTGGGAGATTGCTCGCGATAGCGGAGTGTCAAACGACATTGAGGCAAGCTGAACGGACGCTATCGCGAGCAAGCTCGCTCCCACAGGAGTCGTCGTTTAATTGAGGGCATCAGTCATCCCATGCATTATGGCGAAACGAAGCGCCGGCTGGTCACATTTGAGCATTGTCCACTCAAAGCGGACAGTCTTTCGTTTTCCACCTCCTTATTGAATACTTCGATAACCATTAACCTTCTTCTGAACCCGGTGAACGGCCACAGCCGTCACCCACTGAACCAGGAGAATGACCATGCTGACCCTTCGCAAAGCTTCGGACCGCGGCATCGCCCGCCACGGCTGGCTGACCTCGTTCCATACGTTTTCTTTCGCCAGCTACCGCAACGTCAATGAACAAGGCTTTTCCGACCTGTTGGTCATCAACGACGACCGAGTCGCGGCCGCCAAGGGCTTCGGCCAACACCCTCATCGGGACATGGAGATTTTCTCCTATGTGCTCGAAGGCGCGTTGGAGCATAAGGACACCCTGGGCACGGGCTCGGTGATTCGCCCAGGCGATGTGCAATTGATGAGTGCCGGCAGTGGCGTGGCCCACAGTGAGTTCAATCACAGTGCCGACGAATTGGTGCACTTCCTGCAAATCTGGATCGTGCCCAACGTCAGTGGTGCCACGCCGCGCTATCAACAGGAGCACTTCAGCGCCGAACAAAAACGCGGGCGCCTGCAGTTGATCATTTCCCCGGACGGCGCCGAGGGCTCGCTCCAGGTACGCCAGGACGCACGGGTCTATGCCGGGCTGTTCGACGGTCAAGAAAGCGCCACCTTGACCCTGGCAGCTGATCGTTATGCCTACGTGCATGTAGCCCGGGGCAGTGTCGAGCTCAATGGTGTACCGCTACAAGAAGGTGACGGTGTGCGAGTACGCGAGGAGCAAGCACTGACGTTGAGTAACGGCCAGGATGCCGAGGTACTGGTGTTTGATTTGCGGCCGCAGGAACTGCCGCAAATGCCATGAGGCGGGGTCCAGCTACCTTAGAAAACCGATGCCTGTAGGGGCATCGGTTTTTTTATCCCGGTCCCACACACGTGCGATCCACCCGCCGCTGATCGGTTTGTCATAGGTGCATTTGTTGCACGCGAGCCAAAGTCGTCTATAAAGTTCCGTTCAGCAGGTGGTTTTCTGACTGACAGTGCTCATGGCGTCCTGCTGATTGTTGACTCGATGTTACAAGCCGAGCAAAATGATCTCACTTTGCCACCCGTCTCTTGGCTTCAGCTTATTCATGGAAGAATGCATGAAAACGGTTATTTCGGTTGCGGTACTTTTCGTAGCGGGCTGCGCCATAGCGGACGTTCAGAAAATCAAATACAGCTACGACGACTCGGATGCCGAATACGCCATCGTCTCGTTTGCTGAGAGTGGCTCCGCCATTCAGGCCACCATACGAAGAGCAGGATCCTATTTCACCAGCTACACAAAACTGGAACTTGATTGCGCCAAACGCAATGTCCGTCACATGGGCATGTACAGCAGCATCGAGGACCTGGAAAACGTCAAGTTTGACGAAATGCAGGGACGAATCGTCGACGGTACGGTAGCCGACGAAGTGGGGAAAGTCCTCTGCAATGGCTCCACCTTGACCGCCTCGCAGCCCGATGAGCTGGCGCCTGAAGCACAACCAGACGACAAAAGCTGATCCCGACGCCGCTAGTCTGCGGCGTTACCTTTCGCGCTTGGAGCGAAGGTCACTACAGAGCAAAGTGCTCTGACATGGATGTCTTCGTGTTTGATGGCGCGCCCTGCGACGACTCGCCATCCAATACTGCAAGACCCTTTATTTCTGCGCAGACAGAAAAAGGCAACCTGACCCGTTCACCTGAAATACCCGTCTAACATTGGCGGGTGGGGAAGATTCATGCACGCAAAAAAGATATTCGAGTTCCTGATGTCGCTGCTGGTTTACGTTCTAGTCTCACTGCTTTGGTTCGGGTATGCGGTTCCGGGCATGGTCGAACAAGACTCCGACCTCACATTGATCGTCGCCGCTTCCGGTTCGATTATCTGGTTGTGTGCCACCGGTTGTATCGTTCTGTACATGATCCAAAGGGTTCGTGCGGCCTGATCGAGAGATCAGGCCCTTGGCTGCGTTGGCGACCCAGCAACGCAGGAAACCCGCTCTCACTGCAACGCTTGCTTGCGCTCAAGCTTGGAACGATAACTGCCTGGCGGAACGCCGAAGAAATCCCGGAAACGACGCTGAAAGTGCGGGGAGCTGACGAAGCCCGTCGCCACGGCGATTTCCGTCACGGAACGATTGGTTTGCTGGATAAGCTGGCGCGCCCGCGTCAGGCGCAGTTCCAGGTAATAACGCGTTGGGGTCGCCCCGAGAAAACTACAGAACCGCCGTTCCAACTGCCGCTTGGAAATCTTGACGCAGGCTGCCAGCTCGTCAATGGTCAAGGGCTCCTCGACGTTTTGCCACATCAGCTCCAGAGCCAGCTTGAGACTTTCCGGCAGCGTCGGGTCCGTCTCGACGAACACCGGCGGCAAGTCCGTCGCATTATCGCCTGACTCATCACACCGAAGAATCTCCTCGATGGCGCCCACCAGTGCCTGCCCTCCCGTCTTGCTGATCAACTGGAGCATCATGCGCAGCGAACTGTTCGCACCGGCGCAACTGACCCGCTCCCGGTCAACGACATAGGCCCGGTTGGAAACCTTCACGTGGGGAAACATCTCCGTCATCATGGCGCGGCTTTCTGGATGAACGGCGCATTCGAAACCATCGAGCAGGTTGGCATCGGCGACAAAAAAGACACCGTTCCACAGCCCCCCCAATATCGCCCCGGACGCAGCATTGGCGCGTAGCTTGCGCCGCAGCAAAGGCAGGCCTTGCAACTTCACGCGAAAGCCCCCGGCGACGATCAGGACGTCCTGGTTTTCCGGCAACTGCGCCAGTTCGACATCAGCGGAAATGACGATCCCCAGATCACTCGTCACCTGACACCCCGACGCCCCGACCGTCAACACCTCGTAGAGGGGCATGTCGCTCATCAGGTTGGCGGTGACCAGTGCGTCCACCGCGCCGGTAAAGGACATCATCGAAAAGTTGTCCATCAATACAAACGCAACGCGGATTGGCGCCTGGTCGGCAGCGGGTGATCCGAGTGGCCGATAAGCCATGTTCTTGTTTTTAAGTACGCTCTCGAATGCGCTTGGCATAGGGCCTCGTTGATACAGGAAAACGATCAGGACTTGCCTGACGCCGACGCGTTGAGAAAAAGGCAACCGGATGCAGAGCCGTCGACGCTATCTTCCAGATTAGCGACGTGGTCTGCAATCGCCTCATCGCCGTCGATCAGCATCCCCTAATAGCCGATCGACCTAAAGTACATAGGGCCTTGGTCGATACGCTATAGGTAGGCATGGGCGCTTCACCTCCAGAATTCGCAACGCTCACCGCTAATGTTTCCGCCGTTCCAACACTTATAAATACCTGCGGGAGAAGTCATGAATATCAAACAGAAGCTGACATGGGCGTTCGCGACCATCGCCTGCCTCCCGGTTATCCTGGTGGCGGTGCTCGTCGTATTGAACCTGCGCGACGCCGCCAAAGCCAACTTCCTGGACAGCAGCGGTCGTGAGATCCGCCAGATCGACAATGGCATGAAGCAGTTTTTCGATGGCATCAGCCAGAACGTCGAGTTCTTTGCCAAGGACCCGCGTATCGTCGCCGCCAAAGACCTGAAAAACTATTCCGGCGCCGACGCCGCACAGATTCCCCTGCCGGAAAACAACAAACAGCTTTTGGAGATCTTTGACAGATTCGCCAAGAGCCATCCAACCACAGCCTATCTCTCCGTAGGGCTGGCCGATGGCGGCTACGCCAGTTGGCCTGACGATCCCAAGATCTCCAACTACGACCCACGCGTGCGTCCATGGTACAAGGCGGCCATCGCCTCACCCGGCAACAACGTGCGTACTGACGCCTACTACTGGGCACCGGATGACGTATCGCTGATCGGGATCGTACACACGATTGCCGACGCCAGCGGCAAGCTGGTGGGCGTTGTAGGCCTGGACGTGTCGCTCAAGCAACTCACCGAACTGGTCAAGAACATCAAGCTGGGCGAAAGCGGCTACCTGATGCTGGTGGAAGCCAACGGCAACGTCCTGGTGGACGCCGCCGATGCCAAGCACAACTTCAAGCCGCTGGCCGACCTGGGCCCCAACTATGCCGAGCTGGCCAAAAGCAGCGATGGCGTGACCCAGATCGAGATCGACGGCGTGCCCTACATGGCCAACGTGGTCAGCTCCAAAGGGCTGGGCTGGCGCTTCATCGGCCTGATCAAGCGTGACGAAGTGATGGCCGAAGCCTCGAGCCTGACCTGGTTGATCGCCGCCATCGCGGCCGCGCTGGCCGTGGTCTTCGCCATCGTCGGCGCCAGTTTCGCCAGCGTCATCGTGCGGCCGATCCGCGGGGTTGCCAACGGCCTGCAGGAAATCGCCGAAGGTGAAGGTGATCTCACCCGCAAACTCACGGTGCAGGGCAAGGATGAAACCGCCACCCTGGCCAGCTGGTTCAACCAGTTCCTGGGCATGATCGCGCAATTGGTGCAGCGCATCGGCAGCGCCTCTTCGGACCTGCAAAATGCGGCGGCCGACACCAGCGAAGTGGCCCAAAACATGAACGAAGCCGCCGGGCGCCAGCGTCAAGCGGTAGAGTTGGTGAGCACCGCCTTCAACGAGATGGTCGCCACCGCCAACGAAGTGGCCCGCTCGTGCAGCCAGGCCGCCACCAGTGCGGACGAGGGCTACCGCGATGTGCACGATGGGCAACAGCACATCGGCGAAGCCACCGGCAGCGTGCTGAGACTGAGCGAGGATCTGCAAAAGTCGACCCAGACCATGCAGGCGCTGGAGCAGGACAGCAAGAACATCAACACCATCCTCGACACCATTCGCTCGATTGCCGAACAGACCAACCTGCTGGCCCTCAACGCCGCCATCGAAGCGGCGCGTGCCGGTGACCAGGGGCGTGGGTTTGCCGTGGTGGCCGACGAAGTCCGCGCCCTGGCCCGGCGTACCGCCGACTCCACGGGTGAGATCGACAGCCTGCTGGGCAACCTCGCGCGGCGTACCCAGGAAGTCACCCTGCAGATGCAAGGCAGCCTGCAAACGTCGCAAACCAGCGTTGAGCGCATCCAACAGGCCCGCGACAGTTTCGACAAGATCCGCAACTCGGTGGACTCGATCCGCGACCAGAACACCCAGATCGCTACGGCCGCCGAGGAGCAGCACCAGGTGGCCGAAGACATCAACAGGCACATCGCGCAGATCCATGCCGATGCGCAGTTGGTGGAAGAGTTTGCCCACTCGGCACAGACCGGTTCGGGGCGTTTGACCGATATTTCCGGGCAACTCAAGGGGTTGGTGGGGCGGTTCAAGTTCTAGATTGTTGCACCTGAAAGGGCCAGGGACGGCTCCTCTGCACGTAACATCAAGAACGCCATGACACTCGTCACGGCGTTTTTTCAAATCCCTTCAAGTCGTTGAGCACATAGCGGCTGACACGCCTCGGACGGGGTGCTGTCCCCTACCCTTTCGCCTTAAGCGCAAACAGACCACCGGTCACCACCAACCCTGCTCCCACGACTGTCCATGTATCAGGCAATTCGCCGAATACAAACAGGCCGATGAACGTGGCAAACACCAATAGCGTGTAGTTGAAGGGTTGCAGGGTCGCCGCCGTCGCGTATCTGAGCGCCTGGAGAAGGAGCAACTGCGCCACCATGCCTATCGTGGAAAGCACAACAATCAGGCCCCACTGCTCCGGGCTCGGAGAAACCCATCCAGGCAGGCCTGACAGCGTGATGGCTATCGCCCCGAAAAATCCCATGTAGAGCATGTTTGTCGCGAAGGAATCATCCCGGCTGATTCGCCGGGTCAGCACGCTGAAGACTGCAAAACCCAGGGCCGATAACAGGGGAATCAGCGCGGCAAGTTCGAAAACACCGGTCCCTGGGCGCAGGATCACCAAGGTTCCCATGAAACCGATGGCAGCAGCCACCCATCGACGAATGCCGATGGACTCACCCAGGAATGCTCCCGCCAACGCCAGGGTCATCAGAGGAAAGACCGCATACAAGGCATGCATCTCAGCCATTCCCAGGTAACGCAGCCCCAACCCGAACAAAGCGCTTTCACCGACTCCAATCAGCGCCCGGAGGATCTGGAGAACAGGATGCTGGCTTCGACAGGCAACCCGCAGGCGTCCTTGATAGACGCTATAGCCAATAGCAAACGCAAGGAATACCCAATAGCGCACCATGACGAGCTGCGCGACGGGGAGGTCCTTGACCAGCACCTTGGTGATGCCGTCCTGGCTTGCAAACAGCAGCATTGAAAGCAGGCACAAGAGAATGCCGAGTTGGGGCCGCGGGGCCTCATGCACGGTGCGCATCGTTATTGGCCTCCGCCATCGGGTGGTTACCGACATACTCAGCCTCTGAATGATGGCACGACGTCAATGAATCAACCCCCACAGCGCCAACAGTGGAACGTGCGTTGATCTCATTGCATGGATGCAGGAGGGAGGGTTGACGACAACGCCCCCTGCTCCGGGACTCCACCAACCCACGTCCTCTCGATACCAGTCGCCTGGCGAAAGAACGAGATAGAACTCAGCCGGAGGATGTTGGTGGAAGGGATAGTCGGTATCAGGCGCCATGAGGGCCAATCCCAAGGTCAGGGAGGAACATTCAAACAGTCCTCCCGGGCCCGCGATCATTCCATGCCGATGCCTTTGCACGAACCTGTCGTCCTGGCCTGCCTGAGCCTGGCGATGGGTCCAGGCGACATGAGGCAGCAGCGCGCTTAACGCCTCCAGCAGCGCCTCCAGATGTTCATCGGTCCTGAGCGCGGCGCCGAGTGCCTGGGGTAAATAGGGCTCCAGGAACGCAGGTAATCCACGCGGCGTTTCCAACGGTTTCTTGATAACCCATTGGGCCTCGTCCAGAGCGCCCGCATGCGCCTGTATTGAATCCGGCATGCCATGGCAAATGCTGTTTGACAGCACGTCATGAAGTGATCGTTGAAGCCGTTGTCCGCTACTGCTGAGCCCCCGCTCCAACGATAAATGATCGCTACTGTTTATCATCGTCTTCGACGCCATTCCTGAGCCAGATGAAGGATATGACAGACTGCCCGACACATCCCCGCAGCGCCACCGGAGCGCTTGAAGATTCATCGATACAGCGGGCGCCCTTCACTGTTCGTCAAGGGCACTCAACTGCAAAACTATAGGAAAACGACGGTCATTGCTGAGCGGTTGTCGCCGAGGCGGTTTGACTGCCAAACATGGCCTCGAAGCGAGGCTTGTTGGCGGCGTAGTACTCTGCAACGACCTTGTCGGCCGAGCTGTCACGGGCAGCGGCCATCAATTTCTCGAGGTCAGCTGGGGGAATCTTGAAGTTAGCGAAGAACCGGGCAACGTCAGGATGCTCTGCACTGAAACCCTTGCGAGCAATCGCATGGATTTGCTCGGCCCCCCCAAACACCTGCTTCGGATCATCCAGGTAGCGCAGGGGCCATTTGGCGAACATCCAGTGCGGGCTCCAGGCGTTGATCAGAGCCCATTTGTCACGCTTGAGGTTGCGATCCAGCTCGCTCAGCATTCCGGATTCTGAAGAGGCGACCATCTTGTAGCCATCGAGTTTATATTCCTTGATGGCCTTTTCCGTGAGCTTATATTGGCCGTTACCCACTTCGGAAGTCAGGATCTTGCCACCCAACTTCTCCCGCACGTCTGGTTTATTGAGATCTTCGATGGTGGCGAGTTCACTGGTAGGAATGGAAGTGGGCACCGCCATACCAATTCGCCCCTCATATAAAACGCCGAGGTCTTCGAGCTTGTCTTGGTATTTGTCATAGAACGACTTGTGCGTGTTCGGCAGCCAGACCATCGGAATCAAATCGATATTGCCGTTAGCCAGGGCCTGGAACTGAATGCCAATGTCGGCGAGTACCAGTTTTACCGGTTGCTTGAGGTGCTCTCGCAACGCTGTGTCTGCCAGCTTTACAGCGATTTCCGTATCCGACCAATTCACCCAACCAATACGGATGGGCGCAGGTTCCTCGGCATGAGCCATCAGGCTGCTGGTGGCCATCGCCAAGCCTGCAAGCCAGCCGATACAAGTTTTACTGGATAACGTCATCATGGTGCATCTCCGCGTACTGTATTAATAGTTATTGGCAGGGCAGCAGAAGAATTAAATCCACCTCATGAAAACAACGCGATATCACCGACTCAGGGGGATTTTATGTTATGCATGGATAAGTTCTAGTTATACGTAATTATTCAATTTATTCAGTGAGTTAGGCCCTCCCCCCGCCCTTCGACGGCGCATGATTCAACCATTGAGCTCAACGTCTGAACCGTCAGCCTTCACCCGGACGTTCACATTCGGGTCGATGCCGTGGTTTACCGCAACGAATAGTGCTTTGCACAGCCGCCTCACACCCATGGATCGATGCATGGAGCGCCCGACCGGACGCGTCGGCCCCCTCCTGTGCGACTGGATGTTAATCCTGGTTTTTCTGCTACGCAAGGAAAATGTACACCTGTGTCACACTCGTTGACACACATGAACATTCGACATACCGTTATGTCAAAACCAAGCCTGATGTTCTGTTCCCGGAGCGCAACACCATGTCCAGCGATCCTCTGCTGCAGCCCTATAAGATCAAGCACCTGACCCTCAAAAATCGGATCATGACGACCTCCCATGAGCCCGCGTATCCTGTCGACGGCATGCCGAAGGATCTGTACCGCGCTTATCACGTTGAACGCGCGAAGGCCGGGGTGGCGCTGACCATGACCGCGGGCTCCGCCGCTGTTTCCCGGGACAGCCCACCTGTGTTCAACAACGTGCTGGCGTACAAGGATGAAGTGGTCAAATGGATGAAGGACATCACCGACGAGTGCCACGAACACGGCGCGGCGGTGATGATTCAACTGACCCACCTGGGCCGGCGCACGCGCTGGGACAAGGCCGACTGGCTGCCGGTGGTATCGCCTTCCCATCGCCGCGAAGCGTCCCACCGGTCGTTTCCGAAAAAGATGGAAGACTGGGACATCGATCGCATCATCAAGGACTACGTCGATGCCGCCGAACGCATGAAGGCGGCCGGTCTTGATGGCCTGGAGCTGCAGGCTTACGGGCACCTCATGGACCAGTTCTGGTCGCCTTTGACCAATGACCTCGACGGCCCCTACGGCGGCTCGTTGGAAAACCGCCTGCGCTTCACTTTTGATGTGTTGCGCGGTATCCGCCAGCGCTGTGGCGAAGATTTCCTGCTCGGGGTCCGCTACACCGGCGACGAAGAGTTACCGGGTGGCTTCGGTGCCAAAGACGGCCTCCAGGTTTCCCACATGCTCAAGGACAGCGGCCTAGTCGACTTTCTCAACGTGGTCCGCGGCCACATCGACACCGACGCTGGCCTCACCGACGTGATTCCGATCCAGGGCATGCGCAACTCGCCACACCTGGATTTTGCCGGCGAAATCCGCTCGGCTACCGGCTTCCCGACCTTCCATGCGGCGAAGATTCCCGACGTGGCCACGGCACGCCACGCCATCGCCTCCGGCAAGGTGGACATGATCGGCATGACCCGGGCGCACATGACCGATCCGCACATCGTGCGCAAGATCATCGAAAAGCGCGAAGAAGACATCCGTCCCTGCGTCGGCGCCAACTATTGCCTGGACCGCATCTACCAGGGCGGCGCCGCGTATTGCATTCACAACGCCGCGACCGGGCGCGAAACCACCATGCCCCACGAAGTTCCCAAGGCACTGGTCAAGCGCAAGGTGGTGGTGATCGGCACCGGCCCGGCGGGCCTGGAGGCAGCACGAGTCGCCGGTGAACGCGGCCACGACGTCACGGTGTTCGAAGTGGCGGATCAGCCAGGTGGGCAGATCCGCTTGACGGCCCAGAGCGAGCGGCGCCGCGAGATGATCAGCATCATCGATTGGCGCATGGCGCAATGCGAACGGCTGGGTGTGAAGTTCCACTTCAACACCTGGGCCGAGGCCGAGACGGTATTGGCGCAGGAACCGGACGTGGTGATCGTCGCCACGGGTGGCTTGCCCCATACAGAGGTACTCAAGCAAGGCAACGAACTGGTGGTCTCCACCTGGGACATCATTTCCGGCGACGTCAAACCCGGCAAGAACGTGCTGATCTTCGACGACGCGGGCGACCACGCGGCGCTACAGGCGGCCGAGGTCATCGCCAACAGCGGTGCAAAACTGGAGATCGTCACGCCGGACCGGTCGTTCGCACCCGAGGTGATGGCGATGAACCTGGTGCCTTACATGCGCAGCCTGCAAGACCTTAACGTCACCTTCACGGTCACCTATCGGGTCGACTCCGTAGAACAGCGCAACGGCCAGTTGGTGGCCAACTTCGGTAGCGATTATGGCCAGGTGCACAAGCAGCGAGTGGTCGATCAGGTCGTGGTCAACCACGGCACCCTCCCCCTGGACGACTTGTACTTCGACCTGCGCCCGCACTCGAGCAACAACGGCGCGGTCGAACAGCACAATCTGATCGCGGGGAAAACCCAGAATATTGTGACCAACCCTGAAGGCCGCTTCCAACTGTTCCGGATCGGCGACGCCGTGTCGGCGCGCAATACCCACGCGGCCATCTACGATGCGCTGCGGTTGCTCAAAGACATCTGAAGGATGGGAACAAGCTGGCCGTTTACTGCTTCAAGGCTGAATAAATACGATGCTATCGAAGCCCCTCTGTAGAAGGGCTTCGATTGATCAGGCTTGGAGCCCCTTGCGGGCCACCGCCGCCCCTGCTTGCAACGCCCTGCCGATCTGCTCTTCGAAATGACTCTGGGTCATCGCCTGCAAAGCGGCGGCCGTCACGCCCCGATAGGCCACCAAGGCATCGAGCATCTGCTGAGCGTCATGGTTGGCCAACAATTGGCTGCTGTTTACCACGACGTTCTTCGCCGCAAGCTGTGCGATGTCAGAAGGAATGCCGGCAGCCATCGCCTGATTGGCCAGCGCTGTCATCAGCAAGGCAGGAAAAGCCGGACCGGTGCCTGAGAGCGCCGAGAGGTAGTCAATGAAGTCCTCTTCTAGAACTTCGGCTGCCGTGCCCACGCATTCGAACAGGCGCTGCACGAAGCTTCTCGTTGTCGCCTCTACCTCTCCAACACAATACCAAGGCGTGAAGGACTGCTCGATTTCCACCGCCGCGTTGGGCATCGCCCGCACGACCGCCACGGCCGAGGTCTGCGTCATGATCGTCTGCGCCTTGATCCCGGCCATCAGGGAGATAATCGTTTTGCCAGTCGTCTTGATGTCCAGGCTGGCGAAATGCTCGGGTCGCACCGCAAGGATCACGATGTCGCTGCGATCCACCAACGCCTGGTTATCCGTCACCAGGCAGGCACCTTGTTGCGCCAGCGGATGACTGCCCGAGCGGTTGGAGATGACCAGGCTGCCCGCTGGCAGCAATGCCTTGGCCAGCACGGCCTTGGCGATCGCGCCGCCCAGCCAGCCGGTTCCGCCAATGATGCCGAGGGTTTCATGCCCCATCGGCAACACCTTCAAACGTGTCCGTCAAGGGCACGAAAACCCCAGGCTCGACTTCGGCGTAGCCAAACTTGCCGTAGAAACGATCCAGCTCACGCTGCTTGGGGACTTTCCCGGTGAAAATGCTCACGTAATGGGGAATGCGCTGGAAGCGCACGGTGATCAACTCGGTGGTGTTCATGGTGATGTAGCCGATCTGGGTCAGATAGATCGTCCGGGCCCGCGTATCGGCACTCGGGCTGTCGTAGCCAAAACGCTTGAACATGTTCGCCAGAGCGGTCATCCGCTGTTCGTCCACGGTCGCAACCTCTTGAGCGACCTCAGCCGACTGCAACGCCCAACTGCGTACCGCGAATTCAAATTGCGAGTCGAACAGCTGCGGATTGAGCCAGCACTCGAACACATTCAGGATCGCCTCGGAGATGCTTTCGGCATAGCTTTCGCTTTGGCGGATCAAGCCTCCCGTGTTGGTCTCCCGCCAGCGTGAAAGCAAGGCCGCCAGCAGTTGTTCGCGATCCTCGAAGAACCAGTAGAAGCTGGTACGGGACAAGCCCAGGCGCTTGGCAAGCGGCATGACCCGGACGGCATCGATACCCGACTCCTTCAGGGCATCATAGGCGGCCTCCAGCCAACCCTCCGGCGACCCACGCCAACCCGTGTCCTGGGCCTTACCACGTGCCTTCCCTAACTGGGACATCTCGCTTCACCTTCTCAAAAACCTGGCTTTAATGTACGCCTACGAACCTTTAATGTACATCAGAGTACATTTCGTTGACTTGCGTGTCCTGACCGAGCACCCTAAACCTAGACGCCACCTTCTATTGATCGGGAAAGCGCTTATGGATGACAACAACGCCTGAACCGAAAGCACAAAAGAGTGTGTCAGCAAGGTGTGCCTGGATCAACCGCTCCTCCGGCAGACCTCGGTGGCTTGATTGATTCACCCAAAGCCTTGGAGCGCACCGATGCAATCCGGCGATATCGACAAAAAGGTCAAAGGCTATCGCCGGTTGATACCGTCCATGACGGCTTTGCTGGAATTTGAAGCCGTGGCGCGGCTGGCCAGTTTTACCCTGGCCGCCCAGGAGCTGGGCGTGACCCAGGCGGCCGTCAGCAAGCAGATCCGGTTGCTGGAAGATACCCTGGAGACCAAGCTGTTTCACCGGCTCCATCGATCAATCAAGCTCACTCACGAGGGCTACATCCTCCACTTGGTCGTCGCCGAATCCATTCATCGAATGGCCAGTGTGTTCGACAGGATTTGCGAGGGCATCGGTGAACAAGAGATCACCATTGCGTGCACGGAAGCGTTTTCACATTTGCGGATTCTTCCCAGGTTGAGCGCGCTACGCACCCTTCAACCGAAACTGAAGTTGCGACTGATGACGCAGCAGCCCTCGCCGGGCTCATACCGGGACGATATCGACCTAGGTATCCGTTTTGGTGATGGAAAATGGGAGGACGGACGTTCGCTTTTCCTGTTCGATGAAGAGGTCTTTCCCGTTTGCTCGCCAGCCTGGCTCGCCGCCAACCCAGCCCCTTCATCGATCAATGATTTTCTGGACACCGCGCTGATTGACTCGGATTCAACCCTGGAAGGCTGGATGACCTGGAATCGTTGGTGTCGAGAACTTGGTGATCTGCGCCCCAAACTGACTTACTCCTTTCGCTGCAGTTCTTACAACGATGCAATCCAGGCGGCCATCCAAGGCCATGGCATTGCACTGGGGTGGAGTCGGTTGATCGCGCACCGCCTCAATAGCGGTGAGTTAATCCGAATAACGCCCTACTCCATCAAGCCAAAAGACGCCTATTACATGGTCATTCCAACGGGTCGAAAACCTGAGGCCTTGTCTGATGCATTAGTGGATTGGCTGCGCGACGACAGTTATCTAACCCACTGATAGTTATCGGGTTAATTGCTCAATTTTTCGCATAACAAAGAGTTATGCGAGGGTGAAAATAAAGCGCGTTGACGGGATTATTTGACCTTTCAATACTGTCTCTGCCGCCCCTTGCCGGCGATCAGTTGAACGAGATCAATAATGACCCGTACCGTGAAAACCCATCGTGAACTGCTGGCCGATCGCACACCCGGACATGGCATGCCGGGCGGCTTGTTTGGTCGACAAGATATTTTTGAAACTGACCTGGATATCTTTTTCAGCAAACATTGGATTCTGGTCGGCGTGACTTCCGATATTCCCGAACCCGGTGATGTTTCTACTCTCGATATCGGCAAGTCCTCTATCTTCCTGGTCCGCGATGACGACGAGCAGGTGCAGGCTTTTCATAATGTCTGCCGTCACCGCGGGGCGCGTTTGAAACAGCCCGGCAAGTCAACGGTGGGCATGCTGGTCTGCCCCTATCATCAATGGACCTACGACCTGGCTGGCAGCCTGAAGCATGCGGCACACATGGGGCAACACTTCGATCCCACCTGCAAAAGCCTGATCCCTGTTCATACCCGCGTCATCGGCACCCATGTCTTTGTCTGCCTGGGGGACGAACCGCCCGCAGACGTCCTGTACCTGGATCAGGTCATGACACCGCGTTTCGCACAATATGACATCACCCATTCAAAGATCGCCCACGAGTCGGAGATCATCGAGAACGGCAATTGGAAGTTGGTGATCGAGAACAATCGCGAGTGTTACCACTGCGCCGCCACTCACCCTGAACTGACCGCTTCGTTCCTGCCCGAAGATTTCGGATTCTGCACCGATGGGCTCGGGGAGGATTCACTGCTGGCACTGGAGGAATATCACCGCCACAACGCCGAGACCAAGGCCAACTGGGAGCGCGAAGGTTATATCTGCGACGCCGTCGAACACCTGGGTGAGGACGCGGTGACGCAATTTCGCTCCCAGCGCCTGGCCATTGCCGGCAACGGTGAATCCCAGACCCTGGATACCCGCGTGGCCTGCACCCGGTTGTTTGGCGACCTCACCCGCCGCGATTTGGGCGACATGCATCTGTGGACCCACAACTCGTGGACGCACGTCATGAGTGACCATGCCGTAGTCTCCTACATCATCCCTCTGGCGCCGGACAAAACCCTGGTACGGACCAAATGGCTGGTGCACGCCGATGCCATCGAGGGCGTTGATTACCAGATCGATAAACTGACCGAAGTCTGGGCCGCGACCAACCTCCAGGACGCCAGCCTCGTCGGCATTACCCATAGCGGGACGCAAGACCCGGCTTACACACCGGGGCCGTTCTCGGCTTTCACCGAAACCTATGTCGACCAGTTCTCGCGCTGGTACGCCGCACGTCTGGCCGCCCACGGTGTGTGAGGAATGAACATGAGCCGCTATGAAGAGCTGACATGCCCGGACAACACGAACGCCGCCCGGCGGTTTACCGACCCGATGACCTGGGGCGCGTTCGGCACGCAATGGAGCAGCGCTGAACAGAAAACCCTGCAATGTTGCGCTGTGCATCAGGAAACCCACGATGTAAAGACGTTCATCTTTCGCTGTGCGGACTTCAGCGCCCTGAGTTTCGAGCCGGGTCAATTCATCACTGTTTCGCCGATCATCGCGGGGCAGACCGTCGCTCGCTGCTACACCCTGTCGTCCTCACCCACGCGCCCCTTCGCGATTTCCATTACCGTCAAGCGAGTGCCAGGGGGACCGGTGTCGAACTGGCTGCATGACCACCTCAAACCGGGAGACAGCCTGCGCGCCAGCGGCCCGGCGGGCAGCTTCACCCCGGTTGGTCTTCCGGCCAAAAAACTGTTGTACCTATCCGCCGGCTCTGGCGTGACGCCCTTGATGTCGATGACCCGGGCCGCCTGCGACATGGCCGGCAACCTCGACATCGTGTTTGTCCACAGCGCCCGTACACCGGCCGACATCATCTTCCACGACGAACTGCAACGCATGCAGGCCACGATGCCGGGGCTGCGGGTCATCAGTATTTGCGAAGGGCTAGGCGAAACCGCCCAATGGGCGCAACCGATAGGTCGGCTCGATGTGTCCTTGTTGAGCCAGCAAGTGCCCGACTTCCAGGAGCGCGAAGTTTTTACCTGCGGGCCTCAGGGGTACATGGCGGCCATCCAGTCACTGCTCCGGGAAGCTGCGTTCGATTTCGACCGTTATCATCAGGAAAGCTTCGACATTGCTGCACTGAATGAGGAGCCGTTGATTGAGCCAGTCCCATCCCTCGCCCGACAGGACGTGTTCACGGTGACCCTGTCGCGCTCGGGCAAGACGTTCAGCATGGCGGGCAACCAGACCGTGCTGGCCGCCGCCAGGAAAGCCGGCGCAATCGTGCCCTCCTCCTGCAGCCAAGGGGTGTGTGGCACCTGCAAGACCGCCCTGCTGCACGGGACGGTAGAGATGAATCACAACGGTGGTATCCGCCAGCGGGAAATCGACAAAGGCCTGCGCCTGCTGTGCTGCAGCAAGCCCACGTCTGACCTGGTCCTTGATCTTTAACTTGGGTGTCACTGGAGCCCAAGGTCGGGGTCCAGTCAGACGATGCGTCACCGCTCCCTCCTCCTGGCGCTCCCAGTCAACTCTGGCCGCTGCGCTCAAGCATCACCCACCCGCGGGAACTAAAGTCGAAGTGCCAGGGGAAGCTACCCCGCTCACAATTCCAAGAATAGAGCCACTTCGATGAGTCTGACCAAATCCCTGCCAGCGTGCCTGGCACTCAGTTTCGCCTCATTTGCCGTCCATGCAGCCGATGGCCCGCCTCCACCTTCGGTGAGTCAGCCCAGTGGTATCAACCTGGGCGGCACCAGCTTCTACGACGGTTTTGCGGGGCCGCCCGGACTGACTCATCAGACCTATTTGAAATTCAGCACCGCCAGCAGCATCAGGACCAACGGGGGTAAGAAAAACGGCGCCTTTGATGATCCGAAGATCAACGTCATCACGATGATCAATCAACTGAGCTATTACTCAGCGGACACTATCGGAGGGGGCGCACACCTGGGCTGGAGTCTACTGGTGCCGGTCGTTTCCCTGGACGGCGACTTCGGTGACAACGGCGTCAAGCTCAAGGATAACGCCACCGGCCTGGGCGACGTCACGGTTGGACCTCAGGTCCAGTTCGATCCGATTGTCGACGCTACCGGCAGGCCGATTTTCGTGCAGCGCATGGCTTTCGACACCATCCTGCCGACGGGTAAATACGACAAACATAAAGACCTGAACCCAGGCTCCAATTACTTCTCCCTGAACCCCTACTGGGCAGCGACCTGGATGCCGGCACCTCGCTGGGAGGTGAGTTGGAGACTGAATTACCTGTACAACTTCAAGAACGACGATCCCGCGAGCAGTTCGGCGCAGTTCTTTGAAGGACAATCCGTACGCGACACCCAATCAGGGCAGTCGGCGTGGGCCAACTTCACCGCCTCGTACGAGGTATTCCCGAACGTCTCGGTGGGCCTCAACGGCTACTACTTCAGGCAGATCTCGGATGACAAGGTGAACGGAAACACCATGACCCACTCCCGGGAAAAGGTCCTGGGCATTGGCCCGGGCCTGTTCTGGAAAATCACCGAAGACAAAGCCTTCTGGCTGAACACCTATAAGGAAACCAGCGTCGAAAATCGCTCCCGGGCGGATTACCAGGTGCAGGTCCGTTACGTTCACAAATTCTGATTGACGTGTGCGCCTGCTCACGCATGAGCGGGCCCCTTTACTCGAGGTGATGCTTCATGAACGCGCTCGACGCCATCGACAGCAAAAAATCACTGGGCGCCATCTGCCTGATGATGGTCATTTCCCTGGGAACCCTACAGATCCAGCCAATCCTGGGCGGTGCCTTGATCGACCAACTCGGCCTGCCGCTCAATGCGATAGGCGCCATTTTCGCCGCCGAACTCATGGCGATGGCCATCGCTTGCGGTGTCTGCGCGCTGTTCATGGTGAATGTCGACCGGCGCCGCTTCGCCTTGGTGGCCTTGTTGATCCTGGCCGTGGGCAACCTGGTCAGCACACAACTGCACAGCCAGGCCGGGCTGGTCATTTCCAGAATGGTCTGCGGCGCCAGCGGCGGCGCGGTCATGGCGGTCGTCTACGCCACTGCCGCCCTGCGCACGTCCAAGGATGCAACCTTCGCAGTCATCAACATCGGCAACCTGCTGTGGGGCATGCTGCTGGTGACCTCGATGCCGTTGATCCTTCAAGCGTTCGGTGTGAATGGTGCGTTTTCCCTCCTGGCGATCACCAGCGTGCTCGCGGCGCTGGGTTGCTGGAGGGTACCCAAGCGCTACCCTGAAGCACATCGCAACGCTGCCGGTTCGATCCCGCCGTTCGGCCTCACGGCCTTGCTGTTGATCCTGCTGTTTGCGCTGCTGTTTTTCGGGCACTCCGCCTTGTGGGTCTATCAGGAACGCATCGGCAAGAGTATCGGCCTGGAGCCGCAGCAGATTGGTGGCATCCTGGGGGGCAGCATCCTTGCCGGCGCCCTTGGCGCAGGCCTGGCCGGGCTGATCGGACGGCGCCTGGGCTTGCTGTTTCCGCAACTGTTGAGCTTCGGCACCGCATTGCTGGCGACCTTGATCATGGTCTATGGCACCAGCCCCATCGCTTTTGTCACCACGGCCTGCCTGATCCATATGGTCTGGTTTTTCAGCCTGCCATACCTGCTTTCCATGGCTGCCGAAATGGACCCTTCCGGCCGCCTGGCGGGCCTGGGTAACGCTGCCATTTTCATCGGCCAAGGGCTCGGCCCGTTTGGCGCCGCACTGGTCGTCGGTGAGGGGCACTTCCGCGCGGTCGGCTGGCTGGCCGCTTCAGCCTATTTGCTAGCCTTGATTATCTCGTGCCTGGTGGTGACCCGCTTTCGCCGTGGCGTGAAGCCTTCCGGGCCGGCAATGTCCCCGCAATCGGCGTGAACATGAACGAAACCGCACAGTGATGAGATAACCCGATGAGTATTCCTTTTCCACAAACCCCTGAGTTTTCCGGCGCGCTCTACAAACCCAGCCGCATAGAAGCAGAGGTGTTCGACCTCGAGATTGAAGGCGTTCTTCCCGCCTCGATCCATGGCACTTTTTATCAGGTCGCACCGGACCCGCAGTACCCGCCCATGCTGGGCACCGATATCTTCTTCAACGGTGACGGCATGGTCAGCGGCTTCCACTTTGCCAACGGCAAGGTCTCGCTGCGACGCCGCTACGTGCAGACGGATCGCTTGCTGGCCCAACGCCGGGAGGGTCGCTCGCTCAATGGCGTCTATCGAAATGCCTTCACCAACGACTCGCTCGCGGCGAAGAACAACACCACCGCCAACACCTCCGTCATCCCTCACAACGGCGTCCTGCTGGCACTCAAGGAAGATGCCCTGCCCTGGGCGATGGACCTCGAAACCCTGGAGACCCTCGGCGAATGGACATTTGACGGGCAGATCAAATCAGCGACGTTCACCGCTCACCCCAAGCTTGACCCGGCAACGGGCAACCTCTTGGCCTTCAGCTATGAGGCCAAGGGCGACGGCACGCCTGACCTGGTGTATTTCGAGCTCTCGCCGGACGGAAAGCTGCTGCACGAGATCTGGTTCCAGGCCCCTTATGCGGCCATGGTGCATGATTTCGCGGCGACCGAACGGTACGTCGTATTCCCGCTGATTCCGCTGACGGTTGACGTCGAGCGCATGAAAAACGGCGGGCCGCATTTCCAATGGCAACCCGATCTGCCTCAGCTTTTCGCCGTTGTGCCCCGTAACGGGCGGGCGCAAGACGTGCGTTGGTTCAAAGGGCCCATGGACGGTTTCCAGGGGCACACGCTCAATGCGTTCGATGAGGACGGCAAGGTTTACGTCGACATGCCGGTTACCGGTGGGAACATCTTCTATTTCTTCCCCCAGGCGGATGGTCATGTACCACCGCCGGAAACCCT
Organism: Pseudomonas brassicacearum; assembly: GCF_000585995.1. Lineage (NCBI taxonomy): Bacteria > Pseudomonadati > Pseudomonadota > Gammaproteobacteria > Pseudomonadales > Pseudomonadaceae > Pseudomonas > Pseudomonas brassicacearum. The sequence goes on along the minus strand of NZ_CP007410.1, from coordinate 2,387,906 downwards.
GGCGGCCTGCCTGATGCGCTGGACCTTCGACCTGAACAGTGGCAGGGACGAGGTCGAACCGCAGCCACTGACGGACTACCCCTGCGAGTTTCCAAGGTGCGATGACCGCTACATCGGTCGACAGTACGCGCACGGTTTCCTGCTCGCCTTTGACCCGGAGCGTCCCTATAACCCGGCGAATGGGCCGATACCCTTTCAGTTTTTCAACCTGCTGGTCCACTTGAACCTGAAGACAGGCCTCTCGGACGCCTGGTTTCCGGGCGACAGCGGCTGCTTCCAGGAACCTATCTTCATTCCGCGCTCTGCTGACGCCGAGGAAGCCGATGGCTATGTCGTTGCACTGCTCAACCTCATCGCAGAGGAGCGCAGTGAACTCGTAGTGCTGGACTCTCGGGACATGGCGAGTGGTCCCATTGCCCGAATCAGGATTCCCTTCCGGATGCGCATGTCGCTGCATGGATGCTGGGCGCCGGGTTCCTGACAGGCACAAATCCCTCCCTTTCCCACTTCTGACACCCCATAGCCATCCGCGCCCCGTGCGGATGGCCGCCTGCGTCATCCTCACTCGTTCCTCATGCCAAATGATTCACTAAAGATCCCGCCATGCCGAAATAAACATAAATTCCGTATTTTAGGATTTTTGTATAAATCCTACTTTACAGGATTTAATTGCAAGACTAGATTAATCCTCATTGCATCCCGTGCGCATGCACCCTCTCTACCAAGGAGACTCCATGAAACTCGCCAGCTTTATTGTTCAAGGTCGTAGCACCTACGGCGTCATCGAAGGCGAACACGTGATTGATCTGGAATCGATCAAGCCAACCGTTGGCAACGATCTCAAGCAAGCCGTCGCCAACCACCGCCTGGGCGAACTGACCCCGGTGATCCTGGCGAACCTGCCGCGCATCCCGTTGGCTGAAGTGACATTCCTGCCGGTGATCCCGAACCCGGGCAAAGTGCTGTGCATCGGCATCAACTACGCCACTCACGTGCGCGAAACCGGTCGTGAGATGCCGACCTACCCCATGATCTTTACCCGCTTCGCCGACAGCCAGACGGCGCACCTGCAACCCATCGTCCGCCCCAAGGCTTCCCACAAACTTGATTTCGAAGGCGAGCTGGCGGTGGTGATCGGTAAAACGGCGCGTCACGTCAAACACGCCGACGCGCTGGACTATGTCGCCGGTTACGCCTGCTACAACGACGGCAGTGTCCGCGACTGGCAGAAGCACACCATTCAGTTCGTACCGGGCAAGAACTTCCCGAACACCGGTGGCTTCGGCCCTTGGCTGGTGACCGCCGATGAAATAGGCGACCCGCAGGACCTGGAACTGACCACCCGCCTGAATGGCGAAGTGATGCAGCACACCCGCACCAGCGACATGATTTTCGATGTGCGCCAGCTGATCGAGTACTGCTCCACCTTTACCGAACTGGCCCCTGGAGACGTCATTGTGACCGGTACCACTGGCGGCGTCGGCGCGTTCCGTGAGCCGCCGGTGTGGATGAAGCCAGGTGATGAAGTCGAGATCGAGATTGCTCGCATTGGCACCCTGCGCAACAGCATCGTGGACGAGCGATAAACCATGGACAATCTACACGCCTCTGAACAACTGCCAGAACAGGAAGCCGACAGCAAAGGCTCGAGCCTGGAGCGCATGCTGCGGGTACTCGACCTGTTCACCGAAGAGAACCCGATCTGGGCCGTCGACGACATGGGCGGTGCCTTGGGTTTTACCCGCTCGACGATCTACCGCTACGTGCGTGAACTGGCCGAGGCCAACCTGTTGTTCCAGGTCGAAGCCGGTCGTTATGCCCTGGGCGCCCGGATCATCACCTGGGACCGCCAGTTGCGCCTGAGCGACCCCCTCGTGCGCGCCGCGCAATCGCTGGAGCCGAATCTGCCGCAGTGGAGCGAGCAGCAGGTCTGGCTGATCTGCCGACTGTTCAAGGACCAGGTCGTGTGCATTCATCAGCACGGCGATTTGTTCCGTGAGGTCAGTTACTCCCGCGGCTCACCCAGGCCTTTGTTCCTGGGGGCGACGTCCAAGGCAATCCTCGCCAACATGACCTCGCGCCAACACAGCCAACTGTTCCTGGACCACCCCGATGAGGTGCGCGCCAGCAGCCTTGGCCAGACCTGGGAGCAGTTTCGTCGCGCGCTGCAGCAGTTGCGGCGCCAGGGCTATGTGGCCAGTGCAGGCGAAGTCGACCCCGGCGTCTATGGCCTCGCCGCGCCGATCTTCGACGGCGACGGCAAGGTCGTCGGCAGCATCAGTTGCGTTCGCCCGATTGGAGAACGTGACAGTGCCCAGGAAGAGGAACAAGGACAGCAGATCCTTGCCCTGGCGCAGGACCTGTCACAGCGCATGGCTGCGCTCGCCAACCGCCCCAAGCCACTGGGCTGAGCCATCCGCAAGGGAATAACAATGACAACCCTCAACAGTATCAGCACCCAGGTATTGATCATCGGTGCCGGACCTACCGGACTGACCCTGGCCAACCTGCTCGGCCAGGCCGGCGTGGACACCCTGATCATCGATCGCAAACCGAGCACCGTGGCCGAGCCCCGGGCCGTTTCGATCGATGACGAATCCTTGCGCACCATGCAGGCCATCGGTCTGGACCAGGCCGTCCTCAAGGACGTGGTGCCCGGCTACGGCGTGCACTATTTCACCCGGCCCGGCGGCCGCTGCTTTGGCAAAGTCGAGCCGACCGGCAAGCTGTACGGGTTCCCCAAGCGTAACGCGTTTCGCCAGCCGCTTTTCGAGGCCACGCTCAAGACCGGCCTGGAACGCTTTGCCAGTCTCAAGGCACGCTTTTGCCACGAGTTGTTGGAGTTTCATCAAGACCACCACGGTGTGCGCGCGCTGATACGTGACGCCGATGGCGAACTGATGGAAGTCAACGCCACCTACCTCGTGGCCTGCGACGGCGGCCGCAGCCCGGTGCGCAAGCAACTCGGGATCGAGATGGTCGGTTCGAGCTTCTCCTCGCGCTGGCTGGTGGTCGACACCGACCAGGATGACGACCCGTTCTGGCAAACCCGTGTGTATTGCGATGCCAGGCGCCCCGTGGTTGAAGTGCCTGGCCCTCACCGTACTCGCCGGTTCGAGTTTCTCCTCAAGCCGGACGAAACCGATGAGCACGTGCTCAGCGACACGTGCCTGCAGGCGCTGCTACGCCCGTTCAAGGGTGACACGCCGGTGTCCATCGTGCGCAAGACCGTCTACACCTTCCACGCCCGGGTCGCCGAGCGGTGGCAGGTAGACCGCGTGTTTCTCGCCGGCGATGCCGCGCACTTGACCCCGCCCTACGCCGGACAGGGCATGAACAGCGGTGTTCGCGATGCCCATAACCTGGGCTGGAAGCTGATCGGCGTATTGAAGGGAAAAATGGCCGCAACCGCCCTGCTGTCGTACGAAAGCGAACGTCGCGATCATGCGTGGGCCTTGATCAAGTTAGCCTTGAACCTCGGTGTGGTCATGGCCCCGGCCACCGTCCTTCGTGCACGCCTGATCAGCGCCGCATTCGCCGTGATCGGCCTGTTGCCACCGTTGCGAGACTATTTCCTGCACATGCGTTTCAAGCCTAAACCTCGCTTCACCAAGGGCCTGGTATTGGCCAAGGGCGAAGCAGGGAAATTGTCCTGCGGACAGATGTTCCCGCAACCGCTGCTCACCGATGCCCATGGCCATGAATGCCTGCTCGACGAAGCCCTCGGCGCCGGCTTCGCCTTGATTCAATACGGCGATCCTGCCCGCCAACGTGTCGATGAGCTCAAGCATGGTTTTTGGAGCCACCTTGAAGCCAAACGCATCCTGGTTCTTCCCGGGAACATCCCGGCCATGCCTTCGATTTCGGGTTGCACGGTGCTCCAGGACCGGCAGGGTTTGCTCAAGGAAATACTGGGCGATTCAAACAGGTTTTTGCTGCTGCGCCCTGATCGCTACATCGCCGCCATTTTCGACAAGGCCACCGAGACAGAGGCCGCCGAATCGCTGCAGTCGCTGTTCGGTATTGCCGCGACGAGAGGCAGCGGAATCGAGTCGGTCATCGCGCCCGTCTTTCACTGAACCTTCAAGCACAGAGGTGGTTATGCAAACACTCCAGACGTCCACACCTGCACGCCTGTGCTACCTGCACCTGGCAAGCAAGGATGCGCAACGGCAAATCGATTTCTATCGGCGGATGCTGGACATGGACAGCCTGGCGCAGGCCGATGGCAGCTGGATACTCAGCGGCCCGCAACGCGCCATGCTCGTGTCTCCCGCCGATCATAGCGGCCTGCTCGCGGCGGCCTTTGACCTGGGTAACCCGTCTCGACTGGGCGCGTTGCGAGCGCGTCTGATCGAGAGCGGCTGCGCTGTCGAAGACATCGACTCGCCGTTGCTCGAACCGGGGGCTTTCGTGGTCCGTGACCCTCAAGGGCGGCAGACGATATTTGGCGTATCTCACACCGAACGCCATCCCCACCAAGGCATGCCCGGCCGTCTGCAGCACGTGGTGTTCCAGACCACCGAGCTGGAGGCCATGATCGATTTCTACGTCAACACGGTGGGCTTTACTGTTTCGGACAATGTCGTGGATGAGCAGACTGGCCAGCTCATGACGTGTTTCCTGCGCTCGGACGATGAACATCATACGTTGGCGTTTTTCCGCGGTTCGAAAAACGAGTGGGATCACCACTGTTACGAAACCAACGAATGGAACGACATCCGTGACTGGGGCGATCGCTTCGCCAGGGAACGCATCACCCTCTTCTTCGGCCCTGGCCGACATGGGCCGGGCAACAACTTGTTCTTCATGGTGGTCGATGCCGATCGCAACCGCCTGGAGTTCTCGGCCGAGCTCGAAGTCACCGATGCCTCGCGTCAACCCGGCGTCTGGCCCCAGGAGGAATACACGCTCAACTCCTGGGGACGGGCCTGGATCAGGAGCTGAGCACTTGCAGTGTTGGCACCCTCCACTTCCTGAACGACGCAATCACCTGCCGCCAAAGGTAAGACCATGACCACTCAACAGCTCACCCCCTACGCCATCAACGGCGACCAATACATTAACGGCGCCTGGCGTGCCGGGCGTTCCGCGCGACGCCTGGACGACCGCAACCCGTTCAATGGCGAACAACTGCTGGAAATGCCGCTGGCCTCGATTGCCGATCTCGATGACGCCTATCAGGCTGCCCACCAAGCGCAAACGGCGTGGGCTCGCCTGCATCCAACACAGCGCAGCACGCAACTGGAGAAACTCGCCCACGTCATCCAGCACCGCCGTGAGGAAATCATCGGCTGGCTGATTCGAGAGTCTGGCAGCACCCGGATCAAGGCCAGCATGGAATGGCAATTCACGCTGAACCTGGTGCGCGAGTGCGCAGCCATGCCGATGCAGGTCGAGGGACGGATCCTCACGAGCTACAAGCCCGGAGAACAGAGTTTTGTCTTTCGCGAACCGCTGGGTGTAGTGGGCGTGATCAGCCCGTGGAACTTCCCGCTCTACCTGAGCATGCGCTCGGTCGTACCGGCCCTCGCGCTGGGCAATACAATCGTGCTCAAGCCTGCCAGCGACACGGCGGTGACCGGCGGCCTGCTGATAGCCCATCTGTTCGAAGAAGCCGGCTTCCCGCAGGGTTCGCTCAATGTCGTGGTAGGCGCAGGTTCGGAGATTGGCGACGCCTTCGTCGCGCATCCCGTACCGAGCCTGATTTCCTTCACCGGTTCGACGGATGTGGGACGTAATGTCGGGCGCATTGCAACCGGCGGCAAACACATCAAGCGCGTCGCGCTCGAGCTGGGTGGCAACGCTCCGCTGGTGGTCCTGGATGATGCGGATATCGAAATTGCCGCCCATGCCGCGGTGGTCGGACGCTTCCTGCACCAAGGGCAGATCTGCATGAGCGTCAACCGGGTGATCGTCGACCGCTCGCTGTATGCCGATTTCGCGGCATTGGTGGTGGAGCGCGTGCGCAATCTCAAGACCGGCGACCCGGCCAAGGCCGACACGGTGATCGGGCCGGTGGTCAATCAGAGCCAGCTCGACGGCCTGCTGCGTAAAATCGATGCAGCCGCAAGCGCCGGCCTCAACCAGCTGTGTGGCGGCCAGGCAGCCGGGCTGGTGCTGCCTGCCCATGTGTTCGGTGAAGTGGGGGCCGATCAGGAACTGGCCCGCGATGAAACGTTCGGCCCCTTGTTGCCGCTGCTGATCGCAGAGAACGAAGATCATGCCCTGGCGTTGGCGAACGCCAGTGAATATGGCCTGTCCAGCGCGGTGTTCACCCGCGACATGGCCCGTGGCTTGAACTTCGCCCGTGGCATTGTGGCAGGCATGACCCACATCAACGACATCACGGTCGATGACCAACCCAATGCTCCCTTCGGCGGTGAAAAGAATTCCGGCCTTGGACGCTTCAATGGTCACTACGCCTTGGACGAATTCACCCGCGCCCATTGGGTCACTTGGCAGCCCGGAAGCCATCACTATCCCTTTTGATCAGTAACCCGCAAGGACGCAGCCAGGATTGGGCAAGTTGACCTCTTTGCCCAATCAACAAAAACAATAAAAAAATAGAGGCGAAAAATGAGCAATCTAGCCTGTGTGTCCACCGATCAGGTTGTGCGTTCCGACCGGCTGATGAAGTGGAAAGAGTTCATGAGCGATCACCTGGGGCGCACGCCGGACTATATCAAGCGCCTGGAGTCGACGTTCATCGACCCGTTGCACGACAGCAACTTTCAGGGCCGGCTGGAGTATGGCGACCTGGGTCAGTTGCGCTTCTGTCGCATGACCGCCAGCGCCCATCGATATTCACGCCATCTGAGCAAAGCGATCGACTCGCTCGATACGCCGCGCATGTTGATCCTGCAGATTGCCGGTGTCAGCCATTTCGAACAGGGTCAACAACGCAGCGTACTGGCACCTGACGAAATGCTCCTGGTCGACTGTGGCAAACCCTTTGACGTGACCAGCACCCAAGGCTGCGAACACTTCATCCTGCTGTTCCAGGGTGCGCCCGGACAGCTTACGCAAACCGGCAACATGCACCTTAACGGTCGCAACGGACTGGGCCGCATGCTGATGCATCTGATTGGTGATGCGTACAACCAATACCCCTTGCTCAACAACAACTCGGCCGGGTTGATCGGCGACAGCATCACCGGGCTACTGGATAACGCGCTGAAGAACAAACAGGAAGAAAAGCAACTCGAACACGACTTCCGCTTCTTCAAGCAGAACCGCCTGAAGGCCTATATCGAGCGCCACCTGGCCGACCGCGACCTGACCATCGAACGCATCGCCAACGCCGAACAGTGCTCGGTACGAAGCCTGCACCGCGCGTTTCAGGATGAGCTGGGGTGCAGCGTCAGCGAGTACATCTGGCAACGGCGTCTGGCCCGTTGTGCCGAAGACCTGCGCAGCCGGGAACATGCCCATCGCTCGCTTACCGAGATCGCGTATGCCTGGGGCTATGGCAGCAGCTCGCACTTCAGCCGGCATTTCAAATCGACGTTCGGCATGTCACCTCGCCTGTTCCGGGATACCGCGAGCGACAGCAGGATGAAATCGACGGCGGCCTAAGCAGGCTTGTGCGGATCGAGGACGAGATCGTCGCCACCTAGACACCCAGGCCCACCGTTGGGTGTCCAGCCGCATTTGTCCTATCCTTGTATCCAACCCAAGCATCCGGACATGACGATGCCCACTCCCGAATCCGTCCTTCTGCAAAGCTGGCAGCACAATGCCCAATCCTGGATCGAAGCCGTGCGCAGCGGCGCCCTCGAAAGCCGCATCAAGGTCACCGACCAGGCCATCCTGCTGGCAGTGCTAGGCCGCCAACCCAAGCGTGTACTCGACCTGGGTTGCGGCGAGGGCTGGCTGTTGCGGGCCCTGGCTGAGCGGGCCATCGAAGCGGTCGGCGTGGACGGCGATGCAACGCTGGTCGATGCTGCGCGGGCGGCGGGCTCTTCCCAGGTGCATGTGGCGAACTACGAAGCATTGGCCCAGGCCAAGGTGGACATCGGCCGCGACTACGACCTGATCTGTGCCAACTTCGCCTTGCTCCACCAGGACATCATCCCGCTGCTGGCGGCCATGAACGCCCTGCTCGCCCCAGGCGGCGCGCTGGTGATCCAGACCCTGCATCCATGGAGCGTGGCGGCGGGCAACTATCAGGATGGGTGGCGGGAAGAAACCTTCGCCGGATTCCAGGGCCAGTGGCGGCCCATGCCCTGGTACTTTCGCACCTTGTCCAGTTGGCTCAATGCCTTGGAGATGGCCGGCTTTCGACTGGCCGGCCTGCAAGAGCCGCAGCACCCGCAAAGCCCGGTGCCGCAGTCATTGCTGCTGGTAGCCGAACAACACACCTGAACGCCACCGTGGCCCCTCTCTTGAGGAGCTCCACACGCTCAACTCGACTCAATTCCAGCCACCCCCCATCACCTTGTACAACGTCACGCGGTTGCTCTGTTCGGTCAGGCGCAAGCTGATCAGGTCCTGCTGCGCGCTGTACAGCGAACGCTGGGCATCCAGGGCCTCGAGATAACTCTGGGAACCGCCCCGGTACAAGGCATCGGACAGCTCGAAGCTTTTGCGGCTGGCGTCGGTCAATGCCTGCTGGGCCTCGATACGTCGATCCAGGGTGCTGCGCACCGCCAGGGCGTCGGCCACTTCCTTGAAGGCGCTTTGCAGCGTCTGCTGGTAAGTCTGCACTTGAATCTCGCGCTCGGTCTTGGCGGCGTCCAGCGTCGCGCGGTTACTGCCACCGTCGAAGATCGGTAGGCTGACGCTCGGGGCAAACGACCAGGCACCGCTGCCGGACTTGAATAGGCCAGACAAAGCCGAGCTGGAGGAACCGGCACTGGCCGTCAGGCTGATGCTTGGAAAAAACGCCGCACGGGCCGCACCGATGTCGATATTGGCCGATTTGAGCGTGTGTTCGGCTGCCAATACATCCGGACGCCGTTGCAGCAGGCTGGACGGAAGCTCGGCTGGCACTTGCACCAGCGCCGCCGCCGACTCCAGGTTCGCACCAGGCAACAGTTCCTCGGGAATATCACTGCCCACCAACAGACGCAGCGCGTTGCGGTCCTGGAGAATCTGGCTTTCATACGCCGCCGCGTCGGCCCGGGCCGACTCCACGGTGGTTTGCGCCTGGGCCACCGACAGACCGGAAGAGCCGCCCAAGGCGTGGCTGCGCTGGGTCAATTCGTAGGTCGCCTGCTGACTGCGCAAGGTCTCCTGGGCCAGATGCAGCCGCTGGTTGTCCGCCGCCAGGGTCAGCCAGGCCGTGGCCACTTCCGCCACCAGGCTGATCTGCGTGCTGCGCCGGGTTTCGGTCAGGGCCAGATAGTCTTCCAGCGCCTCATCCTGAAGGTTCTGTACCCGTCCGAACAGATCCACTTCATAACTGCTCAGCCCCAGTTGCGCGCTGTAGTCATGGGTGGTGGCCGCCGAACCACTGTTGGACAACGAGCCGGGCGTACGACTGTGGGTGCCACTGACGCTGGCATCGATCGACGGCAGCGATTCGGCGCGCTGGATACGGTATTGCGCCTGGGCCTTTTCAACATTCAGGGCTGCCAGGCGCAGGTCGCGATTGTTGTTCAACGCCAGGGACTGCAAGCGCGCCAGGCGGCTGTCAGTGAAAAAATGTTGCCACTCGATATCAACGGCCACCTCGCCCTTGGGCGTGCTGGCGGGCGGTAGCCATTGCTCGGAGACGGGCGCCTCGGGGCGCTCATACTGCGGCGCCAGGTTGATACAGCCACCGAGCAGCGCGAGGGCGGCCAGCAGCGGCCAGTGGAACTTGATCATGCGTCACCTGACTGGGTGGTTGGGACGGAGGTGGAAGCCGTGGAAACGCGGGCAAAACGCCGGCGAATCTGCACGAAGAACAGTGGGACGAAGAAGATCCCCAGCAGCGTGGCCGAGAACATGCCTCCCAGCACACCGGTACCAATGGCTTGACGCCCGGCGGAACCGGCACCGGTGCTCAGGGCCAGGGGCAGCACGCCGAACATGAACGCCAGGGACGTCATGAGAATCGGCCGCAGGCGTTGACGCACGGCGATCAACGTCGCCTCCCGCAAGCTATTGCCCTGTTCTTGCAAATGCTTGGCGAACTCGACGATCAGGATCGCGTTTTTGGCCGCCAAGCCCACGGTGGTCAACAGCCCGACCTGGAAATACACGTCGTTGCTCAAACCGCTTAGACGGGTAGCCAGCACCGCGCCCACCACCCCCAGCGGTACCACCAGCATCACCGAGAACGGCACTGACCAACTCTCATAGAGCGCGGCCAGGCAGAGGAACACAAACAATACGGAGATCCCGTACAGCAACGGCGCCTGCGAACCGGAAAGGCGCAACTGATAAGACTGTCCGGTCCACTCGTAACCGATGCCTTCGGGCAGTTGCTGGATAATCGCTTCCACCGCATCCATGGCGTCCCCGGAACTGACCCCAGGCGCCGGATCGCCGACCACCTCCAGCGAAGCATTGCCGTTGTAGCGTTCCAGTAACGGCGAACCATAGCTCCACGAACTGCTGGCGAACGAAGAAAAGGGCACCATCTGGTCGTTGCTGTTGCGCACGAACCAATGCTCCAGGTCGGCCGCTTGCATCCGCGAGGAAGCTTCGCCCTGAACGTAGACTTTCTTCACCCGGCCCTGGTTGAGGAAGTCATTGACGTAAGTGCCGCCCAACGCCGTAGACAAAGTGGCGTTGATGTCGCTGGTGCTCAGGCCCAAGGCACCGGCCTTGCGATCATCGATGCTGACCTTGAGCTGCGGTGCGTCGTCCAGGCCATTGCTGCGTACCCCGAGCAAGCGCGGGTCCTGGTTGGCCAGCTCGATAAGCTTCTCCCGCGCGGTCACCAGCGCGTCGTGCCCCAGGCCACCGAGGTCCTTGAGTTGCAGGTCGAAGCCGGAGCTCTGTCCCAGGCCCCGTATCGCCGGTGGTTGCATGACGAACACATTGGCATCGCCGATGCTCGACAGCGCCATGGTCGCCCGCTGGGCGATGGATGCCGCATCCTGCCCTGCCCCGGTCCGCTCGCTCCAGTCCTTGAGCCGGATAAAGGCGCGTGCACTGTTCTGGCTGTTGCCGTTCATGCCCAGGCCGGAAATGCTGATCAACGCTTCGACTTCCGGTTGCTCGAGCAGATAGCTTTCGAACTGCTTGACCACCGCTTGAGTGCGACTGTCCGTGGCCCCCACCGGCAATTGCACCTGGGCCATGAGAATGCCCTGGTCTTCATCAGGCAGAAACGACGTCGGCAGGCTCATATAACCAACCGCCATCACCAGCAGCACCAACCCATACACCAGCCAACTGAGGCGCCCACGCTGCACAATAGCGCCCACCCGTGTTTTATAGGCCTCGGCAGCACGTTCGAAGGCGCGATTGAACCCGCCGAAGAACCCGCCTTGAGCGCCGTGGCCCTTGCCATCGGACGGCTTGAGCAGGGTCGCGCACAAGGCTGGTGTCAGCGTCATCGCCACCAACACCGAGAGCACCATGGCCGAGACGATCGTGACCGAAAACTGCCGGTAGATGATCCCCGTCGAGCCACCAAAAAACGCCATGGGAATGAACACTGCGCTGAGCACCAAGGCGATGCCAACCAGGGCGCTGGTGATCTCGGCCATCGACTGGCGCGTGGCGTCCAGGGCCGACAGCCCCTGCTCGCCCATCACGCGCTCGACGTTCTCCACCACCACGATGGCGTCGTCCACCAACAAGCCGATGGCCAGGACCATGGCGAACATGGTCAAGGTGTTGATCGAATAGCCGAACAGCGCCAGCACACCGAACGTCCCGAGCAGCACCACCGGCACAGTGATCGCCGGGATCAACGTGGCCCGCAGGTTCTGCAAGAAGAGGAACATGATCAGCACCACCAGGACGATGGCCTCGCCCAAGGACTTGACCACCTCCTCAATGGACAGGCTGACAAAGGGTGTCGTGTCGTAGGCGATCACGTTCTTGAGTTGCATTTCCGTGGGATAGAACGGCTCCAGCGCCTTGAGCTTGGCCTTCACCGCCTCCCCCACATTCAGGGCATTGGCCCCGGCGGCGAGCTGTACACCCATGGCGGCAGCGGGCTTACCGTTAAGGGCGGAACTGACGTCGTAGCTTTCGCTGCCCAATTCAACCCGCGCCACATCCCCCAGCAGCACCACGGCGCCGTTGCTGGTGGACTTGACCACGACATTGCGAAATTCTTCGACGGTTTGCAGCTTGCTGCGGGCGCTGATCGTGGCGTTCAACTGCTGGCCCTTCACCGCCGGCATGGCGCCGAGCTGACCGGCGGACACCTCGGTGTTCTGCGCCTCCAGGGCACTGCTGATATCCGACGGTATCAGCGTGTATTTTTCCAACAGGGCCGGATCTAGCCAGATGCGCATGGCATAGCCCGAACCCAATGTCTGCACATCGCCGACGCCGTCGACACGGCTGATGGAATCGAGCACGGTGCTGGAAATGTAATCGCCGATCTGAGTGCCGGTGACGCTCGGATTGTCGGACGCCAAGGCGGCAATCATCAGGAAATCGGAGCCGCCCTTGGTCACCGTCAGGCCCTCGCTTTGCACCGATTGCGGCAGTCTCGACTCCGCCTGTTGCAGCTTGTTCTGCACCTGCATCTGGGCCACGTCCGGGTTGGTGCCGGCCGTGAAGGTCAGGCTGATGCTGGCACTGCCGTCCGAGCTGCTGGAGGCCGACATGTAGGTCAGGTTATCCAGGCCCTTCATTTGCTGCTCGATGACCTGGGTCACGGAGTCTTCCACGGTCTTGGCCGAGGCGCCGGTGTAGGTTGCGGAAATGCGCACCGTCGGCGGCGCGATGTCCGGATACTGCTCGAGGGGCAACTGGCTGATGGACAAGGCACCAGCAAGCATGATGACGATGGCGATGACCCAGGCAAAAATCGGTCGGTCGATAAAGAAGCGCGCCATGCTCAACCCTCCTGCGCAATGGCAACAGGCGTTGCTGTCTGCGTACGGCTGCGCGTGCCGGCGTTCTGCGCCACGACGGAGTCACCGACCCGGACTTTCTGCCCGCCCTCGACAATCACCTGGTCTCCCGCGTTCAGCCCAGCCGTGACCCACCACTGGTTGTCCACGGCGCGGTCGATAGTCAGCACGCGCTGCTCGACCTTGCCATTGACCACCACCAGCACCGAGGTCGCGCCACTGGCGCTGCGGGTCACCGCCTTCTGTGGAATCAGGATGGCTTTATCGTCCCGAGCCTGTTCCAGCACCGCCCGCACGTACATGCCCGGCAGCAACAGCCGGTCCGGGTTGGCGATTTGCGCCCGCAAGGTCACGGTGCCGGTGCCCTCATTGACGCTGACCCCACTGAATTTCAAGCGACCTTCCTGGGCGTAGGTGGTGCCGTCATCGAGCTTGAGGCGGATCCGCGCCTCGCCTTCGCTATTACTCTGCAACGCACCGCTGGCCAGGTCGCGCTTGAGGCGCAACAGCTCGGTGGTCGATTGGGTGACGTCGACATACATCGGGTCCAGCTGCTGCACCGTGGTCAGTGCGCTGTCCTGGTTGGCGACCACCAGCGCGCCAGGCGTGACCGTCGAGGTTTCGATGCGCCCGCTGACCGGCGAGCTGATGCGGGTATACGCCAGGTTGATGCGCGCGGTGTCGACATCGGCCTGGGCCACTTGCAGTTCCGCTTCGGCGGTCAACAAGCTGGCCTGGGCATCTTCGTTGTCCTGCTGGCTGATGGCATCGATCTTCGCCAACTGTGCGTCACGCTTGGCGGTGGCCTGCGCCGACTTCAACGTGGCTCGCGCCTTGGCGAGGTTCGCCTGTGCTTCAGCCAACGCGGCCTTATAAGAGGAAGCGTCCAGTTGGTACAGCGCCTGCCCGGCCTTGACCTCGGCCCCTTCGACAAACAGCCGTTGCTGGACGATACCGCCGACCTGCGGACGAATTTCAGCAACCATGAACGCCTGGGTCCGCCCGGCCAGTTCCGTGGTCAGCGCCTGGCTTTGCGGCTGTACGGTGATCACTGAAACCTTGGGCGGTTCCTGGACGGGGGCGGATTCGCCAGAGCAACCGCCCAACAGGAACAAAACGATCAAGGACACCAGGAAGGCGGCGGTCACCAGGGATTTGGCGAATAATTTGGTCGACATAAATGCCTCTACAAGACGGATGGTTCAAGCCAGGCGCCATACTGCGAGGCAAATGTGCAGGAAAATTGAAGATTGTCCGCCGCCCTTGAATCTTCATCGCACCAGGGCCTAAATGGATGGGCCATTCCTCGACCTGCCCGAGCCTATGAAACTGAGCATCTCCACCAAGCTGTTTATTGCCGTAATGGCCAGCGTGCTGTTTGTCATCCTGAGCATGGGCGTGGCCAACGGCTGGAGCTTCGGCAAAGGCTTCCTGGACTACCTCAACGAACAAGCCCTGGTGCGCATGACGCCGGTACTGCCGCGCCTGGCCAACGCCTACGAGCGCGAAGGCAACTGGGAATTCCTGCGCAACCAGCCGGATCGGTGGTTCGAGCTGCTGCGCCCGGAACCGGGCGAAAACGCCACTGATCCTCAGCGGCCACCCATGCCCATGTCCGACCTGACCGGCGCGGTGTTTCGCATTGCCTTGCTGGACCCACAAAAGCAACTGGTGATGGGCTATTCGGCGATTGCCGACGACGCCCTGATGCGCCCGATCGAGGTCGCCGGCAAAACCGTCGGCTGGTTGGCGGTGACCCCGTTCCAGAACGTGACCGAAGCCGGGGGCGAACGCTTTCGCCAGTACCTGGTGCGCACCAGCCTGGCCGTGGGCGTGTTCTCGCTGCTGTTGGCGATGCTGATCGCCTGGTGGATCGCCCGCACCCTACTCGACCCGGTCAAGCGGGTGGCGGCCGCCACGCACCGGTTGGCCGCCGGGGAATACAACAACCGGGTATCGGTGTCTTCCAATGACGAAGTCGGCCAGTTAGCCCGTGACTTCAATCAACTGGCGTATACCCTGGAGCGCAATGAAAAAATGCGCCGGGAGTTCATGGCCGATGTGTCCCATGAACTGCGCACCCCGTTGTCAGTGCTGCGCGGTGAACTGGAAGCCATCGAAGACGGCGTACGTACCCTCGATCAATCCTCGATGAAATCGCTGCAAAACGAAGTCGGCATGCTCAGCAAACTGGTGGATGACCTGTATGAATTGTCCCTGGCCGACGTGGGTGCGCTGACTTACCGCAAGCGCGAATGCGATCTCAACGAACTGCTGGACGGCTGCGCGGCAATGTTCCAGGAGCGTTGCAACGCCCGGCACTTGCGGTTAGAGCTGGAGTTGCCGACATCACCGCTACGGGTCGAGGCCGACCCCAAGCGTTTGCAGCAACTGTTCGGCAATCTGCTGGAAAATGCCGTGCGCTACACCGATGAAAGCGGTGTGCTGCGCGTGCGTGCCGCCAGCGAGGGCGACATCGTGCGCGTCGACTTCCTTGATTCCGGCCCCGGGGTCGAGACGGACCAATTGCCGCGGTTGTTCGAGCGTTTCTACCGCGGCGAAACCTCACGTAATCGCGCCAGCGGCGGCGCCGGCCTGGGGCTCGCCATTTGCCACAGCATCGCCCTGGCCCATGGCGGCAGTCTCAGTGCCGATCACTCGCCATTGGGCGGCCTTTGGCTGACCCTGCGCCTGCCAAGGAACGCCTGAACCATGGCCAACGACAGCCCGATCCTGATCGTCGAAGACGAACCCAAGCTGGCGGCGTTGATGCGCGACTACCTGATCGCCGCCGGCTATGTGACCCAGTGTCTGGATAATGGGCTTCAAGTCGTGCCGGCGGTGCGTGCCAACGAGCCTCGGTTGATCCTGCTCGACCTGATGCTGCCGGGGTGCGACGGCCTGCACGTGTGCAGGGAGCTGCGGAGCTTTAGCGCCGTACCAATCATCATGATCACCGCCCGCGTCGAGGAAGTGGATCGCCTGCTCGGGTTGGACCTGGGGGCCGACGACTACATCTGCAAACCCTTCAGCCCCCGCGAAGTGGTGGCCAGGGTCAAGGCGATCCTGCGGCGCAGCCCGAATTTCCTGACCTCTGCGACGCCGCGCCTGCTCATTGACGAAGAGCAGTATCAGGCGTCCCTCGATGGCATCGCACTGGACCTTACCCCCCTGGAACTGCGTCTGCTCAGCACCCTCGCCCGTTCCCCGGGGCGGGTGTTTTCCCGGGATCAGTTGCTCGACAGGATCTATTCCGATCATCGGGTGGTCACTGATCGTACCGTCGACAGCCATATCCGTAATCTGCGGCGCAAGCTCGAACAGGCTTGCCCAGGAGACCAGCCGATCGAGTCGTTGTATGGGGTGGGTTATCGGTTTCAGCTCGGCGAATCCTGAAGCATCGCTTCGAAATCGAGCTTATTGTTCTGCCGCATAGATAACGGTTTGCGCGCTGTCGCCCCCAGCAGACCGACGGGTGAAGTAGGTATCGCCTTCGTCTGTCTGGATCTCATAGTCGGCCTTGCTGGCGGTCCGGCCCGATGCATCAGTGTGCTTGATGATCTTCAGCACCCGCTGGAACTTCACCCCTTGCGTACCGTTGTGGGCGGGGCCGGTAAGCACATTGACCTTCTGGAACCAGCCAGCATGCTTCTTGTTCGATACCAGGGTGCCGCTCAGTGCTTCAAAACGCTCCAAGCGGGTAAACCCCCAAAGTGTCTGCTCCTCGACCACCTTGCCCGCAGTGGCGGAGCCCGTGAAGACAAACAGGTTAAGGCCCGGATTGTCTTCGCAGAAGAAGTCATAAGGCACCAGACCGTCGACCATTCTCTTGCCGGGAACGAAGCCCTTCTTATGAACCAGAAACATGACCACCTCCACGCTAAAACATCAGCAAACGCTGAGTAAGTTTGAGCGGGAAGTCTACTGAGGCGAGGCGTACAGAGCCGTCAAGCCAATGTAATATCGTGTAAAGATCACGCTCGACGGGGCAAGCTGATTGCCACGGTCAGCCCGCCGGTCGGCTCGTTGCGCGCCACGATCGTGCCGCCATGTATTTCCACGGCCCTTGAAGCGATGGCCAGGCCCAGGCCGAAACCGGTACTGGCCTCGTTCAGGCCACGCTCGAACGGATGGAAAATGCCCTGCAATCGTTCGTTCTCAACCCCCGGCCCCTGATCGGTAATCTGCACCGTCAGGCAGCCTGCCTCGGGGTTCGCCTCAGCCACGACCAGCACCGTCGTATTCGGCCGGGTATGGCGCACCGCGTTTCGAATGACGTTCTCGAAGCAACGGTACAACAACTCACCGCTGACATGGCTGACAAATGCCGGACACGCCTGCAGGCTGACGCGGCAACCTTTCATTCCTGCTTCGAATTGCGCGTCCTCGACGATCACCGACAGCAATTCGGTGATGTCGATGGGCTCGCGCTCGATACTCTCAGGCCGTCCCTGCATACGCGCCAGGGTCAACAAGGCCTCGATCAGCGTATCCATGCGCAGCGATTCGCGATCGATGCGTTCCACCATTTCCAGGCGCGCCGGATCCTGCTGCAGCAGCCCGATCGCCGCTTGCATGCGCGTCAACGGCGAGCGCAATTCATGGGAGATGTCGTGCAACAGGTGTTGCTGGGCTTCTACCAGCAGTTTCAACTGATTGGCCATTCGGTCGCAGTCCTCGGCCAGATCGACGATTTCGTCGCGGCGCGCGCCCATCATCGGCTTGACCCGGGCTTCGAAGCGCCCTTGGGCCACATCGCTCATGGCCCGCCGCAGATACGCCAACGGCCATGCCAGGTAGAACGCCATATACCCGCTGAACAGCGCACTCATGACCGTGCCGATGATCAAAGGCGTCCAGGGGCTCGGCCCTTTGTCACGTTTCTGCCCCGGGGGATGGGTAGATTTGAGCGACAACGTGACTCCGTCCTTGCCGACGACCGCTCGCTCATAGGCCGGTTGCGCAATCGCCTCCCCGGCCAACAGTTGACCGGCTCGGTCATATACGCCAATGGCCTGGTCATCAGGGTGCTCCCAGACCGCCAGGAGTTGGCGACCCGACTCGACACCAAACTGACGCAGGAGCTGTTCTTCACTGGCCAGGATGGTTTCCAGATGAGGATCCCCAGGCTTGGCACTGCCCATTACCAGCAAGCCCAAACCGACCAAAAACGTCAAGCTGGTAGAGAGCCAGAACGCCAGGAACAATTTCCAGAACAGCCGGCTGGGTTTCATCGTTCGGCGATCATCAAATAACCAAGGCCGCGCACGCTTTGAATCCAGGCTTTGGTATCGGGGCGTGGCCCCAGCTTGTGGCGAATGCTGCTGATGTGCACGTCGATGCGCCGGTCGTAACGGGTCAAGGGACACCCCAAGGCATTGAGGGACAGATCCTGCTTACTCACTACCTGCCCGGCACAGCGGGCCAGTTCTTCAAGCAAGCTGAATTCGGTACTGGTCACCGCCAGTTCGCGTCCATGCCATTGAGCCTGGCGCTTGCCGGGCCACATGACCAACGGGCCGGTCCTGATCACTTCGCAGGTGGGCTGATCCGTCGGCTGTACCCGGCGCATGATGGCCCGCAGACGCGCCACCAGCTCCCCCGGCGAGCTGGGCTTGGGCACATAATCATCGGCACCCAGCTCCAGACCGGTGATCTTGTCGATGTTGTCGCCACGGGCCGTGAGCAACACCACCGGCACCTGATTCACCGCCCGAATGCGCCTGAGCACTTCGATGCCCGACAACCCGGGCAACATCACATCCAACACCACGATGCTGTAGCGACCGGACAGCGCCTGGACCTCGCCCTCCTCGCCGGTATGCACGGCCGTCGCCTCAAAACCTTCACGCTCCAGGTATTGGCTGAGCATTCCGGTCAGTTCCTGGTCATCGTCGACAAGCAATACGCGGATCATGGGACGCTCTTGAGTGGAGGGGCTGCATTATCGCCCTTGCATGGCACAGCGTCATCGCCGTGAGCCAACCTTTACCTAACTTGACACTGGGTTAACCGCACCAAACGCACCGAGCTTTTATGCTGCACTTCCACCAGCCGGCTCGCTGCGCGGCTACTCGTCTCGCTGTGAGATATCCGCGCCCGCCTACGCTGCCTGTCGATGTGTCCTGGATAAAGATCTTGATGAAATTTTCGCGCCTGCTCTGCTCGGCTGCACTGCTGCTCAATGCCACACTTGCACACGCTCAAGGCTTCAAAATTTCCGACATACGTATCAACGGTCTTCAGCGTGTTTCCGCCGGCAGCGTATTCGGGGCCTTGCCCTTGAACGTGGGGGATGACGCCGATGAGCGGCGCCTGGTGGAGTCCACCCGCGCATTGTTCAAGACCGGTTTCTTCCAGGATATCCAACTGGGGCACGACGGTGATGTCCTGGTCATCACCGTCGTGGAGCGCCCGTCAGTGGCCAGTATCGAGATCGAAGGCAACAAGGCGATCTCCACCGAAGACCTGATGAAAGGCCTCAAGCAATCCGGCCTGGCCGAAGGCGAGATCTTCCAGCGCGCGACCCTCGAAGGTGTGCGTAACGAGCTGCAGCGTCAATACGTCGCCCAGGGGCGCTACTCGGCCACGGTCGATGCCGAAGTCATCGCGCAGCCCCGTAACCGTGTGGGCCTGAAAATCAAGATAGATGAAGGCACTGTCGCGGCCATCCAGCACATCAACGTGGTCGGCAGCACAGTTTTCCCCGATGAGGAGCTGATCGATCAATTCACCCTCAAGACCACCAACTGGCTGTCATTCTTCAAGAACGACGACAAGTACGCCCGTGAAAAACTCTCCGGTGACCTGGAGCGCTTGCGTTCCTACTACCTGGACCGCGGCTACATCAACATGGACATCGCTTCGACCCAGGTGTCCATCACCCCGGACAAGAAGCACGTCTACATCACCGTCAACATCACTGAAGGCGAGAAATACACCGTTCGCGACGTCAAGCTCAGCGGTGACCTGAAAGTGCCTGAAGAGCAGATCAAGTCACTGTTGTTGGTGCAGAAGGGCCAAGTGTTCTCGCGCAAAGTCATGACCACGACCTCGGACTTGATCACCCGTCGCCTGGGTAACGAGGGCTACACCTTCGCCAACGTCAACGGCGTGCCAACCCCACACACTGAAGACCATAGCGTCGACATCATCTTCGCCGTGGATCCGGGCAAGCGTGCCTACGTCAACCGTATCAACTTCCGGGGAAATACCAAGACCGAGGACGAAGTGCTGCGCCGTGAAATGCGCCAGATGGAAGGTGGCTGGGCATCGACTTACCTGATCGACCAGTCCAAGACCCGCCTGGAACGCCTGGGCTTCTTCAAGGAAGTCAACGTCGAGACCCCGGCAGTACCGGGCATCGATGACCAGGTCGATGTGAACTACAGCGTCCAAGAGCAAGCCTCCGGCTCGATCACCGCCAGCGTCGGCTTCTCCCAGAGCTCCGGCCTGATCCTAGGCGGCTCGATCACCCAGAACAACTTCCTCGGCACTGGCAACTATGCCAGCCTGGGCCTGACCCGCTCGTCTTATCAAAGCAAGTACAACATCGGCTTTACCGACCCCTATTTCACGCCAGACGGCGTGAGCCTGGGCTACAACGCGTTCTACAGCGCCACCGACTACAACGAGTACTACGATGACGACAATTCGTACTACTCCATCAATAGCTTTGGTGCCGGGACCACAGTGGGCTACCCGATCAATGAAACCTCACGCTTGAGCTTCGGCGTGACGGCGCAACATGACAGCATCGAAGCAGGCACCTACAGCTCTGATGAGATCTACGACTTTATCCAACGTGAAGGCAGCGAGTTCACCAACCTCAAGGCCACTATCGGCTGGTCGGAATCGACCCTGAACCGCGGCGTGCTGGCGAGCCGCGGCCACTCGCAAAACCTCAACCTGATGATGACTGTGCCGGGCAGCGACCTGAGCTTCTACAAGCTCGACTACACCGGGCAGACCTTTGTGCCGGTCACCGACGCCACCTCACTGCGTTTCCATACCAAGCTCGGTTATGGCAACAGCTACGGCTCGACCGACGGCCTGCCGTTCTACGAGAACTACACCGCCGGTGGCGAGGGCTCGGTGCGTGGCTTCGAAAGCGGCACCCTCGGCCCCCACAGCACCCCGGCCACCGGCACCTACGCCAGTGAAGGACAGCAGTATTATTCCGACCGGGACACCGAATCACTGGGCGGCAACATCCTCATCACTGGCGGCGTGGAATACCTGTTTCCGATGCCGTTCATCAAAGACAACAAATCCGTGCGCACCTCGGTCTTCTGGGACGTCGGCAGCGTGTACTCCAACAAGTGTTACCTGAGCACCACCCAGGGTTGCGACGGGGTCGACCTCGACCAGATGGCCAGTTCAGTCGGGGTTGGGGTGACTTGGTACAGTCCGCTGGGACCGTTGAGTGCCAACCTGGCCTTTCCAGTGCGCACACCTGAAAACGCGGATACACAGGTGTTTCAGTTTTCCATGGGGCAGACCTTCTAAACCTGCCGACTCGTCCTGGTCCGCAGACACGCCACTCATCAATAAATCTCAAAAACACCAAGCAGCGGCCGATACCCCTGATAAGACCCCAGTGACTGGGTTTCAGGATTGGAAGGCAGGGCCCGTAATGACTGACATTTATCTGCTGATAGCGCACGGCACGGATCAGGGCGAAGCCTACGTCCTGGGTTGGTTCGATGACAGAGCCAAAGCCAGGGAAGTGGCCGAGCAAAAAGAATGGGAGGCCTACCGCGCCAGTTTGAAGGCCGAACATCCTTGGTCAACCCACAAACCCTTGGCGCCAGACCAGACTGAGTATCGCCGCTATTGGATCAAGACCATTTCAAAGTTCGAGCATGTTCCGGTGCCAAGGTCCTGGGCGGTGCATTGATTTACCCATGAGTGAATATCCAACGAAACGAGCGTTGTCGAGGGTGGTCTAGAAGATTGAGCCCCCCTGATGAGAGCACTGTTATGTTGAAATTCCTTGGCGGTACCGTAGGCATCATTTTCATCATCGGCCTGATCGTGGTCATTGCGCTGTTCAAGTTCATCTTCTGATCACGGCAGCGTCGACCACTGGCCTGGTGCTTCATTGTCTCAGGCGTGAAAAGGCCCAATCTTTTTAGATTGGGCCAAGCTATTGCGATCATGGATTTGTTTACACTGGTCAGGCCGTCTTCGGCCAACCACCAGACGTTCAGGTCGCAATAACATGACAAGCATAGAAACGGCTATTGCTGACTGGGAACCGCTGAACCTTGAATGGCATCAAGGCTTCGCCTTCATGGACGGTGCGCTGCTGGGCGACGGGCAAGTGCCTGATGTGTACATCCTGCTCAACCCTGAAGGCATGCAACCCCGCGAGCTAGCCCAGTGCGCCAGCGATGGGCACTATCCGCCCTCCCCCTTGCTCGCCGGCCAGCCGGTCTGGCGGCATCGACGCAATCCTCAAGTCCTGCGCGATACGCTGCGGGATTACTACCTGCTTCCCGCTTACCTGGAGCGCCACGGTTACCACGTGCTTCATGCACTACCGTTTCGTTTCGACAAGGGCCTGGAAAGTCTGGGCTACCAATACTGGCGGGATAGAACCGGCGCCTATTGGTTGGGCGAATACTCGATCACTGAAATCCCACAGGCAAGACCCGACAGTCTTGCCCTGTTGGAATCATCGCCGGCATCGGTAACTGCCGCTTGCGCGCTGTTCAGTGATGGCGAGAATATCTTTTTGCATGGGCAATGGATCGCCAGCGCCACGGCCCGGGTTCGTTATTGCAATCACCCGTCCTATCGAGTGATCGACGATCAGGTCTACAAGGGCTTCAAGCCTTTGCACCAGAAAGACGGCTCGCCGCTGCCTATCGCCAACCCGCACGACTTCCAGATGCTCGCCCGCCGCTGGGGAACGGATGGACAGTCGATCATCGTGCAAGCGCAGCAAGGCTCGAGCGTTTCATACGAATACTTCTACCGCATCGACAATGTCGACCTGGCAACCTTCAGCGTGCTTAACGAACGCTACGCCAAAGACCACCAACGGGCCTATTATCTGACCGGAAAAACCATTCGCTACGTGGGCGATTTTCACCTGCTCAAGTGCTGGCAGCCGGCGTTCGATGCCTGCGGTCGCGTGGTCAGCGCCAGCGAACGCGAGGATGAGTATTTTGCCGTGGACGACAAGTACGTCTACGCAGCCGGGACCCGTCTGCGTGATGCCCATGGCCCGAGTTTTCGTCACCTGGGGTTCGACTATTACCGTGATCACCAGCACGTCTACCGGCGTCAAAAACGCCTCGATGTCGACGTAGAGAGCTTCGTAGTAACCCAGCTCTATCAGAATGAGCAGGATTACTCGCCCGTGCTGGTCGGTGACAAGCACGGCCCGCTGGGCTCTGGCGGCGTCATCGATGCGGCCATGCAACAGGCATGGGCTCCTTACTTCGAGGCACATCCGCAGTTGGAGGACTATTGGTGGCACCGCTTACAGGCACTGCCTGAAGAGCCGCAAGTGCACGCAGAATCGGCGCCCTTACGCGCCATCGGCCTCGGTTTCGAGCTGGGCCGCCAGGTGTATTTCCACGGTCGCGTTATCAGCGGGCTGGACGCGGCGAGTTTCAGAGTATTGGACACGCACCTGTGTGGCGACGCCAACGGCTTGTATCTGATCCCATACCATAATGCCGACACTGAAGTACCCGAACGGTTTTCCCCGGAATCGGCGGAGCATTTTCGCTCACTCGGCTCACCCTACCTGACCGACGGCAAGACCGTGTTCTGTCACCGGGTTTTTTACCATCCCCCGGAACCGATTCGTAAGGCACAAGCGGCCTCTTTCGAGTCCTGCGGGCATGGCTGGGCCAAGGATCGAGACACCGTGTATTACTACGGCGAGGCGAAAAAACGTCTCCACCCCTCGAATACTCGAATGCTTGGTACTTATGCGGTCAGTCCTACATTGATCTTCTCGGAGGGCAAGCTGCTGGATCTGGCGTTCGATCCTGATGAGGTCCGCGTACCACATCCCGATTTCCTGCAACTGGGTACGCGCAAGTTGTTCTGTCATCGACGTCCGCTGAGCGCCAAACGTATCGACCTGGCCACCCTCGAATTCCTGAATGACCGCTACGCCCGTGACAGGCACCGAATCTACCATTACGACGGTTATGCAACGCTGACCGAAGTCGATGAAGCGCAGTATCGGGAATCCCTCAGCCATCGATGATCAGCGCCTCTTTGTTTTTTTCGTAGGGGCTTCTTACGATTGGTGCAGGCGACCCTTGGCTGCCTCAGGTTTACCCTGAAACATGTCCAAGCGCCGCCTGCCGGGTGGCGAAACGACTCTGTCGTGATCAATGACCGGCGCTTTGTCCACCGTCAACGTGGAGGATTTCCCCGGTGACGAAAGCCGCGCTGTCCAGATACAGGACCGCGCCCACGATGTCCTCGACTTCACCCATGTGGCCGACCGGGTGCAAACTGCCCAGTGC
This sequence comes from Pseudomonas brassicacearum, assembly GCF_000585995.1. Lineage (NCBI taxonomy): Bacteria > Pseudomonadati > Pseudomonadota > Gammaproteobacteria > Pseudomonadales > Pseudomonadaceae > Pseudomonas > Pseudomonas brassicacearum. The sequence goes on along the minus strand of NZ_CP007410.1, from coordinate 2,363,434 downwards.
AGCATGGGTTTCCTCGCTGTGCATCGGGGTCTTGATGATGCCGGGCGAAACGGCGTTGACCCGAATCCCGCGCTTGGCGTACTCAATGGCCAGCGACTTGGTGGCAGCGTTCATGCCACCCTTCGTCAGCGAGGCCAGCACCGAGGGCACGCCTTGCACCGCGTGGTCGACCAGCGTGGTGGTGATGCTGACCACATGACCGCCGTCGCCTTGTTTTTCCATTTGCGCGATGGCCTGTTGCGACATGTGGAAGAAACTGCCCATGTTGGTGGCCACGACGTTTACATAGTCTTCGAGGGTGTAATCGGTGAAAGGCTTGGCAAGGAACACCCCGGCATTGTTGACCAGCGTATCGATGCGACCGAAGCGGGCCACGCCTTCGCGGATGATGCGCTCGGCAGTGGCGGGATCGGCGATGTCACCGGCCACGGTAAGGATGTCCGGATCGCTCGATGGCTTGATCGACCGGGAAGTCGCAACCACCTGATAGCCCAGTTTACGGAATCCCTCGACAATGCCAGCGCCGAGGCCTTGGGAAGCACCGGTAACAACAACGACTTTTTTTGCATGACTCATGATGATTTCTCGCTCAGTAAAAATGGATGGATAAGTTGTTTAATCAGGCCTCGGCGGGCTCTTGTGCAAGCTGCCGGAGGACCTCTTCGTAATGCTCGACCGACTGTGACCCTGTAATCAGCTGGCGCCCGTTCACCACCATTGCCGGCACCGAATCGATTCCCCGCTGATGGTAGAAACGCTCCAGCTCCCGCACTTCGACGGCGTACGTGCCCTCTGCCAACACCTTGCGTGCGCCAGCCGTGGAAAGCCCCGCCTCACCGGCCAGGCGCACCAGGGTTTCCCGTTCGCTGATGTCCTGGCCGTCGGTGAAATACGCCCTGGTCAGAACCTTGTTCAGCGCGACTTGAAGCCGCTCTTCCACCGCCCACAACAACAAGCGATGGGCATCGAAGGTGTTGTAGAAGTGGCTGCGTTTTTCCAGATCGAACTTGAAACCAATGGCCTTGCCGCGAGCGATGATCATTTCATTGCGAGAAGCGACCTGCTCGGCGCTGCGGCCGTACTTGCGCATCATGTGCGTGACCGCGTTTTCACCCTCGGCGGGCATGTCCGGGTTCAGCTCGAAGGGCTTGAACGTCAGCTCGACAGCAACCTGGCCGGCGAGATTGCCAATCGCCTGATCCAGCGCCGTTACCGCCAGCGCGCACCAAGGGCACACCACGTCCGACACGAAATCGATACTGACCGTACGCGTCATGATTTCGACTCCGCCAGCTGCTTGCGGTACTGCGTGGTGGTCATACCGGCATAGCCCCAGCTATCGGTGTCGACCTCGTCAATGACGATGTGGGTCAGGCGCGGATCCTTGTCGAGCACCGTCTGCATGGTCCGGGTGATCTCGGCGATCACCTGGGCCTTCTGCTCCTGGGTAACGCCATCGCGGGTGATACGAACGCTGATGAAAGGCATGGGACAGTCTCCAGTGAGCCCCCCGCCGGAATGGCGGGGCGGCGACATGGAGTGGATGGTAAGAAGTTACATGGCGGGGGATAAAGGTGTGGCGGGGAACTTCATTTGTGATGCGGTGTAATGAATCCGTCCATCGCTGAGCGGCGAGCCATGTGCGTGTCCCGATTGCGAAAAGTGCCGGTCATCGGTCAAGTGGGTTCCTTTTCAGAGTGCCTTGGCCCAGTCGCGCAACACGTACTTCTGGATCTTGCCCGTCGAGGTTTTTGGCAACTCGCTGAACACCACGGTTTTCGGCAGCTTGAACCCTGCCAGATGCTCACGACAGAAGCGGATGATGTCGGCTTCCCGAATATCCTGGCAGTCGGCTTTGAGGGTGATGTAGGCGCATGGGGTTTCACCCCATTTTTCGTCCGGACGGGCGACCACCGCCGCTTCCAGTACCGCCGGGTGACGATACAGAACGCCCTCAACCTCGATGGTGGAAATATTCTCTCCGCCCGAGATGATTATGTCCTTGAGACGATCCTTGATTTCGACATAGCCGTCCGGGTGACGAACCGCCAGGTCGCCGGTATGAAACCAGCCACCCTGGAATGCCTCACGGGTGGCCTCGGGGTTCTTCAGGTAACCCTTCATCACCGTGTTGCCGCGCATGAAGACTTCGCCGACGCTGATCCCATCGCAAGGCACCGGCTCCAGGGTCTGCGGATCAGCGACCATCAGGCCTTCCAGCGTCGGATAGCGCACGCCTTGGCGTGACTTGATCTTCGCCCGCTCATCGAGCGGTTGCTCATCCCATTGCGCGTGCCAGGCACAAACGGTCACGGGGCCGTAAACCTCGGTCAAACCATACACGTGGGTAATCTTGATGCCCATTTCCTCCACCGCACCGATGACCTTGGCCGGCGGCGCGGCGCCCGCCACCATGGCGTTTACCGGGTGATCGATAGTGACCTTGGCCGAGTCCGGCAGGTTGACCAGCGCGTTGAGCACAATGGGCGCGCCGCACAGGTGGCTGACCTGGTGTTGATTGATCAGGATGAGGATTTTCTCAGGCTCCACGCGGCGCAAAAACACATGGGTGCCGGCCAGTGCGGTAACGGTCCATGGGTAGCACCAGCCATTGCAATGGAACATTGGCAGCGTCCAGAGGTACACCGGATGATTGCCCATGGCCCAGGTCATCTGATTGCCCAGCGAATTGAGATAGGCGCCACGGTGGTGATAAATCACGCCTTTCGGGTTGCCGGTGGTGCCGGACGTGTAGTTGAGGGCGATGGCTTGCCATTCGTCCTCAGGCCATTGCCAGGCGAATTGCGGGTCGCCTTCAGCGAGGAAGCCTTCATAGTCCAGATCGCTGAGCGCTTGGCCTTCGCCATACTCGGGGTCGTCCACATCGACCACCAGAGGCGGCTTGGACAGCAGGCTCAGGGCCTCACGGATCACCTCGTGGAATTCACGGTCGGTGATCAACACCTTGGCTTCACCGTGCTCCAGCATGAAGGCAATGGCGGGCGCATCCAGCCGTACATTGAGGGTGTTGAGAACGGCGCCAATCATTGGCACAGCAAAGTGCGCTTCAAGCATGGCCGGGATGTTGGGCAGCATCACCGCGACCGTATCCCCCTTGCCGATACCCCGCCCACTGAGCGCGCCGGCCAGGCGCCGGCAGCGCTCATAAGTCTGTTGCCAGTTGCGCCGTACCGCGCCGTGGATCACCGCCGGATACTCACCGTAGACCGAGGCCGTGCGCTCGATGAAGCTCAGGGGCGAGAGCGCGACATGATTGACTGGCGAGGGCGCCAGGCCCGTTTCGAAAATCGACATGAGGTTTTCCTGTGGGGAAGTCCCTAGCCGCGTAGCACGCCTGGGGCACTTCCAATGGCTGATTGTTGGCTCTGAACAGGTGTGGATCACGGCCCCGCCTGATCAACGGGGCGTTGCATCGGTGAACCGCTGGTTCAAGCCGTACGTTTATCGTTCTTGCGCACGTACGAGCGCCAGGTCATGGCCCAGTGTTGCGGGTCTTCCAGTGGCGCGCTCTTGAGCCGGTGGATCGCCTGGTTATGCGGCGAGGTTTTGACGATCTCGGGATTAGAGTAGGCCTCGTCGGAGATTCGCGCGAGCACCGCGATCCAGGTGTCCAGCGCTTCCTTGCCATACATTTCGCCCGGTTCCGGGGTGAACGGCTCGGGCACCAGCCACGGGTGGTGGCTGCTCCACATCGGATCAATACCGAAATCACTCATGCGGTTCTGCACATCGTGGACATCCACCCCGGTGTCTTCCTTGAGTTGCTCAAGGCTGTAGCGCGTCATTTCCATCCGCGGACTCGTGGCCTCGGGATGGGAACGGGTGACGCCGCGAATGGCCAGCAGGCCTTTTTCCATGTAGTTGTTGGCCAGCACGGAAATGTCCGAGGCCTCGGCCATACCCGCCGCCCCCATGGCGCGGGACCAGGCGTAGGCCTTGAGAATCACCGGGACATTGCCCCAGAACTCGCGGATCTTGCCGCAGCTTTGTGGACGGTCATGGTCGAGGCGATAGCGCTCACCGTCAAAGGCGACCACGGGCGCAGGCAAGAACGGGGCGAGTTCCGCCGAGCAGCCATAAGCCCCCACAGCGGGGCCGCCGACGCCACTCTTGGGCGCGCCGAAGGTCTTGTGCAGCATGAACATGCAGGCATCGAACCCGAGTTCGCGGGCGCGGATTTTGGTCATCGCGCCATTGAAGTTGGCGTGATCGTAGAAGCACAGGCCTCCGGCCTCATGCACCACGCGCACCCATTCGCGCATCTCGGGGTTGTAGACGCCCATGTCGTCGGGGTTGTTCACCATCAACGCGGCAGTGCGGTTGGACACGGCAGCCTTCAGCGATTCGAGCGACGGATAGCCGTTTTCCTCGATCATCAGCGTGATGACCTTGAACCCCGCCGCCGCAGCCGTCGCGGCACTGCTGGGGTGTGTCTGGATGGTGGTAATGATCTCGTCACGCTGGGCCAGTTCCCCACGGGACGCATGGTAGGCCCGGGTCACGGCGCAACTGGTGTAGGCCGCGTCGGCACCGCCGCCGGCCTGGAAGATGAACTGATCCATCCCGGACAACTCGCGCAGGATGGTGTCCATGCCATGCACCACTTCCAGCGCGCCTTGCAGGGTGTCTTCATCCTGATAGGGATGCACGTGGGTGATTTCCGGACGCCAGGCCATGGCCTCGTTGATCTGCGCGTTGTACTTCATGGTGCAAGTGCCGAACAGGCTGATGTTCATCATCCCCAGGGTCTGCTGCGACAGGCGCAAGTAGTGATACAGCACTTCGGGCTCGGACATTTCCGGCAACGCCGGTTTGCGCGAGCGGCGCATGGTCGCGGGAATCAAATCAGCGGCGCTGCCGACCGCTGTTTGAACGTCGGCTTCGACATCGGAAAAAATCACACCGCGGCGGCCGGGATAGCCCATTTCCATAATGACCGGTTCGCTCCAGACGGGGGCGTGGTATTCCTTGAGTGTGGTGTTCATTGTGCGATTACCTTTTTGAGTGCAGCGGTCAGACGCTCGATATCTGCCTGGGTGTGAATCTCGGTGACGCAATACAGGGCACTGGCGCCCAGCTCCGGGAAGTCCTGCGTCAGGTCTTTGCCGCCGAAGATCCCGAGTGCGAGCAGCTGCTTGTTGATGTCTTTCACGCTGAGCCCGGTGGCCTCGAAATTGACCACGAACTCCTTGAAGAAACCGGACGGGAATGTCACGCCTACCCCTGGAATTTCAGCCAGCAATTTGGCGGCGTAGTGAGCCCGTTGCAGGATCGCCTTGCCCACGTCTTCAAAGCCCTGCGGCCCCATCATCGCCATGTACACGGCGTTGGCGATGGCCCACATGTACACCGAGTGGCCGGTCCAGTCGTTACCCTTGTCACGCAAGCCATAGGACGATTGCTCGAACAGGCTCAGGCCAAAACCGTATTCGCCGGGCTTGGTGGTCTCGGCGATGCTGATGAACAGCGTCGGATACTGATGCGCATAGAGTGCTTCGTCGCGGGTTGCAATGAAGCCGCTGACGCCGCCGCCGCAATTCATGTGCACGCCGAGCGGCTGCGTGGTACCGACCACGATGTCCGCGCCGAAATCGATGGGTGCCGCCAGCACGCCCAAAGAGATAGGGTCGACACCGACGATCACTTCGGCGCCCGCCGCATGGGCAATCGCCGCAATCTCGCCGCCTTGTTGTTCGATCACCCCGAAGTAGGACGGGGTTTCGAAATAGACGGCGGCGGTTTGTGCACCGATCGAGGCGCGCAGGTGATCGAGGTCGAGCAAACCGGTGTTCGGGTCATAGTCGACGAGGCGTACGACGATGTGGCTCGGCATGTCGACCGGTTCGCAGTAATTGCGAATGATCGACAGTCGCTCCGGGTCGATGGCACGGACCACCGCCACTTCGTTGCGCCCGGTGATGCGTGTGGCCATGCGGATGGCGTGGCCGGCGGCACAACCCCAACTGCGCACGGGCAGGCCGACCAGGTCCATATTCAGTAGCTCGCCGAGCTGGCTGCAGAACTCGAACCAAGCCTGGTTGCGCCCGTGGTCGGAACTCGGCTCACCGAACACCGACGTCAGCCATTCATTGCGCCGTACCACCTCGTCGCAGGCCGCCGGAACGTGGTGCTGCCAACAGCCGGCGCCAAGGAAGTTGAGGTTCTGCTCGCAGGTCTTGTTCTTCGACAACGTACTGACCAAGTGTCGGCGCAGCTCACTTTCGTTCAGTGCCGGCGGCAGGTTGATCGGCCGTTGCAGGCGATGTTCCTCGGGGATTTGCTGGAACAGTGCCTCAATGCTGTCGACACCAATGGAGTCCAGCATCTCCTGCTTGAGGGCGGGTACGGAGTTCGCCATGTAGGGGTGGGCGACATGATTGCTCATGGGGTTATCCTCGGTTTTCGGATGGAACAAATGGTCAGGATCGAACCCTGAAGACGACGGACCGGTCAGGTCCTGTGTGTACGCGTATATGGCCGCTGAGCGCGGCGTCGACTTGAGCGTCGCCGGTGTCGACGCGCAAGCAACCGGCGTCGAGGGAGAGCAGCTTGTCCATCGAGGCGATCACGATGAGGTGCTCGCGCCCTGCCCGGCGGATGACCTCGGCGCTGATCTGCTGATTGCCACGGCCGAACAAGCTGCCATGCCCACCAAGGACGCCGACGATGATGCGGGCCTCATAGCCCTCCATCAGCCGGATCAACTGGTGCTCGTTGAGGTCAGAACCCACCAGCGCGCGGTTCAGCACGGCATCGACACCCAGCAGCGTCGATGGCAGGCCGAGTTCGGTCATCACGCGCCGCGTGGTGGTGCCGGGCCCCAACAGGTACAGGCAGCCCGGCTGCATCTCTCGAACGACCTGCCGACAGGCAGCGTCCAGCGCCAGGTTGTCACTGGAGATAGAGCCGGACTTGGCGTTTTGTACGAGGAGACGTTCATAAGGGCTGCGTGCGTAGCCATAGAGCTGCGCCGACACCTGGTCATTTCGCGTGGCCGCTTCATCGATGTCCATCACCTCGGCCTCGCGAAAGCGCACCGAAGGCTCGCCGGCAACAAAGCGTGCAGCAACGTTTCCAGCGTTTTCGGGATTGGTACCGAAGACGGCGGAATACATTTTCACGCCCGTCGGGATACCGAGGATCGGCACCCGGTCACCGACCATTCCCAGCACATCCCGCGCCGTGCCATCACCACCGGCGAAAAGCAGTAGATCAACATTGGCGTAGGCCATGACAATCGCCGCGCTCCGCGTGTCATCGGCTTGACTCGATTCGGAGGTTGAGCGGTAGACGACGATAGGATCGAGACCAGCGGCGCGTGCAACGTCTTCGCCCAACGCGCCAGAGCCGGTGAGCAAGCGAAAAGGTATGGTCGAGGCAGCCAGGCGTTTGAGCGCAAGCACGGCGCGCTCGCTGGAGACCGGCCGCGCACCACGCCGTCGCGCCTCTAGCAGGACGTAGGGGCCGTCGGTGCCCTTCAAACCCACCGGACCGCCCATGCCCGCAACAGGATTGACGATCAGCCCGAGGGTTTTGCCCTGGCCGACGCTGGTGACTGAACTCTCGGGATCGCGCTGCTCACACATTGCTCGGTATCCTGTGCTGAAGAGCGGCGTCATCGGCACTGAAGAAACAGATCTTCATGTCGATTGCATACGCCTCGTATGTGAGCAACAATACGACATACGCGACGTATGTCAACTGACATACGCAATGCATGTTAAATTTTTGATGAGGAAAACGCTCGATGGCGCAGAAGCGTGCGGACATGATTTCGGAGACCCGCGGCAAGCTGATCAAGGCAGCACGGAAAGCCTTCGCGACGAAAGGCTATGCGGACAGTTCGATGGACGATCTGACCGCGCAAGCGGGGCTCACCCGGGGCGCGCTATACCATCACTTCGGTGACAAGAAAGGGTTGCTGCAGGCCGTCATCACCCAGATCGACGAAGAAATGATGGCGCGCCTGTCGGTCATCATCGATGAGGCGGCCACGATCTGGGACGGCTTCATCGATGAATCCATCGCGTACATCAAGATGTCCCTGGAACCTGAAATCCAACGCATCGTGTTCCTCGATGGGCCGTCAGTGCTGGGCGATCCCTCGCAATGGCCCAGCCAGAACGCATGTATCCGCAGCACCCAACGCAGCATCCAACGGCTGATCGACGAAGGGACGATTCGCCCGGTCAACACAGAAGCGACGGCACGCCTGATCATGGGCGCCCTGCTCGGCGCGTCCTTGTGGATCGCCAATGCCGATGATCCGCACAGGGCGTCTGAGCAAGTGGTGGAGAGTTTTGTCGCGTTGGCTTCGGGGTTGCTGCTGGTGCCTGAGGCCGTGAATCGGTAGCGGTCGGCTGTTGCAGGATGATGGTGCTCACCCTGATCGACCTGGTGCAGCGGCAACGCCGCGAGGGCTAGGCATTAGTCGATCAATCTGAGGATTTATAGGGTAAAGCCGAGAAAATAAAAAAGGGTCGCGAGATAAAATCTCGCAACCCTTTGAATTATATGGTCGGGACGGAGTGATTCGAACACTCGACCCCTAGCACCCCATGCTAGTGCGCTACCGGACTGCGCTACGCCCCGACTAGGCGTGAATCTTGTTCCGCTTCTCAACGGAACGCTCAGGAATATATCGCAAGCTTTTGAAAACTGGAAGTATTTAAAAGCAGAAATTTATTTCTTGAGCACCACCAGTACATCTTCAAGCTCAGCGATCATCTGGCGGATCATTTGTTTGTACTGGGTTGTGTCGTCTTTGGCTTCATCACCAGAGAGACGCAGACGCGCGCCGCCGATGGTGAACCCCTGGTCGTACAGCAGCGCGCGGATCTGCCGGATCATCAGCACGTCTTGGCGCTGATAATACCGGCGGTTTCCGCGGCGCTTGACCGGGTTGAGTTGAGGAAACTCCTGCTCCCAATAGCGCAGCACGTGTGGTTTTACCGCACACAGCTCGCTGACTTCACCGATGGTGAAGTAGCGTTTGCCCGGGATGACGGGTAGTTCGTCGTTATGACTTGGTTCCAGCATAAGCCTCAACTCGGGCCTTCAACTTCTGCCCTGGACGAAAGGTGACCACACGGCGAGCCGTGATCGGGATTTCTTCTCCCGTTTTCGGATTGCGGCCAGGCCGCTGGCGTTTGTCCCGAAGGTCGAAATTGCCGAAACCGGACAATTTGACCTGTTCGTTGTCTTCCAGAGCGTGCCTGATTTCTTCAAAAAACAGTTCGACCAATTCTTTGGCCTCCCGTTTATTCAGGCCCAACTCCTCATACAGACGTTCCGCCATCTCAGCTTTCGTCAGAGCCCCCATACGTCACTTCCTTAACGTGGCGTTCAACCTGTTTTCGAGCGAGGTGAGGATGTTCTGCGTTGCGGTATTCACCTCATCGTCATTAAGAGTGCGCGATGGATGCTGCCAGGTCAAGCCGACTGCAAGGCTTTTTCTATGCGGATCAATGCCTTTACCCTGATACACGTCAAATAGCCTGAGGTCCGTGAGCCATTCGCCTGCATTTTCACGGATTACCTCCAGCACAGCGCTGGATGCAACGTCGAGATCAGCCAGCAACGCCAGGTCACGACGCACTTCAGGAAAGCGCGATAACTCCTGGAATTTCGGCATTTTCCCCAGGGCGACCTCAGCCAGAACCAGCTCGAAAACGAAGACCGGACGATCAAGGCCCAAGGTTTTCGACAATTCAGGGTGAATGGCACCGACATAACCGACTTCTCGCCCGTCTCGCTCAATCCGTGCGGTCTGTCCTGGATGCAGCGCTGGATGCTTGCCCGGCACGAAAGTGAACGCGTCGAGCGCACCGGCGAAGCCGAGTACCGCTTCCACGTCAGCCTTGACGTCGAAGAAGTCGACGACATCGCGACCTTGCGCCCAGCCTTCCGGCAAGCGACTGCCGCAGACGACACCGGACAGCATCGGCTCTTGCTTCAAGCCGTCCAGTTGACCGACGAAGCGCAGGCCGCTTTCGAACAGACGCACGCGATCCTGCTGACGGTTCAGGTTGTGCTGCAGCGACTTGACCAGGCCCGGCCACAGCGACGAGCGCATGGCCGCCATGTCGTTGGAAATTGGGTTGGCCAGCAACAGCGGCTCGACACCTGGATTGAATAGCTCGAATTGGCGCGGATCGATGAAGCTGTAGGTGATCGCTTCCTGATAACCGCGGGCCACCAGCAGGCGGCGCAGTTCCGGCAGGTCGCTACGGGCTTCAGCCTTGGCCTGTGGGGCCAGGCGCGCTTGCGGGTAGCGAACCGGCAAGCGGTTGTAACCGTACAGGCGGGCAAGTTCTTCGATCAGGTCGACTTCCAGGCTGATGTCGAAGCGATGGCTTGGCACTTCGACGCGCCACTGCCCTGCTCCATCAGCGCTGATACCCAGGCCAAGGGCGCTGAGCAGGCGCTCGACTTCGACAGCGTCCATTTCCATGCCCAGCATCTGAGTGATGCGTTGGGCACGCAGAGTGATCGGAGCGATCTTCGGCAGGTGCTGTTCGCTGACGGTTTCGATGATCGGGCCGGCTTCGCCACCGGTGATGTCCAGCAGCAGGCCAGTGGCGCGCTCCATGGCTTCACGGGCCAGTTGCCAGTCCACGCCACGCTCGTAACGGTGCGAGGCATCGGTGTGCAGACCATAGGAGCGAGCCTTGCCAGCGACTGCAATCTGGTCGAAGAACGCGCTTTCAAGGAATACGTCACGGGTCGTGGTCGAAACACCGCTGTGCTCGCCACCCATTACGCCGGCAATCGCCAAGGCGCGGGAATGGTCGGCAATCACCAGTGTATCGCTGCGCAGGGTCACTTCCTGGCCGTCGAGCAGGACCAGCTTCTCACCCTCTTCGGCCATGCGCACGCGGATGCCGCCGTTGATTTCGGCAAGATCGAACGCATGCAGCGGTTGACCCAGCTCCAGCATCACGTAGTTGGTGATGTCGACGGCAGCGTCGATGCTGCGCACGTCGGCACGGCGCAGGCGCTCGACCATCCACAGCGGCGTCGGCTTCGACAGGTCGACGTTACGGATCACGCGGCCCAGGTAACGCGGGCACGCCGCCGGCGCGAGGACTTCCACCGAACGCACTTCATCATGCACAGCCGGCACGGTCGCGACCACTGGACGCGTCACCGCAGCGGCATACAGCGCGCCGACTTCGCGGGCCAGACCGGCCAGGGACAGGCAATCGCCACGGTTCGGCGTCAGGTCGACTTCGATGCTCGCATCGTCCAGGCCCAGGTACTCACGGATGTCCTGGCCCACCGGCGCATCGGCCGGTAGCTCCATCAGGCCATCGTTGCCTTCACCGACCTGCAGTTCGACCTGGGAGCACAGCATGCCGTTGGATTCGACGCCACGCAGCTTGGCTTTCTTGATCTTGAAGTCGCCCGGCAGCTCGGCACCGATCATGGCGAACGGGATCTTCAGGCCTGGGCGCACGTTGGGTGCGCCGCAGACCACCTGGAAGGTCTCCGGACCATTGCTGACCTGGCACACCCGCAGTTTATCGGCATCCGGGTGCTGCTCGGTGCTCAGCACCTCGCCCACCACCACACCGCTGAATTCCCCGGCGGCCGGCGTGACGCTATCGACCTCAAGACCGGCCATCGACAGGCGAGCAACCAGCTCGTCCCGACTTACCTGCGGGCTTACCCAGCCGCGCAGCCATTGTTCACTGAATTTCATCCTGCTCTCCTAATAGATTCGTTACGGGCCTGCGACCTAGCGAAATTGCGCAAGGAACCGCAAGTCGTTGTCGAAGAACAGGCGCAAGTCATTCACACCGTAACGCAGCATGGCCAGGCGCTCGACGCCCATGCCGAAAGCAAAACCCGAGAATTCTTCCGGATCGATACCGGACATACGCAGCACGTTCGGGTGAACCATGCCGCAGCCCATCACTTCCAGCCAGCCAGTCTGCTTGCAGACACGGCAGCCTTTACCGCTGCACATCACGCACTCCATGTCGACTTCAGCGGAGGGCTCGGTGAACGGGAAGTACGAAGGGCGGAAACGCACCGCCAGTTCTTTCTCGAAGAACACCCGCAGGAACTCTTCGATCGTGCCTTTCAGGTCGGCGAAATTGATGTCGCGATCAACCAGCAGGCCTTCGACCTGGTGGAACATCGGCGAGTGGGTGATATCGGAGTCGCTGCGGTACACGCGGCCTGGGCAGACGATGCGGATCGGCGGCTGCTGCGATTCCATGGTGCGGACCTGTACCGGCGAGGTATGGGTGCGCAACAGCATGTTCGCATTGAAATAGAAGGTGTCATGCATCGACCGGGCCGGGTGATGGCCTGGGATGTTGAGCGCTTCGAAGTTGTGGTAGTCGTCTTCGACCTCAGGGCCTTCGGCAATGCCGTAGCCGATGTGGGTGAAGAACTGCTCGATGCGTTCCAGGGTACGGGTCACCGGATGCAGGCCGCCGGAAGTCTGGCCACGGCCAGGCAGGGTCACATCGATGGACTCGGCGGCGAGTTTGGCAGCCAGATCCGCTTCCTCGAACAACGCCTTGCGCGCGTTAAGGACCTCTGTGACACGTTCCTTGGCAACGTTGATCAGCGCACCGACCTGCGGACGCTCTTCGGCCGGCAGGTTCCCCAGGGTCTTCATCACCTGGGTCAACTCGCCCTTTTTGCCAAGGTACAGAACCCGGATTTGCTCCAGGGCATTGATATCTTCAGCGCTTTGCACAGCCTCTAGTGCTTGAGCGACCAGCGCATCCAGGTTTTCCATGTACAGACTCCAGATACAAAATAGGGGAAGAGCTTTAAGGCTCTTCCCCTATTTATGACGTTTAACACCCGAGCCCACAGAGGTGAGCCCTGGTGACTGTCGGGGGTACTTAAGCCAAGGTGGCTTTAGCTTTCTCGACAATCGCAGCAAACGCCGCTTTTTCGTTCACTGCCAGATCAGCCAGAACCTTACGGTCGATCTCGATGGACGCTTTTTTCAGGCCGGCAATGAAACGGCTGTAGGACAGACCGTTAACACGAGCACCAGCGTTGATACGAGCGATCCACAGAGCGCGGAACTGACGTTTTTTCTGACGACGGTCACGGTAGGCGTATTGGCCTGCCTTGATTACCGCTTGCTTGGCAACACGGAATACGCGGGAACGCGCGCCGTAGTAGCCTTTAGCAAGTTTCAGAATTTTTTTGTGACGCTTACGGGCAATGACGCCACGCTTTACACGAGCCATGAGTTACTTCCTCTATTCTTGATCCAAAAATTAACGAAGGCGCAGCATGCGCTCGACTTTTGCCACGTCAGACGGATGCAGCAAGCTGCTACCGCGCAGTTGACGCTTACGCTTGGTCGACATTTTGGTCAAGATGTGGCTCTTGAAAGCGTGCTTGTGCTTGATACCGTTAGCAGTTTTCAGAAACCGCTTAGCAGCACCACTTTTGGTTTTCATCTTTGGCATGTTCGGATACTCCGCATTCAGTTGATAAACATAATCGCAAGGCCTGCCGTGCCCTGTTGATTACTTCTTCTTTTTCGGGGCGATGACCATGATCAGCTGGCGTCCTTCCATCTTAGGATGCTGTTCGACCGAACCGTACTCGAGCAGGTCTTGTTCAACCCGCTTGAGGAGTTCCATCCCCAGCTCCTGGTGGGCCATCTCACGGCCGCGGAATCGCAAGGATACCTTGGCCCTGTCCCCGTCACTCAGGAAACGTACCAGGTTGCGCAGTTTTACCTGGTAATCCCCTTCCTCCGTCCCTGGACGAAACTTGATTTCTTTTACCTGAATCTGCTTCTGGTTCTTCTTCGCCGCGGCAATCTGCTTCTTCTTTTCGAAGATCGACTTGCCGTAGTCCATCACCCGGCATACCGGTGGGACTGCGTCTGCGGAAATTTCTACCAGATCAAGCTTGGCTTCTTCAGCAATACGAAGCGCTTCATCAATCGAGACGATGCCAATCTGCTCGCCGTCAGCGCCAATTAACCGAACCTCGCGTGCCGAGATATTCTCGTTGATCGGGGCTTTCGGTGCAGCTCGTTTATCTTGTCTCATTTCACGCTTAATAATAATTACTCCAAATCTGGGCGACCACGCCGGGAAACCGCTTGCGCGAGAAACTCAGCGAATTCGGCGACGGGCATCGAGCCCAGGTCAGCACCTTCACGAGTACGCACAGCGACAGTCTGCATCTCGACCTCCCGATCTCCAATAACCAAGAGAAAGGGAACCTTGAGCAAAGTATGCTCGCGGATTTTAAAGCCGATCTTTTCATTTCTCAAGTCGGACTTGGCACGAAATCCGCTTTGATTGAGAGTTTTTTCGACTTCAGCGGCAAAATCTGCCTGTTTATCAGTGATATTCATGATCACTGCCTGGGTCGGCGCCAGCCACGCGGGGAACGCACCCTCGTAGTGTTCGATCAGAATCCCGACGAAACGCTCGAAGGAACCGAGGATCGCGCGGTGAAGCATGACCGGGTGCTTGCGGCTGTTGTCTTCGGACACGTATTCGGCGCCCAGACGGATCGGCAGGTTGAAATCGAGCTGCAAGGTACCACACTGCCACACACGACCGAGGCAATCTTTCAGCGAGAATTCAATTTTCGGACCGTAGAAGGCCCCCTCGCCCGGTTGCAGGTCGTACGCCAGGCCCGCGCTATCAAGGGCAGCGGCCAGCGCCGCTTCGGCGCGATCCCACAGCTCGTCGGAGCCGACACGCTTTTCCGGACGAGTGGACAGCTTCATCTCGACTTCGGTGAAGCCGAAGTCCCGATAGACGTCCATGGTCAGCTTGATGAAGGCGGCGGATTCGGCCTGCATCTGCTCTTCAGTGCAGAAAATGTGCGCATCGTCCTGGGTGAACGCACGCACGCGCATGATGCCGTGCAGCGCACCCGACGGCTCGTTACGGTGGCAGGCACCGAACTCGGCCAGGCGCATCGGCAGCTCGCGGTAGCTTTTCAGGCCCTGGTTGAACACCTGCACGTGGCAAGGGCAGTTCATCGGCTTGATGGCGTAGTCGCGGTTTTCCGACTGGGTGGTGAACATATTGTCGGCGTAGTTGGCCCAGTGCCCGGATTTCTCCCACAGGCTGCGGTCCACCACTTGTGGCGTCTTGATCTCGAGGTAGCCGTTTTCACGCTGGACCTGGCGCATGTATTGCTCGAGCACCTGGTACAGGGTCCAGCCGTTCGGGTGCCAGAACACCATGCCCGGGGACTCTTCCTGGGTGTGGAACAAGCCCAGGCGCTTGCCGATCTTGCGGTGATCGCGCTTCTCGGCTTCCTCGATGCGCTGGATGTAGGCCGCCAGCTGCTTCTTGTCGGCCCAGGCGGTGCCATAGACGCGCTGCAGCTGCTCGTTCTTCGCATCGCCACGCCAGTAGGCGCCGGACAACTTGGTCAGCTTGAAGGATTTCAGGAAACGCGTGTTCGGCACGTGCGGGCCACGGCACATGTCGACGTATTCTTCGTGGTAATACAGGCCCATGGCCTGCTCGTCCGGCATGTCTTCCACCAGACGCAACTTGTAGTCCTCGCCACGAGCCTTGAACACTTCGATGACTTCGGCGCGCGGGGTGACTTTCTTGATGACGTCGTAATCTTTCTCGATCAGCTGCTGCATGCGCTGTTCGATGGCGGCCATGTCGTCCGGCGTGAAAGGACGCTCGAAGGCGATGTCGTAATAGAAGCCTTCATCGATGACCGGCCCGATGACCATCTTCGCGCTCGGGTACAGCTGCTTGACCGCGTGGCCGACCAGGTGTGCGCAAGAGTGGCGAATGATCTCCAGCCCCTCTTCATCCTTGGGCGTGATGATTTGCAGCGTGGCGTCGCTGTCGATGACGTCACTGGCGTCGACCAGTTTGCCGTTGACCTTGCCGGCCAGGGTGGCCTTGGCCAGGCCCGCGCCGATGGATGCGGCGACCTCGGCTACGGAAACCGGGTGATCGAATGAACGTTGACTGCCGTCGGGAAGAGTAATAGTTGGCATGGCGCCTCCTCTCCTAGTGGTGACCCCTACCAAAGGTCACGTGGGTTGGGATGAGCCAGTACAAGATCCAGTCCAGGCCATTCAATGACGAACGCCTGCCTTACAGCGGCAGGAGCCTTGCGGCCAACCGGGAAACCGAACCAGAGTGACTGGGATTCAAATCAGGGTTATTCGAGCATTTGCCGCTACCGGGACCTGTCGTCCTCCGGAGCCTGGAAATACCCGAGCCCGGCATGCTAGCACAGATGAACGGTCATCGCCGCGTCCGGATTGCCGCGGGCGTAAATCCAGGGTTTTTATGCCAGAGTGCTGAACTGAAGCGAGCGCAACGCCTCAGATAACAAGACATTGACCCGAAAGGAGCATCTTCGCATGCGTCTGAATACATTGTTCGCAGTAGTCGCCCCCCTCGCCCTGCTGCTTCCGCTTTCCGCCCATGCCGATTGGCCCAAGGGGGAGCGTGACAAATACATGGCCCAGTGCACCCAGGCGGCAACGCCCCAGATCGGCGCGGCGGCGGCCAAAGCCCATTGCGCCTGTGGCGCCGATGCAATCAAGTCCTACCCAGCCAAGGACATCCAGGCATTGATGGACAATAAGGCCAGCGAGGATCTGCAGAGAAAGGCACTGACTCAGATCTCCACGTGCAAGGCCAACCCCGACGCGAAAAAACAGTGACAGGCCGAGGCAACTGCCTCCTTTTCACCCCATAAAAAGCGCCTGAAAAGGGCTTTTTCAAACAATTTATGCAGGTTTTACAGCTTTTTTTATCGTCTTTACTTTACGCTGAAAGCCTTTAAAACCGGGCCTTTCAGCCGGTCAAGGCGGTAAAGAAAACACGACTGATTGGCAAACAGTGCGTCCGGGGGGCTCCCAAATCGAACATTTCGACTATGATACCCGGGTGTGCCCAGTTGGCCTGAGCAGCACAGTACACTGAAAATATATGTTTCTTGGAGATACACCATGTCTAATCGCCAAACCGGCACCGTTAAATGGTTCAACGATGAAAAAGGCTTCGGCTTCATCACTCCTCAAGGTGGCGGTGACGACCTGTTCGTACACTTCAAAGCTATCGAAAGCGACGGTTTCAAAAGCCTGAAAGAAGGCCAGACCGTTTCCTTCGTGGCTGAGAAAGGCCAAAAGGGTATGCAAGCTGCACAAGTTCGCCCTGAGTAATTTCTCGGCGCACTAAAAAAACCCCGTCCATGTGACGGGGTTTTTTATGGGCGATTGAAAACCGACGATCAGCCGCAGTTCACGCGATTGACCACCAGGTTGGCATCGGTACTGAGATTCAAGCGGTCAGAGCGGTACTCAAGCGTCACCATGTCGTTGGGCTTGAGGATCCGGGCATTCTGCGCGCCAGCGCGGGCGCGAGCCTGTTCCAGCAATTGCGGCGAGGCCTGCTTGCCAATGGCGAACTCGGCGGCCTTTGCTTCGCAACGACCACTACCGGTCTCGGTTGCCACGGGGTCAGGGGTCGACTCAGAGGGGCCGCTGCTGCAACCGCTCAAGAACGCGGCGGCCAGCAAAGTACTCAATGACGCGAGCTTCCAAGGCATGAAGCCTCCTTTTCTTGATAAATAAACAGAGAGCGTGCGACAGCCCAAACAGCGCCAGGTTTCAACACCGTGGCTATCGGCCTGCCTTTCATCCGGAAAACCGGCAGTTTGCCTGAGCGCGACAGCCGTGTTCAGACATGAATCGTGACTGAATATGAATAACAGTCAGTAAACGTCAATGTAATCAAAGGGCGGATTCGGCCAGTTCTCTTTCAACGCATTGTAGATCTGCGTGACCCAGACCTCATCACTGGCAGCGACCCGTCCGACATAACCCGAGCCCTTGGCCCACGTTTCAAGCCGAAACAGCAAGCCGTCAATGTCGACACCTCCTACCACCCCCGAAGACAAGTAGGCGATCCCTCCCTTGGTCACCCGCAATTGGGTGTGCTCGTCATCACTGGCCGACGCCAGCAACTGACGAACCGCTTCCAAGGTCAGCCCGTCAGGCGCGTTCAAATCGATCTGCACGGCAAGGGCTCCTTCAGAAAATCCAAAAAAACAAGTGTCGCACAGCCCTTCCCTGATGCCTAAGTCGCAGTGCCAAAACCTTGGCAAAAATGGTTAACTCAGCCCACAGACCTCCAACTCGCGAGCCCCACCATGAGCACCGTCAGCATCGAAGCCACCATCAATGCCAAATGGTCGGAGGGCCACAGCTCCTACAGCCCGGGCAGCCCGGAGGAACTGGCGATCATCGGCATAGAACTGTTGGTCAAAGAGTTGGGAACAGAGGTCGCCCGCAACTTCATCCAGCAGGCATTCGAACGGTACCCGAGCATCATTGACACTGTGGATTGAAGCTAACGCGCCCGCAGGCCAACCTGCGAGCGCGCAGCAAGGCCGATTACTTGAGGCGTGCCAGCCGCTCGGTCAACAGGTCAAAGAAGCCCTGGGCATCACCGTTTTCCACCCAGAAGGCGTTCTTCGGCGCCTTCAGGCCGTCGTACCAATCAACGATGGTCTGGCCGAAAGTCGGGCCCTCGCGACTGTCCACCACGACGTTGACCGAACGCCCGGTAAACAGTTGCGGCTTGAGCAGGTAAGCGATCACCGTCGCGTCGTGCACCGGCCCGCCCGTCATGCCGTAGTGTTCCATATCGCCCTTGACGTACTCGTTGAGGATATCGCCCACCAGCTTGCTGGCATTGTTGTTCACGGCGGCAATCTGCTTCAGGCGCGCTTCGCTGGTGAGGACCTTGTGAGTCACATCCAAGGGCAGATACGTCAGCTTCAGGCCGCTTTTGGCGACGATCTCGGCCGCTTGCGGATCGGCAAACAGATTGAATTCCGCCACCGGCGTGATGTTGCCACCGTTGAAGTGCGCGCCGCCCATGATCACCACTTCCTTGATGCCCTGGACAATCTCAGGTTCCTGGATCAACGCCAGGGCCAGGTTGGTCTGCGGGCCGAGCATCGCAATGGTGATGCTGTGGGGCTTGGCGGCCTTGAGGGTATCAATCAGGTAGTTGACGGCATTGCCCTCGGCCAGCCCCTTCTTTGGCTCGTGCACGGTGACACCCGACAGGCCTTCCTTGCCATGGATGTTCTCGGCGTAGATGGGTGTGCGCATCAGCGGTTTCGGCGCACCGGCGTATACCGGCACCTCTTCGCGCCCCGCCCATTCCCGCGCCAGGCGAGCATTGCGGGAGGTCTTGTCCAGGCGCACATTCCCAGCGACGGTGGTCAGCGCACGGATATGCAGCTCTTCAGGGGACGCCAGGGCAAACAGCAAGGCAACCACGTCGTCGGCCCCTGGATCGGTGTCGATGATCAGGTCGATTTTTTCCGCCGCCTGGGCGCTCGTAGCGGTGATCAAGGACAAAAGCAGCAGACTCCGGACCAGTTGATGCATTTTCTGAGCATAGCGGTGCATGGCGCACTCCTTGTGCAAGGTTGACAGGGTTAGAACGTAACTCCAGCGATCAGCACGATGTTGCAGTACGGCGAGCACTCTCCTGTGCGAATAATCGCCCGGGCTTCACGGCTAAGCCGCTTGAATTGCTCGTGGCTGACCAACTCCCGCGTCCCCAGGGCACCGTCGGCATGCAGCGCCTCCAGCGTCGTCAGGGCCGACGGTTGTTTATCGAAGATTTCCTCCGCCAGCACATGGCTTTCCACCTGCATTTCGCTGAGTACCACCTTCAAGGTGCTGACAAAATCGGGAATGCCCTGGGTCAGGGCCAGGTCGATCAACTCGACCTGGGGCGGCACCGGCAGGCCCGCATCACCAATGACCACTTTGTCGCCATGGCCGAGGGAGGCGATCAGCCGCGACAGTGCCACGTTCAACAACGGCGTCTTTTTCATGATTTGAAAGCCTGTACTTCGAGCAAGGTGGGAATGGAGGGCTGCGCCCCCGCACGGGTAACCGACAAGGCGGCGGCGACCTGACCGAAACGAATCGCGTCGACCTCGTTTTGACCACTGGCCAGGGCGGCCGCGAAGCCGCCGACAAAGGTATCCCCGGCCGCCGTGGTGTCCACAGCCTTGACCCGCGGGGCCGGGAAGTGTTCGAAGCTCGATCCGTTGGCGAATATCAGCCCCTGGGCACCCAACGTCACGATCACCTTGCTGGCACCGGCGGCGATCAAGTGAGTCGCGGCGGCTTCGGCGGTTTCCAGGGAATCTACCGCCAACCCGCTGAGGACCGCCGCCTCGCTTTCATTGGGAATCAGATAGTCGACGTAGGCGTACCAGTCGGCCGGCAACGCATGGGAGGCTGGTGCCGGGTTGAGGATGACGGTCTTGCCCAACTCACGGCCTCGCTTGAGGGCGTGGCCGACGGTGGCGTCCGGCACTTCAAGCTGACAGATGATGACATCGGCGCTTTGCAGCACTTCATCGACACTGTCGAGGACATCAGGGGTCAGCGCACCATTGGCACCGGCGACGATAACGATCGCATTCTGGCTGTTGTCATCGACGACGATCAGCGCCACGCCGCTGGAGCCGTCCACAATGCCGACCGCCTGGCAATCGATGCCCTCGGCCAGCAGCGCCCCGCGCAATTCCTGGCCATAGGCATCACTGCCCACGCAGCCGACCATGGACACCTGCGCGCCCAGGCGCGCGGCGGCCACGGCCTGGTTGGCACCCTTGCCCCCAGGAATGGTCGAGAACGACTGGCCGATCAGCGTTTCACCGCCCCGGGGCAGACGCGGCGCCCGGGTCACCAGATCCATGTTCAAGCTGCCTACTACCACTACTTTTGCTGGCATACATCACTACTCTTCAATTCGGTTCAGCGGTATTGGGCGAATGCACCGGACAGCGGCGCAGTCGACTCTCGCAAGACAATGCTGGGCGTCACGATGCGCTGGTCGGTGGCAAGCCCCGGCGTAGCAATACGCCGCAGCAGCACTTGCGCCGCCATCTCGCCCAACTGCAGGATCGATTGCCCCACCGTGGTCAACGCCGGGTAGACATAACGGCTCATTTGAATGTCATCGAAACCAATGACCGACAGTTCGCTGGGCACCCGCACGTTGCGCTCGGCGGCGGCCCGCAGCACACCGATGCCGATCATGTCGTTGGCGGCAAAAATGGCCGTGGGCGGCTGATGCTCAAGCAATTGGGCGGCTGCGCGGTAACCGCCAGTACTGGTGAAATCGCTCTCGAGCATGCGCTCGACGGGCAATTCGATCCCCGACTCTTTCAGCGCGCGGCAATAACCGGCCAAGCGCATTTGCGCCACGCTGGTGTCGGCCGGACCACCGATAAAGGCGATATCGCGATGACCCAGCTCCAGCAGGTGCTGGGTCGCCAGGTACGCGCCGTACTCATGGTCGATGCGCACCAGGTCCGCATCAACGCCGTCGAGCCCGCGGTCGACGATGACCATGGGCGTGCGCACATTGGCCAACCCCTCGGCCAGGCCGACGTCGCCACCGGCGGAGGCAACGATCAGGCCGTCGATGCGCTTTTCCAGCAGCACTCGCAGATAACTGCGCTGCTTGTCCGGGTTGTCATCGGAGTTGCACAGGATCACGCAATAGCCGTTGCGCTCACAGTGATCCTCGATCCCCCGGGCCAACTCGGCAAAGTAGGGGTTGAGGCTGTTGGGCACCAGCAGGCCGATGGTCGCCGTGGTCTTGGCCTTGAGCGAGCGGGCCACGGCGCTGGGCACGTAGTCCAGGCGCTTGATCGCGGCCTCGACCTTGAGCCGCACTTCTTCGCTCACCGGCCGCGTCTTGTTCACCACATGGGACACGGTCGTGTAGGAAATCCCCGCAAGCGCCGCCACATCCTTGATCGTCGCCATGATTCAGGCCCGCCGACTGGCGCGCTGGCTGCGATAGGTATCGAGTACGACTGCCACCACG
This sequence comes from Pseudomonas brassicacearum, assembly GCF_000585995.1. Taxonomy (NCBI): domain Bacteria; kingdom Pseudomonadati; phylum Pseudomonadota; class Gammaproteobacteria; order Pseudomonadales; family Pseudomonadaceae; genus Pseudomonas; species Pseudomonas brassicacearum. The sequence goes on along the minus strand of NZ_CP007410.1, from coordinate 2,341,541 downwards.
ATCACCGCGCCGGTAATGATGCGCTTGGTCGGTTCGGTGGCGCCGATCTGCGCCAGGCCGGCCGCCAGCACCGAGATGATCAGCACGCCAAAGAAAGTGCTGATGACCGAACCGCGCCCACCCATCAGGCTGGTGCCGCCGATCACCACGGCCGCGATGACTTGCAGTTCGAGTCCCGAGCCGGCGTTCGGATCCGCCGCCTCCAGGCGGGAAATCTGAAACAGCGCCGCCACACCCGCCAGCAACCCCATCAGACTGAAGACCAGGATCTTGTAGGGCTTGGGGTTGATACCCGCCAGACGCACGGCCTCTTCGTTGGTGCCAATGCCGATCAAGTAGCGGCCAAACACCGTACGGGTCAGCACCGCCTGGGCAATGAAGATCACCAGCAAGGCAATGATGAACGAGGGCGAAATGCCGAAGGCGATCGGATTGGACAACCAGGCGAAGGAGTCGCCGATGTAGGCCGTGCGCGAGCCGGTCATCTGGTACGCCAGGCCTCGGGCCATTTCCAGCACGCCGAGGGAAACGATGAACGAGGGAATCCGCCACGCCACGGTAATCGAACCGGTGACGGTACCTGCCAGCGCCGCCACGGCCATGCCGAGCAAGGCCGACGGCCAGACGCTCCAGCCCCAGCCGAGGATGGCAACGCTGACGGTCGACGCCGCGAGCGCCAGCACCGACCCTACCGACAGATCGATGCCGCCGATGATCAGGATGAAGGTCATGCCGACCGCCAGCACCATGAGGTCTGGAATCTGGTTGGCCAAGGTGCTGAACGTGTCGTAGGAAAGGAAATGGCTGCTCAGGACCGAGAACAGCGCGACCATCGCCAGCAGCGCGCCAGCCAGGCCCAGGTAAGTGCCCAAGCCATAGAAGTTGCCATTCGATTTAGCGACGGCAGATGCGGTTTTCATGGAAGATCCCTAGGCGCTGCTTCGTTGAGCAACGCATCACGTTTCTGGTAGCCGGCGAATGCGGCGGCAAGCAAGTCATCCTGGGTCCAGCTGTCGCGCTCGAAAGTGTCGATTAGGCGCCCGGCAGACAGCACGCCGATCCGGTCACAGATCAACATCAATTCGCGCAGGTCACTGGACACCACGACCAGCGCCTTGCCCTGGCGAGTCAACTCACCGAGCAGCGCATAAATGTCGAATTTGGCGCCAACGTCGATGCCACGGGTCGGCTCGTCGAACAGCAGTACCGAGCAATCGCGTTCGAGCCAGCGACCGATCACGACTTTCTGTTGGTTGCCGCCCGACAGCTCGGACACCAATTGGGTCGGGCTGGAGCTACGGATGCGCATGGCGTCGATCTGCCGCTGCGCCAACGCATGCTCCTGGCTGCCATTGACGAAACCGGCATTGGAAATCTCCGGCATGTTGCCCAGGGCAATGTTAGCCGCGATGGATTGCGTCAGCAGCAGGCCTTCGCCCTTGCGGTCCTCGGTAATCAACGCGATACCGTGGGCCACCGCATCGGCCGGGGAGCGAATGCTCACGACATTGGCCGGCGAGCCCAGCGCCACGGTGCCACTGTCGGCCGCATCGGCGCCGAAGATCAGCCGCAGCAGTTCAGTGCGCCCTGCCCCGATCAGGCCGGAGATACCAAAGATTTCACCGCTGCGCACTTCGAAGGACACATCGCGGACCTTGTCAGAACGGCTCAGGCCTTTAACGGTCAGGGCCGGCGCGCCGATCTGGCGCGGGCCAAGGTCGATGTGCTCGCCCAGCTCCCGGCCGACCATCAGCGTCACCAGTTGCTCGCTGTTGTAGTTGGCCATCGGCTCGACGCAGACCAGGTTGCCGTCGCGCAGTACCGCAATGCGTTGGGCCACCCGCGCCAATTCTTCGAGGCGATGGGAAATGTAGATGATCGACACGCCCCGAGCCTGCAGGCGGGTGATCTGTTCGAAGAGCATCTCGACTTCGCGGGCCGTCAGCATGGCGGTCGGCTCGTCGAGAATCAGCACATGACAATCGCCAATCAGGTTGCGGGCGATCTCGACCATCTGCTGATGACCGATACCCAGTTCACCCACCAGGGTGTCGGGATCGATCGCATCGAGCCCAACCTGGGCCATGGCCTCGATCGCCGCCTTGCGCAACTGCTTGCGGCTGATCCAGCCGCCGTGACTGGGCAGGTTGTCGAGAAACAGGTTCTCGGCCACGGAAAGGGTCGGCAACAGGTTGAGCTCTTGCATCACCATGCGCACGCCCAGTTCTTCCGCCTGGGTACGGCTGCCAGGACGATAATCCTGACCTTGAAATTGCATCTGCCCGGTCGTCGGCGTCACCAGCCCACCGATGATCTTGGACAGCGTGCTTTTGCCGGCACCATTTTCGCCGGTCAGCGCCAGCACTTCCCCGCGCATCAACGTCAGGTCGATGCCGGTCAGTACTGGCTGGGCATAGGTCTTGCCGATGCCGCTGACAGACAGGACAGCGTTCGGGTCGCAAACGGACATAAAAAAACTCTCCATGCGCTCGCCCGAATGGGCGAGCACCGTTGTGTCGCCAGGATAACTACTTGGTCACCAGCTCGACCGGAGTTTCGATAACGCCATTGGCACCGTTGTCGACTTTTTCTTTCTTGAGGATCTTCAGCGCCGTCTCGATACCAAATACTGCTTGTTTGGCGGCGAACTGGTCAGCCGTCGCCAGCACACGACCGTCCTTGAGCATGGGCTTGATCGCATTGATGTTGTCGTAGCCGACCACTTGCACCTTGCCCGCCTTGCCGGCAGCCCGTACGGCCGAGACCGCGCCTACCGCCATGCTGTCGTTGCCAGCCAGCAGAGCCTTGATGTTCGGGTATTCGCTGAGCATCGACGCGGCAACCTGGTTGCCCTTATTGATTTCCCAATCGCCCGATTGCAAGGAGACAACCTTGATCTGCGCCGCTTCCATTGCATCCTTGAAGCCGGCGGTCCGCGCCTGAGCGTTGGTGGTGGTGGACACGCCTTCGATGATGCCGACTTCATCACCGGCCTTGAGCTGCTTGGCCAGGTATTCACCCACCAGTCGTGCGCCCTTGCGGTTGTCGGGGCCTACGAACGGAACGTTGATGTTCTTGCTCTTGACCACGGCCGGGTCGAGTTGGTTATCGATGTTGATCACGGTGATGCCGGCATCGACGGCTTTCTTGATCACCGGCACCATGGCCTTGGAATCGGCAGGCGCAATGATGAGGGCGTCAACCTTGGAGACGATCATCTGCTCGACGATACGGATCTGGTTGGCGGTGTCGGTTTCATCCTTGATCCCGTTGGAGATCAGGTCGAAATCGGCGGAGTGTTCCTTCTGGTAAGCCTTGGCGCCGTCTTCCATGGTCAGGAAGAATTCGTTGGCCAGGGATTTCATGACCAGGGCGACCTTGGGTTTTTCAGCGGTCTGGGCGAATGCCGAGGAGATAGGCAGCGCAGCGGATGCGGCCGCGAGCATGGCGACAGCGAGAAGACGTCCAGCGAATGGCAACTTCATGGGTTCACTCCGATCTTATGATTATTGTGAGCAAATCAATGCACGGAACGCCGCGCAAACGTTTGCGTGAAGTGAACTATGGTAAGGCTTCGCAGATTTGTCAACGTTGCGGTTTCACCCGCAACGTCGAAGGCTCAGGCCGTCGTATTGACCACCGAGCCGGAACTTGAGCCCTTCGCCAGTTCCGTGACCAAATGGCCGGTGACCTCCAGCAGCGCGCCGCTGGTGTCGGCAATCTGGCCTTGGACCGCCATGACTGCCGAGGTCTTGGCTTCCGGTGTCGGGTAGGCACGTGCCTGCGCAGCCGCCAATTGCTGTTGCTGCTCCCGAAGCTGTTGCTGGAGTTCTTGCATCCGCTTGAGCAACACCTGGACGGCAACGCTCTGGGTACTACTGCTCTCCTGCTCTGCGTCCTTTGCGACCGGGGCCATGCCAGTGCGAACCTTGCCAGACGTTTGCGTTTCGCCCAAGGCTTCATCGGCCGCCTCGGCGCCCGCCTCGCTCAAAGCCTTCAGGGTGGCTGCGGATTGGCCGCCGATGGCCACGGCTGCCGCATTGGGAAAGCCGACAGAAAACGACATATCAAAACTCCATGGAGGGATTCCTACGAAGGTCATCGCCCGCTGGAGCACTTTCTTTAGCGGTCGCGCAATCATCGCAACGCACACCAAGCCTTCAGACAATGCCTTTCGGAGATCCGAACATTAAACACAACAACATTCGGAAACCCGTACGGTGTTTACCCCGGGCGATCATTCGCCCGAATACATAGCGTTAAAAATCAACAGATTAAGACAAATCATCCACCATCGCAGCTCTGGTACAGATCCTGCTCCTACAGGGCTGCACCCGGCAATCAGGTCTGCCCGGCGCATCTAGATGAATCCCATCATGACTAGAGAGAAAAATAATGACATCTGCGTTCAAGACTCTTATTCCGGGCGCTTTGGCCCTGCTGCTGGCAACCCCTTTCACACTCCAGGCAAAAGAAGCCCAGGCTGAACAGAAACTCTCCAACGTCGTCATCCTCGCCACCGGCGGCACCATTGCCGGAGCCGGTGCGAGCTCCGCCAACAGCGCCACATACCAGGCGGCCAAGGTCGGTATCGAACAGTTGATTGCCGGCGTACCGGAACTCAGCCAACTGGCCAATGTGCGCGGCGAACAGGTCATGCAGATCGCGTCGGAAAGCATCACCAACGACAATCTGCTGCAACTGGGTCGTCGGGTCGCCGAACTGGCCGACAGCAAGGACGTTGATGGCATCGTCATTACCCACGGCACTGACACCCTTGAGGAAACCGCCTATTTCCTGAACCTGGTGGAAAAAACCGAAAAGCCGATCATCGTCGTCGGCTCGATGCGCCCCGGTACCGCGATGTCGGCGGATGGCATGCTCAACCTGTACAACGCCGTGGCGGTCGCCAGCAGCCGGGAAGCACGTGGTAAAGGTGTCCTGGTGACCATGAACGATGAAATCCAATCAGGTCGCGATGTCAGCAAGATGATCAACATCAAGACCGAAGCCTTCAAAAGCCCTTGGGGCCCGCTGGGCATGGTGGTCGAAGGCAAGTCCTACTGGTTCCGCCTACCGGCCAAACGACACACCACGGGCTCGGAGTTCGATATCAAGACCATCAAGAGCCTGCCAGACGTAGAAATTGCCTATTCCTACGGCAATGTCAGCGACACCGCCTACAAGGCACTGGCGCAGTCCGGCGCCAAGGCGATCATTCATGCCGGTACCGGCAATGGTTCGGTGTCGTCACGCGTTGTGCCGTCCCTGCAAGCCTTGCGCAAGGAAGGTGTGCAGATCATTCGTTCCTCCCACGCCAATGCCGGAGGCTTCGTACTGCGCAACGCCGAACAGCCTGACGACAAATACGACTGGGTCGTGGCCCATGACCTGAATCCCCAAAAGGCGCGCATCCTGGCCATGGTTGCCCTGACCAAGACTCAGGACAGCAAAGAGTTGCAGCGGATGTTCTGGGAATATTGATCACCTCGCCCGACCGACTCCGGCCGGGCTTCTCTTCGTCCCCGTTCACATGAGCGGGTGACGCCCCGCTTACACCACCCAATAAAAAATCATTTCTCCTACATCAAAATAGAAAAAGCGCTGTCAGACGATTTTCTTGAATTTTAAGCAGTTGCGTAAATGCCTACGGTTAAATACTGTATACACGTACAGCTTAATAAGGATAATCCTGTGGCCACGCCCTCCGCTGCAACTACCCCTTTAGATTCCTATACACGACTTGGCCTTCGGGTCTCGAAAATCATCAACGCCCCCACCGCCCAAAAAGCCAAGGCCGCCCTGATCTTCCGTCTTCCCGACGAACCAGTGGATGAGTGGGAGCGCCTCCTGGAAGAAATCGACGAGAACGACAATGTGACCCTCGCCTACCGCGACGATGGTGGCGTGCAGGTTTTCTGGGTTGTGCCGAAGGAAGATTGAGCCAGATGATCGTACGTTGTGTTGCTTTATTGCTCGTCTTCGTCGCACTGGGAGCACAGGCCGGCGCTCCCCGGACCTTCAACGAAGCCAAGAAAATCGCCTGGAAACTCTATGCCCCGCAATCCACCGAGTTCTACTGTGGCTGCAAATACACCGGCAATCGCGTGAACCTGACAGCCTGCGGTTACGTACCGCGCAAGAATGCCAGCCGTGCCGCCCGCATTGAGTGGGAGCATATCGTCCCGGCCTGGCAGATCGGCCATCAGCGTCAATGCTGGCAACAAGGCGGTCGCAAGAACTGCACCCGCTATGATCCAGTCTATCAACGGGCCGAGGCCGACCTGCACAATCTGGTGCCCAGCATCGGCGAAGTGAATGGCGATCGCAGCAACTTCAGTTTTGGCTGGCTGCCGGAGCAAAAGGGCCAATACGGCTCATGCCTGACCCAGGTGGATTTCAAGGCCAAGAAGGTCATGCCCCGTCCCTCCATCCGGGGGATGATCGCCCGGACCTATTTCTACATGAGCAAGCAATATGGCCTGCGCCTGTCGAAACAGGACCGGCGCCTTTATGAAGCCTGGGACAAGACCTACCCGGTCGAAAGCTGGGAACGTCAGCGCAACCAGAGCGTGGCGTGCGTCATGGGACGTGGGAACGAGTTCGTGGGACCGGTGGACATGAAAGCCTGCGGTTGACCTCGCACTTGTGAACAGCACGAAGCCAACTGTGGGAGCGAGCTTGCTCGCGATAGGGGCATGTCAGTCAACATCAACGTTGGCCGATCTACCGCTATCGCGAGCAAGCTCGCTCCCACAGGGTTTGTGACTTTACTGACTCTTTTGTCCCGCCCGATTATTGGGCGGTCGGGAAATCCACCACCAACGTCTCGATGTTGCGCTTTTTCGCCCGGGCCAAGGCAGCCGTGACTTGCTCCTGCTTGGCTTCGGCTTCGGCCTTGGAACTGAAAGGGCCGACCAGGACCCGCTCCTTGCCGTTTTCCCGCACCACGCTCGACATGAAACTGTGCTCGATCAACCAGCCGGTCAGGTCGCTGACGGCCTGCGGAGTTTCGCCCCGAACCTCGACCCCCCACTGCGGCGCAGCAGCCACTGCGGATGCGGAAGTCGCGGTCGGCTTCGGCTTCGGTGCTTCGACATCACGTCCCTCACCACACCCCGCCAGTACCAATACCGCGATAACCCAAGCCAATTTGCGCACAACGTTTCCCCTGTGAAGACATGAGGCGCGGATTTTAACACTCACATCCACCAAGAACGCCGCAAACAGTGCTTAAAACAAGAGAATCCTGCCCGGCGTCTCTGTATAGTCGCACCCTGGGAATTAATGCTGCGTCTGCGCGTCAGAAAGAGGCACCCACATTGTGACACTTAGCACTAATCTATAAGCAGTACCGACATCTGCACTGTCTGAATCAGGTGCCCTATAAAGTAATCAAGGAGAACACCATGCTGATACTCACCCGCAAAGTCGGTGAAAGCATAAACATTGGTGACGACATCACGATCACCATTCTGGGCGTTAGCGGCCAACAAGTCCGGATCGGCATCAACGCCCCGAAAAACGTCGCGGTGCATCGTGAAGAGATTTATCAGCGTATTCAGGCAGGCCTTACCGCCCCTGACAAACCGCAAACTCCCTGAGCCTTGCTGCAGTCCGTAGCCAGCCCGTTTGCATCGCCGCAATGGCTGGCTAAAGATTCAGGTCGCCCGCACCTTACCCTGCTCCACCCCGCCGTTGATTTTTCGTCCAGCCCGTGAAACCGATACTAATGGCATGGCTAGTAGCATGGCTGTCAGACGTTTCGTTTTAATGGCAACGAAGCAGGCGTACGTGACCGGTCAGCCCAAGCTCACGCCACGGGCCATGCCCGTGGCGGCAATCACCATCAATACCAGCAGCAAGGCTTCGATGTGGCTGATCCGGGCAAACCGGCCGGCCCTTGAAGGATCAATCGACGCGCCCTTGCCCAACGCCATCCGCCATTTGATCAAGGTGATCATCGGCACGATTTCAAGCAGCAGGATCAGCAGGAACAAGGTCATCTTCAGGTGAAACAGGGGTTGGTGCAGGTAATAGTCCGAGCCTTTTTCGTAGCCCCCGAAAGCCCGCATCCCGCCGGTCACCAGCAGCACCAGCGCCGACAGCCCCCACACATTGTCCGCCACCAACACGTTTCGAACCGCGTCCATCCCGCCCGCCAGGCGTCGCAGCGCCGTGCCGCGCGTGAGCACCGCCCAGAACCCGAGGGCGAACGCCAGAAGATGAATGGCCGCCAAAGACCAATGAGCCAACATGGAAGTACCCTGTCAGAGAACGTCGAATCGACCTGACAGTACTAGCTCATAAAAGAATGATTGCCAGGCTGAGCACAAAAAAATTGTGGGAGCGAGCTTGCTCGCGATGGCGGTGTATCAGTCGACAAACATGTTGCCTGACACTCCGCTATCGCGAGCAAGCTCGCTCCCACAATTGGATGAACGCCACCAGCCCTGTGGGAGCGGGCTTGCCCGCGAAGACAGCGGCTTATTCAACATCTCAGTGACAGAGACACCGCTTTCGCGAGCAAGCCCGCTCCCACATAGACCGGGGTGGACTCAGTCCGCCAGGCGCCAGGTCGTCCCGCCCTTGCCGTCTTCCAGCACCACGCCCATGGCGGTGAGCTGGTCGCGGATGCGGTCGGATTCGGCCCAGTCCTTGTTCGCCCGCGCGGTCAGGCGTGCCTGGATCAAGGCTTCGACCTCGGCGGCATCCACACGACCTTCGGCACCGGCTTGCAGGAAGTCGTCAGCCTCGAGCTGCAACACACCCAATACGCTGGCCAATTCCTTCAGACGCGCCGCCAGGCCTGCCGCAGCATTGAGATCGCTCTCACGCAGCCGGTTGATCTCGCGCACCATCTCGAACAGCACCGCGCATGCTTCCGGCGTGCCGAAGTCGTCGTTCATCACTTCGGTAAACCGTGCAACGAACGCCTCGCCGCCGGCAGGCGCTACGCTCGGCAGGCCTTTCAACGCGTGATAGAAACGCTCCAGGGCACCCTTGGCGTCCTTGAGGTTGTCTTCCGAGTAGTTGATGGCGCTGCGATAGTGGCTCGACACCAGCAGGTAACGCACGACTTCAGGGTGGTACTTGTCGAGCACGTCGCGGATGGTGAAGAAGTTGTTCAACGACTTGGACATCTTCTCGCCGTTGATCCGAATCATGCCGCAATGCATCCACGCATTGGCGTAGGTCTTGCCGGTGGCGGCTTCGCTCTGGGCGATCTCGTTTTCGTGGTGCGGGAATTCCAGGTCACTGCCGCCGCCATGAATATCGAAGGTCTCGCCCAGGCAGCAGGTGGACATCACCGAGCATTCGATGTGCCAGCCCGGACGCCCGGCGCCCCACGGCGACTCCCAGCTCGGCTCGCCCGGCTTGGCGGCTTTCCACAGCACGAAGTCCAGCGGGTCCTGTTTCGATTCGTCGACTTCGATGCGCGCGCCGATGCGCAGGTCTTCGATTTTCTTGCGCGACAGCTTGCCGTAGCCCATGAACTTGGCAACGCGGTAGTACACGTCACCATTGCCCGGCGCGTAGGCATAGCCCTTGTCGATCAAGGTCTGGATCATGCTCAGCATGCCCGGAATGTGGTCCGTGGCACGGGGTTCCAGGTCCGGCTTGAGGATATTGAGGCGCGCCTCGTCCTCGTGCATGGCCTGGATCATGCGCTCGGTCAGTGCATCGTAAGGCTCACCATTTTCGCGGGCGCGATTGATGATCTTGTCTTCGATGTCGGTGATGTTGCGCACGTAGGTCAGGTCATAACCGCTGAAACGCAGCCAGCGGGTCACCAGGTCGAAGGCGACCATGCTGCGACCATGCCCGATGTGGCAGTAGTCGTACACGGTCATCCCGCAGACGTACATGCGGACCTTGTTGCCATCCAGCGGCTTGAAGACTTCTTTGCTCTTGGTGAGCGTGTTGTAGATCGTAAGCACAGGGTTTCCCTTAAGACTTGATCACTGACCCCAGGAATCGCGCAAGGTCACGGTACGGTTGAACACCGGAGCACCGGGTTTCGAGTCCTTGATATCCGCGCAGAAGTAACCTTCGCGCTCGAACTGGAAACGGTCTTCCGGCTGTGCGTTGCCCAGCGAGGGTTCGGCACGACAACCAGTGAGTACTTGCAGGGAGTCAGGGTTGATGTTGTCCAGGAAACTGGCGCTGTCTTCGGCCTTCTCCGGGTTCGGCGAACGGAACAGGCGATCGTACAGGCGCACTTCGCACTCGACGCTGGCGGCGGCCGGCACCCAGTGGATCACGCCCTTGACCTTGCGACCTTCCGGGTTCTTGCCCAGGGTGTCGGGATCGTAGGAGCAACGCAGCTCGACGATGTTGCCATCGGCGTCCTTGATCGCTTCGTCGGCGCGGATCACGTAGCTGCCGCGCAGGCGCACTTCGCCGTTCGGCTCCAGGCGCTTGTAGCCTTTTGGCGGCTCTTCCATGAAGTCATCACGGTCGATGTAGATTTCCCGGGCGAACGGTAGGACACGCACGCCCATGTCTTCTTTCGGGTGGCGCGGCAGTTCGAGGTTCTCGACCTGGCCTTCCGGGTAGTTGGTGATGACGACTTTCAGCGGACGCAGTACGCACATGGCACGCGGGGCGCTGTGGTCGAGGTCGTCACGGATGCTGAATTCCAGCATGCCGAAGTCCACCACGCCGTCGGAACGGTTGGTGCCGACCATCTCGCAGAAGTTGCGGATCGATTTCGGTGTGTAGCCACGACGGCGGAAGCCCGACAGCGTCGACATCCGTGGGTCGTCCCAGCCATTGACGTGCTTCTCGTCCACCAGTTGCTTGAGCTTGCGCTTGCTGGTGATGGTGTAGTTCAGGTTCAGGCGGCTGAACTCGTACTGGCGCGGGTTGGCCGGCACGGGCAAGTGCTCGAGGAACCACTCGTACAATGGACGGTGGCTTTCGAACTCCAGGGTGCAGATCGAGTGAGTGATGCCTTCGATGGCGTCCGACTGACCGTGGGTGAAGTCATAGTTCGGGTAGATGCACCACTTGTCACCGGTCTGGTGGTGATGGGCGTGGCGGATGCGGTACATGATCGGGTCGCGCAGGTTCATGTTCGGCGAGGCCATGTCGATCTTGGCCCGCAGCACCCGTGCGCCGTCGGGGAATTCTCCGGCGCGCATGCGGGCGAACAGGTCGAGGTTCTCTTCGACGCTGCGATCCCGGAACGGGCTGTTCTTGCCCGGCTCGGTCAGGCTGCCACGGTATTCCTTGGCCTGCTCGGGGGTCAGGTCGCAGACGTAGGCGTTGCCGGACTTGATCAGCTCCACCGCCCAGTCGTGCAACTGGTCGAAATATTGCGAGGCGTAGCGCACCTCACCGGACCATTCGAACCCCAGCCACTTGACGTCGCTTTCGATCGCGTCGATGTATTCCTGGTCTTCCTTGGCCGGGTTGGTGTCGTCGAAACGCAGGTGCGTGACGCCGCCGAACTCCTGGGCCAGGCCGAAATTCACGCAGATCGACTTGGCATGGCCGATGTGCAGGTAGCCGTTGGGCTCCGGCGGGAAGCGAGTGACGATCTGTGTGTGCTTACCCGAATCCAGGTCCGCCTGGATGATCGGGCGCAGGAAATTGACCGGCACGGCCGGGCCGGTCTTGGAATTCGAGGTAGGGTCGACAGTGGGCTTGCTCATAGGATCCTTGAACAGACAAGTGCGCGGCCGGGTGCGGCCTGATAAATCAAAGCCCCTATCATAGCCGATGCTGTCAAGCCGCTGACAGGCCAGGCCGGTAAACGATTGAATTTAATCGACGGCCAGATGAAAAACAGCCTCGAAATTCGTGCCTGGCGCGCTAAACTGCCCAGCCTGGCCGATTGCAGCCAGACCGGTTGCGGGCGTTCGCGCCCCGAAGCCCACGAATTTCTTGAAAGAGTAGTAATCATGACCCAAGTCAAACTGACCACCAACCACGGCGACATCGTCCTGGAACTGAATGCCGAGAAGGCACCGTTGACCGTTGCCAACTTCATCGAGTACGTCAACGCCGGCCACTACGAGAACACCGTATTCCACCGTGTCATCGGTAACTTCATGATCCAGGGCGGCGGTTTCGAGCCTGGCATGAAAGAAAAGAAAGACAAGCGCCCGAGCATCCAGAACGAAGCCGACAACGGCCTGCCGAACGAAAAATACAGCGTTGCCATGGCCCGTACCATGGAGCCGCATTCGGCCTCTGCGCAGTTTTTCATCAACGTGGCCGACAACAGCTTCCTGAACCACAGCGGCAAGACCACCCAGGGCTGGGGCTACGCGGTGTTCGGCAAAGTGGTTGAAGGCACCGACGTCGTCGACAAGATCAAAGGCGTTTCCACCACCTCCAAGGCCGGCCACCAGGACGTCCCGGCAGAAGACGTGATCATCGAGAAAGCCGAGATCATCGGGTGATACTGCTGATTTCAGACTTGCATCTGGAAGAGGAGCGCCCGGACATCACCCGGGCGTTTCTGGATTTACTCGCCACACGCGCCCGCTCGGCGCAAGCGTTGTACATTCTGGGCGACTTTTTCGAAGCCTGGATCGGCGACGATGCCATGACGCCGTTCCAGCGTTCCATCTGCCAGGCCCTGCGCGAATTGAGCGACAGCGGCACGGCCATTTTCCTGATGCACGGCAATCGCGACTTCATGCTGGGGCAGGCCTTCTGCAAAGCGGCCGGCTGCACCCTGCTCAAGGACCCGAGTGTCGTGCAGTTCAATGGCGAACCGGTGCTGCTGATGCACGGCGACAGCCTCTGCACCCGCGACGAAGGCTATATGAAGCTGCGGCGCTGGCTGCGCAACCCGGTCACGCTGTTCATCCTGCGCCACCTGCCGCTGGGCAGTCGCCAGAAACTGGCGCGCAAACTGCGCAACGAAAGCCGTGCGCAGACGCGGATGAAAGCCAATGACATTGTCGACGTCACGCCCGAGGAAATCCCAAGGGTCATGCAGGCCTACGGCGTGAAGACCCTGATCCACGGCCACACCCATCGTCCCGCCATCCATAAGCTGCAACTGGGCGACCATGCCGCCCGGCGCATCGTGCTGGGGGATTGGGACAAGCAGGGCTGGGCATTGCAGGTGGATGAACAGGGGTTTGCGTTGGCGCCGTTTGGATTTGCCCCGCCGCCGCTGTTATCAGCGCCCGACACAATCTCCAGCAGCCCAACCTGAATCCCCCTGTGGGAGCGGGCTTGCCCGCGAAAGCGGTGTGTCAGTCACTATCAAAGTGACTGTCAGGCCCTCTTCGCGAGCAAGCTCGCTCCCACATTGGAGTGCATTTCACTTCTGGATCAGTGCCCCGCCGAAGCCGGCCCCGCCTTCGCCGCAAACGGCGGCTTCGCCAGCCACACCAACACGATCAAGCCCATGAACGCCCACCCCATCAGCGTGAAGTAATCCACGGTGGAGAGCATGTACGCCTGGCTGGTGAGGACCTGATCAAGCCGGGCATAGGCCGGCGTGCTCGCGCCGCCGAGCTGGTTGAGCGCCTCGCGGGTGGCGGGCTCGAAGGTGCTGATGCTTTCGCTCAGGTAGGCATGGTGCTGGTCGGCCCGGCGGATCCAGATCCAAGTGGTCAGGGATGCGGCAAAGCTGCCGCCCAAAGTCCGCAGGAACGTCGCCAGCCCCGCGCCGTCGGCAATCTGATGGGGCGGCAGGTCCGACATCAGGATGCTCAAGGTCGGCATGAAAAACAGTGCCACACCGATGCCCATGAACAACTGCACCAGGGCAATGTGCTGGAAATCCACCTCGTTGGTGAACCCGGCGCGCATGAAGCAGCTCAAGCCGATGGCCAGGAACGCCAGCCCGGCCAACAGGCGCAGGTCGAATTTGTGGGCGTACTTACCGACGAAGGGCGACATCAACACCGGCAGGATCCCGATCGGCGCCACCGCCAGTCCGGCCCAGGTGGCGGTATAACCCATCTGGGTCTGCAACCACTGCGGCAGGATCAGGTTGATGCCGAAGAATCCGGCATAGCCCCCCACCAGCACAATGGTGCCAATGCGAAAGTTGCGATAGGCGAACAACCGGAGATTGACCACCGGATGCCGGTCGGTCATTTCCCAGATCACGAACACCGCCAGGGCAATCACCGAAATCACAGCGCCCATGATGATGAAGTTCGACTCGAACCAGTCCAGGTCGTTGCCCTTGTCGAGGATTACCTGGAGCGCACCGACGCCGATGATTAGCGTGATCAGACCCACGTAATCCATCGGCTGGTAGCTGGTGACCACCGGCCGCGCCTTGAGCTGCTGGCGCACCACCATCACCGCGAAGACCCCGATAGGCACATTGATGAAGAAGATCCACGGCCAGCTGTAGCTGTCGGTGATCCAGCCACCGAGGATCGGCCCGGCAATCGGCGCCACCACCGTGACCATCGCCAGCAACGCCAGGGCCATGCCGCGCCTGGCCGGCGGATACACAGCAATCAGCAAGGTCTGGGTCATTGGGTACAACGGCCCGGCCACCAGCCCCTGGAGCACGCGAAAACCAATCAGCTCTGGCATCGAGGTGGAGATACCGCACAGAAACGAGGCGAGCACGAACAGCAGGGTCGCCCACAAAAACAGCTTCACCTCACCAAACCGCCGGGCCAGCCAGCCGGTCAACGGCAACGCGATGGCATTGCTCACCGCGAACGAGGTGATCACCCAGGTGCCCTGCTCGGAGCTCACCCCCAGGTTGCCGGAAATGGTCGGCAAGGCGACGTTGGCAATGGTGGTGTCGAGCACCTGCATGAACGTCGCCAGCGACAGCCCGATAGTGCTGAGCAACAGGCTGGGCGGCGTGAAAGACGCGTTATTGCTCATTGCGAAATCCTATGAAGCGAAGGTGGTGAAATCGTCTAGGTCAGGACACAAACCCTGTGGGAGCGGGCTTGCTCGCGAAGACGATTCCACGTTCAACATCTGTGTTGGCTGATACTGCGCATTCGCGAGCAAGCCCGCTCCCACAGGGTTCTGCACCATCCTGCTGATGCAGAGGCCGGCCTGCGACAGTGCTCAGCGTTGCACCGTCTTACTGGCAGCCGCGCTGTTCTCATGGATCAGGCGGGTGATCATCGCGTCGGCGTCGGCCAGTTGCCGGTCGTAGATCTGCGTGCTGAACGAGGCTTTCTGCGGTGGCTGTTGCGCCAGTACCGGGCCACTCTGGTCGTGCAGGTTGACGTTGACCTGGGTCGACAGGCCTACCCGCAGCGGATGCTTGGCCAGCTCTTGGGCATTGACATGGACGCGCACCGGTACCCGCTGGACGATCTTGATCCAGTTGCCCGTGGCGTTCTGCGCCGGCAGCAAGGCAAACGCGCTGCCGGTCCCGGCACCGAGGCTGTCGATGGTGCCGCTGTACTTCACATCGCTGCCGTACAGGTCGGTTTCGATCTCCACCGGCTGGCCGATGCGCATGTCGCGCAGCTGGGTTTCCTTGAAGTTGGCGTCGATCCACAGCTGATCCAACGGGATCACCGCCATCAGCGCCGTGCCCGGTTGCACCCGCTGCCCCAGTTGCACGGTGCGCTTGGCGACATAACCGGTGACCGGCGCGATCAGGGTGCTACGGGCATTGGCCAGGTACGCCTGGCGCAATTGCGCGGCGGCGGACTGCACATCGGGATGGGACGAAACCACCGTGTCATCCACCAGCGCGCTGGTGGTCTTGAGCTGTTGCCGGGCATTGGCCAGGGCGTTTTGCGCCGAGGTCAGGTCGTCCCGGGCATGGGACAGTTCTTCCTGGGAAATCGCCCCGCCGGCTGCCAGGTTCCTGCGTCGGTTGTAGTTCTCCTGGGCCTTCTGCACTTCGGCCTCTTGCGCGTTGACCTGCGCCCGCATGCCGTCGACGTTGCTGTACAAGCCACGCACCTGACGCACGGTCCGGGCCAGGTTGGCCTGGGCACTTTGCAGCCCGACCTCGGCATCGCTCGGATCGAACTGCACCAGCACCTGGCCTTCTCGCACCAGGTCACCGTCGTCGGCACCGATGCTCACCACGGTGCCGGTGACCAGCGGCGTGATCTGCACCACGTTGCCGTTCACATAAGCATCGTCGGTGCTCTCGTTCCAGCGGCCATACAGTTCATGCCAGCCCCAGACGCCCACGCCTGCGAGGATGACGATCACCGCCAGGGCCACCAGCATCACCTTGCGCTTGCGCGGGTTGTTGCTGTCTTGAGTATGTTCGGATTGAGTCGTTTCGGCAGTGGCCATGACAAGTACCTCGAATCAGTTATTCGGCGTGGTGGAGGCCGGCGTGGCCGCAGCCAGGGCCTGGGGTTCGAAACCACCGCCCAGGGCCTGCATCAGCTGGATCGACAAATCGATCTGTTCGGCATTCAGGTTCGCCAGTTGGCGCTGGGCCTGGAGCAATTGCTGCTCGATGCTCAACACGTCCAGGTAATTACCGATGCCGGAGCCGTAGCGCTGAACCACGGTGTCGTAGGAGTTCTGCGCAATATCGGTGGCATGTTGCTGGGCACCGATCTGCCGCGCGATGTCGCGCAGTTGGTTGATGGTGTCGCTGACATCCCCAAGGGCCTTGACCAGGCTCTTGTTGTACTGCGCCACCGCCATGTCGTAGTCGGCGTCCCGGGCATCCAGGTCGGCCCGCAAACGGCCGCCATCGAAGATCGGCAACGACACGGTGGGCGCCACATTGAAGAAGCGACTGGCCGAGCCGAACATCGCATCGCCCAGCAGCGACTGCACCCCCGCCGCCGCGCTCAGGTTGAGGTTGGGGTAGAAGTTGGTCTTGCCGGCCTCGATGTCCTTGCCCGCCGCCTCGACCCGCCAGCGCGCCGCGACCAGGTCCGGACGGCGGCCCAGCAGCTCGGCCGGCAGGTTCGACGGCAGGGCGACCGCGCTAGATTGCAGCACATTGGGCCGGGTGATTTCGTTACCACGGTCCGGACCCTTGCCCAACAACACCGCCAGGGCGATTTTTGCGCTTTGCAGGCGTTTCTCCGCGTCGATACGGGTCGCATCGGCGCTGGCTTCCAGGCTTTCGGTCTGCTGGAACTGGTATTCGCTATCGATCCCGGCGTTAAGGCGGCGCTTGCTCAGGTCAAGCATTTGCCGGGTGCGCTTGAGGTCCTCGGACGCCAGGTCATAAATGATGTGGGCCTGGCCGAGGTCGCTGTAGGCCCGGGCCACGTCGGCGGCCAGGGTCAGCTGCGCGGCCTGGCGATCGATCTCGGCGGCGCGGGCCTGGCCCAGGGCGGCTTCCCAGGCGGCCCGCTGGCCGCCCCAGAGGTCGAAGTTGTAATTGAAATCGACACTCAGCGAACGCAGGGTGCTGTAGGCACCGCCCTGCCCCTGCGGATCCTGGTCGCGGGCCAGGCGCGAACGGCTGACACTGCCGCTGGCATCCAGGGTCGGCATACGCGCGGCGTTGGCGGCATAGGCTGCGGCACTCGCCTGATGCACCCGGGCACTGGCGATCTGCATGTCTGGGCTGTCACGCAAGGCTTCACGAATCAGCCCGTCGAGTTGCGGATCGCCGAGGCTTTTCCACCAGTCGCTTTTCGGCCAGGAGGCCGGTGACAAGGTGACACCGTTCAGGGATTGCCCAGCCTTGAGACTCTGGGCTTCGAGGCTGACGCCTTCGGTCTTCAAGCCGCTGTAGCTGGCACAGCCGGCCAGGCTCATGGCCAACAACAGCAGACTTATGCGAGTTCGCAAGGTTTTACGTTTCATTTGTCCCCCAATCGCAACACGGTGATGGGATCACCGGCGGCGAGCAGAATTTTCTTGAGGATCTGTTCGAGGGTTTGCAGCTCCTCGCGGCTGATGGCGTTGGCCAACTGGTTCATGGCATCGGCGCCGATAACCGGCAGGCGATCCGCCAGGGCTTGGCCGGCTTCGGTCAGCACCAGCAGCACTTGCCGACGGTCATCCACCGAGCGCTGGCGGGCGAGGAAACCTTTCTGTTCCAGGCGATCGAGCATGCGCGTCATCGAGCCGCTGTCCAGGGACAGGTAGCGGCACAGCTCGGCCGGCGTGTCGATGCCGTGCTGGGCCATGATGATCAATACCTTGAACTGCGCGGCAGTGATGCCGACGGGTTCCATGTGGGTATCGATGATCCGGTCCTTGAGCAGCGCAGCGCGGCCGAGCAGCATGCCGAGCTGGCAATTGTGGAAATTGTCTGGGGTGAAATGCTTCATCTGACCACCGTTTGCTGCCTAGGCAGTGAATGTATGTCGAGATATTACTGCTTAGGCAGCAAATGTCAAACAAATAGATAGGTTGCTATGCACTAACAGACAAACGCAGAAAATCTGTGGGGAAGCAAATGTGGGAGCGAGCTTGCTCGCGATAGCGGTATGACATTCAACATCGTTGTTGACTGACACGCCTCTATCGCGAGCAAGCTCGCTCCCACAGGGGATTGGCCTTACATGGGATTTTGGGAAGGCTTCAGAAATCGCGCTTATAGAAGATATCCAGGGAGCTGGCGACGCCGCTGGCGGCTTCGAGGTAGACCTTCTTGCTCAGCTTGTAGCGCAGGGCAATGGTGTTGGCCGGTTCGAACACGCCGACGCCATAGCGTAGGCTGAGTTTTTCCGAGAGGTTGCCGCTGGCCACCACGCTGGTGGTGTCGCCGCTGCCCTGGGTGTCGAGCTGGAAGTCCTCGATCCCCAGGTTGCTGGCCAGGCTGGTGGTCACGCCCGAGCTGCCCATCAACCCCAGGCCCAAGGCGGCTTGGGCGAGCATGTTGTTGTCCTCGCCCGTGGTGCTCAGCGGCCGGCCCAGCACCAGGTAGGACAAAGCCTGTTCCTGGCTCATGGCCGGTTCCGAGAAGATTTGCGTGGTCGGCTGTTCGGCGCTGCCGCTCAAGCGGATACCGGCAATTACGTCGTCGGTCTGGCGGATCGCTTCGATGTCCAGATAGGGCTGGTCGATGGGCCCGGCGAACAGCAGCCGGGCCCGGCGCACCGTCAGCCGTTGCCCATAGGCCCGGTAGCGGCCGTCGTTGAGCCAGAGTTCGCCGCGGGTGTCCATGTTGTCGCCGATGTGGACTTGCCCCTGCACGTTGGCCGTCAGCCCAAACCCGGAAAACGCGAGCTTCTCCTGGCCGACGATCACGTCGATGTCCATCGCCATGGCCAGCGGCGTCTTGCCCTCTTCGGTCTGGTGACCCACGATCACCGTGTCATCCGACACCTTGACGGTAGACGGCGGCAATTCGCGGACGGTGATTTCGCCCTTGGGCACCAGGACCTTGCCGGCAATGGAGAGCCGCTCGCCCTGCATCGTGATATGAAGATCCGGCGCCACGTCCAGCATCGCATAGGGTTCGACAGTGACCGGCAATTGCGAACCCTTGAGGGCCAGGTCCATGGTCAGCGCCTCGTCCCAGGCGATCCGTCCGCTCAGGCTACCCTGCCCGCTCTTGCCACTTTTCCAGTCACCGTTGAGTTGCACCGCTTCGCCGGTAATCATTGCCCGCACCTGCAAGGCTTCAAGGCTGATGGGCAGTTCCGGGCCAGACACTTCGCCGTCGCTGAGCATCAGGTTGCCGTTGACCCGGGGCGTCAGCAAACCACCGGACAATGTGCCGCTGCCGCTCAGATGGCCGGCGAGGGTTTCCACCATCGGCAGGAACGGCCGGGCCACCGACAGGTCCAGGCCCGTCAGGCGGAACGAACCACTCAATGGCTTGCTGGCCGGCAGCGGGTTGATCTGCGCCTGGAGCATCAGCTCGCCCAGCTTGGCGCCGACGAAATTCAGCTGGGTGTCGATGCGCGTGGGGGTCAGGCGGCTGTCGAGGGTCAAGGTCTGGTACGGAAAGTCCAGCCACTGCGCCTTGTCGCGGTCCTTGTCCCGGATCCTCAAAGTGCCGCTGCTGGCGTCCACCAGGATCCGGCCGTTCGGGCCGCTGGCCGGCAGATCCAATTGCAGCTCAGCGTTGAGCTGGCCCTGCCAGGCAAAATCCTTGGGCATCCACTGGGCCAGGCTTTCGATGGGGAATTGCTTTAGGTGATAACGCAGCTTCGGCTCCGGCATCAGGCGTTGGTCTTCGCCACACAGGCTGGCCTGGCCGGAACGCCAACAATGGGCACCAACGTTGAGCGTGCCATTGGCCAGGCGCTCCAGTTTCGCCGGGGCCTGCAAGCGCCACGCTTGCCCGCCAGCCTGCACGTCACCGCTGGCCAGGCGCCCGCGCCAGTTGCCTTGGTCGAGCGCGCCATCGAACACCAGAGTCGTGTCGAGTTGCGGCCCTTGCAGGTCCAGGTTCAACCTTTGCTGCTTGATGTCGCCCTGGCCGCTGACCGTCAGGACGCCCAATGAGGTTTCGCCGACGCGGATATCGCTGGCCTTGAGATCGACCTTGCCGCGCTGCGCGCTGTCGAGGGTCGCGTCCAGGTTCAGGCTTTGCAGACGATTGTCCTGGAACGCCAGTTGCGAACCTTGCAGGCCGAGCTTGCCTTGGGGCGCCTTCAGCGTCCCGGCGACATCGACACGGCCCATGACTTGGCCGCGCAATTGCGGCCAGAGCTGGGCCAGGCGCGCGAGCTTGATGTCGATCTGGCCGCTGAGTTTCTGTTGCAGGCTGCCGGTGCCGTTGATGCGGTTATCCCCCAGGCGGATATCCAGCGCACTAAGGTTCCACTGCTCACCGGCGCCGCTGGCCTTGGCCTGGAACAACGCCGGTTGGCCGCGCAGCTTGCCCTTGAGGTCCAGGTCAGCATCGAGGGCAAGGCTGTCGTTTTTCATCGAGCCCTTGCTGCGCAACGGCCCGGCCAGGGCGCCGGGGAGCTCGCCAAGCCAGTACGCCGGGTTGATCGCCGACAGTTGCAGCGCCGTGTCCCAGGCGATGCCGTCGGCGAACTGCAAGTTCAGGTGCCCTTCAGCCTTGCCCTGCCCGGCTGCGAGCTTGAGCTGCGGCAAGAAGATCTGCGTCAGGTCGCCGCTGAACGGGCTGTCCAGGCTGAAAGCTCCGGCCGGTCCATCCAGCGCAGCCTGGAAATTGCCCAGGTATTTGCCGTCGGTATAGGACACCTCGCCGTTGAAGCTGCGCAGCGTGACCTGCGGCTCGTCGATCAGCGGATAGAGGCGATGCCAGGGGAAATCCAGCCAGGCGATTTTCGCTTCGGCGCTCAGGCCTTCGCGCCAGTCCAACTGACCGGTGAGCTTGAGGCTTTGCTGGTCATCGGCATTAAGGTCCAGGCCGGCGATCTGGGCTCCGTTGGCATCCACCTTGCCTTGTAGCGACAACCCCACCGGGCCTTTCTCGGCGGGCAGCGTGGCCTTGCCGAGCAGTTGATAGCCGTTTTTCAGATCGCCTTCGCCGGTCAGTTCCAGCTGATTGAGCACCAAGGTCTCCGGCAGGTCGGCGCTGGCCTTGAAGCCGTCGGCGGTGATGCGCACCTTGGCCGGCAGGTTGTCCGCCAAGGGTTGCAGCTCACCGATCAATCGGCCTTGCAGGTAGCCGCTGCTGTCGGCGTTGAGATGGAGGGTCCTGAGCAGATCACCGTCCACTTTCAGGTCCAGCCGCCAGGGCGTGGCGCCCGGTGCCGGCAAAGTGAGCTGCCCCTCGGCGTGCAAGGGCCAGTCACCGCCCGGTTTCAGCAACCCGGACAACTTCAGGCTCAGTTCGTCGCGCTGCAATTGCACCGAGTCGATCTGCAGGCCCTGGGCGGTCCAATGAGCGGCCAGTTGCAAGCCCTTGAGCTGTTCGCTGCCGTTGAACAACAGGCTGCCAATCTGCACCTCGCCCAATTCAATGGCGACCGGCAAGTCCAGGTCCGGCAAGGTGATCGGCCCGCTGCTGGGCTCATCGGCAGACGGAGGCAATTGCAGGCTGACTTTGTCGGCCTTGAGCTGTTCGATGCACAGGGTCATGCGCGTCAGGCACAGCGGCGACCAGGCGAAAATCACTCGATCCAGCTCCACCCGGCTGCTGTCCTGCTGCCACAGCAGATGATCGGCGCTCCACTGCCCACCCAGCCGCCCCTGGAAATTCTCCACGTTCAGCCCTGGCACCAGGCCGAGGGCCCAGCGGCTGCCGAACGCTGTGCCCAGCACAACGCTCAAGGCCAGTACGAGCGCCACCAGCAACCCGGCGAGCGCCAGCAGCGTTATCTTCAAACCACGCGTCACAGCTCGGGCCCCATGGAAAAGTGCAAGCGAATGCCGCCTTCGTCATCCATCGCATGGGCCAGGTCGAGGCGGATCGGGCCCACCGGCGACACCCAGCGCACGCCGACGCCCACACCGGTCTTGAGGCTCGGTAATTCAAGGCTATTGAAAGAGTTACCCTGGTCGATAAAAGTCGCCACCCGCCATTTTTCCGCAATTGAATACTGGTATTCGAGGCTGCCGGCGACCATGTAGCGACCGCCGATGCGATCACCTTCGGAGTTTTCCGGCGACAGGCTCTGGTAGTCGTAACCGCGCACGCTCTGGTCGCCACCGGCAAAAAAGCGCAGTGACGGCGGAATGGATTTGTAGCCATTGGTGGCGCTGCCGCCAATCTGGGCCCGGGCCAGCAGACGATGTTTGTCGAACACCGTGGTCAGCCCCTTGACCATGGCGGTGCCATATAAAAGGTTGTTGTCCGACCCAAGCCCTTCCTTGGCCACCTTGGCATCGAATTGCAGGCGATAGCCGTTATGGGGGTCGATGCGGTTGTCACTGCGCAGGTAGGAATAACTGACACCGGGCATCAGCAACGTACTCAAGCCCGCATCGTCGCCGAGGCGGTATTCCTCGCGTTGCCACTTGAGCGACACCACCCGCTGCCAGCCGCTGGGCAACTTGCTGTGCCATTCCGGGCCCACGGTCAGCAGCTTGCTAAGGCTGTCGGTGTCGGCCAGTTCTTCATATTGATAACCGCCGGCGTAACGCAGCTTGTCGGTCAGCGGTGGGTCCAACGGCACGTCGTACCACAGGCCGACGTTCTGCCGAGGCGCCGACACTTCCGTCTCCCAGCCGTAACTGTGACCCTGGGCATTGACCCAGTGGCGCGTCCAATTGGCCTTGGCCCGCGGGCCGACGTCGGTGGAGAACCCCAGGCCCAGCCCCATGGTGCGCGGCTTGCGGGTGTCGAGCTTGACTGCCACCGGGATCACGTTATCGGTGGCGGCGGTGGGTGCCGCATCCACTCGGACACCTTCGAAATAACCGCTCGACTGCAGGTCCTGGTTGAGCTCGGCAATCAGTTCGGAGTCGTACGCGGTGCCCACCTTGAACGGCACCATGCGTTGCAGCAGGTCTTCGTCCAGTGGGGTGTCGCCTTCGAAGTGCACAGGGCCCAAGGTGTAGCGCGGGCCGCTGTCGTAGATCAACTCGATGTCGGCGATACCCGCCTGGGGATCAACCCTTAACTGTTGGCTGACGAAGCGCCCGCTGAAAAAACCATAACGCGACGCCTGGTTCTGGATCAGTCGCTTGGCGTCCTCGTAACGGCCATGGTTGAGCACCGCACCAGGCTTGAGGGCGGCGTTATCAGGTACGCGAAAAGCCTTGAGGGACGCCGCCGGGCCATCGATGCGCACGGTGACATTGCGCAAGTGCACAGGCTCGCCGGGGTCGATGGTCAGCACCAGGCGCGGGACCTTGCCGCCCTTGACCTCGCTGTCGATCTGCGGCTGGTAATAGCCCAGGGCCTGGGCGGCTTTGCGCGCCTGTTCCTCGGCGCCACGACTGAAGCGCAGCAAGGCCTCTTCGTCACGATCGCCCACGCCGCCAATGTACCCTTCTACATTGGCCTTGAGTTCGTCGTTGGACGGCTTGACCCGTACATCCAATTCACTTTGTGCCAGCGCCGCGCAGCTGAGGGACAGCAAGAGCGCGCCACTGGTCATTCGTCCTGGGAAATTCATGGCGCGGATGCTATCACGGGCTTGGAAGCCTGATAGAGCCGGACATTTCCCAAAAGTTCGCCCGATTACGCCGTTGCGCTTTGCAAGACTTGGGGGTTGGCGTGAAAGAACACATGTTCGCGGACAGGTCCTACCGCAATCTCACCGATTTCTTCGTAGCCCTGGCGTTTATAAAACTCCAGGTAACGTGGGTTACCGGTGTCTAGCACCACGCCTTGGGAGTTTTCGTCCACCGCACACCAGTTGTGTACCGCCTCGAGCAACTGTTCGCCAAAGTGTTGGCCCTGAAACTGGGGATGAACCCCCAGCAGCGGCAACACATGGACCGCATCCGACGGCAGGCACGCCGCCACCGCCGCGTGGTAATCCAGGTAGCGCCGGGTGCAGCGAAAACCGGTGCTCAACACCATGCGCAGGCGCCAGGCCCAGCTTTCGGTGATACCCAGTCGCCGTTGCGGTGGAGCGATCAGGGCGATGCCAATCAAACGGTCGTTGACCAGCAGGCCGATGGCCGGCAGGTCCTGGAGAAAATGCTGCTTGACCAGCTCGCGTACGGTGGCCCGCACCCGATGTTCATAACCGGGCCGCTCGGACTCGAACAGGAAGCTGAAGGTCGGCTCATGGCGATAAGCCTGGTACAGCAATGAACGCGCTTCGCGGGAGTAACCGCTGTCGAGCATATGGATGTCGGCAATGGCGGTGGCGGTTTCAGGCATGACGGTAGATCTCCTGGGGCGAGGCTCGATGAGGCCCTGCTCTTATTGAGTACGAACCCGATTGGGTTGCGATCGTTCCTACACCCACAGGACATTAGCAGCGCATTTGTCCTACTGCCACGCTGGCTCAGTTCCGACATGTCAGCTAGCATCGCAGTTTTGCCAGGACTGCCGACCATGAAGATCGTCTCCTTCAACATCAATGGGCTGCGCGCCCGTCCCCATCAGCTGGCGGCGCTGATCGAGAAACATCAGCCGGACGTAATCGGCCTGCAGGAAACCAAGGTCCACGACGAACAATTCCCCCTGGCCGAGATCCAGGCTCTGGGCTACCACGTGCATTACCACGGGCAAAAAGGCCACTACGGCGTCGCCCTGCTCTCCCGCCAGGCGCCGCTGAGTCTGTATAAAGGCTTCGAAGGCGACGACGAAGACGCCCAGCGCCGCTTCATCTGGGGCACCTTCGCCGATGCCAACGGCGTGCCGGTGACCATCATGAACGGTTATTTCCCACAAGGTGAAAGCCGCGATCACCCGACCAAATTCCCGGCCAAGGAACGCTTCTACAGCGATCTGCAGCAACTGCTGGAAAGCCGCTTCAGCAACGATCAGCCCGTGGTGGTGATGGGCGACGTGAACATTTCCCCGGAAGATTGCGACATCGGCATCGGCCCGGACAACATGAAGCGCTGGCTGAAAACCGGTAAATGCAGCTTCCTGCCGGAAGAACGCGAGTGGATGGCCCGCCTGAAGAACTGGGGCTTGGTGGACAGCTTCCGCCACCTGAACCCGGACGTCGCCGACCGTTTCAGCTGGTTCGATTATCGCAGCCGCGGTTTTGAAGACGAGCCCAAGCGTGGCCTGCGCATCGACTTGATCCTCACTTCCCATGGCCTGCTACCACGGGTCAAGGATGCCGGCGTCGACTATGAACTGCGGGGCATGGAGAAACCTTCGGACCATGCGCCGATCTGGTTGCAATTGAGCTGACCCGCCAGAAAACGGCTCGCCGCAGTGGCGAGCCGGTCTGTCAGAGGACGCCCAGTTGCTTGAACAGGGTCAAGTTGTCCTCGATGTGCCAGTTGGCGACGATCTTGCCTTGCTCGACCTGGTAGATATCCGTGGCGATGAACTCCACGGCCTGGCCCGCACCCTTGCGTTGGTCAAAAGTGCCGGTGAAATGCCCACGAAAGCGCAGGTGCACCACCACCCTATCCCCCGCCACCAACATCTGTTCCACGACGCAACTGAGATCCGGCACGGCACTGCGCAAGGCCCGCGACGCCAGCAACGGACCCTCCGGGCCCTGCTTGCGCCCGGCGGGCGGCGTCTTGTCGATGAAGTTTGGCGCAAGGGCTTCACGGGCCAGCGCTTCGTCGCCGGTGTGCCAGAACGTGTCGTAGCGCCGGGCCGCAAGAATCATCGACGCCGCCTGCTGCTCGGACAGGCTGCGGTCGACAACCAGGCTTTGCGGCTGCACGAGCGCATCGGGGGCGGCCGCAGCCCCCAGCGACAGGCTCAGGGTCAGGAGAAAACCGGCCAGGCGCAAGCCGCCGGGCATGGCAAGGGATGATAACGACATGGTGGATTCCTTCGTATCGATCAAGGGCCGGGCAACTCACTGCGGCCCGGGGTTATGGAACAGGTTTCAGAGGTTTGCGACTCTCGCAAGGACAGCGGGCCGGCCCGGGTGTAGCGGGCAATGTCGTCCTTGCGCATGAACGCCACGCCCGGGTGGCTTTTGACGTGACACAGGAACTCATCCCAGACCCGCACCTGCAGTTGTAGCCGGTGACGGGCTGTCCGGTGAGCTCCTGCACCCTCTACGCGGCCTGGCGCAAAAACGTACGTTCTTCTTCGCCGCTCATCGCAAATTGCGAACTCCAGCGCCGCCCGTGCCAGGGCAGGCTGGCGCTCGCCTGGGCCAGAAAGGTCCTGCGTTCGGGATTGTGAGTGGCATCGGGTGCCTCGGGGATGGCCATGGCAGGACTCCTGATTTAAACGCTGCGGTGTGTTCGTCTGAGGCGCTTAAGGTAGACCTTGCGGGGTTTCCTGATAATTGATCCACTGATGAAAATACATTTCGGAACCAACGAATAATGTTCCTGAAAAACCTCGAGCTTTTTCTGCTCATCGTTGAAAAAGGCGGCTTGTCTGCTGCTGGTCGGGAGGTAGGCTTGTCCCCGGCCTCGGTCTCGGAGCGGCTTGCTGCGCTGGAAACCTATTACGGTGCCAGCCTGCTCAATCGCACCACCCGGGCGATCAGCCTGACCGACGAAGGCCGGCTGCTGGTCGAAGGGGCCCGACGTCTGCTGGCCGAGGCCGGTGAGTTGCACAGCAGCATCCACGCTGGCACCCAGACCCTCAGCGGACCGATCCGCCTGAGTGCCCCGCAAGACCTGGGCCGCCAGTACATCGAACCGATCCTGTCGCGCTTTCTCGACGAGCACCCCGGCGTCAGCCTCGATCTGAACCTGGGTGATGGCTACGTGGACCTGGTCAGCCAGGGGTTCGACTTCGCCATCCGCTACGGCGCCCTGGCCGATAGCTCACTGCGGGTCAGGCCACTGGGGGAAAACCGTCGCGTGGTCTGTGCCGCGCCGGCTTATCTGGCGCGGCACGGCACACCGACGCATCCCGCCGAGCTGGCCCGGCACGAATGCCTGGTGATGCGCCTGGGCGTCAACACCGCGCGGGAATGGACCTTCAGCCGCGGCGGTGAGGTGCATCGGGTGACGGTCCAGGGCCGGCGAATCGCCAATGACGGCGGCCTGGTGCGCCTGTGGTGCCTGGACGGACATGGCATCAGCCTCAAATCGATCTGGGATGTGCGTGACGACCTCGAGAGTGGGCGGCTGGTAGCGTTGTTCCCGGACTTCACCGCCGGCAGCACGCAGTTGCAAATCGTCTACCCGACCGCCCGCGTCCAGCCCCGGCGCGTGCGCGCCTTGATCGAACGCCTGGTGGCCGAACTGGCCTGAGGCGCAATCGCCTTGTCATCGTTCAGTCATCTGTCTGACTTATTCTCCCGGCACTTCCCTGGGATCTGAAGGTGTCGGCATGCGTCTGTGCGTGGTCTGGATAATGGCGTTGTGGCTGCCGTTGGCGATCTGCGCCGAACGCGCGCCCGTCCCTGGCCTGCCCCTTCCCGCGTCCGGCCCGGCCCTGCGCCTGCAAGGTTCCAACACCATCGGCGCGACCCTGGGACCGGCCCTGGTCAAAGGGCTGATGGAAAACCAGGAGCTGCTCAACGTCAGCGCCGAAATCACCGGCCGCGACAACGAGCAACGCATCGTCGGCCAGACCGCCGACGGCCGGCGTGTGCAAATCGACATTGCCGCCCACGGTTCCAGCACCGGATTCGCCGCCCTCAAGCAGGTCAGCGCCGACCTGGCCGCCTCGTCCCGACCGATCAAGGACAGCGAGCTGAAGGAATTGTCGTCCCTCGGCGACCTGAAAAGTCCCACGGCCGAGCAGGTCATTGCCATCGATGGCCTGGCGATTATTCTTCATCCGCAAAACCTGTTGCGTCAGCTTGATACCGCGCAATTGGCGCGGATATTCAGCGGCGAGGCGAAAACCTGGGAAGCGGTGGGCGGCGTTGGCGGGCCGATTCATCTGTATGCCCGGGATGAACAATCCGGCACCTACGATACCTTCAAGGAATTGGTACTTGGCCGACACGGCAAGCGGCTGGATCCCACAGCGCGGCGCTTCGAATCCAGCGAACAGTTGTCCGACGCGGTCAGCCAGGACCCGCAAGGCATCGGTTTCATCGGTTTGCCCTACGTACGCCAAGCCAAGGCCCTGGCGATTGTCGACGGCGATTCGCAACCGATGTTGCCGCTGAACCACCTGATCGCCACAGAGGACTACCCCCTGTCCCGCCGGCTGTTCTTCTATTTACCTCCCCGGGAAACCAACCCGTGGGCCACGGCACTGGTTGAGTTCACCCAAAGTGAAAAAGGCCAGGCCATCGTCGCGGCCAACGGCTTCATCGCCCAAACCGTCCAGGCCATGGCCGTCACACCCAATGCATTGATGCCCGAGGGTTACCAAGCCCTGAGCCGCCATGCCCAGCGCCTGACGGTGAATTTCCGCTTCGAAGAAGGCAGCGCCAACCTCGACAACAAGGCTCATCAGGACTTGGGCCGGGTGCTCGACTACATCCAGAAACACGGCAAGACCGAGCGCCGCGTGACGCTGGTGGGTTTCGGCGACGCCAAGGACGACCCGGCGCGGGCGGATCTTCTGTCCAAACTGCGGGCCATGGCGGTGCGACGTGAACTGGTCAAGTACGGCGTGACCTTGCGGGAAGTGCGCGGCTTCGGCGCGCTGATGCCGGTGGCGGCCAATAGTGAAGATGAAGGACGGATCAGGAATCGGCGGGTGGAGGTTTGGGTTTACTAGGGTCCAAAGGCCGGACACCTCTCCCACGGCAAACCCCATTCCCGTGGCGAGGGAGCTTGCTCCCGCTGGGTGGCGAAGCCGCCCCAAAATGGACTGACGCGGCCTTTCAGGCAGACAGCATCAGCCGGTTTTACGACTGCTGCGCAGCCGAGCGGGAGCAAGCTCCCTCGCCACAAGAGCCGTGTGTTTATCCCGCTGATTTCGATGTAGGACCAAGCCCCGCCGCCTTGCGCCATTGTCTACAACTACGCCAGAATCCGCCGGCTTGTGCGCCTGGAGGCCCGGCTCTATCGTTTTCCGGTCGCTGACAAATCAGCGATCGGGTTTGGTAGCCCGGGTAAACTAAGGCGCACAGCTCCGTCAAATACTGCCGTTGACGATTTTCGTCGGCAGGTTTGTTATGGCGGCTGTGCGCGGGGCGCCCTTGTGGCGCGCTGGGTTTGCCTTGGTACCCGGTCTACCAACCTGCGTATAGCCGCCACCGTCATCAACGGTGTCGACACCGAAGCCCTGCTTGCCAACCTCAGCGAACCCCTGGCCTCGGCCAACGCCATGCTCAGCGACCTGACCTTCGACCTGGAAGGCTCAAGGCGCCACATTGCCCTGGGCATCCAGCAATTGATCGAATTGAGTGGACAGCTGGCAAACCGCGCGCTGGACAAAGTCGAAGCGCGTCCGTCGACATAGCGCATTTCCCTGTGGGAGCGAGCTTGCTCGCGAAGGCGGTTTGTCAGCCAACACTTGATCGACAGACAGATCGCTTTCGCAAGCAAGCTCGCTCCCACAAGGTTTCGAGGCGTTCACCCTGTTGGCGTTCGACGTTACGGCATAGTGCGTTACCGCCCCGCCAACTCCATGATCATCCGCGACAGCAGATAGATCCTGGGCACCACGCTCTCAACCTCGGCATATTCCTCAGGCGTGTGAATATTGCCGCCGACGATGCCGAAGCCATCCAGCGTCGGCGTGCCGACCCCGGCCGACAAGCTAGCGTCCGCCGCCCCGCCGCTGCCTTCTTCGGTGAGCTTGCGCCCCAGTTCGCCATAGATGCCTTGGGCCATGGCCATCAAGCGATCCGATTCCGCCGTTTGTGGCATCGGCGGTAGGCCGCGCTTGAGGCTGGTGGTGACTTCGGTGTCGGCGATCAGTTTGTCTTGCGACACGCGGGCCAGGTCTTTTTCGATGCGGTCGAATTCTTCCGGCACCGCCGCCCGCACATCGGCCTTGGCGCTGGCCTTGTCGGGAATCACGTTGGTCCGGTCGCCGGCCTGGAGCACCGTGAAGTTAATGGTGGTTTTCTTCTGCGCATCGCCGAGCTTGCCCAATTGCAGGATCTGGTGTGCGGCTTCCATCGCCGCATTGCGTCCCAGTTCCGGCGCGACACCGGCGTGGGCCGCCTTGCCCTTGACTTCCACCAGCGCCGTGGCACTGCCCTTGCGCCAGACCACCAAGCCGTCGGCCGGGCGACCCGGTTCCAGGTTGAGGGTCACGTCATGGGCCTTGGCGGTTTTCTTGATCAGGTCAGTGGCAGCGTCCGAGCCTGTTTCTTCGCTGGCATCGAGCAGGAAAGTAAT
The DNA here is from genome assembly GCF_000585995.1 of Pseudomonas brassicacearum. Classification (NCBI taxonomy): domain Bacteria; kingdom Pseudomonadati; phylum Pseudomonadota; class Gammaproteobacteria; order Pseudomonadales; family Pseudomonadaceae; genus Pseudomonas; species Pseudomonas brassicacearum. The sequence goes on along the minus strand of NZ_CP007410.1, from coordinate 2,311,001 downwards.
CTGTGCGTAGTTCTTGAAGTCCAGGTTCTTGAGCACCTTCAACGCGTAGATCCCGGCGACGATGCCGCCCTTGTCGTCCATCACCCCCGGCCCATAGGCCCGGCCGTCCTTGATGTGGAAGGGACGCTCGGCGGCCGAGCCTTCCTTGAACACCGTGTCCATGTGCGCCATCAGCAGGATTTTCGCCTTACCGGTGCCCTTGAAGGTCGCCAGGATATGTTCGGTGCCGTCGGAGTTAGGCACCTTCTCGATGGTGGCGCCCAGCTTTTTCAATTCGTCGATGGCTATGTCGCCGACCTGGGTCAACCCCGGCACATACCCGGAACCGGAGTCGATGTTCACCAACCGCTCGAGCAGTTTCAGGGCCTCGCCCTTGTACTGTTCGGCGTCGGTCAGGACTTGTTGATGGGGCTGTGCGAAAGCAACGGGGGCGAAAACGCCGAGGGCCAGGCTCAGGCCGAGACTGACGGCCAGACGGGAGCGAAGCGGGGTAATCGTCATGATTTCATCCTTGTTCCGTATCGGGAGAGTGCCCTGGCAACCCTACCCGACTATGGCCCAAGGCTCTAGATCGCAGGCGCTCATTGATCGTCTCAAAGAGAAATCGCCGACGCCTCCAATACCGGTCGGGGCCGGTGGCAGGTGACCCGATTGCGCCCCGTGGTCTTGGCTTCATAAAGCGCCAGGTCGGCATCGTTGAGCCAGAGGGTCGCGTCGCCATAATCCGGGTCGAAGGCCGCCAGGCCAATGCTCAAGCTCACCTTCAACGTCGGGTTTTGCTCATAGCCAAGCATTGTGAAGCGCTCGCGCAAACCGTCCATGGCGTGCACGGCGTTGGCCAGTGTCAGGTCCGGCAGAATCACGCAGAACTCATCACCGCCATACCGGCCAGCTACATCGGCGGCTCGCAGATTTTGCTTGAGCATTTTGCCGAGCCGACGCAGCACGATGTCACCCGTCACATGGCCATAGGTGTCATTGATGGCTTTGAAATGATCGATGTCGATCAATGCAATCGCGCCGCGCCCTGCCCCGTCTTTTGGGTGACGCCGGCAGCGTTCGAACTCCTCGTTGAGCCTGTCTTTCCAGGCGCCATGATTGAGCAACCCGGTCAGGCTGTCGGTACGGCTCAGGGCCAGCAACTCGCGCTTTTGCCGGCCCAGGGCGTCGGCCTGGCGAAAGCAGAACCAACCCAGCACCATCGGATACAGGCACAACAGGGGCAAACAGGCGTAGATCTGCGCCGGGCTGGTCATGGGCACGCTGGCCAGGGGAAAAAACATCATGCCTACGACAATGCCCGCCGCTTGGGCCACCGCCCCGACGAGCAGGAAACGCAAGCCGCCAATGGCGACGTTGTTCATGGCCATCATCGCCAACGTGACCGCCGCAGGCAGTGGGTTGAACTGCATCGCCGCGACCCAGAAGCCGCCAAGAAACGCATCAATCAATAAATTAAGGAGTTCTGCATGGTACGGCGCCGCGCGATGCCGGACCAATAAATAGGACAAGTGTGGCCAAAGCAGACCATTGAGCAGCATAAAAACCCAGACCCACCGCGGCGGATCGAGAGGATAAAGGGCGGCACTGACCAGCAGCAACCCCAGCGCCAAGCCCAGGATGCGCGATATATAGAGCCTCCTGGCGAGCGTGCGTCCCTTTTTTCCCGTTTTCTGCATAGAGGCCTCTGCACCGGGGTTTCCCAAGTTATCGGGATGGGTTGCCTGGAGTCTATCAGGGCACCATCAAATAGCCACTACTCAATGAAGGGGTATTTATTCTCTTCCAAAACTGGGCTCTCCCTGGATTTTGGCTATACATGACAGGGGAATCAGCAAATCACCCCAGAGGAGGTCCATGGGCAGTTATCAGGTGTTGATCATCGGCAGTGGGTTTGGAGGCCAGTGCGCGGCGGTCAATCTGCTCAAGGAGGGCATTGAGGATTTCCTACTGCTGGAACGCCGGGATTTCCTGGGCGGTACCTGGTGCCAGAATACCTACCCCGGCGCGGCGGTGGATGTGCCGTCGCCTTTGTATTCACTGTCGTTCGCCGCTTACGCGTGGAGCCAAATGTTCGCCGGACAGGCGGAACTGCACCACTACACCCAGCAAGTGATCGAGCGTTTCAAGTTGCGAGACAAAGTGCAATTGGGGGCGAATGTCGAACAGGCGCAATGGGACGATCTCGCCAGGCAATGGAGCGTCCATACCAGCAAAGGCATCTACAGGGCACGGTTCCTGATCAACGCCACAGGGCCCCTCAGCCAACCGGTGATCCCTCCGTTCGAAGGCCTGGAGCGCTTCAAGGGCAAGACGTTTCACACCAATCATTGGGACCACGCCTACGACTACCGCCACAAACGCGTCGCCATTGTCGGCAGTGGTGCCAGCGCCGCCCAGGTGATTCCCGCCATTGCACCGGAGGTCGAGCACCTGCACGTATTCCAGCGCACGCCCCACTGGGTGTTGTCGCGCCCCGATCACACCTTCAACCGCTTCGAACGCTGGCTGCTGCGCCTGGCACCGATGCGCACGCTGTTGCGCTGGTCGATCTACTGGCAATTCGAAACCCGGGTGATTGCCTTCAAGTACTCACGGCCGGCGGTGCGTATGGTCCAGCGCCAGGCCCTGAAATTGCTCGAACGCCAAGTGCCGGACGCCAACCTGCGGCGCCGCTTGACCCCGGATTACCTGATCGGCTGCAAGCGCGTCATCCTGTCTAATACGCTGTATCCAGCCCTGTGCCGGGCCAATGTCAGCGTGCACGGCCAAGAGCAAGGCATCGCCGCCCTCGACGAAACCGGGATCCTCACCCGGAACGGCCAACACATCGAGCTGGACCTGATCGTCTGGTCGACAGGTTTTGATGCCACCGACGGGGTGGTTCCCTACCCGGTGACCGGCAAAAACGGCAGGCGCCTTCGCGAGGCCTGGGCTCCATACCCGCGCGCCTACCTGGGCACCAGCCTGCCGGACTTTCCCAACCTGTTTATCGTGACCGGACCCAACACCGGCAGTGGCCACACCTCGGCGCTGTTCATCATCGAGTCACAGATGAACTACATCCTGGACTGTATTCGCACCCTGAACCGGCAAAACCTGCGTAGCATCGAAGTGCGGCCGGCGGCCGAACAGCGCTACACCGAGATGATCCACCGGGAGATGCAACGCACCGTGTGGAAATCCGGCGGGTGTCACAGCTGGTATCAAAGCAAAAGCGGCCACGTCATCGCGATGTTCCCCGGTTTCAGCTTCACTTATCACTGTCTGACCCGTCGACTCAGGCTGGCCGATCACATTCTTTCGTGACCCATGGAGGGCAAAATATGCTGGTGTTGTTGGTGGTTCTTGCTGTGTTCATCGCCTGGAGCTGGTTGACATACCCAGGCATCGGCCATGTGCTGTACGACACGAGCATGGCCCTGGAGGCACGCCTCTACCGGCTGCGAAAAATCACCGTGCCCATCAGCGAGATGACTGTGTCGACCTGGCAAGGCGGGCCCTATGAGGCACCCGGCAATATCCTGATGCTGCACGGCTACAGCGGCGACAAGGAACTCTGGCTGCGCGTTGCCCGGCAGTTTGTCGGCGACTACCGGGTGGTGATCCCCGACCTGCCCGGCCACGGCGAAACCGGCTTCAAGGCCGGCGGCGGCTATGACATCCCGACCCAGGCCCGGCGAATGATCGAGTTGCTCGACGCCTGTGGCCTGGACAAGGTCCATGTGATCGGTAACTCCATGGGCGGTCATCTCGCCGCGTGGCTGGCGGCCACTTCGCCTGAACGCGTGCTGACCCTGGCGCTGCTCAATCCGGCCGGCGTCACGTCACCCCAGCCCAGCGACATGGACCGCCAGCTCGCCGCCGGCCATAACCCGTCCCTTGTGCACTCGAGGGAAGAGTTCGCGCCCTTCTACGCAATGACCATGGCCTCGCCGCCCTGGGTGCCGAGCATGGTGATGGCAGCATTGGCCGAGCGCTACATACAGCGCCGGGAGGAACTGGCAGAGATCTACCGCGACTTTCGCGCCAGTCCGCCGATGGAACCACACCTGGCTGACATCCGTGCCCCGTCGCTGTTGCTCTGGGGTCGTCAGGACCGCGTGATCGACGTCAGCAGCGTGCCCGTGTGGAGCAAGGGCATCGCCGATTTGCGGGTGGAAATCTGGGACGGGGTCGGTCACCTGCCCATGATTGAAAAGCCGGGGAAAACCGCAGCGTTGTATCGCGAATTCCTCAAGGGGTTGGGGCAGTGACCGGCTGCCTGCTCATGCGGCACTGGATCGAGTAGCTGGATCAGTCCCTGGCAGAATGAAGTCCTGAAGATTCTTCGTTTGTCGGCGTTGGCGAAGGCTGCGATCTTTCGCTCAACTTTCCCACCGCCCGAACCAGGAACTTTCACAATGAGCTTCGTCAGTCCCGACCTGATCCGCCAACGCTTCTCCAAAGCGATGTCCGGCATGTACCGCGACGAGGTACCGCTGTACGGCGCATTGATGAAGCTGGTGGAGCAAACCAATGCCCAGGTGCTGGCAGACAATCCGTCATTGGCCGAACACCTGCGCAGCACCGGCGAACTCCAGCGCCTGGACCTCGAACGCCACGGCGCGATCCGCGTCGGCACCGCCGCAGAACTGACCACTCTGGGTCGCCTGTTCGCGGTCATGGGCATGCAGCCGGTGGGTTACTACGACCTCACGCCGGCCGGGGTGCCGGTGCATTCCACGGCATTTCGCGCCGTGCATGAAACCGCCTTGCAGATCAGCCCGTTCCGGGTGTTTACCTCGCTGCTGCGCCTGGAACTGATCGAGAACACCGAGCTTCGGGCCTTTGCCGAATCGGTGCTGGATAAGCGGCAGATCTTTACCCCCACCGCGCTTGAACTCATCGACCTCGCCGAACGCCAGGGCGGCCTGACGGCGCCACAAGCCGAGGACTTCGTCCTACAGGCGCTGGAAACGTTTCGCTGGCACCACAGCGCGACGGTCACGGCCGAGCAGTATCGGCAGCTGAGCACCCAACATCGTTTGATCGCCGATGTGGTGGCCTTCAAGGGTCCGCATATCAATCACCTGACGCCACGCACCCTGGACATCGACATCGTCCAGGCCCAGATGCCCGTGCACGGCATCACGCCCAAAGCCGTGATCGAAGGCCCGCCCCGTCGCCATTGCCCGATCCTGCTGCGCCAGACCAGTTTCAAGGCGCTCGATGAGTCCGTCAGTTTCACCGACCAGCCACAATCCCAAGGCAGCCACAGCGCCCGTTTTGGCGAAATCGAGCAACGGGGCGCGGCCCTCACGCCCAAGGGGCGCGCGCTCTACGATCAACTCCTGAACGCCGCACGGGATGCGCTGGGGGATTTCCCCAACGAAGCCAACGCCGAACGCTACAACACGCTGATGGGCGAACACTTTGCCCAATTCCCCGACAACCACGATGAACTGCGTCGACAGGCGCTGGCGTACTTTCGTTATTTCGTGACGCCAAAAGGCCTCGCCGCCAAGGGCAGCGTCGAGCAAACAGCCTCGCTGGAACAGTTGCTGGAGCAGCAATACCTGCGCGCCGAGCCCTTGGTGTACGAGGACTTCCTGCCGGTCAGCGCCGCCGGTATCTTCCAGTCGAACCTCGGCGATGCCGCCCAGAATCGCTATGCCGGACAGTCCAATCGCCAGGCTTTTGAAGAGGCGCTGGGGCGCGCGACCATTGATGAGTTGGGGCTGTATGCCGAGACGCAACAGCGCTCCATCGATGAATGCAGGGCTGCGTTGGGCCTGTAGGAATAGGCGGAAGGCGGAATGTGTAGGAAGTTGCGCTACAGACCTGTCGCGAAACTCAACGACAAGCCGCTTCGCCTGTAGGGCCGCCGTGCCGGCCCAGTGCGCTATAGGATGCACAGCACTGGGCGGTCTCTTACGCGCATTCCGCTCCGCTCAACACAGCGGCCTACAAAGCAAAAATATAACCGTTTGATTTATATGTATTTTTATTAAGTGGCATAGCTCTTGATAACCGTCAGGCCACCTCGGGACGATTCCCGTCCCAGGCCCTTAAGTTATCCAGGAAGGAGAGCATCCATTGGCTACCCCCGCTTACATATCCATCGAAGGCACCAAGCAAGGCCTGATCACTGCTGGCGCGTTTACAGCCGACTCAGTCGGCAATACTTACCAAGAAGGTCATGAAGACCAGGTCATGGTGCAAGGCTTCGAGCACCAGGTAATGATCCCGCGCGACCCTCAGTCGGGTCAGCCAACCGGTCAACGCATACACAAGCCTTTGATCATCACCAAAGTATTCGACAAGGCTTCGCCACTGTTGCTGGCCGCCCTGACCAGCGGCGAACGCCTGACCAAAGTCGAAATCCAGTGGTACCGCACTTCGGCTGCCGGAACCCAGGAGCACTACTACACCACGACACTGGAGGACGCGCTCATCGTCGAGATAAAGGACTTCATGCTCAATTGCCAGGATCCCGCGAACGCGCATTTCACCCATCTGGAAGATGTGCACTTCACTTATCGCAAGATCACCTGGACCCACGAAGTCAGCGGCACCTCGGGTTCCGATGACTGGCGTTCACTGGTCGTCAGTTAATTCGAGAGCATCTGTCAATGCACCGGCCAGGTCTGCTGGCCGATGTGCATTGAAGTAAACGGGGATATTGCCCCTGAGAGGTGTTCGCCCAGTGCGACGGCCTCGGCATTCCATGCACTGGTAAAGAGCCTGACACTGGGCGAACGGCACAATACTAGTGGAACTTGCAGGATATTTCCGCGAGCCCATTTAAATAATTATTCATCCTGCGTCGAAATGATCGACGACTGACGCCGCCCGGCTTTTTGCGCATCGGTCTCTCCCGCCTCGGAGTCCCCCTGCTGCTGTTTGCGCCTGGCCGGATCGTTAGGGCGCAGGGCGTCGTTGTCGCGTTCCACTTCGCCAGGCATCGCCGGCTCGTCAGGGTTGTGCGGCGTTTGATCGGAACGGTGGTTCATGACGAGCTCCTTTGGGTTTTCAAGCCTGGCGATCAGGCATCAGGGTCGGCGAGTTCTTCAGCGACATTGGCATCCGGGGAACGCTGGTGCAGTTGCTCGGCCTTGGCCTTCAGCGCCTGCCACTGCGCCAGATCAATAGCCCCCTGGCCGAACAGATCATCGTTCATCCGCATCAACTCGCTGAAGTGAGCATCGGGTGACTGTTGCCAATAGGCCTGGTCGTTGAACAACCGCTGCCAATCGGCCAGCGACGGAGGTTTGAGGTCATCGCTCATGACGGGCTCCTGCGAGGCATTCATAAGGTATGAGGGCTGACGTTAGCGGGGAGTTCCGGCGATTCTCAGTAGCCGGTCATTTCCAGGTAGCCGTTGCCAATGTGGCTGCCGCTCAACCGCACCGGCCCTTCCCAATAGGGAATACGCAGGTTCATCCAGGCGTTGGGGTTCAAGGCCTGGGTGGTGACGTCGAGCTGCTTGCCGGGGATCTTGATCGACCAGCGCACCGGCATCGACCGATCGGCGACCTTGGCGGTGTCCAGTGGCACCAAGCTGATCTCCCCCGCGTGCAGGGTTTGCGCCTGGCCCTGGGCATCGATCCAAGTGCCCGTCAGGTACGGTTCACCCGCCTTGTGGCGCATGCGATAGAGCATCACGTGCTCACCGCTGTCCAGGTGCAGGGAGAACCAATCCCACCCGGTCTGGTTTGCCGTCAGGGGCTGGCTGCTCCATTCGCGGTCAAGCCAGGCCGGGCCGCTGACCGAGTAACGTTGGCCATCGATCTCCAGTTGACCGCTGGCCTGGAAGAACGGCTGGCTGTAGTAGTACGACGCCTGGCCCTGTTCGGATTTCTGGCTGAAACCGTGATCGCCCTGCAACACCAGCGGGCGAGTCGACGTGAGCCGCAGCGCATAGTTGAAGTGCGGGGCCCGGGCCTGCAGTTGCATATCCGCCAGAGGATCGACGCCTGACGCTTGAGTGCCGAAGCGCCAGTCGTCGATCCACGCCTCGAAGGGTGTCGCATGCACCCCGGCCTGCCCCACGCCACCCCGTGCGTAACGCTCGGCGGCATGGTGGACAGTGGCGGACGTAACGGCGGCGTGGCCGAGCCAGATCGTCTGGTTGCGCCAGCCGCTGGCCTGGGGAGCCGCGTTCAAGGCGCTGCGAAACAGCGTCCATTGCACACCGAACTCACGCCCTTCGGCATCCTTGAGGTTGGCGGTGACGTACCACCACTCGATGCGAAAGCCCTCATGAAGCCCGTGGTCAGCAGGAAAGCTGAACACCCGGCCGGGCACCACCGGTGTGAATGCCACAGCCTGATCGCCGAGGCCGGCAAAGCCCTTTTGCGCCGACGGAGAGTCATCACAACCGCTGAGCAACGCCAGCACCATCAGGCCGACTCTAATCTTCATGGGCAAAGGTTCTCAGCAAATCCGCCGGCTGCGTGCGGTACAACGCATACAGCGGCCAGGCCGATGCCAGTAGCGTGGCGAGCATCGCCAGGGCCAGCAACTGCGCCAGCTGCAACGGGAACACCCGCAACGGCAGGCGCCAACCGAAAGCCTGCACGTTGATCACCGCGTCCAGGCACCAGGCCAGGGCGATGCCCAACGGCAAGGCCAATATCAGGGTCAGCAGCGCCAACAGCCAGGTCTGGCCAAGGTTGAGCAGCATCAGTTGCCGGCGCGTTACCCCCAGCGCCCACAACGGCGCCAACTGCCCGAGGCGACTCTGGCTTTGGGTCAGCAGGCTGATGAACAACGCCACCCCGGCCACCGCCAGGGTCAAGCTGTTAAGGGCGGCGGTGGCGGCAAAGGTGCGTTCGAACACCTGGGTCGACCAGCCCTTGAGCCGGGCCTGATCGACGATGCGACTGTCGTCCAGGCTGAACCGGCTTTGCAACGCCGTCAGCATCGAAGCCATCGCGGACGGCTCGATACGCAGGTTAAAGCGATTCGGCGTCAGGTCCGGCCAGTGCGCCAGCAAATGATCGGCATTGACCAGCACATGGCCCTTGGGGTTGCCATAGTCGGCATAGATCCCGACGACCCGCGGCGTCCACGGCCCGGTGGGTGTCGGGATAGTCAACGGGTCGCCAATCCTCACCTTGAGGCGCCGGGCCAGCTGTTCGCTGAGCATCAGCGTGTCGGCGTGGGTGAGTTGTGCCCAAGGTTCGTCACTGGCCGATTCCAACAGCGGCCAATGCTGGCGATAGTGGGGATGATCGATGATGCCGTGGATATCCGCCGGCCAACCCTGCAACGGGATCGATACCTGCCAGATGGGCACGACGGCAGTGATCGCTGGTTGCTGCTTGAGCCAGGCGTGCAACTCCACCGCCTGGGCCGGGGTTTGCGGATTGATGTACAACTCGGCGCTCAGCCGTTGTTCGAGCCAGTTGCTGAAGGTCTGGCGGAAGCCTGCAGTCATGCTGCCAGCACCGATATTGGCCGCCAGCGCCAGCAACAAAGCCATCAGCGCCAGGCTCAATGCCGGCAGTTGCTGGCGGCAATCGGCGAGAAACCATTGCCCGAGCACCGAACGGCTGCGGCGCACCAGCAAGTTCAGCACGCGATTGAGCAACACCGGCAAGGCCAGCGCCGCCCCCAGCAACAAGGTGCTCATCAAGACAAAACCGCTGGCCAGGCTGTCGCCCCAGATCAACGCCGACACGGCGATCAGCGCCGCCAGTGTCGCCACCCAGCCCTGGCGTCGCAACCAGCGCGCATGGGCCTGATGCCAGGCCTGGGGATTGGCCAACGCCAACAAGGGCAGGCGCGCGGCCCGCAGCAAGCTGTCGGCCCCGGCCAACAACGCACCCAGCAGGCTCAAGCCTACGCCACTGAGCCACCACCACGGGCTGAGGTTCAGATGCCCAACCACCTCAGCACCGTACAAGCCCCGCAGGCTCGCCGCGACATCGGGTAACAACAGGCTCGCCAGCCAATAGCCGCTGAGCACCCCGGCGATCCCGCCCAGCAAGGCCAGCGCGCCCAATTCAAGGGCCAGGCAGGTGATCAACACCCGGGCACTGATGCCACAGGCCCGCAAGGTTCGCAGCAGACTGCGGCGCTGTTCCAGGGCCAGGCCGATAGCCGCGTGAACGATGAACAACCCCACTACGAAGGAGAGAAACCCCAAGGCGTCGAGGTTCAGGTGAAAGCTTTCGGTCAGGCGCGACAGGTTGTTTTCTTCATCGGCGCGCTTGAATTGCAGCCGACCGTTGAACGCCTCCGGCAACGCCGCAGAGGACGTGGCGGGCAACAGCAGTCGTGACAGCTGGTCCGGCAGCGCGAGTACCTGTTGGGCAAAACCGATGTCCATCAACAATACGCCCGGCGCCATGTCCGCCTGGGCGTGCAGCGGCGGCAGGGATTGCCCATCGACAGTTTGAGGCCGGTCACCCTCGCCCATCCCCAAGGCTTGCAAGGTTTGTGGAGCGATCCAGGTGCGGCCAGGATCGCTAAAAAACTCCACCACCTCGGTGATCTCTCGCGCCTGCCCCGCCAGCGCCGTACCGGGGGGCAGCGACACCGGGTCGATGCCCATCAGTTGCAGGCGCTGGTCTTCATGCCCCTTGAGCATCACCCGCGCCTGCACCACCGGCGACACCGGCCAGCCTTGGCGCCGCAGGTCGACAAACCATTGCTGAGGGAAGGTGCCGCCGCCGGGTGCACTGAGGCTGGCCTGGGGTTCACCGCCGATAAGCTGGCTGGCCCGGGCGTAGCTGTCCCGGGCCTGACTGTTCAGCGCCTGCACGCCGGTGAGCAGGCTGGTGGCGAGCCAGAGCCCGGTCAGCACACTGAAGAACTGCACCGGGTGTTGGCGCCAATGGCTGAGCAGCGCCTTGAGGGTCTGGCGAAAGATCATCACCCCTGGGCCACCTGCGCCAGGCGCCCATGGTGCAACGCCACGCGATGGGCCAGGCGCGCCGCCACCCGTGGACTGTGGGTAACCATCAGCAGGCTCGTGGAGCTGCCGTCCAGCAACTCCAACAACAGCTGCAACACCTCGTCGCTGGTGGCTTCGTCGAGGCTGCCGGTGGGTTCATCAGCCAGCAACAACGGCGGCCGCGAAGCCAGAGCCCGCCCCAGCGCCACCCGTTGCTGCTGTCCGCCGGAAAGCTGTTCGGGATAACGTTGCAGCAAGTCTTTCAGCCCGAGCCGCCGCACCAGATGGGCCTGCCAGACAGGGTCATAGCGGCCGCACAGCCGCGCCTGGAATGCCAAGTTGTCCTCCACCGGCAAGCTGCTGATGAGGTTGAACTGCTGGAACACCAGGCCGATTTCGGTACGTCGCCAGTTCGCCAACTGGCTTTCGCTCATGCCGTCGAGTCGATACTCGCCGCTGCGAATGCTGCCGCGATCGACCTTGTCCAGCCCCGCGACCAGATGCAGGAGCGTGCTCTTGCCACTGCCCGACTCCCCCATCAGCGCCAGGCTGCTGCCCGGCTTCAGCCTGAGGTCGACGCCCTGCAGTACCGGCAACGGGCCTTGCGGCGTGGTGTAGCTTTTGAAGACGTCGTGGACCTCAAGCATGGTAAAGCTCGACAGATAAGCGAGGGAGTCAGGATAGCGGAGGTTGAAGCGCAGTGAGAGCCCTTGGGGGAAGTTACGCGTGAGCGCATCGCGCCCACGCGGGTTCGCGGGTTCGCGGGTTCGCGGGTTAATGCCCCGCCGTCATTTCAGCCTGCCCGGCTGGCGGTGTCACGATGCTGCCCAGATCAATGTGTTTCCACGCCGGCTTGGCCCCCAGCCGTGCGTTGAAACGGTAGTTGAAGGTGAAGTCATCATCGGTCGGTTGACTTAAGGATTTGCCATAGGCCGCTTCGACCCCGGCCGGGTCATACCCCATCAGCTGCAACAGCGTCGGGAAGATGTTGTAGTGGCTCGAGCGGTCCTTGTTTTGCGCCCAAGCATCGCGCCAATCGAGGGTGCGCAGTTGACTGCCCTGGATCACCACCAACGGCACCAATCCCTCTTCCGCCACCGGGTTACCGTCGCAGTGGGTGTTGAGCCCGGGGTTGCCGCGCTCGTGCAGGTCCTGGCCGTGGTCGGAGGTGTAGATCAGCACAGCGTTGCTCAGATTGGCCTGCTGAAAAATCCGCTTGAAGAACTCACCGATGTTCCACAGCAAGGTGTTCTGGTAGGCGTTGCGGTACAACAACCAATCATCGTTCTGCCCATTGAAGCCGTCGCGGCTGCCGGTATCGGTCACTTCCTGGAACTGCCCGCGCGGCAAGGCCGGGCGGTAGTTCATGAAATCATCGGGGTATTTGTCGTGTACCGGGAAATGCGCCCCCACCTTGTTGATCACCACCAGTTCGGCCCGGTGGTCGCCCAGCAGTTCGATCAACTTCGCCGCCGCCGCCATGTCGCGGTCGCGCACGCTGACCTGGTCGAATTGGACGAATTCGTCGATGTCCTGTTTTTCCAGTTTGGTCATCAGGTTCTGCAGGTTGCCGCCGGTGCGTTGGGCGTCGATGTAGACAGTACGCAAGCCGGCCTTCCTGGCGTACTGCCAGATCGACGGCAAGGTACTGTTGATGCGCACGTAGTCGGCGCGAGTGCCACCGTAACGCAGGGTGACGTTGGTGTCGGCGCTGCAGTTGGCGATGGAGGCCGCGTAGCCGAAATTAAAAATGTCCACGCCGTCGGGCGGCGTCTTCAGCCCGGTGTAGACGCCGGACGGCGTATTGATATCCAGATAATTGCCAGCGATGCTTTCATCGATGATCAGCACAATGTCATGCTCGATCGCCGACGTTCGCCTTGCCAGCCTGACCGGCTCCCGGGGGCCGATGGTGTTGTGCAAGGACTCGTAGGCAAAGAGATTCAAATAGGCCAACGGCGTGTACATCACCGGCAGGCCGCGCGCGCCCTCGCCCGCCCGCACGAACAGCACGCCACTGAGCAACACCACGCCCAGTATGGGTGCGAGCACCGGCAGATAACCGGGCACTCGCAGCGTCCGCCGAGGCTTGAGGGCGATGCCGAACAATAGCAACAAGCCGCCGATCACCGCACTGACGATCACCTCGCGATACTGATAGGCCGCTTCCTGGATGAACCCTCCCGAGTACACCAGCGAGACGAACTGGCTGTAGGTCAGGTAACTGTCCGTGACCTGGGTGTACACCTCGAAAAAAACCGCTGAAACAAACAGCGCCAAGGCAAACACATGCCTCACCATCGTCTGGCGTATGTAGGCGCACATCCACAGCGCCACCACCAACCACACGAACATGGCGCCGAACAGCAAGGTTGCCAAGCCCAGGCCCAACGCATCGAGACGGTCGAGGTAATAGGCGTACCCCTTGAGCAGGTACAAAAACAGCAGCAATTCCTTGAGGTAGCGGGCCATGTTTTCCTCGACCGGATCGCGGTATCGAAAGCGCTTCGTTCCTGCACGTTAGCAGCCGCTTTTCAAAGCGCAAGAAACACCCCCTCTTAACCATGCGTCAAAAAAAAGTTACCCCAAAAACGACACGAAAACAGGTAACAAAATATGAAAATCTATGGATATATACCGTTCATCGCTTTGTTAAATAGCCTGCACACCCCGTAAAACAAACACTTCTCTAACTCAGTCAATGACTTGATATCAAAAGGCCCGATTTCACTTGAATTGCCAACACTGACAACTGTCATTTTGCTGACACGCTTTTCTGAAGGCTGCGCTATACCCCTCTAAACAGTTTCATCCGAGTTACATCAAACGGTTTATGAGGCGCGCCAAGAATGGACGTGAGCGTATTTGGAACGGGGTATGTGGGATTGATCCAAGCCGCCGCGATGGCCGATGTCGGGCACCGCGTCTTGTGCATCGACATCGACCCCAACAAGATCCGGCAACTGCAGCAAGCGGTCCCGACCATCAGCGAACCGGGACTGTCCGCGTTGCTCGAAGACACCATCAAGGCCGGGCGGTTGTTGTTCAGTTCCCAAGCCAGCGACGCGGTCAACCACGGTGAACTGATCTTCATAGCCGTCGGCACCCCCGCCGATGAAGACGGCTCGGCCGACCTGAGCCATGTACTGGCAGTCACTCGGCAAATCGCCGACTTCATGGACAGCGATCGCACCCTGATCATCAAGTCCACGGTGCCAGTGGGCACGGCCGACAAAGTCGCCGAATGCGCGCGCCAGGTCCTTGAACGCCGGGGCTTGAAAAAACTCACCGTACGCGTCGTGTCCAACCCCGAATTTCTCAAGGAAGGCAGCGCCCTGGCCGACTGCATGCGCCCGGACCGGATCATCGTCGGCACCGCCGACCCGCTGGCCCGCGACCAGATGACGGAGCTCTACGCGCCCTTTTGCCGCAACCACGAAAAACTGATGTTCATGGACAACCGCAGCGCGGAACTGACCAAGTACGCCGCCAATGCGATGCTCGCCACCCGCATCAGCTTCATGAACGAACTGGCTAACCTCACCGAACGCTTGGGCGCTGACATCGAAGCGGTGCGCAAGGGCATCGGCTCGGACCCGCGCATTGGCTATCACTTCATCTACCCCGGTTGCGGCTTTGGCGGTTCATGCTTTCCCAAGGACCTGCGCGCCCTGCTCCACACCGCCGAACAAAGCGGCATGCCACTGCGCTTGCTGCGCAGTGTCACCGACGTCAACGACAGCCAGCGACACATCCTGTTCGGGAAACTGGCGCTGCAATTCCCTGATGGCCTGGCCGGCAAGTCGATTGCCATCTGGGGCCTGGCCTTCAAGCCCAACACCGACGACATGCGCGAAGCGCCCAGCCGCTACCTGATGGAAGCGCTGTGGCGCGAAGGCGCCCGGGTCCAGGCCTATGACCCCGAAGCCATGTCCGAATGCCGCCGTCTCTATGGCTATCGCAAAGACCTGAATCTGTGCGCCACCCGCGACGACACCCTGGAAGATGCTGACGCCTTGGTGATCTGCACCGAGTGGAAGAACTTCCGTGTGGTGGACTTCGAACTGCTGGCCAGCAAACTGCGCGCCCGGGTCATCATCGATGGCCGCAACCTGTACAACCCCGAACACCTGGCCGCCGCCGGGCTGTTGTATCGCGGCATCGGCCTGCGGCACACCGTGCCGAGCCTGCCAACCCAAGGGCCGCAAGCGTGAATATCCTGGTGACCGGCGCGGCCGGTTTCATCGGCGCCCATTGCGTGCTGCGACTGCTGCGCGACGGGCATCGGGTGTGCGGGCTGGACAATTTCAACGACTACTACGACCCGCAGCTCAAGCACGACCGCGTGGCCTGGGTGAAAGACCAGGCTGGCGAGTTCCCCCTGGCCCGGATCGACCTCACCGACGCATCGGCCATCGATGAACTGTTCCAAACCCGCCGCCCAGAGGTGGTGATTCACCTCGCCGCCCAGGCCGGGGTGCGTTACTCCCTGGAGAACCCGCGGGCCTATGTCGACAGCAACCTCACCGGGTTCCTGAACATCCTGGAAAGCTGCCGCCGGTATCCGGTCAAGCACCTGATCTACGCCTCCTCCAGCTCCGTCTACGGCGCCAACTCGCGCACACCGTATTCGGTGCAGGACAACGTGGACCATCCCCTGTCGCTGTACGCGGCAAGCAAAAAAGCCAATGAGTTGATGGCCCACAGTTACAGCCATCTGTTCGGTATCCCTTGCACCGGCCTGCGGTTCTTTACGGTGTACGGCCCTTGGGGCCGGCCGGATATGTCGCCGATCCAATTTGCCCGAGCCATTGCTGAAGACCGTGTGCTGCAGTTGTTCAACCATGGCGAGCACCAGCGCGATTTCACTTACATCGACGACATCATCGAAAGCATCGCCCGGCTGATCGAACAACCGCCCCACGTCACGCCGCTGCGGGATCACGAACAACCGGACCCCGCCACCAGCCGTGCGCCCTGGCGGGTCTACAACATCGGCGGCCAGCATCCGGTGGCACTGCGCACCTACGTGGCGCTGCTGGAGAAACACCTGGGCCGCACCGCCCGCATCGAGCTGCTGCCGCTGCAAGCGGGGGATGTGCTCAATACCTGCGCCGACGCCAGCGACCTGGCACGGGCCACCGGTTTCCGGCCCGGCATCGCGCTGGACGACGGTCTGGGCCGCTTCGTCCAGTGGTTCCTCGATTACTACGCATTTCCCATCGCCCACGCGCCGTTCACGGCTGAACTTCAGCGGAGGAACCTATGACCCGCCATGAGCAAGACATTCCGATTGATACCCGCGGACGCGACAAACGTGTCGACCCCGACCACCGCAGGCGCCTGGACGCCGCCATCCACCGACAAGGTCGTGGCTGGCTGACCGGTCGCGACGGCGGTCGGCCCTGGACCGTCTCACGCACCAACCGGGTGGTGGCCTGCCTCGGCGCACTGGCGATCCTGGTGATGCTCTGCCCGCTGCTGCTGGGCCTGGCCCTATTGGTCAAGTTCTCCAGCCCCGGCCCGGTGCTGTTCGTGCAGAAGCGTACCGGTTACCGAGGCCGGGTTTTCGGCATGTACAAGTTCCGCACCATGGTCGCCAACGCCGAAGCCCTCAAGGAGTCGCTGCGCCACCTCAACAAGCACGGCGCCGATGCCATCGACTTCAAGATCGACAACGACCCACGCATTACTCCCATCGGCCGGTTCCTGCGACGCAGCAGCCTCGACGAACTGCCGAACCTGATCAATGTAGTGACCGGCGACATGCGCCTGGTGGGCCCGCGGCCGACCTCGTTCAACGCCTATCGCTACAAGGACAACCATCTTGTGCGCCTGAGCATTTACCCCGGCCTGACCGGCCTGTGGCAGATCTCCGGGCGCAGCAATATCGACTTCGACCAGCGCGTGGAATTGGACCTCAGCTACATCGCTGAACAAAGCCTGTTGTTGGATTTGAAGATCCTGATGATTACCCCCTTCAAAGTTTTCAGCGGCCACGGAGCGAGTTAAATGGACGGCTCAACGAACATCCTCACCATTGCAAGCCCGAGCGAGACCAATCTGACCTCGACCGTGCTCGACCCTTCCCTGCGGATCCTGCTTCTGACGGCCGCCAACACCGGTACCGGGACCAGCACCAGCGCCATGGCGCTGGCCGCTCAACTGGCGCAGATGAGCAGCGGTCGTGTGCTGCTGGTGGACGCCAGCCAGTCACCGCACAACCTCAGCCAGCAACTGGCGTTGCACAAGGAGCGCGGCTTCAGCGACCTGTTGTTCAACAGCGTGTCGCCGCCCTTGTTGCAGGACTGCGTAGTGCAGTCCTCCAGCCTGCCCTTCGATGTGCTGCCCCACGGCCGTCTCGGGCGCAATGCCGAACATTTGAGTCCCGAGCGTCTGCGCCCGTTGTTCAAGCAACTGGCGATGCAGTACCGCTTCGTGGTGATCGACGCTGACGCGGTGTACTCGGCCTTCGACACCCTGGTCATGAGTACCCAGGCGGACGGCGTGGTGCTGGTGGTACGCGGTGAAGACACCCGCTGGGAAGTGGCCCAGGCCGCCCGCCAGCGCCTGTCCCAAGCAGGCGCGAAAGTGGTCGGCAGCGTGTTCAACCGCCGCAAGTACTACATGCCCAAGTGGCTCTACAACAACCTGTAAGCCTGCAAAAGGATGACGAGATGAACGCCAAAATGCTTGTCCTGCTGTTGCTGCCGCTTGCCGGTTGCTCCAGTACCAGCGACACCCGCTCGATGCCGGTGCAGATCCTCACGGCTGCGCCGGCCAATGCCCAGGCCACTGACATGCCCAAGGTCGAACAGACCCTGAGGCCGCAGGATGTGCTGGATGTGATTTTTCACATCGACACCACCTCTTCCCAGGCTTACCGCGTGCAGCCGGGCGACCAGGTTGCCCTGAACTTCACCGCCGCCAGCCAACTCAACGGCACGCAACAGGTGATGCCCGACGGCAGTATCGAACTGCCGGGCGCCAACACCTCGGTGAAAGTCTCCGGCCTGACCACCGACGAGGCGCGCCTGGCAGTGCAGCGTGCCTACAACCAGAAGATGCTGTTCCAGCCCAATCGCAACCAATTGACCGTCATGGTGACCAGCCCGCTGTCCGGCGAGACGAGCCTGCGCAACACCCTGACCCACCCGGCCACCGGCATGAGCCGGGAAATCATCGTGGGCCGGGATGGCTACGCCAGCTTCCCGGAAATCGGTGCCGTACCGTTGCAAGGCATGACCGTCACCCAACTGGAAACCTTCCTCAACGAGCGCTATGCCCAACTGCCCGGCCACATGACGGTAGACGTGCTGCTCAAGTCCACCGGCGGCAACGAGATCTATGTCCTCGGTGAAGTGGCCCAACCCGGTTCCTACCCGATCCGCCGGCCGATCTCCGTTCTCGAGGCGCTAACCCTGGCCCGGGGCACAAACGTCAAGGCAAGGCTCGACTCGGTGGTGATCATGCGTCGCAACGGCAATCAGGTTGAAGCCCGCCACTACGACGTGGAGAAGGCCCTGAGCGGAGACGCCTCGCAGATCGCCTACCTGCAACCGGAAGACATGCTTTTCGTGCCCAAGACCGGCCTGGCCAAAGCCGGTGAAATGGCTCGGCAACTGGCCGACGTGGTGTTGTTCCAGGGCGTTGGCGTCAGCTTCGGCTACGACCTCGACAACAATAGCAGCGGCAGCAACTGACCCAGGTGACCGATCATGAACCCCAAGGAAAACTATCTGCACGAGTTCTTCAGGATCTTCTTCGCCAACAAGCAGTGGGTGAAGCGCGTCTTCCTGATTTTCGCCGTGATCGCCCTGGTGCTGCCGTTGATGCTCAAGCAGAGCTTCGATATCACCGCCCAGGTGATCGTCCAGTCGAAAAAACTCTCCCAAGGCGACGCCACGACTTCGCTGAACCAGGAAAACGCGACGTTCGTTCCACCGTCACTGGCGGACATGGAAACCGAGAGCAACATCCTGCGCTCGCCGGCGTTGATTCGCGAAACCATCAAGACGCTGCGCGACCAGGGCGAGTACACCCCAAGCCCAGGCATCCTCAACAAGTGGGTGAGCGAACCGCTCAAGCGCTACGTCACCCAGCCATTGCGTGAGTACGTCATCAATCCGCTGCGCGACGGCTTGGGGCTCGAGGTCGATCCGGTACGCGACACCGTGCTCGATACACTGACCGACGAGGCCATTGAAAACCTGAAGATCGAGACCTTGCCCGGCTCCAACGTCATCTCCATTGTCTACAGCTTCGGCGACCCGGCCCAGGGCACTCGGTTCGTGGCGCAACTGTTGGAAAACTACCTCACCGGTCGCCAGGACCTGCAATCGATAGAGTTGCCCCAGGCGTTCTACGAGCAGAAAAAAGTCCAGTACCAGACCCGCCTTGACGGCTTGGAGGGCAACCGCCTGACGCTGCTTGAAGGCGTGGGTTCTTCCGATCCCAAGGAAGAAATCACTTTTCGCTTGAATGCGATCAACACCGAGGAGCAGGCCCTGAACCTGTACCAAGACCGTCTGCTGCAAGGCCAACGCTGGCTGGATTACCTCAAGGCCAGCCTGGCGGCGGCGAACAGCTCGCGATTCAACGACTACACCTTCCCATTCACCTTCACCACCACCATGGACAACATTGCCTTCGAAGATCGGGAAATCAGGCAAATGAGCGAGCAATTGACCAGCCAGGTCAGCCGCTACATGAACGACCTGGCGATCTTCCAGCCCAGCAGCGAACCCATGCTGCTGGCCCGGGAGCAAATCGTGCGCACTCGCCAGCAGTTCCTCAAAGTGGTGAACAACCGCATCCAGGAACGCACCACCGACCTGGCGGTGGTCAGTTCGGTGATCAACCAGAAGGTCGAACGTATCGCCGCCTTCAAGGAGCGCATCCACCAACTTCAGGAAACCCAGAGCAAGCTGCGGCAGATGGACACCGAGATCAACGCCCTGCATGCGGCGTTCTCCACCTATGCCCAACGGTTCGCCGAAGCCAGCTCCGCCCGTTCGCTGGACAACGACCTGTCCAACGCCCGGGTGCTGAGCCCGCCATTCGAGCCCACCTCTGCGGCGTTTCCCAAGCCGGTGCTGATCATCGCCTTCGGCTTGTTCAGCGGCCTGCTGTTGGCTATCGCCCTGGTCTACGTGCGTGAGTTCTTCGACCATCGCTTCAAGCATCCGGCGCAAATCGGCCACCAACTGGACCTACCGGTGCTGCTGGTGATCAACGAGCAGTCGCCCGATCAGATCAACCCGCACCGCAACTGGAGCGTGCCCAGCCTTGTCCATTGGGTGAAAAATTGAACGCGCCGTTCAGCCCGTCCCACCGCAGCCGCCCCCTGTCGATCATTCATCTGCTCGGCAGCAGTGGCTTCTATGGGGCCGAGCGGATGCTGCTCGATCATTGCGTGGCGACACCCGGCCAGCATCAGGTGCTGTTCCTGGCGGCTCCGCCGACCTTGATCACGCGGTTCCGCCAGGCCGGGATCGACTGTCACTCCTGCGCCAGTTGGCCCGAACTGTTGCAGCATCTGCGGCAACGGCGCGCCGAGCGCCCGCTGATCAATACGCACAACTTCAAGGGCCTGTTGTTCGGCTGGACCGCGGCGACCCTGTTGCGCCTGCCGCTGGTGATCACGCAGCACGGCTTTACACCGCGCAGCCCCAAGCAGCGGTTCTATACGTGGTTGAGTCTGCAATTGTGCCGTACCGCGCCGGTCAAGCGCGTGGTGTGCGTGGCCGAAAGCATCGCGGCGCTGCACCGCCAGGCCAGCGTGAACGCGGAAAAACTCGACGTGATCCCCAACGGTCTGCCGGCCGTCACGACGCCGCTGCCCCATCGCGACGACAGGCAACGCTGGCGGGTCGGCTACGTCGGCCGCTTGAGCAGCGAGAAAGGCCCGGACCTGTTCCTCGACGCGATGATTCCGTTGTGCAAGCGCCATGCCTCGCTGCACGCGGTCATGCTCGGCGACGGGCCGGAACGCCAGCCCTTGCTCAAGCGCATCGTTGACGCCGGGCTACCCATGCGCATCGAACTGCCCGGTTATCAGACGGACATGAACGACTGGTGGAGCCGCCTCGATGCGCTGGTGATCAGCTCACGCACCGAAGGCACGCCGATGATCCTGCTCGAAGCCATGCAGGCCGGCGTGCCCGTGGTGGCGTTCGGCGTCGGTGGCATTCCCGATATCCTGCAAGACCGCCACAACGGCCTGCTCGCCCCGCCAGCCGACAGCGAGGAGCTGGCACGCCAGATCGAAACGCTGTTCAGCGAACCGCACCTGGCGCGGATCCTCGCCGACAACGCGCGCCGCACCCAACGCGACCGTTACGATCTGCGCACGCTGGCCGAACGCTGGTCGCAACTCTATATCCGCACGGCACGGGAGGCTCGGCCATGATCGTCCCGCTCTCGATCGTCGGTCTGCTGGGGCTGGTGTGCCTGGCATTGCTGGCCAGTCCTTATCCGTTTCTCGCACCGGGTGCAGTGCTTGGGCTGGTGGGTGTCGCTGTGCTGTACCGCAAGCCCGCCTGGGGTTTGCTGGGCATTGCCGCGCTGCTGCCGTTCGAAGGCCTGTTCAAGGACAACGCGTTTTCCGGCAGCAAATTTCTCGGCGTGGCGCTGATCCTGATCTTGATGCTGCAGTTGGCGTTGCACCAGATCCCTGCGACGCGCTTGCGTAGCAATATCTGGAAGCCATTGCTCGGCTTCATGGTGTTGTACGGTCTGAGCCTGTTGATCTCGGAAAACATGGACCTGTCCCTGACGCAATTGCGTGAACTCGCAGTAGGGCCGATTTTGTTCGTGATCACGTTGTTGATCGGTCGCGAGCTGAACCTGGAGATGTTCGCCCGGCTAATGACAGTGAGCGTCGCCGCGACCTGCGTGCTCGCGATGTTTTCAGCCAAATACCAGGAACAGGGCCGCGCCTTGGGTTTGCTGGAAGACCCGAACGCCTTTGCGCTGTTGATTGCGTTTACCGTACCGCTGGCATTGTTGTTGACCATACGCAGCCAGAACCTGCTGCACCGGTTGTTCTGGGGTGGCGGTGTCATCCTGTTGTTGGGTGGAATGACCAAGACCGAATCGCGTTCAGGACTGGTCGTGTTGTTGCTGACGCTGATGATCGGGTTGTATCACTATCGGGCGCAGTTACCACGCGTGCGTCCTCGTCACCTGGGGTTCGCGATGCTCGGCGTGGCACTCATGGTCCCAGCGACTATCGCCTTGATGCCTGCTAGCTACGTGGCACGCATCCAGTCATTGAGCATCCTCAGCTCCGGCACCAACGACCACAAGGACGGATCCCTGGGTCGCCGCGCCTCCTACATTGTGGTGGGCAGCCAGATGATCCGCGAGAAGCCAATACTCGGTTCTGGCCCCGGGACGTTTCCGCAGCACTACGCCCCCACCGGCTATGCCAAGGCGTTCTCGGCCAATCGCAAACGGGGGGATCTGTACCGCCAGGCCCATAACACCTACCTGGAAATCTTCAGCGAAATCGGCGTACCGGCAGGCCTGATGTTTGTCGGCATGATTGGTCTGGGCCTCTACAACCTGATGCGCGCGCGCCAGCTCTGGCTCCAGCGCCGGGACTGGGCCCAGGCGGACCTGTTGACGCACCTGGGCATGAGTTTCCTGTCGCTGGCGTTGTTCCTGATGTTCCTCAGCGCGCCGAACCACAAGTTACTGTGGATCACGCTCGCCTTGACCAGCCTATTGCGCTACGACGCCGAACAAGCCGTGCCGCGGGAGACACAGCCATGAGCCGCATCAGCATTGTGATCCCGATGTACAACGAGGCCCGGCATATCGCCCGGACGCTGTTGGCGGCGCAGGAAGCTGCGCGACAGGCGCAACTGGAATGCGAGTTGATCGTGGTGGACAACGGCTCCGACGACCACGGTCCGCGCATCGCCAACGAGCTGGGCGCGCGAGTGCTGGTGGTGCCCGGCGTGCACATCGGTGCCCTGCGCAACCGCGGCGCTGCGGTCGCCAGTGGTGAGTGGCTGGCATTCATCGACGCCGACATGGAAATGCCGGCCGACTGGCTCACGCTGCTGATCGAAATGGAAGGCCACCACGGCGATTTGCTGGCCCTTGATTTGGACATGCCCGGGCAAGCGCCGTGGTTCGCACGAGCCTGGCAGCGCCGCAGCCAGCGCCCCGGTTCACGGCCCTGGCACCAGGTGCAGTGGCTACCCAGCAACACCCTGCTGATGCGCCGCGCCTGGTTTGATCAGGTCGCAGGCTTCGACGAAACCCTGCGCACCGGCGAAGACAAGGACTTTTCCCTGCGCTTGCGCCAAGCCGGTGCGCGGTTGTTGCAGGTCAACAAAAGCGTGGCCTTGCACTGGGGCTATGAAAGCAGCTGGCGCGAGTGGATGAGTAAGGAACTGTGGCGCCAAGGCAGTCACTGGCAGCTATTGCGCAGCCATGGGCCGAGCCTGCGCCTGTTGCGCTTCCCCGCACTGTCGATTGGCGCCTGGGGCCTGGACGGCCTGGCACTGATCGCCTTGCTCCAAGGTCAGGCACGCCTGGGCCTGGCACTGTTGTTGATCAGCACGTTGCCGGCCCTGGTTCTGAGCCTGCGTCAGAGCCATAAGCACCGCAACCCATGGCTGACCCTGCAGCTCTGGGGCCTGCACTGGGTGCGCCTGCACCTGGCCGGCGCCGCGCTCATCCTCAGCCTTTGTCATTGGAAAGCAAGGAGGCCCGCCCGTGGCTGAGTTCATTTTCTGGTTGTGCCTGTTACTGCCGGTATACGCCTACCTGGGTTACCCATTGCTGCTGACGCTCGTCGGGCCATTTTTCCCCAGGCTCAGGCCTGGGCCTCTACCTGCGCAACGGGTCAGTGTGATCGTTGCGGCGCACAACGAACAACGCAATATCGAGAACAAACTGCGCAATCTGCTGGCCCAGGACTATCCGGTCGCCAGCCTGCAGATCGTTGTCGCCAGCGACGGCTCCACCGATCAGACCGTGGCCCTGGCGCGCAGCTTCGAAGATCCGCGCATCGAGGTGCTCGACTTGCCGCGCCAAGGCAAGAACAGCGTACTCAACGCCGCGGCCAGCCATTGCACCGGCGATATCCTGGTGTTTACCGATGCTGATGTTCACTGGCTCGACGGCACGTTTGAGCGCCTGCTGGCGCCGTTTGCCGATCCAGGGGTCGGCGGTACTGTCGGTAACATGAACATTCCCATCCCGGGCTCAGGCCTGAGCGTGGGCGAAAGCCTGTACCGCCACTACGAAGCCTGGCTGCGCCGGGTGGAAAGTCGCGCCGGTTGCACGGTCTCGGCGGACGGTGCGCTGCAAGCGTTGCGCCGCGAGCTATACCAACCGATTCCAGCCCTGGTCAACGACGATTTTTTTATCAACACCTGCGCACCGGTCACCGGCAAACGCGTCGTCTACGTCGACGACGCCAAGGTGCTCGATCAAGGCGTGGACGAAGCCGGCCGACAGTTCAGCCGCCGCCAACGCGTCACCGTCGGCGGCCTGATCAGTCTGGCGGCCCGGCGTGAGCTACTCAACCCGCTGAGCCATGGCCTGTACGCCATCGCGTTGATTAGCCACAAGCTGATCCGCCGGCTGGCGCCAGTGCTGTTGCTGCCCCTGCTGGTGGCCAACCTCTGGCTGCTCGATGAGCATGGTTTCTACCGCATGGCCCTGTCTGCCCAGTTGCTCGGCTACGCCTTCGCCGTGGCCGGCCTGCTGGACGTGCGTCATCGCTTGCCCAGACCGTTTCGCCTCGCCGCGTTCGTGCTGGTGACCCTGGCCGGCATGGTCGCCGGCCTGTGGCAGTTCTTGCGCGGACACAGCTACAACCAATGGACCCCCGATCAGACTCGATGAGTGCCTGACATGCCGATCAATACCCACATCAAGACCACAATCAAGCGCACCGGCGGCTGGCTGTACCTGAACACGTCCCTGGGTCGCCATGCATTACGCGGCGCCGGCGTCATTCTGATGTTGCACCGGGTACTGAACAACGATGGCGCCGCCGAACTGCCCCATCGCAACGAGCTGTGCGTGGGGCCCGAGGCGTTCGAACACTTGTTGATCTGGCTGCAACAGCATTTTGAATGCGTGCCGTTGATGACCTTGTTGCTGGCCGATCCTGAAAGCGTTCCAAACCGTCCCCGGGTGGCCCTGACCTTCGACGACGGTTGGCGCGACAACGCCATGAACGCCTTTCCCCTGTTGCGCCAATACCAGGTGCCGGCGAGTATTTTCCTGTCCACCGATTTCGTTGGCAGCCGGCAGCATTTCTGGTGGGAAAGCATCGGCGAAACCCTGTGGGGCAGCCATGGGCAGGTAGCGCGGCGCTCGCTGATCGAGCACTTGCAGCACGTCGGTCGACCGTTGCCAGTGCTGCTCGATGACATCGACGACGAGCGTCGCAGTCTGGCACTGCTGCACTACCTGCAAAGCCTCAAGAGCCTCGACCCACGCACTTTGAGCGACCTCACCGAAACCTGCCCGCACGGTTCCCAACCCCAAGCGCTGGACTGGCCCCAGGTGCGCATGCTCGAAGATTCCGGCCTGGTCCGCTTCGGCCCCCATGGCGCCAGCCACGCGATCCTGACCGGGCTGGACGACCAGCGCCTGCATGAAGAACTGACCCGCAGTTGGACGGCCTTGGAAAATGGCTGTGCCCAACCCTTGCCGGTGTATTGCTACCCCAACGGTGACAATGACGCTCGTGTGCGCGAGCAGGTAGCGGCCCACGGTTTTCCGTTCGCGCTGGGCACCGAGGCCGGACTGTATCGCCATGACGGCGACCCTCTGAACCTGCCACGTTTCGGCGTCAGCCAACGCAACGCCTGTCATCCTGAGTTATTGGCCTGGCGTATTCGCCGAGGAGCACGTTCATGAACCGCGCACGTTACCTCAGGCTCTTGGTGATGAGCATGGGCACGAGCCTGGCGATGATCGGCCTGCGCCTGTTGCGCAACGTGTTGCTGGCACGGATCCTGGGGCCCAGCGAACGCGGGCTGTTGGCGCTGCTCAGCACCCTGCCGGACCTGATCAGTGCCACCACCAGTGGGGGCCTGAATTCCGCCGTGGGTTATCAGGCGGCGCAGCATCGCTCGATGAGCCTGTTGCTCAGCCACGTGCTGGTCTTCGGTTGTCTGCTGGCGGGGTTGCTGACGCTGCTGGTGGTGGCCCTGGTGCGTGAGTTCGGTGCCGAACTGGACGTCACCACACATCTGGGACTGCTGGCCTGGCTGCTGTTGCTGGCCGTGCCGCTGGCGGTGCTCAAGACCGGCCTGCTGACGCTGCACAACGCCTCCGGCGGCGTCGGTGTGTTCAACGCCTTGCGGCTGATGGAATCCCTGGTCCCGCTGTTGCTGTTCGTGGCGCTGTTCTGGATGTGGAAAGACACGGCGCTGGAAGCGGCGCTGATCAGTTGGCTGGCGGGCCTGAGCCTGGTGGTGCTGGCGGGTTGGATGTGGTTGCGTCGCGATCACGCGGTCACTCTGTGCTGGGATCGCATCGGCCAGACCGAACTGTTGCGTTACGGTGTCCGCAGTCATCCGGACCTGTTGTTCCAGCAACTGATGACGCGCTCGGACTACCTGTTCATCGGCGCGCTGTTGGGCAGCACGGCGCTAGGGCACTACGCCATGGCCAGCGCGGCGGCCGAACTGCTGCATATCGTGCCGGAAGCGGTCACCACGCCCCTGATGAAACGCCTGCTGCAGCAAGACTCAGACATGAAGCGCTTGACCCCGCTGGCCTTGCGCCTGACCGCCACGGCCATGCTGGGTGCCTGCCTGGGCATGGTACTGGTCGGCGAATGGCTGATCGTTACCCTGTTCGGCATCGCCTATCAACCAGCGTACCCGGCCCTGTTGGCGCTGCTGCCAGGGGTGTTCGGGTTGTGCTATGCGAGCATCCTGCGCCTGGACCTGCTGGGCAAGAATCGCCCCGGTACCGTTTCGCTGCTGATGGGCGGGGGAGCGCTGTTGAACCTGATGCTGAACCTGATTTTGATCCCGCGCTACGGCATCGTCGGCGCTGCCGCCGCGTCCTCGATCGCCTACCTGGGTGTCACCCTGGCAATGCTTGTCATGTATTGCCGCCTCAGCGGCGTGGCGCTGTGGCAGACGCTGATCATCCTGCCCAGCGATTTGCTGCCAATGCGTCAGATGCTGTTGGGGAAATCGGCATGAGCATGGTTGCCCGCCAAGCCGCCATCGCGAGCAAGCTCGCTCCCACAGGGTGCGGGGTTGTTCTTGCGGAAGCGGTGGGTCAGCTTGCATCAATGGTGGATGTGCCGCCCTCTTCGCGAGCAAGCCCGCTCCCACAAAAGCCTGGTGCCGAACACACTATCCGCGACCACCACAAATCAACTGTGGGAGCGAGCTTGCTCGCGATGGGGCCAGTACGGCATGGATGGAAAATGGCCGCAGGCCTGTGCCTCTGGAGCCTGGCCTTGTTGGCCCAAGGCGCGTCCCTGCAATGGACCGGCATCCGTGACGGCAGCCTGTACCTGCAAACCGACCGCCAGGACACTGTCACCGTGCGCTGGGTGCCCGCCTGGCAAGCCGAGGCCAATACCGAACACCTGTATCTGCTCGACGGCCAGGGACGATTGGCGGGTGAGCGCCTGGTCAAGGCGGATCAGCCCCGTGGCGAACAGCAGTGGCCGCTGCCGCCGGGTGCTGCCAGTTATCGCCTGGAAATTCCCGGCTACAGCTTCCGTCGCTACAACGTTGAGCTCGACGCGCGCACCCGCGCCCTGTTTGCCCCGGCAAAGGTGCATTTCAATGCCGAAACCCACGACGGCGACGAGCTGTATTTCAAGGTGGCGGCTGGCGAACAGGCGGTGCTGGCAGGCAAGTTTCACGGCGGCGTACGTGCGCTGCAAGCCCAGCGCGTCGGCGACGGCAAGCAGTTGCAACTGAACCTCAAGCCATACCGGGCTTATTGGCAGTTCGATCAGGTCGCCCTGCCGAAAGCTGACGTCGAACAAATCTGGCGCTTGCACCTGCAGGGCAACGGCAAGGCCGCGTTCTGGCTGGACGGCACCGCCAACCTGTTCGCCCAGGACCCGGCGCACCTGCTGCCACCGCGCCAGGATCCGGGTCAGACCCACCTGAAACTGTACGACGAGGCGCTCGGCACGACCCCAAAGCTGGGCGTATACCTGCCCTATGAGTTACTGCCGCCATCCAGCTACGCTGTGCTCGATGCGCTCAAACCCCAGGCGGCAAGCCTTTACAGCTTCGTCGATATCACGGCGGCCAGAGGCACTTATGAAGATGCCTTCCGACGTTTGAACCAGGACCGCTTCGCCATCAGCCAAAACATCACCCTGTTGGCCGCCAGCCAGCGCCGCTCCGATCTAAAGCCCGACCGGACCAGTCACAGCGGCTTGCAAGCCTGGCTCACATCGACCCGAGCTTTAGGCGGCAAAGGCCTTCATTACCTCAGTTTTGCCGATGAGCCGAACCTCAATTACCCAGACTTCGCCAGTTTCCAGCAAATGTTCCAGAGCATGGCTGCCCAGGTCCGCGCCGATCCTGCCAACGCACGTGCCGGTGTCCGCATCGCCATGCCGGCCAGCTCCCAGTTCACCAACGGCCCCTTCATCGAAAATGCCGCTGACAAGCGTGGGATCGACTGGGCACGGCGCCTGCTGGCGACGTCCGACGACCAGATCGACGCCCTGGCCTGGCATGAATGGATGATCCGCGACCTGTTGGCGACCCGGGTCTACCGCGACAGTGTCCGTCAGGCCGCCAACCTGGTGGGACTGGACAGCCAGGGTCGGCCGCGCAAGGCCTTGCTGTTGGACCAGACCAACATATCCAGCGGCTCGAGTCTCAGCCCTTACGATCAGGAAACCCATTACGCCGCCCTGTGGTGGACGTCGGTGGCCATTAACGCCTCGGCCGACGGCTGGCTGGACATGCTCAACTGGTTCATGGCCGCCGACGAACCGGAGTACCCCAAAGGCATGGTGCGAGTGCTGGACGATCAGCGCTTCGAGCTCAAGCCCGTGGGCCTGGCCCAGCAGTTCATTCAACAGCATTGGCTCGATCAGGTGCTGCACCTGGACAACGACGCTTTTGAAGTCGACGTACTGGCCATGGCCACCGGGAAGCAACGCAGTCTGCTGGGCGTGAACAAAAGCACGCGAGCCCATCAAGTCAGCCTCGACGGCACGGCCTGCCCTCAGCCAGGCATGTCCCTGCTGTATTTCGGCCAGGACAACCGCAGCCAAAGCGTTCCGCTCGATTGCAAGGCTGGCCAGGTCGGGTTTCTCCTGCCAGGGGAAACCGTGTTCGCCCTCAGTTGGACAGCTCCCCTCCCTCCCCACCCTGCCACCCGTCAGGAGGCACCATGAACGCTCTGCAAACATTGTGTGATCGCATTCAGAAAAAAGGTCTGCGCGCCGCTCTAAAGCAGCTATGCAGACGCTACGTATTCTCCCACACCCGATTGGTGTGGCTGGAGCACGATATACGGACCCCGCTCCCCCCCATAACCTCAAGCCCTACCCAACGATGCGCCTGGAGTTCATCACAGTCGCCAATGCCGATGCTTTTGCCCGGCACTTCGGCGACCGCGTCGAAACCATGCGCGAGTTGGCGGCCGAAGGCTACACAGGCTTGATGTACCTGGATGATCAGGGCGACACCGTGGGCTTCGCCTGGGCCAGTACTCGGGACTATTTCGACCGCCATTTCTACCGCTGCAACTTTCCGATCAAGCCTGGCGAGTACTTCCAGTTCGGTGGCGAGGCGATTCGTAAATACTGGGGTACCAGTATCTCGGCGGACATGCAGTTGGAAGTGTGGAAAGTCATGGCAGACCACGGTTGCAACACTATGGTCGATGTCTGCGATTTGCAAAACATCCAGGCGATCAAGATGCATATCCGCATGGGCTTCCAGGAGCGCGGGCAAATCACCCACCTATACTGCTTACTCGGTCATTGGCAGTTCCTGCGCAATACGTCTTACACCGGCACGGCACTGGACGCCTTTCGTAAACCGGCCCAGCCGGCTGCCTCGACTTCGGCGGCCTGATCCCCATGGCGATCCGGTTCCAATGGTGTCGCTCCCTAGGCGCGGCGGACTTTCCTGTATCAGCTTATGAACAGCTGCGAACCCAGGTGGCCGACGCAACACCGTTCAACACCCTGGCCTGGCTGCAAGCGTCGGAAATTGCCCTGTTGCCCGAGCAGCAACTGCACGTGCTGCTGGGCTGGCAGGACCAGGCCTTGTGCCTTTGCCTGCCCCTGGTGTCAGGACTTGAACATATCGGCGGGCTGCGGTTCCGGGTGTTGCATCACTTGGGTTTTCCAATGGCCGACCGCATCGCCCTGCTGGCGCGCCTGGACGCCGAAGACATGGGCCAGGCGCTGATGCAGATCCGTCAGCACTTGCCTCATGCGTTGCTGCAATTGAATGAAGTGATCGAGCCGGTCGGTGAGCAAAGCGTCCTCAGCGCCTGGATGGCAATGAGTTCCACCGGAGAGCGGCGACTCAGTTGCCGGGTTCCGGTGCACCTGATCAGCGAAAGCGACCATCAGGAAATCTCTGGCGACCCACGCTACAAGCTGCGTCGGGCGCGCAAGCGGATCGCCGCTTGCGGTGCCGAAATCCGTCGAGTGACGCCGGACGCCATCAGCATGGGACAGCTATTGCGAGCCCTGGCCGACGTCGAGGCCGTCAGCTGGAAAGGCGAGGAAGGCGTCGGCATCTTCGCCGACCCCAGGCGCCGGCAATGGATGAATCACGCCTTCACCGCCCTCGCCGCCCAAGGCCTGGTGCGGGTGGTGCTACTGGAACTGAACGGCGAATGCATCAGCTATCGCCTCGGCCTGCTGGACCAGGGTCGGCTGTACGACTACAACCTGGCGTTCCTCCCGCAACACGCCGACCTGGGCAGCGGCCGGGTATTGCTCGAAGAGTGGATTCGCTGGGGGCTGGACGAGAACTGGCGCTGGATCGATGCATCACGTGTCAGCCTGGAGAACTCCAGCCATCAGTTACACGAACGCATGACCGGCCAACTGGAACACTGGCGCTGGAGTTTTTATTCATGGCAGCCCGGTGGCTTGCTCCTGGGAACTGCCTTGCGGCTATGGAAAAGCTTGAAGCCGTGGCTTGGCAAGCGCCGGCCCAAACCGACCGCGACGACGGCATCGTCCTCCTCAAAGGAATAGGGAGTAAGGCACAGGGATTGGGGATTTTCCAACGCCGAAAAGCGCGCTTCAGACGAATAACAGTCGAAAATCCCTGCGCCGTTCTCAGAGAATCTGCTACAAGGCATCTTCGGTTTCGACTAGCGAATGGCATCGATGTCTTCACTCTTACTTTCTGGCCTGAAACGCCGCTGGTTGGCCTGGCTGTGCATGGGCGCATTAGTGGGCGGCCTGCCGGTGGGCTGCGCTGTTTTGCAGCACAAGGAGCGGGAGTTGGTCTTTCGGATCGAGCCGGGCACGGCGACCTGGTTCAGTGGTTTGCCCAGCGGTGTGCAGGAGTTCGATCTCAAGCCAAAAAACTTCAAGGCTGGGGAAAATATCCACGGCTGGTGGTGGCCGGCCGAACAAAAAAACGCGCCGGCGATTTTGTATTTGCATGGTGTGCGCTGGAATTTGACCGGCCAGTTGTTTCGTATCCAGCAGTTGCGGGCCCTGGGTTTTTCGGTGCTGGCTATCGACTACCGTGGCTTCGGCAAAAGCCAGGGCAATCTACCGTCGGAAGCCAGCGTCTACGAAGACGCGCGTATCGCCTGGAAGCGTCTTGAAGTGCTGCAACCGGATCCGGCCCGGCGGCTGATCTACGGCCACTCCCTGGGCGGCGCCGTGGCCGTGGACCTCGCGGCGGAACTTGGCCAAAAGGCAGCCAAAGACGGCAGCATCGTCCCGGCCCGCGGCTTGGTCATCGAATCCACGTTCACATCCCTGGGCGATGTGGCAACCGCCATGGCGAACACCTCCCTGCCGGTGCGCTGGCTGCTGTCGCAGAAGTTCGACTCGATCGACAAAATCCATGAGATCAACATGCCATTGCTGGTGGTGCATGGCTCCGCCGACCGCTACGTCCCACCGCGTTTCAGCGAACAACTGTTCAACGCCGCCCAAGAGCCCAAGCGTCTGTTGCTGGTGCCCGGCGCGACGCACAACAACAGCATGAGCCTGGCGGGCCGAACCTACCGCCAGGCACTGGATGCCCTGATGAAACCGGCGCCATCGCCGATGGCTGGAACCACCCAGGCAAGCCCGGCCAAGGCTGGCTGATCCACAGATCCTGTGGGAGCTTTCTGCCCGCTGAAGATCCAGTGTGGGAGCGGGCTTGCTCGCGAAAGCGGTGGGTCAGCTTGCAGCGATGTTGGATGTGCCGACGCCTTCGCGGGCAAGCCCGCTCCCACACTGGTTTCGAGTCGTTCAATGACCTTGCGTGCACCACAAATCCCCTGTGGGAGCGGGCTTGCTCGCGAAAGCGGTGGGTCAGCTTGCAGCGATGTTGGATGTGCCGACGCCTTCGCGGGCAAGCCCGCTCCCACACTGGCTTCTAGTCGTTCAATCACCTTGCGTACACTCAAAATCCCCTGTGGGAGCGAGCTTGCTCGCGATAGCGGTGGGTCAGCTTGCAGTGATGTTGGATGTGCCGACGCCTTCGCGGGCAAGCCCGCTCCCACACTGGTTTCGAGTCGTTCAATGACCTTGCATGCACCACAAATCCCCTGTGGGAGCGGGCTTGCTCGCGATAGCGGTGGGTCAGCTTGCAGCGATGTTGAATATACCGACGCCTTCGCGGGCAAGCCCGCTCCCACACTGGTTTCGAGTCGTTCAATCACCTTGCGTACACTCAAAATCCCCTGTGGGAGCGAGCTTGCTCGCGATAGCGGTGGGTCAGCTTGCAGTGATGTTGGATGTACCGACGCCTTCGCGGGCAAGCCCGCTCCCACACTGGTTTCGAGTCGTTCAATGACCTTGCATGCACCACAAATCCCCTGTGGGAGCGGGCTTGCTCGCGATAGCGGTGGGTCAGCGTGCAGTGATGTTGGATGTGCCGACGCTATCGCGAGCAAGCCCGCTCCCACACCGGTTTCGAGTCGTTCAATGACCTTGCGTGCACCACAAATCCCCTGTGGGAGCGAGCTTGCTCGCGATAGCGGTGGGTCAGCTTGCAGCGATGTTGGATGTGCCGACGCCTTCGCGGGCAAGCCCGCTGCCACACTGGTTTCGAGTCGTTCAGTGACCTTGCATGCACCACAAATCCCCTGTGGGAGCGGGCTTGCTCGCGAAAGCGGTGGGTCAGCTTGCAGCGATGTTGGATGTGCCGACGCCTTCGCGGGCAAGCCCGCTCCCACACTGGTTTCTAGTCGTTCAATCACCTTGCGTGCACCACAAATCCCCTGTGGGAGCGGGCTTGCTCGCGATAGCGGTGGGTCAGCTTGCAGCGATGTTGGATGTACCGACGCAATCGCGAGCAAGCCCGCTCCCACACTGGTTTCGAGTCGTTCAATGACCTTGCATGCACCACAAATCCCCTGTGGGAGCGGGCTTGCTCGCGAAAGCGGTGGGTCAGCTTGCAGCGATGTTGGATGTGCCGACGCCTTCGCGGGCAAGCCCGCTCCCACACTGGTTTCGAGTCGTTCAATGACCTTGCATGCACCACAAATCCCCTGTGGGAGCGGGCTTGCTCGCGAAAGCGGTGGGTCAGCTTGCAGCGATGTTGGATGTGCCGACGCCTTCGCGGGCAAGCCCGCTCCCACACTGGTTTCGAGTCGTTCAATCACCTTGCGTGCACCACAAATCCCCTGTGGGAGCGAGCTTGCTCGCGAAAGCGGTGGGTCAGCTTGCAGTGATGTTGGATGTACCGACGCCTTCGCGGGCAAGCCCGCTCCCACACTGGTTTCGAGTCGTTCAATGACCTTGCGTGCACCACAAATCCCCTGTGGGAGCGAGCTTGCTCGCGAAAGCGGTGGGTCAGCTTGCAGTGATGTTGGATGTACCGACGCCTTCGCGGGCAAGCCCGCTCCCGCACTGGTTTCGAGTCGTTCAATGACCTTGCGTGCACCACAAATCCCTGTGGGAGCGGGCTTGCTCGCGATAGCGGTGGGTCAGCTTGCAGCGATGCTGGATGTACCGACGCCTTCGCGGGCAAGCCCGCTCCCACACTGGTTTCGAGTCGTTCAATCACCTTGCGTGCACCACAAATCCCCTGTGGGAGCGGGCTTGCTCGCGATAGCGGTGGGTCAGCTTGCAGCGATGTTGGATGTGCCGGCGCCTTCGCGAGCAAGCCCGCTCCCACACTGGTTTCGAGTCGTTCAATGACCTTGCGTGCACCACAAATCCCCTGTGGGAGCGGGCTTGCTCGCGATAGCGGTGGGTCAGCTTGCAGTGATGTTGGATGTGCCGACGCCTTCGCGGGCAAGCTCGCTCCCACAGGGGATCTGTGTCGAACGCTGTATTCTGCTCGCTGAAGCCCGGTATGGGGTCACCACAAGAGGCGGTAGAGTCCCGGTGTCGCAAACAAAAACGGCACCTTTCGGTGCCGTTCATTCATTGCAGATGCAGGTTTATTTGCGGGCCGCCTCCCACGATTTCAGCAGCTCGTTGTAGTTCACCGTTTCGCCTTTAGGCTTCTCGTTCGCCAGTTTCGGCTTCGGTGCGCCCGGCTGGTCGAACCAGTATTGCGCGTCGCGTTCAGGGTTCATTTTCGGTGCGCAAGTGGCCTGGGCCTTGGAGCGTTCCAGACGAGTCATGATCGCGTCCTGATCCTTGGCCAAACCGTCGAGGGCCTGTTGCGGGGTTTTCTCACCGCTGGCAGCTTCGGCGATGTGGCTCCACCACAGTTGCGCAAGACGCGGATAGTCCGGCACGTTGGTCCCGGTCGGGGTCCACTGCACGCGGGCCGGGCTGCGGTAGAACTCCACCAGGCCACCGAGTTTCGGCGCCAGGTCGGTCAACGCCTGGGAGTTGATGTCCGACTCACGAATCGGCGTCAGGCCAACGATGGTTTTCTTCAGCGACACGGTTTTCGACGTCACGAACTGCGCGTAGAGCCAGGCCGCCAGTCTTTGTTTCTCAGGCGTGGACTTGAGGAAGGTCCAGGAACCCACGTCCTGATAACCCAGCTTCATGCCCTCTTCCCAGTACGGACCACGCGGCGACGGCGCCATGCGCCATTTTGGCGTGCCATCGGCGTTCATCACCGGCAGGCCTGGTTTGGTCATGTCGGCGGTGAAGGCGGTGTACCAGAAAATCTGCTGGGCGATGTTGCCCTGGGACGGCACCGGACCCGACTCGGAGAAGGTCATGCCCGCCGCTTCCGGTGGCGCGTACTTCTTCATCCACTCCACGTATTTGGTGGTCGCGAACACGGCCGCCGGGCCGTTGGTGTCGCCGCCACGGGTCACGCTGGAACCGACCGGATGGCAGTCTTCGACGCGAATCCCCCACTCGTCCACCGGCAAGCCGTTGGGCAGGCCCTTGTCGCCGCCACCGGCCATGGAGAACCAGGCATCAGTGAAGCGCCAGCCCAGGGACGGGTCTTTCTTGCCGTAATCCATGTGCCCGTAGACGCGCTTACCGTCGATTTCCTTGACGTCTTCGGAGAAGAACTTGGCGATGTCTTCATAGGCCGACCAGTTCACCGGTACGCCCAGCTCGTAGCCGTATTTTTCCTTGAACTTGGCCTTCAAGTCCGCACGCTCGAACCAGTCGGCGCGGAACCAGTACAGGTTGGCAAATTGCTGGTCGGGCAGTTGATAGAGCTTGCCGTCCGGCGCGGTCGTGAACGAGGTGCCGATGAAGTCCTTGAGGTCCAGGGTCGGCGAGGTGAAATCCTTGCCTTCGTTGGCCATCAGGTCAGTGATCGATTCAGTCTTGCCATAGCGGAAGTGCGTACCGATCAGGTCCGAGTCGTTGACCCAGCCGTCATAGATATTCTTGTCCGACTGCATTTGGGTCTGCAGTTTCTCCACCACGTCGCCTTCCTGCAGCAGGTCGTGGGTCAGCTGGATCCCGGTGATTTCGCTGAAGGCCTTGGCCAGCACCTTGGATTCATACTCGTGGGTGGCGATGGTTTCCGACACCACGTTGATTTTCATGCCGCGAAACGGCTGGGCGGCCTTGATGAACCACTTGAGTTCTTCAAGCTGCTGATCGGCTGTCAGGGTCGACGGCTTGAATTCACTGCCGATCCATTTTTTAGCGGCGTCTTCATAGGCGTCGGCCCAGGCCACAGCACTCAATCCGCTGAGCGCCAGCACGGCTGCCAATGAAACGCTATGTCGCAGCTTATTGTTTTTATCGAACATAGAGACCTCCTGTTTGGGTTTAAGAGCCTGATCGTCGAATTGTCGCGATTAGCCCCACCGCATCACTGCCAACAGCCACACCAAAGACAACGCGAACGCTATCCAGATGCTCCAGTCGGTAACGCCAATCACCAGCAGATGCAGATAGGCGCTACCGAGAAGACCGATAAACAACCGATCGCCACGGGTGGTGGCAATCGGCAGGAAACCACGCCGAGGGATACTCGGCGAACGCAATTCCCACGTGGTCATGCCTGCCAGCAGCAAGGCGATGACCCCAAAGAAAGCCGCCGTGGGGGCGGTCCAGTTCATCCATTCCATCATCGACTCCTCAGACCCGGCCCAGGGCAAAGCCCTTGGCCACGTGGTTGCGAACGAACCAGATCACCAGCATGCCCGGCAGGATGGTTAACACCCCCGCCGCCGCCAGCACGCCCCAATCGATACCGGATGCCGACACGGTGCGGGTCATGACCGCCGCGATCGGCTTGGCATTCACCGAGGTCAGCGTGCGTGCCAGCAGCAGTTCGACCCAGGAAAACATGAAGCAGAAGAACGCCGTGACACCGATGCCGGAGCCGATCAACGGAATGAAGATCTTCGCGAAGAACTTGGGGAAACTGTAGCCGTCAATGTAGGCAGTCTCGTCAATTTCTTTCGGCACCCCGGACATGAATCCTTCGAGGATCCACACCGCCAGTGGCACGTTGAACAGGCAATGGGCCAAGGCCACGGCAATATGGGTGTCGAACAGCCCGATGGACGAATACAGCTGGAAGAACGGCAACAGGAACACCGCCGGGGGGGCCATACGGTTGGTGAGCAACCAGAAGAACAGATGCTTGTCCCCCAGGAACCGATAGCGGGAAAACGCATAGGCCGCTGGCAGTGCCACGCTCAGGGAAATCACCGTGTTCAGGCTCACGTAGTACAGCGAGTTCAGGTAACCGGTGTACCAGCTCGGGTCGGTGAAGATCACCTTGTAGTTATGGAAAGTGAAATCCTGGGGCCACAGGGTCAGGCTACCGAGGATCTCGGTGTTGCTCTTGAACGACATGTTCAGCAGCCAGTAGATGGGCACCAGCAGGAACAGGATGTAGATCAGCAGCGGAATCAGCTTTTTCTTGCTCATCGTGCGGCCCTCAACGGTTGGCGTCGGAGTGAGTCATGGCCGTGTAGAACAGCCACGACACCAACAGAATGATCAGGAAGTACACCAGGGAAAACGCCGCCGCCGGGCCCAGATCGAATTGACCGATGGCCATCTGCGTCAGGGTCTGACTCAGGAACGTCGTGGCGTTCCCCGGGCCGCCGCCGGTGAGCACGAAGGGCTCGGTGTAGATCATGAAACTGTCCATGAAGCGCAGCATCACGGCGATCAGCAGCACGCTCTTCATCTTCGGCAACTGGATGTGCCGGAACACCGCCCAGCTGGAGGCCCGGTCGATTCGCGCGGCCTGGTAGTACACATCCGGAATCGCCCGCAGCCCGGAGTAGCACAGCAGCGCCACCAATGAAGTCCAGTGCCAGACGTCCATCACCAGCACGGTGACCCAGGCGTCCATGGTGTTGGCCGCATAGTTGTAGTTGATGCCCAGGCTGTTGAGGGTCGAGCCCAGCAAGCCAATGTCGGCGCGGCCGAAGATCTGCCAGATGGTGCCCACCACGTTCCATGGAATCAGCAACGGAATCGCCAGGATGATCAACACCAGGGACGACCACTTGCCCTTGGTCGGCATGGTCAGGGCGATGGCGATGCCCAGGGGAATCTCGATCAGCAGCACGCACGCCGAGTAGATGAACTGGCGCAACAGAGAATCGTGCAAGCGTGGATCGAGCAGCACCTGCTTGTACCAGTCGGCGCCGACGAAGTAGCGGCTGGACTGGTCGAAGATGTCCTGCACCGAATAGTTGACCACGGTCATCATCGGGATCACGGCGCTGAAGGCCACCAGCAGGAACACCGGCAACACCAGCCACCAGGCCTTGTTGTTCTGCACCTTATTCATGGCTGTACCTCGCTCAACGGTTCCAGCAAGTATTCATCGGCATAAACCATCAGCCACTGGGCCGGAAAACTGATGTACGCAGTGCCTTCCGGCACCGGTTTGTCTTCGGCCAGGCGCACCTTCAGCGGCGCGCCGTCGAGGTTGAGGGTCAGGATCTTGTAGGTGCCCAGGTCTTCGACGTGGACGACGTCGGCTCGCATCGCATCGTCGTAAGGCCCGTCCCAGACATGCACGAATTCGGGGCGAATACCGACCTTCAGGCTTTTGCCTTCAGCCTCGGCGATGCGCTGTTGCAGGGTGGCTGACAGGGGCAAGTGGGTCGACGCGAAGCCGACGCCACCGGGTTGCGCCGTGACCTCGATCAGGTTCATGCCCGGGCTGCCGATGAAATAACCGACGAAGGTGTGGCTCGGGCGCTCGAACAAGTCCCGAGGGGTGCCGAACTGTACGATCTGGCCGCCATACATCACCGCGATTTTGTCGGCGAAGGTGGAGGCTTCCAACTGGTCGTGGGTGACGTAGACCATGGTGATGTTGAACTGCTCGTGGATCTGCTTGAGCTTGCGCCGCAGCTTCCACTTCAGGTGCGGGTCGATCACCGTCAGCGGCTCGTCGAACAGGATCGCCGAGACGTCGTCGCGCACCAGGCCACGGCCCATGGAGACTTTCTGTTTTTCATCGGCGGTGAGGTTGCGGGCCTTTTTGTCCAGCAAGCTCTGCAGGTCGAGGACCTCGGCGATTTCCTGCACCTTGGTGTGAATTTTGGCCTCGGCCATGCCTTGGTTGCGCAGCGGGAACGCCAGGTTGTCGAACACCGTCATGGTGTCGTACACCACCGGGAACTGGAACACCTGGGCAATGTTGCGCCGCTCCGGGGTCAGGTCGTTGACGACTTTGCTGTCGAACATCACCTGCCCTTCGGAGGGGCTGAGCAGTCCGGAAATGATGTTGAGCAAGGTGGATTTGCCGCAGCCCGAAGGCCCGAGCAACGCGTACGCGCCGCCCTGCTCCCAGATGTGGTTCATCTCACGGATCGCGTAGTCTTCTGGGCCCGCCGGGGTGCTGGTGTAGCTGTGGGCGAGGTTCTGCAAACGAATTTCAGCCATCAGGCAACCCTCGCAATACGCTGGCCGGGGGCTTGGACCAACTTGCCCTGGGCATCGAAGACAAACAGTTTGTGGGTCGGGATGTAGATTCGGATCGGCGCGTCCACGTCGTACTCGTGCACCCCGGGCAAGTGCAGCACCAACAGGAAATGCTCGTTGCGCACATGCAGGAACGTCTCCGAACCGCTGATCTCGGCCACCTCGACGGTCACCGCCAGTTCGAGGTCGTCGTCGTTGCTCGGTACCAGGGAGATATGGCTGGGACGCACGCCGAAACGGAACTCACCCTCGCCCACCGGACGCAGGTCGACATTCAGCGGGAAGTGCACGAAATTGGCGAAGCTCACCTCATTGCCAGCAATGCGTCCCGGCATGAGGTTGATGGGCGGCTCGGAGAACAGCTCGGCGGCCAGCACGGTCTGCGGCTGGTGATACACCGAAGACGACTTGCCGCTCTGGATGATCCGACCTTCGTGCAGAATCGTAGTCGTGCCGCCCAAGGCCAACGCTTCGTTGGGCTCGGTGGTGGCGTAGACGGCGATGGTGTGGCGGGCCTGGAACAGTTCGCGCATTTCCTGGCGAAGTTCCTCACGCAGCTTGTAGTCCAGGTTCACCAGCGGCTCGTCGAACAGAATCAGTTCAGCGTCCTTGACCAGCGCCCGGGCCATTGCCGTGCGCTGCTGCTGGCCGCCGGACAACTCCAGCGGATGGCGCTGCAGGAATTTCTCGATCCGCAACATCCTCGCGGTTTCCAGTACCTTGCTCTGGATCACCTCATCGGAGACACCGGCCTGGCGCAGCGGCGAGGCGATGTTTTCGAAAACGGTCATGGTCGGGTAGTTGATGAACTGCTGATAGACCATCGACACGTTGCGCAGGCGCACCGGGCGCTTGGTGACGTCGACGCCGTTCATCAGGATGCGACCGCTGTCGGGCTTGT
The DNA here is from genome assembly GCF_000585995.1 of Pseudomonas brassicacearum. Lineage (NCBI taxonomy): Bacteria > Pseudomonadati > Pseudomonadota > Gammaproteobacteria > Pseudomonadales > Pseudomonadaceae > Pseudomonas > Pseudomonas brassicacearum. The sequence continues at coordinate 2,270,750 of NZ_CP007410.1, read as the reverse complement.
CCAGTCCGGCCATCAGCCGCATGAGGCTGGTCTTGCCGGACAGCGTGCGACCCAGCAGGACGTTGAAGGATCCGGGTTCGAAACTCAGATTGGCATCGTCGATCCAGGTCTGGCCTTCGACGGTGCGACAGATGTGCTCAAGCTGTAATGACATGGCTCGGCCTTTTTATTATTTGGAGTCAAGCGACCCGAACCTAAAAGCGAAAGCCGTGCCAGAAATTACAAGCCATTGATCCGATTGAATTTTCATCAGATCCTTCAGAAAAATACATTCGTTGATGAACACAAGTGAACAACGATAGCTGAACAACTGAACAATTCTCGGGTTGACAATGAACAATTTTGAACAACACTGAATAGGACCCGTAGGAGCGAGCTTGCTCGCGATAGCGGTGGGTCAGCTGAATCAATGTGACTGATCCACCGCTATCGCGAGCAAGCTCGCTCCCACAGGGTCTGTGCATATTAAGTAGTGCCTGGATCTGCCCCAGCACAAGGAGTCTGTGCGAGACTGCCCACAACAATAAAAACAGCTCCTGCGAGAGTGCCCCATGGCCGCACCTGCCCCCGCCTTGTCCCACGACGCTATCATCCAGGCTTCCTGGTCCCGTTGCCGCGCCTTTGGCCTGAGCCATCAGAGCGTGCCCGCCTTCGATCAACTGCCCGCCGAAGGCATCGCCCAGCTCTTGGAGAGCCAGCATTCGCTGGTGCAGACCACCCACCAGGAAGTCCTGCCTTATTACGAGAACATCCTGAGCAACTCCAATTGCCTGATCATGCTGGCCGACAATCAGGGCCAGGTGCTGACCTCCTGGGGAACCCAGCGCTTCATCGAGCCGAAACTGGCCCATGGGTTCAGCGCCGGGGCGAGCTGGATGGAGCGCTGCAGCGGCACCAACGCCATCGGCACCGCACTGGCCTGTGAACAGGCGGTGCACATTGAACATGATGAGCATTTTCTCAAGGCCAACCGCTTCATGACCGGCTCCGCCGCGCCGATCTTCGACGCCGAGCGCAAGGTCATCGCGGTGCTGGATGTTTCCAGCGACAGCTACCTGCCGCCCTCCCACACTCTGGGCATGGTCAAGATGATGAGCCAGACCGTGGAGAACCGGCTGATCCTCAATCTGTTTCGCGGTGAACACTTCCAGCTGACCTTCAACACCGGATTGAACAACCTCGACAGCCAATGGGCTGGGCTGCTGATCTTCGATGAGAGCGGCCAGGTACTTTCCGCCAATCGCCGGGCCGACAACCTGCTGGGCCTGAGCCTGTCGCGGGTCAGCATCGAAAGCCTGTTCAAGGTTTCGCTGCTGGAATTGCTGAACCAACCCGACGGCCTGCCATTCGCCCTGCAAGCGTCCGGCAGCAACCGTTTCCAGTGCTTGCTCCGGCGCCCGAACCAAGTGTCGATCAAGGCTCGCGTCTTCACCGAACCCGCGCCGTCGCCAGTGCCTGGCAACGCCTCCACCATCAGTCTCAACACCCTGCACTTCGGTGACAGCCGGGTGGAAAAAGCCGTGCGCCAGGCCGAGCGTTTGCTGGAAAAGGACATTCCGCTGCTGATCCACGGCGAGACCGGTGTCGGCAAGGAAGTGTTCGTCAAAGCCCTGCACCAGGCCAGTTCCCGCTGCAAGCAGCCGTTCATTGCGGTCAACTGCGCGGCGATCCCCGCCGAGCTGGTGGAGTCGGAGTTGTTCGGTTACGAAAAAGGCGCCTTCACCGGCGCCAATCAGAAGGGCAGCATCGGCCTGATCCGCAAGGCCGACCGCGGCACGCTGTTCCTCGATGAGATCGGCGACATGCCCCTGCCGACCCAGGCCCGGCTGCTGCGGGTCTTGCAGGAGCGTTGCGTGCAACCGGTGGGCAGCGCCGAGCTGTTCCCGGTGGACATCCGCATCATTTCCGCCACTAACCGCTCGCTGCGCGAACAGGTGCAACTGGGGCGGTTTCGCGAAGACCTGTACTACCGCATCGGCGGCCTGACCCTGGAACTGCCACCGCTGCGCGAACGCAGCGACAAACAGGCCCTGTTCAAACGCCTCTGGGAACACCATCGCGAACCGACCCAATGGGCCGGCCTGAGCCGTGAGGTGCTGGACCTGTTCGAACGCCATCCGTGGCCGGGCAACCTGCGGCAGGTCAGCAGCGTGCTGCAAGTGGCCCTGGCGATGGCCGAGGAACAGCCGATCCGCCCGGAGCACCTGCCCGACGACTTCTTTGTCGACCTGGAAATGGACCCCGTGGAAACGCCCGAACCGCTGACGGTGGACCTGAACGATGTCGAGGATCTGAACCGCCAGTTGCAGGCGGTGGGCGGCAACATATCGCACCTGGCGCGACGGCTGGGGGTCAGCCGCAATACCTTGTACAAACGCCTGCGGCAACTCGAAAACTGATATGAAACTGTGGGAGCGAGCTTGCTCGCGAAGGCGTCGGGTCAGACAACATTAATGTTGAATGACACACAGCTCTCGCTCCCACAGGCGTTTCGCTTAACTGACTGGCGTTACTCCGAAGAGGCCGCCATTTCGTTAGAACACCGGGTTAATCAAACGCGCCGTTCAGCACTTCATAGATGATGCCGCTGGCGATCGCTACCAGAATCAAATCGGTGCCCGCCTGGCGCCATTCATAGCCGTCATAGTGCGGCAACCGCCCCAGCAGGCGCCCGTCCAACTTCTTGGCGATGCCTGGAGGCAACGGCTTGCCCCGGGCGAGATTCTTCTGGATACCCGGCGGTAATGCAGGACCAGGACTCCAATAATCACGATGGCCGCCAAGCAGGCCGAGAATACCGCCGCGGTCGATGCTGGGGCCGTTATGCCAATCGCCACCACCGCCACCACCGCCACCACCGGAGGAATAGCCGTTGCCGCCCTGGTTTCCCTTATTGCCGGGATTGCCTTGCCCACCACCCTTGTTGCCCTGCCCGCCCTTGCCTCCTTGTCCGTGACCCGGACCTTGATCGAATTGAGCATTGCCCTTGCCGTTGCCCGGGTCCGCGACAACAATGCCAGGGCCCGCCGCCAGGGCGAAGCAGGTAACTGCAGCAATCAGCGAGCGAGATTTGAACATGGCAGTTCTCTCAAAAAAGGGATGTCCCCTGTAAAGATATAGAGACTAACGGTGATATTAGTTCCATATCACGCTGGCGTCGCTTGCCGGCACCCGATAACACCTGAGCACCGCAATCAAGGAGCTTCATGCGCAAGGATTACCTGGCTTTTTTCACCTCGATGTTCCTCTCCCGGCTGGCCGACCAGATTTTGCTGTTCATCGTCCCGCTGATTGTTTTCCAGAGCACCAACAGCGTGTCCTGGGCGGGCCTGGCCTTCTTCGTCGAATCCTTGCCACGTTATCTATCGTTTCCGATCTGCGGAGCGTTGTGCGACAAGTTTGCGCCCATTCGTCTCCTGCACATCAGCCAGGTCTATCGCGCCGTGGCCTGTGGCGTGGCGGTCCTGCTCTACGGAGTCTTTGGCGGTCTCTATTGGATCGTCATCGTCTCGGCCCTGTGCGGCGTACTCACCACCCAAGGCATCATGGCCCGCGAAGTGGTGATGCCCTACATCTTCAAGCACTACACCTACACCGAGACCCTGTCCTACTCGCAAATTGCCGACCAGACCGGGTTGGTACTGGGTCCGCTGATCGCCGCGCTGATGCTCGAGGTGTGGGCGTGGCACTGGGTCGTGTTGGCGATTGCCGGGCTGTTCCTGCTGGCGGACCTGGCCATGAGATATTGGCAACGCACCAGCTCGGTCACGCTGGAAACCTTCGAGCAACATCACGATGTCTGGCTGAACCCGCTGCGCATTGCCTTCGGCCATATCCTGCGCCTTACAGAGCTGAAAAAAATCATCGGCCTGGCGGTGGGCGTCAACTTGATTATTGGCGTCACCCTCGCCACCTCGGCCGCCATGGTGATTGGCCAATACAGCGCCAGTAAGGACTATTACGCCGGGTTGCAGGCAGCCGGGGCGCTCACCACCATCATCATCCTGTTTTTCCTGGCGCGGGTGAGCATGCCCTTGAAAGTCCTGGGAATCGTGTCCTACACGCTGATTACCGCTGGCGCCTTGATCACCGCGTTAAGCTCGAACATCGGGGGATATGTCGTTGGTTTTCTACTGATCGTCGGGTTCGACAAGATGTTCAACGTCTACTTCCGCACCCTCCGCCAGCAAGTCATTCCACCCCAGGATTTTGGCAAGACCGTGGGCGTGATCACGCTACTCAATAACCTTTCGCAACCGCTCGCGGGCCTGCTGGTCGCGGTGCTGGCGGCGCCTGTTGGAACACAGCAGGTGATCCTGCTACTCGCGCTCGCCACTGGCCTGATTGGCGTCGGGGTGATGGCGGCATACAGAAACACGACACCCGTGCCAGAGGCCTATGGCGTAGATGCTGACTGATCAGCGTCCCCATCACATCCCGCCATAAACCAACGAATCCGGATGTGTTGGTTTGTATTATCAGTGACTTATTGTTGAGGCATGGTTGTCGTGTTGCCGATGTTGCTGAGCGTCTGCCTGGGCGGTTATGGGCAGCAAGCCCGCCATTCGTCGCCTGTTAAGTGTTGGGCTCAATAGGCGGTCATGTCTGGCTTAGGGTTTGCACTGGCCTGTCTTAGCAGCCAAGAACGACGTAATTCTGACGCGGCGGCAAATTAATCAATGCTTGGTCAGCAAACGGAGATGTACCGTGTCAACTCTCAACGAAATCGCAGCGAACCACGCGAGAATGGCAAAGGCAAAGGAAGAAGAGTCGATACGGCTGAGTGCGCTTCATGGTCAGGTCGTGGGGAGCTTTGACATTTCGCCCATCGAGGCGAAACAGGAGATGCCGCTGCACTTTCTGGCGGGTGTACAGGAGCACTCATTCGGAGAGGCCGCTGCACTGAATTATTGACCTGGGCATTGATTGGAACTCATCGCCCGCTGATGAGCGGGCGACTCGAGATCATCTGCGTTTCACAGTTGCCGGGTTAAAGCGGCTGCAAGTATGCCGGCCGCAATCGCAGGCAAGGGCTTTTTCACTATCAACATGACGATTGCCGTGGCCAGCAGAGCCATCCGCGCGCCGTTATCACCCTTCACCGCCAGCGGTGCCAGAACCGCCACTAACACCGAGCCGGACATGGCCGTGATGAATTGCTGCACCCGATAGTTGATCGGCACGAACGACATCACGAAAACACCGCCCCACCGAGTCGCTAACGTCACTGCGGCCATGATCAATATGACGATCAACGTGCCATAACCCGCCGTTTCGATGTTCATTGTTCTTTCTCCATCCACCACGCGCCCAGAATCCCTCCCGCCAAAGCGCCAACCACCACATGACTGTTAGCCGGCAAGTACCAGTAAGCCAACAGCGAGGAGCAGGCAGCCACCGTCCAGATAATGAACATGCGCGGGTTTTTCTTCCCGCCAACGACCATCGCCAACAAGAAACACCCCATCACCATGTCGAGCCCGAAACTGACCGGGTTCTCAATGGCACTGCCAAAATGAAGACCCAGCCAACTGCCCAGGATCCAGGTGATCCAGAGTGCAAGGCCGCCCCCGAATAAAATCCCGAGCCCCGGCTTGCCTTGACTGAACGCCTGCATCGCCATCGCCCAGTTGGCATCGGAGACCACCAGCATCACTCCGTAGCGTTTGGCAACGGATAACTCCCGCAGCCACGGGTAAAGCGTTGCGCCCATCAACAGGTGTCGGGCGTTGATGGCGAAGACCGTGATCATCAGCGGAACAATGGGGACTTGCTGTCCCCACAGATCCAGCGCGGCAAATTGAGAAGCACCGGCAAAGACCAGCGTACTCATGAGGACGGCGGAGGTATCACTCAAACCTGTTTGTGCAGCAGCCAGGCCGAAGGCGACGCCGAACACGATGACGAACAGAGAGATGGGGACCAACTGTCTGAAACCGTCATAAATATGGTGCCGCGTTAGGTCGTGCAGATGCGTTTCAACGTTCGACAAAACATCGCCTCTTCTGAGTGGCCGCTGTAAAAAAAAGACAGTATGCGGCCTGGCATGGGGGCTCGACACTTTCGGCAGGACTTTTAGTCATGAACGATCAGGTAGCCGAACTACTGCGCCGCGTAGCTTTTACGGGTTTCAACGGCCTGATTGGCACGCTACCGATAAATCCGGAAGCGCTCGGCAAGAGGGACAGGCTAGCGATCCTTACTAAAGACATTCGACAACTCCTTGATTGAAGCCCGCAGTTTATTTAGCGCTGCCGGGGGTATCAACTCTTATCCCGATTCAGATCCTCACTGTGACGGTCACTCACTGACTCAACTGATGCAATGCCACTACCGCACTGGCCCAGCCGACGACCTGGCTGTCGGGAAGACGAGCCGCCAGTCACGGGGTCGACCTGTCAGTCCTGACAGTAGTCATGCCTCCTCCTTGGCAGTTAAATGACTCTATATCCCATATGGAGGATGTAGACATGAACAACAACACTTCGAACGTACCAGCATCATTAGCGGGCGAGTTTGACCCGAGTTTCAATAACGGTGAAATACTATTGCTTCAAGGAAGGTCTGCCAACGATGTCGCAATCGGCTCCAGCGGCACACTTTATATCGTGGGCGGCACGACTCTCGCCATCAATAGCCAATACCTTATTTCAGCGTTCAACTCTGACGGCACTCCTGATCAGAACTTTAATAGCGGTGAGCCTGTCATCGATTCATTCATTCCCGGCGCGTACAGCCTTGCAGAACAGGTTTCTGAATTGCCAGAGGGAAAGATCTTGGTGGTGGGAGTCACAGGATTAACGTCTTCCTCCCGCTTCGGTGTCGCACTCGCCCGTTACATGCCAGATGGCAAGTTGGATCTTTCATATGGCGTCAATGGTCATGTGGTACCCACTCATGAAGAATTCGAAGACATGACGATGGTCCGGACTGATTCAGTCGACGACCAAAGCACGTCAGTGTATCTCGATACTGGCCTGCTTTCGTTGTATTTGCACCATGGCCTTACCTACGTTGCCGGATTTGCTCTAAAAAAAGGTAAAGGCGTAACGCTGCTTATATGCCTGAACGATAGCGGCGACTTAGTGCAGACCTTTGGCAATAAAGGCGTGAGTATAATCGAGCATCCCCGCCGCCCGCAGAATATTCATCTGAACGCAAGAGGCTTGCTGGTAACGGACAGCCATATTTATCTGGCAGGCTATATACAGATCAATGGGAGGAATCACATGGCTTGGGTGCGCGTGCAGCCGAACGGGCTGCTCGATTTGAGTTTTGGTTCGAACGGATTTGTGTTCGATAAAGAATACCCAGTGAAGGGCAACATAAATGCTATCGCAGAACGGGATAGCTTGAGGCTTCTAGGTATCGGTTCCGGTAACTCTGCCATGACCAGATTTCAATATCACGCAATGCTGGTCGGTATCGAGAAGAATGGCAAATACGATCTGAACTTCAACCACGGCGAGCCGATCCTGAAAACCATACCGGAAAAATCCAGCTGGCATTTCGGGGTCATTCAACCGGACGGACGTATCGTTGCCTGCGGTAGCTGCGGATTGGACCGGGAATACTTGATAGTTGGACGCTGCTTGCCCAATGGCGCTTCGGATGACAGTTTCGGCAGCCACAATGGCTGGATAAAACTTCGAATGAAGGACGAGCTTCTTGACTCTCGGCTGGCAGTACAACCCGACAATGCCATTGTCATAGTCGGCCGATATACCGAGGATCGATACGCAATCCCCTTTGCATTGCGCCTGAAGGGTTGACCTGAAAATCCGATGTGTCGCCCACGCGATCGTCGCCGCGGATGCATCGTGGAGAAACACTTGCCGGCAGCTCGATACTGAGCCGGCAGCCCCTTTCTGTCGCACAAGCCAGTGACCAGGACATCCGCTAAGATGCCACCGGACAATAAGTCCGGGCATAAGGATTGGAATGCGGATGAAAACAGAAACGAGTGCTGCGTCATGAGCACGCTTGAAAGGGCTATATCGATTGCCGCTCTGGCTCACGAGGGGCAAACGGATAAAGGTGGCGCGCCTTACATTCTGCATCCCTTGAACGTCATGCTGCGCTTGGCCCATCGCGAAGAGCGAATCGTCGCGGTCTTGCATGACGTGATCGAAGACACCTGTGTGACCGTCGCTGACCTGCGCGAAGAGGGCTTTAGCGAAGCGATCCTCGTCGCCATCGAATCTCTCACCAAGCATGAAGGCGAAACTTACCAAGCCTTCATCGAACGTGCTGCCCGCAATCCTCTGGCGCGTCGAGTAAAGCTGGCCGATCTCGCGGAAAACAGCGACTTGTCACGCATAGAAAACCCAAGCCAGAAAGACCTGGATCGACTTGAAAAGTATCGGAAGGCTATTGATTACCTGGCAGCCTTAGAGCGATAGGGACTCAGTAACCCCATCTTGGACGCAGGTTCCAGATCCTTCATACAGTGATGCACGTCACAGATCAGGGGGACACTTAAGCAGCCAGTGCGGTATTTCTTCGCGCAAACACTTATAAAGCGGGCAGACCAAACGCTTCGGACAATTTACTTGGTTCAACCGATCGAGAAACCAATAGAATCCGCGCGCCAAGATTGAGAAAGACCGAAGCGCAGGACATCTCGGAAGAAAAAATCACCTCATGGAACACCAGGAGCCTTAAAAATGAGCACCACTGAACAAACCCAGACCACCGGCAAATACAGCGCCAAGTGGCAGGAACGCTTTAACTTCTTCGACACTTACGGTGCGCCAAGCGACCCACGATTCAAGCCGGCCCTCAAGGCGCTGCCTGGCTTCAAGAAAAAGCTGCTCATTAACGCCAACGTGATTGCGTTTTTTTTCGGCCCTATTTACTTGTTCGTCCTGGGTCTGTGGAAGAAAAACCTGGCCCTGATCGGCATCATGGTGGCGATCAATATCGTGCTCAGTGTGATTTTCGCGATCGTGGGCATGGACTTTCCAAGGCCGTTGAGCACAGGCCTGAGCGTTGCGTTCTCCATGACTTATGCGCTTATGGCCAACTACTCGTACTACCTGAAAGAGGTAAAAGGCGAGCAAAGCTGGAACCCTTTCCAAGGCATGCGCTTCTGATTGCCGGCTAGGGTAACCAAGAGCCCGCACCTCATTAAGATGAGTGTGCGGGCTCGTTGTTTCTGAGTCGTTGAAATTTGAGACAGCCCAGCCCCTAGACCACCGAAGCCCAACGTTTCCGGCCGGTTCAACTAGTTCCGATCAGGCTCTTTAGCAAACGCGGTATACGGTAGGAATAGCGTGTCAGCGACCAAGCTGAACGGCAAGTCAATCACCGCCAGCGGTACTAGGGCGCGAAATATTCCGGCGTTTTCATCCGTTGCGGCCTTGATCACCTCAATATCGGTGGAAGCTCCGCAATACGGATGGGGTCCACAGCGGGGGCGATCATCGAAGGTTTCGGAGAGCGTCGAACACCCCGCCAACAGGGCAACGGCTGACACGCCAAAGAACAATTTCATGCAGTCACTCATAGATGCGGGAAAGAGGAAGAGCGATTCGCACTCTACCCCAAGCCCAGTGAAACGGGCGACATAAGTCGCCCGCTTCCATTCAGTGCGCAGCCTGAGCTCGCTTACCCGTCACGCCCATCACATCCCTCACGCAGGGAAATGATTATCGAGGATCGGGATACTCTTTCGTCACCGAATCGGCGGCATCCACATCAGACATATCCTCCTCGACAGGGGCCTCATCGTCCGGGGGCAGTGGAACTTCAGGGCCATCCTTTGTTGGATCATGGCCTGTTTCGTTATCCGTGCCGCGCGTTACATCCTGCTGGGATTTGTTTCCGGGAGCATTTTCGTCAATGTCCATGTTGGCTCTCCTTTCTAAGTGCGCGGGACACCCGCGCTTAAACATAAGAGGCAACGGCGCATTACTAGTGCTGAGCAGTGGATGAACGGCGAGCACAACGATCCAGGCACGCCTCAAGTGAACAGCACCGCAGCCCCATGAGGATGGAACCCGTCACCTGGCGATACCAGGCCTTACACAGGGAACTCGATAATGGCAGATGACCTGAGCAACCGCGGGCCGCAGGACAGGAACCGCATCAGCACCACCGAAGCTTGGGAGCTGAAGTACTGGGCAAAAGAATTCGGGGTGACTGAAGAAGCACTCAAGGCCGCGGTGAAAGCTGTTGGGCCGATGGTCGCGGATGTTCGCAAACAACTGAAAAAATGATGCACTCGCCCTACGGTTCTCCGTAGGGCTTGCGTTGGCGATTCAGTTACGGGGCATTGGAGACGGAGCCCTGAACGGGCTGCGCCGAAAGTGGAACATCAAACACACGATCAAACACCCATTGAAAAACCAGCGAGTAAAAGAAGAAAAACACGAACAACCCCAGGTTCGTCATCAGTGCCAGCCACAGGCTAATGCTTAGCCACGCCCCAATCACGGGGGTAAGAATCAACGTCAAGCCGCCTTCAAATCCCAAGGAATGGAGCAGCCGTCGTTGCCAGTTGCGATGACGGTTAGGCTGGCGGCGCTCCCACCACTCGAACAAGCCGTTAAAAAGCATGTTCCAAGCCAGCGCGACGGCAGAAATCACCAGCGACAACAGGGTTGAATAGCCCATGCCCTGGCCGTAGGTCAGCGCCAGCGCCGGCGCCACAAACAGAACGCCGCCGGCTTCGTAGAGTACGGCCTGGAGGATTTTGCGCGGCGTGCCTTGCATCGATGGACTCCTGAGTCGGCTTGGAAGACCACAGCCTGGCAAGTTGAGCCCCCGCGCACAATTGAGCTAAATTGAGCCACGCTCAACCTGAGTAACCTACCCGCCCATGTTCGCCAAACTGCCCCTCACCGCCTTGCGTGGCTTCGAGTCTGCCGCACGGCTAGGCAGCTTCAAGGCAGCGGCCCTGGAACTGAATGTCAGCCCGGCGGCGATCTCCCACCAGGTCAGAAGCCTTGAAGCCTTCCTTGGCGTGCGACTGTTCGAGCGCTCCAGCCAAAACGTGCGCCTGAGCGCCGACGGCGAGCGCCTTCACCCACAACTGCACCGTGCCCTGCTGGATATCCAGCACGGCCTGCAGACACTGTCGCCTCCGTGCACTGCGCAGTCCTTGGTCGTGAGCACCACGCCGGCGTTCGCCAGCCTGTGGCTGATACCGCGGCTCGGGGACTTTCATCGGTTGCACCCGGAGATCGACATCAGTCTGCACAGCAGCAACGACGTGGTAGACCTGCGGCGCGATGCAAGCGTCGACCTGGCGATCCGCGCCCTCTTCGCACCCGACCCACAGCTGTTCGAGCAACCGTTGCTGGACGAGTACTTTGGGGTTTATTGCCGGCCCGACTGGCAACCGCCCGCACCGGGCTCGTCCGTGGAACTGATCGATGTGCCGTGGCTAAGTAGCGCGAATGTCGCGGTTGACTGGCCTGCCTGGTGCGCTGAGGCAGGCACCTTAAGCTGGCTGGATAATGCGCGCTTCAGGCGTTATGACGAGGAGCAGCATGCACTGCAGGCGGCGATTGCCGGACATGGGTTGGTGCTGGCCAGCAATGTGCTGGTTGCTGGGACGGTCGCGCGTGGGGAATTGATGGGCTATCGCCCTGAGGTTCGTCTGGCGGGTGCGAAATATACGGTGGTGTGCGTGCCGGGGCGGGAGCGGCAAGCGGCGGTTCGGGCGTTTAGTGAGTGGGTGCTGGGACAGAGTAACGGCTGAATGGGAAATGACCGTGGAATTCGCACCCAGGAAAGGAAGCCAAGAAGTATCAGGTAGAAGAGGCTCGTGAATTTCTCCAACGAGCCGGTTTGAGCTCGCTTAAACGGCGCACTCATATGATAGCGGGATATCAGTCCCTATACAGGCGCCTACGGACAGGCAACAGGCGTTCGAGACTGGTGCTTGGTCCATAGGATACGACCATTGATTCTCCCCTCAGACCATGACTCGGTAACCTGAGAGCAATTGCCGCTCAGGTTTTCAACAAACGTCCTTGGATAGCCTTCAGGCTCATATCCACCAAGACGCATCCAGTTTGGATCTGTCGAGGTCACTGATTGATAAGGCATGCAGGCTGCCAATGTGACCAGCGAGAGTGCCAAAACTACTTTTTTCATATAAGTCCTAATCGATCTGGCAACACGCAAGGCCGCTATATTGCCATCCAACCATCTTAAAAACAGAAGGCGTCTGAGCTGGCCGTCTCATATCGTGGTCTGTCTTCGCTTGCCTCAAACCTTACGAAGCGGGCGACTTATAGTCGCCCGTCTTCGTTACTCCGCTGCCTGCGCCCGCAACCGTCTCCCAATCACATCCATGACATCACACCCGTCGCGCAGTGACGTCGTCAGTAATTTACAAAAGTCAGTCAGCACCACCGTGTCTGAGCTGATATCCGACCGAAATGCGATATTTTCCAAGACTTGGGTGACGGTGCGGATACGGTAATCGGCGGTTTCGAACAGGACGTCCAGGGGGGCTTCGGTGTCGATGAGCAGGGTTGCGGGGGTGAAGTCGATCCCGGTGATGGGCATGTATCGGGTCATGGGTCGTACCTCAATTCGATGAAAAGGAGTACTTCATTCAATCGAGTCGCCAAACCCGAATCGCCATCGAGGCGATAGCGGGACGATAAGCTTGCGCACCTTGATGCTGCAATGCGTTGGTTTCCGAGGATCGTGTAGGAATTTGCGTCAGTGCACCTCGCGGCGCACGGGAAGAGAACAGACTGGGGAACAGACTGGGGACAGACCACGGTTTTGAGTTCACTCATCATCAGATCGTGATCTGTTCCCATTTTCTCCCCCCCACGCCGGATGGAGAATACTGAGGGATGACCAGCATCAGCATCTTGACTTCCAGTATCCAACTGGATACGGTCCACCCATGAATTATCTCATCCAGCAAACGCAGACGTTCACTGCCTGGCATTCATCGGTTCGTGATCTGCGAGCAAAAATCGCTATCGCCCGCCGCATTGATCGCGCCGCAGCAGGTAACCTGGGCGATGTGAAACCTGTCGGTGATGGTATTTCAGAATTGCGTGTGGATGTAGGCGCTGGCTACCGGGTCTATTTCACCATGCGCGGTGGAGTGGTCATCGTGCTATTGGCTGGTGGTGACAAGTCTTCACAGAGTGCTGATATCCGGCGAGCGAAGAAATTGGCAAAGGAGATTTGAGCATGAGCCAACACTTGACGACATTCGACATGGCGGCACTACTCGATAGCGACGAAGCGATCAGTGAATACCTTTCTCAGGTGTTGGCTGATGGTGATAGCGAGGAGTTTCTCCGAGCGATCGGCTATGTGGCCAAGGCCCGAGGCATGGCGCAGATCGCTAAAGACTCCGGCATGGGACGAGAAAGCTTGTACAAGGCGTTCGCCCCCGGATCAAAACCGAGATTCGATACCGTACTCAAGGTCATTCATGCGCTAGGCATTGATCTTCATGCGCAGCCTGGGCATGCGACTAATCATTCACCTGCCTGAAGAGTGGATTAGACAGCGCGGGAAACCGGGGACAGCAGGCCCCATCCGGGAATCATCGTTGAGGGCAACCAATCTTGAACCGCCTGATAGATAGCGCCTCGTTACGCGCGTCTTTTTCGTGCTGAGCTTTCATGGTGAAGCTGCCGTCTTGGTAGCTGCGAGTCATGGCTTGGTTGTTTCGGTCGATCTCACTGTAAATGCGCGCGCACTCAGTGGCCATTGCTGCCGGTTCGGTTGGAATGGGTGCATTTTCGACGTCGAGAACGTATTGGGATTTCTGATAGGCGCAGCCAGCCAGTGTGGCTGCCGCTAAAAACGTCATTGCTATTTTGTACATGAGACATCCTTATCTTAGGTAGCAAGCTCGTTTCAATGAAGTACCCTGCGGCTCTCCCCGATCCTGATGCGATCGAGCGCACGGTTTAGTGCATCCAAGGCGTCTAGAAGCGCTTTTGCTTCAGCTTCACGACCATCCCCCCAAAGACGCTCAGCCATTTTATTGAGGGCCAGGATCGATCTCTCGATATCAGCCGCAGTTGCTGGCTTGGAATCTGCTGACTGTTTCGTCGTCATCCGGTTCCTCCGCATGGATTGGGTTGCGAACGAATGGAAAAGGGACCGGCTAGTGGGAGTCTCCTTTTCATTAATTTAGCTCAGGACTTAGGCCCGCCACGGAGGAAGAGTCCCTTCGAAAAGTGAAAAGGCTCGATGCAGGAAACTATTGAAGCGAGCGGCATCATGCCGCAGCCCTGCCTGTTGACCACCAATCAGGCACAGATGGGCTACCTGACCCATCACTTCTGCTTGGCCTGGCATATGGACCAAGCGGCGACACGTCCGTACTGCGAAGTCCAGTCGTCTTGTGTCAACACGCTGCTGAAACTCGCCTACCAATGGATCGTGCAACGACCAGGCTCGGATGGACACTTCCCGCCCGGGTTGTTTCTCAGCGGCAATGCTCAAGTAGCGTTTCAAGATTTCACCCGCACTACGACCCTGCGCCGCATAAGCGAGCATGCGCTCCGTGTAGTCTTCTTCCCAAGCGGCCAGCAAGGTGCGGACAAAGTCTTCGCGATTGCGGAAATGGTGATAGAACGATCCGCGGGTCACATTCAATCGGCGCGATAGACTCTCGGCCGAAACGCCCATATGCCCTATTTGGTCGAGGGCCTCAAAACCCGCCGCGATCCAATGGTTACGAGTCAGTGTTCTCACCCGTTATTTCGCTCCATATTTGGCGCCATACAGACTGTGTATGGTGCGCAACCGATTGATACGCTGCGAACACCAGCAAAGATGGGCGTTGCGTTTTGCACGCCAGCACTTTTCATGGAGCTCGCCTTGAAGAAAATCGTTCTGGTTGCTTTCGACCAATTCACTGATATCGACCTATTCCTGATGTGGGACATCTTAGGCCGCAACACAGAAGACTGGCACGTCCGAATATTGGGTTCCAGTCCTATCGTGCGATCAGCGCACGGCCTGCCTGTTTCGGTGCACGGTCCGCTTTCCGAGGCCAACAGTGCCGACGCGGTATTGTTCGTCAGCGGCAAGGAAGGAGTACCCGCTGCACTTGCCGCCCCGGATTTCCTGCCGTCGTTTGAACTTGACGCCGGACGCCAGCGAATCGGCTCCATATGCGCCGGCGCTTTCATTCTGGAACGGCTTGGGCTGCTCAGCGGCCAAGCGACTACACACCCGGATGCACGATCGAGCTTGCAAGCGCTGGGACTTGAGCCCGTGGACCAACCTCTTGTATGCCAGGGGAACGTTGCAACCGCTGGTGGATGCCTTTCGGCGCTCTATCTGGTGGGATGGTTGGTGGAAACCTTGTTCGATGTCGACAAGCGCCGTGCGACGTTACTCCCCGTGCTGCCAACTGGGCAGCAAGCGCTCTATGATGCCTTGATCGGACGCAGTATCCGGCAAGGCGACAAGGAGCGTTATATGACAAACCATCGCGACCAGCGCGACATGCATGTCGTCTAATCAGTCGTTAGAACTCAGGAGAGACTCCCCCGATGCGCCGAGAATTTGAGCTCATTACGTCCGTGCCAGTCCCCTCGAGGTCTGGCGTCACCCACCTTCACAAGTCGATTAACCTAGCGGACGCTTATGCGATTCGGCTCCCCACGGGCACCTCTGGCAATCCAGATTTGCTAGCTCGATTCATCTTTTCCCACCAGCCATCCTGGATCGGATGGCTCACGAACGTCCGAGACGCTGTCGTTGCCTGTTTTGGTCTCAAGACAGCCAGACATTTAGCATCACTTGCTAATCGGATTGGACCCTTCAAGGTCTACAGCACGAACCAGACTGAAATCGTGTTGGGAGAGGACGACAAACACCTCGACTTCCGGATATCGATCCTATGTTCTGAAGAGGCAGTGTCAGAAGGCAGTCGCCAACTCGTTTTTTCAACCGTGGTCCAGTGCCACAACCGCCTAGGCCGGGCCTACATCGTCGTTATTGCCCCATTTCACCGCTTGGTCGTCAAGGCCAGCCTCCTGCGCGCAGCGCGCGTCGGTTGGCCTCTGGCTGCCTGCCCCGGAGGCTGAGTCGATCTCTCGACAATCAGCCGCAGTTGCCGTTTGGGAGTCTGCTGACTGTTTCCTCGTCATCCGATTCCTACGCATGGAATGGTGAGTTGACCTGCCTACTGTTTCCCTAAACCGACGAAACTCAATCGGTAGCCTTATCAACTACCAAACCAACCAGCACAAGCGGCAGCAGGGCAACCACGAACACAGTCATCCAGGCGGCCCCGTAGGCATCATGGATCTCATCGCCCAGGCCTCGTTTCGACGCAGGGGCGATGATCTGCTCGGACAGGCTCAGGGAATAACGATAGGTTTCGGATTGATCATACCGACCCACTCTGCACTCCATCGCGTCCACGCTGACATAACGATCACCCGGCACGAGCGTACGGCTTTCTGGCCCTAGTCCGCGAGTCGCTATGTTGTGACTGGCAAGGAGTTGCTTCAACTGGGCGACTTGTACCTCAAACTCAGCCACACATTCGGGCTGACTGACAAAAGCCCGACTCTGCTTCTGAATATAATCCGGGTGAAAGCTGCGATCGAGGAACACCTCATAGACATCGCCTTGCTCATCGACGCGCTTGTACACATCGGAGCCCTTACCCGTCTTGCCTCCGGTGGCTGAAAGCGCCTTGAACTCATCGCTGGAAAGCCGCTTATTCAAGGTATAGCCATAAACCTGCGGTACTTTCAGCGGTTCCGTCACAGGTTTTGCGGCGCACCCGGTGATGGATGACGCGATAATCGAAAGGCTCAACGCGCTACAGAGCGTCCTGTTCATGATTCATCCTTGAGTTGCTTTGGGCATCTGCGGGGCAGGCCCTTCACTCGATTGGCGGGCTGTACGAAGTCGAGCGACACGCTAGGGAAATGAGTTGCCGACGCAGCGGGCGAGTGTCTAGCTCTGGAAAAGTACTTTGCACCGGGTACACCACTCTTCAGCTGCGCTCCGGTTCATTGGAAAACGGAGGGGAGGATGACTTGTATCGGCAACGGTCAAAATCAGTGAGAAGTTTATGAATCTACGCCGAAGCTCGTCGGCTGGAACGCTCATGCCTGCTCCATCGACTACTCGAAGAACGCCGCCCGACACCCTGCTGTCAACCTGTTGCCACTCATACTGCCAGCCTGTTACCCACGTGAAGTCTCGAACTTGATAGTCGCCGGTGGCGCTTTGGCATTGAGCGAGTTTCTTGTTGGAGAGGTCAAAGACAAAAAATAGGGGGCTTGGATAGCCCAGCATCTGAGTATCGTCAAGGCTCAGACCTTCTTTTAGATTGATGGATGCTACAAGTGCTTTTGCCCGTCTCTTGCGCCATATCAAGTACCCTATGGCGAGGCAAAAAATAGAAAAAGAAGCCACGAAGAGCTGACGTCCTTCGACTGTAAGGTCGGCGGGCCAAAACTGTATCACGCCCCACAAGAGTCCTGTCGTCGCAAGCCCCGATACCCAAGCGGCGGGGATCACTATACGGTTAGCGAGGCTAGCTCCGAGCGTCCCCAAACAGCTCTTCATAACTGTATCCAATATCATTTATAGAAGAACTCATAGGTTATCACTCACAGAGCGCTAACTTATAGGACTTGGCCCGCAATGCGCGGGGACGTGCCTTGAACAGGGCTGCGTTTGCTTGGTTGCGCTGGGAACCTCACCGTTGGCCGGCTAACCTCTTCAGTCTTCCAGAGCCATCATCGACGTATGCAAAGGGAAATCGGAGACAGACCACGATTTAAAATAACTTACTTGGATCTCACAATCATGGTCGGCCCCGGTTTTCTCTATTTAGAAGGTTTGTGCACGAGCGAACAGGACGCAGTCCCTTGAAGGACCGAGCCTGGTGGAGCCTGCATAATATTATCTACGAAGGCACGGATGACCCAGAAGCCTTCAAAGAGGCTGCAAACGTCCTTCAATTCGCGTTAGACGCCGCACAGCTACTGGCTGACAGACATGCGAACAAATAAGCGTCTCCAGACCGTGAGCAGTATGATTTGAGTAGCACAACGGAGTAGTACAAACCGAAAACAGAAAAGCCCCGCTGACCTTTATCTACGGGGCTTTCATTTTTTAACGTCTGATTCCACTCGTCAGATAACTCGCCCGACCTGTCAGTCCTGACAGTAGCCACGCCTCGGTGCCAGGGATCAAATGATGCCATTACCCCAGCGCATGGAGGATGTAGCCATGAATACCGACAAAAACAAAACAAAAAACGTAGCCTCGACTAGGGCGGGCGAATTTGACCCCGAATTCAATAACGGTGAGATCGTACTTCTTCCCGGTACGGACGCCACCGATGTTGCAATCGGCCCCGGGAACAAGATCTATGTCGTGGGCGGCACAAGCCTCGGCAGCAACAGTCAATACATCATTTCAGCGCTTAATCCTGATGGCACACCTGACGTGACATTCAACGGCGGCGAGCCTGTCCGGGACTCGTTCACGGCCGGTTCAACAAGCCTGGCGGAACGGGTGTGCGTATTACCGGATGGAAAGATCCTGATTCTCGGAAAGGTGATATTGAGCGGGACCCGCAGCAATTTCGCACTGGCCCGCTATCTGCCAACTGGTACTCGGGACCTTTCATTCGGTGTTAACGGTCACTCAGTGCCCATCAATGAGGACTTTATAGACATAGGCTTGGCCTCGTATGATTTCGTCGACGTGCCTGGCACACAGGGCTATCTTTACGTCGGCCAGACTTCGTTATTCCTCCATGGGGAATATACCTACATTTCGGGGTTTGCTCTCAAGGATGGCAAAGGAATAACACTGCTCATGTGCTTGGATGATACAGGCACCCCGGCATATGCATTCGGCAACAAGGGCGGCAGTATCATTCAGCACCCGCAGCATAATTATCATTTGAACGCTCGAAGTCTACTCATCACTGACAGTCATATTTATCTGGCGGGCCATATGCAAATCAACCCCACCAATTATATGGTTTGGGCTCGCGTACATTTAAACGGAAGCTTAGATTTAAGTTTCGGTTCGGGTGGATTCGTCTTTGAAATCAACCCCAGCTTCGTAAGAGGAATTAATATAGCAGCCATCGTTTCACGGGACAGCGTGAGGCTTCTTGGTAGCGGCGTTGGTAGGGATGCCAGCACCAGGTATTTGCCCCACGCAATGCTGACAAGCATCGAGAGGGATGGAAAAAACGATCCGGAGTTCAACGATGGCGTTCCCGTCCTGACGCCGGTAGATACGAAATCTCAGTGGCATGACAGTATGATCCAACTGAACGGACGTATTGTAACGTGTGGTTCCGCCGGGACCAATAATGAAAATCTGATTGTCGGGCGTTACATGCCCAATGGGACTTTGGATGCTAGCTTCGGCGATAATAATGGCTTGGTGAAAATCAGGATGAAAGATGAACTACTTTCGTCTGCGCTGGCGGTGCAACTCGACAATTCCATTGTTGTAGTAGGTCGATATGCTGAAAATCTCTACGTAACGCCCTTCGCATTGCGATTGAAGGGCTGAGGGAAATGACAATGGAATCCAAGACCGTCGCTACCGGTTAAGGGGCGGTGATTTGATTCCCTCCCAAAGCCGACCAGAGCGAGATTTTTAAGTCAGTTTTCGTCTCGGAATTTTTTTGCCAGTATCCCAAGCCTAGTCATCACGGCATCGACTTTCGCCTTGTCGTGCGTATCCGGCGCGAAGAATGCCAGGATCATGTAGCGGTCTTCGTAAAGCTCGCCCTGTACGTAGACTAAAGTGAAAACCGGGGACAGACCACCCAAAAAAGCCCCGACCTAAGTCGCAATGCGGTTCATTTAATAAAAATGATGGACCTGTGGCGAGGGAGCTTGCTCCCGCTCGGCTGCGAAGCAGTCGTAAACCGACGGGTGCGGTGTGTCTGATGCTCCGCATTTGGCCGGTTTTGGGGCCGCTTCGCGGCCCAGCGGGAGCAAGCTCCCTCGCCACGGGTTTCTCGATTGCCTTAAGTGAACTGCATTACGACCTAAGTCGGGGCTTTCTCGTTTCTGCCAGACGCAAAACCCGCTCGATGGTGGGCTGTGCTTATTAGTTTTTGCAGAGCACCTGCGGAGGCGCAGCAGGCGTCAGCTTTTGGGGAATCACAATCGAAGTACCAGGCAAAGTGGTAAGTTCGAGAACCGCCAACATGCAAATTAACGCTGGCTCGCCATCTTTGCTTGGTCTGCTATCCACCCCTACCACCGCCTCGTAGTCTTTCCCTGGTTCCAACTTGTAAACGAGCGCCTGGCCACCACAGGTCCGGTAAGAGCTGCCGTTGCCCGCAATGGTCGCGCCCCAGGTTGCAATTTGGAATGGCAGATCCGCCCTAACGCGATACTCGGTTACGACCTCTTTGTAAGCCCCTTCCCCCATCCGAATTGCAGGGATGTACTGGATAAGGCTGGGCCAAACTCTTTTTGGTATGCCAATGCTCGCCGACTTCAGGGGATACTGAGGATAATTGACGCTCGCCGTACCGTCCGACCCGAAACGTCCGGCTTCAGCCATCTTATGCCGGGTAGCAGGAGCACAACTGCCGACGATGCTATCTCCATACACATCGGAGTTCGTGATAACGCGAACACGCGCCATTCCCTCTGATTGAGTAGGCTCTTCGTATGGAACTGAAGGTATTCCAGAGCAACCAGCAAGTGCTATAGAAAGAAAAGTTACGAAAATGACAACCCGCATGACCATGTCCTTATGTGCGCCAACAAAAAAGGGCCCACCTTTCGGTGAGCCCTTCTAGACCGCCCAGCAGAGCGGATTTTGTTTGGTAGGCGCGATTGGACTCGAACCAACGACCCCCACCATGTCAAGGTGGTGCTCTAACCAACTGAGCTACGTGCCTGCTGTGAGGCGGCATTCTACGGAATTCCAAAAGGGTGTCAATACCTTTTTTTCACCTAACCCTATGAATATGCAAAATATTTAATTTCACCGATACGACGAAGATTCAGGGGGTGGCTGGCGGCCGATTTTTATCTCGGGTAGGATCGACGCATTCGTAAAAAATATAAAACAGAGGTTCCAGAATGGCGAACACACCGTATCCAGAGTCCTATTACGCCGCGTCGGCCAACGCGGTTCCTCCGCGCCCGGCTCTACAGGATGACGTCGAGACGGATGTTTGCGTGATCGGCGCTGGCTACACCGGCCTGTCCTCTGCGCTGTTTTTGCTGGAGAACGGTTTCAAGGTCACGGTCCTTGAGGCGGCGAAGGTGGGCTTTGGGGCTTCGGGTCGCAATGGCGGGCAGATCGTTAACAGTTATAGCCGCGACATCGATGTGATCGAGCGCAGCGTCGGTCCGCAGCAGGCGCAATTGCTGGGCAATATGGCGTTTGAAGGCGGGCGGATCATTCGTGAGCGGGTGGCGAAGTATCAGATTCAGTGCGATTTGAAGGACGGCGGTGTATTCGCCGCCCTTACCGCTAAACAGATGGGCCATCTGGAGTCGCAGAAGCGTTTATGGGAGCGTTTCGGCCATACCCAGCTGGAGCTGCTGGATCAGCGGCGTATCCGCGAGGTGGTGGCTTGCGAGGAGTATGTGGGCGGCATGCTGGACATGAGCGGTGGGCATATTCATCCGCTCAACCTGGCACTGGGCGAAGCGGCGGCGGTGGAGTCCCTTGGCGGGGTGATTTATGAACAGTCGCCGGCGGTGCGTATCGAGCGTGGCGCCAGCCCGGTGGTGCATACGCCGCAGGGCAAGGTCAGGGCCAAGTTCATTATCGTGGCGGGCAATGCCTACCTGGGCAATCTGGTGCCGGAGCTGGCCGCCAAGTCGATGCCGTGCGGCACCCAGGTCATCGCCACTGAGCCGCTGGGTGATGAGCTGGCTCGCCGTCTGTTGCCGCAGGATTATTGCGTTGAAGACTGCAACTACCTGCTCGATTACTACCGCCTGACGGGCGACAAACGCCTGATCTTCGGCGGCGGCGTGGTGTATGGCGCGAGGGACCCGGCGAATATCGAGGCGATCATTCGTCCGAAGATGCTCAAGGCATTTCCGCAGCTCAAGAACGTGAAGATCGATTACGCCTGGACCGGAAATTTCCTACTGACGTTGTCGCGTCTTCCGCAGGTCGGGCGCCTGGGGGATAACATCTACTATTCCCAGGGCTGCAGCGGCCATGGCGTGACGTATACGCACCTGGCGGGCAAGGTCCTGGCCGAGGCGTTGCGGGGTCAGGCTGAGCGTTTTGATGCGTTTGCGGACCTGCCTCACTACCCTTTCCCTGGCGGGCAACTGTTGCGCACACCGTTTGCGGCGATGGGGGCTTGGTATTACGGGTTGCGGGATAAATTGGGGTTCTGAAGCTGCCAACAACAAGGGCTGCTTCACGCAGCCCTGCGGGGATAAATCCCCTCGCCACAGCAATCTCCCTCGCCACAGGTTTGTTCCAGTCTCATTTCGCCAAAAACAAAAAACCCCGGTCTTTCGACCAGGGTCTTTGCTATCGACTAGAAGATCGCTCTGCAGCTTTCTTCTTAGCTTCAAGGCGTTCAGTGGGCCTCGAAGCAGATATGGCGCAGCGGACGGGACTCGAACCCGCGACCCCCGGCGTGACAGGCCGGTATTCTAACCGACTGAACTACCGCTGCGTATCGCTGTGGACTTGCGTCCAATTAACTCGTCTGATCAAAACCCTTGGGTCTGGATCTCGAACCAGGCGAACCTGCTTCGGAAAATATGGCGCAGCGGACGGGACTCGAACCCGCGACCCCCGGCGTGACAGGCCGGTATTCTAACCGACTGAACTACCGCTGCGCGTCGGTGGAGGCTTTTGACAGCTTCCGTCTTGCTTTCGCAAAACTCTCGTAAAACATGGTGGGTGATGACGGGATCGAACCGCCGACATTCTGCTTGTAAGGCAGACGCTCTCCCAGCTGAGCTAATCACCCTTTGCTTCGTTGAGGCCGCGAAATTTACGCAGGTACCGAAGCTAAGTCAATAGCAGGGTTGAAGTTTTTTCAAAACAGTTTCAAATGGCGCGGGCAACCGCGCTCACTCATAAATCATTTTCTTGGTCATGCCGCCGTCCACCACGAACTCCTGGCCCGTGACGAAACCGGCATTGCGCGACAACAGCCAGGCCACCATCGCCGCCACGTCCTCCACCGTCCCTACCCTGCCCGTCGGATGCTGGGCGTGATCGGCGTCGGTCAGCGGCTGCGCACGACGTTGGGATGGGTCGCGGGCATCGATCCAGCCGGGGCTGACAGCATTGACCCGGATCTCCGGCCCCAGACTGATCGCCAGGGCATGGGTCAGGGCCAGCAAGCCACCCTTGCTCGCCGCATAGGCTTCGGAGTCGGGCTCCGATTGCGCGGCACGGGTCGAGGCCAGGTTGACGATGGCGCCGTTGTGGGCACGCAGATACGGCGCACAATGCTTGGCCAGCAACATCGGCCCGCCAAGATTCACGGCAAGGACGCGATTCCAATAAGCCAGGTCCAGGCTTTCCAGGGTGATGTTGTGCGGGTCGGCGATGGCCGCGTTGCACACCAGCGCGTCGAGCCGCCCGAACTGCCCAAGCACTTCGGCAATGCAGGTGGCGACTTGCGACTCGTCCGCTACATCCATGGCGATGAACCAGGCGTTATCGCCCAACGTCTTCGCGACCTTGGAACCGCGCTCGCGATCCAGGTCGGTCAGCACCACCTGCCAACCTTCACAGATCAGCCAGGCGGCAATGCCCAGGCCGATGCCCCGCGCGGCGCCCGTAACCAGGGCAACCCGGCCATGAGTGCCGCTCGGCGGCGTTGCCAGCTCAATCACAAGGCCGCCAACCCGCGAGCCAGGTCGGCTTGCAAGTCAGCCACGTCTTCCAGACCGACCGCGACACGGATCAGGCTGTCACGGATCCCCGCCGCTTCACGCTCCTGGGGCGACAGACGGCCGTGGGAGGTGGTGCTTGGGTGAGTGATGGTGGTCTTGCTGTCACCCAGGTTGGCGGTGATGGAGATCAGCCGGGTAGCGTCGATAAAGCGCCAGGCGCCCTCCTTGCCCCCTTTGACCTCGAAGCTCACCACGGCACCAAAACCGCGCTGCTGACGCGTGGCCAGGTCATGTTGCGGATGGCTCTTGAGGCCGGCGTAATGCACTTTCTCGATGCCGTCCTGCTGCTCCAGCCACTCGGCCAGGGCCTGGGCGTTGGCACAGTGGGCTTTCATGCGCAGGCCCAGGGTTTCCAGGCCCTTGAGGAAGATCCAGGCGTTGAACGGGCTGAGGGTCGGCCCGGCGGTACGCAGGAAGCCCACGACTTCTTTCATCTGTTCGCCACGACCGGCCACCACGCCGCCCATGCAACGACCCTGGCCGTCGATGAACTTGGTCGCCGAATGCACCACCACGTCCGCGCCCATTTTCAGCGGCTGTTGCAGCGCCGGGGTGCAGAAGCAGTTATCGACCACCAGCATGGCGCCCTTGGCGTGGGCGATTTCCGCCAGCGCCGCGATGTCCACCAGCTCAGCCAAAGGGTTGGAAGGCGATTCGACGAACAGCAGCTTGGTGTTGGCCTTGATCGCAGCATCCCAGCCGGACAAATCCGCCAGGGGCACGTAATCGACTTCCACGCCAAAGCGCTTGAAGTACTTTTCGAACAGGCTGATGGTCGAACCGAAGACGCTACGCGACACCAGCACATGGTCACCGGCGCTGCACAGGCTCATCACCACAGCCATGATCGCGGCCATGCCGGTGGCGGTGGCCACGGCTTGCTCGGCGCCTTCCAAGGCGGCGATGCGTTCTTCGAACGCCCGCACGGTCGGGTTGGTGTAGCGCGAGTAAACGTTACCCGGCACTTCGCCGGCAAACCGCGCCGCCGCATCGGCAGCGGTACGGAACACGTAGCTGGAGGTGAAGAACATCGGATCGCCATGTTCGGCTTCCGGCGTGCGGTGCTGACCGGCGCGAACCGCCAGGGTATCGAACGCTACGCCTTCAAGGTCGCTGTCCAGCCGACCGGCATCCCAATCCTGACTCATGCTGTCACTCCTGAAATCGATTTAAACGCAAACCGGCCCCTCAGGGCCGGTTCGTTAATCAGTTGTTGTACAGATCGATGATCGCGCTGACCGCCTGAGTCTTGGCCTTGGACGCATCGTTACGTGCGTTCTCGATCTTGTTCAAGTAGGCCTCGTCGATGTCGCCGGTGACGTACTTGCCGTCGAACACCGCGCAGTCGAACTGCTCGATCTTGATCTTGCCGCCACCGACCGCTTCGATCAGGTCCGGCAGGTCCTGATAGATCAACCAGTCGGCACCGATCAGGTCAGCCACCTCCTGGGTAGTGCGGTTATGAGC
Source organism: Pseudomonas brassicacearum (assembly GCF_000585995.1). NCBI lineage: Bacteria > Pseudomonadati > Pseudomonadota > Gammaproteobacteria > Pseudomonadales > Pseudomonadaceae > Pseudomonas > Pseudomonas brassicacearum. Next base: position 2,245,425 of record NZ_CP007410.1, on the reverse strand, counting down.
GATCAGTTCATGGGCACTCGGCATGTCGATGCCGTAGACGTTCGGGTAACGCACGGCCGGGGCCGCGGAGCAGAAATACACGTTCTTGGCACCGGCTTCGCGGGCCATCTGGATGATCTGCTTGCAAGTGGTGCCGCGCACGATGGAGTCATCCACCAGCATCACGTTCTTGCCGCGGAACTCCAGCTCGATGGCGTTGAGCTTCTGGCGTACGGATTTTTTCCGCGCAGCCTGGCCGGGCATGATGAAGGTACGGCCAATGTAGCGGTTCTTCACGAAGCCTTCGCGGAACTTGACCCCCAGGTGGTTCGCCAGCTCCAGGGCCGAAGTACGGCTGGTGTCCGGGATCGGGATGACCACGTCGATGTCGTGATCCGGACGCTCGCGCAGGATCTTGTCGGCCAGCTTCTCGCCCATGCGCAGGCGGGCCTTGTAGACCGAGACACCGTCAATGATCGAATCCGGACGCGCCAGGTAGACGTGTTCGAAGATGCAAGGGGTCAAGGACGGGTTGGTCGCGCATTGACGGGTATACAGCTTGCCGTCTTCAGTGATGTAGACCGCTTCGCCCGGGGCCAGGTCGCGAATCAGGGTGAAGCCCAGTACGTCCAGGGACACGCTTTCGGAGGCGATCATGTACTCGACGCCTTCGTCGGTGTGACGCTGGCCGAACACGATCGGGCGGATGCCGTGCGGGTCGCGGAAACCGACGATACCGTAGCCAGTGATCATCGCCACCACCGCGTAGCCGCCGACGCAACGGTTGTGCACGTCGGTTACGGCGGCGAACACGTCTTCTTCGGTCGGCTGCAACTTGCCGCGCTGGGCCAGCTCATGGGCGAACACGTTGAGCATCACTTCCGAGTCGGAATTGGTGTTGACGTGGCGCAGGTCCGATTCGTAGATCTCCTTGGCCAGCTGCTCGACGTTGGTCAAGTTGCCGTTGTGCGCCAGGGTGATGCCGTACGGCGAGTTGACGTAAAACGGCTGGGCTTCAGCCGAGGTCGAGCTGCCCGCGGTCGGGTAGCGCACGTGGCCAATGCCCATGTGGCCGACCAGGCGCTGCATGTGACGCTGGTGGAACACGTCACGCACCAGGCCGTTGTCCTTGCGCAGGAATAACCGGCCGTCATGGCTGGTCACGATACCGGCAGCGTCCTGGCCGCGGTGCTGGAGCACGGTTAGCGCGTCATACAGCGCCTGATTGACGTTCGACTTACCGACGATACCGACGATGCCACACATGCGACGCAACCCCTACTTAATGGATCTGAACTGAACAACACTCACTGCGGCGTTTTGGCCGTCGGCAAGAGGTGTTCCTTGAACGGTATTTCAGCGGGTACGCTGATACCGCTGGCAAGCCACTGACTGCTCCAACCCAGGATCAGGTTTTTGGACCAGTCTGCGACCAATAGAAATTGTGGCACGAGCCGGGACTCCTGCCACCACGTATCCTGCTGCACCGGCCCCAGGCTCAGGAGCCCGACGGCCACGACCACCAGCAACGCGCCACGCGCCGCGCCGAAGGCCATGCCGAGGAACCGGTCCGTCCCGGAAAGCCCGGTGACGCGAATCAGTTCGCCGATCAGATAATTGATCATTGCGCCGACCAGCAAGGTGGCGATAAACAAGATGGCACAGCCCGCGATCACGCGAGCCGAAGGCGTTTCGATGTATCCGGCGAGGTACTGGGACAGCGAACCACCAAACAGCCAGGCTACCACTCCCGCGATGATCCAGGTCAGCAGCGAGAGGGCTTCCTTGACGAAGCCGCGGCTCAGGCTGATCAATGCGGAGATGGCGACGATCGCAACGATCGCCCAGTCAACCCAGGTAAATGGCACGGTGCAGCCTACAGACGGATAAGGCGGCGCATTTTAGCAGAGCGCAGAGCTGTCGGTAAGCTGCACGATTCAAATCAGGTAAATAGCTGTCAGCCGCGCTCCGGCTGGAAGCGCACCACGAAACCCTTGAGGTTTTGCTGACGGCTGAGCAGGTCGCGCAGGCGGTCGGCCTCGGCACGTTCGATCAACGGGCCGACAAACACGCGATTCTTGCCTTCGGCGGAGCGAATGTAGGCGTTGTAGCCCTGGCTGCGCAGGGTTTTCTGCAAGCTTTCAGCGCTTTCACGGCTGGTCAGGCTGGCCAATTGCACCGACCAACTGACCGACAGGCCGTTGGCATCCACGCGGCTTTGCGTAGTGTCCGGCTTGGTGGTTGCGGCGGTAATCGGCTGGCTTGGCGGCGGCTTGACCGCCGGAGTGGCAGGGACCGGGGTTGGAGCGACAGGCGGCTTGCTCGGTGCGGCAGGCGCAGGCGTTGCAGGCGTCGGTGCAATCGGCATCGACGGCGCTGGTTGCTCGGCCAGTTCCTCATCGCTCGGAACGGGCTCCTGGGGCAGCGCCTGCGGCTCGGGCACTGCCACGGGCTCGACCTGCACAGGCGGCACGGACGGCGCCTGGGGAGCGGCCGGGGCATCAACCGTAACCTGGCGCTGCTCGTCCTGGCGGGAAAACAGCATCGGCAGGAAAATCACGGCCAGGGCCACCAATACCAAGGCCCCCACCATGCGCTGCTTGTACGCTTTATCCAGCAATGCCATCTGCAGCTTCCTCCATGGCGCGCCGGGCCAACCATTGAAGGGCCTCGGCAACACAAAAAAATGATCCGAACAGCAGAATTTCGTCTTCGGCCGTCGCCAGGGCGCACTGCCCTTCCAGCGCGGCAGCCACGCTGTCGTAGGTTTGCACCGAAGCACCGCGCTGCTGCAAGGCCGCCTGCAACTCAGCCGCCGGCCGCGAGCGCGGCGAATCCAGCGGCGTCACCGCCCACTGCTGGACACTAGCACCCAACGCGTCGACAACGCCATCCAGATCCTTGTCGGACAACAGCCCGAACACTGCCAGGCGTCGCCCCGCAACCGGTCGCCGCGCCAGGCGCTCGGCCAGATAATGCGCCGCATGAGGGTTGTGGCCGACATCCAGCAGCAGGTTCAGGCGCTTGCCCTGCCAATCGAACTGCCGGCGATCCAGGCGCCCGACAACGCGAGTCGCTTGCAAGGCTTCGACGATTTGCCGGGCCTCCCACGGCAAACCCAACAACAGGTAGGCCTGGAGCGCCAATGCGGCGTTTTCCATCGGCAGGTCCAGCAGCGGCAGATCGTGCAGCTCCACCGGGTTGCCCTGGGCGTCACTGCCGCGCCATTGCCAATGCTGCTCGGTCATCGCCAGATCGAAATCCCGACCGCGCAGGAAGAATGGGCAGCTCAGTTCGCGGACCTTGTCCAGCAACGGCTGAGGGGGGTTGAGATCGCCACAAAGCGCAGGCGCGCCCTGGCGAAAGATACCGGCCTTCTCGAAGGCCACGGATTCGCGGGTGTCACCCAGATAGTCGGCATGATCCACGCCGATACTGGTGACCAGGGCGATGTCCGCATCCACCAGGTTGACCGTATCCAGCCGTCCGCCCAGGCCGACTTCCAGCACAACGGCATCCAGGCCACTGCGGGCGAACAGCCAGAACGCCGCCAGGGTGCCCATTTCGAAATAAGTGAGGGATGTTTCGCCCCGCCCGGCTTCCACCGCGACAAAGGCTTCGCACAGCTCGGCGTCAGTGGCTTCGACGCCGTTGACTTGCACCCGCTCGTTGTAGCGCAGCAAGTGCGGCGAACTGTACACACCGACACTCAGCCCCTGGGCCCGCAGCAGCGAGGCCACGAAGGCGCAGGTCGAACCCTTGCCGTTGGTGCCGGTGACAGTGATGACCCGGGGCGCCGGTTTGACCAGTCCCATGCGGGACGCTACCGCTTGCGAGCGCTCCAGCCCCATGTCGATGGCTGATGGATGCAACTGCTCGAGGTAGGCAAGCCAGTCGCCCAGGGTACGTTGGGTCATAGGCCTGCAGGCACCGGCGGAACCACGATCGGCTCGATCGGTGCGGCGACGAATTTCGGCGTCGGCAGCCCCATCAGTTGAGCCAGCAGGTTACCCAGGCGCGGACGCAGCTCCTGGCGATGAATGATCATGTCGATGGCGCCGTGTTCCAGCAGGAACTCACTGCGCTGGAAGCCTTCCGGCAGTTTTTCCCGCACGGTCTGCTCGATCACGCGCGGGCCGGCGAAGCCGATCAGGGCTTTCGGCTCGCCGACAATCACATCACCCAGCATCGCCAGGCTGGCGGAAACGCCGCCGTAGACCGGGTCGGTCAGTACCGAGATGAACGGAATGCCTTCTTCACGCAGACGCGCCAGCACCGCGGAGGTCTTGGCCATTTGCATCAGGGAGATCAGTGCTTCCTGCATCCGCGCACCGCCGGAAGCGGCGAAGCAGATCATCGGGCAACGATTTTCCAGGGCATGGTTGGCAGCACGAACGAAGCGCTCACCAACGATGGCCCCCATGGAACCGCCCATGAAGGAGAACTCGAAGGCCGAAACGACCACGGGCATGCCCAGCAACTTACCGCTCATGGACACCAGGGCGTCTTTTTCGCCGGTCTGTTTCTGGGCCGCGGTCAGGCGATCCTTGTACTTCTTGCCATCGCGGAATTTCAGGCGATCCACAGGCTCCAGGTCGGCGCCCAGCTCAACACGGTCTTCGGCGTCCAGGAAGATGTCGATACGGGCACGCGCGCCGATGCGCATGTGGTGGTTGCACTTGGGGCAAACGTCCAGGGTCTTTTCCAGCTCGGGGCGGTACAGCACCGCTTCGCAGGATGGACATTTGTGCCACAGACCTTCAGGCACCGAGCTTTTCTTCACCTCGGAACGCATGATCGAAGGGATCAGTTTGTCTACCAACCAGTTGCTCATGCTTTCTTTCTCCAGTACCGGCAGCCCGAACACTTTGGTTCGCGGCCCCGCGTATGCCCTTGAGCTAAATTCATTGTGCGGCGAGTCGAAGGGCCGCCACGGTCAGTGCGAAACATGACCTGCGTGCAACCCAACCTTCCTCTGCCATCCCGGCAACCGCTGCAGCGCGGTTACCACTTCGCTATCGGCCCACCCGGAGGCGGCGCCTGCCTGCTTTGTACAGTGCAGGTATGGACGGCGGCAGTCTGCCAGCCGTCACATTGACAACTGGCTGCTGCGTACAGCGGCCATGAACGCACGAATCCTTGCCGGATCCTTGATGCCCTTGCTCTGCTCCACCCCGCCGCTCACGTCCACCGCGTAAGGGCGCACCTGGCGAATGGCCTCGGCCACGTTTTCCGCCGTCAAGCCACCGGCGAGGATGATCGGCTTGCTCAGGCCTTGCGGCACCAGCGACCAGTCGAACGCTTCGCCGGTGCCTCCGGGAACACCCTCTACATAGGTGTCCAGCAAAATGCCGCTGGCACCGCTAAAGGCCTCGCAGCTAGCCGTGATGTCGTCCCCGGCCTTGACCCGCAACGCCTTGATGTACGGACGATGCCAGCCTTCGCAATCGGCCGGCGTCTCGTCGCCGTGAAACTGCAACAACGCCAGCGGCACCGCATCGAGGATCTCGCCCAACTCGCAACGACTGGCATTGACGAACAGGCCCACGGGGGTCACGAACGGCGGCAAGGCCTGGATGATCGCCCTCGCCTGCTGCACCGTCACCGCTCGCGGGCTCTTGGCATAAAATACCAACCCGATGGCATCGGCCCCGGCCTCGACCGCCGCCAACGCGTCCTCGACGCGGGTGATCCCGCAAATCTTGCTGCGAACGACCGGCATGTCGTTAAAACCTCAGGCAAATCCGTGAAAGTCCCGGATGGTAGCAAATGCTACGCAGGGCGTCAGCCGTCGAGTTCCGAGAAACCCGTGAGGAAATGGGGGCCGATATAACGCTCTGGCAGTTCGAACTCATCGTGATATTCGACCTGTACCAGGTACAGGCCAAACGGATGCGCCGTCACGCCACCGGAACGGCGGATACGGCTTTCGAGCACTTCCTTGATCCACTCCACCGGCCGTTCACCCGCGCCGATGGTCATCAGCACACCGGCAATATTGCGCACCATGTGGTGCAGGAACGCGCTGGCGCGGATGTCGAGCACGATCATTTTGCCGTGCCGGGTCACGCGCAGGTGGTGCAGCTCCTTGATGGGCGACTTGGCTTGGCACTGACCGGCGCGGAAGGCGCTGAAATCATGGACGCCGACCAGGTATTGCGCGGCCTCTGCCATGCGCTCGACGCCCAGCGGACGGTGGTTCCAGGTGATTTCTTCGTTCAGGTGCGCCGGGCGGATCTGATCGTTGTAGATCACATAACGATAACGCCGCGCGATGGCCTTGAAGCGGGCGTGGAAATGCGCGGGCATCGCCTTGGCCCAACTGACGCTGACGTCGTGCGGCAAGTTGATGTTGGCGCCCATCACCCAAGCCTTCATCGAACGCTCGACCTGGGTGTCGAAATGCACCACTTGACCGCAGGCATGCACACCGGCATCGGTACGGCCGGCGCAATGCAGCGACACGGGCGAATCGGCGACTTTGGACAGGGCGTTTTCAAGGGTTTCCTGCACCGTCAGTACACCGGAAGCCTGCCGCTGCCAGCCGCGATAGCGCGAGCCCTTGTATTCAACGCCCAGGGCGATCCGGAAAAAGCCGTCGGCCGCCATTTCGGCGGCCGGGTTGTCTATGTTTGCCAAGGAATTACAGCCTGCTGAGGTACGCAAAGGCGGGCATTATAAGGCGGGCGGGACGGGATGCCAGTGCAACCGTAGATCCTGGGGTGAATCGGCTGACGCCATCGCGAGCAAGCTCGCTCCCACATTTATTTGTCAGCCCCTTGCGGGAGCGAGCTTGCTCGCGATGGGGCCCGCAAAGTCCCCTCAAATTCCCGGCCAAAAAAAACGGCAGCCTCATCGGCTGCCGTTCTTGTTTACCCGATCCTCTCAGACCAGGCGCGCCAACATTTCCTGCGCTTCGCTCTTCTGCGTCGCGTCGCCTTCGCTGAGGACTTCGCCGAGGATATCCCGGGCGCCGTCGCTGTCGCCCATGTCGATGTAGGCCTGGGCCAGATCGAGCTTGGTCGCCACTTCATCGGTGCCGCTGAGGAAGTCGAAGTCCGGTTCGTCTTCTGCGCCGACCAGGGCGTCATCAGCCGTGAAGGTCGGCAGGCTCAGGTCGTCAGACAGGCGATCCAGCTCCGCGTTGACGTCATCCAGCTCGGACTCGAAAGCATCCTTTGGCTTGTCCTGGGCATCCATTTCATCGGCCAGGGACAGATCGAAATCCGCCGGCAGTTCGAGGTCGTCGGCAGGAGTGTCAGCCAAGGCTGGCGTATCGGCCTCCGGCAAGTCCAGGCCCTTGAGGTCGTCGTCCAGGTCCAGCAGGAAGTCTTCGTCATCGAGAGCCGGCGCCGGGGCATCGGCGCCCAGGTCCAGGTCAAACTCCGACAGGTCGTCCAGGCTTTCGTTGGCTTCGGTCTGCTGCTTGAGCACCGACTCGAAACTCAGGTCGTCGTCTTCCGGGAACGCGTCCAGCTCGGCGACAGGCTCGGGGGCTGGCGCGACGGGCGTGGCCTCCATGTCATCCAGGCTCAGGTCGAAGGCGCTGTCCAACTCCTCATCGGTCGGCGCCTTGTCTTCCAGCAGGTCCTTGACGTACTGCGCATCCAGTTCCGCGGCCACGGCCGCAGCGGCCAGCCCGGCGGTGGCGGCGACCACCATGGCCGGGAAACGGCTTTTGAGCTGTTCGACCTGGGCGTAGTTTTCGCCATTGGCCACCAGTTGACGTTCCTGGGCGACGAAAGCGTCGCGGTCGCCCTGCTGGCCGTAGACTTCCATCAGCTTGAGGCGCAAGTCGCTGCGCTGAGGCTCAGCCTTGATGCCTTGTTCAAGCAGGTCCGCCGCCTGGTTCAAGCGACCGCGGTCGATATGGGACTGGGCCTGGGGCAGCACATCGTCGGAGCGCTCGGCGGCCGGCGCCACCAATGGCGCCGCGATAGGCGGCGTGACGATCACCGGCGCGACCAACGGGGCCGGCTTGGGCATGGGTTTAGGGGCCGGTGTTGGCTCGAGCTTTACGCTTGGCGGTGGAACATCAATGCCCTCGAAGCTGCTCGGGGGCAGATCGAGCTCCGGGGAGAAGTCGGCCTCCTCCTCGAGGGCTCGGGCCATGCGCAAGTGTTTCTCGGCTTCTTGCTGGGCCTTGCGACGGCGGGCGAGCAACAACAGCAGCAACAGCAGGACCAGTGCGCCGCCGCCAATCAATCCCAACAGGATCGGGTTGGTCAGCAGGTCGTTGTACTTTTGCGTGTCGGAAGCAGCAGGTGTCGGCTCGACCGGTGCAGCAGGCGGCGTCGCCTCAGAGGACGCCTCAGGAGACGCCTCAGGCGCAGGGGTTGGAGCCGCCGCCGGGGTTTGTGCCGCTGGCCCAGGCGTCAATTCTGCGGACATCGCCGGGGGTGCTTCACCGGCAGGCGGGACAGCGCTGCCGTCGGCCTGCATCTTGGCCAGTTGATTGTTCTTCAGCTCGATCAGGCGCTGCAGCTTGTCCAGCTGACTTTGCAGATCGGCCATGCGGCTTTTCAGTTCTTCGTTGTCCCGGCGAGCCGAGTCGAGGCTTTCCTGGGTGACCGCGAGCTTATTGCTCAGGGCCTGGGCGTCCCCGGCAGCGCCTTTGCCCTTGCCACCCGCTTTCGCAGATTCGGCCGACACCAGGCTCAAATTATCGCGACCGGCGGCTTGCGCCGGCGCACCTTCACCGCGACCACGCTTGGTCGCGTCCAACTGCTGCTGCCCGTTGCGCGCCACGCCCGGACGCCCCTGGCGCCAGGCGGCATTCTGCGCAGCCACTTCGGCGATGGCCTGGGGTTGCGGCAGCGCGGTGCTTTGCACAGGGTCTGGCAGGCGCAGCACCTGGCCGGTCTTGAGCAGGTTGATATTGCCATTGATAAAAGCTTTGGGGTTCAACGCCTGGATCGCCAGCATGGTTTGCTGGACCGACCCACCGTTGCGCACCTTGGCCGCGATTTCCCACAGGGTATCGCGCGGCGTGGTGGTGTACTGGGAAGGCTTGGTGGCCCCGGTAACCGGTGTAGACACAACCTGGGCCGGCTTCGCCCGCGCTGCCTCAGCAGCCTGCGGCGAGAATTTGGACGGATCGAGCAACACGCTGTAGTCGCGCAACAGGCGGCCATTGGGCCACATCACCTGCACCAGGAATTTGACCATCGGCTCAGACAGCGGCTGGCTGGAGGTCACCCGCAGGACGCTTTTGCCATTGGCGTTGATCACCGGGGTGAAGGCCAGGTCGTTGAGGAAGGCCTTGCGGTCGACCCCAGCCTTGGCGAAGTCATCGGGCGAGGCCAGGCTCGGTACGACTTCGGCGGCAGTCAACTGCTGGACATCGAGCAACTCGATCTCGGCGACCAGAGGCTGGTTCGGCGGCGACTTGAGGGTCAATTCCCCGAGCCCGAGCGCTTGCGCCATACCGGAGGACAGCGCCGAGGCGGCCGCTATTGCTAACACCAGTTTGCGAACTTGAACCATAGCCTCTTCCTTTGTTTGAACATTCCTCGGCCAGCGAGAAGGTGTTTATGCCGCTGCCGTAAGGCATTGCGCGCAGCCCCGAAGCGACGGCGCGCGCGATCGTTTCATTCATGCCCCGGGTAAGCTCCCAGAGGGATGTTCGCCTTCAACGCTCTGGCCAAGCATAGCGCCCAGCTAGACTCATTCGACAAATTGTTGCCAAGTATCTTTTACAGCAGGTCTTTTATCAACAACTCAGCCACCTGCACTGCATTGAGCGCCGTACCCTTGCGCACGTTATCTGACGTCAGCCACATATTTAGTTCCGCCGGATCGTCGATGCCACCGCGTACACGACCGACATACACCACATCCTGCCCCACCGCATCGCCCACTGGCGTCGGGTAATCGCCCGCGTCCACCAGCTCGATACCGGGCGCCGCTTCCAGGGCCGCGTTGACCTTCGCCAGGTCGATGGCATTGGCAGACTGCACAGTCACGCTAAAGCTATCGCCGAAAAACACCGGGGCTTGAATGCAAGTGACGGAAATCTTTAATAAAGGTTGATTCAGCACCTGGCGCAACTCGCGGACCAGGCGCTTTTCCAGTGGCGTATGACCCTGTTCGTCCGGGGTACCGACCTGAGCCAGCAGGTTGAACGCCATCTGCCGGTCAAAGAACGTCGGCTCCACGGGGCGGGCGTTGAGCAGCTCGGCGGTCTGGCGCGCCAGTTCGCTCACGGCGACGCGGCCCTGGGCGGATACAGCGAGGCTGGCGGTCACGCTGATGCGCTGCAATTCCAGGTCGTCGCGCAGCGGTGCCAGGGCGACCGCCAGTATGGTGGCCGACGAGCTCGGGCTGCTGACCTGAAAGGGTTTGCCCAGGCCGACCAGCACCTGGGCATTGGCTTCGGGCACGATCTGCGGCGCCTGCTCTGGCGGCAAGGCACCGGACAGGTCGATCAGCGCGCAACCGGCAGCCGTGGCACGCGGTGCAAAACTCAGGGTCACCGCAGGGCCGGCGGCGAAGAACACCAGTTGGACTTTGCTGAAGTCAAACTCATCGACCTCACGCACCCGCACGTTTTTCCCGCGAAACATCACCGAACTGCCTGCCGATTCGCTGCTGGCCAGCAGGTGCAGGTTGCCAACCGGGAAGTCCCGCTCTTCGAGAATCTGGACGAGGGTTTCGCCGACAGTACCGGTGGCGCCGATCACGGCAATATCAAGGGACTGGCTCATGGGTCTACCTCAGGTAAAACGTGGGGAGCGGCACTTTACCGGGTGGAGGGTATGCAGGCAATTGGCTGGGGGACTTGCAGTGCCTGGGCTGGCCTCATCGCGAGCAAGCTCGCTCCCACATGGGATCTTCAGTGACCGCAAAACCTGTGGGAGCGAGCTTGCTCGCGATGAGGCCAGCCCTGACACACAACTGTCGCCCAATAAAAAACCCGCGCCTCTCACAAGGCACGGGTTCTTTCACCACGACATCCGATCAACGCTCGAGCAAAATCCGCAGCATGCGACGCAGCGGTTCAGCCGCGCCCCACAGCAGTTGGTCGCCGACGGTGAAAGCACCGACGAATTGCGAGCCCATGTTCAGTTTGCGCAAACGCCCCACCGGTACGTTCAGGGTGCCGGTGACCTTGGTCGGGCTCAGCTCCTGCATACTGATGTCGCGGTTGTTCGGCACCAGCTTGACCCAAGGGTTGTGCTGGCTGATCAGCCCTTCGATGTCGGCGATTGGCACATCTTTGTTCAACTTGATGGTCAACGCCTGGCTGTGGCAGCGCATCGCGCCAATGCGCACGCAGATGCCATCCACCGGGATCGGGCTCTTGAAGCGACCGAGGATCTTGTTGGTTTCGGCCTGGGCCTTCCACTCTTCACGGCTCTGGCCGTTAGGCAGTTCCTTGTCGATCCACGGGATCAGGCTGCCGGCCAGCGGCACGCCGAAGTTCTCGGTCGGGTACGCATCGCTGCGCATTGCCTCGGCGACCTTGCGGTCGATGTCCAGGATGGCGCTGGCCGGGTTGGCCAGGTCATCGGCGACGGCCGCGTGGGTCGCGCCCATCTGCTTGATCAGCTCGCGCATGTTCTGCGCGCCGGCACCGGATGCCGCCTGATAGGTCATGGCGCTCATCCACTCCACCAGACCCGCTTCGAACAGGCCACCCAGGCCCATCAGCATCAGGCTGACGGTGCAGTTGCCGCCGATGTAGTTCTTGGTGCCCGCGTCCAGCTGCTGGTCGATGACCTTGCGGTTCACCGGGTCGAGGACGATCACCGCGTCGTCCTGCATACGCAGGCTGGAAGCGGCGTCGATCCAGTAACCCTGCCAGCCGGCTTCACGCAGCTTGGGGAAGACTTCGCTGGTGTAGTCGCCGCCCTGGCAGGTCAGGATCACGTCGAGGGTCTTGAGCTCGTCAATGCTGTAGGCATCCTTGAGCGCACCGGTGTCCTTGCCCACGGAAGGGCCTTGGCCACCCACGTTGGACGTGGTGAAAAACACCGGTTCAATGAGATCGAAATCCTGCTCTTCCAGCATTCGCTGCATGAGCACGGAACCGACCATGCCGCGCCAACCGATCAGACCTACACGTTTCATCGCAACTACACCTATACAAAAGTGGGCCACTGTCGAGGCAGTGGGCCGGAAAGATTACAGATTCCGCAGCGCGGCGACTACTGCATCGCCCATTTGCTGGGTACCGACTTTGGTACAACCGGCCGACCAGATGTCGCCCGTGCGCAGACCTTGATCCAGGACCACGCTGACCGCCTTCTCGATCGCCTCGGCGGCGTCGTGGAGGTTGAAGCTGTAGCGCAACATCATCGACACCGACAGGATGGTCGCCAACGGGTTGGCAATGCCCTGCCCGGCGATGTCCGGCGCCGAACCGTGGCACGGCTCGTACATGCCCTTGTTGTGGGCATCCAGGGAGGCCGACGGCAGCATGCCGATGGAACCGGTAAGCATCGACGCTTCGTCGGACAGGATATCGCCGAACATGTTATCGGTGACGATCACATCGAACTGCTTCGGCGCGCGCACCAGTTGCATGGCGGCGTTGTCGACGTACATGTGGCTCAACTCGATGTCCGGGTAATCCTTGGCCACCTGCTCGACCACTTCGCGCCACAGTTGACTGGAAGCCAACACGTTGGCCTTGTCCACCGAGCACAGCTTCTTGCCGCGCACGCGAGCCATGTCGAAACCGACCCGGGCGATACGGCGGATTTCGCTTTCGCTGTACGGCAGGGTGTCGTAGGCCTGACGCTCGCCATTATCCAACTCACGGGTGCCACGTGGGGCGCCGAAGTAGATACCGCCGGTCAGCTCACGGACGATGAGGATGTCCAGGCCCGAGACGATTTCCGGCTTCAGGCTCGAGGCGTCGGCCAGTTGCGGGTAGAGAATCGCCGGACGCAGGTTGCCGAACAGGCCCAGTTGCGCACGGATCTTCAGCAGGCCGCGTTCGGGGCGGATGTCGCGTTCGATCTTGTCCCATTTCGGGCCGCCCACGGCGCCCAGCAGAACGGCATCGGCTGCGCGGGCACGGTCCAGGGTTTCATCGGCCAGGGGCACGCCATGCTTGTCGATGGCCGCGCCGCCGATCACGTCGTGGCTGAGTTCGAAGCCCAGGCCGTACTTGTCGTTGGCCAATTCCAGGACCTTGACCGCTTCGGCCATGATTTCCGGGCCAATGCCGTCGCCTGGGAGAATCAGAATCTGCTTGCTCATGTTTTCCTCGTTTGCTTTGTCGGCGCGCCCCGGGCTTTGTACCCTTGGACTGGCCGGGAAAAATGCTATCGCTCGGCCCACAGCACCAGTACATCTGTACTGAACGAACCATCGGCCTCAATTTCAAAATATTCACGCACTTCGTCGCCCATCGAGCGCTGCAACTCGAGAATCGCCGCTCGCATTACCTCGGGGGTGCGCATGCGCTCGACCCAGGAGCGGTACTCCAGGCGCAGGCGCTGGCGTGAGGTGCTGCGGGTGTGCAACCCCGCTTCGCTGACCTGGCGCAGCCATTCACCGGCGGAGTAATCGCGCACATGGCTGGTGTCACGCAGCACTTCGACACTTTGCAGGTACGTGTCCAGCAAGGGCGCGCCAGGCGACAGGACATCAATGAACGCCACCACCCCGCCCGGCTTGAGCACCCGGCGCACTTCCCGCAAGGCCAGGCCCAGGTCGCTCCAATGATGCGCCGAGTAGCGGCTGAATACGAAGTCGAACTCACCGTCGGCAAACGGCAGGCGCTCGGCGGCACCGTGCACCGTGGCAATGTTGTCCAGGCCCCGCTCCACTGCCGCCGCAGTCACGACGTCGAGCATCTGCTGGGACAGATCATAGGCCACCACTTCACCGACCAGCGGTGCGACATGGAAACTGACGTGACCGGCGCCGCACCCCAGGTCCAGCACCCGGGCATCGCCATGACCTGCAAGCTCAGCCTGTAGCAGCGCGAACTCGGTACCCTGGGCGTGCACAGCACTGCTCAGATAGGCCGAGGCCTGTTCACCGAATTGCTTTTGTACTACTTGACTGTGGGCGGTGCTGGTCATGGGACTTCCCTATGGTTTTTTATTGCCTGGGCGGACCCCATCGCGAGCAAGCTCGCTCCCACAGGGGATTGTTAACACCGCAAATCCAATGTGGGAGCGAGCTTGCTCGCGATGAGGCCGGTACTGCCTACCTCAATCTCAAATCAATCAAGCATCGCGAAACAACCAAGGCTGGCTCGCCCGGTGCTTGGCTTCAAACGTGGCAATCGCCTCGCCGTCCTGCAAGGTCAAGCCGATGTCGTCCAGGCCGTTGAGCAGGCAATGCTTGCGAAACGCGTCGATTTCGAACTTCAGCACCTTGCCATCGGGACGGGTCACGGTCTGGGCCGCCAGGTCGATCTGCAACTGATAACCGGGGTTCGCCTCGACCTGTTGGAACAGTTCATCCACTTCAGCGTCGCTCAAGATGATCGGCAGCAAACCGTTCTTGAAGCTGTTGTTGAAGAAGATGTCGGCGTAGCTCGGCGCGATGATGCTGCGAAAACCGTACTCTTCCAACGCCCACGGCGCGTGTTCGCGGCTCGAGCCGCAGCCGAAGTTTTCCCGGGCCAGCAACACGCTGGCGCCTTGGTAGCGCTCGGCGTTGAGCACGAAATCCTTGTTCAACGGGCGCTTGGAGTTGTCCTGGTACGGCTGGCCGACATCCAGGTAGCGCCACTCATCGAACAGGTTCGGGCCGAAGCCGGTGCGCTTGATGGATTTCAAGAACTGCTTGGGAATGATCTGGTCGGTGTCGACGTTGGCACGATCCAAAGGCGCGACAAGACCAGTGTGCTGGGTAAAAGCTTTCATGCTGCGCTCCTTCAGATCAATTCACGGACGTCGACGAAACGGCCGTTGACAGCCGCCGCCGCGGCCATGGCCGGGCTCACCAGGTGCGTACGGCCACCGGCGCCCTGACGGCCTTCGAAGTTACGGTTGGAGGTGGAGGCGCAATGCTCGCCCGACTCCAAACGGTCCGGGTTCATCGCCAGGCACATCGAGCACCCTGGCTCGCGCCATTCGAAACCGGCCTCGAGGAAAATCTTGTCCAGCCCTTCCGCTTCAGCCTGGGCCTTCACCAGGCCCGAGCCCGGCACCACGATGGCCTGCTTGATGGTCGAGGCGACTTTGCGGCCCTTGGCGATCACCGCCGCGGCGCGCAGGTCCTCGATCCGCGAGTTGGTGCAGGAGCCGATGAACACGCGATCGAGCTGGATGTCAGTGATCGCCTGGTTGGCGCTCAAGCCCATGTACTTCAAGGCACGGACGATGGAGTCGCGCTTGACCAGGTCCATTTCCTTGGCTGGATCCGGTACGTTCTGGTCCACCGCCAGGACCATTTCCGGGGAAGTGCCCCAGCTGACTTGCGGCTTGATCTGCGTCGCGTCGAGCTCGACCACCGTGTCGAACTTGGCATCGGCATCGGAGACCAGGTCTTTCCAGGCCTCGACCGCCATGTCCCATTCCGCGCCTTTAGGCGAGAACGGACGGCCCTTGACGTATTCCACGGTTTTTTCATCGGCGGCCACCAGGCCCACGCGGGCACCGGCCTCGATGGACATGTTGCAAATGGTCATGCGCCCTTCGACGGACAAGTCGCGAATCGCGCTGCCGGCGAACTCGATGGCATGGCCGTTACCGCCAGCGGTGCCGATCTTGCCGATCACGGCCAGGACGATGTCCTTGGCGGTCACGCCGAACGGCAACTTGCCTTCGACGCGCACCAGCATATTTTTCATTTTCTTGGCGACCAGGCACTGGGTGGCGAGCACATGCTCGACCTCGGAGGTGCCGATGCCATGGGCCAAGGCGCCGAAAGCGCCGTGGGTCGAGGTGTGGGAGTCGCCGCAGACCACGGTCATGCCCGGCAAGGTCGCGCCCTGCTCCGGGCCGATGACGTGGACGATGCCTTGGCGCACATCGTTCATCTTGAATTCAACGATGCCGTATTCGTCACAGTTATCGTCGAGGGTCTGGACTTGCAGGCGCGAGACCTCGTCGGCAATGGCTTCGATGCCGCCCTTGCGCTCCGGCGTGGTCGGTACGTTGTGGTCCGGGGTCGCGATATTGGCATCGATGCGCCATGGCTTGCGCCCGGCCAGGCGCAGGCCTTCGAAGGCTTGCGGCGAAGTCACTTCGTGGATGATGTGACGATCGATGTAGATCAGCGCCGAGCCATCGTCGCGCTGCTTGACCAAATGCGAATCCCAGAGCTTGTCGTAGAGCGTTTTGCCGGCCATCAGACGGTTTCCTCATCAGCTTGTTTCTATGCCCCGGGTCCTGACGAATCAATAACCCCTTGGCTTGTGAGGCTGATCCTATGGGGTTACATTAAATAACTCAAATTCATATTTTTCATACTTTGCATAACCAACTGGAATCCGACCGGAAGCGCCATGGACCTCGCCAATCTCAATGCCTTTATTGCCATCGCCGAGACCGGCAGTTTCTCCGGCGCCGGCGAACGCCTGCACTTGACCCAGCCGGCCATCAGCAAGCGCATTGCGGGCCTGGAGCAACAACTCAAGGTGCGCCTGTTCGATCGCCTGGGCCGTGAAGTGAGCCTGACCGAGGCCGGTCGCGCCTTACTGCCACGGGCCTACCAAATCCTCAACGTGTTGGACGACACCCGCCGCGCCCTGACCAACCTGACCGGCGAAGTGACCGGCCGCCTGACGCTCGCCACCAGCCATCACATCGGCCTGCACCGCCTGCCACCTTTATTGAGGGAGTTCACCCGACGCTACCCCCAGGTGGCGCTGGATATTCAGTTCCTGGATTCGGAAGTGGCCTACGAAGAAATCCTCCATGGCCGGGCGGAACTGGCCGTCATCACCCTCGCCCCCGAGCCCCACACGCTGGTGCGCGCCACGCCGGTATGGGACGACCCTTTGGACTTCGTGGTGGCCCCGGAACATGCGCTGCTGGACAACGGCGGTGTCAGCCTGGCGGACATCGCCTTGCATCCAGCGGTTTTCCCGGGCGGCAACACCTTTACCCACCACATCGTCCGACGTTTGTTCGAGGCCCAGGGCCTGACGCCCAACATCGCCATGAGCACGAATTACCTGGAAACCATAAAAATGATGGTTTCCATCGGCCTGGCCTGGAGCGTCCTGCCGCGCACCATGCTCGATGATCAGGTGGCACGCATTCCTTTGCCGGGCATACAGCTCAGTCGCCAGCTAGGCTATATCTTGCACACCGAACGGACGCTGTCGAATGCCGCACGGGCTTTCATGGCCTTACTGGATGCACAAATCGATCTGCCAAGGACAAAGGCATAGGTTGTGCTACTCCTATAGAGCCGCAACACCCGTGCCCAACGCCCAATCTGCCAAGGCTCGCTAGATAATGCCCAAACCCGCTGACCACCTCCCGCCCCTGCCGCGCATTCAGGCGCTCGACCCAAAACGGTCCGAGCAAAGCTGGGACAGTGCGCCGCAGTTGCTGGCCGCCCTGAACGGGGCGCGGCTGGGAGCCTGGTCGTGGGACATCGATACCGGGCAAATCAGCTGGTCCCGGGGCACCCAGGCGTTGTTCGGCTTCGATCCGCGCCAGCCATTGCCGGCCGACGTGGACTACCTGGACCTGTTGCTGCCCGAAGACCGGGCCAAAGCCATGCGCGCCTTTCACGCGGCCGTCGCCGGCGCGCCACTGGAACAGGCGATGCACCACCGCATCGTCTGGCCTGACGGCAGCCTGCACTGGCTGGAAATCAGCGGCAGCGTGCTGCCCGATAAACATGGCCGTCCCCGAATGATCGGGGTGATCCGCGAGATCACCCATCAACGTGAGCGCGAACAAGCGCTGCGCAGCTCGGAAAAACGCTTTGCCACGCTCTTTCACCTCTGCCCCAACATGGTTTTGCTGACCCGTCAGGAAGACGGCTTGATCAGCGAGGCCAACCAGTATTTCGAAAGCCTGTTTGGCTGGCCGGTACACGACGTGATTGGCCGCACCACCCTGGAGCTGGGGCTGTGGGTCGACCCCGGGAAACGGGCAAAGCTGGTGGAAGCAACAAAAGCCAAGGGCGAACTGGTGAGCATGGAGGTGGAGTTCCGGGCCAGCAACGGCCAGGTCCATAACGGTATTCTCAGCGCACAGAAAGTCGAGCTCGAGGGCCAGCCCTATCTGTTGAGCACGTTCCTCGACACCACCGAGCGCAAACTGGCCGAACAGGCCCTCAAGGACAGCCAGGAACGCCTGGACCTGGCGCTCGATTCGGCGCAGCTGGGCACCTGGGACTGGCACATTCCTAGCGGCATGCTCTACGGCTCGGCGCGGGCTGCGCAACTCCATGGCCTGGAACCCAAGCCATTCCACGAATCCTTCGATGCGTTTTTTGACGGCGTGCCCACCGAAGAGCGCAATAACATGCGCAACGCCTACCGCAGCCTGCGGGAAGGGCCGGCGGGCAACTATCAACTGACCTACCGCGTGCAATTGCCGGACGGCAGCTCCCGTTACCTGGAAAGCCGCGCCCGCCTCCACCGCAACGCTGACGGCAGCCCTTTGCGCATGGCCGGCACCTTGCTGGACATCACCGATCAGGTGGAGCGCGAACAGAGCCTGGCGGCCTCGGAGGAGAAATTCGCCACGCTGTTCCAGGTCAGCCCCGACCCCATCTGCGTCACACATCAGGACAGCGGCCGGTTCATCGAAATCAACTCCAGCTTCACCCAGACCTTCGGCTGGGCGGCGAGTGATGTGATCGGCCTGAGTGCCGACGAAATCGGCCTCTGGGATGCCTCGGGCAGCAGCCTGCAACGCATCGAGCGAGTGATCCGCGAGCAATCCCTGAACAACGTCGCCATCGTCGTCCATCATAAAAACGGCCAGCCGCTGACCTGCGTGATCTCCAGCCGACAAATCAACGTCGGCAACCAGCCTTGTATCGTCACCACCTTGCGGGACATCACCCAACAACAACGCTCCGAAGCGGCCCTCAAGGCCAGCGAGGAGAAATTCGCCAAGGCGTTTCACTCCAGCCCCGACGCCATCACCATTACCGAATGCGACAGCGGCCGCTACCTCGAAGTCAACGACGGCTTCTGCCGCCTGACCGGCTACCGCGCCGACGAAGTGATCGGGCACACGGTCTACGAAGTCGGAATCTGGGCCGAAGAAAAACAGCGCGCGACTCTCCTGGCCGAGCTGAAACTCAAAGGCCGCGTGCATCACATGGAAATGCTCGGGCGCAACAAACGCGGGGAAATGCTTACCGTTGAGGTCTCGGTGGAGCCCATCACGCTCAACGAAACGGACTGTCTGTTACTGACGGCCCGGGACGTGAGCCTGCTGCGCAACGCTGAAGCACAGATACGCCACCTGGCCTATCACGACTCGCTGACCAACCTGCCCAACCGGGCGTTGCTGATGGACCGGCTGAGCCAGCAAATCGCCCTGCTCAAGCGCCACAACCTGCGTGGCGCGCTGCTGTTTCTGGACCTGGACCACTTCAAGCACATCAACGACTCCCTCGGTCATCCGGTGGGCGACACCGTGCTGAAAATCATCACCGCGCGCCTTGAAGCCAGCGTGCGCCTGGAAGACACCGTGGCGCGGCTGGGCGGCGACGAATTCGTGGTGTTGCTCAGTGGTTTGGAGGGCAGCCGCGCAGCCGTCAGCGAGCAAGTGCAGAACCTGGCCGATACCTTGCGCGATTTGCTCTCGGAGCCGATGTTCCTCGATGGCCAGCGCCTGCAAGTCACGCCGAGCATCGGGATGGCGCTGATCCCCGACCACGGTTCTACCCCGACCGACCTGCTCAAGCGCGCCGACATCGCGCTGTACCGCGCCAAGGATTCGGGCCGCAACACCTCGCAGATGTTCCACGCCACCATGCAAAAAGCCGCCAGCGAACGCCTGCGCATGGAAACCGACCTGCGCCAGGCCCTGGCACGCGGCGAGTTCAGTTTGCATTTCCAGCCTCAGGTCGACGCTCGGGACAACCGCATCGTCGGCGCCGAGGCCCTGGTACGCTGGCATCACCCGGACCTGGGCGCCCAGTCGCCCGCCGAATTCATCAAAGTGCTGGAGGACAGCGGGCTGATCCTGGAAGTCGGGACCTGGATCCTCGATGAAGCCTGCGACGGCTTCAAGCAACTGATCGCCAGGGGCAAGGTCGATCCGCAGCAGTTCAGCCTGTGCGTGAACATCAGCCCGCGGCAGTTCCGCCAGAGCGACTTCGTCGAGCGCATTGAAACCTGCCTCGCCACCCACGGCCTGCCCTGCTCCATGCTGAAGCTGGAAATCACCGAAGGCATCGTGATCCAGAACCTGGACGACACCATCGCCAAGATGCGCCGGCTCAAGAAATTGGGAGTGAGCTTCGCCATGGACGACTTCGGCACCGGCTACTCGTCGCTGACTTACCTCAAGCGCCTGCCGGTGGACACGCTGAAAATCGACCAGTCATTCGTGCGCGACGCCACCAGCGACCCCAACGACGCTGAAATCATCCGCGCCATCGTCGCCATGGCCCGCAGTCTCAATCTGGAAATGATTGCCGAAGGCGTGGAAACCCTGGAGCAATTGCAATTCCTGCAAGGGCTTGATTGCCATTTGTACCAGGGTTATTTGCATAGCCGGCCGTTGCCGCTGGAGGCGTTTGAGCGGTTGTTGCCGTAGCCTATGCAGCCAGGCAGGAGGCTTTTGTGGCGAGGGAGCTTGCTCCCGCTGGACTGCGCAGCAGTCCCAATCAATTGTCGAGGCGATTGGCGCCTTTAAGGGCCGCTTCGCGCCCCAGCGGGAGCAAGCTCCCTCGCCACAGTAATTCTCGGTGCTGCACAATGAAGAAGGGCGCCATTTGGCGCCCTTCTTCAGCTGCGATGCATCAGTTTTGCAACGCGGGTTGCTGCTGCACCCCATTGATCGGGATGCGCTTGGCTTTCGCCTCTTCCGGTACCACCCGCAACAGATCGATGCTCAACAGACCGTTGCTCAGGCCGGCGGATTTGATCTCGATATGATCCGCCAACCGGAAGGACAGCTTGAACGCACGCTGGGCGATGCCCTGGTGCAGGTAGGTCACGCTGTCGTTGCTGGCCTCACGCTTACCGCCACTGATGGTCAGCACACCTTTTTCCACCTGAAGGTCCAGGTCTTCTTCCTGGAACCCGGCGGCGGCGACCACGATGCGGTACTCGTCATCACCATATTTTTCCACGTTGTAGGGTGGATAGCTGCTACCCGGTTCGTTGCGCAAGGCGGTTTCGAACAGGTCGTTGAAACGGTCGAAGCCCACCGAGGAACGGAACAGCGGGGCCAGGGAAAATGCAGTACTCATGATTCAAATCTCCTGAAATTCAGCAAGTTTTTTTGTCTCCGCGACCCGAATTCGGCATCGCGTAACCCCTATCTAGGGTCCGCCAAATACTTTTCAAGAGCTTTTTTTGAAATTTTTTCAGGCCGCTTCGGTGCGCTGTACACCCAGCAAACGGCCCACCGCGTCCAGCTCGGTTTCCCGCCGAAGGGCAGTGAACAACGCCACTGCTTCAGGGTAATTGCGGGTCAGCATTGCCAGCCATTGCTTCAACCGACCGGGCGCCTGACGGGGTGTCAGTTGCTCGACCACCTGCACCCAGAAATCCTGGAGCATCGGTTGCAACTCAGCCCAGGACATCTCGACCACCTCTTCACCGGCCCGCGCCGCTGCGATCTGCCGGGCCAGGTCAGGGCGGGAAACGAGGCCGCGTCCGAGCATGATGTCTTCGACGCCGCTGATCTCGCGGCACCGACGCCAGTCTTCCACGCTCCAGATATCGCCGTTGGCGAACACCGGCACCTTGACCACGTCCTGAACCCTGGGGATCCATTCCCAGTGAGCCGGCGGTTTGTAGCCATCGGCCTTGGTCCGCGCATGCACCACGATGTGCGCCGCGCCGCCTTCGGCCAGCGCCGTGGCACAAACCAGCGCGCCGTCAGGGCTGTCGAAACCCAAGCGCATCTTGGCGGTGACGGGGATGTGCCTGGGCACCGCGCGACGCACGTGCTCGACGATTTGGTTGAGCAGTTCCGGCTCTTTAAGCAGCACTGCCCCGCCCCGGGATTTGTTCACGGTCTTGGCCGGGCAGCCAAAGTTCAGGTCAATGACCTCTGAGCCCAACTCGCAAGCCAACGCCGCGTTTTCCGCCAGGCACACCGGATCGGAGCCGAGCAACTGCACCCGCAATGGCACGCCGGCAGCGGTCCGGGCATCGGTCAGCAGTTCAGGGGCGAGCTTATGGAAATAGGCAGGCGTGAGCAGGCGGTCATTGATGCGGATGAACTCGGTGACGCACCAGTCGATACCGCCAACCCGAGTCAGGACGTCCCGCAGGATGTTGTCGACCAACCCCTCCATGGGCGCCAGGGCAATTTGCATGGAAAAACACACTCAACGAAAAAACGTGCAGCAGTTTACCGGATTTTGCTCCCAACATCGGAATTCCCCGCCAATCCCTGTGGGAGCGAGCTTGCTCGCGATGGCGGTGGGTCAGCTTGCGGGAATGTTGAATGTGCCGCCGCTTTCGCGAGCAAGCTCGCTCCCACAGGGGGTTGGGGACACCCACAGCATCGGAGTCCACCACAATCTGTGTGGGAGCGAGCTTGCTCGCGATGGCGGTGGATCAGTCGGTGAAGATGCCAGATGGATTCAGCGCCACGCCATAGCCTTCGATGAATTCCGGCGGCATGCGCTTGGGCCTGCCGGTGGACAGTTCGATGCAGACGAATGTGGTCTGGGCGCGCAGCAAGGTGGTGTTGTCACTGGGGCGGATCAGCTGGAAATGCCGGGTCATTTTCAACCGCTGGTCCCAGTCGACGATCCAGGTCGCCAGTTGCAGCTCGTCGCCTTCGTAGGCCGCCGCCAGGTAATCGATTTCATGCCGCACCACCGCCATGGCCCGGTCCAGTCGCCGATATTCCACCAGGTCCAGTCCCAGGCGCTGGGAATGGCGCCAGGCACAACGCTCGAGCCAGGTGACGTATACCGCGTTGTTGGCGTGGCCCAGCCCGTCGATGTCTTCGGCATTTACTTGAAGATCAATGATGAACGGCGTTGCCCGATCCCAGCCCATGCCCCTCTCCCGGTTGAATGTGGATCGGGGCAGTGTAACGGATGATCAAGCCGATTGCCGCGCTTGCAGGCTGCGCCCGGCCAGCAGTGATAACACACCATCAATGACACGAGGATCGGCCAGCACCCGCTGGTGTCCACCCTCTGGCAATCGCAGCAAGCGGCTGTCGAACCAGGCTTCGTGGATCAGTTGCGATTCCTTGACCGAGACGAATGTGTCGTCCTCGGCATGGACGATCAGCCCGGGCAGGTCCAGCTGGTAGTGGGAGACGTCCATCTTCGAGGCCCGCATGCCGACGTCACGCTCCACTTCGCGAATGAAGGCCGAACGCGCCTTGGGTGGCAACCCCATGATCCGGGCGAACCCGCGCAACACGCCAAGAATGCGCGCGGGCGCGGCAACGCTGACCAGCGTCTGGGTACGCAACCCCAATTGAACCGCCAGCATGGCACTGGCACCGCCCATGGAATGCCCGATCACGGCTTGCAGCGGCGGCAATTCAGCCGCGGCTTCAAGCATGGCCCTGGCGAACAGCAAGACATTCGCCTCGCGACCAGGAGAGCGACCATGGGCCGGGCCGTCCAGCGCCACCACCATATAGCCGGCGTCCACCAACGCAGTGATCAACGCCCCGAACTGAGTGGGCCGCCCTTCCCAGCCGTGCATCAGCAGAACGACCGGACCCCTGCCCCAACGCAAGGCCGACAGACCGAAACGCAAGGTGATGCGCTCAGAACTGGCCAGCAGCGGCAATTCCCAGTCACGCGGCGGCAGGTTCCGGGGGTGCATGAACACCCCGCGCATCTTTTTCGCTACCAGGCGCGGAGCCAGCCGGCCAAGTGTGCCATTGACGCCACGAATCCAGCTCAACCTGTTCATCGCTCATCTCCAGGGCTTGCGCCTTAGCTCATCGCACCGCCGACTTTGCGGCGCGCAGCAAACGATCCGACAACTCTCCGGGGCCCAATGCCCGTGCCAAGGCCAGGCCACCGACCATCAGGGCGATGTCGGCCAAGACTTTGTCGGCGTCTTCCGGGCTGGCCGCCAACTGCGCGGTCATCAGCTCGATATGCTCATTGAGGACCTCACGGAACGCATCCGGCAGCCGTCCGAGCTCACCGACCGACGCTGGGATCGGGCAAGCGTTTTCGGTGGAGTCGCGGTGCTTGCGCGACAGATAGAACGCCGCGACCAAAGCGCGCCGCTCTTCACCGGTCAGCTCGGCATCCATGTCGGCAATCAAGCCACGCCGCCGGCTGAGCAGGCTCTTGAACGCCTCCAGCATCAGGGCATCCTTGCTTTCGAAATGGGCATAGAAGCCACCCACTGTCAGCCCGGCCGCGCCCATCACCTCGCCCACGCTCGGCTCTGCCGGGCCACGCTGGATCAGCGCATCGCTGGCGGCCTTGAGAATGCGCTCACGGGTTTGTGCCTTTTTATCGCTCATCGCCACCTCCGAATATTACGATTGAAATATTATCCACATAATAATTTTATGCAAGCGGAAATTCTGACCGCTGATCAGAAGCATCTTTTCGAGAAATAGAAGAGTTGGCCGAACGCCAGGCAAACAAAAGGGCCATTCAAGAATTGAATGACCCTTATAAAATCCCGCAGAGCGGGTAATCGTGGCGTCCCCTAGGGGACTCGAACCCCTGTTACCGCCGTGAAAGGGCGGTGTCCTAGGCCACTAGACGAAGGGGACACAAACCTTCTGAACATGATCAGCGCTGAGAACTGATCGACTCAAGGCCGGTGTGGCCAGACCTTGAACCTGTAAATTGGTGGAGCTAGACGGGATCGAACCGTCGACCTCTTGCATGCCATGCAAGCGCTCTCCCAGCTGAGCTATAGCCCCGGATTTTTCGCCTCGCGGCGGAGCGATATCTTGCAACATCGCTTCTGTAAAACTGGCGTCCCCTAGGGGACTCGAACCCCTGTTACCGCCGTGAAAGGGCGGTGTCCTAGGCCACTAGACGAAGGGGACGCAAACCCTTCTATACAACTGATCAACGCTGAGTGTTGATCGCTTCAAGCCCCGTGTGGCCAGGCCTTGAAGTGTAAATTGGTGGAGCTAGACGGGATCGAACCGTCGACCTCTTGCATGCCATGCAAGCGCTCTCCCAGCTGAGCTATAGCCCCTCATCGCTGAGGACGGGGCGAATCTTAAGGGCGTATCAGAGGGCTGTCAAATTTATTTTCAACAAATTTGAAAGTTTTTTGCCGGGATAACAATCACTTACCGACAAACCCCGGAAAACCGGGGTATGCCCTGCTCCATCGACCGCTTAGGCAATCGCGCCCAACAGTTTTTCCCACTCCTTGTTTTCCTTCTTCGACACGCCACCGAGCAAGTCGATGGCCTGGCGCAGGCGGAAGCGGGTCAGGTCCGGGCCGAGAATTTCCATGGCATCGAGCACCGACACCGAGCTGGCCTGGCCGGTAATCGCGGCGAACATCAGCGGCATGGCGTCACGCAGCTTCAACTCCAGATGTTCGACAACCGCCTGGATGGTGGCGGTGATGCTGTCTTTTTCCCACTGCCGCAGGCTTTCGAGTTTCCACAGGATCAACTGCATCAACTGGCGGACCTGATCGCCCGACAGCTTCTTGGATTCGAACAGCTTCGCATCCGGCGTCACGCCACCGGCAAAGAAGAAACCGGCCAGCGGTGCGATCTGGCTGAAGGTCTCTACCCGGCCCTGCACATGGGGAGCGATCTTCATCATGTACTCAGGGTTCAACGCCCACTTCTGCACCCGTGCGGCGAACTCCTCCACCGGCAGGTCCCGCAGCCACTGGCCGTTGAGCCACGACAGCTTCTCGACGTCGAAGATCGGCCCACCCAGGGAGACGCGCGACAGATCGAAGTGCTCGACCATTTCCTGCAGCGAGAACTTCTCGCGCTCGTCCGGCATCGACCAGCCCATGCGGCCCAGGTAATTGAGCATCGCTTCGGGCATGAAGCCCATGCGCTCGTAGAACGTCACCGAGGTCGGGTTCTTGCGCTTGGACAGCTTGCTCTTGTCCGGGTTACGCAGCAGCGGCATGTAGCACAGCTGCGGTTGTTCCCAGCCGAAGTATTCGTAGAGCAGGATCAGTTTCGGTGCCGACGGCAGCCATTCCTCACCGCGCAACACATGGGTGATGCCCATCAGGTGATCGTCGACCACGTTGGCCAGGAAGTACGTCGGCAGGCCGTCGGTCTTCATCAGCACTTGCATGTCCATGCGATCCCACGGGATCTCGACGTCGCCACGCAGCATGTCTGGCACCACGCAGACGCCCTCGGTGGGCACCTTCATGCGGATCACATGGGGCTCGCCAGCTGCCAGGCGACGGGCGACTTCTTCCTTGGACAGCAGCAATGCACGGCCGTCGTAGCGCGGGGTTTCGCCACGGGCCATCTGCTCGGCGCGCATCTGGTCCAGCTCTTCGGCGGTGCAGAAGCAGGGGAACGCATGCCCCATGTCCACCAACTGCTGGCAGTACTGCTTGTAGATATCGCCGCGCTCGCTCTGGCGATATGGACCATGGGGGCCGCCGACATCCGGGCCTTCACTCCAATCGATACCCAGCCAGCGCAATGCGTCGAAAATCTGCTGCTCGGACTCGCGGGTCGAACGCAACTGGTCGGTGTCCTCGATCCGCAGGATGAATTCGCCGCCATGTTGCTTGGCAAAGCAATAGTTGAACAAAGCGATGTAAGCGGTGCCGACATGGGGATCGCCAGTAGGCGAAGGCGCGATGCGGGTGCGGACGGTGGTCATGGCATGTCTCGGAATGAATATAAAAGCGAAGATCCAACAGGGGGCGAATGGTAACAGGCGATGGCGGGCGGGCTCCAGTGAGAGCGGGATTTGAGTGGCCAGCCGTCAGACCGAGTCGCGCCCATCGCGAGCAAGCTCGCTCCCACAAGGGATCATTGGGCGACTCAATCAACCTGTGGGAGCGAGCTTGCTCGCGATGGCGCCCTTGAAATGGCCACAAAACCTCAGACAGTCAGCAACCGCTCCCGCAACTTGCCAATCTCATCGCGCATTTGCGCCGCTGCTTCGAACTCCAGATCCCGGGCCAGTTGGTACATTTTCTCTTCCAACTGCCGGATACGCTTGGCGATTTCGCTCGGCGAGCGCAGTTCGGCTTCGTAGCGGGCGCTCTCTTCGGCGGCCTTGGCCATGCCCTTGCGCTTTTTACTGCGCGAGCCGGGCACGGTGGCGCCTTCCATGATGTCGGCGACGTCCTTGAACACCCCTTTGGGCGTGATGCCATTGGCCAGGTTGAACGCGATCTGTTTATCGCGACGGCGCTCGGTCTCGCCGATGGCCCGCTCCATGGAGCCGGTCATGCGGTCGGCATAAAGAATCGCCCGGCCATTGAGGTTACGCGCCGCGCGACCGATGGTCTGGATCAACGAGCGCTCGGAGCGCAGGAAACCTTCCTTGTCGGCGTCGAGAATCGCCACCAGCGACACTTCCGGCATGTCCAGGCCTTCGCGCAGCAAGTTGATGCCCACCAGCACATCGAAGGTGCCCAGGCGCAGATCGCGAATAATCTCGACCCGCTCCACCGTATCGATGTCCGAGTGCAGGTAACGCACCCGCACGCCATGGTCGGCCAGGTAATCGGTGAGGTCCTCGGACATGCGCTTGGTCAGCGTGGTGACCAGCACCCGCTCCTCCAACGCCACGCGCTTGGTGATTTCCGAGAGCAGGTCGTCGACCTGGGTCAGCGCCGGGCGCACTTCGATCTGCGGGTCCACCAGCCCGGTCGGCCGCACCAATTGCTCGATCACCCGGCCGGCATGCTCGGCCTCGTAGTTGCCGGGGGTGGCCGAGACAAAGATCGTCTGCGGGCTGACGCTTTCCCATTCGTCGAAGCGCATCGGCCGGTTGTCCAGGGCTGAGGGCAGGCGGAAACCGTACTCCACCAGGGTTTCCTTGCGTGATCGGTCGCCTTTGTACATGGCGCCGACCTGGGGCACGCTGACGTGGGACTCGTCGATCACCAGCAAGGCATCGGCCGGCAGATAGTCATACAAGGTGGGCGGCGGCGCACCCGCCGGGCGGCCCGACAGGTAGCGCGAGTAGTTTTCGATGCCGTTGCAGTAGCCCAGTTCCAGGATCATCTCCAGGTCGAAGCGAGTCCGCTGCTCCAGGCGCTGGGCTTCCACCAGTTTGTTGTTCGAGCGCAGGTATTCCAAGCGCTCCTGCAGCTCGACCTTGATCCCTTCGATGGCATCCAACAGGGTTTCCCGCGGCGTCACGTAGTGGCTCTTGGGGTAGAAAGTGAAGCGTGGCAGCTTGCGGATGACCTCGCCGGTCAACGGGTCGAACGCCGAAAGACTTTCCACCTCATCGTCGAACAGCTCGATGCGGATCGCTTCCAAGTCCGACTCTGCCGGGTAGATGTCGATCACATCGCCACGCACCCGGAACGTCGCCCGGGCGAAATCCATGTCGTTGCGGGTGTACTGCAAATCCGCCAGGCGCCGGAGCAAGGCGCGCTGGTCGAGTTTATCGCCGCGATCCACATGCAGCACCATCTTCAAATAGGTTTCCGGGCTGCCCAGGCCGTAGATGCACGACACCGTGGTGACGATGATGGCGTCCTTGCGCTCCAGCAAAGCCTTGGTCGCCGACAGCCGCATCTGCTCGATGTGGTCGTTGATCGAGGCATCCTTCTCAATGAAGGTGTCCGACGACGGCACGTAGGCCTCGGGCTGGTAGTAGTCGTAATAAGAGACGAAATATTCCACCGCGTTATTCGGGAAGAACGCCTTGAACTCACCGTACAACTGCGCCGCCAGGGTTTTGTTCGGCGCCAGCACCAGGGTCGGGCGCTGGACCTGGGCGATTACATTGGCAATGCTGAAGGTCTTGCCCGAGCCGGTCACACCGAGCAGCGTCTGGTGCGCCAACCCGGCCTCGATGCCTTCGACCATCAGGCGGATCGCTTCCGGCTGGTCGCCGGCGGGCTCGAATCGGGTGACTAGCTGGAATTCAGACATAACATAACCTCTGGGTTCGTTCCTGTCG
Source organism: Pseudomonas brassicacearum (assembly GCF_000585995.1). Taxonomy (NCBI): domain Bacteria; kingdom Pseudomonadati; phylum Pseudomonadota; class Gammaproteobacteria; order Pseudomonadales; family Pseudomonadaceae; genus Pseudomonas; species Pseudomonas brassicacearum. Next base: position 2,216,325 of record NZ_CP007410.1, on the reverse strand, counting down.
GCCAGCCGACAGGAACGAGAAAGACCGAAACGACTGCTGTCGTCCGAGGAAAAAGCTGGGATGCACACAATGTGGAGGTGAATGCCTTCGCTTTCAAGACGAACGTCCTACACGCCTTGAAGACTTTGACGCGGCGAAGGGACTAACGGTCGAAAAAAAACGAAAATACTTACCGTAAAAGCCGAATCGCCTGTCGCCCTGTCCAGTGATGGCCTCTATACTAGCTCCCCGTTTGTGCACCGCTCTAGTGCATCCGGCTGGAGCGCGACACGTCCCCCCACACTCCATTCAGAGCCGCGCAATAATGAGCCTGTTTTCCGCTGTCGAATTGGCACCCCGCGACCCCATCCTGGGCCTCAACGAAGCATTCAACGCCGACACCCGTACCAATAAGGTCAACCTGGGCGTGGGTGTTTACTGCAACGAGGAGGGGCGCATTCCACTCCTGCGCGCCGTTGTCGAAGCCGAGACGACTCGCGTGGCTCAGCACGTATCCCGTGGCTACCTGCCCATCGATGGCATTGCCGCCTACGACCAGGCGGTCCAGACCTTGTTGTTTGGCAAGGACAGCCCGCTGATCGCCTCCGGTCGCGTCATCACCACCCAGGCCGTGGGCGGCACCGGTGCACTGAAGATCGGTGCCGACTTCCTCAAGCAACTGCTGCCTGACGCCGTCGTGGCCATCAGCGACCCGAGCTGGGAAAACCACCGCGCCCTGTTCGAAACCGCCGGCTTCCCGGTGCAGAACTACCGCTACTACGACGCTGCCACCCATGACGTGAACCGCAGCGGCCTGCTGGAAGACCTCAACGCCCTGCCCGACCGTTCGATCGTTGTGCTGCACGCCTGCTGCCACAACCCGACCGGCGTGGACCTGAGCCCGCAAGACTGGAAAAACGTGCTGGCCGTGGTCAAGGCCAAGAACCACGTTCCCTTCCTGGACATGGCCTACCAGGGCTTTGGCGAAGGCATCGACGAAGACGCCGCGGCCGTGCGCCTGTTCGCCGAGTCGGGCCTGACCTTCTTTGCGTCCAGCTCGTTCTCCAAGTCGTTCTCCCTGTACGGCGAGCGCGTTGGCGCCCTGTCGATCGTCAGCGAATCGAAAGAAGAAAGTGCCCGCGTGCTGTCCCAGGTCAAGCGCGTGATCCGCACCAACTACTCCAACCCGCCGACCCATGGCGCCAGCATCGTCGCCGCCGTGCTCAACAGCCCTGAGCTGCGGGCCCAGTGGGAAGCGGAACTGGCCGAAATGCGCCTGCGCATTCGCGGCATGCGCAACCAGATGGTGGACATGCTGGCCAAGGCCGCGCCGCAGCACGACTTCAGCTTCGTCGCACGCCAGAGCGGGATGTTCTCCTACTCCGGCCTGACCGTTGAACAAGTAACGCGCCTGCGCAACGAGTTCGGCATCTATGCCTTGGACACCGGCCGCATCTGCGTGGCCGCACTGAATCAGAACAACATCGATGCAGTGACCAAGGCCATCGTTCAGGTGATCTGAAGGTCGTTGGGATGAAAAAAACGGGAAGCCATTGAGCTTCCCGTTTTTTTGAGCGTGCACACCGCCCCGTGGCGAGGGAGCTTGCTCCCGCTGGGGCGCGAAGCGCCCCTAAACCAAGCTGCGCGGTGTGCCAGGCCGAATGCGCTGACTGTTTTGGGGCTGCTAGGCAGCCCAGCGGGAGCAAGCTCCCTCGCCACGGAAATGCGATCGATGCCTACAACTCACTCGCCCGCTGGCTCGCCGCATCGTCGTATACGACATACAGCGACTCAGCGACCTGGCTCTTGATGGCCTTGGTGCTTTCCAGTCCCAGGACAAACCCTTCGGCCTTGCCCCCGGCGCGGTTCAGTTCTTCGGCCGTGCTCGCCTGGGCGATGGCGTCGTAAAGCTTCTCGGCGTGCGGCCCCACCCCCTTGGGCAAGCTGATCTGCGTGGTGCTCATAGCGACACCTCGGTGTAGCTGGCTGGGTGAAGCGGTAACAGATGGTTCATGGCGCGTACCTTCGTCGGCGAATGGCCGGCAGTGCGTCCTGCCACTTCCGGGCGACCATGGTAGTCCTCTCTCGCCGTCGCGGTAACTGCCAATCGTTGCCGGCCCCTCAATGGTCATCTGGACTGCACCATTTGGCAGCAGAGGCTTGACTTCTCTTTTCCAATCAGTAACATACGCGTCATTCCGCGATAGCTCAGTTGGTAGAGCAAGTGACTGTTAATCACTGGGTCCCTGGTTCGAGTCCAGGTCGTGGAGCCAGATAGCGACAAATAAAGCCCCTGAATCGAAAGGTTCAGGGGCTTTTTTGTGGGCAAAAAAAAGCGTTGCAGGTTGAAAAAGCCTGTCGAGGTCGCTGCCGGAACAATAATCCGGCGTCAAAAAGGCATTATGGTCTGAATCCTGCTTTCTTTTCCGACAACCCAAGCTGTCACGTGAGTGTCATGGCATCGCCGCTAACGGGTGGTGTCCGTCAATAGCAGCTTCATAACAACAAGGACGAAGCTATGCCCACGCAAAATCCCCACCGCATTGTCGGCCTGTGCACCTCCAGCAAGGTGTACAACGTACTGACTGAACTCAGGCATCTGGAAGGTCATCGCAGTGCCAAGTTCCTTTCATTGCTGGCGGAAAACCTGGTTCGCAAGGGCCTGCTCAATGAGCAGGAAGTGGTGCATATGCTCGACTTGGTCGTCGATTGAGCGGCATCGATTCCTATTATCGAGGCTGTTGATTTTTCCTCTCCCCGGCTGAGTCGTAAGGTAACCCCATCGATTGATGGAGGTTCCCATGCCCAAGGTTCAAATCATGTCTGTCATTGGCAGTGCCGTCCCCGCTTCACTCAGGGCACGCGGGTTGCTGGCCTGCTGGTACTTGGTGCAAGACGGCGTGACCATCAGCGGCCCGTTGACTTCCCTGCCCGACGCCCAGGCCCTGTCACAACGTATCGGCCCTTACCTGCTGAGCGCCTAAGGCAGCTGCACCCGAGGCTTGGCTTCGACGAACAGCGCCCAACTCGACATGAACAGCGCGGCGATCAGCGGCCCGATGACGAAGCCGTTCAACCCGAACACCGCCAGGCCGCCAAGCGTCGAGACCAACACCATGTAGTCGGGCATCTTCGTGTCTTTGCCCACCAGGATCGGACGCAGGAAGTTGTCCACCAGACCGATCACGAACACCCCGAACAGCGTCAGCACCACCCCTTGCCAGATCGCCCCGGACAGCAGGAAATACACTGCCACCGGCGCCCAGACGAGCCCCGCCCCCACGGCCGGCAACAGCGACAGGAACGCCATCAGCACCGCCCAGGGCAACACCGTCGGAATCCCCAGGATCCAGAAGATCAGTCCGCCCAGCGCGCCTTGGCTGATGGCGACGAGCAGGTTGCCTTTCACGGTGGCTCGCACCACCCGATTGAATTTCAACTGCAGGCGACGTTTTTGATGTTCAGCCAAGGGAACGGCCATGCGCACTTTGCGCACCAGCTCCGCGCCGTCGCGCAAAAAGAAGAACAGCAGGTAGAGCATCACGAAGAAGCTGACCAGGAACTGAAAGGTCCCCTGGCCGAAGCTGAAGGCCTGGGTGGCAAAGAATTCGCTGCCCTGCATCGCACTCTTGACGATCTTGTCACGCAATCCGTTCAGGTTGCCCAGGCCGAAACGGTCCAGCAGGTGCTGGAAGTACGGTGGCAAGGCATCCTTGAAACGGGCCAGGTAATCGGCGATATCCAGCTCCCCACTCTCCAGGCTCTTGTACAACGCCGCGCCCTCCTGGACCAGCAAGGCGCTGATGATGATCACCGGTAAAATCGCGCTGACCGTACAGATGCTCAAGGTGAACAGCGAGGTGACGTTGCGGTGCCAGCCGAACTTCAACTGCAGGCGGCGCTGCATAGGCGCAAAGACGATGCCCAGGATCACCGCCCAGAACACCGCGCCGTAGAAGGGCAGCAATATCCAGATGAAGGCGATGGTCACCAGGATCAACAGCAGCATCTGGGATCTGTTTTGCAACATCTTTCGATTCATCAGCTTTCCATGTCCAAAGGCGGGATAAACATTAGTCAGCCAGGACTCGCCGGAGTGCCTTCGCGTTTGCGCTGTGTATTTGATTCAGATCAATAAGTCGGGGTCGACCATGGGGTACCCTCGCCGCTTTTTGCGACCAGACCACCATGACCCTCGCCGCTCCCGAACTGCTTGCTCCCGCCGGCACCCTGAAGAACATGCGCTACGCCTTCGCCTACGGTGCCGACGCGGTGTACGCCGGCCAGCCGCGCTACAGCCTGCGGGTGCGCAACAATGAGTTCGACCACGCCAACCTGGCGCTGGGCATTGGCGAAGCCCAGGCCATGGGCAAGCGGTTCTATGTGGTGGTGAACATCGCCCCCCACAACGCGAAGCTGCGCACCTTCCTCAAAGACCTGGAACCGGTGATTGCCATGGCGCCGGACGCGCTGATCATGTCCGACCCGGGGCTGATCATGCTGGTGCGCCGGCACTTCCCGCAGATGCCGATTCACCTGTCGGTGCAGGCCAACGCCGTGAACTGGGCGAGCGTCGAGTTCTGGCAGCAGCAGGGCTTGAGCCGAATCATCCTGTCCCGGGAACTGTCCCTGGAGGAAATCGCCGAGATTCGCGAACAGGTGCCGGCCATGGAACTGGAGGTATTCGTCCACGGTGCACTGTGCATGGCCTATTCCGGGCGCTGCCTGCTCTCGGGCTACCTGAACAAGCGCGACGCCAACCAGGGCAGTTGCACCAACGCCTGTCGCTGGAAGTACTCGGCGCAGCCGGCAATGGAAAACGCAGCGGGCGATATCGTGCAAACCTTTGAGCCGGAACCGACCCTTGGCCTCGGCGCCCCCACCGATGAGGTGTTCCTGCTTCAGGAAGCGAACCGCCCTGGGGAGTTGATGCCGGCCTTCGAGGACGAGCATGGCACCTACATCATGAATGCCAAGGATCTACGGGCGGTGCAGCACGTGGAACGACTGGCGCGCATGGGCGTGCATTCCTTGAAGATCGAAGGCCGGACCAAGTCGCACTTCTATTGCGCCCGCACCACCCAGGTGTATCGCCGGGCCATCGATGACGCGGTGGCGGGCCGTGAGTTTGACCGCAGCCTGATGACCGACCTGGAGTCCCTGGCCCAGCGCGGCTACACCGAAGGTTTTCTACGGCGCCATGTGCACGATGAATATCAGAACTACCAGAACGGCAGCTCGGTGTCGGAGCGCCAGCAGTTCGTCGGCGAACTGACCGGCGAACGGCGCGAACGTCTGGCCGAAGTGCGAGTGAAGAATCGCTTCAGTCTGGGGGATCACATGGAGTTGATGACGCCCAAGGGCAACTTTCACTTCGATCTGCATCAGTTGCAGAACATCAAGGGTCAGAGCATCGACGTGGCACCGGGAGATGGGCATGTGGTGTATGTGCCGATTCCGGATGCGGTGGACCTGCGGTTTGGGTTGTTGATGCGGGATCTACGTGAGCCGTAGCACTGGCGCTGATCCAGGTTCCGCTCCCACAGGTTTTGTTGTGTTTGCACCTGCTGAGCCCGGCAGGAACTGCCGAAGGCTGCGATCCTTCTTTCCCGATAAGACCCGGTTGCCCAGGTGAAAACATCTGGATCGAGAGCAAAAGATCGCAGCCTTCGGCAGCTCCTGGACGTCAGATCCGGAATTGCCCCACCAGTTTGCCCAGGCGCTGGCCCAGATCAGCCAGGCTGCGGGAGGTCTGGGCGCCGAGTTGGGTTTCGTCGGCGACGCTGTCCACCGCCACGGCGATCTGATGCACGCTGCGGTTGATTTCCTCGGCCACGGCGGTCTGCTCTTCAGCGGCGCTGGCGATCTGGGCGTTCATCGAGTTGATGGTGCCGATCAACTGCGCCATGGTGTCCAGGGACGCCCCGGCCTCGTTGGCTTTCGCCGACGTGCCATCGCCCGCCTCGCTGGAGCGACGCATCGCTTCCACCGCCGCATGGGTGCCTGATTGCAGGCGATCGATCATGCCCTGGATTTCCTGGGTGCTTTGCTGGGTCCGGCTGGCCAAGGCCCGCACTTCATCGGCCACCACCGCGAACCCTCGTCCTGCTTCCCCGGCACGCGCAGCCTCGATGGCGGCGTTGAGGGCCAGCAGGTTGGTCTGCTCGGCGATCGAACGAATCACCCCGAGCACACTGACAATCGAGGCCACGTCCTGCTGCAGGCTGTCCAGGGACACACCGCTGCTGCGAATATCGTTCACCAACGCATGAATCTGCTGAATGCTGCCGGCCACCACGCGCTTGGCGGACTGGCCTTCCTCGTCGGTCTGCTGAGCTGCAACGGCGGCGCCCTGGGCACTGCGAGCCACTTCCTGGGCGGCCGAAGACATCTCGTTGATCGCCGTGGCGACCTGGTCGGTTTCGTGACGCTGGCGCTCCATGGCCTGCTCGGAGCGCTGGGCCTGCTCGGAAACTTGCGTCACCAGGCCGGTCAGTTGCGAGGTCATGTCGGTGATCTGCCGCACCAGGCCATGGATCTTGTCGACGAAGCGGTTGAACGAACCGGCCAGTTGACCCAGTTCATCCTGGCTGGTGATCGCCAGGCGGCGCGTCAGGTCACCCTCGCCTGCCGCGATGTCATCGAGGTTGTCTTTCATCAGGTGCAGCGGCCGCAGGATGGTATTGGCCAGCAACAGGCCCACCACCGCAATTACCAGCAACACCACGGCGGCGATCCCGACAATGCTCAATATCACGCCTTGTACACGATCATGAACCTTGGTTTCCACCAGGGCCACCTGGGCCTCGATACCGTCCAGGTTGACCGAACTGCCGACGGCCATGTCCCACTTGGCCAGGTATTCGGTGTAACCGAGTTTCGGCACCAGGTCTTTGCTGTTGGGCAATGGCGAGCTGTATTCGAGGTAATGGGTGCCGTCCTTGGCGACCTTCACCAGGTCGCGGTTGACGTAGACACCGTTCGGATCGCGGTTGTCCTTGAAACTCTTGCCCACGCCGTCGGGGCTGTTGGCCTTGAACAGGCGCACGGTTTCGGAATCGTAGCCGAAGAAGTAGCCGTCCTTGCCGTAGCTGACGTTCGACAGCAGCTTGATTGCCTGGGCGCGCGCCTCGTTATCGCCGGCGGCGGCGGCATCGTAGAGCGGCTTAATGGCGGTTAGGCCCACCGCCACGTAGTTCTGCAAAGTGGCCTTGGCATCGGCCAGCAGGCGCTCGCGGGTCTGCTGCACCTCGTTGCGGGCTTGTTCCTTCAAGATGAACGCCGTGGTCAGACTGATGATCACCGCGGACAACAATACGGGCAGTATTGCCAGGGACAGGACTTTAGCCTTCAGGCTCAGGCGCATGCTGTTCACTCTTGTTGGTTTTATGGCGTGGTTAACTGTATTAACGGCACGGCGCGGTAAAACTGTAGGGCAAGGTGAACGGTTCGTCGGCAGAGTCGCTGAATTCAGGGGCCTCATCGCTAGCAAGCTCGCTCCCACAGGGTTCGGCGGTGTCCACAGCGCTTGTGTTCACGCCGGTCCACTGTGGGAGCGAGCTTGCTCGCGATGCAGGCGACTCGGTCTTGCGTTACAACACCATCGCCGCCACCCAACCAAACGCCAATAGCGGCAGGTTGTAGTGGATGAAGGTCGGGACCACGGTGTCCCAGATGTGGTGGTGCTGGCCGTCGATGTTCAGGCCGGAGGTCGGGCCCAGGGTCGAATCCGAGGCGGGCGAGCCGGCGTCGCCCAAGGCACCCGCGGTGCCGACGATGCAGACGATCGCCAACGGGCTGAAGCCCAGTTGCAGGCACAGCGGCACGAAAATCGTCGCCAGGATCGGCACCGTGGAAAACGAAGAGCCAATACCCATGGTCACCAGCAGGCCCACCAACAACATCAGCAACGCACCAATGCCCTTGTTGTGGCCGATCCAGGCCGCCGAGGTTTCCACCAGGCTCTGGACTTCACCGGTGGCCTTCATCACCTCGGCAAAGCCCGAGGCGGCGATCATGATGAAGCCGATCATCGCCATCATCTTCATGCCTTCGGTGAACAGGTCGTCGGTTTCACGCCAGCGCACCACGCCCGACGCCGAGAAAATCAGGAACCCGACCAGGGCGCCAATGATCATCGAGTCCACCAATAGCTGGACGGCGAACGCCGCCACAATCGCCAGCCCGGCAACCAGCAGGGTCATGGGGTTGTAGCGCACCGCCACTTGCTCGGCCCGGGCGATTTTTTTCAGGTCGTAGACCCGTTTCTTGCGGTAGCTGAACAACGACAGCAGCAGGCCAAACACCATGCCCAACGCGGGGATGCCCATGGCGTGGGTGACGTTGATGCCACTGACGTCCACACCACTGCGGGCGATGTTGGCCAGCAGGATTTCGTTGAGGAAGATGTTGCCAAAGCCCACCGGCAGGAACATGTAGGGCGTGATCAAGCCGAAGGTCATGACGCAGGCGACCAACCGGCGGTCCAACTGCAACTTGGTCAGCACATAGAGAAGTGGCGGCACCAGCAGCGGGATGAAGGCGATATGGATCGGCAGAATGTTCTGGGAGGCGACCGCGACCGTTCCCAGCAGGCCGATCAGGACCCATTTGACGCCTGTGCCACCGGCGGCGTCCTGGCGATCCACCAGCGCCAGGGCTTTGTCTGCTAGGGCGTGGGCCATGCCGGACTTGGCAATCGCCACCGCGAAAGCGCCGAGCAAGGCGTAGGACAACGCCACCGTCGCGCCGCCGCCGAGGCCGGCGTTGAACGCCTTGAGTGTCGCCTCGATGCCCAGGCCACCCGTCAGGCCACCCACCAACGCGCCGACAATCAGCGCGATCACCACATGCACGCGGGACAGGCTGAGCACCAGCATGACGCCAACCGCGGCAATTACTGCATTTATCATCGTTACCTCAAAGCACAGCGATGGAGAGCCACCGGACAAAAAGGTCGCGACTTTGCAGGAAGCGGCGGCAAGCTGCAAGCGTCATGCGGCGGGTTTTCCAGTCTCGCAGTATTTGCAGCCACCACCGTCCACTGTGGGAGCGAGCTTGCTCGCGAATGCGGTCTGCCTGAGACGGTGATGTTGGATGTGCCGCCGTCTTCGCGAGCAAGCCCGCTCCCACAGGATTGGGGCAGATTTCAGCGTTTAGGCAGTTCGATCACAACCTTCAATCCGCCCCACTCACTGTCGGCCAGCGCCAGCGTCCCGCCCCAGGTGTCGACGATGTCCCGCACGATGCCCAGCCCCAGGCCATGGCCATCGGTCTGCTCATCCAGTCGCGTGCCGCGGCTGAATACCTGTTCGCGACGATCCGCGGGAATGCCTGGGCCGTCGTCTTCCACCGCCAGGCTGAAACCCCCGGCCGTTTCGCTCACCGTCAGGCGCACTTCGGCGTCTGCCCATTTGCAGGCGTTGTCCAGCAGATTGCCCAGCAGTTCCAGCAGATCCTCCCGGTCCCAGGGCAAGTGCAAGCCCGGTGATGCGACGTAACTCAAATGCAGGTGTTCACCGTGGATCATGTTCAGCGTAGCCAGCAGCCCTGGCAGTTCCGCATCGCAGTCCAGGTGTGCGCCGGGCAGTGCATCGCCTGACAGTCGGGCACGATTGAGTTCGCGGTTCAGGCGCTGCCTGACCTGCTCCAGTTGCTCGAGCAACAGCTTGCGCAACTCAGGATAAGGATCGAGCTTTTCGTTCGAGGCCACGCTTTGCAGCACCGCCAGCGGGGTTTTCAGGGCATGGCCCAGGTTGCCCAGCGCGTTGCGCGAACGCTTGAGGCTGTCTTCGGTGTGGGCCAATAAATGGTTGATTTGCGCCACCAGAGGTTCCAGTTCCCGCGGTACCTGCTCGTCAAGTTGCGAGCGCTGCCCGCGCTGCAACTGGGCGATTTGCTCACGGGCCCGGTCCAGTGGGCGCAAGGCGCGGTGCACGGTGATGCGTTGCAATAACAGAATCAACAGCAACCCCGCCAAGCCGAGGCCGAGGCCGATCTGCTGCATCCGCCGGAAACTGTCACGCACCGGCGTGTAGTCCTGGGCCACGCTGATGGAAATCGCCTGGCCCAGGCGCCGATAGTCGGTGCGCAGCACCAACAGCTTCTGTCCCTCAGGCCCCAATTGCAGGTTACTGTGCAGGCCCGGATGGTCGAGCCGGGGCAGTTCCTGGTCCCACAGGGAGCGGGAGCGCCAGTGCACATCGGCAAAATCAATGCGAAAGTAATGCCCGGAAAACGGCCGCTGATAGGCCGGCGACAAGCGTCGCTCATCCAGCTGCAAACCCTGCGGCCCACGCACCAGGGCCACCAGCAGGTTCTCGCTGTCGTTGCGCAGCCCGGCTTCCAGGTAACGCTGCAAGCCCAGCTCGAACAGCCACAAACTGGTCTGCGCCAGAACCAACCCGACCACCACCATCACACCAATCAGGCCCAGGCTCAGGCGCCGCTGGATGGAGATCACTGCGCCTGCCCGCCGAACAGGTAACCCTGGCCGCGACGGGTTTCGATCACACTGCGTCCCAACTTGCGCCGCAGGTGATTGACGTGGACTTCCAGCACATTGGAATCGCGCTCGGTTTCACCGTCATACAGATGTTCAGCGAGATGGCTCTTGGAAAGAATTTGCTCGGGATGAAGCATGAAGTAGCGCAGCAGGCGAAACTCAGCGGCGGTCAGTTGGATGTCCGTGCCGTCGCGGATCACGCATTGGCGACCTTCATCCAGATGCAGCCCCGCCGCCTTGAGTGTCGGCTGGTTGGCCTGGCCATGGGAACGGCGCAACAACGCCTGGACCCGCAGGTGCAGTTCTTCAGGGTGAAAAGGTTTGGTCAGGTAATCGTCGGCACCGGCCTTCAGGCCTTCAATGCGTTCGGCCCAGGAGCCGCGGGCGGTCAGGATCAGCACCGGGGTCGCCAGGCCGCCGGCGCGCCACTGGGCCAGTACCTCAAGCCCCGGCACCCCCGGCAGGCCGAGGTCGAGGATGATCAGGTCATAGGGCTCGATGCTGCCTTGATACACCGCGTCGCGACCATCGGCGAGCCAATCGACGGCGTAACCCTGTCGTGTCAGCCCGGCCATCAGTTCGTCGGCCAGGGGAACGTGATCTTCCACCAGAAGCAGGCGCATCAGTCTTCCTTATCTTTGAGTAAGCGGCCGGTCGCGGCCTCCAAGTCCAGTTCGCGCACGACGCCGTCGGTATCCAGCAGCTCGACCTCATAAATATAGACGCCGTGCTTTTCCTCCAGCTCGGCCTCCAGCAGTTTGGCGCCGGGATGCAGGTCCAGCGCCTGTTGCAGCAAGTGCTCCAGTGGCAGGATCACACCCTGCTGGCGCAGTTGCAGCGCTTCGTCCTGGTCCAGGTCCCGAGCCATGGCCAGGGAACAAAACACCAGCAGCGCCAGCGTCCATCGGCTGCGGGCGCATAGATTAAGCTTCATTACGTATCCTGATGATTCTTGAGCACCTTGCCGGTGACGGCGTCCACTTCCAGATCCCAGTCAATGCCCTGGGTATCGCGCATGTCCACTTGATAAATGTACCGGCCGTACTCTTCTTCCAGCTCGGTATCGGTCAAGGTGGCGCCAGGGTGTTCGGCCAGGGCAATGGCATTGAGTTTTTCAACGGACAGAATGGTACCAGCGTCTTGCAGTTTGCGGGCTTCGTCGTCGTTGAGGTCTCGGGCGTGAGCCAGGCCAGTGCTGAGGGCCATGAAGGTCGCGAGGAACAAGGCAGTCAGGCGGTTCATGGTTTGTCTCCTTTTATATTCTTTACCGGGGGCGACTGTATCGGGGTGAACTTAACTGAAACTGAATTGCCATCATGGAACCCACATCAATGTGGGTGCGAGCTTGCTCGCTCCCACAGGGTTTTGTGTCGTTATAATCAGCCGCCTACCCGTATTCGAGACCGGTATGACCGCCATCCACATCAAGTTTCCCGCCCTCACCCTCAAGGCCGGCCCCCGTGCCTTTGCGCGAATCCGCGAGGCCGGCCTGAACGCTGCCGACGTCGGCATTTTGCCCGGCGCCGCTGGCGGCCCCAAGGCCTTGGGCATCCAGGGACTGGACCTGGCACTGTTTGGTGAATGGCTGCCCGCCGCGCCCCGGGAGCGCTCGCTGATCGGCGCTTCGGTGGGTTCCTGGCGCTTCGCCAGCGCCTGCCTGCCGGATGCCGCCGAGGGGATCCGGCGCCTGGGCACCTTATACAACGAGCAAAGCTTCGCCAAAGGCGTGACCATGGCCGGGGTCAGCCAGAGCTCGCAGCGCATGCTCGATGATTTGCTCGAAGGTCGCGACACCACGATCCTCGACAACCCGTATTACCGGCTCAACATCATGGTGGTCAAGAGCCACGGCCTGCTGGCCCTGGACCATCGCGGGCGGCTGGGCCTGGGCTTGTCGTCGGTGATCGCCGACAACCTGCGCGGCCGTGCGCGGTTGTCGCGGCATTTCGAACGACTGATCATCCATGACCCGCGCCTGGCCCCACCGCTGCATCCGTTGAATGACTTTCCGTCACGTTTCGTGCCGTTGGAGGCCGGCAACCTGCGTCAGGCCCTGCTGGCGTCGGGCTCGATCCCGATGGTGATGGAAGGCGTGCGCGACCTGCCGGGCGCCGGTGCCGGCACCTACCGCGACGGCGGTTTGCTGGACTACCACCTTGACCTGCCCTACAACGGCGAGGACATCGTGCTGTACCCGCACTTCACCGACCGGGTCATTCCCGGCTGGTTCGACAAAGGTCTGCCATGGCGCCGGGGTAACGTCGAACGTCTGCAAGACGTACTGTTGCTGGCGCCGTCCCGTGAATACCTGGCGCGCCTGCCCTACGGCAAACTGCCGGACCGCAACGACTTCAAGCGTTTCATGGGCGATGACCCGAGCCGCCGCAAATACTGGCGCACGGCAATGGACGAGAGCCGCCGGCTCGGCGACGAGTTCCTCGAACTGGCGGCCAACGGTGGGCTGGGCGAGCGTTTGCTGACCCTTTAGTCAGCACGCTCGCGCAACGCAGGGATCAAACTGATAAACTCCGCCGCCTGCCTCGCGACCGCTACCTTAAAGAGCCCGAACCTGTGGAAATCTTCAAAGAATTTACCTTCGAATCCGCCCACCGCCTGCCCCACGTGCCGGAAGGCCATAAGTGCGGCCGCCTTCATGGCCACTCGTTCAAGGTGGCGATCCACCTGAGCGGTGACATCGACCCGCACACCGGCTGGATTCGTGACTTCTCGGAGATCAAGGCGATCTTCAAGCCGCTCTACGAGCGCCTGGACCACAACTACCTCAACGACATCCCCGGCCTGGAAAACCCCACCAGCGAAGTCCTGGCCAAGTGGATCTGGAACGAGTTGAAGCCGTTGCTGCCGGAGCTCAGCGCCATTCGTATCCATGAGACCTGCACCAGCGGTTGCATCTATCACGGCGAATAAACCCTTTCCTTGTGGCAAGGGAGTTCTGTGGCGAGGGAGCTTGCTCCCGCTGGGCTGCACAACAGCCCCAAAAGCAGCGACTCGATTCAACCTGATACATCGCAATCTAAGGCTTGAGGGCCGCTTCGCAGCCCAGCGGGAGCAAGCTCCCTCGCCACAACTGTGTTTCTCCCAAGTGAATTGCGTTGGCCTATGCTCTATTCCCTGAGCCATTTTCAGGGGAGCGCCGATCATGACCAACTGGCCGCTGGATCAGGAATTCGACTTCAACGGGCACTGCATTCGCTACGCCATCCACGGCGATGGCCCGCCGTTGGTGTTTGTCCACGGCACGCCCTTTTCTTCCTACGTGTGGCACCGAATCGCCCCGCTGTTCTTCGCCACCCACAGGGTGCATTACTTCGATCTGCTGGGTTATGGCCAGTCCGCGCAACCGGATGCCGACGTGTCCCTCGGCGTGCAAAACCAGCTGCTCACGCAACTGCTGGAGCACTGGGGCCTGGACTGCCCGGACGTGGTGGCCCATGACTTTGGCGGCGCCACCGCCCTGCGCACGCATCTGCTCAACGGCAAGAATTACCGCAGCCTGACGCTGATCGACCCGGTGGCGCTGTCGCCTTGGGGCTCACCTTTCGTGCAGCATGTACGCCAGCATGAAGCGGCCTTCAGCGGCCTGCCCGACTATATTCAGCGGGCCATCGTGCCCACCTATATCCGCGGCGCGATCAAACGGAACATCCCCGACGAAGAGTTGGCGCCCTACGTGCAGCCGTGGCTGGGCGAGACCGGCCAAGCGGCGTTCTATCGGCAGATCGCGCAGATGGACGAACGCTATACCCGTGAAGCCGAGGGCCTGTATCCGAACGTGCGCTGCCCGACCCAGATCCTTTGGGGGGAGGATGACCAGTGGATCCCCATCGAGCGCGGCCGGGCTCTGCAACGGTTGATCCCGGGGGCACAATTGCACCCCGTTCCGAATGCCGGGCACTTGGTTCAGGAGGACGCACCGGAAGCCATCGTGGCGGCGGTGTTGCGGTTTCTGGCGTTGCCCCCTTGCACCTGAAGAAACCGCATCCCTGTGGGAGCGGGCTTGCTCGCGAAGTGGGTGTGTCAGCCAAATATTCCTACCTGACTCACCGCATTCGCGAGCAAGCCCGCTCCCACAGGGGGATCTGCGTCGCTAATGAGATCTGTGTTCCAACTTGAATCACTGCCGCACCGCTTTCGATCCCTGCGCCCACTCAATCCCCAGGATTGTCTATAAATAACCTCGCGATCTCTCGCTTGGCACGGCCACTGCACGCTTGCGATATTCCCCTCATCCGCAAGGACCGCCACATGACTCAGAACGATCCGGGCAACGACTATCCCTTGAGCGAAGTCCCGATGCATGCCCGCAAGGGCCTGGCCTCCACGGCCATGGTGCTGCTGGGTTTCACCTTTTTCACCGCCACGATGTTTGCCGGGGGCAAGCTGGGGGTGGCGTTCGGTTTTGCCGAAATGCTCACGGTCATCATCATCGGCAACCTGCTGCTGGGCCTCTATGCCGCGGGCCTGGGCTACATCGCGTTCAAGAGCGGGCTCAATTCGGTGCTGATGGGGCGCTTCTGCTTTGGCGAGGTGGGCAGCAAGCTCAGCGACTTGATCCTGGGCTTCACCCAGATCGGCTGGTACGCCTGGGGCACGGCGACTGCCGCCGTGGTGCTGGGCAAGTATTTCGAATTGGACCAGGGCACCGTGCTGGGCCTGATGGTGCTGTTCGGCCTGGGATTCTGCGCCACGGCCTACGTGGGTTATCGCGGGCTGGAAATCCTTTCGTACATCGCCGTGCCAGCCATGATGTTGCTGCTGATGCTGTCGATGTGGGTGGCGACGGTGAAGGTCGGCGGCCTCGACGGCTTGCTGGCGGTGGTGCCGACGGGCAGCCTCGACTGGTCCACCGCCATCACGCTGGTGTTCGGCACCTTCGTCAGCGGCGCGACCCAGGCCACCAATTGGACGCGCTTCTCCCGTTCGGCGAAGGTCGCGGTGCTGGCGAGCCTGATCGGCTTCTTCGTCGGCAACGGCCTGATGGTGCTGATCGGCGCCTACGGGGCCATCGTCTATCAACAACCGGACGTGGTCGAAGTGTTGCTGTTGCAGGGTTTCGCCATGGCGGCGATGGCCATGCTGCTGCTCAACATCTGGAGCACCCAGGACAACACCATCTACAACTTCGCCGTGGCCGGTTGCAACCTGCTGCGTACCCGTCGACGCAAAACCGTGACCCTCGGTGGCGCCGTGATCGGCACGCTGCTGGCCCTGCTGGGCATGTACGATCTGCTGGTGCCGTACCTGATTCTGCTGGGCACCGTGATCCCGCCCATTGGTGGCGTGATCATGGCCGATTTCTTTTTCCGCTGGCGCGGTCGCTATCCACGCCTGGCCGAAGCACAGCTGCCGGCGTTCAACTGGCCTGGGCTGCTGGCCTATGGGCTTGGCACCGTCGCCGCGTTCAATTCGCCATGGGTCGCACCACTGGTAGGAATCGCCACTGGCGCGCTAACGTATGTGCTATTGATCGGCGTAATGGGTACTCGCACCGCCGACGCACCACTACAAGACCTATAAAGGACTCGCCTGATGCACATCATCAACGCCCGCCTGCGCAACCGCGAAGGCTTGCATGAACTGCACCTGGAAAACGGCCTGATCGCCAACATCGCCCGCCAGACCGAGGCCCCCAGCCTGGGCCCGGAAGACCTCGATGCCGGCGGTAATCTGGTGGTGCCGCCCTTCGTCGAGCCGCACATCCACCTGGACGCGACCCTCACCGCCGGCGAACCGCGCTGGAACATGAGCGGCACGCTGTTCGAAGGCATCGAGTGCTGGGGCGAACGCAAGGCCACCATCACCCAGGAAGACACCAAGACGCGCGCAAAAAAAACCATCCAGGCCCTCGCCGCCCACGGCATCCAGCATGTGCGCACCCACATCGACGTGACCGACCCTGAACTCACGGCCCTCAAGGCGATGCTGGAAGTGCGCGAGGAAAGCCGTCACCTGGTCGACATGCAGATCGTCGCGTTTCCCCAGGAAGGCATCGAGTCTTACCGCAACGGCCGCGAGCTGATGGAAGAAGCGATCCGCATGGGCGCCGACGTGGTGGGCGGCATTCCGCATTTCGAGTACACCCGCGACCAGGGCGTCAGCTCGGTGAAGTTCCTGATGGACCTGGCCGAACGCACCGGTTGCCTGGTGGATGTGCATTGCGACGAAACCGACGATCCGCATTCGCGCTTCCTCGAAGTACTCGCCGAAGAAGCCCGCAGTCGCGACATGGGCGCAAGGGTCACCGCCAGCCACACCACGGCCATGGGCTCCTACGACAACGCCTACTGCGCCAAGCTGTTTCGCTTGCTCGGCCACTCGGGCATCAGCTTCGTCTCCTGCCCCACCGAAAGCATTCACTTGCAAGGCCGCTTCGATAACTTCCCCAAACGCCGCGGCGTCACCCGGGTCAATGAACTGCTCGAAGCCGGCATGAACGTATGCTTTGGCCAGGACTCCATCGTCGATCCGTGGTATCCGCTGGGCAACGGCAACATCCTGCGAGTATTGGAAGCCGGGCTGCATATCTGTCACATGCTCGGCTACCGCAACCTGCAAAGCGCCCTCGACCTGGTCACCGACAACAGCGCCAAGGCCATGGCCCTGGGCGAGCGCTATGGCCTGGAACCCGGGCGCCCGGCGAACCTGCTGATCCTGTCGGCCGACAGTGATTACGAAGTGATCCGCAGCCAGGGGTTGCCGCTCTACTCGATTCGCAACGGTGAAGTGCTGATGAAGCGACAAATGCCGGTCGTGGAGTTTGCCCCGCAGTTGGGCTGATACAAACCCTGTGGGAGCCGCGGCGCGTTTTTTGTAAGCGCTCTCGCCACAGGGTTCGTTTCCTTAGATTGAAAGCGTTGCAACGCTCGAAAGGGCTTTCGGAACGTCCGTTGGTTTTGCGGTTTTCTCGGCCAACGCGATGCACTTCAGGGCCAGGATCGTCGTCGGGTCGACCAGGGCCACGGTATGCCCATTAATATCGAACGCCTCGCAATGGTCGAGCACCAGCGGTAACTCCGTACACCCCAGAATCAGGACTCCCGCCCCCAGCTCACACAGGTGCTCGGCCGCCAGCAACAGTTGCTCCTTGCAGAGTCCTTGAGTGAAACCGGCCTTGATACCGCGCGGCCCGTAGATGGCCTCCATGACTATCGCCTGATAATCGACGCCGGGCGTAAGTATCTGGAGTCCGGCGCGGCGCGCGGCCTGGTGATAGACCTGGCTTTGCACAGTACCGGATGTCGCCAGCAGCCCTATCGTCTTGCCCGAACCATACCTGTGCACGATCCACTCCACCGTCTCGGTCAGCATGTTCACGATGGGCACCCGCAGGTGCGCCTGGATGCGCTCGACGAACGCATGGGCGGTATTGCAGGGCATCGCGATGGCGTTGGCACCCGCGCTTTCAAGGCGTTTGCAGGTGGCGTACAGCGCCAGGGTCGGATCGGTTTCATCCCGAAGCAGGTTGGCCGTTCGGTCCGGTATCTGCGGATTTTGCTCGACCACCATCTTGATGTGGTCCTGATCCTTTCCCGCTGGCGTATTGGCTACCACCTTGGCCATGAAATCCACCGTGGCGGCAGGCCCGATGCCGCCGACGATGCCCAGTTTGAAGGGCGGGCGTCTGGGCTGATGATGATCCAGCGTCGCGAAGTCAGCGTAAATCTCATTGATGTCCAGCACGGTGATGCCGCGCCGCTGCAAGTCGGCACAGACGAGGGAAAGTTCGGTCATGCCGGGCAGGATCACCGTTGCGCCTTGGGCCTGCAGCGAGAGGCAAGCCTGGTAGACCGCTTCAAGCGGTACGCCTTCCAAGTGGCCGTCCTTGATCCCGTTGAGGCCGTACATGGCCTCCATCAAACCCGATTGAGCATCAGCGTCGGGGTAGACAATCTTGAAGTGTTGCCCGAGATGCCGTTCGAACAAGCCGCAATGGCGCACGAAGTCGGAGGCGATGACCCCCAGCGTCGTCTGCGGCGCTACCGTATGGCGGACGTGCCGGGTCAAGGCGGCCATCATGTCCAGTACCGGAATGCCCAGTTCCTCCTGGATCTCAGCGCGAAAGGTATGGCTGGCGAAGCACGGCAGCATCACCGCATCGAAACCGCTTGCCTCGAACGACTTGCACACCTGGAACACATAGAACTTGCGCGACGTCATGTTCGCGCCTTGATCCAGGGGCAGCAGCACGTCCTTGAACGGGTGCTGCTCGAAGAGGAAGTGGTAGCGACCTTGATCCTCGAGTACCGCTCGGGACTTGACCAACTTGTAGAACAGATCGCCCCCGGCCAGTGACCCAAGCCCACCGACGATGCCCAGCTTGCGGACAACAGAAGCCTGGCGGCTCGACTTCGCTTTCACCTTCATGAGCCTCTCCTCAAGCAACCGGAACCGGTTCGGATCGAGGCCGAACGGGGGAATGTACGTCGTCGTCCTCAACGGCTTCTTCCAGAGGTTCGGACTTGGCGACCACAGCCGTCGCGATGCTGTTGCCCACCACGTTGGTGGCCGTGCGAGCCATGTCCAGGAACTGGTCGATACCGATGATCAACAACAGCCCCGCCTCGGGAAGATTGAACATCGGCAGCGTGGCCGCGACCACGACGACCGAAGCGCGAGCAACACCGGCCATGCCCTTGCTGGTGATCATCAGCGTCAGGAGAATCAGCAGTTGCTGGGTGAAACTCAGGTCAATGTTGTAGGCCTGGGCGATGAACAGGATAGCGAACGCCTGGTACATCATCGAGCCGTCCAGGTTGAACGAATAACCCAGGGGCAACACGAAGCTGGAGATGCGCTTTGGTGCACCGAACTTCTCCAGCGCTTCAATGGTTTTCGGGTAGGCGGACTCGCTGCTGGCGGTCGAAAAGGCCAGGAGAATCGGCTCGCGAATGAGCTTGCCCAGGTGGAAAACGGAGCGCCCGAGAAACAGGTAGCCGGCACCGAACAACAACGCCCACAGGATCAGGATCCCGAGATAGAACTCGGCAATCAGCTTGCCGTAATCCACCAGCAAGCCAAGCCCCTGGGTAGTGATGGCCGAGGCGATGGCGGCAAACACCCCAATCGGTGCGAAGGCCATCACGTAGTCGGTGATCTTGAACATCACCTTCGCCAACTCTTCGATGGAATCCGTGATCCGGGTATAACCGGCCCGTTTCACAGCGGCCAGGGCGAAGCCGAAGAACAGCGAGAACACCACGATCTGAAGGATCTCATTGTTGGCCATCGCCTCGGCAATGCTGCGAGGAAACACGTGGCCAATGAACGCCTTGAGACTGAAATCGCCAGTGTTGACTGGAACGGCAGCCGTTGCATGCTGGGCCACGTCCATATTCAGCCCGGCGCCGGGTTGAAACAGATTGACCAGGCCCATCCCAATCAGCAGCGACACAACTGAAGCAGTGACGAACCAGGCCATCGCCCGGGCACCAATTCTTCCTACGGAACGGGAATTGCCCATGCTGGCGATACCACCGACCAGCGTCGCGAAAACCAGGGGCGCGATGATCATCTTGATCATGCGCAGGAAAATGTCGGTGACCATCGAGAAATAAGCGGCTATCTCTTTGGCACTTTGCTCGCTCCCTGCGAAATGGTGACACGCCCAACCCACCAGCACGCCCAGGGCAATGCCCATTGCAATTCGACGTGGGAGCTTATTCTTCTTCACGGTGCTGTCCTCAAGTAGTTCTTGGATTTTTTTACTTGGCAGGAATCAAGTGGCGGTACCGATGCCTACGTGGCACAGGGACTACGAAGACAATTCTAAGGAGCGGTTTCAGAGACATGATGAGTAATCCAGATCAGCCCATGCGCTTTTGGAATAGTTGCTCAAATACCGCTATAGGCCGGGCGATTGCGCAGTAAAATGGCGCACTCACTGCGGGAGATTCGCGATGCAACTCAAATGGCTGGACGATCTTCTGGCGATTGCCGAATGGAAGAACTTCTCCCGCGCGGCCGAAGTTCGTTGCGTGACGCAGTCGGCCCTGTCACGCCGAATCCAATCCCTCGAGGAATGGGTGGGGGTCAAGCTGGTGGACCGAGGTACCTACCCCGTCCAGCTCACGGCCGCGGGCATCACCTTCTGTGATGAAAGCAGAGAGGCGCTCGCCGGTTTACTCCGGTTGCGTTCGACATTGCGCGACGTTGAACGAATGCCGGGGCGCTCCATCCAGATCACCGCCGGTCACAGCCTGTCGATGACCTTCCTGCCGAAATGGCTCACCCAGTTCCAGCAACACAACGAGCAGTTCAATGCTCGCGTGGTGGCCGCCAACATCCACGACGCCGTCATTGCGTTGGAAGAAGGCAGCTGCGATTTGATGATGGTCTACCACCATCCACTCGCCCCGATCCTGCTGGACGCCGAACGCTTCGGCAGCCTGATTCTTGGTCATGACGCGTTCATCCCCTTGTGTGCGCCCAACTCTAAAGGCGAACCGCTGTTCCGCCTGCCCGGCCGCTCCGGCAAACCCGTCCCTTACCTGGCGTACACCGCCACGACTTTTCTGGGGCGCGTGGCGGACATCGTCATCAAGAACGGCCCCGCCCCCACCGCCCTGGAGCGCTGCTATGAAGCCGACATGGCGATGCTGCTCATGCGCATGGCCATCGAAGGCTACGGCGTAGCCTGGTTGCCACAAAGCGCAGTGGTCGACGAGTTGGAGCGCGGGCTATTGGTGCGGGCTGGGGATGAGCAATGGAGCACCCGATTGGAGATTCGATCATATTGCGCGATTGCCAATCGCAATCCGACGATGCGTAAGCTTTGGAAGACGTTGGAGGGGCTTCGTTGTATCGGCCAGGCAGCGCACCCATTGCGCTGGAAGATGCGAACTGATCAATGATCCGTGGCGAGGCTATGCATTCAAGCCGATCCAGCCGTGGATACCCACGTATAGACCGACACCGATGATCAACACGCTGGACAGGTACGGTGCGCGTCGGGCAACGGTGCCCAGCCAAGGCCAGCGATTGGAGGCCTGCCTTGCGCCAATGGCCGCGGCGGCACCCACCGTGACCAGGGTAATCGCCAGGCCGATGCTGAAGCACAGGACGAGCAGGCCGCCCAGCGCGACCTCTTTGACCTGGAGGCACAACAGCAGGACGGTAATGGCCGCGGGGCACGGAATCAGGCCGCCCGTCAGGCCGAACATGATGATCTGGCCCGTGGTGACCTCCCGGTTGGTGAAGCGCTTGCGGATGTCGCTGGCATGCGCCTGCTCATGGGCATCCTGGTAGCCTTCCAGCGGCAGCGCCAGACCTTCGGGTTCCGAATGGGCATGGTCGTGATCGTGATCGTGATCGTGATCGTGATGATGGTGGTGCTCATGCTCATGCTCGAACCTGAACACCCGCTCACCGCGCCAGGTACGCCACAACATCCACAACGCGATGGCAATGATCAGCGCAGAAGACGCCAGTTGGAAATAAGGCTCTGTGGTTTCGGCATCCAGCCCCTGGCCGAGGTACATGCCGCCGATAGCAACCAACCACACCACGGCGGTGTGGGAAAGCGTCGCCGCCAAACCCAACAACACCGCCTGCTTGACCGAGCCCCGGATGGCCACGATAAACGCCGCCATCATGGTTTTGGAATGGCCCGGCTCAAGACCATGTAGCGCGCCCAGCAAGATAGCGCTGGGGAAATACAGCCAGGCGTGAGCGCCCCCCTGTTGCAGCAGTTCAGCAAAATTGGGCATGTCGGGCCTAGAGGTACTTGGTGATTTGTTTGAAGGCTTCCAGCGGAGCGCGCTCGCCGTTATTCAGCGACGCAACGGTGTCCTCCAGGCAATGATCGATGTGATCCTGGATCAACGTTCGCTTGGCCTGGCACACCGCTTTTTCCACCGCATGTAACTGCTGGGCGATATCCACGCACTCACGGCCCTCTTCGATCATCGTGATAATGCTGCGCAAGTGGCCGTCCGCCCGCTTGAGGCGCTTGATGATCGCTGCATGGCTTTGGTGGGGATGTTCATGATCGTGCGCATTCATGACTTGAACCCTGGGTTTCGGTGAGTTTACGTCGCCACATTATCCCCCCAGGGGGGATATAAGCAAACACATCGAAACCCTGATTAACCCGTGGGAGCGAGCTTGCTCGCGATGACGGCATCACATCCAACATTTCCATCAAATGATCCACCGCTATCGCGAGCAAGCTCGCTCCCACAGGGTTGCAGACTGCGCGGGGCAATGAGCGAGGCTGTGCAGGCGACCTTGCGAGGCCGCCCACTTCCCTTACGACGCCAGAACCTGCGCCTGCAATCGCCGCCCGATCACATCCAGCAGATCACAACCGTCGCGCAGGGGGATCGCTAGCACTTGGGCAAAATCATGCAGTACCACGGCGTCCGTACTGATGTCGGAACGCATGGCGAGGTTTTCCAGTAACTGGGTGACAGCGGCGATGCGGTAGGCGGCGGTGTCGTGCAGTACGTCCAGAGGCGCTTCTGTGTCGATCAGGAGTGCGTGGAAATTGTTTTCGATACCGGTAATGGGCATGTAGCGGGACATGAGGGGTTACTCCTGCGGGGATGGGAGATCAGTGGCGGATTGGGATGCCACTGGCAAAGGGAGCGAATCCAGGATCGAGATTCGGATATTTAGCAGGAGATATTCTTGGGTGACGCTAGACGAAAGCCACCTTGGATTGGCTGTGGTTTTCGGAGGGTTGGGGGTGAGCTTTTTCATTGGCTGATTCCTTAGTGAGAAAAAATCTGCCGGCATCACTTCCACATGATGGGTGGCAGCTGTACGCGGGTGTGGAAGGTCCGAGCACTAAGGATCTCGGCGCGTCCGAAGACGCCCCGCGTACAGCCGCCATAATTTAACAGCAGACATAAGAAAAGCGCCTGATTTAAATTTTGCGACGCTACGCGCCTTAGTGAGTAAGGGCTTCCACACCCTGCCGCTGAATTTGCAGCGACGGAGGGAATGTAGCGTGTGGAGCGATCGGGTGAACAGTCAGCGGGGAGCGACGTGCATTGAGGGAAATTTCCGATGAGAGTGTCCGGCGATGGATTGTGCCGCGCCGCTAATGAGCGCAAGGACTAATCTCGAAACGAATGGGCGTTCAACTCTTTAACGTTGGGAGGCTTCGTTGCGGTTGCCTGCGAGCGTTATTCGGTAGCGTCAAGGTGTCCACGGCCTCGACACAGTCAGCCCTGGTCCTGGTAGTACTGAGCCATGAAATCGACAAACGCTCGGACCTTGGCAGGCAAGTTTCGGGCATTAGGAAAAAGCGCGTAGTAATGCCGCACCCCAAGGGTGTAATCAGGCAGAATCCGAACCAGCCGCCCTGTCAGCAGGTCATCCTGCACCGTCGCCAGGGTGAACGCAGCAATGCCCCCACCCGCCAGGGCACAGGCATGCAAGGCGGTGATGGTGTCCGTATGAAAGGCGCTGTGACAGTCCAGGGTGATCGACTCACCCCCTTCATTGACCAGCGACCACTGGGTAGCCGATGCATACGTCAACAGGCGGTGCTCGTTGAGATCAACGACATGGCGAGCCAGCCCCGCCTTGAATACATAGGACGGCGCCGCTACCAGGACCAGCGGCGAAACACTGAGCAAGCGCGCGACAAGACTGCTATCGGCCAGCGGCCCACAAATCCGTAACGCCACATCAAACCCTTCGGCCACCAGATCGACAAGAGGATCAGAACAGGACAGATCGACCTGGATGTCTGGATAACGCTGCTGGAAAGCCGGCAGCCAACGAGCCAATTCCAAGGTGCCCACCGCCAGCGGCACGCTGATTCGAAGCAATCCCGAGGGACGTTGCTGCTCAAGGGATACCGCTTGGGATGCTGCATCAACACGATCGAGAATATCCACGCAAGCCGCGTAATACCGTTCGCCAGCCGCCGTGGGGCTCATGCTCCGGGTATTACGATTGACCAGACGCACGCCTAGCGCAGACTCCAGTTGCTGCAAGTGTCGCGACACTGAAGAGTGGGTGGTATTGAGCCGCTCAGCCGCAGCCGAAAACCCCTGGGCTTCTACAATGCAGCGGAACACACGCATGGCGAGCATCTGGTTCATAGCGTTTTAGCGCACCGGTAACTGGATGATCTGGTTGGTAGCCATCACATCACCGAAAGTGTCCTCGACTTCAGCCAACGCGGCTTTGTGCAAAGAATCCTTGTCTATTGCGTCACCGTTGACCCGGGTAATCGCGCGGGTCGCCGATGCATCGGAAGCGACCAGTACGTTGTAGCCCAGAGGCGCCGCATCACGGGCAGCACCGGCCACACACGCATGGGTCATGAGGCCCGAGATGATCAGGTTCTCGATACCTGCGCTCTTCAGGCGCTTGTCCAGATCGGTGCTGTCGAAGACGCTGACGGTGGTTTTCTGCAACACCACATCCTGAGCCCTGGGTTGCATGTCTGGGTGGAACTTCACGGTTTGGCCATCCTTCGCGAACACAGGCGAACCTGCAGGTGCAATGTGCTGGACATGGTAGACCGGCATCTTGTGTTCATCTGCGAACTTAATCAGCTCCCGGGCATTGGCCAGCGCCGCAGCGCCATCGGGGATCAGCATCTTACCGGTGAAGTATTCGTTCTGAAAATCGATCACCAGTAACGCGGTTTTACCGGCAGGCAATTCGCTGGTCGGCTGTGCACCGGACATGGCTCGAATGGTTGGATGGGCTTCGGCCAATGCGCCAGTGCTGGCGACAATGCCGGAAAATGCACAGGCGGCGAGGAAGCGGCGGGTGAAACGTTGCATGAGAAATTCCTTCTGTGGGGTAACTGAGTGAAGGAATGCTAAGGGGTTACCGCCTGCTGAAACACAGCGCGGAAGGTACAGGGCTTGTCTGGTTTTAGCACAAATACGAAGCCGCGATCTAACCCCTTGCTTCCAACGATAACGGCACAGCACACCTGGACTTCATCCAGCAATTAAAGCCATCCAGACCATTGGCAGGCCGCAATGCGGTGTGGTTAGCTACCTGCACTTTCCCCGTCCTTTAGCCGCCGAAGCCAAAAATGAACCTTACCCAGCCTCGTTTGAGATTGCTGTTGATACTGAGCGCGATCCTGTTAGTGGTGGGCGGCACGTCCTACTACCTGTTTCGCCAGAGCACTACGTGGGCAGATGAAAGCTTCACCGCCGAGGACATGAACGAAGGGGGCATAGAGGACATCGGCACTCTGACACTGCCTGAGGCGCAAAAGCGTCTGAATTACCTGATCCATGACACCGGTGAAACCCTCAGAGCCTTGGACTTGGTCATTGACTCGGAATTTAGCCTCACCGTCGAAAAAACCGAGTCGGGCAGCCAGCAAGAACTGCAATACGAGGAGCTGTTTGTTCCCTTCACCAGTGCACAGGTGAAAACGGCACTGGCAGCGAACCAGGACCTGCGTTTTGTTCAGCGGCTTTTTGCTGACAGTTCCGAAGTGAGGTTCGACACCAGCAGCCTTGACCCTCTGTGGAAGCGTGCTGCCACGCCGGATGAGCCGGCGGCCGAACAGTACCGCCCAGAACGCCTGCGTTTTCGAGACGGCAGTGAGAAAGCGTTCGCCGATCTCAAGGTGTCCTCCAAGTCAGGCCCGGATGATGATGAGTCGCTCGATGCCCCTATCACGCTGGCGGTCAACAAACCCTTGGCCAGCCTCAGCCTGACGATCGCTTACCGCAGCTATCCGGCGTTCAAAAAAGTGGTCTTGGACAAGGACCATCCGCGAGTGACCCTGGACGACGGCCAATCTTTTCAGCTCACGGCCCTGGGTGACGCCAGCGCCTCGATACGGCTGAGTACGCCCAAAATGTCGACCTTCGTCGTGCAGGGTTTGACCGACTCGGACAAGGCGCTTTACAGCAACGGCAACAGCACCCGCTCCTTCCCTTCGGACGGCGATATTGCGGCGATGCATACTTTTTACAAAGCCCTACTGCAAACCAAGAATGATCTCGATCGGCTCAAGACCAGTCAGGCGGTGCAACACCACGTGGAGCAACTGGCCAGCAATCTTTCCACTCAGGCGGGGCCGCTGAAAAACACCGAGGTCGACTACCAGTTCGAGGCCACGCCGCAGCGTATCGTCATTCATGTGCTCGATCCGATGGAAGATCACACCGCCGTTATTGACGAGGTGCATAACGTCCTGGCAGAGCAATCGCGTTACATCGCCCGCGAGCGGAAATCCGGTCTTTACGGCTTCATCGATCAGGCCGGACAGTGGTTGATCAAACCGCGCTGGACAGAAGTGCAGGATGGCGGAGTGGCGGATACCTACACGTTGTTTACGCTGGAAAAATCCAGCGAGCCGCAACGGGACGTGCAGGAAGTGCGGAGCCAACTCGCTTACTTCGCCCCCGGCAGCAATAAACTCATAAACCTGCCGTTCGAATACATCTCGCAAACATTGGACAATGACCTGCTGCTGGTAGAGCGTGAAACCAACGGCCCCTATGGGATTTACGACGCCAAGGCGCACCGCTTCACGCTGCCGATGAAGTTCGTCAATCCCACGGTCACCGGCAACGTGTTCATTGCCCGTCTCGGCACTAGAACCTATGCCACGGAAGGCCACTACGGCGCTTATACCCTGGCCGGCAAGGAGATTCTGCCACCGCAGTTCTCCAACATTGAGCAAAGCGGTGAGTACCTCTACACCCACTCAGCCGACCAGAGTCGCCAGGACGTCTTCGACCTGGAAGGCAAGCGAATCAACGCCCCGGGCTACAACGTGATCGGTCGTTTTTTTGGCGAGCAACCGCTGTTGGTGCAGGACGCTAAAAGTAAGAAGTTTGCTTTTATCAACCGCCAGGGCACGCCGCTTACCATCAAACTCCCCTATGACGAGGTGGAGCCGTTCTCCAACGGTATGGCAGTGGTCGGCCGTGACCAAAGCTATGGTGCCATCGACCTGACCGGCAGATTGCGGATTCCGCTGGAGTACAACAGGATCAGTGCGTTCCAAACCCGCTACGCCGCCGCCATCCCGGCCGGCAGTGGAACGGGGCTGGTGCTGATCAGTCAACGCAACGAACAATTCAAGAAGCTCGGCTCTTACACCAGCATGACCGTTCCTGATAACGGCAACGAAGCCCGTTACAGCGTGAGGGATCCGAACAACTCTGACGAGTACCTGGTCTATGACGCCGATGGCAATCTTGTGAAGGAAGAAGAATAAGGGATGCCTCAAAACTCAGGGGCTCATTATCCGCTTGCCTTTCCTCTCCCTCACCTCCAGCGCCTGCCCATCCCGCTGCTTACCCTGCCGCGCCTGGCCCACCAGTTGAGGAATCAGGTCTCCCTCCGGCAGGTGCCGCCAGAAGCGCCCGGGCATGTGCTGGCGCAGCGCCTGGGGGTTGAGTCGCGCTGGGTTGAAGATGTGTCGGTAATAGGTCCGCCACAGCTCGGCGCCAGGATCTTCGGCGTGACGCGCCCATTGTCGCCACTGCTCCGGGCACTGGCGTTGGTAATTCAACGTCTGACCATCGAAGCGGATGCCGTCACGGGGCGTTGCGATCAGCCAGCGTTGTTTGCCAAGTCGTTCGGCAAAATGCCCACTCGCGCTTTCGAGGATGTCATGGGCCGGCTGGTGAAAGGAAACCAGGTCCAGCTGTAATGACTCGGCTATTGCCTGCGGCAACGGGATGAAGCGCACGAAGGCGTGCAGGTGATGAGCCTCGCGCTGGACCTGCTTGATCCTGCGCTGCAATTCACTGCCCAGGCGATCGCCGGCCAGCATGGCCGTACGGTCGCCATGGGCGACGCGCCAGAGCACTTCGTAAAGCAGGTTCCAACGTTGCTCACCCTGGTAGCGTCCAGCCTGTTCAAGTAGCGCCAACAAAGCCGCCGGCACTCGCGTGCGGAACGGCCCCGGATCTCGGGGCAGCGACGTCGGCACGGCCAACAAGTCGGCCATAGGGCCTTGGGTCCATGTAACGTCGCTTGGGTCTATTCCATGGCTGAGCAGCGTCCGTGCCTGATCGCGCCAGGTAGAGAAATCGTCATCACACTCCAAGGCAATCATTACCACAGCCCCATCTGCACCGGCCTCTGGGGATCGCGCAAACGCGCCCGCAGCAGGCCGCTCCGCACCTGCGCATCAGGTGGCCGGTAGTCGCTGGTGACGATGAACGGCCGCGCCTTCTCCAGCACGCAACGCAACTGCACCAAGTCGTCATAACGAACCCGCCGCTCCCTGCGCAGGGCAACCAGACGTTGGACGCTACGCAACCCAATCCCCGGAATACGCGCCAGCAACGCAGGCTCGGCACGATTGACGTCCAGTGGAAAAACCTCACGGTTGGCCAGCGCCCAGGCCAGCTTGGGGTCGATGTCCAGGTCCAGGTTACCGGTTTTGCTCAAAAGCTCACCCGCCGTGTAACCGTAACCGCGCATGAGAAAGTCGGCCTGGTAGAGCCGGTGCTCGCGCAGTAATGGAGGTGCCGCCAAGGGCACGCTGGCAGGACTGTCGGGAATCGGACTGAATGCCGAGTAGTAGACCCGCCGCAAGCCGTACCCCTGGTAGAGCGACTCGGCGTTGCTCAGGATGGCGTGGTCGTCGGTGGCATCCGCCCCACGATCACCTGGGTGCTCTGCCCCCGGCGGAGCAAAACGAGGCGCCCTCGCCTCCCCAGCCACCGCTTGTTGACCCAGGTGGATGGTGCCCATAGCTTGGCGAATGGTTGTCAGTTGTTTTTCCGGAGCCAGTCGCTTGAGGCTCACCTCGGAGGACAACTCGATGTTCACGCTCAATCGATCGGCCAACCGTCCTGCCTCTTCAATCAACATCGGGTCGGCATCGGGAATGGTCTTGAGATGGATGTAGCCACGAAACTGGTGCTCTTCTCGCAGCAACCGCGCCACTCGTATCAACTGCTCCATGGTGTAATCGGCCGAACGAATGATGCCAGAGCTCAGAAACAGGCCGCTGATGCAGTTGCGGCGATAGAAATCCAGGGTCAGCCGCACCACCTCCTCCGGCGTGAAGCGCGCCCTCGGCACGTTACTGGAACGCCGGTTGACACAGTACTGGCAGTCGTACAGGCAGAAGTTGGTCAGCAACACCTTCAGCAACGAGACACAGCGCCCATCCGGCGTGTAGCTGTGACAGATCCCCATCCCATCGGTAGCGCCCAGCCCCTCGCGGCCTCGAGAGCTGCGCTTGGGGGCACCACTGCTGGCGCAAGAGGCATCGTATTTGGCAGCGTCGGCGAGAATGCCAAGCTTGGCGATCAGTTGCATGGAGGTGCTTCTCTATACTGGATATATGCACAGTATTTTGAGACGCACGGCGATGCAAGCACCATTGGTCAATTCTGAGCAGAGGAAGCCGGTTCCTCCAAGCCGCGACATAGGCCATGCCAGCGGGATGGGCTATAATCGGCACACCAACGCGATTGAGGTCCAGCCCCATGGGCAATATCAGCCTTGAAACCAAAAAAGCCTACGCAGCCCGGACCCGCCGTTCAAACTATGCGGCCAGCCTGCGCCTGGAAGGCTTCAAAATGACCTTGGCGGACGGCGAAGAAAAAATGCCGACCCGTGAAGAGGTCTTGAAGACTTTCGCCAAGACCAAGGCCTGATGCCAGACAAATATGGAGTCGGCGAAGACGCTTATTGCTATCCCGGCTCCAGAGTCTTGCGCAATAAACTCGATATCCGCGATGAATCGACATTAAGCGAAGCCGAACAACAGCTTTCGGCCATCGCGGCGGACAACGTCGAATTCAGCTCTCCTCCCTACAGCCTTGCTTACCTGCAGAACATTCATCGCATTCTGTTCTCGGACCTGTTTGAGTGGGCCGGGGAGCTGCGCACCGTTGGCATGTCCAAACAAGCCACCCGCTTCTGCCAACCCGAGTACATGGAAAAGGAGGCCAACAAGATCTTCGCCAACATGGCGGCGGCGAACTGGTTCGAGGGGCTGAACCGTGCGGACCTGATCGTCGCTGTCGCCGAAGTCTATTCCGATATCAACGTCGTCCACCCCTTCCGCGAGGGCAATGGCCGTGCGCAGCGCATTCTTTTTGAACACCTGATCATGAATGCCGGGTTTGAAATCAGCTGGTGGGGGATCGAAAAGGACGAGTGGATCATTGCCAATATTGCGGCTTACAACTGCGTTCTGGCGCCAATGGAGCAGGTTTTCGAGAAGTGCATCGGGCAGGCGATTCAACCTTGATCACAGGGCCTCACCCCGTTCATCGCGTTACGCGCTCATTCCGCCAAGTGATACAGTTGCCATCAACTAAAATCTGCTAAAGCACAAAAAAATGTACAGGACGACGTCATTCCCACCCAACAAGGAAGGTCGCGATTTTGCGGTGGGCGACATTCACGGGCACTTCAAGCTTCTAACAAAAGCCCTGGATAAAGTGGATTTCAATACCGAAGTGGACCGGATTTTCTCTGTGGGCGACCTCATCGACCGAGGCCCCGACTCTATAGACGCATTGAACTGGCTTGAAAAACCGTGGTTCCACGCCGTACGCGGCAATCATGAACATATGCTTATTGAATGCATCTCTGGCCACGGTGACATACCCAGGCATATTCGAAATGGTGGGGCTTGGCTCTACGACTTACAGCCAGACATTCAGCAAGAACTATCAAAAGCCTTACAAAAACTTCCATTGATGATTGAAATCAATTTATCAAGCGATCAAACAATTGGAATAGTTCATGCCGAAGCGCCTGTCATAAGGAGTAACGATGGCTGGCAAGAAGCTAAAGACGCTATCGCTGGAAAATCGGGGGAGCAGCATCAGCGGCAAGCCTTGAAAACAGCGCTGTATGCAAGAGAGAAAATCGAGCAGCAAGACCATACGCCTATTAAAGGCATTGACCGGCTCTATGTTGGGCATTCAACAGTGCCTGGCGTTAGGCGCTTGGGCAATGTCTTATATATTGATACTGGCTGCGCATTTTCTGATGGAGCGCTTAGCGTGGTAAACATCCAGACTGAAACAATCACTCGTATAAGCATGAGCGAGTGGAGAAAGGGATAGTCTTGTTAAATCTAGCGAAGCGGCCCTTGAGAAATATATATAGGCAGATATTCCGAATTCGGAAAGACAAAACCGAAGCAGCACGGTCATTCGGACCCGGCCCTTCAAAAGAAACTCAACAATACGTCAAGAGAGGAGCAGCCTACAGTACTTCAGGAGAGTTTGTAGCCTGCCCCCTTTTTCCGCATAACTTTCGAGAAAAGGCGCACAGAACATCTCGAAACTTATTCCTCTACGACTTAATATTTAGCATGATCATCGGGATTTGACTGAGCATCAAGAAGCCTCTTCACCTCGTCAGCGCTATTTTGAGGCAACGTGAGGCTCCCACCCGTTTGACTGAACCCCTGGAATGGCCGGCCCGGATAGTCCGGATCGCTAGGAGAATATTCGCGGATAACATATTGCTTATATTCAGTATCTTGACTCATGGCAATCTCCTCAAATTAACCTAATTGACATTTCCCATCGCCCTCATTGGCGGCACAATAGAGATTGGAGGTAAACAAAATCACTGTCTACTGTCAGAAATAACAGGCAAACGCTGAAAATCCTTTATTCTTATACGTATCAAGAATAAATAATTTTTGAATTATTCCAACTTGCTATTTTACGCTGCACACCTCAACGTCCCCAAACAAAACACAGTATTTAACCGCCTTCTGGTAAACTGCCTACCTTTTAGCAACCCCATCCAGATATTCGATGCCTCTAGACGCCGCCTCACCCCAACTGCTGTCCCGCCGCTTCTCCGTTGCCCCGATGATGGATTGGACCGACCCCCACTGCCGGTTCTTCCTACGCATCCTCTCCAAACACGCCCTGCTCTACACCGAAATGGTCACCACCGGCGCACTACTCAACGGCGACCATGAACGCTTCCTGCGCCACCACCCGTCCGAACATCCACTGGCCCTGCAACTGGGCGGCAGTGTGCCTGCCGACCTGGCCGCCTGCGCACGGATGGCCCAGGAACACGGCTACGACGAGGTCAACCTCAACGTCGGCTGCCCCAGCGACCGGGTGCAGAACAATATGATCGGCGCTTGCCTGATGGGGCATCCGGATTTGGTGGCCGATTGTGTAAAGGCGATGCGCGATGCGGTGTCGATCCCGGTGACGGTCAAGCACCGTATCGGGATCAATGGGCGGGACAGTTACGAGCAATTGTGTGAATTCGTCGGGACGGTGCGCGAGGCCGGTTGCACGAGTTTCACCGTGCATGCGCGGATTGCGATTCTGGAGGGGTTATCGCCGAAGGAGAATCGCGACATCCCGCCCCTGCGGTATGACGTTGCCGCGCGGTTGAAGGCGGACTTTCCCGAGCTGGAGATTGTGCTCAACGGCGGGATCAAGACGCTGGAGGCGTGCCACGAGCATCTACAGACCTTCGACGGCGTGATGCTGGGACGCGAGGCCTATCACAACCCGTACCTGCTGGCCGAGGTGGATCAGCAGCTGTTCGGCAGCACGGCGCCGGTGATCACCCGGGCCGAGGCGCTGGCGCAGTTGCGACCTTATATCGCCAATCACCTGGCCGCTGGCGGGGCCATGCATCACATCACCCGTCATGTACTCGGGCTGGGTACCGGTTTCCCGGGCGCGCGACGGTTTCGGCAGTTGTTGTCGGTGGATATCCACAAGACCAAGGATCCGTTGGCGTTGCTCGACCAGGCGGGGCAATTGCTGGAGGGACGTTAACCGTCACTTGCTTTGAACCTGCGGCCGGTTTTGGCATCGTATCTACCGATACCCGCCCCGGCCTTTCAAACAGCCGTTTTCAGGTTGTTGCCGCCGGGACCGTTGATACCTCTTCACGCCCTTGAGTGGCTGCCGGCCCTCGGGTAATGTCAACAGACCCATAGGACAGAGCACGCTCATGACTTCCAAGCTGGAACAACTCAAACAATTCACTACCGTCGTGGCCGATACCGGCGACTTCGAAGCCATCGCCCGCGTTAAACCCGTGGATGCCACCACCAACCCTTCCCTGCTGCTCAAGGCTTCGGCCATCCACGGCTACGCCGAGCTGCTGAACGCCTGCGTCGCGGACTGCAAGGGTGACGTTGGCCTGGCCAGCGACCGTTTTGGCGTGGCGGTCGGGCAAGAAATCCTGAAGGTGATTCCAGGGCGTATTTCCACTGAAGTGGATGCGCGCCTGTCGTTCGACACCGAGGCCATGCTGAAGCGGGCGCATCGTCTGATCGATCTGTACGAAAAGGCCGGCGTTGGCCGGGATCGCGTACTGATCAAGATCGCTTCTACCTGGGAAGGTATTCGCGCCGCCGAGCAGCTGGAGCGTGAAGGCATCCAGTGCAACCTGACCTTGCTGTTCTCCTTCGCCCAGGCCGCGGCCTGTGCCGATGCCGGGGTGTTCCTGATTTCGCCGTTCGTGGGCCGTATCTACGACTGGTACAAGAAAGCCAATGGCAACGACTACACCGGTGCCGATGATCCGGGCGTGCAGTCGGTGACGCGCATCTACAACTACTACAAGGCCAATGACTACAAGACCGTGGTCATGGGCGCGAGCTTCCGTAACCTCAATCAGATCGAGCAACTGGCCGGCTGTGACCGTTTGACCGTCAGCCCTGAGCTGCTGGAAAAACTGGCCGCCGATGAAGGCAAGCTGGAGCGCAAACTGGCGCCAGGGCAAGCTGGGGAAGCACGCTTGATCCTCAATGAGGCGCAATTCCGTTGGTTATCCAACGAAGATGCCATGGCGACTGAGAAACTGGCCGAAGGTATTCGTCAGTTTGCCCGCGACCAGGAGAAGCTGGAGGCGTTGCTGCAAGCCAAGCTTTGAGCTGATTCAGCCGGCATGCAAAAAGGGCGAACCTGGTTGGGTTCGCCCTTTTTTATGCCGCTTGACTTAAGAGAGGTGGCGGGTCGAAAAACGCCATCGCGAGCAAGCTCGCTCCCGCAGGGGTTGTCGGTTGGGCTCGATTAAGAGAATGCCATAAAACCTGTGGGAGCGAGCTTGCTCGCGATGAGGCCGGTGCAGCCTACACAAGCCCAAGGCTCAAGGCCGCTCCAGCGCATTCACCAGGTCATGGAACGCTTCACGATTGGAGTCGTTGAGCCCCATCAGGATCTTGTGGGCTTCGAGCACCTTGATCCGCACTTCCTCTTCAGACTGGTCCTGGTCAGGCAGGTCGTCCAGGCACTCAGGGCATGGCACGGGATCGCCAACGATGTTGAACACCTGGTCGAAGCCCATGGACTGCAGAAGACGGGTGATGTCGTTATGGGTGGTGACGACGGTCGGCAGCAGGCCGACCTTTTGCCGCGACAGGATCGACAGCTTGGCCAGCAGGCCCAGGGTGGTGCTGTCAATGCTGCGGGTTTCGGTCAGATCGATCACGATGGCGCTGAAGTTCAGCGCGGTGAAGATCCGCTCAATAGTCGCATCCAGCGCCGAACACAGGGTCAGGCGCACTTCACCGACAAACTTCAGGACAAAGGTGCCATCCTGCTCGGCGAACTGGATTCTACCAGTACTCATCAAAGTTTCCTGCTCAACACTAACAGGGCGATATCATCCGGCATCTCCCCTAGCGTGGCTAATCCAAACACTTGACGCAAGCCTTCCAGGCTGCCGCCCGCTGCTCTCACCCGTTCAGGCAAGGCCGCTTCTTTCTCTTTGAGTGTAGGTTCTGTCAAAAGGTCCAAAATGCCATCAGACATCAGCGTCAAGCTGAATACCGGCGGCAACTCCAGCACGTGGTCTTCGTAGGTGGCCTCATTGAACAGGCCCACCGGCAAACCACGCCCTTCCAGATAACGAACACTGTCTGGTGTATACAACACCGGCAACGGCAGGTGACCGCCGATGCTATAGGTCAACAAACCTGTCTCCTCGTCGATGACCCCACCGACCATGGTGACGTGTTTGCCCAGCTTACAACTGATCAGGCCTCGGTTGATATGCCCAAGGACTTCTGATGGCTTGAATTCTGGCAACGTGCCGTTGCGCTTGGATTCGAACAGCAGACGCGTGGTCATGAACTTCAACAGCACCGTCACGAACGCCGAGGAAGCGCCATGGCCGGAAACGTCCGCCAGATAGAACGCCACTCGTCGCTCATCGACCCGGAAATAGTCCACGAAATCCCCCGACAGGTACAACGACGGGATGATTTGGTGGGCAAAACGGAAATCGTCGACGGTCCAAGGGCTGACCGGCAGCATGTTCATCTGCACCTGGCGCCCGGCGTTCTGGTCTTCCTGCAACAGGTTCAGGCTGGCTTCCAGCTCGCGGTTGGCAGTTTCCAGTTTTTCGCGGTAGCGCTGGTTTTCCACCAACAGGCGCGAACGGTCCAGGGCCCGGCGCACCGAGTGCTCGAGCACAGCCAGGTCTTCGAGGGGCTTGATCAGGTAATCCGCCGCGCCCAGGCGCAACGCCTCGACCGCGTCGTTCATCACGCCCGCGCCCGAAACCACGATCACCGGGGTCTGCGAGGAAATCTCGGTGACCTGGCGAATGAGTTCGAGTCCGCCCATCTGCGGCATGCGCAGGTCGCAGATGACCAGGTCGGGCTTATCTTGCTCGAATACCTGAAGACCCTGTTGGCCATTGCTGGCCTGCAGGACGCTGAAACCACTGTCTTCCAAGTAGGCTGCGAGACTGGCTCGCACCACTTCGTCATCATCGATTATCAGCAGCGTGGCACTGGTTTTTGGCATGTGGGCAAACGGCGCCAGAATTAGGTTGGCGTAGCGGGCTGGGGCAACTTGACCTGGCACGCACTACTGGATTCGCTTTCTAGCCTCTCTGTCGTACCAGCTTCAGGTCTTTGCCCTACACACAGTTACATCAGAGGTGCCCTTCTAAGGCGCAGACGGTACTCCCATCCGCGGGGCGTTTCAAGCTCAGGCAGATAGCCGCTTGCCGTCTTTATTTGTCAAAGCACAGAGAGTTATAAGAACCGAGCGAAGCGTAACTCAATGGAAGGATCAAACCGGCTCAAACACCGCCTCAAAGCACAGAAGGCGGCCTTTTGGGCCGCCTTCCTGGTTTATGAGTCGAAATCAAAAATCATCTTCGACTTGG
The DNA here is from genome assembly GCF_000585995.1 of Pseudomonas brassicacearum. Classification (NCBI taxonomy): domain Bacteria; kingdom Pseudomonadati; phylum Pseudomonadota; class Gammaproteobacteria; order Pseudomonadales; family Pseudomonadaceae; genus Pseudomonas; species Pseudomonas brassicacearum. The sequence continues at coordinate 2,179,778 of NZ_CP007410.1, read as the reverse complement.
CCATCCTTGACCTTGAATTCGCGGTTTTGCAGGTAGGCGTTGCGGATGAAGACATACTTGTCGCCGCTCACCATCTTCTCGGCCGACAACAGGCTGGCGCGGGTGTCGACGACGTTCAGGCCGCGAATTGAGTTACGCACCGAGACATTATCGATATAGCGATACGGGGCCGTGTAATCATCGACCAGCTTGGCCGGCGCGTCGCGCAAGGTGCTTGGGCCCAGCAGTGGCAGCATCACATACGGCCCGCTGCCCAAGCCCCAGTAGCCGAGGGTCTGGCCGAAATCTTCATCGCTGCGCTGTAGACCCATCTGGGTGCCCACGTCGAAGAAGCCCAGCAGGCCGAAGGTGGTGTTGAAGATCAATCGGGCCGTGTCGACCCCGGCAGCGGCCGGCTTGGCCTGCAGCACGTTGTTGGCGAGGTTGCCCACGTCACCGATGTTGCGGAACATGTTATGGATGCCGTCTTCGAGAAACTGCGGCGTCACGTACTGATAACCCTGGGCCAATGGCTTGAGCGCATAGGTATCGAGGGTGTCGTTGAAGGTGAAGATCGGACGGTTGATGCTTTCCCAAGGATCTTCTTCCGTAGCGGCCTGGGCGGCGAACGGAACCAGCAGGACGCCGGCGGAAAGACACAGCTGAGCTAGACGATGGCTCCAGCGCATAGGGGAAAACTCCTTGGATTGTTCAGGCAAGGGCGCCGAGCCCAGGCGGTAAGCTGGCTAGTATAAGGCGGAAAAGTCCTACTGGCAGCATTCAAAAGAAGAAGCAGATTCTAGGACACTTCTGCCACCCAGCGCCTTCATTTCACTGTCACCGGACTGTCATGGGGGGCCGTTAGGCTGCTGGTTATTTCAAGGACGTTCCCATGCCCCGCGCCGAAGCCCTGCCCCTCCCTGCTCCCAGCCTGACCGCCGTACTGTTTGGCCTTAGCGGATGCCTGGTGGATTTTGGGGCGCGCATTCGCCAGCCTGGGGCAGCACCGGTCGAGCATGCGCAACCAACGCTTGGCGCCCTCGAATGTTTACACCACTTACAACGTCAGGAAATTCCCTGCGCCTGGCTTGACGAACTGCCACCCGCCACCGGCCATGCCCTGGCGGCTTCGTTGCCGAGCTGGATCAAACCGCCGCAACTTCCAGCAACAAATAATCCATGGCCGGCGCCCCATGCCTGTTGGCAGGCCTTGATGGCACTGAACGTCCAGCAGTTGGACGGCTGCGTGTTGGTGAGTGGCGAGCCCAAGCTGTTGCAGTCGGGGCTCAACGCCGGTTTATGGACCATCGGGTTGGCGTCTTGTGGCTCATTGTGTGGCCTGGCGCCTGTCGAATGGCAGGCGCTGAGCCAACAGCAACGGGAAACCAAGCGCGCCAAGGCCACCGTGCAATTGTTCAGCCTGGGCGTGCATTCGGTGATCGATCACCTGGGCGAACTCGAAACCTGCCTGGCCGATATCAGCCTGCGCCGACTCAAAGGCGAGAAGCCATGACCGGGATCATGCAGGGTGCGTGAGGGTGGATTACTCTTAAGGCAAGCCATGGACTTTTGACGCACCGTCGCGGTCCATGGCTGTGCCTATCAATAAAGGGAGTACGCCAATGCCTGCCCGCGAATTGCAAGAACAGCTCAACACACTGCGCGAGCAATTGGACCAGAATCCACCGCTTACCGAAGTCGAGCGCGATGACCTGCACGCGCTGATGCAACAGATCGAACTTGAGCTTGAGTTGGAAACCCAAACACCGGACACCAACCTCGCCGACAATGTGAACCTGGCCGTCGAACGCTTCGAACTGGAACATCCCACCCTTGCCGGGACCTTGCGCAACATCGTGCAGGCCTTGGGCAATATGGGAATCTGACCCCCGCCAAATGCAAAAAAGCCCTGCTGTCGATAGCGGGGCTTTTTAACCTCTGCAATTTGAAATGCAATCCACTGTGGGAGCGGGCTTGCTCGCGAAAGCGGTGTATCAGTCGATATCCATTTGGCTGACATACCGCCTTCGCGAGCAAGCCCGCTCCCACATTAGAGACTCATTGGCGGACCAATCGGTGATTCGGCAATTGCACCGCTTCGGTACTGCGATACGGATTGATATCCAGCCCACCACGACGCACATACCGCGCATACACCGTCAACTTCTCCGGCTTGAGCAAGCGCTGCAGGTCGAGAAAGATCCGCTCCACGCATTGCTCATGGAAATCCGAATGCTGGCGGAAGCTGACGATGTAGGCCAGCAGACTGGCGTGATCCAGGGCCGCGCCGCGATATTCCACCGCCACGCTGCCCCAGTCCGGTTGGCTGGTCACCGGGCAGTTGGACTTGAGCAGATGGCTGTGCAAACTTTCCTCGACGATGCGTGAATCATCGCAACGCAGCAGTTCCGGGCGCGGGTGCTCGTACGAGTCGACGCTGATGTCCAGATCGTCGATGCACGCACCGGGCAGCGCCACGATGCCTTCGCTTTCCACATCCTTGAGGCTGCGAACTCGCACGCCCACTGGTTTCCCGGCCGCCGCCGACAGGTCCTGGCGCAGGGTGGCTTCCAGACTTGCGGTATCGGTGAACGGAGTCTGGTTCAGGGAGTTGAGGTACAGCTTGAAGGATTTGGACTCGATGATATTCGGCGAATCCGCCGGGATCGAGAATTCACCAATGGCCACCACCGGCTTGCCGGACGGCAACAGCCACGACAGTTCGAAACAGTTCCAGAAATCCACGCCCTTGTACGGCAAGGTCTCGGCCGTCAGGCCCAATTCCGCCCATTTCGCGGCGCGCGGGATCGGAAACAGCAGTGACGGCGTGTACGTGGCGATGTATTCGCTGGATTTGCCCAGCGGCGAATGTTCGGCTGCGGGATGCATGACGGAAACCTGACTGAAGAATCAGCGGATTCTATCAGCCTTTACCGCAGCCTTTGAGTGCTTACTGACTGACTGTCAGGTCGCCCTTCATCCCGGCCTGGTAATGGCCGGGGACATTGCAGGCAAACTCCAGGCGCGTGGCCTTGGTGAATGTCCAGGTCAGTTCGGCGGTTTTACCCGGCTCCACCAGCACGCTGTTGGGGTCGTCATGTTTCATGCCGGCCTGGTCGTGGTTCATGGCGCCATGATCCATCCCCGGCTTCATCGCGGTCGGCGTCATCTGTCCGCTCTGCTGCATCTTCAGCATTTCCTGCTGATGTTCGACGTGCATCGCGGCGTTGCCCAAGTTGAATTCGTGGAGCAACTGGCCTTTATTGATCAACACGAACCGAACGGTCTCCCCAGCCTTGATATCGAGCGCGCCAGGATTGAACGTCATGTCGCTCATCACCACCTCGATACTGCGACTGGCCTTGGCCGCCGGTGCAGGCTGGCCGAAATCAACATGGCCCGGCGATGCCCACGACGGCGCACCGAGAAGCAATGCGCAAGCGGCCAGGATCAAGCGGTTTCCCATTAACATGTTCATACTCCAAGCGGATAAGGTTCAGCTTGTGGAGAACTCTATCGCTGTACGCCTGCCAATCGGCTGACAGCTCGATTACAACTTTGTCAGGTTGCACCACGGCCCCACCGGCCACGGTATAACGCCCACGTTCAAACCCTGCCTTGAGCTGCCCATGAAACTGCTGATCGTCGAAGACCAAACGAAAACTGGCCAATACCTGCGCCAGGGCCTGAGCGAAGCCGGGTTCAACGCCGACCTGGTGGCCGACGGCATCACTGGCCAGCAGCTGGCATTGAGCGGTGAATATGCCTTGCTGATCCTCGACGTGATGCTGCCCGGCCGCGATGGCTGGCAGATTCTGCAAGCGGTGCGCGGGGCTGGGCTGGATACACCCGTGCTGTTTCTCACGGCGCGGGATGCGGTACAGGACCGAGTGCACGGCCTGGAGTTGGGTGCCGATGATTACCTGGTCAAGCCTTTCGCTTTTTCCGAACTGCTGGCGCGGGTGCGCAGCCTGCTGCGCCGGGGCAGCTCGACGCCCCAGGAAACCAGCCTGCAGCTGGCGGACCTGCGCCTGGACCTGATCCGCCGCCGCGTCGAACGCAGCGGTCGGCGCATCGACCTCACCGCCAAGGAGTTCGCCTTGCTGGAAATGCTCCTGCGCCGCCAGGGCGAAGTGCTGCCCAAATCCCTGATCGCGTCCCAAGTCTGGGACATGAATTTCGACAGTGACACCAATGTCATCGAAGTGGCGATCCGGCGCCTGCGCATCAAGATTGACGATGACTTCCCCAGCAAGCTGATCCACACCGTGCGCGGCATGGGTTATGTGCTTGAAGAGCGCAGCCTGTGAGGGGCCAGTGGTCGCTGAGCAGCCGCCTGGCCCTGCTGTTCGCCGCCTGCACCGCCGTGGTGTCGTTGTTTGCCGGGGTGTTGTTCAGCCGGGGCAGCGAGGCGCACTTCGTCGAGCTGGACCAGCAACTGCTGGAAGGCAAGCTGATCGGCCTGCGCCACGCCCTGCAAGACTTCGACGCCGAACAGGCCCAGGGCCGCCTGGAAGATGAACTGAGCCGTCAGGCCGACCTGGCGCTGCGCATCAAAGGCCGCGATGGCGTGCGCTGGTACGACAGCTCGATCCGGATTCCTGCTCAACTGCCGGAGCGTCCCGGCTTGTCCACCCTCAACGATGGCGACAACGCTTACCGCGTGTTGAACGCACCGCTGTATCCCGACCAACCCAGTTCGCCGCAACTGACGCTGTTGCTGGACATCACCCATCACCAGCACTTCCTGCAACGCATGCAGCGCCTGATCTGGTTGACCGTGGGTCTCTCGGCCCTGGCCACCGCCTTGCTCGGCGCATGGGCCGCTCGACGTGCCTTGCGGCCGTTGCGCCGCATGGGTGCAATCGCCGGCAGCGTCTCGGCCCGTTCCCTCAACGCCCGACTGCCTGAGGAGCAAATGCCTGCGGAACTGGCGGAACTGGCCCACAGCATCAATGCCATGCTCGGACGCCTCGACGATGCCTTTCAACGACTCTCGGCGTTCTCAGCCGACATCGCCCATGAGTTGCGCACGCCACTGTCGAACCTGTTGACCCACACCCAGGTCACCCTCACCCGTGAGCGCCCGCTGGAGGATTACCGCGAGGCCTTGCACAGTAACCTCGAAGAACTGCAATGGATGGCGCAGCTGGTCAACGACATGCTCTACCTGGCCAAGGCCGACCACGGCCTGCTGGCGCCCAACCGCGAACCCCTGGCGTTGGCAGCGGAAGTCGACGCGCTGCTGGAGTTCTTCGCGCCCCTGGCCGAAGACGCCAGCGTTCGCTTGAGCCGTGAGGGCGAAGGCCCCATCGAGGGTGACCGCAGCATGTTGCGCCGGGCCCTGTCCAACCTGCTGGACAACGCCCTGCGCTTCACCCCCAGCGGCGGCGAAGTGCGGGTGCGGATTGTCGATGAGGCTCAGGTGGTGTGCGTCAGCGTGGAGAACAGTGGCGAAGGGATTGCAGCGGACCTGTTGCCGCGCCTGTTCGACCGTTTCTACCGCGCCGACCCGGCCCGCCAGGAAGGCAGCAGCGAACATGCAGGGTTGGGACTTGCGATTACCCGCTCGATCATCCGCGCCCATGGCGGGCAGATCCGCTGTGAATCAGCCGATGGCTGGACGCGGTTCTTGATTGAGTTGCCCAAAGCCGGCCAGCCCTGACACAAACCCCTGTGGCGAGGGAGCTTGCTCCCGCTGGAGTGCGAAGCGCTCCCAAAAAATCTCAAAGCCTGCACATCATCCAGAATAAGCCCGTCGCCTTTTGGGGCTGCTGCGCAGCCCAGCGGGAGCAAGCTCCCTCGCCACAGAGGGTTGCGAAAGCCTTACGAATACCGCAACGCCTGCGCCGGCTCGATCTTCGCCGCACGCCACGCCGGGTACACGGTGGCGAGGAAGCTCAGGATGAACCCGGCGGAACAGATCAGCAGCACATCGCCGCGCTGAAGCTCCGACGGCAGGTTGCTGACGAAGTACACATCGGAGCTGAAGATGTGCTGCCCACTGACCCGCTCCAGCCAACCCACCAGGGCGCTGACGTTCAATGCCGCAATCACCCCAAGCACGCCGCCAATCAGCGTGCCGACCACACCGATCACCGTGCCCTGAACCATGAAGATCGCCATGATCTGCCGCGGCGTGGCGCCGATGGTGCGCAGGATCGCGATATCCGCGCCCTTGTCGTTCACGACCATGATCAGGGTGGCAATGATGTTGAACGCCGCCACCGCGACGATCATCAACAACAGCAAGCCAATCATGGTTTTTTCCATTTTCATGGCACTGAACAGACTGCCCTGAGTGTGGGTCCAGTCGTCGGCCTTGAAGTCTGCGCCGAGTCCGGTGGCAATGTCGCCAGAGACTTGCGGCGCGGCATACAGGTCTTTCACCGCCAGGCGTACGCTCTGCACCTGGTTTGGCTGCCAATGCTGCATCTGCGCGGCGTCGGCCAGGTGGATCAACGCCATGGAGCCGTCCAGCTCGGCGCCGACCTTGAACACGCCCACCACGTTCAACCGCTGCATCCGCGGGGTAATTCCGCCGGGTGCGGTGCTGACTTCCGGCACGATCAGGGTGATTTTGTCGCCGACGTTCAGACGAAAACGCCGGGCGGTGATTTCGCCGATCACCACGCCATATTCGCCCGGCTTCAACGCATCGAGGCGGCCCTGGACGATATGCTGGGCCACGATGGACACCTTGCCTTCCTGGGCCGGGTCAATGCCGCTGATCTGGATCGGCTGCATCGAACCCTTATGGCTGAGCATGCCTTCCATCTCAGTGAACGGCACGGCAGCGGTGACTTCGGGATTTTTCAGCGCCGCGGCGGCCACCGGCTGCCAGTCGTCGATCGGATTCACACCGACGATGGTGGCGTGGGGCACCATGCCAAGGATGCGTGAGCTCATTTCGCGCTGGAAGCCGTTCATCACCGACAGCACCACGATCATCGCCAGCACACCCAGGGCGAGGCCGATCATCGAGGTCATGGAGATGAACGAAACAAAGCGATTGCGGCGCTTGGCGCGGGTATAGCGCGTGCCGATAAAGATCGATAACGGTCTGAACATTCGCGGGGCACCGTATAAAAATAAAAGACCCGGCGTTCGTCACAAACACCGGGTTTCGGTCGGTCAGATGGGCGTCAGGCAACCTTCCTGCAAGTGCAGGACGCGGTCCATCTGCCGGGCCAGGTTCATGTCGTGGGTCACCACCAGGAACGCGGTGCGCATCGACGTGCTGAGTTCCAGCATCAAATCCTGAATGCCTTGGGCGGTGTGGGAGTCGAGGTTGCCGGTCGGCTCATCGAGCATCACCAGGCCAGGCTTGTTGACCAGCGCCCGGGCAATCGCCACGCGCTGGCGCTCACCACCGGACAGTTCGGCCGGTTTGTGCTCCAGGCGATGACCCAGCCCGACCCGCTCCAGCAAGGCCGTAGCGCGCTGACGGGCTTCAGGAATCGCGGTGCGGCCGATCAACAGCGGCATGCAGACGTTTTCCAACGCGGTGAACTCGGGCAGCAAATGGTGGAACTGGTAAACGAACCCCAGGGAACGGTTGCGCAGCAGGCCGCGGGCCTTTTCGTTCAGCGCCGAGAGTTCTTCGCCTGCCAACCAGACACTGCCGGAGGACGGCGTATCGAGGCCGCCCAGCAGGTTGAGCAAGGTACTTTTGCCCGACCCGGAGGTGCCGACAATCGCCACGCGCTCGCCAGGGTGCAGCTCCAGTTGCAGGCCCGACAACACCACCACCGACTCCGGGCCTTCCTCGTAGGATTTACCCAGGTTGCGGCAGCTCAAGATTGCTTTTTCACTCATGCCCGACTCACTCATAACGTAACGCCTCCGCAGGCTGGGTGCGCGCGGCACGCCAGGCTGGATACAGGGTGGCGAGGAAACTCAGGACCAACGCCGCGCCGCAGACCATCAACACGTCATCTGCCTGCAATTGCGACGGCAGGTAGTCGATGAAGTACACGTCGGCGTTGAGAAACTTGTGCCCGATCAGGCCTTCGAGGGCGGCAATCGCGGCGCGGACGTTCAGCGCGGCGAACATCCCGACCAAGGCGCCAACAATAGTGCCAATCACGCCGATGACGGTGCCCTGGACCATGAAGATCCGCATGATCTGCCCCGGCGTGGCGCCGAGGGTACGCAGGATGGCGATGTCGCCCTTCTTGTCGTTCACCACCATCACCAGCGTGGAGATGATGTTGAACGCCGCCACGGCGACGATCAGCAGCAACAACAGGCCGATCATGGCTTTTTCCATGCGGATCGCCTGGTAAAGGTTGCCGTGGGTACGGGTCCAGTCCCGGGCGTAGTAGCGGTCTTCGCCGAGTTGCTGGGCGAGGGTCCACGCCACACGCGGCGCCTGGAACAGGTCGTCGAATTTCAACCGCAGGCCCTGGACCTGATCCGGTTTCCAGCGATGCAGGCGCGCCAGGTCTTGGAGATTGGTGACGCCCAGGTAACCGTCCAGCTCACCAGCGCCAACATGGAAAATGCCAACCACGGTAAAGCGTTTCATACGTGGGAACATCCCGCCCGGGGTCACGGTGACTTCCGGCGCGACGAAGGTCAGCTTGTCGCCAATGGCCACGCCAAGCTTGGCCGCGGCCTTGTCGCCGATGACTATCCCGAAGCTGCCTGGCGCCAGGTCGTCGAGTTTTCCCTGCTGCATGAAGTTGTCGATGATCGACACCTGCCGCTCAAGCCCGGGGTCGATGCCATTGAGCAACACCTTGGAGACCTTGCCGTTGTTGGTCAGCAGCCCCTGCATCTGAGTGAAGGGCGCAACGGCCAGTACCTGCGGGTTCTGCTTGACCTTGGCGGCCAGGCTCGGCCAATCGCTGATGGCCTCGCCGGTTTCGAGGGTCGCGTGAGGCACCATGCCCAGCACGCGGGTGCGCATCTCATGATCGAAGCCGTTCATCACCGACAGCACGACAATCATCACGACCACGCCAAGGGCCAGTCCGATGATGGAAGTCAGGGAAATGAACGATACAAAATGATTGCGACGCTTTGCACGGGTATAACGCGTGCCGATAAATACGAAGAGAGGTCTGAACATGTCGGGGCTTGTTCGGAGGGAAAAGGAACGTCCTTGTGGCGGGGGTCACAAACCAGCTTTACACTCAGACCACCGCCGCTACCATGGGTTCGCCATGTCGACATTAGATGAAGAAGATCGCCGCGAATACTACCGTATCGAGGACACGATCGCACTGGAAATTCGGCCCCTCTCCATTCCTGAAGCTGCTGGCCAGGAAGTGTTGCAGGATGCTTCTCCACTGTTCAACCTGCTCAGTGAACTGCACCTGAGCGAATTCGAATCCCAGCATCTGCTGCGCCAGATCAGCGAGCGCGAGCGCAGCGTCGCGGCGTACCTCAAAGCAATGAACAAGCGCATCGACCTGCTCAGCCAGGTCATTGCCCTGACCGTGCTCGGCGAAATCGGCGAACCGCAACCGGTGATCATTTCCGAAGGCGGCATCGACTTCCAGTACCCCAGCGCCATCGCCGTCGGTACGCATTTGTCGGTCAAACTGGTGCTGATGCCGCAGGCGCTGGGCCTGCTGCTTCGGGCACGGGTCACCCACTGCGACCCCAAGGGCGACGGCTACGACGTCGGCACCGAGTTCGAGCGCCCGACCGACGCCCAGCGCCAGTTGCTGGCCCGCTACATCCTGCAGAAACAGGCGCAAGAACGGCGCCTGGCCCGGGAACTGAACGAATCAGGTATCAATAAGGAAGAACCGTGACCCTCATTTATGGCCACCGCGGCGCCAAGGGCGAAGCACCGGAAAACACCCTGACCGGCTTTCAGGAGTGCCTAAAGCACGGCGTACGCCGTTGCGAGCTGGACCTGCACCTGTCCATGGACGGCGAGTTGATGGTGATCCACGACCCGACCCTCAAGCGCACCACCGATCGCCGCGGCAAGGTGGTGGAGCATTCGGCCGCCGAACTGGTGACCTACGATGCGCGCAAGGGTGGACCGGGCTGGATCAAGCCGTGCCCGATTCCGCGCCTGGAAGAGCTGTTCGAGAAGTGTGATTTCGAGCATTGGCAGCTGGAGGTCAAGAGCGCCTCACGCACCCGTGCCGCCGCCACCGTGCTGGGGATCCGCGAAATGGCCCAGCGGTTCGGGCTGCTGGACAAAATCACTATTACCTCCAGCTCCCGGGAGGTGCTCAAGGCTGCCCTGGACTTGACGCCGGATATCTCCCGCGGCCTGGTGGCCGAATACGCCTGGCTCGACCCGTTGAAGGTCGCCCAGAGTTACGGCTGTGAGATTCTGGCGTTGAACTGGACCTTGTGCACGCCGGAACGCCTGATCAAGGCGCAGCGTCAAGGCCTGCATGTGTCGGTGTGGACCGTCAACGAGCCCGCGCTGATGCGCAGGCTCGCCGATTTTGGCGTTGACAGCCTGATTACAGACTTTCCCGGTTTGGCCACTGCCACCCTCGGGAATGGCTGAAATCGGTCTCCCCGGCCGGCTCAGGCCACCGGCCGGAGCCGCTCAAAAAAGCCGGTTGAGTCCGTCGTACGCCGCTACCCGATAGGCTTCGGCCATGGTCGGGTAGTTGAACGTGGTGTTGACGAAGTACTTCAGCGTGTTCAGCTCGCCCGGCTGGTTCATGATCGCCTGGCCGATGTGCACGATCTCCGAAGCCTGGTAGCCGAAGCAGTGCACGCCCAGCACTTCCAGGGTCTCGCGGTGGAACAGGATCTTCAGCATGCCTTGCGGCTCACCGGCGATCTGCGCCCGCGCCATGCTCTTGAAGAAGGCCTTGCCCACTTCATAGGGCACCTTGGCCTGGGTCAGCTCTTGCTCGTTCTTGCCGATCGAGCTGATCTCCGGAATGGTGTAGATGCCGGTCGGCACATCATTGACGAAGCGCCAGCTGCCGTTGTCGACGATGCTGCCGGCGGCCGAACGACCCTGGTCGTGGGCGGCACTGGCCAGGCTCGGCCAGCCGATCACGTCACCGGCGCCGTAGATGTTCGGCACACAGGTGCGGTAGTTCTCATCGACTTCGATCTGGCCGCGGCTGTTGACCTTCACACCGATGTTTTCCAGGCCCAGGGTGTCGGTGTTGCCGGTACGACCGTTGCACCAGAGCAAGGCGTCGGCCTTGATTTTCTTGCCGGACTTGAGGTGCAGGATCACGCCGTTGTCCACGCCTTCGACGCGGTCGTAGTCTTCGTTGTGGCGGACCGTGATGTTGTTGTTGCTGAAGTGATAGCTCAGGGCCTGGGAGATCTCCGAGTCCAGGAAGCTCAGCAACTGGCCACGGTTATCCACCAACTCCACCAGCACACCCAGGCCACTGAAGATCGACGCGTATTCGCACCCGATCACGCCGGCACCGTAGACGATGAGCTTACGCGGGGTGTGGCCCAGGCTCAGGATGGTGTCGCTGTCATAGATACGCGCGTGGTTGAAATCGATGTCGGCCGGGCGATACGGGCGCGAACCCGTGGCGATGATGATGTGCTTGGCCACCAGTTTCTCGACCACGCCATTGCCGCAGACCACTTCCACAGTCTGCTCGTCGGCAAAGCTGCCGGTGCCGAAGAACACGTCGACACGGTTGCGGGCGTAGTAGCCGGTGCGCGAAGCCACCTGCTTGGAAATCACCTTCTCGGCGCTCTTGAGCACGTCCGGGAAGGAGAACCAGCGCGGCTCACCGATGGCCCGGAACATCGGGTTGGTGTTGAACTGCATGATCTGCCGGACCGAGTGACGCAAGGCCTTGGACGGGATGGTGCCCAAGTGGGTGCAGTTGCCGCCGACTTGCCGACGGCTGTCGACCATCGCCACCTTGCGCCCTGCCTTGGCGGCGTTCATTGCCGCGCCTTCCCCCGCCGGGCCGGAACCCAGTACCACCACGTCGTAGTTGTAGACAGCCATGCGTACTCCTCAGAACAGGCCGCAGTACCTCATTTGGCACATACGGCTAAATCATGCCGGCCTGCGGCATGAAGGAACAATTTGAGGCCGGTTCACGAGCCCGGCCACAGTCTATAGAAGCGTCAACGCCGCGCACATTACCCCTTGGTCGCGTCGTAGGCTAGTTTTGCCTGCGCTATTTCGCCACAGGGGGCCTTTCAATACGCTGTCATCATTGGTTTTTTCCGTTACTAATCCGTTCAAACGCATCGTTAGTACGGGTGACAAAGCCATTGCCATCGCGCAGCACGAAAAATACCCCGATACCGTGCTTTTCGGCATAGTCCCAACCCCGTTCAGGACCGAGAATCAGCAACAGCGTCGATAGTCCATCGGCCATCAACGCCGAAGGATGAATCACCGTCACTGACGCCAGGTTGTGTAGGACTGGTGCACCAGTGCGTGCATCAAAGGTGTGGGAATAACGCGTCCCGTCCTGCTCGAAATAACGCCGGTAGTCGCCGGAGGTCGAAACTCCGTAGCCATTGACTTCGATGACACGCTCGGCCACTTGCCGGTCGTCCCGAGGCTCCTCCAGAGCAATGCGCCAGGCCGAACCATCGGGTTTACGTCCGGCAGCCTTGAGCTCACCGGTGGCTTCGGCCAGATAACTGTCGATGCCCAAGGCCTGGAGCCTGGCGGCGATCCGGTCGACGGCATAGCCCGCAGCGATGCTATTGAAGTCGACTTCCACCGCGGCGTCCTTGCACAGCCGGTCGCCGTCGATGCGCAAATGACCCTGCCCCACGCGCTGGCGCACCTGGGCCAAGGCTTGCGTGGTCGGCACTTTCTCTTCTCGGGATTGGGGACCGAAGCCCCACAGGTTGAGCAGCGGCTGCACCGTCAGGTCGAACGAGCCGTCGCTTTGAATGGATAACTGTTCACCAACCCGGATCAACTCGAGGACCGGGCCCGGCATGACCTGGCAGCTATTGGCCGGCAATGCATTGAAACGCTCGATGTCCGAGTCGCTGCGATAGGTCGAGAATTGCCGATCCACTTCGGCAAGGATGTTTTCCACCTCGGCCTGCACCGCTTTCGGACCGGGCGTGGCGGAATGCCTGACGTATTGAATGGAATAATGACTGCCCATGGTCGGGCCGTCGAAGCGCTCCAGGGTGTCGCCATTGCCGCAGCCGGACAAAACACCGACCAGGACCACAAGCCTTCCCCACCGTCCAGTTAACAAATCTTCATCTCCCCTCAAAACCGCGCCCGCCATTATGGGCTTCAGCGCGTGCATGCGCGAACCTGTGGGAGCGAGCTTGCTCGCGATGGCGGTGCGTCAGCCACATCGATGCTGGTTGATCCACCGCTATCGCAAGCAAGCTCGCTCCCACAGGGTGCAGCGCTTTCATACAAGATTTGTCAGAGTGAGTACCTACCCATGTCTTCCACCACGAGCAACGGCAAGGCGATTTTTCGCGTTGTCAGCGGCAACTTCCTGGAGATGTTCGACTTCATGGTCTACGGCTTCTATGCCACGGCCATTGCCAAGACGTTCTTCCCTACCGACAGTGCTTTCGCCTCGCTGATGCTGTCCCTGGCCACGTTCGGTGCCGGGTTCCTGATGCGCCCCCTGGGGGCAATTTTTCTCGGTGCCTACATCGACCGCCACGGCCGCCGCAAAGGCTTGATCATCACCCTGGCGATGATGGCCCTGGGCACCATACTGATCGCCTGCGTGCCGGGCTACGCCGTCCTCGGCGTGGCGGCGCCCTTGCTGGTGCTGCTGGGCCGATTGCTGCAAGGCTTCTCCGCGGGTGTGGAACTGGGCGGTGTATCGGTGTACCTGGCGGAAATCTCCACGCCAGGGCGCAAGGGCTTCTTTGTCAGTTGGCAGTCCGCCAGCCAACAGGCTGCCGTGGTGTTTGCCGGCCTGTTGGGGGTTGGCCTCAATCACTGGCTGAGCCCCCAGGAAATGGGCGATTGGGGCTGGCGCGTGCCGTTCCTGGTGGGTTGCATGATCGTGCCGGCGATATTCGTGATCCGTCGCTCACTGGAGGAAACACCTGAATTCCAGGCGAGAAAGCATCGCCCTACCCTGTCGGAAGTCGTCCGTTCGATCGGTCAGAATTTCGGCGTCGTCTTGGCTGGCATGGCGCTGGTGGTGATGACCACGGTGTCGTTCTACCTGATCACCGCTTACACGCCGACCTTCGGCAAGGCCGAATTGAACCTGTCGGACCTGGACGCGCTGCTGGTCACGGTGTGCATCGGCCTGTCGAATTTCTTCTGGCTACCCGTGATGGGGGCGTTCTCCGACAAGATCGGACGCAAACCCCTACTGCTCGGTGCGACTATCCTGGCGATCCTGACGGCGTACCCGGCGCTGTCCTGGTTGGTGGCGAACCCCAGCTTCAGCCATTTGCTGATCGTCGAGCTGTGGCTGTCGTTCCTGTATGGATCGTACAACGGTGCCATGGTGGTGGCCTTGACGGAAATCATGCCGGTTGAAGTGCGCACCACTGGTTTCTCCCTGGCCTACAGCTTGGCGACAGCAACGTTCGGCGGGTTTACGCCAGCGGCGTGTACTTATCTGATCCATGTGCTCGACAACAAGGCTGCACCGGGGATATGGCTCAGTGGGGCGGCGGTGCTGGGGTTGATTGCGACCCTGGTGTTGTTCAAGGGCAATCGGCATGAACTGCGGACCGCACAGGCTTCAGTCATCGGCGGCGCCTGACAGATCGCCATCGCGAGCAAGCTCGCTCCCACAGGATGTACACGATCAAACTGTGGGAGCGAGCTTGCTCGCGATGAGGCCAGCACAGGCGCCACAAAACCCGGACAAAAAAAACGCCCCGACAAGTCGGGGCGTTTTCATGTGCGGCTAAGGCTTAGCGCGGGAATGCTGGCGGGTTTACCCCGGCCATGTCTTCCATCACGCGAACCACCTGGCAGCTGTAACCGAACTCGTTGTCGTACCAGACGTACAGAACAACGCGGTTGTCTTGGCAGATGGTTGCTTCAGCGTCCACTACACCGGCGTGGCGCGAGCCCACGAAGTCGGTGGACACCACTTCCTGCGAGTTAACGAAATCGATCTGCTTGTGCAGATCGGAGTGCAGCGCCATGTAGCGCAGGTACTCGTTCATCTCTTCACGAGTGGTGGCTTTCTCAAGGTTCAGGTTGAGAATGGCCATCGACACGTTCGGCGTCGGCACACGGATCGCGTTACCGGTCAGCTTGCCAGCCAGTTCAGGCAGGGCCTTGGCAGCGGCGGTGGCAGCACCGGTCTCGGTGATGACCATGTTCAGCGCGGCGCTGCGGCCACGACGGTCACCCTTGTGGAAGTTGTCGATCAGGTTCTGGTCGTTGGTGTACGAGTGAACCGTTTCGACGTGACCGTTGACGATGCCGAACTTGTCGTTCACAGCCTTGAGCACCGGCACGATGGCGTTGGTGGTGCAAGAGGCGGCGGAGACGATCTTGTCGTCAGCGGTGATTTCGCCGTGGTTGATGCCGTGGACGATGTTCTTCAGCTTGCCCTTGCCAGGCGCGGTCAGAACGACGCGGTCGATGCCCGGGCAGGCCAGGTGCTGGCCCAGGCCCTCGGCATCACGCCATACGCCGGTGTTGTCCACCAGCAATGCGTCCTTGATACCGTACTGGGTGTAGTCCACCTCGGTCGGGCTCTTCGCGTAGATCACCTGGATCAGGTTACCGTTGGCGAGAATGGTGTTGTTTTCTTCATCGATGATGATGGTGCCGTTGAACGAACCATGGACCGAATCACGACGCAGCAGGCTGGCGCGCTTGGTCAGGTCGTTCTCGGCGCCTTTACGCACCACGATCGCCCGCAGGCGCAGGCCGTCGCCGCCACCGGTTTTTTCGATCAGGATACGCGCCAGCAGACGGCCGATACGACCGAAGCCGTACAGGACCACGTCAGTGCCTTTGCGAGGCGAAGCGTTCTGCTGGCCAACCACATCGGCCATTTCTTCACGCACGAACTGCTCGGCGCTACGGCCATTGCCTTCGTTGCGGAACTTGAACGCCAACTTGCCCAGATCCACCGAAGCCGCGCCGAGCTTGAGCTCGCTCATGGCTTTGAGCAGGGGGAATGTTTCGTGGACGGAGAGTTCGCTGTCGTCGGAAGAACGGTGGCGAGCAAAGCGGTGGGCTTTGAGGATCGCGATGACAGACTGGTTGATCAGGCTGCGGCCATAGATCGAGCTCACCACGTTGTTATTGCGGTAGAGCTGACCGATGAGAGGGATCATCGCTTCTGCGAGAGCTTCACGATCAATCCATTCACCAAGACACTGGTCGGGCTTCTGAGTCACGGTAACCTTCCACATGTAGGGGCTGAAAAAAGGGGCTACATTATGCCGCCGAGTCCATCGCGGAGCAATGCGCGCCCGTCGCACCGTGGTTTTCCTGTCTGCCAAGGTAGTCTGCGACTGACAGCCGCCCCCTTCCCCCGCTACAATTGTCGACTTTGTCGCAACGCTGGAGCTCAACCTTCCGTGCCCGTTCTGCGTCTTCCGCTACTCCCTGCCGCGGCAGGTAAACAGCACTGGGGCAACCTGCCCGGTGCCGCCCTGAGCCTGGCCATCGCCGAGGCTGCCAGCGCTGCAAAGCGTTTCACCCTGCTACTGACCGCCGACAGCCAAAGCGCTGAACGGCTGGAACAGGAGCTGAGTTTCTTCGCCCCGGACTTGCCCGTGCTGCATTTCCCGGACTGGGAAACCCTGCCCTACGATCTGTTTTCACCCCACCAGGACATCATTTCCCAGCGAATCGCCAGCCTTTATCGGCTGCCGGAGCTCAGTCATGGCGTTTTGGTAGTGCCGATCACCACGGCCCTACATCGCCTGGCTCCGACCCAATTTCTGCTCGGTAGCAGCCTGGTGCTGGACATCGGCCAGAAGCTCGATGTCGAGCAAATGCGCAGCCGCCTGGAAGCCAGTGGCTATCGCTGCGTCGACACGGTGTACGAGCATGGCGAGTTCGCCGTGCGCGGCGCCCTGATCGACCTGTTCCCGATGGGCAGCAAACTGCCTTATCGCATCGACCTGTTCGACGACGAAATCGAGACCCTGCGTACCTTCGACCCGGACAACCAGCGCTCCATCGACAAAGTACAGTCGATCCGCCTGTTGCCGGCCAAGGAATTCCCGCTGCAAAAAGACGCCGTGACCCGCTTCAAGGCGCGCTTTCGCGAGCGCTTCGATGTGGATTTCCGCCGCTGCCCGATCTTCCAGGACCTGAGCAGCGGGATTACCCCCGCGGGTATCGAGTACTACCTGCCGCTGTTTTTCGAAGAAACCTCCACCCTGTTCGATTACCTGCCCCAGGACACCCAGGTGTTTTCCCTGCCGGGCATCGAACAGGCGGCGGAAAATTTCTGGAACGACGTGCGCAATCGCTACGAAGAGCGTCGCGTCGATCCTGCCCGTCCTTTATTGCCACCCGCCGAGCTGTTCCTGCCGGTGGAAGACTGCTTTGCCCGCCTCAAGAGTTGGCCACGGGTGGTGGCGAGCCAGCAGGACGTGGAAACCGGCGTCGGCCGTGAGCGTTTTCCGGCCAGGGCACTGCCGGACCTGGCGATCGAAGCCAAGGCCACGCAACCCTTGGCGGCACTTGCCGGCTTCCTCGACGCGTTCCCCGGTCGTGTCCTGTTCACCGCCGAATCCGCCGGCCGTCGCGAAGTGCTGCTGGAGCTGCTCGAACGCCTGAAGCTGCGACCCAAGACAGTCGACAGCTGGCCGGACTTCGTCGCGAGCAAGGATCGACTGGCGATTACCATCGCGCCACTGAACGACGGCCTCGTCTTGGATGATCCGGCCCTTGCCCTGGTGGCGGAAAGCCCGCTGTTCGGCCAGCGCGTCATGCAGCGTCGCCGTCGCGAGAAACGTGCAGACGCCGCCAACGACGCAGTCATCAAAAACCTCACCGAGTTGCGCGAAGGCGCGCCAGTGGTGCACATCGACCACGGCGTGGGTCGCTACCTGGGCCTGGCGACCCTGGAAATCGACAATCAGGCCGCCGAGTTCCTGACCCTGGAATACGCCGAGGGCGCCAAGCTCTACGTGCCGGTGGCGAACCTGCACCTGATCGCCCGCTACACCGGCAGCGACGACGCCCTGGCCCCGCTGCATCGCCTGGGCTCGGAAACCTGGCAGAAAGCCAAGCGCAAGGCCGCCGAACAAGTGCGCGACGTCGCCGCCGAACTGCTGGACATCTATGCCCGCCGCGCCGCCCGCGAGGGTTACGCCTTCGCCGACCCGAAAGCCGACTACGAAACCTTCAGCGCCGGTTTCCCGTTCGAAGAAACCGTCGACCAGCAGACCACCATCGAAGCCGTGCGCGCCGACATGCTCGCGCCCAAGCCGATGGACCGACTGGTGTGCGGCGACGTGGGCTTCGGCAAGACCGAAGTGGCGATGCGCGCCGCGTTCATTGCCGTGCACGGTGGCAAGCAGGTCGCGATTCTTGTCCCGACCACCCTGCTCGCCCAGCAACACTACAATAGTTTCCGCGACCGCTTTGCCGACTGGCCGGTGACCGTGGAAGTGATGAGCCGCTTCAAGTCCACCAAGGAAGTGAACGCCGCCGTGGCCGACCTGGCCGAGGGCAAGATCGACATCGTCATCGGTACGCACAAGCTGCTGCAGGACGACGTGAAATTCAAGAGCCTGGGGCTGGTGATCATCGACGAAGAGCACCGCTTTGGCGTGCGCCAGAAAGAACAGCTCAAGGCCCTGCGCAGCGAAGTCGATATCCTGACCCTGACCGCCACGCCGATCCCGCGCACGCTGAACATGGCGGTGTCGGGCATGCGCGACCTGTCGATCATCGCCACGCCGCCGGCCCGGCGCCTGTCGGTGCGCACGTTCGTCATGGAGCAGAACAAAAGCACGATCAAGGAAGCCTTGTTGCGCGAGCTGCTGCGTGGCGGTCAGGTCTACTACCTGCACAACGACGTGAAGACCATCGAAAAATGCGCCGCCGACCTGGCCGAACTGGTGCCGGAGGCCCGCATTGGCATCGGCCACGGGCAGATGCGCGAACGTGAACTCGAACAGGTCATGAGCGACTTCTACCACAAGCGCTTCAACGTGTTGATTGCCTCGACCATCATCGAGACCGGCATCGACGTGCCGAGCGCCAACACCATCATCATCGAGCGTGCCGACAAGTTCGGCCTGGCCCAGTTGCACCAGTTGCGCGGCCGGGTCGGGCGCAGTCACCACCAAGCCTATGCCTACCTGTTGACGCCGCCGCGCCAGCAGATCACCCCGGATGCCGAGAAGCGCCTGGAGGCCATCGCCAATACCCAGGACCTCGGCGCCGGGTTCGTGCTGGCCACCAATGACCTGGAAATCCGTGGCGCCGGCGAATTGCTGGGCGACGGCCAGAGCGGCCAGATCCAGGCCGTCGGCTTCACCCTGTACATGGAAATGCTCGAACGGGCGGTCAAGTCAATCCGCAAGGGCGAACAACCGAACCTCGACCAGCCCCTGGGCGGCGGGCCGGAAATCAACCTGCGGGTACCTGCGCTGATCCCGGAAGACTATCTGCCGGATGTCCACGCGCGACTGATTCTCTACAAACGCATCGCCTCGGCCAGCGACGAAGAAGGCCTCAAGGACCTGCAAGTGGAAATGATCGACCGCTTCGGCCTGCTGCCGGAGCCGACCAAGAACCTGGTGCGCACGACGCTGCTCAAGCTCAAGGCCGAACAACTGGGCATCAAGAAAGTCGACGGCGGCCCCAACGGCGGTCGTATCGAGTTCGAGGCCCAGACCCCGGTCGATCCGCTGGTGCTGATCAAACTGATCCAGGGCCAGCCCAAACGCTACAAGTTCGAAGGTGCCACGATGTTCAAATTCATGGTGCCCATGGAACGCCCGGAAGAGCGTTTCAATACCGTAGAAGCGCTGTTCGAGCGCCTCACTCCGACCACTGCTTGAAGGACGCCACATGCGCCTGTTTCGCTCACTGACCTTGTTGATGACCCTGGTCGCTCCCCTGGCGTTTGCCGACGACCTGTATCAGGTTGAAATGATTCTGGTCCGGCAGAACGCGGAGCCGGTGATTGTCAGCCGTGCCGCGCCGGAGGACTGGGACGCCGGAGCGCATCGCCTGGACGCAGATAGCCAGCGCACGCCGGCGCTGGGCGGCATCGTGGAGAAACTCAATGCCAGCGGCCAGTACACCGTATTGATGCACAAGGCCTGGCAGCAAAAGCTGGGCGAACAGGGCAGCAAAGTCGCCATCAGCGACGGCACCGAACAGTTCGGTCAATTCCCTATCGAAGGCACCCTGGAACTGAAACTGGGGCGTTTCACCGATGTGGATGCCGACTTCTGGATCAACCAGATCGACACCAATGGCCTGGTGACGTCCAGCGAACGCCTTAAACAGCAGAGCCATACCAAGAATGGCCAGTTGAACTTCCTCGACAACGGCCATTTGGGCCTGCTGATCAAGCTCACCTCGCTGACCGCGCCCGCGCCACGGCAGGCGCCTGAAGTCATTCCGGACTGATCGGCGTACCTATGCCTTCGCCCCTGAGCAAACCTCTGGCACCTTCCTGGGTCAATCGATTCAAGGAACAGAGCCTGGAGCGTGGGCGCCGTTATGCGCTGGAAAACCGCGTCAGGATTGTCGAGGCCGGCGACAGCACCATCACGGCCAGTTGCGAAGGTTCTGGCGGCAACGTCTATCGTCAGACCATTCGCCTTAAAGAGTCAGCCAAGGGCGCGTTGATTCTGCTCGAGGCGGCTTGTACCTGCCCGGTGCGCATCAACTGCAAGCACTGCGCGGCGGTATTGCTGCAGGTCCAGGAAACCCTGGCGTACCCGGCCGCCGAGAAAGACGCGCAGTTGCTGGAGAAACTCCAGGCGGTGCTGGACAACCGCAGCCCCAAGGCCCCGCCGCAAGTGCTGGTGGAGAACGTGCAACCGATGCCACGCCTGTGGCTGGCCAGTATCGAGTTCAGCGCCTTCGAACCGCGCAACGGCAAGATGCAGCGTTACATTCAGCACCGGGCCGCGCTGTCCTTCAGTTACCTGGACGAATACGTCAGCGGCCAGCGCAACACTGACGTGCTGATTCGTCAGGAAACACAGACGTTGCGGATAAAACGCCATACCGATGTGGAACAGTCCTACCGCGAACAGCTACGCATCCTCGGTTTCAAGATCGCGACACGGCAAAGCAAGGCCCTGCCGGAAAGTGCCGGCGAGCTGTACGAAATGGTCAACGACAGTGCCTGGCTGACGTTCACCCTCAACGACCTGCCCAAACTGCGTGATCAGGGCTGGGAGTTACAGATCGATGAGGATTTCGGCTTCGACCTGACGGCCGTGGACGAGTGGTACGCCACGGTCGAGGAAACGCCGGAACGGGACTGGTTCGACCTGGAACTGGGAATCATCGTCAATGGCGAGCGTCTGAGCCTGCTGCCGATCCTGCTGAACCTGATGCGCTCGCACATCGAATTGTTCAACCCGGAACGCCTGGCCAGACGTCGCGACGATGAGCTCATTCTGGTCAACTTGCCCAACCGCCCGAACTCTGAATTCGGCCCGCAGCAAGTGGCCCTTCCCTATGGCCGCCTGAAACCGGTGCTGGCGACCCTGGGTGAGTTTTACCTGCAAGAGCCGGGCACCACCAAACTGCGCCTCAACAGCGCGGACGCCTTGCGCCTGAACCCGCTGCAAGACATGCCACTGACCTGGGAAGGTGGCGAACACCTTCGCGGCCTGGCCCAACGCCTGCGGGACATCAAGGATTACACCGCCACCGCGCCGGACGGCCTGAACGCAACACTGCGGCCTTATCAACTCGAAGGCTTGAGCTGGATGCAATCGCTGCGACAGCTGGAAGTCGGCGGCATCCTCGCGGACGACATGGGCCTGGGCAAAACCCTACAGACCCTGGCGCACATTCTCAGCGAAAAAAACGCCGGGCGTCTCGATCGGCCGTGCATGGTGGTGATGCCCACCAGCCTGATCCCCAACTGGCTCGACGAAGCGGCTCACTTCACACCGCAGCTCAAGGTACTGGCCCTGTATGGCGCCGGGCGCAAGAAACATTTCGAACGACTGGCCGAATACGACCTGGTCCTCACTACCTATGCACTGCTGCCCAAGGATGTCGAGCGCTTGGCGGTGCAGCCGTTGCACGTGCTGATCCTCGACGAAGCCCAGTACATCAAGAACCCCACCAGCAAAGCCGCCCAGGCCGCCCGCGAACTCAACGCCCGGCAGCGACTGTGCCTGTCCGGTACGCCGCTGGAAAACCACCTGGGGGAACTGTGGTCGCTGTTCCATTTCCTGCTGCCGGGGTGGCTTGGGGACGTCAAGAGTTTCAACCGCGATTACCGTGTACCGATTGAAAAGCGCGGCAGCGACGTACGACTGCAACACCTCAACGGTCGGATTAAACCCTTCCTGCTGCGCAGGACTAAAGAACAAGTGGCGACGGAGCTGCCACCCAAGACCGAGATCATCCATTGGGTCGAACTCAGCGACGCCCAGCGCGACGTTTACGAAACCATGCGCCTGGCCATGGACAAAAAAGTCCGCGATGAGATCACCCGCAAAGGCGTGGCCCGCAGCCAGATCATTATTCTCGAGGCACTGCTCAAGCTCCGCCAGGTGTGTTGCGACTTGCGCCTGATCAACGACGCCACCCTCCCCACCCGCGGCAGTACCTCAGGCAAGCTCGACAGCCTGATGGAAATGCTCGAAGAGCTGTTTGAAGAAGACCGTCGGGTGCTGCTGTTTTCTCAGTTCACGTCCATGTTGGCGCTGATTGAAGATGAGCTGAAAAAGCGCGGCGTCGAGTATGCGATCCTGACCGGCCAAACCCGGGACCGACGCACACCCGTCAAGGAGTTCCAGAGCGGCAAGCGTCAGATCTTTCTGATCAGCTTGAAGGCTGGCGGTGTAGGCCTGAACCTGACCGAGGCCGACACCGTGATTCACTACGACCCGTGGTGGAACCCGGCCACCGAAAACCAGGCTACCGACCGTGCCTACCGCATCGGCCAGGAAAAGCCGGTGTTCGTCTACAAACTGATTGCCCGGGGCACGGTGGAAGAGAAAATTCAGCTGCTGCAGAAGGAAAAATCCGATCTGGCGGCCGGCGTGCTGGATGGGCGCGTGGCCGGAGACTGGAAACTGCAGAGCGACGATATCGAGGCTCTGTTTGCGCCGCTGCCGGACAAGCTGGAGAAGCGCTGAGGCTTAGCGATGCCGGAGATTGGCACCGGGCCATGTGGCGAGGGAGCTTGCTCCCGCTCGGTTGCGCAGCGACCGCTAATGGGTTGGGGCCGCTACGCTGCCCAGCGGGAGCAAGCTCCCTCGCCACAGGATGACTGCGCGCCTCAACAAACCGGGTAAGAAACCTTACTGACCCGCCATCAACACCCGCGCCAGCGTCGACTTCACCTTCCCCATCCCATCATGCAGCGCCTGCTCGATCTCGGCCATGGTGATCACGGCCGTGGACTTGCCCGCCGCGGGATTCACCACCAGGGCCAGGCAGGCGTAATCCAGCTCCAATTCACGGGCCAGCGCCGCTTCCGGCATGCCGGTCATGCCGACGATGTCGCAACCGTCGCGCTCCAGGCGGGCGATTTCGGCCACCGTTTCCAGGCGTGGTCCCTGGGTGCAGGCATACACGCCGTGACTGCTGTAGCCACACCCTTCGGCGGCCAGGGCCGCGATCAACTGCTGGCGCAGCGACTCACTGTAGGGGTAGCTGAAATCGATGTGGGTAACCGCTTCCAGGTCATCGGCAAAATAGGTGTGCTGACGGCCGCTGGTGTAATCGATCAACTGATGGGGCACGCAGAAATGCCCGGTCCCCATCCCGGCATGAATCCCGCCCACGGCGTTGACCGCCAGGATCGCCTCAGCGCCGGCCTGCTTGAGGGCCCAGAGATTGGCGCGATAGTTCACCTGATGGGGCGGAAAACGATGGGGATGACCATGACGAGCCAAAAACAGCACTTCGCGCCCGGCGTAGTCGCCGATCTGCACCTCGGCCGATGGCGCGCCATAGGGTGTATCCACCGCCAGAGACTGACGAATCGTCAGGCCTTCGAGCTGGGTCAGGCCGGTGCCGCCGATAATTGCGTAAACGGTCATAAAAGGGGTCCTTAATCGATCAGTTGGGCGGCTTTCAGCGCGCCGATCGCCGTCAGCCAACGGGGATCCTGACGGTATTCAGTGGAGGCGAACGCCTGGCCGCGCATGCGGGCAATCCGCGCCGATGGCTTGACCTTCAGGCGCTGGGCGGCGCCCAGGGCCAGTTCAGCGGCAGCGCGGTCGTTGCACACCAGGCCCATGTCGCAACCGGCCGACAAGGCAGCCTCAATCCGACTGGCCGCATCACCGACCACGTGGGCGCCGGCCATCGACAAATCGTCGCTGAAAATCACGCCATCGAATTGCAGCTCGCCTCGCAGGATCTCCTGCAGCCAGCGCCGGGAAAAACCCGCCGGATTGGCATCAACCTGCGGATAAATAACATGGGCGGGCATGACCGCCGCCAGTTGCTTGCTCAGCTTGGCAAACGGTACCAGGTCGTTGGCGCGGATCTGCTCGAGACTGCGCTCATCGTTGGGAATGGCCACGTGGGAATCAGCCTCAGCCCAGCCATGCCCAGGAAAATGCTTGCCGGTTGCGGCCATTCCGGCGGCGTTCATGCCACGAATAAATGCACCGGCCAACACTGCCGCACGCTCGGGGTCACCCTCGAAGGCACGGCTGCCAACCACCGCGCTGCGCTGGTAATCGAGGTCCAGCACCGGGGCAAAGCTCAAGTCGAGGCCGACCGCCAGCACTTCCGTGGCCATGATCCAGCCGCACTGTTCGGCCAGGTATTCTGCATTCGGATTGTCGGCAATTGCCCGCATCGCCGGCAAACGCACAAACCCCTGGCGCAAGCGCTGCACCCGCCCCCCTTCCTGATCGACCGCCAGCAAAAGGTCGGGACGGATGGCACGGATCGAGGCACTCAGCTCGCGCACCTGCCGTGGATGCTCAATGTTGCGCGCAAATATAATCAGGCCGCCCACTTCGGGTTGGCGCAACAGGTGGCGATCTTCGGCCGTCAGCCAGGTACCGGCGACGTCCACCATCAACGAGCCTTGCAGGCCAGCAGTCATAGCATTTCCTTAATAACGATGAACCCCACATGCACAACCGCGCCGCCGGGCTCCAGGCCCGGCAGGCCGCGGTTATGCAATGAAATATAAAGCGGGTTCGAAACGAGAGTCGGCATGGGCGGCTAGCTTAGCGGATGTGGGCAACCGCGCCCACCCGTGTACTCAAGCCTTGGCGAGCGCCGGGGCTGATTTGCTGCGCGGACGCAACTGCGCGGCGGCCATGGCCTCATCAGTGACACCGCTTTCGGCACGCATGCCGGCCGCCAGGAACGGCACCATCAGGCGCATCACCTGCTCAATCGAAGTGTTCACACCGAAATCGGTTTCTGCGATGGCCCGCAGCGCCTTGATACCGGACATGCTGAACGCAGCGGCGCCGAGCATGAAGTGCACGCGCCAGAACAGCTCGATCGGTGGAATGCGCGGCGCAGCCTCATTGACCAGCAGCATGTAGCGGCGGAACACCTTGCCGTACATGTCTTCCAGATAACGTCGCAAGTGACCCTGGCTCTGGCTGAATGCCAAGCCCAGCAGGCGCATGAAAATGGAAAGGTCGTTACCACTGCGTGGCTGCACGGCAAGCGCTTGCTCCACCAGCATTTCCAGCAATTCTTCCAGGGTGGGTTTGACGTCAGGCTTGGCCTGGCGACGCTCCAGCTCGCGATCGAGGCTGAGGCAGAATGGCCCGAGGAAGCGCGAGAAAACCGCCTGGATCAGGGCTTTTTTCGAACCGAAGTGGTAATTCACCGCCGCCAGGTTGACCCCGGCCTTACTGGTGATCAGACGCAACGAGGTTTCGGCGAAACCTTTTTCCGCGAACAATTGCTCGGCAGCATCGAGAATGCGTTCAACGGTTTCCGACTGGGCCATGGCTACTCCGCCTGACAAACACTTGTTTGAAACATACGTTTCAGCCTTGGGGTTGTCAAGCCTGCCGGGACGTTTTGCGAACGCCCGGTCACCTATTTAACCACACCTTTAAACAGGCTGTAGTCATCCCCGTTTCCAGCAGCCGACCGACCGTCGAGCGGCCAGAGAAAAAAGGAGGATTGCCAAGTAGCGTCCACTGTATATAATCCCAGTCACTGTATAAAAAGACAGAGCGATCATTATGCTAAAGCTGACGCCACGCCAAGCAGAGATTCTGGCCTTCATCAAACGCTGCCTCGAAGACAACGGCTACCCGCCGACCCGCGCGGAAATCGCTCAGGAACTGGGTTTCAAGTCGCCCAACGCGGCTGAAGAACACCTTAAGGCGCTGGCCCGCAAGGGCGCGATCGAAATGACCCCGGGCGCGTCCCGTGGCATTCGTATTCCTGGCTTCGAAGCCAAGGCCGACGAGACCACCCTTCCGATCATCGGCCGGGTAGCAGCAGGCGCCCCGATCCTCGCTCAGCAGCACGTCGAGGAGTCATGCAACATCAATCCTTCATTCTTTCATCCACGGGCTGATTATCTGCTTCGCGTGCATGGCATGAGCATGAAGGACATCGGCATCTTCGACGGCGATCTGCTGGCGGTCCACACCACTCGCGAGGCTCGCAACGGCCAGATCGTGGTGGCACGAATTGGTGATGAAGTCACCGTCAAGCGCTTCAAGCGCGACGGCAGCAAAGTCTGGCTGATCGCCGAGAACCCCGAGTTCGCCCCTATCGAAGTGAACCTGAAAGATCAGGACCTGGTCATCGAAGGCTTGAGTGTTGGCGTCATTCGCCGCTAAAGGAGGCTTTATGCAGTTCCCACACACACCACAGCACACGCAACTTCCGCTGTTCGAGGCGTTCATGGCCCAACCGCTGGTTCCAGTCCTGAAAGAAGTGATCGAGTCACCCTGGGGCGTCGAACCCGAGGCTTTCAGTGAACTGTCGTTACGTGGTGCGGCCGGGAACTGCCTGAACCTGCTGGCGCCGATTCTGCGAGAGCTCAGCCAGGACCAGGACGCTCGCTGGTTGACCCTGATTGCACCGCCGGCCAGCGTGACCCAGGCCTGGCTGCGAGACGCCGGCCTGAACCGTGAACGCATCCTGCTGCTGCAACCACGGGGCACCCAAAGCGCCCAACAACTGACTTGTGAAGCCTTGCGCCTGGGCCGCAGTCATACGGTGGTCAGCTGGCTCAATCCGTTGACCGCGACCGCGCGGCAACAATTGATCAGCGCCGCCCGCACCGGGGACGCACAAAGCCTGAATATTCGATTGGGCTAAACAAACGCAGGGCTTCTCCAGGGCAGAGAAGCCGGCCAGTCATGCAAACTTCCGAAGAAACCGACCGACGGAATCAATGAAGAACCCGCGGCCCCTCTTCCTTGTTGAATTCGCCTTCAACCAGGCGACCCGCCATCTGAACGCCCACACTCAGCATCGCCTTCGCGACTTCGACGTGTTGGCCTTGAAGGAATACCTTGGCATCTTCGGAGAAGTTCAGGGTAACCAGAGAACCTTCGTCCTCAGCCCTGCGCAGCTCGATGCGGCCATCAGGAAGTTCGACAATTTCTAGAAAGGACGTAGGCATAAAAGTCTGTTCTCCACGAAAGGCGAGGATTATATAGTCATCGGCCAGGCTTCGCTCGGGATCTTGACCAAGCGTTATCAACAAACAGACCGGGCTGAAGGAAAATTCAGCACTCGTTCAAACCTTCGCGAAAGCGGATCGCCAGGCTTTTCAAGTTCTGGCGCCAGCTCTCCAGCTCCTCCTGGCTCAGCTCCTGTTCAGGGTCTTGCTCGTCCAGGTTGACCGCAACGATCAACGGTTGAGTCACGTCCCCCTTGGGCTTGCGAGGAGCCCGTGGCGGCTGGAACAGCGCCGCGTGGGCTGCCAACAGCTGGGCCAGCCAGGTTTCCGGGTTATGGGCCAGCTCCACCATCTCGGCCAACTCCGGGATGGCGATGGTGTCCAGCACTTCGTGGGTCAGCAGCAGTTCGGCCCGGGGCGCATTCGCTTGTGGCAGGCGATAGAAACCTGCAATTTCATGACACAGTCCCAACAACGCACCGTACAAATGAAACAACGCTGATTCGCGTCCTGCCTGGATCAGCGCCGGGGAATTCATCGCACGCCCGTCCTCCGCCTTGGCGAGCGCTTCGAGCGACAGGCCGGCGAAATAAATCTTCTGGTTGGTGCGGGTGTAGAGTTCGTGGGCCATGGCGGCATTCTCCCCAACGAAATAAAAGCTTCATGCAAGGGCGACAGTGTCGTGGATCAACCGAGGCCACTGCAAGCCAAAAACAAAAAGGCCGCATGAAAACCCTTGGGTGATCATGCGGCCTTTTTGTTAGGTCTATGCGGATTTAGCGATTGTAGAGGGCGGCTGCGCCGCCAGCGGGAGCAAGCTCCCTCGCTACAAGAGCCTCAACCCCGCCCTCCAGACAAGCCCTGGCGATCAGCGCTTGTCTTCAACGGTCCATTTACCGCCATCGTAGTACGCCTTCCAGCCGGTAGGCTTGCCGTCGACTTCGGTCTGCACATACTGCTCCTTGGTCTTGCGGCTGTAGCGAATCACCGCCGGGCGCCCCTCCGGATCTTTTTGCGGCGCTTCACAGAGGAAATGGTACTTCGGATCGATCTCGCTCTTATGCGGCAGGATCTCCATCACCAACGGTGCACGGGTCTCGCGGTTTTTCGGGAACTGACTGGCCGCCAGGAACAGGCCGGAAGCACCGTCGCGCAAGATGTAGGTGTCATTGACCTTCTCGCACTTGAGCTCCGGCATCTTCACCGGATCCATCTTCGGCGGCGCCGCATCACCGCTCTTGAGCAGTTTGCGGGTGTTCTTGCAGGTTGGGTTGGTGCAACCGAAGAACTTGCCGAAACGACCGGTCTTGAGCTGCATCTCGCTGCCGCACTTGTCGCATTCCAGGCTCGGACCTTCGTAGCCCTTGATGCGGTAGGTGCCTTCTTCGATCTCGTAACCGGCGCAATCCGGATTGTTACCGCAGATGTGCAGCTTGCGCTTTTCATCCAGCAGGTAGGCATCCATCGCCGTGCTGCAGATCGGGCAGCGATGCTTGCCGCGCAATACCAGGGATTCCGACTCGCCCTCGTCGTCGGCTGCGATTTCATCGCCCGGCACGAGGTTGACCGTCGCCTTGCAGCGTTCCTTGGGTGGCAGGCTGTAGCCCGAGCAACCGAGGAAGACACCGGTCGAGGCGGTGCGGATTTGCATCGGACGTCCGCAGGTCAGGCACGGAATGTCGGTCATGACCGGCTGGTTGGCCCGCATGCCGTTGTCCGGGCTTTCGGCCACTTCGAGTTTTTTCTTGAAATCGCCGTAGAACTCGTCGAGGACGTTTTTCCAGTCCCGCTCACCCTGGGCCACATCGTCGAGGTTCTCTTCCATGCCGGCGGTGAAGCCGTAGTCCATCAGGTTCGAGAAGCTCTCGGACAAACGCTCGGTAACAATGTCCCCCATCTTTTCCGAATAGAAACGACGGTTGT
Organism: Pseudomonas brassicacearum; assembly: GCF_000585995.1. Lineage (NCBI taxonomy): Bacteria > Pseudomonadati > Pseudomonadota > Gammaproteobacteria > Pseudomonadales > Pseudomonadaceae > Pseudomonas > Pseudomonas brassicacearum. Next base: position 2,150,268 of record NZ_CP007410.1, on the reverse strand, counting down.
GCAGCGCCACGTAGCCACGATCCTGGATGGTGGAAATGATCGCCGCGTAGGTCGAAGGACGACCGATGCCACGCTTTTCCATTTCCTTGACCAGGCTGGCTTCCGAATAACGGGCCGGCGGCTTGGTGAAGTGCTGCGTCGGATCAAGCTTGATCAGCTTCATCACATCGCCCTGGGCCATGTCCGGCAGGACGTCGTCATCCCCAGGCTTGGTGATTTGCGGCATGACACGGGTGTAGCCGTCGAACTTCAGGATGCGGCCCTTGGCGCGCAACTCGAAGTCGCCGGCACCGACGCTGACCGTGGTCGACAGGTATTGCGCCGGCAGCATCTGGCAGGCCAGGAACTGGCGCCAGATCAGCTCGTAGAGACGCTCGGCATCGCGTTCCATGCCCGACAACTTACTTGGCTCGGTGTTGGCGTCGGACGGACGAATCGCTTCGTGCGCCTCTTGCGCGCCTTCCTTGCTGCTGTAGACGTTCGGCGTTTCCGGCAGGTATTTCTTGCCGAACTCGCTTTCTATATAAGTGCGCGCCATCGCCACGGCATCGACCGAAAGGTTGGTCGAGTCGGTACGCATATAGGTGATGTAGCCGGCTTCGTACAGACGCTGGGCCATCATCATGGTTTTCTTCACACCAAAGCCCAGGCGGTTGCTCGCGGCCTGTTGCAGGGTAGAAGTAATGAACGGCGCCGACGGCTTGCTGCTGGTCGGCTTGTCTTCGCGCTTGACGATGCTGTAGCTGGAAGCCTTGAGCTTTTCCAGCGCCGCCATGGCCTGGGCTTCGTTGAGCGGCTTGAAGGCTTCGCCCTTTTCCCGCGCCACGTCGAAGCGCACGGTGGCGCCCTTCGCGGTGCCGAGGTCGGCATGGACTTCCCAGTACTCTTCAGGAATGAATGCGCGGATCTCGCGCTCGCGCTCCACCACCAGCTTCACCGCAACCGACTGCACGCGACCGGCAGACAGGCCGCGGGCGATCTTGGCCCACAGCAGTGGCGAGACCATGTAGCCCACCACGCGGTCAAGGAAGCGGCGCGCCTGCTGGGCGTTGACCCGATCGATGTCCAGCTCGCCTGGCTGGGAGAAGGCTTCCTGGATGGCCTTCTTGGTGATTTCGTTGAACACCACGCGCTTGTAGCGGCTGTCATCCCCACCAATGGCTTCGCGCAGGTGCCAGGCAATGGCTTCCCCTTCGCGGTCCAAGTCCGTCGCGAGATAGATGGTGTCGGCATCCTTGGCGAGCCGGCGCAGCTCTTCGATGACCTTTTCCTTGCCTGGGAGGATCTCGTACTTGGCTTTCCAGCCGTGTTCCGGATCGACCCCCATGCGCGAGACCAGCTGCTTGCGCGCCTTGTCTTTCGGCGACAGCGCCGGCGCTTCACCAGCCGCAGCCTTGCCGCGCTTGGCGGCAGGCTCCTTGCTGGCGCTAGCCGAACCGCTGGTGGGCAGGTCTCGGATATGGCCGATACTCGACTTCACCACGTATTGGTTGCCCAGATACTTGTTGATGGTCTTGGCCTTAGCCGGGGATTCCACAATGACCAGCGATTTGCCCATGGATCAGAAAATTCCTGAATTCTAAAAAGTGAAAGGCGGTTGGCGCCTGACGCGGCACCGCTATATATAGTGGCTGCAAGGTGAGGTCAAGCGCAGGGTTACCCACATGTTGGCCTCAAGGCTTGGAAAAAATGCTCTCCTCGGCCTGCACCAAAGCAAAGCGTGGCACCTGTTCGCCGTCAACCTCGACGGACTCCTGGAACATGCTCAAGGGACGCACCCAAAAGCCGTAATCGCCATACAGGGCTTGATAGAAGACCACTTCTTCCTCGGTCTCGGAATGCCGCGCGATGCTGAATACGCGGTACTGCGGACCTTTGTAATGTTGGTAGAGCCCAGGTTGTATCGGCATGTCTTGGCCCTCTCTCAAATCTTTTCAAAATAAAAACAATTTTTTTTACTAAACCCGGAAAAAACAAAAACCGGGGCACTTGGCCCCGGCTTCCATCGACGTAACGCTTAGACGCGTTCGAAGACAGTGGCGATGCCTTGGCCAAGGCCAATGCACATGGTGGACACCCCAAAGGTGCCGCCGTTCTGCTTCATGACGTTGAGCAGGGTGCCAGAGATGCGCGCGCCGGAGCAACCGAACGGGTGACCCAAGGCGATCGCGCCGCCGTGCAGGTTAACCTTCTCGTTCATCTTGTCGAGCACTTTCAAATCTTTCAGCACTGGCAGGGCCTGTGCGGCGAAAGCTTCGTTGAGTTCGAAGAAGTCGATATCGGAAATGCTCAGGCCTGCACGCTTCAAGGCTTTCTGCGTAGCCGGTACTGGACCATAGCCCATGATCGCCGGGTCCACACCTGCCACGGCCATCGAACGAATCACCGCCATCGGCTGGATGCCCAGGTCCTGGGCACGCTGGGCCGACATCACGATCATGCACGAGGCACCGTCGGTGATCTGCGACGAAGTACCAGCTGTCACGGTGCCGCCCTTCGGATTGAATGCCGGCTTGAGGGCCGCCAGGCTTTCCAGGGTGGTTTCCGGACGAATGGTTTCGTCGTAGTCGAACAGCTTCAGGAAGCCGTTCTCGTCGTAGCCCTGCATCGGGATGATCTCGTCCTTGAACTTGCCTTCCACGGTCGCCTTGTGGGCGAGCTGGTGGGAGCGCACGCCAAAGGCGTCCTGCTGTTCGCGAGTAATGCCGTGCATTTTGCCGAGCATTTCCGCAGTCAGGCCCATCATGCCCGAGGCTTTTGCCGCGTACAGCGACATGTGCGGGTTCGGATCGACACCGTGCATCATGCTCACGTGGCCCATGTGCTCGACACCACCGACGACGAATACATCACCGTTGCCAGTCATGATCGCCTGGGCGGCGGTGTGCAGCGCGCTCATGGACGAACCACACAGGCGGCTGACGGTCTGGCCGGCCGCAGTGTGGGGGATCTGGGTCATCAGCGAAGCCATGCGGGCGATGTTCCAGCCCTGCTCCAGGGTCTGGTTCACACAGCCCCAGATCACGTCCTCGACTTCGTTGGGGTCGACCTTGACGTTGCGTTCCAACAGTTTGCTGATCAGGTGCGCCGACATGTCTTCGGCGCGGGTATTGCGGTGCATGCCGCCCTTGGAGCGGCCCATCGGCGTACGACCGAAGTCGACAATCACGACGTCTCTAGGATTCAAGCTCATAAATGTTCTCTCGCTCTAGTCGTTGGGCGCTTAACCGAAGAAACGCTGGCCGTTCTTGGCCATCTCACGCAGCTTCGCGGTCGGGTGGTACAGCGCGCCCAGATCAGCGTACTGGTCAGCCAGGGCAACGAACTCGGCCACACCGATCGAATCGATGTAACGCAGCGCACCGCCACGGAATGGAGGGAAACCGATACCGTAGACCAGACCCATGTCGGCTTCGGCGGCGGTTTCGACAATGCCGTCTTCCAGGCAACGAACGGTCTCGAGGCACAGCGGGATCATCATCCAGTTGATAATGTCTTCGTCGGTGACTTCACGCTGCTCGTAGATGATCGGCTTGAGCACTTCCAGCACCGACGAATCGGCGACTTTCTTTTGCTTGCCGCGCTTGTCGGTCTCGTAGGCGTAGAAGCCCTTGCCGTTCTTCTGACCCAGGCGCTTGGCTTCGTAGAGCACATCGATAGCCGAACGACGGTCGTCCTTCATGCGGTCCGGGAAGCCTTCAGCCATGACGTCGCGACCGTGGTGGCCGGTGTCGATGCCGACCACGTCCATCAGGTACGCCGGGCCCATGGGCCAGCCGAATTTCTCCATGATCTTGTCGATGCGCACGAAATCCACGCCAGCGCTGACCAACTTGGCGAAACCGCCGAAGTAAGGGAACAGCACGCGGTTGACCAAAAAGCCCGGGCAGTCATTGACGACGATCGGGTTCTTGCCCATTTTCTTGGCGTAGGCCACGGTGGTGGCTACGGCCAGTTCGCTGGACTTCTCACCCCGGATCACTTCCACCAGCGGCATCATGTGCACCGGGTTGAAGAAGTGCATGCCGACGAAGTTTTCCGGACGCTTGAGGGCCTTGGCCAGCAGCGAAATGGAAATGGTCGAGGTGTTCGAGGCGAGGATAGTGTCCTCTTTAACCTTGTCTTCGACTTCAGCCAGTACCGCCTGCTTGACCTTCGGGTTCTCGACAACCGCTTCGACCACCAGGTCGACATGGCCAAAATCGCCGTAGGACAGGGTTGGACGAATGCCGTTGAGCACTTCGGCCATCTTCGCCGCAGTCATGCGACCTTTATCAACGCGGCCGACCAGCAGCTTGGCCGCTTCGGCCAGGCCTTGCTCGATACCGTGTTCGTTGATGTCTTTCATCAGGATCGGCGTGCCTTTGGACGCCGACTGGTAGGCGATACCGCCACCCATGATGCCGGCACCGAGTACCGCGGCCTGCTTCACGTCACGGGCGATTTCGTCGTAGACCTTGGCCTTTTTCTTCAGCTCCTGGTCATTGAGGAACAGACCGATCAGGCTTTGCGCAGCCGAGGTCTTGGCCAGCTTGACGAAGCCTGCGGCCTCGACTTCCAGGGCCTTGTCGCGACCGAAGTTCGCGGCTTTCTGGATGGTCTTGATCGCTTCGACCGGCGCCGGGTAGTTCGGGCCTGCCTGACCGGCGACGAAACCCTTGGCGGTCTCGAAGGCCATCATTTGCTCGATCGCGTTGAGCTTGAGCTTTTCCAGCTTCGGCTGACGCTTGGCCTTGTAGTCAAACTCGCCGCTGATGGCGCGTTTGATCATTTCAAGGGCCGCTTCCTGGAGTTTGCCAGGCTCGACCACGGCATCCACCGCGCCGACTTTCAGGGCGTCTTCAGCACGGTTTTCCTTGCCAGCGGCAATCCACTCGATGGCGTTGTCGGCACCGATCAGGCGCGGCAGGCGCACGGTACCGCCGAAGCCTGGGTAGATGCCCAGCTTGACTTCCGGCAGGCCGATCTTGGCGACGGTGGACATGACGCGGTAGTCCGCGGCCAGGCACATTTCCAGGCCGCCGCCCAGGGCGATACCGTTGATGGCCGCGACGGTCGGTACGTTGAGGTCTTCGAAGTCGCTGAAAATACGGTTGGCTTCGAGGTTGCCAGCGATCAGTTCGGCATCGGGCAGCTTGAAGTTATCGACGAATTCGGTGATATCGGCGCCGACGATGAAGACGTCCTTGCCGCTGCTGACGATCACACCCTTGATCGAAGCATCTGCCTTGATAGTGTCCACGGCCTGACGCAATTCATTCAGGGTTAGACGGTTGAACTTGTTGACGGACTCACCCTTGAGATCGAACTTCAGTTCGACGATGCCACTTTCAAGAGCCTTAACCGTGATGGCTTTACCTTCGTAAATCATCAACTGATCTCCACGATATGGAAGCTGAACAGTACACGTTGGACGCTGGCTGCTGGTTCGGCATTGACGTTACCGTCGATGCTACGCCAATCCGCCGGGCACACCCGTCAACGCGATAGTCGGGTTCTGTAGGAGCATTCTGAAAATACAAACGCTCAATTCATACGCCCGTTTGATTTGGGTACGTCACCTTCACGGAATTTCCGACAATTGTCAATCGCCCTAAACAGGGGGCTGAGCACGACTTTACGGTCATTTCCGAACCATACGGATCCACAACACCGCACCGCATGAGCAGCTATTCATAGAATCAATAATTAGAAAAATCGCCCTAATTCCAGACATACCGGATCCAGCCGACTACGCTGTCGGAAGCGCGAATGAATATTTGGGAACGAAGGACGTTACGAACGCACGCCCTGACATGAGATTGATTACCGGCCTGCCTGGCCAACCCGCCCGATGAGACTGTCGGGCTTTTTTACGCCTCAGGCCAGCGCCTTGAGCACGTCGGTAATGTCCTGCAAAACACTGGCTTCGCCCTTCTCGCCCCAGTACAAGGCGATCATTTGCCGGTCGGCTTCGATTTTGTAGACGTTGGCCGGCAGTTTTTCGAAATGATTGAGCAACGCCTCATCCTGGCAGACTTCCCGCCATTGGTTGACCCAGACGCCCGGCGCAGTTTGCCAATAACTCCAGACAGCCGGCTGCTTGCCGCGCCGGGGTCGGTGGTACTGGGCACAGGGGTTTGGCGGCTGCTGGCCGAGCCAGTGCGGCCACTCCTGCGGCGCCAGCTGCATGGCCAATCCCAGGCGTCGCGCCTCCATGCGCAGGGCCATGCGACCGCTCTGAACACGGGACGGCCGCAACCATGCCAAGGGGCTTAACACCACTAATAGGATTGACACCACTATCCAGACCGTCATATCTGTACTCCCGAATTCTGATGAGCCCATTGAGCCACCTCACCTTCAATGCGCTTGAAACCAGCCATACTTACCGTATCGCAATTCTCTGGAGTGCTTTCCATGTACTACACAAACGTCCTGGTCGCCGTCGACCTCACTGAAGAATGCGATCCCGTCGTCAAACGCGCCCGCGCCCTGTGCGACGGCAGAGACACCAAACTGTCGCTGGTGCATATCGTCGAGCCGATGGCCATGGCCTTTGGTGGTGATGTGCCAATGGACCTTTCCCAGTTGCAGCAGCAGCAATTCGATCAAGCCAAGGAACGCCTTGACCGACTGATCGTGAAGTACCCGGACCTGAAAAAGGAGAACTGCCACCTGACCTACGGCCAGCCGCGCCAGGAGATCCATCACCTGGCCAAGGAACAGGGTTGCGACCTGATCATCGTCGGCAGCCATGGCCGCCATGGCCTGGCGCTGTTGCTGGGTTCGACCGCCAACGACGTGCTGCATGGCGCGCCTTGCGATGTGCTGGCGGTGCACCTGGTCAAGCGCAGCTGATTCCCCCAAGGAACTCACTGAACCTGTGGCGAGGGAGCTTGCTCCCGCTTGAGTGCGAAGCACTCACCGCCAGGGGCCGCTTCGCAGCCCAGCGGGAGCAAGCTCCCTCGCCACAGTCATTGAGCGTGCGGGCTCAAGCGTCCAGTTCAGCCCAGCGCTCGACCAGTGCATCCAGCTCGGCCTGCAACTGCTCCAGGTGAGCAATCACCTTGGCGGTCTCGGCAGCAGGCCGCTGGTAGAACCCAGCGTCGGCCATTTCAGCTTCCACCGCGGCGATCTGCTTTTCCTTGGCGTCGATATCACCCGGCAGCGCTTCCAGCTCGCGCTGCAGCTTGTAGCTGAGCTTTTTCTTCGCTGGCGCTGCTGCTGCGGCGACCGGGACAGGCTCGGCCTTGACCACTGCCGAATTCAGGTCGGCCTTGCCGGACTTGCTCTCGGTCACGCCCAGCAGACGCGGCGAGCCGCCCTGGCGCAGCCAGTCCTGATAACCACCGACGTATTCGCGCACCAGGCCTTCGCCTTCGAATACCAAGGTACTGGTGACCACGTTATCGAGGAATGCCCGGTCGTGACTGACCATCAGTACGGTGCCGTTGAAGGTCAACAACACCTCTTCCAGCAATTCGAGGGTTTCCACGTCCAGGTCGTTGGTCGGTTCGTCGAGCACCAGCAGGTTCGCCGGCTTGCTAAACAGCTTGGCCAGCAACAGACGGGCACGTTCACCGCCGGACAGCGCCTTGACTGGCGTACGAGCGCGCTGAGGGCTGAACAGGAAATCGCCCAGGTAGCTCAGCACATGCCGGCTCTGGCCATCGATATCGATGAAATCGCGGCCTTCGGCCACGTTATCGATCACGGTCTTTTCCAGATCCAGTTGATGGCGCAGCTGGTCGAAGTAGGCAACGTCGATCTTCGTGCCCTCTTCCACCTTGCCACTGGTCGGCACCAGGCCGCCGAGCATCAACTTGAGCAAGGTGGTCTTGCCGGTACCGTTGGCACCCAGGAGACCAATGCGATCACCACGCTGCAGCACCATGGAGAAGTCCTTGATCAGGAACGGGCCGCCAGGGTGCGCGAAACTCACGTTCTCCAGGACCATCACCTGCTTGCCGGACTTGTCAGCGGTATCCAACTGAATGTTGGCCTTGCCGGTGCGCTCGCGACGCTCACTGCGTTCCATGCGCAAGGCTTTCAGCGCCCGCACACGACCTTCGTTGCGGGTGCGACGGGCCTTGATTCCCTGGCGAATCCAGACTTCTTCCTGGGCCAGCTTCTTATCGAACAGCGCGTTAGCGGTTTCTTCAGCTGCCAGCGCCGCTTCCTTGTGCACCAGGAAGCTGGCGTAGTCGCCGTTCCAGTCGATCAGGCCGCCGCGGTCCAGTTCGAGGATGCGCGTTGCCAGGTTTTGCAGGAAAGAACGGTCGTGGGTGATGAACAGCACCGCGCCCTGAAAGTCCTTCAAGGCCTCTTCAAGCCAGGCGATGGCGCCGATGTCCAGGTGGTTGGTCGGTTCGTCGAGCAGCAGCAAGTCCGGCTCGGACACCAGGGCCTGGGCCAGCAGGACACGGCGACGCCAGCCGCCGGACAACTCGGCGAGGGTCTTGTCGGCCGGCAGTTGCAGGCGGCTCAGGGTGCTGTCGACCAGTTGCTGTAACCGCCAGCCATCACGGGCTTCAAGGTCGTGCTGCACGTGCATCAACTTGTCCAGGTCAGCGTCGGTGACGATGTTCTGGCTCAGGTGGTGATACTCGGCCAGCAGCGCGCCAACACCGTCCAGGCCTTCGGCAACCACGTCGAACACGGTCCGCTCGTCGGCCACCGGCAGTTCCTGGGGCAATTCGCCGATTTTCAGGCCTGGCGCGCGCCAGACCGAGCCGTCATCGGGCTTCTGGTCGCCCTTGACCAGCTTCATCATGCTGGACTTGCCAGTGCCGTTGCGGCCGATGATGCACACCCGCTCACCACGGGCGATCTGCCAGGACACCTTGTCCAACAACGGCATAGCGCCGAAAGCAAGGGACACATCGCTGAATTTGAGCAGGGTCATGAGCTTCTCCAAAAACCGGGCGCGCATTCTACCTGAGATGAGGCTTCAAGAGTCCGCCAATTTCGCCATGGAAGCACTCTGCACAACAAATGTTGCGAACTTGCACCTGCGGCCCCGCAAAGCTTTCGCCGGTTGCTGGCAAAAGGCTAAGCTACAGACAGTTACCCTGGGTTAACCCTTGGGCTTGTCATGTTTTTTCTGCCCGGACGTATCATGCGCAGTCGCCTTTTTAGTGTCTTGTCTTGTCTTTTCGTGTGTGCCACTGCCTTTCAAACCGCTCAGGCGGTGGATATTTCCACCCAGCGTCAGTATTACGATGAGGCCAAGCGCGCCTTGGCCAAGGGTGATTCCGGTCCCTATTTTCGCTACAGCCAGGCCCTTCGCGATTATCCGCTGGAGCCGTACCTCGCTTATGACGAACTGACCGCTCGCCTCAAGAGCGCCAGTAACGCCGAAATCGAGAAATTCCTCGCCGAACACGGTGATCTGCCCCAGGCCAACTGGATGAAACTGCGCTGGCTGCGTTGGCTGACCGAGCGCGGCGACTGGGAAACCTTCGTCAAGTATTACGACCCCAAGCTCAATTTCACCGAACTGGACTGCCTCAACGCCCAATATCAGCTCAGCCACGGCCTCAAGGCCGAGGGTTACGCCAACACCGAGAAACTCTGGCTTACCGGCAAGTCCCAGCCGACAGCGTGTGACGCACTGTTTGGCCTATGGGCTTCCCAGGGTCAGTTGACCGAACAGAAGCGCTGGGAGCGCGCCAAGTTGGCTGCCCAGGCACGCAATTACCCGCTGGCCAACAGCCTGGTCAGCGGCCTGACCTCCCTCGCCCCTCGTGGCCAATTGCTGGTGGACGTGGCGCAAAAGCCCGAACTGCTCAACCAACCCTCGCGCTTCACCCCGGCCGATGAACCGATGTCCGATATCGTCAGCCTCGGCCTGCGCCGGCTGGCCCGCCAAGACCCGGAAAAAGCCATGGCGCTGCTGGACGGCTACGCCAGCACCATGCATTTTTCCCGGGATGAAAAAGTCGCGATTGCCCGGGAAATCGGCCTGACCCTGGCCAAGCGCTTCGACAGCCGCGCGCTCGACGTCATGACCAAATACGACCCGGAACTGCGGGACGACACCGTTTCGGAATGGCGCTTGCGCCTACTGCTGCGCCTGGCTCGTTGGGACGACGCCTACCAGCTGACCCGCCGCCTGCCCGAGACGCTGGCCAGCACCAACCGCTGGCGCTACTGGCAGGCCCGTACGCTCGAGCTGGCACAGCCGCAGAACCCCGAGGCGCTGACGCTCTACAAGCATCTGGCCCGTGAGCGAGACTTCTATGGCTTCCTCGCCGCCGACCGCTCCCAGTCGCCGTACTCGCTGGTCAACAAGCCGCTGGTGATGAGCCAGGCGCTGGTCAACAAGGTGCGCAACACCCCCGGCGTGCGTCGGGCCCTGGAGTTTCACGCCCGCGGCGACATTGTCGACGGACGCCGCGAGTGGTATCACGTCAGCCGGCATTTCAGTCGGGACGAGATGGTCGCCCAGGCGAAACTGGCCTACGACCTGAAGTGGTATTTCCCGGCGATCCGTACCATCAGCCAGGCCAAGTACTGGGACGACTTGGACATCCGTTTCCCAATGGCCCACCGCGACACCCTGGTGCGCGAAGCCAAGATCCGCGGCTTGCATCCAAGTTGGGCGTTCGCCATCACCCGCCAGGAAAGTGCCTTCATGGATGATGCCCGCTCTGGCGTCGGTGCCGCCGGCCTGATGCAATTGATGCCAGGCACTGCCAAGGAAACCGCGCGCAAGTTCAGCATTCCCCTGGCCTCGCCGCAGCAAGTGTTGAACCCGGACAAGAACATCCAGCTCGGCGCGGCCTACCTGAGCCAGGTCCACAGCCAGTTCAACGGCAACCGCGTCCTGGCCTCCGCCGCCTACAACGCCGGCCCCGGTCGCGTGCGCCAGTGGCTGCGCGGCGCCGACCACTTGAGCTTCGACGTCTGGGTCGAGAGCATTCCCTTCGACGAAACCCGCCAATACGTGCAGAACGTATTGTCATATTCGGTGATCTACGGCCAGAAACTCAACTCGCCGCAGCCGTTGGTGGACTGGCATGAGCGGTATTTCGATGATCAGTGATTAACTCTCCCACAAAGCCCTCTTACTGTGGGAGCGAGCTTGCTCGCGATGGCGTCGGAACCTGCAACATGAATGCAAGCTGACTCACCGCTATCGCGAGCTCGCTCCCACAGGGGCATGCATCAAACACAAAATCCTTATCTACTGAACATCCCATGCGGGCGCTGTATTAGTCGATTTCCGCGCCCCGACCCACATTGAACTGCAACGCCGCCAACCGCGCATACAGCGCATTGCTGGCGACCAGCTCCTGATGGGTACCCACGGCAACCACCTTGCCCTGGTCCATCACCGCGATCCGGTCGGCGTTTTTCACCGTCGCCAGGCGGTGGGCGATGACCAGGGTGGTGCGGTTTTTCATCAGGCTGGGCAGGGCTTGCTGAATCAGGTGTTCGCTTTGCGCGTCGAGGGCACTGGTGGCTTCGTCCAGTAGCAGGATCGGTGCGTCCACTAGCAGGGCCCGGGCGATGGCCAGGCGTTGGCGCTGGCCGCCGGACAACCCCAGGCCGCCATCGCCCAGATGGGTCTGGTAGCCATCGGGCATTTTTTCGATGAAGTCGTGGGCATGGGCGATCTGTGCGGCCTCGCGCACCTGCTCGGAAGTCGCTTCAGGATTACCGTAGCGAATGTTCTCTTCGACCGTGCCGAAAAACAGCGCCGGGTTTTGCGAAACCAGGGCGAAATGACGGCGCAGGTCCAGCGGATCGAGCTGGGTCAACGGCACATCGTCGATGAGAATCTGCCCTTGCACCGGGTCGTAGAAACGCAGCAGCAGGTCATACACCGTTGATTTTCCGGCGCCGGAGGGCCCGACCAGGGCGAGGGTTTCACCCGCGTGGATGGTCAGGTCAAGGCCGTCGACCGCATAGCTTTCCGGTCGGGTAGGATAGGAAAACCGCACGCCTTCGAGGCGCAAATCGCCGCGAACCCGCTCCGGCAACGTCACCAGGCCTGAAACCGGCGGCTGGATGATGTTCTCCGAACGCAGCAACTCGGCAATGCGCTCCGCCGCACCGGCCGCACGTTGCAACTCACCGATCACTTCGCTCAGGGTGCCAAAGGCGCTACCGACGATCAGGCTGTAGAACACAAAAGCCGCCAGTTCACCGCCGGAAATTCGCCCGGCGATCACATCCATGCCGCCGACCCAGAGCATCACACCCACCGCCCCCAGCACCAACACGATCACCAGCGTGATCAGCCAGGCCCGCTGGGCGATACGCTTGCGGGCGGTGTCGAAGGCCTGCTCCACAGTCACGGAAAAACGCTGTTCATCCTGGACCTGATGGTTGTAGGCCTGCACGGTCTTGATCTGGCCGAGGGTTTCGGAGACGTAGCTGCCAACGTCGGCGATACGGTCCTGGCTCTGACGCGACAGGCTGCGCACCCGCCGGCCGAAGATCAGGATCGGCGCCAGCACCAGCGGCAATGCGATCACCACGATGCTGGTGAGTTTGGGATTGGTGATGAACAGCAGCACGATGCCGCCAATGACCATCAAGGCGTTGCGCAAAAACAACGACAGCGACGAACCGATCACTGACTGCAACAAGGTTGTGTCGGTGGTCAGTCGCGACTGGATTTCCGAACTGCGGTTGTTTTCGTAGAAACCGGGGTGCAAGTACACCAGATGGTTGAAGACCTGCCGCCGGATATCGGCCACCACCCGCTCGCCGATCCACGACACCAGGTAGAAACGGGCAAAGGTACCGATCGCCAACCCCACCACCAGCACCATGAACAGGCCGATGGATTGATTGAGCAGGTGCGGTGAGCGGGTCATGAACCCCTGGTCCACCAACAACCGGATGCCTTGCCCCATGGACAAGGTAATACCGGCGGTGACAATCAGGGCCAGTAAAGCGCCGACAACCTGCTTGCGATAAGGGGCGATGAAACCGCTGGCCAGGCGTATGGCGCGGCGTTGCTGGGAAGAAAGCATCAGGAGCATCCGATAAAACAACAGGAAAAAAACCGGCCAGCGGTACCGAAACGCAGCGCAACCAGGGTTGAATCAGAATGAGTCAGGTTAAATATGACCGCAGCGACTAGCGTATAGATGTTATCGGTCTAAAGTCTGGCTGGAAACGCAACGGTGTTTCTGATTGAGTGGAGGTGTCGCCATGAACCTACAAGGAGTGTCATGGCTCGGTCACCTGGCGACATTAAAGTAGGCACACAACCTGATGAGGAGACAGGCCATGTCCTTGCAACACAGCAGCGACGACAAGATTCAAGTGATCCGCACGCAACCGGACCAGTCCCTGGGCTGCTCGTTTATCGACGCCCAAGGGCGCGAAGTACCGATCACTGAAGACATGATCCAGAAGGCGTGCAGCGAACTGGAAAAACGCCTGGTCAAACCTGCCGAACAAAAGTGATACAGCCCGTCTTCAATTGGACCCGACGCTGATGTCGGGTTTTTTATGCCTGTCCGTCTGGCCGAAATTCCGTGGCGAGGGAGCTTGCTCCCGCTGGGTTGCGAAGCAACCCCATTCCTGCGGGCCCAGAAGCGACGACTGCTGCGCAGCCGAGCGGGAGCAAGCTCCCTCGCCACAAGAACGCATCCCCCTTAAAGGGCAGTGGCACCCAGCGCTGTCACGATCTGTTGCAAAGCCGGGGCCTCTCCTACGATGCGAACCTTCAGGCTGTCGATTTCCCGGCGTGGTGGATAGTGCTTGCGCAGGGCATCAAACGCACTGCGTTGCTCACTGGCCGTTCCCACCAGGCTGCGGCGAAAATCCGCGTCGTCGCGACGTGGGTCGTACACACTCCGGCACAGCGCTGCCAGGGCCCAGGCCGGATCGGTTTCGGCGTCGAGGGTGATGCCCGCCAGCCAAGGCCGAGGCAACAGGTCACTCAGGCGCACTTCAACCGGTCGTTCCAGGAAAACGCACAAGGCTTCGTAGATCTGCGCCGTGCCGCGCTGGCGACCATCGAGGCTGTAACCGGCAATGTGCGGTGTGGCGACCACGCACAGGTCGGCCAGGTCAACGTCCACGGTCGGCTCCTGCTCCCAGACATCCAGCACCGCTTGCAAGTCCTCCCGCTCCAGCAACACCTCGCGCAGCGCGGCGTTATCGATCACCGGGCCTCGGGCCGCGTTGATCAACCAGGTGCCGGGCTTGAGCTGGTTCAGACGTGTTTCGTCAAACAGGTGCCAGGTCGGGTGTTCACCGTCGCGGGTCAACGGTGTGTGCAGGCTGATCACATCGCACTGCTCGATGATCTGTTCCAGGCTCACATACTCGCCCCCTTGGGCGACTTGGCGTGGCGGATCGCAGACCTTCACGGTCCAGCCAAGCCCCTTGAGCACCTCGATCAACCGCCCGCCTACCTGGCCGGCACCCACCACGCCGAAGGTCCGCTGCTGGAGGTCCGCGCCTTCGATTTCAGCCAGGGTCATCAGGCTGCCCAGCACATAGTCCACCACGCCACGGGCATTGCAGCCCGGCGCGCTGGCCCAGCGGATACCGGCCTCGGCGAAATAATCCAGGTCCAGGTGATCGGTGCCGATGGTGCAGGTACCGACGAAGCGCACCTTGCTGCCTTCCAGCAGCGCCCGATTGACTTGGCTGACCGAGCGCACCAGCAACACGTCGGCCTGCTCGACCGTCGCCCGGTCGATGCCCCGCCCGGGCACCCGGCGGATTTCGCCGAAACCTTGGAAAAACGCATCAAGCAGGGGGATGTTTTCGTCAGCGACGATCAGCATGGCAGAGCTCCTTTGGCGGGGTAGGCAGTGTAGGCGCTACGCGCCTTGATGGGCCAGCGCATTACTTCAGTGGACGATGTTGTGGCGAGGGAGCTTGCTCCCGCTGGGTTGCGCAGCAACCCCAATCCAAAGAGCGACGACTGCTTCGCAGCCGAGCGGGAGCAAGCTCCCTCGCCACGGGTCACCCTGTCCCCGGTCCAAACAGTACAGGCTGGACACGCGGGAGCAAGCGATTACAAATCCACAACACAGGTTTTTTCCTGACCACTGCGTCAAGGCGTAGAATCCGCCGCCTCGCGCTTAATCTTTTCGGACGCTTCGCCTGTGAACCCTGTGATCGACACCCCCACCCCCCTCTCCCGCCCAGCCCGGGTACGCCTGGAGCTCAGAACGCTGCTGGCCTTGGCATTGCCGATCATGGTGGCGCAATTGGCGACCACCGCCATGGGCTTTGTCGATGCCGTGATGGCGGGGCGCGTCGGCCCGCGGGACTTGGCGGCGGTGGCGCTGGGCAACTCGATCTGGGTGCCGGTGTTCCTGTTGATGACCGGCACGCTGCTGGCCACCACCCCGAAAGTCGCCCAGCGCTTCGGCGCCGGCACGTTCGACCAGATCGGTCCATTGGTACGCCAGGCGCTGTGGCTGGCGCTGGTGGTGGGGTTGATCGCCACGCTGGCGCTGTTCAGTGCCGAGCCGATCCTGCACATCATGAAGGTCGACCCTGAACTGATCGGTCCGTGCATGGAATACCTGCGGGGTATCGGCACCGGCCTGCCGGCCGTGGCGCTGTATCACGTGCTGCGCTGCTTCAGCGACGGCCTGGGTCGTACGCGTCCGGCAATGGTGTTGGGCTTGTGCGGGCTGGCACTGAACATTCCACTCAATTACATCTTCATCTACGGCCACCTCGGCGTGCCGGCCATGGGCGGCGTCGGTTGCGGCTGGGCCACGGCCATCGTGATGTGGGTCATGGCCCTGGGCATGGCGGGTTGGGCCCGCTGGGCACCGGCCTATCAATCGAGCCGGTTGTTCAGGCGTTTCGACTGGCCGCAGTGGGCGGTCATCAAGCGCCTGCTGGGCATCGGCCTGCCGATTGGCATCGCGGTGTTTGCCGAGTCGAGTATTTTCGCAGTGATTGCCCTGCTGATCGGCAGCCTCGGCGCCACCGTGGTTGCCGGGCACCAGATCGCGCTGAACTTCAGTTCCCTGGTGTTCATGATCCCCTACTCCCTGGGCATGGCCGTGACGGTGCGGGTCGGCCAGGCCCTGGGGCGCGCTCAGCCCCGTGAAGCGCGTTTCGCCGCGGGTGTGGGCATGGGCACGGCGTTGGCCTACGCCTGCCTGTCGGCGAGCCTGATGTTCGCACTGCGCGGGCCCATCGCGGCGATCTATACCGCCGATCCGGTGGTGATCGAGGTGGCGTCGATGCTGATCGTCTATGCGGCGCTGTTTCAGTTTTCCGATGCGATCCAGGTCACGGCGGCGGGCGCGTTGCGCGGCTATCAGGACACCCGGGTGACGATGATCCTGACGCTGTTCGCGTATTGGGGCATCGGCCTGCCAGTGGGTTATGCCCTGGGTCTGACCGATTGGCTCGGCGCGGCCAGCGGCCCGAGCGGGTTGTGGCAAGGCTTGATCGTGGGCCTGAGCTGCGCGGCGCTGATGCTGTCGATTCGCCTGGCCCGCAGCGCGCGCAAGCAGATCCGCATCAGCCGCTCGACGGGTTAAGCGAGCTTCTTGCGGATCCAGTAGAGGTAGGTGCCCGCCTCTTCCTGCTGGGCCACCAGTTCGTGGTCCAGGAACACGCAAAACTTGGGGATGTCGCGGCGGGTCGAGGGGTCGGTGGCGATGACTTTCAGCAGGCCACCGGGAGCCAGGTCACGGATATGCTGGTGCAGCATCATCACCGGCTCCGGGCAATTGAGGCCGGTGGCATCCAGCGTGCCGTCGACCGGCGTGTCGTTCATTTCACTCATGTTCTACTCCTGAAACTGGCCGGCATTGTCGCGCAATGTCGGCGCCCTTAACAGACCTGTATCCATACCTGTGGCGAGGGAGCTTGCTCCCGCTCGGCTGCGCAGCAGTCGTCGCTCTTTGGATCGGGGTTGCTTCGCAACCCAGCGGGAGCAAGCTCCCTCGCCACAAAACTGCCCAAGGCAGCATCAACGGGACTTCGGCTTCTTCGTGTCCAACCGCCGCAAATGGCAGGTCACTTCCTCACGGTCGTGGTACAGCTGCTTGCAACCGATCTCGACCTTGATGCCCCGGGCCTTGAAACCGTCGGCAATGCGTTCGAGCAGGCGCTTGACCTCGGCGTACCGTTGCTTCATCGGCAGCTTGAGATTGACCACCGCTTCGCGACAATGGCCCTCGCCGATCCACTCTTCCAGCATCGCCGCGTTACGCGCCGGCTTCTCGACGATGTCGCAGACCATCCAGTCCACCGGTTGTTTCGGCTTGAAGGTAAAGCCGTCCGCCATCAGGTGCTGCACCAGGCCGGTGTCCATCAGGCTTTCAGCCATCGGACCGTTGTCGATGGCGGTCACCAGCATCCCACGGTTCACCAGTTGCCAGGTCCAGCCACCGGGTGCCGCGCCGAGGTCCACGCCAGTCATGTCACCGTGCAGGCGCTCGTCCCATTGGTCCCGCGGGATGAAATGGTGCCAGGCTTCCTCGAGTTTGAGGGTGGAGCGGCTCGGCGCCTCCCGGGGGAATTTCAGGCGAGGAATGCCCATCGGCCACATCGCCGAATTATCAGGGTCTGCCAGGCCCAGGAACACTTCGCGGCCACTCTTGAACGTCAGCAGCAGACGCGGCTTGCGTGGGTCGTCCAGCAGCTTGCCGGCAGCGCTCAGCGCTTTGCGCAGCGGCCCTTCGAACTTTTTGCAGAAGTTCGACAGCTCCTTGCCGTCGTTGGTGTCCACGACTTCCAGCCACAGGCTGCCGCAGGTCGGGAAATCGGCCATGTGGGCCAAAATGACACTGATGCGGTCGGTTTCCGGCAAATCAATGAAGGTACCGCGGGCCCACTGGCGCGGAAAAATCAACTCGGCGAAACGCTGGCCGCGCATCAACCGTTCGGCGCCGTCGTCTTCGGTGCAGACAAATTCGGCGCAGGCACTGGCCGATTTGGCCTTGGCGTAGCCGGCCACGTTGAGCCGCGCGGCGTGCTCGGCGATCTCGGAACAGACCTCGCCTTCGAAGCCCGGCCGACAGTGCATAAAAAGCGTGTTCATTGAAACTCCGTAGCAAAGCCTGTCACGAAAACCGCCGCATGATAGCGGAGTTCGGAACCCCGGACCTGCCCATAGAGTCCAGTGATTAGTCATACGCTTAAAACAGGGCTAGGTTAAAGGCTCTGCCCGTCCCGTCAGTCCGTAGCCGTGCGGACTCAAAGGAGTTATTTCAATGCCGTCTCTCGATAGCCTGAGAACCCTTAAAACGCTGCAAATCGACGCCAGGACCTACCACTATTTCAGCCTGCCGGAAGCCGCCCGAAGCCTGGGAGACCTGGACAAGCTGCCCATGTCCCTGAAAGTGCTGCTGGAAAACCTGCTGCGCTGGGAAGATGAAAAAACCGTTACCGGCACCGACCTCAAGGCCCTGGCCGGTTGGCTGAAGGACCGTCGTTCCGACCGCGAGATTCAATACCGCCCGGCACGGGTGTTGATGCAGGACTTCACCGGTGTCCCCGCCGTGGTCGACTTGGCCGCCATGCGCGCCGCCGTGGAAAAGGCCGGCGGCGATCCCCAACGGATCAACCCGCTGTCGCCCGTGGACCTGGTCATCGACCATTCGGTGATGGTGGACAAATTCGCCAGCAGCCAGGCGTTCGAGCAGAACGTCGACATCGAAATGCAGCGCAACGGCGAACGCTACGCCTTCCTGCGCTGGGGCCAGAGCGCCTTTGACAACTTCAGCGTGGTACCGCCGGGCACCGGCATCTGCCACCAGGTCAACCTCGAATACCTGGGCCGCACCGTGTGGACCCGCGAAGAGGACGGCCGCACCTACGCGTTCCCCGACACGCTGGTGGGCACCGACTCCCACACCACCATGATCAACGGGCTCGGCGTGCTGGGCTGGGGTGTCGGCGGGATCGAGGCAGAGGCGGCAATGCTCGGCCAGCCGGTGTCGATGCTGATTCCCGAAGTCATCGGCTTCAAGCTCATCGGCAAACTGCGCGAAGGCATCACGGCCACCGACCTGGTGCTGACGGTCACGCAAATGCTGCGAAAAAAAGGCGTGGTGGGCAAATTCGTCGAGTTCTATGGCGACGGCCTTGCCGACCTGCCCCTGGCCGACCGCGCCACCATCGCCAATATGGCTCCGGAGTACGGCGCCACCTGCGGCTTCTTCCCGGTGGACGACGTGACCCTGGACTACTTGCGTCTGTCCGGACGCCCGGCGGAAACCGTGAAGCTGGTGGAAGCCTATTGCAAAGCCCAGGGCCTGTGGCGCTTGCCCGGCCAGGAACCGGTGTTCACCGATACCCTGGAGCTGGACATGGGCAGTGTCGAAGCCAGCCTTGCCGGGCCGAAACGCCCCCAGGACCGGGTTTCGCTGCCCAACGTTGGCCAGGCCTTCAGTGACTTCCTGGGGCTGCAAGTCAAACCCACCAGCAAAGAAGAAGGTCGCCTGGAAAGCGAAGGTGGCGGTGGCGTCGCGGTGGGTAATGCCGATCAGGTGGGGGAAACCGAGTACGAATTCGAAGGCCACACCCATCGCCTGAAAAACGGCGCGGTGGTGATCGCCGCCATCACCTCGTGCACCAACACCTCCAATCCCAGCGTGATGATGGCCGCCGGACTATTGGCCAAAAAAGCCGTGGAAAAAGGCCTGACTCGCAAGCCGTGGGTCAAGAGCTCCCTGGCGCCGGGCTCCAAGGTGGTCACCGATTACTACAAGGCCGCCGGCCTGACCGAGTACTTGGACAAACTCGGTTTCGACTTGGTGGGCTACGGTTGCACGACGTGCATCGGTAACTCCGGACCGCTGCCGGAGCCGATCGAAAAAGCCATCCAGAAAGCCGACCTGACCGTAGCCTCCGTCTTGTCGGGCAACCGCAACTTCGAAGGCCGGGTCCATCCACTGGTGAAGACCAACTGGCTGGCTTCGCCGCCCCTGGTGGTCGCCTATGCCCTGGCCGGCACGGTGCGCATCGACATCAGCAGCGAGCCGCTGGGCAACGACCGCGACGGCAACCCGGTGTACTTGCGGGACATCTGGCCCAGCAGCCAGGAAGTGGCCAATGCCGTGGCCCAGGTGAACACCAGCATGTTCCACAAGGAGTACGCCGCCGTGTTTGCCGGTGACGAGCAATGGCAGGCCATCGAGGTGCCGCAGGCGGCGACTTATATATGGCAGTCCGACTCGACTTACATCCAGCATCCGCCGTTTTTCGATGATATCGCCGGTCCGCCACCGGCCGTCACAAACGTCAAGGGCGCCCGCGTCCTGGCCCTGCTGGGGGACTCGGTGACCACCGACCACATCTCCCCGGCCGGCAACATCAAGACCGACAGCCCGGCCGGCCGCTACCTGCGCGAGCAGGGCGTGGAGCCCCGGGACTTCAACTCCTACGGCTCAAGGCGCGGCAACCACCAGGTGATGATGCGCGGCACCTTCGCCAATATCCGTATCCGCAACGAAATGCTCGGCGGTGAAGAAGGCGGCAATACGCTCTACATTCCCAGTGGCGAAAAAATGCCGATCTACGATGCCGCCATGTTGTATCAGGCTGCAGGCACGCCGTTGGTGGTGATCGCGGGCCAGGAATACGGCACCGGCTCCAGCCGGGACTGGGCGGCCAAGGGCACCAACCTGCTGGGGGTCAAGGCAGTGATCGCGGAAAGCTTCGAGCGTATCCATCGCTCCAACCTGGTGGGGATGGGCGTGCTGCCCTTGCAGTTCAAGCTCGACCAGAACCGCAAGAGCCTGAACCTCACGGGCAAGGAAACCCTGGACATCCTCGGACTGGACAACGTCGAACTGACACCCCGCATGAACCTGCCGCTGGTGATCACCCGGGAGGACGGCCGCCAGGAGCGGATTGAAGTGTTGTGCCGGATCGATACCTTGAATGAAGTGGAGTACTTCAAGGCCGGCGGGATCCTTCACTATGTCCTACGGCAATTGATTGCAGCTTAAAAAGACCCGTCCTACGAAAACACCGCCGCTTAAGGGCGGTGTTTTTGTATCAGCCTGCCTATAATCCCGCCGACTCAGCCTGCCTGCCCGCCTCAACCGCTCACCCGCCTCAAAAGGATGTGATATGCCTGCCCTACCCTGGCCCTACCTGGCCCTCCTCTCCATCGGCTATGGCCTGGCCCTGATCTTCGGCCATTTGGCCTGGACCGCGGTCATTTCGATAGCACTGTTGCTACTCGCCGGGTATGCCGTTCGTCAACAGCAGATGCCGGTAGGGCGGTTTCTCGGCCATGTCCTGTTCGTGGTGATGGCGCTGGCGCTGGCCCTGCACTGGATGCCGGGCTTCTTCAATGGGCGAGCGATCCCGGCGCAACGCTTGACCGATGACGCTGTGCCGTTTGCCATGTACCTGAACCAGGACAAGGCGCTGATCGGCTTCTGGCTGCTGCTGGCCTGCCCCTGGATCGTCGGCCGGCGCTCGTTGCGTTTGGCGGTCTACGCCACGGCCCTGGGGCTGGCGCTGAGCGCGGTGCTGGCCCTCGGCGGGGCGCTGCTGCTGGGCATGATCCATTGGGCGCCGAAGTGGCCGGATCACGCCTGGTTGTGGGTATTTAATAATCTTTTATTGGTCACCCTGGTGGAGGAAGCACTGTTTCGTGGCTACATTCAAGGAGGCCTGAGCCGATACTTCAAACATCTGGGCTACGGCGACAATCTGGCGTTACTGCTGGCTTCGCTGCTGTTCGGCCTGGTGCACGTCGGGGCTGGCTGGGAGTGGGTGCTGCTGTCGGGCCTGGCGGGTATCGGTTACGGCCTTGCCTATCGCTTTGGCGGTCTGGGTGCGGCGATTGCCACCCACTTCGGCCTCAACCTGCTTCATTTCGCCCTATTTACCTACCCAATGCTGGCGTGATAGCGACGGGAAAAATAACTTCAATAAAAACCTGACGGCGCCGACAACCTTTCAAAGCCTTGCGGATTGACCACACCATGCGTAACAACCAGCCCGTCACACAACGAGAAAGGACCTTCCCGGCCCAGCAACGATTGATTTCCACCACCGATGCCAAGGGCGTGATCACCTACTGCAACGACGCGTTCGTTGAAATCAGTGGGTATTCAAAGGAAGAGCTGATCCGTTCACCGCACAATCTCGTGCGTCACCCCGATGTCCCGCCTGCCGTGTTTGCGCACATGTGGAGCACGCTGAAACAAGACTTGCCATGGATGGGCATCGTCAAGAATCGCAGCAAGAACGGTGACCATTACTGGGTCAACGCCTACGTCACGCCAGTGTTCGAAGGCAATCAGGTGGTCGGCTACGAATCGGTGCGAGTCAAGCCTTCCGCCGAGCAGATCGCCCGGGCCGAAGCGCTTTATCAACGTATCAACAAGGGCAAATCCGCGGTCCCCAGCAGCGACAAATGGTTGCCGATGCTGCAGGACTGGCTGCCGTTTATCCTGGTCAGCCAGTTGAGTTTCGTCGTGGGAGCCTTCTTCAACTCCCATTGGGGCTTTGCCCTGGCTGCTGTGTTATCGGTGCCGTTGGGCCTGATGGGCCTGCAATGGCAGCAACGCGGAGTCAAGCGCCTGCTGCGCCTGGCCGAGCAAACCACCTCCGACCCGCTGATCGCCCAAATGTACACCGACAGTCGCGGCGCCCAGGCACGCCTGGAGATGTCGATCCTCAGCCAGGAAGCGCGCCTGAAAACCTGCCTGACCCGCCTGCAGGACACCGCCGAGCACCTTAACGACCAGGCCCGCCAGTCCAACACCCTGGCCCACAACAGCTCCAGTGGCCTGGAGCGCCAGCGGATAGAAACCGAACAGGTCGCCACTGCGGTCAACCAGATGGCCGCGACCACCCAGGAAGTCGCCAGTCACGTGCAGCGCACGGCCGATGCCACCCAGGAAGCCAATCGCCTGACCCGTCGCGGCCGCGACATCGCTGGGGAAACCCGCGAAGCCATCGAGCGCCTTTCAGTAGTGGTCGGCGAAACCGGCCAGACCGTGACCCAGTTGGCCAAAGACAGCGACGAGATCGGTGGCGTGGTAGATGTGATCAAAGGCATCGCCGACCAGACCAACCTGCTGGCCCTCAATGCCGCCATCGAAGCGGCCCGCGCCGGGGAAATGGGCCGCGGCTTCGCCGTGGTGGCCGACGAAGTGCGGCAACTGGCGCAACGCACCAGCGAATCCACCGGGCAGATCCATGCCCTGATCGCCAAGCTCCAGCAAACCGCCACCAACGCCGTGCAGACCATGGACGCCGGCCATCGCCAAGCTGAAGAAGGCGTGGCGCGGGTCATGGAAGCGGACCAGGCATTGGTGGGGATCAGCGAAGCGGTGGCCCACATCACCGACATGACCACACAGATCGCCGCTGCCACCGAGGAACAAAGCTCAGTGGCCGAGGAGATCAGCCGCAACATCAGCAACATCTCGGCACTGGCTGACCAGACCTCGGGGCAGGCCCACAGCTCGGCGCTGCTGAGCGAAGAACTGACCCGAACGGCCAATACCCAGTATTCGTTGGTGGAGCGGTTTAACCGCTGACAGATGCCTGCCTCATAAAAAACCCGGACAGCGAAAGCTTCCGGGTTTTTTATTGCTTGAGAGACCGCTATCGCGAGCAAGCTCGCTCCCACAGGGGACCGTAGGCGTTCACGCGAATGCATTCCCATGTGGGAGCGGGCTTGCCCGCGAAGAGGCCCGGTCAAACAACATCGTTCTACAGAAGAAACCCGGCCACTTTCTGCGCCGCAGCCTCCAAATGCTGCTCATGACTAAACCCCGAAGCCTTCAGCGGTTTCAAATCATGATCCCCCGCCACCAGCCACATCACCTCGATTTCCGGTGACAAATCATACCCCTGCACCGCTTCCCGGTTGCCCAACGCATCGCGCTCGCCCTGGACGATCAAGGTTCGAGTCCTCAGTCCCGCCAAGTGCTCGACCCGTGGCTTCTCTGGCTTGCCCACCGCATAGAAGGGATAGCCCAGGCACACCAGCGCATCGACGCTCAACTCATCGGCTACCAGGCTCGCCATGCGCCCGCCCATGGACTTGCCGCCAATGGCCAGCCGCCCAGCGACATAAGGCCGCACCGTGGCGTACACCTCACGCCAGCACTCCAGCAGCTTCGGCGCCGGGTTGGGTGGGCGCTTGCCCCCATCCAAACGTCGTTGAGCCATGTAGGGAAACTCGAAGCGCAACACGTTGATGCCATGCGCGGCAAGGCGCGCGGCCATTTCCTCCATGAAGCCGCTGTCCATCGGCGCACCCGCGCCGTGGGCCAGGATCAGGGTCGGTGGCTCGGTGCCAACGCCCGATTGCCCGGCGGTCCAGAGCCAGCCGTGTTCGGCCACACATCGCGCCCATTGATCTCTATCAATACTGGCCTTGTGCTGTTTGTCCATGCTGACCTCGCTTTTAGTCTGCCTATAACTCCAGGCGAAGGACGCCGCACTGCCTTGCGCAGGCGCTCACTTCGGCTGAACCGTGGATGGGGAACCATGAACACTTCTATCAGTACCGCCTACAACTACAAGGTGGTCCGCCAATTCGCCATTATGACGGTGGTGTGGGGCATCGTCGGCATGGGGCTCGGGGTTTTTCTCGCCGCCCAATTGGTCTGGCCACAACTCAACTTCGATTTGCCATGGACCAGCTTCGGCCGTCTGCGCCCACTGCACACCAACGCGGTGATCTTCGCCTTTGGCGGCTGCGCATTGTTCGCCAGTTCGTTCTATTCGGTGCAACGCACCTGCCAGACTCAATTGTTCGCCCCGAAACTGGCGGCGTTCTGCTTCTGGGGCTGGCAATTGGTGATCCTGCTGGCGGCCATCAGCCTGCCGCTGGGCTACACCAGTTCCAAGGAGTACGCCGAGCTGGAATGGCCGATCGACATTCTCATCACCATCGTCTGGGTCGCCTACGCCATCGTGTTCTTCGGCACCGTGGCCAAACGCAACACCAAGCACATCTACGTCGGTAACTGGTTCTTCGGCGGGTTCATCCTCACCGTGGCGATCCTGCACATCGTCAACAACCTGGAATTGCCCGTGAGCTTCACCAAGTCCTACTCGGTCTACGCCGGGGCCACGGACGCGATGGTGCAGTGGTGGTACGGCCACAACGCCGTGGGCTTCTTCCTCACCGCAGGCTTCCTGGGGATGATGTACTACTTCGTGCCCAAGCAAGCCGAGCGTCCGGTGTATTCCTATCGCCTGTCCATCGTGCACTTCTGGGCGCTGATCACCCTGTACATCTGGGCCGGTCCCCACCACCTGCACTACACCGCGCTGCCGGACTGGGCGCAGTCGCTGGGCATGGTGATGTCGCTGATCCTCCTGGCGCCAAGCTGGGGCGGCATGATCAACGGCATGATGACCCTCTCGGGCGCCTGGCATAAGCTGCGCAGCGACCCGATCCTGCGCTTTTTGGTGGTGTCCCTGGCGTTCTACGGCATGTCGACCTTCGAAGGTCCGATGATGGCGATCAAGACCGTCAACGCCCTCTCCCACTACACCGACTGGACCATCGGCCACGTACACGCCGGCGCCCTCGGCTGGGTGGCGATGATTTCCATCGGCGCGCTTTATCACATGATCCCGAAAGTCTTCGGCCGGCCACAGATGCACAGCATCGGCCTGATCAACGCGCACTTCTGGCTCGCGACCATCGGCACCGTGCTGTACATCGCCTCCATGTGGGTCAACGGCATCGCCCAGGGCCTGATGTGGCGTGCGGTGAACGAGGACGGCACGCTCACCTACTCCTTCGTCGAAACCCTGGCGGCCAGCCACCCGGGCTTCGTCGTGCGGCTCGCGGGCGGGTCGATCTTCCTTCTGGGCATGCTGCTGATGGCCTACAACACCTGGCGCACCGTGCGGGTCTAC
Source organism: Pseudomonas brassicacearum (assembly GCF_000585995.1). NCBI lineage: Bacteria > Pseudomonadati > Pseudomonadota > Gammaproteobacteria > Pseudomonadales > Pseudomonadaceae > Pseudomonas > Pseudomonas brassicacearum. The sequence continues at coordinate 2,124,474 of NZ_CP007410.1, read as the reverse complement.
CAGCCTGCCGAAGCCGCCGCTGCTGCGCAGATGGCCTGAGGAGTCCACCATGAAACACGAAACAATCGAAAAAAACGTCGGCCTGTTGATGCTGCTGATGGTCCTGGCCGTGAGCATTGGCGGCCTGACCCAGATCGTGCCGCTGTTCTTCCAGGACGTGACCAATAAACCGGTGGACGGCATGAAGCCTTATACCGCCCTGCAACTGGAAGGCCGCGACATCTACATCCGCGAAGGCTGCGTTGGTTGCCATTCGCAGATGATCCGTCCGTTCCGTGCCGAGACCGAGCGTTACGGCCACTACTCCGTCGCCGGTGAAAGCGTCTGGGACCACCCGTTCCTGTGGGGTTCCAAACGTACCGGGCCGGATCTGGCCCGAGTTGGCGCGCGTTACTCCGATGACTGGCACCGCGCCCACTTGTACAACCCGCGCAACGTCGTGCCCGAGTCGAAAATGCCGGCCTATCCATGGCTGGTGACCCAGGCGGTAGACAGCAGCCACACCGAAACCAAGCTGCGCACCATGCGCACCCTGGGCGTGCCGTACACCGACGACGACATCACCGGCAGCGTGGCCTCGCTCAAGGGCAAGACCGAAATGGACGCCCTGGTGGCCTACCTGCAAGTGCTCGGCACTGCCATCAAGAGCAAGAGGTGAGCCATGGTTCTTGAAATGAGTACTGGAATGATCCGCGGCCTGGGCACGGTCGTGGTGTTCGTGGCCTTCATCGGCCTGACCCTGTGGGTATTCAGCAGCAAGCGCCGTTCGGAGTTCGCCGAAGCGCGCCTGCTGCCGTTCGCCGACGAGCCTCCCGCCGACATCGCCACCCCCCAAGACCCTGCAACAAGGAGTACCCGGCCATGACCACCTTCTGGAGTACGTGGATCTGCGTACTGACCATCGGCAGCCTGATCGGCCTGACCTGGCTGCTGATTGCTACCCGCAAGGGCGAAACCAAGGGCAGCGTCGACCAGACCATGGGCCACAGCTTCGACGGCATCGAGGAGTACGACAACCCGCTGCCGCAGTGGTGGTTCCTGTTGTTCGCCGGCACCCTGGTGTTTTCCGTCGGCTACCTGGTCCTGTATCCGGGCCTGGGCAACTGGAAAGGCATCCTGCCGGGCTACGAGAACGGCTGGACCGGCGCCCATGAATGGGAAAAGGAAATGGCCAAGGCCGATGCCAAGTTCGGACCGATCTTCGCCAAATTCGCCGCCATGCCAGTGGAAGAAGTCGCCAAGGATCCACAGGCGCTGAAGATGGGCGGCCGCTTGTTTGCCTCCAACTGCTCGGTCTGCCATGGCTCGGACGCCAAGGGTGCCTTTGGCTTCCCGAACCTGGCCGACAGCAACTGGCGTTGGGGCGGTGCTGCCGACACCATCAAGACCACCATCCTGGGCGGCCGCATGGCGGCGATGCCAGCCTGGGGCGAAGTACTGGGGGACGCTGGGGTCAAGAACGTAGCCGCCTATGTACGCCACGACCTGGCCGGCCTGCCGCTGCCGGCAGACAGCGGTGCCGACCTGCAAGCCGGTCAGCAAGCGTTCAACACCACCTGCGTCGCCTGCCACGGCGCCAACGGCCAGGGCACTGAAGCCATGGGTGCGCCGAACCTGACGCAACCGGCCGGCTTCATCTACGGCACCAGCCTGGCCCAGTTGCAGCAGACCATTCGCCATGGCCGCCAGGGGCATATGCCGGCGCAGAATGAACTGCTTGGCAATGACAAGGTGCAACTTCTCGCTGCGTACGTGTACAGCCTTTCGAAAAGTGATGAGCAGTTGAGCGGCAAGCCGCAAGCTGTGAGCCGCTAGTCAAAGCAAAAGCTGCAAGCGACGAGTACCCCTTGTAGCTTGCAGCTTGAAGCTCGTAGCTGCCCCTTTGCGACGCATTGTCGCACCCTCTGCCCCCTCTCCTTTCGGTTCTCCGGAATCGGGTCTAAGCTGACCCTTCGTGCACTGGCGATTGCCGGTCTGAGGTCGACCCGACCCGTTGTGTTCGACAATCCGTTCGGCAAAAAAGGCCGCAAAGGCAGGTAGATACCGGGTGTTGTGACAATCGCCTGGCATCTCCCGAACGTCGTGTTCGAACACACCCCGTTACAACCGACCCGACCCCCTCGCCGCTTTCCTTCGTTGCGACATTTTGCCGAGGGCCAATTTTGTCCCTACACGGAACATGGAAAGGCCGCAGAATCAGCTTTAGAAAGCATTGACTCAGGTCATGGCGCGTTGCAATGACCCCCCGCTTTCTCCATACTTGCGACCGATTTTTATCCTAATAAAACACCCAAACCGTGGAACCTTAGAATGAGCACAGCAATCAGTCCGACTGCTTATAACTATAAGGTAGTCCGCCAGTTCGCCATCATGACGGTGGTCTGGGGGATCCTTGGCATGGGGCTCGGTGTCTTCATCGCCTCGCAACTGGTCTGGCCGGAGTTGAATTTCGGTCTGCCATGGACGACGTTTGGACGCTTGCGCCCGCTGCACACCAACCTGGTGATCTTCGCCTTCGGTGGTTGTGCATTGTTTGCCACTTCCTATTACGTCGTGCAGCGAACCTGCCAAACGCGACTGATTTCCGACAGCCTCGCGGCCTTCACCTTCTGGGGTTGGCAAGCGGTTATCGTCGGCGCCATCGTTACCTTGCCGCTGGGTTACACCACCACCAAGGAATACGCAGAGCTGGAATGGCCCCTGGCTATCCTGCTGGCCATCGTCTGGGTGACCTACGGTCTGGTGTTCTTCGGCACCATCGTCAAGCGCAACACCAAGCACATCTATGTCGGTAACTGGTTCTACGGTGCCTTCATCGTCGTGACCGCCATGCTGCACATCGTCAACCACGCCTCCCTGCCGGTCAGCTTCTTCAAGTCGTACTCGGCCTACTCGGGCGCGACCGATGCGATGATCCAGTGGTGGTACGGCCACAACGCCGTGGGCTTCTTCCTGACCACTGGCTTCCTGGGGATGATGTACTACTTCGTGCCGAAACAGGCCGAGCGTCCGATCTATTCCTATCGCCTGTCCATCGTGCACTTCTGGGCGCTGATCACCCTGTACATCTGGGCTGGCCCGCACCACCTGCACTACACCGCACTGCCGGACTGGGCGCAGTCCCTGGGCATGGCGATGTCGATCATCCTGCTGGCCCCGAGCTGGGGCGGCATGATCAACGGCATGATGACCCTGTCGGGCGCCTGGCATAAGCTGCGCACCGACCCGATCCTGCGCTTTTTGGTGGTTTCCCTGGCGTTCTACGGCATGTCGACCTTCGAAGGCCCGATGATGGCCATCAAGACCGTCAACTCCTTGAGCCACTACACCGACTGGACCATCGGCCACGTACACGCCGGTGCACTCGGCTGGGTCGCGATGATTTCCATCGGCGCCATCTACCACATGATCCCGAAACTGTTCGGTCGTGCGCAGATGCACAGCACCGGCCTGATCAACGCGCATTTCTGGCTCGCGACCATCGGTACCGTGCTCTACATCGCCTCGATGTGGGTCAACGGCATCACCCAGGGCCTGATGTGGCGTGCGATCAACGACGACGGCACCCTGACCTACTCGTTCGTCGAAGCGCTGCAAGCCAGCCATCCTGGCTTCATCGTGCGTGCCCTGGGCGGCGCGTTCTTCGCCAGCGGCATGCTGTTCATGGCCTACAACGTGTATCGCACCGTTCGTGCCTCTGACCCGGCTGAAGCTGAAGCCGCCGCCAAGATCGCCGTAGTTGGAGCTCACTGATGAAGCACGAAGCAGTAGAGAAGAATATCGGCCTGCTGGCCTTCTTCATGGTCATCGCCGTCAGTATCGGCGGCCTGACCCAGATCGTTCCGCTGTTTTTCCAAGACGTGACCAACAAGCCGGTCGAAGGCATGAAGCCGCGTACCGCCCTTGAACTGGAAGGCCGCGACATCTATATCGCCAACGGTTGTGTCGGCTGCCACTCGCAGATGATCCGTCCGTTCCGCGCCGAGACCGAACGCTACGGCCACTACTCGGTCGCCGGTGAAAGCGTCTGGGACCACCCGTTCCTGTGGGGTTCCAAACGTACCGGCCCGGACCTGGCCCGCGTTGGCGGCCGCTACTCCGACGATTGGCAGCGTGCGCACCTGTACAACCCGCGCAACGTGGTGCCTGAGTCGAAAATGCCGGCCTACCCGTTCCTCGTAGAAAACAAGCTCGACGGCAAAGACACCGCCAAGAAAATGGAAGTCTTGCGCACCCTGGGCGTGCCTTACACCGACGAAGACATCGCCGGTGCCAAGGATGCCGTGAAGGGCAAGACTGAAATGGACGCGCTGGTGGCCTATTTGCAAGGCCTGGGCACCATCATCAAAAGCAAACGGTGATCTGATGGATATCGGGATGATTCGTGGCCTGGGCACCGTCGTCGTGATGGTGGCCTTTATCGGTCTGGCCCTGTGGGTGTTCAGCCCCAAGCGCAAGTCGGAGTTTGAAGACGCGACCTTGCTGCCGTTCGCGGATGATCCCGAAGCCATCAAGCACGTCGAGCAAGCTTCTAGGAGTAACAAAGAATGACTACGTTCTGGAGTCTGTACGTCACAGTCCTCAGTCTGGGTACGATCTTCGCCCTGACCTGGCTGCTGCTGTCGACCCGCAAGGGCCAGCGCGCCGAACAAACGGACGAGACCGTTGGTCACTCGTTCGATGGCATCGAAGAGTACGACAACCCGCTGCCGAAATGGTGGTTCATGCTGTTCGTGGGCACCATTGTGTTCGCTCTCGGTTACCTGGTGCTCTACCCTGGCCTGGGCAACTGGAAAGGCCTGCTGCCGGGCTACAACTATCTGGACAACGAAAAGCAGACCGCCTTCGCCAACGGCCAGACCGGCTGGACGGGCGTCCACGAGTGGGAAAAGGAAATGGCTCGCTCGGACGCCAAGTTCGGCCCGATCTTCGCCAAATTCGCTTCCATGCCGATTGAAGAAGTCGCCAAGGACCCGCAGGCCCTGAAGATGGGTGGCCGCCTGTTCGCCTCCAACTGCTCGGTCTGCCACGGTTCCGACGCCAAGGGTGCCTATGGTTTCCCCAACCTGACCGATGCCGACTGGCGCTGGGGCGGTGAGCCGGAAACCATCAAGACCACCATCATGGGCGGTCGTCACGCCGTGATGCCAGGCTGGGCTGCCGTGGTCGGCGAGCAAGGCGTTGCCGACGTGGCCGCCTACCTGGTGACCGGCCTGCACAGCCGCAAACTGCCGGAAGGCGCCAAGGCCGATCCAGCCAATGGCCAGAAACTGTTTGCCGCCAACTGCGTGGCCTGCCACGGCCCTGCCGGCAAAGGCACGCCAGCCATGGGCGCACCTGACCTGACGCACCCGGCTGCGTTCATCTACGGCTCGAGTTTCGCCCAGCTGCAGCAGACCATCCGCTACGGTCGCCAGGGCCAGATGCCTGCCCAGGCCGATCTGCAAGGCAACGACAAGGTCCACTTGCTGGCCGCCTATGTCTACAGCCTGTCTCACGGAGAAAAGGCTCCTGCGGCTGACGCCCAGTAAAGCCAACGCCTGATGTACCAAAGGCCCCGTCAACCAACGTTGACGGGGCCTTTTTATTTGCCGGTGCGACAGGGCAATGGTTTTATCTTTGCCCGCAATCAGCAGCGGTAGTAACGTGCCTACATTTAGTTTTATCGAGGACGCCGCCATGTCCATCACCACCATTTCCAGCCGCGAATTCAACCACGACACAAGTGGTGCCAAAAAAGCCACCCGCCAGGGGCCGGTCATCATCACCGACCGTGGCAAGCCGTCCCATGTGCTGCTAAGCATTGAGGAGTACCAGAAACTGACCGGCATCGGCACCAGCATTGTCGAGTTGCTGGTCATGCCCGACACGCCGGATATTGATTTCGATACCGAACGTGCCGTCATCTCTCCTCGATCGGTGGACCTGTCCTGATGTACCTGCTCGACACCAACGTCATTTCGGAACTGCGCAAGCCTCAAGCCGATAAGAACGTACAGGCCTGGGCGCGTAGCGTGCCCGCCCCCAGCCTTTACCTCTCGGCAATTACCGTATTGGAACTGGAAACAGGCGTGTTGCGCTTCGAACGCAAGGACCCGGCGCAAGGCAGCCGTCTGCGCGCATGGCTGGACAACCATGTCATGCCCGCATTCGCCGGAAGAATCCTGGCGGTCGACCGCGCCGTCGCGCTACGCTGCGCTCGCCTGCACGTTCCGGATCGCAGCAATGAATGCGATGCATTGGTTGCTGCCACCGCGCTGGTTCATGGACTGACCGTAGTCACCCGCAATGTGACGGATTTCCAGGGCTGCGGCGTGGCGTTGCTTGATCCGTGGTCTAGCTGAGACATCCTAGCGACAGTTCCTCAATACATTGCCAAGGAGATAGGCGCAATGGAAGGCAACACATCTGCCGGCATGAGCCCCCGCCATGTCTGACGCGCTCTGGGCGGCCCGCCTGGGCGATGCACTCAACCACACCTCGATGATGGCCGACATCCTTGGCGGCGTGCTGGAGGTGGCGGCGAATATCGCGATCACCGCCGTGGCCACCGCTGCCGTCGTAGCCGCCACTGGCATCACTGTCGTCACCGGCGGCTTGGGCTGCGTCGTGCTTGGCCTGGTGGTCGGCACCATTGTCGGCCTGGCCATGAGCAAGACCGGAGCCGACAAAGGTTTAAGTAATTTATGCGAGGGCATCGGCAACGCCCTCTTTCCGCCCACGGTGCAGGCCAACATTCTCACCGGCTCCACCAACACCCTCACCAACAACATCCCCGCGGCCCGCGCCGCCGGGGCGATTGAATCCCATGTCGCCCCGGCCGGCACCGAGCTTGAGGCACCCGAGCCGGAAGCCGAGCCCAGCTACCTGGACATGGCCGAAAACTTCTTCTCGCAGATGTGGCGCCCCACCGTCGCCACGCCTGCCCCCGGCGCCGTGCCCAAGCCGCTGGACATGATCGTCTGCATGAAACACCCGCCGATGCCGCCGCAGTTCCTGGCTGAAGGCTCGGACAAGGTCACCATCAACGGCCAGCCCGCCGTGCGCAGCGGCGACCGTAGCACCTGCGATGCGACGGTGGTATCGGCCGGACTGATCTCCCCAAACGTGATCATCGGCGGCGGTTCGGTGGTGGTGCGCGAGATCCGCAGCGGCAAGACCCCAGGCGTGGGCCTGGCGGTCACCGCGCTGCTGATGCTCAAGGGTGGCAAGGGCAAATTCTTCAGCAAGCTGCCGTGCATGCTGGTCGGCGGCGCGGTGTCCATGGCTGCCAGCAGTGCCGCGAACGCCGCGGCCAACGCGGCGCTGGGATCGTCGAACCCGGTGCACGCCGCCACCGGCGCCAAGGTGCTGGGCGGCAATGAAGAACTGGACTTCGTCTTGCCGGGCTTGCTGCCCATCGATTGGCAACGCGTCTACAACAGCCGCGACGAACGCCGCGACAGCTTGTTCGGGGCTGGCTGGAGCGTGGCCTACGAAGTCCAGGTGCAAATCCTGCCCCATCCCGAGGGCGGCGAAACGCTGGTGTACACCGATGAACAGGGCCGGCCCATCGATATGGGGTCGATCCCCTTGGGCGGTGCGGTGTTCAGTGCCGGTGAAGGCCTGGCCGTGCGCCGCCACGTCAACGGACAGTTGCTGATCGAAAGCGACGACGGCCTGTACCGTTTGTTCGAGCCCACGCCGGCCAACCCCTCGCATTTGCGCCTGGGCCAACTGGGTGACCGCAACGACAACCGCATCTACCTCGACTACGACGAGGCCGGACGCTTGGTGCGGCTGCGCGATACCTTCGATCTGGTGCAAGTCGAGTTGGTCCGCGAGCACGACCACGTCAGCCAGATCGAACGCCTCTACCCGGACCAACCGCGCGAAGTGCTGGTCAGTTATGCCTACGACTCCGCCGGCAATCTCGCCGAAGTACGCGACGCCAGCGGCCAGGTGCAACGGCGCTTCAGCTACGACGCCGGGCGGCGCATGGTCGAACACCAATTGCCCACCGGCCTGCGCTGCTTTTATGACTGGGCCTTGATCGAGGATCAGGAATGGCGCGTGGTTCGCCACTGGACCGACGAGGGCGACGCCTACCAGTTCGACTACGACCTCAAGGCCGGCACCACGCGTATCACCGACAGCCTGCAACGCGTCAGCACACGGCAGTGGAACCACCAGCACCAGATCACCCAATACACTGACAACGTCGGCCAGACCTGGCTGTTCGAGTGGAATGACGAACGCCAGTTGCTCAACGCCACCGACCCACAGGGCGGACGCTACGCCTACAGCTACGACGAAGCCGGCAACCTGATCAGCGAAACCGACCCCCTGGGCCGCAGCGATTCCACCCTCTGGCTCGAGCATTGGTCCTTACCGCTGGTGGACACTGACGCCGTCGGCAATAGCTGGAAGTACCGCTACGATCAACGCGGCAACTGCATCGCCGAGACCGACCCGCTGGGCCACGTCACCCGCTACCGCTACGACGCCCACGGCCAGGTCATCGAAATCATCGACGCCACCGGCAAAAGCAAGCAGCTGCGCTGGAACCCGTTCGGGCAATTGGTGGAGCACGTCGATTGCTCGGGTTACCCGACCCGGTTCAGCTATGACCCGCGCGGCTACCTGCAAACCATCACCGACGCCCTCGGCGAGCGCACCCAGTTCAGCTACGACGCCCAAGGCCGGCTGCTCAGCAGCCAGTTGCCGGACGGTCGCACAGAGCAGTACCAGCGCGACGTCGCCGGCCAGTTGATCGGCTACACCGACCCGGCCGGACATACCACCCGTTACCAGCACAACCGCCGCGGCCAGGTCCGCCAACGCACCGACGCCCAGGGCCGGCAGGTGCAGTTCGCCTACGACAGCTTCGGCCGGCTGCAGGCGCTGACCAACGAGAATGGCGAGAGTTATCGGTTTGCCTGGGATGCCGGGGATCGGTTGGCCGAACAGCGCAACCTTGATGGCAGCGCCAAGGGCTACACATACGACGCCCTCAACAACGTAAAACGAGTCGAAACCGTCGCCGCGCCGCGAGGTGATTATCAGCCCAGTGAAAAGCCCCTTGTTCATCAGTTAGAACGTGATGCCATCGGCCGGCTGACAACCCGAATCACCCCTGATGGACAGTCTCGGTACAGCTATAGCCCGTTGAATCAGCTAATCGAAGCCACGGTCATCGATAACGACGGCAACGAACAACGACTGGGCTTTGCCTATGACGCTCTGGGTTATCTGATTGAGGAGCAGAGTTCAGCAGGTGTTCTGAAGCATCACTACGATGAACTCGGCAACTTGATCCAGACCCACCTACCCGATGGCCGTTGGGTCAACCGTCTGTACTACGGCAGTGGTCATCTGCACCAAATCAACCTCGATGGACAGGTCATCAGCGACTTCGAACGCGATAGGCTGCATCGAGAGGTACTGCGCACCCAAGGCCAAATCAGCACACGGAGTGAGTATGACCGTAGCGGGCGCTTACGCAGCCGCCAACGTCGGCATACCAGCCAACCAGCGTTGATCCCGGCAGCCGATCAGACCCATTTCGAGTTTGATCTTGGTGACCACCTGGTGGGGCGCCTTGAGCGGCTGCCAAAAGGTCAACAACGCCAATTGCTGCACTACGATGTGACGGGCCGGATCCTGGCAAGTCAGAGCACTCGACAAGGCCAGAATGAAACATTTTCCTTCGATGCCGCCGCCAATCTCCTCGACAGTTCACCGGGTACAGGTGGGCGGGTTACGCACAACCAACTCAAGCGCTATCAGAACAAGCACTATCGCTACGATGGCTTTGGCCGAATGATTGAAAAGCGCAGCAGCCGGCATGGCCTGCAGCGTTTCAGCTACGACTCGGATCATCGGTTGGTTGAAGTTCGAACACACAAATCCGACGGTGAAAGCATCGTCAGGATGCGCTATGACCCGTTGGGTCGAAGGATCGAGAAAACCGAACACGATGACAACGGACGTCTCATCACCTGCACGCGTTTCGACTGGGATGGCCTGCAATTACTCAAGGAACATAAAAATAGCCTGACCAGCCTGTACCTTTACATCGGCGACAGTCACGAGCCCTTGGCCCGCGTCGACGGCATCGATGAACATCAACGCATCCGCTATTACCACAACGACCCCAATGGTTTGCCACAAGCCTTGACGGAAAGTGACGGCCATCCGCTATGGCACGCTCTCTACCATGTATGGGGCAACACCGCCGATGAAGTCCGTGAACCGTACTACATCGAAGAACAGAACCTGCGGTTTCAGGGGCAGTACCTGGACCGGGAAACGGGCCTGCACTACAGCACCTTCCGCTTCTATGATCCCGACATAGGCCGCTTTACCACGCCCGACCCGTTGGGCCTGGCCGCAAGCCTGAATCTTTATCGCTACGCACCGAATCCATTTACCTGGATCGACCCGCTGGGGCTCAAAGAGAATGAGATTATCCGGTACATGGGCGAGAGCGAAACCGTCTCGTCCAAGGCTGCCAACGGAGGCAAAGGTGGCCTGGTTCCGAATATCCGAGGAGAGAAAGCGGTCTGGGTCAACCAGGACAGTAACCCGGGATTCAACCCAGGCAATGAAAAGTATCGGGTAGTGGCCACCGTCAATAACGAAGGTGTGAGCATGCTAAACAATCACAAGGACATCTCAACCGTTGACTATAAAGAGACGGGCCTGAAAGATGGTGTGCTGTCCAAGACGAATGAGCCCAAGGCCAGAGGCATCGGTTTCCGAATGTTGGATAAATTCAATAAAACCATTACGTCATTTCGTGTCGAGAAGAAAGGCCCGAACGGAAAATGGAAGACCTGCGGATAACACCAGATGGACATATTCGATCTTCTCTCCTACAAGCTTGAGAACTTCCTGAACGCCCGGCCGTATCCGAAGGCGTTGGGTGCTGTTTTTTACGAAGAAGACGAGCCTGCGCTGCTGACCGTTGTCGCCAGAAAACGCAATGGCGCTCCCTTCAGCGTTAGCCGCTGGCATGATTTGTTTTCCGTCAGCGCCTTCGAAAAAGCCATGTTGAAGAACGGCTTCACGGAACCCGACTGCTACGCCCTCCTGCTGGTCCTGTCGCGTTTTGGCTACCTGCTTGAAATCGATAACCGCCAACGAACCAACAAGCAATACTTTATTTTCTTCTACCTGATCCAGCTGATCAGCTTGAAGAACTGCGCCCTGGATGCGCATGCGCACCTGAGGAACTACATGCTCAGGTTTCTGCTTTTTGAATTGAGCATTGATGACGAGGCTTATTGCCGGTTCAGCATCGAAGGTAATCAACTGATGATGGCGACCGACGGGCTGGGGCCCGTGGCTTTTCTGGATGTGATTGATCGGGTCTACAAAACGATCAAGGCCGACAGCAGGAAAGAGCATGAGCTGCTCAGTACGTTGAAAACCTTTCAAACAAGCACCGTCAGATTACTCACCGAGCCCGACGAGACTCATTACCGCTTCGCGATCAATGATCGTCACAGCGAGCTTATGTACCCCGATGTATTTCTGCTCGTGTACGCTCATGACCGAAAAAAAATATTTGACGCTTTGATCGACGCGGTCAATCCGCTTCAGTCAACGGCAAACCTGTTCGTCTCCAATATGGTTGTGATGAATTACGCCTTTCACATCCTGAAAGACAAACCTCGCGACGTTCTAAAACTGAAAAAACACGTCCGTGATGAAGCGTTGTTCGGCCAATTGCTGGAGGTGATCATCAGGCGTCGGATGGTGGTCGACAAAGCGCTGTTCAAAAAAATTACCACGGGGCAGGATCTTGCCTTGATCAACGATGAGCAAACCTCGTTCTACAACATCTTGTACAGCCAGTAGAAACTTGATGCATGCGTGGTCCTGACACCTCTTCTTGCAGCGCACAAAAATAATCAGAGCCTGGATTCGGCTGTGCTCAGGAAAACCCTGGCAGCTAGATCAAATTGGCAACAAGCCATTCCACCTGGCGCCTGCGAACACATGACCAGGCGCAGGCTAAGTACAAATCCCCGTGGCGAGGGAGCTTGCTCCCGCCGGGTGGCGAAGCCGCCCCAAAACGGCCGGCGCATTCCTACAGACAAACCGCATCAGCCGATTTACGACGGCTGCGCCGCCGAGCGGGAGCAAGCTCCCTCGCCACGGATCCTGGGGCATTACAAAGGCTTGTTTATTCTCCCTCCGCAACACTTCCACCCAGCTACGAATCCTTGCGCCATTGCCTACAACTACGCCAGAATCCGCCCGCTTGTGCGCCTTGCCCATGGGTTCTATCGTTTCCCTGCCACTGCCCATCAGTGGTCGGGTTTAGTAGCCCGAGGTTTTCCGCAAGATGCATGAGCTCTCCACTCAGGCAGGTGTTCCAATTCCTGTCCTTGATGGTGGCTGTGCGCAGGGCGCTTCGGCGCGCCGGCAATGCTGGAATCCCCGGTCTACTAACCTGCGTACAGCCGCCACCCTTCTTTTAGTAGGGAATGGGTCGCGGCCTAACTCGAGGATTCCAGCTTATGTTCAAAGTAACTCCAAACCCTCCGGAAACAGACAACACTTCCTCGCAAACCAAATCCAAAGCCAAAAAGCACGACGAAACCACCAAACGCGTCTTGGATCACTACCTGCTACCCAAACCGGAAAAGTCCGAAGATGCATCCAAACCGGACCAGCTCTTCACCGTGGCAAAAAACGCCGACAACGAATGCCTGCTCGCCAACCTCAGCGAAAACCTGGCATCCGCGGACGCGATGATCAGCAACCTGGCCTTCGACCTGGAAGGCCCCCGCCGCCACATCGCCCTCGGCATCCAGCAACTGATTGAACTGAGTTCATTGCTGGCCAACCGAGTGCTCGATAACGTCGACCCACGTTAGCCGCTACAGCATCAATCCCGTGGTGAGGGAGCTTGCTCCCGCTGGGTGGCGAAGCCGCCCCAAAACAGGCTGACGCATTCTCCAGATAAACCGCATCAGCCGGTTTACGACGGCTGCGCCGCCGAGCGGGAGCAAGCTCCCTCGCCACGGATCGCCTACACCTCAAAAGCAGGCGTGTAACCCGCCTTTACCAACCGGCAAAGCAACGCGCAAACCCTGAGCTTCGCCTACGACGCCCTCGGCCAGTTGCTCGCCGAAAACAGTGCCATCGACAGCCTGCAGCACCACTACGACGAACTCGGCCACCTGATCCAGACCCAACTGCCCGATGGCCAATTGGAACCGCCTCTACTCCATAAAGCTGACGCGTTGGGGCCTGTGGCTTTCCTGGATGTGTGATTGATCTGGCCTAAAAGGGCGCGCGGAATCAGTCAGCACGCCCTCACATTTGTCCTCCAGCGCATGGAATGTCTATAGTCAATTGACTTGGGTCAAGACTTGTTACATCCCACTACACCATTGTGCCCTTACCCCCAACGCGACCAAAGGTCGCACCCTTGAGTTAGAGCGACAGGCGTATCATTGCGCCACTGCAACAACCCTTGTGACCGTGGTCGGCACGTACTGGCCTTGGCACTTTCCACTGCCGTGGGATGCAATTGATGAGTAACCAGATTCCGGTACATGACGTTACCCCGCCTGCCAAGGACGCGAACAAAACCGTCGACCTTTATGCCTCTCGGGAAAAAATCTACACCCGCGCCTTCACCGGCCTGTTCCGCAACCTGCGGATGGTAGGCGGCGGGTTATTGTTCCTGCTGTATTTCGGTACGGTCTGGTTGAACTGGGGCGGCCATCAAGCCGTCTGGTGGAACCTGCCGGAGCGTAAATTCTTTATTTTCGGCGCGACCTTCTGGCCCCAGGACTTCATCCTGCTGTCCGGGCTGTTGATCATTGCAGCCTTCGGCCTGTTTTTCATTACGGTCTATGCCGGGCGGGTATGGTGCGGCTACACCTGTCCGCAAAGCGTGTGGACCTGGATCTTCATGTGGTGCGAGAAAGTCACCGAAGGCGACCGCAACCAGCGCATCAAGCTCGACAAGGCGCCCATGGGCGCCAACAAGCTCCTGCGCAAGCTCGCCAAGCACAGCCTGTGGCTGCTGATCGGTTTCGTCACCGGCATGACCTTTGTCGGTTACTTCACACCGATCCGCGAACTGGTGTTCGAGTTCTTCACTGGCCAGGCCGACGGTTGGTCGTATTTCTGGGTCGGTTTCTTCACCCTCGCCACCTACGGCAACGCTGGCTGGCTGCGTGAGCAGGTGTGCATCTACATGTGCCCTTACGCCCGCTTCCAGAGCGTCATGTTCGACAAAGACACGCTGATCGTGTCCTATGATCCGCGTCGCGGCGAAAGCCGTGGCCCGCGCAAGAAGGGCGTTGACTACAAAGCCCTGGGCCTGGGCGATTGCATCGACTGCACCATGTGCGTCCAGGTCTGCCCTACCGGCATCGACATTCGCGATGGCCTGCAGATCGAATGCATCGGTTGCGCAGCCTGCATCGACGCGTGCGACAACATCATGGACAAGATGGATTACCCCCGCGGCCTGATCAGCTACACCACCGAACACAACCTGTCGGGGCAGAAAACCCATAAACTGCGCCCGCGCCTGATCGGCTATGCCTTGGTCTTGCTGGCAATGATCAGTTTGCTGGTGACGGCGTTCTTCATGCGTTCGCTGGTGGGTTTCGACGTCAGCAAGGACCGCGTGCTGTACCGCGAAAATGCCGAGGGCCGGATCGAGAACGTCTACAGCCTCAAGATCATGAACAAAGACCAGCGCGACCATACGTACGTCCTGGAAGCCGCCGGCCTGCCTGACCTGAAGCTGCAAGGCCGACGGGAAATCAAAGTCGCGGCCGGCGAGATCTTCAGCCAGCCGGTGGAATTGTCCAGCGCACCGGAACAACTGCCATCGAGCACCAATGAGGTGACCTTCATCCTCAAGGATGCCGATGACGAAAGCGTACATATCGAAGCCAAGAGCCGGTTCATCGGCCCACAAACTCGTTGAGAGAAATGAACATGCCTGCAGCAACCGCCACCAGCCCTTGGTACAAACACCTCTGGCCGTGGATCATCATTGCGATCCTGACCTGTTCGGTGACACTGAGCCTGACGATGGTGACCATTGCGGTGAAGAATCCGGACAACCTGGTCAACGACAACTATTACGAAGCCGGCAAGGGCATCAACCGCTCGCTGGAGCGCGAACTGCTGGCCCAGACCCTGCAACTGCATGCCAATGCGCAACTGGACGACGTCACCGGTGAAGTGAACCTGCGCCTGAACGGCAACAGCCGTCCCCAGACCCTGGAACTGAGCCTGATCTCGCCGACCCAGCCGGAGAAGGACCGCAAGATCGTCCTGACCCGCAATGACAGCGAACCGGGGCGGTACGTCGGCCAGTTAACGGACAAGATCGAGGGCCGGCGTTTTGTCGAATTGCTGGGTGTGGAGAACGACAAGACCTGGCGCCTGTTCGAAGAGGAACAGATCAACCACGACCAGGCCATCCTGCTCGGCGATGAACCGCTGCAAGGCGCTGAAGACCTGAAGAAGTAAGCCGCTTTCCTGTGGCGAGGGAGCTTGCTCCCGCTGGGCCGCGAAGCGGCCCTACTGTTCGGCCCACCGCGCTTCTCAGGCCTACCGAGTTCTCAGATCACGACGGCTTCGCCGCCGAGCGGGAGCAAGCTCCCTCGCCACAAAAGGCTTTCATGCGACAACCATGAACACTCCACAGCCCTGCTACCACTGCGCCCTGCCCGTTCCCGCCGGCAGTCGCTTCACCGCCGTTGTCCTCGGTGAAACCCGCGAGCTGTGCTGCCCGGGCTGCCAGGCGGTGGCCGAGGCTATCGTGGCCGGTGGCCTGGAGAGTTATTACCTGCATCGCAGCGAAGCATCGGCCAACCCCGAGACCCTGCCCGTCCAACTGACCGATGAACTGGCGCTGTACGATCGCCCCGACGTACAGCAATCGTTCGTGCGCCATGACGGCGAGCTGGCCGAAACCACCCTGTTGATGGAAGGCATCAGTTGCGCCGCCTGCGGCTGGCTGATCGAAAAACAACTGCGCAGCCTGCCTGCCGTGGCCGAGGCGCGGTTGAACCTGTCCAATCATCGCCTGCAGGTGCGCTGGGCCGACGCTCAACTGCCGTTGAGTGCGATGCTCGCCGAGTTGCGCCAGATCGGCTACGTCGCCCACCCGTACCAGGCCGACCAGGCTTGCGAACAACTTGCCGCGCAAAACCGCCTGGCCCTGCGCCAATTGGGCGTAGCCGGGCTGCTGTGGTTCCAGGCGATGATGGCGACCATGGCCACCTGGCCGGAATTCAACATCGACCTGAGCCCGGAAATGCACACTATCCTGCGCTGGGTCGCGCTGTTCCTCACCACCCCTATTGTCTTCTACAGCTGCGCGCCGTTCTTCAAAGGCGCGATGCGCGACCTGCGCACCCGCCACCTGACCATGGACGTTTCGGTGTCCCTGGCCATCGGCGGCGCTTACGTCGCCGGGATCTGGACGTCGATCACCGGCGTTGGCGAGCTGTATTTCGATGCCGTGGGCATGTTCGCCCTGTTTCTGTTGGCCGGTCGTTACCTGGAACGTCGGGCTCGGGAGCGTACCGCTGCCGCCACCGCACAACTGGTCAATCTGTTGCCGGCATCGTGCCTGCGCCTGGAGGATAACGGCCAGAGCGAACGCATCCTGCTCAGCGAATTGCGCACCGGCGACCGAGTATTGGTGCATCCCGGCGCAGTCCTACCGGCCGATGGCAAGATTCTCGAGGGCCAGTCCAGCATCGACGAATCGCTGCTGACCGGCGAATACCTGCCACAACCCCGCCAGGTAGGCGACGTAGTCACCGCAGGCACGCTGAACGTCGAAGGTGCGTTGACGGTCGAGGTGTTGGCCCTTGGACAGGACACTCGCTTGTCGGCCATCGTGCGGCTGCTGGAGCGGGCCCAGGCCGAGAAACCGCGACTGGCGGAAATCGCCGATCGCGCCGCCCAGTGGTTCCTGTTGTTCTCCCTGGTCGCTGCTGCCGCCATCGGGCTGTTGTGGTGGCAGCTGGATGCCTCACGCGCCTTCTGGATCGTCCTGGCAATGCTGGTCGCCACTTGTCCTTGCGCCCTGTCGCTGGCCACGCCAACCGCCCTCACCGCCGCCACTGGCACCCTGCACAAACTTGGCCTGCTGCTGACTCGTGGCCATGTGCTGGAGGGCCTGAACCAGATCGACACGGTGATTTTCGACAAGACCGGCACCCTCACTGAAGGTCGTTTGGCCTTGCGCGCCATTCGACCGTTGGCGGCCCTGGACAGCGATCAATGCCTGGGCCTGGCCGCGGCCCTGGAAAACCGCTCCGAGCACCCCATCGCCCGTGCCTTTGGCCGGGCGCCACTGGCCGCCGAGCACGTACAGAGCACCCCGGGGCTAGGACTCGAAGGTTTGGTCGACAAACAACGCCTGCGCATCGGCCATCCCGGCTTTGTCTGTGAGCTCAGTGGCGCGGCAATACCGGTGATGCCAGACGAACCCGGACAATGGTTGCTACTGGGCGATGCCACCGGGCCGCTGGCCTGGTTCGTCCTCGACGACCGCCTACGCGCCGATGCCCCGGCGCTGCTGGCGGCCTGCAAGGCGCGGGGCTGGCGGACGCTGCTGCTGTCCGGCGACAGTTCGCCGATGGTGGCCAGCGTCGCCGCCGAACTGGGCATCGACGAGGCCCGGGGCGGTCTGCGTCCGGACGACAAACTGGCCGTGTTGCAGCAGTTGCACCAGCAGGGCCGCAAGGTGCTGATGCTCGGCGATGGCGTGAACGACGTACCGGTGCTGGCGGCGGCGGACATCAGTGTCGCCATGGGCTCGGCCACCGATCTGGCCAAGACCAGCGCCGACGCGGTGCTGCTGTCCAACCGCCTCGGCGCCCTGATCCACGCCTTCAACCTGGCCCGGCGCACCCGCCGGGTAATCATCGAGAACCTGGTGTGGGCAGGGCTGTACAATGGCCTCATGTTGCCGTTCGCCGCCCTCGGCTGGATTACGCCGGTGTGGGCCGCGGTCGGCATGTCCATCAGTTCGTTGACCGTGGTGTTGAATGCGCTGAGGCTGACCCGTCAGCCCAAGGCGCAGGTGATCGACGCCACCCCCGATACCCGCCCGCTGCCGGCCTGAGCCGCGCGGGCATGGAGTCCTGAAATGCCAGCTCTTTATGTGATGATCCCGGCCGCGCTGCTGATCGTGGCCATCGCCGTGTACATTTTCTTCTGGGCGGTGGACAGCGGGCAATACGACGACCTCGACGGTCCGGCCCACAGCATTCTGTTCGACGATCAGGACCCAAACCACAAGGCTGCGGTGGATGAGGCTGGCGGCCAGGCCCGCGAACCGGACGACAAGGCCCCGCCCCATGCTTGATCTGGCGCCACTGCTGGTCTCGGCGGTCATCCTTGGCCTGCTCGGTGGTGGTCATTGCCTGGGCATGTGCGGCGGCCTGATGGGTGCCCTGACCCTGGCGATTCCCAAGGAACAGCGCAGCCGGCGCTTCCGGCTGCTGCTGGCGTATAACCTGGGGCGAATCCTGAGCTACGCCACCGCCGGATTGCTGATCGGCCTGGCCGGCTGGGCCGTGGCCAACAGCCCGGCGGCGATGATCATGCGCGTGCTGGCCGGTTTGCTGCTGATCGCCATGGGCTTGTACCTGGCGGGTTGGTGGAGCGGCCTGACCCGTATCGAAAGCGTCGGGCGTGGCTTGTGGCGGCACATCCAGCCCGTCGCCAACCGCTTGCTGCCGGTGTCGAGCCTGCCCCGGGCCTTGCTGCTCGGCGCGCTGTGGGGCTGGTTGCCGTGCGGACTGGTCTATAGCACCCTGCTGTGGTCCGCCAGCCAAGGCAATGCACTGGACAGCGCGCTGCTGATGCTCGCCTTCGGCCTCGGCACCTGGCCAGTGCTGCTCGCCACCGGCCTGGCCGCCGAACGCGTCACTGCCCTGCTGCGCAAACGCAGCGTACGCATGGCCGGTGGGTTGCTGGTGATTGTCTTTGGTCTCTGGACACTGCCGGGGCCGCATCAACATTGGCTGATGGGCCATTGACCGAATCGCCCCCCCATCGCGAGCAAGCTCGCTCCCGCAGGAGACCGGTGAGCGCCGTCGAGCAAATGTGGGAGCGAGCTTGCTCGCGATGAGGCCATCATCGACAACACCTGTGCCCTGTTGACGCAAATCAAAACCACCCCGCGCCTACACCCCTAGACTCGCACCCATGCCAGCCTATCCGGGGAACGCCCGCATGCTCGACGCCATTCGTTGGGACACAGACCTGATCCGCCGTTACGACCTGGCGGGACCACGCTACACCTCGTACCCGACCGCGGCGCAATTTGGCAGCCAGGTGGGCACCTTCGATCTACTCCACGCCCTGCGCGACAGTCGTAAGGCCTTGCGGCCGCTGTCGCTATATGTGCACGTGCCGTTCTGCGCGAACATTTGCTACTACTGCGCCTGCAACAAGGTCATCACCAAGGACCGTGGCCGCGCCCACGCCTACCTGCAACGCCTGGAACAGGAAATCCAGCTGATCAGCTGTCACCTGGACCCGGCCCAGCGCGTGGAACAGTTACATCTGGGCGGCGGTACCCCCACCTTCCTCAGTCACGACGAGCTGCGCCAGTTGATGGCCCAGTTGCGCAAGCATTTTCACCTGTTGGACGACGATTCCGGCGACTACAGCATCGAGATCGACCCTCGCGAAGCCGACTGGTCGACCATGGGCCTGCTGCGGGAACTGGGTTTCAACCGGGTCAGCATCGGTCTGCAAGACCTGGACCCGGCCGTGCAACGCGCCGTCAATCGCCTGCAAAGCCTGGAAGAAACCCGCGCAGTGATCGAAGCGGCCCGGACCCTGCAGTTCCGCTCGATCAACATTGATCTGATCTACGGCCTGCCCAAACAGACCCCGGACAACTTCGCCCGCACGGTTCAGGAGGTCATCGAACTGCAACCGGACCGGCTCTCGGTGTTCAACTACGCCCATCTGCCAGAACGCTTCATGCCTCAGCGGCGCATCAACAGCCAGGACCTGCCGAGCCCGGAGCAGAAACTGGCCATGCTGCAAGGCACCATCGAGCAACTGACCGCCGCCGGCTACCGCTACGTCGGCATGGACCACTTCGCCCTGCCCGACGATGAATTGGCGATCGCCCAAGAAGAAGCCACACTGCAGCGCAACTTCCAGGGTTACACCACCCATGGTCATTGCGACCTGATCGGCCTTGGTGTGTCCGCCATCAGCCAGATCGGCGATTTGTACTGCCAGAACAGCAGCGATCTGAATCAATATCAGAACACCCTCGCCGACGGGCAATTGGCGACCAGTCGTGGGCTCATATGCAATACCGACGACCGGTTGCGGCGTGCGGTAATCCAGCAGCTGATCTGCCATTTCAACCTGGCCTTCGCCGAGATCGAGCAACATTTCAATATCGATTTCTACGGCTACTTCGCGCCGTTGTGGCCGCAATTGCAGGCGATGGCCGAGGATGGGCTGATCGAGGTCGACACCACACACATCAAGGTACTGCCCGCTGGGCGCTTGTTGGTGCGATCAGTGTGTATGGTGTTCGATGCCTACTTGGAGCAGCAAAATCGACAACGCTTCTCCCGAGTCATCTGAGCGCGACAATTTGACGACGAAACCACACTGGCCGGAGTGCCTGCGCTGGGGTACCCTTACGCCTTATGTGTGATTTCCCACAAGGATTTAAGAAATGTCCGAGCCAGTCAAACTGCGCGCTCACAGCCAGGCCCATTGCAAGGATTGCAGCCTGGCCCCCCTCTGCCTGCCACTTTCGCTGAACCTGGAGGACATGGAAGCGCTGGACGACATCGTTAAACGGGGCCGCCCGTTGAAAAAAGGTGAATTCCTGTTTCGTCAGGGCGACACCTTCGATTCCGTCTATGCCGTGCGCTCGGGCGCCTTGAAAACCTTTAACCTGAGCGATGGCGGCGAAGAGCAGCTCACCGGCTTCCACCTGCCCAGCGAGCTGGTGGGGTTATCCGGGATGGACACCGAGAGCCATCCAGTCTCGGCCCAGGCGCTGGAAACCACCTCGGTGTGCGAAATTCCCTTTGATCGCCTGGACGAGTTGGCCATACAGTTGCCGCAACTGCGTCGCCAGTTGATGCGGGTCATGAGCCGGGAAATCCGTGACGATCAGCAAATGATGCTGTTGCTCTCGAAAAAAACCGCCGACGAGCGCATCGCCACGTTCCTGGTCAACCTCTCGGCACGCTTCCGCGCCCGCGGGTTCTCGGCCAACCAGTTCCGCCTGAGTATGTCGCGCAACGAAATCGGCAATTACCTGGGCCTGGCGGTGGAAACCGTATCCCGGGTGTTCACCCGTTTCCAGCAGAATGAGTTGATCGCGGCCGAAGGCAAGGAAATTCACATTCTCGACCCGATCCAGCTCTGCGCCCTGGCCGGCGGCTCGCTCGACGGCTGACGGACAAGCGCGGCTGCGGGGGGGCTGAGGGATAGCCCCAGCCGCGCTATACTGCCGCGTTTGCAGCTCACCCAGGACTCCCCCGATGGTCTTCGACTCCTTCGACATCAAATCCCTGATCCGCCCCGTGATCGACTTCCCCAAGCCAGGCGTGATCTTTCGCGACATTACCCCGTTATTCCAGTCCCCCACCGCCCTGCGGCTGGTGATGGACAGCTTCGCTCACCGTTATGTCGAGGCCGAGTTCACTCACATCGGCGCGATGGATGCGCGCGGTTTCCTGATCGGTTCGATCCTGGCCTATCAATTGAACAAACCGCTGGTGCTGTTCCGCAAGCAAGGCAAGCTGCCTGCGGATGTGCTGGCCGAGGGGTACCAGACCGAATACGGCGAAGCCTTCCTGGAAGTGCATGCCGACAGCCTGTGCGAGGGTGATTCGGTGGTGATGTTCGATGACCTGATCGCCACCGGCGGCACGCTGATCGCCGCCGCCAACCTGATCCGCCGCATGGGCGCCAAGGTCCACGAAGCGGCGGCGATTATTGATTTGCCAGAATTGCTCGGTTCCCAGCGTCTGGAAGACATGGGGATTGCGACATTCTGCTTGACGCAGTTTTCGCTCAGCGAAAGATAGTTGCCAGACAACCACTGAACCTGTGGGAGCTAGCTTGCTCGCGATAGCGATTTATCAGTCACATAGATGTTGACTGATCCACCGCCATCGCGAGCAAGCTAGCTCCCACAGGTACTGTGTAGAGGTTACAACGCGATCGGCTTGCGCCCGGCAAACGAATGCGCCAGCGTCCCGCCGTCCACCAACTCCAGCTCGCCACCCAACGGCACGCCGTGGGCGATGCGGGAGGCGATCAGGCCTTTGTTGTTCAGCAACTGGGCGATGTAGTGGGCGGTGGCTTCGCCTTCGACCGTCGGGTTGGTGGCGAGAATGACTTCCGTAAACGTGCCCGCCTCTTCAATCCGGGCGACCAACTGCGGAATGCCGATGGCTTCAGGGCCCAAGCCGTCGAGCGGTGACAAATGGCCCTTGAGCACGAAATAACGCCCCCGGAAACCGGTCTGCTCCACCGCGTACACATCCATCGGCCCTTCCACGACACACAGCAGGCTGTCGTCCCGACGCGGGTCGGCACATTGTGGGCAAAGGTCGTCTTCCGTGAGAGTGCGGCATAGACGGCAATGCCCGACCCCTTCCATGGCCTGGCTCAGGGCCTGGGCCAGGCGCGAACCGCCGCTGCGATCACGCTCAAGCAATTGCAACGCCATGCGCTGGGCAGTTTTCTGACCCACACCTGGCAAAGTTCGCAGGGCATCGATCAGTTGGCGAATCAAAGGGCTGAAGCTCATGGAGGAAATGTCCGACATAACAACGAGACGCGGTTTATACCCGCGCCTCCGATTAGCGTCAAATACTCAATCCTGCGCCACCCGCACCACCAGCTTGCCGAAGTTGCGCCCTTCCAGCAGACCGATAAAGGCCTGCGGCGCATTCTCCAGGCCATCGACCACGTCTTCGCGGAACTTGACTTTGCCATCGCGCACCCAGGGCGCCATGGCACTGATGAACTCCGGCTGGCGGTCACCGTAATCGTCAAACACAATAAAACCCTGGATCCGCACGCGCTTGTTCAACAAGGTACGCTGCAGTTGCGGCAAGCGATCCGGACCGCTCGGCGCTTCGTGCGTGTTGTAGGCCGAGATCAGGCCGCAAAGCGGGATGCGCGCCTTGGCGTTGAGCAACGGCACCACCGCGTCGAAGACTTTGCCCCCGACATTTTCGTAGTAGATGTCGATGCCCTTGTCACAAGCCTTGGCCAACGCTTCGGCAAAGTTTTCAGCCTTGTGATCGACGCAGGCGTCGAACCCCAGCTCGTCGACCACGTATTGGCATTTCTCCTTGCCGCCCGCCACACCGACCACTCGCAGGCCCTTGATCTTCGCCACCTGGCCGACCACCGAGCCCACGGCGCCCGAAGCCGCCGCCACCACCAGGGTTTCCCCGGCCTTGGGCTGGCCGATGTCCATTAGCCCCATGTACGCGGTCATACCCGGCATGCCCAGCACACCCAAGGCCATCGACGGGCTGGGCATTCCGGACGGGATGGGGATTACGTTGCGCCCCTCACTGATGCTGTGGCTCTGCCAACCCGTGGCGCCCACCACCAGATCGCCCTCTTGGAATTTCGGGTGCATCGAGCGCTCCACGCGGCTGACAGCCCCACCGGTCATCACTTCGTCGATTTTCACCGGTGCGGCGTAGGACGGTGCGTCACTCATTCGCCCGCGCATGTAGGGGTCCAGGGACAGGAACAGCGTCTTGAGCAGGATCTGCCCGTCCACCAAGTCCGGCAGCGCCACCTGTTCAAGGCGGAAATTGTCCGGGGTGGGCGCACCCTTGGGGCGGGAAGCGAGGACGATGCGCTGGTTGGAGGTCGATGCTTGGGACATGGAAGCGTTCTCCTTGATCGTTGAGTGACACGTATAGGGAGCAGACCATTGCCGAGGGGGCGGCGTTCGATGTTTGTTTGGTTGGACCGCAGTGACGGCATCGCGAGCAAGCTCGCTCCCACATAGGACCTGCGATGAACCTCACAATTGAGAACACTTCAATCCAGTGTGGGGGCGAGCTTGCTCGCGATAGCGGCCTCATAGCCACCACATTGCCTTGGACAGAAACAAAAATGCCAGGCGCGATGCCTGGCATTGTGTGTAGCCCATCCCGACCGGGATGGCGAATCAGAACGGCAGTTTCATGCCCGGTGGCAGTTGCATGCCGGCGGTCATGCCAGACATCTTGTCCTGGCTGTTGGCTTCGATTTTGCGGACGGCATCGTTGACCGCAGCGGCGAACAGGGCTTCAAGCATTTCCTTGTCGTCTTCGCTCAAGCCTTCGACCACGCTCGGATCGATGCTGACGCGCTTGACGTCGTGGCGGCCGGTCATGACCACCGTCACCATGTCGCCACCGGACTTGCCGGTGACTTCGGCGTTGGCCAGTTCTTCCTGCATCTTGGCCATTTTTTCCTGCATCTGCTGCGCCTGCTTCATCAGGCCGGCCATGCCACCTTTCATCATGGGAATCACCTCGAAAGTACTTGGATAAACTACACGCCCGGCCCGTTCGGCCCGGCGCTTTCAGTTATGAGCCCTGGATAACCGGGGCCTCGACAGGTTCGATAGTATCGTGACGAACCACGGCGCCGAACTGTTGCATCATTTGCTGGATGAACGGATCGCCATGGATCGACTCCTCGGCTTCGCGCTGACGGTTGGCACGGCGGCGAGAGGCGGCCTGGGCCGGGGTTTCCTGCTCAGGCTTGATCAGCTCGATGCTCAGCGTCAGGGTGCGCTGGTGGTACTGGTTCAGCGCATCGTTGAGACGACGCTGCTGGGTCGCGTTGAACAGCGCGCTGTGGGCCGGGTCCAGGTGCAGCAGCCAGTGGTCCCCCTCCACGGAGATCAACGTGCAGTTGGCGGCGATGCTGCCGGTCATGCCGGTGATCGGCAGTTTCGGGAACAGTTCCAGCCATTGCAGGGCCAGCCCGGTGGCCGGCATCGCCGCGGGTTCCGGCTCAGGCTCCGGTGCTGGCTCGGCGGCGTGCTCGCTGGCCAGCTCGTCCAGGTAGCTGTAGGCCGAATCCATGTCCGGCTCGATGTAATCCTCGTCCAGCGGAGGCTCGTCGTCCAGGTCCATGCCCGGCGTGGCGACATCAACGTCGGCCACTGTCGGCTCAGGCACCGGGGCAGCAACCCACTCCGGCGCATCGGGCACCACGCTATCGGGCGTCGGCAACGGCATCGGCGGCAATTCGGGCTGCTCGGCAGTGGTTTCCAACACCGGTTCCACAGCGGGCTGCTGGACGATCTCGGGCTCGACCGGGTCGTTCCAGGGCAGATCAATCACCGCTTCGGCGACCGGCTCGGGCACGGCCTCGACGACCGGTTCAGGCGCGGGCTCAATGGGTGCAAGGACAGGCGTCGGGGCCGGTTCGGCCACAGCCACCGGAGCCGGAGCGACTGCCGGCGCAACGACGGGCGCGGCAGCCACTGGCTTGGCGGAATCAGCTGTGGCCTGGCTGATCCCCACTGGCTTTAGCGGTTGCCTCGGGGCGTCCGCCGTGTCGGCCGGTCGGAACGCCAGCATTCGCAGCAACACCATTTCGAAGCCGCCGCGCGGGTCCGGCGCCAAGGGCAGGTCACGACGACCGATCAGACCCATTTGGTAGTAGAACTGCACGTCCTCGGCGGGCAGCACCTGGGCCAGGGCCAGCACGCGATCACGGTCCCCGTGGCCGTTGTCGACGCCATCAGGCAAGGCCTGGGCGATGGCGACACGGTGCAACACGTTGAGGATTTCCGAGAGCACGCCATTCCAGTCCGGGCCCTGCTCGGCCAGGTGACGCACCGCTTCGAGCAACGCCTTCGCATCGCCTTCGATCAACGCATGCAGCACGTCATAGACCTGGCCGTGATCGAGAGTGCCCAGCATGGCCCGCACATCGGCTGCCATGACCTTGCCTTCACCAAAAGCAATGGCCTGGTCGGTCAGGCTCATGGCATCTCGCATCGAACCATCGGCGGCGCGGCCCAGTAGCCACAGCGCATCGTCTTCGAACGGTACGTTTTCGACGCCCAGCACGTGGGTCAGGTGCTCGACGACCCGTTCCGGCGTCATGTTCTTCAGGGAGAACTGCAGGCACCGCGACAAAATCGTCGCAGGAAGTTTCTGCGGGTCGGTGGTGGCCAGGATGAACTTGACGTAGGGCGGCGGTTCTTCGAGGGTCTTGAGCAGCGCATTGAAAGAATGGCTGGAGAGCATGTGCACTTCGTCGATCAGGTAGACCTTGAAGCGCCCACGGCTCGGCGCGTACTGCACGTTGTCGAGCAGCTCGCGGGTGTCTTCGACCTTGGTGCGGCTGGCGGCGTCGATCTCGATCAGGTCGACGAACCGACCTTCATCGATTTCCCGGCAGACCGAACACTCCCCGCAAGGCGTGGAGGTAATGCCGGTTTCGCAGTTCAGGCACTTGGCGATGATCCGCGCGATGGTGGTCTTGCCCACCCCACGGGTACCGGTGAACAGATAGGCATGGTGCAGCCGCTGGCTGTCCAAGGCGTTGATCAGGGCCTTGAGCACATGGGTCTGGCCGACCATTTCGCGGAACGAGCGCGGACGCCATTTACGTGCAAGAACCTGATAACTCATCGAAAACCGTCGCAACGAAGGAACATAAGCGGCTAATGCTAGCGGAGCAGGGGCGAAATTGCATCCAGTGTACTCGTCTAATCTGACTAAGCTTGGGTCAGGGACTCGGTTGTCGACCGGTTTTACACAGTCAGGAGAGTTTATGCGCTCAGCCATGGGGGCTTTGCTGTTGGTGGGTACAGGCTGTTTTGCCGAAGAAGTACCGTTGCGATTCGCCATCAGCGATGGCTGGGCCATGCCTATGGTGCAGATCGAGCGGGGCCATCCGACCCAGGGCATCATTCCCGACATCATGACCAGCCTGGCGACCCAAATAGGCATGCCGGCTGAATTTCACGTCCTGTCCCGCGCTCGCCTGGACGCTGCCATGAAACACGGCGAAGTCGACATACGTTGTTATGTCACCCCCGATTGGGTTGCCGACAAGGATGGCGACTATCTCTGGAGTGTCCCGCTGTTTTTCCAGCGCGACATACTCGTCGGCACCGCGAGCGCCCCCGCCGAGGTGACGCCAGCGACGCTACCGCTCCAGCCCATCGGCACCGTGCTCAGCTATTCCTATCCGACCCTGCAGCCTCTGTTCGACGGCGGGCACCTGCGGCGTGACGATGCGCGCAACCAGGAACAAGTGCTGGCCAAACTGCTGGCCGGCCGCTATCGCTATGCGGTCAGCAACCAGTGGGCGCTGGACTGGTTCAATCAACGGCATACCGCTGACCGGCAATTGCACGAAGTGGCAGTTATCCAGCAACAGCAGTTGAGTTGTTACGTGCGCGCTGACCTGAAAATTTCAGCGCAACGCATTCTGCTCACCTTGCAAAAAATGAAAATATCAGGGGAAATCGACGCGATCATCCAGCTCTACACGGGTCGCAGTGAAGCATCGGAAACCGCGGCGGACTCTCCCTGAATGCCTGGCCGCTGCTGCCATTGCAACGGCGGAATGAAC
This sequence comes from Pseudomonas brassicacearum, assembly GCF_000585995.1. Classification (NCBI taxonomy): domain Bacteria; kingdom Pseudomonadati; phylum Pseudomonadota; class Gammaproteobacteria; order Pseudomonadales; family Pseudomonadaceae; genus Pseudomonas; species Pseudomonas brassicacearum. The sequence goes on along the minus strand of NZ_CP007410.1, from coordinate 2,096,865 downwards.
CCCGTCACCCACCCGGGAACCAGTTCGGGCGGCATGGGCCGGGCGATGAAATAGCCTTGCGCCACCTCGCAGCCCAGGCGCAGCAGCAGTTGCCCATGTTCAAGGCTGTCCAATCCCTCGGCGACGACTTGGCGACCAAACGCCCGGGCAAGGCCGATCACCGCTTCGGTCAGCGCCAAGTCGTCCCGGTCATCGAGAATATCGCGGACAAAGGCCTTGTCGATCTTGATGGTTTGCGTGCGCAGGTGCTTGAGGTCGTTGAGCGAGCAATAACCCGTACCGAAGCCGCCCAGTGAAAACCCCACGCCCAGGGCCTGACACGCCTGGAGGCAGGCACTGACATGTGCGAGATTCTCCACGGCGACGGATTCGACAATTTGCAGATCCAGCATGCGCGGAGACACCGTCGGGTGCCGCTCCAAGACGTCTCGCAGGCGCTCGACGAAATCCGTACGCTGAAAATGCCGTGCCGAGATATTGATGCTCACTGGCCAGCCCTGCCCTGCCAGCTGCCACTGCTGCAGCTGGGTCAACACCTGCTCCATCACCCACTCGCCGATCTCGACGATCAGGTCGGTTTCCTCTACCAGCGGCAGGAACTCCCGAGGAGGGATCAGGCCACGCTGTGGATGTTTCCAGCGCAGCAACGCCTCCAGGCCGACCACAGCGCCGTTGCGCATATTGACCTTGGGCTGGAAGTGCAGCCGCAGCTCGTGAGTCGCCATCGCCTGGCGGACCCGTTCGACAGTCTGATAAGTAGCCCGGACCTCCTTGTCCCGGGACACATCGAACAGATGGAAACGATTACGGCCACTTTGTTTGGCCACGTACATCGCCTGGTCGGCGTGGCGCAACAGGGTCTCGGCGTTTTCGTTGTCCCAAGGGAACAGCGTGACGCCAATGCTGGCGAAGACCTTGATGCCCTTGCCGTCGATGGCATACGGCATTGAAACGGCGACCAATACGCGATTCAGCGCGGCATTCAATTCATCCATTCCACGCACATGGCGCAGCACCAGCACGAACTCGTCCCCGGCCAACCGAGCCACCACGTCTTCGCCACGCACGATACTGCGCAAACGCCTGGCAACCTCCACCAACAGCCGATCGCCACTGGCGTGGCCATGACCATCGTTGACGGCCTTGAAGCCATCAAGGTCGAGCATGCACACCGCCAGGGGTAGATTTTCCGCGCGAGAGAACGCCAGGGCCTGATCCAGCAGCTCGGACAAGTAGGTGCGGTTGGGCAACCCGGTCAGCACATCGTGTCCGACCCGCCATTGCAAGGAGTGCAACAGCCGACGCTTTTCACTGACGTCGAAGCGAATCGCCAGGTAGCGTTCGACTTGTCCGGTCTCATCGTCGATCACCGGAACCAGGGTGGTATCGACCCAATGCAGCGTTCCGTCCTTGGCCCGGTTACAAATTTCCCCTTTCCAGACCTGCCCCTGGGCAATGGTGTGCCACATGGTGCTGAAAAACTCGTCGGGGTGTTGGCCGGAATTGAGCAGGCGATGGTTCGCACCCAGCAACTCATCGCGCTGGTAACCAAAAAGGCTACAAAATTGGTCGTTGACGTAAGTGATGCGCCCGCTCAGATCGGTTTCGGAAAAAATCGCGGCGGCGTCAACGGCTCTGCGGTACTTCTTATCCATCGAAGCAGTCATCCATGAGTCAGGCTCATTTGTCGCGCGCGGTTGCACCGCCTCTGGAACAGGCGAAAATCAACTAGGCTCAAACACCTTGAGATAAGCTGGAGCGCGGGCCCTGGAGGCACTGCCAGAGAGGGAGCAGGCCCCTGCCTTGTGTCGCGGCAAGAAACGCAAGACCCACTCTTTTCGCACATCCCGGCTTCTGAAGCAGGTCACTAAACACCCGTGCCAAAGGCCGATTCTACGAAACACATCACATTTTGCAAGTCAAGGTGATGAATCATGCAGTTGCCTAATGCAAAAATCTATCGTTAAGTTCTTGATTCTAAATGGGAATTAAGCGATGCAAATTTCAAGTTTGGGTGCGGCCATCAGACGCTATCGCAAAGTAGCGGGGCTGACTCAGGCTGAACTTGGCGAAAAAACCGGTTTTGACCCAAAAACCATCAGCCGCTTCGAAACCGGCACCTACACCCCCAGCGTCGAAGCCTTGTTCCTGCTTGCCAACGTTCTGGATGTGCAGCTGAAAGCGTTCTTCACCGACATGAGCGAGGAAGACGAACAGCGGGCCTATCTGTTCGGTGTCATACACAAAGCCACGCCGAAGGACCTGGGGAAGCTGATCGCCGCGGTTGACCAGGCGATGTCCAAGTCTTGATGCCGTCATGAAAAAGACAGGCCTGGCTTCTCTTTGGCTTGTCCAACAGGCAACCGGTACCCATGCCCTTCGATTCCGTCGGTGAGCCAACAACTAATGTCACGTTGACATCGCCGACCGCGAACCCCGACTATCAAAGCCCATCTTGCATCCCCATGATGCCTGCGACCCGCTGACATCAATAGAATCCCAAGGGCACACCGTGCATAAACTCTCGATCATCCTTATTTCGCTACTCGCCACCGGCTGCACCGCTAAATATGCACAACAAGATGTATTCCCCAGCCAGGCAAAACTTGATCGGCAAATGCCAATCGCCATCGCCACGCCGATCGACGGCCGCTACGAAACGACGGTATACCCTGCTTCCGGCGACATGACAGCCGCCGCCGTTAAAACGGCCTTCTCTCATTACACCAACCGTGTGACGGTCATGGGCGCGTGCCGTGAACTGAGCTGCCTGAGACAAAACAGCCCCTCGGGCTACTACGTCATCCCGGAAATCCTCCATTGGGAAGAACGCGCCACAGAATGGTCAGGCATCCCCGACAAGATTGAAGTGAAGCTCGCCATCTATGGCCCGACGGGCGCGGAACCGTTGGGGTCTGCGATCCTGACGGGTAAAAGCAAATGGGCGACCTTTGGCGGGGATCATCCACAGGACCTGCTGCAGGAGCCGATTGCTGAGTATGTAAAGGCTCAATACTGACCGCAGAACCGCAAGCGTTTCTGAGCCCGGCCCTGTCGATGTGCAATAGGACCGGGCTGCTTTTTTGGGCTTCGACTGCCCTGCCTGGCCAAAGCCGGGACAGCAGAAAGCAACGATCGATATCGATCAGCAAACAAAAAGAAATTTGGAATTCAAAAAGCCTTGCGAACGAAGGCCTGGGCGTTATGGAGGCAACCCCACCAGCCACACCCCGGCACACAATGTTCCCGCTGTGGCTGCTTCCTTCCGGATCTGACCAGGTTCACGGGTAATCGTTGCGGGGGACCGATGGGGTCACCATAACGACGCCCGCCTGACGGCGAGCCGCGCCATTGTACCTATCTGACGAGAAGTTACAACCGTTCCCGCCGGATTAAAAAACTGAAGATGTTCAAGCACTTGCCGTGGGAGCAAAGCTACAACAGCACCTCATCCGCCCGGCCACCCTCTTCCTGGATCACCAGATGGATGAAATGCAGCTTGGTGATGACGGCGGCCGGTACGACGAACGGGTAGAAATCCGGCTGGCCCATGCTGCGGGACAGTTCGTTGAGCATGCCGGCCAGTTCGATCCAAGCGTTGACGAATGAGAGGAAGGCCTCGCCGCCTGTGTGTTCGGGGTCGTACAAGGTCTCGGGCGGGAACGGCTGGTAATCAAAATCCATTTCCCGGGCACTCATGCCGAACCCCAGCGCGGTGTCCACGGCGTCCATCATGTGCAGGTAGTGGGCCCAGGTTTCGGCCCAGTCTTCCCAAGGGTGCATGGTGGCGTAGGCACTGACGTAGCGGGTTTGCCAGTCCAACGGCGCGCCTTGCTGGTAGTGGCGCTCCAGGGCTTCGGCGTAACTGGCGCGCTCGTTGCCAAACAGCTCGCGAAAGGCCTCGAGCCAGTGACTGTTGGCGATCAAGCGATCCCAATAATAGTGACCCACTTCGTGACGAAAATGCCCGAGCAAGGTGCGATACGGCTCGCGCATCTGCTGGCGCACGTATTCACGATGGGCATCGTCAGCCTCTTTGATGTCGAGGGTGACCAACCCGCTGGCATGCCCCGTGGTCGGCGGCGTGCCATCAGGGTCGACGCCGATGAAGTCGAACGCCAGGCCGATATTTTCATCGACGGTTTTCGGGATGACCGGCAAGCCAAGGGTGATCAGTTGCGCCACCAGCCGGCGCTTGGCGGTTTCTACTTTGCGCCAGCGTTCGGGATTTTCCGGGATCGACAGGTCGGGAATGGTGCGATTCAGGCTGCAGGCGATGCACAAGGTATCGTAGCCGTTGGCCGGTAACAGCCAATTGCACGCCGCCGGCGTGTCGAGGTTGGCGCAACGACGGAACAGTCCGGCTTGCGGGTCGACGTCCAGCGTCCAGGTGTCGGGTTGCTCGCCGGGTTGCAAGGACGACAGGCGACTCTGCTCAGGCTGATAGCCCAGCACCGCCAGGCAAGCCAGGCATTGGCTGTTGCGAAAAAACAGGGACTGGCCGCAGCGGCACGACCAGATCTTACTGTTGCGTGAGCGGTCGCCCATGAAAGGCGCCGCGATGCGTGAGCTCAGTTGTTCGAAGAAGCGGTACATGGCGATCTTTCCCAGGAGCCTGCAAGACTAGATCATCCTTCGAGCATGATCGTTCCCACGCAGGGCGCGGGAATGATCACGACGAAACCGTGATGCCGTGCCTACTCAAAAAACCGACAAAGGCCTCTTCATCCAGTACCTTCACCCCCAACTCATTCGCCTTGGCCAACTTCGAACCCGCACCCGGCCCGGCCACGACGCAATGGGTTTTCGCTGACACCGAACCGGCCACCTTGGCCCCCAGGCTTTCCAGCTTGTCCTTGGCGACATCGCGGCTCATCAACTCCAGCGAGCCGGTCAACACCCAGGTGTGTCCCGCTTCGGGCAGGCCTTCGACGACTTTTTTCTCGCTTTGCCAATGCATGCCGAAGTCCCGCAGCTGCTGCTCCGCAGCCTCGGCCTGTTGGCGATTGGCGGCGATGGCGAAGAACTCGCGCACGGCGTTGGCCTGTTTTTCTGGCAACGCCTGGCGCATGTCCAGCCAGTCGGCGCTCATTACCGCTTCGAGGGAGCCGAACTTGTCCGCCAGTTTCTGCGCCCCACCCGGCCCGACCGACGGAATGTGCAGCTTGTCGAGAAAACCGCCCAGCGTCGTGCTGGCGGAAAATTCGGCGCCCAACTCGCCCTGGTCCTGGATATCGAGGCCGTGGCGCAGCAGGTCCTTGATCACCTGGCGGTTGTGCGGGTCTTCAAAGAAGCTGTGAATCTCGTAGGCCACTTCCAGGCCGACATCCGGCAGATACGTGAGCACTTGGGGCAAAGCCGCCTGCACGCGCTCCAGCGAACCGAGGGAGCGGGCCAGGACCTTGGCGGTTTCCTCGCCCACGTCCGGAATGCCGAGGGCATAGATGAAGCGCGCCAGGCTCGGCTTCTTGCTGTCGACGATGGCGGCCAGCAGGTTCTTGCTCGACAGTTCGGCGAAACCTTCCAGGTCGACCACTTGCTCGAACGTCAGGGCATACAGATCGGCGGGCGAGCCCACCAGGCCCTCGTCCACCAGTTGCTCGACGCTCTTCTCGCCCAGCCCCTCGATGTCCATGGCCCGACGCGACACAAAATGAATGATCGCCTGCTTGAGTTGCGCGCCACAGGCCAGGCGACCGACGCAGCGGTACACCGCGCCTTCGCTGATGGTCTCGCGGCCCTTGCTGCGCTTGATCAACTGCGTGCGCTCGACATGGGAGCCGCAGACCGGGCACTGTTTGGGGACCTCGACCGGACGGGCATCGTCCGGGCGGCGCTCGGTGATCACTTGCACCACTTGCGGAATTACGTCACCGGCACGGCGGATAATCACGGTATCGCCGATCATCAGGCCCAGGCGCGCCACTTCGTCCATGTTGTGCAGTGTGGCGTTGGCCACGGTCACGCCGGCAACTTTCACCGGCCTGAGTCGTGCCACGGGCGTGACGGCCCCGGTGCGGCCGACCTGGAACTCGACGTCGAGCAACTCGGTGAGTTCTTCGGTGGCCGGGAATTTATGGGCGATGGCCCAACGCGGCTCGCGCGCGCGAAAGCCCAGTTCACGCTGGGAGGCAATGCTGTTGACCTTGAACACCACACCGTCGATTTCATAAGGCAATGCGTTGCGCCGCTCGCCGATGTCGCGGTAGTAGTCCAGGCATTCGTCGATGCCGTGGGCCAGTTTCAGCTCACGGCTGATGGGCATGCCCCAGGCCTTGAGCTGCTTGAGATTGCCGATGTGCGTATCGGCAATGTCCGCGCTCACCTGGCCGATGCCGTAGCAGCAGAACTCCAGCGGGCGGTTGGCGGTGATCTTCGAATCCAGCTGGCGCAGGCTGCCGGCCGCCGCGTTACGCGGGTTGGCGAAGGTCTTGCCGCCCGCCTCCAGTTGCGTGGCGTTGAGGCGCTCGAAGCCGGCCTTGGACATGTACACCTCGCCGCGCACTTCCAGCACCGGCGGCCAACCGCTGCCCTGCAACTTGAGGGGGATATTGCGCACGGTACGTACATTGACGCTGATGTCCTCACCGGTGGTGCCGTCACCGCGCGTGGCACCGCGCACCAGCATGCCATCCTGGTACAACAGGCTGACCGCCAGGCCATCGAGCTTCGGCTCGCAGCTGTATTCCACCGCCGCGCCACCGCCCAATAGATCGCCGACAGGCAAGTCGAGGCCTTCGGTTACCCGGCGGTCGAACTCGCGCATAGTGACTTCGTCGAAGGCGTTGCCCAGGCTGAGCATCGGGATCTCGTGCCGCACCTGGCTGAACGCCGACAGTGCCACGCTGCCGACCCGTTGGGTCGGGGAATCGCTGGTCACCAAGTCCGGATGCTGCTCTTCCAGGGCCTTGAGCTCGTGGAACAGGCGGTCGTATTCGGCGTCCGGAATGCTCGGCTCGTCGAGGACGTGGTAGCGGTAGTTATGCTGATCCAACTCAGTGCGCAGCTGTTGGATGCGGGTTTCGACGGCGTTCATGGGTGTTCTCTCATAAAGCAAAAGAGCAGCCTAGGCTGCTCGATTTTCTTGATACATAGGGTGCTTCGCACCCCAGCGGGAGCAAGCTCCCTCGCCACATAAGCTCTCTGGGTTTGAGAGCCGTCCATCGCTCAGCGCTTCTGGGTCAGCGCGCGGCGTTCGAATTCGACGATGCGCTGGCGGTAATGCTCGATGGTTTGGGCAGTCAGCACGCTGCGCTGGTCATCCTTCAGTTCGCCATTGAGCTCCTGGGACAGCTTGCGTGCGGCAGCCACCATCACGTCGAAAGCCTGCTTGGGATGACGTGGACCTGGCAGGCCCAGGAAGAAACTGACGGCAGGGGTGCTGAAGTGGTCGATGTCGTCCAGGTCGAACACGCCTGGCTTGACGGCGTTGGCCATGGAGAACAGCACCTCACCATTGCCGGCCATGCTTTCGTGGCGGTGGAAAATGTCCATCTCGCCAAAGCGCAGGCCGCTTTCCAGGATGTTCTGCAACAACGCCGGGCCCTTGAAGCCGGCCGGGTCGCGGCAGATCACGCTGATCACCAGCACTTCTTCGGCCTGGGCCTGGTCTTTGTCGGCGTTCGAGGTTTTGTTATCGTCCGGGAAATCGTCGTCGCGGCTGCTGAAGCTCGGGCCGCCGTCCAGGTCAAGATTGAGGTTCAGGTCGCCCTGGGACGGCTCGCTGTTGCGCTTGCCGCGCTTGGAACCCGATTCCCGAGGCTCACGCACAGGCGCGCTCATCGACGGCAGGTCGTGCTCGTCCAACTGCGGTTCCTTATGGGTGTCCAGCACCCGGGGCGGGCCCAGCAACTCGGCGTTGCCGTCGTCGTCCGGCAGGTTCGACAGGCTGCGATCAAGACGAAACTTCAGTTTCCCCTTGCCACCGCGCATGCGGCGCCAGCCGTCGAAAAGAATACCGGCAATGACAATAATGCCGATGACGATCAGCCACTCGCGCAGACCGATTTCCATGTAATCCCGTGCCTCTATAAAAATGCTGAAAAATAAGGGGCTTAGCTATTTGCAAACCGCTTTAAAACGTGGCGCCAACTCTATGTTCTGAATGGCGTTTTGCCCACGCATACGAAAAATTGACATTAAACTAGCACGACCAAAGATAACTTTACACCGTCTGTCGCATGGGCTTGTGCCCAATCTGTGGATTGGACAACAGGCCCAGGGGTAAAAAACACCTACAGCGCTCCAGGTACATGCCCTACGGCCTGTGTTTCAGGCATCCACCATGGCCATCGCCTCCTCCACATCCACCGCCACCAGTCGCGAGCAGCCCGGCTCATGCATGGTCACACCCATCAGCTGATCGGCCATTTCCATGGCGATCTTGTTGTGGGTGATGTAGATGAACTGCACCGTTTCGGACATTTCCTTCACCAGCCGTGCGTAACGGCCTACGTTAGCGTCGTCCAGCGGTGCGTCGACTTCATCGAGCATGCAGAACGGCGCCGGGTTCAACTTGAAGATGGCAAAAACCAGGGCCAGGGCGGTCAGTGCCTTTTCGCCACCGGAGAGCAAATGGATGGTGCTGTTCTTCTTGCCAGGAGGACGCGCCATGATTGTCACCCCTGTATCGAGTAAATCTTCGCCCGTCAGTTCCAAGTAGGCGCTGCCGCCACCGAAAACTTTTGGAAAAAGGGCCTGCAAACCGCCGTTGATCTGATCAAAGGTATCCTTGAAGCGATTGCGGGTTTCCTTGTCGATTTTGCGAATGACGTTTTCCAGGGTCTCCAGCGCTTCCACCAGGTCGTCGTTCTGGGCATCCAGATAGCGCTTGCGCTCGGACTGCTGCTGGTACTCGTCGATGGCCGCCAGGTTGATCGCCCCCAACCGCTGGATGCGCTGGGCAATGCGTTCCAGCTCCTCTTCGGCGTCTTTCTCGTTCGCCCCGGCCACCAAGGTGGCAAGCACGCCGTTGAGGTCGTAGCCATCTTCGAGCAATTGGTCCTGCAAGGCTTTGCGCCGCACCGTCAGGGCTTGCCATTCCATGCGCTGCTGTTCCATCTGGCCGCGAATCAGCTGGGATTGCTGCTCGGCCTGGCTGCGGCGTTTCTCGGCGTCGCGCAATTCGCGGTCGGCGTCTTCCAGGGCAATTTGCGCGGTCTTGAGTTCTTCGTCGACGCTCATGCGCTTGTCGAGCAACTCTTCGAGCTTGAGGCGCAGCTCTTCCAGCGGCGCTTCGCCCTCCTCCAGATTGAGGCTCAACTGCTCGCGCTTCTCGGTCAGGCGTTCGGATTGCATTTCCAGCCGTTCCAAGGCCTGGCGCGTGGAATCGTATTGAGCCTTGAGCGAGCCCAGGCGCACCGCCAACTGATGGGCATGATCCTTGTGCTGGCGAGCTTCCTGGCGTACTCGGTCCAGGCGTTCACGCAGGCTGTCGCGCTGGGCCAGCAGCAGTTCGCGCTGTTCGGTGTCCAGCGCCATGGCATCGAGGGCTTCCTGCAATTGCAGGCGCGCCTCACCGATCTGTTCGTGCTCCAAGGCCCGCTGCTCGCCCAGCTCGGCGATCTCTTCTTCCAGGCGGGTGCGACGCAGGGCCAGTTGTTCGAGCTTGGCCCTGCCGGCCGATAACTGCGCCTTGAGCTCGCCTTGTTGGCGGGCCTCATCCTGCAACAGTCGACGCAGGTGCTCGCGGCCGTTCTCCTGTTGACGCTGTTGCGCCCGCAAGTTTTGCAATTCGGTTTCCAGGGCTTCGACGCTGGCCTCGCGCTCTTCGCGCTCGGCGCTCAAGCGTTGGATTTCCTGGCCCCGGGCGAGCATGCCGCTCTCGGCTTCGCTGGCCCGGCGCACCCGCAGGAAATGCCGGCCGACCCAGTAGCCGTCCCGGCTGATCAGGCTTTCGCCTACCGCCAACTGTCCGCGCAGAGCCAAAGCCTGCTCAAGGCTTTCCACCGGCTTGACCTGCCCCAGCCACGGCGACAGATCGACCTGGGCCTCGACTTTGTCCAGCAAACTGCCGGGCACGCGCACGCCGTCGCCGGCCGGGCTGAGCAGACGCAGATCGCCCTGGGTGAAGCCCGACAGGTCGAAGCCGCCGAAGTCATCCACCAGCACTGCTTGCAGGTCCGCGCCCAGCACGGTTTCCACTGCCAGTTCCCAGCCGGCATCGACCTTCAGGCCCTCCGCCAGCCGCGGGCGTTCGGCCAGGTGCTGGTCGCGCAACCACTCGGCGGTGCCGGTGCCCGGGTCCAGCGCGGCTTGCTGCAGGGCCTCCAACGAGGCCAGGCGCCCATTGAGCCGCTGCAATTCGCCCTGGGCCTGTTGCTGGTTCTGCAAGGCCAGTTGCAAGGCCTGGCGCAGTTGCTCAAGCCGTTCGACCTGGGCGTCTTCACTGGCCTGCAAATCTTCGAGCGTGGCTTCGCTGGCCGCCAGTTGCTCGCCCAGGTCAAGAATCGCCGCGTCTTCCGGGTCCGCCGCGAGCAAGGCGCGTTCTTCGGCCAGGCGGCGCTGACGCTCGGCCAGGCGCTCCATGCTGGTTTCCAACTGTTGGATACGCGATTGCTGGACCTCAGCCTGACGCCGCGGCTCGGCCGAGGCCAGGTTGAAACTGTCCCACTGCTCTTGCCAGCCGTGCATGGTCAGCTCGGCCTCTTCCAGGGCGGCAGCGGCTTCTTCGGCGGCGGCGCTGGTGACTTCCTGTTCCGGCGTGAGCCTGTCCAGCTCTTCACCAAGGGTCAGCAGCAGCGTGCGGTCGTGGCCCAGGTGGGATTCGGTTTCCAGGCGCGCCCGCTCGGCTTCCTTCAAATCATCCTGCAACTGACGCAGCCGTTGCTGGCCATGCTGGATGCTCTGTTCGACCCGGGCGATGTCGCCGCCCACGGAGTAGAAGCGCCCTTGCACCAGGTTGAAGCGCTCGGACAGGTCGTGGTGCCCGTCCCGCAGGCGCTCGATGGCGGCATCGGCGTTGCGCTGTTCGGCCACCAACGCCTCAAAGCTGACTTCCTGGTTGCCGATGACGGCCTCGCGCTGGCCAACCTGCTCGTTCAACGCCTGCCAGCGCAGGGCCGACAACTGGGCCTTGAGCTGACGCTCCTCGCCCTTGTATTCCTGGTACTTCTTGGCGGCCTCGGCCTGACGGTGCAGGCGTTCGAGCTGGCGCTCGAGTTCTTCGCGCAGGTCGGTCAGGCGGGCGAGGTTTTCGTGGGTGCGGCGGATGCGGTTTTCGGTTTCGCGGCGCCGCTCCTTGTACTTGGAGATGCCGGCGGCTTCTTCGATGAAGTTGCGCAGGTCCTCGGGCTTGGCCTCGATCAGCTTGGAGATCATGCCCTGCTCGATGATCGAGTAGCTGCGCGGGCCCAGGCCGGTGCCGAGGAAAATATCGGTGATGTCGCGACGCCGGCACTTGGTGCCGTTGAGGAAGTAACTGTTCTGGCTGTCGCGGGTCACTTTGCGACGAATGGAAATCTCCGCATAAGCCGCATATTCGCCAACCAGGGTGCCGTCGGAGTTGTCGAACACCAGCTCGATGCTGGCCTGGCTCACCGGTTTGCGGCTGGTGGAGCCGTTGAAGATGACGTCGGTCATCGACTCGCCGCGCAGGTTCTTGGCCGAGCTCTCGCCCATCACCCAGCGCACGGCGTCGATGATGTTCGACTTGCCGCAGCCATTGGGCCCGACCACCGCCGCCATATTACTGGGGAAGTTCACCGTGGTCGGGTCGACGAAGGATTTGAACCCCGCCAATTTGATGCACTTGAGCCGCACGTTCAGGCCTTCGTCAGGGCAGAGACCACCAGATCGCAACTGCGCTGGGCGTAGGCCGTCAGCACGATGCGGATCTGCGGCAAATCACGGGCCAGCACAGCGGCGAGCAGGCGCTGGAACAGATCGAGAAACTCGCCCATTTCAGCCTTGCGTTGTTCCAGGGCGAGAAAATAGGCGCGACTCATGGCCGGTTGCAGGTTCTCGACGGTTTCCTGCAAGTAAGGGTTGTTGGCGAACGGATACGCAGCGCGCATCACGCTGAAGCTTTCGTCGACAAAGGTGCGGATGTCCTGGCGTGCAAACGCGTCCTTGAGACGCTGCTGGATGGCCACGAACGGCGCCATGTCGGCTTGATCCTGCCAGCCATGGGCCACGGCATGGCCCAGCAGGATGTACAACTCACTCATCAGCGCACAAAGACTGCGCACATTGTGTTCGGTGAGCTCGGTGACGTGCGCGCCACGGCGCGGCAGGATGGCGATCAGGTGGCGCCGCTCCAGAATCAGCAGGGCCTCGCGCACCGAGCCGCGGCTGACATTGAGCGCCAACGTGACCTTTTGCTCCTGGATGCGCTCTCCCGGCTTCATTTCGCCGCGAATGATGCGCTCGGCGAGATGATGGGCGATTTGCTCGGCGAGGCTGTCCGGGGCCTTGAACGTCATGGTTGTCCTTCAAACTCTTCGATTTGCACAAGCGGCGCAGTGTAGCGCACTCAATACGTCATGGCGCAGGGCCTGCACCGGGTTTTTGGCACGATATAAGCAATTTTTTAGTGGTCCGGCCCTTGTGGGAGCGGGCTTGCTCGCGAAGAGGCCAGTCCGTCCGCAAAAAATCTACCGGCAGAAACCCCGTCTTCGCGAGCAAGCCCGCTCCCACAGGGATTTGCGCTTAACTGATGGGTATAGGACATCCCTCGAGGATCAATACCCGAAACCGTTGTTTATCGACCAAACGAATTTTCCTGACCTTTAAGTCAGAAAATCATTGACCGAAAAGTCAGAACTGATAAATTCGGCCCAAGTCGATACAACAATAATGAGTCTGCGAGGCCTTCCGTGATCCAGTTTTTACTCAACCAGGAACTCCGTAGCGAGCACGCCCTGGACCCGAACCTGACCGTGCTCAACTATTTACGCGAGCACGTCGGTAAATCCGGTACCAAAGAAGGCTGCGCCAGCGGCGACTGTGGCGCGTGCACCGTGGTGGTCGGCGAACTGCACATGGATGAAACCGGCCGTGAGCGCATGCGCTATCGCAGTCTCAATTCATGCCTGACCTTCGTCTCGGCCCTGCACGGCAAGCAACTGATCAGCGTCGAAGACCTCAAGCACCAGGGTCAGTTGCACAGCGTCCAGCAGGCGATGGTCGATTGCCACGGTTCGCAGTGCGGTTTCTGTACACCTGGCTTCGTCATGTCGCTGTTTGCCTTGCAAAAGAACAGCGCGCAACCCGACGCGCACAAGGCCCACGAAGCCTTGGCCGGCAACCTCTGTCGCTGCACCGGCTACCGGCCGATCCTGGCCGCGGCCGAGCAGGCCTGCTGCGGTAAGCAGCCGGACCAGTTCGACGCCCGCGAGGCCGATACCATCGCCCGCCTCAAAGCCATCGCCCCGACCGAAACCGGCGAACTCAACAGCGGCGACAAGCGCTGCCTGGTACCGCTGACCGTGGCCGACCTGGCCGATCTCTATGATGCTTATCCCCAGGCGCGCCTGTTGGCCGGCGGCACCGACCTGGCGTTGGAAGTCACGCAGTTTCACCGCACCCTGCCGGTGATGATCTACGTGGGCAACGTGGCCGAGCTCAAGCGCATCGAACGCTTCGATGATCGCCTGGAGATCGGTGCCGCCACAGCGCTTTCCGATTGTTACGAGGCTTTGAAAGGCGAATACCCGGACTTCGGCGAACTGCTGCAACGCTTTGCCTCGCTGCAGATCCGCAACCAAGGCACCTTGGGCGGCAACATCGGCAATGCGTCGCCGATTGGCGACTCCCCGCCGCTGCTGATCGCCCTCGGCGCGCAGATCGTGCTGTGCAAGGGCCAGACCCGCCGCACCCTGGCGCTGGAAGACTATTTCATCGACTACCGCGTCACTGCACGCCAGGAAAGCGAATTCATCGAGAAGATCATCGTGCCCCGGGCCAGTGCCGAGCAGGCGTTTCGCGCCTACAAAGTTTCCAAGCGCCTGGACGATGACATTTCCGCCGTGTGCGCCGCGTTCAACCTGCGGATCGACAATGGCGTGGTCCGCGATGCCCGGATCGCCTTCGGCGGCATGGCCGCGACGCCCAAACGCGCCAAGCATTGCGAAGCCGTACTGGTCGGTGCGCCGTGGAACGACAACACCGTCGAACGCGCCTGCGCGGCCCTGGCCGAGGATTTCACACCGCTGTCGGACTTCCGCGCCAGCAAGGAATACCGCCTGCTCAGCGCCCGCAACCTGTTGCGCAAATACTTCATCGAACTGCAAACGCCGAACATCGAGACTCGGGTGACCGCTTATGTCTAACCATCACACCGTAGAGAAGACTCAAGCCGAACTGGCCGAGCTGTTCGCCCGCGACCTGACCACCGGCGTGGGCCGCAGCGTCAAGCATGACAGCGCCGCCAAGCACGTGTCCGGCGAGGCGCAGTACATCGATGACCGTCTCGAATTCCCTAACCAATTGCACGTTTACGCCCGGCTGTCAGACCGCGCCCACGCCCGGATCATCCGCATCGACACCGCGCCCTGCTACGCCTTCGAAGGCGTGCGTATCGCCATTACCCATGCCGACATTCCGGGGCTGAAGGACATCGGCCCGCTGCTGCCCGGCGATCCGCTGCTGGCCATCGACGACGTGCAGTTCGTCGGTCAACCAGTGCTGGCCGTCGCCGCCAAGGACCTGGACACCGCCCGCCAGGCCGCGATGGCAGCCATCGTCGAATACGAAGACCTGGAGCCGGTACTGGATGTTGTCCAAGCCCTGCGCAAACGGCATTTCGTGCTCGACAGCCACACCCACCAACGCGGTGACTCGGCCACCGCCCTGGCGAGCGCCGAGCATCGCATCCAGGGTTCGCTGCACATCGGCGGCCAGGAACACTTTTACCTGGAAACCCAGATCTCCTCGGTAATGCCCACCGAAGATGGCGGCATGATCGTCTATTGCTCCACCCAGAACCCCACCGAAGTGCAGAAACTGGTGGCCGAAGTGCTGGGCGTGTCGATGAACAAGGTCGTGGTGGATATGCGCCGCATGGGCGGCGGATTCGGTGGCAAGGAAACCCAGGCCGCCAGCCCGGCGTGCCTGTGCGCGGTCATCGCCCACCTCACGGGCCAGCCAACCAAGATGCGCCTGCCCCGGGTCGAAGACATGCTGATGACCGGCAAGCGCCACCCCTTCTACATCGAATACGACGTGGGTTTCGACAGCAGCGGGCGCCTGCACGGCATTGCCCTGGAACTGGCGGGGAATTGCGGTTGCTCGCCGGACCTGTCGGCGTCGATTGTCGACCGGGCGATGTTCCATGCCGACAATGCCTATTACTTGGGCGATGCGACCATCAACGGCCACCGCTGCAAGACCAACACCGCCTCGAACACCGCCTACCGTGGTTTCGGCGGGCCACAAGGCATGGTCGCCATCGAAGAGGTGATGGATGCCATCGCCCGGCACCTGGGTCTGGATCCGCTGGCCGTGCGCAAGGCCAACTACTACGGCAAGACCGAACGCAACGTCACCCACTACTACCAGACCGTCGAGCACAACATGCTCGAGGAAATGACCGCCGAGCTTGAGCAAAGCAGCCAGTACGCCGAACGCCGCGAAGCGATCCGCCGCTACAACGCCAATAGCCCGATCCTGAAAAAAGGCTTGGCGCTGACGCCGGTGAAATTCGGCATTTCGTTCACCGCCAGTTTCCTCAACCAGGCCGGCGCGCTGATCCACGTCTACACCGATGGCAGCATCCACCTGAACCATGGCGGCACCGAAATGGGCCAGGGCCTGAACACCAAGGTCGCCCAAGTGGTGGCCGAGGTGTTCCAGGTGGAAATGGACCGGGTGCAGATCACCGCGACCAACACCGACAAAGTCCCGAACACCTCGCCCACCGCTGCCTCCAGCGGCGCCGACCTGAACGGCAAGGCCGCGCAGAATGCCGCCGAAACCATCAAGCGGCGTCTGGTGGAGTTCGCCGCGCGGCAGTACAAGGTCAGCGAAGAAGACGTGGTATTCCACAACGGCCATGTGCGGGTACGCGATCACATCCTGTCGTTCGAGGCGCTGGTGCAGCAGGCGTATTTCGCCCAGGTCTCGCTGTCGAGCACCGGCTTCTACAAGACCCCGAAAATCTATTACGACCGCAGCCAGGCCCGTGGCCGGCCCTTCTACTACTACGCCTTTGGCGCAGCGTGTGCCGAAGTGATCGTCGACACCCTCACGGGCGAGTACAAGATGCTGCGCACCGACATCCTCCACGACGTCGGCGCCTCGCTGAACCCGGCCATCGACATCGGCCAGGTCGAGGGCGGGTTCATCCAGGGCATGGGGTGGCTGACCATGGAAGAGTTGGTGTGGAACGACAAGGGCAAGCTGATGACCAATGGCCCGGCCAGCTACAAGATCCCCGCCGTGGCCGACATGCCGCTGGACCTGCGGGTCAAACTGGTGGAAAACCGCAAGAACCCCGAAGACACGGTGTTCCATTCCAAAGCCGTGGGCGAGCCGCCGTTCATGCTCGGCATCGCCGCGTGGTGCGCCATCAAGGACGCCGTGGCGAGCCTGGGGGATTACCGGCACCAGCCGAAAATCGACGCGCCGGCGACGCCGGAGCGGGTGTTGTGGGGGTGTGAGCAGATGCGGCAGCTGAAGACAGTGAAGGTTGGAGAAGCTGAAACCGAGTTGGCTTCGCTCTGATACCGAGGCGCGGCCGATCGCGAGCAAGCTCGCTCCCACAGGGGACCGCGATCCAAATGTGGGAGCGGGCTTGCTCGCGAAGGCGGCCGAACAGACAAAAGAGATGTCGAGGTGAATATGTACAACTGGATCAGCGCCCTCGCCGACCTGCAAACCCGCGGTGAACCCTGCGTGCTGGTGACGATCATCGAGGAACTCGGCTCGACCCCGCGTAACGCCGGTTCGAAAATGGTCATCAGCGCCAGCCAGATCTTCGACACCATCGGTGGCGGGCACCTGGAATACAAGGCCATGGAGATCGCCCGGCAAATGCTTGCCAGCGGCCAGCAGAACACTCATCTGGAACGCTTCAGCCTTGGTGCCAGCCTGGGCCAGTGCTGCGGCGGCGTGACCGTATTGCTGTTCGAACCCATGGGCCAGGTGCAAGCGCAGATCGCCGTATTCGGTGCCGGCCATGTCGGTCGCGCGTTGGTACCGCTGCTGGCGAGCCTGCCCTGCAAGGTGCGCTGGATCGACTCGCGGGAGGCGGAATTCCCCGAACATCTGCCCCACGGTGTGCGCAAGATCGTGAGCGAAGAGCCACTGGATGAAGTCGACGAATTGCCCGCCGGCAGCTACTGCATCGTCATGACCCACAACCATCAGCTCGACCTGGAATTGAGCGCCGCGATCCTCAAGCGCAACGACTTCGCCTACTTCGGCCTGATCGGCTCGAAGACCAAACGAGTCAAGTTCGAACATCGCCTGCGTGATCGCGGCTTCGACAGCAGCACCTTGCAACGCATGCGTTGCCCGATGGGCATCGGCGAAGTCAAAGGCAAGTTGCCGGTGGAAATCGCCATCTCTATCGCCGGCGAAATCATCGCCACCTATAACGCGGATTTCGGCCAGCACACCGCCCGCGCCGAACCGATTGCCAAACTGCTGCCGGTCTCGCGCCGCAGCCAGGCGAACCGTTGAACCCTCGTTGAGAATTCCCATGCCTCTGACACGTAAAGCCTACCGTGCCGCCCTGCTCCACAGCCTCGCCGATCCCGCCGAAGTCGGCATCGAAGCGTCTTATGAATATTTCGAAGACGGTTTGCTGGTGGTAGAAAACGGCCAGATCAGCGCCATCGGCCACGCCCACGACCTGCTGCCAACCCTGGCGGCGGACATCGAAGTCGTCCATCACCAGAATGCACTGATCACCCCCGGTTTCATCGACACCCACATCCACCTGCCGCAGACCGGCATGGTGGGCGCCTACGGCGAGCAGTTGCTGGACTGGCTCAACACCTACACCTTCCCCTGCGAAGGCCAGTTTGCCGACAAGGCCCACGCCGACGCGGTGGCCGATATTTTCGTCAAGGAGCTACTGCGCAACGGCACCACCACAGCGTTGGTGTTTGGCAGTGTGCATCCGCAATCGGTGAATTCGTTTTTCGAAGTGGCCGAGAAGCTCGACCTGCGGATGATCGCCGGCAAAGTGATGATGGACCGCAACGCCCCGGACTACCTGACCGACACCGCCGAATCCAGCTACACCGAGAGCAAGGCGCTGATCGAGCGCTGGCACGGCAAGGGCCGCCTGCATTACGCCGTGACCCCACGCTTCGCCCCCACCAGCACCCCGGAGCAACTGACCCTGGCCGGTCAGCTACTGGGGGAATATCCCGACTTGTACATGCAGACCCACATCAGTGAAAACTTGCAGGAAGTGCAATGGGTCAAGGCGCTGTTTCCCGAGCGCAAGGGTTATCTGGACGTCTACGACCACTACCAACTGCTCGGCGCGCGTTCGGTGTTCGCCCACGGCGTGCATTTGTGCGACGACGAATGCGCACGCCTGGCCGAGACCGGTTCGGCCATTGCGTTCTGCCCGACCTCGAACTTTTTCCTCGGCAGCGGCCTGTTCAACCTGCCGATGGCCGAAAAACACAAAGTGAACGTGGGGTTGGGCACGGATGTGGGCGGCGGCACCAGCTTTTCGCTGCTGCAGACCCTGAACGAAGCCTACAAGGTGATGCAGCTACAGGGCGTGCGACTGAGCCCGTTCAAATCGCTGTACCTGGCCACCCTCGGCGGCGCCCGGGCCTTGCGCCTGGAAGACCGGATCGGGACTTTGCAGCCGGGCACGGATGCGGACTTTTTGGTGCTGGACTACAACGCCACGCCGCTGCTGGATTATCGCCTGAAGCAGGCCCGGGACATTGCCGAGCGGTTGTTTGTGTTGATGACGCTGGGGGATGACCGGACAGTGGCGCAGACGTATGCGGCTGGCCGGTTAGTACATCATCGGTAGATTTTTATTGGCTGTTGGATTGCTATCGCGAGCAAGCTCGCTCCCACAGGGATATGTAGGCACCCTAAATCCAATGTGGAAGCGAGCCTGCTCGCGATGAAGCCGACGCGGTGCCACTGACGCCACTCAATCAGAGCTTGGCCGTCGAGCGCCCAGGTTTCTTGCTCTGCAACAGATGCGAAAACACCGCATGCAAATCATCCGACGCGCTTTCTTCGTCGAGGTTGAGCTTGCTGTCGATGTGGTCCATGTGGTGCATCATCAGGTCCACCGCCAGCTTGGCGTCACGCGCCTCGATGGCGTCGATCAGCTGGGTGTGTTCATCATAGGAGCAGTGGGAACGGTTGCCGCTTTCGTATTGGGCGATGATCAGCGACGTCTGGGACACGAGGCTGCGCTGGAAGCTGATCAGCGGGGCGTTTTTTGCCGCTTCGGCCAGCTTGAGGTGAAACTCGCCCGACAGACGGATGCCGGCGCCGCGGTCACCGCGGGAGAAACTGTCGCGCTCGTCACTGACCATCTGCCGCAATTCAGCCAGCTGTTCGGCCGTGGCGTGCTGCACCGCCAGTTCGGTGATCGCCCGCTCCACCAGGCGCCGGGCCAGGAACACCTGGCGGGCCTCTTCGACACTTGGGCTGGCCACCACGGCGCCGCGATTGGGCCGCAGCAACACCACCCCTTCATGGGCCAGGCGTGACAATGCCCGGCGAATGATCGTGCGGCTGACCCCGAAAATTTCCCCCAGTGCCTCTTCGCTCAACTTTGTCCCGGGCGCCAGGCGCTGCTCGAGGATGGCCTCGAAGATGTGCGCATAGACAATATCGTCCTGGGTTCCGCTGCGGCCGGCTTTACCTGCTCGCGGTTGTTTCTTGAGGGGCTGCAACTGTTCGTTCATGGGCACTCGGGTCGGGAGAACTGCGGCGAATTGACCGTGACTGTAATACGGCACAGCGGGTCGCTGGCAAGTATCGCGTAAACAACACGGCGATTGTACACAACCTCTGATGGCAACACGACTGTATGGCTGTTTGCGGGCATGGCTGTATTGCAATCGGCAACTACGTTGAGTTTAAGCTTTAAACCCAAATCTGTGGCGTCATCCAGTCCAGCCAATCTACAACAAGGACCACCACCCACCATGACCGAAGTCACGACCACGCCACTTCGTCCGTTGGCCGATACCTCGCCCTCAGCTTTTGTCGCCGGGTTCATCGCCATGATGACCGGCTACACCAGTTCCCTGGTGCTGATGTTCCAGGCCGGGCAGTCGGCGGGGCTGAGCAGCGGGCAGATTTCGTCGTGGATCTGGGCGATGTCCATCGGCATGGCGGTGTGCTCCATTGGCCTGTCGTTGCGTTATCGCACGCCGGTCACCATTGCCTGGTCGACACCGGGTGCGGCCTTGCTGATTACCAGCCTGGGCGGCGTGAGTTATGGCGAGGCCATCGGCGCCTACATCACTTGCGCGGTGCTGGTAACCATCTGCGGCCTGACCGGCAGTTTCGAGCGCCTGGTCAAACGCATTCCAGCCTCGCTGGCGGCGGCATTGCTGGCCGGGATCCTGTTCAAGATCGGCAGCGAGATTTTCGTTGCCGCCCAACATCGCACCGGCCTGGTACTGGGGATGTTTTTCACCTACCTGATCGTCAAGCGCCTGTCGCCGCGCTACGCCGTGCTGGCGGCGCTGCTGATCGGCACGGCGCTGTCCGGGCTGTTGGGATTGCTGGATTTCAGCAACTTCGCCCTGGAAGTCGCAACACCGGTCTGGACCGCCCCGCACTTTTCCCTGGCGGCCACCATCAGCATCGGCATTCCGCTGTTTGTGGTGGCGATGACTTCGCAGAACATGCCCGGCATCGCCGTGCTGCGGGCCGACGGTTACAACGTGCCGGCCTCACCGTTGATCACCACCACCGGTATCGCTTCGCTGCTATTGGCCCCGTTCGGCTCCCATGGCATCAACCTGGCGGCCATCAGCGCGGCCATCTGCACCGGGCCGCACGCCCATGAAGATCGCAACAAGCGCTACACGTCAGCGGTCTGGTGCGGGGTTTTCTACGGGATTGCCGGGGTGTTCGGCGCGACGCTGGCGGCGTTGTTCGCGGCGCTGCCCAAGGAACTGGTGCTGTCCATCGCGGCGCTGGCATTGTTCGGGTCGATCATCAATGGCTTGAGCATCGCCATGAGCGAAGCCCGGGAACGGGAAGCGGCGCTGGTCACCTTCATGGTCACGGCATCGGGGCTGACGCTGTTTTCCGTCGGCTCGGCGTTCTGGGGAATTGTGGCGGGGGTGTTGACCTTGGTGATCCTGAACTGGCGCAAGGATTGATCGTTCCCACGCTGGGAACGATCAACCCAACAGACAGGCACAAAAAAACCGGCACCCATACGGGCTGCCGGTTTCGGAACATCATCGGAACATCAAGCGACCGGATTGATCGGCTTTTCCGGGTACCAGACGTCCATCAGCGGGCTGACTTCAACGCTGGTCAGCTCAGGACGCGCCTTGAGCCAGGCCTCAACGGCTGCACGCTGCTCTTGGGTCACCGAGCCACGCTTCTGCAGGCAAACCAGACCGTAGTCGTCGCCGCCGACATAGCCCAGGCCATTGGCTTCCATGGCTTCTTTCAGGAAAGCGTCGAGGAAAGCGTCAATAGCCTCATCGGCCAGATCTTCTTTGAAATCCAGGTTCAGTTCGAAACCCAGCTCTTGAAATTCATCCACGCACAGTTTTTTGCGCAGACGCTGGGAACGGTTAGTCGCCATTGGAACAATCCTCATAAGTAATAACGGCCGGCACTTTACCAGTTTGGTGCGTCGATTGCCCGACTGATCGGGTGCGTCGACCTACCGTCGGTAAAAAAATAGCGCCTGGAAGGGCTCAGGCACGGCACAAGCCGTCGCACCTTGGGGCATAATGCCGACACTTTCGTGACCGTTGAGGGCGTTCATTTCCATGTCCTCGTTTTTTTCCCCTCGCCCGTAGGGTTTTATTTCACATGATCAAATCTTTGCGTCCACTGCTTCTGGCCAGCCTTCTCCTTCCCTTGGCCCTCCCTGTCACCACCAGCGCCGCCACGATCAACACCGCCCTGTCGCCCAACGTGCAAAAAGCCCTCAAGGCCAGCAAGCTGCAAGACGATGCCCTGTCCCTGGTGATGATCCCGCTCAACGGCCCCGGCACCCCGACCCTGCACAACGCCGATGTCTCGGTGAACCCGGCGTCCACCATGAAACTGGTGACCACCTACGCAGCCCTGGAAATGCTCGGCCCCAATCACCAGTGGAAAACCGAGTTCTACACCGACGGCACCCTCAGCGGTGGCATTCTCAACGGCAACCTGTACCTCAAGGGTGGCGGCGACCCCAAGCTGAACATGGAAAAGCTCTGGCTGCTGATGCGTGACCTGCGGGCCAACGGCGTGCAGCAAGTCACCGGCGACCTGGTGCTCGACCGCGGTTTTTTCATCCAGCCGCAATTGCCCGAGTTCAATGACGACGGCAACGACGAAAACAAACCGTTCCTGGTCAAGCCCGACTCGCTGCTGGTCAACCTCAAGGCCCTGCGCTTCGTCGCCCGCAATGACGGCGGCCGCGTGCTGGTGTCGGTGGAACCGCCGATTGCCAGCATCCGTATCGAAAACCAGGTCAAGGCGGTCAACTCCAAGCAATGCACCGGCGGCGTACGCTACAACCCGGTGCCCCAGGCGGACGGCAGCGTGACCGTGACCGTCGGCGGCCAGCTGGGTGACGGTTGCAGCTCCCAGACCTACCTGTCGCTGCTGGACCACGCCACCTACACCGCCGGTGCGGTGCGGGCGATCTGGAAAGAACTGGGTGGCAGCATCCAGGGCAAGGACCGCCTGGCCCCGACCCCGAGCAGCGCCAAGGTGCTGGCCCGGGCGTTCTCGCCGGACCTGGCGGAGATCATCCGCGACATCAACAAATACAGTAACAACACCATGGCGCAGCAATTGTTCCTGAGCCTCGGCGCGCAGTTCCGCAACGAAGCCGACGGTGACGACGCCAAGGCGGCGCAACGGGTGGTGCGTCAGTGGCTGGCCAAGAAAGGCATCACCGCGCCGCACCTGGTGATGGAGAACGGCTCCGGCCTGTCCCGCGCCGAGCGGGTCAGCGCCCGGGAAATGGCCGCGATGCTGCAGGCCGCCTGGCGCAGCCCATATTCGGCGGAGTTCATCAGTTCGATGCCGATTGCCGGCACCGACGGCACCATGCGCAAACGCCTGAAGACCACCGCCATGGCCGGTGAAGCCCACGTCAAGACCGGCACCCTGAACACCGTCCGCGCCATCGCCGGCTTCAGCCGTGACATCAATGGCAACACCTGGGCGGTGGTGGCAATCCTCAACGACCCGAAACCCTGGGGCGCTTCGTCGGTGCTGGACCAGGTGCTGCTGGACCTGTACCGCCAGCCAAAATTGCCGCAGACGGCTTCGGTGCTCTGAGTTCTCGATTCGCCAAAGGTTAGCGGCGACCAGAGACCCCATGTGGGAGCGGGCTTGCTCGCGAAGACAGTGTGTCAGTCAACGAAATTGTTGGATGTAACACCGCCTTCGCGAGCAAGCCCGCTCCCACAGTTGACCGAGTACCCGCCTACGCCCCCGGCTGCGACTCGACCCGATCCCGTCCGGCCTGCTTGGCCGCATACACGCCTGAGTCAGCCCGCAACAGCAACGCATCCGCGCCCTCCCCGACACGCCAACTGGCAATACCAAAACTGGCGGTGACGATACCCACGTCATCGATCGGCGCACCGCGCAGGCCTTCCCACAGGCCAATGGCCAATGCATAGGCGCTGGTACCGTCGGTGTCAGGGCACAGCACCACGAACTCCTCCCCGCCCAGCCGGCAGAACACGTCGGTACGCCTGAGCCGCTGGGCAATGCGCTGGCAAACCGCCTGCAATACGCGGTCGCCCACGGCATGGCCGTGCTGATCATTGATACGCTTGAAGTGATCGATGTCGAGCATGATGACCGCCAGCTCGCCAGAGCCGCGTTCGACCCGGAGCATTTCCGAGGTCAGGCGCTCCTGGAAATAGCGCCGGTTGCGGATGCCGGTCAAGGCATCGGTCACCGACAAGGCCCGCAGCTCCTCTTCCACCCGCTTGAGATCGGAAATATCCGAGATATAGCCGTGCCACAGAACTCCACCGCCGGGCAACTCCTCAGGCGTGGCCTCGCCGCGCACCCATCGCAGGCCACGCAGGGGCAACTGCACACGGTACTCCTCCCGCCACGGGCTCAAGGTATCGGCCGAAGCACGAATCGAGGCGCGAACCCGGGCGTTGTCCAGCGGGTGAATGCGCAAGAACACTGCTTCGGCGTTTGCCACCAACACATCGGGCTCCAGCTCGTAGATCTCGCGAATGCCGTCACTGGCATAGATCACGCTGAAGCGGCCATTGAAATCCATTTTGAACTGATAAATACCGCCGGGAACGTGGGCGCTGAGTTTTTTCAACAACAGGTCCCGGGCGGCCAGGGCCTCGTGGACGCGCTTGCGTTCGGTGATATCGATGCAGATCGCCAGATGCCCGACCCACAGCCCCTGGTCATCGAGCATCGGCGTGGCCAGCATGTTCACGGTCAAGTGGCTGCCATCGCGACGCACCAGCGTCCATTCCCGGGCCTGTTGGCCACCCTGCTCGCCCCCTTCGACCAACATGGCGTGGCACGTAGGGATCGGTTTGCCATAACGCGCGCCGAGCTGCGCGGCCCGGGCCTGGAGTTCGCGCGGAACGTGCAGGCCCTCGAGCGTCATGCTGTGCAGGACCTCACTGCTGTCATAGCCGAGCATCTGTTCAGCGCCGGCATTGAACGTGGTGATGACACCGCGCAGGTCCGTGGCGATGATCGCGACTTGGGTCGCGGCATCCAGCACGCCCCGCAACTGCCCATGGGTACCGCGCAACTCTTGTTCACGGGCGCGCAGTTCTTGGGTCCGTTGCTCCACCAGTTTCAGGGCCCGTTGCCGCTGGCTGACCAACACGTAGAGCAAGGCGCTGAGCAACAGGCTGAGCAAACTGCCCAGCACCACCAGGCTCATTGCGGTGGAATGGTTGGTCGCCAGAAAGGTGCTGCTGGGCCGCAACTCCACCCGAAAGTCATGATCGGCCAGACGTAACAGACGGGTCGCCGACAAATCGCTGTCGGCCGCTGGGTCGGGGGACTCGAACAGTATTTCCTCCCGATCATCCGTGGACAAATCCAGGACACGCATCGAAAGGTTGTCATGACCGGACTCCGGCAGGCCATCACCGACCAACTGGCGCATGCTGATGGCCGCCACCACGTAGCCGAACGGCTCCTTCGCCGATGCCCTGGTGACCGGTGCAACCAGCAAAACTCCACGCGTAAAGCCCGGGTCGCCGCCCATCAGATCCAATGGCTGCGAGACCACCAGAGCGCCACGCTGGCGAGCCCGCTCGAGCGTGGCACGGCGTAATGGGTCGGCCAGTAGATCCAACCCCAACAATGACCCGGAGGACGCCTGGCTCTGGATATAGAGCATTGGCGCGTATTCGTCCCGCTCAGCGGCTTGCCGCAAACCACCGGTGTCATCGGCCTCACGGATAGCAAAGCTGTCTGCCCCTTCGGCCCGTGCCAGCTGTTCAAACGATTGCCGTTCGCCCCGAAGCACCCTCGGCGCCCAGACGAAGGCGCGGGTACGCCGCAACAGCGCGTCGGCGTAGCCGCGGAATTCATCGTTGGAAACCCCTTGCGAGTTAGCAAAGAAACGCCTGAGGCTGTCGAGGCGTTGCTCCTGCCCCTCGAAACGCTCCTCAAGGCGACTGAAGCGCTCTTCGGCTTGCAACTCGAAGCGCTGGCTTAACTGCTGTTGGGACAGGTTCATCATCGCCCAGGCCAGCAAGCCGGTCAGGAACGTACCGGCCAGCAAGACCAACGAAGCCACCAGCCAGGCCGATACGTCTTCGCTGATAAAGCCCAGGATTCTGGGGCGTACCTGATGCAATGCCATAAATACAACTCAGGGAAAGGAGCCAGGCATAGGCACAGCCCTGGACACAGCCTAAGTTATAGCTATTCGCCATCACTTTGGCCAGCCCCCTGACAAGGCCAGAAGCCTTGAATTACAAGGCTTCGTGGATCCAATCAGCTACGGGTCAACGCGCCATGATCTTCCAGGCTCGATGAATCTTGCCGTTGCGGGCAAAATCCGGATCAATGGTCTTGGCGGTGATCTCTTCCACTGCGTAGCGCTCGCCGAGGTTGTCCTCGAGCTGGAACTTGCGGAAGTTGTTGGAGAAATACAGCACGCCGCCCGGCGCCAGGCGAGCCATGGCCAAGTCCAGCAGTTGGACATGGTCGCGCTGCACGTCGAACACCCCCTCCATGCGCTTGGAGTTGGAGAAGGTCGGCGGGTCGATGAAGATCAGGTCGTACTCGTCACGGCTGGCGTCGAGCCAGGCCATCACATCGCCCTGCTCCAGGCGGTTTTTGTCGGAAAACCCGTTGAGCGACAGGTTGCGTCGGGCCCAATCCAGATAGGTTTTCGACAAGTCGACGCTGGTGGTGCTGCGCGCACCGCCCTTGGCGGCGTGGACGCTGGCGGTCGCGGTGTAGCAGAACAGGTTGAGGAAGCGCTTGCCGGCCGCTTCTTTCTGGATCCGCAGGCGCATCGGCCGGTGGTCGAGAAACAGCCCGGTGTCCAGGTAATCGGTGAGGTTGACCAGCAGTTTCACGCCGCCTTCGTTGACCTCGGTGAACTTGCCCTGGGCGCTCTGGCGCTCGTACTGCTTGGTGCCGCTCTGACGCTCGCGACGCTTGATCACCACGCGGTTCTTGTCGATGTTCAGGGCCTGGGGAATCGCCGCCAAGGCGTCGAACAGCCGGGCCGAGGCCTTTTCCGGGTCGATGGATTTTGGCGCGACGTATTCCTGGACGTGTACCCAATCGTGGTACAGGTCGATGGCCATGGAATATTCCGGCATGTCGGCATCGTAGACCCGGTAGCAATCCACACCTTCACGCTTGGCCCACTTACTCAGCAACTTGAGGTTTTTTTGCAGGCGATTGGCGAACATCTGCCCGCCTTCGCTCAACCGCGCCTGCTCCACAACGGGGGCCGGTGCCGGAGTCGGTTTGATCGGGTTGCCGTTCTTGTTGTACTGGCGCTCTTGCGGGACTTCAGGCGCCTGATCATAGGCAGCCTGCTCACGCTCGGCCTGACGCTGTTCCGGGCTACGACGCTCGCCGGTCACGAACTGATCCGGCAGCACTTTGATTAGCAACAGCTTGCAGGGCAAGGCACCGTTCCAGAACGAATACTGCTTGTGACTGCGAATGCCCATGCGCTTGCCCAGGTCCGGAGCGCCGGTGAACACCGCCGCTTCCCAGTTCAGGCACGCCTGGCGCAGACGCTCGCCGAGGTTCTGATAGAGGTAAAGCAGGCTGGCTTCGTCGCCCAGACGCTCGCCGTACGGCGGGTTGCAGATCACCAGGCCCTTCTGGTTCTGGTCCGGACGCGGCTCGAACGTGGCGACTTCGCCTTGATAGATTTTGATCCACTCGCTCAGGCCCGCACGCTCGACGTTATTACGGCCCGGCTGGATCAGCCGTGGATCGGCTTCGTAGCCGCGAATCCACAACGGTGGCTTGGCCAACCCGGCGTCAGCGCGGGCGGTGGCTTCTTCATGGAGCTTCTTCCACAGCGCCGGCACGTGGCCGAGCCAGGCGGTGAAGCCCCACTGCTGGCGACGCAGGTTCGGCGCCATGTCGGCGGCGATCATCCCGGCTTCCACCAGGAACGTGCCCACACCGCACATCGGGTCGGCCAGTGCCCCGCCTTCAGCGGCAATGCGCGGCCAGCCGGCGCGGATCAGGATCGCCGCGGCGAGGTTTTCCTTCAGCGGCGCGGCGCCTTGCTGCAGGCGATAGCCGCGCTGGTGCAGGCTGTGGCCGGAGAGGTCCAGGGAGAGAATGGCTTCGCCACGGTCCAGGCGCAGGTGAATGCGCAAGTCCGGGTTGAGCTTGTCGATGGACGGCCGCTCGCCCGTCGGGGTGCGCAGCTTGTCGACGATGGCGTCCTTGACCTTCAAGGCGCCGAAATGGGTGTTATCGATGCCCGAGCCGTGCCCGCTGAACTCCACCGCCAGGGTGCCATCGGCCAGCATGTGGTCTTGCCAGTCGACATCCAGCACACCGTGGTACAGGTCTTCGGCGTCCTTCATTGGAAAACGCTTGAGGACCAGCAACACGCGGTTGGCCAGGCGCGACCACAGGCACAGGCGATACGCCGTCTCCATGTCGGCCATGCCGCGCACCGCCGAAGTGTGCTCGCGCGCCTCTTCAAGGCCAAGCCCGACGGCTTCCTCGATGAGCAGGCCTTCGAGGCCCTTGGGGCAAGTGAGGAAGAGTTCGAAACGATCGGACATGGGATTTCCAGAGCCTTTGGCTAAGTGGACCGGGCAACGCATTGCCGGGCCGGGTTCAATCAGGTGCTTTTCTCAAGAGCACCCGTGTGGCACGAATGTGTGCCGTGCCGCCCTCGCCGCTCAGGTTAAAAGAGCTTAGATGCGAGGGCAGATAAAAAATTCTGTGCAACAAATTGTGAAAACTCGCCCCTTTCGTCGAATAGTACCCGAGTGCAACGGGAGGACATTCTCATTCAAGGAAAGCCGGTCCCCTTTGGCGCAGGGCCGATCATACAGGGGTCTTGCTCAAAAGCGGTCAACGAACATGAAGTTACTTATCGCCCTAACATCTTTATCGTTACGTGCTTATGACAAAACGATCATTCCATCCATGTGACGCTTTGGTTAGAACTCAACACAGGTTGACGTCGCAACGGCGTCAACACCTCGGCTCGTCACGCCGGCAACGAGCCACCAACGGCAGAATGATTCTGCCCCGGCCTCGATAGAGGTCGACGCTAAGCAACAGTCAACAAGTGAGGGCAACACCCTATGAGAAGACTTAAGCGTGATCCGTTGGAAAGAGCATTTTTACGCGGTTACCAATATGGCGTTGGTGGTAAATCCCGTGAGC
Organism: Pseudomonas brassicacearum; assembly: GCF_000585995.1. Classification (NCBI taxonomy): domain Bacteria; kingdom Pseudomonadati; phylum Pseudomonadota; class Gammaproteobacteria; order Pseudomonadales; family Pseudomonadaceae; genus Pseudomonas; species Pseudomonas brassicacearum. The sequence continues at coordinate 2,067,888 of NZ_CP007410.1, read as the reverse complement.
TTTGCCCCTTTACTCTACCGTCAGTACGTCAAGCCTGGATCAATGGCTGGCGAGAAGGACGCGGCGACAACTGGGACGGTATGACCGGCACTGCGGGTATCCATAGACTCAACGAACTTCACGCCGTCGGCTGACACAGGGCTAAACACTCAAGAACTCGACAATTTGATATCCACATTGATTTAACCACGCGCGTCCCACCCGGACGGCGGGCTACGGCCCAGGGGGCTCCTTCGAGGAGCCCTTTTTAATGCCTGGATTCTGATAAACACCACTCCTACCGGAGCTGTGAACACAGTTGTGGCGAGGGGATTTATCCCCGCTGGGCTGCGCAGCAGCCCCTATAACTACCGCCTCGGTGTGTCAGGTTGATCGGGTAGGTGTTCTTTCGGGGGGCTGCTGCGCAGCCCAACGGGGATAAATCCCCTCGCCACAGATAAATCCCCTCGCCACCATGGATTTCCAAAGATCAATCAACGCAACGCCGCGATAGCATCCACCGACTCACGAATCAACGCCGGCCCTTTATAGATAAAGCCCGAATAAATCTGCACCAGGCTCGCCCCGGCGGTGATTTTCTCGGCGGCATGCCGGCCTTCGGTAATCCCGCCCGCCGCGATGATCGGCAAGCGCCCCGCCAGTTCGGCGGCCAGGACCTTCACGGTGTGGGTGCTCTTGTCACGCACCGGCGCGCCAGACAACCCACCCGCCTCATCACCGTGCTCCAGCCCCTCGACACCTTCGCGACCCAACGTCGTGTTGGTGGCGATCACCGCGTCCATGCCCGTCTCGATCAGGGCCTGGGCAACCTGGGTGGTTTCTTCGTCGGTCATGTCCGGGGCAATCTTGATCGCCAGCGGCACATGCCGGCCATGCACCACCGCCAGCTCGGCGCGCCGCCGGGCCAAGTCGGCCAGCAGTTGCTTGAGGGAATCACCGAACTGCAGGCTGCGCAGCCCCGGGGTGTTCGGCGAGCTGACGTTGACGGTCACATAGCTGGCATGGGCGTAGACCTTGTCCAGGCAGATCAGGTAATCGTCGACGGCGCGCTCCACCGGGGTGTCGAAATTCTTGCCGATGTTGATGCCCAGCACGCCCTTGTACTTGGCGGCGGCCACCCGAGCCAGCAAGTGATCGACCCCCAGGTTGTTGAAGCCCATGCGGTTGATGATCGCCTCGGCTTGGGGCAGGCGGAAAAGCCGTGGCTTGGGATTACCCGGCTGCGGGCGCGGCGTGACGGTACCGATTTCCACGAAACCGAATCCCAGCTGGGCGAACCCGTCGATGGCCGCGCCATTCTTGTCCAGGCCTGCCGCCAATCCGACCGGGTTGGGGAACTCCAGACCCATGACCGTCACCGGCACTTTCGCCGGGGCCTTGCACAGCAAGCTGTTAAGTCCCAGACGCCCACCCGCGCCGATCAGGTCCAGGGACAGATCGTGAGAGGTTTCCGGGGAAAGTTTGAACAACAGCTGACGGGCCAGGGTGTACATGGGCGGGTTTGACTCTCTGGGCGATAAAAAGTGACGGGATTATACCGGGCAGGAGGGCGACCGGCGAGAACCCTGGCTTTGGGAAAGGTGATGAGGCACGCACTGGCATATGCCTTGCACCCTTTTCGTTCATCGGCGCCCATGCCAATGGCGGAATGAGTGCCACACTGTTTTAAAGGACAACGGCGTCGTCATCCGGCCTGCCCCGGCAAGCGCTGGGTACGGCGCTTTTTTTACGTGGAAGGTGATGCGCGATGAATGAAGTTCCAGCCAACCCCCTGGCTTGGGTCAACGGCAGCGATGCCCCGGAAAAGAGCGCAATCAACCTGGGCTTCATGGCCTTGAGTGACTGCGCCCCGCTGGTGGTAGCCGCCACCCAGGGCTTCGCCCAACCCTACGGCCTGACCCTGAACCTCAAGCGCCAGACGTCCTGGGCCAACCTGCGGGACAAGCTGGTCAGCGGTGAAATCGATGCCGCCCACAGCCTGTACGGCCTGATCTACGCCGTGCACCTGGGCATCGGCGGTGTCGCGCCGACCGACATGGCCGTGCTGATGGGCCTGAACCAGAACGGCCAGAGCATCAACCTGTCCCATGGCCTGCAGGCCTTGGGCGTGACCAGTCCTGAGGCACTGGAACAGCACGTGCACCAAACTCGCCCGAAACTGACCTTCGCCCAGACCTTCCCCACCGGCACCCATGCCATGTGGCTCTATTACTGGCTCGCCGCCCAAGGCATCCATCCGTTGTCGGATGTCGACAGCGTGGTGGTGCCACCGCCACAAATGATCGCGCACCTGCAAGCCGGGCGTATCGACGGTTTTTGCGTCGGCGAGCCCTGGTGCGCCAGCGCGGTGAAACAGAACCTGGGCTTCACCCTGGCGACCACCCAGACCATCTGGCCTGATCACCCGGAAAAAGTCCTGGGCTGCACCCGCGCATTCGTCGAGCAGCACCCCAATACCGCCCGGGCCCTGGTGATGGCGATCCTCGAAGCCAGCCGCTTCATTGAACAAAGCAGCGAAAACCGTCGCAGCACCGCGCAACTGTTGAGTGCGCCTGAATACCTCGACGCCCCCTTGGACTGCATCGAACCCCGGTTGCTGGGGATCTACGCCGATGGCTTGGGCAACAGTTGGCAGGATCCCCACGCCATGCGGTTCCACGGCAATGGCGAGGTCAACCTGCCGTACCTGTCCGACGGCATGTGGTTCATGACCCAGTTCCGCCGCTGGGGGCTGTTGCGCGAAGACCCGGATTACCTGGCCGTGGCCCAGGACGTCCAGCAGCTCAAGCTGTACCGCGAAGCCGCTGGCGCACTGGGCATCGTGTCCCCGCGCCAGGACATGCGCAGCAGCCAGTTGATCGATGGCACCATCTGGGACGGTTCGGACCCGGCCAAGTATGCCCGCAGCTTCAAACTGCACGCCTTGAGCGATGCGGCTCCCCTTTTCGCCAGCCGCTGACAGGAGCCTCGACCATGCTGCGTATCCTGCTGATCAACGACACCGCGAAAAAAGTCGGCCGCCTCAAAGCCGCCCTGATTGAAGCCGGATTCGAAGTCATCGATGAATCCGGATTGACCATCGACCTGCCGGCGCGCGTCGAAACGGTGCGTCCGGACGTGATCCTGATCGATACCGAGTCACCCGGACGCGATGTCATGGAACAAGTGGTGCTGGTCAGTCGCGACCAGCCACGACCGATCGTCATGTTTACCGACGAGCACGACCCGGATGTCATGCGCCAGGCGATCAAGTCAGGCGTCAGCGCCTACATCGTCGAAGGCATCCACGCCGCACGCCTGCAACCGATCCTCGACGTGGCCATGGCCCGCTTCGAAAGCGACCAGGCCCTGCGCGCCCAGCTCCTGGCCCGCGACCAGCAACTGGCCGAGCGCAAGCGCATCGAACTGGCCAAGGGCATGCTGATGAAGATGAAAGAATGCAATGAAGAACAGGCCTACACCCTGATGCGCCGCCAGGCCATGAGCCGCCAGCAGAAGCTGATCCAGGTGGCGGAGCAGATCATCGCGATGAACGAGTTGCTCGGCTGAAAGCCTTGTAGCGCCTGGCCTGGCGCCATCGCGAGCAAGCTCCCACAGGCTCTGCGGCCACTGCGGATCCATTGTGGGAGCGAGCTTGCTCGCGATAGCAATCTAACTTCCGACATCAATATCGACTGACCCACCGTCATCGCGAGCAAGCTCGCTCCCACAGGTTCAGAGGACACCTCCGATCCCTACTGTTGGCACAGATCTCGCTTAAGCAATCCCACAGGTAACCAACGGCGGTTGCCCCACCTACGACAAAGACGTCGCATACCCTCCTTGCCTCTCTGGCAATCCGGGTTGCGGCGTTTTTTTGTTTTGGCCCTTTGGGGCCGGTGGTGCGACCACAGGCGGCGCACTGCTCAAAGCACTGACTCATTTCTCGAGACTTTTACAGCTGAGGTGCGCGATGAATTCAAGCTTCTGGAAATCCGGCCACACCCCGACACTGTTCGCGGCCTTCCTCTACTTCGACCTGAGCTTCATGGTCTGGTACCTGCTCGGTCCACTGGCGGTACAGATCTCTGCCGACCTGCACCTGACCACCCAGCAACGCGGCCTGATGGTAGCGACGCCGATCCTGGCCGGTGCCGTACTGCGTCTGTTCATGGGCCTGCTGGCCGATCGGATTTCGCCAAAGACCGCCGGCATGGTGGGCCAGGTGATTGTGATCGGTGCGCTGTTCTGCGCCTGGAAACTCGGCATCCACAGCTACGAGCAAGCCCTGTTGCTGGGCCTGTTCCTGGGCGTGGCCGGCGCGTCGTTCGCCGTGGCCCTGCCGCTGGCGTCCCAGTGGTATCCGCCACAACACCAGGGCAAGGCCATGGGCATTGCCGGTGCCGGTAACTCGGGCACCGTGCTCGCTGCATTGATCGCGCCGGTGATGGCGGTGGCATTCGGTTGGACCAACGTCTTCGGCTTTGCACTGATCCCGCTGGTGCTGACCTTGGTGCTCTTCGCCTGGCTGGCCAAGAACGCTCCCGAGCGGCCGAAAGCCAAATCCATGGCCGACTACCTCAAGGCCCTGGGCGACCGTGACAGCTGGTGGTTCATGTTCTTCTACAGCGTGACCTTCGGCGGCTTCATCGGCCTGGCCAGCGCCCTGCCCGGCTACTTCAACGACCAATACGGCCTGAGCCCGGTCACCGCCGGCTACTACACCGCCGCCTGCGTCTTCGGTGGCAGCCTGATGCGCCCCCTGGGCGGCGCCCTGGCGGATCGTTTCGGCGGCATCCGCACATTACTGGGCATGTACACCGTGGCGGCCGTCTGCATCGCGGCGGTGGGTTTCAACCTGCCAAGCTCCTATGCGGCCCTGGCCCTGTTCGTTTGCACCATGCTCGGCTTGGGTGCGGGCAACGGCGCGGTGTTCCAACTGGTGCCACAACGCTTCCGCCGCGAAATCGGCGTGATGACTGGGCTGATCGGCATGGCCGGCGGTATCGGGGGTTTTGCCCTCGCGGCGGGCATGGGTGCGATCAAGCAGAGCACCGGCAGCTATCAACTGGCGCTGTGGTTGTTCGCCAGCCTCGGTGTCCTGGCCTGGTTCGGCCTGCACGGCGTCAAGCGTCGCTGGAGGACCACTTGGGGTTCGGCCGCCGTCACCGCGGCTCGGGTATAAATAGCCTCCATGAGTCTGCAACTGAGTTTCGCCGAAGCCAGTGCCATCGGCCCGCGGGAAGAAAACCAGGACGCCCTGCGCCTGGTCACTCCGGCGCCGGCCCTGGCCGCCAGCAAGGGATACCTGTTCGCCATCGCCGACGGCGTGAGCCAATGCGCCGATGGCGGACTGGCCGCCCGTTCGACCTTGCAGGCCCTGGCCCTGGACTACTACTCCACGCCGCAAACCTGGGGCGTGGCCCAGGCACTGGACCGGCTGTTGCTGGCACAGAATCGCTGGCTGCAGGCCAACGGTGGTGGGCAACCGCTGCTCACCACCGTCAGCGCCCTGGTCCTGCGGGGCCGACGCTTTACCCTCGCGCATGTCGGTGATTGCCGGGTCTATCGCTGGCACGCCGAGCACCTGCAACGGGTCAGCGAAGACCACGTCTGGGAACAGCAAGGCATGCAACATGTGCTCAAGCGCGCCCTGGGGCTGGATCAACACCTGATCCTGGATTTCCTTGACGGCGAACTGCGCACCGACGAAACCTTCGTACTGCTCAGCGACGGGGTCTGGGCGGTCCTGGGCGACACGGCCATCGCCGGCATCCTGCGCGACCAACCGGACCTGGACCTCGCCGCCCAGACCCTGGTCAATGCCGCGCACCTGGCCGGCAGCCAGGACAACGCCAGCGCCCTGTTGGTGCGGGTCGATGCGGTGGGTGAAGCGAGCATCGGCGATGCGCTGATCCAGTTGCAACAATGGCCCCTTCCCCCGGCACTGAAACCCGGCCAGGTGTTCGAAGGCTGGCAGATCGAAGGCCTGCTCGGCCAGAGCCAGCAATCGTTGCTCTACCGGGTACACGACGGTCAGGGCCAGCCCTGGCTGCTGAAAACCTTGCCAGGGCAGCTGCGGGACGACAGCCGTGCCGGACAGGCTTTGCTGTCGGAAGAATGGTTTCTCAAGCGGGTCGCCGGGCGGCAGTTTCCCGAGGTCCATGGTGCTCCCCAGCGCCAGCATTTGTACTATGTGATGCGCGAGTATTCGGGCATGACCCTGGCCGAGTTGTTCAACCAGGGCGGGCCGCTACCTTTGGCCCAGTGGCTGGACCTGGCGCAACGACTGGTGCGGGCGGTGGGCCTGCTGCATCGAAGGCAGATCTACCACCGCGACATCAAGCCGGAAAACCTGCACCTGGGGGATGACGGGGAATTGCGCCTGCTGGATTTCGGTCTGGCTTACTGCCCAGGCCTGTCCGAGGACCAGGCCAACGTGTTGCCCGGCACGCCCAGCTACATCGCCCCGGAAGCCTTCGCCGGCACGGCGCCGACCGCGCAACAGGACCTGTACTCGGTCGGCGTGACCTTGTACTTCCTGCTGACCGGGCATTATCCCTACGGCGAAATCGAAGCGTTCCAGCGCCCACGCTTTGGCGTGCCGGTCAGCGCCAGTCGCTATCGACCGGACCTGGCCGAATGGCTCGGGCAAAGCCTGGAACGCGCCGTCGCCGCAGATCCGGAGCAACGCTTTGAAACGGCTGAGGAGTGGTTGTTGCTGCTGGAACAGGGCGAACGCCGTAGCTTGAGCGTAAGGCCCCGGCCGTTGCTGGAGCGTGAACCGCTGAAGGTCTGGCGGACCTTGGCGCTGGTGTCTTTGGTGGTAAACATTGTGCTGCTGTTTTTGGTGTTCCATTCGTAATGACCTGTGGCGAGGGAGCTTGCTCCCGCTGGGCTGCGAAGCAGACCCAAGAACTTGCGACCGCTTCGCGCTCGAGCGGGAGCAAGCTCCCTCGCCACATAAAGCTCGACAGCGCTCCATTACCGGGCAACACGCTTTGATTCGGTGCAATAAATCCCCCTCCACCCTCCCCACCCCACGCTTGCCCCCAATAAATCCGCGCCTTCAAGCCACTTGGCACAACCACTGCATAACCTCTCTCACCATACATAAAGCAACGCCTCCAACGATGAAGGCGGTGCTTCCCGAGAGAACGGGACCAGGACAAAGGCGTCCTCGCTAGCTTGCTAGCGGGACGCCTTTTTTTGTTTTCGTAAAAATTGCCGAGCCAGTCCGATCGCCGTGATGAAACGGGCCTGGCTTGCGGAGAACCCTGATGAAAAAACTCAAACTGGTAATGATCGGCAACGGCATGGCCGGGGTTCGAACCCTCGAAGAACTGCTCAAGTTGAGCAATGAGCTTTACGACATCACGGTGTTCGGTGCCGAGCCCCACACCAACTACAACCGCATCCTGCTCTCGCCGGTGCTGGCCGGTGAGCAGACGTTCGAAGAGATCGTGCTCAACGACCTGAGCTGGTACCTGGACAACAACATCAAGTTGCTGCTCAATCGCAAGGTGGTGGAGATCGACCGGATCAAGCGCCGGGTCATCGCCGAAGACGGCAGCGAAGCCGAATACGACCGCCTGCTGATCGCCACCGGCTCCACCCCGTTCATCCTGCCGATTCCCGGCAACACCCTGGAGGGCGTGATCGGCTACCGCGACATCGCCGACACCCAGGCGATGATCAACACCGCCAAGACCCACAAACACGCCGTGGTGATCGGCGGTGGCCTGCTGGGCCTGGAAGCCGCCAATGGCTTGAAGCTACGGGGCATGGACGTGACCGTGGTGCACTTGGGCGAGTGGCTGCTGGAGCGGCAACTGGACAAAACCAGCGGCCAGTTGCTGCAAACCGCCCTGGAAAACCGTGGCCTGAAATTCCGCCTCAGCGAACAGACCCAAGCCCTGCACGACGCCGGCAACGGCCGGGTCGGCTCGGTCCAGTTCAAGAATGGCGACATCATCCCCGCCGACCTGGTGGTGATGGCGGCCGGCATCCGTCCCAACACCGAACTGGCGGAAAAATCCGGCATTCCTTGCAACCGCGGGATCCTGGTCAACGACACGATGCAAACCTACGACCCGCGCATCTACGCCATCGGTGAATGCGCCAGCCATCGCGGCACCGCCTATGGTCTGGTCGCACCGTTGTTCGAACAGGCCAAGGTCTGCGCCAACCACCTCGCGCAACTGGGTTTCGCCACTTACAAGGGCTCAGTGACCTCGACCAAACTCAAAGTCACCGGCATTGACCTGTTCTCCGCCGGGGACTTCATGGGCGGCGAAGGCACCGAAACCATCACCCTTTCCGACCCGATCGGCGGCGTCTACAAAAAGCTGGTGATCAAGGACGACGTATTGGTCGGTGCCTGCCTGTACGGCGATACGGCGGATGGTGGCTGGTATTTCCGCCAGATCCGTGAAAACCATGCCATCAGCGAGATCCGCGATCACCTGATGTTTGGCGAGAACGCCTTGGGCGACGTCGGTCACCAAGGCCAGGACAAAGCCATGAGCATGGCCGACAGCGCCGAAGTCTGCGGCTGCAACGGCGTGTGCAAGGGCACCATCGTCAAGGCGATCCAGGAACATGGCCTGTTCAGCGTCGATGACGTGAAAAAACACACCAAGGCCGCCAGCTCCTGCGGTTCCTGCGCCGGCCTGGTGGAACAGATCCTGATCAATACCGTGGGCGGCGCGGCGGACGTCAAGCCGAAAAGCGAAAAAGCCATCTGCGGTTGCAGCGACCTCAACCACGGCCAGATCCGCCAGGCGATCCGCGACCAGCACCTGCTGACCATAGCCGGGACCATGAGTTACCTGAACTGGCGCACCCCGAACGGCTGCGCCACCTGCCGCCCGGCGCTGAACTACTACCTGATCTCCAGCTGGCCCGGCGAAGCCCAGGACGACCCGCAGTCGCGGCTGATCAACGAACGTGCCCACGCCAACATCCAGAAAGACGGCACCTACTCGGTCGTCCCGCGGATGTGGGGTGGCGTGACCAATCCTTCGGAACTGCGGCGCATTGCCGACGTGGCCGACAAATACAACGTGCCCATGGTCAAGGTCACCGGCGGCCAGCGTATCGACCTGCTGGGCATCAAGAAGCAAGACCTGCCGGGGGTCTGGAAAGACCTCGACATGCCGTCCGGCCACGCCTACGGCAAGTCCATCCGCACCGTGAAAACCTGCGTGGGCAGTGAGTTCTGCCGCTTCGGCACGCAAAACTCGACCCAACTGGGCATCGAGCTGGAGCACGACCTGTTCAACATGTGGTCGCCCCACAAGGTCAAGCTGGCCGTCTCCGGTTGCCCGCGCAACTGCTCGGAGGCCGGCATCAAGGACGTCGGCATCATCGGCGTCGACTCCGGCTGGGAGATGTACATCGGTGGCAACGGCGGGATCAAGACCGAGGTCGCCGAATTCTTCGTCAAACTCAAGACCGCCGAAGAAGTGCGTGAATACAACGGCGCCTTCCTGCAGCTGTACCGCGAAGAAGCCTTCTACCTCGAACGCACCGTGCACTACATGCAGCGGGTCGGCATGGAGCACATCAAGAAGGCCGTGCTCGAAGACCCGGAGCGGCGCAAAGCTCTTCACGAACGCCTGAAATTTTCCCTGTCGCTGGAACAGGACCCGTGGAAACAACGCCTGGAACAACCCCAGCTGAAAAAAGAGTTCGAGGTCATTCCCGTGAAGACTCTGGAGGTGCTGGCATGAACTGGCTGGATATCTGCGCACTGGAAGAGATCAATATCCTCGGGTCGCGCATCATCAATGGCCCGAAAGGCGATATCGCGATTTTTCGTACCAGCGATGATGAGGTGTTCGCCCTGGATGACCGTTGCCCTCACAAGGGTGGACCGCTGTCACAAGGCTTGGTGTACGGCAAGCGCGTGGCCTGCCCGCTGCATAACTGGCAGATCGACCTGGAAAGCGGCCAGGCCCAGGCCCCGGACGTGGGCTGTGCCCATCATCATTCGGCGCGAGTCGAGAACGGCCGGGTGATGCTGGCCCTGCGGGACGCAAGCTGATGAACCGCCAGACCACTGCCTCGACCTGCTGTTATTGCGGGGTCGGTTGCGGCGTGCTGATCGAGCATGACGACGAGCGCATCCTCGGCGTCAGTGGCGATCCCGCCCATCCGGCCAACTTCGGCAAACTGTGCAGCAAGGGCTCCACCCTGCACTTGACCGGCGACCTCGCCGCACGGGCCCTGTACCCGGAGCTGCGCCTGGGCAAAGGCCTGGCCCGGGCCCGCACCGACTGGGACAGTGCCCTGGATCACGCTGCCAGCGTGTTCGCCGATACCCTTGCCGAACACGGCCCCGACAGCGTGGCGTTCTACATCTCCGGGCAGCTGCTGACCGAGGATTACTACGCCTTCAACAAACTCGCCCGGGCGTTGGTGGGCACCAACAACATCGACAGCAATTCCCGGCTGTGCATGTCCTCCGCCGTGGTGGGCTACAAGCGCAGCCTCGGTGCCGATGCCCCGCCCTGCAGCTATGAAGACCTGGAGCTGAGCGACTGCGTGATGATCGTCGGCAGTAACATGGCCTACGCCCACCCCATCCTGTTTCGCCGCCTCGAGGAAGCCAAATCCCGTCGGCCGCAGATGAAGATCATCGTCATCGACCCTCGGCGCACCGACACCTGCGACCTGGCGGACCTGCACCTGGCGATCCTGCCCGGCACCGATGTCGCCTTGTTCCATGGGATTTTGCACCTGCTGCTGTGGGAAGACTGGGTCGACCGCGACTTCATCAAGGCCCACACCGAAGGCCTGGCAGACCTGAAAAACCTGGTCCGCGACTACACACCGAGCATGGTCGCCCAACTGTGCGGTATCAGCGTCGAGCAACTGCACCAGTGCGCCGAATGGGTCGGCACGTCGCCGAGTTTCCTGTCGCTGTGGTGCATGGGCTTGAATCAGTCCACCGCTGGCAGCGCCAAGAACAGCGCATTGATCAATTTGCATCTGGCCACCGGGCAAATCGGCCGGCCGGGTGCGGGACCTTTCTCACTGACCGGCCAGCCCAATGCCATGGGCGGACGGGAAACCGGCAGCCTGTCAAACCTGCTGCCAGGCCATCGCGAAGCAGCCAACCCGGAGCATCGCGCCGAAGTCGCCCGTTACTGGGGTGTCGAGCAATTGCCCGCCACCACCGGCTTGAGCGCCATCGAATTGTTCGAGCAGGTTCGCAGCGGCAAGATCAAGGCCTTGTGGATCGCCTGCACCAACCCGGCCCAATCGATGCCAGACCAGGCGGCGGTACGTGAAGCGCTGCAAGCCTGCCCATTCGTGGTGTTGCAGGAGGCTTTCCGGACCACCGAAACCGCCGCGTTTGCCGACCTGCTGCTGCCGGCGGCCAGCTGGGGTGAGAAAGAAGGTTCGGTAACCAACTCCGAACGGCGCATTTCCCACGTCCGCCGGGCGATCGGCGCACCGGGTGAAGCGCGGGCGGACTGGGCAATCACGGTAGATTTCGCACAACGCTTGGAGAAACGCCTGCGGCCCGGCCAGCCCAGCCTGTTCGCCTTTGAAACCCCAGCCCAACTGTTCGATGAATACAAACAGCTGACCCGGGGTCGCGACCTGGACTTGTCCGGCATCAGCCATGAACTGATCGATCAACTCGGCCCGCAACAATGGCCCTTCCCGGAAGGTGCGACCGTTGGGACGGCGCGCCTGTATGTGGACGGGATTTTTCCCACCGACAGCGGCCGCGCCCGGTTCGTGGCCGACCCGTATCGCGCCGCCAAGGAACTGCGTGACGCCCGCTACCCGCTGACCCTCAACACCGGTCGGCTGCGCGATCAGTGGCACGGCATGAGCCGTACCGGCACCGCCGCGCAATTGTTCGGCCATGTGAACGAAGCCGTGCTCAGCCTGCATCCCGACGAAATGCAGCGCCATCGCCTGCAAGCCGGCGACCTGGTCAGCCTCAAAAGCCGTCGCGGTGCCGTGATCGTGGCGGTGGAAAGCGACGAAAGCGTGCGCCCCGGCCAAGCGTTCCTGCCCATGCACTGGGGCGACCGGTTCCTCAAGGGTGGGGTCAATACCCTGACCCAGCCGGCCTTCGACCCGCTATCGAAGCAACCGGAACTCAAACACAGTGGCGTGCGCCTGGATCCGGTAAACCTGCCCTGGCAGCTTTTCGCCTTGATCGAAGGCGATGTTCAACAGCATCTGGAGACGCTACGACCGCTGTGTGAGGCGTTTTCCTACGTCAGCCTGAGTCTGACCGGTCGTGAACGTCCCGCATTGCTGATTCGCGCTGCCAGCGCCATCGCCCCCGAACCGCAACTGCTCCAGGCGATTGACGCGCAATTGGGGCTGATCGATGGGCCGGTTCTGGCCTATGACGATCCACGGCGCTCCATTGGTAAACGGGTGCGCATCGAAAACGGTCGCATCACCGCCATTCGCCTGGCCGGCGAAACCCTGGCCCGACACTGGTTGCAGAATCTGTGGCAGGAAGGTCGTGCCGATGAGCAATTGCGCCGCTGGCTGCTGGCGCCTTTGAGCGCGCCGCCGGGCAATGTCGGCACTTCGCTCAAAGGCAGCAAAACGCTGTGCAACTGCATGAACGTCAGCCAGCGTGCGGTCTGTGCGGGCATTGAACGTGGCCTGGATCTGCAGGGGTTGAAAAAGGAACTGGGTTGCGGCACGCAATGCGGCTCCTGTGTACCGGAAATCAAGCGCCTACTGGTTGCCACTGCGCAACCGGTGGCCGTTATCTCGTGAGGAAAAACACTATGAACGCAAAAGTCTGGCTGGTGGGTGCGGGTCCCGGTGACCCTGAATTATTGACCCTCAAAGCCGTGCGCGCCTTGGGCGAAGCCGACGTGGTGCTGATCGACGATCTGGTCAATAGCGCCGTGCTTGAGCATTGCCCCACCGCTCGCATCATTGCCGTGGGCAAACGCGGCGGATGCCGGTCCACGCCACAAGCCTTTATCCATCGGTTGATGCTGCGTTATGCCCGCCAAGGCAAATGCGTGGTGCGTCTCAAGGGTGGCGATCCGTGCATCTTCGGCCGGGGCGGTGAAGAGGCGCAGTGGCTGCGTGAGCATGGCGTCGAAGTGGAGCTGGTCAATGGCATCACCGCGGGGCTTGCAGGCGCCACCCAGTGCGATATTCCGCTGACCCTGCGTGGGATTGCCCGTGGCGTGACACTGGTGACCGCCCACACCCAGGACGGCAGCAGCTTGAACTGGCAAGCCCTGGCCCAAAGCGGCACGACGCTGGTGGTGTACATGGGCGTGGCGAAACTGAGCGAAATCCGCGAGCAACTGTTGGCCGGTGGCTTGGCGGCGGACACCCCGGTGGCCATGATTGAAAACGCTTCCCTGCCCCATCAACGTGACTGCCGCAGCGACCTGGCCTCGATGGAAGCCGATGCCAGTGCGTTCCAGCTCAAGAGCCCGGCCATCCTGGTGATTGGTGCGGTGGCAGCGGCCGCTGAACTTGCAGGATCGCAGCCTGCGTGGGTCCAGGCTTCAGCGCTGTAACAAACAACACCGAACCTGTGGGAGCGAGCTTGCTCGCGATGGCGGCGTATCAGTCAACATCAAGGATGCAGACCCACCGCTATCGCAAGCAAGCTCGCTCCCACAGGTTTTGCTTTGCCTGACACATCCTCCATCTCCCATAAATCGCAGGCAAAGAAAAGCCCGGCCTAAGCCGGGCTTTTCTACAGCTTCGGGCTAATTACTTGCCTTGAGCTTCAACCTGCGCTTCTACGCGACGGTTAACTGCGCGACCAGCTTCAGTCTTGTTGTCAGCAACTGGGCGGGATTCGCCGTAGCCAACAGACTGAACGCGGGACGATTCAACACCGTACTGGTTGGTCAGAACTTGCTTAACGGCGTTTGCACGACGCTCAGACAGTTTCTGGTTGTAAGCGTCAGGACCGACGGAGTCAGTGTGACCTTCAACAGTGGTGCTGGTGGATGGGTACTGCTTCATGAAATCAGCCAGGTTCTTGATGTCGCCGTAGCTGTTTTCTTTAACGACCGACTTGTCGAAGTCGAACTTGACGTCCAGCTCAACACGTACAACTTCAGCAACTGCTGGGCAGCCATCAGCGTCAACGGTTACGTTGGCTGGGGTGTCAGGGCACTTGTCGACGTTGTCGCACACGCCATCGTTGTCGCTGTCGGAGCAGACTTCAGCCGGAGCTGGAACTGGAGCAGCAGCAGGCTTGGAGCCGCCACCGAAGTTCACACCGATACCGACGCTTGGCGCCCACTCGGTGTCGCCTTGGTCGATGTTGTACTGAGCTTCAACGCCAGCACGGGCGTAGAAGTTCTCGGTGAAATACAGCTTGGCGCCGCCACCAACGTTAGCAAAGGTGGAACGGTTACGACCGTTGCTGCCATTCTGGTCGATGCTCTGGTCGGAGAAACCGGCAGAGACGTAAGGACGCAGCATGTCACCTGGGTTGTTGAAGTGGTACAGAGCGTCCAGAGCGGTGTTGGCGCCCTTGACGTTCGTGCCGTCGTCGGTACGTGCGTTGTGCACTTCGTCGTAGGCCAGACGCAGTTCAACGTCGTCGGTCAGGAAGTAACCAACCGAACCGCCGAACAGGTTGCCGTTGTTCTTGAAGTTACGAGCGCTGTCGAATTGCTCTTTCTTGGCGAAGCCTTCGATTTCAACTGCGCCTTGGCCTTGTGCCAGAGCGCCGAACGAAGTGGCAGCAATAAGAGAACCAATGGCAAAGCCCAAGGTGTTTTTCAGTTTCATCCGTTAAATCCCCATCTGGTGATTGTGAAGCAGTCCCGCAAACCGGGGGACAACTCGGCGGCAAGTCTATCAGAACTTGCCTACACGTAAGAGATATTTGCGCCAAACTAAGTTTCAGCAATGCCTGCAAATTTCTCACGCAATTTGTCAAGAGCGCGCTTGTAGCGCATTTTTGTCGCGCTCAAACCCATGTGCATTATGTCTGCGATCTCTTGGAATTCCAGTTCTGCGACAAATCGTAGCACCAGAATTTCCCGGTCGATCGGGTTCACATAGACCAGCCAGCGATCGAGTCCACCCTTTTCCTCGGGCTTGGGCGCCTTTTCTTCAGACGCTTCCTCGAGAGGGTCCAGGCTCAAAGCGTCCATCAAGCGACGCTTTCGCCGTTCCTTGCGATACTGCGTGATGCATTCGTTGTACGTGATGCTATAGAGCCATGTCTTGAACTTCGATTTCCCCTCGAAGTTCTTCAGGCCATACAGCACCTTCAACATCACCTCCTGACAGACATCGTCAGCATCGCGATCGTTCCCAAGATATCGTGCACAAACGTTAAATAATGTTCTCTGGTAACGCCGCATCAACTCTTCGTAAGCGCGTGTTACGTGAAACAGCTCCGTATGCG
This sequence comes from Pseudomonas brassicacearum, assembly GCF_000585995.1. Classification (NCBI taxonomy): domain Bacteria; kingdom Pseudomonadati; phylum Pseudomonadota; class Gammaproteobacteria; order Pseudomonadales; family Pseudomonadaceae; genus Pseudomonas; species Pseudomonas brassicacearum. The sequence continues at coordinate 2,052,518 of NZ_CP007410.1, read as the reverse complement.
CGCGCGCGACCAACTCCTCATCGGAGAGATCACGGGGGTCGTAGCGCGTAGATAGCGATTGGGGTTTGTTCAAAACAAGTCGGGCCGACAGTCTAGGTCAATGTGCGCCGCAGCCTGCGATAACGGGCATTTTGCGGCGGCATACATTAGCAGGGTTTGCCGGGTTAGCGGCTACTCACATGCTGCTCCAGCAGGATCCGATTGGAGAGCGACACCAGTTCGCCCTCCTCGGTCAGCAATGTGGTCTTCACCGTGCCGATCTCTTCGATCTGGCCTTCGACCTCGCCAACACGCACTTGTTGCCCAACCTCATACAGCTCACGCACATAGATTCCCGCAAGAATCTGACCGGCGATTTCCCGGCTTCCCAAGCCCATGGCCAGCGCAACCGCCAGACCAACGGTAATCAAGACGATCACAATCACATGGTTGAGCAGGTCAGTCTTGACCTCCAACTGGCTGATCGCGACCGAAATACTGATGATGATCACCAGGCCCTGGGCAATTCTGCCCAGGCCCTGGGCGTAATCGAGCCCTACGCCCTCGGCCGCGCCGCGCACCAGCCCGTTGGCCAGTTGCGCCAGCAGGACGCCCACCAGCAACACCAGCGCAGCCCCGAAGACCTTCGGCAAATACAGTGCAAGCATATCGAGCGTAGCTGAAACTCGCTCAAGACCAAGGGATTCTGCCGCGGAAACCAGAAAAATCAACAGCACGAACCAATAGACGATCTTGCCGATCAGGGTCGAAATCGGTACCTGGATGCCACCCCGGGACAGCAGCTTGGTCAGGCCGGTGCCGCCCATCAAGCGGTCGAGCCCCAGTTTGGCGAGCAGCTTGGAAAGCAGCGTGTCCAGCAGCTTGGCGACGACGAAACCCAACAACAGCACGACCAGCGCGCCAAAAAGGTTGGGGATAAAGTTAGCCACTTTGGTCCACAACGCAGTCATTGCCGTGACGAGGCTCTGGGTCCAGAGATTAAGTTCCATATTCAATCAGCCTTATCAGCGGTGCGAGTAACAGGTTTACGACGGGACACCGGCGAGACGTGGGCCGACCCGTTATTCAAGGCGATCATCAGCGCGGGCAGCCAGCGGCCCAGCAGGCTGAACAGATCGCCGGCGCCGACCTGGCGGTTGGCGGTTTTCAGTACACGCCCCAGACATGCATCGTCGTCCCGGCTGGATGGCGAAGCCCTGAGCATGTCACGCAAAGACTGTTCGAACGGATCGTGCATACGCACCTCTCGTGATGTCTGTGGGAGACGCGGTCAAATTTCGTCGGGTCACATGAAGCCTTCTTCACACCCAGCGCAAACGGCGGAATAACCACCACTGCCCCAGCGCCACGCAGACCATCAGCAGGCAGGCAACCAGGAAGCCGTAAGCGCTATCGGAAAACGGAATGCCGCCGACGTTAATGCCCAAAAGGCCGGTGAGAAAACTCATCGGCAGGAAAATCCCGGTGATGATGCCAAAGCGATACATGGTGCGGTTCATACGCACCGAAAGACGCCGATCCTCGGCCTCCAGCACAAGGCCCACGCGCTCTCGGGTCAATTCCAGCTCCTCGAGGTAACGGGTCAGGCTGTTGTTCAATTCATTCCAGTAGTCACCGTCGTCGTCGACGAACCATGGCAGTTTAAGCCGTGTCATCTGACCGAAGATGTCCCGCTGTGGGGCCAGGAATCGCTTCAGCCCGGCCGCCCTTCGACGGATATGCAAAATGGCGTCGTGCTCGGGAGTATACCGTTCGTCAGTATCGAGCTTCTCTTCCTCGCCATCGACGATTTCAGAGAGGCAGGTGACCAGATCCTGCACCTTATTGGTGAGGTATTGCGCCATATAAAGGATGAGCTCCGACGCACTTTTCGGCCCCTTCCCCTCAGCCAATTGCGCCAGCAGCTCATCGGTGGCACGCAGTGGACGCAGGCGCAGGGAGATCACGCGTTGGGCGGACGCAAAGATCCGCACCGACACCATGTCTTCCGGCTCGGCGCCCGGGTTGAGGTTGATCCCCCTGAGGAACAGCAGCAGCTCAGCGTTAGGCAACGGCAACAGCCGCGGCCGGGTGTTCTCTTCGAGCAACAGGTCGCAGTTGAATTCGCTCAGGCCACTGGATTTGCGCAGCCAGGTATGGGTTTGCGGATGACTGCGATCCCAGTGCAGCCACAGGCTTTCGTGCGCCTGCAACTGCAAATCGTCGAGTTCGGTCCGGGCTATGGAACGCGCGCCGCCTTTACCGTCCAGCACCAGGGCATGCACCAGCCCCCATTGCGCGTTTTCTTCCTCGAACATCCTCATCCCTTATGGCTGTGGCACTTCATTCAGGCATTTTCAGCGGGCTTGGCGAGACGATCACGCCGTTGTTATCCGCATAGACATACTCGCCCGGACGAAACGTCACGCCGGCAAAGGTCACCGGCACATTGAGCTCGCCGACACCACGCCGGTCGGTTTTCATCGGGTGGCTGGCGAGGGCCTGGACCCCTAGGTCCGTCTGGGCGATGACGTCGACGTCGCGGATGCAACCGTAGACCACCAGCCCTTCCCAGCCGTTTTTCGCGGCTTTTTCCGCCAGCATGTCGCCCAGCAGTGCCCGGCGCAGGGAGCCACCGCCATCGACCACCAACACCTTGCCGTTGCCCTGGAGTTCAACCTGCTCCTTGACCCGCGAGTTGTCCTCGAAGCACTTGATGGTCACGATTTCGCCGCCAAAGGAATCGCGGCCGCCGAAATTGCTGAACATCGGCTCCAACACCTGCACCAACTCCGGGTAGGCGTCGCACAGGTCGGGCGTGAGGTAATGGTTCATCGAACAACTCCTGTAGGGCTTGAACGTCAGGTTGAATGAACAACCGTTTATGACCGCAACAGCGCAACGCGTCATATCTTAGCCGCAAGCCGACCAGAGCGAAATGCCCCTGTCAGAGCCTTTCGCTCAAACCGCCTCGGCCAGGACCGGCAGATTTTCCAGCAACGGAGCGTGCTGATCCTCCAGCCAACGCGCCACCAGAGGCCAGACCTCCGTGTGCGCGGCTTTGCTGACCAGCATTTCGACATGGCCGAAATCGTCACTGAAACCCTGCTTGCGGCCCAGGCAGACAAACTGCTTGTGCTCGGAACCGATCTGCTCGAAGAGTTTGCGGCAGGCCCAGGTCGGGTCCTGGTGATCACCCGCTGCACTCACCGCCAGCACCGGCACCTGCACATCGGCAAGGCCCGCCCACCAGTTCTTCTCGGCATCGCCGAAACGCCCGAACAGGCCGTACCAACGCATGCTCTCCAAGGCCAGGCCGATGGGCTCGTCCTCGGGGCCGCGCTTGAGCCTTGCGCCGGACAATTGGGCGAAACGCTTGAGGATGAACCGACCGCTCCACTCCAGCGGGGGGATCTTCAGCGGCCAGTAGGTGCGGCTGACCTGGGTGCCAAAGAACGCCGCCGAAGCCACGGCCGGCGCCCCCAGGTAGTGGCCGCCCAAGGCTGCCGCCAGGGTGATGCCCCCCAGGGAATGGCCGATCCAGTGCGGCACTTGCCCGCTCTGCTCCCGCACGAAGGCACCGATGGCCGGCAAGTCGTAACGGGCGTAGTCGGCCACGCGATTGTTGCGATAGCCCTGGTTGCGCTGGGACAGCCCATGGCCGCGCATCTCGGGTATCCAGACATCGAACCCCAGGCGCGTCAGGTACGCCCCCAGGCCCAAACCCTTGGGCGAATACCAGAAGCGCCGGTTGGAAAAGCTGCCATGCAACAGGATCACGGGAACGCCACGGGTTTCGGTGGCGTCGGCCATGCCCAGCCGGGTGACGGCGAGTTCGACGCTGTAGTCCGGGCTGTTGCCGGGTTTCAAGCGATAGACGTCTTCGCACAGATCGCCGCGCCGCTCGGCGCTGATCAGGGCGACAGGAAAAAGGTTGCTGCTGCTTTGCATAATGCTCTTGCACAAAAAAAGACGACTGTGGGAGCGAACTTGCTCGCGATTGCGGTGGATCAGCAAAATAATCTTGGCTGACACTCCGCTATCGCGAGCAAGCTCGCTCCCACAAAGGTTACCCGGCCTACATTACCGGTGAGGCCCCTTCACTCGATCAGACCGCTGCCTGACCCTCAGCCAGGAAGAACCAGGTTTCCAGCACGGAGTCCGGGTTCAACGAAACGCTTTCGATGCCCTGCTCCATCAGCCACTTGGCCAGGTCCGGGTGGTCCGAAGGCCCCTGGCCGCAGATGCCGATGTACTTGCCAGCCTTATTGCAGGCAGCGATGGCATTGGCCAGCAGCTTCTTGACCGCCGGATTCCGCTCGTCGAACAGGTGCGCGATGATCCCGGAGTCACGGTCCAGGCCCAGGGTCAACTGGGTCAGGTCGTTGGAGCCGATGGAGAAACCGTCGAAGAACTCGAGGAATTCTTCAGCCAGGATTGCATTGGACGGCAGCTCGCACATCATGATCACGCGCAGGCCATTGTCGCCACGGGCCAGGCCGTTTTCCGCGAGCAGGTCGACGACCTGGCTCGCTTCGCCCAGGGTCCGGACGAACGGCACCATGATCTCGACGTTGGTCAGGCCCATCTCGTTGCGCACGCGCTTGAGGGCGCGGCACTCGAGTTCGAAGCAGTCACGGAACGCTTCGCTGATGTAGCGCGAGGCCCCACGGAAACCCAGCATCGGGTTTTCTTCTTCCGGCTCATAGAGCTTGCCGCCGATCAGGTTGGCGTATTCGTTGGACTTGAAGTCCGACAGGCGCACGATGACCTTTTTCGGCCAGAACGCCGCCGCCAGGGTGCTGATGCCTTCCACCAGCTTCTCGACGTAGAAACCGACCGGATCGTCGTAGCCAGCAATGCGCTTGTCGACGCTGTCCTTGATCTCCGACGGCAGGCCGTCGTAGTTGAGCAGCGCCTTGGGGTGCACGCCGATCATGCGGTTGATGATGAACTCCAGGCGGGCCAGGCCCACACCGGCGTTCGGCAATTGGGCGAAGTCAAAGGCGCGGTCCGGATTGCCGACGTTCATCATGATCTTGAACGGCAGGTCCGGCATGGCGTCCACGGAGTTCTTCTTGATGTCGAAGCCCAGTTCGCCTTCGAAGATGTAGCCGGTATCGCCTTCGGCGCAGGAAACAGTCACGCCCTGGCCGTCCTTGAGCAGTTGAGTGGCGTTGCCGCAACCCACCACGGCCGGGATACCCAGTTCACGGGCGATGATCGCCGCGTGGCAAGTACGCCCGCCACGGTTGGTGACGATGGCGCTGGCGCGTTTCATCACCGGTTCCCAGTCCGGGTCGGTCATGTCGGAAACCAGTACGTCGCCGGCCTGGACCTTGTCCATCTCCGAGACGTCCTTGATGATCCGTACCTTGCCGGCGCCGATGCGCTGGCCAATGGCACGGCCTTCCACCAGCACGGTGCCGGTTTCCTTGAGCAGGTAGCGCTCCATGACGTTGGCCTGGGTGCGGCTCTTCACGGTTTCCGGACGGGCCTGCACGATGTACAGCTTGCCGTCGTCACCGTCCTTGGCCCATTCGATGTCCATCGGGCACTTGTAGTGCTTTTCGATGATCATCGCCTGCTTGGCCAGCTCGCTGACTTCGGCGTCGCTCAGGCAAAAACGCGCGCGTTCGGCCTTGTCCACGTCGACGGTCTTCACCGAACGACCGGCCTTGGCTTCGTCGCCGTAGATCATCTTGATGGCCTTGCTGCCCAGGTTGCGGCGCAGGATGGCCGGGCGACCGGCTTCCAGCGTGCCTTTGTGGACATAGAACTCATCCGGGTTCACCGCGCCCTGGACCACGGTCTCACCCAGGCCGTAGGCGCCGGTGATGAACACCACGTCACGGAAACCCGACTCGGTGTCGAGGGTGAACATCACACCGGCGGTGCCGGTTTCGGAGCGGACCATGCGCTGCACACCCGCGGACAGGGCGACCAGCTTATGGTCGAAGCCCTGGTGAACGCGGTAGGAAATGGCACGGTCGTTAAAAAGAGAGGCGAAGACTTCCTTGGCCGCGCGGATGACGTTTTCCACGCCGCGGATGTTCAGGAAGGTTTCCTGCTGGCCGGCGAAGGAGGCGTCCGGCAGGTCTTCGGCGGTGGCCGAGGAACGTACGGCGACGGCGACGTCAGGATTGCCTTCGGACAGTTTGGCGAAGGCAGTACGGATCTCGGCGTTCAGTTTCTCGGGGAACTCGGCTTCCATGATCCATTGGCGGATCTGGGCGCCGGTCTTGGCCAGGGCATTGACGTCATCGACGTCCAGGGCATCGAGTGCATCGTGGATCTGCTGGTTCAGCCCACTCAGTTCCAGGAAATCACGATAAGCCTGAGCGGTCGTGGCGAAGCCACCTGGCACCGATACGCCGGCACCGGCGAGGTTACTGATCATCTCGCCCAGGGATGCGTTCTTGCCCCCCACATGCTCTACATCATGGACGCCGAGCTTATCGAGGGAAACTACGTACTCTACCAAGGTGATCTCTCCACTAACTGTGTTGGAAAAGCTCAAGGCACCGACGGCTCCAGGGGAGCGATTGTCGGCGATATGGCCTGGACCTGGAAAATAAGTGAGAATGCGGGCCACTGGCGGCCGGCAAATCGCGCCTATCATATCCAAGAATCGTCACTAGCTTAAGGCCCAAGGCGCAAATGAAACGATCTGCTTTCTTTATCTCCGACGGCACCGGCATCACGGCCGAGACGCTAGGCCAAAGCCTGTTGGCGCAATTCGAAAACATAACCTTCGCCAAGTTCATACGTCCGTACATCGACAACGTCGACAAAGCGCGGGCCATGGTACAGCAAATCAATAAAGCCGCCGAAACCGACGGTTTTCGCCCGATTATCTTCGATACCATCGTCAATCAGGACATCCGTGAGATTCTCGCAACGTCCAATGGTTTCATGATCGACATTTTTTCCACGTTCCTGGCGCCGTTGGAGCAGGAACTGAGCGAGCATTCGTCCTACTCGGTCGGCAAGTCCCACTCCATCGGCCACAACTCCAATTACATGGAGCGGATCGAGGCGGTCAACTTCGCGCTGGACAACGATGACGGCGCGCGCACGCATTATTACGACAAGGCCGACCTGATCCTAGTGGGGGTGTCGCGCTGTGGTAAGACGCCGACGTGTCTGTACATGGCGATGCAATTCGGCATCCGCGCGGCCAACTATCCGTTGACCGAAGACGACATGGAGCGCCTTCAACTGCCCAGCGCCCTGCGCGCCCATCATCACAAGTTGTTCGGCCTGACCATCGACCCGGACCGCCTCACCGCGATCCGCAACGAGCGCAAGCCCAACAGCCGCTATTCGAGCTATGCCCAGTGCGAGTTCGAAGTGCGCGAGGTGGAAAATCTGTTCCGGCGGGAGAACATACCGCATATCAATTCCACGCATTTTTCCGTGGAGGAGATTTCGGCGAAGATTCTGGTGGAGAAAGGGGTGGAGCGGCGGTTCAAGTGAACTAACGGCAAGCCAAAAACCCTGTGGGAGCGGGCTTGCTCGCGAAGGCGGCTTATCTGTCAATCAAGTGTTAGCTGACACACCGCTTTCGCGAGCAAGCCCGCTCCCACAGGAGTTCGGGGCTCACAGGTTCTGTATCAATGAGCCACAGCCGCCTGCTCATCCATTTTCTTGCGCAGGCTCAACGGGCGCATGTCGGTCCAGGTTTCTTCGATGTAGGCCAGGCATTCCTTCTTGAATCCGCTTTTGCCAACGGTGCGCCAGCCTTCGGGAATCGCTTTGTAGTCTGGCCAGATCGAATACTGTTCTTCGTGGTTGACCACGACCTGAAAGACGATGTCCTCGCGGTCGAATACTGAAGTCATGGGTGTCTCTCCATCTTTGCTCGAGGTTCGCTGCGGCACATGCGCAGCCAGGATATGAAAGGAACGTACGGGGCCAGGTGAAAATTAGCTGTCGGCCACGGCCGCCTTCAAGGCGCGTCCGAAAATCTCGGCGACCCGGTCGATTTCTGCCGCGGTAATGATCAGTGGCGGCAGGAAACGCACCACGCCGCCCTGCCGGCCACCCAATTCCAGGATCAACCCGCGCTTGAGGCATTCACGCTGCAGCCGTGGCGCCAGGCGCGCATGCACCGGCAGATGGCCCAGGGCGTCCGGCTTACCTGTCAGGTCCACCAGTTCGACACCGAGCATCAGCCCACGACCACGGATATCACCCAGCTCCGGGAAGTCCCGCTGCAGGATGAGCAGGTGTTCGCGCAAGCGCTCGCCCATAGCGGCGGCATGGGCCGGCAGGTTGTGCTCCACCAGATAGCGCATCACCGCGGAACCGGCGGCCATGGCCATTTGATTGCCACGGAAGGTCCCGGCATGGGCACCCGGCAACCAGGTGTCGAGCCAGTCGCGATACACCACCACCGCCAGCGGCAGGCTGCCGCCGATGGCTTTGGACAGCACGACGACGTCCGGAATGATCCCGGCATGCTCGAACGCGAACATTTTGCCGGTGCGGCCGAAACCGCTCTGGATTTCGTCGACGATCAGCGCCACGCCGGCCTGCTCGGTAATGCGCCGCAAGCCGCGCAGCCAATCAAGATCAGCCGGGATCACGCCGCCCTCACCCTGCACCACCTCGACAATTACCGCTGCTGGCAATTGCACGCCGGCCTCGGGATCGTTCAGCAGGTTTTCCAGGTAATGCAGGTTGGCCTTCACGCCCTCGGCACCACCCAACCCGAACGGGCAGCGGTAATCGTAGGGGTATGGCATGAATTGCACACCGCTGCTGAGCAAGGCCCCCAAGGGTTTCTTCGGCCCAAGACTGCCCATCAGGCTCAACGCGCCCTGGCTCATGCCGTGATAACCGCCCTGGAACGACAGCACGGTGCTGCGTCCGGTGGCGGTGCGCACCAGCTTGAGGGCGGCTTCCACCGCGTCGGTGCCGGTGGGGCCGCAGAACTGGATCTTCGCCTCGGCGGCCAGTTGCGCCGGCAATAGGCCGAACAGGTCCTGGACGAAGCGGTCCTTGACCGGCGTGGTCAAGTCCAGGGTATGCAAGGGCAGCTCATCGGCCAGCACTTGCTGGATCGCCTCGATCACCACCGGGTGGTTATGCCCCAGCGCCAGCGTGCCGGCACCGGCCAGGCAGTCAATGAAGGTCCGGCCTTCGACGTCCTCGACATACAGTCCCCTGGCGCGCTTGAGCGCCAGGGGAATACGCCGCGGATAGCTGCGGGCGTTGGACTCCTGCCGATTCTGGCGAGCCAGCAGTGGCGACTCATTGAATTGATAGAGCGTCTCGGCCGGCGCGACGTTGGCCCGCGCCGGCTGTGCTTCGATAAGGCTGTTGGCGACTGACATCTCTCGACCCCGCAATCCACTGTAAGTAGTGACCCAAATGGCACACCGGGCAGGTGCGCACCCGGTCGGGCGCACGTGCAGGTTTCCTGTTGTGGAAACGCATCAGCGCGGCAAGGATTTACTCTCGGGCCGAACTTTCCCTGCGGGCTCGATCAGTGGTTTGTGCATCGCAATGGCCGTGACACCGTCGATGGTGAAGGCCTCGGTACTTTGCTCGAACCCCAGGTGCCGATAGAACGCCTGGCTGGTGCTCGTGCTGTTGAGTCGTACCTGGACGACCCCGCGCTCGCGCAGCCACGCCTCGATGTCGCACACCAGCGCCTGCCCGGCGCCACGACGAAACCATTCCGGTTGCACGTAGCAAAACGCGATCCGGCCATCGACCGAGGCCATGGCAGTGCCCACCGGCCGCCCCTGCAAACGCGCCAGGGTCAGGCGCAGCCGAGGATCAGCCAGCCAGGGCCGTACATGTGTGAGGGTGTTATTGCGGACCCAGGCCTCCACGATGCGCGGGTCATTACGGTGTGCGACGGCACAACCGACCCGGATGGAGCGTTCGGCGATCCGGCTGATGATGCCGGCATCGCTGGGCGTGGCCGTGCAGATTTCGATGAAAGTGTCCATGGCGCGGTTTTCCTCAGTCCTTGAGTCAAGCTGAAAAAAACATAGACCCGGACAAGGTGGGCGCGCCAATGGGAAGTTGTAGCTTCAAGCTTCAAGCGGTCCATCTTGTCGCTTGTAGCTGCCCGCTAGCGGGCCCCCACCGGCATCGTCAATTCGACCCGCAGCCCGTCCGGACGGCTATCGAAGTGCAGGCCGCAGCCGCAACGCTGGACGATGGCCTGGACGATCGCCAACCCCAGCCCGCAGCCGGTGCTCTGGCCGTTGCGCCAGAAGCGTTGGGTCAGGTGCTGGATATCGTCGGCGGCAATGCCGGGACCGTGGTCACGTACCTGGAAACGCACGCGCTGGCCGATCATCTCCAGGCTCAGCTCCACATCGGTATCGTCCGGCGTATGGCGCAGCGCATTATCCAATAGGTTGCGCAGAGCAGCGATGGAAAGCACCGCCGGCATCTGCACGGGTGCGTCGGACAGTCCCGGCGATATTTTCAGCTTGATCCGTCGCGAATCACTGCTGGCCGCGTCCTGGATCGCCAGTCGGGCAACCTGCTCGGCGTTGCAGTGCACGCCATCGTCGAACGACAGGCTGCCCTCTACCCGAGCCAGCAGCAGCAACTGTTCGAGCGTGCGGTGCAAGCGATCGGCACCCTCCTCGGCCCGGGCCAGGGATTGATCGCGGGCGGCGCCTTCGGTCATTCGCGCCACTTGCAGGTGGGTCTTGATGGCGGTCAGTGGGCTGCGCAGTTCGTGGGCGGCATCGCCGGTCAGCCGACGCTCGCGCTCGATGGTCTTGCCAATGCGCTGGAACAGCTGGTTCTGGGTTTCCAGCAAGGGCCGCAGCTCACTGGGCAGCGGATGGATCTGCAAGGGTTCAAGAGAGTCGGCATTGCGCCGCATCAGCGCGTCGCGCATGCGATTGAGCGGTGCCAGGCCCTGGCCGATGCCCAGCCAAAGCAAGCACAGGCAACCAAGCAGCGCCACGCCAACCGGCACCGAGGCCGCCAGCAGGATCGACATGTTCAAGGCTTCGCGTTCAATCTGGCGGTCGGCGGTGGTGATGCGCAGATCACCTCGGGCCAAGGTGAAGCTGCGCCAGGGCGCACCGTCGATCATCTGGTCGTGAAACCCCATCTTCTCGGCTTCCAAGGCTTGCTCTGGCGTGCCGTGGCTGCGGGCCAGAATCTCGCCACGCAAGGAGCTGACCTGGCAGGCCATGCCGCCGGGAATGCTCAATTGCTCGGCGCTGAAATGCGTGCCTTCGCCCTTGCTGGGCAGTGGTGGCAACTGTTCCAGCAACCCGGCGACCATGCGCGCCGAGGCCACCAGACGCTGGTCGAGGGAGAACATCATCTGGTTGCGCAGATCGCTGAGCATCCACGCCGCGGCCAGGGCCCAGATCAGGGCGAAGGCCGCGCCGAGGGTCAGGCTCAGGCGCAGTCGCAGACTCATCACTTGGAAGATTCCCCGCCGTCGGCCGGTCCCAACCGATAACCAAGCCCGCGCACGGTCTCGACGATTCCGTTACCCAGTTTGCGTCGCAGGTGATGGATATGGACGTTGAGGGCGTTGCTTTCCAGCTCGTCATTGAACCCATAGACACTGTCCTTGAGTTGCTCGGTGGACAGCACCCGGCCACGGTTGTGCAGCAGCGCTTGCAACAGCGACTGCTCCCGACGGGACAGATCCACCGGCTGGCCAGCCAATGTGGTTTCCCGGCTGCTGGGATCGTAAGTCAGGCGGCCGTGCTCGATCAGATTGACGCTGCGCCCCGCCACCCGCCGCAGCAGCGTGTGCAGGCGCGCCGCGAGTTCGCGCAGGTCGAAGGGCTTGAGCAAATAGTCATCGGCACCGGCCTGCAGGCCATCGACCCGATCGGTCACCGAATCCCGGGCCGTGAGGATCAGCACCGGTATCTCCAGGCCTTGCTGGCGCAGTTGCTTGAGCAATTTCAGGCCGTCCTCGTCGGGCAACCCCAGGTCCAGCACCATGACGTCAAATTCGGCCACGCCGACCATCGCCCGTGCCGCCGATGCCGTGGCGACGTGTTCGACGGTCAGGCCCTGGGCCGTGAGCCCGGCAACGATCCCGCTGGCGATCAGCTCATCGTCTTCGCAGACCAGTACGTGCATGGTAAGCCCCGTGGAAAAAGGTACATTAGGCCGCTGGCCGATTAAGCCGACATTATGCGACGAGTACGGCAAACATGGGCGATCATTGCGGCCCACCGGTCGTCGTCGGGTTAATCGACGGTTAATCGCCAGTCGCCATTGTGCTTTCCACTTGCTTCGTTCTAAGGCTTTATCCATGCGTCGATTGTTTTTGCTGTGGCTGCTCCTGATTTCGGGCCTGGCCCAGGCCGCCAATCCCTTCGAGACCAAACCCGATTTCCTGCCGGTGGAAAAGGCGTTCGTGTTCACTTCCGAACGCCTGGACTCCGGTGAAACCCAGCTGTTCTGGCAGATCGCCGATGGCTATTACCTGTACCAGAAACGGCTCAGGTTCGACGGGCTTGCCGAGGCGCAAAAACCGCAACTGCCCGAGGGCGAAGCCCACAGCGACGAGTTTTTCGGCGACCAGCAGGTCTATCGCCAGGCGCTGGAGCTGAAGATTCCGGCCGGCGCCACCGGCAAGATCAAAGTCGGCTTCCAGGGCTGTGCCGACGCGGGCTTGTGCTATCCACCCCAGACTCAAGTGGTGGACCTGGGGGGCAGCAGTGCAACCGCGACAACCACTGGCGAGGCGCCGGACCAGGCCCTGGCCAGCGGCCTGCAACAACGGGCATTGGGCTGGAGCCTGCTGGTGTTCTTCGGCCTGGGACTGTTGCTGGCGTTCACGCCGTGCTCCCTGCCTATGTTGCCGATCCTGGCCGGGCTGGTGGTGGGCAGCGGCGCCGGGCCTCGGCGCGGGCTGGCCTTGGCCGGCAGTTACGTGATCAGCATGGCCTTGGTCTACGCCGCCATGGGCGTGCTCGCCGCGCTGCTGGGGGCCAACCTCCAGGCACTGCTGCAACAACCCTGGCTGCTGGGGACCTTCGCGGCGGTATTCGTGTTGCTGGCGCTGCCTATGTTCGGCTTCTTCGAATTGCAGTTACCCGCCGCCCTGCGTGACCGACTGGAAAACGCCGGGAACCAGCGGCGCGGCGGCAGCCTGATGGGCGCCGGAATCCTCGGGGCGCTGTCTGGCCTGCTGGTGGGTCCGTGCATGACCGCCCCGCTGGCTGGCGCGCTGCTGTACATCGCCCAGAGCGGCAATGCGCTGCACGGCGGGCTGATCCTGTTCACCATGGGCATCGGCATGGGCCTGCCGCTATTACTGCTGGTGACCGTGGGCAATCGCTTCCTGCCCAAGCCCGGCGCCTGGATGAACCTGGTCAAGGGCGTGTTCGGTTTCCTGTTCCTGGGCACTGCATTGCTGCTGGTTCGCCCGGTCATCGACGGTTCGTTGTGGCTCGGCCTATGGGGCGTGCTGTTATTGATTGCCGCCTACAGCGCCTGGCGCCAGACCGAAGGCTTCGGCCGCATCGCCTATGTCTGCGGCAGCGCCTCGCTGCTGTTCGGCCTGTGGGGCAGCCTGCTGGTGATTGGCGCGGCGGGCGGCGGCGACGATTTCTTCCAGCCCTTGAAGGTGTATGCCAGCACCGAAGGCAGCGGGGCCGTCAGTGCCCACGAGGCTTTCGTCACGGTCAGCGAGCCCGCTGCCTTGCAACGGCAACTGGACGCGGCCAAGGCCCAGGGTCAATGGGTGCTGCTGGACTATTACGCCGACTGGTGCGTGTCCTGCAAGATCATGGAAAAACAGGTGTTCGGCCGCACCGAGGTGCTGGACGCCCTGAAAGACGTGCGCCTGCTGCGTCTGGACGTAACCGCCGACAATCCCGCCAGCCGCGAACTGCTCGGCCGTTACCAGGTACCTGGGCCGCCAAGCCTGCTGTGGATCGGCGCCGACGGTGAAGAACGGCGCAGCCAGCGGATCACCGGAGAAGTCGACGCCAAGGTGTTCCTGGAGCGCTGGAACCTCATCCGGGACGCGCGCTGATGCTGACGTTCACCCTCGGCACCTTTGCCATCGCCCTTAATCATCTGTTGCTGATCAGCGCCCTCGCACTGGCGACTTTCGTCGGCTGGCGAGTGGCCAAGCGCGGTGGCGAAAATCCCGAGTCGGTGCTGTTCGTGCTGTTTTTGCTGGGCCTGTTGGTGGCGCGGATCGGTTTTGTCGCGGCCTACTGGAGCCATTACCAGGACGACCCATGGCAGATCGTCGATCTGCGCGACGGCGGTTTCCTGGCCTGGCCGGGCGTGCTGGCGCTGGTGATCGGCGCGCTGTTCTGGGCACGGCGCCGACCGGCCCTGCGCCGGCCATTGGGTTTCGGCGTCGGCAGTGGCCTGCTGTTCTGGCTGGCGGCGACTATGTCGTTGACGATCTATGAGCAAGGCACCCGGTTGCCGGACATCTCCCTGCGCACCGCCGACGGTGAGACCGTGAAACTCACCGATTATCAGGGCGGGCCCCTGGTGATCAACCTCTGGGCCACCTGGTGCCCGCCCTGCCGACGGGAAATGCCGGTGCTGGAAGAAGCCCAGCAGCAGCGCCCGGACCTGACGTTCCTGTTCGTCAACCAGGCCGAAAGCATGCAAAGCGTCAGCACTTACCTCGCCACCCAGGGTTTGAGCCTGGACAACGTGCTGTTCGATGGCAGTGGTCGCCTCGGCCAGGCCGTCGGCTCCATGGCCTTGCCGACCACACTGTTCTACAGCGCCGACGGCCGTCTGTTGGGCAGCCACCTGGGCGAATTGTCGGAAGCGAGCCTGGCCCATGCCCTGGAAAACTTCGAAACGCCGGGTTCGACCACGGCGTCCCACCCTGCCACAAGGAAACCGCCATGCCCCGCCTCCACCGTCTGCTGACGCTGGCGTTCGCCAGCGCACTGCTGCAGGCACCGTTGCTACAGGCCGAAGAACTGCCTGCGGCTATCAAGAAAATCGAAGCCAAGGGCGCGAAGATCATCGGCACCTTCGAGGCCCCGGATGGCTTGCGCGGTTACGCGGCGCAATACCAGAATCGTGGTATGGCGTTGTATCTGACGCCGGATGGCCAGCACGTCCTGCTAGGCAATCTGTACGATGCCGACGGCAAGGACTTGAGCGCAGAGCCGCTGCAAAAGCTGGTGTACGCCCCGATGGCCAAGGAAGTCTGGGCGAAGATGCAAGCCAGCAATTGGATCGCCGACGGCAACAAGGACGCTCCGCGCACCGTGTACCTGTTCAGTGACCCGAACTGCCCGTACTGCAACATGTTCTGGGAACAGGCACGGCCATGGGTCAAGGCCGGTAAAGTGCAGTTGCGCCACATCATGGTGGGCATCATCCGCGAAGACAGCCCGGCCAAATCCGCCGCGCTGCTGGCCGCCAAGGACCCGGAAAAAGCCCTGGAAACCCATGAAAAGGCTGGCAAGGGCAGCGCCCTCAAGCCGCTGAAGGACATACCGCCGGCCATCCAGGCAAAACTGGACGCCAACCAGCGGTTGATGGACGAACTGGAACTCTCCGCCACCCCGGCGATTTTCTATCTGGATGACAAGGGCGACCTGCAACAACAGCAAGGCGCACCCTCACCGGACAAACTGGTGAAGATTCTCGGGCCGAAGTGACAGACGTTCACTGAAAACCTTGTGGGAGTGGGCTTGCTCACAAAAGCGGTGGGTCAGTTGACAGTGATGTTGACTGTGCCGCCGTCTTCGCGAGCAAGCTCGCTCCCACAAGGGTTTGCGGTGGTTTTAGATCCACTAGTCACCACAAAACCAGTGTGGGAGCGAGCTTGCTCGCGATGGGTCAGCGGCGCAAAAACTCAAGCAGTGCACTGGTCACGAATTCTGGACTCTCCAGGTTGGAGATATGCCCCGCTTCCGGGATCAACCGACACGGGCAACCCACCAGCTCGGCCATCTCCTGGGCCTCGGACGGTGGACGCGGTTTGTCCTGGTCGCCGCAGAGCACGATCGTGCGCTCGGCATCCAGTTCATGCAGGCGCGGCAGGATATCGTCCCGCCCGAAAATGATCCGCCCCAACGGTACGATGCTGTCGCGCAGGCGGTCGGTCGGCAGTGCGGCCAGCGAGGCGCGGAACTGCTGGTACAGCGCTGACTGCGGATCGATGCCCGGCCGAAAGAAAATCGGCACGACGATGTCCAGCAAAGGTTCGGGAATGCTGCCGCTGGCTTCGATCTTGTCGAACAGCGAGAAGTAATACTGGCGAGTCGGCTCCGGCTCGACGCCCACGTAGGTGTCCATCAGCACAAGGGACGTGAGTCGTTTCGGCGCCGCCAGCGCCAGCCGGGCGCCCCACATCCCACCCACCGAGAGCCCCACCAGGTTGAAGCAGTCGATGTCCAGGTGATCCATCAGCGCCAGCGCTTGGCGGGCCAAGTCGTCCAGCGAGGTCATGCCCTCAGGCAAGCGCCCGGATTGGCCGTGGCCCCATAGGTCCAGGGCGATCACCCGATAATGGCAGGACAAGGCTTCGATCTGCGGTGCCCACATGGTGTGGTCCCACAAATAGCTGCTGCCCAGCAGCACCACCGGGCCTTGGCCCTGGTCCAGGTAATGCAGCGTTTGTCCGTCAATGGTTGCAAAGGGCATCGATAACCTCCTGGTTTGAGTGTGGAAAGCCCTGGGGAGCCTGAGCCGTGCAGGGCGAGGCGTCAACCTTGGGCTTCGTGGTGTCGGGGCTGACGCTATCGCGAGCAAGCTCGCTCCTACATTGGATTTGTGTCGATCACAAACCCTGTGGGAGCGAGCTTGCTCGCGATGAGGCCGCCACGGGCACTGTAAAACTACAGCCCCTCCAACTCCGCCATCAGATCATTCAGCCGATCCACCTTCTCCTCGGTGATGTCACTGGCCGCGAGCCCGTCGATGTACTCAGCCAGTTCCTGCACCGTGCTGCACTCGAACATCGCCCGCAGCGGTACGTTGCGTTGCAGGGCCTTTTGCACCCGCGAGGCAATTTGCGTCGCCAGCAACGAATGCCCGCCCAGTTCAAAGAAGTTGTCCCGCACCCCCACCCGCTCGACTTTCAGTACTTGAGCCCAGATGTCCGCCAGGGTCTGCTCCAGCGCATTGCCGGGGGCCTGGTAGTCCTGGCTGTGCAACTGGCCGATCTCCAGGGCCGGCAAGGCCTTGCGGTCGAGTTTGCCGTTGGCGTTGAGCGGCAAGCGGTCGAGCCATAGCCAGTGCAGCGGCACCATGTATTCCGGCAGCTCGCTGCGCAAGCGTTGCTTGATGCGCTCCAGGCGTTCGCTCGGCTTCAGCGCCGAGTCGGTGGCAACCAGGTAGCCCACCAGATGCTTGCCATTGGTGCCTTCCTGCACAGCCACCGCACCATCGCGCACCTCGGGTTGTTCGTGCAGCCGCGCTTCGATTTCCCCCAGTTCGATGCGGTAGCCACGGATCTTCACCTGGTGGTCGATGCGCCCGACATACTCCAGCACTCCATCGCTACGGCGCCGCGCCAGGTCGCCGGTGCGGTACAGCCGCTCCCCTGGCGCGCCGAACGGGTTCGGCACGAACACTGGAGCGGTGCGCAGGGGATCGCCGACGTAACCGCGGCCAACCCCGGTGCCCGCCACGCACAACTCGCCGACGGCGCCCAGCGGCACCAGGTCCAGCGCGCCATCGAGCAGGTACAGACGGTTGTTGTCGGTGGGCGTGCCAATCGGCAGGTAAGTGCCGCGGGTCGAGGCCATGTCGACCCGGAAGAACGCCACGTCATCGGAGCATTCCGCCGGCCCGTAGGCATTCACCAGGCCGATGTCCGGGTAGCGCAGCAACCATTGATGGGCCAGTTCCGGCGGCATCGCTTCGCCGGTGGGCAGCATCCAGCGCAGGCCGTCCAGGCCGATACGCTCCTGGGCGAGCATGCCCTGGATCAGTGACGGTACGCTTTCCAGCACGGTGATGCCCTGCTGCTGCACATGCTCCAGCAGCCCCTGGGGATCGTGGGCGATGGCGTTGGGCACGATGTCCACCCGGGCGCCGAACAACGGCGCCGCGAGGAACTGCCAGACCGAAATATCGAAGCTCTGGGACGCCGTCTGCGCGATCACATCCGCCTCGCTCAGCGCCAGGTAAGGCACCTTGCTGAGCTGGTTGTTGAGCATGCCCCGCTGTTCGACCATCACGCCTTTGGGCAGCCCGGTGGAACCGGAGGTGTAGATCACGTAGGCCAGGTTGTCCGGGCCGCTGTAGACGCCAGGGTTTTCCAGCGAGACATCACTGGCCTGGACGTCCTCCCACACCAGCACCCTCGGCCGCCCGGAACAGGCGAACGCATCCAGCAGCGCCAGCGCCTGGGCGTGACAGGCCTGGGTGCAGACCAGCAGCGGTGTGCGGCTCAGTTCGATGATGCGACTCAGGCGCTGGCTCGGCAGGCCGGGGTCCAGCGGCAGGTAACCGGCGCCGGCCTTGAAGCTGCCGATGATCATGCCCAGTAGATCTGCATCCCGTTCGGCCAGCAGCGCCACCGGTTGATCGAGCCCGACACCGGAGGCGATCAAGGCATGGCCCAGGCGGTTGCTGCGGGCATTCAACTCGGCATAGCTGTAGCAGGTGTCCAGACAACTGACGGCGATGCGTTGCGGATGGGCCGCGACCCGCGACTCGAACAGCGCGACATAGCTCTGCTCCATCGGATAGGCCCGCTCGCTCTGGTTGCAGCCGTCGACCAGGAACACCTGTTCCTCGGCGCCAATCAGCGGCAGCTCGGCCATGTCACCGTGGAAACCCTCCATCAGCGCCAGCAACAAGCGCTTGAACTCGCCCAGCAGCCCTTGGACGGTGGACTCATCAAAGTAGCGCTGGTCATAGGAAAGATGCAGTCCCAGGTCATCCCCCGGGTAGCAGACCGCCGTCAGCGGGAAGTTGGTGTGGGTGCGGCCCGAGTCCGAGGTGGCGTTGAGGCTTTGGGCGCGGTCCAGTACCGAGACTTCCACCGGCGCGTTCTCGAACACGAAAAGGCTGTCGAACAGCGGTTGGCCCTTGGGCAGTTCACTGACTTCCTGGATGCTCACCAGTGGAAGGTATTCGTACTCGCGCAGTTGCATGTTGCTGTCCAGCAAGCCGCTGAGCCATTGGCGCACACTGCAAGGCTGGCTGTCCTCGGGCATCTGCACCCGCAGCGCGACGCTGTTGATGAACAACCCCACCGTGCGTTGCATCTGCGGCAGTTCCACCGGACGCCCGGCGACGGTGACGCCGAACAGCACGTCCCGGTCGCCGCTCACCCGTCGTAGCACCAGCGCCCACGCCGCCTGGGCGAAAGTGTTGATGGTCAGTTGGTGGGCCTGGGCCAATTCGCGCAAGCGGGCACCGTCACGTACGTCGAGGCGGGTGTAGCAGTCGCCGACGATCATGCCACCGCTGTCACCGGCGTGTTCGCGCAGGAACGGCCGGTCGCCAGGGATCGGCGTGGTCCGCTCGAAGCCTTGCAGATTGCCCTTCCACCATTGCCGGGCTTCGGCCAGGCTCTGGTGTTGCAGCCAGCCGATGTAGTCGCGATAGCGCGGCGGCACGGCCAGTTGCGCCTCGCGCTGTTCGCCCAGGGCGGTGTAGATCTCGAAGAAATCATCCATCAGCAGCGAGCGGCACCAGGCATCGATCAGGATGTGGTGGTTGCTCATCATGAACCAGTAGCGGGCTGCGCCAACCCGGATCAATCGCAGGTGGAACGGCGCTTGGTTCAACAGATCGAAACCGGCCTCGCGCTCGTCTTTGAGCAGCGTCTGAAGCTTGGCTTCCTGGGCGTCTTCAGGCACTTCAGACCAATCCAGATAATCCACTGGCGTGCTGCCGGGCTTGTGGATGATCTGCAGCATGTCTTCGCCGACGTTCCAGCAGAACGACGCACGCAAGGCTTCATGCCGGGCGATGACCGCCTGCCAGGCCTGGGCGAAACGCTGCGGCTCCAGCTCGCTGTTGATGCGGTAGCGATCCTGCATGTAGTACAGGCCGGTGCCCGGCTCCAGCAGGGTGTGCAGCAGCATGCCTTCCTGCATCGGCGTCAGCGGGTAGACGTCTTCGATCTGCGCGGCCGGCACCGGCAGGTTATCGAGCTGGTCCTGGGTCAGTTTCGCCAGGGGGAAATCCGACGGCGTCAGGCCGCCCGCCTCCTCCGTCAGGCAATGTTCGATCAGGCGTTGCAGCTCATCGAGGTAAGCATCGGCCAAGGCAGCGATGACCTGCTTGTCATGGCGTTCGCGGCTGAAGGTCCAGCGCAGTACCAGCTCGCCGCCGCTGACCTGGCTGTCGATGCTCAGGTCGTTGGGCAATGGCGCGTCAGGGTCGTGGATGGCGCCCAGTGGTGCATCCAGCGGCCGGAACAGCGCGTCCTGGCCGAGGGTCTGGTCCAGTTGACCGAGGTAGTTGAAGGTGATCGCCGCTTGCGGCAGGCCGGCCATTGCCTGGCGAGTCGCCGGGTCAGTCAAATAGCGCAGCACGCCATAGCCGAGGCCCTTGTGGGGCACCGCGCGCAGTTGCTCCTTGATGGCCTTGATCGACGCGCTGAAGTCTTCACCCGATGGGCTCAGGCGCACCGGATAAACGCTGGTGAACCAGCCCACGGTGCGGGTCAGGTCGATGTCATCGAACAATGCCTCGCGGCCATGGCCTTCGAGCTGGACCAAGGCCGAAGCATGGCCGCTTGAACGACACAGCACCCGAGCCAGCGCCGTGAGCAACAGGTCGTTGACCTGGGTGCGGTAGGCACTCGGGGCCTGTTGCAGCAGCTGCCGGGTGCGCTCGGCGTCGAGGCGCACGCTGAGCGTTTGCGCGTGACGCTCCTGGCACCCACCCTCAGGGCGCGCACACGGCAACGTCACCTGCGGGCCGCTCAATTGCGCTTGCCAGTCATCCAGTTCTTCGCGCAGGGATTCGCTGCTGGCGTAAGCCTGCAAGCGCGCGGCCCAGTCACGCAACGGACTGGTCTTGGCCGGTAGTTGGGCGTCTTGCCCGGCCGTGAGCTGACGGTAGACGGTTTGCAGATCGTCCATCAGCACCCGCCACGACACCCCGTCGACCACCAAGTGATGAATGACGATCAGCAGCCGTTGTGGTCCACCAGGCATCTGCGCCAACACGGCACGCAGCAGAGGGCCGGTAGAAAGATCCAGGCTGCGCTGGGCCTCGGCGAATACACGCTCACAGGTCTCCACGCCCTCCACGGACACCTGTTGCAACAGCGCCGCCTCGGACAATGGCCGATGCTCGGCGCGCCAGTGCCCGGCGGACTCGTCAAAGCCCAGGCGCAAGGCATCGTGGTGTTGGAAGACGGCGTGCAGTGCCTGCTCCAGAGCTAACGGGTCCAGAGTGATGGCCGGCTCCAGCAACAGCGCCTGGTTCCAGTGATGACGGTTGGGGATCGGACTGTCGAAGAACCAATGCTGGATCGGCGTCAGCCCGGATTCCCCGTGCAACAGGCCCTGCTCGACGCTTATCTGCTGGCTGTGGGTAGCGACAGCGGCCAGGGTCTGTACGGTCTGGTGCTGGAACAGGTCGCGGGGAGTGAAATGAATGCCCTGCTGCCGGGCACGGCTGACCACCTGGATGGACAGGATTGAATCACCGCCCAGCTCGAAGAAATTGTCGTTAAGGCCCACCTGGCCCACGTTCAGCACATCGCACCAGATCGTCGCCAGGGTCTGCTCCAGGGCGTTGCTCGGCGCCACGTAGTGTTGACGATTGAATTCAGGATCCGGCATCGGCAAGGCGCGGCGGTCAAGCTTGCCGTTGGCGGTCAGCGGCATGCTCGCCAGCAGGATCAGGTGCGCGGGCACCATGTAGTCGGGCAGCTGTGCCTTGAGGTGGTTTTTCAAGGCGTCGCGCAGGGCCGCCTGTTGCTCGGCATCCTGCTCGGCGACCTCGGTCACCAGGTAACCGGCCAGTTGCTTGCCCCCTGGCGTGTCGAGGGCCAACACCACCGCCTCGCGCACCCCGTCGTGTTCCAGCAGGCGGGTTTCGATTTCCCCCAGTTCGATGCGGAAACCACGGATCTTCACCTGATGGTCGATCCGTCCCAGGTACTCCACCAGACCGTCGGCACGCTGACGCACCAGGTCCCCGGTGCGATAGAGGCGCCCGCCCTCGGCGGCAAACGGGTCGGCGACGAAACGCTCGGCGGTCATGCCCGGACGCTGGTGATACCCCTGAGCCAATCCGGCGCCGCCAACATACAACTCGCCTGTGGCGCCCTGGGGCACCAAGGCCAGGTCGGCGTCGAGAATGTAGGCCACCCGGGCACCGATCACACTGCCAATCGGCACACTGGCCGCCCCCTCCTCCAGGTGCTCCGGGGCCAGGCTCGCCAGCGGCATGACCACGGTTTCGGTCGGGCCATAAGCGTTGAAGAACAGACTCGGGCTGAACGCGGCGCGAATCCGTTGCAGGTGCTCACCGGTCAAGGCTTCGCCGCCGGTGATGCACATGCGCACCGGCAGGGTCTGCCCCTGGGTCGCCAGCCACTGCGCCAACTGGCTGCCGTAGCTGGGGGTGAAGCCGAGGATGTTGATGCGATGTTGGCGAATCAGCTCGCAGATTTCCTCGGCGTCCCACTGGCCCTGGGCCCGCAGCACCACGTGGGCGCCACTGAGCAACGGCACCAGCAGACGCTCGGTGGCAGCGTCGAAGTTGATGGAATAGAAATGCAGCTCGCAATCGTCCGGGCGCATGCCGAAACGCCTGATCACCGCCTGGCAGTGCATGGCGATTTCACCGTGGGACACCACCACGCCCTTGGGCTTGCCGGTGGAACCGGAGGTGTAGATCAGGTAGGCCTGGTGTTGCGGCAGATTGATCAGCGGCAGTGCCTGGTCCGGGTAATGCGCCAGTGCCGCCGAATCATCTTCCAGGCACCAGCGCTCGATGCCATCCGGCAATGGCCCCAAGGCCTGGAACATCGCCCGATCACTGATCAGCAGCCCTACACCGCTGTCTTCGATCATGTAATGCAAACGGTCCAGCGGGTACTCCGGGTCCAGCGGTACGTAGGCGCCGCCGGCCTTGAGGATCGCCAGCAGGCCGATGACCATTTCCAGCGAACGCTCCAGGGCCAGGCCCACCCGCACCTGCGGCCCGACACCGCGTTCGCGCAACATCCAGGCCAGGCGATTGGCTCGGTTGTCGAGTTCACCGTAGGTCAGGGTCTGCCCGGCGAAGGTCAAGGCCGGTGCGTCGAGACGCCCCCGGGCTTGTTCGCCAAACAGTTCGTGGAGGCATTGGTCCAGGCGATGCTCACCGGGTTCGACACCCAGGCTGTCGAGCATCTGTTGCTGCTCGCCGGCTTCCAGCAGAGGCAGCTCGCTCAACCGTCGAGCGGGATCGGCCAACAGCGCTTCCAACAGATTGCGCCAGTGCCCGGCCATGCGGGCGATGCGCGGTTCGTCGAACAGGTCGGTGCTGTAGGTCAGGCAGCAACCCAGGCGATGGTCCAGGTCGGTGACCTCCAGGTTCAGGTCGAACTTGGTGGCCCGGGCGTCGTTGACCAGGTATTCGACGGTCATGCCAGCCAGCGTACGGCTCTGCTGGAACTCCCAACGCTGCACGTTGCACATCACTTGGAACAGCGGGTTGTACGCCGCACTGCGCGGCGGTTGCAGGGCTTCCACCAGATGATCGAACGGCAGGTCCTGATGGGACTGGCCTTCGATCACGGTATGGCGCACCTGCTCGAACAGTTCGCCCACCGACATTTGCCCGTCGAGCTGGCAACGCAATACCTGGGTGTTGAGGAACGCGCCGATCAGGCCCTCGCTTTCCGGGCGGATGCGGTTGGCCACCGGCGCGCCGATGCGCAGGTCGGTTTGGCCGCTGTAGCGATAGAGCAGCACGGCCAAGGCGGCGGTCATGGTCATGAACAGGGTCAAGCCCTGTTCAGCGTTGAAGTGGCGGACTCGCGCGGCCAAATCATCGCTGAGGTCGAAACGGAACAGTTCGCCGCGGTGGCTTTGCACCGGCGGACGCGGACGGTCGCTCGGCAATTCCAGTAGCGGATGCTCGCGGCCCAGTTGCGCGGTCCAGTAATCCAGTTGCCGTTGACGCTCACCGGATTCCAGCCACTGACGCTGCCAGACGCTGTAGTCCAGGTATTGCACCGGCAAGGGCTCCAGGGGCGATTCGCGATCGTCGATAAAGGCTTCGTAGAGCGCGCTCAGTTCGCGGGCGAAAATGTCCATCGCCCAGCCTTCGGTGACGATGTGGTGCAGGGTCAGCACCAAGTAATGTTCCTGCTCGGCGGTCTTGACCAGGCAGGCCCGCAGCAGCGGCCCGGTTTCCAGGTCGAAGGGCTTGTGCGCCTCGCTGTCGGCCAATTGCTGCACTCGCTGCTCGCGAACATCGGCGGCCAGCCTGGAGAAGTCCTTCCAGTCCATGCGTAGGCCCGTTTCGGTGTGCACCTGTTGCCGGGCCACGCCGTCGACGCTGGGGAAGGTGGTGCGCAGGGTTTCGTGGCGCAGGATCAACGCCATCAAGGCCGCTTCGAAGCGCCCGACATCCAGCACCCCGCGCAGGCGCGCCATGCCGCCAACGTTGTAGGCCGGACTGTCCGGCTCCATCTGCCAGAGAAACCACATGCGTTGCTGGGAATACGACAGCGGCACCGGTTGGCTACGATCGACCGTGGCGATCGGTGGCTGCCGGTTGGTCTGGCCGCTGGCCTGGATCAAGCGCACCTGTTCGCAGAACGCCCCCAGTTCACTGGCCTCGAACAACGTCCGCAACGGCAGCTCGACGTCGCACGCCTGGCGGGTGCGAGAAATGATCTGGGTCGCCAGCAGCGAATGGCCGCCCAAGGCAAAGAAATCGTCCCGCAGGCCGATGCGCGCAAGCCCCAATACGTCGCGCCAGATGCCGGCGATCTGCTGCTCAAGGGCGCTGACCGGCTCGACGTGCTCACGCACCTGCCACTGCGGCTCGGGCAAGGCACGGCGATCGAGTTTGCCACTCGGGCTCAGGGGCATGGTGCCCAGGCGCAGTAACTGAGCGGGCACCATGTAGTCGGGTAGTTCGGCGGCCAGGGCGGCGTTGAGTCGGGTGTTCAGCGCGTCCTGATCCTCCGCCACATCGGGGGCGGTGTAATAGCCGATCAGTTGTGGGCCCGCTGCGGTGTCGCGTACCAGCACCGCCACTTGGGCGATGCCGTCCTGGGCCAACAGGCGCGCTTCGATTTCCTGCGGTTCGACCCGAAAACCGCGCAGCTTGACCTGCTGATCGAGACGGCCGAGGTATTCGATCACACCGTCGGCGGTCCAGCGGGCCCGGTCGCCGGTGCGGTACAGCCGCGCCCCGGCCGCCCCCATTGGATCGGCGACGAAACGCTCGGCGCTCAGGCCCGGACGGCCGAGGTAACCCCGGGCCAGGCCCAGGCCGCCGATGCACAACTCGCCCGACACACCGGCCGGTACCGGGTTGAGTTCGCTGTCGAGCACACGGCACAGCACGTTGCCCAGGGGACGGCCGATTGGCGAGCGTTCGCCATCGGCCTCGCTGCAGTGCCAATGGGTGACGTTGATCGCGGTTTCGGTCGGGCCATAGCGGTTGTGCAATTGCGCCGACGGCAGTTGCGCCAGCACGCGGTTGCGCAGCTCGGCCGGCAAGGCTTCGCCGCCGGAAAACACCCGGCGCAGGCTGGTGCATCGGGCGCTCAAGGGTTCGTCGATAAACAGGCTGAGCAGCGGCGGCACGAAGTGCAGCGTGGTCACGCCGAACTGTTGCACCAACTGGGCGATGCGATGCGGGTCGCGATGTTCACCGGGGCCGGCGAGCAGCAGTTGGCTGCCGGTGATCAGCGGCCAGAAGCACTCCCACACCGACACGTCAAAACTGATGGGGGCTTTTTGCATCAGCACATCGCTTTCATCTAACCCGTAGGCGGCCTGCATCCATTGCAGGCGCTCGGCCAGGGCGGCGTGGGTGTTGCCGACGCCCTTGGGCTGGCCGGTGGAACCGGAGGTGTAAATCACGTAGGCCAGGTGCTCGCCGTGCAGGTGCAAGCCCGGCGGATTGCTCGGCCATTGCTCCAGATGCAGGGCGTCCATGGCGATGACGCTGACGCCCTCGCAGGCCGGCAAACGTTCAAGCAACCCCGTTTGGGTCAGCAGCAAATCGACGCCACTGTCCTGGAGCATGTAGGCCAAGCGCTCAGCCGGGTAATCGGCATCCAGCGGCACGTAGGCGCCACCGGCCTTGATGATCGCCAGCACGCCGATGAGCAACTGCGGTGAGCGTTCGGCGGCAATCGCCACGCACACGTCCGGGCCGACGCCTTTGTCGCGCAGGTAATGGGCAAGGCGATTGGCCTGGGAGTGCAGCTCGGCGTAGTCCAGCTGCCCGCCGTCCCACAGCAGGGCGGTACGTTGTGGCGTGCGCCGGGCCTGTTCGTTCAACAGTTCCGGCAACCACTGGCTGGCCGGCGCACACGGGGCCCCGCTCCACTGCTGCTGCCGCGCATGTTCCTCGGCGGTCAACAACGGCACATCGCCGATGGCTTGTTGGGGATCGACACAAACGGCGCGCAACAGGTTGCAGTAATGCTCGGCCAGGCGGGCGATAGTCGCCGTCTCGAACAGCTCGTCGGCGTAGTCGAACGACAGCGTCAGCCGGCCGTTGCGATCCTCTTCGCTGTGCAGTTGCAGGTCGAACTTGGCTTCGCGGCTGTGCCATGGCAACTCATCGGCCAACAACCCCGGCAGGCGCCGCAAGGCCCCCAGGTCACGTTGCTGGTGGTTGAACATCACCTGGAACAGGCCATGCTCCCGAGCTTGGGGAAACGCTTCGAGCAACTGTTCGAACGGCAAGTCCTGATGGGCCTGGGCACCGAGGGTGGCTTCCCGGGCCTGGGCCAGCAGCGCGGTGAACGCTTGCCGCGGATCGACCTGCCCGCGCAGCACCTGGGTGTTGATGAAGAAACCGATCAGACCCTGGGTTTCCAGGCGCGGACGGTTCGCGTTGGGCACACCGATGCGGATGTCGGATTGGCCGGTATAGCGCTGCAACAATGCCTGGAACGCCGCCAGCAACAGCATGAACAGCGTCGCGTCATGGGCCTGGGCCACTCGACGCAAGGCATCGCCGAGGCCTTTGTCCAGGCGCAGGCTATGACGCGCGGCACTGCGATGGTGTTGTGCACTGCGCGGATGATCCGTGCTGAGGGCCAAGGTCGGATGCTCGCCACCCAATTGCTGTTTCCAGTACACCCGTTGGCGTTCGGCCTCCCCTTGGGCCAGCCATTGGCGCTGCCAGCTGCCGTAGTCGGCGTATTGCAAGGGCAGCGGCGCCAGCTCGGCAACCTGCCCTTGGCGGGCGGCGGCGTACAGCCGCGAGAACTCTTCGATCAACACATTCATCGACCAGCCGTCGGCGATGATGTGGTGCAGGGTCACCAGCAGTTGATGATCGTCTTCATCGAGGCGCAGCAAGGTGACCCGCAGCAGCGGCCCCTTTTCCAGGTCGAACGGCGTGGCCGCGTCCTCGTCTCGAACCTGCCGCGCCCGGGCTTCGCGCTGGTCGGCAGGCACCTCGCTGAGGTCGAGCACTTGCAGGTTGAACCCAGCAGCCGGATCGACCTGTTGCAGGGCCACCCCATCACGTTCCAGGAACCGCGTGCGCAGGGATTCGTGGCGCTCGACCAGTTGTTGGAAGCTGGCGCGCAAAGCGTCTTCGTCCAGCTCACCGCGCAAATGCAGGGCGCCGGGAATGTTGTAGGCGCGGCTGGCGGGATCGAGCCGCCAAGTGATCCACAGACGGTTCTGGGCCAGGGATTGCGGCAGCGCTTCGTGGCGCGGCAAGACGCTGATCGCGCCTTGGGCCTGGTCGCCGTCCTGTTGCTGGCTCGCCACCGCCGCCGCGAAAGCCGCCAGGGTCGGGGCTTCGAACAGCAGGCGCACATTGAGCGCCAGACCCAGCTGGTCCCGCAGTCGCGCGATCACTTGGGTGGCGGCGATGGAGTTACCGCCCAGCAGGAAGAAGTGATCGTCGGCCTGGACCTGTTCGACCTGCAAGTGCTCGCACCAGACTTGGCCGATCAGCGTTTGCAGCGCCGATGATGGGCCCGCCTCACGAGTGTCCTCACGCTCGGCCGACGGGAACAGCGCATAACTGTCGAGACTGCCGTCCGCCAATCGGGAACGGCAGGCCGAACGCTGCAACTTGCCACTGGAAGTCTTGGGTAACGCGCCGGGATTGAGCAGCACCACCACGCTCGGGGCTTGCTGGCAGGCCTCGGCCACAGCTTGGCGAATGGCTCTGATCAAGGCCTCGGGCGGCAGGATTTTCTGCACGCTGCGGCTGATTTCCGCGGCGATGCCAATGCCTTCCTCGCCCCCCTCATCGACCGCGAATGCCGCCACCCGGCCTTTGCGCACCACCTCCACTTCGCGTTCGATGGTTTGCTCGATGTCCTGGGGATAAAGGTTGTGACCACGCACGATCAGCAAGTCCTTCAGGCGCCCGGTGATGAACAGCTCACCGTCGCGCAGGAACCCCAGGTCGCCGGTGCGCAGCCAGGTGCGGCCATCGTGCAGGACAAAGGTCTTGGCCGTGGCCTCGGGGTTGTGCCAGTAGCCGTGGGCGATGCTTGGCCCGGTGGCCCAGACTTCGCCGACCCGATTGTCCGCCAGCGCCTGCAAGGTATTGGGCTCGACAATCAACACCGCGTGCCCGGGCTGGCTGACACCGCAACTCATCATCGCACTGCCCTGCCCCGACTCGGCGCGGTTTTGCGCCAGTGCCGCGTCGTCCACCCGCAGCGAAGGAATGCCATGGCGGCGCGGCGTGCCGGCCACGAACAACGTCGCTTCGGCCAGGCCATAGGAAGCCATGAAGTTGTCCGGCGTGAAGCCGCACGGGGCGAACTTCTCGGCGAAGCGCTCCAGGGTGTCGAGGCGGATCGGCTCGGAGCCGGAATAGGCCACGCGCCAGCCGCTCAGATCAAGACGCGCCAGGGCTGAATCGCTGACGCGCTCGCTGCACAACCGATAGGCGAAATCCGGGCCGCCGCTGATGGTGCCGCCGTACTCGCTGATCGCTTCGAGCCAACGCAGTGGCCGGGCGAGGAAATACGCGGGCGACATCAGCACGCACGGTACGCCACTGAACACCGGCTGCAACAAGCCGCCAATCAAGCCCATGTCGTGGTACAGCGGCAGCCAGCTGACGATCACGTCGTCGGGGTTCAGGTCGATGCCAAAGCCGTGGCGAATCAACAATTCGTTGGCCACCAGGTTGCCGTGGCTGACCTGCACACCCTTGGGCAACGCGGTGGAGCCGGAGGTGTATTGCAGGAAGGCGATGTCATCGTCTTGCAGCGTCGGCAACACCCATTGCCCGGCGATGGCTGGGTCGAGGGTGTCGACGCACAACACCGGCGGGGCCGACTCGATGGCTTGCAAGGGCGCGCGCAGATCGCTGCTGGTCAGCAGCAGGCGCGGTTCGGCGTCGGCGATGATCGACAGCAGGCGTTCCTGATGATGGCGACGGGCGGACTCTGGAGGATAGGCCGGCACGGCGATCACCCCAGCGTAGAGGCAGCCAAAAAACGCCGCGACGTAATCCGGGCCGCTGGGGAACAGCAACACCGCGCGCTCGCCAAATGCCGCTTCGGCCTGCAAGGCGGCGGCGATGGTCCGGGCGCCCAGGTCCAGGTCGCGATAACTCAACACCACACCCTGCTCCGGGGTGTCGGCAAGGAAGCGCAAGGCCACTCGGTCCGGCGTCAACGCGGCGCGGCGCTGGAGGGCGTGAGCCAGGGTGCTGGGGAGTTCAAACGCGTCGGTCATGGGGTTTCCTGCCTGAAATTCGACTTGCAAGTGGTCACCCATGGGAACGGATATCGCCGACAAATAATTAGTCAGCGGCCACCCGCGCCAGCCCCTTTGACGGCAATGCGCCGCGGCAACGGGTCGCATACGTCATGCTGGACTTCTGCACATCAATAATTCTTCTTCTCAATTGACAATCATTATCATTCAGCCTAATTTGTCGCTCGATGCGTAGGACGAGCCCGACAGTTCGGTCGTCCTCCCAACTCTTTGCAGCAAGGTGAATTCCATGACGGAACAAGTATCCACAAGCAGGTGCGACTCACCGCTACTTCAGGCATTCGTCGATAACCGAATGATCCTGGTCAAAATCGCGGCACGCATCACCGGTTGCCGGTCCCGAGCAGAAGATGTGGTGCAGGACGCTTTTTTCCGGCTGCAATCGGCGCCACAGATCACCTCTTCGTTCAAGGCTCAGCTCAGCTATCTGTTCCAGATCGTGCGCAACCTGGCGATCGACCACTACCGCAAGCAGGCGCTGGAACAGAAATACTCGGGCCCGGAAGAGGAAGGGTTGAACGTGGTGATCCAGGGTGCTTCGCCAGAAACCTCCCACATCAACTTTTCCACGCTGGAGCACATCGCCGATGCGCTGACCGAATTGCCCAGCCGCACCCGCTACGCCTTCGAGATGTACCGCCTGCACGGCGTGCCCCAGAAAGACATCGCCAAGGAACTGGGGGTCTCGCCGACACTGGTGAACTTCATGATCCGCGACGCCCTGGTGCATTGCCGCAAGGTGTCGGGGGTTCGGGGGGATACGTTCGCCCGGCGGTAACTTGCGGTGGTTTTGCCGGCCTCATCGCGAGCAAGCTCGCTCCCACAGGGATTTGTGAACACCAACGTTGTGAACACCCAAATCCCTTGTGGGAGCGAGCTTGCTCGCGATGGCGGCCTGATGACCGCCCCCTACCCTCACATCAACCCACACCGATCAAAAAACCGCTCACGCCCCAGGATCATCAACGCCGCACGCTTGTGAGGGAAATCGAATTCCTTTTCACAATGGAAGCACTGATTGTGCAAATGACCGATCATCCGGGCGTTGTCGGCGCGGGGTTCGGCCACCACGCGCTGGGTGCGCGGGTCGTCGAGAAACAGGAAATGCACCAACGCCGACAGCCAGCTCGCCACCTTGTGCGGGCCCCGGTGTTGCTCTTCGCCCACCAGCATGTGGATGCCGCGATCGTAGTCCCCGGCGTCATAGAATGGCGCGATTCGATCTTCCTTGGCCCAATAGGCTTCGAAATAGGCGAACGGCTGGTCATCGAAGCAGCCGATCAAGGTCAAGACCCGGGGATCACTCTGCAGCTTGCCCAAATACTCGCGATGCTGTTCCAGGCTGCCCTCCTCCTGCCAGAAACTCGCCACCCGGGGACTGTTCTGCCAACGGTTGAAGCGGGTCAGGTCCTGCTCGATTTCCAGGGTGCGCAAGGACACCCACGCACCCAGCCGCGCATCGAAGCGTCGATACACTTCCCCTCGCGGTTTCACGGGCCGACGCGGATGGCGCTTGCCATCGGTGATGATCATCTGCTGCGGGTAACTGCCGCTGAACGACTCCCCCAGCCAGGGCTGCGGCAGTTGCCAGAACGTCGTGCGCTCACAGGCGTATTCGCCGGGACGCTCGGTGGCCGTCAACAAGCCGCTGAGCAACGCTTCGCCAGGACGTTCGTTGAGGTGCCAGGTCAGGCGCTGGCAGTCGCAATCGCGGGCAAACAGCCAATAGCAGGCGGCCCATAGCGCTGGGCCGACGGGCCGGTCGTTGATTTCCTGCAAGTGCACGTGCAGTTCGGGACCGCGCTCCAGGCGCAACCGGATCAGCGGCGCGCCTTCAAGCATCAGGCTCAGGTGACGTTCGGTTTCATCGGCACCGAGGCGACGACCGCCGGGCAAGGGCAGTGTCGTCGGGTGGTTGAGATTGGGCATGGAAGGGGCTCGCGTATTCGTCGGTAGTCAACGTGTGACGTGAGCCAGGAACGGAAATTTAGTGGCGCATCAATGAGAATGCGTCGGCACCAGGGCAATTTGGTAGGGGCTGAAAATCGCCAGCAGTTGGCCGTTGTCCCGCAGTTTCTGCAGCAGCTGCCCAAACGCTTCGGCCGAGATCGGCGCCTGCGGCCGGATCAGTGCGTAATGGTGGTAAACCTGATCGATACGTTCAGACACCAGCAACTGCGGGCCGACCTCGGGATTGCGCAGCACGTAATCGTTAAGATACGAACGAGTCACCAGTGCAACGTCCGCTCGTCCTCGCAACACCATCAGCAGGTTGCTGTCGTGGGAGTACGTGAGCGTGGCGTTGAATTGACCGGTGAGGAACTTGGGGTCGGCGTTGAATTCGGCAAAGGCGTAGTGGTAACCACTGAACAGGGCCAGGCGCTTGCCCCGCAGGTCAGCGAAATAGCTTTGCTGGCGATCCGGCTGGCGTTGGGTGACAAAGATCTCCGCATCTTCCAGGCCCATGTCCACAGAAGTATGCGGCACATCCTGCCAGCCCCAGTCCGGGTTCTCGAAAATCGCCAAATCGACCCGACCTTGCTTGAAGTCATTGAATCGGCGCGGGATCGAAGTCGGCACCAGCACGAACTGATAGTCGGTTTGCAATCGATTCAAGGCTTCGACCATTTGCGGCAACAGACCGGTGTCGGCGCCATTCTCGGGGCGAACGGTGTAAGGCGGAAAATGGGCTGCGCCGATCCGGACCAGTTGCGCCGCTTCAGCCGGCAACGTCAAGAAAATGGCCAGTGCGGCCAGCACAACACGCGAGGTCATCCCCATCGATGAAAACGTCAAGATAACCCACTCCCCAAAAGTACCCATCACGACGATCAAGCTAGGTGGTTTCAGCCGCTTAGCCAGTACACAGCCCTTTGAAAGCGCCGTTTGATTATTATTTTTCTTCAAGCACCAGAATCAGGGCCTGCTCGGCCAGCTCATCGAGGCTCAGGCTGCCTTCGGCGCGAAACCAGGTCGTGGTCCAGGACAACGCGCCGGTGAGGAAACGCCGAGTAATGAACACGTCACCGCGAATATACCCGGCATCCTTGGCCTGGCCCAAGACCTCGAGCCACAAGTCTTCATAAATATCACGTAAGGCCAGCACTTGCCTTTGCCCTTCCTGGGATAACGAGCGCCATTCATAGACCAACACTGCCATCGCCTCGCCGCTGCCGCCCATGATCGACTGCAATTCGCAGCGGATCAATGCCAGCACGCGCTCACGCACGCTGCCCGCCTCGGCCAGGGCTGCACGCATCAATGCGGTGTTGTAGCGGATGGTTTCTTCCATCACTGCCCGCAGGATGTCGTCCTTGCTTTTGAAGTGGTGAAAGAGGCTGCCCGACTGAATGCCCACGGCGCTCGCCAGGTCACGCACCGTGGTGCGTTCGAAGCCTTTGTTGCGAAACAGGTGAGCGGCGGTCTGGAGGAGTTTGCCGCGCGCGCTGTCCGGGTCGGTCAGTTGCCCGTGGTCGACCAGCTCGCGCATCACGCTCAGGGCTTTTTGCTCGTCCACCCGCTCTCTCCTACAGTCGATCAATCAACGTGCGGCCACGGCACCAAACCGCGGAAGTGGCGTGGGCAATTTAAGCTGGCCGGCGCAACCTAGCAAGCGCTCGGGACTAAGACCGGGCAACATTGGCGCGGCTCTGCACTCCACCGCCAGGTTTTGTTGCAGGTCGAAACAGGCACTAGGCGGATGCGCCGGCTTTGACTACGCTCAAACCCATCAGCACGCCGATACCGGGAACCCTGCAATGCCTCACTGGCTGGTGATTGATCTGGAGGCCACCACCGATGAAGGGGGTTGGCCGGTAACCGAAATGGAAATTATCGAAATCGGCGCCACGCTGGTGAACCGTGCCGGCCGTGAGGTGGATCATTTCCAGCGTTTCGTACGCCCCCTGAGACGACCGCTGCTCACGCCTTTCTGTCGCGAACTGACCCACATCACCCAAGCCAACATCGACAGCGCCGCGCCGTTGACCGACGTCTGGCCAGCGTTCGAACGCTGGCTGGCGCCGTATCACTCGAACCTGGAAAGCTGGGTCAGCTGGGGTGATTACGACCGCAAGCAACTGCTCCAGGAGTGGCAGCGTCAGCAGTTGCACAGTGTCCTCGCCCAACTACCGCACATGAACCTCAAGCAGCGTTTCGCCAAGGCCCGTCGCCTGGAACGACCGCTGGGGCTCAATGGCGCGCTGCAACTGGCCGGCCTGCAATTCTGCGGTCAACAGCACCGCGCCCTGGAGGATGCGCGCAATACGGCGCGGCTACTGCCCCTGGTGCTGCCAGGTTGAGCCGCGGGCCACAACCCGGTGCGGCAGATGACGTGTGTTGAAGCCTTGTGCATACTGGCCGGCCTTTTTCAGCCCTTTTCGAGGAATCGCCCATGTTTAAAGTCAACGAGTACTTCGACGGCACCGTCAAGTCGATCGCCTTTGGCACTGCCGACGGCCCTGCGACTATCGGCGTCATGGCACCGGGCGAATACGAATTCGGCACAGCCCAGCGGGAAATCATGCACGTCGTCTCCGGCGCCCTGACCGTGAAACTGCCCGACAGCAGCGACTGGGAAACCTTCGCGGCCGGCAGCCAGTTCAATGTACCGGCCAACAGCAAGTTCCAGCTCAAGGTGACCGTCGACACAGCTTACCTGTGCGAATACCGCGGCTGAGTCTGCATCGCCAATAAAAATGCCCGTGTCCAACGACACGGGCATTTTTCATTTCGAACGCGGTGTTTATTCGAGCACTTCAACCGGCATGCCGACTTCAAGCCGACCGTTTCCGTCGTTGACCAGGTTCTGGCCGAACATCGCACCGTCCGGTGTCGAACGATACTGCTGCAACGTCGCGAAGGGCTCGCGGTTCGGATCGCGCTCGCCGGTTTGTGGATCGACCGTGGTCATGATGCAGCGCGAGCATGGCTTGACCACTCGAAACTCTACCTCGCCAATGCGGATACGCTTCCAGCCATCCTCGGCAAACGCCTCGCTGCCCTCGATCACCAGGTTGGGCCGAAAGCGCAGCATCTCCAGCGCACGACCGACTCGATTCGACAGGTCCACCAATGACGCCTGGCCGATCAGCAGCAACGGGAAGCCGTCAGCGAAGGCGACCTTGTCGTCATCCTTGCCATAACCGGCTGCGGTGGTACGCGCCAGTTCCACCGGTACATGCACCAGCCGGGTAGGATGGCCGATGAATTCGCTGACCCAGGCAGCCGCCTCGTCACCGGCATCCGGCACACGCAAGGTGTCGCGCCAGATGATCACCCCGCGCCGCTGCTCTTGCAGGTCTGCCGGCAGCGACACGTCGACAGTGCCGTGGCCTGGTGCGCTGAGCGTCAGGCCACCCGCCTCATTCCACAGGGCCGAGAGTTGGCTCATCTTCGCCACGGCGCGTTGGGTCAGGAAACGGCCCGTCCCCTCATCCACCAGCATCCAGCGCCGGTCACCGTCCAACCCGAGTTTATCCAGGCCAATCCCTTGCAGGGGCTGGCCCTTGCCGGACTTCAACGGATACCGATACAGCGCACTCAGCCGCAACATGGTCAACTTCCCTGGAGGCGAAAAAATGCCACCTTATACGAGCCGACCATTGAAGCAAACCACCACCGGATTCAGTCGAGCATCAACCGCTGGCGCACCACATCAACCAGTTTGTCCGGCTGGAACTTGGAGAGAAAATTGTCGCAGCCGACCTTCTTGACCATCGAATCGTTGAAACTGCCGGACAGCGAGGTGTGCAGGACCACGTAGAGCCCACGCAGACGCGGGTCGTTGCGGATCTCGGTGGTCAGGCGGTAGCCGTCCATTTCGGGCATTTCCGCGTCGGTGAAGATCATCAGCAATTTGTCGGTCATCACCTCGCCGGTATCGGCCCAGGCCTTGAGCATGTTCAGGGCTTTCAGACCGTCACTGGCGATGTGCATCTTCACCCCCAACTGACCCAGGGTGTCGCGCAGCTGGGAAAGCGCGACGTTGGAGTC
The DNA here is from genome assembly GCF_000585995.1 of Pseudomonas brassicacearum. Lineage (NCBI taxonomy): Bacteria > Pseudomonadati > Pseudomonadota > Gammaproteobacteria > Pseudomonadales > Pseudomonadaceae > Pseudomonas > Pseudomonas brassicacearum. Next base: position 2,016,723 of record NZ_CP007410.1, on the reverse strand, counting down.
ATCCACCAAGAGCACTTCACGTCCGCGGGCACGCTCCAGCACCGGGTCTTCAAGTTTGTCCCGGGAGACCTTGGCGTTGTACGGCACGATTTCGGCCAGGACTTTTTCCACGTCGATGATTTCCACCAACTGATCGTCCACCTTGCTGATGGCGGTCAGGTAATGTTCACGGCCGGCACTGGTCGGGGGCGGCAGGATGGCTTCCCAGTTCATGTTGACGATGCGGTCTACGCCGCCCACCAAAAATGCCTGAACCGAACGGTTGTATTCAGTGACGATGATGGTGCTATTGGCCCCCGGCACCAACGGACGCATGCCGATGGCCTGGGACAGATCGATCACCGGAAGCGTCTGGCCCCGCAGATTGACCACGCCGCACACGAACGGGTGGCGCTGCGGCATCAACGTCAGCTTAGGCAGTTGCAGCACTTCCTGGACCTTGAATACGTTAATGGCGAACAACTGTCGCCCCGCCAGGCGAAACATGAGAATTTCCAGGCGATTCTCACCCACCAGTTGGGTTCGCTGATCTACTGAATCGAGAATGCCGGCCATCGATGACTCCTGGGCTTGTTCGGATGAAATCTTATAAAGGGCTATCGGCTGCGTGAGCCGGATCTTGACCCCTACATGAAAGATGACCGAGGGGCATTGATGTCACATTAACATCATGCTTTACTGGCCTCACGGTTTCATTTGCCATTTTTCCCCGCTGCGCGACCTCGGTTTGCGTACAAGGTTCCCTTGCGTAAGGGATTCCCCTAGAAACAATCAGGTCCAACCTGATATTCCTGCTATCCAATAGCCATTAATGTGACGCCATTCTCATTGCTGAATGGAGTCAGGCCTTTGTGCGCGACCGCAGGACTTCGGACCTCCAGCCTTTCGGCCGATCCCGTCAATGCAATCGTTGGCGATTTTGTCATTGCCGAACGGCAACGACATGCTGACGTGTCTTCGTTCGTTGTTGGCGGTGCAGTCCAGCCGTTCGCCACACGCGATTTTCTTTCGCCTGACATGATGTTGTGGAGATAAGCATGCCGAACGATCGTAAGAACTGGAGTCAGCGCCTTCCTGAATTTCTGACCGAGGCCGAAACGCTTCTGGCCAAGTCGGAGGAATGCCTGAGCCATTTGCAACTGATCAACAACGACAAGGACGCCATCGATTGCATGCTCAGCACCTTGTTGAAGCTTGCAAACAAGGCCGATGCCCTGGCGCTGGAAGCCGTTTCGGAGTTTTCGCTGCATATCCATGGCTTGCTCAGCCATGCGCAAAACCACGCGGAGTTGCATGATCAGGCCTTGGGCGCGCTGAAGGATTGTTTCACCCTGATGGCCTGGCAACTGGAACTGGTCGATCACACCACCGGCCAACTCGGCCTGGACAGCAGCGAACAGACTTCGCTGATCGAAGCATTTGCGGTCCAGGTTGGCCAGGATCCCTGTGAGACAGTGCCAGCGTCGCGCCCGATGGGTCTGGTGCCCTACTCCCAGAAACATGCCTGATCGCTATGATGTCGGTTCAGGGTGATGTGCCTGGTCATGGCGATTTTTTCGCCTCCATGCCGAGCGCGACCAACGATTTGTGAAGTGGTACTATCTCCCGCGTCAGTCGTTTCAGGCAGCGGCGCAAAAGCCGTCAACTGAAGATGCCTTCGACCTAAAACGTTTACCCGACCCGGCCTGTCAGATGCGCTGACCGGCTTGCCCGCAGCGAACATTCATTGGCTCCATCCGTTATGTACGCCAGCCTCAAGTCATTCATCACCTGGCCTCCCTCCCGAGAAAACGCCCGCCGCTTCACATTATTATTGTGTATCTGCTCGGCCCTCGGCTGCCTGCTGACTTACCTGTTTGCCCATACGGTACCATTGAGCCTGCTGGCGCTTAATGTCGCGGCCATGACCTGTGTCTGGATCCACCATCGATTGTCGCGCAAATCCATCAAGTTCCAGCCCCAGGAATTGGCCGACCGGTTACTTGAGGTCCAGGAAAACGAGCGCCATCGACTCAGCCGCGAATTGCACGACGACATCGGCCAGTTGCTGACTGCCGCGAAACTGCAAAGCGAATGGCTCAAGCGCCGGATGCCGGAAGCATTGCAGGGCCAATGCGCGATCCTCTGCGAGACCCTGGACGAAACCCTGAACAAGGTCCGCGATGTGTCGGCGATCCTCAACCCGAGACAGTTGACCAGCCTGGGACTTGAAGCCAGCCTGCGTGCTCACCTGCTCAAGACCCTGGCCAACACCCCGGTGAAATGGAGCCTCGATTGCCAGCAGCGCATGACAGGTATTCCGGAGGAAATGACGGTCGCCGCCTTCCGAATCACCCAGGAGGCGGTCACCAATATCTTGCGCCATGCCCAAGCGAAGAATCTGCTGGTGCGCCTGCAACGCTTACCCGAAGGACTGACGCTGCTGATCAGCGACGATGGCCAGGGATTCATCCCCGCCAGCCACCCCGCTCGCGAAGGCCAACGCGGCATGGCCGGAATGGCAGAGCGGGCCGAGCAACTGGGCGGCACCCTCAAGGTGATCAGCGAGGCCGGCAACGGCACACACATCGAAGCACGCTTTCCCTGGGCGCCCCGAGCCCTGGAACGAGCCAGTAAGAATAAGGTTCTCCATTGATTTGTAATTTGCTCCTGGTAGACGACCACTCGCTGATCAGGGCTGGCGTGCGCGCCCTGGTCATGGACCTTCCCGGCTATGCGGTCATCGGCGAAGCCAATGACGGCACGCAATTGCTGGAGCTGGTAGAACGACTGGTTCCCGATATCGTGCTACTGGACATCTCCATGAAAAATACCAGTGGCCTGGACGCCTTGCGACAGCTCAAGCAGGCGCGCCCTCAAAGCAAGGTGCTGATCCTGTCGATGCACACCGATCCGGCGTTGATCATGCAGGCCCTGGAATCTGGAGCCCATGGCTATCTGCTCAAGGACACGACCCCCACCGAGCTGGAGCATGCCCTGGAAGCGTTGCGCAATGACGAACGCTACCTGAGCCCGGCCATCGCCCACACCGTGATCAACCAGGCGCTGACCCGCGTCCAGAAACATCAGCCCGACCCTGCCCAGACCCACAACCTGACCGCGCGCCAGCTGGAGATACTGCGACTGATCGTGCGCGGCAAGTCCACCCGGGAAATTGCCAACGGCCTGAGCCTGAGCATCAAGACCGTGGAAACCCACCGGGCACAAATCATGAAGCGCCTACAAATTCATGACGTGGCCGGGCTGGTGCTGTTCGCGGTGCGCGAACAGATCATCAGCCTGGACGATTGAGCCTCGCCGAGGCACCCAACAGAGGTGAATCGGACGGCAGGTGCAGACGCAGCGCCTTTGGACGCACAGTGAACCGCAGACTGTCGACCTGCAACGGTTCGCCATCAAGGTTGATATCCAGGCCTTGGGCGACCTTGATTTCCACCCATGGCAAGCGGGCGCGCACAAACATGTTGTCGATGCCCAGGCCACCGGCCAGCAAGTCTTTCAACGTGCTGACCACTTCCTGAGGCGCTGGCAGGATGCTGATATCCAGCAATCCGTCATCGGCCAGCGCCTCCGGGCACAGCACGTGACCGCCCCCGGCCTGCCGGCCATTGCCGATGCCCAGTGCCAGCAAATCGCCCTGCCATTGGAAGCCGGGGCCCTGCAACTCGCCATAGGCCGCACTCAGTTCACTGAAGCGCGATAGGCCCGTGAACAGATAAGCGGCACCTCCCAGGACTTTCTTCAGGTCCTCGGAGGTGTTCGCCGTCACCTGGCTGCCAAAACCGCCTGTCGCCATGTTCAGGAAAATCTGGCCGCCGACTTCGCCCACATCAACGGCCTGGGGCGCAACGTCCAGCAAGTCCAGTGCCTGGGCCGGTTCCAGCGGGACGCCGGCCGCCCGGGCAAAATCATTGGCAGTGCCCAGCGGCAGCAACACCAGACTGGCCTCGCTCGACTTGTGGGCAATCGCCTCGGCGATATCCCGCAAGGTCCCATCACCGCCACCAGCGATCAGTCGCGTGTAGCCAGCGTCCAACGCCTCATCGACGCATCGCCGGGCATCACCGGCCTCCCAGGTCAACCGCACTGCCAGGTCCCAGCCCTGCTTGCGCTTGAGCATCACTGCGGCGCGAACCTCGTCGTTGAGCGCTTGCTTGCCATGCAAAATCATCAGCGCCTTGCCTTTGCTCATCGTTGTCTCCGTCAATGGAAGGTTCTGGGAATGGGACCGCTCATTCGACCGAAAAAGCCCGGCTCGTCTCAATTTAATAAAAAAAAACGATATCCGACGCCCAGGAAAAACGGCGGAGCAACCCACCTGATCGATACGTACCCATTCGAAGAATTTTCTTACAAGACTTGGCGAATCAGGTCAATTGACCCTCTAGCCGTATTGAGACACCTTGGCATTCTGTTGTGCTGGACCTTTAAAACGCTCATTTACACAAGGATGTGCTAACTCATGAATGGATACATCACGGCCCGCTGGGGCCAGATCATTGGTTCGTACCGTTATGGCCAAAGGGACAAAGCGTCCCATGCGTAGCCATGAATACAAGATCTCGACCCCGCAGCTCCCGTCCTTTGGGAGTGGGCGGGGCGATACTCGAAACGAATGCAAAAGTTGCAGTAATCCCACTGGAGGAATTGATTTGGAACCGCGCGTCGTTGAACTGGAAACCCACCTCAAATACATCCGCAAAGACATGGATGAAATCCGCACCGACGTAAAGGTGATCCGCCACAGGCTGGCTTATTCGGCCGGCGCGGCAGCGGTGGTCGTCGGTCTGCTGGGATGGATTGCGAACAGTCGTTTCGATCAGTTGGTGATGCTACTCACGCGATAAAGGCAACGGACAGAAGGCCCGAGTATTCGACTCGGGCCGCAGCTCGTTACCGCAGTAGCACTAGCCCAGGACTTCGCTCAAGGGGATAAAGCCTACCGAGTCACCCTCGACCAGCGTCTGCCCTTCGAGCACTTCGACCAGGCCTTCAGCCCAGGCTGCGCTGCGCAGAACACCGGAGCTTTGGTTTCGGTAGATAATCGCGTGACCGTTCTCCATGCGGCCTCGCAGGTATTCTCGTCGACTGCCGGCCTTCGGCCAGACGAACCCGGCCGGCACCGTGAACTTGAGCGGTGTTACGGACTGGACGCCCTGGCGTCGTAGCAGGTAAGGCCGTGCCAGCAGCGCGAACGTCACCAGTGTCGAGGCGGGATTTCCAGGCAGGCCAATCACTGGCACGCCACGAAAATGCCCGAACGTCAGCGGCTTCCCAGGCTTGATGGCGAGCTTCCAAAGCGTCAACTCTCCCTCCTCGCGCAATGCGATACCCAAAAAGTCCGCCTCCCCCACCGATACGCCGCCAGTGGACAGGATCAGGTCGACATCCGACAGCTGTGCCAGGCGTTTACGAGTGGCCGGCAAATCGTCAGGCAGGATGCCCGCGTCAACGACGTCACAACCCAGGCGCTGCAACCAGCCACAGAGCAACACGCGGTTACTGTTATAGATTTGACCCGGGCCCAGCGCCTGGCCGGGCTCGACCAGTTCGTCACCCGTAGACAGGACGGCAACGCGCACCTTGCGCACCACTTCCAGCGATGCACAGCCCAAGGATGCCGCCAGCCCCAGTTCGATCGGGCCCAGGCGAGTACCGGCAGAGAGCACCTGCTCCCCAACGGTTGTTTCCTGCCCTTGAGGGCGAATGTTCTGCCCACGGACCAGAGGCTCGGTAAACCGCACCCGCTGGTCGCTTTCAATCACGGCGTTTTCCTGCATCTCGACGCAATCGGCGCCCGCAGGGACTGGCGCCCCCGTGAAGATCCGTGCACAGGTTCCAACCGCCAGCGGCTCCGGGGCCTGCCCGGCGAAAATCCGCTGGCTGACCACCAGCGGCTCTGCGTTCCAGTCAGCCAGCCGCAAGGCATAGCCGTCCATGGCACTGTTGGGCCATGGAGGCAAATCAAGGGTCGATACCAGATCCTCGGCGAGCACCCGCCCTTGTGCGGCGGCCAAAGGCAAACGCTCGCGCTGGACAATCGGGGTGGTCGCCGCCATCTCGAGCAGTCGCTCCAAGGCGACTTCGACAGCCATCAAGCTGCCGGCCTTGCCCGGTTTACCCACGGGATTCACAAGCCGCTGCCTGTTTCAGATGGGGTACGAAGTTACACGGGCGATGCCGCGCATCCAGTTGCTCGGCAAGGATCCCGTCCCACCCGGTGCGTACCGCATTGGTGGAGCCCGGCAGGCAGCACACCAGCGTGCCATTGGCCAATCCCGCCAGCGCCCGGGACTGAACCGTGGAAGTGCCGATGTCCGCCACGGAGATCTGCCGGAACAGCTCACCGAAACCGTCAACCTGCTTGTCCAGCAAGCACGCAACAGCTTCCGGAGTGCTGTCGCGACCCGTAAAGCCGGTGCCGCCCGTGATCAACACCACTTGCACCACATCCTCGGCAATCCAGGTCGCGACTTGCGCCCGAATCTTGTACAAATCATCTTTGAGCAGGACCCGCTCCGCCAGGTTGTGGCCGGCCGCCGTGAGCCGGTCGACAAAAACCTGCCCGGACGTGTCGGTCTCCAGGGTACGGGTATCACTCACCGTCAGCACCGCGATATTGAGCGGTACGAAAGGTACATCAGCCTTGGCTTTCATAGGCTCGTCCAGTTGTAGAGGAAACAGCCCGGTGTTATATCACAGCGCTTCATTTTTTCGCCTGTGCGGAGACACGCCATGACCACAAACACGCCGCTGCCATCATGCTCCATTCTGCTCCTGGCGGGCGGACGCGGACAACGCATGGGCGGGCAAGACAAGGGTTTGCTGGAGTGGCAAGGCGAGCCGCTGATTGCCCATCTCCATCGCCAGACCCGGGCGTTGAGCGACGACCTGATTATCTCTTGCAACCGCAACCCGGAACGTTATGGACTGTATGCCGATCAACTCGTGCATGACGAAGAAGGTGACTTCCCCGGTCCGCTGGCGGGTATCCGCGCGGGCCTCAAGGTGGCCAGGCATCCGTATCTGCTGGTGCTGCCCTGCGACGTTCCACAGATCGACTCAAACCTGCTCGACAACATGCGCGAAACGGCAAGCCGACATCCCGATGTGCCACTGATGGTGCGTCATGGCGAACATTGGGAGCCGCTGCTGTGCGTTATTCCTCGCGCCCTGGCCGGGGCCTTCGAGCAGGCCTGGAACGCAGGCGAACGCAGCCCCGGCCGCATCATGCGCAATCTCCACGCCGTAGCCTTGCAATGCTCTGCCAACGATCCTCGGCTGGCAAATCTCAATACACCGGAACTACTGGCCCAATACAAAGGCGTGTCAGATTGACACTAGCCAGGAACTTGCATGCGATGTATACGTCTGAAGGTTAGTAACTTGAAGAATCCATTTCGGAGAAACACCATGACTCAACGGACCCTCGCCACTTTCATGCTCGCACTGGGCCTTGCCACTCTCGCCGGTTGCGCATCGCCAACAGTGATCACCTTGAATGACGGTCGCGAAATCCAGGCCGTCGACACGCCCAAGTACGACGAAGACAGCGGCTTCTACGAATTCGAGCAACTGGACGGCAAACAAACTCGCGTGAACAAGGATCAGGTTCGTACCGTTAAGGACCTGTAATCTTCAACACCACAGTCAGATACAGAAAAGCCCGCGCTCTATGCGGGCTTTTTTATGCCTGTCCGAAAGCCAGGTTGATTACCACTGCAGCGCGATGTCGCTTTCAAAAACACGTTCCTGGCCAGTGACAGGATCGATGAAACGCAACCCTTGGGCCAGCAGCTTGAGCGGATTGGCGTAATCGTCTTCCGGGTCCCGGATGACCTCGGGGTAAAACGGATCGTTACATATACCCGCACCAAGGGCGCTCATGTGAACCCGCAACTGATGCTTCTTGCCCGTGACCGGATACAGACCATAGCGCCACAGCTCGCCGTTTCTTTCCAGCACCTCAATGGCCGTTTCGGTATTGGGTTCACCCGGTCCTTCCTGCATTCGGAAGAACGGCTCGCCATCAATCATTCGGCTTTTATGCACCCGAGGAAAGACCAGCTCAGGCAACGCGCGGGCAATGGCCTGGTAGCGTTTCTCGATCCGACGCGTGGGAAACAGTGATTGATAAGCCGAACGGGTCTGCGGATTGGCTGAAAACAACACCAGCCCGGCCGTGTGTCGATCGATACGGTGCAGGGGCACCAGATGGGGATTGTCCAATCGCCGGATCAGCCGTCGCAACAAGGTTTGCTCGACATATTCGCCCGCCGGGGTGACCGGTAGAAAATGCGGTTTGTCCGCCACCACCAAGTGCTCGTCGGCGTACAGGATCGACTCCACCACCGGGATCGGCTTTTCGTCGGGCACTTCACGAAAATAGTGGATACGCAGGCCTTCACGGTACGGCAAGTCGACATGGATCGCCTTGCCCTCCCCGTCCAGAACCCGGCCCCGGGCAATTCGGTCCAGCCACTGTTCGCGACTGATGGCGCTGAAATGCTCGCACAGACACTCCAACACTGTCTGCCAGGCGCCGGGGGGCAGATACAGCGTGCTGGCCTGATGGTGCGCGGCGGAAAACGAAGAACCGGACATTAAAAACTCTTAGCCTTTTTGCAGGGCGGCATTATCCGACAGTCTCGCCCGCTAACCCAACACTGATTGCTTCACGCCGGGATCGACGTTGGCTTTGCCGCCGCCTCGGTGAACTCTTTCAACCAGCGCAGCACCTCCACCGCCTCCCAGCGACCCGGATCGTACAACGCGTACAACAGCCCCTGGTAACCCACCACATCCAGCTGTTTGTGGTAACCGGCACGCTGGAACAACGCTTCGATCTCAGCGAAGCAGGTGTTGAAGTGCAGTTTGTTGAAGGGCGTCTTGCCTTCGGTCACCAGCCCGTCCAGGCGTAACTCCTGGACCGCCTCGCGCACAACCTCCACGGACATCCGGTTCACGCTGTTTTTCAGTTGTTCGACATTGACCAAGGGATGCACTCCAGATAGCTGTATAGGCATACAGTAACCGAAACATCCTTCTATCGCCAACAGCCGTATCGGGAACCGACGGACGAAGCACTCAAATCAGGAATGCCACTATCTGTTCGGTCTCGAAGGGCCATTCCAGCTCGGCACCGGTATCCAGCCTGCGCAGCACAGGAATACGCAACGCATAATCGTCCATCCAGGCTTCGCTTTCTGAAATATCCACCAGCTCCACCAGCAAGCGCTCCTCAACAACGAAAGGCATCAGCATTGCCTCGGCGACTTCGCAGAGATGGCAACCCAGGGTGCCGAACAACTGGCATTCAGGAAGCATGGCAAGTAGACCCAAAAAAGATAGACGGTCATTCTAGGCTCGCCCCGCGAAACCGTCGAGTTGCTGCCTCGCTTCAGGGTGTTTCGGTAAAACGCTGATGCAAATCACTGACCGCCAATGCTTTTCCAGCGACGCTTGTCGCATTTTCCCCTCTACGCTGTGCGTTGTAGCCTTGAATTGGAGTACACCTTGTTTGCCAACCTGCTGATCATCCTTGCCTCGTCCCTGGTGGTCATCGCCCTGTTCCGCCGACTGCGCTTGCCTCCGGTGCTGGGGTATCTCTGTGTCGGGTTGGCGGTCGGGCCGACGGCGCTGGACTGGGTGAACGACAGCGAAGAACTGCCAGACCTGGCCGAGCTCGGCGTGGTTTTCCTGTTGTTTTCGTTGGGGCTGGAGTTTTCTTTGTCGAAGATGCTCGAACTGCGCCGGCTCGTGTTCGGCCTCGGCAGCCTGCAGGTGCTGTGTTCGGGCGCGATCCTGGCCGCCTTGCTGGCTCTCTCTGGCGCCCCCGTGATCGCGGCGTTGTTGCTTGGTGCGGGACTGGCCTTGTCATCCACGGCCATTGTCAGCAAGGAATTGACCAGCCTGGGGGAGATTTTCAGCAGCCACGGCCAGAACGCTATCGGTGTGCTGCTGTTCCAGGATGTCGTCGCGGTGCTGTTGTTGACCCTGGTGCCGGTGTTCGCCGGCAGCAGCGAGCACCCGTGGTACTGGGCACTGCCCCTGACCCTGGGCAAGACGCTGGTGCTGTTCGGCGGCTTGCTGTTGGCCAGTCGTCTGTTGCTTCCCCGGCTGTTCCATGAAGTGGCCGCGTCAAAGTCCGCAGAACTCTTTGTGCTACTGGCGCTGGTGATCGTGTTGCTGACGGCCTGGCTGACACATCTGCTCGGCCTGTCACCGGCCCTGGGGGCGTTTCTGGCGGGCATGCTGCTGGGGGAAAGCCACTACCGGCATCAGATCGAAGCCGATATCCGCCCGTTTCGCGACATCCTGCTGGGGCTGTTTTTTGTCAGCATCGGCATGTTGATCGATCTGCAGCTGTTTGTGGATGACGGCGTGCTAATCCTTGGGTTGACGCTGGGCTTGATGCTCATCAAGGGCTGCGTGGTCGCCGTGCTGGTGAAATGGCGCGGCAGTGACGGTGAGACCGCCTGGCGCAGCGGCCTGGCCCTGGCCCAGGGTGGCGAATTCTGTTTCGCCCTGATGGCCTTGATGCAGCAGAACCGCCTCATGCCCGCCGACCTCAGTGGCCTGCTGCTGGCTGCGACGTTCTGCTCGATGCTACTGACCCCGCTGTTGCTGCGCGCCGCGCCACGCATCGCCGCCCGCCTGTACCGCAAACCCAACGAAGCGGCGCAACTGGACCAGATCAGTGCGCTCAACGCCGGCCTATCGGGTCATGTGGTCATTTGCGGGTATGGGCGCGTTGGCCAGTCCATCGGGCGATTCCTGCGCCGCGAAAACCAGGCGTTCGTTGCCCTGGATGATGACCCGGTCATTATCCAGGAGGCCATCGTTGGGGAAAACTGCGTGCATTATGGGGATTCACGACGGGGGGACCTGCTGGCCGCCGTCGGACTGAGCCGCGCCAGGTTACTGGTGATTGCAGTGGACAAGACGGACATTGCCATCACGGTGCTCAAGGAGGCCCGGAGACTCAACCCGAAGGTGCCGATCCTGGTGCGTACCCGCGATGACAGTCAACTGGCCGAGTTGCAGGCTGCCGGGGCCAGCGAAGTGGTCCCGGAGCTGCTGGAGTCGAGTCTCATGCTGGCTTCCCACGCCCTGATCATGCTTGGCCTGCCCGAGCAGCAGGTCCGACAGCATGTGGATCAGGTCCGCCATGACCGCTATCGTTTGCTGCACGGCTTTTACCCGGGCAATCAGGACAAGGAGCCGTAGCGCAATGGTCAGTCCTGGCTGACCGCGCCGATCTTGTGAATCGACAGGTCGGCGCCGTAGTACTCCTCTTCCTGGGTCAGGCGTAGCCCCAGCACGAACTTGATCACCCCATAGACCAGGAACCCACCGGCCAGGGCGATGAAAACACCCAGTGCCGTGCCGATCAATTGGCTGATCAAACTGACTCCTCCCAGGCCACCCAAGGCGCCCTGGCCGAAGATGCCGCAAGCGATGCCGCCCCAGACACCACACAGCCCATGCAACGGCCAGACGCCGAGCACATCGTCGATTTTCCATTTGCCCTGGGCAGCGGTGAAACACCAGACAAACAAGGCACCGGCAATGACGCCGGTCGCCAGCGCGCCTACCGGGTGCATCAGGTCGGAACCGGCGCAGACCGCCACCAAGCCGGCCAATGGGCCGTTGTGCAGAAAGCCCGGGTCGTTGCGCCCGACAATCAGTGCCGCCACGGTGCCGCCCACCATGGCCATTAATGAATTGACCGCTACCAGCCCACTCACCCCAGGCAGGGTCTGGGCACTCATCACGTTGAAACCGAACCAGCCGACAATCAGGATCCACGACCCCAGGGCCAGGAACGGAATGCTCGATGGCGCGAACGCCACCAGGCGACCGTCCCGGTAGCGGCCGTTACGCGGACCGAGCAAAAGCACGGCGGCCAATGCCAGCCAGCCGCCCATGGCATGCACCACCACGGAACCGGCAAAGTCGTGGAAGCTGGCACCGAACTGCGCTTGCAACCAGGCTTGCAGGCCGAAATTGCCGTTCCAGATCAAACCTTCGAAGAACGGATAGACAAACGCCACGATCAGTACCGTGGCGCATAACTGCGGCGCAAACCGGGCACGTTCGGCGATCCCGCCGGAGATAATGGCCGGGATCGCGGCGGCAAATGTCAGCAGGAAGAAAAACTTCACCAGGCTGTAGCCATGATCGGCGCTGAGCACCGCTGCCGGTTGCAGAAAGGTCACGCCGTAGGAAATCCAGTAACCTATGAAAAAATAGGCCAAGGTCGAGACAGCGAAGTCGCTGAGGATTTTGGACAATGCGTTGACCTGGTTCTTTTGCCGGACGGTTCCCACTTCAAGGAACGCAAAACCGGCATGCATCGCCAGAACCATGACCGCGCCGAGCAAGATGAATAGCGTGTTGGAGCTGTGGACGAGATTCTCCACAGCGCTTTGCATATTTTCCATGGTGTTGGGCAGACCTGAAAAAGTTGAAAAAAGCACCAAACCGGTTCGCTCGCCCTGTCTACGCACCAAGTTGAACCTACACACATGCCTGTCGAAAGCTTGTGAACCGCTTTGGTGCGAAAAAACTGACAACACGACGTCCCGCTTTGAGGCGCTTCGCGGGTTTTGATTATTTGGGTTAAGGTTTCGCGGGGTTGTGCCCAGCTTCAGCGCGCTGGTGCAGGGTGTCGCACCAGTACATGGCAAAAGCCTGAGCAAAAGTTGTACCAGTCACTTTCACTGAACCTTCCGACAAGGCTCATACTCGAACGCTTCAGACGTCACTTACGGAGATTCACCGATGGCCAGAACCCAGGCAAAGACTGCTCAAGAAATCCTGATGGAAGATTTTCAGACACTGGTCAGCGACACCGAGCGGTTGCTGGATCACACCGCGACGCTGGCGGGTGATCAGGCGGATGAATTGCGCGGCCAGATTCACGAAAGCCTGCTGCGCGCTCGCGAAACCCTCAAATTGACCGAAGACTCGGTACGCGAACGTGGCCAAGCTGCGGTTGCCGCCACCGAGGAATACGTACAGGCCAACCCTTGGCAATCCGTCGGCATTGCCGCAGGCGTGGGCTTTTTGATTGGTCTACTGGCAACACGGCGCTGATCATGGGTATCGAACAACCTGGCTCGTCCGAAGCGGGCACACAACCTACGGCGCGCCGCCTGGGTGCGGCATTCCTTGGACTGCTGCACAGTCACGTCGAACTGTTCGGCATTGAATTGCAGGAACAAAAGGCCCGTACCGTCAGCCTCCTGCTGTTTGCCGGGCTTGCGCTGGTGTTCGGCTTGCTTCTGTTAGTCGGGCTTTCGGCGCTGGTGCTGATCCTGGTATGGGATACCTATCGTCTGGCGGGAATCATCGGCCTGTGTCTGTTTTATCTACTGGCGGCGCTGTTCTGCGGTCTTCGACTCAAGGCAGCGATCTACGATGAGTCCTCGCCCTTCCACGCCACCCTCGAAGAGTTGGCCAATGATCGGGAGCGCCTGCTGCCATGAGCCTGCCTGATATTCCCCAAGCCCGGACACGCCAGGAAATGCGCAAGGCGCTGGTGCGCTTGCGTATGGAAATGCACCGCCAGGAAATCCGCCAGGAAACCCGCCAGTTGCTGCAGCCTTTGCAGCGAGTGCGCGGCTTGACACAGAGCTGGCACGAAGGTTTCGGCATCAAGCATGCGCCGTTGTGGGGCGTGGCGGCGGTGTCCTTGCTCGGCTTCATTACGGGCAAACGCAGTCGCAGCGGTCGCGCCGGTGGCCTGGCCGGCCTGATCCGGCTGGCAACAACGCTGCTGCCGTTGATCAAACTGGCCAAGGACGTGCGTAAACCCTAAGGCCCCACACACTGTGGCGAGGGAGCTTGCTCCCGCTTGAGTGCGAAGCACTCTCAAAAATGGGCCTGCTGCGCAGTCCAACGGGAGCAAGCTCCCTCGCCACAGGGTTTTGTGCTTGACCATCCTCCTCTTCGCACGAACCCATAGCCCTTGCAGGCCGCCTCATGAACCGGGAAGCTAGGGCATCGACCTTATCAAACGGAGTAACCGGCCTTGGATTGGCATACCCTGCTGACTCGCGAACGCCTCGGAAAAACGTTGCACAGCCCAGAAGAACTGGGCCGTAGCCCCTTTCATAAAGACCACGACCGCATCATCTTTTCCGGCGCCTTCCGCCGTCTCGGGCGTAAGACGCAGGTTCATCCGGTCTCCAGCAACGACCACATCCACACGCGCCTGACCCATTCGCTGGAAGTCAGTTGCGTCGGACGCTCCCTGGGTATGCGCGTGGGGGAAACCATCCGCGGCGCCCTGCCGGACTGGTGCGAGCCGAGCGACCTGGGCATGGTGGTGCAATCGGCCTGCCTGGCCCATGACATCGGTAACCCACCCTTCGGTCATTCTGGCGAAGACGCTATTCGCTACTGGTTCCAGCAAGCCGCAGGCCGCGGTTGGCTTGACGCCATGAGCGAAGCCGAGCGCAACGACTTTCTGAATTTCGAAGGCAACGCCCAAGGGTTCCGGGTTCTCACACAGCTTGAATACCACCAGTTCGACGGCGGAACCCGGCTGACCTACGCCACCCTCGGCACCTATTTGAAATACCCCTGGACCGCCCGCCACGCCGACTCCCTGGGCTACAAGAAACACAAGTTCGGTTGCTACCAGAGCGAACTGCCCCTGCTCGAGCAGATCGCCCACAAGCTCGGCCTGCCGCAGATCGAAGACCAGCGCTGGGCACGGCATCCATTGGTGTACCTGATGGAAGCCGCCGATGACATCTGTTACGCGTTGATCGACCTGGAAGACGGCGTGGAGATGGACCTGCTGGAATATCCACAGGTGGAGTCGCTGCTCCTGGACCTGGTGGGCGACGATCTTCCAGACACTTACCGTCAACTTGGGCCGCTGGATTCCCGTCGGCGTAAACTGGCGATCTTGCGGGGCAAGGCCATCGAGCACCTGACCAACGCCGCCGCCAGGGCATTTGTCGAACAGCAAGAGGCGTTGCTGGCCGGCACACTGCCAGGCGACCTGGTGGAGCATATGCACGGTCCAGCCAAGCGCTGCGTGCTGAATGCCAAGGACATGGCCCGCAAGAAAATATTCCAGGACAAGCGCAAGACCCTCCACGAAATCGGCGCCTACACCACGCTGGAAATCCTGCTCAACGGATTTTGCGGAGCGGCCCTGGAACAGCACGGTGGCCGTACGCCCTCGTTCAAGAATCGGCGCATTCTCGACCTGCTGGGCAACAACGCCCCCGATCCCAACGGCCCGCTGCATAGCGCTTTCCTGCGAATGATCGACTTCATCGCCGGGATGACCGACAGCTACGCCAGCGAAATGGCCCAGGAGATGACCGGCCGCACCCGCCAGTGAGAGGCGACTTACGGATCCTGTACCCGGGCATAGAACCGGTGGGAGCGAGCTTGCTCGCGATAGCGGCAGGTCAGTCGACCTCAATGCTGCTGATCGGATGCCATCGCGAGCAAGCTCGCTCCCACAGGGGATTTGGAATGGACGACGAATTGAGCAATGCCTGCACTTCAGAAGTAACGTGTAACCAACTGCAACTATCGAACAACACTGCTGGCCACTTGTTTACATAAATAACATCCTGAAGGAAATATCCCTTCACAAACGGCCAATAAGCCCCCCTCTTCTTTCACCAACCTACTAAAAACCTAATTACACCGTAGTACCTTGCCTCTTTTTTTGTAGGAAACGTCTGAAACTGAGGATGCATGCCTCGCTCCTCGTACGACCCCGGCTTTAACTGGGCTAAGGTGCGCGCTTTATTTAAGCGCGTAGGATACTTTACTCATGAACTCCGTTTTCATTGTCGACGATCATCCGGTCATCCGCCTCGCCGTTCGCATGCTCCTGGAGCATGAGGGCTATAAGGTCGTAGGGGAAACTGACAACGGCGTCGACGCGATGCAAATGGTGCGCGAATGCATGCCTGACCTGGTCATCCTGGACATCAGCATTCCCAAACTTGACGGGCTAGAAATCCTGTCGCGCTTCAATGCCATGACCACGCCGCTGAAAACGCTGGTGCTCACGGCACAATCGCCAACACTTTTCGGTATCCGATGCATGCAGTCCGGCGCCTCCGGTTACGTTTGTAAACAAGAAGACCTCAGTGAACTCGTCAGTGCCATCAAAGCCGTGTTGTCCGGCTACAACTACTTTCCCAGCCAAGCTCTGAACCCGGTACGCCAGGATGACCCGCGCAGTATAGAGCTGGATCTTTTCAAGAACGTCAATGACCGAGAGTTGATGGTATTGCAACTTTTTGCCCAGGGCCGCACCAACAAGGAAATCGCCAAGGGTATGTTCCTAAGTAATAAAACTGTGAGCACCTATAAAAAACGCCTAATGCAAAAACTAAAAGTCAAATCCTTGGTAGAGCTGATTGAAATGGCCAAGCGCAACGCGCTGGTATGAGAAGAAACAGGATGCTCGAGTGCATAAAGAACTGTCTCTTGTTGATAGGCGCAGGGTTATATGCAGGAACCCTCGCAGCGGCCTCGGGCATGCCCGAGGCCTATACGCTTCTGGGGCGTTCGACCCCGGCCCATAGCGAGGCCAGGCTGGATGACGCCCATCGCGCCTGGCTCCAGGAGCGGCGGGAGTTGGTCCTGGGAACCTCTGCGCCGGACTATCCGCCCTTCGATCTCTCCACCAGCGGGCGCGACTATGAGGGCATGACCGCCGACTACGCCGGCGTCATCGCGAAAGCGACCGGTCTGCCCATGAGGGTCCTGCGATTCGACTCCCGCGAGGCAGCCATTGCTGCACTCAGGAATGGACACATCGACATGCTGGGGACCGCCAACGGTTTCGAAGCCCGTAGCCCCGACATTGCCCTGTCGACGCCGTATGCAGTGGACCAACCCGTCCTTGTGACCCGGATGAATGAAAGCCGATCCTTGAGCGAAGACCTCAAGGGGCTGCGGCTGAGCATGGTCTATCACTACCTGCCGCTGCATGAAATCGAAAAACTCTATCCCAAGGCCCTCATCACCACCTACCCCTCCTATCAGAACGCCATAAACGCCGTCGCCTTCGGCCAGGCCGATGTATTTCTCGGCGATACCATTTCCACCCATTACATGATCAGCAAGGGGTACTTGAGCAATATCCGCATGGCCAGCTTCGGCAAACATGAGTCCCACGGGTTCGGTTTCGCGGTGCGGCGTAACGATACCCGCTTGCTGGAGGTCATCAATGCCACGCTGAACCAGATTTCCATCGCCGAGCAAGCGGCCATCTTCAAGCGATGGAGTGCAGGCAGCGATCTGTTTCTCACGGAGCACAAGATACAACTGACCGACCGGGAAGAACGCTGGCTGACCCGGCATCCGGTGATTCGGGTGGCCGTGAACGAGACGTCGGCGCCCTTCACGTTCTTTGATTCGGACGGCGACTTTCGCGGGATCAGCGCCGACCTGCTGGAACTGATCCGCCTGCACACCGGCCTGCGCCTGGACATTCAGCGGCATCAAAACGACAACGAAATGATTGCTGCCGTGCTGAATGGCGAGGCCGACATGATTGCCGCACTGTTGCCGAGCAGCGAACGGCAACAACAGTTGAAATTCAGCCGCCCTTATGTCGACAGCTCGTTCGTCCTGCTGACCCGCAAGCCCTCCGATACCCCCGCGACACTCGACCAATTCGGGACCCGAAGCCTGGCGATCGTCAAAGGCAATCCGGTCATCGAATGGCTGCGCAACGAGTATCCGAGCATCAAAATCATCGAAACCATCGATCCCCGGCAGGCCGTTGAAATGCTCGCCCAGGGCCAGGTCGATGGCAGCGTGCATTCCCTGGTCATGGCTAACTACTTCATCTCGTCCCACTCACTGCGCGACACCTTGCAAATCAGCAGCACGGTTGGCACTCAGCAGGCCATGTTCTCCCTGGCCACCGCGAAAAATGCCACAGAGTTGAATGCCATTCTCGACAAGGCCTTGACCAGCATCGACCCCGACGAACTGGGCGTGATCAACAACCGCTGGCGCGGCTACGTCTCAGCCTCGGAACACACCTGGCGCACTTACAACCGCCTGTTCTTCCAGATCGTCGCAGGCGTCGGCCTGTTGCTGCTGCTTTCGCTGGCCTGGAATGCCTACATGCAGCGCCAGATCAGGCAGCGACAACGGGCAGAATTGGCCCTCAATGACCAGCTCGAATTCATGCATTCGCTGCTCAACGGCACCCCTCACCCCATTTACGTGAGAGATCGCAATGGTTTCCTGCAAAGCTGCAACGACAGCTACCTGGAAACGTTCGGGGCCAAACGCGAAGACGTCATCGGCAAGAACGTCATGCCCGGGGCCATGAGCAATGCTTTCGAAGCACAGGAGTACCAGGCGGACTACCAGCGCGTCATGGCCGAAGGCACCGCCCTGATCGTGGATCGGCCGCTGCACATCGGGGATAGAAAGCTGACGATCTATCACTGGATCCTGCCCTATCGCAATTCCGCCGCTCAAGTGCAAGGCATCATCGGCGGGTGGATCGACATCAGCGAGCGGCGCCAGCTCTTCGAGGAACTGCGAGCCGCCAAGGAGCGGGCAGACGATGCCAACCGGGCCAAAAGCACGTTCCTGGCGACCATGAGCCATGAAATCCGCACACCCATGAACGCGGTGATCGGCATGCTTGAACTGGCCTTGAAACATGCCGACAAGGGCCATTTTGACCGCTCGACAATCGAAGTCGCGTACGAATCAGCCGCCGGCATGCTGGAGCTGATCGGCGATATCCTGGACATCGCCCGGATCGAATCAGGTCATCTGAGCCTGGCGCCCGAGCGGGTCAATCTCAGGGCCATGCTGCAGTCGGTCATTCGCGTCTTCGAAGGCGTGGCCCGGCAGAAAAACCTGGCGTTGTCGCTACAGTTTGAGCCTGGCGAAGGCAACCCGGACGTGTTGATGGACCCATTGCGATTCAAGCAGGTGCTGTCGAACCTGATCAGCAATGCCCTCAAATTTACCGAACAGGGTCAGGTGCAGGTCAAGGTCCATCTGTCTCGGACCGCCCAGGACAACGTCGTGCACATGCACCTGGAGGTCAGTGACAGCGGCATCGGCATCAGCCCGGAGGACCTGCAACGGTTGTTCGAACCTTTTGCCCAGGTCGACAATACCGGCCGGATGGCCCGCAAAGGTGCCGGGCTGGGCCTGGTGATCAGTCGCAACCTGTGCCAGATGATGGGTGGTAGCCTGCACATGAGCAGCCAGCCGGGCACCGGCACGCAGGTCCAGGTTGGCCTGCAACTGACCGTCCTGCCCACGACAACGGCTGGCGTACTTCCCGATCCGGTGATCGAAACGACCACGACGGCGTTGAACGTTCTGGTGGTGGACGATCATCCCGCCAATCGCTTGTTGATGTCGCAGCAGTTGGAATACCTCGGTCATCACTATCAGGTCGCCCACGATGGCGCACAGGGGCTCAAGGCCTGGCACGCGGGGCATTTCGACCTGGTCATCGCCGATTGCAACATGCCCATCATGAGCGGCTACGAACTGGCGCGGTCGATACGGCGGCAAGAGGCCGAACAACAATTGCCGCCCTGCACCATCCTGGGGTTTACCGCCAATGCACAACCGGAGGAAAAGCAACGCTGTCAGGACGCCGGCATGGACGACTGCCTGTTCAAGCCGATCAGCCTGAGCGCCTTGAGCCAATGGATGACGGCGGTCAAACCCGCCAGCCGGCCACGGGTGTTCAATATGCTGAGCCTGCAGGCATTGACCGGCGGTGACCCTTCATCCACCCGACGCCTGTTGGCCGAATTGTTCAACAGCAATCGCTCGGACCGCCAGGAATTGCTCGAGGTCGCCCGTGGCGGCAACCGCCAGGCACTGATCGAAGCGGCGCACAAAATAAAAGGCGTCGCCCGGATTGTGCAGGCGACCTCGTTGATCCAGCGGTGCGAGGCCCTGGAGCAGGCGTGTCATCAAGCACGGGCGCCTGAACGATTGATCGAATGCGCCGAAGCCCTCGACCACGCCATGACGGAACTGGAGCAGGCCCTGGAAACAGAGATCGCCAAGGCAAAATAATCCGGCATTTACTATGCTGTTCGCTCAGCCGTGCGTGTCAGGGGGCGTTCTCAATCAGTTGCCCCACCGCACCGGAGAAACTGATTGAGAACGCCCTCTATCACTTGGAGTGACTGCAATGCCCAGCGCACCGCGTCCGGAAAAACGCCGGTTTCCCCTGCATGTCCACATCAGCTTGATGTTTACCCTGCTTCTGCTGCTGACGGGTGTGGTGCTGGGCATTTTCAATTACCGACAAACCACACAAATCATCCTGTCCAGCAGCGAAAAGCTGTTCAACCGCATCGAGCAGGATGTGCGCCTGGATTTGTACGACACCTACGAACCGATCCGCCATCTGTTAGGCCTGCTGGCCGACTACCCGGCGACTCGCTCGCCCCAAATGGCCCAACGCCTCGCCCTGCTCGTGCCCTTCAGCCAGGCGCTGCGGGACAACCCGAACCTGGCGTCGCTGTACCTGGGCGACAGCAACGGCGACTTTCTGATGGTCCGGCCACTGCGCACCGCCGACCTGAAAGCGACCCTGAAAGCGCCGGCCAACGCGGCCTATCAGGTCTGGACCGTGGAGCGGGCGAACAACGAAGGTCCGCTCCGCTCCCAGTCGTTGTTTTACGACGAGGCCCTGGTGCTCATCAATCGCCAGGACATTGCCGACGAATCCTACGATCCGCGCAGTCGCAGCTGGTTTCGCAGCGCACTGAACAACGCAGGCCAGATCACCACCGAACCCTATGTGTTTTTTTCTAGCCGCCATATCGGCACCACCCTGGCCCGGCGCAGCGGCGAGGGGGCGGTCATCGGTGCCGACCTGACCCTGGCGGCCCTGTCCCAAACCCTGGCCAAGCACAAAGTGACCGCCGGCACCGAGATTGTGTTGCTCGACCCCGAAGGCAACGCGGTGGGCTACCCCGACAGCAACCGGCTGATTGCCGACATCCAGTCGGCTCGCCTGATCAAGGCCCGTGACCTCAGCCCGGCCATCGCCGCCGCGCTCGACGACAACACTGACACTTCGCGTCTGACGGCGGTCGGACGCCAGTGGATCGTGTCTCGCAGCCACATGCAGGAAGGCGGGCCGCAGGGTCTGGAACTGGCGTTGCTGGTCCCTGAAGACGAGTTGCTGGCCGATGCCTATCGCCTGCGCTGGCAAGGCGCGCTCATCACCCTCGCCACCTTGCTGCTGTGCCTGCCCCTGGGTTGGCTGACCTCCAGAATCCTGGTCAAGCCCCTGCATGCGCTGGTGCAGGAGGCCGATGCCATTCGCAGCTTTGATTTCAACTACCCGGTGTCGCGTCGCTCCCCCGTGCTGGAGGTCGATCAGTTGAGCGTCTCGATGGCGCGAATGAAAGAAACCTTGGCAAGCTTCTTTGAAATCACCGCCAGCCTGCGCGCCGAAACCCGCTTCGCCCCCTTGCTGGAACAAGTGCTGTTCGAGACCGTAAAAATCGCCCAGGCCCAGGCCGGCCTGATCTACCTGCGCGAAAACGACGAGGATCGGGTCAAGCCGTACGGGCTGGTGATCGATGGAGCCCCTCGAGACCTCAAGACCTTCGAGCTGACAGGCTATGGGCTTGACACTGACGACAGCCCGCCATGGCTCCAGCCACTGGCCACCTCGGAAAACCTCGTGACCTCACTGGGCTTCGAGCAGGCCGCCGACCTGCGGAGCGTCCTGCTGGCCCTGGACGCTCCACGGGTTCATCTGATCGGCATTCGCCTGCGCAATCGCCATCAGGAAACCATCGGCGTACTGGTACTGCTGATCGCCGACAGCGGCACCGAAGCCGACCTGGAAAAACTGCAACCAGACCGCATCGCCTTCCTGCAGGCTGTGTCCGGCGCCGCCACCGTGAGCATCGAAAGCCAGCGCCTGCAGGCCAGGCAAAAACAATTGCTGGACTCGTTCATCCAGCTACTGGCCGGTGCGATCGATGCCAAGAGCCCCTACACCGGTGGCCATTGCCAACGGGTACCGGCCCTGACGCTGATGCTCGCCCAGGCTGCCGCCGCCAGCCAGGCGCCGGCGTTCCAGGCCTACCGACCGACGGAAGATGAGTGGGAAGCGCTGCACATTGCGGCCTGGCTGCACGATTGTGGCAAGGTCACCACGCCCGAATACGTGGTGGATAAAGCCACCAAGCTGGAAACCCTGAACGATCGGATTCACGAAATTCGTACCCGCTTCGAGGTGCTCAAGCGCGATGCCTGGGTCGATTACTGGCAGGCCGTGGCGACGGGGGGTGAGCCGTCAACCCTGGCCCAGCGGCGCGACGCGGCGTTGGCCAGCCTCGATGACGATTTTGCCTTTGTCGCCCGCTGCAATCTGGGCTCCGAAGCCATGGCCGACGCCGATCTGCAACGCTTGCAGCACATCGCCCAGCGCCCGTGGACCCGGACCCTCGATGATCGCCTCGGGGTGTCCTGGGAAGAGAATCGGCGCCAGGCGCGCACGCCGAGGCCAACCCTCCCGGTCACCGAACCCTTGTTGGCGGACAAGCCCGAGCACCTGCTGGAACGGCACGCCGCCGAGCTGATCCCGGCGGACAACCCGTGGGGCTTCCAGCTCGACGTGCCGCCGTGGAAATACAACCGCGGCGAACTCTACAACCTCAGCATTACCCGAGGCACGCTGACCCGTGAGGAACGCTATGTCATCAATCATCACATGGTGCAGACGATCCTGATGCTCAGCCAGTTGCCCTTCCCCAGCCACCTGGACTCTGTGGCAGAGATCGCCGGCGGTCATCACGAGAAGATGGATGGCAGCGGCTACCCCAAGCGGCTCAAGCGCGAGGAGATGAGCCTGCCGGCCCGCATGATGGCGATTGCCGACATTTTCGAAGCGCTGACGGCGGCCGACCGCCCCTACAAGAAAGCGAAGAAACTGAGCGAAGCCCTGGGCATCATGGCCACCATGTGCCGAGACGCGCACATCGATCCCGAACTGTTCGGGTTGTTCATCGATGCGCGGATCTACCTCGATTACGCCAGCCAGTTTCTCGACCCGCAGCAGATCGACGACGTCGACCCGGACAGCCTGCGGGTCAAGGCAGGGCTGAAGGCATGATCAGCAATCCGTCAGGCGCAGGAAGATCGCTGCCAACTGTTCAATGCCGGCCTGGTCATGCTCGGTAAAGCGCGCCAGTTTCGGGCTGTCCAGGTCGAGCACGCCAATCAGGCGCCCGTCCTTGACCAGCGGCACCACCAGCTCGCTGTTCGAGGCGCTGTCGCAGGCGATGTGGCCGGCGAAGGCATGGACATCTTCGACACGCTGGGTCTGGCGAGTCGCCGCAGCGGTACCGCACACACCGCGACCGAAAGGAATCCGCACACAGGCGATCTGGCCCTGGAACGGCCCCAACACCAGTTCTTCATTGCGATTGAGGTAAAAACCGGCCCAGTTCAAGTCGTCCAGCTGACTGAACAGAAACGCCGAGAACTGCGCGGCGTTGGCAATGAAATCACGCTCATCGGCCAGCAAGGATTCCAGCTGTGCCGATAACAACCCGTAGCCGTCGAGGCCTGCTCCCGTATTCTGCAAATCGATCATGCCTTGTGCTCCAACAGTTTCAGGCCCACCCAATAACGGGCAAACTGATAAGCGCAACGCCCGTTGCGGTTGCCGCGTCCGGTGGCCCAGCGCACCGCCTGGATGTCCAGCGCCTCGTCGCGTTGCCAGGCCAGCCCGGCCTTGGCCGCCAGTTCGCCGATCCAGTGCTCTACCACGTTGAGGAAATGCTCCTGGGTAAACGGATAAAACGACAGCCACAGCCCGAAACGGTCGGACAAGGCGATTTTGTCCTCCACGGCTTCGCTGGGGTGAAGCTCGCCGTCGACCCGTTTCCAGTTTTCGTTGTCACTTTCCTTCTCCGGCACCAGATGGCGGCGGTTGGAGGTGGCGTACAACAGCACGTTATCCGGCGCCTGCTCGAGCGAACCATCCAACACGCTTTTAAGCACGCGGTAATCGCCTTCACCGGACTCGAACGACAAGTCATCGCAGAACACCACGAAGCGCTGTGGCAGTTTCGCGATCTGCTCGACCACCCGGGGCAGATCGGCCAGGTGATCGCGCTCGATCTCGATCAGCCGCAGGCCATGCGGGGCGTGCTCGGCCAGCAACGCACGCACCAGGGACGATTTGCCGGTACCCCGCGAACCCCAGAGCAACGCATGGTTGGCGGGCATGCCGTCGATGAACTGCCGGGTGTTGCGACCCAATTGTTCGACCTGGCGATCCACGCCAATCAGGTCCGACAGGCGCATGTCGAGGCTGACTTGAAGCGGCAGCAGGTAACCGCTACGCCCGTCCCGCTGCCAGCGCGCGGCCAGGGTCTGGGTCCAATCGATCGCCAGCCGGGGCGCGGGCAACAAGGGTTCGATACGCGCCAGCACGGCATCGGCGCGCTCAAGAAAAGCATTCAATCGGGAATCCACGTCTTCTCCTCGGACAGGTTCACAGTAATGATGGCGCCAACGCGACGAAACGTCGTATCCAATGGCGGGTCTATCCCACACAACACACACCGGCAGCACCGGTATTCAGAGATGATCAGCTATGCTTGACGGGCGAAGGGAAACGTAAGTGGTTCATCACTCCATGGACATCAGATTCACCCAACGGTTGTCCTATAAACAGGCCCGACTGACCGTCCTGGTGGGCTTCGTACTGGGCACTTTGCTCAGCCTGATGCAGATAGGCATCGATTATGCCAGCGAAGACGCCTCGATCAACCGTGAAATCCTGTCGTTGCTGGAAATCAGCCACAACCCGGCCTCGCGCATCGCCTACAACATCGACTCCGAACTCGCCCAGGAGCTGTCCATGGGCCTGTTGCGTTCACCGGCCATCATCGGTGCCGAGCTGATCGACAATAACAATACCGTGCTGGCCAGCGTCAAACGGCCAGAGTTGCAAAGCAGTTACCGGTTCATCAGCGACTTCCTGTTCGGCGCCCAGCGCCAATTCGAAGACCGACTCTACCTGGATCACCTGCCCGGCGAATCCCTGGGCATGCTGCGGCTGGACGTCGACACCTACGCGTTCGGCAGCCGCTTCCTGCGCCGCGCCGAAGTCACGCTGCTCAACGGTTTTGCCCGCAGCCTGATCCTGACCGGCCTGCTGCTGGCGTTGTTCTATGTGATGCTGACCAAGCCCCTGGTCCGGGTCATTCGCGAGCTGAGCAGTCGCGACCCGAGCAACCACGAACAGAACCGCCTGGAATGCCCTGCCGGCCACCAGTCCGATGAAATCGGTGTACTGGTGTCGGTCGCCAACCAACAGTTCGACAATATCTCCACCGAAATCCAGCAGCGGCGCACGGCCGAAAACCGTCTCACCGAATACCTGGCGCAACTGGAAAACATCGTCTCGGCACGCACTGCCGAACTCAAGGCCATCAACGCCCGCCTCAGCCAATCCAACGAAGAGCTGGAGGTTGCCCGGCGCACGGCGCTGGACATGGCCGAAGCCCGCTCTGCCTTCCTGGCCAACATGAGCCATGAGATCCGCACGCCACTCAACGGCCTGCTGGGGATGATCGCGCTGTCCCTGGACGGTCCCCTGACGGCCGAGCAACAACAGCAGCTGTCGATTGCCCATGACTCGGGCAAGGTCCTGGTCGAGTTGCTCAACGACATTCTCGACCTGTCGAAATTCGACGCCGGTCAATTGGAACTCGAGCGCATCCCGTTCGACCTCGGCTCCCTCGTCGAGGATACCGCCAACCTGCTGTCCCAGAACGCCGCCCCCAGCGTCGAGCTCGCCTGCCTGATCGACCCGCAGTTCCCGGCGCAGATCCTTGGCGACCCGACCCGGGTGCGGCAGATCGTCAGCAACCTGCTGTCCAACGCACTGAAGTTCACGCGCTTCGGCCGGGTCGATGTGAAATTGAGCCACTACGACGGCGGTGTACGGATCGAGGTCTGCGACACGGGCATTGGCATCCCCCAAGAGGCCCAAGCGAGAATTTTGCAGCCGTTCACCCAGGCAGGCGCGGGTATTACCCGCCAGTTTGGTGGCACCGGGCTGGGCCTGGCGCTGACCTACAACCTCTGCGAAGCCATGCAGGGTCGATTGACCATCAGTTCCGAAGCCGGCTTCGGCAGCCAGTTCTGCGCCGACCTGCCCCTGCCCTGCCATACCCCTGCGGCGCCTGTCGAACTCCTGCGCGGCAACGTCGTCGCCATTACCTCCGCCAGCAGCGGCCTGGCCGAGTTGCTGGAAATGTTGCTACCGGGCTGGGGGCTCGACTACGTGAGGCGCTCCGTGGATGACAGGCTGCTGGGGCTCAAGCCGGATATTCTGATCACTGATTGCCCGGAATGCCTATTCACCCTGCGACCAACCTTCGACGCTCCGATCCTGCTGGTGACCGCCTATGGCAGCTTCATGCCCAGCGAAGAGGCCGCTGCCCTCGCGCCCCTGTTACAGCAGGCTCGGCCGCTGGCACGCCATGCGCTGTACCAGATCCTGCGACGCGCCCTGCAAAGCGAGGCAACCACCATTAATGATGCGCAGATCGAAACCCGGGCGCCGTCCAAGCGCGGGCGGGTGTTGCTGGTGGAGGATAATCCGGTCAACCAACTGGTGGCCAAGGGCATGCTGGTCAAGCTGGGCTGCGAAGTCATCGTCGCGGGCCATGGCGCCGAGGCCCTGGATCAACTTGAACAACAGGTTTTCGACCTGGTGCTGATGGACTGCAACATGCCGGTGATGGACGGGTACGAAGCCAGCCGGCAGATCCGCCGAAGCGGGCGCTGGCCGGATCTGCCGATTGTCGCGCTGACGGCCAACGCCATGCCCGAGGAGCGCGAGCGCTGCCGGGTCGCCGGCATGAGCGATTACTTGTCCAAGCCGTTCCGCCGCGAAGAGCTGGCAGCGCTGCTGGATCAGTGGGTACCCACTACGTCAGCGCTTTGATCTGCCCCAGCAGATGATCGAGACCGTCGCGCAAACTCGCCAGGCGGTCCAGGTCAATCCCGCTGTCGCACAACAGGCGGGCCTTGAGCGGGCCGACCTGCTCACGCAAAGCCCGACCTGTCGCCGACAGACTCAAGTGCACCTCCCGCTCGTCGCGGGCCGAACGCTGGCGCTGGACCAGGTCCAGTTGTTCCAGGCGCTTGAGCAGCGGCGTCAGAGTGCCCGAATCCAGCAGCAGCCGTTCGCCCAGGGCCTTGACCGTGGGTTGTTCCGGCGCGGTCTCCTGCCACTCCCACAGCACCAGCATCGCCAGGTATTGCGGGTAGGTCAGGCCGAGCTGATCCAACATCGGCTTGTAGCCACGGATCACCGCCCGGGACGCGGCGTACAGCTTGAAGCACAGCTGGCTGTCGAGCTTCAGCGAATCGACTGACAGGTCATTCATTTGAGCAGCGCTTCAATCTCGCCGGTCAGGTCCTGGGGTTTGGTGGTTGGGGCAAAACGCTTGACCACCTGGCCGTCCTTGCCGATCAGGAACTTGGTGAAATTCCACTTGATCCCTTTGGACCCCAGCACGCCGGGTGCACGCTGTTTAAGCTGGACGAACAGCGGATGGGCGTTGGCGCCGTTGACTTCGATTTTCTTGAACAGCGGAAAGCTCACGCCGAAGTTCAGTTCGCAGAACTCGGTGATCGCCCCTTCATTGCCCGGCTCCTGCTTGCCGAACTGATTGCAGGGAAAGCCCAGCACCACCAGACCTTGGTCCTTATAGGTCTGCCACAGCGCCTCAAGGCCCTTGTATTGCGGGGTGAACCCGCACTGGCTGGCGGTATTGACCACGAGCACCGCCTTGCCAGCGAAATCGGCGAGGGTCTTTTGCTCACCCTTGATGGTGGTGCACGGGATGCTCAGCAGGTTGTCGCTCATGGCAAGGCTCCGAAGGTATGGGACAGGCGGCAACGATAGCGAGCGATTCAATTGTGTGCAATTTAATTATTGGAGTCTTATTCATGCAGAAGGAACAATGCAGGCGCTCATGTGGCGAGGGAGCTTGCTCCCGCTCGGCGGCGCAGCCGTCGTAAACCGGGCTGACGCGATTGCCCTGGAAGACCGCGTCAACCCTTATTGGGGGCGGCTGCGCCGCCCAGCGGGAGCAAGCTCCCTCGCCACAGGTGAGCCTGTTCCCGATCCAAACAGTACCTAGCGGGGCACCAGATCCAGGCACACCGAGTTGATGCAGTAACGCAGGCCCGTGGGTGGCGGGCCATCGGGGAAGACGTGGCCCAGGTGGGCGTCGCATTTGGCGCAGACCACTTCGGTGCGGATCATGCCGTGGCTGACATCCCGCACCTCCACCACCGCGCTGCCTTCGAGCGGCGCATAGAAACTCGGCCAGCCACAGCCGGAATCGAATTTGGTCTGCGAATCGAACAGCGGTTCGTTGCAGCAGATGCAGTGGTACACACCGTCGGTCTTGGTGGCGTTGTATTTACCGGAGAAAGGCCGTTCGGTGCCCTTCAACCGACAGACGTTGTACTGTTCCGGGTCGAGCATGGCGCGCCATTCTTCAAGGGTTTTTTCCAACTTTTCCATCGTCCTACCTCGGCAATTGAAAAAGCCCGATCCGACGCTTTTAAGCAGATCGGGCGGCACGTATGATTGCGCCTCGTCAGGCGCCAGTCTGGCAGTCACGTCATGCGCATTCAAACGGATTGTCACGCATGTACCGCGTCAGGCCTGGGCACAGACGCAGGATCCCCAGTACGGTAGTTCATACGCCGCCTGGATCGTTCATTTTCGGGAACACATCGCCATGCAGGTCAGCAAATCGAACAAGCTCGCCAACGTCTGCTACGACATTCGCGGCCCGGTGCTCAAGCACGCCAAACGCCTGGAAGAGGAAGGCCATCGCATCCTCAAGCTGAACATCGGCAACCCGGCACCCTTTGGTTTCGAAGCGCCCGATGAAATTCTCCAGGACGTCATCCGCAACCTGCCAACCGCCCAGGGCTACAGCGACTCCAAGGGCCTGTTCAGCGCCCGCAAGGCCGTGATGCAGTACTACCAGCAGAAGCAGGTCGAAGGTGTCGGCATCGAAGACATCTACCTGGGTAACGGCGTCTCCGAGCTGATCGTGATGTCGATGCAGGCCCTGCTCAACAACGGCGATGAAGTGCTGGTGCCGGCGCCGGACTACCCATTGTGGACCGCCGCCGTCAGCCTGTCCGGCGGCAACCCCGTGCATTACCTGTGCGACGAGCAGGCCAACTGGTTCCCCGACCTGGCGGATATCAAGGCCAAGATCACGCCCAATACCAAGGCGCTGGTGATCATCAACCCGAACAACCCGACCGGCGCGGTGTACTCCAGGGAAGTGCTGCTGGGCATGCTGGAACTGGCCCGCCAGCACAACCTGGTGGTGTTTTCCGACGAGATCTACGACAAGATCCTCTACGACGATGCCGTGCACATCTGCACCGCCTCCCTGGCGCCGGACCTGCTGTGCCTGACTTTCAATGGCCTGTCCAAATCCTATCGGGTCGCCGGTTTCCGCTCCGGCTGGATCGTCATTACCGGGCCCAAGCACCACGCCCAGAGCTATATCGAAGGCATCGACATGCTGGCCAACATGCGCCTGTGTGCCAACGTCCCGAGCCAACACGCGATCCAGACGGCGCTGGGCGGCTACCAGAGCATCAACGACCTGGTCCTGCCCCAGGGCCGCCTGCTGGAACAACGCAACCGTACCTGGGAACTGCTCAACGACATTCCCGGCGTCAGTTGCGTCAAACCGATGGGCGCGCTGTATGCCTTCCCGCGTATCGACCCCAAGGTTTGCCCGATCCACAACGATGAAAAATTCGTACTCGACCTGCTGCTGTCCGAGAAGCTGCTGGTGGTCCAGGGCACGGCGTTCAACTGGCCGTGGCCGGATCACTTCCGCGTTGTGACCCTGCCGCGGGTCGATGACCTCGACCAGGCCATCGGTCGGATCGGCAACTTCCTCAAGTCCTACCGCCAATAAGCCTCACAGCGTGCGAGGAGTCCTCGCCTCGCACGCTGTTTGATTCAGCAACATATCCATGCCACTGGTTTCGGCCGGCCTTCTACACTAGGGGCTGACCAGCCGACGGACACCCGGGCTCAACGTTCACGGGGTACAGGCAGCACATTTCTTTTTCGCGGTCACTTTCAGAAAAGTCTTTCAATCATTTAGGACGCCTGTAGGACACAGTTTGAAATAGTCAGTGAGTTGAATAGCCTGCGGCAGCACCTTATATACCCCGCATGACGCTACATTTTTAGCATGAGGAGATTTCTACAACCATGATGCGCATCCTGCTGTTTTTGGCCACTAACCTGGCGGTCGTGCTGATTGCCAGCATCACCCTGAGCCTTTTTGGCTTCAACGGGTTCATGGCGGCCAATGGGGTTGACCTCAACCTCAATCAGCTGCTGATCTTCTGTGCGGTGTTCGGTTTCGCCGGTTCCCTGTTCTCGCTGTTCATCTCCAAGTGGATGGCGAAGATGAGCACCAGCACCCAGATCATCAGCCAGCCGCGCACTCGCCATGAACAATGGCTGCTGCAAACCGTCGAGCAGTTGTCTCGCGAAGCCGGTATCAAAATGCCGGAAGTCGGGATTTTCCCGGCCTACGAGGCCAACGCCTTCGCCACCGGCTGGAACAAGAACGACGCACTGGTCGCGGTCAGCCAGGGTCTGCTCGAGCGGTTTTCACCCGACGAAGTCAAGGCCGTGCTGGCCCACGAGATCGGCCACGTCGCCAACGGCGATATGGTGACCCTGGCGTTGATCCAGGGCGTGGTGAACACCTTCGTGATGTTCTTTGCCCGCATCATCGGCAATTTCGTTGACAAGGTGATCTTCAAGAATGAAGAAGGCCAGGGTATCGCCTACTACGTGGCAACCATCTTTGCCGAGCTGGTACTGGGCATCCTCGCCAGCGCCATCGTCATGTGGTTCTCGCGCAAACGCGAGTTCCGCGCCGACGACGCCGGTGCACGCCTGGCGGGCACCAGCGCCATGATCGGCGCGCTGCAACGCCTTCGCGCCGAGCAAGGCTTGCCCGTCCACATGCCCGACACCCTGAACGCCTTTGGCATCAACGGCGGCATCAAACAGGGCCTGGCGCGCATGTTCATGAGCCACCCGCCGCTGGAAGAGCGTATCGACGCACTGCGTCGTCGCGGCTAATCGTTCAGGCTTTTTAGACCTGCAGCAAAGCGGTTCACTCTAAGAAAAAACGGTGCTTCTTCCTGAGGGGGGAAGCGCCGTTTTTTTGGAGGGGGCACGTCTTTATGGTTATAGTTCGTGTGTATATCCGTTTCTTCGGTAACGGCTGCTGGCGGTTCCGCTCTTACAGCGGCTCACTTTTGAGAAGCCTGCGCGGCCCGGCGAAAAGTAAGCAAAACGCTCATGCCCCACCACTCGGTGCCTCGCCTAGGCTCGGCATGCCCGAACGCAGGCATTGCTCCGTGGGCCGCCGCGAAGGCCCATCCATGGCCCAGCGCGGCTAACCCGGCATCCATGCCGGGTTGCCCACTACGCAATGCCTGCGTTCGGCCAGCGTGGTTTAACGGGGCGCCTAAGATCAAAAGCCGAAGCGAGGCGGCCTTATAGCCGACCTGGTTCGGGATGAACGCGTTCCTCCTGTGGGAGCGAGCTTGCTCGCGATGGCGATGGATCAGCCACATAGATGCTGGATCTACCCCCGCTCTTGCTTTGCCTTAGATTTTGACACACGTCCCCCTCAGTAAAGTGCTAGTCCCCTTTACCCCTTGGAAATCCGATACGCCCGCTCATCCAGCCGCGTCACGCCAGCCTGCAAGAACTTCCAGCTTTCACCCAGCACATCCTGCTCCTGCAAGACCTCCAGCCGCCAGGCGTCTCCCAGCAGCCGCTGCACTTCGTCATCCCCGACGGAAAACGGTGGCCCGGGCATTTGTGCCTGATCGTAATCCAGGGTAATCAACAGCCCCACGCACTCCGGCAGGATGTTCTGCAGATGGGCCGCATACCGTTCCCGCATCGACACAGGCAAGGCGATCAATGCCGCACGGTCGTACAACGCAGTGCAACCGGCCACCTCCTGCGCACCCAAGGCAAAGAAATCACCGCAGCGGATCTCAATATTACCGGCACGGAACACCTTGAAAGCGCCCTCTTCATCCACGCTAGGCTCAAGCTGATGCTCGAGGAAAAAATCGACAGTGGCTTTTTCCGACAGCTCCACGCCCAGCACCGAATACCCCTGATGGGCGAGCCACAACAGATCCAGGGTTTTCCCGCACAGGGGCACCAGTACTCGACTGCCCTGCGCCAATCCCAGTTGCGGCCAGAAACGTTGCAGATAGGGGTTCACTTCCGGCAAGTGAAAGCCGATCTGATTCGATGACCACCGCTTATGCCAAAACTCCGGCTCCATGATTCGCTCCAAAAAATCGATCAAAACGGGCTAAAACTTATATTAGATTTAGATCATTGACCTGGCGGAAGATGACACCATCTTAACGCTCAGGAGTCCGTTCATGCTGCCCAGCCTGTTTATCTCCCATGGCTCACCGATGCTGGCCCTGGAACCCGGCGACAGTGGCCCGGCACTGGCCAGTCTCGCCGCCCAACTGCCCCGGCCCAAAGCCATCGTCATCGTGTCCGCCCACTGGGAAAGCAATGAACTGGTGGTCAGCGCCAATCCGCAGCCACGCACCTGGCACGATTTCGGCGGCTTTCCGCCGGCACTGTATGAGGTGCAGTACCCCGCGCCGGGCGATCCGCAGCTGGCCGCGCAAGTAGCAGGCATGCTCAATGCCGCACACCTGCCGGCACGCCTCGACAATCAACGACCCTCCGATCACGGCGTCTGGGTACCGCTGTCCTTGATGTACCCCGAGGCGGACATCCCGGTGGTGCAGGTCTCCTTGCCCAGCCGCCAGGGACCCGTGTTGCAGACGCAGGTTGGCCAGGCCCTGGCGAGCCTGCGCCATCAAGGAGTCTTGCTGATTGGCTCTGGCAGCATCACCCATAACCTGCGCGACCTGGACTGGAACGCCGGACCTGAAAGCATCGAGCCCTGGGCCAAGGCCTTTCGCGACTGGATCGTTGAGAAGCTGGCGGCCAACGATGAAGCTGCCCTGCATGATTACCGTCACCAGGCGCCGAACGCCGTGCGCGCCCACCCCAGCGACGAACACCTGTTGCCGCTGTATTTTGCCCGGGGTGCCGGTGGGACATTCAGTGTTGCCCATACGGGGTTCTCGATGGGGACGCTGGGGATGGACATTTATCGGTTCGATTGACCGATGGACCGAGTCGCTCCAATCGCGAGCAAGCTCGCTCCCACAGGGGATTGCGGTGAACACAGCATCAGTGGACGCCATAGGCCAATGTGGGAGCGGGCTTGCTCGCGAATGGGACAACCCCGGCCAACCTGACGGAACACTCACCAACAGGCAAAAAAAATCCCCGAACCAGTCGGGGATTTTTTATGTTCGATCAATCAGCCCGAGGCCGATCAATCTTCGCGATAGCGACGCAGCTTGAGCTGCTTGCCGGCTACGCGGGTGTCCTTCAGCTTGGTCAGCAACTTCTCCAGACCATCTTCCGGCAGTTCCACCAGGCTGAAGCTGTCACGCACCTGGATGCGACCGATGGCTTCACGCGCCAGGCCGCCTTCGTTGAGGATGGCCCCCAGCAGGTTCTTGGCGGCGATGCCGTCACGGGCACCCAGCGCGGTACGGCAGCGAGCACGGCCTTCGGCCAGCGGGATCGGCGCACGACGCTCGCGATCACCACGGTCCGGACGATCACCGGTACGCTCAGGACGGTCACCACGTGGTGCGCTGTTCGGCACGAGTGGACGTTCCTTCTCGATCGCAGCCAAGGTCAGCGCCTGGCCATTGGTGGCCTTGCGCAGCAGAGCAGCGGCCAGGGCACGCGGGGTGCAACCGATGTCGGCGGTCAGGCGATCCAGCAGATCACCGTGGGTCGATTCGGCGTCAGCCACCAGCGGCGACAAGCTGTTGGTCAGTTTCTTGATGCGGGCATCGAGAACGGCCTGGGCGTCCGGCAGGCGAACTTCAGCCACCTTCTGACCCGTCACACGCTCGATCACTTGCAGCATGCGGCGCTCACGCGGGGTGACCAGCAGCAGGGCACGACCTTCGCGACCGGCACGGCCAGTACGGCCGATACGGTGAACGTAGGATTCTGGATCGTACGGCATGTCCACGTTGAATACGTGGGTGATGCGCGGAACGTCCAGGCCACGGGCGGCGACGTCGGTTGCCACAACGATGTCCAGGCGGCCATCCTTGAGGGATTCGATGACGCGCTCACGTTGGTTCTGAGCAATGTCACCGTTCAGCGCAGCGGCCTTGTAGCCTTTGGCTTCCAGGGCACTGGCCAGGTCCAGGGTCGCTTGCTTGGTGCGCACGAACATGATCAGGGCGTCGAAATCCTCGACTTCCAGCAGGCTCAATACAGCCGAGGTCTTCTGGTCAGCGTGAACCAGCAGGTGAGCCTGCTCGATCGCGGTGACGGTCTGGGTCTTGGTCTGGATCTTCACGTGTTGCGGATCGCGCAGGTGGCGTTCGGCAATGGCTCGGATCGACTGCGGCAGGGTGGCCGAGAACAATACAGTCTGACGGGTGGCTGGCAGGGCCTTGAAGATGACTTCCAGGTCATCCATGAAGCCGAGCTTGAGCATTTCGTCGGCTTCGTCGAGAACCAGGTGGTTCACGGTAGCCAGGACTTTCTCGTCACGACGCAGGTGGTCGCACAGACGACCCGGAGTGGCGACAACGATCTGTGCGCCGTTACGGATGGCTTTCAGTTGTGGGCCCATCGGGGCGCCGCCGTAAACGGCCACAACGGTAACGCCGGGCATTTGCTTGGCGTAGGTTTCGAAAGCGGTGGCTACTTGCAGCGCCAACTCACGGGTTGGCGCCAGGATCAGGGCTTGCGGCTCGCGCTTGGCAGGATCGATGCGATGCAGGATAGGCAGGGCGAACGCGGCGGTTTTACCCGTACCGGTTTGCGCCTGACCAATCATGTCGTGGCCGGCCATGATGATCGGGATCGATTGCTGCTGAATAGCCGAAGGTTCTTCGTAGCCGGTCGCAATGACGGCTGCAAGAATGTTCGGATTGAGATTAAAAGCGGCGAAGCCGCCGGTTTCCTGGGTCATGGGTCTGCCTCTAAGTGCATCCGCAAAGACCCATGCTCCAAAGCTGCGCGTGCCGTGTTGAGACTCAAGAGTCGCCCTGGCTGCTTTGTCGGCGGGGATTTGCGAAAACGAATGAATGAAAAAGAACGTCGTGGAAGCATCCGTTGTGCGGACATGCAACCGAAGCTGACTTCGGAGAATTGCGCTACCTTGACGCGGCCCGGCTAAAGGCCGGCGCGCACTATACCGGAATTCGCCCGAAAAGGGAGCTTTTTTTATCGCAGAGCCCCAGTTCAGGGCTCGCTGTCAGAAGGCCTTGGGGCAGTCAGCTAAAACGATTCATCTCCAGACGACTTTGCCCTTGTGGCGAGGGAGCTTGCTCCCGCTCGGCTGCGAAGCAGACGCCTGGGTTGATATCTGAAATCGAAGGGGGCCGCTTCGCGACCCAGCGGGAGCAAGCTCCCTCGCCACAGGGGAACTCACTTGTAAAAAGGTTTTGGGGGCCTTTGATCAGGTCGCCGGCCGGATCGCCTTGATCAGTGACTGCAACGAATACCCCAAGCGCGGCGCCAGCCCTTCGGCCCTGGCGACCAGTCCTTGCATGTCCAGCTCCTGGTCCAGGTCCGCCGGCACAATCAGGATCACATTGCCCTCCTTCACCGGCAGCTCCCAATAATGCCGGTGGTACAAGCCGCGCAACAGCGCCGCGCCCAACGGTTTGCCGTCATCGGTGGCCCATTGGTTGATCACCAGCCAGCCGCCCGGGTTGAGGCGCTTCTGGCAGTTTTCCAGGAAGCCCCAGGCCAGGTGCCCGACGCCAGGGCCCACATCGGTATAGAGGTCGACGAAAATCAGGTCCGCCGGCTCCGCCGTTTCAAGCAATTCCAAAGCATCGCCAACGCGGATGTACAGTCGCGGATCGTCGTCCAGCCCCAGGTATTCGATGGCCAGGCGCGGCACGTCGGGACGCAGTTCGATAGCCTCGACGTCTTCCAGCGGCAGGAACTTGAGGCAGGCCTGGGTCAACGTACCGGCTCCCAATCCCAGGAACAGCGCGCTCTCCGGCTGCTCATGGCACAACGCACCGATCAGCATGGCGCGGGTGTAATCGTATTCGAGCCAGCTCGGATCGGCCGTGAACACGCAGCTCTGCTCAATGGCATCGCCGAACTCAAGAAACCGGTAGTCGGCCACTTCGAACACTCGGATCATGCCGAACTCGTCGTGCACCTCGGCGAGCAGATGCTCGACGCGCTCCTCTGTCATTTCATCTCCTGATGGTCACCGGACCGCTGCGGCAGCGCGCTGAGCCTGTGCGCAAGCGGGGCAAAGGCGTGATTGTCCGCGAAGCGACGCAAACAGGTCACGCACTAATTTGCTGATAACATGGCCGTCCGAGCGTAAACCACCTAGAGATCATGATGAGCCAACCCTGGAGCCCTGACAGCTGGCGTGCCCTGCCGATCCAGCAACAACCCCAATACCCCGACGCGGCGCACCTGTTGCGGGTAGAGCAGACCCTGGCCAGCTATCCGCCCCTGGTGTTTGCCGGTGAAGCCCGGGAGTTGCGCCGTCAGTTCGCCGAGGTCACCCAGGGCCGGGCCTTCTTGCTCCAGGGCGGCGACTGCGCCGAAAGCTTTGCCGAGTTCTCCGCGGCGAAGATCCGCGACACGTTCAAGGTGTTGCTGCAAATGGCCATCGTCATGACCTTTGCCGCTGGCTGCCCAGTGGTCAAGGTCGGGCGTATGGCCGGGCAGTTCGCCAAGCCGCGTTCGGCCAACGATGAGACCATTGATGGCGTGACCCTGCCGGCTTACCGGGGCGACATCGTCAACGGCATCGGCTTCGACGAAAAAAACCGTGTACCGGACCCTGAGCGGCTGTTGCAGTCCTATCACCAGTCCACCGCCACCTTGAACCTGCTGCGCGCTTTCGCCCAGGGCGGATTCGCCGACCTGCACCAGGTGCACCAGTGGAACCTGGACTTCATCGCCAACTCAGCCCTGGCGGAAAAGTACAGCCACCTGGCCAACCGCATCGACGAAACCCTGGCGTTCATGCGCGCCTGCGGCATGGACAGCTCGCCGCAGTTGCGCGAGACCAGTTTCTTCACCGCCCACGAAGCGCTATTGCTCAATTACGAAGAAGCCTTCGTGCGCCGTGACAGCCTGACCAACGACTACTACGACTGCTCGGCCCACATGCTGTGGATCGGCGACCGTACCCGTCAGCTGGACGGTGCCCATGTCGAATTCCTGCGCGGTGTGAACAACCCGATCGGGGTCAAGGTGGGTCCAAGCATGGACCCTGACGACCTGATCCGCTTGATCGACGTGCTCAACCCAAACAACGACCCGGGCCGGCTGAACCTGATCGCGCGGATGGGCGCGAACAAGGTCGGCGATCACCTGCCGCCGCTGTTGCGCGCCGTGCAGCGTGAAGGCAAGCAGGTGCTGTGGAGCTCCGACCCGATGCACGGCAACACCATCAAGGCCAGCAGCGGCTACAAGACCCGGGACTTCGCGCAGATCCTCGGCGAAGTGAAGCAGTTCTTCCAGGTCCACGAAGCCGAAGGCACCTATGCCGGCGGGATCCACATCGAAATGACCGGGCAAAACGTCACCGAATGCATCGGCGGCGCGCGACCGATCACCGAGGATGGCCTGTCGGACCGTTATCACACCCACTGCGACCCGCGGATGAATGCCGACCAGTCGCTGGAGCTGGCGTTCTTGATTGCCGAGACGTTGAAGCAGGTTCGGCGGTGAGTCAGTCGGTTTTATAGCGACTGACTTATCGCCTTCGCGAGCAAGCCCGCTCCCACAGTAGCCGGCGGCGAACATGATTTTTGTGTTCGACCCAGTCCAATGTGGGAGCGGGCTTGCTCGCGAAG
Organism: Pseudomonas brassicacearum; assembly: GCF_000585995.1. Taxonomy (NCBI): domain Bacteria; kingdom Pseudomonadati; phylum Pseudomonadota; class Gammaproteobacteria; order Pseudomonadales; family Pseudomonadaceae; genus Pseudomonas; species Pseudomonas brassicacearum. Next base: position 1,978,653 of record NZ_CP007410.1, on the reverse strand, counting down.
AGGCCAGCTCAGTCACCACCGATCTGAGCCAACGCCACCGCCAACCGAACCCCACCCACCCGCTGACAATTCAGCTGAACCCGCTCCAAGCCCAGCCAGTCGGCCATGCGCCGCAGATTAATCGCCAAGGCCTGCACGCCCTCCTCGTCCAGCCCTGGCTCTTCCTCGTGCACCGCGTGCACCGCCAATCGACTCAGGGCCCGCTCCGCCCGCAGGTCCACCCGAGCGGCGATGCGTTCATTGTGCAAAAAAGGCAATACGTAATAGCCATACACCCGCTTGTGGACAGGGGTGTAGATCTCCAGCCGATAGCGGAAATCGAATAGCCGCTCGGTGCGGCTGCGCTCCCAGACCAGCGAATCGAACGGCGACAACAAGGCGCTGGCCGCGACCTTACGAGGGATCTTCGCCGTAGGTCGGCACCAGGCCGGTTGCTTCCAGCCTTGCACCTCACAGCGCAACAGTTCGCCGGTCTCTTCCAACTCGGCCAGTCGCCCACGGCTGTCGGCCGGCCCCAGACGAAAGTAGTCGCGCAGGTCCTTCTCGGTCGCGACGCCCAAGGCCTCGGCGGCATGCAGCAATAAGGCGCGCTGGGCCTGGGCCTCGTCTGGCAGGGGCTGTTGCAGGACCGAGGCCGGGAACACCCGCTCCGGCAAGTCGTAGAGCCGCTCGAACCCGCGCCGCCCCGCCACGGTGACTTCGCCGGCGGCGAACAGCCATTCCAGCGCATGCTTTTCGGCGCTCCAATCCCACCAAGGCCCGGCCTTCTCCTGGCGCGTGGACAAGCTGCCCGCACCGAGGGCGCCCTGCTCCCGGACCGAAGCCAGGACACGGCGAATGACATCCTGGCGTTCATGACCGAAACGCGCCAACTGCTGATAAATACCTTCGCCACGGGACGCCCGGACCATGCGCCAGCGCATCAGCGGATACATGGACATCGGCAGCAGCGACGCTTCATGGCCCCAATATTCGAACAACGTGCGACGTCGTCCTTGGCTCCAGGCCGCTTGATCGAGCAAATCGGGACTGTAGTGACCGAGACGGGAGAACAGCGGGAGATAATGCGAACGCACCAAGGCATTGACTGAGTCGATCTGCAGGACGCCGAGGCGTTCGATCAGGCGGTTGAGGCGCGAGGGTTGCACCGAAGCTGGCGGTGAACGCCCATCGAATCCTTGGGCGGCCAACGCCAGACGCCGGGCCTGTTTGAGGGTAAAGGACACAGTCGCGGGCATGGAGATCTCCTTGTCTGCTCGCAACCTACCTCACCAATAAGGGGTTTGTGTAGGGAAGGATGGCTCATTTGTGCATTGGGTCATCCCAGAATGGCCGAACCACTTCCTGTTCCACGTCGGCACGACTGACGCCGATGTCCTTGAGCGCCTCGTCGCTCATTCCGGCGAGCAATTCACGTTCATGGTGCAATTCGTACCAGCGGCTAAACTTGTGCAACACGGCGCTGATCGAGAAGCCATGGGAGAGTTTGTCTATCAGTAGATAACCTTTTTGACCTTTCATCGTGATGTCCTCCGTTGGGGATGGCTCAAGTCTCGCGCTAACGCTAAGATCAATCCAACGAATGTTTCTTATGCAATACATCTCGGAGATTGATCAATTGTCGAGTTACCCGAGCATCGATACCGAAGTGCTGCGCACCTTTGTCGCCATCGCTGACCAGGGCGGTTTCACTCGGGCCGGTGAGTTGGTCAATCGCACGCAGTCCGCCGTCAGCATGCAGATGAAGCGGCTGGAAGAGGATGTATTGCAGCGGCGCTTGTTCGAGCGTGACGGGCGCCAGGTCAAGCTCACCGCCGAAGGCCAGGTATTGCTGGGTTACGCTCGGCGGATCCTCAAGCTCCACAGCGAAGTCTTCAATACCCTGCGCGAACCACACATGGTCGGCACAGTGCGCATCGGCACGCCAGACGATTATGTGATGCGGTTCCTGCCGGGGATCCTGCAGCGCTTCGCCCAGTTCTATCCCCTGATCGAAATTGAAGTGCACTGCGAATCATCCAAGCAGTTGCTGCAGCGCCAGGACCTGGACCTGTCCATCGTCACCCGCAAGCCGGGAGACGAAATCGGCCAATTGCTGCGCAAGGAACGTTTTGTCTGGGCCGAGGCCGCGTGCTTCAACGTCCACGAAAAAACACCGCTGCCGCTGGCGATGTTCAATAGTGACTGTTTCTGCCGGCAATGGGCCTGCAACGCGCTGGATGCCATGGGCCGCGATTATCGCGTGGCGTATAACAGCTCCAGCCTGTCGGCGCTCATGGCGGTGGTTGGCGCGGGCCTGGCGATCACCGCGCAGCTGGAGAGCCTGCTGCCCCCGGACATGCGTGTACTGGGCGAGGCCGAGGACCTGCCGGAACTGCCCGAGGCCAGCATCATGCTGATCCGCAACCTGCACAACCCGTCGCCGATTACCGAATGCCTGGCCGAGCACATCGTCGAAGGTTTCAAACTTTAAGGGCGAGCAGCACCGCGCACAGCACCAGGAAACCGCAGAACAGCCCGCGCAGCAGTCGCTCCGGCAAGGCGTGGGCGACTTTCACCCCCCAACTGATGCTCAGCAGGCCACCGACGGCCAGCGGCAGGCCGATCCCCCAGTCCACCTCATGGTGAAACGCATAGGTGGCGAGGGTCACGCCGGTACTGGGCAAGGCCAACGCCAGGGACAACCCTTGGGCCACCACCTGGGTGGTGCCGAACACGCTGGTCAGGATCGGCGTCGCGACAACGGCCCCGCCGACACCGAACAGACCGCCCATGGTCCCCGACGCCGCCCCCAGCACGCCGAGCCATGGCCAGCCATAGCGCATTTGCGCCGAGGCTGGCGTGGTGGCGGCGAACATCCGGACAAGGTTGTAGACTGTCAGCGCAATCAGGAACGCCACGAAGCCGATCCGCATGCTTTCTGCATCGATGCCGACGGCCCAGATCGAGCCAAGCCAGGCAAAGCAAAAACCCATGGAAGCCAGCGGCAGGACATGGCGCAATTCGATGCGATTGCGCTGATGATAGCGCCACAACGCGAGCATCACGTTGGGCACCACCATGACCAGGGCCGTACCTTGAGCCAGTTGCTGGTCGAGACCGAACCATACACCCAGCACCGGAATTGCAATCAGCCCACCGCCGATCCCGAACAATCCCCCCAAGGTGCCCAACACGGCACCGAACACCAGAAACATCACAAATTCGATCACAGACGACTCCCCTCTCCAGGGCGCTTATCCTACGCAGTCGGCGCCAGCGAGGAAACGCAACATCTGACAGATCGTCAGAATTATCTGGCGCATTAAAGGCTCGCCCGCTAAATTCGTAACGATCATTGATCTGAAGGTTTTGCCATGAGCACCCCGCGTAACATCCCCGAACCCTGCGAAGCCCTGCTGCTCGACAACCAGGTCTGCTTCGCCCTGCACTCCACGTCGCTGATGATGACTAAAGTCTATAAGCCATTGCTGCAAGCCTTGGGTCTGACTTATCCGCAGTACCTGGCGATGATGGTGCTGTGGGAGAAAGACGGTTTGACCGTCGGGGAAATCAGCACCCGCCTGCTCACCGACCCCGGCTCGCTGACCCCGCTGCTCAAACGGCTTGAGGTCGAAGGCCTCTTGAGCCGCACCCGCAGCCGTGAAGACGAACGCGTGGTGATTGTCGAACTCACCGAACAGGGCCGTGCCCTGCATGAAAAGGCCCGCGACATCCCCCAATGCATCCTCGCCGCCAGCGGCCAGACCCTGGAGCATTTGAAAAAGCTGCAACAGGACCTGCAACAATTGCGCAGCCACCTGCAAGACAGCCTCTGAGGCCAATTCCAAGTACACCGCCGTTCCCGCAGGCCCAGAGTCAGACTTGGATGCTGTGAACGCCACAGATCCAATGTGGGAGCGGGCTTGCTCGCGAAGGCGGTGGCACATCTTGAATCATCTTTAACTGACCCACCGCTTTCGCGAGCAAGCCCGCTCCCACAGAGAGCATGGTGGCGAGCTTGAATTTTGCGTTCAGCCTAGCGTCGCTTAAAAAAACTAAATTCTCAGAAACAGCTCTAGTTCAAGGGTTACACGCCTTTTCAGCTTGAAAAAGTCACCTCGCTTCAAAAATTTATCTTGCGCGCAAAATATTAGCGCTATACATTCGCCTCACACCTACTTAGCGCGCTAAATTTTAGCGCAAAAAATCAACCTGAAACGAGGCTCTCATCATGCAAACGCTCTACACCGCAATCGCAACCTCCACCGGCGGCCGTGACGGTCGTGCGATCTCCAGCGACAACGTCCTCGACGTCAAACTGGCCACGCCCAAGGAACTCGGCGGTGCTGGCGGTGCAGCGACCAATCCCGAGCAACTGTTCGCCGCCGGTTACTCGGCCTGCTTCATCGGCGCCCTGAAATTCGTTGCCGGCCAAAGCAAACGCAAAATCCCGGACGACGCCTCGATTACCGCCCATGTCGGTATCGGCCAGATCCCCGGCGGTTTCGGCTTGGACATCGACCTGCACATCAGCCTCCCGGGCCTGGACCAAGCCGATGCGCAAAGCCTGGTGGACGCGGCTCATCAGGTCTGCCCCTACTCCAACGCCACTCGCGGCAATGTTGATGTGCGCCTGCACGTAACCGTCTAACCCACCGACCCCGGACCCGAACCTAAGGAGAGACACATGAACACGCTCAGCAAAGCCTTGACCGGTACCCTTCTCGCACTCAGCGTCGGCAGCGCCTTCGCCGACGGCATCGTGGAACACAACACCCAGGCGTTTCTCGATGCACTGAATGCCGGCACCGGCAAGCCACTGGAGCAGCTATCACCCAAGGACGCCCGCGCCGTACTGGTGGGCGCCCAGGCGGGGGTTAAACTGACCCTGCCCAAGGCCGACATCAGCCAGAAGACCATCCAGGTCGATGGCCAGTCGATCAGCCTGACCATCGTTCGTCCGGCCGGGGTCAAGGGTGAGTTGCCCGCGTTCATGTTCTTCCACGGCGGTGGCTGGGTCCTGGGCGACTTCCCGACCCACGAACGCCTGGTCCGGGATCTGGTGGCGGGCTCGGGCGCCGTCGCGGTGTTCGTCAACTACACGCCCTCCCCCGAGGCGCATTACCCAGTGGCCATCAACCAGGCTTACGCCGCCACGAAATGGGTGGCCGAGCATGGCAAGCAAATCAATGTCGATGGCAAGCGCCTGGCCGTGGCAGGCAATAGCGTCGGTGGCAACATGGCGGCCGTCGTGGCGTTGATGGCCAAGGACAAAGGCACGCCGGCGCTGCGCTTCCAGGCACTGTTATGGCCAGTGACGGATGCCAGTTTCGAGACCGTGTCCTACAACCAATTCGCCGAAGGACACTTTCTCAGCAAAAACATGATGAAGTGGTTCTGGGATAACTACACCACCGATGCCGGGCAGCGTAACGAGATCTATGCCTCGCCGTTGCGCGCCACCACCGCACAACTCAAGGGCCTGCCGCCCGCGTTGGTGCAGACCGCCGAGGCCGATGTATTGCGTGATGAGGGTGAAGCCTACGCGCGCAAACTGGACGCGGCCGGCGTGCCCGTCACGGCCGTGCGCTACAACGGCATGATCCACGACTATGGCTTGCTCAACGTGGTGAGCCAGGTGCCGGCGGTACGTTCGGCGATGTTGCAGGTCTCCGAAGAGCTCAAGCAACACTTGAAGTGACTGAGCACCACCAAGCCAGACACAACCTTTTTGGTGAAATAAAAAAGCCCGACTCAATGGTCGGGCTTTTTCATACACAAGACTTCGCTTATTTAGCGCGGCCTTTGTAGGAACCGCCTTCGCGGGTATCGATCTCGATCATGTCGCCGATTTCGATGAAGTCAGCAACCGACAGCTCGGTACCGTTCTTCAGTTTGGCAGGCTTCATCACCTTGCCGGAAGTGTCGCCGCGAGCGGAACCTTCGGTGTAGTCAACCTGACGCACGATGGTGGTCGGCAGTTCTACGGAAACCAGGCGCTCTTCAAAGAAAACGGCTTCGCAGACGTCGGTCATGCCTTCTTCGATGAATGGCAGAACGCTTTCGAGGTCTTCGGCGTTCAGTTCGTACATGGTGTAGTCAGTGGTGTCCATGAACGTGTAGGTGTCACCGCTGATGAAGGACAGGGTCGCTTCTTTGCGGTCGAGGATCACGTCGTCCAGTTTGTCATCGGCGCTGTAGACGATCTCGGTCTTGTAACCGGTCAGCAGGTTCTTCAGCTTGGTCTTCATGATCGCGCTGTTACGACCCGACTTGGTGAACTCAGCTTTCTGAACCAGCCAAGGATCGTTTTCGAGACGGATCACGGTCCCGGGTTTCAGTTCTTTACCAGTTTTCATTGCGAATATCCGAATTTGGATGGGATTTACAAAAATCTAGGCCGCGTATCATAGCCAATTTCCATAAAACTTCACCAGCGCCGTGGCAAGATCGGGTCGCGAGGCCTGTTCCAGACACCACGCCTGGGCGTGTTCGGCCTGTTCCTGCTGCTGTTGGCAGGTGGCTTTCCAGTGCTCGGTCATGTCCTGGCCGGCATTCCAGGCTCGCCAAAGACCGCTGATCGCTTTTTCCGTCGCCGGCGAAAGCCCTTGGGTGTAAAGCCTGAGGAACGCCTCGAGTTTCTCCAGATGAACGTCTTCTTCCTGCTGGTAGATGTGCCAAAGGAGCGGTCGACCGGCCCACTGGGCGCGTACGAAAGAGTCTTCGCCCCGCACGGCATTGAGATCACAGCACCATAGCAACTGATCGTATTGGTCCTGCCGGATGAACGGCAGCACCTGCACCGTCAACGCCCCCCGTCGATGCACCGCACCGACCGTCAGACCGTCGACCCCGAGCCAACGCTCGACATCGCCCAGCACCCGTCCTTCTGGAACCAGCACATGAAACGCCTGGGCATCGCTGGCCATTGCGTCAAACCAACTCGCCAGCCCGGCGTTTTCGTAAGCAAACAGCGAGATCAACCGTGCCTCCGGTGTCCGATCGACGCCCAATCCCTGCAGGAATACTCGTTGCGCCTCGACGTCCTGCTGAAATTGCCGACGACGCTCCAGAAGACCCGCCTCGCGCAACAGGCCACCTGTCCCCTCCTGAAACCCCGGAAAAAAGAAATACTTCTGCACATGCTTGTACTTGACCGATGGCAAGCCGTGGCAACCGATCACCCAGTCCTCGGCGCTCAGGTAATCAAGGTTCATCCACAAGGGCGTTGCCTGGCGTTCGGTCATTGCATCCATATAGGCGCTCGGCAACTGGCAGGCGAACGCAGCGATCACCACATCAGCCGCTTCGGTAGGCAGCCACGCCTTGGGCCAGTGGCACACCTGCACGCCCTGCTGCCATTGTTCGCAAAGGGTGATGTCGATTTCCGGACACAGCCGTTCGAAAGCACGCAAGTCATCGACCCACAGCCGCACCGCGCATCGATGCTCGGCCACCAATTGCCGAGCCAGGCGCCAAGTGACGCCAATGTCGCCAAAGTTATCGACGACGGTGCAAAAAATATCCCAGCGCACGGTCATTCCCGACTCCCTGTGGCAAAGGCCCGATTGTCCCGCATTAGAGCGATGATGCAGAAGAGCCGACGGCGATTAATCTTCATGCGACAATCACCGCCTATCCGTGCCCTGCCAGGAAGCAGCCATGCCCGATCACTCGACACCCTCGCGCCTTACCGCTTTGCAATTGACCGTCAGCATAGCCCTGGGCCTGTGGCTGGGGTTTCTCGCCATCGTGTTGACGGGCTGGCTGCTGTCCAGATTCCTGTTCAACGAACAACTGGCTCCGGTGGCCGCCGCCGTCCATCAACTGGCGCAACCACCGGCGGTGCAACCGCCCCCGAACCGCCAACCCCCATGTTCGAGCAGTACCAGCAAAACCTGCAAAGGAATGAGCAGCGCCAGGCCCTCGATCAGGCCCGAAGCAACCCGCGTAACCAGTCCAACCCCAAGTGCCAGTTCTGGTTGCAACAGGACCAGAATGCGCCCAGTGAAAAAAGCCGCGCCAACGTTTTGCAATTCTGCGATTGATCATGAACAAACAGACCGTCCACCAGTTGATTCTCGACAAGCTCAAGATTGATCTCGACATTGCCGAGCGCGCCGCGCAGACCGCCTACGAAACCGCGACCCACGAAGAAAACATCGCCGAGAACAAATACGACACCCTGGGGCTTGAGGCCTCTTACCTCGCCGCCGGGCAAGCCAGGCGCGTGGAAGAGATACGCCAGGCCCTCGCCCTCTGCCAGAACCTGACACTAAGGCCATACGATGAACAGCGCGGCATTCAGGTGGGCACCTTGATCGGGCTCGAGGATGAAGACGGCCGCCAGCAATGGCTGTTCCTGGGGCCGGATGCAGCGGGGTTGAAGGTGTCGCTGGTGGGGCAGCCGATCACGGTCATCACCCCTCGCTCGCCGCTGGGCCGAGGCCTGCTGGGCAAATTCGAAGGGGATGAAGTGGAAATCGTCGTGGCGGGCGCCCGGCAACAGTTCGCTGTCACCGAGGCGATCTAACAGGCTGGGTCTTAGTGCACCGGCAGTTCGACACCGTCGAAAAGCTCTTCGAGTTCCTGCTTGTTGTGGCATTGGATGGCCTTGGCCATCACTTCCCGGGTCAGGTGCGGAGCGAACTTCTCGATGAAGTCGCACATGAATCCCCGCAGGAAGGTGCCACGACGGAAGCCGATCTTGGTCACGCTGGACTCGAACAATTCGCTGGCATCCAGCACCACCAAATCACTGTCGAGCTTGGTATCGACGGCCATTTTCGCCACGATGCCCACGCCCAGGCCGAGTCGAACGTAAGTCTTGATCACGTCGGCGTCAGCGGCGGTGAACACCACTTTCGGGGTCAGGCCACGATGACTGAAGGCTTCGTCGAGTTTCGAACGGCCAGTGAAGCCAAATACGTAGGTGACGATCGGGTATTCGGCCAACGCTTCGAGGGTCAGTTTCGGCAACTTGGTCAACGGATGGCCCTGGGGCACGACCACGCAACGGTTCCAGCGATAGCACGGCATCATCACCAAATCACCGAACAACTCCAGGGCCTCGGTGGCAATGGCGAAGTCCACGGTGCCGTCGGCGGCCATTTCGGCGATCTGCATCGGCGAGCCCTGGTGCATGTGCAGCGCCACGTCCGGGTATTGCTTGATGAAGTTACTGATCACTGGCGGCAGCGCATAGCGGGCCTGGGTGTGGGTGGTGGCAATCGACAGGGTGCCTTTTTTCTCGTTGGAGAATTCCTGGGCGATCTGCTTGATGCTTTCGACCTTGCGCAGAATCTCGCCAGCCGTGGTGATGATGCGCTCACCGGCCGGGGTCACGCGGGTCAGGTGCTTGCCGCTGCGGGCGAAGACTTCGACCCCCAATTCGTCTTCCAGCAGGCGGATCTGCTTACTGATGCCAGGCTGTGAGGTGTAAAGGCTTTGGGCAGTAGCGGAAACGTTGAGGTCGTGGTGCGCCACTTCCCAGATGTAGCGCAGTTGTTGAAGCTTCATATGTATCCCTCAAAGCAGTTGGACGCCACGGGCATCAGCGACGGTATATAACTATATGAATGGTCAGCTCAATAAATCTAGAACTTTTTATAAAAAGCCATCATTTAGCCTCAAGCCTCTCCCTGCCGTCGGCGCTGCACCAACGGGACCAGGTAGACCGGCACGCGGGATAACTGCAATACCCGTGCGGCGGTCCTACCCAAAGGGGTTTCACCGCTGGCTCCCTGGCAATGACTGCCAACGATCAGCAAATCGACGGAGAGTTTCGCAGCCTGTTCGAGAATGACCTGGGACGGATCGCCCTGGTACACCCTGACCGACTTGATCAGCTTCAAGTCCTGCTGCCCCTCCCCCAACTCCTCTCGAAAGCTGTCGAGCACCCGGTGCTCGATATTGGCCATTACCGTATTCAGACCCTGGCGGTGAAATTCGTTCAGCGCCTGCTCGTCGAGATAGCTTTGCAACACCGATTCAGCGAACAGCCCCATCGGTTCTACCGCATGCACCACATACAACTCGGCTTCGAACGTCCGTGCCAGCGCCAAGGCATGCTGCATCACATAGGGGGCATAGAGCCCCAAGTCTGTGGCGTACAGCATCGAACGAATCATGTGACCTCCTCGTGTGCCAAGATGGCGGAGATTGATTCAGCTTAGCAGTGCCTTGAAGAGCGCGACGTGCGGTGTAACGTCCTGAACAACGGGCAGTTAAAGCTTCACTTCGTTACTGATGCCGTGGGGCACGTGCCCGGTGGCGACGACTTCGCGAGCCAGTTCGCAGTGGCCGGTCTGATCGTCGAAAAATACATCGGCGGCAAAGGCTTCAAGGAACGCCGATTTGGTCAGGCCGCCCAGAAATAACGACTCGTCCAAACGAATATCCCACTCGCGCAACGTACGAATGACCCGCTCGTGAGCCGGCGCCGAACGGGCGGTAACCAGCGCCGTGCGGATTGGACAGGCATCCTCGGGAAACTCACGCTGCAACGCGTTGAGCGCCGCCAGGAAGCCCTTGAACGGCCCGCCTCGCAGCGGCTCGCGGGCGGATTGACGCTCACTGGCCTGGAACGCTTCCAGACCACCGGTCTGATAGACGCGCTCCGACTCATCGGAAAACAGCACTGCATCACCGTCGAAGGCAATGCGCAGCTCCTCGCTGGCGGCGCGGCTGGCACCGCCTGACAGAATGGTCGCCGCGGCAAATCCGGCATCCAGGGCGCTGCGTACGTCTTCGGCATGAGTGGACAAAAACAGATCGCAGCCGAACGCCTTGAGATAAGGGTACGGACTGCGTCCGCCAACGAACGCTGCACGGGAGATCGCCAGGCCATAATGATGAATCGAGTTGAACACCCGAAGCCCGGTGTCGGCACTGTTGCGCGAGACGAGGATCACCTCGACCCGGGCACGCCCCAGATGTTCGTTGAGACTCAGCAGTTTTTGCACGAGGGCGAAGGCGTCTCCAGGTTCGAGGACTTCGTCTTCATGCTCGATCTGGTATTGCCGATAGGCCTCGACGCCGCTCGACAGATACACCTTGTGACTTTCACGCAAGTCGAACAGCGCCCGCGACGAAATCGCCAGCACCAGTTTGTCGTCGATGTTACTTGCCATGTCACTCCCCCCTTTCGCCCGATCAGCGGTTGCGTCGGTCCATAAACGCCAACGCCTGATACAAGGCTTCGATTTTCGGCAGCTCACACCCCGCCGCTTTCGCCGCCGCCAATGGCCGACCGTAGATCGCCTCCAGCTCCAGCGCGCGCTTGTGGGAATAATCGTGGTACATGCTCGGCCAGTAGTCGGGCATCTTTTCGGTCATCGCGAACAGATACTCGGCGTAGCCCGGTGCAACATGATGGCCGCAAGCCTGAGCGCCGTGCACCACCTCCCCCATCAGCGCCTGGATCAATCCACGGCTGTGACCATCAGCCATCAACGGCGTGGTACTGGCCCCCAACAGCACCGATAGGCCGTTGTACGGCACGTTCCACACCAGCTTCTGCCAGCGGGCCTGTTGCAGATCGGGCATGGCCTGGGACTCAAGGCCGGCGGCACGGAACAATTGCGCCCCGGCCTCGACAATCGTCATGCGTTCAGCCTGATCGCGGCAAGGACCACTGTGGTAGCCGAGATTGACTGCACCGAGGGCCTGGTGAGCGACGACGCCGGGACTGACACGGTGCACGCAGATCAGGCACAGGCCGCCCAACAGGTGCAGCGAATCAGGCAGCAACGGCCGAAGGTCATCTTCGACATCCAGGCCGTTCTGCAACAGCAGGACTTTTGCACCGTCAGCGGCGGCCTGGGCGATGGCCGGGGCGAGGTCGGCATTGCTGGTGGTCTTGGCGCCGACCAGCAGCCAGTCGCAAGGCGGCATCTCGGCCGCCGAGCGATAGGCCTGTACCGGGTTGAGGGTCAGCGGGCCATGAACCGCGCTATCGACTCGCAAACCACCTTCGGCCACGGCGCCGAATTCGCTGCGCAACAAGAAATGCACGTCAAAGCCGGCGCGTGCCAGCATCACCCCGTAGAACCCGCCAATCGCCCCGGTGCCGATCATCCCGATCCGCGGTTTAACGCCTGCCTGCATCTTTACAACTCCTCTGGTAAACGGCCCCTGCACACTATCAGCGTGAGCGGTACGGCGTGCAATCTTCATTACATCCGGGTCACGAATCTGTTGCGGGCCTATCTTCCAGGCTTTTCCCCAGCCTAGTAGGGCATTAAACCGGTCCCAACCCATTGTCGAGCAGCCTCGTAACGCGATAAGGTTCGGCTCCCCGACGCGCTTAACATTCGCTGTGCACCGCCGCGCGGGGATCGCTGGCGGCCGGCACCCGTGACCTGACGAGTAACACGATGGCTGATTTACCGATCAATGACCTTAACGTCGCCTCCAACGAGACCCTCATCACGCCTGACCAGCTCAAGCGCGATATCCCCCTGAGCGACGCTGCCCTGCGCACCGTGACCAAGGGCCGGGAAGTCATCCGCAACATTCTCGACGGCACCGACCATCGCCTGTTCGTGGTCATCGGGCCCTGCTCGATCCATGACATCAAGGCCGCCCACGAATATGCCGAGCGCCTGAAGGTGCTGGCGGCGGAAGTCTCCGATACCTTGTACCTGGTGATGCGGGTGTATTTCGAGAAGCCCCGGACCACCGTCGGCTGGAAAGGCCTGATCAACGATCCGTACCTGGACGACTCCTTCAAGATCCAGGATGGCTTGCACATCGGCCGTCAACTGCTGCTGGACCTGGCCGAAATGGGCCTGCCCACCGCCACCGAAGCCCTGGACCCGATCTCCCCGCAATACTTGCAGGACCTGATCAGCTGGTCGGCCATCGGCGCGCGCACCACCGAATCCCAGACCCACCGCGAGATGGCTTCCGGTTTGTCCTCGGCCGTCGGTTTCAAGAACGGCACCGACGGCGGCCTCACCGTGGCGATCAATGCCCTGCAGTCGGTTTCCAGCCCTCACCGCTTCCTGGGTATCAACCAGGAAGGTGGCGTGTCGATCGTCACCACCAAGGGCAACGCCTACGGTCACGTGGTGCTGCGCGGTGGCAACGGCAAGCCAAACTATGACTCGGTGAGCGTCGCGCTGTGTGAACAGGCGCTGAACAAAGCGAAGATCAAGCCGAACATCATGGTCGACTGCAGCCACGCCAACTCCAACAAGGATCCGGCGTTGCAACCATTGGTCATGGAGAACGTGGCCAACCAGATCCTGGAAGGCAACCAGTCGATTATCGGCCTGATGGTCGAAAGTCACCTGAATTGGGGCTGCCAGGCAATCCCCAAAGACCTCGCCGACTTGCAGTATGGCGTTTCCATCACCGATGCCTGCATCGACTGGAGCGCAACCGAGAACACCCTGCGCAGCATGCACGCCAAACTCAAGGATGTGCTGCCAAAGCGCCAGCGCAGCTGATCGGCCTGCTTCAACACATAAAATGCAACGCATAAAAAAACGCCGGGCTTTTCAGTCCGGCGTTTTTTATTGGGGAATCCGTTGTCTCAGAGCTTCGCCGCGTGCCGCTGGTGACGCTCCATGTAACGCTCCACATAGGAGCAGGATGGGATCACCGTGTAGCCCATTTCTTCGGCGTACTGCAGCGCCCTTTCGGTCAACGCCGCCGCAATGCCCCGGCCGCGCAAGGCGTTGGGCACGAAGGTGCGATAGATATCCAGGGTCTGTTTACCCAGGTCCATATAGGTCAGATAGGCACGATGACCGTCCACATTGGTCTCGAACTGATGACCAGCCTGGTCATGGTGGATGGACAACGCCTCGCTCATCACTACTCCTCGCGGGTCTGAATGCTGACCCCTACCTTACCGATGTTTTTCCGGCGAAGGAACATCTACGCCACCCCGTGCCTGTCCGGTCACCGAGCGCCAAAACCCAACCGCTCAAACCCGAGCACGTCGTGAATAGTAGGCACCAATGACGCAAATGCTCAAGGCACGCCCGTCATTGAAGGGGAAAAGCCTGTCGGGTTTATCGATTGAGCGCCACCGTCGCGCGCTAGTCGGCCAAGGCGCAATAGCTGAACATCGCCAGTTGTTGAGTCTTGAGACGAGCGCGCGTTATTAAAGTCACCGCAATAACCAATAAAGATGCCGGAGGCGTTGAGCAAAATTTGTACAAAAGTGTAGGTGAATCAATAAACAACGACGTTAGCGCGGGCTGGAAGTGTTCTCCTGCGAGCGGAACTTTTCTTCTCCGGCGGGCTCCAGCCTTGGGCTCGACGCTGTATATTTTTTAAACAATGCTCAGAAAAGTTGCTCGAAAAAGAATCACCGCCTACAATTTTTTTGCTTCTTGCGCTACGTCAGTTTACTTACTACAAGTAATGGGTAGTATGTACGCCGGCTAACTCCTCAGTCTGAGGAGACAGTCACTAATAGAAAGTCCTTGAAGGGGAACACGATGAACAACGTTCTGAAATTCTCTGCTCTGGCCCTGGCCGCAGTTCTGGCTACCGGTTGCAGCAGCGCATCGAAAGAAACCGAAGCACGTCTGACTGCTACCGAAGACGCAGCAGCTCGCTCCCAGGCTCGTGCAGACGAAGCTTACCGTAAAGCTGATGAAGCTCTGGCTGCTGCTCAAAAAGCACAACAGACTGCTGACGAAGCTAACGAGCGTGCTCTGCGCATGCTGGACAAAGCTAGCCGCAAGTAATAGTCCTTCGGGATTGTTATCGAGCCGATCCATTTTTGGGTCGGCTTTTTTTTGCCCGCTATTTTTCCAGGCGATAAAAAACCCGCCGACGTCGCTTAACATCGGCGGGTTCTAATTAAACCTTTACTGCTGCAGGTCGATCGGCGCGCTCGAGACCATCGGTGCCGACGTGCTCGGAACAGCGATCTCGACCGGCAGCCCGTCTTCGGCAGCCACCACGTCGCGCACCACGTTCCAGTCCATGCGCTGGTTGCTGGTGATGTCTTCACGCTTGAGCATCGCGTTGATCACCGCAGTGTGCTTGTCCACCACCGACGGGTTGCCCTTGTCGTCCAGCGGTGTATGGGCCTCCAGATACACCTTGCCGCCGCTCAGGCCCAGCTTGTACGGGTCGTTGATGATCCGTACCGACGTGCCCACCGGCACCATGCCGGCCATTTCCAGGACGTTGTTATTGAACATCCGGAAGCAACCATGGCTGGTGCGCATGCCGATGCCGAATTTTTTGTTCGAACCATGGATCAGGTAGCCCGGGGTACCCAAGGTGAACTTGAACGGGCCCAGCGGATTGTCGGGACCGGCCGGCACCACATTCGGCAGCGGGTCACCGTCGGCGGCATGCTCGGCCTTGATCGAAGCCGGCGGAGTCCAGGTCGGGTTCGGCGTCTTGGCGATGATGCTGGTGTGGGCGATCGGCGATCCCCAGCCTTCCCGCCCAATGCCCAGAGGGAAGGTGTAGACCACGTTGCGGCCTTTGGGAAAGTAGTAGAGACGGTACTCAGCGAGGTTGATCACGATGCCCTCGCGCGGACCCGGGGGCAGGATGAAACGGGTCGGCAGCACGATCTCGGTGCCAGCGCCCGGCAACCAGGGATCGACCCCCGGGTTGGCGGCGACCATCTCGGTATAGCCCAGGTCGTAGGTGGTGCCCAGGTCGGCGAAGGTGTCTTCGTACTTGGCCTTGATGACCTGCACCTGGCCAATGATGTCTTCACCCGGCGGTGGCAGGGGCAGCTCCAGTGCCGCAACGGGGCCAGCCATACACAGGGCGGCAAGAGACAAGCAGCGGGTGACGGCAGGCAAGCGCGGCAACATCCAGAAATCCTTCGCAGATCGAACAGAGGGGTTTGAGAGCGGCGATTGTACACCGCCTCCTGTTATTCCGGGGAGAGCGGCAATCAAGCGTCCGATGTGCAGCAGCTTAGAGGACTTTACAAGCCCCTTGTGGGAGCGAGCTTGCTCGCGATAGCAGTGGGTCGGCCGGCACCGATGTTGAATGTGCCGCCGTCATCGCGAGCAAGCTCCACAAGGGCAGCCGGGAACCCGAGGATTACAACTCGAACCGCAGCTCAGGCCAGATCGGCGAAGTGCCGCGCTTCTGGGACTCCAGGATCGCCCGGCAGAGTGAACACAGGCGATGATCCTGGAATATCTTGCGATCAACCCCCGACCAGCGCGGCTGGGCCGGCAGCAGGCTGCCGCAAAGGGTGCGGTCGGCCGAGCCGCCGAGCTCCAGCTGCCGAGTCACCAGGTGTACCCGCACTTCCTGGCAGGCGAACAGGTCCAGCTGCTCGTCAGGCTCGATCAGTTGGTAGGCGAACAGGGACCAGGCGGGACGTGGCATCGGGGGCTCCAAATCGGGGGCGCCACATTAGCCGAAAGCCCGCCTGTAGAAAAGCGTCAAAGCAGCGGTTTTAGCGTCGGCCAGACATTTTCCAGCAACTTGCCCTGGGCCGCGACGGACGGGTGCAGTCCGTCACCTTGCATCATCCCGGGAACACCCCCGATGTCCTTGAGGAAAAACGGCACCAGCGGCACTTTTTTCTCCTCGGCCAGGGTGCTGTAGACCCGGGCGAAGGCATCGGTGTAGCGGCGCCCGTAATTGGGCGGCAGTTGCATGCCCAGCAACAACACCTTGGCACCGCTGGCGCGGGAGCTGTCGATCATCACTGCAAGGTTTTGTTGCAATTGCGTTGGCGGCTGCCCGCGCAAGCCATCGTTGCCACCCAGCTCAAGGATTACCAGGTCCGGTTTATGGGCTGCAAGCAGCGCCGGCAGGCGCGCCTGGCCTCCTGAGCTGGTGTCGCCGCTGATGGAAGCATTGATCACTTTATCGTCGAAACCCTCGGCCTTGAGCCGTTGTTCGAGCAACGCTACCCAACCTTGCCGGGTATCCAGGCCGAAAGCCGCGCTGATACTATCGCCAACGATCAGGACTGTACCCGCCGCTGCGTTCTGGGCCATGCACATCAAGGCCAGGCCGGCACTCAAAAACCACACACGCATCGGATTCTCCATGGGCTCAAGCATTCTCACCGCGAAGGACCTTAGCAAAGTGGTTCCCAGCGCGGAAGGTGAACTGACCATCCTGCACGAACTCAGCCTGGAACTGAACAAGGGCGACAGCCTGGCCATCGTCGGCGCGTCCGGCTCCGGCAAATCCACCCTCCTGGGTTTGCTGGCGGGCCTCGACCTGCCCAGCAGCGGCGAAGTGACGCTCGCCGGCCAAGCCCTCAGCTTGCTGGATGAAGACCAGCGAGCGCGGATTCGCGCCGAGCACGTCGGTTTTGTTTTCCAATCGTTCCAATTGCTCGACAGCCTCAACGCCCTGGAAAACGTCATGCTGCCGCTGGAGCTGGACGGCCGCAAGGATGCCCGCGAACGCGCCACGGAATTGCTGCAGCGGGTCGGCCTCGGCCAGCGCCTGACCCACTCGCCTCGCCAGCTCTCCGGCGGCGAGCAGCAACGCGTGGCAATTGCCCGGGCGTTTGCCGCCGAGCCCGATGTGCTGTTTGCCGACGAACCCACCGGTAACCTCGACAGCCACACGGGCGAGCGCATCAGCGATCTTCTGTTCGAGCTGAACAAGGAAAGCGGCACGACCCTGGTGCTGGTCACCCATGATGAACGCCTGGCCCATCGCTGCCGGCGCCTGATCCGACTTGAAGCCGGCCAGATGGTCGCGCCACTGGAGCCTTGATGGCACGTTTGCCGCTGTTGCGCCTGTTCAGTCTCGCTGTCCGTCAGTTACTGCGTGATGCCCGCGCCGGCGAGTTGCGCGTGTTGTTCTTCGCCCTCCTGGTGGCGGTAGCGGCGAGTACCGCCATCGGCTACTTCGGCGCCCGTCTCAACGGCGCGATGATGATGCGCGCCACCGAATTCCTCGGCGCCGACCTGCTGCTCGAAGGCAGCTCGCCCGCCCGCCCCGAACAAATCCGCAGTGGCACCGAGCTGGGCCTGGAACATGCCCGGGTGGTGGAGTTCTCCAGCGTCGTCGCCACCGACAATGGCATCCAGCTGTCCAGCGTCAAGGCAGCCGATGACATCTATCCATTACGCGGCGAGCTGAAAAGCGCCCCTGCCCCGTTTGCGCCGGAAGAAACCGGCGGACGACCGAACCCTGGCGAGGCCTGGGTCGAAGCCCGGCTGCTGACAGCACTGGACCTGAAAATCGGCGACAGCATCGACGTAGGCAACAAGACCCTGCGCCTGAGTCGTGTCTTGACCTACGAGCCGGATCGCGCCGGCAACTTCTACAGCCTCACGCCCCGGGTCCTGATCAACCTCAAGGACCTGGATGCCACGGGCGTGGTACAGCCAGGCAGTCGCGTCAGCTATCGCGACCTGTGGCGCGGCCCGGCGTCAGCCCTGCAAACCTACCGCGACCTGATCAAGCCTGGCCTCGAAGCCAACCAGCGCCTGCAGGATGCCCGCGACGGCAACCGGCAGATCGGGGGCGCCCTGGGCAAGGCCGAGCGCTACCTGAACATGGCCAGCCTGGTGGCGGTGTTGCTGTCCGGGGTCGCCGTCGCGCTCTCGGCCAATCGCTTTGCTACCCGGCGTTTCGATGCCAGCGCCCTGCTGCGCTGCCTGGGCCTGTCACGCCGGGAAACCATGGTGCTGTTCAGCCTGCAATTGACGGTGCTGGGCCTGCTGGCCAGCATCAGCGGCGCCCTGCTTGGCTGGATCGCCCAACTGGGGCTGTTCGCGCTGCTGCATGACCTGCTGCCCACCACCGTACCGCCGGGAGGCCTGCTGCCGGCGATTGCCGGGATCGGTACCGGACTGGTGGCGTTGGCGGGGTTCGCCCTGCCGCCGCTGGCCGCGCTGGGCCGGGTACCGCCGTTGCGCGTGCTGCGCCGGGACATGCTGCCGATCCCCTCCAGCACCTGGGTGGTCTACGGTGCCGCACTGGGAGCCCTTGGCCTGATCATGTGGCGCCTGAGCCTGGACCTGGTCCTGACCTTCGCCCTGCTGGGTGGCGGCGTCGTTGCCGCGCTGGTGCTCGGTGGCCTGCTGTTGTTGCTGCTTCAGAGCCTGCGCCGCCTGTTGGCCCGCGCCTCCTTGCCCTGGCGACTGGGCCTCGGCCAGTTACTGCGCCACCCCCTGGCGGCGGCCGGCCAGGCACTGGCATTCGGCCTGATCCTGTTGTCCATGGCCTTGATTGCGCTGTTGCGCGGCGAATTGCTGGACACCTGGCAAAACCAGTTGCCGAAAAACGCCCCGAATTATTTCGCCTTGAACATCCTGCCCAACGACAAGCAGGCCTTTACCGACAAGCTGTTGGCGTTGTCGGCGCAATCGGCACCGCTCTACCCGGTGGTGCCGGGGCGACTGATCAGCATCAACGGCGAACCGGCCACGGAGTTTGTCACCAAGGACTCGGCTGGCGACCGAGCGCTGCAA
Source organism: Pseudomonas brassicacearum (assembly GCF_000585995.1). Lineage (NCBI taxonomy): Bacteria > Pseudomonadati > Pseudomonadota > Gammaproteobacteria > Pseudomonadales > Pseudomonadaceae > Pseudomonas > Pseudomonas brassicacearum. Next base: position 1,959,277 of record NZ_CP007410.1, on the reverse strand, counting down.
CGTGACCTGAGCCTGACCTGGGCCGCCGATCTGCCAGCGGGCAACATCGTCACCGCCGGGACCTGGTGGTCGCAGCAGCCACCAGACGATGTTCCCGGGGTGTCGGTAGAAGGCAAAGTCGCCGACAACCTCAAGATCAAGTTGGGCGACCGCCTGATTTTCAGCGTGGGCGGCGTCAACCGTGAAGCCAAGGTCACCAGCCTGCGGGAGATCAACTGGGACAACTTCCAGCCCAACTTCTTCATGATCTTCCAGCCTGGGACGCTGAAGGACTTGCCAGCCACCTATCTCACCAGCTTTTATCTGGCAGCCGGCCACGACCAACAGATTGTCGACCTGTCTCGCTCCTTCCCGGCGGTGACGATCCTGCAGGTCGAAGCCCTGCTTGAACAACTGCGCAGCATCCTGGCCCAGGTGACCCTGGCCGTGGAGTATGTGCTGCTGTTTGTACTCGCGGCCGGGATGGCCGTGCTGTTCTCTGGCCTGCAGGCCACCCTCGACGAACGGATTCGCCAGGGCGCGTTGCTGCGAGCGCTGGGCGCCGAGCGGCCACTGCTGGTCAAGGCCAGGCGCATTGAGTTCGGTTTGCTGGGTGCGGTCAGCGGCCTGCTCGCGGCCCTCGGTTCGGAACTGGTGAGCCTGGTGCTCTACCGTTATGCCTTCGACCTGCCCTGGCACCCGCATCCATGGCTGCTGGTGTTGCCGCTGGTGGGCGCCTTGTTGATCGGCACAGCCGGCGTGTTTGGCACCCGTCGGGCGCTCAATGCCAGTCCGCTGACAGTATTGCGCGAGGGTTGATAGACTTCCGGCTTCACCCTGATAAGAAGTAGCCATGAGCCGTTATCGTCCACCCCGCACCGCCGGCACCGCGCTGATCACCCCCGAGGGTGAAGCGCGGATGCGCGCCGAGTTCCATGAACTGTGGCATGTGCGCCGTCCTCAAGTGACCCAGTCGGTCAGCGAAGCGGCAGCCCAGGGTGATCGTTCGGAAAATGCCGAATACACCTATGGCAAGAAAATGCTGCGGGAAATCGACAGTCGCGTGCGCTTCCTCACCAAGCGCCTTGAAGCGCTCAAAGTCGTCAGCGAAAAACCCAGCGATCCCAACAAGGTCTATTTCGGCGCCTGGGTCACAGTCGAAGATGAGGATGGCAAAGAAGCGCGCTATCGCATCGTCGGCCCGGATGAGCTGGATTTGAAACAGAACCTGATCAGTATCGATTCACCGTTGGCACGGGCACTGATCGGCAAGGCCCTGGACGCCGAAGTCAGCGTCCAGACGCCGACAGGAGAAAAACGGGTCTACATCGTGGACATTGTTTACCCGTAGCTGGCAGCCAACCTGAGCATCTCAACGACGGGTGATCAATCCCTGCCGCGCGACCCGGGTCAGTTGCCGGATCATTTCAGGCGCGTCTGCCGCACTCGGGGACTGGATAACAGCCAGGTCGAAACTGTCGTTGGCAAAGCGCGCCAGCGACTCACCGTCTTCAACGAACTGGATCAGGAAAGCCGCAGGCCCGTGGCTGCGGCGCGGCCAGCCATCGAGATAACGCAACAGCGTTGGCTGGTGGGTACCACCCAGGAGAATTTTTGGATTGCGCTGCAGAAGGTTCGCCGTGATCGGCGCAAGACGTACAAGGGGGCTGGATGCGTTCATCGTGTCGTGTCTCTGCCTCAAAAGTCTGCATGGCAGGTGAGAGGCAACACCGAACCAGCGCTTTAGCGGTATTTCGAAGCCTGGCTTTCCGGCTTCTGTCGGCAACTGGATGAGTCACCTGGCGCCCCGCAAGTAGCTGTTTAAATCGGCGCATGAGCGGCATCCTAGAGAAGCTGACTGGGCAGTGTCAAGAATCGGCGCGCATTAAAAAGACCCGTACATGACGGCAATGCTGTTCACTTAAGAAACGGTGTTCCTTTCCTGAGGGGGCGTTTTTTTGGGCTTGTCTTTCTGAGTTGGGATTTTATAGTTAGTGTGTATATCCGTTGCTTCGGTAACGGCTGCTTAGGGTTCCGCCCTGACGGCGGCTCACTTTTGAGAAGCGCAAAAGTAAGCAAAACGCTCTTGCCCCACCACTCGGTGCCTCGCCTAGGCTCGGCATGCCCTCTCTCCGGCATTGCTCCGTGGGCCGCCGCGAAGGACCATCCATGGTCCAGCGCGGCTAACCCGGCATCCATGCCGGGTTGCCCACTGCGCAATGCCTGCGTTCGGCCATCGTGGTCAATGGGGCGCCCCAGATCAAAATCAAAAGCGAGGCGGCCTGAGAGCCGACCTGGTTTGGGGTAGGACCGCGTTTCTCCTGTGGGAGCGAGCTTGCTCGCGAAGAGGCCGGAGCATTCAACATCTTCATTGACTGAGCCATCGCCATCCCGAGCAAGCTCGCACAAGAGGATCGGAGTACAGCCGCAAGAAACAGGTCGGCTGTCAGGCCGCCTTCGCAAGCAGGCTCGCTCCCACAAGGGGATCGGAGTACAGCCGCAAGAAACAGGCCGGCTGTCAGGCCGCCTTCGCGAGCAGGCTCGCTCCCACAGTTGGATCGGAGTACGACCGAAAGAGCCAGGTCGGCTCTCAGGCCGCCTCGCGGCGGACGTTGATCTCGGCGCCCCATTAACCACGATGGCCGAACGCAGGTATTGCGCAGTGGGCACCTCGGCATGGATGCCGAGGTAGCCGCGCTGGACCATGGATGGTCCTTCGCGGCGGGCCCACGGAGCAATGCCGGAGTGAGGGCATGCCGAGCCTAGGCGAGGCACCGAGTGGTGGGGCAAAAGCGCTTTGGTTACTTTCGCGCTTTTCGAAAGTGACCCGCCGTAAGGGCGGAACCCTAAGCAGCCGTTACCGCAGCAACGGATATACACACAAACTATACCCTCCCTAAAGACGAGCCCCAAAAAAAACGGCGCTCCCCTCTCAAGAAGAAGCACCGTTTTTCTTAGTGAACAGCAGTGAATACAAACGGGGTCTTGCGGCTCAAACCAAGCAATCAATCAGCAATGGCACGATCGACTGACAACTTGCCGGCACCTTCGATCAGCACCGCAATACTGCCAGCCAGCAAGGCCAGGGCAAACTCATAACCGTTGTTGGCCATGAACAGACCGTTGCCGATGTGCACGGAGAAAATCGCCACCAGCGACAAGAAGGCCAGGCCCAACGCCGCCGGACGCGCCAGCAAACCGATGATCAACGCCAGCCCGGCGAAAAACTCGGTACCGCCCGCCAGTGTCGCCATCACGTAACCCGGAGTCAGGCCGATGCTTTCCATCCACTGCGCCGTTCCGGTCAGGCCGTAGCCGCCGAACAGGCCAAAGAGTTTCTGCGAGCCGTGAGCGGCGAAAATGATACCGACAGCGATGCGCAGGACGGTCAGACCGTAGCCGGCGCGGGTAAACAGGACTTTATTGATCAATGAGCTCATGGGGCATCCCTAGATGTGAGGTTGTTGGTCGCCATATTAATCAAAAAAACTTGTTCTAAAAGCGCAAATATTTCGGCATACCAATCAGTTTAATCGATTATTTACGCTGGGCGACTTTCTGCTCCTCAGGCTCCAGCGACTCCCGTTCCCGATCAAACGCCAAATAGTATTTGTTCACGCTATTAACATAGCTGACGGCGCCCATTCCCACCTGCTCCATGGCGATGCGCTCGACCTGGAAAAACCATTGATTGGGGTTCAGCCCCCGGCGCCGAGCCTCGGCACGCATCCCCTGCACCCGCTCAGGCCCCATGTTGTAGGCAGCCAAAACGAAGGCCATGCGCTCGCGCTCGTTGAGCTTTGGGCTGGCAAAGAACTTGCGGCGGATCAGGGCCAAGTACTTGGCACCGGCCTGGACGTTGGCATCCAGGTTCTGAATGTTATTGACCCCGACTCGCTGCGCCGCCGCCGGGGTAATCTGCATCAGACCGGTCGGGCCGCTGCCGCTGCGGGCGTTGGGTTGCAAAGCTGATTCCTTGAATGCCAGGGCCGCGAGGTTGAGCCAGTCCATGCCCTGGGCCTCAGCATGCTTTTGCAACACGGGGCGCAGTTTCTCCAGGCGCTGGCGATCGGCCCGGGCCAGCGGATAGTGCACCTGGTACAAGCGGCGATAGATGCGCAGGAACGCGGCATCCTGGTTGGACGGTACCTTGTAGATCGCCAGGAACTGGTCGATGCTCGCCCGCAGCATGGCGGCGTCGCGACGCACGAACCAATACTCGTCACTCGGTTCACCAATCAACACCTGACGATCGAAGCGCAACTTGGGGAGGATCTTGCCCCAGCGCTCGGCGATGGGCTGCTCGACGATTGTCAGGTGGAAAATCCCGCCCTGGACCATTTCCAGCACATCTTCCACCGCCAGACTGGGGTCGACCCATTCGATCTTCACCGGTGGCAACTTGAGCAACGCGAGCTTCTGGTTGATCTGGCTCACCGCATCCCCTGCCGCACTACCGTTGGGCAGGGCCAGGGTCTTTCCGGAGAGCTGTTCCACACGTGTGTAGCGCTTCTCGCCCTTGATGCCCACCAGCAGCAACGGCACGTCGGTACGGATTGGATTACTGGCGCTGATCGCATGAGCAGCCTGGAGATCGAGTAATTCGCCGGGGGCCACGAGGTCGCCCTCCCCGCGCTGCAAGGCGCCAAGCAACTGGTCCTTGGCCTTGGGAATGATCTTGAGGGTGATTTCCTGCCCGTCCCGGGCGTGGCCGTTGAGGTACTGCTCGAAGGCGCGCAATCGATGGTATTCGACGCCAATGGGCTGTCCCTGGACTTCACCGGAACTGTTGCGGCTCTGGTTGACCAGCACCTTCAATACCCGGCTACTACGGATTTGTGCCAAATCGCGCACCGTGCCCGGCGCCACCGCTTGCACAGGCCCAGGCAGCCGCGCTTCGGCCGGCATCGGCAACAACAGCGAACAACACAGCAGTAGCAACACCTGAAGACGTGCCATCCACTCTCCGGAAGGACACTGCGGACCGCCGCCTTGAAAATCGAGGCTGGGATCGACAGAAACAGAGCGCCTGAGGCGCTGAAAAGTGCGAAAGACTGGCACAGTGATGGCATTTATACCAACCCGACTTGTCTCGCGGCCTCAACAGACAGCCTCAACTCGTTGTAGTTCTTGGCTTTTCTTATAAATCTACAGCTCTGGTATGCTTTCCGGCCTTTGGGCCGAGGTAGCACCATGCAACTCATCGATATCGGCGTCAACCTGACCAACTCCAGTTTCGCCGACAAACACCAGGCGGTGCTTGAGCGCGCCTATGAAGCCGGAGTCTGCCAACTGGTCTTGACCGGCACCAGCATCGAGAGCAGCGAGCAGGCTTTGGCGCTGTGCGAACGCCTCGATGACGGCGCGGAGCGGCTATTTTCCACAGCCGGTATCCACCCCCACAGCGCCAGCGACTGGACCGCCGATAGCGCCCGGCACCTCAAGGATTTACTCAGGCAAAGCCGCGTTTGCGCGGTGGGTGAATGCGGGCTGGATTTCAACCGGGACTTCTCTCCAAGGCCGCAACAGGAAAAAGTCCTGGAAGAACACCTCGCCCTGGCGGTGGAACTGCAACTGCCGGTCTTCCTCCATGAACGGGACGCCGATCAACGCCTGCTGGAAATCCTCCGGGACTTTCGCGACCAACTGCCTGCCGCGGTGGTGCACTGTTTTACCGGCGAAAAAAAAGCGCTGTTCAGCTACCTCGACCTGGACTTGCACATCGGCATCACCGGCTGGATCTGCGATGAACGCCGGGGCACACACCTGCATCCCTTGGTGCGCGAAATTCCCCGCGGGCGGCTGATGCTCGAAAGCGACGCGCCGTACCTGCTGCCCCGCACGCTGCGGCCCAAGCCCAAGAATGGTCGCAACGAACCGGCTTATTTGCCGGAGGTTTTGCGCGAGGTGGCCTTGCACCGGGGCGAAACCCAGGAAGATCTTGCGGCCCATAGCACGGCGTGCGCCCGGGCGTTTTTTGGGTTGCCCAGTCTTTCCGAATAAACCCATATCCCCTGTGGGAGCGGGCTTGCTCGCGAATGCAGTTTGTCAGCAAATACAGAGGTGACTGACCCACCGCATTCGCGAGCAAGCCCGCTCCCACAATGGGGCCGTGTCGTCTGTTGACCTACATCAACCCCCCGACACCGAAGTAGCAGCACAATACTGGCACCTTGCCAATGCTGTTTCCGCTATCAGAGAAAACCTTCCATGGGTGCCTGGCTTAGCAATATCTCGCTGAAGTACAAATTCTGGGCGGTCAATGCGGTCGCCTTTGTCACCACCTTGTTGCTGGTGCTCTTCGCCGTGCAGCTCGAACAACAAGCACGCAACCACGCTGCTCAGGCGAACGCCCAGGCCCAGGCGCGCTTGCTCGAGGCGTGGCCTGCCGGGCAACCGTTGCCCAAGGCCGATCATCTGCTGGGATTCCATCGCGAACAGATCCCCGCTTTCAATAATCAAGCATTGCCCTCACTGGCGCACGCCGATGGCTGGGTCGAGCTCAATGCCAAGCCGCTGCTCGGCGACGATCCACTGCTGGGTGCTGAAGTGATCCGGCGAGGCGACGACCAACGGCTCGCGGTACTCGCCCATGGCGCGAGCCTGGGCCAAGTGTTTGGCGAGCGCTTCAGCCAATACGCTATGGCGGTGTTCGTGCTGATGTTGGCAATGCTGGGGGCCTCGCAGCTGTTGATCCGTTTTCTGCTCAGCCAGCTGAACACCCTGAAGGACGTGATGCTGCACGTGGAAAAAACCGGTGACTTGTCCGCCCGCGTGCCCCTGGCCTGCAGGGACGAAGTAGGTCAGATGGCCGCCGCGTTCAACGCCATGCAGGCTGGTTATCAGCGCGTGGTCGACACGGTCGCCACCACTGCCCGGCAACTGGACAGTGGTGCGGCGCGCCTGGCATCGAGCATGAACGATGTTCGCCGCGGCATGCTCGGCCAGCAGAGCGAGACTGATCAGGCGGCCACGGCGATCAACGAAATGTCCGCCACGGTTTATCACATCGCCCAGCATGCCGGCGCCACCCGCGACCTGTCGAAAACCGCCGACACCCTGGCCGGCAACGGCCGCGAAGTGGTCAGCCGCGTGCAACAGTCGATCACCGGGCTGTCCTCGGGCGTACAACAGACCGCCGAAATGATCGGGCGCTTGGCCGAAGACAGCCAGAAAATCAATGGCGTGGTCAGCGTGATCCACAGCATTGCCGAGCAAACCAACCTGCTGGCCCTCAACGCAGCCATCGAAGCAGCACGGGCCGGGGAAATGGGCCGCGGTTTTGCCGTGGTGGCTGACGAGGTACGCAACCTGGCCAAGCGAGTACAGAGTTCCACGGATGAAATCACCACCATGATCGCGGCCCTGCAAGCCGGAACCCGGGACGCGGTGGATTTCATGCAGGAGAGTTCGAACAAGGCCGACGACTGCGTGCAACAGGCCCGCGAGGCCGGCGAGGCCCTGGAGCAGATCACCGGTGCGGTGGCGCAGATGCGTGAGAGCAACACCCAGATTGCGGTCGCGGCCGAACAGCAGAGCCAGGTCGCCGAAGAGATGAATCGGGCAGTGGTGAGTATTCGCGACGTGACCGAAAACACCGTACGCCAGACGGTGGACTCAGCCACTACCAGCCATGAATTGGCGACGTTGGCGGGCGAGCTGAGCAAGGCGATCGGGCAACTCAAGCTTTAGAATACCGACCCGCTCAAGTCCTGTGGCGAGGGAGCTTGCTCCCGCTGGGGCGCGCAGCGCCCCCCAGAAAAGCCCCCCAATCAATCTGATACACCGGGGTTACCGTTTGGGGCCGCTTCGCGGCCCAGCGGGAGCAAGCTCCCTCGCCACAAAAGCAACTCATCGCTGCACAGGGGAAAAGGCTATGGCCACCTATCGCGCCCATAGCCAACCGCGATTCGCCGCCCCGCCCGGGCAAGCCTATTCTTGGGTCATTCAGTGTCATGAACTCAAGGATCCGCATCATGGGCAAACGTCACCCCAATCTTCCGGCCTGGCAATGGCGCGCCGATCCTGCCCTCCACCGTCACCCGACCAATCAGGTATTGCACCTGATGGCGGTGCCACTGTTCATCATTGCGTTTCTGTTAATGGTGTCAGGCGTGTTCAGCTTGAATCCGGCCGACGTCGCCATCGGCATCATCGGCGTGGTCGCGGCACTCGGGTTGCAGCGCCACGGTCACGCAAAGCCTTAGCCGAAGATGGTCACCGTCTGACGGCTTATGGCGATCAAGCGGCCATCGGCACTCCAGAATTTTGCGGCGACGTGGCCGTAGCCGTCCTGGGCGTGGTCGATCTCGGCCAGGTATTTGCACCAATCCAGTGTCGTGAGTTCCAGCAGCGGCTGGACGAACTCAATGGTCCAGGTGAGCGTACTGCCCGGCGCCATTTGCGTGAGGTGCGGCAACAACGCTGGCGGCCAGGCGTCCACCAGGGCCAGGATGTGGCCTTCGTTCAACGCTTCCTCTTTCACGTCCCCACGCAAACGTACCCAGCCCCCCATGCTCCGGGATTTATTGCCCGAGAACGGCAAGCCACCGACGCTCCAGCACATCGCCAGGTGACGCATGAATTCCGGCGTGCCACCTTTGATGTAGGGCAGTTCCTGGCATTGTTCCACGCTTTTGAATTCCGGGGCGGGGTCGGCCTGCACCGCCACTACGGAGGACCGCGATGCGCCGAAGCTGCCCTGCACCACGGTCACCACCTGGCCGTTCTGCACGGCCCGCCCCAATACCTGGCTGACCGCCTTGCCTTCACGCAATACGTCGACTTCGAAACTGACGGGCACGTCGGCCTCGACCGGGCCGACAAAGGTAATCGCCAGCGAGCGCACCGGACGATCCGCCGGCACCTGCGCACGCATCGCTTCGTATTGCAGCGCCGCCACCAGGCCGCCAAAAGAGGCGCGCCCTTGACCCCATTCAGGCGCGATGGTCACGGCGCCTGGCTGACGGCGCACGGCATCGATCAAATCGGAAAAGCGCATGACAACCTCGAAAACAGGGGAGAAAGATGAAGGGATCTTAACCAGCCCGGGCCGGCGGCACAGCGCTTATTCCGGCCAAAGAGGCTGACAGATAGGCCGCAGCCTTTAAATCCACCCTTCATCGATTGTGGGAGCGGGCTTGCTCGCGAATACGGTGGGTCAGTCACAACTGTATGGACTGATCTACCGTATTCGCGAGCAAGCCCGCTCCCACAGGGATATGTGCAGGACTCAGGATTTTTTGAAGCAACTCGCCACCAACTTGTCGAGCACCTTATCGGACTTGGCCTCGGCCTTTGCCATCGTATCCTGCCAGGTCGGTACGCAAGATTGCAGATCGGGTTCCTCCTCGGCCCTGGCCAGCCATTGCCAGCAATCGTGCCAGTCGCCCAGTGTGCCTTGGGCGGATTTGAGCCGTGGCATGGTCGCTTCAGGCAGGCGGTCGAGTTCAGGGTAGGCTTCGATGGCGTAGCGCACGCGCTTGATCAGCAGACGCAAGCGATGGCGGTCATGGGCCGGATCGCGCAAGGCTTCACCGAGTTTTTTCCACTGCTTGTCCAGGCGTTTTTCGATGCGTCTACGCAACCCTTTGAGCAGGCCCTGGCGCTGGGCGGCGCGAACGAAGCGCGGAAACGCATCGACGATCATCAACAACTGCGCCAGCTCCGGGCTGCCGGCCACGGCGGGATACGCGGCAACCATTTGCACCTGGCGCCGCTTGGCCGCTTCGACCTTGCCGTGCTGCTCCAGGTAAGCCGCCAACACTTCCCGGTCGCGCAGAGGTGTGGTCAGGGTGCCGACCGCCGAAGCGGCTGTTTCCAGCTGTTCGACGCCGGGCAATCCACGCAACGGGCGAAGCAGGCTGCGCAAACGGCGAACCGTGGTGCGCAGATCATGCAGTGCTTCGCTGTCGGTATGGGCATTCAGGCGAGCCTGGCAGGCCAGCAGGCGAACTTCCAGGCCCAGTATCCGGGCCACCAACCGATCGATCATGGGGCGTACTCCGTACGCAGCCTTGAGCGGCAAGCGTCAAGCTGCAAGTGGAAGCAGTAGGTACCGCCCTCTTGCAGCTTGTAGCTTGAAGCTTGCGGCTGCTTTTTTTATCGCCCTGCGCGGGACTCGCGGATGTAGAAACGCGCCTTCTCGGCTTTCTTGGAGCAGCCTTCGAACGCTTCGAATTGTTGCTGGGTCTTGGCGCCGGTCAGCAGCGACAAAGCCTTGGAGTAGCTGACGGTGCCGGCAAAACCTTCGGCCTTGGCCAGGTCGAGTTCACGCCAGGCACTGTCGAGTTGGCTGGCGCAATTGTCGCGGTAAGCGGTTTTGCCTGCACAACCGGCCAGGGCCAACACCATCAAGGACGCCACCAGGGGCAGGCAGATCCGGGCTTTCATCGATTACACCTCAAGTCAGGTCAAACAGTCGTGGTGTTAAGACGGTGGCAAAGGCGAAAAGTGCCTTGGCTTGACCGCGGAAATTCAAGTGTGAGCGAGCATACGCAAATGCCGTCATGGCGTGTCAAAAAACGACGCCTGCGCCACAACGATTGAGCCCAGACGTCGATCAGTGCATTGTTGAAGTCTGTTCGACAAGAGGCCGGGTCATGACAAAACGTGTCGCATTGGTATTGGGTTCGGGCGGCGCCCGGGGCTATGCCCATATCGGGGTGATCGAAGAAATCGAACGACGCGGCTACGACATTGCCTGCATCGCCGGTTGCTCCATGGGCGCGGTCGTGGGCGGGATCTATGCCGCGGGCAAGCTCAAGGACTACCGCAACTGGATCGAAAGCCTCGATTACCTGGATGTCCTGCGACTGGTGGACGTCAGTTTTCGCCTCGGGGCGATTCGCGGAGAGAAAGTCTTCGGGCAAATCCACAAGATCGTCGGCGACATCAATATTGAAGACTTGCGCATCCCCTATACCGCAGTGGCCACCGACCTGACCAATCAGCAGGAAATCTGGTTCCAGGAAGGTTGCCTGCACCAGGCAATGCGCGCCTCGGCGGCGATTCCCAGCCTGTTCACGCCGGTGATGCAAGGCAACCGCATGCTGGTGGATGGCGGCCTGCTCAATCCGCTGCCGATCGTGCCGGTGGTGTCGAGCCATTGCGATCTGATCATCGCGGTCAACCTCAATGCCACGAATCAGAAACAGTACAGACTGCCGGTGATCCAGCGCCCGGCCGCATTCAGGCGTCGCTTCGACACCCTCGTCAATTCACTCGGTTCGCGCCTACCGTTTCGCCGCAAGCAGGCCGAGCAGCTGTTGCTGCTGGAACAGGAAGCGTTGAAGGCCGAGGCCGGTGAAATCAACCCGTGGCTCGAATCGGCCGAGCCCGAAGGCCAGCAACCGGCGGCCGCGCCAGAGGCCGAAGGCGCACCGAAATCCGCCACGGGCTCGTTCATCATCGATAACGTCGGCCCGGCCTCGTTACTGGACTTGATCAACCAGAGCTTCGAGGTGATGCAAACGTCGCTGGCCCAATACAAAATCGCCGGTTATCCGCCGGATGTACTGATCAACGTGCCGAAACGGGTGTGTCGGTTCTTTGAGTTCTACAAGGCGCCGGAGTTGATCGCGTTGGGGCGTGAGATTGCTCGGGATACGTTGGATCGGTATGAGAGTGAGAAGAATTGAATGTGACTGCTCTGTGGCGAGGGAGCTTGCTCCCGCTGGGCTGCGAAGCGCCCCCAAAACCTGAACACCCGTTGTGTCAGGCAAAAATCATGTCTGGAGTTTTTTTGGGGCTGCTTCGCAGCCCAGCGGGAGCAAGCTCCCTCGCCACAACGGTGTCTGGCTTGAAACTTGGTAGTTAGGCGCTGCCCTCCTCCAACAACCGATACCCCACCCCCGCCTCGGTCGCAATGAACCGGGGCCGGGTCGGGTCGTCGGCCAGTTTCTGGCGCAGATGGCCGACCACGATCCGCAGGTAATGCGTGTCCTCGGTGTGGGTCGGGCCCCAGATGTCCTTGAGCAGTTGCTGCTGGGTGATGACTCGCCCCGGGTGTCGCGCCAGTTGCGCCAGCACGGCGTACTCCTTGCGGGTCAGGGCCACTTCGGCGCCGTCGAGCAGCACTCGACGGTAGGCCAGGTCCACCGTCAGCGGACCGAACCTCAGCGCCGCTTCCTGGGCTTCGCCCGCTGGGGCCTGGCGCAACAGGGCGCGGATGCGGGCGAGAAATTCCTGGATGCCGAACGGCTTGGTCACGTAATCGTTGGCGCCGTTGTCCAGCGCCTCGACTTTCTGCGCTTCGCTGGCCCGCACCGAAAGCACCAGCACCGGCACCGTCGACCATTGACGAAACTCGCGCAACACCTGCTGGCCGTCCATGTCCGGCAGGCCCAGGTCAAGCACCAGTAGGTCGGGCTTGTTCAGCGCTGCCAGGGCCAGGCCTTCCGTACCGGTACCGGCTTCCAGCACCTTGTAGCCCTGGGAGGTCAGGCTGATGCGCAGGAATTTGCGGATCTGCGGTTCGTCATCGATGACCAAAAGGGTCGCGGTCTGGCTCATGGGGTTCATTCAATGCAATCAATTGACAAGAGAGTAACGCAGCGCCGCTCAGGCTTCATCGTCCATGTCCGGTTGCGCCTGCAACGGCAAGTGCAGGGTGATACAGGTGCCGTGCCCGTCGAGGCCATCGGCCACGCTGATGCGCCCACCATGGGCACCCACCATGCCCTGGCAGATCGCCAACCCCAACCCCGTGCCCTGCCCGCCGCGATCACCGCGCGCGGCGGTGTAGAACATGTCGAAGATTTTCTCCCGCTCCTGCTGAGGGATCCCGGGACCTTCATCGGCGACGGCAAAAAACACTTCGTTGCCCGTCATACCCGCACTCAACAGCAGCCGTCCGTTGACCGGTGAAAAGCGTGCGGCGTTCTCCAGCACGTTTATCAGGGCTTGTTCGATCAGCGCCGCGTGAACATACAGCAAAGGCAAGTCGGCAGGCACCTCGATGCCCACCGCCAGGGGCGCCAGCACTGCCCGCAGACGGTTCAGCGCGCTGCAGACGATATCCGCCGGCGCCACCCAGTCGCGCGCCAGCTTCAGGGCGCCGTGGCCGAGGCGAGTCATGTCCAGCAGGTTCTGGATGTAGCGATCCAACCGTTCGGCTTCATCGCGGGTGCCTTCGAGCAGTTCACGCCGATCCGCCAGCGGAATCGCCTCCCCCAACGCCAGCAGGCTGTCGATGCTGCCGCGCATGGACGTCAGCGGCGTGCGCAAATCATGGGACACCGAGGCCAGCAAGGCACTGCGCAGTTGCTCCGTTTCGCCGTGCAGGCGCGCCGCTTCCAGGTCCTGGGCCAGTTGCGCCCGCGCCAGCGCTTGGGCCAGCGGCTGACTGAGGGCCGCCAGCAAACGGCGACGCTGGCCGCTCAGCGGCTTGCCTTCTTTCGGGCACACGCCCAGCAACGCCAGCGGCCCACCCTCCGCCGACAGCGGCCACCACCACCAACGCCCGGACGGCAGCGTCCCGGTGCCAGCGCCCGCCGGTTGATCGTGCTGCCAAGCCCAGTCGGCCGCCGCGCGCTCGGCCTCGGTGAAGGTCAACGGCTCACCGGTCTCGATCTTCCAATCGCCTTGGCCGTCACGATTGAGCAGGCACAGTTGCAAGTCATGCAAACCGTTGAGGTGCTGCGCGGCGGCGCTGACCACCGCCTGGCGGTCGGTGGCGGCGGTGAGCTTGCGCGACAGGTCGAGCAATTCGCCGGTTTCCTGCTGAGTGTCGCGCAAGGCTTGCAACTGTCGACGCTGACGGGCGGCCAGGTTGCCGGTCAGGGCCGCCATCAGCAGGAAAAACACCAGCGTCAGCACATCTTCTTCACGCTGGATGGTGAGGGAAAAATTCGGTGGGATGAACAGAAAGTCATAGGCCAGGAATGACATGGCCGCGCAGGCCAGCGCCGGGCCAAGGCTGCTGCGGACCGCCACCAGCAACACCGCCATCAGAAACACCAGGGAAATATTGGGCAGCGCCAACAACCCAGAAATCCCCCAGGCCAAGGCGCTGGCCGCCACGGTCGCCAGCAGCGCCAACGCGTAGTCGAAACCGGTCTGAACAGTGCTCGAACGCACGTGGGCGGGCCGCGGCTGCTCGTCGCTGTCCAGTACGTTGATTTCCAGGCCGCGGGCATCGCGCAGCAAGCGTGAGGCCAAACCACCGCCGAACAGCCGCCGACGCAAACGCGGCCGGGACTGGCCCACCAACACCAGCGTGGCGCGTCGTTCGGTGGCGTGCTGGATCAAGGTTCTGGCGACTTCGCCGGCCCGCAGCAGCACCACTTCCCCGCCGAGGCGTTCAGCCAGGAGCTGGGCATTTTGCAGGCGCTGGCGCGATGACTCGTCCCGGGCACTGCCGTTATCCACATGCACCAGGCTCCACGGCAGATGTCGGCGCTGGGCGACACGGCTGGCATGGCGCACCAGACGTTCAGCCTGGACGTCGCCGTCCACTCCCACCAACAATCGCCCTCGCACCGCCGGAGCCGCCTGGCCCAGTTGTCGATAACCCTGGGTCAGGTCGTTGTCGACCTGCGCGGCAGCCGTCTGCATGGCCAGTTCACGCAGCGCGGTCAGGTTGGTCTGGGTGAAAAACGCATCGATCGCCGCCCGGGCCTGCTCCGGCACATAGACCTTGCCATCACGCAGGCGCTCCAGCAGTTCGCGCGGTGGCAGATCGATCAGCAGTAGCTCATCGGCCTCCTGCAGGACCCAGTCCGGCAACGTCTCTCGGACCTGCACGCCAGTGATGCCACGCACTTGGTCGTTGAGGCTTTCCAGATGCTGGACGTTGACGGTGGTGTAGACATCGATGCCGGCAGCGAGCAACTCCTGGATGTCTTGCCAGCGTTTGGCGTGACGGCTGCCGGGTGCGTTGCTGTGGGCCAGTTCGTCCACCAACACCAGGCTCGGCCGGGCGGCGAGCAGGCCATCGAGGTCCATTTCTTCGAGCATCACGCCGCGATACTCCGAGCGCACCAACGGTTGCTGCGCCAGGCCACCGAGCAACGCTTCGGTTTCGGCACGACCGTGAGTTTCCACCACACCGGCAACGACTTTCACGCCTTGACGCAACTGGGTGTGGGCCGCTTGCAGCATGGCGTAGGTCTTGCCGACACCCGGGGCCGCGCCAAGGAAAACCTTGAGCCGGCCACGGTCGTTGCGGGGCAGATTGGCTAACAGTGCATCGGCGCGGCCGGAGTCGCTCATGTCGAGGGGGCTCTTTTTCAGGTGTTGATCAAATACCCTGTGGGAGCGAGCTTGCTCGCGATGAAGGTGAATCAGTCACCATCAATGTTGGCTGACGTACCGTCATCGCGAGCAAGCTCGCTCCCACAGGTTCTTACAGTTTTTCCAGCGCCAGGTTCAACGCCAGCACATTCACCACCGGCGGCCCCACCAAGGGCTGCTCGATGTGGGCGTCCAGCAGTTGCTGCAACGTCGAGACCGGCAGGTTGCGCGCCGTGGCGACACGCGCCAGTTGATAGGCAATCGCGGCCGGTGACAAGTGCGGATCCAGCCCGCTGCCGGAGGTGGTCAGCAAGGCCAGCGGCACCGGTCCCTGACCGGGCACTTGCAGTCTGTGGGCATCGTCGATCACTCGAGTAGCCAGGGCCGGGTTGCTCGGGGAAAAGTTGCTGGCACCACTGGCGACCGTGGCAAAGGCACCGGCCGAGGGCCGTGGATGGAACCAGGCATCGCCGGTGAAGTCCTGGGCGATCAGCGTCGAGCCACGGACCTTTCCCGCGGCATCGACGATCAGGCTGCCGTTGGCCTGGGCGGGAAAGGCGACTTGCGCTATTCCCGTGACCAGCAGTGGGTAAGCGACACCGGTGACCAGGGTCATCAGAAGCAACAGGCTCAGGGCCGGGCGGATCAGAGTGAACATTTCAAAACCCTCGATTTGAAAACACATTTGTGGCGAGGGGATTTATCCCCGCTGGGCTGCGCAGCAGCCCCAAAAACAGTCGCCATCGTTCTGCCTGACACACTGAGGTATCAGGCTTGGGGGCTGCTGCGCAGCCCAGCGGGGATAAATCCCCTCGCCACAATAATCCCCTCGCCACAATGTCAGTGGTCAGGCCCATTGCTGGCTCAAACCAGACTCAACGCCGTCAGCAACATATCAATCGCCTTGATCCCCACGAACGGCACCACGATCCCACCCAAGCCATAGATCAACAGATTGCGCCGCAGCAGTGCCGCCGCGCTCGCCGCCTGCACCCGCACGCCACGCAGGGCCAAGGGGATCAGCACGACGATGATCAAGGCGTTGAACACGATGGCCGAGAGAATCGCGCTCTGCGGGCTGCTCAGGTGCATGACGTTCAACACGCCGAGCTGTGGATAAATCGAGGCGAACAGCGCCGGCAGGATTGCAAAGTACTTGGCGATGTCATTGGCGATGGAAAACGTCGTCAGCGCCCCACGGGTCACCAGCAATTCCTTGCCGATCTGCACCACGTCCAGCAACTTGGTCGGGTCGCTGTCGAGGTCGACCATGTTGGCCGCCTCCCGCGCGGCTTGGGTGCCGTCGTTCATCGCCATGCCGACGTCGGCCTGGGCCAGGGCCGGGGCGTCGTTGGCGCCGTCGCCGCACATCGCCACCAGCCGCCCGTCATTCTGCTCATGACGGATGCGCGCGAGTTTTTTCTCCGGCGTGGCCTCGGCCAGCACGTCATCGACCCCCGCCTCGGCGGCAATCGCGGCGGCGGTCAGCGGGTTGTCGCCAGTGACCATCACGGTGCGAATACCCAGCTTGCGCAGCTCGGCGAAACGCTCGCGGATACCGGGCTTGACCACGTCCTTCAGATGAATGGCCCCCAGCAGTTTGCCATCGGCACACACCAGCAAGGGCGTGCCGCCGCTCTGGGCAATCTTGTCGACCTCCCGGGCCAGAGCGGACGGCAACTCGGTTTTTGCCAGACCAATAAAACTCAACAGCGAATCCACGGCGCCCTTGCGGTAAACGCGCCCTTGATAATCCACCCCGGACAAACGGGTTTCGGCGCTGAATGGCACGGCGGTCAGCGATTCGAGACCCGGCTCGGGCTGCGAATGCAAAGCGCGCAGGTACTCGACGATGGACTTGCCCTCCGCCGTGTCATCGGCCAACGAAGCGAACAGCGCGCCCTCGGCCAGCGCTTGAGTACTCACGCCAGGGGCGGCATGGACCGCTGCACAGCGACGATTACCAAAGGTGATGGTGCCGGTCTTGTCCAGCATCAGCACATGCACATCCCCCGCCGCCTCCACCGCGCGGCCGGACTTGGCGATCACATTCAGGCGCACCAGCCGATCCATCCCGGCGATGCCGATGGCCGACAGCAGCCCGCCGATGGTGGTGGGAATCAACGTGACCAACAGCGCCACCAGAAACACCAGCGGCAGGTTGCCATTGGCGAAATGGGCGAACGGTTGCAGCGTCACCACCACCAGCAGAAAGATCAGCGTCAGGCCGATCAGCAGGATATCCAGCGCCACTTCATTCGGGGTTTTCTGGCGCTTGGCGCCTTCGACCAGGGCGATCATGCGGTCCAGGGTGGACTCGCCGGGGTTGCTGGTGATGCGTACCAGCAACCAGTCGGAGACCAGCCGCGTATTGCCGGTGACGGCCGAGCGATCCCCGCCGGACTCGCGGATGACCGGTGCCGATTCGCCAGTGATCGCCGCCTCGTTGACGGCGGCAATGCCTTCAATCACTTCGCCGTCACCGGGAATCATGTCCCCCGCCTCAACGCGCACCACGTCGCCTTTGCGCAAACGGGTGGCGGCTATCACTTCAAAACCGTTGGCGGTCTGGCGCCGTGCGTTCAGGCCTTCGCTGCCGGCCTTGAGACTGTCGGCCCGGGCCTTGCCACGACCTTCGGCCAACGCCTCGGCGAAGTTGGCGAACAGCACGGTGAACCACAGCCACAAGGCGATTTGCGCGGCGACGAACGTCGGCACGGCGTTGTCGGGAATGAAGCACAGCACGGTGGTGAGGATCGCGGTCAGCTCCACCACCAGCATCACCGGGGCGCGATGCAGTTGGCGCGGGTCGAGCTTGACGAAGGCTTGCACCAGCGCAGGTCGCCACAGGGCCGCGATGGCGGTTTTCGGTTGTTCCGGCGCCTTGGCGACGACGGTTTTGCTCATCGGCATATTCATCTTCATATCCCTCAGAAACCCAGGCTCAGGTGTTCGGCGATCGGACCCAGGGCCAGGGTCGGCAGGAAGGTCAGGCCGCCCACCAGCAGGATGGTCACGGTCAACAAGGTCACGAACAGCGGGCCGTGGGTGGGGAAACTGTTCTGGCCAATCGGCGCAGTTTTCTTCAGCGCCAGGCTGCCGGCCAACGCCAGCACCGGCAGGATGTAGCCGAAACGACCGATCAACATGCCCAGGCCCAGCATCAGGTTGTGGAACGGTGTGTTGGCACCGAAACCGGCGAAGGCCGAGCCGTTGTTCGCCCCCGCCGAGGTGTAGGCGTAGAGCAACTGACTGAAACCGTGGGCACCGGGGTTACTGACCGCTGCGACCGGCCCGGGCAGGCTCGCGGCGACGGCGCCCAGTACCAATACGCTCACGGGCATCACCAGCAAGGTCACCACCAGCAGTTGCACTTCCCTCGCGCCCAGTTTCTTGCCCAGGTATTCCGGAGTGCGGCCGATCATCAATCCGGCCAGGAACACCGCGATCAGCACGTTCAACAACATTCCGTAGAGCCCGGCCCCGACGCCGCCGAAGATCACTTCGCCAACCATCATGTTCACCAGGGAAACCATGCCGCTGAGTGGATTGAGGCTGTCGTGCATGCCGTTGACCGAGCCGTTGGAGGCTGCCGTGGTGGTCACCGACCACAGCACCGTGGCAGTGGTGCCAAAGCGTGTTTCCTTGCCTTCCAGCGGCGCGGTCTGTTCCACCGCGACGTTATTCAGGGCTGGGTTGGGCTGGTACTCGGCCCACAACGACGTGGCGCCACCGATCAGAAACAGCACGAGCATGCAGGCGATGATCGCCCGGCTCTGGCGCAGGTCCTTGACGTAATGGCCGAAGGTGAACACCAGCGCGGCGGGAATCAGGATGATCGAAGCGAGTTCAAACAGATTGCTCCAGGCCGTTGGATTCTCGAACGGGTGCGCCGAGTTGACGCCGAAGAAACCACCGCCGTTGGTACCCAATTGCTTGATGGCGATCTGGCTGGCGGCCGGGCCCAGGGGAATCACCTGGTCGGCGCCCTGCATCGTCACCCCGTGCACATAGTGCGCGAAGGTCTGCGGCACGCCCTGCCACACCAGGAACAACGCCAGCAACAGGCACAGCGGCAACAGGCCGTAGAGGGTGGCGCGGGTCATGTCGACCCAGAAATTACCCAGCGTCGCGGCGGACTTACGGCCGATCCCGCGACACAGCGCCACCAGCACGGCCAGGCCGGTGGCGGCGCTGACGAAGTTCTGCACCGTCAGGCCGATCATCTGGCTCAGGTAGCTCAGGGAGGCTTCACCGCTGTAGGACTGCCAGTTGGTGTTGGTCATGAAACTCACGGCCGTGTTGAAGGCCTGGGTCCACTCCATGTCGGGCAGTTGCTCGGTATTGAGGGGTAGATGTCCCTGCAGCAGGAGGATCGCGAACAGCAACACAAAACCCGCCAGGTTGAAGGCGAGCAAGGCCAGGGTGTATTTCTGCCAGCTCTGCTCAGCGCCGGGATCGACACCGGCCAGGCGATAGCAACCGCGCTCCACCGGGCCGAGGATGGGGGACAGCCACGTGCGCTGGCCTTCCATCACCCGGTAGTAAAAACGCCCCAGAAACGGTGCCGGAATCAGCACCAGGGCGAAAAAGGCGAGGATCAGCCCGTAGTCATAACCGTGCATAACCGCTCCTAGTTCCGATCCGCGCGCAACAGCGCAACCAATAGATAAATGAACAGCGCCACTGCCAACAGCAGCGACACCCCGTCCAGAACGCTCATGGGATTTCTCCGTGGTACGGCGTCGTGCCGTGTGTGGAGTGATTGTCGGTAGGGAGGGTGTAAAGGAACGAGATCGAGAGGGGGCTTGGGGGATAAAGAATGTGTAAAAAATGGGGTAAGGCATTGTTATTCCGGTGCCTGGACTGCCGTCTTCGCGAGCAAGCCCGCTCCCACATGGATTGGTTGTGTACGTGAAATCAGTGGATCACCACAGACCTACTGTGGGAGCGGGCTTGCTCGCGAAGACGGCATCACAGACTCTGATGCCCTCAACTGGCGCACAACAGGAGCCCAACGAGCAAGGAACATCCCCGATACGACACGATTTCACCCATTACGACCGCCCTCGCCACCCTGGCACGCCCACTGCACTGCCCCTCGCCAGCGCTTTTGCTAAAGATCGAGGGGAGCCACCGATGAACACACAACTCAAGCCCACCCTGGGCACCCTGCATCTATGGGGCATTGCCGTCGGGCTGGTGATTTCCGGCGAGTACTTTGGCTGGAGCTACGGCTGGGGGGTGGCCGGGACACTGGGCTTCCTGGTGACGTCGTTCATGGTCGCGGCCATGTACACCTGCTTCATCTTCAGCTTCACCGAGCTGACCACCGCCATTCCCCATGCCGGCGGGCCGTTTGCCTATAGTCGACGGGCCTTTGGCGAGAAAGGCGGGTTGATCGCCGGGCTGGCGACGCTGATCGAATTCGTCTTCGCACCGCCCGCCATCGCCCTGGCCATCGGTGCCTACCTGAACGTGCAGTTCCCGGCCCTGGACCCGAAACACGCGGCGGTCGGTGCTTATATCGTGTTCACGGGCCTGAACATCCTCGGGGTCAAATTGGCCGCGACGTTCGAGTTGATCGTCTGCGTCCTGGCGGTGGCCGAGCTCTTGGTGTTCATGGGCGTCGTCGCCCCGGCGTTCAGTTTCAGCCACTTTGCCTTGAACGGCTGGGCCGGTTCGGATGTGTTCGGCGCGCCGGCCATTGCCGGGATGTTCGCCGCTATTCCCTTCGCCATCTGGTTCTTCCTGGCGATTGAAGGCGCGGCCATGGCGGCCGAAGAAGCCAAGGACCCGAAACGCACGATTCCCAAGGCCTACATCAGCGGCATCCTGACCCTGGTGTTCCTGGCGATGGGCGTGATGTTCTTTGCCGGCGGCGTCGGCGATTGGCGAACCCTGTCGAACATCAACGATCCATTGCCCCAGGCCATGAAAGCCGTGGTCGGCGAAAGCTCCGGCTGGTTGCACATGCTGGTGTGGATCGGCCTGTTCGGCCTGGTGGCGAGTTTCCACGGCATCATCCTCGGCTACTCACGGCAGTTCTTCGCCCTGGCCCGCGCCGGCTACCTGCCCGCCTCCCTCGCCAAGCTGTCCCGCTTCCAGACCCCGCATCGGGCCATCATCGCCGGCGGGCTGATCGGCATCGCAGCGATCTACAGCGACGGCCTGATCAACCTCGGCGGCATGACCCTGACCGCGGCGATGATCACCATGGCCGTGTTCGGCGCCATCGTCATGTACATCATGAGCATGCTCAGCCTGTTCAAATTGCGTAAAACCGAACCCAACCTGGAACGCACCTTCCGCGCGCCGGGCTATCCGCTGGTGCCCGGCATCGCCCTGGTATTGGCCGTGGTGTGCCTGGTGGCGATGGCCTGGTTCAACGCGTTGATCGGGCTGATCTTCCTCGGCTTCATGGCAGTGGGGTTCTTGTATTTCATGCTCACCGCCCAGCTGCGCGCCGATGCCCCGGCCGATGCGATGCTGACCGGCCTTTAAGGTGAACCCGGCAGAACGGGCGTAGTATTGAACCACTGCGAGCAACCTTCGCTCATAAGTGGTAGGTGCGATGGACCGGCGAAATGTTCCCACGTCCATCGCCCCCTCAAGGAGAGCCCTATGCCCTGGTATGCCTGGTTGATTCTGATTGTTGCAATCGGCTCGATCGTCGGTGGTCTGATGATGCTGCGCGACACCGCCAACAAGGTCGAACTGACGGATGAACAGCGCAAGCGCGTGGCTGAGCGCAATGCGGAGATGGATGCGAAGGAGGCCAAGGATCGCTGAGCCACAGACTGGCACACCGCTCTTGTGGCGAGGGAGCTTGCTCCCGCTGGGGCGCGAAGCGCCCCCCTCAAACCTGCCAGCGCGGTGTACCAGGCTGATTGAGTCGTGACTTTGGGGCTGCTACGCAACCCAGCGGGAGCAAGCTCCCTCGCCACAAAAGCCCTGTGCATTACTTCTCCCAATCCGCCTTGGCAATGTGCAACCCATGCAATCCGTTGTACGCCGCCCGCTCAGGCTGACTCCAGCCTTCCAGCAATGCATCCTCCAACCGATAGATCTCCACCCCCAACGGACGGCAGACGCTGAGGGGATCCTGCGCATCCGGTCCCCACATCGCCAGCGACAGGTCGCCGCCGGGACAGGTCGACAAGGCACACAGCAGATCAATCTCGGCAAAAAACTCCAGGTAATCGCCCTTCTGTGCCGGACAAGCCTTCATGAAATACATGTCGTCATGGTTGAGCCCGGTGCACTGGAAAATATTCAATACGTCGTGCACATCGAACTCCGTCAAACCATGGGGCAACACCGCACGGGTCAGGTTCGAATGGCAGTGATGGTGAAAGTCCTCGCCCGTCAGCATCTTGTTCACGTACGGGTCACAACGGGTCCCCAGCAAATCGTGCAGCCGCCCGCCATGCTCGTCGATGCCGTAACCGGCCAGACTGTCATCGGTGATGGTCACCAGGGGTCGCAGGAACGGCAGGTTCGACCACAACCGATCATGGGTGCTGACGTGGGCGCCCTGCAGCTGACGTGTGCGCGCCGCCCAAAGCCGCTCCCGCGGATCATGGGCATTCCAGATGTTAAAGTCGCCCACCTGCGGGCCCATCGGCGTCGTGACGCGGAACACATGACCGGCCGGTACGTGCCAGGCGCGGCCGGTGCGGATCGGCACTTCGAACTGTTCAATCAGGGTGCGCTTGTCTTGCTGAGTGCGGATGCGGTCGTAGAAGGGTTTGTCCACCTGCAGGGCTGAGCCTTTGCTGACCTGATAGGCGGCGGGATAGTCTTTGTACATGGCACACATCCTCGATCAGTGATGGATAGCGGGGGTCAGGAACTGCAAAAGCAGTTGCTCGGAATCGTCGAGATAAAGGCTCATCGCTTCATAGGCCGCGCCCTTGTCGACCTCGGCCAGCCAGTCATGGATCTCGCGATCCCGGGCCAGCCACGGCGCCTGGAAGCGCGGCTCATCGGGTGCGGCGCAGAACACCAGACGCAGCTGCGCGACCACGTTGGTGAAAAAACCATCGAGCAAAGGACTGCGCATCAACCCGACGATATGTTGATGGAATGCCAAGCCATGGGTACCCACCGCACGCCAGTCTTCACGCTCCCGCGCCAGCTCGGCCGCTTCCAGGGCTTCGAGCATCCGGTCGGATTGGTACTCGCGCAGTGGTGCACTGCTCATGATGGCTTGAAGCTCCAGGGTGCGACGGACCTTGAACACGTCCCGAAGATCTTCGGCGTCCAGCCTGCGGACCATCACCCCCTTGTTACGCACATAACGGGTCAACCCTTCCTGGCCCAGGCGGTGTAACGCCTCGCGGATGGTGTTGCGTGAGGCGTTGTAGGCTGAGACCAGGTTGCTCTCTACCAGGGCCATGCCTGGGACCAGGCGACCGCCGATGATGTCGGCGCGTAGTTCGAAGGTGATTTGGTCGGCTAGGGACAGTTCGTTGGTCATGAAGGAAGGCCTGGAGATTGTTCAACAATCGGTTGGCAGTTGGTAATCATGATTTATGCCATATAGGTATCCTGAAACTGGCCCCAGCCACAATCATCGCTTTTGGAGAATAATCCCCACCGGGTAGATTCCATCTCGTGCGTTCGGCCGAACGAATACCCAACCTGTTTATGCAATTCCCCTACATTCGCCTGGCACGTCGCCAGCTTGCTCAGACCCTGATCACCGTTGTCGGTGATGGCGACAATTTGTAGAGCATGCGCTGGGCAAGCTGGGCTCTTGCTCTGCCATGAACCACGCCGCCGAGGTCGAGGGCGGCGGGCATTGCGCAGCCACTGGTTGAATCCTCGATGACGACTGACAGTCGCAAATTAGAAGTGGCAAGGCGATCGCGCAGGCGAGCATGATCGTCTGTGCGTCGCTCTGTTCTTAGTGGTGATTTTTCGCTGGCCAACAATCCTTTTCCAGAACCATGCGCTCGCCCTGCTCTGTCTGGATCTGAACCGCAGCCGCGCTGCTGAGCTCTCCAAGTCCGTGATGCAGGCCGGGCTGCGCCATCAGCTTCAACCCATAGCGCCAGTCCTAGAACTTCCGCTTCGCGCTGATGACCAGAATCAACGCCACAGCTATACCAGGGATTATCAGCTTTAGCGTGGGGAAAGCGTGTCAGAACCTCCATATCGACCGTATAGCTCCCGGCGTTCAGCCGCGCCATTCTGGCCGCCATTGATCCTGCTGGTGATCTTGTCGAAAAGGGCCAGAATTCGCCAAGCTGTTGAGTCGGCGGGTCGACTCGAACCATGCCGCCGACTTCGCGGCCCATTCGTTGCTCTATCTTGAGAGCGGTTGTACGGACCGGTGGAACTCATGGATTGCATATCGTAAAAAGGCCAGTCATCTCGACCGGCCTCCTTCACTATGTCACCTCAATTCACTTCCAACTTCTCGCGATTCCTATCCAGAAGCGCCTTACCAATACCCTTGACCTCCAGCAACTCCTCTACCGACGAGAAGGCTCCATTACTCTCACGATACGCAACAATCGCCTCAGCCTTAGTCTTGCCTATCCCCGCCAACTCGCGTTGCAGCGTGGCGGCATCCGCCCCGTTAAGATCCACCTTGGTGCTTTGCGACTGCGCCGACACATCCAATACCTGTGGTGCAAACGTCGTCTCGGGCTTGACCGCAGGCGCAGCGATTACCGCTATAGACGCGCTGGTCAGAAGGGCAAAAATCAAAGAGTAGAAATAGCCTGTACGCATAAGTGACGCTCCATGACATCGTTAAGAGAAAAGCAGCTTTTCCGAAGCTGCTTCTCAAACTTAGGCGATGATGACTCGCTGTCAAAAATGGGTAAGTTACAGAATATGTAACAATCAAGGCTAGAGGCGGCCCCTGCTGGTAGATCCAGTCGACAATCTCGCCGTCCGGGACATACCCACTGACCGTGTTCCTGAGCGACTGACGGACTCTGGCGTAATCATCACGCTCGGTGGCAGCTAGCAGCTCAGACAGGCTGGCCTTGAGCACATTCCCACGGCAGATGATCTTCGTTGGCACTCATGATCATCGGGTGCTGGGTTGCGGCGACGTTGTCGCCGATCAACAACGCTTCGTAAAGCTTCTCACCTGGACGCAGCCCCGTGAACTCGATTGAAATGTCGCCTTAGGGATTTTTCCGGGCGAATACTATCCACCACTAAATTAAGCTTCGGTAGCCTCGCTCATTATACGTTTCAAAATGTCGCAGGTTTTGGCGACTTGGGCTTCAGTCAGTGTGGGATGCACCATAAACATCAGACTGGTCTCCCCTAATTCTTTCGCAGCAGCTAGCCGCTTTTCAGGTCGCCACCTAGTATTGTCAAAAGCCTTCTCAAGATATACCTCAGAGCATGAACCAGAAAAACAGGGTACACCTTGGGCGGCGATTTCCGTCAATATCCGATCACGATCCCAGTTAATTTTTAACTTATCGGGCCTTACGAACACATAACATTTGTATGCTGCGTGCACAATGTCTTCGGGAACAACTGGAACTCGTAAGGCAACGCATGTTCGTGCACACTCCCAAATCTGGCGAGCATTATTCAGACGACTTGTATTCCAATTTCTCATGCGCCGCAGCTGAATGCGACCTATAACAGCCTGTATTTCCAACATGCGCCAGTTAGTGCCAAAACTTTCGTGGAGCCAACGAAAGCCTGGCGGGTGCTCATGTTCGTAAACTGCTTCCCAACTTTTGCCATGATCTTTAAATGACCACATACTAGACCACAGCTCACTGTCATTAGTAGTGACCATTCCACCCTCACCACCCGTGGTCATTATTTTGTCTTGGCAAAAAGACCATGCCCCAATATCTCCAATCGAACCGACCGGCCTCCCTTTATAGAAAGCACCATGAGCTTGAGCACAATCCTCGATAACTTTAATACCAAACTCTTTCGCTAAAGACATGATTGGATCCATATCACAGGGCCACCCTGCTAGATGGACGCAGATAAAGGCACGAGTTCGAGATGTGAGCACCGCACGAATTGAATCTGCGGTAAAATTTTGCGTCTCGCGATCTACATCCGCGAATACAGGGACCGCGCCACAATTAACTATACTGGACACAGAGGCTAAAAAAGTTCGGGGCGTGACAACTACTTCATCTCCAGCACCAATTCCCAACGCCTTTAGCGCTAAATCTAATGCCACGGTGCCATTAGTAACCGCTACAGCATGCTTTACCTGCGCCCAAGCTGCAAACTCCTTCTCAAACTCGCGACACTCTTGCCCTGTCCAATAATTAACCCTATTAGATAATAGAACCGCACGAACCGCATCCGCTTCTTCTTCGGTGAAAGAAGGCCAAGGTGAAAATGGTGTATTCAGCACAATCTATACCTATATAAATTAATATTATCCAGGTGACCCGATCTGAATTAGGCTTTCAGCTGCCTGGCCGGCACACCAGCCACGATTCGACCGGCAGCAACATCATTTACCACCGCCGCGCCAGCCCCTACAACTACATCACAACCAATATTAATCTGCTGCCTGATACACGCACCAACCCCGATCCAGCTCCGATCACCCAGTTTCACACCGCCTGAAAGATGCGCCCCCGGACTAATATGGACAGAATCCCCCAAAACACAATCATGATCAACACTACAACCTGTATTTAAAATTGCACCTAATCCGACCTGAACTCCTACATTTACTACGACACCGGCAAAAACGACCGAACCGGCTCCAATCGTCGCATATCGACTCACCGTAGCGGCAGGATGTATAAGCGTAATCAACTTAGCGTTAGCCAGAATTAATGTTTGGAGTTTATCCTGACGTATCCGATTATCGCCAATGGCGACAACCACACCGGAAAACGTTTCAAGTTCCGAAAGTAAGCGGTCCGTATTCCCCACGACTGACCATATTCCATTTTGCTTAACTGCCGGCCAAGCATCATCAAAAAAACATATCGAGTCCCAGCCGGAACACTCAGCTGTATCTGCAACTACCTTACCGTGGCCGCTAGCACCTAGAACGGCTAGGCGATTCACGGTTTGTTTCCCATAAACTTGGACATGGTCGCCTCCCCTTCTGCGTTGATGCCATCACGCACCAACACCTTTTTGATGGTCAATAAGACGATTTTAAGATCCAGCCAGAATGAGCGATTGTCGACATACCAGACATCCAGCTTAAATTTTTCGTCCCAGCTAACTGCATTACGGCCATTGATTTGCGCCCAACCGGTAACTCCGGGTCGCACCTCATGACGCCGGTATTGCTCAGGGCTGTAAAGCGGAAGGTACTCCATCAAAAGCGGACGCGGGCCCACTAGGCTCATGTCCCCCTTTAATACATTCCACAGACCCGGCAACTCGTCCAAACTACTGGAACGCAAGAAACTGCCAAATGGTGTCATGCGCTCGGAGTCTGGTAGTGGGTTGCCTACAACATCCACAGCATCACGCATGGTACGGAACTTGATCATCTCGAATGGCTCACCATCCAGACCGGGGCGCACCTGACGGAACAGCACAGGAGAACCAAGTTTGCGGCGAACCTGCCATGCAACGATGGCAATAACTGGTGCTAGCAGTAAAAGACCGCAAAAGGAGGCGACAATATCGGACAGGCGCTTGATCATCACTTTATTCCCTCCAGCCAATCAACAAAGCGATTTGCCAGCAGTTCTCGGTCAAACTCTCGCTCAGCCAACTCACGACTCCGTTTACCCATTTCCTTTGCTGCCGCCTTATCACCCGCGGCCTGCTCCAGGGCATCCGCAAAAGCGCGCGGATTTTCTGGTTCAACTGTATAGCCGCACTGGTTGTCGCGGATCATCCCCGCCAACCAGCCTGGATAATTGTTGAGTACGGGCAAGCCAGATGCAATGTAATCGAAAAACTTGTTTGGTGAAGTGCCAACGTAGAAAGCAGGCACATTTGCCAATACCTGTAACCCAACATCCGTACTAGCCATCAGACCAGCAAGCCGGGATTTGTTAACTGGTTCATGAAACACAACGCAGTCCAGTGCCTCGCGCTGCGCGCGTGCCTGTAAAGACGGTTTGAGCTTACCCTGGCCAATCAAAAGCAACTTGATATCGTCACGTCCGCGCCGTTTCAGTTCCGCAGCCGCATCGAGCACCGCATCCAGGCCATTGGCCACGCCATGAGTGCCCGCAAAAACAGCCAGCAGATCGTCCGGTTTTACCTGCTCGGGGCGCCAAGGCTCAACGTCGCCGGCAAAAATACCGAGATCGCAACCATTGGGGACCAGAGCAATCCGCTTGCGCAGGACCCCACGTTTAGCAATGCCATCAACTATTCCAGGGGACAAGCCAATCAGCCTATGCGCCGAGCGGTAACTTATCCACTCCAGTATCGACATGGCACACAACACTAGAGGATTCCGGATCACCCCCATAGCCTTGGGCAACTCTGGCCAAAGGTCGCGCACCTCAAATACGAACGGTTTACCTCGTAGCCAGCGAGCGAAAACGCCAGGAATACCCGCAGTTAATGGCGTAGTGGTTGCAAATACCAGATCGTAGCGCTCAGTAAGCGCCAAACCGATACTGCGTAAAGCAAACTTAGCGAAGGTCACAGCTCTCTTTGCCAAACCATCACTATTGGAATACGCCAGATCGAACTCAATAATGTTGATACCGTCGACTGTTCCTCGTCGTTTACCGCCAATGAAAGGCAGACTCAGACCAGTCTCCCCGCCACTATAACTTCCACACACCATCGTCACTTGATGGCCACGCGCAAGCAAACGACGAGCCATTTCATAAGAGCGGGTACCAACCGTGCCTTTCGGGGTCGAAAAGTGTTGGTGAAAATACAGAACTTTCATAGGACGCTGCGATACTCCGTAATTAGCGATCCCGGCTGACGGAGTTAAATTCCAGTACCGGCGTTTATTTTACAGCTCGACTTATATCACAAAAATATAACAATCTATTTGATACAGACTCATACCCGAAGAATTTTTTCTCGTACAACCCAGACGGAAAGTATGGAAAAAATGAAAAATGAAACCCAGGTCGCTATAGCTGCCCCTACCCCGCCCCAAAAAGGAATCAAAGCAAAGTTCGCAACAATCCCGCTAATCGCACCTACAAAAGATATTTTGGCGACGGTACCTGTAAGATCATAGGCGCTCAGCACCGGGACAAATATTTGATATCCCACACGAGCCATAAATGCAGAAAGCACAATGATCGCCATCACCCAAAAAAGGTAATCGAAAGAAAAGAATGAAACCTCATAGATAAAAACCAAACCTGCCCCAAATAGCAAAAGTAACGAGAATAAGGTCGCACACCCAAAAACAAGCAGGGCCTTAGGATACAGATTACGCTTAAAATCATCGACCCTTCTGACAACATATGGCGCCCACAACAAGGAAAAGCTATCAATGAGCATTCCCGCAGCCGACCCTATAAGATAAGCCTTTCCATATTTACCAAGCTCATCAACAGTTACAAACGCGCTCAAAATATATCTATCACCAACATTATTAAGCAAGGCCATCAATTGAACCATTACCAATGGAAGTAGATATACAACAACCTCCTTCTCATCCAGAGACGACTGCGACTCATTGAGCAGTTTCGAACGAAGATGAAAGAACGAAAAGAAAACAACCAACACCAAAGAAAAACACAGAACAATTAAATATACCGCAACAACAGAAAACTCGAATTTCATCCACAATAACACTGCCAATGAAATAAAGACTAGAACGGGCCTCCCCAATTCCGCAAAAGCATAACCCAGCAAATTACTTGAACATCTATATATCGCATTAAAACTGGCAATATGTGCCGCTAAAAAACCAGAAATGGGAAGTAATGCAAACCAAGCGAAATATGGATGCCCTAAAAAAACAAAATATAACAGTATTCCAAAAAAAACAGCGAGCGCAAAAAACAAATAATAAACCCGCTTTAACGCCCTATAAGTTGCAGCAACTCCTTTGCTATAAAAATATCTAACGTAAGCCGCGGAAGAATTGAACCCTAACAAAGCAATCGCTGTAACAAACAGTGCTTGAGCAAGAGAAAAATATCCGAACTCTGCGTTATCCACAGAGAAAGCAACCAAGTAACTTACCAACAAGGTAAGCCCTTTTGACGTCAATAAGACCGAAGAGTAACCAAACACCACACCTAAAGTTTTATAGATAGCGGTCATCTTGCTTCATCTTAAAGTAATGATTCTTATCACGAAACCGAATAACCTCAGCGGGATTACCACCCGCAATGGCTAAATCAGGTATTGACTTCGAAACTACCGCTCCAGCCTGAATAATCACTCCCTCCCCGATTCTCACGCCTGGCAGAACCATTACATCCATACCAAACCAAACATTATCACCAATAACAACATCTTTTACTATAATAGTTTTATCATAAGGAATAGATGCGCCATTATAATTATGGCTCTGAGTCAATATCTTCAACCCCACACCCGAGTGAAAGTTATCTCCAATATAAACCTTACCAGTTCCAAATGTTCTCGCACCATTAAAATTAGCGTTAGCTCCCAAAATCAATCCCGCCCCAAATCTACAGAAGCCGTTTATTTTAGGCCGACCTGAGGGCGCAATAAAATTGCGTCCAGAAGTCAGATAGAAAATCTCGGAAAGAATTTTCTTAACTATGCGCTTAAACATTAATCACCTTCATTTCCAGAGAAAACCTTATTACTACTCGCTGT
The DNA here is from genome assembly GCF_000585995.1 of Pseudomonas brassicacearum. Classification (NCBI taxonomy): domain Bacteria; kingdom Pseudomonadati; phylum Pseudomonadota; class Gammaproteobacteria; order Pseudomonadales; family Pseudomonadaceae; genus Pseudomonas; species Pseudomonas brassicacearum. Next base: position 1,928,353 of record NZ_CP007410.1, on the reverse strand, counting down.
TCGGAGCCCCCCCTTAACAGCTCGTTTATCGGACCTCGATCTTAACAGATAAAACATCAACCCAAAAAATACCACATCATTAAACACCAACCCCCAAAGCAATCCATACTGAAACACCGAATAGATCAGCAACGGTAACGCCGCCAGCATCCGGCCACGCAAAACCAAGAGATAGTAGCCCCAAAAAAACAAAAGCGAGATGAAAATGCCATTTGATACCAAAAATTCAAGATATGAACTGTGCGCGTGATATAACCCATTGTTAATCTCCAACCAAACTTTTTGCGCACCGTTACCGAAGAATGGACTTTGCTTTAGAACATTGAAGAATTCATAAAAAATAAAATCCCGCCCAGACAAATCCAGCTCACCTCTACCACGCGTAAGATTCTCAATGATAGAGGACAAATAGAGAATACCTACAGCACAACCTACCATCCCCCCGAAAAGCACAACCCTCCAATTAGTTGCATAATAGAACATCAGGCTAATCGCGGCAGCAACAATGGCAGTTCTATTGAACGACGTAACAAATCCGACAACGAGTATTGCCGCACAAACCAGAAAGACACGCCGGGATAACTCAGATTTTATTGCCATTAAAATAACCGAGCCAACTAAAACCTTGAAAGCATAGACACTGGAATTCACACTGAGACCAAAAACCCGATTATAATAAAGCAACTCCGTATCACCAATCTGCGTCTGCCCTTTATGTTCAACCGAAAAAAAAGAATGAACCCCAGCAATATATTCAGCAAAACCTACAGCCACTTCAAATAGAACCAGCAAAAGTACCACTATCAAATCTTTCCTGCGAAATACCATACCCACAAATAAAGAAATTAGTATTAGCACCACATAGGGAAAAGCACCCAATATAGACTTTTCAAAATTATCAATCAAAGGATCTGTAAAAGCAAATACAGCAACTGACAGAAGCGCTGACAACAGCAACAGCACCAACCCAATAATATGCCCCGTCTTTAGGAAGCTCAGATCCCTTCCATAGCTGGTAAAAAACAATCTATAGAAGACAATTGGGAGAAGTAGTAAATTAACGACTGGGGAAAAGAACACAATCGTCGAAAGAAAAGCGAGCAACCCAAGCATTTAAATGCCTTTAGATAATCATACTATTGACGAAAGAGGTCTACGCCACCACACAACACGACAGAAGCGCTTCTGCGCAAGATCTACGAAACATAATTTATCACGATTGTTTTGTGCCTTTCGAAAGACTCCATTATCAAATCATGATGCACAAACATTTGCGTCTTTAACGTACTGGGAATTATGGCAACGGCCTTCGCATCAGGAAATAGGCTCGCCAGCGTAAAAAGCGCCGTAGAGTTAACTGAATAGATTTTCCTAGGACGCCACTTATTTCGCAACATGAAATACTCCACCGCTACATCTGCATGCAACAACTGGAGCCCTTTTACTTTCTTAACGGCTTCTAAACACGCTAGACTTTCCGTGCGATGCGGAATGTAGTGCACAACTGATCCAAACGCCTCCCGCACTGCAGACTCTAGAACCCTAGTATAGGCAGCAATATCCATTGCACCGATATCAACCAATTTTTGCCCTATAAAAAAAACAGCGTATTCTTCATTCTCCTTACAATCATACTCTCCGGCAATCGAATCAAATCGATTCACCTCGCAATTAAGATATTTTTCTCCATCCAAATCAAAGATGCTAAATACTGAATACTCCCCTCCTTGCTCATTAATTATTTTATCAGCCAATAAAGTCGCAACACCATCATCCAGCAGAACTATTTCTTTTTTCAGCACAATAGAACAAAGTAATTTCTGAAAGCCAGAAAAAAAACTGCCTAAAACAACCTTGTTATACCAATGAATATCGCTAAACAAAAAACCCAAGATCGACCAAAAATAATCTATCTTATTACCTGGCCTAACCAAAAACTCTTTTTTTACTTTAATGTTCAGATCCTTGACCATTGCGCTCATTTGCTGATCATTACTGCCAACGCCGCTATTCCTTATATATAAAGAAATACAGGCTTGATGCTTACGCAAATACTCATAAGCACACAACAGTTGAAACGGTGTTTCTACCAGAATCAACACCTTATTCTTCATTTTAATTGAACTCATAAATTACAAGGCAGCGCTCATGCATCTCTCAATCCTTCCAAAATAACTGGACTGTTAGCAGAAACATCAGATATTACTTTTTTACCAAGCACATAATCTAAATATTTCGGTGCAGCACCATACCCCGGCCGCACGCTTCGCACTGCTCTTTTAGTAATCACATCGCCAGCCTTCAGATCTTTCACAAAGTATAGAGACCGTCGAAATTTTGCGTTATTTTGCTCACTGGACTTGCGACCATAATCAACTCGACCTAAAGCTGCCCACGCGGTCTTACTGTCACAACAAAGCGCAGTAAGTTCGGCGGGCTCTAGGGAAAAGCTGTCATCCGCCCCTCCACCGTTGCGGTCTAGGGTAAAGTGTTTTTCAATCACTGATGCCCCCAGAGCAACACTTGTAATAGCGGTAGTATTATCAAGCGTGTGATCGGACAATCCCGTAACCAAGCCGAATCGCTGGATCATGTCGGGAATAGTACGTAGGTTGTAATCTTCTGCTGGGGCTGGATAGCCACTTACGCAATGCAATATCGCCAACTCCTTGCATCCACCGTCGCGCGCAGCCGCTATCGCTTCCTGGATCTCTTCCGCATCAGCCATACCGGTAGAGATGATCATCGGTTTGCCAGTGCTGGCGACATATTTGATCAGCGCCAGATCGACGGCCTCGAAGGAGGCGATCTTGTAGGCTGGGGCGCCGAGGCTCTCCAGCAGGTCGACAGCGGTGTTGTCGAACGGCGAACTGAAGATGGTGATACCTAATTTACGCGCATGCTCGAACAGTGGAGCATGCCAGTCCCAGGGCATATGGGCTTCTTGGTAAAGCTGATAGAGACTCTTGCCATCCCACAATCCCCCGTGGATCTGAAATTCTTCCGAATCACAATCCAAAGTTATGGTATCAGCGGTGTAGGTCTGAAGCTTGATGGCGTCGGCACCCGCCTTTTTAGCTTCTTCGATTATCTTCAGTGCCGTTTCCAGCTTGCCATTATGGTTCGCGGATAGTTCAGCAATTATGTAAGGCGGCGCATCGAGAGCGATGCGTCGACCGGCAATGCTGATACTTGGGATAGTCAACATACGGTTATCTCTCAGAGGTTCGATTGCCATTCAGAGGCAAGAAGGCCAAAGCACATCACATCGTGATAGCTCTGGCCGTCAAAGTGTTGCTCACGCAGAATCCCTTCCTGCTGGAAGCCAAGTCTCTGATGAAACTTGATGGACCTCGTATTGAAGCGCAGGGCCTGACCACAGAGCTTGTGCAGGGCTAGATGAGTGAAAACATGTTGCAATACTACATGCCCCAGTAGACGGCCTGTCCCTCTCGGCGCGTCAGGAGCAACATAGAAGCCCCAGTCCGCCACACCACCGGGTGCAATCTGGTGGAGGTTTATGAAGCCTAGAGGCACATCATTACTTTCAAATACCAACAAGTGGCGGCTGGAGTCTTGGGATGCCCGCTCGAACCAGCGCGAGTGCTCGATGAGGCTGATCTCGTGCTGAGTGTACATGTAGCGGCGCACCTCTTCGTGGTTACGCCAAGCAAGCACTCGCTCGAGATCCTCGTATGTCATCGGACGTACTCGCTGTTGAGCCGATACGGTTGCGGTCACTTCAAGACTCCAGGTACTGGATTACAGTAGCCATGCCATTACCGTCTGCAATGCGCTGAGCGGCCTGGCTCATGGCTGTCCGAAAGGCTGTCGATGAGCTCAGTGACGCCAGTGCCTGGGGGAGGTGCTCCGCGATGCGCTGCGTTCTCTGCAGAACATAGACTGCCCCCGCTTGTTCGAGACCTTTTGCGACTTGTTGTTGATTGTCGGCGAGGACGATCAGCACCGTCGGTAGTCCCAAACAGCAGCGTTCCCAGGACGTGGAGCCGGCAGCGCCAATCGCCAGGTCGCTATCGGCCATCAGCTGTGCCATATCGCCAACGTTTACTCGGACGTCGGTGGGCCAGGGCATCTGCTCAGCCCGCTGACGAACCTCAGTTAGCCAGGGCGCAGTTGCGCCCATCACCACAGTGATACGGCAATTAGCAGGAAGTTCGCAGGACTGGAGGGCATACAGTACCTGCCCGGTCGCATTGTCCTTGTCGACACCGCCCATCGTGATGAGTAGATGCCTGAGCTGCGCATCTCTCCGACGAGCCAGACTGTAGGGACGCAGTTCGGCAAATTCAGGGCGTAACAAGGCATATTGAGAGCCGCAGAGTAACGTGCATGTAGCAGGCACCCACAGGGCATAGTCCTCCGGATTGCGACCGAAGGTCTGATCCAGCAACAGGTCGCCTTGATGGGGACGATCGGCCAAGTCATCGATCACCATCAGCTTGCGGCAGTGCCGTTTGAGTGCAACTTCCCAGCGTGCATCAAGGGCGTAGTGATCGACGACTAGCCAATCGGTGTTCAGCTCGCCAAGGATGACAGCACACTCAGCGACATCATGCTCCAGGGAGGTGCCGAGCCAAGCAGTGTGGGCCAACTCTGCTCCTCCGCCAGCTTTGTTGGTCACGAGCAAACTAACTTCTTGCGGGCAGCTGAAAGGCAAGCTATGAACTGGATAACCCTTGCTACGAATGAACTCAATCAGGTTGCCGGGGTGCGCGCGACAGATGAAGCTGCATTCTGCGCCCCGGGCATTAAGAGCGTCGGCCAGGGTCAGACAGCGCATAACATGACCGGTACCGATCTGCTGGGAGGCGTCGGCGCGGAAGACAACCTTCATAACTGATCTGTAACCTGTTGCGCCTGCATAGCTTTGAACAGCCATTCAGCTCGCACCCAGTCTTCCGGCGTATCGATATCCTGCACACGATGGCGCGGTAAGAGAACAGGCACCGAGCCGGGTTTGAAGATCATTTTGTCTTGCAGCCATGCGCTAGCGCGGCCCCAGTAGAACTGGCCTGCATCATGGAAAGCCTCTTCCAGATCCTGCGAGCGGGTATTGAAATGTTCGGGACTGAACATCTCAACTTGACCCTGCTCGGTGAGACGAATGGCCCGCTGGATCGGGAAAGCGTAGCTAGTCACCGAAAAGGCATAGTCACTATCCGTCTCTTCGAGGATCTGCAACCCTCGCTGAATATCCTCAACTCGGACAAAAGGCGCGGTGGCATACAGACAGCAGACTTGTTCAATCGCCTGTTCCTGGGCGTTGAACCACTCGATGACATGCCGAATCACCGGGAGCGTGCCGGTGTAGTCGTCGGACAGTTCGGCCGGGCGCATGAACGGTACAGCGGCGCCATGCTGGCGAGCGACGTCGGCGATCTCTGCATCGTCGGTGGAGACGATGACCTGATCGAAGCAGCCACTACGCAGCGCAGTCTCGATGGACCAGACGATCATCGGTTTGCCACAGAAGGGTTTGATGTTCTTGCGCGGGATGCGTTTGCTGCCGCCTCGTGCAGGAATGACAGCCAGTCTCATGCGTTGACTACCTCACGCAGAGCGGCAATGACAGTGTCCTGCTGCTCCTCACTCATGGTCTGGAACATCGGTAGACTAATAGCTTCGCTGTAATAGCTTTCTGCTAAGGGGAAGTTGCCAACCTTAAACCCCATACGTTGGTAATAAGGCTGGGTATGCACCGGAATGTAGTGCAAATTGACCCCAATACCCAACTCATGCAGGGATTCGAATACTTGACGATGACTCTTCTGGAGCTTGTCCAATTGCAAGCGGATGACATACAGGTGCAACCCCGAGTAACTGTCCGGGTGCTGCCAGGGCGTGGTGACCGGTAACTCGGCCAGCAACTCGTCGTAACGGCGAGCCAGCTGGTGGCGACGCGCCACATACTGATCCAGGCGCAACATCTGGCTGACACCCAAGGCAGCCTGCAACTCGGTCATACGGTAATTGAAGCCGAGATCGACCTGCTGGTAGTACCAGGGGCCGTCGGCCTCGTGGGTCATCAGTGCGGGATCGCGGGTGATGCCGTGACTGCGCAGCAAGGCCATCTTCCTGGCCAGTTCGGCATCGTTGGTCAGCGCCATGCCACCTTCGGCGGTGGTGATTATTTTCACCGGGTGGAAGCTGAACACAGTGATGTCACTGTAGCGGCAGTTACCAATGAATTCGCCGCGGTACTTGCCGCCGATGGCATGAGAGGCATCCTCTATCACCTTGAAGCCATAGCGCCGGGATAGGGTACGGATGGCTTGCATATCGCAGGGTTGCCCGCACAGATGCACGGAAACCACGACCTTGGGCAACTTGCCTTCATGCTCGGCACGCTCCAGCTTGCGCTCAAGGGCTTGCGGGCAAAGGTTATAGGTGTGCGGGTCAATATCAACGAAGTCGACCTCCGCTCCGCAGTACAGGCCACAGTTGGCAGAGGCGACGAAGGTGATAGGGGTGGTCCACAAACGGTCACCGGGACCAAGCCCAAGCGCCAGGCAGGCGATATGCAGTGCCGAGGTGGCGCTGTTCACGGCCAACGCATGGCTCGCACCGACATGCTGCGCCACACTTTGCTCGAAAAGCGGCACCATGGGGCCCTGAGTCAGGAAATCGGATTTCAGTACTTCCAGAACCGCATCGATATCGGCCTGGGTGATGTCTTGGCGACCGTAGGGAATCATGGATCAGATGCTCCCGATCTTTTCGCGGTTCGTATCGATCCAGATCTGCAGTTCCTCGTCGCTCATCCACTCGGCGTTGTTGTCGCTGGAGTAGACAAATCCTTCGGGGACTTTCGTGCCATCCTTGATCCGCTTGGTACACGTCGACCAGTCGTTGATGACTGGCAGGATCTTGTAATGCTCGGGGTAGTCATAGGTGTAGTACGAGTCTTCTGCGCTGATCATCTGCTCATGCAGTTTTTCGCCGGGACGAATGCCTATGATTTCCTGTCTAGCGTCGGGCGCAACCACACGAGCCAAATCCGTCACCTTCATGGACGGGATCTTCTTCACATAGATCTCCCCACCCTCCATGTCTTCGAAAGCGTGCCAAACCAGTTCGACGCCTTCTTCGAGGGAAATCATGAAGCGGGTCATGCGGTCATCGGTAATAGGCAGCACTCCCTTGTCCTTGATTGACATAAAGAACGGAATCACCGAACCACGTGAGCCCATTACGTTGCCGTAACGGACGACGGCGAAACGGGTGTCATGCCCACCGGCATAGGAGTTGCCAGAGACGAATAGCTTGTCCGAAGCCAACTTGGTCGCGCCGTACAGATTGATTGGGCTGCTGGCCTTGTCCGTCGACAGCGCGACCACACGCTTGACGCCCTTGTCGATACAAGCATCAATCAAGTTCATGGCGCCATTAATGTTGGTCTTGACGCACTCGAACGGGTTGTACTCAGCGGTCGGAACGATTTTGGTGGCGGCAGCATGTACGACGTAGTCGACACCATCTAGGGCACGGTACAGACGGTCCTTGTCACGTACATCGCCGATAAAAAAACGCACTCGGGGGTCACCCTCGAACTTCTTTGCCATGTCCCACTGCTTCATCTCATCACGGGAGAAAATGATGATTTTCTTCGGGTTGTACTTGGCCAGGGTCATCGGCACGAAAGTGTTGCCAAAGGAGCCAGTTCCGCCAGTGACGAGAATAGTTTGGTTAGTGAACATTTGATCAATCCCGTTTAAATTAAACTTTAAAATGATTCTATTGGGTAAGTTTAAATCTCGACACCCACGAACAAATCGCCAATCAAGAGATCCAAATACCCCGGGTATCAATGACCTTATGATTCTGAAGTGCAGCCACAGAAATACTTTTAAACACCTTGTGGTCGACCAACAACACCAGCACATCAGATTCAGCAAGTGCTTGATCAATATTTTTCAGGACCAGCTTTTTACCCGCTAACTTAATCGGCAACGCCTCAATATTTGGTTCAACCACCAATACGCAACCGGGGTGGGCTGCAGCAATTTTCTGGGAAATTGCTAAGGCGGGGCTTTCACGCAGATCATCGATATCAGGCTTAAAGGCCAGGCCAAAGCAGGCAATAGTCACCTCCGAAGCGGTCCTCTCTGGGTTCTGCTGTAAGAATTCAGCTACGGCCAATTTCACCTTATTCTCAACCCAATGCGGCTTGTCGTCGTTAACTTCGCGCGCAGCACGGATAAGCTTTGCTTCTTCTGGAGTGCTACTAACGATAAACCAAGGATCCACAGCGATGCAGTGTCCACCTACCCCCGGACCTGGCTGCAGGATGCTCACTCGCGGATGACGATTAGCCAGACGGATTAATTCCCATACGTTGATATCCAGCTTATCGCAAATGATCGATAACTCATTGGCGAAGGCAATATTCACGTCACGAAAACTGTTTTCAGTCAGCTTGCACATTTCTGCGGTGCGTGCGTTGGTAATGACACACTCACCTTCTACGAAAGTCTTATAAAGTATTACCGCTGCCTCCGAGCATTTGGCTGTCATGCCGCCAATCACTCGATCATTCCGCACAAGTTCCCGCAAGACATGGCCTGGTAAAACCCGTTCGGGGCAGTGCGCTACGCGGATATCAGAGTCTTCCCCATGAGTTTGTGGGAAGCTCAGATCGGGGCGCGACGCAGCCAACCATGCCGCCATTTGTTCAGTCGCGCCCACCGGGGAGGTGGATTCTAGAATCACCAGGTCACCTTTCTTCAGGACTGGCGCAATAGCCTTACTCGCCGACTCTATATATGAGAGATCCGGTTCGTGATCGCCCTTGAACGGGGTTGGTACTGCAATTAAAAATGCATCCGCTGGCTCTGCCTGTGTCGTCGCACGCAGATAACCTTCGGTGACCGCGGCATGCACGACCATATCCAGATCGGGTTCGATAATATGAATTTCCCCACGGTTGATGGTATCCACCGCCTGCTGATTGACATCAACACCAATCACCTTCTTCTTGCGGGATGCGAATACTGCTGCCGTAGGTAGACCAATGTAGCCGAGACCTATGACGGAAATGGTTTGGAAGAGCATGGTGCTTCCTTGAATATTCTTAAATAAATATGTTTGCACTAGGCTCGGTTCTGACGAGCAGACCCGCTCCTACAACCGCCAGAGCTGGGTGCAAGCTCAGGATATCTTGCACAAGGCGTCAATGATTCGACCGCAGGCGTGACCATCGCCATAGGGATTATGGGCGTAGCTCATGGCGCGGTATGCATCTTGATCAGTTAGCAGCCGATTTAGTTCGCTAACTATATTGCTCGTCTCCGTACCCACTAATCTAACGGTACCTGCATCTACGGCTTCGGGACGCTCCGTGGTATCACGCATGACCAGCACCGGCTTACCCAACGAAGGCGCTTCTTCCTGAATGCCACCCGAGTCGGTCAGGATGATGTGCGAGCGGCTCATCAAGGAGGCGAAGGGCAGGTAATCCAACGGTTCGATCAGATAAACGTTGCTGATATCACTGAGCAGACGATTGACCGGCTCACGCACGTTGGGATTGAGGTGAACCGGGTAAACGATATCGACATCAGGATGTTGCTGGGCAACCTCCATCAGTGCCTGGCAAATACGCTCGAAGCCGTCACCGAAACTTTCACGACGATGCCCGGTAACCAGGATAAGTTTGCGAGCAGGATCCAGAAATGCCGAAGGCGCAGAGGCTATGGCGTTCAGCTCTTCATCATGGTCGAGCCGCTTGATAACGTCCACTAGTGCATCGATCACAGTATTACCCGTGACAATGATTTTCGCGGGAGCAACGCCCTCTCGTAGCAAGTTGGCCCGGGAGGTTTCGGTGGGAGCGAAATGAAGGTTAGCCAAAACACCGGTCAGTTTGCGATTGGCTTCCTCTGGCCAAGGGGAATAAATATTTCCTGTCCGCAAGCCCGCTTCTACGTGCGCGACCGGGATCTGTTGATAATAAGCCGCTAGGCTGGTCGCAAACGTTGTGGCCGTATCGCCATGAACCAATACGACGTCTGGCTTGAACTCAGCAAAAACAGTTTTCATACCCTGAAGGATCGAAGTCGTCACGTCTGTCAGATCCTGTCCGGGCTTCATGACATTCAGGTCGAAATCCGGCTCGATGGCAAACAATCCCAAAACTTGATCAAGCATTTCTCGGTGCTGGCCAGTCACGCATACCTTGGACTCAAAGCGCTCGTCAGCAGCCAAAGCCAAAGCCAAAGGTGCCATCTTGATTGCTTCGGGGCGGGTACCAAACACACAAAGAGTTTTCATCTAAATAAGTTCCTTGGCCAGAATATACGACGGGCCTTTTTAGCTCAAAAAATCACAGCTTTAACTCGAAATCTGTCAGCATTTTACTGCGACATTTGTCCATTACTTCTCAATCACTCTAGTATGGTCCGTCATACGCTCCGCCCTTTGCGATAAGGACTTGCCCTGACTGTTAGCTTTAGGACAAGATTTCTAGACCCGCCAAGCGTCGCGCCCTGATGGCCCCCTCCCGACAGATGTAGGCACCGCATTCCCTATGGGACCCCCGGGGCGATAGCGGATAACTTCCATCCGAAACCAAACCTGCAAAACAAAAGTATCGCGCCTGGCACCGAACGAAGCCCAACCCGCCTACCCGTACGGGCGCGGTTGGAGATTTGATCTGCATCAGACACGCTACCGCCCCAGGATTTACCGTTGGCTTCCTGAGAACGTCGCAGGCTTCAAAACTCTACTGGCATAGCCAGGGTGTTGCTTTGACCTCGGCCGCTGCCGAGGCTGATTCAATTCTTGATTATACTCACCAGTGGCATGCTGATCCTTTGCTGGCGGTTGAGCATATTGAGCAGCAGTACTACGCGCTGCTCGCCATCCATTGATACGAAGACCGCGTCCAGTTCGGCAAAGCCTCCTTGGGTGATGCGTACGCTATCCCCTGCCGAAAACGCCGGTGTGATAGCTTTTGCCGTGCGTTGCTGCAAATGCATGATCAGGCTGTTATCGAGCCGCAGAGGAATACCACCGAAGCTCACTATGCGGTAGACCCCGCGAGTCGATCGCAGAGGTGCCCAATTGGCATCGGCAGCCAGTTGAATGAATAGATATCCAGGGAACAGCGATTCAGTAATGATTAGCCGACGGCTGCGCATTACTCGCTCGTAGCTGTGCTGCGGCCGATAGCAGGTGTAACCCTGGCGTAGCAGGTTCTCTTCCGCACGCTCATCCTGGCGGGGCTTGCAGTGCACGAGATACCAGGCCGGGGCCGTATCTACAATGTTTATGGGATCCGTAACGCTTACATTCATATGGGTAACAAGCAAATCGGTGCGACATTTGCACACCGACAGTTTACTCCTCTGCGCAGCCAGCTCGATCAAGCTGGTTGCAGGATTCGCTTAGCCTAGCCAGCTGGCCAGGATGAAGAGAGAGAAATTTGGGCTGTCGAAACCACAGTTTTCTGTACCACCAGGCGCACAGTGGAGACCCATTTAAGTCCTTTTTTACCCTGTGTGGAAAACTTCCTCCACGTGGACACGTGCTGCCGCGCCCCGCTTTAGTCCCGAAGCCGTTGATACCTCTAAACATTCAAGACTAGAAGCCCTCCAACACGGCACAGTCTAGCATCGTTGGTGTCACTGGAAATCAATAGCACCAGGCCAGGTTACATAGCGCCTTGGCTGTAGATGGACAGACAACACCCGTCATTCGATCCAGGCTTCGTCCGCATTCAGGTATCACTCCCAGGAGCAAGAGATACAGAGCTGTTGCTCCCCGCGCCTCACCCAGACAAGGATGGAACAATATCGCAAATGTGTACGTTACAGGGAATGTAACAATCAGGGCTCAAGACGGCGCTGTTGGTAGATCCAGTCGACAATCTCGCCGTCCGGGGCGTAGCCGCTCACCGTATCTCTAAGCAACTGACGAACCCTCGCGTAGTCATCATGCTCAATGGCAGCCAGCAACTCGGTCAACCTGGTCTTGAGCACATCCCATGGCAGATGATCTTCGTTGGCACTCATAATCATCGGGTGCTGGGTTGCGACGACGTTGTCGCCGATCAACAGCTCTTCGTAAAGCTTCTCACCTGGTCGTAGCCCTGTGAACACAATTGAAATGTCGCCTTGGGGATTCTTTTCAGAGCGAATACTCAAGCCCGACAGGTGGATCATCTTCTGCGCCAGTTCGACTATCTTCACGGGTTCGCCCATATCGAGCACAAATACATCCCCACCCAACCCCATCGACCCAGCCTGAATCACCAACTGAGCGGCCTCGGGGATCGTCATGAAATAACGGGTGATCTTGGGGTGGGTAACGGTCAACGGCCCGCCAGACTTGATCTGTTTATGGAACAGCGGAATAACCGACCCGGACGAGCCCAATACATTGCCGAACCGGACCATAGTGAAACGGGTTTTATTGACGCGTGACACGTTGGCCTTGTCGCCAAACAATACGGGCGCCAACTCGCGACTGAGGGCCTGCAACGTCAGTTCAGCAAGCCGCTTGGTGCTGCCCATTACATTGGTCGGGCGCACGGCCTTATCTGTAGAGATCAAGACGAAGTTCGACACACCTGCCTGCAACGCCGCCTGCGCCGTGTTCAATGTCCCGATCACATTGTTCAGGACGCCTTCGGCGATATTGTGCTCAACCATCGGGACATGTTTATAAGCAGCGGCGTGATAGACCGTATCGACATTCCAGGTCTTCATGACGTCCAGCAACTTGTTCTGATCCCGGACCGATCCCAAGATGGGCAGCAACCGAACAGACAACGACTCCCGAACGATACGAGGCTCAAGTTCGGACAAAATGCTGTAGAGATTGAACTCGCTATGATCGAGAAGCAGCAACGTTGTCGGCTTTAGCGCCAGAATTTGTCGACAAAGCTCGGAGCCGATTGACCCCCCAGCCCCTGTCACCAGAACGGACTGTCCTGCGATGCAATGCTCAAGCAGGTCAGCTTGCGCAGGCACCGGGTCACGCCCGAGAAGGTCCGCAATATCCACTTCCTGAATGTCGTCGACCTTGACCCGACCGCTGGCCAGATCCATGAAACCTGGGACGCTTCGCACATGCAGCGGGAACCCTTCAAGCAGCGTCAGTATCTCCCGACGACGACCTCTCGACGAAGACGGCACTGCCAGCAAGATCTCCTGAGCGCCAGTCGTATCGATCATTTTTTGAATATGCTTGGGTTGGTACACCTGCAGCCCGGCAATGACACGATCAGCGATGCTGTTGTCGTCGTCAATGAACGCAACCGGCCGCATCACCCGGCCCATGCGCAACGCCGCCACCAGCTGATTACCGGCAGCCCCGGCGCCATAAATAGCAACTTTCGGCAGACCATCATCACGATTGGTAAACGGTACATGCTGGGCGGCGGTGAACCAGTCACCCAGGAAATATTGCCGCATCATCAGGCGTAGACCGCCAATCATGATCAGGCTGAGCCACCAGTAATTGAAGATAATCGAGCGTGGAACCACGGTTTTATGGTTGCTGTACCAATACACTACGAGGGCTAACAGTAGCGCTGAAAGGCTGACCGCCTTGCAAATGGTGATCAGCGCATCGTTACCAAAATATCGCATGACAGCACGATACATGCCGAAGCGGATGAAAATTGGAATGGCAATCAACGGAGCGGAAGCAAAAAGCCAAAGGTGCGTTTCGATCGGACTGGCCAATGCCTCGACACCCAGTCGAACGACGAATGCCAGCCACAGAGCGGCCCAAACCAAAACCACATCTGTAGCTACTTGGATTGCGCGCTTGTGGCGCCTTGGCAACCCCAGCAAAGCCGATCTCACTTTATCCATAACCCCTTCACGCACCTTGGCCAGCTCCTAAAAATGGATCCATTCCCAGGAATCAAAATTCACGTAAGAAAGATTCGACAGCCCCAGCCCAATATGAGCCTTATTCCAGATTAGACCTTCTCCAGTTTTGCCTGCATGAATCTTGATCAAGAAGCACCAACGGCATGCAAGCCACCGCTCTAAGGTAGCGCGTCATCCCTATTCAATAAAACGGAGCATGCCACCGGCAGTAGCCAAACAGGTTGTTTGCGGCGATTGCTAGGATCACAGGGCGATTTTCGCGAAACGAACTGATAGACGTAATGGTGATAGACCTCATCTATCTTGCGCTCCGCAAAACCCGCACATCCACAATACCGCTGTGTCAACGATAAAGTACCAAGTGCGACCGGCGGTAATGAAGATCGTGTAAGTGCAGTCCCAGCCACCAGCAGTTACAGCATGATACTGAGAAATTTACCTCCCGCGTAGCCCATGTGAACTTGAACGCCCCTAGAGGAATGTGGGATCTATAAGACTGCGCTCAGTTCCCACCGGCTTCCTTGGTCCATCGACCACCTTGACTGCGTAACAATACAAAGCAAACCAATGCGACAAATACGCCCAACACAAGCCCAGCGAAAAGACCAAGGCCAACGATCAAGACTTTTTTGGGTTTAATCGGACTTCCCGGCACCTCAACACTACCATCCTGCCGATAAACTGAAAGATGTTCAGAATCTACATTCAACTTACGATAGAAGTTATAACGCATTTGCAGTGTTCGTAAATTCGCTATAAACGCATCATCGGAAGCTCTAGATTCCAGCGCGACAATCTCAGCAGCCAAAGCTTTGCTGCCTCGCTGGTAATCCATTTTATTACCCGTATCTACAGTAATATCCACCGCAGCAGAAGAATTTATAGTTGGCGTAGACAGGCCAATCGCCTCAGCGATTTTTAGCGCCTCGCGCAACTGCTGAATCCGATCCTCACGGACCCGTTGCGCAGTCTCACGCAAGCTGACAATTCGCTGCTCCAGATTTCTCGCCTTCACAGATGCTTCAGTCGTGACGTTCTTGATCAGCTCGGACTCAGCAGCGCCACTAGCACGCTTAACATATGCCTTGGCCCACTCTGTCACCCGCACGGGATCGCCACCTTGCACAGTCACCGAAAAACGATCAGGAGTATCCTTAGCAGGCCCCTTTATGACTAACTCTCGGGAGAAACGCCCATACAATCGGTCTAGAGCCCCCTTTCGCTGAGACTCATCAAGCGAAGGGAGATATATATCATTGAAGAAACTTTGACGGAGGGATTCACCCTGAAGATTTCGGGCAAACACGTCATAAACATATTGAATGGAATAAGGCTCCAGACCAGAGCCTTTTCCACCCCGCCCATAGTTCAGCTCAGCAATACCATTCTGAGTAGGAGGCATGATAAAAAGCTTGGCTTCGTAGACTGGCTTACTAAGAAACGCATAGGTGGCGGCACCAGCAGTGACCAGAATAGTAATACCAACGATCAACCACTTCTGAGCCCAAAGCCCACGCACAAGCTCAATCAGATCAATCTCATCCGAGCCACGTATTTCAGCACGATTATTTTGCATGGATGGCCTCGCTTCCTTTTTCTGAGATTGCGCTTGCAGTCAAACTGGACGCATCAAAAGGCAAGACGGGTAGGTCTCCAACGGAAAAAACAGCAAACTGAGTCAAATTAAATACGAACAAAAAAATACCCAAAGTCAGAAAAATTTGTAGGCAGTGATCCTTACTCCAAGACTCCTGGGCTCACACATCCATTATTTCAACCGCCGACGCGCACTCATGAACCACGTAAGTAACGGACCGATCAGCATACCTGCGAGAAACGCCAACAGCACGAAAACTGAAACCGGAAGCTGCGGGGCTGACCAGCCCAAGAACAAGAGCGCGACCGGCTGATGATTTTCAAGCACGAACAGAACAATAGCTGAGGCGGCGAGAACCGCAAGTACGACCATCGCCAGACGTTTGAAGTTCCACATGAATAGCCCTTTCCTGGACGCCCCGTCAGAGCTCATCCCCCTCCTCCTCATTCACGCGATCCCTAAGCTCTTTGCCCGGCTTGAAATGAGGGACAAATTTCCCATCAAGACTGACGGACTGGCCGGTCTTAGGATTGCGCCCCACACGCGGCGCGCGATAGTGGAGGGAGAAGCTGCCGAAACCACGGATCTCGATACGATCTCCCGTAGCCAGGCATTGGGACATTTGCTCAAGCATGGTCTTGATAGCCAGCTCCACATCCTTGGATGAGAGTAGCCCTTGATGGGTGACAATTCGTTCGATCAACTCCGACTTCGTCATATTTTTCCCTTCTTTTTCAAGCAGCTAGGAAAATCGCTTGAAAAGGTTTTAGCATGGTCGGAGGGATTTGAACAGCCCAAGTATTGACATTCTTCTTCATTCCCCTGCGGTTCTTCCCCTGCAGATAGAGGGACTTTCCCCCAGCTACCGACAGATGACTAACATCGTTCGGGTCAGATAACCTGCGGGATTGAAACCAAAGGGGTATTGGTCTTCATCCTTCGCGTCGTCGGATCGGGTAATGACCTTGTAGCCTGCACCCTTGCACTCCCTCGCAGCCCGCTTATGGCACTTCTCCCAACCGGAACCCAATCCTGAGCAGTCGACCTCGATACCGCTGACACCACGCACTGCGTGAGTCTTGGCGCTTGTAGAGCACCCCACCAGCACCAGGATGGTCAATACCAGAAAGAGCTTGTTCATTCAGATCCTTTAGGTAGAGAGCCCAGACCGATTACACACACAAGCCGGAGGCCCCGAGTAGATTATTGATCTGCTTCATAAAAGAGACAGCCAGGCAGGGGCGTTGGTTTCGTTGCACCTCGAATGATCGCAATTCGGCAGTACTTATGGGAGTCGGAAAAGTCTGAAAAATCGCAGGCACAAAAAAGGGCGACCGAAGTCGCCCTTTTTCTATGGTCTGACAGAACTTAGTTCTGCTTTTCCATCTGTGCACGCAACAGGTCGCCCAGAGTGGTAGGACCAGGAGCAGAAGTGTCCGAAGCTGGCTTGTCGCGCAGGCTCTGGATTGCTTCTTTCTCTTCTTCAACGTCTTTCGACTTGATGGAGAGCTGGATTACGCGGCTCTTGCGGTCAACGCTGATGATCTTGGCTTCTACTTCTTCGCCTTCTTTCAGAACGTTGCGCGCGTCTTCAACGCGGTCACGGCTGATTTCGGAGGCTTTCAGAGTCGCTTCGATATCGTCGGCCAGGGTGATGATGGCGCCTTTAGCGTCAACTTCTTTCACGATGCCCTTAACGATTGCGCCTTTGTCGTTCTCTTGAACGTACTCGGAGAACGGATCGCTTTCCAGTTGCTTGATACCCAGGGAGATGCGCTCGCGCTCTGGGTCAACCGACAGGATAACGGTGTCCAGCTCGTCGCCCTTCTTGAAACGGCGTACGGCTTCTTCGCCCACTTCGTTCCAGGAGATGTCGGACAGGTGAACCAGGCCGTCGATGCCGCCGTCCAGACCAATGAAGATACCGAAATCGGTGATCGACTTGATGGTGCCGGAGATTTTATCGCCCTTGTTGAACTGGCCAGAGAAATCTTCCCATGGGTTAGATTTGCACTGCTTGATGCCGAGGGAGATACGACGACGCTCTTCGTCGATGTCCAGAACCATGACTTCCACTTCGTCGCCGACTTGTACGACTTTCGAAGGGTGGATGTTCTTGTTGGTCCAGTCCATTTCGGAAACGTGTACCAGGCCTTCAACGCCTTCTTCCAGCTCAGCGAAGCAGCCATAGTCGGTCAGGTTGGTAACACGAGCGGTGACGCGGGTGCTTTCTGGGTAACGGGCTTTGATAGCAACCCATGGATCTTCGCCCAGTTGCTTGAGGCCCAGGGAAACACGATTGCGCTCGCGATCGTACTTCAGAACCTTGACATCGATCTCGTCGCCAACGTTGACGATTTCCGAAGGATGCTTGATACGCTTCCAGGCCATGTCGGTGATGTGCAGCAAGCCATCGACGCCACCCAGATCGACGAATGCGCCGTAATCGGTGAGGTTCTTGACGATACCTTTGACCTGCTGGCCTTCCTGCAGCGATTCCAGCAGAGCTTCACGCTCGGCGGAGTTCTCGGCTTCCAGGACACTGCGACGGGAAACGACAACGTTGTTGCGCTTCTGGTCCAGCTTGATGACCTTGAATTCCAGCTCTTTGCCTTCCAGGTGCGTGGTGTCGCGCACTGGACGGACGTCAACCAGGGAACCTGGCAGGAACGCACGGATGCCGTTAACGTCGACAGTGAAGCCGCCTTTAACCTTACCGTTGATAACGCCCTTGACCACTTCCTCAGCTGCGAAAGCCGCTTCCAGAACGATCCAGCATTCAGCGCGCTTGGCTTTTTCACGGGACAGCTTGGTTTCACCAAAGCCATCTTCAACCGAGTCCAGCGCAACGTGAACTTCGTCACCGACGTTGATGTTCAGTTCGCCAGCGTCGTTGTAGAACTGCTCAAGCGGGATGAGTGCTTCAGACTTCAGACCAGCGTGAACGGTTACCCAGCGAGCTTGGTAATCGATATCAACGATAACACCGGTGATGATGGAGCCTGCCTGAAGGTTCAGGGTTTTCAGGCTTTCTTCAAAGAGTTCCGCAAAGCTTTCGCTCATTTTAATTCCTGTTGATTAGGGCGAAGAATACGCCCGCCTCCACACCCCAGACGGTGTGGGTTAGTTTCATATAAAAGAAGCACCACAGGACTATGACTGGTCCCCTGCGGAGCTTCCTGGTCACCCGGCGATATCGCGAATGGCGATCTCACTCATGATGCGTTGCAGCACCTGATCGATGGACAACTCCGTGGAATCCAGCTGAATCGCGTCGGCCGCCGGCTTTAGCGGGGCTACTGCGCGCTGGGTATCACGCTCGTCGCGTGCACGGATCTCATCTAGCAGACTCGACAGACTAACATCCTCGCCTTTGCCCTTCAACTGCAAATAACGGCGACGCGCCCTCTCCTCCGCGCTGGCGGTGAGGAAAATCTTCAACGGCGCATCGGGAAACACCACCGTGCCCATGTCGCGACCGTCGGCCACCAGCCCCGGCGGCTCCTGAAAGGCCCGCTGGCGCTGCAGCAACGCTTCACGCACCGCCGGCAGCGCGGCGACCTGGGAAGCGCCGGCGCCGACACTTTCAGTGCGGATGACATCGCTGACTTCGTCGCCTTCCAGGATGATGCGCTGCAGTTGACCATCGGTCGCGGCGATGAACTGTACGTCCAGATGCGCGGCCAATGCCTTGAGCAGTTCTTCGTTGGTCAGATCGACACCATGGTTGGCGGCGGCGAACGCCAGCAGACGATACAAGGCACCTGAATCGAGCAGGTTCCAGCCCAGTTGCTTGGCCAGGATCCCGGCGACGGTGCCCTTGCCCGAGCCGCTTGGGCCATCGATGGTGACGACCGGTGCCTTGATGTTCACGACTGTGCCTCTTGTGCTACACGAATACCGACCTGCGCGCACAGCGCCAGGAAGTTCGGGAACGACGTGGCGACGTTGGCGCAATCATGGATGCGAATTGGCGCATTGGCGCGCAAGGACGCAACACTGAAGGCCATGGCGATACGGTGATCCCCGTGACCATGGACTTCGCCACCGCCGATCTGGCCGCCGTCGATGATGATCCCGTCCGGCGTGGGCTGGCACTTGACGCCCAGTTCCAGTAAACCGTCCGCCATTACCTGGATGCGATCCGACTCCTTGACCCGCAGCTCTTCGGCGCCGGTCAGCACGGTGCGCCCTTCCGCACAGGCGGCCGCCACGAACAGCACCGGGAACTCGTCGATGGCCAGTGGGACCAGCGCCTCGGGGATCTCGATACCCTTGAGTTTAGCCGCTCTTACGCGCAGGTCCGCTACCGGTTCGCCGCCGACTTCACGCTGGTTTTCCAGGGTGATGTCAGCGCCCATCAAGCGCAGGATGTCGATCACGCCGGTACGGGTCGGGTTGATGCCGACGTGCTCGAGCACCAGGTCGGAGCCTTCGGCGATCGATGCAGCCACCAGGAAGAACGCCGACGACGAGATGTCGCCCGGTACTTCGATGTGGGTCGCGGTCAATTTGTTGCCGGACTCGACGGAGGCCGTTGCACCGTTGACCGTGACCGGGTAGCCGAAGCCGCGCAGCATGCGCTCGGTGTGGTCGCGGGTCGGCGCCGGCTCAGTGACGGTGGTCTTGCCTTCGGCATAGAGACCGGCCAGCAGCAGGCAGGATTTCACCTGGGCGCTGGCCATCGGCATGGTGTAGGTCAGGCCCTTGAGCTTGTTGCCGCCACGAATGGTCATCGGCGGACGGCCATCGGCTGCGGTCTCGATGACCGCGCCCATTTCCCGCAGCGGGTTGGCCACGCGATTCATCGGCCGCTTGGACAGCGAGGCGTCGCCGGTCAGGGTGCTGTCGAAGTCTTGCGCGGCCAGCAGGCCGGACAACAGGCGCATCGAGGTACCGGAGTTACCCAGGTAGATCGGGCCCGGGGCAGGCTTGAGGCCGTGCAGGCCGACACCATGAATGGTCACGCGACCGTGGTGCGGGCCTTCGATGACCACGCCCATGTCGCGAAACGCTTGCAGCGTCGCCAGGGCGTCTTCGCCCTCGAGGAAACCTTCCACTTCGGTCACGCCCTCGGCCAGGGAGCCGAGCATGATCGAGCGGTGGGAAATCGATTTATCGCCCGGTACACGAATACGCCCACTCAGGGAGCCACCAGGTTGTGCCAGGAAAATCAGATCGTTGGAGTTCATAGCGTCCACATAGGCCCGACGGGCCAGGATTTTACTGAAATGCTCGCGGGCCACCCTGGCGCGTGTGAAAACGCCCAGCAATTGGTGCCCGTCCCCTGCATCGACCGCGTCGCGCAAGGCGTCGAGGTCACTGCGAAATGTATCGAGTGTGCGCAGGACAGCTTCGCGGTTAGCGAGGAAGATGTCGTGCCACATGACCGGGTCGCTACCGGCGATTCTCGTGAAATCGCGGAAACCGCCGGCAGCGTAACGGAAGATCTCAAGATTTTCATTGCGTTTGGCCAATGAATCCACCAGACCAAACGCCAACAGATGCGGCAAATGACTGGTGGCGGCCAATACTTCATCGTGACGCTGGACCTGCATGTGCTCGACATCGGCACCCAGCTCGCGCCACAAACGGTCCACCACCGCCAGCGCAGCCGGATCGGTCTGCTCCAGCGGCGTCAGTATCACCTTGTGACGACGAAACAGTTCAGCGTTGGAGGCCTCCACCCCGCTCTGCTCGGAACCGGCAATCGGATGACCGGGCACGAAGCGCGCAGGCATGCCACCGAAGGCTTCGGTGGCGGCACGTACGACGTTACCCTTGGCGCTGCCGACATCCGTGAGAATGGCTTGCCCCAGGTCCATGGCGGCCAGGCGCGCCAGAAGTTTTTCCATGGCCAGGATCGGCACCGCCAGCTGGATCACGTCCGCGCCCTGGCAAGCAATCGCCAGGTCATCTTCACAGCGATCCACCACCCCCAGCTCCACCGCCAGCTTGCGCGACTGCGGATCCAGGTCGACACCGACCACTTCACGGCACAGGCCACTTTCACGCAAGCCTTTGGCAAACGAACCGCCGATCAACCCCAGGCCGACCACCACCAGGCGCCCGATCATAGGGGTCGCAGGTTGCAGTGAAGTGACATCAACCACGAGCCAAAACCTTGCTCAGCGCCTCAAGAAAACGGCTGTTTTCCGCAGGCAGGCCGATGGTGATGCGCAGGTGGTTCGGCATGCCGTAGTTGGCCACCGGACGCACGATCACGCCTTCACGCAGCAAGCCCTGGAAGACCGGCGCCGCCACTCGTCCGATGTCGACGCAGATGAAATTGCCTTTCGATGGAATCCAGCTCAGGCCCAAGTCACGAAACCCGGCTTCCAATTGCTGCATGCCAGCCTCGTTCAGGCGACGGCTTTCAGCCAGGTAGGCCTCATCCTGCAAGGCGGCGCAGGCGGCGGCCAGGGCGAAGCTGTTGACGTTGAACGGCTGGCGCACGCGGTTCAGCACATCGGCCACCACCGCGGTGGACAGACCGTAGCCGACCCGCAGCGATGCCAGGCCATAGGCCTTGGAGAACGTGCGCGAAACCAACAGGTTCGGATAGGCCGCGAGGAAGTCCAGGCCATCGGGCAAGTCGCTGCCTTCGGCGTATTCGATGTAGGCCTCGTCCAGCACCACCAGCACGTGCTCGGGCACGTCCTGCAGGAAGTCATCCAGGGCCTGGGCGTCGAACCAGGTGCCGGTCGGGTTGTTCGGGTTGGCGATGAAGACCACGCGGGTGTTGGCGTCGATGGCGGCCAGCATGGCCGGCAGATCGTGCCCCCATTCCTTGGCCGGCACCACATGGGCGTCCGCACCGACCGCCTGGGTGGCGATCGGATAGACCGCAAACGCATGCTCACTGAACACGGCATTGAGGCCCGGCGCCAGGTAGGCGCGCGCCACCAGCTCGAGAATGTCATTGGAACCGTTGCCCAGGGTGACCTGGTTCAGCTCCACGCCGCAGCGCTCGGCCAACAGGCTCTTGAGCGAGAAACCATTGCCATCGGGGTAACGGGTCAGCTCGGACAGCTCATCGCGAATCGCCGCCAGCGCCTTGGGACTCGCGCCCAACGGGTTTTCGTTGCTCGCCAACTTGACGATGCTGGCCGGGTCCAGGTCCAGCTCGCGAGCCAATTCGTCCACGGGCTTGCCCGGAACGTAAGGCGAGAGTTGTTGCACGCCTGGCTGTGCCAGAGCGAGGAAGTTGCCACTCATTTGCTATCCGCCCTTAAAGAACTGCCTTGGGGTAGGAACCCAGCACCTTGAGTGCCACTGCTTCCTGACTGATTTTCTCAAGCACACCTTTTACCAGCGGATCGCGGTGGTGGCCGACGAAATCGATGAAGAACACGTAGGTCCATTTACCGCTGCGCGACGGACGGGTCTCGATCCGAGTCAGGTCGATACCGTTGTCGTGGAACGGCACCAGCAGTTCATGGAGCGCGCCGGGCTTGTTGCTCATGGAGACGATGATCGATGTCTTGTCGTCGCCGGTCGGCGGCACTTCCTGGCTGCCGATCATCAGGAACCGCGTGGAGTTGTCCGGACGGTCCTCGATTTTCTCGGCCAGGCGCGTCAGCCCGTAGAGGCCAGCAGCCATATCGCCAGCAATCGCCGCCGAGTTCCACTCGCCCTTGACCCGCTTGGCCGCTTCGGCGTTGCTCGATACCGCCACGCGCTCGACATTCGGGTAATGCGCGTCCAGCCACTTGCGGCATTGGGCCAGGGACTGGGCGTGGGAATAGATCCGGCTGATGCTGTCGGTCTTGGTGTTCTCACCCACCAGCAGGTGATGGTGGATGCGCAGCTCGACTTCGCCACAGATCACCATGTCGTGCTCGAGGAAGCTGTCCAACGTGTGATTGACCGCGCCTTCGGTGGAGTTTTCCACCGGCACCACGCCGAAATTCACCGCGCCGGCCGCCACTTCGCGGAAGACCTCATCGATGGCCGCCATGGGCTTGCTGATCACGGCATGACCGAAGTGCTTCATGGCAGCCGCCTGGGTGAAGGTGCCTTCAGGCCCCAGGTAAGCAACTTTCAGCGGCTGCTCGAGGGCCAGGCACGAAGACATGATCTCGCGGAACAACCGCGCCATTTCTTCGTTGCCCAGCGGCCCCTTGTTGCGCTCCATGACCCGCTTGAGGACCTGCGCCTCACGTTCAGGACGATAGAACACCGGCACTTCGCCTTCCGCCAGGGAAGCCATCTTCACCCGGGCGACTTCCTGGGCGCAGCGCGCACGCTCACTGATCAGCTCGAGGACCTTTTCGTCCAAGGCATCGATGCGCAGGCGCAGCGCCTTGAGTTCTTGCTCGGACATCAGCCGTGTTCCTTCTCGAACTCTGCCATGTAGGAAATCAGCGCGTTGACCGCAGTGATATCGACGGCGTTATAGATGGAGGCGCGCATGCCACCGACCGAGCGGTGGCCCTTGAGGTTCAGCAGGCCGCGTTCGTCGGCGCCAGCCAGGAACGGCTTGTCGAGACGGTCGTCGGCCAGGCGGAACGGCACGTTCATCCACGAACGATCGGTCTTGTTGATCGGGTTGCTGTAGAGACCGCTGGCGTCGATGAAGTCATACAGCGTGCGCTGCTTCACTTCGTTGAGCTTGCCGATGGCTTCGACACCACCCTGCTCCTTCAGCCACTCGAACACCAGGCCGGACAGGTACCAGGCCAGGGTCGGCGGGGTGTTGTACATCGAGCCGTTGTCGGCCGCGACCTTGTAGTTGAGCATGGTCGGGCACAGGGAACGGGCGCGCCCCAGCAGGTCTTCACGAATGATGCTGACCAGGATGCCGCTTGGGCCGATGTTCTTCTGGGCGCCGGCGTAGATCATGCCGAAACGAGAGATATCCACAGGGCGCGAGAGGATGTCCGAAGACATGTCGGCCACCAATGGCACGTCACCCGTTTCCGGGATCCAGTTGAATTCCAGGCCGCCGATGGTTTCGTTCGGCGCGTAGTGAACGTAGGCCGCGTCCTTGGACAGGTTCCACTCGTTCTGGCCGGGAATGGCGAAATAGTCGTAGGGCTTGGCGGTGGCGGCAACGTTGACGTGGCCGTAGCGCGAGGCTTCTTCGATGGCTTTCTGCGACCAGATGCCGGTGTCGATGTAGTCGGCCTTGCCGCTTTCCGGCAGCAGGTTCAGCGGAATCTGGGCGAACTGCTGGCTGGCGCCGCCTTGCAGGAACAGCACCTTGTAATTGGACGGGATGCTCAGCAGATCACGCAGGTCCTGCTCGGCCTTGGTGGCAATGGACACGAACTCATCGCTGCGATGGCTCATTTCCATGACGGACAGGCCTTTGCCATGCCAGTCGAGAAGTTCACCCTGGGCACGCTTCAGGACCGCTTCAGGCAGCGCCGCCGGGCCGGCACAGAAGTTATAGGCTCTCTTGCTCACATCCAATCTCGCTCTGATCTGGTGGTCACATAAATCTTCATTCAACCCACTCCCCTTGTGGGAGCGGGCTTGCTCGCGAATACGGTACGTCAGTCAACGGCTCATTAACTGATCCACCGCATTCGCGAGCAAGCCCGCTCCCACAGGAGAATGCGCAGTGTCGCAAATTTTCAAAAGGGACAAACAACAAGGGGGCGAATCTTCATCCGCCCCCTGCGTGTCCGCTTAGTCCTGCGGTTCTTCTTCGTCTGCGGCAGCGTCGAGCGGTTGGTCGCCGGTCATGTCATCGACATCGGCGCCGAGGGTGCCGTCGAACGCCACGCCTTCCTCGCCTTCCAGCTCCTCGCCTTCGACTTCCGATGGCTCCTGTACCCGTTCAAGTCCCACCAGCGTTTCATCACTGGCCAGCTTGATCAGGGTCACGCCCTGGGTGTTACGACCCAGGCTCGACACTTCGGCGACTCGCGTACGGACCAGGGTGCCCTGGTCGGAGATCAACATGATCTCCTCACCATCGAGCACCTGGACAGCGCCGACCAGACGACCGTTACGGTCGTTGCTGACCATGGCGATCACGCCCTGGCCGCCACGCTTGTACTCAGGGAATTCGCTGATGGCCGTGCGCTTGCCATAACCACGCGCCGAAGCGGTGAGGATCTGGCTGCCTTCTTCGGGGATCAGCATGGAAATCAGCTTCTGGCCTTCCGGCAGACGCATGCCGCGCACACCGCGGGCGGTACGGCCCATGGCGCGAACGTCGGATTCCTTGAAGCGAGTCACCTTGCCGCCGTCGGAGAACAGCATGACTTCACGCTCGCCATCGGTGATGGCGGCAGAAATCAACACGTCGCCTTCGTCCAGTTCCAGGGCGATCAGGCCAACGCTGCGCTGACGACTGAAGGATTCCAGCGGGGTCTTCTTCACGGTGCCCTTGGCGGTGGCCATGAAAATAAAGTGACCTTCGGTGTATTCCTCTACCGGCAGCATGGTGGTGATGTATTCATCACTGTCCAGCGGCAGCAGGTTGACCAGCGGACGACCGCGAGCGGCACGGGACGCTTCCGGAATTTCGTAGGTCTTGAGCCAGTACACCTTGCCCTTGCTGGAGAACAGCAACAACGTGGTGTGGCTGTTGGCGACCAGCAGGTGAGCGATGTAGTCCTCATCCTTGACGCCAGTAGCCGACTTGCCTTTGCCGCCGCGACGCTGGGCCTGGTAGGCGGCCAGCGGCTGGGTCTTGGCGTAGCCGCCGTGGGAAATGGTCACCACGCGCTCTTCTTCCGGGATCATGTCGCCCAGGGTCAGGTCGAGACGCGCATCGAGAATCTCGGTGCGGCGTACGTCGCCGTACTCGGCGCGGATCACTTCCAGCTCTTCGCGGATCACTTCCATCAGACGCGTAGCGCTGTTGAGGATGCGGATCAGCTCGCCGATCTGGTTGAGGATCTCCTGGTACTCGGCCAGCAGTTTCTCGTGCTCCAGGCCGGTCAGGCGGTGCAGACGCAGTTCCAGGATGGCCTGGGCCTGTTCCGGGGACAGGAAATACTTGCCCTCGCGCAGGCCGTATTGCGGATCGAGGTTCTCCGGACGGCACGAATCGGCACCGGCACGCTCGACCATTGCCACCACGGCACTGGATTCCCAAGGTGTGCTGATCAGCGCTTCCTTGGCTTCCGACGGTGTTGGCGAGGCCTTGATCAGCGCGATGACCGGGTCGATGTTCGACAGGGCAACGGCCTGGCCTTCAAGGATGTGACCGCGCTCGCGGGCCTTGCGCAGTTCGAACACGGTGCGGCGGGTGACCACTTCGCGGCGGTGACGCACGAAAGCTTCCAGCAGGTCCTTGAGGTTCAGGATCCGCGGACGGCCGTCGATCAGCGCGACGATGTTGATACCGAACACGGCTTGCAGCTGGGTCTGGGCGTAGAGGTTGTTGAGGATCACCTCCGGCACTTCGCCGCGGCGCAGCTCGATCACGACGCGCATACCGTCCTTGTCGGACTCGTCGCGCAGCTCGGTGATGCCTTCGAGTTTCTTCTCTTTCACCAGCTCGGCGATCTTCTCGATCAGGCGGGCTTTGTTCAGCTGGTAAGGGAGTTCGGTGATGACGATCTGCTGGCGACCACCGACCTTGTCGATGTCTTCGATAGTCGAGCGGGCGCGCATATAAATGCGGCCACGGCCGGTGCGGTAGGCTTCGATGATGCCGGCGCGACCGTTGATGATCGCGGCCGTCGGAAAGTCCGGACCGGGGATGTATTGCATCAGCTCATCGACGGTCAGCTCGGGATTGTCGATGAGGGCCAGGCAACCGTCGATGACTTCACCGAGGTTGTGCGGCGGGATGTTGGTCGCCATGCCCACGGCGATACCGCTGGAACCGTTGACCAGCAGGTTCGGGATACGGGTCGGCATGACCGCGGGGATCATTTCGGTGCCGTCGTAGTTCGGCACCCAGTCCACGGTTTCTTTATGCAGGTCGGCCAGCAGCTCGTGGGCCAGCTTGGTCATGCGCACTTCGGTGTATCGCATGGCCGCGGCATTGTCGCCGTCCACGGAACCGAAGTTGCCCTGGCCGTCTACCAGCAGGTAGCGCAGGGAGAATGGCTGGGCCATCCGCACGATGGTGTCGTACACGGCGGTGTCACCGTGGGGGTGATACTTACCGATCACGTCACCGACGACACGGGCAGACTTCTTGTACGGCTTGTTGAAGTCGTTGCCCAGCTCGCTCATCGCGAACAGCACGCGCCGGTGCACGGGCTTCAAGCCATCGCGCGCATCCGGCAACGCCCGCCCGACGATTACGCTCATTGCGTAGTCGAGGTAGGACTGTTTCAGCTCGTCTTCGATATTGACCGGGAGGATTTCTTTGGCCAGTTCGCCCATGAGAAGCCTGATTCCTTTTTCTGGTGAAACCTCGTCACATCCAGATGGGACGAACGAAGCTCGCCGCTGCAGAACAAGTGCCGTGCAGCGACTTACGACAAATCAACGAGTTATGCCACGGATCTGCGCAGTAAAGGCCACCTCGCGAGGCAGCCCTGGAAACCGCCGGATGTTATCACAAGAGCCGCCACGCACCTATCCCCCTGATGCGCATGGAGCATAGTTAGTTGACCGGTGACAGGCTGATAGAGGGCCAGAGGGCCTCAGAGGCAGTGTGAATGAAGATTCATGGCTCGATTCTGCTTGTTTTATTGACTTTTCGGGCCTCATAGCGAGCAAGCTCGCTCCCACATGGATTTGTGTCGTGCATTAACGCTGCAGGCGACTCGATCAAAATGTGGGAGCGAGCTTGCTCGCGATGGCGGCAGTCAGACAGCACCCACCATCAATGCAACCGCTTGCGACACATCAACTGCGCCATCTTCGCGGTATCCGGGCGCTCGACAATGCCCTTCTCCGTGATAATCGCGTCGATCAGGTCCGCCGGGGTGACGTCGAACACCGGGTTGAAGGCGTCCACATCCGCCCCGACCCGCTTGCCGCCGACTTCCAACAGCTCGCGCCCGTCGCGCTCTTCAATCGGGATGTCTTCCCCGCTGGCCAAGTTCATGTCGATGGTCGAACTCGGTGCCACCACCATGAAGCGCACGCCGTGGTGCATGGCGCAGACCGCCAGCTGATACGTGCCGATCTTGTTCGCCACGTCGCCATTGGCGGTAATACGGTCGGCACCGACGATCACCCAGGTCACACCCTTGGTCTTCATGATGTGGGCGGCGGCGGAGTCGGCGTTGAGGGTCACCGGAATACCTTCGTTGGCCAGTTCCCACGCAGTCAGGCGCGAGCCTTGCAGCCACGGACGGGTTTCGTCGGCGTAGACACGCTCGACCATGCCTTCGAGGAACGCACCGCGGATCACCCCCAGGGCCGTGCCGAAGCCGCCGGTGGCCAGGGCGCCGGTGTTGCAGTGGGTCAGGATGGCCTGGGCGTTGCCCTGATGCTTGCGAATCAGGTCGACACCGAGCTGGGCCATGGTCAGGTTGGCTTCGCGGTCGCTCTCATGGATCGCGATGGCTTCGGCCTCAAGGACCGCCAGCGGCTCGGCGTGCTCTTTCAAGCGCCCCAGCCGGTCGCGCATCCGGTCCAATGCCCAGAACAGGTTTACCGCGGTCGGCCGGGAACTGGCCAGCAAGGCAAAATCAGCTTCCAGCGCCGCCTGCCAGTCACCACCCTCGGCTACCCGCGCCCGCGCCGCCAGCACCACACCATAGGCCGCGCTGATACCAATAGCGGGCGCGCCGCGCACCACCATCGAGCGGATCGCCTCGGCCACACCGGCCGCGCTGGTGTAGGCGATCCAGTTTTCCTCGAACGGCAAAATACGCTGATCCAGCAGGTACAGGGCGCCATCCCGCCAATCGATGGCCTTCACCTTCTCCGCAGCCAACAGTCGATCGCGCATCCTTCACCCCGCACTCATGAACAAAAGCCGCCGATTATAGCGATCCCTCTGCGAAGACGCTCGGGTATACTTCGCCATCCTTTATAACCCATGGAACCCTTCCACGATGCCCAAGCCTGCCGTTGCGCTCGACTTATTATTGCTGCCGACCTGGTTGGTGCCTGTCGAACCCGCCGGTGTCGTGCTCAAGGACCATGGCCTGGGCATCCGCGACGGTTGCATCGTGTTCATCGGCCCGCGGGCAGAAGCCCTCAAGTGTGACGCCGCCCAGGTTCGCGAACTGCCCGGCATGCTGCTCAGCCCGGGCCTGATCAACGCCCACGGCCATGCGGCGATGACCTTGTTCCGCGGCCTGGCCGACGACCTGCCCTTGATGACCTGGCTCGAACAGCATATCTGGCCAGCCGAAGCCAAATGGGTCGATGAAGATTTCGTGCGCGATGGCACCGACCTGGCGATCGCCGAGCAGATCAAGGGCGGCATCACTTGCTTCTCTGACATGTATTTCTATCCCAAGGTTGCCAGCGAACGCGTGCATAACAGCGGCATCCGCGCGCAAATCGCCATTCCGATCCTGGATTTCCCGATCCCCGGTGCCGCCAGTGCCGACGAAGCCATTCGTCAGGGCATCGAGTTGTTTGGCGACCTCAAGCACCATCCACGGATCAAAGTCGCATTCGGCCCCCATGCGCCCTACACGGTGGGCGACGAGAACCTGGAGAAAATCCGCGTGATCGCCGAAGAGCTCGACGCGGCCATTCATATGCATGTTCACGAAACCGCCTTCGAAGTGCAGCAGGCTGTGGATAACACTGGCGAGCGGCCCATGGCCCGGCTGGGACGGCTGGGCCTGTTGGGGCCGCGCTTCCAGGCCGTGCACATGACTCAGGTCAGCGATGAAGACCAGGCTTTGCTGGTAGAAAGCAATTGCAGCGTGATTCATTGTCCGGAATCGAATTTGAAGTTGGCCAGCGGCTTCTGCCCGGTGGAGCGCTTGTGGCAGGCCGGGGTCAATGTGGCGATCGGCACCGATGGTGCGGCGAGCAACAACGACCTGGACTTGCTCGGCGAAACGCGCACCGCCGCGTTGCTGGCCAAGGCAGTCGCCGGTTCGGCCACGGCCCTGGACGCCCACCGGGCGTTGCGCATGGCCACGCTCAATGGCGCCCGGGCGCTGGGCATCGAAGCGACGGTCGGCTCCCTGGAAGTCGGCAAGGCCGCCGACCTGGTGGCCTTTGACCTGTCGGGCCTGGCCCAGCAGCCAGTCTACGACCCGGTGTCGCAACTGATCTACGCCACGGGCCGCGATTGCGTGAAACACCTCTGGGTGGCCGGCAAGCCGTTGCTGGAAGATGGCCGGCTGACTCGCCTGGACGAATCGCAGCTGACCGCCACGGCCCAGGCCTGGGGCCGTCGCGTCAGCGGTCACAACGAATAACCCTGCCCCTGGAGCCATGGCTCGGGGCACACGATTTTTCAAGTTTTTCGAGGATCTGCACATGAGCAACGTTGACCACGCCGAAATCGCCAAATTCGAAGCCCTGGCCCATCGCTGGTGGGACCGTGAAAGCGAATTCAAACCGCTGCACGACATCAACCCGCTGCGGGTCAACTGGATTGACGAACGGGTCAACCTGGCCGGCAAGAAAGTCCTCGACGTCGGCTGCGGCGGCGGCATCCTCAGCGAGGCCATGGCCCAGCGCGGGGCGACGGTGATGGGCATCGACATGGGCGAGGCCCCGCTGGCGGTTGCGCAATTGCATCAACTGGAGTCCGGCGTCAGCGTGGAATACCGGCAGATCACCGCCGAAGCCCTGGCCGAGGAAATGCCCGAGCAGTTCGACGTGGTCACGTGCCTGGAAATGCTCGAACACGTGCCGGACCCGTCATCGGTCATCCGCGCGTGCTTTCGCATGGTCAAGCCCGGCGGCCAGGTGTTCTTCTCCACGATCAACCGCAACCCGAAAGCGTACCTGTTCGCCATCATCGGTGCCGAATACATCATGAAGCTGCTGCCGCGCGGCACCCACGACTTCAAGAAATTCATCCGGCCTTCCGAGCTGGGCGCCTGGAGCCGCATGGCCGGGCTGACCGTCAAGGACATCATCGGCCTGACCTACAACCCGCTGACCAAGCACTACAAGCTGGCCGCCGACGTTGACGTCAACTACATGATCCAGACCCTGCGCGAGGAGTAAGTCGATGCGTCTCAAAGCAGTTCTCTTCGACATGGACGGCACGCTGCTCGACACCGCGCCGGACTTCATCGCCATCTGCCAGGCCATGCGCGCCGACCGTGGCTTGCCACCGATGAACACACAGCACATTCGCGACGAGATTTCCGGCGGTGCCCGGGCGATGGTCGCGGTGACCTTTTCCATGGATCCGGAATCACCGGGGTTCGAGGAACTGCGCCAGGAGTTCCTCGACCGCTACCTCAAGGGTTGCGCGGTCCACAGCCACCTGTTCGACGGCATGGCCGAGGTGTTGGCCGATATTGAAGCGGCCAACCTGATCTGGGGCGTGGTCACCAACAAACCGGTGCGCTTCGCCGAGCCGATCATGCAGCAACTGGGCCTGGCCGAGCGCTCGAAGGTGCTGATCTGCCCTGACCATGTGAAAAACAGCAAGCCGGACCCGGAACCGCTGATCCTGGCGTGCAAGATGCTCGACCTGGACCCGGCCAGCGTGTTGTTCGTGGGCGACGACCTGCGGGACATCGAGTCCGGCCGCAACGCCGGCACCAAGACCTGCGCGGTGAGCTACGGCTATATCCACCCGGACGACAACCCCAGGCATTGGGGCGCGGATGTGGTGATCGATCACCCCTCGGCGCTGCGCGAAGTGCTGGATAACGCGTTGTGCGGTTGCTGAGCTGATTCATTGTGGCGAGGGAGCTTGCTCCCGCTGGACCGCGAAGCGGTCCCCTGGACGACGGCTTCGCCGCCGAACGGGAGCAAGCTCCCTCGCCACAAAAGCTTCTTCGCCACAGGTACTGTGCTGCTCTAATTGTTGAGGTTTTTTATGTTTGATTATTCCGCCCGTCCCGACCTGCTCAATGGCCGGGTGATTCTGGTCACCGGCGCCGGTCGCGGGATCGGTGCCGCTGCGGCAAAAGCCTACGCCGCCCATGGCGCCACCGTGCTGTTGCTGGGCAAGACCGAAGCCAACCTGACCCAGGTCTACGATGAAATCGAGGCGGCCGGCCATCCGCAGCCGGCGGTGATTCCGTTCAACCTCGAAACCGCCCTGCCCCATCAATACGATGAACTGGCGGCCATGATCGAAACCGAGTTCGGCCATCTGGACGGACTGCTGCACAATGCCTCGATCATTGGCCCGCGCACGCCGCTGGAACAATTGTCCGGCGAGAATTTCATGCGGGTGATGCATGTCAACGTCAACGCCATGTTCATGCTCACCAGCACCCTGCTACCGCTGCTCAAGCTGTCCCAGGATGCGTCCGTGGTGTTCACCTCCAGCAGCGTCGGGCGTAAAGGCCGGGCGTATTGGGGGGCTTATGGCGTGTCCAAGTTTGCGACCGAGGGGCTGATGCAGACCCTGGCCGACGAAGTCGATACCGTCGCCGCGGTGCGCGCCAACAGCATCAACCCCGGGGCAACCCGCACCAGCATGCGTGCCCAGGCCTATCCGGGGGAAAACCCGCTCAACAACCCGACGCCTGAAGAAATCATGCCGGTCTACTTGTACCTGATGGGACCGGATAGCGCTGGTGTCAACGGCCAAGCCTTCAACGCGCAGTAACCCTCCTCCACGTCGCGACGTATTACCGTCGCGACGCACTCGCCTTCGATGCCCAGCCAGACGAACCGCCAAGTCCACGTCACAAAAAAAGACGAAGGGATGCCAGCGATTGGCTATCAATTCCTTGATTCCTAATCGGTTTTTATTCTAATGAACTGAATGGCACGACTTTCGCTCTAAATATCCTCAAACACGCCATGTTCGGCGGGGAACGGACGTTGAGACGAGTCTTACGCCTGTCAGGGAAGCGGACTAAACTCAAATCAGATGTCCTACGGGACTGAAGGACCAGTACGACGCACTACCAAAGTCGCCTCACCCAGCCCGGCAGGAACAGATTTAGCTTAGGGGCTAACGCCAAAATGAAAACGCCCACCCAGATCAACGCGATTGACTTCGACAGCGCCAAGTTGCAGCGCCTGGGCTTCGGCCAGCCGTCGCCGCTCGTGGCACGGTCCGTCAACCTTTCGCAACTGCGTCAGCAACTGAGCCAACAATTGCAGACCAGCCTGGAGCCGCAACGAATCCTGGGCCTGTTTTTCCGGGAAGTTCAACGCCTGGTGCCCCTGGACGCATTGGCCTATCAGCACAAACCCAGCGATCTGCGTCTCGAATTCGGTCAGCGCGGCCATCACACCCTCAGCTACAACCTCAGCCATGAAGGCGAACATTTGGGGGAGCTGGTGTTTCGCCGCAACCAGCGCTTTTCCGAGTCGGAGCAAAGCGACCTGGAGTCCGTGCTCTCGACATTGCTCTACCCGCTGCGCAACGCCCTGCTCTACCGTGCCGCCACCCAAAGCGCCCTGCGCGATCCCCTGACCGGCACCGGTAACCGCATCGCCATGGACCAGACCCTGGTGCGTGAAATCGACATGGCCAGGCGTCATCTGCAGCCCTTGTCGCTGCTGATGCTCGACATCGATCATTTCAAGCGCATCAACGACAGCCATGGACACGGCGTTGGTGACGAGGTGCTCAAATCCGTTGCCGAATCGATCAAGAATCAACTGCGCAACGTGGACATGGTGTTCAGGTTTGGTGGTGAAGAGTTTCTGATCCTGCTTTCCAACACCAGCCGCGATGCCGCGGCCATGGTCGGTGAACGATTGCGTTACGCCGCTCAGGCACAGGATTATTTCGCGGCGGGCACACGGATTGAACTGACGGTCAGCCTGGGTTGCGCAACCTTGCTGCCGGGCGAATCAGCGGAGAGCCTGTTGCGACGGGCCGACAGCGCGCTGTACGTGGCCAAGCGCGAAGGCCGCAACCGGTTGGCGATGGCGGGCTGAAAAAACAATCAAAGGACACTGGGATCATTGTGGGAGCGAGCTTGCTCGCGATGACGGTCTGACAGCCAACCTCCCCGTTGACTGTCAGCCTCTTCGCGAGCTGACTCGCTCCCACATTGGGTTGCTATCCGAAGCGGAGGAAATCAGCTCCCAGCCAGCGCCAGGCGCTCACGGGTGGATGAAGTTTTCCCCACGGACTCCGACTGCTCCAGTTGCATGCAGCGCTCCAGGAACAGGTACATATAGTCGTAGCTCTTGCATACGGCCTGGCGCAGTTCTGTCTGCAGGGCCTTGCTCGGGTTCATGCCTGCCAGGGTACAGATGATTTCCAAGGCTTCCCAAGGATGGGCGTCATCGTACTGGGCATGCATCTTCAGCCACTTCATGGCCCGCTTGCGGTCTTCCTCGGCGAAAGCCGCCGCATAGACGCCGGTGGAACACACCAGCGCCGACCACTCCCCGGTCGCACCCTCGATGGCATAGTTGGTCGCGGCGATGGCCACGATCAATGAATCCGACGAGCTGGTGTGCCAACACCAGTGGCTCAAGGCATGAAGCTCGGGCGCCACCTGTTGCGCTTGCAGATCTTCCAGGGACACGCCATGGGCGGCGCTCCAGTTCACCCAGTAATCGGCATGGTTGAGTTCGACACGAATGTTGCGCATCAGCCAGCGACGCGCCATGTCCTCGCCGGGATGGCGGGCAAAGCGGGTCTTGGTGAGGTTTTGTGCCATGTATAAAGCGAACTGTTCAACGACCGGCCAACCACCAATGAGGTAGTGGCGCATGGTCTTGGCGCTGAGCTTGTTATCGCGCATGCGTTGATACAGCTCGTGTTCGACAACCCGGCGCTTGCTCTCGCTGCAATCGGTAATGAGCTGTTGTGCCCATTTCGGATAGCTCGTGGGGTCCATGAGCGGGCCTGTTCGGTTGAATATGTCGATCACTGTCGGGCTCCTTTTGATTGTGATTTTCCGGATCAACAAAGAAGTTCAGCGGAACGTGCCGGGGGCCTTGAATAACAACGGCTGAGGCCGGGCCGGCCGACATTGCAACGTGTCACAGGTAAACAATTGCGGGCGTTCGATCACATACCCTTGAGCGTAATCCACACCAATCTCCAGCAATGCCTGCTCGATCTGGGTGGTCTCAACAAACTCGGCAATGGTGCGCTTACCCATGACGTGGCCGATGTGATTGATCACCTCGACCATTGCACGGTTAATCGGGTCGTCCAGCATATCCTTTACGAAACTCCCGTCGATCTTCAGGAAGTCTACAGGTAAATGTTTCAGGTAAGCGAATGAAGACATTCCGGCGCAAAAGTCATCCAGCGAGAAATAGCAGCCCAAGCCCTTGAGTTCATTGATAAAGCGGATCGCGCTGCCCAGATTCGAAATGGCACTGGTCTCGGTAATTTCAAAACAAATCATTTCTGGCGGGATCGAGTAGGCCACGAACTGTTTACGCAGGAAGTCCAGGAACGCCTGATCTCCGATAGTAGTACCTGACAGATTAATCGCACACATGGCCATTGGCTCTTGTCGCGACTCATTCAGGCATTGGCGGATGATCTTGAAGACGTTCTCCACCACCCAACGGTCCAGGGAGGTCATCAGGCCATAGCGTTCTGCCGCTGGGATGAAACTGTCCGGCAAGATCATCCGCCCGGCTTCGTCATGCAGGCGCAGCAGGATTTCAATATGCCCACCACCATGGTCGCCCGGGCCCAGCGCGGCGATTTCCTGGGCGTAAAGACAGAAGCGGTTTTCCTCCAACGCCATATGCAGACGCTGGACCCAGGCCATTTCACCAAAGCGCAGGGACAACTCCGAGTCGTCGGCGTGATAGACCTGGACCCGGTTACGCCCCTTCTCCTTGGCCATGTAGCAAGCCATGTCGGCGGCGCGCAGGGACGCCTCCAGGGTGGTCGGGCTCTGGGCGATGTGCACCAGGCCAATGCTCACAGTGGTGACAAACGGCCGGCCCTTCCAGACAAAGTGCAGGTTCTGCACCGTCTGGCGCAGCCCCTCGGCGATTTTTTCCGCGGCCTCCGGCGAACAATTCTCCAGCAAAATGCCAAACTCATCGCCGCCCAGCCGGGCCAGGGTGTCATTTTCCCGCAGGCCCGATTGCAACAAGGCGCAGATATGCCGCAACAATTCGTCACCCGCCGCGTGGCCGCAAGTGTCGTTGACCAATTTGAACTGATCCAGATCGAGAAACATCAAGGCATGGCGCCCGACCTGACGGGTGAGGTTGTGCAAGGCCTGCTCAAGGCGATATTCGAACTCCCGACGGTTCGCCAGGCCCGTCAGGGCGTCATGGGTGGCCTGCCACGACAGGTTGGCGATGTATTGGCGTTCCTGGGTCATGTCATGCAACACCAGTACGGCGCCACTGACCTTGCCCGCATGACGGATCGGCGCCCCCACCAGGGTCACCGACACCGTGCTGCCGTCCAGGCGCTGGATCAACTTGGAATGCTCGCTGGCGCCGCTGAGCCGACCGCTGAGAATGTGCTCGATCAGGGTCAGTCCCTCGGTCTGTGCGTTGTCGTCGAGCAGATTGAACAGCGCCGCCAAAGGCAGCCCCGTGGCGTGTTCGGCTTTCCAGTGGGTCATCGCTTCGGCAGCGGGGTTCATGTAGGCAATGGCGCCTTCAACGTCGGTGGTGATCACCCCGTCGCCGATGGATTGCAGGGTGATCTGCGCACGCTCCTTCTCCAGTTGCAGCGCATTGGCGAAGACCTGCCGCTGGGCCAGCAATTTATGCGTACGCAATAACGCCAGGACAATCAATCCAAGGGCCGTGGCGAAGTTGGTCACCAGCAACAGGCGCAGGATAAAGCGCGACCCCTCGCCCAGCGCATCGCTGAAAGCCTTGGCAGCCGGGGTGACGGAATCGTTGATCGCAAAGATTTGGGCCTTCCAGCTACGAATATCGCTCTCCGACGCCTGGCCTGCGGTAATGCTGTCGTGCATCTGCCGGGCGACGTTATCCAGCTCGATCAGATAGCCGTCACCCACCGTCCAGAGATCGATGGCCTCTTCCAGGTAACTGAAGTGTCGAAAATTCAGATAAAGCCAGATCACGCTGGACACGTCGTCCGGGTGGTTGCCGCCCTTGAGGATGCCGGCCCTTGCCGCGTCCAGGTCCGGCGGCTCACGGTCGAGCGCCACTCGCAACTCATGGCCGCCCTCGGGTACGGCGATGGCTTGCTGGTACTTACGGAAAATCGCCTCGTCACGGCTGTCGGCATAGAGATTGAGGTAGTAGATGGCGTCTTTCTGGCCCTTGGACCAAAGGCTTTCTCCAGCCACATAGCCGCGAACCGCAGACAATACGTAAAGGCTGACGCCTCCAAGTAATGCTTGAAATAACACAACGGCAATAAAGGGCCAGACAATACCCAGCAGCCGTGGCGTTCCGAGAGTCTGCTTTTGCTTCATGAGGTCCCTTGCACAGGTACTGCCAGATGAACACCCGCGAGAATTCCGCTCCTGACTCCACAGCCTAGGCTAGTTTTCGACCCTTCGAATGACCAGATGAAGGAACGAAGGGCTTTGGCTTGAAATTCGGAGGAAGTCGGGGAGTTTCCTTGAGTTTTTTAAGATACTAAGCGCAGAAAAGCGCAGGAAACTCAAGGCTGCTGTATTTGTTGCAGGTGACCATAGAGTCGGGCGTACAAACCACCCTCGGCAATCAGCTGTAGATGGTCACCGTCTTCAGCGATTTGACCGCCGTCAAACACCAGCACCCGATCAGCCTGTTTCACGGCCGACAACCGGTGGGCGATGATCAGCGTGGTACGCCCGCTGAGGAATCGCGCCAGCGCCTGATGAAGGTTGTACTCAGTGGCGGCATCCAGTGCCGAGGTGGCCTCATCGAGAATCACCACCCGAGGGTTGGCCAACACCATGCGGGCGATGGCCAGCCGTTGACGCTGCCCGCCCGACAGGCGCACCCCGGAACGCCCGACGACGCTCTCCAACCCTTGGGGCAACGCTCGCACCGTGGCATCGAGCTGGGCAATTTCCAGCGCCCGCCAACAGGCCTCGTCACTGCACTCCCGGCCCATGGCGAGGTTGGCACGCACCGTGTCGTTGAACAGCGCCGGGTGCTGCAGCACCACCGCGACGTTCTCGCGGATGGTTTCCAAGCCAATCTCCTGCTGCGTGGCGCCGCCGAAACGGATGCTCCCCGACTGCGGCGTGTACAGCCCCAGCAACAGCTGCACCAGGGTGCTCTTGCCGCCGCCGCTGGCCCCGACGATGGCAACCTTCTCGCCCGGCGAGATGGACAGGTTCAATTGGTCGAGCACCAGCTCCTCGCCATAACCGAAGCTCAAGCCTTGAATGTCGATGCCCACGGTCTCGCACCCCTTGAACGGGTCTACGCCGCCAGCGTATTGCGGTTCATCGGCACGGGCCAGCAACTCGTTGATCCGCGATAGCGCACCGCCGGCGGCATAAAAGGCGTATTGCAAGTTGAGCAGTTGCTCCACCGGGCCAATCATGAACCAGAGGTAGCTGAACACCGCCAGCATCTGGCCGATGGACAGGTCGGAAAACACCACGGTGAGCATGGCCGCCGCGCGAAAAATATCGATACCAAACTGGAACAGCAAACCACTGGCGCGGTTCGAGGCGTCGGTCTTCCACTGCGAACTCACCGCGTAATCGCGGACCTCCTTGGCGCGCGCCCCCAAACGGCCGAGGAAATATCCCTGGCGGTTACCGGCGCGCACTTCCTGGATAGCGTCCAGGGTTTCGGTCAGGGCCTGGGTGAAGCGCGACGTGCTGTCGTTCTCCAGCTTCTTGAGGTGCTTGACCCGCTTGCCCAACTGCACCGTGGCGTAGATCACCAGCGGGTTGAACAACAGGATCAGCAGCGCCAGTTCCCAGTGCATCCATACCAGAATCCCAGCGGTGCCCACCAGGGTCAGCATCGCCACCAGGAAACGGCTGAGGGTTTCGCCGATGAATTTGTCGAGGGTGTCCAGGTCCGTGACCAGGTGGGCCGCCACGGTGCCACTGCCCAGGCTTTCGTACTCGCCCAGGGAAATACGCTTGAGACGCTCGATCAACCGGATACGAATGCGATAGACGATGTCCTTGGCCAGCCTGGCGAACAAGCGTGCCTGCAACACGTTGAACAGCAACGCGCCGCACCGCAGGGCCAAGGTCACCAGCAGCATCAGCCCGATATAGCCGGCCGCGCGCTGCCACTCTGTCGGCAATGCCTGATTCATGACTTTCAAGGCAGCATCGCCGTGCCCCAGCAGCACTTCGTCCACCAGCAGCGGCAACAGCAACGGGATTGGCACACTGCACAACGTCGCTAGAACGGCCACGCCGTTGGCGATCCACAGGGCTTTTTTGTGTTTGAGGGCCAGCCTACGGATTTCTGCCCAACTCAACCGATCGATGCGCCGCGTGGCCGATGCCTCATCCGACAGGTCAGGCACAGGCCGCGCGCTCCAGCCAGCGACCCAGCAATGGAGACAATTGGCTCAAGGGCTGGTAACCGTTAGTAAGCAAGGCCAATTGGCCGTCACGCTCGGCCAGCAACGTGGGAAACCCCGCAATACCCAGGTCCTGCACCCAGGTGAAATCCGCAGCAGTGGCCGCATGTTGGTCGGCGCGATCGAATGCCGCGGCGAATTCGATGCGCGGCAGCCCGGCTTGTTCGGCCAATTCCACCAGGACGCTGGCGAGGGTTACGTCGCGGCCTTGAACATAAAAAGCCTGCTGGATCAGCTTCACCAGCTTCCAGGCCAGGTCAGGCGCCAGGCTACGGGCGGTCACCAAGGCCCGGCAGGCCGGTTCGGTGTCGTAGACGAAACCGTCCGGCAATGCACCTTCAAGCTTGAACGTCTGGCCGGTGGCCTCGGTGACGGCCTGCCAATGTTCCAGGATGTAGCGTCGGGTAGTCGGCTCCAGGGCCGAACCGCTGCCGGTGCGCAAACCGCCCACCACCAGGTGCAACTCCACACCGGCGGCTTGCGCCTGCTCGACCAGTGCCTCGGCCACCGGCGCGAAGCCCCAGCACCAGGAACACATCGGGTCCATCACATAGAGCAGGCGTGGCGCCATGGTTCAAGCCTCGGAAGATGACTGCTTGTAGTTGTAGCCGATTGGATGCGGCATGTTGCGGGCCTTGGCCAATTCGATCTGCTTTTGCCGGTCGATGGCGCTGCGGCGGGTCTTCTCGCTCAGCTTATCCCAGCAATGAGGGCAACTGATGCCCGGTACATAATGCTCCGAGGCACGGTCTTCCACGCTGATCGGTGTACGACAGGCGTGACATTGATCGTAGTCTCCTTCGCTGAGGTCATGACGAACGGTCACGCGGTTATCGAACACGAAGCAGTCGCCACGCCATTTGGTTTCTTCCTGAGGCACCTCCTCGAGGTATTTCAGGATGCCGCCCTTGAGGTGATAGACCTCGTCGAAACCCTGGCCGAGCATATAGCTGGAGGCTTTTTCACAGCGAATGCCGCCGGTGCAGAACATCGCGACTTTCTTGTGCCGGGCAGGGTCGAAGTTGGCCTTGATGTACTCGGGGAACTCGCGAAAGCTGGTGGTCTTGGGATCGATCGCGCCTTCAAAGGTGCCGATGGACACTTCGTAATCGTTGCGAGTGTCGATCAACAGCACTTCCGGATCGCTGATCAACGCATTCCAGTCCTGCGGCTCGACGTAAGTGCCGACTTGTTTGTTCGGGTCTACGCCTTCAACGCCGAGGGTCACGATTTCTTTCTTGAGCTTGACCTTGGTGCGGTAGAACGGCTGCTCGTCGCAGTACGACTCTTTGTGGTCGATGTCGATCATGCGCGGATCGTTCTTGAGCCAGGCCAGCAGGCCGTCGATGCCTTCGCGGGTGCCGGAGACCGTGCCGTTGATACCTTCCTGGGCGATCAGCAGCGTGCCTTTGACGCCGTTGTCGAGCATGGCCTTGAGCAAGGGCTCACGCAACTCGACGTAATCTTCAAGGGTGACGAACTTATACAGTGCCGCCACGACAATGGGTTGTGTCATGGGTGTTTCTCCAGGTGGCTACCCTCGTAAAGGGTGAACCGGACGCGAAAAAAAACGCGCCCGGGAAGGCGCGTTGCGGATTCTAGCAAAAAAGCAGCTTCAAGCTCCAAGCTTCGAGCCACAGGGCTATAGCTTGTAGCTTGAAACTTGTAGCGCTCTACCCCTTGCTACCACCGGCACACGTTGGCGAAGCCGGGGCGGTGTCGATCTGTGCCCATTCTTCGGGGGTGTAGGTGTGCAGCGCCAACGCATGGAATTCGCCCATCAGCTCGCCCAGCGTGCCGTAGACCTTCTGGTGGCGCTTGACGCGATTGAGTCCCTCGAACTGCTGGCTGACCACCACGGCCTTGAAGTGGGTCTGTAACCCACGGCTGTGCATGTGGCTTTCATCCAGCACTTGCAGGTGCTCGGGCTGCAAGAGCCCGAGCGTCGATTCGATGCGTTGTTGCATGCTCATACCAGGCTCCGCTTACGGCTTTTTCTTGGCAGGGGCAGGGGCAGCGGCTTTTGGCTCAAGCTCCGCTGTCATGTCCGCCAGCAGCTTGTTGACCACCGGCACCGCGCTTTCAAGCTTGGCCTGGGTCAGTTGGGCCGATTGCTGAGTCAACTGGGGCATTTTTTCCAGGACTTTCTTGCCCAATGGCGACTGGTAGAAGGACACCAGGTCCTTGAGCTCCGACTCGCTGAAGTTGCTGGTGTAGAGCTTGACCATGTCCGGCTTGAGCTTGTTCCAGCCGATGGCCTGGTCCAGCGCGGCATTGGCCTTGGCCTGATAGGTTTCCAGGGTGGCTTTTTTCGACTCCGGGGCTTTAGTCTGCTCAAAGCGCTGGGCAAACATTTGCTGCACTTGCATGTACACCGGGGTGCCCAGTTTGTCAGCGTGGGCCAGGGTCAGGAACGCTTCGGCACTGGCGTTGTGGCTGGCGGTATCGGCAAGAACAGGGCCGCTGGCACACACCAGAGCAACTGCGGTACAGATGGCACGAAGACGGGTCATCGAGTTTCCTTTCATTAAAGGCGAGGTAAAACCCCAAGGGCGCCCATTCTGCGCCTAAAAAACGCCGCGCCTCAACCCCGATGCTCCCCACGTCCGATTGACGGGCCGAACCCGGCGCCCCTAGATTGAGGGAACCGACGCCGCCCATCAGGGCCTAAACTGCGCATTCAGCCCTACAGGAGTTTGACCCGATGAGCCGTATCGAAACCGACAGCCTTGGCCAGGTTGAAGTCCCGGATGATGCCTATTGGGGCGCCCAGACACAGCGTTCCTTGATCAACTTTGCCATCGGCAACGAACGCATGCCGCTGTCGGTGCTGCACGCCCTGGCGCTGATCAAGAAAGCCGCCGCGCGGGTCAACGACCGCAATGGTGATCTGCCCGCCGACATCGCCCGCCTGATCGAACAGGCCGCCGACGAAGTACTGGACGGCCAGCATGACGACCAATTCCCACTGGTGGTCTGGCAGACCGGCAGCGGTACCCAGAGCAACATGAACGTCAACGAAGTGATCGCCGGACGCGCCAACGAGCTGGCGGGCAACCCGCGCGGCGGCAAGAGCCCGGTGCACCCCAATGACCACGTCAACCGCTCCCAGAGCTCCAACGACTGCTTCCCCACCGCCATGCACATCGCCGCGGTGCAGGCCGTCCAGCAGCAATTGCTGCCGGCCATCGGTGAGCTGTCTGGCGGCCTGGCGGAACTGGCAGCGCGCCACATGAAACTGGTCAAGACCGGTCGCACCCACATGATGGATGCCACACCGATCACCTTTGGCCAGGAACTGTCGGCCTTCATTGCCCAGCTCGATTACGCCGAACGCGCCATCCGCGCCGCCCTGCCAGCGGTCTGCGAACTGGCCCAGGGCGGTACGGCGGTGGGCACCGGACTCAACTCACCCCACGGCTTTGGCGAAGCCATTGCCGCCGAACTGGCGGCGCTGTCCGGCCTGCCGTTCGTCACCGCGCCGAACAAATTTGCCGCGCTGGCGGGCCATGAGCCCCTGACCGCCCTGTCCGGCGCGCTGAAAACCCTGGCCGTGACCCTGATGAAGATCGCCAACGACCTGCGTCTGCTGGGTTCCGGGCCACGGGCCGGGTTCGCCGAAGTGAAATTGCCGGCCAATGAACCGGGCAGTTCCATCATGCCCGGCAAGGTCAATCCAACCCAGTGCGAAGCCTTGTCGATGCTGGCCTGCCAGGTCATGGGCAACGACGTGACCATCGGGTTTGCCGCCAGCCAGGGCCACTTGCAGCTGAACGTGTTCAAACCGGTGATCATCCATAACCTGCTGCAATCGATCCGTCTGCTGGCCGATGGCTGCAGCAACTTCCAGCAGCACTGCATCGCCGGACTCGAGCCGGATGCCGAGCAGATGGCCGCGCACCTGGAACGCGGGTTGATGTTGGTGACCGCGCTGAACCCGCACATCGGCTACGACAAGTCCGCCGAGATCGCCAAGAAAGCCTACGGCGAAGGGCTGACCCTGCGCGAGGCGGCGTTGCAGCTGGGGTATCTCAGCGATGAAGAGTTCGATGCCTGGGTGAGACCGGAGAATATGCTGGAGGCGGGTAGCCAGGGCTGATGACTGGCGGCCCTCAGCGAATGTGTGCCGGACGCAAAATTTGCGTCCACTGAAAATAAAA
Source organism: Pseudomonas brassicacearum (assembly GCF_000585995.1). Classification (NCBI taxonomy): domain Bacteria; kingdom Pseudomonadati; phylum Pseudomonadota; class Gammaproteobacteria; order Pseudomonadales; family Pseudomonadaceae; genus Pseudomonas; species Pseudomonas brassicacearum. The sequence goes on along the minus strand of NZ_CP007410.1, from coordinate 1,884,331 downwards.
TGTGGGAGCGAGCTTGCTCGCGATAGGGCCGGTCGAGTCGACATCGCCATCGACCGCCACGCCGCCATCGCGAGCAAGCTCGCTCCCACATTGGTTTTGTGTCGGTCGCACGACCTGTTGTGCTCTTAACGCCCGACGGCCATCCGCTCACGCCGGGCCCTGAGCCCAGCCATCAGCGACGGCCCCAGCGCCACCAGCGCCGATCCCAGCACCACCAGCACCGCCCCGCCATACCCCAGCAGATTGATCTGCTCGGCATGGACGTAGTCAGGCCACCACCAGGCGGCTATTGCCACTGCGGCAAAGGTCACCAGCGGCGTGATCGCTAGGGTCGCGCTGACACGCGAGGCTTCCCAGTGGGCCAGCGCCTCGGCAAACGCGCCGTAGGCAATCAGCGTGTTGAGGCAGCACGCGAGCAACAACCAGCCCTGGAGAGGGCTCAATTGCAGCGCTTCCAACGGATGCACCCAAGGCGTGAGCAGCAACGCACAAAACAGGTAGATCACCATCATCACTTGCAGCGAATTCCACACCGTCAACAGTTGCTTCTGGCCCAAGGCGTAGAACGTCCAGACCGTGGAAGCCAGCAAGACCAGCAAGACCCCGGCGGTGTAGTCGCTCAAGGAGGTCAACAGCTCGACGAGGCGCTGGTTGAAAAACAGCGTAAAGCCGATCAACAGCACGGCCAGGCCAATGCCCTGCCCCACGCTGAATCGCTCCTTGAACACAAACAGGCTGGCGACCAGCAACATGATCGGCCCCATCTGCACCACCAGTTGCGCCGTGCCAGGGCTCAAGCGGTTCAGGCCCATCAGGTACAGCACGTAATTGCCCACCAGCCCCAGCACCGCCATCGCCACCAGCCAGCCACCACGAGGGCCAAGCACCTTGCGGCTGGGCAGGCGCCGAGTCGCCGCCAGGTAGATGAACAGCAAGCCACCGGACACCAGCAGGCGAAACCAGGTCACGGTGACCGGATCCATCACTTGCAACACTTGCTTGAGCTTGATCGGCAGGATGCCCCACAGCAAAGCGGTCAACAGGGCCAGAAACAGACCATAGACCCAGCGACCGGACGATACGTGCATGCAACCCTCGAAGCTCAAGACAATGAGCCCCCATTCTAGGCGCGTCGCGCCCGGCGACACAGGGACAGTTGGGCAAAGGCCGCCCATGGGATTGTATGGGTCGCAGCCGTCGATCGGCTGGCCAGGCGCATATTCACGACACCACATATGCTCAATGAAACCGACCACGCGGCCCCTTGGAGACTCACTATGCTTGGCAAACGCGCCCAGGACCCCGTTCCTACGACGATTTTTCGCAGTGACCGGATCTGCCGGGTAAATAGCGAGTTTTATTTCAATACCCGCGAAGGCACGCAGGAGGGTCCATTCGCCAGTCGCGAGGCAGCGGAACGGGAGATAGAGGCGTATATCAGCCGGATGCAGCAGTTGACCCAGGTTGCCAGCTAAGTCCCCCCAGTTCTGGGCGCAGCATTCCTGTGGCGAGGGGATAAATCCCCGCTGGGCTGCGCAGCAGCCCCAAAAGAAACCCCCAGTGTGTCTGACACACTGGGGGTTCAGGTTTCAGGGCTGCTACGCAGCCCAACGGGGATAAATCCCCTCGCCACAGTTAAATCCCTCCCAACAGATGATTCTTTTGCCACCCCATCTCTTCGGTAAACGGTTAACGCACCGCCTCGAACAATCCCGTCGCCCCCATCCCACCGCCCACGCACATGGTCACGATGCCGTAGCGCAGGTTACGCCGTTGCAGCTCGCGCACCAGATGCCCCACTTGCCGTGAGCCGGTCATCCCGAACGGGTGGCCGATGGCAATCGAGCCACCGTTGACATTGTATTTCTCATGATCGATTTCCAACCGATTACGGCTATACAGGCACTGGGACGCAAAGGCCTCGTTAAGCTCCCACAAATCGATATCAGCGATCTGCAAGCCTTTGGCCTTGAGCAACTTCGGCACGGAAAACACCGGACCGATGCCCATCTCGTCTGGCGCGCAACCGGCCACGGTAAAACCACGGAAAAACGCCTTCGGCTTGAGCCCCAGGGCCAGGGCTTTTTCCAGGCTCATCACCAGGGTCATCGAGGCGCCATCGGACAACTGTGACGAGTTGCCCGCTGTCACCGAACCGTCTTCGGCGAACACCGGCTTCAGGCCGGCCAGGCTTTCATAGGTAGTGTCCGGACGGTTGCAATCGTCGCGATCCACCACGCCATCGAGGATCTGCACCGCGCCAGTGTTCTTGTCCTCGACACGGTACTTGACCGCCATCGGAATAATTTCATCATCGAACAGCCCGGCCGCCTGGGCCTGGCCGGTGCGTTGCTGGCTCTGCAAGGCGTAGCGGTCCTGCTCTTCGCGGCTGACCTGATAGCGACGAGCAACGATCTCGGCCGTCTGGCCCATGGGGAAATAGATCCCAGGCACCTGCTCCTTGAGCAGTGGGTTGATCAGGTTGTCGGTGTTGACGCTTTTCATCGTCAGGCTGATGGATTCCACACCGCCAGCGACGATGATCTCGCTGCAGCCGGAGGCGATCTGGTTGGCCGCGATGGCGATGGCTTGCAGGCCCGAAGAGCAGAAACGGTTGAGGGTCATGCCGCCGGTGCCAATGCCCAATTGTGAGAGCACCGCCACATTGCGGCCGATGTTGAAGCCTTGGGCGCCTTCGTTGGAGCCGGCGCCGACGATGCAATCCTCGACGCTGGCCGGGTCGATGTCATTGCGGGCCAACAAAGCATCGACACAATGCGCCGCCATGTCGTCCGGACGGGTCATGTTGAACTTGCCGCGAAAGGACTTGGCCAGGCCGGTCCGTACGCTGTCGACGATCACCACTTCACGCATGGCTGTTCCTCATTATTGTGGTCGGTTGAGAGTGAATCGAGCATAAATCCACTGCATAACCGACCGCGACAATCATTCACCCCGCGTATGCGCTGCCATCGCCTACTTCTTGCCCTTCTTCGACTGACGCGCCTGTTTGCCCGAGCGTTCGAACGCTTCCTCGAGTGCCTGGTTAAGGGTGCGCAGCACCTTGACCCGTGCCCAGCGCTTGTCGTTGGCCTCTACCAGGGTCCAGGGAGAAATCTCGGTGCTGGTACGGTCCACCATGTCGCACACCGCCGCCCGGTAGGCGTCCCACTTATCCCGGTTGCGCCAGTCGTCCTCGGTGATCTTGAAACGCTTGAAGGGGATCTCCTCACGTTCCTGGAAGCGCTCCAGCTGAGTCTCCTTGTCGATGGCCAGCCAGAACTTGACGACCACCACGCCGGCGTCGGCAATCTGCTCCTCGAAATCGTTGATTTCGCCGTAGGCCCGCAGCCAGTCGGCCCGGCTGCAAAACCCTTCGACCCGTTCCACCAGCACCCGGCCATACCAGGAACGGTCGAACACGGTGAACTTGCCCCGCGCCGGAATATGCCGCCAGAACCGCCACATGTAGGGATGGGCGCGCTCCTCTTCGGTGGGCGCGGCAATCGGCACGATGCTGTATTGGCGCGGGTCGAGGGCCGCCGCGACCCGCCGGATCGCGCCGCCCTTGCCCGCCGCATCGTTGCCTTCGAACACCGCCACCAAGGCATGGCGGCGCATGCGTTTATCCCGCAGTAAACCGGCGAACCGCGCTTGCTCGGTAATCAGTTGTTCCTCGTAATCGGCCTTGTCCAGGCGCAGGGTCATGTCCAGGCTGCCAATCAGCGTCACCTGATCGTCCAACGCCGGCAACGGTGCCACACTGACCTTTTCCGGCTTGACCTTCGGCCGGTCCAGGGCCTGGCGCAATCCTTCGAGCAGGATCCTTCCCACCGTGAGGCTGCGATAACAGCTGTCCACGCCTTCGATCACATGCCACGGCGCGTAATCGCGACTGGTGCGGCGCAGCACCCGCTCACCGTACTGGACGAACTTGTCATAAGTCTGGGACTGCTGCCAATCCAGCGGACTGATGCGCCAGCTGTGCAGCGGGTCATCCTTGAGCCCCTTGAGCCGCGCTTTCATCTGCTTCTTGGACAGATGGAACCAGAACTTGAAAATCAGCGCGCCTTCATCGCAGAGCATTTTTTCCAGGCGTTCTGCCGCGTTGATGGCCTGGTCGAGCCGTGGGTCCTTGAACTCGCCGTGAACCCGCCCTTGCAGCATCTGGCTGTACCAATTGCCGAAGAAAATCCCCATGCGCCCCTTGGCCGGCAGCATCCGCCAATAACGCCAGGCCGGTGGCCGCGCCAGTTCCTCGTCAGTCTGTTGGTCGAAGGTGCGCACTTCGATCAGCCGCGGGTCCATCCACTCATTGAGCAACTTCACCGTCTCGCCCTTGCCCGCGCCTTCGATGCCATTGATCAGCACAATGACCGGAAACCGGCCCTGCTGCTGCAACTCGAATTGAGCCTCGAGCAGCGCTTCACGCAGTGCCGGCACCTCGGCCTCAAAGGTGTCTTTATCAATGGCGTGACCGATTTCAGCGGATTCAAACATGGGCAGCTCCTTCCAGGAATGGGGCAAGACTAGCGGATTGGACGCAGCCTGGTGCAGCAGATTCCATCCAGAACAGCGCTCTATTGCGATGGGTCAAGCAAGCGGATACCGATCGGCTAGAATGGCCACCTTGTTTCGACCGAGCCTGCCATGACACCCGCACAGCACCACGCCCAACTCGACTGGGATGACCAGGGTCGCCCGCGTTCGCGGGTGTTCGACGACGTGTACTTTTCCGACCAGTCGGGCCTGGAAGAAACCCGTTACGTGTTCCTTGAGCAGAACAACCTGGCCGAGCGCTTTGCTGCGCTGCCGGAGGACGGACGACTGGTGATTGGCGAAACCGGGTTCGGCACCGGCTTGAACTTCCTCTGCGCCTGGCAGCTGTTCGAGCAATGCGCCCCAGCCCGGGCGCGGCTGCATTTTGTCAGTGTCGAGAAATACCCCTTGAGCCCACAGGACCTGCGCCGGGCCCTGGCGCTATGGCCGCAGCTGGCCCTTCAGGCGGATCAATTGCTTGAGCAGTACGTCGCGATCCACCAGGGTTTCCAGCGCCTGACGTTGGCGGATGGACGGGTGACGCTGACCTTGTTGATCGGCGATGCCCTGGAGCAGTTGCCGCAGTTGGATGGGCAAGTCGACGCTTGGTTTCTGGACGGCTTTGCGCCGGCCAGGAACCCCGAGATGTGGACCGCCGAATTGTTCGCCGAGTTGGCACGGCTGGCGGCGCCCGGCGCCACCCTCAGCACCTTCACCAGCACCGGTTGGGTGCGGCGGTTGTTGAACGCGGCGGGTTTCAAGATGAAGCGCACGCCGGGCATCGGCCACAAATGGGAAATCCTGCGCGGTGTATTTCTCGGCTGGCCGGAGCAGGTACCGGCGCCGCTCACGGCGAAACCCTGGTACGCGCGCCCCGCTCCGTTGACCGGCGAGCGCCGGGCACTGGTGATCGGCGGCGGCCTGGCCGGTTGCGCCAGCGCGGCGAGCCTCGCCGCACGGGGCTGGCAGGTGACGCTGCTGGAACGTCATGCCGGATTGGCCGAGGAAGCCTCCGGCAACCCCCAGGGCGTGCTGTACCTCAAGCTTTCGGCCCACGGCACGGCGTTGTCGCAGATGATCCTCAGCGGTTTCGGCTACACCCGGCGCGTGCTGGAGCAGCTGCAACGCGGCGTTGACTGGGACGCTTGCGGAGTCTTGCAACTGGCCTTCAACCCCAAGGAAGCCGAGCGCCAGGCGCAGCTGGCCGAGGCATTTCCACAAGACTTGCTGCATTCGCTCGATCAGCCACAGGCCGAGTCACGGGCCGGCATCGGCCTGGCCTGTGGCGGTTTGTTCTATCCCGAAGGCGGCTGGGTCCATCCCCCGGCGCTGTGTCGCTGGCAAGCCTCGGGGCCGGCGATTGACGTGCAGCCCCATCATGAAGTGCTGCAACTGCGCCGGGTCGACGAGCAATGGCAGGCCTGGGACGGCGAACGTTGCCTGGCCAGCGCGCCCGTGGTGATCCTCGCCAGCGCCGCCGAAATCAAACGTTTCGAACCGGCCGCCGACTTGCCGCTCAAGCGCATTCGCGGGCAGATCACCCGTCTGCCCCAGACCGTCCGCAGCCAGGACCTGACGACCGTGGTGTGCGCCGAAGGCTACGTGGCCCCACCGCGACTGGGCGAGCACACCCTGGGCGCCAGTTTCGATTTCAAGAGCGACGACCTGACCCCTACCGCCGCCGAGCACGCCGGCAACCTGCAGATGCTGGAAGAAATCTCCCTGGACCTGGTGGATCGCCTCAACGCCAGCGAGCTGGATCCGCACCACCTCGAAGGCCGTGCGGCATTCCGTTGCACCAGCCCGGATTACCTGCCGATTGTCGGCCCGTTGGCTGACAGCCAGGCATTCATCGAAGCATATTCGGCCCTGCGCAAGGACGCTCGCCAAGTGCCGGACAGCCCCTGCCCGTGGTTCGATGGCCTGTACATCAACAGCGGCCACGGCTCCCGGGGCCTGATCACCGCGCCGCTGTCGGGCGAACTGATCGCCGCCTGGCTGGATAACGAACCCCTGCCACTGCCCCGAAGCGTGGCTGAGGCCTGCCATCCGAACCGGTTTGCGTTACGCGGGTTGATTCGGGGGAAGGCTTAGCACCGACTTCTTGAGACATGCCACAAACCCTGTGGGAGCGAGCTTGCTCGCGATAGCAGTGTGTCAGTCAACTCAGAGGCCAACTGATCCACCGCTATCGCGAGCAAGCTCGCTCCCACAAGGGGCCGCGCAACATTCAACCCAACCCCACCCGCCTGCTTATAACGCATCGATCTAAAACTCACAGCCATCCCCTCGGTCAGTTTCAGGGTACCCGCCATGTCGGCGCGTGCAGCTTGACCCCTCCCCAACGGAAAAACCGGTAAGGACTTATGTGCGGATTAGCTGGTGAGTTACGTTTCGATCAACAACCTGCGGACCTTGCGGCCGTAGAGCGAATTACCCATCACTTGGCCCCTCGCGGCCCTGACGCGTGGGGTTTTCATAGCCAGGGCCCGATTGCCCTGGGCCATCGACGCCTGAAAATCATGGACCTGTCCGACGGTTCGGCCCAACCCATGGTCGACAATCAGTTGGGCCTGTCACTGGCCTTCAACGGCGCGATCTACAACTACCCGGAACTGCGCGCCGAGCTCGAAGGCCTGGGCTACGCCTTCTATTCCGGTGGCGACACCGAAGTGCTGCTCAAGGGCTACCACGCCTGGGGCGAAGCGCTGTTGCCCAAGCTCAACGGCATGTTCGCCTTCGCCATCTGGGAACGCGATGCCAAGCGGTTGTTCATCGCCCGCGATCGCCTCGGCGTCAAGCCGCTGTACCTGTCGCGCACCGGCCAACGCTTGCGCTTCGCCTCAGCATTGCCGGCGCTGCTCAAGGGCGGTGACATCAGCCCGATGCTCGACCCGGTGGCCCTCAATCATTACCTGAATTTCCATGCGGTGGTCCCGGCACCACGCACCCTGCTGGCCGGCGTTGAAAAACTGCCACCCGCCACCTGGATGCGGATCGAAGCCGACGGTACCACCGAGCAGAAAACCTGGTGGACGCTGCCCTACGGCCCACGGGCCGATGAACAGAACCTGAACCTGGAAGACTGGATCGACCGCGTGCTCGACAGCACTCGCGAAGCCGTTGCCATTCGTCAGCGCGCCGCCGTGGATGTGGGTGTGCTGCTGTCCGGCGGCGTGGATTCGAGCATGCTGGTGGGGCTGTTGCGGGAAGTGGGTGTCGAGGACCTGTCGACCTTTTCAATCGGTTTCCAGGATGCCGGCGGCGAACGCGGTGACGAATTCCAGTATTCGGACCTGATCGCCAAACACTACGGCACCCGCCATCACCAATTGCGCATCGACGAAAAAGAAATCATCGAGCAATTGCCAGCGGCGTTTCGTGCCATGAGCGAGCCGATGGTCAGCCACGACTGCATCGCCTTCTACTTGTTGTCCCGGGAAGTGGCCAAGCACTGCAAAGTGGTGCAAAGCGGCCAGGGCGCCGACGAGCTATTCGCCGGCTATCACTGGTATCCGCAGGTGGACGGCGCCAGCGATCCATACGCGGCCTATCGCGCCGCTTTCTTCGATCGCAGCTACGAAGAATATGCCGCCACCGTGCAGCCTAAATGGCTGACCGCCAACGATGCCGCCGGTGACTTCGTCAAGGAGCATTTCGCCCAACCGGGGGCCGATGCTGCCGTGGACAAGGCGCTGCGCCTGGACAGCACGGTGATGCTGGTGGACGACCCGGTCAAGCGCGTCGACAACATGACCATGGCCTGGGGCCTGGAAGCGCGTACGCCGTTCCTCGACTATCGGCTGGTGGAACTCTCGGCGCGGGTCCCGGCGAAATTCAAGCTGCCCGACGGTGGCAAGCAGGTCCTCAAGGAGGCCGCCCGGCGGGTGATACCCAGCGAGGTCATCGACCGCAAGAAAGGCTATTTCCCGGTGCCGGGCCTCAAGCACCTGGAAGGCAATACCCTGGCCTGGGTCCGCGAACTGCTGCTGGATCCGAGCCAGGATCGCGGCCTGTTCAACCCGGCCATGCTCGACCGCCTGCTGACCGACCCCAACGGCCAGCTCACGCCGTTGCGCGGCTCGCGGCTGTGGCAACTGGCGGCGCTGAACCTGTGGCTCAGCGAGCAAGGAATCTGATTGATGAAACCTAATGCAACCGTTCACAACCAACGCCTTCTGCGCGGCCAGGCGCCGTCCTATGAGCGCCTGCAGGCACGCCTGGCCGAAGATGGCAGCGCATTGGGCGCGGACCCGATCGCGGTGCGTTGCGGCTGGGGCCGATTGCTGATCGGTCACACCTTCCCGGACCCGGCGAGCCTGGCCCAGGAACTGCTCAACGAACAGCCCGGCGAACGGGACATTGCCTTGTACGTCGCCGCGCCCCAGCAAGTGCTGGGGCTGGAACCGGCGCAACTGTTCCTCGATCCGTCCGACACCTTGCGCCTGTGGTTCAGCGACTATCGCCAGGCCACGCGGGTGTTTCGCGGTTTTCGGATTCGCCGGGCCCAGAACGAGGCCGACTGGCAAGCCATCAACCAGCTGTACCAGGCCCGAGGCATGTTGCCCATCGACCCGCACCGTTTGACCCCTCGACATGAGGGTGGCCCGGTGTACTGGCTGGCCGAAGATGACGACACTGGCGCGGTGATCGGCAGCGTCATGGGCCTGAACCACCAGAAAGCCTTCAACGATCCGGAAAACGGCAGCAGCCTTTGGTGCCTGGCCGTGGATCCGCAATGTTCACGCCCCGGCGTTGGCGAAGTGCTGGTGCGCCATCTCGTCGAGCACTTCATGAGCCGTGGCTTGAGTTACCTCGACCTCTCGGTCCTGCACGACAATCGGCTGGCGAAAAACCTCTACGCCAAACTCGGTTTCCGCAACCTGTCGACCTTCGCCATCAAGCGCAAGAACGGTATTAACCAGCCGCTGTTCCTGGGGCCTGGACCCGAGGCGTCGTTCAACCCGTATGCGCGAATCATTGTCGAGGAAGCGCACCGTCGGGGCATCGAAGTGCAGGTGGACGACGCCGAGGCCGGGTTATTCACCTTGGTCCACGGCAGCCGGCGGGTGCGTTGCCGCGAATCCTTGAGCGACCTGACCAGCGCTATCAGCATGACCTTGTGCCAGGACAAAAGCCTGACCCATAAGGTGCTGAAAAACGCCGGCCTGAACCTGCCGGCCCAGCAACTGGTGGGTAATGCCGACGACAACCTGGCGTTTCTCGATGAGCACGAGCGAGTGGTGGTCAAGCCGCTGGACGGTGAACAGGGCCAAGGCGTGGCGGTGGATTTGCGTACGATTGAAGAAGTGCAGAGCGCCATCGAAGCGGCCCGGCAGTTTGACAGCCGGGTGTTGTTGGAGAGCTTCCATGAAGGGCTCGACCTGCGAATCCTGGTGATCGGCTTCGAAGTGGTGGCCGCCGCGATACGCCGTCCGGCGGAGGTGATCGGCGATGGCCAGCACACCATCGGCGCACTGATCGAAGCCCAGAGCCGCCGACGACAAGCCGCCACGGGCGGGGAAAGCAAGATCCCGATGGACGCCGAGACCCAACGCACGCTGAGTGCAGCGGGGTTTGACTACGACAGCGTCCTGCCGGCCGGGAAACACCTGTTTGTAAGGCGTACGGCGAACCTTCATACCGGCGGTGTCCTGGAAGATGTCACGGGGATCCTTCATCCCACCCTCGCCGACGCGGCGGTACGCGCCGCCCGGGCGCTGGACATCCCCATGGTCGGCCTCGACTTGCTGGTGCCAGCGGCCGATCAGCCCGAGTACGTGTTCATCGAAGCCAACGAACGCGCCGGCCTGGCCAACCACGAACCGCAACCCACCGCCGAACGCTTTGTGGATCTGTTGTTTCCCCATAGCCAGGCGGTGGCCTAGTAGAGGTGTAGTGCCTGAACAGCCCCCATCGCGAGCAAGCTCGCTCCCACATGGGGTTTCTGGTGTTTACACATTTTGTGTTCACCGTAGGACCTCTGTGGGAGCGAGCTTGCTCGCGATGAGGCCAGTTCAGGCACCATCATTCAACAGTCGGACACTCTCATCGAAACCATCGATGTGCTCAACCCATCAGGAGTTTCCATGATCAGCAAAATTCCAGAACCGAATCTCGAATACCTACAAAAAGTCCTGCTGGAAATGCTCGCGATTCCCAGCCCTACCGGCTTCACCGACACCATCGTGCGCTACGTCGCCGAGCGGCTCGAAGAGCTGGGCATTCCTTTTGAAATGACCCGGCGCGGCACGATCCGCGCCACCCTCAAGGGCCGCAAGAGCAGCCCCGACCGAGCCGTGTCTGCCCACTTGGACACCATCGGCGCCTCCGTGCGAGCCATCAAGGACAACGGTCGCCTGACCCTGGCCCCGGTGGGTTGCTGGTCCAGTCGGTTTGCCGAGGGCAGCCGGGTCAGCCTGTTCACCGACACCGGGGTGATTCGTGGCAGCGTCCTGCCGTTGATGGCGTCCGGGCACGCGTTCAACACCGCGGTGGATGAAATGCCCATCAGTTGGGACCACATCGAACTGCGCCTGGACGCTTACTGCGCCACCCGCGCCGATTGCGAAACCCTGGGTGTCGGCATCGGCGATTACGTGGCCTTCGATCCCTTGCCGGAGTTCACCGAAAGCGGCCACATCAGCGCCCGGCACCTGGACGACAAGGCCGGGGTCGCGGCGCTGCTGGCGGCGCTCAAGGCGATTGTCGACAGTGGCGAAGAGCTGCTGATCGACTGTCACCCGTTGTTCACCATCACCGAGGAAACCGGCAGTGGTGCGGCAGCCGCGCTGCCTTGGGACGTCAGTGAGTTCGTCGGCATCGACATCGCGCCAGTCGCACCCGGCCAGCACTCAAGCGAACACACGGTCAGCGTGGCCATGCAGGACTCCGGTGGCCCCTACGACTATCATCTGTCGCGGCACTTGCTGAAACTGGCCAAGGAGAACGATCTGCCGGCCCGCCGTGACCTGTTCCGCTACTACTTCAGCGACGCCCATTCGGCCGTCACCGCCGGCCACGACATCCGCACCGCCCTGCTCGCCTTTGGCTGCGACGCCACCCACGGCTACGAACGCACCCACATCGACAGCCTGGCCGCCCTCAGCCGCTTGCTCGGCGCCTACATCCTCAGCCCACCGGTGTTCGCCAGCGACGCGCAACCGGCCCAGGGTTCGCTGGACCGCTTCAGTCACCAGATCGAACACGATACGCAGATGGAAAGCGATACCCGGGTGCCGTCGGTGGACAGCTTGATTGGGCAGCGGTCGGATAGCTGATCCAGCTAACAACATGGCTCGCGCGGGTGTATCGCAATCCAACTGTGGGAGCGGGCTTGCTCGCGAAGGCGTCGGTACATGCAGCGTTGATACAAACTGACCCACCGCTTTCGCGAGCAAGCCCGCTCCCACAAGGATGTGCAGTGACCGAAAGACCACAGGCTAGCCGCAAAAGCCCATTGGCCGTAGCATCGCGCTATTGTCTAGCCGAGGTACACCATGCTGATTCCCCACGACCAACTCGAAGTCGACACGCTCACCCGCCTGATCGAGGATTTCGTGACCCGCGACGGCACCGACAATGGCGACGACACGCCCCTGGAAACGCGGGTATTGCGGGTCAGACAGGCCTTGACCAAAGGCCAGGCGCTGATCGTCTTCGACCCCGACAGCGAGCAGTGTCAACTGATGCTCAAGCACGATGTGCCCAAGCATCTATTCGACTGAACACGCCTTGCGAGCGGCGTTGGCTTTTTTTCTCTGGATCTTTTCGTAAATCTCAAAGCGATGAACATCGATATGACGAGGCGCCTCCACGCCAAAACGCACGGTGCTGCCGCTGACCGACAGCACCCGGACGGAAATATCATCTCCGATGGAAATCAACTCACCCACTGCGCGGCTTAGTACAAGCATGGTTCTTATCCTTAAGATTGTCTGGACCTTGACCATGCCCGGCCTGTTTCGTGTTCTCAAGGCAGGCGCAAGAATTCAGTAAGCCCCTACAAGCAAAGCTCTGCCGACTGAAGGAAACTTCCTGCAAAACCTTGTCGAACCGCTTTTTTTCAAGAGGCCGAGAACCGCGGGCCGAACAGAATCACACTGGCCCCCAGCACACAGAGCGCTACACCGATCCAGTCGGAACCCAGCGGCCGCACGCGTTCAATCACCGCCAGCCAGCCGATCGAAGCAATGATATAGATACCACCGTAGGCGGCGTAGGCGCGACCGGCGTAGGTGGCTTCGATGCGAGTCAGCAACAGCGCGAACAGCGTGAGGCTAAGCAGCGCCGGGGCGATCCACCAAGCGCTCTTGCCCTGGCGCAGCCACATCCAGAAGGCATAGCAACCGGCGATTTCAAATAGCGCGGCGAGTAAGAACCACAGGTAATTGAGCATGGGAATGTCCATCAGGAAGGCCGAGTGGCGCCATCCTGAGGACACCGGGCACCCAGGTCAACTCGGGTTCTGTCGAGCCTTGGCGCGCATCTTGTCGGCCATGACGGTCATTTCGTCGTACAGCAACTGCGGGTTCTTTTGCTTGACCGCCCACGCCATCCGGCCCTGCTCATGGGGCAGGATCATGAACTGGCCCTCGGCGACCTGCTGGTAGATGTAGTCGGCGATGTCGGCGGCGCTGATCGGTGAGCTTTCCAGCAATTTGCCCACCTGGGCTTTCATGGCCGGGGTCGGGCCACGGAAGGAGTCCAGCAGATTGGTCTGGAAGAACGACGGGCATACCACGTGAACGCCGATCTCCTGCTGTGCCAGCTCGACCAGGAGGCTCTCCGACAATGCTACGACCCCAGCCTTGGCCACGTTGTAGTTGCTCATGGCCGGCCCCTGCATCAAGGCTGCCATAGAGGCGATGTTGATGATCTTGCCCCGGCTTTTCTCCAATAGCGGCAAGAACGCCTTGCAGCCCTTCACCACGCCCATCAGGTTAATCGCAATCTGCCAGTCCCAATCTTCCAGGGAGAGTTCGCTGAAGAACCCGCCCGAAGCCACGCCGGCGTTGTTGACGATAATGTCGATGCCGCCAAACTTCTCTTCACAGGCTTGGGCGAACGCGGTCAGTTGGCTGTAGTCGCGCACATCGCAACGCTGGACGAAGCCCTCGCCTCCGGCTTCTCGCACCAACTTGAGGGTTTCCTTAAGGCCAGGTTCACTGACATCCGACAGGGCCAGGCGCCAACCTTCACGGGCCCAGCGCAGCGCGATTTCGCGACCCAGGCCAGAGCCGGCACCGGTGATCATCATGCGATTTTGCATAGGAAACAGCCTTGTTGTTCCGGGAGAGATGGGCCGAGTGTAGCGAAGGACCTGGCCGGACCCACGCTCCATCAGAGTGCTGAATGGCGGGGGCAAACCGTAGGAAGTTTTGATTGAGAAATGCTTTTTGTGGGTCATGCCGAACGGGGAAAACCCCCTCTTCACAAACCGCGATAAGCAGGGCCTCTTCAAGCACTAAAAAACTTTGAATTTTTTACAGGACGTTACGGTCGGACATATTAAGCCGCCCGGATTTAACGCATGCGTGCTGGTAGTTGAAAGTTGCATCACTCCAGAACTGACCAATAAGGAAATCAACAATGGGCACAATACTCATCATTATCCTGATCCTCCTGCTGATCGGTGGCCTGCCGGTCTTCCCGCACTCCAGAAGTTGGGGTTACGGTCCATCCGGTATCATCGGTGTAGTGTTGGTGGTGCTGTTGGTCCTGCTATTACTGGGCAAGATATAAACCACTAAGCGAGCAAAAAAAAAGAGGCCTCTCCAGGCCTCTTTTTTTATGCTCGCCGAACCTCAGTCCGGCTTGCCGTCAACCACGCCGGCGGTGTTGTCCAACAGGCTTTTGGTGGCGGTCTGCAGGAATGATTCAAGCTTGAGTTTCATCTGCGCGAACTCCGGTGCGTCCGGGATGATTTCCGCATGCGGGTTGGCACCCAGTTCATAGCGGTACATCTTCGGCGCCATGTCCTTTTCCCTCGGCAGCACCAGGACAGTGTCCCCATGAAGGATCGCGGTGGTCTGGTCACTGCCCGACGGTTTGATCACACCAAAACCCGTGTCGCCTTCGGGCAGGTTCAACAGGTCGCGGCCCCAGCACTGGTTACGCACCTGGCCGCCGATGCGGCCCATGATGGTCGGAACGATATCGACCTGGGTCCCCACGGTGTGGCTGCGCTGGCCGAACTTTTCCTGGACGCCCGGACCGATCAGCAACATCGGTACATTGAAGCGGCCCAAGTCCATTTCGCTGATCTGGCGTTCGTTACCGAAACCATGATCGCCGACCACGACAAACAGCGTTTCCTTGAAGTAAGGCTCCTTGCGTGCTTTCTCGAAGAACTGCCCCAGCGCCCAATCGGAGTAGCGCATGGCGGTCAGGTGTTCGTTCAGGCTGCCACGGTCGGTGACCCGCTCCACTGGCAGCGGGGTCGGCAGTGCGTACGGCGTGTGGTTGGACAGGGTTTGCAGCAAGGCATAGAACGGCTTGCCGTTTTCCCGGGCCTTGAGCTCGATCAGGCCACGGTCGAACATGTCCTGGTCGGACACGCCCCAGGTCGGATCGGAGAACACCGGGTTCACGAAATCGTTACGCCCGATGAACGTGGTCATGCCCTGGCTGCTGAAGAAGCCGGACTGGTTGTCCCAGGCGAAATCGCCGTTGTAGACATACACGTCATCAAAGCCGCGTGGACTGAGCAATTGCGGCAAGCCCGACAGCTTGTGGCTGCCTTCCGGGGTCTGCATCAGGTATTCGAAACCCGGGAGGTTCGGGAAGCACGCCATGGTGGCGAACATGCCCTGGTGGGTGTGGGTACCGTTGGAGAAGAAGCGGTCGAACAACAGCCCTTCCTTGGACAGCTTGTCCAGGTAAGGCGTGATGTTGCCAGGCGCACCCAAGGCGCCCACCGAGTGGCCGGCCATGCTTTCCATGAGGATCACGACCACGTTCTTGATGGGCAGGGTCTTGTCGGCCGGTGGCGTGTAGTCGCGGCGCACGGCGGCAGTCTCGGTGTCCACCAGTTTGTCGTCGGGCATCACCAGCATGTCGCGCACGGTCTGTTGTGCCAACGGCTGCTCGAGGGTAGCCTTCCAGATGTTGTCACGGTCTTCGGACATCCGGCTCTTGGCCGCCGCCACCAGCGACAACGTACCGTTGAGCCCCAACTGGTTGGCGAAGTTCGAATCGGTGGTGTAGACGTCACCCCAACGCAGGGGCGGCCCTTGGCGCAGGGTGCCACGGGCGGCAGCCACTGCGACCAGCAGGCAAACCATGAACACCGCCACACGGCCGTACCACGGGGCGATCTGGCGCGTACCGATACTGCCGCCGCTGAAAGGCCCGCGCGGGCGAGTAGCGCGGTCGGCGCCCTTGAACGCCAGGCTCAGGATGAGCGTACCGCCGACCCAAGCCAGCAGGTAACGCACCACCGGGAAACCGTACCAGAGCATGCTCATCACGGTTTTCGGGTCTTCCTTCACATACTGGAAGACCAGGCCGTTGAGGCGCTGGTGAAATTCACGGTAGAAGTCCATCTCCATCAGGCCCAGGAACAGCGCGATGCTGGAGGTGACGGTCAGCCAGAGACGAAAGAAACCGCGGGCCGCCATGGCCCGGGCGCTGAACAATGCCAGCAGCAACGGAATGCTGAGGTAGACCACCAGGCGCAAGTCGAAACGCAGACCATTGGAGAACGCTTCAATGAAGGTCGCCGCCGGGGTGTCGAGGATCATTTCGCGGTTATAGACCAGCAGCGCCACGCGCAGCAGGCTGAACATGACCATCATCACCAGGGCACAAAGCAACGTGTAGGCCAGGTGCGATTTGACGGTCGGTTGCAGCAGGCGATGCGTGGTGCGCTGCTGACTCAGGGCGTCAGGAATTGCCATGTCGTTTGAGGACCTATTGGAGTTGAAGTGACAAAAAGAACAACGGCGCACCCTCTGTTGGCCAATGCCGGCCCCGGGGCTTGCGCGAGAGCGCAAATGTTGCACGAACGGCTAAGGCATTGCCATTAAATAACCGCCGGCGATAGAGCGCGGGAGATTGTCCGCAAGGTTTTGTGAAAAATTTGTCCAATGAACATCTGGAAACACAAAAGTACCCACTCATTCAAGCTGGGCACTGTTGTGGCGAGGGAGCTTGCTCCCGCTGGGCTGCGTAGCGGCCCCCTCCCTGGGTCCACTCAGAAACAACTGCGTAGCTGTCCAGGGTTTGGGGCCGCTGCGCGACCCAGCGGGAGCAAGCTCCCTCGCCACATAGGCTCTGCGCCACATGAGCTTCCTTGCCACAGCAAAAAGTCAGTCGTTACTTGGCTTGTTGATCGCCTGCAACACGTATTGCGGCATGGCGAACGCACCGATGTGAACCTCGGGGTTGTAGTAACGGGTGACGATGCCGCTGCCGATGAACCGCTCGCGCAGGGTCTCGCGGGACAGCTTGCGATAGGCCGTGTCGGTCGAGCCCCAGGCAAAAGTCATGGCGCCGCCGATGTAGGTCGGCACGGCGGCCTGGTAGAAATGCCAATCGGCAAACAGGCCACGCAGGCGTCCGGCAGTGGTCTGTACTTCGCCCAGTTGCATGAACGGCGTGCCGTTCTGGGTCACCAGGATGCCGCCTTCGTTCAGGCAGCGATGGCAGGCCTGGTAGAAGTTCTCCGAAAACAACACTTCACCGGGGCCGATCGGGTCGGTGGAGTCGGAAATGATGACGTCGAATTTCTCCTGGGTGGTGGAGACGAACCGCATGCCGTCGTCGATCACCAGGTTCAGGCGCGGGTCGTCGTAGGCCCCCTTGGAGTGGTTGGGCAGGAACGTTTTGCACATGTCCACCACGGTGCCGTCGATTTCCACCATGGTGATGTGCTCGACGCCGACGTGTTTGGTCACTTCACGCAACATGCCGCCGTCGCCGCCACCGATGATCAGCACCCGCTTGGCCGCGCCGTGGGCGAGGATAGGCACGTGGGTCAGCATCTCGTGGTAGATGAACTCGTCGGCTTCGGTGGTCTGGATCACACCGTCCAGCGCCATCACCCGGCCCATGCGCGGGTTCTCGAAGATCACCAGGTGCTGGTGCTCGGTGCGCACTTCGTGCAGCAGCTTGTCCATGCGAAAGCGCTGGCCGTAGCCTTCGTAGAGGGTTTCCAGGTAGTCGCCGGTCGGGGTAGTCGTCATGGTCAGGTGCTCCGATAAATACGCGGTTGGCCGATGAAGGCTCGCAAAGGCGCGCATTCTACGACGACGGACATGACAGGTCGAACCTTGACTGCCGAACTCGGTCCCTGTGGCGAGGGAGCTTGCTCCCGCTGGGCTGCGAAGCGGCCCCCTCTATGGGTTCACTCTGAACCAACTGGGTAACTGGCTAGGATTGGGGCCGCTGCGCGCCCCAGCGGGAGCAAGCTCCCTCGCCACAAGGGCTCATCACCCCTTGTTAGTGAAACTGCCGCCCCAACCCACCCGGTACGCCTTCGATGGTGGTTTCTTCCCACGGACCGTTCGGGCTGACAGAGCGGCTCCAGCCATTGTTCCAACGGTAGTAGGTGCGCTGGCGATAGAAGGTGTTGGGCTGGTTATCCAGCACATAGACCCCAAGCTTGGCATCCCAATGACTGTTGCCACCTGGCGGCGGGGCGAAACTGGCGGAGGTGCGAGGCACCGGTTTGGCCGGCTTGTTCGGGGTAACAGGCTTGCCCGGCGGAGTCGAAGGGGCCGGCTTGGTGGTCGGGCCCGAAGGTGGAATGGGTGGCAGCGGCGCCGAAGGCTCCGGCGGGCGCTGGACCGCACAAGCGCTCAAGCCCAGGACGAGGGTGAGCAGGGTGATACGAGCGATGGCGGTCATGGTGCGAATTCCTGTTATTTGTCCGGGCTGTCGATGGTCAGTTGTTGCTGCGCCGTGGTGCTGCTCGCCAGGGGCTGGCTGCGGCCGATCCACTCGCCGGCGGTCGGTTGACCGGCCCGCGAGATGCGCGCCACCAGTTGGACTTCAGGGAAGTTCGACAGTTTCAGCTGCGGCATCATCGCGTCCGCGTCACCCAACTCCACCGTGGCGGGCAGATCGGCAACGGTCATGCGCTTGGCCGCCAGCGGCGCCGGCGGGCCGGAAGCGGCGCGGGCGAAGATGAACACAGTGTCGCCCGGCTGCACCTTGGCCTTGAGGGCCGGCGCCAGCTCGACGCGCACCTTGAGCAATGCGGTAGCCTTGGCCACCGGGGCCTGGGCGACCTTGCCGCCACTGGCCTGAAGCTTCTCGGTGGCCCGGGTGATACCGCCCTGCAGTGCGTCACGAGATTTGTCACCTTCCGGCAGTTGCGCCAGCAGACGCCCCCAGTAATCGATCGCCTCCTGGTAGCGCTCGCCTTCGAACGCGGCAATGCCCAACAGGCCGAGGCTGGTGACTTCCTTCGGATCGAGTTTCAACGCTTCATCGGTCAGGGCCTGGACCTTGTCCGACCATTTCTTGCCATCGGCAAAATACTGCGCCTGGGCCCATTGCCCCAGCAGCTCGGGCTGTCGCCCGGCCACCGCCACGGTGCGCTCGAAGGTCTTCGCTGCATCGGCGGGCCGATCCTGGGCCATGTAGGTACGGCCGAGAAAATACAAACCCTCGGCGTTATCCGGCTGCGCCGCCACCGCACGTTCCAGGCGCAGGGTCATTTCTTCCATCGACTGCGGCGCCTGGGCGAATTCACGGGTCAATTCGACCTTGTCGCTGGCGCCGAAATGCAGATACAGCCCCAGGCCCAACAAGGGCACCAGCACAGCGGCGAGCAACGGCAACGGCTTGCCCAGCCGCGACTCCCGTGGCACATCGGCGCCCTCGGTGTCCGCGAGCAGTTCACGGGCGGCTTCAGCGCGACCGGTGTCCAGTTGCGCCGCGTTGAGCACGCCCTCCTCCCGCTCGGTCTGCAACTCGGCGACGCGTTCCTCATACAACGCCACATTGAGCGCGGTGCGGTCCTCCTCCAGCTGGGCGCGACGACCGCGCAGTACAGGGATCAACAGAAAACTCAGGGCAACCAGAAGAAGCAGACCTGCGGCGAGCCAGAAATCAATCATGCTTGGTTTTATCCAACAGTTGGTCGAGGCGCTGGCGCTCTTCGACAGAAAGCGTATCCGGGGCCGCTGTGCGCTGGACCCGGCGGCGACGCACGATCACCGCGATGACAACGAAACCACCGAGCAACAGCCCGGCGGGACCGAACCAGAGCAGCGCGGTCTTGGAGGATAGCGCCGGGTTGTAGCGCACGAACTCACCGTAGCGATCCACCATGAAATCGATGATCTGCTGGTTGTCCTTGCCCTCGCCGAGCATGCGGAAGATCTCCTTGCGCAGGTCGGCGGCAATCGGTGCGTTGGAGTCGGCGATGTCCTGGTTCTGGCACTTGGGGCAGCGCAGTTCCTTGGTCAACTCGCGAAAGCGCTCGCGCTCGCCGTCGTTGGCGAATTCGTAGGTGTCGATGGCGGCGTGAGCCACACCGACGAGGCTTAACCCGAGGATGGCGGCCGCTAACCAGCGCTTCATGGCTTGGCCTCGTCCACCAGTGCCTGGTACTTGGCGGCCAGTTTCTCGCGCCAGACCTGCTCGTCGATCACGCCGACGAACTTGTCGCGGATAATGCCCTTGGCGTCGATGAAGAACGTCTCCGGCGCGCCATAGACACCCAGGTTCAGGCCCAGGGAGCCCTCTTCATCGCGAATGTCCAGTTGATACGGATTGTGGAACTCGGCCAGCCACTTCAAGGCATCGGCGTTGACGTCCTTGTAATTGACGCCGTAGATCACCACGCCGTTCTGGGCCAGTTTATTCAGCACCGGGTGCTCGACCCGGCAGGAAATGCACCAGGTGCCCCACACGTTGACCAGCGCCGGCTTACCCAACAGGTCGGCACGGGTCAGGGTTTTGTCGCCTTGCACCGAGAGCAGGGAAAACTCCGGGAACGGCTTGCCGATCATCGCCGATGGCAGCTCGCTCGGGTTCAGGTAAAGCCCCCGGTACAAAAACACCGCCATCAACAGAAACAGCGCCAACGGGACCAGCATCAACCAACGCTTCATGCAGCGGCTCCCGTCATGCCCAGGGTCTCACGCACCCGGGTTTTCACCTTGACTCGATAGCGCCGATCCAGCGCCGCCAACACCCCACCCAGGCCGGTGAGCAGGCCACCGAACCAGATCCAGCGCACGAACGGCTTGACGTGGACCCGCACCGCCCAGGCGCCGTCGCCCAGGGACTCACCCAGCGCCACGTAGAGGTCGCGGGTGAAACCGGCATCGATCCCGGCTTCGGTCATCACCGAGTTCTGCACGGTGTAGAGGCGTTTTTCCGGGTGTAATACGGTCACTTCCCGGCCGTCGCGAATGACCCGCACGGTGCCTTTGTCGGAGGTGAAGTTCGGGCCTTCAAAATGTTTGGCGCCCTCGAAAACGAACTGATAGCCGCCCAAGTCCATGGATTCTCCCGGTGCCAGGCGCAGGTCGCGCTCGGCGCTGTTCTGGCTGGACAGCACCACGCCCATGGCGCAGACGGCGATGCCCAGGTGGGCGATCTGCATGCCCCAGTAGCTTCGGGTCAGGGTGGGCAGGCCCTTGATCAGGCCTTTGTGACGGGTCTTGTCGAAGATATCCCGTACGCCGGCCAGCAACACCCAGGCCGCCAGCACGAACGTTGCCAGCACTGCCCAGTTGAAATCGCCATAGGCCACGCCAGCCACCACGGCCAGGGCGGCGGTGCCCAACAGCACCGGGGTCAACATGCCCAGCAACCACTTGACCGGGGTGTCTTTCCAGCGCACCAGCATACCGATTGCCATCACCACCATCAGGATCGCCATCAGTGGAATGAACAACGCGTTGAAGTACGGCGGGCCCACCGACAGCTTGGCCCCGGACAACGCGTCGAGCACCAGCGGGTAGAGGGTGCCCAGGAGAATCATCGAGGCGGCCACCACCAGCACCAGGTTATTGCCCAGCAGCAGGGTTTCCCGGGACCAGAGGTTGAAGCCGACCTGGCTCTTCACCACGGGCGCGCGCAGGGCGAACAACGTCAGCGAACCGCCCACCACGAACATCAGGAACATCAGGATGAACACCCCGCGCTCGGGATCAGACGCAAAGGCATGCACCGAAGTGAGTACGCCGGAACGCACCAGGAAGGTTCCCAACAGGCTCAGCGAGAATGCCGCGATGGCCAGCAGCACGGTCCAGCTCTTGAACACGCCACGTTTTTCCGTGACCGCCAAGGAGTGAATCAGCGCAGTGCCCACCAGCCAGGGCATGAAAGAGGCGTTTTCCACCGGGTCCCAGAACCACCAGCCGCCCCAGCCGAGTTCGTAGTAGGCCCACCATGAGCCCAAGGTGATGCCGACGCCGAGGAAGGCCCAGGCGACGATGGTCCACGGGCGCGACCAGCGCGCCCACGCAGCATCGAGACGACCGCCCAGCAACGCGGCAATGGCAAAGGCGAAGGCCACGGAGAAGCCGACGTAGCCCATGTAGAGCATCGGCGGGTGAACGATCAGGCCGATGTCCTGCAGCAAGGGATTGAGGTCGCGGCCATCCATCGGCATCTGAGGCAGGATGCGCTCGAACGGATTGGAGGTGACGATCAAAAACAGCAGGAAACCGGTGCTGATCATGCCCATCACCGCCAGCACGCGGGCCAGCATCACCTGGGGCAACTGCCGGGAGAACACCGAGACCGCCAAGGTCCAGCCGGCGAGGATCAACGCCCAGAGCAACAGCGAGCCTTCATGGGCGCCCCACACCGCGCTGAACTTGTAATACCAGGGCAAGGCGCTGTTGGAGTTGCTGGCGACGTACTTCACGGAAAAATCATCGGCCATGAAGGCATAGGTCAGGCAACCGAAGGCAAACAGCATAAAGGCGAACTGCCCCCACGCCGCTGGCTGGGCCAGGCTCATCCACAGACGGTCGCCGCGCCAGGCACCGAGCAGCGGCACCACGGCCTGCACCAGGGAAAAGCACAAGGCCAGGATCATCGCCAGGTGGCCCAACTCGGGAATAAAAATGCCAGCAGTCATCGATCAACCCTCCTTCACGGGAGCGGGCGCCGACTGGCCGCTGTCTTTCAAAGCCTTGGTCACTTCCGGCGGCATGTATTTCTCGTCGTGCTTGGCCAGCACTTCATCGGCCACCACCACGCCATCGGCATTGAGCTTGCCCAGGGCGACGATGCCTTGCCCTTCGCGGAACAGGTCCGGGAGGATGCCGCGATAGCTGATGGTCACGGTCTTGCTGAAATCGGTGACGTTGAATTTCACGTCCAGGGAATCCCCGGACCGCACCAACGAGCCCTTCTCCACCATGCCACCGGCGCGGATACGCGTGTCCTTGGGCGCTTCGCCATTGGCGATCTGGGTCGGGGTGTAAAACAGGTTGATGTTCTGCTGCAGGGCGCTCAGGGCCAGGCCGACCGCGGCACCGACACCCACCAGGATCGCAAGAATGATGACAAGACGTTTTTTGCGCAGCGGATTCACTGACCGTTCTCCCGGCGCAGACGACGCGCCTCTTGTTGCAGATACCGCTTGCGGGCCACGATCGGCACCGCCACGTTGAGGGCCAGCACCGCCAGGCAAATGCCATAGGCTGACCAGACATACAGGCCATGATGACCCATGGCGAGGAAATCGCCGAATGAAGCGAAACTCATCGAGCGATCTCCAGGCTGTTCTGTACTTCGGCCTTGACCCAGCTGGCCCGGGATTCGCGCTTGAGCACTTCCAGGCGCATGCGCAGCAATAGCACCGCGCCGAAGAAACAGTAGAAACCCAATACGGTAAGCAACAGCGGCAGCCACATTTCCACCGGCATCGCCGGTTTTTCCGTGAGGGTGAAGGTCGCGCCCTGGTGCAGGGTATTCCACCACTCCACCGAATATTTGATGATCGGGATGTTGATCACGCCGACAATCGCCAGCACCGCGCAGGCCTTGGCGGCGCTGTCACGATTACTGATGGCGTTGCCCAGCGCAATAAGACCGAAGTACAGGAACAGCAGGATCAACATCGACGTCAGTCGGGCATCCCAGACCCACCATGAGCCCCAGGTCGGCTTGCCCCAGATCGCGCCGGTGACCAGCGCCACGGCGGTCATCCAGGCACCGACGGGGCGGCGCATTGCAGGGCCACGTCGGCCAGCTTCATCTTCCACACCAGCCCGACCACACCGCACACGGCCAGCATCACGTAGACGGACTGGGCCAGCATCGCCGTGGGAACGTGTATGTAAATGATGCGAAAGCTGTTGCCTTGCTGGTAGTCCGGGGGCGCGAAGGCCAGGCCCCAGACCACGCCGGAGCCGATCAGCAGCAGAGCGAAGAGGCTCAACCAGGGCAGCAGTCTGCCGCTGATGCCGTAGAACCACTTGGGTGAGCCGAGCTTATGAAACCAGGTCCAGTTCATTGCTGTTTCCATCACGGTTGCGGCTCGCCATCACGAACCGCCGGGTCTGCCTTTACTTCCGCAGAAGTGGTCAATTCTTGACCAGGCGTCATTATTATTCGCCGACGCTGATCTTCAGGCCAGCGGCTATTGCAAAGGGTGTCAGGGTTATCGCCAGGGCGGTCAGGCTGCCAAGCCACAATAGATAACCGGTTGCCGGCATGCCTTGCAGCGCCGCCTGCAAGGCGCCACTGCCGAGGATCAACACCGGGATATACAACGGCAGAATCAGCAGGGCCAGCAACAGGCCGCCGCGCTTCAATCCCACCGTCAACGCCGCGCCCACCGCACCGAGCAGGCTCAGCACCGGCGTGCCCAGCAGCAACGACACCAGCAACACGGGCATGCACGCGCCGGGCAATCCCAGCATCATTGCCAGCAGTGGCGAGAGCAGCACCAGCGCCAGTCCGGAGAAAACCCAGTGTGCCAGTACCTTGGCCAAAACCAGAAGGGCCAGGGGGTGCGACGAAAGGACCCACTGTTCCAGGGAACCGTCTTCGAAATCACTGCGGAAAAGCCCGTCCAGAGAGAGCAGGACCGATAAAAGCGCTGCCACCCAGACCAACCCTGGCGACAAGGTTTGCAACAATTGAGTCTCAGGACCGACCGCCAGCGGGAACAGCGCAATGACGATCGCGAAGAACACCAGCGGGTTGGCCAGTTCGGCCGGGCGGCGGAACAACAGGCGCGCCTCGCGGGCAAGCAACAGGCCAAACACACTCATACGGCCCAGTTCCCCAGATCAATGTTGCGATAACCGGACGGCATCCGGGCCAGCGTGTGGTGGGTGGTCAACAGCACCATACCGCCCTTTTCGCAGTGGCGGGCCAAGTGTTCTTCAAGTTGGGCCACACCCTGCTTGTCCAGGGCGGTAAATGGCTCGTCGAGTATCCAGAGCGGCGGGCTGTCCAGATACAACCGGGCCAGGGCCACGCGGCGCTGCTGACCGGCGGACAGAGTGTGGCAGGGCACGTCTTCGAAACCACGCAACCCTACGGTCGCCAACGCCTGCCAGATCGCCTCGCGCCCGACCGGCCGATGCAGCGCACAGAGCCAGCTGAGGTTTTCTTCGGGGGTCAACAAATCCTTGATACCGGCGGCATGACCGATCCAGAGCAGGTTGCGGGCCAGTTCGCTGCGCTGGCTCTGCAAGGGCTGGCCATTGAGCAACACTTGGCCGGCGGTCGGCTGCATTAACCCGGCCACCAGGCGCAACAGGCTGGTCTTGCCGCTGCCGTTGGGACCACTGATCTGCACCATATCGCCACTGGAAAGTCTCAATTCGAGATTTTCGAAAAGCAGCCGCAAGTCTCGCTCACAAGCGAGGCCAACGGTTTGCAGGAGAGGACTGGTCAAGGGATCGCGGGCCTTATACGGTTCAAGTCGGCGGTGCAGCGGCCGTTAAAGAGGTGCAGCATAGATGCTTTGACGGCCTGTTCCACAGAGCTGCGTCAAACAATTGCAAGGTTTTCGCCACTCCCGGAAAGACGGGCGGCATTATACATGTGATGCCCTACTCTAAAGAGGGCTTATTTCCCGAAGGTTAGTACCGTAGATGACAGGCGACATGAACATTGCGCCGCTGCCCCAGGCCACGGCAACGACTCGTATGCCCGCAGTCACCGGCGAGCTGCTCAAGCTGCTGACGCCGGTCGAAGGCCTGATCGGCTCCGGCCAGACCGCCCAGGCTGAAGTGCTGTCGCTCAAGCAAGCCGACCAGACCTTCCAGCTGTTGCTCAAGGTCACCCTGGAGAGCGGCCGCCAGACCACCGTGCAGGCCACCAGCACCCAGCCGTTGCCACAAGGCACCAGCCTGGCCGTGACCCAACCGTCCGCCAGCAACCTGGCTGTCACCGTGCAGCAGGCTGTCGCTTCCAGCATCGCCACCCTGACCCGGATCGACACCGCACAGTTGCCGGTCGGCACCCTGTTGCAAGGCAAGGTACTCACCAGCCAGGCCCTGCCGCAGTTGCCGGGGCAGCCGGCGGTGTATCGCTCGTTGGTGAGTCTGCTCAACACCGCCCAGGCCGGCAGTACCCTGGACATCGACAGCCCGCAACCGCTGCGCATCGGCACGCTGCTGAGTGCCCAGGTGCAAGATGCCCAGACGTTGAAATTCATTCCATTGAGCAACCGCCAGGAGCAGTTGGCGGTGAGCCAGCAGTTGGTCACGCAAATGAGCCGACAGGGCTCGCTGGAAAGCCTGATCACCGTCCTGCAAAGCCTGCCGACCACCGACGAAACCGGCGTCGAGCTACGCGCAGCGGTGACGCGCCTGTTGGCGGGCCTGCCGGATGTCCAGCAACTGAGCACGCCCAAGGGGTTGGCCCAGGCCATGATCGCCAGCGGCGCGTTTCTGGAAAGCAAATTGCTGGCTGGGCAGCCGCCGGGCCCGGCACCGGACATGAAAGGCGACCTGCTGAAACTGATCGCCCAACTGACGCCGGCCCTGCCCGCGTCCACCAACCTCACCGCCATCATCGCCGCCAACACCTTGGCCCAGGTGCTGCCCAGTTTTGTGCGTAACGCCCTGGGAACCCTCGGCCAGGTCAGCGCCAAGCCACAACCCACCAGTTTCCCCCTGCCCTCGCGCCTGTTGAAAGGCCAGGACGAAGAAGGCGATCTGGAACACCTGCTGCGCCTGGCGGCCGCCGCCGTGTCGCGCCTGCAAAGCCATCAGCTGTCGAGCCTGGAACAGACCGGCCTGACCGACGACGGTCGGCTGATGAGCACCTGGCAACTGGAAATCCCAATGCGTAACCTGCAGGACATCGTGCCCTTGCAGGTCAAGTTCCAGCGCGAGGAAACCCCGCCCCGGGAGCAGCCACACGAACGCCGGGAAGAACGCGAGCCGAAGCAGCAACTCTGGCGGGTCGAGCTGGCATTCGACATGGAACCGTTGGGGCCGCTGCAGGTTCAGGCGCAACTGCTCAGCGGCAGCCTGTCGAGCCAGTTGTGGGCCGAACGGCCGTACACCGCAAGCCTGATCGAAAGCAACCTGACAGCGCTGCGTGAACGCCTCGTGACCTGTGGCCTGAACGTCGGCGACCTGGACTGCCACCTCGGCACCCCGCCCCAAGGCCCCAAGACTCGCCTGGAACAACGCTGGGTGGATGAAACCGCATGAGCACCGACACCCAAGCCCGCCAAGCCATCGCCCTCAAGTACGACGGCCACCACGCCCCGACCCTCACCGCCAAGGGCGACGAAGCCCTGGCCGAGGAGATCCTGCGGATCGCCCGGGAAAACGAAGTGCCAATCTATGAAAACGCGGAGTTGGTGAAGCTGTTGGCCCGAATGGAATTGGGCGACAGCATTCCGGAGGAGCTGTACCGCACGATTGCCGAGATCATCGCCTTCGCCTGGAACCTCAAGGGCAAATTCCCTCAGGGGCATGACCCGAATGCGCCGAGTGTCGAGAAGGATGTGACCGACCGCGGCGACGATTACTGATCTGTGGCGAGGGGATTTATCCCCGTTGGGTTGCGCAGCGACCCCATTTTTAGGCGGCTGCTGCGCACCCGAGCGGGGATAAATCCCCTCGCCACAGGTGCTGGGCTGAAAAGATTGGTTCGCCAGAAAAACCTGTGGGAGCGAGCTTGCTCGCGAAGGCGGTTGCACATTCAACACCTTCGTTGACTGTCACACCGCTATCGCGAGCAAGCTCGCTCCCACTGGATTTAGGCAAAAGCGCTTAGCCGCCCTTGTGCAACTTACTCATCAACTCCGCCTCGGCCTGGGTCAAGCCGCAGGCTTGGGTCAGTTCGTCGACGCTGGCGCCCATGCCAACCAGGCGGGCGGCCTGGGCGAAGGACAAGGTGGAAGGGTCACGCTGTTCCAGTTGACCCAGTTTGTCCGGCAACGGCGCGACCACGGCACGCAGCTCATGGATGGCTTCGCCCATGCGCACGGTGCCGTTCTGGTAATCGTCGACGCGTTTGGCCAGGTCCCTGATGCGCTGATCGCGCAGCGCATCCCCCTGGGCCTGCTGAGCGGCGATCTGCCGCTGGCCACGTATGTAGGTCACAAACATCGCCAGCGTGCCTGCCCAAAAAAGGAACAGGACAATGACTGCTACCTCAAGAATCAATCAGATACTCTCCAGTTCCGACCACTCTTCTTCGCTCATCATTTTTTCCAATTCAACCAGGATCAGCAACTCATTATTCTTGTTGCAGACACCCTGGATGAACTTCGCCGACTCTTCGTTACCGACATTAGGCGCGGTTTCGATTTCCGACTGACGCAAGTAAACCACTTCGGCGACGCTGTCGACGAGGATACCGACCACTTGCTTGTCGGCTTCGATGATCACGATACGGGTGTTGTCGTTGACCTCGGTGGAGCTCAGGCCAAAACGCTGGCGAGTATCGATCACCGTCACCACGTTACCACGCAGGTTGATGATGCCCAGCACGTAGCTGGGGGCACCCGGTACCGGGGCGATCTCGGTATAGCGCAGCACTTCCTGAACGCGCATCACGTTGATGCCGTAGGTTTCGTTATCGAGCTTGAAGGTTACCCATTGCAAAATCGGATCTTCGGAACCCTTGAGAGACGACGCCTTATCATTCATACCCTGACCCCTCGAATAACCGCCTGTGGCGGCGTGTGTTCTGTCCCGTGACGTTGTACGCCACCGGTTGTCTTATTTCGGTTTCTGGACCGGCTTGGTGCCGCCCAGGTGTTTTGCCCCGCCGCTGGCGATCAACTCGGCCAGCTCGGACACGTCCAGCAAGGCGCACATGTGTTCGATCACCGTACCGGCCAGCCATGGCCGTTGCCCTCGATGGCTGCGCCATTTGATCTCGTTCGGGTCCAGGCGCAACGAGCGACTGACCTGATGCACCGCCAAACCCCATTCGTAACCTTGCACTGAAATCACGTACTGCAGGCCCTGGCGAAAATCATCGCGATAACGGTCCGGCATCACCCATCGCGCGGTATCCAGCACCTTCAGGTTGCCGGCCTGGCTCGGCAGGATCCCGAGGAACCATTCCGGCTGGCCGAACAACGGCGTCAATTCCTGCCCGGCCAGGGAATAAATCGATCCCAGGCATACCAGCGGCACCGCCAGGGTCAACCCGGCCACATCGAACAACAAACACTCGAACGGTTCGGCGGCCCAGGCAGGCCGGTCATCGGTCGGCACCGGCGGCGGCGTGTTGCTGGGCGGCAGGTGGATCTCCACCACCGGCGTCACCAGACCTTGCAGCAACGGTGCCACGGTCGAGACCGGCGCCAGGATCGGCGCGGGCACTTCCATCACCGCCACCTGAGGCTTGCTCAACGGTGCCTCGATCGCCGCGGCCAGCACAGACTTCTGTGCATCACGGGCCTGCTCTTCGAGCACGGCCGCCTGAAATTCATCCAGCACACCTTCGGCTTCAACGATCTCGGGCAACGCCTCGATCACGCTCGGTTCCGGTGGCAGTTCTTCGGTCGCTTCCTGCAACAGCCCGTCCAGGTAGGACTGCAAGGCCATTTGCGGACGCGAGGTTGTCTTGATCGGGCGGCTCATAGGAATACTGCGCCGCTTAAAGAGGTTATCGGCATGAATGCGCTAGGACTTGAGCGCTCGCAAGCAAGCGCAATGCCTGTGGGAAACCTCGTCACCTTAAGCCACCTGCTGTGAAACAAGCTGTTGGGCCAGCAGGTGCTTGAGCAGCGCCCGGTAGGCCAGCACACCACGGCTTTTGCCGTCGAATTGAGAAGGGGTCAAACCGGCGCGACTGGCGTCCCGCAGGCGGGTATCGACGGGAATGTAGCCTTGCCAGATGTCATCCGGGTACATGTCCCGCAGCACGCGCAGGGTCCCCAGGGAGGCTTGGGTACGACGGTCGAAAAGGGTCGGCACGATGCTGAAGGCCAGCGATTGCTTGCGCGAGCGGTTGACCATCGCCAGGGTATTGACCATGCGTTCCAGGCCCTTGACCGCCAGGTGCTCGGTCTGCACCGGGATCACCAGTTGCTGGCTGGCCGCCAAGGCGTTGACCATCAGCAAACCGAGCAGCGGCGGGCTGTCGATGATCGCGTAATCGAAATCCTGCCACAGCTGCGCCAGACTCTTGGCGATGACCAGGCCCAGCCCGCTCTGTCCCGGCGACTGCCGTTCCAGGGTGGCCAGGGCAGTGCTCGACGGCAATAGGGAAATCCGCTCGTCGCTGGTGGACAACAGCAATTGCCCCGGTAGGCCTTCAGGCACGACGCCCTTGTGCAGGAACAGGTCGTAGTTGCTGTGCTCCAGGCTGTCGGGATCGTAACCAAAATAGCTGGTCATCGAGCCGTGGGGGTCCAGATCGACCATGACCACGCGCTTGCCCGCCTCGGCCAGCAATCCGGCTAAAGCGATGGAAGAGGTGGTTTTACCCACACCCCCTTTTTGATTGGCGACTGCCCAGACTCTCATTCGGATCGTTCCTCCCGGCCGAAACAGGCTCGACCGAGAAATAGCTCGGTTATAAATCGGGTGACGGAGAATTGACGGCACTCTGTCGTCCCGGCGACTTGCCCGAGGTCGGTGCAGTTTGTGTGCCAGCCCGCTTCAAGGCGGCGTCCGGCTTTGTATTGGCCGTACCGGTACCGGTCAGGCTGCGACGCACATCGAGGTTTCGCGACACCACCAGCACTACGCGACGGTTTCGCGCACGCCCCTCGGCCGTGGCGTTATTAGCCACCGGCTGGAACTCGCCATAGCCCACCGACGCCAGGCGACCGGGGTTCACACCCTGCATCGCCAACATGCGCACGATGCTCGCCGAACGGGCCGAGGACAGCTCCCAGTTGGTCGGGTACTGCGCGGTGCGGATGGGTTGGTCGTCAGTGAAGCCTTCGACATGGATCGGGTTGTCGAACGGCTTCAGGATCGCCGCCACCTTATCGATGATATTGAACGCCATGTCGCTGGGCATGGCATCGCCGCTGCCGAACAACAGGCTGGAGTTGAGTTCGATCTCGACCCACAACTCATTGCCGCGCACCGTCATCTGGTTGGAGCTGATCAGGTCGCCGAACGCCGCGCTGATGTCGTCGGCGATGCTTTTCAGCGGATCGCTACCGCCCGCGATACCGGCATCAACCTGCTCGGCATCCCTGACCAGCGGCTTGGCCGGCGTCGTGGTCTTGGGCCGCTCATCGCCAATGGGGATGGGCTTGAGGGCTCGGTCGGAATCGGTGAAAACCCCGATCAACGCCTCGGAAATGACTTTGTACTTGCCTTCGTTGACCGACGAAATCGAATACATGACCACGAAAAAAGCGAACAGCAGCGTGATGAAGTCGGCGTAGGAAACGAGCCAGCGTTCATGGTTGACGTGTTCTTCACGATGCCTGCGACGTGCCATGTTCCATATCCTCCATCAGTCCATGAAGCCCTGGAGCTTCAACTCAATGGAACGCGGGTTTTCCCCTTCGGCGATCGACAGGATCCCTTCCAGCAACATTTCGCGATAACGCGACTGGCGCAACGCGATGGCCTTGAGCTTGGCGGCGATCGGCAGCAGCACCAGGTTGGCACTCGCCACGCCATAGATCGTCGCGACGAAAGCCACGGCGATACCGCTGCCCAGTTGCGACGGATCGGCCAGGTTACCCATCACATGGATCAAGCCCATCACCGCACCGATGATGCCGATGGTTGGCGCGTAGCCGCCCATGCTTTCGAAAACTTTGGCCGCTTCGATGTCGCGGCTTTCCTGGGTGTAAAAATCCACTTCCAGGATGCTGCGGATGGCTTCTGGCTCGGCACCGTCCACCAGCAATTGCAGGCCCTTGCGCGAGTAACTGTCGGGTTCGGCATCGGCCACCCCTTCCAGCCCCAGCAAGCCTTCCTTGCGCGCGGTCAGGCTCCAGTTCACCACCCGATCAATACCGCCGGCCAAGTCCACGCGAGGTGGGAATAGAATCCAGATCAGCACTTGCATGGCGCGCTTGAACGCACTCATGGGCGACTGCAGCAACGCGGCGCCGATGGTGCCACCCAGCACGATCAACGCCGCAGGGCCGTTGGCCAACGCCCCCAGATGACCGCCTTCCAGATAATTACCGCCAATGATGGCGACGAACGCCATGACGATGCCGATCAGGCTGAGCACATCCATTACAGGCACGCCTCGACCAGGTGTCTACCAATGTCGTCCAACCCGTACACCGCATCGGCGAGGTCCGCTTTCACGATGGCCATCGGCATGCCGTAGATCACGCAGCTGGCTTCGTCCTGGGCCCAGATTGCACTGCCACCCTGCTTGAGCAGCCGCGCACCTTCGCGACCGTCAGCGCCCATGCCGGTGAGCACCACCGCCAGAACTTTGTCACCGTAGGACTTGGCTGCGGAACCGAAGGTAATGTCCACGCAAGGCTTGTAGTTCAAACGCTCGTCGCCCGGCAGGATTTTCACCGCGCCGCGGCCATCGATCATCATCTGCTTGCCGCCCGGCGCCAGCAATGCCAGGCCCGGACGCAGGATATCGCCATCCTCGGCTTCCTTGACGCTGATGTTGCACAGCTTGTCCAGACGCTCGGCGAAGGCCTTGGTGAAGGCCGCGGGCATGTGCTGGATCAGCACGATGGGGGCCGGAAAATTGGCCGGCAACTGTGTGAGGACCCGTTGCAGCGCCACCGGGCCACCGGTGGACGTACCAATGGCGACCAGCTTGTAGGCTTTGCGCTTGGGGGCCGGCGACGACGTGCTGGCGGCTGGCGCAGGGGCCGGGCGAGCGGGCGCGGGGGCCGGAGCGCTGCGCACCGGTGCTGGATTGAAACCGCCCGACGAAGCAGGGGCTGGCGCAGGGCTGGGCGCAGGAGCCGGCGCAGGCGCAGGCGCGCTGTAGGCACCGACACGTCGGTTGCTGCGGGAAATGCTGTGGACCTTCTCGCACAGCAACTGCCGAACCTTGTCGGGGTTGCGCGAAATGTCCTCGAAATTCTTCGGCAGGAAATCCACGGCCCCGGCGTCCAGCGCATCGAGGGTCACCCGGGCGCCTTCATGGGTCAGGGACGAGAACATCAATACGGGGGTCGGACAGCGCTGCATGATATGCCGCACGGCCGTGATGCCATCCATCATCGGCATCTCGTAGTCCATGGTGATCACATCTGGCTTGAGCGCCAGCGCTTGATCGATTGCCTCTTTGCCGTTGGTCGCCGTACCGACGACTTGAATACTCGTGTCCGCCGAAAGAATTTCCGAGACGCGGCGGCGAAAAAACCCCGAATCGTCCACCACCAGGACTTTAACTACCATAAACACTCCGTTAGACGAGGCGCGGCCCTGGGCCACGCCCCTCCAGAATCAAATACGCCGAGCGGCGTAACGCTTGAGCATGCTTGGCACATCGAGAATCAACGCGATGCGGCCGTCGCCGGTGATGGTGGCGCCGGACATGCCCGGGGTGCCCTGGAGCATCTTGCCCAACGGCTTGATGACCACTT
Organism: Pseudomonas brassicacearum; assembly: GCF_000585995.1. NCBI lineage: Bacteria > Pseudomonadati > Pseudomonadota > Gammaproteobacteria > Pseudomonadales > Pseudomonadaceae > Pseudomonas > Pseudomonas brassicacearum. The sequence goes on along the minus strand of NZ_CP007410.1, from coordinate 1,850,889 downwards.
CTTCCTGGCCCACCAACTGGTCGACGACGAAGCCGATCCGCTGGGTGCCCACCGAAAGGATCACCACATGGCCTTCGCCCTGCTCCACATGAGCCGCAGAGCTGACCAGCCAGCGCTTGAGGTAGAACAGCGGCAGTGCCTTGTCCCGTACGATCACCACTTCCTGGCCGTCCACCACGTTGGTGCGCGACAGGTCGAGGTGGAAGATCTCGTTGACGTTGACCAGTGGGAAGGCGAACGCCTGGTTGCCCAGCATCACCATCAGGGTCGGCATGATCGCCAGGGTCAGCGGGACCTTGATGACGATCTTCGAGCCCTGGCCCTTGGTCGAGTAAATGTTGATCGAACCGTTGAGCTGGGAAATCTTGGTTTTCACCACGTCCATGCCCACGCCACGGCCCGACACGTCGGAAATCTCGGTCTTGGTCGAGAAGCCCGGGGCGAAGATCAGGTTGTAGCACTCGGTGTCGCTCAGGCGGTCGGCGGCATCCTTGTCCATCACACCGCGTTTCACCGCGATGGAACGCAGCACGTTCGGGTCCATGCCTTTGCCGTCGTCGGAGATCGACAGCAGGATGTGGTCGCCTTCCTGCTCGGCGGCCAGTATCACCTTGCCGCTACGCACCTTGCCCGACGCTTCGCGTTCTTCCGGCGACTCGATGCCGTGGTCGACCGCGTTGCGCACCAAGTGGACCAGCGGGTCGGCCAGGGCCTCGACAAGGTTCTTGTCCAGGTCGGTTTCTTCACCCACCAGTTCCAGGTTGATTTCTTTCTTGAGCTGGCGAGCCAGGTCACGAACCAGGCGCGGGAAGCGCCCGAAGACTTTCTTGATCGGCTGCATCCGGGTCTTCATGACCGCTGTCTGCAAATCGGCCGTGACCACGTCGAGGTTCGACACGGCCTTGGACATCGCTTCGTCCTGGCTGTTGAGGCCCAGGCGCACCAGACGGTTACGCACCAGCACCAGTTCGCCGACCATGTTCATGATCTCGTCCAGGCGCGCAGTGTCGACCCGAACGGTCGTCTCGGCTTCGCTGGCCGGTTTTTCCGCGGGTGGAGCCGCTGGAGCTCGAGCGGCTGCGGGGGCAGCGGCCGGAGCAGGCTTGGGTGTCTCCGCCTTGGGCTCGGGGGCTTTGGCAGCAGGTTTTGGCGCAGCCTTGGCCACCGGCGCAGCAGTGGCGGCAGCAGACGCTGCGGCAGCCGTACCGACTTCAGTGAACTTGCCTTTGCCATGCAGTTCGTCGAGCAGCGATTCGAATTCGTGGTCGCTGATCAGATCGCTGCCCGCCGCGGCGGCGGTAGGCTTGGCCGGTTTCGGCGCGGAAGCAATCGCCGAATCCAGCGCGTCAACGGCAAACGTGCCCTTGCCGTGCAACTGATCGAGCAAGGCTTCGAATTCGTCGTCGGTGATGTCGGAGTTATCGCCCGCCGCTTTCGGGGCGGCCGGGGCCGCCGCAGGGACGGCTGCATCGGGAGCGAACTGGCCTTTGCCATGAAGCTGATCGAGCAACGACTCGAACTCGTCGTCGGTGATTTCATCACTGGCGGCAGCCGTCGCATTGGCGGGCGCAGCAGGAGCTACCGGCGCTGTCGGGGCCTCGGCTTGGGCCTTGACGGCGTTCAGCGAGTCCAGCAACTGTTCAAATTCGTTATCGGTGATGTCGCCCGATTCCTCGGCGACCGGTTCTTCAACGGCGGCCTCGACAGCCGGAGCGGGTTCGTCAGCCGATTGCGGCTCCGCCAGGCGTGCCAGCGCGGCAAGCAACTCAGGCGTGGCCGCAGTGATCGGCGAGCGCTCACGCACTTCGCTGAACATGCTATTGACCGCATCCAGCGCTTCAAGCACCACGTCCATCAGTTCCGAATCAACGCGGCGTTCACCCTTGCGCAGGATGTCAAACACGTTCTCGGCAATGTGGCAGCACTCCACCAGCTCATTGAGCTGGAGGAAGCCGGCGCCTCCTTTTACAGTGTGGAAACCGCGAAAAATTGCATTGAGCAAGTCCGCATCATCCGGTCGGCTTTCCAGCTCGACCAGTTGTTCAGACAGTTGCTCTAGAATCTCGCCGGCCTCAACCAGGAAATCCTGAAGGATCTCTTCATCGGCGCCGAAGCTCATTAATGGCTGCTCCTAAAACAGGGCTAAAACTCAGAATCCAAGGCTGGACAGCAAATCGTCCACATCGTCCTGACCGGACATAACGTCTTCTCTTTTATCGGCATGAATCTGCGGACCTTCACCCTGCGAGAGATGTTTTTGTGGATCTTTTTCAGCAAGGATCGCTTCACGGTCGTGTTCGATGCCTGCAAAGCGGTCGACCTGGCTGGCCATCAACACCAGTTTGAGCAGATTACTTTCGACTTCGGTGACCAATTGGGTCACGCGCTTGATCACCTGACCGGTCAGGTCTTGATAGTCCTGAGCCAGCAGAATGTCGTTGAGATTGCTTGCCACCGCGCGGTTATCGGTGCTGCTGCGCGTCAGGAAACCGTCGACCCGACGGGCCAGGTCCCGAAACTCTTCCGCGCCGACTTCGCGCCGCATGAACCGGCCCCAGTCGGTGCTCAAGGCCTGGGCTTCCTCGCTCAGGCCATTGACCAGCGGCGTTGCGCTTTCCACCAGGTCCATGGTGCGGTTGGCTGCGGCCTCGGTCAGCTTGACCACATAACCCAGACGCTCGGTGGCGTCGGTGATCTGCGAGACTTCCTCGGCCTGGGGCATGTTCGGGTCGATCTGGAAATTGACAATGGCGCTGTGCAATTCACGCGTGAGCTTGCCCACTTCCTGATACAGACCACGGTCACGGGTCTGGTTGAGCTCATGGATCATTTGAACCGCATCGCCAAAACGACCTTTTTCAAGGCTGTCGACCAGTTCGCGGGCATGTTTTTTCAGGGTCGATTCAAAATCGCCCATTGAAGATTCGTTATCCATAGCTCCCCCGTGGCGCGGTTAACCGATGCGTTCGAAGATTTTCTCGATCTTCTCTTTCAACGCCTGGGCCGTGAAGGGTTTGACCACATAGCCGTTTACACCGGCCTGAGCCGCTTCGATGATCTGCTCGCGCTTGGCTTCGGCAGTCACCATCAGCACTGGAAGATGCTTGAGTTTTTCGTCGGCGCGCACATGGCGCAGCAAGTCGATACCGGTCATGCCGGGCATGTTCCAGTCAGTCACCAGAAAGTCGATGCTCCCGCTGTTGAGAACCGGAATGGCAGTGGTGCCATCGTCGGCCTCGACCGTGTTGGTGAACCCAAGGTCACGCAACAGGTTTTTTATGATCCGCCGCATCGTTGAGAAGTCATCAACGATGAGGATTTTCATGTTCTTGTCCAATTCGACCTCCAAGCAGTCTTAAACGCGTCCAGCACCTGAACGCGCCATTTCAATCAATCCGGCACAACACTCAACAACGGTCTGGAGCACAGCGAATGGAGACTGGCGCAGTGCTTGCCAGACCAGCCTCGTTCGCAGTGTCCCCACACTGCTGTCAGCGCGCTCGCCACTCCCCAAACGCCCCCGTAAACGGGCCGCGCACTGGCTGTGTAACTGGCTGACCCGCGATTCGCTGACCCCCAGGACCTCACCGATTTCCTTGAGGTTCAGCTCTTCGTCGTAGTACAGCGCCAAGACCAGTCGCTCACGCTCCGGCAAATTGGCAATCGCATCCGCCAGCGCGCTCTGGAAACGTTCATCTTCCAGGTCACGCGATGGCTCCATGTGAGCACTCGCGCCATCCTCGTGCAGCCCTTCATGTTCGCCGTCCTGCAGCAGGTCGTCGAAACTGAACAGGCGGCTGCCCAAGGTATCGTTCAAAATCCCGTAATAATCATCGAGACTCAACTGGAGTTCGGCCGCAACCTCGTGATCTTTAGCGTCACGCCCGGTTTTAGCTTCAATAGCGCGAATCGCGTCACTGACCATACGGGTATTACGGTGCACCGAACGCGGTGCCCAATCGCCCTTGCGGACTTCATCGAGCATCGCGCCACGGATGCGAATACCGGCATACGTCTCGAAACTGGCGCCCTTGCTCGCATCGTATTTATTCGATACTTCGAGCAGGCCGATCATGCCCGCCTGGATCAAGTCCTCGACCTGGACACTGGCCGGCAACCGCGCCAACAAGTGATAGGCGATACGCTTGACCAGTGGCGCATAACGCTCAATCAGTTCGTATTGGGCGTCCCGTGCCGATTTTTTGTAGAGATGGTTGTAACCGCTGGCAGTCATAGCACGGGCCCTGCTGTTTGTTGCACAAGACGCTCGACGAAAAATTCCAGATGCCCGCGAGGGTTGGCCGGCAGTGGCCAGGTATCGACCTTCTGGGCGATTGCCTTGAACGCCAGCGCACATTTGGAACGGGGGAAAGCTTCATAAACGGCACGTTGCTTCTGGACGGCCTTGCGTACGCTTTCGTCGTACGGCACGGCGCCGACGTATTGTAGGGCGACGTCCAGGAAGCGATCGGTGACCTTGGTCAACTTGGCAAACAGGTTGCGCCCTTCCTGCGGGCTCTGGGCCATGTTGGCCAGGACGCGGAAGCGGTTCATGCCGTAGTCACGGTTCAATAACTTGATCAGGGCGTAGGCGTCGGTGATGGACGTCGGTTCGTCGCAGACCACCAGCAGCACTTCCTGGGCGGCGCGGACGAAACTGACGACCGAGTCACCGATACCGGCCGCGGTGTCGATCACCAGCACATCGAGGTTGTCACCGATGTCGCTGAAGGCCTGGATGAGGCCCGCGTGCTGGGCCGGGGTCAGATGAACCATGCTCTGGGTGCCAGAGGCCGCCGGCACGATGCGAATACCGCCAGGCCCCTGCAGCAGCACGTCGCGCAGTTCGCAGCGACCTTCGATGACGTCCGCCAGCGTGCGCTTGGGCGTGAGCCCCAGCAACACATCGACGTTCGCCAGGCCCAGGTCGGCGTCCAGCAGCATGACCCGTCGGCCAAGCTCTGCCAGAGCCAGGGACAAGTTCACTGACACGTTAGTCTTCCCGACGCCACCTTTGCCGCCGGTCACCGCGATCACCTGTACGGGATGCATGCTGCCCATGTTCGTTCTTTACCTTGTCTTACTTAGACGGAGGCCACATTACTGGCTGCGCGTTCACATTCGGAACAATGCATGGCAGACCATCGATGTAGGTACAAAAAATATTCATGATTACCTCAGCCGACCTGTTTGGTCGGGCTGTGGTAGATGTCAGCGAACATGTCAGCCATGGCTTCCTCGCTGGGTTCTTCCTGCATTTGCACACTCACGGCACGACTGACCAGTTGATGACGGCGCGGCAGATGCAAATCATCCGGGATCCGCGGTCCGTCGGTCAGGTAGGCCACCGGTAGTTCATGACCGATCGCCAGGCTCAACACCTCGCCCAGGCTTGCCGTTTCGTCCAGCTTAGTCAGGATGCAGCCGGCTAGCCCGCAGCGTTTGTAGCTGTGGTAAGCGGCGGTTAGAACCTGTTTTTGGCTGGTGGTTGCCAACACGAGATAATTTTTTGACCGGATGCCGCGCCCGGCCAGGCTTTCTAGCTGCATGCGCAGGGCCGGATCGCTGGCTTGCAGGCCGGCGGTATCGATCAGCACGACGCGTTTGCGCAGCAGCGGTTCCAGTGCCTGGGCCAGGGACTGACCTGGATCCACATGGGTCACCGACACATTGAGGATCCGGCCCAGGGTCTTGAGTTGTTCCTGGGCGCCGATACGGAAACTGTCCATGCTGACCAGGGCAATACTCTGGGCGCCGTACTTGAGTACATAACGGGCCGCGAGCTTGGCCAGGGTAGTGGTCTTGCCCATGCCGGCAGGGCCGACCATCGCAATCACGCCACCCTCTTCCAGCGGTTCGACTTCCGGTGTAGCAATCATCCGCGCCAGGTGCGCCAGCAACATGCGCCAGGCCTGGCGAGGTTCTTCGATACCGTTGATCAGCGCCAGCAGGTCCCGGGACAACGGGCCGGACAGGCCGATGCGTTGCAGGCGACGCCACAGGTTGGCCTGGGCTGGACGGCTGCCTTGCAGCTGGTTCCAGGCCAGGGAGCCGAGCTGAACTTCCATCAGTTCACGCAGGCTGTTGAGTTCAAAGCGCATCGAGTCCAGGGCACGCGGGTCGATACCACTGCTTGGCGCGGCCGGAGCCGGCGCCGGACGACGTGGCTCGACCTGGGCCTGCTCGATCAGCGGCTCGGCAGCGGTCAACGGCAGGCCGGCCGTCAGCGGCTGACCGGCGAACAATTGACGATTGGTGCCCGCGCTAGCCTGGCCTTCGCTGCTGCGCAGGCTCAATTCGGCCTGGGCGCTGGCGATACGCGATTGGGTCTTGCGCAGCTCATCCTCAAGCTCCATGTTTGGAACGCGCGGGGCCAGCGCCGACAATTTGTAATCCAGGGCCGCCGTCAACTCGACACCGCCAGCGATCCGGCGATTGCCAATGATGGCTGCTTCAGCGCCCAGCTCGTCACGAACCAGCTTCATGGCCTGACGCATATCGGCGGCGAAAAAACGCTTCACTTGCATAAACCACTACCTCAGCCGTTGGGCCCTACTGTCGCAACGATGGTCACTTGCTTGTTGTCCGGTATCTCTTGGTACGCCAGCACATGCAGCCCCGGGACCGCGAGGCGACCGAATCGCGAGAGCATCGCGCGAATCGGGCCGGCCACCAGCAGGATCACCGGTTGGCCTTGCATCTCCTGCCGCTGGGCTGCATCGATCAGCGAACGCTGCAGCTTCTCGGCCATGCTTGGCTCCAGCAGAACACCCTCTTCCGAGCCTTGTCCTGCCTTCTGAAGACTATTGAGCAATATCTGTTCCAACCTTGGTTCCAGAGTGATCACAGGCAGCTCAGACTCAGTGCCTACAATGCTTTGGACGATTGCGCGGGATACGCCGACCCGAACCGCAGCCACCAGGGCGGCGGTATCTTGACTCTTGGACGCGTTGTTGGCGATGGCCTCGGCAATGCTGCGAATGTCGCGTACGGGCACCTGTTCGGCCAACAGCGCCTGCAACACCTTGAGCAATTGCGACAACGACACCACACCCGGCACCAGCTCGTCGGCCAACTTTGGCGAGCCTTTGGCCAGTACTTGCAGGAGTTGCTGGACTTCTTCGTGGCCGATCAGCTCGCTGGAGTGCTTGTACAGAATCTGGTTCAAGTGGGTCGCCACGACGGTGCTGGCGTCCACCACGGTGTAGCCGAGGGACTGAGCCTGGGCCCGCTGGCTGATTTCGATCCACACCGCTTCCAGGCCAAAAGCCGGATCCTTGGCGGTGATGCCGTTGAGCGAGCCATAGACCTGCCCCGGGTTGATCGCCAGCTCGCGATCCGGGTAGATCTCGGCTTCGGCCAGGATCACGCCCATCAGCGTCAAGCGGTAGGCGCTCGGCGCCAGGTCGAGGTTGTCGCGGATATGCACGGTGGGCATCAGGAAGCCCAAGTCCTGGGACAACTTCTTGCGCACGCCCTTGATCCGCGCCAGCAACTGGCCTCCCTGGTTGCGGTCGACCAATGGAATCAGGCGGTAACCGACTTCCAGGCCGATCATGTCGATGGGCGTCACGTCGTCCCAGCCCAGTTCCTTGGTTTCCATGGCGCGGGCCGGCGATGGCAGCAGTTCCTGCTGGCGCTTGACCTCTTGCAGGGCCTGGACCTTCTGCACGTTCTGCTTCTTCCAGAACAGGTAGGCGCCGCCCGCCGCCAGGGCCGCCATGCTCAGGAAGGAAAAGTGTGGCATGCCGGGCACCAGGCCCATCACCGCCATCAGGCCGGCGGCAACCGCCAGGGCCTTGGGCGAGGCGAACATCTGCCGGCCGATCTGCTTGCCCATGTCTTCGGAACCCGAAGCGCGGGTCACCATGATCGCGGCAGCTGTGGATAACAACAGTGATGGCAATTGCGCCACCAAACCGTCACCGATGGTCAACAGGGCGTAAACCTTGCCGGCGTCGCCGAAGGTCATGTTGTGCTGGAAGATACCAACGGCCATGCCGCCGATCAGGTTGATGAACAGAATCAGCAGGCCGGCGATGGCGTCACCGCGTACGAATTTGCTGGCACCGTCCATGGAGCCGTAGAACTCGGCTTCCTGGGCCACTTCCAGGCGACGCAGCTTGGCCTGGCCCTGGTCGATCAGGCCGGCGTTGAGGTCCGCGTCGATCGCCATTTGCTTGCCGGGCATCGCATCGAGGGTAAAACGTGCGCTCACCTCGGAGATCCGCCCGGCACCCTTGGTCACCACGACGAAGTTGATGATCATCAAAATGGCGAAGACCACGATACCAACCACGTAGTTACCGCCGATCACTACCTCGCCGAAGGCCTGGATCACCTTACCGGCGGCGGCGTGACCTTCCTGGCCGTGGAGCATGACCACCCGGGTCGATGCCACGTTCAGCGCCAGGCGCATCAACGTCGCCACCAGCAGAATGGTCGGGAACACCGCGAAATCCAGCGGCCGCAAGGCGTAGACGCACACCAGCAGCACCACGATCGACAGGGCGATATTGAACGTGAAGAACACGTCCAGCAGGAACGGCGGCACCGGCAGCATCATCATGGCGAGCATGACCAGCAGCAAGATCGGCACACCCAGATTGCCCCGGCTGAGATCTGCTACGTTGCTGCGCGCGGTGCTGAGTAACTGAGAGCGATCCACCAATATTCCCCGTGCCTGTGAAGCAAACTTTTGACGCCCCGGACGGGCGCAGACGGGGTATTGCAAGAAGCCTTCCAACTTTTGTCGTGAGGGGAAGACCTGCGACCGCAAAGACTTCCAACACCGTCATTGCGGCCTCGGTATTCGCTCGATCACTGCGCCGTCAGAATCTGTTCCGGCTTAATAGGGCCAAAATCCAACGCCCGGCCTCTTAGGTAGCGGGTGCCCCTGTACATCTGGAAACCCTCGACTTCAACAAGGTCTTCATTGGCATACATAAGCACCGCTACGGTGGACGGCGCCTTGATATCAGACGACGGTCTCTCAGGCGAATACCAATGGCCTTCCATCAGGTTGAGTGCCCATTGAAACCGAATGATTGGCAGATCGGCGATTTCGATCAACTGCTTGGGATCTTCCCATCGAAAATCAGTGCGCGCGTTTATCCGCAACCGCCCGTCGATGATCTGGAAAGCGGGTTTGCCATAGCGCTTTTCCAGCCCGCCACTTGACCAATCGTTCAGGTAATAGTCGGGATGACCAAAGACACGGAACAGCGCTTCGTTACTGCCAATATTGCCGGCCGCGTCAGCGAAATAATTGTAGGAGATGTGATAGGCCAACCCATCCAACTCGGGCCGAATGGCGTTGATGTCATGCTCCAGATATCCCGGGATATACCCATTCGCCATTTTCACGAAACGCGTGAAATCGAGCGTCATGTCGAACGTGAACGAACAGCTGATGGCTCGTTCACCGCCATTTGCCTCCAGCATTCCCGAAACGAACTCCAACTTCATGCCTTCAAGTTTTTTGTATTCGCCCGCTGCCATGTTCATGCCCTCGATAGCTTGACTCCGCAACTGCCTCTCTCGCCGACAGAAGCATCATGAGGAGGAAAGCTGGAGATATCTCGAGTTCATTAGAGGGTCAGCGAGAACGATCGTCTACTGTCAGAACTAACAGGTGCATAGCATCTGCACTCCAAGCGCAATAATCCTACGGATTAGCCGACCTCAAGAATCCCGCCGCAAATCCGGCGGGATCGGCAAGTCCTTGAGCGGCTCGGGGCGCTTGCCCTTACCCGCGCGGTGTTGGCGGATCTGGTAGACGTAGGCCAGCACCTGGGCCACGGCCAGGTACAGGCCACCGGGGATTTCCTGGTCGAGTTCAGTGGAGTAGTAAATCGACCGCGCCAGGGCCGGGGATTCGAGCAGCATCACTTCATTGGCCACGGCGATCTCACGGATTTTCAACGCCAGGAAGTCACTGCCCTTGGCCAGCAACACCGGGGCGTTGCCTTTGTCGGGGTCGTATTTGAGCGCCACGGCATAGTGAGTCGGGTTGGTAATAACCACATCAGCGTCGGGAATCGCCGCCATCATCCGCCGCTGGGACACCTCACGCTGCAACTGGCGAATGCGCTGCTTGACCTCCGGCTTACCCTCCTGATCCTTATACTCGTCGCGTATTTCCTGCTTGGTCATCATCAGCTTCTGCTTGCTCTGATACAGCTGGATCGGCACGTCGATGGCGGCGATCAGGATCAGGCCGCAGGCCATCCACAACGTGCTCCAACCCACCAGTTGCACACTATGGATGATGGCCTGCTCCAGCGGCTCATGGGCGATGCGCAGCAGGTCGTCGATGTCGGACTGCAACACGGTCAATGCAACGAACAGGACCAGCAGAAATTTTCCAAAAGCCTTGAGCAGCTCCATCAGCGCCGTGGTAGAAAACATACGCTTGAGGCCAGCGGCCGGATTCATCCGACTGAACTTGGGGGCCAGGCTACCGGCGGCAAACAACCAGCCGCCCAGGGAAATCGGACCGATAATGGCGGCGAACAGCAAGAAGATCAGTACCGGCTGCACCGCTAGAATCGCAATTTTGCCCGAGTGCAGGAGATACTGCCCCATAGTGCCCGGAGTGAGCAGCACCTCGCGGGGCAGAGAGAAGTTCAGCCGCATGATTTCCAGTAGGTCCAAGGCCAAGCCGCCACCATAAATCAGCAACCCGCCCGCCCCGGCCAGCATCACCGCCAGCGTATTGAGTTCCTTGGAACGGGCGATCTCACCCTTTTCCCGGGACTCCTTCTTGCGCTTCTCCGTGGGGTCTTCTGTCTTGTCCTGACCACTCTCGCTCTCAGCCATGGTTCAGCGCGCCTGTGCCATGTCGCGTAACAGCTGCAAGGCCTGGGTGGCCAGCGGCTGATATTGGTTGAGAATATCCCCCATGCTGACCCAGAAGATCACCATGCCCAGCACAAGGGTCAGCGGGAAACCGATGGAAAAAATGTTCAGTTGCGGCGCCGCCCGGGTCATCACGCCAAAGGCAATGTTCACCACCAGCAACGCGGTGATCGCAGGCAATACCAACACCATCGCCGCCCCCAGGACCCAGCCGAGCTTGCCGGCGATCTCCCAGAAATGATTGATCAGGAACGCACTGCCCACCGGCAAGGTGGTAAAACTCTCGGTCAACACCTCGAATACCACCAGATGCCCGTTCATGCCGAGGAACAACAGCGTCACCAGCATCGTCAGGAACTGCCCGATCACCGCCGTCGTCACGCCATTGGTCGGGTCGACCATGGATGCGAAGGCCATGCCCATCTGGATCGAAATGATTTGCCCGGCCACCACGAATGCCTGGAAAAACAGCTGCAGCGAGAACCCCATCAAGACGCCAATGAGGATCTGCTCGGCCACCAGCATCAGCGCGCTGAGATCAAGGGCATTGACTGGCGGCATCGGCGGCAGCCCGGGCGCGATGACCACGGTGATTGCCAAGGCGAAATAGAGCCTCACGCGGCCCGGTACCAGGGTCGTGCCGAAGACCGGCATGCTCATCAGTACCGCAGTGACGCGAAACAGCGGCAGGATGAACGAAGCCACCCAGGTACTGATCTGGGTGTCCGTCAACGCGAGCATCGACATACGCTCAGCCGATCAACTGCGGAATACTGCCGTACAACTGCTGGATGTATTCCATGAAGGATTGCACCATCCAGGGACCGGCGACGATCAGGGTGACCAGCATCACCAGAAGGCGCGGCAGGAAGCTCAAGGTCTGCTCGTTGATCTGGGTGGCGGCCTGGAACATCGCCACCAGCAACCCCACCAGCAGACTGGGGATCACCAGGATGGCGACCATCATGGTGGTCAGCCAGAGCGCTTCACGGAACAGGTCTACCGCTACTTCAGGCGTCATATCGTCCTACCCGCACAAATGGTCTAAACACCGCCGAAACTGCCCGCCAGGGTACCGATGATCAGCGCCCAGCCATCCACCAGCACGAACAGCATGATCTTGAATGGCAGGGAAATGATCAGCGGCGACAGCATCATCATACCCATGGCCATCAGCACGCTGGCGACCACCAGGTCGATGATCAGGAACGGGATGAAAATCATGAAACCGATCTGGAACGCGGTTTTCAGCTCGGATGTCACGAACGCCGGCACCAGAATAGTCAAGGGCGCCTGATCGGGACTGGCGATGTCGGTGCGCTTGGACAGGCGCATGAACAATTCCAGATCGCTGCTGCGGGTCTGGGCCAGCATGAAATCCTTGATCGGCACTTCGGCCTTGGCCACGGCATCCTGGGCGGTAAGTTTTTCCGCCAGATACGGTTGCAGTGCATCCTGATTCACCCGGTCGAAGACCGGGGCCATGATGAACATGGTCAGGAACAGCGCCATGCCAGTGAGGATCTGGTTCGACGGCGTCTGCTGCAGGCCCAAGGCTTGGCGCAGGATCGAAAAGACGATGATGATCCGGGTGAAACTGGTCATCAGCATGACGAACGCCGGAATGAAGCTCAGCGCAGTCATGATCAGCAGGATCTGCAGGCTGACCGAGTACTCCTGAGCCCCTTCGGCGTTGGTACCCAGCGTAATCGCCGGAATCGACAGCGGATCAGCGGCGAACGCCAACGGTGCGGCCAGCATCAGGGCCAACGCCAACAGAATGCGCAACGGCATTACTTTTTATCCTTCTGATCTTTACCCAGCAGCTCCATGAGACGCTGCGCAAATTCGGGACTGGCCTGCTCGGCGGAGGGCACCTGCACTGGCTCCTTGAGGACGTGCAACGCCGTAATGGTGCCCGGGCTCAAGCCCAGCAAAATCTGCTCATTGCCGACCTGCACCAGCACCAGCCGGTCGCGCGGGCCAAGCGCGCGGGAACCGACGATGTCGATGACCTGCCCTTTGCCAGCCGGCCCCGCCTGTTGCACGCGCCGCAAGAGCCAGGCGAGAAAGAAGATCAAGCCCAGCACCAGCAACAGGCCAAGCACCAACTGCGCCAATTGCCCAGCCACACCACTGCTGCCCACTACAGGTGCAGCGGCCGCCGTGGCAACCGGCTCGGCCGCCAGCACGCTGAACGGCAGCATCAAGGCTGCTGCGAAGAAACCTTTCACTTAGCGCAGCTTCTTGATGCGTTCGCTCGGGCTGATCACGTCCGTCAGGCGAATGCCGAACTTCTCGTTGACCACCACTACTTCGCCGTGGGCGATCAGGGTGCCGTTGACCAACACGTCCAATGGCTCACCGGCCAGGCGGTCCAACTCGATCACAGAACCCTGGTTGAGCTGCAGCAGGTTGCGAATGTTGATGTCGGTGCTGCCCACTTCCATGGAAATCGACACTGGGATGTCAAGGATCACATCCAGGTTGGGGCCGTCGAGCGTTACCGGCTCATGACTTTTCGGCACGCTGCCGAACTCTTCCATCTGCAGGCGGCTGGACGCGTGAGCGCCGGTGTCGGCCGCCAGCAAGGCGTCGATGTCGGCTTGCCCGGCATCGCCGGTTTCTTCCAGGGCCGCAGCCCATTCGTCGGCCAGCGCCTGGTCATCCTGGGTATTCATATCGTCAGCCATCATGTGTCCTCGGCGGGCAAAAATCAGTTAAACGTTAAAACGCGTTAAAACTTAGGCGTTCGACACCGCTCAGCGGCGTTCGATCGGCTCGATCACCTGCAACGCCAGGTTGCCTTTGTGAGAGCCCATCTTGACCTTGAAGGCCGGCACGCCATTGGCGCGCATGATCATGTCTTCAGGCATTTCGACGGGGATGATGTCCCCCGGCTGCATGTGCAGGATGTCCCGCAAGCGCAGTTGGCGGCGGGCGACCGTCGCACCGATCGGCACGTCGACATCCAGCACGTCCTGGCGCAAGGCGTTGATCCAGCGCTCGTCCTGATCGTCGAGGTCCGACTGGAAACCGGCGTCGAGCATTTCGCGCACCGGCTCGATCATCGAGTACGGCATGGTCACGTGCAGGTCGCCGCCACCGCCGTCGAGTTCTATGTGAAAGGTCGAGACCACGATGGCTTCGCTCGGGCCGACGATGTTGGCCATGGCCGGGTTCACTTCCGAGTTGATGTACTCGAAGTTCACTTCCATGATCGCCTGCCAGGCCTCCTTCAGATCGACGAAGGCCTGCTCCAGCACCATGCGCACCACCCGCAGCTCGGTCGGGGTGAACTCACGCCCTTCGATCTTGGCGTGACGACCGTCACCGCCAAAGAAGTTGTCCACCAGTTTGAACACCAGCTTGGCGTCGAGGATGAACAGCGCCGTGCCGCGCAACGGCTTGATTTTCACCAGGTTGAGGCTGGTGGGTACGTACAGCGAGTGCACGTATTCACCGAACTTCATTACCTGCACGCCACCGACGGCCACATCAGCCGAGCGGCGCAGCATGTTGAACATGCTGATACGGGTGTACCGGGCGAAACGCTCGTTGATCATTTCCAGGGTCGGCATCCGTCCGCGAACGATGCGATCCTGGCTGGTCAGGTCGTAGCTTTTGACGCTGCCCGGTTCAGCAGCGTTTTCGGTCTGCACCAGGCCATCGTCGACACCATGCAACAGCGCGTCGATTTCGTCCTGGGACAACAGGTCCTGCACGGCCATGTCGTGCTCCTACTGCAATACGAAGTTAGTGAAGAGCAACTGTTCGATCACCACTTTGCCGAGCTCTTTCTGAGCCACTTCCTGCACGCTGGCAGTGGCTTTCTGACGCAGCATTTCCTGGCCGACCGGAGTGGCCAGGGTGTCGAAATTCTGTCCGGAAAACAGCATGACCAGATTGTTGCGGATCAGCGGCATGTGCACCCGCAGCGCTTCCAGGTCAGCCTGGTTGCGACCGAGCAGGGTAATGCTCACCTGCATGTAGCGTTGGCGGCCATTCTGGGTGTAGTTGGCCACAAAGGCCGGCGCCATGGGTTCGAAAACCGCCGGCTGCTTACCCACCGGCGCGGCTTCGACCACTGCCGCAGGCTTGCTTTGAGCGCTGTGCATGAAATACCAGGTCGCCCCCACGGACACACCGATCGCCAGGAGCAAACCCACCACGATCATGATGATCAGCTTGAGCTTGCCTTTGGTTGCAGGGTCTTTTACAGCTGCTGCTTCACTCTTCGCCATGCCAATAATCCGTCACTAATCGGGGTTTTCACTGTTGCACGGCAAGGCAGGAGCAAGTGTTATGCCAGAAATGTTTGGGAATAAGGATCGAGGGCAGGATGCGAACTCCAAGACGCCCTAAACCAATGTGGGAGCGGGCTTGCTCGCGAAGGCTGAGTAGCAGTCGACATCATCGTCAACTGACAAACCGCTTTCGCGAGCAAGCCCGCTCCCACAGGAGTTACAGCGCTGGATCAGGCGTAGTAATCGACTGCGCTGGAGCCAATGACGCTGGTGGTGCTGGCTGCCACCTCAGCGATGCTGGCTGGCAGGTGTTCATCTGCCGAATCCACCCGTCCACCACTCGACGTAATACGACCGGCCTGGGCCTGCTGCTGCGCTTGCTGATCCGGGTTCTGCGAGCCGCGAGACTGATCGGACACGCTGACGTCGACCTGGCCCATGCCCTGCTGGGCAAAACTGTCCCGCAGGCGATGCATCTGGCCTTCGAGGGCTTCGCGCACGCCAGGATGGGCGCTCATGAAGGTGACCTGGGTCTGCTGGTCCGGAACCATGTTCACCCGGATATCCAGGCGCCCGAGCTCGGCGGGTTGCAACTGGATATCGGCCGCCTTGAGATTGACGCTGGACAGATACATCACCCGGTTGACCACTTCTTCGGTCCAACCGCTCTGATTCATCGCGATAGGCTGGTTGACCGGCACCGCGTTGGCCGTTTTTGGCGTGGCAGCCTGGGTCAGCGCCGCCAGGCGGTTGGCGAAGTCGTCCACGCGGGTGTCACTGGAAGCGGCGGTGAGGTCCTTGAGGCCGTCGCTGATCAAGCCGCTGAACGCCGTGTCGCCGCCCTGGCTGCCAGATTCGGTGCTGTTCTGATCGGCTTGCACAGCGAGCATGTTCGCCATGCCCGCGGCGAAGGTCTGGGCCGAAGTCGGCTCACCGTCGAGCGATGCCGCGGCGGCGGCGGTTTTGGACTGCGCCTGGCTGGAAGCGGAAACGTGACCGCCCTGCTCCATCGCCAACCGCAAAGCCGGCAATGCATCGAGTGGATCAGCTTGAGGGTCGAACGCTGGATCGACCACCGGGGCCGCAACTGGCGCGGGAGCAACCGGGCCCGACACCGCAACGGCGACTTGGGGCTCAGTCGTGACCACCATAGGCGCAGGCTCCGGCTCAACGGTAGCGACTGGCGCAACCACGCCCGGGAGCAACGCAGGATCAAGTGTCGGATCGACAGGCACAGCCTCCGCTACCGGAGTTTCAGCCTTTTCGCCGCTGTCGTCGCTGGCGGCCTGATCGTCGGCAGTGGCCGGCTTGTCTGCGGGCAAGGGTTTGCCGCTATCGGCAACCGTCGGTTCCGGGGCGGCAGCGGTTTCGTTGCCGGCCTCCTTTTTGACGGTGTTGTCGGAAGACTTGTCGCGAACCTGTTTCACCGCCGGCTCCGGGGCCGCCGATGATTTGGCGGGCGCCTGCTGGGCGAAGACCTGTGCGAAGTTGGAGGCTTTATCCCCGCGCTCAGGGGTGACTGCCGGTGAATTGACAGTCGCCTGGGGCTTGGCCTGGGCATTGGCCTGGAGCAGTGTATTGGGCATAACGGGCATAAAAAGATCTCCGCTGCACTGGAATCATAGGTACAGGTGGAGAGGACAATGCAAGGGACGGGCCAACGGCTGCACGACGCTCAGTTCTCAGCAGTGAAAGCCTTCGCGCTCTTCCCTGCAAAGGTTTCGCACATGGGCAAACTCGCTGTCGATTTCGCTGACCAATTTCTCGATACCGCCCAATGACGGCTGCTTGGCACGCTGTTCCAACTCTGCGCACAGCTCGGCCAGGCGGATGGCGCCCATATTACTGCTGCTGCCTTTGAAGCTGTGGGCCGTGGCGCTTAGTTTTTCAGCGTCCCGGGCTTCATGCAGCACCCGCAGGCGGGCTTCGGAATCGTTGAGGAACGTATCCAGCAACTCCAGATAGCCATCCTCCATGACTTCCTTCAATGTGCTGAGCACATCGCGGTCCAGATGAATCTCACTCACTTGTTCGCTCCCTGATCAAGAATGGCCCGATTATGCCAGAGCCTCCCAGAAAAACTCCACGCGTGCACTACGACCATCGTCGGACCAACAAGCCTGATGGCTCAACTGGCGTACCAGACTCACGCCGCGTCCCGACAACCGATCACTGTCCAATGGCCGCGCCAGCACCCGGGCCACATCGAAACCCTGACCGCTGTCTTCCACCTCGACGACCAGGCGTCCACCGTCGCCGTGGGGCGTGACGTGCAAATGCACCCGCACGTTACCATCACTCAGCTCATCCAGGCGCGCATTGCGTTCCCTGTAGTACTGCGCAAAACCCGACGCGTCATGCTTGATGCTCGAATCGAGCCCCAGCACCCCATGCTCCAGCGCATTGGAATAGAGTTCGGACATTACGCTGTACAGGGCACCACTCTGGGCTCTGAGCCCATGAACCTCAAGCAGCAACTGCAGCAGGTACGGCATGGGGTTAAACCGCTTGAGGGTCTGCGCTCGAAACTCGAAGGTCACCGACCAGTCCAGCGGGCTGGATTGTCCGCTATCGGAATAGACCGGCGGCGGCGGGTTGAGTTGCCCTGGGGCGACCAGACGCACCTCCACCATGCTGAAATCGTCCCGGGCCTCGCCGCGAAAGTCTCGGAGCGCCTGCTGAATATCTTCGAAAAGACGGTCAGGCTCACGGTTCGCCGCGAACACCTGCTGCAACCCCTCCACGCCAAACGGCTGGTCGTGGTCGTCACTGGTCTCGATCACACCGTCGGACAACAGGAATACCCGGTCCCCCAGCGCCATCGGATGCACTTCAGTGCGGTCATCGAATAACTGCGGCTTGAGCACGCCCAATGGCAGGTGCCGCGCCGGCAATGGCGTACGCACGCCAGTGAGGCTGTCATGCAGGTAACCATCGGGCATGCCGCCGTTCCAGACCTCCACCGTGCAACGCTCGAAGCTCAGGCACAGCAGCGTCGCGCAACAGAACATATCCACCGGCAGGATACGTTTGAGCTTGGCATTCATCTCCCGCAGGATCTGCGCCAGGCCGTAGCCTTTGGCGGTCATCCCGTAGAACACCTCCGCCAGCGGCATCGCGCCGACCGCCGCCGGCAGGCCGTGGCCAGTGAAATCCCCCAAAAGGATGTGCATGTCACCGGCCGGGTTGAACGCGGCCAGCAGCAAATCGCCATTGAACAGGGCATAGGGTGATTGCAGGTAACGGATGTTCGGCGCGCTCAGGCAGCCGGAATGGGCGATTTTGTCGAACACGGCCTTGGCGACCCGCTGCTCGTTAAGCAGGTAGTCATGGTGCCGGGCGATCTGGTCACGCTGCTCCACGACGGTGGCTTGCAATCGACGCAAGCGGTCCATGGCCTTGATCTTGGCGGCCAGGATCACCTGGTTATAGGGTTTGGCCAGGAAATCGTCACCGCCGGCCTCCAGGCAACGGGCCAAGGCTTCGCTTTCGGTCAATGACGTGAGGAAAATGATCGGGACCAACTGGTCCCCGGCCAACTGTTTGATTCTTTGTGCGGCCTCGAAGCCATCCATCACCGGCATCATCGCATCCATCAACACCAGGTGCGGGCGCTGCTCCAGATAGACTTCGACCGCCTCGGCGCCATCGGCCGCGGTGAGCACGTGATGGCCCTGGCGGCGGACAATAGTCGACAACAGCAGTCGGTCAGCGGCACTGTCTTCGGCAATCAGGACCGTCAGCGGTTCCGACGATTGCATGGTGATCAACTGATGTCGAACAGCTTGTCGAAGTTGGAGATCGCGAGGATTTTCTTGACGTCGCTGCTGCTGTTGACGACCCGGATATCCGAATCGTCGCCACCGGCATGATCGCGCAACAGCAAGAGCATGCCCAAGGCAGAACTGTCCAGGTAAGTGGCTTTCTTCAGGTCCACCACAATGGAATCGGGCTTTGTATTAAGCCTCTCGTAGGACTCACGAAATTCCTGATGCCGTCCGAAATCGAATCGACCTTCGACCGAAATCGTCAGTTTTTTCCCATCGTCGGATACTTCGGTAACAACTGACATAGTTGGCTTCCTTGTCATGGACATACGTGTACAAGGTTTAGCATCTGGTAGAGGTCTGAGCAAGGTTTTGGCTCATTCAACCGACAAAACCCCGACTCATGATCAATACGGATCCTGACGCGGCAGACGCTGGGACAACTCATCCAGCAGTTTCTGCTCACGCTTGTCTTCCAGTTGCCGCGCTTCATCAATGTAGCGCTGCACCAATTTGCGCAGCCCTTCGACCCGGGCGAAAGCTTCCTGCCAGCTCTGGCGGGCCTTTTCCAGGTTGTTCTGGTGCCAGACCAGGCTTTGCCGCTGCTGGTCGATAGCGGTGCCCAACTGTGCAAGAAACCCTTGGTAACCCAGCAGCCACTGCCCGGAGACTCCGTGGCTGCCACGGGCGATCCATTGTTCTTGATATTCGAGGCGAAAGTTTTCAAGGTCCGCCAGTTTACTCTCGGCAACCTTGACCTGCCCCTGGAAATACGCCAACCGCTGGACAGCGGTTTTCTCGGCTTTTTCCGCCATGTCCACCACCGGTGCCAGGCGCGCCGCACGACTCGTGGCCATGGCCGGTTACGTGCCTGCAACCGGGGTGAAGATGCTCTGCAGGTGCGCTTCGCTGGCGCCCATGCCGATGTTGTCGTTCAGACTCTGGCGCAGGTAAACGGCCATGGCCGGATAAAGATTGATGGCGGTGTCGGTCTCACGATCACCGCCAGGCACATAGGCGCCGACGCTGATCAGGTCACGGCTTTGCTGATAGCGCGACCAATACTGCTTGAACTGCTGGGCCCGCTTCATGTGCTCGGCACTGATGACCGACGGCATGACCCGGCTGATGGACGCCTCGATGTCGATGGCCGGGTAATGCCCTTCCTCGGCCAGGCGCCTGGACAACACAATGTGACCGTCGAGCACGCCCCGCGCGGAGTCGGCAATCGGATCCTGCTGGTCGTCGCCTTCAGACAGCACGGTATAGAACGCCGTGATCGAACCGCCGCCCTTTTCCGCGTTACCGGCGCGTTCCACCAGTTTCGGCAGCTTGGCGAACACCGAAGGTGGATAACCCTTGGTAGCCGGTGGTTCGCCAATGGCCAGGGCGATTTCCCGCTGGGCCTGGGCGAAACGGGTCAGTGAATCCATCAGCAACAAGACATTCTTGCCCTTGTCGCGAAAATATTCGGCGATACGGGTGCAGTACATGGCGGCCCGCAACCGCATCAACGGCGCGTCGTCCGCCGGCGAGGCCACGACCACCGAACGCTTGAGCCCTTCTTCGCCCAGGATGTGTTCGATGAATTCCTTCACCTCGCGACCCCGCTCGCCGATCAGCCCCACTACGATGATGTCGGCTTCAGTGAAACGGGTCATCATGCCCAGCAGCACACTCTTGCCCACCCCGGTACCGGCGAACAGGCCCAGACGCTGGCCGCGTCCCACTGTCAATAAACCGTTGATGCAACGAATGCCCACGTCCAGCGGTACGCTGATGGGGTCGCGCTTGAGGGGGTTGATCGTCGGGCCGTCCATCGGCACCCAGTCCTCAGCCTTCATCCCGCCCTTGCCGTCCAAGGCACGCCCAGCCCCGTCCAGCACACGCCCGAGCATGCCCATCCCCATGGGCAGCCGCCCCGTATCGGCCAGGGGCACCACGCGCGCGCCAGGTGCGATGCCGGCGACACTGCCCACCGGCATCAAAAATACTTTGCTGCCGGAAAAACCCATGACTTCGGCTTCGACCTGCACCGGGTGATAGCTGTCGTCGTTGATCACCATGCAGCGACTGCCCATGGCGGCCCGCAGGCCTTCGGCCTCCAAAGTCAGGCCGACCATGCGCAGCAGGCGCCCTTCCAGGATCGGCTGGCCGGCCAGTTCGGTGGCCTCGGCGTAGCTGCCCAGGCGCTTGCCGAAACTGGTTCGCTCAAGGCGCATCGCGACCGTCCAGTGCAGGAACATTCAGTTCAGAAATATCCGGTGCAGCGTCGCCCAGATCGTTATCAGCGGCGATCAAAGGTTCGTCCGGCAACTCCAGGCTCAAATCGGCAGCGGCCGGGTGCAGGGCCTGCTCGTGCAATTGATCGAACAGCTTGGCCATGACCTGGCTGATGCGGGTTTCCACCGTCGCGTCGATACGGCTGTGCTCGGTCTCCACGCGGCAACCACCCGGTAGCAACGCAGCATCCTCGACGATGCGCCAGGTTTCTTCATGACGCTCGCGCAAGGCTTTGACCAGCTCGAAATCCTGGGGATTGATGTACAACCGCACGTTGCCTACGCCTAGCGGCAATAGCTTGAGGGCTTCGCGCATGACGTGTTCGATCTGGTTCGAATCGATGGCCAATTCACGCTGGATCACCTGTTTGGCGATGTGTTGCACCAAACCCACCAGGGATTTCTCGATCTGGGTGTCCTGCTCGGCGATGGGCTCGAACAGGTTGTGCATCAGCGATTCCAGCGCACGCAGCTTGGCCGTCAGCGCCACGTCGGCTTCCTGACGGACCTTGAGCGTGGTGCTGTGGAAACCTTCTTTCTCACCCACGGCGAAGCCTTCGTTGTAGGCCTCCTGGCGAATGCTTTCGACTTCTTCGAGGGTCAGTGGCTGGACTTCCTCCAGCGGCACCTCCTCCATCTCCGGCAGTTCTTCCACCGGCGCAGGTTCAGGCTCGGGCACGTGGGGATCGAAGCTGGGCAGCGACCAGACGTCGAAACCACCGACGTCCCGGGCGCGGATCAAGTCGCTGGGTGACTCATCACTCTTGGCGGACATAACGACCTTAGATCATCTCTTCGCCGCCCTTGCCACCGAGAACGATCTCTCCGGCTTCGGCCATACGGCGGGCGATGGTGAGGATTTCCTTCTGTGCGGTTTCCACGTCGCTGACGCGCACCGGGCCTTTGGCCTCGAGGTCGTCGCGCAACAGTTCGGCCGCCCGTTTGGACATGTTCTTGAAGATCTTCTCCTTGACGCCTTCGTCCGAACCCTTGAGGGCCAGCACCAGCACATCGGAGGACACTTCGCGCAACAGTGCCTGGATGCCACGGTCGTCGACGTCCGACAGGTTGTTGAACACGAACATGAGGTCTTCGATCTGACCGGACAGGTCTTCGTCGACTTCGCGGATCGAATCCATCAACTGACCTTCGATCGAACTGTCGAGGAAGTTCATGATATCCGCCGCACGCTTGATGCCACCCAAGGTGGTGCGCGAGGCATTGGAATTGCCCGAGAACTGCTTCTCGAGAATCTGGTTCAATTCTTTCAGGGCCGCTGGCTGCACGGTGTTGAGCGAAGACACCCGCAGAATGATGTCCAGCCGCACTTTATGGTCGAAATTACCCAGCACTTCGCCAGCCTGGTCCGGGTCAAGGTAAGCCACCACGATCGCCTGGATCTGCGGGTGCTCGTAACGGATCACGTCGGCAACGGCGCGCGGCTCCATCCACTTGAGGCTGTCCAGGCCGCTGGTATTGCCGCCCAGCAGAATCCGATCGATGAGACCGTTGGCCTTGTCCTCACCCAACGCCTGGGTCAGCATCTTGCGCACGTAGTCATCGGAACCGACGCCCAGGCTGGTCTGATCGCCGACGATGTCGACGAATTCGCTCATGACCTGTTCGACCTGCTCACGGTGCACATTGCCCATCTGCGCCATGGCTACGCCCACACGCTGGACCTCCTTGGGTCCCATGTGGCGCAGCACTTGGGCGGCGTCGGTCGACCCCAGGGACAGCAGCAAAATCGCGGCTTTGTCGACCCGGGACAATTTGGCAACAGCGGCTCGATTATCACTCATCTGCGTTAATCCACTCTTTCACGACCTGGGCCACACGACCCGGGTCTTCTGCCACCAGACTCTTGATGGCGTTCAACTGAGCGTCATAGCCTTCGCTCGGGCTTGGCAGCAGAATACTCTGCGGCCCGCCGAGGCTGACGCGATCGTTGGCCAATTCGCCATCCAGGCCGCCCATGCCTCCCAGCTCTACATCACCCAAGCCAGCCAACTGCTTGTTCTTGCCGCCACCGGTAATGTTGTTGAGCACCGGGCGCAGCACGCCAAACACCAGGATCAGGATGAACAGCACACCCAATACTTGCTTGACCACATCCCAGAACCAGGGTTGCGAATAAAACGGAATATCGGCAATGACTTCAGCGCGCTCCGAGGAGAATGGCACGTTGATCACGCTGACGCTGTCGCCACGGCTGGCATCGAAACCCACCGCGTCCTGCACCAATCGGGTAAAGCGCGCCAATTCGTCGGCGCTCCACGGTGCACGGCTGGTTTCGCCGTTGGCCGGGTTGACCTTGACCTGATCGTCCACCACCACAGCCACCGACAGGCGATTCAAACGGCCCTGCTGTTGCTTGGTATGACTGATGGAACGGTCAAGCTCGAAGTTCTTGGTCGACTGTTGACGCTTGTCGGCCGGATACGGCGCCAGCATCGGCTGGCCGGTGGCCGGGTCCATGATCTGCTGGCCATTTGCGTCGATCAGTGGCTGGCCCGGTTGCACCATGCCGGCGGCCGCGGTGGCGCCACCAGTGGTCTGCGGCGCGCTGGCCGGCGACGGAGGCTGGTTGCTCAGGGCCCCCGGCACACCTTGCGGGCCATTGCTGGCGGTACGCTGTTCGTTCACCGATTGTTCGCTGCGCAACGCCGGTTGATCCGGGTTGAACTGCTCGGACGTCGACTCGACGGCACTGAAATCCAGATCGGCCGAAACCTCTGCCTTATAGCGATCATTACCCAGGATCGGTTGCAGGATGTTGTGCACCCGCTGGGTCAGCATGCCTTCCATGCGGCGGCTGTAATCGAACTGCTTGCCGGCCATGGTCAGTTCGGAGTTTTCCGCCTGATCAGACAATAGGTTGCCTTTCTGGTCGACCACAGTGATTTGCGACTTACTCAACTCAGGTACGCTGGTCGCCACCAGATTAATGATGGCGAGCACCTGGCCTGGCTCCAGGGAGCGGCCCGAGTACAGTTCCACCAGGACCGAAGCACTTGGCTTGCGCTCATCGCGCACAAACACCGAACTTTTCGGAATAGCCAGGTGCACGCGGGCACCCTTGACGTTGTTCAGGCTGGAGATGGTGCGTGCCAGCTCGCCTTCCAGGCCGCGACGATAACGGGTCGCCTCCATGAACTGGCTGGTGCCCAGGCCCTGATCCTTGTCGAGAATCTCGAAACCGATATTGCCATCGGTAGGCGTCACGCCGGCGGCGGCGAGCTTGAGGCGCGCACGAGCGACGTCATCGGCCTTGACCAGCAAGGCACCGGAATTAGGCTCAACGGTGTAAGGAATGTCGGCGGAAGCCAGGGTTTCCATGACTTGCTTGGCGTCCAGGCCTTCCAGGCTGCCGTACAAAGGACGGTAGTCCGGCTGCTGGGACCACAGCACCACGGCAAAACCAATCGCCACGCTTGCAGCCAGACCCACCAACAGGCCCACCTGACGCAACATGGTCATCTCGGAGAGGTTTTCCAGGAAGGACAGACCGAACAGCGGCGGTTTGCCGTCTATCGGAGTGGCCTTGGCCGGAACGTTATCAGCGGCTGCTTCTGCCATGACTCAATAGTTTCCTTAGACCGGCATCTGCATGATGTCTTGATAGGCTTGGACCAGTTTGTTGCGAACCTGGGTCAACGCCTGGAACGAGACAGTGGCTTTCTGCGAAGAGATCATTACGTCGGTCAGGTCGACACCACTTTTGCCAATTTCGAAAGCACTGGCCAATTGGTTCGATGCCTGCTGCGTATCGTTCACTTTATTGACGGCCTGACCGAGCATGTCGGAAAAGCTGCTGCCGCCCACCTGTGGGACCGCGACCGATTTGGGCTGGGCCATGGCGTCCATCTGCATGGATCGCATGTCCAGCATCAACCGATTAAATTCAATACCTTGGCTCATGGTCTACTCTCTCTGGCGGCCCGCATTTTTTTGACACTTACTCAGCGGGTATACAGGTGTTAGCAACAAGGGTGCCAGCTCCATGGCCGAAAGAAACAAATGCGCGCCCCTCTGTGGGAGCGAGCTTGCTCGCGATGCCTCATTCACATTCAACATCAATCTGACTGATCGACCGCTATCGCGAGCAAGCTCGCTCCCACAAGGATTTCAACTGGCGAAGAGGTAGGCCTCGACGTCCATTCCAGCGTCACGCATTTGCGCCAGCTTATAGCGCAGGGTACGCGGACTGATCCCCAGGCGCTCGGCGGCCTCCTTGCGGCGGCCACGCTCGGCGCGCAGGGTATCGATGATCATCTGGAATTCACGACGACGCAGGTCGTCTCCCAAGGCGCCCGCCGACTCCCCTTCCACTTCCATCGGGGGAACGAGCGTCGGTGCCGATGAAGGCGACAGCGCAGGCAACGGCGCACAGGCCACCGGCCCGCTCAGGCAGAAATCTTCCGGCTGGATCAAACCGCCCTGCTGCAGGATCAAGGCCCGCTGAATGGCGTTATCCAACTCTCGCACGTTACCGGGCCAGGGGTAGGCAATCAGGAAAGCCTGGGCCTGGGGCGACAACCGGGCGGCCGCATGCTTCATTTTGTTGACGTGCTTGGCCAGCAAGCGCTCGGCCAGCGGCAGGATATCGGCCGTGCGCTCGCGCAAAGGGCGCCAGGCCAGCGGAAATACCGACAGGCGATAGTAAAGGTCTTCCCGGAAACGCCCCGCCGCCACTTCGCCGGCCAGGTCACGGTTGGTGGTCGCCACCACACGGATGTCCAGACTGATGGGCTTGCGCGCACCGACCCGCTCCACTTCCCGCTCTTGCAACACCCGCAACAACTTGGCCTGCAGCCCCATGGGCATTTCAGAAATTTCATCCAGCAAAATGGTGCCGCCATCGGCTTGCTCGAACTTGCCGGCCTGGGCCGCGATGGCGCCGGTGAACGAACCTTTTTCGTGACCGAACAGCGTGGCCTCGAGCATGTTGTCGGGAATCGCCGCACAGTTGATAGCAATGAACGGTTCGTTGGCGCGCCGGGATTGCTGGTGGATATAGCGTGCCAGCACTTCCTTGCCGGTACCTGACTCGCCGGAAATCAACACCGTCGAATCGCTGCGCGCTACCCGCGCGGCCAATTCCAGCAACTGCGCGCTGGCCGGCTCGAGTGCCACCGGCCCCTCACCTTCGATGACGGGACTGCCCAGGGCATGACGAGCCACCAGATCCAACAGCGCCTTGGGCTCGAACGGCTTGACCAGATAATCCGCGGCGCCTTGACGCATGGCATCCACCGCGCGCTCGACGGCACCGTGGGCGGTCATCAGCAATACCGGCAGTTGCGGCTGGCGGGCGCGCAACAGGCCGAGCAATTGGTGACCGTCCATGCCGGGCATATTGACGTCACTGACCACCAGGCTGAACGCTTCCCGCCCCACCGCCAGCAACGCCTCTTCCGCCGAACCGACGGCGGCGTAATCATGCCCGGCCAGTACCAGCGTATCGGCCAGCGCTTCGCGCAGGGCCCGGTCATCCTCAACCAGTAACACCTTGATCGCCATGACCCTTACTCCACACTCGGCGCGCTGGAAAACAGCGGCAAGAGCACCAGCGCACAGGTGCCGCGCCCCAGCCGCGAGCGCAATTGCAACTCTCCCTGATGCGCACGGGCCACGGCCTTGACGACGGTCAGGCCCAGGCCGGTACCGGTGGTTTTGGTGGTGAAAAACGGCTCACCCAGACGCGCCAGCACGGCCGGCTCGATACCGCTGCCACTGTCACTGACGCACAGGCGCAAGGTGTTGTCGCGCGTATACAAGTGCACCTTCAGGCGGACGTTGCCGTCGCTGGCCTGGATTGCATTTTCGATGAGGTTCAATACCGCGCCCACCAGAGTGTCGCGGTTACACAGCACCTCACCGGCATGGCTGTCGCACTGCCAGCGGATCGGCAAATCCTGCACATGGGTCAACGCCGCGGCCTGCAAGGATTGCAGCAGGACCTTGGGGGTTACACGGTCGGTCAGCGGCAGTTCGCCACGGGCGAATACCAGCATGTCGCGCACCTGATGCTCCAGCTCGTGCAAGCGCTCTTTGAGGCGCCCGGCAAACCGCTGCTGGGTTTCCATTGGCAGTTGCTGTTCAGTCAGATGACTGGCGTACAACAGGGCGGCAGAAAGCGGTGTGCGAATCTGATGAGCCAGCGACGCCACCATCCGCCCCAGGGAAGACAGGCGTTCATGACGGGCCAGTTGATCTTGCAGGTGACGGGTTTCAGTCAGATCGTTGAGCAGCACCAACTGCCCAGGCTCGGCGTCCAGCGAACGCGTCGAAATGGACAGGCGACGACCATCCTTGAGCGACACCTCATGGCCGTCGTCTTCACGAGGGGCGAAGCAACGAGCGATGACATGCCGCCACAACTCACCTTCCAGCGGCAGGCCAAGCAACTCGCAGGCGGCCGGGTTGGCCTCGCGTACACGGCCGTGGGCATCGATGACAATGACGCCACCAGGCAACAGATCGAGCAGATTTTGCAGGCGATTAGCCAGGCGTTCCTTTTCCGCCAATTCCTGCATGCGCTGGGCACTGACCACCGCCAGCTCGCCCTTGAGCTCGGTGACCCGGGCTTCGAGCAGGCTGTAGGAATCGGTCAGCTGGCTGGACATCTGATTAAACAGCGAAAACGCCTGCTCAAGTCCAAGCCGGCTTGCCTGCTCAGCGGACGGCATGAGCCCCGGCTCGGGGACAGGAGACATCTGGGCGGCTTGGGTCATCGGGCTCTCTCGCTTGGCTGACCGTCAGTTAAACGGA
This sequence comes from Pseudomonas brassicacearum, assembly GCF_000585995.1. Lineage (NCBI taxonomy): Bacteria > Pseudomonadati > Pseudomonadota > Gammaproteobacteria > Pseudomonadales > Pseudomonadaceae > Pseudomonas > Pseudomonas brassicacearum. The sequence goes on along the minus strand of NZ_CP007410.1, from coordinate 1,822,959 downwards.
ACGTTGCGAGGGCTATAGCAATACCCGTGCCGAAAAAAAACCGCCTGAAAATCAGGCGGTTGGAAAACAGGCGTCAATCATCCGCCTGTTCATCTCCTTCGCGACGGCTCATGCCGTACTTGCGCATCTTCTCCACCAGGGTGGTACGACGGATGCGCAGGCGTTCCGCCGCACGGGCCACGATACCGTTGGCATCGTCCAAGGCCTGCTGGATGAGCCCTTGCTCCAGGCCGCCCAGATAGTCCTTGAGGTCCAGGCCTTCCGGCGGCAGCAAGGCATTGGCGGTGAAATCCGGCGTATGGCCGTTGATGGCCACCCGCTCTTCCAGATCGCTGCGCAGGCTGTCGACCATTTGCTCGTCTTCGTCATCGACGTAGCGGAATTTTTTCGGCAATTCAGTCACGCCGATCACCCCGTACGGATGCATGATCGCCATGCGCTCCACCAAGTTGGCCAGCTCACGGACGTTGCCCGGCCAGCCATGACGACAGAGGGACATGATCGCCGCCGAGTTGAAGCGGATCGAACCGCGCTTTTCGTGCTCCATGCGCGAAATCAGCTCATTCATCAGCAGCGGAATGTCTTCGACCCGCTCACGCAGCGGCGCCATTTCAATCGGGAATACGTTGAGGCGGTAATAGAGGTCTTCACGGAAACTGCCGATCTCGATCATGGTTTCGAGATTCTTGTGGGTCGCGGCGATGATCCGTACGTCGACGCTCTGGGTCTTGTTACTGCCCACGCGTTCAAAAGTACGTTCTTGCAGGACCCGCAGCAGCTTGACCTGCATCGGCAACGGCATGTCGCCGATTTCATCGAGGAACAGCGTGCCGCCGTTAGCCAGCTCGAAACGCCCGGCCCGGCTAGTGATTGCGCCGGTGAAGGCGCCCTTCTCGTGGCCAAACAGCTCGCTCTCCAGCAACTCGGCAGGAATCGCACCGCAGTTGACCGGCACGAAGGGCGCTTCGCGACGCTTGGAGTGGTAATGCAGGTTGCGCGCAACCACTTCCTTACCGGTGCCCGATTCGCCAAGGATCAACACGCTGGCGTCGGTATCGGCCACCTGCTGCATCATCTGGCGCACGTGCTGGATCGCCCGGCTGGTGCCGACAAGGCTGCGGAAAAGATTGGGTTCGCGATGCCTGCCGCGCTCGCGGGCCTGGTCGTACATCTCGCGATAAACCTGGGCGCGGTGCAGCGAATCCAGCAATTTGCTGTAGCTGGGCGGCATTTCGAGGGTCGAAAGTACCCGCCGGCGCTGGTCTTCAGGCAAGTCAATGGAAGAATTTTCGCCCATTAACAAAACCGGAAGGAACTCATCCCAGGTCGAGAGTGTCTTTAACAAGCCCAAAAGAGTCGCGGGCGCATTGACGGTCCCAATCAGGACACAAATGACTTCACGACTGGACGACAAAGAGCCGACGGCCTGCTGCCAGTCATGGCTTCCGCAGGGTAAATTTTCTTCGCCAAGAAAATTTAAGATCACCGCCAAGTCGCGGCGGCGGACGCTATCGTCATCGATCAGGAGAATTTTGGTTTCACGCCACATGCAATAGCAACTTCCCTAGTCAACTCAATGCCCGGAATTTGGGGGCAAGCTAGACGCTTGCAGACTTGTCATGCCTGTAGACGCCTGAAATCTGGTTACAGCCACTAGTTAAGTCAAAAAACCGCGCACAGTCAAATTTATGGCGCACATGGTTCGGATTAACTGAGTATTAACCGAACAGATGGTAAACCTTTGCCGCACTCTGTGCTTGATGGATCTGCGACATCTCGTCAACGATCGCCTGACGCTCCCCTGTCGCCGCCTCCAGCAATTGCCGGTACACACCCAGCAACTCCTCAAGATTATTACGCAACGCCGCTTCGTCCACCCCAGGCTCGCTCAGGACGTCTTCCATGCAGGAACGGCACGCCAGGTCCAATTGACCGATGGCCTCCCAATTGCGCTCGGCCAAGGCATCGACCAAGGCATCACGGGTGTGTTCGATACGCTGCAAGACAAGACTCATGAGAGTACTCCTAGAATTGCGGACCAGGCGTGGCGATGGCATCCCAGCCTTCCTTGACCGTGCGAAGCAGATCTGCCACTTCGTCGAGGATCTTCGGATCGGTCTTGGCGTTGGCTTCGGCCAGGCGTTTCATCATGTAGGTATAAAGGTTATCCAGCTCTGTTACCGACTCGGCCTGATTTTCCAGGTCCAGGCCTTCGCGCAGGCCACCGACGATACCGATGGCCTTACTGATCAACACGCCTTTGTTCGGGATATCCTTACGCTCCATCGCACCCTTGGCCTGGGCGATACGGTCCAGACCGCCTTCCATGAGCATCTGCACCAGACGATGGGGGCTTGCTTCGGAGGTTTGCGCCTGGGCGCCAATCTTCTGGTATTGGCGAAGGGCTAACATCGGATTCATGTTCTACCTCATCAAAAAAACTTCGGTTCGTATAAACAGCGTATCGACGCTGCGTCAAAAAACTTTAGACCGAAAAAGCCGAAAGCCCGGAGCGTTGTCAAAACACTGCCGGGCTTTTTGTATCGATCAAGAATCAGCTGTTCTTCTGTTGTGCCGTCATCGCTTCGAACATGGAAGTGATGTTGCTGGCGGTGGCTTTCAGCCTGCCTACCAGGGTGTCCATGTCGTTGTACTTCTTGGTCAGTACGGCGGTCAGCGTCTCGATCCGGCGATCAAGAGCCTGCTGGTCTTCGAACAACTTATTCTTGATAACGTCGAGGTTCTTGGAGCGGGTAGTCAGGATGGCCTCTGAGCTCCCAACACCACCCGCCCCCGTTTTGCCTTCCGTGTACGGCTTGATGGCGTTATCCATGCGCTCAAGCAGGCCATTCTCACCTGCGAACAGTGTTTGGACCTCCCCACCCAACTGCTTGTCATTCAACGCAGTGGTGAATTTCCCACTGTCGAAATCTAGAGCGCCGGTCGTCTGATTGGTGGTGATCCCCAACTGAGAAAGAACCGTCAGCTTGTCACCTGCACCGGCCTCAGACAAAGGCGCGCGAATGGCCGCCAACAGTGAGCGAGGCAACGAGTCACCGGTCAAGGCCGCGGGAACCGAGTTACCCTCAGCATCTGTGGTCGGCTTGGTCAGGGACGTCACGGCCTTCGCAACAGCGTTATAAGCATCGACGAACTTCTGGATCGAAGCCTTCAGACCATCGCTGTTGGTGGCAACGGTAACGGTTGTCGGGCCAGTGTCCTCGACGAGCAACGTCATACTCAGGCCCGAGACCACGTTGTCCAGCTTGTTGGTTTTGCTGGTCATCTCCAGGCCGTCAACAGTGAACTTGGCGTCCTGGGCAAGCCCCAGAGACCCTGAAGAATTCGCGGTAGGTGGCGAGACCATTGGAACGGAGCCGTCAGCCGCAAGGCTGGCAATACCGCTGAGGGAGATATCGTTACCCGCACCGGTTTTAGTCGAGCCGACCACCAAACGTGAACCAAAGCTGTCGGTCACGATGTTGGCGGTCAGACCGCTGGAGGAGTACTTGCTGTTAATGGCGTCCCGAACCGACTGCAGCGTCGAATCAGCCGGGATATCAAGGGCGTAATCCGTGCCCCCCTGGCTGATAGTCAGCGTACCGGCCGCCACCGCACTGCTAGCCCCACCGGCAAAAGCAGCCGTCGCAACCTTTGAAGAAGTGGCCAGTTGCGTGACGTTTACCGTGTAGGTACCGCTTACCGCCGAGTTGCCCGCCGTCACCGTCAACGCACTGGTGTTGGCCGAAGTGGCGACAACGCCAGTAAATTGAGGGGTGGTCGTGCTGCCCAAGGCCTTCAACGTAGACTGGAAGGTAGCCAACAGAGACTTCAGGGTGCCAATCCCGGAAATATTGGAGGTATTGGTCTTGGTGGCACGGTCTATCTGACCTTGCTTGGCTGCTTTGTCAGAATCCACCAATGCCTTGACGATAGCACCAGTGTCAAGGCCAGAGCCTAAACCCAAGCCAGGTAGAATTGGACTTGCCATGTGGGACTCCCTTCAGTGTGTCGGCGACCTTTGGCGCTATTACAACACTCAAAGAACCGAACAACAAAATTCGTGCCAGCTGTCAGGCTTCTGCGCTGAACAACAGGCTGTTTGCATCATTCAAGCTATTGGCCAGTTTCAGAACTTCTTCATTGGGAATCTGGCGAATCACTTCACCGGAACCACTGGCAATTACTTTGACCACTACTTTGCCTGAAGGCTCATCAATAGAAAACTCCAAGTTACGCTTGACCGACTGCACAAACTTTTCAATTTCCTGAACCGCTTGTTTGAGCTTGTCTTTCTCGGCCGCTGGATCTTTGGACTCATCTTTGACCGACGCCAAACTGGCGGCCTCGGCTCGAGGCTTCTCCACTGGTTTGTCGGCAACTGTCGGGGCCGGCTTCGCAGCTGGATAAGACAAGTTCAGCTTCACGCTCATATCCATGTCCATCACCTCTTGAACGGAAAAAGCGAGAGAGTACGCAAGCGCACTCCCCCGCTAAAACTCATCCAGCTATTACTGAAGCAGCTTCAGTACAGCGGATGGCAGTTGGTTGGCCTGGGCCAGAACCGAAGTAGACGCTTGCTGCAGAGTCTGCTGCTTCGTCAGTTGGGCAGTTTCAGCAGCGAAGTCGGTGTCTTGTACACGGCCCAGTGCAGCAGCGGCGTTTTCGTTGATGTTCTGCAGGTTGGAGATCGTGCTGGTCAGACGGTTCTGAGCAGCACCGAGGTCCGCACGGCTGGCGTTGATGGTCGCCAGAGCAGCGTCGATCGCGTCGATTGCAGCTGAGGTGTTGGTTTCAGCTTCAGCACTGTCTGCAGCACTGATCGCGATGGCAGCAGAGTCAACGCTCAGGGTGGCAGCGTCGAAGCTGTCGCTCAGGGTCAGAGTGATCTGGTTGGTAGCACCGGTGTTGGAGCCGACCTGGAAGGTCATGGTACCAGCGGAACCGTCGATCAGGTTCTTGCCGTTGAGGTTGGTGGAGTCGGCGATACGGGTCAGTTCGTCCGACATCTGAGCAAATTCTTTGTTCAGAGCATCACGGTCAGCTGTACCGTTGTTGTCGTTTCGTGCCTGTACGGCCAGTTCACGCATACGCTGCAGAATGTTGGTGGATTCCTGCAGAGCGCCTTCAGCGGTCTGAGCGATGGAGATACCATCGTTGGCGTTCTTGATCGCAACAGTCTGACCGCGAATTTGCGAGGTCATACGAGTGGAGATCTGCAGGCCGGCGGCGTCGTCTTTGGCGCTGTTAATTTTCAGGCCGGACGACAGACGGGTCATCGAAGTGGACAGAGCATCGGAAGCCTTGTTCAGGTTCTTCTGAACGTTCAACGATGTGACGTTGGTGTTTACTGTTAAAGCCATGACGAATTCCTCGTTGGTTGGGTACTGCGGCTTCCGGCCCTGGCAACCGCCGGGTGTGGCCTAGAGAACCTTCGTAATAGTTATCGTCGTAATCGGAACTTGCTTTAGCAGTTTTTTCAAAATTTTTGCCATCAGGGTGCCACCCCTCGTAAATCAAGGACTTGGCGGCGATTGAAGGGTAGAAAAATGGCGTCAGGGAAACGCCGTTGGCGTCACTGGAGACTAATGGCGGTGGTGCGGCGGCAAAAAAACTCAGATCGACTGACCAGCGGTCAGCAGTTGGACCCACTCGTACTCAAGATAATCGGCTAAGGAGATCCAGTTCTGCGTCTGCTGCTCATTCAGCATCAAGGCAAGTAGCGTGTTCCATGACGAGGGGACATCGCCTGGCATCCGTTCAACCAAAGGTTGAGCCGACTCAATCAGCGCGACCATTGCCAACCCCGCCTCAACATCCCTTCCGAGACGAAACAGGCGTGCGCATTCACGGGCGTCATCGACCAGCCCTTGAAGTTGGCTCATTGCACATACTCCGGGTGGAAATCAGTGCCGACAATCATTGCCCCGTCCCGACTGCTGTTATGGAAACGCACCTGGGGGTGCCCGACAATAAAACGCTCCAGCTCGCAGAGGTAACTGCGGAAATTGAGCTGGGTCTTGACTCGCCGGCCATACCCATCGAGCACCCAATGCCTGGACGCGCCCAGTTGCGGCCCCAAGTCACCGTCACCCCAACCTGCATGAGTCCTGTCATGGGGAAAAGCAAAATCGGCACCGAAGAGCGTGACCTGCGCAGCGCCCATTTTCACCGCCAGATCGACAGCCGGATGAATCACACTGCCGCCTACATGGAGTTCGGCCCGGCGCAGCTGTCCCCGCATCTGACGGTAGACAGGACTCGAGGAGTAACCGGCGTAACGCGGTCCCCGCCACGCTCCGATCACCACGGGGTCGGCCATCGGCAGATAAACCAGGGCAATGCCGTCGGTGCTTTCGGGTGGAAGATGACGCGCCGAGATACGCTGGTCGATGCTGACCACGATATCCGGGGCAATGCCATGATTGATCAACGGTCGGTAAGCCGTATCGACACAAATCAACAACGGTCGCTCGGCTTGCTTGCTCAGATGACGCAGTTTCTCGAAGTGCTGCTCAAGACTGGGACCGGTGGCAACGACAAACGCCTCACGCCCGTTTAAGGTGCCGAACAGCTCGGCAACGTCACGATCTTTGCGCACAAGACTGAAAGTCGATTGCAAACGCTCGACAATCTCAGCGGACTGAGGGTCGAACGCTCGGTTAGTGAAGTCCAGATGAATTTCACTGATCAATCGATCACGAATCTTGGCGCTGTAATCATCGGCCAGCACCAACTCAGCGGGGAGTGCGAAAAATGGCAGTTGGATTTCCGCCAGATCACCGGCATAGAGCAGCACCACTCTCGGATCGGCAAGCCAGGGAGATTGATCCAGCACCTGCAGCACCAGGGCGAACACCGCACCGTTGAGGATATGCACAAATAACCGTTCAAGCCCGTCCCGCTCCAGCAAGCGATTCTGCAGATCGCCCAGCCCGGTGCCGTAGACATGCACAATGGAGGCGCTCAGCGGCAGACTGGCGGCTTGAAGGTCTGCCTCGGCGAGACGGTCATGTCGACTGGTCAGTTGGATACCGTTGACGCTCAAGGTCGAGCCAAGCCCCTCTACCAGATCGGCCTGCAATTCACCGACATTCTCCACTGACAAGCGCTCAGCCAAGGCAGGCCAACGCTGCTGGATTATCTGGAGATTGCGCTCAAAGAACTCGCTCATGGTGTCTCGCTTTCGCGTGAGGCAAAAAAAATAGCGTTCAAGGTTACACCTTGGACGCTATTTTTTGTGTCTGGGTTTAGTGGCTCAAGGGCGATAGATGATCGCCGAGCCCCATGACAGACCTACGCCGAAACCGCTCAAGGCCACGCGCTTCCAATCGGAATCGAGCACGTGCTTTTCCAGCAGCAACGGAATGCTCGACGACACGGTGTTCCCAGTCTCGACCATGTCCTTGATGAACTTTTCCGGCTCGCCCTCGAAACGCCGTGCCACCGCATCGACAATTGCCGCGCTGCCCTGGTGAATGCAAAACGCATCAATGTCGCTGGCTTGCAGATCGGAATCGGCGAGCAACTCATGCAGGTGGGCCGGCACCTTGAGCAAGGCGAAGTTGAACACCTGGCGGCCGTTCATGAAGAATACGCCATCGCTGACCTTCAGGTGCGGGGCACCAGAGCCGTCAGTGCCGAACTTGGCCTTGCCCAGTTGCCACGGCGCATCTTCACCCATCCAGGTGGCGGTGGCGGCGTCGCCAAACAGCATCGTGGTGTTGCGGTCTTCCGGGTCGACGATTTTCGAGTACGGGTCGGCGGTCACCAGCAAGCCATTCTTCAGGCCAGCGGCCTCCATGAAGCCCTTGATGGCGTAGATGCCATAGACATAACCCGAGCAGCCCAGGGAGATATCAAACGCCGCCACCGTGGTAGGCAAGCCGAGCTTGTCCTGGACGATGGCTGCCGTGTGAGGCAAGCCTTCTTCATCGCCATTCTGTGTAACGACAATCAGCACGTCGACAGATTCGCGTTTCAGGCCGGGATTGTTGGCAAACAGCGCGTTGACCGCTTCAACACATAGGTCCGAGGTTTCCTGCCCGTCATCCTTGCGTGGCAAGAAGGCCGAACCAATCTTGCCAAGGATGAATTCTTCATCCTTTTCAAATTTTGCACCTTGTGCGTAATTGTCCACGCCGGCTACAGGAACGTAGCTCGCAATGCTTTTTATGCCAATCATTACGGCTTCCCAATCAAAAACAGCCCAATACCACCGCTCGCAAGGAATCGAGGGGCGCCGACAAGCGGGAAGTGTAAAGGGCTATCACTGGGCCTGATAAGGGCCAGGCGCCATCTTCCCGGTCAATACAATACAGTGAAGATGCGCGTTATGACTCGTAGGTCACGCCAATTTTCCGAATAAGCCCTTTTTGAAAGGGCTATTCAACCAGCGACCAAGCCAATGGAGTGCCGCGTTTGATGGCTTGACGAGCACAACGGCCCATCAGAGAGTCGGCGTACTTGGGAGGCAGTCCGAGACCTGGGCGAATAGCCCGGACGTTTTGTGCTGTAAACGCGTCGCCGGGGCTCATGTCTTGCGTCACGTACAGAGAACGCCGATAGATCAGCGACTTGCGCTCAGCCTCGGTCACGCCATAGTGCACTTGCCCCATGGCTTGCCAGGCACGCTCGGTTTCAATCACCAGCGCCGCCAGCTCCGCAGGTTCAAGGGAGAAACTGGCGTCTACCCCACCCGCCGCGCGGTCGAGAGTGAAGTGTTTCTCGACCACGGTTGCCCCTAACGCCACAGCGGCGACAGACACGCCAACCCCCATGGAGTGGTCCGACAACCCCACCTCACAGCCGAATAATTCCCGCAGATGAGGGATAGTACGCACATTGCTGTTGGCCGGGGTGGCCGGATAGGTGCTGGTGCACTTGAGCAATACCAGATCCTTGCAACCGGCCTCTCGGGCCGCCCGTACAGTTTCGTCGAGTTCAGCAACGCTCGCCATGCCGGTGGAAATAATCAACGGCTTGCCGGTGGCGGCGACTCGCCGGATCAGCGGTAGATCGGTGTTTTCGAAGCTGGCGATCTTGTAGGCCGGCACATCGAGGGCTTCAAGAAAATCCACGGCCGTCTCGTCAAACGGCGTCGAGAACGCCAACATGCCCAGCGCCTTGGCCCGGGCGAAAATCGGAGCGTGCCATTCCCACGGTGTGTGGGCTTTTTCATACAGCTCATAAAGCGACGTTCCAGCCCACAGGCTGTTGGGATCCTTGATGAAAAATTCACCCTCATTCAGATCCAGCGTCATGGTCTCGGCGGTGTAGGTCTGCAGTTTCAAAGCGTGCGCACCGGCCCTGGCCGCGGCCTCGACGATCTCCAGCGCCACCTCCAGGGACTGGTTATGGTTGCCACTCATTTCGGCAATGATGAAAGGCGGTGCCTCAGCCCCAATGACACAGTGGCCGATCTTGAAACTAGCCATGGAGGTGATCCTTCAATTTGCGCGTAAACACGCAAGTATTCTGAGTAAAACCGCCCTGGCTAAACAGACTCAGGGAGGCTGAATTGGCGGGCAATATATGAGCACTGAGGCTTCGTAACTGAGGCCAGTGGGCAGCGGCAAACGCTTCGCCGCGGGCCAGCAACGCCCTTCCCCAGCCAAGCCCGATGCGGTCTTCAAACAGATAAATGGACACGAGCGCGTCATTGCCTTGCAGGTCATAGCGCAATACCCCTATCGGTCCGTCCGCCGCTTCGCCGACCAATAGCAGGCGTTGCTCGTTGACCAGGCTTGCGTGCAACCATTGGCAGTGACTGCTCCAGTCAATGCTTGATGCATCCAACGATACACGGCGTACAGCCTCGGCGTTACGACCTTCGAAAATCAATTGGGCATCGGCCTGTGTCGCTGGGCGAACCCTCAACAATGCACCGGCCAGCGTGACGGCGACCCGTTGGGCACCCAAACCATCGACCAACCGCCGGGAATGCTCGGCCAAGCTTTTGCGCAAGCCTTGATTGTCTGCCACGAAACCGATGGCCTGGCGCAACTGTCCGACCGTGACGTTCTCTCGAGGGCCGAGATAAACGTGGGCTCCAAACGTCGCCATCGCCTCGCTATTGGCATGCTGATTATTCGACACCGCGATGCAGATCGTGGGCAGGCCCATGGCGGCGCGCTCCCAACTGGTACCGCCACCGGCACCAATGAACAAATCAGCTTCGATCATGAGCTGATGGAAATGCCTGACAAAGCTGTGCAAGCGCCAGTTGGGTCGACTCGCTGCCATCATCTGCATCCGAGCCCAGGCCGGGTTGTCCGCACCGGCAACAAAATCGACTTCAAGCTCCGGAAAATCCGCCAACGCCAACATGGCGTGGTGGGTTTGCATCGCCGCATCAAACCCGCCAAAGTTAACCAGCACTCGCCTGGCCCTGGGCTTGATGTCAATCGCCTCACAGCGAAACTCATCGCGCAACAGGGCGTAACGCGGTCCGAGTAGCGTCCGGCAAGACTCGGGCAACAAACCCGTGTAGGCGGCCCGGGTACCAGACAAGTTCTGGTTGAGCAGCAGATCGACGCTGTAGGTACGGGTCGCCAGATCATCCATTGCCATGATTCTTGGGGCAAAACGCCGAGCAGCCGTCTGCCAATGATGGTCCAGGCCATAATGATCGACGATAACCCAATCGAAACCAGGTTGGTCGCTCGATACCTGTTGCAACGCCGCGATATCCTCCTGCCACGGCAGCAAGGATTCAATGGCCTGCTGCGGATCCTCCCCAGGATAGAAATCCGGTAAGGCGAACGTCTCGAAGCCCTCCGCCGCCAACGCCTGTAAGCGATGTCCTGGCAACTGGCGACAGGCAAACGCAACATGCGCGCCGTGCCCACGCAACACACGAGCCAGGGTCAGGCAGCGGGCGATGTGTCCGCTGCCAATGGCTGGCGAAGCGTCAGCGCGGATCAAAACCCTCATTTCAGCTCCCCACCTGCCTTCAACGCGGCGTAGAGGTATTCGGCTCGCTTCCAATCCTCTGGTGTGTCGATGTCCTGTACCAGATGACGAGGCAGGACCACCGGCAAGCTCTTGGGTGAAAAGAGTACGTCACCGCGCAACCAAGCCTCCCGGCGCCCCCAGTAGAACTGACCGGCGTCCTGGAACGCTTCGGGCAAGTCCTGGGAACGAGTCTCGCGAAACTGAGGATAGAGAGGTGTAAGCGCGCCCTGCTCATCCAGGGTCAAGGCACGTTGAATGGGAAAGCCAAAACTGGTCACCGAAAACGCGAATGACTTATCCGGATGATCACGCAACAACTGCAGCCCCTGACGCAGAAACCGCGCCTGCAATAGCGGAGCGGTGGCATAGATGCAACAGGCAAAGTCGAACGACCGCTCATGCAACTCACCCAAGGCATGAGCGACCACCGCTGTCGTTCCCGTAAAATCATCGGCTAACGCAATCGGCCGCATGAACGGAACCTGCGCTCCGTGGATCCGCGCCAGCTCGGCGATTTCTTCGTTGTCGGTGCTGACTACAACTTCATCAAAGAGCTGTGATGCCAAAGCGGCCTGAATCGAACGGACAATCATCGGCACGCCATCGAACAGCTTCAGGTTCTTGCGCGGAATCCGTTTGCTGCCGCCACGGGCGGGAATGATGGCGATCAAGCTCAAGAGCATTTTCTCAACGACGTTCTTTCGCCATGAAGGCTAAACTCTCGGCCTCCAGACTGCATCTCTTCAAATCGCTCAGGTCCTATATTCATTTCAATGTCTGTCGCAAGATCTCTACCACTTCAACCTGCTGTTCATCCGTCAGATCGGGATAAAGCGGCAGACTGATCGCTTCACCGAAATAACGCTCGGCTTCAGGAAAATCGCCACCCTTGAAGCCTAAGGCTTGGTAGTAAGGCTGCAGGTGCACAGGAATGTAGTGCAGGTTCACGCCCAACCCCGCGGCTCTCAAGGCTTCAAAGACTTGTGTTTGGCTCAATTTGATATGAGCCAGCTTCAATCGCACAACATAAAGGTGCCACGCAGATTCCGCCCCAGGCTGAGCGACAGGCAAAGTGACTGCCAGATCCGCCAACAAGGCATCATAACGTGCAGCCAACTGACGACGTCTGGCTACGAAAGCATCCAGGCGCGCCAATTGAGACAAACCTAATGCGGCATGAAGGTCAGTCATGCGGTAATTGAAGCCCAGCTCCAACTGCTGGTAATACCAAAGACCTGTGTCGGGTACGCTCATCTGCCGAGGATCACCTGTAATCCCGTGGCTTCGCAATCGCCGAAGACGCTCGGCAAACTCCGCATGGTTGGTCAGCACCATGCCGCCCTCGGCACTGGTGATAATTTTGACAGGATGGAAACTGAAAATAGTCATTGCCGCGTATTGCCCACAGCCTACCGGGCGCCCTAGATAGGACGCACCCACTCCGTGAGCAGCATCTTCTATCAATGTAAAGCCATAACGCGCGGACAGTTGCGAAATGGCCTGCATGTCGCAACTCTGCCCTGCAAAAGCGACCGCCACGACAATCTTGGGCAGCTTTCCAGCTAGCTCGGCGGTTGCAAGCTTGTCCGCCAGTAACTTCGCATCAAGATTCAGCGTGCCCGGATCAATATCAACAAAATCGACTTCAGCCCCGCAGTAGCGCCCGCAGTTTGCCGATGCTACAAAAGTGTTCGGGCTCGTCCAAAGGCGATCTCCCGGCCCCAGCCCTGCGGCGAGACAGGCGATATGTAAAGCTGCCGTGGCGTTGCAAACGGCGATTGCATGGTTCGCCTGACAATGCTCAGCCAGAGCCTTCTCAAAACGTTCAATAGTAGGGCCTTGGGTCAGCCAGGGCGACGTAAGCACCTCCATGACAGCGTCGATATCCGCCTGATTGATGCTTTGCCTGCCATAAGGAATTCGATACGGCGTCATAATTGAGACTCAACGTATGAGGTAGGCAACCCGTGCATGCACGATTTTTTGAAATTCCGTTTGTCATTGACCATACATTGAATCCTTTTTGAACAGCCAAACCTATGCAAGCAACCGCGACCAATCCACCGCAGTGGCAGTGCCCAGCGCGAAGCCAGTGTCGGTCAGGGCCAGGTTGGGATTGCGAACGGTGTCGTGCTCGAAGCGCGCTTGCCACTTGTCGTGCAGGGCGCCGGTCGCCTGAGGCGCCTCGGCAAATGAACCTGGATGCAGCATCTGGGCCTGGGGCGTCCAGACGGTGAGGTAGCCCGCGTCAGCCGCTTTCAGGCACAGGTCGATGTCGGCTAGGGCTTCGGCGAAATGTTCTTCGTCCAGGCCGCCCACGGCTTCGAACAGGTCCTTGCGAATCATCAGGCAAGCACCAGACACCGCCGAGTGGTTCTGCTCCGCCTGATGGCCGTTGAGATAGCCCTTGGCGTCCTTGCGTTCGCCAACGAACACCGAGGCCACCCTGCCATCGGGCTTCAGCACCAGCCCAGCCTGCGTGGTGATACCACGGTTATCCATTTGCTTACTGCCGACAATCCCCACCTCGGGCCGTTGGGCCTGATTGAGCAGGCTGTCGAGCCAGTTGGCATTGATCACTTGCACTTCGGCCGACAATAGCACCAGGTACTCGCCCTTGGCCTGCGCGCTCGCCCAGTTGTACAGGGCCGACGCACTGAGGCGCCGGTCGCTGCGCAGAATACGGATCCGCTCGCCCTTGCCTTCCAGGCTATCGAGCCACTGAGCCAGTTCCTCGGATTGGCTGTGGTTATCGGCGACCAATATTTCATGCCGATGGTAGCGGGTGCGTTGCAGCACGCTGACCAGCGCACGCTGCACCTGCTCAAAATTGTCTCGACTCTCGAGAATGATCGACGCCAGTGGCCGCTCGGCATGCTGGTAATCGATCTGGTATGTCAGCGGTAGCGCCGAGGTGACCTGGGCGCGATAGCCGCGGGCGGCCAGGTGGCGCGTCAGTACCTGACGCTCCTGGGGCTTTTCCTCTTCCGCCGGAGCATTGCAGATCAGCAACGGCTCGGCCAGGTGTGCCAGGCCGGCCAATCCTGCGTCTTCAATCAGGCGCAACAGCAGATCCAGTTCCAGGGCCTGGGTGTATTCAGCGGTAAAGCCGCGAGCCTGGACCAGCACATCACGACGAATCAGCCAGTGACGAGCCATCAACGAGGGCACCGATTGCAGCAGATCGAGGTTGACGCCCGGGCGGAACACGTCGGTGAGGCTGCCGTCAGCCTTGCGCTGGATTTCATCCATGGCCACCGCGCGCACGCCGTCGGCACCGATCAGCTCGAGGCTGGCGCGCAACAGGCCGCTCGGGGTGAACTGGTCACCGGCCTCGGCCAGCACCATCCAGTCAGCAGTCGACTGCCCGATGATCTGATTGATGCGCTCGACATAATTGGTGGTGCTGACTTTGACGAAGTGCACCGTATCACGCACGGTAGTGGTCGCCGGCAGGTCGCCGGTGGTGAACACCACTACGTTGAAAGCTTTGCCATGGCCGCTGACCAAGCTGTCGAAAGTAGCCTGCAGCTTGAACATGTCAGCATCCAGGTCCAACAGCAGAATGCCAAAGCGCGGTCCGCCCTGATGCTCGGACAGATGAGCAGCGATGGAAGCGAGCTGTTGTGCGTCCGGGTTGCGCGCTTCAAGCCAGCTCAATAGACGACCAGAGTGCATGTTTTCCAGCAACCGGCGATCCTGCTGCCCCGGCACCGAGTCCAGCCGCTCCGCCCAGGCCTGCAACTTCATCGCCTCATCAGGTTCTTCACTGGTTTTCAACGATTCGGCCAAGCGTTTGACCACGGTACGGTTGAACGCATAGAGACCTTGGGCTTCCCACAAACGGCTGCGCAAGGTGCGCTCGTTATCGTTGGGCTGCACGCGCATCAGTTCATGTTGGCGCAGCAGAATGCCTTCCAACTGCTGAAGCTGCAGACGACCGGCTGGCATGGCATGCAACAGGAATTCAAACTCGGTCAAGAGATCGAATACCCGCTTGTTGTAAAAAGGCATCTCGACAAATTGCTGCGGGCCAAACGAACGGACAGGCTCGCCACCGGCCTCCAACCATGCGGAACGAATGATCTGTGTGCCTTTGAGTGAGCGTCCCTGCAGCAGGCAGTCAGCCATGGCCGCGAAGCTGTCCAGAGCAATCTGCTTGATCCGCCCCGGAGCCTGCTCGCGCAGCGGTGTCGGAAGGGACGCCAGGAACTCGGCGAATTGCTCTCGCTCGGCGACACTTTTTGCATCTTTGTAGCTGAGCACGGTCAACACGTTGGTGTTGTGCTCTGAACCGCCGTAGTTGAGTTCGCGGACGGCGAACGGAATTGGCAGGATCCGCGCCTTGGCGCAGGCCAACAGGTAAAAAGTATGGCCGATTTCCTGCCACTCGAAACTGGTCCCTGGCGGCAGCATGCCGTACCACTGTTGCAGCAGGTCAGTGCGGGTCACGGCATAGAACGGCGGCAGGAATTGATCCATGAAACGGATCACACGGTCCTCGGCCAGTTCGCTGTCGTAATCCTCATGCACCTTGCGATCGCGACGGAAGTAATTCACCTCGGTCGCGCAGGACAGATACATGATCCCGTAGCCATGGCACAGGCCGTAGTCGGGGTTGGCCTCGAGAAACTCTACCGATTCGGTCAGTGCATCGTGCAGTAGAAAATCATCATCGGCGGCGAACACCATGTAAGGCGTCCTGACCTCGTTGACACCATAGGTGAGTTTTTCCTGAAGCCCTTTATAAGTGAACTGAGGCAGATGGCGATAATCGACCGACGGAAAATCCCGGGGGATTTGCTCATCGCGCTCAACCGACGAATCAAGCACCAGCACCGAGCACGGATAGCTGCTGTAGTAATGCAATGTACGGCGCAGGAATGCGCTGCGGTTGTGGGAGATGACCACCACGGTGAACCGCTCGCTCAGCGGTGCCTCGTTGCTTTGAAGCATATTTCGAACCTGCATATTTCCTAGTCCCCACAACCTGCCAGACGCCAATGACTTGAAACGGATGGATTAACGAACCCGACGCAGATAGCCATCCGGTGCGACGGTGATCAGCAGCTTGTTCTGCAACTGCCGGTCGATTTCGAAGTCACCATTTTCTTCAAGGTATTTCCATACTGCGGTTTTCGGGTTGTCGCCCGGGCCCCATGGACGGTCCGGGAAAAAGTCCGCCGGCATGTCTTCCACTACCGTGTCCATCACTACGCAATAGCTGCCCACCGAAACCAGCGGCGCGTATAGGCGCAGCTCTTCGAGCACATGGTCATGGGTGTGGTTGGAATCGAGCACCAGGATGACTTTCTTGCCCTTGGCCGCTGCATGGACCTGCTCGGCGATGGCCGGATCGATGCTCGAACCTTCGATCATCGAGATGCGCTTGCTCATCGGGTGGCTCTCGATGGCTTCACGGTTATGGGGACGGATATCCAGGTCAATGCCCAGCACTTCGCCATGGCCCTGCAGCTCCAGCAACGAGGCGTAATAAATGATCGAACCGCCGTGGGCGATGCCGCATTCGATGATCAGGTCAGGCTTGATCTGCCAGATCAATTCCTGCATCGCCATCATGTCCTGGGGCAACTGGATGATCGGCCGGCCCATCCAGGAAAAATGGTAGCTGTACTTGTGGCGCGCCGATTCGTTGAAAAACTCCTTGGCCAAGCCAACGAGTTTCTGGTCTTGGCCTTGACCGGCGATTTCGGTCTGGCATTGGGCTTCGAAAGCTTTATGGATAGTGTTGTCTGTCATTTTCGAATCTCGCGGTTATTGGAACGAAGCGCTGTCAACGGCGTGGTAGACGTAGCGCCCACCGGTCATCCGCTTGATCTCTTCGAGGTAATTGGAATTCATTACAAAAACATGCGCCCCTTCAGGCAGAGCACCCATCGCCTCCTCGGGCGAGGAAACCCGCACACCACTCAACGGCAGATACCGTCCCTGCTTGGCAGGATTGATATCCACCACGCAGTCCACTGCGACACCGGCTCGTTGCAGGAACAGCGAATAGATCACACCCTTGGAGGATGCCCCCCAGATCGCCGAACCCTGCCGCGGCGAAGCTTGGATGATCTGCACCGCCCGCCCGAGACTGGCGGTGAATTCGTCGGGCAATTGCAAGGCTGGAACGGGCTGTTCCGGCTTCAGGCGCAACGTGGCCAGGTCAGCGACGATGTACAGGTACTGACCGCCGAACAGGTGCCCGGCCTCATGTACCGTACCGAACATCCGGCGTAGGTCATCGAGGCGGAAATAATTGACGTGCTCGTAGAACAGGTCGAACCAGGCACGATGCTCCAGGATCCAGTCCAGGCACGGCACTTCGATGTAAATCTGGCCGCCTCGATTGGCCGCTGCAATTTCAGCAAGAAACGCCACCGGGTCCTGGATATGCTCCAGCACGTGACGCAGCACCACCGCGTCAGCCGACAGGCCTAGATCGCGGGTGAACGGAGCCTTGATCACGTCAGCATTGTCGCCTTCATAAGCCGGGTCGATGCCGGTGATGGCATAGCCGCGCTCTTTGAGCAGCTCCAGGAAATAGCCTTTGCCACAACCGACTTCGATCAGTTCCTGGCCGCTGAAATGCCGGGCGATGACGCCTTCCACGTCAGCGAGATGCTGCTGGAACTGACCGGAATGAGCCTGTTCATTCTGGTAATCGCTGTCATAGCTGAGTTTGTCCGCATCGAATGCCCGATTGAAAACCAACCCACTCACTTCGTCCTGGACCAGGACCATATCGGCACTCGCCGAGGCTCTGGCCGACTGCTCATCGGCGAAGGTACGGTTCTGCAGAACCGGAAGGCCGGTGGCCCGGTACAGCTCACGCATCATGTTCGGCTCCCAACAAGGTGTGCAAACGTTCGGCCACGCCCCAGAACGCCATGGGTTCGTGAGTCGGATAGGGATAATGGCCCAGGTTCAGGCGAATGGCCGCGCCACGCTCACGCAGCCGCGCTTCTACAAGCGCGCGAACCGACACCGGTTCGCCACTTGAGCAATTGACGACACCATTGAATTCGCGCCGCGACAGCAGACTCGCCAGATAAGCAGTGGCTGTTTCGATTGCCAGATAATCGCGCAGTTGCTCGCCCCCGGACATATCGAATACCGAGGCTTGGGCATCGATGGCCCGGTCCAGCGCCGCGAGCAGGCTGCTGGGGTTCTGGCCGGCACCATGCAGGTAGAACAAACGTGCCCATTGCAGGGTAAACGGGTGCTCGCGTTGCAGGTGTTCAAGAAACAGGCGCAAGGTATTTTTTGCCAACCCGTAAGGGTTGGCCGGTTGCGGCGCAGTCTGTTCGTCGAGTGGCCCGCTTTGCAGGCCGTATTCGAAACAGGTGCCAGTCACCAGCACCTGCCCGACCCCCGCCAGGACGGCCTGTTTGATGAACTGATAGTCGGCCATCAAGTTGTGTTCGAAATGAAACAGTGCCTGGTAATTTGGCAGTCCCGGCCACGCCAGATGCGCCAAGGCATCGACCCCCTCGGTCAACGCAACGACGTCCAGTTCTTCCGCGTGGACATCGGTCGCGACGAATTCAACTTGGTCGAACCAGGGCAATGCTCTGGCCGGCTCCACCCGGCGCGCGACGGCTCGAACCTGGCAACCGCGAGCGAGCAAGGCCGCAACCAGATGACGGCCGACAAATCCGGTGGCACCGGTCACTAAAACCTTCATAGCACCGTCAACTCAGGCACCGCGATGACGAATTGCCCGCCCCATTGGCGAACCTCAGCCAACTGTTGGCTGACTTCGCTCAGCAAGTTCCAGGGAAGGACGAGAACGTAATCGGGTTTCTCTGCCGCGATACGCTCGGGCGACACGATGGGAATCCGGCTGCCCGGCAAATACTTGCCCTGTTTGTGCGGGTTGGCGTCCGCCACCCAGGCCAGCAGGTCAGGCTTGACCCCAGCGTAGTTGAGCAACGTGTTGCCCTTGGCCGCCGCGCCATAACCGACCACACGCTTGCCATCGGCCTTGGCCTGCAACAGAAAGCGCAGCAAGCCATGCTTGATGGCCTCGGCAGCCGGCGCCAGGGTGGCGTAGTACGCGGCGGTTTTCACGCCCGCATCCAGCTCAGCCTGCAATTGCCGTTGTACCGTGACCTGTACCGGACGACGAATACCATCGGCACGCTGCACAAACACCCGCAACGAACCGCCGTGGGTCGACAGTTGGCTGACGTCGAACACCTCCAGGCCATTGCGCTCACACAGGGTCTGCACCGCCGTGAGCGACAGGTAGGAAAAGTGTTCATGATAGAGCGTATCGAACTGCTGCCCGGCCATCAGCGTCAGTAGCTGTGGAAACTCGAACGTGGCCACCCCCGTTGGTTTCAGCAGCGTGGCGAAACCGGCGAGGAAATCATTGATGTCCGGCACATGGGCCAGCACATTATTGGCCGCCATCAGATCGGCAGCCCAGCCTTCGCTCTTCAATTGCAAAGCCGTTTCGCGGCCAAAGAACAGTTCGCGAATCTCCAGGCCTTTGGCGCGAGCCGCCTCGGCGGTGCTACTGGTCGGCTCGACCCCCAGGCACGGGATGCCGCGCCTGGCTACGAACTGCAACAGGTAACCGTCGTTGGCGGCGATTTCCACCACACGGCTGTCGGCGTTCAGATCGAAGCGCTCGACCATTTCGGCCACGTAGCGCTCGGCATGGGTCAACCAGGTGCTGGAGAACGAACTGAAATAGGCATATTCGGCGTCGAACAGGCTGTCGGCGCGAGTGTAGTCTTCGGTCTGCACCAACCAGCATTCCTGGCACACGGCGACCTTGAGCGGTACCCATTGCTCAGCCTGCTCCAACTGATCGGCCTTCACATAGGCGTTGGAAGGTGGCGATGTACCAAGGTCAATCAGTGGCAACGCCAGGGCAGTCCCGCAACCTCGGCAATTCATAAAGACACTCCAACGAAACGCTCGTCGAGCAGGGGATGGCTGCTGTCCCGGGCCGACAGATTATTGACAGGCAGCGGCCAGGCAATCGCCAGCCGCGGATCATTCACCGACAGGCCGCCCTCATGCTCCGGGGCGTAGTCGGCGCTATGCAAGTAAAGCAGCTCGGCATCGTCGGTCAGGGTCTGAAACCCATGGGCAAACCCGGCCGGGATCAACAGGCTGCGGCCATCACCCGCCTTCAACTGCTCGGCATGCCAATGCAGGAATGTTTCGGAATCGGGTCGTAGATCCACGGCCACGTCCCAGACTTCACCGCGCAGGCAGGTGATCAGCTTGGCTTCCGGTTGTGCTGCGTTCTGATAATGGAGGCCACGCACGCTGCCCCGCTCACGGGTGCAGGAATGGTTGATCTGGCGGATATGAAACGGCTGGCCGAACGCGCTCAGGCTGCCTTCGCAGAACAACCGGGCGAAATGTCCGCGCTGGTCTTCGAAGCGCTTGTGCTGGACGCTGAACAAGCCGGCCAGCGGCAATGCCTTCAATGCGAACTCGCTCACAACGTGCCTCGGTACAGATTCAATTGACCCAGCGTGACCTGGCGCATGTCGTCGCCGTTCTGCCACGCCAAATGCCAATCAAGGGTTTGGGCAAGACACTGCTGCAACGACCAGCGCGGCTGCCAACCCAGCAATTGCCGGGCGCGGCTGCTGTCCAGGCGCAGCAAGCCGGCCTCATGTAAGTCGCTCGGTTCGATGCGCAGGCCGGGCGCTTGCGGCCAGCGCTCGGCCAATAGCTGGACGACTTCGCCAACGCTGCACATGTCGGCTTCGCCAGGGCCGAAGTTCCAGGCACCGGCAAATTCCGGCCCCTGCTCATAGAGGCCAGCGGCCAACTGTAGATAACCGGCCAACGGCTCCAAGGCGTGTTGCCACGGGCGCACGGCTTGTGGATAACGCAGCGTCACCGGCTCGTCCGCCGACCAGGCCTTGAGCACGTCCGGAATCAGGCGCTCAGGGGCGAAATCACCGCCGCCCAGCACGTTTCCGGCTCGGGCCGTGGCCAGGGCCAGGCCGTGTTCGGCGTAACGATCGGCGGAGAAAAACGAAGCGGCATAAGACTGCGCCAGCAATTCGCAGCAGGCCTTGCTGCTGCTGTAGGGATCGTGACCGCCCAAGGGCTCATTTTCGCGATAGGGCCACAACCATTCCTGGTTGGCGTAGACCTTGTCGGTGGTCACCAATACACAGGCGCGCACGCCACCGATCTGACGGATCGCTTCGAGCAGGTTAAGGGTGCCCATGACATTGCTGGAATAGGTACCCAACGGATCGCGATACCCCTCACGCACCAGCGGTTGGGCCGCCAGGTGCAGGACAATCTGCGGTTGCACGTCTGCGAGCACTTCGAGCAAGGCGCCTAGGTCGCGCAAGTCAGCGCGCCTATCATCGATGCCCTCGCTCACCTGGGCCAACTCGAACAGGCTCGGTTTGGTGGCCGGGTCCAGGGAAAAGCCGCTGACCTGGGCACCCAGGCTTTGCAGCCACAACGTCAGCCAACTGCCCTTGAAGCCGGTATGGCCGGTGACCAGCACCCGCTTACCGCGCCAGAACTCTGGGTTCAGTCCCATTGCTTCCATGGGGCCTCCCCGCTTTGCCACAGGGCTTCGAGGTGGTTTTTATCCCGCAGGGTGTCCATTGGATGCCAGAAACCGTCGTGCTGAAACGCCTGGAGCTGCTGCTCGGTCGCCAGTGCCGCCAGCGGCTCGGCTTCCCAGGAAGTCTGATCGTCGTTGATATAAGGCAGGACCTTGGGCGAGAGCACGAAGAAACCGCCGTTAATCCAGCCACCATCTCCCCGTGGTTTCTCGGTGAAACCCAGGACGCTATCGCCATCGCGTTCAAGCGCGCCGTAGCGTCCGGGAGGCTGGACTGCAGTGACCGTGGCCAGCTTGCCGTGTGACAGATGAAAATCCACCAGCGCGCCGATATTGAGGTCCGAAACACCGTCACCATAGGTGAAGCAGAACGCTTCTTCATTTTCCAGGTAACGGGCCGCACGACGCAGCCGTCCGCCGGTCATGGTGTCTTCACCGGTGTCGATGAGCGTCACGCGCCACGGTTCGCTGTAGTTCTGGTGAACGTCCATGCGGTTGTTGCACATGTCGAAGGTGACATCGGAGGTGTGCAGGAAGTAGTTGGCGAAGAAATCCTTGATGGCATAGCCCTTGTAGCCCAGGCAAATAACGAAGTCATGAATTCCATGAGCGGAATACTGCTTCATGATGTGCCAAAGAATTGGCTTACCACCGATTTCGATCATCGGCTTGGGCTTGAGGTGCGACTCCTCGCTGATCCGCGTACCGAGACCACCCGCCAAGATAACTGCCTTCATCGTCTCCCCTCTTGTTCATCACCGAGCTCGGCCAAGCGTTGTTTCGCTTTGCGGGCACGGGAATTACATCTTCAATGCCGACCCGGGCGCTCCGATTCGCCGGAAGCGCTCGTTTTATGGCGATATGAGGGGGTCTTGCAGGAAACGCGCCAGCTCGGAAGGCGGGTTTTTCGGGGGGAGTAAGGGTTAGAAAGGGAACTGAGCGCTGTTTGTGCGGGAGGGCACCGCCCCCCTCTCTCACATCAATCCGGCAACCATCCCCACAGCCAATGTTGCAGGTTATCGCCACTGAGCATGAAGTCACGAAGCACTGCTTCGCGCAGCTCATCGCCCATCCGATAACTGGCGTCAGGATCGGCCAGGTGCATGCGGATCGCCGCGATCCATTCCTCGGTGCTGTTGCTGCGTACTTTGGTACACGGCAGGAAACCGTCGTAGGCCTTGGTGTCGGTGCAGATCACCGGGTAGCCGCAGGCACCGTATTCCAGCAGGCGCAGGTTGCTCTTGCAGTCGTTGAAGATGTGGAACTCCAGGGGCGCCAGCGCCAGGTCGAGGTTCAGGCTGGCCAGTTTGAACGGATAATGGGTCAAAGCGACTGAGCCATGGAACTCATGGATATAGGGCCGCAATACTTCCGGGCACATGCCGAAGAACACCCACTCCACCTCGTTTGCCAGCTCCCGAACCACATCCGCAATGATCTCCAGATCACCACTGTGACTGGTCCCTCCCCCCCAACCCACCCGAGGCTTGGAGGACGTACTGCGCCGGCTGGTCAGCTTCGCCCACGGCTCGGGCGGCAACATGTTGGGCACGATACGGATTTCCTTGTGCATACTGGACAAGGCATCAGCGAGCGAAGGTGTCGTCACCACCACGCGATCACACAACCCGATTCCTTCGCGCAGCATCTGCTCGATATTGGCCGGCTTGTTGCGTGCATGAGTGTTTTTCTTGGGTGCCTTAACGACATAATCGTCGAGCTCGAAGATCCGCAGGGCACCAGAGTATTTCTTCATTCTGAGAATATCGCCGGCGGCCCCTTCGCTGTAGCGCCCCTGCAATACGATCGTATCCGGCGACAGACGCTCGATCTCAACGGTAGGAGGCGATTCGTAGGCGACCCGGGCGATTACCCGTCCGGCGGCCTCCAATTCGGCCAACGGGGCCGTGACACGATAATGACCGACCGCGGTGGCATTGACCGGCAAGCCAAGTATCAATGGCAGGGCGCGGGTGCAGAACGGGTTCCAGTTGTTACGCAGCGACGGTTCCAGGCTGAAGCTGGACGCCCCCAGGCTCAGCGCAGGATTGTAGGCCGGATCCCGGGCGATCTGCGGCAGCCATTTGCGATAAAAGACCTCGTGCTCGCGCTCCACCGACGTGGCTTCTTCAGACTGGGTAGCGGTCGAATGGGGGTCGACTTTCATGACCGTGGCGTAAGGCGTCCAGACTACCAGATAGCCGCTTTTGCCTGCGCGCAGGCACAGATCGACATCGCTGAGACCAAAGGTAAAGGACGTATCGTCCAGGCAGCCGAGCTCATCGAAAACCTGCTTGCGCACCATCAGGCAGTCGCTGCTGACCGAACTCCAGTTCTGGACCGTATGCAAACGTTGCATATAGCCACGCGAAGCCGCGGACTCACCGTAGAACGGCGTGCCCACCGGCCCAGCCAACCCGAGAATCTGCCCGCCGCCAAGAATCGTGCCTTGAGGACTGAGTATTCTCGCGCCGACCACCGCAACCTCAGGACGCAGAGCATGATTGATCATCTCGTCCAGCCAGTCATTTTCGCAAGCAATCAGGTGCGGACTAAGCAATAGCAGGTACTCGCCCCGGGCCTGAGCAGCGGCGAAATTACGCACCGCTGCATCATTGTCCTGGCCGACATGACGCAGCACCCGCAACATGCTCGCGCCCAACTGCGACATGTTCTCCAGCCAGTCGAGCATGGCCGGATCCCGGACGCCGCTGTCCACGATAAGGATTTCATAGTGAGCGTAGGCCGTGCGCTCGATCAGGCTCTCGGCGCAACGCTGCAAGGCTGCAAGCGAATCACCGGTCCGCATGATAATCGATACCAGTGGGCGGTCGCCGTGTCGGTAGTTGATGCGGTTGATCAACGGCAAGGTGTCCGGGGAAACCTCATGATTGATGCCGATACGGTCCAGGTGCGCGCCAACCAAGCGGGCATTGCCATCGATGACCTCGGGCAGCGACAACCATTGGGCGAAGCTCAGGACCGACTCGACCTGGATCTCTGCGATATGCTCGACGGTCTGAGGGCCGGCCTCTTCCACCAGCCGCCAGAGCAGATCGTGGGGCGCCAGTTCACCGTGATCCGACTCGAAGCCGCCGAGAGCCATGAATCGTTCACGCTCGAAAGCCAGGGTCCGGCCGACATAAGGGTAGGTGCGCATCAGGTCCAGGTTGAAATCCGGCTTGAACACCGGTTCGAAGGACTGGCCGTCCACAAACGCCCCTTCATCACTGTAGACACAAAGGATGCCCTGCCTCCCGGCAACGCGCTCGGCCAGGATCAGCAATGCCGAATCGCGCAAGACGTCGCCCGCTCGCAGCAGGTAGAACCAGTGCGCGCCTTCCAGCTGGGGAACGATGGCATTGAACTGACTCGGCCAATCGGCCTGATAAGGCAGTTGCAGCACTCGCTCGTCCACTTCGCAATGAGCATCGGAAAGCACCACCACGGCCTGGGCTGGATACAACTGGTCCTTGATGCTACGTAACGTCGCAGCAAGCGACGTCGCATCGCCGAGAGCGTCGATGATCAAAGGCACGATGTTCGGCCGAAACGGCCAACTATCCACGCGCGCGGGCATGACGCGTCGCTCCACCTCACTGAACCGGCGGACCGCCAGCCATTCGCGATAGAAGTCCGCATAGCTCTCACTTTGCGCCCCCACTCGACCATTCACGACGGTATTGCGGTTGCCCAATACGCGGGTTACACAGAGCTCCTGCCAGGCATGAGACTCATCGGTGATTTTGTCCAGATCAATGCAGCGCACCCAGCCCGAGGCCGGAGCCGCTTCACCGCTGCGCGCAACAAGCATCTGTGCCAGCCACTCCCACTCTATCTTGGCAGCCTTGAGTATTTCCGGGGTCTTGCTCAAACGCTCCGGGTAGAGGCGCTCGATACTTAACACGGTATTCAAGGCAATCAGATTACCGCGTCGCATCAAGCAGACAAACAAAGCAAAATCGAGCACGGCCACAAAACCGGCACCGTCCTGTATCAAGGCAGGCAGCAACTCCAGCACATCGGCGCGGCGCATCAGCGTTGAACTGAAATTGCCAACAAAGTTGGTCAGTGTGCTCTCGAAAATCGCCAGCATGTCATCGCCTTTGAGCAAAGCGTCATTTGGCGAAAAGCGGCAGTTGTCCACGCGGGGTGGCAAGATGAAGTTGCCTGCGTCGCACAACAGCCGAAGCGCGAACACCACGCTCACGTCTGCATGATCCATCAACGCCTGGGCCTGCATCGCAATGCTCGGTGCGAATAGACGGTCGTCATCGCACAACACCTTGATGAACTCGCCCTGCGCCTCTTCGACACACCGCAACAGATTGCCCTGAAGCCCCAGTCGCTGTGGATTTCGCAGATAGCGGATCGGATGAGACGGTTCTGCAAAGGACTCGACGATATGGCGAATTTCATCGCCAGGCGAATCGTCGCAGACAATGATTTCGATGTGCTCGTAAGTCTGGGCCAAGGCACTGAGCAATGCCTGGTCGAAGAACCGAGGGTTGTAGGCGGGGATAACAATACTGACGAGGGGAAGTGGCTTCACGGCAAAAACTCTCGAGCGGCGGGCACCGTTCCTTTCGGATCGGCGCCCCGGAACCGCTTAAAAAAGACGGTTGGCGGCTCGGTGAATACCGGCTCAGATCTTGTTGAACAGGCCCAATTGGGCAATTTTGCTGAAGGCCAGTTGTGAGGCCTGCAACATGGTCTGCTGCAAGGTCAGTCGGGTCATCACTTCGGCCGCGTCGGAATCACGGATCGACGATTGAGTCTGGGTGTTGGCCTGGATCAGGCTCTGGTTGGTGTCGCTCTGATTTTCCAAGGCCTGTCCGCGCCCACCCACCGAACTCAAGGCGCTGGACAATTGATCGGTGCCGCTCGCCAGGTTAGCGATACCGGAGGCCAGCGACGCCTGCAACTTCTGCACAGCAATCGGATCATTGTTGGTCGGCGTGCTCAGCGCGGTTTTCAGCTGGTTCACGGTATCCAGGATGTTCTGGGTCTCATGGGTGTTGACCGCGATACTGAACTGATCGTCGGCAGCCGGCGTACCGTCCAGGGTGAAGCTCACCCCCGAAGCGGTGGCCACGTTGCCGGCCAGGGTGCCGCTGGACACCGGCTGGCTGTCAGCGGTCAACGGCGCAGCGTACAG
Organism: Pseudomonas brassicacearum; assembly: GCF_000585995.1. Taxonomy (NCBI): domain Bacteria; kingdom Pseudomonadati; phylum Pseudomonadota; class Gammaproteobacteria; order Pseudomonadales; family Pseudomonadaceae; genus Pseudomonas; species Pseudomonas brassicacearum. The sequence continues at coordinate 1,796,275 of NZ_CP007410.1, read as the reverse complement.
GTCGAAATCAGTGGCGCTGGTGAACTTCAACACAGCCGAACCGGTAGGGAAGCTGGCGTGATACGCCACCGGGTCAGTGATCGTGCTGTCGGTAATCTGGACCGTGGTCGGGTTGCCCGGGCTGCGAGTCGGGACAAAAGTGTCCGGCTTGGCGGCCAGGGTGAAAGTATGGCCGGGCAATACGGTGCCGGCGTTATCACCGGTCTGCAGATTGATGTTCAGGGTCAATTCCAGTCCCCGGAACTGCACCGCCTGGCCGCTTTTGCTGTTGGGGTCGAAAGCCCCCCCCTGGCTGGCTTCTGCGGTGACATCATTGCCGCCGGAATCGGTGATTTTCAGTTGCGTGCCGCTGGTGAACTCGACAGTGTACGGCTCCCCACTGCGGAACTTGCTGTTATAGCTGACGCTGGACGATACCTGACCATTGGACAAGACCACCCGGCCGTCATTCACTGCCGGGGCGGTCATGGTGACCTGGCTGCGGCTGGTATTGACGGCCTGCTGGAAGACTTCCCATCCCGTGCTGTTGGTGGCCATCGACATGGTGTCGCCAACCGGCAGGTCGAGGGTCACCTGATCACCGTTGTAGCTGTAGCTGCCATCATTGTTGCGGGTGAACGGCATGGTATCGCCCTTGGAGCCTGCGAAAATGTACTTGCCGTTTTCGTCCTTGCTGTTCATCAGGCTCAGCAATTGCTCTTCGATCTGTGCCAGCTCCGAGGCGTTGGCCTGGCGGTCGGCGTCGGTGTAGCCGGCGTTGCCGGCACCGACGGCCAGTTCCTGGGCGCGCTGCAGCACGTTGCCGATGCTGTTCATCACCGCTTCGGTCGTGCCCAGGGTCGCCTTGATGGTGCTGGCGTTGGTTTCGTACTGGGCGAGCATCGACGCCTGGGTGCCCAACTGCAGCAGACGTGAAGCCCCCACCGGATCATCGGCGGCAGTGTTCACACGCACCAGGCTGCTGGCTTCTTCGCTGGTCTTGACCACCTTGGCGAAGTTTTTCTGGTAGTTCGCAGCCGTGCTCTCGTAGAACTGGGAGGTGGAAATGCGCATGGGCTACGGCTCCTTAAAGACTGTTGATCAATGTGCTGAAGATTTCCTGCGCAGCCTTGATGATCTGCGAAGACGCGGTGTAGTACTGCTGATACTTGACCAGGTTGCCGGTTTCTTCATCCAGGTCCACGCCCGACAACGAGTCGCGGGCGGTCTTGGCGTTGTCCAGGATTGCACCGGTGGCGGCACTGTCAAGCTTGCCCTGGGCGGCCTTGGAGCCGACACCTTCCACCAGCTTACCGTAGGCGTCGTTCAGGGAAATCCCTTTGCTGGCGGAACCGGTGTCCACGGTCTTGGCAGTCTGCAAGCCGGCCAGAACCGTACCGTTACGGTTGTCCAGGCTGCCGGGCTGACTGAGGCTGACATCAATGCCGGCACCGTCGGATGGCGAACCGGCGATCGACATGTCGAAGGTGACGGTACGCTGCACCGGCGGTATGGATGAATCCATGATCGGGGCGCCGCTGGCGTCCTTGAGCGGAACGCTCAGGCTCAGGGTGTTGCTCTGGCCTGGCTTGATCGTGCCGCTGCTGATCAGGCCGCCTTTGGCATCCAGCAATCGGTAAGCCTGGCTGGTGCCGTCGGTGGACGTTGCGCCAAATACCACTTTGACCGGCATGGAGCTCTTGATGCCGTTCTGGATGATGGTGGTGGTGGCTTCGTCGTAGATGTCCAGCTTGGTGGTCATCGTCGGCTGGCCGCTGGCCGGAATGGTCAGCGTGCCACTGCCGCCCGGCGTGATGGCTGCGCCCAATGGCGCGGCGATCGCCAGCCGCTTGGAATCGGTCATCTCAGTCTTGATGCTGGTCGCCGCGTTACGGGTCGGGGTGATCTTGAACGAATCACCGGCCACCGCCGTGCCGCTGCCGAAGGTCAGCGAGAAGCCATCGACCACCGGAGGCGGCGTGGTCGCGGTGTTAAACGCGCCCATCGACGTGCCATCAGGCAGGCGCTGGACAGTATAGTCGGTGCCCGTGGTGAAGGTAATTTTGTAGTCGTTGATGGTCAGCTTGCCAGTATCTTCGATGGCCACATTGAAGTTGCCGGAACCGGCGCTGTTGGTCAGCGCGGCGACGCTGCGCTGGCTCATCTGAGCGGCGCTGTTGATGCTGCTGAACAGGTTGGAACCGAAGGCGCCGTTCTTGTCGATACCCGAGGCCTGGATGCTGTTCATCTGGTCGGCGACCACCAGGGCCACGCGACCTAGCTCGTTCATGGCCGGGTCAAGCACGGTGCTGCGGTAGCGCATCAGGCCGCCGATCTCGCCACCGGTGAGCACCGAGGTCAGGTCCATCGAACTGGAGCCGCTGTTGAGCTGGATGCCCACGCGCCCCGGATCGTTCTTGTCCGGCACGGCTTGCAGGGTATTGACGGTGTTGCCCATCACCAGCGGCTGGCCGGAACCCAGGTAGATATCCAGGCTGCTGCCGTTTTCCACAACCTGAGTACCCGTGAAGGTCGACAGTTGGAGAATGGTCTCGTTGCGGGCATCGAGCAGGTCGTTAGGAGCACCACCAGAGTTGGAGACCTCGGCGATTTTCTTGTTCAACTGCGCAACGGTGGCAGCCAGGTTGTTGACCTGCTCGACCATGTTCGACAAGTTGCCATTGATGTTGGCGCTCTGCTCCGTCAACTGACTGGAGATCGAGTTGAAACGGTTGCTCAGGGCCTGAGCATCGCTGAGCAGCAACTGACGGGAAGCATCGTCACCTGGCTTGGCATTGACGTTTTGCACCGAAGCAAAAAACTTGGTCAGCGCGCCGTTCATGCCGGTGCCGCTGTCCGACAGCAGGGAATCGAGCGGCGTGATTTGTCCCTGATAGGCCGCCGCGTCACTGTTGAGCGAGGTGGTGGTTTTCAGTTGAGCTTCAAGGTAGGAGTTGTACACCCGGCGCACGTCAGCCAGGGTTGTGCCGGAGCCGATGAACACGTTGCCGTATTGATTGGAGGCCTTGGTAGTCTGCACGGTCTGCTGACGCGAATACCCGGCGGTATCAACGTTGGAAATGTTGTTACCCGTGGTCACCAACGCGGTCTGGCTTGCTGACAGACCCGACATCCCTATATTGAGCAAACTCATGGTTCAGACCTTATAAAGTCGTGGTGGCGCCTGCCGAAGCGTAGTTTTGGTAACTCGTCATCTGCCGGGCTATGTTCGAAATCTTGCTGGCGTAGTGCGGGTCGGTGGCGTAACCGGCCTTTTGCAACTCGCGTACAAACTGTTCGGGGTTATCGGCCGACTTCAGCACATCTTGATAGCGGCTGTTGCTTTGCAACAGATTGACCAAGTCATGGAAACTGTCGCGATACGAGGCGTAGGAGCGGAACTCGGCCGTCTCCTTGACCATCTCGCCGTTGCGGAACTCGCTGGTGATGGCCCGCGCCGAATCGCCTTTCCAGCTCTGGCTGGCCTTGATACCAAACAGGTTGTGACTGCTGGTGCCATCGGGCTGGCGCATGACCGATTTGCCCCAACCGGTTTCCAGGGCGGCCTGGGCCACCAGGTAACGTGGGTCGACACCGATGCGGTCCGCAGCTTCCTTGGCCATCGGCAACATGGCGTTGACGAATTCGTCGGCATCGCGGAAGGCCTTGCGGGCCGGTGCCAGTGGTGGCTGTGCCACCGAGCGACCGTAAACCTGCATCCCCCCGCTCGGCTCGGAAGCCTTGAGCGCCGCCAGCCAGTCGCCGTTGGCCAGTTCGCCAGTGGCCGGTTTGGCAGCGGCGATGGCGCGATCCGTCAAGACGTTCTGCGCGGGCGCCTCGGCATTGACCGACGCCGAAGGCACCAGCCCGGCGAGCAGACGGTCCGCCAGTTTCGGCGGCAAGGCCAAGCGGCGTTGGTTGATCAGTTCCATGTCGTTGCGGTGAGTGCCCTCGCCCGCCCCTTGCGGAGCATTCACGGCCCGGGACGCCCACAATGGGCGCTGGCCGTTGGAGCGCGAAAGAGGCCCGTCGGGCAGCGTTCCGGCAGCCACTGGCGTGGGCACCGCAACCTTGGCGACCTTATCCAGCGCCTCTTGCTGCTTGGCAGCCGACAGGCTTGCGGCCTCGCCTGGCGCGAGCGGTTTGTTCTTGGACATCTGGCGCAGCAGCACATCGGCCAGGCCGATACCGCCGCCTTCGCGAGACATCGAAACGGCCAACTGCTGGTCGTACATTTCCTGGTACTGCTTGGCTTCAGGCGTATTGAGCGGATTGTCCTTGCCCAGCGCATCGGTGGCCGAACGCATGGACTTGAGCATTTCGCCGAGGAACAGCGACTCGAATTCCTGCGCCACTTTGCGCAGGTTGCCGTCGCTGTTCTTGTCGCCAACCTTGAGCTGGTTCAGGCGGTTCAAGTCCGAGTAGGACCCCGAATCCCCGCTGATCAAAGTGCCTTTGCGCATGTCCATGGATCGGTCCTCAAATCACGATCAGGTCGGCTTGCAACGCGCCGGCCTGCTTCAAGGCTTCGAGAATCGCCATCAAGTCGCCCGGCGCCGCGCCGACCTGGTTCACTGCCCGGACGATTTCATCCAGGGTAGTGCCCGGGCCGAACTTGAACATCGGCTTGGCTTCTTGCTCGGCATTGACCCGCGAACGGGGTACCACGGCGGTCTGGCCGTTGGACAACGGTCCTGGCTGGCTGACGATCGGGTCTTCGGTGATGGTCACGGTCAGGCTGCCGTGGGTCACGGCGGCTGGAGAAACCTTGACGTTCTGGCCGATCACGATGGTGCCGGTACGCGAGTTGATGATGACTTTCGCCACCGCCTGGCCCGGATCGACTTCTAGGTTTTCCAGGATCGACAGATAGTCGACCCGCTGGCTTGGATCAAGGGGCGCGGTGACGCGAATCGAGCCACCATCGAGCGCTTGGGCCACGCCTGGGCCAAGCAGGTCGTTGATCTTGTCGACGATGCGCTTGGCGGTGGTGAAGTCGGAACGGTTAAGGTTCAGGGTCAGGCTGTTGCCCTGGTTGAAACCACTCGGCACAGCACGCTCCACCGACGCACCGCCAGGGATGCGACCGGCCGACGGAACGTTGACGGTGATCTTGGAACCATCGCGCCCTTCGGCATCGAAACCGCCCACCACCAGGTTGCCCTGGGCAATGGCGTAGACGTTGCCATCGATACCCTTGAGCGGCGTCAGCAGCAAGGTGCCGCCGCGCAGGCTCTTGGAGTTACCGATGGAAGAAACGGTGATATCCACCTGCTGGCCGGGCTTGGCGAACGCCGGCAGATCGGCACTGATCGACACCGCCGCGACGTTTTTCAACTGCACGTTGCCGGAACCTGCCGGCACCTTGATGCCGAACTGCGACAGCATGTTGTTGAAGGTCTGCAGGGTGAACGGGGTCTGGGTGGTCTGGTCACCGGTGCCGTTCAGGCCCACGACCAGGCCGTAGCCGATCAACTGGTTGGAACGCACGCCGGAAATGCTGGCAATGTCCTTCAGACGCTCGGCTTGAGCGGTAAAGGCTGCCGACATCACCAACGCACCCATCAACAGCTGCTTAAGATTCAACTGGGCCACCTAGAAAGGGAATTTCGGGCTGAGGAAGAAACGGTCGAACCAACCCGGCTGACTCGCATCGGCAAAGGCACCGGTACCCGAGTAGGTGATACGAGCATCGGCCACCCGGGTCGACGAAACAGTGTTATCGGTGGCGATGTCATCGGCGCGAACCATGCCAGCGATGCGCACCAGTTCGTCACCGGTGTTGAGGGTCAGCCACTTCTCGCCCCGCACAACGATGATGCCGTTGGGCAACACGTCGGCAACGGTCACGGTGATGGAACCGGTCAGGCTGTTGCTCTGGCCAGATTTGCTGTCGCCCTTGGTGGCCCGGTCAGAACCGTAACCGGCGTTGAGGCTCAGGTCACCGCTGCCGATCGGGTTGTTGGTGGTGAGGCTGGAGCCGAACAACGACGTCAGGCCGACGCTGGTATTACTGGTCTTGTCCATTTGCGAGTTGGCGTTCTTGCTGGCCTGGGTCCGCTCGTTCAGGGTGATGGTGATGATGTCACCGACCCGGAAGGCCTTGCGATCGCTGTATAGATTCTGCTCAAAACCGGCCTGGTAGATCGAGCCATTGTTGGCGGCGGCCGGCAACGGTGTGCGCGGCAACACCGGGGCGTAGTACGGGTCATTGGGCTTGGGCGTTGGCCCGACACAGCCCGCGAGTGCGGTGATGCCACTCAGTGCCAGAACAGATACGAAGCGATTCATGACCCTACCTCTCGGTGTTGCAGGCGACCTCAGGCCGCCTCTATAGACGTGATTACAGATTCTGCGTAACGAACGAAAGCATCTGGTCGGCGGTGGAGATCACCTTGGAGTTCATCTCGTAGGCGCGCTGGGTGGTGATCATGTTGACCATCTCCTCCACGGTGCTCACGTTGGACGTTTCCAGGGTGTTCTGCAGCGTGGTGCCAAAACCGTTGAGGCCCGGTGTGCCGACTTGCGGCGCACCACTGGCGGCGGTTTCCAGGAACAGGTTGTTGCCCACCGCTTGCAGGCCAGCCGGGTTGATGAAGTCGGCGGTCTGCAGGTTGCCGATCACTTGGGAGGCCGGGTTGCCCGCCACCGTGATGGACACGGTGCCATCACGGCCAACGGTGAAGGTTTGGGCGTCGTTCGGGATGATGATGGCCGGTTCCAGGGCGAAACCGCTGGCGTTGACGATCTGGCCGTTGGAATCGAGGTGGAATGTACCGTCACGGGTGTAGGACGTGGTGCCGTCCGGCTGCAGGATCTGGAAGAAACCGCGACCATCGATGGCCATGTCCAGCGGTTGCTCGGTGGTTTGCAGGCTGCCGGCCGTGAAGTTTTTCTGGGTGCCGACAATGCGCACACCGGTACCCACTTGCAGGCCCGACGGCAGTTCGCTGTCCTGGGTCGACTGGGCGCCTGGCTGGCGTTTGACCTGGTACAGCAGGTCTTGGAACTCAGCGCGATCACGTTTGAAACCCGTGGTCGAGACGTTCGCCAGGTTGTTGGAAATGGTCGTCAGGTTAGTGTCCTGGGCGGACAGACCTGTTTTGGCAACCCATAGAGCCGGAAGCATTCGATTCTCCTCGTACGCCTGTTTTTCGGCGCAGCGCTGTAATTAATGATTAGATCTGCAAGACCCGGGCCATGGCCTCGTCGCCTTCTTTGGCGGTGTTCATCATCTTGACGTGAAGCTCGAATTGCTTGGCCAGGGCCAGCACCGAAGTCATCTCATCCACGGCATTGACGTTGCTCGCTTCCTGGAACCCGGACACCAGCTGCACGTTGCCATCGATGGGCGCCGGCTGGCCGTCCTTGGTCCGGATCGAACCGTCCAGGCCCTTGGTCATAGTCTTGAGGTCCGGGTTGACCAGCTTGATGCGGTCGACTTCAGCCATCACACGCGGACCTTCGCCCATGGCGCGGATGCTGATGGTGCCGTCCTGGCCGATTTCGATTTTCTGCTCCGGCGGCACGGCGATCGGCCCACCATTGCCCATCACCGGCATGCCGTTGCCGGCCCGCAGCACGCCCAGGGCATCGACATTGAGGCTGCCGGTGCGCACGTAGCTTTCACCGCCATCGGGATTCTGCACGGCCATCCAGCCCGGCCCGCTGACCGCGACATCGAGGTCACGACCGGTTTCCACCAGCGCACCCGGCGTGAAGTCAGTGGCAGGCCGCTCGGACATGGCAAATGCCCGCGCCGGAAAGCTGTCGCCGAATACCGGCATCGAGCGGGCCTGCTCCAGGTCTTTCTGAAAACCGTTGGTGGAGATGTTCGCCAGGTTGTTGGCATGGGCTCGTTGCGCCAGCGCGTTCTGGCTGGCGCCGGTCATTGCCACATAAAGGTACTTGTCCACTGTCGTTCCTCTGCATGCCGGACGTTTGCCGTCCACTGCTGTGTTGCACAGCCTTAAGCAATTTGCAGACCAACTTTTTTCTGGCGCTGATGGGCCCGGTAAACAAAGGGTTGGGGGGACTGGAAGAGATCAGGGAAATCTATCGAAGACGAAAAACCGGCGGTATCGTGCCGGTGGGTGGCAATGCTTGTCCTTGAGTAACGGCCACTGCCGCCATCGCGAGCAAGCTCCCACAGGGTTATCTGGATGCCGACAAGTCCAGTGAACACTGAAGATTCATGTGGGAGCGAGCTTGCTCGCGATGAGGCCCGTAAAAACGCAACAGATAAATAGCTATGACTCGGTTTTACCCACCTCATACTCCCGCAACTTATTGGCAATGGTGGTATGGGAAACCCCCAACCGCTTGCCCAATTGCCGGCTGCTAGGGTGTTCGGAGTACAGCCGCTCCAGCACGGCTTTCTCGAAACGCCCGACAATGTCGTCCAACCCGCCTTCGAGGGAGAAATCGCCAAGGGGCTGACGCACGCCATAGTCCGGCAGGCGGATATGCTCGGCCTTCACCGTGCCGCCATCACACAGGGAAACAGCCTGGAACAGCACGTTTTCCAGCTGCCGGACGTTGCCCGGCCAGTGGTAGTGACTGAGACGGTCCATCGCCGCCGGGGCCAGCTTGGGCAGCGGACAACCGATCTGGCGACTGGCCTGGTCGAGAAAATGCTCCACCAGCGGTGCCAGGCCATCGAGGCATTCGCGCAGTGGCGGGATGTGTAGCGAAAGGACGTTCAAGCGGTGGTACAAATCTTGACGGAATTCTCCCCGGGCGCAGAGTTCGGACAAATCCACCTGGGTGGCGCAGATCACCCTGACGTCCAGGTACACCTCTTCATCGCTGCCGACACGCCGGAAGCACCCATCCTGCAGAAAGCGCAGCAGTTTCACTTGCAGGCGCGGGCTCATTTCCCCGACGCCGTCGAGAAACAGCGTACCGCCGGCGGTCAGTTCCAACAGGCCGAGCTTGCCTTCCGCCCGGGCACCCTCGAAGGCGCCAGGACCGTAGCCGAACAGCTCGGTCTCGGCCATGGACTCCGGCAGCCCGGCACAATTGAGCGCCATCAAGGGCGATTGCCCGCGCGGGCTTGCCAGGTGACAGGCCCGGGCCAGCAATTCCTTGCCGGTGCCGGTCTCGCCCTCTATCAGGAGCGGCGCGTCCAACGGCGCCATGCGCCGGGCCTCACGGACCACCGCCGCCATCACTTTCGAACTCTGGAAAATACTGTCGAAGCCGCGCAGCTCCTGCTTGCGCACGTTGTAGATGCGCTCGCCCACCCGGTCGGCCCGGTGCAACGTCAACACTGCACCGGCCATGGCCTCGCTGTCGTCGTGCTCCGATTGCAGCGGCGCGATGTCGGCCAGGAACACATCGCCCTTGACCTTGACCCGCAGCCCGTTGATCCGCGACTGGTTGGCGCGCACCAACTCCGGCAAATCGAAATCCTCGGCATACCGGGACAGCGGAATCCCCGGCACTTCGTCCACCCGCACCCCGAGTAACTGCGCCGCTGCCCGGTTGGCGGCGACGATGGAGCCGCCCATGTCGATGGACAGCACCGGAAACTCCAAGGCACCGAGCAACGCGTTGAGCTCCATGTGCCGCCGCTCGCTGGGCATCAGCCCCACGCGCTTGACGCCGAATACACCGGCGATGCCCTCGAATTTCGGCCGTAGCGCCTGGAACTGGATGTTGATCAGGTTCGGACAGTGCAGATAAATCGCATTGCCATGCTCGCCACCCACCTCCCCTCGGGCGACGTTGATCCCGTACTCCACCAACAGATTGAGAATGTCCCGCAGGATGCCGATGCGATTCTGGCAATGGACTTTGATCCGCATAAAAAGGCCCGGATGTGGATGAGAGAGTGGTGCCCCATTCAAGTCCAACACACGTCCTGTGGCGAGGGAGCTTGCTCCCGCTGGGTTGCGAAGCGTCCCTGTTTTTGGGACTGCTGCGCAGTCCAGCGGGAGCAAGCTCCCTCGCCACGGGTTTTGTGTTGGTTTTTTTGTCTAGGCACACAAATAGTTGTCAAGATTATGTGACAGCTGTAGGCCATTTCCCAGCCAAAATTCTCGGCATGGCCGCAGCCGGACCCTATACGTAACGAAAACTTTACAAAATGACACGTACTCGTCCCTATCCACCTGCGCTCTCCTGCTGCACGCGCCCCTGCTTCGAGTTATCTCTAATGCATCGCTGGACATAAAAACAAACAGCCTTTCCCTCCGAGGGAAAATCAGCAGGAGAGCAGCATGAAGCAGACGCAGTACGTGGCCCGCGAGCCCGATGCGCAAGGTTTTATCCACTACCCCGCCGAAGAACACGCGGTGTGGAATACGCTGATCACCCGCCAGCTGAAAGTCATCGAAGGTCGTGCGTGCCAGGAATACCTGGACGGCATCGACAAGCTTGGCCTGCCCCACGATCGCATTCCGCAACTGGGCGAAATCAACCAGGTGCTGGGCGCGACCACGGGCTGGCAAGTCGCCCGGGTGCCGGCGCTGATCCCTTTCCAGACGTTCTTTGAATTACTCGCCAGCAAGCAGTTTCCGGTCGCGACCTTTATTCGTACCCGTGAAGAACTGGATTACCTGCAAGAGCCGGACATATTCCACGAGATCTTCGGCCACTGTCCGCTGCTGACCAACCCCTGGTTTGCCGAATTCACCCACACCTACGGCAAACTTGGCCTACAGGCCTCCAAGGAAGAACGCGTCTACCTGGCACGCCTGTACTGGATGACCATCGAGTTCGGCCTGGTGCAAACCCCGCAAGGCCGACGCATCTACGGCGGTGGCATTCTGTCTTCGCCGAAGGAAACCGTTTACTGCCTCTCGGACGAGCCGGAACACCAAGCCTTCGATCCCCTGGAAGCCATGCGCACGCCTTACCGCATCGACATCCTGCAGCCCGTGTACTTCGTGCTGCCTGAACTCAAGCGCCTGTTCGACCTGGCTCATGAAGACATCATGGGCATGGTCAAGCGCGGTCGGGAATTGGGCTTGCATACACCGAAATTTCCACCAAAAGCCGCGTGAACCGCAGCTTTTGATCTCAATTGAGTCTGTTGCACAGCGCAGCTTTGCTTTAGCGTGGGTGCATCGACGTTTTTCCAATATTCGATCCAGGAACACATTGATGAACACTCTGAACCAAGCCCATTGCGAAGCCTGCCGCGCCGACGCCCCGCAAGTCAGCGACGAAGAACTGCCGCTACTGATCAAGCAGATCCCGGACTGGAACATCGAAGTGCGTGACGGCGTGATGCAGCTGGAAAAAGTATTCCTGTTCAAGAATTTCAAGCACGCCCTGGCATTCACCAACGCCGTCGGTGAAATCTCCGAGGCCGAAGGTCATCACCCTGGCCTGCTCACCGAGTGGGGCAAAGTCACCGTGACCTGGTGGAGCCACTCCATCAAGGGCCTGCATCGCAACGATTTCATCATGGCCGCCCGCACCGATGACGTGGCCAAGACCGCCGAGGGCCGCAAGTAATGCATTTCGATGCCATCGGCCGGGTGCCCGGCGACCCGATCCTCGGCCTGATGGAGGCCTACGGGGCGGACACCAATCCGAGCAAGTTCGACCTGGGCGTGGGCGTCTATAAAGACGCCCAGGGCCTGACACCGATTCTTCAGTCAGTGAAGCAGGCCGAGCAGCGGTTGGTGGATCGCCAGACCACCAAGACCTACATCGGCGGGCACGGCGATGCGGCGTTCGGCCAGTTGCTCAATGAACTGGTGCTGGGTGCCGATTCAACGCTGATCAGCGAAAAGCGCGTCGGTGCGACCCAGACGGCGGGGGGCACCGGTGCCCTGCGCCTGAGTGCCGACTTCATCGCCCAGTGCCTGCCGGGCCGGGGCGTCTGGCTAAGCAACCCGACCTGGCCGATCCACGAAACCATCTTTGCCGCTGCCGGCGTCAAGGCCAGTCACTACCCCTACGTGGGTGCCGACAATCGCCTCGATTTCGAGGCGATGCTGGCGACCCTGGACCAGGCGCCGAAAGGCGATGTGGTGCTACTGCACGCTTGCTGCCACAACCCCACCGGCTTCGACCTGTCCCATGATCAATGGCGCCAGGTGCTGGAGGTGGTGCGCAGCCGTGGTTTGCTGCCGCTGATCGACTTTGCCTACCAGGGCTTTGGCGACGGACTGGAGCAAGACGCCTGGGCGGTTCGGTTGTTTGCTGATGCGCTGCCGGAAGTCCTGATCACCAGTTCCTGCTCGAAGAACTTTGGCCTGTACCGCGACCGCACCGGCGCGCTGATCGTCTGCGCCCGGGATGCCGAGAAGCTGGTGGACATCCGCAGCCAACTGGCAAACATCGCCCGTAACCTATGGTCGACACCGCCCGATCACGGCGCTGCAGTGGTGGCGACGATCCTCGGCAACCCGGAACTCAAAAGCCTGTGGGCCGACGAAGTGCAGGCCATGCGCTTGCGCATCGCGCAATTACGCAGCGGTCTGCTGGAAGCCCTCGAACCCCACGGTTTGCGCGAACGATTCGCCCACATTGGTGTACAACGCGGGATGTTTTCCTACACCGGCCTGACGCCGAAACAGGTCAAGAGCCTGAGGGAGCGGCACAGCGTCTACATGGTGGGCACGGGGCGGGCCAACGTGGCGGGCATCGACGCCACGCGCCTGGACCTGCTGGCCGAGGCTATTGCTGACGTTTGCAAGTAACCCAAGGCCGGGCACTTTCCCTGTGGCGAGGGAGCTTGCTCCCTCGCCACAGTGGATCAACACCCCCCAAGTCATTCGCCGCCCTTGAGACGTTACTGGCCCGTCCACTCCCGGACAAACTGCCCGACATCTTCCTGCGGTGCCGTACGCGCTTCTTTCTGCGGCGTGCCCAGGTAAAGGAAACCGATCACCTCCTCCCCCTCTTCAAGGCCGAGGCCCTCGGCGACATGAGGTGAGTACGACAACTCGCCCGTGCGCCAGACCCCGCCAACGCCTTGGGCGTAAGCCGCCAGCAGAATCCCGTGGGCCGCGCAGGCGGCCGCCAGCCGCTGTTCGGATTTCGGGATTTTGAAATGGTCCTGCAAACGAGCAATGACCACCACGACCAGCGGCGCGCGCAATGGGCCGTTCAGGGCCTTTTCCACCACCGCTTCGGGTGCCTGCGGATCATTGAGCCGCGCCGCTTCGGCCAGGAGTTCACCCATGCGATGACGCGCCGGTCCCTCCACCGTCAAAAAGCGCCATGGCCGCAACTGGCCGTGGTCCGGGGCCCGCATCGCAGCGGCGAACATGACCTCACGCTGTTCGGGCGTGGGTGCCGGTTCGATCAGGCGCGGAACGGAAACACGGTTGAGCAAAGCGTCGAGAGCCTGCATCGGCCACCTCCTGAAAAAATGTCTGGCTATTCTAGTGGCATGTACGCGAGTTCGTTAGTTCAAATTCCGCCACCCGAGGTGCGCTCGCCCCAAGCGTCGCCGGGTGCCGGTTTACATGCCGCTGGTCGCAGGTAGAATGGCGCCCTCCCCTTTCAGCCCGAGCGGACTTCATGGCGTTGCCGACCCTGCGGATCATTGGTTTCATTATCGGCATCTTCCTGATCACCCTGGCGATCTTCATGGTCGTGCCCATGGCCACCTTGCTGATCTTCGAGCGTACCGGCGATCTGCCGTCGTTCCTCTGGTCGAGCATGATCACCTTCGTCGCCGGCCTGGCCCTGGTGCTTCCCGGACGCCCGGAACATATACACCTGCGCCCGCGCGACATGTACCTGCTGACTGTCAGCAGTTGGCTGGTGGTGTGTATCTTTGCCGCGCTGCCGTTCCTGCTGACCCAGCACATCAGCTACACGGATTCGTTCTTCGAAAGCATGTCGGGGATCACCGCCACCGGCGCCACCGTCCTGAGCGGCCTGGACACCATGTCCCCCGGCATCCTGATGTGGCGCTCGTTGCTGCACTGGCTCGGCGGGATCGGCTTCATCGGCATGGCCGTGGCGATCCTGCCGCTGTTGCGCATCGGTGGCATGCGGCTGTTCCAGACCGAATCGTCGGACCGCTCGGAAAAAGTCATGCCCCGCTCGCACATGGTGGCGCGGCTGATCGTGGCGTCCTACGTGGGCATCACCATCCTCGGCACCCTGGCGCTCTGGTGGGCCGGGATGGGCCTGTTCGATGCCATCAACCATTCGATGTCGGCGATCTCCACCGGCGGTTTTTCCACCTCCGACCTGTCCCTGGCCAAATGGACCGAACCGGCCGTGCACTGGGTCGCCATCGTCATCATGATCCTCGGCAGCCTGCCGTTTGCCCTGTATGTCTCGACGCTGCGAGGCAATCGTCGGGCGCTGATCAAGGATCAGCAGGTCCAAGGGCTGATCGGCGTGCTGCTGGTGACCTGGCTGGTGCTCGGCACCTGGTATTGGTTGACCACCGACCTGCATTGGCTGGACGCGCTGCGGCACGTGGCGTTGAACGTGACGTCGATCGTCACCACCACCGGCTTCGCTCTGGGGGACTACAGCCTGTGGGGTAATTTCTCACTGATGCTGTTCTTTTACCTGGGGTTCGTCGGTGGCTGCTCGGGCTCGACAGCCGGCGGGATCAAGATCTTCCGCTTCCAGGTCGCCTACATCCTGCTCCGGGCCAACCTTAATCAACTGATCCACCCGCGTGCGGTGATCAAGCAGAAATACAACGGCCATCGCCTCGACGAAGAAATCGTCCGCTCGATTCTCACCTTCTCGTTCTTCTTCGCCATCACCATCTGCGTGATCGCGCTGCTGCTGTCGCTGCTAGGCGTGGAATGGATGACGGCACTGACCGGCGCGGCCAGTACCGTCTCCGGTGTCGGCCCGGGGTTGGGGGAGACCATTGGCCCGGCCGGCAACTTCGCACCGCTGCCGGATGCGGCCAAGTGGATTCTGTCGGGGGGCATGTTGCTGGGCCGGTTGGAGATCATCACGGTGTTCGTGTTGTGTATCCCGGCGTTCTGGCGTCACTGACCGGCTTGGCCGCGCTCGGCCCGCGCCCGGTATTCACCGGGCGTGGTGTTGAACCAGCGGCGAAAGGCGCGAAAGAAATTACTCGGGTCGGCAAACCCCAACAGATAGGCGATTTCCAGCAGGGTCATGGCCGGTTGTGCCAGGTATTGCTCGGCCAGTTCGCGGCGAGTGTCGTCGAGCAGGCTCTGGAAACTGGTGCCTTCCTCCTGCAAGCGCCGCTGCAAGGTGCGTTGGGACAAGTGCAGCGCCTGCGCCACCACATCACGCTTGGGCTCGCCCTGGGGCAGTAGCCGACACAGCACTTGCCGCGCCTTGTGGGTCACGCGGCTTCCCGAAAACCGCGCCAGATACTCACCGGCAAACCGATCATGGAGCTGCGCCATGGCGTCGTTGGCCGTGGGCAGCGGCGCTTCCATGTCGGCCCGTTCGAAGATCAACGCGTCATAGGCTGCGCCGAACACCAGCGGCGCGTGAAACGCTTGTTGATAAGGGATCAGGTCAACGGGTTCAGTGCCCTGAAACAACACTTTCACCGGATGCAGGGTGCGCCCGGTCAGCCAGTTACACATGGCCAATGCACAAGCCAGGGAGGCTTCGGCACTTTGGCGGGTGGGTGGGAGATGGTCGCCATGCACCGTCAGAATCAGCCCGTAGCCCTCCTCCAGTCGGCGAAAACTCAAGTCGGCACTTTCGGCGATGATCCGCTGATAACGCACCAGCCGCTGGAAACCCTCCACCAAGGTGCGACTCGACATCAAGGCGTAACCGACCACATGAAAGGATGCCGGGCGCACCACTTTGCCCATGTTCAGGGCGATGGCCGGGTTGCCCGACAACTCCACCGCCCGCTGCCAGAGTCGCGTCATCGAGTCCTGGGGAAAGCGCGCATCCGGATCGTCCAGCGCGTCAAAGTCCAGCCCCAGTTGCTTGAACAGCGCCCGACAATCCAGACCGTCCATTTCCAGCGCCTTGACAATCCCCATCGCCCAGCTTGAAGAAGTCGTTCGTTCGTTCATGACGTTTTTACTTGCATGACGAGCCGCGGGGTACGGCTGGATTTGCGAAGGATACCAGTGTCCTGTCTTACAAATAATGCTCCTTTTGGGCGAGCGGCTGTTGTCGTCAGGCAAGGCGCCGCGACGAGTCATAGCCCGCTATGGCGAGGAGCGGCAACGCAGCATGACGGCAACAGACGCCGTCCAAAAAGAGCAGTATTTGTAAGACAGGACACTAGAGTGGCGCTTATTGTCACTGGCTGTAGCAAATGGTAGCTCTAGACTTCAATCAGGTTGTTGGATGCAAAACTCACCAGAAAAATAACCAAAGAGCCCCCAGTCTTGGAAAACACCCGACGATTCAACAGCTTCGCTGAGTTCTACCCGTATTACCTCAGCGAGCACAGCAACAGCACCTGCCGACGACTGCACTTTGTCGGCACTTCCCTGCTGATGCTGATTTTCCTCCTGGCGTTCGTCGCGGGTACTTGGTGGTGGTTGCTCGCCCTGCCTGTCGCGGGCTACGGCTTCGCCTGGGTCGGGCACTTTTTCTTCGAAAAGAACCGCCCCGCCACTTTCCAGTATCCGTTCTACAGTTTGCTCGGCGACTTCGCCATGTACCGCGACATGCTGCTGGGCAAGGTCGCGTTCTAGCAGCCATGCAATCAAAGGATGATCGATGAGCTCACGCGCAGGCTTTACCCACATGCAGGACGGCACCCATCAAGACTGGGCGATCATCGCAGCCGACTTCAGCGCCTACGCACGGCAATTGCCGGGCCGGATCCTGACCCACCTGAAATTGCTGGACGGAGACTTCGGCGGGTTCCCGGTGGATCGCCTGACCCACTCCCTGCAAACCGCCACCCGGGCCTACCGGGACGGGCGGGATGAGGAATACGTGATCTGCGCCCTGCTCCACGACATCGGCGACACGCTGGGCTCTTACAACCACCCGGACATCGCCGCAGCCATCCTCAAGCCCTTCGTCAGCGCCGAAAACCTGTGGATGGTGGAGAAACACGGGATCTTCCAGGGGTATTACTTCTTTCATCACCTGGGCATGGATCGGCACCTGCGGGAGCAATTCAGCGGGCATCCGCAGTACCAGGCGACCATTGATTTTTGTGCGAAGTACGACGCGGCCGCGTTCGATGCCGAGTACGACACCCTGCCGTTGAGTTTCTTCGAGCCGATGCTGGAAAGGCTATTCGCCGCGCCAAAGCAGTCGATCTACAAGGCGGCGATGGCTGACATACCGGCCTGACAGACACAGCGCCCCTGTGGCGAGGGGATTTATCCCCGCTGGGCTGCGCAGCAGCCCCAAAATGACTACCTGAGTTTGCGATCTACCTGATAAACCGAGGGGGCTGCTACGCAGCCCAACGGGGATAAATCCCCTCGCCACAAGGGTGTAAGACTCACGCAGGTTCGGCGACCTTTTCGGCCTTGAGCAGCGCCTCCCGCGCCTGAGCCTCCGCCAGCCGATACAGCTCGATCGACCCATCCCAATGTTCGATCAGCGCCGTGCACGACTCGACCCAATCGCCACAATTGAGGTACTCCACCTCGCCCACCATCCGAATCTCGGCATGGTGAATATGCCCACACACCACGCCATGCAGTTCGCGCTTCACACACTCATGGGCGATGGCTTCTTCGAAATCGCTGATGAAGCTGACGGCCGTCTTGACCTTGTGCTTGAGGTACGCCGATAACGACCAGTAACCGTAGCCATAACGGGCTCGCCAATGGTTGAGCCAACGGTTCAGCGTGAGGGTGAACTCGTAGGCCGAATCGCCAAGGAACGCCAGCCAACGGTGGTAACGGGTGATGACGTCGAATTGATCGCCATGGATCACCAGCAGGTGCCGACCGTCGGCGGTGACGTGCACGGCTTCGTCCACCAACTGGATATTGCCCAGGATCAACTTCGAATAACGCCGCAGGAATTCATCATGGTTACCGGTGACGTAAATGACCTCGGTGCCGCGCTTGCTCATGGTCAGCAAGCGGCGAATGACGTTGGTATGAGCCTGGGGCCAGTACATGCCACCGCGCAGCTTCCAGCCGTCGATGATGTCTCCGACCAGGTAGATCTTGTCGGCGTGATAGCCCTTGAGGAACTGCGACAAGTGCTCGGCCTGGCAATCCCGAGTGCCCAGGTGCACATCGGAAATCCATAGGGTGCGAACACGCTGTTTGCGGCTGGGTCTGGCGAGCTCGGCGCTGGTCATGGGCAACCCTCTGATCGTTTGTGCCACTGTGCACGCCAGCGGTTAATGGCCCATGACAAACACAAGTCGATTACATGACAGCGCGAGGCGCCGCGCCCTCGGTGTAGACTGACCGCCTGCCACGGGAGACCGCGATGAGACCGATCCTCACGCTACGCCAATACAGCCACGACTTGATTGTCCACAGCCACGACCATGCCCAACTGGTGTTCGGGCTGTCCGGCGCGCTGGATTTCGAGGTCGAAGGGTGCGGCAGCCAAGTGGTGCAACAGAGTTTCGTGGTGGTACCGGCCGGCGCCCATCACGCGTGCGGCAGCCCCCATGGCAGTCGTTGCCTGGTGCTGGATGTGCCGAGCGATGAATGGCTCGGGCAATCCCTGGGGGATCATGCCGACGCCAGCCGCCGTTTGCTCGACGACAGCGCTCGCCTGCCCCTGGATGCGGGGCAAAGCCAATTGGTCAGTTGGCTTGCCGGGAGTCCGGTGCAGGACCCGGTGATCGCCCAGCAAGGCGCAGTGCTGCTCCTGGCCAGCCTCAATGGCGCTCGCCCCGAAACGGTCGGCGGTCGGCGCCTGCCCTACGCCGCACTCAATGCCCATATCGACCAATACGCCGCCTATCCGCTGCAAGTGGCGGACCTGGCGCAGGTCGCAGGGCTCTCCAGTGCCCGCCTGCATGCGCGATTCGTCGCCGAATGTGGGCAAACCCCGATGGATTACATCCGCAGCCGCCGCTTGCACAAGGCCGTCGAATTACTGCGCGGTTCGGACCTGCCTATCGGTGAAATCGCCCATCGGGTCGGCTACAGCTCCCAAAGCGCCTTCGCCGCGGCAGTGCTGCGCGAATTCGGCGCCTCGCCGGGCAAGCTGCGACGCCGACGCTAGCTTCGCGCTAAAAATCGCTAGGATCGCGACAGACAAAAACGGCCAGCCAAGGGTTCAATACCCTGATCCGCAACCGTTTGAACAAGGACCGCAATGACACCCCGTACCGCCCTCGGCGCCCTGCACATCGGCGCACTCATGTTTGGCCTGACCGGTGTATTCGGCAAACTCGCCGCCGCCTCGCCGACGGTCATCGTCTTCGGTCGCGCCGTATTCGCGGTGTTGGCCCTGGCGGTTTTTGCCCGCTTCGCCAGCAGCACCCGCTGGCAGAAACTCCGGGCCCAGGACGGCCGCCGCTTGCTGCTCGGTGGGCTGTTGTTGACCGGGCACTGGGTGAGCTTTTTCATCTCGGTGAAAATCGCCGGCGTGGCCATCGCCACGTTGGGATTCGCCAGTTTCCCAGCTTTTACGGTGCTGCTCGAGGGGCTGATTTTCCGCGAGCGGATTCGCCTCAATGAAATCCTGCTGGTGGTATTGGTGAGCGTCGGCCTGGTGCTGGTCACGCCGAACTTCGACCTGGCCAGTGGCGCCACCACCGGACTGCTGTGGGCCGTGGCCTCTGGATTGCTGTTTTCCCTGCTGTCACTGACCAACCGCGCCGGTTCCGCCCGGGTACCACCGGTCCAGGCCGCGTTGTGCCAGAACCTGGTGGTCGGGTTGTGTCTGTTGCCGATGGCCGCGCCACAACTGAGCGACGTGCGCCCGCTCGACTGGCTGTGGATCGCGTTGCTCGGTGTGTTCTGCACTGGCCTGGCCCACAGCCTGTTCGTCGCCAGCCTGGCGGTGATCAAGGCTCGCACCGCAGCGGTGGTGTTCGCCATGGAGCCGGTCTACGGCATCACCATGGCCTGGCTGCTGTTCGATGAAAATCCGACACTGCGCATGCTGCTGGGGGGCGTGGTGATCATCGCCGCCATCGTGGTGTCGAGCCAACTGGGCGGCAGCTCAAGGAAACCGGGGGTTGGCACCGAAGCGGCGTCTCACTGAACCCGGTCGTTGTGGCCCAGGTCCCGGGCCGGATCGATCTGGTCGCGAACCCGTTGTTTGAGGACCTTGGCTTCGGGGAAACCACCATCGGCCTTGCGTTCCCAGAGCTGCGTGCCGTCGCAACTGATGTGGAATATCCCGCCGGTGCCCGGCACCAAAGACACTTTGCCCAAGTCATCGCTGAAAGTGCTGAGCAGTTCCTGCGCCAGCCAGGCGGCGCGCAACAGCCATTGGCACTGGGTGCAATAGGTGATGACGACTTCCGGTTTGTGTTCGGTCATTGCGGGTGGACTCCTGGGTTCGAAGGCGTCGCTATAATACTCGCCTTTGATCGCCCGCCCGAGATTGACGATGCGCCGCCTGCTGCCCTGCCTGCTTCTGTTGCTAATGCCCTTGTTCACTCATGCCGTCGAAGCACCGCGCCCGAAAATCGGCCTGGTGTTGTCCGGCGGCGCGGCGCGCGGCCTGGCCCACATCGGCGTGCTCAAGGCCCTGGAAGAGCAAGGCATCAAGATTGACGCGATTGCCGGCACCAGCATGGGCGCAGTCATCGGCGGGTTGTACGCCTCAGGCTACAAGATCGACGAACTGGAGAAACTCGCCCTGGGCATCGACTGGCAACAGGCACTCTCCGACGCTCCGCCACGCAAGGACGTGCCGTTCCGGCGCAAGCAGGATGACCGGGACTTCCTGGTGAAACAGAAACTGAGCTTTCGCGATGACGGCAGCCTCGGTTTGCCACTGGGGGTCATTCAGGGCCAAAACCTGGCCTTGCTGCTCGAAAGCCTGTTGGCCCACGCCAGCGACACCCGGAACTTCGACAAACTGCCGATCCCTTTCCGCGCGGTCGCGACCGACATCGCCAGCGGCGAAAAAGTGGTGTTCAGCAAAGGCCACCTGCCCAAAGTGATTCGCGCCAGCATGTCGATCCCGGCGGTGTTCGCCCCGGTGGAACTGGACGGCCGGCTGTTGGTGGACGGCGGCATGAGCGACAACATCCCGCTGGACGTGGCCCGGCAAATGGGCGTGGACGTGGCCATCGTGGTCGACATCGGCACACCACTGCGCAACCGCAAGCAATTGGTCACGGTGGTCGACGTGCTGAACCAGTCGACGACCCTGATGACCCGGCGCAACTCTGAAGAGCAGTTGGCAACGCTGAAAAAAGACGACGTGCTGATCCAGCCGGCCCTGGCGAGCTTTGGCTCGACTGACTTCGGTCGCGCCCAGGAAATGATCGACGCCGGCTACCGCGCCACCCGGATACTCGAGGTTCGCCTGGCCCGTCTGCGTCCCGCCGAGCCGGTCGATCCTGCTCTCACGGCGGCGCGCACCCCGAGCGAACGCACGCCGGTCATCACCGCGATTCGGGTAGAGAACGATTCGAAAGTCGGCGACGACGTGATTCGCTATTACGTGCGCCAGCAAATCGGCGAACCACTGGACCTGGGTCGCTTGCAGAGCGACATGGGGACGCTGTACGGCCTGGATTATTTCGAACAAGTGCAGTATCGCGTGGTGCGCAAGGGGCCCGACCATACGCTGGTGATCAGCGCCCGGGGCAAACGCACCGGCACCGACTACCTGCGACTGGGGCTGAGCCTGTCGGACGACATGCGCGGCGACAGCGCCTTCAACCTCGGTGCCAGTTATCGGGTCAACGGCATCAATCGCCTGGGCGCCGAATGGCTGACCCGGGCGCAAATCGGCGGCAAGCAAGAGTTGTACAGCGAGTTTTACCAACCGCTGGATGTTGGCTCGCGCTACTTCATCGCCCCTTATGGGCAATTCGAATCGCGCAACGTGGAGTCCATCCTGGACAACGATCCAGTGGCCCAATATCGCGTCGAGCGCTATGGCTTCGGCCTGAACGTAGGCCGCCAGATCGGCAACAGTGGCGAGATTCGTTTCGGTGTCGGCCAAGCCTGGGGCAAGGCGGACGTGCGCATCGGCGACCACGACCAGCCCAGCGAGAACTTCAACGAAGGCTTCTACGAACTGAAATACTCATTCGATTCCTTCGACAATGTGTACTTCCCCCATGAAGGCGAAGACATCGGCCTGACCTGGCGCCAGTACGAACCGGGGTTGGGATCCGATGAGCGTTATCGCCAGTGGGAATTCAAACTGGACAAGGCCCTGAGCAGCGGCCCGGACACCTTCATCCTCGGCGGGCGCTACGGCCGAACCCTCGACACGGCCGAAGTGGTGACTTCAAGCTTTGTACTCGGTGGTGCTCGGCAGCTGTCAGGCTTTCGTGAAGACGGCATATCCGGGCAGAACATCAGCCTGATGCGCGCCGTGTACTACCGCCGGCTCACGCCACGGGCCTACCTGCCGCTGGACTTTCCACTGTACATCGGCGGCTCTCTGGAACGCGGCCGGGCGTGGAACAACGACAATGAATTCGACAGCGGCTACATCAATGCCGCCAGCATTTTCCTAGGCTTTGACACACCGCTGGGGCCATTGAATTTCAGTTATGGCTTTAACGATGATGATGAACAGGCGGTGTACCTGAACCTGGGGCAGACGTTTTGAAGGGCTGGGGGTTTGCCTGGGAAAGATGACCACCTGGCAGGCCGCTATCGCGAGCAAGCTCGCTCCCACAGGGATTTGCGGTGTACACCCTCCAACTGTGGGAGCGAGCTTGCTCGCGATAGCGGCGGCACATGCAACACCGATCGATAGAGCTTCAGCGAATCCCAGCCAGCAACACCCGGGCAGTCTGCTTGAGGGGTTCGTCACCCTCTTCGAGCAATTCTTCAAGCAGGGTGATGGCGGTCTCCACATCACCGTCGTCGATGCAGTTTTGCGCCTGCTCCAGTTTGATTGAATGTTCCGGTGCCTGAGGTTCGAAGGGCATGGTTTCGAAGGGCATGGTTTCGAGGGTCATGGATTCGAGCGGCAGCGGCTCCAGCTCCAGGGACTGCTCTTCATCGGCAAACCCGTCGAGAAAGGCGTCGTCCAGCGACTCGGTTTCCAGTGGGGCGCCCCATTGCAGGTCCGACTCGTCGAAACCCGAGAGCGATAACCCCTCGGGCGCATCGACAGCAGGCGATGGCGCAGCAGTTTTTCCAGGGGCGTTGTCCGAGGCTTCGGTCAGGTCCCAGCTGGTCTCCATGGACAGCGCCTCCAGATCCAGCTCGAATTCGTCGCCGGGCACGCCTGCAGGTTCAGGTTCAGGTGCAGAGGCCGGTGCCAGCGGTTCTATCGGCGCCACCACAGGGGCGGTGATCGCCGCGACCTTGGGGTAGCGCCCGCGAATCTCCTCCAGCGTTCTGGCATCGACACCCTGGGCCAATAGATGATGCTCCTGGGCCTGGAAACCAATGACATCGCCCTGCTTGCCCAGCACCTCCAGCAACTTGAGCCCGAGATCGGTGCGCTCCGGCTCCGCCAGTAACGCGGCACGCAGCAATCCTGCAGCTTCGGTGAAACGACCATAGGTCAGGTAAATCCCGACGCCATCCAGCACATCCCCCAAGGGCGCGTCACCGTTATTGAACGACGCGGCGGCCTCGGGCTGCTCCGTGTGGGTTGTCGAGGCATAAGTGTCGGTGTCGTCGTCCTCCAGCATCGGTTCGGGACGTCCAGGCATTGGCTGCGCGTCGACCTGCTCCTGCTGCTGCCGACGACGGAGCAACAGCAACAACGCCAGCAAACCCAGCAGGCCCACCAGTCCCGCTATCCACAGCCAATTGATGCCCTCAGGTTCCGGGGTTGGCTCTGTCACTGGCGCTGCGTCCGTCTCCGGCGCAGCAACAGGTGCAGGTGGCTCCGACTGTGGCGGCGTCGGCGCAACCGCAGCGGGCGCCACCTCGGCCAGTCGCGTCTGCAACTCGCTGATCTGCTTGCGCTGACCGGCAATTTCCTGATCCTGGGCCTGAAGTCGGGCCTGCAGTTCGTCGATGGTTTGCTGTTGCTGTTGGTTTTGCAGCACGCTGCCAGCCAATTGCTCATCGGACGCAACGGAGGCCGGGGCAGCCGTTTGAGCAGGCGTTGGCAGTACCGCCGAGTCGGGCAATAACAAGCGCTGCCCGATGGAGAGCCGGTCACTGCCAAGGTTCAGGGCCTGGATCCCCTGCATCAGCTCATTGACCGACGCGTTGCTGCCGGCGTCATGCAAGCGTTTGGCGATGACCCAGGGGTTGTCCCCCTGCACAACCGTGTAGCGCTTGCCCTGTACCGCCGGGGGCGGCTTGATGGCAGGCGTTGCCCGGGTCGCGAGCGAAGACTCGGGGGCACCAGAAGGGTCATCGCGGGCCGGCACGATACCCGGTGTACCTGGCGGGTCGAGCAGCACGGTGTATTCGCGCAGCAGACGTCCGTTGGGTTGATTGAGTTGCACCAGGAAATTGAGGAACGGTTCCTCGACGGGTTTACTGGAGGTCACCCGAATGAAACTGCGCTCACCGCGCAGCACGGGCGTGAAGCGCAGGCTGTTGAGAAAGAACACCCGCTCCACACCCGCACGGCTGAAATCGTCAGGGTTGGCCAGGCTGGCCGACAAATCGCCCTCACTCACCCCTGCCACATCGACCAGGGCGATATCGGCGCGCAACGGCTGGTTCAAGGCGGAATGAAGCGTGATCTCCCCCAGCCCCAGCGCGGAAGCCAAAGCCGAATACCCAAGGGCACCCACGACGACCGACACGTTGACCCAACTGCGCAACGTGGACTGCAAACTTCCAAGCATGGGCATCCCTTTCGATTACCGGACTGAGCGAAACGCATCCAATACGAACGCTTAGTACTGGTTATAGTTCGCTAATCGCCGAATCTCAAAAGTCTGGCGCCGGGGAAGTGCCTCAGGATTTTTCCAGGTTGGCCAGGATCGTGCCGTGGACCCGCATGCACACCCGCATGTCCGCCTCGTCGACGCCCTCGAACAACTCCCGGCGCAACTGAGTGGCGATGGTTTCGATTTGTTCGATCAAAGGTCGGGCCGGTGCGCAGAGCACGATTTTTTTGGCCCGACGATCCTCCGCCACTGCCTGGCGCTGCACCAGCCCCTGGGTTTCCAGGCTGTCGAGCAACCGGGCCAGGGTCGGGCCTTCGACGGCGACGCTCTGGGCCAGCTCGCGCTGGGTCGGCGCCTGTTCGAAACGGGCCAGGTGCAACAGCACCAGCCAGCGCGCCTGGGACAGGCCCAGCCCGGCCAGGCGACGATCCAGCTCGGCGCGCCAGCCTCGGGACATTTGCGCCAGCTGCATGCCAAAACGGTGTTGATCGGTTAAAGGCATATAAAAACTCATCAGATCTGAAATAGAGAAAAACTAATTATTAGTCAGCTAAGCATGAGCTTCGGATTCAAGCAAGGTTTGCCCTGTACTGAATCGTTAAAGGTGCGTAACTCATTGATCAAACTTCGAATTCCGACTGCAACGCAGCCCTGACGCAATAAAGGACACCTTCAGGCACCCGGCCGACAAACAGCGCGGCGATTTCCGACACCGGCGGTAACTCGCCTTCGCCATCCAGAAACGCATCCTGCACCTCGCCCAGCAGTTCCTCGGGTAAGTCCAGTGCCTGCTCCAGGGACAATTGTTGTTTACCGATGGCCTCGGCCAACATTGTGTAGACGTTTTTCTCAGAGCATTGCAGTTGCCCGGCGATCTGCAGCGGCGTCATGCCGGCGCGGGCCAGGGTGATCAGTTCGTGGCGTACATCGGCCACCACTTTCGGCGCCTCGACCTCGCCACCGAGCACCTGGAGGAAGGCCTCGCCATAACGCTCCAGCTTGCGCGCGCCCACGCCGCTGACGCGGGCCATTTCGGCCAGGGACGTAGGCTGGCTGCGGAGCATTTCCAGCAGCGTCGAGTCGGGGAAAATGACGTACGGCGGCACACCGTGTTCTTCGGCCAGCTTGCGGCGCAAGGCGCGCAAGGCTTCCCATTGATCGCGCTCTTCACCGCGCACCAGTTGGCTGGCCTGGCTCTTGCTGCTCTTGACCGCCGTCGCCGGCTTGAGGTCACGGCGCAGTTCAAGGGTGACCTCGCCCTTGAGCAAGGGCCGGCAGCTCGCGCTCAGGCGCAGGCCGCCGTAGCCTTCCAGGTCAATGTCGGCCAGGCCGCGGGCCACCAGCTGTCGGAACAGTGACCGCCATTCGCTCTCGGTGCGGGCCTTGCCCACCCCGAAGACCGAGAGGTGTTGGTGGCCGAAGTTACGGACTTTCTCGTTGTCCTTGCCCAGCAACACGTCCACCAGATGCCCCACGCCGTAGCGCTGGCCGGTGCGATAGATGGCCGACAGCGCCTGGCGGGCCGGTTCGGTGGCGTCCCAGGTTTCCACGCCGTCGACGCAATTGTCGCAATGCCCACAAGGCTGGGGCATGTCTTCATCGAAATAGGCCAGCAGGGTCTGGCGACGGCAGCGGGTTTCTTCGCAGAGCGAGAGCATGGCGTCGAGCTTGTGCTGCTCCAGGCGCTTGTGGCGTTCGTCGCCTTCGGAGTTCTGCAGCATCTGCTTGAGCATCACCACGTCTTGCAGGCCGTAGGCCATCCAGGCATCGGCCGGCAAGCCATCACGGCCGGCCCGCCCGGTTTCCTGGTAGTAGGCCTCGAGGGACTTGGGCAAGTCCAGGTGAGCGACGAAACGGACGTTGGGCTTGTCGATCCCCATGCCGAACGCCACGGTGGCCACCATGATCAGGCCTTCCTCGTTGAGGAAACGTTTCTGATGGTAAGCCCGCAGGTCGTTGGGCAGCCCGGCGTGATACGGCAACGCCGGAAAGCCCTGCTCGCACAGGAACGCCGCCACTTCATCAACCTTCTTGCGCGACAGGCAATAGACAATGCCGGCATCGCTGCGC
Source organism: Pseudomonas brassicacearum (assembly GCF_000585995.1). Taxonomy (NCBI): domain Bacteria; kingdom Pseudomonadati; phylum Pseudomonadota; class Gammaproteobacteria; order Pseudomonadales; family Pseudomonadaceae; genus Pseudomonas; species Pseudomonas brassicacearum. The sequence continues at coordinate 1,769,439 of NZ_CP007410.1, read as the reverse complement.
CGCTCGGCGATGAACGCCAGCAACTGCTTGCGCGGCTGCTCCTTGGGCACGATGCGATAGAAAATGTTGGGTCGGTCGAAGCTGGAAAGAAACCGCTCGGCGTCCTGCAAGTGCAGGCGCTCGACGATTTCTTCACGGGTGCGTTTGTCGGCGGTGGCGGTCAGGGCGATGCGCGGTACGTCGGGGAACAGCTCCGCCAGTTGCCCCAATTGCAGGTATTCGCGGCGGAAATCATGACCCCATTGGGACACGCAGTGGGCTTCGTCGATGGCGAACAGGGCGATTTCCAGGCTCTGCAAGAACGCCAGCATGCGCGGCTGCACCAGGCGTTCGGGAGCCAGGTAGAGCATTTTCACTTCGCCGCGCTTGATACGCGTCGCCAGGTCTCGCTGCTGCTCGGCGCTCAGGGTGGAGTTCAGCGCGGCGGCCGCCACACCCAGCTCTTCAAGGGTCGCGACCTGGTCGTCCATCAAGGCGATCAACGGCGATACCACCACCGCCAGGCCGTCGCGCAGCAGCGCCGGCACCTGGAAGCACAAGGACTTGCCGCCGCCGGTGGGCATCAGCACCAGGGCATCGCCGCCACTGGCCACGCGCTCAATAATGGCACCCTGGCGGCCACGGAAACTGTCGTAGCCGAAGATGTCCTTGAGGACGCGTTGAGCCTGTTCGAGCATAGAAACTCCAAAAATCACCGAAACATCCCTGCAAGGCTGGTTCAGAATCAAAAAAGCTGCACCGGCAAATCGTAAGTGCGCGTTTCGAACCGGCGGGACGCCGCAGGGCATCACAAAACGCGGCAGTATACCCGAGGCCTTCGTCGCGAAGGGCGTCGCTGACAAGAGGTGTTCGATGAAGCCCTTGCACTGTTGCCAGTCATGCACCGAACCTGTGGCGAGGGAGCTTGCTCCCGCTGGGTGGCGCAGCCGCCCCAAAAAACAGGGCCGCTGCGCGCCCCAGCGGGAGCAAGCTCCCTCGCCACGGGGGATATGTGCCAGGGCATGCGGGCAACCCAGCCCTTACCGACAAGGCAAATGCGCCACGCGGCTGGCCTGTGCGCTCAAGAAGGCCTAGAATTCCCGCATTGTTTATTCCCCAAGGTAGCCCGTAATGTCCTTCGCTGAGCAACTGACCCGCCTGCAAGTCTTCCTCGACGCCGATGAGCTGCACGAAGAGGCGCTGGATTACGTGGCCGCTCACGGCTATCTGACCGCCCTGTCGATCTGCTCCGAAACGGTGCCGGATCGTGAGTGGATCGACGCCTTGTTCGCCGAAGAGCCGCATTACAGCGACGAAGCCCAGCGCGCCGAAATCGAAGCCACGCTGGTCGGCCTCAAGGCCCACATCGCCCGCCAATTGGCTTCCGACGAAGAATTCGAACTGCCGTGCGAACTGGACCTGGGCGATGACCCGGACGATTCGGAACTGCGTGGCTGGTGCATCGGCTTCATGGAAGGCGTGTTCCTGCGCGAAGCCGCCTGGTTCGAAACCGCCGAAGAAGAAGTCAGCGAAATGCTCCTGCCGATCATGGTGGGTTCCGGCCTGTTCGACGAACAACCGGAGTTTTCCGACATCGCCGCCGACGCGAACCTGATGGACGACATGATCGTGCAGATCCCGGAAGCCCTTACCGCCCTGTACCTGCTGTGCAACGCACCGGACGAGAAACCGGCGATCCTCAAGCCGCGTCACCACTGAGCGACCGGGTGCCCGCGCCCATCGGCAACCGCCCGTTGATCCTGCGTTACGCTCTGCTGGCCATTGGCTGGCTGAGCGTGGTGCTGGGGGTCATCGGCATCTTCGTTCCCGTACTGCCCACCACCCCTTTCCTGCTGTTGGCCGCCGCCTGCTTCGCCCGCAGCTCACCGCGTTTCTATCGCTGGCTGGTGGAACATCCCCGCCTCGGCCCGTGGATCAGCGACTATCTCAGCGGCAACGGCATCCCGCTCAAAGGCAAGGTCTACGCCATCGGCCTGATGTGGGCGAGCATCCTCTTTTCCTGCTACCTGGTGCCCCTGCCGTGGGCTCGGGGGTTCATGCTGACCAGTGCGGTGCTGGTGACGGTTTATATCCTCAGGCAGAAGACGCTGCGCAAGCCTTGAATGTGGCACGAGCCTGGATCTCCTGTGGCGAGGGAGCTTGCTCCCGCTGGGTGGCGAAGCCGCCCCAAATGAAGTAACTCAATTTTCCTGACACATCGCACCAAGCCTTTTTTGCGACTGCTGCGCAGCCGAGCGGGAGCAAGCTCCCTCGCCACAAAGGCATGCATGCGTCCAGCAAATCTGTGGATCCACCCACAAGTTTCAGAAAAACAAAACCCGCCATTTCCAGACCGGAAATCGCGGGTTCTGTTATTTCAGTTCACCTCACACCGTGTCCACCTTCAATGAATGATCGTTGAGCATTCCGTTGATGATGGTCGCCGTATCTGCACCTGCGATCATCCCATCCACGCCCGGCGTGACGCCGTAATGGCTGGCGAGGTTGACGCCGGCCAGGTCGATGGTCTGGTTCGGCGTGGCGCCGGCGATGCTGCTGACGTCGATGCTGGTGATGACCGACGCCCCGCTGCCGCTCACGCTGAAATGCAGGTAATCATCCAGTGACGCCGCGCTGCCATTCTCTCCTTGCAACAGCTGGGACAGGTCGAGTTTATCGAGGCCGGGCGTGAAATCCGTGATCACGTCATGGCCGCTGTTGCCCGCCTGCCATTGGAAGGTATCGGCGCCGCTGCCACCGGTGAGGGTGTTGTTGCCCAGGCCGCCGATGAGCAAGTCGTCTCCGCCACCGCCATTAAGCACGTCATGGCCCAGTCCGCCGTTGATGCGGTTGCTCGCGCCGTCACCGGTGAGGGTGTCGTTGAAATTCGAGCCGATCAGGTTTTCGATGCCCGCCAGTGTGTCGGTGCCGGCGCCCAAGGTGTTTTGCGCCGCCAACAGCCCCAGGTTCACGGAGACCCCGGCAGTCGCATGGGCATAGCTCGCGGTGTCGTTGCCCGTACCGCCGTCGAGCAGGTCGTTGCCCGTACCGCTGTAAAGCAAGTCATTGCCTGCCCCGCCATGCAGGGTGTTGTTGCCCGAGCCAGCGCTGAGTATGTCGTTGCCGTCGCCCGCATTGAGGGTGTTGTCACCGTTGCCGGCCACCAGCACATCGTCCCCCGTGGTGCCCGTCAGGGTATGGCCCGCCTGGTAGCTGATGCCCACCGCCGCGCTGTCGCTACCGCCGTGGTTGTCGCTGGCGGTATAGCTGCCGTGATAATCCGGTGTGCTGTCCTGGGCGCCGGCGTAGTTGACGGTCATGGTCAGTTGATAGTTCTCCGCACCGTTGGGGTTGCCGCCGCTGCCGTTGGCAATGTTGGTGACGTGGATCTGGTAGTTGCCATCCGCCGCCGCCGTGAACGAGGCGCCGTCGGTGATCGCAATGAACGGCCCGCCATTGAGGGCGTATTCCAAGGTGATATGACCGCCCGCCAAATTGTGGTCCAGGGTGAGGGTTTCGCCCTGCTTGAGGGTGATGTTGAGCCGGTCTTCATCATTGGCGTTGTTGTTGGAAACCGCCCCCAACGCGCCGCTGACGACCAACACGGCGGTCATGGTCGCGGTGTTGGCGACGAAGGCGCTGCGATTGAGGTTGATCGACTGCACGTTGTTACCGGTGAAACTGACGGTGCCGGTGCTGCCGGTGAAGTCCGCGCCCTTGGCGACCCAGCCGGTATTGAAACTGGTGGGTGAAGCGGTAAGCGGATCGCCGTTGGCGTCGCTGTCGTTACCTAGCAGCAACTCTCCCGGCACCACGATGTTGCCCGACAGCACGTTGGTGATGACGTTGTCGTCGACCGCCACGGGCGGGCTGTTAGGCACGACTTTGATCACCAGGCTGGAACTGGCCAGGTCGCCATCGTTGTCACTGACGGTGTAGCCGATGTTCTCGGTGATCAACGTGCTGGTGGCGGTCTGGGAGGTATAGCTGAACGCACCAGTGTCGAGGTTGACCACCAGGGTACCGTCGTGGCTGGTGGCGATGCTCAGGGTGTTGGTCGCGGTATTGAAGCTGCCGTGGTTGATCCCGCCACTGGCAGTCAGCGCGCCATGGCCATCGTTGGCGGTCGGACTGTAGCTGTACGTCGTGCCGTCGACCACCAGGCTTTTGACAAACCCACCGTCGGCACCGAACGAGCCGCCTTCGCCCAACAGATTGCCGGTGACCGGTACGCCTTGCACGGTGCCGGAGAGCACCGAGTTGAGCTGATTCAAATCGGTGACCACCACCGCGTTGGTGTTGGTGTGGGTGCTGCCGTCGTAGGCCAGCGGATCGAGGTTGGCGTTGCTGACGCCGCTGCCCAGGCCAATGGCGTAGTTCTTGATGCCGTTGGCGTCGAGGAAGGCTTTCCACGCGGTTTCATCGGCCGTGCCGGTTTCCTGGCCCGAGGTGGGTTTGCCGTCGGAGAAGAAGTAGCCGATGTTCTGCGCCCCGGTCAGTTGCCCGGACGTGACGAACGCGGTCTTGGCGGCCGCCACCGCCGCATCGTAGTTGGTCCCGCCATCGGCCGTCAGGCTGGTGAGAAGCGACTTGGCGGTTGCCACATCCACCCACACCGACGTTTGGTCAGTGGCGCTGCTGCTGAACGTCACGAGCTGGACTTTCACGTCCCCCAGGTCGTCGTATTTATCCAGCAAGGCACTGATGGCCTGCTTCGCCAGGTCCAGCCGCGACAGCCCCGGCACACCGGAAGCATCGGCCATGCTGCCGGACACGTCGAGTACGATCAGCAGGTTCGAATCGATCTCCACCGCCGTCACGGAACGTTCGGAGGCGATGGCCTTGGGCACATCGTCGACGATGCTCACCACCAGGTTGCCGGTGACGCTGTTGCCCAGGGCATCCGTCGCTTGATAGGTGAAGCTTTCGCCCAGGACGTTCGGGCCGTCGTTGGCATGGGGCGTTGTCGTGGCAGGCGAAGTCAGGGTGTAGGTGTACGAGCCATCGGGGTGCAGCGATAGCTGGCCGTAAGCGCCCGTGGCGTTGCCCACCAGGGTGAAGGTCACTGCGCCGGTAGCACCGGTCACCGAACCGACAAGACTGCCGGTGGCGGTTTCGCTGGTGGCGCTCGGATCGCTGCCGGTGACGGTGCCAGGCGCCAGGTCCTGGCCGTCCTGGTTCAGGTCCAGGGCTTTTTCGTAGACGGCAATGTCCTGGTCGGGATTGGCGACCAGGCAGCTGTTGTGCACGTCGATGGTGATGGTCGTGGTGCTCTCATCACCATCGGCATCGCGCACTGTGTAGGTGAACACATCCGTGGCGCCCGGCGCGCCGACAGCGTCCGGGTTGCTGTGGTAAACGGCATTGCCGTTGGCGTCCAGGGTCAGGTAGCCGTAGGTGCCGTTGATCTGGGTGTTGAGGCCGCCAGTAGCAGGGTTCGAGGTGTCACTGCCGGCGCGCACACCGATGACTGCACCGCCGTCGGCGCCGAGCACGTCGTTATCCAGCACGTTGCCGTTGACCGTCCCGCCCTCCACCACCGACGCGGTATCACAGTGCGCCTTGGGCACGTCGTCGACGATATTGATGACGATGGTATTGGTGACGCTGTTGCCCAGGGAATCCGTCGCTTGGTAAGTGAAGCTTTCGTTCAACACGTTCGGGCCGTCGTTGGCATGGGGCGCTGTCGTGGCGGGCGAAGTCAGGGTGTAGGTGTACGAGCCATCGGGGTGGAGCATTAGCTGACCATAGGCCCCCGTGGCGTTGCCCACCAGGGCGAAGGTCACGGCACCGACAGCACCGCTGACCGACCCCACGAGACTACCGGTGGCGGTTTCGCTGGTGGAACCTGGCGTGCTGCCGGTGACTGTGCCGGGGGCCAAGTCCTGGCCGTCCTGGTTCAGGTCCAGGGCTTTCTCATAAACGGTAATGTCATGGTCGGTTTCGGCGACCAGGCAGCTGTTGTGCACGTCGATCGTAATGGTCGTGGTGCTTTCATCGCCATCGGCATCGCGCACGGTGTAGGTGAACACGTCGGTAGCGCCGGGGGCGCTGACGGTGTTCGGATTGCTGTGGTAAACCGCATTGCCGTTGGCGTCCAGGGTCAGGTAGCCGTAGCTGCCATTGATCTGGCTGTTGAGGCCGCCGATGGCGGGGTTCGAGGTGTCGTTACCGGCGCGTACGCCGATCACCATGCCACCGTCCGCGCCGAGCACGTCGTTGTCCAGCACATTGCCGTCGACCGTCCCGCCCTCCATCACCGAAGCGAAATCGGCATGGGCGTTGGGCACGTCGTCGACGATGTCGATGACGATAGTGCTGGTGACCGTGTTGCCCAACGAGTCCGTGGCTTGGTAGGTGAAGCTTTCGCTCAGCACGTTCGGGCCGTCGTTGGCGTGGGGCGTGGTCGTGGCTGGCGCCGTCAGGGTGTAGGTATACGAACCGTCGGGCTGAAGCGACAGTTGACCGTAGGCACCGGTGGCGTTGCCCACCAGCGCGAACGTGACTGCGCCAACGGCTCCACTGATCGAGCCGACAAGGCTGCCGCTGGCGGTTTCGCTGGTGGCATTCGGGGCACTACCGGTGACGGTCCCGGGTGCCAGGTCCTGGCCATCCTGGTTCAGGTCGAGGGATTTTTCATAGACGCTGATTTCGTGGTCGGGTGTGGCGACGAGGCAGATATCGTGGACATCGATGGTGATGGTGGTGGTGCTTTCATCACCATCGGCATCGCGCACGGTGTAGGTGAATACATCGGTCGCGCCTGGGGCACTGACGGTGTTCGGATTGCTGTGATAGACGGCATTGCCGTTGGCGTCCAGGGTCAGGTAGCCGTAGGTGCCATTGATCTGGGTATTCAGGCCGCCAATCGCCGGAGTCGAGGTGTCGTCACCCGCGCGCACGCCGATCACGGCACCACTCGCGGCCGGCCCGTCGGCACCGCCTTCGTCGTTGTTCAGGACGTTGCCACTGACCGTCCCGCCCTCATCCACCGAGGCAGAATCAGCGTGAGCGGTTGGCAAGTCGTCGACGATATTTACGTCCAGGTTGCCATTGGCCGTGGTGCCGTTGTCGTCGGTCACGACTACAGCAAATTGCTCGCTGAGGCTGTTCGCACCGTTGGCGTTTGGATGGGCTTCGTTGTCCAGCAAGGTGTAGCTGTAGGTCACCACGCCGGTCGCGGCGTTGAAGCCGGTGATGGTCAGGGTGTTGCCCAGTGCAGTGGTGATCGACTGAGGAAAGCCGGCCGCCACGCCACCGGTGACGACGTTGATGCCGCCAACACTCAGGGTCTGCACTCCGTCCAGCGCGGTAACGGTAAAGGTGCCGTTTTGAGTCAGGGCCGGAGCATCCGGGCTGCTGCCGTCGCTGAGGTTTTTCTCCTGGACCGTCAGCTCACCGCCCTCGGTGTCGAGGCCGCTGATGATCACGGGGTCGTCGTTGTTGTGCACTTGCAGCACCAGGTCCGCGGTGCTGGTGTCGCCGTCGGCATCGGTCAGGGTGTAGGTGAACGTCTCGCTGCCGTTGCCACCGCCGTGCAGGCCTTTGAAGTCGGCATCGGCTGCGTTGAGGGTGTAGGTGTAGGAGCCGTCGGCGTTGAGGACAAGGGTGCCGTAGGTGCCGGTGAACGTGCCGGGAGTGATGGGGCCGGAAGCGACTTGGTCCGCACCTTGGGTGTCGTTGGTCAGCACGCTGCCGGTCAGGGTCAGGTTGGTTTCCGACGCCGTGTTGGCGTTGCTGTCGTCCACGGCCTTTGGCAAGTCGTCGACGATATTTACGTCCAGGTTGCCATTGGCCGTGGTGCCGTTGTCATCGGTCACGACTACAGCAAATTGCTCGCCGAGGCTGTTGGCGCCGTTGGCGTTTGGATGGGCTTCGTTGTCCAGCAAGGTGTAGCTGTAGGTCACCACGCCGGTCGCGGCGTTGAAGCCGGTGATGGTCAGGGTGTTGCCCAGTGCAGTGGTGATCGACTGAGGAAAGCCGGCCGCCACGCCACCGGTGACGACGTTGATGCCGCCAACACTCAGGGTCTGCACACCGTCCAGCGCGGTGACGGTAAAGGTGCCGTTTTGAGTCAGGGCCGGAGCATCCGGGCTGCTGCCGTCGCTGAGGTTTTTCTCCTGGACCGTCAGCTCACCGCCCTCGGTGTCGAGGCCGCTGATGATCACGGGGTCGTCGTTGTTGTGCACTTGCAGCACCAGGTTCGCGGTGCTGGTGTCGCCGTCGGCATCGGTCAGGGTGTAGGTGAACGTCTCGCTGCCGTTGCCACCGCCGTGCAGGCCTTTGAAGTCGGCATCGGCTGCGTTGAGGGTGTAGGTGTAGGAGCCGTCGGCGTTGAGGACCAGGGTGCCGTAGGTGCCGGTGAACGTGCCGGGAGTGATGGGGCCGGAAGCGACTTGGTCCGCACCTTGGGTGTCGTTGATCAGCACGCTGCCGGTCAGGGTCAGGTTGGTTTCCGACGCCGTGTTGGCGTTGCTGTCGTCCACGGCCTTTGGCAAGTCGTCGACGATATTTACGTCCAAGTTGCCATTGGCCGTGGTGCCGTTGTCGTCGGTCACGACTACAGCAAATTGCTCGCCGAGGCTGTTGGCGCCGTTGGCGTTTGGATGGGCTTCGTTGTCCAGCAAGGTGTAGCTGTAGGTCACCACGCCGGTCGCGGCGTTGAAGCCGGTGATGGTCAGGGTGTTGCCCAGTGCAGTCGTGATGGACTGAGGGAAACCGGCCGCCACGCCACCGGTGACGACGTTGATGCCGCCAACACTCAGGGTCTGCACTCCGTCCAGCGCAGTGACGGTAAAGGTGCCGCTTTGAGTCAGGGCCGATGCATCCGGGCTGCTGCCGTCGCTGAGGTTTTTCTCCTGCAATGACAGCTCACCGCCCTCGGTGTCGAGGCCGCTGATGATCACCGGATCGTCATTGTTGTGCACTTGCAGCACCAGGTTTGCGGTGCTGGTGTCGCCGTCGGCATCGGTCAGGGTGTAGGTGAAGGTTTCGGTGCCGCTTCCTCCGCCGTGCAGCGCGACGAACTGCGGGTCGCTGGTGTTCAGGGTGTAGGTATACGTGCCGTTGGGGTTGAGCACCAGGGTGCCATAGGTGCCGGTAAACGTCCCGCCAATGATCGGCCCGCTGTCGGGTCCGGTAGGGATACGGTCGGCGCCTTGATGATCGTTGGGCAATACGTTGCCGGTGAGCGTGACGAGGGTTTCCGATGCCGAGTTGGCGTGACTGTCGTCGATCGCCTGGGGCACGTCGTCGGTGATGTTGACGTCCAGGGTGCCGGTGGCGGTATCGCCATCAGTGTCAACGGCCACGACCGGGAACTGTTCGGTGATGTTGTTGGCCCCATCGCCGGCAGGATGCGTTTCATTGTCCGTCAGGGTGTAGCTGTAGCTGACCACACCGGTGGCCGGGTTGTAGCCGGTGATGGTCAACGTGTTACCCAGCGCCGAGGTGATGGTTTGGGGAAAGCCTGCGGGCACGCCGCCAGCGATCACGCTGATGCCGCCGATGCTCAGGCTGCTCAGCCCATCGGGGGCAGAAACCGTGAAGGTGCCACTTTGCACCAGCGCCGCCGGATTGCTGGTCGTGCCGTCGGCCAGGTTGGCCTCGTGGGTGGTCAGTTCGCCCCCCTCCACATTGACCCCATCCAGCGTCACGGGGTTATCCGGTGTTTCGGGCGGCACCGCGCCATCGTCACCGTTGTTATCCGGATCACCCGCCAGCTCCAGAAGCGGAAACTCGGGAATCCCGTTGAACCCAGCCGTGGGGAAACCAATCTGCGGATCGACTTCCCCGCCGACTTCTTCCAGCAACACGAAGTTGTGTCCGCCACCCACCCCACCGGGGTTGCCACCCTCAGGGCCCGCGGCCGTGGCTTCGCCGGTCTGGGTCGGGTCGGCACCGGCGGCGATGGCTTGTTGCAGTTTTTGCACATCGGTCAACTGCGCGTCACTCGGTGTCACTGCTTCAGGTGTGTCGACATGAGGCGCATGGTTGGCGAGCAGCTGGGGAGTCAGGGTCAGGTTACTTCCGCGGCCCAGGGTCAACTCCTGACCGTTCTGCAAATGCACTGCCACCGCCCCTTCGCCCCCGGTGATCAAGTGCTCGCCGGCATAGAGCCGATCGCCTTCAACCAGAGGCCGCCGCAGGCCACCGGCCACTTCTGCGAAAACCTGCCCCACCACCTTGCTGACGGTACCGATGAGCGCTGCCATGTGCATTTCCTCCGTTGCCAACCGCAGTCGGCACCTGTCTGGGTGAAGAATTCGTGTCAGGTCGGCAACCCGAAAAATCTGGAAAATCTGCCAGCTTTCGAGTCAGTGAGAGGTGCTAGCCATTCGCCGCGATGACAAAAAACCGTCACACCAAATCACCACTCATTTCGCCTTTTCGGCACTTCTTCACATTCGTTTCAAAATTTTGATGGAACTTTTATTGACGCCTAAAAGCCGTCAGGAACCGCATATTCAAAGGCTTTCCCTTTGAACAATGTGCCGGTTTTTTCCAAGCACATAAGTTTTTTTCGGAATAACCCTTATGAAAAATCCTTCTTAGGTTTTCCGCAGAATGTTCTTAGCTGTGTTGTTACAAGCTTGAAACGGTTTTGATCTTAAATACGTCAATATTATGGCGACACCGAAATACTACAGACCTCAGGAGATGCACCCCATGCGCGTTCTAACCCCCCTCTGCAGCGCGGTCTTGCTGGCCATGGCCTGTTCTTCTCAGGCGCAGGCCATGTCTTTGACCGAAGCGATCCAGAGCACCATTGCGACTCACCCGGAGCTGGCCCAACGGGTAGACAGCCGTCTGTCGGCCAATGAAGACGTCAAAGTTGCCAGAGGGGGCTTTTTTCCGTCAGTGGATTTGAATGCCGGGTACGGTCGTGGCTACAGCGACAACACCAACACCCGGGCCTTGGGCAATCACCACACCAATATCCTGACCTACACCCAATCGGAGCTGCGCCTGCGGCAGATGATCTTCGACGGGTTCAACACCGCCAACGAAGTGGAACGCACCAAAGGCGTGGTCAACTCCCGGGCCTATTACGCCCAGGGCACCGCCCAGGACCTGGCCCTGCGCACCATCGAGGTCTACCTGGAAGTGCTCAAGCGGCGCGAGCTGGTGACCCTGGCCAAGAACAACCTGCAAGCGCACCTGCGGGTCAACGACCAGATCGGCCTGCGCACCGAGCGTGGGGTGGGTAGCACGGCCGACTCCGACCAGTCCAATGCCCGTCGGGCCCTGGCGGAAAACAACTACGATACCGCCCAGGTCGACCTGGCCGATGCCGAGGCGAATTTCTACAGCGTGGTCGGGCGTATGCCCGACGAGCTGGAAGCACCGCCCTCGACCAAAGGCGAAATGCCCGGCGACCTGCGCCAAGCCCAGCAAAGCATGATGGATAACAACCCGTACCTGAAATCGGCACAAGCCGACATACAGTCCGCCGAAAGCCAGTACGAAGTGGCCAAGTCGCCGTTTTACCCGCGCTTCGACGCTGAGGCGGCAGTGGGCGCCAATAACAACATCGGTGGCGAAGAAGGTCACGACAACAACTGGCGGGTCGGTGTGGTGATGAACTACAACCTGTTCCGCGGCGGCAGTGACAAGGCGCGACTGGCGTCCAATGCCCACCAGATCAACCAGGCCATGGACATTCGCAACAACGCTCTACGCCAGCTCAACGAAGACACACGCCTGGCCTGGAACGCGATGAACAACGCCCGCAAACAGACCCCCACCGCCCGCGAATACGCCGAAACCACTTCCCGCGTGCGCGCCGCGTATCAGGATCAATTCGGGCTCGGCCAGCGGACCTTGCTCGATGTGCTCGACAGCGAAAACGAGCTGTACAACGCCAACCGTCGCTACACCGAGGTGCGTTACACCGAGGAATACTCGATGTACCGGGTGCTGGCGAACATGGGCCAGCTCTTGAGCAAACAACGGGTGGTGCTGCCGGCCGATGCGGTCGCCCAGACCGAGGTCAAAAACGAAGCACGGCTGCCCGAACTGAAGTAGCCCTCCAAAAAAAGAATGGGAACGATCAATGTGACCAGCATGGAACCCGCAACCCTTGGCGCCGATCCGCGCCTGAATTTCGACGATCCTTTGCTGGACGGTCTATTGATCCTCTGCAAACTCCATGGCGCGACAGTCAGCCGCGCCAGCCTCAGCGCCGGGCTTCCTATGGCGCACCAACGCCTGAGCCTGGACCTGCTGCCTCGTGCAGCGGCCCGGGCCAGCTTGCAGGCGCGATTGCTGCGCCGGGACCTGGGCGACATCTCGCCGCTCAACCTGCCGGTGATGCTGATTCTGGCCGGTGGCCGCTGCGCGGTGTTGCGGCGCTGGGGCGAGGACGGCAAGGCACTGATCCTGCCCAGCGAAGCCGATGGTGGCGAGCAATGGGTCAGCCGCGAGGAACTGATCGCCAACTACAGCGGCCAGGCGTTGTTCGCCCGGCCGCGACATGAACTCGAAGACCTGCGCTCGCCCCTGGTGCCGCGGGTCGAGGCGTGGTTTCGCGACACCTTGAAACTGTCGCGCTGGCTGTACAGCGACGCGATCCTGGCAAGTTTCCTGATCAACCTGCTGGGGCTGATGGTGCCGCTGTTCGTCATGCAGACCTACGACCGCGTGGTGCCGAACCAAGCCACCTCTACGTTGTGGGTGTTGGCCGTGGGGCTGTTGATCGGCACCGGCTTCGAACTGGTCCTGCGGGTGGTACGGGCCCATCTGCTGGACACCGCTGGCAAGAAAACCGATGTGATTCTTTCCGCCACGCTGTTCGAGCGCATCACGGGCATGGCCATGAAGGCCAAACCGGTGACCATCGGCGGGTTTGCCCAAAGCATCCACGACTTCCAGGGCCTGCGGGAATTTCTCACCGCCGTGACCCTCACGAGCCTGATCGACCTGCCCTTCGCCGTGCTGATGCTGCTGGTGATCGGCTTGCTGGGTGGCTGGCTGGTGGTGATTCCAGTGGTGGCGTTTCCGCTCACCATTGTCTTCGCGATGATCATCCAGGTGCGCCTTCGCGACACCGTGCAAAAAAGCCTGGCCCTCGGCGCCCAGCGCCAGGCCTTATTGATTGAAACCCTCGGCGGCCTGGAAACCCTCAAGGCTTGCAGCGCCGAAAGCGAACGCCAGCATCAATGGGAAAGCACCCACGGCGCCCTCACCCGCCTGGACAGCCACGCACGCAACCTCTCGGCACTGGCGACCAACGGCACGTTGTTCCTGCAACAACTGGCCGGCATGGCGACCATCGTCGCCGGGGTCTACAGCATCATCGCCGGCAACCTCAGCGTCGGCGCGCTGGTGGCGACCTACATGCTCGGCAGCCGGGTACTCGCTCCGCTGGGGCAGATCGCCGGACTGATCACCCGCTACCAGCAAGCCCAGCTCACCATGCGCAGCACCGATGCCTTGATGGCGTTGCCCCAGGAGCGCGATGCCAAGCAGCGGCCGCTGGACCGTACCCAACTGCAGGGCGGGCTGGAGGTCAACGGCGTGACGTTCCACTACAACGGCCAGAACGCTCCGGCGCTGGCCAATATCAGCTTCAGCCTCAAGCCCGGCGAGCGGGTGGGCATCATCGGTCGCAGTGGTTCGGGCAAGAGCACCCTGGCACGGTTGGTGATGGGTTTCTATGCCCCGGAGGAAGGCCAGTTGCTGCTCGATGGCCTGGACCTGCGGCAGCTGGACGTAGCCGACCTGCGCCAACAGATCGGCTACGTCGCCCATGACCTGCCGTTGCTGGCCGGTAGCCTGCGGGACAACCTCACCCTCGGCGCCCGCTATATCAGTGACGCGCGCATGCTGGAAGTCGCCGAGTTGACCGGGGTCACCGAACTGGCGCGCCAGCATCCCCAAGGTTTCGACCGCCCGGTGGGCGAGCGCGGGCAGTTGCTTTCCGGTGGTCAGCGCCAGGCTGTGCTGCTGGCCAGGGCCTTGCTGCTCGACCCACCGATCCTGCTGCTGGACGAGCCCACCAGCGCCATGGACAACAGCAGTGAAGACGTCCTCAGACAAAAACTCCACACCCATGTCCAGGGCAAGACGGTGCTGCTGGTGACCCACCGAACCTCGATGCTCAGCCTGGTGGACCGGTTGGTGGTGCTGGACAACGGACGGATTGTGGCCGATGGGCCGAAGGACGCGGTCATCGATGCGTTGCGCAAGGGACGGGTAGGCTCTGCGGCGGTTTAACAGCCCACACAACACCTGTGGCGAGGGAGCTTGCTCCCGCTGGGCGGCGAAGCACCCCCCAAGGCCATTCACCTCGCGGCATCAGACAGACCGCGTCGACAGGTTTTACGACGGCTTCGCCGCCGAGCGGGAGCAAGCTCCCTCGCCACAAAAAGCAGCACCCCGCTTTTTTCTAAAAAGCCGCACCTAGCTCTATTTCACTTAACCGACGGGTATCGCCCCATGTCTGCTCAAACACCGGATTCCGCCGCTCGAAGCTACTTCGGCAGTTTCAGCAAAAGCGCCGAAAGCGAATTCATGCCGGAAACTGCCGGCGCCACGTTGCAGGATTCGCCCCGGCGCTCCCGTGTCACCGTGTGGCTGGCCGCCGGGCTGATCATCACCGGGCTGGTCTGGGCGAAACTGGCGGTCTTGCAGGAAGTCACCACTGGCGAAGGCAAGGCGATTCCGTCGAGCAAGATCCAGGTGATCCAGAACCTGGAGGGCGGTATCGTCACCGAGATTTTCGTCCGTGAAGGCCAGATGGTGAACAAGGGCGACACCCTGTTGCGCCTGGACGATACGCGGTTTCTGTCGAACAAGGGCGAGAGCGAAGCCGACCGCTATGCCTTGACCGCCCAGGTCGAGCGCCTGTCGGCCGAGGCTGAGGGCCGTCCCTTTAAACTTTCCGCAGAGGTAATCGCCAAGGCCCCGCAAGTGGCCGAGGACGAGCGCTCGCTGTACGAACAACGGCAGCGGCGCCTGGCCAGCGAACAACGGACCCTGACCGAACAACTGCGACAGAAGACCCAGGAGCTGGCGGAGTTTCGCTCCAAGCAAGGCCAATTCAGCTCCGCCCTGGGCTTGCTGCAAGAAGAAATGAACATGTCCGCGCCCCTGGTGCGCACCGGGGCCGTGTCGCCGGTGGAGATCCTGCGTCTCAAACGCAGCGCGGTGGAAATCCGCGGCTCGCTCAACGCCACCACCTTGGCGATCCCTCGGGCCGAATCGGCGATCAATGAGATCAAAAGCAAGATCGATGAGTCCGAACAGTCCTTCCGCTCGGACGCGGCCAAGGACCTCAACGAGAAACGCACGGAACTGTCGAAAATCGCCGCGTCGAGCATCGCCATCGACGACCGCGTGACCCGCACCACTGTAGTTTCGCCAGTACACGGGGTGATCAAGCAACTGAAGGTCAACACCATCGGCGGCGTGGTCCAGCCGGGCAGCGACATGGTGGAAATCGTCCCGTTGGAAGACAACCTGCTGATCGAAGCCAAGGTCCGCCCCCAGGACGTGGCGTTCCTGCATCCGGGCCAGAAAGCCATGGTCAAGTTCAGCGCCTACGACTACACCATCTACGGCGGGCTCAGCGCCAAGCTCGAACTGATCGGCGCCGACACCATCACCGATGACAAGGGCAACAGCTTCTACCTGATCCAGGTGCGCACCGACAAAAACCATCTGGGCGGGGATGTGAAACCGTTGCTGATCATTCCAGGGATGGTGGCGACAGTGGATATCATTACCGGGGAGAAAAGTGTGCTGGATTACTTGCTCAAGCCGGTGTTGAAGGCGCGGACCGAGGCGATGCGCGAGCGCTGATCTGGATTTGACTCGCCCTGTGGCGAGGGAGCTTGCTCCCGCTGGGCTGCGAAGCAGCCCCAAGACCATTCACCTCGCTGTATCAGACAGACCGCGCCAGTAGGTTTTACGACGGCTGCGCCGCCGAGCGGGAGCAAGCTCCCTCGCCACAAGGGCCTCTAAACCCCTCCATGGTTCTTCTGGTAGGTCTCCTCCCCCATCGCCGCAATCTGCCCCTCGATCAACGCCTCAAACGGCCTCAACAACGGCTCGAAACTCGCCGGCGCCTCCAGCGTCTGCAATGCCTGGACAATCGCCTCCACCGTCGACAGCGCCTCGGGCCCCGGCGCCTTGCGCAACCGGTAGCGAGACACCCCACCTTCGGCCAGCGCTACCCTCGGCAGCGCCGCCAACAAGGGATTGAGGTGCAGCAACTTGCGCGCCTTGCGCCAAGTGCCATCGGGGACGACCAGCAGGATCGGATCCTCGGACGGGGCATAGGCTTGCAACGGCTGCGCCTCGTCGCCGGGAAACAGCAAGCGCGCCTGATAACCCGGTGGGTTGAGCAACCTGGGCAAATCCTCGAACACCTCGCCCACGATCAACTCGGCATTGTTCAGCCCCAGCGCCGCCAGCCGGGCGGTGTTCAAGGCGTGATTCACTTCGCTGGGATGCTGCAACAACAACACCCGGGTGCGGCTGTCGAGGCTGGGGATCAATGGGCACAGACAATGGCTTTGCGGCCTGTGGCAACGCGGGCAATGGATTCGGGACATGGCGGCACCTCAGGCCTGGTTGAGCTGCGCCTTGAGCAGGTCGCGGAACGTCTGGATCAGCGGCTCGCGACTGCGGCCACGGCGCACGATCATCGAAAACGGCGCCTGGTAGCCAAAGGTCGCCGGCAACAGTACGCGCAAGTCGCCCTTGTCGACCCAAGCCTGGGCGTAGTGCTCGGGCAGGTAACCGATGTAGGCACCGGATAACACCAGGATCAACTGAGCCTCCATGCTCTCCACCGTCGCTGCGCTGTGCTTGAAGCCGTGGCGGGCCAGTTCGGCCTGGCTCCAATAACCGCGCCCGACCATGCGCTGCTGGGTGATGACTTGCTCGGGGATGCGCCGCTCGTTGAACAGCGGGTGTCGGTTGCTGCAATACAACCAGTGCTGCTCACGGTACAGCGGCATGTAGACCAGCCCGCTCATGCGCGAGGAAAACGCACCGATGGCCAGGTCCAGGCGATTGTCCTGCACGCCCAGCTGCAATTCATAAGGGCTCATGACCGACAGGTGCAAGTGCACCGCCGGATGCTCCTGGCTGTAGGCGCCGATGGCTTCGGCGAACGGCAGGGCCTTGTCGCTGACGGTGGAATCGATCACCCCCAGGTTCAACGTGCCACGCAATTCGCCCTTGAGCGCCGCCGCGTATTGTTCGAACCCTTCAAGCTCGCCCAGCAGGCGCAGGGTTTCCTGATGGAACAACTCACCCTTGCTGGTCAGGCTGAAACCGCCTCGGCCGCGATGACACAACACCAGGCCCAGGGCCGATTCAAGCTGGCTCATGTAGGTGCTGATGGCCGAGGTGGACAGGTTGAGTTCGTGCTGGGCGTTGGCGAACCCCTGGTGCCGGACCACGCTGACGAAAATACGCAGCAGTTTCAGGTCGGGTAGAGCGTTGGCCATCAGATGCTCCTGAACGCTGGATGTATGGAATTGCAGATATCTATGTGGCGAGGGAGCTTGCTCCCGCTCGGCGGCGCAGCCGTCGCAGAACCTGTCGCTGCAATCTGCCTGATGCACCGAGGTGAATGGTTTTGGGGTGGCTTCGCCGCCCAGCGGGAGCAAGCTCCCTCGCCACAGGGGGCACTATGTCCCCTCATCCAAACAGGGGGACTGCCGCGAAGTCTATCGCCCCGCCCTCCATTAGTTTAGAAAAATCTGAACTAAGTATTTGCCCCCAGCGATTCTTCCCGTTCCACGCTTTTCGCAGAATCGGCCCCTGATAAATAAAACAACGATGAGGCCCTACCCGTGGACAAGATTCTTCACCAACCACTGGGCGGCAACGAAATGCCGCGCTTCGGCGGCATCGCCACCATGATGCGACTCCCCCATTTGCAAACCGCTGCCGGCCTGGACGCGGCCTTCGTCGGCGTGCCGCTGGACATCGGCACCTCCCTGCGCGCCGGCACCCGTTTCGGGCCCCGCGAGATCCGCGCCGAATCGGTGATGATCCGCCCCTACAACATGGCCACTGGTGCGGCGCCGTTCGACTCGCTGGCGGTGGCCGACATCGGTGATGTGCCGATCAACACCTTCAATCTGCTGGACGCGGTGCGGATCATCGAAGCGTCGTATCACAAGATCCTCGAACACAACGTCATCCCCCTGACCCTGGGCGGCGATCACACCATCACCCTGCCAATCCTGCGGGCCATCCACAAGAAACACGGCAAGGTCGGCCTGGTGCACATCGACGCCCACGCCGATGTAAACGACCACATGTTCGGCGAGAAAATCGCCCACGGCACCACCTTCCGACGCGCCGTGGAAGAAGGCCTGCTCGATTGCGACCGCGTGGTGCAAATCGGCCTGCGGGCCCAGGGCTACACGGCCGATGATTTCAACTGGAGCCGCAACCAGGGATTCCGCGTGGTCCAGGCCGAAGAGTGCTGGCATAAATCCCTGGCACCGTTGATGGCTGAAGTCCGTGAGAAAGTCGGTGGCGGCCCGGTCTACCTGAGCTTCGACATCGACGGCATCGACCCGGCCTGGGCGCCTGGCACCGGCACCCCGGAAATCGGTGGGCTGACCACCATCCAGGCGATTGAAATCGTGCGCGGCTGCCAGGGTCTCGACCTGGTTGGTTGCGATCTGGTAGAAGTTTCGCCGCCCTACGACACCAGCGGCAATACTTCGCTGCTGGGCGCCAACCTGCTGTACGAGATGCTTTGCGTACTGCCCGGCGTGGTTCATCGCTGAGGTGCGCCCATGAACGAACAGCAGCAGGTTCTCAAGGCCGCCGCAGAACTGGTGTCGGCCTTCGCCCGCAATGACCGCGACGCCTACTTTGGCGCATTCACGACCGACGCGAGTTTCGTGTTCTACACCCTCGAACAGCCCCTGCTGTCACGCGATGCTTACCAGGCGTTGTGGGACCGCTGGCGGTCCGAGGATGGCTTCGAGGTGCTGTCATGCACCTCGAGCAACGCCTTCGTCAGCCTGCAAGGGGACGTGGCGGTGTTCATCCATGACGTGGCCACCGAGCTGCGCATGCAAGGGGAGCAACACTTTAGCCAGGAGCGCGAAACCATCCTGTTCCGCAAACAGGAAGGCCGCGCACAAGAACAACAAGGCCTATGGCTGGCCTGCCATGAACATTTGTCCGCCATGCCGGAAGGGCTGCCACCCCCTTAGCCAAACAGGCGACGCTTACACACGATGAGCGCGCCTTTATGATTGGAGCAGGTCATGAATAACAATAACGACAACAGCCTTACGCAAATCGAAACCTTCGGGGTCGAACAGATCCCGGACCACGAACGAACCGCCGGCCCGGGCGATCTGTTTCGCCTGATCTTCGGCGGCGCCAATACCTTCGCCACCGCCGTGCTCGGCAGTTTCCCAGTGCTGTTCGGCCTGTCGTTCCAGGCCGGTGTCTGGGCGATTGTATTGGGGGTATTGGTGGGCTCGATCATCCTCGCCCCCATGGGCCTGTTCGGCCCGCTCAACGGCACCAACAACGCCGTGTCTTCCGGTGCGCACTTCGGCGTGCACGGGCGGATCGTCGGCTCGTTCCTGTCATTGCTGACCGCCATTGCGTTCTTCTCATTGTCGGTGTGGAGCTCGGGGGATGCTTTGATCGGCGGGGCCAAGCGGCTGATCGGCTTGCCGGAAACCGACCTGAGCCTGGGCCTGGCCTATGGCCTGTTCGCCCTGCTGGTATTGACGGTGTGCATCTACGGCTTTCGTTTCATGCTGTGGGTCAACCGCATCGCCGTATGGGCCGCCAGCCTGTTGTTCCTGCTGGGCATCCTGGCTTTCGCGCCGACCTTCGACAGCCAGTTCGCCGGCACCGTCGCCCTCGGTCAGCCGGGCTTCTGGGCGGCGTTCATCGGCGCAGCGCTGGTGGCCATGAGCAACCCGATTTCCTTCGGTGCGTTCCTGGGTGACTGGTCGCGCTACATCCCACGCCACACGCCGAAGCGCCGCATCATGCTGGCGGTGATCGCCGCGCAATTGGCGACGCTGATCCCGTTCCTGTTCGGCCTCGCCACCGCCACCATCGTCGCGATCAAGGCGCCGGACTACATCGCCGCCAACAACTACGTGGGCGGGCTGCTGGCGGTTTCGCCGAGCTGGTTCTTCCTGCCGGTGTGCCTGATTGCGGTGATCGGCGGCATGTCCACCGGCACCACGTCGCTGTATGGCACCGGGCTGGACATGTCCAGCGTGTTCCCACGGGTGCTGTCACGGGTCAAGGCGACACTGTTGATCGGTGTGCTGTCGATTGCCTTCATCTTCATCGGGCGCTTCGCCGCGAACCTGGTGCAGAGCGTGTCCACCTTCGCCGTGCTGATCATCACCTGCACCACCCCGTGGATGGTGATCATGATCATCGGCCTGCTGGTGCGGCGCGGTTTCTACTGCCCAGATGACCTGCAAGTATTCACCCGGGGCGAAACCGGCGGACGCTACTGGTTCACCCATGGATGGAACTGGCGCGGCCTGGGAGCGTGGATTCCAAGCGCATTGGTGGGGTTGTGTTTCGTCAACCTGCCGGGGCAGTTCGTCGGGCCGCTGGGCGAGCTGGCCGGCGGGATCGATATCAGCCTGCCGGTGACCCTGGGCCTGGCCTCGGTGGTGTACCTGGTGTTGCTTGGGGTGTTTCCAGAGCCGGCGGCGGTGTATGGGCCGGATGATCCGCGTAGCAAGGGGGCTTCGGTGCCAATCGATACCCTCTCGATCAGACAGACCGTCTGATCTGAGTCAACGCAATACCGGTGGCGAGGGACCCCCTCGTCACCGTCATGTTTACAAAATAAAAGATCGCAGTCTTCGGCCGTTTCGTTTGAAACGGTCGAAGACTGCGATCTCTCCAATATTCGGCGGTGTATTTACCGGCGGCGCGGTTGGCGGCGACGTTGCTCGTCATCGGTGCGGATCGGTATCGGTTGCATTGGCGGCTCGATCAGCCCCAGCGCGACACCCAGGTCGTGAAGCCAGTTCTGGATTTTCTCTTTCATCGTGGTGCCCCCTCAGGGTGGTGCGAGCGGCAGAATTCTGTGGCCCCTTCGCACTGATAATAGTCCGAAGTCCTACGCAATGCTCGTTACAGATTGCAATGATCTGTTACTGAATTGATCCAAATCCACCTCCCGGAGTTCAAGCCGATTGCGCCGTCATCATGGGTGTTCGTGGCCACGCCTGTTGCTGTAGCTCGATCCAGGCGTTGAGGTTCGCCCCTACCATCCCTTTGCGCCACATCAGCCAAGTTGTGGCACTGGCAAACGGCTCGGCCAGCGGATGCACCGTCACACGTTCGCGGCCCGGCAGGCTGGCGAGCATCGACTCGGACATCAGCGCCACCCCAGACCCAGCGATCACACACGCCAGCATCCCTTGGTAAGACTCAATTTCCATCGCCCGGCCCATGGTCGCGTGATCATGGGCGAACCAGGCCTCCAACCGCATGCGATACGAACAGCCTTGGCGAAAGGTGAACACTGAACGCCCTTGGACATCCAGCGCACTGCGTACCGGAGGATGGTCGGCCTCGGTAATCAGCACCAGCCGTTCGTCGCACAACGGCACGCCATCCAGTCCCGCCAGTTCCAGCGGACCGTCCACCAGCGCCGCGTCGAGACGCCCGGTGAGCAAGCCTTCGAACAATTCACCGCTGGGCCCGGATTGCACTTGCAGGTTTACCGCCGGATAGGTGCGGTGATAACCGGCCAGCAGGTCCGGCAAGTGAATCGCCGCCGTGCTGTACATCGTGCCCAGTACAAAATCCCCGGCCGGCTGCCCGCCCTGCACGGCCGCATGGGCTTCATCGTGCAAGGCAAAGAGCTTGGCCGCATAGTCCAGCAGGACTTTTCCCGCCGGTGACAACTGCAAGCGCTGACGTTCCCGCAGGAAAAGATCCACGCCCAGTTGCTCTTCAAGCTGTTTGAGCCGGGTCGAGAGGTTCGACGGCACCCGGTGCAGGCGCTCGGCGGCCCGGGTGATGGAACCTTCCTCGGCCACGGCCTGGAAAATCCGTAATTGGCTGAACTCCACGACCTTCTCCAAAAAAGAACAAGTTACTCACTATTATTCATTTTTAATGAAAGTCAATCAGTCCTAGCCTGACGGTCATTCGCCTCAACCCTGGAGAACGACCATGTCACCTCTTATTCGTCTGCTCGGCAGCTTCATCGCCTTGATGATGGCCATGGGCATCGGCCGCTTTGCTCTTACGCCTCAGTTACCTCACTTGATCGGCGAAGGCCAGCTCGACTTGACCGCCGCCGGTCTGATTGCCGCCGCCAACTACCTGGGTTACTTCCTCGGCGCGCTCGACGCCATGTTCGCCCGCCGCCCGGAACAGGTGCAGCGGCGTTTGCTCGGCGGCCTGTGGTTGTGCGTGTTGCTGACCCTGGCATCGTTTTGGGCCTGGGGTTTCTGGCCGCACCTGGCGCTGCGCTTCGGCACTGGCGTGGCAAGTGCCTGGGTGATGGTGATGATCACCGCGTTGAGCCAACCCTTGGCCGCAACGGCAGGACGGCCGCGGCTCGGCGCACTGGTGTTTGCCGGACCGGGGCTGGGGATTTTTCTGACAGGCATGCTGGCCCTGGGCTCGAACCTGCTGGGTCAGACCTCCGCGACCCTGTGGCTGGTGTATGCCGGCGTGGCGTTGGCGATGTTGCTGGTGATTCTGCCGATGCTGCCGCAACCCGCCGCAAACGCGAACGTTGCCCTGTCGGCCGGCACTACGTCGAGCCGTGGCATCGCTCGGCTCGGCGCGGTGTACGTCTTATACGGCCTGGGCTACATCATTCCGGCCACTTTCCTCTCGCAGATGGCCTCGGCGCAGTTCCACGGACAATGGCAGGCGGACCTGTTCTGGCCCTGCTTCGGCCTGGCCGCCGCGATCGGCGTGCTGCTGGTGAGCCTGCGCCGACCAGACCCGAACACCACCAGTCGCTGGTTGATCGGTACGTTATGGCTGCAAGCGGCCGGGGTCTTCGCCTGCCTGCTGGGCAGCGGGCCGGGGTTGGCATTGGGCGTCATCCTATGTGGCGCGCCATTTCTGGCCTGCATGCAATTGGTGATGCTGCGCTCTCGGGAACTGGCGCCACAGGCCACCCAGCGCAACGCCGGGCTGCTGACCGCCTGCTTTGCCGTCGGCCAACTCAGCGGCCCGCTGCTGGCGGCCTTGAGCAGCCATTTCAGCGGCGGGTTGCAACCGGCGCTGATCATTGCCGGCAGCGGCCTGGTGCTGGCCGGCGGGCTGTTGCTGCGGCCCGTCAGCCGAAACGCCGTGAGCCCTTGCATCGAGACCGCCCTGCGCTGATCAGGCCGGGCTGAACGACGGGTGCGGCGCCAGCTCACGCCGCGCCAAGGCGAAATACAACACCCCGCCGAGGAAACAACCGGTGAACCAGGCAAAGTTGGCCATCGATTGCAGCATCGGCGTGAAGGTGATCGCCACCCCCATCAGCGTCGCCGGAATCAACGCCTTGACCGCCGTCCAGTTGATGCCGCCGCTGTAGTAATAACGCCCGCTCGGCCCGTCATTGAACAGCGCATCGACGTCGATCTGCTGCTTTTTGATCAGGTAGTAATCCACCAACAGGATCCCGAACAGCGGGCCAATGAACGCCGCCAGCACGTCCAGGGTGTAGTGGATCACTTCGGGGTTGTTGAACAGGTTCCACGGCGTGATGAAAATCGACGCCAGCGCCGCGATCATGCCCCCGGCACGCCAGCTGATTTTGCTGGGTGCGACGTTGGCGAAGTCGAAGGCTGGAGAGACAAAGTTGGCGACAATGTTGATGCCGACGGTGGCGGTCACGAAAGCAAAGGCCCCCAACAGTACGGCCACGTCGTTGTCGATGCGCGCCACGGTGGCG
Source organism: Pseudomonas brassicacearum (assembly GCF_000585995.1). Taxonomy (NCBI): domain Bacteria; kingdom Pseudomonadati; phylum Pseudomonadota; class Gammaproteobacteria; order Pseudomonadales; family Pseudomonadaceae; genus Pseudomonas; species Pseudomonas brassicacearum. The sequence continues at coordinate 1,745,567 of NZ_CP007410.1, read as the reverse complement.
ATCGGGTCGTGGAGCATCTCGCCGAACACCGGCAAGGTCCCGGAAACAATCACTACCGTAACCAGGGAGAACGCCAGGAAATTCACCGGCAGCCCCCAGAAATTGCCACGGCGAACGTCAGACATGCTCCGGCAATAACGACTGAAATCGCCGAAATTCAGGGTCGGGCCGGAAAAGTACGACACCACCAGTGCCGTCGCCACGATCACCTGGCCGAAGGCTTGCCAGCCGGACAAGGACTTTTCCGCCAGGGTGAAACTGATGTTGCTCCAACCGGCCTTCCACACGATCCAGCCGGCCAACAGAAACATCACCGCGTAGACCACCGGCCCGGCCCAGTCGATGAAACGGCGGATCGACTCCATTCCCGTCCAGAACACCAACGCCTGGACGAACCACAGGCTGAGGAAACCGAACCAACCCAGGTAGGACAAACCGGCAAATTGCGGCGTGGCGTAGACTTCCATTGCAGGAAAAAACCGCAAAACCACAATGATCAGCGCACTGGACGCCAGGTATGTCTGAATGCCGTACCAGGCCACGGCAATCAAACCGCGGATGACCGCAGGAATATTCGCCCCAAACACCCCAAACGCCAGCCGACAGATCACCGGATACGGCACCGCCGCTTGCTGGCTCGGCCTGGCGACCAGGTTGGCGATCAACTGCACAATGCAAATCCCACCGAGCAAGGCAATCAACACCTGCCAACTCGCCAGTCCCAATGCGAACAGACTGGCGGCAAATACGTAGCCGCCGACACTGTGCACATCACTCATCCAGAACGCGAAGATGTTGTACCAATTCCATTTCTGCGGCAGCGGGCCCAGGTCTTCGTTATAGAGGCGGGGGCTGTAGCCGTTGGGCATTTGCTCGGACATTGCGGGGCTCCTTTTGAGTACCGCCGTGCCCCCGGGTCGACCTGCTCACCATACTGCGCACGGGAGCCGGCATGGTTTGTATACGCGTTGCTACGCAGAATGCGTGCCATAGGCGAGGAATGTGAGACAAACCGTGGTGTGTGGCGCAGAGGAACGCCGCGCAGGAACAGGCATACGCCCACGAACAGGGCGCGGGTGCATGCTAAAGGTGCAGGGTTTTGTATACAGCGAAGATCAACCCGTGGCGAGGGAGCCTGCTCCCGCTGGGTCGCGAAGCGGCCCCTTCGAAAATGCCACCTCGGTGTGTCAGCTTTGATTGAGTGCACTTGGTTTGGGGCTGCTTCGCAGCCCAGCGGGAGCAAGCTCCCTCGCCACAGGGGTTGTGTGCAGTCAGCTCAATTCAATGCGATCAGCATGAATCACAATCTGCCCATTCTTGTAGAGCGCGCCAATGGCTTTCTTGAAGTTGCCCTTGCTCACGCCAAACAGGCTGCTGATCAACACCGGGTCGCTCTTGTCGCTGACCGGGAGCGTGCCATTGTTCTCACGCAACTTGGCGAGGATCTTCGCGTTCAGACTGGTGGCGGCTTCCTGGCCCACTGGCTGCAAGCTCAGGCTGATCTTGCCGTCCGGGCGGATTTCCTTGATGAAACCTTTTTCCTCTTTGCCGGCACGCATGAACTTGAAGATTTCGTTCTTGTGAATCAGGCCCCAGTGCTTGTTATTGATGATTGCCTTGAACCCCATGTCGGTGGCTTCGGCGACCAGCAAATCAACTTCCTGCCCCGGCGTGTAGTTGGCCGGCGTCTTGTCCAGATAACGATCCAGGCGCGCCGTGGCGGTGATGCGGCGGGTGTGCTTGTCGAGGTAGACGTGCACCACGCAGTACTCGCCAGCGGTCATCTGGCGCTTTTCTTCGGAATAGGGCAGCAGCAGATCCTTGGGCAGGCCCCAGTCCAGGAACACGCCAATGCTGTTGACCTCAACCACTTTCAGGCTGGCGAACTCACCCACCTGTACTTTTGGTTTTTCCGTGGTAGCGATCAGTTTGTCGTCGCTGTCCAGATAAATAAAAACATTGAGCCAGTCTTCATCTTCGCTGGGGATATCCTTGGGGATATAACGGTTGGGCAGCAAAATTTCGCCGTCCGCCCCACCGTCCAGATATAAACCGAAGTTAGTGTGTTTAACCACTTGCAAACTGTTGTAGCGCCCGACTAAAGCCATTTCCTGTACCCTCATTGCGTGGGCGGCATTCTACCCGGTTTTGCGGCGCGATTCGTGAGCACAGGCGAGGTTTGCCAAGAAGCCCGGCGCAGCCCTTGATTTTCCTGGGTTTTCGCTCAAGGTCTGGCCATTCGTCAGGCGATGAACGGCGCGTACCCCGCGGACTCGGCGTTATATTCGCGCCATGGTTGTTATTTAAAACAGTGGCTTAGGGCGCTAATTGCAGGATAAAACGGCCATTATTCTCGCCCCCACGAGCGTCATTCCGAAGGATATTTGCCAAGCTATTGTCAAGTATTTCCTGTACGATACCTGGCCCAATTAATTATCTTTAGGTTAATGGCCGTCATGCGCGTAAAAGCATCCAACAGCAAATCAAAGCCAGCTCCAGCCGTTGAAACCAGCGAGTCGATCAACGACCAAATCGCTGCGTTCCTCAAGTCCGGCGGTGAGATCCAGCAAATTGCCAAAGGCGTCAGCGGCCAGACATTCGGCCCATCCAAGCAGATCAGCCTGGGCAAGAAGTAACCTGCGCGTCACCTGGTCCCAAAGCGCTTTGAGCTTCGAAGCGCTTGGACTGGAACCCTCCCCGCCCTACCCATTTCCTATAAATCGACGAACGGCCTTCGCTGCCGAGCATTCGCCGGTATCCTTGCACCTCTCTAGCTCAAGCGTTTCAGCTTAGTTACCGTTCCTGCTCCTCGCTATTTCATGGAGTGAAGCATGCGCATTCCTGTTGTTCCGCTGGCGATCAGCCTGCTGACATGCTCCTTCGCCCAGGGGCAAGTGTTCCAGCGCGAACTCGGCGACTTCGACCTCAAACTGGGCACCACCCCCAGCCGCAGCATGGCCCAGGGTTTGGTCACCCCGTCCAGCAGCGGCTCGTTTCATGGCGGCCTGGACCTGAGCCACGACAGCGGCTGGTACGTCGGCCAGTGGTCACCCAGCGCCGGCCTGACCTCGTCCGCCAACCTTGAAATCGATTCCTACATGGGCTTTAAACAACCCTTCGACCAGACCCTGGGCTACGAAGTCGGCCTGATCCACTACAGCTACCCCACCGTCGATACCCTCGACAGCCAGGAGTTCTTCGGCGGCCTGACCGTCCTCGGCAGCCGCTTCGGCGCAGCCCTGAGCAACGATCCAGACAAACAGAACAGCACGCTGTTTGCCGACCTGGGCGGCAACGTGCCGTTCGGCATCGGTATCAGCGCCAAATACACCACCCACCAGCTCAACTCGCCGGTCTCGGTAGAAAACGGCTATGTGGGCAGTTTCAGCGACTGGTCGTTGAAAATTTCCCGTCCCTGGAAGGGCATCGACCTGGACTTGATCTACAGCGACTCAAGCCTCAGCGGTAGCCGCTGTTCGGCGTACTCGGGCCACAACAGCGAATGTGACGGCCTGTTGACCCTCAAGATGGCGCACCCTTTTTACTAATCCTTTTTACTAATCCTTTTTACTAAGTGTTACGTATTCAATCGGCTGAACTGCCGCGCGCCTGCGATGCTCAAACAAAGCAGCTACACCTTCACAACCATGCCCTCGCAAGGACTCGCTCATGTCGCGCTGGTTAACACGCACCGCCATGTTCATCGCCCTGCTGCTGACGCTGACCGCCTGCAGCCGTGTAGGCCTGGCCTACCGCAACCTCGACCTGATCATCCCCTGGACCCTCAACGACTACCTGGAGATCAAAGGCGAGCAAAAAGACTGGTTCAACGAACGCCTCAAGGAACACCTGACCTGGCACTGCACGACGCAACTGCCCGGCTACCTCGACTGGCTGGATCGCTTGAAAACCATGGTGCAAACCAATCAAGTGACCGACGAAGCCCTGCAACAACGCACCCAGGAAGCCAAGGCCGCCATCGCCGAAACCGCCCGGGCCATCACCCCCTCGGCCATCGAATTGCTGCAAGGCCTGAGTGACGAACAAGTCGACGACATGGACGCCTCTTTCGTCAAAGACCAGCGCAAACGCCAGCAGCAATACCTCAAGCCGACGTTGCAGGAGCAGATCCAGGAACGCAGCGCACGCATGGAAAAACGCCTGAACGACTGGCTCGGCCCGCTCAACATCGCCCAACGCCAACGCGTGGTGGCCTGGTCCACCGCCCTGGGCGACCAGAACCAGCAATGGATCGCCAACCGCGCCCACTGGCAGAACCAGTTCAGCGAAGCCGTGGCCCAGCGCCACAGTCCGGATTTCCCGAAACGCATCGAGCAACTGCTAGTCAACCGCGAAAGCCTCTGGACCCCGGCCTACCGCGAAGCCTTCAGCAAAACCGAAGCCCAGGCCCGCAGCCTGCTGGTGGACCTGATGGCCGAAAGCACCCCGGCACAGCGTGAACAGCTGCTGAAGAAAATCGATGGGGTGAAGAAGGATTTCAGTGATTTGAAGTGCCTGAAAGCGGCACGATCTTAAAACCACTGAAGATCCAAATGTGGGAGATCCAATGTGGGAGCGAGCTTGCTCGCGATAGCGGTCTGACATTCAACAGATGTGCTGCCTGTTCAATCGCTATCGCGAGCAAGCTCGCTCCCACAGGGCTCAGTGCAGGCCTGTCAGGCAATCTGCGCCTTGGACGCCAGATCATCAAAGGTAAACTCATCCAGCGCATCGTCCTGCTCATCCAGCACTTGGCGCGGATGATCATTGCCCGGGATGCTGCTGTCGATCAGGCTCAACAACCGCGAGCCACGCGGCGTCAGCACAAAGTTTTCACCGTTACCACCCTCTTCCTCCGGCCGAGGCTCGATATAGCCGCGCTCCAGCAGTAATTTTTCGTACTCCCCGGCGACCGCTTTCAGATGATCGAGGTTCTCGATCTCTTCGCCTGCAGCCGCCTTCGCCGCCGCGTACTCCTCCGCATAAGGCCGAGGAGTAAAGCTGTGGCCGGCGCCGTTCTGCACTTCGTGCAGCAACCGTTCGATCAAGTCCCAGTTATAAGTCGTCATCCTGGTCCATCCTCTAAAGAGTGAGATGCCTACCTAAGTTGTGACCGAGGCGCCACGCCGCCGTTCAGCCGGGTTTCCGGGTGGTCTATGCCTTGAACCGACCAACGGCCTGTCGAATTCATCGAAGGCCAAACGACCAGTTGCTGAAGCGCCCACTCAGCAGCTCTGCCATGCAGGAGAAATCACCATGAACGTAGAGAATCATCCGGTCGTCTCGCGGGAAGAATGGCTCGCAGCCCGTCGCCAGCATCTGGCCCACGAAAAAGCCTTCACCCGCGAACGAGACCAACTCAGCGCCGAGCGCCGCGCCCTGCCCTGGGTAAAAATCGACAAACCCTACCGCTTCCAAGGCCCCCACGGCGAACTGAGCCTGGCCGACCTGTTCGGTGGCCGCAGCCAACTGATCATCTACCACTTCATGTTCGGCCCCGGCTGGACACAAGGCTGCCAGGGCTGCTCATTCCTCTCCGACCACATCGACGGCGCCAACCAACACCTGGCCCACCACGACGTGGCCGTCGTCGCCGTCTCCCGCGCCCCGTTCGCCGAGTTCCAGCCATTCAAACGGCGCATGGGCTGGACCTTCGACTGGGTCTCATCCAACGGCTGCGACTTCAACCCTGACTTCGGCGTCACCCTCAATGCCGAAGACGTCGCCGCCGGAAAAGCCACCTACAACTACGAAAAAACCGACAGCACCGAAGGCGAACTCCCAGGACTGAGCGTCTTCTATCGCAACGAAGCCGGCGACATCTTCCACACCTACTCCACCTACGCCCGCGGCCTGGACATCCTGGTCGGCACCTACAACTACCTCGACCTGACGCCCAAGGGCCGCAACGAAGACGAAATAATGGACTGGGTGCGGCATCACGATAAATACGAGGAGGCCAAGCCCCACAGTTGCTGCCATGGCTGACCCCATCCACAAGTCGAGCACAGCCCCCGTGGCGAGGGAGCTTGCTCCCGCTCGACTGCGCAGCAGGCGCCTACCTTGCCTGACTCGCGGCAACCCCAAAGCCTACTGATGCTGGGCCAAAGGTCCTACACAAAGCTCGGAAAGCGGCGTCTTGTGGCTCGAAACTGCTGACTATCGCATTAGCACCGTGACCCAACTGCTGGAAACATCGCATTCCGTTCGGATATCAGCTTCGATACAGTGATGCTTTCCGTCTTTTGCAAAATGATGACGATAGCGTTGGACAAAAAAGGGGACAGATTTATTTTCGACGCACGCCTTGAAAAATAAATCTGTCCCTTTTTCCACTTTTCCATAAGTCCCCTTTTCCCACGACGGGTTCAACCAGGCAGGTTGAGATAAGGGGAAACCCAGCAGTTAAAAGCTGTAGGGCAGGTTGGCTTTTAGCCTTGACTTGAGACCGGCTAATGGGGGCCTCCTTTCCCGCTTATCCCACAACAGGATTTACCCATCCTATTTCCCTTTATTATCTCTTGATCTGAAATTGATCAGGGGATAGCGCTAGTTGCGCAACAGTATGCCCTTCAGCATCACAAAACTCCACCTCATAGCCTTCAATTGGCAGAGTATAAACCTCAACTATCGCTCCCTGCATACCAGCTCGCAGCCCTTCGCCTGGGATATCCTCAGTCAATACAACAACATCAAAAAGCGAGTAAATCATATAGCATTCCTTACTTGACATATAGAGTCGTCATTCTAGGCGTGGACGAACTTGGATCATATATCCAACCAGTACGAACAGTTGCCGTATTACCATTTGGCCCAGTTATAGGCATATCAATTGTTATTCTCTGACCAAATTTATCAGCAGCACCTAACTTCGCAGGATATAACCGCGCACCTTCCTGCACTTTTGCTATCAATTCTCCAGCATTCGTTTGATTGTAGCCCAAAGCTGACTCAAAGACTTTTGCTTTGTTGCCTCCAACTGGATGCTCCGAATTTAACGCATAAGATGTTACTTTAGTCGGGTCAATAACTGCCTTTTCTGCATTAGCTAACCGACCCGATGCCTGGGTCTGAATTACAGCCTCCGCGTGAGTGTATTTTTTCCAGTTATCCGTTGGACCAGATAATGGAGTACGCGGAGTGGTAGTCTCTGCATCTCCTGCTACGTCTTTTTTACCCCCACCTGCAGCTCGACCAGCAGCCAACCCAACCGCCAGCGTCACGGTGCCAGCAATAATAGCCGCAGCATATTCCGGGCTTATACCCCACTTCGAAATCAGGACATCCGTCACCGCCTTAGCCGAATGCTCCGTGGTCACCCCTGCCAACAGGTTCTGAAACTCGTTGTTTTCCGCGATCAAAAGCTCATAGGTTGCACGGGCTTCAGGTGACGCAGAGTCCATCAAATCACGGAGCTGCTCCTTCCTGGCTTGCACCTCGGCATCAAGCGACGAGATGGTTGCGCAGTTATCTACGTTCTGACCGCAGCTGACTAACGCCTCCAGCGTCTGCCGTTCGCTCAACTCATGATATGTGGTGTAAGCCTCGTCTATACATGAGGTCTCCTTCCCACAACCCTGCAGCTTGTTAGCCGCCCGCTCAAGATCAGAATGAGTCAGGTAGTTGTACTGGGTGGCATTGGCAGCGATGTTCGCAGCAATGCTAGGGTCACTGCCCGAGACCACTGCGGTGAGTACACCCAGCAGCTGTGACATTGCCAACAAGTTGGTTTTAGCCTGATCGGCCCCCGGTCGGTTCGGGTCATACCCTTCGGGCATTACCAGTTCTGCCAGATAGCTTACAAGCGCTTCGTTCGCGCCCCCGGCCAGAGCTCCCGTTTTAAAGTCGCCGCCCATGGCCATCGACTTCAAACCACCGACCAAGGCGTGGGCGGCGACTTTGGTCGGGCTGCCTTCAGCCAAATTCAGATTGCCAATTTTATTGGCGGCAACCGCCCCGCCAATATCAATAACGGCACCCAACAGGTTGTTAACGAAGTTATCGCCCAGACTGCCACCTTGGATGGCGGTTTGGACCAAGGTGTCTGCCCCTGTCTTCAGGACAACTTGTCCTGCGCTATCCCAGTTGAATCCTAACTTGGTCGGGTCATAACCAAGACTGTTGCCGATCCCCCCAAGCAATCCAGACACCACATAGCCCTTGAGGCTTTCGCTACTGGTGGTGTCTTTCAGAACTGCGCCCAAATCTCCCTTGTTATTGATGGCACTGGTGGCGGCCTGGGTTTCCACCGCAATCAAAACGGCGTTCGCGAAGCCTGCCGAGAAGGTACCGGCCGTAGCGCCCACCAATCCTGCACCTGCTCCGCCAGTAACCACTGCCAATGCGATGGCCAGGACCATTTGAGCAGCGACGCCAAGCCCCGAGTTTGAATACTTGAAGCTTTGGTGAATTTCTTCCACACGACGCCAATCAACATCGCCCCGCTTTTCAGCCTCCTTCAACCAGGCCAGTTCAGGGTCGGCCTTTACCATTGCATCAATGGTCTGGCTGACGGTTTTCTGATCAATGCGCTTGATATCAATATTCAAGCCATCGACCGCTTTGATGACTAATTCGCCCTTAGCCACCAACTGACTCTGGCGCAAGGTTTCGTCCGTGTGGCCTTTGCCCTTCATGGAGTTCCAGGCCATGCTGGAACTGCTCTTCGTATGACTTTCCTGGCTCAGGTCCTTCACACCTTCGAAAGTAATCGAACCACCACTTTGTACTGTCAGGTCATTCCCACTGTTCAACTTTGCAGCCTGATACCGCTGATCATCCCCACTGACCAACGTCAAATCGCCCCCTGTGGTGATTTCGCTTCCCACGTTCGTGACCTTGGTCACCTCGTCATGCTTGGTCTGCTTTTTCCCCCAACTGCCTTTTTTCTTCTTGTCGTACAGCGAATAGTCACTGTCCTGCGCCGCCAACACGTCGAGGTTTTCGCCCGCCACCAGGTACGCCTCGTCCCCGGCGCTGATGCGGCTGGAGATGATGGCCATGTCTTTTCCGGCCCCCATCGTCACGTCACCGCCGGCGGTGATGGCACTGCCGATCTGTTTGACGTGGTCTTGCTGAGTGGTGACTTTTTTCGTTTTGGAATAAGAGTGGGTTTCATCGGCCGCGGAGGAGATGGTCATATTCTCCCGGGCGGTCAATGCGACGTTGCGCTCGGCCCCGAGTTGGCTGGCAATGGCGTTGAGATCCCGGCCAGCGTTCACGACCAGGTCACGACCTGCTTGGGCGCTGGAACCGAACTGCGTCACCGCGCTTTTGCGGACACCATTGTTGCTGGCACTTTCCTGTTGGGCTGAGACGATGATCGCGTCCCGGCCGGCATCGATCGTGGTGTCACGACCACTGACCATGACGCTGCCGATGCTCTTGAGATCGCGTCCGGCGCCCATGCTCAGATCATTGGCAGCCTCGATACGGGCGGCGTTGTCCATGAAGTCCTGTCGCCGGCTGTAGTTTGCGGTGGTAACGGTACGCTCGTTGACGACGTCTCCCATCACGGCCTTGATGCTGACGTCACGCCCGGCGAGGATCCCACCGGACTGGTTGACGATGTTGTTGACCGCCAACACGTCCAGACGATTACCGGCCTGGATCAAGCCACTGTTGACCAGGTCGTTGCCTGCGGTCGCCGACAGGTTGTTGGAGGCACGCAGGGTGCCGACGTTATCGAGGTTTTGACCAGCGATCAGCGTCACGTCATTACCGGCGATCAACGCACCGGTAGGCCCCAGGCGACCTTCGGCTTGGGCCAGATAAACCACTGGCACCAGGACTTTTTCGCCGTTCACTTCGTGCTCTTCGAGCCAGACAATGTCGTGGGTCAGCGCCGCGACTTGCTGTGAAGTAAGGCTTACTCCCACCGATAGGTTGAGGGCGTCCTTGCTGGCGACGGCGTTGTTCATCAGGTACTTGAACATGGCCTCGTTGGAGGTCTGGCCGTCGAGGAAGGCCTGGCCGGTGCGAGCGGTGACGGCTTGCTGGATCAAACGCTGTTCGTAGAGACCATCGCCAAGACGTTTGGCACTTTGATCGGGGTCGTAGCCGAGTTTGTCCAACAGGTAATCCGAGCTCATGAACGACTTGAGTTCGGTGAGCACCGGGTTGGTTTCGATCAGGTACTTATGGGGGTTGGCGGCCACGGTGCTGCTGGGCAGGCCCTGAACGCGGTTGAGCGTGAACTCGGTGGTGCGGCCAGGCAAGGTTCCGGCCACGCCGGAGCCCGAAGTACTGGTATCCAGCGTGCTCGCCTGGTTGTCGATGCTGGTGGGTTGGCTGCCAGCAATGCTCAGGTTAATGCTGCTGGCGGTAGGTTGGCTGATATTACCCAGCGCCAGATCCCGAACCTGGCCGGTGGGCAGCACCTGCTGACGCTGGGCAGGGGTGAGACTTGCGTTGCCAAGGGTCCAGTTCTGCGGCCCACTGGCGGTTGGCGTGCTGCCACCCTGCCCGCTCAAGCGGAACAGACCGTTTTGCCCGGTTGGCAAGGTGAAGCCAGGAAGACTCAGCGGGTTCACCTGCTGCTGAGCGAGATCCGGTGACAGCTGACTGTTAAGCCTTACGACCGTGGTGCCGGTTCCGCTGGCCTTGGTGTCCGCCACTTTGTTGGTACCACCACTGGCGGTGTAGTCCTCATGGATGACACTGTTCTGCAGGTCTTTGGTTGCGGTAATCGAGACGTTACCGCCGGCCTGGATGACGGCGTTACGGCTGCCGACTGTACTTGCGGCGCCGGAACTGTCTTTGGCGATTTCGATGTCACTGAGTAGCTTGTACTGGTCGAGGTTCGGCAACTGAAGCAGGTTGTTCGGGTCGTACTGGGATTGCGTGGTGTTTTCGAAGCCGTAGCTCAAGCCGGGCAAGACGATGTTGTAAACGCCACGAGTAACGACAACTGCCCCGGTATCGGCATCTGTAAGAGAAACCACGGAGAACGTTTCACCGTCTCGCCCCCCTTCCCTGTAGCGAGTCGATTTGGGGATGGCCTTGTGAATATTCCCATCCAGATCAAGGTAATAGACGTACGGGAAGTCAGGGTTATTGCGCTGGTTGTAGGGTGTCAGGACATTGGCGAAAAACCGCCCGGTACCGCCGTCGCTCATACCTGCAACTTGATACATGCGCGTGCGCTCGATGGTTCCGTTCTGCGCCCCGATGTTCTGTACGTTGTCGGCCACGATGTTGATATTGCCGCCAGCGCTCACCGTACTTTTACTGTTGAGAAAGCTGCTGCCTTGGAATACGAAATCCTTGCCGGCCGTCAATAGCGACGAGGCACTGGTGTCATTGTCAACACTTTCAAAGACCTCACGGGCCGCCAGCGTGAAGGTGTAATAGTCCCCTTTGCAGTCATTACATATGTTGGCGATAAACCCCGAAATCAGCTTGCGCCCACCAGACGCCACCGCGCCCTCGGTACGGTTCTGGAACCCATCGGCGTTGATCGTGAATGTGCCGCCGCTCTCCATCGAACCGGAGACGTTGTTAACGCCGGTGGCTCGTGCGGCGGCGCCATAACCACCAATCAAAACATTACCCAATCCGTAAAGATCACCACTCTGGTTGGTGAAGTTGCTCACGCCCAGCGTCATGTCCGCACCGCTGAATACCAACCCGCGGTCATTGAGCAGCGAAGGGGTTTTCAACACGAGGTCCCGGGCCGAACCCAGGGTTCCGGAATTGATGAGGTTCCCGGCCTGGACGGTCAGATTGGCACTGGAGGTCAGACGCCCGGCATTGGTCAGTTGTCCACCGATGTTTACCGTGGTGTCGCCACCGCCAGCGACGCTGGAAGCCGCGCCCAAATTCAGTTGCGCGGCGGTCAGGTCGATACCACCGAGGCTCGATATCCGCCCGCTACCTCCATAACTTCCCCCCAACGCAAGACTGATCGAACCATCACTGGCAATCAGTCCATCGTTACTCCAATTACCCCCGTTCCCCACCAGGCTGGTAGAAGCCAGCAACTGCCCAGTCCCGGTCTGAGTCAGGTTGGTCACGTTGACGGTCAGGCGCCCGGCCTGGATCACGCTGCTGTTGGTCCAGTTGTCGGCGGTCAGCGTCAAGCCACCGCGGGTGACGAGGCTGCCACCGGCGTTGATGAGATTGGCAGTGGAAATGTCAAAGTCGCCGCTGCCCAGGTGCAACAGGCTGCCGCCCAGATTCTGGAAGTTGGCGGCGTTGAGGACCAGACCGTTGTTGGCGGTTTCCAGCGTGCCATTGCGGTTATCGAACAGGCCGCCGATCTGGAATTGGGTCTTGCCGCTGGTACCCAGAGCCCGCATCTGCCCGGTCTGGTTATCCAGGCTCGCCGCTTTGATCGCCAGGGTGCTGTCACTTTCGATGATGCCCTGGCGATTGTTCAACGCGCCGGTCAGGTTCAGATCAATCTGGTTGCCTGCGATCTGACCATCGTTGTCGCCGCTGTTATCGAAATTACTACCGGTGACGCTGACCTTGCCCTTGGCGTACAGGCCGCCGTTGCGGTTGTCGAAGTTGCCGGTGATGACGGTGGCATCACCGGTCTGCGCCGAAATGCGTCCGCCATAGTTGTCGATCCCGCCCAGGGCGGTCAGGCTCAGGCGCTGGGCCTGGGTGATGCCGCCCTGGCGGTTGTTGTTCAGGTCGTAGCCGTTTTTCAGCACGCCGGTCAGTTGCGTGGTGAGCAAGCCTTGCAGGCTGGCAAGTACGCCGCCACGGTTATCGAAATGGCGGCCCGTTACAGTCACGTCGCCGGCCTTGGCTTGGAGGCGACCGCTCTGGTTGTCGACATCGCCAGCCACGGTGAGCTTCAGATCACCCTGGCTTTGCACCACCCCTTGCCGTTGGTAACGCTGGCTGCATCGATTCGCACGCCGCCGTTCTGGCTGTAGATCAAGCCATCGGCGTCGTTCTGCACGGTTCCGGCAGTATTCAGGACCAGCTCATCATTGGCCGCAACGGTGCCGCGATTGCGGTTGTCCAGGCCGCCGGTGAGCAGGGTCAGCAGGCCTTGGCTGGCGATCTGGCCGCCCTGGTTGTTGATTTGCGTAGCGCGCTCGACCCGCATTGGGCCGACGCTGGCGATCTTGCCGTTGGTGTTGGTCAGGGCGCCGAGCAGGTCCAGGGTCACGGCGGCATTGCCGATCACGTTGCCGCTGCTGTTATCCAGCGTAGAGCCGGTGAAGCTGAGGGCTTTTTGTGCGTTGACGGTACCGCCGGCATTGCCCAGGGTCATGGCGTTCATGACCAGGACAGCGCCGCTGTCGATCAAGCCGTTCTGGGCGTTGTTCAGCAAACCGCCGGTAACGGTCAGAGTCTGGTCGCCGCCGCTGGAAAGAATCCCGCCTCGGTTGTCCAGGCTGGTGGCGCTGACGGTCAGTTGTTTTTTACCGACCAGCGCGCCGGCATTGCTGTTGAGCAGCGCTCCGCTGAGGGTGACGCCGACGTCTTCGTCGCGGCTCGACAGGGTGCCGCTGTTGCGGTTGTCCAGGCTCGTGGCGGTCAGGTCCAGGCCCTTGAAGCCGGAGATCAAACCACCTTGGTTGAGGACATCACGGGCGCCTACGGTCAGCCGGCCGTTGCTGATGAGTTTGCCGGCGCTGTTGTCGAGGTCGCGAGCGCTCAGGACCAGGCTCTGGCTGCTGGAGATTTCGCCATTCTGGTTGTTCAGGTCCCGCAGATGCTTGAGGCTGAGCAGGCCGGCGGTGGTGATCAGGCCGGCGCTGTTGTTCAGGTCACCGGTGGCGGCGCCAAAATCGATGGCGATGGCACTGCCCAATAGCGAACCTTGCTGGTTATTCAGGCCGCTGGTGCTGATGGTCAGGCCGTTGGTGGCGTTGATCAGCCCTTGGTTCTGGTTTTCCAGTGCACCGCTGAGCTTCAGGTCCAGGTTAGCGCGGCTGGTCAGCGTGCCGCCGTTGTTGTTGAAACTTGCGGCTTCGACGTCCAGCGCAGCAGCAGCGATCAGGCCCTTGAGGTTGCTCAGGGCCTGGTCGACCCGCAGGGTCAGGGCCTGGTTGCTGAGCAGTTTGCCGTTGTCGTTGTCCAGGCTTTGCGCGGCCAGGGTGAATGCCTGGGCGCTGGAGATTTCACCGCCGTCGTTGTTGACGCCCTTGAGGTTCTTGAGCATCAGCAGCGGTGCGTTGATCAAGCCGCCCTGGTTGTTCAGTTGGCCCTGGTTCAGATCCAGCGTCAGCGCCGTGTTGCTGAAGAGCTGGCCGCCCTGCTGGTCGAGGTCGGTGACGCTGGCGGTCAACGCGCCATTGCTGGCGATACGGCCGCCGTCCTGGTTGGTCAGTTTCTTCGTGGTCAGGTCGAGGCTGGCAGCGCTGCTCAGGCGTCCGGACTGGCTGTTGTCGAACGCACCGGTTTCGACGACCACTGCACCCTTGCCACTGATACTGCCTTTGTTGCGATTGTCCAGGCTGGCACTTTTGACGGTGAGGCCGGCGTCGGTCACGATTTCGCCGCCCTGGTTGAGCAAGGCGACGTCGAGGGTGAGGCCCAGCGCCTCGGCGCCGGAAACGCTGCCCAGGGTGTTGGTCAGGCTCGCCGCTGTCATCGTCAGTGCGCCTTCGGCGCTCACGACACCCTGGCTGTTATTCAACGCACCGGAGAGGACGGCAGTGAGGTTCTTCTGGCTCAGCAGCGAGCCGCCCGTGTTATCGAGGGTCTTGCCGATCAAGGTCAGGTCGCTCTTGCCTGACAACAGGCCCTTGGTACGGTTGAGTACGTCCTTCACCCTCAAGGCCAGTGCGCCGTTGGCGAGCACTTGCCCGCCGTCGCTGTTGTCCAGGGCATCACCCGTGACGGAAATGTCGGCCTGGCTCGAAAGTTCACCGCCACGGTTATCCACCGCAGTGACATTGAGCGTCAGCGCGTCGGTCGCACCGACCAGGCCGGCATTGCGGTTGTCCAGCGAAGTGCCGGTAAGCGTCAGCCCGCCGAGGGCAATCATCTGGCCGCCCTGGTTGTTCACGGTCGCGACATCGGCCGTGACCTTGGTTTTGCCGGCGAACTGGCCGGCGGTGTTGTCCAGGCTCGCCGCGTCGATGCGCAGGTCGCCGTCGGCGATCACCGCAGCGTTCCGGTTGAGCAGTTGATCGTCCACGGTCAGGGTCAGCGCGCCACGGCTGCTGATCAGGCCGTCGGTGTTGTCCAGACGTGCGCTGTGACTGTCGAGGGATTG
This sequence comes from Pseudomonas brassicacearum, assembly GCF_000585995.1. NCBI lineage: Bacteria > Pseudomonadati > Pseudomonadota > Gammaproteobacteria > Pseudomonadales > Pseudomonadaceae > Pseudomonas > Pseudomonas brassicacearum. The sequence continues at coordinate 1,730,383 of NZ_CP007410.1, read as the reverse complement.
AGCGGAGACCAGCCCCTTGACGCTGTTGAGTACCTGATCGATGCGCAGGGTCAGCGCCTGGTTGCTGATCAACTTGCCGTTGCCGTTATCCAGGTTTTGCGCCGCGAGCGTGAACGCCTGGGCACTGGAGATTTCGCCGCCCCTGTTGTCAACGTCCTTAAGGTTTTTCAGCACCAGGAGCGGCGCGTTGATCACGCCCTTGAGGTTGTTCAACTGGCCATGATTCAGGTCCAGGCTCAAGGCGGTTTTACTGAACAGCTCGCCCCCTCGCTGATCGAAACCGCTGACGCTGGCCGTCAGCGCCTTGTCGCTGGCGATGCGGCTGGCGGCGCCGTTGCTGACCTGGGTGGCGGTCAGGTCCAGGGTATCGCCACTGACCAGATACCCGCCCTGGGTATTGTCGAAGATGCCGGTGGTGACGCGGGTCGCGCCCTTGGCGCTGAGCAAGCCGTTCTGCTGGTTGTCCAGGCTTTGGCTGGTGACGGTCAGGCCGGCGTCGGTGGTGATGGCGCCACCACGGTTAACCAGCGCGCCCGAGGCCGTGAGTGCCAGCGCGCCGACGCTGGTGAGGCTGCCGTCGGTGTTGTCGAGCGTGCCGACGGTGGCGCTTAGCGTGCCGTCGCTGCTGATCAGGCCCGCGACGTTGGTCAGAGCGTTGTCCAGTCGAATATCCAAGCCCTGGCGAGCGACCAGGCTGCCGCCGCTGTTGTCCAGGCTCTGTCCCTTGACCGCGGTGGCGCCCGTGCTGAACAGCAGGCCTTTGTTCTGGTTGATGATGGCCGCGACTTTCAGGCCCAGGTCGGTGCCGGCCAGAATCTTGCCGTTGTCGCTGTTGTTCAGGCGCTGGCCGTCGATGGCGATGTCGACCGTACTGGAGATTTCACCGCCACGGTTGTCCAGGGCATCTACGTTGAGTTTCAGCGCTTTTGTCGCACCTACCAGGCCGCCGTTGCGGTTATCCAGGCTCTGGCCGCTGACAGTCAGCAGGCCTTGAGCAACCAGCTCGCCGCCCTGATTGTTCAACTGTGCGACGTTGGCGGTGAGGTCGGTCTTGCTGGAGATGCGCCCACCGCTGTTATCAACGCCATTGGTTTGCAGATGAACCGGGCCAACGGCACTGAGCAGGCCACCGCGGTTATCCAATTGCGAGCCATCGACACGCAACGCTGCCTGGCTGCTGAGCAAACCTTGTTGACGATTGTCGAGCTGGGCGACGGTCAGTTGCAGATCCTTCACCGACTGAACCTTGCCGGCGCGGTTGTCCAGGCTGCCTGCCTGAACATCGGTTATGCCCTTGGCGCCGAGGCTGCCTTGCCGGTTGTCGAACAGGCCGCTGATGCGCGCGGTCAGGCTGCCATCGCTGACCAGGCTGCCTTCAAAGGTGTTATCCAGGCTGGCGGCGGTGACCGTCAGGCTCTTGCCGGAACCCAACACACCGTTCTGGTTGTTCAGGGCCCCGATCAAGCCGATGTTCAGGGCCACGTCACCAGCGAGCAGGCCATCGCTGTTATCCAGCGTGGTGCCGATAACTGTCGTGATGGCGGCGCTGGAGACTTCGCCGTCGTGGTTATTCAACTGCCCAACCTTGGCCGTCAGGTTGCCGTTGCTGTTGACGATGCCCTGGGCGTTGAGGAGTTTGTCGGCGGTGACGTTCAGCGCGTCGTTGCTCAACACACGGCCTTTGTTCTGGTTATCCAGGATCCCGGCATTGACCGTACCGGCCTGCCCGGCACTCAAGGTCCCGCCCTGGTTGCTCAACGTCTGCGCCACATTCGCCGTCAGGTTACGACTGGCAATGACACTCTTGCCGTTGTTGTTCAGGCTCTGCGCCGTGACACTTACATCCCCCGTGGCATTACGGGTGTTATCAGCATTAATCCCAGCCTCGATAATCCCGTTGTTACTCAACTGCCCACCCGCGTTCAGGACGATGCCGTCCCGCGCCGCGAGGGTTTGTTGGTTAGTCAGATTGCCCTGGGTTCGGGCGTTCAACGTCGTGCCGGCGTAGACCGGCCCACGGGCGTCGAGGCTGGCCGCCTTGACGTTCACAGCGCCACTGGCCGAGGTATCGACCATGCTCAAATGCCCATTGGCATCGAGCTGAATATCACCGCCACTGGCAATCAACTTCCCATCCAGCTTCACTCCAACACCGGCCTCGGTGCCCACCAACTTGATGGCGCCTGCATACATCCCACCCAGCGCCGAAGAGTCGATAGCCAGCTCGGGTTTGGCGCTGCCGTCATCGCCGCGGGAGGTGGTGCTCAAAGTGTCGGCGTTGACGTCATTGCGCCCGGCGACAATCGTCAGGTTCTTGGCCTGAATCTCGGCGTTGATCTTGGCGCTGCGGGTGATGATTTCGAAGTGGTCGACGTTGTTGGCGTTGAGGCCCGCGCCTTCAATCGCGACACTGCCCTGATCCACTTGGTAGCGGTTCAACTGTCCGTTCTCGATAACCGCTTTACCGGTACTCAACGTGACCTTCGGGCTGTTGATAAAACCGCAACCGTTGCAGGTAATGCCATATGGGTTGGCGACGATGACGTGGGCCGATTGCCCGGCCACTTCGGTATAGCCACGCAACTGGCTGGGGTTGCCGCCATTGACTTCGTTGAGGATGGTCGTGGCGGCTGTGCCGTTGAGGTTCGGGTTACCCAATATGATCCCGCCCAGTTGCGTGGCCTGGGTGCGGGACGTGGCGTTGTTGAGGATGACGCCGTTGCTGCCGACGTTGTAGTCCGTGAACTGGTTGTGGGACAGACCGCTGCCGTTGGGCCGGGCGATGTTGACGATGGGCACGCCGTTGCCTGCCCGGTCCAGGCCGGTACCCGGTGCGCTGACCACAATACCTTCGGCCTGGGCCCACATCGGTTGCCAGAACATGACGTTGGCCAACAGGAACGCCAGGCCGCGCTTGGGCATGCCCCAGAACTGATCGCGGTTTTTCAGTACGGCTGAAGGCTGGCGGGCCAGGAAGGCGTGTTGGCGGTCGTCCATGATCAAGTCTCGCTGCAGCAGAATTAAAGAAGTACATCCACGCGGAAGTAGATCGGCGCTTCGCGCTCGGTCAGGGCATCCGGGCGTTCCAGGGAATGGGCAAAGGTGACGCTGGCGCTCAGGTGCTCACCGCGGGCGAACAGCTCCACTGAGTTGCTCGACATGCGCCCGTGCTGGTCGCCGTTGTAGCGGTCGCCACGAATCACGCCCTGGTCATAACCGAGGCTGGTGCCGTATTCGGCGAACACCGGGCGCAGCCATTCCAGGGTCACCGGGCGGCTCCAGCGCAGGTCGTTACGCCAGTAACCGCCGCTGTCGCCGGACAGGGATTGGTCCTTGTAGCCACGGATGGAAGATTGTCCGCCCAGGCTCATGCGCTGCGGGCTGAACAGCACGTCTTCGCTGCGCTGGCCGGTCATCAGGCTGCTGAAGCTGAACGATTCGTCCCACAGCTTGAAGGGTTGCAGGTAGCTGGCGGTGGCGGTGTATTTGCGATAGCGGGCATCGGCCTGGCCGGGGCCAGGATCGTTGTCGCCCTGGGCATCGAAGGCGCCGATCCCTTGCTGCATGCCCAGGTCCAGGTTGACGAAAGCACTGCCGACCCGGCGACCATGGTTGATGCCGAACTGGGCTTCGCTCAGACGATTGCTGCTGACGGCAAGTTTGCTGTCTTCGATGAAGTTGTTGGTGCGCAGGTAGGCCAGGCCGGTGTTGAGGGAGGTCTTGCTCAGAGCGTCACGGTGGATCACTCGCTCGACTCGCAACTGATGGTTCTGGCTGTCGCCGGTCTGCTTGAAGTTGAAACCGTTGGCCGGGATTTGCGAGCGGTACTCGCTCTGGCTGTAGGTGTAGCTGAGGTTCCACCAGCCAAACGGCAGATTGTAATAGAGCATGGCGTTGCGGGAGGTGTGCTGGTGGTCGGTCATCGCGTCATGACCGCCGCGCAACATCAACTGGTCGGCCAAGCCCAGCGGGCTGTCCCACTCGAAACGGGTGCCCCACTGCTGCTCGCCCGTGCTGCGCTGGCCGTCGTTGCTGCGCGACAGTCCGGCGCGCCAGGGTTTTTGCGGTTCGTTGGTGACGCGCACTTCACTGCCACCGACGTTCTGGCCGGGGGTCAGCTCCATCTTCGCCTGATTCGATGGCAGGCGATTGAGCTGGTCCACCATCTGCTCAATCTCCCGCAGGTTGATCAACTCGCCAGTCTTGCCGGGAAACGCCATCGCCAATTCGCGATCCGACAGCTTGCTGTTCTCGGCGCCCTTCAAGCCTTCGAGCCGCCCTTCCACCACCAGCACACTCAAATGCCCGCCGGACAAATCCTGTTGCGGCAGATAGGCGCGACTGGTGACCAGGCCTTTTTCGATGTAGTGATCGGTGACGACCTTGAGCAGTTCGTTGAGCTGCGGTACGCCGAGGCACTGGCCGATGTAGGGTTTGAGCAGCCGTTCGCGCTCACTGGCGGAGAGACTGTCGGCGCCCTTGAGTTCGATGGTCTTGATGGGGAAGCAACGGGTATCGACAGGCGCCGTCGGCTGGGTCGGCTTCGCCTCCTGGCCCGGCAGGTCCTTGAGTTCTTCGAGGCGACGGCGCTGCTCTTCGAGCAAACGGTTCTGGCGCTCGCGGATCAGGTCGGTGTCACCCGGCGTGGGGGCGGCGTGAGCCAGGGTCAACGGAGAAAGGCACAGCAAAGCCAGGCACAACCTCGCCCAAAAGGCGGGTGCGGTCATGTTCGATCCCTCGATCTAAAGTGACATCAAAATAGTGGCGCGATATTAATGAGCCATCATTTTGACGTCAACTTAATCGCCTGAGCTTTGGGGCTCTTGCTGGATCCGTTCGTCTGAAAATCAGACGTCGTCCCGCTCCAACTGCAACTGGGTACTCGCCCATAAAAAAACCGGACCCAAGGTCCGGTTTTTTTATCGAAAGAGCATTGCTTCTGCTTCAGAAAGCAGGGCCACTCCCCTTTTTGAACTTATGATCCGTAGCTTTGGCTGCTACTGACCTGCTTTTCCAGCTGCGCCCACATCCTGAGGGTCGAAGGAGTATTTCAGGGCTCGTGCATTCATGGTGCGAGCGTCGGGTAAACCTATGGTCTCGGGGTTCCTGAAGCCGGTAGGCTCAACGAAGTTGGGCGTATGAGGTTTGACCTTGGGTGGTTTGATCGCATCAAACAGGAAACTGAAGCCTTGTTTCAATTGGCTCTGGGCGATGCCGTGACACCCCATGCAACCACCCATGGTCAGGCTGCTTTTCGTGCTGTGGTCATAATCAGGCACCCTGATGTTCAGGAAGTCGCGAGTATTGGTCAGGACGCTGTCCTCTGGAATGGGGAATGAGTTGCTTCCGCGAAACAATTGGATCCCCGGTTGGCTGCTTTCAACCATGATATTGGCCAGGTAGTAATCCGGGTCTGTTTGTTCGCTCGAAGGGATGGCCTGCACCCCTTTTAGCCGGTAATGACTCCAGACCGAATCTTTGAACTCACTGCTGGCGTCCATCAATGCCTTGACTTGGTTGTTAACTGCAGTGACCTCGGAATAGACAGTTTTCGGCTGTACGACTTTGATCGGACCAGCCTGCCCTTCAGGGATCCCACGAGTGCCGGAGAAGACCTGCGGGTTAACGCTCGATTGTACGAAATCGCTCCTGGGCAGAGTCACTTTATGGATTGTATTACCATCAGAAAAGCTGGCGGACGGTTCTAAAGGGTTGCTGGCGTTGGGATAGTTGATCCTGTTGTAGTTGGCAATGTAGTAGAGCCCACTCGGCGACTTGCCGTCTGACAAGGTCAGGGCATCTTCGTGCTCGAACGTGGCGAATATGAAGGTCGGGTAATTGGGCGTCTTATGTATGATGTGCAAGGCTACCAAAGCGTATTTTTCATTTTGCGCCTGCGGGATACTATCGCTGCCATGATAGGTCACCACAGTCGCCGTATGGTAGCGCCCTTGCTCCATTACCGGAATGTCCGCCAGCTTGCGCCACGCCGCCTTGACCTCCACCGCACCGTCAGGCAGAACGATATGATCGGGGTAGGTGCTCAGGCTTTTGGCGTAGTCGTAAACGACAGGATTCGCCTTGGCTTCGAACAGGATCTGGCTGTCGCTAGACGGCGCATAGTCGCCTTCTTTTGTTTTTGCCGCTTGCGGAGGGGTAACTGGAAAAAATATCGCGTTTTGTCCTATTTGGGTCGCCTCGTCCAGATTGTTGTAATGGGCATAACTGGCCCCTGGCGCTAAAGGCGCGCCGTTGGGGAATTCGATATAGCTGTATTGCGGATCTGAAGCAAAAGGCCGCGTAGGGCCACCAACCGCGTTTTTCCCCACTGCCGGAAACAACTCGGTGCGGTGAGCGAATGTTTGCCACAACAACGGGCTGGAAGATTGTGAGGTCTTGCCCGAGTCGGCAAAGCTGCCCCCGGGATTACCAATGCCTCGGTTAGCTGGTAACGGCGTCTTGGCCGTATTGTTCAATGCGAAAAAGCTCCGCCAGGCGAACGTCGCATAATCGGTATGGCTGAGCCCCGTCGCCAGATCCGCAGGCAGTTGCGGATTGTCCGCGGTTAAATCGCTTGTGGTAATGGCATAGGAAACACCCAATCCTGACGGGTAGGCAGAACGCCCAGGGAACGGGTAGTAAGGGGTCCAGTTGAGCCCATCGCTGGAATAAAAAGTATTGGCGCCACTGCTGATAAACAAGCGCTGACCGATCATCGTTGCACTGTTCAAGAACGTCTTGCCGGTTATACCCTCCAACGTTTGCCTCTCGTTGTCCCAGCTGCCGGATCGGCCGTAAGTGCGTTCGAACAGGCCGCCATGATACAAAGAATAATTGACCCTTAAATCACCGTTAAAGACGACGGGTACCAGATTCAGGATCGTGTCGGCGGTCTCTTGAAACGCTGTTTTTTCCGGAAGCCAGCTGGCCCCATCGGAAGTAACATAGTAAACCGCCTTGCCGCTGTTTTCGTTATACAAGACAAACAATTTACCGTTGTACACGACAGGTTTGTAACTAAGAGCCTTATGGGCGGTCGAGATAACGCGAACATTAGGAGGCCAGCTTTTTCCATCTACGGAACTGGTGGTGTTTAGACGACCTTGATCATCAGCGAAGGTCAACACCAGTTGTTGCTTGAATACGCTTACTGAGACATCACCCGCAATACTGCCCACCGGGATATATTTTGGCGAGACCCAATCTTTCCCATCCGTAGAAGAGGTGTAGTAGATTTTCTTTTGATCATCGCGCCCGGCCCAAAACATGTAGAGCTGGCCCTTGAAGGACTGAATCACGGGTACAAAGTATGATGGACCGGACCGCACCACGCTCGTCGAAGAGGGCTTGCCGCTTGAGGCACCTGGACTGTCAAAGACATCAACTTGGATCCCCACGCCTTGTTGCGGTGTGGCGATGATCAGACTCTCCGCATAAGCCGATGAGATCGCAAACAAACTACACGAACACAACATCAGTCGACTGAGTATCGCTTTAAGGTTCATATATTTCATTCCTTTGAATTACTTGCTGCTGCACGCTAGGGGCGCCTGACAGGCATAGCTGTTCCATTGCTCAAGTGCGATCCGCACTGGCAGCCGAGGAGTCAAGGCTCAACAGGTTTTGTGTGTGTTTTCCGCCGTCACTCAGGGGATAGCGCGTGAGTGGACGTCATTAACGGCATTGCGACTGGCATATTGTTAGCCTCCTAGCTAATGAAGCATTTACGTCCCATATTGGGGAGCGACTCAGCCTTTGCAGGCACAGAAGCACCCGTCGCATTCTCCATGGTAGACGACTGTTTAATATCAGCTAGGGAAACGTTGAAAAAGATGCCACCAAGACGGAGGACAATGAACTTTCCACCCAGCACTCGCCTCAACCCATTACCTGCCCAACAAGGAATACGAGGCCCTGCCATGAAAAACCTCCTCAAGCTCACCCTCGCCGCTGCCCTCACCTGCGCCCTGCCCGCCTGGGCCTGCACCCCCGAGGAAGCCACCGCCAAGCGAGAGCAACTGGCGCAGGAAGTGACCAAGCTCACCGAGCAGAATCCGAAGAAGGCCAAGGAAATTAACGATGAGTTGCAAGCCATGGACCTGGAGACTGCCAGCAAGGACATGCCGGATAAGTGCCAGTTGATCGATAAGCGTCTGGAAGAGTTGAAGGACGCGGGGAAGAAGGCTGGGTGATTACCCTAGGCTGAGCACCGCTCCGCTTCCGTGGCGAGGGAGCTTGCTCCCGCTGGGGTGCGAAGCGCCCCCAAAAAACCAAGTCTCACCGCGGAACAATGCTGAACACACACCATTGGGGCTGCTGCGCAGCCCAGCGGGAGCAAGCTCCCTCGCCACAGGGGTTGGTGGCGAAAGTGACTGCCCATAAAAAAACCGGACCCAAGGTCCGGTTTTTTCATTAAGCCTTACCGCCGCTTCACTCAGCCGCTGGCGCTTCTGGCTTGCGGCGCTTGAGCGGGGCCATGCCATCCTTGCTGACCAGCGACAGGGCGTCGGTCTTCGGGCGGTTGGCGATTTTGCGCTTGGTGGGTGCCTTGGCACCGGTTTTCTTTTTATCGCCCTTGGCGTCGACTTTTTTCTTCTTCACGCCAACGGCCTTGCCCGAAGCCTTGACCTTTTTCGGTCCGCCGTAGGTGCCTTTGACTTCCTTGATGGTACGACGCTCGAAGCTTTGCTTGAGGTAGCGCTCGATGCTCGACATCAGGTTCCAGTCACCGTGGCAGATCAGCGAGATCGCCAGGCCGTCATTGCCGGCACGACCGGTACGACCGATGCGGTGCACGTATTCGTCGCCGCTGCGGGGCATGTCGAAGTTGATGACCATGTCCAGGCCGTCCACATCCAGGCCACGGGCAGCGACGTCGGTGGCGACGAGGATTTTCACACCACCTTGCTTGAGGCGGTCGATGGCCAGTTTGCGGTCTTTCTGGTCTTTATCGCCGTGCAGCACGAACGCCTTGTATTCCTGGGCGACGAGGCGGCCGTAGATGCGGTCGGCCATGGCCCGGGTGTTGGTGAAGACGATGGCTTTCTGGTAGGTCTCGTTGGCCAGCAGCCAGTTCACGATCTGTTCTTTGTGCTGGTTGTGGTCGGCGGTGATGATCTGCTGACGGGTGGTGGAGTTCAGCTGGCTGACCGCGTTGAGCTGCAAGTGCTCAGGGTTGTTCAGCACCTTGGCGATCATCTCCCGCAGGCCTGAACCGCCAGTGGTGGCGGAGAACAGCATGGTCTGCTGGCGGTTGACGCATTCGTCCACCAGGCGCTGCACGTCTTCGGCAAAGCCCATGTCCAGCATGCGGTCGGCTTCGTCCAGCACCAGTACTTCAACTTCTTTCAGGTCAAGGTTGCCGGCGTTCAGTTGCTCGATCATCCGCCCCGGCGTGCCGATCAGGATGTCCGGCACCTTGCGCAGCATGGCGGCCTGGACCTTGAAGTCTTCGCCGCCGGTGATCAGGCCGGACTTGATGAAGGTGAACTGCGAGAAGCGCTCCACTTCCTTCAAGGTCTGCTGGGCCAGTTCACGGGTCGGCAGCAGGATCAGGGTCTTGATGCTGACGCGAACCTTGGCCGGGCCGATCAGGCGGTTGAGGATCGGCAGCACGAACGCGGCGGTCTTGCCGCTGCCGGTCTGTGCCGTCACCCGCAGGTCACGCCCCTGGAGCGCGAGCGGAATAGCCGCTGCCTGCACCGGCGTTGGCTCGACAAATTTAAGCTCGGCCACGGCTTTGAGCAGGCGTTCGTGCAGGGCGAATTGGGAAAACACGGGTGCTACCTCGAAGAAATGCAAAAAAACAGCTGCATAGGGTAACGGTTTCGAGCGCGAAGGCCGAGTTTCTTTATACAAACGGCAGTAAATCAGTGGATTTTTATAAGCCGATTTGTCATCAACGGTCACTCGACCGGGCTTAAATGCTCTAATCGCACCCTCGCGTCTTTAAATAGAAGAACCGTTTCGTCCATGGACATCAAACAACTCTGGGTCAACCTCCAAGACCTCTGGGGTGCCCTTGACCAGCACCCGCTCCTGCATTCCAGCCTGGCCCTGATGTTGCTGCTGGTCATTGCCCTGGTGCTCGGGCGCGTGGCGCGCTACCTGATTCTGCATGCAGCCAAATTGCTGGGCCGCCAACCGTCCCTGCATTGGATCAACGACCTGCGCCAGAACAAGGTCTTCCATCGCCTGGCCCAGATGACGCCGTCGCTGATCATCCAGTTCGGCCTGCACCTGGTGCCGGAATTGAGCAAGACCAGCCTGATTTTCCTCGGCAATGTCGCCCTGGCCTTCACCATCCTGTTCATGGTGCTGAGCCTCAGTGCCCTGCTCAGCGCCCTGTTGGATGTCTACGCGCGCACCGAGCATGCGCGAACCCGCTCGATCAAAGGCTACGTGCAGCTGACGAAGATGGTGTTGTATGTATTCGGCGCGATCATCATCGTCGCCACCCTGATCGACCGGTCGCCGCTGTTACTGCTGTCGGGCCTGGGGGCGATGTCGGCGGTGATCCTGTTGGTCTACAAGGACACCCTGCTGTCGTTCGTCGCCAGCGTGCAACTGACCAGCAACGACATGTTGCGGGTCGGCGACTGGATCGAGATGCCCCAGGTCGGCGCTGACGGTGATGTGGTGGACATCACGCTGCACACGGTCAAGGTGCAGAATTTCGACAAGACCATCGTCTCGATCCCGACCTGGCGCCTGATGTCCGAATCGTTCAAGAACTGGCGCGGCATGCAGCAGTCTGGCGGGCGGCGGATCAAGCGCAGCCTGTTCATCGACGCCAGCGGCGTGCGTTTTCTGCATGACGAGGAAGAACAGCGCATGACCCAGGTGCATCTGCTGACCGACTACATCGGTCGCAAGCAGACCGAACTCAAGGCCTGGAACGAAGCCCAGGGCAACGTCGCGGCGATGTCGGCCAACCGTCGACGCATGACCAACCTGGGGACCTTCCGCGCTTATGCCCTGGCGTATCTGAAAAGTCACCCGGAGATCCAGCCGAACATGACCTGCATGGTCCGCCAGTTGCAGACCACGGCCCAGGGCATCCCGCTGGAAATCTACTGCTTCACCCGCACCACCGCGTGGACCGACTACGAGCGCATCCAGGGGGATATTTTCGATTACCTGCTGGCGGTGATGCCGGAGTTCGGATTGAACCTGTATCAGCAGCCCAGCGGCACGGACTTGCGTTCAGGGTTGCTGCCGGCGGTGCTGGGGGCGGGTTCCATTTCAGAGCCGCAGAAGCAGGTGATCTGAACCCAGCACAGATCCCTGTGGGAGCGAGCTTGCTCGCGATGACGGCGCATCAGAAACATAGATGCTGACTGACACTCCGTCATCGCGAGCAAGCTCGCTCCCACAAGGGTTTAGTGTGAAGGAAGCTGGCGTATCCCCAACCGACTGATCCACACCGCCGCCAGTATCACTGACCCGCCCAGCAGCAGCCGCCCCAGCGCCTCATGCTGGTTCCAGATCAGCAGGTTCACCAGCAGCCCCACCGGCACGTGCAGGTTGTTCATCACCGCCAGCGTCCCGCCATTGACCAGGCATGCGCCTTTGTTCCACCAATACAATCCCAACGCCGTGGAAACCAGGCCAAGGAACACCAACACGCCCCATTGCAGTGGCGCTTCGGGCCAGAAGTTTGTCTTGCCGAACAGCAGGAAGGCCGGCAGCGCCACCATCAGCGCACCGAGATAGAAATAACCGAAACGCCGGTAGTGCGGCAGATCGCTCGGATGGCGGGCGACCAAATGCTTGTACAGCACCTGCCCGGCCGCATAGGTGAAGTTGGCCAGTTGCAGCAGCAAGAAACCCATGAAGAAATCCGGATTGATCCGGTCGTAGCGAATCACCGCCGCGCCCGCCACGGCCACCAGCGCCGCGATCAGGGCCCAGGGATTGAAGCGACGGTTCAACGCATCCTCGATCAAGGTCACGTGCAGTGGCGTCAGGATGGTGAAGAGCAACACCTCGGGCACCGTCAGTACTCGAAAGCTCAGGTACAGGCACACGTAGGTCACGCCGAACTGCAACGCGCCGATCAACAGCATGCCGCGCATGAACGACGGCTCCACCTGGCGCCAGCGCGTCAGGGGAATGAACACCAGCCCCGCCAGCAAGACCCGCACCAGCACCGCGAAGTAACTGTCCACATGCCCGGCCAGGTACTCGCCGATCAGGCTGAAGGAAAACGCCTGGATCAGCGTCACAAAAAGTAGATAGCCCATACGCCCCTCGTTTCAAGTGGCGGCGAAGATAGCCGTTTTGAACGATGGGAGCGAGCGTGCTCGCGACGGTGCTGCGTCAGTCTTCAAATGGCATCCACGACCGAAGTGCTGGCCTGGCGCTGCTGCCGGTAGCTGGCGGCACGCTGAAGCACTCGGGTCAACGCCTGGAGGTTCGCCGGCTTGGTTAAAATGTCATCGGCCCCAGCAGCCCTGAAACGCTCCAGCTCGCTCGAGAAAGCACTCGCGGTGAAAGCGACGATGTAGCACGTATCGCCCCGTGGGAGTTCGCGGATTTTACCCACGGCCACCAGCCCATCCATGACAGGCATGTTGATGTCCATGAAAATGACCTCCGGAGTCGCAGTCATGCACCGGTTGACCGCCTCCAGTCCATCTGACGCAAGGTAGGGTTCATAACCCAACTCTTGCAGCATCGCCATGGCCACTTTCTGGCTCAGGGAATGGTTCTCCACCAGCAGGATATCGAGCGGGTAATCCGCAGCAAAAGACGAGTCGAAACCCACCGCTGCTGGATCGTCTCCTGTGGGTATTTCCTTGGTTGAAAAAAGCGCCATGGGAAGTGAGAAAGAAAACGTCGATCCGACACCAGGCTGGCTGGTGAAGGTTAAAGTCCCGTGTTGCGCCTCGACCAGCGTCTTACAGATTGAAAGACCCAGCCCACTTCCGGTAAAGCGCTGGCTGGCCGGCTCTTTAAACTGAGCAAAGGGCTTGAACAGGCTGTCTTGCCGTTCTACCGGGATGCCTATGCCGGTATCGCGTATGGAGAAGTCGAGCCGGGCTTGAGGGCCGTAACCGCTGGTGGTGACCATGAGTGATACTTTCCCGGCTTCGGTAAATTTGACGGCATTACCCAACAAGTTGATCAATATCTGGCGAAGGCAATCGATATCGCTTTTGATCAAGGGCGGTACGTCCGGGGAGAACTGGGCCTCAAGTACGATGGGTTTGTCCTGAATACTTTGCCGGATCACTTCAATACAGGATGAAACCAGTGCCCTCACTTCGAAAACACACGGTTTCAATTCAAGTTTGCCTGCTTCGATTTTGGCAAGATCAAGAATGTTATCAATCAGTGAGAGCAGCGTCCGACCGCTGCTATGAATTGTATTTAGAAGACCGCGTTGCTCGGGGTCCAAGGCAGACCGGGCCAGCAACTCGGTGGCACCAATGACACCGTACATGGGCGTGCGGATTTCATGACTCATGGTCGCCAGGAATCGGGTTTTCGAGCGATCCGCATCCTCGGCGGCATTTTTTGCCTGATTCAATATTTTTTCGTTTACTTGCAATTGCTGAAGATGAGCGCGCATACGAAAAACAATGAAGGCGAGAAACACCAGGATGGCCAGAATAATGTGATACAGGGAATCCTGATTAAGTTGGTGGTAGTAGTCCGCCAACGTAATTTCCGCGCCGACGACATATACCGTACCGTCTTGGGATTTTAACGGAACGAAGACGGCGCGAAAGTCGCCCCAATGATCCGAGTAGTCTATCCAGGTTGGCTCGGTGCGTTCAAAACTATCAAGTAAAGCCTGACTGGCATCTGGATAAGGATCAAAAAAACGCACGTAATTCTTCGCTTCAATTTCTTCTTTTGAGGCGCTGGAACTGATCAGATAAGCCTTTCCATCGCGTTTGACCACGCTGTAGACAAAAGCCGTGCCCATTGACTCATTAAAGTTGGAGAGCCGCTGAATGGCATCCCAGTCTTGCGCTGGCGATTTGGATTGCTTGTCGATCAGATGGTCATGGTAACGGTCACCGAGAATGGCCGAAGCGCCCAACGCGGCATGCAGCAACTTGCTATTAATGTTGTCAGTGAGAACGCCCTGAGTCTCGACATACAAGTAATAGATATAGCCGCTGGCCCCAATGAAATAAGCCAAGAATAAAGCCCATGCTTTCCGTCTGACTTTGAACATATCACAGCCTCCATACTGTAATTTCAAGCAGAGCTCATTTTCACTTCCTGCAAGTATTGACGGCAAAGACTTACTTGACCGAAGCGCCAGTTTTTTCGTGTTTACCAGGGTGGTTGCAATTTGGGAAACAGCCTACCACAGCGGGACTCGGGAGACGGGGCCAAATATGACTGAGTGTCCGATCAACACATTTTCCCGACCCGAAGATTGAGGCTCAGGTCCATTTATGCGGGCGGTTTTTCCAACCCCAAAAAAAAGCCCGATTTCGCTAAAGCGTTCAATCGGGCTACTGCACTCAGGAGCAACAAGTGCAAAGGGAGGTTCGATGCGCAAAACGGTTTGAAGGGAAGCGCCAGGCCACTAGACCACCTGGCGATTACCCGAGGATTAACGGATCAGGCGACCTGGGACAATTTGGCGTTGGCCTGATTCAAACCCTTCTCCTGGAAGTCGCCGCCCAGGTTCATGCCTTCGGCATGGATGAAGGTCACGTCGTGGATGCCGATGAAGCCCATGACCTGACGCAGATAGGGTTCCTGATGGTCAGTGCTGCCACCGGCGTGAATGCCACCGCGAGCGGTCAGCACGAAAGCGCGCTTGCCGGTCAGCAGGCCCTGGGGACCAGTTGGGGTGTATTTGAAGGTCACGCCAGCACGCAGCACGTGGTCGAGCCAGGCTTTCAAGGTGCTAGGGATGGCGAAGTTGTACATCGGCGCGGCCATCACCAGCACGTCGGCGGCCAGCAACTCATCGGTCAATTGGTTGGAACGCTCCAGCGAGGCGTTTTCGATGTCGTTGCGCTGCTCGGCAGGCTTCATCCAGCCGCCCAGCAGATTGGCATCCAGGTGCGGCACCGGGCTGATGGCCAAGTCGCGAACGCTGATTTCGTCGGCCGGGTGCGCGGCTTTCCACTGGCTGATGAAGGTCTGGGTCAGTTGACGGGAAACCGAGTCTTGCTGGCGGGCACTGCTTTCGATGATCAGAACGCGGGACATGGGATGTAGGCTCCATCTGAGAATGTTGTCAGTCGATGGAGTGAAGGTTAAACGTGGCTGAATCGATGAAAAAGCGCAAATAATTGCTGTAAAGCATCGATAATTTCGTTTATAAGCGGAGCATGCGTTACATCGCTGCTCCGCCGTCAGGCTATTTCGGCTTACAGGTCAACTCAATGCGCAGCTTGATGATGTTGCGGTTGAACTTGGCGGTGGTGTTCTTGAATTTTCCGGCGGCGACTTCGATCTTGCGGGTGCGAGGTGCTTCCGGGCCGTTGCGAAAGACCACGGTGCAGGCCGCGTCCGTGCTGCCGTAGTTGTTGACCTGGATGGAACCGATGTCGGCGTCGGTGTCATAGGCGGTGTAGTCGATGCTCAGGCCGTTGAGGTGTTTTTCCACATCGATCGGGTACGCAAACGCAGTCAGCGGCAACAGGGCCAGCACCGCACAACAGATTTTCTTCATTCGGCAGTCTCCACCAAGGGACCGCCAGCTTAGGACAAGAGGAGCTCAATATGAAAGCGCCCCGCGTGACCCTTGATCAATGGCGAACATTGCAGGCCGTGGTGGACCACGGTGGCTTCGCCCAGGCCGCCGAAGTGCTGCATCGCTCCCAGTCGTCGGTGAGTTACACCGTGGCCCGCATGCAGGACCAGCTCGGCGTACCGTTGCTGCGCATTGATGGGCGCAAGGCCGTACTGACCGAAGCCGGCGGCGTATTGCTGCGTCGTTCCCGTCAATTGGTCAAACAAGCCAGCCAACTGGAAGACCTGGCCCATCACATGGAACAGGGCTGGGAAGCGGAAGTGCGCCTGGTGGTCGATGCGGCCTACCCCACCGCCCGTCTCGTGCGCGCCTTGACTGCGTTTATGCCGCAAAGCCGCGGCTGCCGTGTACGGCTACGTGAAGAAGTGTTGTCGGGGGTGGAAGAAGTGTTGCTCGAAGGCGTGGCCGACCTGGCCATCAGCAGCTTCAGTATTCCCGGTTACCTGGGCGCGGAATTGAGCGACGTAGAGTTCGTCGCAGTGGCCCACCCCGAACATGCCTTGCATCGGCTCAATCGCGAACTGACCTTCCAGGACCTGGAAAGCCAGCTGCAAGTGGTCATCCGCGACTCCGGCCGCCACCAACCCAAGGACGTCGGCTGGCTCGGTGCCGAGCAGCGCTGGACCGTCGGCAGCCTGGCCACCGCCGCGACCTTCGTCGGCAGCGGCCTGGGTTTCGCCTGGCTGCCCCGGCACATGATCGAACGGGAACTGAGGGACGGCACGCTTAAACGTCTACCCTTGGATCAGGGCGGCAGCCGCAACCCGAGCTTCTACCTGTATTCAAACAAGGAAAAACCCTTGGGCCCGGCCACGCAGATCCTCATTGAACTGTTGCGCACCTTCGACACCGCGCCGCTGGATGCGCCTTTCGCCGCCCCTGAACAAGCCTGACAAGGACTTCGCCAATGGCCTATTTCGAACACGAAGGTTGCAACCTGCACTACGAGGAATACGGCCACGGTGCGCCCTTGCTGCTGGTCCACGGCTTGGGCTCGAGCACCCGCGACTGGGAAAAGCAGATCCCGGTGCTGTCCGCCCGCTACCACCTGATCGTGGTGGACGTGCGCGGCCACGGGCGCTCCGACAAGCCGCGCGAGCGCTACAGCATCGAAGGTTTCAGCGCCGACCTGATCGCCCTGATCGAACACCTGGGCCTGGGTCCGGTGCATCTGGTGGGCTGGTCCATGGGTGGCATGATCTGCTTTCAACTGGCGGTGGACCAACCCGGTCTCGTCAAGAGCCTGTGCATCGTCAACAGCGCGCCGGAAGTCAAAGTGCGCACGCCCGACGATTGCTGGCAATGGTTCAAGCGCTGGAGCCTGATGCGTATCCTCAGTCTGGAAACCATCGGCAAGGCCCTGGGCGCCAAGCTGTTTCCCAAGCCCGAGCAAACCGAATTACGCCTGGAAATGGCTCGGCGCTGGGCAAAAAACGACAAACGTGCTTATCTCGCCAGCTTCGATGCCATCGTGGGCTGGGGCGTGCAGGAACGACTGTCGCAAATCGCCTGTCCAACCCTGGTCATTTGCGCCGACCACGACTACACGCCGGTGGCGCTGAAAGAGGCCTACGTAAAGCGGCTGCCCGACGCACGACTGGTGGTCATCACCGATTCACGGCACGCTACCCCGCTGGATCAACCCGAACGCTTCAACCAAACCCTGCTCGACTTTTTGACCGCAACCGATTCCACCACTCAGGATCATTGACCCCATGCTGAAAAAAATCGCCCTCGCCGCTGGCACCGTACTGTTTGCCGCCAACCTGATGGCCGCGCAGCCGACCAAGGCGCCCCACGTATTGCTGGAAACCACCAACGGCCAGATCGAAATCGAACTGGACCCGGTCAAGGCCCCCATCAGTACCGAGAACTTCCTTGAGTACGTGGACAGTGGTTTCTACAACAACACGATTTTTCACCGCGTGATCCCGGGCTTCATGGCCCAGGGCGGCGGCTTTACCACACAGATGCAGCAGAAAGACACCAAGGCACCGATCAAGAACGAAGCCAGCAATGGCCTGCACAACGTTCGCGGCACCTTGTCGATGGCCCGCACGTCCAACCCGGACTCGGCCACCAGCCAGTTCTTCATCAACGTGGCCGACAACGCGTTCCTCGACCCGGGCCGTGACGCCGGTTACGCGGTGTTCGCCAAGGTGGTCAAGGGCATGGACGTGGTGGACATCATCGTCAACTCCCAGACCACCACCAAGCAAGGCATGCAAAACGTGCCGATCGACCCTGTGCTCATCAAGTCGGCCAAGCGCATCGACTGAAGAGGCACATGGCAAGCCTGAGCGGCGGCGGCAATCCCGCGCCGCTCATAGCAAAAAGGAGAGCCCCTGCCAGGGCATTTACCGATGGTTTATCGCCGCTTCGAAAAACTGATTGATATCTTCCGTGACGCCCCGACTTCGGCCCCGCCGAACCGGGTCCTGCCCTTCTACACCTATTATCTGAAACAAGTCTGGCCCAGCTTCGCCGTGCTGCTGGTGGTGGGCCTGATCGGCGCGCTGATCGAAGTGGCGCTGTTCAGTTACCTGAGTCGCATCATCGACCTGACCCAGGGCACGCCGAATGTGGACTTCTTCAAGATCCACGGACTGGAACTCGCCTGGATGGCAGTGGTGGCGCTGGTCTTTCGGCCGATCTTCGTGGCCCTGCATGACCTGCTGGTGCACCAGACCCTGAGCCCCGGCATGACCAGCCTGATCCGCTGGCAGAACCACAGCTACGTGCTCAAGCAGAGCCTGAATTTCTTCCAGAACGACTTCGCCGGGCGCATCGCCCAGCGCATCATGCAGACCGGCAACTCCCTGCGCGACTCGGCAGTACAGGCCGTTGATGCCTTGTGGCACGTGCTGATCTACGCCGTCAGTTCCCTGGTGCTGTTCGCCGAAGCCGACTGGCGCCTGATGATTCCGCTGCTGATGTGGATCGCCGCCTACATCGGCGCCCTCTGTTACTTCGTGCCAAGGGTCAAGGAGCGCTCGGTGGTGTCGTCCGATGCCCGCTCCAAGCTCATGGGCCGGATCGTCGACGGCTACACCAACATCACCACCCTGAAGCTGTTTGCCCACACCAACTTCGAACAGCAATACGCCCGCGAAGCCATCCAGGAACAGACCGAGAAAGCCCAACTGGCCGGCCGCGTGGTGACCAGCATGGACGTGGTCATCACCAGCATGAACGGGTTGCTGATCGTCGGCACCACCGCGCTGGCGTTGTGGCTGTGGACCCAGTCGCTGATCAGCGTGGGCGCCATTGCCCTGGCCACTGGGCTGGTGATCCGCATCGTCAACATGTCCGGCTGGATCATGTGGGTGGTCAACGGCATCTTCGAAAACATCGGCATGGTCCAGGACGGTCTGCAGACCATCGCCCAACCGGTCAGCGTCACCGACCGCGACCAGGCCAAGCCCTTGGCGGTGGCTCGCGGCGAGGTGCGTTTCGAGCACGTGGACTTCCACTATGGCAAGAAAAGCGGGGTGATCGGCGACCTCAACCTGACCATCAAGCCCGGCGAAAAAATCGGCTTGATCGGCCCGTCCGGCGCGGGCAAGTCCACGCTGGTCAACCTGCTGCTGCGCCTCTATGACGTGCAGGGCGGGCGCATCCTCATCGACGGCCAGGACATCGCCGAAGTCGGCCAGGAAAGCCTGCGCGAGCGCATCGGCATGATTACCCAGGACACCTCGCTGCTGCATCGCTCGATTCGCGACAACCTGCTTTACGGCAAGCCCGACGCCACCGACGCACAACTCTGGGAAGCCGTGCACAAGGCCCGCGCCGATGAATTCATCCCGTTACTGTCGGACGCCGAAGGCCGCACCGGCTTCGATGCCCATGTGGGTGAACGTGGCGTGAAACTGTCCGGCGGCCAGCGCCAGCGCATCGCCATTGCCCGGGTACTGCTCAAGGACGCGCCGATCCTGATCATGGACGAAGCGACCTCCGCGCTGGACTCGGAAGTCGAGGCGGCGATCCAGGAAAGCCTGGAGACGCTGATGCAAGGCAAGACCGTGATCGCCATCGCCCACCGCCTCTCCACCATCGCCCGGATGGACCGGCTGGTGGTGCTGGAAAATGGCCGCATCGCCGAAACCGGCAGCCATGCCGAGTTGCTGGCCCACGGTGGGTTGTATGCGCGGTTGTGGCAGCATCAGACGGGTGGGTTTGTGGGAATCGACTGATTCCTACCTGACACAGCTGACCCCGTGGCGAGGGAGCTTGCTCCCGCTGGGGTGCGAAGCGCCCCTGAAAATCTGAGCTTCACCCCATAGAGCCGGGTGGAACTCAGCCTTGTTGGGGCTGCTACGCAGCCCAGCGGGAGCAAGCTCCCTCGCCACAGGGATCTGTGCTTAAACAGTAGGGTCAGTAGCACCACGGCCTTTCTGAAAAATTCTGTCCAGGATCCATCCAGCCCGAACAGCCGCGACATACTCCCCGCCGACCACGGCCAAAACCGCCACCGTCCATGACGCTGGCGGTTTTTTTATGCCGCTGGATTTGTCACCGCACTCTGCTGTACTCAGCCCAGGTTCTGGAGATGAACCTGTCGTAATTCTGCTGGATGCATAACCGATTATCACGACTGTTTTATCAAGGATGCTTATGTCTTTACTCAAACGTTCAACGACTGAGTTGTTGGGTACGTTCTGGCTGGTGTTGGGCGGCTGCGGCAGCGCGGTATTGGCGGCCTCCGGGATTGGCGTGCTGGGGGTTGCCCTGGCGTTTGGCTTGACGGTGTTGACCATGGCATTCGCCATCGGTCATGTCTCCGGTTGCCACCTGAATCCGGCGGTGTCGGTGGGCTTGTACGTGGGCGGGCGGTTTCCGGCCAGGGAATTGCCTGCCTACATCATCGCCCAGGTCATCGGTGGCTTGCTGGCCGCCGCGCTGATCTACTTCATCGCCAGCGGCAAGGAAGGGTTTGACCTGGCCGCGTCCGGCCTGGCATCGAACGGTTACGGCGAACATTCACCCGGCGGGTATTCGTTGGCGGCAGGTTTTGTGACCGAGCTGGTCATGACGGCGATGTTCATCCTGATCATCCTCGGCGCCACCGATAAACGTGCCCCGGTCGGGCTGGCACCGATTGCCATCGGCCTGGCCCTGACGCTCATTCACCTGATCTCGATTCCAGTCACCAACACGTCCGTCAACCCGGCCCGCAGTACCGGTCCGGCGTTGATCGTCGGCGGCTGGGCCATCGAGCAACTGTGGCTGTTCTGGGTAGCACCGCTGCTGGGTGCTGTCATCGGCGGTGTCGCGTACCGCTGGCTGGGCAACGAAGACAGCTGAGTCACCCCGCGAAGATCAGCACTGCCGATAAGGCAGTGCTGTTTTCGCCTCTTCGGCATAGGCCAGAACCCCCTCTTGCTCGCGCACAAGAAAATCCGCCACCGCCGCTTTCAATCCCGGATGCCGCAAGTAATGCCACGAGCGGGTAATCACCGGCTCGAACCCACGAATCAATTTGTGTTCGCCCTGGGCCCCGGCATCAAAGCGCTGCAAGCCATGGGCAATCGCGTAGTCCATGCCTTGATAGAAGCAGGTCTCGAAGTGCAGGCGGTCGAATTCCGCCAGGCAGCCCCAGTAACGCCCGTAGAAACTGTCGCCGCCCACTAGGCTGAACGCCATCGCCACCGGCCGTGAACCTTGCTTGGCCAAGACCACGCGAATGGCCTCGGGCATGCGCTCGGCCAGCAGGCTGAAGAACGCCCGGGTCAGGTACGGCGCCTGCCGACGCACCGCGTAGGTGTTGGCGTAACAGGCGTAGACAAAGTCCCACTGGGCCTCGTCCAGTTGCTGACCTTCGAGCCATTCGAACTCGATGCCCTGCCCCGCCACCTGTTCACGCTCCTTGCGCATCTGCTTACGCTTGCGCGAACTGAGCGCATCGAGAAAATCCTGGAAATCCCGATAACCACGATTTTGCCAGTGGTACTGGCAGCCAATCCGCTGCAGCCACCCCTCCTGCCCGGCCAGCGCCGCGTCAGTGAAGGCATCGGTGAAGTTAATGTGAGCGCTGGAAAGCCCTTCGATGTCTAGATAACCCGGCAGGCTGCCCAGCAACGCCATGCCATCCTCGACCCGCGCCGCCAGCAGTCGTGGGCCACTGACCGGACTGAACGGCACCGCCGTCAGCAACTTGGGGTAATACTCGATCCCGGCCCGAGCGCAGGCATCGGCCCAGGGGTGGTCGAATACATATTCTCCGTAGGAATGCCATTTGCGGTAACTGGGCAAGGCCGCCAGCAGACGACCGTCTTCAATGTGCAGCAAATGCTCAGGCTGCCAGCCAGATTGCGGGCCGAGGCTGGCGCTGTCTTCCAGGGTACTCAGGAAGGCGTGGCGCAGGAACGGTTGGTTGGCAGGTACCAGCGCGTCCCATTCTTGCGGCGCGATGGCGGACAGGCTGTCGAAAACGTGAAGCGGCATGCGGTTCCCCGAAATCCAGGCGGCGGATGGGACGAGTATCGCCGATCCTGACCGGGCAGGCATAAAAAAACCCCACCAGAGGTGGGGTTCAAAGGAGCTTTAACGGATGGAGCAAGAACGCTGTATCAAATCAGCACGGTTTAGAACACGTACTGGGCACGAACAACCACACCTTTGCCATCGTCATCGCCATTGGCGTTGGTGACGTTGTCGGTCTTGGCCTTGACGTAAGCGGCAGTGATTTTCACCGCCTCGTTGGCGTACCAGTTCACGCCCAGGTTGTGCACCTTGGCTTCGGCATCGCCCACGTCGCGGGTGGCGGAGGCGGTGGTGATGTTGTCGTCTTCGACGGTCATGCTGTCGAAGCGATAGAACACTTCCCACGCGCCGATGGACTTGTTCTGGGGTTTGATCGCGTCAAACTTGCCGACTTTATAACCACGGGATTCACCGGTGATGGTGTAGGCGCCCTGGACGTAGAAGCCGTGGCCCTTGAGGTCTTCGAAGGCGTCGCTGTCAGCCTTGGTCTTGCGGGAAATGTATTCACCCTGGATCGACGCAGGGCCCATGGCGAAAGCGGCTTCCAGGCCGTAAGCGGTATCCGTGTCGTACGAACCGGCCGGCGAGTTGTTGGCGCCGCCCAGTACCGGACGGTTACCGTTAGGACCGGCATCGTTGCCGCCCAGGGTCTCGACGCCACGCATGCCCAGGCGAGAGCGATAACGCGCGTCGAACGCGGTGTCGGAGACATCGCGCGAGGCCACGTTCAAGCCGAAGTGCAACACGTTGCCGGCCTCGTGCATCGGGGCGAATACGAAACGACCGTTGGCTTGCTTGATGCTGTTGCCGTCAGTGTCGTCGGTGTCCTTGCTGAACACACCGGCCGAGGCATAGAACGAATCGGCGAAGGTGCTGGAAGCCTGGATGCCCAGACCGTTCTGGTGGCCGTTGGCCCAGTCGATCAGGTCATAGGCGGCGTTGCGCTCAGGAGCAGTCACCCACTTGGAGCTGGTGGCTTTTTCCAGGCCGAAGTCGGGGTCGAAACGACCGACCTTGATCGAAACCGGCTTGAAGCCGTTGTAGGCCAGGGACGCTTCGTCGAAGTAGCCGTTATCGGAGTCGCCGCTGTTGTGGGAGAAGTCGTAGTTGATGGTGTAGGCCCAATCCGTGTACAGCACGCCAGACAGTTCCAGAAAGCCACGGCGGATGTAAGCGGCATCGGCCTTGTCACCATTGTCGGTGTAGATCCCGTCGAACTGGCTGTAGTCAGCCTGCAAACGACCACCGAGCTTGAAGCTGAACTCTTTGTCAGTGGTAGCGACCTCAAGGCCGCCCTTGGTTTTAACCACGATATCGGCGCCATCGGTGGTGACGGTACCGGCGAAAGCCTGGGCGGTTACTGCCATGGCCAGTGCGCTGGCGGCAACACCTGCGAAGTGCTTGCGAATCATCGAAGAATTCCCCTGTTGGTAGTCTATGCGTTAGAAAACACGCGGAACCGGGCCCGCTGGTGTTGGGAGGGGATCTTGGCGATGGGTTGTGTCAGGCAAGTTGCCATCACATAAAGATTTTATGACAGCGGAACTTTTTACTTCGAAAGGAAATAACCAGGCGCAACGGCAACCCCCCTGTGGGAGCGAGCTTGCTCGCGATAGAGGTATGGCAGTGACAGATTTCTGCCTGACACGCCGCCATCGCGAGCAAGCTCACTCCCACAGGGGGAGGTAGTTTCTCAGGCTCAGCGGATGTTTCGGCGACGCTCGGCGGCGAGTTTCTCGGCGAGGTGATCCAGGTCAGGAATGGGCGGTTCCGGGAGTTTCCTGAGGGTCGCCTGCATCAGGCGCATCTGGCGGATAAAGCGCCGGCAGTTGGGGCAGAACATCAGGTGGTGACGCACCATCAGGCGTTCACGAAAGCTCAGTTGGCCATCGAGATAGTCGCTGGAGCGTGCCACTTGTTCCTTGCAGGTCAGCATTCGCCGGTTTCCTCGAAATGTTCCACGGTCGCGAAGACCTTCAGCCGGGCGCGATGCAACAGCACGCGTACGTTGGAGAGCGAGATGTCGAGAAGATTACAGATCTCTTCCGGCTCCAGCCCCTGGCGTTCCCGCAGGGTCAACACGCTGCCTTGCAGTTCCGACAGGCTGAGCAGGGTGTGTTCAAGGCAATCGCGCAATTCGCTCATCGTGAGCAACGCCTCCGGTGTGTCCTGGTGCCAGGCGAACGGCGCCAGCAGCCAATGACCATCGGCGGCGAAGCGATCATCGCCGAGGGTGCCGTGGGGCGACGGCAGATCATCGAGCAGCACTTCCCGGCGGTTCTGCTTGTAACGGCCCTTGGCGGCGTTGGCAGTGATCGTCAGCAGCCAAGTCTTGAGACTGGAACGCCCCTGGAAACCGGTGAGATTGCGCACCACCGACAACCACGCGTCCTGCACCACTTCATCGGCATGGCGACTGCCGACGATGGCATACGCCACCGCCCGCATGGGGCCCTGGTAGGTGCTGACCAGCTCCTTGTAGGCCTGCTGCTCACCGGCCAGGAGGCGTGTGAGCAGTTGGGTGTCATCGGTGACCGTCATTCAACACCCCATTGCCTGGTGGACTGGTAGTGCTGTTGTGGCGAGGGAGCTTGCTCCCGCTCGGTTGCGTAGCAACCGCAAAGTCCTGGGGCCGCTTCGCAGCCCAGCGGGAGCAAGCTCCCTCGCCACAAAAGCTGAGCCAGACCCGATCAATGCTTACGCAGAATCACGCTGCCAATCGAGTACCCAGCGCCAAACGAGCTGAGCACGGCAACCGAGCCGCTGGGCAAATCATCCTGGTATTTGTGAAACGCAATCACCGAGCCCGCCGAACTGGTGTTGGCGTAGCGGTCGAGGATCACTGGCGCTTCCTCTTCGGTGGCTTCGCGGCCCAGCAACTTGCGCACGATCAGGTGGTTCATGCTCAAGTTGGCCTGATGCAGCCAGAAGCGCTTCACTTCGCCGACGTTCAGCTGGTTTTCTTCCAGGTGAGCACCGATCAGCTCGGCCACCATCGGGCAGACGTCGCGGAACACTTTGCGGCCTTCCTGGACGAACAACTTGTCGCGGCTGCCGATGCCCTCTTCGGCGGCGCGGTTGAGGAAGCCGAAGTTGTTGCGGATGTTGTTGGAGAACTTGGTGAGCAGCTTGGTGCTGACCACGTCGAACTGATACGGCGAAGTCGCCAGGTCAGCCCGTTCGATGATCACGGCGGTGGCCGCGTCGCCAAAGATGAAGTGGCTGTCGCGGTCACGGAAGTTCAGGTGCCCGGTGCAGACTTCCGGGTTGACCATCAGGATCGCCCGGGCCTGGCCCAGTTGTACGCTGTTGGCCGCGGCCTGGATGCCGAACGTCGCGGAAGAACAGGCCACGTTCATGTCGAAACCGAAACCTTCGATGCCCAGGGCTTCCTGGACCTCGATGGCAATGGCCGGATACGCGCGCTGCAGGTTGGAACAGGCGACGATCACGCCATCGATATCGGCGGCCGTGCGGCCGGCGCGTTCCAGGGCCTGCCTGGCAGCACCGACGGCCATTTCGCAGAGCACCGACCATTCGTCGTTGGAACGTTCGGGCAGGCGCGGCGCCATGCGTTGCGGGTCGAGGATGCCGTCCTTGTCCATGACAAAGCGGCTCTTGATGCCGGAGGCCTTTTCGATGAACGCGGCGTTGGACTCGGTCAATGCCTCGACTTCACCGCGCTCGATGGCGTCGGCGTTGTCGGCATTGAACTGCGTGACATAGGTATTGAACGATTGCACCAGCTCTTCGTTGGAGATGCTATTGGCCGGGGTGTACAGGCCGGTGCCGCTGATGACGACGTTATGCATGGTCGTGTCTCTGATCTGTTCAGGCAGAAAGCATTGGCACCGACGTACCAATACACAAAGGGTCTTTTCCCATCCAGGGGAAGCAGACCTGGCAGTGCTTTATTCCGATCCGCCCGGGGCAGTGAAGCTCAAAACCACGGGACCGGTATTTATAGGCGCGAAGTTTGCCATAAACGCTGGCGTTTGGCCCATTCTCCCTTCTTCACCACACAAAACTCTGTGGGAGCGGGCTTGCTCGCGAAGGCGGTGGGTCAGCTTGCAACAATGTTGAATATGCAATTGCATTCGCGAGCAAGCCCGCTCCCACAGGGGTTATGGGCCTACCCCTGATTCTGCGATCAACCTTCCACCACGCTCCACTGCTTGCTCAGGCGCTTGTCGGAAATCGGCACTTTGGTCCCCAACTGCTGGGCGAACAGCGACACCCGGTATTCCTCCAGCCACCAACGGTACAACTCCAGTTGCGGGTCGCGCTTGCCTTCTTGGGCGTGTTTGCTGGCGCGGGCCTGGTATTGGGCCCAGAGGTTCGACAGTTCGCCGCTCCAGACCCGGTCCTTCTGCACTTGGCTACCCAGTTTCTCGAATCGTTGTTCGATGGCCTTGAGGTAGCGCGGCAGTTCCTTGAGCCATTGGTGCGGGGTTTCGCGCACGAAGCCCGGATACACCAGATGGCTGAGTTGCTGCTTGATGTCGTTCAGCGCCACGGCCTGGGCCAGGTCGATCTTGCCCTTGAAGCGTTTTTGCAGGCCATGCCAGAGCTTGAGGATGTCCAGGGTCAGCTTCGCCAGGCGTTCGGCGTGTTCGGTCCAGCCGCCGCGCTTGCGCTCGGCCAGGGAGGCCAGCGCGGCGCCGTCACGGGGCAGGCTCGCTTCACCTTCGAGTACGCAACTGTCGAGGCTGGCCAGCAGGATGTCTTCCACCAGGCTGTCGATCCGCCCCAGTTCTCGATACAGCAGGCCCAGCTCCGTCAGCCCAGGCAGTTTGCCCCGCAGGAACTTCGCCGACTCCGCCAATTGCTGCATCAACAAGCGCTGCAAGGCGCGGCGATGCTGAAACTCGGCTTCGGCCGGGGTCGGGAAGCGGCCCTCCTTGACCACGCCACCCTCTTCCACCAGCGCCGGGTAGACGGTCATCGACAGTCCGGCAATTTTCTGTTGGGTTTTCTCGGCGACCGGCGCGAAGATTTTCGCCTCCACTGGTGCCTGGCTCTTGGCCGTTTGCGGCACGGCCAAGGCAGCCTGGCTGGCTTCGGCAAAACGCGCCGTCAGTTCGGCCAGGTCCCGGCCTTCACCCAGGAACTTGCCCTGGCCGTCGACGATTTCCAGGTTCATGCGCAGATGGCTTTCCACCTGCTGCGCCGCTTCCGCCCAGGCTTCGTCGCTGACCCGCGCGCCGGTCATGCGCAGCAGCTCACGGCCCAGGGCTTGCGGCAACGAACCCTCGGCAAAGGTGATGCGTTGCAGCGCAGCCTTGACGAAGTCGGGCACCGGCACGAAGTTCTTGCGCAGGGCCTTGGGCAGGTTGCGCACCAGGGCAATGCACTTGGCCTCGATCATCCCGGGCACCAGCCATTCCAGACGTTCCGGCGGCAGCATCGGCAACAGCGGCGCCGGCACGCGCAAGGTCACGCCGTCGCGGGCATGGTTGGGTTCGAAGTGGTAGCTCAACGGCAAGGTCAGGTCGCCGACGCGCAAGGTGTCCGGGTAATGCGCGGCGGTGACTTCACTGGCCTCGCGGGCGAGCACGTCTTCTTCGCGCATGATCAGCAACTGCGGGTCTTTCTGGCTGTTGACCCGGTACCAGCTGTCGAACGTCGCGGTCTGGTGAATCTCTGCCGGCAAACGCGCATCGTAGAACGCAAACAGGGTTTCTTCGTCCGCCAGGATGTCGCGACGGCGGGCCTTGGCCTCCAGCTCGTCGAGTTGCTCCAGCAAGCGGGTATTGGCGCTCAGGCACTTGGCCTTGGACTGGATCTCACCGCGCACCAGCGCCTCGCGAATGAACAACTCCCGCGACACCACCGGGTCCACCGGCCCGTAGTGCACCGGCCGGCGACCGACCACGATCAGCCCGAACAGGGTGATCTGTTCGTACGCCACCACTTGCCCGCGCTTCTTCTCCCAATGAGGTTCGAAGTGGTTTTTCTTGATCAGGTGACCGGCCAGCGGCTCGATCCAGTCCGGCTCGATCTTGGCCACCATGCGCGCGTACAGCTTGGTGGTTTCCACCAGTTCGGCGGTCATCAGCCACTGCGGACGCTTCTTGCCCAAGCCCGATGACGGATGAATCCAGAACCGTCGCTGGCGAGCACCGAGGTAGTCGCCGTCTTCGGTTTTCTGGCCGATCTGGCTCAACAGGCCCGAGAGCACCGCTTTGTGCAGTTTCGGGTAATCCGCCGATTCCTTATTGAGGCTCAACTGCATGTCGCGACAGATCAGGCTCAACTGGCGATGGGAATCGCGCCACTCGCGCAAGCGCAGGTAGTTGAGGAAGTTCTTGCGGCACCAGTTGCGCAGCGGGCTGGCAGTCAGGGCCTGGCGCTGCTCTTCGAAACCGCGCCACAGATTGACCAGCCCGGCGAAATCCGAGTCCGGGTCCTTCCATTGGGCGTGGGCCTGATCGGCCGCCTGTTGGCGCTCGGGCGGACGCTCGCGCGGGTCCTGGATCGACATGGCGCTGGCGACGATCAACACTTCCTGCAAGCTGCCCAATTTCGCCGCTTCCAGCAGCATGCGACCCATGCGCGGGTCCACCGGCAAGCGCGCCAACTGCCGACCGAGCGGCGTCAGTTGACTGTTGCGGTCCACCGCCGACAACTCTTGCAGCAAGTTGAAACCGTCGCTGATGGCCTTGCCGTCCGGCGGTTCGATGAACGGGAAATCAGTGATTTCGCCGAGGCGCAGGTGCAGCATCTGCAGGATCACCGCTGCGAGGTTGGTGCGCAGGATCTCCGGGTCGGTGAATTCCGGCCGACCGAGGAAATCTTCTTCGCTGTACAACCGCACACAAATCCCCGGTTCAACCCGTCCGCAACGGCCTTTGCGCTGGTTGGCGCTGGCCTGGGAAATGGCTTCGATGGGCAGGCGCTGGACCTTGGCGCGATAGCTGTAGCGGCTGATGCGCGCGGTTCCGCTGTCGATCACGTAGCGGATGCCGGGCACCGTGAGCGAGGTTTCCGCGACGTTGGTCGCCAGCACCACGCGACGGCCCGGGTGCGACTGGAAGATCCGCTGTTGTTCAGCCGGCGACAAGCGCGCATACAGCGGCAGGATCTCGGTGTGTTTGAGCTGGGCCTTGCGCAGCATCTCCGCCGCGTCGCGAATCTCCCGCTCACCGGGCAGGAACACCAGCACATCCCCTGGGCTGCGGCGCTCACTGCGTTCAAACGCGGCGATTTCATCGAGGGTGGCGAGGATCGCCTGGTCGACGGTCAAGTCGTCCTCGACCCGGTTGCCCTCCTCGTCCTGCTCCAGGGTCAGGGGGCGATACCAGGTTTCCACCGGGAAGGTACGGCCAGAGACTTCCACGATGGGCGCGTCATCGAAGTGTTTGGAGAAACGCTCCAGGTCGATGGTCGCCGAGGTGATGATCACCTTGAGGTCCGGGCGGCGCGGCAGCAAGGTCTTGAGGTAGCCCAGCAGGAAGTCGATGTTCAGGCTGCGTTCGTGGGCTTCGTCGACGATGATCGTGTCGTAGCGCTCGAGGTAGCGGTCGTTCTGGGTCTCGGCCAGCAGGATGCCGTCGGTCATCAGCTTGATCAGGGTGTTGGCGTCGCTCTGGTCCTCGAAGCGCACCTGATACCCCACCAGCGCGCCCAACGGCGTCGCCAGCTCCTCGGCCACACGGCTCGCCACGCTACGAGCGGCGATCCGGCGCGGCTGGGTGTGGCCGATCAGGCCATGCTGGCCACGACCGATTTCCAGGCAGATCTTCGGCAACTGCGTGGTTTTGCCCGAGCCGGTTTCGCCGGCGATGATCAGCACCTGATGCTTGAGCAACGCCTCCTTGATTTCGTCGCGCTTGGCGGCGATCGGCAAATTGTCGTCGTAGCGGATCGCCGGCAGGCTCGCCTTGCGCGCCAGCACCTGGTCGCATGACGCCTGCATGCGCGTCACCCACTGGGCCAGCTTGGCCTCATCGGGATTCTTGCGCAGCTCGAGCAACTGGCGCCGCAACCGGTGACGGTCGGCGAGCATGGCGTGGTCGAGGTTTTTCAGCAGCTTGTCGATAGCGGGGGCTTGGTCAGTCATCAGGTACGCAAGGGTCGTCGGTTTGTGCAGGGGCGGATTGTCGCAGATTTGCGGCCATTGCGCCGAACACGCAAAGCAGCCACCGCCACACCCTTGTGGAGCGAGCTTGCTCGCGATGGCGGTGGTTCAGCCTGCATTGATGTTGACTGATACACCGTTATCGCGAGCAAGCTCGCTCCCACGGGAGATTTTCGTCAAGGCTGCTTTTGTGGGGGCTTCGTTTACCTGCCGGGTTATTCGCTGTCCAGGTCCTTGCGCCGATACGGAAACACATCGATCACCTTCCCCGCCCGGATCGCCTCTTGCAGGCTTTTCCAATAGTCGGCGTTGTACAGCTCGCCATGCAACTGGTCGAACAGCTTGCGCTGCCCCGCGTCGGCGAACAGGAAGGGCGGGAATTCTTCGGGGAACACGTCCAGCGGCCCGATGGAATACCAGGGCTCGGAGGCCATTTCGTCTTCCGGGGTGCGAGGCTGGGGAATGTGACGGAAGTTGGCTTCGGTCAGGAAACAGATTTCATCGTAGTCGTAGAACACCACACGGCCGTGGCGGGTCACGCCGAAGTTCTTGAGCAGCATGTCGCCAGGGAAGATATTCGCCGCAGCGAGTTGCTTGATGGCCAGGCCATAATCTTCCAGCGCTTCACGCACCTGGTCTTGGTTGGCGTTTTCCAGGTAGAGGTTCAGCGGGGTCATGCGCCGTTCGGTCCAGCAGTGGCGAATCAGCACCGTGTCGCCTTCCACCGACACCGTGGATGGCGCCACTTCCAGCAATTCCGCCAGGCACGCCGGCTCGAACTTGCCCAGGGGAAAACGGAAATCGGCGAACTCCTGGGTATCGGCCATGCGTCCGACCCGGTCGACGCTTTTCACCAGGCGGTACTTTTCGATCACCGTGGCACGGTCGACGTTTTTCGACGGCGAGAAACGGTCCTTGATGATCTTGAAGACGGTGTTGAAGCCCGGCAGCGTGAATACGCTCATGACCATGCCGCGCACGCCCGGCGCCATGATGAACTGGTCGTCGGTGTTCGCCAGATGATTGATCAGCGCCCGGTAGAACTCGGATTTGCCGTGTTTGTAGAAACCGATGGAGGTGTACAGCTCGGCGATGTGCTTGCCCGGCAGGATGCGCTTGAGAAAGCCGATGAATTCCGCCGGCACCGGCACGTCCACCATGAAGTACGAGCGGGTGAACGAGAAGATGATCGACACCTGCGCCTCGTCAGTGATCAGCGCGTCGATCTGGATGCCCCGGCCTTCGCGGTGCAGCAGCGGGATCACCAGCGGCCATTGCTCATCGCGGGTGTAGATCCGGCCCACCAGGTAAGCGCCCTTATTGCGATAGAGCACGGAAGAAAACAACTCCACCGTCAGTTCCGGGTCCTTGCAGACCCAATCCGGCAGATTCTCCCGCAGCTGGGCTTCGAGACGCTTCAGGTCGCCTGGCAGGTCAGCGTAATCCTCGCTGAAGCGGTAATCGGCAAACACACTCGCCAGCATCCGGTCCAGTTGGCCCTGGGGTTTGTAGGTGCGGGTCTGGGCGGCGCGGGCGCGACGCAGGCTGGGTCGGGTGGTGTGGATAAACATGGTGCCGTCGCTGATCAGATCATGACTGAACAGCCCGCAGAAGATCGAGTTGTACCAGGTCTCGGACAGTTCATCGTCGAAGCGCAGGTCGATCAGGCTGATGTAAGCGCTTTTGACCAGCGGCCAACAGCCGACATCCATCAACGACTCGGCGTCGAAGGTCGCACGCAATCGAGTGACGGTTTCAAAGACTTTTTCTTCATATAAATTGATTCGCGCCGCCGAAGCCGCTTGGGCTTCCAGCCACCGGGCCTGCTCGAACCGGGCACGGGCACCGTCGGTGATCTGCCGGAAATGCTCACGATAATCGTCGAAGCCGTCGAGAATCGAACGGGCGATATCGGTGGCGGGCCATGGCTGCGGCATAGGGTAAACCTCGGCGGGTCATGCGTGTTATGGGCGACTGAGCTTAGAGGCCAATCGCGCGGCAACGCAACCATTGCCATCGGTATTCAGGGCGGCGACACTTGCCGCCCAATCAAGGAAGGAATGACTCGTGAACCTCGTCGACACCTTGCGTTTGCTGTCACTGGCCGCCATCTGGGGGGCGAGCTTCCTGTTCATGCGCATTATCGCCCCCGTCATTGGCACGATCCCCACCGCCTTTTTCCGCGTATCCATCGCCTTCGTCGGACTGCTGGTGATCCTGGCGCTGATGCGCGTCGACTGGAATTTTCGCGGCAAGTTGAAAGTCGTGATGGTTCTGGGCCTGATCAATTCGGGCATCCCGGCGACGTTTTATTCGCTGGCCGCCCAAGTGCTGCCAGCCGGTTACTCAGCCATCTTCAACGCCACCACGCCGTTGATGGGCGTGCTGATCGGCGGGTTGTTCTTCAGCGAAAAACTCACCACCGCCAAGGTCAGCGGCGTGTTCCTGGGATTGCTCGGCGTCGGTATCCTGACCCGTGCCGGCCCGGTGGCCTTCGACCTGCAATTGCTGATGGGCGCCCTCGCCTGCCTGCTCGCCACCACGTGCTACGGCTTCGCCGGCTTCCTCACCCGCCGCTGGCTCGATCATCAAGGCGGGCTGGACAGCCGCCTTTCAGCCCTGGGCAGTATGTTTGGCGCCACGGTATTTTTGCTGCCTCTGTTTGGCTACAGCGTCATCAGCCAGCCGCCCGTCAGCTGGGGTGGTTGGAGCGTCTGGTTGTCACTGCTGGGGCTAGGCCTGGTGTGCACCGCGCTGGCGTACATCCTTTATTTCCGCCTGCTCAGCTCCATCGGTCCGGTCAAATCCATGACCGTGACTTTCCTGATCCCGCCGTTCGGCGTGTTGTGGGGGCATTGCTGCTGGATGAGCCGCTGGGGATGGCGCATCTGTATGGTGGGGTGTTGATTGCAGCGGCGTTGTGGCTGGTGCTCAAGCCTGGGGTGGTGAAACCGGCTGAGGTGTCTGCCCGGTAGTTCGTCGGCGCTGTTGAAAATGCCATCGCGAGCAAGCTCGCTCCCACAGGGTCATGTGCAGTCCTTGTGGGAGCGAGCTTGCTCGCGAGTGCGATACAACAGTTGCCAGAGCGCTAGCGGCTAACGGCTTTTACGAAACACAAACACCAACCCAACGATGATCAGCACCATCCCCAGCCAGCTCAACAACGCCAGCCGATTGCCAAACACCAGGTAGTCCATGATCGCCGTCACTGCCGGCACCAAGTAGAACAGGCTGGTGACATTCACCAGGTTGCCCCGAGCGATCAAACGGTACAGCAGCAACGTCGCCAGCACCGACACCACCAGCGCCATCCACAACACTGGTCCGATGAAGCCCACACTGTACTCAAAGTGAAACGGCTGGAATGGCACGAACACCGCGCACAATACGAGCCCAGCCAGGTACTGCACAGGCAGGGTGCCCAGGGGATTATCGGTGATGCGCTTCTGCATGATGGAACCGGCCGTCATGCTCACCAGCGCCAGCAAACCGCAAAGCATCCCGGCCAGGGAGATGCCGGCCAGGCCGATCCCCTGGTACACCACCATGACCAATCCCACCAACCCCAGCGCCAAGCCGAACAGGCGCTGCCAGGATCGCTGGCGCTCCACGAGCACCACGGTAAGGATCGGCTGCACGCCCATCAGCGTCGCCATCACCCCGGGGGTGACGTTCATTTGCAGGGCCAGCAGATAGAAGATCTGATAGGCCCCCAGCAGCACCAGCCCGGTGGTCGCCGCGTACAGCATCGGCCTGCCGGTTTTCGGCAGTTTGAACTTGAACACCGGGATCAACAGCACCAGCGCCGACAGGGCGATGGCAAAACGGATCAGCAGGAAGGCAAAAGGTGACGCGTGGGCCAGGCCGAGCTTGGAAAAGATCGCCCCGCTGCTCCACAGCAGAACAAACAGGCTCGTGGAAGCCGCCGCCAATAAGGCGTTTTTGGATAGGGAAAACATGAATACCACCTGTAGTCAGGCAAAAAGCCAACTCAGCCGAAGCTGAAGTCCAGTAGTTGTTTCAGGCGAGCACAGGGGATGACAGCAGTTGCCGATCAGCCCTGAACGCCAACACCCGGCGGTGATACGACGGCGTACACCGGTGGGTTACTGGCTGGTGGGGGGTATTGACCGATCTGCGCAGGCTGCTGATTCCCGCACGGCACGACGCCAGCGCTGAACGCTGGGACGACAACCGCGATGACAGGGGATGCAGGCATGAGCCGATCTCTTGGAGGGTGGGTTCGAGAACCCGACAAGCGCTGACTATAACCAGCGCTCGAAGTGTTACGCAATGTTTAAACGAATAACCAATAGCCAAGGACCGTCAGCACCGCGACCGCCAATACTGGCCGCATCACCCGGTACGCCTTGGGATGCTTGCGTTTCCATTGCTTGACCTGGCCGCTGATGCCGTCACTGAACGACTTGCTCCAGGCGTAGGCCCGGTTGATGCCACCAACGTGTTCATCGTCGAGGTTCTGCGGCGCGGTGGCGCGGCCAAGAAAGGCGCTGATGGCGCGGTTGAGACGGGTCATCAGCCGGCTTTTCAAGGGTCGTTCGATGTCACAGAACAGGATCACCCGGGTCTGCGGCGTTTCGTTCTTGACCCAGTGCACGTAGGTCTCATCGAACATGACGTCTTCGCCGTCGCGCCAGGCATAGATCTGACCGTCAACGAAGATCCGGCAGTCGTCGGAATTGGGCGTGGACAGCCCGAGGTGATAGCGCAGGGAACCGGCAAACGGGTCTCGATGGGGGTTCAAGTGGCTGCCGCCCGGCAACAGGGCAAACATCGCACCGCGCACATTCGGGATCTGGTTGACCAGCTCGACGGTGCGGGGGCACAGCAATTCGGCTGACGGCAGCGCTTTGTCGTACCACTTGAGGTAGAAGCGTTTCCAGCCTTTCTTGAAGAACGAACCAAAGCCCGCGTCGTTGTTCTTTTCCGCAGCCCGGATGTACCCCTCGTCGAACAGGTGCATGGCCTCGTCGCGGATAACTTGCCAATTGTCCTTGAGCACATCGAGCTCGGGGAACTTGCTGCGGTCCAGATACGGTTTGGACGGCACGCCGGAAAACAGGTACATCAAGGCGTTGTAGGGGGCAAACAACGCCGAGTGATTAACGAACTGGCGCAATACCGGCAAACGCGCCTTACCGCGCAGATGCACGTAGAGCGTACTGCCCAGGAATAGCAGCAACACCGAGGCCTTGGCGACAAACGAAACGGTCATTTTATAACTCCTTGTCCAAAACAACTTACGCAACGCTATCAACCCGATGCAGCGGCCGGCCATGTTATAGATCGCTGCCAGGCTCGGAAACTACCCGGCGCAACATTCACTGTTGAAAATTACGCAACAATTCCTTTCTTAACATGCATGGCCTGAACCTTGGCTGACGCTAACCAACTTCACTGCTGAGTCTCCTGCTCAGTAAACAAATCACTGAACAACATGCTCGACAGATACCGCTCACCCGAATCCGGCAGGATCACCACGATGGTCTTGCCCTGCATTTCCGGCTTTTCCGCCAGGCGCACGGCCACGGCCATCGCCGCGCCACAGGAAATCCCGCAAAGGATGCCCTCCTCCTGCATCAAGCGCAGGGCCATGGCCTTGGACTCGTCAT
Organism: Pseudomonas brassicacearum; assembly: GCF_000585995.1. Lineage (NCBI taxonomy): Bacteria > Pseudomonadati > Pseudomonadota > Gammaproteobacteria > Pseudomonadales > Pseudomonadaceae > Pseudomonas > Pseudomonas brassicacearum. Next base: position 1,694,451 of record NZ_CP007410.1, on the reverse strand, counting down.
CAGTGACCCGCTCAACCTGATCGACAATCGACAGGTCGAGGTTTTTCGGCACGAATCCCGCGCCGATCCCTTGGATCTTATGGGGGCTGGGCTTGATCTCCTGGCCCGCCATCGCCTGGGTAATCACCGGTGAAACCTCCGGCTCGACCGCCACCGACAGGATCGGCTTGCCACAGGTGTTCTTGATGTATCGCGAAACCCCGGTAATGGTTCCTCCGGTGCCCACGCCCGCTACCAGCACGTCGACCGCGCCGTCGGTGTCGTTCCAGATTTCCGGACCGGTGGTTTTTTCGTGAATCGCCGGGTTCGCCGGGTTATCGAACTGCTGCGGCATGAAGTATTTGGAAGGGTCGCTGGCCAGGATCTCGGCCGCTTTCTCGATGGCCCCTTTCATCCCCTTGGCCGGCTCAGTGAGCACCAGCTCCGCGCCCAGGGCCTTGAGCACCTTGCGCCGTTCGATACTCATCGACGCCGGCATGGTCAGCATCAGCTTGTAGCCACGGGCGGCGGCGACGAACGCCAGGCCGATCCCGGTGTTGCCCGACGTGGGTTCAACGATGGTCATGCCAGGTTTGAGCTTGCCCGAGCTTTCAGCGTCCCAGATCATGTTCGCGCCGATCCGGCACTTGACCGAATACCCTGGGTTACGCCCTTCGATCTTGGCCAGGATAGTCACGCCGCGTGGGGCGATGCGGTTGATCTGCACCAGTGGCGTATTGCCGATGGAATGGGCGTTGTCTGCAAATATGCGGCTCATGGCTGGGTCCTTGATGCAGCGGGAAATTTAAGCGTTTAAAGGTATGCCTGTTGCTCATGGGCGTCCAGTTGCACCGAACGTTCCAGTAGCTACAACAGTCAATGGCTTTAGTCCCCCTAACAATGCTGGAGACTGACATGAAGCGTCGATACAGCTGGCCACTGTGGACTCTCGCCGCCATCGTTGCGGTGCTCGTGGCCCTGCATTTCACCCTGCCTTACCTGGTACGCAACTACCTGAACGACAAGCTGGCCGACATGGGTGACTATCGCGGCCAGGTCATCGATGTGGACCTGGCGCTCTGGCGTGGTGCCTACCGGATCAACGGCCTGAAAATCGTCAAGGTCGACGGCAAGGTCCCGGTGCCATTCGTCGACGCGCCGTTGATCGACCTGTCCGTGAGCTGGCATTCGCTGTGGTACGACCATGCCGTGGTGGCCGAGGTAGAGTTCGCCCGCCCCGAAGTGAACTTCGTCGACGGCGGGGCCAACCGGCAGAACTCCCAGACCGGCCAGGGCACCAACTGGCGGGAGCAACTCGGCAAACTGCTGCCCATTACCCTCAACGAAGTGCGAATCAGGGACGGCAAGGTCACCTTCCGCAACTTCAACTCCAAGCCGCCGGTCAATTTGCGGGCCACCGACGTCAACGCCAGCTTCTATAACCTGACCAACGTGGTCGACACCGAAGGCAAGCGCGATGCCCGCTTCGAGGGCAAGGCCCTGGTGGCCGAACACGCGCCCCTGGAAATGCAGGCGACCTTCGACCCGTTGAGCAACTTCGAGGACTTCGATTTCCGCCTGCGGGCCAGGAACATCGAACTCAAGCGCCTGAACGATTTCGCCGCGGCCTATGGCAAATTCGATTTCAACGCCGGCCATGGCGACCTGGTGGTCGAGGCTGAGGCCGACAACGCCAAGCTCAGCGGCTACATCAAGCCGCTGCTGCGCGATGTCGATGTATTCGACTGGCAACAGGACGTGGAAAACAAGAACAAAAACATCTTCCGTTCGGTCTGGGAAGCGTTGGTCGGCGCGGGTGAAACGGCCCTCAAGAACCAACGCAAGAACCAGTTCGCCACGCGAGTGGAGCTCAGTGGCAACGTTCATCAGCAGGACATCAGCGCCTTCGAAGCCTTCTTGCAGATTCTGCGCAACGGTTTCGTCCAGGCGTTCAACGCCCGTTATGAACAGCCAGCGCCTTCGACCGACTAGGGCTTGCGCGTGACGGTGTAGCGGCCGATCGGTTCCGCCGCCGCGGTGCCCGCGCCACGCTGCAGCGAGTCCCATCCCAGGCACGCGAGGGCCAGCGAACGCGGTACAGCCTCGCGCCCACTGCTATAGCGGCTGATGCTGCGAGCGCTGACCCCCAGTGCTTCAGCCGCCTGGTTCAGCGGCAGGCCGGTGCGGGCACGCCAACCAATGAAAATGCGGGTATTTTCATCCACGGCATTCTGCGCCAGCGCATCCAGATACAAGGTATCGGCCCCGATCTGGATATCCAGCTCGGGCCATTCCACACTCCAACCATCATCCCCCAGGCTCGCGCCTCCAAACGCACCTTCCTCAAGCAAAGGCTGTAAGCCCGGAAAACGTTGCACATCAGCGCTCAAGTCCAGCGTCAGCTGCTGTCCGTCGATGAACTTCAGTTCAAGACTCAATGGCAATAAGGCCTGCACGGCCAATAGCCGCGGCCGTTTCATGGGTAGCATCGTTTCCAGTCCTCCAACAGTTGCGCCTGGTGAACCCTGACCCAGTCCAGCGCTTCCTTGATGATCAAGGGCGGCGCGCGGCCCATCATCACTTCCACGGTTTCCAGGCTCAGCATCACATCCAACCCACCACCTGTCAGGTGAACATGGGGCGGTGGATGGTCTCGTTCACGCAGTTGAATGCGGTAAGTATTCTTGAATCGATATTTAGTAGACATGCACCAAACATATCGCCAAATTGGCGATATGCAATACTGGCAAGCGGCCGAGACTGAGTCAACATGTGACGCTCCATTCAGAGACTGAATACAGCGTCTGCGTTCACAGTCGCCGGGGCGCCGCGTTATAGTCGGGCACGACATTTATTTCGCACGCCCTGCCTCATCAGGCCGGCGACACCGTTCGAGGAATTGCAGATGAAGTTCGAAGGCACCCGCGCCTACGTGGCCACCGATGACTTGAAGCTGGCCGTCAACGCCGCCATCACCCTGGAGCGGCCGCTGCTGGTCAAGGGCGAACCGGGCACCGGCAAGACCATGCTCGCCGAGCAACTGGCTGAGTCCTTCGGCGCGCGCCTGATCACCTGGCACATCAAGTCCACCACCAAGGCCCATCAGGGCCTGTATGAGTACGACGCGGTCAGCCGCCTGCGGGACTCGCAGTTGGGCGTGGACAAGGTCCATGACGTGCGCAACTACCTGAAGAAGGGCAAGCTCTGGGAAGCGTTCGAGTCCGAAGAGCGAGTGATTCTGCTGATCGACGAAATCGACAAGGCCGACATCGAGTTCCCCAACGACCTGCTGCAAGAACTCGACAAGATGGAGTTCTACGTTTACGAGACCGATGAAACCATCAAGGCCAAGCAGCGGCCAATCATCATCATTACCTCCAACAACGAAAAAGAGCTGCCGGATGCGTTCCTGCGCCGCTGCTTCTTCCACTACATAGCCTTCCCCGACCGCGTCACCCTGCAGAAAATCGTCGACGTGCATTACCCGGACATCAAGAAAGACCTGGTCAGCGAAGCGCTGGACGTGTTCTTCGATGTGCGCAAGGTGCCGGGCCTGAAGAAAAAGCCCTCCACTTCCGAACTGGTGGACTGGCTCAAGCTGCTGATGGCCGACAACATCGGCGAAGCGGTGCTGCGCGAACGCGATCCGACCAAGGCCATTCCGCCGCTGGCCGGGGCCCTGGTCAAGAACGAACAGGACGTGCAACTGCTCGAGCGCCTGGCGTTCATGAGCCGCCGCGGCACCCGCTGATCCTCTTCGTCTAACAAGAGCGAGGGCGATTGCCATGCTGCTTAACCTGTTCAATGAAATGCGCGCCGCCAAGGTGCCCGTGTCAGTGCGTGAACTGCTGGACCTGATCAACGCGCTGAAACAGCGGGTGATCTTCGCCGACATGGACGAGTTCTATTACTTGTCGCGGGCGATCCTGGTGAAGGACGAACGGCATTTCGACAAGTTCGACCGGGCGTTCGCCGCCTACTTCAACGGCCTGGAAAAACTCGACGATCATCTCCAGGCGCTGATTCCCGAAGACTGGTTGCGCAAGGAGTTCGAGCGCTCGTTGACTGACGAAGAGCGGGCGCAGATCCAGTCCCTGGGTGGCCTGGACAAGCTGATCGAAGAATTCAAGAAACGCCTGGAAGAACAGAAGGAACGCCATGCCGGCGGTAACAAGTGGATCGGCACCGGCGGCACCAGCCCATTCGGCTCCGGCGGCTTCAACCCCGAAGGCATTCGCGTCGGCGACGCTGGCAAGCGCCAGGGCAAGGCCGTGAAGGTCTGGGACCAGCGCGAGTACAAGAACCTCGACGACCAGGTGGAACTGGGTACCCGCAACATCAAGATTGCCCTGCGCCGCCTGCGCAAATTCGCCCGCCAGGGTGCGGCCGAAGAGCTGGACATCGACGGCACCATCGACCACACCGCCCGCGACGCCGGCCTGCTGAACATCCAGATGCGTCCGGAACGACGCAACACCGTGAAGTTGTTGCTGCTGTTCGACATCGGCGGCTCGATGGATGCCCACGTGAAAATCTGCGAAGAGCTGTTCTCGGCCTGCAAGACCGAGTTCAAGCACTTGGAGTATTTCTACTTCCACAATTTTGTGTACGAGTCGGTATGGAAGAACAACCTGCGCCGCACCTCGGAACGCACGTCGACCCAGGATTTGCTGCACAAGTACGGCGCCGACTACAAAGTGATCTTCATCGGTGACGCGGCCATGGCCCCTTATGAAATCACCCAGGCCGGCGGCAGTGTCGAACACTGGAATGAAGAAGCCGGCTATGTGTGGATGCAGCGTTTCATGGAGAAATACAAGAAGCTCATCTGGATCAACCCTTATCCCAAGGACACCTGGGGTTACACCGCCTCGACCAACATCGTGCGCGAGTTGGTGGAAGACCGGATGTATCCGCTGACCTTGCGGGGGTTGGAGGAAGGGATGCGGTTTCTGTCCAAATAGTTGTTGTGTATTGCCTGGAAGGGCCTCATCGCGAGCAAGCTCGCTCCCACACTGGATCTGCGTCACACATGAGATCCCCTGTGGGAACGAGCTTGCTCGCGATGCTTTTAGCGGTCCAGAAAACTGCGCAGACACTCCACCTGTTGCCGATGCGCAATCTCCTGCACCACCGGCCGCAACCGCACTTGCGCACCCGGCAGGCATTGCGCCAGTCGGGCCAGGGCCAACGGCGTCAAGGCGCCCAGGCGTGGATATCCACCGATGGTTTGCCGGTCGTTGAGCAAAACGATCGGCTGGCCGTCCGGCGGCACCTGCACGGCGCCCAGGGGAATGCCTTCGGAGATCATCGACGGGCCCTGGTATTCCAGCGCCGTGCCGAGTAACCGGATACCCATGCGGTCAGCGCGACTGTCCAGCGTCCAGGCGATATTGAACGCGTCGTACAGGCTTTGCCCGCTGAACGCCCCATTCTGCGCGCCGAGGATCAGGTCCAGCGGCGAGTCCTGCTGAAAATCCGGAATGAGCGCGCGAGGAATGGGCCGAGGCGTCGCCAAGCCCGAATAGCTCAGGTGCGCGCCGCGACTCAGCGCCCGCCCCCGTCCATCCAGGCCACCGAGCTCTTCACGTACCACCGTCGACCGGCTACCCAGTACCTCAGGCGCATTGAATCCGCCGGGCGCCGCCAGATAGGCCCGGGCACCGAGTACAGGCTGGGTGAGCGCCAGCGTCTGCCCCTTTCGCAGGCTGAAAAAGCGCCACGATGCCACCGATTGCCCCTCCACCCGTGCCCCCAGGTCCGCCCCGGTCAGCGCCAGCACGCAATCCTCTTCGGCCACCACCGTAAAGCCGCCGAGGGTGATTTCCACCACCGCCGCGTCCGGAGCATTGCCCAACATCCAGTTGGCCCAGGCCATCGACAGCCAATCCGCCGCGCCGCCCTGGGTCACGCCCAAATGTCTGACGCCGAAACGACCGGTGTCCTGCAACAGGCACAGCGGTGTGCTGGCCTCGATCAATAGACGGCTCATGCCTGGGCCTCCAGCGGTGTATCGTCGCCGCCCAGTGCGATGAATTCGGCGTGATCCACGGCGGCGAAGCGCACCGTATCGCCGGGCTGCATCAAGCTGTAGCCGTCGCGCTCGCGGTCGAACAATTTGGCCGGGGTGCGGCCGATCAGGTTCCAGCCACCGGGTGATACCACTGGATACGCCGCGGTCTGACGCTCGGCGATCCCGACGCTGCCCGCCGCTACCCGCTTGCGCGGCGTGTCGAGGCGTGGCGCGGCCAGCACTTCGTCCACCAACCCCATGAAGGCAAATCCAGGTGCAAAGCCCAGGGCGAACACCTGGTACTCGCGCTCGCTGTGGCAGCGGATCACCTGCTGCACCGTCAAACCGCCGCGGCTCGCCAACAGGCTCAGTTCCGGGCCGACACTGGGGTCATACCACACCGGCAGCACATGGCATTGGCCGACCGAGCGGGCATCGGGTGAAAGGTTTCTCAGCGCCTCGCCGATCAGATCCCGGGCCTGGACCGGCGTCAGCGCCAACATATCGTAGTGCACCATCAGCGTGGTGTAGGACGGCACCAGATCAATCAGATGCTCGGCAAATACCGCTTTGAGCCGCGCACTGGCGGCGAGCATCCACGGCATGTTGGTCTCGGCGATCTCATCGAACAGTCGGACCATCAGGCAGTCCACCGCCACCACTTCCAAACGTGGTGTCATGGCGCGCTCTGCCGATTCAGGGCTTCACGGATACGTTGTACGGCGGCCACGGAGCTGGCGTTATCACCGTGCACACACAACGTGTTGGCCTTCAGATTCAGGGCGCTGCCATCGCTGGCAGTCAGCGCATCGCCGCGGGCAATGGTCAGGGCTTGCTCGATGATAACCTCGGGCTCGTGGTGCACGGCTCCCGGCGCTTGCCGCGAAACCAGGCGACCGGCACTGTCATAGGCACGGTCGGCGAAGGCTTCGAACCACAGGGTCAGGCCATATTCATCGCCCAGGGCCTGGGCGGCGCTGTTGTCCCGGGTCGCCATCAGCATCAGCGGCAACTGCCGGTCATAGGCGGCAACCGCCTGGATCACGGCACGCAGTTGCGTTGGATTGGCCATCATGTCGTTGTACATCGCCCCATGGGGTTTGACGTAGCTGACCTGCCCGCCCTGAGCCCGGCAAATGCCGTCGAGAGCGCCGATCTGGTAGTGCAGCAAGTCCTGCAGTTCTTGGGCGCCATAGGCCATGGACCGCCGACCAAAGCCCGCCAGGTCTTGATAGGCCGGGTGCGCGCCGATCCGCACGCCGTGGCTCAGGGCCAGGCTGACGGTCTTGCGCATGATGCTCGGGTCGCCGGCATGAAAACCGCAGGCGATGTTGGCACAATCGATGAAGGGCATGACCTCGGCGTCCAGACCCATGGTCCAGTTGCCGAAGCTCTCGCCGATGTCGCAGTTCAATAGCAGGCGGTTCACGGTGAACGCTCCTGTAGGTGCTTTCTTCGTTTAACTGCGGGACATGTGCCCCGCAGGTTATCAGTTACTCGGCTTCCAGCTGCTTGCCTTGGGTTTCCGGCAGGCTCAGGGCCGCCAGGATCACCACGCCATAGGACACCGCCGCAAACGCACCGATCCCCACGCTCAGCGGCACCTTCTGGCTCAGCAGGCCGATCAACAGCGGGAACAATGCCGCCACCGCCCGGCCGATGTTGTAGCAGAAACCCTGGCCCGAACCGCGAATGCGCGTCGGGAACAACTCGGTAAGGAACGAGCCCATGCCGCTGAACATGCCCGACGCGAAGAACCCCAAGGGGAAGCCCAGCCAGAGCATCACGTTATTGCTCACGTGCAGTTGGGTATACAACAGCACGATGGTGAATGAGCCGATGGCGTACAGGACGAAGTTCTTTTTACGGCCCAGGATGTCACTCAAATATGCACTGATGACGTAGCCCACGTAGGAACCAACGATCACCATCGCCAGGTAGCCGCCGGTGCTCAATACACTCAGGCCGCGCTCATTTTTCAGGAACGTCGGCAGCCAGGACGTGATGGCGTAGTAACCGCCCAGAGCACCGGTGGTCAGCAACGAGGCACGAAAGGTGGTGAACAGTATGCCGGGGGCGAAGATCTCGTAGAACTTCGCCGGATTGCTCGGTGTTTGCCGGGCCTTGGCCTGGTTATAGACTTCTGGGTCCTTGACCAGCCGCCGGACGAAAATCACGAATACTGCCGGGACAATGCCCAGAATGAACAAGGCGCGCCAGGCGTCTTCCGGCGGCAACACCGAAAACAGCAGCGCATACAGAATCGCCGTCATACCCCAGCCCAGCGCCCAACCCGATTGCACCATACCGACCGCCTTGCCGCGGTCCTTGGCGCGGATTACCTCACCCATCAACACCGCACCGGCCGTCCATTCGCCGCCAAAGCCGAAGCCCATCAACGTGCGGGCGATCAACAGTTGTTCGTAGTTCTGGGCGAAGCCGCACAGGAAGGTGAAAAACGCGAACCACAGCACCGTCAGTTGCAGGGTGCGCACCCGACCGATACGGTCCGAGAGAATGCCCGCCACCCAGCCGCCAATGGCCGAAGCGATCAGGGTACTGGTGTGGATCAGCCCCGCTTGGCCGGTGGTGATACCCCACATCGCGATCAGGGTCGGCACCACGAAACTGAGCATCTGTGTGTCCATGCCGTCCAGGGCGTAGCCAATCTTGCAACTCCAGAATGTGCGACGTTCCTGCTGATTGATATTGCGATACCAATCGAACGGGCCAGAACGGGCCTGGGGTTTAGGGACGCCGAGCGTGTCGGGTGCACTCATGGGGGTTCTCCGCGGTTTTATTGTTGTGAGTCTCGACGACGCTGACGTGGAGACCGTTGCCCCGATTCTTGAGCGCGCGGCCGATCCCGTCCAACGAATAAAACCTCGGCTGGGTCATAAGAAAAACTTGATTGGGTAAGACGCAGGGCCTGGCTGAACACCGTTGTGGCGAGGGAGCTTGCTCCCGCTGGGCCGTGAAGCGGCCCCAAAACCAGGCACCACGCAGTGTCAGGTTGATGGTGTCCAGCAGGTTTGGGTCTGCTGCGCAGACCAGCGGGAGCGAGCTCCCTCGCCACAGAAGCCGGCTGCGGCTTTACAGCCCCCGCAGATCCCGCTCTTCAATCGGCCGGCTCTGGCGCAGGCGCTTGCCGCCCAGTACCACCCAGTCGATCAGGCGGAACAGGCATTCCAGGCCAAACGACAGCAACAGGGCCCCGCTGATGCCCCAGATCATGGCCTCGGGGGTCAGCAGGATCTGGTAGCTGTAGCCGTTCCAGGTTTCCTTGCGAATGTCCGGGTCGGCGGCCAGCGCCACTTGCAGCAAACGGATGTACCACGGGCCTTGCATCGCCTGGAACTGTTTGTCCAGGGCCTGCTGGCGAACCAGCAAGGTGTTCAGGCTGTCGGCATCGCTGCGAAAGATCGGGTCTTCGCTGGCGCGGTAATGGGCCACCAGGGCCTGCATGTCCCCCTTGAAAAACTGGTTGGCGGTGCCCTGGAAACCTTGCAGGCCGGTTTGCGCCTCGATCAAGTGCGCCTCGACCCGCTTGGCGTAATCGCTGACGAAGCCCGGCACCTGGACCCCCACCAACAGGCCCACAGCGAACAACACCAGCCGGAGATAACTGAGCAACATAACGTGACGTCCTTATTCGGTCTGGCCGTGGCTGACGCATTCACCGCGTCGCCACAGGCTCCATTGGCCCGGTTCGTAACGGGTCCAGGTTTCGTTTTCGGTCAAGGGTTCGGTGGCGATGACCGTGACCACGTCGTTGGGCGTGGTTTCGGCCTGGAAATCGACGATCACGTCCACATCCTTGAGGCGCGCCGGGCCAAACGGGGCGCGACGGGTGATCTGGGCCAGTTTGGTCGAGCAGTAGCAGAACAGCCAGTCGCCATCGCTCAGCAAACAATTGAACACGCCTTTGCTGCGGTATTCGGCGCAGGCCTCAATCAACGACGGGAGCAATTGCTCCACTTCCACCGGTTCCGGGAACGTCAGGCGCACGCGGTTGAGCAAATCGCAGAACGCCGCTTCACTGTCGGTGTCGCCCACCGGGCGGTAGAAACTGACCTCAGGGTGGAAATCGGCGAGTTGACCGTTGTGGGCAAAACACCAGTTGCGGCCCCACAACTCACGCACGAAGGGGTGGGTGTTGGACAGGCAGACCTTGCCGACGTTGGCCTGGCGGATGTGCCCGATCACCACTTCGCTCTTGATCGGATAACGCTGCACCAGGTTCGCCACTTCCGACTCGCAGCTGGCGGCCGGGTCCTGGAACAGGCGCAGGCCTCGGCCCTCATAGAACGCGATGCCCCAGCCGTCCCGGTGCGGCCCGGTCTTGCCGCCGCGCTGCATCAACCCGGTGAAGCTGAACACGATGTCGGTCGGCACATTGGCACTCATGCCCAGTAACTCACACATGCTCGAACTCTCGCTTGAATGGGCAGGCCTGGTTTACAGGCGCGGTTCGATACGCGAACGCTGGGGATTGCTCGGCACCGGCGGGCGACCATAACGGTCATCACCGGCCACACCGAACGGTGGTTCGTCCTGCAGTTCATCATCGGCCGCAGCGGCGGCTTTTGCTGCGGCAGCCCGCTCCTTGCGAGCGTTGGAGGCGCGCTCGATGGGGAAGCGGATCAGCACGAAAATCAAATAGAGACCGAAGGCGATCATGCCGTACATGAGCAGATCCGACGCTGCCCGCCAGACGTTGTTACCCACTTTGAACAGCACGTCCAGGGCGACAATGGCCAGGGCCGGGGCGATCTTTTCCTTCACCGGATCAACGATGGTGGGGCTGAACAGCAACACCGCCATCAACAGCCGCAGCGGCTCGCGCAACCAGCGCCACATCCAGCGGGTCATGCGCATCCATACCAGCAGGCAGCCCAGGGCGGCGAAGGCGTAGAGGCCCCAGGCAATCAGATAGTCGTTCTCGGTCATGGTGTCCATGGCAAGGCAGGCAAATAGGCGCTTATAGTAACGGCTTTTCGCTCGTCAGGCTGCCCCGGCGTCTGCCGAGTGACTTGTGTGGTGAGTTCGCTTGCCTGACAGAACTAACCACGCGGGCCGCTGGTCCCTTTTCGTACAACGTTCGAGAGCCTTTCATGTCCCTATCTGCCCACGTTTCCAACGCCCCGATTGCCCACAGGGACGCCGGTGTTGACCCATACGCCTGGCTGCAGGAGCGCGACACCGACGCCGTGCTCGACTACCTCAAGGCTGAAAACAGCTACCAGGAAGCCCAACTTGCCAACCAGGCCGAACTGCGCGAAACCCTGTTCCAGGAGATCAAGGGCCGGATCCTCGAGACCGACCTGTCCCTGCCCTCGCCCTGGGGTCCGTACCTGTATTACACCCGCACCACGGCCGGTGACGAATACCCGCGCCATTACCGCTGCCCACGCCCGGGCGACGACAGCCTGACCGTAGACGAGCACCGCGAACAGCTGCTGCTGGACCCAAACGAATTGGCCGGCGGCGGTTTCTTTTCCCTTGGCGCATTCAGCATCAGCCCCGACCACCAGCGCCTGGCCTACAGCCTGGACACCACGGGCGACGAGATTTACACGCTGTTCGTGAAGGAATTGTCCAATGAGAAGGTCAGTGAACTGTCCTTCGAGAATTGCGACGGCAGCATGACCTGGGCCAATGACAGCCTGACGCTGTTTTTTGGTGAGCTGGACGAAACCCATCGCCCGCACAAACTCTGGCGCTATCGTCTCGATGGCACCGCCGCCGAAGAAGTGTTCCACGAGCCGGACGGGCGTTTCTTCCTGCATTGCTACCGTTCCAGCTCCGAGCGGCAACTGATCCTGTCCCTGGGCAGCAAGACCACCAGTGAAGTCTGGGTGCTGGACGCCGCGCATCCGCAACTGCCCTTCACCTGCCTGGCGCCCCGCCTGGAGAACCACGAATACGATGTCGATCACGGCCTGCTCGATGGTCAATGGACGTGGCTGATCCGCAGTAACCGCGACGGGATCAACTTCGCCTTGTACCAGGCCGCCGACAATGGCGTGGTGCCTACCGAAGCCGACTGGCAGAACCTGATTCCCCACAGCGACACTGTGATGATCGACGGTTTGAGCCTGAACGCCGGGGCCATGACCTTGAGCCTGCGTGAAGGTGGCCTGCCGATCATCGAGGTTCATCCACAGGATTTGCCGGCGTATCGGGTGCAATTGCCGGACGCGGCCTACAGCCTGCATGTGCAGAACAGCCTGGAGTTCGTCAGCGAGCGCATTCGCCTGCGCTACGAGGCCCTGAACCGTCCGGCGCAGATCCGTCAATTGGACCTGGCCAGCGGCGAACAGGTTGTCCTCAAGCAGACCCCGGTGCTGGGCCCGTTCGACGCCGATGCGTACGTCAGCCAGCGGCTATGGGCGACGGCACCGGACGGTACGCAGGTACCCATCAGCCTGGTGGTCAAGCGCGAGGCCCTCGGCCAGCCGGTGCCGCTGTACCTGTACGGCTACGGTGCCTATGGCGAAAGCCTCGATCCGTGGTTTTCCCACGCGCGCCTGAGCCTGCTCGACCGTGGCGTGGCGTTTGCCATCGCCCATGTGCGCGGTGGCGGTGAGCTGGGGGAAGCCTGGTACCGCGCCGGCAAGCAGGAACACAAGCACAACACATTCAGCGACTTCATCGCCTGCGCCGAGCATTTGATCGCCAAGGGCTTCACCACCGCCGAGCAACTGGCGATCAGCGGCGGCAGTGCCGGTGGCTTGCTGATCGGTGCAGTGCTCAATCAACGCCCGGAGCTGTTCAAGGTCGCGATTGCCGAAGTGCCGTTCGTCGATGTGCTCAACACCATGCTCGATCCGGACCTGCCCTTGACCGTCACCGAATACGACGAATGGGGCAATCCGCAGGAGCCGGACGTTTATGATCGGATCCGGACCTACGCCCCGTACGAAAACGTCAGCGCCCAGGCGTACCCGGCGCTGCTGGTGATCGCCGGCTACAACGACAGTCGCGTGCAGTATTGGGAAGCAGCCAAGTGGGTGGCGAAGTTGCGGGCCACCAAGACCGATGACAACCCCTTGCTGCTCAAGACCGAACTGGGCGCCGGCCACGGCGGAATGAGCGGGCGCTACCAGGGATTGCGTGACGTAGCGCTCGAATATGCATTTGTTTTGAAGGTTTTGGGGTTGGGCTGAGGAACTCTGTGGGGCGGTCGGGTCTTAGGGAACGACGCAGTCTCGAAATGTGGGAGCGGGCTTGCTCGCGAAGGCGGACTGACATTCAGCTGATGTGTCGACTGACACACCGTCTTCGCGAGCAAGCCCGCTCCCACAGGTATTCCACACCCAGATCCTCCCAACACGCGACAGACACAAGAAAAAGACCGTGACGACATGTCAGAACCGACCTTACTGAACAAAGAAATCCGTGACTGGCTGATGGACTGCGGTCTGTTCGACCAATTGCTGCCTGTGGACTTCGCCGCGGCGTCGGGCTACTTCAGCATCAGCGCCATCGCCGCAGGCGAAGCGATTTTCCGCGAGGGCGATGCCGGCAGCTTCATGTGCATCATCCACACCGGCCAAGTGGCCGTGCAGAAAACCGGCCCCGACGGCCAACCTGTGACTATCGCCACGCTGCGCAGTGGCCGGGCGTTCGGTGAAATGGCGGTGCTCGATGGCGAGCGACGCTCGGCCAGTTGCATCGCCGCCAGTGATTGCCAACTGTTGAACCTGGGCAAGGACTCCCTGGAGAAAATGCTCAACGACGCCCCGAAGATTGCCGCCAAGATCATCCGTGCCCTCGCCGTCTCCCTGTCCAAGCGCCTGCGCATGGCCGATGGGCAGTTGCTGTCGCAACAGGTCTGACAGCCAATACCTGTGGGAGCGAGCTTGCTCGCGATGGCGGTGGATCAGCCAGCATTGAAGCCGACTGACACACCGCTATCGCGAGCAAGCTCGCTCCCACAGGTCATAGCGTCGTCTTGTCGATTTATCCCCCCGGCGACTTGGCCTTCGGCGGATTCGGCTCCATGCCCGGTATCGGCTGATCCTTGGGCGGCTTGGGCATTTCAATCGGTGGCAACAACGGCGGCCCACCGCTTCCGGGGCCTGGCTTGGGCACGCCGTTGGGCGTGACCGGCGGGTATGGCATGGGTGTGGCCGTGCCGGGCGAGCCGGGAATGGACGCCGGGCTTACCGGAATCGTCGGTTGCTGGGCCTGCGCCCAACTTATCGAGAGCGTCGCCAGGGCAATGGCCGTTAGAATGATGCACTTCATCAATGGCTCCGTGGCTATTGTCTGCCTTCAGGCTAGTCCTTACCGCGCCGGTTTGCCCCCTCTCACGAGATTTCCATGAAACGTTTCGTTCTGCTCGACAGCACCCCCATCCCTGACAACGGCGGTGCCTTGTGCCTGTTCGAGTACGGCGAAGACTTCGTCATCAAGATCCAGGGCGGTGATGGCGGGCAGTTGATGAACACCCGCATGCACGGTTCCGAAGACGCCCTGGCGGAGATTCCCTGCCGCAAGGTCGCCGGCCGGCCCGGCTCGCGCGTGCTGATCGGCGGCCTCGGCATGGGCTTTACCCTCGCCTCGGCGCTCAAGCACCTGGGCAAGACTGCCGAAGTGGTGGTGGCCGAATTGGTACCGGGCGTGGTGGAGTGGAACCGCGGCCCCCTCGGTGAAAAGGCCGGGCGGCCGCTGTCGGATCCGCGCACCGTGATCCGCATGGAAGATGTGGCCAAGGTGCTGCAAGCCGAGCCCCAGGGTTTCGACGCCATCATGCTGGACGTCGACAACGGCCCCGAAGGCCTGACCCAGAAAGCCAACAGTTGGCTGTATTCGGCCGGTGGCCTGGCGGCGTGCGCCAAAGCCCTGCGACCCAAGGGCGTGCTGGCGGTGTGGTCGGCCAGCGCTGACCGGCAGTTTTCCGACAAGCTGAAAAAGGCCGGTTTCAAGGCCGAAGAGGTGCAAGTGTTCGCCCATGGCAACAAAGGCACCCGCCACACCATCTGGATTGCCGAGAAGCTCAAGGGCTGAGCTAAACTGCGTTCAACCGTTATCAGTCTTTTTACAAAGGTGAACCCATGAGTTCGTCAACACCACCGTCCAACACCGCCAAGCTGGACCGCATCCTCGCCGACGCCCAGCGTGATCGGGAAATGGGCTACCGCGACAAAGCCCTGAAAATGTACCCCCATGTCTGCGGTCGCTGCGCCCGTGAGTTTTCCGGCAAGCGCCTGAGCGAACTGACCGTTCACCACCGCGACCACAACCATGACAACAACCCGCAGGACGGTTCCAACTGGGAACTGCTGTGCCTGTACTGCCATGACAACGAACACTCGCGTTACACCGACCAACAGTACTTCGGCGAAGGCTCGCTGAGTACGCCGAAAATCGCCAAGGCCACGCACAACCCGTTTGCGGCGCTGGCTGGGCTGATGAAGAAAGACGAGTAGCCCGCTTTTGTGGCGAGGGAGCTTGCTCCCGCTGGGTTGCGAAGCAACCCCCTGCCTTATAAAAGGACTGCTGCGCAGTCCAGCGCGAGCTTGCTCGCGATGGCGATCCCCCTTTCACCACCAATCAGCGAAACTGACCGCCCTCCTGCATTCCCCGTATAATCTCGCCTTTTCCCCAAAGGCACCCCGCCCGTGGCCAACAAACGCTACAGCTGCATCGGTCTGTTCAATCCCAAGTCACCGGAAAACGTCGGTTCGGTCATGCGTGCCGCCGGTTGCTACGGCGTGGCGTCGGTGTTCTACACCGGCAAGCGCTATGAACGTGCCGCCGACTTTGTCACCGACACCAAGAAAGTCCACTACGACATCCCGCTGATCGGCATCGATGACCTGAAGAAAATTCTGCCCCTGGGCTGTGTGCCGGTGGCCGTGGAACTGGTGGAAGGCGCCCGCCCGTTGCCGGAATACACTCACCCGGACCGGGCGCTGTACATCTTCGGTCCCGAGGATGGCTCGCTGGACAAAGACATTCGCGACTGGTGCGAAGACGTGGTGTACATCCCCACCACCGGCTGCATGAACCTGGCCGCCACGGTCAACGTCGTGCTGTACGACCGCATGGCCAAAGGCAACAACACCCGCTCGGGGCCGCAATTCCGCTGATCGGTGCAAAATTGATTGAACAAGGCAATTACTCGAACAGTCAGTTTTATACCAATCCCATACTGGAGACAGATCATGAGCGACAACAATCCGTTCGAGCCGATTGAGAGCACCCCTTTCCAATCTCATCCGCCGCAAAACGTGCATGGTTGGGAACGCATTGGCTCACTGGCCGGCGGTGTGCTGATGATGGGCAAGGGCTTGCGTCGCGGCGGTGTGATCGGTCTGGCTCAATTGGCTATCGGTGGCATGGCCCTGGCGCGGGGTATCACCGGGCACTGTTCGGCCAAGGCCCTGCTGGAAAAGAACCGCCAAAATCTGCACAACGCCCGCGCCCGGATCGAGCAGGCCGGCGATGAGCTGAGCCGCCTGAAGGCCAATGCCGAAGCGGCGACTGGCACGGCGACGGTGACCGGGAATGATTCGCTGGTTTCGCCGAAGGCTGGGCTCTGATTTTTGCGGTGACATTGATGGCCTCATCGCGAGCAAGCTCGCTTCCCACACTGGATCTTTGCTGCACACACTATTTGTGTACGACATCGATCAATGTGGGAGCGAGCTTGCTCGCGATAGCGATGTCACTGAAGTAACCGGGTATCCAACACAGTAGAGCTTGCACCCAGGATGCTTTCACTGAGCTGCACAAACTCCTGGGTGTCGACCGTTTCCAGCCGCATCGCCCCCTGCAACACATCATCCAGCGAACGCTTGTTACGGGTTTTCAGACGTATCTCGCGGTCCAGTTCCTGCAGCAGCAACACCGCCTTGGCCACCGTCGCCGGGCTGACCTGCTCGCCGCGCAAGGTCGTGACACCCTTGCTGTCCCGGGCGAGCCGGTCATTCAGGGCCTGATAGCGCTCATCGCTTATGCCGCCAGCGCGGCGCAGCAGTTCGACAGCGTAGTACTCGGTCAGCCCCTCGCTGATCCAGTCGCTGCGATCATGATCATTGACGCGCGCCAGCGCCTGCACCAGCTCGCGCAACAATGGGCTACTGCCCCGCTCGCTGACCAGGGGCGGACGGCTGTGCAGGTAAATCGAGTCATGCCCGGCCTGGGCACCCCGCCACAACGGGTCACCCGCGCCGACAATCAGCAGCTTGGCAGGATGGCGCGGTACCACCGCTTGCACCTGCGGCCAGACGAACGTCAGCAGCGTCAGTACATCCATCCGGCGCATGCCCTGGCCCTGGGGCGAGGCCACCGTCACCTCGGTCTCTCCCAGGCGCGTACGGCGGCTGCCAAGTTTGCCGGCGAGCATCCAGCCCGTGGGGCGATCGAACAGACGCGAGGGGTTGTCGATGCGAAAGCGTTGCTTGCCGATGCGCGGCCAGGGTGTCTCGATGCTTTTCCAGCCATCGGGCAACTCCACCTCCAGCCGAGCAACCAGTTCGACGCCGTCCTGCTGATCGAGCTTGGCCGACGGCACCAGATCGTCGCCGCGCAGCAAGGCCCAGTTCGGGGTCATGCGGGTTTCGTAGGTGCCCGTCTTGCGCGCATGGCTGATGCGTACCCGGTAGCTCAGGCTCGCCTTGTCGGCGGCCGGGCGCCAGACACCACGCGCTTGTTTGCCAGGGCTGAGCTGCCATTGGCCGTCAGCCTTGAAATCGCTGTAGCGGCTGCCATCGCCGAGGTCGAAATCCAGGCTGCGCACCGCCGAACCCCGCGCCAGGGTCAGGCGCACTTCGGCCTGGTCGCTCTGCGGCAACAGGTGCACGTGATAATCCAGATCGACTTTCTGCGCCGCCCACAGCGGCCCGCACATCGCCAGCAGCCCGGCCGCCAGCATCCGTTTCAATCCTGCAGCCATGGGTTCTCCCTGGTAGCGCGATGCCCGGCGACTCAGCCGGCGCGGAAAATCAGATGATCTTCCCAATCCTCTTCCGGCACGCTGCCTTCGGCCAGCATCCGCCCGGACTGGGAAATACGTTCGTGGTGCACGGCATCGCGGTCGCCGCAGACCAGGTGATGCCACAACGGCAAGTCCTTGCCCTCGCTGACCAGTCGATAACCGCAGGTCGGCGGCAGCCACTTGAACTCATCGGCCTTACCCGCCGTGAGCTGGATGCAATCGGGAACGAAATCACGACGGTTGGGGTAATCGGTGCACTGGCAGGTTTTCAGGTCCAGCAGTTTGCAGGCGATGCGCGTGTAGTAGACGCTGTTGTCGTCTTCGTCTTCGAGCTTTTGCAGGCAGCACAGGCCACAACCGTCGCACAGCGATTCCCATTCCTGCGGATCAAGCTGATCGAGGGTTTTGCGTATCCAGAACGGTTCGACTTTGGCGGCCATGGCTCAAGCATCAACATCAGGTGGTGAAAAGGCCGACAGTCTAGTGCCGGGACCTCGCCAGGCCAAGCGTTGGCGACTGTCGGTATGGCAGGGGCTTGTCAGGCTGGACGTCGGGACGTAGGTTGCTTCATTGATCTTCCCGAACCCAATCAGGTAAGCCCATGAGCGCCAATCCTCGCATCGCCGATTACGCCATTCATCCTCAGTTCATCGAACGCTGGTCGCCCCGCGCTTTTACCGGCGAGAACATCGCCGAAGAAACCTTGCTGGGCTTCTTCGAAGCGGCACGCTGGGCCCCGTCGGCCTACAACTCCCAACCGTGGCGTTTCCTCTATGCACGCCGCGACACGCCGAATTGGGAGCGCTTCCTGGGCCTGCTCAATGAATTCAACCGCGGCTGGGCCCAGCACGCCTCGGCGTTGGTGATCATCGTGTCGAAAACCACCTTTGCGGTGCCCGGCGCCACCGAGGAAACCCCGGCGCAGTCCCACACCTTCGACACGGGCGCGGCCTGGGGCCACCTGGCGCTGCAAGCCAGCCTCAGCGGCTGGCACACCCACGGCATGGCCGGTTTCGATCAGGAACTGACCCGCAAGGAACTGAAGATCCCGGAAGGTTATGCACTGCACGCCGCCGTGGCGATTGGCAAGCTGGGGGACAAATCCACCCTGGCCGACTACCTCCAGGCCCGCGAAACCCCAAGCCCACGCCGACCGTTGAGCGAATTGGTGGCTGAGGGCGACTTCACCCTGTAACCCTATTTTGTGACCGCTGAAGATCCACTGTGGGAGCGAGCTTGCTCGCGATGGCGTCAGGTCAGTCACTTTGATGTCGACTGACACTCCGCCATCGCGAGCAAGCTCGCTCCCACATTTTGATCTGTGGCGTACACATTTTTTGTGACCACTGAAAACCCACTGTGGGAGCAAACCCACCCCCACACTGAATCCGGGCCTCAGTAGCCCCGGTTGAAATCCACTTCCCCGCGTAGCGCTTCACCGGCCTGATAGGCCCGCAGGTTTTCCAGGAACAACTGCACCATCATCGTCGGCGATGTCGGGGCCGAGCTATGGCCGGTCAACAGCAGGCCCCAGGCAGTCCAGAATGGGTGACGCTGCGGCAGCGGCTCCTGGCGGCAAACGTCGATCACCGCCCCGGCCAGGTGCCCTTCCTTCAAGGCCTGCACCAGATCCGCATCCACCACGGCCACGCCGCGTCCGACATTGATGAACAGTCCGCTTGGCTTGAATTGCTTGAACAACGCCGCGTCATACACGTCATGGGTATTGGGCGTGTTGGGCAGCAGGTTAATGACGTAATCCACTTCACCCACCAGACGCGGCAAATCCGCCAACGCGCCGACCTCGATGAAAGGCGCCAACTCCCGGGCTTCGCTGGCAATGCCATACAACTGCACGCCAAACGGCACCAGGAACTGCGACACACGCTGGCCAATATCGCCGGTCCCGACGATCAGCACCTTGCGCCCGGCCAGGCCTTGTCCCTGGCGGTTGTCCCACTTGCGCTCCACCTGGCTGACCAGCCGCGCCAGCACCTCGCGTTCATGGCCGAGCATGTAAGTGAGCACGTACTCGGCCATGACCTGGCCGAAAATACCCACGGCACGGGTCAGGCGGTAATTACGTGTCAAGCCCTCGGCCAGCAACGGCGTGATGCCCGCCCAGGTCGATTGCAACCAGCGGGGATGATGGCCTTGACGCAATAGGGTCGCGAGCAGATCGGGCTGGCCAAGCCAGACCGGGCAGTCGGCGGCCAGTCGCGACAGTTCAGCGGAGTCGCCGCTGGTCAGGACTTCGAGATCGGGGGCAGCCTGGCGCAGAAGCTGGGCATACACCACGTGGTCGTGTTCGGCAATCAGAACGCGCATGAATCAACCTTTCAAAAACGATGCAGACAACCGCCGACAGAGTGTCGCTCCATCCAGGCGATCATCGCCAATAAATCATTCCAGTGTTTCAAGAGCCCCCAGGACGGGGGCCCAGGAGATCGTCAGACCGGGTCGTTACGCCGCAGCAACTCTTCGGGCAAATGTTCGATGTACTCGTCTTCGGCCGGTGGCATCTGCAGGTGATAACCCTGGGTGTCGAGGTTCTCCAGCACTTTGTTGATGTCTTCCCGAGACAGCGGTCGCTCGGGGCTCAGGACCAGGTCAAAGGCATGGATCGCCTTGCCAAAGGCGGCCATCAAAGGCTCGGGCACACGCTTCAAGGCATCGCTCTTGAGCACATACAAGTACATCTCGCTTTTCTTCGAGCTTCGGTAGATGGAGCAGATACGTTTCAAGGCTGTTCTCCGGCAGTGGCCAGGCTGTCGAGCAGCGCCTGGCCCATCAATTCGCGGCGCCAGCCACGCAGCGAATCGGGCAATTGGTAAGGGCCCTCGGGGAAGCCACTCTTGATCAGCGCTTCGAGGGTTTTCTTGCGCAGCATCAGCTCCGGGGCAATCCCCAGGCGCTCGGCTTCAGCCTGCCCCAACGCCCGCAGACGCTTGACCAGCGCTGAGGCCTCGATGGGCAACGGCTCCGCCACGGCGGGCGGCCATTGTTCGGGCGGCACGCTGGCGGCGCGCTGAATCAGGTCCAACAGAAACTCGCCGTCCTGGCGTACGGTACGCGGGTGCATGTCTTCGATTTTCGCCAGCGCGCCGAGGTTATCCGGCTGCGTACGGGCCAGGGGCCATAGCGAGTGTTCGCGAATGATGCGATTGCGCGGCAAGTCACGGGCCCGCGCCTCTCGCTCCCGCCAGGCACACAGTTCGCGCAGCACAGCCAGTTGGGCACGGGACAGTTTCCAGGCCAGCTTGGCCTCGCGGTACACCTCATAGGGGTCGACTTCGCGACGCAGGTTGGCCACCAGCTCGGCGCCATCCTCCAGGACCCAGGTGAATCGTTCGTCGGAAAGCTTCGGGCGCAGTTGCACGAACACTTCCGCCAGATGCACCGCATCTTCAGCCGCGTAGCTGATCTGCGTCTCGGACAGGGGCCGCTGCAACCAGTCGGAACGGGTCTCGCCCTTGGGCAATTCGATCCCCAGCACTGACTGCACCAACCGTGAGTAGCCCATGGAAAAACCCAGGTTCAGGTAGGCGGCGGCCAGTTGAGTATCGAACAGTGGCGCGGGCAGGCTGCCCGTCAAGCGCAGCAGGACCTCAAGGTCTTCGCTGCAGGCGTGCAGCACCTTGAGCACCGCCGGGTTTTCCAGCAGTGCGGCCAGGGGCTGCCAGTTGTCGATGGTCAAGGGGTCGATCAGGTAGGCACGCTTGCCGTCGCCGATCTGCAGCAAACCGGCAATGGGGTAAAAGGTGTCGACCCGCATGAATTCGGTGTCGAGGGCGACGAAGGGCAACTGCTGCCATTCGGCGCAAAACTGACCGAGGCTATCGTTGTCGCGAATCCAGTGAATATCGATGGCCACACGGCTCTCCCTTGAAGAATGGCGCGCAGTATATATCGCCGCCGGCGATTGCGAGCATCCATAGAGCAGGAGCCTGTGAGAAATTGCCTGCGCAAACGCAAGAATAGTCCTACATCCGAACTTAACTGGTCTTACGCAGTACATAAACCCGTGTCAGGGCAAAACCGGGCAGGAAATCCTGATACCACAGCACGGTAAAACCGGCCTGGCGGAATTCGGCCTCAACGTCAGCCTTGCCGGCCAGGTGGCGTTGCGGCGCCTGGCCGATCTTAAGGCGCCCTTCGATCTGAACCGACACGATCACGGTGTCGCGACTGACCCGATGAAATTCACGCAATAACGCCAGGCGATGCTCACTGGCGCTGATGTGCCGAAACAGTTGCAGACAAAAAATACAATCCACCGCGTTGGCTGACAGCCCAATGGTGAACGCCGAGCTCGGGAACGTCTTGACCCGCTTGAGCACCGCGCCGCCATGGTGGGTGAGCGCGTGCTCAAGCATGTCCGGCGAGGGGTCCGCTGCCAGGATCACCCGGTTGGCATGCTCGGCCAGCACTGGCCAGAACCGCCCCGCCCCACACGCCACATCCAGCACCAGCCCTGGCTCACCGGCCACTTTCAGCGCGTTTCGCACCATCTGCTCGTCACGCCAGAACGTCAGGCGCAGGCGGCGCGGCGCCGGCTGGCAGCAAACTTGCGCATGCTCCTGATCGTGCTGCCTGGCGAACTCAAGCTCAACGGTGGAAGGGGGTTGCCCGGACATACGAACAGCTCTTGGAAGATGGGTGGATGACAGGTTAAACAGCCATACGTGAAAAAAAGGTGTAGGCCATCACTCCTTTGCCAACACACCGTCGATCACCGGGCTGCGACAACTGGCAAACAAATCCAGGTCCTGGTTGTAGACCTTGCTGTTGACTTCCAGCAGCCCGAGCATCGAATGAAACAGGTTGTCCTGGCTCAAGGGTTTTTCCCGACTCAGTTGCAGGCAATGGGTATCGACCGAGAAAGACTTCTGATAGCTGTCGGAAAACCAGGCCAGCATCGCCACATGCTTCTGTTGCTCCGGAGCAAGCATGTAAGGCGTGCCGTGGAGAAACAGGTTGTATTCACCCAGGGATTCACCGTGGTCCGACAGGTACAGCATGGCGGTGTCGACCTTGTCCTGATTGGCCCGAAGCAAGTCGATCAGGGTCGACAGCACATGATCGGTGTACACCAGCGTGTTGTCGTAGCCGTTGACGATGCTCTCGCGGCTGCAATTGTTCAGCGCGTTGCTTTTGCACACCGGGGTGAAATGCTCGTACTCCTTGGGATAGCGCTTGAAATATTCCGGCCCGTGGCTGCCCATCTGATGCAGCACCAGCACGGTGTCTTTATCGAGGGTGTCGATGAAATGCTGCAACCCCTGGAGCAGGATTTCGTCGCGGCATTCGCTGCTGGCGCACAGGGTTGGATCCTTGAGATTGCTCACGTCCTGCAGGGTGACGCGGTCGCAGGTGCCTTTGCAGCCGGATTGGTTATCCCGCCAGATCACCTCCAGGCCAGCGCGCTTGAGCACATCCAGTAGGCCCTCCTCATTTTTGGCCTTGCTGGCGTCATAGTTCTTGCGCCCCATGTTGGAAAACATGCACGGCACCGACACGGCGGTTTCGGTACCGCAGGAATGTACATCGGTGAAGGCAATCAGGCCGGCTTCTTTGTCCAGTGTCGGGGTGGTATCGCGGTTATAGCCGAGGATGCCGAAGTTTTCGGCACGGGCGCTCTCCCCCACCACCAATACGGTCAGGGATTTGCGGGCGTGGCTTTGCCAGACGGGGTTGCGAACCGCATCCTCGCCCAACGGGGTGAAGGGTTGCTTGGCCGACGCGATCTGCTCGCGCAAGTACCCGATCGACGCGCCAATGTAGTTGCTCGGCACCACCATCAAGTGCAACTCGTGGTGATTGCGAAACAACGAAGACAAGCCCTGGTAATTGGCCAGGGCAACCACGCCGATAATTACCGCAGTGGCCACACCGACAACTAACTTATTTAACAACTCTTTGGGCCAGCGACGATACTTGATGGGTGTCTTGAACAATAACCAGGACGGCAACACCCCTAATAAACCGAGGTAGGCAAATAACTTCAGCGACAACAGGTCACGGACTTCAGTGGCATTGGTTTCCGCAAAGTTACGTAACATGCCGGCATCGATCAGCACGCCATACTGGGCCATGAAATACGCCACGCCGGCACTGATCAAGAACAGCAGCATCAACAACGGCTTGAGCACCGGACGGAACGCCACCAGCGTCAGCACCAGGTTGAACACACCGAAAACCATCACGCCAAATGCCACGCACAGCAGCAGGCCCCGGCCATCAGTCGCCGTGATCGTGAGCAAGTGTTGCCAGAGAATGACGTTGAAACCCACTAATAAAAAGGCACTGGCGGCCAGCGTCACCCACTCGGGGCGCACGGCTTTAATGGTCAGCATGATGGTTGACGGCTTCCTGAAAGTTACTCTTTGAATAAGAGGCGCCGAAGCGAATGTGAAAAATTCGTTCCCTACGGCACCACAAACTTTAGGCAGTCCACCATCAATTTTTCGTGAAAAAGTTGCCATTAAATAATTATTTAAACAGTCGATTCCAAGCGCTCGTCAGGCTTGATTCAGGTACCAGCGCCAGTCCTGCTCTCCGACCTCCCCCATGAACTGGCGGTATTCGGCACGCTTGACCGCCAGGTAGACACCGAGGAACTCATCGCCGAAGGCTTCCCTCGCCCAGGTCGAGGCCTCAAGGGCGCGCAGGGTGGTGAGCCAATCGGTAGGCAATAACTCAGTCGCCTGGGCGTAGCCGTTGCCCTCGACAGGCGCTCCCGGATCGCACCGTTCACGGATGCCATGATGGATGCCGGCCAGTATGGCTGCCGCGGCCAGGTACGGGTTGGCATCGGCACCGCAAATGCGGTGCTCGATGTGCCGCGAGAAGGCCGGACCGCCCGGCACTCTCAGGCTCACCGTGCGGTTGTCCACACCCCAGGTCGCCGCCAGCGGCGCGTAGCTGTTGCTCTGGAATCGGCGGTAGGAGTTGGCGTTGGGACAAAACAGCAACAGCGAATCGAGCAAGGTGTGGAGCATTCCGCCCACCGCATTGCGCAGCAGCGGCGTGCCGTCGGCGGCTTCGCTGGCAAACAGGTTGTGGCCATCCCTGTCGGCCAGGCTGACGTGCATGTGCATGCCGGAACCCGCCAGATGATCGAACGGCTTGGCCATGAAACACGCCTGCATGCCGTGTTTATGCGCCACACCCTTCACCAGCCGCTTGTAGCGTACGGCTTCATCCATGGCTTGCAGTGCATCGGCACGGTGTTCGAGCGTGATCTCCACCTGCCCCGGTGCGTATTCGGAAATGGCCGTCCGGGCAGGAATGCCCTGCAGCTTGCACGCCGCATAAAGGTCCGCGAGGAACGGCTCGATCTGTTCCAGCTCACGCAAACCGTAGACCTGGGTGGCGCGCGGCCGGCCGCCATCCGCGTCCCGCGCCGGTTGTGGCCGGCCCTGGCTGTCGCGCTGCGCGTCCAACAGATAAAACTCCAGTTCCGCAGCCATCACCGGGTAGTAACCGTCCGCCTGCAAGGCCTCGACCACCTGGCTGAGCACATAGCGTGGATCGGCAATGGTGGCCGGCATGCCCTCCTGAGGATGCATGCTCACCTGCACGGCAGCCGTGGGGATCAGCCGCCACGGCATGCGCTGCAAACTGCCGCTGATGGGATAGGCTCGGCAATCGATGTCACCGACGTCCCACACCAGCCCGGAATTCTCCACATCGTCGCCATTGAGGGTCAGGCCGAGAATCGTACTGGGCAACGGCCGGCCACTTTCGTAGACCGCCAGCAGTTCATCCCGATGCAACAACTTGCCCCGAGGCACACCATTGTTGTCGAGGATAAACAACTCGAACAGCTCGATATCCGGATGCTGCGCCAGGAACGCCTGGGCGTGTTGCACAGGTGCGAAAGAGTACTTGGAAAGGCTCATGAACAGGCTCGTATTGACGTGTCGGACGGGCGATGAGGCGCCGTCAGTCTGCGTTCGCCATCAGCGAACACGCGGGTTGATCAACCGTGAATACAGGTATCTGGAGGACGGGCGTGGCGACAATGCCAGAGTGCCCAAAAAGCCAGTTCAGAGGGCAGTGCGCAGAGCGAAGGGGTGAAAGCAGACGTGAATCGGCCGACCGGAGCAGCCATGGCGGATGAAAAGTACAGGAATGCCGCGGGCCAACCGTCCATAAGCGCGTCACCGGAAACACACCCTGAAAGCGTCCCACGACACTGAGGGTGATTAAACATGGATTTGATGGAACATGGATCGGATCAGGCTAAACAATGGCAAACGACCGGGCGTTGATCCTCACGTCGTATTCGCGACATTATCTGTCCCACTCCCCACCATGAAACCCCGTGCATGGCATTCTCTTGGGACCATCGTTCCGTTAGGATCGTCGGTCTGATTTGCGCTACATCCGCGCAAGGAGCACAGCGAGACAGAACGGATGCTGAACAGTAACTCCCTCAGAAAGCTCGATATGCAGGACCTCATGGTGTTTACCGCCGTGTACGAGCAAAGCAGCGTGACCGGCGTGTCCGAGGCATTGTGTGTCAGTCAGTCAACGGTCAGTTACTGCCTCAAGAAACTGCGCACCTGCTTCGAAGACGAGCTGTTTATCAACACCCGCACCGGCATGCGCCCTACCTATAAGGCCGAGGGCATGTACGACCACGTGCGCACCATTTTGCAAAGCATCAACCTGTGCCATGCCGGTGCGCCGACGTTTGATCCGACCCGGCAGGCCGTCACCTTCAATATTTGCGCACCGGAATACTTCGAGCACCTGATCCTGCCGCAACTGCTGCAAGGCTTCGATTACGCCAACCTGCCGGTGGTGGTGAATATGCACAAACTCGAAGCCGATATTCCGGCCGAGGAACTGCGTGACGGCAGCCTGGACCTGGTGATCTGCTTCGGCCCGAACTTCCACAGTGCCCATGCCGATTTCAAATCCCGGCAGTTGCTGGAGGAGGACTTGGTCTGTGTCGTGGATAAACGGGCGACGCCCTTGCAAGCGCAATTGAGCCTTCAGTCTTTCCTGGAGCGTCGGCACGTTTTTCCGACGCCTTGGAATTCGCCCAGCAACATGGTGGATGGTTGGCTGTCACAGCAGGCCCATCAACGCCAGCTTGCCGCGCGCGCCAACAGCTACAGTGCGGCGCTGAAGATGATCACCGGCACCGACTTCATCCTGACCCTGCCCCGCCGCATCCAGAAATTGCTGGCCAACGAGGCAATTTTCAATCACCACGAAGCGCCCAAGGGCCTGCCGGGGTTCACCCTGGACATGCAGTGGAGCCCGGCCGCCGATCAGGACAGCGCCAATACCTGGCTGCGCGAACAGATCATCAAGGCCTGCGCCAAGAATGACGCCTGACCGTCACTGACCGATCATAGCCTTGGCGTAAGGACCCCGATCGATGTCGAGGATTTCCACGCACAGCTGCACGGAAACACCCGCCGGCCATTCGTCCAGTTCCTGGATCACGGCCAGCAGGCTGTCGGCCAGTTGCTTCTTGATTTCCGGTGAGCGACCGCTCAGCAAGGCCAACTTCACGTGCACGAAACCGCGCTCGCCCAACCCCGTACCCACCCGGTAAGTCTCGACTTTCACCGCCCGGCTCTTGATGTCTGACTCGGCGGCAAACTGACCCGAAGCCACCAATGCGTTATTCAAACGCAACAGCGCTACGTCGGCCTTGAGGTTGGGCAGGTTGGCGGTGTATTCCATGTGCAGGTGAGGCATGTGTTCGACTCCAATTCGAAATATGACCAGGTGGGTTCAGCCGTGGCAAACCATACCTCGACTTTATTCTTTTACGCAGTATTTGTTTCGTCGCGTGCCGGTGTCACGTTACGCTCAAGCATCAGCGTCTCAACCACCACCATCAGGTTGATGTCGGCCTTGCGCAATTGGTTGCGGTTCATCCATTGCTCCCGGTCCGAGTCGGTTCGAGCAAAAGCACTGCAATTTTCGGCAATATCTCATCATCATTGGAAACCTATTGGCGATAGCCAAAACTATCAGCTTGGCTAGGCTTGCAACGACATGTGCAAAGCATGTCTTATTGAGTCAATCGCATGGAGCGGACCGATGTATTTTGAAATCTACAGGCAGACCCGAGGTACCCAGAACACCGGAAAAGGCCAATGGCGCTGGCGTTTGAGGGCGGGTAACCACGAAACGATCGCCAGTGGCGAATCCTATGTGAACAAAGCCGACTGCCTTCACGTCATCGGGCTGATCAAAAATGCCCACGGCGAGACACCGGTGAAGGAAATCTAAACAGCGCGGCGCTGTATCGACCATGAGCTGCTCCGGGTGGGCAGCTTTCTGTGGCCTCAACCTGGGCCCGCCAGACAGCTATCGTGTACCAGTAGAACGAGAGGCCAGTCCCAATGATTCGATCCACTCACAATCACGACTGGCTGGTGCGGGCACCTGAATCAAGGAAACTGGAACGCATCGAAGCCTATTTCAGTGGTCATGGCTACACCACACACCGGCATGACACCTACGCCATCGGGATTACGCTTTCCGGTGTCCAGAGTTTCAATTACCGGCACAGCAAACGTCATAGCCTGCCCGGTGGAACCATCGTCCTGCACCCGGATGAGGTTCACGACGGTGAGGCGGGGACAAGCGATGGCTTTCGTTACCGGATGTTCTACATTGAGCCGTCGTTGATCCAGCAGGTGCTGGGCGGCAAACCGTTGCCCTTCATCGAAGGCGGCTTATCGAGCGACCCTCGCCTCAATATCGCCACCCGCAGGTTATTGAGCAGCATGGATCATCACCTCGACCCGCTGGAGGAAGAGGACGCCATCTACGACGTGGCCCAGGCCCTCGATATCGCTGCGGGTAACCGCCGCGGGAGGCGATTGCTTGATTACCCCGCGGCGGAACGTGCCCGACTGTTCATCCATGATGCCCTTGAGCAGGCCATTACCCTGGATGATTTGGTCCAGGCAAGCGGTCGGGACCGATGGAGCCTGTCCCGGGACTTCCGTGCGCTGTACGGCACCAGTCCCTATCGCTATATCACCCAGCGTCGATTGAATGAAGCCCGTCGCTTGATATTCCACGGCGCGCCGTTGAGCGATGCCGCACTGGCCAGTGGCTTTTTCGATCAGAGCCACATGACCCGGCTGCATACCCAGGCGTTCGGCATCTCACCGGCACGCTGGCTGAAGATGCTCCGTCGAAGCTGAAACCAGGCGCCGCAAAAAGCTGCACGATCATGCAATACCGCCTCCGACCAGGACAGTAAGGTGGCGCTTATTCCCTCACACCACGAGCATCCCCAATGACCACTCAATACTCGCCCATCAACTTCGCTCAAAAGTACGCATTGTTCCAGGAGCAATGGACACCGAAAGTCGTGGCCGAAATGAACGACTACCAATTCAAGATCGCCCGCCTCGAAGGTGACTTCGTCTGGCACAGCCATGCCGACACCGATGAAACGTTTATCGTGCTCGAAGGTGAACTGCGGATCGACTTTCGCGACGGCGCGGTGACGATCGGTCCCGGCGAGATGTACGTCGTCAAAAAAGGCATCGAGCACAAGCCCTTCGCCGCCCGGGAAGTGAAGCTGCTGTTGATCGAGCCTCGTGGCGTCATCAATACGGGCGATGAAACCAATGAGCGAACGGCCGTCAACGATGTCTGGATCTGAGGTTACACCTCACTCGCCCTGGTGCAGTTGATTACACCAGGAACTCAATCGTATTCAGCTTCCTGGTGATCTCCCAGGAGGCGTCGTTGGCGAGGTGTCGCCGCCAAGGGTTCGGAGGCGCTCACGTTCGGGCCTGGCTCAGGCGCGGAAGCGACCGGTCAGCTCCTTCAGGTCCCTCGACAAATTGGAAAGCTGCTGGCTGGCATGCATGCTCTGCGCAGAGTTTTCCGCTGCTTCGTTGGACAAGTCTCGGATATCGGAGATATTGCGGGCGATTTCCTCGGTGACACTGCTCTGCTCTTCACAGGCGCTGGCGATCTGCGCAGCCATATCGTTGATCCGTTGTATGGACCCTCCGGTACCACTGAGCACCTGATCGACACCCGCGGCGCGCTCGACGCTGTCGCGGGCCTTGGTACTGCCGATGTGCATGGCTTGCACTGCCTTGGCGACACCGGCTTGCAGGCGCTCGATGCGAACCTGGATGTCCTTGGTCGAATCCTGGGTACGTGCCGCCAGGGCCCTGACTTCATCAGCCACGACGGCAAAACCGCGGCCTTGCTCGCCCGCCCTCGCGGCCTCAATGGCGGCGTTCAGCGCAAGCAGGTTGGTTTGTTCGGCAATGCCACGAATCACCTCGAGCACGGCGCCAATGCTGGAGGTTTCCTGGGCCAACGCCTCAATGGTCCCCGAAGCGCTTTCCACTTCATGGGCGAGTTGACGGATCGATTCGATGGTACTGCTGACCACCTCAGCACCATCACGGGACTGGCTGGTGGCTTGCTGCGCGGCGTCCGAGGCGTTCTGTGCGCTACTCGCCACTTCATGCACGGCGGCACTCATCTGGGTCGCAGCGGTACTGACCTGATCGAGCGCAGCATGCTCGCTGCTGATCAGTTTATCGTTGGTCGCGGCCATGTTGGCCATGCTCCGTGCCGCAGCATCGACTTCCCCGGTCACCCGGCCCACTTCGGCAATCAACGGCTGCAACTTGTCGAGAAAGCGGTTGAAGGCATTGCCAAGCTGGCCCAGCTCGTCAGCCGAACGCACCTCGAGGCGCCCTTTCAGATCGCCGCCGCCCTCGGCAATTTGCTCGACACGGTGCAGCAGCCGACGCATCGGGCGCAGCACGACCATTGGCAGGGCAACGATCAGCAGGACGCAACCGAGCAGACCAATCAACAGAATGCCGCCTTGCTGTATCCCCACTGCCTGACCATGGTCGATCGCCGCCTGCCCCTCGCGAAGCGACGCCTCATCTTCCAACTCACCCAGCTTGTCGATGGCATCGCGCATGGTATCGAACTTACTTTCACCGTCACCAAAACTCAGGGTGCTCGCCCGTTGCGGATCGCTCCCGGCCAACTCGACGACCTGCCGTGAAACCTGCGACCACTGTGCAAAGCGATCATTGAACTGACTGACCAGCGCCAGCGCCTCGGCACTCGGTTGCATCGCGGCGTATTTCTGCACGCGATCATAAGCTTGCTTCAGGTTGTCCCGATGACTGCCACGCAGTGCCTCCACATGGCCACCCGCATTGCCACCGAGCAAACTGCGCTCGGCAACGAAAGCCTGGTAAAGATCGCGATCGGCATTGAGCAGCAGACTGATGGCTGGCAAATAACGCTTGGTCAGCTGTGTGCTGGACTGCGTCACCTGATCAATACCACGCATGCCCGACCACCCCATCAGCACCAGCAACACGGCGAGGAAAGCGATTGGAAGGGTGATTTTCCAGCGGAAGCCAAGATCGGCAAAAAACCGCAGCATGGGGGGTCACTCCTTAGATTGGATTGCCTTACCTATCGGCAAGCATGTCTTGAGCTATAGACCATTAGTCTGGTTGTCACAATGAAATGAGCTTGTGAGGAGGCTCATTTGAGCGGCTTTCTGAGGTGGAGAAAGCCCTTGCTGGAAGCAGATAACGGGTTAAAAACGCTAAGGGAAAGCGACTCGCTGCTTAGGAGTAATTTCCGACATTACTCACCTACATAATTCAAAGAATCCTCCTACGCATCAGCCCGTTGCTGACATCCAGAGGAGAGCCCTATAGTTCAGGCGTCGTTCATAAGGGCGACGCGGGTTTGGCGACTCGAAAACAAATGTTCAGAAGTTTCCGCAAATTTGAGGAACACCTCAATCAACTGGACATAATTGAAATGAATAAATATATGGCTCTTACCAGTAATGCCGACGATCAACCTCTCTTCGTCGATACCACCGCCCCGCTGCACATCCTGCTTGATACAGCAGGCTATAGAATTCGTGCTGTTACCCAGTTTTTAGAAAATCTCGCGATGCGCGGAGAGATACCCACCGACTCAGTGGTCCTTCAGGATTTCGCACAACTGTGCTGCATTCCTTTAAGGGGTGGCTGCGACTTACTCGATGTCTTGGCCAGACGATTGGATGCCGAGCCTGCCTAGCATTACAAGGGCCTCTAACTAGGCCCATTTCCTCATAGATAGGCGTCGAGTTTATGGCACCGAAGCTGGATACAAACGCGATGGCGGCCCCGATGTCCATCACAAAAAAAGTCGACAAACCGCACAAAAAGCTCGTTCACAATGAACTGACATTTCATGATGTTCGGCAAGCCGCACGTGATAGTCAGAAAGCGTTCGATCAATTTGTAACCACTAACAAGCTTCCTATTACGAAGTAGGTCTTGATGATCAGTGTCGAGAGGGTGCGGTGCGGGCCGATGCCGCCATTGACCTGTGACTCGATGCTGACCAGTACATCGCCAGCTAGTCTTCATCGAGCAGCCTCTCACTGCCAGAAACGAAAAAGCCCCTGAAATGTTCAACCATTTCAGGGGCTTAGTCGTATTCAATAATGGCGGAGAGATAGGGATTTGAACCCTAGGTACTGTCGCCAGTACAACGGATTTCGAATCCGTCCCGTTCGGCCACTCCGGCATCTCTCCAGTGGCGCGCATCATACCAGCACATTTGCCGGAAGCGAACCCCCGGACGAAATTTTTTCCGTGCTATCAGATGCTTGCGTCGATTACAGCGGTACACCCAGACGCTGGGCGACTTCTTCATAGGCTTCGATGACATCACCGAGGCCTTGGCGGAAGCGGTCTTTGTCCATCTTCTTCTTGGTGTCCTTGTCCCACAGACGGCAGCCGTCCGGGCTGAATTCGTCACCCAGGACGATGGAGCCGTCGCTGAACACACCGAACTCAAGCTTGAAGTCCACCAGCAGCAGGCCGGCGTCGTCGAACAGCTTGGTCAGCACTTCGTTGACCTTGAGGGACAACTCCTTCATGCGGGCCAGTTGCTCGGCGGTGCCCCAACCGAATGCCACGACGTGGGATTCGTTGATGAACGGGTCGCCCTTGGCGTCGTCCTTCAGGAACAGCTCGAAGGTGTAGGGGTTGAGCTTCATGCCCTCTTCCACACCCAGGCGCTTGACCAGGCTGCCGGCGGCGTAGTTACGCACGACGCATTCGACCGGGATCATGTCCAGCTTCTTGACCAGGCATTCGTTGTCGCCCAGCAGCTTGTCGAACTGGGTCGGCACGCCGGCGGCTTCGAGTTTCTGCATGATGAAGGCGTTGAACTTGTTGTTCACCATGCCCTTGCGGTCCAGCTGTTCGATGCGCTTGCCGTCGAACGCCGAGGTGTCGTTGCGAAACAGCAGGATCAAGCGGTCAGCGTCGTCGGTCTTGTAAACCGATTTGGCTTTGCCGCGGTAGAGTTCTTCACGTTTTTCCATGATGGGCTCCGCTTGCTAAGTAGTGGGCTAGGCGATATCTCGCCAGTCGAGCCCTGAATCTTGATCGGCCAATTGCAGCCAGTCCGGGTCGCACCCGAGGGTGTCGACAAAACATTGCCGGGCCAGCTGCGGCAGGTTGTTCTTGCTGCTCAGATGGGCCAGGACCAGGTGTTGCAGGCCTTGCCAGCCCAACTCGGCCACCAGGAACGCCGCCTGGTGGTTGTTCAAATGTCCGCGCTCCCCGCCTACCCGCTGCTTGAGAAAGTACGGGTAGTACCCGCGCGCCAGCATGTCACGGCAGTGGTTGGACTCGATCATCAACGCATCGAGGTCCCGGTAGCTGTCCATCACCTTGTTGCAATACGAACCCAGGTCAGTGAGCAACCCGAAGCGGCGCTCGCCGTCGCTGAACACATACTGCGTCGGCTCCCGGGCATCGTGCGCCACGCTGACCACACTGATATCCAGGGCGCCAACGCGCAATTGCTCACCCCCGACCACGAAACCGGCGGGCTCGATGGGCTTGCGCAGGCCATCCAACGTTCCACGGCTGAGGTAGACCGGCAAATTGTAGCGCCGAGACAGCAAACCCACGCCATGCACGTGGTCGGCATGTTCGTGGGTCACCAGTATCGCGCTCAATTGCGCCGGGTGCACACCCAGGCGCAACAGGCGCTTCTCGGTTTCCCGCAGGGAGAAACCACAATCGACCAGCACGTACGTGTCGGCGCTGGCTATCAGCGTGCCGTTCCCCTGGCTACCGCTGCCGAGAACGGCAAAACGCATCGGATCAGCCCAGGTTATCCTGAATCACGCCCAACACTTTGCGCGCCACATCGGCCGGCGCCACGGTGTTGATGTTCTTCTCGACAGTCACCTGGACGTTGTCGCCCACCTTGCTCAGGCGAACCTGATAACGCTCGGCGCGGGCTTCAACTTCTTCCTTGTCCGGCTTGCTGCCGAACAGGCCACTGAAGAAGCCAGGCTTCTCGTCTTTCTTCTCGGCCTTTTCGGCGAGGTTGATGTAGTACAGGCCCAGGCTACGGTTGATGTCCTCAACCCGCCATTCGCCCTGCTCCAGCGCACGGCCAACACTCGACCAGGCACGATCCAGGTCCGAACCGACGTTGAGCACCGGGTTGCCGCTGCCGTCTTCGCTCAGGCTGACGCGGCTCGGCGCATCGAACTCCTTGGAGGCCAACATCGAGACCGAACCACCCTGCTCTGCCGTACGGCTCATGCTGGCGAGCATGTCGTCTACCAGCGCAGCGTCGAGGCCGGTATTGACCGAACGGTTGGTGAACGCTACGTCGGCTGTGCTACCGGCAGGACGCTCAGCACTGACCACGTAGACTTCACTGGTATTGCGCTGCACACCCGGCTCGATACGCACCCGCACGCGGCTTTCGCTGTCGGCAGCGACGCCGGCGGCGCTCAGGCGCTTGGCCATGGCAGCGGACAGTTCATCGGAACGTTGCCAAGTGGTGGTGAATTCACCCGTCTGCGGGCGCTGCTCGTCCAGGCGGAAACCGTTGTCCTGGAAGAACTGGATTGCCACGGGCCAGACTTCGGCCGGTGGATGCTGGGCCATGACCCAGCTTGAATCGCCACTCTTTTGCAGGGTGTAGTCGCTGGCATCGGCCATGGCCGACAGCGGCTGTGGACGTGGGACGACGTATTCGCCCTTGACGCTGTCATCGGCCACGTTACGCGGGACCGGCAACAGCGGATCCAGGCGCTTGGCGACGCTGACGTCAGGCGGCAGTTGCATCGGTGCAGTCTGTTGCGCTTCCAGGTAATCGCTACCACGGTCGCGGAAGTAACCTTCCGGGCCCCAGATCCATCCGCAGCCACTGGTGCTGGAGATAATCAAGGCAAGTGCGGAAAGTCCGGCCATTCGCTTCATGCGTTGTACTTCCTCAATTAAACCAGGACGCCGGACTGGCGCATGGCCTGCCGCAGCGGTTCGTGACAGGCTTCGCTGAGCCAGGTGAGCGGCAGACGGATGCCTTGGTGCATCAGACCCATTTCGACCAAAGCCCACTTCACCGGGATCGGGTTGGCTTCGAGGAACAGGTCTTTGTGCAGCGGCATCAGTTTTTCGTTAAGTGCCCGTGCGGTATCGGCGTCGCCCTTGAGCGCTGCCTCGCACAGGTCGGCCATTTCGCGCGGAGCGACGTTGGCGGTGACGGAAATATTGCCCTTGCCGCCCATCAGGATCAGCTCGACCGCGGTCGGATCATCACCGGAAAGAAGGATGAAGTCCTTGCTCACGCCATCAAGGATGGCCTTGGCGCGCTTCAGGTCGCCGGTGGCTTCCTTGATGCCGATGATGTTCGGGACAGTGGAAAGGCGAATCACGGTCTCGGCCTGCATGTCGCAGGAGGTGCGGCCGGGCACGTTATAGAGGATCTGCGGGATGTCGACCGCTTCAGCGATGAACTTGAAGTGCTGGTACAAGCCTTCCTGGGTCGGCTTGTTGTAGTACGGAACGACCAGCAGGCAGGCGTCGGCGCCGGCTTCCTTGGCGTTGCGGGTCAGCTCGACGGCTTCGCGGGTCGAGTTGGCGCCGGTACCGGCGATGACCGGGATGCGACCGTTGACCTGCTTGACCACGGCCCGGATGACTTCGATGTGCTCGTTGACATCGAGGGTTGCCGACTCGCCGGTGGTACCGACGGCGACAATGGCATGGGTGCCGTTTTCAAGGTGGAAGTCCACGAGTTTGCTGAGGCTGACCCAGTCAAGACGCCCTTGTGCATCCATGGGTGTGACCAGTGCCACCATACTGCCCGCAATCATGAAACCGCTCCTGCCGGAAAAAGAGAGCGGTAATGGTACTGGCGCCAAGATGCTTGTACAAGCGAACTACCATTCCCCTTGGCGATGGTTTTCGCTACCCTTCAGGCTTTGATCGGTACTGATAAGCTCATTCGCCGGTTCCCAGCCTCCGTTTTCGTCGCCACAAGCCCCGATCCTGCGTTTGTCATGGTGCATTCCCGCCGTCCCGGAATGCAGCGCAATCCCAGGCACAGGGCTTGAACCGTTCGTTTATCCGGGCCTGGGGCCGTGTCGAGCCGCATGAAGTGCCGACCGCTCATCGCTTTAGGAATGCTGCATGTCCACCCCCACAGTCCGCGAACAATTCCTTGTTATCAGTGCCCTTGGCGCCAACCCCATGGAGCTGACTAACGTCCTGTGCCGCGCCAGCCATGAAAATCGCTGTGCCGTCGTAACCTCACGCCTGACCCGTCATGGCGAATGCAGTGCGCTCGTGCTCGAAATCTCCGGCAGCTGGGACGCCCTGGCTCGCCTGGAAGGCAGCCTGTCATTGCTGGCCAAGAAGCACGCCTTCACCGTCAACGTGGTGCGCAGCGCCGCCCTGGAGAACCGTCCCCAGGCCCTGCCCTACGTGGCCTATGTGAGCTCGGCCTACCGGCCGGACATCATCAACGAGCTGTGCCAGTTTTTCATGGACCACCAGGTCGAGCTGGAAAACCTGACATGCGACACCTACCAGGCTCCGCAGACCGGCGGCACCATGCTCAATGCCACGTTCACCGTAACCCTGCCGGCCGGCACCCAGATCAGTTGGCTGCGCGATCAGTTCCTGGACTTCGCCGATGCGATGAACCTCGACGCACTGATCGAACCGTGGCGCCCACAAAACCCAATGTAAGGAAGCGTTCATGGCCGTTGCCGTCGACCAGCCGGTTACCGATTTCCAGGCGTCCGCCACCAGCGGACAGACCGTCAGCCTCGCTGGCCTCAAAGGCAAGCAGGTGGTGATTTACTTCTACCCCAAGGACAGCACCCCTGGCTGCACCACCGAAGGCCAGGGCTTTCGTGACCAGTACGCGCAGTTCAAGGCCGCCAATACCGAAGTGTTCGGCGTCTCCCGCGACAGCCTCAAGTCCCACGAGAACTTCAAGTGCAAGCAGGAGTTTCCGTTCGAGCTGATCAGCGACAAGGACGAAGCCGTCTGCCAGCTGTTCGACGTGATCAAGCTGAAAAAGCTTTATGGCAAGGAATACCTGGGCGTTGATCGCAGCACGTTCCTGATCGACAAGAACGGCGTACTGCGCCAGGAATGGCGTGGTGTGAAGGTGCCTGGGCATGTGGATGCGGTGTTGGCGGCGGCTCAGGCGCTGAACAAGGCCTGACATTTTTCGTTGCCTGTCCTGGCGCCATCGCGAGCAAGCTCGCTCCCACATGGGATCTGTGATGTTCAATAGAACCCTGTGGGAGCGAGCTTGCTCGCGATGAGGCCATCAGCCCAACCGATGAATCAGCTACAACAACGGCGCCACCACCGGCTCCTTGCTCGGCCACGCATCCAGCACCGCCTTGAACAGCGTTGCCAGGGGAATCGCAAAGAACACGCCCCAGAATCCCCACAACCCGCCGAATAACAACACTGCGCAGATAATCGCCACCGGATGCAGGTTCACCGCCTCGGAGAACAGCAGCGGTACCAACACGTTGCCGTCCAGCGTCTGGATGATCCCGTAGACCGCCATCAGATAAATGAACTGGTCGCCCCAGCCCCACTGGAACAGCGCAATCAACGCCACG
This sequence comes from Pseudomonas brassicacearum, assembly GCF_000585995.1. NCBI lineage: Bacteria > Pseudomonadati > Pseudomonadota > Gammaproteobacteria > Pseudomonadales > Pseudomonadaceae > Pseudomonas > Pseudomonas brassicacearum. The sequence goes on along the minus strand of NZ_CP007410.1, from coordinate 1,656,549 downwards.
GGCACGGTCACCACCACCGTACCGACGTAGGGCACCACCACCGAAATACCCACCAGCAACGCCAGCAGCGCGGCGTAGTTGAGCCCCAGGGCCATGAAGCCGATGTAGGTCACCCCGCCGCAGATGAAAATCTCGATGACTTTTCCGCGAATGTAATTGGCGATCTGGCGATTCATCTCCTGGGCCACCCGGGTAATCAGCGCCCGCTCACGGGGCAGGTAGCCACGGACCCAGCGCCCGATCATTTCCCGATCCTTGAGGAAGAAAAACACCAGGATCGGCACCAGCACCAGGTAGATCATGATGTTAACCAGCAGTGGCAAGCTGGACAGCGAAAACGTCAGCGCCCACTGGCCGAACTTGCCGATCTGGCCGCGCACCACTTCGATGGTCTGCAACACCTGCTCATCGGACACCAGGTGCGGATAGCGCTCTGGCAGCAACAACAGCACCGACTGCCATTTGGCAAGCATCCCCGGCAGCTCGTTGAACAACGTCACCAACTGGTGCCAGAGCAGCGGCACAATCACCACGATGAATACCAACAACAAGCCCATGAACAGGGCGAACACCAAGCCCACGGCCACGGCACCCGGTAGCCGCAGGCGCTCAAGCGTCGTGACCAACCCCTGCATCAGGTACGCCAGCACCATCCCCGCCAGTACCGGCGCCAGCATGCCACCCAGGGTGAGGACCGCCGTGAAGGCCAGGAACAGCAGCACGGCCAGCACCACCGCCTCCTCGTCGGAGAAGTAGCGCTGAATCCAGTCGCGTAACACTTTGAACATTAAGAATCCTTAAGAGACGCTATCGATTTTTCAGGCTTTCTTCAGCCAGTAACGGTAGACGCCATTGTCGTCTTCCTCACGCAGCAGCGTATGACCGGCCAACCGGGCGAAGGTGCGGAAATCCCGCTGGGACCCCGCGTCCGTCGCGGTCACCTTGAGCACGGCGCCGCTGGCCAGGCGATTGAGTTCCAGCTTGGCCTTGAGCAACGGCAGCGGACAATTCAGGCCGCTGGCGTCCAATTCGGCATCGTGGGCTACAGCATCGGTCATCGGTTCACTCCGCGGCAGGTGATTGAGCGACCTAGAATATCTGGTCCCGGGCCCGGTGTCCGGCTACAGTAGGGTCTTTGTCGACTAAGGCTTCGTGCATGACATTTCTGCGCCCCACCCTGCTGACGCTCGCCTGCCTGCTTGCCTCGCCGGGCTTCGCCGACGACCTGCCGTCACTTGGCGACGCCAGTTCTGCCATTGTGTCGCCGGAACAGGAGCACCAGTTGGGCCGCGCCTGGCTGGCCCTGCTGCGCAGCCAGGTTTCACAGCTCAACGATCCACAACTCAAGGACTACGTCGAGTCCAGCGTCTATAAATTGGTAGAGACCAGCCAGGTCAATGACCGACGCCTGGAGTTCATCCTGATCAACAGTCCGCAGCTCAACGCTTTTGCCGCACCTGGCGGGATCGTTGGGGTCAACGGCGGCCTGTTCCTCAATGCGCAGACCGAAGGTGAATACGCCTCGGTCATGGCCCACGAACTGGCGCACTTGTCGCAACGTCACTTTGCCCGCGGCGTCGAGGCCCAGCAGCGCATGCAAGTGCCCATGATGGCGGCACTGTTGGCCGGTATCGTGATTGCCGCCGCCGGTGGCGGTGACGCCGGGATCGCGGCCATTGCCGGGACCCAGGCGGCCGCCATCCAGGAGCAGCGGCGCTTCTCTCGCCAGAACGAACAGGAAGCCGATCGCATCGGCATCCAGAACCTGGAAAAGGCCGGCTACGATCCACGGTCCATGCCAACCATGTTCGAACGCCTGATGCGCCAATATCGCTTTGACGCCAAGCCGCCCGAATTCCTGTTGACTCACCCGGTGACCGAGTCCCGGATCGCCGACACCCGTAACCGAGCCGAACAAGCCAAGCCGGGCGGCATCGAGGACAGTGTGCGTTATCAATTGATTCGCGCACGGGTCCAGTTGACCTATGAAGAAACCCCAGGCCTGGGCGCCAAGCGCTTCCGGGCACAACTGGATGAGAACCCGAAGAACGACGTGGCCCGCTATGGCCTGGCGATTGCGCAGGTCAAGGGTGGGCAGTTGAATGAAGCCCGGGAGAACCTCAAGCCGCTGCTGGCCAAATCGCCCAACGAAATCATCTACAACCTGGCCCAGGTGGATCTGGACATCACCAGCAATAAGCTGGCCGACGCTCAATCCCGCGTCGACCGGATGCTGAGCCAATACCCGGGCAACTATCCGCTCAACCAGGTACGCGTCGACCTGCTGCTCAAGCAGAACCGCCCCGCCGACGCCGAAAAAGCCTTGGAGAACCTGCTCAAGACCCGCCCGGACGATCCGGATGTCTGGTACATGGTGGCCGAGACTCGTGGGCTGTCGGGCAATATCATCGGTTTGCATCAGGCGCGGGCTGAGTACTTCGCACTGGTGGGTGACTACCGTCAGGCCATCCAGCAACTGGACTTCGCCAAACGACGCGCCGGCACCAACTTCCCGCTGTCGTCACGCATCGATGCCCGGCAACGGGAACTCATGGAGCAGGAACGCCTGGTCAAGGACATGATGGGCTGAGTATTCATCGCGCACAAAAAAACCGCCTCTTTCGAGGCGGTTTTTTATTGAGCCGCTAACCCGTCATTCGGCCAGCTTGAAAGTGATGAAGCTTGCACGCCCCTGGCGCAGAACCCGCATCGACACCGAGCGATTCTTCGGCAGAGCCTTGGCAATGTCGGTGAACTCCTTGGCGGAACCGATTGCCTGGTTGTTCAGGTGCGTGATGATGTCGCCCGGCTGCAGGCCGATCAGCGCAGCAGGACCCTCCTGCACTTCTTTGATCACTACGCCGCCTTGCAACTCCAGGGTCTTCTTCTGCTCTTCGGTAAGCTCGGCCACAGCCACGCCGAGGCGGTTGCTGCTGCGTTCGACGCCAGACTTAGGCTGCGAATCCAACTCCTTGCCTTCTTCAGGAATGGCGCCGACGGTCAACTCGACGTTCTTGCGCTTGCCTTCGCGAATCACTTCCAGATTGGCCTTGGCACCCGCCTTGAGGGCACCCACCAAGTGCGGCAGGTCTGCGGACATGACGATCGGTTGACCATTCATGCTCAGAATCACGTCACCCACTTGCAGGCCACCCTTGGCCGCCGGACCACCCTCCTGGATCTGTGCCACCAGCGCACCGGCCGGTTTCTCCAGCCCGAACGATTCGGCCAAGTCCTTGTTCACTTCCTGGATGACCACGCCCAACCAGCCGCGGCTGACCTTGCCTTCGCTTTTCAGTTGGTTGGAGACGTCCATGGCAACGTCGATCGGGATGGCGAAGGACACGCCCATGAAGCCGCCCGAACGGGTGAAGATCTGGGAGTTGATGCCCACCACCTCACCGGCGAGGTTGAACAGCGGACCACCGGAGTTACCCGGGTTGATCGGCACGTCGGTCTGGATGAATGGCACGTAGTTTTCGTTCGGCAGGCTGCGACCAATGGCGCTGACAATGCCTTGGGTCACGGTGTGGTCGAAGCCGAACGGCGAACCGATAGCCACGACCCATTGGCCGGCTTTCAAGTCTTGGGATTTACCCAGCTTGAGTACCGGCAGATCCTTGCCCTCGATTTTCAGCAGCGCCACATCGGAACGTGGGTCGGTGCCGACCAGCTTGGCCTTTAGCTCGCTGCGATCAGCCAGACGCACCAGGATTTCGTCGGCATCGGCGATCACATGGTTATTGGTCAGGATGTAACCGTCGGGCGAGATAATGAAACCCGAGCCCAGGGATTGCGCTTCACGCTGGCGGCCACCGCCGCCGGGCGAACGCGGCTGCTGCGGCATACCGCGCTCGAAGAACTCACGCAGCATGGGTGGCAACCCTTCCAGGTCCGGCATCTGTTGGTCAGACACCCGGCGATCCGGCAACTTCTGGGTGGTGCTGATGTTCACCACTGCGGGCGAGGCCTGCTCGACCAATTGGGTGAAGTCAGGCAATTCGACCGCCACCGCAGGAACGGCCTGACCAAGCACCAGCACGGTGGCAAAAATGGAGAGATAGGTTTTCAAGCGTGGTATCGACATACGGCTCCCGTTACGACGAGCATGGTTAAGCGATATGGAGCAAGAAACACCAAGGCAAGATACGCCGGTATTTTTGTTCCGGGAACAGACAAGGCCAGAGCCGAGCGGCTCTGACCTATAGAAAAAAACAAAAAGTTTTGCAAATGAAAATGCTGACAGAAAGTTTCGGCATTTCGATCAAGCCCTGGCGTTATCAGCCTCTTACGCAATCGAACCACCCCAGCGCCATGCTACTGGGTCGCCGTGACGTCGGATCGCATGGAGAGCGCGATCCGCTCCGCTGTCCCGATGGGAATCTCGCCGACTACCGTAACCATCATTTCGCCCTGAGGCGTCGTGAGACGACGAGAGACGGCAGCCGTCGGGCCGAGTTGAGTACGGGTATCGGTAGCGTTAGCGCCGTTCAAAGGCTCCAGGAACACCGAGAAGCGAGCCAGGCCGTCGTCGTACATCAAGCTATTGACCTGAATCTTGGTGTCCGGATCCTTGCGCGCCGTACTGCTGGTCAATTCGAAACCAGGTGGAAGCCAGTCCGAATGCCAGGTCGCTTTCACCGAGGCGGCTTTACCTTGCTCCTGTGCGACCGCCTTACAGTCGGCACTGGCTTGCAGTTCACCGTCTGACGGCTCGGCAATGCTCAAACGCGTGAACTGGAAACGCTCAAGCAATTGGCCCTTGTCGTTGAGCAACAACGACTTGAGCGGCAAGCCGGTCTCCTTGTCCAGATGCAGCTCGAAGCCATAGCGATGCTGATCCTTGGGCGTCAAAGCCACGATGACCGCTTGACGCCCAGCCACACGCGACTTGCCAATGATAGCAAGGTCGTACCAGTTCTTGAGTTTTTGCGGATCGAGCGCACGTGCGGTGCCATCAGGCGTATCGCCCAGCCCTGCGATCAAGGAGCCACTGACGCATTGAGTATGTCCATCAATGCGTAGGACTTCCTGTGCCGAGCCGTCGAGCTGGAGTAACCGCTCGCGGACTTTGCCATCCTGGACACGATGCCAGATGTTATGGGTAGAAAAACTACCGTTGCGCTCGTAGACGAAAGTGCCCTGGAAGCTCTGCTGTTGCTCGGCTTGACTCAGACGATTCAACCAATCTTGAGCCTCACCGGCATAGGCTGGAACAGCACACCAGCCCCCAAGCAGAAGCGTGAATAGAGGTATGGCGCGCAATAGTCCTCCTTAACGGTTTTCCAGACTGGCTGCACGGGCGTAAGGCAGCGCGCTTTCGGTACCCTTCAAGGCAGCCTGCTGGGCATGCTGACGCAGGTAGTTGGGCAGACGCTGATCATGCCAGCCAGGTTGGCCCTGCAGAACACCGTTGACCATAGGACCTGCAGCTTCCGACCCTTCGCTGTAACCGGCCAGTACCGCTGGGCCCTTGACCTGTGGAGCGGCCAGGCCTGGCTGAGTGGACTGTTGTGCCATCTGCACGCCAGCAATCTCATCCTGGTTGTACAAACGTACACCGGCCAAAACGGCTACGGTAACCGAAGCGGCAACTGCCAGGCGACCCAGGCTGCGCCATGGACCTCGGGAAGCTTTTGCCGGTACGGCTTCGTCAGCCAATGCAGCAGAAACGGCCGCAGCGATGTCCAGACGCGGAAGCAGCAAGTCCTTGTGCATGACAGCCCGGGCAATCTGGTAACGAGCCCAGGTCTCACGGGTTTCAACATCGTCGAAGGCATTGAGCACCCGACGCAATTCCAATTCGTCCGCTTCGTTATCCATCACTGCGGACAGCGATTCCTGCAGGGCTTCACGACTCATGGCGTTCCTCTCTTGGCTGTCGCCGCTGTCTCAGTTTTCCTGCAACAACGGTTGCAGGGCTTTATCGATGGCCTCCCGGGCGCGGAAGATCCGGGAGCGCACGGTACCCACCGGACATTGCATGACACTCGCAATGTCCTCGTAACTCAGACCGTCGAATTCACGTAAAGTTAAAGCCGTACGCAAATCTTCGGGCAGTTGCTGGATAGTTCGATGGACGGTGCCTTCGATCTCATCCCGCAGCAACGCTCGTTCCGGTGATTCGAGATCCTTGAGGCCATGATCGCCGTCATAGAACTCTGCATCTTCGGAACTCACATCGCTATCCGGCGGCCGGCGGCCGCGTGAAACCAGATAGTTTTTCGCCGTGTTAATGGCGATGCGGTAAAGCCACGTGTAAAACGCGCTGTCCCCGCGAAAGTTACCAAGTGCTCGGTAAGCCTTGATAAAAGCTTCCTGAGCGACATCCTGGGCTTCATGGGTGTCGTGCACAAAACGCACGATCAACCCGAGAATTTTGTGCTGGTATTTCAGCACTAGCAGATCGAAAGCTCGCTTGTCGCCGCGTTGAACGCGCTCGACCAGCTGCTGATCCTCTTCCTGGGTTAGCATGAACACTCCTCGATAAGCTCGAAGGAGGCTTGCATTACTAAATGACCGGGCTTGCAAACATAGACTCGGGCTTTTCGCAAAAGTTCTCCCCCTTCCAAGCAAGTTTCCGACGCGCTCTGATCTCGGCACGCACGAAAAACGCAGCACGAGATTCCCCGGCTGCGCGAATAATCTGTCGTCGGGTCTGTCGGCAGAGACTCCAATCGAAATCTTGCACCAACCCGACGCTGCTCCCTTTTGCAGACAACCGTCTATTGAACGTAGGCGCTTGGCAAAAGTTCCCACTATTTATAGCGTTGTGAATGGAATCTTGGGCAACCATGACGAGATAAACCGCGTACTGTCCTCGAAACGGCCGCCTTATCGCGTTTCTGGTGAAACCGTGATCCGACGAAGCGTGTCGCTTTTGTGTCACGCTGGTTTCACATTGCCATGTATGCCCGGCTATTGTGCCGATCCCCCCCTCTATATACTAGTGGGCTGCGTGGCTGCCTGACCCGTTAAAGCGGATGTCGTGCGCCAACCCCGACCCGGGTCGCTTTAAGCGGAAACCTTCCAAATGAGCCAACAGTTTCAACACGATGTTCTCGTAATCGGCAGCGGCGCCGCCGGATTGAGCCTTGCACTGACCCTGCCGGAGCACCTGCGCATTGCAGTACTGAGCAAAGGCGACCTGGCCAACGGCTCGACATTCTGGGCCCAGGGCGGCGTCGCAGCCGTGCTGGACGACACCGACACCATTGAATCCCACGTCGAAGACACTCTCAATGCCGGCGGCGGCCTGTGCAATCCGGAGGCGGTGCGCTTCACCGTCGAGCACAGCAAAGAAGCCATCCAGTGGTTGATCGATCAAGGTGTGCCGTTCACCCGCGATGAGCAATCCGGCACCGAGGACGGTGGTTTCGAGTTTCATTTGACTCGCGAGGGCGGTCACAGCCACCGGCGCATTATTCACGCCGCCGATGCCACCGGCGCGGCGATCTTCAAGACCCTGCTGGCCAAGGCTCGGCAACGGCCGAACATCGAATTGCTGGAACAGCGCGTCGCGGTCGACCTGATCACCGAAAAACGCCTGGGCCTGGAAGGCGACCGTTGCCTGGGCGCCTACGTGCTCAATCGCGGCACCGGCGAAGTCGACACCTACGGCGCACGCTTCGTGATCCTGGCCTCCGGTGGCGCGGCGAAAGTCTATCTGTACACCAGCAACCCCGACGGCGCCTGCGGTGATGGCATTGCCATGGCCTGGCGCTCGGGTTGCCGGGTGGCGAACCTGGAGTTCAACCAGTTCCACCCCACCTGCCTTTATCACCCGTTGGCCAAGAGTTTCCTGGTGACCGAGGCCCTGCGTGGTGAAGGGGCCCACCTGAAACTCCCCAACGGCGAACGCTTCATGCAGCGCTTCGATCCCCGCGCCGAACTGGCGCCACGGGACATCGTCGCCCGGGCCATCGACCATGAAATGAAGCGACTGGGCATCGACTGCGTTTACCTGGACATCAGCCACAAGCCCGAAGCGTTCATCAAAAGCCATTTCCCAACGGTGTACGAGCGCTGCCTGGAATTCTCCATCGACATCACCAAACAGCCGATCCCAGTGGTGCCAGCGGCGCATTACACCTGCGGTGGCGTGATGGTCGACCAGCAGGGCCGAACCGATGTACCGGGCCTGTATGCCATTGGCGAAACCAGCTTCACCGGCCTGCACGGCGCCAACCGCATGGCCAGCAACTCATTACTGGAATGTTTCGTCTATGCACGCTCGGCCGCGGCAGACATTCTTGAGCAGCTACCGCAAATCACCATTCCTGCCGCGCTACCATCCTGGGATGCAAGCCAGGTCACCGATTCGGATGAAGACGTGATCATTGCGCACAACTGGGACGAACTGCGGCGCTTCATGTGGGACTACGTTGGCATTGTGCGCACCAACAAACGCCTGCAAAGGGCGCAGCATCGGGTGCGCTTGCTGCTGGACGAAATCGACGAGTTCTACAGCAACTACAAAGTCAGCCGCGATCTGATCGAACTGCGCAACCTGGCCCAAGTGGCCGAACTGATGATCCGCTCGGCCATGGAACGCAAGGAAAGCCGAGGACTGCATTACACCCTCGACTACCCGAACCTGCTGCCCGAGGCGCTGGACACTATCCTGGTGCCGCCCACCTACGCCGACTGAACTTGAGCCGCACCCGCAGGCGCCGATGCTCATCCGGCGCCAGCGCGTTGCGGGGCACGCACAGCGACCGGATCCGCCGCTCCCCCGGCAGGCGAAAACGCAGCACGACGATCACCGGCAGTGCCAGGCTGTCAGGGCGCAACTGCGCCGGCCGCCAGCCATCGGCTTTGCTCCAGAGCTGCCAGCCACCGGCATCACGACGCAAACCGCAGAAGGCCCGGGGATGAGTCAGCAAGAGATGTCGCGGTATCGTCCAGGCGCCATGAGCCAGGCACAGCGCAACGCCAAGCGCCGTGAACCAGAACGGGACAGACAACAGGAACAACGAAGCCAAGGCGAACACCTGGGCCAGGAGATAGGCCGCCAGCAGTTGCCCGCAGGCCTGCCAGCGGCATTCGAAGCGACTACTTGGGTTGGACACGGTCCAGAATCATCCGAACCATGCGCTGCAACTCTGGGTCTTCGGATTCGCTGCGTTCCATGAACCAGCCAAACATGTCCTGATCCTCGCACTCGAGCAGACGAACGTAGCAAGCACGGTCCACTTCATTAAGATGGGGATAGACCTCTTTCACGAAAGGCACCAGCAACACGTCCAGCTCAAGCATGCCGCGGCGGCTGTGCCAGTAGAGGCGATTCAGTTCAACATCTTCGACCATGGAGCGCTCCTCAAATAGAGCGCAAGTATACAGGCCCCGCCGCAGCGCGACAGACCGCTTTGGTCGGGCACCATCGATCCTTTGTGAACTACCCATTTCAAGGGCGCCCCCTTATGATGTCCACCAGACTATTTACCCTGCGATGACCCATGGCTGATTCCGCTTTTTTCTGCACCCTGTCCCACGAAGGCGTTCTCGCGGTCCGCGGCGTGGATGCCAGCAAATTCCTGCAAGGTCAATTGACCTGCAACCTCAACTACTTGAGCGACAGCCAGGCCAGCCTCGGCGCCCGCTGCACCCAGAAAGGCCGGATGCAATCGAGTTTCCGCATCCTGCTCGAAGGCGATGGTGTGCTGATGGCCATGGCCACCCCATTGCTTGAACCGCAACTGGCGGACCTGAAAAAATATGCGGTGTTCTCCAAATCCAAGCTCACCGATGAAAGTGCGGCCTGGGTTCGTTTCGGCGTGGAAAACGCTGACAAGGCGCTGACCGACCTGGGCCTCGAACTGCCGGTCGACACCGACAGCGTCACTCGCCATGAATCCTTGATCGCTATCCGCGTTTCTCCCGGCCGCGCCGAGCTGTGGGCCCCCGCCGAGCAGGCAGATACACTGAAATCCAGGCTCGGGGCAGCATTGACCGAGGCGGACCTGAACCAATGGCTGCTGGGCCAGGTCCGTGCCGGGATCGGCCAGGTCATGCCGGCCACTCGCGAACTGTTCATCCCGCAGATGCTCAACCTGCAGGCCGTCGGCGGCGTGAGTTTCAAGAAAGGTTGCTACACCGGTCAGGAAATCGTCGCCCGCATGCAATACCTGGGCAAGCTCAAGCGGCGCCTGTATCGCCTGCAGCTGGACGCCAGCGAACTGCCGGAACCCGGCACCGCGCTGTTTTCCCCCACTCACGGCAGTTCCATCGGCGAAGTGGTGATTGCCGCTCGTGCCGAGCGAAACATTGAACTGCTGGCGGTGTTACAGGCCGAAGCAGCAGAAGATGGCAATCTTCACCTCGGTGCTTTGGAAGGCCCGGGCTTGCAGTTGCTGGACTTGCCTTACGAGCTGGACCGTGACCGCGAAATCCAGCGCTGATCGCAGCATTTGTCGCAACACCCTAGAGAACCGAAATGAGCGATTTGGCGGATAAGGTCCAACGGGATTTGGTACAGGCCATCGATAACGATGACCTGGTTCTGCCAACATTACCGGAAGTGGCCCTGCAGATTCGCCGGGCCGCCGAAGACCCGGAAATCAGCGTCAGCAACCTGAGCAAAGTGATCGGCCGCGACACGGCCCTCTCGGCTCGCCTGATAAAAGTGGTCAACAGCCCACTGCTGCGCGCCACCCAAGAGGTCACGGACCTGCACACGGCCATTACCCGGCTGGGGGTCAACTACAGCAGCAACCTGGCCATTGGCCTGGTCATGGAACAGATATTCCACGCCCGCTCCGAGGTGGTGGAACAAAAGATGCGCGAAGTCTGGCTCAAAAGCCTGGAGATTGCCGGCGTCAGCTATGCGTTGTGTCGTGGTTATACGCAGCTCAAGCCTGATCAGGCGGCGCTGGGCGGGCTGGTGCACCAGATTGGCGTGCTGCCGATCCTGACTTATGCACAGGACAACAACGAATTGCTGTCGGATCCGGTCAGCCTTAACCACGTCATCGAAACGATTCACCCGGTGCTGGGAGACAAATTGCTCAGCGTCTGGGAGTTTCCGGAGAGGCTGGTGAAACTGCCGGGGCTGTATCTGGATTTCACCCGGGATTCGAAGCAAATCGATTATATCGACCTGGTGCAGATCGCTGCGCTGTATTGCTACAAGGACACCGACCACCCCCTCAGCAAAATTGATGTGTTCGCGGTTCCGGCCTTCAAGAAGCTGGGCATCGACCCGGACAACAGGGCCCGGTGCGTGGATATCGAAGAAGCGCGGTCGATGTTTTATTAAGCAGGTCAGCCAACCAACTCAAGTCAGGCCTGACCTTGGCTTAATCTGAACCCGGGATAAAACTCACCCGCACCTTCAACCCACGCTCCTGCCCGTCATGCAGGGTAATCTGCGCCAAGTGGGCACGGCAGATTTCGCCCACAATCGCCAATCCCAGGCCTGAACCGGCCACTTGCTGGTTGCGTCGATAGAAGCGCTCGAACACTCGGTCCCGCTCATGCAGCGGAATGCCGGGGCCATCGTCCTCCACCTCCAGCACCGCCGGCGCCGTGACCCGCAGGATCACATTACCGCCTTGCGGCGTATGGGCCAGGGCGTTGTCCACCAGATTGCTCAAGAGCTCGTTCAACAAGGTCGGTTCACCCCGCAGCCACACTGGCTCGTCGGCTTCCAGGGCCAACGCTACGCCTCGGGCATGGGCCAGCGGGGCCATGGCCATGCCCAACTCCCGGGCCAATTGGCTGAGATCAAGCAACTGGGCACCGCCCTCGGCAATGGCCCGGGCGCCGTTTTCCACGCGCGCCAGAGACAGCAGCTGATTCGCCAGGTGGGTCAGCCGGTCGGTACCTTGGGCCGCGGTTTCCAGGGTTTCACGCCAGGTCGCCGGCTCACTGGCGCGCAGGCCCAGCTCAAGGCGCGCCTTGAGGGCGGCCAGGGGGGTGCGCAGTTCATGGGCGGCATCGGCAATGAATTGCGCCTGGCGTTCGAATTGCCCACGCAGACGCTCAGTGAAATGGTTGAGCGCGCGCACCAGTGGCCAAAGCTCATGCTGGACTTCCACCAGCGGCAATGGTCGCAGGTCGTCCGACTGGCGCTCTTCCACCGCCGTGCGCAAGCGCTCCAGCGGGCGCAGCGCGGCACTGACCGCAAACCACACCAACAACAGCGCCCCCACGGCCAGCATGCCCAGGCGCAACAAAGTGTCGGCCGCCAGGCTACGGGCCATGCTGACCCGCGCCTCTTCGGTTTCAGCCACGCGAATTTCCGCCATGCCGTTCATCTCCGGCTCGCTCACCGCCTTGAGCAGGCTGACCACCCGCACGGTCTGGCCCTGATAACGAGCGTTATAGAAGCGGGCCAGGGCCGGGTAATCGTCCGTGCGCGGCGTGCCGGGCGGAGGGCCAGGCAGGTTTTCGTAGCCGGAAATCAACTTCTGATTAATATCATTGACCTGGTAATAAATGCGCCCGGCACTGTCGTAGGCGAAGGTATCCAGGGCCACGTAAGGCACATCCGCACTGAGACTGCCGTCGCGTTGCGAAAGACCGGCGGCAATGGTCCGGGCCGAGGCCAGCAGGGTACGGTCGTAGGCGGTATCCGCGGCCTCGCGACCGTTCCAGTAGGCACTCAGACCGCTGGCGAGCATCAGCACCACCAGCAGCAATGCCAGGTTGCGCAGCAGCCGCCAACGCAGGCTGTCGGGCTTATGCATCGCGGTTTTCCAGCAGGTAGCCCAGGCCTCGGAATGTCACGATCGCCACGGCATGGCCATCGAGCTTCTTGCGCAGGCGGTGGATGTAGATTTCGATGGCGTCGGGGCTGGCCTCTTCGTCCAGGCCGAACACCTGGGCCGCCACTTGCTCCTTGCTCATCACCCGACCGGGCCGGGCAATCAACGCCTCCAGCACGGCCTGCTCACGGGACGTCAGGGTCAGCAGTTCGTCGTCGAGGGTGAAACGACGGGTGTCCAGGTCATAGACCAGCCCACCACAGCGCTGCTGGCGTTCACCGCCCAACACGCTACGACGCAGCAACGCCTTGACCCGCGCTTCAAGCTCGGTGAGTTCGAAGGGCTTGGCCAGGTAATCGTCGGCGCCGAGGTTCAGCCCATGGACCCGGTCCTTGACGTCGCTGCGAGCGGTCAGCATCAACACCGGCAGGGTCTTGCCTCGCGAGCGCAAGCGCGCCAGCACCTCGAAGCCATCCATGCGCGGCAACCCAACATCGAGGATTGCCACGGCGTACTCCTCACTGCTCAAGGCCAGGTCGGCCGCCACCCCATCGTGCAGCACATCCACGGTCAAACCGGTGCTCTTGAGCGCCTGGGCAACACTTTCGGCGAGCTGCAGATGGTCTTCGACGAGCAGAACACGCATGGATTTTTCCTCGATTCAGGGATGGTCGGCGCCATTCTTTGGCGCGGAGTTTACAGCCGAGTCCGCCGCTGTGAAGGCAAAAGAATCATGAAAGCCTACTGAAAGGTTAGCGAAAGGTTGAGCAGTTAGAGTCCAGATACGGACAGCTTCGGCTGACCGTCGCGACGTATATCGCAAACGAAAAATGCCTCGAAGCGTTTTCGCCAAATAAGAACAATAAAGCGGAGTATTCACAATGCTCTCCCTACAGCTCCAGGCCCCAATGCCTGCTCGCCCTTCCCGCTTCAAACAGACCCGCGTGGCCGATGCCGCCGCTCCTCGGTCCAGCGTCTTCCTACGCCTTCAATCCCGAAACCTTGGGCAACAACCTGTGTCCGCCATCGGCGACGACCAGGCCGGGAAACCCTCGACACCAAATTTGCACCACACACAACAACAACTCCTGTGGAGACGATAATGAACCTATCACTGCGTAAAGTAGCCCTGGCTGTCGGATGCCTGATGGTCGCTGGACAGTTGCTCGCCGAACCGAAGCGCCCGGAATGTATCGCCCCAGCTTCCCCCGGCGGCGGTTTTGACTTGACCTGCAAACTGGCACAAAGCGCGCTGGTCAATCAAAAGCTGCTGACCAAACCGATGCGCGTCACCTACATGCCGGGCGGTGTCGGTGCGGTGGCCTACAACGCAGTCGTCGCCCAGCGTCCGGCCGACGCCGGCACATTGGTGGCCTGGTCCAGCGGCTCGTTGCTGAACCTGGCCCAGGGCAAGTTCGGTCGTTTCGATGAAAGCGCCGTGCGCTGGCTGGCCGCCGTCGGCACCAGCTATGGCGCCATCGCCGTGAAAAGCGATTCGCCCTACAAGAACCTCGACGATCTGGTACAGGCCCTGAAGAAAGATCCGGGCTCGGTGGTCATCGGTTCCGGCGGCACCGTCGGCAGCCAGGACTGGATGCAGACCGCCCTCATCGCCAAGGCCGCCGGCATCAACCCGCGCGACCTGCGTTACGTAGCCCTCGAAGGCGGCGGCGAGATCGCCACCGCGCTGCTCGGCGGCCACATCCAGGTCGGCAGTACCGACATTTCCGACTCCATGCCCCACATCCAGAGCGGCGACATGCGCCTGCTGGCCGTGTTTGCCGAGAAGCGCATCGACGAGCCGGAGATGAAAGACATTCCAACCGCCAAAGAGCAAGGCTACGACATCGTCTGGCCGGTGGTTCGTGGCTTCTACCTTGGGCCAAAAGTCAGCGACGAAGACTACGCCTGGTGGAAAGACGCGTTCGACAAGCTGCTGGCTTCCGAAGAGTTCGCCAAGCTGCGTGACCAGCGTGAGCTGTTCCCATTTGCCATGACCGGCCCGGAACTGGACACCTACGTGAAGAAGCAAGTGGCTGATTACAAGGTGCTGGCCAAAGAGTTCGGCCTGATCCAGTAACCGTCTCTGTTCTCGCGGCGGCGCTGGCATCACCGGCGTCGCCCAGGAGTTAGTCATGCTCACTATCCAACGTATCTTTGCTGCGCTGCTGCTACTGGTCTGCGTCGGCCTCGCGCTGATGGCCTGGCCGTATCAGGCAGCCTTTTCCTACGAACCGGTCGGCCCGCGGGCCTTCCCACTGCTGATGCTGGGGCTGATGGGGTTGGCGCTTCTGTACATGCTGTTTCGTCCAACCCCCATCGTGCACAGCGACGAAGACCCGCAACTGGACCGTGAAACCCTGCAGAAGATCGGCATCTGCGTGGCACTGCTGCTGGTATTCGCCGGGACCTTCGAACCCCTGGGCTTCATTGTCGCCAGCATCCTGATCGGCGTGCCGATGGCGCGCCTGTATGGCGGGCGCTGGGTGCCGAGCGTGGTGATCATCAGCCTGATGGCCATCGGTCTTTATCTGTTGTTCGACAAGCTGATGGACGTGCCGCTGCCCCTGGGCCTGCTCGACGTCCTGGAGAATTGATATGGATACCCTGAATTATCTCGGCCAGGGTTTTGGCGTAGCACTGACACCGTACAACCTGGTCACCGCGTTGACCGGTACGCTGATCGGCACTGTGGTCGGCCTGCTGCCGGGCCTGGGCCCGATCAACGGCGTGGCGCTGCTGATCCCGATTGCGTTCGCCCTCGGCCTGCCGCCTGAATCAGCGCTGATCCTGCTGGCGGCGGTGTACCTGGGTTGTGAGTACGGCGGGCGCATCAGCTCGATCCTCCTCAACATCCCGGGAGAAGCCTCCACCGTGATGACCACCCTCGACGGCTACCCGATGGCCCGCCAGGGCTTGGCCGGGGTGGCGCTGTCGCTGTCGGCGTGGAGTTCGTTCATCGGCGCGTTCATCGCCACCTGTGGCATGGTGCTGTTCGCGCCGCTATTGGCCAAATGGGCGATTGCCTTCGGACCGGCGGAATATTTCGTCCTGATGGTGTTCGCCATTGTCTGCCTGGGCGGCATGGCCGGCGACCGACCGCTCAAGACGTTCATTGCGGCGTTGATCGGGCTGTTCCTGTCCAGTGTCGGGATCGATGCCAACAGCGGCGTCTACCGTTTCACCGGTGACAACATCCACCTGACCGACGGAATTCAGTTCGTCGTGCTGGTGCTGGGTTTGTTCTCCATCAGTGAAATCCTGTTGCTGCTGGAGAAAACCCATCGCGGCCAGGAAGCGGTAGAAGCTACCGGGCGGATGATGTTCAACTTCAAGGAAGCGGCATCGGTCTTTACTGTGAACCTGCGTTGCGGCGTGCTCGGTTTCATCATGGGCGTGTTACCCGGTGCCGGGGCGACCCTGGCCAGTGCCGTGGCCTACATGACCGAGAAGCGTATCGCCGGTGCCAGTGGCAAGTTCGGCCAGGGTGACAAGCGCGGCCTCGCCGCTCCGGAAACCGCCATTGGCGGCGCCGCCTGCGGGGCGCTGGTGCCGATGCTGACCCTCGGTGTTCCCGGCTCGGGCACCACGGCGGTGATGATCGGCGCATTGTCGCTGTACAACATCACGCCGGGTCCGCTGCTGTTCCAGCAACAGCCGGACATCGTCTGGGGCCTGATCGCCTCGTTGTTCGTTGCCAACATCATGCTGGTGATCCTCAACATCCCGATGATCCGCATCTTCACCCGCATCCTGGCCGTGCCGAACTGGGCATTGGTACCGGTCATTGCGATCATCACCGGGATCGGCGTCTACGCCGTGCATGCCACGACGTTCGACCTGTTCCTGATGATCGGCATTGGCATCTTCGGCTACATCCTGCGCAAGCTGGATTTCCCGCTGTCGCCGGTCCTGCTGGGCTTCATCCTAGGCGGCCTGATGGAGCAGAACCTGCGTCGTGCGCTGTCGATCTCCAACGGTGCGCTGGAAATCCTCTGGTCGAGCCCGATCACCTTCGGTTGCTGGATCCTGACGGCAATCATGCTGTTCATGCCATTGCTGCGGATCTGGCGTCGCCGCGCCGCACAACGTCGCGCCCTGGCCAATGTCTGAGGCGACCTTCAGACATTGGTGGGGAACACCGCTGGTCGGTCTGGCCGGCGGTTACCTGGCCAGCCTGATCGGCTGGCCGTTGCCCTGGATGGTCGGCTCGTTGCTGGCGATCATCCTGGTGCGCTGCCTGACGCCGTGGCAACTGATGGAAATCCCCGGCGGCCGTAAATGCGGCCAATGGGTGGTAGGCATCGGTATCGGCCTGCACTTCACCCCAGTGGTGATGGAACAAGTCCTGAGCCACTTCGGCTTGATCTTTTTCGGCGCGTTGATCACCAGCGTGTCCAGCGTAGTGGGTGTGTGGTTGATGCGCCGTACCGGCGAGGACCGCGCCACCGCCTTCTTCTCCAGCATGCCGGGCGGCTCCGGCGAAATGGTCAACCTCGGCGCCCGCAACGGCGCGGACCTCAGTCGCGTCGCTGCAGGCCAGAGCCTGCGGGTGCTGGTAGTGGTGCTGTGCGTGCCGGCGGCCTTCAAGTATCTGCTGGGCGAAGGCACCCCGGCACAGCACGCCACCACGGTGGACTGGCTGTGGCTGGCGATCCTGTTCCCGGCGGGCGCCCTGCTCGCCTGGATTTGGCAACGCTTGCATCAACCGAACCCGTGGTTGTTCGGGCCGTTGCTGGTGAGCGCGGCGGTGAGCGTCGGCTGGGACCTGCACATCGGCCTGCCCAATGGCGCCAGCCAGATCGGTCAGTGGCTGATCGGCAGTGGATTGGGCTGTCATTTCAATCGGCAGTTCTTCCGCCGGGCGCCATCATTCATGGGGCGCACCCTGGTCGGCACAGTGCTGACGATGCTGATCGCCACGCTCGCCGCCTTGGGCCTGAGCACCCTGACCCATCTGGATTTACGGTCGCTGACACTGGGCATGATGCCCGGCGGCATTGCCGAAATGAGCCTGACGGCGGAGACGCTGCAACTGTCGGTGCCACTGGTGACGGCGTTGCAGGTGATGCGACTGCTGTTCGTGCTGTTTCTGGCGGAGCCGTTGTTCAGGTATTGGATGCGCAAGCCGGGTTCGGTCTGATCGTCCGCGGCGCCTTCATCGCGAGCAAGCTCGCTCCCACAGGGGATTAGTGTTGCCCTGAACCTGTGGGAGCGAGCTTGCTCGCGATGGGGCCTGACTGCCGACCACTTAAACCGGCGGCAACCGCCAATCGATCGGCGTCTCGCCCTGCTGCTCGAGAAACTTGTTGGCCCGGCTGAAATGCCCGCAGCCCAGGAAGCCACGATAAGCCGACAGCGGCGACGGGTGGACCGAGGTCAGCACCAGGTGCTTGGTGGCGTCGATCAGCTTCTGCTTGCTCTGCGCATGGGCGCCCCACAGCAGGAACACCAGGTGCGGCTGATGGGCGCTGACCACTTCGATGATTCGGTCGGTGAAATGCTGCCAGCCCTTGCCCGCATGGGCGTTGGCGGTGGCGCGCTCCACGGTCATGGTGGTGTTGAGCAACAATACGCCCTGGTCGGCCCAGCTTTGCAGATAGCCGTGGTTGGGAATGTCGATGTTCAGGTCGCGCTTCAATTCCTTGTAGATATTGACCAGCGACGGCGGCGCCGGCACCCCCGGTTGCACCGAAAAACACAGGCCATGGGCCTGGCCCGGGCCGTGGTACGGATCCTGGCCGAGGATCACCACCTTGACCTTGTCCAGCGGCGTGGAATTGAGGGCATTGAAAATCAACGGTGCTGGTGGATAAATCTCCTTACCGGCGGCGTATTCCCGCCGCAGGAATTCGCGCAACTCTGCCATGTAGGGCTGGTCGAACTCGGCACGCAGTGCCTGCTTCCAGCTCGGTTCGAGTTTGATACGGTCGTCAGCAGTCATGGTTGCATCCGGTAAAAACAATGGGCGCACCCTAGGAAAGCCTACATAGCTTGTCAATTGATCTGACGCAGAACCGGCACTTTCCTACGCAGCGGTCATACTGATCATTCAATTTTCTGATCGAGGTCACGATGAATCTGCACTTCGAAGAACTCACCGGCATCGACGGTGCCCGCGTCGGCATTGCCACGCTGGATGCTGAAAAATCCCTGAACGCCCTTTCCTTGCCGATGATCAACGCCCTGCGCGATCGTCTCGATGCCTGGGCCAGAGAACCGCAAATCGTTTGTGTGTTATTGCGTGGTAATGGTGCCAAGGCCTTCTGCGCCGGCGGTGAAGTCCGCAGCCTGGTGGAAGCCTGCCGTGCCAACCCCGGTGAAGTACCGCCCTTGGCGGCGCAATTTTTCGCGGCGGAATACCGCTTGGACTTCAACCTGCACACCTACCCCAAACCCTTGCTGTGCTGGGGCCACGGCTATGTCCTGGGCGGCGGCATGGGGCTGCTGCAAGGTGCCAGCACACGTATCGTCACGCCGAGCAGTCGCCTGGCGATGCCGGAAATCAGCATCGGCCTGTACCCGGACGTTGGCGCCAGTTGGTTTTTGGCGCGCCTGCCGGGCAAGCTCGGCCTGTTTCTTGGCCTGACCGGTGCCCACATGAATGCCCGGGATGCCATCGACCTGGGCCTGGCCGACCGCTTTTTACTGGATGAACAGCAGGACGACCTGATCGAAGGCCTGTTGCAACTCAACTGGCAGGAACAGACCGACATGCAGCTCAACAGCCTGCTCAAGGCCCTGCAGCAGGAAGCGATCGGCCAGATGCCCGAAGCCCAATGGCTGCCACGTCGGCAGAAAATCGACGAGTGGCTGGATGTCAGCGATGTACGCTGCGCCTGGAAAGCCCTCAGCCTGCTGGTGGACCACTCGGACCCATTGATCGCCCGCGCAGCCAAGACCATGACCGAAGGCTCACCGCTGACCGCTCATCTGGTCTGGGAGCAGATCACCCGGGCGCGGCATTTGTCCTTGGCCGGTGTGTTTCGGATGGAATACACCCTGAGCCTCAATTGCTGCCGTCATCCGGAATTCAGCGAAGGCGTGCGGGCGCGGCTGATCGATAAGGACCACAAACCCCACTGGCATTGGCCGGACATCAATCATGTGCCCGAGGCGGCGGTCGAGGCGCATTTTCACAAGGCGTGGGAAGGTCGGCATCCGCTGGCGGATTTGTCTAACGAGTAACGAGCCAGGAAGAGCAACCTGTGGGAGCGAGCTTGCTCGCGATAGCGGTATATCGGACACATCCATGCTGGCGGACCCGACGCCATCGCGAGCAAGCTCGCTCCCACAAGGGTTATCCCATCGGGTTTATTGCAGGCACAAAAAAAGCGGCGCTTTATGCGCCGCTTTCTGTTGCCCTGGGATCAGCGATGGCTGCCCCTTCCGTCATGATCACCGCGTCCCCGATGATCACGTCCGCCTCGACCCCGTCGGTCATCATTCCAACCGCCCCGGTCACGGCCGTCCCAGCCACCCCGATTTGGATAAGACCGATACGCCGCTCGCGGTGGCGAGTAATAGCGTGGGCCTTGCTGGTAGTAGCGCGGCGGCGAGTAATAGCGTGGCGCCGGTTGGTAATACCGCGGTGCGTAATAGCCACGCGGTGCCGAATAGTAGCTCCCGCCACCGTAATAGACTGGTGCCGGTGAGGTGTAGACCTCGGAACGGTAGTAGCTCGAGTCTCCGTCGTAATAAGGCACGCATGCCGAAAGAGTCAAACCGAGAAACGCAATGAGGAGCAGTCGTCGATACATGGCGGCCTCCTGGACCGCGAATGAGCCACATCAGCGACGCTGATGGGCGGCAGTCAACGTTGTGTGACTGACAACTACTCAGACAGCAAAATCGGAATCTGGTGCGACCTGGCAACAACTAGAAACATGTCGCTCGTCGCCCTGTTCCGGTGCGCGACAGCACCACAAGCAAGCATAAATCCGCCCTCAATCCTCCTTCCCCGACACCTGCCCTCTCTGGCCCGGGCCTTTGCCGTAATTGGCACGGCTCTCGCTTTAACAAACTCCGTGCAGGAGTCATCACAGGTTCGCGGCACCACAATTTGCAATGGCTGACTAGGGTTCCGGCTCGCTTCTGGCGAGTGGCTGGTCCGAGAGTTGGCGACCTCCAGTTGAGGTTACACGGCGGGACAAAAGCCCGGGAGACAAGCCACCGTTCGCGGTGCCGCGTTGCTCCTGTCCGCCCTTGATCAACTGGAGAACCACCATGTTCAAGCTTCGTCTGTCCGCCCTGCTCCTCGCCGCTCTTTCGGCCCTCGTGAGCTTCTCATCCGCCGCCGCACAAAAAGACCACTTCAGCGTCTGCTGGACCATTTACGCCGGTTGGATGCCCTGGGAATACGCCGGCAGCCAAGGCATCGTCGACAAATGGGCGAAAAAATACGGCATCAAGATCGATGTCGTGCAGCTCAACGATTACGTCGAATCCATCAACCAGTACACCGCCGGTCAGTTCGACGGCTGCACCATGACCAACATGGACGCCCTGACCATCCCCGCCGCCGGTGGCGTGGACAGCACCGCACTGATCGTCAGCGATTTCTCCAACGGCAACGACGGCATCGTCCTCAAGGGCGAAGGCAAGAAAGTGGCCGATCTCAAGGGCATGGACGTCAACCTGGTGGAACTGTCGGTGTCCCATTACCTGCTCGCCCGCGCCCTGGATTCGGTTGGCCTTACCGAGAAAGACCTGAAAGTCGTCAACACCTCCGACGCCGATATCTCCGCCGCCTTCAACACCGACCAGGTCAAAGCCGTCACCACGTGGAACCCGATGCTCTCGGACATCAAGGCCCAGCCCGGCGTGACCGAAGTGTTCAACTCCAGCCAGGTCCCTGGCGAGATCATGGACATGATGGTGGTCAACACCCAGACCCTGCAGGACAACCCGGCCCTGGGTAAAGCGTTGACCGGCGCCTGGTTTGAAGTGGTGGCGCTGATGAACGCGAAAAACGCCGCGAGCAAGACGGCGCTGGAACACATGGCCAAGGCCTCGGGCACCGACCTGGCCGGTTTCCAGTCGCAACTGGACACCACCAAGCTGTTCGCCACGCCCAAGGAAGCCCTGGGTTTCGCCACCAGCGAGCAACTGCCCGCCACCATGGGCAAGGTGGCCGAGTTCTCGTTCCAACACGGCTTGCTGGGCGAAGGTGCCAAGGACACCAACGCGGTCGGCATGGCGTTCGCCAATGGCGTGACCCGTGGCGACAAGGCCAACCTCAAGCTGCGCTTTGACCCGACCTACGTACAGCTGGCCGCCGACGCCAAGCTGTAAACCGGAGGACCTGGCATGCGCCTGATCAACCGCTACCCGGATCGCCCCAGCCGCTTGTTGCTGGTAATCCTGCCCTTCGCGCTGGTGTTGTTCGCCTACTTCATGGGCTCGGCCGAACGGTTGACGGACAACCCCAACGACAAGCTGCTGCCCAGCGCCGTGCAAATGGCCGATGCGGTGAAACGCCTGGCCTTCACGGCCGACGCCCGCAGTGGCGATTACTTGCTCTGGCAAGACACCGCGTCGAGCTTGCGCCGCTTGGCCATCGGCCTGGGCATCAGCGCCCTGGCCGGACTGTGCCTGGGCATTGCCGCTGGCACGTTGCCGCTGTTGGGCGCGCCGTTATCGCCGTTGCTCACCGTGGTGTCGATGGTGCCGCCGCTGGCCATTCTGCCGATCCTGTTCATCGTCTTCGGCCTGGGAGAATTGTCGAAAGTGATGCTGATCGTCATCGGCATCACACCGTGCCTGGCCCGGGACCTGGAACAGCGCGCCCGGGAAATTCCGCCCGAACTGCTGATCAAGGCCCAGACCCTCGGTGCTTCGACCTGGACGCTGATGCTGCGGGTGGTGCTGCCGCAATTACTGCCGCGCCTGTTGATTTCCCTGCGGCTGATGCTCGGTTCGGCGTGGCTGTTTCTGATCGCCGCCGAAGCCATCGCCTCCACCGATGGGCTGGGTTATCGGATTTTCCTCGTGCGACGTTACCTGGCGATGGACGTGATCTTGCCGTACGTGGTGTGGATCACCCTGCTCGCCTGGCTGATGGACTGGGGCCTCAAGCGCCTGACCCGGCAAGCGTTCCCTTGGTATGAAGGGGCGAAGGCATGAGTTTCATTACCGTGAACAACGTCTGGCAGCAGTACGCCGATCAGGTGGTGCTCGAGCGCTTGAACCTGAGGGTCGCCGAGGGGGAGTTCTGCACGCTGGTGGGGGCGTCGGGTTGCGGCAAGTCGACCTTCCTGCGATTGCTACTGGGCCAGGAGCGCGCCAGTCGCGGACAGATTCTCCTGGATGGCGAGCCCTTGGCCGGTGAGCCGGATGCCAGCCGGGGCGTGGTGTTCCAGCGTTATTCGGTGTTCCCGCACCTGACGGTCCTGGACAACGTCACCCTGGGCCTGGAGTTGCCGCGCTCGCCGCTGCTGGGCCGCTTGTTCGGCAACGCCAAACGCCAGGCCCGGGAAGACGCAGCGCATCTGCTGGGCAAGGTCGGCCTGGGTCATGCGCTGGATAAATACCCGGCGCAACTGTCCGGGGGCATGCAACAGCGACTGGCTATCGCCCAGGCACTGATCATGAAGCCGCGGGTCCTGCTGCTGGACGAACCCTTCGGCGCCCTCGACCCGGGCATTCGCAAAGACATGCACGCCCTGTTGCTGGAGCTGTGGCGCGAAACCCGGCTGACCGTGTTCATGGTCACCCATGACCTGTCCGAAGGCTTCAGCCTCGGCACACGCCTGTTGGTGTTCGACAAGGTTCGTGTCGACCCGCACGCCCCCGGCGCCTATGGCGCCCGCATCACCTACGACATTCCATTGAACAGCGACCGCCGCACCGCCCGTGCCGCCGTCGACGCCCTGCCCGCCGAACTGGCCGGCACCTTGCGTATCGCTTGAAAGGAGTTTTTCCATGACCGACTCGACCCGCTTGTTTACGCCCTTCGCCGAAGAACTGCTGCCCGGTGGCGGCCACCGTTCTTTCGTACTCAAGCGC
This sequence comes from Pseudomonas brassicacearum, assembly GCF_000585995.1. Taxonomy (NCBI): domain Bacteria; kingdom Pseudomonadati; phylum Pseudomonadota; class Gammaproteobacteria; order Pseudomonadales; family Pseudomonadaceae; genus Pseudomonas; species Pseudomonas brassicacearum. The sequence continues at coordinate 1,632,835 of NZ_CP007410.1, read as the reverse complement.
GGCCAACTGCTGCGCCTGACCGATCTGCGCGGCGGGGCCAACGTGAGCCTGACGCTGCTCAATGCCAACGAGAAAACCGAACGCTTGAACCTGCCCGACAGCCTCAAATGCCAACACACCGCCAAACTCACCGCCGGCCATTGCCTGTACTCGGACATGGGCCGGGTACTGGCGGCAATCACCGCCGATACCTGCGGCTGGAGTGACAGCCTGGGCGGCGTGCTCTGCGCCGAGGAAGTCGCGCAAAAATACGGTCAGGGCCGCTACCAGGAACTGCGCAACGGCTTCTTTCGCAACGGCACCGACAACCTGTTGGTGGAACTGGGCAAATGGGGACTGGGCCTGTCCGACCTGCTGATGACCCTCAACCTGTTCAGCCGGGTCGATGTCGATGAGGCGGGAAACTTTCACTTCGTCGAGGGCAACTCCCTGACCGGCGACTACATCGAGCTGTACGCGCCGATGGACACCCTGGTGGTGCTGACCGCACTGCAACACCCGATGGACCCTAACCCGCACTACGCCCCGCAACCGCTCAAGCTCAGTTGGATGAATGCTGACGCCAGCGTCGCCGAGCACTGCCGCCTTTCGCGCCCGGAAAACCAGCGCGGCTTCATCAACACCGACCGCCTGTTCGCCTGAGGATCGCCGCCATGTCACTCGCCATCGCCACCGTACACAAGCAGCCTGACACCGCTATCTACCGCGCCACCATTCCCGCCGGGGAGCCGTGGCTGGTGGAGGTCAAGGCAGGCCAGACCCTGCGCATTCTCGACCTGGAAGGCAACCAAGCCGTCGATACGTTGTTCTACAGCCTGGCCAACCCCAAGGAACGCTACGACGTGCAACGCACCCTGCGCCGACAAAACAGCGTTTACCTGAGCACCGGCAGCGTGCTGTATTCCAACCTCGGCCACCCGATGCTGACCATCGTCGAAGACACCTGTGGACGCCACGACACCCTCGGCGGCGCCTGCGCCCAGGAAAGCAACACCGTGCGCTACGCCCTGGAAAAACGCTACATGCACAGCTGCCGTGACAACTACCTGCGGGCCTGCGCCCACGACGGTCGACTGGGCAAGGGCGACATCGGGCCGAACATCAACTTCTTCATGAACGTGCCGGTCACCGCCGATGGCGGCCTGACCTTCGAAGACGGGATCTCGGCGCCGGGCAAATACGTCGACCTGCGGGCCGAGATGGACGTGATCGTGTTGATCTCCAACTGCCCGCAACTGAACAACCCGTGCAACGCCTACAACCCGACGCCTGCGGAGCTGCTGATATGGAACTGAAACTCACCCGCCTGCGGCGCTGGTTGTTTGCGTTGTGCCAGAGCCGGTCGGGGCAGTGCATCAAATAAACACAGATTCATGAACACCACCCATCCCCTGTGGGAGCGAGCTTGCTCGCGATAGCGGTCTGTCAGTCACATTGATGTTGGATGTACCACCGTTATCGCGAGCAAGCTCGCTCCCACAAGGGGCGCAGTGATGTTTGGAAGTTTCGCCGCCAGGGACGACCCCGGCGGCCATCGAAAACTGCGGGACGGCCCGCATCCCAGTTCAGGCAGCACGCAAGCCTGAGGGGGCAATGCCATGTTCGAAAAAATCCTCATCGCCAACCGTGGCGCCATCGCCTGTCGCATCCTGCGCACCCTGCGCGAACTGAAGGTCCAAGGCGTCGCGGTGTATTCCCAAGCCGACGCCGCCAGCCTGCATATCTTGCAGGCCGACGAAGCCCACAGCCTGGGCGAAGGCGCGGCGGTCGATACGTATCTGGCGGTGGACAAACTCCTGGCGATTGCCAAAAGCAGCGGCGCGACGGCGATTCATCCCGGCTACGGCTTTCTCTCGGAAAACGCAGCCTTCGCCGAAGCCTGCGAGGCGGCCGGGATCGCCTTCATTGGTCCGACGCCACAACAACTGCGCGTGTTCGGTCTCAAGCACACCGCCCGCGACCTGGCGCGGCAACACGGCGTGCCCCTGCTCGAAGGCACCGAACTGCTCGACAGCCTCGACGCCGCGCTGTTGGCCGGCACACAGATCGGCTATCCGGTGATGCTCAAAAGCACCGCCGGCGGCGGCGGAATCGGCATGCGCGTGTGCCGCAGCGCCACCGAACTGAGCGAGTCCTTCGAAGCGGTGAAGCGCCTGGGCCAGAACAACTTCAGCGATGCCGGGGTGTTCATCGAGAAGTACATCGAACGCGCGCGGCATCTTGAGGTACAGGTGTTCGGCGACGGCCAGGGCCAGGTGATCGCCTTGGGCGTGCGCGACTGCTCGGTGCAGCGGCGCAACCAGAAAGTCCTCGAGGAAACCCCAGCCCCCAACCTGCCCGAGGGCATGGCCGACGCGCTCTGCGCGGCGGCGATCCAACTGGCCAAGGCCGTGAACTACCGCAGCGCCGGCACCGTGGAGTTCGTGTTCGACAGCGACGCGGGGCGCTTTTACTTCCTGGAAGTGAACACCCGCCTGCAAGTGGAGCACGGCGTCACCGAGCAGGTGTGGGGCGTGGACCTGGTGCGCTGGATGGTGCAACTGGCTGCCGGAGACCTACCGCCACTGAACGAGTTGAGCGAGGGTTTAAAAGCCGAGGGCCACGCGATTCAGGCACGTCTGTACGCCGAAGATCCAGGCCGGGATTTCCAGCCAAGCCCTGGGCTTTTGACCGCCGTGAAATTCCCGGACGCCGACGGCAAACAGCTGCGCATCGACACCTGGGTCGAGGCCGGTTGCCAGATCCCGCCCTACTTCGATCCGATGATCGCAAAAGTCATTCGCTGGGCGCCGACTCGCGAGCAAGCGCGCCTGGGCCTTCATCAAGCGCTGGATGAAAGCCTGCTGTACGGCGTCGAAACCAATCGCGGCTACCTGCAACAGATTCTCCTCGATGCACCGTTTGCCAACGGCCAGCCCTGGACCCGTTGCCTGGAGGCGTTGGTTTATCGCGCCCACACCGTTGAAGTGCTCAGCCCCGGCACCCAGACCAGCGTCCAGGACTATCCCGGCCGCCTCGGTTATTGGGCGGTGGGGGTGCCACCGTCGGGACCGATGGACAGCCGCTCGTTGCGCCTGGGCAATCGCTTGCTGGGCAATGAAGAAGGGGCCGCGGCGTTGGAAATCACCATGAACGGGCCGCTGCTGCGCTTCAACTGCGATGCCCGGGTCGCCGTGACTGGCGCGGTGATTGCCCTCGCTCTCGACGGTGAAGCCGTGCCGATGAACACTCCGTTGTCGATTCGTGCCGGCGCCACCCTGGCGATCGGCAACATCTCGGGGGCCGGGGCGCGCAGTTACTTGTGCTTGCAAGGCGGCGTACAAGTGCCGGATTACCTGGGCAGTAAAAGCACCTTTACCCTCGGCCAGTTTGGCGGTCATGGCGGACGGGCGTTGTGCACCGGCGATGTATTGCACCTGGCACCGCTGGATGAGCACACGACCCCGGCGCCAACCAGCGCGCCGATCCTCGAATTGCCAAGCGTGCGCCAGATCCGCGTGATCTACGGCCCCCACGGCGCACCCGAATATTTCACCGAGCGCTACATCCAGACCTTCTTCGACACGGCGTGGGAAGTGCATTTCAACTCCAGCCGCACTGGCGTACGACTGATCGGGCCGAAACCTGAATGGGTACGCGCCGACGGTGGCGAGGCCGGCCTGCACCCTTCCAACATCCATGACAATCCCTATGCCATCGGCGCCGTGGACTTCACCGGCGACATGCCCGTCATCCTCGGCCCCGACGGCCCGAGCCTGGGCGGTTTCGTCTGCCCGGTGACGGTGATCGAGGCGGACCTTTGGCAATTGGGGCAGCTCAAGGCTGGGGACAAGGTGCGGTTTGTGCCGGTGGATGTATCGACCGCCCGCTCATTGGCGACACACATCCCTTGTGGCGAGGGAGCTTGCTCCCGCTCGAGTGCGCAGCACTCGCCAGACCATGGTCCTACCGATAAAGAGTTGGGGCCGCTTCGCGACCCAGCGCGAGCAAGCTCGCTCGCCACAGGTTTTGGGTGCACACAGAAATGGGGGTCGCCTGTGGTATTGGATATCGGCCAGGACGATACGCGCCTGGTGGCGAGATTGTCCGGCGACACCCACCTGCTGCTGGAAATCGGCGCCCCCGAACTCGACTTGGTGCTGCGCTTTCGCGCCCACGCCTTGATGCAGGCTTTGGAACACAAACAACTGCACGGTGTGATCGACCTGACGCCGGGCATTCGCTCGCTGCAAGTGCACTATCAACCCGAGCAACTGCCCCTGGCCGATCTGCTGGCCATCGTCGCCGGGGAATGGGACGCGGTGTGCGCCGCGCAGGATCTGCAAGTGCCGTCGCGCATCGTCCACCTGCCATTGTCCTGGGACGATCCGGCTTGCCAACTCGCCATCGAGAAATACATGACCACCGTGCGCAAGGACGCACCCTGGTGCCCGAGCAACCTGGAGTTCATCCGACGCATCAATGACCTGCCCAACCTCGATGAAGTGCAGCGCACGGTGTTCGACGCCAGCTACCTGGTGATGGGCCTGGGGGACGTCTACCTTGGCGCGCCGGTCGCCACGCCACTGGACCCACGGCATCGGCTGGTGACCACCAAATACAACCCGGCCCGGACCTGGACCGCGGAAAACTCGGTGGGCATTGGCGGCGCCTATATGTGCGTGTACGGCATGGAAGGCCCGGGCGGCTATCAGTTCGTCGGGCGCACGTTGCAGATGTGGAATCGATATCGGGACGTCGCCGCATTCGACGGCAAGCCCTGGCTGCTGCGGTTTTTCGACCAGATCCGCTTTTACCCGGTCAGCGCCGATGAACTGTTGCGCATCCGCCGGGACTTCCCGCTGGGCCGCTTCGACCTGGAGATTGAGGATAGCCAACTCAACCTCGCTGACTACCAGCGTTTCCTGGCACAGGAGGCTGACAGCATCGCCGCGTTCCGGCAGCGGCAACAAGGCGCCTTCGACGCCGAGCGCGAGCGTTGGATCGCCAGTGGCCAGGCGCACTTCGACAGCGAAGAACCGGCTATCGCGCCGAGCGAAGATTCGCTGCTGACCGAGACTCAACTGAGCGTCGACAGCCACATCGCCGGTAACCTCTGGCAGGTTCAGGTGGAGGTTGGTGCTCGGGTCGCCGCCGGCGATGTGTTGGTCATTCTGGAGTCGATGAAGATGGAAATCCCGGTGCTTGCGCCCTCGGCCGGCGTGGTGCGCGAGGTGCGCGTCCAGCCCGGTTCGGCGGTGCGCGCCGGACAGCGCGTCGTGGTGCTGGAACGTGAATGAACTCAATCAAAGGATTAACCCCATGAACCTCTCTCTTCGCTTGGACGACCTGCGCAATGCCTACCGCAGCGGCGAACTGACACCTCGCAAATTGCTGTTGGACCTGCGGGAAAAAGCCGCGGCGCTGAACCCGGACTATCACCTGTTCATCCACCTGCTGACGGTTGAGGAACTGGAACCTTACCTGGCCGCGTTGGAAGGCCGCGACCTGGAGAGCCTGCCGCTGTACGGCGTACCTTTTGCCATCAAGGACAACATCGACCTGGCCGGCATTCCGACCACGGCAGCCTGCCCGGCGTTTGCCTATGTGCCGCCACGTTCGGCCACCATCGTCGAACAGTTGCTGGCGATGGGCGCGATCCCCCTGGGCAAGACCAACCTCGACCAATTTGCCACCGGGCTCAATGGCACTCGCTCGCCCTACGGCGCCTGCCGCAACAGCGTGCTGCCCGGCTATCCGGCAGGCGGTTCGAGCGCCGGCTCGTCACTGGCCGTGGCCTTGGGCGTGGCAAGTTTTGCCTTGGGCACTGATACCGCCGGCTCCGGTCGGGTGCCAGCCGCGCTGAACAATCTGGTGGGATTGAAAGCCACCCTGGGGTTGCTCTCCACGGCGGGCGTAGTCCCGGCCTGTCGCACGCTGGACTGCGTCACGACCTTTACGGCGACAGCAAAGGAAGCCAGCCAGCTGTTGGCGCTGACGGCCCGTCGAGACCCTCGTGACGACTACAGCCGCCACAACCCGCAGTGGAACGATGGCGCCGCGTTCGGCGCGCCTCGGCGCTTTCGCTTCGGTGTGCCGCGCCAGCAAGACTTGGAGTTTTTTGGCTGTCCTGAAGGTCCGCAACTGTTTCTGGATGCCATCGAGCGACTCGAACGTCTGGGCGGCGAAGCCGTGGAACTGGACCTGTCGCCGTTCCTGGAAGCCGCCCGACTGCTTTATGAGGGCCCTTGGGTGGCCGAACGCTACAGCGTTGCCGGCCCATTGATGGAGCGCGAGCCCGACGCCGTCCTACCCGTCATCCGCGCCGTATTGGCGAAAGCGCCTACGGTGGATGGCGTACAAACCTTCCGCGCCCGCTACCGTTTGCAAGCACTCAAAGCCCAATGCGACCAGGCCATGGACGCGCTTGATTGCGTCCTCACACCGACCATCGGGCGCCCGGTGACCCTCGCCGAACTCACCGCCGAACCGGTGCTGCGCAACTCAGAACTGGGTTACTACACCAATTTCATGAACCTGCTGGACTACGCCGCCGTCGCCGTTCCCAGCGCGTTCATGACCAATGGTTTGCCCTGGGGCGTGACGCTGTTCGGTCGAGCGTTCACCGATCAATACCTCTTGAGCGTGGCCGATGCCTTGCAGCGTCAACAGAACAAGGCCTTGCCCGTTCCCACCCACCCGGCGCGCCACGACCGAGCGCGGCTGGTGGTGTGTGGCGCGCACCTGGACGGGTTGGCGCTGAACTGGCAGCTCAAGCAGCGCGGCGCCCGTCTGATCGAAGCCACCCAAAGCTCAGCGGATTACCGCCTCCATGCCTTGGCCGGCGGCCCACCCCTGCGCCCCGGCATGCTTCGGGTCAGTGAGGGCGGCGTGGCGATCGAGGTTGAGGTCTGGGAACTGCCGAGCAGCGAACTGGGCTCGTTCCTGGCTGGCATTCCCGCACCGTTGGGGCTAGGCAAGGTGCAACTGGCCGATGGCCGCTGGGAGAGCGGATTCATCTGTGAGTCGTATGGCCTGGAGGGCGCACGGGACATCAGCCATCTGGGGGGATGGCGGGCTTATCTGCGTAGCCTGGAATAAAGCTGAACCTGTGGCGAGGGAGCTTGCTCCCGCTCGGCTTCGAAGCAGACGCGTTGGGCCGATTCTCGGCCCAACGGGAGCAACCTCCCTCGCCACAATCTTGCAAACCTGCAAATTCGACTGTCTTTTCCCACAAGGCCACTAAACTGACTCCATTGGGTCCTAGCCAAGGGAATCGCCATGTCGCTTCGTTCGCCGTTGTATTCCCAGCGCAAGCCGCTGCTGGCCGTAGTGGCGCTGCTTGGTACAAGCTTCCTGATCATTTCATTGTTGGGCTATTACGCAGCCAATACCTCGGCACGGGACAACACGCTCAAGGTGTTGTACCTGAATCTTTTGCTGGGTCTGCTGGTGACGCTGGCGGTTTTGGCCGTGTTGCATCGAATGATCAATGACTACCAACGCCGCATTGACGCCCAAACCATTCTCGACAGCCTGACCGAACTGCCGAACCGCCGCGGTTTCGACCTGCTGGCGGTGCAAGCCCTGCATGAAGCCCAGCGCGAACCCAAACCGATGACCGCGTTGTTGCTGGAGCTCGATGATTTCAAGCGGTTGGACGCCAGTCACGGTCACGTCGCCACCGATCAACTGCTGACCGGGCTCGCTCGCGATCTGACTGAAAGCCTGCGCCAATCAGACATTGTGTGTCGCTGGAGTGCCGAGGCCTTTGTCGTGCTGCTCAAGGACACCGATGGAAAGACCGGCCTGAACATCGCCGAGAAAATTCGCCAACGCATCGAAACACAACGCTACTTCTGCAGTGGAAAACAACTGTTGGTGACCGTCAGCATCGGCCTCACCACCTTGCAGGACGAAGACGTCTTGCACAGTCTGCTGTTGCGGACCGATCATGCGCTGCAACGCGCTCGGCAGACCGGGTGCAACCGAACCTGCGTGGAATTTCCTCACTCCAGCTATGAATAAACCTGAACTTTGCCCTGCCTGCGGCGGCGTCAACGACTGCACCCTGGCCAATCCGAAAACCGTCGACCAGGCCTGCTGGTGCTACGGCGTGAGTATCGATCCGGCCGTGTTGGAGGCCTTGCCGGCCGAACTGCGCGATCAATCTTGCCTATGCCCGCGTTGCGCCCAGGTCCAAGACGCGTTGCGCGCCAAGCCCTTGCCAATCGCGTAAGATGCGCGCCCTCCGCTCTGCTGCCCGAACTGCCCATGCGTGTTGACCGCTTCCTCAGTAATCTGCCGCGCTTCAATCGCCAACAGGTTCGACTGTTGCTGGTGGAACGTCGAGTGCGGATCGATGGCCAGATCGTCAGCGATCCCCACGCGCAAGTGCGTGAGTTCAGCCGTGTCGAGGTCGACGACGACGTGCTGCAAGCGGGCCGACCGGCGCGCTACTTCATGCTGCACAAACCACCCGGCTGCGTCAGTGCCACTCGCGATCCGCAGCACCCCACTGTGCTCGACTGGCTGCACGAGCCGGACAAGGATGACCTGCACATTGCCGGGCGCCTGGATTTCAACACCACCGGGCTGATGCTGATCACCAACGATGGCAGCTGGTCGCGGCGCCTGACCCAACCGCAGACCAAATTGCCCAAGGTCTATTACGTCGAAACCGAGCAAACCATCACCGCCGAATATGCCGTCCTCTTCGCTCGCGGCCTGTACTTCGCCTTCGAAGACCTCACCACCCAGCCCGCGGAGCTGACGTTGCTGGGGTCAAAATCGGCGCGACTGAGCATCGTTGAAGGGCGCTATCACCAGGTCAAGCGCATGTTCGGCCACTTCGATAACAAGGTGCTGCGCCTGCACCGTGAACGCATGGGGCCACTGCTGCTGGACGCCAACCTCGAGCCCGGTCAATACCGTGCCTTGACGCCTGAAGAGATCGATCTGATCTGAGTCGATGACCGTCGGGCAGAAGTGTCGAACAATTTTCAAATAGGCACTTGCACAACGCTCGCCCCCCTGCTTGAATCAAACCGTCGGCCGAAATGTGACCGATGAGTCACAACATACTTCCAAGAAACTTTTTGCCGGCCAGAACCCTCAGGTTCCGCCTTATCCATTCGGCAAACTGCCCGCCTATAACAACACCCGTCGACCGTCTTCCTTGGATCGACATGGGCCTTATCTTTCAGGCGTATGCCTACCTGTCACATTGCTCGTGCAATCTCATTGCGCGCATACCCGCTTGCCAGGAGTCTTATGACATGAGGCCAGAAATCGCTGTGCTGGATATACAGGGTCAGTATCGGGTTTACACGGAGTTCTATCGCGCAGACGCCGCACAAAAGACCATCATTCTGGTCAACGGCTCAATGGCCACCACTGCGTCGTTTGCACAGACCGCCAAAAACCTCTACCCGCAATTCAACGTCGTGCTCTACGACCAGCCCTACGCGGGCAAGTCCAAAGCCCACAACCGGCATGAGACCATGCTGACAAAAGAGGTCGAAGGCCAGATCCTCCTGGAACTGATCGATCACTTTGCCGCCGAGCATGTGCTGTCGTTTTCCTGGGGCGGCGCCGCCACGCTGACCGCCTTGGCGCAGCGCCCACGACGCATCGAAAAAGCAGTCATCAGCTCGTTCTCACCGGTACTCAATGCGCCGATGCGCGACTACCTGGAGCGCGGCGTGGATTACCTCGGCAGCCTGGACGGCGACCGTGTCGGGCACCTGGTCAACAGCACCATTGGCAAACACCTGCCGCCGCTGTTCAAGCGCTTCAACCATCGCCACGTCAGCAGCCTGGCGGAGCACGAATACGGGCAGATGCACTTCCATATCAGCGATGTGCTCCACAGCGACCGGTTGTGCTACGTCAACGCGGCGAAAAAAATCAACGTGCCGGTGCTGTTCCTGAACGGCGAATGGGACGAGTACACCGCGGCCGACGACGCCAAGCTTTTTGCCGAGCATGTGCAGCAGAGCAGCTTCAGCACACTGCAAGCCACCGGGCACTTCCTGGACATGGAACACAAAGCCGCCTGCCGGGACAGCCGCAACGCTTTAATGGACTTCCTGAAACCGGCCCACCACGAAAGTCGACCGCGCTACAACTACGTGCAGGGCTACCATGCACTGGCTATCTGAAACCGAGTCCTCGCGAGCAAGCCCCACCCTGCGCTTTTTGGCAAATGGGGCTTGCCCGCGAACGACCGCTCTGGTTTGAGGCTTGCGTAGACGAGTGACCTCGCCGTACGTAAAGAAAAACTTCAAATCCGTGGCCACATCTGGTACAAAGTCAGCCGCTCTGAGCGGGTGTCGTATAATGGCATTACTCCAGCTTCCCAAGCTGATAACGAGGGTTCGATTCCCTTCACCCGCTCCAATCGAATTCTGGTCTCACGTCATGTGATTTGACGGGGGATATGAAAAAACCGGCTTTTGGTGGCCGGTTTTTTTATGGCTGATATTTGGGGAAATATGAGGTGATCTCCGAGCGTAGATAGATGGCTCCCCGTCTCCGTCCAAAATAAATACGTCCCCATTTCCACACGCCCCCATCTCCACACCCTCGACGTTATCGAGAAAGCCCCCCTTGCAAGCCGAAAACGCCTTGAGCCGGCTACCGCCACGGCATCGCCGAAAAGAGGTATCTCAGCAATAGAGCATCAAACATGCTTAGCGACAAAAGCGACGACGACAAACACGGTCAGAGCGAACGCTGCACCGATGCTGAACGGCAACCACGTAACGCGGAATGTGGTCGGGGCCGGGCGCCTCATTTCTTCTGCTAAAGCCTCTACCTCTCGATGTAATTGCTCAATGCTTGCTTGATGACTTCGATGTGTGGACATGTCTTTTTCTCCTCCGAGGTCGCGGCGCCCTGCTGAGTCGGTGAAACATTTCTAGCAATCCTGTGCCGTGTGAGATTGACGCATTGTTGCGATCCAGCACTCAGATCTTAACCCAAACACTCGTAAAGGCGACTATGGCGGTCACTACCCCAGCCCCTACTGCGTATGGGTACCAGAAGGCTTCGTGCTTCAGCTTCGTTTCTTCGGCCGTAAGCTTGCGAGTCTCAGCCAACAACTTTCGGGTTTCGATCAATAGTTTATCGAGCTCTAAATTATCGCGATCGTTCTGAAGCATTGATCATCCTTCCAGGGTTTAAGCCATCGCCCTAAGCGTCGCTTTCTGCGCAGCCGGCAAAATCTGTCGAACGTCAATCGCAATGCCAATCGAATAGTCCGTACGGAGCACTATTTCCTATCTACGCAGTTGTGGATAGCGGGCGGCTCCTCCTGAATTTGTAGGCAAACTCAGAGAGTTGCGTACGCCCCGGGAAATTTGTAGGCAGAATCCGAAAACTGCGTAGGGGGTGCGCTTACTTTGCTTTTCGGCGAGTTTTCGCCTTGTTGCCCTTGCCCTTCGATGGCTACTCTCCAGATGTCGCTGCAAATCAGCGATCGGGCTTGGAAACCCGTGAGTCACGAAACCGCACGCCTTCACAAGTGCAGAGGTAGTTTTACGCCTGTAAACTTGTGTTTTTGGCGGCTGTGCGTGGGACGCCTTTGGGCGTGCCGGTTTCCTTGACTCCCGGTTTCCAACCTGCGCACAGCTGCCACCCATTCGCTTGGAACGAAAGTGGCAGCTCCAGACGTCAAGGAGCTAGACAATGCACAGCAACTCGCTTTTCAATCATTTGTTCAACTCTCGGCCTCACTGCCTCGTCATCAACGGAGGCAGGCCATGAACGAAGATACGACGCTCAAAACCATCGGCTACACCCCCTTCAACTATTCCGCTGATCGAGCACTGTTCCGTGTCAACGGCGGCGTCCCTATCCAAGAGGCATTGGAACGGGCATCGGATCTTTTGCATCTCGCTCACCGGCTTGCCGAAGACGCGGCGTTTGAGAAGAGCACCGACCGCTACGCCTGGGCTGCGCATTTTTTATTGGAGATGAGCAAGGCGGTGATTGATGACGTTGTAAAAGTCATCACGCCTAGACCGGAAATTGAAGTTAGAAAAAAAGCCGAGAAACAATAGATAGACAGTACGTTGAGAATGGGAACCGCAAGATTCCCATCTAACGACAAAACAAAAAGCCCCGGCGTTTTTCGCAGCGGGGCTTTTTGTATCTTGCCTGGTGTCATACATGGCTCAGCCCCCAGGCAAATGCCCCAACGGCAACGCCCCCGGCGTCTTCACCGTATTAATCGCGAAGTTGCTGCGGATGTCACTTATGCCCGGCAGCTTCAACAAATGCCCGGTGACGAAGCGGTCATAGGCGCGTAAGTCCGGCACCACGACTTGCAACAGAAAATCCGACTCGCCTGACACCAGGAACGCCGAAATCACTTCCGGCAATGCCGTGACCGCCTGGCGAAATGCTTCGGCTCGTTCGTCGTTGTGCCGCTCGACTTTCACGCCGACAAAAATCGTCAGCCCGAGGCCTACTTCGTCGCGGTCGAGGACGGCTTGATAGCCGCGAATCACTCCGGCTTCTTCGAGCATCCGCACGCGGCGCAGGCACGGGGAGGCGGACAGGCCGATTTCTTCGGCCAGTTGCACGTTGCTCAGGCGACCGTCGCGTTGCAGCGCGGCGAGGATTTTGCGGTCGAAGGCGTCGAGTTTCATGGATTGGCATTTTCCGATTCAATGAGACTAATACCTAGCAGATTATGCCAATTTCATAAGCCTTAGAAGCTGACTTCGCAACCACCTGCCCTGCCCCTCGGCCCTAGACTGGCACGACCGAATCGTCGATGAAGGGAGGTGTGGCATGGCAGAGCTCTGGTTGTTCCTGATGGCCTTGATGGTGGCGTATTTGCTGCCTGGGCCGGACATGATTCTGTTGCTGCAAACCGGTGCCCGCCAGGGCAAGGGCGCGGCGCTGGCGACGGCGGTGGGCTTGGGCGTTGCCCGGGGATGTCATGTCGCACTGGCCGCATTGGGGCTTTCGGCATTGTTCAAGACTGCGCCCTGGACGTTTGATGCGGTACGCCTGGCCGGGGCTGCCTATTTGTTATGGATCGGTTTTCAATGCCTAAGGACCACGTTGTTGCCGAGTTTTGAAGGAGCCGGTATCGAGGCCGGAAAGCGGCGTTGGTACCAGGCAATTCGGCGCGGTCTGCTGACCAATTTGCTTAATCCCAAGGCATTGTTGTTTTGCTCGGTGTTACTGCCCCAGTTTATTGATCCAAAGGGCGGACCGGTGTTGGGGCAGTTTGCGACTCTGGGCGTGGTGTTGGTCAGCGTTGGTTTGTTGTTTGATAGCGCCTACGCGCTGGTAGGTGTCGCGCTTGGGCGCTGGCTTCAGCGCTCCCCTTCGGCCCAGCGCGTGCAACAGTGGTTGTTTGGCAGTCTTTTGATTGGGTTTGCGGTGCGGCTGACGTTTGTGCAGCAGGCCTAATGCCTGTGGATAAGCTGGTCGGACGGACACCTGGAGCGAAGCGAACTGGGCTGAAACCGGGGGCTGCTACGCAGCCCAGCGGGAGCAAGCTCCCTCGCCACGGGCGTATTTTTGCCATCTTTTACATCCCGCAATAACCCCGTTTGCCTCCCAGCAATCCTTGCCGGGGGCGGCTTCTACACTTCGATGCAATCAAATCACACACCCGCAAGCCTCACTCTTGGTGGTTATGGTGTTGATCATTAAATTTCAGTAGGTATAGTACCCACCAAGCACGCCACACGGAGGTGTTGTGAATAGCCGATTTTTGATAAGCCAGATCATTGCGGACGGTTGGTATCTGGTGCGGGTTCGGGGCAGTCATCATCACTTCAAGCACCCGACCAAACCGGGATTGGTCACGGTTCCTCATCCGAAGAAGGACCTGCTCAAGAAAACGGCCATCAGTATCTTGCAACAGGCGCTGCTCCAGCCGGCCCGTTGCCCTGCGTTCCCGGAGGACGATGAATATGCTTTACCCGATTGCGATTTCCATGGGCGATGACAAGCACGCCTGGGGTGTTGAAGTGCCGGATATTCCCGGTTGCTTCTCCGCAGGCGACGATCTGGACGACGCCATGGCGATGGCGCGAGAGGCCATTGAGGGGCACTTCGAAATTCTGGCTGAGGACGGCTCGGCGATTCCGCCGGCCAACACCGTTACCTTGCACGCGGCCAATCCAAAATACGCCGGTTGTACTTGGGCGCTGGTGGACATTGATGTAACCAAATACCTGGGTAAGGCGCAGAAGCTCAACATCACGCTGCCAGGCTATCTGCTCAATCGCATTGATGAATATGTGTTGCACCATCCTGAAGAGAAAAGCCGGTCTGGGTTCCTCGCTTCTGCCGCTCTGAAGGTATTGCAGCAAGGGCGGTGAACGTTTGTGGGAGCGAGCTTGCTCGCTTACGTCTTACCCCGCGATTAGACCATCGTCTTTGGTGTTGGAGTCAGGAAGGTGTGTTGGCTGGACGGATACATCTGGCTTCCTGCCGCAGCCTGTCTTCAAACGTGTGTCTTCACCGCTGTAGTCAATTCGGGCGACGTTTCTCTCCACAGGGTGCAGGGTTGAAAACTTTTGCCCGGCTCAAGCAATACCGGGCAAAAGCGACACATTCAAGACTGATTAGGAAAGCGTGATTGCCATTGAGTGCATTTCCCTACCGTGACCAGTATGAAGCGGCAAGAAACGCCGACTCAGCTGTTTAGGAAAACAGATCATCGGCAAACCCCTTGATGCCCGACAGACTGACGAGCTGCATATCAGCTGTCTGGATCTGTTCGATGGTGTCGTAACCTGCAAACCAATCCTGGAGGCGCACACCTTCTTGCGGTGTCTGTCCTGGAGCGAAGCTTGATCGATGCAGATAGAGATCATCACCGATGCGATCAGCCAACAGTTCATCGCTGCCAATATAGGACAAAATCAATTTGTCGCCGCTGCTGATGCCATCGTCCCGAATTGTCACTAACTTTGGAGTATCGATGGTGTAGATATCGTCACCCTCACCACCGTTAGCAAAACCGCCGGTCTGCAATATCAGTCTGTCATCCCCCTGACCTCCCGACAATGAAAAGCCCACGCCTCTACCGGTCAGCAGGTCGTTGCCATCCCCACCATCAGCCATGCCATGTATCACAGTGATCGTGTCACTTCCGGCCTCACCGTAGGCCTGAGTACCCTCGTCACTGGCAGCCGTGACGATGGTGTCGTTACCGCCGCCGCCGTACAAGATGTCTGCCTGCGGCCCATTCGCCGAGCTATCGACTTTGAAAGGCTCTATCCACGAAGTCAGCCCACCATAGAGGAAATCATCGCCGTCCCCGCCGTCGATGACGTCGTTGCCCAATCCACCCTCCAGATAGTTAACACCCGTGTCTCCAACCAAGACATCGTTGAAGTGACTACCCAACACGTGTTCGATGTTGAGCAATACATCACCTTCGGCATCGCCACCTTGATTGATTTGAGTCTGCAAGTTGATCGAGACTCCTGTTGTGCTTGTAATGTAAAAAGCACTGTCGAAACCTGCGCGACCATCGATTACATCTGCCCCGGCTCCACCAATGAAGATCTCCTTCAAACCAGAGCCTGATAGTGTGTCGTTAAAATTGCTGCCTTGAAAAAACTCAATGTTGGCGTAGGTGTGGCCAGCAGCCCCCCCTATGTCGGTGCCGTTGGTCAGGTCGATCGTCACCCCGCTGTCAGACTGTTCATAAGTGACTAGATCCACGCCACCCGCGCCATCCTCCATCATGGACGAACTACCGCCATAGAAAACGTCGTTAAAATTCGATCCCCTGATCACCTCGATACCAGTATAGGTATCACCTGCCGCGGTCCCGGAATACACACCTGTCTTAAGGTTGATGGTCATGGCTTCTTTGCTGTCGAGATAGCTCGCTATGTCATAGCCAACACCGCCGATCAACTGATCCGCACCCGCGCCGCCGTACAATGTGTCGTTACCCGAACCGCCGATTAACTGGTCCGCTCCCGCGCCACCGTACAGTGTGTCGCTACCCGAACCGCCGGTGATGATGTTGTCGCTGTCGTTGCCGTAACCGGTGAATGCGCCAGTGCCAATGTAGGTCAGGCGCTCGACGTTTGCCGCCAGGACCGTGCCGTTGGCATTGATCACCGACACGCGGACTTCATCGTTGCCGCCACCGGCCTGTTCGATGATATAGGGGGTCAGCCCCAGATTGATGTTGTAGACATCGTCGCCAGCCCCCCCTTCCAGCCGTACCGTTGGGGCTACGGTGTACGGGCCAGCGGAGAGCACGTCGTTGAAGGCAGAGCCTATGACGGTTTCGATATTCGCTAAAATGGTGCCTTCGGCATCTCCGCCCGTTCCTGCCGTTCCCGTCCCGGTACGGATATCGACGTTTACCCCCGCAGTCGAGCCCGAGTAGTCAACCGTGTCGATCCCGGCACCGCCGTCGAAATCCATACCGCTACCATCGCCAACGAACGTGTCGTTGAAATTCGATCCTCTGATCGCCTCGATACCGGTGTAGGTATCACCTGCCGCGATCCCGGTATGCACACCCGTCTTGAGGTTGATGGTCACAGCTTCTTTGCTGTCAAGATACCCCGCTACGTCGTAGCCAACTCCGCCGATTAACTGATCAGCTCCCGCGCCGCCGTGCAGTATGTCGTTACCCGAACCGCCGGTGATGATGTTATCGCTGTCGTTGCCATAACCGGTGAATGCGCCAGTGCCGACGTAGGTCAGGCGCTCGACGTTTGCCGCCAGGACCGTGCCATTGGCATTGATCACCGACACGCGGACTTCATCGTTGCCGCCACCGGCCTGTTCGATGATATAGGGGGTCAGCCCCAGATTGATGTTGTAGACATCGTCGCCAGCCCCCCCTTCCAGCCGTACCGTTGGGGCTACGGTGTACGGGCCAGCGGAGAGCACGTCGTTGAAGGCAGAGCCTATGACGGTTTCGATATTCGCTAAAATGGTGCCTTCGGCATCTCCGCCCGTTCCTGCCGTTCCCGTCCCGGTACGGATATCGACGTTTACCCCCGCAGTCGAGCCCGAGTAGTCAACCGTGTCGATCCCGGCACCGCCGTCGAAATCCATACCGCTACCATCGCCAACGAACGTGTCGTTGAAATTCGATCCTCTGATCGCCTCGATACCGGTGTAGGTATCACCTGCCGCGATCCCGGTATGCACACCCGTCTTGAGGTTGATGGTCACAGCTTCTTTGCTGTCAAGATACCCCGCTACGTCGTAGCCAACTCCGCCGATTAACTGATCAGCTCCCGCGCCGCCGTGCAGTATGTCGTTACCCGAACCGCCGGTGATGATGTTATCGCTGTCGTTGCCATAACCGGTGAATGCGCCAGTGCCGACGTAGGTCAGGCGCTCGACGTTTGCCGCCAGGACCGTGCCATTGGCATTGATCACCGACACGCGGACTTCATCGTTGCCGCCACCGGCCTGTTCGATGATATAGGGGGTCAGCCCCAGATTGATGTTGTAGACATCGTCGCCAGCCCCCCCTTCCAGCCGTACCGTTGGGGCTACGGTGTACGGGCCAGCGGAGAGCACGTCGTTGAAGGCAGAGCCTATGACGGTTTCGATATTCGCTAAAATGGTGCCTTCGGCATCTCCGCCCGTTCCTGCCGTTCCCGTCCCGGTACGGATATCGACGTTTACCCCCGCAGTCGAGCCCGAGTAGTCAACCGTGTCGATCCCGGCACCGCCGTCGAAATCCATACCGCTACCATCGCCAACGAACGTGTCGTTGAAATTCGATCCTCTGATCGCCTCGATACCGGTGTAGGTATCACCTGCCGCGATCCCGGTATGCACACCCGTCTTGAGGTTGATGGTCACAGCTTCTTTGCTGTCGGTATAACCCGCTATGTCATAGCCGGCACCGCCGATGAACTGATCCGCTCCCGCGCCACCGTACAGTGTGTCGTTACCCGAACCACCAGTAATGATGTTGTCGCTGTCGTTGCCATAACCGGTGAATGCGCCAGTGCCGACGTAGGTCAGGCGCTCGACGTTTGCCGCCAGGACCGTGCCGTTGGCATTGATCACCGACACGCGGACTTCATCGTTGCCGCCACCGGCCTGTTCGATGATGTAGGGGGTCAGCCCCAGATTGATGTTGTAGATGTCGTCGCCAGCCCCCCCTTCCAGCCGTACCGTTGGGATTACGGTGTACGGGCCAGAGGAGAGCACGTCGTTGAAGGCAGAGCCTATGACGGTTTCGATACCAATGAGCGTATCCCCCTCTGCGTCGCCACCCCGTCCAACAAGTCCAGTTCCCTGGCGCAAATCTATACTGATACCTTCAGTCGATGCCGAATAATCAACAGTATCTATACCAGCACCGCCGTCAATTTTGTCTGCGCCAGCAGTGCCCTTAATTACATCGTTCCCGCCCAGAGCGTTGATCTCATCATCCCCGGCGGTGCCAATTAGTGCATCTGCGCCAGCTGTTCCATTGATAACGGCCATTTTTCTTCCCTGTTTAAGGATGGTAGAGGAGGTCTCGTAAAATCAGTGCTTGTTTACAAAACTGAAGCAAGAATCTCTGCGGTGTTTTTCGGCTGTGGCCAGTGAAGCTTGAGCGGATATTTCGCCTAGAAAAAATGGGCAATTAAGGTGTCATTTATTAGATTTCAGGCACGACATAACCGCCCGATTTGAAAAAACGGGATATGTTTGATTTTCTTACGATCAATTGCGTGCTGGCGCAGCCGGTCCATGCTGAGCTCCATCCAAGGCCCTTCTCCCTATCGGGAAGTTAACTGGGCACTGAGCGTCCTTGCGTGAGTGATAGCACGACAATATCTCTTTACACAAGAGGCCCGGTACCCAGGGAAGCGTAGCGTGCTGATGACGCCCTAAGGGCGGTGAACGTTTGTGGGAGCGAGCTTGCTCGCGATAGCGCCCTGTCAGCCAATCTGGATGCTGCTGATCTGACGCCATCGCGAGCAAGCTCGCTCCCACTGGGGTTTTGCAGTCACCGCTCCGGTGGCTGCGGGCCGTCTATTTTTTCTCCGCCCCGGACTCCTGCATCTGCACCGAAGACTTGGTGCCGTCGGTGTTGTCCTTGGTCTCGTTATCCGAGTTGTCGAAACAGCCTTGCAGGGCGAACAAGCAGCAGGCAAGGCAAAAAGTGCGGGCGAGATTCATGATGTACTCCGATGCCGAGGGCTTTGAGCAGTGACCTGCGAGAGCGGTAATGGTTGCGACTGTCATCGTGCCGGACGATGAACGTCGACGGATGTTGGCGACTGAAATGTAAGTAGAATTTTCACCGCCTCGTTGCTGTCACACCAGACAGGTGCATCCCATAAGGAAACACGGCAATGACGTTCGCAAAAATCGCTCAAAAACTAGCCCTCTGGGCGGGGAGCCCCAAGACATTCCTGGGGGCCATCGTGTTGTTGGCACTGTGGGCAGCCAGCGGACCTTTCTTCGGTTTCAACGACACCTGGCAATTGATCATTAACACCTCGACCACCATCATCACCTTCCTCATGGTGTTCCTGATCCAGAACACGCAGAACCGCGATACAGACATCTTGCACCTGAAGATCGATGAGTTGTTGCGAGCGACCAAGGAGGCACAAAACGCGATGCTCGGGCTCGAATCCCTGGACCTCAAGCAACTGGAGGCGTTGAGAAAGCACTACCAAGCCATGGGCAACGACGAGGTCAAAAGCCTTGAAGGCCTGGAAGCGAAAAGCAAGATCGACCTGAACCAGTGCTGAGAGATGCGCGAGTGGTGACGTGCCACTCGCGCGCTTCGGCCAAGCATCAAGGCAGTGGGTTGCCACCTGTCACGCCAAACACTTCCCCGGTGATGTAACTCGACTCCTGGGATGCCAGCAATACATAGAGCGGCGCACATTCGGCCGGTTGGCCTGGACGTTTCATCGGCACCTGGGCACCAAAGGTAGGAATTTTCTCCTGCGGTTGGCCGCCGCTGGGTTGCAGCACGGTCCAGATCGGCCCCGGTGCCACGGCATTGACCCGGATGCCCTTGCTGATGACCTGCCCGGCCAGCGCCTTGGTAAACGCCACAATGGCCGCTTTGGTGGTGGCGTAATCCAACAGCGTCGCGGACGGATCGTAGGATTGGATCGAGGCGGTATTGATAATCGTCGCTCCCGCCGGCATCAGTGGCACCGCCGCCTTGCAGATCCAGAACATCGCATAGATGTTGGTTTTCATGGTGTCGTCGAATTGCGCGGTGGTGATGTCGGCAATGTCTTTTTGCGCCTCCTGCTTACCGGCGACGTTCACCACAATATCCAGGCCGCCCAATTGCTCGTGGGCACTCTTCACCAATTGCACACAAAAGGTTTCGTCCTTGAGGTCACCAGGAATCGCGATCGCCTTGCGGCCTTCGGCTTCGATCAATTCTATGACTTGCCGCGCATCACGCTCTTCGCTGGGCAAATAGTTGATCGCGACATCCGCACCCTCGCGGGCATAGGCGATGGCGGCGGCACGACCGATACCTGAGTCACCACCGGTGACCAGTGCCTTGCGCCCTTCCAGACGCCCGAAGCCCTGGTAACTTTTTTCACCATGATCGGGCTTGGGCACCATGTCCTGGTCAATGCCCGGTGGCGACTGCGGCTGGTCAGGAAAGGGTGGGCGCGGATATTGGGTCAGTGGGTTCTGCATCGCGTATTGGTTGGGTTCTCGGCGTGTGGACATCGAACTTCTCCTTTTCGGCGGGCAAGATGAGCCAGGACGCGAACGCCCTGGTCTTGATGTAAGAAGGGGTGCGAATCAGCGACTGGCTTGCAGCGCCCTGGCCATTTCAAGATGGGTCTGCAATTTAGGCAGGGTCTCATCGGCAAACGCCTTGATTTCCGGTACTTCGGTGGTCTGGGCTTGCTGCTCGATTTGCGCGATGGCTTCCTCGGTGGCCTTGACCTGACTGGCTGCATAAGCAGCTTCGAAGGACTCGCCCTCCTGTACCTGCGGCATCAGCGTCTTGGCCTTGTCTGCTACCTCCTCTCGAGGCGCGACAGGCAAGTCGAGCTTTTTCGCGATCTTCGCCAGATGTTGATTGGCGGTGGTGCGGTCGTTGATCACCATGATGGTGTAATCCTTGACCTCCCTGGATTCGGCTTTCCCGTGGGCCATGCGGCTGGCCTCGATGTCGGCCATGCCTTTGGCCGACGCATCGTTGATGAATTCGGCAGGCGATTGGGCCCAGGCACTATTGGCACCCAGGCCCATCAGCACGACGAGACTGCTGGTGCGTAAAAAGATGGCCATCCGGCTCATGATCACGCCCTCCTCTGAAAAAAGTTGCGGCAGGTTTTCCCGCCCATGAATCAGAACCACGTGAGACGTTCCAGTAAAAAAATCCGACTCGGTTTTACGACCGATTTTGGTTTTCCACCGGGAATCTCGTCGGTCGAAGTAGTGGTTCTCCCACTTTTGCGACCCGTTTCAGACACCTTCGTTCGATCGTGGGCGATGTTTCCTGGGTCATCGCCTCGTGAACCGGACGTGGTTTGGCCCTCCCGCTTCACGGATAGGGGCAAGCGGGCTCGCCTGGCATTTGAAAGGATCAAGGGCTCAAAGGTTTGATTAAACATCCGGCGCCACGACGAACGGTGGCGCGCAGTCAGATACCGAACACCTTGTGATTGTGGCGTTTGGCGGCATACATCGCCGCGTCAGCGTGGCGGAACAGCGCCACGTCTTCGGTGCCATCCTCGGGAAAACAGGCGACACCAATGCTCGGCTCAATGCTCAGGCAATGCCCGTCCAGGCGCAGCGGTTGGGCCAACGCATGACGGATTTTTTCCTGCACGCGGTGGGCATCTTCCAGAACCTGAATGCTATGGAGTAGAACCACAAACTCGTCCCCACCAATGCGTGCCACGGTGTCGGTATCACGTACACACCCCTTGAGTCGGCTGGCCACCGCTTGCAACAGCATATCGCCCACCCCATGGCCGTAGGTGTCGTTGATCTGCTTGAAGCGATCC
This sequence comes from Pseudomonas brassicacearum, assembly GCF_000585995.1. Classification (NCBI taxonomy): domain Bacteria; kingdom Pseudomonadati; phylum Pseudomonadota; class Gammaproteobacteria; order Pseudomonadales; family Pseudomonadaceae; genus Pseudomonas; species Pseudomonas brassicacearum. The sequence continues at coordinate 1,610,885 of NZ_CP007410.1, read as the reverse complement.
AGATCGATATACAGCAGGGCCATGCGCCCCGATGCGGCCCGGGCGGTGGCCAGCGCCGCCTTGAAGCGGTCACGCAGCAATTCGCGGTTGGGCACCTGGGTCAATTGGTCATACTGCGCCATGTGCTGCAACCGGGCGTGCAGTTGCTGGCGCTCGATAGCGGTGGTGATTTGCGCACAGACGTATTGCAGCAGTTCCTTATCCTGCTCGGTATAACGTGCGTTGTTCGGCGCGCTCTTGACGATCAGAGCGCCAATCGTGCCGTTCTGCGAGTTCAGCGGCACGCCCAGCCAACAGGGCGCGTCCGGCAGCGCCACAAGGTCGCAAAACCCCGGCGTCAGCTCGCTGCAACCGGGCGTCAACAGGATGGGTTGGCCACTGCGAATCACCTCGGCGCACAGACGCCCCGTGATCGTGCCGGGTAATTCGGGTTGCCGTTCCGAGTCATCGACGTGGTAAGGAAAATTAAGTTGCGCGCATTGCTCGTCATACAGCGCCACCGAAAAATTCAGCGCCGGCAGCCACTCGCCAATGATCAGGTGGATGCGCTTGAACAACGCCAGCAGATCCGCCGCGGCATGGGCCGCCTCGGAAATCGCGTACAGCGCCGCTTGTCGGGACTCGGCCTGCTTGCGCTCGGTAATGTCCCGCGCCACGGCGATCCGCAATTGATCCACCGGTGACCAACGCGCCGACCACAGGATGTGCACGACCCGACCGTCCTTGCGCAGGTAGCGGTTCTCGAAATTGAGCTTGGGTTCGCCGCCCATGACCTCCCTCGCCGCCTCCAAGGTTCGCTGGCGGTCGGCAGGGTGCACCATCTCGATCATCGGCTGGCCGATCAGCTCCTGCGGGGTGTAACCGAAAATGCGTTCGCAGGCGGCACTGACAAACACGAAACGCCCTTGACCGTCGACGGCACACACGGCGTCCAGCAGAAGGTCGATGTAACTGGCCAACGGCGCGGAACTTCGAGTGTCCATGGGGCTGGAGGTCATCCGTATGATGCAGAAGTGAGCGGAACCTTGCGTGGGGGTGGTACGCGACGCAGAGCCTGGTACCCATGAGGATAGCGTATGCGGTCAGGATAGATCTGGGCGAGGCCCTTGGTGTCGTTATTCGTTACGACGCGGCGCCCGTTCACGCTTCACGGATCGGTAAAGAACTCCATGGCGGGATACGGAGCCTGCCGACAAGCCTTCAGCCTGGAGGCCAGGTCTCCCACATGGATTTCAAGCTTGTGACCGTCCGGATCGAGGAAGTAAAACGAATCGCCCTCGCTACGGTTGTCCCGCCACGACGCCACCCCGGCTGCATTCAGCCGCGCCACAAGTTGGGGGAAATGCTCGGCACTGATGTTGAAGGCGTAATGGGTGTAGTCCGCCGCCGGCGCGGCCTTGCGCAACGGGTCAAGAGCCAGGCACAACCACAATCCAGGCAACGACAGATAGGCCCCGCGGTCCCACTTGGCCTCTATACGAAGCTGCAAAAGCTCGCCATAAAAAACCACGCTTCGGTCCAGGTCCGTGACGGCAAGGGTCAGATGATTGAAGCCTGAGAGCATCCGTGGGTAACCTCTGGAAAACAATGATAGGCCAAACGCAACAGGCCTAGGGGTCAAAGACATAGCGCTGCCAAGCTCCGACACCGCAAATGGATTCCCCGCCCAAGCTCCTAGGCAAGATCCTACACAGAAGTCTCCGGTAACACTCAAACATGCCGGAAATAGCCGATTCAAAGCCCTGCCCAACGATCTGTAAAGTCTGGAAACACACCGATTATTGAAACACCCCACGGACAGCATCGTTAACCAAGGAATGTAATCGCACTATGAACCCTACCGCACAATCGACTCATCAGTTCACCAACTACCGTAAGGTCATTTCCCTGGCAGACCAGGATTGGAAGAACGCCGAGATCGGAAAAATCTCGGGCCTGAATGTCGAGGTCAAGACACCCAATGTCCTGGTCGACCAATACGGTCGGACCTTCCATCACTTCTGCACCACCTCCTACCTGGGCCTGGATTACCACCCCGCGCTGCTCGACGGTGCCATGACCGCCCTGTGGGAAACCGGCACCCTGCGTGTCGCCAACTCAAAAAATCGCTGCAAGCTGGCGATCCTGGACCAGTACGAAACCCAGTTGTCGGAATTGTTTGGTGCCAGCTGCCTCAGTGCCCTGTCTTGCAGTGCCGCAAGCGCGGGGATCCTGCCGCTGCTGGCCAGTGGCGCCTTCACCGACAATCGGCCGCCCGTCATGGTGTTCGACAAATACGCCCATTATTCGATGAACCACCTCAAGGCTGCTTGCGCCGATGAAACCCAGGTCATCACGTGCCCGCATAACGACATGGATTTCATCGAAGACCTGTGCAAACGACAGCGCAACGTGGCGTATGTGGCCGACAGCGCCTATAGCATGGGCGGCATGGCGGACCTGGACAGCCTGCTGTACCTCAAACAGCGTTACGGCCTGTTTCTGTATCTGGACGACTCCCACGCGCTGTCTGCCGTCGGCGAATGCGGCGCGGGCCTGGCCCGGCCGCGCCTGCATGCGATGGACGAGCGCATCTTGATCGTCGCCTCGCTGGCCAAGTCATTCGGGGCCAGTGGTGGATTGACCCTGTTCGGTAGCGAACGGCACAAAGCCCTGGTGCAACGCTACGGCGGCCCAAGCAATTGGTCCCAAAGCCTGAACGCAGCAGCGATCGGCGCAGGCATGGCCTCGATCCGCCTGCACCGCAGCCGAGAATTCAGCGCCTTGCAGGAGCGTTTGCAGGCTAATATTCGCCTCTTCGACAGCCTGGTCCGTACCGAGCAGCATGCCAGCCCCATGGCGATCCGCCTGGTTGCCTGCGGCGAAGCAGCCCTGGCCAATAGCCTGGCGGTCGAACTGGCCGAGCTGGGGTATTTCACTTCAGCGGTCTTTTTCCCCGTGGTGCCGCAAGGCAAGGCTGCTATCCGCGTTACCCTGCGCGCCGATATGGAGCCGGACGTGATTCGCTCATTTTGCGAACGGATTACCGAGCTGCTGCTGGCACACGGGCGTGACATCCGCCCTTGAAACGAGTCGTTGATGAAGAACCGTACAACCCTGATCGTCACCTGCACCACCGTCTTCCTGGCGCAACTGGGCATGAGCATCTACTTGCCGGCCCTGCCTGATATCGCCCGGGATCTCGGGGCCGACGCGTCCCGGGTGTCCTGGGGTCTGGCGGTATACCTGATCGGCATGGCGCTGCCCATGTTGCTGTGGGGCAGCCTGAGCCAGCGCCTGGGGCGCAAACCGGTCTTGCTGGCGGCATTGGGGTTGTACGGCCTGGGCAACCTGGCCCTGCCGCTGGGCACGACAGTGGAAGGGTTCCTGACCCTCAGGTTGATCCAGGGCATCGGCGCCAGCGGTATTTCGGTGATGGCGCGGGTGTTGATTCGCGACAGCTTCAGCGGCGACCTGTTGGCCAAGGCGCTGTCCTGGATATCGATCGCTTTCGTGATTGCCCTCGGCATCGGCCAGTACCTGGGCTCGCTGATCCAGGCTGCGTTCGGCTGGGAGGCGATTTTCTATGGCGTGGGCGCAGTCAGCCTGGCCATGGCGGCCGCAGTGTCCAGGGCCAGATTTGCGGTATTGGCGCAAACCGGCAACGGGCAATCGGCGTGGCGCATTTACGGGCAAATCCTCACGCGCCGTGGTTTTCTGCTGCCAGCCTTGGCAGGAGGGCTGGGTTACGGAGTGATCGTTGCCTTCAATACCGCAGCGCCGTTGATTCTGCAGGAAAGCTTTCACTGGTCGCCCATTGAGTACGGTTTGCTGGGCTGGCCAATCAGTGCCGCGTATCTGCTGGGCGCGCTGGCGGTGAACGCTTTTGTGTTGCGCACCGGTCAACGCCGGATGATGGGTTGGGGCATCGCACTGGTGCTGGGCGGGAGCGCGACCATGCTAGTAGGCAGCCTCACCCTGAGCAGTATCGCGTTGCTCTTCTGGCTGCCGTATTGCTTCGCGGTGTTCGGCCAGTCGTTGAACTACCCCATCAGCCTGTCCTTGGCCAACGAGGGTTCACCGATAGCCGGCGCCTACGCCATGGCATTGAGCGGTTTCCTGCATCAACTGATGGCGTCCGTGATCGGCGCCATGGCCAGTCTGTTGTTGAGCCAACAGGCCTGGCCGCTGGCAGCGTTGTGCGCGCTGCTGGGGGCGGCGGCGATGCTATGCGTAAGGTTCATGCCGCCCCGGGTGGCTTAAAACGCGCTGCGGAAAATCTCCTCGATCTGCCGCTGATCAGCCGCTCGCGGGTTGGTCAGGCCGCAAGCATCTTTCAAGGCGTTGGCGGCCAGTACCGGTACGTCGTTGAGGCGTACGCCCAAGTCACGCAAACCGGCCGGAATGTCCACGTCAAGGGCCAGGCTGCGAATCGCCGCAATGGCGGCCTGGGCACCCTCTTCCGAACTGAACCCACGTGTATCGACGCCCATGGCAGTGGCCACGTCGGTCAAGCGAGCAGCGCACACCGAGGCGTTGAAACTCTGCACGTGAGGCAACAGCACTGCGTTGCACACGCCGTGAGGCAAGTCGTAAAAACCACCCAGTTGATGCGCCATCGCGTGGACGAAACCCAGCGAAGCGTTGTTGAACGCCATCCCGGCCAGAAACTGTGCGTAGGCCATGTTCTCCCGCGCCGTCAGATCGGTGCCGTCGCGCACAACCAGGCGCAGGTTATTGCTGATCAGGGTCATAGCCTTCAAGGCGCAGGCATCGGTGATGGGGTTGGCGGCGGTGGACACATAAGCCTCGATCGCGTGAGTCAGCGCATCCATGCCCGTGGCGGCCGTCAGGCCCTTGGGCATTGCCACCATCAACGCCGGATCGTTCACCGACATCAACGGGGTCACGTTGCGATCGACAATCGCCATTTTCACATGACGCGTCTCGTCGGTGATGATGCAGAAACGGGTCATCTCGCTGGCGGTGCCGGCCGTGGTGTTGATGGCGATCAGCGGCAATTGTGGCTTGCTCGAGCGGTCGACACCTTCATAGTCGCGGATCTGACCGCCGTTAGTGGCACACAACGCGATGCCCTTGGCGCAGTCGTGGGGGGAACCACCGCCCAGCGACACCACGAAATCGCACTGGCTCTCCTTCAACAACCCCAGTCCGAGCTCGACATTGGCAATGCTCGGGTTGGGCTTGGCACCGTCGAAAATCACCGAATCAATGTCCTGCAACGCCAGTTGCCCGGCCACCATGCTCGCGACGCCGGCCTTGGCCAGCCCCGCATCGGTGACGATCAGCGCTTTGCGAAAGCCATAGTTACGGATGGCGACCATGGCCTCCTCGAGGCAACCCAGCCCCATGATGTTCACGGCGGGAATGAAAAAAGTACTGCTCATGGGGTCATGCTCCAGGAAGAGGCCGGATCGGCAGGGCCTACAGAATGACCGAGTAGTCACGGCGTATCTTGATCTGGCTCAAGATTGGGTCGTGATAAAGTCGCGCCCTGCCTTTTGCCACATTTTGAGATGAGCTTCGCAATGACCGATTTCCAGGAACATGACGCCCGGCTCGAAGACTGGGAGGCCTTGCGTGCCAACACCACCTTCAGCGGCTTGCTGGTGGGCAATGGTGCCAGCCGCGCCGTATGGGACGATTTCGGCTACGACTCGTTGTTCGAAAACGCCCGCACCGTTGAAGAAAAGCCGTTGAGTCCGTCTGAATTGAGTGTGTTTGACGCGATGCAGACGCGCAGTTTCGAACAAGTGCTCGGCGCGCTGAAAACCACCAGCCGGGTCAACAAGGCCCTGGCCGTCAGCTCGGCCGCGCCGCGCAATCGCTATTACGCGATCAAGGAAGCGCTGATCAACACCGTGCACGCGGTGCATATCCCGTGGCGATTGGTGCAGCCATCGACCCTGGCGACGCTCAACCAGGAAATGAGCCACTACCGCACGGTGTTCACCACCAACTACGATTTGCTCAACTACTGGGCGATCCAGCACGCGCCCGAGGCCCTCACCGACCTGTTCTTCGGCGTCGATCACAGTTTTGATCTGAGCCAGGTGGCCACGGACAAACCGCGCCTGCTGTATCTGCACGGTGGCCTGCACCTGGTGCGCAACCAGGACGGCACGGCGCGCAAGCTCACTTCCACCGAAGGCACGCTGTTGGGCAGTTTCGCTATCAACAACACGATCAAGACCCTCGACGACGTGCCGCTGTTCGTCAATGAAGGCCCGAGCTCGGACAAGCTCAAGACCATCCGCAGCTCCGACTACCTGTCGTTCTGCTATGACCAGTTACTGCACCACGGCGACAACCTGTGCCTGTTCGGCCATGCCCTGGGCGAGCAGGACCAACACATTGTCCAAGCCTTGCGGCAGGCAGCGCCGAAAACAGTGGCGATTTCGATCTATCCGCGCAGCCAGGCGTTTATCCAGCACCAGAAGCGGCATTACGCCAAGGTGTTTCACGGCTTGGATGTTCAATTGCGCTTCTTCGATGCCAAGAGCCATCCGCTGGGCAATCCGAAGTTGTCGGTGCCGGTGGAGGTTTAGCTTCAACCGTGGCGAGGGAGCTTGCTCCCGCTCGGCTGCGCAGCAGTCGTCATTTGCGAAGTGTTGAAGATCGATGGGACCGCTTCGCAGTCCAGCGGGAGCAAGCTCCCTCGCCACAGGAAGCTCGCTTCCACAGGGATGAACTCAAAGCGCTGCCAGGGTCTTGTCCTTGATCACCGTCGTCGGGCCGTTGGCCTTGACGCTGGCGATGCCTTTGTCTCGGGCGGCGTCCGAGGCGTAGGCCTCGCTGCTGCCGATCACTTCGTGGTTGGCGGCCTTGAGGTTGAAGTACGGATGGCCGTCCTTGGTGCTTTTGAGCTCATAGCGTTCAGCCAGCGGACTGTTTTTCTGTACCGACGCGATGCCACCGTCAGCACCGCTGCGGGTGGTGTACAGCTCGCTGGTCAAAATCGTTTCGGCATTGGCCGCCTTGAGTACAAACCGAAACTGGCCGTTGCTGCTTTTGCTGATTTCGTACCATCCAGACATAGGGGTTCTCCTCTGGGCGCGCAAAATGTCGCTCAAGCAGTAAAGACCCGCTGCGCTTGTTCTGCCAGTCGGCCCCGCAGTGCGCTACAAAGTGATGGCCGTGCCCAACAGGGTGAGGAATCCCGCCAGCCAGTTCGGGTGCGCTGGCCAGGCCGGCGCGGTCGCCAGGTTGCCTTGGACGTGGCCTTCCGTCACAGGAATATCGATATAGGTCCCGCCCGCCAGGCGTACTTCCGGTGCGCAGGCCGGGTAGGCGCTGCATTCGCGCCCTTCGAGGATGCCCGCCGCCGCCAGTAATTGCGCACCGTGGCACACTGCGGCAATCGGCTTACCCGCCAGGTCGAAATCGCGCACCAGTTGCAGGACTTTTTCATTCAGGCGCAGGTATTCCGGCGCCCGACCGCCCGGCACCAATAACGCGTCGTAGTCGGCGGCTTCGACACCGGCAAAGTCATGATTGAGGGCAAACAGATGCCCTGGTTTCTCGCTGTAGGTCTGGTCGCCTTCAAAGTCGTGGATCGCCGTGCGCACGGTCTGCCCGGCCGTTTTATCCGGACACACCGCGTGCACCGTATGGCCGATCATCTGTAACGCCTGGAACGGCACCATGACTTCGTAGTCTTCGACGTAATCGCCGACCAGCATCAGGATTTTCTTGGCGGCCATGGGTTGGGCTCCTTTGGAAATGCGTGAGGGGTGAACGCATTAAAGGTAGTCCGGTAAGTCGACGGATGAGCGATAACCCATCATTACCTGACGGGCTGCACAAAAAAGAAGTGGCAGGACAGTCTGTGGGAGCGAGCTTGCTCGCGATTCAGGCGATGTGGTCTCTCAGGCACACCGCGTCATCGCTCCATCGCGAGCAAGCTCGCTCCCACACGGGGCTCAGTGCTAGAGATAACCATCAGCCCGCAACAAGGTTTCCAGGCAATGCTCGGTGACGTGGTAGAACGCCTTGAGTGCCTGGATCTTCGCCAGCAGTTCGGTCGGGTCCGCAGGTTCGGCGCGCTTGACCGCCAGGATCATCTTGTTCTTGTTGGTGTGGTCAAGGGAGATGAACTCGAACACCTTGGTTTCGTAGCCACACGCCTCCAGGAATAGCGCCCGCAGACTGTCGGTGACCATTTCCGCCTGCTGGCCCAGGTGCAGGCCGTATTGCAACATTGGCTTGAGCAGCGCCGGGCTCTGGATCTGCAGGCGGATCTGCTTGTGGCAGCACGGCGAGCACATGATGATCGAGGCGCCCGAGCGGATGCCCATGTGGATCGCGTAATCGGTGGCGATGTCGCAGGCGTGCAAGGCGATCATCACATCCACCGCGCTGGGCGCCACGCTGCGTACGTCGCCGTGCTGGAAGCTCAAGCCCGGGTGTTCCAAGCGCGCGGCAGCTTCGTTGCACAGCTTGACCATGTCTTCGCGCAGCTCGACGCCGGTCACCACGCCTTCGGCTTGCAAGGTGTTGCGCAGGTAATCGTGGATGGCGAAGGTCAGGTAGCCCTTGCCCGAACCGAAATCCGAAACCCGCACCGGCTTGTCCAGAGCCAGTGGCGAAGACGTCAGCGCATGGCTGAAGACTTCGATGAATTTGTTGATCTGCTTCCACTTGCGCGACATCGCCGGAATCAGCTCGTGCTCGTGGTTGGTCACCCCCAAATCGGCCAGGAACGGCCGGTTCAGGTCAAGAAAGCGGTTTTTCTCACGGTTGTGCTCGGCAGAAGGCACTTCACGCAGTTGCTGGGGCTTGCTCTTGAACAACGAGCTCTTGCCTTTCTTGCTGTACTCCAACTGCGCCTCGTCGGTGACCGCCAGCAAATGCGCGTTCTTGAACGACGCCGGCAACAGCGCGGCGATGGTTTCCACGCCCTCGGCCAGCGGGAAATTCTTGGTGATGTCGCGGGTCTTGTAGCGGTAGACGAAAGACAGGCAGGCCTGGTCCTTGACCGTCAGCTGCTTGATGATCAGCCGTTGCAGGTCCGCTTCGTCACCCACGTACTTGGCCAGCACCAGCTTGATGAACGCATTCTGCTCAAGGCTCGCCTGCAGCAGCGCGATGAACTGGGCGTGGTGATCCGGCGCGGGACGGACGGGAGTTGCGGTGGCGGACATGAAAAAGCGGCCTCGGGGCGGGCGAATCGGGAATGGCGGGTATTTTAGGGGGGATGGGGGGTGAGGGCACGGGAAATTTCTTAGCCCAACACCACCAACCGATTCGGCAGTTCATTGCGCTCGTGAGTCACCGGCACGTGCACCTTGAGCAATTCGCCGCAGGCTTCGATGCAGGTCACAAACCCCTCCAGCGTCTGCCCCTGGCGAACCTGCTGGGTGAACGCGGCGACGATGGCGTCCCAATTCTTGTTGTCGAGGCGCTTGGAAATGCCTTCGTCCACCAGGATTTCCACATAGCGTTCGGCCTCGCAAACGAAGATCAATATCCCCGTACTGCCCACCGTGTGATGCAGGTTCTGTTCGAGAAACTGTCGACGCGCCAGGTTGGAGGCCCGCCAGTGACGCACGGAACGGGGAATCAGGTGCGTGGTGACCCTGGGAATGCGGAACACCAGGCACAGCACGATGAAACTGACCCATTGCACCAGCAACAGGCTGTGCAGGGTCAGCCAGCCCGTGAGGTAATGCACCACGCCGGGCAGTACCAGGGCCAGCAGGCTGGCCCACAACAGGGGAATATAGGCGTAGTCGTCTGCACGGGCGGCGAGCACCGTGACCAGTTCGGCGTCGGTGTCCCGCTCGACCCGGGCGATGGCCTCGGCGACCTTGCGTTGTTCGTGTTCAGTCAGTAGTGCCATGGTTAGAAACGCCCGCTCATTATTATTGTCACCAGCCGCCCGACGAACCGCCGCCTCCGAAACTGCCCCCGCCCCCGCTGAAGCCACCGCCACCGCCGCCGGAACCTCCGCCGCCAAAGCCTCCCCGGCCGGAGCTGCTGGAACCGCCGCCTCCAGACGGCAGGATACCGAGCACCTGGCAAACCATCACGGTGATGATAAACAGCATCACCAACAGCACGAAAAGCCATGGATGACGCCCGACGAAATCGCTCTCTTCCTGCTGCCCGTCCGCACTGTACACCGGGGCCGGTTCGTCCAGCGGGCTGCCGCCCAACACCACCAGCATCGCCGCCACACCGTCGCTGATGCCTTTGTTGAAGTTGCCGGTCTTGAAGGCCGGGGTGATCACTTGGTTGATGATTACCGAACTCTGGGCGTCGGTCAGGCGATCCTCCAGGCCGTAGCCCACTTCGATGCGCAGTTTACGGTCATCCCGGGCGACGATCAGCAGCGCACCGTTGTTTTTATCCTTTTGCCCGATGCCCCAATGCCGGCCCAACTGATAGCCGAAGTCTTCAATGCTGGTGCCTTGCAGGTCCGCCAGTGTGACCACCACCACTTGCTCGCCGGTGGCCTGTTCATGGGCCTTGAGCTGCGCATCCAGTTGCCCGCGCACCGACGGGTCGAGCATCTGGGCGGTGTCCACCACGCGCCCGGTCAGCGCCGGAAACTTCAATTCGGCCTGGGCCGTGACTGCAAACACCCAGAGCAACAGCACCAGGCCAATTTTCAACACTCGCATCGCAACTCCTGTGTGGGAGCGAGCTTTGCTCGCGATAGCGGTGGGTCAGCTTGCAGCAATGCTGAATGTGCCGCCGCCATCGCGAGCAAGCTCGCTCCCACAACGCTTCAAACTGCCGAATTGATCAAAACTTCACTTCCGGCGCTTTCTCGGCATTGGGGCTGGTGGCCTCGAAGGTTTCGCGCACCGGCAGGTTGCTGTACATCACGCTGTGCCACAGGCGGCCCGGAAAGGTACGGATTTCGGTGTTGTATTTCTGCACCGCCAGGATGAAGTCGCGGCGGGCCACGGCGATGCGGTTCTCGGTGCCTTCAAGCTGCGATTGCAAGGCCAGGAAATTCTGGTTGGCCTTGAGGTCCGGGTAACGCTCGGACACCACCATCAGCCGGCTCAACGCGCCGGTCAATTGATCCTGCGCCTGCTGGAACTGCTTGAGTTTTTCCGGGTTATCCAGGGTGCTGGCATCGACCTGGATCGACGTCGCCTTGGCCCGTGCTTCTATCACCGCGGTCAGGGTTTCCTGCTCGTGCTGGGCGTAGCCCTTGACGGTTTCCACCAGGTTGGGAATCAGGTCGGCGCGCCGCTGGTACTGGTTCTGCACCTGGCCCCAGGCGGCCTTGGCCTGTTCGTCCAGGGTCGGGATGTTGTTGATGCCACAACCGGCCAGCAGTGTGGAGAAGAGCATCAGGGCCAGCATTTGCAGGCCTATGCGGGGGTTCAGTCGTAGATTCATGGGATGAAGCGCTCCCTTGCATGACATTGGATAAAACACTGCCACCTATCTCACCGACGTCTGGGGCATAATCTGCCGCCGCACTGGATTGAATCGGGTCGATGGGCTAAAAGATGCGCAGTGCGAAACTAAGTTCAGCCCAATGGGTTCGAAAGTGTGCTGCATTTAACTGAACAACAATAGCCGCTCCTCACATTTTGGCTGACCGGCGTGTCCTGATCACCGCCCTTTAGGCTTGCGAGAAAACTATTCATGAAGAAGCTGTGTTTGCTGGGCCTGTTTGTCACTCTGGCCAGTCAATCCGTATTTGCCGACAACCTGCCAGCCCCCATGGAGAACAAGGACGCGTTCATCAGCAACCTGATGAAGCAGATGACCCTCGATGAAAAGATCGGCCAATTGCGCCTGATCAGCATCGGCCCCGAAATGCCCCGGGAGATGATCCGCAAGGAAATCGCCGCCGGCAACATCGGCGGTACGTTCAACTCCATCACCCGTGATGAAAACCGTCCGATGCAGGACGCGGCCATGCGCAGCCGGTTGAAGATCCCGATGTTCTTCGCCTATGACGTGATCCATGGCCACCGCACCATTTTCCCGATTCCATTGGCCCTGGCCTCCAGCTGGGACATGGACGCCATCTACCGTTCCGGCCGGATCGCCGCCCAGGAAGCTGCGGCGGACAGCCTGGACATCACCTTCGCACCGATGGTCGACATTTCCCGCGACCCGCGCTGGGGCCGGACCTCCGAAGGTTTTGGCGAGGACACCTACCTGGTGTCACGCATCGCCGGAGTGATGGTCAAGGCGTTCCAGGGCAACGGCGCCAACGCCGCCGACAGCATCATGGCCAGCGTCAAGCACTTCGCCCTGTACGGCGCGGTGGAAGGCGGCCGGGACTACAACACCGTGGACATGAGCCCGGTGAAAATGTACCAGGACTACCTGCCGCCCTACCGCGCCGCCATCGACGCCGGAGCCGGCGGGGTGATGGTCGCGCTGAACTCCATCAACGGCGTGCCCGCCACCGCTAACACCTGGCTGATGCACGATTTGCTGCGCAAGGAATGGGGCTTCAAGGGCCTGGCCGTCAGTGACCACGGCGCCATTTTCGAACTGATCAAGCACGGCGTCGCCCAGGACGGTCGGGAAGCGGCGAAGCTGGCGATCAAGGCCGGCATCGACATGAGCATGAACGACTCGCTCTACGGCAAGGAACTGCCAGGCTTGCTCAAGGCCGGTGAGATCGAGCAGAGCGACATCGATAACGCGGTCCGGGAAGTGCTCGCGGCCAAATACGAGATGGGCCTGTTCAAGGATCCGTACCTGCGCATCGGCAAAGCCGAAGACGATCCGGCCGACACTTACGCCGAAAGCCGCCTGCACCGCGCCGATGCCCGTGACGTGGCACGCCGCAGCCTGGTGCTGCTGGAAAACCGCAACCAGACCCTGCCTCTTAAGAAGACCGCGAAAATCGCCCTGGTCGGCCCGCTGGCCAAGGCACCGATCGACATGATGGGCAGTTGGGCCGCCGCTGGGCGTCCAGCGCAGTCGGTCACCCTGTTCGACGGCATGACCCGCGCCCTGGGCGCCGAGTCGAAGCTGGTCTACGCCCGTGGCGCCAACATCACCGGCGACAAGAAGGTGCTCGACTACCTGAACTTCCTCAACTTCGACGCCCCGGAAGTGGTGGACGACCCGCGCCCGGCCCAAGTGCTGATCGACGAAGCGGTGAAAGCCGCCAAGGACGCTGACGTGGTGGTGGCGGCCGTGGGTGAGTCCCGTGGCATGTCCCATGAATCCTCGAGCCGCACCGAGCTGAACATTCCCGCCAGCCAGCGCGAGCTGATCAAGGCCTTGAAGGCCACCGGCAAGCCGCTGGTGCTGGTGCTGATGAATGGCCGACCGCTGTCGTTGCTGGACGAGAAGCAACAGGCTGACGCGATCCTGGAAACCTGGTTCAGCGGCACCGAGGGCGGCAACGCCATCGCCGATGTGTTGTTCGGCGACTACAACCCGTCGGGCAAGCTGCCCATCACCTTCCCACGCTCGGTAGGGCAGATTCCGACCTACTACAACCACCTGAGCATCGGCCGGCCGTTCACCCCGGGCAAGCCGGGCAACTACACCTCGCAGTACTTCGATGACACCACAGGTCCCCTCTATCCGTTCGGCTATGGCCTGAGCTACACCGAGTTCAGCCTGTCGGACATGGCCCTGTCGTCCACCACACTGAACAAGACCGGCAAGCTCGACGCCAGCGTCACGGTGGAAAACACCGGCAAGCGTGACGGCGAAACCGTGGTGCAACTGTACATTCAGGACGTCACCGGCTCGATCATCCGCCCAGTGAAGGAGCTGAAGAACTTCCGCAAGGTGATGCTCAAGGCCGGCGAGAAGAAAGTCGTCCACTTCACCGTCACCGAAGACGACCTGAAGTTCTACAACGCCCAGCTCAAGTACGCGGCGGAGCCGGGCAAGTTCAACGTGCAGATCGGCCTGGACTCCCAGGATGTGAAGCAGCAGAGTTTTGAGTTGCTCTGAGTCCCGAACACCACAAAAACCAGTGTGGGAGCGGGCTTGCTCGCGAAAGCGGTTTAACAACCAACGGAGATGTTGACTGTTATGCCCCCTTCGCGAGCAAGCCCGCTCCCACACGGGCTTGCGGTGAGCCTAACCCCGCCGATCCAACAGATTCACCACCAACCGATCCACCCATCCCCACAACCGCTGCTTGACCCGCTTCCACAGCGGCCGACGCTGCCAGGCGTCGAGGCTGACTTGCAGGCTCTGGGCGAAGTCCCGTTCGAAACTCGCCGCCACCGCGGCACTGAGGGCCGGGTCGAGGGCTTCGAGGTTCGCCTCAAGGTTGAAACGCAGGTTCCAGTGATCGAAATTGCAGGAACCAATGCTGACCCAATCGTCCACCAGCACCATCTTCAGGTGCAGGAAACACGGTTGGTATTCGAATATTTTCACGCCGGCCTTGAGCAGCCTTGGGTAGTAACGGTGCCCGGCGTAGCGCACGGACGGATGGTCGGTGCGCGGGCCGGTCAGCAACAGGCGCACATCGATGCCCCGGGCCGCGGCCTTGCGCAGGGAGCGGCGGACGTTCCAGGTCGGCAGGAAATACGGCGTCGCCATCCAGATCCGCTTCTGGCCGCTGTTTAACGCCCGGGACAGCGATTGCAGGATGTCGCGATGCTGGCGGGCGTCGGCATACGCCACCCGCCCCATGCCCTCACCCATAGGCGGCACGCGGGGCAAGCGTGGCAAACCAAAGTTGGACGCCGGCTTCCAGGCACGTCGATGACGGTTGGCGAGCCATTGGCGATCGAACAGCAACTGCCAGTCGAGCACCAGCGGCCCGACGATTTCCACCATCACTTCGTGCCACTCACAGTGGTCATCGAGGGGGTTCCAGAATTCATCGGTCACCCCAGTGCCGCCGACCACGGCCAAACGCTGATCCACCAACAACAACTTGCGGTGATCCCGGTAGAGGTTGCGCACCCAGCGGCGCCAGCTCAAGCGATTGTAGAACCGCAACTCCACGCCGGCCTCGGTCAGGCGGTTGCGCAGGCCCAGGGTAAACGCCAGGCTGCCGTAGTCATCGAACAGGCAGCGCACCCGCACGCCGCGCTCGGCGGCCTGGACCAGGGCCTGGACCATCGCCTCGGCGCAGGCCCCCGCCTCTACCAAGTACAGTTCCAGCTCAACCTGTTCCTGGGCACGGGCGATTTCCACCAACATGCGCGGGAAGAACTGCGGGCCGTCGACCAACAACTCGAAGCGATTGCCTTCACGCCAGGGGAATACCGGGCCGCTCATGTCAGCGAGCCGTGAAAATCAGCACCGCATTCACCGGCACCGACAGACTGATGGCCGACAACCCGGCCAGGTTTCGCAATTTCTCCAGGCCCGGCGCCAAATCGAAATCCGCGGCGTTGAGCACCACCGGCTCCAGGGTCACCACCTGGAAGCGACGTTCATCCAGGCGCGTCGCCAGCAGTTCGACGTTGTATTCATGCGACTTGCCGTGCAGGTTCACCGTCAGCGGCAGGCGCAACTCCAACTGCGCACCGTTGGCCAGGTCCTGGATCGGCGCGAGATCGAGCTGCGCGGTGACGGTGGCTTCGGCAAATTGCTTGATCTCGAACAGCTCAGTGCGCATGCGCTCGTCCCGCAAGGGAATGCCACTGTTGATCGACTCCAGCTCCACTTCCAGGCGTGCCAGCCCCTCGGGCTGGACTTGGCCGTGGAGCACCAGGAACCGCTGGACCTCGGAGACATTGCCGTTTTTGCTGCTGATAAACGACAGCCGCGACGATTCGCCGTCCAGGTACCAATCGGCCTGGGCCGGCAACGCGGCGCAGGCCAGCAATAAGCTCGCGACAGCGAGAGAGAAAGACCGCTTGAACATACACACTCGGGGGGCAGATAAACCTGTGGCGAACCTTAACCGCGCCGAGGGCGCTTGCAAACTGTCTGTTTCAACAACGGCCAGAAACACAGATGATCCTGTGGCGAGGGGATTTATCCCCGTTGGGTTGCGTAGCAGCCCCAAAAACAGGCGATGCGGTCTGATAGACCTCATTGTCAGCTATAGGGCCGCTGCGCGGCCCAACGGGGATAAATCCCCTCGCCACAAGGTTCGCACCGTTCTTTAATTACTCCAACCGACACCCCTGCCGCGCCCCAGCCACCGCGCACTGTGGCTACGCCCCAACCCGCTGACGGTGATGCGTTTCGCGTCAGGGGTCTCGAGAAAGTCGCTGATGGGCACCGACTGCTTCACATAGCCACGGCAGTAGTCCGCCGGTTGCTCCATCACGTAGCGACACGAGCAATACTCCTTGGCGGTGTAGGCACTGATGATGTCGGGAAAGGCCCGCAGCGCCACCCGCTCGAGCCAGATCCAGCTCAACAGGGCAACGAGCAGCACCGACACCAGCGTGAACAGCCACCTGCGCCTCATGGCTGCACCGCCCCGGCGAACGCCGCCATGGCTCGTTTGAGCAGTTCGTTGTGGCGATAGCTGCCGTCGCGGTCGTCGCCGTAGCGCACGATCACCAGTTTGGCGCTGGGGATGATGTACAACGCCTGGCCCCAGTGCCCCAGCGCGACGAAGGTATCTGGCGGCGCGTCAGGCCAGGGCCGGATCGCTGGGTCGGCGGCGCGGTTGAGCCACCAATGGCCGCCGGGCACGGCTTCGTCCTGGCCGACCTGGAATCGGGCGAAAGGCTCGCGGTTGAACGCGACCCAATCCCTGGGGATCAACTGCCGTTCGCCCCAGCGACCGTCCCGCTGCATCAACAGCCCGACACGCGCCAGGTCCCGCGCCGTGAGGTAGGCATAGGACGAACCAACGAATGTGCCGCTGGCGTCGGTTTCCCAAATGGCGCGGCGGATGCCCAGCGGTTCGAACAAGGCCGTCCAGGGGTAATCGGGATAGCGCTGCGGGCCGACGATGTTTTTCAGCGCGGCGGCCAGCAGGTTGCTGTCGCCGCTGGAATAACGGAACACCTGCCCTGGCGGGCTGAAACTTTCGTGCTGCGCAGTGAACCCCGCCATGTCGCGGCGTCCCCGGGTATACAGCATCGCCACCACCGAGGAATTGAGCGGCGCATATTCGTAGTCTTCCTGCCAATCCAGGCCCGAAGCCCAGTGGAAAAGATCGGCCAGGGTCAGGCCCGGGTGCTTGCCCAACGCCGGGTAGTACTGGGCGGCCGGGTCTTGCAGGCCAAACAGTTTTTCACCGTAGGCCACGCCGAACACCGTCGCCATCAGGCTTTTGCTGATGGACCAGGTCAGGTGCGGGGTCTCGGCGGTGGTCGGTCCGGCGTAGCGTTCGTAGACCAGCCGACCGTCCTGGATCACCAGCAGCGCGTCGGTGCGGATGCCTTGGCGGGTTGCATCGTCCCGGGGCGGGAAGGCGTATTGCTCCAACGCTTCGATGGCCGGCCCGCTCGGAGTCGGGCCGCTTGGCCATTGCTCGCCGGGCCAGTCTTCGGCCTGGACGCTCAGGTTGAGTATCAGCAGCGGGATCAGGAACCAGCCTTTGGACATGCTTGGGGCTCGCAGGGTTGAACCTTCAGAGCCTATGCAGACTTGATGACAATTTGAGTTTGTGTGGCCCCCTGGGGGAGCGAGCTTGCTCGCGATGGCGGAGTGTCAGCCAGCATCATTGTTATTGATCCGGCGATATCGCGAGCAAGCTCGCTCCCACAGGGGGTGGTCGTTTGGAGGGCTAACCCAACGCCTTGGCCAACCGCTTGGCCCGCGCGCCCGCCGCCATCTCCATCACCGCTTTATCCCGCGTCCACATCTCGCGCCACGACCCAGGCCCGTTGGCCAGTGCAGTGTTCAGCTCGCCATCGAGCCCGTCGAACTGCGCGAACAACCCGCCCAGCAGCACATGCCCGGCCGCGCTGGACGGGTTGTGCCGGCTCACCTCCGCGCAACCGGCCAGCAACGCGAGCAGACGCAACTGCAACGCCTGGGGCCAGGCGCATTCCTGCCCCACGCCATACAGCCAGGCGGTCATGGCGCTGAGCACGTAAAGATCTTCCAGCGTGCGAAACGGTTTGACGTACGCATCCCAACCGTCCCCCGCCAGCAACTCGCACAACGCGTCGTCGAGCAGGACGCGGCCATGGCTGACGTCTGGCATCAAGGCAATGGCCGGGAGTTTTTCCAGGGTTACGCCGGGCTCGCCGGGATAGACCACGGCCAGGTTCAGTCGTGGCGTTTCACCGGGTGCTTCGCTGCGAGCGGCGATGAGCAGCCATTCGGCGGCATCGCCGGCGGTGACGAAATCCTTGCGTCCGCTCAAGCGCAAATCGCTGAGGCGGGTCCGCATGTCCGCCGGGCGCAGGCTGCGCTGTTCGGTGGCACACAGGGCGCCAAGGCTCTGCGGTGCGCTCGGCCAAAGCACCCGCAGCGCCGCCTGATACCCCACCAGGAAAGCCAGCCCCGGCGTGGCCATCAACCGTGCTCCAGTCACCGCCAGCTCGAACGGTGTCACCGGCCCCAGGCGTTGCAGCAAGGTTGCATAACCTTCGGCCAGGTCCGGATGGGCCGGCAGGCGCTCGCCGCGTTCGATCAGGGTTTGCCAGGGCATAGGAGGCTCCTCGAGGGCTGTCATATAAGCATCACCAAAGCTTCATGGCGATGACACCGGGGCTACATAGCCTGACTTTGCACAACATGGCTGCATAAAGAAAGTCGATTGGCTGCAACTGAACAGCCCGCACGGAGATTCGCTATGACCCAGATCGCCCGCATCAGCGACACCGGCAATGAACGCCGCCTGCAAGCCGAACGCCTGATTGGCGCCAACGCTCTGCAAGAAGCCCAGGCCCTGCGTTTCAACGTCTTCAGCGGCGAATTCAACGCCAAGCTCAAAGGCGCGGAAGTGGGTCTGGACATGGATGATTATGATGTTCACTGCGCCCACATCGGCGTACGCGACCTGAACACCGGCCGTCTCGTGGCGACCACGCGCCTGCTTGACCATCAGGCCGCCAGCAGCCTGGGCCGGTTCTACAGCGAAGAAGAATTCAGCCTCAACGGCCTGGTCCACCTTAAGGGCCCCATCCTGGAAATCGGCCGCACTTGCGTCGACCCGGCCTACCGCAACGGCGGCACCATCGCGGTGCTCTGGGGCGAGCTGGCCGAAGTGCTGAACGAAGGCGGCTACAGCTACCTGATGGGCTGCGCGAGCATCCCAATGCAGGATGGCGGTATCCAGGCCCAGGCGATCATGCAGCGCCTGCGCGAACGCTACCTGTGCACCGAACACCTGCAAGCCGTGCCGAAAAAACCGCTGCCTGCCCTGGACGTGCCGTCCAACGTCATCGCCGAAATGCCGCCGCTGCTCAAGGCCTATATGCGCCTGGGCGCGAAGATCTGCGGCGAGCCGTGCTGGGACGAAGACTTCCAGGTCGCCGACGTGTTCATCCTGCTCAAGCGCGACGAACTCTGCCCGCGCTACGCTCGCCATTTCAAGGCGGCTGTGTGATGAGCCGGCTACGGGTGTATGCGCGGATTGCGCGCGTGGTGCTGGTGGTCGCGTTGGGCTTGAGCATGGCCGGTCTGTTCGGCCTGTTCGAGCGCCTGGGTATCGCCAATTCCATGGTCCGCCGCCAACGTTGGTCACGGTTCTTCATGGCACGACTGAGCCGTGCCCTGCCCTTTTCCGTGACCGTCCATGGCCAACTGCCGCAACGGCCGATGCTGTGGGTCAGCAACCACGTGTCCTGGACCGACATCCCACTGCTGGGCATGCTCGCGCCGCTGTCGTTCCTGTCCAAGGCCGAAGTGCGCACCTGGCCGGTGGCCGGATGGCTGGCGGCCAAGGCAGGGAGCCTGTTTATCCGCCGCGGCTCGGGTGACAGCCAGTTGATCCGCAAGCAGATGAGCCGCCATCTGGAACAGGCCCATCCGCTGTTGATGTTCCCCGAAGGAACCACCACCGATGGCCGCTCCTTGCGGACTTTCCATGGTCGCTTGTTATCCGCTGCCATCGATGCCGATGTGGCGTTGCAACCGGTGGCGATTCGTTACCTGCGCGACGGTGAACCTGACTCGCTGGCACCGTTCATTGGCGACGATGACTTGCTGTCGCACCTCATGCGCTTGTTTGCCCACGATCGCGGCGACGTACACATCCACCTGCTGCACCCCATCGCCTGCCACGGCCAGGAGCGCGCGGCGCTGGCGTTCCAGGCGCAACAGGCGGTGCACAAGGCGTTGTTCGGCACGATCCCCGAGAAGCAGCAAGCGCCGATGCGGCCTGCGGCGATTGCGGCCTGACCCGGATTTCTGCGCAGCCCTTGTGGGAGCGAGCTTGCTCGCGAAAGCGGTTGAACATTCAGTAGAGAGGTTGAATGTGCCACCGCTTTCGCGAGCAAGCCCGCTCCCACCATTAGATCTGCGGCGTGGCTTGGTTTTGTGCAAAATCCTGCAACTGCGGATAGAACAGTCGGAAATCTTCGCTCAACGGCTCATAGAGCTCGATCAACTCCTGCATCGCCCCCGCCAGTTCCTCCGGCCGCGACAGGCGTCGGGAAATACCGCGCAGTACCTGCCCCAGCACCTCGAACTGCCGATAAGACCCCAACCAGTCATCCGCCGCCATATACGGCGCGACCTGCGCCAAACGCCCCGGCAGCTGGGGTTCGGCACTGAGTACCTGATACACACGAGACGTGAAGTCCACCAGCGGTCCTTCGCCGTACAGCGTCCAGTCCCGAGCCAGGCAGTGGTCGAAGAACACGTCGAGCACGATCCCGGCATACCGCCGCCGCACGGTGGAAAAACGCGACAGGGCGATGTCCACCAAGGGATGGCGGTCGGTGTACATGTCGATGCGCCGATGCAGGGCAATCGCCGCTTCGATCTGTGGATCGTACTGCCCTTGCAGCGGCCCTTTGACGAAGTCGCCGTAGAGGCTGCCGAGCAGTTGTTCCCGGCCAGGGCCGCCGAGGTGCAGGTGCGCGAGATAGTTCATGGCCCGCAGCTTAGCACCGTTGCGCCAATATCGTTATAACCCGATATAGCGATTCGTTCGGCATTCAGATCAAATCCATATTTGTATATCGCGAAATAACGATTTAAAGTTCGCCTCATCGCGATATAGCGTTTTATCCATTGCAAGCCCATCACGAGCTGCCCCCCATGCCCCTTGACCTCGACGAAATAATAAAAGCCCTGGCACACCCAGTACGGCGAGACATCCTCAACTGGCTCAAAGACCCCAAGCTCCAGTTCCCCGAACAGTTGCACAACCACGAGTTCGGCATCTGCGCTGGGCAGATCGACCAACGTTGCGGCCTGTCGCAGTCCACGGTTTCCGCCCACCTGGCGGTATTGCAACGGGCGGGACTGATCACCAGCCAGAAGGTCGGTCAATGGCATTTCTTCAAACGCAACGAGGAAGTGATCCAGCAGTTCCTCAAGCAAATGAGCCAAGAGCTCTGATCTGACAAGGACCCGACATGCCTCTCTCACTCCTCATCCTGGCCCTGAGCGCCTTCGCTATCGGCACCACCGAGTTCGTCATCATGGGCCTGTTGCCCGAAGTGGCGGCCGACCTCGGTGTATCGATCCCCGGTGCCGGTTGGCTGGTGACCGGCTATGCCCTGGGCGTGGCCATCGGTGCGCCGTTCATGGCACTGGCTACCGCACGGCTGCCACGCAAGGCGGCCCTGGTGGCGCTGATGGGGATTTTCATCATCGGCAACCTGCTCTGCGCCATCGCCAGCGACTACAACGTGCTGATGTTCGCCCGGGTCGTCACGGCCCTGTGCCACGGCGCGTTCTTCGGTATCGGTTCAGTGGTGGCCGCCGGCCTGGTGGCGCCCAACAAGCGCGCTTCGGCCGTGGCCCTGATGTTCACCGGCCTGACCCTCGCCAACGTGCTTGGCGTCCCGCTGGGCACCGCGTTGGGCCAGGAAGCGGGCTGGCGCTCGACTTTCTGGGCCGTGACCGTCATCGGTGTGATTGCTCTGATCGGCCTGATCCGCTTCCTGCCGGCCAAGCGCGATGAAGAAAAACTCGACATGCGCTCGGAGCTGGTCGCCCTCAAGGGCGCGGGCCTGTGGTTGTCCCTGAGCATGACCGCGCTGTTCTCCGCCTCGGTGTTCACCCTGTTCACCTATGTCGCCCCGCTGCTGGGCGAAGTCACCGGGGTATCGCCCCGTGGCGTGACCTGGACCCTGGTACTGATCGGCCTGGGCCTGACCCTGGGCAACATCATCGGCGGCAAACTGGCGGACAAGAGCCTGGCCAACACACTGATGGGCGTCTTCCTCACCATGGCCGTGGTGTCCACCGTGTTGAGCTGGACCAGCGTGGCGCTGATCCCGACCGAAATCACCCTGTTCCTCTGGGCCACCGCCTGCTTCGCCGCTGTACCAGCGCTGCAAGTCAACGTAGTGACCTTCGGCAAAGCCGCGCCGAACCTGGTGTCCACCCTGAACATCGGCGCCTTCAACATCGGCAACGCCTTGGGCGCCTGGGTCGGCGGCAGCGTCATCGACCACGGCCTGGGCCTGACTTCCGTGCCCCTGGCCGCCGGCGCGCTGGCCGTGCTGGCGCTGCTGGTCACCCTGATCACTTTCCGCCAGGGCGGCAATGCCGAACTGGCTCCGGCGACTCACTGACTTTTAACCACTCCCTGATTCTGACGAGGTTGTAATTCATGACGACTATTTTCGATCCGATCAAACTTGGCGACATCGAGCTGAAAAACCGCATCATCATGGCCCCGCTCACCCGCTGCCGCGCCGACGCGGGCCGCGTGCCTAACGCACTGATGGCTGAGTACTACGTGCAACGCGCCTCCGCCGGCCTGATCCTCAGCGAAGCGACCTCTGTCACGCCGATGGGCGTCGGCTACCCGGACACCCCGGGCATCTGGTCCAACGACCAGGTGCGCGGCTGGAGCAACGTCACCAAGGCGATCCACGGCGCCGGCGGCAAGATCTTCCTGCAACTGTGGCACGTGGGCCGGATTTCTCATCCGTCGTACCTGAACGGTGAAACCCCGGTGGCCCCTAGCGCTATCCAGCCCAAAGGCCACGTCAGCCTGGTGCGCCCGCTGGCCGACTACCCGACGCCGCGCGCGCTGGAAACCGCTGAGATCGCCGACATCGTCGATGCCTACCGCGTAGGTGCCGAGAACGCCAAGGCCGCCGGTTTCGACGGTGTGGAAATCCACGGCGCCAACGGCTACCTGCTCGACCAATTCCTGCAAAGCAGCACCAACCAGCGTACCGACCAGTACGGCGGCTCCCTGGAAAACCGTGCTCGCCTGCTGTTGGAAGTGACCGACGCGGTCATCGAAGTCTGGGGCGCCGGCCGGGTTGGCATGCACCTGGCGCCACGGGCCGACTCCCATGACATGGGCGACGAGAACCGTCTGGAAACCTTCAGCTACGTGGCCCGCGAGCTGGGCAAGCGCGGCATCGCCTTCATCTGCTCCCGCGAGAAGGAAGGTGACGACAGCATTGGCCCGCAACTCAAGCAAGCCTTTGGCGGCCCGTACATCGCCAACGAACGTTTCACCAAGGACAGCGCCAATGCCTGGCTGGCCGAGGGCAAGGCAGATGCCGTCGCCTTTGGCGTGCCGTTCATTGCCAACCCGGACCTGCCGGCACGTTTGCAAGCTGATGCGCCGCTGAACGAGCCTCATCCGGAAACGTTCTATGGGAAAGGCCCAGTGGGTTATATCGATTATCCGGTGATGTAAATCGAAAACCTAACCTTGTAAAAAAGCCCCGACTCGAAAGAGCCGGGGCTTTTTTATATCCGCACACTTCAACTTCAATACAACCCCTCAGAAGTCGAAACATCAAATAACAACACAACACTGACTTGCCATGGATTAATAGATTCAACAACGCTAATAATAAGCCCGCACAACAACCCACCCATTGAATGGACTCAATCGACCTCTATTATTTTCAATAAGTAACTTCAAACCTTTAAAACCACACCCAACCAAACAACTTCAATCACGCACAATAATCTTATGCAGGCTTTAGCGTGCCTCGCATTCATGAGAGACATATGACAATGAACATTATGAAAAACCTGATTCTCGGCCTGCTCCTGGGGCCCTTAGCCGTTGCCACCAGCCTGGCCAACACAGCCATCACCGTGGAAATCATAAACAACACTTCCAACGCCATGGAAATGACCAACATTCTAACTGAGGTGCCCACGCCCTCGGATTTTTCCTTGAGCGCTTATGGCGTTCCCGCGAAAACCGCCAGCGAACTATATTTCGTTCATGACAGGAGATTCACCTACCCTGCCGCTGGCTGGCAACCGACGCAGAGAAAAATCAAACCTATTGAGCTGGTTCTGTCCTATCAAATGAGCAACTTCAACTTCGGCTGTCAGATGCAAACCCTGTTTGAAGCCCCCATCGGTTTCGGTGTCCTGGAGTCTCGCTACAGGCCAAACTGGAAAAGCAAAACCGCATACACCGGCAATGGCGAATACACCTGCCGGTCCGAAGTTTCCCAGAAAATGCTCGAACCACCCTTCAGCTATACCGTGCGCCTGATTATCGAATAGTCCAAGGGGCGGGTCACAGGATGACACTACCCGCACAGGTGCCTGCATGGCGCCTGTGCTTCATCTAAAAAAGGACTCGGCGGGATCAAGGCCCGGCGGTGTCTTTATCGATCAGCTATTGACACAAACCGACGCAATTACGCATTTTGTTTCATTTGCGCAGGCTTGGGCTCAGGCGCAGCATATCCAGCCCGATGTCTACCCAGCGCTCAGCCTCACCGGCCAACGCGAAACTGTCGGGAGCCAGCAGCCATTGGTAGAGAATGCCGTCGATATAGGCGTGGATGGCAACCGCCGCCCTTTCGGGGTCCAGGTCATTGGGCAATTGACCGCGCTTCATCGCATTGCTCAGCGACAGCACGATCCGCACATTGCAGTCGAGACTGACCTCGCGCCGCTGCTGGCGCAAATCGCACATTTCATCGGTGAATTCGCACTTATGGAACAGAATTTCATTAATGCGTCGGGTTTTCGGGTCCAGGGCCACCTGCCGGAACAACTGCACCAACAGCTTGCGAATACAGCCCAACGGATCAAGCTCCTCTTCGCTCTCACTGGCGCGGGCCAGCTCATCGAGCGGTTCCTGCAAGGTATCGAGCATGGCCTGGAGCAGGTCCGCCTTATTGCTGAAATGCCAATAGATGGCGCCGCGCGTCACACCGGCCAGTGTCGCGATATCGGCCAGCGTCGTGCGAGCCACGCCTCGCTCGAAGAAGGCTTTTTCGGCCGCTTCAAGTATCTGGCTGCGAGTCTCCAGAGCTTCCTCTTTGGTACGACGGACCATGGCAGTAAACACCTCAATCAGGATGCATCAGCAATGCGTATGGATCAGTTGAACAAATATGAGGCAGCGTTTCTCAGAGCGCGTCCCCGACCTACGAATGCCTTTGTCAGGCTTTTGTAAATACGGATGGTACGCAATTTGGCTGTTTACAAACAACCATGTACGTAAGTATATTTCTTAGCATCCTACTAATTGCTTATCGCGCTCTTTTTCCACTTTCCACTTTTCGAGCGCGCCTGTTGCGCGCCTGGACCCGAGGATTTCCATGCAATTCAAGCCAGCTGTTACCGCTCTGGTTACCGCCATCGCCCTGGCATCGCTGCTCAGCGGATGCAAGAAGGAAGAGGCGGCACCTCCGCCCCCCACCCCTCAGGTCGGCGTCGTAACCCTCAAGGCCCAGCCTTTCACCCTGACGTCAGAGCTTCCGGGCCGCACCAGTGCGTTCCGCGTTGCGGAAGTTCGTCCGCAGGTCAACGGCATCATCCTCAAGCGCCTGTTCAAGGAAGGCGCTGACGTCAAGGCCGGCCAGCAGCTGTACCAGATCGATCCAGCCGTGTATGAAGCGACCCTGAAAAGCGCCGAGGCGAACCTGCGGTCCACCAAGTCGATTGCCGATCGCTACAAGCAATTGGTGGACGAACAGGCCGTCAGCCGCCAGGAGTACGACACTGCCGTGGCTAATCGCCTGGAGTCGGAAGCCAACCTGCAGACCGCCCAGATCAACGTGCGCTACACCAAGGTCTACGCGCCCATCTCCGGCCGCATCGGTCGTTCCTCGGTCACCGAAGGCGCGCTGGTGAGCAATGGCCAGGCCGACGCCCTGGCGACCATCCAGCAATTGGACCCGATCTACGTAGACGTGACGCAAAGCTCGGTGGAGCTGCTGCAACTGCGCCGTGAGCTGGAAAGTGGCCGCTTGCAGAAGGCCGGCGACAACGCCGCCATGGTCAAGCTGACCCTGGAAGACGGCAGCCAGTACCCACATGAAGGCAAGCTGGAGTTCTCGGAAGTGTCTGTCGACCAGACCACCGGTTCCGTGACCTTGCGCGCCGTGTTCCCCAACCCGGACCACACCCTGCTGCCGGGCATGTTCGTCCACGCACAATTGCAAGCCGGTGTGAACAGCGCGGCCATCCTGGCGCCGCAACAAGGCGTGACTCGTGACCTCAAAGGCGCGCCAACCGCCCTGGTGGTAGGCCCTGACAACAAGGTCGAACTGCGTCAACTCAAGGCCAGCCGTACCGTCGGCAGCCAGTGGCTGATCGAAGACGGGCTCAAGGCCGGCGATCGCCTGATCACCGAAGGGTTGCAGTACGTACGGCCAGGCGTGGAAGTCAAAGCCACTGAAGCCACTAACGTTGGCGCTAAGAACCCGGCCCCCGCTCAGGCAGCTGATAAAGCAGCCGGCGGCAAAGGGGAGTAAACCATGTCGAAATTTTTTATCGACCGTCCGATTTTCGCCTGGGTGATCGCCCTGGTGATCATGTTGGTCGGGGCTCTATCGATCCTCAAATTGCCGATCAACCAGTACCCGAGCATCGCACCACCGGCCATTGCCATCCAAGTGACCTACCCGGGTGCGTCCGCGCAAACCGTGCAGGACACTGTGGTGCAGGTCATCGAGCAGCAGCTCAACGGTATCGACAACCTGCGTTATGTGTCCTCGGAAAGTAACTCCGACGGCAGCATGACCATCACCGCGACCTTCGAGCAGGGCACCAGCTCTGATACCGCGCAGGTCCAGGTCCAGAACAAGCTGAACCTGGCTACCCCGCTGCTGCCGCAAGAAGTGCAGCAACAGGGCATCCGCGTGACCAAGTCAGTGAAGAACTTCCTGATGGTGATCGGCGTGGTGTCGCGCGACGGCAGCATGACCAAGGACGACCTGTCCAACTACATCGTGTCCAACATGCAGGACCCCATATCGCGCACCGCCGGTGTCGGTGACTTCCAGGTTTTCGGTGCCCAGTACGCGATGCGGATCTGGCTCGACCCGGCCAAGTTGAACAACTTCAACCTGACCCCGGTGGACGTGAAAAACGCCATCGCCGCGCAGAACGTCCAGGTCTCGTCCGGCCAGCTCGGCGGCCTGCCTGCCCTGCCCGGCCAGCAACTGAACGCCACCATCATCGGCAAGACCCGTTTACAGACCGCAGAGCAGTTCAAGGCGATTTTGCTCAAGGTCAATCCGGACGGCTCACAAGTGCGCGTCGGCGATGTCGCCGATGTCGGCCTGGGCGGTGAGAACTACAGCGTCAGTGCCCAGTTCAACGGCGCCCCGGCTTCGGGCCTGGCGGTAAAACTGGCCAACGGCGCCAACGCCCTCGACACGGCCAAGGCCCTGCGCAAGACCATCGACGACCTCAAGCCGTTCTTTCCGCAAGGCATGGAAGTGGTGTTTCCGTACGACACGACGCCAGTGGTGAGTGAATCGATCAAGGGGGTGGTTGAAACCCTGGTCGAAGCAGTCGTACTGGTGTTCTTGGTGATGTTCCTGTTCCTGCAGAACTTCCGCGCCACCATCATCACCACGATGACCGTGCCGGTGGTACTGCTGGGTACCTTCGGGATCCTTGCCGCGTTCGGTTTCAGCATCAACACCCTGACCATGTTCGGCATGGTGCTGGCCATCGGCTTGCTGGTGGACGACGCCATCGTCGTGGTGGAAAACGTCGAACGGGTGATGAGCGAAGAAGGCCTGTCGCCCAAGGAAGCCACCAAGAAATCCATGGGCCAGATCCAAGGTGCCCTGGTGGGTATCGCCCTGGTGCTTTCGGCGGTGCTGCTGCCGATGGCGTTCTTCGGCGGTTCCACCGGTGTGATCTACAAGCAGTTCTCCATCACCATCGTCTCGGCCATGGCCCTGTCGGTCATGGTGGCGCTGATCTTCACCCCGGCACTGTGCGCCACCATGCTCAAGCCGATTCCGAAAGGTGAGCATGGCACGCCGAAACGCGGCTTCTTCGGCTGGTTCAACCGCACCTTCGACCGTGGCGTCAGGAGCTACGAGCGCGGCGTGGGCAACATGCTCAAGCACAAGGCCCCGTACCTGCTGGCCTACATCATCATCGTGGTCGGCATGGTCTGGCTGTTCACCCGGATTCCAACGGCGTTCCTGCCGGAAGAAGACCAGGGCGTGTTGTTTGCCCAGGTGCAGACACCGGCCGGTTCCAGTGCCGAACGCACCCAGGCGGTGGTGGACAAGATGCGTGAGTTCCTGCTGCGTCCGAGCAAGGACGGCGGTGAAGGCGATGCCGTGGCCTCGGTATTCACCGTGACCGGCTTCAACTTCGCCGGTCGCGGCCAAAGCTCCGGCATGGCGTTCATCATGCTCAGGCCGTGGGACGAACGTAACGCCGACAACAGCGTGTTCAAGCTCGCGGCTCGCGCCCAGCAGCACTTCTTCACCTTCCGTGACGCGATGGTGTTCGCCTTCGCTCCGCCAGCGGTGCTGGAACTGGGTAACGCCACCGGTTTCGATGTGTTCCTGCAGGACCGCGCCGGCATTGGCCACGAGAAGTTGATGGAGGCACGTAACCAGTTCCTGGGCATGGCTTCCCAGAGCAAGATCCTGTCCCAGGTGCGTCCGAACGGTCTTAACGATGAGCCGCAATACCAATTGGAAATCGATGACGAGAAAGCCAGCGCACTGGGCATTACCCTCTCGGACATCAACAACACCTTGTCGATTGCCTTGGGCAGTAGCTATGTGAACGACTTCATCGACCGTGGTCGGGTGAAGAAGGTGTACGTGCAAGGTCAGCCAGGTGCTCGCATGAGCCCCGAAGACCTGAAGAAGTGGTACGTGCGCAATAGCGCCGGGACGATGGTGCCGTTCACCGCATTCGCCAAGGGCGACTGGGTCTACGGCTCACCGAAGCTGGCTCGATACAACGGTGTGGAAGCCATGGAAGTCCTCGGTACTCCGGCTCCGGGTTATTCCACCGGTGAGGCCATGGCCGAAGTCGAAGCCATTGCCAAGAAGCTGCCGGCCGGTGTGGGTATTTCCTGGACAGGGTTGTCCTATGAGGAACGTCTGTCGGGCTCCCAGGCACCCGCGTTGTACGCCTTGTCGCTGCTGATGGTATTCCTGTGCCTGGCGGCGCTGTATGAAAGCTGGTCGATCCCGATCGCGGTCATGCTCGTGGTGCCGCTGGGGATCATCGGTGCCTTGATGGCCACCAGCCTGCGTGGTCTGTCCAACGACGTGTACTTCCAGGTGGGGCTGTTGACGACCATCGGCCTGGCGGCGAAAAACGCCATTCTGATCGTGGAATTCGCCAAGGAACTCCACGAACAGGGCCGAACGCTGGTGGAAGCTGCCATCGAAGCCTGTAGGATGCGTCTGCGGCCGATTATCATGACGTCCCTGGCGTTCGTGCTCGGCGTGGTCCCGCTGGCGATCTCCACCGGCGCCGGCTCGGGTAGCCAGCACGCCATCGGTACCGGTGTGATCGGCGGTATGTTGACCGCTACGATTCTGGCAATCTTCTGGGTTCCCCTGTTCTTTGTGACTGTGTCGTCGATAGGTCGCCGCAAGAATGCCGACCAGGACGATACTCCTGAAACTTCTAAAGAGGCTGGCCAATGAGCAAGTCGCTCCTCTCCCTGACCATCGCCGCCGTCGTGCTCAGCGGTTGCTCGCTGATCCCCGACTATCAGCGGCCCGACGCACCGGTCGCGGCGCAATACCCGCAAGGCCCGGCCTACGAGTCGGCCAACGCGCCTGGCCAGGCCGCCGCCGAGCAGGGCTGGAAACAGTTTTTCCATGACCCGGCGCTGCAACAGTTGATCCAGGTGGCCCTGGAAAACAACCGCGACCTGCGCGTCGCGGCGCTGAACATCGACGCCTACGCCGCGCAGTACCGCATTCAGCGGGCAGACCTGTTCCCGGCGGTCTCGGCTACCGGTTCCGGCAGTCGCCAGCGCGTGCCGGCCCGGGCTTCGCAAACCGGTGAAGCGGCCATCAGCAGTTCCTACTCGGCCACCCTGGGCATCAGCGCCTATGAGCTGGACTTGTTCGGTCGGGTTCGCAGCCTGAGCGAGCAAGCGCTGCAAAGCTACTTCGCCACCGAAGAAGCCCGCCGCAGCACCCAGATCAGCCTGGTGGCCAGCGTCGCCAACGCCTACCTGACCTGGCAGGCCGACAAGGAACTGCTCAAGCTGACCCAGGAAACCCTGGGGGCGTACGATCAAAGCCTCAAGCTGACCTCGCGCAGCGCCGAAGTCGGCGTGGCCTCGGCCCTGGACCTGAGCCAGGCGCGCACGGCGGTGGAAAACGCCCGTGTGCAACTGGCCCGCTACACCCGCCAAGTGGCCCAGGATGAGAACAGCCTGACCCTGCTGCTGGGCACCGGCCTGCCGGCGAACCTGAACTCGCAACCGCTCAGCGATGACTTGCTGAGCGAAATGCCAGCCGGGCTGCCGTCGGACCTGCTGCAACGCCGTCCAGACATCCTCCAGGCCGAACGCAACCTGCTGGCCGCCAACGCCAACATAGGCGCCGCACGGGCCGCGTTCTTCCCGAGCATCAGCCTCACGGCCAATGCCGGCACCTTGAGCCCGGACCTGTCCGGCCTGTTCAAGGGCGGTTCGGGCACCTGGACCTTCGCCCCGCAAATCAACCTGCCGATCTTCAACGCCGGCAGCCTGCGGGCGAGCCTGGATTACGCCAAGATCCAGAAAGACATCAACGTCGCCAATTACGAGAAGTCGATTCAGACCGCGTTCCAGGAAGTTTCCGACGGCCTGGCCGCACGCCGGACCTACAATGAACAGTTGCAGGCCCAGACCGCTTTCGTCGCCGCCAACCAGGACTACTACCGCCTGGCCGAGCGTCGCTACCGCATCGGCGTCGACAGCAACCTGACCTTCCTCGACGCCCAACGCCAGCTGTTCAGCGCCCAACAATCGCTGATCACCGACCGCCTCTCGCAGCTGACCAGCGAGGTCAACCTGTACAAGGCACTGGGTGGTGGCTGGAATGCCGATACCGGCAAGAACGAACCGGTAAAAGAACAAGCGCCAGAGACGAAACTGTTCTGATCGACGCTTGAACGCTAAACACGAAGCCCACCGAAAGGTGGGCTTTTTTGTTTTCAACCGCGTCCGAGCTCAACACACAAACCTGTGGCGAGGGAGCTTGCTCCCGCTGGGCCGCGAAGCGGCCCCAAAACCTGCCAAATGGGAGCATCAGTCACTCCGCACCTGCCGGTTTACGACTGCTTCGCAGCCGAGCGGGAGCAAGCTCCCTCGCCACAGGTCCATCTTTTTTCTTGAATGAACCGCATTGCACCGAAAGGTGGGCTTTTTGTTTGTGTCTGCTTCAACTCCGACTTGGCTAACGCGGGTCGACGATATCCAGCGCTCGGTTTGCCAACAGCTCACTCAGCTCGATCATCTGCGCCACGCCAAGTGCGACATGCCGTCGCGAGCCCTCCAACTCGAACGCCAGGTCACTGACCATAGCATTGGCCGAGGCCAGGGTTTCGCTGAGATTGGCCAGTAGGCATTCGGTGTCGATGGTATCGATGACGGTGAAAACTTGTGTTGAGGTTTTAGGTTTGGGATCAGGGTGGGTGCCCAGATGGTAATCGAGTGCCCGGTCTGCGGCCTCTTGGAGCTTTTCTGGATCGGGGTCGTTGTAGGGGAAAGTGCTCTCTGATGGCGAAGAAGGATGATGTTTTTTCATAACGGCGCTCCTGCATCAATGGAGCCCGAGACGTGGGCCCGGGCGCTGGCGCCTAACAAATTCGGCGGGCTTGCAGTCCCGATCGCTGGATTGGCAGCGACCCAAACAAGCTAGAGATTCCGCTTCCGAGCAGCAACCTTAAAACCTCGTCGGAAAATTCGCCGCGTCTGTCAGACCGGCCACAAATCTTGTGGGAGCGAGCTTGCTCGCGATGGCGGCCTTACGGCCAGAAAATTGTTGATCGAGTACATATCCATTCCTGCGGTAACGGCCACTTAGGGTTCCGCCCTGACGGCGGCTCACTTTCGAAAAGCGCGAAAGTAAGCAAAGCGCTTCTGCCCCACCACTCGGCACCTCGCCTAGGCTCGGCATGCCCGCACTCCGGCATTGCTCCGTGGGCCCGCCGCGAAGGGCCATCCATGGCCCAGCGCGGCTATCCCGGCATCCATGCCGGGATGCCCACTCCACAATGCCTACGTTCGGCCATCGTGGTTAACGGGGCGCCGAGATCAACATCCACCGCGAGGCGGCCTAGTAGCCGACCTGGTTCTTGGTGGGACCGCGTTTTCCCTGTGGGAGCGGGCTTGCTCGCGAAGAGGCCGGAGCATTCAACATCTCCAACGACTGCGCCATCGTCTTCGCGAGCAAGCTCGCTCCCACATTGGCTCAGTGACGACCTATGGATTTGCGGGCACCGCAAATTCCTGTGGGAGCGAGCTTGCTCGCGATGGAGGTGGATCAGCCTGCATCAGCGTTGGATGTGCCGCCGTCTTCACGAGCAAGCTCGCTCCCACATTGGATCGGAGTCCAGATGCCAGAATCAGGTCGGCTGTAAGGCCGCCTTCGCGAGCAAGCTTTTGCTCCCACAGGTCTGATGGGTGTACGACCGGAAGAGTCAGGCCGGCTCTAAGGCCGCCTCGCGGTGGACGTTGATCTCGGCGCCCCGTTAACCACGATGGCCGAGCCTAGGCGAGGCACCAAGTGGTGGGGCAAAAGCGCTTTGCTTACTTTCGCGCTTTTCGAAAGTGAGTCGCCGTAAGGGCGAAACCATAAGTGGCCGTTACCGCAGCAATGGATATTTACCCGGTCCATCCAACCATTGTTTTGCTGTTCGATAATCGCCCAAAACCCGCAAACGGCAATTGAACCGCTCCCGCCCCGCCCATCACCATCCCTCGCACAAAACCAATAACAACAGGTTCGACGCCATGCCCATACGCCCCGCCTCGCCCGGCTGATCCCCGATCGCCCTGACGCCCCTGGCTCCACCCTTAGCGCCTGCACTTTCAAAAAGTGCGGCAACGACCCGCTTCGTCCACAAAAAATAGAGACAACGCCCATGAAGCCCACACAGCATTTTTTCCCCAGCCTCATTGCCGTCGCCCTGACCAGTACCGCCCTGCCCGTCCTGGCCGCGGAATCAGGGTTTGTCGAAGACGCGAAAGCCACGCTGAACCTGCGTAACTTCTACTTCAATCGCAACTTCACCAACTCGAACAACGCCCAGGGCAAGGCCGAGGAATGGACCCAGAGTTTCATCCTCGACGCCAAGTCCGGTTTCACCCAGGGCACAGTCGGTTTCGGTGTGGACGTGCTGGGCATGTACTCGGTCAAGCTCGACGGTGGTCGTGGCACGGCGGGTACGCAGTTACTGCCGGTGCATGACGATGGCCGTCCGGCCGATGACTTCGGGCGCCTGGGCGTGGCCCTCAAGGGCAAGGTCTCGAAGACCGAATTGAAGGTCGGCGAGTGGATGCCGGTGCTGCCGATCCTGCGCTCCGACGATGGCCGTTCCCTGCCGCAAACCTTCCGTGGCGGCCAGGTGACTTCCACCGAAATCAGCGGCCTGACCCTGTACGGCGGCCAGTTCCGCGCCAACAGCCCGCGCAACGATGCGAGCATGGAAGACATGTCGATGAACGGCCGGGGCGCGTTCACCTCCGACCGCTTCAACTTCGGCGGCGGCGAATACGCTTTCAACGAAAAACGCACCCAGGTCGGCGTCTGGTACTCGGAACTGTCCGACATCTACCAGCAAAAGTATTTCAACCTGACCCACAGCCAACCCATCGGCGACTGGACCCTGGGCGCCAACCTCGGCTACTTCATCGGCAAGGAAGACGGCAACGCCTTGGCCGGCGACCTGGACAACAAAACCGCCTTCGCCATGCTCTCGGCCAAGTACGGCGGCAACACCTTCTACGTCGGCCTGCAAAAACTCAGCGGCGATGACGCCTGGATGCGCGTCAACGGCACCAGCGGCGGCACGCTGGCGAACGACAGCTACAACTCCAGCTACGACAACGCCCAGGAAAAATCCTGGCAAGTACGCCACGACTTCAACTTCGCCGCTGTCGGCGTGCCGGGCCTGACGTTGATGAACCGCTATATCAGCGGCGACAACGTGCACACCGCCACCGTCGACGATGGCAAGGAATGGGGTCGCGAAACCGAACTGGCCTACACCGTGCAGAGCGGCGCGCTGAAAAGCCTGAATGTGAAGTGGCGTAACTCGACGATGCGTCGGGACTACAGCACCAACGAGTTTGATGAGAATCGGTTGATCGTCAGCTATCCGATCAGTTTGTTGTAAAGCCTGGATGCGGTGAGCCTGCTGAGATGTTCGATGCTGTTCCACCGCTATCGCGAGCAAGCTCGCTCCCACAGGAGAATTGGCGGTGATCACATAATCTACGTTCGCCGCGGATCCAATGTGGGAGCGAGCTTGCTCGCGATGGCGGCGGCACTGTCAGCATCCTCGCCGACTGACCCACCGCTTTCGCGGGCAAGCCCGCTCCCACAGGGAATGAGATACGCCCTTAAGCCCGGGATTCGACGCCCAACTCATCCCAGACCGATTCGGCCAGGTGGAAGGTGGCGTTGGCTGCCGGAATGCCGCAGTAGATGGCGCTCTGCATGATCACTTCCTTGATCTCGCTGCGGCTCACTCCATTGTTGGCAGCGGCGCGCAGGTGCAGCTTGAGTTCTTCGTTGCGGTTCATGCCGATCAGCATGGCGAGGGTGATCAGGCTGCGGGTGTGGCGCGGCAGGCCCGGGCGGGTCCAGATGTCGCCCCAGGCGTGGCGGGTGATCATCTCCTGGAATTCGCTGTTGAACTCGGTCAGGGCATTGAGGCTGCGATCGACGTGGGCATCGCCCAGTACCGCGCGGCGCACTTGCATGCCTTCGTCGTAACGTTGTTTCTCGTCCACAAAAAACTCCTCAGGCGCGGCTGGAATCAAGCAGGAAATCCAGCACCCGCGCGCTGAACGCGGCGCCGGCCTGGACGTTGGACAGGTGCGCGGCATAGAACTCGGCGTACTCGGCCCCGCGGACCCGCTCCTGGATGAAGTGCCCACCTGACGGCGGTGTCACCGCATCTTCAGTGCCGGCCACCACCAGCAACGGCACGCGGATCGACGACAGTTGCTCACGAAAATCGGCATCACGCACGGCCGCACAGTTGGCTGCGTAGCCCTGGGGCGAAGTGGCGGCGAGCATGTCGGTGATCTTCTTCACCTTCGCAGGTTGGGCCTCGGCAAAATCCGCAGTAAACCAGCGGGCAATCGAAGCATCCCGCAGGGCCACCATGGCCGCCTTGCCATCGCGCAGCACGGTTTCAATGCGCGGGTTCCACACCGAAGGGTCGCCGATCTTCGCGGCGGTGTTGCACACCACCAGTTTGTGCAGGCGCTCGCCGGCGTTGATTCCCAGCCATTGGCCGATCAACCCGCCCATGGACAACCCACAGAAATGCACCTTGTCGATGTTCAACTGATCGAGCATCGCCAGCACATCGAGGCCCAATTGCTCGATGCTGTACGGTCCTTCAGTGACCAGTGACTGGCCATGGCCGCGCGTGTCGAAACGCAGCACGCGAAAGTGATCGCTGAACGCCGCGACCTGCTCATCCCACATGTGCAGGTTGGTGCCCAGGGAGTTGGAGAGCAGCAACACCGGGGCGTCTTGCGGCCCGTCGATACAATAATTCAGTTCGCCCTCGGCGAGTTTGACGAATCCCACAACAATCTCCTTTCAGGCATTGAAGGCCAGGTGTTCGGCCACCGCTCGCGCCACCCAGGTCTGGGCCTGGCCGAGGTAATGGGCGGGGTTGAGCAAATGATCGAGCTCGGCGGCGGACAACTGCGCGGTGACCTGGGGTTCGTCCCCCAGTACCTGCCGCAAATGGCGTTGTTCGGCCACGGCGCGTTTACAGCATTGCTCCAACAGATGGTGCGCGGTGTCGCGCCCCACACGTTGGGCCAGGACGATGCTCACCGCTTCGGCCAGCACCAGCCCTTGGGTCAGTTCCAGGTTGCGGGCCATGCGCGCCGCGTCGACTTCCAGCCCTTCGGCCAACAAGCGCGCCTGTTGCAGGGCACCGGACACCAGGCAGCAAATCTCCGGCAGGGTTTCCCATTCGGCGTGCCACAGGCCCAGGCTGCGCTCGTGCTCCTGGGGCATGGCGCTGAACAGCGTCGACAACAAACCAGGCACCCGCGTCGCCGCGCCGAGCAACA
This sequence comes from Pseudomonas brassicacearum, assembly GCF_000585995.1. Taxonomy (NCBI): domain Bacteria; kingdom Pseudomonadati; phylum Pseudomonadota; class Gammaproteobacteria; order Pseudomonadales; family Pseudomonadaceae; genus Pseudomonas; species Pseudomonas brassicacearum. The sequence goes on along the minus strand of NZ_CP007410.1, from coordinate 1,574,443 downwards.
CCGCCGCACCCACCGGGTTGCGCTTGTGGGGCATGGTGGACGAACCACCCTTGCCCGGCGCCGAAGGCTCGAACGCTTCGCCGGCCTCGGTCTGCATCAACAAGCTGATGTCGCGGCCCAGTTTGCCCAGGCTGCCGGCGATCAAGCCCAGCACCGAACCAAACTCCACCAGGCGATCTCGCTGGGTGTGCCACGGCTGTTCCGGCAGGTTCAGTTGCAGCTCGGCGGCCAGGGCTTCGGCGATGGGCAAGGCGTGTTCACCCAAGGCGGCGAGGGTTCCAGAAGCACCGCCAAATTGCAGCACCAGCAAGCGCGGCTTGAGTTCTTTCAAGCGCTGGCGACTACGGGTGATGGCGCCCAGCCAACCGGCGATCTTCATGCCCAGGGTCACCGGCGTGGCGTGCTGCAGCCAGGTGCGCCCGGCCAGCGGCGTGGCGGCGTAGTGTTCGGCTTGTCGGGTCAGGGTGGCGGCCAACTGCGCCAGCTCGCCTTCGATCAGCGCCAATGCCTGGCGCAGTTGCAGCACCAACCCGCTGTCCATCACGTCCTGGCTGGTCGCGCCCAGGTGCACGTAGCGCTCGGCTTCGGCGTCCTCGGCGGCGATGCGCTTGCCCAACGCCTTGACCAACGGGATCGCCGAATTGCCGGCGCTGGCGATCGCTTCGCTCAACACCGAAAAATCATAAAGCTCGGCGCGACAGGCCTTTTCGATCGACGCCACGGCACTTTGCGGAATCAACCCCACCCGCGCCTCAGCCCGGGCCAATGCCGCCTCGACGTCCAGCATGGCCTGGACCCGGCCCGCATCGCAGAACACCTCGCGCATGTCGCGGGCGGTGAAGTAGGCATCGAACAGCTGATTGCCCGGTCGTTCGCTCATAAACAGTCCTTGGGAAGGTGGATGTCCTGTGGCGAGGGAGCTTGCTCCCGCTTGAGTGCGAAGCGCTCACAAGAGAGGACTGCTACGCAGCCCAGCGGGAGCAAGCTCCCTCGCCACAATGACTCAAACAAGCCTCAAATGATCAGGTGGATTCAAAGGTCGTGGTGCAAATACGCCGGCTGCTTGGGCAGGCGCAGGCTGAACAGGAACGCCACCACCATCATGACCGTGACATACCAATAAAAGGCGTTTTCCATGCCCTGGGCTTTCAGGCTCAAGGCGACGTATTCGGCCGAACCGCCAAAAATTGCATTCGCCACCGCGTACGCCAACCCTACCCCCAGCGCCCGGACTTCGGGTGGAAACATTTCCGCTTTCACCAGGCCGCTGATAGAGGTGTAGAAACTGACGATTGCCAGCGCCAGCGTAATCAGGACGAACGCCAGGAACGGACTGCTGATGCTTTTCAGGGTCAGCAAAATCGGCACGGTGCACAACGCGCCCAAGGCACCGAACCAGAGCATGGAGTTGCGTCGGCCGATCTTGTCCGCCAGCATGCCGAACAACGGTTGCATGCACATGTACAGGAACAGCGCGCCGGTCATGATGTAGCTGGCGGTCTTGGCGTGCAGGCCGGCGGTGTTCACCAGGTATTTCTGCATGTACGTGGTGAAGGTATAGAAAATCAACGAACCGCCGGCGGTGTAGCCCAGCACGGTGATGAACGCCGCCTTGTGGTCGCGAAACAGCGCCGCGATGCTGCCGGCGTCTTTGTTCTCGCGCATTTCCTTGCTGCTGGTTTCCTTCAGGGAACGCCGCAGCAACAGGGAAATCAATGCCGCCGCCGCGCCCACCACGAACGGGATCCGCCAGCCGTAGGCACGCAGTTCGTCTTCGTTGAGAAACTGTTGCAGGACCACCACCAGCGACACCGCCAGCAGTTGCCCGCCGATCAGCGTCACGTACTGGAACGAGGCAAAAAAACCGCGCTGGCCCTTGAGGGCGACTTCACTCATGTAGGTGGCAGTCGTGCCGTATTCGCCGCCCACCGACAGGCCTTGCAGCAAGCGGGCAAGCAACAGCAGCACCGGCGCCCAGACACCGATGTCCTTGTAAGTGGGCAGGCAGGCGATGAGCAACGAGCCGAAGCACATCATCAGCACCGAAATCATCATCGAATTCTTGCGCCCGTGACGGTCCGCCACCCGGCCGAAAATCCAACCGCCGATGGGCCGCATCAGGAACCCGGCGGCGAATACACCGGCCGTGTTGACCAGTTGCACCGTGGGGTTGTCGGACGGAAAGAACGCCGGCGCGAAATAGATCGCGCAGAACGCATAGACGTAGAAGTCGAACCATTCGACCAGGTTGCCGGATGAGGCGCCGACGATGGCGAAGATGCGCTTGCTGCGCTCTTCACCGGTGTAGTGGCTGATGATTGGGGTGGCCATGGATTATTCACTCGTTGGGGAATGGACAAAGTCTAGACACACTTCGTAACAGACCCGTTCCACAAACAGACGTTGAAGCGATAGCGCCTGTGTTGACGCCATCGCGAGCAAGCCCGCTCCCGCGGGGACTCATACATTCTTGGGCCCTGTGGCCCATACACTTCTGGGCTGGATTCATATCCCGCTGTGGCGAGGGAGCTTGCTCCCGCTCGGCTGCGAAGCAGTCGCAAACCGGCTACGAGGTCATCCTGATACACCCGGTCGCCGGCTTTGGGCTTGCTGCGCAAGCCAGCGGGAGCAAGCTCCCTCGCCACGGGGCAATCATGACTCAGTAATCGAAGAACACCGTCTCGGCATCCGTCCCCTGCAGGACCACGTTCCACTGGTACACACCCGAAGCATCGGGCTTGCTCACCAGGGTGGCGCGTCGCTCCTCGGGCACGCAGGCCAGCAGCGGATCGGCTTCATTGGCCTGTTCGCCATCGAAGTAGATCCGCGTCAACAAATGCTTGACCAGCCCACGAGCAAACACCAGTACCACCAGGTGCGGCGCCTGGGTCGTGCCGCTCAGCCCTGGCACGCTGCCGGGCTTGATGGTGGTGAAGCGGAAGCGCCCTTCGGCGTCCACCGGTACCCGGCCGAAACCTTCGAAGTGCGGGTCCAGGGGTTTGTCCTGGTCGTCTTCAGGATGGGCATATTTACCGGCGGCGTTGGCCTGCCAGACTTCCAGCATCGCGTCGTTGACGAACTGGCCGTTGCCATCGATCACCTGCCCAGTGATCGCCACGCGCTGGCCAAGGGTTTGGGCGACGGTCAGGTCTTCGCGGTTCAGCCAGGTCAGGCCGATGTGGTAGTACGGGCCAACGGTGTGGGACGTGGTGGCGGTGAGCGTCATCTTATTTCTCCATCGGCGTGGCATCGCGGCCGCGCAATACGATGTCCCAGCGATAACCGAGGGCGTAGTTAGGGAGGGTTTTTTCCAGGTCGAAACTGGCAATCAGGCGTTCCTTGGCACTTGTATCCGGTACGCAGTTGTAGATCGGATCGTAGGCCAGCAGCGGGTCGCCAGGGAAATACATCTGCGTCACCAGGCGCGTCAGAATGCTCGGCCCGAACAGTGAGAAATGGATATGCGCCGGGCGCCAGGCATTGGGATGGTTGCCCCAAGGGTAGGCGCCGGGCTTGATGGTCTGGAACTGATACCAGCCGTCAGCGTCGGTGACGGTGCGACCGGTGCCCGTGAAGTTCGGGTCCAGCGGCGCGTCATGGTTATCGCGATCATGGTTGTAGCGACCGGCGGAGTTGGCCTGCCAGATCTCCACCAGGATGCCCGGCACAGGTTGGCCGTGCTCATCCAGTACGCGCCCGTGAATGATGATCCGCTCCCCCAGCGGCTCGCCGGCATGCTGGGCGGTCAAGTCGTTGTCCTTCTCCTTCAGGCGATCAGCGCCTACGGTCGGACCAGTAATTTCCGACAGCGAGTGCGGCAGATACACCAACGGCTTGGACGGCGAGCGCAGGTTGGTGGACTGATACGGTGGGTGCAAATACTCCGGCTGGGTGCCCGCTTGGGGACGACGATAACCAGGCTTGTCAGTCATGAAGCATTCCTCGGTTTCTTATTAGTAGAACGACGCGTCAGACGCGTTCGATTGCCAATGCCAGACCCTGGCCGACGCCTACACACATGGTCGCCAGGCCTTTCTTGCCGCCGGTCTTTTCCAAATGATGCAGCGCCGTCAGCACCAACCGCGCCCCGCTCATGCCCAGGGGATGGCCGAGGGCGATGGCGCCACCGTTTGGGTTGACCTGCGGCGCATCGTCCGCCAGCCCCAACTCGCGCAGCACCGCCAAGCCCTGGCTGGCAAAGGCTTCATTGAGTTCGATCACGTCGAAATCCGCGACCGCCAGGCCCAGCCGTTCAGTGAGCTTGCGCACCGCTGGCACCGGGCCGATGCCCATCACCCGTGGCGCCACGCCGGCACTGGCCATGCCAAGCACCTTGCCACGCGGCGTCAGGCCATGTTTCTTCACCGCTTCGGCCGAGGCCAGGATCAGCGCCGCCGCACCGTCATTGACACCTGAGGCGTTGCCGGCGGTGACGGTCTTGTCCGGGCCGTTGACCGGCTTGAGTTTGCCCAGGGTTTCCAAAGTGGTGTCGGCACGAGGATGCTCGTCCTGCTCGACCACGGTTTCACCTTTCTTGTGGGCAATGCGCACAGCAATGATTTCTTCGGCGAAAAAACCTGCCGCCTGGGCCGCCGCCGCACGCTGTTGGCTGCGCAAGGCAAAAGCATCCTGGTCGGCGCGGGAGACGGCGTAATCGTCGGCCACGTTGTCCGCTGTCTGCGGCATCGCATCCACACCGTACTGGGCTTTCATCAATGGGTTGATGAAGCGCCAGCCAATGGTGGTGTCTTCCAGTTTCATGTTGCGCGAGAACGCCGCGTCAGCCTTGCCCATCACAAACGGTGCACGGGACATCGACTCCACGCCGCCAGCGATGGCCAGTTCCATTTCGCCGCTGGCGATGGCGCGGAACGCCGTGCCGATGGCGTCCATGCCCGAGGCGCAGAGACGGTTGAGGGTCACGCCGGGAATGCTCTCCGGCAGGCCCGCCAACAACAGCGCCATGCGCGCCACGTTGCGGTTGTCTTCGCCGGCCTGGTTGGCGCAACCGAGGAACACCTCGTCCACTGCATTCCAGTCCACCGACGGGTTGCGCTCCATCAGCGCCTTGATCGGCACAGCCGCCAGGTCATCGGCGCGCACGGCGGACAAACCGCCGCCAAACCGGCCAATGGGGGTTCGAATCGCATCACAGATATACACGTCGCGCATCAGGCTTCTCCCGGTGCCTGGCCGTGGGCCGCCGCAGTGCGAGCTTCCAGATCACGCAGTGCGCTCAGCTCTACCTCGGTCGGTTCGGCGGTGGTCTGCACCTGATCGGCAAAACGAATCGCCCACCCGGTGGCAGCAATGACTTGCTCACGGGTCACACCGGGGTGCAACGCGGTGACCACGAATTCGTGGGTGTCGGCTTCCGGCTCCATGATGCACAGGTCAGTGATGATGCCCACGGGACCGGCGCCCGGCAGCCCCAGGCGCTTGCGCGAATCGCCACCCTCGCCGTGACCGACCGAGGTGATGAAGTCCAACTTGTCGACAAACGAACGCGCCGACTGCTTGAGAATGATCAGCACACTCTTGGCCGAGCCGGCGATTTCCGGTGCGCCACCGGCACCCGGCAGACGGACTTTCGGCTGATGGTAGTCGCCCACCACGGTGGTGTTGATGTTGCCAAAACGATCGACCTGGGCCGCGCCAAGGAAACCGACATCGATACGCCCGCCCTGCAGCCAGTAGCGAAAAATCTCACCGGTCGGCACGACGGTATCGGCGGTTTCCGCCAGCTCACCGTCGCCAATGGACAGCGGCAGTACGCTGGGCTTGGCACCGATCGGACCGGACTCATAGATCAACACGACATCCGGCGAAGACGTCAGCCGCGCCAGGTTGGCCGCTTTCGACGGCAGGCCGATGCCCACGAAGCACACGGCGTTGTTCTTCAACCGGCGGGCCGCGGCGATGGTCATCATTTCGTTGGTGGAGTACGTCATTATTTCGCCTCCGAAGCGGCTGCCAGTCGGGCCTGGAATTCACTGAAGTCCCGGGTGCCGTGGATGTATTCGTTGATCCAGGCGGTAAAGGTCTCACGGTCCCGGGCGATGGGGTCCCACGCCTGGTAGAAACGATTGTCACGCTCGGTGTAGCCGTGGGCGTAGGACGGATGGGCGCCGCCCGGTACGTGGCACACCGCACTCAGCGCCCAGGTCGGCAGGACGCAGGCGTTCATTGGCGCATTCAGGTCGTCGACGATTTCTTCCACGGTAACGATGCAGCGCTTGGCGGCCAGGGCGGCCTCTTTCTGCACACCGAGAATGCCCCACAGCAGCACGTTGCCCTTGCGGTCGGCTTTCTGGGCATGGATCACCGTGATGTCCGGGCGTACCGAAGGCACTGCGGCAAGGACTTCACCGGTGAAGGGACAGGTCACGCTTTTGATCAGCGGGTTGACCTTGGGCAGGTCGGAGCCGGCGTAGGCCCGTAGCACCGCGAACGGCAGGCCGGAGGCCCCGGCGACATAGGCGTTGGCCAGGTCGGCGTGGCTGTGTTCCTCGATCTCCAGCGGGTGTGGCCACTGCTTCTCTACCGCGTCACGCAGGCGGTGCAGCGAGCCCACACCCGGGTTACCGCCCCAGGAGAAAATCAATTTGCGAGCACAACCGGCACCGATCAACTGGTCATAGATCAGGTCAGGCGTCATTCGCACCAGCGTCAGATCTTTCTTGCCCTGGCGAATGATTTCATGACCCGCCGCCGTCGGAATCAGGTGAGTGAAGCCTTCGAGCGCGACGGTATCGCCGTCGTTGACGAACTGCTTCACCGCGTCGTGCAGCGAAAGGATTTCAGCCATGGGGCAGGCTCCCGTTTTCCAGTAGACCGACATGAAGAAAAAGGCGCGAGGTTAAGCGCCGGAGTGACTGAAGATTAAGCTGAGAAAAAACGCCAAACAATCCGATAATCGACTGAGTGTTCGTTTATCGAACAGATTGTTGTTTAGCTATCGATTAATCCAAATACACAGAGATCCCACCCTGTGGGAGCGAGCTTGCTCGCGATGGCGGCGGATCAGATAGGCACCAGTCGCTGACACATCGCCATCGCGAGCAAGCTCGCTCCCACAGGTTGCTTACAGGCTTAAGCTCACTGGCTCAGGTCGCATCCGCATGGCTGACCATGCCCTTGATCACCACCGCCGTGGTCGCCAGGGCAGCCGGAATGACCAGGGCGGTCAGGACCTGTTCGAAGTTCCAGCCCAGGCCCAACAGGGTCGCGCCCATCCAGGCACCGAGGATCGCGCCGAAACGACCGATGCCCAGCATCCAGGACACGCCCGTGGCCCGGCCTTGGGTGGGATAGAAACGCGCCGCCAGGGAAGGCATCGCCGATTGCGCACCGTTGACGCACATACCGGCCACCAGCACCAGCGTGGCGAGCAAGGTGATGTTGCCCAGGCTCTGCCCTACCGCGTAGGCAAATATCCCGGCCATCAGATAGAAAAGGCCGATGACCTTGTGCGGATTGAAGCGGTCCATCGCCCACCCCACCCCGACCGCACTCAATACGCCACCGAATTGAAACAACGCGCCGATAAACGCCGCCTGCTCCATGCTCGCGCCGCTGTCGCGCATCAGCGTCGGCAGCCAACTGGTCAGCAGGTAGACGATCACCAGGCCCATGAAATAAGTCAGCCACAGCAGCAGCGTGCCGGCACTGTAGGTGCCAGAGAAAATCACCGCCAATACGTTTCGAGCCTTCACGGTTTTCTGTTCCGGCACGCTGAAGCTCGCAGCCTGGGCAATCGTATTGGGTTCGATCGGCGCCAGGGCCTTGCGCACTTTGTCGGTGCCTCGATTGCGCACCAGCAGGTAACGCGCCGACTCCGGCAACCAGAACAGCAGCACCACCGCCAGGATCAGCGGCAGGATCCCGCCGATCAGCAACAGGCTGTGCCAACCGTACGCGGGTATCAGCTTGGCGGAGATGAACCCACCACCGGCCATGCCCAGGTTGAAACCGCAGAACATGCTGGTCACCAGCAGGGATTTCTTGCGTTCCGGGGTGTATTCCGACAGCAGCGTGGTGGCGTTTGGCATCCCGGCGCCCAACCCCAGGCCCGTCAGGAAACGCAGCACCAGCAATTGATCGACGTTGGTGCTGTAGGCCGACGCCAGGCTGAACGCGCCGAACAACAGGACCGCGCCCACCAGTACGATTTTTCGCCCGAAGCGGTCAGCCAATGGGCCGGAACCCAGTGCGCCGAACACCATGCCGATCAACGCGGCACTCATCACCGGGCCGAGGCTGGCGCGATCGATCCCCCAGTCCTGGGACAGGGCCGGGGCAATGAAGCCCATGGCCGCTGTATCGAGGCCGTCGAGGAAGACAATCAGGAAGCAGAGAATCACCACCCGCCATTGATAGCGTGAGATGGGTTGAGCGTTGATGAAGGACTGCACATCGAGGCAATTGCCTACGGAGGTCTGGGGCTGGTTCATTTTATTTTTATTCCACGCAAGAAACGCAGGCGAACAGAGAGCGCCTTCCAGCGGTCGAGCCTGGCTCGACCACGCCGGATGACGCTGCCGCGACATTAATGAGGCGCGGCAAACACCGTCAATTCGCCAGAGGCGACTCTGTGCGTTTATCGAACAGCTTAAGTGAACAGTTGCGCACTCAGGTCGCGACTGGCCCCCAGCAAGCCCGGCAGGAACCGCTGCTCCAGCTCATTGCGGCTGACTCGCCCGGCGTGGGTGCTGACATTCAGCGCCGCCACCACTTGACCGGAGGCGTCGTACACCGGCACGGCAATCGAACGCAGGCCCTGCTCCAATTCCTGGTCGACGATGCACCAGCCCTGCTGCCGCACTTGTTGCAGGCACTCAAGCAACGCCTCGGGCGTGTGCAGGGTGCGGCTGGTCTTGGCCTGCAGGTCGGCGTGGTCAAGGTAGTCACGCAGCGAAGCATCATCCAGGGCGGCCAGGAGAATCCTGCCCATCGAGGTGCAATAGGCCGGCAGACGCCCGCCAACGGACAGGTCCACGGAAATCAGCCGCTGAGTGGTGGCCGACCGGGCGATGTAGAGAATGTCGTCGCCTTCGAGCGTCGCCATGTTGCAGGCTTCGTGCAACTGTTCGCTCATGCGGTCCAGGTACGGCTGGGCGGAAACTGCCAGGGGCGTCGATGACAGATAGGCGTGGCCGAGGGTCAACACTTTGGGTAACAGTGAATAGGTGCGTCCGTCAGTGGTGGCGTAGCCGAGCTTGATCAAGGTATGCAGGCAACGTCTGACAGCGGCGCGGGGGATTTCCGTGCGGTGGCTGATCTGGGCGATCGTCAGGTGCCGTTTGCGCTCCTGGAAAGCCTGGACCACGGCCAGTCCCCGGGCCAGGGACGTCATGAAGTCCGGGTCGCCAGTCAGCGCCTGGATCCGCTTGGCCGGCGAGGCGACGATCGGAGGCGCTACTGAAGTGAAGGCGTTGCGCAGTTGGTCGTTCATGTCTGGTCCTTCCCGGCGAATGACGGCTATTACAAGCGGCTGCCCGACCGACAGACAAGGGCTGGACCGCCAAGACCGTTCGATTATCGAACCAGCGACCGATAATCGCAATCAGCTTGCCCAGCAACAGAAATCCGCTTCGCCTGCAGAGCGGACTATAAGTTCGACGATCCCAGGGGAATGGACTTGAACACCATGCCTGGGATATTGAACTTGTCACCTTCAATGGCGTCAGTCTTCCGGCACTTGTCGGGCATGTCCTGAAACCTAATTGCCACAAGTTGCGCAATACAAACATGGATTCACACAACAACGGATACTTTTAATTTTTCCCGATAGTGTTCTTCGAGTGGGCCGCTATAATGCACTTCAGTGACGAAGCGGCCAATCGACCGTTCCCGTCCGCAGGCACTGCAGATTATTGCGTGGTGCCCGCAACAGGTGCCCGAAGCACCTTAATGGCCGCTTCCCCTGTATTGGCAACAACACGAAGCCCTGATGCTACGTCAGCTGTCAGCTCTGGTGCCGTGGCCGTCTGCATGTTTACATGCAGTGCGTATCACCAGATTCAATTTCATTTTATTAGGTAAAACTGTGACGAAAGACGAACTGCGCGCGGAACTTGAGCGCCAGGAACAACGTTACAAGGAAGTTTACGGCGGGGAAGTCACCACCTACGCCGCGCAGCCTGAACCGGAACGCAAACCCTGGCGTAAGCGTGCCACCGTTCAGGACCAGGCCTTCACCCAGGAACTGCAAAAAATGGAAAAAGAACTCAAGGCCGAAGAGCAGTGACGCTCAAGACTTGATGTTCTTGTGAAGCGGTATCCGGCCGACACCCAGGCCGGACGCCGATGCTGGACGCCCGCCATGAGCGGGCCGCCCTCTCCTTCCGCCTACGGTCGAGGTGTATTCGTGCTCGATCTTTTTCAGATATTTCATACAACCACCTGAAGCACCTTCTGCGCCGAGACGGTCCTTGCATTTCGTGCTTTCCAGCTCGAAATCAATGGCTTGCGTACCCTGTCGAAATCCCCGGCCCAGGGCGTTTCCTACAAATTATTTCGTTGAAGAATGTTACCGATGAGCAGCCGATGCATCGATTGCCGAGGTTTTCTGGCATAATCGCGCCCCCTTACGACCGGGTCAGAAAACCTTCATGATCGATTTATTCAGCGGACTGGATGCTTGGGTGCTTGTGAGCCTCTTGCTCGCCCTGGCTTTTGTCCTCGCCTTCGAGTTCATCAACGGCTTTCATGACACCGCTAACGCGGTTGCCACTGTTATCTACACCAAAGCCATGCCGCCTCATCTGGCGGTGTTCTTTTCCGGTGTGTTCAATTTCCTCGGCGTGCTGCTGGGCGGCGTGGGGGTGGCGTATGCCATCGTCCACCTGTTGCCCGTGGAGCTGCTGATCAATGTGAACACCGGACACGGACTGGCCATGGTGTTTTCGCTGCTCGCAGCGGCCATCACCTGGAACCTGGGCACCTGGTACTTCGGTATCCCGGCCTCCAGTTCGCACACGCTGATCGGCTCGATCCTCGGCGTCGGCCTGGCCAACGCCCTGATCAACGATATTCCGTTGGCCGACGGGGTGAACTGGCAGAAGGCGATCGATATCGGCGCCTCCCTGGTGTTCTCGCCCATGGCCGGTTTCCTGATCGCCGCCCTGGTGTTGATTGGCCTGAAATGGTGGCGTCCACTGTCGAAGATGCACAAGACACCGGAACAGCGCCGCAAGATCGACGATAAAAAGCACCCGCCGTTCTGGAATCGCCTGGTGCTGGTAATCTCGGCCATGGCTGTCAGCTTTGTCCACGGCTCCAACGATGGCCAGAAAGGTATCGGCCTGATCATGCTGGTGCTGATCGGTATCGTGCCCGCGCAGTTCGTACTTGACCTGGGCAGCACCACCTACCAGATCGAGCGGACCCGTGACGCGACCCTGCACCTGAGCCAGTTCTACCAGCGCAACAACGAATCCCTGGGTGAGTACCTGGCGCTGGGCAAAAGCGTGAAAGGCGACCTGCCGGAGAAATTCCGCTGCAACCCGCAGCAGACCGAACCGACCATTGCTGCACTGCTCGACACCCTCAAAGGCGTGGCGGACTACCATTCGCTGCCGTCGGAGAGCCGCATCGAGGTGCGCCGCTACCTGCTCTGCCTGGATGACACGGCGAAGAAGGTTGGCAAGTTGCCAAGCCTGGCGGCCCGCGAGAAAGACGACCTGAACAAGCTGCGCAAGGACCTGACCGCCACCACCGAATACGCCCCGTTCTGGGTGATCCTCGCAGTCGCCCTGGCCCTCGGCCTGGGCACCATGGTCGGCTGGAAGCGCGTGGTGCTGACCATCGGCGAGAAGATCGGCAAGCAAGGCATGACCTATGCCCAGGGCATGTCGGCCCAGATCACCACGGCGTGCATGATCGGTGCGGCGAACATCTTCAGCCTGCCGGTTTCCACCACCCACGTGCTGTCCTCGGGTGTGGCCGGCACCATGGTCGCCAACAAAAGCGGCCTGCAAGGTGGCACCGTGCGCAACATCCTGCTGGCCTGGGTGTTGACCCTGCCGGCGACGGTGGCGCTGTCGGCCGGGTTGTTCTGGCTCGCATCGAAGGCCCTGGGTAGCTGATTCCAGCGGCCCACAAAAAAGGTGCGACCCTGGCGGGTCGCACCTTTTTTTATGCCAAAACCACTGTGGGAGCGGGCTTGCTCGCGAAAGCGTCGTGTCAGTTACTCATAAATCGGCTGACACACCGCCTTCGCGAGCAAGCCCGCTCCCACATTTTGATTTGTGTATACCGGAAAATTGCCCAAAAAAAAGGGCGACCGAAGTCGCCCAAAATGCCTTGCGTGCTCGTTGTAACCAGAAAGACCTACGGCTTTTTGCGCTTATGTGCGTCTTTCCAGATGAATAATCCAAAGCCTGCGAAAAACACGAACATGAGGCCGACCGTCAACACCCCGGCAAACACCACATTATCGAAAAACATGACTGGCCTCCTGGTCTTGCCCCTGTTGCGATGGGTTCAAGTTAACCAATCAGGCCTGGATGAAAATTGACCGGGGTCAATAACGCCCGCAACGGGGCGCAAAGGTGGGGAAATAACTGATCTACATCAATGGATCGAGGGGGTTTTCAACGCTTTTTCGGTTTGTTCTTCGACTTTTTCTTGGGTTTACCCAAAGGCATGGCTTGTTCAAAAGCCTGGCGGACTTCATTGAGGCGTTTTTCGTTGAGGTCGTGAACGCGCTTGGCGCGCTCAGCGCTGAGGTCGATCAGTTTGTCGTCTTGGCTCATGGCGTGTCGGCATCGTGCAGTGAATTGCGGATGCGCCCATGATGCGGGCTGTTGGCGGCGTTGACCAGCCTGCGTACGTCGGCAAAGCCTGAATCAGATCTGGATATCGACCCACAGGCCCTGGCGCGACTCTTCTTCCATCAGCGGCACTACCGGCACAGTGTTATCGGCATTGAGTTCGGTACCCGGTACCGCCAGGTGTTCCTCGGGGTCTTCGTCGGCTTCGTGGCGGCGCTTGTCGCGTTCCTGCTGGCGACGCTGTTCCTCGCGCAGCAACAACGCGGCCTCTTCCGGATCACGCTTTTGCAGGTCGATGGTGCTTTCGTTCGAGCTTTGCTGCACCGGGACCACGGGCGGTATGTCCGGTCGCTGGCGGACCGGGTCCGTTTGAGCGTTGATCGGTACGACGCTCAAGGGAAGTATGGGTGGCAACATAAAGGTCTCCTGTCTTCAGGTTGTCGGCTGAGGGGATGGCAGCTTGAACCGCCGGTCAGAAACTTGTGACCCAGTTGGCATTGCAGCAACACTCGGGGCCGAGCTTGTTTGATCGCCGAACACGCTTAAGTTCCGTACCGCCGAGTGATGAATCAACCCCCATGGCAGCGTAGTGCGTACGTAATTCCTTTGGTCTGAGGGATCATTCCGTTAAGATAACCGGCTTTTTCAAGGCGGGAGTCAGGCAGCATGGCGCAGCAGTATCAACCGGGGCAACGCTGGATCAGTGACAGCGAAGCCGAGCTGGGTTTAGGCACCGTTCTGGCACAGGACGGCCGCTTGTTGACCGTGCTCTATCCGGCCACTGGCGACACCCGCCAGTACGCGCTACGGAATGCGCCCCTCACCCGTGTACGGTTTTCGCCGGGCGATGTGATCACTCACTTCGAAGGCTGGAAAATGACCGTGCGCGAAGTCGATGATGTCGACGGGCTGCTGGTCTACCACGGCCTCAACGGGCAGAACGAAGTCGTCACCCTGCCGGAAACCCAGCTGTCGAACTTTATCCAGTTCCGCCTGGCCAGCGACCGTCTGTTCGCCGGCCAGATCGACCCGCTGGCCTGGTTTTCCCTGCGCTATCACACCCTGGAACACACCAGCCGCCAGTTGCAGTCTTCGCTGTGGGGCCTGGGCGGCGTACGTGCCCAGCCGATCGCCCACCAGCTGCATATCGCCCGCGAAGTGGCCGACCGCATTGCACCGCGGGTGTTGCTGGCGGACGAAGTCGGCCTGGGCAAGACCATCGAAGCCGGCCTGGTGATCCATCGCCAACTGCTTTCCGGCCGCGCCAACCGCGTACTGATCCTGGTGCCGGAAAACCTTCAGCACCAGTGGCTGGTGGAAATGCGTCGGCGTTTCAACCTGCAGGTCGCACTGTTCGATGAAGAACGCTTCATCGAAAGCGATGCCAGCAACCCGTTCGAAGACACCCAACTGGCCCTGGTGGCGCTGGAGTGGCTGGTAGACGACGAGAAGGCCCAGGATGCGCTGTTCGCCGCCGGCTGGGACTTGATGGTGGTCGATGAAGCCCACCACCTGGTATGGCACGAGGATCAGGTCAGCCCGCAATACGCCTTGGTCGAACAGCTTGCCGAGACAATCCCGGGCGTACTGCTGTTGACCGCGACCCCGGAACAACTGGGCCAGGACAGCCACTTCGCTCGTCTGCGCCTGCTGGACCCGAACCGCTTCCATGACCTCAAGGCCTTCCGCGCCGAGAGCGAGAATTATCGCCCGGTGGCCGAGGCCGTGCAGGAGCTGCTGGACAAGGGCCGTCTCTCGCCCGAAGCCCACAAGACCATCCACGGCTTTTTGGGGAACGAAGGCGAAGCCTTGCTGACCGCCGTCAATGATGGCGATATCGAAGCCAGCGCCCGCTTGGTCCGCGAACTGCTGGACCGCCATGGCACCGGCCGCGTGCTGTTTCGCAATACCCGCGCCGCCGTGCAGGGTTTCCCGGAGCGCAAGCTGCACGCCTACCCGCTGCCATGCCCGGACGAATACCTCGAACTGCCGTTGGGCGATCACGCCGAGCTCTACCCGGAAGTCAGCTTCCAGGCCCAGCCGGACGCCAGCGAAGAAGAACGCTGGTGGCGTTTCGACCCACGGGTCGAGTGGCTGATCGACACCCTGAAGATGCTCAAGCGCACCAAAGTGCTGGTGATCTGCGCCCACGCCGAAACCGCCATGGACCTGGAAGACGCCCTGCGCGTGCGCTCCGGCATCCCGGCCACGGTGTTCCACGAGGGCATGAACATCCTGGAGCGTGACCGCGCGGCGGCCTATTTCGCCGACGAAGAGTTCGGCGCCCAAGTGCTGATTTGCTCGGAAATCGGCAGTGAGGGTCGCAACTTCCAGTTCGCCCATCACTTGGTGCTGTTCGACCTGCCGGCGCACCCGGACCTGCTGGAGCAACGCATCGGTCGTCTGGACCGGATCGGTCAGAAGCACATCATCGAGCTGCATGTGCCTTACCTGGAAACCAGTCCGCAAGCGCGGCTGTTCCAGTGGTATCACGAAGCCCTGAATGCCTTCCTCAACACGTGCCCGACCGGCAACGCCTTGCAGCATCAGTTCGGCCCGCGCCTGCTGCCGTTGCTGGAAGAAGCCGATGACGGCCAGTGGCAAGCATTGATCGACGAAGCCCGGGCCGAACGCGAACGCCTGGAGGCCGAGCTGCACACCGGTCGCGACCGTCTGCTGGAACTCAATTCCGGCGGTGCGGGTGAAGGTGATGCGCTGGTGGAGGCCATTCTCGAGCAAGACGACCAGTTCGCCCTGCCGATCTACATGGAAACCCTGTTCGACGCCTTCGGCATCGACAGCGAGGACCATTCGGAAAACGCGCTGATCCTCAAGCCGAGCGAAAAAATGCTCGACGCCAGCTTCCCGCTGGGCGACGACGAAGGCGTGACCATCACCTACGACCGCAACCAGGCGCTGTCTCGCGAAGACATGCAGTTCATCACCTGGGAGCACCCGATGGTGCAGGGTGGCATGGACCTGGTGCTGTCCGGCTCCATGGGTAACACCGCGGTGGCGTTGATCAAGAACAAGGCCCTCAAGCCCGGCACCGTGTTGCTGGAGCTGCTCTACGTCAGTGAAGTGGTTGCCCCGCGCTCGTTGCAGCTGGGTCGTTACCTGCCGCCAGCCGCCCTGCGCTGCCTGCTGGACGCCAACGGCAACGACCTGGCCGCCCGGGTCGCGTTCGAAACCCTGAACGACCAGCTCGAAAGCGTGCCCCGTGCCAGCGCCAACAAGTTCATCCAGGCCCAGCGTGACCAACTGACGCCACGGATCAATGCCGGCGAAGAGAAGATCGCCCCGCGCCACGCCGAACGCGTGGCCGAGGCCCAGCGGCGCCTGGCCGCCGATACCGACGAAGAACTGGCACGCCTGACTGCCCTGCAAGCCGTCAACCCGACGGTGCGCGACAGTGAACTGGTAGCCCTGCGCCAACAGCGCGAGCAAGGCCTGGCGATGCTTGAGAAGGCGGCGTTGCGCCTGGAGGCGATTCGGGTGTTGGTGGCGGGCTGACAAACCCGAACATCAACCCGATTCATTGTGCCGGAGAGCTTTTGTGGCGAGGGAGCTTGCTCCCGCTGGAGTGCGCAGCGCTCCCCAAAAAAGGGGCCGCTTCGCAGCCCAGCGGGAGCAAGCTCCCTCGCCACGATGTCCAGTGCCTCGCCTCAAGGACTGTAATACCCCACCGCCACCAGGAAATGCCCGACCTTCTTCAGGTATGCATGCTTATCCTCGACCTTGCCGGTCACCGGGTTCTTCCAGCGGTACTCGTACTCCCCCTCGTCCTGTTTCCCGATCAACGTCAGGATCGGCTCGCCCACCGGTTTGCCATCCGGGTCCTTGACCTTGGCGAAGTCGGTATTGATCAACCGCAGGTTGGTGCCGTGGCCGACATAGCGCCGGGTATTGAGGTCGACGACAAAGACATACAGATCATCCTGCAGGTAACCGCCCTTGAGGGAGTTAACCGCCGTCAGCGTGGCCTTCTCGTTCTTCAACAAATCGCTCGAGGCCTTGCCCAGCAGCGCCTTGGCCTGCTCGGCGGAAGCCCGTGGCAGGTAGTAGCCGACGGCCAGGATTCGTTCGCCGACCCGCTGGAAATACACATGCTTGCGCTCGACCTTACCGTCCGCCCAGTTCTGCCAGCGATACTCGGCCTGCTGGATGCCACTGGCTTCCGGGGTTTTCAGGGCGTCCTTGAAAGCCTTGCGCAAGTCCGGTCCCAATACTTCGGAAACGTCTCGCCCGATCAGCGCCGAAGAAGGACCGCCGCTGGCGAGCATGACGCCCTGGGTATCGACCACGAACACGTAGCGGTCCTGATCGACGAACTCCCCTTGTCGGCTGAAAGCGGCAAATGCTTTGTCGCCGTTGTCGTGGTAATAGGCCAGGGCCTTTTCCAGCAAGGCCCGGGCCGCCTGGCCATCGTCGGGTGTCGCGGCGTGAACCGGTGCCAACCCCAGCACCAGCATTGCGCCCAGCCAGGCCATCTTATGAAATAAACCCATACGCACGCCCCTCGTTCTTGTTGGTGTTTCAAGAGCGTAGACGGCGTGGGGTGATGTAGAAGTATTCAGGGGATTGCTAGGGAGCCTGTGGGCATTGATATTGACTGACAGAACGTCATCGCGAGCAAGCTCGCTCCCACACTGGAGGGTGCTGACCCTGTGGGAGCGAGCTTGCTCGCGATAGCGGCGGCACATTCAGAATGATGCGCACTGACGTTCCACTCTCGCGAACAAACGACTTATTGAGCCCGAGCGCCGAGTTGCTGCTGCAGGTGCTGGATCTGCGCTTGCAAAGTATTGATGTTGCGGGTGACCTGACCACGGAACGCATCGAACTCGGCGGTGCTACCGCCCTTATCCTGCTGGCTCTTGAGCACGATCATGTCCTGCTCCAGGCGCTCGATGGCAGAGTTGGAGGTGGCTCTTTTCAGGGCGGTGATGTCCGCACCGATGCTCTTGAGCTGGGCATCCAGGGCACCACCCTCACCCTGGTTTTTCAGGGCGGAAACTTCAGCCGCCAACGCCTTGACCTGGGCTTGGAGTTCCTTGTTGGAAGCTTGCAACTGAGTGTTGGTGTTCTGCTGTTCAGTGGTCTGGGCAATGATCTGGGCCAGCTCCTTGTCCAGGTCGGCAGACGGGCCGAACACGCCTTGCAGTTGTCTGTACTGATCCTGCAACTTGCCTTCAAATTGCCGGTTCTGCTCCTGCAACTTGTTGTCCAACTGTTTGATCTGCAGCTTCAAGGCTTCACTGTCACTCATCACATTGGATTGTCCGGCGACGACCTTGCCGGAAAACTCCTGCAAACGGCCCGCCGCATCCTCACTGATCCGGGCGAAGCTTTCCTGGGTGGCCACCAGTTGCTGTTCCATCAGCGAAATTTGCTGGAAACTCCACCAGGCCAAGAAACCTAATGCACACAACAGCGCGCCGACCAATGCCCACAGCGGCCCAGTGCTAGGGCCCTTGACCTTGTCCGCGACAACGGGCGCCGGACGTGCTTGCACATGGGGCTGGCGCTTGGGCAGAAAGTCATCGTCATCGGGAATATCGGCCCGCATCCGCAGGCTCGGGATATCGTCGAAGTCGTCGTTGGCATCGTTACGCATGGGCATGGGTTCAACCTTTGGGAAACCGGTAATGGCTAGATGCGGCGAGTATAACCCCCTCGCCCGCCGCACCGATTGACCCCGAACCTGGCACTCGGTTCATGACGGACCGATCAGCGGGCGTCCGGAGGCCTTCACACAGGCCCCTGGGACTTCCACCAGGCGCAAAATTCATCGAGGGCCGTCCACAGGCTGACCTGTGGATCGTAATCGAGATAATGCCGGGCGCGACTGATGTCCAAGGTGAAATTCTTGTTCATGACCTGCATGCCCAGGCGCGACAGCGTCGGCTCAGGGCGGCCCGGCCACACCTTGCAAAAACCTTCATTCAGGGCAGCGACACTATAAGCCAATCCGTAGGAACGATAACGCCGGACCTGTGGGACTTCCATCTGTCGCATCACATAATTCACCACATCCCACAGCGGGACCGGCGCCCCGTTGCTGATGTTGTAGGCCTTGCCCAAGGCAGAATCAGTGGCCAGTAGACTGCTGAGCAGCGCTTCGTTGAGGTTCTGCACGCTGGTGAAATCCACCTTGTTCAAGCCGTTGCCAACGATGGCCAGTCGGCCCTTGCGCTGCATTTTCAACAGGCGCGGAAAAATGCTCATATCACCCGCGCCGGTCACGAAGCGCGGGCGCAGTGCGAGTACCTCGAGGCCAAACTCCTGGGCGCCGAAGACTTTCTGTTCGGCCAGGTACTTGGTGGCGGCGTAGGGGTGCTTGAAACGCTTGGGCACCTGGTCTTCAGTCAGCCCGAGGTGGTCGTGTCCGTCGAAGTAAATGGAAGGCGACGACAGATGAACCAGCCGTCGGACCTTCTGCTTGAGGCAAGCCTCGACCACATTTTCCGTGACCTGCACATTGCCCTGGTGAAAATCCTGGTAACGGCCCCAGAGCCCTACCGAACCGGCGCAATGCACCACGGCCTCGACATCCAGGCACAGATCGCGGGCCAGCAGCGGATCGCTCAAATCCCCCGGGATGAACTGCGCACCGCGACGCACCAGATGCTCCACGCTCTCGGCCCGGCGACCGGTGACCCGCACATCCAGGCCCTGCTCCAGGGCGAAGCGCGCAAAGCGCCCGCCAATGAAGCCGCTTGCGCCGGTGACCAGAATTTTCATGAATGCTCCTAAAAAGTGCGGTTACGAGCCTCAAGCTACAACCTGCAAATTAATCTTTGCGTCGTTTTTTACCTGCAACTTGACGCTTATTGCGGCGCCCAAGGCACCAGGCATTGCCTGGAGGAACGGATCAGCTGTTCGGTCAATAAACCGAGCAACTGCCCACCCGTGCGCCAATGATGCCAGTACAGCGGCACATCAATCGGTTTATCTGCCAGCACCTCCACCAGCTCACCCCGCGCCAGTTGTTCGCGTACTTGCAGCTCTGGCACCAGCCCCCAGCCCAGTCCGGCTTCGGCAAGGCGGATAAATCCTTCGGACGACGGGCACAGGTGGTGTTCGAAACCGCCCTCCATACCCAGAGAAGCAAGGTAGCGATGCTGTAGGAAGTCATCCGGGCCAAACACCAGCGCCGGGGTACGGGCCAATTGGTCAGCGCGCACCCCGTCAGGGAAGTGCCGGGCAATGAACGCTGGACTGGCCAGAGCCCGATAACGCATGGCCCCCAGCAATACGCTGCGGGCGCCGGCCACAGGGCGCTCGCTGGCGCAGACGCAGGCCGCCACTTCACCGGCGCGCATGCGCTTGAGGCCGACGGTCTGGTCTTCCACTACCAGGTCGAGCAACAGATGGTGCTCGGCGCAGAAATCGCCCACGGCGGCCGCCCACCAGGTCGCCAGACTGTCGGCATTCAGGGCGATGCGCAGACGCTCGGGCAGGCCCTCTTCGTCCAGCGCCGGCACCAGGCTCTGCAGGTCACGCTCGAGCAGCCGCACCTGTTGCACATGATTGAGCAAGCGGCGGCCGATCTCGGTCGGTGCAGGCGGCGTGGCGCGCACCAGCACAGGCTGGCCGATCCGCGCTTCCAACAGTTTGATCCGCTGGGAAATGGCCGATTGCGACAGCCCCAACACCTGGGCGGCCCGTTCGAAACCGGCTTGCTCGACAACCGCAGCCAGGGCGGAAAGCAATTTGTAATCGAACATCAGTTTTCCTAATGAGCAATCAGCAAGATTGGTTTTTCTTATACAGCGTCAAACCAGAGAATGGCCAGCATTCAAGCATCGACGGGAGTAAACACTATGTGGCAAAGCTACGTGAACGGACTGCTGGTGGCCCTTGGACTGATCATGGCCATTGGCGCGCAGAACGCGTTTGTACTGGCCCAAAGCTTGCGCCGCGAGCATCACTTGCCGGTGGCCGCGCTGTGCGTCACCTTTGATGCGCTGCTGGTGGCCGCCGGCGTATTCGGGTTGGCAACGCTGTTGGCCCAGAGCCCGTTGTTGCTGGCGATCGCTCGCTGGGGCGGCGCGGCGTTCTTGCTCTGGTATGGCAGCCTGGCGTTGCGTCGGGCCTGTTCGAAGCAGAGCCTGCAACAGGACGGGAAACAGGTCGTGCGCTCACTACGGGCAGTGCTGCTCAGCGCGCTGGCGGTGACACTCCTCAATCCTCACGTGTACCTCGACACCGTGCTGCTGATCGGCTCCCTCGGCGCCCAGCAAAGCGTGCCCGGGGCCTATGTCGTGGGCGCGGCCAGTGCCTCGCTGCTGTGGTTCTTCACCCTGGCTCTGGGCGCCGCATGGCTGGCCCCGTGGCTGGCCCGGCCAAGTACCTGGCGGATACTGGACGTGCTGGTGGCGATGATGATGTTCACCGTGGCGGTGCAGTTGATCGTCTCGGGTTGATTATTCCAAACCGCTCTGGAACCTCTATCCCACACAGTTGTTGCGTGGTTATGCCGCACCCCCGGTGCTATGATCCGACTCCTGCGCCGCAAAGAGTACAAACTCCCCGGCGCTAGTCTGGCCGCCCGTGATCGGCCTTGCGCTCACCGCAACTGACCTGATTAGGAGAATCACCATGGCTTTCGAATTGCCGCCGCTGCCCTATCCACACGACGCACTGGCGCCGCACATTTCCAAAGAAACGCTGGAATACCACCACGACAAGCACCACAACACCTACGTCGTGAACCTGAACAACCTGGTGCCTGGCACCGAGTTCGAAGGCAAGACCCTGGAAGAAATCGTCAAGACTTCCTCGGGCGGTATTTTCAACAACGCCGCTCAGGTCTGGAACCACACCTTCTACTGGAACTGCCTGGCGCCAAACGCCGGCGGTCAACCAACCGGTGCCCTGGCTGAAGCCATCAACAAGGCCTTCGGTTCGTTCGACAAGTTCAAGGAAGAGTTCAGCAAAACCTCCATCGGCACCTTCGGTTCCGGCTGGGGCTGGCTGGTGAAAAAGGCTGACGGTTCCCTGGCCCTGGCCAGCACCATCGGCGCCGGCAACCCGCTGACCAGCGGCGACACCCCGCTGCTGACCTGCGACGTGTGGGAACACGCCTACTACATCGACTACCGTAACGTTCGTCCGAAATACGTCGAAGCGTTCTGGAACCTGGTCAACTGGAAATTCGTGGCTGAGCAGTTCGAAGGCAAGACCTTCACCGCTTAAGTCGTGATGCCAGACAAAAGAACCCGGCGCCTTGCCGGGTTTTTTTTACCTTGCAGCCAGGATCGGCACTCCATTCGGGGACACAACCTCGCATCCGGAATCCAATAAAAAGTCCTTCCTGGCCTCAAGTTGCGGCCCTTTCCAACCGACACAATGACCATAGAGCAATAGCTCGGAAAAAACGGCGTATCGGCCAGGCCTCAAGCGAAAACCCCTGTGTTTGATTGTCCCTTTGACTGACATCACAGGATTGCCAATACTCATGGCAACTTGACGCTACCCGCACGGAACAAGGAACCCCTCTTTGAAGCTGGAACTCAAGAACAGCTTGTCTGTGAAGTTGCTCCGGGTCGTGCTCCTCTCGGCATTGATCGTTGGCATGGTCTTGAGCTGTGCCCAGATCGTGTTCGATGCCTACAAAACCGACCGGGCCGTGGCCAGCGACGCCCAGCGGATTCTCGATATGTTCCGGGACCCTTCGACCCAGGCCGTCTACAGTCTGGACCGGGAAATGGGCATGCAGGTGATCGAGGGGTTGTTCCAGGACGACGCCGTGCGCATGGCCTCCATCGGCCACCCTCGCGAGACCATGCTCGCCGAAAAAACCCGGCCCTTGCAGAAGTCCGAAAGCCGCTGGCTGACCGACTTGATCCTGGGCAAGGAGCGCACCTTCACGACGCAATTGGTGGGACGCGGGCCCTACAGTGAATATTACGGCGACCTGAGCATCACCCTCGACACCGCCACCTATGGCCAGAGTTTCATCGTCAACTCGGTCATCATCTTCATCTCCGGGATGCTGCGAGCCCTGGCCATGGGCCTGGTGCTGTACCTGGTCTATCACTGGCTACTGACCAAGCCGCTGTCGCGGATCATCGAGCACCTGACCGAGATCAATCCCGATCGCCCCAGCGAACACAAGATTCCGCAACTTAAAGGCCACGAGAAAAACGAGCTGGGCCTGTGGATCAATACCGCCAACCAATTGCTCGAATCCATCGAGCGCAACACACACCTGCGCCACGAAGCGGAAAACAGTCTGCTGCGAATGGCCCAGTATGACTTCCTCACCGGCCTGCCCAACCGTCAGCAGCTTCAACAGCAACTGGACAAGATCCTGGTGGACGCCGGGCGCCTGCAACGGCGGGTGGCGGTGCTGTGTGTGGGGCTGGATGATTTCAAGGGCATCAACGAACAGTTCAGCTATCAGACCGGCGACCAGTTGCTGCTGGCCCTCGCGGATCGGCTGCGGGCCCACAGCGGACGTCTCGGGGCCCTGGCGCGACTGGGGGGTGACCAGTTCGCCCTGGTCCAGGCCGACATCGAGCAGCCCTATGAAGCCGCCGAGCTGGCCCAGAGCATCCTGGATGACCTGGAGGCGCCATTCGCCATCGACGACCAGCAGATCCGACTGCGGGCCACCATCGGCATCACCCTCTTCCCCGAGGACGGCGACAGTACCGAGAAGCTCTTGCAGAAAGCCGAGCAGACCATGACGCTGGCCAAGGCCCGCTCGCGCAATCGCTATCAGTTCTACATCGCCAGCGTCGACAGCGAAATGCGCCGCCGTCGCGAACTGGAGAAAGACCTGCGCGAAGCCTTGGCCCGCGAGCAATTCTCCCTGGTGTACCAGCCGCAAATCAGCTACCGCGACCTGCGGGTGGTGGGGATCGAAGCCCTGATCCGCTGGCATCACCCTGAACACGGTCTCGTGCCGCCGGACTTGTTCATTCCCTTGGCCGAGCAGAACGGCACGATCATCGCCATCGGCGAATGGGTACTGGACCAGGCCTGCAAACAGTTGCGCGAATGGCACGACCAGGGCTTCGTCGACCTGCGCATGGCGGTCAACCTGTCGACGGTGCAACTGCACCACGCCGAACTGCCACGGGTGGTGAACAATCTCCTGCAAATGTACCGTTTGCCGCCGCGCAGCCTGGAGCTGGAAGTCACCGAAACCGGCCTGATGGAAGACATCACCACCGCCGCCCAGCACTTGCTGAGCCTGCGCCGCTCCGGCGCGCTGATCGCCATCGATGACTTCGGGACCGGTTACTCGTCCTTGAGTTACCTCAAGAGCCTGCCGCTGGACAAAATCAAGATCGACAAGAGCTTCGTCCAGGACCTACTCGATGACGAGGACGACGCGACCATCGTCCGAGCCATCATCCAGCTGGGCAAAAGCCTGGGGATGCAGGTGATCGCCGAAGGCGTCGAAACGGTCGAGCAGGAGGCGTACATCATCGCCGAGGGCTGTCACGAAGGTCAGGGGTATTACTACAGCAAACCGTTGCCGGCGCGGGAGTTGGGCGCTTATCTGAAGCAGGCGGAGCGCAGTAAGGTGTCCATCCTCTGATTCATCCCCTGGTGCCAGGCCCCTTGCAGGCGCTGGCGAAGGCGGCAATCTCGTAATATTAAATAAGAAATATTTACAACCATAACCCTTTACACATAATGCAAATCTTTCGCATTATGTCGCAGCTTTGCGCACCTCGCGCCTGTCCCATCCCATTACCGAAGCAGGATGTTCGCCATGATTCGTATGCCCCTGGCCACCGCCAGTCTGCTGGCCATTGCTATTTCCCTCGCCGGTTGCGGCGAAGGCAAAGACAAGGCCGCCGCGCCGCAGGCGCCAACGCCAGCTGCCAGCACTGCGGCACCGGCTGCCCCGGCGGCCACCGGCAAAGTTGACGAAGCCGCCGCCAAGGCCGTTGTCGCCCACTACGCCGACGTCGTCTATGCCGTCTACAGCGATGCCGAATCCACCGCGAAAACCCTGCAAACCGCCGTCGACGCGTTCCTGGCCAAGCCGAACGCCGATACCCTGAAAGCCGCCAAGGCCGCCTGGGTCGCCGCACGCGTGCCTTACCTGCAGAGCGAAGTGTTCCGCTTCGGCAACACCATCATCGACGACTGGGAAGGCCAAGTGAACGCCTGGCCACTGGACGAAGGCCTGATCGACTACGTCGACAAATCCTACGAGCACGCGCTGGGTAACCCGGGCGCCACCGCCAACATCATCGCCAACACCGAAGTCCAGGTGGGTGAAGACAAGGTCGACGTGAAAGACATCACCCCGGAAAAACTCGCCAGCCTCAACGAGCTGGGCGGTTCCGAGGCGAACGTCGCCACCGGCTACCACGCCATCGAATTCCTGCTGTGGGGCCAGGACCTCAACGGCACCGGCCCTGGCGCGGGCAACCGTCCGGCTTCCGACTACCTGCAAGGCGCCGGCGCCACTGGCGGCCACAACGATCGTCGTCGTGCCTACCTCAAGTCCGTGACCCAACTGCTGGTCAACGACCTGGAAGAAATGGTCGGCAACTGGAAGCCGAACGTGGCTGACAACTACCGCGCCACCCTGGAAGCCGAGCCGGCCGAAAGCGGCCTGCGCAAGATGCTGTTCGGCATGGGCAGCCTGTCCCTGGGTGAACTGGCGGGCGAACGCATGAAGGTGTCCCTGGAAGCCAACTCGCCAGAAGACGAGCAGGACTGCTTCAGCGACAACACGCACAATTCGCATTTCTACGATGCCAAAGGCGTGCGTAACGTGTATCTGGGCGAATACACCCGCGTCGACGGTACCAAGATGACCGGCGCCAGCCTGTCGTCCCTGGTGGCCAAGGCCGACCCGGCCGCCGACACCGCGCTCAAGGCCGATCTGGCCGACACCGAAGCCAAGATCCAGGTCATGGTCGATCACGCCAACAAGGGTGAGCACTACGACCAACTGATCGCCGCCGGTAACACCGCCGGCAACCAGATCGTGCGCGACGCCATTGCCGCCCTGGTCAAGCAGACTGGTTCGATTGAACAGGCTGCGGGCAAACTGGGTATCAGCGACCTGAACCCGGACAGCGCTGATCACGAGTTCTGATCAACATTGGCTGGCTGAAGGTTAACGCAGCCAGCCACAAAAACCTGTGGGAGCGAGCTTGCTCGCGATAGGGGCTTATCAGTCGACATCAATGTTGGCTGATGCACCCCTATCGCGAGCAAGCTCGCTCCCACATTGATTTCTGGTGTTCATAAATGCGAGATCAGTCATCAATTACTGCAACCCCGCAAGCCGCCCCTCGATAAACCGCCGTTCCGGCAGTTGCTGCGTCAACTCCAATGCCCGTCGATACGCTGCCCTCGCCTCATCCAATCGCCCTAACTGCCGACAGAATTCGGCCCGCGCCGAGTAGGCCAGGTGATAGTCCAGCAACTCACCGCGCCCCAGGATCCCATCGATCAAGCGTAACCCTTCCAGCGGCCCATCGCGTTTGGCCAGCGCGGCAGCGCGATTGAGCTCGATCACCGGTGAGGGCACGGCACGCAGCAGCACATCGTAAAGCCCGACGATCTGCGGCCAGTCGGTCTCCTGCGCCGTGGGCGCTTCGGCATGCACCGCCGCAATCGCCGCTTGCAGGCAATAAGGTCCAAACCGCCGGGTACTCAGCGCAGCTTCCACCAGGGCACAGCCTTCGGCGATCAGCGCGGCGTCCCACAGGGAGCGGTCCTGTTCATCGAGCAGCACCAGCTCACCGGCGGGTGAGGTTCTCGCCGGCCGTCGAGACTCGTGCAGCAGCATCAACGCCAGCAACCCCATGACCTCGGCTTCGGGCAGCAGCTCCATCAGCAGGCGCCCGAGGCGGATCGCTTCGCGGGTCAGGTCTTCGCGGGTCAGCTCGCTGCCCATGGACGCCGAGTAACCTTCGTTGAACACCAGGTAAATCACCCGCAGCACGCTGTCCAGCCGATCGGGCAGTTCCGAGCGAGAGGGGACCTGATAAGGGATCTTCGCATCGCGAATTTTCGCCTTGGCCCGCACGATGCGCTGGGCAATGGCCGCTGGGGCGGCGAGGAAAGCCCGGGCAATCTCCTCGGTGGTCAGGTCGCACACTTCCCGCAGCGTCAGCGGTACCTGGGCATCCGCGGCCAGGGCTGGGTGGCAACAAGTGAAAATCAGTCGCAGACGATCGTCTTCCACGTCTTCCTCACTCCAGTCGGCCTGCTCCAGTTCTTCGAGCTGGGCAATCAACAGCGGTCGGGAGGCGGCAAAACGTGCCCGCTTACGCAAACTGTCGATGGCCTTGAAGCGCCCGGCAGACACCAGCCACGCCCGCGGATTGTCCGGCACACCGTCACGCTGCCAGCGCTCGACCGCGATGAAGAAAGCCTCGTGCAAGGCTTCTTCGGCGAGGTCGAAATCCCCCAGCAGGCGAATCAGGGTCGCCAGGATCCGCCGCGAGTCCTGCCGATAAACCTGCTCGACCCGCGCCTTGACCGCTTCGGCCGACATCAGTCGGGCATGCCTTGTGTCACCAGCGTTTCGAGCCGGTCCAGGCTTTGCCCCCAGCCCTCATGGAAGCCCATGGCCTCGTGGGCCTGGCGGTCTTCTTCAGTCCAGTGCAGGGCGCGGGCGGTGTAACGGGTTTTACCGTCATCCTCCTCGAGCAGCACTTCGGCGGTCATGAAAGCTTTGCCGGAAGGTATCCAGCCGGGCACAAACGCATCGGTAAACACCAGGCGCCGCGGCGCGACGATTTCCAGGAATACCCCCAGGGTCGGGTATTCACTGCCGTCGGGCGCGCGCATCAGCGTGCGAAACTGGCCGCCGACCCACAGGTCCATTTCGCACTCCGGCGTGGTCATACCGTGGGGGCCCCACCATTGGACCAGCAGGGCCGGCTCGGTCCAGGCGCGGAAAATCTTCTGGCGCGGGGCATCGATCACCCGGCTGATGGATAGCTCAAAAGGGGCAGGCTTGAGGTTCATGGATGAAGTCCTGTTTGTGATTGTTGTTCAGGGATTCAGTTGGCGTACCGGTCGGACTTCGACGCAGCCGACCCGGGCCGCCGGAATGTTGCCGGCGACCTGGATGGCTTCGTTCAAATCCTTGGCGTCGATCAGGTAGAAGCCCGCCAGTTGCTCCTTGGTTTCAGCGAACGGGCCATCGGTGATCGACAGCTTGCCGCCGCGCATGCGCACCGTGGTGGCGGTCTGCACCGACTCCAGGGCCTCGGCGGCGAGCATCCGCCCGCTGCCCTGGATCGATTCGGCATAGGCCATGCACTCGGCATCCTCCGGACTGTCAGGCGAGCTGTGCAGCACGTGTTCGTTGCTATAGACCAGGCATAAGTACTTCATGGAAAGCTCCGTGATCGAACTGATCAACTATGGACGGCGCAAAGACGCTTGGCGAAAAAACCGACGATCAGGGCTGCAGGTCGAACAACGCTGTACCGGCCATCGGGTCGAACGGGGCGGACCAGTGTTCATGGACGATCCGCCATTGCCCGGCTACACGCTGGTAGCAGGCGGTGACGCGCATCCAGCAGGCCTGTTCCTCGCCCTTCTCGTTGGTGCCGCCGCAATAGGCCAGCCAGTGGGCGAAGGCGATGGTGTCGGCCGGGGTAATCTTGACTTGATGAAAGTCGAATTTGTGCGGGCCGGGGCACATCTCCATGCACGCCTGCCAATGGGCCCGGTAAGCGGCCTTGCCTTTGAATTGCAAGGCCTGGATGGCATCGAACGAGACGATGTTCTCGTCATACAGCGCCATGACTTTTTCGACGTCCTTGGTCATGACGGCCTGGCGATACGTATCGATCAGGGCTTGGATCTCGGTTTCAGTGGCTTGGGTGTTCATGATGATTCTCCGCAGATTTTTTGTTGAAGACACCCTTTGTCGTTTGGAGAAACGGCAAATCGACAATCAAACAAAATAATCCAAAGAAAAAAGTTCGCTAGAATTCCAGACCCACCCTGCCAACAGCCAACGGACGTTTTGTGACCGCTCAGCTCATACCTTACGAAGCGCTCAACGCACTTCAACGTCAGCAGGTCGAAGCCATCGAGGTCCACCCCGAACAGGTCAAGTTCGTCGGCGATATCTACGGTGCGCTGCATGCGCTCCTGCCCAGGCCTAGTCCGGGGGTCAAGGGGTTCGCGCTATTGGCTGACGACGTGCCAGTGGCGTTCCTGTTGCTCAAGCGCCCGCCAGTACTGCCCGCCTGGGCCGATGAGCACAGCGCCACCCTGCACGCGCTGCAAGTCGACTATCGGGCACAGGGCAAGGGTTACGGCAAGGCCTGCTTGCTGGCACTGCCCGAGGTGGCTCGCGCGGCGTGGCCGCAGATCAAAGGGCTGGAACTGTCGGTGGATGCGCAAAACGAATCGGCCATTGGCCTGTACACCCGGCTGGGCTGGGTCGACTGCGGCGAGGCTTACAAAGGCCGCATCGGTTATGAGCGGCGGATGGGATTGGTGTTTTAACCATCGCTGAAGGGCGCCACCATCTCCTGTGGGAGCGGGCTTGCTCGCGAAAGTGCCAGCACATTTAACACTGATGCAAGCTGACCCACCGCCTTCGCGAGCAAGCCCGCTCCCACAGGGGTCCACATCGATCAGCTCGGCTTGAGCGGTATCCAGATCTCCAGGGTGCCTTCGCCGGTCTTGGGGTTGAAATCTTCGCTGTAGCGTTCGAATTCCGGTTCGTCCGCCGCTTCATGCCCGGACTGCGGCAACCACTCTTTCCAGATGTACTGGAACGTGTCCGGCAGGCTTTTCAACGGGCCTTTGTGTTCGAACACCGCGTAGTGCCCGGGCTGGATCTCGATCCAGCGGTATTGCTCAGGAAGATCGTCGAGCCGGCTGATTTCCACCCCGGCGATGTATTCAAACCCGCCCTCCCCGTCCGCGTTGCAACACACGCCGTAGGTCACCTCGTCTTTCTGCCCTGGCACCTTACCGAGCCAGGGCAAAAACTTTTCCCAGAGCAGCGGAATGTCCTGGGCGGTTTCCTGGGTAAAACGGGCACCAAAACCCGCGATCAGCTGAAAACGTCCGTGTTCAAAGCGTGGCTCGGCTGCGTTATCGCGTTTGTGCTTTTCCATGCGTCAACACTCCGGAAACGTGAGGTCGGGCTTGGCAGTATAGAAGCCAAACAGTGATTGCCAGGCCGTTTCGCTTATCAGAGTCCAGGCAGCACGGTCGCAGCGGCTTTCCCTACAAACTCGTTGTACCCAGAAACAATCACATAGACCGCGAAATAGCAGAAGATCGCCGCCGATGCCCAATAGGAGTAGCGCAACAGTTTATCGCCCAATAATTTGCCGCCCTGGGTCGCCGCCAGGCACAGGGCTGCGCACCACAACAGTCCGGCACAGAGAAAACCGCTGAGGAACAGCGCCGAACTGAGCAATGTTCCACCGCCTGAACGAGCAATGAGTGTGCCGCCCACAGCCGCGAACCAGAGAATGGCACTGGGTGATGACATGGCCAGGAAAATCCCGCGAAAGAACGCCTGGCCGGAAGAATCGCCCCGCCCCTCACCCGCCTGCGCCAACACTGCGCTGTGGTAAATCGCTGAATGGATCATTTTCGCCGCAAAATACAGCAGCAACACCGAACCGCCGATCCACAGCACCCAGCGCACCGCTGCGTATTGCAACAGCACGGTCATGCCGGCCAGGGCCAGGACGGCGTAGACCAGGTCGCCCACGCAGGTACCCAGGCCCAGGGCGAAACCCTGGAAATAACCGCGCTGCATCGCCAGGGTAATCATCGCGATATTGGCCACGCCAATGTCCAGGCACAAGGAGAGGCTCAGCAAGAAACCGCTGGAAAATTCCATCATCATTCCGTTCGAATTTTGACTAGGTCGGGTTAACCGTCCGCAGGCGTGGATGAAGCTCGCACGTGCGGGTCGACAGTGTCGTCGAAAATAGTTCTGCGCCGCTACTGGACAATTTGCCATCAGCCCCATTATCTTCCGCCGCAGGCCACCGCAGTGGCCAACGTCGCTCGGACGGTTCCGGGCGCTCACGTATCTCGAGGCAACAATGGCCGAACAAGGTTCGCCGCGCCGCTTTGCGCGCATCGATCGACTCCCCCCGTACGTATTCAATATCACTGCCGAGCTGAAGATGGCTGCGCGTCGGCGCGGCGAAGACATCATCGACTTGAGCATGGGTAACCCCGACGGCGCCACGCCACCACACATCGTGGAAAAACTGGTCACCGTCGCCCAGCGCGAAGACACCCACGGCTACTCCACCTCCAAAGGCATCCCGCGCCTGCGCCGCGCCATTTCGCGCTGGTACAAGGACCGCTATGAAGTGGACATCGACCCGGAAACCGAAGCCATCGTCACCATCGGTTCCAAGGAAGGCCTGGCGCACTTGATGCTGGCGACCTTGGACCAGGGCGACACGGTGCTGGTGCCCAACCCCAGTTACCCGATCCACATCTACGGCGCGGTGATTGCCGGCGCCCAGGTGCGTTCGGTACCGCTGGTGCCCGGTGTGGATTTCTTCGACGAACTGGAGCGGGCCATTCGCGGCTCGATTCCGAAACCCAAGATGATGATCCTGGGTTTCCCGTCCAACCCCACCGCCCAATGCGTGGAGCTGGACTTCTTTGAACGGGTCATCGCCCTGGCCAAGCAGTACGACGTGCTGGTGATTCACGACCTGGCCTACGCCGACATCGTCTACGACGGCTGGAAAGCCCCGTCGATCATGCAGGTGCCCGGCGCGAAAGACATTGCCGTGGAATTCTTCACCCTGTCCAAAAGCTACAACATGGCCGGCTGGCGCATCGGCTTCATGGTGGGCAACTCGGAACTGGTCAACGCCCTGGCGCGGATCAAGAGCTACCACGATTACGGCACCTTCACCCCGTTGCAGGTGGCGGCCATTGCGGCCCTCGAAGGCGACCAACAATGCGTGCGCGACATCGCCGAGCAATACCGCCAGCGCCGCAATGTGCTGGTCAGGGGGCTGCATGAACTGGGCTGGATGGTGGAAAACCCCAAGGCGTCGATGTACGTCTGGGCCAAGATTCCCGAGGCCTATGCACACCTGGGTTCACTGGAGTTCGCCAAGAAGCTGTTGGCCGAGGCCAAGGTCTGCGTCTCGCCAGGGGTGGGGTTCGGGGAGTATGGGGATGATCACGTGCGCTTTGCGCTGATCGAAAACCAGGACCGGATCCGCCAGGCGGTGCGTGGGATCCGTGGGATGTTCAGGGCGGATGGGTTGGTCAACAAAACCAACGGCTGAGACAAAAACCCAATGTGGGTATTCCCCTGGATTTGTTGATTACCAAAAACCAGTGTGGGAGCGGGCTTGCTCGCGAAGGCGATGTAACATTCAACCTGTTTGTTGACTGTCAGTCCGCATTCGCGAGCAAGCCCGCTCCCACATTGACTACTGTGTTGTCGGTTAGACCACCAGCGACAGCAACAGGATAAAGATCAATCCCACCACCGACAGAATGGTTTCCATCGCGGTCCAGGTCTTGAAGGTCTCGGCCACGGTCATGTTGAAGTACTGTTTGACCAGCCAGAAGCCCGCATCGTTGACGTGGGACAGGATCAACGAACCGGCACCGGTCGCCAGCACCAGCAGCTCACGGTTCACACCCGGCATCATCCCCACCACCGGCACCACGATCCCGGCACCGGTAATGGTTGCCACTGTCGCCGAACCCGTGGCGATGCGAATCACCGCCGCCACCAGCCAAGCCAGCAGGATCGGGGAAATCTGCGCGCTCACCGCCATGTGGCCAATCACGTCACCCACGCCACTGGTCACCAGCATCTGCTTGAAGCCGCCACCGGCGCCGATGATCAG
This sequence comes from Pseudomonas brassicacearum, assembly GCF_000585995.1. Classification (NCBI taxonomy): domain Bacteria; kingdom Pseudomonadati; phylum Pseudomonadota; class Gammaproteobacteria; order Pseudomonadales; family Pseudomonadaceae; genus Pseudomonas; species Pseudomonas brassicacearum. Next base: position 1,541,844 of record NZ_CP007410.1, on the reverse strand, counting down.
GATGATCGCGGCGGTTGGCGCCAGGCTTGCGTCCAGCCACTTGAGCATCTGGCTGGAACCGATGCCCTGCTTGTAGCCGAAGGTGTACAGCGACAGCAACAAGGCCAGCAGCAACGCTGAGATCGGGTGGCCGATCATGTCCATCCAGGCGCGGAAGATATTGCCGTCCGGCAGCGCCACGTCAGCGAAGGTCTTGAGCAGCATCAGGAACACCGGCGACAGCACGGTGACCAGGGTGATGCCGAAGCTCGGCAGATCGGCGGAATCCGTCTCGCGCGCCAGTTGATCCACCAGTTCCTGATTCGGATGGCCGGGGATGTGCTTGGCAATGAACGTACCGAAGATCGGCCCGGCAATAATGGCCGTTGGCAGCGCCACGATCAGACCGTAGAGAATGGTTTTACCGATGTCGGCGCCAAACACGCCAATCGCCAACAGCGGCCCCGGGTGCGGCGGCACCAGGCCGTGGACCGCCGACAGACCGGCCAGCAGCGGGATACCGATCTTGATGATCGACACACCGGTGCGGCGCGCAACGATGAACACCAGCGGGATCAGCAGCACGAAGCCGATTTCGAAGAACAACGGAATGCCCACCAGGAACGCGGCGAACATCATGGCCCACTGGACTTTATCCTTGCCGAAGGCGCGGATCAGGGTCTGGGCGATCTGATCAGCCCCGCCCGACTCAGCCATCATTTTGCCGAGCATCGTGCCCAGCGCCAGGATGATGCCGACAAAGCCCAGCACGCCACCAAAGCCGTCCTGGAAGGCCTTGATGATGGTGCCGGTCGCCATGCCCGACGTCAGGCCGAGGAACGCGGCGGCGATGGTCAGGGCAATGAACGGGTGGAACTTGAACTTGGTGATAAGGACAATGAGTCCGATCACCGTGACCACTGCATCGAGCAGCAGGAACGTCTCGTGGGACATGCCGAACATGGGAGGTGTCTCCTGATTTGTTGTTGTTATTGAAGCAGTTATTTGTAAGCCGTCGGGACAGCGCTATCTTTCTGACGCAAATGAGTTGAAGTTCAACTGGCCAGCTTCAAACCGTGTTCCAGCCACCAGGTGTAAGCCTGATGAGCCAATTCATCGACGCTGTGGCTGGACGCGTCCAGAGCCAGGGTCAGGGGCTCGCCGACAGGGGACTCAAGGGTGGCAAACTGGCTATCGATCAGGGTCGACGGCATGAAGTGACCGGGACGATGGGAAACGCGATCTGCGGCGACTTCGGGGGTCAATTCAAGAAATACGAAGCCCAGCCCTGGCAAGGCGCTGCGCAGACGCTCGCGATAACTGTGCTTGAGGGCCGAACAGGTCAGCACCGGGCGCTCGCCCGTGGCGTCGACACGGCGCAACTCATCGCACAGGCTGTCGAGCCAGCCGGCACGGTCGTCGTCGTTCAAGGGAATACCGGCGCTCATCTTCTGGATGTTGGCCGCAGGATGGAAAGTGTCGCCTTCGATGGCGGTGGCGCCGCTCAACTGGCACAAGGCCTGGCTGACGCACGTTTTGCCGCAACCGGCAACGCCCATGATGACCAGGGCGGTGATGGGATTAGTCATGTAACACCTCAGCGCGCAGACAGCGCTACCTTTGCCAGTTATGACACCGTAGCAAAAGCAGAAGTTGCCGACGCCTTCTTGTCATTTTTGTGGTTGCAGCATGTTCGTTCACGACACCAACGGACGGGGCTCAGGCAAACCCCACTCACGCATTTGCAGCCGCGTCGAGACAGCGCTACCTTAGTGCCTTGATTTTTGTTTGGCAAGCCGCCCTGATGACCGCCCCTAAAAACGATAAGAATACTCGCACCACCGGTCGCCCTACGCTCAATGAAGTCGCACGCCTGGCCGGTGTCAGCCCCATCACCGCCTCCCGTGCCCTGCGTGGCGTCAGCACCGTAGCCGCCGACCTGGTGGAAAAAGTCCGCCAGGCCGCCGTGGAACTCAACTACGTCGTCAACCCCGCTGCCCGCGCCCTGGCTTCGGCCCAGAGCCATTCGGTGGTGGTACTGGTGCCGTCGTTGTCCAACCTGCTGTTCATCGACACCCTGGAAGCCATTCATCGCGTGCTACGGCCCAAGGGCTTCGAAGTGGTGATCGGCAACTACCACTACTCCCGGGACGAAGAAGAAGACCTGCTGCGCAACTACATGGCCTATCAACCGCGTGGCTTGCTGCTGACGGGCTTCGACCGCACCGAAAGCGCCCGACGCATGATCGAGGCGAGCAATATTCCCTGTGTGTACATGATGGAGCTGGACCCGGGCGCCGGCCTCAACTGCGTTGGTTTTTCCCAGCTCAAGGCCGGCGAGACAGCGGCCGAGCACCTGATCTCCCGAGGTCGCAAGCGTCTGGCGTACATCGGCGCGCAACTGGACCAGCGCACGCTGTTGCGCGGAGAAGGATTCCGGCGCGCCCTGCAGAAGGCCCGGGTGTACGATCCGGACTTGGAAATGCTGACACCGCGCCCGTCATCGGTAGGCCTGGGCGGCGAGTTGTTCCTGCAACTGCTGGCCAGCCATCCGGACGTCGATGCAATCTTCTTCGGCAACGACGACCTGGCCCACGGCGCCCTGCTCGAAGCCTTGCGCTGTGGCATCAAGATCCCCGAGCAGGTTTCGATCCTGGGCTTCAACGACCTGCCCGCCTCGGCCCACATGGTGCCGCGCCTGAGCAGCATCAGCACGCCACGGGAAGCCATTGGCCGCCGCGCCGCCGAACAGATGCTGGCGTTGATGGCGGGCAACCGCATCGCTCAACCGGTGGTGGACTTGGGCTTTGAACTCAAGGTTCGCGAAAGCACCTGATCCGGCGACCTCCCGCACGGAGGCGGTCGATCCATGCCGTCCGACGGCAAGGGTTGGCCACCCGGCTCGTAGCCCTTGCGTCCATAGCCGTTGAAATCCGGGAGGCTCGCGGCGGCGGCATGGGTTTTGCTCCTGCCCATCGCTCAGCCATTACCCACAGGAATTCATCATGTTGGTCAGTGCAAAACAGCAAGCGATGGTCTTGCCGCTCAAACGCCCGGGCGAGGATCCAACCGCCGAAGCCGCCAGCGGCCTGCAAAGCGCCGCGTTGCAGGCGTTGCGCGATAATGTCCAGGCCCAGGCCAGTCAGGGAAGTGCCCAGGTCCAGGAGTCCTTCACCCGCCGCGCCACGCAACAGGTCAGTGCGACCACCGCGATCAACGATAATGTCGATGAGGCTTTCGCCAAGACCCGCGTGCAATTGCAAACCCTTGCCTCATCAGCGTCCGAAGAGGCCACCACGCCTGGCAGCTCTGCGACATCAGCGTTCAAGGAGTACATGAGCAAGACCCCCGAAGAGCGCCTGCGCGACAGCATTCTCGAAGAGATGGGCATTACTGAAGAAGAGTTCGAGGCGATGCCGCCCGAGAAGCAAATGGCGGTCAGCCAAGAGATTGCCCAGCGCATGCAGGACAAGTCGGCGATGGCCCAGGTCGAAAAGGCGCAGCAGAGCCATAAGGGTGACAAGGACCCTGTCACGGATACGTTTCTCGCCTCGCTTTGAGCCTGGGCAGCGCCACGCTGAAGGCTTCAGCGCATGAGTTGGGGTGACAGCCCCAGCTCATCCCTGGGGTCAACCGAGGCGGTACCGGTTCAATGACCGAACAGATTCACCTTCTTGGTCTTTTTGTCAGCGCGTTTTTCATCGGCAGTCTTCGCCGGTTTTTTCTTTGCCGCTTTTTTTGAATCCATGCCTTTGGCCATGATACGTACTCCACTCATACGGGATGTGAAGTCAGGTATACACCTATCGCCGCACCCGCGTTCTTTTATAATCGCCCTCCCCTTATCATCCGCGACCCCGCCATGTCCGAAATCCACTACACACAGCTCGAAGAACCGCTGTGGCCGCTGATGAACAAGTTCTATCGCGCCCAGCAATCCTCGATGAAAGCGGTACGTGAAGCTCAGCTATGGGTGGCACGGCGGGATGAAATCGTCGCCGCGCTGTGCTTGCGGCCGGTGTCGGGTGGGCATTGGTTGACAGGGTTGTTTGTCGATCCGGCGTACCGCGTACAAGGGATCGCGGCACGGTTGATCGCTGAAGCGGTGAAAGGTATTGAAGGGCCGGTGTGGCTGTTCTGCCACCCGGACTTGCGCGGCTTTTATGAACGGCGCGGGTTCAGCTGCGATCCCGAGCTGCCTTATGCGATGGCTGAGCGCCTGAGCCGGTATGCCCGCAGCAAGCCGATGATTGCGATGGGGTGGGAGCTAAATACCCTGTCCTGAATGCAATACAGATCTCATGTGGGAGCGGGCTTGCTCGCGAAGACGGCGGCACATCCAACATCCATGCAAGCTGACCTACCGCTTTCGCGAGCAAGCCCGCTCCCACAGGGTTTTGTGTCCGGTGATCAGTCGTCTGCTGCCGGATCCATGTCCGGAAACATCACCTCGGTAAACCCGAACTTGCTGAAATCACTGATGCGCGAAGGATACAAGCGCCCGATCAGGTGATCGCACTCATGCTGAACCACCCGTGCATGGAAGCCTGAGGCAGTGCGCACGACAGGCAGGCCCTTCGGGTCGAAACCTTCGTAGCGGATGTGCTGGTAACGATCGACCGCCCCGCGCAGGCCCGGCACCGACAGGCAGCCTTCGAAGCCCTCTTCCATCAGGGGGCTCAGCGGGGTAATCAACGGGTTGATCAAGATCGTCTGGGGCACTGCCTCGGCGTCGGGGTAGCGTTCGCTGTGTTCGAAACCGAAGATCACCAACTGCAGGTCAACGCCGATCTGCGGCGCTGCCAGGCCGACACCGCCGACGCTTTCCATGGTCTGGAACATGTCGTCGATCAATTGCCACAGTTGCGGGCTATCGAACATTTCGACGGGCACTGGCGGGGCAATGCGCAGCAAGCGTTCGTCGCCCATTTTCAGGATGTCGCGAATCATGGTCGGGCTTCGTCAGTGTGGGTGTGAGGGATGGAGTGGTCGCGCCCAAGGCCCGACACATGGTGTTTTTCGTGCTCACCGGCGACCTTTTCGCCACGGTCCTTGCCCTCGGTGGACATGTGTTCGATCACCGCATTCATTTCCGCACCGAGCAACAGCACCGCCGCGGAAATATAGAAATACAGCAACAACACAATGATCGCGCCGATACTGCCATACATGGCGTTGTAGTTGGCAAAGGTCTTGACGTAAAACGCGAAGCCCAATGACGCGACAATCCACACCACCACCGCCAGCACCGACCCCGGCGTGATGAAGCGAAACTCCTGCTTTACATCGGGCATCACGTAGTAGATCAGCGCCACGGCCACCATCAACAAAACCACGATCACCGGCCAGCGCACGATGGTCCAGAGCGTGACGATGAATTCCTCCAGCCCGACCTGGGCCGCGATCCAAGCCATCACCTGTGGCCCGAGCACCATCAGTGCCGCGGCGGCCAGCAGCATGCCGGCAATGCCGATGGTGTAAAAAATCGACAGTGGGAAACGCTTCCAGGCCGGACGACCCTCGACCACATCGTAGGCAGCGTTCATCGCGCTCATCATCAACCGGACACCGGCGGAGGCCGTCCATAACGCAATGACGATACCCACCGACAACAACCCGCCCTTGGATTGCTGGAGCTGGTCGATCACCGGGTTGACCTGTTCCAGGGCCTGGGGCGGCAGCACCAGCTCCGATTGCAGGCGCAACCAGGAGAAGAAGTCCGGCAGGTGCAGAAAGCCAATCAGCGCGATCAGAAACAAGATGAAGGGGAACAGCGAAAACAGCATCTGGTAAGCCAATGCCGAGGCGTAGGTCGACATCTCGTCGTCGAGAAACTCGGTCACGGTGCGCATCATCACACGATGCAAGGGCAAGCCTTTCAAGGCCGGGAACATCATGTGCGTCTCCTTTCGCCGCAAAAAAGGCTGGTCGCTTGGCGACTCGAGGGGCCGTTATGTACAACAAAGTAGCCTGTTTGGTGACTTTGGAGCAATTTCCCCGGTGCAAGTTCGAGCCGACACGAAAACGGCCACCCGCGGATGGCCGTTACAATCGTTTTTCAACAGGCCGGTTATGCCTCGTCGACGCCTTTCTTGACCGCATCCTTGGCCTTGCCCACGGCTTGCTGGGCTTCACCTTTTTTCTCCTGGACCACGCCCTCGGCGCGCATGCGGTCATTGTCGGTGGCCTTGCCAACGCCTTGCTTGATGTTGCCGACGGCTTCGTTGGCAACGCCCTTCACTTTATCGCTCGTGCTACCCATGATGTCTCTCCTGTGAACAACTGTACGAAAAGTCATTACATAAGGGTTGACCGAGCCGGTTTGCGGGGAGTTTCATTTTTCAGCGGTACATTTCATCGTCGAATGCAGGTAGCACTTTATGTTTGTCGATCAACCCCCGAGAATGCGCCACGTATTCAGGCTGCGGCCCGAAGCTCCAATCCCGTAGGAACGTTATGAAACTCGATAAAAAGCAGGCCATTGCCCGTAGAAACCAGGAACTGGGCGGCGCCGTACTGGGCGTCAATAACTGCCATTTCAGCGAATTGAACCGTAACCGCAACATCTTCTGGTTCGATATCCCGGTGGCGCGCCTGGCCATCGGTCAATACGAATGGATCCATCTGCTGCTGCACACGCCGGCCACTGATGAGCTGTTGCACCTGAAAGTGCCAACGGTGTTCCTGCGCGAGAAACTGGAAGGACTGGAAGTGCGCAACCAAGGCAAGCGCAAGGCAGCCCTGAGCCTGGAATTGAGTGCCGACAAGGATTCCTACCTGCAGGACATGCGGCCAGGGGGCACCAACCTGGATTTTGCGCAGTTCAGGTTGTAACTGGGCCCGAGATAGGCACTGCGCTCCCTGTGGCGAGGGAGCTTGCTCCCGCGGGGCTGCGCAGCAGCCCCCTTCGATCTAACTGACACACCGCAAGGGGCCGCTGCGCGTCCAGCGGGAGCAAGCTCCCTCGCCACAAAGGCGCTCTCGCTTCAGGTCATCGCCCAACAAAAAGCCCCGCTTCTGCGGGGCTTTTTGTCCACAAGCTTTTACTTCTTCAGACCCAGCTTCCTGAGTTCTTCATCACGCAACTCGCGCCGCAGGATCTTGCCCACGTTGGTGGTCGGCAACGCATCGCGGAATTCCACCGCCTTGGGCACTTTGTAGCCGGTGACGTTGGCGCGCATATGCTCCATCACCTGCTCCTTGGTGAGCGTGACACCCGGCCGGGCGACGATGAAGATCTTGATCGCCTCGCCGGACTTCTCGTCCGGTACGCCGATGGCCGCGCATTGCAGCACGCCCGGCAGGGTCGCCAGCACGTCTTCCAGCTCGTTGGGGTACACGTTGAAACCGGAGATCAGGATCATGTCTTTCTTGCGATCGACAATGCGCATGTAGCCGTCTGGCTGGATCACCGCGATATCACCGGTCTTGAGCCAACCGTCGCTGTCGAGGATCTCATCGGTGGCGTCCTGGCGCTGCCAGTAGCCCTTCATGACCTGCGGACCTTTCACACACAGTTCGCCGATTTCACCCAATGGCTGTTCGACGCCCGCATCGTTGATCACCTTGCACAACGTCGACGGAACGGGAATGCCAATGGTGCCGATCTGGATGTTCTGGATCGGATTGACGGTGGCCACCGGACTGGTCTCGGTCATGCCATAGCCTTCGCAGATCGGGCAACCAGTCACCGCTTTCCAACGCTCGGCTGCCGCCAGTTGCAGGGCCATGCCACCGGACAAGGTAACTTTCAGTGCCGAGAAATCCAGCTTGCGGAAGGCTTCGTTGTTGCACAGGGCCACGAACAGCGTATTGAGGCCGACGAAACCGCTGAACTTCCACTTCGACAATTCCTTGACCATCGCGGAGAGATCGCGCGGGTTGCTGATCAGGATGTTGTGGTTGCCGATCAGCATCATCGCCATGCAATGAAAGGTGAAGGCATAGATGTGATACAGCGGCAGCGGCGTGATCAGCACTTCGCAACCTTCATTGAGGTTGGAGCCCATCAGCGCCTTGCACTGCAGCATGTTCGCCACCAGGTTGCGGTGGGTGAGCATCGCGCCCTTGGCCACGCCGGTGGTGCCGCCGGTGTATTGCAACACGGCCACGTCGTCGCTGGTGGGGTTGGCTTCGTTGACTGGCTGGCCGTGGCCCTTGCTCAGCACATCGTTGAACTTGATGGCCTTGGGCAAGTGATAGGCCGGGACCATCTTCTTGACGTACTTGATCACGCTGTTGATCAACAGACGCTTGAGCGGCGGCAGCAGGTCGGCGACTTCGGTGACGATGACGTGCTTGACGCAGGTCTTGGGCACCACGGTCTCGGCCAGGTGCGCCATGTTCGCCAGGCAGACCAGCGCCTTGGCGCCGGAGTCGTTGAACTGGTGCTCCATTTCCCGCGCGGTGTACAGCGGGTTGGTGTTGACCACGATGAGACCGGCACGGATCGCACCGAACACGGCCACTGGGTACTGGAGAACGTTGGGCAATTGCACGGCGATTCGATCGCCCGGCTGCAAATCGGTATGCTGTTGCAGATACGCGGCAAAGGCACCGGACAATTCGTAGAGTTCACCGTAGGTGATTGTCTTGCCGAGGTTGCTGAATGCCGGCTTGTCGGCGAAGCGTTGGCAGGATTGCTTCAACACCGCCTGAATATTCGGATACTCATCTGGATTGATGCCGGCAGCAATCCCAGCTGGGTACTTATCCTTCCAAAAGTCTTCAATCATGGAAGCCCACTCCTCAGCAACGCGAATTCTCACCGCATTTGATGCGATTATTATTGGTGTGTTTATTGGTGAATCTGGCTTGAATGAAGGCCGAGAAGTCACAAAAGCGCGCCGAGAGTAGCAGCTTTGCCAAGGGTCGCCTAGAGCCAAAATAAGGCCCTACAGTCACAAACATGACTCATGAATATTTTATGGTCATTTTTAGAGTAAAAATTCTAAGCCCTGGATAATGACCTCGAATACATAAAAAACTGTGGGAGCGAGCTTGCTCGCGATGGCGGTGTATCAGCCAACATCTCTGTCTCTGACCTACCGCAATCGCGAGCAAGCTCGCTCCCACAGGGTTTCCATGAGGCAGGCGCCTCAGGCGATATCCCGCAACTCCCGCCGCAGAATCTTGCCCACCGGCGTCATGGGCAACGACTCGCGCAACACGATGTGCTTGGGTACTTTGTAGCCGGTGAAGTTTTCCTTGCAGTAAGCCTTGAGTTCTTCAAGGCTGACGCCCGCCTCGCGCGCCACCACGAACAGTTTCACCGCCTCCCCCGAACGCTCGTCCGGCACGCCGATCACCGCGCAGCTGGCAACTTTCGGGTGGGCCATCACCACGTCTTCGATCTCGTTGGGGTACACGTTGAAACCCGAGACGATGATCATGTCCTTCTTGCGGTCGACGATACGCACGAAACCGTCCGGGTCGATCACCGCGATATCCCCGGATTTGAACCAGCCTTCGCTGTCCAGCACTTCGGCCGTGGCTTCAGGTTTGTCCCAATAACCCTTCATGATCTGCGGCCCCTTGATGCAAAGCTCGCCGCGCTCGCCGAAGGGTTGCTCGACGCCGTCATCGCTGATCACTTTCATGAGCGTTCCCGGCACCGGCAACCCCACGGTGCCCAACCGGGACTTGCCGCCATACGGGTTGGCGCAGGCCACGGGCGAGGTTTCGGTCAGGCCGTAGCCTTCGGTGATGCCGCAACCGGTGAGCTGTTCCCAGCGCTCGGCGGTGGCCTTGATCAGCGCGGTACCACCGGAGTTGGTGACCTTGAGGCTGGAGAAGTCCAGGGACTTGAAATCCGGATGATCCATCAACGCCACGAACAACGTGTTGAGCCCCAGCAGCAGGGAGAAACGCCAGTTCTTCAACTCCTTGATGAAGCCAGCGATGTCCCGCGGGTTGGTGATCAGCACGTTGTGGTTGCCGGTGACCATCATGCACATGCAGTTCGCCGTGAAGGCATAGATGTGGTACAGCGGCAGCGGCGCAATCATCACCTCCTGGCCTTCGCGCAGCAACGGATGGCCGTCGTCACCGACCTGGCCCAGGCACGCCCGGGTCTGTTGCATGTTGGCTACCAGGTTGCCATGGGTCAGCATCGCGCCCTTCGCCAACCCGGTGGTGCCGCCGGTGTATTGCAGCACCGCAATGTCATCGAGGCTGACCTTCAGCGGCTTGATGCCATGGCCCCGACCCAGGCGCAAGGCGCTCTTGAATGAAACGGCCTGGGGCAATGAATAGTCGGGGACCATCTTCTTGACCTTGCTGATCACGGTATTGACCAGCCACCCCTTGGCGGTGGGCATCAGGTCGCCCATTTTTGCTTCGATCAGGTATTGCAGGTCAGTGTCGGGCAGCACTTCCTGGACTTTCTGCCCGAACAGGTTCATGTACACCAGCGCCCGGGCACCGGAATCCTTGAACTGATGACGCATTTCCCGCGGGGTGTACAACGGGTTGGTGTTGACCACGATCAGCCCGGCGCGCAAGGCACCGAACACGGCAATCGGATACTGCAGGACATTGGGCATCTGCACCGCGATACGATCACCGGGGACCAGGTCGGTGTGGGCTTGCAGATAGCCAGCAAAGGCCGCGCTGTAGCGTTCGACCTCGGCATACGTGAGGGTCACTCCCATGTTGCTGAACGCTGGACGGTCGGCAAACTTCTTACAGGAACGTTCGAACACCTCGACTACCGACTTATAGGCCCCCAGGTCTATTTCCGAGGGGACGCCGGCCGGGCGTTTGTCATTCCAGAAATCAGGCTGCATTGTTTTTGTCCTCTTTACCTGAGCGTATCCGGGCCGCATCTGTGTTGCTTGCAGAGGCGGAGCTCTTGGGACACTAGCAGCTATGGCCAATCAGGCAAATATGGCGACCTGCGTCATAGATTGTGTGAATCTTCCTGCCTCGACGTAGGCTGATCAGGCGAGACGTAGCGGATGCGCTATACAATGCAGCAACCCTGCGCCAGCCCCTGTGTAAAGGAATCGCAATGATCCACCAAACGTTCATGCTGACCGCGACCGACCACAGCCGCCTGTTCGTCAATGAGTGGCTGCCCGAGACCGAGCCGCAAGCGCTGATCATGCTGGCCCATGGCATGGCTGAACACAGCGGCCGCTACGCGCGCCTGGCCCAGGCGCTGTGCAATGCAGGCTATGGTGTCTACGCGCCGGACCTGCGCGGCCATGGCAAGACCGGCGAAGAAGCGATTCTCGGTCACTTTGCAGACGAGGACGGTTGGGCCAAAGTGGTCGGCGACCTGGCCAGCCTCAACCAGCACATCGGCCAGCAACATCCCGAGACACCCATTGTGCTGCTGGGCCACAGCATGGGCAGCTACATCGCCCAGGGTTACCTGCTGCACCACAGCGCCAGCCTGCACGGAGCGATTCTCAGCGGCTCGAACTTTCAACCGGTGGCGCTCTACCGCACTGCTCGCCTGATCGCCCGCTTCGAGCGTCGACGCCAGGGCGCCACGGGGCGCAGCGCCTTGATCGAGTGGCTGTCGTTTGGCAGTTTCAACAAAAAATTCAAACCGGCACGCACGCCCTTCGACTGGCTCAGCCGCGACCCGATCGAAGTTGATAAATACGTTCATGACCCGTTGTGCGGCTTTCGCTGCACCAATCAGCTATGGATCGACCTGCTCGGCGGCTTGCAGCAAATCAGCAAAGCGTCCAATCTCGCCCAGATCGATCCGGGCCTGCCGTTGCTGGTCATCGGCGGCGAATGTGATCCGGTGAGCGAAGGCAAGCGTCTGAAAGATCTGGCCGACGCCCTGCGCGAGGCCGGCAGCCAGCACCTGCAGCTGATGATTTATCCGCAGGCGCGGCACGAACTGTTCAACGAGACCAACCGCGACGAAGTGACGGCCGACGTGCTGGCCTGGATTGCCCAGGCCCTGAGCCATAAACGGCCGCCACGAAGCGAGTAAGTCTTTCAGCGTTTTCCTTATATCCTCACAGGATTTGAAACAGATGACCCAGGTTACCAACATCCCTTACGAAGCCCTCGAAGTCGGCCAGACCGCCAGCTACAGCAAAACCGTCGAAGAGCGCGACATCCAGTTGTTCGCCGCGATGTCGGGCGACCATAACCCGGTGCACCTGGACGCCGAATTCGCCGCGGCGAGCATGTTCAAGGAGCGCATTGCCCATGGCATGTTCAGCGGTGCGCTGATCAGCGCGGCGGTAGCCTGCGAGCTGCCTGGGCCGGGCACCATTTACATCGGCCAGCAGATGAGCTTCCAGAAACCGGTGAAAATTGGCGACACCTTGACCGTGCGCCTGGAAATCCTGGAGAAACTGCCGAAGTTTCGCGTGCGCATCGCCACGCGCGTGTTCAATCAGCGCGATGAGCTGGTGGTGGATGGCGAAGCCGAAATCCTCGCACCGCGCAAGCAACAGACCGTGACGTTGCCGACGTTGCCGGCGATTACTGTTGGTTGATTACCGCGATCTAAAGTGAATTATATGTGGCGAGGGGATTTATCCCCGCTGGGCTGCGAAGCAGACCCAAAAAGCTGAAAGCAGTCAGCCTGACACATCTCTATGTTGAGTCTCAGGGCTGCTTCGCAGCCCAGCGGGGATAAATCCCCTCGCCACAAAATTACTGATGGCCCTCCTGCACCTGCACACTCGCCGTCATCCCCGCACTCAGGCTCACCCCTTCCGGGACCTTGTCCAGTTTGATCCGCACCGGAATCCGCTGCGCCAGGCGCACCCAGTTGAAGGTCGGCTCAACTTCGGCCAGTAACTGCGCATCGGGGTTGGTGTTGCGGTCGGTGATACCACGACTGATGCTTTCGACATGGCCCTCCAGCGCATGGTCGGCGCTCATCAGCCAGACCTTGACCGAATCACCCACGCGAATCCTCGGTAGCTTGGTTTCTTCGAAATAGGCCTGCACATAAAACGTCGAATCGTCGATCAGCGCCATGACCGGCTGCCCGGCGTTCACGTAATTGCCTTCGGCCAGGCGCAGGTTGGTAATGTGGCCGCTGCGTGGGGCCAGCACCTGGCTGCGGGCCAGGTTGAGCTCGGCGACCTTGGCCTCGGCCTGGGCTTCACGCAGTTCGCCCCGGGCGATGCCCGCGTTGATTTGGGCATTTTCCCGCAGCTCGGCACTGATGGCCTGGGGCCCCAGGGCGGCGCGGCGACTGGCTTCGTGCTCACGCAGGCTCAATTGCTGCTGACGGGTCTGGACCACCGCCCGAGCTTTCTCCACCGCGGCCTCGAAACGCTCGCGGTCGATGCTCAGTAGTAAATCACCGGCCTTGACCGCCTGGTTATCCACAGCCTTGAGCTCGCGCACCCAACCCGACACGTCGGGCGCGATCACCACCACGTCGGCGCGGATCCGCGCATCGCGGGTCCAGGGCGTGAGCATGTAGTACTGCCACAAATGAAACCCGGCGAAGATCGCCACGACCACCACGCCCAGCGTGACGGCGACACGTACGGAGGTACGCATGTTCAACTCCTATAGCGGCCCGAGGACCACGGTAATAACAGTCAGGACACAGACATACAGGGCGCAGTCGAACAAGGCTTCATGCCAGATCCAGCGCCCGGCCGGCACCAGGCTGAGCAACAGGCGCAACGCACCGGTCACCAACAAGGCCAGCACCACATAAATCAGGAACGGGCTGAGCAACACCCCGCCGATCGACCACTCACGCAAGCCCATGGCTGTGCTCCTGTCGTTCAGGTTCGTGCTGGCGGCACCAGGCGCGCCAACTGTTCTGCAATTGCACCACCGCGCCTTGGGCCAGCTTCAGCGCATCCCCGGGCGGCTGCGTCGACAACAGTTTGAGGAACTCGGCGCTCGCTGGGGCCAGGGCATCCGCCTGGCTACCGACCGGACCGCGCTCGAGCACCTGCTCCAACGTTTCAAAATAACGGCGCTGGGCCAGATTGTCGGGCACTTGGGCGACGGCCAGGCTCAGACGCAAATGCAGCAGCTCATCACCCATGTCCAAGCCCAGCAATCCATCATCCCAACGGCTGCGCGCCGGTACCGGCAGCTCGGGATAGTGCCGCGCCAGTTGCAGCAACCGGTCAGCCATGCGCCCACCGAACCAACTCTCGGCGCCGCGCAGATTGCGCCGGGTCAGGCGCACCAGATCGTGGAGCGTCGCGGCCAGCAGGCGACGGCTGTGCCAGGCCGGGTCGCGCAGAATCAGCAGATTGAACGCCAGCACCGCCGCACCGACGCCGATCATCATCGCCTGGGCGTTGTTGAAGAAAGCCGCGACGTCGTACTTCATGGCGTTGAGCGGCGACACCAGCACCACGAAATGCAGGCAAAACGAGGTAGCCGTGGCGAATATCTGCGGCTTGGCCATGCCCAGCGCCCCGAAAAACAACGGCACCCCCATGGCCATGCAGAGCATCGCGAAGCTGCTCCACTGCGGCAGCACGATCTCGCCAATCACAAACGCCGTCGGCACCGCCAACAGGATGCCGCGCAGGAAGCTCATGCCGATCTGCGCGCCGTTTTCGCGACTGGCGAACAGGCTGCACACCACGCAGGTCAGCACCAGCGCGCCCGAGGCGGCGGGCCAGGCGGTCGCCAGCCAGAAACAGGCAACCGCCAGGAACGCCAAGGCACTACGGGCACCGAACACTATGGCCAGGGACAGATCACGATGGGGCGTCAAGGTTCGCGGTGGATCGGTCGCCTCCCTGCCCTCTTGTACGGCCGTCAGCGCGGCGCAGGCGGCCATGGCGGTATCGATCAACAACGCGAAACGGGCCAGGCAGTAACTTTGCGCCGAGCTGATCTGTGGATCGTGAGATGCATCCCATACCCGGGGACGCAAGGCTTGCAGGGTCGCGCTGTCGGCGTCGAGGGCTTGCCGTACCTCGTTCATCCACGGCTGGAGAGCCTCGGCCTCCTGGGGTTCGAGCTGTTGCCATTGCCGACGCACCGAACGGGAAAGGCGCAATAGCATGAGCAGTTTCTGGCTCAAGCCGCTGATGGCCCGGGCCCGCTGCCGGCCAAGGCGGCCTTCGAACCAGGCGTGTTCGCGCTGGGCATCCACCGCGACGATCTTGCCGAGGATTTCCAGCAACCCTTTACGGGCCTGGGCATCGCCGGCCAGGGTGGCACGGGCCGCCTGCATGCCGCTCTGCCAGGCGGCCCGCGCCTGACCGGCCAATTGCCGCTCAACCCGCAACGGCCAGAGCAAGGCGCTGGCCGCCGTGGCGCAGACAATTCCCAGGCTGATCTCGGTACAGCGCGCCACGGCCTGGTCGAACACGCCCAGCGGATGCGAAATAGCCGGCAACGCGATGATCGCCACCGTGTACCCGGCCAGCACGAATGAATAGGACCAGGCACTGCGCAGCAGTGTGGAACAGGCGGTGCACAACCCTAGCCATAGCGCCAGGGCTAGCAGGAACAACCACGGCGCCTGGGCGAACAAGCCCATGAACACCACCGACATGACCGTGCCCACCAGCGTGCCGAGCAACCGTGCCAAGCCTTTCTGCAGCACCATCCCGGACAACGGCTGGGCCACGATGAACGCGGTCATCAGCGCCCATGACGGCTGCTCCAGCCCCCAGCGCAACGCCAACCACAGCGCCAGTCCGCCACCGAGAACGGTTTTGATGGCGAACTGCACAGCGAGGCGGTCAGGGGCGAACAAGGCCTGGAAAGTAATGGGCACGCAGGAAACTCTTCTGGGGGGACGCAATAACGATAGATGCAATATAGGATGGTTGGCAGGCACCAATTATTAGCTAGCTAACTATGTGAGTCCAGAGGTGATTACTGGCGAATTTAACAACACACTTTTTCTGGAGGACGCCCAGTTAAAGGGAATCCTTAGCAGCTACTGAAGCGAACGCTTTTGTGGCGAGGGGGGCCGCTGCGCAGCCCAACGGGGATAAATCCCCTCGCCACAACGGTGTTCACTTTCAATCTGAGTAGCCTCCCACAAAAAAACGCCAGGCAAGCTGGCGTTCTTTTAGTTCAGGGCGCGTTTAAGAACGGGCGCGTGCCTGGTTACGCAGGGCCTTGACCTGATCATGGTTACGTTGCACGCCATGGTACTGACGCTCAACCAGGTCACGAATGCCCACCAGGTTGTGCTTGGTGATCTTCTCCAGGGCTTCGCGGTAAGCCTTGAGGGCATGATCTTCGCCACGCTCGGCTTCGTTGAGCACCGCTTCCTCGTCCTTGCCGGTGAACATGGACTTCACGTCCACCCAACGGCGGTGCAGGTCACCGGCCACGCTGGTAGAAGTTTCCGGGTCGCCGCCCAGCGAACGAACGGCCGCTTGCAGTTCGGCAGCAGCGGTGGCGCAATCGGCGGCGCGCTGGACAAACAGCGATTTGAGTTCTGGATGCTTGATGTCTTCAGCGCAGGTCTTGAAGCCTTCCTGACCATCTTTGCTGGTCTCGATCAGGTCATTCAGGACGGAAATGGATTCTTTATTAATGTCGGTCATTTTTCAGTTCCTTTGCGGGTGAATAGATAAACCTGCAAGGGATATTGCATCGGTCATGCCAGCCCTAGAACTCAATTAATTCTATTTAAAATCAATAAGTTATCAAAACAGCTCAAAACTGTATCCGCGCTATTTGCATGATCTGTCATTTGGCCTGCATGCAGAATGCCTGTATTTTCCAAGTTGTTTGAATCAAGACGATTGCCATGAACCCGGAAAAGCTCGAACTGCTGGTCACGCGCCAGATGCCCTTTGGTAAATACAAGGGGCGAATCCTCGCCGACCTGCCTGGCCAATACCTGAACTGGTTCGCCCGCGAAGGTTTTCCCCACGGAGAATTGGGCGGTTTACTGGCATTGATGCAGGAAATCGACCACAACGGCCTGTCGGATCTGCTCGACCCATTGCGCGCCAAGCACGGCAAACCCAAGCCTCGCCACTAACGATTGAGCCCCGTCCATGCCTGAAAATACCCTGCGCGCCCACGACGAAGCCTTCTGGCAGACCTATGTCGGCCGTTATGAGGTCGACACCGAGGGGCCGCTCAATCTGGAAAACGGCTACTTCGGTCGCATGTCGCGAACCGTGGTCGAGGAATACCAGCGCAATATCGCCTTCATCAACCGCAGCAACTCGGTGTATGTGCGCCAGCATTTCGACCAGGAACAGGGCGAAGTGATTCGCCGCCAAGTGGCGCAACTGATCCACGTAGCACCGCAAACCGTGGCGATGGCCACCAGCGCCGTGGATGCCCTGCAATCGTTGATCCGCAACTACAACAGGCTGAAGCCGGGGGATCAGGTGCTGGTCTGTGACCTGGAGTACGCGGCGGTCAAAAGCGCGATGCGCTGGCTGGCCCGACAGCGTGGCGCAGAGGTGATCGAACTGGTCCACCAGCACCCCGCGAGTTTGGAAAGCCTGGTGGGCACCTATCGCAAAGCGTTCATTGACCACCCTCGCGTGAAGCTGATGGCGCTGACCTACGTCAACCACCTCACCGGCTTGGTGATGCCGGTCCAGGCCATTGCCGAGACGGCCCAGGAGTTTGACGTCGATATCATTCTCGATGGGGCCCATGCCTTGGGCCAGATCGATTTCGACATCAAGAAACTCGGCATTCACTTCGCCGGGTTCAACCTGCAGAAGTGGATCGGCGGGCCCCTGGCCCTGGGTTTCTTATACATTGCTCCGCAGCGGCTGGCCGACATCGACCCGGACATGGACGAAGGGCATTATCCCGTCACCGACGTCCGCTCGCGCATACCCCATAGCACGCCCAACATCCCGGCCCTGCTGACCCTGCCCCTGGTGTTCGAGGAGCATTATGCCCTGGGCGGCGCTGCGGCCAAGGGCGCGCGGCTCAAGTATCTGCGGGACCTGTGGGTGAATGCCGTGCGTGATGTACCGGGTATCGAAGTCATGACCCCGGACGATCCGAGCCTGTATTGCGGCATCACCTCGATGCGCTTCACCGCCCAGACGGACCAGCAGGCGATGGCCGATCGACTGCTCAACGACTATGGGATCTTCACCGTGGTCCGCCACACCAGCGTCGGGCCGTGCATCCGCATTACACCGGGGCTGACGACCCTGGCCGGTGATATCCAGCGACTGGTCCAGGCGCTGATGGAATTGAGCCGAACATAGTTGTGGCGAGGGAGCTTGCTCCCGCTGGGCTGCGAAGCAGCCCCCTCTCAAAGGCCACTCAGTCAACCTGATCCACCGCGTCGCCAGGTTTCAGGGCCGCTGCGCGACCCAGCGGGAGCAAGCTCCCTCGCCACGGGGCTTAGTGTTGTGCCGTCATGCGCGATACAAAATCCCGGGCAAAAAAAAACGGCGCGCCGACCAAGCGCACCGTAAAGCCGTAGAACACCCAACGAGGTTTCGGTAAAGCTAATCAGTCCAGCAGCGCCAATGCCTCGGCGGTGCATTCCTGGATGCGGGCCCAGTCGCCGTTCTTGATCCACTCCGGATCAAGCATCCAGCTGCCGCCCACGCACATCACGTTTTTCAACGCCATGTAGCTCTTGATGTTGGCCGGGCTCACGCCGCCGGTCGGGCAGAATTTCACTTCGCCGAACGGGCCGCCCAAGGCCTTGATGGCCGCGACGCCGCCGCTGACTTCCGCCGGGAACAACTTGAAGCGGCGATAGCCCAGGCCATAGCCCTCCATGATGCCAGAGGCGTTGCTGATGCCCGGCAGCAACGGGATAGGGCTGCCAACACTGGCCTCGAGCAGATCACGGGTGATGCCTGGCGTGACGATGAACTGCGAACCGGCGGCCTCGGCGGCGGCCAGCATGTGACGGTCGAGCACGGTGCCAGCGCCGGTCACCAGTTCCGGACGCTGCTCACGCAACACCTGGATGGCCTTGAGGCCGTACTGAGAACGCAAGGTCACTTCCAACGCCGTCAAACCACCGGCAGCCAGGGCGTCGGCCAACGGCAGGATGTCCTGTTCGCGGGCGATGGTGATCACCGGCAGGATCCGCGCCTTGGCGCAGAGGCTGTCGATCAGGGTAACTTTGTCCGCCATGGAAACGGTCGGGGAAGGGTTTTTCATAGCGGCTGATCCTTGGTTCATGGGCACCAGTAAATCTCTAACGTAGGTTGCAGAAACGCGCGGATCGGCATTTGGGCGACATCGTCACCGGCCACCGCGGCGTTCAGGGTGGTCAATTTCGACTGACCGGAAATCGACAGCACTTTGTGTTTCGCCGAGGCCAGCAAGGCGCGGCTCATGGTCAAGCGCTGGTGCGGCACGGTCGGCGCCAACATCGGCCAGCAACGGCGCGTACCGTTGGCATCCAGGGCTTCGGCCAGGTTCGGACTGTCAGGGAACAGCGAGGCGGTGTGCCCGTCGTCGCCCATGCCCAATATCAGTACATCGATGGGCGGCAGCTCGGCCAACAAGCGATCCGCCTGTTCGGCAGCCGCCTCCAGGTTGGCGCTGGCACTGTAGAGGCTCAGGAACTGGGCCTTGGCCGCGGCACCTTGCAGCAGATAGCGCTTGAGCAGGCCGGCATTGCTGTCGGCATGTTCAACCGGCACCCAGCGCTCATCGGCCAGGCTCACCACCACTTTCGACCAGTCCAGCGGCTGTTTGGCCAGGCTCTGGAAAAATGCCACCGGGCTTCGACCGCCGGACACCACCAAGGTGGCCGCGCCACGGGCATCGAGCGCACCCCGCAACTGCTCGGCCACTTTCAACGCCAAGCCTTCAGCCAGCAACACCGGGCTTTTGAACTCGAGGGCGCTGACGCCCTGGGGCAGTTTCACTTCAGATATCGCCATACCATGACCTCCCATCCCGCGTGATCAGTGCAATGGAGCTCATCGGCCCCCAGGACCCGGCCGCATACGGCTTGGGCGCATCACCGGATTTCTTCCACCCGGCGATCAACTGGTCACACCACGTCCACGCGGCTTCAATTTCATCTTTACGGACAAACAGGTTCTGATTGCCGTTCATGACTTCCAGCAACAACCGCTCGTAGGCATCGGGTATCCGTGCGCTGCGATAGGTGTCGGAGAAGTTGAGTTGCAGCGGACCGCTGCGCAATTGCATGCCCTTGTCCAGGCCTTGCTCCTTGGTCATCACTCGCAAGGAAATCCCTTCGTCCGGTTGCAGGCGGATGATCAGTTTGTTGCTGATCTGCAGGCGCTGCTCGGGCGCGAAGATGTAGTGGGACGGTTCCTTGAAGTGAATGACGATCTGCGACAGCTTCTGCGGCATGCGCTTGCCGGTACGCAGGTAAAAAGGCACCCCGGCCCAGCGCCAGTTGCGAATGTCGGCGCGCAGGGCGACGAAGGTTTCGGTGTCGCTCTGGGTATTGGAATTGGGTTCTTCGAGGTAACCGGGTACAGCCTTGCCTTCGCTGTGACCGGCGATGTACTGGCCGCGCACCACCTGGGTGGTGAGGCCTTCCGGGCTGATGGGTGCCAGGGCCTTGAGCACCTTGACCTTCTCGTCACGGATGCTGTCGGCGGACAAGTCAGCCGGTGGATCCATGGCGATCAGGCACAGCAGCTGCAGCAAGTGGTTCTGGATCATGTCCCGCAGTTGACCGGCCTTGTCGAAATAGCCCCAACGGCCTTCGATGCCGACCTTCTCGGCCACGGTGATTTCCACGTGGGAAATGTAGTTCTGGTTCCACTGGGTTTCGAACAGGCTGTTGGCGAACCGCAAGGCGATCAGGTTCTGCACCGTCTCTTTGCCCAGGTAGTGGTCGATGCGATAGGTGCGGTTTTCCGGGAAGAACTGCGCCACGGCGTCGTTGACCTTGCGCGAGGATTCCAGGTCCGAGCCGATGGGTTTCTCCAGCACGACACGGGTGTTCTCGCTCAGGCCGACCTTGGCCAGGTTCTCGCAGATGGCGCCGTAGACCGATGCCGGGGTGGCGAAATAGGCAATGACCTGTTGGGCCGAACCGGCTCGCTCGGCCAAGGCGACATAGTCGTCAGCCTTGAGGAAATCCACGTGCAGGTAAGTCAGTCGCGCCAGGAAGCGCTCGAGCACGGTTTCGTTGAGGTCCTTGTCGCCCACGTAGCGGCGCAGCTCAGCGGCGATGAACGCCAGGTGCTGCTGCTCGCTGCCGGGTTCACGGGCCAACGCGATGATCCGCGTGTCTTCGTGCAGCAAGTCCGCGCCATCGAGTTGATAAAGGGCAGGAAAGAGCTTGCGCAAGGCCAGATCGCCCAACGCACCGAACAAGGCAAATGTGCACGGTTCAACCGTTATGGAATGCATGATGTTTGTTCTTTTATCAAGTTAAGCTACAAATACCTTTTTTCAAGGTATCACTCAAGGAAAAATGTAGTAATAACCACAACATTTTTCGAAAATTCCGATTCCGAGTGGTGGTCCGTCAGAGCCATCAGTAGGATAGGCCACCGCAAAGGGTCGTATCAAAGACCCGTCTTTCTAGGAATCTTGTATGGACCGTGTGCGAAATTTACTGGAGCAGATCCAGAGTCGCCTTGAAGACCTGAACAAGGCCGAACGCAAGGTGGCCGAGGTGATCCTGCTCAACCCACAGCAGGCCACCCGCTTCAGCATCGCCGCCCTCGCCCAGGCCGCGTCGGTCAGCGAGCCTACGGTCAACCGTTTCTGCCGTTCATTCGGCGTCAGCGGTTACCCGGAACTCAAGCTGCAACTGGCCCAGAGCCTGGCCAGCGGCGCCGCTTATGTCAGCCGTGCGGTAGAGGCCGATGACAATCCGGAAGCTTACACCCGGAAAATCTTTGGCAGTGCCATTGCCTCATTGGACAGCGCCTGCCAGGCCCTTGATCCCAATTTGATCAGTCGGGCCGTCGATCTGCTGATTCAGGCACGCCAGATCCACTTCTTCGGCCTCGGCGCTTCGGCGCCCGTGGCGCTGGATGCCCAGCACAAGTTTTTCCGTTTCAACCTGGCGGTGACCGCCCACGCCGATGTGCTGATGCAACGCATGATTGCGTCGGTGGCGCATACGGGCGAGCTGTTCGTGATCATTTCCTACACCGGTCGTACCCGTGAGCTGGTGGAAGTGGCGCGCATCGCCCGGGAAAACGGCGCCTCGGTATTGGGCCTGACCGCCGAAGGCTCGCCCCTGGCCAAGGCCAGCACCCTGAGCCTGAATATTCCGCTGCCCGAAGACACCGACATCTACATGCCGATGACCTCGCGAATCATCCAGCTCACCGTGCTGGATGTGCTCGCCACCGGCATGACCCTACGCCGGGGCGTGGACTTCCAGCCGCATTTGCGCAAAATCAAGGAAAGTCTGAATGCCAGCCGGTATCCGGTGGGGGATGAGTTCAACTGAACCGGCTTGGGTATTGTTTCGCCTGATGGATCGCTATCGCGAGCAAGCTCGCTCCCACAGTGGTTTTGTACCGGACACAAATCTTGTGTCCATCCAACCCCCAACGTGGGAGCGAGCTTGCTCGCGATGAGGCCAGCAGCGACACCCACAAACCTGAATCAAGCCCCCACCCGTGCCTGCAAACTCAGATGCGCCCGTTCCCCCGGCGCCAGGCACAGGCTATCGGTGCCGCCACTGGCCGCTTCGACGCAGACGAATTCCGACACCTCATCCCAACTCACCCCCAGCAATGGCCGGGCGCCGGGATGCCACACCACTGTGTCGGCGCTGTCGCCCGTGTCGATGCACAGTTCCCGCTGCCAGGCGTGGTCCTTGAGTTGCAATTCCCCCTCATGCTGGAACACCCGCTGACAACCACCCTCGACCCGCAATTCACCTTCCTGCCGGCAAACCGCACGGCTCAACTGGTCGTACCCCTGCGCGCCTTCGAGCCCAGACAGCGCTACCTCACCGATGTCACCAATACGCCAATACGCGTGCAAAGCCTGGCTCAGTTGGCAGGGAGAACTGTCTTGATGCTCGGTGCTCAAGCGCAACTCCATGCGCTCGCCCAGGTCGGCATGCAGATCGACCTGCCAGTCGCACAGTTGTAACTGCCAATGCAGGTGCACGCCCTCTTCATCACTGCGGCTGTCGAGCAGTTTCCAATCGATCAGGCGCGCCCAACCATGGGACGGCCAGGCGTTTTCGCTCGGATGACGGCCATACCACGGCCAGCACACCGGCACCCCGCCGCGTATCGCCCCGACGTGTGGCCACTTGGCCGCACACCACAACCAAGGCTTCTGGCCGCGCGGTTGAAAGTGCAGCAACTGCGCACCCTGGCGGCTGAACACCGCCTGGCACAGCGGATGATCGATCACCAGCACATCGCGCTGCCGATAACGCTCCCACGCAAACACCGGGCGTTCGCGCAAGGATCTGAAAAAGCGTTGTAGCGGATGCTCATGCATGGGCCGCGGTCCTGGAGATCATTGAATTGCTCATCTGTTCGCGACGCGCTCTTTTGTGGCGAGGGAGCTTGCTCCCGCTCGACTGCGAAGCAGTCGTAAACGAGGCAAATGCGGTCTGGCTGACGCACCGCAGTGAATGGTTTTGGGGTCGCTTCGCAACCCAGCGGGAGCAAGCTCCTTCGCCACAGGGCTCTGTGTCCGACCAAACAATGGAGTGCTTCCCCAAAAAAAAGCGGACAGCCTTGGCTGTCCGCAAATATGCGCACATAGAGAGGAGCTTATCGCAACAGCGTTAGAACACCGACTGAATTTTCAGGCCGGCCACCAGCGCGTTGTCGACTTCATCCACACCGCCCGGGTGAGTGATGTATTGCAGGTTAGGACGCACGGTCAGCCAGTTGGTAACGTGGATACCGTAGTTGAGTTCGTAGTTGTACTCAGTGCTACGCAGCGGTGCGAACAGCGGATCGTTGTAGTCGGTAACACCGTTGGCAGCGTTGACCAGTTCAGAGTTTTTCTTCACGTCTTCGTTGACATGGATACGGGCGAAACCGATGCCGATGTCATCCTTAGGACGCGCATCGAACGGCCCCTTGTACACGAACATCAACGACTGGTAGTTATCGACGAAGTTAGTGTCCTTGTCGTGGAAGGTCGCGTTCGCCGCGATGTTCAGGCCGCGGGAAGCATCACCGTTGTGGGTGGTGAGTTGCTGCTGTGCCACGAACCAGTAACCGTGCTTGCTGCTGTGGCTGCGATAGGCGTTACCGGAGGTCGCGGCATTGTCACCGTTGTCATCTTCAAGGACGTCATCCGCCTTGGCCGTGCTTTTGTAGTAACCAACACGGTATTCGCCCGGCAGGCTGTTGACCTTCGGCGACCAGACCAGCTCGACCGGGATGACGGTGCCCTTGGTACCACTGCCGCTGAGCTTGAAGCCGTTGCCGTGCTCCAGTTGCGATGGGTTCTGGTTGTACGCGCCGATTTGCGCATAGAACTCAGGCGTGATGTTGTACTTCACGCGAACTGCCGCTTGCATGACCGGCCAGTTGTACCAGATACCGGTTGCCCAGTTACCCGCCTGGGATCCGCAGAATGCCAGGTTCTGGAACTCGCAAGGGAAGGTGTTGAAATCTTCGCCTTCGCCGAAGTAACCGGCCTTGACGTCCAGTTTGCCGTCGAGGAACTGGTGCTTGATCCACAATTGAGTCAGGCGGACCATGTGACCACGGCCGTAGACTTCCTGGGAAGA
Source organism: Pseudomonas brassicacearum (assembly GCF_000585995.1). Taxonomy (NCBI): domain Bacteria; kingdom Pseudomonadati; phylum Pseudomonadota; class Gammaproteobacteria; order Pseudomonadales; family Pseudomonadaceae; genus Pseudomonas; species Pseudomonas brassicacearum. The sequence goes on along the minus strand of NZ_CP007410.1, from coordinate 1,517,312 downwards.
ACTCAAGGTGCCTGCACGTGGGTCGCCGACACGGTCGTTGGAGATGTTCTGACCGTTACGGTTGGTGAGCTGGATCTTGGCCTGGGTGTTATCCCAACCCCACAGCTTTTCGAGGTCCAGCGCCACACCCAGACCAAACTGGTCGGCGTAACGCGCGGTCTTGTCGTTGTTGTAGCCGCCGTGCAGGTTGCCGCCGACTTCACCGACGTAGTCGGCCTTGATGTCGATACCTTGCTCGATGAGCTTGGTCCGTTCACCGCCCCAGTCACCCGTCATCCACTGCGAGTCGGCGCTGAACGCGTCGGCCGCGTGTGCGCTACCGGCCAGCATCATCGCCGCAACGGCTGACAACTGGCAGATTAGCTGGGCGTTGTTTTTCTTCTTCATCCCTACATCCTCGTCTTTATTGTTATTAACTGTTTTTATCTAACGCGGTTTACAACGATTGCGGCGGGTGGTCCCCCACTCACCGCATACTCCTTCTTTGTGGGAGCACGCTGGCTCCCACATTTGTTCTTCATCGGCCTTTGAACTGCGCCACGTTGGCGCTCCGCACGTCAGCTTGTGGCTGGCCGGCCACGCCCAGGCGTTCGCCGGACTGGGCGTCGAACAGCAGCACTTTCGACGGATCGAATTGCAGCGTCAGGGTTTCCCCGGGCTGCGGCGCCACGTCCGGCGCCAGGCGGCAGCAGACTTTGGTGTCGTTGAGGTTGACGAACACCAGGGTGTCCGGTCCGGTAGGCTCGGTGACCTGCACCTCAGCGCGAATGGTCGGCAAGCCATTGGCCTCGCTGCCCGCCAGCGCGATCTGTTCCGGGCGCAGGCCGAGGATCACTTCACGGTCTTCCAGGCCGGCGTCCTGCATGCCCATTGGCAACTCGCATCGGGCCTGGCCGCTGTCGAGAAGCGCCAGCAGGCGACCGTCCTTGCGTTGCAGGCGCAGGGGGATGAAGTTCATCGGTGGCGAACCGATGAAGCTCGCCACGAACAAGTTGGCCGGGTTGGTGTAGATGTCTTTCGGCGTGCCGAACTGCTGGATGATGCCGTCCTTCATCACCGCCACTTTGTCGCCCAGGGTCATGGCTTCGATCTGGTCGTGGGTCACGTAGACCGTGGTGGTCTTCAGGCGCTGGTGCATCAATTTCATTTCGGTGCGCATCTCGACCCGCAGCTTGGCGTCGAGGTTGGACAGCGGTTCGTCGAACAGGTAGATCTTCGGCCGCCGCGCCAGCGCCCGGCCCATAGCCACGCGTTGTTGCTGGCCGCCGGAGAGTTGACCCGGCTTGCGGTTGAGCAGGTGCTCGATCTGCAACAGCTTGGCCACGCGAGTGACTTCTTCGTCGATGGCAGACTGACTCATCTTGCGGATCTTCAGGCCGAACTCGATGTTCTCGCGCACGCTCATGGTTGGATACAGCGCGTAGGACTGGAACACCATGGCGATGTCGCGATCCTTCGGACTCATGCCACTGACATCCTGGTCACCGATCATGATCGCGCCGCCGGTGATGGTCTCAAGGCCGGCGATGCAGTTCATCAGCGTCGACTTGCCACAGCCCGAAGGGCCGACGAGGATCAGGAACTCGCCGTCCTTGATCGACAACTCGATGTTCTTCAGGGTGTCCGGCAGGCCGGCACCATAGGTCTTGTTTACGTTGCGAAGTTCAAGCGTTGCCATGATTACCCCTTGACTGCGCCGGCCGTCAGGCCGCGCACGAAATACTTGCCTGCGACCACATAGACCAGCAGGGTCGGCAGCCCGGCGATCATCGCCGCCGCCATATCAACGTTGTATTCCTTGGCCCCGGTACTGGTGTTGACCAAGTTGTTCAGCGCCACCGTGATGGGCTGCGAATCGCCGCTGGAGAACACCACGCCGAACAGGAAGTCGTTCCAGATCTGCGTGAACTGCCAGATCAGGCAGACCATGATGATCGGGGTGGACATCGGCAGGATGATCCGCCGGAAGATGGTGAAGAAACCCGCACCGTCCAGCCGAGCAGCCTTCACCAGCGCATCGGGAATGCTCACGTAGTAGTTACGGAAGAACAGCGTGGTGAACGCCAGGCCGTAGACCACATGCACGAACACCAGGCCCGTGGTGGTACTGGCCAGGCCCATTTTGCCGAGGGTGAACGAGGCCGGCAGCAGGACGGTCTGGAACGGCAGGAAGCACCCGAACAGCAACAGGCCGAAGAACAATTGCGAACCGCGAAAGCGCCACATCGACAACACGTAGCCGTTCAATGCACCGATGGCGGTGGAGATCAGCACCGCCGGAACGGTGATCTTGATCGAGTTCCAGAAGTAGCCGTCCACCGTGGCCCAGGCCTTGACCCAGCCGATGCCGCTGACCACGGTCGGCCAGCTCAGCAGGTTGCCGGTATTGATGTCTTCCGGCGTCTTGAAGCTGGTCAACAGCATGACCACCAGCGGCACCAGGTAAAGCAATACGGCGAGGATCAACACCGCGTAGATCGCGATCCGACTCAGGCTGATGGAAGGTTTGGCAGCGAGACTAGTCATGACGCTTGGTCCTCAGCTCGGAGTACAGGTAAGGCACGATGATCGCGAGAATCGCACCGAGCATCAGGATTGCACTGGCCGAGCCCATGCCCATCTGGCCGCGACTGAAGGTGAAGGAATACATGAACATGGCAGGCAGGTCAGAGGAGTAACCCGGGCCGCCGGCCGTCATCGCCGCCACCAGGTCGAAACTCTTGATCGCGATGTGCGCCAGGATCATCACAGCGCTGAAGAACACCGGACGCAGGCTTGGCAGCACCACTTTCCAGTAGATACGCGGCATGCTCGCGCCATCGATCTGCGCGGCACGAATGATCGATTGATCGACACCCCGCAAGCCAGCGAGGAACATCGCCATGATGAAGCCCGAGGCTTGCCATACCGCCGCGATCACCAGGCAATACACCACACGGTCCGGGTCGATCAGCCAGTCCAGGCGGAAGCCTTCCCAGCCCCAGTCACGCAACAATTTGTCCAGGCCCATGCCCGGGTTGAGCAGCCATTTCCAGGCGGTACCGGTAACGATCATCGAGAGCGCCATCGGGTACAGGTAAATGGTGCGGATGAAACCTTCGCGACGAATACGCTGGTCAAGAAACACCGCCAGCAGTACGCCGATCACCAGGGTGATGCCGATGAACATGCCGCCGAACAGCGCCAGGTTCTTGCTCGCCACCCACCAGCGGTCGTTCTCCATCAGCCGTGCGTATTGCGCCAGGCCCGCCCATTTGTAGTTGGGCAGGAACGTCGACGTGGTGAACGACAGGACGAACGTCCACAAGATATAGCCATAGAAGCCCACCAGAACGATGAACATGCTCGGCGCCAGCACCAGTTTCGGGAGCCAGCGCTGCAATGCATCGAACGGCGAGGCCTTGCTGAACACAGCAACAGAACTCATGGGAAGATCCAAAACAAGGTTACAAGGGCATCCCTTTGTGGGAGCGAGCTTGCTCGCGATGACGGTGTGTCAGTGACTCATTTGCTGCCTGACACTCCGCTATCGCGAGCAAGCTCGCTCCCACAAGGGACCGCGGCGCAAATTACTTGGCAGACTGGACCGCAGCGCCAAGTTTCTTGGCGGCATCGGCAGGGTCGGCTTTCGGGTCGTTGATGTAGTTGGTCACCACGTCAAAGAACGCCCCCTGGACCGCCAGCGTGGTCGCCATGTTGTGCGCCATGCTCGGCTGCAGGCCGCCGGACTTGGCGTCCGCCAGGAAGTCCTTGGCAGCGGTCTGGGCGCAGGAATCGAAACCGTACTTGGCCATGTCGCCGAGCATGTCGTTGCGCACCGGGATCGAACCCTTGTTGATGCTGAAGACCTTCTGGAAGTTCTCACCCAGCACGACCTTGGCGATATCCTGCTGACCGGCCGCAGTGCCTTTGTCTTTCTGCTTGAACACCGCCAGGGAGTCGATGTTGTAGGTGAAGGCCTTTTCGGTGCCCGGGAAGGCTACGCACTCGTAGTCCTTGCCAGCGACTTTCTTCGCGGCGGTCCACTCGCTTTTGGCCCAGTCACCCATGATCTGCATGCCGGCCTTGCCGTTGATGACCTTGGCCGCTTCCAGGTTCCAGTCCTGGCCCTTGCCGTCGGCGTCCATGTAGGTCGCGACTTTCTTCAGCTCGGTCAGCGCCTTGACCATTTCCGGACCGGTCAGGGCCTTGTTATCCAGGTCGACCAGGGCCTTCTTGTAGCCATCGGCGCCCATCACCGAGAGCACCACGGCTTCGAACACGGTGCTGTCCTGCCAAGGCTGGCCACCGTGGGCGAGCGGAATGAAGCCTGCGGCCTTGAGCTTGTCAGCGGCGGCGTAGAATTCTTCGAGGGTGGTAGGGTTCTTGGTGATGCCAGCTTTCTTGAAGACTTCGGGGTTGATCCACAGCCAGTTGACGCGGTGAATGTTCACCGGCACGGCCACGTAATCACCTTCGTACTTCACGGTATCGGAGACTTTCTTGTCGAGCAGGCTGTCCCACTTCTCTGCTTTGGCAACGTCTTTCAGGATGTCGGTGTCGAGCAGCCCGGTGGACGCCCATTCCTGGATGTCCGGGCCCTTGATCTGGGCGACACCTGGTGGGTTGCCGGCCACGGCACGGCTCTTGAGCACGGTCATGGCTGTGGAACCGCCACCACCGGCGACAGCGCCGTCCTTCCAGGTAAAGCCGTCTTTCTCTACTTGGGCCTTGAGCACATCGATCGCGGCTTTTTCACCACCCGACGTCCACCAATGGACGACTTCCACGGAACCTTTGGATTCGGCGGCAAGGGCGCTGACAGGGAATGCTGCGACGGGAAGCAAGGAAGCAAGAGAAATGACAGTAGCGAGGCGAGAAATCGCATTCATCTAGAAGTACCTTTCTTGTTGTTATGCATGCAAGTCTGGAGCTTGCGCTGCACGGATTCTAAACAGGGGAAATCCCTTCGCAGGTAACGAAGGGACGTGCAAATGTCACGACATGGTTACACAGGCGCAGGACTGGAGAATTTCGCCAGGGCCGTGGCCATGCTGGGTGCCAGGGGCAAGCGCGGAATCAGCACCGCCTGCCAGGCGTGATACAGATCCGGCTTGCCTGGCCAGATGTCGGCGCTAGGGCTGTTTTGCGGGTCGAGTTCGTGATGCCAGCTGCCGTTGCAGCGGTCGATGAAATGCTTGTCACAAAATTCCCAGAACAGTCGGTACCAGGCTTCGTATTTCGCCTCGTCGGTGCGCTTGAGCAAGGCGCTGGCAGCGGCCGCCGCTTCGGCGTGCACCCAATGCAGGCGATGGCGGACCACGGCGCGGTTGTCCCAATCCAGCGTGTAGACAATGCCTGGCGCACCATCGACATTCCAACCGTGACGGCAGTTCTGGTCGAACAGTTTTTGCGCGTCCTGGGCCAGCCAACCGGGGGTCAGCATGCCGATCTGCACCCGCGCCGCTTCAAGGTGCAGCAGCAGCCGCGCCCATTCGAAACCGTGCCCGGGGGTGGTGCCGTACGGGCGGAAACCGTCGGCGGGATTGTCGTGGTTGTATTCGCGCAACGGCTGCCAATCGCGATCGAAATGCTCCACCACCAGGTAGTCGTTGGCGGCGGCATGGCCGTGGATCACTCGTTCGACGATGTGCAGGGCGCGCACCAGCCAGCGCGGATCGTCCGTGGCATCGGCCAGGGCCAGGAAAGCCTCGGTGGCGTGCATGTTGCTGTTGGCGCCGCGATACGCCTCCTCGATGCTCCAGTCGCGGTTGAAGGACTCGCGCAGGGCGCCCTCTTCCTCGCTCCAGAAATGCGCGTCGATGACCCGCACCGCTTCGTCCAGCAATGCCTGGGCACCGGGGCGCTGGGCCACCACGGCGGAACTGGCGGCCAGGGCCACGAAGGCATGCAGGTAGGCGGCCTTGCCGGTGTCATCTTCAGGGGGTTGCGCCGTGGCGAACCAGCCACCATGTTCGGCGTCGCGCAAAGGGCCGCTCAGGGCCTCGACGCCATGATCCACCAGCTCGGCAAACCCCGGCAGGCCCTGGATGTGCGCCATGGCGAAGCTGTGGGTCATGCGCGCGGTGTTCATGGTTTCGGCCCGGGCATTGGCCGGCAGGCGCCCCAGCTCGTCCAGGTTGCCAAAGCCATCCGGCAGCTTCGAGGCCTTGGCGAACGCCAGCAGTCGCAAGCCTTCGGCGGCCAGCCATTGCTGGTGGGCAGGCGAGTTCAGCCAACTGCTGAAGGCCGGTTGGAAGGTGTCCATCAAGAGGTACCTTTTTTTGTTGTTTTGACGCAGGGAGTCTAAACAAGGGATGAGGAGGGGCAGGTAACGAAAGGGGCGAGTTATGTCACCGATTTGTGACATAACTCTGAATGAGAGATTGAAGCTGCTGACACTATCGCGAGCAAGCTCGCTCCCACACTAAGTACACAGTGTTCATGGATTCCATGTTCAACCCAAATCCCCTGTGGGAGCGGGCTTGCTCGCGAAGAACGATGACGCGGTCCGGCTATTCCACACTGCGAGGCAACTGCAAGGTCACCCGCAACCCACCCTCGCGCAGGTTCTGCAGGCTCACTTCGCCGCCATGGCTGTGGGCGATGTTGCGGGCGATGCCCAGGCCCAGGCCATAGCCCTGCTGTTGGCCGGCGAGGCGGAAGTGCGGCTCGAAGACTTGCTCCAGGCGCTGTTCCGGCACACCCGGGCCTTCGTCGTCGACGTGCAGGATAAACGCGGTTTCATCGTCGTCGATGTGTAGATGGGCGTTCTGCCCATACTTCAAGGCGTTATCGATCAGGTTGCCGATGCAGCGCTTGAGCGCCAGCGGCTTGCCGGGATACGGCGCCAGCGCCCGACCATCCTGGGTCACCCGGCCGTTGCCGTTGGGCGCCAGGTAAGGTTCGACCAGGCAATCGAGCACATGATTGAGGTCCACCGGCTCGATGTTCTCGTGGATGTCGGTGTCCTTGACGCACTGCAGCGCGCCTTTGACCAGCAGCTCCAGCTCGTCCAGGTCGCGGCCGAACTTGGCTTGCAGGTTTTCGTCTTCCAGCAGCTCGACCCGCAAGCGCAACCGGGTGATGGGCGTGCGCAAGTCATGGGAAATCGCGCTGAACAACTGGCTACGTTCGGTCAGGTAACGGCTGATGCGCTCGCGCATGGCATTGAACGCCCGCCCCACTTCCACCACTTCGCTGCCGCCGCCCTCGGCCACCGGTTCCACTTCAGCCCCCAGGGACATGTCCCGCGCCGCTCGAGCCAAGCGCTTCAGAGGTCGGCTCTGCCAGTGCACCAGCAAGCCGATGAACAGCAACAGCAGGCTGCTGGTGAGCACGATGAAACCGACCTGTTGCTTGGGCAGGTCTTGCTCTTCGAGGCTGGTGTAGGGTTCGGGCAGCAACGAGGCGATGTACAGCCATTCGCCCGGCGCCATCTGGATTTGCGTGACCAGCACTGGCGGGTTCACAGGCTCAAGCGTCAAGGCGTAGTGGGCCCACGAGCGGGGCAGTTCGTCGAGTTTCAACCCGGCGTTGAAAATTCGCAGATCGTCGGGGCTGACAAAATTGACCGAGATATCGGCGCTATTGCCCAGGGACCGGCGCAGCACATCGTCCACCGCCTTGAGCACCGCCAGCTTGCGCGGCGTCACCGGCAGCACGTCCATGCCCAGGGGCTTGTCGTTGAGCGTGACGACAAACCGCGTACCGCCCATGCTGCGCAACTGATCCAGCACCAATGGCCGATAAGCCACCGGCAGCGAGCGCAGGTAGCTAACGCTGGCGGTCATCGAATGGGCCAGGCTACGGGCGCTGGTGACCAGGCCTTCGAGCTGGGTGGCGCGCAATTGCGAGACCCAGATCAGGCTGGACAGGGTCTGGGCGAACAGCACCACCAGCAAGGTCAGCAACAGCATCCGCCCTAACAACGAGCGCGGCACCGGTACCCGTCGGGCGACTTTCTTGACCCAGTCAATGACCATTGCTGGCAACCACACTGGCCGCCAGTTGATAGCCGCTGCCACGCACCGTGCGGATCAGCCGCGGCGGCTTGTCGGTGTCACGCAGGCGCTGGCGCAGGCGACTGACGGCCATGTCGACGATCCGGTCCAGGGGCATCAACTCACGGCCACGGGTCGCATTGCCGATGGTGTCGCGGTCGAGGATTTCCTGGGGATGGTCCAGAAACAACTTGAGCAGGGCGAAATCGGCGCCGGAGAGAATCACCTCTTCACCGTCGGTGTGGAACAGCCGATGACTGACCATGTCCAGCCGCCACTCGTCGAAGGCCAGCACTTCGCCGCCGGAGCGTTCCTGGCCGAATTGCGCCCGGCGCAGCAGGGCCTTGATGCGCGCCTGCAACTCGCGAGGACTGAAGGGTTTGCCCAGGTAATCATCGGCCCCCAGTTCCAGGCCAATGACCCGGTCGGCCTCGTCGGAACTGGCGGTGAGCATGATGATCGGCACGTGGGCCTGGCGCGGGTGCTGGCGAACCCAGCGGCAAAGGCTGAAGCCGTCCTCGTCGGGCAGCATCACGTCAAGGATCACCAGGTCGCTCGGCGCCTCGTTCAGCGCCTGGCGAAACCCGGCACCATCAGGCGTGGTGCGCACCTGGAAACCCGCGCGGCTGAGGTAAGTGTCCAGCAGTTCGCGAATCTCCTGGTCGTCGTCGACCAACAAAATCGATTTGTTCACTGAACTCACGGGCCTCGTCCTTGTTGTTTGGATTGGGGCGGATTATGCCTGATGGATGAGGACTACAAACACACCACAAAACCTTTGTGGGAGCGGGCTTGCTCGCGAAAGCGGTGTATCAGTCAACATCAATGGCGACTGACACTCCGTCATCGCGAGCAAGCTCGCTCCCACAGGGGATCACATTTCAAACTGGAATCGATTGCTCCAACGCCACACCCGCGCCCATCAGGCCGGAGTACGGCGCGGTCACCAGCCAGACCGGAATGCCCTTGAAGTAATCGCTCATGCAGCCCTTGTCGGCGAAGCAACGGGCGAAACCGCTTTCAAGGAAGAAATCGGCGAACCGCGGGACCACACCGCCGACGATATAGACACCGCCGCGCCCCCCTAGCGTCAGCACATTGTTGCCGGCGACACGCCCCAGCCAACAGCAGAACTGCTCGAGCACTTCCAGGGCGATGGGATCGCCGGCCAAGCCGGCTGCTGTGATGGATTCCGGGGTATCGAGCACCGGCGCATGGCCGTCTACCGCGCAGATGGCCCGGTACACCCGAGGCAAACCGCTGCCGCTCAGGGCGGTTTCGGCGCTGACGTGGCCGATTTCGCTGTAGATGTGTTGCCAGAGCTGGGTCTCCCGCGGGCTGCTCATGGGCAGGTCGACATGGCCACCCTCCCCTGGCAGCGCCGCGAAACGGCCTTCACCCAGGTCCAGCAGCGTACCGACGCCCAACCCGGTGCCCGGGCCGATCACCACCGCCGGGCGCATCGGTTCAGGGGTGCCTTCGCACACGACCCGGAATTCATCGGGCCGCAAACAGGTCATGCCCAGGGCCATGGCCGAGAAGTCGTTGACCAGCAACAGCTTCTCCACCTGCAAGGTCTTGCAGAACGCCTGGTTGCTCAGGCGCCAGTGATTGTTGGTGAAACGGAACTCATCACCGCTCACGGGGCCGGCCACCGACAGGCACACCGAACCGATGGCCCCCGGCTTCATGCCCAGGCCGGCCAGGTAAACCTGGATGGCCTCTTCAGGGCAGGCATAGTCCGCCGTCGCCAGCACCTGGATGTTTTCCAGGTTGTGGTTCTTCCACAACGCGAAACGTGCGTTGGTCCCACCGATGTCACCGACCAAAGCCAGTTTCAATTAAGCGTCTCCAGGGCAGAAGTGAAGGCGCTGGCGCCCTGCTCTGCCGAGCTGAAGGCCATGCGCATGAAACCAAACAGCTCGCGACCGGTGCCGATGTTGTTGCCCAACAAGCCCTTGGCAGGTTCGCGCGCTGCGAATTCCGCGGCGTCCACCTTCAACTCCAAGGTGCCTTCGACGCCATCGACACGGATGATATCGCCCTCCTGCACCCGGGCCAACGCGCCACCGACATAAGCTTCGGGGCTGACGTGGATGGCCGCCGGGATTTTCCCCGACGCGCCGGACATGCGCCCGTCGGTCACCAGTGCCACTTTGAAGCCACGATCCTGCAACACGCCAAGGAACGGCGTCATCTTGTGCAGCTCCGGCATGCCGTTGGAGCGTGGCCCCTGGAAGCGCATCACCGCGACGAAATCTTTCTCCAGCAGACCGGCCTTGAACGCGTCGGCCAGGTCCTGTTGATCCTGGAAGACCATGGCCGGGGCTTCGACGATCTGGTTTTCCACGGCCACGGCCGAGACTTTCATCACGCCACGACCCAGGTTGCCTTCCATCACCCGCAGGCCGCCCTCCGGCGAGAACGCGCGGGCCACCGGGCGCAGGATGTTTTCATCGAGGCTTTCGATCGGGCCATCGCGCCACACCAGCTCGCCATCCTCGAGGAACGGTTCCTGGGTGTAGCGGCTCAGGCCGTGACCGAGCACGGTGTTGACGTTTTCGTGGAGCAAACCGGCTTCCAGCAATTCGCGGATCAGGAACGACATGCCGCCTGCCGCCTGGAAGTGGTTGATGTCGGCCTTGCCGTTCGGGTAGACGTGGCTCAGGGTCGGCACCACCTCGGAGAGGTCGGCCATGTCCTGCCAAGTCAGCTGGATGCCCGCCGCCATGGCAATGGCTGGCATATGCAGCGTGTGGTTGGTCGAGCCGCCGGTGGCATGCAACGCAACGATGGAATTGACCAGCGAACGCTCATCGACGATCTCGCCGATGGGCATGAAGTTGCCGCTCTGCTTGGTCAGGCGCGTGACCTGGAACGCCGCTTCGCGAGTCAGGGCATCGCGCAGCGGGGTGTTCGGGTTGACGAAGGAAGCGCCCGGCAAATGCAGGCCCATCACTTCCATCAGCAACTGGTTGGTATTGGCCGTGCCGTAGAAGGTGCAAGTGCCCGGGCTGTGGTAGGACTTCATCTCCGATTCCAGCAGCTCTTCGCGGGTGGCCTTGCCTTCGGCGTAGCGCTGGCGCACGTCGGCTTTCTGCTTGTTGGAAATCCCCGAGACCATCGGCCCGCCGGGGACGAAAATCGTTGGCAAGTGACCGAAGCGCAGCGCCCCCATCATCAGGCCCGGGACGATCTTGTCGCAGATACCGAGCATCAGCGCGCCGTCGAACATGTTGTGGGACAACGCCACCGCCGTGGACAGCGCGATGACTTCGCGGCTTGGCAGGCTCAGTTCCATCCCCGCCTCGCCCTGGGTTACGCCGTCGCACATGGCGGGCGTGCCGCCGGCAAACTGGCCGACCGAGCCGATCTCGCGCAGGGCTTTCTTGATCTGTTCCGGGAAGACTTCGTAGGGCTGGTGGGCCGAGAGCATGTCGTTATAGGAAGACACGATGGCGATGTTGGCGGCGTTCATCATCCGCAGGTGGTGCTTGTCTTCGGTGCCGCAACCGGCCACGCCGTGGGCGAAGTTGGCGCATTGCAACTTGCCGCGCGTCGGACCGTCGCTGGCTGCACCACGGATCAATGCAAGGTAAGCCTCACGCGTGGCGCGGCTGCGGGCGATAAGCCGTTCGGTGACCTCAAGGACGCGGGGATGCATGTGTAGAACTCCAGGCTAACGGGTGTGGCGACCTGATTGTCTATGCTGGTCAAAAGCCCCCTGGCGTTGGGCGACAGACGGTTTATTGACCATTCGGACCAGTTGATTCAGGCCACTCGTTGTAGATAAAACAAAATATTGCCACTAAAAAGGCTTGTTTTCTATTTTTATGCGAATAATCTTGTAATTCCAACAACAAATCGATGGCGGCGCAGTTAATGACTCTTCGAATTGCAATCAATGGTTTTGGCCGCATCGGCCGCAACGTTCTCCGTGCACTGTATACCCAAGGCTATCGCCGCGACTTGCAGATCGTCGCCATCAATGACCTGGGTGACAGTGCGATCAACGCTCATCTGCTCAAGTTCGACACGGTTCACGGCACCTTCGATGCAGATGTACAGCACGATCACGAAAGCCTGACGGTCAATGGCGACCGCATCTCGGTCAGCGCCATCCGCAACCCGGCCGAACTGCCCTGGGCCGCCGAGAAGATCGACGTGGTGTTCGAATGCACCGGTCTGTTCACCGACCGCTCCAAGGCCGCGGCCCACATCACCGCCGGCGCCCGCAAGGTGATCATTTCGGCCCCGGCCAAGGGTGCCGATGCCACCGTGGTGTATGGCGTGAACCACGACATCCTGCGCCAATCCCACCAGATCATTTCCAACGCTTCGTGCACCACCAACTGCCTGGCCCCGGTGGCCCAGGTGCTGCACCGCGAACTGGGCATCGAGAGTGGCCTGATGACCACCATCCACGCCTACACCAACGACCAGAACCTGACCGACGTCTACCACACCGACCCGTACCGCGCCCGTTCGGCCACCCAGAACATGATCCCGAGCAAGACCGGCGCCGCCGAAGCGGTGGGCCTGGTACTGCCGGAACTGGCGGGCAAGCTGACCGGCATGGCGGTGCGTGTACCAGTGATCAACGTGTCCCTGGTGGACCTGACCGTGCAACTCAAGCGCGAAGCCTCGGCCGAGGAAGTCAACGAGCTGCTGCGCCAGGCCAGCCAGCATTCGAAAATCCTCGGCTACAACACCCTGCCGCTGGTCTCCAGCGATTTCAACCACAACCCACTGTCGTCGATCTTCGACGCCAACCACACCAAGGCCAGCGGCAAGCTGCTCAAGGTACTGGCCTGGTATGACAACGAATGGGGCTTCTCCAACCGCATGCTGGATAACTGCCTGGCGTTGTGTAACGCGGAATAACTGAACACGGCAGTTCAGCTTTTTGTGGGAGCGGGCTTGCTCGCGAAAGCGGCGTGTCAGTCGAAATAACTGTGCCTGTTGCTCCGCGAGCAAGCCCACAGGGGCATGGGGCTGGGCAACCTGTGGATCTGGTCCCGACCAGAGCCTATCCATGGCCATTCCCGTGGCGAGGGAGCTTGCTCCCGCTGGGGCGCGAAGCGGGCTCCCTACAGATTTTTGATCTATGCTCGCTCTCTCGTTTTGGAGGGCCTTCGATGACCGATCTGCTCACGTCCATGCAAGCCGCGCTCGGCTTGCCCACGACCCCGATCCCGTTCATTGGCGAAGGCGCCCTGCCCTCGGCATTCGCCGTCACGGAGCTGGCTTGTGCCAGCATCGCGGCAGCCGGCCAGGCCGCCGCCGAGCTCATCCGCCAGCAAACCGGTCGCCTATCGCCCCTTGAGGTTGACCGGCGCTTGGCCTCGTTCTGGTTCTCCACATCCCTGCGCCCCATCGGCTGGAGCGTGCCGCCGATGTGGGACCCGGTGGCCGGCGACTATGCCAGTGCCGACGGTTGGATTCGCTTGCACACCAACGCGCCGCATCACCGCTTGGCCGCCGAAAAAGTCCTCGGCCCCTGCATCGATCGCGCCGACATGGCGAGCAAAGTGGCCCGCTGGAACAAGGCCGAACTGGAACAAGCGGTGGTCGACGCCGGCGGTTGTGCCGCCCAGATGCGTTCGTGGCAGGCCTGGCAGGCACATCCGCAGGGCACGGCGGTGAATGCCGAGCCGCTGGTGCACCTGGACAAAAGCGTCGACGAACAGCACCAGCCCTGGCTCGGTTCCGTGGCCCAGCCACTGGCCGGCCTCAAGGTGCTGGACCTGACCCGCGTGCTGGCCGGTCCCATCGCCAGCCGCTTCCTCGCAGGCCTGGGCGCCGATGTCTTGCGCGTCGACCCGCCGACCTGGAACGAACCCGGCGTGGTGCCGGAGGTCACCCTCGGCAAACGCTGCACCCGCCTCGACTTGCAGCAACCCGACGACCGCGCGGCATTCGAGGCATTGCTCAAGGACGCCGACATTCTCCTGCACGGCTATCGCGCCGACGCCCTGGAATGCCTGGGCTACGGTGTCGAGCAACGCCGGCAACTGGCCCCGGGCCTGATCGACGTCAGTCTCAACGCCTATGGATGGAGCGGGCCGTGGCAGAACCGGCGTGGCTTCGACAGCCTGGTGCAGATGAGCAGCGGCATCGCCGAAGCTGGCATGGCCTGGAAACACACCGACAAACCGGCCCCGCTGCCGGTGCAGGCACTGGACCACGGCACTGGGTACCTGATGGCCGCCAGCGCCATCGTGTTGTTGTCCCGACGCCTGGAAAGCGGCCGCGGCGGCTCGGCACGTCTGTCATTGGCCCGCACGGCGAAGCTGTTGATTGAACAGGGAGCGCACGCCCAGCCCGCATTGCGGCCTGAAGACGATGACGACCAAGGGTTGCTGATAGAACAAACGCCGTGGGGACCGGCCCATCGGCTGCAAGTGCCGCTGAAAATCACCGGAACGCCGTTGCAATGGGCACTGCCAGCAGCCGAGCTGGGCGCTCATCGCCCACAATGGTGATGGCCGCCCAATCGCGAGCAAACCTTGCCAACGTGTCGATCACAATCCGTTGTGGCGAGGGGATTTATCCCCGCTGGGGCGTGAAGCGGCCCTGAAACCTGGCGCCTCGGTGTGCCAGGAAAATCACGAACGTTCTCTGGGGGCGCTTCGCACCCCAGCGGGGATAAATCCCCTCGCCACACTGACCGCCTCTAACTCGCTAGAAAGCAACCTTCGCCTTACAACGTCAAAAATCCACTGTACAACCCATACGCCGCCACGCCCGCCCCGGACATCACGCAGGCGAAAATGCCTTTTTCCACATGGGTGAATAACGCCTGCCGCTGCTCGCGCTTGGCCTGGGCAAACAGGATGACCCCCGGTGCATAAAGCAGCGCCGACAGCAGCAGGTACTTCACGCCACCGGCATACAGCAGCCACACGGCATAGCACAGCGCAACGCCACCGATGCACAGGTCTTTCAAGCGCCGGGCCGAGGCCTGTCCATAGGTTTCGCCCCGTGCACAAAGCAACACCGCATAGGCTGCCGACCACAGGTACGGCACCAGAATCATCGATGATGCGAGGTAGATCAGGCTGGTGTAGGTGCCTGCGGAAAACAGGGTAATCAGCAAAAACAGCTGGATCATTCCGTTGGTCAGCCATAACGCGTTGACCGGCGCATGGTTGGCGTTTTCCTTGGTCAGGAACGCTGGCATGGTCTTGTCCCTGGCGGTGGCGTAGAGAATTTCGGCGCACAGCAGCGCCCAGGACAGCAACGCCCCCAACAGCGACACCGCCAGGCCCAGGCTGATCAACAACGCGCCCCAAGGCCCGACGATGTGTTCCAACACACCGGCCAGGGACGGGTTCTGCAACTGCGCCAGTGCGGGCTGGCTCATGATGCCCAGGGACAACACGTTCACCAGCACCAGCAGCGCCAGGACCCCGAGGAAGCCGATCACGGTGGCGCGCCCGACGTCCGCGCGTTTTTCCGCCCGCGCCGAATAGACGCTGGCGCCTTCGATGCCAATGAATACGAACACCGTGACCAGCATCATGTTGCGCACCTGGTCCATCACGCTGCCCAGGTCCGGATTCATCGTCCCCCAAATGTCCTGGGCAAACACCTCGGCCTTGAACGCCACAGCGGCGATGGCAATGAACATCACCAGCGGCACGACCTTGGCGATGGTGGTCACCAGGTTGATGAACGCCGCCTCCTTGATGCCGCGCAATACCAGGAAATGCACCGCCCACAACAGCAACGATGCACAGGCAATGGCCACTGGCGTGTTGCCCTGGCCGAACACCGGGAAAAAGTACCCCAGGGTGCTGAACAGCAACACGAAATAGCCGACGTTGCCCATCCAGGCACTGATCCAGTAGCCCCACGCCGAAGAGAAGCCCAGGTAGTCGCCGAAGCCGGCCTTGGCGTAGGCGTAGACACCCGAGTCCAGTTCAGGCTTTCGATTGGCCAGGGTCTGGAACACGAAGGCCAGGGTCAGCATGCCGACGGCGGTAATCGCCCAGCCGATCACCACCGCCCCGACATCGGCGTGGACCGCCATGTTTTGCGGCAGGGAAAAGATTCCGCCGCCAATCATCGACCCCACCACCAGTGCGACCAGCGCACCGAGTCGTAACTTTTCAATGGGCTGCGGCATCTTTTCTCACTGTCAATTAAGTAAATAAAGCGACATAACGTTTTTGAATAACGCCATGCAATCAAAGTCCACGGCCTTATTAGCCGGCCATTCTCCAAGACGCTAATAAAAAAGGCTATGACCCAGAATTATTTTTGTCATGAAAGCCGCCTACAAAATAATTACGGCTGCAGATAAATCAACTAGCTTGAATACCCTGTGGTAGATGAAACCCACTCCCCAGCGCCTCTGAAACAGGCCTCCCAGACAACTTTTGGACATAAAGAAAGCTTTAACCCCTTAAATAACAATGGAATGTTGTCATGCACTGATCCAGATCAGAAACTCAACTTTCAAATCGACTTAGGCTGTCGACTCTCTTCTCCTGCATTGGAGTCTCACGAATGTCTGATACCCCCGGAAAACTTCGATTGGGTGCGTTGGTTGCCCTGGTTGTCGGCTCCATGATCGGCGGCGGGATCTTTTCCCTGCCACAAAACATGGCCGCCAGCGCCGACGTCGGTGCCGTGCTGATCGGCTGGGCGATTACCGCCGTCGGCATGCTGACCCTGGCCTTCGTGTTCCAGACCCTGGCCAATCGCAAACCCGATCTGGACGGCGGTGTCTATGCCTACGCCAAGGCCGGTTTCGGCGACTACATGGGTTTCTCGTCGGCGTGGGGTTACTGGATCAGCGCCTGGCTGGGCAACGTCGGTTACTTCGTCCTGCTGTTCAGCACCCTGGGGTATTTCTTCCCGGTTTTTGGTGAGGGCAACACCGTAGCGGCAGTGATCGGCTCGTCTGTGCTCCTCTGGGCGGTGCATTTTTTGGTACTGCGCGGCATCCGGGAAGCGGCGTTCATCAACCTGGTGACCACCATTGCCAAGGTCGTGCCGCTGGTGCTGTTCGTGCTGATCGCCGTGTTCGCCTTCAAGCTGGATATCTTTACCGCTGACATCTGGGGCCTGAAGAACCCGGACCTGGGTAGCGTGCTGAACCAGGTGCGCAACATGATGCTGGTCACCGTGTGGGTGTTCATCGGCATTGAAGGCGCGAGCATCTTCTCCGCCCGCGCCGAAAAACGCACCGACGTGGGCAAGGCCACCGTAATCGGCTTCATCACCGTGTTGTTGTTCCTGATGCTGGTGAACGTGCTGTCCCTGGGCATCATGACCCAGCCGGAATTGGCCAAGTTGCAGAACCCGTCGATGGCCGCGGTGCTGGAACATGTGGTGGGTCACTGGGGCGCGGTGCTGATCAGCGTCGGCTTGATCATCTCGCTGCTCGGCGCCCTGCTGTCCTGGGTGCTGCTGTGCGCCGAGATCATGTTCGCCGCCGCCAAAGACCACACCATGCCCGAGTTTCTGCGCCGCGAGAACGCCAACCACGTACCGGCCAACGCCCTGTGGCTGACCAACGCGATGGTCCAGCTGTTTTTGGTCATCACCCTGTTCTCGGCCAGCACTTACCTTTCACTGATCTACCTCGCCACCTCGATGATCCTGGTGCCGTACCTGTGGTCGGCGGCCTACGCCGTGCTGCTGGCGGTGCGCGGCGAGACCTATCAGAACGCCCTGGCCGAACGCCGCAAGGACCTGGTCATCGGCGCCATCGCCCTGATCTACGCGATGTGGCTGCTGTACGCCGGCGGGATCAAGTACCTGCTGCTCTCCGCCCTGCTCTATGCGCCCGGCGCGATCCTGTTCGCCAAGGCCAAGCTCGAGGTGGGCAAACCGGTTTTCACCGCTGTCGAGAAGCTGATTTTCGCTGCAGTAGTCGCAGGCGCCCTGGTGGCCGCCTACGGGCTCTACGACGGCTTCCTGACCCTGTAACTGACTGATTGTTTTATCTGGAGGATCTTTGTAATGACCACAGAAAAAGTGAAATACGGCGTTCATTCCGAAGCCGGCAAATTACGCAAAGTCATGGTGTGTTCCCCAGGCCTGGCCCATCAACGCTTGACCCCGAACAACTGCGACGAGCTGCTGTTCGATGACGTGATCTGGGTCAACCAGGCCAAGCGCGACCATTTCGACTTCGTCACCAAGATGCGCGAGCGCGACATCGACGTACTGGAAATGCACAACCTGCTGACCGACATCGTCGCCATTCCCGAAGCCCTCGACTGGATCCTGCAGCGCAAGATCACCGCCAACTCGGTGGGCCTGGGCCTGGTGAATGAAGTCGGCTCGTGGCTGCGCAGCCTGGAGCCGCGCCATATCGCCGAATTCCTGATCGGCGGCGTCTCGGCCGACGACCTGCCGGACAGCTTCGGTGGCAAGACCATCCAGATGTTCCGCGACTTCCTCGGGCACTCCAGCTTCATCCTGCCGCCGCTGCCCAACACCCAGTTCACCCGCGACACGACCTGCTGGATCTACGGCGGCGTCACCCTGAACCCGATGTACTGGCCGGCACGCCGCCAGGAAACCCTGCTGGCCAGCGCCATCTACAAATTCCACCCCGAGTTCACCCAGGCCGACTTCCAGATCTGGTACGGCGACCCCGACCGGGAGCATGGCAACGCGACCCTTGAAGGCGGCGACGTGATGCCCATTGGCAACGGCGTGGTGCTGATCGGCATGGGCGAACGCTCGTCCCGCCAAGCCATCGGCCAACTGGCGCTGAACCTGTTCAAGCACAACGCCGTGGAACGGGTGATCGTCGCCGGCCTGCCGAAATCCCGCGCCGCCATGCATTTGGACACCGTGTTCAGTTTCTGCGACCGCGACCTGGTGACGATTTTCCCCGAAGTGGTGAGCCAGATCGTCGCGTTTTCCCTGCGTCCTGACGAGAGCAAGCCCGGCGGCATCGACGTACGCCGCGAGGACGGCAGCTTCCTCGACACCGTGGCCGCCGCTCTCAAGCTGCCGGCACTGCGGGTGGTGGAAACCGGCGGCAACAGCTTCGCCGCCGAGCGCGAACAATGGGACGACGGCAACAACGTGGTGGCCCTGGAACCGGGCGTGGTGATCGGCTACGACCGCAATACCTACACCAATACCCTGCTGCGCAAGGCCGGGGTGGAAGTCATCACCATCAGCGCCAGCGAGCTGGGCCGGGGCCGCGGCGGTGGCCACTGCATGACCTGCCCGATCATTCGCGACCCGATCGACTACTGACCTTTGAGCCTGGGCGGGTATCGACCCGATAGCCGCCCAGGGGATAACCGAAACCCAAGGAGATCCACATCATGGCTTTCAACATGCGCAACCGCAGCCTGCTGAGTTTGATGCACCACACCAACCGCGAGCTGCATTACCTGCTGGACCTGTCCCGCGACCTCAAGCGTGCCAAATACACCGGCACCGAACAGCCGCACCTCAAGGGCAAGAACATCGCGCTGATCTTCGAAAAGACCTCGACCCGCACCCGCTGCGCCTTCGAAGTGGCGGCCCATGACCAGGGCGCCCACGTCACCTACATCGACCCGGTGTCGTCGCAGATCGGCCACAAGGAAAGCATGAAAGACACCGCCCGCGTCCTGGGGCGGATGTTCGACGCCATCGAGTACCGCGGCTTCGAACAGGAGATCGTCGAGGAACTGGCCAAGTTCGCCGGTGTGCCGGTGTTCAACGGCCTGACTGCCGAATTCCACCCCACCCAGATGATCGCCGATACCCTGACCATGCGTGAACACAGCGACAAGCCGCTGCATGACATCAGCTACGCGTACCTGGGTGACGCCCGCTACAACATGGGCAATTCGCTATTGATGATCGGCGCCAAACTGGGCATGGACGTGCGCATCGGCGCACCAAAAGCCCTGTGGCCGCATCAGGATTTCATCGACCAGTGCCAGGCCTTCGCCGTCGAAAGTGGCGCACGCATCACCATCACCGAAGACCCGAAGGAAGCCGTCAAGGGCGTGGACTTCATCCACACCGACATCTGGGTGTCCATGGGCGAGCCGGTGGAAGCCTGGGATGAGCGCATCGAGCAACTGCTGCCCTACCAGGTCAACGCGCAGATGATGAAAGCCTCGGGTAACCCACGGGTGAAATTCATGCACTGCCTGCCCGCGTTCCATAACAGCGAAACCAAGGTCGGCAAGGACATCGCCGCCCGCTATCCGAACCTGGCCAATGGCGTGGAAGTCACCGAAGAGGTCTTCGAATCCCCGGCCAACATCGCCTTCGAGCAAGCGGAAAACCGCATGCACACCATCAAGGCGATCCTGGTGTCGGCGCTGGCGGATATCTAAACGTCGCCCGATCCCAAGCTGGAATGCTATCCAATGTGGGAGCGGGCTTGCTCGCGAAAGCGGTGGGTCAGTCGAAATAACTGTGCCTGTTACTCCGTCTTCGCGAGCAAGCCCGCTCCCACAAGGGACCGAGTGGTCCATATTTCTCTGTCAGAGGACAGCACTATGCGCATCGTCGTTGCCCTGGGCGGTAACGCCCTCCTGCGTCGGGGTGAACCCATGACCGCAGACAACCAACGCAGCAACATCCGCACCGCGACCGAGCAGATCGCGAAAATCCACCCTGGCAATGAGCTGGTCATCGCCCACGGCAACGGCCCACAGGTTGGCCTGCTGTCGTTGCAAGCGGCGGCTTACACCTCGGTCACGCCATATCCGCTGGACGTGCTCGGCGCCGAAACCGAAGGCATGATCGGCTACATCATCGAGCAAGAACTGGGCAACCTGCTGGACTTCGAAGTACCGTTCGCCACGCTGCTGACCCAGGTCGAAGTGGATGGCAACGACCCGGCGTTCCAAAACCCCACCAAACCCATCGGCCCGGTCTACAGCAAAGCCGACGCAGAAAAACTCGCCGCCGAGAAAGGCTGGGCCATCGCCCCGGACGGCGACAAGTTCCGCCGAGTGGTCGCCAGCCCGCGGCCCAAGCGCATCTTTGAAATCCGTCCGATCAAGTGGCTGCTGGAAAAAGGCAGCATCGTGATCTGCGCCGGCGGTGGCGGCATTCCGACGATGTACGACGCCAACGGCAAGCTGCAAGGGGTGGAAGCGGTGATCGACAAGGACCTGTGCTCGGCGTTGCTGGCCGAACAACTGGAAAGCGATCTGCTGGTGATCGCCACCGACGTCAACGCAGCGTTCATCGACTTTGGCAAACCGACCCAGAAAGCCATCGCCCAGGCCCACCCCGACGAACTGGAGCGGCTCGGTTTCGCCGCCGGCTCCATGGGACCGAAGGTGCAGGCCGCCTGCGAATTCGCCCGCAACACTGGCAAGGTCGCGGTGATCGGATCACTCTCGGAGATCGACGCCATCGTCCAAGGCAAGGCCGGCACCCGCATCAGCACGGCGACACCAGGCATCGTTTATCGGTAACAGGAAACTTGCATGGCAGATCCAGGGTCTGCCTTACTCCCATGCATTCGAAGGAGAGTCGTTTATGGCCATGTTCGAACCCGGTCACCTGCACATGGAACGCCACGCGCTGAACAAGGAAGATTTCAGCTACAACCTGTGCATCGACTACGAGGTTGCACAGGACCCCAAGGAAGGCGCCGGCATGTCGTTCCGGGTGCATGGCACGGTCGAGGACACAAGCCTGGACGAGACCTTTTTCCTGGCCAAGGACCAGGCCTTCGACTTCGCCCGCCATGCCACGCGCATCGCCCAGAAATACGGCCTGCCCAAAAGCGCCAGCATCGGCTCGATGCACAAGTACTACGACGAAATGTTCGAAGACGTGCGCCAGCAACTGGATGTGAAGCCGGGTGATCCGATGAAGCCAGAACACCTGGCATAACCGGCCCGAAAAACACCTCTATCCCTGTGGGAGCGGGCTTGCTCGCGAAAACGGAGCAACAGTCAACATTGATGGTGACTGACACACCGCTTTCGCGAGCAAGCCCGCTCCCACAGGGGATATCAGCATTCTGAATGTCGGGTTAAATGCAACGCTTACCAGGCTGGCAACCCGCCACGGCTGACCTATGCTGAAAGCAGTACCCCAGGGTATTCGTTCAGAGGTCACCGCCATGAACATCAAAACAAAAAGACGCCTCGCCATCTTTGTCACCTGCACCGCCACGCTGGCGCTGTATGGCACTGCGGCCTATCGGGTCGAGCAGACCCGGCAACTGCCTCGTGAATACGCCAGTTGCAACTTCGAACGGTGCATCCCCCACAGCGCGACCCTGAACGCGTTGCGCTGAGGCGTACTCAGTCGTCCTGTTGATCGGTCTTGAGCCGGTCGCGGAAGGCTTTGGGCGAGATTCCCACACGCCGACGGAACAGTCGGGTGAAGTTGGTCGGGTCAGAGAATCCGAGCATCTCGGAAATCTCGTAAATCGTCAGGCCGGTGTAGGTCAGCAGCCGCTTGGCTTCCAACAACTGGCGCTCATGCATGATCTGCAACGCCGGTTGCCCCGCCAGTTCCCGGCAGGTGCCGTTGAGGTGCGACACGGAAATCCCCAGGCGATGGGCCAAGTCTTCGACCTTGACGTGCTGGCGATAGGTTTCTTCCACCAACTGAATGAACCCGTTGAGGTATTCCCGGGCCCGCTGTGGACGCTGGGTAGAGGTGCGCCGCTGCATCACCTGGCGGCTGACCCAGACCATGATCACGCTGACCAGGGCATGCATCAGCATCTCCCGCGCCGGCTGATGGCCGACGTATTCGGCCTGCAAGGCACTGAACAGGCTGTTGAGGTAGGCGGCGTTTTCACCGGCCGGGTAGCTTTCGGCCTGGGCCAGGATATTGACCGAATGGCCCAGCTGCGATTGCAGGTGCGTCACCAGCGGTGCCGCCAGGGTCACCACGTAACCTTCCACATCCTCGGAAAAACGAAAGCCATGGACCGACAGCGGCGGCAGGATCTGCACCGCCGGCTCACCGAGTTGTGTGCGCTGCCCCTCGATTTCCAGTTCTGCCTGGCCCTTGAAGACAAACAGCAATTGGCAAAGATCAGCATGCCGATGGGGTTTGATTTCCCACTGGTGCTCGCGACTGCGCTTGGAAATGGTTTCGCAATGCAGCAAATCCGGGGTCGGCCAGTCCTGGCTTTCGCCGTAGAGCTTGAACACCGGGATCGAAGGCAGGTCAGGTTTTTTCATAACGTGGATCCGGGCCAGGGGTTGCGGGCGATAATCGCACCGATTGGCAGAAAGTACAGGTATCGGCTCAGTTTTCCCCTTCAATTGACAGGCCAGCAAGCGAAAAATGCAAGCACTCGGTCCATAACAATCACCACCGACTTTGGTCGCGTGCTTCGTGCGAGTCATAAGAACAATGAAAACCCTCAAGACCCAAGTCGCCATTATCGGCGCCGGCCCCTCTGGCCTGCTGCTCGGCCAGTTGCTGCACAACGCCGGCATCGACACCGTCATCCTCGAACGCCAGACCCCCGACTATGTACTGGGCCGCATCCGTGCCGGTGTGTTGGAGCAAGGCATGGTCGAACTGCTGCGTCAGGCCGGCGTGGGCCAACGCATGGACGCCGAGGGCCTGCCCCACGACGGTTTTGAGTTGGCGCTCAATGATCGCCGGGTGCACATCGACCTCAAGGGGCTGACCGGTGGCAAAGGCGTGATGGTCTATGGCCAGACCGAAGTCACCCGTGACTTGATGGCCGCCCGTGAAGCCGCCGGCGCCCGCACGCTGTACCAGGTCGATAACGCCCAGCCCCACGACATGCAAACCGACCACCCCTGCGTGACCTTCGAGCATCACGGGGAAACCTGGCGCCTGGACTGCGACTATATTGCCGGTTGTGACGGTTTCCATGGCGTGGCGCGCCAGTCGATTCCTGCGGAAAAACTGAAAGTCTTCGAGCGGGTCTACCCGTTTGGCTGGCTTGGCGTGTTGGCCGACACCCCACCGGTTCACGAGGAACTGGTCTACGCCCGTCACGAACGCGGTTTTGCCCTGTGCAGCATGCGCTCCAAGACCCGCACCCGTTATTACCTGCAAGTGCCCGCCGAGGAACAAGTGGCCGACTGGCCGGACGAGCGCTTCTGGACTGAACTGAAGACCCGCCTGCCCGCTGATCTGGCCGAAGCGCTGGTGACCGGCCCATCCATCGAGAAAAGCATCGCGCCGTTGCGCAGCTTCGTGGTCGAGCCCATGCAGTACGGGCGGATGTTCCTGGTGGGCGACGCGGCCCACATCGTCCCGCCCACCGGTGCCAAAGGGCTGAACCTGGCCGCCAGCGATGTCAGCACGTTGTTCAACATCCTGCTCAAGGTCTATCGCGACGGCCGGGTGGATTTGCTGGAAAAATATTCCGCCATCTGCCTGCGGCGGGTCTGGAAAGCCGAGCGTTTCTCCTGGTGGATGACCTCGATGTTGCACCGCTTCGACGACGACGCCTTCAACCAGCGCATCAGCGAAGCGGAGCTGGAATATTTCGTCGACTCCGAGGCCGGTCGAAAAACCATCGCAGAGAATTACGTCGGACTTCCTTACGAGGCTATCGAATAGCCGCCTACCGACTTAAACTGCGGGCTCCGTCCCATTCGCCTCATTGGCGTGATGCCCGCAGGTTCTGCCGTGACACAGCTCAATACCCTCCAAGCCCCGACGCCAGCCATACGCAGCGTGCTGGTGGCCCTGATGCTGGCGATTTTCCTCGGTGCGTTGGACCAGACCATCGTCGCCGTGTCGATGCCGGCCATCTCCGCACAATTCAAGGACGTCAGCCTGCTGGCCTGGGTGATTTCCGGCTACATGGTCGCCATGACCGTGGCCGTACCGATCTACGGCAAGCTCGGCGACCTCTACGGTCGCCGGCCGCTGATGCTGTTCGGCATGGGCCTGTTCACCCTGGCCTCGCTGTTTTGTGGCCTGGCGCAAAACATGGAGCAACTGGTACTGGCGCGGATTCTCCAGGGCATCGGCGCCGGCGGGATGATTTCCGTGAGCCAGGCGATCATCGGCGACATCGTGCCGCCCCGCGAACGTGGCCGCTACCAGGGCTATTTCAGCAGTATGTACGCGGTGGCCAGCGTGGCGGGGCCGGTGCTGGGCGGCTACATGACCGAATACCTGTCGTGGCGCTGGGTGTTCTGGATCAACCTGCCGCTGGGCCTGGCGGCCTGGTGGGTGGCCCGACGCACCCTGGTCGGGCTGCCACTGCCGCAACGCACGCCGATCATCGATTACCTGGGCACTGTGTTGCTGATCATTGGCTTGACCGCCCTGCTGCTGGGCATCACCGAGATCGGCCAGGGCCATGCCTGGCACAGCCGCGAAGTGCTGGGGCTGTTGGGTTGCGCGGTGGTGGCGTTGGGGGTGTTTGTCTGGCATGAGCGCCGGGCCCGGGAGCCGTTGCTGCCGATGCACCTGTTCGTCAACCGCAACGCGGTGTTGTGTTGGTGCACGGTGTTCTTCACCAGTTTCCAGGCGATTTCCCTGACCGTGCTGGTGCCGCTGCGCTTTCAGAGCGTGACCGGCGCGGGCGCCGACAGCGCGGCGTTGCACTTGTTGCCGCTGGTAATGGGGCTGCCGATCGGCGCGTATTTCGCCGGGCGGAGGACTTCGGTCACGGGGCGCTACAAACCGATGATCCTGAGCGGCGCGCTGCTCTTTCCGTTTGCCATCCTCGGCATGGCCGTCACTGCGCCCGACGCGCTCTGGTTGAGCGGTGTGTTCATGCTGCTCAGTGGCATCGCCTCGGGCATGCAGTTTCCAACCTCATTGGTGGGCTCGCAGAACTCCGTGGAACAAGCGGACATCGGCGTCGCCACCAGCACCACCAACCTGTTCCGCGCCCTTGGCGGCGCGGTGGGCGTGTCGCTGATGTCGGCGTTGTTGCTGGCCTTGCTACAGGATTCAAGCTTTGCCCAGCTTTCCGGCGCGTCGCTGGTTGGCGAAGGACATTCCGGCAATGTGTTGCTGGACGGTCTCAACGCTGCTCCGGGCGAGGCGCAGAGCACCTTGCGCCAGGCGTTGCAGGCGACGTTCCGGCATTTGCTGTTGATTAGCGCGGCGGTGTCGTTGCTGGGGTTGGCGGCGGCGGTGGCGATGCCCAATCGGGTGTTGCGGGGGCGGGATGAAAAGGTTCGGTAGCCAGAACGCACACAAGATCTGCGATAAAACACAAAACCTGAGACAACCACAATCCTGTGGCGAGGGGATTTATCCCCGTTGGGCTGCGAGGGACTGTCAGATATTTTGTGTGCGGGCCGGTAACGGCCTGCCGTTAGGCAGGCCATGCTTTTACCAGGTCGGTCTGATAAATCGATCTCCGTACAGAATCGCGAATTGATTCATCGCACTTTTCCAGTCATGGGCCGCTGAACCCCAGTTTGCTGTGATATTGCGCAGCCCAAGCCAGATCAGCTTGGTCGCCGCATCGTCGGTCGGGAAGTGGCCTCGGGTCTTGATGATCTTGCGCAGTTGAGCGTTGATGCTCTCAATGGCGTTGGTCGTGTAGATCACTTTTCGGATCGCCGGCGGGAAAACGAAAAAAGGAATCACACGATCCCAAGCGCGGCGCCAAGCAGCCACTACCGTCGGATACTGCTTGCCCCATGGCCCGCTTTCAAACGCATCCAGCGCTTGCTCGGCCGCTTCGGCGGTGACTGCCTGATAGATCGGTTTGAGCGCCTTGGCCAGTTCGCGGCGCTTATCCCAAGCCGCGTAATCAAGACTGTTGCGGATCAGATGAACAATGCATGTTTGCAGTGTCGTGTCCGGAAATACAGCGCTGAGAGCTTCCGGCATGCCTTTAAGGCCATCGGTCACAGCAATCAACACGTCTTCGACGCCGCGTGTCTTGAGGTCGTTGAACACCTTCATCCAGAATTTGGCGCCCTCGGTCGTTTCGATCCAAATGCCGAGAATATCGCGTGTTCCGTCAGGCAAAACACCCAAGGCCAGGTAGATTGCCTTGTTGCGAACCAGCCCCTCTTCGCGGATTTTGACCCGCAGAGCATCGAAGAAAATAACCGGATACATCGGCTCCAAAGGCCGCTGTTGCCAGGCACCGATCTCTGCCATGACTTCGTCGGTTACAGAGCTAATGAAGTCGGGAGAAACGTCCGTACCGTACTGCTCGGAAAGAAACGCACGGATCTCTCTAACAGTCATTCCGCGGGCATACATGGCGATGATCTTGTCGTCGAACCCAGTGTAACGCCGCTCGTGTTTGGGGATCAGGATGGGAGAAAAACTGCCGTCCCGGTCGCGAGGAATATCCAGTCGGAGCGGACCATCACCGGTTAGAACCGTCTTGCCGCTTTTGCCATTGCGCTGGTTGGTTTCATCCTCTGGGCGCTGCGCGCCCGGCGGATAGCCCAGGTGGTGGCCAAGCTCAGCACTCAAGGCTCGCTCGATCAAAGCCTTCTTGAACGCCGCAGAGGCATCCTCAATGGCTTCAGCGGTCATCGGTCCATCGGTAAATTGCTCAAGCAGCTCTTTCGGGATTTTCGGCAGCTCTCGCAACGCGGGTTTCTTCTTGGTTGGCATACATGCACCTCTTACTCATGTTATGCCCGAACACAAAATTTCTGACACCCCCGGCTGCGAAGCAGCCCCCAAAAAGCACTCAATCGATCTGACACACCGCGACATTGGCTTTAGGGCTGCTGCGCAGCCCAGCGGGGATAAATCCCCTCGCCACAGAGCCCGTGCCTGGCCCTACTAAGCCGTCGCCGCCACCACCACTCCCGGCTCCCCCACCACACTCATCCCCTCCTTCATCCGCTTGGCATCGCGCACAAAACAGCGCGACGCCAGAAACAAAAACAGCATGGTCAAGAGCAGCCCGACCGGTATCAGGTACATCGCATCATGCAAGCCGATGGCCTTGAACGCTTCGGTCATTTGATCGACACCCGCAGCCGCCATGGCCGTGCGAGCGAAATAATCGGACAGGCCACCGACCACCACCGGACCCAGGCCACCGCCGAGCAAATACAAACCGGCAAAGTACAATGCCATCGCCGTGGCCCGCAGGCGTGGTTCCACCACGTCCTGGATCGCGGTGTAGACGCAGGTGTAAAAGTTATAGGCAAACAACCACCCCACACTGAACACCGCCACGAACACGCCGATTTCAATTCGCCCGGCATGCAGTGCCCACGCCGTGGTGACCGTCGAAATGGCCAGGCTGAACGCCGCGAACAGCAGCCGACCATTGGGCACCCGCTGATGAATCTTATCGGCGACCCAACCGCCAAGGGTCAAGCCGAACAACCCGGTCACGCCCACCATGATCCCGGTGGCCACCGCGGCCTCGTGCAGCGGCATCAGGAAGTAACGTTGCAGCATCGGCACCAGGAATGAATTGCAGGCATAGGTGGCGAAGTTGAAGCACAGCCCCGCCAGCACCAACCACAGGAATGTAGGAATCGCCAGCACCCGACGGATCGGCCGGTCGACCTTTTCCTGGGACACCTGCACGGTTTCCGCCGCGCCGCGCTTGGGTTCCTTGATGAAGAACATGAACAAGGCCAGCACCAACCCCGGCACGGCTGCGATAAAGAACGGCGCACGCCAGCTGTCGAAAGCCTTGACCATCGCCCCGATGGTGAAGAAGGCCAACAGCAAGCCAATTGGCAGGCCCAACATAAAGATGCCCATGGCCCGCGCCCGGCGATGGGCCGGGAACAGATCGCCAATCAGCGAGTTGGCCGCCGGCGCGTAACTGGCTTCACCGATGCCAACGCCCATGCGCACCACCAGGAACGCCCAGAAACTGCCCACCAGGCCGTTGACCGCCGTCAGCGCGCTCCAGGTCGCCAGGCCCCAACCCATCAATTTGCTGCGCGAACCGGTATCGGCCATGCGCCCCAGCGGCAACCCGGCAATGGCGTAGACGATGGTGAAGGCGGTGCCGATGATGCCGATCTGGAAGTCGCTGAGGCTCCATTCCATACGGATCGGCTCAATGATGATTGCCGGAATGGTGCGGTCGAAGAAGTTGAACAGATTGGCCAGAAACAGCAGGAACAGAATGCGCCAGGCATTCGCCGCTTGGGTCGAGTTCTGCATGGGTCCGTCTCTTTTATTGTTATGGAGCATTAGCGGAATCTGCAATCTAGACAGCGGCGCGCAGGCTGTCTCCAATCATTCGCAAGGCTGATACCCACCCATGGCAAGCGGCGCGTTTTTTGATAACGGTCAATTTCCTG
This sequence comes from Pseudomonas brassicacearum, assembly GCF_000585995.1. Taxonomy (NCBI): domain Bacteria; kingdom Pseudomonadati; phylum Pseudomonadota; class Gammaproteobacteria; order Pseudomonadales; family Pseudomonadaceae; genus Pseudomonas; species Pseudomonas brassicacearum. The sequence continues at coordinate 1,488,166 of NZ_CP007410.1, read as the reverse complement.
TAACAATTGCCATCATTTCGCCCATTCTTGATTAAAGATCGTCTTCCGGTGGCCGATCCAACCTATCAGGAAAGAATCTCCCGAGCGGCGCTCAGGCTATAGCCCTGAACGCTCGGGCCGACCTTCGCGCCATCCAAGGACGCGAGCTCCCATCCGCGATGGTTCGATGACTGCATTCGTCGAGCCACCAGTTCAGGCACATGGCGCACAATGACCTCAAAAAAAACAGCCACTGCGGTATCCGATCTGACCTTGAGCCCGGCCGCCAACGGCCCGGAAGTCTCGAAGCCGTCGAGCCCCCCGCGCCCTCTGTCGACCCAGCAGTATCTGTATTTCACCGAAACCAACACCGACCGTATCCTCGACAACCTCGACGGCCTGCGCGACACCGTGTTCCCACGCCCGCCGCATCTGGTGGATGACAACAGCGAGCGCGACCAGCAGGAGTTCCCGTCGGTGTGCCTGATCGGCTTGGGACGTTGCGGTTCCAACATCGCCCTGGACGTGGCGGAGCTGGTGTACAACGCCCGCAAGTTCTACCTCAACGAATTCAATGCTGAAGACAAGGGCTACAGCGACAAGGGCTACAGCCCTGCGCAGTGGATCCGCAACAACCTGCGCCTGGGCACCAGCAAGGCCAGCAAACCGGTGTTCCTGGTGGAACCGCTGGTGATGCTCGGTGACTTGGACAAAGACATCGCGGGGCGCATCCGCTTCTCACGCAAGGGCGAGAAAAGCGGCTTCTTGCGCGACTACAGCAAAATGAAAATCATGGACCTGTCGGAAGTCCATGCCGGTGGCGCCGGCAACGCACCGATCCTGGGCCAGTACCTGGCCAAGATCATCCTGAACAAGGACACCCAGCGTTTCTCCAGCCCCGACTGGAAAATGATCCACTCGTACCTGATCGACAGCTGCGGCATCAAGGCCAACCAGTCGCGCCTGTACTTCTCGATCTTCAGTGCCGGCGGCGGTACGGGTTCGGGCATGGCCTCGGAGTTCGGCCTGGCCCAGCAGTATTCGTACATGAACAAGACGTTCGACACCAAGCCGATGGACGAACACGACAGCAAGAGCGGTCATTCCTTCGTCTTCGAACCGATCTTCACCAGTGGCATCTGCGTGCTGCCGAACATTTCCGACCACCGCAGCGAAATGTCCGAAGCCCTGCACATCAACGCCGGACGCCTGCTGTGCAAGTACCTGTCGGAAGAATGGGATTTCTCGTACAACTTCGCCAATGAAGACAGCAGCGAAGCCAGCGTCATGGGCCGTATCCGTCCGTGGAACGCGATGATGCTGATCTCCAACGACATCATGCGCTACGCCGAAGAGAGCGATGACGGCAACATCCAGAACATTGATGTCAATGCCATGGAAAAGCACGCCAACCAGTACATCTCCCAGCAGATCTTCAACATCCTGACGGCCCAGGCCGTGACCACCGACTACGACCAGAACTATTTCCGGCGTGCCGGCATCGACATCGGCGAAACCATTCGCCTGGACGCCAACGACCTGTTCATGAGCCTGGCCGGCCCGGTGGCGATTGCCTACGCCGAATCCGTCGTCCCGGAAACGCCGGCGCCCAGCGGCGACAAGTTCAAGGTGTTCGAGAAAGAGCCGCCACGCCTGAACATCGACGACCTGTTCTTCCGCTCCATCGACCTGCCGCACTTCAATAAAGTCACCCAGGCCATCGAAGGTATCAGCCTGCTGCCGATCGAATCCAAGCGCTACCGCGCCTCGCTTGAGCAGTACAAGAACTCCGGCTACGACGCCGCGGCGTTGCATGACCTGCACTTCTTCAAGAACTGCTCGTCGGTGGTGTCCATCGTCTCGTTGCCCAAGGACTACAAGCTGTCCTACATGGACCTGAACCGGCTCAAGACCCACCTCAACAGCCTGTTCCCCAACACCACGCTCAAGCGTTACGCGCTGGTGATCGGCGCCTCGGCCAACTTGTCGCTGACCACCCTGATCGCCAAGAGCCCGTGCCTGTCGGATGACTTCCTGACCCTGATCGTGGCCTTTATCAAACGCTGCTTCGCCCGTAACCCGTACCGTTTCGACGACACCCTGGACAACTCGATCCTGGACTTCATCATCAATGAAGACTTCGACGAAGAACGGATCGACGAGTTGCTCAACGAATTCGAAAACCCGGCGAAAATCCTCGACACCAATTGGTACGCGATCAAACCGATGTACGAGAAGAAATACCGCGAGCTGATCAGCGACAAGGACAAGTTCGTCTCGATCAACGACATCCGCCTGTCCCGCGACTGCGTGAAGAAGGCCATCAAGTACCTGCGCGAGATTTACCGTCACCGCATTGGCAAGACCAAGGTTATTTCCCTGAACAACCATACGGGCAAGACTTACTGAGGCCCGGCGCAACACCGCGTCGCCCCTTTTGCGAGCAAGCTCGCTCCTACATTGGACAGTATTCACAACGCCATGTGGGAGCGAGCTTGCTCGCGATGGCGGCCTTAAAGAGCCAAAGAAACAACATCCAGAAACAATTGAGCAGCCCAAAGGCTGCTCCATAAACTGTTCCCGTTACGTATACGTCACCCTACCTTGTGGCGTTTCGCCACGGCAGGCTGCCATCACGCTACTCACCTACACACTTTCCCGCGACAAAAAACACGACCCAAGTTGGTGCATCGATCAGTTCGACGCTCTTTCCTGGATCAAAATCCAGGGTGAAACCACCACTGCCCAAAGCTGCGGATCACGCTCCAGAAAATCCAGCGCCCGCGTTTCAGACAGCTTGGCGACCTGCTCGGCGGCCAGCCAGGCGGCGACTTTGGTACCTTCGTCCTGGGCAACGGCCTCGGCAGCGGCGATCAAATCCAGTGCCGGATCGACCCACAATAGGGCACCCTTGGCGAAGAACGGCTCCAGCTCTTTCCAAGTAATAGGTGCGGTTTCACCAAGCAGTTTGGCATAGAGGGTGCTAGGTTCTTGATTCATGGGACCTGTCCGGAAAAGAAATCGGCGCGAATGATAACGTCGGTGGTCTGGCAGAAAAACCCGGTAGCAATTTGCAGCACCGATTGAAAAGCGCAGGAAAGCCAAGGATTGCCGATATGTCCGGACAAACCCCGCCGCCATTCTGTCTTTTTCTTTCAATTAAGCGACACCCTCAGGTTTTGCCCCCAAGCGCCAGCTTCCCTTGCCAACAATCGGCGCTCTACACTGTACCGGTACAGTTGCCGGGGGCATTTTCCGCGGGGATATCCAAGATATCTGACCCGGTTCTGCTGCTACGGCGCCAGGACTATAAAAACTACAACAGCATGAGTGGAGCACTATGACTAAGGCTACTAAGCAGATTTCCAAACTGTTTGCCGCTATGGTTCTGGCCGGGGTTGCCAGCCATTCGTTTGCCGCCGACACCATCAAGATCGGCATCGCCGGCCCAAAAACCGGCCCTGTAGCCCAGTACGGCGACATGCAGTTCAGTGGCGCCAAGATGGCCATCGAACAGATCAACGCCAAGGGTGGCGTCGACGGCAAGAAACTTGAAGCCGTTGAGTACGATGACGCCTGTGATCCAAAACAAGCGGTCGCGGTCGCGAACAAAGTCGTCAACGACGGCATCAAGTTCGTGGTTGGCCACCTGTGCTCCAGCTCCACCCAGCCGGCTTCGGACATCTATGAAGACGAAGGCGTGATCATGATCACCCCGGCCGCTACCAGCCCGGACATCACCGCTCGCGGCTACAAGATGATCTTCCGCACCATCGGCCTGGACAGCGCCCAAGGCCCTGCGGCCGGCAACTACATCGCCGACCACGTCAAGCCGAAAATCGTTGCGGTCCTGCACGACAAGCAGCAGTACGGTGAAGGCATTGCCAGCGCTGTGAAGAAAACCCTCGAAGGCAAAGGCGTCAAGGTTGCTGTGTTCGAAGGCGTAAACGCCGGCGACAAAGACTTCTCCTCGATGATCGCCAAGCTCAAGCAAGCCAACGTCGACTTCGTCTACTACGGCGGCTACCACCCAGAGCTGGGCCTGATCCTGCGTCAATCCCAGGAAAAAGGCCTGAAAGCCAAGTTCATGGGTCCGGAAGGCGTGGGTAACGACTCGATTTCGCAGATCGCCAAGGAGTCCTCCGAAGGCCTGCTGGTGACCCTGCCGAAATCCTTCGACCAGGATCCAGCCAACATCGCCCTGGCTGACGCATTCAAAGCCAAGAAGGAAGACCCAAGCGGTCCGTTCGTGTTCCCGTCCTACTCCGCAGTGACCGTGATCGCTGACGCCATCAAGGCTGCCAAGAGCGAAGACGCAGGCAAAGTGGCTGAAGCCATCCACGCCGGCACCTTCAAGACCCCTACCGGTGACTTGAGCTTCGACAAGAACGGCGACCTGAAAGACTTCAAGTTCGTGGTTTACGAGTGGCATTTCGGCAAACCTAAAACCGAAGCTTCGCCTCAGTAAGGCCTGGCCTTACTGACTGCCAATAAAGCCCACGGCGTGCCGTGGGCTTTGTTTTAAATGTATTGGGCCGCGCTGGCGTGATCCGCCAGTCTCCCCACCTGAAAATCTCAAAACCGTCATCAGCGGTTCGCTGGCAAACCTCGTGCTCGAAGTGGATGCAGATCCACGGGGCCGGGCGGGAAAATGACTCCACCAGTGAAATGCGTATCAGGTTTTTAGGAGCGCTGTAATGCCTGACATCTATCACTTCTTCCAGCAGCTGGTTAACGGCCTGACCGTTGGCAGCACGTATGCCCTGATCGCCATCGGCTATACGATGGTCTACGGCATCATTGGAATGATCAACTTCGCCCACGGCGAGGTGTACATGATCGGCTCCTACGTGGCGTTCATCGCCATCGCCGGGCTGGCCATGATGGGACTCGACAGTGTCCCGCTGTTGATGACCGCAGCTTTCATCGCGAGCATCGTGGTCACCAGTTCGTATGGCTACAGCATCGAACGGATCGCCTACCGCCCCTTGCGCGGCAGCAACCGTCTGATTCCACTGATTTCCGCCATTGGTATGTCGATCTTCCTGCAGAACACGGTTCTGCTTTCGCAAGACTCCAAGGACAAATCCATCCCCAACCTGATTCCGGGCAACTTTGCCATCGGGCCAGGTGGCGCACATGAAGTGCTGATTTCCTACATGCAAATCGTGGTGTTCGTGGTGACCCTGGTCGCCATGCTCGGCCTGACGCTGTTCATCTCTCGCTCCCGCCTGGGCCGCGCCTGCCGCGCCTGTGCCGAAGACATCAAGATGGCCAACCTGCTGGGCATCAACACCAACAACATCATCGCCCTGACCTTTGTCATCGGTGCGGCCCTGGCGGCCATCGCTGCGGTGCTGTTGAGCATGCAATACGGCGTAATCAACCCTAACGCTGGCTTCCTCGTGGGCCTAAAGGCCTTCACCGCCGCCGTACTGGGCGGTATCGGCAGCATCCCCGGAGCGATGCTCGGCGGGCTGGTGCTGGGCGTGGCGGAAGCCTTTGGCGCCGACATATTCGGCGACCAGTACAAGGACGTCGTCGCGTTCGGCTTGTTGGTTCTGGTTCTGTTATTCCGGCCGACCGGCATCCTGGGCCGCCCGGAGGTTGAAAAAGTATGACTAGGCATCTCAAATCGGCGCTCTTCAGCGCCCTGCTGGTCTGGGCCGTGGCCTACCCGGTACTCGGTCTTAAACTGACCATCGTCGGTATCAACCTGGAAGTGCATGGCACCAGCCCGGCCATCCTGGCGACCATCGCCGTGTGTTCGGTCTTGATGTTCCTGCGCGTGCTGTTCAGCACGCAGATCAGCGCGGTATGGAAGTCGTCCCCCGGCCTGCCGGTGATCCCGGCCAAGGCCAGCAACTTCCTGACCCTGCCGACCACCCAGCGCTGGATCGTGCTGGCTCTGATCGTTGGCGCACTGGTCTGGCCGTTCTTCGGCTCCCGTGGTGCGGTGGACATCGCCACGCTGATCCTGATCTACGTGATGCTGGGCCTGGGCCTGAACATCGTGGTCGGCCTGGCCGGCCTGCTGGACTTGGGCTACGTGGGTTTCTACGCCGTCGGGGCCTACAGCTACGCGCTGCTGTCCCACTACTTCGGCCTGAGCTTCTGGATCTGCCTGCCAATCGCCGGGATGATGGCCGCCACCTTCGGTTTCCTGCTGGGCTTCCCGGTGCTGCGTTTGCGCGGCGACTACCTGGCAATCGTGACCCTGGGCTTCGGCGAGATCATCCGGCTGTTCCTGCGCAACCTGACCGACATCACCGGCGGCCCGAACGGCATCAGCAACATCCCGAAGCCAACGTTTTTCGGACTGACCTTCGACAGAACCGCCGCCGAAGGCCTGCAGACCTTCCACGAGTACTTCGGCCTGGAATACAGCTCGATCAACAAGGTGATTTTCCTCTACCTGGTTGCGCTGTTGCTGGCCCTGGCCGCGCTGTTCGTCATCAACCGCCTGCTGCGCATGCCGATTGGCCGTGCGTGGGAAGCGTTGCGTGAAGATGAAATCGCCTGCCGTGCGCTGGGTCTCAATCCGACCGTGATCAAGCTGTCGGCCTTCACCCTCGGTGCCGCGTTCGCCGGTTTTGCCGGCAGCTTCTTCGCCGCCCGTCAGGGCCTGGTGACGCCGGAATCCTTCACCTTCATCGAGTCGGCGATCATCCTCGCCATCGTGGTGCTGGGCGGGATGGGCTCGCAATTGGGGGTGATCCTGGCCGCCATCGTGATGATCCTGCTGCCGGAAATGATGCGTGAATTCAGCGAATACCGCATGTTGATGTTCGGCGCCTTGATGGTGCTGATGATGATCTGGCGTCCTCAAGGTCTGCTGCCTATGCAACGCCCGCACATGGAGCTGCGCAAATGAGCCGCGAGATCCTGAAAGTCGAAAATTTGAGCATGCGCTTCGGCGGTTTGCTGGCGGTCAACGGCGTGGCCCTGACCGTGAAAGAGAAACAGGTGGTGGCACTGATCGGGCCGAACGGTGCGGGCAAGACCACCGTGTTCAACTGCCTGACGGGTTTCTACCAGCCCACCGGCGGTACCATCCTGCTGGACGGCGAGCCGATCCAGGGCCTGCCCGGCCACCACATCGCCCGCAAAGGCGTGGTGCGCACCTTCCAGAACGTACGGCTGTTCAAGGACATGACGGCGGTCGAGAATTTGTTGATCGCCCAGCATCGTCACCTGAACACCAACTTCTTTGCCGGCCTGTTCAAGACCCCGGCGTTCCGCAAGAGCGAACGCGAGGCCATGGAGTACGCCGAGTACTGGCTGGAAAAGGTCAACCTCAAGGAGTTCGCCAACCGTACCGCCGGGACCCTGGCCTACGGTCAGCAACGGCGCCTGGAAATCGCCCGCTGCATGATGACCCGTCCGCGGATCCTCATGCTCGACGAACCGGCGGCCGGCCTGAACCCGAAGGAAACCGAAGACCTCAAGGCGCTGATCGGCGTGCTGCGTGAGGAGCACAACGTCACCGTGCTGCTGATCGAGCACGACATGAAGCTGGTCATGAGCATTTCCGACCACATCGTCGTGATCAACCAGGGCACGCCCCTGGCCGATGGCTCGCCGGAACAGATCCGCGACAATCCTGAAGTGATCAAAGCCTACCTGGGGGAAGCGTAAATGCTGCAGTTCGAAAACGTTTCCACCTTCTACGGCAAGATCCAGGCCCTGCACAGCGTCAACGTCGAAGTCCGCCAGGGCGAGATCGTGACGCTGATCGGAGCCAACGGCGCCGGTAAATCCACCCTGCTGATGACGCTCTGCGGTTCGCCCCAGGCCCACAGCGGCAGCATCCGCTACATGGGTGAGGAACTGGTGGGTCAGGACTCGTCGCAGATCATGCGCAAGAGCATTGCGGTGGTGCCGGAAGGCCGTCGGGTCTTTGCCCGGCTGACCGTGGAAGAAAACCTCGCCATGGGCGGTTTCTTCACCGACAAGGGCGACTATCAGGAACAGATGGACAAGGTGCTGCACCTTTTCCCACGCCTGAAAGAACGCTTCAACCAACGCGGCGGCACCATGTCCGGCGGCGAACAGCAAATGCTTGCCATCGGCCGCGCGCTGATGAGCAAGCCCAAGCTGCTGCTGCTCGACGAGCCTTCCCTGGGCCTGGCACCGATCATCATCCAGCAGATCTTCGACATCATCGAACAACTGCGCAAGGATGGCGTGACGGTGTTCCTGGTGGAGCAGAACGCCAACCAGGCGCTGAAAATCGCCGACCGGGCGTACGTGTTGGAGAACGGTCGGGTGGTGATGCAAGGCACCGGCGAGGCGCTGCTGACCGATCCGAAAGTGCGCGAGGCGTACCTGGGCGGTTGAGTCTGTCGCAGTAAAAGAAACGGCCTTCGGGCCGTTTTTTTTGCCCGGACCGCCCGCAATCCCCTGTGGCGAGGGAGCTTGCTCCCGCTGGGCTGCGCAGCGGCCCCAAGATTTTGCGGTTGCTGCGCAACCGAGCGGGGGCAAGCTCCCTCGCCACGGGTTTTGCAGTGCGTAAAAAAATCGAGAGTCCGCTGTAACACTTCCCCACCTCCCTTCTCTAGTTCAGCAGACCGGCGCTAACGCCGGTTCATTTCCCTGAAGAACTGGAGAATCACCATGACTGCTTCGACCCGCACCCTATCCGCCACCGCCCTGGTCCTGGCCCTGGGTTCCGCCCTGAGCATGACTGCCGCCTCGACTGTCCATGCCGCCGACGACAACATGGAAAAATGCTTCGGCGTCGCCCTCAAAGGCATGAACAACTGCGCTGCCGGTGCCGGCACCACCTGCGCAGGTACCGCAAAGATGGACTATCAGGGCAACGCATGGAAATCGGTCCCTAAAGGCACTTGCACCACCCTTGAGAGCAAGACCTCCCCCACCGGTTTCGGCCAACTCCAAGCGTTCAAAGCCAAGTCCTGATCACCTCTGCCTGAGGCCTGCCACCATGTCGAATGTCCCTTCCCTCGCCACGGATACCCGGCTGCCGCCAAGGGCAGGGTTGGGACTCAAGAGCGAGCATTTTCATGACGTGCTCCAGACCCGACCGGACCTGGGTTTCTTCGAGGTGCACGCGGAAAACTACATGGTGGCCGGCGGGCCGTTTCATCACTTCCTGGGGCGGATACGCGAATGTTATCCGTTGTCACTGCACGGCGTCGGCCTGTCGATCGGTGGAGAGGGGCCGCTGGATGTTGCGCATTTGCAGCGGCTGTCCACCCTGATCGAACGCTATCAGCCCCAGTCCTTTTCCGAACACCTGGCCTGGTCCAGCCATGGCCCGGTGTTCCTCAATGACCTGTTACCCCTGGCCTACGACGACGCAACCCTCAAGCGCGTCTGCGAACATATCGATCAAGTGCAGTCCAGGCTCAAACGTACGCTGTTGCTGGAAAACCCGGCGACCTACCTGGCGTTCGAGGAATCGACCCTCGACGAGCCTCACTTCATTGGCGAAGTGATTCGTCGCACCGGCTGCGGTCTGCTATTGGATGTGAACAACGTCTACGTCTCTGCCATCAACCACGGCCGCGATCCACAGGCCTACCTCGACGCCTTGCCCCTGCACGCTACCGGCGAGATTCATCTGGCCGGGTTTGCCGAAGACACTGACAGCCTCGGCGAGCGCTTGCTGATAGACGACCACGGCGCCCCCATCGACAACGAAGTCTGGCAGCTGTACCGCAAGGCTCTGGAGCGGACCGGGCCGGTAGCCACCCTGATCGAGCGGGACAATCACATCCCTGCATTGGAGGTGCTACTGGCCGAAGCACGCCAGGCCGAGCGACTGTTAGGCGCGGCTGGAGCCCGGCCATGAGCCGCCAGAGCGAATTTACCGCGGCCCTGCTCGACCCGCGCCTGGCCTGTCCGCCGGGCCTGATCAGTGCCAATGGCGCCAATCCTGAGCGCCGCTTCGCGGTGTACCGCAACAACGTACTCAGCTCGTTGATCAACGCCCTGGCCGACAATTATCCGGTAGGGGTAAAACTGGTGGGCGAGGAATTCTTCCGGGGAATGGCCGGCGTCTACGTCCAATCGGCGGCGCCACACAGCCCGATCATGAGCGACTACGGCGCCGATTTTGCCGACTTCATCGAACGTTTCGAACCCGCCGCCAGCGTACCTTACCTGGCGGACGTGGCCCGCCTGGAACGGCTGTACGTCGAAGCCGGGCATGCAGCCGACGCCCAGCCCATGAGCCAGGAACGAGTCGTGGAGGCGCTGTCGTCCCCTGCGCTTGCAGCACATTTGAAGATTGTTTTTCACCCCTCGCTGCGCCTGCTGCAATCCCCCTTCGCCGTGGTCGCGATCTGGGCCGCCCATCAGCAAACGCCAGTCGTGCCGTTCGAGCCATTCCCCGCGCAAAACGCCTTGGTACTGCGCAATGGCCTCGACGTGGAAGTGTTCGCGATCAGTGACGGTGCCCATGCCTTCATCACCGCCCTGCAGCAGGGCCTGCCCCTGACGGCGGCCATCGAGCGCAGCACCGACCCCGACTTGGAACACATCCTGGCGGGGCTCATCCGCCACCAAGCCATCACTGACCTCCTACTTGAACAGGTAACCCAATGAACGCCCTGATCGCTGGTTTCATTCAATGGCTGGAGAAGATTCCCCACAGCCTGATCGCCTTCATTGCGCGATTCTCCATTGCCGCGGTGTTCTGGAAATCGGGCCAGACCAAAATCGAAGGCCTGGCCATCGACCTGTTCGATGGCACCTTCCAGATCGGCCTGCCGCGGCTGGCGGACTCCACCATTCCCCTGTTCAAAAGCGAATATGCCTTGCCGCTACTCTCACCAGAATTGGCCGCGCACCTGGCGGCCTCTGCCGAGCATGTGTTCCCGGTGCTGCTTCTGTTTGGCCTGGCGACACGCTTTTCGGCGATGGCCTTGCTGGGGATGACGTTGACCATTCAGCTGTTTGTCTACCCGGACGCTTACCCGACCCATGGCACCTGGATGGCGGTGTTGCTCTACTTGATGGCTCGCGGGCCGGGGGTGTTGTCGATCGATCACCTGATCGCCAAGCGCTACGCCCACGACTGAACACAGATCCCCTGTGGGAGCGAGCTTGCTCGCGATTGCGGCGGGTCAGCTTGCACAAATACCGGATGTACCACCGCCTTCGCGAGCAAGCTCGCTCCCACATAAGGCGGCAATGGCCGGGCTATCGTTGCAAGCGATCCAACGCCTCGCCGCTGCGCTTGAACCAATCGATCAAGTAATCGGCCAACACCTGAGTGCGCTTGGGCAACCCACCTTGATACGGGTGCACCAGGTACATCGGCATGCGACGGGTCTGGTAATCGCGCAGCAACCAGCGCAGGCGTCCGTCAGCCAATTCTTCATGCAGCAGGTACGACGGCAACCGGGCGATGCCGGCACCAGCCAGGGCGGCTTTTTTCAACAGGCTGTAATGATTACTGGCGAACGGCCCCGACACCCGCACGCGCAACAGTTCGTGTTGCTGGTGATACAGCCATTCTTCGCGACCGCTGTAGTGGCTGTTGAGAAGGCAACGGTGTTCCGCCAGGGCCTTGGGGTTTTCAGGTTCGCCATAGCCTTCGAGATAGGCCGGGCTGGCGCAGGTCATTTCATGCCACGCCAACAGCGGCCGGGCCACCAATCGCTCATCGATAGCGGCGTCGGAACGGATCGCCAGATCGAAGCCGTCGCGGGTCAGGTCGCGGTAGCCGTTGTTGAGCTCCAGCTCGATTTGCACGTCGGGGTACGTGCCAGCGAACTCCAGCAGCAAACCTTCAAAGAAGGTTTCGCCCAACGAAACCGGAACTGTCATACGTACCGGCCCGGAAATATCGTCCTTCAACCGAGCCAATGCCTGACGCGCCCTTTCCACCTGCACCAGCAACGCCTGGGCCTGGGGCAACAACGCCGCGCCGGCGGCCGTGAGGCTCAAGCGCCGCGTGGTGCGTTGCAGCAACACCACGCAAAAGCGGCTCTCCAACAGGCTGATGCGCTTGGACAGCTGCCCCTTGCTGCACCCTAACTGCTGGGCCGCCAGGGTGAAGCTGCCGGCCTCCATCAAGACGGCAAATGCCGCCAGATCATCCATCTCGCTCATGGCGATTGTTTCCAAATGAAAACCAAAGGTTGCCTATTAGCGCGATTATCAATGGAAAGAACCTCTCTAGACTACAAACTCGTTCAACCCACTGAGGAACCACCATGAAAATCCTGTTGATCGGCGCCAACGGCACCATCGGTTCGGCCATTGATAACGAACTGTCGCCGCGCCACGAAATTATTCGGATTGGCCGCCAGAGCGGTGAACTGCACGTGGATATCAGCGACAGTGCCTCGATCCGCGCCCTGTTCGAAAAAACCGGGCGCTTCGATGCGCTGGTTTGCGCAGCGGGCAATGTCACCTTTGCGCCCCTGGGCGACATGACCGAAGAAAGCTTCGCCCTCGGTCTGAAAGACAAGCTGATGGGCCAGGTCAACCTGCTGCTGATTGGTCGCGAATTTGCCAACGACGGTGCGTCCTTCACCTTCACCACGGGCGTGCTCAGCCACGACCCGATCAAGAGCGGTGCTTCGGCGGCCTTGGTCAACGGGGCCCTGGACAGTTTTGTGCGCGCCGCGGCAATCGAGTTGCCACGGGGCATGCGGGTCAACTCGGTGAGCCCGAACGTGCTGCTGGAAGCCATGGACAAATACGCGCCTTATTTCCGCGGCTTCAAACCCGTACCCGCAGTGGATGTGGCATTGGCCTACGCCAAGAGCGTCGAAGGCCTACAAACCGGTCAGATCTTTCACGTGGGCTAACACCCCTTGTGATGCAGGATCAGTCTGATAACGTGGCGGCACTTGTCTGGAGACCCAATGATGCGTGCCGCCCGCTCCCTGCTGTTTGTCGCCCTCCTGCCGCTCTTCGCCGGCTGCCAATTGCTCGACGCCCGTCAGAGCGCCTCCCACGCCGGTCAGACGCGCATGCAGGGCGAACTCACTGCGGCCGATGGCAAGCTGGTGTTCCAGCCGTGCCAGGAACAGCGCCGCTACATCGTCAACGACAGCGGTGGCACCAGCGTGCTGCAACAAGCCGCCAGCCTGGCCGATGACCGGGGCAAGCTATTTGCCGATGTGCGTGGTCGTATCGTCTCCAGCACAGCCGCCGGTACCGACAGCCAACTGGACCTGGAACAGCTGTATCGCCTGGAGCGCTCGGGCACCGCTTGCGATGACGGGAATTTCAAGTTATTGATTCTGCGCGCCGCCGGCCATGGTCCTGAGTGGAACCTCAAGGCCAGCGGCAAGGGCCTGGTGCTCGAACGTGAGGGCCAACCGCCGCTGGCTGTGCCTTTCATGGAGGAGCAACTGGGCGATGGCCGCTTCAATCTCAGCACCGAGGCCAATGGCCAGAAAGTCGAGCTCTGGGTCACTCCCCAACGCTGCATCGACAGCGTCACCGGCAGCGTTCAGCACATGAGCGCCGAACTGCGGGTCAACGGCCAGGTCCAGCGCGGCTGCGGTTACTTCGGTGGTGCGCGCGACGACTGATTCCGTGGCGTCAGGCAGGTTTAAGTGAACGCCGTTATAGGGGAACCGGGAATTCGGCTTATAATCGCCGGCTTCAAACGCCTTGGCGCAGTTGTGCGCCCCGCGAACCGGATCCCGCCATGTTACGAATCACCGAACTCAAGCTGCCGATCGACCATCCCGAAGAAGACCTGCGCCCTGCCATCGTGCAGCGCCTGGGCATCGCCAGCGATGACCTGCTCGACTTCACCTTGTTCAAACGCAGCTATGACGCGCGCAAAAAATCCTCCGAACTGTGTTTCATCTACACCATCGACCTGATGGTGCGCGATGAAGCCAGCCTGCTGCGCAAGTTCGCCGATGACCGCAACGTCAACGAAGCGCCGGATGTCAGCTACAAAGTGGTGGGCCAGGCCCCGGCCGACCTGAACGAACGGCCGATCGTGGTCGGTTTCGGCCCGTGCGGGATCTTCGCCGCCATGCTGCTGGCGCAAATGGGCTTCAAGCCAATCGTTCTCGAGCGCGGCCCGGAAGTGCGCCAGCGCACCAAGGACACTTGGGGCCTGTGGCGCAAAAGCGTGCTCAATCCCGAGTCCAACGTGCAATTCGGCGAGGGCGGCGCGGGAACGTTTTCCGATGGCAAGCTCTATAGCCAGATCAAGGATCCGAAGTTCCTGGGCCGCAAGGTCCTGCACGAGTTCGTCAAAGCCGGGGCGCCGGAAGAAATCCTCTACGTCAGCAAGCCACACATCGGTACGTTCCGTCTGACAGGCGTGGTGGAAAACATGCGTGAGCAGATTCGCGCCCTGGGCGGTGAAGTGCGCTTCCAGGAGCGGGTCACCGATGTGCTGATCGAGGACGGCCAACTGGTCGGCGTCGAGCTGGCCAGCGGCGAACGGATTCATTCAAGGCATGTGATCCTGGCCCTGGGCCACAGCGCCCGGGACACTTTCCGCATGCTCCACAGCCGCGGCGTGTACATGGAAGCCAAGCCGTTTTCGGTGGGTTTCCGTATCGAACACCCGCAATCGCTGATCGACAGCGCGCGCCTGGGCAAGTACGCCGGCCACCCGAAACTGGGGGCCGCAGACTACAAACTGGTGCACCACGCCAAGAACGGTCGCTCGGTGTACAGCTTCTGCATGTGCCCAGGCGGCACCGTGGTGGCGGCGACTTCCGAGCCGAACCGCGTCGTGACCAATGGCATGAGCCAGTATTCACGCAACGAGCGCAACGCCAACTCCGGCATCGTCGTCGGTATTACCCCGGAAGTGGATTATCCGGGCGGCCCACTGGCGGGTATCGAGCTGCAGGAACGCCTGGAGTCTCATGCCTTCGTCCTCGGCGGCAGCAACTACGAAGCCCCGGCGCAGTTGGTGGGCGATTTCATTGCCGGCAAACCGTCAACGGCACTGGGCAGCGTCGAACCGTCCTACAAGCCAGGCGTCTCGCTGGGCGACCTGGCCTTGGCCCTGCCGGACTTTGCCATCGAAGCCATCCGCGAAGCCTTGCCCGCGTTCGAAAAACAGATTCGCGGCTATTCGCTGCACGACGCCGTGCTGACCGGTATCGAGACCCGCACCTCGTCACCACTGCGCATTACCCGCGACGAAACACTGCAAAGCCTGAACGTGAAGGGGCTTTTCCCGGCGGGCGAAGGCGCCGGTTACGCGGGCGGAATCCTGTCGGCGGGCGTGGACGGGATCCGGATTGCCGAGGCTGTGGCACGGGATATCCTCGGCCTCGAGGCCTGATACCAATCTTCTGTGGGAGCGAGCTTGCTCGCGATGGCGGCTTAACATTCAACACTGACGTTGACTGACCCACCGCTATCGCGAGCAAGCTCGCTCCCACAGGGATTTCAGTGTCTGGAAGATTCAGATATTAGCCCGCAACACGCTCTCCGGCAGCACCTCCCCTCGCTCCACACTCGCCGCCACGGCAGCCATGAGCCCACTCAACTCATAGCCCTGGGCCTTGAGCCACACCGGATCGTAATAGGTCGTGGCATAGCGCTCACCGCCGTCACACAAAATCGCCACGATCGACCCCGACTCCCCCGCTTCAACCATCTGCCTCGCGGCGATCAGCGCGCCGATCAGGTTCGTACCACTGGACCCACCGACCCGCCGCCCCAAGCGCTCGGCCAGGTAATGCATGGCCGCCAGCGACAAGGCATCCGGGACCTTGACCATCGCATCGATGACTTTCGGCAAGAACGACGCCTCGACCCGTGGCCGGCCGATACCTTCGATCCGCGAGCCGCAATCCAGGCGCAGACTGGCATCGCCGCTGCGGTAGTAATCGAAGAACACCGACCGCTCGGCATCGGCACACAGCACGCGGGTGCCATGCTGGCGATAGCGAACATAACGTCCCAGGGTGGCCGTGGTGCCGCCGGTGCCGGGGCTGGAAATCAGCCAGCTCGGCTCCGGATGTCGCTCGAAGCGCATCTGCTGGAAGATCGACTCGGCAATATTGTTATTGGCCCGCCAGTCCGTGGCGCGCTCGGCATAGGTGAACTGGTCGATGAAGTGACCGTCATGTTCACGGGCCAGGCGTTCGGACTCAGCGTAGATCTGCGTAGGATCGTCCACCAGATGGCTCTGGCCACCGTAGAAAGCGATCTGTGCGATTTTTTCCCTGGAGGTGGTCGCCGGCATCACCGCAATAAAGGGCAGGCCCAGCAGCCTCGCAAAATACGCCTCCGAAATGGCTGTCGAGCCGCTGGAAGCTTCGATCACCGGCGCACCGGGCTTGAGCCAGCCGTTACACAACGCATAGAGGAACAGCGAGCGAGCCAGCCGATGCTTGAGACTGCCGGTGGGATGGCTGGATTCATCCTTGAAGTACAGCTCGATTCCCGGCAGGCCTGGCAGCGGCAGGGGAATCAGGTGTGTATCGGCACTGCGCTGGAAGTCAGCCTCAATGATGCGAATCGCTTCGCGCGCCCACTGGCGGTGGTCGTTCATGGTGTTCTCTCACTGGATCGGTTCGGCGCGGGGAAACCTGACGGTCATCCAGGCGCGACGTAGTCTCGGAAAAACCAGGCGCAAGCTTAGGAAAAAACCGACATCACGCACAGGTACAGCTAAGGTCCAATATGCGCCGTAACTGCCCGGC
Source organism: Pseudomonas brassicacearum (assembly GCF_000585995.1). Classification (NCBI taxonomy): domain Bacteria; kingdom Pseudomonadati; phylum Pseudomonadota; class Gammaproteobacteria; order Pseudomonadales; family Pseudomonadaceae; genus Pseudomonas; species Pseudomonas brassicacearum. The sequence goes on along the minus strand of NZ_CP007410.1, from coordinate 1,471,565 downwards.
TGCGCGGCTCACACGTTGTAACGACATATAACAAAAAAGAATATAACTTTTGTTTTAACAACTAACAGTACGGGTTAGGGTGTGCCATCTTTTTGATTCGATAGGGAGAGCGATCGTGCCTCTACGTAATTCCTTGACGCGTTTCTTCCAACTGGAAGCGGCCAGCGGCCTGCTGTTGATCGCCGCCGCCGTACTGGCCCTGGCCATCAATAATTCGCCGCTCTCCTGGTTGTACAACGGCCTGCTGGACACCCCGGTGGTGGCCCAGGTCGGGGCACTGAAGATCGCCAAACCGCTGTTGCTGTGGATCAACGACGGCCTGATGGCGATGTTCTTCCTGCTTATCGGCCTCGAAGTCAAACGTGAGGTACTCGGCGGGCAACTGTCCAAACCCTCGCAAATCGTCCTGCCGGGTGCGGCGGCGATTGGCGGCATGGTCGTGCCGGCGCTGATCTACTGGTTCCTCAACCGCGACAATCGCCCCGCCCTCGCGGGCTGGGCGATTCCAACGGCCACCGACATTGCATTCGCCCTCGGCGTGCTGGCCTTGCTGGGCAAGCGGGTACCGGTGTCGCTCAAACTGTTCCTGATGACGCTGGCAATCATCGACGACCTGGGCGCCATTATCATCATCGCGATCTTTTACTCCGGCGCCTTGTCCAGCTTGTCGCTCATATTGGCGGCCGCCTGCATCGCCGTGCTGGTGGCGTTGAACCGGATGGGCGTGGTCAAGCTCGGGCCCTACATGGTCGTCGGCCTGATCCTGTGGGTCTGCGTGCTCAAGAGCGGTGTCCATGCCACCCTGGCCGGGGTGACCCTGGCGTTCTGCATTCCGTTGCAGACGAAAAACGCCGAAACCTCGCCGTTACTGACCCTGGAACACGCCCTTCATCCCTGGGTGGCTTACGGCATCCTGCCGCTGTTCGCCTTCGCCAATGCTGGCCTGTCCCTGAGCGGCGTCACCGTCGAAAGCTTCACTCATCACGTGCCGATGGGCATCGCCATCGGCCTGTTGCTGGGTAAGACCGTCGGCGTCTTCGGCCTGACCTGGCTGGCCGTGAAAATCGGTATCGCCAGCCTGCCTGCCGGGGCCAACTGGGGGCAGGTCCTGGGGGTGGCGATCCTGTGCGGCATTGGTTTCACCATGAGCCTGTTCGTCGGTTCCCTCGCGTTCGAGCCTGGTGTCAGCGACTACGCCGGCATGGATCGGATGGGGATCCTCACGGGTTCGATCCTGGCGGCGTTGGTGGGTTATGCGGTGACGGCGGCGGCCAGTCGTAAGCAGCCCGCATTGCCTGGTTGATCCTTACTTCTGCGTTAGCGTCTTGAGATGGGAGGTTAAGGAATGGTGTGTATATCCGTTTCTGCGGTAACGGCCACTTATGGTTTCGCTTTTACAGCGACTCACTTTCGAAAAGCGCGAAAGTAAGCAAAGCGCTTCTGCCCCACCACTTGGCACCTCGCGTAGGCTCGGTGTGCCCTCACTCCGGCATTGCTCCGTGGGCCCGCCGCGAAGGGCCATCCATGGCCCAGCGCGGCTACCTCGGCATCCATGCCGAGGTGCCCACTGCGCAATGCCTGCGTTCGGCCAGCGTGGTTAATGGGGCGCCGAGATCAACGTCCACCGCGAGGCGGCCTAGTAGCCGACCTGGTTTTGGGTGAACGTGTTTCTCCTGTGGGAGCGAGCTTGCTCGCGATGAGGCCAGCAAGCCCAGCATCCATGTGACTGAACCACCGCCATCGCGAGCAGGCTCGCTCAAACATTCAATCTTCAGCGGACACAAAATTCATATTCAACACAGACCTCCTGTGGGGGCGAGCTTGGTCGCAAAGAGGCCGGTACATCCACATAATCATCGACTGTGACGCCGCCTTCGCGAGCAAGCCCGCTCCCACAGAAGAAACGCGGTCCCACCAAGAACCAGGTCGGCTATAAGGCCGCCTCGCTTCGGCTTTTGATCTGGGGCGCCCCGTTAAACCACGCTGGCCGAACGCAGGCATTGCGCAGTGGGCACCTCGGCATGGATGCCGAGGTAGCCGCGCTGGGCCATGGATGGCCCTTCGCGGCGGCCCACGGAGCAATGCCGGAGTGAGGGCATGCCGAGCCTAGGCAAGGCACCGAGTGGTGGGGCAAGAGCGTTTTGCTTACTTTTGCGCTTTTCAAAAGTGAGCCGCTGTAAGAGCGGAACCCTAAGTAGCCGTTACCGCAGCAATGGATATACACACCAACTTAAGAGTCCGCCCGTAAACCAAGGTATTGATCGGCAAAGGATCTTACCTACTCCAGCTTAGTGCGACACGCGACTCGTACCATCCACAGTAGAAATACGAACCCGCTCACCCACCCGGAACACCTCGTTCTCCTGAACCTGCTGCACATAGGCACGCATGCTGCCATCGTCCTCACGAACAGTGATTTCCACACCCTGGGTACGAGTCAAGCCTTCTTCAGTAGCCGAGCCAATCAAGCCACCAGCCACGGCACCGATCACCGCCGCGACAATACTGCCACGGCCGCCACCAATGGCACTGCCGCCTACACCGCCCACCACTGCACCGGCCGCACCGCCGATTGGGGTCTTGGTGCCCTCGATCTTGACCGGACGCAGGGATTCGATAGTCCCCATGCGAATCGTCTGCACGCGACGCGCTTCGTCACGGGAGTAGGAGTCACCGGTCAAGCTCGACTGACAGCCAGTGAGCAACATCGCCATCGTGGAAAAGGAAGCAACCAGCAAAACAGACTTACGCATAGCATCAACTCCAAAAGACAGGTATTCATTAAACTCCGCAGCTTGACGCCTGTCACGGCCTCGCCGGGATAAAAAGGGTTTCATTCAGGTGGGATACAGGCGTGCCCGAAAATTCATCTCACAGTAGCGCCAATTTCCGATATCCGCGTCACCGACCCAAGGATTTTTCATGGATTATTTCATCATAGTCGCTACCACCGTGGCCGGTCTGTACTTCCACTGGTGGCTATATGTACGCATCAAACGCTGGATGGATCGCGACCTGGCATTGTCGTTGGCGGGGCAAGATGAGGAGAAAAAACCTACATGCTGCAACAACTGGCCCACGCCAAAGAGCAAGGCATCAAGCGTCGGGACCTGCAGCAATGGCTTCAAACCGCTGCCGCAGGGTACTCCAATGCTAAGGCGCCAGACGCTCGCGAGTCCAGTTCGCCCCTTGCAGGCGGTAGTTGAGGCGGTCATGCAGACGGCTCGGGCGGCCCTGCCAGAATTCGATGCGCTCGGGCAGTAGACGATAACCGCCCCAATGTTCGGGGCAATGCGGCTGGTTGTCGCTGAAGCGCTGTTCTGTGGCCTTGACCAAATCTTCCAGCTCACCGCGACCGGCAATCACCCGGCTCTGGGGTGAAGCCCAGGCGCCGAGACGGCTGCCCAATGGCCGCACTTGGTAGTAGGCATCGGACTCCTGCGCCGTGACCTTCACCACTTTACCTTCGATGCGCACCTGGCGTTCCAGGGTCGGCCAGAAAAACGTCATGGCCGCGAATGGATTCATTGCCAGTTGCTGGCCCTTGGCGCTGTCGTAGTTGGTGAAGAACGTGAAGCCCAGGTCATCCAGCCCTTTGAGCAGCAGGATCCGACAGTGCGGGCGCCCGTCGGAGTCCACCGTCGCCAGGGTCATGGCGTTGGCCTCCACCGGGGCCTGCTCGGTTTTCACTGCGTCGGCGAACCATTGGTGAAACAGCACGAACGGCTCGGCCGGGGCTTGCGCCTCGGTCAGGCCGTCGCGGGTATAGTCGCGGCGCATATCAGCCAGCGCTTGGGTCATGGCGCATTCCTTGTGGTTAGCCCATCACTGCTTGGGGGTATCGGCGGCCGCGACCTTCTTGGTATCCGTGGCGGCTTTGGCCGGTTGCGGTTTCTTCGCCGGAGTCGCCTTGGCCGGGGCTTTCTTCGCCGGAGCCTTGGCTACGGCTTTTTTCGCCGGGGCTTTTTTGGTCGTCGGGGTCACGGCTTTTTTCGCCGCAGGCGCTGGAGCTGGAGCTACCACCGGCTTCACGTCCTGGGCCGCCACCAGTGTCACTGGCGCAGGCGCAGGCATGTTGTATTTGCTCAACAGCGCAACCATGGTGTTCGCTGGCGTGACCAGCAGTTCCACGCGACGGTTCAAGGCACGGCCTTCCACGCTGTCGTTGGCCGCACGGGGCGCCACCGCGCCCATGCCACGCAGCATCAGGCGATCGCGTTGCAAGCCGCTGAGACGGAAAATTGCCGCCACGGACTGGGCACGTTCCTGGCTGAGTTTCAGGTTGGCCGGCGCAGCGCCCGAGGTGTCGGCGTGGCCGAGGACCAGCACGGCGGTTTTCGGGTCGGCTTCGAGGATCTTGGCTACGCGCGTGAACGGGCCAAGGGTCACTGGCAGCAGCATCGCCGGACGGTCCGGGTTGAAGGAACCATCCACTGGCGCGGTCACCACCAGCACATTGTCGCGACGTTCAAGCTCAAGCTTGCTGTCCTTGATCGCGGTGCGCAATTTCGGCTCGTAATCGTCGAGCCAGGCCTGGGTGACTTTCGGGTCGGGCATCGGCACCGCCTTGGCGGTTTCCTGATCCTTCCCACCGAACGGCCACCACCATTTGCCGTTGCTTTCAGCCGCAGCTTCAGCCTTGGCAACGGCGACCGGAGCCTTGGCTTCAGGCTTCGGTTCGTCTTTTTTGGCGACATCCGAGGCCGCATCATCGGAAGAGAACGGCCACCACCAGTGAGTGGCGCCCTCGGCCTTCGCTTGCGGCGCAACGGCGGCCGGCTTCAAGGGCGCGGCTGGCGGCGTCTCTTTGACCGCCACTTTGTCGGAAGAGCCGAACGGCCACCAGCCACCGCTGCCCTCGGCATCATTTTGTGGAGTTTGTGCGCAACCGGTGATAGCGAAGCACAGCGCCAGAGCGAGGGTTTTATTCGATGACATTGGATATCCACAAAATGATGTAAATGAAAAAGCAAAAGGCCATGTTTGGGCCGCATAAACAGACGCTTTGAAACTGAAAAGGGCACGAGGTTCCTGTGCCCATCGCCTTCAATGGCGGTTTACAGACAAGTGGCAAGGACCCTCGCCAGGTTCTGCGCGCGCGGGTCCATCAAAACGTAGGGCCCGAGTGTATTCGTCACGAAGCCGAACGCCACATCATGCTCCGGATCGGCAAACCCGATGGAGCCTCCCGCCCCCGGATGGCCGAATGCCCGTGGCCCGAGGCCATAGGTGGCGTTCGGTACATCCGGCTGGTCGAGCATGCAGCCCAGGCCGAAACGAGTCTGGGTCAGCAATGTCTTGTCTTCGCCGAAGCTGTGCTGGCGAGTCAGCTCGTCGAGCATTTCACCTTCCAGCAGGCTTCCGTCCAACAGACCGGCGTAGAACCCGGCGAGGCTGCGGGCATTGCCGTGGCCGTTGGCCGCCGGTTGCTGCATGCGCCGCCACTCCGGCTTGTTGGTGCTGGTCATGATCGATGGCGGGTTGGTGAACGCGCGGGTGGTCATGGCCGTGGGTTCACGCATCGTCACCTGAAGCAGGCGCTGGGCCGCCGCATCGCCGACATTGCCCTTGCCGCGGGCGATGTGGGCCACGCGATGAAACTCTTCATCGGCCAGGCCGACGTGGAAATCCAGGCCCAACGGCTTGGCCACCCGGGCCCCGATGGACTCTCCCGGACCACGACCTTCGGCCCTGCGCAGCAGTTCGCCGATCAGCCAGCCGTAGGTGATCGCGGCGTAGCCATGGCCCTCGCCTGGCGTCCACCAGGGTGTTTCAACAGCCAGGGCATCGACCATGGCTTGCCAGTCATAAAGCGCTTCGGGCGGCAGCAATTCACGCAACGCCGGCAAACCGGCCTGATGGCAAAGCAATTGACGCAAGGTAATGGATTGCTTGCCGGCTGCGGCGAACTCGGGCCAATAGCGGGCGACCGGGGCATCCAGCTGCAACTTGCCCTCGGCCACCAGTTGCAGCGCGGTGACGGCGGTGAACGTCTTGGTGCAGGAAAACAGATTGGCGATGGTGTCGCTGTGCCAGGCTTCACTGCCATCCTTGTCGGCCGTCCCGGCCCACAGATCGATGACGGTCCGGCCACCAACCTGAATGCACAACGCCGCGCCACGCTCCTGGGGATCGTCGAACAGCGCCGCGAACGCTTCATGCACCGCCTCGAACTGAAGCTCATAATGGCCTTGAATCTGCACCCGCAACTCCTTTGAAACAAAGACTTTTTAGAGTGGCTGGCATTGTTTCAGGCATTAAGTCATTTGGGAACCGCCACAGGACGGCTGGCTGGGCACTGGTCCTTGTGGCGAGGGAGCTTGCTCCCGCTGGGTTGCGAAGCAGCCCCCCCTCAGAAATCTGGTCGCGATCAACCTGGCACACCGCGGTGCCAGGTTTCGGGGCTGCTACACAGCCCAGCGGGAGCAAGCTCCCTCGCCACAACAGCATCCATCACCAGAAGAACCCGCTTTGTCAGGAAATCTCCCGCCGAAACGGCGGCAACGCATTGAGGATCGCCTTGCCGTAGCGTTGGGTGACCAGCCGTCGGTCGAGCAAGGTGATGGTGCCGCGATCTTCTTCGGTACGCAGCAACCGACCGCAGGCCTGGACCAGTTTCAGCGAGGCGTCCGGCACGGAGATTTCCATGAACGGGTTGCCGCCACGCGCTTCGATCCATTCGGCCAACGCGGCTTCCACCGGGTCGTCGGGTACCGAGAACGGGATCTTGGCGATCACTACGTGCTCGCAATAGGCACCGGGTAAATCCACGCCCTCGGCAAAACTCGCCAGGCCGAACAACACGCTGGAATCGCCACCGTCGACCCGCGCCTTGTGCTTGTTCAGGGTTTCCTGTTTTGACAGGTTGCCCTGGATGAACACTTGCTTGCGCCAGTCACGGTCAAGTCCATCGAACACGTCCTGCATCTGTTTGCGCGAGGAAAACAGCACCAGGGTGCCTCGCGAACCTTCCACGAGCGTCGGCAGGTCGCGGATGATCGCAGCGGTGTGGGCAGCGGCATCCCGTGGATCGGCCTTGAGGTCCGGTACCCGCAGCACGCCGGCGTCGGCGTGATGGAACGGGCTCGGGACCACGGCGGTCACGGCTTTCTTCGGCAAGCCGGCGCGCATGCGGAAACGGTCGAAGGTGCCCAGGGCGGTCAGCGTGGCGGAGGTCACTAGCGCGCCGTAGGCCACGTTCCACAGGTTGCGACGCAACATTTCCGCAGCCAGGATCGGGCTGGCATTGACCTCAATGTCAAACAGCGAACCGCTTTCGGCCAGGGTCAACCACCGCGCCATGGGCGGGTTGTCTTCCGGGTCTTCGGCGGTGAACGCCGTCCACAGCTCCCAGTTACCCTGGGAGCGGGACAACAAGCTGCCAAACAATGGGTACCACTCCTCGGCCTGGTTGCTGGCGATACCGATGTTGACCTCGCCATCCATGCCTTCCTTGAGCAGGTCGGTCAGACGGGTGAACAGGTCGGTCAGGCGCGCAAAACCTTTCTTGAGCTCGATGCCCATTTCGCGCATGTGCTCCGGGATCACTCCACCGACGAAACGATGGCGCGGCCGCTCGCGGCCCTCGACGTCTTCGCCAGGCTTGAAATCGGCCACCTGCTCGCAGGCGGTGAACATGAACTGCTGGTTCGTCTTGATTTCCCGCGCCAGCTCCGGCACTTGCTCGATGAACTTGCCAAGGTCACCCGGCAGCGGGTGCTGGGCCAACAGTTTGGTGAGGTTCTTGGCGGTGGTTTCCAGCCAGTCGGCGGTGGAACGCAACCGGGTGTAATGGGCGAAATGGCCGATGGCCTTGTCCGGCAGGTGATGACCTTCGTCGAACACGTAGATCGTGTCTCGCGGGTCCGGCAGCACTGCGCCACCGCCCAGGGCCAGGTCGGCCAACACCATGTCGTGGTTAGTGACGATGACGTCGACCTTGCCCATGCCTTCGCGGGCCTTGTAGAAGGCGCACTGGCCGAAGTTCGGGCAGTGACGGTTGGTGCACTGGCTATGATCGGTCGTCAGACGGGACCAGTCGGCGTCTTCCAAGGCCGTGGACCAGCTGTCGCGGTCGCCGTCCCACTTATTGCCGGCCAGTTTCTCGATCATGCTGGTGAACAGCTTCTGGCTCGCCTCATCGACTTCGATCTTGAAGCCTTCTTCCTCGAACAGCTGGGCCGTGGCGGTCTGCGCCTGGCCTTCCTGCAGTAGCATGTCGAGCTTGGACAGGCACATGTAGCGCCCACGGCCCTTGGCCAGCGCAAACGTGAAGTGCAGCCCGCTGTTGCGCATCAGGTCGGGCAAGTCCTTGTAGACGATCTGCTCCTGCAGGGCGACGGTCGCGGTGGCGATCACCAGGCGCTTGCCGGCGGCCTTGGCGGTGGGGATCGCCGCCAGGCTGTAGGCCACGGTCTTGCCGGTACCGGTGCCGGCCTCCACCGCCACCACGGCGGGTTCGCCACTGCGCCGGCCTTCGTCGTCGGTGTCGATGTCACCCAGGACTTTTGCCACTTCGGCAATCATCAGGCGCTGGCCATATCGCGGCTTGAGGCTCTTGGCTTCGAGAAAACGCGAATAGGCGCCCTGGATCGTGGTTTTGAGTTCGGTGCTGATCATGAATGGTCGGGCGCTAAAAACGCTGGATAAATTTTCAGTGGTTCGGATCGGCGGCTATCATACCCCGCTAATGAATCCTGCGCAGAACGGAGTAACTCAATGACACCCTTTGCCCTCGTCTACACCCTGCATTTACTGGCGGCCCTGGTCTGGGTCGGCGGCATGTTCTTCGCCTGGATGATCCTGCGACCCGCCGCAATGACGGCGCTCGAGGGCCCTGCCCGGCTCAAGCTGTGGGTAGAAGTGTTTCAGCGTTTTTTCGTTTGGGTCTGGGTGGCGGTGGTGCTTTTGCCGATCAGTGGCGTAGGCCTGATCCATCTGCGTTTCGCCGGCTTCGAAACCGCGCCGCGTTATGTGCAGGTGATGATGGGGCTGTACGTGGTGATGACGGCGCTTTTTATCCGTATTCAGGGCTTGCAGTTGCCGTCGTTGCGTACGGCTGTGACGGCACAGGACTGGCCGGCGGGCGCCGCGGCGCTGGGGAAGATTCGCAAACTGGTGGGGATCAATCTGTTGATCGGCTTGCTGGTAGTGGCGATTGGCGCGGCGCGGCCGATGTTCTGAAGAAAATCTTCAGGTATCACACGGAACCTGTGGGAGCGGGCTTGCTCGCGAAAGCGGTGGGTCAGTCAACATTGATTAACCTGACACGCCCTCTTCGCGAGCAAGCCCGCTCCCACATTAGGCTCGTCCCACGCCTAGAACCGCTGCACCGTCACCGCCCCCGCCGCTCCAGCCGGCCCTGGCTGGCCATCGACACCCGGGCGGCCGCTTTTACCGCCATCGGCGGTATAGACCAGGCAACCCTTGGCCTTGCCTCCCGCCCCGGGCTTGCCGCCGAGCCCGGCAGCGCCACCGGCACCGCCGTCCACCGCCACCTTGATCTGTTCGGCGGGATACTCGCGAGGCACCTCGAGGCGCACCAGCGCACCGGCCGCCCCCGGTTGCCCATCGCTGCCGTTACTGCCGTCGGCACCGCGACCGGCCGAACCCCAGGTGCAACCCGGCGCCTGACCATTGGCACCGTCGAGGCCCACGAAACCCGGGGCACCGGTACCGCCACGGGCATCCACCGACAACAGCGGTGCATTCAAGGCATTGAAACGCAGGTTGAGATTGCGCCCCGGCCGGGCCGCCTTCGTATAGGTGCCCGGCGCGCCACGGGAAGTGATCTGGCTGCCGTCGGCCAATTCAGCCTGGGCGACCTTCATTTCCAGCGCCTGCTGCGCAGGCACGATGGCGATCCGCGCCTCGCGCCCCAAGTGCAACTGGCCGATGGACAGTTCAGTGACGTTGGAAGGCACCAGCAGCGTGCCGTAATCAGCCACGTCCAGCCGCTCCAGGGTCAGGGTGCTGGTGGTGTTGGGCAGGCGCATCAACGAGTGGCTTTCTACCTGGAGCACTTGAGCCGACGCCCATGGGCACACAAAGGCGACGAGCAGACACAATTTACGCATGGGAAGCCTCTGGCGCGGTCGGGATGGTTTGCAGGTGAAAGAGGCCAAACAGCAGCACCCTGAGGCGATCGCGGCCAGGCGAGGGGCGGCCACGAAAGCGGGCCCGGAATAACAAAAGCTCCAGCAAATGGACCGCCAGCAGCATCGCCCCGGCGATGTTGACCAGCCCATGCAGCGGATAGACGAACGGCATGATCAGGTTGACCAGCACCACCAGCCAGAACAGCAGGGTCAGCAAGCGCCCCAGCCCCCAAAACACCTTCATACGCCCCCCGATGAGTATTATTCTTTGGGCGCACAGTAACGGCTTGCGCGCAGGATAAGCCAGAGGGAAAGGCAAATTTAATTTACCGTCAGCCAGTGACCGCCGAACCGCCCTGGGTGCGATCCGACGGCTCTGGCTCAGGGCTCAACGCTGCAGATGCAGTTCAACCCGACGGTTCTGCGCCCGCCCCTCGTCGGTCTCGTTGTCGGCCACCGGCTCGCTTTCGCCCTTGCCTTCGCTGGTGAGTTTGTCCGGGGCCAGCCCCTGGGTCAGCAGGTACTCCACGACGCTGCTGGCGCGCCGTTCGGATAACCCCTCATTGTAGGCGTCGCTTCCGACGCTGTCGGTGTGGCCCACCACCCGGATACTGGCGATATTGGCCTGGCTCAGTTTGCCCATCAGCCCATCGAGCTGGCTGCGAGCTTCTGCCGTGAGATCGGATTTGTCGAAATCGAACAGCACCTTGCCGGCGTCATTGAGGGTGATGACTTCGGTGGCCGGTGCTTGAGGTTCGACCGGTGGCGCACTGGCCGGGTATTGCGGCAACGGGCAGCCGTGATGTTCGACGGGGGTATTGGCCGGTGTGTCGGGGCAACGGTCGCGGCGGTCGAACACGCCATCGTCGTCTTCATCGCCATCCTGGGCGTAGCAGATCAAGCCTCCGCCCAGCAGCCCCAAGGCGGCGCCGCCGGCAGCCCAGCCGCTGCTTTCAATAGCGCCAAGCCCACCGCCGACCAGTCCGCCGATCAGACTGCAGATTGGCCAGGTGCGTTGATTGAGAGGGGCGCTGCCATCGCTGTGAGTGGCGCAACCGGACAACAGACTGCCCGCCAGCAATACCGGTAAGGCGGCCTTTATTAGAACGTTCATGGTGAAGGCTCCTGTGTCACCGGCCCATACCGGTCACACAGGAGTAAAGACCCGCATCCGCGACTGTACAAGGCGCGGATGACAAGGGTTTCAGCGGTTTATCTTGATTTCCGTGCGGCGGTTCATCGCGCGGCCATCGGCGGTTTTGTTGTCGGCCACCGGCTGGCTCTCACCGGCGCCGGACACCGAGACGAAACTGGCACGAGGCACGCCGTTTTCAACCAGGTATTGCACCACCGAATTGGCCCGTTTCTCAGATAACCGTTGGTTATAGGCATCGCTGCCAACGCTGTCGGTGTGGCCAGTAACCCGCAATTGCGCGGTGGATGTTTCTTGCTTCAGCCGGGTCGCAACGGTACTCAGGACATCCTTGTCGCCCGGGGTCAGCGTGGCCTTGTTGAACTCAAAGTGCACGTCGCGGATCACGATGGTTTCTTCCTTGACCACCACGGCTTCTTCAACCACCGGCGCCGGAACGGGCGGCGGGCAGCCATCAGCATCGACCTGCACGCCCTTCGGTGTGCCCGGGCACTTGTCGCGGCTGTCCGGCACACCATCGCCGTCTTCGTCGCCATCGCCGTGCACCCAGCAATAGGCCGCCGCCATGGTGCCGACGAACAGCGCTCCGCCGCCAGCCCAGGAGGTACTTTCGGTGGCGCCCAAGCCCGCGCCGATTACGCCGCCGACGGCCGCACAGGTCGGCCAGTCGGTTTTCTGCAAACCTGCGCAACCAGTCAACACACCGGTTAGCAGAACCAGGGGTAACGCTGTCCGAACTATGCTCATCGGGTTTTCTCCTTGAGGGATCGGCGTTGCGCCGATTCAGGGGAGTAAAGACCCGAGTTCGGATCTGCGCCAGCATCATGCTAACGCCGCTTTCGCCCCGTGTTTGCGGCACTTCGACAGGTTCAGGCGCAAACGCTCTAGGCCGAGATGTCCGCGCAGGCTATCGTGGTGGTTCTGACTGAGGAACTTCGATGACCGTTGCTATTTCTTCGCGCACGCCCCAGCAAGCCCTGGCCGCCGTGCTTGATCGCTACGCCCCGCAAAAACTGTTGTTGATCGGTGCCAGCAGTTTCCCCGCACTCGAGGCGTTCCGGCAGGCGCATCCCGACACCGAAGTGGTACATGCCGGCCCCGGCTCGCTGCCGGCGGACGTGGCGGCGCAGCGTTTTGACCTGGCCCTGGCGCTCGATTGCCTGGAGCACTTGCCCAAGCGCGACGGTCTGAACCTGTTGGGTGGCATCCGCAATCTCAACGCCAGCCGTATCGCGGTGCTGGCGGACCTCAACGCCTGCGGCTGGCAAGAAACCGACTTTTTCTCACTGGCCCTGCAAGCCAGTGAGCGATTCCAGCGCGAGGAGCAGGTGCTGACCCTGTTTACCTACGATCTGCTTGAATACAAACAGGTCCCCGACTGGCTCAACTCACGCTTTTGGGCCAACCCGGAAAACTTTGGAAAATACTGGTGGTAGCCGTGAACACAAGCATGCACACACCCATTTGCCCCTGCGGCAGTGGCAACCCATTGGACACCTGCTGCGGCCATTACCACGACGGACACCCGCCGCCCTGCGCCGAAGCCTTGATGCGCTCGCGCTATAGCGCCTATGTGCTGGGGCTGGTGGATTACCTGGTGGCCACCACCCTCCCGGCCCAACAGCAAGGCCTCGATCGCCAGTCCATCAGCGAGTGGAGCGCCAACAGCACCTGGCTGGGGCTGGAGGTGGAAAGCAGCGAAGTGTTCGGCGGCCAACCGGAACACGCCTTTGTCACGTTCACGGCGCGCTGGCATGACGGCCAGGGAGAGCATAGCCACCGCGAGCAGTCATCCTTCGTGCAGAATGGCGGACGCTGGTACTTCATCGACCCAACCGTGCCGGTCAAGATCGGACGCAACGACAGCTGCCCGTGCGGCAGTGGACATAAATTCAAGAAGTGCTGTGCAGGCTACTTCACACGTTGATATCGGAATCGTCCGACGCTCGCCCGCCCACCAGCGGGCTAGACTGGGAATAGACCAGAGGCACGGACATGACTCACTCATCACACTGGCTACGCCTCACTTGCCTGCTGCTGTTCGTCGGGCTTGGCGGCTGTGCGTCCTGGCGAAGTGACGAAGCCCTCGAACCGCAGGTGCGCCTGGTCAAGGTCGAGGTGGTGCGGGCCCGGTTGCTGGAACAGAAGTTCATGCTGCACTTTCGCGTCGACAACCCTAGCGACAGCGACCTGACCGTGCGCGGCCTGACCTATCGCATCCATTTGGGTGATCTGCTGCTGACCGAAGGTGAGCACGAACACTGGTTCACCGTGGGTCCTCAACGCAGCGGCTATTTCAAGGTGCCGATCCGTACCAATCTGTGGCCACAAGTGCGGGACGTGGTGAAATTGCTCGAGAAACCCCGACAGCAGATTCCCTATCGTCTGGAAGGTGAGCTGGAAACCGGATTATTCATCGCTCACTACGTGCACCTGGAGCGCAATGGCGTGATAATCGCCGCCGATTTTATTGCGGAGTAACCCCGATGACCCAGCAACCCCACGTTCACGGCCCTGATTGCAATCACGATCATGACCATCAGCACGATCACGATCACGATCACGGCCATGTCCACGGTCCAAACTGCGGCCACGCCCACCAGGAACCGGTGCGCAACGCCCTGAAGGATGTCGGTCGCAACGACCCTTGCCCTTGTGGCAATGGCAAGAAATTCAAGAAGTGTCACGGGGCTTGAGGGGGAAGGCGAAAAATTTCTTCGCCTGCTAGACCTTCATCGCGAGCAAGCTCGCTCCCACAGGGAAATGGCGGTGAGGCGATATCCAGTGATCGCCGCAGACCCCATGTGGGAGCGAGCTTGCTCGCGATGAGACCGGAGCTGTCAATACCTACCTATCAGCCCGCCTGCAGAATCCGCATCACACTGGCCACGGTCGCATACTCGCCATGCAAGTTGCCCAGCGACATGGCATGCACCTCGCTGGCCGTACGGGCGTTACCGAAATAATCGGCCTTGTCGAAGGTAAAACAGGCGTCCTCGGCCACCCAAGTGTCGAATCCCAGGTTGCCGGCCGTACGCGCTGTGGACTCCACCGAGTTGTTCGTCGCCACGCCGACAATCACCAATTGCTCGATCCGGGCCTTGCGCAGATTCGCCTCCAGGGCGGTGCCACTGAACGCGTCCGGCACCTGCTTCTGAATCAGGTCTTCCCCGGCCAGCGGCTCGAACCGTTGCTGCACCTCCACGCCCGACTGCCCCGGCCAGAACACCGAATCCGGTGAGCGGGACAAATGATGGACATGAATCACCGGCCGCGCCGAATGCCTCCAGAACGCCAGCAACTCGAGCATGCGCAGCTCCGCCTCGGGGTTGTTACGAGGGCCGAGCCTGGGGTGAAGGATGCCTTTTTGTTGATCAATGAGGATCAGCGCCGCGTTTTTCTGTAGCTCCATGCCGGTTTTTCCATTGCTCGTCATTGGATTTTCCGTACTTGAGCATCACGGCTTCCTACAGGCAAGCCTTATCCGGAAGCGTGGCCCCGGGCTTTCATCGCCAAATCAACAAATAACCCCCACCCCCGCTTGCGCCGCCCCCTCCTGCTCACTAACGTAGCGCCTTTATTGGTGCCACCCCCTCCCGCAGGAGCTTTGCCATGGCCTCGCCAGCCTCTATTTCCTTCATCCCCCGGCTCGGCGTTGCCGCCGCAGTGGCCAGTGTGCTCGGTTTGAGCGGTTGCCAGGCCTGGAACACGCAGGACACCGTAGCGCCCACTTCCGGCGTGCAGCCGCTCAAGGGGCTGGCGCAGAACGTCTCGGTTCGGCGCAATGCCATGGGCATGCCGCTGATCGAAAGCAACAGCTTCCATGACGCCCTGTTCACCCTCGGCTACGTCCATGCCAGCGATCGCATCACCCAGATGGTGACCCTGCGCCTGCTGGCCCAGGGTCGGTTGGCGGAAATGTCCGGGGCCGAGCGGCTGGATGTCGACCGCTACATGCGCGCCATCAACCTGAAGAAAAACGCCGATGAGCTGTACAAGGCGTCTTCGCCCCGGCTCAAGCGCTTCTTCGAAGTCTATGCCCGCGGCGTCAACGCGTACCTGTTCCGCTACCGCGACAAGCTGCCATCGGACCTGGCCGCCACCGGCTACAAACCCGAATACTGGAAGCCGGAAGACTCGGCGCTGATGTTCTGCCTGCTGAATTTCAGCCAGTCGGCCAACCTGCCGGAAGAAATCGCCAACCTGGTGCTGGCCCAGACCGTCACCTCCGACAAACTCGCCTGGCTGAGCCCGTCCTACCCGGACGAGCAACTGCCGATGGCCGAGGCCGATAAACTCCAGGGTATCCGACTCAACGGTCAAGTCCCGGGCCTGGACGACATCAGCAAGGCCACCGGCCAGTTGGCCGGGCTGAATCTGTTGAATGTGATGTCTTCGAGCAACTGGGCCATCGCGCCGCAACGCAGCCGCGGCGGCAAGAGCCTGTTGGCCAGCGACAGCCATGGGCCATTGGGCACGTCGTCACTGTGGGTGCCGGTGCAGATCCGTGCGCCCAAGTACCAGGCGGCCGGGGTTTCCGTGGCGGGCATTCCCATGATTCTGGCGGGCTTCAACGGCAAAGTGGCCTGGAGCATGACCAGCGTACTGGGAGACAACCAGGATCTGTTCCTGGAAAAAATCCGACGCCAGGGCAACGGCCTGTCCTACGAGGTCAACGGCAAATGGCAGCAGGTGATGGTGCGTAACGAAACCTACTTCATCAAAGGTCAGCGGCCGATTCGCGAGGCCGTATTTGAAACCCGCCACGGCCCGCTGCTCAACAGCGCCCAGGGCCCGGCCATGGCCAATGGCTTTGGCCTGGCCTTGCAGACCCCGAGCTTCACCGACGACAAGACCCTCGACGCGCTCTTCGACCTGTCCCGGGCGCAGAACGTCGAGAAAGCCTCCGATGCCAGCCGGGAAATCCGCGCCATGGCGGTGAACATGGTGTTCGCCGACGCCAGCAACATCGGCTGGCAAGTCACTGGCCGCTATCCGAACCGCCGCGAAGGCGAAGGCCTGTTGCCGTCGCCGGGCTGGGACGGTCGCTACGACTGGGACGGTTACGCCGACCCGATGTTGCATCCGTACGACCAGGACCCCGCCCAAGGCTGGCTCGGCACCGCTAACCAGCGGGTCATTCCCCACGGCTACGGGATGCAGCTGTCCAATTCCTGGGCCGCGCCGGAACGTGGCGAGCGCATGGCCGAACTGGCCGGCGGAGGCAAGCACGACGCCCGCAGCCTGACCGCCATGCAGTACGACCAGACCACGACGTTCGCAGCCAAGCTCAAGAAAGTCTTCGAAGCGCCGGGCATGTCCCAGCCGCTCAAGCAAGCGATCGAAGCGCTGCCGGTGGTTGAGCGGGCCAAGGCTCGCGAGGCTTACACCCGACTGATGGCGTTCGATGGCCGGCTCAGCCCGACTTCCGCCGACGCAGCCATTTATGAGCTGTTCCTGCAGGAAAGCATGAAGCAGATTTTCCTCGACGAGCTGGGCCCGGACGGCAGCTCGGCGTGGAAAGCCCTGGTTGCCAACGGCCAATTGTCTTACTCGGCCCAGGCCGATCACCTGCTGGGTCGCGAGGACAGCCCGTTCTGGGACGATGTGCGCACACCGCAGAAAGAAGACAAGGCGGTCATCCTCGCCCGCAGCCTGGCAGCGGCCATCAGCGCCGGTGACAGCCAGTTGGGCGGCGATCACAAGGCCTGGCAGTGGGGCACGTTGCATCACTACGCCTGGAAAAACAGCAGCGGCCAGACCGTGCGCGGCCCGATACCGGCCGGTGGCGACGCCACCACGCTCAATACCGCGGCGTTCGCCTGGGGCCAGGACCTCAACACCGCCCTGGCGCCAGCGATGCGCTTTATCGTCGACTTCGGCCAACCTGAGCCATTGATGATGCAGGGAGGCACCGGCCAGTCCGATAACCCCGCCGGCCCGAACTACGTCAATGGCCTCGATCCGTGGCTCAAGGGGCAGTATCAGAACCTGTCCCTGCAACCGCAGAATTTCGATCGGGCGTATGGCAAGACGCGGTTGACCCTGGTGCCCGGAAAATAGACTGCCCCCCTGTGGTGAGGGGATTTATCCCCGTTGGACTGCGAAGCAGTCCCAAAGCAGCCAACTCAATTTGCCTGATACACCGAGTTGCCTGGTTTCAGGGCTGCTTCGCAGCCCAACGGGGATAAATCCCCTCGCCACATTTGCCCATCCAGCCACCTGATCCTGCTCCATCAAAACCCAATAGAACTTCTCTCCCCGCCCCCGCCTCTACCTGACAAGCCCATCGCCCCGGTGATTGCATGGATCTTGTCATTGCCCGCCCCGAAGGCCTGTACTGTCCGCCCGGAGATTTCTACATCGACCCGTGGCGTCCGGTTGAACGCTCGGTCATCACCCACGCCCACGGCGACCACGCCCGTGGCGGCAACCAACACTACCTGGCAGCGGCACCTGGCGAAGGCATCCTGCGTTCGCGGCTCGGCCAGGACATCAACCTGCAAACCCTGCCCTATGGCGAACGCCTGCTGCATCACGGCGTGACCTTGAGTTTTCATCCCGCCGGCCACGTGCTGGGCTCGGCCCAGGTGCGGCTGGAGTATCAAGGTGAGGTCTGGGTGGCGTCAGGGGATTACAAAGTCGAGCCCGACGGCACGTGTACGCCGTTCGAGCCGGTGAAATGCCATACGTTCATCACCGAATCCACCTTCGGCCTGCCGATCTATCGGTGGCAGCCACAGTCGCAGGTCTTCGACGAAATCAATCAGTGGTGGAGCGGCAACATCGCTGCGGGCCGCGCGAGCGTGCTGTTTTGTTATTCCTTCGGCAAGGCCCAGCGGATTCTCCACGGTATCGACGAAACCCTTGGCCCCATCCTTGCCCACGGCGCGGTGGAGCCGCTCAACCGGGTCTACCGCGAGGCCGGGGTTCACCTGCCGCCGACGATCTATGTCGGCGACGTGAAAAAGAACGACCCGATCATGAGCCGGGCGCTGGTGATCGCCCCGCCCTCTGCCGGAGGCAGCAGTTGGATGCGCCGGTTCGGCGACTACAGCGATGCCTTTGCCAGCGGTTGGATGCGCTTGCGCGGCACCCGGCGGCGGCGCGGGGTGGACCGGGGGTTCGTGCTGTCCGATCATGCCGACTGGCCCGGGCTGCTCTGGGCCGTCGCACAGACCGGCGCCGAGCGGGTCATGGTCACCCACGGTTCGGTGGGCGTGCTGGTGCGCCATTTGCGCGAACAAGGCCTCGACGCCCAGGGCTTCGTCACCGAATACGGTGATGATGAAGAAGACGTCGCCGCGGCCATCGACAGCGGCCAGGACGCGTCATGAAGGCCTTCGCCGAGTTGTACGCCGAACTGGACGCCACCACGTCCAGCAACGCCAAGTTGACCGCCATGCAGGGCTATTTCACCCAGGCCCCGCCCCAGGACGCGGCGTGGGCCGTGTACTTCCTCTCCGGTGGCCGCCCACGGCAACTGGTACCGGTAAAAATCCTGCGGGAGCTGGCGGTGCAGGTGTCCGGATTGTCATTGTGGCTGTTCGAAGAAAGCTATCAGGCCGTGGGCGACCTGGCCGAAACCATCTCGCTGGTGTTGCCGGAGTCGCCCCATAGCTCCGACGAGGGCCTGGCGCTGTGGATCGAGGAGAAACTGCTACCCCTGCGCGGTGAGTCACCCGAGGTGTTGGCACAGCGGTTACCGGCGTTGTGGGCGCAACTCGACCGGCCAAGCCTGATGCTCTGCATCAAGCTCATCACCGGCAGCTTCCGGGTCGGTGTATCCAAACTGCTGGTGACCCGGGCCCTCGCTGGCATGGCCGGGCTGGACAGCAAACGGGTGGCCCAGCGCCTGGTGGGTTACACCGACCTGTCCCATCGGCCGACGGCGGCCGGCTACCTCAAGCTGATCGCGGCCGAATCGGACGACGAACATGCCCAACGGGGCGGCCAGCCCTACCCGTTCTTCCTGGCCCACGCCTTATCGCAACCGCTGGAGCAATTCGACACGTTGCTGGGCCCGGCCAGTGACTGGCAGGTGGAATGGAAGTGGGACGGCATTCGTGCTCAGGTGGTCAAGCGCGACGGTCATTTGTGGGTCTGGTCGCGGGGCGAGGAACTGGTGACCGAGCGTTTCCCCGAACTGCATGTCCTGGCGCAGGCGCTGCCAGACGGCACGGTGATCGACGGGGAAATCGTGGTGTGGAAAACCTCGCAACCGGTGACCGAGGACGCCTTCGATCCGGAAACGCCGATGCAACCGGCCGTACAACCGTTCGCCCTCTTGCAGCAGCGCATCGGCCGCAAGACCCTGGGCAAGAAAATCCTCGAAGACGCGCCCGTGGTGGTGATGGCCTACGACCTGCTGGAATGGCAAGGCGAAGATTGGCGCAGTCGTCCGCAAACCGAGCGTCGCGGGCAACTGGAAGCACTGATTGCTCGTAGCCGCAGTCCAGTGCTGCTGCCGTCGCCGATTGTCATCGGGGATGATTGGTCCGACCTCGCCCGGCAGCGCGAGGCCTCACGTAGCCTGGGTGTCGAGGGCATGATGCTCAAGGCCCGCGATGCGCTATACGGCGTCGGGCGGACCAAGGACATGGGCGTTTGGTGGAAATGGAAGATCGACCCGTTCAGCGTCGACGCGGTGCTGATCTATGCCCAACGCGGCCACGGCCGGCGCGCCAGCCTCTACAGCGACTACACCTTCGCCGTGTGGGACAACCCACCGGGCAGTCGCGAACGCACCCTGGTGCCATTCGCCAAGGCCTATTCAGGGCTGACCGATGAAGAAATGCGTCAGGTCGACAGCATCGTGCGCAAGACCACCGTGGAAAAGTTCGGCCCGGTGAGCAGTGTCACGCCCACCCTCGTGTTCGAGCTGGGTTTCGAGGGCATCGCCTTGTCCAAGCGCCACAAGAGCGGGATCGCCGTGCGGTTTCCACGGATGTTGCGCTGGCGCCAGGACAAGAGCGCCGACGAGGCGGACACACTGGCGACGCTTCAGGATCTGTTGAAATGCTGACCGCCCTCCTCCGGTCAGCGTCAGCTTCTGCCGGCGTCAGGACGCTCTCCACATCAAGGCGAAAATGCTTCAAACGGTACTTCAAACGAATGCGTCCATCCCAGCACTCGACAGGGGCATCACGACTACTCAATAGTCACCATGTAACAGGGGTGAGAAAAATAGTTTGAATCGTCGATGAACGGCATTTAAGAATATGTAATCAAGTTCTGATTCATGCGTTTTTAAAAAACTATTGACGCCCCGCGCACTGGCAGTTTTTCTGACGCCGTAATTGCGTCATCCGTGCATTCATCACGACAAGAAAAAACCGACTTGCTCTTTTAAAGCGCACTGCTAACGTGACATCAGATCGGTCATTTTATTTAAGTTTCTCCAATCGTCCAGAT
Organism: Pseudomonas brassicacearum; assembly: GCF_000585995.1. NCBI lineage: Bacteria > Pseudomonadati > Pseudomonadota > Gammaproteobacteria > Pseudomonadales > Pseudomonadaceae > Pseudomonas > Pseudomonas brassicacearum. The sequence continues at coordinate 1,450,901 of NZ_CP007410.1, read as the reverse complement.
CCTGCCCCTGGCCCATTATGCAACCGTGAAAGGGATGCAATCATTCGGGGAGCGGCAGCACCTTCTCAGGATGAAGCCGAGCGGGACCGCCCCCAATGGCGTGTTGATCGGAGTGACATCCAGGACGTGCCACCCACACGAGTAGGGAGCCTGCCATGCGCGCAGAGAAGCGGTTTCAGTCGCTAGACAGCTTCAGGGGGTTGATGGCCATTTCAGTGATGCTCTATCACTTACGCGTCAGCGGCAGCTTTACCGAATGGTTGTTATTTCGCCATGCCGAAGTATTTGTATCTTTCTTCTTTGTATTGAGTGGTTTTGTATTGACGCACGCTTATGGCAGCTCGGTGCAGTTTAATTTTCGAAAGTTCTTCATCACACGAACATTCCGCTTGCTACCCCTGCACCTCTTTATGCTGAGTATTTTTATACTGTTAGAATGCGGGCGATACATGGCAGCCCAAAAAGGCATGGACTTCAACAACTCTCCCTTTTCCGGGAAGTTTGCCCCGTCTGAAATCCTGCCGAATGCACTGCTGTTGCAATCCTGGACGCATTTGACTAACCCACTGTCATTCAACTATCCGTCTTGGAGCATTAGTATCGAGTATTACACCTACATGATCTTCGCCCTGATCCTGGGCATCGCTTTCGGCGTCAGGACGTGGGTATGGGTAACGGTGGTGTTCGTAGCCCTGGCGTTGATGTATGCAGACAATACCTTCTTTACCGTCGAGTCGCTTCGGGGCCTCGCCTACTTTTTCACCGGCTGCCTGGCTTACGCCGTGTATCTTAAGCTCCCCCACCCCGCCCAGGCCCAAACCTGGTTGCTGACAACCTTTGAAGTGGTAGCGGTGGTAGTGGCGCTGGTTTTCGTGATCAACGATTTTGCAGCGAAGCAGTTGTGGGCCAGCCCGTTGTTCGGTGCCATCGTGGTGATATTCGCCTTTGATCGCGGCGCTGTGTCACGGTTGTTGGCGGGCCGTGGCTTCGGTTTTCTCGGCAAATTGTCTTATTCCATCTACCTGACCCACGCAGCGGTTCTGTTTTGCGTAGTGTCGGTGTTCATGGTGGCGAGAAAAATCGTAGGCATTGACATTGCACCGGTGATCGACGGGACTCGTTACCTGGACCTCGGTAATGTGCCGCTTAATAACCTCATCGCTTTACTGATAGCGGGATCGGTCGTCCTGGTGTCGATGTTCACCTACCGATATATCGAAATGACCGGGCAATCCCTTGGCCGAGCGCTTAGTACCCCCCCCGCGCGCAGCAGTCCGGTATTGAGACCTGATACTGAGGTTTGAAAAGAACGCGATTAAAACCTTCAAGCCGCTACGGCTTTCCTGGGAAGGGCCTGTTCCAGCGCGGTCGGCACACCGATGTTTTGAGCAGCGGCCATTCCCCCGCCACTTGAGCTCAGAACGCAGAGTCGGCGCTATATTGGTGCACCTTTTAAGGTACGCTCGTACCCGCGCACCATTGCGCTCCGCGACCTGCCGCCGAAGCTTTTAAAACACTTGTTCGGCACTCTGGTTCGGAAATTGCTACCTTTATGCCGTCATACCGTTCTCGCCTTCACCGGTAACAATACTTACGCGCCACAAGCGCTCATATTGGTTTTAGGGATTGAATAATGAAAAAAGCACTGCTGACCCTTTCTGCACTGGCGTTGTGCATGGCCGCCGGCGTCGCCACGGCCAAGGAATACAAGGAATTGCGTTTTGGTGTCGACCCGTCCTACGCCCCGTTTGAATCCAAGGCCGCCGACGGCAGCCTGGTCGGTTTCGACATCGACCTGGGCAATGCGATCTGCGCGGAGCTGAAGGTCAAATGCAAATGGGTCGAAAGCGATTTCGACGGCATGATCCCGGGCCTCAAGGCCAATAAGTTCGACGGTGTGATCTCGTCCATGACCGTGACTCCGGCCCGCGAGAAAGTCATCGACTTCTCCAGCGAGCTGTTCTCCGGCCCGACGGCGTACGTGTTCAAAAAAGGCTCGGGCCTGAACGAAGATCCCGCTTCGCTCAAAGGCAAAACCGTCGGCTACGAGCAAGGCACCATCCAGGAAGCCTACGCCAAAGCCGTGCTGGACAAGGCCGGCGTCAAGACCCAGGCCTACCAGAACCAGGACCAGGTTTATGCCGACCTGACCTCCGGCCGCCTCGATGCCGCCATCCAGGACATGCTGCAAGCCGAGCTGGGCTTCCTGAAATCGCCCAAAGGCGCCGACTATGAAGTCAGCAAGCCCGTGGACAGCGAACTGCTGCCGGCCAAGACCGCGATCGGTATCAAGAAAGGTAACAACGAGCTGAAGGCACTTTTGGATAAAGGTATCAAAGCGTTACACGATGACGGCAAGTACGCCGAAATCCAGAAAAAACACTTTGGCGATCTGAATCTGTACAGCGGCAAATAATGCGCTGCGCCCATCCGGTCTCGGATGGGCGCTTTCTTCCTGCCAAAGGCCTCTTTCATGTTCGAACAACTCCTACAAAATCTGGGGCTCTCGGCCTTCAGCCTGCAGGGCTTTGGCCCGTTGCTGATGCAAGGCACCTGGATGACCATCAAGCTGTCTGCCCTGTCCTTGTTACTGAGCGTCTTGCTCGGCCTGCTGGGTGCCAGCGCCAAGCTGTCCAGTGTCAAACTGCTGCGAATCCCTGCCCAGCTCTACACCACGCTGATTCGTGGCGTGCCGGACCTGGTGCTGATGTTGCTGATTTTCTACAGCCTGCAAACCTGGCTGACCTCTTTTACCGACTTCATGGAATGGGAATACATCGAGATCGACCCATTCGGCGCCGGGGTGATTACCCTGGGCTTCATCTATGGCGCGTACTTCACCGAAACCTTTCGCGGCGCGATCCTCGCGGTGCCCCGGGGCCAGGTCGAAGCCGCCACAGCGTATGGCCTCAAGCGTGGCCAGCGCTTCCGCTTCGTGGTGTTCCCGCAAATGATGCGCTTTGCCCTGCCGGGTATCGGCAACAACTGGATGGTCATGCTCAAGGCCACCGCGCTGGTGTCGATCATTGGCCTGGCCGACTTGGTCAAGGCCGCCCAGGACGCGGGCAAGAGCACCTACCAGCTGTTTTACTTCCTGGTGCTGGCGGCGCTGATTTATCTGCTGATCACCAGCGCGTCCAATTTCATCCTGCGTTGGCTTGAACGTCGCTACGCCGCCGGCGCCCGGGAGGCCGTGCGATGATCGAACTTCTGCAAGAATACTGGCGGCCGTTCCTGTACAGCGACGGCGTCAACGTCACTGGCCTGGCAATGACCCTGTGGCTGCTCAGCGCCTCGCTGCTGATCGGTTTCCTGGTGTCGATCCCGCTGTCCATCGCCCGGGTTTCGCCCAAGATCTACGTGCGTTGGCCCGTGCAGTTCTACACCTACCTGTTCCGTGGCACGCCGCTCTATATCCAGTTGCTGATCTGCTACACCGGCATCTACAGCATCGCGGCGGTGCGCGCCCAGCCAATGCTCGACAGTTTCTTTCGCGATGCGATGAACTGCACGATCCTGGCCTTCGCCTTGAACACCTGCGCCTACACCACGGAAATTTTCGCCGGGGCGATTCGCAGCATGAACCATGGCGAAGTCGAAGCGGCCAAGGCCTACGGCCTGACCGGCTGGAAGCTCTACGCCTATGTGATCATGCCCTCGGCGCTGCGGCGCTCGCTGCCGTATTACAGCAACGAAGTGATTTTGATGCTGCACTCGACGACCGTGGCGTTCACCGCTACCGTTCCTGACGTGCTAAAAGTCGCCCGGGACGCTAACTCGGCCACGTTCCTGACCTTCCAGTCGTTCGGGATCGCCGCGCTGATCTACCTGACCGTCACCTTTGCACTGGTGGGCCTCTTCCGCCTCGCCGAACGCCGCTGGCTGGCCTTTCTCGGGCCGACTCACTAGGGCTTCTGTTCCAGGACACACAAGCAATGCGCCACCAGATTCATGACCTGCTGGCCCCGCTGCCGGGGACCGCACGCAAGATCCACAGCTTCCACTTCGGCCCGGAAAAAGCCGTCGGCAAAATCTACATCCAGTCGTCCCTGCACGCCGATGAGCTGCCCGGCATGCTGGTGTCCTGGCACCTCAAGCAGCGCCTGGCCGAACTCGAGGCGTCCGGGCATCTGCGGCACGAGATCGTGCTGGTGCCCGTCGCCAACCCTATCGGCCTTGAACAAGTGCTGATGGACGTGCCCCTGGGGCGCTATGAAATGGAGAGCGGACAGAACTTCAACCGTCGGTTCGTCGACCTGAGCGAAGAAATCGGCAACGAAATCGAAGGCCTGCTCACCGACGATCCGCAGCACAACCTGATGCTGATCCGCACCAGCCTGCGCGATGCCCTTTCCCGACAAACCGCCAGCACGCAGCTGCAATCCCTGCGCCTGGCCCTGCAACGGCTGGCCTGCGACGCCGACATGGTGCTGGACCTGCACTGCGACTTCGAAGCCGTGGCCCACTTGTACACCACGCCGGAAGCCTGGCCGCAGGTCGAGCCCTTGGCGCGCTACATCGGTGCCGAGGCCAGTTTGCTCGCCACCGACTCGGGGGGCCAGTCGTTCGATGAGTGCTTCACGCTGCTCTGGTGGCAGCTCAAGGAACGCTTCGGCGAGCGCTTCGAGATTCCCTTGGGCAGCTTTTCGGTCACCGTGGAGTTGCGCGGCCAGGGCGACGTCAACCATGGCCTGGCGAGCCTCGACTGCCAGGCCCTGATCGAATACCTGATCCGCTTCGGCGCCATCGACGGCGAACCGATGCCCTTGCCCGACCTGCCCTACCCGGCCACGCCGCTGGCCGGCGTGGAACCGGTCGCCACACCTGTGGGTGGGCTGCTGGTCTACAGCGCCCTACCCGGCGAGTACCTGGAGGCCGGGCAACTGGTGGCTGAGATTATCGACCCGGTCAACGACACCGTCACGCCCGTTCATTGCCGCAATGCCGGCCTGCTATACGCCCGTTCGCTGCGCCGCATGGCCACTGCCGGCATGGTGATCGCCCATGTCGCTGGCACCGAAGCCTACCGCAGTGGCTACCTACTTTCGCCTTGAGGATGCCCGTTCCATGTACAAACTGACCATCGAAGGCCTGCATAAAAGCTATGGCGAACATCAGGTGCTCAAAGGCGTTTCGCTCAAGGCCAAGACCGGCGACGTCATCAGCCTGATTGGCGCCAGCGGCTCGGGCAAAAGTACCTTCTTGCGCTGCATCAATTTCCTGGAGCAACCCAACGACGGCGCCATGAGCCTGGATGGCCAGGCAATCCAGATGATCAAGGACCGCCACGGCATGCACGTGGCCGACGCCGATGAGCTGCAACGCATCCGCACGCGCCTGGCCATGGTGTTCCAACACTTCAATTTGTGGAGCCACATGACCGTGCTGGAAAACATCACCATGGCGCCACGCCGGGTATTGGGTATCAGCAAACAGGAAGCCGACGACCGTGCCCGCCGCTACCTCGACAAGGTCGGCCTGGCGGCACGGGTGGCCGAGCAATACCCGGCGTTCCTGTCCGGCGGCCAGCAACAGCGCGTGGCGATTGCCCGGGCGCTGGCCATGGAACCCGAGGTCATGCTGTTCGACGAACCCACCTCGGCCCTGGACCCGGAACTGGTGGGCGAAGTCTTGAAAGTGATCCAGGGCCTGGCCGAAGAAGGCCGGACCATGATCATGGTGACCCACGAAATGAGCTTCGCCCGGAAAGTCTCGAACCAGGTGCTCTTCCTGCACCAGGGCCTGGTGGAAGAAGAAGGCGCGCCGGAAGACGTGCTGGGCAACCCCACGAGCGAACGGCTCAAGCAGTTTCTCAGTGGCAACCTGAAATAAACTCCCTGGCAAGCCCCGTGGCGAGGGAGCTTGCTCCCGCTGGGGCGCGAAGCGGCCCCCTGCGGTGTGTCAGCCAGAACCAGGGGGCCGCTTCGCAGCCCAGCGGGAGCAAGCTCCCTCGCCACAAGAGCCTTCCGGCCAGACGATCCCCTTGGGCATAAAACCTTTCATATCTCGCCGTGGTCACTGAAGAAGGACCTTCAGGACGCACGCGGCAGGCATGGCGACATCCAACAACTTCGCAAACCAGTGGTTCAGCGTCCGCGGCTGGAAGCCGTTCGCTTTTCAGAAGCAGGTCTGGACCGCCGTCAAGCGTGGTGAGTCCGGGTTGCTGCATGCCAACACCGGTGCCGGCAAGACCTACGCCGTATGGTTCGCGGCTCTCAATCGTTTCGCCCGCCCCGCCCCTCCTACGGACAAACCGCGCAAACGCAAACCACCGGCCGAACCACTGACCGTCCTGTGGATCACCCCGATGCGAGCGCTGGCCGCCGACACCGGCAAAGCCCTCGAAGCTCCGCTGGCGGACCTGCAGCTGCCCTGGAGCGTCGGCCTGCGCACCGGCGATACCAGCGCCAGCGAACGTGCTCGCCAAGGCCGGCGCCTGCCCACCGCACTGATCACTACCCCCGAAAGCCTGACCCTGATGCTCGCCCGTGCCGATGCGCAAACCGCCGTCTCGACCCTGCGCATGGTCGTGGTGGACGAATGGCACGAGTTGCTCGGCAACAAGCGCGGTGTGCAATTGCAACTGGCCTTGGCCCGCTTGCGGCACTGGCATCCCGGACTCATCGTCTGGGGCATCTCCGCCACGTTGGGAAACCAGGCCCACGCCGAACAGGTATTGATCCCCCAAGGCAACGGGGTCAGCGTGCAAGGGGCCAACGACAAGACGCTGCAGGTCGACACGCTGCTGCCCCCGGCCCTCGAGCGCTTTCCGTGGGCCGGGCACATCGGTCTGAAGATGCTGCCTCAGGTCGTCGCGCAAATCGACGCCAGCCGCAGTTGCCTGGTGTTCACCAACACCCGGGCGCAAGCGGAAATCTGGTACCAGGCCATTCTCGAAGCAAGACCGGATTGGGCCGGGCTGATCGCGCTGCACCACAGTTCATTGTCCCGGGACACTCGCGACTGGGTGGAACGCGCGCTCAAGGACGGTCAGCTTAAAGCCGTGGTCTGCACGTCCAGCCTGGACCTGGGGGTGGATTTTCTGCCGGTGGAGCGGGTGCTGCAGATTGGCTCGGCCAAGGGCGTGGCCCGGCTGATGCAACGTGCCGGGCGTTCCGGTCATGCGCCGGGACGGACCTCGCGGGTAACGCTGGTGCCGACCCATAGCCTGGAACTGATCGAAGCCGCCGCCGCCCAGGATGCCGTGGCCCAACGGCGCATCGAACCCCGTGAGTCGCCCCACAAACCCCTGGATGTGCTGGTGCAGCATCTGGTCAGCATGGCCCTGGGCGGCGGCTTCGTTCCCGAAGAATTGCTCGAGGAAGTGCGCGGCGCCTGGGCCTATCGTGACCTGAACGAAGCCGAATGGGCCTGGGCCCTGGCGTTCGTGCGCCACGGCGGCCTGTCCTTGACCGCCTATCCCGACTACCGAAGGGTCGAACCGGATGAACACGGGATCTGGCGCGTCCCCGACGCGCGCCTGGCCCGACGTCACCGCATGAGCATCGGCACCATCGTCAGCGATGCCAGCCTGCAATTGAAATTCTGGAGCAAGGGCGGTGGCGGTAAGACCCTGGGCAGTGTGGAAGAAGGTTTCATTGCCCGCCTGCGGCCCGGCGATGGCTTCCTGTTCGCCGGACGATTGCTGGAATTGGTCCGCGTCGAAGACATGACCGCCTACGTGCGTCGCAGCCAGGCGAAAAAAGCCGCTGTGCCGCGCTGGAACGGCGGACGGATGCCGCTTTCCAGCGAACTGGCGGCAGCGGTGGTAGCGCGCCTGAGCGAGGCCGCCATGGGCCGCTTCGAAGGGCCGGAGATGCAAGCCGTGCAACCGTTGCTGTTGACCCAACAGCGCTGGTCCGGCTTGCCCACGCAAACCACGCTGTTGGCCGAAGCACTGAAGTCCCGGGAAGGCTGGCATCTGTTCCTGTACCCATTTGCCGGGCGCCAGGTTCATCTGGGGCTGGCCAGCCTGCTGGCTTGGCGCGTCAGTCAGCAACAACCGCTGACCTTTTCCATTGCGGTCAACGACTACGGCCTGGAATTGCTCAGCGCCACGGCAGTGGATTGGTCTCGGCACCTGAACCCGGCGCTGCTAAGAGCCGACAACTTGCTGTCCGACGTGCTCGCGAGCCTGAATGCCGGGGAGCTGGCCCTCAGGCGCTTTCGCGAAATCGCCCGGATCGCCGGGCTGGTATTCGCCGGCTACCCCGGAGCCCCGAAAAGCACCCGACAAGTCCAGGCCTCCAGCGGCTTGTTCTTTCAAGTGTTCAAGCAATATGACGCCGACAACCTCCTGCTTGCCCAGGCCGGGGAGGAAGTCTTGCGGGAAGAATTGGATATTCGTCGATTGGAGCAGACCTTGGAACGCCTCAACACCTTGAAACTGGACCTGCATGTCATCAAGCGCCCCACCCCGCTCGGATTTCCGTTGCTGGTGGAGCGGTTCAGGGAAAGCATGAGCTCGGAAAAACTTGCCGACAGGATCCGACGGATGGTCAGCGAGCTGGAAAAAACCGCCGATCGCGGTGCCCGCTGATGCCCGCGCCTTATCCCGTCAACCTGGCCGGCGAAGAACTTTGGTTGCTACCGGAGAAAGCCCTGTACTGGCCCGCCCAGGAAACCCTGATGGTGGCCGATGTCCACTTCGGCAAGGCCGCCGCTTATCGAAGCCTGGGGCAACCGGTGCCCCACGGTACGACCGCCAGCAACATCGCGGTACTGGATGCGCTACTGGCGAGTCTGTCGTGTCGACAACTGATTTTTCTGGGAGATTTTCTTCACGGCCCCGGCTCTCATGCGCCAGGTACCTTGAAGGCCCTTTCCGATTGGCGTGAACGACATCAGCACCTGGCCATGACGTTAATTCGAGGCAACCATGACAAGCGCGCCGGCGATCCACCGTCAGCGCTGGATATTCGCGTCGTGCCGGAGCCTATGCTGCTGGGGCCATTCGCCGTGCAGCACGAACCAGACCCACACCCCTGCCGCCATGTGCTGGCTGGCCATGTGCACCCGGTCTATCGCCTCAGCGGTAAGGGCCGGCAACGCCTGCGGCTGCCGTGTTTCCGGCTGGGCGGCGAAGTCAGCCTGCTGCCGGCCTTTGGAGCTTTTACGGGCGGCTATCAGGTCGAGCAGGACAATGACTGCAGGATATTTGTCATCGGCGATAACGAAATATGGCCCGTTAACTGAACAACCAGGCAACGGACCATGATCTCATCAGGCAACAGGCGCAGGAGGCGGCTCGTCCGGCAGGGTCGGTTCACCGGGTTCAGTGGGTTCGTTAGGTTGTTCGTTGGGGGTATCGGGATCGGGCTGGCCGGGAATGCCGCCCGCCACTTCGGCAGGATGGGCCAGCAATGACCAGGCCATCACGCCGATCTGATTGGGCTCAAGCTTTGCCAGTTCGGCACTGATTCGCGGATCGATCTTCATAGAACAACTCCTGGGCGAAGCCCGGTGCGCTGACGCAAAAACGGGCAGTACACGCAATAGAGTGTCTGCCCGCCCAGGAATTCCAACAGTTCGTCTGAATCAGGTACGCGGTAGCGTCACGCCGCGCTGGCCCTGGTACTTACCGCCACGGTCTTTGTAGGACACTTCACACTCTTCATCGGACTCCAGGAACAGCATCTGCGCCACGCCCTCGTTGGCGTAGATTTTCGCCGGCAGGGTCGTGGTGTTGGAGAATTCCAGGGTCACGTGGCCTTCCCACTCCGGCTCCAGCGGCGTGACGTTGACGATGATGCCGCAACGGGCATAGGTGCTTTTGCCCAGGCAGATGGTCAGCACGTTGCGCGGAATACGGAAGTACTCGACGGTGCGGGCCAGGGCGAAAGAGTTCGGCGGGATGATGCAAACGTCACTCTTGACGTCGACGAAGCTCTTCTCGTCGAAGTTCTTCGGGTCGACGGTGGCCGAATTGATGTTGGTAAACACCTTGAATTCATCGGCGCAGCGCACGTCGTAGCCATAGCTGGAGACGCCGAAGGAAATCAACCGGTCGGCGCCTTCGCCACGCATCTGGCGCTCGACGAAGGGCTCGATCATGCCGTGCTCTTGCGCCATGCGGCGAATCCACTTGTCCGATTTGATGCTCATGGCGGGTTTCCTGAATAGCGAGGTGGAAAAAATACGTCCGGCATCTTACCGGGGCGCGGGGCCGGGTTCAAAGCGCCGGACGCAATTCTCGCCGATCCACCTTGATTTCCGGGTCCTGACGGCAATACCACGCGCCGCCAGTCACTAATTCTGAGAAACCTTCGCGAAGACCATTGGCACGTTCCGGAAAAAGGGTTAAGGTGGCGCCACTGTGCTGCTTGTGTCACTGAGAATCTCTACACGATATGTTGAATTTCGATCCAACCATCTACAAGAATTTTTCCTGCTCTTTGCACTCAGTCTCGGCCAGGGTTCTTCCTGAGTCGCAGTTATCTTTGTTCAAGGAGTTACACCATGTCTAATCGCCAAACTGGTACCGTTAAGTGGTTCAACGATGAAAAAGGCTTCGGCTTCATCACCCCACAATCCGGTGACGACCTGTTTGTTCACTTCAAAGCTATCCAATCCGACGGCTTCAAAAGCCTGAAAGAAGGCCAACAGGTTTCTTTCATCGCTACCCGCGGTCAGAAAGGCATGCAAGCTGAAGAAGTTCAAGTTATCTAACTTGTCCTTGCTTTAGTAAAAAGCCCCGCCCTCAAAAGCGGGGCTTTTTTGTGCCTGTCAATTTTCCCCGGCGCACAAAAAACTGTGGGAGCGGGCTTGCTCGCGAAGGCGTCGTATCAGTCACCTATATAGTGACTGGCACATCGCTTTCGCGAGCAAGCCCGCTCCCACATTAAGGTCTGTGTTGGCCTGGAATTACCAGGTGACGCCAAATCCAGCCGTGTACCGCGTCTTGCTCAAGTCACTGTCTTCAGTGCCTTCGATGACATCCTTCTCGGCCTTGAGATTGAGCGAGGCCCAATCGGTCACCTTGTAGCGCAACCCGATCTCTGCGTCGTAGGCATAATCCGCAACGTCGGACAGCGGCTTACCCACTTCGCCGTTGGTGAAGAACTCGACGCGCTTGCCAATCAGGTAGCGGTTGTAATCCCACTTCATGGCCACGGAATAGAAGTTATCCTTACCGCCATCGCGGTACTCATAGTCGGTGCGGTTGAGCAGCGAGCCCAGCGAGAACGCGCCCAGCTCGTCATCCCAGAATTGATAGCCCGGACCGGTACCCACGACGCGCTGACGCGCCAGGTCTTCAACCTTGTCGCGCTTGTAGTTCAAGCGACCTTGCCAAAACCATTTATCGGTGAAAAACCGATCAAGGGAATACTCCAGCCTCCAGTTGTCGGCCGAAACCACGTCGTCCTGGAACTCACGGTTATATTCGCCTTCGGCGGTATGCCGCCATCTACCGTGGCGTGCCGAGGTCTTGAAATCGATGTCGTAATCATCGGTATCGTTTTCCGCGCGCTGATAATCCAGGGCGGCATCGATATTGCCCTTCCACACCAGGTCCTCGACCACCGGCTTGGGCTTGAGGATTTGCTGGATGCTGGCCAGCTCGACGGTCTTGGGCGCATCGCCGTTGGCTAGCGTGACCTTGCCGTCCTCGGCGGCGTGCAGGGCCTTGGCTTTCTCACCCGTGTAGGCATCCTGCTTGACCAGCAGTTGCTGGTCGCTCTCAAGGGTCTTGACCTGTTTCCAGTCGATGGGAATCGCGCCGGCGTAATCGGTCTGGATCAGCAATTTGCCGCCATCGAAAACGGTGATCTTACCGGTGAGCTTGTCGCCGTTCTTCAACCAGACGGTATCGGCAAGCAAAGGCATGGAGGCGCTGGTAACAGCTAGGCAAAGCAGGGTTCTAGACAACATAAGCGATAATGGGCTCAAGTTTTCAGTGAAAAGGCGGCATTATCCCCCAGGATGACACCTCAGCAACGACTGACCCGCGTATGGGTGATGAGTTCATTTCTCAACCAGCCTTGTAGGAATTAATCTACGGACGGACATCCTTTCAGGAACCTCTTATGAGTGACACCCCAGCGGCCACCGAAAACGCCGCGCAAATCCGCCGCACCACCCTTTACCTGACCCTGGCACAAGTGCCGGCCGGCAAGGTGGTCACTTACGGTCAGCTCGCCGAAATGGCCGGCCTGGGCCGCGCCGCGCGCTGGGTAGGGCGCACCCTCAGCCAGTTGCCGAACGACACGAAGCTGCCCTGGCATCGGGTGTTGGGTGCCGGCGGTCGGATCAGTCTGCCGGCGGGGAGCGCCTCGGGGGACGAACAGCGCGCACGCTTGCGCACGGAAGGGATCAGTGTCCTGAATAATCGTGTTGATATTCAGCGCCATGGCTGGCGCCCGGTAGAGCACAGCGGTTAGAGTGCGCGCTTTGTTTTCGCAATTTTTGAGGCAGACTCCAGCCCATGCCCCGTAAAACCTGGCGCGCCGCCCTCGCCGCCTATGCCAGTCCCTCGACGCTCGTGCTGTTGCTGCTTGGCTTCGCCGCCGGCTTGCCATACATGCTGGTGTTTTCCACGCTGTCAGTCTGGTTGCGCGAGGCCGGCGTGGCCCGCGAAACCATCGGATACGCAAGCCTGATCGGCCTGGCATACGCCTTTAAATGGGTCTGGTCGCCGCTGCTTGACCAATGGCGCCTGCCGCTGCTGGGAAAACTCGGGCGTCGGCGTTCATGGCTGGTGCTTTCCCAGGGCCTGGTGATCCTTGGCCTGATCGGCATGGGCTTCTGCGATCCCCAAAAACACTTGTCATGGTTGATTGCCATCGCCGTGATCGTAGCCTTCGCCTCGGCTACCCAGGACATCGCCGTCGACGCCTATCGCCTGGAGATCGCCGACGACACCCGCCAGGCTGCACTCGCCGCCAGCTACATGTCCGGTTACCGCATCGCCGCACTGCTGGCCACCGCTGGCGCCCTGTTCTTCGCCGAAGGCTTCGGCTCCACCGGCTTCAACTATAAGCACTCGGCCTGGGCCGGTACGTACCTGCTGTTCGGCGTATTGATGGTCCCGGCGCTGCTCACCTCCCTGTTCATGCGTGAACCGCCAGTGCCGCTGCGCACTCAATTGCAGGCCGGCCGCTACACGTTCGCTCACCAACTGGCCTCGGTGTTTGTGCTGATCGTGCTGCTGGTGTCGGTGCCCGCGATGTTCACCCAGCTCTACAACACCGACTTCGCCAGCGTGCTGTTCGAAGGCGTCAGCCTGCTCGACCTGTTGCTCCAGGACCGCGCGTTCCTGCGAGCCATCCTCTATATCCTCCTCACGGCCTTGTGCCTGTCCGCCGTGGGCCGCCGTGGGCTGGCGCCGGTGCTGACGCCCGTCAACGACTTCATCCTGCGCTACCGCTGGCAGGCCCTTCTGCTGCTCGGGCTGATCGCGACCTACCGGATGTCCGACACGGTCATGGGCGTCATGGCCAACGTCTTCTACATCGACCAAGGCTTCACCAAGGACCAGATCGCCAGCGTCAGCAAGATTTTCGGGTTGATCATGACCCTCGTCGGCGCGGGCATGGGCGGCTTGCTGATCGTGCGCTTCGGCATCCTGCCCATCCTGTTCATCGGCGGCGTCGCCTCGGCCGGCACCAACATCCTCTTCCTGATGCTCACCGACATGGGCGCCAACGTGAAGATGCTGATTGTCACCATCTCCCTGGACAACTTCAGCTCCGGCCTCGCCACCTCGGCGTTCGTCGCCTACCTGTCGAGCCTGACCAACCTGAAGTTCTCCGCCACCCAATACGCCCTGCTCAGCTCGATCATGCTGTTGCTGCCACGCCTGATCGGTGGCTATTCCGGGGTGATGGTGGAGAAATTCGGCTATCACAATTTCTTCCTGATTACCGCGCTGCTGGGCGTTCCGACCTTGCTCCTGATTGCCTTGCACTGGTTCCAGGAGAACCGCCGCCAAGACCTGGAACCGGCCAGCGAACCGGCGCCGACCCGACCCGCGGAAGAGTCGTAGGAAACTTCAGCAGGCGCCGAAGAAACCGGCGCTTGCACCTGGCGAGCGGCCACGCGCCTGTACGCCAGGGCATCTCGCCCGTACAATGCTCCGTCACTTCTCGTCATCAGCAACCGACAACGGCCAACCATGCGCACCAGTCAATATTTGCTCGCCACACAGAAAGAAACGCCTTCCGACGCCGTCGTGATCAGCCATCAGCTGATGCTGCGTGCCGGCATGATCCGCAAGCTCGCTTCCGGCCTGTACACCTGGCTGCCGATGGGTTTGCGCGTCATGCGCAAGGTGGAAGCCATCGTTCGTGAAGAGATGGACGCCGCTGGCGCCCTGGAAGTATTGATGCCGGGCACCCAACCGGCCGAGCTGTGGCAGGAATCGGGGCGCTGGGAAGAATACGGCCCTGAGCTGCTGCGCATCAAAGACCGTCACGGTCGCGACTTCTGTGCAGGCCCGACCCACGAAGAAGTGATCACCGACCTGATGCGCAACGAGTTGAGCAGCTATAAGCAGCTGCCGATCAACCTGTACCAGATCCAGACCAAATTCCGCGATGAGATCCGTCCACGCTTCGGCCTGATGCGCGGTCGCGAATTCATCATGAAGGACGCCTACTCGTTCCATAGCGACCTGGCCTCGCTGCAAGTCACCTACGACCGCATGCACCAGGCATACTGCAACGTGTTCACCCGCCTGGGCCTGAAATTCCGCCCGGTTGAAGCCGATAACGGCTCCATCGGCGGCGCCGGCTCCCACGAGTTCCACGTACTGGCCGAGTCTGGCGAAGACGACATCGTCTTCAGCAATGGCTCAGACTACGCCGCGAACATCGAGAAAGCCGAAGCCGTGCCTCGGGAAACGTCCCGCGCCGCGCCGACCGAAGAGCTGCGCCTGGTGGACACGCCGAATGCCAAGACCATCGCCCAGCTGGTGGAAGGCTACAACCTGCCGATCGAGCGCACCATCAAGACCCTGATCGTGCGGGCGGAAGAAGCCGGCAAGCTGATCGCCCTGATCATCCGTGGCGATCACGAGCTGAACGAAATCAAGGCCGGTAACCAGCCAGGCGTTGCCAGCCCGCTGGTCATGGCCACCGAAGCCGAACTGCGCGACGCCATCGGCGCCGGTGCCGGCTCCCTCGGCCCACTGAACCTGCCGCTGCCGATCATCATCGACCGCTCGGTGGAATTGATGAGCGACTTCGCCATCGGCGCCAACGTCGACGATAAGCACTATTTCGGCGTGAACTGGGAACGTGACCTGCCAGTTCCAACCGTGGCGGACCTGCGCAACGTCGTGGCTGGCGATCCGAGCCCGGACGGCAAGGGCACCCTGGAAATCAAGCGCGGCATCGAAGTCGGGCACATCTTCCAGCTGGGCAACAAGTACAGCAAGGCGATGAAGTGCGAAGTGCTGGGCGAGAACGGCAAGCCGGTCACCCTGGAAATGGGCTGCTACGGCATCGGCGTTTCCCGCGTGGTAGCCGCCGCCATCGAGCAGAACAACGACGACAAAGGCATCATCTGGAGCGACACACTGGCGCCGTTCCAGGTGGCCCTGGTGCCGCTGCGCTACGAGACCGACCTGGTTCGCGAGGCCACCGACAAGCTCTACGCCGAACTGACGGCGGCCGGCTTCGAAGTGTTGCTGGACGACCGAGACAAGAAAACCAGCCCCGGCATCAAGTTCGCGGACATGGAACTGATCGGCATCCCACATCGGATCGTCGTCAGTGACCGTGGCCTGGCCGAAGGCAACCTGGAATACAAGAGCCGCACCGAGGCCGAGCCACAAGCGCTGCCGGTCGCCGACGTGCTGTCGTTCCTCCAGGCCCGTATCCGCCGCTGACACCAGATAGAGACGTCATGTTCAAGCGAAACACCTTAGGCCTCGGTGGCGCCGCCCTGTGCGGCGCCCTGCTGGTCAGCGGCTGTGCCAACCAGATGTCGCAGCGCAGCGAGCACGAAGAGCGGGTCGAGCGCAAACTGCTCGACCACAGCCTGCAGATTGATGTGGGCGAACCCAAGGTGCTCGACCTGCCGCAGCGTCGCGTACGGATCAACGAGCAGAAGACCTTCGAAGTCACTGAGTTCGAGGTCACCCGCCGTTACGATCGCTACACGCCCTACCAACCCTGGCGGGAGGTTTACGAGATCCCCCTGGGCGCGGTGGCGGTGGTGGCCGGCGTCGGCGCCAACGTGGTCAATGTGTTCGCCCTCGGCAGCCTGCCGGACAGCGTCACCCGCGACTGGATAAGCTACGGCTTCGCCGGGCTCAACCCCTTCATGAACGCGCCTTCCCATGGCCGTGCCCAGCAGAACCTGGCAGGTATCGACGAAGTCCAACGCGACAAACGCACGGAACATTCGAGCCTGCCCTGGAGCGAACGCCCAGTGGAGGTCAAGGCCGCCCGGCAGACCTTCGAACTGAGTACCGACCGCAGTGGCGTACTGCGCTTGAACCTGCTGGAAAGCCCGTTCGCCGAGCAGGACCTGAGCCAATTCGGCAAATTGCAGATCAGCGTGACAGACGCCCAGGACGAGGTGCACTCCGACTCATCCCTGAGCATCAGCAGCACCTTGCGCAGCAAGCTGGTGGAAGCCCACGCCTTGATCTACGACGACCTGGAAGACGACGAAGTGAGCCAATGGGTTCACCGGGTCAAGCGCCTGTCGGAGCTAGGGCTTGAAGAAGAGGCCAGCGAGCTGGAACAGAGCCTGATCGAACTGACCCGCAATGATCCAGAGTTGCAGACTGAGTTCCTGAAAGCACTGACCAAGGATGGCGGGCGGTTGGTGGCGGATCCGGGGGCGAACTAGAGCGAGCCCCCCCTGTGGCGAGGGAGCTTGCTCCCTCGCCACAAAAGCCAACCCCTCACCGCTCAAACAACTCCAACTGCTCAAACCCGCCCCGCAAATCTTCCAACCGCACCCCGATCCCCAACAACCGCACCGGCTTACCGCCACGGTTGAACGCCTGGGTCAGTAACAGCTGATAGCTGCCCAAGTCCCGCCCTGCCCCGGCCTGCTCCAACGTGGTCTGGGTAAAGTCATGGAATTTCACTTTGACGAACGGCTTGCCCGGTCGATAACTGCTATCGATGCGCGCCATGCGTCCGCTGAGGGTTTCCATCAGTTCCGGCAGTTTGTCGAGGCAACTCACCAGGTCGGGCAGGTCGACGTCGTAGGTGTTTTCCACACTGATGGACTGCCGCCGGCTGTCGTTATGCACCAGGCGCTCATCGATCCCACGGGCCAGGCTCCACAGCCGCTCACCGAAACTGCCGAATTCACGCACCAGCGCCAACTTGTCCCATTGACGCAAATGCTGGCAATCGACAATACCAAGCCTGTTCAGCTTGTCGGCGGTGACCTTGCCCACACCATGGAGCTTGCTCACCGGCAGGGCCGAGACGAAGTCCTCGACCTGATCAGGAGTGATGACGAACAGCCCGTTGGGCTTTTTCCAATCGCTGGCGATCTTGGCCAGAAACTTATTCGGCGCGACACCGGCGGAAACGGTGATGTGCAACTGATTGGAAACCCGCCGACGAATGTCCTGGGCGATGCGCGTGGCACTGCCGCCAAAATGGTCGCTGGCGGAGACATCCAGGTAGGCTTCGTCCAAGGACAGCGGCTCGATCAGGTCGGTGTAATCGCTGAAAATCGTATGAATTTCCTTCGACGCTTCCCGATAGGCATCCATTCGAGGTTTGACGATGGTCAGGTCCGGGCAAAGTTTCAAGGCGTGACCGGAGGACATGGCCGAGCGCACACCGTAGGCCCGCGCTTCGTAGTTACAAGTGGCAATCACCCCCCGCCGATCCGCCGATCCCCCGACCGCCAGGGGTTTGCCAGCCAGCCGCGGGTCATCGCGCATCTCGATAGCGGCATAGAAACAGTCACAGTCGACGTGGATGATTTTACGTTGCGTCATAGAAGAGCGGAGCGTGCGACGAATCGGGCCACCAGTATCGCATCGACACCTGTATATAGCACCAGTAGTTTGAAAGATCCTTCGCTGAGCCCGGAAAGAACCTACATAAATTTACTTCTTCAATCGCAACGAACCGCTCAATAGAGCGCCAGCCCTTGCCAGGCCTGCGTCACAGCGCTGTCACAATGCCTTGAGCGAAGGCTAAGCGCTTGAAGCGGAACAGATTTTTATCACGCTAGGGTTGACAGCAGCTCGATCCTCTGTAGAATGCCGCCACACAGACGCGGGATGGAGCAGTCTGGTAGCTCGTCGGGCTCATAACCCGAAGGTCGTCGGTTCAAATCCGGCTCCCGCAACCAAACATCAAGAAAGGCTACTCGAAAGAGTGGCCTTTTTTGTGCGTGCCTGTTTTGTCACAGTGGCTCCATCGCGGCCTACCTCGCGTGAAAGCTGTAGGACAATTTCCTTTTGATTTCGCGCATTTATACCGCCCCAAGGCCGATGGGACACTTATTTGACCCCACGACCTTTTAACGGTTGACACTCGAGCGTTCGCCTGTAGAATGCCGCCACACAGACGCGGGATGGAGCAGTCTGGTAGCTCGTCGGGCTCATAACCCGAAGGTCGTCGGTTCAAATCCGGCTCCCGCAACCAAATACCAAGAAAGGCTACTCGAAAGAGTGGCCTTTTTTGTGTGTGTCGAAAAAGACTACATTACAAAGATTTTGTAATTATTTTCTTCCGCAGGGATTGGTAACTTGGCTGGATAGCCCCATCCTGTCGCGCATAGCTCAAGAGGTGATTGATGCGCGCTCACTCGTCTGACCCGCAAGACTCCGTTACTGCGACACAACCGATCAAGGCCGAGCGATTGCGCTGGCTGGATCGGATCAGTCAATACCGCCAGCCAATCGGCCTCGCCGTCACGCTGCTGTTGTTTGCGATTGCATTAATTGCCTGCCGCCACCTGCTGAGCGAACTCGACCTGTACGCCCTGCACGACTCGATTCTGGAAGTGCCCCGGCCTGCCCTGCTTGGCGCGATCGCCGCCACGGTGGCTGGTTTCATCATTCTGTTGGGTTATGAATGGTCCGCCAGTCGCTATGCCGGCGTGACGCTGCCACCGCAAACCATGGTCCTGGGCGGGTTCACTGCGTTTGCCATCGGCAACGCCATCGGTCTGTCGTTGCTGTCGGGCGGTTCGGTTCGGTACCGCTTGTATGCGCGTCATGGCTTGGGGGCGTCGGATGTCGCCCACATGACCCTGTTCGCCAGCCTGTCACTGGGCTGCGCGTTACCGCCACTGGCGGCCCTGGCAACACTCAGCAACTTGCCCGCCGCGTCTGCCGCGCTGCACCTGCCAGCCACCTTGCTGGGGGCGATTGCCGTGGCGGTGCTGCTGCTCACCTGCGTGCTGGCCATCGGCATTTATCGCCGACGCCTGCCGGAGCAGCCCTATCGCGACGCCCTGCTGGTCAAGGCCGGGCGCCGGACGCTGCGTATGCCAGGCCGACGCCTGACTTTTCTGCAATTGGTCATCACTGCCCTGGATGTCGCGGCGGCCGCTACGGTGCTTTATCTGCTGCTGCCTGAAGCACCGCCCTTCGGCCCGTTCCTGCTGGTATACCTGCTGGCGCTGGCCGCCGGTGTGCTCAGTCACGTGCCGGGCGGGGTCGGGGTATTCGAAGCGATCCTGCTGGCCGCGTTTGCCGACAAACTGGGGGCCGCGCCACTGGCCGCCGCCCTGCTGCTGTATCGCTTGATCTATGTGCTGCTGCCGATGCTGGTCGCCTGCGTACTGCTGCTGATCAACGAGGCACAGCGGCTATTCCAGACGCGCCAGACCCTGCGGGTAGCGTCAGGTTTCGCGGCACCGATCCTGGCGGTGCTGGTGTTCCTGTCTGGCGTGGTGCTGCTGTTTTCCGGCGTGACACCGGAGATCGACACGCGCCTGGAACACATTGGTTTTCTGATCCCTCATCGTTTGGTCGACGCATCGCACTTCGGCGCCAGCCTGGTGGGCGTGCTGTGCCTGTTGCTCGCCCAGGGCTTGCGCCGTCGCCTGTCGGCCGCCTGGATGCTGACCACCGTGCTGCTGCTGGTGGGCGCCCTGCTCTCGCTGCTCAAGGGTTTCGACTGGGAAGAAGCCACGCTGCTGACCTTGACCGCCGCGCTGCTGGCGGTATTCCGGCGCTCCTTTTATCGAGCGAGTCGCCTGACCGAGCTGCCATTTTCCCCACTGTTCCTGATCGCCAGCCTCTGTGTGCTCGGCGCGTCGATCTGGCTGCTGCTGTTTGCCTACCAGGACGTGCCCTACAGCCATCAACTCTGGTGGCAGTTCACCCTCGATGCCGACGCCCCTCGCGGCCTGCGCTCGCTGCTGGGCGCCGCGGTCCTGCTGGTGGTGGTGTCTCTGACCTGGCTACTACGTACCGCGCGGCCGGTGATCCACTTGCCGACGGCTGAAGAGCTGGAGCGGGCCAAGACGATCCTCATGGCGTCGTCGCAACCCGACGGCGGCCTGTCCCTGACCGGTGACAAGGCGTTGCTGTTTCACCCCAACGACGAAGCGTTCCTGATGTACGCCCGCCGTGGCCGTAGCCTGGTGGCGCTGTACGACCCGATCGGGCCCACCCAGCAACGGGCCGAAATGATCTGGCAATTCCGCGACCTGTGCGACATCCACCACGCTCGCCCAGTGTTCTATCAGGTGCGCGCCGAGAACCTGCCGTACTACATGGACATCGGCCTGACGGCGATCAAATTGGGGGAAGAAGCGCGGGTCGACCTCAAGCGTTTCGATCTCGAGGCCAAGGGCAAAGAGATGAAGGATTTGCGCTACACCTGGAACCGTGGCACCCGCGACGGCCTGTCGCTGGAGATCCACGAGCCGGGCCAGGCGCCGATGGATGAGCTCAAGGTCATTTCCGATGCCTGGTTGACGGGCAAGAACGTGCGCGAGAAAGGCTTCTCCCTGGGCCGTTTCAGCGATGACTACCTCAAGCATTTCCGCATCGCGGTGATCCGTTTCGAAGGCCGTCCGGTGGCATTCGCCAACCTGCTGGAAACCCACAGCCACGAGCTGGCCAGCCTCGACCTGATGCGCGCCCACCCCGAAGCCCCGAAGCTGACCATGGAATTCATGATGGTCGGCCTGATCCAGCATTATAAAAACCATGACTACACCCGCTTCAGCCTCGGCATGGTCCCGTTGTCGGGCCTGCAACCACGTCGCGGCGCGCCACTGACCCAACGCCTGGGTTCGATGGTGTTCCGCCGTGGCGAGCAGCTCTACAACTTCCAAGGGCTGCGCCGCTTCAAAGACAAATTCCAGCCTGACTGGGAACCTCGTTACATGGCTGTGCCCGCCGGACTCGATCCGCTGGTGGCCCTGGCCGATACCGCCGCCCTGATTGCAGGCGGCCTGACTGGATTGGTGAAACGCTGATGATGCAACGCTCCTGGCGATACATAGTGGCCGCCCTGCTGGTGCTGGCAGTGATTCTCGGCGGCGGTTATTGGTACTGGAACCGCCCGGCCCCACAACCCACCCTTGAACAACTGGAACCCGCCGACGGCGTGCCGATGACCCGGGTCATCCCCGGCACCAAGGCTCGCGCCCAAGTGCTGGTGGCCGTCAATGAAGACCAGAAGCTCAGCGACACGCAGTTGACGACCCTCAGCCGCAGCGGCTCGGCGCAGATCGTCCAGGTAATCCTGCCCAAGGACTGCATGCTGCAAGGTCGTGCCCTACAGGCAGGCCTGCGGCAGCTCCAGGGGCCGGCCACGCTGGTCAGCGGTATCGGCCCGGGCGCCGTGCTGGCCTGGCGCTGGCTGGCGGAGCAGAAGGACGACAAGGCCAAGGCCGTTTCAGTGGACCTGGCCCTGGAAAAGCCCGGCTGCACGCACTTGCTGCCCAAGAGCGCAGCCCACGGCCACTGGCTGGTGGCCTGGAACGATAACCCTGACGACACCAGCGCCGGTTTCGTACGGGATCAGTCGAATGCCGAAACCAGCATCAGCGACTACGACATCAACCTGCCGCAGGTGCTGAACAACGAACTGCGCAAAATCCTGGTGGGCACCGATAAGGCCAAGGGCGGCCTGAGCATCCCTGTGGTGGAAGTTCCCGCCAGCCAGGCGCGGGACACCGTGACCCTGTTCCTCTCCGGAGACGGCGGCTGGCGTGACCTGGACCGCGACGTGGCGGATGAAATGGCCAAGATCGGCTACCCCGTGGTCGGCATCGACACCCTGCGCTACTACTGGCAGCACAAGAGCCCGGAGCAAAGCGCGGCGGACCTGACGGAACTGATGCAGCACTACCGCCAGATCTGGGGCACCAAGCGCTTCATCCTGACCGGCTATTCCTTCGGCGCCGACGTGCTGCCAGCGATCTACAATCGTCTGCCGGCCACCGAACAACAACGGGTCGATGCGATTATCCTGCTGGCCTTCGCCCGCACCGGCAGTTTCGAGATCGAAGTCGAAGGCTGGCTCGGCAACGCCGGTACCGAAGCCGCCACCGGCCCGGAAATGGCCAAGCTGCCGGCGGACAAAGTGGTGTGCATCTACGGCGGCGAAGAAGCGGACGAAAGCGGCTGCACCGAGAAGACTGCCGTCGGGGAAGCGATCAAGCTGCCTGGCGGCCATCACTTCGACGAAAACTACCCGGCCCTGGCCAAGCGCCTGGTGGACGAGATCAACGAGCGGCAGAACAAGGCTGCTGAACAGTGATCTGATGCAAGCCTGAAAAAAGCCCCGGCAGCCTTGCGGTTGCCGGGGCTTTTTTGTCGCTGCAGGGTTTACACAGGCCCCTCATGTGGGAGCGAGCTTGCTCGCGATAGCGTCGGGTCAGCTTGCCCCAATGCTGGATATGCCACCGCCATCGCGAGCAAGCTCGCTCCCACAAGGCACACCCCACCTTCAGCATTTGTGCGCCCCACAAAAAAGCCCCCGCTGCCACAAGGCAACGGGGGCTTTTTGGTCCAGGCCTACATCTCGACCTGCGTCCCCAGCTCAATCACCCGGTTCAGCGGCAGATTGAAGAAGCGCAGATTGCCGTTGGCGTTCTTCAGCATGAAGGCGAACAAGGCCTCGCGCCAGCGGGCCATGCCTTCGAGTTTCGAAGCGATGACCGTTTCGCGGCTAAGGAAGTAAGTGGTCCGCATCGGACTGAAGTCCAGGTCATCCAAATGGCAAAGCTTGAGCGCCTGCGGGACATCCGGCTCGTCGGTGAAGCCAAAATGCAGGATCACCCGGAAGAAGCCTTCGCCGTAGGCATCGACCTCGAAGCGCCGCTGCGGCGGTACCCGGGGGATGTCTTCGTACACCACGGTCAGCAGCACCACTTGTTCATGCAACACCTGGTTGTGCAGCAGGTTGTGCAACAGCGCGTGGGGCACCGCGTCCGAGCGTGCGGTCAGGAACACAGCCGTACCTTGGACACGATGGGGTGGTTGCACGCGAATACTGCTGATGAAGATCGGCAGCGGCAGCGCCCCTTCGTCCAGGCGATCCACCAACAATTGCTTGCCGCGCTTCCAGGTGGTCATCAACACGAACAAGGCAATGCCGGCGATGACCGGGAAAGCGCCGCCTTGGACGATCTTCGGCACGTTGGCGGCAAAATACAGGCCGTCCACCAAAAGGAAACCGATCAACACCGGCACCGCCAGCAGCGGTGGCCATTTCCACAACAGCAGCATGACCGCCGAAACCAGGATCGTGGTCATCAGCATGGTGCCGGTCACGGCCACGCCATAGGCCGAAGCCAATGCGCCCGAGGACTCGAAACCCAGCACCAGCAGCACCACGCCGACCATCAGCGACCAGTTCACCGCGCCGATGTAGATCTGGCCCTGCTCGGCGCTGGAGGTGTGCTGGATGTACATGCGCGGGATGTAACCGAGCTGAATCGCCTGACGCGTGAGGGAGAACGCGCCGGAGATCACCGCTTGCGAAGCGATCACCGTGGCCAGGGTCGACAGCCCCACCAGCGGGATCAGCGCCCAGCTCGGCGCCAGCAGATAGAATGGGTTACGCGCCGCTTCCGGGTCACCCAGCAGCAACGCACCCTGACCGAAATAGTTGAGCACCAGCGCCGGCAACACCAGGATGAACCAGGCGCGAGCGATCGGCTTGCGGCCGAAGTGGCCCATGTCGGCGTACAGCGCTTCGGCGCCGGTCAGTGCCAGTACCACGGCACCGAGGATCGCCACGCCCATGCCCGGATGAACGACAAAGAAACGCACGGCCCAGGCCGGGTTCACCGCCTGCATCACTTCCGGGTGTTGAATGATGCCGTACACACCCAAGGCGGCGAGCACCAGGAACCAGGTCACCATGATCGGGCCGAATAGGGTGCCGATCCGTGCCGTGCCGTGGCGCTGGATCAGAAACAGCCCAACCAGCACCACCAACGACAGCGGCACCACCCAGTGGTCGATGCCTTCGAACGCCAGGCCCAGGCCTTCAATGGCCGAGAGTACGGAAATCGCCGGCGTGATCATGCTGTCGCCGTAGAACAGCGCCGCGCCGATCAAGCCGCAGACCACCAGGAATGTCCGCAGTCGCGCCCTTCCCGCCGCGGCTCGCCGCGCCAGGGCGGTGAGCGCCATGATCCCGCCCTCGCCCTGGTTGTCGGCGCGCAGGACGAACATCATGTACTTGATCGACACGACCCAGATCAGCGACCAGAAAATCAGCGACAGAATCCCCAGCACCCCGTCGTGACTGACAGGTACGCCATAACCGCCGGAAAACACTTCTTTGAGGGTGTATAACGGGCTCGTGCCGATGTCGCCATAAACCACTCCGACCGCCGCGACCAGCATGCTCACCGGCTTCGCTGCCGAATGCTCGGCACCCGCCGCCTGACTACTTGCATGACCCATCCAACACTCCTGATTGCCAAACCTGCCTGCTTGAACGAAGCACTTTGCCTTGTTGAAGCAGCATGCGCTGTTTTACGTGTTGTTACAGACGTTTTGTTGACTATAGAAATCTACAGAACGTAAAGGCGCGAAGCATAGCGCAGCACTCGTCGTATTTCCCGGTATAAAGCTGGTCAAGTGCGTCGACCATGGATAGAATTGCGCACTTTTTGATCAGAGGCGCGCCAGGCGCCCTGTCTCGGCAAGAGACGATCCCCCCTACACCGAGGTTAGACATGTCCACCACTACCGCGCCAGCCAATCCGAAGGTTGGCTTCGTATCCCTGGGTTGCCCGAAAGCTCTGGTCGACTCCGAGCGCATCCTGACCCAGCTGCGCATGGAAGGCTATGACGTTGTGTCCACGTACCAGGACGCCGACGTGGTAGTGGTCAACACCTGCGGCTTCATCGACTCGGCCAAGGCTGAATCCCTGGAAGTGATCGGCGAAGCCATCAAGGAAAACGGCAAGGTCATCGTCACCGGCTGCATGGGCGTGGAAGAAGGCAACATCCGCAACGTGCACCCGAGCGTGTTGGCCGTGACCGGCCCGCAGCAGTACGAGCAGGTGGTCAACGCCGTGCACGACGCAGTGCCGCCACGCCAGGACCATAACCCGCTGATCGACCTGGTGCCGCCACAGGGCATCAAGCTGACCCCGCGCCACTACGCCTACCTGAAGATCTCCGAAGGCTGCAACCACAGCTGCAGCTTCTGCATTATCCCGTCGATGCGCGGCAAACTGGTGAGCCGCCCGGTGGGCGATGTGCTCGACGAGGCCCAGCGCCTGGTCAAGGCCGGCGTCAAAGAGTTGCTGGTGATTTCCCAGGACACCAGCGCCTACGGCGTCGACGTGAAATACCGCACCGGTTTCTGGAACGGCGCGCCGGTGAAAACCCGCATGACCGAACTGTGCGAAGCCCTCAGCACCCTCGGCGTCTGGGTCCGCTTGCATTACGTCTACCCGTACCCGCATGTCGACGAGCTGATCCCGCTGATGGCGGCCGGCAAGATCCTGCCGTACCTGGACATCCCGTTCCAGCACGCCAGCCCGAAAGTCCTCAAGGCCATGAAGCGCCCGGCTTTCGAAGACAAGACCCTGGCCCGCATCAAGAACTGGCGCGAAATCTGCCCGGACCTGATCATCCGTTCGACCTTCATCGTCGGCTTCCCCGGCGAGACCGAAGAAGACTTCCAGTACCTGCTGGACTGGCTGACCGAAGCCCAGCTCGACCGTGTCGGCTGCTTCCAGTATTCCCCCGTCGAAGGCGCACCGGCCAACGACCTGGACCTTGACGTGGTACCGGATGACGTCAAGCAGGACCGTTGGGAGCGTTTCATGGCGCACCAGCAAGCCATCAGCTCCGCGCGCCTGCAAATGCGCATCGGCCGTGAAATCGAAGTCTTGGTGGATGAAGTGGACGAGCAAGGTGCCGTGGGCCGTTGCTTCTTCGACGCGCCGGAAATCGATGGCAACGTCTTCATCGACAACGGCAGCAACCTCAAGCCAGGCGACAAGGTCTGGTGCAAGGTGACCGACGCCGACGAATATGACTTGTGGGCTGAACAGATCGGTTGATCCAGGCCTGGGCTTAAGCCGAGCGGGCTTTTGTGGCGAGGGAGCTTGCTCCCGCTCGATTGCGCAGCAATCGCAAAAAGCGGGGGCCGCTGCGCTGCCCAGCGGGAGCAAGCTCCCTCGCCACAGGTTCTGTGCTTACAGCTATTAACTCGCCCACCTCAAAAATTTTAAAAGCCCCGCCTTGCGACAAGATGCGGGGCTTTTTTACGGCTATCGTATGGAGAAACACCGGACATCCAGCATAAGGAACAGGCGGGCATGCGGCAGCATTCGGTCATCCATACACCGAAACCGAGCGACTATGAGGAACTGACCCGGGTCTGGGAGGCGTCGGTGCGGGCCACCCATGATTTTCTGCCGGACAGCTACATCGAGCTGCTGAAGAACCTGGTGCTGACCCGCTACCTGGACGCGGTGATGCTCATTTGCACCCGCGACGCTCGCCAGCGAATCACCGGTTTCGCCGGCGTCGCGGCCGGCAAGATCGAGATGCTCTTCATCGACCCGCAGCACCGCGGCCAGGGCCTGGGCAAGCAACTGCTGCGCTACGCCATGGAACAGCTGAACGCCGATCAACTGGATGTCAACGAACAGAACCCGCAAGCCCTGGGCTTTTACCTCAAGCAAGGCTTCGAAGTGGTCGGCCGCTCGGAACGGGACGGCATGAACCAGCCTTACCCGCTGCTGCACATGCGCTACAAACAGCCGGACCTCAAGGCCCGACGCGGCTAAAAGCCACACAAGGCAAATGGACCCGCGATTAACCGGCGCCAGGCAGGTACAATGCCCACCCTCTTTTTGTTACGGCCCTGTCATGACTGACCCGATTCGTCTCTCCAAACGCCTCATCGAACTCGTCGGCTGTTCCCGTCGGGAGGCTGAGCTGTTCATCGAGGGCGGCTGGGTCACCGTGGATGGCGAAGTGATCGACGAGCCGCAATTCAAGGTCACCACCCAGACAGTTGAACTGGACCCCGAGGCCAAGGCCACCGCGCCGGAACCGGTGACCCTTCTACTGAACGCCCCGGTGGGCATGGATGTGGACACCGCGATGGCGTCCCTTGGGCCGCAGACCCTGAGCGAGGAGCACCGCTTCGGCAAGCGACCGCTCAAGGGCCACTTCCTGCGCCTGACCGCCAGCGCCGACCTGCAGGCCAACGCCAGTGGGCTGCTGGTGTTCACCCAGGACTGGAAGATCTTGCGCAAGCTCACCGCCGATGCCGCCAAGATCGAGCAGGAATACGTGGTGGAAGTCGAAGGCGAGATGGTCGCCCATGGTCTCAATCGTTTGAACCATGGCCTGACCTACAAAGGCAAAGAGCTGCCAGCGGTCAAGGCCAGCTGGCAAAACGAGAACCGCCTGCGCTTTGCCATGAAGAACCCGCAACCGGGCGTGATCGCGCTGTTCTGCCAGGCGGTCGGCCTCAAGGTGGTCGCCATCCGTCGCATCCGCATCGGCGGCGTGTCCATCGGCAAGGTGCCGTTGGGCCAGTGGCGCTACCTGTCTACCAAAGAGAAATTCTAATTTTCCGGCGCCGCACCGAGTTGGGGCGCCCACTGCCGATTAATCAGGATTGCACACATGGTTCACAACGACGTACTGCGCAGCGTGCGCTACATGCTCGACATCAGCGACAAGAAAGTCATCGAGATCATCAAGCTTGGCGGCCTGGACGTGTCCCTGGCGGACCTGGCGGGCTACCTCAAGAAAGATGAAGAAGAAGGTTTTGTGTTCTGCCCTGATGACGTCATGGCGCATTTTCTCGATGGCCTGGTGATCTTCAAGCGTGGCAAGGACGAAAGCCGTGCGCCGCAACCAATCGAAGTGCCGGTGACCAACAACATCATTCTCAAGAAACTGCGGGTGGCCTTCGAGCTTAAGGAAGACGACATGCACGCCATCCTCAAGGCCGCCGAGTTCCCGGTGTCCAAGCCGGAATTGAGTGCACTGTTCCGCAAATTCGGTCATACCAACTATCGCCCGTGCGGCGACCAGTTGCTGCGCAACTTCCTCAAGGGCCTGACGCTGCGCGTTCGCGGCTGACTTTGAAGGACAGCTGAATCCTGAAAACTTTTGTTTTGAAGAACCGCTGAATCCTGGGGGCTTTTGTGGCGAGGGAGCTTGCTCCCGCTGGACGTGCAGCGTCCCCTCGCGGTGTGTCAGACAACACCAGGGGGGGCGCTTCGCAGCCCAGCGGGAGCAAGCTCCCTCGCCACAGAGGACCGTGTCGATTTCAGCTCTCGCGCTATGATGCCCTTTCAACCTCGCCTCGATCCCAACCCATGACCTACAGCGTCTCTCCCATCGGCTTCGTCCGCTCCTGTTTCAAGGAGAAGTTCGCCATCCCTCGCCAACCGCAACTGGCCCCGGCCGCACGCGGAGTGCTGGAGCTGGTGGCGCCGTTCGATCAGGGTGATGCGGTGCAGGGCTTGGAGCAGGTCAGTCATGTCTGGCTGCTGTTCCTGTTCCATCAGGCACTGGAAGACAAGCCACGGTTGAAGGTCCGTCCGCCGCGCTTGGGCGGCAATAAGTCCATGGGCGTATTCGCCACCCGCGCCACCCACCGCCCCAATGGCATCGGCCAGTCGGTGGTTAAGCTGGAACGGGTCGAGGCCGGTCGGCTCTGGATCTCGGGCATCGACCTGCTGGACGGCACGCCGGTGCTGGACATCAAGCCCTACGTGCCTTACGCCGACATCATCGGCGCGGCCTCCAACAACATCGCCAGTGCGGCGCCTGAGCTGATCCCCGTGCAATGGGCGGACACAGCCCTGCTACAAGCCCGGGCTCACGCCACGCGCCTGGCAGAGCCCTTGGTGGAGCTGATCGAACAGTGCCTGGCCCAAGACCCACGCCCGGCGTACCAGATTCCTACCGTCGAACGGGAATACGGCGCACAGTTCTGGGACCTGGACGTTCGCTGGCATTACCCGCAGCCGGGGTTGATCCGTGTGTTGGAAGTCGTTCCTGTCGTTAAATAAAACCCGGAAACGAAAAAGCCCGCGCGGCCTTTATCAGGCGGCGCGGGCTTTTTTATGCTCTGTCAGTTGGACCGAGTCGCTGCCATCGCGAGCAAGCTCGCTCCCACAGGTTGTTCACGCGTTTGGATTCAATCCAAATCCCCATGTGGGAGCGAGCTTGCTCGCGATGGCGATCTATCAGTCACCACAACACCTTACTTCTCTACAAACGCCCGCTCGATCAGGTAATCACCCGGCTCACGCATGCGCGGCGAAACGGTCAGGCCGAAGCTGTTGAGCACTTCACTGGTTTCGTCGAGCATGCTCGGGCTGCCGCACAACATCGCACGGTCGTCCTGCGGGTTGATCGGTGGCAGGCCGATGTCGCGGAACAGCTTGCCACTGCGCATCAGGTCGGTCAGGCGGCCTTCGTTTTCGAACGGCTCGCGAGTCACGGTCGGGTAGTAGATCAGCTTTTCCCGCAGCGCTTCGCCGAAGAACTCATTCTGGGGCAAGTGCTCGGTGATGAACTCGCGGTAGGCGACTTCATTGACGTAACGCACGCCGTGGCACAGGATCACTTTTTCGAAACGCTCATAGGTTTCCGGATCCTGGATGACGCTCATGAACGGCGCCAGACCGGTGCCGGTGCTGAGCAGGTACAAATGCTTGCCAGGCTTGAGGTCGTCCAGCACCAGCGTGCCGGTGGGCTTCTTGCTGATGATGATCTCGTCGCCTTCCTTCAGATGCTGCAACTGGGAAGTCAGTGGACCGTCAGGCACCTTGATGCTGAAGAATTCGAGATGCTCTTCCCAGTTCGGGCTGGCAATCGAGTAAGCGCGCATAAGCGGGCGGCCATTGGGCTGCTGCAGGCCGATCATCACGAACTGACCGTTCTCGAAGCGCAGGCCCGGATCGCGGGTGCACTTGAAGCTGAACAGAGTGTCGTTCCAGTGATGAACACTGAGGACACGCTCGTGGTTCATGTTGCTCATGTACGGGGACTCCTGGGAATGATGCCTGCGTCGTCAATGTGCGCAATTGCATCGCATTCTAATGGCGGCGACAATATCTGTTAAATGGATTATTAAGATAAGGGTTATCGGTTATATCGATATGCGATTTACTCTACGTCAACTTCAAGTCTTCGTCGCCGTCGCTCAGCAAGAGAGTGTGTCCCGTGCTGCGGGCCTGCTCAATCTTTCGCAGTCGGCCGCCAGCACCTCCATCACCGAACTGGAGCGTCAATCCAGCTGCCAATTGTTCGACCGCGCCGGCAAACGCCTGAGTCTCAATGCCCTCGGCAAACAGCTGCTGCCCCAGGCGGTGGCGCTGCTGGACCAGGCCAAGGAGATCGAAGACCTGCTCAACGGCAAGTCCGGTTTCGGCTCACTGGCGGTCGGCGCGACCCTGACCATTGGCAATTACCTGGCGACCCTGTTGATCGGCGGCTTCATGCAGCGCCATCCGGAAAGCCAGGTGAAGCTGCACGTGCAGAACACTGCCAATATCGTGCAACAGGTTGCCCACTATGAAATTGATCTGGGTCTAATCGAAGGCGATTGCAGCCATCCGGACATCGAAGTGCAGAGCTGGGTCGAGGACGAACTGGTGGTGTTCTGTGCACCTCAACACCCCCTGGCCAAGCGCGGCCAAGCGACCATGGAGGAGCTAACCCATGAAGCGTGGATTCTTCGGGAACAGGGCTCTGGCACACGCCTGACCTTCGACCAAGCCATGCGCCACCATCGCAGCGCGTTGAATATCCGCCTGGAGCTGGAGCACACCGAAGCCATCAAGCGCGCCGTGGAGTCCGGCCTGGGGATTGGCTGCATCTCACGCCTGGCCCTGCGCGACGCTTTCCGCCGTGGCAGCCTCGTCGCGGTGGAGACCCCGGACATGGACCTGGCCCGGCAGTTTTATTTCATCTGGCACAAACAGAAATATCAGACATCGGCCATGCGTGAGTTCCTCGAACTGTGCCGAGCCTTCACCGCCGGGGTCCAGCGTAGCGATGAAATCGTACTGCCGGCCATTGCCTGAGCGCCTGGACGCTTAAAGCAGCACCACTCCCCACACCAACGCGATCATCGTCAGCGCGACCAACTGGGCGGCGCTGCCCATGTCCTTGGCGTTTTTTGACAGTGGGTGCAGTTCCAGCGAGATGCGGTCGATGGCCGCCTCCACCGCAGAGTTGAGCAACTCCACAATCAACGCCAGCAGGCAGACCGCAATCAACAGCGCCTGCTCGACGCGGCTGACATTCAGGAAAAACGACAACGGAATCAGCACGGCATTGAGCAGCACCAACTGACGGAAAGCCGCTTCGCCGACAAACGCTGCACGCAGCCCATCCAGAGAATATCCAGAGGCGTTGAGGATGCGTTTCAGGCCCGTTTGGCCTTTAAAAGGTGACATATGAGTAGGCAACTGATCGAAAGGAGTGGAGAAGCTAATTCATAACCGGTCAAAAAAGCGTGAACAAGAGCGTTAAGGCTGCGGTGAAATTGACTCAAGTTGTTGCAACAGCAAAGCCGCCTGGGTCCGGGTGCGCACGTTCAGTTTACGAAAGATGGCCGTTACGTGGGCCTTGATGGTGGCTTCCGACACGCTCAGCTCATAGGCAATCTGCTTGTTCAGCAAGCCTTCGCAGACCATGGTCAACACCCGGAACTGCTGCGGCGTGAGGCTGGCCAGGCCTTCGCTGGCGGCTTTGGCTTCGGCGGACACGCTGACTGCTTCGAACGCCTGGGGCGGCCAGGACACATCGCCATCCAACACAGCCTTCACGGCTTTTTGGATCTGTTCCAGAGAGCTGGATTTGGGAATGAAGCCGCTGGCGCCGAACTCCCGGGCCTTGACCATCACCGACGCTTCTTCCTGGGCTGAAACCATCACCACGGGGATCTGCGGGTATTGACCACGCAACAGCACCAAACCGGAAAAACCATAGGCACCCGGCATATTCAAGTCCAGCAGCACCAGGTCCCAGTCAGCCTTTTCGGTCAACCGGATCTCCAGTTCCGCAATACTGGCCACTTCCGTCAGCCGGACATCCGGGCCAAGGCCCAGGGTCACTGCCTGATGTAACGCACTGCGAAAGAGCGGGTGATCATCAGCAATCAGGATTTCGTATGTGGCCATTTTTAAAATGATCCTGTTTTTTAATGGCAGGCCCGATGCATTCGCGCCTCGCCAAAACCACTCAAGATACCGCCCGGCAGCAGTATCCACAGGGGCATGTTCAACGCCAAACACAGCGTTTCAAACTTTGGCCGCACCCTGGTCGGCGCCCAGCATGCCCAGCGAAGCCAGGGTGGTCAAGCAGCACCGCCACCGCTGCGTGCAGTATGGGCCACTATTGGGCCAACACTGCTTGCGCCGTACGGATAAAGGGTTGCAACTCGGCATGGGCCGGGGTCGATACATTCACCTCCTGCTGGCGTTTGGCGCCCAGGTAATGCTGGCTGAACACATCGAAATAGGCGTCCAGGGCCGACGCGGCATCGCTGTCCCCTGCCAGTTCCAGGCATAACGCCGCCACTTCGGCGGTGCACAGGTGCTCACTGCGGGTGGAACGGCGCAAGCGGTAGCGCGACAACTTGTCGGGCAACAGGCTCAGGATCGGCAGTCGGTCAAAATAGGGACTTTTACGGAAAATCTTCCGCGCCTCGGTCCAGGTCGCGTCCAGCAGAATGAACAGCGGACGCTTGGAAGAATCGAGTTCAACCGTGTGGGTGACCCGCGATGGCTCTACGTATTCGCCAGGAAACACCAGGTACGGCTGCCATTGCGGGTCATTCAGCAGCGCCAGCAGTTGCGCGTCGACGTCGGTGCGTGACCAGATGAAGGCGTGATTGTCGCGCACCACGTCGGCAATCAACCAACCGGTGTTGCTCGGCTTGAACACTTCCTTGTTGGTCATGATCAGGCAGATCCCGGAGCGGGTCTCAACGCTTGGACGCCAGGCACACAGGCAATGACTCTCGATCACCCGGCAGGCGCTGCAACGGGGAGCGCGCCAACCACGGGCCTGAATCGGCTTGATACCCTCATCGATGCGCTGGTCGCGCAGGCGGGCTACGGCGTTAGGGGCATGATTCATCGGGGGCGACGCCGACAGACAGGAAAACTCGACACGAACAACACTCGGCAAGGCAATTGAGGCCGGCAGTCTACCAGAGCGCGCAAGCCTGTACCGTCCGCCCGAGCTCCCCTATAATTTCCCGCCACTGAACGCACAGTCATGTGATCGGTCGAACCACCAGTCACTGAACCAGGAGAGTTTCATGCTGCGCCTTATCGTCCCTACCGTTGCCGTTCTGCTGGCGACGTCCCTCAGCGCTCAGGCTGCTTCGCTGAAAGAACTCGAACTGAACAAGATGCTGCAGAATGTGGCCACGCAAAGCAGCGTCGGCACGCCACGGGCGATCAACGAAGACATTCTCGACCAGGGTTATACCGTCGAAGGCACCGAGCTGATCAATCACCTCAGTGTGCAAAGCAGCCATGCCCAGAAAATGCGCGCCGACCCCAAGGCCGTGTATTTCCAGCTGGGCTCTACAGTGTGCACCAACCCAGGCTTCCGTAAGCTGATGGCCAAGGGCGCCACCATGCGCTACGAGTTCACCGAGGTTAAAACCAATCGCCCGGTCGCGACCGAACGCTTCCAGGAATCGGACTGCCCGAAACCGGCCAAGACGAAGAAGTAATCAACCCGAGCGAGCGCGCCGCTGTTCATCGTCGGCGCGCAGTTCCGCCACCAACGCCTGCAAATAACGCGAGCGCCATGCCCGGCCTTCCAGCCGTCGGCAGCATTCCTCTTCAAGACTTACCTGATTGGCTTGAGCCGCTTCCAGCAATGTCAGGTACAACTGCCTGTCGAGTTCCAGAGTCACCCTGGTCATCTCTCCCGCCTCCATGCCCGATCCCGTTCAGTCCATCGCGTGGCGCCCAGCCCTGAGCGCCGAATTGCATTGGCACGCTTATTATCAGTAAATCAGAGCGGCACCTGCCCGGTCGGCCATCTGACGAGCGGCGGGGTATTTCAGCGCGTGTAGCCAGCGGTTGCCAACGGTCACTTTTGAGCGCCATGATCAAGACAGCGAAGATCAGCTAGATTCAGAAGTATCTGTTTTTCATCGGGCAGACCGAGGCTGCCCCGCCAACACCTTGCTGTGTGATTGTTCTTTCATTCAAGGAAAAAGCAGGACCCGCAGGATGGCTTGATCGCCTGCCATAGATCGCGTCGAGCCAGGTCGAACGTCCAGGCACGGGCCTGGGCCGACAACGACACACGGTGTGTCGTGGCCCTGACGAATCTCTCGTTCGGGCCGGGGTCCTGTTAAGAAGGAGAAGTTGAATGCCTTATAAACCGAATGACCTGCTCAGTCGTCATTTTGAGAGCCATGGCCACGACCTCACCCGCAAGGTCGAAGAGCAACTCAACCTGGTATCACCCAACAGCCCGAACCTCCCCATCTACCGCGACATGATCCTGACCGTGCTGCGCATGGCCCAGGAAGATCACAACCGCTGGAATGCCAAGATCACCTTGCAGGCCCTACGAGAACTGGAGCACGCGTTCCGCACGCTCGAACAGTTCAAGGGCCGACGCAAGGTCACGGTCTTTGGCTCGGCCCGCACACCCATCGAACACCCGCTGTACGGCCTGGCTCGAGAGCTGGGGGCGGCGCTGGCCCGTTCGGACATGATGGTCATCACCGGTGCCGGCGGTGGCATCATGGCCGCCGCCCATGAAGGCGCGGGGCGCGACCACAGCCTGGGCTTCAACATCACCCTGCCCTTCGAACAACACGCCAACCCGACCGTGGAAGGCACGCCGAACCTTCTGCCGTTCCACTTCTTCTTCACCCGCAAACTGTTCTTCGTCAAGGAGGCCGATGCACTGGTGCTCTGCCCGGGCGGCTTTGGCACCCTCGATGAAGCGTTGGAAGTCCTGACGCTGGTACAGACGGGCAAAAGCCCCTTGGTGCCGGTGGTACTGCTGGATGTTCCAGGGGGCAAGTTCTGGCAAGGCGCCCTGGATTTCATCCGCGAGCAACTGGAGGAAAACCGCTACATCCTGCCCACTGACATGAAATTGATGCGCCTGGTGTACAACGCCGAAGAAGCCGTGGAGGAGATCAACCAGTTCTATCGCAACTTCCACTCCAGCCGCTGGCTCAAGCACCAGTTCGTGATTCGCATGAATCACAAGCTCAGCGAGCAGGCGCTGCAGCAAATGCAGGGAGAATTTGCCGACCTGTGCCTGAACGACTGTTTTCATCAACATGACTACAGCGGCGAGGAGCACGACGAAGCCCGGTTCAGTCATTTGACACGACTGGCGTTTACCTTCAACGCCCGCGATCACGGCCGCTTAAGGGAATTGGTGGACTACATCAACCTGTCGGAAAACTGGGCCCAGCCCACTCCCGAACCCCATCCGCTCACGTGGGAACCGATCAAGGCAACCTGAGCCCATAAAAAAACGGCCCGCTATCGAAATAGCGGGCCGTTCTTGTTTAATCATCCGTGCCGCGACCGCTGAACAATCGGTTGATCATTTCCATGGAGTACCCTCGGTACGCCAGGAAACGCCCTTGCTTAGCACGCTCTCGTGCATCAATGGGCAAATGCCCTGAGAACTTGCGACGCCAAGTGTCCGTCAGCTGCGCTTGCCAATCGATCCCACTTTCGCGCAGCGCGAGTTCGATATCCGGGCGTTGCAAGCCACGCTGCCCGAGCTCCTCGCGAATTCGCAACGGACCGTACCCAGAGCGGGCACGATAAGAGACAAAGCTCTCAAGGTAGCGGGACTCTGATAAAAGACCCTCTTCCGTCAAACGGTCGAGTGCCGAGTCGATCAGCTCATCGGGAGCACCGCGCTGACGTAGTTTACGCGTCAGCTCGACCCGACCATGCTCGCGTCTGGCGAGCAGGTCCATCGCGGTTCGTCGCACCGCGACGAGGGTATCGAGTACGACGGTCATCGAATCAATCAGAGGTCAGCGTCAGCCAGGTCATCAACGGTTTCGCGATTCGCCACTGCCTTGACGTCCGCCACTGGGCTCAGCAGCTTGTCACGCAGTTGCTTCTCGAGGGCTGCGGCAACTTCCGGGTTGTCCGCCAGGAACTTGGCCGAGTTGGCCTTGCCCTGACCGATCTTGGTGCCGTTGTAGGCATACCAGGCGCCGGATTTCTCGACGAAACCGTGCAACACACCCAGGTCGATCATCTCGCCATTGAGGTAGATGCCCTTGCCGTAAAGAATCTGGAATTCAGCCTGACGGAACGGCGAAGCCACCTTGTTCTTCACGACCTTGACGCGGGTTTCGCTGCCGACAACCTCATCACCTTCTTTCACCGCGCCAGTACGACGGATGTCCAGGCGAACCGAGGCGTAGAACTTCAGTGCGTTACCACCGGTGGTGGTTTCCGGGCTACCGAACATCACGCCGATCTTCATACGGATCTGGTTGATGAAGATCACCAGGCAGTTGGCGTTCTTGATGTTACCGGTGATCTTGCGCAACGCCTGGGACATCAGGCGAGCCTGGAGGCCCACGTGCATGTCGCCCATTTCACCTTCGATTTCAGCTTTTGGCACCAGTGCCGCCACGGAGTCGACGATGATCACGTCGACCGCATTGGAACGCACCAGCATGTCGGTGATTTCCAGGGCCTGCTCACCGGTGTCCGGCTGGGAAACCAGCAGGTCATCGACGTTGACACCCAGTTTGCCGGCGTATTCCGGGTCCAGGGCGTGTTCGGCGTCGACGAAGGCGCAGGTCGCGCCGGCTTTTTGAGCCTGGGCGATCACAGACAGGGTCAGTGTGGTTTTACCCGACGATTCAGGACCGTAGATTTCAACGATACGACCTTTCGGCAGGCCGCCAATGCCAAGCGCGATGTCCAGGCCCAGGGAGCCGGTGGAGATGGAAGGAATAGCCTGACGGTCCTGATCGCCCATACGCATTACGGCACCCTTGCCGAATTGACGTTCGATCTGACCCAAGGCCGCAGCCAAGGCTTTCTTCTTGTTGTCGTCCATTAAAGTCCTCACGTAATCAATAAGGCCTGACGGCCAACACCTGTATAAGTAGCCAGTATTATTCCACAGCGATTGAGGATCGCCTACCCCTGATTTGAGATTTCTACAGAGGCATGTTGTAACAGCCCCTCTAGCGCGGCCTTCACCGTTTGTCGGCGGACCTCATCGCGGTTGCCCGGAAAGAATCGTTGCTCGCTGAGCACTGTCTCGCCAATGCCCCAGGCGAGCCACACTGTGCCCACCGGTTTATTCGGCGAACCACCGTCCGGCCCGGCCACACCACTGACCGCCACGGCAAACCGCGCCAGGCTCTGGTGCTGAGCGCCCCGTACCATGGCCTCGACCACCTCGCGGCTGACCGCCCCCACCGTCCCGAACAATTCGGCCGGCACATTCAATTGCTGGGTCTTCTGGCGGTTGGAATAAGTGATGTAGCCAGCCTCGAACCAGGCCGAACTCCCTGGAATGCGCGTGATCGCCTCGGCAATCCCGCCGCCAGTACAGGACTCGGCCGTGGTCACATGGGCATTGAGCAACTGCAGGCGCCTGCCCAGTTCAGCGGCCAGCTCGGTAATGTCGTCCATGAGGCTCTCCTGATTCGTCGCAAGTGGGGCCTACCGTACACGAGCATGCCAAGCTTGCAAGGCTCGACGGATTACCGGCTCAGCGCCCTGACGTAGGCCTGACACGCCTGCAAGGCGATCAATCCGCGATCACCGGCGTCGGTGATGGCGATAATTCGTTGAGCATGCGCCGGGTCAAGTCGGGCGCGTGGGGCGCCATGATCCACGCCGCCGGTGCCGGCGGCGGCAGGCACTGCACAACCGGCGGCAACATCGTCGGCGTCGAGGAGGACTGACAACCGGACATCGGCAGTAGCAAGGCGATCGCGCAGGCGATCCTGGTCACGTTGGGCATCGCTCAAGGCTCGGTAATGGGTGTATTCGCTGGTGGAGAGTTGTTGTTCCAGGGCTTGGCGTTTGTCTTGCTCGGCCTTTTGCTGCATCGCTGCTGCCTGGGTTATCTGATTCAATGTCGCGGCCTGGGATTGCGCCAATTGCGCTAACTGTTGGCCATAACGCCAATCCTGGAGTCGCCACGCGAGCATCGCCGGACCACCTGCCAACACTGCCAGTAAAACGACAATACCCAGGGTGCGAGCAGAGAAAGGCATCAGGTCGAAGACTGGCATAACACCGCCCTCGCCCGCGCCCAGAGTTGCAGGCGATCCTCCAAACCGTTCAAGCCGCCGTTGATGCGTCGGGTGATGCTGTTGAACTGGTCGCGATCAGCCAGTTCGTTCAAGCCGTTCTGCTCCCAGAACCACGCCGCGGATTCAGCGGCCCATTGCGGTTGCTCCAGCAGCTCGGGCAAAGCCAGCAGGCGTTCGTCGCCAAACAAACCCAGGCTGCAACGAAGATAGTTGTCGTGCCCGGTTATCTGAATCAACCCCCGGCCTCGGTACTTCTGACCGTCCCCGTCGGCCTGGGGCGTATTGCCCAGGCGCGCGGCCAACGGTCCCGTGTCGTACTGGCTGAGGTATTGCTCACCGCCGAGCTCGCGCACATAGCGCAATTGCCCCGATTCGTGACCGACCTGCGCCAGAAATGCGGCGACGCGTTTGGGGGTTTCGATACGGTAGCGGGACATGGCGCTGTTAAGCGCGGAAACAAAAACGCCCGCTTGGCTGCGGGCGTTGGGCATGATTTTTATGAGTTGCTGTTGGGTAACGTCCATAGTCAGGTCATCGAAATTCGTTATGGGTGTTGCCCTTTTCGCGAGCAAGCTCGCGTCCATAAGGGGCAGGTGTCAGGCCCTGGCATCCAGGCACGTCGCATCAATCTTGCAGCGATAGCTGGTTGCCCGATCACCAGAGGCGATGACTTTGTCGATCGACCAGCGACCGCGCATGAAGTCCGGCCAGGTGGGGTCCAGCAGCACGATGCCTTCAGCGGACAGCCCCGGGTTGCCCGGGCATTCGATCTTCACCTTGAGTGCTTCGCGCATCATCCGACGCACCTCCCCTTCACCGGCGGCGCGGGCGTCGTTGGCGCTCTGGAAACGCTGGCGAAGGGACTTGAACGGCGCGATGCCGCTCTCCTCCACTCGCAATGTGCCGGTTGCCGCGTCCCACCAACGGGTCTTGCAACCCTGGTATTTCGCCCGGGCGGTTTCATCAAGGACAGCCGAGATAAAAGCCTGGTCGCCCGGACGATTGTTCGTCGTCACCGACAGTTGGATCTGCGGCAGGACTTTGCCAGACAACGACTTCGCCTGACCGCGCCGCGCCAGTACATACAACTCGTTGACCGGCTTGGCGACCGCGTCGTAACGGTGGGCCAGGCGCGTCAGGAAACCCATGTCGGTTTCGTTGGACTGGTCGATGTGTTCGATCTTTATCAGCGACAAGTCCGGCGCCACACGGGGAGAAAAGCCGTGCCTGGAGGTCAATTGACGAAACAGCGCGCCCAAGGTCGTCGGGCCATGGCTGACGGAGCGGCGCTGCTTGAATCCGGTCTGGTCCGCCGCACTGAACGGCGCGGCCATGGCCACCAATGTCAGGCGCAACGGGAACAGCGTCGGCGTGCGCCGGGTAATGACGAACTCGCCCTTATCCACCAGCCCCGACTCCAGGTAGCCGACCCGCAGACCGATTTTACCGCCCAGGCTGGGCAAGCCTTCAAGCCCCTCCAGGCTGATCGTCAGCGCCAGTTGATCGGACTCGATTCCCGCTGCATCGACGTGGGTCCAACTGAGCAAACGTTCGTTGAGCAACGCGGCGTTCGCGCCGTAAATTTCTACCGCGGGGGTGAAACCCAGTGACATGTCGCCTCCTTAATCCCAAGCCGAAACCGGCGCAGTTGCAACGGGCTTGAGGTCTACTTCCGGCAGCACGACCCACACCCCCGCCGGCAGGACCGGCCCCCATTCGGCCAAGGTTGGATTGAGCCGCCAAAGTGCTTCCTCGGTGGCATCGTCACAACGCTCAAGCTCGCGGTACAGCAACAGATTCACCGAATCACCGGCGATGCTTCGAACCCTACGCATTGGCGAACTCCGTCAATTCAATGACCCAGCCGACCACCATCGCGGTGCCGTCATCGATGATCTCGGTCTGGGTTTCCGTGACCTTGTTGATCTGCCACAGGCCCCAGTTGCGACCGATGCCATCCACCAGCGGCAGGGGGATGCGCTGGGCCTGCAATGCCCGCAGCTCATCGAGTCGATCCATAGCGGTCGCATACATCGACTTGCCCGTGATCGTCAGCCCTTGCAGGCCTTGGCCGACCTGGCTGGACTTGGGTTTGCTGGTGAGGATGTCGATGCTCTTCCAGCCGCCATTCGAGGTGTGCACCAGGTTGTGGTAAGCGAAATGCCTGGACAGGCCAAAGATGAAACTGCCGAGTGCCATTTGTTGACGCATCACGTACCTCCGTCGGTCAGGGCCGCATCACTGCGCATGGCCAGTGAGTTGGGCACGGTCGTTAAGCCGAATTGGCCCGAGAGCTGCTGCACGACCAGGTTGGCCAGCTGACTGGCGCTGGCCTGGTCCTGGCCGTTGATGTAGATGTTGGCGGTCATGGTGTTCTGCTGTGTGGTTGTCTGGGTGCTGGCCAGGTCTTTGCTGACCTGGTCTGGAGCAGCGAGCCTGTCGGCGGGGGCGACGAGTTTTTCACCCAGGGAGGCGCCGGCATCACTCCCCAGCCAGCCGCCCAGCAGTCCGCCAACCAGCCCCCCAATGGCAGTGCCGATCACCGGAACGACACTGCCCAAAGCGGCACCGGCCGCAGACCCCGCAGCCGCGCCTGCCCAGCCGCCACCCGCGGCTCCCAGGCCTGCGCCCATCATCTGTTTGTCGCCGGTCAGCACACCCTCGGCCACATCAGCGACGGCGCCGACCACTTTCAATGGGCCGGGCGCGTTGCGCGTCATCGAGCGTAATGAGGCCGTTGGTCCGAGTGGATAACGCCCTGCGGTCCCCCGCGAGCCTCGTGTACTGACGCGTATTTTCGGTCCTCTCGTGGATTCGGGACGCTGGCTGGCATTGCTTGTATCCAGCTTGTCCCCACGAGGATTTTTCCTGAAGTCTTCGGAGATCACCTCACCCAGTCGGCCGGGAAGGTGCGGAGCGGCCTTGCCCAACACCCGCTTGGCCACCTGATTGGACATCTCATCCACTACGGCCTTGAGCAGCATGCCCACCAGCGGTTTGATCGCGGCGGCAACCAATACAATGGCAGCGGTGGCTTTAGGTGAAGACTCAGCCAATTCGCTCATGCCATCCGCCAGCGAACCAAGCGCCTGAATCGAGATGTCCGCGACGGGCGCCAGGGCATTGCCCGTGGTCACTGAGAGCCTGTCAGCGCGTGCATCCAGGACGTTCAACTGACCTTGCCGAGTGTTCGACAGCGCCAACGCGTCCTGCCTCACCGAGCCTCCATTACCCAACTGCGACGTGGCGTACTGAGCTGGGTCGTTCACCTGTCCGAAGGCTTCATTCACATCGGCCAGTTTCTGCGCCATGCGCAGCACCGCTTCGTCACCGGAGCTAAACAACGTGGAGGCCAGCGCCGGGCGCTTCTCGGCAGGTTGCGCGTTCAAAGCCGCAAGCACCGACATCACTGTGCCAGGCGCCGTGTCTTTGCCGCGCAGGCCGCTCGCCACCGCGTTCGGCTCCAGTCCCAACTGCTTCCAGGCCGCTTGCTCAGTGGCGGAGGCTTGATCACCCTTGCCCATGGCAGTCGTGAAAGTATTGAGCGCTACGCTGGCTTCAGTTTGTTGCGAACCGGTATTGAGCAATGCCGCTGTCAACGCGGCGGCTTGCGCAGGGGCCAGCCCCGCCGCCGTCGCCGCCGCACCGTCACGCTGCAAGACGGCGCCGATGTCACCCGCTTTCGCGCCACCGGGGATCTTGCCCAGATGGCTGGAGGCATCCGCCAGGTCAAAGGCTTGAGCGCCGCTGAGCTTCATGGAGGTGCGCCAGCCGACCATCATTTCGGCGACCTCCATGGCCGGCAGCCTGAATGCCGAGGCAGCGACGCCAGCATCACTGGCGAAGCGCAGCAACTCGAACTGTCGGTCTGAAGCGTTGGGCAGATCGCTCCCGATTCCCGCCCTGGCCGCCATACTTTCGATCCTCACCAGATCGACCGCTTTGGTCCCACCGGCTGCCACTAGCGGAGCGATGGCGATCTGCTGAGTTGGCTCAGCCATTTCTGCGATCTGACGAGGGCTAAATCGGCCCGCCTGCTTCAGATCGGCCATGGCCAAATCCATCGCTATCGCCGGCTTCAGCAGCTCCGGCGGTTCGATACCGCCACCTGATCGACCCTTCGGATCCTTGGCCGTCTCAGCCTTGGCTGCGGCCCCCATCGTCCGTTGCGCCGAAAGCTTCAAGGTCAATGACTCGACAGCCGTCGTCAGCAGACCGAGCTTGAGTCCGAGGTTCTCCAGCGCCAGACCGAGGCCAGACAGCTGTTCCCTGGCGGACGCACCTGTGCCTTGCGCTGAAACACCACTCGCGAGGCTGGTATTACCAAACGCCAACCCACTCTCATTGAAGGCTGCGTATTTGAGCGAATATCTATCGTCCGCCATCCCGCTCTACTCCTGTTTCACGCCAAGGCGAGTGATCGCGATGTCGTAACGGCGCAAGGCCTTGCCGGCGTCCCACTCCAGAATTTCCGCTTCACTTACCGGGTAAATGAGCGGCACCACATCGAGGATCACTTCGATGTCGCGCTCCGAAAGAAGTCCGCCGGTTTGTTTAAAAAATCGTCGATGCGTACCTGCAGTTGCGTCCAGTCGGGCACGGTCAGCAGGTCCAGGTCGGGAAGCATCAGGCCGGTGCAATGAGCCGTGATGAACTCGGCGCGTTCCTTGGCCGTCTTCAGTTTTTTCATCGCTTTGGTGGCGCGCAGTATCGGCATCTCCAGGCTCAGCGACGTCACGCTGCGACCCGCTGCGTTGAGCGGTTGCAGCAGTTGCACCTGGTCGGGGTCGGCGGGTGCGCCGTCCACCTGTTCCAGGAAGTGGGACGTCAGACGGGTCGACATTTCATGCACGTATTGCGCAATGCTCACGTAGTCCGGGCGTTTGAGCTGGTCGAGTTCCTTGACCGACAGGCCGGTGGCCAATTTGGCCAGCTCGAAGAACTGATCGTCTTCGTCATCGCCGGCACGGGCCAGGGCGTCTTTCTGCGCGGCGTAGTACAGCGGCTTGAGTTGGAGTTGCTTGATCTGCGTTTCGTCGTCACCGGTGATCGGCGACAGCAAGACGTGAACGGGAGGCGTCCAGGACATGGAATCAGTTCCTTGGTGAATACTGGGGAGGCGCAACACGGGGCAGTTATCGCAAATCTCTGGCTGGGCGGATTCCCCTGTGGGAGCGGGCTTGCTCGCGAAAGCGGTGGGTCAGGCAACATTAATGTTGGATGTGCTGACGCATTCGCGAGCAAGCCCGCTCCCACAGGGACTGCGTTTAACTGACTGGCATTGCGAATGCTGCAGTGATTAGGGCAACAACACCGCACGGCGAGCATCGCCGAGAATATCGACGCCGTTGAGCACGAACTTCTGGGTGCGTACGTCGATGTCGATCACCGGAATGCCGTTTTCGAGACGGCTGTAGGTGCGGCAGGAGAGGTCCAACGTGGTGGTCGATTTATCACCCATTTTCAGCGGCGCTTCGGTCAAGGATTTCAACTTCCCGCCGACGGTGTGGTAGGTGAACCAGGTATTGCCATCCTGATCCTGACCGGCCTCGCGCACGTTCAGCAGAATGTCGTCGCCCACGCCCACCCCTAGGGCCAGCATGATTTCCGGTCCCACGCCTTGTAGCACCAACGTGGCCCCAAGCACGTTGCCACTCTTGGCCATTTCCTCGCCAATAAAGCGCCCGCCGGTCATCGTCTCCATGGCGAACTCGATCTTCGGTGGGGTGAAGCTTTCCACGGTCGCCGACAACGGCAGGCCTT
This sequence comes from Pseudomonas brassicacearum, assembly GCF_000585995.1. NCBI lineage: Bacteria > Pseudomonadati > Pseudomonadota > Gammaproteobacteria > Pseudomonadales > Pseudomonadaceae > Pseudomonas > Pseudomonas brassicacearum. Next base: position 1,406,478 of record NZ_CP007410.1, on the reverse strand, counting down.
GCAGGGTGGCCGCGATGGCCTGTCTTACGCGGTTGGTAAACATTAGAGAACGTCCTCCAGGAACTGCTCGATGATTTCATCGCGGGCGTTGAGTTGATAAATCATGTGTTCGTTCGGCGCGTAGCGGCCGTAGTCGATGACCACGTACCAGGTGCCGTTCTTGTACTTCTCGACGCTGTTCAATTCCGGGTGCAGGTACACGCTGCCGCCCGGGATGGTTTCGTCGGCGACCAGGGTTTGCAGCCAGTCGTTGATGCGCTTGACCTCTTGGTCCATGAACGACTTGGTCAAGTTCTTGGCCATGGCTTTCTGGCCGGCCTTGACCAGCTTGCGGCTGATGGCATCTTCCAGGCCAACGTAGCTGATGAACTTGCCGGTGATGGAGCGGTTACCCAGCAGCGAGAAGCCACCGAGGATGGTCCGGGCGTAGTAGCTGACGCCGTAGCGGTTGAGCAGATCGCCTTCGGTGGAGGTGTCGAGGATGTTGTATTCCACGGTGCGCGAGACGTCTTCGGCGTAGGTGACCTGGTTGCCCGGGCTCTCCCATTGCTTGACCTTGGCGAGCGCGGCGATGGCCAGGCTCGACGGCGCCAGGAAGACGTTTTTCTTCGCGGCCTTGGAGTACACCGCTGGCATGTTGTGTACCACCAGGCAGCGGTCGAAACCGAGGTCCGCGCCGCCCAGTTCCTGGCTGTAGGTCACTTGGTCGGCGACCGAGGCGTCCTTGCCATCGAGCACCACCCGCGCCTTGATGCGTTTGCCGAACGAGGCGAACTCGCCGGCCACGGCCTTGGTGCCGGTGAAGCCTGGCGCGCCGATGATGGTCAGGTCTTCAGCGACCCCACTCAACGCGGCCAAGCCCAACTTGCGACCGGTCTGCGCCTCGATGCCGCCGATGACGTTGTTCTGGGTATCAGCCGGTGTGGCGCCCTCTTCGACGATGACCACATAGACCGGCACCTTGACCACTTTGAGGATCTGGAACACCGCCTGGAACAAGGTCCCCGCCTCGGCACCGGTCGGATCCAACTGGGCCTGGGTGGTGAAGCTGTTGATGCGGAACGGCGTGTTCTTGGGAATCAGCGGATTGGCATTCGGCGCGGTGCCGACCAGCCCGATGACGTTGTCACCCAGGCCACCCATGGCCTCGGGAGATTCAGTGGCATTGACGGTAATGCCGTTGTGCTCGAAGTTCAAAACCTCAGCCATGGTTATTCAGCCTTCTTGGCAGCGGCTTTTTTGGCCGCGGTGGATGTAGAGACCGATTCACCGGCCTCGGTTTTTTTCAGTTCCAGGCGACCGGCGCTGCGCAAGGCGTTGGCCTCGACGTCGAGCAGGTCGAGTTCCTGGCCGGTGGTCGACCAATGACCGCCGCCGGTGGGGAATGGGAGGAGTACGGTGTAGGTTTGGCGTGGTGCCATTTTTGGGTTCTCCAGATGCGAAAAAGCCCCTTGAGAAGGGGCTGTTGGGTGTTGGACGGATAAGAAAACGCCCCGTCGGTGCGGGGCGTTTATTGGGGCTGTTTAAGCAGCCAAGACGGTGTTATCGGACGGTGATCGACCAGCGGGAAATCTTTCCCCTCCGGCCAGTTGCGTAGCGTTCGTCGATACGTTTGAAGCTCCGAGTATTGTTCGACAGGAAGAGTGGTCTCTCGCCCCTCCTCCAACTCGTCGCGATGCCGGGCAACCATGCCATCGGTCACAACAAGCTGGCCGTCACGCCATACACGCTCAATCGCTGCTAAAGACTCAGGCGACTGTTCAGGTGGATCGATAAGTATTGGATAACCATCCTCGCCACTTGAAATCCGCTTCCCCATGGACTGTCCCTCAAGAAGCTCCATATGTCGCTCTTGGGTTATTTCGACTACATCTTCGGGAATCTGCGCAGCAGAGTGAATGGAGTCATCGTAGAAACCACCCGTTGTCTTGCTTGAAAAAAGAGTCATTTCCTCACCTTATGTTCACAGTCCCAGCATCCAGGACTGATGAAGTAGTTTTATTTTGGTAGAAGTTCCTTGTCTTGAAAGTCAGTAACCGATGGCAAACAGGAAGATGGCATCTCCCCCAGTCGCCAACTGACTCGCGATGGTGGCTGATACTTTAGGCGTTCCAGAAGGATGAGCACCACATGCGTACATGCTGGCACCAGAAGCCGTGGCGTCGTTACTGGCAAACACACGAAAAACTGCATTTGGAAATGCTATTGGGTAAGTCCATGTTCCGAATCCGTTTGTGTTCCCGGCAGTGCCCCACTGAATGATCAAACCGCTCGGGAGTCTCTGATAGCCATTGGCAACGAGACCAGCACCAAACTGGCCGCTGTGTTTGTTAAGGTGAGAACCACCTACCATTCGCCAGCCTGATCCGACGTTCACAAGAGTGACTGAATCAAGCGCGTCAATTAAAAATGAGGTGATGGTTGACCCCGTTGCACCTACATTCGGACCTATGATGTCGGACCCTGCCGCCGCAATAGTGGTCTCAGCCACACCGGCAGAAAAATGGATCGTCGCGCCGGTAGGCAGCCCACTGATGGGTGGCAACGTAACAGTTTTACCAAGAAGTCCAACGGACCCTACCAGTAAGAAGCCACAATGCGCAGCCGTTAGGCTGATCGTATCGGTAATAGCTATAGCGGCACTAAGATTACCCAGAGCTCGTTGCACAAACAGGTTTGTAGCTAGCTTGTTCGTGTTATCAAACTGAGCCCCCGTTTGAGCTGTAGGCATTCCTTGGAAAGCTGGGGAATTAATCGGCGCAAACCCTTGAGTGACGTTCTGAAAACTCAGCCCCGTAGTACCCAGCACGATCACACCATCTGTCACCAACTGCCAGATCGTATTGGCAAGCGTCGTCCCTTCCTCAACCGAGACAATCAGCCCCGAGGTGACTTCGACACTTGCGTCGGCATCCTTTGCTCGTATCCAAGCGCTGTTTGTGGCGACATAAATACCGTTGTCCTTCGCCAACGTCTGGGACTTAACGAGAACTCGATCTCCCGCGACCACAGCAATACCATCAATCGTCTGCGCGCCACTCAGGGCAATGTTGGCCGTCGTCGCCACCCGCACAGATTGCTTTCCATCGAGCTTGGCAAGCTCATCAGCCACATAACTCGCCACCCAAGCCCGCGTCGCCTTGACCACAGTGTCGTCAATCAGCAACGTCACCGACTCAGCATTACTGGTCTCGAAAATCGACCGGATATAAAACTCTTTCCCCGAACCGGAAGTCGCCAACACCGGTTTGAACGACTCCGGATATTTAACAATTGCGTACAGGATCCCGGTATCGGTCCAGATCCCGGCCTCGCGCACATACCAGCCGCCCACTTCCGGCGGGATGGTCACTTCGGCCAGTAACCAGCTCGAGTTTTTCTCATCCTGGAACAGCGCATTGAGCGGCCCGCGCCACACTTCGCGTTTCAGCGCCGTGGCGGTGGCCGCGGGGTTGTAGACCGCGCCGCCGCCGTCACCGACGGAAATCTGCGACAGCTTGATGGGTGTGCCCGCCGCCTTGCAGGCGGTTTCGTAGGCGATCCCCGCATCGGTGAGCAGGGTGTAGTAGTCGGCCATTTAGGACCCCTGTGGATAAATAGTGGAGGTTTCGACGCTGTAGAGCCCGGCGGCCATGAAGGCCTGGCCCGAGGCTTCGAGCCCGTCGATGACAATCGGATAAACCGTGGTCAGCTCGCCGCACAGCGTGGCGGCGCCGATGACGTGACGGCCGAAGGCACTCAAGCCGACCGAAACCGTCAAGGTGTCGCGCTCGCTTTTGGCATCGGCCAGCCGACGATCAAGGCGGGCGTCGATGGCTTCGCTATAGGGTTGTTCGGTAAAAGCCCTGACGGAAAAACTGTAGGGCGGGCCGGGTGGCGTTTGCTCATACCAGGCGCGCACCTCGGGCATGAGCTGCAAGCCCTTGGCGGCATTTTCCAGCGCCTTTCGTGTCCCGGCTTGCCGAGCGGTGGGCCAGGCGAGTTCCACCGTCAGACGCTTTTCAGTCTCGCCCGCCGCGGAGCTCCACTCACTGACCCCGCGATCCGCCGCGAGGTACGGCAGAAAGGCCTGGGGCGTCGAGAGCGGATTCATCAGCTCGGGAAACGGCGGATCGATGCGTTCAAGCAAGCGGGCGAAACCCAGGTCAAGCGCCCTTTCCAGCGGTGAACTGTTGGCCGGCAGCAAACTCGGGCGCGGTGTGTCGTCACTCATAACGTGTCCACCTCGACCTCGACGCCCGTGCAGTACGGGGCTTGGAAAGCCGTCGTCACAATCGGCGCCAGCGGTTCGAGAATCTGCAGTTGAACTGCGCCCGCGCTGTGCAACGTGTAGTCGATCCAGCTCGGGTCCACCCGACCTTCCAGGCGGTGACAGGCCTCGGCGTACGCCTGTAATTGCTGCTCTGCGGCAACTTGGGTCAAACCCGAATCCGGACCGGCATTGATCTTCGCCACGACACGGATTTTGTAGGGTTTGATTTGCGCGGCCTGCACGATGACCAGGTCGGTTTCCGGTCGCACATCAGGCCGGGAGAAGTGCTGGCGAACACCGTTCAGCAGCGCTTCGGACGGTGTGCCGTCGCCCTCGCGGGAAAGCACCGTGACCGTGACTTCGCCCGGTGCGGTCCGGCGTCCGTTGCCGTCCTTGACTTGCGCGGCGAGACCGTCCGGATCGAAGGTGTAGGTCACGTTCACGACACCGCCAGCGGCACTTTCCACCTTCACCGCAGGCCGTTCGCCGAGGGTGAAGATCTCCCGCCGATACTGCATGCGCGAGCCCGCCGCCGGAGCATGGGGCGCAAGGTAGTAGCGCAAGCGGGCATCATCGTCACTCTCGTAGACCGGAGCGATGGGCGGGAAAGCCGCCGGATCGCCCGGATCGAGCAACTGACGTTCGAGCCCCATGTCCGCCAGGCGAGCATCAAGGTTGGTCCCGGTGGCCCACCACGCCAGCATCTGCTTGATGCGAGCGTTGTATTTGCGTTCATGGGTTTGCAGCCGTACGCAGAACGCCTCAAGGGCCAGGGTCAGCAGTTCGCTTTCGTTCTCGAGGCTGTCCACCAGCTTGGCCGCACTCCCGGGAGAGCGGGCGCCGACGTACTCGATAACGAAAGTCTTGAACTCTGCGAGCAGGTCCTCGAACGCGTCGACGGTGACGATGGCCGGTTCGGCCAACTGGTTCTGGCCGGGTATCAACATGCTCATGTCACCACCTCGAAGGTTTGCTTACGGTTTTTCCAGGTGCCGGCGAAGCGCAACAGCAAGCCGGCGCCGTGTCGGCTGGCGACAATGACCTGTGGCTCGAAATCACTGATGCCGTTTTGTGGGTTGTAGAACGCTTGAGCGGCGTGGCTTTGGGCAAGGATCAGCAAGTCGTCGCCGAGGTTCTGCCCGAGTAGCTGGGTGAGTGCGCAGCCATATAGAGGACGCTTCTGACGAGTGCCTAAAGGCGTGGTCAACGCCCGGGTGGCGCGCTGCACGAACTGCAGCCAGTCGTCGACCGTGGCGCCGGTATTTCGATCGATTCCAATCATGAGGAAATCTCTTATGCGGTACTGATGACGCGACCCTGGTGATCCACCACCGGGCCGCTCAGGTGCACACCGGAAGCATCGAGCCGCAGGCCGACGGCGCCAACTTGCAATTCGATGGCCTCGGCTGTCATCGCCAACCGCGACGGGCCGAAGTTCAGTTGCAGGGCTTCACGGGAACCGGTGAACGCCGCCGGACCGTTTTTCCAATACAGGACATGACTGGCGTGGTCGTAGCCGTTTTCCGAACCGTCCTGATAGAGGCGACGCGTCAGCGAGGCCTGTGTCGAGACGGGCGGGAACTGACCGCCGTTGAGGCCGAACAACGCCACCGACTGCCCACCGCCCTCGCCGCCGCCATGGTTCAGCAATAGGCACTGCTCGCCCACGGAGGGAATCCGCGACTCGCTCTGGGCGCCGGCACTGGGATTGAAAAAGCGGATCGCTGGGGTGAGCAGCCCACCGTGGCTGACCTTGCAGGTGTTGCTGGCGGCATCGACCTCCTGACAAACGCCGATGCGACAGAAACTGTCGGCACGCCGATGCAGGTCTTCCAGCTCGGTCTCCATCTCGGCCAGACGCTCGATGATCGGCCCCAGATGCAGACTCAAAAGCGCATCGAACATGGGTCAGGCCTCGAGTGTTGTGTATTGATCCGGGTCGTCGATGTCCGACACTTCCCAGGTACGGGCAAATTTCGGGATGCCCAGCGGGTCCTCCAGCAGCGTTGGGCCGAGGTACAGGGTTTGGTTGAAGGAAAGGGTCCAGGCGCTGTACACCCGGGCTTCGTGGATGAACGTGGATGCGATGCCATCGATTTCCGAGGGCAGATCGCATTGATCGCCCGACAGGCCCCAGCGGTTATCCACGACCAGGTGCTTCAATTCACCGGCCAGATCGCAGGCCTCCCATCCTGGAACGGCCATGACCACTTGCAAGGAAACCGTCAGGACATGGGCGATACGCCCGTCATTGGCGCGGTTGCCGGACGCATCACGCTCAATGGCAATCAGCACCCAGGGTTGGTCGTCGGTGCCATCGAAATCCTGGGGACTGCCGACTTTCAAGGTGGGGTGAGTGGCGCGCAGCATCTGGGCAATGGCGGCGAACAGCTGCGACGGTTTTTCGATGAGGACGGGCATTGATCGCCTCCTTTTGTATGGATCAACGATGTCGATTCACGGCTGATCGGGCGGAAGGTCTCGCGGTGGCACCTCGCAAACGCCGATCCGCTTGGCGACCCAGCGTTCGTATAGACCGATGGCCACATCGGCACCGGCCATGGCAGTCAGGCAACCCAGGGCGCAGGCGCTCCAGATCGACATGCCGAGGGCGTACAACAGCATGGTTGCCGAAACCCCGCAGACCACGCAGGCGCCGGAGCGCAGAACCACGCGGCGCAGCAACGGCCAGCCACGAGCGCCCTCCTTGTCGGCGCGCCACATCTCGCCGGACACCCCGCCCACCAGGGCGAGCACGATGACCAGCCAGATCGGCATGTCCAGCAACGCTTGTTGCTCGTTTGTCATGTCTCGTTTCCTGGGGTGATTAAGATTGGGCGGGGAAGTTGTTTGAAGTTGAAAGAGAGGTGGGGCGTTGCAACCCATTAAGTCACTAGAAACGCCGTTCAAACGTTTGTCAGGCCATTGAAGGCTGACATCACTTTGGCGCAGCGCAGGTCACGCCTTTGTAAGTCATGGTGTAGGTGTAGTGCTTGTCCCAAGGCAGCGGTAGCGCACTGGGTGCTGCCCATTCCGCGTAGTTACCCGACATCGAACCTGCGACAACGAACTTACCCATGGCAATGGTCGCGAGATTGTTGGCGCTCCCTGCACCCGGCATTGGCACACTCCCGTTCCATTGGAGATCGTCCCCGTTCTGGAACCATGCGCCCTTCCAGCCGGCCTGGGAGCTCGAGTACCAGGTATTGTCTTCTTTGAAACAGATCGTTTGGTTGGCATAAAAACCGCCGCCCGGAACATGGTAGGAAGCGAATTGCCAGGAACCGACAGGTGAGGTTTCGGCAATGGCTTGGATGGCTTGGGTAGCCAGGACGGCTGCGATCAACACGCTGAACAATTTTTTCATTAGTTTACTTCCCTTTAAATGAGTGGATTTTTTGAGAACGTCGATACACGTTTTTATCTGAACACCTCCTTAGCCTTCACAAGCGAGCGCATGGAAATCTCCTTACTAATTTGAAGTGCCTCACGACAGAGGCATTCCAAAAAGCCCGGTTGCCCAGGCTTTTCAGTAATGCGCTTGATCTTTCGGCGCGACTGGCGCGGTACGGATCCATTCAAATTGTTTTTCCGACCGCGGTCCCTGCCCGCCGGATAACTGCTTCTGGTGCTTTACGCTGCACACCCGGGTCAGTTGCCAACCCTCTGAACCGTTAAGGCCGGTTCATCGCTGCCTGTTGGTGGAACTAAAGAGCTTTGTTGCCAGCCGCTTTGTCGAGCGGCTTGGACACAGAATATGCATGGATGCATACACAGTCAATGCGCAAATGCATTTATTTATGCGCGACTAATGCATCAGCGCATCACCACTCAATGGATACGGGGGTTAGGCGATTTTCAGGGGCGAAAAAAAACCCGCACGGTGGCGGGTTTTATCTGACAGCGAAGGGGTTAACGGGCGTACATGCCCCACCAGAAGACGTGGCCGAGGATGACGATTTGCTCATCCTGCATTTCCTGGAAGGTGTAGTCCTCATCCGGATGCTCATCGCGGTTGAAACTGCGCAGTCGAATGCCGGTAGGCAAGCGGTAAAGCTGCTTCACCCGCAGTTGGCCGTTGTGGTTGATGGCGTAGAGGTCACCGTCGACGATGTCGCCGATCCCACACTTGCCCGCATTCACTCCGACCGTGGCACCGTCGCGCAGCACCGGCAACATGCTGTTGCCGCGTACCGTCACGCATTTGGCCTGGTCGAACTGCACGCCGTTATGCCGCAGGCTGCGCTTGCCAAAGCGCAGGCTTGAGCGCTCGCTTTCCTCGATGACGAATCTTCCTGATCCAGCAGCCAATTCAACCTCACGCAGAAAAGGGACCGACACCTCGTCTTCCTCGACGGGCGTTTCGTCATCCCACAGGCTTATGTCCTTGAGTTCGGAATGCGACTCGACGCGGCGGCTATTGCCAGCGAGCGCAACGTCCGCGCGCCCGCGCAACTGGTCGGTGCTCACGGCGAAGTACTCGGCGATCTTCGAGATGTGTTTATCCGAAGGATCGACGATCTTGCCGCTGAGAATCCGCGAGAGGGTGGACTGAGGCACGCCAGTGCGCCGGTGAAGCTCCGTGGGGGAGATCCCGTGCTGATCGAGCAATGCTCTTAATACGGATGAAACGTTGCGTTTTTGCATAACGCGCATAGTGCTTGTTCTTTTCGCAGAAGACAAATGCTGTTTTGCATAATCATGCATATCGATGAAGAAACCACTCACTCAAGGTCGGCCCGATCCACCGTGGCGAGGGAGCTTGCTCCCGCTGGGCTGCGCAGCAGCCCCAAAAAACCTCCAATCACTGAGCATTCGGCGAATTGAGCTCAGTCCTTTTGGGCGCGCTCCGCACGCCAGCGGGAGCAAGCTCCCTCGCCACAGGTTCAATTCAATCCTTGAATTGGGGAATTTCCCCTACAACTTCTTGGGAAATCCCTCGATCCGCTTCCTTCAAATGTGCGACACCAGGCTACATCGCCTTGCGCCTCTGCCTACGACTACGCCAGAATCCGCCGGCTTGTCCACCTTGGATCCCATCGGTACTTTGATTCTCGTCACTGCCCATCAGTGATCGGGTTTAGTCGCTCGGTATTCCAAGGTGCTCATTGCTCCATTCAGTCAGGTACTTCTATTCCTGCACTTGATGGTAGCTGTGCGCAGGGCGCCCTCGGGCGCGCCGGTTCCTTGGATCCCCGGTCGACTAACCTGCGTACAGCTGCCACCCCTCGTTTAGTCGCGAGTGAGCGCTTCGCGCTGGAGCGCCAATGAACAGCCATCGGGAGCGCACTATGATTTCGATCAAGCAAGGCTTGTCTAAAGGAGTCAAACGCCCCTTTGCTGATTTCATTCGTAACGCAAAATCGAAGGAAAAGAAGCGTGTTTACCGCAAGGTATTGGCCGAGGCTACCAAGCAGCAGAATCTGGTGATGATGCAAGCCGAGGTAAAACGAGCCTGATCTCCAGGTTCAAGAGAGCCCGATCAAGTGTCGTAATGCCGTCCAACATTTTCATCGTCTGCGGTGCCGCCTTCGCGAGCAAGCCCGCTCCCACAGGGGGAACGCGGTCCCACCAAGAACCAGGTCGGCTATCAGGCCGCCTCGCGGTGGACGTTGATCTCGGCGCCCCGTTAACCACGCTGGCTGAACGAAGGTATTGCGCAGTGGGCAACCCGGCATGGATGCCGGGTTAGCCGCGCTGGGCCATGGATGGCCCTTCGCGGCGGCCCACGGAGCAATGCCTTCGTTCAGGCATGCCGAGCCTAGGCGAGGCACCGAGTGGTGGGGCTAAAGCGTTTTGCTTACTTTTGCGCTTCTCAAAAGTGAGCCGCTGTAAGAGCGGAACCGTCAGCAGCCATTACCGCAGCAACGGATATTCACACAATCCCAAAAACCACTCACGCCTGGGTCCCCCCCGACCACCCATGTTAACCTTGCGCCCATCGCGGAAAAGCCGGGCCAATGCCCCTCCTTTTGCCCCACACCTTTCAACGAGCTTCCCTGACACCGATGAATACAGCCGTGAACGATCTGTCCTCCCACACGCCCATGATGCAGCAATACTGGCGCCTGAAGAATCAGCACCCCGATCAGCTGATGTTCTACCGCATGGGCGACTTCTACGAGATCTTCTACGAGGACGCGAAGAAGGCCGCCAAGTTGTTGGACATTACCCTGACGGCGCGTGGGCAATCGGCAGGCATGGCGATTCCGATGTGTGGGATTCCTTACCACGCGGCGGAAGGTTACCTGGCGAAGCTGGTCAAGCTCGGCGAGTCCGTAGTGATTTGTGAGCAAGTCGGCGACCCGGCCACCAGCAAAGGGCCAGTAGAACGCCAAGTCGTGCGGATCATCACCCCGGGTACGGTCAGCGATGAGGCCTTGCTGGATGAACGCCGGGACAACCTGATCGCCGCAGTCCTGGGGGATGAACGCTTGTTCGGCCTGGCGGTGCTGGACATCACCAGCGGCAACTTCTCGGTGCTGGAGATCAAGGGCTGGGAAAACCTGCTGGCGGAGCTGGAGCGGGTCAACCCGGTGGAACTGCTGATCCCGGACGACTGGCCCAAAGACCTGCCGGCGGAAAAACGCCGTGGCGTGCGTCGTCGGGCGCCGTGGGATTTTGAGCGTGATTCGGCGCTGAAAAGTCTCTGCCAACAGTTTTCCACCCAGGACCTCAAGGGCTTCGGTTGCGAGAACCTGACCCTGGCCATCGGCGCTGCCGGCTGCCTGCTGGCCTACGCCAAGGAAACCCAACGCACCGCCCTCCCGCACTTGCGCAGCCTGCGTCACGAGCGCCTGGACGACACGGTGGTATTGGACGGCGCAAGCCGCCGCAACCTGGAACTGGACACCAACCTGGCCGGCGGGCGCGACAACACCCTGCAATCGGTGGTCGACCGCTGTCAGACCGCCATGGGCAGCCGACTGCTCACCCGCTGGCTGAACCGTCCGCTGCGGGACCTGACGGTGCTGCTGGCGCGCCAGACCTCCATCACCTGCCTGCTGGACCGTTATCGCTTCGAGCAACTGCAACCGCAGCTCAAGGAAATCGGTGATATCGAGCGGATCCTCGCCCGTATCGGCCTGCGTAACGCCCGCCCCCGAGACCTGGCGCGCCTGCGCGATGCCCTCGGCGCCTTGCCCGAGCTGCAAGTGGCGATGACCGACCTCGAAGCGCCGCACCTGCAGCAACTGGCGCGCACCACCAGCACCTACCCGGACCTGGCCGCGCTGCTGGAAAAAGCCATCATCGACAACCCGCCGGCGGTGATCCGCGACGGTGGCGTGCTGAAAACCGGCTATGACGCCGAACTCGACGAGCTGCAGTCGCTGAGCGAAAACGCCGGCCAGTTCCTGATCGACCTCGAAGCCCGGGAAAAAGCCCGTACGGGCCTGGCCAACCTCAAGGTCGGCTACAACCGTATCCACGGTTATTTCATCGAATTGCCGAGCAAGCAGGCCGAACAGGCCCCGGCCGATTACATCCGCCGGCAGACCCTCAAGGGCGCCGAGCGTTTCATCACCCCGGAGCTCAAGGCCTTCGAAGACAAGGCGCTGTCGGCCAAGAGCCGTGCCCTGGCCCGGGAAAAAATGCTCTACGAAGCGCTGCTCGAAGACCTGATCAGCCAATTGCCGCCGTTGCAGGACACCGCCGGTGCCCTGGCGGAACTGGACGTGCTGAGTAACCTGGCCGAACGCGCGCTAAACCTGGACCTCAACTGCCCGCGCTTCGTCAGTGAGCCGTGCATGCGTATCAGCCAGGGTCGTCACCCGGTGGTCGAGCAGGTGCTGACCACGCCGTTCGTGGCCAACGACCTGAGCCTGGACGACAACACGCGCATGCTGGTGATCACCGGCCCGAACATGGGCGGTAAATCCACCTACATGCGCCAGACCGCATTGATCGTGCTGCTGGCCCACATCGGCAGCTTCGTGCCGGCGGCCAGTTGCGAATTGTCCCTGGTGGACCGGATCTTCACCCGGATCGGCTCCAGTGATGACCTGGCCGGCGGGCGCTCGACCTTCATGGTGGAAATGAGCGAAACAGCGAACATCCTGCACAACGCCACCGAACGCAGCCTGGTGCTGATGGACGAAGTCGGGCGCGGCACCAGCACCTTCGACGGCCTGTCCCTGGCCTGGGCGGCGGCCGAACGGCTGGCGCACCTGCGGGCCTATACGCTGTTCGCCACGCACTACTTCGAACTGACGGTGCTGCCGGAAAGCCAGCCACTGGTGGCCAACGTGCACCTCAACGCCACCGAGCACAACGAGCGCATCGTGTTCCTGCACCATGTGCTGCCCGGCCCGGCCAGCCAGAGCTACGGCCTGGCGGTGGCGCAACTGGCCGGTGTACCCAGCGAAGTGATCAGCCGTGCCCGCGAGCACCTGAGCCGCCTGGAAACCACCAGCCTGCCCCACGAAGCGCCACGCCCAACCAAGGGCAAACCGGTCGCACCGCAGCAAAGCGATATGTTCGCCAGCCTGCCGCACCCGGTGCTCGATGAACTGGCCAAGCTCGATCTGGACGACCTGACCCCGCGTCGGGCATTGGATTTACTCTATACATTGAAGACACGGATCTAACGCACAGGCTTTCAAGCTGTTAGAATCTCGCGCGGTTTGGGATGCTGCAGGCAATTAGCCTGGTCTGCAGACTATCGCTCCCGAACCTGGCGAGCCCACCGTAAAGGGGTTCCGCTGCCGCCGCCTGAGGAGAGAATTAGAAATGACCTTCGTCGTCACCGACAACTGCATCAAGTGCAAGTACACCGATTGTGTAGAAGTCTGTCCGGTGGACTGCTTCTACGAAGGCCCGAACTTTCTGGTCATTCACCCGGACGAGTGCATCGACTGCGCCCTGTGTGAGCCGGAATGCCCTGCCGTGGCCATCTTCTCCGAAGATGAAGTGCCCGCTGGCATGGAGAATTTCATCGAGCTGAACGCCGAACTGGCGGACATCTGGCCGAACATCACCGAGAAGAAAGACCCGCTGCCGGGCGCCGAAGAGTGGGATGGCAAGACTGGCAAGCTCGCAGACCTCGAACGCTGATCGTTCCTGCGCTCATCGAAAAGGCCCCTTGCGGGCCTTTTTGCTTTTCCGGACTCAAGAAATCGCAGGCAAAAAAAGGGGCGGTTTGACCCGCCCACATTTTTTCCCTAATCCCTTTAATCCTATTCATCGTCCTGATGAATCGCGTCCTGCGATGTCCTTCCTTCCCCATCGTCCGTGACGGGTGTGTCTGTCCGTCGACACAGGACTGATATTAGTGTTTTCCCAGCCGAGCGCAATTCGCCTGCCTCGGTCGACTGTCTCTGTCATGATACAGCCACAAACTAAATAACCTTATAAATCAGCAAGTTAAAAAGATACGACAGCCTTTATAGTCGTCTATCCCGTGCGCGGGAATCCGAACGCTTACGCAACACTAGGCAAAGGCTTACACGCTGAATCTATAAATAGAGAAATCTGAGGAACGCATAGCGTTGAGTGCTCAATACATCTGCTCAGAAACGAAAAAGCCCCGAACCAGTCGGGGCTTTTGCTGCTGCACTTGCGTTCGTTACTGGAACAGCGACTCACTCGAGAGGCCATTCTTCTCCAGGATCTCCCGGAGACGCTTGAGGCCTTCCACCTGGATCTGCCTGACGCGCTCACGGGTCAAACCAATCTCCAGGCCTACATCTTCAAGGGTGCTGCTTTCATGACCGCGCAAGCCGAAGCGGCGAATCACCACTTCCCGTTGCTTGTCCGTGAGCTCCGACAGCCATTGGTCAATGCTCTGGGACAGATCATCGTCCTGAAGCAACTCGCACGGGTCGGTGGGGCGGTCGTCAGTGAGGGTGTCGAGCAAGGTTTTATCCGAGTCCGGCCCCAGCGAGACGTCTACCGAAGAAACCCGCTCGTTGAGCCCAAGCATGCGCTTGACCTCACCTACCGGTTTTTCCAGCAGGTTGGCGATTTCTTCGGGTGAGGGTTCATGGTCGAGTTTCTGGGTCAACTCACGGGCAGCCCGCAGGTAGACGTTCAGCTCCTTGACCACGTGAATCGGCAACCGGATCGTCCGGGTCTGATTCATGATCGCCCGTTCGATGGTCTGGCGGATCCACCACGTGGCGTAGGTCGAGAAACGGAAGCCTCGTTCGGGGTCGAATTTCTCGACGGCGCGAATCAAGCCCAGGTTGCCCTCTTCGATCAGATCCAGCAGCGAAAGCCCGCGATTGACGTAGCGTCGGGCGATTTTCACCACCAGGCGCAGGTTACTTTCAATCATGCGTTTTCGACCGGCCGGGTCGCCACTTTGCGACAGGCGCGCAAAATGAACTTCTTCCTCGGGAGAGAGCAGCGGCGAGAAACCGATTTCGTTGAGGTACAGCTGAGTGGCGTCGAGCGCCCGGGTGTAATCGATGTACTTATGTTGTTTAAGTGAAGCGGAGTGTTTGGATTTGGCACGAACGGAAGGTGGAGTCGCCCCTTCATCATTCGACATCGAATCCATAGCGATGCCGGTCTCCATAAGGAGAACCTCATCGTCGATGTCAAACTCCGGCACTTCTTTACTGAGAGCCATTGTTATAGTCCTTTGGTGAGTTCGACCTCAAGCTCAAGCGACGCCTTTATCCTTGGCAACGCTGGAGCCTGTTCCCTCTACGTGACGGAACAGGCTGGCAATCAAATCAACGACGTGGCAGGAATTGCAGCGGATCTACAGGTTTACCTTGTCGGCGAATCTCAAAGTGCAGTTTCACCCGGTCCGTTCCCGTTGAGCCCATTTCGGCAATTGTCTGTCCGACCTTGACCTGCTGTCCCTCCCGAACCAACAGCCTGCGGTTGTGACCGTAGGCACTGACGTAGGTATCGCTGTGTTTGATGATCACGAGTTCGCCGTAGCCCCTCAAACCACTCCCGGCGTACACAACCGTGCCATCAGACGCGGCTAAAACAGGCTGTCCCAAATCCCCGGCGATATCAATTCCTTTATTCAAACTACCGTTTGAAGAGAATTTTCCAATGAGAACGCCATTAGAAGGCCATCCCCAGCCTGTCGGGGCGGGGCCTGCGGGAGGCATCGGCGCGGGGGCAGGTTTGCTCGCGACGGACGGTACTGTTGCCGTTGCAGCCCCCGCCGGTCGGCGAATGACCGTGGTTTTACTCGACGATGAAGCCGACGAATCCGACTGCGTGACCACAGCGGTAGGCGTTGAGCCGCTACGGCCGTCAAAGCGAATTGTCTGACCCGGATGGATCGTATAAGGCACAGGAATGTTGTTGCGCGCCGCGAGGGCTTTGTAGTCCCAACCGTAGCGAAAAGCGATGGAAAACAGCGTATCGCCGCGACGGACTACATACTGACCGGTCGTTACTGTAGGACGTTGCGGCGCCGCATTGTTATTGCGATCGACGACCCGGACGTTACCCGACTGTGTACTGGAACAACCGACCAGCAAGGTACTCAAGACAAGGCCAGTCACCAGGCGCTGAAAGCTCGTGATACCCATACGCTGCGCAATGACTGTGAGACTCACCCGCCGCTCCCTTTGTGGTGGCTGAAAAATGGAAAACTGCCTGTCCAGGCAGAGGTGCTACCGATACTACTGACCATGACCGCACCTCTATAAAGGAAGCGCGAAGGGTGGTCGCACACGTTTGCTCGACACCGTTGAACGCCGTTTAACAAATCAGCATTTAACCTATCGATGCCGCTGTAAGACACAACCCATGCCACGGAATTCAGCGTCTGTTTATAAATGCTCAGGCCAATGGTCCATTGAGCAATGGTACAAAGCGCACCGCACCGAGAACGTGTCGCGAAAAACCATGCTCTTCACGCACGATCAGCATCAACTGCTGGACCTCCCCGGCGCCCACCGGAATCACCAGGCGCCCACCGGGAGCTAGCTGATCCAGCAAGGCCTGGGGAACATCAGTGGCGACGGCGGTCACAATGATGCCGTTGTAAGGCGCCAAGGCCGGCCAGCCTTCCCACCCGTCGCCCCAGCGAAACACCACGTTGCGCAGGTTCAACTCGACCAGGCGCTCCTTGGCACGGTCCTGCAGGACCTTGATCCGCTCGACGGAAAACACCCGCTCCACCAGTTGCGACAACACCGCCGTCTGATAGCCCGACCCCGTGCCGATCTCCATCACCTTGTCCAACGGCCCCGCCTCCAACAGCAACTCGCTCATGCGGGCCACCATATAAGGCTGGGAAATGGTCTGGTTGTGGCCGATCGGCAACGCCGTGTCTTCGTAGGCTCGATGGGCCAGGGCTTCATCGACGAACAAATGCCGTGGCGTGCGGCGAATCACTTCCAACACCTGGGCGTTGGACAGGCCTTCTTCGTAAAGCCGCTGGATCAGCCGCTCCCGGGTGCGTTGGGAGGTCATGCCAATACCGCGGCGCATCATATCGTCTTGCTCACGAGCCATCAGCGCAGCCCCTCCAGCCAGCCATCGAGATGTCGAAAGGCGTCGTTGAAGGTACGGTCGAACTGCAACGGCGTGATTGAGACGTAGCCTTGCATCACCGCGTGGAAATCAGTGCCCGGCCCACCGTCCTCGGCATCACCGGCGGCGGCGATCCAGTAACCGGCCTTGCCCCGCGGATCGACCACGTGCATGGGCTGGGCAGCGCGGGCGCGATGCCCCAGGCGCGTGAGCTGGATGCCACGGATGTGATCGAGCGGCAGGTTCGGGATGTTCACGTTCAGCACCGTGCGCGGTGGCAGGTCCAGCTCACCGTGGGCTTCGACCAATTTACGAGCAAAGTAGGCGGCGGTCGGCAAGTTATCCACCTGCCGCGAAACAAACGAAAAGGCAAACGACGTTTTCCCCAGGAAGCGACCTTCCAGGGCGGCAGCGACCGTGCCGGAATACAGCACATCATCACCCAGGTTAGCGCCCAGGTTGATGCCCGACACCACCATGTCCGGCTCGCGCTCCAGCAAGCCGTTGAGGCCCAGGTGCACGCAATCGGTCGGTGTCCCGTTGAGGCTGATGAAACCGTTATCCAGATAGCAGGGGTGCAAAGGACGGTCGAGCGTCAGCGAGCTGCTGGCGCCGCTTTTGTCCTGGTCCGGAGCGATTACCACGCACTCGGCAAAATCCGCCAGCGCAGCATAAAGCGCGGCAAGACCGGGTGCTGTCACCCCGTCGTCGTTAGAAATCAGAATACGCATGAGCTGTCCGTCTGCCCCACCGGCACCAGATCGACGAGTTCGCGCACCAAGACAGTGGCGAAGCATCCGGCCGGAAGGACGAATTCCAGTTGCAGAATGTCAGGCTGGGGATAATGCCACGACAGCCCGCCAATGGGCAGTCGCAGGATGCGACGTTCGTGACTCATTCCCGCGTTTATCAACCAATCCCGCAAATCGGCTTCGCGCTCGGCGACGGCCTGTTCCAGCTCAAAGGTCGCGCCAGCCGTAGGCGAAGGCCCTTCGCCCCACTGCGGCCCGGTCGGGTGCAGATCGAGGATCGCCAGGCGTGGATCGCTGCATTCAGCCTCGCCCGCCGGGAAAAAGCTGCGGCTGTCAGTGAAGGCCAGCAAGTCGCCGACCTGCGCCTGCTGCCAGGTGCCGTCGGCCACCCGCGCCGCCAGTACCCGGTTGAACAGGAAACTGCGGGCGGTGGACAACAGCCGCGAACGCACGTTGCGCTGTTCCGGCAAGGCCTTGCGCGCCGCCCAGGCACGGGCATCGACGACATTGCCGCCGTCATGTCCAAACCGTTGGGTACCGAAATAGTTGGGGATGCCCTGGCGAGCAATCTGTTGCAGCCGAGCATCGATGGCCGCCACGTCGCCCTTGAACTGGGTCAGGCGCAAGGTGAAGCCATTGGCCGAGTGAGCGCCGCGTTGCAGTTTGCGTTTATGCCGGCCGGTCTTGAGGATCTTCAGCGTGTCATTCTCTGCCGTCGACAGGTCCGGGTCGGCCTTGCCCGGCAATTGGACGCTGAACCATTGCCGAGTCAGGGCCTGTCGGTCCTTGAGGCCGGCGTAACTGACGGTGCGCAACGGCACGCCGGCGGCCTTGGCAATTCGCCGGGCGGCCTCTTCCGTGTTCAAGCCGCGCTTTTCCACCCAGATCCACAAATGCTCGCCATCGCCGGTCAACGGGATGTCGAGCACTTCATCGACCTGGAAGTCTTCAGCGATGGCCTTGAGTACCGCACTGCCCAGCGGCTCGCCGTAGGCACGTGGGCCCAACAGTTCCAGTTCAGTCATGGGCGCAGCAACAAGGCAACGCTATGGACGGCAATGCCTTCCTCGCGACCGACGAAGCCAAGCTTCTCGGTGGTGGTGGCTTTCACGTTCACTTGGTCCAACTCAACTTGAAGATCCTCGGCAATCAGCTGGCGCATCGATTCGATGTGCGGCGCCATTTTCGGCGCCTGGGCGACGATGGTGCTATCGACATTGCCGACTTTCCAGCCCTTGGCGTGGATCAGCGAAACCACATGACGCAGCAGCACGCGGCTGTCGGCACCCTTGAATTGCGGGTCGGTGTCCGGGAAATGCTTGCCAATGTCACCCAGGGCAGCCGCGCCGAGCAATGCATCGCTCAAGGCATGCAGCAGGACATCACCGTCAGAATGCGCGAGCAGCCCGAAGCCGTGTGCAATACGCACGCCGCCCAGAGTAATGAAGTCGCCTTCAGCGAAACGGTGAACATCGTAGCCGTGGCCAATACGCATAAAAAAACGCCCCGATTTTTGTCAGGGCGTGATTCTACCTGCATTAGACGTTTAGAGCGCGTGCATGATGTTGCAAGTGCTCATCGATAAAGCTGGCAATGAAGAAGTAGCTGTGGTCGTAGCCCGGTTGCAAGCGCAACTCCAGCGGATGGCCGGCAGACTTGGCCGCTTGGCGCAGGGCTTCAGGCTTGAGCTGGTTGGCCAGGAAGTCATCGCGATCACCCTGATCCACCAGCAATGGCAACTTCTCGTCAGCTTCGGCGATCAATGCACAGGCATCCCACTCGCGCCATTTCGAGCGATCTTCCCCCAGGTAGCGAGAGAAGGCCTTCTGGCCCCATGGGCAATCCATCGGATTGTTGATTGGCGAAAAGGCCGACACCGAACGATAGCGCCCCGGGTTGCGCAAGGCGCAAACCAATGCGCCATGCCCGCCCATGGAATGACCGCTGATACCGCGTTTATCCGAGGCCGGGAAATGCGCTTCGACCAACTCCGGCAATTCCTGCACCACGTAGTCATGCATCCGATAGTGCCGCGCCCATGGATCTTGCGTGGCGTTCAGATAAAAGCCTGCGCCAAGGCCAAAGTCCCAGGCACCGTCCGGATCGCCCGGTACATCGGCACCACGGGGGCTGGTGTCGGGCGCGACAATGATCAACCCCAACTCGGCGGCCATGCGCTGGGCACCGGCCTTCTGCATGAAGTTTTCATCGGTACAGGTCAGCCCGGACAACCAGTACAGGACAGGCAATTTGCCGCCCTGCTCGGCTTGCGGCGGCAGGTACACGGCAAACACCATGTCACACCCGAGCACTTCGGAACGATGCCGGTAACGCTTGTGCCAGCCGCCGAAGCTTTTCTGGCAGGAAATGTTTTCAAGGCTCATGACCGACCTCAGAAATGAATAACGGTACGGATGCTCTTGCCTTCGTGCATCAGGTCGAACGCCTTGTTGATATCTTCCAGGCCCATGGTATGGGTGATGAAAGTATCCAGCGGAATTTCGCCCTTCTCGGCCATTTCCACGTAGCTAGGCAACTCGCTGCGACCGCGCACGCCGCCGAATGCCGAACCGCGCCAGACGCGCCCCGTCACCAACTGGAATGGACGGGTAGCGATTTCCTGGCCGGCCCCGGCCACGCCGATGATCACCGACTCGCCCCAGCCCTTGTGGCAGCACTCCAGCGCGGCACGCATCAACTGGACATTGCCGATGCATTCGAAGGAAAAGTCCACGCCGCCATCCGTCATGTCGACGATGACTTCCTGGATCGGACGGTCGAAGTCTTTCGGGTTGACGCAATCGGTGGCGCCCAGTTGCTTGGCGATTTCGAACTTGGCCGGGTTGATGTCGATGGCGATGATGCGCGATGCCTTGGCCTTCACGGCGCCAATCACTGCCGACAGGCCGATGCCGCCCAGGCCAAAAATGGCCACGGTGTCACCCGGCTTGACCTTGGCGGTGTTGAGTACCGCGCCGATACCGGTGGTGACGCCACAGCCCAGCAGGCAGACTTTTTCCAGCGGCGCTTCCTTGGGGATTTTCGCGACGGAGATTTCTGGCAGCACGGTGTATTCGGAGAAGGTCGAGGTGCCCATGTAGTGGAAAATCGTCTCGCCCTTGTAGGAAAAGCGCGAAGTGCCATCCGGCATCAGGCCTTTGCCCTGGGTGGCGCGAATCGCCTGACACAGGTTGGTCTTGCCCGACTTACAGAATTTGCACTGACCGCACTCCGGCGTGTACAGCGGAATCACATGATCGCCCACCGCGACCGACGTCACGCCTTCACCGATGGCTTCGACAATCGCACCGCCTTCATGGCCGAGGATCGACGGGAAGATCCCTTCCGGGTCGGCGCCCGACAAGGTGTAGGCGTCGGTGTGGCAGACACCGGAAGCCACCACGCGCAACAGCACTTCGCCCGCCTTGGGCATGGCGACGTCGACTTCAACGATTTCCAGGGGTTTCTTGGCCTCGAAGGCAACGGCAGCGCGCGACTTGATCATCCGGTCTCTCCAGTGAAATAAAAACAAGACCGGGAGTGTAATCCTCCGCCGGACGATGAATAATCCAGCCAAAAGCAAAACATTATTGCTGTACAGGGATAATCAATCATGTCGGACAACCGCTGGGAAGGGATCGACGAGTTCGTCGCCGTGGCCGAATGCAGCCAATTCACGGCGGCTGCGGAGCGTCTTGGGGTTTCCTCCTCCCACATCAGTCGACAAATCGTACGGCTTGAAGAGCGCTTACAGACACGACTGCTCTATCGCAGTACCCGCCGGGTCACGTTGACCGAGGCCGGCCAGACCTTTTTGCAGCATTGCCAACGCCTTCAGGACGGACGCGAAGAAGCCCTGCGAGCAGTGGGCGATCTCACCAGCGAACCCAAGGGCATGCTGCGCATGACCTGTGCCGTGGCCTACGGCGAGCGGTTCATCGTGCCGCTGGTGACGCGATTCATGGGACTTTACCCGCAGCTACGGGTGGACATTGAACTGAGCAACCGCCCTCTCGACCTGGTTCACGAATCGCTGGACTTGGCGATTCGCCTGGGGCGCCTGCAGGACTCACGGCTGGTTGCCACGCGCCTGGCACCGCGGCGCATGTACCTGTGCGCTTCACCCTCTTACCTGGAGCGGTACGGGCGGCCCCATAGCTTGTCGGAATTGAGCCGTCACAACTGCCTGATTGGCAGCTCCGATATCTGGCAATTGGAGCAAAACGGGCGAGAATTTTCCCAGCGGGTACAGGGAAACTGGCGTTGCAACAGTGGGCAAGCGGTATTGGACGCGGCCCTGCAAGGTGTGGGGTTGTGTCAGTTACCGGATTATTACGTGCTGGAGCATTTGCACAGCGGTGCGTTGATATCGTTGCTGGAGGCACACCAACCACCGAACACAGCCGTTTGGGCGCTGTATCCGCAGCAGCGGCATCTGTCGCCGAAGGTGCGTAAGTTGGTGGAGTACTTGAAAG
This sequence comes from Pseudomonas brassicacearum, assembly GCF_000585995.1. Lineage (NCBI taxonomy): Bacteria > Pseudomonadati > Pseudomonadota > Gammaproteobacteria > Pseudomonadales > Pseudomonadaceae > Pseudomonas > Pseudomonas brassicacearum. The sequence continues at coordinate 1,384,549 of NZ_CP007410.1, read as the reverse complement.
AGGGGTTGGCGCAGCGACCGGAGTATCGGGGTTAGGCTCGGCCGGTTTCTGTCCGTGGTTTATCCGGCGCCTGTACTATCGCCTTCGCGGGCAAGCCCGCTCCCACACTTGACCTCAGTGGATAGCTATTTTGTGAACAACCGAGATCCCGTGTGGGAGCGAGCTTGCTCGCGATGGGCGCGACACGGTCTTGGAACTGATCAGAAGTTGATCAGCGACGACCCGCCCAGTGCCGGCGCAACCACTCCAAATCTTCCGGCCGAGTGATCTTGATGTTATCGGCCCGCCCCTCGATCAACCGTGGCGCCTGCCCCGCCCACTCCATGGCAGACGCTTCATCGGTAATCAGCGCATCCGCCACCAGGCTGTCGGCGAGGGCTCGATGCAAGGCGCCGAGGCGGAACATCTGCGGCGTGTAGGCTTGCCAGATCACGCTGCGATCGACGGTTTCCAGCACGCGACCCTGTTTGTCGACGCGCTTGAGGGTATCGCGGGCCGGGACTGCCAGCAGGCCGCCGACCGGATCGTTTGCCAGTTCGCCAAGCAGGGTGTCCAGGTCGTCCCGGGCCAGGTTCGGCCGGGCGGCGTCGTGCACCAGCACCCAATCGAAATCGTCGGCGCCTTGCTCGTGCAGATGCAGTAGTGCGTTGAGCACCGAGTCCGAACGCTGTTCGCCACCGTCCACGCGCTGGATGCGCGGGTCATTGGCACAGGCCAGGGTCGGCCAATAGGGATCATCGTGTGCAACGCTGACCACCACGCCCTTGACGGTGGGATGGTCGAGGAAACAGCCGAGGCTGTGTTCAAGAATAGTGCGTCCGCCCAGTTGCAGGTATTGCTTGGGACGGTCCGCGGCCATACGGGCACCGACGCCCGCGGCAGGAATCACGGCCCAGAAGGCCGGCAAACGGATACTCATTGGGCCAACTGGTAGAGGGTTTCACCCTCCTTGACCATGCCCAATTCATGACGAGCCCGCTCTTCAACGGTCTCCATGCCTTTTTTCAACTCGCTGACCTCGGCGTCCATCACCCGATTACGCTCCAGCAATGCTTCGTTTTCAGCGTGCTGGTCGGCTATTTGCTGAGTCAGGTCGGCCACTTGCGCCAGACTGCCATTACCCACCCACAGGCGGTACTGCAGGCCAGCCAGCAACAGGAGCAAGACGAGAAACAACCAATTGGGACTGCGCATCGAATATCAGGTATCCAGTGAAAAAAGACAGCCATGCCAAACTTTGAAACGTCTGATAGCACGAAGCCTGGAAAAACCAGGCTTGTGCTTGATAAGGCATCAGATTAGAGGCAAAACCGCCGCCAGGGCGACCTTTTCGACACAATCCGCTGTCTTTTTACCATTTACTGCTTAACCGCGAAACTCGGCGCGACCGTTGTACTTGGCCTTGCCGTTCAACTGCTCTTCGATACGCAGCAGTTGGTTATACTTGGAAACGCGATCGGAACGGCACAGCGAACCGGTCTTGATCTGGCCTGCCGCAGTGCCCACGGCCAGGTCGGCAATGGTCGAATCTTCGGTTTCGCCGGAACGGTGGGAGATCACAGCCGTGTAGCCTGCGGCCTTGGCCATCTGGATGGCTTCCAGGGTTTCGGTCAGGGTGCCGATCTGGTTGAACTTGATCAGGATCGAGTTGGCGATCTTCTTGTCGATGCCTTCTTTCAGGATCTTGGTATTGGTCACGAACAGGTCGTCACCCACCAGCTGGGTTTTCTCGCCGATCTTGTCGGTGAGGATTTTCCAGCCGGCCCAGTCGGACTCGTCCAGGCCATCTTCGATGGAGATGATCGGGTAGCGTTCGGTCAGGCCCTTGAGGTAGTCGGCGAAACCTTCGGCGGTGAATACCTGGCCTTCGCCGGACAGGTTGTACTTGCCGTCTTCGTAGAACTCACTGGCGGCGCAGTCCAGGGCCAGGGTCACGTCGGTGCCCAACTTGTAACCGGCGTTGGCCACAGCTTCCGAGATCACTTTCAGCGCGTCTTCGTTGGACGCCAGGTTCGGTGCGAAACCGCCTTCGTCGCCAACGGCAGTGCTCAGGCCACGGGCCTTCAGCACGGCTTTGAGGTGATGGAAAATCTCGGTGCCCATGCGCAGGCCTTCGGAGAAGGACTTGGCGCCCACCGGCTGCACCATGAATTCCTGGATGTCGACGTTGTTATCGGCATGCTCGCCACCGTTGATGATGTTCATCATTGGCACCGGCATCGAGTACACGCCCGGCGTACCGTTGAGGTTGGCGATGTGCGCGTACAGCGGCAGGTCCTGGTCCTGGGCAGCGGCCTTGGCAGCGGCCAGGGACACGGCGAGGATCGCGTTGGCGCCCAGGGTGGCTTTGTTTTCGGTACCGTCGAGCTTGATCATCGCGTGATCGAGGGCTTTCTGGTCGGCAGGATCCTTGCCCAGCAACAGGTCGCGGATCGGACCGTTGATGTTGGCGACGGCTTTCAGCACGCCCTTGCCCAGGTAACGGCTCTTGTCGCCATCACGCAGCTCCAGCGCTTCGCGCGAGCCAGTGGAAGCACCGGACGGCGCGCAGGCGCTGCCGATGATGCCGTTGTCGAGAAGCACGTCCGCTTCAACAGTGGGGTTGCCACGGGAGTCGAGAACTTCACGACCTTTGATGTCGACGATTTTTGCCATTGTTGTAAACACTCCAAAGTTGACTAGAACGTTGCAGGAAGCTAGCTCCCACTCGGCTGCGACACGACTTGAACTCAATGGGAGCGCTTCGCACTCCAGCGGGAGCAAGCTCCCTCGCCACAGGGTACAAGGCGTGCCCTCAAGAACGGTGCGGCCCGCAGGCCAGAGCGATAATCGAGCGGTACTTTACCGGAGAAAACCGCGTTACGCGGTTTCTATCGTCGGAAAACCCTTGACCAGCTCGTCCAACGCCTTGAGCTGAGACAGGAAAGGCTCCAGCTTGTTCAAGCGCAGGGCACAAGGGCCGTCACACTTGGCGTTGTCCGGGTCCGGGTGGGCTTCGAGGAACAGGCCCGCCAGGGATTGACTCATGCCAGCCTTGGCCAGATCAGTCACCTGGGCGCGACGCCCGCCTGCGGAGTCGGAACGACCGCCAGGCATTTGCAGGGCGTGCGTCACGTCGAAGAACACCGGGTATTCGAACTGCTTCATGATGCCGAAGCCGAGCATGTCCACCACCAGGTTGTTGTAGCCGAAGCTCGAACCACGCTCGCAGAGGATCAACTGGTCATTGCCGGCCTCTTCGCACTTGCTCAGGATGTGTTTCATTTCCTGGGGGGCGAGGAACTGGGCTTTCTTGATGTTGATCACCGCGCCGGTCTTGGCCATCGCGACCACCAGGTCGGTCTGGCGCGACAGGAAGGCCGGCAGTTGGATGATGTCGCAGACCTCGGCGACGGCCGCGGCCTGGGCCGGCTCGTGGACGTCGGTGATGATCGGCACGCCGAAGGCTTGCTTGATGTCCTGGAAGATCCGCATGCCCTCTTCCAGGCCTGGGCCACGGTAAGACGTCACGGACGAGCGGTTGGCCTTGTCGAAGCTGGCCTTGAAGACGTAAGGAATACCCAGTTTCTGGGTGACCTTCACGTATTCCTCGCAGACCTGCATCGCCATGTCGCGGCTTTCCAGCACGTTCATGCCGCCGAACAGCACCATGGGCTTGTCGTTGGCAATCTCGATGTCGCCGACGCGAATGATCTTCTGGGCCATCGTTTTATGCCTTTTTCTGGTGTTGAGCCAACGCGGCTTTCACGAAGCCGCTGAACAGTGGATGACCGTCCCGTGGCGTCGAGGTGAACTCGGGGTGGAACTGGCAGGCGACGAACCATGGATGATCCGGGGCCTCGACCACTTCCACCAGCGCGCCATCACCGGAACGACCGGAGATTTTCAGGCCGGCCTCGATCAGTTGCGGCAGCAGGTTGTTGTTCACTTCGTAACGATGACGGTGACGCTCGACGATCACATCCTTGGCGTAGCAGTCATGCACCAGGGAACCGGCTTCGAGCAGGCAATCCTGGGCGCCGAGGCGCATGGTGCCGCCCAGGTCGGAGGCTTCGGTACGTACTTCCACGGCACCGGTGGCATCTTCCCACTCGGTGATCAGCCCCACGACCGGATGGCCGCTGGCGCGATCGAATTCGGTGGAGTTGGCGTCTTTCCAGCCCAGCACGTTACGGGCGAACTCGATGACCGCCACTTGCATGCCCAGGCAGATGCCCAGGTAAGGCACCTTGTTTTCACGAGCGTACTGCACCGCGGTGATCTTGCCTTCCACACCGCGCAGGCCGAAACCGCCCGGCACGAGGATCGCATCGGCGCCTTCGAGCAGGCCGGTGCCCTGGTTCTCGATGTCTTCGGAATCGATGTAGCGCAGGTTGACCTTGGTGCGGTTGCTGATGCCGGCGTGACTCATCGCCTCGATCAGCGACTTGTAGGCGTCCAGCAACTCCATGTACTTGCCGACCATGGCGATGGTGACTTCGTGCTCCGGGTTGAGCTTGGCATCGACCACGGCTTCCCATTCGGACAGGTCGGCGCCGGCACACTGAAGGCCGAAACGCTCGACGACGAAATCGTCCAGGCCCTGGGAGTGCAGGATGCCCGGGATCTTGTAGATGGTGTCGGCATCTTCCAGGCCGATGACCGCACGCTCTTCAACGTTGGTGAACTGGGCGATCTTGCGACGCGAAGAGATGTCGATCGGGTGGTCGGAGCGGCAGATCAGGACGTCTGGCTGCAGGCCGATGGAGCGCAGTTCCTTGACCGAGTGCTGGGTGGGCTTGGTCTTGGTTTCGCCAGCGGTGGCGATGTATGGGACCAGGGTCAGGTGCATCAGCATCGCGCGCTTGGCGCCGATTTCGAAACGCAACTGGCGGATGGCCTCGAGGAACGGCTGGGACTCGATGTCGCCCACGGTACCGCCGATCTCGACCATCGCCACGTCGGCGTCGCCAGCACCCTTGATGATGCGGCGCTTGATTTCGTCGGTGATGTGCGGGATGACCTGGATGGTTGCGCCCAGATAGTCACCACGCCGCTCCTTGCGCAGCACGTGTTCGTAGACACGGCCGGTGGTGAAGTTGTTGTTCTGGGTCATGGTCGTGCGGATGAACCGCTCGTAGTGGCCCAGGTCCAGGTCGGTCTCGGCGCCGTCGTGGGTGACGAACACTTCACCGTGCTGGAACGGGCTCATGGTGCCCGGGTCAACGTTGATGTACGGGTCCAGCTTGAGCATGGTGACCTTAAGTCCCCGCGCCTCCAGGATGGCCGCCAATGAAGCCGAGGCAATGCCTTTCCCCAATGAAGAAACAACACCGCCCGTGACGAATATGTAGCGCGTCATGAAAAACCCTAGAAGTCTGCGTTAAAGCGGTCCGAGCCGCCGGGGAAAGCGAAGGAAGGCCGAAGCCCCCGATCACCTGCATTAATCACAGTGCACCTTTCAAAAAAACCGCCGCGTTGGGACAGACCGGAAGTGAAATCACCGGTACGTTGCTCGCTACACATTTTTTGGAATCGCCCAGCAAAGACTGCTTGGTAATCGGCAACTCCTGCAATTCAGGCGAATCCACAGAAGTTGTATCAAGAAGGGAGCGTAGTCTACCGGAAAGCCCCTATCAGCTCAAACCCAGATCTTGGCTTCATGGCGTCCAGATCAATTTCCAACAGCCATCAACGTCTGTGTCGAGCCCCTTCAGGTTGGCCACCGCCAGCAATTGCTCACCCCGATACAGCAGCGGCAATCGGCCGCGAACAAAAGCGGGCACGGCGTTTTCGTTGAGCAAACGCTTGAGATCCCGATGACCGCGGCCCGGTAACTCCATCACTTCGCCGCCTTGACGATAGCGCACGCAAAGTGGGCCCGCAGGCGGCTTGCCACCCAGCGTGACCCCGCCATTGCCCGGCAAGCGCAGCGGTACCGCGGGATCGGGCCATTGGACGGCGCCTGGAGCCGGACGTAACCAGTGGTCGGATAACCACCAGACCCGCCCGCCGGCCCGGTGCAGCTCACCACCGGCCAGGCGCCAGATGGGATGGGCATCGCCCTTGGCATCGCGCAGCGAGTCCCAACCGGACCAGTGATCGCTGTCAGGTAACGTCGTCATCGACGCCAGCCAGTGGCTCATTGCATTGCGTTGGCGGGCCGGCGACAGCGCCTGCAGAGGTGCCAGTTCAAGCGATCGCAAGCCAAGCCAGTCAAACGCACCGGGGTTTGTAGCGCCGGCCAGATCGATCCGCGCCAAGTCATCCAGCAAGCCTTGGGCTTCACTCATGTGCGCAGCGCTGCGAGCCAGGGTCATCGAGGCCTGGGGCCACTGTTCGGTCAATACGGGGAAAACCCGCTGGCGCAGGTAATTGCGCGCGTAGCGGTGATCGTCGTTGGAAGGGTCTTCGATCCAGCTCAAGCCCTGTTGCGTCGCGTAGGCTTCCAACTCCGCACGGGACACATCGAGCAATGGCCGCAGCAAGTATCCCGGGCCCAAAGGCCGTCGCCTCGGCATCGCCGACAAGCCCCTCACCCCCGCCCCGCGCAGCAAACGAAACAGCAGGGTTTCAGCCTGGTCGTCGCGGTGCTGGGCCGTGAGCAGCACTTCATTGCTATGAATAGCCGCCAGGAAAGCGCCATAACGCGCCTCCCGGGCAGCCCGTTCGAGACTGGCGCCAGGCTGGACCTGGACGTGAACCACCTGCAACGGCACCCCAAGGGCGTCGCAGACCGAGCGACAGTGGTCCGGCCAGGTGTCAGCCACAGCCTGCAGGCCATGATGGACATGGATCGCGCTGAGCGTTGGCAGGGAATGGTTTTTTGAGAGAGACGCGAGCAGGTGCAGCAGGACGGTGGAGTCGAGACCGCCGGAGAAGGCAATGCGCCAGGTGCTGGCGTTGCGCCAGGGAGATAGCTGTGTGAGGAGCCGGGTTGGCAGGTCGATGCCTGTGTTCATGGGTATCAGCCTTGGCACAAATCAAATGTGGGAGCGGGCTTGCTCGCGAAGGCGGCGAATCAGTCAACACATGGGTTGAATGTTAAACCGCTTTCGCGAGCAAGCCCGCTCCCACACTGGCTCCCCACAACTGCTGGAAGCTTGGTCAGATCAGAGACCGTAGCTCATCAACCGCTCATAGCGACGAGCCAGCAGCGCATCGTTATCGAATTTCTTCAGCATCGACAGTTGCGAGCTCAGCTCGGCGCGAATCAACGCCGCCGCCGCGGCCGGATCGCGATGAGCGCCGCCCACAGGCTCGCTGATCACTTTATCGACAATGCCCAGGCCCTTGAGGCGCTCGGCGGTGATGCCCATGGCTTCAGCGGCATCCGGCGCTTTCTCGGCGGTTTTCCACAGGATCGAGGCGCAGCCTTCCGGCGAGATCACCGCGTACGTGGAATATTGCAGCATGTTCAGTTGATCGCAGACGCCAATGGCCAGCGCACCGCCAGAACCGCCTTCGCCGATCACAGTGGCGATGATCGGGGTTTTCAGGCGTGCCATGACGCGCAGGTTCCAGGCGATTGCCTCGCTCTGGTTGCGCTCTTCGGCGTCGATGCCCGGGTAGGCGCCCGGCGTGTCGATGAAGGTCAGGATCGGCATCTTGAAGCGCTCGGCCATTTCCATCAGGCGGCAGGCCTTGCGGTAGCCTTCAGGGCGCGGCATGCCGAAGTTGCGGCGGACCTTCTCACGCACTTCGCGGCCTTTTTGATGGCCGATAATCATCACTGGCTGGTCGTCCAGACGGGCGACACCACCGACGATGGCGGCATCGTCGGAGAAGTGACGGTCGCCGTGCAACTCATCGAACTCGGTGAAGATGTGGTCGATGTAGTCCAGGGTGTATGGACGACGCGGGTGACGCGCCAAACGCGCGATCTGCCAGCTGGTCAGCTTGCCGAAGATGTCTTCGGTCAGCGTCCGGCTTTTGTCCTGCAGACGAGAGATTTCATCGCCGATATTCAGCGAATTGTCATTACCGACCAAGCGCAACTCTTCGATCTTGGCTTGCAGGTCGGCGATCGGCTGTTCGAAATCTAGAAAATTCGGGTTCATAGGCGTCCGTCTTGGGTCGACGTCCAAGAGAGCTTGGGCCGGCCGGTTGTCTATTCGCGCCTACCTTAAGGGAGAGGCGCGTTTAGGTCGAGATTAAAAATTCAGGTCGAGATCAGGGTCGTTCTGGTTTCCAGAGTGGCACCTGGCCGTCAACGGTATTGGAGGAAGACGTTGTCTTTGCCGAACTGGTCACGCAAGGCTTGAATCAACGCATCCGCCGGATCGATTCGCCAGCCCTCGCCGAACTGCAACACCGCCTTGGCGTCGGGGCGCACATACTCCATGGTGATCGGGCAGGCACCGCGATGGCGCTTGAACAATTCACCCAACCAACGCAGCTGATCGCCCTTGAGGTCCTGAGTCTGCAACTTCAGGCGCAGGCTTTCGGCCAGGTTGGTGCGGGCATCTTCCATGCTCATCACCCGCTTGACCCGCAGCCGCAGGCCACCGGAAAAGTCGTCGTTACTGACCTCGCCTTCCACTACCACCATCGCGTCAGTCTGCAACAACGACTGCGCCGAGTGGAACGCCTCGGCAAACAGCGAAGCCTCGATGCGCCCGGAGCGGTCGTCGAGGGTGATGAAGCCCATCTTGTCGCCCTTCTTGTTCTTCATCACCCGCAGGGCAATGATCATCCCGGCGACGGTTTGCGTATCGCGCGCCGGCTTGAGGTCGATGATGCGCTGGCGGGCGAAACGGCGGATCTCGCCTTCGTACTCGTCGATCGGGTGACCGGTCAGGTACAGGCCCAAGGTGTCTTTCTCACCTTTGAGGCGCTCCTTGAGGGTCAGCTCCTTGGCCTTGCGATGATTGCCGTAGACATCGGCATCTTCCTCGACGAACAGGCCACCGAACAGGTCGGCATGGCCACTGTCGTGGGTACGGGCCGTCTGCTCGGCGGCCTTGATCGCTTCTTCCATGGCCGCCAGCAACACCGCGCGGTTGCGGTCGATGTTGGCCTGATAGGCCTTGGGCTCATCCTGGAAGTACGGACCCAGACGGTCCAGCGCGCCACTGCGGATCAAGCCGTCGAGGGTCCGCTTGTTGATACGCTTGAGGTCGACCCGGGCGCAGAAATCGAACAGGTCCTTGAACGGCCCGTCCTGGCGCGCTTCGGTGATGGCCTCCACCGGCCCTTCGCCTACGCCTTTGATCGCACCCAGGCCATAGATGATGCGGCCCTCGTCGTTCACCGTGAACTTGAACTCCGAAGCGTTCACGTCCGGGGCATCGAGGCGCAGCTTCATGGTCCGCACTTCCTCGATCAAGGTCACGACCTTGTCGGTGTTGTGCATATCCGCCGAGAGTACCGCGGCCATGAACGGCGCCGGGTAATGCGCCTTCAGCCAGGCAGTCTGGTAGGACACCAGGCCATAGGCGGCAGAGTGGGATTTGTTGAAGCCGTAGCCGGCGAATTTTTCCACCAGGTCGAAAATGTTACCGGCCAGGTCAGGGTCGATGCCGTTGGTGGCGCAACCATCAATGAAACCGCCGCGTTGCTTGGCCATCTCCTCGGGCTTTTTCTTGCCCATGGCCCGACGCAGCATGTCCGCGCCGCCGAGGGTGTAGCCGGCCATGACCTGGGCAATCTGCATCACCTGTTCCTGGTACAGGATGATGCCGTAGGTCGGTGCCAGCACCGGTTTCAAGCCTTCATACTGGTAATCCGAGTGCGGGTAGGCCAGTTCGGCGCGGCCGTGCTTACGGTTGATGAAGTCATCCACCATGCCCGATTGCAGCGGGCCCGGACGGAACAGGGCCACCAGTGCGATGAGGTCTTCCAGGCAGTCGGGCTTGAGCTTTTTGATCAGCTCTTTCATGCCCCGGGATTCCAGCTGGAACACCGCCGTGGTTTCGGCTTTTTGCAGCAGGCTGTAGGTCGGTTTGTCATCGAGCGGGATGAAGGCGATGTCCAGCGGCTCTTCGCCCACCTTGGCCCGGTCACGGTTGATGGTTTTCAACGCCCAGTCGATGATCGTCAGGGTCCGCAGGCCGAGGAAGTCGAACTTCACCAGGCCCGCCGCCTCGACGTCATCCTTGTCGAACTGGGTGACCAGGCCGTCGCCCTCTTCATCGCAATAGATTGGCGAGAAGTCAGTCAGCTTGGTCGGCGCGATCACCACGCCACCGGCGTGCTTGCCGACGTTACGCACCACGCCTTCGAGCTTGCGGGCCATCTCCCAGATTTCGGCGGCCTCTTCATCGACCTTGATGAAGTCCCGCAGGATTTCTTCCTGCTCGTAGGCTTTTTCCAGGGTCATGCCGACTTCGAACGGAATCATCTTTGACAGACGATCCGCCAGCCCGTAGGACTTGCCCTGCACCCGCGCCACGTCGCGCACCACAGCCTTGGCAGCCATGGAACCGAAAGTGATGATCTGGCTCACCGCGTTGCGACCGTACTTCTCGGCCACGTAGTCAATCACCCGGTCGCGCCCATCCATGCAGAAGTCGACGTCGAAGTCGGGCATGGATACCCGTTCCGGATTTAGGAAACGTTCGAACAGCAGGTCATATTCCAACGGGTCAAGGTCGGTGATCTTCTGCACATAGGCCACCAGCGACCCGGCGCCCGATCCACGGCCAGGGCCCACCGGCACGCCGTTGTTCTTGGCCCACTGGATAAAGTCCATCACGATCAGGAAGTAACCGGGGAAGCCCATCTGGATGATGATATCCAGCTCGAAATTCAACCGGTCGACATACACCTGGCGCTTGGCTTCGTAATCTTCAGTAGTGTCCTTTGGCAGCAGGACGCGGAGGCGGTCCTCGAGACCGTCGAAAGACACCTTGCGGAAATACTCGTCGATGGTCATGCCATCGGGGATCGGGAAGTTGGGCAGGAAGTGCTTGCCCAGCTTCACTTCGATGTTGCAGCGCTTGGCGATCTCGACGGTGTTTTCCAGCGCCTCGGGCAGGTCGCTGAACAACTCGGCCATTTCCTCGGCGCTCTTGAGGTATTGCTGGTCGCTGTAATTCTTCGGACGGCGTGGATCGTCAAGGGCCCGGCCCTCACCGATGCAAACGCGGGTTTCGTGAGCCTCGAAATCTTCCTGCTTGATGAACCGCACGTCATTGGTCGCCACCAGTGGCGCGCCGATCTTGTCGGCCAGGGCCACGGCGGCGTGCAGGTGCTCTTCATCGTTGGGGCGGTTGGTGCGTTGTACTTCGATGTAAAAACGGTCCGGGAACACCGCCATCCAGTCGCGTGCCAGGACTTCGGCTTCTTCGGGGTTGCCACTGAGCAGGGCCAGGCCGATTTCACCCTCCTTGGCCGCCGACAGCATGATCAACCCTTCGCTGGCTTCGGCCACCCACTCGCGCTCGATGATGATCGAACCATTGCGTTGACCATCGATAAAGCCGCGGGAAATCAGCTCGGTGAGGTTGCGATACCCCAAGGCGTTCATCACCAACAGGCTGATACGGCTCAGCGGCGCATCCGGATCCTTGTTCGACAGCCACAGGTCGGCACCGCAGATCGGCTTGATCCCGGCGCCCATCGCGGCCTTGTAGAACTTGACCAGCGAACACATGTTGTTCTGGTCGGTGACCGCCACGGCAGGCATGTTCATGCCCACCAGGGTCTTGACCAATGGCTTGATCCGCACCAGGCCATCGACCAGGGAGTACTCAGTGTGCAGGCGTAGATGAACGAATGAAGCCGGCATAGTGATCCTGCGTTAAGTCATGAAAACAACAAGGCCCGGATTGTACCGGGCCTTGGGTAAAACATCAGCCATGAGTGTCCGCTCTTGAAAATGCGAACACAGCTTTTGTGGCGAGGGGATTTATCCCCGCTGGGGCGCGAAGCGGCCCTTAAACCTGACAACCCGGTACATCTGATGGACTTTGGGACTGCTTCGCAGCCCAGCGGGGATAAATCCCCTCGCCACAAAAGCACTGCTTGTCTTAAGAAACAGGGCACTGACTGTTTATGATCAACCCTTCACGCGCCTCATAGGCCAGGCGCACCGGAGCGAACGAACGCCGGTGGATGGGTGTTGGCCCAAGGCGCGCCAGGGCTTCCAGATGAACGGGGGTCGGATAGCCCTTGTGGCCGCCGATGCCATAGCCCGGATAGATCAATTCAAAAGCAGCCATTTCCCGGTCACGGCTGACCTTGGCCAGGATCGAGGCCGCCGCGATGGCCGGCACCTTGCCGTCGCCCTGGATGACCGCTTCGGCGCGCATCGACAGTTTCGGGCAACGATTGCCATCGATCATCGCCAGCTTCGGCGTAATGTGCAGCCCCTGGACGGCGCGCTGCATGGCGAGCATGGTGGCGTGCAGGATATTCAGCTCATCAATTTCTTCGACTTCGGCCCGGGCAATGCACCAGCTCAGGGCTTTCTCGCAGATTTCGTCGTAGAGCTTTTCGCGACGGGCCTCGGTGAGCTTCTTGGAGTCGTTGAGGCCCTGGATCGGCCGGTTCGGGTCGAGAATCACTGCCGCCGTCACCACCGCGCCGCACAATGGGCCGCGTCCGACTTCATCGACACCGGCCACCAGCTCTTGCACTTCGGCGACCAGGTTGAAGTCCAGGCCCATCTGTAGCTTTACGTTGCTCATTGTTTTGCGCCGATCAGGGTCAGCACCGCGTCCGCCGCCTGGTTAGAGGCATCGCGACGCAAGGTACGGTGGATTTCGTCAAAGCCCCGGGTTTGCTCCTGGCCGCCGTCGATCAAGGGCGAAAGCGTGTTGGCCAGCGCATCGGCAGTCGCCTCGTCCTGCAACAACTCGGGCACCAGCAAGCGTTGGGCCAGCAAGTTCGGCAGGGAGACATAAGGGCTCTTGACCATACGCTTGAGAATCCAGAATGTCAGCGGCGCCAGGCGATAGGCGACCACCATCGGGCGCTTGTACAACAACGCCTCAAGGGTAGCAGTGCCGGACGCAATCAACACGGCATCACACGCAGCCAGCGCTTCATGGGAGCGACCGTCGAGCAGTGTAATCGGCAAGTTGCGACCGACCAGAAGCGCTTCAAGCTGAGCCCGGCGCTCCGGACTGGCACACGGCAAGACAAACCCCACACCGGGACGCATCGCCCGCAGGCGCTCAGCGGCATCAAAAAACAAGCCACCCAGGCGGCTCACTTCGCCGCCCCGGCTGCCAGGCATCAAGGCCACCAGCGGTCCTTCCGGCAGGCCCAACGCCTGGCGAGCTGCTTCGCGGTCGGCCTCCAGGGGAATGGTATCGGCCAGGGTATGACCGACGAACCGCACCGGCACGCCCTTCTCTTCGTAGAACCGGGCTTCGAACGGCAGCAGCGTCAGCATCAGGTCGCAGCCTTCGCGAATCTTCAGTACCCGCTTCTGCCGCCAGGCCCAGACCGACGGGCTGACGTAATGCACCGTCTTGATACCGGCCTGACGCAACTTGAGTTCGATGTTGAGGGTGAAATCCGGCGCATCGATACCGATGAACACATCCGGCTTTTCGTCGATCAGGGTCTGGATCAGTTTCTTGCGACGGGCCAGCAACTCCCGCAGGCGACCGAGCACTTCCACCAGTCCCATGACCGACAGACGTTCCATAGGGAAATAAGACGTCAGCCCTTCGGCTTGCATCAGTGGACCGCCAACACCGATGAATTCGACCTCCGGATGCTGCACCTTGAGCGCACGCATCAGACCGGCGCCCAGAATGTCACCGGAAGCCTCTCCCGCCACCAGTGCAATACGCAAATTAGTCATGATTAGCGAGTGATGCCGCGGGTCGAAGACTGGATGGAGTCGCGGAATATCGCGACTTCCGGATGCTGCGCCGAAGCCTCGGCCAACTCGGCAAGCGCCTGCTCGACCGTCAGGCCCTGGCGATACACAACCTTGTAGGCGCGACGCAGCGCTGTAATGGCCTCTTCGCTGAAACCACGACGACGCATGCCTTCGAAGTTCATGCTGCGTGCTTCAGCCGGATTGCCGAACACGGTGACGTAGGCCGGGACATCCTTGCCGATGGCGGTGCCCATCCCAGAGAAGCTGTGGGCACCGATATGGCAATACTGGTGCACCAGGGTGAAGCCGGACAGGATCGCCCAGTCAGCCACGTGCACATGGCCGGCCAGCGCGGTGTTGTTGACCAGGATGCAATGGTTGCCGATAACGCTGTCATGGCCGATGTGAGCGTAGGCCATGATCAGGTTATGGTCGCCCAGGGTCGTTTCGCAGCGATCCTGAACGGTGCCACGGTGAATCGTCACGCCCTCGCGGATCACGTTGTGATCGCCGATGACCAGACGGGTTTCTTCACCTTTGTACTTGAGGTCGGGCGTGTCCTCGCCTACCGAAGAAAACTGGTAGATGCGGTTGTGACGACCGATCCGGGTGGGTCCCTTGAGAATTACGTGGGGACCAATCACCGTACCCTCGCCGATTTCCACACCTGCGCCGATGATCGACCACGGGCCGACCTCGACATCGGCGGCCAGGACGGCCGTCGGATCGATGATTGCGCGAGGGTCAATCAAACTCATAGTTTGCGTTCCGCACAGATGATTTCAGCGGAGCAGACCGGCTTGCCGTCGACCGAAGCCTGGCATTCGAACTTCCAGATCTGGCGCTTGCAACTGATGAACCTGGCCTCGAGGATCAACTGATCGCCCGGGGTGACCGGCTGGCGGAAACGCAGCTTGTCGGAGCCGACAAAGTAGTAAAGCGTGCCGTCGGCTGGCTTTACGTCGAGCATTTTGAAACCAAGGATCCCGGCAGCCTGAGCCATCGCTTCGATGATCAGCACACCCGGCATGATTGGATGCGCGGGAAAGTGACCATTGAAGAACGGCTCGTTGATGCTGACATTCTTGTAGGCGCGAATGCGCTTGCCTTCAACGTCCAGGTCCACCACCCGATCCACCAACAGGAACGGGTAACGGTGAGGCAGGTATTCGCGAATCTCGTTGATGTCCATCATTTCGGGGGAAGCCTATGTAAAGATTGGGGGCGCGAGTGGCGCGCACTCCGCTAGCAAATCAAGGAGCCTTAACGGCCGTGAACACTTGATATGAAAATGGTATCAGCCATCTGATGAAGCATTACCGTCAGGGGTCACGTCCCCTACACGCTTTTCCACCTGTCGTAGACGTCGCGCGATGTCATCGAGCTGACGAATTCGGGCCGCGCTCTTGCGCCATTCGGCCGCCGGCTGCATCGCCGTACCGGAAGAATAGGCACCCGGCTCGGTAATCGAGTGGGTCACCATGGTCATCCCGGTCAGGAATACGTTGTCACAGATATCGATATGTCCCACCAACCCCACGCCACCAGCCAGCATGCAGTGCTTGCCGATCTTGGTGCTGCCGGAGATGCCCACGCAGGCGGCCATGGCCGTGTGGTCACCGACCTGGACGTTGTGGGCGATCTGGATCTGGTTGTCGAGCTTGACACCATTGCCAATGACCGTATCGGCCAGTGCACCACGGTCGATTGCGGTGTTGACGCCGATTTCCACATCATCGCCAACCGTGACGCCACCGATCTGGGCGATCTTCTGCCAGATGCCTTTCTCGTTGGCGAAACCGAATCCTTCGCCGCCCAGTACCGCGCCAGATTGAATCACCACGCGCTTGCCGATGCGAACATCGTGATACAGGGTGACCCGCGGAGCCAGCCAGCCACCTTCGCCGACCTCGCTGCGCGCCCCGATGAAGCAATGGGCGCCCAACGTGACACCGGCACCGATGCGGGCCGCGCTTTCGATGACCACAAAAGGGCCGATGCTGGCCGTGGGATCGACCACCGCATCTGCCGCGATCACGGCGCTGGGATGGAT
Organism: Pseudomonas brassicacearum; assembly: GCF_000585995.1. Lineage (NCBI taxonomy): Bacteria > Pseudomonadati > Pseudomonadota > Gammaproteobacteria > Pseudomonadales > Pseudomonadaceae > Pseudomonas > Pseudomonas brassicacearum. The sequence continues at coordinate 1,368,737 of NZ_CP007410.1, read as the reverse complement.
ACCCACGGCCGGCTTGGGCTTGGGATCGAACAGATGGGATATCCGCGCATACGCCAGATACGGATCGGGCACGATCAGCGCATCGCCGGCAAACCCTTCGGCATCAGCGGCCTTGAGCAACAGCGCGGCAGCCCGGCTGTCGGCCAGGTACTTGCGGTATTGGGGATTTGCCAGAAAGCTCAACTGAGCTGGGCCAGCCTCTTGCAAAGTGGCTAGCCCAGTAATTGTCTTCTCCGGGTCGCCACGCAGGGTGGCGCCGAGGAACTCGGCCAATTGGCCGAGCTTGATGGTCGCGCTCATGGATTACTTCAGCTGATTCATGCGCTCGATGACCTGACGCGTGATGTCGTACTGAGGCTTGACATCAATCACTGCGCCACGCTCGAACACCAGGTCAAAACCACCTTTCTTGATGACTTCTTCCACCGCGCTGTCGAGCTTCGGCTTGAGCTGCTTGAGCATTTCGCGGTCGGCAACGGCTTTCGCTTCGTTCAGTTCCTTGGACTGGAACTGGAAGTCACGGGCCTTTTGCTTGAATTCAAGCTCCAGACGCTCACGCTCGCCCTGGGCCATCTTATCGCCACCGGCTACCAGGCGGTCCTGGATACCCTTGGCGCTGCTTTCCAGGCCCTTGAGCTTGGTCAGCTGCGGGCCGAATTTTTTCTCGGCATCCACGGCGTACTTCTTCGCCGCATCGGATTCCAGCAGGGCCATCTGATAGTTCAGTACGGCGATCTTCATGTCGGCAAAAGCCGGACCCGCGACCAGTACGGTCGCCAGGAGAACCAATTGAGTCAACTTACGCACGATGTACTCCTACAAAATTCATTGTCGTTATCTTGGGTCAGACGCTTAGAACGTCTGGCCGAGGGAGAATTGGAACACTTGAGTTTCAGCTTCATCCGGTTTCTTGATCGGCATCGCCAGCGCGAAGCTCAAAGGACCCAGTGCGGTGACCCAGGTCACGCCCACACCAACGGAACTGGCCATGTTGCTCAGGCTGATCTCGTTGCACTGGGTGTTGGATTTGGTGCCGTTTGTATTGGTCGTGGTTTCGCACTTGGAGTCGAATACGTTACCCACGTCCCAGAATAGCGAGGTACGCAGCGAGCGTTGGTCCTTGACGAACGGCATCGGGAACAGGATTTCAACGCCACCCTGAACCAGCACGTTACCACCGAACGGCAGCGGATCCTGATCCGGGTCCAGCGCTGTACCATTGTTCCCCGTGGCGCCTACACCACGACTCGGCGTACTGCGAGGACCCAGGGTGTTGTCTTTGAAGCCACGGACCGAGTTGAAACCACCGGCATAGTAGTTCTCGTAGAACGGCAATCCTTCGGTCGAACCGTAACCGTCACCATAGCCCAGCTCGGTGTGCAGGCGCATGGTGTAGTTGTCAGTCAACGGCTGGAACAGCTGGCCGCGATAGTCGAGCTTGAAGAATGACAGGTCACTACCAGGAGTGGTGGCTTCCAGCACCAGGCTCTGGGAATGACCACGGGTCGCCAGCACGCCTTTGTTCAGGGTCGACTCGGACCAGCCGGCAGACGCCTTGAAGTTCAGGTAGTTGTCGCCTTCCTTGTTCACGAAATCGAAGATCTCGTCAACGGTGTAGAGACCGGTATTGATCTTGTCCTGCTGGGCCGTGAGGCCAAAGGTCAGGCGCGAAGTCTCGCTGATCGGGTAACCGACGTTGGCACCGACGCCCATGCTGTCGACCGCATAGCTGGTCAGGTCCGCATCGAGCTCGTCATAGTCGGTAGTGCGATAGAAGGCGTTATAGCCCAGGCTCACACCGTCAGCAGTCCAGTAGGGGTCCACGTAACCGAAGTTGTAGCGAGTCTGGTACTCACTGCGGGTCAAACCGATGCTGACCTTGTTACCCGTACCCAGGAAGTTGTTCTGGGTAATCGAGCCACCCAGGATCAGGCCGGCGCTCTGGGCGAAACCGACACTGGCGGTGATCGAACCGGATGCCTGCTCTTCGACGCTGTAGTTCACATCGACCTGGTCATCGACGCCCGGTACTGCCGGGGTCTCGACGTTGACTTCCTTGAAGAAGCCCAGGCGTTCCAGGCGGGTCTTGGACTGGTCGATCAGGTAAGTCGATGCCCAGCCACCTTCCATCTGGCGCATTTCACGGCGCAGCACTTCGTCCTCGGACTTGGTGTTGCCACGGAAGTTGATGCGGTTGACGTAGGCACGCTTGCCCGGATCCACGGCGAAGGTGATGTCGACGGTGTGGTCTTCATCATGGGGCTGCGGCACGCCGTTGACGTTGGCGAAGGTATAACCCTCGTTACCCAGGCGACGGGTGATCAGCTCGGACGTGGTGGTCATCAGCTTGCGCGAGAACACCTGGCCCTTCTGCACCAGCAACAGCGACTTGACCTGGTCTTCAGGCACCTTCAGGTCACCGCTGAGCTTGACGTCACGAACGGTGTACTTCTCGCCTTCGTTGACGTTGACGGTGATGTAGACGTGCTTCTTGTCCGGGGTGATGGACACCTGGGTCGAAGCGATGTCCATGTTGATATAGCCGCGGTCCAGGTAGTAGGAACGCAGGCGCTCCAGGTCACCGGAGAGTTTTTCACGGGCGTACTTGTCGTCGTTCTTGAAGAACGACAGCCAGTTGGTGGTCTTGAGCTCGAAGAGGTCGATCAGGTCTTCATCAGGGAAAACCGTGTTGCCCACCACGTTGATGTGCTGGATGGCCGCCACGGTGCCTTCGTTGATGTTGACCTTCAGGCCGACGCGGTTGCGCGGCTGCGGCACCACTTCGGTGTCGACGGTAGCCGAGTAGCGACCCTGGGCGACGTATTGACGCTGTAGCTCGTTACGCACGCCTTCGAGGGTGGCGCGCTGGAAGATCTCGCCTTCGGCCAGGCCGGATTGCTTGAGGCCTTTCATCAGGTCTTCAGTGGAGATCGCCTTGTTGCCTTCGATCTCGATACTGGCGACCGACGGGCGCTCGACAACCGTGATGACCAGGACATTGCCGTCACGACCCAATTGGATATCTTGAAAGAAGCCGGTTTTGAACAGCGCACGAGTGGATTCCACCAGGCGCCGATCATCCGCCTGCTCGCCGACGTTCAACGGCAAGGCACCAAAGACGCTACCCGCGGAGACCCGCTGGAGGCCATTGACGCGAATATCAGAGATAGTGAAGGACTCGGCGTGAACTTCGGCGATCATCAATACGGTGAGAACCGCAGTTAGCAGCAGACGTTTCATGAAGTCCTTTCTTATTCCAACTGGCAATAAACAAACTGCCGCAAAATGCGGCAGATTCGCAATTCAGCGACGCGTTACAGACGACCCAGATCGTTGACCAGGGCAAGCAACATGACCCCAACCACCAAGCTGATACCGATCTGTATCCCCCAACCTTGCACCCGATCCGACAAGGGACGACCACGCGCCCACTCGATCAGATAGAACAGCAAATGCCCCCCATCCAGTACTGGAATGGGTAGCAAATTCAGAACCCCCAGGCTAATACTCAGATAAGCAAGGAAATTCAGGAAATCAGCGACGCCCGACTGGGCAGAAGCGCCCGCCACTTTAGCAATGGTTATCGGTCCACTCAAGTTTTTTACCGAGAGCTCACCGAACAACATTTTCTTGAGTGAGTCCAGGGTCAGGACACTCATGGTCCAGGTACGACGCGCACCCTCGCCAATCGCCGCCACAGGGCCGAAGCTGACCTCGCGAATCATCTCCGGTGGCCAGTCGATCGCCTTGACGCCCGCCCCCAGGTAACCGGTCGGTGCCTTGCTCTCGCCACGGGCAGCCAGGGCTACCGGGACGTCGATTGAAGCACCGTCGCGCTCGACGCGCAGGACAATTTTGGCATCAGGGCGTACACGGACCGAATCGACCACCTGCTGCCAGTCGCTGACCGGTTGGCCATCGAGCGCCAGCAACCGGTCACCGGTCTTCAGGCCCGCGGCCTGGGCCGGGCCTTTCGGATCGAGTTCGGCGAGCACCGGCGGCAACGCCGGACGCCATGGACGGATGCCCAGGGAACGAATCGGATCCGGCTCGTCGGCACCCTTGAGCCAGTTATCCAGCACCAGCTCTCGAGGCGAATCCGCCGTAGAGCCCTGCTCACGCACCATCAATTGCAACGAACCGCTCTCGCCCAAGCGCCGCACCAGTTGCAGATTGACGGCGGCCCAGCCCGAAGTCGGCTCGCCATCGATAGCGACGATTTCCTGTCCCGCGCCGAGCCCGGCCCGGGCCGCAATACTGCCGGCCTCCACCGCACCGATGACAGGACGCACCTGCTCGCTGCCCAACATGGCCAACGCCCAGAAAAAAACCATGGCCAACAGAAAGTTGGCAATCGGCCCCGCCGCGACGATGGCGATACGCTGACGGACGGTCTTGCGATTGAAGGATTGATCGAGCTGATCGGCAGGTACTTCACCCTCGCGCTCATCAAGCATCTTCACGTAGCCACCCAGCGGGATGGCCGCCACGACGAACTCGGTGCCGTGCTTGTCATGCCAGCGCAGCAACGGCATGCCAAAGCCCACGGAAAAACGCAGGACCTTGACGCCACAGCGACGCGCGACCCAGAAATGACCGAATTCGTGAAATGTGACCAGCACCCCCAGCGCAACCAGGGTGCCGACAATCATATAGAGCGCGCTCATCTGTTTTCTCCGCAATCCTGTCCAGGGCAACCCTGGCTAACGTCTCGCAGCTTCAACGCCCGTGGCGCCGCAGCCATTGGCCCGCCAACTCGCGAGCCCTGGCGTCCGCCGTGAATACCGCGTCGAGGTCATCGACCGAAACCACGGCCTCGAGGTTCAAGACCTCCTCGATGATACTCGCGATCTCGGGGTAACGGACACGTTCCTCGAGAAACGCTGCAACCGCCACTTCATTGGCGGCGTTAAGCATGGCCGGTGCACTGTTGCCCGCCTCGGCCGCCTGTCGCGCCAGGCGCAGGCAGGGGAAGCGCTGCTCATCGGGCGCCTGGAAATCCAGGCGAGCGATGGCAAACAGATCCAGCGGCGCCACGCCCGAATCGATTCGCTCCGGCCAGGCCAGTGCATTGGCGATCGGCGTGCGCATGTCCGGGTTGCCCAACTGGGCCAGCACCGACCCGTCTATATAATCCACCAGGGAGTGAATCACGCTCTGTGGATGGATCACCACCTCGACCTGGGACGGCTTGGCATCGAACAGCCAGCAGGCCTCGATCAGCTCCAACCCCTTGTTCATCATGCTGGCCGAATCCACGGAAATCTTGCGCCCCATGGACCAGTTCGGATGTGCACAGGCCTGCTCGGGCGAAACATGCACCAATTCTTCCAGCGGTGTCTGCCGGAACGGACCACCGGACGCTGTCAGCAAAATCCGCCGGACGCCCACAGCGCCCAGGCCACGGGAAAAATCCTGCGGCATGCACTGAAAAATCGCGTTGTGTTCGCTGTCGATGGGCAGCAGCACTGAACCGCTTTTGCGCACAGCCTGCATGAACAGCGCACCAGACATCACCAGCGCTTCTTTATTGGCCAGCAGGATCTTCTTGCCAGCCTCCACCGCCGCCAATGTCGGACGCAGGCCCGCCGCACCGACGATCGCCGCCATCACCGCGTCGACTTCGGGGTCGGAGGCCACCTGACACAGGCCCTCTTCCCCCACCAGGACCCGCGTAGGCAAACCAGCTGCTCGCAGATCATCCTGCAACGCCCGCGCGACGCCGACCTCGGGCACCACGGCAAAGCGCGGTGTGTGGCGTATGCACAACGCCAACAACTCACTCAAACGTGTAAAGCCACTCAGGGCGAACACCTGGTAGCGCTCGGGATGCCGGGCGATGACGTCAAGCGTACTGAGGCCAATCGAACCGGTCGCCCCCAGGACAGTGACCTGCTGAGGACGACTCACGGCGCCGCCATCCACAGCAGCACGGCGAAGATCGGGATCGCCGCGGTCAGGCTGTCGATGCGATCCAGCACGCCACCGTGACCCGGCAACAGGTTACTGCTGTCCTTGATCCCGGACTGACGCTTGAACATGCTTTCGGTCAGGTCACCGACCACGGACACAAATACGATGAGCGCGGCACCAAACAGCCCCATCAGCAGCTGCGCGACCGTCCAGTCCCGCACGAAGCCGACCACGGTCGTAATCACCAGGCTCAGGGCCAGGCCACCGTAGACACCTTCCCAGCTCTTGCCGGGACTGACCTTCGGTGCCAGCTTGCGCTTGCCGAAGGCCTTGCCAGAGAAATAAGCCCCGACGTCGGCACCCCAGACCAGCACCATCACGGCCATGATCTGCCAGTTACCCAACGCGCCCTGCTTGATCCAGATCAGACCCTGCCAGGCCGGCAACAGGATCAACAGGCCGATCATCAGCTTGGTCGCCGCGTTGGCCCAATGGTGCGTGGTGCGCGGATAGGTCAGCACCAGGAAGGTCGCCGTCGCCCACCACAGCACCGCTGCCCCCAGCACCCAAGGCGCAATGCCTGGCACCAGGTACATGACGAAGAGCATGGCCGCCACGGCCACTGCGTAGGCGACCCGCGCCGACTGCGCAGGAAAACCAGCCAGCCGCGCCCACTCCCACGCCCCCAGGGTCACCACCAGCCCGATGAACAGGGCAAAACTTGCCCCTTCGAGCAAGAAGAACCCGCACAGGGCGATAGGCAACAGGATCAGGGCAGTGATGATTCGTTGTTTGAGCATTAAACCCGGGCTCCAGCTTCGATCTGCTCGCTCGTTTTACCGAAGCGACGCTGACGGGAAGCGAAATCGGCCAGTGCGGTGCGCATGGCTTCGTGTTTGAAGTCCGGCCAGAACAGGTCGGAGAAGTACAGCTCGGCATAAGCCAGCTGCCAGAGCAGAAAATTGCTGATGCGATGTTCACCACCGGTACGGATGCACAAGTCCGGCAACGGCAGGTCGCCGGTAGCCAGGCAGGTTTGCAACAGCTCGGGAGTGATGTCTTCGGGCCGCAGGTGCCCGGCCTGGACTTCCCGCGCCAACCGCTGGGCTGCCTGGGCAATGTCCCACTGGCCGCCATAGTTGGCGGCAATTTGCAGGACAAAGCGGTCGGCACCGGCGGTCGCAGCCTCGGCTTCGCGCATCGCGGCTTGCAGCTCAGGGTGAAAACGCGAGCGATCGCCAATGATGCGCAGGCTGATGCTGTTCTCGTTGAGACGCTTGGCCTCACGACGCAAGGCCTTGAGGAACAGGTCCATCAAGGCGCTGACCTCATCGGCCGGACGCTGCCAGTTCTCGCTGGAGAACGCGAACAGGGTCAGCACCTCGACCCCGGCTTCGGCGCACACCTCGATGACCGCGCGAACCGCATCGACCCCCGCCTTGTGCCCGGCAACGCCAGGCATAAAGCGTTTCTTGGCCCAGCGATTATTGCCGTCCATGATGATCGCCACGTGGCGCGGCACCGCAAACGGCACGGCCTGCTTGGTCTTATCCATGAAAACGAGACCCTTATACGGCCATCAGGTCTTTTTCTTTCTGCGCCAAATCCGCGTCGATTTTAGCCACGTACTTCTTGGTCAGATCATCAATTTCGCCGGTAGCGCGACGCTCTTCGTCTTCGCTGATTTCCTTTTCCTTGACCAGATCCTTGAGCTGACTGTTGGCATCACGGCGGATGTTGCGCACGGCAACGCGGGCGTCTTCAGCCACGTCACGAGCCTGCTTGGTGAAGCCCTTGCGGGTCTCTTCGGTCAGGGCCGGCATGGAGATCAGCAGCAGCTCACCCAGGTTGGTCGGGTTCAGGTTCAGGCCGGCACTGCCGATGGCCTTGTCGACCGCGCCCAGCATGTTGCGTTCAAACGCCACGACTTGCAGGGTGCGAGCATCTTTAACGGTGATGTTGGCCACTTGCTTGATCGGCGTGTCAGAGCCGTAGTACGGCACCATCACACCTTCCAGGATGCTCGGATGCGCCTGGCCGGTACGAATGCGACCGAAGTTGTGCGCCAGGGATTCCAGGGATTTCTGCATGCGCTGTTCAGCGTCTTTCTTGATTTCGTTGATCATTGTTGCGCTTCCTCGATCAGTGTTCCTTCGGCGCCGCCATGCACGATATTCAGCAGGGCACCAGGCTTGTTCATATTAAAGACACGTAGCGGCATCTTGTGGTCACGGCAAAGGCAGATAGCCGTCAGATCCATTACACCCAGCTTGCGATCCAGCACTTCATCGTAGGTCAGATGATCGAACTTCTCGGCATGCGGGTCTTTGAACGGGTCAGCGGTGTAGACGCCGTCGACCTTGGTTGCCTTGAGCACGACATCGGCATCGATCTCGATCGCTCGCAGGCAGGCGGCCGAATCCGTGGTAAAGAACGGATTGCCGGTACCCGCGGCAAAAATCACCACTTCCTTGGCATTGAGGTGACGCATGGCTTTGCGGCGGTCGTAGTGATCGGTCACGCCGACCATGGAAATGGCCGACATGACGATGGCCGAGATATTGGCACGCTCGAGTGCATCGCGCATAGCCAGGGCGTTCATCACAGTGGCCAGCATGCCCATGTGGTCGCCCGTGACCCGATCCATGCCGGCCGCGCTCAGCGCAGCGCCGCGAAACAGGTTGCCGCCGCCGATGACCAGGCCGACCTGAACGCCGATCCCGACCAGCTGGCCGACTTCCAGCGCCATGCGATCCAGCACCTTGGGATCGATCCCGAACTCTTCCGAGCCCATCAGGGCCTCGCCGCTAAGCTTGAGTAGAATGCGTTTATAGCGAGCCTGATAACCACTGCCCTGCTGAGCCATTGCGAATCTCTCCTGCGGCGTATTTTCGAAAATTCTTTTCAGGCTGTTTGCAGCCTGCTCTCACTCTAGTCTGACGCTGACACAGCGCCATCGGAACACGGCTTTGTAAGCCAGTTCCGACAGGAAACCAATAGAAATCGGCATCCCCATCCAAAAAGAGGCTGCGCGCGTTAAGCGGGCAGCCTCTTCAGGGCGACAGTTATAAAAACCGTCTTATTGCTTGCTGGCAGCCAGCTGAGCAGCGACTTCTTCAGCGAAGTTGTCTACTGGCTTCTCGATGCCTTCGCCCACTTTGAAGTAGGTGAAGGAAACGATTTCAGCGCCGCCTTTCTTGGCCAGTTCACCGACCTTGATTTCAGGGTTCTTGACGAACGCCTGCTCAACCAGGCTGGCTTCAGCCAGGAACTTGGTGATACGACCGGCAACCATTTTTTCAACGATTTCGGCTGGCTTGCCTTTGATCTTGTCTTCGTTGAGCTGCATGAACACAGCTTTTTCACGCTCGATGGCGTCAGCGGAGACTTCCGAAGGCAGCAGGAACTCAGGGTTGCTGGCTGCGACGTGCATCGCGATGTCCTTGGCCAGTTCCACGTTGCCGCCTTTGAGGGCTACAACGACGCCGATCTTGTTGCCGTGCAGGTAAGAACCAACAACGTCACCTTCGATGCGAACCAGGCGACGGATGTTGACGTTTTCGCCTACTTTGGCAACCAGTGCTTCACGCGCCGATTCCTGGGCGGCGATCAGCGGGGCTGCGTCGGTCAGCTTGTCAGCGAAGGCTTTTTCTACGCTGGCAGCAACGAATGCCTTGAAGTCGTCTTGCAGGGCCAGGAAGTCAGTCTGCGAGTTGACTTCGATGATAACGGCAGCCTTGCCGTCTTCCTTGATGCCGATCGCGCCTTCAGCGGCAATGTTGCCGGCTTTCTTGGCAGCCTTGATGGCGCCCGAAGCACGCATGTCATCAATGGCTTTCTCGATGTCGCCGCCAGCCTTGGTCAAGGCCTTCTTGCAGTCCATCATGCCTTCGCCGGTACGCTCGCGCAGTTCTTTGACCAACGCTGCAGTAATCTCTGCCATTTCAAAATCCTCTTGGATAGGTTTTCAACCATTCCACCCGACCGAACGGGCGTTCAATTCTTCCCGAACCACCCTTGTTAGCCGCTGCACGTTACAGATGCTGTAGCTGCGCTGCCGACAAATGGTTTTCGAGGTGGCAAAAAGGGGGCCAAGCCCCCTTTTTGCTTACTGAGTCAACGCCAGGGCGTCACTTACTCAGCGGCTGCTGCCGGAGCTTCTTCAGCGAAGACTTCGGTGCCGCCATTCACGTTGTTGCGACCACGGATCACAGCGTCAGCCATCGAACCCATGTACAGCTGGATGGCGCGAATGGCGTCATCGTTGCCTGGGATGATGTAGTCAACGCCTTCCGGGCTGCTGTTGGTATCGACAACGCCGATGACCGGGATACCCAGCTTGTTGGCTTCGGTGATCGCGATGCGCTCGTGGTCAACGTCGATCACGAACAGTGCGTCAGGCAGACCGCCCATGTCCTTGATACCGCCCAGGGAGCGGTCCAGCTTCTCAAGATCGCGAGTGCGCATCAGCGCTTCTTTCTTGGTCAGCTTGGCGAAAGTACCGTCTTCGGACTGGACTTCAAGGTCACGCAGACGCTTGATGGAAGCGCGAATGGTCTTGAAGTTGGTCAGCATGCCGCCCAACCAGCGGTGATCGACGTACGGCGAACCGCAACGTGCTGCTTCTTCAGCAACGATCTTGCCAGCGGAACGCTTGGTGCCGACGAACAGAATCTTGTTTTTGCCCTGGGCCAGGCGCTCTACGAAGGTCAGTGCTTCATTGAACATCGGCAGGGTTTTTTCAAGGTTGATGATGTGGATCTTGTTACGCGCGCCGAAAATGTACTTGCCCATTTTCGGGTTCCAGTAACGGGTCTGGTGACCGAAGTGCACACCGGCCTTCAGCATATCGCGCATATTGACTTGGGACATGATAGTTCCTTGATAAGTCGGGTTTGGCCTCCACGTATCCCAATGACCAACCAGCGGCTTATATAAGCCGAGGCACCCAGGTCATCGTGTCGACACGTGTGTGGATTTAAGCTTGCGGGGTCATCCCCGGAAAGCGGCGCATTTTATACCACAGCAAGGGCGAAAACGGAACACGGATTCTGAAAACCTCTTGTGGCGAGGGGATTTATCCCCGTTGGGGCGCGTAGCGGCCCCATACCAGGCGATTCAATCGACTTGATACACCATGCTGCCGGATTTGGGGCTGCTGCGCAGCCCAACGGGGATAAATCCCCTCGCCACAGAGTTCCAGGCTGGAGCGCTCATTGTACTGATCGTCTGTTAGAATCGCCTCTTTCAGGGCCGCCCGGATCCCCATCCGCCGCCCATTTCGTTTTGAACAGCGCCGCCGGGCGCAGAGAGAGCCTGTATGACCGTCACCCTCAAGACCCCCGAGGACATCGCCAAAATGCGTGTCGCCGGCAAACTCGCCGCCGACGTCCTGGAAATGATTGCCGATTACGTCAAGCCGGGCGTAACCACCGAAGAGCTGGACCGCATCTGCCACGATTACATCGTCAACGAGCAGAAGGCCATCCCTGCTCCGCTCAACTACAAGGGCTTCCCGAAGTCGATCTGCACCTCGATCAACCACGTGGTCTGCCATGGTATCCCCAACGAAAAGCCGTTGAAGGATGGCGACACCCTGAACATCGACGTCACCGTCATCAAGGACGGCTACCACGGCGATACCAGCCGCATGTTCCATGTCGGCAACGTGCCGGAGTGGGCCCAGCGCCTGTCGAAAGTCACCCAGGAATGCATGTACATGGCCATCGAGCTGGTGAAACCGGGCTGCCGCCTGGGAGATATCGGCGAAGTGATCCAGAAGCACGCGCAGAAGAACGGCTTCTCGGTGGTGCGCGAATTCTGCGGCCACGGTATCGGCAAGGTGTTCCATGAAGAACCTCAGATCCTGCACTACGGCCGCGCCGGCACCGGCATGGAGCTCCAGGCAGGCATGACCTTCACCATCGAGCCGATGATCAACCAGGGTCGCGCCGACACCAAGGTACTGGGCGACGGCTGGACCGCCATCACCAAGGACCGCAAGTTGTCGGCTCAGTGGGAACACACCCTGCTGGTCACCGAAACCGGCTACGAAATCTTCACCCTGCGCAGCGACGACACCATCGCCCGCATTTCCGCCTGACCCGCACACAGTCTTTAGCTATAGATAGAAAGGAAAGCCATTCAATGCCGCAGGTGGATCCCGAACTCTTCGACCGCGGCCAGTTCCAGGCTGAACTGGCCCTGAAGGCAAGCCCCATCTCGGCGTTCAAGAAGGCGATCCGCCAGGCCCATGATGTGCTCGACCAACGCTTTCGCAATGGCCGGGATATCCGTCGGCTGATCGAGGACCGCGCCTGGTTTGTCGATAACATCCTGCAAAAGGCCTGGGAGCAGTTCGACTGGAGCGAAGATGCCGACATCGCCCTGGTGGCGGTGGGCGGCTATGGGCGCGGCGAGCTGCACCCCTACTCCGACATCGATTTGCTGATCCTGCTGGACAGCGCCGATCACGAGGTTTTCCGCGATTCCATCGAGCGGTTCCTGACGCTGCTGTGGGACATCGGCCTGGAAGTCGGCCAGAGCGTGCGCTCGGTGCAGGAGTGCGCCGAGGAGGCCCGCGCCGACCTGACGGTGATCACCAACCTGATGGAAAGCCGCACCATCGCCGGCCCCGAACACCTGCGCCAGCGCATGCTCGATGTCACCAGCACAGAGCACATGTGGCCGAGCAAGGACTTTTTCCTGGCCAAGCACGCCGAGCAGAAGGCCCGCCACCACAAGTACAACGACACCGAGTACAACCTGGAGCCCAACGTCAAGGGCTCGCCGGGCGGGCTGCGGGACATCCAGACGATCCTGTGGGTTGCCCGCCGCCAGTACGGCACGTTGAACCTGCGGGCCCTGGCCGGCGAAGGTTTCCTGGTGGAGAGCGAGAACGCCCTGCTGGCCTCGTCCCAAGAATTTTTATGGAAGGTTCGCTACGCCCTGCACATGCTCGCTGGGCGCTCCGAGGACCGCCTGTTGTTCGATCACCAGCGCTCCATCGCCGGCCTGCTGGGTTTTGAGGGGCAGGACGCCAAGCAGTCCATCGAAAATTTCATGCAGCAGTACTACCGGGTGGTGATGAGCATCGCCCAGCTCAGCGAACTGATCATCCAGCACTTCGAGGAGGTCATTCTCGCCCCCGAAGACGAGGAACCGCCGCAGCCGATCAACTCACGCTTTCAGCTGCACGACGGCTACATCGAAGCGCGTCATGACTATGTGTTCCGCCGCACGCCGTTCGCCATGCTCGAAATCTTCGTGTTGATGGCCCAGCAGCCGGAAATCAAGGGTGTGCGCGCCGACACCATCCGCCTGCTGCGGGAAAACCGTCATCTGATCGATGAGGATTTCCGCCACGACATCCGCAACACCAGCCTGTTCATCGAGCTGTTCAAATGCCGGATCGGCGTGCACCGCAACCTGCGGCGCATGAATCGCTACGGGATCCTCGGGCGCTATCTGCCGGAGTTCGGTTTCATCGTCGGGCAAATGCAACACGACCTATTCCACATCTATACGGTCGATGCCCACACCCTGAACCTGATCAAGCACCTGCGTAAGTTGCAATACACCCAGGTGTCGGAGAAATTCCCGCTGGCCAGCAAGCTCATGGCCAAGCTGCCCAAGCCTGAGCTGATCTACATGGCCGGGCTGTACCACGACATCGGCAAAGGCCGCCAGGGCGACCACTCCGAGATCGGTGCGGTGGACGCCGAGGCGTTCTGCCAGCGCCATCAACTGCCCCTCTGGGACAGTCGGTTGATCGTTTGGCTGGTGCAGAACCACTTGGTGATGTCGACCACCGCCCAGCGCAAGGACTTGTCCGACCCGCAGGTGATCCACGACTTCGCCCAGATCGTCGGCGACGAGACGCGCCTGGATTACCTCTATGTGCTGACCGTGGCCGACATCAACGCCACCAACCCGAGCCTGTGGAACTCCTGGCGCGCCAGCCTGTTGCGCCAGCTGTACACCGAGACCAAGCGGGCCTTGCGCCGTGGCCTGGAAAACCCGGTGGACCGCGAAGAGCAGATCCGTCGCACCCAAAGCGCGGCCCTGGACATCCTGGTACGCGGCGGCACCGATCCGGACGATGTCGAGCAGCTCTGGTCGCAATTGGGCGATGACTACTTCCTGCGCCACACTGCCGGCGACGTGGCTTGGCACAGCGACGCGATTTTGCAGCAACCGGCCGATGGCGGGCCGTTGGTGCTGATCAAGGAAACCACCCAGCGCGAGTTCGAGGGCGGCACGCAGATCTTCATCTATGCGCCGGACCAGCACGACTTCTTCGCCGTGACCGTGGCGGCGATGGACCAGCTCAACCTCAACATCCATGACGCCCGGGTCATCACCTCCAGCAGCCAGTTCACCCTCGACACCTACATCGTGCTCGACACCGACGGCGACTCGATTGGCGACAACCCGGCGCGGGTCAAGCAGATTCGCGATGGCCTGACCGAAGCCCTGCGCAACCCGGCGGACTACCCGACCATCATCCAGCGCCGAGTGCCGCGCCAGCTCAAGCACTTCGCCTTCGCGCCCCAGGTGACGATCCACAACGACGCCCAGCGCCAGGTCACCGTGCTGGAACTCAGCGCCCCGGACCGCCCGGGCCTGCTGGCGCGGATCGGTCATATCTTCCTGGAGTTCGACCTGTCGCTGCAAAACGCCAAAATCGCCACCCTGGGCGAGCGAGTGGAGGACGTGTTCTTCATCACCGACGCCCATAACCAGCCGCTGTCCGATCCGCAGCTGTGCAGCCGCCTGCAGGAAGCGATCGTCCGGCATTTGAGCGTCAACCAGGAACCTGATATCAACCTGACGCGCATCAATATCTGAATCAAAGAACTGCCCCTGTGGGAGCGAGCTTGCTCGCGATGGCGGCGCAACATCCAGCATTGATGTTGCCTGACCCACCGCTATCGCGAGCAAGCTCGCTCCCACAAGGACCGCGCCCACATTGAACGAGGCCCCCGATGAACAACGCTCTGAACCAGTTGCAGCCCTACCCGTTCGAAAAGCTCCGCGCCTTGCTGGGCAGCGTAAAGCCCAACCCGGACAAGCGCCCGATCGCCCTGTCCATCGGCGAACCCAAGCACCGTTCGCCGAGCTTTGTGGCCGAAGCCCTGGCCAGCAATCTGGAAAAGATGGCGGTGTACCCAACCACCCTCGGCATCCCTGAGTTGCGCGAAGCCATCACTGGTTGGTGCGAGCGCCGCTTCAACGTGCCGAGCGGCTGGCTGGACCCGGCGCGCCACGTGCTGCCGGTCAATGGCACCCGTGAAGCCCTGTTCGCCTTCACCCAGACCGTGGTCAACCGTGGCGACGATGCGCTGGTGGTCAGCCCGAACCCGTTCTACCAGATCTACGAAGGCGCGGCGTTCCTGGCCGGAGCCAAGCCGCACTACCTGCCGTGCCTGGACGCGAACGGCTTCAATCCGGATTTCGATGCCGTCTCGCCGGACATCTGGAAGCGCTGCCAGATCCTGTTCCTGTGCTCCCCCGGCAACCCGACCGGCGCCCTGATTCCGGTGGACGTGCTGAAAAAACTCATCGCCCTGGCCGATGAGCATGACTTCGTCATCGCCGCGGACGAGTGCTACAGCGAACTGTACTTCGACGAACAGACCCCGCCACCGGGCCTGCTCAGCGCCTGTGTCGAACTCGGTCGCAAGGACTTCAAGCGCTGCGTGGTGTTCCACAGCCTGTCCAAACGCTCCAACCTGCCCGGCCTGCGCTCCGGTTTCGTCGCTGGCGACGCAGACATCCTCAAGGGCTTCTTGCTGTACCGCACCTATCACGGCTGCGCAATGCCGGTTCAGACCCAACTGGCGAGCATCGCGGCGTGGAACGACGAAGTCCATGTGCGGGCCAACCGTGCGTTGTACCGGGAAAAATTCGACGCAGTGCTGGAAATCCTCAGCCCAGTGCTGGACGTACAGCGTCCTGATGGCAGCTTCTACCTATGGCCGAATGTAGCCGGCGATGATGCAGCGTTCTGCCGGGACCTGTTCGAACAGGAACATGTAACCGTGGTGCCGGGCTCCTACCTGTCCCGCGATGTGGACGGCGTCAACCCGGGTGCCGGGCGCGTGCGCATGGCGCTGGTCGCGCCGCTGGCTGAATGCGTGGAAGCGGCGGAGCGGATCCGCGCGTTCATCCAGCGTCGGGGTTGATGGCTGTCTCGAACTGAAGCGGACCGCTGTTGTGGCGAGGGAGCTTGCTCCCGCTGGGGCGCGCAGCGGCCCCAAAGCAGTCAACTCAATTGACCTGACACATCGGGTTGTCAGGTTTTGGGGGCGCTTCGCGCCCCAGCGGGAGCAAGCTCCCTCGCCACAGGGGGTTGGTGTCGATTGGCATATTTGTGAACGACACAAATCCCCTGTGGGAGCGAGCTTGCTCGCGATGAGGCCGGCATTTATTGCATCAAGTCCGAAGCTCTACCCGATCCAACGCCTTGTTCGCCAACAACGCACCCAACTCAATCATCTGCGCCACTCCCAATGCCACATGCCGCCGCGAGCCGTCCAGGCCAAACGCCAGGTCGCTGAGCATCGCATTGGCCGAAGCCAGGGTTTCGCTGAGGTTGGCTAGCAGGGCTTCGGTATCAACGCTGTCCGACACGATGAACAACTGTACCGAGGGCTTGGAGTCTGACTCGCTGTCGTCAGGCTTGAGGTAATGATCCAGCGCACGATCCGCGGCTTCTTGCAGCTTTTCAGGGGCGTAGTCGCCATAGGGGAAAGTGGAGGCTGGCTTTGGAGGATTCGGCGTTTCTTTGATCATGTTATTGCTCCTAGGGGAATTAGAAGTCGCCACCGAGTCTTCTCACGGACTGGAGGGTGGCAGCCGTACGCGGGGTGAGAATCCGAGCCCCCCTAGAAGCCCGGCCATACCGAAGCATGCCCGCGCACAGCCGCCATAACATAATGCCCAGACGAAAAGCGCCTGCACTTTATATGGTCGGCGCCTGCGCGCCTACTAGGGGAAATCGGATTCTCACGTCCGGTCGCTGAATTGGCAGCGACACCCAGAGGCTAGAGCCCTCGCTTCCGACGGACAACCTTAAAAACTTGTCGGAAACTTCGGTGCGTCTGACAGACCGCGATCGCCTGCTCAGACAAGAAAAGAAATAAAACGCACCTCCCTAAAGCAAGCCATTGATTTCACTGGTTAAGCACCTCAACAGATCTCACGCAGTCCTGTTTCAAGAATCAAGCTGGCTTGAATGCGCTATTACCGGTCGCCATGATCACCCTCGTCACCAGTGAAAGCTGGCAGGAGTCTGGGTCCCTCTCGGGGTTGACCCAGCGGCGCAGAAAGGGCGAAGCAAGCTCAGTTGCGTGTCAATTGAAGCCGCCTTCGGGCGGCTTTGCTTTTCGTGTTTGCGTCAGCTCTTTTCGTACAGAACCTGGGACGACTCCTGCTCCGCCACATGCGTGAGCAAATGCGCAATAAAATGGGTGAGCTTTGGCAGCGGTCGCCGATCGTGTCGATGCACGATATGGATAGGGTGTGGCTCGGGTAAGTAGGCTTGCAGGACCGGCACCAACGTCCCGCTTGCCATATCGTGGGCCACCAGAACTTCGGGCTGCAGCAACAATCCCGCACCGGCGATTGCTGCCATACGCAGTCCGTTGCCGTCATTGCATGTGAAGACTGGGTCCGTCGGCAACGGCACCCCATCCCAGCCTCTGAGTTTCCAGCCGTTGCGGCTGTTCCACACTGTGTGAGAAAGGCAGTGATGCGCGCTCAGGTCCTGTGGTGTCTCTGGACGGCCATGTCGGGCGAGGTAGTCCGGCGACGCACAGATCACCATGCGATACATGCTCAGCGGCCTTGCTATCAGGTCGGCATCGCCCAGTTCACCAATGCGGATAGCCAGATCAAAACCCTCGTCAATAAGGTCAACGACGCGATTGCTCAATTCCAGTTCAATGCGAACGAGCGGATATATCTGCTGGAAAGTCGCAGCCAGAGGAGCGATGACACACGAGCCAAAGGTGATTGGAGCGCTAATGCGCAACGTGCCGGATGGCGAAGCGCGCAACCGTTCGATCGAGGTTTCGGCCATACGTACGTGTTCAAGCGCACGCTTGGCGTCTTCGTAAAAAACACGACCAGCATCAGTCAGGCTCTGGCGTCGTGTGGTGCGCTCAAGCAAGCGCGCACCGAGGCGTCCTTCTAGTTCGCGCACATACTTTCCAACCATTACCGCCGACATTTCAAGCCGCTGCGCGGCCTCGGTGAAGTTGCCTCCCTCGACGGCGGCAACGAAGGTTTCCATGGCACGCAGTTTGTCCATATTGCTAACTATAGGTTCGTAGAGTTTGAATTTAGAGCACATTTATCACCTTAGCAGTTCGATACACAATAGAGGCGTTCCAACCTAAATTCGAAAAAGGAGTGCTCTATGAAGATCGTGATAATTGGCGCCGGTGGTGATGTAGGTCGTGCCGTGGCAGATGAACTTGCACGTGGCGGCAAACACGAAATCATCCGCGTCGGTCGCACCCAAGGTGACCATCAGGTTGACATCGCCAGTGATGACAGCGTGGGTGCGTTGTTCAAGAAGATCGGACAAATCGACGCCATCATTGCTACCGCAGGCAATGTAATCCTCGCTCCAATCGAAAAGATGACGGCGGCCGACTTCAACAAAGGCTTGCAGGACAAGCTGCTAAGCCAGGTGCGCGTCGCGCTGGTTGGTCAGCATTACCTGAACGACGGCGGGTCGATCACGCTGACCTCAGGCATCGCTGTCGATGATCCGATTGCGCAAGGCTCCAATGCCGCAGCGTCGAACGCTGGGATTGAAGGGTTCGTGCGTGCTGCTGCGTGCGATCTTTCACGAGGCATCCGCATCAACGCAGTTAGTCCGACAGTGCTGACGGAATCGATGGACCGGTTTGGTCCGTACTTTCCTGGCTACGAAAGCGTGCCGGCGACCCGCGTAGCAATGGCCTATCGACGCAGTGTGGAAGGCGTGCAGAGCGGTCGCGTATATCGGGTTGGTCATTGAATTAGACGGCTCGCGGCCCTCTGCGTATGCCCCAATTACCGCGATCGATAACAGAGCAACAGGACATAGGTGGTTCCGATGCTGAAGGGCAGCTTTGGATTCTTTTCTGCCGATCATGGCGACGAAGCACCTGGTCAGGTCGAATGCAAATAGGTGGTCAAGTCAGTGCAATTACCCAATCTCCCTGTGGCGGGGGACCGGCGCATCATTGCTACTTACCCAACCCCAAATTCGCCTCCGCCAAATCCAACTCCCCCAGCACCTCCCGCAGCACATCATCGCCAATCTGGTGATGACGGCTGAGGCGATACAATTCCAGCCGCTGCGCCCGAAAAGCCTTCAAGCGCAGCCGGCGTTCCAGCAGGTCCATCTCGAATGCCAGCGCCTGGGCTTCGGCGGAGTCGTTGAACACGTCGAGCTGATGACGATACTCGGACATCAACCGCGCCTTGACCTCGGTCGCCAGCGCCGCCTGGGCTGCATCCGGCGTACTGCCCGCCTCGGTCGGTTCTTCCACTTCCAGCGCATGGATCGCCGCTTCAGCGGTTTTGCGCCAGGCCTCGCGGACTTCGTTGCGACGTTTGTCATCAGGGCTCTTCTCGATGCCCCGCAGCAACAACGGCAAGGCGATGCACGCCGCGATCAGCGACAGCAGAATCACCCCGGCGGCAATGAAGATCAGCAGGTCTCGCTCGGGGAACGCCTCTGCGGCGCTTAACAGCAATGGCACCGACAGCACGCCCGCCAGCGTCACCGCGCCGCGCACGCCACCGAAAGTCAGCAACCAGCAAGAACGTGCGTTCGGAACCAAGGTCAGCTCGCCCTGACCACGCCAGCGTCGCAGCAGCCCGGACAAGCGCCAGATGCTTTGCACCCAGACAAACCGCAGCACCAGCAACACCAGGAAAATCGCCAGCACATCCAGGCAGCGGTAGAACAGCGTCGGCCACAGCGTGGCCTCGAGGTGGGTCACCGCCTTGATGATGTCCGGCAATTGCAGGCCCAGCAGTAGGAAGATCAACCCGTTGAAGGCGAATTCCAACAGCGACCAGACACTGCGGTTGAGCAACCGCGTGCCGGTCTGGCGCGGCAGCAGGTCAAGCCAGCTCTGCATCATCCCCGCCGCCACCGCCGAGAGAATGCCCGAGGCGCCCAAGCGTTCGGCCAGCACATAAGCGGCGAACGGCAGCAGCAACATGAACACCACATGGGTGGCCGGGTCGTCCCAACCCCGGGCAATCATCCACGCTCGCAACCGGCCCAGCAGCCAACTCAGGGCCACGCCGACCAGCAGGCCACCGACCGCCACCAACACGAAGGTCAGGCTCGCATTGGCCAGGGAAAAGACCCCGGTGATGGCCGCCGCCAGGGCGAACTTGAAGGTCACCAGGCCCGACGCATCGTTCATCAGCGCCTCGCCCTGGAGCATGTGCATCAGCGGCGCGGGCAGACGGTCACGGGCAATCGCCGACACCGCCACCGCGTCGGTCGGCGACAGCACCGCGGCCAGGGCGAAGGCCACCGGCAACGGGATACTCGGCAGCAGCCAATGAATGAAATAACCGGCGCCCACCACCGTGAACAACACCAGCCCCACCGCCAGCGTCAGGATCGGCCCGCGCAGGCGCCACAACTCGCGCTTGGGCATGCGCCAGCCGTCGGAGAACAGCAGCGGTGGCAAGAAAAGGAACAGGAACAGTTCGGGATCGAGGGCCACGTGCAGGCCCAGGGACGGCCAGGCCAGCAAGGCACCGGCGCCGATCTGCACCAGGGGCAACGGCAGCGGGACCAGCCGTCCGAGCAGGCGCGAAACGCCCACCAGCATCAACAGGATCAGGACGGTATACGCGCTTTGCATAAACGGACTTCCAATTACAGCAACACACATCCGGCAACAGCTTGCCGTTGAAGTGCCATATTAACCGCTTAGCATTAACTTGGCCGTTACACCTATGTCGCAACCCTGCCCTTGTGGGAGCGAGCTTGCTCGCGATAGCGGTGTAACCAATCGACATCAATGTTGGATGTAAGACCGCCATCGCGAGCAAGCTCGCTCCCACAGGTTTTGGTGTACATCAACCTGGGCCGTCGCGAAACCGTCCGGTCATGGCATAATCCTTGACCTTTTACTTCCAGCACCTGCAAAGGGGGCAATTTCCTTGACCGATTCAAGCAAAACGTTGCACCTTTTCGGCATCAAAGCCTGTGACACGATGAAAAAGGCGCGCACCTGGCTCGATGAACACGCTGTGCACTACGACTTTCACGATTACAAGACCGCCGGCATCGACCGTGAGCACCTGACCCAATGGTGCAACGAGCATGGCTGGCAAGTGGTGTTGAACCGTGCCGGTACGACCTTTCGCAAACTCGACGACGAACGCAAAGCCGATCTCGACCAGACGAAAGCCATCGAACTGATGCTCGCCCAACCCTCGATGATCAAGCGCCCGGTGCTCGATCTCGGTGACCGAACCCTGATTGGCTTCAAGCCAGATATCTATGCGGCAGAGATCAAGTAAGCCTGCCCAGTCCATTTTGTAGAGGTAATTTCATGTCCACTACCCTGTTCAGCCTGGCCTTTGGTGTCGGCACTCAAAACCGTCAAGGCGCCTGGCTGGAAGTGTTCTACGCACAGCCACTGCTCAATCCGTCGGCTGACATCATCAAAGCCATCGCGCCGATTCTCGGCTACAGCGAAGGCAACCAGGCCATCACCTTCACCACCGCCCAGGCTTCGCAACTGGCTGAAGCCCTCAAGGGTGTCGATGCCGCGCAAGCCGCACTGCTGACCCGCCTGGCCGAAAGCCACAAGCCGCTGGTCGCTACCCTGCTGGCCGAAGATGGGCAACTGAGCTCCACGCCTGAGGCTTACCTCAAGCTGCACCTGCTGTCCCATCGCCTGGTCAAGCCCCACGGCCTGAACCTGGCCGGCATCTTCCCACTGCTGCCGAACGTGGCCTGGACCAGCCAGGGCGCGATCGACCTGAGCGAACTGGCCGAGCACCAGCTCGAAGCCCGTCTGCGCGGCGAGTTGCTGGAAGTGTTCTCGGTGGACAAGTTCCCGAAAATGACTGACTACGTGGTTCCGGCCGGCGTGCGTATCGCCGATGCCGCACGGGTTCGCCTGGGCGCCTACGTGGGCGAAGGCACCACCGTGATGCACGAAGGTTTCGTCAACTTCAACGCCGGCACCGAAGGCCCGGGCATGATCGAAGGCCGTGTCTCGGCGGGCGTGTTCGTCGGCAAGGGTTCGGACCTGGGCGGCGGCTGCTCCACCATGGGCACCTTGTCGGGTGGCGGTAACATTGTGATCAAGGTCGGCGAAGGCTGCCTGATCGGTGCCAACGCCGGCATCGGTATCCCACTGGGCGACCGCAACACCGTGGAGTCGGGCCTGTACGTGACCGCCGGCACCAAAGTCGCCCTGCTGGACGAAAACAACCAACTGGTGAAAGTGGTCAAGGCCCGCGACCTGGCCGGCCAGCCCGACCTGTTGTTCCGCCGCAATTCCGAGACCGGCGCGGTGGAATGCAAGACCCATAAGTCGGCCATCGAGCTGAACGAAGCACTGCACGCGCACAACTAAGCCGCTTCACACAGTCCACCTGTGGGAGCGAGCTTGCTCGCGAAGGCGCCCTCAAGGCCGCCGAAAGGCTTCGCGAGCAAGCCCGCTCCCACAGGGTCCGGCGCATATCCTGCGGGGCCCGTAAGTATGTTGATCCAATCCCCCTGGCGCGCCGATTTCCCGGCCATCGCCGCCCTGCAACGGCAAGGCCAGACCTACCTGGACAACGCCGCCACCACGCAAAAACCCCAAGCCCTGCTGGACGCCCTGGCGCATTACTACGCCAATGGCGCGGCCAACGTGCACCGTGCGCAACATCTGCCGGGCGCCCACGCCACCCAGGCCTTCGAAGACAGCCGCCTCAAGGTGGCGCAATGGCTCAACGCCAGCAATTGCGGGCAGATCGTCTTCACCCATGGCGCGACTTCCGCGTTGAACCTGCTGGCCTACGGGCTGGAACATCTATTCAACCCGGGCGATGAAATCGTCATCAGCGCCCTGGAACACCACGCCAACCTGCTGCCCTGGCAACAACTGGCCGAACGCCGCTCGTTGACGCTGGTGGTGTTGCCGCTGAATGCCGACGGGGTGATCGACCTGGGCGCCGCCGCCGAGCTGATCGGCCCGCGCACGCGGCTGCTGGCGGTGAGTCAGTTGTCCAACGTGCTGGGCACCTGGCAGCCCTTGCCGGCGCTGCTGGCACTGGCCAAGGCCCAAGGTGCGTTGACGGTGATCGACGGCGCCCAGGGCGTGGTCCATGGCCGTCATGACGTGCAGGCCCTGGGTTGCGATTTCTATGTATTTTCCAGCCACAAGCTCTACGGCCCCGAAGGCTTGGGCGTGCTGTACGGCCGCACCGAAGCGCTTCAGACACTGCGCCACTGGCAGTTCGGCGGCGAGATGGTGCAACAGGCCGATTACCACAGCGCAACCTTCCGCCCGGCGCCGCTTGGCTTTGAGGCCGGTACACCGCCGATTGCCGGCGTGATCGGGCTGGGGGCGACCCTGGATTACCTGTCCGGTCTCGACCCGCAAGCGCTCATCGATCATGAAACGGCGCTGCACGACTATCTGTTGCACGGCCTGCTGGCGCGCAATGGCGTGCGCCTGGTGGGCAATCCGCGCCTGGCCCTGGTCAGTTTCGTGGTCGAAGACGTGCACAACGCCGACCTGGCCCACCTGCTGACCGAGCAAGGCATCGCCGTGCGCGCCGGGCATCACTGCGCCATGCCGCTGTTCAAGCATCTGAAGCTTTCCGGGGCGATCCGCGTGTCGCTGGCACTGTACAACGACTCCGCCGACATCGAACGTTTCTTCGACGCCCTGGACCAGGCCTTGGAGATGCTCCGATGAACCTGCCGGCCGATGCCGCCGCGGCGCTGCAGGTTTTCCAGGACGCCTCAGGTTGGGAACAACGGGCCCGGCTGCTGATGCAATGGGGCGAACGTTTGCCGCCGTTAAGCGACGAGGACAAGTGCGAGGCCAACCTCGTCCACGGCTGTGAAAGCCAGGTGTGGTTGGTGGGTCACTTGCACGACGGGCACTGGCAGTTTTCCGCCAGCAGCGATGCGCGGTTGATCCGCGGGTTGGTGACGTTGCTGCTGGCGCGGGTCAATGGGTTGACCGCTGAGGAGTTGCAGCAAGTGGATCTGCCGGATTGGTTCAATCAGCTGGGATTATCGCGGCAGCTATCGCCGTCGCGTAGCAATGGCTTGAATGCGGTGTTGAAGCGGATGTTTGAGTTGACCCGCCAATGATTGTGGCGAGGGAGCTTGCTCCCGCTCGGCTGCGAAGCAGCCGCCTTGGATTCAGCATGATTGACGCCGCCAATGGGGGGCCGCTTCGCGGCCCAGCGGGAGCAAGCTCCCTCGCCACAAAAGCGCTCACTGGCCAGGCTTGACCCTATCCGCCGGCCGCCGCACTCCGGCCACGATCTTATCCACAGCCTTGGTCGCCGCGACCATGCCGAACGTCGCCGTGACCATCATCACCGCGCCAAACCCACCGGCGCAGTCGAGCTTGACGCCATCACCGACAAAACTCTTCTGCAAGCAAATGCTGCCGTCCGGTTTCGGATAGCGCAGCTGTTCGGTGGAGAACACACAGGGCACGCTGTAGTGACGGGTCACGGTGCGGGAAAAACCGTAGTCGCGGCGCAGGGTCGAACGCACTTTCGAGGCCAGCGGATCGTTGAACGTGCGGTTCAAGTCGCAGACCTGGATCAGCGTCGGGTCGATCTGCCCGCCCGCGCCGCCGGTGGTGATGATCTGGATCTTGCGGCGCTTGCACCAAGCGATCAGCGCAGCCTTGGCGTTGACGCTGTCGATGCAGTCGATCACGCAATCGATGTTTGGCGTGATGTATTCGGCCATGGTGTCGCGGGTGACGAAGTCGGCCACCGCATGCACCGTGCAGTCAGGGTTGATCCCCCGCAGCCGCTCGGCCATCACCTCGACCTTGGGTTTGCCGACGGTGCTGTCCAAGGCATGCAGCTGACGGTTGGCGTTGCTGACGCAGACATCGTCCAGGTCAAACAGCGAAATCTCGCCCACGCCACAACGGGCGATGGCTTCCGCCGCCCAGGAACCGACGCCGCCCACGCCGACAATCGCGACGTGCGCCGCCCGCAGGCGCTCCAAGCCGTCGATGCCATACAAACGGGCGATGCCGGCAAACCGTGGATCTTCTGTACTCATGACCAATACCCCAAAAACCGGCGCGCATTATAGGGCTTTGTCTCGGCAATTTAAGCAAAACCTCTGTGGGAGCGAGCTTGCTCGTGATGGCGGTGTATCAGTCGACATCGATGCTGGCTGATCCGACGCCATCGCGAGCAAGCCCGCTCCCACAGGTTCTGTGTCACACACCGTCGGCATACTTGGGCCCATGGTGGTCGTTTTGCTATAAGATAACCGCCATTTTGCGAACCTTGGCCCAAATGCAATCCAACGGCCGAACTCAGGACCTGTGGGAGCGGGCTTGCTCGCGAAAGCGGTGTATCAGGCGATACATGTGTGACTGACACACCGCCTTCGCGAGCAAGCCCGCTCCCACAGAGATCCGTGTCTCCTTTCCATGTTTCCGGAGTTTTCCATGACGGCCCACGCCGACCTCTCGCCGACCCTGCAACTCGCCTGCGACCTGATCCGCCGTCCGTCCGTGACGCCGGTGGATGCCGATTGCCAGAAACTGATGATGCAGCGCCTGGGCAACGCCGGTTTCAAGCTTGAGCCGATGCGCATCGAGGATGTGGATAACTTCTGGGCCAGCCACGGCAAGCATGACGGCCCGGTGCTGTGTTTCGCCGGGCACACCGATGTGGTGCCGACCGGTCCGGTGCAAGCCTGGCAGCTCGACCCGTTCGATGCGGTCATCGATGAGCACGGCATGCTTTGCGGCCGTGGCGCGGCAGACATGAAGGGCAGCCTGGCGGCGATGATCGTGGCGGCCGAGCGCTTCGTCGCCGACTACCCGGACCACAAGGGCTCGCTGACCTTCCTGATCACCAGCGATGAAGAAGGCCCGGCCCACCATGGCACCAAAGCCGTGGTCGAACGCCTCAAGGCGCGTCAGGAGCGGCTGGACTGGTGCATCGTCGGCGAACCGTCGAGCACCACCCTGGTGGGCGACGTGGTCAAGAATGGCCGGCGCGGTTCCCTTGGCGCGAAGCTGACGGTGCGCGGCAAACAGGGCCACGTGGCTTATCCACACTTGGCGAAGAACCCGATTCACCTGGCCGCTCCAGCGCTGGCAGAGTTGGCCGCCGAGCATTGGGACCACGGTAACGACTTCTTCCCGCCCACCAGCTTCCAGATCTCCAACCTCAACGCCGGCACCGGCGCGACCAATGTGATCCCCGGTGACTTGGAAGCGGTTTTCAACTTCCGTTTCTCCACTGAATCTACCGTCGAAGGCCTGCAACAGCGCGTCGCCGATATCCTCGACAAGCACCAGTTGGACTGGCACATCGACTGGGCATTGTCCGGCCTGCCGTTCCTTACCGAGCCAGGGGCGTTGCTGGACGCGGTGTCGTCGAGCATCAAGGACGTCACCGGCCGCGAGACGAAAGCGTCCACCAGCGGCGGCACGTCCGACGGTCGTTTTATCGCCACCATGGGCACCCAAGTGGTCGAGCTGGGGCCGGTCAACGCGACCATCCACCAGGTCAACGAGCGCGTGCTGGCGGCCGATCTCGATGTGCTGACCGAGATCTACTACAAGACGCTGATCAAGTTGCTCGCCTGATGCTCGCCTGCCCGATCTGCAGTGAACCGCTGAACGCCGTGGACAACGGCGTGGTGTGCCCGGCCGGCCACCGCTTCGACCGTGCGCGGCAGGGTTACCTGAACCTGTTGCCAGTGCAGCACAAGAACAGCCGCGACCCCGGCGACAACCAGGCCATGGTCGAAGCCCGGCGCGATTTTCTCAACGCCGGGCATTACGCCCCCGTTGCCCGACGCCTGGCCGAACTGGCCGCCGAGCGCGCACCCGGGCGTTGGCTGGATATTGGTTGTGGCGAGGGCTACTACACCGCGCAGATCGCTGACGCCTTGCCCAATGCCGATGGCTACGCCCTGGACATTTCCCGCGAGGCGGTCAAGCGTGCCTGCAAACGCAACCCGCAACTGACCTGGTTGATCGCCAGCATGGCCCGGGTGCCGTTGGCGGACGGCTGCTGCCAGTTCCTGGCCAGCGTGTTCAGCCCGCTGGACTGGCAGGAGGCCAAACGCCTGCTCAGCCCGGGCGGCGGCTTGATGAAAGTCGGTCCGACCGCCGGCCATCTGATGGAATTGCGCGAGCGGTTGTACGACGAAGTGCGCGAGTACACCGATGACAAGCACCTGGCCCTGGTGCCTTCGGGCATGGTCCTGGACCACAGCGAAACCCTCGAATTCAAGCTGACGCTCGACAGTGGCCAGGACCGCGCCAACCTGCTGGCCATGACGCCCCACGGCTGGCGCGCCAGTGCCGAACGCCGTGCCAGCGTGATCGAGCAAGCCGCGCCGTTCGAGGTCAGCGTGTCGATGCGCTACGATTATTTCGTTCTTCAATAACCTTTTGATTCCGGCCCCGGGCAACCGCTCGGGGCCCGTTAAATCCGCGAATGGATTTTTCAAGACCGCAGCGAGGACATCCATGCGCCAACCCGATATCGAGATTTACCTCAAAGACGCCGACGTCGACCACAAGGCCATCGCCGCCTGGCTCAGCCAGGCCCTGGGCCCGTGCAGCGAATGGGTGCAGAAAGGCCAGACCTACAAGTGCAAGGCCGGCAACATCCCGGTGACCTGGCTGCCCAAGGCCGTGGGCAAGTGGAACAGCCTGTACCTGGAAAGCGACCAGACCCCGTGGGAAGACGACATCGCCTGCGCCCGCGCGGCCTTCGCCGCACTGAATGTCGAAGTGCGTTGCGCGCCTGGCTCGTGGGTGGAGGAAGAAGGTGAGGAATCAGCGGATCGCTGGATTCGCATCAGCGTTGATGGGGAGGAAGAGATTACCTGGAAGACGGCCTGACAGTCGGATAAGACTGTTGCGATTGCACGGCCCGAAGCAACTTGAACAAATCCCAATGTGGGAGCGGGCTTGCTCGCGAATGCGGTGTGTCAGGCAATATCCTTGTGACTGATACACCGCATTCGCGAGCAAGCCCGCTCCCACAGGGATTTACTGTGACGGCAAGCGCGGTTTACAACCCCACCACATCCTCAGCTTGCAAGCCCTTCTGCCCTTCCACGACCGCGTACTCGACCTGCTGGCCTTCAGTCAGGGAACGGTGGCCTTCGCCACGGATGGCGCGGTAATGCACGAAGACATCCGCCGCACCTTCACGCTGAATGAAGCCGTAGCCTTTGGCGTCGTTGAACCACTTCACACTGCCCGTCTCGCGTGTTGCCATGATGCTCACTCCCATTTCTTATTTTTAAGTCGGCTTTTCGATGGAAAGCCGTACGAACGTTAGCTACCGTCCGACCGTCCATAAGGGAGGCCGTGGCAGTCACTGGCCGAGTATATGACACCCGAAAAAACTCTCAACTGACTTTACTTCGGTGCTTTTTTGCCGATTTTCGACGAATCCGGCACACTACCGACCGCCCCACCCCATTCACTCATGCAGAAGCCGTATGACCCGCTCCCCGTTCCGCCGTCTTGTGTTTGGCACCCTGCGCCGATTGTTGTACCTCTGGGTTCGCTCCGAGACGATCAACC
This sequence comes from Pseudomonas brassicacearum, assembly GCF_000585995.1. NCBI lineage: Bacteria > Pseudomonadati > Pseudomonadota > Gammaproteobacteria > Pseudomonadales > Pseudomonadaceae > Pseudomonas > Pseudomonas brassicacearum. Next base: position 1,340,016 of record NZ_CP007410.1, on the reverse strand, counting down.
AGTCGTCCTTCACCCTCAACCTCGACCGCAGTCGTCCGGTGTTCTACGTCCTGCAAGATCCTTCGCTCACCGACCTGGCCGTGCTCGACACCGAGTGCACCAAGGCGGGCCTGCCGCGTCCGGTGCTGCCGGTCTCAGTGGGCAACCTGTTGGAGCCGGCGGCGTTTTTCTACCTGACACCGGCGCCGGACTGGCTCGGACGCCAGGACAAACGTGGTGCGCCGCCGACCCTGACGCGGCTGGTCAATGCCCTGTCCCACAACGCTGCCGAAGACGCACAGATCATTCCGGTCAGCGTGTTCTGGGGCCAATCGCCTGACAGCGAATCCAGCCCGTGGAAACTGTTGTTCGCTGACAGCTGGGCCGTCACCGGACGTCTGCGCCGCTTGCTGAGCATCATGATCCTGGGGCGCAAGACCCGCGTGCAGTTCTCCGCGCCGATCCATCTGCGCGAGCTGATCGAGCATGACAAGGGCCACGAACGCACCGTGCGCATGGCCCAGCGGATCCTGCGGGTGCACTTTCGCAATCTGAAAGCGGCGGTCATCGGCCCGGATATTTCCCACCGACGCAACCTGGTCAAGGGCCTGCTGAACCAGCCGCTGGTCAAGCAGGCTATTGCCGAGGAAGCCGAGCGGGAAAAGATCGCCCCGGAAAAAGCCAAGGCCCAGGCCCTGCGCTACGGCAACGAAATCGCCTCGGACTACACCTACACCGCGATCCGCTTCCTGGAAGTGGTGTTGAGCTGGTTCTGGAACAAGATCTACGACGGCATCAAGGTCAACCACATCGAAGGCGTGCAGAACGTCGCCCAGGGCCACGAAGTCATCTACGTGCCGTGCCATCGCAGCCACATCGACTACCTGCTGCTGTCGTACCTGCTGTTTCGCAACGGCCTGACCCCGCCGCACATCGCCGCCGGCATCAACCTCAATATGCCGGTCATCGGTAGCCTGCTGCGTCGTGGCGGGGCGTTTTTCATGCGCCGTACCTTCAAGGGCAACCCGCTCTACACCGCCGTGTTCAACGAATACCTGCACACGCTGTTCACCAAGGGCTTCCCCGTGGAGTACTTCGTCGAGGGCGGTCGCTCGCGCACCGGGCGCATGCTGCAACCCAAGACCGGCATGCTCGCCATTACTTTGCGCAGCTTCCTGCGTTCATCGCGCATGCCCATCGTCTTCGTGCCGGTCTACATCGGCTATGAGCGGGTACTGGAAGGCCGTACCTACCTGGGCGAGCTGCGGGGGGCCAGCAAGAAGAAAGAATCGATCTTCGACATCTTCAAGGTCATCGGTGCCCTCAAGCAACGCTTCGGCCAGGTCGCGGTGAACTTCGGCGAACCGATCAAGCTGGCGGAATTCCTCGACGGCGAACAGCCCGATTGGCGCCAGCAGGAGCTGGGGCCGCAATTCAAGCCAGCCTGGCTCAACGCGACCACCCACCGCCTCGGCGAGCGTGTGGCCCGGCACCTGAACGAAGCTGCGGCCATCAACCCGGTCAACCTCGTGGCCCTGGCGCTGCTCTCCACCAGCCGCCTGGCCCTGGACGACCGCGCCATGGCCCGGGTGCTGGACCTGTACCTGGCGCTGTTGCGCAAAGTGCCGTATTCGCCCCACACCACCCTCCCCGAAGGCGACGGCCAAGCGCTGATCGAGCACGTAAAAGGCATGGACCTGCTGTCGGAACAGAGCGATGCCCTGGGCAAGATTCTGTATCTGGATGAACAGAACGCGGTGCTGATGACCTACTACCGCAACAACGTGCTGCACATCTTCGCCTTGCCGGCGTTGCTCGCCAGCTTCTTCCAGAGCAGCTCACGCATGAGCCGCGAGCAGATCCTGCGCTACACCCGCGCCTTGTACCCGTACCTGCAATCGGAGCTGTTCATTCGCTGGTCGCTGGAAGAACTGGACGGCGTGGTCGACCAGTGGCTCGAAGCATTCGTCGAACAAGGCCTGCTGCGTTTCGAAAACGACCTGTACCTGCGCCCGGCGCCGAGCTCGCGGCACTTCGTGCTGCTGACCCTGTTGTCCAAAAGCATCGCCCAGACCTTGCAACGCTTCTACATGACCGTCTCACTGCTGCTCAACAGCGGCCAGAACACGGTCAGCGCCGAAGAACTGGAAGACCTTTGCACGGTCATGGCCCAGCGCCTGTCGATCCTGCACGGCTTGAACGCTCCGGAGTTCTTCGACAAGAGCCTGTTCCGCCACTTCATCCAGACGATGCTGGACCTGGATGTGCTGCGCCGCGACGAGGCCGGCAAACTCAGCTACCACGAACTGCTGGGCGAACTGGCCGAAGGCGCGGCCAAGCGGGTGCTGCCGGCGGAGATTCGCCTGTCGATCCGCCAGGTGGCGTTGCATCGCAGTGAAGACGCGGCGGAGATCGCCGTCAGCCCCGACCTTTGACATTTGCCGATCACTCACCCTGAGCGTGGAACGCTTCTGGTGAGTGCATCGGTCAATCGACAGGCGTACTCCGACGCTGCGCAGCGGCCAAGGCGACGTCAAACGAAGAAAAAACCTACAGAGAACTTTGGAGCAGGCCTCTAGGATGAGCCCACGTCAATGTCGACGTATTGAAAAGGAATTCAACATGAACATCATCACCCTCACCCTGCAACTGCCCGCAGGCTATGAGCTCCCGGAAGCCGGCCGTGCCGAAATCGGTGTTCGAAATGCCGACGGTGTGCAGATCAGCACCAGCGGCGGACAGGGCTCCAACATGGCGCCAAGGGAGCCGCTCCAGCAGCCTTGGCAATATCGCTTCCAGGTCGATTCCGAGATGGCGTCCGTAGGCGAGAAACTCTCGGTAAAGGTGCAAATGTACCAAGGCGATACCGCTCTTTTCCTTGATACCGAACAGTCCTTCACCTGGGATGGCGGCGATCAACACGTTGACATCCTGCTGAGCCTGGCGCCAGCATCGTAGGCTGAAACTGTTCAAGCGCCCGCCTTCGGTTCCTGAGCCGCGACGTTACGCAGGGATGCTTGGACGCAAATCCGCTAAACGCTTATTGACGCCAGTGTGGCTGACGTCAATAAGCCAGGTGCTTCCCATGAAAAAACTCGCTCTGCTTGCATCCATGGCCCTACTGGCCGCTTGCCAATCGGCACCCCCTCCCTCCGCGTCCCTCGATGGCGAAGTGTTTTATCTGCAACGCGTTGCCCTGCCACCCAACGCGACCTTGAGCGTGAGCCTGCAGGACGTTTCCCTGGCCGACGCTCCTGCGGTGGTGCTCGATGAGCAGAGCGGCCCGATCAAAGGCCAGGTCCCGCTGCCGTTCCACCTCAGTTATGATCCCGCCCAGGTCAAGCCCGGCCATCGTTATGCCGTGAGCGCCCGCATCGAAGTGGACGGCCAGTTGATGTTCATCACCACCGAACAACACACCGTGCAACTCGATGGCAAAGATCCGCAGCCGTTGAAGATCCGCGTCAACGCCGCACGCTGATTCCTTTTTCAAATTCTCTTCAAGGAAGCTGTCATGCTCCGTTCTACCCTCCGTTTTACCGGCCTGTGCGCGGGCCTGTTGATCTGCGCCAATGCCATGGCCCTGTCCCTTGGCGATCTGTCGCAAAAAGATGCCACGGGCGGTCTCAAGGACGCCCTGACCCAAGGCGCCCAAGTGGCGGTCAAGCAACTGGGCACACCCGGCGGTTTCAGCAATAACCCGGAGGTGAAGATCGAGCTGCCGGGCAAGCTCGGCAAAGTCGCCAGCAAGATGAAAGCCTTCGGCATGGGCGAGCAGGTCGATCAACTGGAAACCAGCATGAACCAGGCCGCTGAAGCCGCCGTGGTCCAGGCCCAGCCGATCCTGGTCAACGCCGTGAAGAACATGAGCGTGGACGATGCCAAGGGCATCCTCAGCGGCGGCAAGGACTCCGCCACGCAATACCTGAACAAAAGCAGCCGCGAGCAGATCCGCGCCAAGTTCCTGCCCATCGTCAAGCAAGCCACCGACAAGGTCGGCCTGGCGCAGAAATACAACAGCTTCGCCGGCCAGGCCGCGACCTTCGGCGTACTGGACGCCAAAAGCGCCAACATCGAAAACTACGTGACCGAACAGGCGCTGGATGGGTTGTTCGAGATGATCGGCAAGCAGGAAGCCACCATCCGCCAGAACCCGGCGGCTGCGGCGACCAGTTTGGCGAAGAAGGTTTTCGGTACCCTTTAAGATCGCAAGACACCTGTGTGGCGAGGGAGCTTGCTCCCGCTCGGTTGCGCAGCAACCGCAAAAGCTTGGGGCCGCTACGCAGCCCAGCGGGAGCAAGCTCCCTCGCCACAGCTTCGGTGTGCACCTCTTGATCAGGTTTTCTTGACCCTGAACCACGCCGCATACAACGCCGGCAAAAACAGCAACGTCAACGCCGTCGCCACGATCAGCCCGCCCATGATCGCCACGGCCATCGGGCCGAAGAACAGGCTGCGCGACAGCGGGATCATCGCCAGTACCGCCGCCAGTGCAGTGAGCACAATCGGGCGGAAGCGTCGCACGGTCGCTTCGATGATCGCCTGCCAGGGTGCGAGCCCGGCCTTGATGTCCTGCTCAATCTGGTCCACCAGGATCACCGAGTTGCGCATGATCATCCCCGACAGCGCGATGGTGCCCAACATGGCGACGAAACCGAACGGCTGGCGGAACACCAGCAGGAACAGCGTGACACCGATCAGCCCCAGGGGCGCCGTGAGAAACACCATGGCCGTGCGTGAGAAACTGCGCAGTTGCAGCATCAGCAACGTCAGTACCACCACGATGAACAATGGCACACCGGCATTCACCGATTTTTGCCCGCGAGCCGAATCCTCCACCGTACCGCCCACTTCCAGCAAATAACCGTCCGGCAGTTCGGCACGAATCGGCTCCAGGGTTGGGAAGATCTGTTGCACCAGGGTCGCCGGTTGTTCCTTGCCGTAGATATCGGCCCGCACGGTCACGCTCGGCAGACGGTTGCGGTGCCAGATCACCCCCTCTTCGAAGCCATACTCTAGCGTCGCGATCTGCGACAGTGCGACGCTTTTACCACTGTCGGTGGGCACCGCCAGGCTCGGCAGCAGCGACAGTTCGGTGCGCTCATGCACCGTGCCGCGCAACAGGATTTCGATCAACTCGTTGTCTTCCCGGTACTGGCTGACGCTGGACCCAGTAAGAGAACTTTGCAGGAAGCTCGACAGATTGGCCGTGCTCACGCCCAAGGCCCGGGCACGGTCCTGATCGACGTTCAGGTACACCACTTTGCTCGGTTCTTCCCAATCCAGATGCACATTAGCCACGTAGGGATTTTCACGGACCTTCGTCGCCACTTTCCGTGCAAGGGCCCGAACTTCTTCGATGTGCTCACCGGTTACGCGGAACTGCACCGGGTACCCCACGGGCGGGCCGTTTTCCAGGCGCGTGACCCGCGAGCGCAAGGTCGGGAATTGTTCGTTCAAGGTGCTGATCAACCAACTGCGCAACGGCTCGCGGTCTTCGATGGTCTTGGCGAGCACCACGAACTGGGCAAAGCTCGACGCCGGCAGCTGTTGGTCCAGCGGCAGGTAAAAGCGCGGTGAACCGGTGCCGACGTACGCCACATAATTGTCGATGCCCGCGTGGTCCTTGAGCAGTGCTTCAAGGCGCTTGACCTGTTCGGCGGTGTTACTCAGGGAAGCGCCTTCCTGCAGTTTCAGGTCAACCATCAGTTCCAGCCGCCCCGACGCCGGGAAAAACTGTTGCGGCACAAACCGGAACAGCACCACCGAGTCGACGAACAACAGCACGGTCAGGGTGATGACGGTTTTACGCCGACGCACGCACCACTCCACCAACCGTCGGACCCGCCGATAAAACGGCGTGCCGTAAGGGTCGGTCTGGCCATCAGTGGTGCCGTGTTTGGCCGCGTGAATTTTCGCCAGATCCGGCAGGAGTTTTTCCCCCAGGTACGGCACGAACACCACGGCGGCCACCCACGAAGCGAGCAGCGCCAAGGTCACGACCTGGAAAATCGAACGGGTGTATTCGCCGGTGCCGGATTGCGCAGTAGCAATCGGTAGGAAGCCCGCCGCCGTGATCAACGTACCGGTGAGCATCGGGAACGCCGTGCTGGTCCAGGCGAAACTGGCGGCCTTGATCCGGTCGAAGCCCTGCTCCATTTTGATCGCCATCATCTCCACCGCGATGATCGCATCATCCACCAGCAGCCCCAGCGCCAATACCAGCGCACCGAGGGAGATCTTGTGCAGGCCGATCCCCAGGTAGTACATCGCGGCGAAGGTCATCGCCAGCACCAGCGGAATCGCCAGGGCCACCACCATGCCGGTGCGCAACCCGAGGGAGAAAAAGCTCACCAGCAACACAATCGTCAGCGCTTCGACCAAGACCTGGACGAACTCGCCGACACCGGTTTTCACCGCCGCCGGCTGGTCCGAAACCTTGCGCAGTTGCATGCCGGCCGGAAGATTGTTCTGCAAACGGGCAAACTCGACCTCCAGGGCCTTGCCGAGGATCAGGATATCGCCGCCCTGCTTCATGGCCACGGCCAGGCCAATGGCATCTTCACCCATGAAGCGCATGCGCGGGGCCGGCGGATCATTGAAACCGCGACGCACCTCGGCCACATCGTCGATACGGAAGGTGCGATCGGCGACCCGGATCGGAAAGTTGCGAATATCTTCTACTGTCTGAAAATTCCCTGAAACCCGTAGCTGCAGTCGCTCACTGGCGGTTTCGAAGAAGCCGGCGGTCGATACCGCATTCTGCGCTTCAAGGGCCTGTTGGACCGCCGCCAACGGCAAGCCGAGGGTCGCCAACTTGACGTTCGACAGTTCGATCCAGATTTTTTCGTCCTGCAAACCGAGCAGCTCGACCTTGCCCACATCCTTGACCCGTTGCAGCTGGATCTGGATGCGGTCGGCGTAATCCTTGAGCACCGCGTAGTCGAATCCATCGCCGGTCAGCGCGTAGATATTGCCGAAGGTGGTGCCGAACTCATCGTTGAAGAATGGCCCCTGGATGCCCGGTGGCAAGGTTTGGCGGATGTCTCCGATCTTCTTGCGGATCTGGTACCAAAGCTCGGGAATCTGCGCCGAATGCAAGGAATCGCGGGCCATGAAGGTCACCTGGGATTCACCCGGGCGGGAGAACGAGACGATCCTTTCGTAATCGCCGGTTTCCATCAGCTTCTTTTCGATGCGTTCGGTGACCTGACGCGAAACTTCCTCGGCGGTGGCGCCCGGCCAGTTGGTATGAATGACCATGGCTTTGAAGGTGAACGGCGGGTCTTCGCTCTGACCGAGCTTGGTGTAGGAAAGCGCACCGACGACGGCCAGCAACAGCATCAGGAACAGTACGATCTGGCGATTACGCAGCGCCCATTCGGAAAGATTGAAGCCCATCGGGGATTACTCCTTGGCCGCCAGGTTGACCACGCGGTTGGAGCGATCCACCGGCCGCACCTGCTGGCCGTCGAGGAGCACATGCACGCCAGCTGCCACGACCCAATCATCGGGGCCCAGGCCTTCCAGCACCGGAACGGTTTTTTCGCCGAAGGCGCCGACGCGCACCGGGACTTTTTTCAGGGTGTTGTTGGCGTTGAGCACCCAGACAAAAGTGGCGCCGTTCTCGGCAGTCAGGGCCGACAACGGCACCGACAGTGAGACCTTGTCGGCGGCCTGGATAAACACCCGGGCGCTCTGGCCCAACTCAGCCGGAACGCTGCCAGCGGTGAACGCGACACGGGCAGCGAAGGTGCGAGATTTGGGGTCGGCGGCTGGCGAGAGTTCGCGGATGCGCCCGCTGAAACGCTGGTCGGGTTGACTCCACAGCTCGACCGAGACCGGCTGGCCGATCTTGAACCGGCCGAAACTCTGCTCCGGCAGGTCGATCAGCACTTCACGCTCGCCGTCGGTGGCAAGGGTGAAGACGGTTTGCCCCGCCGATACCACCTGCCCGACTTCCACCGAACGCCGGGCAACCACACCATCCTGCGGCGCACGTAATATCGAGTAGCTGGCCTGATTGTTGGCGACGTCGAATTCGGCCTTGATCTGCTTGAGCCGCGCAGCGCCGGAACGATAAAGGTTTTCCGCGTTGTCGTACTGGGACCGGCTGACCATCTGCCGCTCCATCAAGGTCTTGTAGCGGTCACGCTCGGCACGCACCAGGTTCAGGTTGGCCTCGGCGGCAGCAACCTGGGCGCGGGAGGCTTCCAGTTGCAGACGCACATCCTCGGGGTCGAGTTCGGCCAGCGCCTGATTGGCCTTGACCCGCTGCCCCTCCTCGACCAGTCGTCGGCTCACCTTGCCGCCAATGCGAAAGGCCAGATCGGGCTCGAAGCGGGCGCGCACTTCGCCGGGATAACTGTCCATGGCTTGGGCCGAAGGCTGTGGTTTCACCACCATGGCGGGGCGCACGGCCATCGGCACCGGCTCGTCATGACCACACGCAGACAATAAAAACGCCAGGCTGACTGGCAGGGCGAGGGACAACGCATAGCGGAGCATGGCGAGTAACCTTTCGCTAATGGTGCTTGGAATAATTATACTGGCGAGTATGTTATTAATAGCAAACTCACCAGTCCAGTATTAAAAGCGAATAATGTCGAACAATCTTTCACCTCCCAACGGCCCTGGCCGTCCGAAGGACCTGGCCAAACGCCAAGCCATTCTCGACGCGGCAAAAAAACTGTTCCTGAGCCTGGGGTATGCCAGTACCAGCATGGACGCCGTCGCCGCTGAGGCGGGCGTGTCTAAACTGACGGTCTACAGCCACTTCAACGACAAGGAAACGCTGTTTTCCGCTGCCGTCCTGGCCAAGTGCGAGGAACAGGTGCCGCCGCTGTTTTACGAATGGCCTGATGGCGTGCCGATTGAGAATGTGTTGTTGAACATTGCCCGTGGCTTTAACCAACTGATCAACAGCGACGAATCGGTGAACCTGCATCGGCTGATCATGGCCCTGGGCAGCCAGGATCCGAAGCTCTCGACGATTTTCTACGAAGCGGGCCCCAGCGGATGCTCTCGGGCATGGAGCGGCTGCTGAACAAGGTCAACCAAAGTGGTGCCCTGAACATCGACAAACCGCGCAATGCCGCCGAGCATTTTTTCTGCCTGATCAAGGGCGCGGCGAATTTCCGCTTGTTATACGGCTGCGGCCCTCAATTGGAAGGCGAAGCCGCCGAGGCCCATGTACAGGAAGTGGTGGGGTTGTTTGTGCGGGCTTATCGGCCATAGGTCGAGCCGGTAGCCTTTCGCTGGCTGGGAGGGCCTCATCGCGAGCAAGCTCGCTCCCACAGGGTTTGATAAACGCTACAGATCCAATGTGGGAGCGAGCTTGCTCGCGATGCAGGCGACGCGGCCTCAGGGCTTGAGCGCTTTCTTGGGGTAGATGTCATACCGGCTGGATTTGCCATCGAGGCCATGACTCGGCTTCGGCCCTTCGATACACGGGGCTTTGCGTGGACGCTTGACCACCACCCGGTGAGTCGCCAGGGCCAGGGCCGCGGCCAGCAGTGCCGGGGCGTCCTGGTCATCGCCCACCAGGGGCCGGAACAGGCGCATTTCCTTCTTCACCAGGGCTGTTTTCTCACGATGAGGAAACATCGGGTCCAGGTAGATGACCTGGGGTGGCTCGCCCTCCCAGTTGCGCATCACCTCGATGGAATTGCCCTTGAGCAAGCGCATGCGCGCCACGATGGGCGCCACGTCGAAATCCTCCGCCGCGCGGGCCAGGCCGTCTTCCAGCAGCGCCCCAATCAGCGGCTGGCGCTCGATCAGGCTCATTTCACACCCCAGGCTGGCCAGCACAAACGCATCCTTGCCCAACCCGGCGGTGGCATCCAGCACCCGCGGACGCACACCCTGGGCGATCCCGACTGCTTTGGCGATCATCTGGCCGCTACCGCCGCCGTACAACCGACGATGGGCTGCGCCGCCCTCGACGAAGTCCACTCGCACCGGCCCCGGCGCGTCCGGCCCCAGTTGCTGCAATTGCAGCCCTTGCTCGCCGACCTGCAAGGCAAACTCGCCATCGTCCACCTGTAAAGGCAGGCCAAGCCGCTCGGCCCACTGCTCGGCCTGGGGCTGGAAGGCGGGGGCCAAGGCTTGGACATGGATGCGACAGGGCGCCGATTGCTCACTCATGGAAGTTGTTCATTCAAGGAAACATGCTCAAAAAATTAATGATCGGCAAAAACGGCCGATAACAAAGGTGAACGGCATTTTGCCAGAGCTGAGCGTCGACCGAGAAAAATGTCAGACATTCAATCCACATCGATAGGCGTTATCTCCCCTTACGGCGATTACAGCCTGCGAAACACCCAAGCCCTGAGCGGCGTCAGTCACCTGTGGCAAGATTTTTTCGCCCGGGCCCTGGCCGATCAACTGGGTGATAACGCTCCGGTGCCTGGCAGCTACCAGCCAGTCGCCCTCGATGAAGCGGTTGAACCAACCCTCGGCGCCGAACTGCTGGAACACATTGTCAGCCAGCGCACCTGCGAAGTGATCGAAACCCCGGTCAAACCGCCTGAGCCGCTGTTCCTGCCCATCGCCGAATTCGAACTCGACCTGCTGGACAAACCTTTCCCGCCCTTCCCAGCGGAAGAAATCGCCGCCCAGCAAAAACAGCAGACCTTCGAGAGCCATTGGGTCCGCCCGCTCGTCCTCGCCGCCGGCCAACCGCTGCCTGAACCTGGCCCGGCACCGCAGCCGCGTCCATTGCACCTGCCGATTGCCGAGTTCGAACTCGACCTGCTGGACAAGCCCTTCCCACCGTTCCCGGAAGAAGAGCTCGTGGCACAGCAGAAACAACTGGACTTCGACACCCGCTGGGCACGCCCGATCGTGCTGCAGAACCTGCGTATCGCTGCCTGACCCGCTCAGGACACTAGCGACAGATCCACCATGGCCCCACATCCAGATGAAAATGGTTGCGGTGGGCCGCGTTGTAATCCGGACTCAAGACCACACTGAACATATCGCAGGCGCCCTCGCGTACCTGCCGCAGGAACCGCGCGTCGGCGTTATCCTTCGGCCAATCCCTGAGCACGCTGACCGTGCGACCATCGGCCAGGCGAAACCCGGCGATATCCAACGCACTGGCCGTCGCGTGCTGGCTGCGCGCCCCGCTTTCCCGACCGTACATGTTGCGACAGGCAAAACTGCCGAGGTGATCGACCCGCGTCACTTTCTGCCCGTAGGCCGCCGCTGCCGCCGGCTGCAGCGCATGACGCTCGAACAGCGCGAAGGCCACCGCCAATGGACAACTGGCGAGGAAACTGCTGCTCAGTGCCACCTCACCTCCCTGCACCCTCAACACGTTGGTCAACGGGCACGACGTATTGGCGCCACTGTCGGCCTGGCGAGCGGTCCGCAGCCCCGAGGTGGCGAGTGCCTGGTCACACAGCTGCGGGTCGTTGCGCAGGGCCATGAGCTTGTAGCGGGTCAGCAGGTTGGGTGGCTGATTGACGTCCAGGGGCGCCCAGGGATTCCATTGTGGCGGCAGCGACAGCCAGCCACGCCATACCGCCAGCGCCGCGAAGCCAACGATCAGCGCTAGGACCATTAAACCTTTCAAAAACCGCACGACACTGCCTCGGGCATCAACCCTTGAATAATTGGTTAGCCTGTTTGAACGGCATCGCGCGACGGGTGAACGTGAACGTGCCCTGCTGCTGGATTTCCTCGGCCGCGCGGAAAAACTCGCCATACGCGGCCAAGGCCAGGGCCGATCCGACGCTGATGCGCTTGACCCCCAGTTCGCTCAACTGCTCCAGCGTCAGGTCCAGCGCGCCGGACATCAACACATTCACCGGCTTCGGCGCCACGGCCTGCACCACCGCGAGCACTTGTTTGGCCGAGCTGAGCCCCGGGGCGTAGAGCACGTCGGCACCGGCCTCGGCAAACGCCTTCAGGCGACGGATCGTGTCATCCAGATCAGGGTTGCCGTGCAGGAAGTTCTCCGCCCGGGCGGTCAACAGGAAGGGGTACGGCAAGCTGCGCACGGCATCGGCGGCGGCCTTGACCCGTGCCACCGCATGCTCGAAGCAATAGATCGGGCTGTCTTCGCGCCCGGTGGCATCTTCGATGGAGCCACCTACCGCACCGGCCTGCGCCGCACGGAGCAGGTTGCGGGCGCAATCCTCGGGCGCGTCGGCGAAACCGTTCTCCAGGTCGACCGCCACCGGCAGATCAGTGGCGGCGACAATCGCCCGTACGTTGGCCAGGGTGTCTTCCAGCCCCAATGCACCATCAGGCCGGGCCAGGGAAAAAGCGTGACCGGCACTGGTCGTCGCCAAGGCCTCGAAGCCGAGGCTGGCCAGCATCTTGGCGGAACCGGCGTCCCACGGATTGGGGATGACAAAAGCCCCTTCGCGTTCGTGCAGGGCCTTGAACGCCTGGGCTCGACGGGTTTGCGCATCCATGTAGTTCGCTCCTAAGCAGAGAGGGATCGGCCTCAGAGCAAACCCAGTTGCTCGGCGGCGGGCTCTCTATATAGCTCAGGCAGGGCCGGCAAGCCAGGCAAACGACTCATCAAGCGGCGGTGAAAGTGCTGCGCGAGCTTTGCCGCCAGCAGGTTGTCGGCGGTGTGCAGGAAGATATAAGGCGTGCGCCCTTCTTCGATCCACCCGGCGATTTTTTCTACCCAGGGCGTCAGGAATGGCTCGTTGGCCTCCAGCACCGGATGGCCGATGAAGCGCACCTGCGGACATTGGGTGAACGCCGTCGGCCGGGTTGGCACCCGCGGTTTTTTCGATTGAGCATGGAGCACGGCAGGGTCGGTCGAGGTGCAACTGAACAGCGCCCGGGGATCGAGGCAGATGCGCTCGACGCCACGGTCGAGCAACAGGCGATTGAGGCGCCGTTCGGCATCGCCCTTGGCAAAGAACTCATCGTGGCGCACCTCCACGGCCAACGGCCGCTCGAAGGCGTCGATGAAACCCGCCAACTCGGGCAATCGATTGGGGGTAAAAGCCTTGGATAACTGCAGCCAGAACGGCGAGACCCGCTCACCCAGGGGGCTAAGCAATTGCACGAAGGTTTCGGTGGCTGTCAGGCGCTCGCGCAAGTCGCCATTGTGGCTGATGTCACCGGGTAATTTGGCGGTGAAGCGAAAATGCCCGGGCATGGTGTCGGCCCAACGCTGGACGATGGCCGCAGAGGGACTGGCGTAGAAAGTCGTATTGCCTTCCACGGCATTGAACACTTGGGAATAGAGATTCAGGAAGTCGGAGGTTTTTGCGTCCTGGGGATAAAGATAATCACGCCAGGCGTTTTCGCTCCACGACGGGCAGCCCAGGTAATAAGGCAACACCATCAGATGTAGAGGTCGAGTCCCAGCACTTCCATATCCCAATCGACGAAACCGGCGGTGCTCAGGTAGCTGGCCAGGGCCGTGGCCACACTGCGGCTCATGGAACGGTGATACAGCATGTCTTGCTGACGGGCGGGAAGATTGCTCAGGCGTTGCGCAGAGGCTTTGGCGGCACGGGCGGCCAATTGCTCTTCAGACGGAAATTCCAGTTCGCCATCGATGTCATCGAAAGACTCAGGCTCAGCGGCTTTGCCTGCACGAGGCTTGCGCTTGATGGGGTAGGACTGGGAGGGAACGCCGTCTATACGCATAACAGAATGCTCGGTATCAATGATGGCAATTTAGCGGCACTTTCACAGCCGCGCAAATGCGCAAGTGATAACTAGAACACATAAAGTCAAAAAGGTTTAAAAACGGGCGGAAAAAGTGACGACTGGCAATATTCGACGTGACTTTTGGGGGAGGAAATGACTTTTAAGATGAGGTAGATGACTCTGTGGTGCGCAGATGTTTGTGGGTGCAGATCACTTTTGTGGCGAGGGAGCTTGCTCCCGCTCGAGTGCGCAGCGCTCGCCAGATGAGCGTCTGGCGTGCCGATGTCGGGGTGCGCTGCGCGCCCCAGCGGGAGCAAGCTCCCTCGCCACAACGCTGCCCGCTTGGGAATGCGGTCAACCCTGGGCTTACCGCTCGGATTTCGGCGTCGCGACCTTGTCCCGCAGGTACACCGGTTGCGCATCATCGGCCGGGATGGCTTCGCCCCGCGCCCAGGCAAAACGGGCCAGGGCCAGCAGGTCTTCGGCGTGGGGCAGCAGGGTGGCATCCTGGCCGCTGAGGTTGACGGCTATCCGCTCGCCGTAGCCCCAACCGGTACCCGCGCCGAACCAATCACCGTCGGCCCCAGCCGGCAAAGTTGCAGCCTCGGGTGGCAGTACCGCTTCAGCACCGACCAGGCGCATTTCGCCGTCGGTTTCGCGATAGCAACCCCAGTACACCTCGTCCATCCGCGCATCGATGGCCGCTGCGACTTGCCGGGCGCCCTGTTCGCGCAAGGCGCGCTGGGCCAGCACCGCCAGGTTCGACACCGGCAACACCGGGCGCTCCAACGCAAACGCCAGCCCCTGCACCACACCGATGGCGATGCGCACGCCGGTAAAAGCCCCCGGCCCCCGGCCAAAGGCAATGGCATCCACCGCCTGCAAGGTGATCCCGGCATCGCTGAGCAATTGCTGGATCATCGGCAACAGCTTTTGCGCATGCAGGCGCGGGATCACCTCGTAATGGCTCGTGACCTTGCCGTCGTGCAGCAAGGCAACGGAGCAAGCTTCAGTCGCGGTGTCCAGGGCCAGCAAGGTGCTCATCGATGTGTCCGTAAATCAGGTGGGAAAAAAGTGCGCCAGTATAAACAACTACGGCCCGCAAGCGGGCCGTAGTTGATGCTGCTGATCAGACTTTTCAGCTCAGCGCTTCGAGCACCTTGCCGGTGATCGCATCGACCGAACCAACGCCCGGGATGTGGCTGTATTTCGGCTTGCCGTGAGTCTTGGCCGACAGCTCCTGGTAGAACGCCACCAGCGGCTTGGTCTGGGAATGGTAGACCGACAGGCGATGACGCACGGTTTCTTCAGTGTCGTCCTTGCGCTGCACCAGGTCTTCACCGGTGACGTCGTCCTTGCCGGCGGTTTTCGGCGGGTTGTAGACGGTGTGGTAGACACGGCCGGACGGCTCGTGGACACGACGACCGGCGATGCGCTGGACGATCTCTTCGTCGTCAACGGCGATCTCAACCACGTGATCGAGCTCCACGCCGGCTTCTACCAGGGCTTCGGCCTGGGGAATGGTGCGCGGGAAACCGTCGAACAAGAAGCCGTTGACGCAGTCGGCTTGAGCGATGCGATCCTTGACCAGCGCGATGATCAGGTCATCCGACACCAGGCCGCCGGCATCCATGATGCTCTTGGCCTTGACGCCCAGCTCGGTGCCCGCCTTGACCGCGGCACGCAGCATGTCGCCAGTGGAGATTTGCGGGATACCGAATTTTTCGGTGATGAACTTTGCCTGAGTACCTTTACCGGCCCCGGGAGCTCCCAGCAGAATGACGCGCATCGATGTGCTCCTCAATTTTTTTATGTAAACGCTCGGATTCGCCTCGTGGGGCCAATCTCGGAAAACAGGATCGTGACCGCCCAAACGGCCAAAGGCTGATCAAGATACACAGCAGGCCCGACCCACACAAGCCGCCGAAAGTCGGAGGAACCCGCGCCTGATACGACCTTCGAAGGGGGTGGCGAGAGGCGCAACCGGACCACAAACTGTCGCCCGGCAGACCTGTTCCCTCCCCTCCAAGACCACGCCCCCGAGACACCGGACGGGCCGTTTCGGTGCGCTGCTTAACCTTAGCCGGTATTGCGCAAACCGGCGGCAATCCCCGCCACAGACACGAGTAACGCCTGTTCTACGGGGCTGCCCTGGGCCACATCCTGCTGCCGCGAGCGGGCCAGCAGCTCGGCTTGCAACAGGTGCAACGGATCGAGGTAGGTGTTGCGCAGGCGAATGAATTCCAGCGTGGCTGGGCTATGTGCCAGTAGCTGCGACTGACCGGTCAACCCCAGGACCACCGAGCACGCCTGCGACAATAGGTCGCGTAAATGCGCACCCAACGGTAGCAGTGCAGGTTCCACCAAACGCTCATCGTAGGAACGGGCAATGTCGGCGTCGGCCTTGGCGAGCACCATCTCCAGCATATCGATGCGGGTACGGAAGAATGGCCACTGTTCGCGCATCTGTCCCAGCAACTCGCCTTCGCCCCGCTCCAGGGCCTTGCTCAGGGCGGTTTCCCAACCGAGCCAGGCCGGCAACATCAGCCGGGTCTGGGTCCAACCGAAGATCCACGGGATCGCCCGCAGGCTTTCGATACCACCGGCCCGGCGCTTGGCCGGCCGACTGCCCAGGGGCAGGCGCCCCAGTTCCTGCTCCGGCGTGGACTGGCGGAAGTACTCGACGAATTGCGGATTCTCGCGCACCACGGCGCGGTAGGCGCTGACGCCATCGGCGGCCAGTTCGTCCATCAGGTGCCGCCACTGGGGCGTCGGTGGCGGCGGTGGCAGCAAGGTCGCCTCAAGCACGGCGGCGAGGTACAAATTGAGGTTCTGTTCGGCGATGTCCGGCAGGCCGAATTTGAAACGAATCATTTCGCCCTGCTCGGTGGTGCGGAAACGCCCGGCCACCGAACCCGGAGGCTGGGACAGGATCGCCGCGTGCGCCGGGCCGCCGCCACGGCCCACGGTGCCGCCACGGCCATGGAACAGCAGCAGTTCGACTTGCTGTTCGCGGCAGATGTCCACCAGCCGTTCCTGGGCTCGATATTGCGCCCAGGCCGCCGCCGTGGTCCCGGCGTCCTTGGCCGAGTCGGAGTAGCCGATCATGACTTCCTGGGGCCCTTGCAGCCGTGAACGATAACCCGGCAACAGCAGCAACCGCTCGATCACTGGTCCCGCGTTGTCCAGGTCGGCCAGGGTTTCGAACAGCGGCACCACCCGCATCGGCCGCAACACGCCGGATTCCTTCAACAACAACTGCACCGCGAGGACATCGGAAGCCGCCCCGGCCATAGAGATCACGTACGACCCCAGGGACGCCGCCGGTGCCGCAGCGACCTCCCGGCACGTGGCCAGGACCTCCGCCGTGTCGGCCGATGGCTTGAAGTGGGCGGGTAGAAGCGGACGTCGGTTGTTCAGTTCGTCCAGCAAGAAGCTGATGCGCTGCTCCTCGTTCCAATCTTCATAGCGACCCAGGCCCAGGTAATCGGTGATTTCGGTCATCGCCGCGGTATGGCGCGTCGAGTCCTGGCGCACATCGAGACGCACCAGGAACAACCCGAAAGTCACCGCCCGGCGCAGGCAATCGAGCAGCGGCCCGTCGGCGATCACGCCCATGCCGCATTCGTGCAGGGAGTGGTAACACAGCTCCAGGGGGTCCAGCAGCTCGCGGTTGTGCTGCAACACATCGGCGGTGGCCGGCGTGGTTTCTTTCAAGGATGCATGGGCCCAATTACGGGTGGCGCGCAAGCGCTCACGCAATTGCTTGAGCACCGCACGATAGGGTTCGGCGCTTTCGCCCGCCTGGGCACGCAAAGCCTCGCTGGCGTTTTGCATGGACAGTTCGGCGGCCAGTTGATCGACGTCGCGCAGGTAGAGGTCCGCCACCATCCACCGGGCCAGCAACAGCACTTCGCGGGTGACCGCGGCGGTGACATTCGGATTGCCGTCACGGTCGCCGCCCATCCACGAAGCAAAGCGGATCGGCGCGGCCTCCAACGGCAGGCGCAGCCCGGTGGCGGCGTGCAACGCCCGGTCGGCCTTGCGCAGGTAATTGGGAATGGCCTGCCACAGTGAATGCTCGATCACCGCAAAGCCCCATTTGGCTTCATCCACGGGGGTCGGCCGGGTCCGGCGAATTTCTTCGGTGTGCCAGGCCTCGGCGATCAGTCGCTGCAGGCGCTCGTGGATTTGCGCGCGCTCGGCGCTGGTCAGGTCGCGGTGGTCCTGGGCCGCCAGTTGCGCGGCGATGGCGTCGTACTTCTGGATCAGCGTGCGGCGGGCCACTTCAGTGGGGTGGGCCGTGAGGACCAGTTCGATCTCCAGCCGTCCCAATTGCCGCGCCAGGGATTCGGCGCCATGGCCCTCGGCGCGCAACCGGGCGAGCAGCTCGGGCAACACCCGCGCCTCGAACGGTTCCGGCTGCGACTCTTCGCGGCGGTGGATCAGTTGGTATTGCTCGGCGATGTTGGCCAAGTTGAGGAACTGGTTGAACGCCCGCGCCACCGGCAGCAATTCATCCTCGCTCAACTGATTGAGGCTGGCACTGAGCTCGGCGTCCACGGAACCGCGTCGATCCGCCTTGGCGCCTTTGCGGATCTGCTCGATCTTGTCGAGAAACGTGTCCCCGTACTGTTCGCGGATGGTGTTGCCCAGCAGCTCGCCGAGCAGGTGAACATCCTCGCGCAAGCGGGCATCGATATCGGTCATCAGCAGTTCTCCAGCAAAAAGGTCCGGACAGCTATCGGGGTAGACGCATGGGCTAGATGCGTGGGCTAGATGCATGTCCTAGAGAGTGCCGATGCAACTCGGTTATGACAAGCGACGAAGGGACTTTAAACCTTGTCGGACAAAGCTAGTCTCATAAGTAAGCCACACAACGGCTTGCCACTCACCGCCTGCCACGAGCAGGCTTATTGAGGCCATTATGAAAATTCGTGAGCTCGCTCAACATTGGGAAGAAAACGCCAAGGGTCGCCTGACCCAGACTGGCTACACGATTCACCTGGACGTGGAAGCCGCCGCACGCCTGGCGGCGATCTGCGACATGTACCCCAAGCGCCACCCCGAAGAACTGTTGGGCGAGTTGATCGGCGCGGCATTGGAAGAGCTGGAAGCGAGCTTCCCCTACATCAAGGGTTCGCAGGTGGTGGCCACCGACGAAGAAGGTGACCCGCTGTACGAAGACGTAGGGCCAACCCCGCGTTTTCTCGCCTTGTCCCGCCGTCATCTGCACGAACTTTCCTCGCAGAACGACAAATCCAAACACTGATTTCTGCCTTGCCAATGGCGACCTCCCGGCACTGTCTTTTCCTTTTCCAGTGCCGTGGATACCGCTGCGCGCCTTGAAAGTTCAGCTTTTCAAGCGCTGACCAATCAGTCAGCAATTCTTTTGGCGAGTGGCCATCTTTGCTGAACTTTTGAAAAAAGCCTCGGGTCACACCGAGTAACCATACTGGAACAGTCGTTTAAATAAACGCGCCCTGGCGCCAGCGCCAAAACAGACGTCAAGGCTTCGGTCCCAGCATGGATCAGTCGTTTTTTCAGGAGTTTCCCCAATGGAGTTGAAGCCTATGAATACCTGCATTGCCAAACCCTCATCCACTGGCCTGCGCGGCCTGAAGTTGGCTGCCCTGGCCATCGGTAGCAGCTTCATCCTGGCCGGCTGTGCTGGCAACCCACCTTCCGAGCAATACGCGGTGACTCAATCAGCGGTCAACAGTGCGGTCAGCGCTGGCGGTACCGAATTCGCCGCCGTGGAAATGAAGTCGGCCCAGGACAAGCTCAAGCAGGCCGAGATCGCCATGCACGACAAGAAATACGACGAAGCCAAGCGTCTGGCCGAACAGGCCGAGTGGGATGCCCGCGTCGCCGAGCGCAAGGCCCAGGCCGCCAAGGCCGAACAAGCACTCAAGGATTCTCAGAAAGGGGTTCAGGAACTGCGTCAGGAAGGCATGAACAAGGTTCAGTAAACCGTTCACGCCACGACGTACTTCTCATTGATAAAAGGACGACAGACTATGATGCACAAACACTTGATGATGCCCGCCCTGCTCGCTGCCTGCGTAGCCCTGGCCGCTTGCTCCCACGATCCGAACGCCAACCTGGAACAGGCCCGTACCAACTACAACGGCCTGCAGGCTGACCCGGCCGCGACGAAGGTGGCCGCGCTGGAAACCAAAGACGCCGCCGACTTCCTGGCCAAGGCCGACAAGGCCTATATGGACAAGGAAGACGAAGCCAAGGTTGACCAGTTGGCTTACCTGACCAACCAGCGCGTTGAAGTCGCCAAGCAGACCATCGCCCTGCGCAACGCCGAAGCCGAACTGAAAAACGCCGGTGACGAACGTGCCCGTGCGCTGCTCGACGCTCGCAACGCGCAGATCAAGCAACTGCAGGACAGCCTGAACGCCAAGCAGACCGAACGCGGCACCCTGGTGACCTTCGGCGACGTGCTGTTCGCTACCAACAAGTCCGACCTGCGCGCCAACGGCATAACGAACGTGAACAAACTGGCGCAGTTCCTCCAGGAAAACCCGGACCGCAAGGTGATCATCGAAGGCTACACCGACAGCACCGGTTCGGATTCCTACAACCAGTCGCTGTCGGAACGCCGCGCGGGCTCCGTGCGCACCGAGCTGGTGAAAATGGGCGTCGACCCAGCCCGTATCGTGACCCAAGGCTACGGCAAGGAATTCCCGGTCGCTGACAACACCAGCGTCTCGGGCCGCGCCATGAACCGTCGGGTGGAAGTGACCATTTCCAACGACAACCAACCCGTCGCCCCGCGTTCGACCATGAGCGCCAATTGATCGGCTGAGTGCAACAAAAAAGCCCCGCCTGACTTCAATCAGGCGGGGCTTTTTGTTGGTTATCCACATTCCCTGTGGGAGCGGGCTTGCTCGCGAAAGCGGTGTGTCAGTCTCCAGATAGGTAATTGATCCGACGCCTTCGCGAGCAAGCCCGCTCCCACAGGAGATCGCCGATATCAAGTCAATCCCGGCTCACGGTTGAAGCTTCTGCGGCGTCTCCTGCCCCATGCACCGCACCGCGCGCTTCTTCTCGTTGATCAGCACGCCGGTCAGGCCTTTCTGTTCGGTGTCGAACAACACCAGCACGCCATCGATGCATTGGGCCACCTGAGTAGCCGGTTCCAGGGAGACCTTGTAATCCTCGCCCGGCACGGTCTTGAGCATGGTGAACTGGTCGAGCAGCAACGCGTCCTCGGGCTTGGCGAAGTGCAGGTAACCGTAGTACCACAGCACCGCGACGGTACCGAGGATGCTGCAGATGCCGGTGATGATCAGGGGGATGGCGTTACGTTCTTCGCTCATTGCACACTCTCAGCAGATTCAACGGGTGATTTCGGGTAATTCGGGACCTCGCCCAGGCGGCGCAGGCCGTCGAAGTGCTGGGGGTCGTCGAGGTAGCGCAGCATCACGGTGCGCCAGACCGGGTCGGCGAACGTCTGCACATGTCCGCCGCGGGTCAGTTGCAGGACCCGGGGCGGGGGCGCAGCTTGATACAGACGGATGCCATTGGAAAGAGGCACGATGGGATCATCCAGGCTGTGGTAGATCAATTTCGGCACGCCATTCAATTGCGCCACGGAACTGATCGCGCTATCACCGTCCGGCACCAGCCAGGACAACGGCACCTGGAACGGCCAGGTCAGCCACGATGTACTCAGGGCAAAACGTCCGACGTCGCGGTAACTGGCCGGCACGCCATCGAGCACCAAGGCCTTGAGCTGCCGTTGCCGCTGGGGATGTTCCACCAGGTAATGCACCGCCAGCGCGCCGCCCAAGCTCTGGCCGAGCAGCACCAGCGGCTTGCCTTGGACCTCGGGCGACTGGTCGAGCCATTTGAACGCGGCGTCGATGTCCTGGTAAATCGCCGGCAGGCTCGGCTCGCCTTCGGACAGGCCGTAACCGCGGTAGTCGACCATCAACACCTGATAACCCTGCTCCGGCAACCACCAGCTCCCGCCCAGGTGCCAGGCCAGGTTGCCGCCGTTGCCGTGCAGGTGCAGCACCGTGCCCTTGACCTCGACACCTGGTTTGACCGGCAGCCACCAGCCGTGGAGCTTGAGCCCGTCGGCCGTGGTCAGGGTGACGTCGCGGTACTCGAGCTTGGCCCGCTCGGGGGTAAACGGCAGACCGCGCTCGGGGTAGAACAGCAGTGAGCTGCAACCGCCCAGGGCCAGCAGCAGGCAAAAGATGCCGAGGATTCGCATCCGGTGAAACCTCGCAAAAAACAGAATTGGAACACAGTCCCCTGTGGGAGCGGGCTTGCTCGCGAAAGCGGTGGGTCAGTCGACATCATCGTTATCTGACCCACCGCTTTCGCGAGCAAGCCCGCTCCCACAATTGGGCAGTGTGATGCTTAAAGAATATTGGAATAATCCGCTTCGATCCGGTCCAGGCTCAGGTGGTTCAGGAAGTTGGAGAAACACATCCAGGCCGACAGCGCGTTCATGTCGCGAAACTGCTCGGGCAAGTACTTGGGCGGTACGACCAGGCCTTCGTCCACCAGTTGCCGCAGGGTACGCATGTCCTCCAGGGTGGTCTTGCCGCAGAACAGCAGCGGCACCTGTTCCAGCTTGCCCTTGCGCACGGCCAACTGAATGTAGTTGTAAACCATGATGAAGCCCTTGAGGTAGGACAAGTCTTTGGTGAATGGCAGGCCGGTCGGCACCGAGCCACGGAAAACCCGGCTGGCGTTGCCGTAGCTTTCGGCCATTTCAAAGCCTTGCTCGCGGAAGAACTCGAAGACCTGCAGGAAATCGGCGCCCTCCTCCACCATATGGATGGCCCGGGTGCGGTTGGTGAGTTTGCGCAGGCGACTCGGGTAGGACGCGAAGGTGATGATTTCCATCAGGATCGCCAGGCCTTCCTGAGTCACCGTGGACGAGGGCGGGCCCTTGGACAGGAACGTGCAGATCGGCTGGTTCAGGCCATTGAGCGTTGTGCCGACATGCACCAGCCCCTCGTGGACCTCCAGGGCCCGCACGTCGCGCTCGTTGAACATCGCATCGGTGCGGATCTTGATGTAGTCCGCGCCCGCCGCCGCATCGGCCACGATCCCGTCGGACTCGAACACTCGGATAGTTTCTTCGGCTTCGCCGAACACCCGGTTGAGGCGATGTTGCAGCAAACTCACGGCGTCCTTGGCCGTCAGGATCTTCGGCTCGTCCTTCAGGTCGCCACGACCATCGATGTTGTTCAGATAGTCGGACAGCATCAGGCCCAGGTCCGCCAGGGTCGGGTCGCCCGCGTGGAAAGCGTCAGAGGCCGCGCCGTACAACTCCTGGGAAATCAGCCCGAAATCCTCGGTGCCGCGCGCTTCGAGCATGCGCACCACCATGCGGTATTCCTTGCACATGCGGCGCATGATCTGGCCGACCGGATTGAACTGCCCGAGCTGGCGAGTGATGTCGCGCTCGATGTTCTGGAATTCCAGCTTCACCTTGCTGGAGTCGAAGGACAGCGGCCGATTGAGGTAATAGTCGCGGTCCACGGCGGGCATTTCCTTGCCCTTGGCCTTGAGGAAGCCCTTGCGGATGCTGTCATCCCATTTCACTGCGTCGAGAATACGAATCGGCGTCTGCGCCAGCACAATGCGATCGGACAAGGTGCGTATCGTCTGCTGGTAATCGTCCACCCGGAACTCCTGTGAAAAAACGTCCGCTTGTTGCAATTATTGGGATTTGTCCAGCCGCTGGTAGCGCACGGCTTCCGAGAACACATCGGAATTGGCCGGGTCATCGAGGTAACTGAAAACCTTGCTCATGTCGCTGTCCACCAGTACGCCGTCACCTTCCTCGCTCTGGTTCGGCTGGCCGCTGAGGATCTTCTGGGCGATGGCCTGGTTGACCTGCTCCAGGTCCAGGTTGTAGACCACCAGTTCCTGCTTGTCGGTCAATTCGAAACCGGCGATCACATAATGTCCGCCATACCGGGCCGGCACCTTGGCCGACAGGTACCAGCGGCTGCCGTGACGGGAAACGGTCAGCGGGATGGCTTCGCGCTCCTTGGGCCGGGCCCGGAAATAGCTGATGGCCTGGTAGCGATGCCTGCCGACCTTCGTCAACTCCAGGTTCAACGGTTCGCCCCAGGCGTTGGTGCTGGTCCACTGGCCGAGCAGGCCCTTGGGCGCCACTTCGCTTTCAGGCAACGGCGCCTTGAAGGACACCAGACAGCCACTGAGCAGCAGCAACGACACGGCCATTACAACGGCACGCCAGGCTTTCATTTGAACTCCCTATGGCAACTGTGGCGAGGGGATTTATCCCCGTTGGGCTGCGGAGCAGCCCCCTTGCAGTCAGCTCAGTTAGCCAGACGTACCGAGTTGGCTGGTTTTGGGGCCGCTACGCGCCCCAGCGGGGATAAATCCCCTCGCCACAGGGACCTGTGTAATTCATACCGACGCCAGTACCAGGTGCATGTAGCGGGTCAGGATACCGAGCATTTCTTCTGCCGCGACCGGCTCGGCGCCATTGAGCAAGCCCTGATATTCCATCCGTCCGATAATCGCCGTCAACACTTTGGCATCCTGTTGCGGCTCGCGCGAGCCTAATACCTGGAAAAACTGACACGTACCGTGCAACAGGATCTGCTGGTGGGAACGCACCAGTTCCGCCAGGCGCGGGTTGAGCAGCGCTTCCTGGCGGAAGGCCTGTTCGGCCATCAGGTAATCGCGGCGACTGTCCAGTTGGTGCTGCACGTAATCGGCGGTCAGCCGGGCAATGTCGTCCGCCAGTTGCGAACGGGATTCGGCGCTGCCGTCCCCATAGGCAACCATTTCCCGCAACAGGCCTTCATTGTTGGTCCACAGCTTGGCCATGAATGCCGCGCTGCGCTCCACGTACTGGGCGAAGGTATCGGTGAGCAGGTCATCGATGTCCTTGAAATAGTACGTGGTGGCCGACAGCGGCACGCCCGCTTCGGCAGCCACGGCGCGGTGCCTTACCGCCCGCACGCCATCGCGCACCACAATGCGCATGGCTGCGTCGAGAATCTCCTGGCGACGCTGTTCGCTGCCCTGTCGGCTGGCCTTGCGGCCTTGGTACTGAACACTTTCAGCGACAGCAGTGGCCACGCCCGCTGCACCTTCTGGAACCATTGCACGATTCACGACAGGTCTTCCTCGCTCTTTGAAAAAGTAACCAATTGATACGTTTGTACCAGACAGGCAATAAAAAGCCGCCCTTCCAGGCGGCTTTTTAGTTGAAGCACTTACGCTTGAGGCCGCATGTGCGGGAAGAGAATCACATCCCGGATCGACGGTGAGTTGGTCAACAACATCACCAGGCGGTCAATGCCAATGCCCTCGCCCGCCGTCGGCGGCATGCCGTATTCGAGTGCACGTACGAAGTCGGCATCGTAGTGCATGGCTTCGTCGTCGCCGGCGTCCTTGTCGGCCACCTGGGCCATGAAGCGCTCGGCCTGGTCCTCGGCATCGTTGAGCTCGGAGTAGGCGTTGGCGATTTCACGGCCACCGATGAACAACTCGAAACGGTCGGTGACACTGGGGTTTTCGTCGTTACGACGGGCCAGCGGCGACACTTCGAACGGGTATTGGGTGATGAAGTGCGGCTGTTCCAGCTTGTGCTCGACCAGCTCTTCGAAAATCATCACTTGCAGCTTGCCCAGGCCTTCGAAGCCAAGCACCTTGGCGCCGGCCTTCTTGGCGATGGCGCGAGCCTTGTCGATGTCCTGCAGGTCAGCCGCGGTGAGGTCCGGGTTGTACTTGAGGATCGAGTCGAACACCGACAGTCGCACGAACGGCTCACCGAAGTGGAACACCTTGTCGCCGTACGGCACGTCGGTGCTGCCCAATACCAACTGAGCCAGCTCGCGGAACAATTCCTCGGTCAGGTCCATGTTGTCTTCGTAGTCGGCGTAGGCCTGGTAGAACTCGAGCATGGTGAACTCGGGGTTGTGCCGGGTCGAAACGCCTTCGTTACGGAAGTTGCGGTTGATCTCGAAGACTTTCTCGAACCCACCAACAACAAGCCGCTTGAGGTACAGCTCCGGCGCGATACGCAGGAACATTTCCATATCCAGGGCGTTGTGGTGAGTCTCGAATGGCTTGGCCGCCGCACCGCCGGGGATGGTCTGCAGCATCGGCGTCTCGACTTCCAGGAAGTCACGCTTCATCAGGAAGCTACGGATGTGGGCGATGACCTGCGAACGTACGCGGAAGGTCTGGCGCACCTCTTCGTTGACGATCAGGTCGACGTAGCGCTGGCGATAGCGCTGCTCGGTGTCGGTCAGGCCGTGGTGCTTGTCCGGCAGCGGGCGCAGGGACTTGGTCAGCAGGCGCACGCTGGTCATCTCGACGTACAGGTCGCCCTTGCCGGAACGGGCCAGGGTGCCTTCGGCGGCAATGATGTCGCCCAGGTCCCAGGTCTTGACGGCGGCCAGGGTTTCTTCCGGCAGGGTCTTGCGGTTGACGTAGACCTGAATGCGACCGGTCATGTCCTGGATCACCATGAACGAACCACGGTCAAGCATGATACGACCGGCAACCTTGACTGGAATCGCCGCCTCGGCCAGCTCTTCCTTGGTCTTGTCCGCGTACTTCTTCTGCAGGACGTCGCAGTACGCGTCGCGGCGGAAGTCGTTGGGGAAGGCCTGGCCCTTGGCGCGCTCGGCAGCAAGCTTTTCCTTGCGCAGGGCGATCAGGGAATTTTCTTCCTGTTGCAGGGCTTGCGGGTCGAGTTCTAGGTCGCTCATGTCTTTAAGGATTCCATCACAGGTTCGTTGCCCCCGGCCCCGGGCCGGAGTTTGCGGGCAAGCCTCGCTTCCTGTGGAAACGTGCCTGCCCACCGCATGGGTGTCGCGTTACAGCCCTTGTTTGAGGCTCGCCACCAGGTATTCGTCGATGTCGCCGTCGAGCACCTTGTCGCAGTCGCTGCGTTCGATGTTGGTGCGCAGGTCCTTGATCCGGGAGGCGTCGAGCACGTACGAACGGATCTGGTGACCCCAGCCGATGTCCGACTTGGTGTCTTCCAGGGCCTGGGACGCCGCGTTGCGCTTCTGCACTTCCTGCTCGTACAAACGGGCCCGCAACATTTTCATCGCGGTGTCTTTGTTGGCGTGCTGGGAGCGCTCGTTCTGGCAGCTGACCACGGTGTTGGTCGGTACGTGGGTAATCCGTACGGCCGAGTCGGTGGTGTTAACGTGCTGGCCACCGGCCCCGGAGGAACGGTAGGTGTCGATGCGCAGGTCCGCCGGGTTGATCTCGATTTCGATGTTGTCATCGATTTCCGGCGATACGAAGACGGCCGAGAACGAGGTATGGCGACGGTTGCCGGAATCGAACGGGCTCTTGCGCACCAGGCGGTGCACGCCGATCTCGGTACGCAGCCAGCCAAAGGCGTATTCGCCCTTGATATGCACGGTGGCGCCCTTGATCCCGGCGACTTCACCGGCCGACAGTTCCATGATGGTCGCGTCGAAACCGCGTTTGTCGGCCCAGCGCAGGTACATGCGCAGCAGAATGTTGGCCCAGTCCTGGGCCTCGGTGCCGCCGGAGCCGGCCTGGATGTCCAGGTAGGCGTTGTTCATGTCCATCTCGCCGCTGAACATGCGACGGAATTCCAGCTTGGCCAGGGCCTCGTCGAGGCGTGTCAGCTCGGCGACCACATCGCCGACCGCGCCTTCATCGTTTTCTTCGACAGCCATGTCCAGCAGGTCGCGGCAGTCGGCCAGACCGCTGGACAACTCGTCCAGGGTCTCGACGATCTGCGCCAGCGCAGAGCGCTCGCGGCCCAGTTCCTGGGCGTATTCAGGCTTGTTCCAGACGCTCGGATCTTCAAGCTCGCGATTGACTTCGGTCAGACGCTCATGCTTTTGATCGTAGTCAAAGATACCCCCGAATAGTTTCGGAGCGCTCGGACAGGTCCTTGATGGTGTTAAGGATCGGGTTGATTTCCATGGCGGGCAGCACTCGTTGGCGAACTTTTGAAAGCCGGCGAGTATAACGTAATCAAGCGCCAGCGGCAGCCCGCCTGGCGGCTTTAGGGGGGAATGATACTCAGGGGTGGGTTAACACGGACCTGTGGCGAGGGAGCTTGCTCCCGCTGGGCTGCGCAGCAGCCCCAAAAGGAGCGACTCAACTCATCTGATACACCGAGCCGCCTGGTTTCAGGTCTGCTGCGCAGCCCAGCGGGAGCAAGCTCCCTCGCCACAAAAGCATCATTATCGACCGAAGGTTATTCGAACCCCACCCGATTACGCCCATTGTGCTTGGCGATGTACAACCCTTTGTCCGCCGCCGAAATCAGCTGCCGGCAATCGCTACCTTGCTGCGGCGTCACGGTCGCCACACCGACGCTGACGGTGAGGTTCGCGCCACCATCGGGGGTGGTGTGGGGGATGTTCAGGGCGACGACGCTCTGGCGCAGCTTTTCGGCCATCAGCCGGGCGCCGCCGGGCGAGGTGCTGGGCAGGACCAGGGCAAACTCCTCACCGCCGTAGCGAGCGGGCAGGTCGGACGGGCGACTGCAGGCGTCACGGATCGCCGTGGCCACCTTGCGCAGGGCTTCGTCGCCCTCCAGGTGACCCAGGTTGTCGTTGTAGGACTTGAAGTAATCCACGTCGATCATCAGCAGCGACAGTTGGGTCTGATCCCGCATTGCCCTTCTCCACTCCAGTTCGAGGTACTCATCGAAGTGTCGGCGGTTCGACAGCCCGGTCAGGCCATCGGAGTTCATCAGCCGCTGCAGCACCAGGTTGGTGTCGAGCAACTGTTGCTGGCTGACCCGCAGGGCGCGGTAGGCCGCGTCGCGCTGCAACAGCATCATGTAGGAGCGCGAGTGATAGCGGATGCGCGCCACCAGTTCGATGTTGTCCGGCAACTTGACCAGGTAGTCGTTGGCCCCGGCGGCAAACGCAGCGCTCTTGACCAGCGGGTCCTCCTTGGTGGACAGGACAATGATCGGAATATCGCGAGTGGCCGGATGGTTGCGGTACTCGCGCACCAGGCTCAGGCCGTCGAGGCCGGGCATCACCAGGTCCTGGAGAATCACCGTTGGCTTGATGCGCACCGCCTGGGCGATGGCCTGGTGAGGGTCGGAACAAAAGTGGAAGTCGATGTTCTCTTCGTTCGACAGCCCGCGCCGCACCGCTTCGCCGATCATGGCCTGGTCGTCGACGAGCAGGACCATGGCGGCGTTCTCATTGTTCTTGAAATCGTCGAGCTGTAATTCATTCATGAAGGCTTACCTGAGTAAGGCTTGGGCTAGTCCGGGGGTTTATCATCGGCTAAAAATCTCCACCAACCGTGGCGCTATCTTGTCCAGCGCAAGAATCTGCGCGGCCGCGTCGATGGCGGCCGCGGCTTTGGGCATGCCATACACGGCGCTGCTCTGCTGGTCCTGGGCAATGGTCATATAGCCCTGCTCACGCATGAGTTTAAGCCCTTGGGCACCGTCACGGCCCATGCCGGTGAGCAAAACGCCCACCGCATCACCGCTCCAGAAGTGGGCGACACTCTCGAAAAATACGTCGATGGAAGGCCGATAGATCTCGTTGACCGGCTCGACGGTGTAGGCCAGGGTGCCGTCTTTCAACAAGCGCAGGTGGTGGTTGGTCCCGGCCAGCAACACTGTGCCGCTTTGTGGTGTTTCGCCGTGCAGCGCCAGGCGGACCTTGTGGCCCGACGCTTTGCCGAGCCACTCGGCCATGCCCGCGGCAAATACCTCGTCCACATGCTGGACCAGCACGATGGCCGGGGCAAAATCACGCGGCAATGCCTTGAGCAAGACCTCCAGCGCCGCCGGGCCGCCCGCCGAGGATCCGATGGCCACCAGGCTTTTGCGCGACACCGAGGCACGCTGGGCCGCCGGCGCAGGTCGCTCAGGGTTGCCGCGCTCGCCGATCAGCCAACCGATGTTGGTGATCTTGCGCAGCAACGGTGCCGCCGCGTCCTCGGGGTTACCCACACCCAAGGCCGGCGTATCGACCACATCCAGGGCACCGTGGCCCATGGCTTCGAACACCCGGTGGACGTTCTGCTGGCTGTCACCGGTGACAATCACAATGGCGCAGGGGGTTTCGGTCATGATCCGTCGTGTGGCTTCCACGCCATCCATGATCGGCATGAACAGGTCCATCAGGATCAGGTCCGGCGTGTATTCGGCACAGCGCTGCACCGCCTCGGCCCCGTTGACGGCCACCCAGACCAGTTGATGCGCCGGCTCGAACGCCAACGCCCGGCGCAGGGCTTCGACCGCCAGGGGCATGTCATTGACGATGGCGATCTTCAAGTCCTGGCCCCTCCGATCAATTCGACCACGGCGTCGAGCAAGGCGTCGTCATGAAAACTCGCCTTCGCCAGATAATAGTCGGCTCCAGCGTCCAGGCCACGACGGCGGTCTTCTTCACGGTCCTTGTAGGACACCACCATCACCGGCAGCGACTGCAAACGGTTGTCGCGCCGCAACAGTGACACCAGCTCGATGCCGTCCATGCGTGGCATATCAATGTCGGTGATCAACAGGTCAAAATCTTCCGAGCGCAAGGCGTTCCAGCCATCCATGCCGTCTACCGCCACCGCCACATCGTAGCCGCGATTGAGTAGCAACTTGCGTTGCAGCTCGCGCACGGTCAGGGAGTCGTCCACCACCAGGATCCGCTTGCGCGGGGCCTGGGTCTGGTTCTGCCGGGCGATGCGCTCCAAGCGCCCGGTATCGAGCAACTTATCCACCGAGCGCAGCAGGTCTTCGACATCGACAATCAGCACCACCGATCCGTCATCCAGCAAGGCCCCGGCAGAAATGTCCTGGACCTTGCCCAGGCGTTCATCCAGGGGCAGCACCACCAGGGTTCGTTCGCCAATGAAGCGCTCCACCGCCACGCCATAGACCGCCTCGCGCTCGCGGATCACCACAACCTTGAGGCTCTGGCCGCTGTTCTGTGTGGCGGGACGATTGAGCAACTGACTGGCGGCGACCAGCCCCACGTGCCGGCCGTCATGCCAGAAATGCTGGCGGCCTTCGACCTGCACAATGTCCTCGGGGGCCAGGTCGCACATTCGCTCGATATGGGCCAGGGGAAAGGCATACGCTTCATCGCCGACCTCCACTACCAGGCTACGCACCACCGAGAGCGTCAACGGTACCTCGAGATGAAAACGACTGCCTTCGCCCGTCGTCTGCTCCAGCACCACCGCACCACGCACCTGCCGGACCATGTGCTGGACGGCGTCCAGGCCAACACCCCGTCCGGACACTTCAGTGACCTTGTCCCGCAGACTGAAACCGGGCAGGAACAGAAACGTCAGCAGCTCTTCTTCGCTCAAACTGGCGGCGGTTTGCTCAAGGGAAAGCCCGCGCGCGACGATGCTGCGGCGCACCCGCGCCAGGTCCACGCCGGCACCGTCGTCCGCCAGCTCCAGGACCAGCAGCCCAGCCTGATGGGAAGCCCGCAAGCGGATCAGGCCTTCGGCGGGCTTGCCGGCCAGCACCCGCTGCTCCGGGGTTTCGATGCCGTGATCCACGGCGTTGCGCAACAGGTGGGTCAGCGGCGCTTCGAGCTTTTCCAGCACGTCGCGGTCGACCTGGGTCTTCTCGCCTTCAATCTCCAGGCGCACCTGTTTGCCCAGGCTGCGGCCCAAGTCCCGCACCATTCGCGCCTGGCCCGAGAGCACGTCGGCAAACGGGCGCATGCGACAGGCCAGCGCCGTGTCGTACAGCACCTGCGCCCGCTGGCTGGCCTGCCAGGCAAACTCGTCCAGTTCCGCGTGTTTCTGCGCCAGCAACTGCTGGGTTTCGGACAACAGGCGGCGGGCATCGTCAAGAGCTTCCTGGGCCTGCAGGTTCAGGGCATGGTCCTTGAGGTGCACATTCAGCGCTTCAAGGGCGCGCAGGCCGTTGCTTTGCTGGCGCTTGAGCCGCTGCATCGTGGCCAGCCAGGGCTTGAGGCGCTGGGTTTCCACCAGGGATTTGCTCGACAGGTCCAGCAGGCTGTTGAGGCGTTCAGCCGTGACCCGCAAGACCCGCTCGCCGCCTTCACTGAGGCGTTTGTTCTTGGGGATTGGCTCCGTGAGTACGACGGGCTCGGGTTCGACCAGATCGACGCGCAGGGGCTCGACAGGCGTCTCGACGGAGAGTGGCGCCGACGTGGGGGTCGGCGCTGCATTGGGATCGAGCAAACGCCCCATCAGCGCTACGTAAGCGTCGATGTCTGCGGCGCCGAGGGTGTTGCCCGGCGTAGCGATGCGCGTCAGCAGGTCGGTGCCTTGCAGCAAGGCGTCGATGTGGACGGCGCTCAGCACCAGTCGTCGCTCCTGGGCGCTGACCAGGCAATCTTCCATCACGTGGGCCACGCTGACTCCGGCGTCGACCCCGACGATCCGCGCAGCGCCCTTGAGGGAATGGGCCGCGCGCATGCACGACTCAAGGTGCTCGGCCTGGGTCGGGTCGCGTTCAAGGGCCAGCAGGCCAGCGCTCAGCACTTGGGTCTGGGCTTCGGCTTCCAGGCTGAACAGCTCCAGCAACGAGGCGTCACGCATCTGATCGGGGGTCATGACAGGCTCCGGGTCACAGCGGACAGTAGCTGTTCTTCGTCCAGCCAGCGCAGGCTGCGGCCCTTGTACTGCAACACGCCGCGTGTGTATTTACCGGCCGACTGCGAAGCGCCCGCCAGGAGGCGTTCGTCGATGGCATGAATGCCGTCCACCTCCTCCACCGGCACCACCACCGGCCCGCCCGGGGCCGCGACAATCAACATGCGCGGCATGATGCGTGCGGATGCAGGCGCTGCTGCGCCGGGCTCCAGGTCCAACAGTTCCACCAGGGACAGGCAGGCTACCAACGCGCCGCGTACATTCGCCACGCCCAACAAGGCCCGCGAACGCTGGTGGGGCAACGAATGGATCGGCTGCAACGGCGCCACTTCCACCAGGCTGCGCGTGGTCAGGGCCAGCCACTCTTCGCCCAGGCGGAACAGCAATAGCGAGCGCGTGACGACGTCGGTTTCCTGCGGCGCAAGGGCCAGGTCGCGGTCGTCGTGCTGCAAGGCATAGCGGTCAAGCAACCGGGTGGCGGCCGCCGAATACACCGAGCAATTGCGGCAGTGAATATGCTCGACCAACAGCGGGCAGGATTGGTCGCCATGCACCCCGATGCGATTCCAGCAGTCGTCGATGGCCTGGGCGTCGTCATGGGTGACGTTGTAAAAAGCCGAACCGCTCATTGTTTGCGCTCACTGTCAGCCGTGCGCCCGCTGCGGGCGGCACGTTCCTGCAATCGACGGGCACCGGCCGCGTCACCCTGGGAAGCCAGCAGCGCCGCCAGATGCACCAGGGCCTCGGCGTGTTGCGGTTCAAGATAAAGCGCCTTGCGATAATAACCCTGGGCCTCCAGTGCGCTGCCGGCCATGTCACTGAGCAAGCCCAGCCAGTAGAACACCTGGGCCGCCGGTGCGTGGCTGCGCAAGTACTGCTCGCAGGCGACTCGGGCCTCGGCGCTTTTGCCGCTGTTGGCCAGGGCGGCGATGTGGGCCAGCAGTGTTGCGGCATCGCTGCTTTTCGGTTCGGCGACCGGGCTCGCATTTCCTGCAAATGGCCGGGGTCGAACCGCTGGGGGGACGACTCGCGGCGACGGGCGAACCGGCAGCGGAGTCGGCATCAAGGCAGGCAACGGCTGTGGTTCCGGAGCACCCTGGCGGCTGAAGGCGAACGACTGGGCAATACCGATCGAACGCAGGCCCAATCGCCCCAGCAAACTGCCCTCGGCGGGGCCGATAAACAGCACGCCGTCCTGATGGGTCAGGCGCTTGAGCACCTCGAACACCTGCTGCTGGGTCGGCGGGTCAAAATAAATCAGCAAGTTGCGGCAGAACACAAAATCGTAAGGTGCCTCATTCACCAGCAGGCCCGGATCCAGCAGGTTGCCCACTTGCAGGCGCACCTGTTCGCGTACCCGCTCACTGAGGCGATAGCTTTCGTTTTCGGCGGTGAAATGCCGCTCGCGAAAAACCAGGTCAGCGCCACGGAAGGAGTTTTTGCCGTAGCGCGCCTCCTTGGCCCGCTCCACCGACAGCGGACTGACGTCCAGCCCATCAACCTTGAATTGATGAGGCCCCAGGCCCGCATCAAGCAAGGCCATGGCGATGGAATAGGGTTCTTCGCCGGTGGAGCACGGCAAGCTGAGGATACGCAGGGCCCGTAGGTGCCTTATTTCGGTCAAGCGCTTGACCGCCAGTTTGGCGAGGGTCGCAAAGGATTCGGGATAGCGAAAGAACCAGGTCTCCGGGACGATCACCGCTTCGATCAGTGCTTGTTGCTCCTGGGCCGAATGCTGCAGGCATTGCCAGTATTCATCGGCGGTTCGTCCCGATTGGGCACTGATGCGCTGGCGCAGCGCCCGTTCGATGATGGCGGTGCCGACGGAAGTGACATCCAGGCCAATACGTTCCTTGAGGAAATCGAAAAAGCGCTGGTCGTTGTTCATGGCCGGACCTCGAGGTCATCGAGGTTCAGCGGCGGCATGGGGAACAGCACGGCGCGGACCGACTCGTCGAGCAGGTCATTGACCCGTACCCATTGCAGCAATCCCTGGGCGTCTTCGCGCACCGGGCCCAGGTACGGCGCCTGCCGGTTGTCCAGGCCGTAGGGGCGGAAATCCGCCGGATCGCAGCGTAGGGTGTCGGTGGCCTGTTCCAGGATCAAGCCCAGCACCTGCCTCGCTTGCTGTGCGTCGGGCTGGTAGTGCACCAGCACCAATCGCGTGCTGGTGCGGGCCTTGGCGCCATGGCCGAAGGTCAACGTGCACAGGTCGATCACCGGCACCACCGCGCCGCGCCAGGCAAACACCCCCGCCACCCAGGACGGCGCCTGGGCAATGGGCTTGAGCGGCAGGCGCGGCAGCACTTCCACCACATCGATGGCCTGCAGGGCATAGCGCTCGTCACCGATGCAAAACACCAGGAACAGCGCTTGCCGGGCCGCCGGCGCGGCACCACCTCTGGCCTCGAACTCACTCATCAGACTTTGAAACGCGAGACGCCGCTGCGCAGCCCTACGGCCACCTGGCTCAGCTCATCGATGGCGGAACTGGCCTGGCGCAGGGACTCCACGGTCTGGCTGCTGGCATCGCCCAGTTGCACCAAGGCGTGGTTGATCTGCTCGGCACCGGTAGCCTGGGCCTGCATGCCCTCGTTGACCATCAAGACCCGCGGCGCCAACGCCTGAACCTGATGAATGATCTGTGACAGTTGCTCGCCAATCTGCTGCACCTCGGCCATGCCACGACGCACCTCCTCGGAGAACTTGTCCATGCCCATCACACCAGCTGACACCGCGGACTGGATCTCACGCACCATTTGTTCGATGTCATAAGTCGCCACGGCCGTTTGGTCAGCCAGGCGCCGCACTTCGGTGGCGACCACGGCGAAACCACGGCCGTACTCGCCGGCCTTCTCGGCTTCGATGGCGGCGTTGAGGGACAGCAGGTTGGTCTGGTCGGCCACTTTGACGATGGTGACCACCACCTGATTGATGTTGCCGGCCTTCTCGTTGAGGATCGCCAGCTTGGCGTTCACCAGGTCGGCGGCGCCCATCACCGAATGCATGGTTTCTTCCATCCGCGCCAGGCCTTGCTGCCCAGAGCCGGCGGCCACCGAGGCCTGGTCGGCGGCGGTGGACACTTCGGTCATGGTGCGCACCAGGTCGCGGGAGGTGGCGGCAATCTCTCGAGACGTCGCGCCGATCTCGGTGGTGGTGGCCGCGGTTTCAGTGGCCGTGGCCTGCTGCTGGCGGGAAGTCGCGGCGATCTCGGTCACCGACGTGGTGACCTGCACCGAAGAGCGCTGGGCCTGGGACACCAACGATGTCAGCTCAGCCATCATATCGTTGAAGCCGGTTTCCACCGCGCCGAATTCGTCTTTGCGCGCCAGGTTCAGGCGCCCGCTCAGGTCACCGCTGCGCATGATCTCGAGGATCTCTACGATGCGGTTCATCGGCGCCATGATCGCCCGCATCAACAAGAACCCGCACAGTACGGCGACAATCAGCGCAACCAGGAACGACAGGCCCATGGCGACCTTGGCCGCCGTCACCGCATCGCCAATGGTCTGGGTGGCGCTTTCTGCCAGCTCGCGATTACGCTCGATGATTTGATTCAAATGCCCGCGGCCACCGATCCATGCGGGCGTCAGGTCTTTCTCCAGCGCCAGCCGTGCCCCCTCGTAATCCTTGCGCTGGTACAAGTCCAGGACCTTTGCCACCGCCTGATTGAACGCCAGGTGGAAGGCCTCGAACTCGTCGAACGAGGCTTGGTCGGCCGGGTTCTGGATCAACTTCTGGTAGTTCTGTATCTCTTCGCGCAGGTGCTGCTCGAAACCCTGGTAGCGGGCCTTGTCCTCGGCGGTGATTTCCCGGTTGCCCGAGAGGCCCACGATCTGTTGGGTCAGGACGTAGCTGTCGACCCAGCCACCGCGGATCATCGAACTGTAATACACACCGGGCACCGCATCGGCGCGCACCCGTTCTTCGCTGTCCTCGATCTTTAACAACCGTGAATACGAGACGAGCACCATCAGCAGCATGATGGCGATGATCACCGCAAAACTCGCCAGGATGCGTTGGCGCAATGTCCAATTCTTCACAGTAAAACCTCGGGGCCTTTGAAATGCTGGGGAGTATAGCCGAGGGCGGCGTGGCGTCTGTATGGCCGCGAGGGAGGATTTTGACCAGGCCGAGGCTCAGCTCCCACAGGCGATGCGTTGGCCACAGGACTGCCAGACACCACAAAACCACTGTGGGAGCGAGCTTGCTCGCGATAACGGTGTATCAGTCAAAAACGCTGCGACTGACCGGGCGCCATCGCGAGCAAGCTCGCTCCCACAGGGAATGGAGTTGGGGCTGTTCTAGGCGGTCGCCTGCCGCACCTGCTTTTCCAGTTCTGCCTTCAACCCTGGCTCCAGCTTGAGTTGGCGCGCCAGTTCATCGAGGTAGGATTTCTCCATGAAGCTCTCCTCGTCCACCAGCATCACGCTGGCGATGTACATTTCCGCGGCGATTTCCGGGGTGCTGGCAGCACGGGCGACGTCGACGGGGTCCAAGGGCTTGTTGAGTTCGGCGTGCAGCCAGTGTTGCAGCTCCTGGTCATTGTCGAGCTTGGTGAATTCACCCTCGATCAATTGCCGCTCACGCTCGTCCACATGGCCATCGGCCTTGGCCGCCGCCACCAGCGCCTTGAGGATCGCCTGGCTGTGCTGCTCGACCTGCGCCGGGGGGACGCGGTCCAGGGTCTGGGGTTCGGTTTTCGGTGCGGCGCCCTGCTGGGCCTGCCAGTTGCCATAGGCTTTGTAGGCGATCACGCCCAAGGCGGCCAGGCCGCCGTAGGTCAAGGCCTTGCCGCCAAAGTTGCGGGCCTTCTTATTACCCAGCAACAGGCCCATGGCGCCGGCGGCCAGCGCTCCGCCACCCGCGCCGGAGAGCATGCCGCCCAAGTTGCCGGAGCCGCCGAGCAACCCGCCCAAACCACCGGACGACTTGTTGCCTTGGGAGCCGCCAGTCTTGTTCTGCAACATTTCCTGACCGGACTTGAGTAGCTGATCGAGCAATCCACGAGTGTTCATTTGCTGCCTCCACGCATTCGGGTAACCGGATCATTAAGGCCACCAGCCTAGAACGAAAGTGCCCGGCGCCTTCGGCAAGATTGCTTCGAGATGTTGCCTGAGGCGCAATGACTATCCTTGATAAAAAACGATATACACTCCAACCCATCGATAAAAACCGCCCACCGGGTATTCGTCCATGATGACCCTGCGCCAGATCCGTCATTTCATCGCCGTGGCCGAAACCGGCTCGATCTCCGCCGCTGCGCAAACGGCGTTCATCTCCCAATCCACCTTGACCCTGGCCATCCAGCAGCTGGAACAGGAAATCGGCGTCAGCTTGTTCAACCGCCACGCCAAGGGCATGACCCTGACTCACCAGGGTCATCAATTCCTGCGCCAGGCCCATTTGATCCTGGCCACCGTCGACAACGCCAAGCGCAGCCTGCAGCAAAGCACCGACCAGGTGGCCGGCCATGTCACCATCGGGGTCACCAGCCTGGTCGCCGGTTATTACCTGGCGGATCTGCTGACCCGTTTCCAACGCGCTTATCCCAATGTGGAAATCCGCGTCATGGAAGACGAAAGGCCGTACATCGAGCATTTATTGGTCAGCGGTGAAATCGATGTCGGGGTGCTGATCCTGTCCAACCTGGAAGACCGCCACGCCTTGCAGACCGAGGTGCTGACCCATTCACCCCACCGCTTGTGGCTGCCAGCCCAGCATCCACTGCTGGAGCACGACAGCATCAACCTGGCCGACGTGGCCCACGAGCCACTGATCCAACTGAACGTCGATGAAATGGACCGCAACGCCCAGCGCCTGTGGCGCGGCGCCGGCCTG
The DNA here is from genome assembly GCF_000585995.1 of Pseudomonas brassicacearum. NCBI lineage: Bacteria > Pseudomonadati > Pseudomonadota > Gammaproteobacteria > Pseudomonadales > Pseudomonadaceae > Pseudomonas > Pseudomonas brassicacearum. The sequence continues at coordinate 1,301,991 of NZ_CP007410.1, read as the reverse complement.
CAACCGAAGATCTCGTTGCGCACCGCCTCGACCGAAGCCGTGCGCAGCCTGGTGGCGGCGGGGCTTGGCGTGTCGATCCAGCCGGACATGACCTACCGTCCCTGGTCGCTGGAAGGCGACATCATTGAAGCGCGACCGATTGCCGACCTCAGCCAGACCCTCGACGTCGGCCTGGCCTGGCGCCGAGGCACGGCACGACCGACCCTGGTCGACCCGTTTTTAACCGTCGCCCGGGAACAACCCCATGGCGGCCGCAAGCCATCTATTTAATCGAATGCAGCCTTGAGTATTTAGAATTTGTCGGCTTTAGGGCTGAACACTAGTCTTGCTGCATCACCACAACCCATTGTGGGAGCGAGCTTGCTCGCGATGGCGGAGTGTCAGCAAAGTAATGTCGACTGATAGACCGCTATCGCGAGCAAGCTCGCTCCCACAGGTTCTGTGTTTCAACCAATATCTATAGAAAGAGAACGCGAACATGGCTGGCACGCAAACTCCGTTGTGTACCGCGTTGCTGATCGACGGAGAACTGGTCGCAGGCCAGGGCGTTGTCGAGCCCATCCTCAATCCGGCCACTGGCGAAGTACTGGCTCAGATTGCCGAAGCCAGTACCGAGCAGGTCGAAGCCGCGATCCTGGCGGCCCACAGCGCCTTCGAGGGTTGGTCGCGCACCACCCCGCAACAACGCTCGAACCTGCTGCTGGACATCGCCAGCGCCATCGAAAAAGACGCCGACTACCTGGCCCGCCTTGAATCCTTGAACTGCGGCAAGCCGCTGCATTTGGCGCGCCAGGATGACCTGAGCGCCACGGTGGACGTGTTCCGTTTCTTTGCCGGTGCCGTGCGCTGCCAGACCGGCCAACTCAGCGGTGAGTACCTGCCCGGCTACACCAGCATGGTGCGCCGCGACCCGATTGGCGTGGTGGCGTCCATTGCGCCGTGGAATTACCCGATCATGATGGCCGCGTGGAAAATCGCCCCGGCCCTGGCTGCTGGCAATACGCTGGTGTTCAAACCGTCGGAACACACACCGCTGTCGATCCTGGCCCTGGCGCCGACACTGGCGCAGATCCTGCCACGGGGCGTGATCAACATCCTCTGCGGGGGCGGCGAAGGCGTCGGCAGCCATCTGGTCAGCCATCCCAAAGTGCGCATGGTTTCGCTGACCGGCGATATCGTCACCGGGCAGAAGATCCTCCAGGCCGCCGCGAAAACCCTCAAGCGCACGCATCTGGAGCTGGGCGGCAAGGCACCGGTGATCGTGTGCAACGACGCCGACCTCCAGGCGGTGGTCGAAGGCGTGCGCACCTATGGTTATTACAACGCCGGGCAGGATTGCACCGCCGCGTGCCGGATCTACGCCCAGGGCGGGATTCACGACCGGCTGGTGGCCGAGCTCGGCGCGGCGGTCAGCAGCCTGCGTTTTGCCGGCAAGCGCGATGCCGACAATGAAATCGGCCCACTGATCAGCACTCGCCAGCGCGACCGCGTTGCCAGTTTCGTCGAGCGCGCCCTCGGCCAGCCACATATCGAGCGCATCACCGGTGCGGCGGTGCATTCCGGTGCTGGCTTCTATTACCAGCCCACGCTCCTGGCCGGCTGCAAGCAAAGCGATGAAATCGTCCAGCGCGAAGTGTTCGGCCCGGTCGTCACCGTGACCCGCTTCGACGAACTCAGCCAGGCAGTGGACTGGGCCAACGATTCCGAATACGGCTTGGCCTCCTCGGTGTGGACACAGAACCTGGACAAGGCAATGCAGGTTGCCGCGCGCCTGCAATACGGCTGCACCTGGATCAACAGTCATTTCATGCTGGTCAGCGAAATGCCCCACGGCGGCCTGAAACGCTCTGGCTATGGGAAGGATCTGTCCAGTGATTCGCTCCAGGACTACAGCGTGGTGCGCCACATCATGGCCCGCCACGGCCAGCATCTGTAGATAACAGCACTACGCTAATAACAGCCATTCATGGCGCTTTATCTGATTCAAACACTGCCCCGACATAATTAAAGCAAGAGGGATTCCCATGTACGCGCACAAGACCGCATTGCTCAGTGCAATCACCACGGCGCTGCTGACCAGTGTCAGCCTCCAGGCCGCCGAACCGGTCAAGGCCGTTGGCGCTGGCGAAGGCCAACTGGATATCGTCGCCTGGCCGGGTTACATCGAACGAGGCGAAAGCGACAAGGCCTACGACTGGGTCACCGGCTTCGAGAAGGAAACCGGTTGCAAGGTCAACGTGAAAACCGCCGCGACGTCCGACGAAATGGTCAGTCTGATGACCAAGGGTGGCTACGATCTGGTCACCGCCTCGGGCGACGCCTCGCTGCGGTTGATTGCCGGCAAGCGCGTGCAGCCGATCAACACGGCGCTGATCCCCAACTGGAAGAACCTCGACCCACGCCTCAAGGATGCACCGTGGTATGTGGTCAACCAGCAAACCTACGGCACCCCGTATCAGTGGGGCCCGAACGTGCTGATGTACAACACCGAGGTGTTCAAACAGGCGCCCACCAGTTGGAGCGTGCTGTTCAGTGCCCAGGACCTGCCCGACGGCAAGCCGAACAAGGGCCGCGTGCAAGCCTACGATGGCCCGATCTACATCGCCGACGCGGCGCTGTACCTCAAGACCGCCAAGCCTGAGCTGGGCATCAAGGACCCCTACCAACTCGACGAAGCGCAATACAAGGCCGTGCTGGAACTGCTGCGGGCCCAACAACCGTTGATCCATCGCTACTGGCACGACACCACCGTGCAGATGAGTGACTTCAAGAACGAAGGCGTGGTGGCGTCCGGCGCCTGGCCGTATCAGGTCAACGGCCTGATGAACGAAAAACAACCGATCGCCTCGACCATTCCGAAAGAAGGCGCCACCGGTTGGGCCGATACCACCATGCTCCACACCGAGGCCAAGCACCCCAACTGCGCGTACAAATGGATGGACTGGTCGCTGCAACCGAAAGTCCAGGGTGACGTGGCCGCTTGGTTCGGCTCCTTGCCTGCGGTTCCTGCGGCCTGCAAGGGCAGCGAACTGCTGGGCGCCGAAGGTTGCAAGACCAATGGCTTCGACCAGTTCGACAAGATCGCCTTCTGGAAAACCCCACAGGCCGAGGGCGGCAAGTTCGTGCCGTACAGCCGCTGGACCCAGGACTACATTGCGATCATGGGTGGGCGGTAGCTCGCAGTAACCTGTTTGGACCGGGAACATGGTTAACCCTGTGGCGAGGGAGCTTGCTCCCGCTGGGTGGCGCAGCCACCCCAAAACCAGACGATGCGGTGGGTCAGGTCATACCGCGTCGGTCTGTTTTGGGCGTGCTGCGCACGCCAGCGGGAGCAAGCTCCCTCGCCACGGGACCGCGTTCCAAGGTTGATATTTTCATACCCGCCCCGTTTTTCTGGAGCACCGCACCATGACGCTTGCAGTCCAATTCACCCAGGTATCCCGTCAGTTTGGCGAAGTGAAGGCCGTTGACCGGGTTTCCATCGACATCCAGGACGGCGAGTTCTTTTCCATGCTGGGCCCCTCCGGCTCAGGCAAGACCACTTGCCTGCGGCTGATCGCCGGGTTCGAACAACCCAGCGCCGGTTCGATCCGCATCCACGGCGAAGAAGCCGCCGGGCTGCCGCCCTATCAGCGCGACGTCAACACGGTTTTCCAGGATTACGCCCTCTTCCCACACATGAATGTGCGCGACAACGTGGCCTATGGCCTGAAAGTCAAAGGCGTTGCCAAGGCCGAACGCATCCAGCGCGCCGATGAAGCGCTGGAGATGGTCGCCCTGGGCGGCTACGGCGAGCGCAAGCCGGTGCAGCTGTCCGGCGGCCAGCGCCAGCGCGTGGCCTTGGCCCGTGCGCTGGTCAATCGCCCACGGGTGTTGCTGCTGGACGAACCCCTGGGCGCCCTCGACCTGAAGTTGCGGGAACAGATGCAGGGCGAGTTGAAGAAACTGCAGCGCCAGTTGGGCATCACCTTCATTTTCGTCACCCACGACCAGACCGAAGCCTTGTCGATGTCCGACCGCGTGGCGGTGTTCAACAAAGGCCGCATCGAACAGGTGGATACCCCGCGCAACCTGTACATGAAACCAGCGACCACCTTCGTCGCCGAATTCGTCGGCACCTCCAACGTGATTCGTGGCGACCTGGCCCGGCAACTGAGCGGTTATCCACAGCCGTTCTCGATCCGTCCGGAACACGTGCGTTTCGCCGAAGGCCCGTTGGCCGGTCATGAAATCGAAGTCCGCGGCCTGCTCCACGACATCCAGTACCAGGGCAGCGCCACACGCTATGAATTGAAGCTTGAGAATGGCCAGACCCTGAACCTCAGCCAGGCCAACACCCAGTGGATCGACACCGGCGCCCAGCACCAGACCGGCCAGCAACTGACTGTACGCTGGGCCCGCGAGGCGATGATCGCGCTGCATGACACCGTTGGCGGCGAGGTGTGAGATGAACACCCTGGCCATCACTCAAACACCTACGCCCGGCTCACCGTTGCGACGTTTCTCCAACTTGCTGTACCGACGGCCCAACCTGTACCTGTCGATGCTGCTGGTGCCGCCGCTGATCTGGTTCGGCGCGATCTACCTGGGCTCACTGCTGACCTTGCTGTGGCAGGGCTTCTACACCTTCGATGACTTCACCATGGCGGTCACGCCCGACCTGACCCTGGCGAATTTCACCGCGCTGTTCCAGCCCTCGAACTTCGACATCATCTTGCGCACCTTGAGCATGGCCATCGTGGTGTCCATCGCCAGCGCCATCGTCGCCTTCCCGATTGCCTACTACATGGCGCGCTACACCAGCGGCAAGACCAAGGCGTTTTTCTACATCGCGGTGATGCTGCCGATGTGGGCCAGTTATATCGTCAAGGCCTATGCCTGGACACTCCTGCTGGCCAAGGGCGGCGTGGCCCAGTGGTTCGTCCAGCACCTGGGCCTGGGGCCGGTGTTGCAGTTCGTATTGGGGATCCCCGGGGTGGGCGGCAGTACGTTGTCCACCTCACACCTGGGGCGTTTCCTGGTGTTCGTCTACATCTGGCTGCCGTTCATGATTCTGCCGATCCAGGCCTCCCTGGAGCGCCTGCCACCGTCGTTGCTGCAAGCTTCGGCGGACCTCGGCGCCAAGCCGCGCCAGACGTTCATGCAGGTGATCTTGCCGCTGTCGATCCCCGGCATTGCCGCCGGCTCGATCTTCACGTTCTCGCTGACCCTGGGGGATTTCATCGTGCCGCAACTGGTGGGCCCGCCAGGCTACTTCGTCGGCAGCATGGTCTACGCCCAGCAAGGCGCCATCGGCAACATGCCCATGGCCGCTGCGTTCACCCTGGTACCCATCGTGCTGATTGCCATCTACCTGTCTATCGTCAAGCGCCTGGGGGCTTTCGATGCACTCTGACTCTCAAGACCGGGCCTCGTGGGGCTTGCGGATCGCGGCATGGGGCGGGCTGGTGTTTTTGCACTTCCCGATCCTGATCATCTTCCTCTACGCCTTCAACACCGAAGATGCGGCGTTCAGCTTTCCGCCCAAGGGCCTGACCCTGAAATGGTTCAGCGTCGCCTTCTCGCGTCCGGATGTGCTGGAGGCCATCAAGCTGTCGTTGCAGATCGCGGCCATCGCCACGCTGATCGCCATGGTGCTCGGCACGCTGGCCTCGGCGGCACTGTACCGCCGGGACTTCTTCGGCAAACAGGGCATTTCGCTGATGCTGATCCTGCCGATTGCCCTGCCAGGGATCATCACCGGCATTGCGCTGCTGGCGACCTTCAAGACCCTGGGCATCGAACCGGGCATGTTCACCATCATCGTCGGGCACGCGACGTTTTGCGTGGTGATCGTCTACAACAACGTCATCGCCCGCCTGCGCCGCACCTCCCACAGCTTGATCGAGGCGTCGATGGACCTGGGCGCCGACGGCTGGCAGACCTTTCGCTACATCATCCTGCCCAACCTCGGCTCGGCGCTGCTGGCCGGCGGGATGCTGGCGTTCGCCCTGTCGTTCGACGAGATCATCGTCACCACCTTCACCGCCGGCCATGAACGCACGCTGCCGCTGTGGCTGCTCAACCAGCTCAGCCGCCCTCGCGACGTGCCGGTGACCAACGTCGTGGCGATGCTGGTGATGATGGTGACGATGTTGCCGATACTCGGCGCCTATTACCTGACCCGTGGGGGTGAGAGCGTGGCCGGTAGCGGCGGGAAGTAGCCCCTTTTTCGCCTTGTACAAAAGGGCTTTTGTGGGAGCGAGCTTGCTCGCGATGACTGACGAACACTCAACACACGTGTCGACTGTAAGACCGCTATCGCGAGCAAGCTCGCTCCCACAGGGATCGGTTCCAGCAGACACATAACTGTTTCGATGAGGACAAAGCCATGCAAACCAAACTGCTGATCAACGGCCACCTGGTAAACGGCGAAGGCCCCGGCCAGGCCGTGTTTAACCCCTCGCTGGGGCGAGTGCTGGTGGAAATCAACGAGGCCAGCGAAGCCCAGGTCGATGCCGCCGTCCGTGCGGCCGACAGCGCCTTCGACAGCTGGTCGCAGGTTGCGCCCAAGGACCGCTCCCTGTTGCTGCTCAAACTGGCTGACGCCATCGAAGCCAACGGCGAAGAACTGGCGAAGCTGGAGTCGGACAACTGCGGTAAACCCTTGAGCGCCGCGCTGAACGACGAGATCCCGGCGATTGCCGATGTGTTCCGCTTCTTTGCCGGCGCCAGTCGCTGCATGAACGGCTCGGCCGGCGGCGAATACCTGCCGGGGCACACTTCGATGATCCGCCGCGACCCGGTGGGGGTCATCGCCTCCATCGCCCCCTGGAACTACCCCTTGATGATGGTCGCCTGGAAAATCGCCCCGGCCCTGGCCGCCGGGAACACCGTGGTGCTCAAGCCATCGGAACAAACCCCGCTGACCGCGCTGCGCCTGGCGGAATTGGCGTCGGAAATTTTCCCGGCCGGCGTACTCAACGTGGTGTTCGGTCGTGGGCCAACCGTAGGCCAGCCGCTGGTGACCCATCCGAAAGTGCGCATGGTGTCGCTCACCGGCTCCATCGCCACCGGCGCGAACATCATTTCCAGCACCGCCGACAGCGTCAAGCGCACGCACATGGAACTGGGCGGCAAGGCCCCGGTGATCATTTTCGACGACGCCGACATTGACGCGGCCGTGGAAGGCATCCGCACTTTCGGTTTCTACAACGCCGGCCAGGACTGCACCGCCGCTTGCCGCATCTATGCCCAGCAAGGCATCTACGAGCAGTTTGTCGAGAAGCTCGGCGCTGCGGTGGGCAGTATCAAGTACGGCCTGCAAACCGCACCCGACACTGAAATGGGCCCGCTGATCACCGCCCAGCACCGGGACCGCGTCGCGGGTTTCGTCGAACGGGCCATCGCCCAGCCGCATATCCGCCTGATCACCGGTGGCAAGACCGTGGACGGCAACGGGTTCTTCTTCGAACCGACGGTACTGGCCGACGCCCAGCAGGACGACGAAATCGTCCGCCGGGAAGTGTTCGGTCCGGTGGTGTCCGTCACGCCGTTCCTCGACGAAGCACAAGTGCTGGCTTGGGCCAATGAGTCGGACTACGGCCTGGCGTCATCGGTGTGGACCGCCGACGTCGGTCGCGCCCATCGCCTGGCGGCGCGCCTGCAATACGGCTGCACCTGGGTGAACACCCACTTCATGCTCGTCAGCGAAATGCCCCATGGCGGTCAGAAACATTCCGGCTATGGCAAGGATATGTCGATGTATGGGCTGGAGGACTACACGGTGGTGCGGCATGTGATGTTCAAGCATTGAGCTAAAACACCCCCCACGGCCGGAAGACAGGGTCCGGCCGTGGTTATTCAAATATCAGGACGGCACCACCAACTCGACGGAGGGAAAATAACTTCGGTAACGTTTGGCGTCTCGAGTGAGCAAAGGCAGGCCATTCACAGCCGCATGGGCACCGATGAAAAAGTCTGCCAGCACGTTGTTTTTTCCGCCGCCGAGCTTTCGATAACGCACGAAAGCTTTCCCAGCGAGAAACAGTGCCGGACGAGGTATTTCTTGCACCAGCAACCGGAGCTCACTGACAACCTCATCCAACGCTTCAAAAGTGGAAAAAATCTGAGACAGTTCAGCATAGATAATCGGGTTGATCACAAGGTCATGGGCTTGCGATTGGGCCCGCAGTTGCTGGATAGACCAGTCAGCCCAGATGGGGTCGTCTTCCAGGACATCGATCAAGACGTTGGTGTCGACCAGTATCATTAATCTTCACCACGCAACAGCGCCATCAGGTCATCCGTGCGCCACTTGATATCCGCTTTGCCACGCATCGCGTCAAAACGATCGCCAGCCGTTTTTTTTGCCATTTTAGGTTTGCCGGCATGTAGCACCACTTCCCCTTGCGCATTGACGCTGAACTCGATTGCACTACCCGGAATCAGGTGCAGCGCATCCCGGATAGGTTTGGGAATGGTGACCTGCCCTTTACTTGTCATCGTCGTCGACACAATAAACTCTCCTTTAAGTATTACCTTTATTTTAAAAGTAATACTTCATCATCGAGCCTGCAACCGCCGCTGATCGTAAGCACATTCGCTTCGGCTCTGTGGAAACATGCAGTGTGTTGGTGTGAAGCCAGGAAGCCTTATACAGGCCAGTTTGTCCCCCCATAATCAGCGTATCCCCAGGCTATTCAAAACCTCGAAACACTCCTCATCGCATCCACCAGGTAGCGCATGGCAATCCGGTCGTTTTCCGACAGCTCTCGATAGCGCTCCACCAGTCTTAATTCCTCCAGGCTGAGTCGCCGTGTCCTGCGCCCATTGATCAGGCCTGGAAAGATCCCCAGCATTGCGGTAATGCCCTGTATTTTCGTCATGAGCGATGCCCTTCTGTACGTCGAATTGACCTGATAGCGCCTTCGCAACCCTGGGTTAACGGTCTATCAAGCTAAAGAATAGGGAGGTTTCATACCGTGAAAAGGGATTTTTAGAGTAATTAGTCAAAAAAGGCCGGAATCCACATAAAAAAAGAAATAACTGTAAGAAAATTTGACCAAGCCCTGCTTTCTTCGCTCTCAACAACCATATATCCCCTATGATTTTGCGCCTCGGTGAACCGATCCAGCTCTCAGGCATCTGTTCTAACGTCTGTTCGCGTTTGGCCAAAGGCATGTCCGAACTCCTTCATCAATCTTTGCGGCCAGGAACGGCTCGGGATTGTTTCGAGAAAGGTTGTATTTATGCACCGCAGGAATCTGCTCAAGGCCTCCATGGCCTTCGCCGCCTACACAGGGCTTTCAGCCTCCGGGCTCATGGCCGCACGTGCCTGGGCTGCTGACCAGACTGCCGACGGCGAAGCCCGTCCCTTCGATTTCAACGCCCTGAAAGACCAGGCCCGACAATTGGCCGCAAGCCAATACGTCGACACCAAGCAAGTCCTGCCGCAAACCCTGGCCCTGATGTCGCCCCTGCAATTCAACGCGATCCAGTACGACGCCAACCACTCGCTGTGGAATAAGCTCGACGGTCAGCTGGACGTGCAGTTTTTCCACGTCGGCATGGGCTTCAAGCAGCCGGTGCGCATGTACAGCGTCGATCCCAAGACCCGCCTGGCTCGTGAGGTGCACTTCCGCCCGGAGCTGTTCAACTATGAGAAAACCACGGTCAACACTTCGCAGCTGACGGGCGACCTGGGGTTCTCCGGTTTCCGGGTGTTCAAGGCGCCGGAGCTGGATCGCCACGACATCCTTTCGTTCCTGGGGGCCAGTTATTTCCGTGCCGTGGACGCCAGTGGCCAGTACGGGTTGTCAGCCCGCGGATTGGCCATCGATACCTACGCCAAGAAGCGCGAGGAATTTCCGGACTTCACCAAGTTCTGGTTCGAAACCCCGGAAAAAAACAGCACCCGCTTCGTGGTCTACGCGCTGCTCGATTCCCCCAGCGCCACCGGTGCCTATCGGTTCGATATCGATTGCCAGCCGACCCGCGTGGTGATGGAGATCGACGCGCACATCAATGCGCGTACCGCCATCGAGCAACTGGGTATCGCCCCCATGACCAGCATGTTCAGCTGCGGCACCGTCGAGCGGCGCATGTGCGACACCATTCACCCGCAAATCCACGACTCCGACCGCCTGGCCATGTGGCGCGGCAACGGCGAGTGGGTCTGCCGTCCGTTGAACAACCCCGCCACCCTGCAATTCAATGCCTTCGCCGACAATAATCCGAAGGGCTTCGGCCTGGTGCAGACCGACCATGACTTTGATAGCTACCAAGACACCGTAGACTGGTACAGCAAACGTCCCAGCCTATGGGTCGAACCGACAACGGCGTGGGGCGAAGGCTCTGTCGATCTACTGGAAATTCCTACGACCGGCGAAACCCTGGATAACATCGTCGCGTTCTGGACCCCGAAAAAACCGGTGGCCGCAGGTGACTCGCTGAACTATGGCTACAAGCTCTACTGGAGTGCCCTGCCGCCGGTGAGCACCGACCTGGCCCATGTCGACGCGACCCGTTCGGGCATGGGTGGCTTCATCGAAGGCTGGGCGCCCGGCGAGCATTACCCTACCGTCTGGGCACGGCGTTTCGCCGTGGACTTCAGCGGCGGCGGCCTCGACCAGTTACCACCAGGCACCGGCATCGAACCGGTGGTGACCTGCTCCCACGGCGAAGTGAAGGACTTCAATGTGCTGGTACTGGATGCGATCAAGGGTTACCGGATCACCTTCGACTGGTACCCGACCGACGACCGCGTAGACCCGGTGCAGATGCGCCTGTTCATTCGCAGCAAGGACCGGACCCTGAGCGAGACCTGGCTGTACCAGTACTTTCCGCCGGCGCCGGATAAGCGTAAGTATCCCTGATGGTGATTCGGCGCTTGGGCTGGCCCCATCGCGAGCAAGCTCGCTCCCACATGGGATCTGTGGTTTACAGAAATCCCTGTGGGAGCGAGCTTGCTCGCGATGAGGCCGGTACAACCACCGAATAATCCAGCCCGATAAACAAAAGCCCCGGCCAACACGACCGGGGCTTTTTTTTTCATCCCTCACTCAGTCGCGCAAATCAGACTCATGAATCGGCTGGTCCCGATGCGTGGCCCGCTGGTACTGCGCCGGCCATGTAGCCTTGCGTCCACCCAGGTCATCATCGGCATGCAGGGCCCAGTACGGATCGCGCAGCAATTCCCGGGCGAGGAAAATGATGTCGGCCTGGCAGGTGCGCAGGATGTGCTCGGCCTGGGCCGGTTCGGTAATCATGCCCACAGTGCCGGTGGCGATTTCCGACTCCTTGCGCACCCGTTCGGCAAAGCGTGTCTGATAACCCGGGCCGGTGGGAATCTCCGCATTGGCGGCAGTGCCACCCGATGACACATCGATCAGGTCCACCCCCACCGCCCTGAACCGCCGCGCCAGTTCCACGGTTTCATCCGGGTTCCAACCGTCCTCGACCCAATCGGTGGCAGAGACGCGAACGAATACCGGCAACTCCTCGGGCCAGACGGCCCTCACCGCTTCGGTCACCTGCAGTACCAGGCGGATGCGGTTCTCGAACGAGCCGCCGTATTGGTCGCGCCGCTGGTTGCTCAAGGGCGACAGGAATTGATGCAGCAGATAGCCGTGGGCCGCATGGACCTCGACCACCTTGAAGCCGGCCGTGAGGGCGCGCTTGGCCGAATCCACGAACGCCTGGATAACCCCGGCGATCTGCCCTTCGTCCAGTTGGGCTGGCGGGGTGTGCTGCGGGTCGAAGGCAATCGGCGACGGGCCGACCGGAAGCCAACCGCCGTCCTCGGGTTTCACGCTGCCATGCTTGCCCAGCCAAGGTCGCCAGGTGCTGGCCTTGCGCCCCGCGTGGGCCAACTGGATGCCCGGCACGGCCCCTTGGGCGGTGATGAAACGGGTGATGCGTTGCAACGGTTCGATCTGTTCATCGTTCCACAACCCCAGGTCCTGGGCGGTGATACGGCCATCAGCGGTGACAGCGGTGGCTTCGGTGAATACCAGGCCGGCGCCGCCCACGGCGCGGCTACCAAGGTGCACCAGGTGCCAGTCGTTGGCCAGGCCATCGGCGCTCGAGTACTGGCACATCGGCGACACCGCGATGCGATTGGGTAGGGTCAATTGGCGAAGGGTATAGGGTTCCAGCAGCAGACTCATGGGGCACCTCTCGAATCAGTGGGCAGGCTCCAGGGTTCTGTTTGAAAAGTCGACGAGTGACAAAAGGTGCAACACCCGCCCCCGCGGGCAAATAAATTCGACAAGACGTCACAAGGGCTATCAAGCAGTGCTTAGAGCCTAGTCGACAACCTGGAAGGAGGGAGGGTTCATAACTTAAAAACCGGCAGGGTGGCGCAATGCTGGTCACTCACGGCTTGCCTGAATCTTTGTGGCGAGGGAGCTTGCTCCCGCTGGGCTGCGAAGCGGCCCTGTTCCAGCCATCACATCGCAAGGGGACGCTGGCGCGTCCAGCGGGAGCAAGCTCCCTCGCCACAGGGGTTCAGGGACTGACAGGCATGCCTAGCGCGGTTCGATATGGGCAATCATCAACTGCACCGTTTCCTGGCCGCGGAACTCGTTGAGATCAAGCTTGTAGGCCAGTTCGACCCAGCGCACGGTGGGGTTCGGCCAGATCTCGCGGTCGATGCCGAAGGCGATGCCATCGAGCTTCACCGAACCGCATTCGCTCTTGAGCACCACCTTCAGGTGCCGCTCGCCCACCACCCGCTGTTCGACCAACTGGAACACGCCGTGGAACATCGGCTCGGGAAAATGCTGGCCCCAGGGCCCGGCGTGGCGCAGCGCCCGGGCCAGCTCGAGGTGAAACTCCTCCACCGCCAACGTGCCGTCCGACAACAGGCGCCCGGTCAGGTCTTCTTCACGCAATTGCCGACGCACTTCAGCGTCGAACGCTTCGGCGAACAACGGGAAATTCGCTTCCGGCAACGTCAGGCCCGCCGCCATGGCGTGACCGCCATACTTGCTGATCAAGGTCGGATGCTGCGCCGCCACCACGCTCAGCGCATCGCGGATATGGAACCCCGGTACCGAGCGCCCCGAGCCCTTGAGCAAGCCGTCCCCGGCATCGGCAAAGGCGATGGTCGGGCGGAAATAGCGCTCTTTCATGCGCGAGGCAAGGATACCGATGACCCCTTGGTGCCACTGTGGATCGAACAGGCACAAACCGAACGGCATCGACTCCACCGGCAAGTCCTTGAGCTGGGCCAGGGCCTCACGCTGCATGCCCTGCTCGATGGATTTGCGATCCTGGTTCATGCCGTCCAGTTGCGCCGCCATCTCCCGCGCCAGGGCCGCGTCGTCGGTGAGCAGGCATTCGATGCCCAGGCTCATGTCGTCCAGGCGCCCCGCCGCGTTCAGACGCGGGCCGAGGATAAATCCGAGGTCCGTGGAGGTAATACGGGAATGATCGCGCTTGGCCACCTCCAGAATCGCCTTGATACCGGGGCGGGCGCGTCCGGCGCGAATGCGTTCCAGGCCCTGATGGACCAGAATGCGGTTATTGGCGTCCAGGGGCACCACGTCGGCCACGCTGCCCAAGGCCACCAGGTCGAGCAGTTCGCCGATGTTCGGCTGGGGTTTGCTGGCGTACCAACCCAGGCTGCGCAGACGGGCCCGCAGCGCCATCAGCACATAGAAAATCACGCCGACCCCGGCCAGGGCCTTGCTCGGGAATTCACAGCCCGGCTGGTTCGGGTTGACGATGGCATCGGCCGCCGGCAGTTCGAGGCCGGGCAAGTGGTGATCGGTGACCAACACCTTGAGGCCCGCCGCTTTCGCCGCCGCCACGCCTTCCACGCTGGAAATGCCATTGTCCACGGTGATCAGCAACTGCGGCTCGCGGGTCAAGGCGACTTCGACGATTTCCGGAGTCAGTCCGTAACCGTATTCGAAGCGATTGGGCACCAGATAGTCGACATGGGCCGCGCCGAGCAGACGCAACCCCAACATGCCCACCGTACTGGCCGTTGCGCCATCGGCATCGAAGTCGCCGACGATCAGGATGCGCTGGCCTTGCTCCAGCGCCACCACCAGCAGGTCAACCGCCGCGTCGATGCCCTTGAGCTGCTGATAAGGAATCAAGCGCGCCAGGCTCTTGTCCAGTTCCGTCTCGGACTGCACGCCACGCGCGGCGTATAGGCGGGTCAACAGGGGCGGCAGATCACCGAGAAATGGCAGGGTGTCGGGTAGCTGGCGGGGTTCTATGCGCATGGGGTGAAGGACATTTATCTGGATAATCGTGAAAATTCTGGCAAGGGAGCTTGTGTGGGAGCGGGCTTGCTCGCGAAAGCGGCGGCACATTCAACATAAATGCAAACTGATCTACCGTATTCGCGAGCAAGCCCGCTCCCACATTGAGTTCACTTGATATCGGGGCGGATCAACCGCGTTCGCCCAGCAACCATTGCAACTGGACTTCATGCTGACCACGGTCGTCGGTCACGAAAATCGTGCCCTCGCTGATCATCACATCCCACTTGATCACGCGAGGCATATCCCGGGCCAGGGTTTCCAGCACTTCCTGGGGCACCGAGGCAATGTTGACGTTTTTCAGGTTCTTGACGGCCGGGATCACCTTGCCTTCCCAGACGCGCAGGCTGCCGTAGGCCAACAGGCTGGTGCGCTCGGTGCGGCGCGAGCACCAGGTCAAGCGATCGGCGTCAGGCTGGCCGACTTCGATCCAGTGCAACACACGGTCATCCAGGCTTTTTTCCCACAGCGCAGGTTCATCGACGTCTGACAGACCACGACCGAATGCCAGCAGTTCGTTGTACCAGAAAGCGTAGGCCAGCAGACGCACGGTCATGCGTTCTTCGGTTTCCGAAGGATGGCGGGCGATGGTCTGCTTCACGCTCTCGTACACACTGCGGTCGAGGTCGGTGAGGTTCAGTTCAAACTTATAGGTCGTGGACGGCTGGGCCATGAACGGGCTTCTTGATACAGAGAAAGGCGGCAAGTCTAACCGATGACGCGGACAATCCACGAATTGCCGACCATCAACCTGCGGCGACAGCGATTGGCCTATGATAAAACGCTCTATTCGTTCTGCCTTTGTCCTACAGGATTGCTCATGTCGCTTACTGCCAAACCCCTTGCCGGCGTCAAAGTCATCGAACTCGGCACTTTGATCGCCGGGCCTTTTGCCTCGCGCATCTGCGGTGAATTCGGTGCCGAGGTGATCAAGGTCGAATCGCCTGACGGCGGCGACCCATTGCGCAAGTGGCGCAAACTTTACGAAGGAACATCGTTGTGGTGGTTCGTCCAGGCACGCAACAAGAAGTCCCTGACGCTTAATCTCAAGCATCCCGACGGCCTGGCGATCCTGAAAAAACTGATCGGCGAAGCCGACATCCTGATCGAGAACTTCCGCCCCGGCGTGCTGGAAAAGCTCGGCCTGGGCTGGGATGTGCTGCATGCACTGAACCCGAAACTGGTAATGGTGCGGCTCTCGGGCTTCGGCCAGACCGGACCGATGAAAGATCAGCCCGGGTTCGGCGCAGTGGGCGAGTCCATGGGCGGCCTGCGCTACATCACTGGGTTCGAGGACCGTCCGCCAGTGCGCACCGGGATCTCCATCGGCGATTCGATCGCCGCCCTCTGGGGCGTGATCGGCGCACTGATGGCCCTGCGTCACCGCGAGGTCAACGGTGGAACCGGACAAGTGGTCGATGTGGCCTTGTACGAGGCGATTTTTGCCATGATGGAGAGCATGGTGCCGGAGTTCGACGTGTTCGGTTTCATCCGCGAGCGCACCGGCAATATCATGCCCGGCATCACTCCGTCGTCCATCCACACCAGCGCCGATGGCAAACACGTGCAGATCGGCGCCAACGGCGACGCGATCTTCAAGCGCTTCATGCAGATCATCGGCCGTGACGACCTGGCCAATGATCCGCAACTGGCCAGCAATGATGGTCGCGACAGCCGCCGCGATGAGCTGTACGGGGTCATTGATCGCTGGGTCAACTCGCTGCCGCTCGATGCCGTCATTGAGCAGTTGAACCAGGCCGGAGTGCCGGCCAGTCGGATCTTCAGCGCCGAAGATATGTTCAGCGACCCGCAATTCCTCGCCCGTGAAATGTTTCTGCAGGCCAAACTGCCGGACGGCAAGGCGTTCAAGATGCCGGGGATCGTACCGAAGCTCTCCGACACACCGGGGACCTCCGAATGGGTCGGGCCGGCGCTGGGTGAGCACAATGCACAGGTACTCGGGGAGCTTGGCTACGATGCGCAGCAGATCGCCCGGCTGCGCACCGACGGGGCCATTTGACGCGTCACAGGGGATCTGCCGCGAAGGAAAATCGCTGTCACTGAAGATCAACTGTGGGAGCGAGCTTGGCTCGCGATGGCGTCGGTTCAGTCGACTGATACTGACTGGCACACCGCAATCGCGAGCAAGCTCGCTCCCACAAGGGTTCAGCGCTGCTCAGTAGCAGAGCGGGCTAAAAACCTTGAACGCCAGACAAAAAGAAACCCCGAGAAGTGGGGAGACGACTCGGGGTTAAACGTGACCATATTTGAGGTCAGTACAACAAGCGACAAGCACCGGAGCACAATGCTCGCTCTTGCTGGTAAAAGGTCTGACTCACCGGGACGTAAGAAGGTTCCCACAAAATATCGTTCAATTCGGGATGGCCATCGCCTTGTGGCGCGCCAGATTACGCAGCGCCGCAATCACACAGGGCTCCAGGCGGCCCTCGGCAATCAGTACATCGCGATGCAAGCCATCGACCACGTCCGTCAATTGGCGCTTGTCGGTCAATTGAGCCTGGTTGAACACCCGCTCGACCATGATGCTCCCCACGGTATTCTTCAACGTCACCAGGCATTCGCCCTTGGCGCCGAAGGGAGTCAGCGTGACCTGATACGGGCTCAAAGCCTCACCTAGCAATAGGCTGATACTTTCCATTCGCTCACCCTTCAATAGTCCGAAAACAACTGCATGTTCACAGTAAGTGACCCTGGGCCACAGCAGAAAGTTCGCCAGCGCACCGAACCGGCGCGCCTCAAACCTGTTCAACCGAGCATGCGCGTCCAATATGACAGGGAAACAACAATCTTCACTTGAAGCCATTTTCGTCGCGACCGGTCTTATTCAAGCGAAGAGCTTGTCGGTGCGGCTCCAGCGGCGCCCGACATCGATCCATCCGCCCAGGATTCCGCGCAACTGCCCATCGGCTCCGTAGAAGGGCACCGACCAGTGGTAGATTTCCCGCAATCCGCCGCTGAACATCAACTGACGGTCGACGAATCGGGACTGGCCGGTTCGCAACTGCTCCATCACCTCCCCATGCAGCAGCTCGGCGGTGGCCGGCGGGAACGTCGGGGAGTCCGTCAGCCGCCTGCCCCGCAGCTTTTCGAAGCGCGTCGCCAGCTGGTCTTCGTAACTCTTGTTGCACATGACCAGGCGCCCTTCGAGATCACGGATGAAAATCGGATCGGGAATGGCATCCATCAGGGCTCTCTGGAGCACCAACTGGTCCTTGAGGACCGCTTCGGCCTTGAGGCGCTGATCGATCTGTATCTTCAGGCGACGGTTCCACAACAGGGACAGGAAGCCGAACAACACGACCACGGTCACGCACCAGTAGCCCCAACGGGACATACGCAACCAGATCGATGGCGCCTGGATGGGGGCAATACCCGCCATCCACTTGGCGCGCAGGGCGCGCATGTCCTCGGCCGGGAAGACTTCCAGTGCTTTATTCAAGATACCGAGCAACGGAGTCAGGTCTTGGCGCACCGCCAGGTAGTCCGGTTCCCACTTGCCCTCAAGGCCACTTCCTACCTGCAACTGCCCAGCCGGATACAGATGCACCCCCGTTTCATTTTCAATGGTGGCGTAGGCCTCCCGACTCTCCACCAGCGCCCGCGCCTCCCCATACGTCTTGGTCGTGCGCAATTCGATGGCCGGGTAGTCGCGCCTGATTTCCGTCTCCAAGGCATGCCGTGCCGGCAACGCCAGGACCTTGCCCTCCAACTGCTTCAGCGAATGGAGTACCGACTCCCCGTCACGGCCGACGAACACCCAGCCGGAACCGCCAAACGCATGGCTGAAACTGAGGAAATCCCGGCGTTCATCGTTCATCGCCAGGAGAGTCGTCATATCAGCCTCGCCATTCTCCAGCATCGTCAGCAACTGCCCCGGGGAGAACGACTCGCGATGCACGAATTCAAGCCCGGTCATTTGCGCAATGCGCTGGAGAATTTCATGGTTCAGCCCGTCCCACTGCCCCAGTTCATTCTTGAACAGGTACAGCGGAAACTGCATCGAAGCGACGATGACCCGCGGGTTCTCCTTGATCCACTTCAATTCCTGCGCATCCAGCACCAGTCGCTCGCCAGGGTCGAGCGGCGGCGCTTCGAAGGTCGCCAATTGTGCCGCATTGCCCCCCTGTCCCCAGTACAACAGGACCAGGCCCATCACCCAGCCCAGCGCTGGTTTTCCTTTGGTAAAAAACAACATCTGCATTTCCTTCGAGATGACTCGCCCGTCCCTCCAAGGGCGAAAACCCGGCCAGTTTGGCATGCAGAAACAAGAAAGCCCGTCAGGAGACGGGCTTCAAAATGTGACAGGTTTCAGCGGTTAAAGTGGCTTGCCGCGGTTGCCATGCTGGCTGACAAAGGCTTGCACGGCTTTCAGGTCATTAGGCAACACAGTGCAACGCTCATCTCGCTCAAACAAATCAGAAAGATGTGCAGGTAGCTCAAGCGCTTTTCCTACGCCCGCCTTCTGCACCGCTTCCGGAAACTTAACCGGATGCGCGGTGCCCAGGATCACCATCGGAATATCCAGGCTGCGACGGCACTCACGGGCGGCTTTCACGCCGATAGCGGTGTGCGGATCGAGCAATTCACCGCTCTGCGCAAACACTTCGGCAATGGTTTCGCAGGTTTGCGCATCGTCCACCGCCAGGGAGTCGAACAGCTTGCGGGCTTCGGTCCAGCGCTCAGGCTCGACGCTGAAACCGCCGCCCTGCCGGAAGCTGTCCATCAGGCCGGCAATCGCCGCGCCATTGCGACCGTGAAGGTCGAACAACAGGCGCTCGAAGTTCGACGACACCATGATGTCCATGGACGGCGACAGCGTGGCGTGCAGGGTTTCCTTGACGTACTGGTTACCGCTCATGAAGCGATGCAGGATGTCGTTGCGATTGGTGGCGACGATCAATTGATTGATCGGCAGCCCCATGTTGCGCGCCAGGTAACCGGCGAAAATATCGCCGAAGTTGCCGGTAGGCACCGAGAACGACACGGAACGGGCCGGGCCACCCAATTGCAGGGCCGCGTGGAAGTAATAAACGATCTGGGCCATGATCCGCGCCCAGTTGATCGAGTTCACCGCCACCAGCCGCGTGCCCTTGAGGAAACTCTGGTCGGCAAAACTGGCCTTGACCATCTCCTGGCAGTCATCGAAGTTGCCTTCGATGGCGATGTTGTGGATGTTATCGCCGAAAATCGTCGTCATCTGCCGACGCTGCACTTCCGAGACACGGTTGTGCGGGTGCAGGATGAAAATGTCGACGTTCTCGCAATGCTTGCAGCCTTCGATGGCGGCCGAACCGGTGTCGCCGGAGGTGGCACCGACAATGACCACACGCTCGCCACGCTTTTGCAACACATAGTCCAGCAGGCGACCGAGCAGTTGCAGGGCGAAGTCCTTGAATGCCAGGGTCGGGCCGTGGAACAGCTCCATCACCCATTCGTTACCGTTGAGCTGACGCAGCGGTGCGATGGCGTTGTGGGAAAAGACGCCGTAGGTCTCTTCCAGAATCTTCTTGAAGTCGGCGTCCGGGATGCTGCCGGTGACGAACGGGCGCATCACCCGGAAGGCCAACTCGTGATACGGCAGGCCGGCCCAGGAGGCAATTTCTTCCTGGGTGAAACGCGGCAGGCTTTCCGGCACATAGAGGCCGCCGTCCGTGGCCAGGCCGGCCAGCAGGACATCTTCGAAATTCAGGGCCGGTGCCTGGCCGCGGGTGCTGATATAGCGCATAAGGGCAAACCTTCGGTTTGAGCTGCGAGCTGTAAGCCACAAGCGACAAGTAAAAGCGGGGCTGCTCTTGACGTGTCGCTTGCAGCTAGCCGCTTGTAGCTGCTTTAGTTCAAATGTTCAACGCGGATACGGACCACCGGACCCACGACGCCCTGCAGGGCCTCCAGCGCAGTGATCGCATCATTGATGCGCTGCTCAACCACACGGTGGGTCAGCAGGATCATCGGCACCAGGCCATCGTGCTCCTCGACTTCCTTCTGCATGATCGACTCGATGTTGATGCCACGCTCCGAAAGAATGCTCGCCACCTGGGCCAGGACGCCCGGATGGTCCTTGGCCTGGATACGCAGGTAGTAGGCACTTTCGCATGCTTCGATCGGCAGAATCGGATGATCCGACAACGAGTCCGGCTGGAAAGCCAGGTGCGGCACACGGTTTTCCGGATCGGAGGTCATGGCGCGAACCACATCCACCAGGTCGGCCACCACCGAGGAGGCCGTCGGCTCCATGCCGGCACCGGCGCCATAGAACAGGGTCGAGCCGGCGGCATCGCCATTGACCATCACCGCGTTCATCACGCCGTTGACGTTGGCGATCAGGCGGTCGGCCGGGATCAGCGTCGGGTGCACGCGCAGCTCGATGCCGCTGGCGGTGCTGCGAGCCACACCCAGGTGCTTGATGCGGTAGCCCAAGGCTTCGGCGTAGTTCACGTCAGCGGTGGTCAGCTTGGTGATGCCTTCGGTGTAGGCCTTGTCGAACTGCAGCGGAATACCGAAGGCGATGGACGCCAGGATGGTCAGCTTGTGCGCCGCGTCGATGCCTTCCACGTCGAAGGTCGGATCGGCCTCGGCATAACCCAGGGCCTGGGCTTCGGCGAGCACGTCTTCGAAGGTGCGACCCTTCTCGCGCATTTCGGTCAGGATGAAGTTACCGGTGCCGTTGATGATCCCGGCCACCCAATTGATGCGGTTGGCGGACAGGCCTTCACGGATCGCCTTGATCACTGGAATACCACCGGCCACGGCGGCTTCGAACGCAACGATCACGCCCTTCTCGCGAGCCTTGGCGAAAATCTCATTACCGTGAACAGCGATAAGCGCCTTGTTCGCGGTGACCACATGCTTGCCATTCTCGATGGCCTTGAGTACCAGCTCGCGGGCAACGGTATAGCCGCCCATCAGCTCTATGACGATGTCGATCTCAGGGTTCGTGGCCACTTCGAAGACATCGTTGGTAATCGCAATACCGGTCGTCTGGAACTGAGGCTTTGGCGTGCGCATGGCAATTTGTGCCACTTCGATTCCACGCCCGGCACGCCGAGAAATCTCCTCGGCGTTGCGCTGAAGTACGTTGAAGGTGCCGCCACCGACGGTACCTAACCCACAGATGCCTACTTTGACCGGATTCACTCTTGACTCCCCATGAAACGGCCGACGCAAGGTCGGCCGTGAAATACAGCCACGCAGTAACGCGACCTAGTGTTTAACGGCCCGACGAAGGTTTCGCCGAGCCGAGATCTTCAGAAACTGACCGCCCATGCTCATTTCATTTCGCGCCAAGGGCCAGTTTGGCGACTTGTGGCGCCGGCTGGTAGCCCGGAATTACCTGACCGTCCGCCAAAACAATCGCTGGCGTCCCGTTCACACCTATTGACTGTCCGAGGGCGAACTGCTTGGAAACCGGGTTCTCGCACTTGGCGGCCTTGATTTCCTTGCCGTCGACCATCTTGTCCATGGCCGCTTTCTTGTCCTTGGAACACCAGACCGCCTGCAACTGTTCGTCACCCGGCGAGCCCAGGCCCTGGCGCGGGAACGCGACGTAACGCACTTCGATACCGCGCTTGTTCAGCTCCGGTACTTCGGCATGGAGCTTGTGGCAATACGGGCAGGTGGTGTCGGTAAATACCGTGATGTGGGACTTGGTTTCACCCACCGCAGGGTAAACCACGGTTTCGGCAACCGGAATGCCGTTGATCAGTTTGGAAATGCCCTGGCGCTCGGTGATCTCGGTGAGGTTGACCGGCTTGCCGTCCTTGAGCTCGAACAGGTTGCCCTGGACGATGTACTGGCCATCGGCGCTGGCGTAAAGCACGCGGCTGCCCTTGAGCTTGACCTCGTACAGACCGGACATGGGGCTGGCGGAGATGGTTTCGATCGGCACTTCGAGCTGAAGGTTTTCCAGGCTCTTGCGGATAGCCTTGTCGGCCGCGTCGTCGGCGATGGCAAAGGTACTGGCCAACGCAATGGCGGCGGCGGTGAACATCTGGATCAAACGCATGGGGACTCCTGAGGCGAACAAATGGGACGGGGAAACGCCGACCCGCAGATTCGGGTTCCGGCCGCCCACTGTGCAAACCGGCAAAGCCTACCACATAAGGGCTGCGTGGCCGAATGCCGCTGACGCACGACGTTTTGTAAGCACACACAGGATTGATGTCGGCTGACACGCCGTCATCGCGAGCAAGCTCGCTCCCACAGGGATTTGTGGTGGACGCACAATTGCGGCCCGGCACAGTTCCAAAATGTGGGAGCGAGCTTGCTCGCGATGGCGTCAGCTTTGACAACATCGCGGCAGATGTCAGCCCCGTGGATGATGCTTGGCATGCAAGTCCTGCAACCGCGCCCGGGCCACATGGGTGTAGATCTGGGTGGTGGACAGGTCGCTGTGGCCCAGCAGCATCTGCACCACCCGCAAGTCGGCGCCGTGATTGAGCAGGTGCGTGGCGAAGGCATGGCGCAAGGTGTGGGGCGAGAGGGACTTGCCGATCCCGGCCACCTTGGCCTGGTGCTTGATGCGGTGCCAGAAAGTCTGGCGGGTCATCTGCTCGCCGCGCAGGCTTGGGAACAGTACATCACTGGGGCGCCCGCCCAGCAGTTCATGGCGGGCATCGCGCATGTAGCGCTCGACCCAGACGATGGCCTCTTCCCCCATGGGCACCAGGCGTTCCTTGCTGCCCTTGCCCATCACTCGCAACACGCCCTGGCGCAGGTTGACCTGCTCCAGCGTCAGGCTGATCAACTCGGTGACCCGCAGGCCGCAAGCGTACAACACCTCCAGCATGGCCCGGTCGCGCTGGCCGATGGCTTCGCTGAGGTCCGGCGCCGCCAGCAATGCCTCCACATCGGCTTCCGACAGGGACTTGGGCAGCGGACGGCCCAATTGCGGCATTTCCACCCGCAAGGTCGGATCCACCGCGATCAGCTTTTCCCGCAGCAAATAGCGATAAAACCCACGTAGACCAGAGAGAAACCGTGCGGTGGATCGCGGCTTGTAGTTCTGCTCCAAACGCCATGCCAGGTGATCGAGGATCAACTCCCGCCCGGCGTTGGCCAGCTCCAGGCCTTTTTCCTGCAGCCAACCGTTGAACAGGGCCAGATCGCTGCGGTAAGCATCGCGGGTGTTATCGGACAGGCCCTTCTCCAGCCACAAGGTGTCGAGAAACTGGTCTATCAGCGGATGATCGATGGCTGGCATAAAGACTCATGGAAGATGCGAACACGGGCTGCATCGAAATAGAAGATGAAGGCATGCAGGGTGCTCAAAGACCAAATCGCAGGCAACAAAAAAGCAGCCCGCAGGCTGCTTTTTTTGCATCGGAAGCTGGACTTAAGCCAGTTTTTCCTTGATGCGAGCTGCTTTACCGGACAGGTCACGCAGGTAGTACAGCTTGGCTTTACGCACGTCACCGCGACGTTTCACAGCCATGCTGTCGATTTGCGGGCTGTAGGTCTGGAAAGTACGCTCTACGCCAACACCGTTGGAGATTTTACGAACAGTGAAAGCACTGTTCACGCCACGGTTACGCTTGGCGATAACGACACCTTCGAACGCTTGCAGACGCGAACGGTCGCCTTCCTTCACTTTCACCTGAACGACAATGGTGTCGCCCGGGGCAAAGGTAGGGATTTCTTTGGTCATCTGCTCTGCTTCGAGTGCAAGGATGATTTTGTTAGTCATGCTGTGCTCCTAAGGCAAGTCATCGGACTCACCATCGATACGTTGTTAACTATCGTCCCGCTCGCGGATGTATTCCTCGAGCAGCTTCTTCTCTTCTCCAGAAAGCGAGCGGCTTTCCAGAAGATCGGCGCGTCGTTCATAGGTCCGACCAAGGGACTGCTGTAAACGCCAACGCCGGATGTGCGCGTGGTTGCCACTTAGCAACACGTCGGGAACACGCTGATCCGCATACACCTCCGGTCGGGTGTAGTGCGGGCAATCCAGCAGACCATCCGTAAAGGAATCTTCCTCAGCGGAATCTGCATGCCCTAAAGCTCCGGGCAGCAGTCGTGTAACCGCATCGATCAGGACCATCGCCGGCAGCTCGCCGCCAGACAGTACATAGTCGCCAATCGACCACTCTTCATCGACATGAGCTTCAATGAAACGCTCGTCAATGCCTTCATAACGGCCGGCAATCAGGATCAATGCATCCGAATTCGCCAGCTCGCGTACCGCCGACTGAGTCAGCTGGCGGCCTTGGGGCGACAGGTAAATCACCTTAGCGCCCTCCCCGGCTGCGGTCCTGGCCTGAACCAGAGCGTCTTCCAGGGGCTTGATCTTCATCACCATGCCCGGACCACCGCCAAACGGGCGATCGTCCACAGTGTGATGCCGATCCGTGGTGTAGTCCCGCGGATTCCAACAGGTGAGCTGCAACAGCTCCTGTTTCACCGCGCGGCTGGTTATGCCGTACTCGCTGATGGCGGAAAACATCTCGGGAAACAATGTGATGACTTCAACGCGCAAATTAGCCACGTTTAGAAATCCGCATCCCATTCCACCTTCATCTCGCCTGCTGCAAGGTCGACGGCCAACACGCATTGCTCGGTATAGGGCAACAGGCGTTCGCGATCATCCAGGCTGCCGACGCAAGGCTTGACCACCATGACATCGTTCGAACCGGTCTCGAGCAGGTGATCGATTTTCCCGAGCAATTGCCCGAGGTGGTCGATAACCTTCAGACCCACCAGCTGGTACCAGTAGTACTCGCCGTCGGTCAGTTCAGGGAACAGGTTGCGCGGCACGCAGATCTCATAACCGGCCAGAAGACGCGCTTCTTCACGATCATCGAGATCCTTGAGCTTTGCGACCAGGAACTTGTCGTTCCCGCGTCCGCTGACCAGCTCAACCTGTTTCACGCTACCTTCGCGCTTGAGCGTCCAGGTTTTGTACTCCAACAGGTTTTTGATCGGATCAGTAAAGGAATACACCTTCACTTCGCCGCGAACGCCATGAACAGAATAGATCTTGCCGACAACGATCAAATCATCAGCATCTTTTGGCGTCGCGTTCATATTGCTCAGGCCGCAGCCTTAGCCGTTTCCTTCAACAACTGAGCAACGCGCTCAGAAGGTTGTGCACCAACGCTCAGCCAGTAGGCTACGCGCTCTTGGTTCACGGACAGACGAACTTCCTGACCACGGGCAACAGGGTTGAAGAAACCAACCTGCTCCTTGTGGGAACCGTCACGCGGGTTGCGGCTGTCGGTTACGGTCAGGTGGTAAAACGGGCGCTTTTTGGAGCCGCCAAGGGCAAGACGGATTGTTAGCATGTGAACATCGTTCCTGTAGTCGGTGCTGCAAATCTAAATGCACAGCGGGCATAGGTGCCCGAAAGGCCGCATATTCTAAGGAATATCCGGACTTTTGCAAATGTCTTTTTCCGGCGCCTGGCGCCATGCGATCAAGATTTGCCATGGAGCCGTCATGAAAAACGGCAGGTCAGCTCCCGCATAGCACGGGTTTGCTGGAGATCCCCGCATCCGTGCGGGGCAACGCCGGCGTGACAGCCGGCGCAGATTCTTTACATTTTCGGCATGCCACCGCCGGGCAACATACCGCCCATGCCGCGCATCATCTTGGCCATTCCGCCTTTTGCGGAGAATTTCTTCATCATCTTCTGCATCTGCTTGTGCTGCTTGATCAAGCGACCGATGTCCTGCACCTGGGTACCGGAGCCCATGGCGATACGACGCTTGCGCGAACCGCTGATCAGCTCAGGGTCGCGGCGCTCGGCCGGGGTCATGGAGTTGATGATGGCTTCCATCTGCTTGAACTGCTTCTCAGCCGCGCCCTGGGCATTGCCCATCTGCGCCAGGTTCACGCCACCGATGTTCGGCAGTTTGTCCATGAGCCCGCCAAGGCCGCCCATGTTCTTCATTTGTTGCAGCTGGTCGCGGAAGTCTTCGAGATCGAAGCCCTTGCCCTTCTTCAGCTTCTTGGCCAGTTTGTCGGCCTTGTCCTTGTCGAGGGTCTGTTCGGCCTGCTCGATCAGGCTGAGCACGTCGCCCATGCCCAGGATACGCGAAGCAATACGCTCGGGGTGGAACGGTTCGAGCGCTTCGCTCTTCTCGCCCATACCGATGAACTTGATTGGTTTGCCAGTGATGGCGCGTACCGACAGTGCGGCACCGCCACGGGCGTCGCCATCGACCTTGGTCAGGATCACGCCGGTCAACGGCAGCGCATCACCGAACGCCTTGGCGGTGTTGGCCGCGTCCTGGCCGGTCATCGCATCGACCACGAACAGGGTTTCCACCGGGTTGATCGCGGCATGCAGCGCCTTGATCTCGCCCATCATCTCTTCATCGATGTGCAGGCGACCGGCGGTATCGACGATGACCACATCGATGAACTTGAGCTTTGCTTCCTTAATGGCCGCCTGGGCGATGTCCACCGGCTTCTGGCTCAGGTCGGACGGGAAGAATGTCACGCCGATGTCGTTAGCCAGGGTTTCCAGTTGCTTGATCGCCGCCGGGCGATAGATGTCCGCGGAGACCACCATCACCGACTTTTTCTTGCGCTCTTTAAGGAAGCGCGCCAGCTTGCCGACCGTCGTGGTCTTGCCCGCGCCCTGCAGACCGGCCATCAACACTACGGCGGGTGGCACGGCGCTCAGGTTCAGGTCTTCGTTGGCGGCGCCCATCAGGCTTTCGAGCTCGGCCTGGACGATCTTCACGAACGCCTGGCCCGGCGTCAGGCTGCGCGACACCTCGGTACCGACGGCGCGTTCCTTGACCGAATTGACGAAGTCCTTGACCACCGGCAGGGCGACGTCGGCTTCGAGCAACGCCATGCGCACTTCGCGCAGGGTGTCTTTGATGTTGTCCTCGGTCAGTTTCGCCTTGCCGGTGACATGGCGCAGCGTCTGCGAGAGACGGTCGGTTAGGTTTTCAAACATGCGCGATCCTTTCAGGCCCAGATGTGACCGGGATAATGGCGGCCCAGACCGTGAAAAATGTGCTCGGCGAGCCTGCGGCGTGGGCAGGTCGCGGATTATAGCGAAGAAGCGGGCGACGTACAGCTCGCTGTCAGTTGCGGTGGTCTTTCGTGCGATGGGGGTTCTATGCCAAACTCAGCGCCTTTCGGGCTTGCCTAACAGGATTTATGCTCCCCTTGTCACCCAGTTTGCTTGCCACTCTCGCCGCCGCTTGCCTCTATGCCGCTGCGACCTTCTATCAAGGCTCCCGCCTGGCCACCGGTGCCAAGGCGAACAAACGCCTGCTGGTCACGCTTGGCGTGCTGGCGGTGCTCGGCCACGCGGCCAGCCTTTATACCCACTTGATGACGCCGATCGGCCTGGGCCTGGACTTTTTCAACGCCGCCAGCCTGATTGCCGTGGCCGTGATCGCCCTGACGTTGCTGGCTTGCTCGCGCATCCCGGTGGAAAACCTGCTGGTGCTGCTGTTCCCGCTGGGACTGGCCACGGTGCTGCTGGCGCAGTTCACGCCGTCGGGCACGGTGCAGATCATCGACGAAGAGCCCGGCATCCTTGCCCACATCCTGCTGTCGATCCTCGCCTACGGCCTGTTCACCATCGCGGTGTTCCAGGCGTTGCTGCTGCTGGTGCAAGATCACCAGCTCAAGAACAAGCACCCCTCCGGGCTGATCCGCAACTTCCCGCCGCTGCAAACCATGGAAAGCCTGCTGTTCGGCTTCCTCTGGGCTGGCTGGACCCTGCTGTCGTTGTCGCTGCTCTCCGGCTGGCTGTTCGTCGAGAACCTGTTCGCCCAGCATTTGGTGCACAAAACCCTGCTGGCCTGCCTGGCGTGGGTGGTGTTCAGCGTGTTGCTGTGGGGCCGCACCCGTCTCGGCTGGCGTGGCCATAAAGCGATTCGCTGGACCCTGGCCGGCTTTTGCCTGCTGATGCTGGCTTACTTCGGCAGCAAGCTGGTCCGTGAATACATTCTGCATATCTGACGGACGGCCCTGATGGATACCTTGCCCGTGGGGCCGTTGCTCGCAGTGTTGGTCGTGCTGATCCTCTGGTCGGCCCTGTTCACCGCGATCGAAGCCGCTCAATTGCACCTGTTGGCCCAGCGCAAGGCCTCTCGCGCCAACGACAAACCGCTGGTGACGCTGAACTTCCCCCGGGACAGCCTGATTCTGTGCAATACCCTCTGCCGCACCCTGACAGTGGTGATCGGCACATTGCTGGCGATTTTTACCTGGCTGGAGAACGGCCCCTGGATGGCCTGGCTCGGCACCAGTGCAGCCCTGCTGGTCTTTGCCGATTACCTGCCGCGCACCCTGGCCACCCGCCAACCCGACGCGGTATTGGCACTGGGCAACGCCCTGCTTGGCGTGCCCCTGAAGATTCTTTATCCCTTTGCCTGGCTGTTGAATGGCATCAGTCAGTTGCTGCTGCGTCCATTTGCCCGCAAACGCAAGGTGGTACAGCAAAGCGACGACGAGCTACCCGCGCCGGTGCGCAATGAGCACGAACCTGAGCACCGCAACAGCCGGCTGCATACGATTTCCGGCATCCATGCCCTGGACAACATTACCGTCAATGACATCCTCCTGCCCCGCAGCGAGGTCGATGGCATCAACCTCGACGACCCCATTGGCGACATCATTGAACAATTGCGCCTGAACCGTCGTACCCGCCTGCCGGTGTTCCACAGCGACATCAACCAGGTCGAGGCGGTGCTCAACACCCGCCAGATCCGTCATCTGCTGGCGGACGCGAGCCTCACCAAGGAAGCCCTGCTGGCCGCCTGCCACGAACCTTACTTCGTGCCTGAAAGCACGCCACTTCAGCTGCAATTGTTGAATTTCCACAAGCAGCAACGGCGCCTGGGCATGGTGGTGGACGAATACGGCGAAGTGCTGGGCATTGTCACTCTGGAAGACATCCTCGAAGAAATCGTCGGCGAATTCGAAAGCCAGCACAGCCTCGACAACCCCCACGTCCATCCCCAGCCCGATGGACGCTTGATGATCGATGGCGCCGCGTCGATCCGCGAACTGAACAGAACCCTGGGCTGGCATCTGCCCTGCGACGGCCCCAAGACCCTCAACGGGCTGGTGACCGAAGCGCTGGAAACCATCCCTGAAAGCCCGGTGTGCCTGAAGATCGGCCGTTATCGGCTGGAAATCATCGAGACCGTGGACAACCGCGTCAGCCAGGTGCTGGTGTGGCATAACAGTTCGGTGCCTGCAGTTTCCTGAAACTCCTGTTTGGATCGGGTGCAGGGCAGCCCTTGTGGCGAGGGAGCTTGCTCCCGCTGGGCTGCGCAGCAGCCCCAAAGCAGCAAATGCAGCCTGTCTGGCACACCGGCCAGGTTTCAGGGCTGCTTCGCAGCCCAGCGGGAGCAAGCTCCCTCGCCACAGGGTTCTGCACAAGCGTCACGAATGTGTGCAGGCTCACTTGTTGATTCGTTAGCCCCCTTCCTATAATCAATCCGCTTACCCAGCCCCGCCCGAACCCTGTGCTTACCCCGCACTTAGCCGGTTCCGGTCAGACCATCAGCAAAATCCGCATCAGCCTTGCGACTGTTCCTACCCGAAACAGCGAGGGTGCCCAAACCCACATCCCTGGGTGTTCAACCATAATAATTCGCTCCAACGGAGCACATGACTGTCAGGGATAACTGCATGACAACCACCACTTGCAACGAGGCTGTGCCTGCCCAGCCGACGAACTCCGCCACCCGCGTGGCAACCGCGAGTTTCATCGGCACCGCCATCGAGTTCTACGACTTCTACGTCTACGCCACGGCCGCCGCCCTGGTGATCGGGCCGGTGTTCTTCCCACAAACCTCAGGCACGGCGCAGATGCTGTCGTCCTTTCTGACGTTCGGCATTGCCTTCCTCGCCCGCCCACTGGGATCGGCGCTGTTCGGCCACTTCGGTGACCGGATCGGGCGCAAGTCCACGCTGGTGGCCTCCCTCTTGCTGATGGGCGTCTGCACCACCCTCATCGGCGTGCTGCCCGGTTACGCCAGTATTGGCGCCTGGGCGCCGATCCTGTTGTGCCTGCTGCGTTTCGGCCAGGGCCTGGGGTTGGGCGGTGAATGGGGCGGCGCGGCGTTGCTCGCCACCGAGAACGCCCCCAAAGGCAAGCGCGCCTGGTTCGGCATGTTCCCGCAACTGGGCCCCTCCATCGGCTTCCTCGCGGCCAACGGGCTGTTCCTGACCCTGGCCATGACCCTGGACGACGAGCAGTTCCGTTCCTGGGGCTGGCGGATTCCGTTCCTGCTCAGTGCGGTGCTGGTGATCGTCGGTCTCTATGTGCGGCTCAAGCTCCACGAAACCCCGGTATTTGCCAATGCCATGGCCCGTCAGGAACGGGTGAAAATCCCCTTGGTCGAGCTGTTCAGCCAATACTGGGCACCGACGGTGCTGGGCGCGGCGGCGATGGTGGTGTGTTACGCGCTGTTCTACATCTCGACGGTGTTTTCGCTGAGTTACGGCGTGGCCACCCTCGGCTACAGCCGCGAGACGTTCCTGGGCCTGCTGTGCTTTGCCGTGCTGTTCATGGCGGCTGCCACGCCCCTGTCCGCCTGGGCCAGCGACCGCTATGGGCGCAAACCGGTGCTGCTCATCGGCGGCGTGCTGGCGATTGCCTCGGGTTTCGCCATGGAACCCTTGCTGACCCACGGTTCGACCGCAGGCGTGGCGCTATTCCTGTGCCTCGAGCTGTTCCTGATGGGCGTAACCTTCGCACCCATGGGCGCCTTGCTACCGGAGCTGTTTCCAACCCACGTGCGCTATACCGGCGCGTCGGCGGCCTACAACCTGGGCGGCATCGTCGGCGCCTCGGCCGCGCCATTCTTCGCTCAGAAGCTGGTGGCGATGGGCGGCCTGAGCTACGTCGGAGGCTATGTGTCGGGGGCCGCGGTGCTCAGTGTGATCGCCGTGTTGTGCCTGAAAGAGACACGCCACAACGATTTGAACAGGGTCGCCTGAACAGGGAGCCGGACCTGGCAACAGGCCCGGCTCCAGACCTGTCGGACGCCTGAACAACGTTCAATGAAATACCCGCTAACATTCACCCACCATTGAAACCACCCCCGCCTGCCCCATCTAAGACCCATACTCCATTGCGCAGGTGCCCCATGAGCGACCAGCACTCTACTGAAGCCACGAACGAATACGCTGACTCCGAACACATCGAACACACCGCTTCCGGCACCGGCCTGGCCCTGCCTGGCCAGAACCTGCCGGACAAGGTCTACATCATCCCCATCCACAATCGTCCGTTCTTCCCGGCCCAAGTGCTGCCGGTCATCGTCAATGAAGAACCCTGGGCCGAGACCCTGGAACTGGTGGCCAAGTCCGAACATCATTCCCTGGCGCTGTTTTTCATGGACTCGCCCCAGGAAGACCCGCGCCATTTCGACACCTCGGCGCTGCCGCTGTACGGCACGCTGGTCAAGGTGCATCACGCCAGCCGCGAGGCCGGCAAGCTGCAGTTCGTTGCCCAGGGCCTGACCCGCGTGCGCATCCGCACCTGGCTCAAGCACCACCGCCCGCCGTATCTGGTGGAGGTCGAGTACCCGCACCAGCCAAGCGAGCCGACCGACGAGGTCAAGGCCTACGGCATGGCGTTGATCAACGCGATCAAGGAACTGCTGCCGCTCAATCCGCTGTACAGCGAGGAACTGAAGAACTACCTCAACCGCTTCAGCCCCAACGACCCCTCGCCGCTGACCGACTTCGCCGCCGCCCTCACCTCCGCCACCGGCAGCGAGTTGCAGGAAGTGCTCGACTGCGTCCCAATGCTCAAGCGCATGGAAAAAGTGCTGCCGATGCTGCGCAAGGAAGTCGAAGTGGCGCGGCTGCAGAAAGAAATCTCCGCCGAGGTCAACAACAAGATCGGCGAACATCAGCGCGAATTCTTCCTCAAGGAGCAGCTCAAGGTCATCCAGCAGGAGCTGGGGCTGACCAAGGACGACCGCAGCGCCGACCTCGAACAATTCGAGCAACGCCTGGAAGGCAAGACCCTGTCGGCCCAGGCGCAGAAGCGCATTGAAGAGGAGATGAACAAGCTCTCCATCCTGGAAACCGGCTCGCCGGAATACGCCGTCACCCGCAATTACCTCGATTGGGCGACTTCGGTGCCGTGGGGTGTGTACGGCCAGGACAAACTCGACCTCAAGCATGCCCGCAAGATTCTCGACCAGCACCACGCCGGCCTGGATGACATCAAGGACCGTATCCTGGAATTCCTCGCCGTCGGCGCCTACAAAGGCGAAATCAGCGGCTCCATCGTGCTGCTGGTAGGCCCGCCGGGCGTAGGCAAGACCAGCGTCGGCAAGTCCATCGCCGAATCCCTCGGGCGGCCGTTCTACCGTTTCAGCGTCGGCGGCATGCGCGACGAGGCCGAGATCAAGGGCCATCGGCGCACCTACATCGGTGCCCAGCCGGGCAAGCTGGTGCAGGCGCTCAAGGACGTCGAAGTGATGAACCCGGTGATCATGCTCGACGAGATCGACAAGATGGGCCAGAGCTATCAGGGCGACCCGGCTTCGGCCCTGCTGGAGACCCTCGATCCGGAACAGAACGTCGAGTTTCTCGACCACTACCTGGACCTGCGCCTGGACCTGTCGAAAGTGCTCTTCGTCTGCACCGCCAACACCCTGGACTCGATCCCCGGCCCGCTGCTGGACCGGATGGAAGTGATTCGCCTGTCGGGCTACATCACCGAAGAAAAAGTCGCCATCGCCAAGCGCCACCTGTGGCCCAAGCAACTGGCCAAGGCTGGCGTGTCCAAGGCCAGCTTGAGTATCAACGACAGTGCCCTCAAGGCCCTGATCGATGGCTATGCCCGTGAGGCCGGGGTGCGACAGTTGGAGAAACAACTGGGCAAACTGGTGCGCAAGGCCGTGATGAAGCTGATCGATGACCCGAAAGCCATCATCAAGCTTGGGCCGAAAGACCTCGAGGCGTCCCTGGGCAAACCGGTGTTCCGCAACGAGCAGGTGCTGTCCGGCATCGGGGTGATTACCGGCCTGGCCTGGACCAGCATGGGCGGCGCTACCTTGCCGATCGAAGCGACGCGCATCCATACCCTCAACCGCGGCTTCAAGCTGACCGGGCAACTGGGGGACGTGATGAAGGAATCGGCGGAAATCGCCCACAGCTACGTCAGCTCGCACTTGAAGCAATTTGGCGGCGATCCGAAGTTCTTTGACGAGGCCTTCGTCCACCTGCACGTACCGGAAGGCGCCACGCCCAAGGATGGTCCAAGTGCCGGGGTGACCATGGCCAGCGCCCTGCTGTCCCTGGCCCGTAACCAGCCGCCGAAAAAAGGCGTGGCCATGACCGGCGAACTGACCCTCACCGGGCATGTGCTGCCAATTGGCGGGGTGCGCGAGAAGGTGATCGCGGCGCGACGGCAGAAAATCAACGAGCTGATTCTGCCGGAAGCCAACCGGGGCAACTTCGAAGAACTGCCGGACTACCTCAAGGAAGGTGTGACGGTGCACTTTGCCAAGCGGTTTGCGGATGTGGCCAAGGTGTTGTTCTGAGGACCCTGTAGCGCCTGCAATGGCCTCATCGCGAGCAAGCTCGCTCCCACAGTGGATTTGCGGTGTTCACAGCATTTGTGATCCACACCAAGCCCTGTGGGAGCGGGCTTGCTCGCGAAGGCGGCATCGGCAACAACACTTGCCCACCTGACACACCCAGTAGCATCTTCGGTTATGCTCGCCGTTCGTCGTGAATGCCGGAGCCGTTGCCCTTATGTCCCTCACTCGCCTGCTTGTCCCCGTCAGCCTCGCCCTGTTGAGCGCCTGCGCCACGCAAACCAGCAACAACGTGACCGTGGAAAAACTGAGCCAGTGCCCGGTGCGACTCAACAGTGGGCAAAACCTGATCCTGAGCTTGCCCAGCAACCCCACCACCGGTTATCGCTGGGCGATCCAGGATTCAGCGGGCGGCGTGCTGAAGTCTCTTGGGCCTGAGGTTTATCGCAACCCGGAGGATGCCGGCATCGTCGGTGCCGCCGGGGTGTCGACCTGGCGCTTCCAGGCGTTCAACGCCGGCACCGGTCGCTTGCGCTTGACCTATCAACAACCCTGGGCACCGGAAGTGCCTCCGGTTGAAACCTTCGACTGCGCCATTGCGGTGAAATGATCGTGGGTTGGCTGATCCTTGCATTGATGGGCGCAGCCACCTACCTGTATGGCCTGACCGTACACGCCACGCTGCTCTGCCTGCTGGTCAAGCCGATGCCGGTGCTGGCCCTGCTCGGCTGGCTGCACGATGCGCCACCCGGCGAGTATCGACGCTGGATCAGCCTGGGCTTGATCTTTTCGCTGGTGGGCGACGTGTTGCTGGCTTGGCCGGGGGACCTGTTCGTGTTCGGCCTCGGCGCGTTTCTGCTGGCGCACCTGGCGTACCTGAAAGCCTACCTCAGCGATTGTCGTCGCCCGGCGCTGTTGCCGCTGGCCCTGGCTTCGGGTATCGGCGCGGCCCTGCTGGGGATCCTGATGTCGAACGGCCTCGGGCCGCTGTTGGTCCCCGTCATAGTCTATGGCCTGGTCATCAGTACCATGCTCTGGCGAGCGCTGGCGCGACTGGGCACCGAAGCGCCGAAACGCTCGGCCTGGCTGGCTGCCGCCGGGGCGCTGGCGTTTGTTTTTTCCGACAGCCTGATCGGCATCAACCGCTTCGTCGCGCCCTTCCATGCCGCGCCTTACCTGATCATCATCAGTTATTGGCTGGGCCAATGGGGCATTACAGCATCGGCGTTCGCCCAAAAGCCACACTGAGCCAGATAATGTGGGAGCGAGCTTGCTCGCGATAGCTGTCTGTCAGCCAACATTATGGCTGGCTGAACCACCCCAATCGCGAGCAAGCTCGCTCCCACCGCTTTTTTAGTTAAAATGCCGGCCTTTTCACCCCCATGCCGCTGGAACCGCCGTGAGCAAAGAGCCCGATCGCCTATTCGCCCAACCCCTGGCCCAAGTGCCTGACTTCGCCTTCAACGAGGACGTGGTGCGGGTGTTTCCGGACATGATCAAGCGTTCGGTGCCGGGTTACCCGACCATTGTCGAGAACCTCGGCGTGCTCGCCGCGCAATTCGCCCAGCCGGGCAGCGTGCTCTATGACCTCGGCTCGTCCCTGGGCGCGGTGACCCAGGCGCTGCGCCGTCATGTGCGCACCGACGGTTGCCGGGTGATTGCAGTGGATAACTCGGCGGCCATGGTCGAGCGCTGCCGGGAATACCTCAACGGCCAGGACTCGATGTTCCAGGAGCTGCTGCCGGTGGAGGTGATTGAAGGCGACATCCTCGCCCTGACCTTCCAGCCAGCCTCGGTGGTGGCGTTGAACTTCACCCTGCAATTCATCGCGCCAGACCAGCGCACCGCACTGTTGAGCCGCATCCGCCAGTCGCTGCTGCCCGGTGGCGCGCTGATCCTGTCGGAAAAGCTGCGCTTCAACGATGCCGAGGAACATGCACTGCTCAACGACCTGCATGTGGCGTTCAAACGCGCCAACGGCTACAGCGAGCTGGAAATTGCCCAGAAACGCAGCGCCATCGAAAACGTCATGAAGCCCGACAGCCTCGAAGAACACGGCGAACGCCTGCTGGCGGCCGGGTTCTCGAAAGTCGTGCCGTGGTTCCAGTGTCTTAACTTCGCCTCGTTGATTGCCCTGCCATGATTGATCTGTCTCCCCTCGCCCGCCACTTGGCCGGCACGCCCCTGGCCGATTGGGCTGCGACGCTACAGGCGCAACTCGACAGCAAGATGGAAAAGGGCCACGGCGACCTGGAGCGCTGGCAGAGCGCCCTCGACGCCTTGCCGGTGCTGCAGCCGAGCGAGATCGACCTGCTGAACGGCCTGACTCTCGATACCGACTGCTCCGACGAAACCCGCGCACAGATGCGT
Organism: Pseudomonas brassicacearum; assembly: GCF_000585995.1. Lineage (NCBI taxonomy): Bacteria > Pseudomonadati > Pseudomonadota > Gammaproteobacteria > Pseudomonadales > Pseudomonadaceae > Pseudomonas > Pseudomonas brassicacearum. Next base: position 1,265,864 of record NZ_CP007410.1, on the reverse strand, counting down.
ACGGCACTGATGGGCCTGTCGCCGTGGCGCAAAGGGCCATTCGACCTGTTTGGCGTGCATGTGGACACCGAATGGCGCTCGGATTGGAAGTGGTCGCGGGTGGCGCCGCACCTGGATCTCAAGGGCAAGCGCATCCTCGATGTGGGCTGCGGCAACGGTTACTACATGTGGCGAATGCTCGGCGCCGGGGCCGACACCGTGATCGGCGTCGATCCCAATTGGCTGTTCTTCTGCCAGTTCCAGGCCGTGCAACGCTACCTCGCGCAGCCCAATGCCTGGCACCTGCCGTTTCCGTTCGAGGCCTTGCCGCCGGAGCTGGAAGGCTTCGACACGGTATTTTCCATGGGCGTTTTCTACCACCGCCGCTCGCCCATCGAACACCTGCTGGCCCTCAAGGACTGCCTGGTCAAGGGCGGCGAACTGGTGCTGGAAACCCTGGTGATCGAGGGTGACGAGCATCAGGTGCTGGTGCCCGAGGATCGCTATGCGCAGATGCGCAACGTCTGGTTCCTGCCCTCGGTACCGGCCCTGGAACGTTGGCTGCGCCGCGCCGGGTTCAGCGATGTGCGTTGCGTGGACGTGAGCCTGACGACCGTGGAAGAACAGCGCAGTACCGAATGGATGAAGTACCAGTCGCTGAGTGACTTCCTCGACCCTGCCGACCACAGCAAGACCATCGAAGGGCTGCCGGCGCCGATGCGTGCAGTGATTGTGGCGCGTAAATAAATACCCCAGACACAACCCCTTAGGGGAGCCAATGCTGTTCACTAGAGGTGGTTAGCATCATTGTGGCGAGGGAGCTTGCTCCCGCTCGGCTGCGCAGCAGTCGCAAAACCTGCCAAACGGTTTTTCCTGATGCCCGGGTGTTGAATGGTTTGGGTCTGCTGCGCAGCCCAGCGGGAGCAAGCTCCCTCGCCACGGGTTATGCGTTCAATCTTGCGATTTGGCCCTTCGCGCCTTGAAGAACTCACTCAACACCGCGCTGCACTCCTCGGCCAGCACGCCCCCTTCATACATCACCCGATGATTCAGGAACCCCTGGCTGAAAAACTGCCCCTGGCTCTGCACGATGCCGGCCTTGGGCTCCAGGGCGCCGTAGACGACCCGGGCGATGCGCGAGTGGACGATGAGGCCGGCGCACATGCTGCACGGCTCCAGCGTCACATAGAGGGTGCTGCCGGGCAGGCGATAGTTGCTCACCGCCTGGGCGGCGGCGCGGATGGCGACCATTTCCGCATGGGCGCTGGGGTCGTGGCCGCTGATCGGGCAGTTGAAGCCGCGCCCGATGATCTCGCCGTCCTGCACCAGCACCGCGCCCACGGGCACTTCGCCCAGGGCGGCACCTTGGGCGGCGAGCGCCAGGGCTTCGCGCATGAAGTCCTGGTCGCGGCTGCGGTCGATGATTTTGGCGGGGCGAATCTGGCGCATCACGCCACCTCGATGGCGGCCATCAGGCCGGTTTCCATGTGGTCGATCACATGGCAGTGGAACATCCACACGCCTGGATTATCCGCCACCAGCGCCACCTGCGCCCGCTCGTTCTTGCCCAGCAGGTAGGTGTCGGTGAAGTACGGCACGACTTTGTGGCGGTTCGACGCGATCACCTTGAAGCTCATGCCGTGCAGGTGGATCGGGTGCTGGTACTGAGTCATGTTCTTCAATTCGAATATGTAGCTCTGGCCTTTTTTCAGCGTGGCGATCGGCCGGTCGGCGCAGGTCTTGTCGGTGATGTCCCAGGCCTTGCCATTGATCTGCCACAGGCTTGGCGGCTTGCCGTTGTCGACGTTGACCGACACCGAACCGACCCATTCGAAATTGAAGTTGAGTTTCTCGGCATTGGCCAGGTCCGGTTCGGACACCGGGTTAGGCGGCAGCGCCGGCGGCCATTGGCTCGGGGCGTCACTGTTAGGCACCGATCGCAGGGTGCCCAGGCGCACCGGGCCGTTGCGCAACGATAACTCCTCACCGGCCGGCGGTGCCTTGATCGCCAGGCAAATGCGCATGCCCGGGCCAAGCCAGTATTCCTTGCCCAACGGGCGCGGTTCGATGGGGTTGCCGTCCAGCGCATAGATCTGCGCTTCAACACCTGGGATGTTGATACGGTAAGTCAGGGTGTTGTCGAGGTTGAGCAAACGCACCCGGGTGATCTGCCCGGCCGGCAGGTCGATCACCGCCTGCGGCACGCCGTTGATGGTCGCCAGGCGCCCGGCCGTGCCGCCACGGGCTGCTTCACGGGGAATGCTGAAGGCGACGAATTCACCCTGTTCATCCACGTGCCAGCTCTTGAGGCTCAGGGTCTGTTCGTATTTGAAGCCGGTGGGCTCACGCTCTTCGATGATCAGCGGTCCCACCAGCCCACGCCCGAGCTCTTCGCTGCTGTTGACGTGGGGGTGATACCAATAGCTGCCAGCGTCCGGCACGCGGAATTTGTAATCGAAGTATTCGCCCGGCAGCACCGGCAACTGCGAGACGTACGGCACACCGTCCATCTCCAGCGGCAGACGGATCCCGTGCCAGTGAATGGTGGTGGCAACCGGCAGGTGATTGATGAAGCGTACCCGCAACCACTCGCCCTGGCGCACCCGCAGCTCGGTGCCCGGCGCCGAGGGGCCAAACGCCCAGGCCTGGGTCTTGTGCCCAGCGACCAACTCGACGTCCAGGGGCGCGGCGATCAGTTCATAGTCGTGACCGGCTTCGGCATCCGCCATCTTGCCCAGCCAATACCGCGAAGCACCTCCCGCGCCTACGCCAACGACAACAAGACCGGCCAGGCCACCGAGTATTTGGCGACGGGTAAAGGACATGGACACAACCACCTATTGAATCTGCGGCGAACCGGGAGGTCCGCAAAAGGCGAATACGATACACCCGCAGATGAGAAACAGTAAGGTCAGCGAAAATGAAAAAAACAAAATGAAAATGCCCTAGGGAAGTTATCCACAGGGCATTTTTCGTGCACATCGAAGCAGAGCTTATCGGCAGGATCAATCCATTCGCGGGTTACACATTGCTGCGCCGCGGCGTGAAGAAGGCCAACGCCGCCGCCACGATGAGCAACGCGGGCACATCGCCCACCAGATGGCCGACGTGGCTTGTCCCGTCCATCTCGACGCCAAAGGACTGCACGGCCATGATCGCGCCGTGCACGACGCTCGACCACACGGTGAACCAGATCAGGCTCAGATGTTTCATCGGATCACGCGACGCCATCAGCAGGAACACGCCGAGGGTCGCGTAGATGCCGACAATCATCAGCGGATACTGGGAATGGCCGCTGTGCCACGCCCAGCCGGACGGCCATAGGATCATTAGCGGCCAGATCGCGAATATGGCGATCAGACCGACTACGATCAAAACGATGCGCAAAGCGGCAAGTCGTTGGGTGTCGTTCATGACGGGCTCCTTATTGCGGCGTGACAGTTGCCGTAACTGGATGCCCGTGAGTATAGAACGCTCCCCGGTGCGTACCCCGTCAACCGATACCGTCAGTCGTCTCGACGGTTCAGGCCCGCAAGCCCGTAATCAGATGCACCACACCGTTCTCCAGTGTCATCACCCCGGCCACCCCGGCCGCGCTCAACCCGGTCCGGTCGATCAGGGCCACATCCCGCAACTCCACTCGCAGCCGCGTCAGCGCTACGGGTTGATGGTGCTTGAGGTTATCCACGCCACCCAGCGCGGCGACGATGGCCGGTGACAGTTCATCACCCGCTGTCGCTGGCCTGGGCTCTTCCGGTACCAGGTCCGGGGTCAGGGCTTTCCAGAATGCCTGTTGCAGTTTGTCGAACATGTTCAATGCTCCATGGCCAGGGTGGCCGGACTGGCCGTGGATGAATGATTACGCAAGAGGTCGCGCACTTGCTCGGCGCTTTCCTTGCCCAAGGCCTGTTTGGCCAGCGCGCGGCACTCGCTCAGATCCCATTCACGCACGCAGGCCTTGATGGCCGGAATCAGCGGCACGCTGACCGATAACTCATCCACGCCAAGGCCCAGCAACACCGGTACCGCCAAGGTTTCCGATGCCAGCGCGCCACACACACCGACCCATTTACCATGGGCGTGAGCGGCCTCGACCGTCCGGGCGATCAGGCGCAGCACCGACGGATGCAGGCCATCGGCCTGGCTGGCCAAGCGCGGATGGTCGCGGTCCATGGCCAAGGTGTACTGGGTCAGGTCGTTGGTCCCGATGGAGAAGAAATCCACTTCGGGAGCAAACAGGTCGGCCATCAGGGCCGCCGCCGGAACCTCGATCATGATCCCCAGCTTCGGCGCTTGCGGCAGTCCCAGGTTGCGCACCTCTTCGTCCAGCATCTGCCGCGCCAGCCGCAACTCCGACAGCTGCGTGACCATTGGCAGCATGATGTGCAGCCGCGTCAGCCCCGAGCAGGCGAGAATTGCCCGGAACTGTTCGCGCAATAACTGCGGTCGCTCCAGGCACAGGCGAATACCGCGCATGCCCAGGAACGGATTGGCCTCGCGGGCCATCGGCACATAGGCCAGCGGCTTGTCCCCGCCCACATCCAGGGTACGCACCACCAGATTGCGCTCGGCACCCAGGGCCCGAGCGACGGCACTGTACAAGGCCGCTTGCTCGTCATGGCCAGGTGGGTGCGCCCGGTCCAGGTAAAGCAGTTCGGAACGCAACAACCCGACACCTTCGCCTCCCAGGGTCATGGCCTGCTCCACGTCCCGTAGCGCCCCCACATTGGCACTCACCTCGACTCGATGACCATCAAGGGTACAGGCCGCCAGGGCCGATTGTTCGAGATCACGCCGCTGCCGTCGCAACTGTTGGTCACGGGAGGCCTGGAGTTGTTCAATCCGCGCCGCGTCTGGATTCAAGTGCAGTTCGCCGCTGTCGGCATCCAGCAACACCGGGGTGCCGTTGGCGAGGGTCAATACCTGCTCAGGCACGCCACACAACGACGGCAGGCCCAGCGCACGGGCCAGGATCGCCACATGGCTGGTAGCACCGCCACCCACCGTGACGAAACCGGCGATTCGCGAGGTGTCCAGGTTGGCGGTCTGGGACGGCGTCAGCTGCGCGGTCACCAGGATCGCCTGCTCGGGCAGATCCCAGGCGTGGTCCCGTACGCCGAGAATCAACTTGAGGACCCGGTGCCCGACATCGGACAGATCCATCGCGCGCTCGGCCAGCAAGGCACTGCCCGATTGCTGGAACTGCGTGGCGGTCGCCTCGGTCGCGGTTTTCCAGGCAAAGGCCGCACTCTTGCCTTCGACGATCAAATCCCGAGCCTGCTCCAGCAAGGTGGGGTCTTCCAGCAGCTCCTGATGGGCGCTAAAAATCTGCGCCTGGACGCTGCCCGCGCCCTCGTCCTGCAACGCCTTCAATGCCTGGTTGGCCTGGTTCAACGCCTGGTCCAGAAGGGCCTGTTCGGTCTCTATCCCCGCGCCTGGCTCTTGCACTTCCAACGCCTGGGTCGCGATCTGCACCACCACACCCGACACCGAGCCTGGCGAGGCACACACGCCTTGCCACCGGTCAGGCGTGGGCGATCCGATGCACATGGGCACTTCTGGCGTCGGCTGCGCCTGGACGGATTCGCCGCAGCCCGCCAACAATAGTTGCGTCAGTGCCTCGAGCGCCTGCTCGGCCTGTGGGCCGGCGGCACTGAGCTGCAAACTGTCGCCCTTGCCCGTCTGCAACGCCATGATCGCCACCAGGGATTTGGCGTTGGCGCTGGCCTGCTGCTTGTGCAGGCAGATGTTCGCATCGAAGCCTTTGGCCGCCTGGGCGAACACCGCAGCGGGACGCGCATGCAGACCGCTGTCATTGGGCAGGATCAGCGGCTTGGAAAACAGCACCGAGCCCTGTGGCGTCCGCGCGTCCTGCCCTTGCGCCCCTTGACTCACCTGCAGCAACGGCTGACCGCTTTCCACCCAGGACGATTGGGCCGGTATCAGGCTGAAGTCTTCGCCAGTGACCACCAGCATCAACGTCAATAGGCTGCGCGCGTGCAAGGCGATGTAGTCGGCATCGAAATCGATCAGCGGTTGCCCGGCCTCGACTCGTTGACCTATTTCTACTCGGGAGGTAAAGCCCTTGCCCGCCAGGTTCACCGTGTCCAGGCCGATGTGCATCAACACCTGAACACCGTTGTCACCGGTGACACTCACTGCATGGGCGCTGTCCTGGAGCGTGCCGACGACACCGGAGAGCGGCGCACAAAGGGTCTGCGAAGTCGGATCGATGCAGATTCCATCCCCCACTACACGGTTGGAAAATACCGGATCAGGCACGTTGTCCAAGGGCATCAAGACACCGGACAACGGTGCGAGCAATTGCAAAGATTGCGTTGTGTTCATGACTTCACCTGCTGCTGTCTGTTCTTTTGGCATCGCGGGCCGAGCGCGTTCACCGACCCGCGTCACACGGGTCATTTCCACCAGTACTCAACCTGCACGCCCACGTTGGAACCATGCCGCGAGCCGCCAAATGCACCGGTGTCGGACAGCGCCGACCCGGCCGCCAGTTCATTGGCTGCGCGCTGGGCCGCCGCGTTCCAGCTGGCGTAGGTGTAATACAGTCGTATTTCCGGGCGAGCCCAGAATTCCGGGCCCTTGGGCGACCAAGTGGGGGCAAAGGTGAATTTGCTCAGCTTGCGTGTTCCATCGCTGGCCTGCACTTGGTCGTGGCCCAGTTCGGCCACCAGCTTGAACTGTTCGGTGATGGCGTAGGCCGGGCGAACCCCCAACGACAGCCAGTCCTGATCCGCGCCATCAGGGCGAATGTCCTTCTGGTACACCGCCTGCACTTGCCCGCCGAAACGCGGCGTGACCTGCCAATCGAAAAACTCCACCAGACGATAGCTCTTGTTGCTGTCGTCCAGCCCGGTATCGCCGGTATAACCCAGTCCGGTGCCGGGCCCCTCACCATATTGCAAGGCCAGTTTATTCTTGCCACCCAGGAAGTCCTGCTGCACATGCTGGGCGGTCAGGGCCCAACCGCGATGAGCATCGCGACGACTCGCCTGGTCGATGAAGCTCACGCCGAACTCCAACTCGCCACCGGGATTGGTATCGAAGCCGCCCACGTTGAAATCATGCCGGTTGACCGGGTCTTTCTGGTACAGGTTGTCCTTGCGCGAAAAGGCGTAGCTGTATTTCAGCCCGCCGATCAACACGTCCTCGATCCCGGCCCCGGTGGCGCTCTGGTTCCAGTAGTAGAAATCGGAAATGTGGATGTCGTTACGCTTGTAGTAACGCCGCCCGGCCCATAGCGAACCTCCGTTCAGGCTGGGCATGTTCGACCACTGGGCATACATCTGCGGCATCCGTGCCGCGCCGTTTTCGCCCTGGAACGTCGGCGTGCGATCGTAGCGGTTGTACAGCGACGCCATGCCATCCACGCTCAGCACCGAACCGTCGTCGAGGGTGAAAAGATCCTGGCGCAGCTCCAGTTCGCCATATTGTTCGCACTCGTTGCCCAATCGGTATTTGCTTTGCGCCCCGGGCAACTGGAAACAGGATTGGGAGCGGCCATTGGTGGCGCTGCCGACGCCACTGCGCAAGTAGCCGGAGAACTCCAGGGCCTGGGCCGGGAATGGCAACGTCAGGCAAATACAAGACACCGCAAGACCACGATTTATTGTTGTTTTCATATACCGCTCCTTCTTTTTTATTGTTTTTTGATGCGCTTCAATCTCCCTTCGCCTGCCAACGAATGGGCGACAAAGGGCACACGGTGCGTCGCGCGCAACGTGGTCGCTATCAGGCAATGCCTGGGTCAGAAATGACGTTTATTCAGTCGCTCAGGTGCAGCACGAACGACTCGTAGGGGCGTAGGAACAATCGTCGCTCACGGTGTTGGCGGTCGTAGTTGCCGATCACCCATCGCTGCTTCGTGTCGCCGGAGAGAATCCCTTCGGGCAACTGGACTTCGCAGTCGCCACCGTAAAAGTGGCTGACGACCAGCAGGCGCTCGCCCTGCCCTTCGCGCAGGTACGCCCACACATGAGGATGCTCGGGCAGCAGCAGGCGATAGACCCCATCCTGGATCAGGGCTTCGCTGCGGCGCAGGGCAATCAAGTGACGGTAGTAATGCAGAACCGAGGTCGGGTCTTGCAGTTGCTGCTCGACATTGATGAAGGCCGCGTTGGCGGGTACGTCGATCCAGGGTTCGGCACGGCTGAAACCCGCGTTCGGCCCAGCAGTCCATTGCATCGGCGTACGCCCGTTGTCACGGGACTTTTGCATGATCGGCGCCATGGCCTCGGCTTCAGGCACTCCGGCGTTGCGCTTGAGGCGGTAGATGTTCAGGGTTTCCACATCGCGGTACTGATCGATGTGATCGAAGCCCGGATTGGTCATCCCGAGCTCCTCGCCCTGGTACACGAAAGGCGTGCCTTGAAGAAAGTGCAGCGCGGTGGCGAGCATCTTCGCCGAGACCACCCGATACTCTTCGTCATGACCGAAACGCGACACCACCCGCGGCTGATCGTGGTTACACCAGAACAGTGCGTTCCAGCCACCACCGGCCTGCATGCCGGTCTGCCAGTCGGACAGGATGCGCTTGAGCTGGAAAAAGTCGAAGTCGGCCCGCACCCACTTTTGCAGGTTAGGGTAATCCACTTTCAAATGATGGAAGTTGAAGGTCATCGACAACTCCCGTGAGTCCGGGCACGAGTAACGAACGCAGTGTTCAAGGTTGGTGGACGACATCTCGCCAACGTTGATCAGGTCGAAACCTTCGAAGACTTCCCGGTGCATGTCCTGCAGATAGCGGTGTACGTTCGGGCCATCGGTATAGAAACGTCGGCCATCGGTGTGATCGTCAGGAAAGTCGGCCGGCTTGGAGATCAGGTTGATCACATCGAGACGGAAACCACCCACCCCCTTGTCCCGCCAGAAGCGCATCATCTTGAACACTTCGTCGCGCACCCGAGGATTGTCCCAATTCAGATCGGCCTGGGTGTGGTCGAACAGGTGCAGGTAATACTGGCCGGTCTGCGCTTCGTACTCCCAGGCAGAACCACCGAATTTGGACTCCCAACTGTTGGGCTGGTCGCGCCAGATATAGAAGTCACGGTACGGGTTGTCGAGGCTGCTGCGGGCGGCCTGGAACCACGGATGCTCGATGGAGGTGTGGTTGACCACGATATCGAGCATCAGCTTGATACCGCGCCTGTGGGCTTCGGCGATGAGCAATTCGCAATCGGCCATGGTGCCGTAGCTGGGGTCAATGGCGTAGTAATCGCTGATGTCGTAGCCATTGTCCCGTTGAGGCGAACGCAGGAAAGGGGTGAGCCACAGGTAATCCACACCCAGCCAGTGCAGATAGTCGAGCTTGTCCACGACACCCAGCAAGTCACCGGTAGCCTGGCCGCCATGGCTGTAGAAACTCTTCGGATAAATCTGGTAGATCACTGAACGTTGCCAGTCTTGCATGGCGAGATTCCTTCAGTCTGTTGGGTACCGACCCGGGGGCCTCATCGCGGGCCAGCCCGGATCTCACAAGTGTCAGGCGACCCGATATCCCGGCCGGACGATCTTCATGCTCAATGCACAGGTCAGGGCAAAGGGCACGCTCATGGCGATGACCATGCCGATCACGAACATCGGTATGGCGTCGGGAACGATCGAGATGAAACCCGGCAAGCCCCCCACGCCAATGGCCGAGGCCTTGATCTTGTTCAACGAGAGGAAAATGCAGCCCAGGGCCGAGCCGGCCAGGGCGCAATAAAAGGGGAATTTGTAGCGCAGGTTGACCCCGAACATCGCCGGTTCCGTGATGCCGAAGTAAGCGGAAATCGCCGAGGTGGACGCCATGCTCTTGTCCCGGGCATTGCGGGTCATGTAGAACACCGCCAGCGCCGCGCTCCCCTGGGCCAGGTTGGACATGACGATCATCGGCCAGATAAAGGTCCCGCCCTGGGTCGAGATCAACTGAAGGTCCACCGCCAGGAACATGTGGTGCATGCCGGTGACCACCAGCGGCGCATAGAGCAGGCCAAAGATCGCCCCGCCAATCACCGGCGCCAGGTCGAACAGCGCCACCATGCCTTCGGTGATCAGGATCCCCAGGTGCCGGGTGACCGGACCGATGATGGCGAGGGCCAGCACCCCGGTGACCACGATGGTGGTGATGGGTATCACGAGCAGTTGGATCGCGTTGGGCACCCTGGCACGCAACCATTTCTCGATCATGCTCATGACATAGGCCGCCAGCAGGATCGGCAGGATCTGCCCCTGGTAGCCGACTTTTTCGATCCGGAACCAACCGAAGATATCGAAATAGGGCAGGCTCTGGCCGTCCAGCCCCGCCACGGCCTTGCCGTAGTTCCAGGCGTTGAGCAGGTCCGGGTGGACCAGCATCAGGCCCAGCACGATGCCGAGGATTTCACTGCCGCCAAAACGCTTGGCCGCCGACCAGCCCACCAGGGCCGGAAGAAAGACGAAGGAAGTGTTGGCCATCAGGTTGATCAGGCTCCAGACACCGTCCAGGTTCGGATACGCGTCGAGCAAGGTCTGGCCGGCAATGAACATGCCCTTGGCCCCCAGCAGGTTGTTGACGCCCATCAACAGGCCGGCGATCACCAGCGCGGGCAGGATCGGCATGAACACGTCGGAAAGCACCCGTACCAGGCGCTGCATGCCGTTGCCCTTCTGCGCGCCCTGGCGCTTGACGTCGGCAATGGTCGCGGCCGCAAGCCCCGTCAGCTCCCGCAGGGCGGCGTAGACCTTTTCCACTTCGCCCGGTCCGATGACCACCTGGAACAGCCCACCGGTAAAAAACGAGCCCTTGACCAGGTCGATCTGGTTCAGCGTGGCACTGTTCACCCGGGCGGCGTCCTTGAGGGACAGGCGCAGGCGCGTCACGCAATGGGCAGCTTGCTCGATATTGTCGACGCCACCGAGGCTTTGCAGCAGCTCACTGGCGATTTTGGAGTAGTCGTGGCTCATGCTTTTTTCTTCCGCGTCATTCTTGTTATTGAGAGTCGACAGCACGTGGAAGGGAAAGTACTCGTCTGTACGAGTTAAATCAACAACTCGTACAGACGAGTTTTGAAATTGTTTATGATATCCCCTGATAAAACAGGAAACGTCCTACGCTCCTGTCATCAAATAATTACAGCCGAATGGACAAATCCCCCACTTGGCCCTTAAGGTTCCGCCCCGGTGAACAGCGCGGTACAGAGCCATTCCATGAGTAAATACAACCGGATCTACAACGATCTGCTGGCCAGCATTACCACCGAACGCCTGGAGCGTGGCGCCCGCCTGCCTTCGGAAACCGAACTGATGGACAGCTACCAGGCCAGTCGCGGCACCGTGCGCAAGGCCATCGAACAGCTTCAGGAACGTGGTTTTGCCCAGAAGATCCACGGCAAGGGCACCTTCGTGCTGTCGACCTCCCCCATCGAATTTCAGCTCGGCGGCATCGTCAGTTTCCAGGAGACCTACCCGCGCCTGGGTGACGACGTCAGCACTGATGTGGTCGAATTCAGCCAAATGCCCTTGGAAGGTGCCCTGCTCGAGCACATCAAGGCACCCGCCGGCAGCCAGGTGACGCGCATCAAGCGGGTACGGCGAATCGACGGCAAACGGGTGATCCTGGACATCAACCATTTCGTCAGCGACGTGATCCCCGGCCTGACCCGCGACATCGCCGAGCGCTCGATCTACGCCTTCATCGAACAGACCCTGCAGCTGCAAATCGCCTATGCCCAGCGCACCATCGAAGCGGTCCGCTGCGGCAAGGACGACCAGCAACACCTGGACCTCGACGGCCAGAGCCACGTCATCGTGGTCAGCAACCAGACCTTTCTCCAGGACGGCCGACAGTTCGAGTACACCGAATCACGGCATACCCTGGATAAGTTTTATTTTTCGGATGTGGCGCGGCGTTGAGGTCGTGTGGAATCCCCGTTCAGCGACGCCACAAGATTGTTACCCAACCAAAGCTTCCAACTCTTTGGAAGCCACGCCTGGTAACCGTCGGCCTTCTTTCGCAACGTTGACCTGCAACGCCACCTGGGCCACATCCAACACGCCCTTGCTAAGCGAATAGTTGCCCCTGGCCTGCAGCCAGGCCAGAACGTCTGCCAAGTGCCAGATAGACGCACTCCCCTCGTGCACGGGCGTCGGGAAGCTGCCCGGATGAGCCAACATCAGCTTGCGCATGTTTTGCCGAGATACACCGACGATCTCGGCTACGTCGGTTAGCCCGACCAAGTCAGGAGCCACCTCGATCAACTTGGCCGACGGCACCGCGCGGTGGACGTCGCCCAGAGCACTAAGCACTGCCTTGACCGCATCAGGCGCATCGCGAGTGAACTCAAGTGCCAGCCGCCCCGGCTGCCCGATGCCTACCAAGGCATCGTCGCAGCCCGCTTCGCCCAGCCGCTCAACCAGTTCATCCGGGGCGCAGCCATCGTCAGCAAGCTGATATTTCAAGGTAAAGGTAAATTCCATTGTTCTATTCCTTAGCATCGTAATCCGCATCGCGCCGATTGCGATGCGTCGAGCAATTGTCCACAACGCGTCGCAACGCTCGCGCATGGTTGCCAGGGTTTTTCGGCGTGCTCCATATCGATGTGATGCAGAACTCGCCACAGCGGCACTCCACGTCTTTGTAGGGGCAATAAACCCGTCCCCAGGCGTGACCACCGCCGACTTCTATGCGCCACCCGCGCCCTTCGGCATGCCTGAGCGCGTCTTCGATCTCTTTCTTCGGGTGCGTTGGACGAATCATCCGTGATCTCCAGTATTCGCATGAGCTGCAAGGTTGTCAAATGACAACTTCGCCTCCTTTCTGACAGCCGCACTCGGCAGCGTCTCAAAGAGGCAAATTTGATTGGCACACGGCAACTCTCCGTGAATCATGTCGGTGAAATACCCATAGGGCTGCAGCCGACGATAAGCGCTTCCCGGTGCGCTCCAAGGCGGGTAATCGTAGCGAAAGGTGACGGCATCACCCTCGCGGTATGTCATTGCGGTTGCAGGACTAGTGGAGCTTGGAATGGGTCAGCAAAAATGAAAAAGGCCCTGTGGAAGTTATCCACAGGGCCTTTGATCAAGGCAGGCGCCGGAGCCAATAGCGGCCTTCAGCGGTCCCGATATTCAGGCTTGGCTCATTCCCACTCAATCGTCGCCGGCGGCTTGCTCGACACGTCGTACGTCACGCGAGAAATACCTTCGATTTCGTTGATGATGCGCCCGGATACGGTTTCCAGCAGCTCGTATGGCAGGTGTGCCCAGCGAGCGGTCATGAAGTCGATGGTTTCCACGGCACGCAGGGCCACGACCCAGGCGTAACGACGGCCATCGCCAACCACGCCCACCGATTTCACCGGCTGGAACACCACGAACGCCTGGCTGACCTTGTGGTACCAGTCGGCCTTGCGCAGTTCTTCGATGAAGATGTGGTCGGCGCGACGCAGCAGGTCGGCGTATTCCTTCTTCACTTCACCGAGGATCCGCACGCCCAGGCCCGGGCCCGGGAATGGGTGGCGGTAGACCATGTCGTAGGGCAGGCCCAGTTCAAGGCCGAGGCGACGGACCTCGTCCTTGAACAGTTCGCGCAGCGGCTCGACCAGCTTGAGGTTCATCTCTTCCGGCAGACCACCAACGTTGTGGTGGGACTTGATCACGTGGGCCTTGCCGCTCTTGGCGCCGGCCGACTCGATCACGTCGGGATAGATGGTGCCTTGGGCCAGGTACTTGATGTTGTCCAGCTTGCAGGATTCGGCATCGAACACGTCGATGAAGGTGCGGCCGATGATCTTGCGCTTCTTCTCCGGGTCGGACTCGCCGGCCAGGTTGCCCAGGAACTGCTCCTCGGCGTTGGCGCGGATCACCTTGACGCCCATGTTCTCGGCGAACATGGCCATGACTTGCTCGCCTTCGTGCAGGCGCAGCAGGCCGTTGTCGACGAAGACGCAGGTCAGTTGATCGCCAATGGCCTTGTGCAGCAGCGCAGCGACCACCGAGGAGTCCACGCCGCCGGACAGGCCCAGCAGAACGTTGTCGGTACCGACCTGGGCGCGCACCTGGGCGATGGCGTCTTCAGCGATCTTCGACGGGGTCCACAGGGCTTCGCACTCGCAGATGTCGAGGATGAAGCGCGACAGGATGCGGCCGCCCTGCTTGGTGTGGGTCACTTCGGGGTGGAACTGCACGCCGTAGTAACGGCGATCATCGTTGAACATGCCAGCGATCGGGCAGCTCGGAGTGCTGGCCAGGATGTGGAAGTCTTCCGGCATCTTGGTGACCTTGTCACCGTGGCTCATCCACACGTCGAGGCCGAACAGGCCGTCGGCGTCGATATGGTCTTCGATGCCATCCAGCAGGCGGCTCTTGCCGACGACGTCAACGCGGGCATACCCGAACTCACGCAGGTCGGAGCCTTCTACCTTGCCGCCCAGTTGTTCGGCCATGGTCTGCATGCCGTAGCAGATACCGAAGACCGGCACGCCCAGGTCGAACACGGCTTGCGGGCAGCGTGGGCTGTCGGCTTCGTGCACAGACTCGGGGCCGCCGGCGAGGATGACGCCTTTAGGCGCGAATTCGCGAATCGCTTCGTCATCCATGTCGAACGGATGCAATTCGCAGTACACGCCGATTTCGCGCACGCGGCGGGCGATCAGCTGGGTGTACTGGGAACCGAAGTCGAGGATCAGGATGCGGTGAGCGTGAATGTCGAGGGCCATGACTCATTCTCATGTAGTGAATCAGAAACAACTCGGGGCTGAATGAACAGCCCCGGTGATTAACGTTTTGCTGAAGGCCTTACCCTACTCGGTAGTTCGGCGCTTCCTTGGTGATCTGCACGTCGTGGACATGGGACTCGGCCATGCCGGCGCCGGTGATACGGACGAACTCCGGCTTGGTGCGCATCTCTTCGATGTTGGCGCTGCCGGTGTAGCCCATGGAAGAACGCAGGCCGCCCATCAATTGATGGATGATGGCGCTCAGGGTGCCTTTGTACGGCACGCGACCTTCGATGCCTTCCGGCACCAGCTTCTCGGCACCCGCGGAGGAGTCCTGGAAGTAACGGTCGGAAGAGCCCTGGGCCTGGGACATGGCGCCCAGCGAACCCATGCCGCGATAAGCCTTGTAGCTACGGCCCTGGAACAGTTCGATCTCGCCTGGCGCTTCTTCAGTACCGGCGAACATCGAACCCATCATCACGCAGGAAGCACCGGCTACGATGGCCTTGGACAGGTCACCGGAGAAACGGATGCCGCCGTCGGCGATCAACGGTACACCAGTGCCTTCAAGGGCTGCGGCGACGTTGGCGATGGCGCTGATCTGTGGAACACCAACACCGGCGACGATGCGGGTGGTGCAGATCGAGCCAGGGCCGATACCGACCTTGACCGCGTCGGCGCCGGCTTCGGCCAAGGCCTTGGCGGCGGCGCCGGTGGCGATGTTGCCGCCGATCACCTGCACGTCAGGGAAGTTCTGCTTGACCCAGCGAACGCGGTCGATCACGCCTTTGGAATGGCCGTGGGCGGTGTCGACCACTACCACGTCGACGCCGGCATTGACCAGGGCCGCAACGCGGTCACCGGTGTCCTTGCCGGTACCGACCGCTGCGCCTACGCGCAGACGACCCTGGTCGTCCTTGCTGGCCAGCGGGTAAGCCTTGGCTTTTTCGATGTCGTTGACGGTCATCATGCCCTTGAGGGCGAACTTGTCGTCGACGATCAGCACGCGCTCGATGCGGTGCTTGTGCAGCAATTCGCGGACCTCGTCCTTGTTGGTGCCTTCCTTGACCGTGACAAGGCGCTCTTTAGGCGTCATCACTTGGCGGACGGTGGCATCCAGGCGATTCTCGAAACGCACGTCGCGGGAAGTGACGATGCCGACCAGGTCGCCATCGTGCAGTACCGGGACGCCGGAGATGTTGTGCATGCGGGTCAGTTCGAACAGATCGCGAACCGTGGCGTCAGCCTCGATGGTGATCGGGTCCTTGACCACGCCAGCCTCGAACCGCTTGACCTTGCGCACTTCGGCGGCCTGCTGTTCGATGGTCATGTTCTTGTGGATGATCCCGATACCGCCTTCCTGGGCCATGGCAATGGCCAGACGGGCTTCGGTCACGGTGTCCATGGCGGCGGAAACCAGCGGGATATTCAGTTCGATGCCACGGGTGAGACGGGTTTTGAGACTGACTTCGTTAGGCAGTACCTCGGAATAACCGGGCACTAGGAGAATGTCGTCGAAGGTCAGAGCTTCTTGGCTGATACGCAGCATCGCGGGGGCTCCCGAGCGGGAAAATGGAAGCGCGCCATTATACTCATGGACCCCGTCTGGCTCAATGTAAAACTCTGTCTATTATTGGCGGGGTGATTGACGGGGCTAATCACTGCACTGTGGCTGTACACCGCCCCCCTGTGGCGAGGGGATTTATCCCCGCTGGACTGCGCAGCAGTCCCAGAGCAGTCGACTCGTATGCCTGATGTACCGCATAGCCTGGGTTTAGGGCCGCTTCGCGCCCCAGCGGGGATAAATCCCCTCGCCACAAAAGCCATCTCCAGTGTGCCTATCTACAACTCCACCTTCACCCAACTCACCGGCAGGTCCAGCCAATCGGCGAATTCATCGAGAAAGTCCTGCTTGAAACCGGCCTCGAGCCAATTGTTAAAGATGAACCCCAGGTTGGAGAAGCCGCAGGGTTGCAGGAACAGGAAGCCATTGATGTCATCTTCGTGCCCACACTCGGGGCAGGTGAAGTTGTCGGTGCGGGCCGGCATCCAGTCTTCCAGGCTTTCGAACAGCGCCTCGCCGATTTCCTTGCGGCACTCGGCGCAGCCGGCTTCCTCGAGAAAACCCTTGGCCGGCGTATAGATGCAGCGCTTGGTGATGATCTCCAGGCCATTGATCGCCTCGCCGAACGGCAAGGCTTCAGGATGCAAGACTACCGCACGCGCGCCAGGGGCGATGGCGTGGGCCATGCGATTGCCGGTACGCCCGCAGGTGGTCAGTTGTTCTTCGACGATGTTCTTGCGCACCAGCCAGCGCACGATCGCCCGGGCCCGGGGCTCGTGGACCGGCAGGGTGGATATTTTCGGGACGATGATGCTTTGCGAATTCATGACGAGGCCTGGAGGTTCCCATACGGGCGAATAAAGGCCGGCAGCTTAATCCCTGGCCGAGCCAGGTCAAGCACTCAGGTAGCGCCCGATCAAGGCAATGCCGCTGGCGAGCACCAGCCAGGTCACCAACCGCACGAATGCCTCGCGCGACATCCGCATCGTCAGGCGACGCCCCACCCACAGCCCCAGCGCCATGGCCGGCAACAAACACAGCGCCAGTACCAACAAGGGTAGCTCGGCATACACGCCCGCGATGATGAACAGGCTCAAACGCACCACGGTGCTGCAACTGATCAAGGCACTTTGCGTGGCCCGGGCCGGATCCTTGGGCAGGCGGCTGTTCAGGTAGATCGCATATAAAAAGCCGCCACTGCCAAACAACGCCCCGAACATCCCGCCCACCGTGCCCATCGGGAACGCCCACAGCGACGACAACTGTGTCGGCCGGGTCTTGATCAACAGGCTGTAGACCGCATAGCCGCTGATGAACAGCCCCATCAACAGCAGCAACAGGTCGGACTTGAGGTTGAGCAGGAAAATCACCCCCAGGGTGCAACCCAGCGCCATGCACGGCAGCAATCGCAACAGCTCCGGCCGGGACACGTCCCGCCGCGACGGCAGCAGGTTGCCGAAGGCCGCGACAAAATCCAGCAGCACCAGCAGCGGCACGATTTTCGACAGTGGCATGAACAGCAACAGAATGGGCGCCGCCACCAGTGCCGTGCCGAACCCGGCGATGCCGAACACGACATAGGCCAGGGCGATGGCCAGGCCGATCACCAGCCACTCCATGGGCGCGAATGCCCACTGGCCCAACCACGACAGAAGATTCATCCGGCACTTCCTTGATGAGGAGAGCGGGGACTTTAGCCAGAGGTCGGAGGCTTATCCAGCATTTGTGGTGACAGGCCTATCGCTATCGCGAGCAAGCTCGCTCCCACACTGGATCTATGTCGCACTGGAAATCAAATGTGGGAGCGAGCTTGCTCGCGATGAAGGCAACTCGGTCCGATTTGTTTCCACACATGGAGATTCACCGGCGAATGCCCTTATCATGCCGCCCATGATTAAAGATCCCTTTGCCCGACTGGGCCTGGACCGCGAGGTCCTGACTGTCAGCCAGCTCAACGGCCGTGCGCGGGTGTTGCTCGAAGACGTGTTCAGCAACATCTGGGTCGAGGGGGAAATCTCCAACCTTGCCCGTCCGGCCTCCGGCCACGTGTATTTCACCCTCAAGGACAGCGGCGCCCAAGTGCGTTGCGCACTGTTCCGGCAGAACGCCGCACGGGTGCGCCAAGCCTTGAAAGACGGGCTGGCGGTGAAGGTGCGCGGCAAGGTTTCGCTGTTCGAGGGCCGTGGCGACTATCAACTGATCCTCGACACCGTGGAGCCGGCCGGCGATGGTGCCCTGCGCCTGGCCTTCGATGCCCTGAAGGAAAAGCTCAGCGCCGAAGGCCTGTTCAGCGCCGAGCGCAAGGTGCCGCTACCGGCCCACCCGCAACGCATCGGCATCATCAGCTCGCCCACCGGTGCGGTGATCCGCGACATCATCAGCGTCTTCCGCCGTCGAGCGCCGCAGATTGCCCTGACCCTGATTCCCACCGCCGTGCAGGGCCGCGAAGCCACCGCACAAATCGTCCGCGCCCTGAAACTGGCCGATGCCCGGGGTTTCGACGCGCTGATCCTGGCCCGTGGCGGCGGTTCGCTGGAAGACTTGTGGTGCTTCAACGAAGAAGCCGTGGCCCGGGCGGTGGATGCCTGCGTCACGCCGATCGTCAGCGCCGTGGGTCATGAAACCGATGTATCCATCAGCGATTTCGTCGCCGACGTGCGCGCTCCGACCCCGTCTGCGGCCGCTGAACTGCTGGCTCCGGACGCCGGTGACCTGGTGCGCCGGGTCGAAAGCCTGCATCGCCGGCTGGTGATGCGCATGCGCGACCGCCTGATGCGCGATCAACTGCGCCTCGAGGGCCTGACCCGGCGCCTGCGCCACCCCGGTGAACGCCTGCGCCAGCAAGCCCAGCGCCTCGA
The DNA here is from genome assembly GCF_000585995.1 of Pseudomonas brassicacearum. NCBI lineage: Bacteria > Pseudomonadati > Pseudomonadota > Gammaproteobacteria > Pseudomonadales > Pseudomonadaceae > Pseudomonas > Pseudomonas brassicacearum. Next base: position 1,246,770 of record NZ_CP007410.1, on the reverse strand, counting down.
CGACCTGGACATGCGCCTGCGTCGGGCCTTCGAGCGCAGCCTCAATACCCGCCGCGAACGCTTGATCCGCCTGGAAACCCGCCTGGCCGGGCAACATCCGGGCCGGCACCTGGCGTTGCTGCGCCAGCGCCTGGACAGCCTGGCCGAACGCCTGCCCCGGGCCATGCGCGAAGGCCTGAAAGCGCGACGTGTGCAGTTGCACAACCAGATGCAGACGCTGCACATCGTCAGCCCCCTGGCGACCCTTGGCCGGGGCTACAGCATCTTGCTCGATGAGCGTGGCCATGCGATCCGCAGCGCCGGGCAAACCCAGACCGGCCAACGCCTGACCGCCCGCCTTGGCGAAGGCGAGCTGCTGGTACGGGTCGAAGACAATCACCTGACGCCAGTCACCCTTTCTTTACTGGATTGATTCATGCCGCGATATCTCGCCCCATTGCTGTTGCTGTGCCTGACCTTCAACGCCCACGCCGACAGTTACATCAGTCGCCTGTTGAACAAACCGGTGCCCGGCGGCGTGGCCGTGGTGGACCTGGGCAGCGCGGCCCAGGCGCCGAAAGCCAGTTACCAGGGCAAGCCGGTGCTGGTGGTCAAGGAACAGGACAACTGGCTGGCGATTGTCGGCATCCCGCTGACAGTCCAGCCCGGCACCCAACAGATCAGCAGCGGCGGCGCGACCCAGCCGTTCGTGGTCGGTTATAAAAAGTACCCCGAGCAACACATCACCCTGAAGAACAAACGCCAGGTCAACCCGAACCCGGCGGACCTCAAGCGCATCGATGCCGAGTTGGCGGTGCAATTGAAAGCCTACCGCAGCTTCAGCCCGAACATCCCCAGCAACCTGTTGCTGGACAAGCCGGTCAACGGCCCGCTGTCGAGCAAGTTCGGCGTGCGTCGTTTCTTCAACGGCGAAGAGCGCAACCCCCACGCCGGCCTGGACTTCGCCGTGCCCGCCGGTACGCCGATCAAGACCCCGGCCGCCGGCAAGGTGATCCTCACCGGCAATTACTTCTTTAATGGCAACACCGTGTTCGTCGACCACGGCCAAGGCTTCATCAGCATGTTCTGCCACATGTCGAAGATCGACGTGAAGGTCGGCCAGCAGCTGGCCCGGGGCACGGTGGTGGGTAAGGTCGGTTCCACGGGTCGGGCGACCGGGCCGCATATGCACTGGAACATCAGCCTGAATGATGCGCGGGTGGATCCGGCGATTTTCATCGGGGCGTTCCAGCCCTGAGGTTTGTGCAAGGCTACTGGCCTCTTCGCGAGCAAGCTCGCTCCCACATTGGGATTTGTTGTGAATACATCTCTCGCAACCCACAGAGATCCCCTGTGGGAGCGAGCTTGCTCGCGATGACGGCAGCCGCATCACCACCCTCAGTGAATTGCCAAGCTCAAAACATCGACGCAATTTCCAACACCGACTTATCAAATAGGCGCGATTAAATCTCGCCAACTCATCGAAAAGCAGAACTTCTCTCAATTTTTCTCGACTGCTTGCGATCCTCCCCTCGCCCGGTTAGGGTTGAGGCATGAAAACCTCTCACACCCTCATCCAGCTTCGCCAGCACCGCAGCCTGTGCCTCGTCAGCGCACGACTGCCGGGCTGAATCGCGGCACCTCGTTCCGGCTCTGAAACCACCCCCATTCGAACCACCGGCAGGCCGCCTTTTTCCGGCCACGACAATAAGGATTCCCTGATGAGCATGCTCAAAGACCCGTCTTCCAAATACCGCGCCTTCCCGACCATCAACCTGCCGGATCGCACCTGGCCGTCGAAGACCATCACTGCCGCGCCGATCTGGTGCAGTTCCGACCTGCGTGACGGCAACCAGTCGCTGATCGAGCCGATGGACGCGGTGAAGAAGCTGCGCTTCTGGAAAACCCTCGTGGCCGTGGGCGTGAAGGAAATCGAAGCGTCGTTCCCAGCCGCATCGCAGACTGACTTCGACTTCGTGCGTACCCTGATCGAAGAAGGCCACATCCCGGACGACACCACCATCCAGGTGCTGACCCAGGCCCGTGAAGACCTGATCGCCCGCACTTTCGAATCCCTGCGCGGCGCCAAAAAAGCCATCGTCCACCTCTACAACGCCACCTGCCCGTCGTTCCGCCGCATCGTGTTCAACCAGGACAAGGAAGGCGTGAAGGAAATCGCGGTGAACGCGGCCAAGCTGTTCGTCAAATACGCCGCCCAGCAGCCAGAAACCCAATGGCAGTTCGAATACTCGCCAGAAACCTTCAGCGCCACCGAGCTGGAGTTCGCCAAGGAAGTCTGCGACGCGGTGATCGAAGTCTGGAACCCGACGCCTGAGCACAAGGTGATCCTCAACCTGCCAGCGACCGTGGAAGTTGCCACCCCGAACATCTACGCCGACCAGATCGAGTGGTTCCACCGCAACATCACCCGCCGTGACAGCGTGATCATCAGCCTGCACACCCACAACGACCGTGGCACCGGCGTGGCCGCCACCGAGCTGGGCCTGATGGCCGGCGCCGACCGCGTCGAAGGCTGCCTGTTCGGCAACGGCGAACGCACCGGTAACGTCGACCTGGTGACCGTGGCACTGAACCTCTACACCCAAGGCATCAACCCTGGGCTGGACTTCTCCGACATCGACGGCGTGCGCAAAGTAGTCGAAGAGTGCAACCAGATCCCCGTTCATCCGCGTCACCCGTACGTGGGCGACCTGGTTCACACCGCGTTCTCCGGTTCGCACCAGGACGCGATTCGCAAGGGCTTCGCCCAGCAGAAATCCGACGGCCTGTGGGAAGTCCCGTACCTGCCGATCGACCCGGCAGACATCGGCCGCAGCTACGAGGCGGTGATTCGCGTCAACAGCCAGTCCGGCAAGGGCGGCATCGCCTACCTGTTGGAGCAGGAATACGGCATCAGCCTGCCGCGTCGCATGCAGATCGAATTCAGCCAGGTGGTGCAGCGCGAAACCGATCGCCTGGGCCTGGAAATGACCGCCCAGCAGATCCACGGCCTGCTGCAGCGCGAATACCTGCAAGCCAACACCCCGTACGCGCTGGTCAGCCATCGCCTGCAGGAAGAAAACGGCAACAGCGCCGTGGAAGTGGAAGTGGCCAGCAAGGGCCAGGGCGAGACCAACCTGCACTGGCGCGGCAAGGGCAACGGCGCCCTAGAAGCCCTGGTGGCCGGCCTGCCGATTCCGGTGGAGATCATGGACTACAACGAACATGCCATTGGTGCCGGTACCAACGCCAAGGCTGCGGCGTACATCGAACTACGGGTTAACGGCGAGCGTGCCGTGCACGGCGTGGGCATCGATGAAAACATCACCACCGCCAGCTTCAAGGCCCTGTTCAGTGCGCTGAACCGCTCGCTGAGCCAGCCAGAAGCCAAGGCAGCCTGATTCCTGGGCTGAAATGCAAAAAGGCCCCAGGGTGTGAACCTTGGGGCCTTTTTGTTTGGCTGATGGTTTGGTGCTGACTGTTCTGGCCTCATCGCGAGCAAGCTCGCTCCCACACTGGATCTTCAGTGGGTCCAAAATCCTGTGCCTCCCTCAGCCCCTGTGGGAGCGAGCTTGCTCGCGATGGCGACCTGTCAGACAACCCAAATGTCAGGCATGGGTGTCGACAGAAACGGTCATGGCCAGCAACAACGACGCCCGCAAGGTTTGCAGCATCGCCTGGGTACCCATGATCTGGGTCTGGATGGCCATGGCCTGCTGGGCCTTCTGCTCTTCGTTGGCCTGGCTCTTCTGCACGCGGGCCAATTGGGCTTGCTGCTGGGCCAGCAGTTTTTCGGCCTGCTCGATCTGCTTTTTCAGTTGCTCGATGACGTCCCCACCGCCGCTGGAAGGAGCACCGGCGACATTCGCACCGCTGGTATCCACACTTAGCTTGCTGTCTTTGTCTTTATCGCCGTTGGCGTCAGTCGGCGCTACAGCACTGGTTCCTTTCTCTTCAGTGGCCCCTTTGATCGAGACTTTAGGCGCCGAAAGCGGGTACGGGTTAACGGTGGTTGCGCTGATCGTGGTCATGAGCATTCTCCTTGGCTGACCGTTTATCGGCACGCAACACCGCTTCTGAAGGGCTGAATCGTTTCAATCAGATAAATTCGAAGTCGTCGGCATCCAGGTTCGCGGGAAACCGCGTGCGATACGCTGCCAGGTCCGCCGCGTTCAAACACACTGTGAACACCCCGTCTGCCTCGCCGGCGCTGAGCAAGGTCTCGCCTTGGAAATCCAGCACCTGACTGTCACCGGTATAGGCAAAGCCCTTGCCGTCCGTACCGATGCGGTTCACTGCCGCCACGTAGCACAGGTTCTCGATCGCCCGGGCCGGCAGCAGCCGGTTCCAATGCTGGCGTCGGGCACCCGGCCAGTTGGCGGTGTACAGCAACAGGTCGGTGTCTTCGGCATCGCGGCTCCAGACCGGGAAGCGCAGGTCATAGCAAATCAGCGGCCGAACCCGCCACCCCTTGAGTTCGAACAACACCTGGCGTTCGCCCGGCGTGTAATGGTTGTGCTCCCCCGCCATGCGAAACAGATGACGCTTGTCGTAATGCAGCACCTCACCGTCCGGTCGCGCCCACAGCAGGCGATTGCGATGGCTGCCGTCGGCGGCCTGGATGATCACACTGCCAGTGATGACCGCATCCAGTTTCGCCGCCTGGGCCTTGAGCCACTTGTGCGACGGACCGTATTCCGGCTCCGCCAGGGCCTCGGACTCCATGGAGAACCCGGTGGTGAACATTTCCGGCAGGATGATCAGGTCCGCCCCACGCGCCTGCTCCAGCAAACCTTCGAAGTGGACCAGATTGGCCTGGCGGTCGTGCCAGGCCAGGGTGGTCTGGATCAACGCGACATTGAGGTTGGGCAACGCACTCAGATCACGCATAGTTTTTCCGCCGCTTCGCGCAGCGTCTCCTCGCGTTTGGCAAAGCACAGGCGCACCAGGCGCTGGCCTTCGGGCGGGCTCTGGTAGAACACCGAGACCGGGATCGTCGCCACGCCGTGCTCACGGGTCATCCAGACCGCCATGTCGACGTCATTCAAGTCCGGGCGGATTTGCGAGTAATCCACCAACTGGAAATAGGTCCCGGCCACCCGCTTGAAACTGAACCGCGACGGAGCCAGCAGATCGCAGAACAGATCGCGCTTGGCCTGGTAGAAGTCCGGCAGTTCTTCGACGTGCTCCGGATGCTCGGCCATGTAGTCGGCCAATGCGTACTGCAATGGCGTCACGCCGCAGAAGCTGACGTATTGATGCACCTTGCGCAGCTCCGCCGTCAGAGCGGACGGCGCCACGACATAGCCAGTTTTCCAGCCGGTGACATGGTAGGTCTTGCCAAACGAACTGACCACGAAGGCCCGGCGGTACAGCTCTTCGTGGGCCAGGACGCTGGCGTGGGAAACGCCGTCGAACACCAGGTGCTCGTAGACCTCGTCGCTGATCAGGTAAATGTCGCGGTCACGAATCAACGCCGCCAACTGATCCAGCTCGGCACGACTGATGAGGGCGCCGCTGGGGTTGTGGGGGCTGTTGAGGATGATCATCCGCGTACGCGGGCTCAGGGCTTCGCCGAGCTTCTGGAAGTCGATGGCGAAGTCATCCAGGCCCAACTGCACATGCACGCAGCGCCCACCCGCCAGCTGCACCGCCGGCTCGTAGCTGTCATAGCAAGGGTCGAACACGATCACTTCGTCGCCGCTGTGAACCACGGCGGCAATGGCACAGAAAATCGCCTGGGTCGCACCTGGGGTGACGGTGACTTCCTGGTCGGCATCGACGGTGACGCCGTAACTGCGGGCGATCTTCGCCGCGATCTGTTGGCGCAGGGCCGGCAAACCGGTCATGGGCGAATACTGGTTATGGCCTTGGGCGATATGCCGGCCGACTGCATCGCGCAGGGCCTGGGGACCATCGAAATCGGGAAACCCTTGGGACAGATTGAGCGCGCCAGTCTGCGCGGCGAGCTGGGACATCTGGGTAAAGATAGTGATGCCGACATTCGGCAACTTGCTGGTGATCATCGAGGGTTCCCTGGGTCTGCACCCGGCTCTGGTGCGGCGCGGGAGAGGTCGAGGATAGCCCAATCGCCGGGCATGAAAAAGGGTGCCACCAAGGGCACCCTTTTTCATGTCGCCCAATCGCAGGAAAACTCTGTGGCGAGGGAGCTTGCTCCCGCTGGGCTGCGCAGCAGCCCCCTGCGTTCCATCTGCTACAACATGGCAGCTGATAGATTTGGGGTTGCTTCGCAACCCAGCGGGAGCAAGCTCCCTCGCCACAAAAGCTGTTCCGGCCAGCAGGTCCGATCAGCGCTTATCGCGACGCTTCTTGTCAGCCTTCTTGTTGTGCGACATCAAGCGACGCTTCTTGTTGACCTGGCGGTCGGTGAGCGTGTTCTTGTTGCCTTCGTACGGGTTCTCGCCACCCTTGAATTCAATGCGGATCGGCGTGCCGACCAGCTTCAGGACGCGGCGATAGGTGTTTTCCAGGTAACGGACGTACGACTTGGGCACCTTCTCGATCTGGTTACCGTGGATCACGATAATCGGCGGGTTGGCACCACCCAAGTGGGCGTAACGCAGCTTGATCCGGCGGTTGTTGACCATCGGTGGGGCGTGCTCGCCAACGGCGTCTTCCAGGATCTGGGTCAGGCGGTTGGTCGGCCAGCGGGTGACCGCCGACTTGAACGAGTTCTGCACCGAGGCGTAGAGGTTGCCCACGCCCGTGCCGTGCAGGGCCGAGATGAAGTGGATATCGGCGAAGTCGACGAAGAACAGCCGGCGCTGCAATTCGACCTTGACGAAATCCCGCTCGCTCGGCGTCATGCCGTCCCACTTGTTGATCGCGATGACCAGTGCACGACCGGCCTCCAGGGCGAAGCCCAGCAGGTTCAGGTCGTGGTCGACCACACCCTCGCGGGCGTCCATCACGAAGATCACCACGTTGGCGTCTTTGATCGCCTGCAGGGTTTTGACCACGGAGAATTTTTCGACTTCTTCGTGGATCTTGCCGCGCTTGCGCACACCGGCGGTGTCGATCAGCGTGTACTTTTCTTCGTTACGCTCGAACGGGATGTAGATGCTGTCACGGGTGGTGCCGGGCTGGTCGTACACAATGACCCGGTCTTCGCCGAGCATGCGGTTGACCAACGTCGACTTACCTACGTTCGGGCGGCCGATGATCGCGATCTTGATCCCGTCTTTTTCGCTAGGGCCCGGAATGCGCTTGGCTTCCTCGCCTTCGGCAACGATCTCTTCTTCGCCGTCTTCCGGCTCTTCGGCGTCATCCTTGGGGAAATCAGACAGGGCGATTTCGAGCATCTGGGTGATGCCGCGACCGTGGGCACCGGCGATCGGGATCGCCTGGCCCATGCCCAACGGTGCGAATTCAGCGCGGGCCATGTCCGGGTCGATGTTGTCGACCTTGTTGGCAACCACGTAGGAACGCTTGTTACGTTTGCGCAAATGCTCGGCGATCATCTGGTCGGCGGCGGTAAAACCGGCCTTGGCGTCTACCAGGAACAACACCACATCGGCTTCTTCGATGGCGAGCAGCGACTGCTCGGCCATTTTTTCGTCCATGCCGTGTTCATCACCGGAGATGCCGCCGGTGTCGACCAGAATATAGGTACGCCCTTGCCACTTGGCCTCACCGTATTGGCGATCACGGGTCAGACCGGACAAGTCGCCGACGATGGCGTCGCGAGTCCTGGTCAGGCGGTTGAACAAGGTGGACTTGCCGACGTTCGGTCGGCCCACCAGGGCGATTACGGGAACCATGCGGCTCTCCACTTCGTTATTTCAGAAAATACAAAAGCCGCTGCGAGGCAGCGGCTGGTGCTCGGAGGCAGTCCTGTGGGAGCGGGCTTGCTCGCGAATACGGTGTGTCAGTTAACAAGTTTTCTCTGATACACCGTATTCGCGAGCAAGCCCGCTCCCACAAAGGACGGGCCGCTTGAGATCTAGCCTCAAGCATAGTCTTACTTGATGGTCAGGGCTTCCAGTTTGCCGCTGTTGCCATACACATAAATCATGTTGCCCGCCACCAGCGGACGGGCCCGCAGGCCATCGCTGTCGATGCGTTCGCGGCCGACGAAACGGCCGTCCACCTGGCTGAGCAGGTGCAGGTAACCTTCCAGGTCACCCACTGCAACGTAGCTGGAGAACACTTCCGGGGCCGACAGTTGACGACGGGCCAGGGAGTCGTTGCTCCACAACGCGGTGGTGGAACGCTCGTCGACGCCTTCGACCGTGCCCGAGGACAGGCTCACGTAGACGCTGCCAAAGCCCTGGGCGACACCGGCGTAGCTGGACGCATCGCGCTGCCACAACGGACGACCGCTTTCCAGGTCCAGCGCCGCAACGCGGCCCTGGTAGCTGGCGACATACAGCGTACCGCCGGACAGCAGCAGGCCGCCGTCGATGTCGACCACGCGCTCCAGCTCCGAACGACCTTGTGGGATCGCTACACGCTGTTCCCAGACCGGCACGCCGTTGGAAACATCCAGGGCGACCACTTTACCGGTCGACAACCCAGCCACCGCGAGGCGGTTGGTGACGATCGGCGCACTGGTGCCGCGCAAGGTCAGTACCGCCGGGGTGCTGTCGTACAACCAGCGCTGGTTGCCGGTGGCGGCATCCAGGCCAATCAGACGGTCATCCTGGGTCTGGACCACAACCACGTCACCGTTGGTGGCAGGCGGTGCGAGCACTTCACTGGTCACGCGGGCGCGCCATTTCTCTTCACCGCTGCTCGCGTCCAGGGCGACGATCTCACCCTTGAGCGTGCCGATCATGACCAGCCCGTAACCCACGCCAACGGCGCCGGAAACAGGCAGTTCGAGATCTTTCTCCCACTTGACGTCGCCATTGCTGCGATCCATCGCCATGACCACGCCCGTGACGTCGCCGGCATAGATGGTGTCGCCATCGATGGCCGGCACCAGCATGTTGTAGGTTTCACCCTGGCCGTCACCGATGGAGCGGCTCCATTGCTTCTGCAGCACGACTTCTTCTTTGAAGTCGGTCAGCTCGGCCGGAGGCAGTTCTTTCTTGCTGTTGCTGCTGCAACCCGCGGCCAGAATGGCCAGGGCCAGCAATGCTGCATGTTTCCACTGGATCACGTCACGCATCCCCTTTGGCCAGGTCGTCCAGCTTGATTTGCAGGCCACCGACCGCGGCTTCATCCGACAGCGCAGCCTTGGCTTTTTGGTAGGCCGCATGGGCCTCATCGGCACGACCCAGCTGTACCAGCAGGTCGCCCTTGAGTTCTTCGCGGGTCGCCAGGAACGCCTTGTCGGCATCGCCGTCGAGCAGCTTCAACGCATCTTCAGCCTTGTTCTGCGCCGCCAGCACCTGCGCCAGGCGCTGACGCGCCACTTCGCCCAGGGTCGGGTTGGCCGGCTTGTCGACGATACCCTTGAGCTCGGTAGCGGCGTCGTCCAGCTTGCCGCTGTCCACGGCAACCTTGGCCACGAACAAGCGACCGTATTGCGCGTAGGCGGTGCCGCCGAATTCCTTGTCCAGCTTGCCGGCCAGGTCCGCAACGCGGGCAGGGTCAGGCTTGCCGTCCGGGGTCAGGGTGGTTTCCAGCAATTGCTGATAGAGCACCGAGGCGCCTTGCGACTGGTTGCTCTGGTATTTCTGGTAGGCCTGCCAGCCGAACACGATGACCAGCGCCAACAGGCCGCCAGTGACCAGCGGCTTGCCGTTGCGCGTCCACCAGTCCTTCAAATCCGCCAGCTGTTCATCTTCGGTACTCGACACCCCAATACTCCTTAATCGCTAAATCGGCTGTTTGACAGCTTCAACCCTGCACGACGCAGGTGGCCAGGTGTGCAGCAAGCGCATCCCAGGCAATGCTTTGTTGTTCGCCCTGGCCACGCAGGGGTTTGAAACCTACCACTTGTTGGGCCAGTTCGTCGTCACCGAGGATCAGTGCATACAGCGCACCGCTCTTGTCGGCCTTCTTGAATTGGCTCTTGAAGCTGCCGGCGCCGGCGTTGATCTGCAAGCGCAGGTTGGGCAACTGGTCGCGGATCCGCTCGCTCAACGACAAGGCGGCCAGTTCGGCGGCCTCGCCAAAGGCGCACAGGTAGACGTCGACCTGACGGGACAGTTCTTCGGGTACCTTGTCCAAGGCTTCCAGCATCAGCACCAAGCGCTCGATGCCCATGGCAAAGCCCACGCCCGGGGTCGGCTTACCGCCCATCTGCTCCACCAGCCCGTCGTAGCGGCCGCCGGCACATACGGTGCCTTGGGCGCCGAGTTTGTCGGTGACCCATTCGAATACGGTCTTGCTGTAGTAATCCAGGCCACGGACCAACTTGGGGTTGATCACGTAGGGAATGCCGACAGCGTCGAGGCGCGCCTTCAACCCTTCGAAATGCGCACGGGATTCGTCGTCGAGGTAGTCGGCCATTTTCGGCGCGTCGACCAGGACCGCTTGGGTGTCGGCATTCTTGGTGTCGAGCACGCGCAGTGGATTGGTCTTCAGACGGCGCTGGCTGTCTTCGTCGAGCTTGTCCAGATGCGCGGAAAGAAACTCCACCAACGCTTCCCGGTAGCGGCCACGGGACTCACTGGTGCCCAGGCTGTTGAGCTCGAGCTTGACCGCATCACGCAGCCCCAACTCGCCCCACAGGCGCCAGGTCATGACGATCAGTTCGGCGTCGATGTCCGGCCCCTCGAGGTTGAACACCTCGAGACCGATCTGGTGGAATTGGCGATAACGGCCCTTTTGCGGGCGCTCATGACGGAACATCGGGCCGACGTACCAGAGTTTCTGTACCTGACCGCCACCGGTGATGCCGTGTTCGAGCACTGCGCGCACGCAGGCCGCCGTGCCTTCAGGGCGCAGGGTCAGCGAATCGCCGTTGCGGTCATCGAAGGTGTACATCTCTTTTTCGACGATGTCGGTCACTTCACCGATGGAGCGCTTGAACAGCTCGGTGAACTCGACGATTGGCATGCGGATCTGCCGGTAACCGTAGTTATCCAGCAGGCGCGCCACGGTGCCCTCGAAATAACGCCACAGGGGCGTCTGCTCGGGCAGGATGTCGTTCATGCCACGAATGGCTTGCAGAGACTTGCTCACGTCTATTCCTTAATCTTTCGACTTAACCGCGCGCGATAACCGCTGCGTCGGCTTCGACCTTTTCGGCCGCTTTCTGGCGGATCAGCCGTTCCAGCTCATCCACCAGATTGTCATTCGTCAGTTTCTGCGACGGCTTGCCGTCGATGTAAATCAGGTTCGGTGTACCGCCGGTGAGGCCGATATGGGCCTCCTTGGCTTCGCCCGGCCCGTTGACCACGCAACCAATCACCGCGACATCCAGCGGCACCAGCAGGTCTTCGAGTCGCCCTTCCAGCTCGTTCATGGTCTTGACCACATCGAAGTTCTGCCGCGAGCAGCTCGGGCAGGCAATGAAGTTGATGCCACGGGAACGCAGGTGCAGGGATTTGAGAATGTCGTAGCCGACTTTCACTTCCTCGACCGGATCAGCCGCCAACGAGATGCGGATGGTATCGCCAATCCCTTCGGCGAGCAGCATACCGAGGCCGACGGCGGATTTCACCGTGCCCGAACGCAACCCACCGGCTTCGGTGATGCCCAGGTGCAGCGGTTGGACGATTTCCTTGGCCAGCAGGCGGTAGGCTTCGACGGCCATGAACACGTCGGAAGCCTTCACGCTGACCTTGAAGTCCTGGAAATTCAGGCGCTCGAGGTGCTCGACATGGCGCAGGGCCGACTCCACCAGCGCCGCCGGGGTCGGTTCGCCGTATTTTTTTTGCAGGTCTTTTTCCAGGGAACCGGCGTTGACACCGATACGGATCGGAATGCCACGGTCGCGGGCGGCATCCACCACGGCGCGTACGCGGTCTTCACGACCGATGTTGCCCGGGTTGATGCGCAGGCAATCCACGCCCAGTTCGGCCACGCGCAGGGCGATGCGATAGTCGAAATGGATATCGGCCACCAGCGGCACCTTGACCAACTGCTTGATCTTGCCAAACGCCTCGGCGGCGTCCATGTCCGGCACGGAAACCCGCACGATATCGACGCCGGCGGCTTCCAGGCGATTGATCTGCGCGACCGTGGCAGCCACGTCGTTGGTGTCGCTGTTGGTCATGCTCTGCACAGCGATAGGCGCATCGCCACCCACGGGCACGTTACCGACCCAGATCTTGCGGGATTCGCGACGCTTGATTGGAGATTCGCCGTGCATGACTTATTGACCCAACTTCAGGCGAGCGGTCTCGCCACTGGTGAATGGAGCGATGTCGACCGGCTGGCCGTTGTAGCTGACCTGCGCGCCACGGGCGTACCCCAGGCGTACGGCGAAAGGCGGCTTGCCGTTGATGGAGGTGTTATCGCCCTTGCGCTTGAGGCCACTGAACAGCACCTTACCGTTGCCGTCGGTGACTTGCGTCCAGCAATCGGCGACGAATTGAATCTGGACCTGGCCTTCACCGGCCGACGGCGCCACGGGTGCGGCGGCGGGAGCCGCTGGGGTAGCCGGTGCAGCGGCGTTTGGCGCAGGCGTGCTCGGGACGGTTGGAGCGGCGGCAATCGGCGCGGTTGTGCTCGGTGCAGCAGGCGCTGGGGCCGGAACAGCCGGCTCGGCACCCGCCTCGGCATCGGCGCCGTCCTGGCCTTGAGGCAGCGCCAAGGTGGTTTCACCTTCGCCCTGGGCTTCCACCACGGCCTGGTCTTCCGGCTCGTCCAGCGGATGGATCTGGGTGGTGCCGTCGGCGCCTTCGACTTCGACATGTTCAGGGTTCATGGCGACCGGTTCCTTGTTGCGCAAGGACGCCTGGTCCTGCCACCAGACAAAACCGCCACCAATCACCGCGATCAACAGCAACAGGCTGACGATGCGCAAAATAGTGTGGGAAACGCGAACCGGCTCCTCGATGCGACCCAGGCTGTGCACATTGCTGCCCTGGGCGTCGGAACCGGTGAATTGATCGAATTGCTGGACCAGGATGGTCTGGTCCATGCCGAGCAATTTGGCATAGGCGCGGATGTAGCCCCGGGCGAAGGTATGCCCTGGCAGCTTGTCGAACGCGCCGGTTTCCAGATTGCCCAGGGAAGCCACGGTGAGATTGAGCTTGATGGCCACTTCGGCCAGCGACCAACCATTGCTTTCGCGGGCTTGACGCAGGGTCTCACCGGGGTTTACGCGAGTCGCTGCTACAACTTCAGGATGCGCCGCTTTCATCATTGCTCCGACAGGTATTGCTGATATTCCGGCGTACCGGGATAGAGTCTTTTTAGTTGCAGGCCATAACTGGCAGCCTTGTCACGATCTTCAAACACATGCGCCAGTCGAACACCGAGCAATAGACTACGTGCATTTTGCTCGCTCAGCAGGCTAAAACGTTCGTAATAGTCGCGCGCAGGCACATATTGCCTGTCTTCGTAAGACAACTCAGCCATTTCCAGCAAGGCACGCGGTTGCTGATGGTTGAGCCGCAGCGCTTTTTCAAGCTGCTGGCGAGCCAGGTCACGCTGGCCGAGTTTCGAGGCCGTCATGCCGAGGTTCTCGAAAACCCGCGAACGCTCGGGATAAAGCGTGTCGGCGGCGGCCTGCTCAAAACGCTCGTAGGCCTCCTTGAAGCGTTTCTGCTCGAAAAGGAAGCTGCCGTAGTTGTTGAGGATCCGCGCATCCTGCGGCCGGCCGGACAGCGCCTTGCGAAAATGCTCGTCGGCCAGCTCGGGTTCCATCTCGGCCTGGAACACCAAGGCCAGGGCCGCGTTGGCATCGGGGTCGGAATCATCCAGCTCCAGGGCTTTCTTGAGCGGTACCTTGGCCCGTTCGGTCATGCCCTGCTGCAAGTAGCCAATGCCCAGTTGCACATAGGCCACACGCGCCTCATCGCGCCCCTTGCTGGTTTTCATCGGGTTGTAGTCACCCGACAGAACACAACCGGTGCAAAGCCCGGCCAACAGCAAAATGAGCGCGAAGCGCAGGGACATAGAGTTCCTCTCTTAGTGACTGTTCGCAGCGTTTGGCGCTACATCGTCGGCGGCGTTCAACTCGCGCACGGCAATGTAGCGTTCGCTGCGGCGGGTGCGATCCAGCACCTGTCCTACCAATTGGCCACACGCGGCATCGATGTCTTCACCGCGGGTGGTGCGCACGGTGACGTTGAAGCCAGCGTGGTGAAGCTGATCCTGGAAGCGACGAATCGCGTTGTTGCTCGGGCGCTCGTAACCGGAGTGCGGGAACGGGTTGAACGGGATCAGGTTGATCTTGCACGGGATGTTCTTGAGCAACTCGATCATCTCGACTGCATGCTCAACCTTATCGTTCACATCCTTGAGCAAGGTGTATTCGATGGTCAGCACGCGCTTTTCGCCCAGGGACGACATGTAGCGCTGGCATGATTCGAGCAGCATCTTAAGCGGATATTTCTTGTTGATCGGCACCAATTGATTACGCAATGCGTCATTGGGTGCGTGCAGCGACAACGCCAGGGAGACGTCGATGTGCTTGGCCAGCTCATCGATCATCGGCACCACGCCCGAGGTGGACAAGGTCACCCGGCGCTTGGAGATGCCATAGCCCAGGTCATCCATCATCAGGTGCATGGCGGCCACGACGTTGTCGAAGTTCAGCAGCGGCTCACCCATGCCCATCATCACCACGTTGGTGATGGCACGGTCGACGGTCGCCGGGACGCTGCCAAAGGATTTGTTGGCAATCCACACCTGGCCGATCACTTCGGCGGCGGTGAGGTTGCTATTGAAGCCTTGCTTGCCGGTGGAGCAGAAACTGCAATCCAGGGCACAGCCTGCCTGGGACGAAACGCACAAGGTGCCGCGCTTGCCCTGGGGAATGTAGACGGTCTCGACGCAGCTGCCGGACGCCACGCGCACCACCCATTTACGGGTGCCGTCGCTGGAGATGTCCTCGCTGACCACTTCCGGACCACGAATTTCAGCAACAGCCTTGAGCTTTTCGCGCAAGGCCTTGCTGACATTCGTCATGGCGTCGAAGTCGTCGACGCCAAAGTGGTGAATCCATTTCATTACCTGACCGGCACGGAAACGCTTCTCCCCGATTGAGTCGAAGAATTTTTCCATTTCCTGTTGGGTCAGCCCCAGCAGGTTGGTTTTAACAGTCGATGTCGTCATGGATTCACCTTCACTCTTAAGCCAATGCTTAGCGAGCGGTTACTTCAGTAGCGGCGAAAAAGTAAGCGATTTCGCGGGCAGCGGCGGCTTCGGAGTCCGAACCGTGAACGGCGTTGGCATCGATCGACTCGGCGAAGTCAGCACGGATGGTGCCGGCAGCGGCTTCTTTAGGGTTGGTAGCGCCCATCAGCTCACGGTTGCGAGCGATGGCGTTTTCGCCTTCCAGCACCTGAACGACAACCGGACCGGAAGTCATGAAGGCAACCAGTTCACCGAAGAAACCGCGCTCGCTGTGCTCAGCGTAGAAGCCTTCGGCTTCGGCTTTGGACAGTTGCTTCATTTTCGAAGCTACAACGCGCAGGCCAGCGTCTTCGAAACGGGTAACGATCTTGCCGATCACGTTTTTAGCAACGGCGTCAGGCTTGATGATGGAGAAAGTACGTTGAACAGCCATGGTGTAACTCCAGAAACGGTAATTTGCGAAAAATTAAACCCGCGAATTATACGCGGGTTCTTGGGTATTGCCTAACTGCGTACGGTGCAGACTCAGTCCGCCTCTTCGATCCAGGCGGCTTGAATGGCTTCCAGCACCTTCTCACCACCACGGGTCGGATCATCGCTGAACTCCGGCAATGCCAGCACCCACTTGTGCAGATCGACGAAGTTCACGTAACGGGGGTCTACATCTGGCTTGGATTCAACCAGCTGGATTGCGATTTCCAGTACATCAACCCATTTCAGACTCATTGTAGCTCCCTGAATCAGTGCGGCGCTTCGGCGGCGTGGTTAAGCGAGTATCTCGGAATTTCGATGGTCAGGTCCTCGGTGCCAACAATCGCCTGACAGGCCAGACGCGATTGCGCTTCCAGGCCCCAGGCCCGATCGAGGAAATCTTCTTCCAGCTCGTCCGCCTCTTCCAGCGAATCGAAGCCTTCACGAACGATGCAATGACAGGTCGTGCACGCACAGACACCGCCACAGGCACTTTCCATCTCGATGTGATGCTCATGAGCCAGTTCAAGAATGGACGTCCCGGGCTCAGCCTCCACGACCATACCCTCCGGGCAGAACTTCTCGTGGGGCAAAAAAATCACCTGCGGCATCAGTTATTCCTCGATTTCATTCAGGTTGCGCCCCGCCAGGGCGGCCTTGACCGTCGAGTCCAGGCGGCGGGCAGCAAAGGCATCGGTGACGTGCGACAGACGCTTGGTCTGCTGCTCGATGGCATAACCATCGGTGCCTTTGATCAATTCGGACAGTTCTTGCATTTGCAGCTCGATGACCATGCGCTCTTCGGCATCCAGTAAGCGCTCGCCGTCGGCCTCAAGGGCCCCTTGCACGGCTTCGATCAAACGCTGGGCGTCGACCTGCTGCTCACGCAGCACGCGGGCCACTTTGTCGTCGCTGGCGTGCTGGAACGAATCCTTGAGCATCTTGGCGATTTCGCCGTCGGTCAGGCCGTAGGACGGCTTGACCTGAATGCTCGCTTCCACGCCCGAAGCCAGTTCGCGGGCGGAGACATTGAGCAAACCGTCGGCATCGACCTGGAAGGTCACGCGGATCTTCGCCGCGCCGGCGACCATGGCCGGGATGCCGCGCAATTCGAAGCGCGCCAGGGAACGGCAGTCGCTGATCAGCTCACGCTCGCCTTGCAGCACGTGGACCATCATGGCCGACTGGCCGTCTTTATAAGTCGTGAAGTCCTGGGCGCGGGCCACGGGGATGGTGGTGTTGCGCGGGATCACCTTCTCCATCAGGCCGCCCATGGTTTCCAGACCCAAAGACAACGGAATCACGTCGAGCAGCAGCAATTCGCCGCCCTCGCGCTTGTTGCCGGCCAGGGTATCGGCCTGGATCGCGGCGCCGATGGCAACCACCTGGTCCGGGTCGATTTCGGTCAGCGGCTGGCGGCCAAAGGCCTCGGCAACGGCTTCGCGAACCCGAGGTACACGGGTCGAACCGCCGACCATGACCACGGCCTTGACGTCTTCGAACTCAATGCCGGAATCACGCACGGCACGGCGGCAGGCCTTGAGGCTGCGGGCGACCATCGGCTCGATCAGCGCATCGAAGGCGGCGCGGGTCAGGGATGCTTTCCAATCGCCGTAAACCACTTCGACAGTCGCGGTATCGGTCAGGGCTTCCTTGGCGGCGCAGGCGGTTTGCAGCAAGTGACGCTGGGCACCCGGATCGAGATCGGCGGACAGGCCCGCTTGTTCGATGATCCAGCCGGCAATGGCATGGTCGAAGTCATCGCCGCCCAGGGCGCTGTCGCCACCGGTGGCCAAAACTTCAAAGACACCGCCAGTCAGGCGCAGGATAGAGATATCGAAGGTGCCGCCGCCCAGATCGTAGATGGCGACAAGGCCTTCGGCGTGCTGGTCGAGGCCGTATGCCACGGCTGCAGCGGTCGGCTCGTTAAGCAGGCGCAGCACGTTCAGGCCGGCCAGCTTGGCCGCGTCCTTGGTGGCTTGACGCTGGGCGTCGTCGAAATAGGCCGGGACGGTGATGACCGCCCCTACCAGTTCACCGCCCAACGCGGCTTCGGCGCGTTGACGCAACACCTTGAGGATGTCGGCGGAAACCTCGACCGGGCTTTTCGGGCCCTGCACGGTTTCGATGAACGGCATGTGGGATTCGCCGCCGACGAAGCGGTACGGCAGTTGATCGCCCAATTGCTTGACGTCGGACAGACCACGACCCATCAAGCGCTTGACCGAGACAATGGTGTTCAGAGGGTCGGTGGCGGCGGCCAGCTTGGCCAACTCGCCCACTTCGACGCGGTCGGCGTGATAACGCACGGCGGACGGCAGGATCACCTGCCCCTGCTCGTCGGCCAGCGGCTCGGAAAGACCGCTGCGCAAGGCAGCGACCAGGGAATTGGTAGTACCCAAGTCGATCCCGACAGCCAGGCGACGCTGGTGCGGTTGTGGACTTTGGCCGGGTTCGGCGATCTGCAGTAGGGCCATCGTAATCAGGACTTATCTGTAATCAGGCGTGCGACCGGAGCGGCACTGGGTTAATCGTCGAGGCGCTCTTCTAGCTGGCGCACTTCGTAGGTGAGCTTGTCGAGGAACTGCATGCGCCGCATCAGGCGCTCGGCCTGTTCGCGTTGCGCGGCATCGTTCCAGCAGGCTGCGAAGCTTTCGTTCAGTTCTTGCTGGGCGTCTTTCAAGCGGCGCTTGAATACCGCGACACCGGCCAGATCGGCGCTGTCCTGCAAGTCTTCGAGCTCTTCGCGCCACTGCATCTGCTGCAGAAGAAACTCGGGATCGTGGACCGTGACTTCCAGGGGCAACTCATGACCGCTGATGGCGAGCAGGTAACGCGCGCGCTTGGCCGGACTCTTGAGCGTCTGGTAAGCCTCGTTGAGGTTCGCCGACTGCTCGAGCGCCCGCCGCTGCTCGGATTCGGAGCCGTCAGCGAAGCGATCCGGATGAACACCACGGGCCAATTCCAGGTAACGCGCCGACAACTGATCGAGATCCAGCTGGAAAGCAGGTTGCAACTGGAACAAAGCAAAATGACAAGGAGTACCCACAAGCCGCCTCAGATGTTGAAGCTTTCGCCGCAGCCACACTCACCGCGCACGTTGGGGTTGTTGAACTTGAAGCCTTCGTTCAACCCTTCCTTGACGAAATCCAGCTCGGTGCCGTCCAGGTACGTCAGGCTTTTCGGGTCGATGATCACTTTCTGACCATGACTTTCGAACACCTGATCGTCTTCGCCCACTTCGTCGACGAATTCCAGTACATAGGCGAGACCAGAACAGCCCGTGGTGCGAACACCCAGGCGGATACCCTCGCCCTTGCCGCGCCCCGCAAGGGAGCGCTGGATATGGTTAGCTGCCGCTTCTGTCATCTGGATAGCCATGGATAACTCCTTACCGGTACGCGGATCAGATCAAGCCTTTCTTCTGCTTGTAATCGCGAACGGCGGCCTTGATGGCGTCTTCGGCGAGTACCGAGCAGTGGATCTTCACTGGCGGCAGGGCCAGTTCTTCAGCCAGCTGGGTGTTCTTGATGGTTTCGGCTTCATCAAGGGTCTTGCCCTTCATCCACTCGGTGGCGAGGGAGCTGGACGCAATGGCCGAGCCGCAGCCGTAGGTCTTGAACTTGGCATCTTCGATGATGCCTTGCTCGTTGACCTTGATCTGCAGGCGCATCACGTCGCCGCACGCCGGCGCGCCGACCATGCCGGTGCCGACATCAGGATCCTGCGCGTCCATCTTGCCGACGTTGCGCGGGTTCTCGTAGTGGTCGATGACCTTTTCGCTATATGCCATTTGCTTTAATCCTCATCAGTGAGTCGCTCTGGTGGCGACTTCTCAGTGCGCCGCCCACTCGATTTTCGAAATGTCGACGCCGTCTTTGTACATGTCCCACAGCGGCGACAGAGCGCGCAGCTTGGTAACGGCCTCGCAGACTTTCTGCGCGGCGTAATCGATTTCTTCTTCGGTGGTGAAGCGACCGAAGGTGAAGCGAATGGAGCTGTGGGCCAGTTCGTCGTTGCGGCCCAGGGCGCGCAGTACGTACGAAGGCTCCAGCGACGCCGAGGTGCACGCCGAACCGGACGACACGGCCAGATCCTTGAGCGCCATGATCAGCGACTCGCCTTCAACATAGTTGAAGCTCAGGTTCAGGTTGTGCGGTACGCGGGCGATCATGCTGCCGTTGACGTAGAGTTCTTCGAGGTGCTCGACCTGCTTGAAGAAGCGGTCGCTCAAGGCCTTGATGCGCACGTTCTCGGCAGCCATGTCTTCTTTGGCTACACGGAAGGCTTCGCCCATGCCGACGATCTGGTGGGTCGCCAGGGTGCCGGAACGCATGCCACGCTCGTGACCGCCGCCGTGCATGGTCGCTTCGATGCGCACACGCGGCTTGCGGCTCACGTACAGCGCGCCGATGCCTTTAGGACCGTAGGTCTTGTGGGCCGAGAACGACATCAGGTCGACTTTGAGCTTGGACAGGTCGATGTCGACCTTGCCGGTGGACTGGGCCGCGTCGACGTGGAACAGGACGCCTTTGGAGCGAGTCAGCTCGCCGATGGCTTCGATGTCGTTGACGGTGCCGATTTCGTTGTTCACGTGCATGATCGAAACCAGGATGGTGTCGTCGCGCAGTGCGGCTTCCACCATGGCTGGGGTGATGATGCCGTCTTCACCCGGTTCGATGTAGGTGACTTCGAAACCTTCACGCTCCAGTTGGCGCATGGTGTCCAGGACAGCCTTGTGCTCGATCTTGGAGGTGATCAGGTGCTTGCCCTTGGTGTGGTAGAAGTGCGCGACACCCTTGATTGCCAGGTTGTCGGACTCAGTGGCACCGGAGGTCCAGACGATTTCACGCGGGTCGGCATTGACCAGGTCAGCGACCTGGCGACGGGCGTTTTCGACCGACTCTTCGGCCTTCCAGCCAAACACGTGGGAGCGGGACGCCGGGTTACCGAAGTTTCCGTCGACCAGCAGGCATTCACTCATTTTTTGCGCGACACGCGGATCAACCGGGGTAGTCGCAGAGTAATCAAGGTAAATCGGCAATTTCATGGAGTCTCTCCTAAATCAGGCTGGCTGGCGTTCCGCTTGCTCTGCGGCGGTCATTCGACGGCGGACGCTTCAATCTTGTCCAGGTGTGGCGCCTTGCTATTGCAACGGCGCTGGTCCTGACGCTGGGCTACTTCTTGCACCTCACGGCGAGTTACAAGGTCAGCCAAGCTGATACCGCTTAGAAATTCGTGAATCTGCAGGCTGAGGTCGCACCACAAGTGGTGGGTCAGGCAAGTATCGCCGCCATGGCAGTCGCCAAGGCCCTGGCATTTGGTCGCATCGACCGATTCGTTCACTGCATCGATCACCTGGGCGACCTGGATGCCTTGCATGTCGCGTGACAGCTGGTAGCCGCCGCCGGGGCCGCGAACACTGGAAACCAGGTTGCTGCGGCGCAGCTTGGCGAACAGCTGCTCAAGATAGGACAGGGAAATGCCCTGGCGCTCGGAGATATCGGCCAGGGACACCGGCCCGTGCTGCGCATGCAATGCCAGATCCAGCATTGCGGTCACGGCGTATCGGCCTTTTGTAGTCAGTCGCATGGACAATTACCACGGAGTTCGGAATGGGGGCGAGTATGCAATTCCCGAGTATTTAAGTCAAGTATAAGACCTAGTGCTTTACTCAGGTTTACCCGCGAAAGAGCGCGCGAATGATAGCAAAGGCTGGCCAGTGGCGACCAGTGATACCGCGCTGTCGTTTATCGCGAGCAAGCTCGCTCCCACAGGAGGGCTTTGGTGGATGCACAATGGGTGTACACCACAGATCCCCCGTGGGAGCGAGCTTGCTCGCGATGAGGCCAGCAGGGTTTCAGCTAGCCTGGCTCTCATCCTTGTCCTTCACACACGCGAAGTCTTCCTCGCGCAGCTCAGGCAGGTCCTTGGCGCAGTAATTACTGCCCAGGTCCTTCAGGGCGCCGCACATCCCCTCCAGGCGCCCATCGACGGCCTGCAGGTGATCGAGCAACTGGTTGATGGCGCGGGCGACCGGGTCGGGCATGTCTTCGCCGACGCCGTAGGCATCGAAGCCGATCTTCTCGGCCATGGCCTTGCGCCGGGCGTCCAGCTCGTCGTCGGACTTGACGATGATCCGCCCCGGAATGCCCACCACAGTGGCGCCGGGAGGCACAGCCTTGGTGACCACGGCGTTGGAGCCGACTTTCGCCCCTGCCCCTACCGTGAACGGCCCGAGCACCTTGGCGCCCGCGCCCACCACCACGCCGTCTTCCAGGGTTGGGTGGCGCTTGCCTTTGTTCCAGCTGGTGCCGCCAAGGGTCACGCCCTGGTATAGCGTCACGTCGTCGCCGATCTCGGCGGTTTCGCCAATGACGATGCCCATGCCGTGGTCGATGAAGAACCGACGACCGACCTTGGCACCCGGATGAATCTCGATCCCGGTCAACCAGCGGCCGAAGTTCGAGACCACCCGCGCTAGCCATTTCCAGCCCATGTTCCACAAGGCGCCAGACAGGCGGTGGATCCAGATCGCGTGCATTCCCGGGTAGCAGGTCAGCACTTCAAAGGCATTGCGCGCCGCTGGGTCGCGATGGAAAACGCTTTGGATATCTTCACGCAAACGTTCGAACATTTTATTTCTTCCGCTTAATCAGCTCGCCACGGGCCGCTTTCTGGGTTTCCGTGAGGATGCCGCGCAATATATTCATCTCCGCCCGGCTAACCGAGCTTCGTCCGTACAACCGACGCAGGCGCGCCATCAAGTGCCGAGGCTTGTCTGGGTCGAGGAACTCGATGTCCACCAGGGTCTGCTCCAGGTGTTCATAGAATCGTTCCAGCTCGTCCATGGTCGCCAGTGTCTCACTGCGCGGCGACGTGACCTCGATTTTTTCGACCTTGCTGGGCTTGCCTTCGGCCGCCAGCCAAGCCATGCGCACTTCATAGCTCAACACCTGCACCGCCGCCCCGAGGTTCAGGGAACTGAACTCCGGGTCGGAAGGGATATGCACGTGAAAGTGACATCGCTGCAGCTCTTCGTTGGTCAGGCCGGAATCTTCACGACCAAACACCAGGGCGATCTCTGCGTTTTGCGCGGCCTCCTCGATCACTTTGGTCCCGCATTCGCGAGGATCGAGCAGTGGCCAAGGGATGCGACGGTCGCGGGCGCTGGTGCCGAGCACCAGGTTGCAACCCACCAGGGCGTCTTCCAGGGTGGCGACGACCTGGGCATTGGCCAGGATGTCGCCGGCGCCGGAAGCCCGGGCGTCGGCTTCGTGATGGGGAAACGAACGAGGTTCGACCAGCACCAGCCGCGACAAGCCCATGTTCTTCATGGCCCGCGCAGCTCCGCCGATGTTACCCGGATGGCTGGTATTGACCAGGACGACACGAATGTTCTGCAACAAGGGAGGCGCTCTCGAACACGATAAAGGGAGCAAATCTTACCTAAGCACCTACCGTTAAGCTATGAAAGCGAACACCAACCTTCTCCTGAGAAAACTTTCTGATAGAATGCGCGGCTTTCTTTAACAACCTTAGGTGACACCTCCATGCAGCCCATGCTGAATATCGCGCTGCGCGCCGCCCGCAGCGCCAGTGAACTGATCTTCCGCTCCATCGAGCGCCTGGATACCATCAAGGTCGATGAAAAAGACGCCAAGGACTACGTGTCCGAGGTGGATCGCGCCGCCGAGCAAAAAATCGTCGACGCGTTGCGCAAGGCTTACCCGAATCACTCGATCCTGGGTGAAGAGACCGGCATGCACGCCGGCACCGGGATCGAAGGTGAAGAGTACCTGTGGATCATCGATCCGCTGGACGGCACCACCAACTTCCTGCGCGGCATCCCTCATTTCGCTGTCAGCATCGCCTGCAAATACCGTGGCCGCCTGGAACACGCCGTTGTGCTGGATCCGGTTCGCCAGGAAGAATTCACCGCCAGCCGTGGCCGTGGCGCCCAGCTGAACGGCCGTCGCCTGCGCGTCAGCGGTCGTACCAGCCTGGAAGGCGCCCTGCTGGGTACCGGTTTCCCGTTCCGCGATGACCAGATGGACAACCTGGACAACTACCTGGGCATGTTCCGGGCCCTCGTCGGCCAGACCGCCGGCATCCGCCGCGCCGGCGCCGCCAGCCTGGACCTCGCTTATGTGGCTGCTGGCCGTTTCGATGCATTCTGGGAGTCAGGCCTGTCTGAATGGGACATGGCCGCAGGCGCCCTGCTGATCCAGGAAGCCGGCGGTTTGGTGAGCGACTTCACCGGCGGCCACGACTTCCTTGAAAAAGGCCATATCGTTGCCGGCAACACCAAATGCTTCAAGGCTGTGCTCACCGCTATCCAGCCGCATCTGCCGGCTTCGTTGAAGCGTTAAACAGTTCGGCTACAGAAAAAGCACCTTTCGGGGTGCTTTTTTTATGCCTGGAATCTGCCCTCATGTAGGCAAGCACCTCCCTTTGTGGCGAGGGGATTTATCCCCGCTGGGCTGCGAAGCAGCCCCCCCTCCAAGCAGTCAATTCAATCTGCCTGACATACCGGGTTGCTGGCATTGAGGGCCGCTTCGCGCCCCAGCGGGGATAAATCCCCTCGCCACAATGGATGACACCCCGAACATGGATGCAAGCTGATCCACCGCTTTCGCGGGCAAGCCCGCTCCCACAAGGGACTGGCGGTGGGTGATGGATCATGGGCACAAAAAAAGCACCCCGAAGGGTGCTTTTTTTCATAGCGGTTGGATCACTGGGCGGGTTCGTTCTGACCCAGGATCAGCTGGCCTTCTTTGTTCACCGGGATTTGGTTGCCCGGGTCACGGTCCATGCGGACTTTGCCTTCCTTGCCGTCGAGCATGTAGCGAACGTCGTAGCCTACAACCTTGTCGCTGATGTCATTGACCGTGTTGCAGCGCGTTTGGGTGGTGGTGTAGGTGTCGCGTTCCTGCATGCCTTCCTGAATCTTGTTACCGGCATAACCGCCGCCGGCCGCACCGGCCACGGTGGCGATTTTCTTGCCGGTGCCGCCGCCGATCTGGTTGCCCAACAGGCCACCGGCCACGGCGCCCAGGACAGTACCGGCGATCTGGTGCTGGTCCTGAACCGGCTTCTGCCGGGTCACGGTGACGTCCTTGCACACTTCACGCGGGGTTTTGATTTGGGTCTTGACCGGTTCCACGGCCAACACTTGCGCAGACTCAGGGCCACTTTTTACCAAGCTGTAGGTGGCGACCGCACCACCGGCTGTTACACCGACAGCACCCAATACCGCACCAACCAGCATCGATTTGTTCACTTGAACCTCCTGACCATCACAAGCGGATTAATCCGCGCTTCTCCCAGCCTTGGAGCACAAAAAAAGGCGCGAGTTCAACTCGCGCCTTTTCAGCGGTGACGGGCGGAGCGACGAGCCTTATGGGCGGTCGTCCACTTCCGTTTCGGTGGCCGCTGGAGGAATCAGGTCCTCGGTGCTCAGGTTCAGCCAGATCAGCACCACGTTGGCGATGTAGATCGACGAGTAAGTACCCGCCAATACACCGACAAACAGCGCAATGGAGAAACCGAACAGGTTGTCACCACCGAAGAACAGCAGCGCCGCGATCGCCAGCAAGGTGGAGATCGACGTCGCCATGGTCCGCAGCAGGGTCTGGGTGGTCGAGATGTTGATGTTCTCGATCAAGGACGCCTTGCGCAGCACGCGGAAGTTCTCACGCACCCGGTCGAACACCACGATGGTGTCGTTGAGCGAGTAACCGATGATCGCCAGCACCGCCGCCAGCACCGTCAAATCGAAGGTGATCTGGAAGAACGACAGGATGCCCACGGTCACGATCACGTCGTGGATCAGCGAGACAATGGCACCCACCGCGAACTTCCACTGAAAGCGGAAGGCCAGGTAGATCAGGATGCCGCCCAGCGCCATCAGCATGCCGAGGCCGCCCTGGTCGCGCAGCTCTTCACCCACTTGCGGGCCGACGAACTCGACGCGCTTGACCTGCGCCGGGTTGTCGCCGCCAGCCTTCTGCAAGGCCTCGGCTACCTGGTGGCCCAGCTGCGGGTCTTCACCCGGCATGCGCACCAGCAGGTCGGTGGTTGCACCGAAGCTCTGCACGATGGCATCGCTGTAGCCCGAGGTCGCCAGTTGCTCACGCACCTTGGAGACGTCGGCCGGACGCTCGTAGGTCAGCTCGATGAGCGTACCGCCGGTGAAGTCCAGGCCGTAGTTCAGACCCTTGGTGCCCCAGCTGAACAACGCCAGCGCGGTGAGAAACAATGTGACGCCGAACGCAACGTTGCGAACGCCCATGAAGTTGATTGTACGTAACATGGCAGCCCCTTAAATCCACAACTTCTTGAAGTCACGACCGCCAAAGATCAGGTTGACCATTGCGCGGGTCACCATGATGGCTGTGAACATCGAGGTAAAGATCCCGAGGGACATGGTCACTGCGAAACCCTTGACCGGGCCGGTGCCCATGGCGAAGAGAATCCCGCCCACCAGCAACGTGGTCAGGTTGGCATCGAGAATCGCGGTGAATGCCCGGCCGAAGCCTTCGTTGATTGCCCGTTGAATCGTCATGCCCGCGGCGATCTCTTCACGTATCCGCGAGAAGATCAGCACGTTGGCGTCCACCGCCATACCCATGGTCAACACGATACCGGCGATACCCGGCAGGGTCAGCGTGGCACCCAGCAACGACATCAGGGCCAGCAGCATCACCATGTTCACCGCCAGCGCGACGGTGGCGATGATGCCGAAGAAGCGGTAGATGGCGATGATGAACAGCGAGACGAACAGCATGCCCCACAGCGATGCATCGATACCCTTGGTGATGTTGTCGGCACCCAGGCTCGGGCCAATGGTGCGCTCTTCAGCGAAGTACATCGGCGCGGCCAGACCACCGGCACGCAGCAGCAGGGCCAGTTCCGAGGATTCACCCTGGCCGTTCAGGCCGGTGATGCGGAACTGGCTGCCCAGTGGCGACTGGATGGTCGCCAGGCTGATGATCTTTTTCTCTTCCTTAAAGGTCTGCACCGCGACGTCTTTCTCGACGCCGTCGACCACTTGCTTGGTGTAAGTGGTGGTCGGTTTCTGCTCGATGAAGATCACCGCCATGCTGCGACCGACGTTGCTGCGCGTGGCGCGGCTCATCAGTTCGCCGCCGTGGCCATCGAGGCGGATGTTCACCTGTGGACGACCCTGCTCGTCGAAGCCCGCCTGGGCGTCGGTCACCTGGTCACCAGTGATGATCAGGCCACGCTCGATCTGCGCCGCCGGACGACCGCCTTCACGGAACTCGAAGCTCTCGGTCGTGGCCTTGGAAGCACCCGGTTCAGCACCGAGGCGGAATTCCAGGTTGGCGGTCTTGCCGAGGATACGCTTGGCTTCGGCGGTGTCCTGCACGCCTGGCAGCTCGACCACGATGCGGTTGGCACCCTGGCGCTGCACGATCGGCTCGGCCACACCCAGCTCGTTGACGCGGTTACGTACCGTGGTCAAGTTCTGCTTGATGGAGTATTCGCGGATTTCCGCCAGCTTGGCCGGGGTCATCGCCAGACGCAGCACCGCCTGACCATTGAGGTCGGCCGGCACAATGTCGAAATCGTTGAAGTTCTTGCGGATCAGCGAACGGGCCTGCTCGCGGGTATCTTCATCGCTGAAGCCCAGCTGAATGGCACCGTCGAGTTGCGGCAGGCTGCGATAGCGCAGGCGCTCTTTGCGCAGCAGGCTCTTGACGTCGCCTTCGTAGACTTTCATGCGCGCGTCGAGGGCTTTGTCCATGTCCACTTCCAGCAGGAAGTGCACACCACCGGACAAGTCCAGGCCGAGCTTCATCGGGTGCGCGCCGAGCTTGCGCAACCATTGCGGCGTGGTCTGGGCCAGGTTCAGGGCTACGACGTAATCATCGCCCATGGCCTTGCGCACCACGTCCTTGGCCGGCAGCTGGTCTTCAGCCTTGACCAGGCGCAACAGGCCACCCTTGCCGTTTTCGGCGATGGTTGCAGCCTTGACTTCGATCCCGGCGGCCTTGAGGGCTGCGCTCGAACGATCCAGGTCAGCCTGGGTGACCTGCAAGGCAGTGCTTGCGCCACTGACCTGAATGGCCGGGTCATCCGGGTAAAGATTGGGAGCGGAATAAATCAGACCGACCGCCAGCACCGCCAGGATCAGTACATATTTCCACAGAGGGTATTTGTTCAGCATCACGCCGCCCGCTTATGACGCGGGGCGCCTTGCGCGCCCCGTCGATTGAATAGAAGTTGAAACTCTTAGATCGCTTTCAGCGTGCCTTTTGGCAGCGTGGCCGCGATAGCGCCCTTCTGGAACTTCATTTCAACAGTGTCGGACACTTCCAGTACCACGAAGTCATCAGCCACTTTGGTGATCTTGCCAGCGATGCCGCCGGTGGTGACCACTTCGTCGCCCTTCTGCAGGCTGCCCAGCAGATTCTTCTGCTCTTTGGCGCGCTTGGCCTGTGGACGCCAGATCATCAGGTAGAAGATCACCAGGAAGCCGACCAGGAAAATCCACTCGAAACCGCCGCCCATAGGACCGGCAGCAGCAGGTGCAGCCGCGTCAGCCATGGCATTAGAGATAAAAAAGCTCATTTAGCACTCCAGTTGCAAGTATTGAATCTTAGGATCGGAAAACTCAGTCCAAGGGCGGAACAGGCAACCCGCGCTTGGCATAGAAGGCCTCGACAAAGGCGGCCAATGTACCCTGTTGAATAGCCTCGCGCAAACCAGCCATAAGCACCTGGTAATGGCGCAAATTGTGGATGGTATTCAACATGCTACCCAGCATTTCGCCGCACTTGTCCAAATGATGCAGATAAGCACGGGAGAAGTTCTGGCACGTGTAGCAATCGCAGGTCGGATCCAGCGGCGAATCATCATGGCGATGGAACGCGTTACGGATCTTCAGCACGCCCGTGTCGATGAACAGATGCCCATTGCGGGCATTACGGGTTGGCATCACGCAATCGAACATGTCCACCCCGCGGCGCACACCCTCAACCAGATCTTCCGGTTTGCCAACGCCCATAAGGTAACGAGGTTTGTCAGCGGGCATCTGGCCCGGCAGGAAATCGAGCACCTTGATCATCTCGTGCTTGGGCTCGCCCACCGACAAACCGCCGATGGCCAGGCCGTCGAAGCCGATCTTGTCGAGGCCTTCGAGGGAGCGCATGCGCAGGTCCTGGTGCATACCGCCCTGGACGATCCCGAACAGCGCCGCGGTGTTTTCGCCATGGGCGTTCTTGGAGCGCTGGGCCCAGCGCAACGACAGCTCCATGGACACCCGCGCCACGTCTTCATCGGCCGGGTACGGCGTGCATTCGTCGAAAATCATCACGATGTCCGAGCCCAGGTCGCGCTGTACCTGCATCGACTCTTCCGGGCCCATGAACACCTTGGAACCGTCCACCGGAGAAGCAAAGGTCACGCCCTCCTCCTTGATCTTGCGCATCGCGCCGAGGCTGAACACCTGGAAACCACCGGAGTCGGTCAGGATCGGGCCTTTCCACTGCATGAAATCATGCAGGTCGCCGTGGGCCTTGATCACTTCCATGCCCGGGCGCAGCCACAGGTGGAAGGTGTTGCCGAGGATGATCTCCGCGCCCGTGGCGACGATGTCCCGTGGCAGCATGCCCTTGACCGTACCGTAGGTGCCCACCGGCATGAACGCCGGGGTTTCCACGGTACCGCGGGGGAAGGTCAGACGACCGCGACGAGCCTTGCCATCGGTGGCGAGCAGCTCGAAGGACATGCGACAGGTGCGACTCATACTGTTTCCTCGGGTCCGCGTGGCGCGGGGTTACGGGTGATGAACATCGCATCACCGTAGCTGAAAAAGCGGTATCCATGCTCGACGGCGGCCTTGTAGGCAGCCATGGCTTCGGGATAACCGGCGAACGCCGAAACCAGCATCAACAGCGTGGATTCGGGCAAATGAAAGTTGGTGACCAGGGCATCGACCACATGAAACGGCCGGCCCGGGTAGATGAAGATGTCGGTGTCGCCACTGAACGGCTTGAGCACGCCATCGCGGGCAGCGCTTTCCAGGGACCGCACGCTGGTGGTCCCCACCGCCACCACCCGACCACCGCGCGCGCGACAGGCCGCCACGGCATCCACCACTTCCTGGCTCACTTCCAGCCATTCGTTGTGCATGTGGTGGTCTTCGATGCGCTCGACCCGCACCGGCTGGAAAGTGCCAGCGCCAACGTGCAGCGTCACGAACGCGGTCTCCACGCCCTTGGCGGCAATCGCCTCCAGCAACGGCTGATCAAAATGCAGCCCCGCCGTCGGCGCCGCCACCGCCCCCAGGCGCTCGGCGTACACGGTCTGATAACGCTCGCGGTCCGAACCTTCGTCCGGGCGGTCTATATAAGGCGGCAACGGCATGTGCCCGACACGGTCGAGCAGCGGCAACACCTCTTCGGCGAACTCCAGCTCGAACAACGCATCATGCCGCGCCACCATCACCGCCTCGCCGCCACCGTCGATGAGGATCGACGAGCCCGGCTTGGGCGACTTGCTGGAGCGCACATGGGCCAGCACACGATGACTGTCCAGCACCCGCTCCACCAGAATCTCCAGCTTGCCACCGGAGGCCTTCTGGCCAAACAACCGCGCCGGAATCACCCGGGTATTGTTGAACACCATCAAATCGCCCGGGCGCAAATGCTCAAGCAAATCAGTGAATTGACGGTGAGCCATGGCACCGCTGACCCCGTCCAGGGTCAACAGTCGACTGGCGCGACGCTCAGCCAGAGGGTGGCGAGCGATCAGCGAATCCGGGAGTTCGAAGGTAAAGTCAGCAACACGCATGATGGGGTTCGTCTAGCAGGGCCGGAAAGTCTAGCGGAAATATCAAAAATTCACCATGAAACGTGATTGACCAACGGTAGGCACCTCTCTATACTTCGCCGCCATTGAGCCCTGATGGCGGAATTGGTAGACGCGGCGGATTCAAAATCCGTTTTCGAAAGGAGTGGGAGTTCGAGTCTCCCTCGGGGCACCATCTTAAAGAAAGACCTTGAAATTCAAGGTCTTTTTTTTCGTCTGCAAGAAAGTCACCCGATCCATTTGTGGCGAGGGGATTTGTCCCCGCTGGGCCGCGAAGCAGCCCCAACCACCAAACCTGTGGCAAGGAAGAATCTGTGGCTAGTAGGAACCTGTGGCTAGGGAGCTTGCTCCCGCTTGAGCGCAAAGCGCTCACAAAAATGTCACAGCCCCCATCGATGCTCCGCCTTGCAACGCCCAGTTGACCCACCGCCCCTCCTCACCCGCTGACAAAGGATTTCACCCCATGGAATTACTGCTGGAAACGGTCGCTCTTTACTCGCTTAAGCTGGCTTATGAGACGGAGGGGCATAGTCCGATTCTGCGGGATGATCCGTTGATGGGCGGTTGTGATCGGGAAGTCTTTGGATTGTTGGTACGGAGAGAGGATGTGGCCGGAATTCAGAGTGAGATTGGTCGGTGCTTGGATCTGGCGCTGGGGGCGGTTGGAGGAGTGGATACAGTGCTGGGTTGTGAACTGCATCGTTTGGCAAAGAATTTTGGTGCTGCACTGACGATGGAAGGGCTTTATGCTCCAGCTATCATTCTGAGGGATTATCTGCGGGATGTTCTTTGATCAGGCATGACACATTTATTTACGCCGGCTGACCCGACAGGAGGAAATCATGATCGACTTTAAAAAGGCTGAAGCAGCTGCCCGTAATGGCTTCAATGATTTTGTACAGGGAGCAAGTAACATAGTTCTGGAGGAGATTGTCATTTCAGATGACAATTCGCGGTATGAGGTGACCTTTAGCTACGATGTCGACCGTACCCCCTCACCGCTCTCAGGAACTCGTACTAGAACGCCGCTTTTTGAATTGGCCACTGTTTTGGGCAAGCGAAAAGAGTACAAGACTTTTTTGGTCTCATCTAAAGATGGATCGCTCAAGGGATTCAAGCGTTACAAAGGCCAATAAGATGGCCAAAAACAAAAAAAGATCGGTACCCAACCACAAAAGAAACATAATTATTGATACCAACCTTCTGCTATTGCTAATAATTGGCAGCGTAGAAGAAGGCAGGTTCATCTCTAGCTCGAAGCGACTGAAAGACTTTAGCATTGGCGACTATGACTTGTTGCTTAAAGCCATCCAACCATTTGGAGAGGGCTACACAACGAAATACATTGCCGCAGAGGTCTCCAACCTTCTAGATTTAAAGGGTTACGCTCAAGAAAAAGCTTTTGAAATTGCCAGAACCATTTTTGAAACATTCAAAGAGATAGATTCCAATCTCCACGACGACTTACACAACCCCTACCTCCCTCAATTTGGCTTGACTGACTCCAAACTAATAGAGCTGTCATCCACCCATTTAATATTCACCGCCGACGACCGGCTATCCCCTCTATTATGGGGATCCGGCGAGGGAAACGTTTACTCACTCGCGATGATAAGAGCACTTGCATCTTAAGGCCGAGCGGGCGTCCGCCTCGGATAAACTCGCAAATAATCTGGCCGTTTCTCACGCTCTCTTCTACGTAACCACGGATTGGCAAAAGAATTGAAGGATTCAAATTGATGTCAATTTCAATAGGGGATTTTTTCTACCCTTACGTAAAATTTCTCCACGGCGCTGCCTACAACCTGCACCAGATCCTGGAAGGCCTTGGCGTCGTATCATCGACCTTCACCGGGCGTAACGACGCCGGGCAAATCACCGGAACTTACTGGTCCCCCGATGAAGCCATGGTGATCACGCTGGGCTATCTGATGATGCTGTCACTGCTGCTGATCCCCTTGCTGGCAGCAGCGGCCTTTACCGTGAGCAAGAAGCGAGGCGTGTTCATCTTCTTCGCGCTCTTGTTCCTACCCGGTCTGTTGAACTGCCTGGGCCTTTTCCCAACCATCAATTACCTGCCCATTCGTTACACCATCAACGGTGTTGGGAAGCTGGGCAGCGAAGTCGGGCTGATTCCCCTGTTGATGCTTTGCACCCTCACCGGATGGGGTGTCATGGTCCTTATTTATGACAACCTCAACCTCACCGAACGCTTCCGACAGCTATACGATCACTTCTGGTTTCCGCTGGCATTGGTCGCAGCGGTGTTCTTCGTGGCGGACAACGGAGCCAATGAAGACGCCGCATTACTGAAGGAGGCGACAGCGAGCATCCAGGACGCCAGTGCGTTCCTGTTGAGCCAGATCAGGCGCTACGATGATTACTGTAAGGCCAATGGCTTGGGTAGCCTGAAATCGTGCCAGTGGAGCAGCGATTCACAGTGGACCTTTACTCACATCAAGGAAGGTGAATCCGGCTACTTCATAGATTTCGCACCGAACGAGTCCAAGGGGTTCTACGCCGCGACTAGAAGAGCCATAAGCGACGAGGATGTGATCGCCATCCGCAAAGAGATCAACGACTACAACCAACGGTTGTGCCCCGTGAAGTACTTTTCCAATGGTATGTCGCGCTCATCGCCCCTCTCCAGCACCTGCGAGTACGTCCCCCGCGGCTATTGCTCGGTCAATCCTGATGGCCCGCCGGGACTTGTAGACAAAAACATCAGCAGCCACACCGTAGCCTTGGCCAGCGAATGCATCATTCCCTGGCTCGCCGGTGCCAAGCCTTCCTTGAAGCAGTTGTCGGCACTAGTCAGCCAACATGACAAAGCCAAGAATCACCGTTGGCTGTATTTCCTTGCTGTCGCTGTAGCGGTCGGAGCAAAAGTGGCGTTGGCGACTACCAAGCTGTGTTTGATTGATGCACGGCCTGCGGCTGATAGGCGTCGCGTTCTTAGGGCAGCACGGCATCGCTTGGGCCAGTGCCTCCGTGTGCTGAAGCGCCTGCTGGTTGGTTCGGGCCAATTTGTATGGTTCGTTGCGACACGCGTATCCAAGCTGCTCAAGCGGGGATAGCACAGGGAGACTGAACACTCTACCGCTAGATATACTGAGCGCCGGGCGTTTACACCAGGCCAATCTAGGTAACAAAGGAGACGGCCCAGCTCAGCCATAGAAAATAAATCCGTCCCCTTTTTCCTGCTACTCCGTCTAGTCGCTCCATCTTCGTTACATTTCCATCTCTTTGAGATCTCGGAGGAGACCTTGCCGAAGAAAGTACCCCGCTTGGGGGCAGCAGTCCGTGCGCGACGAAAAGCCGTGGCCCTCTCCCAAGAAACCCTGGCAGACGCTGCCGAGGTGGATCGGTCGCATAACTGTCTCCGCTTCATCAGTCGAACAATCATTGCTGGCTACACGCCGCCCGGCGCGAACGTCAGCTTTGGGTCGAATGCGGTCGGTGGCATAGGGCATGGATAGGGACTCGTCCCCCTTCTAGCGCTTCTGTAGGCCGTCACAGGCCGCAAAATAGCGCACAGGAGATACCCAGCCCGAATAAATCTGCCATCATCACAAATTAAAACAGCTCCCCAAGGAACGGCACATGAAATACGTGATCCCTTCAATCAAAGAAACAGCATTCAACTGCCTCATTGTGGAGCGTTAGCTGAACAGTATTGGCACAATCTGACTGCAGGCCTAAGGGGCCGGCTTTAGCCGGTCCCAGTGAGCGAAGCGAACGATTTGAGCATATAGTTAGATTGTTATTGATCAATGATTGTTAGATTTTTAACAAAATTTTTCTCGGATCCAAATTGAAGAAAATTGATAGAACCTTCGGTGGCTTCGACAATTGCCATGCCTGTTACTCCCGCGAAAGTTCCATCCGTGGCGTTGCGAATTTCGTAGAATAATTTAGGGTCTGCATTTACACCTTTCTTGGGAATCCAGAGCCCCCCTACGTTGATCGGACGTGGAAAGATTTTGATATTAGATTTAGCTGACTCGCTGACTTCCCCATTCTTCAGATAATAATCAGCATCTTTGTTAGCAAGAAGAAGCACACATGCCGCTTCCCCTTTGAAGTAAATGCCATTTTCGTCCTCTCCGACAGAAACATATTTTCCAGACTTTAGCCCTTCGACCCATTTTACATCAGAAAGGCCTCGAATTTCGGTACGCACATAGTCTTGCGCGAGGACAAAATACTGCTCTTTAATTGGCTTTTTTAAGTCTGAAATGGTTGTGCATGCCGACAGCACCAACAAAATTATCAAAACAAGTGCGCGCCTCATAAAATATTCTCATGCGTAAGTTAACGAAATCTAACTAATAGTTAGACGCCATGCTATGTCGCGATGACGTGTCATACAACGTTCCCTATCGCCCTGTAAGTCCTTGTCTAGCGTAAAGGTGGTCGCGGCAAAATCGACATTACTCGGGGAAAAACGCGACATGGATGTCGGTGAGTCCTGTTGCCCGCTAGAACCATAACTACTATTAAGCGAGATGCCATGTCGCGTGTCATGTCGCGATAGCGTGTCATATAACGTTCCTTGTCGTCCTGTAAGTCCTTGTGGGTCGCGGCATATGTGACATCGCTCAGGGAGAAACGCGACATGGATAAAGGCAAGCCCTGCTACCTTCTAGAGTCGAATACAGCTCCCGTGACACTACTCATTTTCCATCACCGTGTCCATCGTGCACTTTTGGCCGGAAGCGGTAGCGTGTGAGCGTCCGCTTTTGACCGTTTTCTGCCGGTCGCACGACAGGCCTGTTTGGGTCGATGTTTGCCAGTCACGACTGGCCGAAATCTACCCAATGCGATCATCGAGATTGTGGCCAGTGATCCTGAATTCACCCCAAGGTGCCTTGAACGTTACTTTGACATGCGTATGCTTGTCGTAAGTAAAGCCATCCGCTTATGAGCAGCGACGGTAATAGTTTTAGGCAGCCTTCGGCTGCCTGCGTCACGACTGGCGATAAATCAACTGAGACCTGAAGAATTGAAAATTGATGGAGAGTGGCATAGATCACCAGGGGCTTCTTATGATGCGTTGGCCGCGTTGCGAGCGGTTGTACCGCATGTGCTCCCTGATGAGTACTACCAGTTGCTGACCTTCAGCAATGGTGGCGAGGGGCCGTTACCTGTTGGTCCATTTAACTTCGTTCTCGATTCTGCGGAGGTTACCGCCGACCCCAAGCAGGTTTTGTTCTATGAGCAAATAGCTCCAGATTTATTTGTGTTCGGTAGTAACGGTGCAGGTGAGCTTGTAGCTTTCGATCTCAGAGGAAACTCTCCACCTTGGCCTATCGTTTGTTTCGATGGGATCGCTCCAGAAGAGTCCGTGGAAAGGATTGCAGATAGCTTTACAGGGTTCATATCGCTGATAGGCAAGGCATGATTGAGCCCGGCCTAGTCAACCTTATGTCTCGCGCCCCTTTGAACTCGAATTAAGCTCCAGCAGCGGCTTCTGGCCGGTAGCGGCCTGTCACACCAGCGGGCTAATCGCTGATAGCTTGCTGACCCCTAGCAAAGTGCTCATACCTAACTGCCAATCGTTGCTGATGGTCAAGCGAGAGCTCGACAATAGCTTCCTTGCTGTTTTATGGGTCTACTTCAGACCTCTGAAGCGTTACACCAGTTGGCTTAGTAACACTCCTAAAAAGCTCATGCTCAAACACAGCGCTACGCAAAAATATCAAATAAATACAGCTAGTTATCGATAACCGTTACACCAGTAACGTTCGTAACACTGCTTTCAGAAGGATACGTATTCCCCCGGTCCCCGGAAGCATCAATGCCACCAGCGAACGTCAGGAGCAGTTCCAAATTTTGCCGGGGACCCTGAGGTTTCTTTAATACACGGGGTCGGAAACCCGCGTGATCGTGTTAGCGAAAAAGTGCACAGCTTAGTGAACAAGTGAACCTGGTGAACTGGTGGTTCACCTGTGCATTTGCCCTATCGCTTGTTAGCTCGCCGGGGACCCTGGGTATTTCGAATGGGTACGGGGCAAAGAACCCGCAGCATCTTGTTAGCGACTGAGTTTTCTACGTCGGTTGACACCATCCCCAAGGTTGACCAGGTTCAACCGTTCGCTATCAGCAACACAATGGCTCACCTTTACCGTAACGGTAACGATGCCCTTTTTTCGTCAGGGTCCTTTCAATTTCAACGTTGAAATTTCAGTAAGGTGCAATCTCTGTCGCTACCAAGATCCCGCGGGTTTCCGACCCCGTACCCTTGACGCTCAGGGTCCCCAGCGGGTTTTATCGGTGGAGATTCAGCAACGCCCCGAGCAACCGGGCTACTTTCGAGATCAAGAGTTCGTATCGCTGGGTGCGAGACTAACCGATAGAAAGTCACAGCTATTCAAAGTCAACTGAGCAGCAGCCTCCATAAACTCTTCCAGTTTGGATGCACGTTTTCTGACCCTGGCAACCCATTCTTGCGTAACTTTGCGGTAGGCTGCCTGGCGCTCTGCCTTCCACCCATTTCCAGAAGGTCCGGTCGAGACGACGTGAGTTAGAAACACACGCTCGATAGCCGCATCCTCGAAACGAGAGTGGTGGTGCACCGAGTTACGGGCTCTTAGCTCACCATCGAACTCTTTATCAAAAACCTTGATAAACCCTCCCACGTCAATTCGGCGTGTTGGTGCAGCCACCGCAACCACATTGAGATACTTCTTCAAACGCTCCCTGAACTCGTAGAAACGTCCGAAGTACATCTCGCAGATGTTCGTGATGTGATCAGAATGTGCGACAGGCAAGCCGTGAAAGGGAAATCTTCGAAAGTAGTATTCACATTCCCTGAGGGCCGTTGAAGTCTGTTGCAGGCTGAGGTACTGAAATACCACAGCGTGTTGGCGTTCCACGTCTTCAGAAAAGACAAACACACGTTGCTCTGCCTCATCAGCATCTGGGACCAGATTGTCGTCGTAGAGCGTGCGGCTAAATCTTTCTCGATTCCATTCTTTCCAGCCTGGGTAATCTTCCAACCAACCAATCCATTTGACAGCAGCGTCAAGCATCATCGTTGTAGATTTCGAAATCGGATCCCGATTGGCTTCTACCGATCTCGTCATTGCCACTCCGGTCTAATAAATTGTGAATCGATAAAATGGTAGCCGCAATCGACCCCGGCTTGAACAGGCCGAATGGATATCGTGAGCTACGATCCTAAGTGATGCTGACATATCGGTTAGCTCCCTCCATGAAAGGACGTCCCAATGGAAATGGTTCGCGTGAACTCAAGTGCGATCACAGCTGTAGGTTACGACCCGGCGACCAACCGAATGAAGATCACCTTCAAGCAAGGAAAGACGTACGACTTTTGCCGCGTACCATTGAACGTCTATCAAGGGCTGATTAACGCACCGTCAAAAGGGGGCTACTTCGACCGAGTCATAAAGGATCGTTACCAATGCTGAACGAGCCGCACGTACCAGGCGTATCAGTGGGAGAGTGAGTGACTGAATGGATTGCATGGAATCGCTGAAACTCTTCATACTGCCTACAGCAATGGCGAGCATGTATCCCTACATGTATCCCTAGAAAGCAAACCTCTCTGGAGGCCTTGAGTTTACTGGAACACTACAGTCTCCCTCGGGCTCATAAAAAGGTCTTGCTGGGCAAGACCTTTTTTCATTTAGGTAGCACGTGATATTGCTGCCTACCTCACCTCAACAATATCCAAAGCCCGATTCGCCAACAGCTCACTCACCTCAATCACCTGCAAAATCCCCAACGCAACACGCCGTCGTGCCCCATCCAAATCAAACGCCAAATCATTGATCATGGCATTAGCCGAAGCCAAATTCTCACTGAGATTCGCAAGCAAACACTCAGAATCAACCCCCGGATCAATCCGAAAAATGGAATCTGACTTGTCAGACGTTTCGCTCTTAGCCTTGGGTTTCAGGTAGTAATCCAACGCTCGCGTGGCCGCGTCGTCGAGCTTTTTGTTGCGGGCAGACTGGGCACGGGATGTGGGTTCGTCTGTAACTGGAGGATTCGGTGTAACTTTGACCATGGTCTTAACTCTCTGGTTGAGGCCACGACCCGTTCGCTGCTAAACGAATTGGGAGGCAGCTGTACGCAGGTTAGCAGACCGACGAGTTAAGAAATCGGCGCGTCCGAGGACGCCCTGCGCACAGCCACCATCAAGTGCAGGAATGGGGATTCCTGTCTGATGACGCGTTGTGCGACTTAACTCGGCGAGCTGCTAAACCCGATCACTGACCATCAGTGACAGGTCCAAAACTACCGACGCAACCCCAGGCGCACAAGCCGGCGGATTCTGGCGTAGTTGTAGGCAAAGGCGCAAGGCGCTGTGGCCTAGCGGGCCTTCGTCGCTGGTGTCTGTCGGTCTTTACTGACAGACGCCACTCGACTGGTCTGAGCAGATGCCCCGATACCGTTCAGTTGAGGCTGTCGGAAGATCTGTGGCGAGGCGCTCATTGGAGGGGGGCTGCTGCGCAGCCCAGCGGGAGCAAGCTCCCTCGCAACGTTGGTTACCTGCGATTGGAGCCACTAGGCGCCCTCGCCCTTCTCCGACGACTCATCGCTGTGCACCACCACCAACAACTGCGCCTGAACATCCCCCACCGAACGCAGGCGATGGGGTTTCTGCGCATTGAAATGCAAGGCATCCCCGCGGTTCAGCAGCACGCGCTCGTTCATGAAGTCCACTTCCACCTGCCCCTCATGCACGAACAAAAACTCCTCCCCGGTGTGTTCCTTGAACGCGTGATGGGCGGTGAATTCGGCGGCCGGATAGAGGATGAAGGGCAGCAGGCTGCGTTCGGACACTTGGTGGGCCAATACCGCGTATTCGGAGCTGCCGCTGCTCGCTGCAAGGGATTGGCGGTCTTCGCTGCGCACCAGGCTGTAGCTGTCGAGGGAGACGCTTTCTTCAGAGAACAGCTCCTCGACTTTCACGCTCAGGGCCTTGGCGAGCTTGAGCGCCGTGGCGATGGAGGGCGTGCTCAAGCCCCGCTCCACCTTGGACAGGTAGCTCTTGGTCATCCCGGTTTTTTCGGCCAGGACGTCCAGTGTCATGCCGAGTTTTTTCCTGAGCAATTTCAAGCGAATGGACATAGGTAACCAACATTTCCAGAGAAACGGACAATCTGCGATTGCAAATGACACTTTGTGTCATATAGTCTATTTAGTGTCATTAGCACCTTCCTTTCACAGCTTCCATGACGCGGATCAAGAACGGTCAAAGAACGAATCAGGAGAACGGGTATGAGCAAGACACTGGCGACGCCCAAGGACCAGTTGGTCCAGCATGCTGTTAACCAGATGCAGAAAACACTGCCGGATAATACGTGGACTGTACGACAAAAGCTGGCCCTGACCTGCCGCATCCTGTTCGAGAATGGTCACGACTCAGGGCTGGCGGGGCAGATTACCGCGCGCGGGCCGCAACCGGGCACCTATTACACCCAGCAACTGGGCCTGGGCTTCGATGAAATCACCGCCGGTAACCTGCTGCTGGTCAATGAAGACCTCGAGGTGCTGGAGGGCCATGGCATGCCCAACCCGGCCAACCGCTTTCATACCTGGGTCTACCGCGCCCGGCCGGATGTGAATTGCATCATTCACACCCACCCGACCCACATCGCCGCGCTGTCGATGCTGGAAGTGCCGCTGCAGATTTCCCACATGGACCTCTGCCCGCTGTACGAAGACTGCGCCTTCCTGGAGGGCTGGCCGGGGGTGCCGGTGGGTAACGAGGAAGGCGAATTGATCGCCGGTGCCCTGGGTGACAAGCGCGCCATCCTGCTTTCCCACCACGGCCAGTTGTCCACCGGTGCCACCGTGGAAGAAGCCTGCAACATCGCCCAACTGATCGAACGCGCCGCGAAGTTGCAATTGCTGGCCATGGCCGCTGGCGAGGTGAAACCGATCCTGCCTCACTTGGGCCGCGAAGCCCACGACTGGATCGCCCGCCCCAAGCGCCACGCGGCCGCCTTCAACTACTACGCCCGGCAGACCCTGCGTCAACACGCCGATTGCCTGAACTGACCCCACCAGGAGCGAAGCCATGTCTACCCCCAATATCCACGGCATCATCGGCTACACCATCACGCCCTTCTCCACCGACGGCCAGGGCTTGGACCTGGACGCGCTGGGCCGGTCCATCGACCGTCTGATCGACAGCGGCGTGCATGCCATCGCGCCCCTGGGCAGCACCGGCGAAGGCGCCTACCTGAGCGACGCCGAGTGGGACCAGGTCAGCGAGTTCAGCATTGCCCGCGTCGCCGGCCGGGTGCCGACCGTGGTCAGCGTGTCTGACCTGACCACCGCCAAGGCGGTGCGCCGCGCACGCTTTGCCCAAGCGAAGGGCGCCGATGTGGTGATGGTGTTGCCGGCCTCGTACTGGAAATTGAGCGAGGCGGAAATCCTCGCGCACTACCAGGCCATCGGCGCCAGCATCGACCTGCCCATCATGCTCTACAACAACCCCGCCACCAGTGGCATCGACATGTCGGTGGAGCTGATCCTGCGGATTTTCAACGCGGTGGATAACGTCACCATGGTCAAGGAAAGCACCGGCGACATTCAGCGCATGCACAAGCTGCAATTGCTGGGCGAAGGCCAGGTGCCGTTCTACAACGGTTGCAACCCCCTGGCGCTGGAAGCCTTCTCCGCCGGGGCCAAGGGTTGGTGCACCGCCGCGCCGAACCTGATCCCGCAGCTCAACCTCGACCTGTACGCCGCCGTCCTGGCCAACGACCTGAGCCAGGCCCGGGCGTTGTTCTATCGTCAATTGCCGCTGCTGGACTTCATCCTCAAGGGCGGTTTGCCCGCCACCAT
Source organism: Pseudomonas brassicacearum (assembly GCF_000585995.1). Lineage (NCBI taxonomy): Bacteria > Pseudomonadati > Pseudomonadota > Gammaproteobacteria > Pseudomonadales > Pseudomonadaceae > Pseudomonas > Pseudomonas brassicacearum. Next base: position 1,205,490 of record NZ_CP007410.1, on the reverse strand, counting down.
CAAGGCTGGTCTATGCAGCCTGGGCCTGGAGGTGGGTGATCCGCGCTTGCCGGTGTTTCCCCTTGATGCGGCGCGCGTCAGCCAACTGCAAACGATGCTGAAACAACTGCGCTAAATCGCGCTGCTCCCTTGCGACCGACAGGTGGGCCATCCTGTTCGGTCGCTGTTGTCCTAATGGGTGAGCACCGCCATGACCGTAGAGGCAATGAGATGAACACCTATCGCACCTTGAACTGCGACTTGCATGACTATCTGGAGATCGCCTGCCTGTACGGCTACACGCTGGACATCGAACTGACTGACGGCCAACGCCTAACAGCCCGTGCGATCACCACGCGTACCGCTCGCACGTGGGAGGAGTTTCTCGATGTGAAAACTGCGGAAGGTCGCCTGGAGATTCGTCTCGATCAGTTATTGGCGATTACGCCGCAGGAGCAAAACGCCCGGTTTGGCCGGGTTGTGCTGGCGAGTGGGTAATCCATTCAGACGCGCCCCTGGGAAGTGGACTCCATAGAGTTACCTCGTAATTTGTTGCTTTTCCTGACTAGTAGTCATTTATTGACAGCAGTGGTCATGATCCTCTTGCGATGAACTGCGCTGGGTGGTCTGGGGGGTGGTTTGCTTAGGGATCGGATAGAGCTAAAGGACAAAGGTTCGTGTTTTACTCCTTCGTTACAGGTCGCCAGTGGCGACCATCATCTGTTGAAATCCAAAAGTCACCATTGGGAGTCCCTGCGTATACGCTTCTCCCATCGCGACTATAAAAAAGCTGTTTGAAGAACATAGGAGTTTTAGTAGTTTCAACCCATGTATTGCCACCATCTGAGGTGTATGTCATTCGGCTTGGCGCAAAAAAACCATCATTAAATGCAACCCCGTTATTTTCATCTCGAAATATTGGCATCTGCATAATGCGAGAGCTGGTAGAGTCTCGCCAAGTTTTTCCAAAATCATGACTTTCATAGGGATTTACTACGACCGCAGCACATCTGCACCTCAATACCTTGTCTCGCGACACCGAAAACATTTGCATTGCTCCCGGAAGATCTCGAATATCCGACACTCCGCTATTCAAGTCCATAACTGCAACCTTGCGACCCGGAACTGTGGTGATGAGCTGATTATCAATTAAAAAAGATTGCGGGCGGACATCTGGGATATCCCAAAGCTGTGAAATGTCTGTGTCGTAGTGGGCTAGTAGTTTCCACTCATTATCCCCTTCTGCCGAGGAGTGCACGTAAACCTGATTACCACGTAATGATGTTGCAATCACTTTGTCGTGCCAGTGGTGGAGATCAACCACGACGCCAAATGGCAGGTTCCCTCTGATTGATCGCCAGTGTCTGCCATCATCATCCGATTGCTGCAGCACACCCAACTCGCCACCGGCCAACCAGCTCCCGGATGGAGTGACCAAGATAGATTCGATTGAGGCCCTACGATCAATATCATGCGGTACTGGAGCCTGACCGGGTATCCAGCTGTAGACTACACCGTTAGAGCTTCCATAGATAAAGCTGTCTTGGTTGGTATTCTTAACCGATACAACGCCATAGCTAACCTCTTTAGAAAGTTCGAAGAGACTTTCCATATACTCAGGAACCGATTCGGAGTTCCACGACAGTAGAGGCTGTGATAGCAGCTGTTTAAGATCCGGCAATACTCCTTTCACCACCTCTTCCGCTCTAGCGTGGTCTGGCTTAATACTGTGAGAAAATATAACTTTCTTCCCTTGCCACGCTTGAATTAGCTCACCAAGATCTGTGAGCCGGCCGCTTTGCACCTCGAAGCGACTGAATTTAGAGGGAACATCTACCCATGAACTGACACATGTATAGATACATTGCTGAGCGGAGAACTGAACGAAGCGGTAAGTCCCCGGTGGTAACGCGCCGGCATAAATTGCTGTTCTGGATGTAGCTTCCAGTCTAGGGGTAATTACATACTGAGTAGCCCGTTCGCCACCATTGAGAGGTATACGTTCGAGTGTAATGCTTTGCCAATTTCCGAAGAACTGGCTCGCACCAGTTATATTGGGAAAAACACGTAGAACCATTGCTCCATCAGTTGAATTTTCAATTCTTGCTGAACGGTATTGAACTTGTGTACATCCATTCAGGATCAGCAGAAACAATAGCAACAGCTTTATTTTCATTAGCATTCTTACCGGCGGAAGTTAGAGGACAACAACATCATATCCGTTTGTTGGCGATATGCCACCACCAAGATGATATTCGCTCAGCCGTTGAACTGAGTTCTGCCGTAAAAGTGCCTTGCGGCGAACCAAGGCATACCTGATTTACAGCAAAACGATGAGCCTAGGGCAGCCCAATTACGGCTCAGTCACATGAAGCTTGAAAACATCGGCAGGTGCAAAGCAGCATCAATGGGTAGCCAATCAGTATTTGGGGCCGCTTCGTCCGAGGCGCCAACCGTCCCAGCCGACTGCGTCCGGCGGTTTGGGGCTGCTGCGTAGCCCAGCGGGGATAAATCCCCTCGCCACGGGGGTAGTGTTTTTCCTTTAGGTCTAGGTAGCCCTGGCTAGCGCGCTCTTTCCCCCAGCAGAAATCTTTTTCCTTCGTCCCCTCCCGCAAAGCTCTCATCCGCTCCAGCAAAGTCGCCGGCAAATTCACCCCACGATAATCCCCCTTCGCTCGCCCCCCTTACCCGCCAGCCCCACATAGACCCAAATGAACCTACGCACCTTCATCCGTAGCTATTGCTTCGATTCCAGGCTCGTAACGAACGCGCTGACCCGGCTGCACCGGGCGTTTTCGTTCCTGGCCGGTTATCTGGCGCAGCAGGGCTTCGATTCGCGGACGCGGCCGGCCATCCGTGACTCGGACTTGCTGGAGCGGCGCGGTACCGGTGTTTGTTCGGAGCTGGCCGCGACCGTGTTCAGCCACGCGCGGGAAGGGGCGATGCTGGTCGACCCTTTCGGGCGAGTCATCGGTGTGAACGAGGCGTTCACGCGCCTGACCGGTTACGGACAAGACGAGGTGAAGGGCCGCGAGTTGAATTCCCATCGCATGGTGCGTCGGCTCGCGGCGTTTTATGCGCCGATGAAGAATGCGTTGGATTTCCACGGGCATTGGTCCGGGGAGATTCAAAGCAACCACAAGGATGGCCGCGAGATGACGTCGCGCATCAGCATCAGCGCCGTGCATGACCGTCACGGGAATGTTCGGCACTACGTGGCGCTGCTCAGCGACATGACGCAGGTGAAGCAGCGCCTTCAGTTGCTGGAGCGCGACGCCCGTTATGACGCGCTGACGCAATTGCCTAATCGGTTGCTGTTGGCCGAGCGGATGCGTCAGGCGTTGGGCAAGGCACGTATTCACCAGCATAAGGTCGCCATCGCGTTCATTGATCTGGATGGCTTCAAGGCGCTGAACGACAGTTACGGGCATGACTGGGGTGATCGGGTGTTGCAGATTGTCGCGGCGCGGATCAACGCGACGCTGCGGGAGAGCGACACGCTCGCGCGGCTCGGTGGCGATGAGTTTGTCGCTGGGTTGGTGGGGCTGCAGGACGTGCAAGACTGCGAGCCTTTGCTCAAGCGGATGCTGGCGGCGGCCAATGCGCCCATCTTGATCGGCGCGCAAACGGTGGAGATTGCCGCGAGTATCGGGGTGGCGTTTTTTCCTGAGCATGGGCAGGAGGTCGATGCGCTGATCAGCAAGGCGGACCAGGCGATGTACCTGTCGAAAAAGGCTGGCGGTAATCGTTTGGCGTTTTGTCCGACCCGGTTTATTTCGCTCAATAGCGGAGCCTGACGGTGGTGCCGAGGGTTCTTTCGCTGCCGGTCATGACGCCGTAGTCACCGGCGCCGAGCAGTGAATAGACGGCGGTGATGTAGTTTCGGTCGAACAGGTTGCGCACCCAGCCTTCCACTTCCCACGTACGGTCCTGGCTGCGCAGCCCCAGGCGCACATTGGTGAGGCCGTAGCTGGGTTGATAGCTGCCTTCGCCTCCTTCGAGGGTGCCGTAGTAGCCGGTCCGGAAGCTGTAGTCGATGCCGCTGAAGGCTTCCAGCCCGTAGGGCAGCGGATGGGTGTGGTCGAGGCCGCTGCTGAGGTTCCATTCCGGCGCGTTGTAGACACGGTCGCCGCTGAGGTCGCAGGTCCATTGGCCCGAGGCTGGCGGACACGGGGCGTTGGGGAAGCTGCGATAGCGCGCATCGCTCCAGGCCAGGCCGAGGCGTCCGGTGAGTTGCGGAGTGAGTTGCCAGGCGGAATCCAGTTCGATACCGCGCAAGCGGACCTTGCCGACATTGATCAGGTTGTCCCGCAGCGGCGGCGCGAACACGGACGTTGGCGGGCTGTAGGTGAGCGCCTGGTAGTCGGCGACGTCGGTCTGGTAGACGGCGAGGTCGAGCAGCGCACGCTCATCCCAGAAGCGCGTCTTCATGCCCAGTTCCAGCGACGTGGCACGTTCCGGCTCGAAGGTGGGCGCGGTGAACGGGCCGACCACATCGAAGTTGATGCCGCCGGCCTTGTAGCCGCGCGACCAACTGACGTAGCCCATCACCGCGTCGCTGAAACGATAGCTGGCGCTGAGCAGGCCGGAGACGTTGTCTTCTTCAATCGAGTCCTCGCGGTAATAGGCACGGCCAAGGGCGATGTCGCGCAACAACTGGCCACCCGCTTGGAAAACCGGCGGCAAGCCCGTCAGCGGGGCGAGGTTGCTGACGTCGCGGGAGACCCAGCCGTCCTTGCGTTCCTGGCTGTAGCGCAGGCCGCCGGTCAGTTCGAGGGGGTCGATGGGGCGCCAGGAAACCTGACCAAAAATCGCCCGGCTGTCGCCCTTCTGCTCGCCGTCGTAATGTTGTCGGGCGCCTTCCAGCAACTGGGCCGGCACCTGGCTCGGATCGGTGAAAGTGATGCCATAGAGCTTTTGCAATTGCTCCAATTGGTCGCCGACGAACCAGGGCGCGGCGTCCTTGCCGAATTCGGTGTCGATCTCGCGGTCGAGCTGCTGGCGCAGATAGTAGAGCCCGGCGACATAATCGATGGACGAGCCGGCCGTGCCGGACAGGCGCCACTCCTGGCTGAATTGCCGGTGCCCCAGTTCGGTCTCGGACTGCGCGACCGACAGCGCGGAGCTATCGCTGTCGCGGGTGGCGCGGTAGTCCCAGTCGCGGTAGGCGGTGATGCTGGTGAAGCGCATCGCCTCGTCCAGATCCCAGTTCAATTCCAGTGACACGCCGTTCTGCAGGGTTTGCGGGCGCCCCGGTGCGTCGATGCGGCTCTCGCGTTGGTAAGGGGCGGGCTCCGCCAGCGGATAGCCGACGAACTGGGCGCGCTTGCGTGTCTGCTGGCTGTAGTGATTGACCAGCAGGACGTTGCCGGCCTCGTTTTGCTCGGCATAGTCGGCGATCAGGCGGGCGCTGAAGTCCGCCGTCGGCGTCCACAGCAATTGGCCGCGCAGGCCTTGGCTGTCGGCGTCACCGAGGCGGGCACCGTCTTGCAGGTTTTCCACGCTGCCGTCGGTGGCGCTATCGAAAACGTTAAGTCGCCCGGCCAGCACATCGTCCCGCAGCGGCCCGGAAATCGTTCCGCGATATTCGCGCAGACCGCGCTCGCCATAGCTGGCTTCGAGGTTGGCTTCGGGCTGGAACGTCGGTTGCCGGGTGATGATGTTCAGCGCGCCGGCGGTGGTGTTCTTGCCGAACAAGGTACCCTGGGGCCCGCGCAGCACTTCGATGCGCTCGATGTCTATCAACTCGGTGAAGGCCATGCCCTGGCGCGCCTGGTAGACCCCATCGACGTAGGTGCCAACGCTGCCTTCCAGGCCATCGTTGTAGGCGGTCGCGCCGAACCCGCGCAGACCGAAGCCGGCATAGCGGGCGTCATGCCCGGACACGATCAAGCCGGGCACGCGCTGTTGAATGTCTTGAACATTGTGCAGGCCGGCTGCGTCCAGTTGCTCGCCGTAGAGGACGTTGATCGGGATTGGCACGTCCTGCGGGTTTTCCTCGCGACGGCGAGCGGTCACGGTGGTTTCGTCGAGCGTGAGGGCGCCGGGGGCCTCTTGTCCGGCATGAACCCACGCCCAGGGCAAAGCTGAAAGGCTGCCGAGCAAGAACAGCCGATAACCCAAACCCAGCATGCTATCGCTCCCACGCCATCGCGCGTGGCACCGTGTCCGAGCAAACCAGTGTCTTGACCCTCGCCAGCAATTCGCTGCTGTCGGCGGGCTTGAGCAGGACCGCATCGAATGCCAGGTCCTGCGGATAGCCCTTCGGCCGGCGCGCCGGCACCGCCGAATAAAGCATCACCGGGAGGTCGCGCCAGCGCTCGCGCACCTGTAGCAGCAGTTCCCAGCCATCCATGCCGGGCATCATCTGGTCGCTGATCAACAGGTCGACCGGCTGTTGCGCCAGGCAGGCCAAGGCGTCTTCGCCGTTCGCCGCCATGCTCACGTCAAATCCGTAGCCGGCCAGCAGGTCATAGAGCCATTCGCTGTTCTGTTCGATGTCGTCCACCAGCAGGACGTGCTGGCCCGTGCCGTCAAACGGCGTGGCGTTGTTGTCGACAATGCCGTTTTCGAGGTCGTGTTCCTCGGCGCATTTAAGCTGAAGGCGAAAACTGAAGTGACTGCCCTGCTCGGTGGCCTGCGGCTCGAGCCGGCTGTCCATGCGCTCCAGCAGTTGCGTGACGATGGACAAGCCGAGCCCGCTGCCTTCGTAGCGTTGCGCATTGCGGCCGCGGTGGAACGGTTGCAGCAGTTGTTCGAACTCCTGTGGATCGATGCCGATGCCGCTGTCGATCACACTGAAGCGCAGCTCCACGGTGTCGGCGGCGGCGCCTGGGGCCGCACTCACTGCAAAACGGATCTGGCCGTTGCGGGTGAATTTCGCCGCGTTCGCCAGGAGGTTCATGAGGACCTGCCGAAGGCGTTTGAAGTCGGCCTCCACCAGTGGCGGCAAGTCATCCGCCAGCACAGCTTCGAAGGTGTTGCCCTGGCGCGCGGCGAGAAAGCCCGCTTCGTCTACGACCTCTTTGAGGAAGCCGTACAGGTAGCCCGGCGCAAGGGTCAGTTGCATCTGCTCCAACTCGCCACGGGAAAACTCGAGCATCTCGTCGATCAGCTCCAGTTGCTGGCGGGCGTTGCGCTCGATGGTGGCTTGATAATCGCGGTTTGGCCCGGCGTGCAGCAGGCGCGCGTAGTCGATGATGCGCACCAGCGGCGAACGCAGGTCGTGGCTGATCCGCGCCATCAACGCGCTGCGGGCCGCCAGGGATTCGCGCAACTGCGCCGTGCGCAGGGCCACGGTGCTTTCCAGGCGTTCGTGCTCGGCTTGGCGTTGTTGTTCGAGCGTGGACAGGGCGTTTTTTTCGCGGTTACGGCTGCGGGCCACTTCCATGATCAACGTGCACACCAGCAACATCACGCCCGGTAGTGTGGACGATAAGCTGTATTTGCTTTGGGGCGACTGCCAGGGCAATTGTTCCTGGGGGAAAAGCATCCGCATCAGCAATTGTGCAAGCAAGAGCCCCGACACCAGCCAGGCCAGCCAGCTGTAGCTCAGTCGTCTGCGCCAGGCCATGAACAGCGTGACGAGCAGCACCCCGTAGAAACTCAGGAGGGATATCTGGACTATCTGCGCGCCCTGGACGGGATCGACTTTTAACCACCAGAGTCGGCCGAGCACACAACCCGACAGCGGCAGCCAATAGCTCCAGCCAATGACTTTGGGCAGTACGGACACCTGCAACAGCACGCGGAAGTAGGCGAGGAACAGGACGAACGAGACTGCGCTGGCGAACGTCAGCAGCTCCCGTGTCCAACCCAGCGCGGCGGGCCAATAGATCAGGTAGCCGTTGAGGATGCAGGTCAGCAGGATGTAGCTCAGGACCGCACCCGCATTCACGCTCAGCAACCGGGAGCGCAGGATCCAGCCGACGATGAAGCCGAATGGCACGACCAGCAAGACAATGCCGAGGGTGAGTCCGTCGCTCAGGTAGGTCTGCTGCTGACTGCGCAGCAGCGCCGGTTCGGACCACAGTTCCGGCTCCAGCAACATCTGAAAATGGCTCGCCACCCGGACGAACACCGTGACGCTCTGCCCCGCCGCCAACGCGACCGGGAACGCCGGCTGACGCGCCGCCGGTTGGGGCCATTCGGCCAAGGGATAGGCGGCTCCGGCGTGGGCGTCATGTCCCGACTGGTACACACGGATGTCTTCCAGGCGCGGCGCCCCGATCACCAGCAGGCGCGAACACGCCACGGCGCTTGAGTTGGTGAGCTGCACTTTCAACCAGAAGGCGGAGCGGCTATAGCCTTGGGTCGGCCAGCCAGGGGTTGCGGCGTTGAAACGCGTTTCGGGCAGTCGGGCGACGTCTTCCAGGCTCAAGCTGGCTTGAGTGTCTTCGAAAATCTGTATCGCGGGCATCAGGTCCAGGTGGTCCGCCCGGCAGATATCCACAGGCGCGGCGTGCAGCAAGCCTGTGGATAACAACGCTATCGCCAGCAATAAAAACTGTAGGAGCCGCATCAGGCGCGCCCGGCCGACTCTGTATCGGCAATGCCCAGGGTTTGCTGGCGAAACTGGCTGGGCGTCATGCCGATTCGTTGGCGGAAGGCCGTGGTGAAGTTGCACGCATTGCGAAAGCCCACCAGGTCGGCGACGTCCTGCACGCTCATGGCGCTTTCGGACAGCAACGCCTGGCCGCGACGCAGCCGTGCATCGCGAATGTAGGCGAACACGGTCAGTCCCAGGTGCTCACGAAAGATCCGCGAGAGGCGCTTCTCGTGAGTGCCGACTTTTTGCGCCAGTTGCACCAGGGAAGGCATGTCATCGAGGTGTTCTTCGATCAATCGCATCGCGGCGCGCAGGACGATCTCATCGCCCTCCGGCTCCGGATGGGCCGGGCTGGCTTGACCGGTGGGCGGCGCGCGCCAGGTCAATTGCAGGTGGATCTTGATACGCGCCAGCACTTCCTCGGGCGCGCAGGATTTGGGGATGTAATCCACCCCGCCCACGGTCAGCCCTTCCAGACGCTCGATGGAGCTGTTGGCCGACGACAGGAATAGAATCGGCGTGTGCCGGGTCGCCGGTGCCTCGCGCAACAGCCTGCACAGGCTGAAACCGTTCATGTGCGGCATGTGCACGTCCAGCACGATCAGGTCCGGACGCAAGGCCAGGGCCCGTTGATAACCCTGGTGGGCATCGCTGGCCAGGGAAATGCGCCAGGGTTGCGCCTTGAGCAGGACGAGCGTTGCGCGGATATCCTCCGGGACATCGTCGATCAGCAGAATATGCGGCGGCTCGGATGACACCGCCGCGCCTCCAGCCATCGCCGCCCGCCTTTCGTATCGTCCGTCGTCCATGCGCTACGTTCTCTTATCGTGCGTTTGCCAATTAATTGCCGGAAAGCAACGGTATTGCAAAGCCAATCGATGGATCGGTAAAAATCGTTATACCGATAGCGGCAGGTCCGGCGAAGACTTGAAGGCGCCGAGAATACCTGTGTGAGCGAGCTTGCTCGCGATAGCGATATACCAGCCGCCATCGCTGTGCCTGACCTGCCCCTATCGCGAGCAAGCTCGCTCCCACAGTGGACTGTGCCCATCGCTTTGGGGCTGCTGCGCAGCCCAGCGGGAGCAAGCTCCCTCGCCACGGGATTATTCGTTTACTTAAGTTCGGCAGCGTTCGATCGTTCCTCACGCTCCGCGTGGGAACGATCAGATGGTGGGGGGTGTGATTGTCCTTTTCGGTAGGGGTGCGGCTAAGATGGCGCCCAGGGAAATCACAGGGAAGACAGGCGTGATGCAATCGCAATTTGATCCGTTGGTTCATATCGATTGGAAAACACCGGGCGGCGAGTTGCTTGCGCTGTTTCAGCACTACTATCCCGACATCGGCGTGTTTGCCGGGCCGGAATTCGAGGCGTTGTTGGATGAGTTGTCCAATGAGATGCCCGAGGTCTGCTTCGAGGCGCTGGCGCCGGTGTTGGCGGGTCAGGGTTATGACTTGTGGAACCTGGACGCCGGTGGCGATGATTACCGGCCGGTCATTGTCCCCACCGATCAGCGCGAGGCGTTTGCCAAGTATTGGGAAAAACAGCGCGCTGAGCCGAGGTTCACGCCGGGGTTGATCGAGCCGCCCAAGCCTGCCGCCGCTGAACGCAAACCGGCCAAACCCAAACGCGGCAAGGTGAAGTGGCTGCAAGAAGTCCATGACTACCCCGGCTCCACCTATGTGCACGAATACAACTACCGCAACGGTTGGGCCGCCATCACCGAGCAGGACGAAGACCAGTGGTTGTGCTTTCTGATTGATTACAACCAATGGCCGCCCGCCGAGCAGGACATGCTCGAACACCGCACCGACGGCGTGGACGGCGCGGATTTGCAGCTCATCGATGCCGATGCCCAGCGCAGCCTGTGGAAACGTCGGGTGATGCGCGGCGATTACAGTGCGGATGACCGTTACCAATACGAGATTCGGCAAGGCGATGAGATCGCGGCGTTCGGGCCTGCCGGGGTGCAGTGGCCGGAGTTTGAACAGCCCTGCGTGGTGGTAGGCCCGGCGATATTCGAACGCCAGCGTATTTACGAACCCGAGCATGTGACGCGGATCTGGCGGATCACGGCGGACAGCAGCGAGGTGATTTTCGAGCACGCGGATGAACTGACGATCCTGCCCGTCGGCCCTGGTCGCTTGCTGTTCATGCAGCACAATGGCCCGCGCTGCTGGACTTGGAATCAAGAATCGCCGCACCAGGCCTTCGTCGCCAAACCGATGCCCGCTGAGGCCTATAAGCTGCGGGCCTCAACCGCGTACCTGGGGGGTGACGAGGTTTTACTGTTCAGCGAAGGCGCGCGGCAGAACGTTGAGCATTCGGGTTATCAGGAAACGGTGTTGTTGGCGTGGCGCTTCAACTTCATGACTGGCACTGCGACGAAGGCGACATTGGACGGCTTCGGCAGTGAACTACGCCAGGACACGCGCCTGCTGGTCACGCAGCCCAAGCAGGTCATCACGTTGCGCACGTTTCATGGGCAGCTTCATGTTGCCCGGGGGCATGGGGATTGGTGGGTGTGGAATTACAGCAGCAATACGTTTGGCACACACACCCTGGCCTGGTTCTGGAATCAGCGCAGCCATGAGGTGGTGAAGCTGTCTTCCAAGGATATTGCGCGGGTAAAGCCGGAGATTCGTTACTTGGCGGCGCAGGATCGGTATCTGGCGTTCGAGACGGAGTTTGTCGCGCGGCTGCCGGAATTTAGCGAGATGGTTGAGGCCAAGGGGGGTGAGGTTTTGGTTTTTGAGTGAGGGGCTTCTGCCGCATTTCCTTCGACCGTACGCTATCACCGTTGCGAGGGAGCTTGCTCCCGCTCGGCTGCGCAGCAGTCGTAAAACCTGCTGATGCCGCTCTTCCTGGCACACCGTGGTGGATGGCTTTGGGGCTGCTGCGCAGCCCAGCGGGAGCAAGCTCCCTCGCCACGGGGTTAGCGGTGTTTTTGAGGGCTCAAACCCGCAGCAACCCGCGAAACCCTCGCGCCGCGTAATACGACTGCACACCATTGTGGTAAACGAACACCCGGCCATAACGAAAGTCACCGAAAATCGCCCCGCCGAGGGCGCGAAGCTCAGGGGACGTTGCCAGCCAGCTGGAAGTCTTGGCATCGAACTCACCCAGTTCCTGCAATGCTCGGTACTGGTCTTCCGTCAACAGGGCGATGCCCATCGCTTCGGCCATTTCAACTGCGCTGCCTGTTGGCTTGTTTTCCTTGCGAGCGTCCAGGGCCGCGCGGTCGTAGCAGAGGCTGCGGCGGCCGGTTGGGCTTTCTTTGGCGCAATCGCAGAAGGTGACAACGCCGGTCTTCGGGTCGAGACCGATCACGTCTGGCTCGCCGCCGGTGGCTTCCATAGCCTGAAGGGATTTCAAGGCGTTGGGGTTGCTCTCCAGCCTGCACTGGACATCAGCCCACGGAATGTCTGGATGGCGATGAGTGTTTTGTTCGAATCGGCTTTTTAGGGCTTGGAGGAGTTTGTCCTGCTCTTGTTTTTGCATGAGGGTGGCGTCCGCTGCTGATCGGTTGTTCAATGATAGTTATTCCTTCAGCTAAGCGTTGAAGCAGCATTGGCGGTCTATCTACGGTCTTCAGGGCTAGGTTGCGAGTTCAGGAATAACACCGATGGTCAGGGGAAGCACGTCAGACGCTCTATTGAGCTTTCATCCCATAAATCTTGATCAGGACAGCGACGTCTGCGTTCGTTTCTTCAACGACATGCTGCTTTGTGCGTTCGGTTCTGCACAACAGTTGGGTGGTCCCGATGGGGAGCGGCATTACCTTGAGTCGCTTCGAGAAAAGGCAGCCGTGATTCCTGGCAGCATTGTCCATGTCTGGGATGAAACACGGATTGTGGGTCAGATAGAGATGTCACTGCTAAAGAAAGCCCCCTTGGTGGGCTACATACACTTTTTCTATCTCGTTCCCGAGTGGCGATCACGCGGTGCCGGGAAGTTGCTGCTGGCTTATGCGACCCATTTTCTTGCCAGTCTGGGGTGCGACCGGATGAGATTGTCGGTGAGCGAGACGAACCCAAGGGCGGCACAGTTTTACAGTCATCATGGTTGGACCGATATCGGGCCCAGGCCAGACAAGCCAGAACTGCGTTTGCGTTTGATGGAAAGGTTCATCGGCTAAGTACCAGTGGCGCGAGATCGGACTCATTCAAGGAACCTGGGGTCTCGTTTGAGTCAAGTTTTCCGCACGGTATCAGCCCCTTTGATAGCGTGCGAAATTCCTGTTCAAAGCGACTCGACCCCAGCTACCGCTGCGCCTCCTGCTACAGAGCTTTTTGTCGCTATGACATTCCCGCATGAATAGCTAAGGTGAAGTCACCCATAGCTCCCACCCCCGAACCAGGAGGCCTGTATGCGGAACTTCACGATCCAACGTATCGACCACATCGTCCTGCGTGTAAAAGACCTTGAACGTAGCCTCGCTTTCTACACATCGGTGCTCGGTTGCGAGCTCAAGAAGCGCCGGGACGATCTAGGCATGCTTCATCTGAGCACCGGTGTGTCGATGATCGATCTGGTTGCTGTCGACGGCCCCCTCGGTCTCGAGGGTGGGCCGGCGCCCGGGAAGCAAGGGCACAACGTCGATCACCTCTGCCTGCGTATCGAACCGTTCGATGAACAAGCCCTTCTCGCTCATTTGACTTCCGCCGGCCTGAGCGTTGAGAAAGCCCAGATGCGCTATGGCGCGGAAGGAAAAGGCTGGTCGATCTATTGCTTCGATCCGGACGGCAACCAGATCGAGTTGAAGGGCCCGGCGTTGGAGCCCTGAGTGCCCACAGCGGATTGGCGATGGGCATTGAGTTGCCGATCAGGTCAGGAGGTGTTTGGAGATCACCTTGGAGACTTCCACAATTGCGGTCTTGCCGGTGAACTCGAACTTCACTTTGCCGTTCGGCGTATTCGTCGTTTTGCTTGAGTTTAAGAAGCCTTTGTTGTTGAAGTCGATCATCGGCAAGTCCTTAAGGAAGATAATGGAGTGCCTGCGGCTCAACAGCAAGGGCTTCAACCTTACCCACGAAGCCCATGCGGAATACGAGGTGACCTTCAAGTCCGAGAAGACTGGAAGCGCAACTGGCAGGAACACTTTACCCGGGATATTCCAAGCGAGGATATTGGTCAATTCGGCAGGCCCGGGCGCGCCCGAGCCTGCCGACAGTCATACCGCGCCGTTAACTCAGGCGCTTTACCTCAAGACGCCCACAAGGCGGCCCACTGAGTTGCTCGCCCGTTTCCAGGCTGAACACCGAAAAGTGCAAGGGACAGGTGATGCTTTTGCGCTGCTGATTGATCACCCCGTGCTCCAACCATCCTGCGCGGTGTGGGCAGGCATGCGGCACTTCAAAGTGTTGGTCGTCGATGACGACAGCGAACGTGCCTGGGCGATAGAATTCAGATGGCTCGTTCAATCATTCGCTCCTTATTGAAGTACTGCTGGCGCCTCGCTTTATCGACGGCCGCATCAAACGCGGCGTTGGTAATATCGCGCCCCATGCAGATCCCCTCCCACGCCTTGACTGGGTCAAGGTCCCCCGCCATGTCCATTGCTTTGAGCAGGCGCTGGCCCTCAATTGCATGAAAGACATCAATGTGGACATGCTCGGAATAGTAAGTGTGGGCTTGGATCTGTAAACGCGAGCAGATCGACGTGTAGCATTCAAAAAAGAATGGCACGACGGTTTCGAAGTAAGTGATGACACCCGCGAAATACGACGGGTCATCCGCCCTCATCGTCAACCAGCAGAACATGTTGGGAAACGAAAACCCGGCCGGCGCGTTAACGTCGATGTAGAAGGCCAGGTCGGTGGGCATTTGCAACTCGTTGAGCAGGTCGATGTACAGCGTGGTGTGGGATCGCTTGAGGTTACCGGAACCGAACTCGTCGATCATCATGCGCAGCATCGGCATTTGCGCGGCCAGGCTGAGCCGGGGCATGAGGTGATAAAAAACCTGCGCCTCGGTCAAACCATCCAGGGCGAACTCCTGTACCAGGATCTTGAATTCGTCGAGGCCCATGTGTTCGCTCACGTATGCAGCACTGGGGGGGACGTCGCTGCGGTCCATCTCCACCAGTTCAGCCAGTTGCTTGCGTAACGCGGCGAGATCAGTCGGCGGATTGGCGGTCCGCGTCTTGAGGATGGTCGATTCGATCCAATCACGCTCGAAGGCCAGGATATGGCTTTCCAATGGCTTGAGCTGCTTGATGCAAGCGCGATTCGCCAGGAACAGTGCTTTCTGCAAGTCACTCATGCCATGACCTCCTGCTCTGCGAAGACACGGTCGGTGCTGATGATGCCACGCGCCTTGAGTTCCTTTTTGACGTGGGCGTACCAATCATCTGCGGCCAGTTCAAAACGGTCATTGAGCGCCTCCACCAGTCCGCCGACCATTGTTTGTCGAGCACCGATTGCCAGCCGGCAAAGCGCTGGCTCCAAGTTGGCCAACGACACGACATTACCGTCGGACTCCAACTCCCTGGCCAGCAGCATTTCCCAACCGATGAAGTAATCCAGCCCCTCGTTGCGCAGGCGCTCGATTTCACTTTGGACACGCGGCTGGGAAGGTGAGTCCTTGATGCCGATAACCCTCGGTAACTGGGCGATGGCCATCAAGGTGTCGAAACTTTTCTCATTGCCGGACAGTGCAGACTCGTTGTAGACGAAGATGTCCAGCGACGTGGCGTCGTGGACCGCCCGGTAATGATCGATCATGTCTTGCTGGCTTGTGCCTGGAGCGAAAGGCGACGTGAACATTACCGCCTGGGCCCCAAGGTCTTGCGCCAACCGTGCATATTCGATTACCTCGGCCGTCGTCGCGCGTTCAATACCGGCGATGACGGTCTTATCCTGGGCGTGCGCCAACGTCAGCTCCAACATGCGTTGCCAGTCCCGCTTTCCTAGTCGCCAACCTTCACCGGAAGTCAGGCACGGAATGTAACCATCGACAAACGGCCGCGAGCTATGCAGCAACCGGTGCACGCTGGCTTCGCAGACGCGCGCCTGATCATCGAGGGGCGTGATCAACGGTACATAGATATGCTTACCCGACATGCTGGAAGTCCTCCTTTCCAATGGTCATTTCCATGGATTGCTCGTACAAACGCTGAAGGTTTTCAGGAAATACGGATGACGAAGCCGACGCAGGAAACGTTTTCAAGAATGGCTTGAGTAGACCCAGCTCACGCAGCGAGTCGTCATGAGTGTAAAAAGGCAGTTGGTGCTCAACTACATGAGCAACCAACAATCGCTTTTCCACGCTCAGGCGTGCCCAGTCCGGCTCCAGGCAGGCGCGTTTCAGGACCTTGTTGCAATAACCCTGGCGCTGGATATCCATGTCCGTGTGAAGGACATCCATGAATGGGTAGTAGACGTCCTGCAAGTGCCGGCTCTTTTTCCAGATAATGGCATCGCAAATACCAATCTGACCGAAGCTCATCATTACCTGACGCGAATAGAACGCACCGAAAAAGCCCAGGGACTGGGCCCGTACCTCTGGGTCGCTGTGGTGCATGCCCATGAAAACGGTGGCGTCGATAACCGCAATGGAAGCCTCAGCCATGATAGTTCTCCAATGCCAGGGCAATGGTTTCGACCGCCTGTTCGAACTCCTCGGGTTTGCGGGCCAATGCCAGGCGGATGAATTTCTGCCCCGCCTGCGGTTGGCTCCAATAAAAGTACTTACCCGGCAGGACATAGACTTCGTACGCCATCAGGTACGCCTGTAAATCATCGGCAGAGACGTCTTCACGGAGGATTTCAAACCAGGCGACACTGGTCTCGACCATGGGCGTCAGATAACTCAGAAAACTGCCCTGCAGATGGCGTCGAGCGGCGGCACGGTTAACATCAAGTATCGAACGCACCGACTCGAAATCGTCCTCGCTGCTATCGCGGATGTATTGAGTCACGACATTCAGGATGAAGGGCGAGACGTTCAGCAATACGCTTGTCACGATGCTATAGATGTCAGCGTTAAGGGCGCGGCTGGACATGATCGTGGCGCATTTTGTGTCCTGCAGCGGCCAGGTTTTTCCCGTGTCCTCCATGATGATGTACTGGGTACCGATGTCATCCAGGATGGCATAGGCATCAACGCGACTGCCCCCGGCTGCTTTGAAAAACGCGGCGAAGCAAAAGTCCAGGATGAGCAGCTTGCCGTGGTCCCTGCAATAACGAGCCACTTCCACAAAGGTGTCGGCGCCCTCGGCGAACATGCTGGTACCGGTCGGGTTGTTCGGGTCTACCAGGAAAATCGCATCGACATTCGCCGCCGCCGACTGAAGCTTGGCATAGACGTCCGTCGAAGATTGCAGAAGGGCCTCGTCCAGCGGCGTCAACGGCACTTCCATGTGCTTGAGCAGATCATGCAGATTGTCGAAGCAAGGCTCGATCAACCCTACGCTCATGTTGCGTTTGCGCAGGTAGGTCGCGGTGATGTGCATCGCAATGGAGGCCGCGTAAACCAGGTAAATCTCATCATGGCGCTTGAGCGCATGCTCTTGTCCATGGAAGGTGAAAAACGCCTGGATGAATTCCTGCTCGCTCTGATACTGGCTTTGGCCTTGAGCGCGATACCACAGTTCGGGGAGACGGTTGACTATCTCTCGCTGGGTGACACTTTGGTCCTGATGGGTATGGGCGTCAGCGAGATTGAAGCGCGTCTTCAAGGCAGAAATTTCATGTTGGGTGATATCTTCTTTATCATCCAGACGGGTCATGACACTCATATTGTTATTCCTATAGGTGCTAAAGATATTTATCCCACTGGGCGGGCTGACGGCGCCGTGGATAAATCCTGATCTATAGTTAACATTGTTTTATTGTCTAACAACTGTACCTGGGTGCAGCCCTTTTATTTGGGCTCTGTATCTAGGTACAGTTGCTTTCCTTGATTCATATCGCCATGCTCGGCGCGCGCTAACGATTCAGTATTCAAATACCCAAGGACATTGCAGGACATATGGACAAGGTCAGCTTTCATGCCATCAATTATTCAGACGCCTCAGAAGAGTTATTGGGTGACCTGTATGGATTGAGGAAAGAAGTTTTTTCCGACCGACTTGACTGGCGCGTCACGACGCAGCATGGAAGAGAGATTGATGAATATGACAACGCCTGTGCAACTTATCTGGTAGGTCTTTATGCAGGGCGTCCACTGAGTAGTTTACGCCTGATCAATACACTGAACCCTTATATGGTCGAAGGTCCGTTTCGAAACTTCTTCAAGTGCAAACTTCCTAAAGACCAGTCGATTGCCGAATCCAGTCGTTTTTTTGTTGATAAGACCCGTTCCCGAGCCATGGGATTGAGCCACGCACCGTTGACCGAGATGCTGCTTCTGGCCATGCACGGCCATGCCGCTCGACAGAACCTGGATTCGATCATCACAGTGGTCAGCCAAGCCATGTCGCGCATCGTCCTCAGGGCTGGTTGGCACTATGAGGTCCTGGATACCGGAGAAGCTTCACCCGGTGAAAAGGTCCTGCTGCTCAATATGCCGGTGCGCCCTGAAAACGACTGGAGCCTTAAACAAACGATAGAATCAAAGCAGCGGCGTGGCGTGCCTGGGACCGCAACGGTTGAGCTGCCAGGCCAGCATGGCCACGGGCAGTTTCAGACCAATCCCAGGCTGACAGCCTTGTAGACGGCTTGCTTGGCGTTGCAGACGCACAGTTTGTCTACAATGTTCGCCATATGAAATTTCACGGTGCGCACGGAGATGGCGTGAATGACGGCAATTTCGCTGTAGGCCTTGCCCATGACCACCCATTTCAATACACCAAGCTCCCTGTCCGACAGTCCGGCCTCAGTCAACTCCGGAAACAATTCGCTCAAGGAAAAACAATCAGTCAATCTGTCTTGGAATTGAATGAGCGTCATCTGGATCTCTGCCGCCCTGCGCATCATGGTTTGCTGGAAGTCCTTGCGGCGCTCGGTATTGCTGATACTCAGTGCAGCGAACAAGCCATTGGCATCATGCAAGTTGAACGTAAACCCGTCCGATATTTGAAATTTTTCCGAAGAGGCAAAAACCGCCTGCCCTTGATCTGATGCCTTGGACTCAAGCGCTTCATGCCAGAAGAAAGGGGCTATGCATTTCAGGCCGTGCTTGATGACCGGATCGATAAGGTGATAGTTCTCGGCCTTATACACATCGAGCCAACGTTTGGGATAGTTGGAAAAGATCCTCGGCTTTACCTCTCGCCCTTTATACATGACGAAGTAAGCATAATGGCAACCCACCAGCGGCCGCAGGTATTTTTCAAATGTACTCTTGAGTCTTTCATCCAATTCAGACCCTGTATTTATGACTCGCCTGCCTTTCACAGCTTGACCGTTCATAAAAACTCCCTTTTTTATGGATTTACTTTTTGTATTGGTTTTCCTGTTGTCGCGTTATCGGAAGCATTCAACCCAAGTATCAACTCGTAGTAAAGCCAAATAACCACTACACACCCGATGACCAGAATGAAGCGAGACTTGTGGAACTCAACTCTCTGGCGCAGCCGCCCTTTTCTTGCAATCAGGCGGCTCGTTCCGGAGCAGGAAGGCATCAACCGAAAGGCGTATCTCGAGACTGGGCAAGCCCAGCCTGCACGGCAGGACGCGCCTCGATCGTTTCCAGCCAGCGCCGCACATGAGTGAAAGAAGTGATATCCAAATCCAACTCCTCAAAGGTGCGCAGCCATGGAAACGCTGCGATATCCGCGATGGAATACTGATTGCACGCCAGGTAACTGCGCTCGGCCAGTTGCTTGTCCACCACGCCATACAGGCGCAGGGCCTCTTTGCGATAACGAGCGATCGCTTCCTCATTCTGCGTAGTGCTGCCATGCAGGAACCACCAAAGCTGGCCCAGCATCGGGCCGATGGCGCCCACTTGGAAGAACAGCCACTGTTGAACCGCAAGCTGTTCGGCAGATGTATCAGGCCGCAGGCATGCGTATTTCTGCGACAGGTAACCCAGGATGGCGCCGGATTCGAACACCGAGACCCCGGCCTGGTGATCCACGATGGCAGGGATTTTCCCGTTCGGGTTTATGGCGAGGAATTGCGGTGAATGCTGTCGCCCTTCAGACAGGTTGAGCCTCACCACGTCGTAATCGATGCCTGCCTCTTTCAAGAAAATACTGATTTTCTGCCCGTTGGGCGTATCAGCCGTATAGAGCGTGATGGCGCAAGCCGTGGTCATGAGGAACTCCATTTCAGGTGGATTTCATTGCATTTGCAATCATATTGAGCCGTGCCGTATGGTGCAAGCACGACGGAACGCACGGAGATTGTGGAATGATCGGCTTTGCCAGCTTCAGCAAAACACCAGAGACCCGCCTGGCCGCCCAGGCCTGTATCAACAAGATCCGAACGCTTTCAGCGCTGCACGCCAGTGGTTTTTCCTCGCCGCTCTACACCATGATCGATATCGCCAATCGCCTCGAGAGAGACCCGGGAACCGCCCGGCATGTCTGGGTGATCCGCGCCAACAAGCAACCTGAAGTCGAGAACTGTCACACCCGCATCAGCGCCTGGCCCCTGCGTTTGAGTCCTGCCGCACGCGCCAGCGAAAAACCGATGCTGTACCTGACCAGCTCGGCGACATCGGCGGAACTTTGCGCGCTGTCGAACGAGTCCGCCAACCGGGGCATTTTGTGCAACGACATCGAAACCTTGCCTTCGCGATGGGCTAAAGGCGTTCACCCTTGGATGCCGCTCTGGCTGGTGGCCAACCCACAATGCCTGCCCTTCGACCCGGCCAGCGGTGCCGAAGCGCACGCCATTGCCCTGGCCGCTTTGCAGAGCCTGTACGTGGAGGGAAACGACGGTTTTTATTACATGGCGCTTCACGATGAGCCCAACGATTTCCTCGGTCCCGTCGGCAACATCAGTGCGAGCCAGGCACTCAAGGGAATGTACAAGCTCACCGAGATCGAGACTGATGCGGGAGCGCCCCAGGTTCGCTTGCTGGGCGCCGGGTTGGCGTTGCAGTCGGTGGTGAGCGCAGCACGGATGCTGGGTGAACACTGGGGCATCGCGAGTGAATTGTGGAGCTGCCCCAGCTACACCCGCCTGGCCCGTGACGCGGACAAAGCCCAACGCTGGAACCGCCTGCACCCCGAGAGGCCGAAGCGGTCCGCGCATTTGCTCGATTGCCTGGGCGCGGGGAGCGGCCCGGTCGTCGCCGTGACGGGCTACGCGCAGCACGTCGCCGATCAGATCGGCGCACATGTCACGTCACGGTTCGTAGCGCTCGGCGCCGATTCGACCGGGACCTCTTCGCAAGCCGTGGATAAACACTGGATCGTGGTGCTGGCGCTGCAAGCGCTGGCTCAGGAAGGAGCCATCGAACAGGCGCGCGTCAAGCAGGCGATGAGTCGGTATCTGTTGCAATGAAACGTAGCGTTCACTTCGCTCGACCGCTGCCGCGCGCGGCATTGGCCGCGCGCTCCAGCGCTTGGCTGAAGACCCGCTGCTGGTCGTCATCGAATTGTGACAGGAACAATTCGTCCACCGCGCCTTCATAGATTTTCCACATCTTCTTGCGCAGCGCTTTTCCGCTCTCGGTGATGGCGGCATACGCACCTCGACCGTCATCACTGGCGCGGCTACGGGTGACCAGGCCTTCCGCCTCCAGGCGGTCCACCAGGCGGGTGAGGTTGTAGCGCTCGATGGCCATGACGTCGGCCAGCTCGCTCATGCGGCGTGCACCGTTCGGGCCGCTTTCCAGGCCCCATAACGCGTCGTACCAGGCGTAGGCAGGCAGCCCGGCGGCCGCCAGCCGGCGCTCGATTTCGCGGATCAGGCAACGGTGGGCCCTGACGAATCTGAACCAGGTATCCGGCTCGCTGGAAGACATGCAGCACCTTTCTTGGAAATCGATTTAGTTGCAATTGTAGCGCGCGGCAGGCTAAGTTCTCGCACGTAGTTGCATCTGCAACTACAAAATTCTCGAAGGTTGGCGTCGACCCACGCCCCTTAGTCAGGCACCAAACGACTCGGTGCTGCAGCACTGTCCAGGAGACGACAACGATGGCACAACAATCCATGTTTCTCGACGAGGATCCACAAGAGACTCGCGAATGGCTCGAATCCATTGAATCGGTGGCGAGTGTCGAAGGGCGTCCTCGCGCCCACTACCTGATCGACCAGATGCTTGATTTCGACGCCAACCGCCACGGCGATTTCTACGGTCGCGTGACGACGCCCTACGTCAATACGATCCCAGTCGACCGCCAGCAGCCCTACCCCGGCGACCTGGCCGTGGAGCGCCGGATCAACGCCTATATTCGCTGGAACGCACTGGCCATGGTGCTGCGCGCCGGCAAACATTCGAACGTGGGTGGGCACATTGCGTCCTACGCATCAGCGGCGATTTTGTATGACGTCGGCTTCGAGCATTTTTTCCGTGGCCGCACCGAGCAGTTCGCCGGTGACATGGTGTACATCCAGGGCCACTCCTCTCCTGGCATCTACGCACGCGCCTACCTGGAAGGACGCCTGAGCGAGGATCAGCTGGATAACTTTCGTCGCGAGACCGACCGCGATGGCGTCTCGTCCTATCCGCATCCACGACTGATGCCGGACTTCTGGCAGTTCCCGACGGTGTCCATGGGGCTCGGCCCCATCACGGCCGCGTACCAGGCGCGATTCATGCGCTACCTGGAAGATCGCGGCCTGAAGGAACACCAGGGCCGCAAAGTCTGGGCGTTCCTCGGTGACGGTGAAATGGACCAGCCGGAATCGCTGGCGGCGATTTCCCTGGCGGGTCGGGAGAAGCTCGACAACATCATCTTTGTCGTCAACTGCAACCTGCAACGCCTGGACGGCCCGGTGCGTGGCAACAGCAAGGTGATCCAGGAATTCGAAAGCCTGTACCGGGCGGCCGGCTGGAATGTGATCAAGGTGATCTGGGGCAGCGGCTGGGATGCCCTGCTGGAAAAGGACAAGAGCGGCCTGCTGCGCCAGCGGATGATGGAGTGCGTGGACGGCGACTATCAGAACTACAAATCCCAGAACGGCGCCTATGTGCGCGAGCACTTCTTTGGAAAGTATCCCGAGCTGTTGGAGCTGGTCAGCGACCTCAGCGATGACGAGATCTGGAAGCTGTCTCGCGGCGGCCACGACCCTGAGAAGGTCCACAACGCCTATGCCGCCGCCATGCGCCATACCGGCGGGCCGACCGTCATCCTGGCCAAGACCGTGAAGGGTTTCGGCATGGGCGAAGCCGGTGAGGGCCAGAATATCAACCACCAACTGAAGAAAATGGGCGACGACGCGGTCAAGGCGTTCCGTGATCGGTTCGGACTGGAACTCAGCGATGACCAGTTGGGCGACATGCCTTACCTCAAGCCGGCTGCGGACAGCGTCGAGGCCCTTTACCTGCAAGCCAGGCGCAACCAATTGGGTGGCTACATCCCGGCCCGTTTCCAGGCCGCGGCGCCCTTGCAGGTTCCACCCTTGTCGGCCTTGGACACACAGCTCAAAGGCACCGGCGAACGGGCCATCTCCACGACCATGGCGTTCGTGCGCATTCTCGGCACGCTGCTCAAGGACCCGAACATCGGCAAGCTGATCGTGCCCATCGTCCCGGACGAATCACGTACCTTCGGCATGGAAAGCCTGTTCCGCCAGATCGGTATCCATTCCCACGTCGGCCAGCTGTATACGCCCCAGGACGCCGGCCAGTTGAGCTACTACAAAGAAGCCCGGGATGGCCAGATCATGCAGGAGGGGCTGAACGAATCCGGCGGGATTTCTTCGTGGATCGCCGCCAGTACGTCCTACAGCACCCACGGTGTGATGACGGTGCCCTTCTACATCTTTTATTCGATGTTCGGCTTCCAGCGCGTCGGCGACCTCGCCTGGGCCGCCGGTGACGCACGCGCACGCGGCTTCCTGCTCGGCGCCACCTCCGGCAGGACCACACTGATGGGCGAAGGCCTGCAACATGACGACGGTCACAGCCATGTGCTGTCGTCGACCATCCCATGCTGCGTGTCCTATGACCCGACCTACGCGTATGAACTGGCCGTGATCATTCAGGACGGCATGCGACGGATGTATGCCGAAAACGAAGACATCTTTTATTACATCACCGTACTGAACGAAAACTACGCCCATCCAGCGATGCCCGAAGGCGTCGAGCAAGGCATCCTCAAGGGCATGTACCGGCTCTCGGCGCCTGAAAAAACTGTCGAAGGCAAGCACGTCCAGCTGATGGGCTGTGGTTCGATTCTTCAAGAAGTGGTCGCGGCAGCTCAGTTGCTGGAACAGGACTTCGGCGTCAGCAGCGAAGTCTGGAGCGTGACCAGCCTGACCGAACTGCGTCGCGACGGGCAGGAAGCCGAACGCTGGAACCTGCTGCATCCCGAGCATGCGCCGCGTGTCGGCTATGTGGAAAGTTGCCTGCAGGACAAACAGGGTCCGGTGGTGGTCGCGACTGACTACATGAAGATATTCGCCGACCAGATTCGCCCGTTCGTAGCCAATCGCCGCTTCGTGGCCCTCGGCACCGACGGTTTCGGCCAATCGGATACCCGCGAGTCGCTGCGCAGGTTCTTCGAAGTGGATCGGCACTTCATCGCCCTCGCGGCGTTGAAGGCCCTGGCCGACGACGGAAAAATGCCTCGGGAAAAAGTAGCCGAGGCGATCAGGCTCTACGGCATCGATCCGCAAAAGCAGAACCCTGCAAAGGTTTGAGCCTGAGCCTTGCAGCGGCGCCCCTCGGGGCGCCGCTGCAACCGTTGGACGTGTTATTGCGCCGCTGACTCAACCACACCCCTGACCCGCTGCAGCATATTGATCAAATGCAGGCGCATCGAAGCCCGCGCCGCTTCCGCATCCCGCCGCGCCAGCGCCGCATAAATCTGCTCGCGCTCTCGAACCAGCAACGCCCGGTTCTCGTCCGTCACCACAGGTCCGACCTGCTGCACCACCGCGATCAGCGTGTTGCCCACATGGGCCATGGCATCGATAAAGAAGCTGTTGCCGGTGCACCGGGCGATCTGCAAATGGAATTCGAAATCGACCCGGGCGCTTTCGTCATCCGTTGCCTCAAGCGCATTCGCCGCGTCGAGCGCTTCTCGCATCGCCTGCAACTGTTCCGGCGTGGCCCGTTGTGCCGCGATGCCGGCGGCTTCCACTTCCAGGCTCAAGCGCAGTTCGATGACGGCCAGCGCGTCGTAGGCGCCACCCTTGACATGTTTGCTGCCCTGGAAATCACCGGGACGGGCGGTGTCGACGACGAAGGTGCCGATGCCGTGGCGGGTCTCCACCAGCCCTTCGGCCTGGAGCCGCGACATGGCTTCGCGAACCACCGTCCGACTGACGCCACGGTCCTTGATGATGACCTGTTCGGTGGGTAACTTGCTGCCCGCGGGCAGTTCGCCGGCCAGTATCTGCTGCGTCAGGTCGACCACCAGTTGCTGGGTCATGCTCAGGCGTCGATCGGGTGTGACACGGTCCATTGCACCTATCCATAAAAGCCAGACGATCGCGCATTATAGCCGCGACCTCGCGGCGAAACGCACTATAATGCCCGCTGATCACCCAAGAGCAAGCCGATGACGGATCAAGCGTTATCTCCACTGAACAAGCCGCGCCGTCTCGCCGAAACATTGGTCGACCGCTTTGCCCAGCGCATGCGCGAAGGCATTCTCAAGCGCGGCGAAAAGCTCCCCACCGAAGTGCACATCATGGAGGCCGAAGGCGTCAGTCGGTCGGTGGTGCGTGAGGCGCTGTCGCGCTTGCAGGCGGCGGGGCTGGTGGAGACGCGGCATGGCGTCGGCACCTTTGTTTTGGACATGCCGGCCCCCGAGGGCTTTACCCTCGGGCCGGCGACGATTGCCACGTTGTCGGATGTGCTCAGCCTGCTGGAGTTTCGCTTGAGCCTGGAAGTCCAGGCCGCTGGCATGGCCGCCGAACGTGCAACGCCCGAAGCCCTGGCCGAACTGGCCCAGGCGTTGGAGGCGTTGCTGCAAGGGCCGGAAAAGTCCGGCACCACCATCAATGCCGATTTCCAGTTCCATCTGAAAATCGCCAAGGCGGCCGGTAATTACTACCTGATCGACATCATGAAGCACCTGGGCACGAAGCTGATCCCGCGTACCCGCATGAACTCCGCCTACTCCGGGCAAAGTGATCGCAGTGCTTACCTGCAAGGGATCAACGCCGAACACCAGCAGATCTTCGACGCCATCGCCAGCGGCAATGTCGATGCGGCGCGGGCGGCCATGTACCTGCATTTGAGCAATAGCCGCATGCGCCTGCGTGAAACGCAACAGCGCCAGGCGTTCTACAACGAGTAATCCCTACCCCCTGTGGGAGCGAGCTTGCTCGCGATGGCGGTGTATCAGCCGCATTAATGTTGACTGATCCGCCGCTATCGCGAGCAAGCTCGCTCCCACAAGTTGATCCCGGTGCTTCAACAACTTAGAAAAAGTTGTATTGAATACCGACCCGCAGGCGCAGTTGGCGATCATTGTCGACGGAATTGACTTTGATATCCCCTACTTCAAAGAACGGCGCCCAGCGCTTGTCCCACTTGTACTTGACCACGGCATTCTGTTCATAGTCGTCGGTGCCGCCGTTATAACGAATGTAATTGGCATCGAAGTAGGTCAGTTGATACTCATAGGCCCACGGCCCCTGGTTCGCGTAGTTGACGTAGACGTCGTAGCGATTGATCTTCTGATCGTCCTGGCCGTTGTCCGGCACGTCACGGTCGATCTGGTCGCGATCCAGCTTGGATGAATCGTAACGGTAGCGACCGGCGATGCTCAGCTCCTTGGTGATCTTGTAGCCCAGGCGCATGCCCAGTTTGTAGGTGGTGGACTCCTCGTCGCTTTCCATGGCGAACGACGGTGTCAGCGTCCAGCGGTCATCGATCTTGTGCTGGTAGTTGACGGTAAATTCATGGCCGCTGCCGACGGTGTTGTCGAAGGCGACGTCTTCACGATCCCCGGCGGTCTTGTATTTGAGTTCACCTTCCAGGCCTATGCCGTTGTCCAGGCGCATGCCGAACTTGGCGCGGTCGGCGTGCATGCGCGATTGTTCCGCATATTGGTGGCGCACGTTGATATAACCGGTATCGGCTTGTGCAATAAGCGAAGTGAACAGCGAAGCAAACGAAAGTACTGCGAGTGTCTTTTTCATGTTTTTTATTCTTGTTGGTTGAAAGGTTAGTTAGGGCAGACGCTAAATCACAGGCGAGCGCGTGCGCGGCATTGATACCTGGGCTTCAACGCTTTTTACGGGTTAAAACAAGTACAACTGATTAATAGAAACTCAAACAGCGATGGGCACGCGCTGTATGTCGCGGCTGGCTTGCACCAACAAACGGGTATACGCGTGAGTGGCACCGTCGTTCGCCAGAAGCTGACTGTCGAGCGTCTCCACCACCCTGCCCTGTTGCATCACCGCCAACCGACCGCACAAATGCGCCACCACCGCCAGATCATGGGTGACCATCAGGTAGGTCAGTCCTTCCTGCCGGCGCAGGTCGGCCAGCAGATTGAGGATTTCCGCCTGCACCGAGACATCCAGCGCCGAGGTCGGCTCGTCCAGCAACAGCACTCGGGGCCGCAGGATCAGCGCGCGGGCAATCGCCACCCGTTGGCGCTGGCCACCGGACAACTGGTGCGGATAACGAAAACGAAAGCTGTCGTTCAAGCCGACCTTGCGCAGGATCTCGCTGACCTTCTGCGCGCGTCCGTCGATGCCGTGGATGCGCAACGGTTCTTGCAGCGCGGCATCGACGGTGTAGCGCGGATGCAACGACGCATACGGGTCCTGGAACACCATCTGCACCGTGCGGTAGTGGTTCAGCGGCAGGTTGCGCGTCACGGCCTGGCCGGCGACTTGCAGTTGTCCGCTCCAATGCTGGTACTGCCCGGCCAGGCAACGCAGCACGGTGGTCTTGCCCGAGCCGGACTCCCCCACCAAGCCAAAGGCCTCGCCTTCGGCCACGCTCAAATCGACATCGTGCAGTACCGCGTTCAGTGATGCGCCGGTGCCAAAACTGAGGTTCAGGCCGGCGATTTCAATCATGCTCATGACAGGCTCCTCAAGCGTTCAACCAGAGTGGGTCACGCTGCAACACCGGCAGCGTGGCGCGTGGATGGTCCAGGCTGGGCAGTGCGGCCAGCAGGCCACGGGTGTACGGATGGGTGGCTTGGTCGAGGTCGGCGGCGGCAATCGACTCGACCACGCGGCCGGCGTACATCACCAGCACGCGGTCGCAGAAACTCCGCACCAGGTTCAGGTCGTGGCTGATGAAAATCAGCCCCAGGTCACGTTCGCTGACCAACTCCTCCAGCACATTGAGCACCTGGCGGCGCACCGACACGTCCAGCGCCGAAGTGGGCTCGTCGGCGATGATCACCTGGGGATCGGTGATCACCATCATGGCGATCATGATCCGCTGGCCCATGCCGCCGGAGACCTCATGCGGGTACAAATCGTAGACCCGCCGTGGGTCGCGGATATGCACCTTGGCGAGCATGTCCAAGGCCCGCTCACGGGCTTCGCGATGGGGCACCTTGTGGTGGGCCAGGTACGCCTCGGCGATTTGTTCGCCGACCCGCACCACCGGGTTCAACGAGTACTTGGGGTCTTGCATGATCATCGACATGCGCGCACCGCGAATCGCCTGGATCTGCTTTTCGCTGGCGGCCAGCAGGTCGATATCGGCGAAGCGCAAGGTCTTGGCGGTGACCCGCGCCGTCGGCGGATGCAGGCGCAGAAGACTGCGGCCAACGGTGGATTTGCCCGAACCGGACTCACCGACGATGGCGAGCTTTTCCCGGCCCAGGGTGAACGACACGTCACGCACCGCCAACGAGGTTTTGCCGGCGTTGCGGAACTCCACACACAAGTCCTGCACGGCAAGTTTTATCTCAGTCATGGGCTGTTCCTCAGGATTGGCTGCGTGGGTCGAGGACGTCGCGCAAGCCGTCGCCCAACAGGTTGAAGGCCAGGCTGACCAGCATGATCGCCGCACCGGGCGCCGCCACCAGCCACCAGCTTTCGAGCATGTAGCGCCGCCCGGTGGAGATCATCGCGCCCCACTCCGGCAGCGGTGCCTGGGCGCCCAAGCCGAGAAAGCCCAGGGCGGCGGCGGTGAGGATGATGCTCGCCATGTTCATGGTCAGGCGGATGATCACCGACGACAGGCACATCGGGATGATGTGGCGCAGGATCACGCGGGTACTCGACGCGCCCTGCAGCTGCACCGCGACGACGAAGTCCGCGTTGCGCAGCGGCAGTGTTTCGGCCCGCGCCAGACGCGCAATCGGCGGCCAGGCCGTCAGTGCGATGGCGATTACCGCATGCTCCAATCCCGGGCCGAGGGCGGCGATGAACGCCAGCGCCAACACCAGGCTGGGGAACGAGATGAAGATGTCGGTGATGCGCATGAACAGGCTGTCGACCCAACCGCCGAAGTAGCCGGAAACCGTGCCGACCAACAGGCCGATGGGGCCGACGATCACCGTCACCAGCAAGACGATGTACAGGGTGATGCGTGAGCCGTACACCAACCGGGCGAAGACATCACGGCCGTATTCGTCCGTGCCGAACCAGTGCGCGCCGCTGGGGGCCTGCAACGCCCCGGCGAGGTTTTGCAGCAATGGGTCGTGGCCGGCAATCCACGGCGCGAAGACCGCAACCAGGATCAGCGTCGAAACGACGATCAGGCCGGCGAAAGTCATCGGGTTGCGCAGCAAGAATCGCAGCAGGCGCACGGTGCTGGCGACCAGCGCTGCCGTACTCGAAGCGGGCAGCGCGGCACTGCCGGCGGCGCTGGAAGCAAGGGGCAGGTTCATTAGCGAGTCCTCGGGTCGAAGATCTTGTACAGCGCGTCGCTGATCAGGTTCAGCGTCACGAAGATGAGGCCGATCAGCAGCACGCAGGCCATCACCGCATTCATGTCACCGAGCAGCAAACTGCTGGTCAGGTACTGGCCGAAGCCCGGCCAGGCGAACACGGTTTCGATCAGCACCGCACCTTCCAGCAGGCCGCCATAAGCCAGGGCGACGATGGTCAACAACTGCACGCGAATGTTGCCGAAGGCATGACCCCAGACGATCCGCCGTTGGGACAAGCCCTTGACCCGGGCGGTGATGATGTACTCCTGGGACAGTTGCTCGAGCATGAAGCTGCGAGTCATGCGGCTGATGTAGGCGACCGAGTTGAAGCTGAGGATCACCGCCGGCAGCAGGATGTGCCGCAGTGCGCTGCGAAAGGCCTCCCAGTCGCCGGACCAGGCGGTATCGATCAACAACAATCCTGTGTGTTTCGGGATCAGCCCGTCATAGGCCAGGCCGATGCGCCCGACGCCGCCAGCCCAACCCAGCCAGGCGTAGAACACCAGGAAGGCCATCATGCCGATCCAGAAAATCGGCGTGGAATAACCGAACAGCGTGATCAGCCGCGCGACATGGTCACCGGCACGCCCCTGGTGGGTCGCGGCGTAGACACCCAGCGGCAAGCCCGCCAACACGCCGAACAGAATGGCCAGGGTCGCCAGTTCCAACGTCGCCGGGAAGACCCGGGCGATGTCGGTGATGACCGGGTTGCCGGTCAACAAGGCCATGCCGAAGTCGCCGTGGAGCAAGTCGCCGAGGTAGATCGCGAACTGGGTCCACAACGGCTTGTCCAGGCCCAGCTCTTTGTACACCTGGGCGTAGGCCGAGGCGTCGGCGTCCGGGCCGACGATGGCCAGCACCGGATCCAGGGGCATCACTCGCCCGATGAAAAAGGTCAGTAGCAGCAACCCCAGCAGCGTCACCGCCACCGAGCCGCCGCGCCGGGTCGCCGAAGCGGCCCGGGTGGTCCAGATTGAAAAGGATGCAGTCGACATGTTCATTCCTGCCTTGGCCGTGCGGCCGTCGATTTCAGCGCTGCTTGTAGACGTCCCGAAGACGCGTGGTGGCGGCGGTGTGGCCGATGTAGTTGCGCACATCCGCATGGATCACCACTTCGTCCACCATCTGTGAGACCGGCATGATCGCCCCGGCCTGTTGGTCGTAGAGGGTCTGGATCTGCGCATAGATTTCGCGCTGGCGCCCAGGGTCACGCTCGCGCTCGGCCTGCTCGATCAACTGATTGAGCTGCGGATCGAAGAACGAAGTGCGCCAGCCCTGGAAGTTGCTCAGCTTGGCTTCGGTGCGGTTGTCCGGGTTGTACACCAGGGCGCGCAGGCTCGAATGGGGATGGCGCTCCGCCCCGCCACCGCCGCGCCCGACGAGGATGTCAAACTGACGGTCGCGCATCGCCCCGTAGATCTGGTTGCCGGTGCCGGTGATGATCGTTGCCTGGATCCCCGCCTGGGCCAGCGTCGCTTGCAGGCTGGTGGCGATATTAATGAACGGTGGATCGGTCAACGAACGGATGGTCACTTTGAAGCCATCGGCGTGACCGGCCGCCGCCAACAGACGCTTGGCCTCGGCCACGTCCAGGCGATAGCCCGGGTCTTCCAGGCGTGCCGGCAGTCCCAATTGCAATGGCCGCTGATTGATCACGCCGTAGTGCGGCATCACCACATCGTTGATGCCCTGGTAGTCGATCAACAGGCGAATGGCCTGGCGCACGCGAATGTCCTGGAACAACGGCTGTTGCATGCTCATCGCCACGTAGTACAGCGTGCCCCGGGCGATGCTCTGGATGCGCACCTCATCGACCGCTCCCAACGCCTTGATGTCAGTGGCCGCCATGCCCCGGGCGACGTCCAGGTCACCGCGTTCGACCATCAGCCGCAGCGCTTGGGACTCGGTCATGTTGCGCATAATCACCCGGCGCAACTTCGCCGCGCCACGCCAATAATCGTCATTGCGACTCATCAGGATCACGTCGTTGGCGCGCCAGATGTCGAGCTTGAAAGCGCCGGAGCCGGCCGTGTGCGTCGCCAGCCAGGCCGCGCCCTGGTCATCGCCGACCTGATGCTGCAAGGCGACGCTGCGATCAATGATGAAGGCGCTGGGTGAGGTCGCCAGGGTGTTGAGCACCAGCATCGGATCGGTGCTGCGCGGCAGTTCCATGACAAAGGTGTGCGGCCCTTCGGCTCGCATCAGCTTGACGACGTTGTCGGCGGTGAAACCGTAGGCTTTCCAAGTGGAGGCCAGGGCACGGTTGAGGGTGACCACCCGCTGCAACGACCAGGCGACGTCCTGCGCGGTGAGCGGTGTGCCGGAGTGAAAACGCACGTCATCGCGCAACTGGAAGGTCAGGCGCATGCGATCGGGGCTGATCTCCCAGGTTTTCGCCAGGGCCGGAATCAGCGTGTCCGGCTGCGCCGCGTCCTGCTCAAGGAGCATGTCATAGACGTTGGCGTTGACTTCGGCCACCTCCAGGCCCGTCGCCGCAGCGGGATCCAGGGACAGCAGGTTGATCATGCTCATGCCCACCACCAATTGATCGGGGGCGTTTCGCCTTGGGCCAGGCTGACGGGCACCTGCACTGCGCACAGGGCCATGGTGACACACAGCAGCCGGGTCAGGCGCTTGGGCCAGAGATTCATGGTTCAGTCCTTTCTTATATTTATAAAGACTTGTCGCCCGGGCCGCTATGGGCCTGGGACGTGGCGCACGATCAATGTCGGGACACGGTGTTGGCCTCGATATACGCGAAGTTGATGTCCTCGCCCAACCCGGGCCGATCAGACAAGTGCACAAAACCGTCGGTATCCATCGGGTCGACGATGCTGTTGAGGTGTGCAGGGATGTCTTCATAGTCGAGGAATGGGTGCAACAGGCCGCGCTCGTACCAGCGGCAGTTGCTGATGGCACCGACCACCGCCAGGTTCGCCGCGCCATTGCCGTGCACTTCGCAATCCATGCCGAACGACTCGGCCAGGTGCGCCACCTTCAGGCACGGCCCGATGCCACCGACCCCGGCCACGCCCGCGCGCAGGATGTCACAGGACTTCTGGGTGACCCAACTGGCGCGGCTGTGAAACTTGCCGGCGATGCTTTCCGGGCCCAGCACCGGGATGTCCAGGTTGGCCGCCAGCCAGGCATAGGACTCCGCCGAATCTTCCATCATCGGCTCTTCGAACCAGGCGAAATTCAGCGTCTGCAGCGCCTTGCCAATAGTCAGCGCATCCATGCGGCTGTACCAGTGGTAACCGTCGAGCATCAGCGCGATGTCCGGCCCCACCGCCTCACGCACGGCAGCGCAGGCTTGGATGTCCATTTGCGGATTCGGTGCGAAGGAAATCGGCGGCATCCAGGTGTGCAACTTGATGGCCTTGTAGCCGCGCTGGACCAGTTTTTCGGCGAACTGGGCGTACTCATCCGGCGTGGACAGGCCGCCCGGCAAATCGTCGCCGCACATTGTGGAACCGTAGGCCGGGACCTTATCCCGGTAGCCGCCAATCAACTTGTGCACGGGCAACTGGAGCTTGCGCCCGGCCAGGTCCCACAGGGCTTGCTCCACCAGCGCCAACGCCCGGTCGGTGAACTGCCCGGCACTGCCGCGCTGCCAGTGCGCCAGGTCTTGCCAGATGCTTTCGCGATCCATCGGGTCGCGGCCAATCAGCACCTTGCGCACGAAGGATTCGATGATGTGCGGACGAATCAACTCAGGCGGACCGAAGGCATAACCCTCGCTGCCATCGTCGCAGCCGATGCGCAGCAAGGCCATCTTGATCATGACCTCATCGCCTGGATGGGCATGGCCGGCACTGTCCTGAGCGCGGCGCGAAGGGGTGGAAAAGACTTCGACGTGAACGCCTGTGATTCTCATAGGGAGGAGCACCAAGTTGTTATTGTTTATTTGTATGTCGTCATACAACGTAGCGGATTATTCGGACGTTCCTGGCGCACTGTCAACCCTGAAATTCAATAAAATATGCGCTTTAATGAGATCCGCTTGAAAGAAGAGGTTATTTTTGCGTGAGGGATTTTCAGATGTCGTCATACCACGAGACAAAAAAGTGAGACCACTTATCACGGGAGGGGATGATCACTTGAAGGGATAAAAGATAGAGCTGAGGGCTAGAAAACCCTGTGGGAGCGAGTTTGCTCGCGATAGCGGTGTACCTGGGCCGGCGAGGTTGAATGTACCGCCGTCATCGCGAGCAAGCTCACTCCCACAGGGGATTTATAGCGGGCACAGAGTCTGTGCCCGCTATAAAAAATCAGGTCAGGAGGTGGTTGGAAATCACCTTGGAGATTTCGCCGATGTTCGTCTTGCCGGTGAATCCGAATTTCACTTTGCCCGGGGAGGATGACCTCAGAGCTCCCCCGCCAAACGTTTCTGCAACGCTGTGGCCGCTGTTAAATCCGGGGGTTGCGCCGGCGATTCCAGAGGACGCCGACCACCGCCGCGATGATCACCACCCCGGCATTACCGAACAACCAGATTGCAAAGTTACGGCTCTGATCCGCCTCACTTTCGTAGAACGGTCCAAAGTAGTTGCCAACCGTCACGAAAACCAAATTGAACGCCCCAACCGCCAGGGCAATGATCAGGAGGACAAACAACGCTCCCTTGATGAAGTTCATATGACCCTCCAGAACCATATGTCTTTGGAGTCATGGAAATCCGAGAACGTACCTTCGATCGAAAAGCCCATTTGTATGCGCACGTAGCTCATCCAATCCGTCAGGCGCCGACCATTCCACAAGTCGATGTGATCACCACTGCGCCCCGCAGTGGTTTCATTTGCTCGACGCCAGAAGTCCTTGAAAAAAATAACGCCCTGCTGCCCTTTCAGGGCCTCTTCGAAGTCTTCACTTTTGGCTGTCTTCATAGGCTGCAAGCCAGGAATCCTGGCGCGGGTCAACGCGCTGGCAAGCTCTTCAGCGGCCAGTATGTGCCCTTCGCTTCTGGGATGCTGCCAACAATGGCGCACACTTTTGAGCTGGCTCATATCGGCACCGGCGCGGCGCAGGGCTACGCCGAGGTTGATCGCACATTGGTCGCTGAAGTTTTTTTTGCCTTTGTCTCTGCAGGGCGCGGCGTCGCCGTATATCTGCGGATGGCTGCTCCATAATTTATCGAATGTAAACATCCTGCTCCCGTCCCTAGGTTCTCAATTCTGACGGCCTAGCCTAGCAGATGCCCAGAGGTCTCTTGGACAGGCATCCTGCAGTCGGCGTTTTTTCTCCTAGACTTGCCATTGTCCGCTGTACGCCGGGTTTTGAATGAGCCCGTACGATAAAGACAAATAAAAAGGGAAGCCCGCAATGCTCAAGCCGATATGGAAAACGCTCCTCTGCACCCTCGCCCTCAGTGCAGGGGCCACCGCGATGGCGGCTGAACCGATAGTGATCAAGTTTTCCCATGTGGTGGGTGAACAGACGCCCAAGGGCCAGGGCGCGTTGATGTTTAAGAAGCTGGCGGAAGAACGGCTGCCGGGCAAGGTGAAGGTCGAGGTGTATCCCAACTCCACACTGTATGGCGATGACAAGGAGATGGAGGCGTTGCTCCTGGGGGAGGTGCAGATCATTGCGCGGTCGCTGGCCAAGTTCGAGCAGTACACCAAATCGGTGCAATTATTCGACTTGCCGTTTTTGTTTGACGACATCACGGCAGTGGACCGTTTCCAGCAGAGCCCCGAGGGCCAGAAGCTGCTCAAGTCCATGGAAAGCAAGAACGTGACCGGCCTGGCCTATTGGCACAACGGCATGAAGCAGCTGTCGGCCAACAAGCCCCTGCGTATGCCCGAGGATGCCCGTGGCCTGACGTTCCGGATACAGACCTCCGCGGTGCTGGAGGAACAGTTCAAGATGGTGAACGCCAAGGCACAACCGATGATTTTTTCGGTGGTGTATCAAGGTTTGCGCACCGGGCTGGTCAACGGCACGGAAAACACCTACTCGAACTTCTATAACCAGAAACTCAATGAAGTGCAGAAGTACGTCACCGAGTCCAACCACGGCATCCTCGACTACATGCTGATCACCACCTCGGACTTCTGGAACGGCCTGCCGCCGGATATCCGCACCGAGCTGGACAAGATCGTGGTCGAATCCACCGTCCATGCGAACAAGGAAGCGGAACGGTTCAACCAGCTGGACAAGCAGCACGTCCTGGATGCCAAGACCACCGAGATCATTACCCTCACGCCGCAAGAGCGCAGCGCATGGCGCGACAAGATGAAGCCGGTATGGGCGAAGTTTGAAAAGGAAATTGGGCCGGATTTGATCAAGGCGGCCGAAGCTTCCAATACAGCCCAGTGACGTCGCCAGGCTCAACACATCCCTGTGGCGAGGGAGCTTGCTCCCGCTGGGCTGCGCAGCAGCCCCAAGGTTTAACCTGACACACCGCAATGTCAGGTTTTGGGGGCGCTTCGCACCCCAGCGGGAGCAAGCTCCCTCGCCACAAAGTGCCCGCCCCCCATCCCCAGCTGCACAGCACATTGCGTTATGATCCCCGCCTCTCCCTGAACAGAGCTTTTTCCGCTAATGCTGTCGTCCACCCCAGACATCACCCCCGACCTCCCCCCGTTCTCGTCGGCCCGTTGTTGCGGCGGCTTGAGCCCTCGCGGCTAGTGATGTGGCTGGTGGGCACGCGACCGTTGGCGTTGACGTTGCGTGTGGACGGCGTGGCTGATCTTGAGCTGGATGCGTCACGCTGCACGGTGGTGCCGGTGGGGAAGCGGGCGTTCGTGCATCTGATCGATGTGCGCCTCGACAATCCGCTGCCCCAGGACATCGCGATTGATTATGACCTGCTGGTGGACGGTGTCCCCATCGCCGAGTGGGCACCGCATCTGCTGTATGGCCAGGCGCGGTGTCCGAACTTCGTGCTGCATTCGCGCATCGAGCAGTTGGTCCACGGTTCCTGCCGCAAGCCCCATTACCCGACCAACGACGGCTTGCTTTGCGTAGATCGATTGCTGGCCCAGGCGCCGACGCAACGGCCAGCGCTGTTGATGATGAGCGGCGACCAGGTCTACGCCGATGACGTCGCCGGGCCGATGTTGCGGGCGATTCATGCGCTGATCGAGCGGCTGGGGTTGTTCGAGGAATGCCTGGACGGCGCCGTGGTGGAGGACAGCGCCAAGCTCTACCAACACCCGGCCAGTTACTACCATCGCGCCGATTTATTACCCGCGCTTGAGAGCAACGAAACCCTGCGCGAGCGATTTTTCGGCGGGGCGCGCAAGCCGATTTTCACCAGCAGCAGCGCTGACAATCACCTGGTGACCTTCGCCGAGGTCATGGCGATGTACTTGTTGGTATGGTCCCCGGTGCCATGGACGCTGGTCGCCCCGCAACCACCCGAGCTGACCGCCGAGCGACGCCAGCGCTACGACCTGGAACAACAACGCATCGAGGGCTTCAAGGCCGGACTGGGCGGCGTGGCGCGGGTGTTCGCGCACCTGTCGTGCCTGATGATTTTCGACGATCACGATATTACCGATGACTGGAATCTGTCCGCGCAGTGGGAAGAAACGGCCTACGGCCATCCGTTCTCCAAGCGCATCATCGGCAATGCCTTGATCGCCTACATGCTCTGCCAGGGTTGGGGCAACAATCCTGATGCCTTTACCGACGTGGTCGAGCAAACCGTGGCGTTGAGCGACACTGCACGGGACCGCTACCTCGACAGCGGCCCCCAGGACCAACTGATCGACACGCTGCTGGCTTTCCAGCAATGGCATTACGTGCTGCCGAGCACGCCGGCCCTGGTGGTACTCGACACCCGCACCCGGCGCTGGCGCAGCGAGAACAACCTCAAGCAGCCTTCCGGTCTGCTGGATTGGGAAGCCCTGAGCGAGTTGCAGCAAGAGCTGCTGGATCACCCTTCGGCGATCATCGTTTCACCGGCGCCGATCTTCGGCGTAAAGCTCATCGAGACCGTACAGCGAGTGTTCAGTTGGTGCGGTTTTCCACTGCTGGTGGACGCGGAAAACTGGATGGCCCATCGCGGCGCGGCCCAGGTGATCCTGAACATTTTCCGACACTCGCGTACGCCCGGGAATTATGTGGTGCTGTCAGGCGATGTGCATTATTCCTTCGTCTACGAGGTGTTGATCCCACACCGCAAGGGCGGCCCGCGCATCTGGCAGATCACCAGCAGCGGCATCAAGAATGAATTCCCACCGGCGCTGCTGGAATGGTTCGACCGCCTGAACCGCTGGCTCTATTCACCGCGCTCGCCCCTGAACTGGTTTACCAAGCGCCGGAGCATGCGCATCGTCCCCCACACCCCGGAACACGCCGAGGCCGGGGAACGGCTGTGGAACTCAGCGGGAATCGGCCAGGTGTTCTTCAATGACAAGGGACAACCCGCGCAGATCTACCAGCACAACGCCAACGGCAAGCCACCGACACGGATGCTCCCGCCAAAATCGCCCCCGGCCTGAGCTATCGCGAGCAAGCTCGCTCCCACACTGGATCTTCAGTGAGCAGAAATATTGTGTTCGACACCGATCCCCTGTGGGAGCGGGCTTGCCCGCGAAGACGGCGGCACACTCGACATCACCGTCTCAGACAGTCCGCCTTCGCGAGCAAGCTCGCTCCCACACTGGATCTTCAGTCAGCAGAAATATTGTGCTCGACACCGATCCCCTGTGGGAGCGGGCTTGCCCGCGAAGTTGGCGGCATATCCAACATCACCGTCTCAGACAGTCCGCCTTCGCGAGCAAGCCCGCTCCCACACTGGATCTTCAGTGAGCAGAAATATTGTGCTCGGCACCAATCCCACATGGGGTTGGTGGTGTTCACAGATTCTGCGCACACCTCACCTGGATTCACCCCAGTACTTCCCCCGCCACCTGGTCGATAGCCGCTTGGGTGATGTCGACGATCAGGTCCGCGTCTTCTCGGGTCAGGATCAGTGGTGGGGCGAAGCCCAGGATGTCGCCGTGGGGCATGGCGCGGGCGATCATGCCGCGTTCCAGGCAGGCGGCCGAGACTTTGGGGCCGACTTTCAGCCCTGGATCGAACGCCGTGCGTTGTTCACGATCGGCCATGAACTCCACCGCCGCCAGCATGCCGTCACCACGCACTTCACCCACCAGGGGATGACCTTCAAGGGTTTCACGCAGCCGCCGGTTGAGGTAGCCGCCGACGTCCTCGGCATTGGCCGTGAGGTTTTCCCGCTCGAGGATGTCGAGGTTGGCCAGTGCCGCCGCCGCGCAGATCGGGTGCCCCGAATAGGTCCAGCCATGGCCCATGGCACCTTCGGCCTGTGAGGCCTTGTCGATCACATCCCAGACCTTCTCGCCGATGATCACCGCCGACAGCGGTGCATAGGCGCTGGTCAGGCCTTTGGCGGTGGTGATCAGGTCCGGCTTCATGCCGTAGCGCTGGCTGCCCATCTTCGAACCGAGGCGGCCGAAGGCGCAGACCACTTCATCGGCAATCAACAACACGTCATATTTTTTCAGCACAGCCTGGATCGCATCCCAGTAGCCGGCAGGCGGGACAATGATGCCGCCGGTGCCCATCAGCGGTTCGCCGATGAACGCCGCCACGGTGTCCGGCCCTTCGGCGAGGATCATTTTTTCCAGCTCATCGGCGCAGTAACGCACGAACGTCGCTTCGTCCATGCCCGCCGGGGCCTTGCGATACCAGTGGGGGCACACGGTGTGCTTGACCCCTTCCACCGGCAGGTCGAAGTGCTGATGAAAGGTCGCCAGGCCAGTCAGGCTGCCGGTCATGATGCCCGAGCCATGGTAGCCACGGTCGCGGGAGATGATTTTCTTCTTCAGCGGCCGGCCCAGCACGTTGTTGTAGTAGCGCACCAGCTTGACCTGGGTTTCGTTGGCATCGGAGCCGGACAAGCCGTAATAGACCTTTTTCATGCCCTCCGGCGCCCAGTCCATGATGCGACTGGACAACTCGATGATCGCCTCGCTCGAGTGGCCGACATAGGTGTGGTAGTAGGCCAGTTCCTTGGCCTGCTTGTAGATGGCGTCGGCCACTTCGGTGCGGCCATAGCCGATGTTCACGCAGTAGAGGCCGGCGAAGGCATCGATGAACTCACGGCCCTCATGGTCGCGGATGCGGATGCCCGATGCGCTCTTGATGATCCGGCCCTTGAGCGCACCGCTGGCGTGGTCGTGGGCGTGGGTCGAGGGGTGCATGAAATGCGCACGGTCTTGTTCGAACAGCGTGTTGAATTCTTGGCTCATGCGGGCTCTCCTGGGAACTGGCCTTGATGGTGCAGGCAAAAGTATTTGGTTTCGACGAAGGGCTCGAAGCCCTCGTTGCCACCCTCGCGACCGAGGCCTGAGGCTTTCATGCCACCGAAGGGAATCGGGTGGCCGGTGAACTTGACGCCGTTGACCGCGACCATGGCGTGGTCCAGACGGCGAATCAGTGGATAGATGAGGTCCAGACGGTTGGAACAAATATAGGCCGCCAAACCGTATTCGGTGTCGTTGGCCATTTCGATGGCTTCGTCCAGGGTGTCGAACGGCATCACCCCGGCGATGGGGGCGAAGTTTTCTTCACGGTAGATGCGCATTTGCGGCGTGACGTCGGCCAGTACCGTCGGCTGATAGAACAATCCACCCAGGGCATGGGCCTCGCCGCCCACCAGGCGCTGTGCGCCCAGTGCCAAGGCATCGGCGACCCGCTCGGCGGTCACGTCGAACGCAGCCTGATGCATCAGCGGGCCGACGTCCACCGCCTGCTCCTGCTGATCGACCATGGCCGGGCCGACCCGCAAGGCCCGCACTGCCGCGGCAAAGCGAGTGAGAAACGCCTGGTAGACCGGACGCTGCACCATGATCCGGTTGGCCGCGCAGCAATCCTGGCCGGAGGTCTGGAACTTCGCCTCCACCGCGACCTTCACCGCCAGCGCCAGGTCGGCATCGGCGCAGACTATGAACGGCGCGTTGCCACCCAACTCCAGGGCAACCTTCTTCACGTCATGGGCCGCCGCTTGCAGCACCAGTTTGCCCACCCGGGTCGAGCCGGTGAAACTCACCGAGCGCACGCGACGGTCCTTGACCAAGGTTTCCATGGCCATCTGCGGCTCGCCGAGCACCACGTTGAACACCCCGGCGGGAAACCCGGCTTCCTCGGCCAATTGCGCCAGGGCCAGGGCCGAGTAGGGTGTTTCGTGGGCCGGCTTGATCACCACGGTGCACCCGGCGGCCAGGGCAGCGGCGGCCTTGCGGGTGATCATCGCCGAGGGGAAATTCCACGGGGTGAGCAGCGCGCAGACGCCTACCGGTTCCTTGACCGTGCCCAGATGCGCATTGGGAATGTGGCTGGGGATATTCTGCCCGTACAGGCGTCGGGCTTCCTCGGCGAACCACGGGATGAAACTCGCGGCATAGGCGATTTCGCCCCGGGACTCGGCCAACGACTTGCCCTGCTCCAGACTAAGGATGCGCGCCAGGTCTTCGCTGTGCTCGACGATCAACGCCGCCCAGCGCCGCAGGATCGCGCCCCGGGCGTCCAGGCTCTGCTCGCGCCACGCTGGGAAGGCGCGGTGGGCCGCGTCCACGGCCGCGTCAATTTGCGGCTGATCGAGCATCGGCACATGGCCGATGACCGTGCGCGTGGCCGGGTTGTGCACGGCAATACTGTGGCCGCTGTCGCTGTGGACCCAATGGCCGTCGATGTAGCAAAGCGCCTTGAACAGCAGCGGATGTTGGTAAGTCATGACGTTCACTCCAGAGCGTGTGCGTGACACCATGCTAGGGCAGCGGCGCTTGGGTAATCGGCTGTTTGCCGTGGGTCAAACCCTGGTTTTTTCTGAATCGTGGGCGGCAAAAACGGATTTTCTGCGGTGCTCAGGACGGCTCGGCCAACTCCGCCGGCAAGGCGCCGCCGGTCTTGATGGTCTTGGTGACGATGTAGGTGAAGTAGCGTTCGATGCCGAGGTCTTCGAGCAACAGTTGATCGACGAAACGCTGGTAATAGTCGATGTCCGGCGCCTGGATCATCGCCAGGTAATCCACCCCGCCGCCGGTGGCGTAACAGAACGCCACTTGCGGGGCGTCGGTCATGCGTTGCTCGAAACGGCGCATGTCCTGGGCGGTGTGCCGGGCCAGGGTGATTTCCACCAGCACCTGCTGACGCTTGAACACCGCGCCCCAGTCGATCTGCGCCCGGTAGCCGGTGATCAACCCGGCCATCTCCAGCTTGCGCACCCGCTCCCAGGCCGGCGTCACCGAGAGGTTGATGGCTTCGGCCAGGCTCGACTTGGTGATCCGCCCATCTTCGGCGAGGATCTGCAGGATCTTGAGGTCGTAGCGATCGAGCTTGTGCATGGGCCGGGGCTCTCCAGTCAGTTCAGACATCACACCGATTACTGTGGCGAGGGAGCTTGCTCCCGCTGGGGCGCGCAGCGGCCCCGATCTCGGTTCCGCCTGCCCCAGGCCGAAAAGCGACGACTGCTTCGCAGCCGAGCGGGAGCAAGCTCCCTCGCCGCAGGGGGTGTGTCAGTAGAGGTGTATCAAGCCAACACATCCGCAATCACCACCAACGTATCGCCACACTGCACCAGCCCGGGAAAATGCCGGGCCGCCAGCAGGCCGCTACGGGCGGCTCGATATTCAACGGGGGCAACACCGCTGCGGGTGGCGTCGTAGACGCGCGCCACCACCTCGCCCGCGGTCACGTGCTCACCCAGGTCTCGGCACATTTCCAGCAAGCCATCGTGCTCGCTGGCGATGAAGCAACTGGCGTCCGGCATGTCGAGCACCCGTGACGGCTGCAAGTCGATGCTGCCCCGCAGGATCCCGCTGTGGATCAGCAGGTTGCGCACCCCACGCTCGGCAATCGCCACGCTGCGGGCCGTCGACGAACCGCCGCCACCCAGCTCGGTGGTGACGAACACCTTGCCCTGGGATTCGGCCGCGGTGTCGTACATTGCCCCGGCATCCAGCTCCAGCATGCGCATGCAATACGGCGCGTTGAACGCCAGCATTCCCGCCTCGCAGCGGGCCTGCTGTTCTTTGTCCGGCAACACATGGCAGGCGGCGAAAGGCAGGAAATCCAGGGTCCGGCCGCCGGAATGGATATCGAGGACGATGTCGGCCAGGGGCAATAATGTGCGGTTGAAATAGTCGGCGATTTTCTCGGTGACGGTGCCATCCGGCTTGCCGGGAAAACTGCGGTTCAGGTTGCCCTTGTCGATGGGCGAGGTGCGGCGTCCGGCATGGAACGCCGGGGTGTTCATGAACGGCACGATGATCACCCGTCCGCTCACTTCTTCAGCCGTCAGTTGCTGCGCCAGTTTGCTCAAGGCCACCGGCCCCTCGTATTCGTCACCGTGGTTACCACCGCTGAGCAGCGCCGTCGGGCCGCTGCCACGCTGGATAACGGTGATGGGAATCATCACCGCCCCCCAGGCCGAATCGTCCCGCGAATACGGCAACTTAAGGAAACCGTGCTGCACACCCTCGCGGCTGAAATCGACCGTGGCGCTGATGGGGTTGGTGGGCAAGTCGCTCATCATTCAATCCTTCACGAACAGTTGGCGGGGCACGTTGCACAGTGTCTCGACACCGGTCTCGGTGATCAGGATGCTCTCGGTGATTTCCAGGCCCCAATCATCCATCCACAGCCCCGGCATGAAGTGGAAGGTCATGCCCGGCTGCAACACGCTGGTGTCGCCGGGGCGCAGGCTCATGGTGCGCTCGCCCCAATCCGGCGGATAGCTGATACCGATGGGATAGCCGCAACGGCTGTCCTTGTGGATACCGAACTTCTCCAGCACTTTGAAAAACGCCACGGCGATGTCACCTGTGGTGTTCCCGGGCTTGGCCGCGTCGAAGCCGGCGGCGATGCCCTCGACCACGGCTTTTTCGCCGTCGAGGAAATGCTGCGGCGGCTTGCCCAGGTAGATGGTCCGCGACAGTGGGCAGTGGTAACGCTTGTAGCAACCGGCGATTTCAAAGAAGGTGCCGGCGCCCTTTTCGAACGGCGAATCGTCCCAGGTCAGGTGTGGCGCGCTGGCGTCGGCACCGGTGGGCAACAGCGGCACGATGGCTGGGTAATCACC
This sequence comes from Pseudomonas brassicacearum, assembly GCF_000585995.1. Classification (NCBI taxonomy): domain Bacteria; kingdom Pseudomonadati; phylum Pseudomonadota; class Gammaproteobacteria; order Pseudomonadales; family Pseudomonadaceae; genus Pseudomonas; species Pseudomonas brassicacearum. Next base: position 1,162,040 of record NZ_CP007410.1, on the reverse strand, counting down.
GCCATGACCGTCGACACCGAGGATGCCGCTGCTGTAGATCTCAGCCACCAGTTCGTTCTTGCGCATGCCCGGCTCGATCCGCTCCAGGATCCGCCCGTGCATGTTCTCGACGATGCGCGCGGCGATGCGCATGTAGGCGATTTCCTGGGGCGACTTGATCGCCCGCTGCCAGTTCACCAGGCCCACCGCGTCCACCAGTTTCGCCTGGGGCAAGTGTTTTTGCAGCGACAGGTACGCGGCGGCACTGAAGTAGTAATTGTCCATCTCTACGCCGATGGTCAACGCGCCCCAGCCACGGGCGATGATCACTTCCCGGGACAGGTAGTCCATGGGGTGGCGCTCGCGAGACTGCACGTAGATGTCCGGGTAACCGACGATGTTATCGGCCTGCATGAACACCGTGCGCTTGGCGCCGTTGGCATCCTGGCCGCGACCGAACCACACGGGCTCGCCGTCCAGCGCCAACAGCACACACTGGTGCACATAGAACGACCAACCGTCGTAGCCGGTGAGCCAGGCCATGTTCGACGGGTCGGTGACCAGCAACAGCTCCAGGCCCTGGGCCTGCATGGCGACGCGCACCTTCGCCAGGCGCTGGGCGTATTCCTCCCGTTGGAACGGAAGATTGACGACTCTCTCTGACATCCCTCTGCCCTCTGATCAATGACGCACGAATGAAAAATGGTTAGCGACCGAACGGGAAACCCTTCCCCGCCGTCCGTGCCCGCTCGAACGCCAGGTTGGCGATGGCGGTGTCCTGGGCGCCGGTGCCGGTGAGGTCGCACAGGGTGACCTGCGCCTCGTCGGTACGCCCGGCTCGCTGCCCTGCCAGTACCTGGCCCAGCTCCCGCAACGCGACCTCATCGCCAATGGTGCCGGCCGCCAGGGCGTGGTGCAGTTCGCCGAGCAGGCGGGTCTGGCTGAGGCGGTCGGCGACGTAACAGTCGACGGCTGCCAGGGCTTGTGGGGAAATCTCGTTCTTGTGTTCAGCGTCCGAGCCCATCGCGGTGATGTGCAGGCCGGGGTGCAAGTGCCGGGCTTGGATCAGTGGCTCGCGGCTGGGGGTGCAGGTGATGGCGATGTCCACGCCTTCGAGGGCTTCGTCGATGGAGGCGCTCGGCGTGACCGCCAGCCCCGTGTCGCGGGCCAGTTCGGCGCTGAAAGCCCGGGCCTTTTGAGCATCGCGAGCCCAGACCCGCACCTCTTCGATGGGCCGCACCAGCCGAAGCGCCTGGAGCTGCAACGCGGCCTGCTCACCGGCACCGATCAGCGCCACGCTGCGGCTGGCCCCGCGAGACAGGCAGCGCGCCGCCACCGCCCCCGCCGCCGCCGTGCGCACGGCGGTGAGATAGCCGTTGTCCAGCAACAGCGCCTCCAGCAGACCGGTGCGCGCCGACAGCAACATCATCATGCCGTTGAGGCTGGGCAGGCCGAGTTTCGGATTATCGAAAAAGCCCGGGCTGACCTTGATGGCGAAGCGTTCCAGGCCCGGCAAGTAAGCGGTCTTCACGTCCACTTCACCGTTATGTTCGGGGATGTCCAGCCGCAGGATCGGTGGCATCGCCACGGCCGCCGTCGCCAGCAACACGAAAGCCTGTTCGATGGCGTCGAGGCTGGGCAGGTCGAGGGCCACGCAACTGCGCAGGTCGGCTTCGCTCAATAGGATGACTTCACGCATGACAGGCTCCGTTGCGTTTCAGGTGTTGTTATCAGGTGTTGGCACCCGCGATCACGCGGGCATGTTGTTCGGTGTCGACGTTGCGCCCGCTGATCACCAGCACGATGGGCCCACGCGGTTCGATCAGGCCGTCGAGCAGCGCGGCGATACCGACCGCCGCCGCGCCTTCGAGGACCAGGCGTTCGTGGTGATAGGCGTGACGGATGGCGTTGCCGATGGAGGCTTCCGAAAGCAGGTGCAAGTCATCGCTCAATTGGCCGGTCATGTCGAAGGTGTAGCGGTTGTCCAGGCCGATGCCGCCGCCGAGGGAGTCAGCCAGCGTCGGTAGTTCTTCGACGTCCACCGGGTGCCCGGCGGCGAGGCTGGCGTGCATCGCGGCGCCACGGGCCATGCTGATGCCGTGGACCTGGATCGCTGGGTTGGCACGCTTGAGGGCCAAGGCCACACCGGCGAACAGGCCACCGCCGGACAGCGGCACCAGCACCTGGGCCACGTCCGGTTGCTGCTCGAGGATCTCCAGGCCGAGGGTGCCTTGGCCGGCGATGATCGCCGGGTGATCGAAGGGCGGCAGGAAGGTCGCGCCCTGCTCCCTCGCGATGCACTCGGCTTCGCGCTGGGCATCGTCCTGGGACTGGCCGACGATGCACACCTCGGCACCCAGGTCGCGAATCGCCTGCACCTTATTGGCTGGCACCAGGCTCGACAGGCAGACAATCGCCTTGACCCCTTGTTGCGAGGCGGCATGGGCCAATGCCCGGCCATGATTGCCGGTGGATGCAGTGACCACACCCAAGGCTTTCTGCTCGGGAGTGAGTAGGGCCACGGCATTGCTCGCGCCGCGCAACTTGAAACTGCCGGTGATTTGCAGGGATTCCAGCTTGAGGTAAACCGCCACCCCCATCAGCCGCGACAGGCTGGCGGAAGGCTCCATGGGCGTGCGCCGCACCAGCGCTTCGATGCGCTGGCGAGCGAGGTAGACATCCTGAAGCTGCAACACCGACATGACCGCGTCCCGAGCTGATGTGTTGGACGCAGTCTAAGAGGGCTGGATTGTGGTGATGAATGTACTAGGGCAATTTAGTTTGCGGTGAACACAAATCCCGTGAACAGCGTAATTCCATTGTGGGAGCGGGCTTGCTCGCGAAAGCGGTCTGCCAGTCACATCAATGCTGGATGTGCCGCCGCCTTCGCGAGCAAGCCCGCTCCCACAGGGGGTTATGTTGTGCATTAATCCAGCAACATCAGAAATCATGGATCTGCGGATACTGGTTGAAGATGTCCCGCATCCCCGCCAGGGCATGGCGCATTTCCTCATCGCTGCACTCAGCCCCGACACACACCCGCACCGCGCGGGGTTTTGGGGTGCCGCGCACGGTGAACGGGTCGGGGGAGGTCACGGCGATGTGTTTGTGCCGCAGGGCTCGCACCAGGCTGTCCACTTCCCAATGGGACGGGATGCCGATCCACGCGTTCAACGCATGAGGGTGCTGGCCCAACACGTGCTCGCCCATGTACTCGGTGACCATCGCCTGGCGCCCGGACAGCAAGCGGCGCTGCAGATGCACCAGCGATTCGGCGCGCCCATCGCGGATCCAGCGGGCGGCAATCTCCGAGACCATGGGCGTGGCCATCCAGCTGTTGACCCGCAGGATGCTTTCGGTGCGCAACGCCAGGCGCTTGGGCACCACCAGGTAGCCGATGCGCAGCCCCGTGAGCACCGACTTGGTCATGCTGGTGCAATAGAACGACAGCTCCGGCAGGTAATGGCTGATGGGCGGCGCCCGGCGTTCGTCCAGCAGCGGGCCGTACACGTCGTCTTCAATGATGTGCACACCAAAGCGTCGGGCTATCTCGGCGATTTCCCGGCGGCGAGTGTCGGGCATCAGGCTGGTGGTGGGGTTGTTCAGGTTCGGCGTGCACACCAGCGCGGTGATGCGCTCGTTGCTGCACATGTCTTCGAAATGTTCGGGATCGATGCCGTAGCGGTCCATCTCCAATCCCTTGAGGGTGAAACCCAGCACCTGGGAGTTGCCGATCACCCCGTGGTCGGTCACGCCCTCGCAGAGCACCACATCGTCAGGACCGGCCAGGGAAGCCAGGGCAAGAAAAATCCCGTGGGCCGCGCCGTTGGTGATCAGTATGTCGTTGCGATCGACCTTCAGCCCCTGGCGGCCGATCCATTGGGCGGCAGCCTCACGGTGGGACTCAAAACCGGCAATCGGCCGGAACGCATGAATCCACGGCTGGTCCTCCTCGGTGCTCAGCTCAAGGCAGGTGTCGCGCCAGAACTGGTCGTGCTCACGGGTGTGCATGATCCGCGTGATGGAAAAATCCACCAATGCCCGCTCGGGGCTGTCGAGAATATAAGTGGCCACCCGGTCGCTCATGCGCCGGGAAACGAAACTGCCGCGCCCCACTTCGCAACGCACCAGGCCCTGGCGCTCCAGCTCCTTGTAGGCATTGGTGACGGTTTGCACGCTGATGCCCATGGCGTCGGCCACTTGCCGTTGCGGCGGCAGGCGCTGGTCGTTGGCAAGGGCGCCCTGTTCGATATCGTCGGCAATGGCCTGCACCAGAATCTTGTATTTGGATTCACCGCTGCGGGCGACGTCCAAGGCTGATTTCCACTTATCCATGAGGCTGCAACCCGCGTGTGTTCTGGTGCGCACAGCATCCCGCGACAATCCCGGCAAAGCAATTGTCCTAGTGCAATACAATCGATGCCGGGGCTTTTGTATGCTCGGTCCAAGGTCGTCATCCAGGCGGGCTCCTGGCCCTGACAAAAAGCCGGATTCGACCTGTACCGGCGCCATTCCCGATCCAAGGCCCAGCCTGGATCAGCCGCAGTACGCTTTGCTCTTGTCACACTGCCTCCTACCACAGAGCCGTCCAACGACGGATCCACAAGAAACAGGAGATTTTATCGATGAGCAATTTTCTTCCCCGCACCTGCGCGCCCTTGCGTCGGCTCTTGCTGACTTGCGCCGTACTCGGCCTGGCCAGCGGCGTCCAGGCGGCCACTCTGGACACCGTCAAAAGCAACAGCAGCATCCGGATCGGCTACGCCAACGAAACCCCGTTCGCCTTCACCGAAACCGATGGCACCGTGACCGGTGAGTCGCCAGAAATCGCCAAGATCATCTTCGCCAAGATGGGCATCCAACAGGTCAACGGCGTGCTCACTGAATGGGGCTCGCTGATTCCCGGCCTGCGCGCCGGCCGTTTCGACGTGATTGCCGCCGGCATGTACATCACCCCGGCGCGCTGCAAGCAAGTGTTGTTCACCGATCCGCAATACCAGTTGCCCGATGCCTTGCTCGTGGCCAAGGGCAACCCGAAAAACCTCCACAGCTATGAAGACATCGCCAAGCAACCGGACGTGAAGCTGGCGATCATGGCCGGCACGGTGAACCTGGCTTACGCTCGAGACTCCGGGGTCAAGGACGAGCAGATCCTCCAGGTCCCCGACACCACCGCACAATTGCAAGCGGTGCGGGCCGGTCGCGCGGACGCTGCCGTTGGCACGCAACTGACCATGAAAGGCCTGGCCAGCAAGGGCGGCGACAAGATCGAGGCGATGACCGAGTTCAAGGACGATCCGTCCCACATCGGCTACGGCGCCCTCGCCTTCCGCCCCGAAGACAAAGACCTGCGCGATGCGGTCAACGCCGAACTGAAGAAGTGGCTGGGCTCCGAAGAACACCTCAAGACGGTTGCGCCGTTCGGGTTCGACAAGTCCAACGTGACCAGTAAAACCGCGGCCGAGCTCTGCGCTCAGCCATAGTCGAAACTGACGTGCCGAAACAGGCGTGACGCGCGCTGCGTGATGCCTGTTCCCTGCTTCATCGGATATCGGGTTGAACCATGGGCGAATTACTTCCGTTATTGATTCAAGGGGCCTGGGTCACGCTTCAGGTGACCTTCTTCGGCTCGCTGCTGGCGATTATCGCCGCGGTCTTGGCGGCCCTCGGGCGGCTGTCGCCGTGGCGCACGCTGCGCTGGTTCAGCATTACCTACATCGAAGTGTTCCGAGGCACCTCATTGTTGGTCCAGCTGTTCTGGCTGTTCTTCGTATTGCCGCTGCCGCCGTTCAACATCGAGCTGAGTCCCTACGCGGTGGCGATTGTCGGCCTGGGCCTGCACATCGGTGCGTATGGGGCCGAGGTGATGCGCGGCGCCATCAGCTCGGTGGCCAAGGGGCAATACGAAGCCTGCACGGCGCTGAATTTCAGCGGTTTCACGCGCTTCAAACGGATCATTTTGCCGCAGGCCTTGCTGGCGGCGATTCCACCGGGCACCAACCTGCTCATCGAGTTGCTGAAAAATACCTCGCTGGTGTCGCTGATCACCTTGTCCGACCTGAGCTTCCGGGCTCGGCAATTGGATCAGGCAACCTTCCAGACCCTGGAGATCTTCAGCCTGGCGCTGGTGATGTATTTCATCCTCGCCCAAGCCATCAACTTCGGCATGCGCCACATCGAGCGACGACTGAGCCGGGGCCGGATGCGTGGAGGTCTGTCATGACCTTGTTCGATTGGTCCTACGCCGCACAGATCCTGCCGGACCTGCTGCGCGCCTCCCTCAACACCGTGGGTATCACCCTGGTCGGTTTCCTGATTGCGATTGTCCTGGGACTGTTCCTTGCGATTGGCCGGCGCAGTCGCAAACTCTGGCTGTCGTGGCCGGCCACGGCGGTGATCGAGTTCATCCGCAGCACGCCGCTGCTGATCCAGGTGTATTTTCTCTACTACGTGCTACCCAACTACGGCTTGAGCCTGACGGCCATGCAGGTCGGCATCCTCGGCATCGGCCTGCACTACGCCTGCTACATCGCCGAGGTCTACCGCAGTGGCCTCGACGCGGTGCCACGGGCGCAATGGGAAGCGGTGACGGCGTTGAACATCGCGCCGTACAACGCCTACCGCAACATCATCCTGCCCCAGGCGCTGCGGCCCATCGTGCCGCCGCTGGGCAACTACCTGGTGGCGATGCTCAAGGACACGCCGGTGCTGTCGGCGATCACCGTGGTGGAAATCATGCAGCAGGCCAAGAACATCGGTTCGGAGAATTTCCGTTACCTGGAACCGATCACCATGGTTGGCCTGTTCTTCCTCGCCCTGAGCCTTGCCTTGGCTTATCTGGTACGGCGCCTTGAAACGCGCATGGAGCTACGCTAATGACTTTACCTCTGTCCACGCCCACCGATTTGTCCCGGCGCAGCACGCTGGCGTCGCAGCAGGAGGCCCCGGCCATGCAAGATCCCACAGCGTCCCTGCCAATTGTGAGTTTCCAGGACGTGACCAAAAGCTATGGCAGCTTCACGGTGCTCGACCATCTGAACCTGGATGTCGCGCCGGGAGAAAAGGTCGCGATCATCGGCCCCAGCGGTTCGGGCAAATCCACGCTGCTGCGGGTATTGATGACCCTGGAAGGCATCGACCAGGGCCAGATCCGCATCGAGGATGACTCCCTGACCCACATGCTCAATCGCAACGGTGTGCTGGTGCCGGCCAACGACCGGCACATCCGCCGGGTGCGCGGCAAGATCGGCATGGTGTTCCAGAGTTTCAACCTGTTCCCCCACATGACCGCGCTGCAGAACGTGATCGAAGCCCCGGTGCAAGTGCTGGGCATGAACCCGAAAGAAGCCCGGGAGCGTGCTGCCGATTTGCTGGAACTGGTGGGGTTGGGCAGCAAGCTCGACCACTACCCTTCGCAGTTGTCTGGCGGCCAGCAACAACGGGTGGCCATCGCCCGGGCCCTGGCGATGCGGCCGAAAGTGATGCTGTTCGACGAAGTGACCTCGGCGCTTGACCCGGAGTTGTGCGGGGAAGTGCTCAACGTGATCCGCAAGCTGGGGGCCGAGCACAACCTGACCATGTTGATGGTGACCCACCAGATGGGCTTCGCCCGGGAATTCGCTGACAGGGTGTGCTTTTTCTACAAGGGGCAGATCCACGAACAGGGCACCCCGGCGCAGATCTTCGAGCATCCGCAGCAGGAGCGTACGTGCGCGTTTCTGAGTGCGGTGAAAGAGGCCAACTGATCCCACTCACTTAAGTGAACACTTTTGTGGCGAGGGAGCTTGCTCCCGCTGGACTGCGCAGCAGTCCCAACCCAGCGAACGCGGTGGGCCTGGGAGACCGAGGCGAATGATCTTGGGCCGCTGCGCGCCCCAGCGGGAGCAAGCTCCCTCGCCACAGGGTTTGGTGTCAACTCAAGGGAAATGGCAGCCATAAAAAACGGGGGCCATGTCTGCATGGCCCCCGTTTCATTTACCTTCCTGCGATCAAGGGTACTGCTGGTAAGTCTGCCCCTGCTGCTGCGGCGCCCCCTGATATTGCTGGCCGGGAATCGCCTTGAGGTTGACCTCGACACGACGGTTCTGCGCACGACCATTGACGTCGGCGTTGCTGGCCACCGGGTTGTCCGGGCCGGCGCCACGGGCCGACAGGTTGGCGCCGCTCACGCCTTGGGACGTCAGGTAGGTCGCCACGCTCTGGGCACGACGCTGGGACAGGTCCATGTTGTGCTGGCGGCTGCCGGTGCTGTCGGTGTAACCGACGATCTCGATCTGGTTCTGGTTGAACTCCTTGAGGGAGTTGGCCAGGTTATTCAGCGGCTGGTAGAAGCTGGACGCAATGTTGGCCGAATCGGTGGCAAAGGTGATGTTGCCCGGCATGATCAATTTGATCTGGTCGCCCTGGCGCTGCACTTCAACGCCGGTATTGGCCATGCTGGCGCGCAGTTTCTTTTCCTGCTGGTCGGCGTAGTAGCCGTAGCCGGCCGCGGAAGCGCCCACCACGGCGGCGCCGATCAACGCGCCCTTGCCACGGTTATCGTGACCAATGGCCGCACCGGCCAACGCACCGGCCAATGCCCCGAGGCCGCCATATTTGGCGGTCTTGCTCATGCCTGAAGAGTCCGTGGAAGCCTGGCCCTGATTGTCATAAGGGTTAGGCGACGCGCAGCCGGACAACAGGGCCACAGCGGTAGCGACAACGATCAAGCGACGCGAGGTGAACATGGAAAAGCTCCTGGTTTTTCAGTCTGAAGTGCCAGGGCGTAGGCAATCGACTCTGGCTGGCGTTGGAACGCGACAAAGATTAAAAATTCCGCTCGCTACGCTGCGTTTACCTAGAACTTACACATCAGAAAATCGCACCGCTCAGAGTTTGATCACCCGGCGGCGGTGACAGTCACCTGGCTCGAGTTTCTTGCCCTCGGCAGAGCGAACCTCAAGCGGCGCTATCGGCTCATCATGCGCCTTGTCCAGCAACACCGAATGGGTTTCCCCGGCACTGAACAAATGCCGCTCGCCCCATTGGCGCAGCGAAACCACGATGGGGAATACCTCGCGGCCCTTCTGCGTCAACGCGTACTCCTTGTAAGCACTGCCATCGGAGGCGGGCCGGGTCTCGAACACCCCCACCTCCACCAGCGCCTTGAGGCGTGAGGCGAGGATGTTCTTCGCCAACCCGAGGTTCTTTTGGAACTCACTGAACCTGCGCACATCGTCAAAGGCGTCGCGAATGATCAGCAATGACCAGCGATCACCAATGACCTCAACCGCTCGGCCCACGGGGCACTCATGGCTGCCCGGCGATGCTTGCTGTGTCATCCCGCTCTCCTTGGTTGAAAAAACTGGTTGCAGATTAAAACCGGAAACGCTAGAAATCAAATAACCGGTTTCAAAACAAAACCTGATTGATCAAGGATGGCCCATGATTTCAGAAACCCAATCCGACGAATCCGTCGCACACTCATACCGCACGCATGCCCCCAGGCTCAGCCGCGCGTTGACGCTGTTGTTTTCCGTCACCTGCGCATTCGCCGTGGCGAACGTCTATTTTGTCCAACCACTGCTCGACGCCATCGCTGAAAGCCTGCACGTCGCCCCCGGCCTGGCAGGTGTCGTGGTGACGGCAACCCAGGTGGGCTATGCCGTGGGCCTGGTGTTCATCGTTGCATTGGGGGATCTGCTCGATCGCAAGCGCCTGATGCTCAGCCAGACCCTGCTGTCAGCCGTGGCACTCGCCGTCGCAGGGGGCGCCGGGCAATGGTCGGTGTTGCTGGGAGCAATGGTCATGGTGGGGATGATGGCAGTGCTGGTGCAGGTCATTGTCGCCTACACCGCCGCCCTCGCCTCACCACAACAACGGGGGCAAGCCGTGGGAACGGTGACCAGTGGCGTGGTGCTGGGTATCCTGTTGGCCCGACTGGTATCGGGGATCATCGCCGACCTGGCTGGCTGGCGCGCGGTGTTCTTCGTTTCGGCGGGACTGATGTTGACCCTGGCCGTGGTGCTCGCCAAAACAGTGCCTTCGACCAGCACTCCCCGACTCGGCACGTCTTATCCGAGGTTGATCGGATCGCTGTTCAAACTGCTCGTCACGGAGCGCACCTTGAGGGTCAGGGGCGTCCTGGCCTTGCTGGTCTTCGCCGCGTTCAGCGTGTTGTGGACGGCGATGGTGCTACCGCTCAGTGCTCCGCCCTTGTCGCTGTCCCATACCCAGATCGGCCTGTTTGGCCTGGCAGGCGTGGCCGGTGCGTTGGCCGCGTCAAAGGCCGGACGCTGGGCCGATCGAGGATGGGGGCAGCGCACCACGGGTATCGCCCTGGCCTTGTTGACGCTGTCGTGGCTGCCCACGGCGTTCGCCCAGACCTCATTACTGGCGTTGATGGTCGGGGTGATTGCCCTGGATTTCGCCGTGCAAGCCGTGCACGTCACTAACCAGAGTCTGATTTTCGCCGCACGCCCTGATGCGCAAAGTCGCCTGGTGGGCGCGTACATGTGCTTCTACTCCATTGGCAGCGCCTTGGGAGCCAGCGCCGCGACCCAGGTTTATGCGCAGTGGGGTTGGGTCGCGGTGTGCCTGTTGGGCGCGTCGATCAGCGCGACCGCCCTGGCCTGGTGGGCCTGGACCGAGCTCATTCGCGCGCGAGGCTGCGGCTCACGCCCCTGACGATCATTTGCACCTCCCGATCATCGATCGTCAGCGGTGGCAGCAGGCGGATGGTCTTGCCCCGGGTGACGTTGATCAGCAAGCCATGATCCCGGGCGGCGCTGAGGGTCAGGTCGCGGACCGGTTGCTTGAGTTCGATGCCGATCATCAAGCCCTGGCCGCGAATCGCCAGCACATTCGGGTTATCCGCCAGTTCGGCGCGCAACTGCGTAAGCAACTGTTCGCCCTGATGCCGGGCGTTGTCCAGCAAGCCTTGCTCTTCGATGATGTCCAGCACCGTGCAGCCGACCCGGCAGGCCAGCGGATTACCGCCGAACGTGCTGCCATGGCTGCCGGGGGTAAACAGCTCGGCGGCCTTGCCCCGGGCCAGGCACGCACCGATGGGCACGCCGTTGCCCAGGCCTTTGGCGAGGGTCATGACGTCCGGCACGATGCCTTCGTGCTGGAACGCAAACCACTGGCCGGTACGGCCGATGCCGGTCTGGATCTCATCGAGCATCAGCAGCCAGGCGCGCCGGCTGCACAGTTGACGTAAAGCCTTGAGATAGCCGGGCGGTGCGAGTTGCACACCGCTTTCGCCCTGGATCGGCTCCACCAGTACCGCGACGATGCGCTGCCCATGGGCCTGCTGGATCGCTTCCAATGCGGCGAGATCGCCGAACGGCACCTTGATGAAATCCCCCGGCAACCGATTGAAACCCAGCCGCACCGCCGGGCCATCGCTGGCCGACAACGTGCCCAATGTGCGCCCGTGAAACGCGTTCTCCATGACCACCACCAAGGGCTGCTCGATGCCCTTGTGCCAGCCATAGAGACGCGCCAGTTTCAGCGCGGTTTCGTTGGCTTCGGCGCCAGAGTTATTGAAAAACACCCGCTCCAGCCCGGACAGCTGCGTGAGTTTTTCCGCCAGCCGCTGCTGCCAATCGATGCTGTACAGGTTGGACGTATGCAGCAGCAGACCCGCCTGTTCGCTGATGGCCGCGACCAGCCGAGGATGGGAATGACCGACATTGGTCACCGCCACGCCTGCCACCGCATCGAGGTATTCGCGACCGTCCTGGTCCCACAGGCGCGTACCCAAGCCACGGGTGAAATTCAGTGCCAGGGGTTGGTAAGTGGTCATCAGGCAGGCGGCGGTCATGGCATCAAGCTCCATCGGGTGGTTTTTTCCAGTATGGTTAGCCACTCATGCTGGATAAACGCTGCTTTACTTCAATCATTTAAAAGCTGAGCTTGATAATGGACCTGTTCCAGGCAATGACCGTTTATGTGAAGGTGGTAGAAACCGGCAGCCTGACAGCGGCGGCCCAGGCGTGCGAAATGTCCACGACCATGGTGGGCAATCATCTTCGTGCATTGGAGCAACGCCTCGGCGTGCGCTTGATAAACCGTACGACCCGACGTCAGCGCCTGACTGAATTCGGCTCGGTCTACTATCAGCGCTGCTCAGAAGTGCTGGGGCTGGTGGTCGCCTCCGAACGCCTGGCCGAACAGACCCAGGGCGAGCCCGCCGGCATCTTGCGCATCACCGCGCCGCTGACCATCGGCACCGAGCGCCTCGCGCCGGCCCTGGCCGAATTCAGCCAGCGTCATCCGCAGGTCAAGCTCGACGTGGTGCTGACCAACCAACGCCTGGACCTGCTCGAGCACGGCTTCGACGTCGCCATCCGCCTGGGTCATCCCGACCCAAAATGGATCGCCCGCCCCTTGATGGACTACACCCTGACCATCTGCGCCTCGCCGACCTACCTAGCCCGGCGAGGCACACCGGAAAAACCCGTCGACCTCCAACAGCATGACTGCCTGTCATTCGCCTATCCCGCGGGCGACGAGTGGCGGTTCGCCCAGGATCATTGGCCCATCAACGGCCCGGATGGCGAAATCAAAGTACCGGTGAGCGGGCCAATGCTGATCAACAGCTCTTCAGGCCTGCATCGCGCCGCCCTGGCCGGCATGGGCGTGGTGATGCTTCCCGACGCGCTGGTGGAGCAGGACCTGAAGGATGGGACGTTAGTAGCGCTGCTGCAGGATTATCAGCTGCCCCACCGTCCGATGAGCCTGATGTATGCCCAGGATCGCTACCGTTTGCCGAAGTTGCGCAGTTTTGTCGAGTTTGCGTTGGACAAATGGGGGAAGCCTCAGCCTGGAGCGCAATGATGTTGTGGCAAAGGGTTGGCTTCTGACCGGCCACCAGCACCGCTAGTGGCCCCGCGCGGCATCGGCTACTCTTCACGCCTGGGACGAGCATTTTGATGTCAAGGCTGATGGGGAAACGACGATGGGAGATGCCTCGAACATCGATAGGCCGCGGTTCGATCTGTCCGATCTGGATGAAGACGTACTGCACACCATTCTGGAACTGGTCAGCGACGGCATCTGGGACTGGAACGCCAACACCGGGTTCGTCTACCGCAACCCTGGCTGGTACACGATGCTCGGCTACTTGCCCCATTCATTGACTAACACCGTGCTGACTTGGGAAAACGTGATCCACCCCGAAGACTATCCACGGGTCATGACCTTGTTCGACGACTACCTGGAAGAACGAACCCGCCGCTACCAGGCCGAATACCGCTGCCGCACCCGGGACGGTTCCTACATCTGGATCGAAGATCGCGGTTACATCATCGCCCGCAATCCTGACGGCACGGTGGCTCGCATGATCGGCGCCCATCGCAGCATCGACGACAAGAAGCGCCTGTTCGAACAACTGGAGCGGCGCAACCAGTCCCTGGAAGCCGTCATCGAAGAGCGCACCCGCGAACTGTCCCGGGTCAACCAACAGCTACAGATCCAGCTCGACGAAAACCGCAGGCTCGCGGAGACCGATGCCCTGACGCTGGTCGCCAACCGCTATCGCCTTGAACAGGCGCTGCCACTGGCCTGCGAGCGCACCCAGCGCTTTCGCGAGCCTTTGTCACTGATCGCCATGGACGTCGATGACTTCAAGGACATCAACGACCGTTACGGCCATGCGTTCGGCGATGCGGCGCTGGTGCAAGTGGTACAGGCCGTTAAACGCTGCGAGCGCGACGGCGATTTGCTGGTGCGCTGGGGCGGTGATGAATTCATCATGATTTTGCCCAACACCTCACTGGCCGACGCTTGCCTGATGGCCGAAACCATTCGCCGGGGCTTGTCCGACCTGCTGCCGGTGGGTGATTTCCAGATCACCATGAGTTTTGGCGTGGTGCAGCGCTTCGACGATGAGCAGCAGGCGGCGCTGCTGGACCGGGCGGACCAGGCGCTGTATCGCTCCAAGATGGCGGGCAAGAATGTGATCTGCAAATGAGCCTGGCCCGGCGCACCGGCAAAAAAATGAATGCATCTTTGCGGCGTCTACGGCGGTCATAGGTTGTAACCTTTGCAATCAGGTCCTTGCCCTTGTCGACTCGATCCCCCTTTCCTCCCAACCTTTACCTGGGTTGCGCCGGCTGGTCATTGCCCCGGGAGCATTGGCCGTCGTTTCCCGTTGAAGGCACTCATCTACAACGCTACAGCGCACGATTCCCGGCCGTGGAAATCAACAGTTCGTTCTACCGCCCACACCGCCCCGCCACCTACGCAAAGTGGACAGAGAGCGTTACCCCGGGCTTCCGGTTCTCGGTCAAGATGCCGAAGCAGATCACTCATGAGCGACGACTGTTCGATTGCGAAGGACTTGTGGATGAGTTTCTCGGGCAATGCTCGCAGCTCGGGCAAAAGCTGGGTTGCCTGTTGATCCAACTTCCGCCGTCACTGGCCTTCGACGCCAGGGTGGCCGAAGCTTTCTTCACAGCCTTGCGTGACCGTTATCCAGGCCTTGCGGTGCTTGAGCCCCGGCATCCGAGTTGGCTTGCGCCAGCCGTCGCGGCGCTGCTGGATGAGCAACACATCGGCCGTGTCGCCGCCGATCCGACGCCGCTGCCCGGCTGCGATCAGCCCGCAGGCTGGCCCGGCGTTCGTTATTACCGGTTGCACGGGTCACCACGAATCTACTACTCCCACTACGAGGATGCCTGGCTGGTGCAGCTCGCCCGACAGTTGAAGACCGAGCCTGACACACCGACCTGGTGCATCTTCGACAACACGGCCAGTGGCGCCGCGATCCCCAATGCATTGCGCTTGAACGACCTGATGCGCGACTGAAACTCGCGACCGGCAACAAATGCCGACCTGTCGCCGGTTCAACCGTGACAACGCCGCTCGCGTCCAATAGATTAGGCGACCGGAAAAAAGCTCAATGCCTTTCTCGCCTCATCCCGCTAACAGAAGTAGTGAAATTTCAATGTCCGATTCCAACACCGCTGAATCCGTAGTCACCCTGTCGTCCAAAGCGGAATACGAAAACTCCATCAATCTTTCACAGCATCTGCCCCTGGCCAAAAACATCAGTGAGATGGTCCTTGATGCGTTCCAGTCGAATCGCGAAAGCGACCAGATCCGCGAGCTGCGCAATGCCATCCGCCAGGCCCACGATGCGTTCGACGACGACAAGGCCTACGAACTGATGGGCCAGCTCAAGCAACTCAAGGACGCCGAAGCCGCCGACTTCGCGGCGTTGGAAGACTTGAGCAGCCGTTTCCCCATCAGCCGTATCCTGTCCAGCTACAAGGACGACCCGGCGTTCCAGGAACTGGTTTATGGCCTGGCCCTGAAAGTGCTGAACCAGACCCACCAGGCCATCAGCAACCCGAGCGGCAGCAAAGGCAAAGCCTCCCGGGCCAAGAAGGAAGCGGAAGTGTTTGTCATCAGCAAGGACGGCATCAGCGTTACCCTGCCCTTGCGCACGCCGCGCTCCAAGCCGAACGTCGACCGCGAGGCCTTCGAGTTCCTGGGTTTCAGTTTTGTCGGCGAAGGCGAAGAAGCCGAGCTGGAGAACGAAACCTTCCTGGACAACGACGGCACCGAACAACAGGCCACCCGTAAAAGCATCGTCACCGCCCTGCAACAGCAGAAGGCATTCGACGGCTACAGCATCGCCCAGCAATAAGCCTCACCGAGGCCACTGTGGGAGCGAGCTTGCTCGCGATGCGGCCACACATTCAGCATTCATGCAGGCTGATCCACCGCTAT
Source organism: Pseudomonas brassicacearum (assembly GCF_000585995.1). NCBI lineage: Bacteria > Pseudomonadati > Pseudomonadota > Gammaproteobacteria > Pseudomonadales > Pseudomonadaceae > Pseudomonas > Pseudomonas brassicacearum. The sequence continues at coordinate 1,146,341 of NZ_CP007410.1, read as the reverse complement.
CGCGAGCAAGCTCGCTCCCACAGGAACATCGGCAGCCCAGGCAACGCCCATGAAAAAGCCCCGCGCTTCTCTCGAAGGCGGGGCTTTTTCATGGGGATGAGGAGATCGTTTCAAACCGCTCCGAGCCGCTCAACCATGTCTGGGAACTTCTCGACCAGCCTGATCAGAAGAGCCGCCTGGGCATTGGGTTTGGACTTCTCCTGCTCCCAGTTCCTAAGGGTGCCAGGACTGGTCCTGATGCTCTTGGCAAAAACGGCCTGAGACATATGGAGCTTGTCGCGCAACGCTACGATTTCTTGCGCCGACACCTCGGGAACCGGTTTGTCTTCGATCGATATCTGGCGAAGGGTAATCTTGCCCTCACGGTGAGCGGCCATCTCCTCGACGCCGTGCATCATCTCGGCAAACAGATCACGTTTTTTCATAAGGTACCTCGCACTTTCAACTCAGCTTCTATGGCGCGCTTGAGCGTCTTCTCTTGCTCGGAGGTCAGGTTTTCCAACTCGTCCTTGCCATAAATCGCAAACATCCAGAACTGACGATCATTCATGAGCCAATAGTAAATGACTCGCAACCCACCTCGCTTCCCTTTGCCACGACGTTCATCGAACCAGCGCAGCTTACGAAAGCCGCCGGTTCGTGGCATGACGTCACCAACCTCTGGATGCTGCAGCATGTAGGACTGAAGCAGGCGATATTCATCGTCAGTCAGGTAATGGCCAACCGTGGCGGTGAACGTAGTCGTTTCAAAAAATAGGGTACGCATGGCAGAAACTATAGGCAAATTGCGTATAGTTCAACAAACCAAAATCTATTGCGACGAATGACAGCCAATCCATGCCCCACCTAGACAAAAAGCCCCGCGCTTCTCTCGAAGGCGGGGCTTTTTCATGCAGCATCTGAAGCTTAAGGCGCGTAAGTCAGCAGCAGCTCACTCGGCACTTTGAAGTCCAGGGACATCATGACGCTCAGGGCGGTGATGGTGAAGATCGAGAACACGAACAGCTTGCGTGCCCAGACCGTGTCATCCACCGCCTTGTAGCCGGTCCAGGCCATGTACAGCCAGTACATGCCCATGGCGGCGGCGACGGCGAGGTAGCTCATGCCGGCGTAGCCGCTGAAGGTCAGCATCAAGGTCGCCACGAGGAAGGCCAGGATGTAGAGCAGGATGTGCTTCTTGGCCACGCGGATGCCGCGCTTGACCGGCAGCACCGGAATCGAGGCCGCCAGGTAGTCGTTGAAGCGGAAGATCGCGATGGCATAGGAATGCGGCATCTGCCACAGGCTGAACATCACCAGCAGCGTCAGCGCAGCCATGTCGAAGCTGTTGCTCACCGCGACGTAACCGATCACAGGCGGCATCGCCCCCGACAGACTGCCCACCAGCGTGCCGTGCACCGACTTACGCTTGAGGTACAGGCTGTAGAGGCCGACGTAGATGACAAAACCGATCACCGCGAACAGCGCCGCCAACGGGTTGGCGACCCGATACAACAGCGCGACACCGGCCACGCCCAGCACCGTGGCGAACGCCAGGGCCAGTTGCACCGGGATCAGCCCCTGGACCAGCGCGCGGTTCTTGGTGCGCTCCATCTTGATGTCGATGTCGCGGTCGATGCAGTTGTTGAACACGCAACCGGACGCCACCACCAGGGAAGTGCCGATCATCGCCGCCAGGAAGATGGCCAGATCGACATGCCCTTTCGAAGCCAGGAAAAACCCGCCTGCCACAGAAAGCACGTTACCGAAAATGATCCCCGGCTTGGTGATTTGGATAAAGTGCTTTAAGGACATCCGGACTTTCCTCAGTGCGCCATCATGTTGGTGTGGATGCTGAACATGATCCACAACGACAGGCCAACCAGCAGGACAATCACGATCGCGGCAAAGACAAACGCGACCACGTTGTTACGTTGGGCGGCGGAGCGGTCCAGGTGCAGGAAGTACACCAGGTGCACCAGTACCTGGACCACGGCGAAGATCAGAATGATCCACAGGGTCAGGCTTTTCGGCAGTGTCGGGTACATCACCAGGCCGAACGGAATGACGGTCAGGATCACCGACAGGATGAAACCGATGGCGTAGGACTTGACGCTGCCGTGGCCGGCGTCGTGGCCATCATGGGAATGTGCGTTAGCCATTTACAAAGTCCCCATCAGATATACAACGGTGAATACGCAGATCCACACCACGTCCAGGAAGTGCCAGAACAGGCTCAGGCAGCTCAGGCGCGTCTTGTTGGTGGCGGTCAGGCCGTTTTTCTGGACCTGGTACATCATGATCGCCATCCAGATCAGGCCGCTGGTCACGTGCAGGCCGTGGGTGCCGACCAGGGTGAAGAACCCGGACAGAAAGCCTGAGCGGCTAGGGCCGAAGCCCTCGGAGATCAGTACGTGGAACTCATTGATCTCCATGCCGATGAAGCCGGCACCGAACAGGAAGGTCATGGCCAGCCAGCCCAGGACCTGGTTTTTCTTGCCCTTGAACAACGCCAGCATGGCGAAGCCGTAGGTAATCGAGCTGAACAGCAGCAGAGCGGTTTCGCCCAGCACGTACGGCAGCTCGAAGATGTCGTGGCCCGACGGGCCACCGGCGACGTTGTTAACCAGCACCGCGTACGCCGCGAAGATCGACGCAAACAGAATGCAGTCGGTCATCAGGTAGAGCCAGAAACCGAATACGGTCATCTCGCCCGAGTCGTGGTGATGGTCATCGTGCCCATGGTCATGACCATGGGCGTGTCCAACAGTGGTCACTAAGTTCGACATGGTTTAAGCCTGTTCCAACGAGGTTTCAACACGGGTGGCGGTGGCGGGGACTTTCCCGGCCGCTACCAGGCGCTTGTGCTGCTCGGCTTCGATGCGCTCGATGACATCCACCGGCACCATGTAGCCCTGATCGTCACGGGCAGCATGGATCACGAAATACGCCACGGTGCCGACCAGGCTGGCGATGGCCAGCCACCAGATGTGCCAGATCATCGCGAAACCGAACACGGTCAACAGCGCGCCCATGACCACACCGGTCGCGGTGTTGTTGGGCATGTGGATCGGCTCGTACTTGGCCGGAGCCTGGTACGCGGTGCCGTTTTCCTTGGCCTCGGTGAACGGGTCGATGACGTCCGCTTTTGGCAGCACGGCAAAGTTGTAGAACGGCGGTGGCGAAGAGGTCGACCACTCCAGGGTATGGGCATTCCACGGGTCACCGTGATCGCACACGTTCTCTGGCTTGTTGCGATCGCGCACGCTGACGTACAGCTGGATCAGCTGGCAGGCGATGCCGACAGCGATCATCACCGCACCGAACATGGCGACGTACAGGTACGGCACCCACTCAGGGTTGGTAGTGGCGTTCAGGCGACGGGTCATGCCCATGAAGCCCAGTACATAGAGCGGCATGAACGCGACGAAGAAGCCGGTGATCCAGAACCAGAACGCGGCCTTGCCCCAGCCTTCGTGCAGCTTGAAGCCGAACGCTTTCGGGAAGTAGAACGCGAAGCCGGCGATATAGCCGAATACCGCGCCACCGATGATCACGTTGTGGAAGTGGGCGATCACGAACAGGCTGTTGTGCAGCACGAAGTCCGCACCCGGGATGGCCAGCAGTACGCCGGTCATGCCGCCGATAGCGAAGGTCACCATGAAGCCCAGGGTCCACAGCACGTGGCTGGTGAAACGCAGGCGGCCCTGATAGATGGTGAACAGCCAGTTGAACAGCTTCACCCCCGTCGGGATCGAAATCAGCATCGTCGCCAGGCCGAAGAAGGCGTTGACGCTGGCCCCCGAACCCATGGTGAAGAAGTGGTGCAGCCAGACCATGAAGCCCAGTACCGAGATCGCGCCGGAAGCGTAGATCATCGAGTGGTGGCCGAACAGTTTCTTGCCGGAGAAGGTCGAGATGACTTCGGAGAAAATCCCGAACGCCGGCAGGATCAGGATGTACACCTCGGGGTGACCCCAGGCCCAGAACAGGTTGACGTACATCATCGGATTTCCACCCAGTTCATTGGTGAAAATGTGGAAATCCATGTAGCGGTCAAGCGTCAGCAAAGCCAGGGTTGCGGTGAGGATCGGGAAGGAAGCGACGATCAGCACGTTGGCCCAGGTGCAGGTCCAGGTGAAGATCGGCATGTCCATCAACTTCATGCCGGGGGTACGCATTTTCAGCACGGTGGCGAGGAAGTTGACCCCCGTCAGCGTTGTCCCCAACCCGGATAGCTGTAGCGCCCAGATGTAGTAATCCATCCCCACGCCCGGACTGTATTGCAGCCCAGACAGCGGCGGATAGGCCACCCAACCGGTCTTGGCGAATTCGCCAACGCCCAGGGACAGGTTGATCAGCACCACGCCGGACACCAGCAGCCAGAAGCTCAGGGAGTTCAGGAATGGGAAGGCCACGTCACGCGCGCCGATCTGCAGCGGCACTGCAAGGTTCATCAGGCCGGTGAAGAAAGGCATCGCCATGAAGATGATCATGATCACACCGTGGGCGGTGAAGATCTGGTCATAGTGTTCAGGCGGCAGGTAGCCAGGCGAACCCTCGGTGGCCATGGCCAACTGGGTACGCATCATGATGGCGTCGGCAAAACCGCGCAGCAGCATGACCATGGCGACGATGATGTACATCACGCCGATCTTCTTGTGGTCGACCGAAGTCAGCCACTCGGTCCACAGGTAGGTCCACTTCTTGAAGTAGGTGATCCCCGCAAATAGCGCCAGGCCACCGAGCGCGATGATGGCGAGGGTCACCATGACAATCGGCTCGTGGAACGGGATCGCTTCCCAACTTAATTTACCAAACATCGTTTACTCCTCTGCCCCGGCAGCTGAATGCGAGCTCATGTCCATCCCTTCCATGTTGTGGGCCACTTCCTTCTCTTTCTTCTCGTGGTGCATCGGCTTGCCCGGATTCATCCCTTCATACTTGTCGATGATGGTCTGGAACAGGTTCGGCGTGACCGACGAGTAGAGTTCGACTGGGTTGTTCTGGCTCGGTTTGGAAAGGGCTTCGTATTCAGCTTTTTCAAGCTGTTTAGGTGCCTTCTTCACATCGTTGACCCAGGCGTCGAAATCTTCCTGGGTCGTGGCGATTGCTTTGAACTTCATGCCGGTGAAACCCGCGCCGCTGTAGTTGGCGGAGATACCGTCGAGTTCGGCGTTCTGGTTGGCGATCAGGTGCAGCTTGGTCTGCATGCCCGCCATCGCGTAGATCTGGCCGCCCAGGCCCGGGATGAAGAACGAGTTCATCACGGTGTCGGAGGTGACCTTGAAGTTGATCGGCGTGTGGGCCGGGAACACGATCTTGTTGACAGTGGCGATGCCTTGTTCCGGATAGATGAACAGCCACTTCCAGTCCATCGAAACCACTTCAATGGTGATCGGCTTGACGTCCGAATCCAGTGGACGATACGGGTCCAGGGCATGGGTCGACTTGTAGGTGATGTAACCCAGGGCAATGATGATCAGCACTGGAATCGTCCACACCGCGACTTCGATCTTGGTCGAGTGCGACCACTTCGGCGTGTACGTGGCACTGGTGTTGGACGCGCGGTATTTCCAGGCGAACAGGAAGGTCATGACGATAACCGGCACAACGACGAGCAACATCAGCAGCGTGGCGGTGATGATCAGGTTTCGTTCATCCAGGCCGACCTGGCCCTTGGGATCGAGCAAGGTCATGTTGCAGCCTCCCAGCAACAACGTGCCGAGCAGGGGCAATAAGCCTAGTAATCGGGGGTACCTGTTTTTACTCATCTCACGACCTCTAAAGCAGCTTGCGCAATGCAGTTGGGTTTTGATCGCCAACACTTCACCCTGCCAAGGGTTGGCATTTTTCTTGGATTGAATAAGGGCTGCCCGTCGCTGCATCAATCAGACGCTGTTCGACACATCCTGGGCCAGCAGTGAGTTCTTATTCGTTGGTCAAAGGCCTAGTTCAAGCCCAATTCCATTTGGTGCGGGTAGTTGGAGGCACCGACACCCGGGGTCGCATGGGGCGATAACGCCCTTCGACCACCTCGTGCTCAAGCCTGAGCCGGGTCGGAAATTCGGTGCGGCCGATTGTAGTGAGCTGGCGCGCTGTAGACCATGTCTCATCCCGAAATAATTTTTATCCGATCCGGCAATAATCCCTGCCCGTAAATACAAACGGCCGGCATCTTATCGAAATTCATTCTCAACAAGAACCACAAAAAATATAGGCCTACTACGCCCGATTTAGACAGCTCGAGGGGGTTAAGAAGCGCTAGTTTTTCTGGGGAGAGCCCATTTTTCGGGGGCTAGGCCGCATGGCGCTTCGCTGTTAAAAATGCCTGCTGCACGAAGAGCCGCCTGAGATAATCCGAGCAGCATGTACTGTTTTTTTGTTACAGGATGAGGCGTTTATCCACGCCTGGAAGGATCGCAGGAGGCAAAATGTGTGACAACATGTCGCACACTGTCGCAACCCATTCTTGCCTCGGATCAAGGCCGATCCATCCCAAGGCTGAAATGCAAAACGCCCCGGCTCTCCAGAAGAGGAACCGGGGCGTTTCCTTGGGGTGTTTCAGCGAAGGTGTTTGCGGTTACGCGACACCAGCAACGGCACCAGCACCACGATCAGCACGAAGGCCACCAGCGCCCACTGTGCCAGGGACAGCCCCAGGATCGGCGGGTACGGGGTGGAGCAAAAACCATCGACCTGGAAACCCAACGGGAAGATCTTCGCCAGCGGCAGGTCGTCGACAATCGGTTGCAACACGTCGACGCCGCAACTGACCGCCGGGAAGAACTGGGTGTACACGTGATGCCCCGCCACGGCCGCTCCGGCCAGGGCGCAAAGCACCACAAGTCCTTCGAAAATCGTCAGGCTGCGACGGGTGCGCATGGCCGCGCCGACAAAGGCGAAGATCGCGATCAGCAACAGCGCATAGCGCTGCAGGATACACAGCGGGCACGGCGCTTCACCGAGCACTACCTGCATGTACAGCGCGCCGCCGATCAGCGCCAGGCAGATCAGCCCCAACAGCACCAGAAAGCGCCGTTCACGACCCAGGCGCATCATTTCCTCACTCATTGCCTTTCCTTTTGTATGCATGGATTGACGCGCAGCCTCGCGACACCCGGCGCGCGATCGGATGTATCGAAGTCTACACGCTGACCATGACAGTGAACGAGCTGCGGGCGTCGACATTGGAGGGGAATAGACCGCAAGAAGGTTAAGCGGGGATTAATTCTGGCAGTTGGGTAGGGATGGACCTGCTGCCGCCATCGCGAGCAAGCTCGCTCCCACAGGAGATAGCGGCGGACACAATTGCTGTGAACAGCGCAAAAAACTGTGGGAGCGAGCCTGCTCGCGATGAAGGCAACCCGGTTGCCCGGGTTTGCCGCTACCTCATTCCAGCGCCGCCGCCGGCCCGAAGAATTCGTAGCGACTCTGTTGGTCCGGTACGCCCAAGGCCCTGAGGTGGCGCTTGACGGCGCCCATGAAGCCCTTCGGCCCGAGGAAATAAGCGTCCAGGTCGCGCTGTTCCGGCAACCATTGCGCCAGTTGCGCCTCGCTCAACAGCCCCACCTTGTCAGCCGCCGGGCTCAAGCCGTCGTCTTCGTCATAGCAATAGAAACGCTTGAGTTGGGGGTGACGCTCGGCCAGCTCGTCGATCCAGCCGCGGAAGGCGTGGGCGCGGCCGTTGCGCGCGCAGTGGATGAAATGCACCGGCCGCTCGGTCTGCAGCGCAGCCTGCAACATGGCCAGGGTCGGGGTGATGCCAACACCGCCACTGATCAACACCAGCGGCTTGTCGCTGGCGGTCAGGTAGAAATCACCGGACGGCGGGAACAGCTGGATACTGCTGCCGACCTGAAAATGATGGTGCAGGTAGTTGGATACTCGTCCACCCGCCTCGCGTTTGACACTGATGCGGTATTGACCGTTGTCCGCCAGGGCTGACAGCGAATAGTTGCGGCGCACTTCCTCGCCATCGAGCATCAACTTCATGCCGATGTATTGGCCCGGCTCGGCCACCAGGATCGGCCCTTTGTCCGCCGGTTCAAAGTAGAACGAGGTGATCTCCGAGCTTTCCTGCACCTTGGCCACCAGGGTGAACTCGCGCTCGCCCCGCCAGCCGCCCGGTGCTGCGGCCTTGCGGTCATACATGCCGGTTTCGGCGCCGATCAGGATATCGGCCAGTTGGTTATAGGCGGCGCCCCATGCGGCAATCACTTCGGGCGTGGCGATCTCTTCGCCCAGCACCTCGGCGATCGCCCGCAACAGGCACGAACCGACAATCGGGTAATGTTCTGGCAGGATCTGCAAGGCGACGTGCTTGTTGACGATTTTCGCCACCAGGTCGCCCAACTGGTCGAGCTGGTCAATGTGCCGTGCATACATCAATACGCCGTTGGCCAGCGCACGCGGCTGATCGCCACTGGCCTGGTGAGCCTGGTTGAACAGCGGACGCACCTGGGGATATTCGGACAGCATCATGCGATAGAAGTGAGTTATCAGCGCTTCCCCACCGCTTTCAAGCAATGGAACGGTGGAGCGAATGATGGCGCGTTCTTCTCGAGTGAGCATAGGGTGACTCCTGGCGTATACAGAGAACAGTACCCAGGCTTTATCAGTTTCCATGCCAATAATTTTTATGTTTATTATCAATAGTTTAAAAATAAAGTAGTCATATCGACACGGCGCACTCTATAGTCTTTACGACTACATGGAGTCATTATGACCGCAACCACACTGCTGACTTCCCTGCTGCCCCTGGTGGCCGACCTCTCCCGTGAACTGCCTGAAGGCGAGCGTTATCGACGCCTGCTCGGCGCCTTGCGGGCCCTACTGCCTTGCGACGCGGCGGCGTTGTTGCGCCTGGACGGTGATTGCCTGGTGCCGCTGGCGGTAGATGGCTTGAGCACCGATACCCTGGGTCGACGATTCCGGGTCAGCGAACACCCGCGCTTCGAGGCACTGCTGGCCAACCCGCAGCCCACCCGCTTCGCCGCCGACAGTGATTTACCCGATCCCTACGACGGGCTGGTGGAGGGTCTCGACGAGCATCTGGAAGTTCACGACTGCATGGGCTGCCCGCTGTTCGTCGACGAGCGTCCCTGGGGCCTGCTGACGCTCGATTCGCTGGACTCGGGCCGCTTCGAACCCATCGACCTGAGCGCCCTGCAGGCGTTCGCCAGCCTCGCGGCCGCCACGGTCAGCGCCGCCGAACGCATCGAGGGCCTGGCCTTGAAGGCCGAAGACGAGCACCGCCGAGCCGAGGTCTATCGCCAGGCCAGCGGCCAGCAACACCGCGACATGGTCGGCCAGAGCAAGGCCCATAAACGCTTGGTGGAAGAGATCAAGCTGGTGGGCGGCAGCGACCTGACCGTGCTGATCACGGGCGAAACCGGCGTTGGCAAGGAACTGGTCGCCCAAGCCATTCATGCCGCGTCCAAGCGCGCCGAACAACCACTGATCAGCCTCAACTGCGCCGCGCTGCCGGAGACCCTGGTGGAAAGCGAACTCTTCGGCCACGTACGCGGTGCGTTCACCGGGGCCACGAGCGACCGACGCGGCAAGTTTGAACTGGCCGATGGCGGCACGTTGTTCCTTGATGAAGTGGGCGAGCTGTCGCTGACCGTCCAGGCCAAGTTACTGCGGGTGTTGCAGAGCGGCCAGTTGCAACGCCTGGGTTCGGACAAGGAACACCGGGTTGATGTGCGCCTGATCGCGGCCACCAATCGCGACCTCGCCGATGAGGTGCGCAACGGCCGTTACCGGGCCGACTTTTATCATCGCTTGAGCGTGTACCCGTTGCAGGTACCGGCGTTGCGTGATCGCGGACGAGATGTCCTGTTGCTCAGTGGCTTCTTCCTGGAACAGAACCGTTCGCGCATGGGCCTTAACAGCCTGCGCCTGAACAGCGACGCCCAGGCCGCCCTGCTGGCCTACGACTGGCCGGGTAATGTGCGTGAACTGGAACACCTGATCGGCCGCAGTGCCTTGAAAGCCTTGGGCAGGTGCGCGGTGCGACCGAAAATCCTCAGCCTCGGCGCCCAGGATCTCGACCTGCCCCAAGTCGCCGAGGAAAACCCTGCGCCCTCATCCGCCGCCCCTGCGCCGACGATGGACGGCATCAGCACAGACTTGCGCGAAGCGGTGGACGACTTCCAGCGCAGGCTGATCGGCGCCAGCCTGGAACGTCACCAGCACAACTGGGCCAGCGCCGCCCGGGAGCTGGGACTGGACCGGGCGAATCTGGGGCGGATGGCCAGGCGATTGGGGCTCAAATGATTGCCCCCGTGGCGAGGGAGCTTGCTCCCGCTGGAGTGCGCAGCGCTCCCTACCAACTGCGGCGCGAGGTTGAATTTGGCGACCGCTGCGCGCTCGAGCGGGAGCAAGCTCCCTCGCCACATAACTCTCTGCAACAGGGATCTTGTTACAACGATCCTTGCTGTCGACAGGTTTTGTCCTAAAGCCTGCCCTCAACAAGTCGATAACCCAATATCAAAAGCTGTTTTGGCGATCTTCGTGCTCGCCCCACCTTTTTCCACAGAAGGTTTTTATGTCTTCCAATAAAGCCCGCGCAGATTCACTTTCGCTTCTGCTATTTACCTTGCGCAGCGGCAAGCTGATGGCGATCAACCTGCTCAAAGTCAGTGAAATCATTCCCTGCCCGCCGCTGACCAAGCTGCCGGAGTCGCACCCACACGTCAAAGGCATCGCCACCCTGCGCGGGACTTCTTTGTCGGTGATCGACTTGAGCCGCGCCATCGGCGAGCGGCCACTGGAGGATCCGGATGGCGGTTGCCTGATCGTCACCGACGTCAGCCGTTCCAAGCAGGGCCTGCATGTGCAGGCAGTGAGCAAGATCGTGCATTGCCTGACCACCGACATCAAACCGCCGCCCTACGGCTCCGGCGGCGTGCGGGCGTTCATCACCGGCGTGACCTCGGTGGACGGCACGCTGGTGCAGGTGCTCGACATCGAGAAAGTCATCCATGGCATCGCCCCGGCACAGATCGAAACCGCGCCGACCGAACTGAGCATGGAAGACGCCGAAGTACTGGGCCACGCACGAATCCTGGTGGTCGATGACAGCCAGGTGGCACTGCAACAATCGGTGTACACCCTGCGCAACCTGGGCCTGCAATGCCACACTGCCCGCAGTGCCAAGGAAGCCATCGAGTGCCTGCTGGACCTGCAAGGCACCGATCAACAGATCAACCTGATCGTCTCCGACATCGAAATGTCGGAGATGGACGGCTACGCCCTCACCCGCACCCTGCGCGAGACCCCGGACTTCGCCCACCTCTACGTGTTGCTGCACACCTCGCTGGACAGCGCCATGAACAGCGAAAAGGCCCGGTTGGCCGGTGCCAACGGAGTCCTGACCAAGTTCTCCTCGCCGGAACTGACCAAGTGCCTGATCACCGCGGCCAAGGCCGTCGCCGAACAAGGTCATTGAGGCGGGCCAGATCGCTCCCATGCCAAGGCGTGGGATCGATCATCGCCCGGCAAACCTCAGGCATACTCCTGCCCTGGCTCCCAGAACAAGGACATGCCCAATGAAACCCCAAGCTCTTATCCTCATGAGTCTCACCGCCCTGGCCTTTCAGGCCCACGCCGCCAGCCCCGACGCCTGGGCCGCGCATGACAAAGCCGTCCTCGCCAGCTGCATCAAGGCCAGTGGCCTGAAAAACGTCGAACCGGTGGGCACCGCCGCGCAGTTCGACGACCGGGTCGGCTACACCGCGCTGTTACTGCAAGGCCAGTACCCGCAGAAACACATGAAAGACGCGACCGGCACCGAGCTGTGCCTCTACCGCAAGAAAACCAAAACCGCCTATGTCACCGAGTGGGACGCGATTCGTCCGGCCGATAGCCCGCGGTGAATGGCGCATAACTTGCTTTGCAACGGTTCATCGCGGCGTTTATCTGTCGCCACTTGCTAGCCTTCGACCGGTTGCTCAATGAACACAACGTTTTCCTGCGTAGGGTGCGGCAAGTGCTGCACCGATCACCACGTTCCCCTGACCCTCGATGAGGCCCGCATGTGGGCTGACGACGGCGGCCAGGTGATTGTTCTGGTGGAGGCCTTCCTGCCCAATGGCCTTGGCCTGCCGCCGGCGCAACGCGAGCACGCCCAGCGCCGTTCAGTGGTGGTCCGCAGCGGTAGCACCGAAGCCTTCGTGGCGATCACTTTCGCCGCCTACAACGTTGGTCGTTGCCGGAATCTTGACGATGAGAACCTGTGCCGCATCTACGAGCGCCGGCCATTGGTGTGCCGCATCTATCCGATGGAAATCAATCCGCACATCCCTCTCAACATCGCCGTGAAGGAATGCCCACCAGAGTCGTGGGAAACCGGGCCGCAATTGATCCTTGGCGGTGAACTGGTGGACCAGGAACTGGCCAGCTTGATTGAACGCTCACGCCAGGCTGATCGCGAAGAAATCCAGCTCAAGGAGCGTGTCTGCGCCTCCCTGGGCATTCACACCACTGCGCTGAAGGGCGACGGATTTACCGCTTATCTGCCCGACATGACAGCCTTCGCCGCCACCCTCGATCAGCTCCGCGCGCAGCCGCTGGCGCAGCAAGCCAGTGAATGGCAGTTCCATCTGTCCGGTGATGACGTTGCCGGCCAGGTACTGGCCAGCGGCGCGCGCGTGGTCACTGAAGTACCGGTCAACTACGCGTTTATTTCGCTGCGGGCAGCATAAACCTCAGACGGTTGCAGCAAATCTCTGTGGGAGCGGGCTTGCTCGCGAAGGCGTCGGGTCAGCTTGCATTGATGCTGAATGTCAGTCCGCTTTCGCGAGCAAGCCCGCTCCCACACGTGGAGTTTGCGGCATGCCGATCACACTCCCCTCTCGCCTAACCCTCGCCAGGAATGTTAGCGTGCTTGGTATTCCTTGCCCGATGAGCCTTCCGCGATGAAAAAAACCGTACTTGCCTTCAGCCGTATCACGCCCAAGATGGTCGAGCGCCTGCAACAGGATTTCGACGTGATCGTGCCCAACCCGTCGAACGGCGACATCAACGCGCAATTCAACGAAGCCTTGCCCCACGTCCATGGCCTGATCGGTGTCGGTCGCAAGCTCGGCCGCGAGCAACTGCAAAGCGCCGCGAACCTGCAAGTGGTGTCGAGTGTGTCAGTGGGTTACGACAACTACGACCTGGCCTACTTCAATGAACGCGGGATCATGCTCACCAACACCCCCGACGTGCTCACCGAAAGCACCGCCGACCTGGCCTTCACCTTGCTGATGACCAGCGCCCGTCGTGCCGCTGAACTGGACGCCTGGACCAAGGCCGGGCAATGGCAAGCGACAGTCGGCCCGCAACTGTTCGGCAGCGATGTGCACGGCAAGACCCTGGGTATCGTCGGCATGGGCAACATTGGCGCGGCCATTGCCCGGCGTGGCCGGCTGGGGTTCAACATGCCGATCATCTACAGCGGCAACAGCCGCAAGACCGAACTGGAAAACCAGTTGGGCGCACAATTTCGCGAGCTGGATCAGTTGCTGGCCGAAGCGGACTTTGTCTGCCTCGTGGTGCCATTGAGCGAGAAGACCCGTCATCTGATCGGCCAACGCGAACTGGCCCTGATGAAACCGAGCGCCATCCTGGTGAACATTTCCCGTGGCCCGGTGGTGGATGAACCGGCGCTGATCGAAGCCCTGCAGAGCAACCGCATCCGCGGCGCCGGGCTGGATGTCTACGAGAAAGAGCCATTGACCGAATCACCGCTGTTCCAGCTGAAAAACGCCGTGACCTTGCCCCACATCGGCTCGGCGACCCACGAGACCCGCGAGGCCATGGCCAATCTTGCTGTGGATAACTTGCGAAGTGCATTGATGGGCGAGCGACCGCAAAACCTGGTCAACCCGCAAGTCTGGAAATAAATTCTCCGCAAAAGCCCCCCCCCGGGGGAACACACCGTGGCGAGGGAGCTTGCTCCCGCTGGGCTGCGCAGCAGCCCCCCTTACGGTTTATCTGATGCACTGCGGCGGCAGATGCATCTTGGGGTTGCTTCGCAACCCAGCGGGAGCAAGCTCCCTCGCCACGGGTTTATCTCTAGACGTTATATCTCAGCGTGCGCCCAAGGCGACATTCGCTGCCACCAGCCGCGGCTTGCGGAACACCAGCACGTTCCCCAGCATCACCAGGACCAACCCGGCCAGCGCCGGCGCGGTCCATTGATAACCTTCGGCAAACGCCGAGACATTCAAGGCCACCACCGGAAACAGCACCGTGCAATACGCTGCTCGCTCCGGGCCCATGCGCCCCACCAGCGTCAGGTAGGCAGTAAAGCCGATCACCGAGCCCGGGATCACCAGGTACAACAGCGAGCCGACGTAACGCGCGTTCCATTCCATGTCGAACGGAATGCCTTTGAAAACACACCACACCGCCAACATCGCCGCACCATAAGCCATGCCCCAGGCATTGGTGGTCAACGGCTTGAGGCCGGCCTTCTGTTGCAGGCTCGAGAGCATGTTGCCCGCCGAGAAACACAAGGTGCCCAATAACGCCAACGCTAACCCCAGCAGCGTCTGTGGGCTCGCGCTGTGGCCGGCCAGTTCCGGCCAGAACAACAGTGCCAACCCCAGCAGCCCCAAGGCGCCGCCCAACAGCACGTTACGCGCGATCCGCTGGCCGAAAAATACCCGGGCATTGAACGCATTCCAGAGCGTGGCGGTGGAAAACACCACGGCAACCAAGCCGCTGGGAATCCACTGGCTGGCCGTGAGGAAACACATGAAGTTGATGCAGAACAGACACAGGCCCTGGGCAACGCAAATCAAATGGCCGCGCCGGTTCATCACCTGCAGGCGCCGACTGAGCAACAGCATCGCAAACAGAATCAGGGCCGCGAGGCCGAAGCGATAGACAATCGACACCGGGATGGCGACAACACCCAACTGCAGTTTCAGGGCAATCCACGTGGTGCCCCAGATGAGTACGGTAAGCAGGTACAACGAGAGGTTCATGGTGACGACTCCTGACAATGACCCTCAGTGTCCCGCCGTTGTCCCTCCCGCACTTGCGTAAACTTGCGCTTTTGTCGGTTTGCGGGCTGGCATGGGCCGGCCGACGGAGTAGGATTCGAGTCGGAGAGAACCGATCATGCCGACACTGCAAACCCTGCAAGTCTTTCAAGCCCTCAACAGTTCGCCCAATGCTCGCCTGGAGCACAGTGCCGAGCTCGGGGACGGCATGGCGGCTGCTTTGTGGAGCAATCATCACGACGCCCGGGACTATGAGGCGCCGACCCACCATACGCTGTCGTGCTACATCGCCGGCGGCACCGGCACGTTTCGCCGCGAACGGCCCGACACCACGGGGGCTCCCGACAAACTCTGCATCCTGCCGGCCGGCCATGAATCGGCCTGGGTCATCAACGGTGATATTCGTCTCGCTCACCTGTACTTCAGCCCCGAACAATTCGCCCTTGGCTGCGTCACGCTGCTGGACCGCGAACCCCGGCAGGTGCAACTGCACGAGGCGACCTTCCTCGACGATCCGCAACAGGCACAACGCTTTCGTCAATTGATCGCCCTGAACTGGGACGAGCCCGGTGAACGGCTGCTGACCACCAGCCTGGCCCATGAACTGCTCAACCATCTGCTGCTCAGCCAGGTTGGACAGCGTCAGGGGCTCCGCCTCAAGGGCGGGCTGGCCGCTCACCAGCGGCGGTTGCTGGTGGACTACATCGACAGCCATCTGGCCGATGCCATCAGCCTCGGGCAACTGGCGGCGCTGTGTGCGTTGTCCGAATATCACTTCGCGCGGATGTTCCGCGAAAGCTTCGGGCTGCCACCCCATCAATATGTGTTGGCCAGGCGCCTGGCACGCGCGCGGCACTTGCTGCGCAGTACTTCACAACCGCTGGGCGATGTGGCACTGGCGTGTGGATTTGCCAGCGCCAGTCACTTTACCAACCGTTTTCGCCAGGTCTTGGGCGCCACGCCCGGGGAGTATCGGCAGGCGTTTTTACGCTAGCCGATGGCGTCGGTCACTGGCTTGTCACTTCGGATCGATAAAAGCAAAAACGGGCCTGCGATTGCAGGCCCGTTTCAAGTCGGAAATTAACAATGAACGAGGTTTCAGCCGTTAAGCGCAGCCCGTTCGTTCTCCAGGAATTCTTCTTCCAGCATCGCATCGGCCAAGGCTACTGATTCGGTCGGAACCTCGATAGCGGCGCGTTTTCCGCGCAGTTTGCCGAACATGTGCTCCAGGGCGTTTTCAAGCTTGGTGGCCGCCCCCTCGATCGCCAGTTCCAGTGTATCGGCCTTGTGCGTCACGGAAATCGGCTGATGGCCTTTTGGCCGTGCTTCAAGCTGGCAACGCAAATCATGGGGACCGGGCTTGTCGCCGTTCTCGTCCCGCAAATGAACCTCGACCCGTGTCAGATCCTCTTCATAACGTTCGAGCGTGCTTTCGATGGTAGTACGTACCCACTCCTCCAGTCGGATGCTGCTTTGAATATGGTTATCGCTGTTGACTTGGATTTGCATAGTTCATCCCTTATTTCAGCTAGCTCGCCGGGGGCCATCGACGTTGGTGCAACGGCCCCTTGAATACAGAGTCGGGCTGGCGGAAGAACAATTCAACCCCTGTAAAAAGATAAATATTGATTTGCAAATAAAGCCGGACAACGGGCAAAAGCACTGTTAATGTCGGGAGTTACCTCGCCTGACCCATCCCCCGTAAATTCCCCTCCCGCCCTGCACCGTCAGCGAACATCCGCGCGTTATTGCCCCGAAACGGGCAGCCGCGACAGCCGTATTCCAGAGCCTCCAGCGCCCAGGCGCCGCGATCATTGTCCGACAGTTTTTCCGGCATGCCACTTGCTAACTCTCTGTAGGAGCCTCGCAGGTCGCGGTCCTTCTGACAGGCCGCCTGCCCGGCCCTGCAACCTTGCGATGAACACGATCATGGAATGGCCGATGGTCCGGTGTTGCGAACTAATCCCGATCAAGGCCGGTCAACAACTGCACGTTCAATCAGGCGGTGACGCATCATGGACAACCCTTTTCAGATCATTACCGACGCTTTTGCGCCGCAATATCAAATCAACCTGAGCATCCAGGGCCTGGACGGCAGCATCATGCTGACCCTTTCCAAGACCGGACGCATCGTCGCCAAACGCATGATCAGTGCCCAGCAGCGCAACGATCCGGAACGGCTCAAACGCCTGGTGCAGAGCATTCAGTTCGGTATTGCCATCGAGCAGGGCCACAGCGCCGTGGCGATCCTCGAAGCCATGACCGGCGGTGACACCATCAAACTGCCACCGCCGCAGGCACAGGGGCTCGCCTCCTCCCTCGCAGGCTTCTAGATCTCTCCCTTCTCCACTTCGGCATGCTCACTGGAACCCGCGCCAACCTGGCGGTGCGGGTGCTCGATCTTCACCGAAGGGAATTGCGACGAAGCGTAACGCACCACCAGGATCGCGAACGCCAGCAGCAGGATGCCACCGCACAGGTAGATGATCCCCAGGTCTGGCGGGCTGTGATGGGAGACGTTGGAAATCAGCAAGCGCGTCAATGCCGTGATCGCCACGTAGATCAGAAACCGCACGGGCATGTGATTGGTCTTGAAGTAAATCCCGACCATCGCCCCCAATTCCAGGTAGATGAACAGCAGCAGGATGTCATCGATCTTGATGTGCCCCGCCTCGATCATCTGCAGGAACTCCATGACCGCCGCCCACGCGGTTACCGCACCAATGGCGAACAACGCCAGGTAGTGGAAGGTCTCGACGAACAGGTTTCCCAGGGATTCAGCCAGCTGATGCACGTTCTGGCGCAGATTCTCGGCCCAGTTGATTTTCACGATGTAATTTCCTTAGGTCGACTCGACCGGATGATGCAGGTTGGACGTGACGGTTATTCTGCATGCAGAAAAAAGGCCAGCGGCTGTGGGTGAGATGGCAATAGGCTGGTAGTCGACACTTTACTCGCGCGACAAACCCCGAAAGCGGTCTACATTAAAAAGCCACTATCCAAGGGAAGAGGATTCGCTTATTCTCTGGCCTGTATATAAATACAGTAGTCACAAAGATAAACAATGTGAAGGCATGTGAGGTGGTGAATGGCCGTCGAAGTGGTATACCGCAGCAGCCGAGATCTGGAGCGCTTGTTCATGGATAAAGCCGAAGCTGACCGTCATGACAAAATGCTGGAACTCGCCGAATTGCTGGCCGAGGTTTTGCAAAAAGCCGTTCCATCGCTGAGTGAGCAGCAGGTGGAAGAGGCCGGGATCTACATGGCGAAGAATCGCGATGTGTTCGCCAAGGCATTCAAGAGCCAACCGGACGCCTTGTCCGAACTGCTCAATCCGTCGGACGAATAACCAAAAAGATCGCAGCCTGCGGCGGCTTCTAACAGGGAATGCACCTTGTGGAAGCCGCCGCAGGCTGCGATCTTTTTTTAATAGTAACGGCGTGGATCGGAATCGATCAGGCTGGCCAGCTTGGTCAGGGCGAAGCGCAGTTCGTCCTGGCTGGTGGGCGACATCAACACCAGCCGCACGCAGCGGGTGCTCCCGGACCGCTCAGCCTGAAACTGGGTACCACTGAGCACCAGTACGCCGTTGGCCCTAGCCAGCATGGTGAATTCGTCGCTGGTCCATGGCTCGGGCAACGTCAACCAGACGTGATACGCATGAGGCTGGGCCTTGAACTCGACATTGGCAAATATTTCCCGGGCAATGGCTTGCCGTCCGGCGGCTTCGTTGCGTTGGATGCGGACCAGTTTTTTGTCCAGGCCTTCGGTGATTACATTGCTGGCCAGTTGCGCAGTCAACGGCGAAGGCATCCAGACGCTGCTGCGCACCATCGAGGCCAGCCGTGAGAGCAGTTTCGGCGGGCTATAGAGATAGCCGATGCGAAGCGCCGGCATGACCGACTTCGACAAGCTGGTCAGGTACACCGAACGATCCGGCGCAAAGGCCGAGAGCGGTTTGATCGACGGATCGGTGGCGAGGAAACCATAAATATCATCGTCCAGGATGATGAAGTCGAACTCCTCGGCAAGCGCCGCGATCTGGGCCCGGCGTTTTTGCGACATGATCGCCGCCGTCGGATTCTGGCAGGTCGCCACGCAGACCAGCATCGCCGGCTTTTCTCGCAGGCACAGTTCGCGCAAGGCTTCGGGAATGATCCCTTCGTCATCCATTGGCACGCCACGCAGGCGGCGCTCAAGGCCATGGGCCAGGGAAATGATGCCGGGGTAACAAAGCGCCTCGCAAAGCACCAGGTCGCCGGCGTTGGTCAGGGCGCTCATCGCGACCATCAAGCCATGCTGGGCCCCGGCGGTAATCACCACTTGCTGCCATTGTGCGTCGGGCAATGAATGACGCAACCATTGCGCTCCCGCCTCGCGATGCGCCGGGTGCCCGCCATCCGGTGCGTAATCGAGGGCGCGAGCGAAATCAGTGCTTTTGGCCATGCCCACCAGCGCGTCGCGCAACCAATACTCCAAGGTTTCGCTGGAAGGCTTGATGATTGAAAGATCGAGTAATTCGGATTGCCCCAGATTCAGCGACGCGGCGCTATTGCTCGCCGACAACTCAGGCGACTTCTGATTGAGCACATAAGTACCCCGCCCCACTTCCCCCTGCACCAGGCGACGCCGATGGGCTTCGCTATAGGCCCGGCTGATGGTGCCCGGCGTGACATTCAGGGTGGTGGCCAGCTCTCGCAACGTCGGCAGGCGATCACCTTCGTTCAACACCCCGTTGCTGATATCGCGCGCCAACGCATCGGCAATCGACAAATACATCGGCTGGTTGAGCTCGCTTAGCTGGGGGACCCACATGAATGATCTCTGCCATCGTAGAAATGATGAGTATCCGAGCATATCACATGGAGGTTAGGTCCCTAATAAATCGATCAGGCTCAAAAATTGAGTCGATTGAGTCGATCAAAGAAATGCCTAAGCCTAATCAGTCAGCGCCAAACAGATAATTTTTATGATTAAAAATCAGCAAATTAAGCCAACTAAACCAGGAAAACAGAGGTCAACCCGCAAAAAATATTTCGCACAAGCAAATCACTCATTGAATCAACTCAATTATTTCAAATACACTGCTAGCGAATCGAATCAATCGACTCATTCCTCCTGATCACTGCGCGCCCTTGCCGCGCCAAGTCGAGACATCATGGACACACTCAGAAAGGATCTATCGCTGTCAGCGGTCATTGCGGGCCTTATCGCCGTGATCATTTCCTACGCCGGCCCGCTCATCATCGTATTTCAGGCAGCCAAGGAAGCACACCTGCCTAACGACGTGGTGTCTTCGTGGATCTGGGCGATCTCCATCGGCAGCGGGATCACCGGCCTGCTCCTGAGCTGGCGCCTGCGTGTCCCCGTGATTACGGCGTGGTCGACACCGGGCGCTGCGTTGCTGGTGTCGATGCTGCCCAACGTCACGCTGCCCCAGGCCATCGGCGCCTACGTGGTGGCGTCAGTGATCATCGCCGTGGTCGGTTTGTCCGGAGCCTTCGACAAACTGATGAACCGCCTGCCCAAGGCCATTGCCGCCGCCATGCTTGCAGGCATCCTGTTCCGCTTCGGCGCCGAGCTGTTCACGTCCATCAAGCTGCAACCGGCGCTGGTGCTGGCGATGATCGCCGCTTACCTGGTGTTCAAGCGCTTTTCGCCACGCTATGCGATTTTGTCGGTACTGATCGTCGGTTGTGCGGTGGCCGCCTCGTTCGGTGAGCTCAACAGCAGCTCGATCACCGTCGCAGTGGCCCACCCGGTCTTTATCGCCCCGGAATGGAGCTGGCACGCGATCATCAACATTGGCTTGCCACTGGCGCTGGTGACCTTGACCGGCCAACACGTGCCGGGCATGGCGGTGTTGCGCACCTCGGGTTACAACACGCCAGCGCGCTCGATCATTTCAGTCACCGCGCTTGGCTCGGTCTTGATGGCTCCCTTCGGATCCCACGGTTTTAACCTGGCAGCCATTACCGCAGCGATCTGCACTGGCCGCGAAGCCCACGAGAACCGAGACAGACGCTACATCGCCGGGATCGCCTGCGGGGTGTTCTACATTTTGATGGGCACCTTCGGCGCCACCCTGGCCTCGGTGTTTTCCGCGCTGCCCAAAGAGCTGATCGCATCCCTTGCCGGCCTGGCCTTGTTCGGTGCGATCAGTGCCGGGCTGACCGGCGCCATGGCCGACGAGAAACAACGGGAAGCCGCATTGCTCACCTTCCTGGTGACGGCCTCGGGTATGAGTTTCCTGGGCTTGGCCGCGGCGTTCTGGGGGCTGATATTCGGGCTCGTGGCGCATTTCGTGCTGACCTACACCCGGGAAAACAAAACCACCGTCATCGCCGAGGGTGGACGCCCCTGATCGCTCGCCTTCGCCAGCGCCCACAGGCGTCTGCAACTAGAGGATAGCGACTGGCGAAGGCGGCCATTTTTATCGGTACAACAAACGCTCCGCCAACTCATCGGCTACCCGGGCCGGTGAGCGTTTTTCCGCCTGGGCATGGGCGAAGACTTCCGTGAGCCGCGCGCCGATCTTGGACAGGTGCGCCGTGATGGTTGGCAACTCTTCGCCACGATGCTTGAGGGCCACGTAGATCAGGCCGCCGGAGTTGATCACGTAGTCCGGCGCATACAGTATCCCGCGCCGTTCCAGTTGATCGGCCACTTGCAGACTGCTCAACTGGTTATGGGCAGAACCGGCAACGGCCGAGCAGCGCAGTTGCGCCACGCTGTGGCTGTTGAGCACACCGCCCAACCCACAGGGGGCGAGGATGTCGCAGGGTGTGCTGAGCAACGCATCGTTGGCGATCGGATGAGCGCCCAGTTGCTCCATCGCCAGTTGCACCTTGCCAGGGTCGATGTCGCTGACCAGCAACTCCGCGCCCGCCGCGTGCAACTGTTCGGCCAAGGCGTAACCGACGTTGCCCAGCCCCTGGATCGCGACCCGCAGGCTTTCCAGGTTATCGCTACCCAGACGGGCCATGGCCGTGGCACGAATGCCGGCAAATACCCCCATCGCCGCATGGGGCGCCGGGTCTCCCGAGGCCGTGGTGCTGGTGACATGACGGGTCTGCTGGGCGATGCAATCCATGTCGGCCACCGAGGTGCCGCTGTCGATGGCGGTGATGTAGCGACCGTCCAATTGCTCGATGCAGCGACCAAAGGCTTCGAACAGCGCGGCCCGGCTTTCGACATGGGCCGGACGCATGATCACCGCGACCCCGCCACCCACCGGCAAGCCGGCCAGGGCAGCCTTGTAGCTCATGCCCTGGGCCAGGCGCACGGCGTCGACCACGGCACTTTCGTCGTCGGGGTAGGCAAGGTAACGACAGCCTCCCAGGGCGGGCCCCGGACGGCTGCAATGAATGGCAATCACCGCCTTCAACCCGGTCGCCGGGTCTACGCTTAGGTGCAGCGATTCAAGGCGGGAGCTTTGCATGAGAGCAAACATCGTAAGGCTCCCGAATCACTTTTGTTTGTTTCGCCAGTATAGGCGTGCAGTCGAAATTTGCTGGAGCACGCCGGAATAAGTCGCCAAGGTCGTCCGTCTTTTTCGGCATAACCTGTAACTGGGTCTGTCCGAGACTGGACGAAAGTCCATGGCAGAGCTAAAACGGGGCATAGCCCGGAGAGTTTGATGAAACCGCGCCAAGCCTTTTTTGACTGTCTTCACCGCTCGCCACCGGCACTGTTCGAAGCGGCGTTATGGATCGCTGCCGAACATGAACGCGACGCGGACGTACCGACCTTGCTGAAGGATTTCAAGGATCTGCAGCAACGGGTCAGCCATGGCCTGCCGATGCTGCCTGTGAGCGAACTGGGCCAACCGCTGTTGCGGCGCCTCAATGACCTGGGGTTTGCCCAGGACGATTTCACACCTCTGCGCCCGCGTGCGGCGCTGCTCAACCAAGTGCTGGCGCGCAAACGCGGCCAACCCCTGGCGCTGGGCCTGATTGCCCTGGAATTGGCCCGATGCCTGGAAATTCCGATGGTCGGCGTCAATTTTCCCGGCCATTTCCTGCTGCGAGTGCCCGGCGCCGACCATCTACTCGACCCGTGCGGTGGTCGTCGGCTGTACCCCAATGACTGTCGCGAACTGCTGCAACGCCAATACGGCGCGAACATGCCGCTCAAGGCCGAGCACCTGGTCACCGCCGAACCAGCGCAGATGCTCCAGCGCCTGTCGCGCAATCTCCGTCAACTGCACCTGTCGAACGACGATTACATTGCGGCGCTTATCGACGCCGAACGCGTGCTGGAACTGGGCAATGCCAGCGCCGCCGATTATCTGGCCCGCGCCAGCCTGTACCAGCGGCTCGATTGCCCCAATGCCGAACGCTTCGACCTGGAACATGCCCTGATGCTCAGCGACGACCCGATCCAGCGAATCCGGCTGACGGAGCGATTGGGCCATTTGCCGCCGAATTCGGTGGTGCATTGAACAGATGAACTTAGACCCTATGACGGCCCCCTGTGGCGAGGGAGCTTGCTCCCGCTGGGACGCGAAGCGGCCCCAAGCTTTTTTGCGGTTGCTGCGCAACCGAGCGGGAGCAAGCTCCCTCGCCACATGGGATCACCTGGTTTTCAGAACCGTGTGAAGCCGTCAGGGGGTATCCGGCTGATTCGCCGGGTGTGCCTTTTGGAAGGCCGAATGCCCAGCCGCCAATGCCGCAGCCCGACGAATCCGTGGATACGTTTGCAAAGACACATTGAACCGCTCGGCCGCGTACAACTGCGGGATCAGGTAAACGTCTGCCAACCCTGGTGCGGCACCGAAGCAATAACCCTCATCGCCAATCAACTGCTCCACCGCCGCCAGCCCCTGGCTGATCCAGTGCCCGATCCACTCCGTCACCTGGGTTTCATCGTGACCCCACTGGCGCAGTTTGTTGAGCACGCTGACGTTGTGCAGCGGATGGACATCGCAACCGATCAACGCCGCGACGCCTCGCTCATGGGCGCGAACCGCCAAGTCCGCGCTGAGCAGCGGCACCTGTGGATAACGTTCCTCCAGGTATTCGATGATGGCGGGTGATTGCACCAGCAACGCCCCCTCATCGGTGCGCAGTGCCGGTACACGACCCTGGGGGTTGATCGCCAAGTAGGCCGGCTGGCGATGCTCGCCCCCAGGCACAGCGATCAGGTTGACCGGCAGGGCCTGGTAATCCAGGCCCTTGAGCGCCAGCGCAATGCGCACCCGGTAGGAAGAGGTGGAACGGTAATAGGTATAGAGTTCCATGCCCTGACCCTCAACGCGCCGGCAGGATCTTGCCCCGGCATTCGCCGAAGCCGATGGACGTGACGCCCTCCCCGCGGCAACGGGCCCGCAGGATGATTTCGTCGCCGTCTTCGAGGAATTTACGAACTTCGCCAGAAGCCAGTTCGATCGGCGTTTTACCGCCCTCGGTGATTTCCAGCAGGCTGCCAAACTGGCCGTTTTCAGGTCCCGACAAAGTCCCCGAACCAAACAGATCACCGGCTTGCAACTGGCAGCCATTGACGCTGTGGTGGGCGACCATTTGGGCCACGGTCCAGTACATGTACTGGGTGTTGCTCAGGGTCAGCCGATGGGCCGGCAGATTCTGCTCGCGCATGGTTTCGGTCAGCAGCAGGACTTCCAGCTCGATATCGAATGCCCCGGCGGCCTGGTCACGCTTGTCCAGCAAATACGGCAGCGGCTGCGGATCGCCTTCCGGGCGTGCCGGTTGAGGACGGCGGAACGGTTCGAGGGCTTCGGCCGTCACGACCCATGGCGAAATACTGGTCAGGAAACTCTTCGACAAAAAGGGCCCCAGCGGCTGGTATTCCCAGGCCTGGATATCCCGGGCCGACCAGTCGTTGAGCAGGCAGAAACCGCCGATGTGCTCGGCGGCATCGCCGATGGCGATGGGTTCGCCCAGGGCGTTGCCCTTGCCGATCCAGATGCCCAATTCCAGCTCATAGTCCAGCCGCGCACACGGGCCGAAAGTCGGCTCGGTCTGGCCGGCCGGCAGGGTCTGGCCCTTGGGACGGCGCACATCGGTGCCGGACGGGCGAATGGTCGAGGCACGGCCGTGGTAACCGATGGGTACGTATTTGTAATTGGGCAACAATGGATTGTCGGGACGGAACAGCTTACCGACATTTTGTGCGTGCTCGATACCGACGTAGAAGTCGGTGTAGTCGTTGATCTTCGCCGGCAGGTGCATCTGGCAATCGCTCGCCAGGGGCAGCAGTTTCGCGCCCAGGGCTTCGATCTTGCCCCGCAGCGGACTGTCTTCGCGCAGCAACTCCAGCAACCGTTCACGCAAGGCCACCCGGGCGGCGCGTCCCAGGTCGAAGAACGCGTTCAACTGGCCGCCCTGCATGGCTGCGACGGCTTCACGCGCCGCACCGTCAAACAGGCCCGCTTGCAGCGCAGCTGGTAAATCGAAAATCCGCTCGCCGATCGCCACGCCGCTGCGCGGGGCACCGCCATCGATGCTGAAGATTCCCAGCGGCAGGTTTTGCAGTGGGAAATCGGCATGGCCGTTGGCGGAGGCAACCCAGCTACGGGCAGGGGAAACTTGAGTCATGAATTATCTCCGGGTCGGGTCGAACGTGACAGGCAGCGAGGCCCAACAAGCATCGTAGTCGGTTTGCAGTTGCGGGCAGTCCAGGGCGAAACGGCTCGGGCGCAGGACCTGGCTGGTCTCGAACATGAAGGCCATGGTGTTGTCGATTTTCGCAGGCGCCAGCTGGGCATTGATCGCCTTGGTGCAGGTTTCGCCGTCCGGGCCATGGGCACTCATGCAACTGTGCAGGGAGGCACCGCCGGGCAGGAAACCTTCGGCCTTGGCATCGTAGGCGCCCTGGATCAGGCCCATGAATTCGTTCATCAGGTTGCGGTGGAACCACGGTGGACGGAAGGTGTTTTCCGCCACCATCCAGCGCGGCGGGAAGATCACGAAGTCGAGGTTGGCCAGGCCGTGGACGCTGGTGGGCGAGGTCAATACGGTGAAAATCGACGGGTCCGGGTGGTCGAAGCTGACCGTGCCGAGGGTGTTGAAACGGCGCAGGTCGTATTTGTACGGCACGTTGTTGCCGTGCCAGGCCACCACGTCAAGCGGCGAATGATCCAGTTCACAGCCCCACAACTCGCCGAGGAACTTCTGCACCAGCGTGGTCGGCTGGGCGAGGTTTTCGTAATGAG
This sequence comes from Pseudomonas brassicacearum, assembly GCF_000585995.1. NCBI lineage: Bacteria > Pseudomonadati > Pseudomonadota > Gammaproteobacteria > Pseudomonadales > Pseudomonadaceae > Pseudomonas > Pseudomonas brassicacearum. The sequence goes on along the minus strand of NZ_CP007410.1, from coordinate 1,120,187 downwards.
CGACCGGTGTCAGGAAATCTCGCGGGTTGGCCAGGCCATTGCTGCCGATGGGCCCGAGGTCCGGCAGGCGCAGCGGTGCACCATGGTTTTCAGCGAGGTAACCGCGGGCCTGCGGGTCGAGCAGTTCGACGCGAAACTTCAAGCCCCGGGGCAGCAGGGCAATCTCCAGCGGTGCCAATTCCAGCACGCCCAGTTCGGTGGCGATTCGCAGCCGTCCCAGTTGCGGCACGATCAGCCATTCCCCGTCGGCATTGAAGAACACCCGCTCCATGGAACGGTTGGCGCGGTAGTGGTAAATGCTGATGCCGGCCGGTTTGTCCGAGCCGGCATTGGCCGCCATGCGAACCAGTCCGTCGATGAAATCGGTCGGTTCGGCGGGAATGTCCAGCGGGTTCCAACGCAGGCGATTGGGCGTGACCTCACCCAACGGACCGCCGGCCATCTGCCGCTCAAGCTTGACGAAGACCGGGTGATTGGCCGACGGCCGGATGCGATACAGCCAGGTACGCCGCGCTTCGCTGCGGGCCATGGTGAACGCGGTACCGGAGAACAACTCAGTGTAGAGACCGTACGGGGCTTTTTGCGGGGAGTTCTGGCCGACCGGCAGTGCGCCGGGCAGTGCTTCGCTGGCGAACTCGTTGCCGAAACCGGATTGGTAAGCCAGATCCGACGCCGTGGAGTCGAGGTGCATGGAGCCTCCTGAACACAGGACTGAGTGCGGCCCGTCGCCCTATGGAGGAGCGTGAGGCGCACTGGGTTATTTTTATCGTAATTCAATTACGCATAACGTAATTTGCTCGACAGCGACCGTCAAGCTATAAAGACGCCCACTCGCCTCTGGACCCTGCGCTTCCATGGAAAACCCGCCCAACAACGGTAAACAGAAAGTCCGCTCGGCCGAAGTCGGCACCGACATCCTCAAGGCCCTGGCCGAGCTGTCGCCCTCCACGTCGCTGTCGCGCCTGGCCGAACACGTGCAAATGCCGGCGAGCAAGGTTCATCGCTACCTGCAGGCCTTGATCGCCAGCGGTTTTGCCGAACAGAACACCGCCACCAACCACTACGGTCTGGGCCGCGAGGCCCTGCGCGTTGGCCTGGCCGCATTGAACGGCATGGACGTGTTGCAAGTGGCGGCACTGCCCTTGGCCGAGTTGCGCGACGATCTGAACGAAACCTGTTTCCTCGCGGTGTGGGGGAATCACGGCGCGACCGTGGTGCGTATCGAGCCCGCTGTGCGGGCCGTGACCGTGGTGACGCAACTGGGCTCGGTACTGCCGCTGCTCAGCTCATCCACGGGGCTGGTCTTCAGCGCCTACCTGCCAGAGCGCGAGACGATCGAGTTACGCGTGCAGGAAGTGAACAGCACCAGCAGCCATGCCCTGGCCGACGACACGGTCTATGCCGCCCTGTGCGAGCAGATCCGCAGTCGCGGCCTGCATCACGTGCATGGCTTGCTGATGCCGGGGGTGGATGCCCTGTCCGCCCCGGTATTCAATGCCGTCGGCCAAGTAACGGCGGTCATGACCATCGTTGGCCCGACCTCGCTGTTCCATGCCGACGAGCACGGTCCGGCGGCGCAACGCCTGCTGGCGGCGACCCGGGCCGTGAGTTGGCGAATGGGCTATGAGGCGAGTCCGGGATCAGCTCAGCAAATCCGGGACAATCTTGATCATTAGATCATCGCGGTGAGCGCAAGCCAGGAACAAACTACCCCATCATCCCCATGACTTTAGCCTTCGCTACCGCTTGAGTACGCCGCTGCACACCTAACTTGCTGTGGATCCGACGCGCATGGGTTTTTACCGTGTGCAACGATATGAACAGCTGCTCGGCAATTTGTTGATTGGAATGACCTTGTGCAATCAACTCCAGCACTTCAAGTTCCCGGTGACTGAGCAACGTATCTTCAGAGCCAGCCGCTGGCGACTCGATGGGCTCCGCCGACTGCGTCCAGTGCAACAGGTCAGGTTGGCGCAAGCGCAACTCACACAACGCTTGCTGCGCCCGATAACAGGCGACTCGTTTGAGCCCTTCTTGCACCAGCGTTCGAACCTGGGAACGGTCGGCAGACAACCAGACCACTTCAACCAGCGCTAGCTGCAAATCGGCTTCCAGACCATGCATTTCAAGGCATTGCGCCTGGCTGATCATGGCTTCCAGACGAGCCTGCGGATCTTGCGCCCGATGCAAGTAGACCTCTGTCAGTACCAGTAGATATTCAAGTCGCGGAATCAACTCCAGCGTCGCGGGAGGCGCGTGCTTGGCCTGCGGCCCGCGAAAATGCCGCAACACCCGGGTCAAGGCTTCATAAGCCAGTTCCGGACGGCCTTGTTGCAACCAGAACTGGCAACTGGTTTGCAGCAGCACGCCGCGGTACACCGTATCGGGGATGTGTCGCTGCTGCATGATCCGCTCGGCGTCGCGCAGTTGCATGAACGCTTCGCCGTAGTCACCTTGGTTGGCGGCCAGGCTCGCTTTGCCGAGAAAACCATAGAGCACTTGTTTGTCCTGGCTGCGCAGGCCGGTTTCCAGGCCCACTTGAAATTGCTCGGCCGCCAACTCATCAAGCCCCATGCGCAATGCCAGGCGTCCACGACGCAGGGCAATACGCCCCAACAACGCGGAAAAATCCTGGCCGGGCTTATCGAGCAAGGCCTGGACGGCGCTTAGCAAATGTTCGGCCCGATGGGGGGCACCGCGTTGTTCCAGCACCTGAGCGTGGTCCAATTCCAGCAGCCCTTCAAACACCAGCGAGCCTTGGGCGCGCGCCAGGCATAATGCCTGGCGGTTGATCCATTGGGCAGAGGCCAGGTCGCCTTTGAGCAGCGCTTGCTGCGTCAGCCCCAGCAGGCATAGCAATCGAAGGGACCAGGCTTGTGGATCGAGGCTGCCCTGGGCCTGGAGGAAATGCTCGCGCGCCTGGTCGCCGTCTCCCGAGAGATGCAGCAACCAACCGCGCAAGACCTGCCAGCGCGCCAGCACTTCTCGCTGCTGGCAGGCCTGGGGCTGGGGCACGAACCGGGCCAGTTGTTCGATGCACGCCGACGCCTGTTCGAAGCGTCCTGCAAACAACAGCGCCGCCGTCACCAACCCCACCGATTGCGGCGTACCCAGCGTCAACGCTTCACCTTGTTGATCATGCAGGTTGAGCAATAGCACCACGTTGCTGCGTTGCAGTACATGCTCGAAGCTCAAGTGCTGCAAAAAGCTGACGGCGGTCTCGAACTCCCCCGCCTGCATGGCTTGCTCGAATGCCATTTGCCAGTCCTGCTCGGCGGCGAACCACTGGCAGGCCCGGCGGTGCCAGGACCGTCCTTGCGGCCAGGGCTCGTCACGTACCAGGCGGGCCAGGGGCGGGAAAATGTGCAACCAGTCCGAGGACTGTTCCCACGGTTCGATAAAGCACCCCAGGTCCAGCAACAAGGGAAGGCATTCGGCGCCCACGGTATCGCCGAACAGGTGCTCGCAAAGCCGGGCATTGAAGCGTGGTAAATGGGCCAGCACGCGCCAGGCCTGGGCCAGGTCCGGGGTCAGCGTGCTGAACAGCTCGTACTCAAGGTAATCCAGCAGGGTGCCGGGCCGTCCCGGCGACGCGTGACGGCGCGCCCATTCACAACGCTCAAGCAAGGCGATGCGCACCCCGGCGCACCAACCGCCGCTGCGCTGTAGCACCTCACGGGCCGTGCGGGCCGCCTGGGGGGCCGGCAGATGACTGAGCAATTGCTGGACATCGTCCAGGGTGAAGACCAACGCCTGCGTGTCGAATTCGTGCAGCTCGTCATCGAGCAGCAGGCGCGGCCAATTGCAGTGGGGACGGCGGCGGCTATTTACCCACACGTGCAACGCCGGGCTGCTGACGTTCAACAGACGATCGAGCCACTGGTCCAGCTCGGGATTCGGTACCCGACAATAATCATCCAGAAACAACCAGGTCGGTGTTTGCAAACTCGCCAGATGAGCCGTCAGCCCGACTTGATCCATCACCGGCAGCCCGAGGGTTTGCGCCAGGTGTTCGCACATTTGCCCGACACTCAGCGCCGCGCCCCCCAGGGGCAGCCAGTGCAGCCGACACTCGGCGGGGGCCTGGAGGAAACATTCGGCGAACAACGCACTCTTGCCACTGCCCGCCGGCGCGCACAGCAGTTTTACCCGCGCCTCGGAGGCCAGCAAGGGCTCGCTCAAGGACCGCCGCGGTAGATGCGTCGAGGACAGACGAGGGAGCAATCCTGGACGGTCCGGACACGGGGTCATGGCGGTCATGTCAGCAGAGTCCTGTTTATTGTTGTTTCATCACCCTAGTCCTGTGTCGCTCACCTTAGGAGAAGTATTCAGCGCGCTGATTAGCGCCCATAAAAAAACGACCGGCAGGTTTGCTGCCGGTCGTTCATGATCATTTCAAGTCAGACACAGTTTGTGGCAGCCATCTTTCCAACCTTCAGACCTTAACGAACCCCAGTCGAACGCAGCGCCGCCGGTGTGTAGTCGGCTGCCCTGGCTTCGAAACCGTACTCGTAGCTGTGCTTCTCTTCGTTCTTCATCCCCAGGGCAATGTAGCGGCCAGCGATGATGTCGTAGAGCGCCTCGAGGGTGTAGCCCGGGTTCTGGTGGTCGTAGTAGAACTGGGCATGACCTTCGGCCACCCGCCACAGTTGACCGCGACCGTCGTAGTGGTCCACCAGCGCGGCCTGCCAGCTGTCTTCGTCGAAGTACATGTGGCGTTTGGCGTAGATGTGCCGCTCGCTGGGCTTGACCGTCCCGACCACTTCCCAGACCCGGTGCAACTCATAGCGGGTCAGGTCCTGGTTGATATGGCCGGCCTTGATCACATCGTCGTACTTGAGGCTGGGGGAATCGAGCTTGTAGCTGTTGTACGGGATGTACATTTCCTTCTTGCCGATCAGCTTCCAGTCGTAGCGATCCGGGGCGCCGGAAAACAGGTCAAAGTTGTCGGAGGTGCGCAACCCGTCGGCGGCGGTACCCGGGCCGTCGTAGGCCACTTGCGGGGCACGACGTACGCGACGCTGGCCGGCGTTGTAGATCCAGGCCAGGCGCGGCTCCTTCACTTGGTCGAGGGTTTCGTGCACCAACAGCACATTACCGGCCAGGCGTGCCGGGGCGGTGACCTCCTGCTTGAAATAGGTCAGTACGTTACTGGCCTTTTCCGGGTCGGCATCCTTGATCAGGAACGGCACGGCGATTTCTTCTTCGAAGCGGATCGGCGTGAAGCCGCCATTGGTCTGTGGCGTGGCCTGGGTAATGATGCGTCGCAGGTTGCCACCGTGATAACGGGTGATGTGGTTCCATATGACTTCCACACCGTTCTTGGGGATCGGGAACGCGTAGTAGCGGTTGCCGGTGAAGTTGGACAAGCCGTTACCGTCGTTGATGGACGCCACGTTGAGTGCGCTGCGCTTGGCCGACTCGTAGATTTCCGGCGGCAGGGAAACGCTGCGGTGGGTTGGATAGACTGGAATCTTGTAGGTTTCCGGGTAGCGCTTGAACATCGCGACCTGGCCTTCGGAGAGCTTGTCCTTGTACTTGTCCACCGTCGCGGCGGTGATGGTGAACAGTGGTTTTTCATTGGCGAACGGGTCGGCCAAAAAACCCTTGCTGTCCACTGCTCCAGCGTTTTTTGGAATGCCGCCGGTCCAGGCCGGGATCGAGCCATCGGCGTTGCCAGCCTTTTCCGCACCGATGGGGGTGAGACTGGTGCCCAGTTTGTTCGCTTCATCCGGCGAAACCGCCGCCATCACGTTCGCGGCCAACAGGCTCAAGGCCAGGGCACCGCATTGCAGGATCATCTTGCGCATTGGGTTTTCCTTGTCAGCCAGATCAGAAGTTCACGCCGAAGCTCAACGCGAGGAAGTCGCGGTCTTCGAGAACGTTGTAATCGCCGCCAAAAAAGTCGGTGTAGCTCAGGCTGGCGGTGTACGTGTTGCGGTAGTCGGCATCGACACCGAGGCTGACGGCCTTGGCGCCTTCGTTGAACAAGCCGTTGGGACCGTAGCCGGCCACGTCGTGGGACCAGGACACGTTAGGCTTGAAGTTCACCCCGCCGATCACGTTGGAGTAGTCGAGAATCGCCCGGGCGCGGTAGCCCCAGGAGGTCGAGGTGACGAAGCCATCGGTGTCACCATTGAACCCGTACTGGCCGTAGACCGAATCGCGGCCGTAACGCAGTTTGTCCTTGGACTCCAGCCCGCCGACGTGCACCACCGCCGCCTCGCCCACCAAGGTCAGGCGATCGGCGCCCAGTACCTGATCGAAGAAGTGCGTCAGGGTGCTCTGGACTTGGGTGATTTCCTTGCGGCGGTAGCCGGTGTTGTCTGCGCCCGCCGAGGTGGCAATGGGTGATGCTGCACCACCGGCAATCGGATTGAGCAAGGCCAGGGTCAGGTCGGTGGTATTGACCTGCACCGGTGCGTTGGGGCGATAGCTGATTTCCCCGGTCCACGCGGTACCGGTAGGCAGCGTGGTGGAGAAACTGGCGCCGTACAGGCGGATGTCCTCGGGGTATTCAAGGTAGTACTGGCCGCGTCCCAGCATCACGCTTTGCGCCAGGCCCGCTCCGCTGCCGGGCGCTATACCGTTGGCAATCGCGACCATCCCCGGCAGGGCCGCCAGCGTGGAGAGTCCCGCTGTGGTCGTCCCCACAGTAGGCGTGCGGCTGTGATAGTTCATGAAGTACAGTCCATACTCGGTGTCATCGCCGAGCCAGCGCAACGCCGTGCCCCACTGGCCGGAATCACGGGCGTCCCGGTCACCGCTGCGAGCAATGACAACGCCTTCGTCATTCACCTGAATACCTTGGCCAAAGGCCTGAGTCAGTGGCACGAATGGCGCGATCGCCGGGCTGCCCACGGTGTAACCGCTGGTGCAACCATCTGCCACTACGTCATTGCCGAAGAACGTGCCGCAGTTGTCGACAACGGTCTGGTCCCACTCCAGTTGGTAGAACCCTTCGATAGTGAGTTTGTCGGTCAAACCCTGGGAGGCGAACAGCATGTTCACCGGGATCAAGCCTTCCTTGATCTCCGCGCCCGGGCGACGGAACGCGGACACGTCCACCGGGTTGATGCTGTTGATGGAGTTGCCGATGAAGGTACTTTCGCCCCAGCTGACCACCTGCTTGCCGGCGCGCACTGTGCCGGGCAAATCGGCGATGGAATAGTTGTGATAGACGAAGGCATCGAGGATCTGCGCCCCTGACGACTTGGCGCCTTCCTTGCGATTGCTGTCACTGATGTCCTTGAACTCACGGCCTTCGTCCTTGAGTTCGAAGTCGTACCAGTACTTGCCACGCACGAACACACCGGTGTCGCCGTACTTGAGTTCGAGGTCGTGCAGGCCTTTGAAGATCTTGGAAAAGGTTTCGCCTTTCTTGAAGTTCAGCCGCCCATCGTCACCCGTGGACGACTGCCCCCTACCGCCGTTGACGGTACCAACCAGGTCCTTGTCGGCGTCGCGCATGCCCCAGCTCGCGCCCACGGACAGCGAAGAGTCGAACTGACCCTCGATCTCGCCAATGTTGAATGAAACGGCCTGCGCCTGGGCACAGCAACCCAAGGCCACCGCAACGGCCAGCGCCTGCGGCTTGAAGATGGCGCGCATTGTTATTGTTGTCATGCGTCTTCCCCGGTGAGTGACAGAGACCTCACCCTACTGCCGCACGCCATGGGCGATAAGCGCACCAAGGAGGTATTCGCGTTGTACCTAAAAAGGATTACTGGCCTTGCAGGGCGGGCCTCTGCGTCGAGCATCGACGGACTGGATGATGGGTTATCAGCTGCGCGCATATTCATCACAGCCATTGCGACTGTTGCGGACCCCGTAACGGTGCATGTCTGAATCCAGGCTGTTTCCCGAAGAACTCGATCCTTATGCTGGCGGGGCTTTCAGGGCAACGGGCCTGCAAGCGCAAGCCGCCACGGCATCCCTCACGCCTGGCGTACCGTCCTTCGGATGGATTGGCGTATCGATCCATCATCCCGTGTTTACCGACGTTGATTTGTAGCTCCTTTGCAACGTCATGTTTAGGCCGCTGCTTTTGCAGCGGCCTTTTTTATTTGCGGGTTATTTCTCGATAGAAACTTCTCGATTCCTACAGCACTGTCGGAAACGCTATATGAGTTTCCCCTCAGAAGAAGCCCACACGGTAGCTGTTTTAGAATTTAGAAAACCTCAGAGCACCCTTCCGGCTCAGATCTAATTTATTATCCAGAAGACGGCCATAACAGCCCTGAACAAATAGTTGAAAAGATAAAAGCTTGGCGCGCCGCCAACGGAAAACCGGGATTCAAGCAGCCCTGACGCTCCAGATATTTAAACGACCCTTGCTGCTGAATAATCGGCAGCAGGCTCTCTCGACTCCGTGTCGCGATGTACCGAATCCAGCAGCATTTGACCCTCCACTTCTCATCGGTAAAAAGCATTATGCACCTCCTCTACCCTAGCGACCCATTTGATAAAAAACATCCTGATGAGCAGTACGCTGAAGAGTACGAAGCGGTAATGACTGCGGGACTGAGGACTGCGCTGTTCTCTTTTGAAGATTTCGAAGCAGGTCTTTTCAGGACTTCTGCGCCCCTCACGTCTGGAGACTCGACCTTATATCGCGGGTGGATGCTGACACTCGACGCGTATGCCGCTTTGGTTAGCCACCTGTGCGAAAAGGGCATCATTGGAATAACCGACGCTACGCAATATCGACTCTGTCATCACTTGCCGCAGTGGTATCCATTGCTGGTTGCCTACACGAGCGAAACGGTGGTGTTGGCCAGTGATGCAAACTTCACTCAGGCACTCGAAGGCCTACAATGGCCAGGCTACTTCATCAAGGATTACGTAAAGTCGCTTAACACCGGTAGTGGTAGCTTGGTGAGCACTCCCGAAGGCATAGCGCCGCTTGTTGAAAAGATGCGCCAATATCGTGGCCAGATTGAAGGCGGTATATGCGTCAGACGACGAGAGGAATACCTCGAAGAAACCGAGCGTCGTTACTTTGTGCTCCACGGGCAGGCCTATGGCGTCACCGACGAGGTGCCTGAGTTGGTGATCGAATGCGCACGGCTGATCGACAGTCCTTTTTTCTCGATCGACGTAGCACTCAGGTCAGACGGTGTACTGCGGGTAATCGAGTTGGGCGACGGCCAGGTGTCAGACCGCAAGGAATGGTCCGCCGAGCGCTTCGCCTGGATGTTGAGCCGCGCAGGATAGGTATATACCTGATGGAATCCACTTTATGGGTAATGCCGTTCACTTGAGGTTTCTTTGAATCATCGTGGCGAGGGAGCTTGCTCCCGCTTGAGTGCGAAGCGCTCACAAAAAGGGGGGTGTCAGAAATTTTGTGTTCGGGCATAACATGAGTAAGAGGTGCATGTATGCCAACCAAGAAGAAACCCGCGTTGCGAGAGCTGCCGAAAATCCCGAAAGAGCTGCTTGAGCAATTTACCGATGGACCGATGACCGCTGAAGCCATTGAGGATGCCTCTGCGGCGTTCAAGAAGGCTTTGATCGAGCGAGCCTTGAGTGCTGAGCTTGGCCACCACCTGGGCTATCCGCCGGGCGCGCAGCGCCCAGAGGATGAAACCAACCAGCGCAATGGCAAAAGCGGCAAGACGGTTCTAACCGGTGATGGTCCGCTCCGACTGGATATTCCTCGCGACCGGGACGGCAGTTTTTCTCCCATCCTGATCCCCAAACACGAGCGGCGTTACACTGGGTTCGACGACAAGATCATCGCCATGTATGCCCGCGGAATGACTGTTAGAGAGATCCGTGCGTTTCTTTCCGAGCAGTACGGTACGGACGTTTCTCCCGACTTCATTAGCTCTGTAACCGACGAAGTCATGGCAGAGATCGGTGCCTGGCAACAGCGGCCTTTGGAGCCGATGTATCCGGTTATTTTCTTCGATGCTCTGCGGGTCAAAATCCGCGAAGAGGGGCTGGTTCGCAACAAGGCAATCTACCTGGCCTTGGGTGTTTTGCCTGACGGAACACGCGATATTCTCGGCATTTGGATCGAAACGACCGAGGGCGCCAAATTCTGGATGAAGGTGTTCAACGACCTCAAGACACGCGGCGTCGAAGACGTGTTGATTGCTGTGACCGATGGCCTTAAAGGCATGCCGGAAGCTCTCAGCGCTGTATTTCCGGACACGACACTGCAAACATGCATTGTTCATCTGATCCGCAACAGTCTTGATTACGCGGCTTGGGATAAGCGCCGCGAACTGGCCAAGGCGCTCAAACCGATCTATCAGGCAGTCACCGCCGAAGCGGCCGAGCAAGCGCTGGATGCGTTTGAAAGCGGGCCATGGGGCAAGCAGTATCCGACGGTAGTGGCTGCTTGGCGCCGCGCTTGGGATCGTGTGATTCCTTTTTTCGTTTTCCCGCCGGCGATCCGAAAAGTGATCTACACGACCAACGCCATTGAGAGCATCAACGCTCAACTGCGCAAGATCATCAAGACCCGAGGCCACTTCCCGACCGACGATGCGGCGACCAAGCTGATCTGGCTTGGGCTGCGCAATATCACAGCAAACTGGGGTTCAGCGGCCCATGACTGGAAAAGTGCGATGAATCAATTCGCGATTCTGTACGGAGATCGATTTATCAGACCGACCTGGTAAAAGCATGGCCTGCCTAACGGCAGGCCGTTACCGGCCCGCACACAAAATATCTGACAGTCCCCAAAAAGGGGCCGCTACGCAGCCCAGCGGGAGCAAGCTCCCTTGCCACGGAATCATTTCATCCGTAAGCATCTAGGATTCAGGGGCGTCTTTGGCTTATCACTTCATTACATCCACGACAGTCAGTTCCCAAACACCCAAACGCCTATTCCTACAACATTGTAAGAACCCCACTACAAGCTCATAAAAAATCCACTGATAGGCTGAAAGTCAGTCGCAGCATTCTGCTTCGATTTTAAATCTCAGTGAGTTCTTTATGACGCCAATCAACTACAGCAGCTATCGATCAAAGAACGGCTATAACAGCCGAGTTCGTTTTCTGGTCTTTCACTACACCGCCGCGAACTTCTCCTCTTCCGTCAACGCACTGACCGGCGCTTCGGTCAGCGCTCACTACCTGATCCCGGACTTCACCGACCCGAGTTACTTGAAAGCCGGTTTCAACGAGCCGCAGATTTTCAATCTGGTCGACGAAAACCAACGTGCCTGGCACGCGGGAGTGAGCAGTTGGGGTGGTCGAAATAATCTGAACGACACCTCGATTGGCGTTGAAATCGTCAATCTCGCCACGGATAACCAGGGGCAGTTCACCTTCCCGCCTTATACGCCCGAGCAAATCGAGGCGATCGAATACCTGGCGTTGAACATACTCAAGCGCTATCCGGACATCAGCCCGGTCAACGTGGTGGGGCATTCGGACATCGCCGCCGGCAGGAAAAGCGACCCTGGCCCGATGTTTCCCTGGCAGGCGCTGTACGCCAAAGGCATCGGCGCCTGGTTCGATGGGCCCACGCAAAAGGCCTACACGCAGGCTTACCAATGCAACGGCTTGCCGACGCGTGAGCAACTGCTCGGGCTGTTCAAGAAATATGGGTATGACACGTCGGCCGCCACGACGAGCGCGGGTTTTCAGCGGCTGGTGCGCGCGTTTCAGCTGCACTTTCGTCCGGCGAAACATGACGGCGTGATGGATATCGAGACGGCGGCGAACCTGGCAGCGCTGGTGAAGAAATACGTTCCGTGACCCGCGTTGCCGTCACTGACGGCAACCGGTCCAGGCAGCGAGTTAAACGGTGTAGCGTTGCAGATTCGCCATCATTTCCTTCAACGCTTCCAGGTTGTCATTCGGGTGCACCGCATCCTCGAAATCACAAATTTGCTGCCAATGGGCGGCGACGTCTTCAGGCGAGAAGCCTTTGCGCGGATCGAACCCGGCACCCAAGCTGCGCTCCCAACGCACCTTGCCCATCCAGCCGCCGCCCACTTCGAACAATCCGGAAGTTTCCTGGCAGGTTTCACTGGCCAGGTACACCACCAACGGGCTGACCAGTTCAGGCTTGAGTTGTTCGAATACCTGCGGCGGGATCAGGCCCTCGGTCATGCGGGTGCCGCCGGTGGGGGCAATGGCGTTGACCAGGATATTGTTCTTGCGACCTTCGATGGCCAAGGTGCGGGTCAGGCCATACAGGCCAAGCTTGGCCATGCCGTAGTTGGATTGGCCGAAGTTGCCGTAGATGCCAGACGTTGAGGCCGTGAAGATGACCCGCCCATAGTTTTGTTCACGCAGGTGCGGCCATGCGGCGCGGGTGACTTTGTAGGCGCCTTCGACATGGACGCGGTAGACCAGATCCCAGTCGGCATCGTCCATTTTGTGAAAGGTCTTGTCCCGCAGGATGCCGGCGTTGTTGACCACCACATCGACCCGGCCGAACGCGTCGAGGGCGTTCTGGACCAGTTTGTCGCCATCGGTGACGGAGTCGTGATTCGCTTCGGCGATGCCGCCGGCTGCGCGAATTTCGGCGACTACCCGGTCCGCTGCCGAGGCGTTGGCCCCTTCCCCTTGCGCCGAGCCGCCAAGGTCGTTGACCAGCACCTTTGCACCTTGTTTGGCGAACAGCAGCGCATGGGCGCGTCCCAGGCCACCGCCGGCACCCGTGACGATCACGACTTTATCTTCGAAGCGCACAGACTCACTCATGACAGAACTCCAGCAGGCCGATAGGACAATGGGCACGAGTGTCCGGTACAAGTCGACCGGTCACAATCAACACGGTTGGGAGTGAATGGTGGGCGATAAGGTGGGGGATGATGCGGGCCAAATCCTGGTCGCCGTAGCTTGCATCCACGGCGGCACATTCAATGTCTTCACCGGCAGAACCACCGCCATCGCGAGCAAGCTCGCTCCCACAGGGGTCGCGGATGCCCACGGATTTTGATCACGCCACAAGTCCATTGTGGGAGCGAGCTTGCTCGCGATGGGGCCGGCACATTCTTGGGTGGTTATGACTTCGCTATCGCGAGCAAGCCCCACAACGAATGCTCACGAATAGGCCATCTGCCTGAGCGGGGTGGCGATGTTTGCGCGAAACGCCAGGTAATGCTGGAGCACCTGCACCGGTGCCTCGGTGTGGGGGTAATGACCGATGTCCGGCAACAGCACCGTGTCAGGGTTTGGAATCAGCGCCTCGTAGCGCGCCACCATGTGCTCACCGGATATCGGATCGACCGCCCCGTCAATCACCCGCAACGGCACTGCACCGCGCTGCATCGCGCGCACCCAACGATCGCGCTGCACCCGTCGTTCGGGGATGTAGGCGATGAGTTTGTGCATGATCCGCGGGCCGCGATGGGCTTCGACCAAACTCCAGAAATCATCCAGCACACTTTCAGTGGGCGCGGTCCTGGGGCCGAAAATCTGGCGAAAACTCTTGACCAGGCTTTGCCGGGAGAATAGCCGCCCCAGCAGCCAACCCGCGGGGCTGAGCAACAGTTTTTGAGCCAGTACCGGACGATGGGTTTCCGGGAACAGACCACCGTTGAGGAACACACAACTGGCGACCTGGATGCGCGCCTCAAAATGCCGGGCGATCAGCTCCTGGGCCACACTGTCACCATAGTCGTGGGCCAACACATGCACCGCTTGCTTGACGTTCAGATGCGCCAGCAAGGCCTGTTGCAGATCCGCCTGCTCCAGCAGGCTGTAGGCATGGTTCAACGGCTTGGCGGAGTCACCGAAACCGAGCATGTCACACGCGATCACGCGATAGCGTTGCGCCAATGGCTGCCACAGGTAATGCCAATCCCAACTGGCGGTGGGGAAACCGTGGATCAACAACAGCGGTTCGCCCTGCCCTGCCACCCAGTAACGAATGACATGGCCGCGGAACAGGAAGGTCTGGCTGCGCTGGCGCCAGATACGCAGGGGAATCTGGACCAGGGGCATCAGCTTCTATACCCCGTGTCTTGTTGATCGAGCTTGCGCAGCAACGCCGGCCAGGCCAACGCGCCTCCCATGCCCTGTGCGCTCCTGGTCACCCCGGCGATCATCGCCTGGGCGCCAGCCAGGATCTGTGGCTCGATGGCGATCAGCTCGGCCCCACCGCCCTGAGCCAGGACCTGAATGTCACAGGCCCGCTGGAAGGTGAACATCATCAGGAAGGTATCGGCGATGGTGCCGCCGCAGGTCAGCAGGCCATGGTTGTGCAGCATCAGGAAGTTGCTGTCACCCAGGTCCGCCTGCAAGCGAGCCTTTTCCTCGTGATTCAAGGCCACCCCTTCGTAGGCGTGATAGGCCAGGCTCGACAGCACGAACAGCGATTGCTGGCTGATCGGCAACACGCCCTGCTTCTGGGCCGACACTGCGACACCGGCCGCCGTGTGGGTGTGCAACACACAGGCCACATCATGGCGAACCTCATGCACCGCACTGTGGATGGTGTAGCCGGCCGGGTTGATCTCGTAAGGGCTGTCCATCAACTTATTACCGGCCTGGTCGACTTTAACCAGGCTCGACGCGGTGATTTCATGGAACATCAACCCAAACGGGTTGATCAGGAAATCCTCCGTGCCGGGAACCTTGGCGGAAATATGGGTGAAGATCAGGTCATCCCAGCCATGCAATGCGACAAGCCGATAACAGGCGGCAAGGTCGACCCGGGTTTGCCATTCGGCGGCACTGACTTGGTCTTTGATGCTGAGTGTCGGTTGGATGGGCGCTACGCTCACGGCTCGGACCCCCTGGTTTTCTTATTATATGAAGCTCATTACAAAAACTTCGTACGCAAGAAAACCAGTCTAGTCAGCTCTTGGGGGAGCGGTAGTTGCATTAGCAGCCAGCTTACTGGCCGAGCGGGTCATCGCAATGGACGCCCTGGCGCCCGGCCAACGCCGTCAACGCAAGGCGTCGATCAACTCGCCGAGCCACGGTTCGGCATCGGTTTCCGGGGTGACGCTTTCGCTGGCGTCCAGCCGTAGCATCGGCAACACCTCGCGCACGCCCAGCTCGGCGTACAACTCGCGCATTTGCTCGCCCCCAGCGCAGAAGGTATCCCCGTAGCTGGCGTCGCCCAGGCCGATCACCGCGCCGGGCAAGCCGCGAAAGAGTCCAGGCAACTGGTCGCGGAGGGTCGAGTACAGCGGCATCAAATTGTCCGGCAACTCACCCATGCCCGTCGTAGAGGTCACCGCCACCAAGGCCTGTGGGCCAAATGCCTGGATATCCGCCAAGGTGGCGCGAGGGTTGTGCCAGGCTTCGAAACCCGCGTCGCGAAACAGTTTGGCTGCGTGTCGGGCGACTTCTTCGGCGGTGCCATAGACCGAGCCGGAAAGAATGGCGACTTTCATCAATCTGATCCTGAACCAAAATAAGAGAGCTGCGATAGTAACAGCAGCGCTCGTCGGACTGCGAATGGCTCTCAATAGAGCCGTAATGGCAAGTGGACAGCTTGTCGATTTCTTCTAAAATATGGTTTCAACAAGGATGTTTAAAGGGCCCTCTACATGATCAACGCTCAACTGATGCAACTGGTCATCAATGCTTCGAACGACGGGATCGTCATCGCTGAAAAAGAAGGCGACGAAGACAATATTCTCATCTACGTTAACCCGGCCTTCGAACGGCTGACAGGCTACAACAGCGACGAAATCCTTTATCAGGATTGCCGGTTCCTGCAATCGGGTGATCGCGACCAACCCGCTCTCGAGCTGATTCGCAATGCCTTGAAGCGAGGGGGGTCGTGCCGGGAGGTACTACGCAACTACCGAAAGGATGGCACGCCATTCTGGAATGAACTGTCGTTATCAACAGTTAAAAGCGAAGCCGACGGCCATACCTATTTCGTCGGCGTCCAGAAAGACGTCACCGTCCAGGTCAAGGCCCAGCAACGTATCGCCCAGTTGGAACAGCAGTTGGCCGACGCCCGGGAAACGATTGCCCGGCTCGAAGCGACGAACGGCACAAACAAACCGGCGAATTAACGGTCAGTCACTACAATCACCAGTGAAAATGTAAATCATCATTTCGAGTAGACCATGCAGCGCGATGCCCTATTGACTCAGGATGAACTGGACTTCATCCGGACCATGCAGCACAACCCGCAATTGAACGAGCGGGATGTCACGTCGAGCTTGCTGGTAAACGGTGGGTCGCAGATCCGTGACCTGCTGACGCGCCTGGCGGCGAATGAGCAAGTGACGCTGCAAGCCAACTTCGAAAACCAGCAAATGACCTTTCCGTTGCACCTGGTGGAAGACGAATTCCATGCGATGCACTTGCGTTTAGGTGTGCCGAGTATCTACGAGGACGGACCGAAGATACGCCCGTGGCGCCTGACGCTCGAGGAGCCCGTAGCGCTGGAAAATATCAAGGGCCAGCCGGGATCTCTCTGGGTCCACGAGGTGTCCTGTAAAGGCGTCTTGTTGGAAAACCGCAGTCGTATCAAGCCACCCAAGCAATTTGCCTTGTGGTTCAGCCCGTCAGGCTACGAGAGAATTTCGTTGCGAGGCAGCTTCGAACGGGAAACCGACCAGGGTTTGTTTGCCTACCATTTGAACCAGAATGACCTGGACGAGACTGAACGCTTGCGCCAGTACATCCTGCAGCAACATCGCCTGACCCATCCGACCATGCATCTTTAACGTGTGAGGCAGGGCACCCGTTCAGGTGTCCAGGTTGCCCGTCAGAAATTGACGCAAGCGATGGTTCATCACCGTTCCCTCATTGCCCAGGCAACCGATTGACGATCCAGCCAGGCGCTCCTGCGCCAGATCGGAGGCATCACCGGCCAGCATTAACGGACAATCCAGGCTCATCGACAGTTTTCCCAAGCGTTTGGGGAGTTCGGAAGTCGGCGCATGGTTTGAAACCAGCACCAGCGCCAACGGCTGGATCTTCTGGCACACCAGGGTCAGTTCGTCGAACGGCAGGCCGATCGACAGCACCCTGACGCCGACGTCCGCCTTGGACAGGAACAGCGCCGCGACCAGCAATTCCAATTCACGGCACTGACCGGCAATGGCGCTGATCAGGACACGGCGCGACAGGCCTTCGCGCTTGAGCAAGAGCCGCTGGATGATGCGCGAGCGCAGGAAACCGTCAAAAAACACCCACTCGCTGGTTTGCCCGAACTCTTGCTGGTGTTGCAGCAATTGCCGCCAGATCGGCATCAGGATGTCCTGGAAGATGATCGGTACCGCGTAGGTGGAAAAGATCTGCCCGTAGACGCGATCCAGCTCTATATCGTCAAAGTTGCCAACTGCATCCGCCACCTGTTGTTGCCACTGGGCGTAATCGGCCCTGACCAGGTCGGGTGAAATCAGCGCAGAGACCGGCTGCACCGACTCGGTCTTCGCCAGAATCTTACTCACTTTACTGACCGCTACGCCGCGCTCAATCCAGGCCAGGATGCTGCGCACCTTGTCGATATCGCTCAAAGAATACAGGCGATGCCCGCTTTCGGTGCGGGTGGGCTGGATCAACCCGTAACGACGCTCCCATGCGCGCAGGGTCACGGGGTTTACACCGGTCAATCGGGCTACTTCGCGAATGGGAAACAAATCTTCGCGCTTTAAAGCACCTGAGGCCTGGAAAACGAAGTTATCGTCTGTGATTACGCTCATTTTGGCAGACAAATCCGGCTGGCAAATTGGATCCCAGTTTACTCCCTCCTAGACATAGGATGACAATAGCGATGGGCGGTTTCGTTGCGTTTCGTTCAAAAAGGCATGGGTTTTGACTGTTTTTCAGCTCCCAGCGCGTCGCCAATGCTCGCGAAAATGCAATGGCAGTCAACATTTGGGTTGAATGGACCGGTCGCTGTTATAGTTTTGCTCTTGCCGTGAACCGAGCCACCCTATGTCCAGCGCCACCGCTCCAATCCTGATCACTGGCGCAGCCCAGCGCGTCGGCCTGCATTGCGCCCGACGATTACTGGAAGACGGTCAACCGGTGATCGCCACCTATCGCACCGAACGCCCAGGCGTGCAGACACTGCGGGACCTGGGCGCGACCGTGCTGTTCGCCGACCTTTCCAGCGAGGCCGGGATCCTGGGTTTCATCGAACAGCTCAAGCAGCACACCGACCGGCTGCGGGCCATCGTGCACAACGCCTCGGCGTGGCTGGCCGAGGTCCCGGGCGCCGAGACGGACGCTTTCAGTGCCATGTTCGGCGTGCACATGCTCGCACCCTACCTGATCAACCTGCACTGCGCCGAACTGCTGCAACGTTCAACACCTGCGGATATCGTGCACATCAGCGATGATGTGACGCGCAAGGGCAGCAGCAAGCACATCGCCTATTGCGCCACCAAGGCCGGCCTCGAAAGCCTGACCCTGTCGTTCGCGGCGAAGTACGCACCGGCCATCAAGGTCAACGGCATCGCCCCGGCCCTGCTACTGTTCAATCCCGAAGACGACGCGGCTTACCGCGCCAAGGCCCTGGCCAAGTCTGCGCTGGGCATCGAACCCGGCAGCGAAGTGATCTACCAGAGCCTGCGTTATCTGCTGGACAACCCCTATGTCACCGGCACGACCCTGACCGTCAACGGCGGAAGGCACGTCAAATAGCCTTGTTTCGAGGAAGTACCATGACGCTATCCCTGCCTGAGAACTACCGCGAGATCCTGATCGGCCTGGGCGAAAACCCGGAGCGCGAGGGCTTGCTCGACACCCCGATGCGCGCGGCCAAGGCCATGCAGTACCTTTGCCATGGCTACGAACAAAGCGTCGAGCAGATCGTCAACGGTGCCCTGTTCGCCTCGGACAGCGATGAAATGGTGATCGTCGCCGACATCGAGCTCTATTCCCTGTGCGAACATCACCTGCTGCCCTTCATCGGCAAGGCCCATGTAGCTTATATTCCTACGGGCAAGGTCCTGGGGCTGTCGAAGATCGCCCGGCTGGTGGACATGTTCGCCCGCCGCCTGCAAATCCAGGAAAACCTCACCCGGCAAATCGCCGACGCGGTGCAGCAAGTCACCCAGGCCGCCGGCGTTGCGGTGGTGATCGAAGCCCAGCACATGTGCATGATGATGCGCGGTGTCGAAAAACAGAACTCGACCATGAACACCTCGGTGATGCTCGGCGCCTTCCGCGAGTCCAGCACCACCCGCCAGGAGTTCCTGCAATTGATTCGACGGAGCCAATAAATGCCACAACTTCAGCCAGCCATGGCACGCATCAAGGTCAAGGACCTGCGCCTGCGCACCTTCATCGGCATCAACGAGGATGAAATCCTCAACAAGCAGGATGTGTTGATCAACCTGACCATCCTCTATGCCGCCCAAGAGGCGGTGCGCGACAACGACATCGACCACGCGCTGAACTACCGCACCATCACCAAGGCGATCATCGCCCACGTGGAAGGCAACCGCTTCGCGCTGCTTGAACGCCTGACCCAGGAGTTGCTCGACCTGGTCATGGCCAACGAGTCGGTGCTGTACGCCGAAGTCGAAGTCGACAAGCCTCACGCTTTGCGATTTGCCGAGTCGGTGTCGATTACGCTCGCAGCAAGTCGGGCTACTTCGTAGCAGCTGCAAGCCTCAAGCTGTAAGCTTCAAGCCTGACCACCGCAAATCCACTCTTGCAGCTTGAAGCTTGCCCCTTGAAGCTGCCTCGCAGAGACCTCCATGAACGATCAACAACGCCTCGAACTCGAAGCCGCCGCTTTCCGTCGGCTGGTTGCCCACCTGGACAGCCGCAAGGATGTGCAGAACATCGACCTGATGAACCTCGCCGGCTTCTGCCGCAACTGCCTGTCCAAGTGGTACAAGGCCGCCGCCGATGACCGCCAGATCGAGGTCAGCCTCGACGACGCCCGTGAAGTGGTCTACGGCATGCCGTACGCCGAGTGGAAAGCCCAATACCAGCAAGAAGCCAGCGCCGAACAGCAAGCGGCGTTCGCCAAAGGAAAACCCGATGCCTGACCTGAACACCCTGCGCACCCGCCTCAAGAGCGGCGAACACGCCTTTGCCGACACCCTGGCCTTTATCGCCGCCGGCTACGACTACCAGCCCCAGGCCTTCGACAACGGTGGCGTGCAAAACGCCGCCGGGCAGAACGAAGGTTCTTGCAAGACCCTGGGCCTGGCACTGCTTGAAGGCTTGAGCGATGAAGAAGCGTTGCTGGCGTTTGGCGAACATTACCGTTCGGTGCTGGCCACGCCCGAAGGCAATGATCACGGCAATATCCGTGCGCTGATGGCCCATGGGTTGGCGGGGGTGAAGTTCGAGGCACAGCCGCTGCAACGGCGCTGATCGGCTCTTCCTGTGTGGTGAGGCCCGCTTTTGTGGCGAGGGGATTTATCCCCGTTGGGCTGCGTAGCAGCCCTAAAACCTGCTGCCTCGGTGTGTCAGAGTTTGGGTAACTGCTTTGGGGCTGCTTCGCAGCCCAGCGGGGATAAATCCCCTCGCCACAAGGGCTCCATTCATCCTCATGAAGAACGCCTCACCACATCCCGACTTTTAAGATTGACCCGGCAACTTTATTTCGTTTGCCGGGCCCCTCTGCTCGCGGCTTAGATAAAGGAAACCTTTCCTCCCTCCGAGCCGTCATCCATGAGCAGCGAAACCATCAGCCAGTCGATTTCCATCGTGCACCCCGTCAGCCTCAGCCATGGCAGGAATGCCGAAGTCTGGGACACCGATGGCAAGCGTTACATCGATTTCGTCGGCGGCATCGGCGTGTTGAATCTCGGCCATTGTCATCCGCGCGTCGTCGAGGCGATCCGCGAACAAGCCACCCGGCTGACGCACTACGCGTTCAACGCCGCGCCCCATGCGCCCTACATCGAACTGATGGAGCGCCTGGCGGCGTTTGTTCCGGTGGATTACCCAGTCAGCGGCATGCTCACCAACAGCGGCGCAGAAGCGGCGGAAAACGCCTTGAAGATCGTGCGTGGTGCTACGGGACGCACCGCCGTCATCGCTTTTGATGGCGGTTTCCACGGTCGTACCCTGGCCACCCTCAACCTCAACGGCAAGGTCGCGCCCTATAAACAAAAAGTCGGTGTACTGCCCGGGCCGGTCTATCACCTGCCCTACCCCAGCCAGGACAACGGCGTAACGTGCGCCGAGGCCTTGAACGCCATGGAACGGCTGTTCAGCGTCGAGATCGACGTGAACGACGTTGCCTGCTTCATCGTCGAGCCGGTCCAGGGCGAAGCCGGTTTCCTGGCGATGGACATACCATTCGCCCAGGCCCTGCGGCAGTTCTGCGACGACAAGGGCATTGTGCTGATCATCGATGAAATCCAGTCCGGCTTCGGTCGCACCGGCCAGCGTTTTGCATTCTCGCGCCTGGGCATCGAGCCTGACCTGATCCTGCTGGGCAAAAGTATTGCCGGCGGCGTCCCCCTCGGGGCAGTGGTGGGGCGCAAGGCGTTGCTGGACAACCTGCCCAAGGGCGGACTGGGCGGCACCTACTCGGGCAACCCCATCGCTTGCGCTGCCGCACTGGCAACCCTGGACGAAATGACCGACGCGAACCTGCACGCCTGGGGCATGCAACAGGAAGAGGCGATCGTCAGCCGCTACGAATCCTGGCGCCGCCGTGGGCTGTCACCGTTCCTCGGCCGCCTGACCGGTATCGGCGCCATGCGCGGCATCGAGCTGGCCCACGCCGACGGCACCCCGGCATCGGCGCAACTGACGCAACTGCTGGCCCTGGCGCGGGAGTCAGGCTTGCTGCTGATGCCCAGCGGTAAATCGCGACACATCGTGCGGCTGCTGGCGCCATTGACAACCGAGCCGGCAGTGCTGGAAGAGGGGTTGGATATTCTGGAGGCCTGCCTGGCGAAGCTGGCCTGAAATGCAATGCTTCTGAGCACACAAAAAACTTGTGGGAGCGGGCTTGCTCGCGAATGCGGGGGATCAGCCAGCACAGTGTTGACTGACACACCGCATTCGCGAGCAAGCCCGCTCCCACAGGTTTGCGTGGAGCCTAAGTAAAAAAACCGGCCGAAGCCGGTTTTTTTATGCCAGATGAATCAGAACGAAGCGTTCTGCAGGTCATCCAGGTAACGCTCCGCGTCCAGGGCCGCCATGCAACCGGCACCGGCCGAGGTGATGGCTTGGCGGTAGACGTGGTCGGCCACGTCGCCGGCGGCGAAGATACCTTCGACGCTGGTGGCGGTGGCGTTGCCGTCGCGGCCGCCCTTGACCACCAGGTAGCCGTCCTTGAGATCCAACTGGCCGTCGAACAACAAAGTGTTCGGGGTATGGCCGATGGCGATGAATACGCCGTCGACTTTCAGCTCTTCAAAGCTGCCGTCGTTGTTTTTCAGACGGGCACCGGTCACGCCCATGTTGTCGCCCAGCACTTCATCCAGGGTCGCGTTGAGCTTGAGGATGATCTTGCCTTCGGCGACGCGGGCATTGAGCTTGTCGACCAGGATTTTCTCGGCGCGGAAGATTTCACGACGGTGGACCAGGGTGACCGTGCTGGCGATGTTGGCCAGGTACAAGGCTTCCTCGACGGCGGTGTTGCCGCCACCCACCACGGCCACTGGCTTGTTGCGGTAGAAGAAACCGTCACAGGTCGCGCAGGCGGAAACGCCTTTGCCCATGAAGGCTTCTTCCGACGGCAGGCCCAGGTAACGCGCACTGGCGCCGGTGGCGATGATCAGGGCATCGCAGGTGTAGGTCGCGCTGTCACCCTTCAGGGTGTACGGCTTGGCGGCGAAGTCCACAGCATTGATGTGATCGAAAACGATTTCAGTCTCGAAACGCTCGGCGTGCTCTTTCATACGCTCCATCAACGCCGGGCCGGTCAGGCCGTGGACGTCGCCTGGCCAGTTGTCGACTTCGGTGGTGGTGGTCAATTGACCGCCAGCCTGCATGCCGGTGATCAGCAGCGGCTTGAGGTTGGCACGGGCTGCATAAACCGCAGCGCTGTAACCGGCAGGGCCGGAACCGAGAATAATCACTCGCGAATGACGGACTTCAGACATGACCTGCTCCTGTTGACCGGACCTTGCGGGCCGGAACGCCGGGTGAGCGGCGTGAATAAAAAAGGACCGTTGACGCACTTGGGGAAGGCTTGGTTCGACAGTCCTGAAAAAAGAATGGGTGCAGCGTATCGAGGGTGCGAAGATTAAGGAAATACGGTTTAACAATCCAGCTCATAGGCGAGCTCTATCCGCAGCGGCCGTTTCAATAGCGTATCCGCGGCAATAAAGGTTGTTACGCGCCATGTCGCCGCTTTCCCGCGCAGGGTAAAGCCGGTAAGGTCGGCGCGTTCAACTTCGCTCGGAGTCACCTATGCCCGCCCCCGTCCTGTCCGGCCCGCAATATTTGCGAGAAGGCCTCAAGCTGGTCTTGAGCCCGGGCCTGCGTTTGTTCGTACTCTTGCCCCTGGCGATCAACCTGGTGCTGTTCGTCGGATTGATCTACCTGGCCGGCCATCAGTTCAGCCTGTGGGTCGACACACTGATGCCGTCGCTGCCGGACTGGCTGAGTTTCCTCAACTACGTTCTTTGGCCGCTGTTCGTGGTGCTCGTCGTGCTGATGGTGTTCTTCACCTTCACCATGCTGGCCAACGTCATCGCCGCGCCGTTCAACGGCTTTCTGGCAGAGAAAGTCGAGGTTGTCGTCCGGGGCACCGATGATTTCCCCGCCTTCAGTTGGGGCGAGTTGGTCGCCATGATCCCGCGGACCCTCGCCCGGGAGGCGCGTAAGCTCGGCTATTTCCTGCCCCGTGCCCTGGGGCTGTTCGTGCTCTCGTTCATCCCCGTGATCAATATCGTGGCCGCACCGCTGTGGCTGCTGTTCGGTGTGTGGATGATGGCGATCCAATACATCGACTACCCGGCGGACAACCACAAGCTGGGCTGGAACGAAATGCTCGCCTGGCTGCGGGAAAAACGCTGGCAGAGCCTGGGCTTTGGCGGCAGCGTGTACCTGGTGCTGCTGATCCCGGTGGTGAACATCCTGATGATGCCGGCGGCGGTAGCCGGGGCGACCTTGTTCTGGGTGCGTGAGCAAGGCGCCGAGACTGCGTTGGCCCGGCAAGGCTGAGTCGGTCACAAATCCATCATCCTGGCGTCACAATGACGAAATGGCCCCGGTCGACACTGGGGTCATGACCACATCTCTGCACATTACCCTGATCACCGAAACCTTCCCGCCGGAAATCAATGGCGTGGCCAATACCCTGGGCCGCCTGTATGACGGCTTGCGCGCCCGTGGGCATCGGGTGGAGCTGATCCGGCCCCGCCAGGCCGACGACCAACGCCAGGCCAGTGATGAGCAGTTGCTGCTGTGCCGGGGCTGGCCACTGCCGGGGTATCCGGGTTTGCAGTGGGGCCAGGCGTCGATGCACAAGCTGCTGCGGCGCTGGAAACGTCATCGTCCGGATGTACTGTACATCGCCACGGAAGGTCCCCTGGGTTTGTCGGCGTTGCGGGCGGCGCGGCGCCTGGGCATCTCGGTGGTCAGCGGTTTCCATACCAATTTCCAGCAATACACCCAGCAGTACGGCTTCGGCTTGTTGAGTCGCGCGCTCACCCATTACCTGCGCTGGTTTCACAACCGCTCCAGCCTGACCCTGGTCCCCAGCCTCAGCCAGCGCATGGAGCTGGAGCGTCGGCATTTCGAGCGGGTAGCGCTGCTGTCTCGCGGCGTGGACAGCCAGTTGTTCCATCCGATCAAGCGCTCGGCCACCCTGCGTGAGGCCTGGGGCCTGGGCGAGGATGACATCGCCGTGATCCATGTCGGGCGCCTGGCACCGGAGAAAAACCTCGGGTTGCTCAAGCGCAGTTTCGACACACTGCGCAGCGCATTTCCGGGCCGGCGGATGAAACTGGTGGTGGTCGGCGACGGCCCGCAGCGATCCGCGCTGGAGCAGGAACTGCCCGACGCAATCTTTTGTGGCTCACAACGAGGCGAGGCGCTGGCTGGTCATTATGCGTCCGCCGATGTGTTTGTCTTTCCAAGCCTGACCGAAACCTTCGGCAATGTCGTGCTGGAGGCATTGGCGTCCGGGCTGGGCGTGGTGGCCTATGATCAGGCTGCGGCGGCGCAACACATCCGCCACGGCTACAACGGCGTGCTGGCAATGCCGGGGGACGAAGAAGCGTTCTGCGATGGGGCCCGCTGGCTGCTGGAAGAGCGAGAGGCCTTGCGGTGCGTGCGGCTCAATGCGCGCCAACATGCCAGTCGCCAAGGCTGGGCGGCGGTGATCGAGCAATTTGAGGCGCAGTTGCGTGGGGTTTGTGCCGGCGAGCCTGTGATGCCTGCTGCGCCGACAGTGCGCTGAGTCTTCGGCGATATTGAGATCGCCATCGCGAGCAAGCTCGCTTCCACATTTGATCTTCAGCGAACATGAGTCTGGTGTTCGACAAAGATCCCCTGTGGGAGCGAGCTTGCTCGCGATAGCGTCAGATCAGGCGCCGCTTAAACCAGCGTCATCAACGCCTCACGACTGAACGGCAAGATCTCCTGCTCACGCCCTTCGCGCACTTTTTGCGCCCAGTCCGGATCCACCAGCAGCGCACGCCCCACCGCCACCAGGTCGAACTCATCGTTGTTCAGGCGTTCCAGCAGTTTTTCCAGGCTGGCCGGCTGCGCGACTTTGTCGGTGTTGACCATGAACTGCAGGAACTCGCCGTCCAGGCCGACGCTGCCCACAGTGATGGTGGGCTTGCCAGTGAGCTGGCGGGTCCAGCCGGCCAGGTTCAACTCGGAGCCTTCGAATTCCGGCTCCCAGAAGCGGCGTGTCGAGCAATGGAAAATATCCACGCCAGCCTCGGACAACGGCTTGAGGAATTCGCCCAGGGCTTCAGGGGTCTGCACCAGGCGCGCAGTGTAGTCCTGCTGTTTCCATTGGGAGAACCGGAAAATGATCGGGAAGCCCTCGCCCACCGCCGCGCGCACGGCGCGGATCAATTCGATCGCAAAGCGCGAACGGTTGGCCAGACTGCCGCCGTAACCGTCGGTGCGCTGGTTGCTGCCTTCCCAGAAGAACTGGTCCACCAGGTAACCGTGGGCACCGTGGATTTCCACGCCGTCCATGCCGATGCTCTGGGCATCTTTCGCGGCCTGGGCGAACGCAGCGATAACCTCGTCGATATCGGCCTGGGTCATGCCATGGACCACCACTTGGCCGTCCTTGAGCTTCTCGGTCGGGCCATAGCCCGGCACGCTGGCATCCGGCTCGGTCCCGACGCGTCGCACGCTGCCCACATGCCACAGCTGGGGAACGATCTTGCCGCCTTCGGCGTGCACCGCATCAACCACTTTTTTCCAACCGGCCAGCGCGGCATCGCCATAGAAATGCGGCACGTTCGGATAGCCGTTAGAGGCCTTGTGCCCGACCGTCGTGCCCTCGGTGATGATCAGGCCTACCCCGGCCGCCGCACGACGACGGTAATACTCGATCACCTTGCTGTTCGGCACGCCACCTGGCGAGAAGGAACGGGTCATCGGCGCCATTACCACGCGGGTCGGCAGCTCGAGCGCGCCAAGCTGGAAGGGTTTGAACAGGGCTTTTACTGGCATGGGGGCACTCCACGGGACAAGGTCGCAGGTCTATATGACGAGGATAATATGCGGCGTGCCTAGTGCTGGGTAGCACTATTGATTGGAGTGATTAAGGATCAGAAGGGAGCAGACGGATCGCGATTAGGTGGACTGAACCGAATGCACAGCCGGGTGCAGAACTTGTGGCGAGGGGATTTATCCCCGCTGGGCTGCGCAGCAGTCCTAAAATCTGATATCCGGTGTGTCAGCCTAATCAAGTTGCTTGCTCTTGGGGCTGCTGCGCAGCCCAACGGGGATAAATCCCCTCGCCACAGGGGGTCAGTGCCGGGCTTTCAACCCAACGCTTTTTCGATGGCCTGGATCACCGCAGGATCATCCGGCGCCGTACGCGGCGAGAACCGCGCTAGCACGCGACCGTCCTTGCCGAGCAGGAATTTTTCGAAGTTCCAGGTAATGTCCCCGGGAAACTCGGCGCCCTCGCCCGCCAGCAGACGGTACAACTGATGACGGTCATGACCGTTCACGTCCAGTTTGCTGGACAGCGGGAACGTCACGCCATAATTGAGGCTGCAGAATTCCTGGATTTCCTGCTCGGTCCCAGGCTCTTGCCCGGCGAACTGATTGCAGGGCAGGCCCAGCACGCTGAAGCCCCTGGCCTTGTATTGCTGGTAGAGATTTTCCAGCGCAGCGTACTGAGGCGTCAGGCCACATTTGGAGGCGACGTTGACCACCAGCACGACTTGCCCCTTGAAAGGCGCCAGAGCAAGCTCCTGACCATCCAGGGCTTTCAGTTTAAGGTCGTGAAAAGCACTCATGACGAACTCCAGGTTTGCGGATCTTTTCGAAACAGCCATGGGTGATGCTAACAGTAACCGACTAAAAAGGCGCCGTATGGCGCCTCTCCAGTTCACTTGAGCGTAGCGCAGAAATCAGTGGTGATGGCCACCTTCGCCATGGACGTGACCATGGGCGATTTCTTCCTGGCTGGCGTCACGGATGTCAACGATCTTGACCTTGAAGTTCAAGCGCTGGCCGGCCAATGGGTGGTTGCCGTCAACAGTGACGTCGTCGCCTTCCAGATCGCGGATGGTGACGATCTGCATCTGGCCATCGGGCGCCGAGGCATGGAACTGCATGCCCACTTCCAGCTCATCCACGCCTTCGAACATGCTGCGGCTGAGGGTGCTGACCAGTTCGGCGGAGTACTCGCCGTAAGCGTCTTCCGGTTCAACGGTAACGTCCAGGTCGTCACCGACTGTTTTGCCTTCCAGGGCTTTTTCCAAGCCCTGGATGATGTTGCCTGCGCCATGCAGGTAGACCAGCGGAGCGCCGCCGGCAGAGCTGTCGATGACCTCACCAGCGTCGTTGGTCAGGGTATAGTCGATGGAGACAGCCTTATTGGCGGCGATCAGCATGGGGCGAGACCTTTTGCATAAGAATGAAGAACGGACAAGTCTAAACAAGGATTTGCCCGAAAGCGAACGGAACCCGGACAAACGGGCTTGCTCGAACAGACCAACGGTCACCGGATTTCATCAGGACGAGGACGGGCACTGGGTGGCCGAGCTGTCCTGCGGTCACACCCAACATCTGCGCCACCAGCCACCGTGGCAATCCCGGGCCTGGGTGCTGGACCCTGCGCAACGTATTGAAAAAATAGGCCAGCCCTTTGACTGCGGCTGGTGCGCGCAGGCCCCGGTTAGCGATAACCTTGGCGACTGAATTTGACGGTAGACGGCCAGACATAGGCCGCGCCCTGGTGTCCTGTATCGCAAATACAAGACACCCTAGCCATGCTCCTTTAGAGAATCCGCATGCAAACTTTTTTTATCGCACCCACCGATTTTGGTGTGGGCCTGACCTCCATCAGCCTCGGGCTGGTGCGTACACTCGAACGGGCCGGGCTGAAAGTCGGCTTTTTCAAACCCATCGCCCAGCCTCATCCCGGCGATACCGGGCCGGAGCGCTCCACTGAACTGGTGGCCCGCACCCACGGCCTCAAGCCACCGCAGCCCCTGGGCCTGGCTCACGTCGAGCGCATGCTGGGGGACGGCCAGCTCGATGAGCTGCTGGAAGAAATCATCACCCTTTACCAGCAAGCAGCCATCGGCAAGGACGTGCTGGTCGTCGAAGGCATGGTCCCGACCCGCAACGCCAGCTACGCCGCCCGGGTCAACCTGCACCTGGCCAAGAGCCTGGACGCCGAGGTCATCCTGGTGTCGGCGCCGGAAAACGAAGTGCTGACCGAGCTGTCTGGCCGGGTAGAGCTGCAGGCGCAACTGTTCGGCGGACCGAAAGACCCGAAAGTCCTCGGGGTGATCCTGAACAAGGTCCGCACCGACGAAAGCATGGAAGCGTTTTCCGCGCGCCTCAAGGAGCACTCGCCCCTGCTGCGCAGCGGCGATTTCCGCCTGCTGGGTTGCATCCCGTTTCGCCCCGAACTCAACGCCCCGCGCACCCGCGACGTGGCCGACCTGATGGGCGCACAGGTGCTCAACGCCGGTGACTACGAAACTCGGCGCATGAGCAACATCATCATTTGCGCCCGCACCATGCGCAACACGGTGGAGCTGCTCAAGCCCGGCGTGCTCGTGGTCACCCCTGGCGATCGCGACGACATCATCCTGGCCGTGAGCCTGGCGGCGATCAACGGCGTGCCACTGGCCGGCTTGCTGCTGACCAGTGACACCCTGCCCGACCCACGCATCATGGACCTGTGCCGCGGCGCCTTGCAGGCCGGGTTGCCGGTGCTGTCGGTGAGCACCGGCTCCTATGACACCGCCAACCTGCTCAACGGCCTGAACAAGGAAATCCCGATCGACGACCGCGAACGCGCCGAGATCATCACCGATTTCGTCGCCAGCCACCTGGATGCCAAATGGTTGCACCAGCGCTGCGGCACGCCACGGGAAATGCGCCTGTCGCCAGCGGTGTTCCGCTATCAATTGATCCAGCGCGCCCAGGCCGCCAACAAACGCATCGTGCTACCCGAAGGCAGCGAACCGCTGACCGTCCAGGCCGCCGCCATTTGCCAGGCCCGGGGCATCGCCCGCTGCGTGCTGCTGGCCAAACCGGCTGACGTCGAGGCGGTGGCCCGCGCCCAAGGCATCGAACTGCCGCCGGGGCTGGAGATTCTCGACCCCGACTCGATCCGCGAACGCTACGTCGAGCCCATGGTGAGATTGCGCAAGAGCAAAAGCCTGAACGCGCCGATGGCCGAGCAGCAACTGGAAGACACCGTGGTCATCGGCACCATGATGCTGGCACTGGATGAGGTCGACGGGCTGGTGTCCGGGGTCATCCATTCCACCGCCAACACCATCCGCCCGGCCTTGCAACTGATCAAGACCGCACCGGGTTGCACCCTGGTGTCCTCGGTGTTTTTCATGCTGTTTCCCGAGGAAGTGCTGGTCTACGGTGATTGCGTAATGAACCCGCACCCCAGCGCGACGGAACTGGCGGAGATTGCCCTGCAGAGTGCCGACTCGGCCGCCGCCTTCGGCATCACCCCACGGGTGGCCATGCTCAGCTATTCCAGCGGCGAGTCGGCCAGCGGCGAAGAAGTAGAGAAAGTCCGCGAAGCCACGTTGCTGGCCCATGAGGCGCAGCACAGTTTGCTGATCGACGGCCCGTTGCAATACGACGCCGCCGCCAACGAAGCCGTGGCACGGCAACTGGCGCCCAACAGCCAGGTGGCCGGCCGGGCGACTGTCTTCATCTTCCCGGACCTGAACACCGGCAACACCACCCACAAGGCCGTACAACGCAGCGCCGATTGCGTCAGCCTCGGGCCGATGCTGCAAGGCCTGCGCAAACCGGTGAACGACTTGCCTCGCGGCGCCCAGGTCGACGACATCGTGTACACCATCGCCCTGACCGCGATCCAAGCCGCCAACCGACCCATGGATATTTAAATGCTGGATTTCCTGCCTGCCGCCGTGCGCGGCGTCATTGCCTCGCTGCTCTTGGCGCTGAACACCATCGCCTGCTGCACGCCGCTGTTCATCGTGGCGATCTTCAAGCTGTTGCTGCCCTTCCCTGCCGCCCAGCGCTTCACCGACTGGCTGATGGGCCACATCCACGAAACCTGGATCAGCAACAACAAGGCCTGGATGAACCTGCTGCGCCGCACCCGCTGGCACCTCAGCGGCCTGGAGGGTCTGGACTACCAGCATTCCTACCTGGTCACCAGCAACCACCAGAGCTGGGTCGACATCATGGTGCTGCAGTACGTGCTGAACCGGCGCATCCGCCCGTTGAAGTTTTTTCTCAAGCAGGAGCTGATCTGGGTACCGGTGATTGGCCTGGCCTGGTGGGCGCTGGGGTTCCCGTTCATGAAACGCTACTCCAAGGCTTATCTGGAGAAGCATCCGGAAAAGAAAGGCAAGGACCTGGAAACCACCCGCAAGACCTGCGCGAAGTTTCGCAACAACCCGGTGGGCATTTTCAACTTCGTCGAAGGCACGCGCTTCACCGAAGGCAAGCATGCCCAGCAGCAGTCACCGTTTCGCTACCTGCTCAAGCCCAAGGCCGGCGGCATCGCGTTTGTGCTCGATGCTATGGGTGAGCAACTGGAGTCGATCATCAACGTGACGATCCATTATCCAGGCGGGCGTCCGGGGTATTGGGATTTGCTGTGCGGCAAGATGGGCGAGGTGGTGGTGCATTTCCAGGAACTGAAGATTCCAGCGCAGTTCATCCGGAAAAACTACGATCAGGACGGCGCGTATCGCCTGGAATTCCAAGGCTGGATCAACCAGTTGTGGCAGGACAAGGATGCGTTGCTGGAGCAGATGCACCGCGAATACCCAGATCACCGTTAATCCCTGTGGGAGCGGGCTTGCTCGCGAAAGCGGTGTGTCAGCTCATGAAGATGTTGGATGTTCCATCGTCTTCGCGAGCAAGCCCGCTCCCACATTTGATCGAGTGCCCTCTGGAAATGAAAAAGCCCGCAGATGATCACTCACCTGCGGGCTTTTTATTTACAGCGGCGTTCCTTAGATCGCCCCACGCTTGCGCAGCAGATCCAGGACCTGCTTGACGCTCTCTTCCAACGTCAGCGACTGGGTGTCGATCACCAGGTCGGCGTCCAGCGGCACGTCGTACGGGAAGGACTCGCCCGGGATGTTGTCGCCAGCAGCAGCGTACAGCCCTTGCGGATCACGCTGGGCGCACACTGTTGGCGAGGCCTGGACGTAGACCGTCAGCAGACGCTCCCTGCCGATCAGGTCTTTGGCCTGCTCACGCCCTTCGGCATTTGGCGCAACGAACGCAGCGAGGGTCAGCAGGCCGGCTTCGTTGAACTGACGGGCGACGTGAGCCGCACGGCGCCAGTTCTCGGTACGCCCGGCGCGATCCTGCGGCAAGCCCTTGTTCAGGTCATGACGCAGGTTCTGGCCATCAAGGACGAACACCGCACGTCCCATGTCGAACAACTTGCGTTCCACCGCATAGGCCAGCGTGCTTTTACCCGCGCCCGACAGGCCGCTGAACAACACCGTGGCCGGCTGCTGGCCGAAGCGCTGGGCGCGCTCCTCCACCGACACGTGGGCCAGTTTGCCGTGGTGCGTGCTGCTGCCATGGGCCAGCGGCTGGGCGACGATCATGCCGGCGCCGACTGTGCCGTTGGTCAGGCGATCGATGATGATGAATGAGCCGGTGGTGCGGTTGCTCTCGTAACCGTCCAGGGCAATCGGCGCATCCAGCGCGATCTTCACCTTGCCGATTTCATTGAGCTGCAACGCGCTGGCCGGACCTTCTTCCAGGGTGTTCACGTCGACCTTGTTGACGATGCTGGCAATCGAGCCCGGCACGTAACTGGTGGCGCGCTTGATGTCGTATTTCTTGCCCGGCAGCATCGGCTCTTCAGCCATCCACACCAGCATCGCTTCGAAGCTGTCGGTCACTGGCGGCACGTTGTCGGCATGCACCAACAGGTCGCCACGGGAGATGTCGATCTCGTCTTCCATGGTCAGTGTGACTGCCTGACCGGGACCGGCATGTTCCAGCTCGCCTTCGAAGGTGACGATGGATTTGACGCGGCTGCTCTTGCCCGACGGCAGCACCACCACTTCGTCACCCTTGTGCACGATGCCGCTGGCGAGGGTGCCGGCGAATCCGCGGAAGTTCAGGTTCGGACGGTTGACGTACTGCACCGGGAAACGCAGGTCGGTGAAGTTACGGTCGCCCGCCACTTCCACGGTCTCGAGGATTTCCATCAGCGACTGGCCGGTGTACCACGGCGAGCGCTCGGATTTGTTCACCACGTTGTCGCCCTTGAGGGCAGACATCGGCACGAAATGCATGCTGGTGGGCTTCATTTTCAAGCCTTCGGCGAACTTCAGGTAGTCGGCCTTGATCGACTCGAACACACCTTGGTCGAAGTCCTTCAAATCCATCTTGTTGATGGCGACGACGATATGCTTGATGCCCAGCAAGGAGGCGATGAAGCTGTGGCGACGGGTCTGGGTCTGCACGCCGTAGCGGGCGTCCACCAGGATGATCGCCAGGTCACAGGTAGAAGCACCGGTGGCCATGTTGCGGGTGTACTGCTCATGGCCCGGGGTATCGGCGATGATGAATTTGCGCTTGGCGGTGGAGAAATAGCGGTACGCGACATCGATGGTGATGCCTTGTTCGCGCT
This sequence comes from Pseudomonas brassicacearum, assembly GCF_000585995.1. NCBI lineage: Bacteria > Pseudomonadati > Pseudomonadota > Gammaproteobacteria > Pseudomonadales > Pseudomonadaceae > Pseudomonas > Pseudomonas brassicacearum. The sequence continues at coordinate 1,087,099 of NZ_CP007410.1, read as the reverse complement.
CGGCCTGCAGGCCGTCGACCAGCAACGCCAGGTCGATGTCATCACCGGTGGTGCCGACTTTCTTCGAATCGCGGGTGATGGCTTCCAGATGATCCTCGTAGATCATCTTGGAGTCGTGCAGCAGGCGCCCGATCAGGGTGCTCTTGCCGTCGTCGACGTTACCGCAGGTCAAAAAGCGCAGCAGCTCTTTACGCTCGTGCTGGCCCAGGTAGGCGAGGATGTCCTCGCTGATCAAATCAGATTGATGCGACATGACAGCCCCTTAGAAATAACCTTGACGTTTTTTATCTTCCATCGAGCCTGCGCCATCGTGGTCGATGACCCGGCCCTGGCGCTCGGAAGTTCGCGTCAGGAGCATTTCCTGGATGATGTCCGTCAGGCTCTCGGCCTCGGACTCCACCGCGCCCGTCAACGGGTAGCAGCCAAGGGTACGGAAACGCACTTTCTTTTTGACGATACGGGCTTTGTCTTCGTCGGACAGGTGCTCGAGGATGCGCTCGTCGTCGATCATGATCAGCGTGCCGTTCTTCTCGATCACTTCCCGTTCGGCGGCGAAGTACAGCGGCACGATCGGGATGCCTTCGAGGTAGATGTACTGCCAGATGTCCAGCTCGGTCCAGTTCGACAGCGGGAATACGCGGATCGACTCGCCCTTGTTGACCTTGCCGTTGTAGACGTTCCACAGCTCCGGGCGCTGGTTCTTCGGGTCCCAACGGTGCTTGCTGTCGCGGAACGAGTACACGCGCTCCTTGGCGCGGGATTTCTCTTCATCGCGACGAGCACCGCCAAACGCAGCGTCGAAACCATATTTGTCCAAGGCCTGCTTGAGGCCTTCGGTCTTCATGATGTCGGTGTGCTTGGCACTGCCGTGGGTGAACGGGTTGATGCCCTGCGCCACGCCGTCCGGGTTCACATGGGTGATCAGGTCCAGGCCCAGTTCCTCGACCATGCGGTCGCGAAATTTGTACATCTCCTGGAATTTCCAGCGGGTATCGACGTGCATCACCGGAAACGGCAGCTTGCCGGGGAAGAACGCCTTGCGTGCCAGGTGCAGCATCACGGCGGAGTCTTTACCGATGGAGTACAGCATTACCGGGTTATCGAACTCGGCGGCCACCTCGCGGATGATGTGGATGCTTTCCGCCTCCAGCTGTTTCAGATGCGTCAGTTTGTCGACCATGGCTACTCACGAAAACTTTCTTATGAACGGCCAGCGGGCCGTGTTCGAGCGGGGAATCCTAGCACAGCGACCTCTTCTAATCAGGGCGCCAACTAGATCGAAACAGCATATGGATATGCCTGGGTGTTCGGGTGTTGCACCGAGCTATGTGGGAGCGGGCTTGCTCGCGAATGCGGTGGTTCAGTTGCATATCTGTTGACTGACCCACCGCATTCGCGAGCAAGCCCGCTCCCACAGGTTCGGTTACAGTCAAATAGGATTCGGGCAGTCGATGAAGATATGCTCCAGGGCAAACCGTCGCGCCAGGTAATCGCCCAATGCCTGGACACCGTAGCGCTCGGTCGCATGGTGCCCGGCGGCGATGAAGCTGATGCCATTTTCCCGGGCGCTGTGGAAGGTCTGTTCCGACGCCTCTCCACTGAGGTACAGATCGACCCCGGCCAGTACCGCCTGATCGATGTAGCCCTGGCCACCGCCTGTGCACCAGCCGACCCGGCGAATCATCTGCTCGCCTTCGATCAGCAATGGCTCGCGGCCCATCACTTCCTGGACCTTGCGGGCGAAATCCCGAGGCGTCAGCGGCTCGGACAGGGAGCCGACCAGGCCGACCACCTTGGGGTTGTCCGGATCCAGCGGGCCCTCGACAGTGATGTCCAATTGACGAGCCAATTGCACGTTATTGCCCACCTCGGCATGCAAATCCAGTGGCAGGTGATAAGCAAGCAGACTGATGTCATGCTTGAGCAAGGTTTTCAGGCGACGTTGTTTCATGCCGGTGATGCAGGGGTTTTCGCCTTTCCAGAAGTAACCGTGATGCACCAGCACCAGGTCGGCGTCGGCTTCCACCGCGGCATCGAGCAACGCCTGGCTGGCAGTGACGCCGCTGACAATACGCCTCACCTGCGGCGCGCCTTCGACCTGCAGGCCGTTGGGGCAATAATCGGCAATCCGGCTGCAGGCCAGGTAACGGTCCGCTTCTTCGACCAGGGTGCTCAGGGCTACGGCCATGAAAAGACTCCTAAATATCCCGTTCAGAGGCGCGCGCGGCCTCGTATAATGCGCGTCATTATGGGCGGTCTCATACCGCCTGCAACCTTTGTAGGACGTGCTTAATGCTCAAGGCGCTGCGTTTTTCCGGCTGGCCGCTGTTGGCTGGCGTGCTTGTCGCTCTACTGATTATCCAGCGCTACCCGGAATGGGTCGGCCTGCCCAGCCTTGACGTCAACCTGCAGCAGGCGCCGCAAACCAAGGCTGTGCAGCAGGGGCCGGTGTCCTATGCCGACGCCGTGACCACCGCTGCACCGGCGGTGGTCAACCTGTACACCACCAAGGTCATCAACAAGCCCAGCCATCCGTTGTTCGAAGACCCGCAGTTTCGACGTTTCTTCGGCGACAACTCGCCCAAACAGAAGCGCATGGAGTCGAGCCTGGGGTCGGGAGTGATCATGAGCCCGGAAGGTTATATCTTGACCAATAACCACGTCACCAGCGGTGCCGACCAGATCGTGGTGGCCCTCAAGGATGGTCGTGAAACCCTGGCGCGGGTGATCGGTAGCGACCCGGAAACCGACCTCGCGGTGTTGAAGATCGACCTGAAGAACCTGCCGGCCATCACCATCGGCCGCTCCGACAGCATCCGCATCGGCGACGTCGCCCTGGCCATCGGTAACCCGTTCGGCGTCGGCCAGACCGTGACCATGGGCATCATTAGCGCCACCGGACGCAACCAGTTGGGCCTGAACAACTACGAAGACTTCATCCAGACCGATGCCGCGATCAATCCCGGCAACTCCGGCGGCGCGCTGGTGGATGCCAACGGCAACCTCACCGGGATCAACACGGCGATTTTCTCCAAATCCGGCGGCAGCCAGGGCATCGGTTTCGCCATTCCGGTGAAGCTGGCCATGGAAGTGATGAAGTCCATCATCGAACACGGCCAGGTGATTCGCGGCTGGTTGGGGATTGAGGTCCAGCCGCTGACCCAGGAACTGGCGGAGTCCTTCGGCTTGTCCGGGCGGCCTGGCATCGTGGTGGCGGGGATCTTCCGCGACGGCCCGGCGCAGAAGGCCGGCTTGCAGCTGGGCGACGTGATCCTGAGCATCGACGGCGAACCGGCTGGCGATGGCCGCCGCTCGATGAACCAGGTGGCGCGGATCAAGCCCACCGACAAAGTCACCATCCAGGTGATGCGCAACGGCAAGGAGCTCAAGCTCACCGCTGAAATCGGCCTGCGCCCACCGCCGGCACCGGTGGTGCTCAAGGAAGAAGAGTAACCCCGTGGCGAGGGAGCTTGCTCCCGCTGGGCTGCGCAGCAGCCCTAAACCATCCACCTCAGCGCATCGTCCTGATCACATTCAATTCTCAGGGGCTGCTTCGCAGCCCAGCGGGAGCAAGCTCCCTCGCTACAAAAACGGGTGTCCGGATTTATTTCTCTGAAAACAGAGATAGCATAAATTCTCATTAGTAGTGTTATATTGTTTCAAATATAAGATTTGGAACAACATAACATGTCATCCCTAAAACGGCTTTCCTTCGCCAGCCTCGCCCTGGGACTACTGGGCGATCCAGCCTACGCCGAGGAAAACCAACCGCTGGAACTGGACGCCATCAGCGTGACGTCCGACTACGAATCCCCCACCGGCCCCGTCACAGGCTATCGCGCTACCCGCTCGGCCAGCGCCACCAAAACCGACACCGCCCTGCGCGACATTCCGCAATCCATCAGCGTGATTCCCGCCAGCGTCCTCAAGGATTTAGGCAGCACCAGCGTCGAGCGGGCGCTGGAATATGCCGGCGGCGTGTCCAAGCAAAACAACTTCGGTGGCCTGACGCTCTATGAATACAGCGTGCGCGGTTTCACGACGTCGGAGTTCTACAAAGACGGCTTCAGCGCCAACCGCGGCTATCCGAGTGCACCGGATGCGGCCAACATCGAACGCATCGAAGTGCTCAAGGGCCCGGCGGCCAGTCTGTATGGACGAGGTGATCCCGGCGGCACGGTGAACATCGTCACCAAGAAGCCCCAGCCCGAAGCCTTCACCACCTTGCAAACCAGCGCCGGCAGTTGGGATCGCTACCGCACCGCGCTGGACGTCAACACGCCATTGGACGCCGAGGGCAACCTGCTGTCGCGGGTCAACCTGGCGGTCGAGGACAATCACAGCTTCCGCGATCACGTCGACAGCAAGCGCGTCTTTGTCGCGCCTTCCATCAGTTGGCAACTGAACCCCGACACCCGCCTGTTGCTGGAAAGCGAAATCGTGCGCCACAGCTCGACGTTCGACCGCGGCATCGTCGCACCGAACAACCGCTGGAGCGGCGTTTCCCGCTCGACCTTCCTGGGCGAGCCCAACGACGGCGACATCGACAACCACAACAACATGCTCCAGGCCGCCCTCGAACATCAGCTCAACGATACCTGGCAAGTGCGCCTGGCCAGCCACTACAAGCAGGGCGAACTCTGGGGTTTTGCCTCAGAAGCGCGACCGCTGAACGCCGACGGCCACACGGTGAACCGCCGCTACCGCGAGCGTGACAACAATTGGCACGACAGCATCACTCAGCTGGAATTGCGCGGTCTGTTCGACCTAGGCCCCTGGCAGCACGAACTGCTGGTCGGTACTGAATACGAGGATTACCGCAAGAACGAGCGCGTGACCACCATCGCCGGCGGTGCTTATCCCATCGACATCTATCAACCGATCCATGGCCAGCCAAAACCCAACGGCACGCGCTCCGGCACAGACTTCTTCGAGCATGTCCAAAGCCGGGCGCTGAACCTTCAGGATCAGATCGTGTTCACCGACAAACTGCGGGGCATGCTCGGCGTGCGTTATGAGCATTTAGAGCAGAGCATCGACGACCACACCACCGACGTCACCAGCCGCCAACGTCACGACGCCCTGACGCAACGGGCCGGCTTGCTGTATCAACTGACGCCGCAGGTCGGGCTGTTCGCCAATGCCTCCACCTCGTTCAAGCCCAACAATGGCCTGGATGCGGACGGTAAGACTTTCGACCCGGAGGAAGGGGTTGGCTATGAAGTGGGGATCAAGAGCGAGCTGTTCGACCATCGCCTGAGCAGCACGCTGGCAGCGTTCCATATAGAGAAGGAAAACGTCCTGGCGCCGGTTCCGGGCACCGACACCAATGTCGCCACGGGCAAGGCCAGCAGCCAGGGGATCGATCTGCAAGTCACCGGGCAAGTCACCGACGCCATACGGGTGATCGGCGCCTTCGCCTACATCGATGCCGAAGTGACCAAGGGTGACGAAACCATTCCCACAGGCAGCCGGATCCTCGGCGTCGCCAAGCGCAGCGGCAGCCTGCTCGGCGTCTACGAATTCCAGGACGGGCACCTGCGGGGCTCTGATGTCGGCGCGGCGTTCACCTATGTCGGAGACCGCTCGGGTGAAGCCGGCAAGGATTTCGAGTTGCCGGCCTACCACACCGTGGACCTGCTGGCCCATTACAAAGCCAGCGATAACGTCACCGTGGGCCTGAACCTGAACAACGTCTTCGACGAAAAATACTACGAGCGCTCCTACAGCAATTACTGGGTCACCCCCGGCGCGCCGCGCAACTTCACCGTCAGCCTCACCCTCGATCTGTAAAGGAAAATCCCTATGAAACACCCCAAGACACTCGCCCTTCTCGGCTTGCTCCTGGCTACACAAGTTTCGGCCCATGGCCTGTGGACCGAACAACGGCGCGGCAACATTGAGGTGATTTACGGTCACGGCGCCGAGGACAATGCCTTCAAGGCACAGAAAATCAGCGGCGCCTGGGCCTATGACCTGGGTGGCAAGATGATCCCGGTCACCGTGGAGCGCCTGCCGGACCACGCCCGCCTGCAACCACTCAAGCCGCCAGCCGTGCTGGCGGTGGCCCTGGACAACGGCATGTGGTCACAGACCGCCGACAAGAAGTGGATCAATGAGGGTCGCAGCAAAGTACCCGGCGCGATTGAGTCGACCCACACCTTCAAGTACAGCCTGGCGATCTACGAGCCTGGGGCGAAGTTGCCGAAGCTCGATCAGGTCAAGTTCCTGATCTTGCCGGAAGCCGACCCACTGACCGTCGGTCCGGGCCAGTCATTGCCGGTACGGGTACTGCTTGATGGCAAGCCAGCGGCCGGCGTGAAACTCGTAGGCGACTACCGCAGCGCCCCGGACACCGTATCGACTGAAACCGATGCCGAAGGCCGGGCCAAGGTCGTGGTGCGTAATGAAGGGTTGAATGTGATTGCCGCTCAGATGGAAATTACCCTCAAGGACAACAAGGATGTGGCAACCCGCGGCGTGTTCACCTCGCTGACATTCGTCGGCGAGCCGCATCACGATTAAATCCTGAACGCCTGAAAGCAATGTGGGAGCGAGCTTGCTCGCGATAGCGATGGTTCAGTCAGTACTGAAGTAACTGACATACCGCTATCGCGAGCAAGCTCGCTCCCACATTAGGTCCAGCGCCGGGCTTTAGAGTTCGCCGAGGGCTTCGATCAGCGCCTGGTTCTGCTCAGGCGTGCCAATGCTGATCCGCAGGAACTGGGCGATCCGCTCCTGCTTGAAGTGCCGCACGATCACCCCTTGCTCCCGCAGTTTCGCCGCCAGGCCTGCCGCATCGTGCTGGGGGTGACGGGCGAAGATGAAGTTGGCCGCCGAAGGCAGCACTTCAAAGCCCTTGGCTTGCAGTTGCGCCACCACCCATTCACGGTGCTCGATGACCAACCGGCAAGTCTTGTCGAAGTGCTCGCGGTCGTCGAACGCCGCCGCGCCGCCGACATTCGCCAGGCGATCCAGCGGATAGGAGTTGAAGCTGTTCTTGATCCGCTCCAGCGCTTCGATCAAGTCCGGATGGCCCACCGCCAGGCCCACCCGCAGCCCCGCCAGCGAGCGGGACTTGGACAAGGTCTGGGTCACCAGCAGGTTCGGGTAACGGTCCACCAGGCTGATGGCCGTCTCGCCGCCAAAGTCGATATAGGCTTCATCGACCACCACCACCGAATCCGGGCTGGCCTTGAGGATCTGCTCCACGGCCTCCAGCGCCAACAGGCAGCCGGTCGGCGCGTTCGGGTTGGGGAAGATGATCCCGCCGTTCGGCTTGGCATAGTCCGCCGGATCGATCTGGAACTGTGCGTCGAGGGGCACGGCGTCGAACTGGATGCCGTACAACCCGCAATACACCGGATAAAAGCTGTAGCTGATGTCCGGAAACAGCAACGGCTGGTCGTGTTGCAACAGGCCGTGAAAGATGTGCGCCAGCACTTCATCCGAGCCGTTGCCCAGGAACACCTGGTTGCCCTGCACCCCATAATACCGGGCCACGGCGCTTTTCAGCAGGTCGCTGTTGGGATCCGGGTACAGGCGCAGGTTGTCATTCAGCTCGGTCTGCATCGCCGCGAGCGCCTTGGGCGATGGCCCGTAGGGGTTCTCATTGGTGTTGAGCTTGACCAGGCGGGTCAGCTTCGGCTGTTCGCCCGGCACGTAGGGCACCAGGTTCTTGACGAACGGGCTCCAGAATTTACTCATTTCAGTTTCCCCTGCTCTTCAATGGAGCGCTCGTCAAGAATGCGGTATTCGGCGCTGCGGGCGTGGGCACTCAGCGATTCGCCACGGGCCAGCACGGAAGCGGTCTTGCCCAGTTCGGAGGCACCCTGCTCGGAGCAGAAGATGATCGACGAACGTTTCTGGAAGTCATACACCCCCAGCGGCGATGAGAAGCGCGCGGTGCCGGAAGTGGGCAATACGTGGTTGGGCCCCGCGCAATAATCACCCAAGGCTTCGCTGGTGTGGCGGCCCATGAAGATCGCACCGGCGTGGCGGATCAGTGGCAGCCAGGCCTGCGGGTCGGCGACCGACAGTTCCAGGTGCTCCGGCGCGATGCGGTTGGCGACCTCGATGGCCTGTTCCATGTCGCGGACCTTGATCAGTGCGCCACGACCGTTGATCGAAGTGTTGATGATCTCGGCGCGATCCATGGTCGGCAGCAGCTTGTCGATGCTGGCGGCGACCTTGTCGAGAAACTCAGCGTCCGGACTGACCAGGATCGCCTGGGCGTCTTCGTCGTGCTCGGCCTGGGAAAACAGGTCCATGGCAATCCAGTCCGGATCGGTCTGGCCGTCACACACCACGAGGATTTCCGAAGGGCCGGCGATCATGTCGATGCCGACCTGGCCAAACACGTGGCGTTTGGCGGTGGCGACATAGATGTTGCCCGGCCCGACCACCTTGTCGACCCTCGGCACGCTCTCGGTGCCGTAGGCCAGCGCGGCGACGGCCTGGGCGCCGCCGATGGTGAACACCCGGTCCACCCCGGCGATGCAGGCGGCGGCCAGCACCAGTTCGTTGATTTCACCCCGCGGGGTCGGGACCACCATGACCACCTCGGTCACGCCGGCCACCTTGGCCGGGATGGCGTTCATCAGCACCGAGGATGGATAGGATGCCTTGCCACCCGGTACATACAGGCCGGCGCGGTCCAGTGGCGTGACTTTCTGGCCCAGCACCGTGCCGTCGGCTTCGGTGTAGCTCCAGGAGTCCTGTTTCTGTCTTTCGTGATAGTCGCGCACCCGGGATGCGGCTTTTTCCAGGGCTTCGCGCTGGAGCACGGTGATCCGGGTCAGGGCCAGCTCCAGGCGCTCGCGCGGCAGGATCAGGTCGGCCATGGACGCCACTTGCAGGCCGTCGAATTTCTGGGTGAACTCCACCAGGGCTGCATCGCCACGCTCGCGCACGGCCTTGATGATGTCCAGCACCCGCTGATTGACCGAGTCGTCAGACACACTTTCCCAGCTCAGCAGATGATCCAGATGATGTGCGAAATCCGGGTCGGCAGCGTTGAGTCGGCGAATCGAAGTGGGAGCGGTCATAGCGAGGGCCTCATTAATGGCAAATGCTCAGGCGCCCTAAGCTACCAGTCCATTCGCGTGGGCACCTGAGAAAATTGGCTATGACACGGATAGACGGGCGCGACTCAAGGTCGCGCAGGTGAATCAGCCGCGGTGTCGCGATTCCACTGCCTTGCGCAGGGTATCGATCAAAGCCTGGATTCGGGCGTGCTGCATCTTCATCGAAGCCTTGTTGACGATCAGCCGGGAGGTGATGTCCGCGATGAAATCCTGGGGTTCCAGGCCATTGGCCCGCAGGGTGTTGCCGGTGTCGACCACGTCGATGATCTTGTCCGCCAGGCCGATCAGCGGCGCCAGCTCCATCGAACCGTACAACTTGATGATATCGACCTGACGGCCCTGCTCGGCGTAATAACGCTTGGCAACGTTGACGAACTTGGTCGCCACCCGCAAGCGGCCCTTAGGCTCCGGCGCGCCGACTTTACCGGCGGTCATCAGCTTGCAACGGGCGATCTGCAGGTCCAGGGGCTCGTACAGGCCCTGGCCGCCGTATTCCATCAGCACGTCTTTACCGGCAACGCCCAGGTCGGCGGCGCCATGTTCCACGTAAGTCGGCACATCGGTGGCACGCACGATCAACAAGCGCACATCGGCCTGGGTCGTGGGGATGATCAGCTTGCGGCTCTTGTCCGGATTCTCGGTCGGCACGATGCCTGCTTCAGCCAGAAGCGGCAGGGTGTCGTCAAGGATGCGGCCCTTGGACAGTGCGATGGTCAACATGGGAAACGTCAGTCCTTATCAAGGTACTCATGCCCGGTCGCAAGCGGCGCCGGACATACATCGAGGGTGCAACCACCCTCGAATGAAACGAAATCAACGGATGCGTCCCTGCATCCATGCAACCAGAACTAGCCCGGTACGCGGCGGATCTTGGCGCCAAGCATCTGCAACTTCTCTTCGATGCACTCATAACCACGGTCGATGTGGTAGATGCGATCGATCAGGGTATCGCCTTCGGCCACCAGGGCCGAGATCACCAGGCTGGCCGAGGCCCGCAGGTCGGTGGCCATCACTGGCGCGCCCTTGAGCTTCTCGGTGCCGGTAACGATGGCCGTGTTGCCTTCGACCTGGATCTTGGCGCCCATGCGGTGCAGCTCGTAGACGTGCATGAAACGGTTTTCGAAGATCGTCTCGATCACCGCGCCCGTGCCTTCGGCAATGGCGTTAAGGGAGATGAACTGGGCCTGCATGTCCGTCGGGAACGCCGGGTACGGAGCGGTCCGCACGTTGACGGCCTTGGGCCGCTTGCCGTGCATGTTCACTTCGATCCAGTCTTCGCCGCAGGTGACTTCGGCACCCGCTTCCTTGAGTTTTTCCAGGACGGCTTCGAGGATGGTCGGATCGGTGTCCTTGACCTTGACGCGGCCACCGGTAACGGCAGCGGCCACCAGGTAGGTGCCGGTTTCAATCCGGTCCGGCATCACTTTGTAGGTAGCCGAATGCAGACGCTCGACACCATCGATGGTGATGGTATCGGTGCCGGCACCGCTGATCTTGGCGCCCATGGCGATCAGGAAGTTCGCCAGGTCGACCACTTCCGGCTCGCGCGCGGCGTTTTGCAGTACGCTGCGACCCTTGGCCAGTGCAGCGGCCATCATGATGTTCTCGGTACCGGTCACGCTGACAGTATCGAAGAAGAAATTCGCACCACGCAGGCCACCTTCAGGTGCCTTGGCCTTGATGTAGCCGCCTTCGACGTCGATTACCGCACCCATGGCTTCCAGGCCACGAATGTGCAGGTCCACCGGACGCGAGCCAATGGCGCAACCGCCAGGCAGTGCAACTTCCGCCTCACCGAAGCGGGCGACCATCGGGCCCAGCACCAGGATCGACGCGCGCATGGTTTTCACCAGCTCGTACGGCGCGATCAGGGTCTTGATGGTGCGCGGGTCGATCTCGACGCTGAGCTTCTCGTCGATCACCGGCTCAATGCCCATGCGCCCGAACAGCTCGATCATCGTGGTGATGTCGTGCAGGTGCGGCAGGTTGGCCACGGTGACCGGGCCATCGCACAGCAGGGTTGCGGCCAGGATCGGCAGGGCGGAGTTCTTTGCCCCGGAAATACGGATTTCGCCATCAAGACGAACACCGCCGGTAATAATCAGTTTATCCATAAGAATCTCGACGCCCTTGGGCTCAGGTGCGCTCGGCCCAGGCCGCGCTGCTGAAAAATTTCATAGTGACCGCATGGATGCTGCCATCGGCGATCCACGGGTTCAAATGGGCATAGATGCTCTGCTGACGCTTGACTGGGCTTAATGCCGCCAGTTCATCGCTAATCACGTTCAGCTGAAAGTTGCAGCCTTCGCCCTCAACTTCAATGACAGTTCCGGGCAGCTTTCCTTCGAGGAAGCTCTTCACTTCTATGGCCTGCATGCTCAACCTCAATCGGCGCCCTGTGCGCGCGGGTCGCACATCATACAAAAAAGCCCCGCGCCTGCGAACCCCGCGAAGCAGGACTCTGACGGGGGGCTTTTCCAAGGATGTGGGTCAGGGGTGCACAAGCAGCTCGGTCAGTTCGCTGACCTGGGCTATCTCACGCATGTCTTCGGGCATCCCTTGGATGCTCCACGTTTTACCGGCAGCCTTGGCGTCACGCATAAAGCACAGCAGCAGCGACAGACCGACACTGCTGGACTTCTCGACGCCCGAGCAGTCAATCACCAGCTCGGCGGCTTTCGCGGACCTGATCAGCGCCTGGCCCTGCTTGCGCAGGGCCGGGCCGGTGCGATAGTCCAGCACGCCGCTGAGCATCAGCTCGCCGGCCTCACCCAGACGAACGGCCGACTCACTCACCGACTCGATCATTGTTCCTGCTTCTCTTTGGCTTCTTCGGTCACTTCCTTGGCCTTGGCCACTTCACCGGCCCAACCGTTGATGGTCTTGTCCAGATCATTGCCATTGCGCTGCATCGCGTCGGCGAACTGATCACGGAACAGCTTGCCGATGTTGATGCCATTGATGATCACGTTGCGCACTTTCCACTCGCCGTTGATGTTCTCGAGTGTGTAGGACACAGGATAGACCGCGCCATTGCTGCCCTTGACCTGCATGTCGACGCTGGTACGACTGCCGCTTTCGTCCTTGGCCGGCGAAACGGTGATGCCCTGGTTGTTGTACTCGAGCAAGGCATTGCCATAGAACTGCATCAGGCTGCGCTTGAAGTTTTCCTGGAAGCGGGTCATCTGCGCAGGGCTAGCCTTGCGCGAGTACTTGACGGTCATGATGCTCTTGGAGATGCCGTCGGCATCCACCACCGGGCCGACGATACCGTTCAGCGCATCATAGAACGCACCAGGGTCCTGCTTGTACTTCTCTTTATTGGCGGCAAGATCCGCCAGCAACCGGTTCGTGGTGTCCTGGATGATTTCGTGAGCCGAAGGCGCGGCCACGGCGTTAGCCATCAACGGCAGCGTCGCGAGCAACACCAACAGGCCACGTCGCAAGATAGAGATCATTCAAAGCTCCTCATTTGGCGTCTTTGCTAACGGTATTGAGCAGGAATTTACCGATCAGGTCCTCGAGCACCAGCGAAGACTGCGTATCGTGGATGGTCTCGCCATCCTTGAGCAGTTTGTCTTCCCCGCCCACGCTGATACCGATGTACTTCTCGCCCAGCAACCCAGCCGTGAGGATAGATGCAGTGGAATCAGTCGGCAGGTTATCCACGCGCTTTTCCAGCTGCAGCGTCACCCGACCAGTGAAACTGTCACGGTCCAGATCGATTGCCGTGACCTTGCCGATGGTTACACCGGCCATGGTCACCTTGGCTCTGACCGTCAAACCGGCGATATTGTCAAAATAAGCATAAAGTTTATAAGTATCGGTGCTTGCCGTCGGCGCCAGGCCACTGACTCGCAGGGCCAGCAGCAGCAAAGCCAGGATGCCAGCCAGCAAGAAAAGGCCGACACCGATTTCCAGGGTGCGGTTTTGCATCAGAAATCTCCAAACATCAAGGCGGTCAGAATAAAGTCAAGGCCCAGGACCGCCAGCGAGGCGTACACCACGGTCTTGGTTGTGGCACGGCTGATCCCCTCTGACGTGGGCTCACAGTCATAGCCTTGAAACACGGCGATCCAAGTCACCACGAAAGCGAATACGGCACTTTTAATAACGCCGTTGAGCACATCGTCGAGAAAGTCGACGCTGTTCTGCATGTTGGACCAGTAGGAACCTTCATAGACCCCCAGCCAGTCGACGGCCACCCATGAGCCACCCCAGATCCCCACGACGCTGAAAATGATTGCCAGCACAGGCAGGGAAATGAAGCCAGCCCACAGGCGCGGGGCAACGATGTACTTAAGCGGGTCGACCCCGATCATTTCCAGGCTCGACAACTGCTCGGTGGACTTCATGTTACCGATTTCGGCCGTCAGCGCCGAACCGGCACGCCCGGCAAACAGCAGCGCAGTCACCACCGGCCCGAGTTCGCGCAGCAACGTCAGCGCGACCATCTGCCCGACCGCCTGCTCCGAACCGTAGCTGGACAAAATACTGAAGCCCTGCAGCGCCAGCACCATACCGATGAAGATCCCTGAGACCACGATGATCACCAGGGACATCACGCCCACCGAGTGCAACTGCTTGACCAGCAGGCCAAAACCGCCGCCCGTCGAGTTGCGCCCAAACAAGGCATGCATCAGAAACAGCGAGGAACGACCCAATATCGCCACCACGTCGATGCCGGAACGGCCGAACAGGCGAACTCTTTCTATCAGTGATTTCTTGCGCATCAGCGCTTCCCCAGCAGATCGGTACGGTAATCCGTGGCCGGAAAATGGAACGCCACCGGGCCGTCCGGATCACCTTTCATAAATTGGCGAATGCGCGGGTTGTCAGAATCCTTCAGCTCCTGGGGCGTGCCCTGCCCCAGCACCTGGCCGTCACCGACGACATAGATGTAGTCGGCAATGCTCGCGGTTTCAGCCAAGTCGTGGGACACCACGATACTGGTGATGCCCAGGGCATCGTTGAGCAGGCGGATCAGGCGTACGAGCACGCCCATGGCGATCGGGTCCTGCCCGACGAAGGGTTCGTCGTACATGAGGATCTTCGGATCGAGGGCAATCGCTCGCGCCAGTGCAACCCGGCGCTTCATGCCACCGGACAACTCGTCCGGCATCAAATCGAGGGCGCCACGCAGCCCCACCGCCTGCAACTTGAGCAGGACGATGTCGCGGATCATCTCTTCCGGCAGGTCGGTATGGACCCGCAGGGGGAACGCCACATTCTCGAAGACGTCGAGATCGGTAAACAGCGCGCCACTCTGGAACAGCACACCCATGTGCTTGCGCGCATCGAACAGGTCGCCGCGCGACAGTTCGGGAAGGTTCTGGCCGTTGACCCAGACTTCGCCCGCATTGGGACGCAGTTGTGCGCCCATCAGACGCAGCAGTGTGGTCTTGCCACACCCGGAAGGCCCCATGATGCCGGTCACCTTGCCGCGCGGGATGCGAATATCAATGTCATTAAAAATGCTGCGCGTCCCTCGCTTGAAGGTCAGCCCCTTCAGCTCGACCGCGTAGGCGTTGTCGGCACTCATCTAAACTCCTTGCGATGCAGCCTCACATTCGAATGCCCTGGCCAGCCGACGAGCGCCGGTACCGCCGGGCATGCGAACCGGCGGCGAACTATATCACTGCAACAGCCAAGCGCCCAAGACCAACCCCCCGCCCGTTAAGCCTGGCTTAAGGTAAAAAGCTACATTTTTATGTCGAACCTTGCGGCCCCTCGAACAAAGCATGACGAACTTACGTGAGGGAATTGTTCATTGCCGCTATAATCGCCGCCTTTTCATCGGGCTATACGATTTCAGACATGAGCCAATCCAGCGACCTGATTCAATCGGCACAACGTACCATCCGCCTCGAGCTCGAAGCCGTACAAGGCTTGCTGCCCCATATCGACGCTGATTTCGTACGCGCCTGCGAGATGATTCTGGCCAGCAAGGGCCGCGTGGTCGTGGTCGGCATGGGCAAGTCCGGGCACGTCGGCAACAAGATCGCCGCCACCCTGGCCAGCACGGGCACCACGGCATTTTTCGTCCACCCGGCCGAAGCCAGCCACGGTGACATGGGCATGATCACCCGGGACGACGTCATCCTGGCCCTGTCCAACTCCGGCTCCACCAATGAGATCATCACCCTGCTGCCGCTGATCAAGCGCCTGGGCATCCAGTTGATCAGCGTCACCGGCAATCCGGATTCGCCGCTGGCCAAGGCCGCCGAAGTGAATCTCAATGTCCATGTCGAGCACGAAGCCTGCCCATTGAACCTGGCGCCCACCTCTTCCACCACTGCGGCGCTGGTCATGGGTGATGCCCTGGCCGTCGCCCTGTTGGAAGCGCGGGGGTTCACCGCTGAAGATTTCGCCTTTTCCCATCCCGGTGGTGCCCTGGGCCGTCGCTTGTTGCTGAAAGTCGAGAACGTGATGCATGCCGGCCAGGAGTTGCCGCAGGTGCTACGCGGCACGCTGCTCAAGGACGCGCTCATGGAGATGACCCGCAAGGGCCTGGGCATGACGGTCGTTCTCGAAGCCGACGGCAAGCTCGCCGGGATCTTCACCGACGGCGACCTGCGTCGTACCCTGGACCGCACCATCGACATCCACAGTGCGACCATCGAACAAGTCATGACGCCCCACGGCAAGACCGCACGCGCCGAAATGCTCGCCGCCGAGGCCCTGAAAATCATGGAAGACCACAAGATCAGCGCCCTGGTGGTCGTCGACGACGAAGACCGTCCGGTGGGCGCCTTGAATATGCACGACTTGCTGCGTGCGGGAGTCATGTAAATGAACACAGACCTGCTGCAACGTGGCAAAGCAATCAAACTGGCCGTGTTCGACGTGGACGGCGTGCTGACCGACGGCCGCCTGTATTTCCTCGAAGACGGCAGCGAATTCAAGACCTTCAACACCCTCGACGGCCAGGGCATCAAGATGCTGATGGCCGCCGGCGTACAGACCGCTATCATCAGCGGCCGCAAGACCCCGGTGGTCGAGCGGCGTGCAAAGAACCTCGGCATCCCGCACCTTTACCAAGGTCGCGAAGACAAACTGGTGGTACTGGACGAACTTTTGGGCCAACTCAACCTAAGCTATGAACAGGTCGCCTACCTCGGTGACGACCTGCCGGACCTGCCGGTGATTCGCCGGGTCGGCCTGGGCATGGCCGTCGCCAACGCGGCTGCGTTCGTACGCGAGCACGCCCACGGCATTACCACGGCACGAGGCGGCGAAGGCGCCGCGCGTGAATTCTGTGAACTGATCCTGCGCGCCCAGGGCCGCCTCGAAGCGGCCAACGCCGCGTACCTGTGAGCCATTTATGCTGAGCAAGAAGATTCGCACCATCGTGGTGTTCGGCTGTATCGCGGCGATTTTCGCAGCGGTGGGCTACTGGAACATCAGCCCGGAACGCTTTCTCGACCAACCCGCGGCCACGGTCGAAGAAAATATCGACTGGTACGCGACCAACACGCATACCCTGCAATACCTGCCCGATGGCAAAGTGCAGTATGAGATGACGTCCGACAAGGTCGACCATGTAAAGGCCACCGATATTACGCTGGTGACCAAACCGGACCTGAACATGTTCCGCGGCACCGAATTTCCGTGGCACGTGCAGAGCCTGCGCGCCGAAGTCAACTCCGGGGGCACCGAAGTGGAACTGATCGATTCGGTCCGCGTGGCCCGGACCGATGAGAAAAACCGTACGACTATCATCACCAGCAGTCGTATGACCGTGTTCCCACAGCAAGAATATGCGCAGACCGAGCAACCCGTTAGAATCGACGGCGCCGGGGGTGTATCGACCGGCACGGGAATGAAAGCGTATTTGAAGGAAAGCAGGATACACCTGCTATCGAACGTAAGAGGACAGTATGAAGCTCGCTAAAACCCTCCCTATTTTGCTCAGTCTGGGCGCAGCACTGGGAAGCGCGAGCGCCTGGGCTCTTCCCAACGATCGTGACCAACCTATCCGTATCCAGGCCGACGACGCCCAGCTGGACGACAAAAACGGTGTAGCCACCTACAAGGGTGACGTGATCATCACCCAGGGCTCGATGAAGGTCACCGGCAACACCGTGACCATCACCCGCACTCAGTCCGGCGATATCGACGTGGTGACCTCGGTGGGCAACCTGGCCTACTTCGAACAGATCCAAACCGCTGGCGACACCAAGCCTGTGCAAGGCTACGGGGTGACCATCCAGTATCACGCGTCCCAAGACCGCGTCGTGCTGATCGACCGCGCCAAGGTCATCGACAAGGACGGCAACACCACCCTGGGCGAGAAAATCGTCTACGACACGAACAAAAAGCTGGCCAGCGCCGGTCGTGCCACCGGCAGCAAGGTCACTGAATCGCGCCCACGCATCGACATGGTGATCCAGCCGAAAAAGAAAACCGACGAGCAGAAGGCCCCGTAATGGCAACTCTGAAAGCTCAGCATCTGGCCAAGAGCTACAAGAGCCGTCAAGTCGTGCGTGATGTCAGCCTGTCTATCGACAGCGGCCAGATCGTCGGCCTGCTCGGCCCCAACGGCGCGGGCAAGACCACCTGCTTCTACATGATCGTCGGCCTGGTCCAGGCCGATCAGGGCCGCGTCTTGATCGACGACCTGGACGTCAGCCACCAGCCCATGCATGGCCGGGCAAAGGCCGGTATCGGCTATCTGCCACAGGAAGCGTCGATCTTCCGCAAGCTGTCGGTGGCCGACAACATCATGGCCATCCTCGAGACCCGCAAGGAGCTCGACAAGGCCGGTCGTCGCCAGGAGCTGGAAAGCCTGTTGCAGGAATTCCACATCAACCACATCCGCGACAACCTGGGCATGAGCCTGTCCGGCGGCGAACGACGCCGCGTGGAAATCGCCCGCGCCCTGGCCACCGCGCCGAAATTCATTCTGCTCGACGAACCGTTCGCCGGCGTGGACCCGATTTCGGTGGGTGACATCAAACAGATCATCCATCACCTCAAGGCCAAGGGGATCGGGGTGCTGATCACCGACCACAACGTGCGAGAGACGCTGGATATCTGCGAAACCGCCTACATCGTCAATGATGGCCAGTTGATTGCTGAAGGCGACTCCGCCACCATCCTGGCCAACGAGCTGGTCAAGGAAGTGTATCTGGGCCATGAGTTCCGCCTGTAAGCGCAAAGTGTCTGGCAAATCGCCCGGGTGCCGCTAATTTTATTATGGCGGCGCCCTAGGCAAACACTTCAGTTTCAGGCATATAATTTGCTTAAGTTTGGCGCTTCGGCGCCCTGTAGTGGATGGCGCATGTGCGCCGGCGAATTAAGGTGTTAAGCCCCTGCCATGAAACCATCGCTAGTCTTGAGAATGGGCCAGCAGCTGACGATGACACCGCAGCTGCAACAGGCCATCCGCCTGCTCCAATTGTCGACCCTGGACCTGCAACAGGAAATCCAGGAGGCCTTGGAGTCCAATCCGATGCTCGAACGCCAGGAAGAAGGCGACGACTTCGACAACACCGATCCGCTGGCCGACAACGTCGAGCAAAAAACCAATACGGAAATCCCGGAACCCTCCTACCAGGAAGCCGCCCCGACGGTGGATAACCTTGAGGATGGCGAATGGAACGAACGCATCCCCAACGACCTGCCCGTGGACACTGCCTGGGAAGACGTCTACCAGACCAGCGCCAGCAACCTGCCGAGCAGCGATGATGACGAGTGGGACTTCACCACCCGTACCTCCGCCGGGGAGAGCCTGCAAAGCCACCTGCTGTGGCAGCTGAACCTGGCGCCGATGTCCGATACCGATCGCCTGATCGCCGTGACCCTGATCGACTGCATCAACAATCAAGGCTACCTGGACGAGACCCTCGAAGAAATCCTCGAAGCCTTCGACCCCGAGCTCGACATCGAGCTGGACGAGATCGAAGCCGTCCTGCACCGCATCCAGCAGTTCGAGCCGGCCGGCATCGGTGCCCGCAACCTGGGCGAATGCCTGCTGCTGCAACTGCGCCAGTTGCCTGCCAAGACGCCTTGGCTGGCCGAAGCCAAGCGACTGGTCACTGACTACATCGATCTACTGGGCGGTCGCGACTACAGCCAACTGATGCGTCGCATGAAACTCAAGGAAGACGAGCTGCGCCAGGTGATCGAACTGGTCCAGAGCCTCAACCCGCGCCCAGGCTCGCAGATCGAGTCCACCGAACCCGAATACGTGGTCCCTGACGTGATCGTGCGCAAACACAACGATCGCTGGTTGGTGGAGCTCAACCAGGAGTCGGTGCCCAAGCTGCGGGTCAACGCCCAGTACGCCGGTTTCGTCAGGCGCGCCGACACCAGTGCCGACAACACCTTCATGCGCAACCAGTTGCAGGAAGCGCGCTGGTTCATCAAGAGCCTGCAAAGCCGCAACGAAACCCTGATGAAAGTCGCCACCCAGATCGTCGAGCATCAGCGCGGCTTCCTGGAGTACGGCGACGAAGCGATGAAACCGTTGGTCCTGCATGACATCGCCGAGGCGGTGGGCATGCACGAGTCGACGATTTCCCGGGTAACCACCCAGAAATTCATGCATACCCCACGGGGTATCTATGAATTGAAATACTTTTTCTCCAGCCACGTCAGCACCTCCGAAGGCGGCGAATGCTCGTCCACGGCCATCCGCGCGATCATCAAAAAACTGGTGGCGGCGGAAAATCAGAAAAAGCCGTTGAGTGACAGCAAGATCGCTGGTTTACTGGAGGCACAAGGCATTCAGGTGGCCCGCCGTACCGTCGCCAAATACCGCGAGTCCCTCGGGATCGCGCCTTCGAGCGAACGCAAGCGGTTGATGTAACAGGCCACGCCACAGCGTTCCAGTGGCAGGTATTTCTGCCTGCCGCTTTATGCACTGGCAACGAAGGAGAAGCTGTATGCAAGTCAACATCAGTGGACACCAACTGGAAGTGACCGAACCCCTGCGCACCTATATCGGCGAAAAACTCGACCGATTGGAGAGGCATTTCGACAAGATCACCAACGTGCAAGTCACGATGACCGTCGAGAAGCTGCTGCAGAAAATCGAAGCCACGCTGCATATCCCCGGCGGAGAAGTGGTCGCCAACGCGGAGCATTCAGACATGTATGCCGCAATTGACCTGCTGACCGACAAGCTGGATCGCCAACTTAAAAAGCATAAGGAAAAGACCCAGAGCCTCCTCCAGGGCGCAACCGGTCGTTAACCCCCCCAATCCATGATCCGACTAGAATCCATCCTGACCCCCGGCCGTTCCCAAGTGAACGCGCCGGGCGGCAGTAAAAAGAAAGCCCTCGAACAAATCGCCAACCTGATCCACCGCGAAAATCCGGATCTGGAAATGCAGGATGTCTTCGAGGCCCTGGTTGCCCGTGAAAAACTCGGCTCCACCGGTTTTGGCAACGGCATCGCCATTCCTCACTGCCGCCTCAAGGGTTGTACCGCGCCAATCAGTGCGTTGTTGCACCTTGAAGCCCCCATAGATTTCGACGCCATCGACGGCGCACCGGTCGACCTGCTGTTCGTACTGCTGGTTCCGGAAGCGGCGACCGATGCGCATCTTGAGCTGCTGCGCCAGATTGCCAGCATGCTGGACCGCAAGGAAGTTCGCGAAAAACTGCGCAGCGCACCGAGCAACGAAGCCTTGTATCAGGTTGTCCTGGACGAGCAGAACGGTCATTAAACATGCGCATGATCATTGTCAGTGGCCGCTCCGGCTCCGGTAAAAGCACGGCGCTCAATGTGCTTGAGGACAACGGCTACTATTGTATCGATAACCTTCCAGCCGGCCTGCTGCCGGAGCTGGCCGAACGCGCCCTGATCCACACTGAACTGGCGCAACCGCTGGTGGCGGTGTCCATCGATGCACGCAACCTGCCGAGCCATCTGTCACGCTTTCCTGACTTGCTCGAGGAAGTACGCAGCCGGCATATCCAGTGCGATGTGCTGTATCTGGATGCCGATGAAGAGACGCTGCTCAAGCGTTTTTCCGAAACCCGTCGACGCCACCCGCTGAGCAACGCCAGCCGCTCCCTGGCTGAAGCTATTCATGACGAAAGCCAGCTGCTGAGCCCGATCGCCGACTTGGCCGACCTGAAGGTCAACACCACGAACCTGAACCTGTATCAGCTACGCGACACCATCAAGTTGCGCCTGCTGAACCAGCCGGAACCAGGCACGGCGTTCCTGGTGGAATCCTTCGGTTTCAAGCGTGGCATGCCGGTAGACGCCGACCTGGTGTTCGATGTGCGCTGCCTGCCCAACCCTTATTGGAAACCGGAATTGCGTGAGCAGTCCGGGCTCGACCAGCCGGTGATCGACTACCTGGCCGCCCAGCCGGATGTCGAGGACATGTACCAGGATATCTCCAGCTACCTGCTCAAATGGCTGCCCCGCTTTGCCGCGAGCAACCGTGCCTACGTCACGATCGCCATCGGCTGCACGGGTGGCCATCACCGTTCTGTATACCTGACCGAACGCCTGGGTCAGCTCCTGCAACAATCCCTGAAGAACGTCCAGGTTCGCCACCGCGACCTCAGCTAAAGGATTCACATCGCGATGCCTGCTCGGGAAATTGAAATCATCAACAAGCTGGGTTTGCATGCCCGTGCGTCGGCCAAGTTCGTCGGGGTTGCCGGTCAATTCAAGGACACCAGCATTCGGGTCGGGCGCACGCCAGAGTCTACGGTCGACGGTAAAAGCATCATGGCGATGATGATGCTCGCAGCCGGCAAGGGCACCAAAATCCACCTGCAAACCGAAGGTGATCAAGAGCAGGAAGCGATGGATGCCCTGGTGGACCTGATCAACAGGTACTTCGACGAAGGCGAATAATCCCCCTGTGGTGAGGGGATTTATCCCCGCTGGGGTGCGAAGCGCCCCCCCCCAAAAAAAGGTCCATGCAATCAACCAGAGACACCGCGAAAGTAGGTTTTGGGGCTGCTTCGCAGCCCAGCGGGGATAAATCCCCTCGCCACAGATTTATCCCTGCCACACAGATTGATCCCTGTCCCACAGATTTTCCCTGTCACGCCAACGCCGTGTCCATCACCATCATCAGGCAAAACCCCACCAGCAACCCCAGGCTCGCCAGTTTGTCATGACCATTGCGGCGTGATTCGGGAATGACCTCATGAGTCACCACCAGCAACATCGCCCCGGCCGCCAGTGCCAACCCCAGGGGCAGCAGCATCTCGGCCAGGCTCACCAACCAGGCGCATAACAATGCGAACACGGGCTCGACCAACCCTGACGCGGCGCCAATCAAGAACGCCTTGACCCGCGACATCCCAGCCGCAGCCAGCACCAGCGCGATCACCAGCCCTTCCGGTACATCCTGCAAGGCGATCCCCATCGCCAGGCTATCGGCATCGGGCATGCCGCCACCCGCCGACACGCCGACGGCCATCCCTTCGGGAATGTTGTGGGCCACAATGGCAAACACGAACAACCAGATCCGCGGCGCGATGATCGGGCGTCCGGGCGTCTCTATCAGCCTTGCGGGGCTGGCTGACACCTTGCGATCCACCAGATACAGTCCGAAGGCCCCCAGCAGGATGCCGAAGCTGATCAGGCCACTGGCCGCCCAAGGCGTGAGCCCCAGCTGTTCGGCCGCGGCAATGCCCGGTACGATCAGCGAAAACGCCGTGGCGGCCAGCATCACGCCGGCACCGAAGCCCAACAGCGAATCACTCACGGCCTGGGGCATGCGCCGAATGACCAGCACCGGCACGGCGCCCAACGCCGTACCCAAGGCGCAAAGCCCACCGCCCTGCAGCGCACGCAACAGTTTCGGCTCCAGGTCCAGCCACTCCAGGCCCTGGGCCGCCAGCAATGTCATCCCGGCCAACAGCAACAACGATCCCAAGGCGTAGCGGAACATCCGCCCGCTCCCTATCGCCAGCGTTTCAGTATCCATAGTCAGCCTTGGATGGTTTTTATGAGGCACTCAGGCCAGCGCAGCCTGGTAACGGCGTGCGACTTCCGGCCAGTTGATCACGTTGTAGAACGCGTTGATGTATTCAGGCCGACGGTTCTGGTACTGCAAGTAATACGCGTGTTCCCAAACGTCCAGGCCAAGGATCGGCGTATGGCCGTTCATCAACGGGCTGTCCTGGTTGCCGCTGCTTTCCACCACCAATGTCTTTTGCGGGGTCACGCTCAACCAGGCCCAACCGCTGCCGAAACGGGTCAGCGCGGCTTTGGTGAACGCTTCCTTGAACCGCTCGAGACCGCCCAGTTGCGCCTCGATCGCGGCGGCCAGGGGCCCCTCGGGTTGACCGCCGCCCTGGGGTGCCATGACCTCCCAAAACAGCGAATGGTTGGCATGGCCACCGCCCTGGTTGATCACTGCGGCCCTGAGGCCTTGCGGCAATTGCTCGACGCTGGCCAGCAGTTTTTCGACGGGCCATCCGGCGTATTCGGTGCCGTCCACCGCAGCGTTGAGGTTGTTGATGTAAGTCTGGTGATGCTTGGTGTAGTGGATCTCCATGGTCTGCGCATCGATGTGCGGTTCCAGGGCGTCGTAGGCGTAGGGCAAAGCAGGCAAGGTAAAAGCCATTTTCAATGAACTCCGTAATGAACAGGGGCGTTGCGCTGCCGGGGCGAAGCGGCATTGCAGTGCAGCAGGCGCTGGGTGCGAGGGTATTCACCGTGCTCGCTGATGAACGTCAGCAGTTCGACATAGGTCTTGTGGCTCTGACGCAACGCGGCAGCGCGCAGGGCCGGCGCCATACGCTCGTCCTGCAGGGTTTGCAGCAAACGCTGGTGGATGGCGCAGAGGTACTCGGCGCTCTCCTCCGGCTGGTTCAGGCGCAAGTGCAGATCCGCCAGGTTGTGGTGGGAGACGACGCAGGCGGCAACGGCTTCGTCGGCATCCGCCCAGCGCTCAAACAGCACTTGGGCCAAGGCCAGCGCTTGCAGATAGCCTTCGCGGGCGTCCACCAGTTCACCTAGCATGAAACAGCGATTGGCTCGTTCGATCGTGCGTTTCCAATGTTCCACGGTGAGTCCTCCACAGCAGTGTCGGGTTTACACACCGCCGGCGGTGAGCTTTTCCGGGTCCAGCAGGACCTCGAGCTCGCTGCGCGTCAGGTCGGTGTGTTCCAGGGCGACCTCGATGACCGGGCGACCTTGCTGATAGGCCTTCTTGGCGATTTCAGCGGCTTTCTGGTAACCGATGATCGGGTTCAGCGCGGTGACCAGGATCGGATTGCGCGACAACGCTTCCTTGAGCCTGGCCTCGTTGACCTTGAAAGTGGCGATGGCCTTGTCTGCCAGCAAGCGGCTGGTGGTGGACATCAAGGCGATGCTGCTCAGCAGGTTCTGGGCGATGATCGGCAGCATCACGTTCAGTTCAAAGTTGCCCGACTGACCGGCCACGGTGATCACCGTGTCATTGCCGATCACCTGGGCCGCCACCATCGCAGTGGCCTCGGGAATGACCGGGTTGACCTTGCCGGGCATGATCGAGGAGCCCGGCTGCAAGCCTTCGAGTTCGATCTCCCCCAGGCCTGCCAGCGGACCGGAGTTCATCCAGCGCAGGTCGTTGGCGATTTTCATCAGCGACACCGCCGTGGTCTTGAGCTGTCCGGACACCGCCACGGCGGTGTCCTGGGAGCCGATCAGCGCGAACAGATTCTTGCCCGGGGTAAATTGCACCTGGGTCAGTTGCGTCAGTTGTTGACTGAACAGCTCGGCGAACCGGGGATGGGCGTTGACCCCAGTGCCGACTGCCGTACCGCCCTGAGCCAGGGATTGCAGGCTCGGCAACAGATCCTGCAAATGGCCGATATTGGCCTTGAGCTGCTGCGCCCACCCCTCAAGCACCTGGCTCAAGCGCACCGGCATGGCATCCATCAAATGGGTGCGGCCGGTCTTGATGAACGGGTGCACCTCTACAGCCTTGCGCTCGATCACCTGCACCAGGTGCAACAGCGCCGGCAGCAGTTGCTCATGCAAGGCCAACGCGGCACTGACATGAATGCTGGTGGGAATGATGTCGTTACTGCTCTGGCCGCAGTTGACGTGATCGTTAGGATTGACTGCTTCCCCCAGCAGACGACTGGCCAGGGTGGCGATGACTTCGTTGGCGTTCATGTTGGAACTGGTACCCGAGCCGGTCTGGAAGATATCCACCGGGAAATGGTCCATGAATTGGCCTTCGAGCAGCCCTTGGGCGGCGTCGACGATGGCCTTGCCCTGGGCCGCGCTGATTTGTTCCAGTTCGACGTTGGCCCGAGCGGCGGCGGCCTTGGCCAGGATCAGGGCGCGAATGAACTGCGCCGGCATGCGCTGGCCGCTGACAGGGAAGTTATCCACGGCACGCTGGGTCTGCGCGCCGTAGAGGGCGTCCACCGGGACTTGCAGTTCGCCCATGCTGTCGCGTTCGATACGGGTATTACTCATCGGGAGATCCTTGCACCAGTTCAATAAGAGGAATCGATGGCTCCAGGGCGCAGGTCGCCAGCGCCCAGGCATGGCTCTGCCAGCGCTTGAGGCGGCAGCGGCAGAGCGATTGGCGTTCGAGATCGCGCAATGGGCGCCAGGCCTGGTCGAGGCAGAGATTGCGCCAATGCCACGGCAGCGCGACGTCAGCAGCGGTGTCGAGCAGCAAGCGGAACGCGGTTTCGGAAATCATCCACGGCGAAGTGGCGGTGCAACAGGCCAGATAGCGGCCCTCGGCCAGGTAGTGCTCGATCAGTCGCGGCTCGTCCGGACTCATCGCACAGCGGATCTGGCGACTCATCCAGCGCCAGCTTTCAAGGTAGGGTTGCTCGTGCAGGGCAGAACTCATGACCGCGGCTCACTCGGCGAATGAGATTTATTATTAGATGATAATAAGAAGCAACACAAGTCTTGAGAGGAACACATTGTGGCGAGGGGATTTATCCCCGCTGGGGTGCGAAGCAGCCCCAAACCCTACTCTCGCGGTGTCTCTGGTTGATTGCATGGATCTTTTTGGGGGCGCTGCGCACCCCAGCGGGGATAAATCCCCTCGCCACAGGGTGTCCACCGTGTCCCCCGGTCCAAACAGGGTTCTGCGAACATGAAAAAAGCGCGTCACCCGCTAGGATGACGCGCCTTTTTTCAGCGATTGAAGGTCAGCTACCCGCCACCGTCATCCGCTCGATCAGTACCGAGCCGGTGCGGATGTTGCTGCGCAGTTCCAGGTCATTGCCCACGGCCACGATCTGTTTGAACATATCGCGCATGTTACCGGCGATGGTCACTTCCTGGACCGGGAACTGGATCTCGCCATTTTCGACCCAGAACCCCGCCGCGCCACGGGAATAGTCCCCGGTGACCATGTTCAGGCCATGGCCCATCAGTTCGGTCACCAGCAGGCCGCGCCCCATCCGCCGAAGCAAGGCGGCCTGGTCTTCTTCGCCATGGGTCACGAACAGGTTATGCACGCCGCCGGCATTGGCGGTGCTCGGCATACCGAGCTTGCGGCCCGAATAGGTGCCGAGAATGTAGGACACCAACTCGCCGTTTTCCACGAACGGCTTGGCGTAGGTCGCCAGGCCATCACCGTCGAACGCCGAGCTGCCCATGGCTTGCATCAGGTGCGGACGTTCGTCGATGGTCATCCACTCCGGGAACAACTTCTGCCCCAGTGCACCTTCGAGGAAGGACGACTTGCGGTACAGGTTGCCGCCGGACACCGCCGACAGGAAGCTGCCGAACAAGCCACCGGCCAACTCGGCGGCAAACAGCACCGGCACTTCACAGGTCGGCACCGGCCGGGCGCCCAGGCGGCTGGCCGCCCGCTGCGCGGCTTTCTGGCCGATGCTGACCGGGTCTGCCAACAAATTGCCCTGGCGACTCACGTCGTACCAGTAATCGCGCTGCATCTGGCCGTTGGCTTCCGCGATCATCACGCAGCTGAGACTGTGACGGGTCGAAGCATAACCGCCGATGAAACCGTGGCTGTTACCGTAGACGCGGCAACCCTGGTGGGTATTGAGGGTGGTCCCGTCGGCGTTCTTGATCCGGCTGTCAGCCTCGAACGCCGCCGCTTCGCAACGCAGCGCCTGCTCGATGGCCTGTTCAGGGGTGATGTCCCAGGCGTGGAACAGGTCGAAGTCACGCAGTTCCTTGCACATCAGCGCGGCATCGGCCAGGCCCGAGGCTTCGTCTTCCGAGGTGTGCTGGGCAATCGCCAGCGCCGCGGCAACGGTTTCGCGAATGGCATCAGGGCCGCTGGCCGACGTGCTGGCCGATCCTTTGCGCTGGCCGGCGTACAGGGTGATGCCAAACCCCTGGTCGCGATTGAATTCGACGGTTTCCACCTCGCGCTGGCGCACCGACGTCGACAGCCCCTGCTCCAGGGACACCGCCACCTCACAGGCACTGGCGCCCTGCCGCTTGGCTTCGGCGAGGATCTGCTCGACTTGTTCCTGCAGTGCCGGCAATGCTTGCGGGCCGACGCTCTGAACTGCACTCATGGTGTTCTCCACTCAAATTCTGTTTTCGGTCAGGGTATGTACGAACAAACCCGAGGCCTTCGAGCGACCGGGCCGGACAAGCGGCCCCCGACTGGTTATCATGGCGGCGTTTCTTTGCGGACTGCCACCATGGTTGATTCTTACGACGACTCCCTCTACGAGGGTGAAAAAAGCAAATCCCAGGTCAAACGCGAGCTGCATGCTCTGGTTGACCTCGGCGAGCGCCTGACAACACTCAAGCCTGACTTGCTGGCCAAACTGCCCTTGACCGACGCCATGCGCCGGGCCCTGGCCGATGCGCCCAAGCACACCGCGAATATCGCGCGTAAACGGCACCTGCAATTCATCGGCAAACTGATGCGCGACCAGGACACTGCCGCCATTCTGGTTCTGCTCGATCAACTCGATGCCTCCACCCGACAGTACAACGAACGCTTCCATGGTCTGGAACGCTGGCGTGATCGCTTGATCGCAGGCGATGACGGCGTGCTGGAAAAATTCGTCATCGACTACCCGGAGGCCGATCGCCAGCAATTGCGCTCCCTGATTCGTCAGGCCCAGCACGAGTTGGCGCATAACAAGCCACCGGCCTCGAGCCGAAAGATCTTCAAGTACATCCGTGAGCTGGACGAAACCCAACGCGGCCTGCGCTGATCGTTCACTGGCTCACTAATCCCTTGCCGGGGTAGCAATTACCGTGGCGAGGGAGCTTGCTCCCGCTCGGTTGCGCAGCGACCGCATTGGGGCTACTGCGTAGCCCAGCGGGAGCAAGCTCCCTCGCCACGGGGCCCGTGAATATGTTCATGCGCCCGTGCCACCCACGGTAATCGCATCGATCTTCAGGGTCGGTTGACCCACGCCAACCGGCACCGATTGCCCGTCCTTGCCGCACGTCCCCACACCGCTGTCCAGCGCCAGGTCGTTACCGACCATCGACACCTTGCTCATCGCCTCCGGTCCGTTGCCGATCAGCGTCGCACCCTTGACCGGCGCGGTGATCTTGCCGTCTTCGATCAGGTAGGCCTCGCTGGTGGAGAACACGAATTTGCCGCTGGTGATGTCCACCTGGCCGCCACCGAGGTTGGCGCAATAAATGCCTTTTTTCACCGAGGCGATGATTTCCGCCGGATCGCTCTGGCCGCCCAGCATGTAGGTATTGGTCATGCGCGGCATGGGCAGGTGCGCGTAAGACTCGCGGCGACCGTTGCCGGTGCGGGCCACGCCCATCAGCCGGGCGTTGAGTTTGTCTTGCATGTAACCCTTGAGTACACCGTTCTCGATCAGCGTGGTGCACTCGGTCGGCGTGCCTTCGTCGTCGACGCTCAGGGAACCGCGGCGCCCAGCCAGGGTGCCGTCATCGACGATGGTGCAGAGTTTCGAGGCAACCATTTCACCCATGCGCCCGCTGTAGGCTGAACTGCCTTTGCGGTTGAAATCGCCTTCCAGGCCGTGGCCCACCGCTTCGTGCAGCAGCACGCCGGACCAGCCGGAACCCAGCACCACCGGCAACGTGCCAGCCGGCGCCGGGATCGCCTCGAGGTTGACCAGCGCCTGGCGCAACGCTTCGCGGGCATAGCCCATGGCGCGGTCTTCGCTGAGGAAATAGCGGTAATCGGTACGTCCGCCGCCGCCATGGCCGCCACGTTCGCGACGACCGTTCTGCTCGACGATGACGCTGACATTGAACCGCACCAGCGGCCGAACGTCCGCCGCCAGGCCGCCGTCGGTGGACGCCACCAGGATCCGTTCCCAGACACCGGCCATGCTCACCGTCACTTGCTGGATACGTGGGTCGAGGGCGCGAGTGGCGACGTCGATGCGCTTGAGCAGTTCGACCTTCTCGGCGCGGCTCATGACTTCCAGCGGGTTATCCGGTGCATACAGCTGTGTCACGTCCTGGCTGCTGAAGGCCTGGACCGTGCCATTCTGCCCGGCCCGGGAAATCGAACGAGCGGCGCGAGCTGCAGCGCCGAGGGCCTCCAGCGTAATGGCGTTACTGTAGGCGAAGCCGGTTTTTTCCCCGGACTGGGCCCGCACACCCACGCCTTGGTCAAGGTTGAAGCTGCCTTCCTTGACGATGCCGTCTTCCAGCGACCAGGACTCGGAGATCTGCCCCTGGAAATACAGGTCGGCCGCATCGATGCCCGGGCCGGCCAGGTCGCCCAGCACGCCTTGCAGGCTCTCCAGGGTGACGCCGCCGGGGGCTAAAAGGTGTTCACTGACTGAGGATAACAACCCGCTCATATGTTTTACGCCTTGAATTCGTCGTCTTGGACAGGTCGCGGTGAAGCGCCCTGCGAGAAAAAGCGCCGATGGCTGGCCACCGGCATGCGCGCCCGGATGGACGCCTGTTCGCTGCTGTCGCGTTCGGCCAGCAGCACGGCCTCGCCTTGATCCTGGTGCGCCAGCACACGGCCCCACGGATCGACAATCGCGGCGTGGCCAAAGGTTTCCCGTGGCCCTGGGTGCATCCCGCCCTGGGCGGCCGCCAGCACATAACACTGGGTCTCGATGGCCCGGGCGCGAATCAGCACCTCCCAATGGGCGGCGCCGGTCACCGCAGTGAATGCCGAGGGCACCGTGATCAGCTCGGCGCCGGCCGCACGCAATTCGCTGTACAGCTCCGGGAAACGCACGTCATAGCACACCGTCAGGCCAACCTTCCCTACGGGTGTATCGGCGACCACCACCTGGCTGCCATAAGCATAGTCATCAGACTCGCGATAGCGCCCGCGATTGTCCGCCACGTCCACATCGAACAGGTGCAGCTTGTCGTAGCGCGCCACGATCTGGCCCTGGTCGTCGATCAACAACGAACAGGCATGGACCTTGCCCTCGGGCCGGTCCACCGGCGGCAACGGCAAGGTACCGGCCACAATCCATAACTTGAGGTCGCGGGCGGCCTGTTTCAACCAGGGCAGGATCGGGCCCTGACCAAAGGCTTCGGCGCGACCGATGTCACCGATGTCCCGCCGGCCCATGGCCGCGAAGTTCTCAGGCAGCACCACCAGCCTGGCCCCGCCGGCGGCCGCCTGCTCCAGCAGCGCACGGGCACGCGCCAGGTTGGCGAGCACATCGCTCTGGCTGACCATTTGAATCACTGCGACTGGCATGGTGCCTCCATCACTTTTTTGCATAGTTCCCCCTGTGGGAGCGGGCTTGCTCGCGAAAGCGGTGTGTCTGTCACATCAATGTTGAAGGTACTGACGCTTTCGCGAGCAAGCCCGCTCCCACAAGGGGTTGGCGCCAGCCGTCAGAACGGCTTGTCAAAGGTGATCTTCGGCTCTTTCCACGGCCCCTTGACGTCGTATCTTACGCTGGCGAAACGCGCCACGCGGTCGCCGATCAATTTGTCGATCAAAAACAGTGCGCCACCCACCGCCGGCGCACCGACAATCAGAGCGGCAATTGGCAGGTTGTTGGTCACCGGCAGCGTCACCAGCAACTTGGCGTCGACCCGATCGGCCACCATGTCCAGCGTTCCGTTGAGTTCCAAGTTGCTTGACGGCCCCGTCAGGGTGATGGGTTCACGGGTGACGTAGATGCCATCGCTCGCCACCAGCAGCCCCTTGACCCGGTCGTAGCTCAAACCCTTGCCGAACAAGTCGGAGAAGTCCAGGCGCAAGCGCCGGCCGATGGAGTTGAAATTCAGCAGTCCGAAGACCCGCAATGCCTGGGCACTGCCTTCAACCTCGACGAACTGGCCCTTGCTCAGCGACGCATCGAGACTGCCGGAAAAACGTTTGGTCGCGACCCACGCAGGCGAGCCCGGCCAGCGACCATCGACATCCATGTGGAACTCCTGGCTGGTCACGCTCGGGGCATAGCCCCAGCCCTTGAGCACGTCTGCCAGGTTCTTGCCACCGATGCGGCCCTTGTACCAGCTGCTGGTGGAACCGGGCGCGCCCTCCCAGGCGCCGTTGCCCTGCAACACCATGCCCTTGAGGCCCAGGTCCAGATTGTTCAGCGCGATACCCTTGCCTGTCGGACGCACCTTCAACGACCAGGCACCGATCAGGTCCGGGCCTTGGAACAACTGGTCGATGGCGATATCCATCGCCGCAATTGCAGTGGGATCGACCGACGCCAGCGGGTCCGGTGCGTTTTCGTCGGCCTGAACCGTCGGGTCCACGGCCGGCAGGCGGACATAGTCAAGCTTGATACCAATCGGAGCGGCTTTGGCGTCTGGCAAGCTGACGCTGCCCTTGGCCTGCTGGCTATCGAGCCGCAAGCCCCAGGCGTCCGGCTTACGATCAAGCTGCACGGAAGCCTGGTCCAGGGTCGTACCCATTGCCGTGAGCTTGCCGATTTTCAGATCGGCACCGCTGAGCAACTGCTTGGCGCTGCCGCCCGGGTCCTGGCCGGCGTACTTGCTCACCAGTGTTTGCCAGGGGCCGACGTCCAGTTCCGAAAGCGTCCCGCGCAATCGCAGGCCCTTGGCACCTGGCAAGACAGCATCGCCATCCCCCAGCAGCAACTCGCCGCGACCGTCGGCGAACTTCCCGCCCGGCGCCGCGTAAGTGAAGCTGGCCAGGTCGCCATAGTCGACCCAGTAACGGCGCTCCGGCCCTTGCAGGGTCATGCGAAACACCGTGTCGCGCCCCACATCGGCGGCCATGCCGAAGGGCGCCGGCAGGTCCACCGCCACGCCCTTGAGGCTGGAGTTGACCGACAACTGGCTGTCGGCACCGTCGAGGATCACTTGCAACTGATAGGGAATCACCCCGGACACGGGCAGCGGCTGGGTGACGTTCAGCCAGTTGGTGAGCTTCTTGATCTCCACCTGCCCGGCCGCGGTGACCCGGGTATTGAGCGCACCGGCGCGGCCTTCGGCAAAAATCTGCGCCGTGACAGGACGGTCGAAGGCCCGAGCCGTAATGCCCTTGCCGCTGAGTCCTTTGTTGCTGTCGAAAC
Source organism: Pseudomonas brassicacearum (assembly GCF_000585995.1). Taxonomy (NCBI): domain Bacteria; kingdom Pseudomonadati; phylum Pseudomonadota; class Gammaproteobacteria; order Pseudomonadales; family Pseudomonadaceae; genus Pseudomonas; species Pseudomonas brassicacearum. The sequence continues at coordinate 1,054,658 of NZ_CP007410.1, read as the reverse complement.
GGAAGTCGCCTTTGAGCTGAGTCAGCTCCAGCGCCGGTTCGCTGAGTTTGAGCCGGGCCTTGTCGGTGACGAAATCCACCAGGATCTTCGGCTGCTCGCCTTTGACCAGCGGGATATCGAGCTTCACGCTGCCCTGCAGATCCCCCTCTCCCTCCCAGCCGGCGAACGTCTCGGCGGTGCCAATCGGCGCCGTCTGGAGGATTTTCAGACCGTCTCCCAAACCACCGGCGAAGCCGCCGTCCAGCAGCAGATGAGAACTCTGCCCGCTCGGTACATGGGGAATATTCACTGCAACGTCCTTGACCTGGGTGCCCAGCAATTGCCCTTGGCTGGCATAGATGCGCACGCCGCTGTCTTCGACAAAAACATCGCCACTGACTTTGCTGACCGAAGGCCAGCCCGGCTGGAACGCCAGTTCGGCGTCGTGCACCTTGAAAAACAGGCTGATACTGCGAGCCGCATCCTCGGCACCGTGGTTCAGCGAGCCCTGATACTGGAAAAAGCCCTCATCCACCGCGCCCTTGACGATTGCCGTGCGCAGCCACTCATCCAGCGCCGGGCTCAGGACCGCAGGCAGATACTTGGCGGTGTAGCGCCCATCACCGTCCACCAGTCCGACCCGCAGGTCCATGTAGTCTTCCTGGCTGTGATCGAAATGCAGGCGGATCAGGAAATCGCCGGCAATCCGGCCCTCCTCGCCCAGCACCTTGAGATACGGCGCGATGAGGGTGAAACCTTGTTTGTCCAGCTTCCAGGTCAGTCGGGCGTTGGCCTGCAGATATTGCCAGGGCTTGGCGAAGATCGGGTCCAGGTGCAGGGAAAAATCCTTGCTGTCCATGCGCAGCTCGCCGCCGCCCAGGTCGCCGCTCAGGCTGCCCGATACGTTGCGCGCAGCCGGCGCACCGCGATAGGCATCGAACCCCACCGTGTCCAGATTCGTGGCAAAGCTGATTTTTTGATCACCGCTGTTTTGCGGTCGATAGTCCACCAGCACGTTGCGCAGGCCGCCCGTCACCTTGAGATGGTCGATGGTCGTGGCGACGCCTTCGGGCAGCGGCGCCAGGGCATTGAGCAAGGGCGTCAGCGGGGTCAAGTCGAGGCGATCGGCCTGTAAGTGCCAGCGCTCTTCAGCCGTCTCGGTAGCATCGCTCTGTTGCAGTTGCAGGCGCGTTTCCCAGCGCGTCTCGCCGAGGCTCATCGCCAGGGAGTCGAACGTCGCGGTGAACCCTTGGCTACCCCGCTGGAAATAACCGTTGAGGGCCAGGTTGTGGATCTGCACCGGCTTGCGCTCGGCATAGGCGCCCTGGAGTTGCGGCGCGTTCAATCGCATGGCCGCGCTTTGCACCGTGCCGTCACCCCAGCTCAACCAGAATTCACCGCCGGCCTTGATCTGGGAAAAATGCCATTGCTGGGTCAGGCGTTTCGGCAACCATTGGGCCCAGTCGCTTTGCGGCAGGCTCAGGTAAGCATCAGCTTGGCCGTTCTTCCAATCGCTGGCACGGATGCGCGTGCGCAGGTTGATCGCCACGGGCTGGCCGTCGGGCAGGGTCAGGCGTGCGTCCAGGCGCTGGCGAGTGACGCCGGTGCGCAGGCTCAGGCCGACGTAGGTCAGGGTCAACGGTGGCTGATCAAGGGGTTGCAAGGTCACCTGGCTGTCGAGCACCGACAACCGGGAAACCACCTGCATGCGATCAAGCAATTGCTGCGGATCGAGGGGCTGGTCGTCCTGCACCGGCAAGCCTTCCAGGGCCCATTTGCCGTCGGCACCCTCCTTGAGGCTGATTTTCAGCCCGCTGAGCTCCAGGTGAGCAATCCGCACCTGGCGCGCCAACAGGCTGGCCCACAGGTCTGGCACGGCCCGCACCTGATCCAGGTGCAAGGCATTGGGGCCCTCGCCGACCACCACGTCGCGCGCCGCCAGAATCGGCGCCAACGCGCTCCAGCTGCCCTCGAGGCTGCCGATGTGCACGGGCATGCCCAAGGCCTCGCCGGCCCGGGCCTGGACCTCGGCGCGGTATTCGGCCACCAGCGGGACCAACTCCCGACCAAGGCTGACGTATAAGGCCAGCAGCACCAGGAGGAGCGCGCACAGGCCCAGCCCCCAGCGGGTCAGCGCGGCCAAAATGCGTGTCAGACGCTCCATGTCAGTGGGCTCCCCTGGCAAAGAAAATCAAATCCGCGGGCCCGCCGCTTCCCAAGCCCTTCAGAGCAACACCACGTCGTATTGTTCCTGGGAATACATGGTTTCCACCTGGAAGCGAATCGTACGGCCGATAAAGGCCTCCAGCTCGGCGACATTGCCTGACTCTTCATCGAGCAGGCGGTCCACCACTTTCTGGTTCGCCAACACTCTATAGCCGGTAGCCTGGTAAGCGCGCGCCTCCCGGAGAATTTCCCGGAAGATTTCGTAACACACGGTTTCGGGGGTCTTGAGCTTGCCCCGGCCCTGGCAACTGCTGCATGGCTCGCACAGCACTTGCTCAAGGCTTTCGCGGGTGCGCTTGCGGGTCATCTGCACCAGGCCCAGCTCGGTGATGCCGATGATGTTGGTCTTGGCGTGGTCCCGCTCCAGTTGTTTTTCCAGGGTCCGCAACACCTGGCGCTGGTGCTCTTCATGCTCCATGTCGATGAAGTCGATGATGATGATCCCGCCCAGGTTGCGCAGGCGCAGTTGGCGGGCAATGGCCGTGGCCGCTTCCAGGTTGGTCTTGAAGATGGTTTCTTCGAGGTTGCGATGGCCGACGAACGCCCCGGTGTTGACGTCGATGGTGCTCATGGCCTCGGCCGGATCGACCACCAGGTAACCGCCGGATTTGAGCGGCACCTTGCGTTCAAGGGCTTTCTGGATTTCGTCCTCGACGCCGTACAGGTCGAAAATCGGCCGCTCGCCTGGGTAATGCTCAAGGCGATCGGCGATTTCCGGCATCAGCTCGGCGACGAACTGAGTGGTCTTCTGGAAAGTTTCCCGGGAGTCGATGCGGATTTTCTCGATCTTGGGGCTGACCAGGTCCCGCAGCGTGCGCAGTGCCAGGCCCAGGTCTTCGTAGATCACGCTGGGGGTGGCGATGGTCTTGATTTGTGCGGCGATCTGGTCCCAGAGCCTTCGCAGGTAACGGATGTCCATGAGGATCTCATCAGCCCCGGCCCCTTCGGCCGCCGTGCGCAGGATGAAACCACCGGCTTCCTTGATGCCTTCTTTTTCCACGCAATCGCTGACCACCTGCTTGAGGCGCTCGCGTTCGGCTTCATCTTCGATTTTCAGGGAAATGCCGACATGGGCGGTGCGCGGCATGTACACCAGGTAACGCGATGGAATCGACAGCTGCGTGGTCAGGCGCGCGCCCTTGGAACCGATGGGGTCCTTGGTGACCTGCACCACCAGGCTCTGGCCTTCATGGACCAGCGCGCTGATGCTCTCCACGGCCGGCCCTTCGCGCATGGAAATTTCCGAGGCATGAATGAACGCTGCGCGGTCCAGGCCGATGTCGACGAAGGCCGCCTGCATGCCCGGCAACACCCGCACCACCTTGCCCTTGTAGATATTGCCGACGATGCCACGCTTTTGCGTACGCTCGACGTGGACCTCTTGCAGCACACCGTTTTCAACCACCGCCACGCGTGATTCCATCGGCGTGATGTTGATCAGGATCTCTTCACTCATGGCAGGGTCTCGTTCAGGCGTGTTCACGATTATGGCCGCATCAAGTCAGACGGCGCTCAGCGCGCGTTCAAGGTTTGCCAACAGGGTATGCCGAAATGGCCCAGGAGTTCTGCGGTTTCGCACAGCGGCAGGCCAACCACCGCCGAATAACTGCCTTCAAGCCCGGCGACAAATACCGCGCCCAGCCCCTGGATGCCATAGCCACCGGCCTTGTCCCGGGGTTCACCGCTGGCCCAGTAGGCAAGCGCTTGCTGTTCAGTGATGCAACGAAAACGCACCCGGCTGCGCACGACGCGGGATTCGCAACGCTGCCCGTCCAGGATCGCAATGGCGGTCAACACTTCATGGTCGCGGTTGGACAGGCTCAAGAGCATGGCCAGGGAGTCGGCCTGGTCCAGTGGTTTGCCGAGAATCCTTCCGTCCAGCACCACGGCCGTGTCGGCCCCCAACACACAGCCATCCACGCCGGCCGGCATGGCGCGCCGCCCGGCCTCGGCCTTGCCGCGCGCCAAACGCTCGACATAGGCCGAAGGGGTTTCGTGATCCAGGGGTGTTTCATCGATGTCCGCGCTGATGGCGGTAAAAGGCACGCCGATCTGCGTGAGGAGCTCACGTCGACGCGGTGAGCCGGAGGCGAGGTAAAGCGGTTTCATCAAGACATTCTCCCTATCAAGGCCAATGCCTGACCGAATCAGTTGATTTTGAAACGCAGGCGCAGGCCACGTAAACCGAAGCTGACCCACGGCCAGAGCAAGGCGCTGACCAGGGCCGGCAGCACCAGCGCCAGGGTCGGCTGACGATTGCCGGTGAGCGCGCTGAGCCACAATTGCACCAGTTGCGCCAGGCCGAAAATCACCAGGATCACCAGGCATTGTTGCCACATGGGGAACATCCGCAAGCGCTGTTGCAGCGACAGCACCAGAAACGTGATCAGCGTCAGGATCAGCGCGTTCTGCCCCAGCAACGTGCCATAGAGCACGTCCTCGGCCAGGCCCAGGCACCAGGCGGTGACCATGCCGACCTTGTGCGGCAACGCCAGTGCCCAGAATGCCAGCAGCAGCGCCAGCCACAGCGGCCGCAGGATTTCCATGAACTGCGGCAGCGGCGACACGCTGAGCAACAGGCCGATGGCGAAGGTCAGCCAGACCATCCAACCGTTACCGGATTGAGTACTGCTCATTCTTCTCGTGCTCCCCTGGTGGCTGGCGCGGCGGCCGGCGTGGAGACAGGTGGTTTGGCTGCGGGCCGGGCCGGCTGAGACGCCGGCGCTTGGTTGGCCGACCTGGGCGGTTTCGCAGCAGGCGCGGCCGGGGTAGCCGGGGCGGGCGCTGGCGTTGTTGCCGGAGCTGCCGGGGCCGGTGCGGCCGCTTGCGGCTTGGGTACGATTGCAGGGACAGGCGCCGGGGCAGCCGGGGCAGCCGACTCGCCGCCTTGCCGGTCCTGGGCTTCCTGGGCCGCCGCGGCTTCGTTGGCGCGCTCCTCGGGCGTCCGGGTGTCGCTGAACACCAGCAGCAGATAACGACTGCGGTTCAACGCGGCCGTCGGCACCGCGCGCACGATAGCGAATGGCTGGCCGGAGTCATGGATGACTTCCTTGACCGTCGCCACCGGATAACCGGCCGGAAAGCGCTGGCCGAGGCCGGAGCTGACCAGCAGGTCGCCTTCCTTGATGTCCGCGGTGTCGGCCACATGCCGCAGTTCCAGGCGCTCCGGGTTGCCGGTGCCGCTGGCAATCGCCCGCAAGCCGTTGCGATTGACCTGCACGGGAATGCTGTGGGTGGTGTCGGTCAGCAGCAGCACCCGGGAGGTGTAGGGCATCAGCTCCACCACCTGGCCCATCAGGCCCCGGGCGTCGAGCACCGGCTGACCGAGGACCACACCGTCGCGCTCACCCTTGTTGATGATGATGCGGTGGGTGAAGGGGTTGGGGTCCATGCCGATCAACTCGGCCACTTCGACCTTCTCGTTGACCAGCGCAGAAGAGTTGAGCAACTCACGCAGCCGAACGTTCTGCTCGGTGAGGGCCGCGAGCTTCTGCATGCGCCCCTGCAACAGCAGGTTCTCGGTCTTGAGTTTTTCGTTTTCAGCGACCAGTTCGGTCCGGCTGCCAAACTGGCTGGCCACACCTTGCCACAACCGCTGCGGCAGGTCGGTGATCCAGTAGGACTCCATCAACACCAGCGACATCTGGCTGCGCACGGGCTTGAGCAGCGTGAAACGGGCATCGACCACCATCAGCGCAACCGATAGCACGGTCAGCACCAACAGGCGCACACCCAATGAGGGGCCTTTGGCGAAAAGCGGTTTAATAGGCCGCTCCTCCCAGGCAAATGTTCTCTTTATTCATACGGCATCAAACCGGCCTGGATACGAATGACAGAAGATAAACGCCAACGGGCAGCACTGCAAAGTGCTGCCCGGGAGCGAACAACATAGACCATCCCAGCAAGACTTATTCGCTGGAGAGCAGATCCATGGTGTGCTTGTCCATCATTTCCAATGCACGGCCACCGCCGCGGGCAACGCAGGTCAGCGGGTCTTCGGCAACGATCACCGGCAGGCCGGTTTCCTGGGCCAGCAACTTGTCGAGGTCACGCAACAGCGCGCCACCACCGGTCAGCACCAGGCCACGCTCGGCGATGTCCGACGCCAGTTCCGGCGGCGATTGCTCCAGGGCGCTCTTGACCGCCTGCACGATGGTCGCCAGCGACTCTTGGAGCGCTTCGAGCACTTCGTTGGAGTTGAGGGTGAAGGCCCGTGGAACGCCTTCGGCCAGGTTGCGGCCGCGCACGTCGACTTCACGCACTTCGCCGCCCGGGTAGGCCGTGCCGATTTCCTGCTTGATGCGCTCGGCGGTGGACTCGCCGATCAGGCTGCCGTAGTTGCGACGCACGTAGGTGATGATCGCTTCGTCGAAACGGTCGCCGCCCACACGTACGGATTCGGCATAGACCACACCGTTCAGGGAGATCAGGGCGATTTCAGTGGTACCCCCACCGATGTCGACGACCATCGAACCGCGTGCTTCTTCGACCGGCAGGCCGGCACCGATGGCAGCGGCCATCGGTTCTTCGATCAGGAACACTTCACGGGCACCGGCACCAAGGGCCGATTCACGGATGGCGCGACGCTCCACCTGGGTGGATTTGCATGGAACGCAGATCAGCACACGAGGGCTGGGCTGCAGGAAGCTGTTTTCATGAACCTTGTTGATGAAGTACTGCAGCATCTTTTCGCAGACGCTGAAGTCGGCGATCACGCCGTCTTTCATCGGACGAATGGCGGCAATGTTGCCCGGCGTACGGCCCAGCATGCGCTTGGCTTCCGTGCCGACAGCCACGACGCTCTTCTGGTTACCGTGGGTACGGATGGCCACGACCGAGGGTTCATTCAGGACGATACCGCGCTCGCGCACGTAAATAAGGGTGTTGGCAGTGCCCAGGTCAATGGAAAGATCGCTGGAAAACATGCCACGCAGTTTCTTGAACATGGGAAAGGGACCCTAGGCAACGCGTGGGTAAAAAAGTGCGGCAAACTCTAACAACGACAGGGATTTTGGGCAAGGCGCCAATATGTTAAATTGGCCGCTTTTCTGTGCACCAAACCCCACAATCGCGGCCGTAAGGCCGTAGAAATGCGGTAGTGTTCCGACAATCTAACACACGGACAGACTGCGTCCGTTTTGTTTTCCACTGGAGAATCCCATGGCGCTTGAACGCTCCGACGTGGAAAAAATCGCTCATCTGGCCTGTCTGGGCCTTAATGAAGCCGATCTTCCACACATTACTTCTGCCCTGAACAGCATTCTGGGGCTGGTCGACGAGATGCAGGCGGTCAATACCGACGGTATCGAACCACTGGCTCACCCACTGGAAGCCAGCCAGCGCCTGCGCGCCGACGTCGTGACCGAGTCCAATCACCGCGAGGCCTACCAGTCCATCGCACCAGCGGTCGAAAACGGCCTGTACCTGGTTCCGAAAGTCATCGACTAAAGGGAAAGAGCCTCTCATGCATCACATGACCCTGGCCGAGATCGCCCGCGGACTCGCCGATAAAAAGTTTTCTTCCGAAGAGCTGACCCAGGTTTTGCTGGCGCGTATCGCCCAGCTCGACCCACAGCTCAACAGTTTCATCAGCCTCACCCCGGAGCTGGCCCTGAGCCAGGCCAAGGCCGCCGACGCCCGTCGCGCCAACGGTGAGAACGGCGCCCTGCTCGGCGCACCGATTGCTCACAAGGATCTGTTCTGCACCCAGGGCATCCGCACCAGCTGCGGCTCGAAGATGCTCGACAACTTCAAGGCCCCGTACGACGCCACCGTGGTCGCCAAACTGGCCGCCGCCGGCGCCGTGACCCTGGGCAAGACCAACATGGACGAATTCGCCATGGGTTCGGCCAACGAGTCGAGCTACTACGGCGCGGTGAAGAATCCGTGGAACCTGGAACACGTACCGGGCGGTTCGTCCGGCGGTTCCGCCGCCGCCGTGGCCGCGCGCCTGTTGCCAGCCGCCACCGCCACCGACACCGGTGGTTCGATTCGCCAGCCGGCGGCGTTCACCAACCTCACCGGCCTCAAGCCCACCTACGGCCGCGTCTCGCGCTGGGGCATGATCGCCTACGCCTCTAGCCTCGACCAGGGTGGCCCGCTGGCCCGCACCGCCGAAGACTGCGCGATCCTGCTGCAAGGCATGGCCGGCTTCGACCCGAACGATTCCACCAGCATCGATGAACCGGTGCCGGACTACAGCGCCAGCCTCAACGGCTCACTGCAGGGCCTGCGCATCGGCGTGCCGAAGGAATACTTCGGCGCCGGTCTCGACCCGCGCATCGCCGACCTGATCCACAACAGCATCAAGGAACTGGAAAAGCTCGGCGCGGTGGTCAAGGAAATCAGCCTGCCGAACATGCAGCACGCGATTCCCGCGTACTACGTGATCGCTCCAGCGGAGGCGTCCTCGAACCTGTCGCGTTTCGACGGCGTGCGCTTCGGCCATCGCTGCGAGAACCCGGAAAACCTGATCGACCTGTACAAGCGCTCCCGTGGCGAAGGCTTCGGCGCCGAAGTGCAGCGCCGGATCATGGTCGGTGCCTACGCGTTGTCCGCCGGCTACTACGATGCCTACTACCTCAAGGCGCAGAAAATCCGGCGCCTGGTGAAGAACGATTTCATGGCCGCCTTCAATGAGGTCGACATCATCCTCGGCCCGACCACGCCGAACCCGGCCTGGAAACTCGGCGCCAAGAACAGCGACCCGGTCGCTGCGTATCTGGAAGACGTCTACACCATCACCGCCAACCTCGCCGGCTTGCCGGGCCTGTCCATGCCGGCCGGTTTCGTCGATGGCCTGCCGGTAGGTGTACAGTTGCTCGCGCCGTACTTCCAGGAAGGCCGCCTGCTCAATGTGGCGCACCAGTACCAGCAGAACACTGACTGGCACACCCGCACCCCAACCGGCTTCTGAGGAGAAACACATGCAATGGGAAGTCGTGATCGGGCTGGAGATACACACCCAGCTCACCACCCGGTCGAAAATCTTTTCCGGTAGCTCCACCACCTTTGGCTCCGAGCCCAACACCCAGGCCAGCCTGGTCGACCTGGGCATGCCCGGCGTGCTGCCGGTGCTCAACGCCGAAGCCGTGCGTATGGCGGTGATGTTCGGCCTGGCGATCGACGCCGAGATCGGTCAGCACAACGTGTTCGCCCGCAAGAACTACTTCTACCCGGACCTGCCCAAGGGCTACCAGATCAGCCAGATGGAGCTGCCGATTGTCGGCAAGGGCCACCTGGACATCGCCCTGGAAGACGGCACGGTCAAGCGCGTCGGCATCACCCGTGCGCACCTGGAGGAAGACGCCGGCAAGAGCCTGCACGAAGAGTTCAACGGTGCCACCGGCATCGACCTGAACCGTGCTGGCACGCCGCTGCTGGAAATCGTCTCCGAACCGGACATGCGCAGCGCCAAGGAAGCCGTGGCCTACGTCAAGGCGATCCATGCGCTGGTGCGCTACCTGGGCATCTGCGACGGCAACATGGCCGAAGGCTCGCTGCGCTGCGACTGCAACGTGTCGATCCGGCCCAAGGGCCAGGTCGAGTTCGGCACCCGCTGCGAGATCAAGAACGTCAACTCGTTCCGCTTCATCGAGAAAGCGATCAACAGCGAGATCCAGCGCCAGATCGAACTGATCGAAGACGGTGGCAAGGTCATCCAGCAGACCCGCCTGTACGACCCGAACAAGGACGAAACCCGTCCGATGCGCAGCAAGGAAGAAGCCAACGACTACCGTTACTTCCCCGATCCGGACCTGCTGCCGGTGGTCATCGAGAATTCGTTCCTCAATGACGTGCGCGCCACCCTCCCGGAACTGCCGCCGCAAAAACGCGAGCGCTTCCAGGCGCAGTTCGGGCTGTCGAGCTATGACGCCAACGTCCTGGCCACCAGCCGCGAGCAGGCCGATTACTTCGAGAAAGTCGTGAGCATCGGCGGCGACGCCAAGCTGGCGGCCAACTGGGTGATGGTCGAATTGGGCAGCCTGCTGAACAAGCAGGGCCTGGAAATCGACGAATCGCCGGTCTCGGCCGAGCAACTGGGCGGCATGCTGCTGCGGATCAAGGACAACACCATTTCCGGCAAGATCGCCAAGATGGTGTTCGAAGCCATGGCCAATGGTGAAGGCAGCGCCGACGAGATCATCGAGAAGCGCGGCTTGAAGCAAGTCACCGACAGCGGCGCGATCAGTGCCGTGCTCGATGAAATGCTCGCGGCCAACGCCGAGCAGGTCGAACAATACCGTGCGGCAGACGAAGCCAAACGCGGCAAGATGTTCGGCTTTTTCGTCGGCCAGGCCATGAAAGCCTCCAAGGGCAAGGCCAACCCGCAACAGGTCAACGAACTGCTCAAAAGCAAGCTCGAAGGTTGATGACCATGGAGCCAGTCTTTCAGCCTGGCTCAATTCCCTGTGGCGAGGGAGCTTGCTCCCGCTGGGCTGCGCAGCAGCCCCCTGTATCTGGCAGCAGATTGTTGGGGGCCGCTTCGCGCCCCAGCGGGAGCAAGCTCCCTCGCCACAATGCATTCCACAACCACATTGATGTGGGAACCCTCTACATGAAGCGTCTCCTCGGCGCCTGCGCCCTGCTGTCCCTGCTGGCCGGTTGCGCCAGCCAGAGCGGGACGGTCGACCCACACGGCTACGACCAGACCGGCGTCGCCTCTTATTACGGTGCCAGGCACCATGGCAAGCGCACCGCCAGTGGCGAGCGTTTCGACCAACACAGCCTGACCGCCGCCCACCGCCAGTTGCCGTTCGGCACACGGGTGAAAATCACCAACCTGGGCAACAATAACAGTGTCGTGGTCCGCATCAACGACCGTGGCCCATACTCCCGTGGTCGTTTGATCGACGTATCCCGCGAAGCCGCCGAGCAACTGGGCATGTTGCGCAAAGGCACCGCACGGGTACGCGTGCAAGCCCTCGACGATTGATAGACGGAGCCCGGCCATTTCCCTACTCACCGCCCTACCGCTGCTCAGCCTGATCGAATTACTCGGCGGCCTGCTGTTGCTAATCACCGGCGCCGAGCTGCTGGTGCGCGCCGCCGTGGGCCTGTCGGCACGTTTGCAGGTACGGCCACTCATCATCGGCCTGAGCGTTGTCGCCTTCGGCAGCAGCGCACCGCAAATGGCGGTCAGCCTGCAGGCGACCCTGGCGCAGAACGCTGACATCGCGGTGGGCAGCGTGATCGGCAGCAGCATCTTCAACATCCTCGTCACCCTCGGGTTGTCGGCACTGATCATTCCGCTGCGCGTCTCGCGCCAGTTGGTGCGCCTGGACATCCCGCTGATGATCGGCGCCGCCCTGCTGGTGTTCGTGCTGGCCTGGAACGAGGAACTGACGCGACTGGACGGTGTGCTGCTGCTCATCGCCCTGGCGGTATACCTGGGCCTGTTGCTGCGCCAATCACGGCACTCGGGACGACCGCATCCGGTGGGCGTCGACGTGGCCCAGGTGTCCTGGTTCAAGAGCCTGTCGATGATCGTGCTGGGCCTGGCGATGCTGATTTTTGCCGGGCACCTGCTGCTGGGCGCGGCGGTAGAAGTGGCGACGGATCTCGGGCTTTCAGAACGCGTCATCGGCCTGACCATCGTCGCCATCAGCACCTCGTTGCCGGAACTCGCCACCTCGCTGATCGCCGCCCTGCGGGGCCAACGGGACATCGCGGTGGGCAACGTCATCGGCAGCAACCTGTTCAACCTGCTGGGCGTGCTGGGGGTGACGGCCCTCGTCGCGCCAACGCCTCTCTCGGTCTCGCCCAACGCCCTGGATTTCGACCTGCCGGTCATGCTCGGCGTGGCCGTGCTGTGCCTGCCGGTGTTTTATTCCGGCTATCGCGTCACCCGCGCCGAAGGCCTGCTGTTTTTGGGCTTGTACCTGGCCTACGGGCTGCACGTGATGTCGTTCACCACCGGCATGCCCTTGGCCGGCCAGCTGGAACGGCTGATGCTGTTTTACGTGCTGCCGGCCCTGCTCGCGTTTTTGCTGTTCACCTCCTTGCGCGCCTGGCGCCGCCAACATCACAAGAGGGATTTGCCATGACCGACACTCCAAAGACCGGCCTGGACATGCGTCGCCAGGTCATGGGCGACGCATTCGTCGACCGCGCCCTGGGCAATGCCACGGAATTCACCCAGCCGCTGCAGGACTTCGTCAACGAACATGCCTGGGGCAGTGTCTGGCAGCGCGAGGGGTTGCCGCTGAAGACCCGCAGCCTGATCACCCTCGCCGCCCTCACCGCCCTCAAGTGCCCGCAGGAACTCAAAGGCCATGTGCGCGGTGCGCTGAACAATGGCTGCACGGTGGAAGAAATTCGCGAGGCGTTGCTGCATTGCGCGGTGTATGCCGGGGTGCCGGCGGCGATCGATGCGTTTCGGGCGGCGCAGGAAGTGATCGATAGCTATCAAAAACCGGAGTGACCGTTAGATCGCTATCGCGAGCAAGCTCGCTCCCACAGGGGTGTATGGGAAATTTGAATGCACCTGCAGACCACTGTGGGAGCGAGCTTGCTCGCGATTGGACCTCAAGAACACCACAAGCCCAAGTCTAGATCCACCCACCCCACTGCAACACAAAAATCCCCAGGTTGGTGGTAATCGCCGCCATCAACGTGGTGATGACGATGATCGCCGCGGCCAGTTCATGGTTGCCATCGGCCGCCCGGGCCATGACGTAACTGGCGGCGGCGGTGGGGCTGCCGAAGTACAGGAACAGGATGCCCAACTCCGCACCGCGAAAGCCCCAGAGCCAGGCACCGAGGGTGGTCAGCAGCGGCAGGCCGACCATTTTCACCAGGCTCGAACTCAGGGCCATCTTGCCGCTCTTGCGCAACGCCGCCAGCGACAGCGTGCCGCCGATGCAGATCAGCGCCAGGGGCAAGGTCATTTGCGACAGGTATTTGGCCGAGGTCTCGAACCAGTTCGGCAGGCCGATCTGCCAATAGGCGAACGGCGCGGCGACGATCACGCTGATGATCAGCGGGTTGCTGACCACGCTTTTGCAGATGCTCCACGGATCGGACTTGATCACCGGGCTGTAGACCGCCAGCACGATGGTCGACAAGGTGTTGTAGAACAGGATCACCAGCGCCGCGAGGATCGCCCCCAGGGAAATCCCGTAGTCGCCGTACATACTCGCCGCCAACGCCAGGCCAATCACGCCGTTGTTGCCGCGAAACGCACCCTGGGTATAGATGCCGCGATCCTCCCGCGGGCAACGCCAGATCGACCAGCCCCAGGCCATGGAAAAACTCACCAGAGTGGCGATGGAGAAGTAGATCAGCAGGTCTGGCTGCAACGCCGCATGCAGGTCGGCATGGAGGATGCCGAGGAACAGCAGCGCCGGCATGGTGACGTTGAACACCAGGGACGAGGCGATGTGGATGAAGTTGTCGTTGATCCAATAGATGCGCTTGAGCAACACCCCCAGAAACAGCATGGCAAACACCGGCGCGGTGATGTTCAGGGTTTCGAGGAAAATTGCCAGCATGCCGGGGACCTTGAGAGGGATGTCGTTAGGTGGCTAATGATAAGCCACTCGCGACATTGGCGTCTGGTGAAGTGCTATCGCGAGCAGGCTCGCTCCTACATTTGTTCTTTGGTGAACGCAAAAATCCACATTCACCCCCACATCCCCTGTGGGAGCGGGCTTGCTCGCGAAGGCGTCGGCTCATCCAACATCAATGCTAGCTGAACCACCGCATTCGCGAGCAAGCCCGCTCCCACACTGGGTCTCCAACGATCACGAAATCATCAGGTAATCGGCGCCGGGTTGAACAACGTGATGTCGTTGTACAGCTTGTGCCGCTCGGCCCAGGTCTGCTTCTTGCCGCTGGCCACGTCCAGGTAGTAGTGGAACAGCTCCCAGCCCAGCTCCTCGATGGTTGCCCGTCCGGTGGCGATGCGGCCGGCGTCGATGTCGATCAGGTCCGGCCAGCGCTGGGCCAGTTCGGTGCGGGTCGAGACCTTCACCACCGGGGCCATGGCCAAGCCGTACGGCGTACCCCGGCCGGTGGTGAAGACGTGAAGGTTCATCCCCGCCGCCAGTTGCAAGGTGCCGCAGACGAAATCGCTGGCCGGTGTGGCGCAGAAGATCAAGCCCTTTTGCTTGAAGCGCTCGCCCGGGCCGAGCACGCCATTGATCGCGCTGCTGCCGGACTTGACGATCGAGCCCAGGGATTTTTCGACGATGTTCGACAAGCCGCCCTTCTTGTTGCCCGGCGTGGTGTTGGCACTGCGATCGGCTTCGCCCTTGGCCAGGTAACGGTCGTACCAGTCCATTTCGCGCACCAGTTCCTGGGCGACTTCCTGGGTTTGCGCCCGGGAGGTCAGCAGGTAAATCGCATCGCGCACTTCGGTGACTTCGGAAAACATCACCGTCGCCCCCGCCCGCAGCAACAGGTCCGAGGCGTAGCCCAGCGCCGGGTTGGCGGTGATGCCGGAGAACGCATCACTGCCGCCGCACTGCATGCCCAGGATCAGTTCCGACGCGGGTACGGTTTCGCGGCGGCGCTGGTCGAGTTTCTTCAGGCGGGTCTCGGCCAGTTCCATGATCTGTTCGATCATTTCGGTGAAGCCGTGACTGGAATCCTGCAAGCGATACAACCACGGTTCGCTGAGGTCCACCGAACTGTCGTTTTCGTGCATCACCTGCCCGGCCTGCAATTTCTCGCAGCCCAGGCTGATCACCAACGCTTCGCCACCCAGGTTCGGATTGCGCGCCAGGTTGCGCACGGTGCGAATCGGGATGTACGCATCGGTGGCGGTGATCGCCACACCACAGCCGTAGCTGTGGGTCAGCGCCACCACGTCATCGACGTTCGGGTACTTGGGCAGCAATTCATCCTTGATGCGCTTGACCGCGTGGTCCAGTACCCCGGTCACGCACTGCACCGTGGTGGTGATACCGAGGATATTGCGCGTACCGACGGTGCCGTCGGCGTTGCGATAGCCCTCGAAGGTGTAGCCCTCCAGCGGCGCATCGGCCACCGGCACATCGGTAGACAGCGGCAAGCTGTCCAGCGGCGGCGCGGTGGGCATGCGCAGCTGGTCTTCCTTGACCCAACTGCCACGGGGGATCGGTTGCAACGCATAGCCAATGACCTGGCCGTAGCGAATCACCTCGCCGCCCTCGGGAATATCTTCCAGGGTGACCTTGTGGCTCTGGGGTACAAAGTCCACGGTAACCAGGCCGTCCGGGAACTCGGTCCCGGCCGGTACGCCTTGGTCATTGACGACGATCACCACATTGTCCCGCTCGTGCAGGCGGATGTAACGCGGCGAATCGGCATGTTCAATCAGTTGCATTGACGCCGCTCCTTCAGGATTTCGCTTCAGACAGACTGGAGATGCCGGCATCCTTGGCCGTCGGTTCCTTGAGTACCACACGCTTGATCGGCCCAACGATGACCAGGTAGCTGAACACCGCCACCAACGCGTTGCACCCGACGAACACCAGTGCCCACTTGAACGAACCGGTGGCGCTGATGATGTAGCCGATGACGATCGGCGTCGTGATCGACGCCAGGTTACCAAAGGTGTTGAACAAGCCACCGCTCAAACCGGCGATCTGTTTTGGCGAGGTGTCGGACACCACGGCCCAGCCCAGTGCGCCCACGCCTTTACCGAAGAAGGCCAGGGCCATGAAGCCCACCACCATCCATTCGATGTCCACGTAGTTGCAGGCCACGATGCTGCTGGACACCAGCAGGCCGGCGATGATCGGCGCTTTGCGAGCGAAGGTCAGCGAGTGGCCCTTGCGCAGCAGGTAGTCGGAAATCACCCCGCCCAGGACGCCACCGATAAAACCGCAGATCGCCGGCAAGGACGCGATGAAACCAGCCTTGAGGATGGTCATGCCGCGTTCCTGCACCAGGTACACCGGGAACCAGGTCAGGAAGAAGTAAGTGATGCCGTTGATGCAGTATTGACCCAGGTAAACGCCGAGCATCATGCGGTTGGTCAGCAGTTGGCGGATGTAATCCCACTTCGGACCATCGGCTTTCTTGTCCTTGCCCTTGTCCTGGTCCATGTCGACCATCGCGCCGTTGGCGGCGATGTGATTGAACTCGGCTTCGTTGATCATCGGGTGCTGGCGCGGACTGTGGATCACTTTCAACCAGATCAGCGAGAACACGATGCCGATCACGCCCATCACGATGAACACATGCTGCCAGCCGAAGCGGTAGACGATCCAACCCATCAGCGGCGCGAACAGCACCGTGGCGAAGTACTGCGCCGAGTTGAAGATCGCCGAGGCGGTGCCGCGTTCAGCGGTGGGGAACCAGGCGGCGACGATCCGTGCGTTGCCCGGGAAGGACGGCGCTTCGGCCAGCCCGACCATAAAGCGCAGCATGAACAGCGCAACCACGGCCGTGGACAGGCCGAACTCACCGACATAGCCTTGCAGCACGGTGAACAGCGACCAGGTGAAAATGCTCAAGGCATAGATTTTCTTCGACCCGAAACGGTCGAGCAGCCAGCCGCCAGGAATCTGCCCGGCCACGTAGGCCCAGCCGAAAGCGGAGAAGATATAACCGAGGGTAACGGCATCGATGCCGAGGTCTTTCTGCAGGCTGGAGCCTGCGATAGCGATGGTGGCACGGTCGGCATAGTTGATCGTCGTCACCAGAAACAGCATGAGCAGGATCAAATAGCGGACGTGTGTCGGCTTGGTCGCTTGCATGTAGAGGTACTCCCACTATTTATTTTTATGCGGGTCAGCAGATTGTGACGCCAGGGCTGGATCACCGGCCCTGGCGGTGTCGCACTTACGAGCCGATGTAAGAAGTTTTAACCACGGTGTAGAACTCTTGCGCGTAGCGACCTTGCTCACGCGAACCATAGGACGAACCTTTGCGCCCGCCGAACGGCACGTGGTAATCCACGCCGGCGGTCGGCAGGTTGACCATCACCATGCCCGCCTGGGAATGGCGCTTGAAGTGGTTGGCATACTTCAGCGATGTGGTGGCGATACCGGCGGACAGACCGAATTCAGTGTCGTTGGCCATCGCCAGCGCCGCTTCGTAATCAGCCACGCGCACGACGTTGGCCACCGGGCCGAAGATCTCTTCGCGGCTGATGCGCATCGACGCTTCGCTGTCGGCGAACAGGGTCGGCGCCAGGAAGTAACCTTCGGTATCGCACGTCACCAAGCCACCACCGCTCACCAGCCGTGCACCTTCGCTCTGGCCAATGTCGATGTACTTCAAGTCCTGGCTGAGCTGGGCTTCGGAAACCACCGGGCCGATATCAGTGCCGGACTTCAAGGCATGACCGACCTTGATCGACTGCATGCGCTCAGCCATGGCCTCGACAAACTTGTCGTGAATGCCAGCGGTGACGATCAGTCGGCTCGAGGCCGTGCAACGCTGGCCGGTGGAGTAGAACGCACTCTGCACGGCCAGTTCGACGGCCTGCTTGAGATCGGCATCGTCGAGGATGATCTGCGGGTTCTTGCCGCCCATCTCCAGTTGCACCTTGGCCTGGCGCGACACACAGTTGACGGCGATCTGGCGGCCCACGCCCACGGAACCGGTGAAGCTGATGCCGTCGACTTTCGGGCTGTTGACCAGGACTTCACCGACCACACGGCCGCTGCCCATCACCAGGTTGAACGCACCAGCCGGGAAACCGGCGCGGGAAATGATTTCCGCCAGGGCCCAGGCACAACCCGGCACCAGCTCGGCGGGCTTGATCACCACGCAGTTGCCATAGGCCAGGGCCGGGGCGATTTTCCAGGCGGGGATGGCGATCGGGAAGTTCCACGGGGTGATCAGGCCGACCACACCCAGGGCTTCGCGGGTGACTTCGACGTTGACGCCCGGACGCACCGACGGCACGTAATCGCCGGACAGGCGCAGGCACTCACCGGCGAAGAACTTGAAAATGTTACCGGCGCGGGTCACTTCGCCGATGGCTTCGGGCAGGGTCTTGCCCTCTTCCCGCGCCAGCAATTGGCCGAGTTCTTCACGGCGGGCGAGGATCTCGCTGCCGACTTTGTCCAGCGAATCGTGACGGGCCTGAATGCCCGAGGTCGACCAGGCCGGGAATGCGGCGCGGGCGGCTTCGATGGCGGCATTGACTTGCGCTGCGTCAGCCTTGGCGTATTCACCGATGACATCGGACAGGTCAGACGGGTTGATGTTGGTGCAATAGTCGGCACCGGCCACCCACTGACCGTTGATGTAGTTATCGAAACGCTTTGCATCTGCCACGGAGCTACTCCTTCTACAAAAGCTGTCTAGGAACGCCAAGCGTCCCTGGCTGCATTCCCACGCAGAGCATGGGAACGATCAAGCCTTACGCAAAAAGCCGCTGATTACTCAGCGGCCTTGTCGGGTCTGTTATTGCTTGCCTTGCTTGTCGATCAGCGCGGCCAGGGCTTCGTATTCCTCTGGCAGCAAATCGGTCAGCGGCGTGCGCACAGGACCTGCGTCATAGCCAACGATCTTCGCGCCCGCCTTGACGATGCTCACGGCGTAACCGGCCTTGCGGTTGCGGATGTCCAGGTAAGGCAGGAAGAAGTCGTCGATGATCTTGCCGACGGTTTCGTGATCGTCGCGGGCAATGGCGTGGTAGAAATCCATCGCGGTTTTCGGGATGAAGTTGAACACCGCCGAGGAGTAGACCGGCACGCCCAGGGCCTTGTAGGCCGCGGCGTAGACTTCAGCGGTCGGCAAGCCGCCCAGGTAGCTGAAACGATCGCCGAGGCGACGACGGATCGACACCATCAGTTCGATGTCGCCCAGGCCATCCTTGTAGCCGATCAGGTTCGGGCAGCGCTCGGCCAGTTGTTCCAGCTGAGTGGCGTTCAGGCGGCAGACGTTGCGGTTGTACACCACCACGCCAATCTTCACCGACTTGCACACGGCTTCAACGTGGGCGGCAACACCGTCCTGGCTGGCTTCGGTCAGGTAGTGCGGCAGCAGCAGCAGACCCTTGGCGCCCAGGCGCTCGGCTTCTTGAGCGTATTCGATGGCCTGGCGGGTGGCGCCGCCAACACCGGCGAGGATTGGCACGCTGGTGGCGCAGGTATCGACAGCGGTCTTGATGACTTGCGAATACTCGCTGGCCGCCAGGGAGAAGAATTCACCGGTGCCGCCCGCCGCGAACAGTGCAGAGGCGCCATACGGGGCCAGCCACTCGAGGCGCTTGATGTAGCTGGCGCGATTGAAATCGCCTTGGGCAGTGAAATCGGTGACCGGGAACGACAGCAGGCCAGACGAGAGGATGGACTTCAGTTCTTGTGGATTCATTATTCGAACACCCTGGTACGCAAATGATGTGTATGAAAGGTTAAGCTTCGGCCAGAAGTTGTAGGTCATCGTACAACTTAAAATACACACGTCAACTGCATTTCGTCTTTTGTGCGGTGTGGGGGCATGGAGGGGTGGTCGCAAAGCCTTGTAAATCAGGCCACTTGGCGGATTGGGAAGCCATTGAAACTTGCGATCGAGTACCCCGGACCGCTCATCGCGACTGTCAACTCTGTCAGTAGGCGACGTTACGGGAAGGAGGCATAACGGCAGTGTGGCCGTGCGGCGCCGGCCGTGGTCCTTTTCCGAAATCTTTAAAGTGAGTCGCCCTTACGCAACGATCAGGGCCACCTCACAAGGAGTGACATCATGGTGAAGACGTATGCGAAACCGACGCTCAAGGATTTTCCGGCCACCGGGGAAGTCACGGTCAGCTTGTCAAAGACAAAGACGTTAACCGTGAAAATTCCGGATGCAGCTTTCCACCAGTACTCGAACGCCCAACTGACTGTGGGCGTCGGCTCGATGCCTCCCACTTCGGTAGGCGCGTTTACATCGCTGACCGAAGGCGAGGAAGGTACGCCACGCAAGGGTGTGACAGTGACGCTAACCAATGCCGACTTGACAGCTTACGTCGGCCAATTGGTCGAGCTTTGTTACGAGGTTAGTTACGAGAGCGGCAGGGACAGCGATATATCCGAGCCGCAAATGTTGCGGATCAGCGCGTAGGACGGCGTGCCTGCTATTTGGTAGACAGGCGCACCGATAGAAAACCGGACACCACTCCCATGTGGCGAGGGAGCTTGCTCCCGCTTGAGTGCGAAGCACTCACTCAAAAAACGGGGCCGCTTCGCAGCCCAGCGGGAGCAAGCTCCCTCGCCACAAAGCATCCTTGTCACTCTAGCAGCGAAGCCGCTTCAACCCTGCGCCTGCGCCTCTTCATGAGCCTGGCGCAGCCGCTCACGGCTGTTGGTCAAGTGCAGGCGCATGGCGGCACGGGCCGCATCGGAGTCCTGGCGGGCGATGGCTTCGTAGATTTCTTCGTGCTCGCGACTCAGGCGGTTCATGTAGTGCTGATGGTCATCATGGGCCAGGCGCGCCGAGTTCACCCGGGTGCGCGGGATGATGCTGGTGCCCAGGTGGGTCATGATGTCGGTGAAATAGCGGTTGCCGGTGGACAGGGCGATTTCCAGGTGGAAGGCGAAGTCCGAGGCCACCGCGTCGGTGGCATGGGCCGCGCTCTCGTTCAATGCGTCGAGGGCGGCGCGCATCGTGGCCAACTGCTCGGCGCTGCGGCGCTGTGCCGCCAGCCCGGCGGATTCCACTTCCAGGCTGATGCGCAATTCCAGGATCGCCAGCACGTCCCGCAACGTGACCACCGTGGCCGGGTCGATGCGAAAGCCGCTCGGGCTGGGCGGATCCAGCACGAAAGTGCCGATGCCGTGGCGGGTTTCCACCTGGCCGGCCGCCTGCAAGCGGGAAATCGCCTCGCGCACTACGGTGCGGCTGACGCCATGGGCTTCCATGATCGCCGACTCGGTGGGCAATTTATCGCCGCGCTTGAGCAGACCGTCGCGAATCTGCTCGGTCAGCACCGTCACCAGCTCCTGCGCCAGGCTGCGGCGCTTGCGGGGAAGGCGGGGTATGTCGATCGGAGTTTCCATGTGTCAGTGTCTCGGCAAGCGGCTGAATGGCATCATCATAGCGCAACGTGGTTGTACGATCACCGTGGATGCAGTGGCGAGTCGGGTGCTGAGACCGAGTCGCCTTCATCTCGAGCAAGCTCGCTCCCACATTGGATCGGTTGTAGACATGAACATCCGATTCACCACAAACCCTTGTGGAAGCGAGCTTGCTCGCGATGGCGGAGGGTCAGCCACATCAACACCAACTGATACATCGCTATCGCGAGCAAGCTCGCTCCCACAGGTTTTGAGTGTTTATGCTGTCACGGTGCGCTCCACCAGTTGGCCATTTTCGATACGTACATGTCGCGGGTGGAAACGTTTCAAACTGCTTCGGTGGCCAACGCTGACGATGCTCAGGCCCGGCAACTGGTCGATCAGCGCCTGATACAGCGTTGCCTCGTCTTCTTCATCCATCGCCGATGTGGCTTCATCCATGTACAACCATTGCGGTGCATAAAGCAACGCGCGGGCAAAGGCCAGGCGCTGTTGCTCGCCGGGCGAGAGCATGCGCTGCCAGTGGTTGCTTTCATCCAGCCGCGCGATCAGGTGCGGCAGGCGGCAGGTTTCCAGCACCTGTGCATAACGTTCGTTGGGGTAGACATCGCCGGGCTGTGGATAACTCAGCACTTCGCGCAGGCTGCCAATCGGCAGATAAGGTTTCTGCGGCAGGAACAGATAACGCGCGGCCGGCAGCCGGATCGCGCCGTGCCCCGCGGGCCACAAATGCCCCATCGCTCGAAACAGGGTTGATTTGCCACTGCCTGAACGACCGCTGAGCATCACCCGCTCGCCGGATTCAACAGTCATGTCGGCGCTGCTGAGCAAATGGCGCCCGTCGGCCAGGTCCAGCCCCAGGTTGTGCACCTCCAAGGCGTTGCCCTGGTTTTGCACATCGATGGCCGGCACGCGGCCTTCATTGTCGCTCATGGCCTGGCGGAAACTCAGCAGACGATCACAGGTGGCGCGCCACGCGGCGAGGTCGGAGTAGGCACTGATGAACCAGCTGAAGTTCTCCTGCACGTTGCCGAACGCCGAGTTGATCTGCATGAGCTCGCCCAGTTGGATCTTGCCAGCGAAGTAGCGCGGCGCAGCAACGATGAACGGGAAGATGATCGCGATCTGACCATAACCGGAGGTGAAGAACGTCAGGCGCTTGGACACCCGCATGATGTCCCAGAAGTTATGCCAGACCAGGCCGAACCGCCCGCTCAGGCGGCGGTTCTCATTAGGCTCGCCGTTGTACAGCGCAATACTCTCGGCGTTCTCACGCACCCGGACCATGGAAAAACGCAGGTCGGCTTCGAAGCGTTGCTGGTTGTTGTTCAGGCCGATCAGGCGGCGGCCGATCAGATGCGTCAGCCAACTGCCCACCGCCGCGTACACCAAGGCACACCAGAACATGTAGCCCGGGATGGTATAGCCGAACACTTCGATGCTGCCCGACACACCCCACAAGATGATCGAGAACGACACCAGGCTGACCACGGTGCGCAGCAGGCCCAGACCCAAGCTCAGGGTATTGGTGGTAAAGCTGTTGAGGTCTTCGGAAATCCGCTGGTCCGGGTTATCGGTGTAGCCGCCCTGCTCCAGCCGGTAATAATTCTTGTCACTGAGCCAGCGGGTAAAGTGCTGCTCCGTCAGCCAGGCCCGCCAGCGGATGGTGAGCATCTGAGTGAGGTACAAGCGGTACACCGCGCCCAGGATCGCCACCGCAGCGATGCCGCAGAAATACAGGATCAACTGCCAGAACGCCGCGCTGTCCTTCTCTTGCAGGGCGTTGTAGAAATCCTTGTACCAACTGTTGATCCACACCGAAATCGCCACGCTGAACAGCGACAGCGCGATGACGGCAATCAACAACGTCCAGGCCTTGCCCTTCTCCTCACTGCGCCAGTACGGCGTGGTCATTTGCCAGACACGGCGGAAAAACTGCCCGCTCACCGCGTCATTGACCGCGGAATATTCAGCGTTCTGATTCATGGTTAAGGCTCGATAAAGAAAAGAACTAGTGTCATGTTTCGCAAATACGTTTCTTTTTGATGAGTGGCTGTTGTCGTCAGGCAAGGCGCTGCGACGTGTCATAGCCCGCTATGGCGAGGAGCGGCAACGCAGCATGACGGCAACAGACGCCGTCAAAAAGGAACAGTATTTGTGATACATGACGCTGGGGCCGATCATAAAGCAACGGCCCGATGTGTCGCGAGGGTGGACAACACCTGTTCAGCACAGGTTCAGCGTCGCACGGGACGCTTCTGCAATTTGCGCTGCAAGGTCCGCCGGTGCATGCCCAGGGCGCGGGCGGTGGCGGAGATATTGCCTTCGTGCTCGGTCAGCACCCGCTGGATGTGTTCCCATTGCAGGCGGTCCACCGACATGGGGTTTTCCGGCACCAGGGTGTCGAGGTCGGCGTGCTCGGACAACAGCGCCGCCAGTACGTCATCGGCATCCGCCGGTTTGCACAGGTAATTACAGGCGCCGCGTTTAATGGCTTCGACCGCGGTGGCGATGCTCGAATAACCGGTGAGAATCACCACGCGCATTTCCGGGTCCAGCTCCAGCAGCTTGGGCAGCAGCACCAGGCCGGAATCGCCGTCCATTTTCAAATCCAGGGCGGCGTAGTCCGGCAGGTCAGCCTGGGCGATGGCCAGGCCTTCCTCGGCGGAACCGGCGGTGCTGACGCGAAAGCCGCGACGGGACATCGCCCGGGCCATGACGCGGGTAAACGTGGCGTCGTCATCTACCAGCAACAGGTGCGGCAGTTCTTCGCCGTCGACTTGGATCTCGTCACTCATGTTCGTTTCCTCGGTCGGCATGGGGCAGGCGCAGCTCGGTGAGCGTGCCGCCTTCCTCATGGGGGTAGAGTTTCACCGAGCCGCCGGCGCGTGTCACGCTGGCTTTGCTCAAAAACAGGCCCAGGCCGAAACCTTTGCCCTTGGTGGTATAGAACGGCTTGCCGATCTGCTCGGCAATCGCCAGCGGTACACCGGCGCCGTGGTCGCGAATACTGATGGTCAGCTCATAGGCGTTCCAGTCCAGCGCCACTTCCAGGCCTTCGGGGCAAGCGTCGGCGGCGTTGTTCAGAAGATTCAGCAATGCCTGGGTCAGGTCCGGCGGGGGCGCCATACGCGGCACCACGCCCTTGCCCAGGCACTGGAAGCGGTAACTGGCTTCCGGGCGCATCAGGTGCCAGCGGTTCAGCGCATCGTCGAGCCAGAAGGTGACCGCCTGCATGTCGATGTCCAGCCGGCGATTAGCCTCGGCCGCACGCACCAGGTACTGCAGGGTTTCCTTGCAGAGCTTGACCTGATCCTGCAACACGCTGAGATCGTCCTGCAGCGCCGGGTCGTGATGATCCTGGCGCATCTCCTTGAGCAGCACGCTCATGGTCGCCAAGGGCGTGCCCAATTCATGGGCGGCGCCGGCGGCCTGGGTTGCCACGGCCAGCAATTGCTCGTCCCGCAGGCCCTCTTCACGACGGATGGCCCGCAGTTCTTCCTGGCGGCGCAACTCCTCGGCCATGCGCGCGGCAAAAAACGTGATGACCGCCGCCGCCAGAGCAAAACTCAGCCACATGCCGTAGATCTGCAGGTTCTCACGGGCAATGGGAAAGGTTTCCAGTGGGTAGAACCGCGCCAGCAGCAAGGTGTACAGGGCCAGGGCGATGCCGGAAAGAATCAGCGAAAACCGCCACGGCAACGTCACCGCGGCGATGGTCAGCGGCACCAGGTAATAGGACACGAAAGGGTTGGTGGAGCCGCCGGAGAAATACAGCAGCGCGCTGTGGATAAACAGGTCGCAGGCCAGTTGCACGGCGTATTCGAGCTCGGTCACCGGCCACGAGGTGCGCAGGCGAACGGCCGTCAGCGCGCAGAGCACGCTGGAACAGACCAGCGTGATCGCCAGTTGCAGCCAGGGCAGCGGCAGCAGGTCGAACCAATAGGCGAGCCCCACCGAGCCGGCCTGGGCCGCCAGGACCAGAATGCGGATGAATGTCAGGCGCCAGAGGTTCTGGCGAGAGGCGGATGTCATTTGTAAAGGGGCGAGCATGGGCTCTCCTGATGAGCGCTCCAGGCGAATCGCACGGAGTATAACCAAGGCGCGGCTTGCAGCGGCAGCTATGCGGCAAAGCGCCACAGCTCTCAATGCTGCATATACCCCTTGTGGCGAGGGAGCTTGCTCCCGCTGGCCTGCGCAGCAGGCCCAACCCCGGCGCCGCGTGTGTCAGATGAATGGAGTCGCTGCTTTTAGGGCCGCTTCGCGCCCCAGCGGGAGCAAGCTCCCTCGCCACGGGGCTCTACATTGGCTTCAGGAATCTGTATAGAAGTTGTAACTGTGCGAACCCACCCATAAAAGCTAGAGTCTTATCGTTCACGCAGGCCCGGATATCACCCCTGCGCCTCATCCCAAGGAGCTTTCATGCACACGTTCAGTCGCCACGTCGCCCTGCTCGCCTTCAGCCTCGGCACCGTCGCCAGCCTGCCGGCCCTGGCCGCCGACGAGCTTCACTACAACCAGATTTCCCTGCGCGCCGAAGCCAGCCAGGAAGTGGCCCGCGACCTGATGATCGTCACCCTCTACACCGAAGAGCAAAACACCGACCCGGCCAAACTCGCCGCCGCGGTCAGCACCACGGTGAACAAAGCCATCGGCCAGGCCAAGGAGGTCAAGGACATCACCCTGCGCCAGGGCAGCCGTAACAGCTACCCGATCTACGACAACAAAGGCGGGAAAATCACCGGCTGGCGTGAGCGTGCTGAACTGCGCCTGGAAAGCGCGGACTTCGCCGCCCTGTCCAAACTCACCGGCGAGTTGCTCACCGATATGAAAATGGCCGGCATGGACTTCGCCATCTCCACCGCCACCCGCCAGGGCAGCGAAGACGCCCTGCTTAAAGACGCGGTCAACGCCTTCAAGGCCCGCGCCCAACTGGCCACCGAGGCCCTGGGCGGCAAGGGTTACAAAATCGTCAACCTGAACCTCAACACCAACGGTTATCCACAACCCTTCATGCGCCCGCAAATGATGATGAAAGGCGCTTCCATGGATGCTGAATCCGTGACGCCGGAAGTGGAAGCGGGTACCAGCAAGGTGACCATGACGGCGGATGGGGTGGTTGAGGTGTTGTTGCCGTAACCCGCCAGTTTCCCCCCTTCCGCCCCACTACAACCCTGTGGCGAGGGAGCTTGCTCCCGCTGGGCCGCGAAGCGGCCCCAACAGCAGCGACTCAATCTGCCTGACACACCGAGGTGTCAGGTTTGGGTCTGCTGCGCAGCCCAGCGGGAGCAAGCTCCCTCGCCACAGGACGGGGCCCGACCTTAAGTGGGCGGGCAGGCCGAGCTGGCCGGTGCCTCGATCTGATCCAACGCCTTATCCACCAGTAACTGGCACAACTCCACCAACTGATGAATCCCCAACGCCACGCTCCGGCGCGTGCCCTCCACTTCGAATGCCAGATCCTCGGCCATGGCTTTTATCGAGGCCAGGGTTTCGGAAGTGCTGGTGAGCAGCGTATCGGTGTCGGCTTTGGCGGTGACTGAGAACAGGCTGTCAATGCGTGGATCGGTGCTTGGCTCTGGTTTTTTTGGATTCAGGTAATGATCGAGGGCGCGTTCGGCGGCGGCGCGGTCTTTTAGGAGGTCTTCGATGGCGTCGAAATCCGCCAATGGATTTGTCCTGTTGAAATTCGGTTCAGTCTTTCCTTCGTTCATGCGAATGCTCCTGATGAAATTGGAGCCATCACTTGCCGTTATGGTCGTGAGGCTTACGACCTATTAATTTCGGGTTCCCACTCCCGGCCGCTGTTTCGCAGCGACACGCAATAGGCTAGAGAGCCCACTTCCGAGGGACAACCTTAAAAACTTGTCGGATGTTTCCTTCTGGAGAGCGGATCCTTCCGACGCACCTGAATGATTTATGCAGCCTTCCGCCCCACCACAAACCCCGTGGCGAGGGAGCTTGCTCCCGCTGGGCTGCACAGCAGCCCCAACCCAGGCACTGCGGTGTGTCAGATATATGGAGCCGCTGCTTTTGGGGCCGCTTCGCGCCCCAGCGGGAGCAAGCTCCCTCGCCACGGGTTTGGTGTTCGACGAAGCGTAGGCGTCGGCTGCAAGACCGCCTTCGCGAGCAAGCTCGCACAATTGGATCGGAGTACGACCGTGAGAGTCAGGTCGGCTATAAGGCCGCCTCGCGGTGGACGTTGATCTCGGCGCCCCGTTAACCACGCTGGCCGAACGCAGGCATTGCGCAGTGGGCATCCCGGCATGGATGCCGGGATAGCTGCGCTGGGCCATGGATGGCCCTTCGCAGCGGGCCCACGGAGCAATGCCGGAGTGAGGGCATGCCGAGCCTAGGCGAGGCACCGAGTGGTGGGGCAAAAGCGTTTTGCTTACTTTTGCGCTTCTCAAAAGTGAGCCGCTGTAAGAGCGGAACCCTAAGTGGCCGTTACCGCAGCAATAGATATGTACACGGTCAAAAAAACCTTGATCAACCGTAAGGCCGCCATCGCGAGCAAGCTCGCTCCCACAGTTTGATCGAAGTACACCCGGCAGAGAGGTCGGCCATCAGGCCGCCTCGTCGAAAAGCGCTATACCCAAACCCAACGGTCCCCCTCACTTTTCGATATTTCCAACACCCCCACCCGCAACGCTACTCTCCTGAAAACCTCACCACCCCCCAAGGGATTTCATGGACAGAACCACCTTCAAGCCCCTCCTGCTCACCCTGGCCCTGATCAGCGGCGCCCCACTGGCCCAAGCCGCCACCACCCTGGTCTACTGCTCCGAAGCCAGCCCCGCCGGATTCGACCCCAGCCAATACACCAGCGGCACCGACTTCGATGCCTCGGCCGAAACCGTCTTCAACCGCCTTACCCAATTCAAGCGCGGCGGCACCGAGGTCGAACCCGGGTTGGCCACGAACTGGAACGTATCCTCCGACGGCCTGGCCTACACCTTCCATCTGCGTGAAGGGGTGAAATTCCACACCACCGACTACTTCACCCCACCCCGCGATTTCAACGCCGACGACGTGCTGTTCACCTTCCAGCGCCTGCTCGACCCGCAACACCCGTTCCGCCAGGCCTACCCCACCGAGTCGCCGTATTTCACCGACATGGGCCTGAACACCACGATCAAAAGCGTCGAAAAAGTCGACGAACACACCGTGCGCTTCAACCTGAACAACGTCGATGCCGCCTTCGTGCAGAACCTGGCGATGAGTTTTGCGTCGGTACAGTCCGCCGAATACGCGGCGAAATTGTTGAAGGAAGGCAAGGCCGGCGAC
Source organism: Pseudomonas brassicacearum (assembly GCF_000585995.1). Taxonomy (NCBI): domain Bacteria; kingdom Pseudomonadati; phylum Pseudomonadota; class Gammaproteobacteria; order Pseudomonadales; family Pseudomonadaceae; genus Pseudomonas; species Pseudomonas brassicacearum. Next base: position 1,026,225 of record NZ_CP007410.1, on the reverse strand, counting down.
CTCAACCAGAAACCCATCGGTACCGGTCCGTTCGTGTTCAAGCGCTACCAGAAAGACTCGCAGATCCGTTACGCCGGCAACACGGCGTACTGGAAACCCGAGGACGTGAAACTCGACAACCTGATTTTTTCCATCACCCCGGACGCCGCCGTACGCCTGCAAAAGCTCAAGCGCGGGGAATGCCAGGTCAGCGGCTACCCGCGTCCGGCCGACATCGAATTGATCGAGCAGGACCCGAACCTGCAGGTGCTCAAGCAGCCCGGCTTCAATCTGGGTTTCCTCGCCTACAACGTCACGCACCCGCCCCTGGACCAGCTCAAGGTGCGCCAGGCGCTGGACATGGCCATCGATAAACCGGCGATCATCAAGGCCGTTTACCAAAGTGCCGGACAACTGGCGCAAAACGCCTTGCCACCGGCCCAGTGGTCGTTCGACCCGAGCATCCACGACGCCCCCCATGACGTGACCAAGGCCAAGGCGCTGCTGAAGGAGGCCGGAGTGGCGCCCGGTACAACCATCGATTTATGGGCAATGACAGTGCAGCGCGCCTCCAACCCCAATGCGCGGATGTCTGCGCAGATGATCCAGCAGGACTGGGCCAAGATCGGGATCAAGGCCAACATCGTCAGCTATGAATGGGGCGAGTACATCAAGCGCGCAAAAAATGGCGAGCACGACGCAATGATTTACGGCTGGACCGGCGACAACGGCGATCCGGACAACTGGCTGGGTGTGCTGTACAGCTGCGCGGCGGTCAAGGGCAGCAACTACGCCAAGTGGTGCGACCCGGCGTATGACCAGCTGATCCAGCAGGCCAAGGTCTCGACCGACCGCCAGCAGCGGATCGATTTGTATCGACCAGCGCAGAAGATCCTCAAGCAACAGGTGCCCATCACGCCCATCGCCAACTCCACGGTCTTCCAACCGATAAACAGGCAAGTGGTGGATTTCAAACTCAGCCCGTTCGGCCTTACACCCTTCTACGGCGTGGGTTTGAAGAGGTAGCACCCGCCCATTCCGGTGCGTCACGGCCCTCGCGACGCACCGGTAGGGCGCGCAATTTGCCCCGAAAAACCCCGCGCAAACGGTCAACTGCGTCAGAAGTTATACAGATGCGACATTAAGGTACGTTCGTGCCACTGAATCAGACTTGTGACCGCTCTGGATCTTGCATTGGGTATGGGGCCTGCATAAGTATCCGCAGGACGACTCACGAGGTCGCCCTCAAATCCAAAAATGACAACAAATCATGAGGCCAACATGCTTAAACAAGCGGTCATTCCGTTTTTAGTCGGCGCGAGCTTATTAGCCAGCGCATCTTTCGCCCAAGCCGCGACTAACCTGGTGTTCTGCTCCGAAGGGAGCCCGGCCGGTTTTGACCCTGGTCAGTACACCACCGGAACCGACTTCGACGCCTCTGCAGAAACCATATTCAACCGTCTGACCCAGTTTGAACGCGGCGGCACCGCTGTGATTCCTGGCCTGGCGACCAAGTGGGATATTTCCGAAGACGGCCTGACCTACACTTTCCACCTGCGTGAAGGCGTCAAGTTCCATACCACCCCGTACTTCAAGCCGACCCGCGAGTTCAACGCCGACGACGTGCTGTTCACCTTCAATCGCATGATTAACAAGGATGACCCGTTCCGTAAGGCGTATCCGACCGAATTCCCGTACTTCACCGACATGGGCATGGACACCAACATTGCCAAGATCGAGAAGCTCGACGGCAAGACCGTCAGGTTCACCCTCAACGCCGTAGACGCCGCGTTCATCCAGAACATGGCCATGCACTTCGCCTCCATCCAGTCCGCCGAGTACGCCGCCCAGTTGCTCAAGGAAGGCAAGCCTTCCGACATCAACCAGAAGCCGATCGGCACCGGCCCGTTCGTGTTCAAGAGCTACCAGAAAGACTCGAACATCCGCTTCACCGGCAACAAGGAATACTGGCTTCCGGAAGACGTGAAGATCGATAACCTGATCTTCGCCATCACCACCGACCCGTCGGTGCGTATCCAGAAGCTGAAAAAGAATGAATGCCAGGTCACGCTCTTCCCACGCCCGGCCGACCTCAAGGCGATCAAGGAAGACAAGAACCTGAAGATGCCGGACCAACCGGGCTTCAACCTGGGCTACATCGCCTACAACGTGATGGACAAAATCAAGGGCAGCGACCAGCCCAACCCGATGGCTCAGTTGAAAGTGCGCCAGGCACTGGACATGGCCGTCAACAAGCAGCAGATCATCGATTCGGTGTACCAGGGCGCCGGCCAGCTGGCCGTCAATGCCATGCCACCGACCCAGTGGTCCTACGACACCACCATCAAGGACGCGGCGTACAACCCGGAGAAAGCCAAGGAGCTGCTCAAGGAAGCCGGCATCAAGGAAGGCACCGAGATCACCCTGTGGGCGATGCCGGTCCAGCGTCCCTACAACCCGAACGCCAAGCTGATGGCCGAAATGCTGCAATCGGACTGGGCCAAGATCGGGATCAAGGCCAAGATCGTCACTTATGAGTGGGGCGAGTACATCAAGCGTTCCAAGGGTGGCGAAAACGGCGCCATGCTGATCGGCTGGAGCGGCGACAACGGTGACCCGGACAACTGGCTCAACGTGTTGTTTGGCTGCGACTCGCTGCAAGGCAACAACTTCTCGAAATGGTGCGACAAGAAGTTTGACGACATCGTCAAGCAAGCCAAGCGCACTTCGGACCAGTCCAAGCGCACCGAGCTGTACAAGCAGGCGCAACACATCCTCAAAGATGCTGTCCCGATGACACCCATCGCTCACTCGACGGTGTTCCAACCTATGCGCACCACCGTGCAGGACTTCAAGATCAGCCCCTTTGGCTTGAACTCCTTCTACGGCGTCAGCGTCAGCAACTAAGGTGACCCGTGGCGAGGGAGCTTGCTCCCGCTGGGCTGCATAGCAGCCCCTTTTGAGCGCGATGGCGTTGCGGTGTACCCGCAACGCCATCGCGAGCAGGGCTAGCTCCCACGGCATACCGTTGTTTTAGGCCAAGACCTAGGAAATCGCCTACATCCAAAAGCACTGCCTACCACAGCAGCTGGTTTAGGACCTATCGCCGTTTCCCATAAGTCTTTCAGGCATTACGCATTTACTGCCTGGCCCCCGGCTCATACCGTCGGGGCCTGGTCGGTTTGCTGGTCCTGCGGCATCGCTGCGCAATGGATTGAACTCAGTGCCCCGGACACGTCCCCGGAAGGACACCGGTTCACTGTTAAAACACCCCGAACGAGAGAGGGAGCGTCATGCGCCATACCTTGGTTTTATCCACATTGCTGGGCACCGGCCTGCTGGCCGCTGCGTCCATGGCCCAGGCCGCTGGCGGGCAGCCTGGTGTTCTGTTCCGAAGGCAGCCCGGCCGGTTTCGACACCGCGCAATACACCACGGCCACCGACAACGACGCCGCCGAACCGCTGTACAACCGCCTGGCCGAGTTTGAAAAGGGCGCGACCAATGTCGTCCCCGGCCTGGCCACAAGCTGGGATATTTCCGAAGACGGCTTGAAATACACCTTTCACCTGCGCGAAGGCGTGAAGTTTCATACGACCGATTACTTCACCCCGACCCGGGACTTCAATGCCGACGACGTGCTGTTCACCTTCAATCGCATGCTTGACCCGCAGCATCCGTTTCGCAAGGCCTACCCTACCGAGTTTCCGTACTTCAACGGCATGAGCCTGAACAAGAACATCGCCAAGGTGGAGGCGACCGGGCCGTTGACCGTGGTCATGACCCTCAACAGCGTGGACGCCGCATTCATCCAGAACATCGCCATGAGCTTTGCCGCGATCCTGTCGGCCGAATACGCCGACCAGTTGCTCAAGAACGGCAAGCCGAGCGACATCAACCAAAAACCGATCGGCACCGGGCCGTTCGAGTTCAAGAGCTACCAGAAAGACTCCAACATTCGCTACGTTGCCAACAAGCAGTACTGGGCGCCGGAACGGGTCAAGCTGGACAACCTGATTTTCTCCATCAACACCGACGCCTCGGTACGGGTGCAGAAACTCAAGGCCAATGAATGCCAGATCACCTTGCATCCGCGTCCAGCCGACGTGCCGGCCCTGAAGAACGATCCAAAGCTGCAACTGATCGAGAAGCCCGGTTTCAACCTCGGCTACATCGCCTACAACACCCGCCATAAACCCTTCGACCAGGTCGAAGTGCGCCAGGCGCTGGACATGGCGGTGAACAAGCAAAGCATCCTCAACGCCGTGTACCAGGGCGCGGGGCAACTGGCGGTCAACGCCATGCCACCGACCCAATGGTCCTACGACGACACCATCAAGGACGCGGCCTACAACCCGGAAAAAGCCAAGGAGTTGCTCAAGGCCGCCGGGGTCAAGGAAGGCACCGAAATCACCCTCTGGGCCATGCCCGTGCAACGCCCCTACAACCCCAATGCCAAGCTGATGGCCGAGATGCTCCAGGCCGACTGGGCGAAGATCGGCCTGAAGGTCAAGATCGTCAGCTACGAATGGGGCGAGTACATCAAGCGCACCAAGAACGGCGAACACGACGTCAGCCTGATCGGTTGGACCGGCGACAACGGTGACCCGGACAACTGGCTGGGCACGCTGTACAGCTGCGATGCCATTGGCGGCAACAACTACTCCATGTGGTGCGACCAGGATTACGACAAGCTGATCAAGCAAGCCAAGGTCGTCACCGATCGCGACCAGCGCACCGTGCTCTACAAACAGGCCCAGCAGTTGCTCAAGCAGCAAGTGCCGATCACCCCTGTTGCCCACTCGACGGTCAACCAGCCGCTGAGTGCCAAAGTCGAAGGGTTCAAAGTCAGCCCCTTCGGTCGCAACGTGTTCTCAGGCGTCAGTCTGAACCCATAACCGCTTAGCCGCACAGCGAGGGCTCCCTGGAGCCCTCACGCAGACGTCTTGCCGTAATTCGCCGATCAGGCTACATGCAAACGTTTGCGATCTGTGAATGAGTCGTAAAAACCGATAGCCGTATCACCAAAAAAGACCGGCATTTAAAAGAAAGAAAAGGAGCTTTACCCATGAAACTGAGCAGCACCGCGTTACTGGCCTTGGCCATCAGCAGCGTCACCGCCACGGCTTATGCAGAGTCGCAAAGCCAGGCAGTCACTCCGGTGACCCTCAAGACCACCAGCGAGCAAAGCGAAGCCAAAGGTTTTATCGAAGGTCAATCGGTAACCGGTTCGACCCGTAACTGGTACGCCAACGAGCAATTCAAGCGTGGTGCGAAACTCACCTACCGCAAGAATGGCGAAGCACGTGAGACCGATCGCCGTATCAACTGGCTGCAAGGCACCATCATCAAGTACAACTCGGGCTTCACCGAAGGCACCGTGGGCTTCAGCACCGAACTGGCCGCCTACAACGCCATCGCCCTGGATCAGGATCGCAAGGACCTGGCGTCCAACAATGGCGGCGCACCGACCACCCGTCCTGGCGCCGGTAACAACCGTACCCTGACCCGCGAAGGCGGCGACGCCGTTGGCCAGTGGAGCAAACTGGGCCTGGCAAACGTCAAGGCCCGCGTTTCGAACACCACCCTGACCGCCGGCCGCCAGAACTTCAGCAGCCCGATGGTCGACGTCATCGGCAACCGTGCCCTGCCCTCCAGCTTCCAGGGTGTGAGCCTGCACAGCGAAGAATTCGAAAACCTGGCGTTTGATATCGCCACCTTCGACCGCAACTCGCCGCGTACCGAAGAGAGCCAGCGCAAGTTCCGTTCCGAATACGGCGACAGCAGCGTTGAAACCGATCACGTCAACACCGCCGGTATCACTTACCAGCCTCTGGCCAGCCTGAAGACCAGTCTCTGGGCGACCCAGGCCGAAGACCTGTGGAACCAGTACTACTTCGGCGCCACCCATGAGCTGGGCGACAGCTCGGTGCTGAGCCTGACCACCGGCCTGAACTACTACAAGACCGTGGACTCGGGCAAAAGCAAGCTGGGCGAGATCGACAACGACACCTACTCCCTGTCGTTCGGCCTGACACACCAGGCCCACAGCCTGACGTTCTCGTATCAGGAAGTGAACGGTAACGAGTACTTCGACTACCTGCACGAAACCAACGGCATCTACCTGGCCAACTCCCTGCTGTCGGACTTCAACGGCCCGAACGAGAAATCCTTCCAGATCGCCTATGGTTTGAACATGGCCGAGTACGGCGTGCCTGGCTTGAAGTTCAATATCTATCAGGCACGTGGCTGGGGCATCGACGGTACGCACTACAACAGCACCGGTTATAGCGATGTGAGAGCCATGGACGGTGAACACCATTACGAATACGGCATCGGCGCATCCTATGCGGTACAGAGCGGCCCACTGAAAGCCACCGCGATCCGTGCGACCTACACCGCACACCGCGCCAGCGAAAACCAGGCCGACGGCAGCCTCAACGAGTTCCGCCTGGTCACCACCATCCCGTTCAACATTCTCTAAACTGCCACCGGGCGGTCGACTCACAAGGTTGACCGTCCGGTCTTTTGCCATTTACCCGATTGCAGAGGATTGACGATGAACATGATCCCCCTACGCGCCGCCATCGCCGCTGCGCTGCTGAGTGTCGCCGTTGGCGCCACGGCCAAACCCCTGGTGGTTTGTACAGAAGCCAGCCCGGAAGGCTTCGACATGGTCCAGTACACGACTGCAGTCACCGCCGACGCCGTGGCGGAAACCATTTTCAACCGCCTGGCCGACTTCAAGCCCGGCACCACCGAAGTGATTCCGGCCCTGGCCGAATCCTGGGACATCAGTGACGATGGCCTGACGTACACSTWCCACCTTGCGCAAGGGCGTCAAGTTCCACACCACCGAATACTTCAAGCCAACCCGCGACATGAACGCCGACGATGTGGTCTGGAGCTTCCAGCGCCAGCTGGACCCGAATCACCCCTGGCACAAACTGTCGAGCGTGGGCTTCCCCTACTTTGAAAGCATGGGCTTCAAAGAGCTGCTCAAAAGCGTCGAGAAAGTCGACGAGCACACGGTCAAGTTCAGCCTGACCCGCCGCGAAGCGCCTTTCCTGGCCGACATCGCCATGGCCTTCTCGTCGATCTACCCGGCCGAATACGCCGACCAGTTGCTCAAGGCTGGCAAGGCCGGCGACCTCAACAGCAAGCCGGTCGGCACCGGGCCGTTCGTCTTCCAGCGCTACAACAAGGACGCCCAGGTGCGCTTCAAGGCCAACCCGGACTACTTCCGTGGCAAGCCACCGGCCGATGCCCTGGTGCTGGCCATCGCCACCGACAACAACGTGCGCATGCAAAAGCTCAAGACCAACGAGTGCCAGATCGCGCTGTACCCCAAAACCCGACGACATTCCGAGCATCAAGAAGGACCCCAACCTGAAGGTCGCTGAACTGGATGCGATGACCGTCTCCTACACGGCCCTGAACACCAGCCACAAATACATGAGCGACGTGCGGGTGCGCAAAGCCATCGACCTGGCCTTCGACAAGGAAGCCTATGTCAACGCGCTGTTCGGCAAGGGCAACGCCACCGTGGCGGTCAACCCGTACCCGCCGACACTGCTGGGCTTCAACCACGACCTGAAGAACCCGCCCCGCAACCTCGACAAGGCCCGCGAGCTGCTCAAGGAAGCCGGCGTACCGGAAGGCACCGTGTTCACCCTGTTCACCCGCAACGGCGGCGTCCGACCAACCCCAACCCGATGCTCGGTGCGCAGATGATGCAGGCGGACCTGGCGAAGGTCGGGATCAAGGTCGACATCCGCGTGATGGAATGGGGCGAAATGCTCAAGCGCGCGAAAAACGGCGAGCACGACATGGTCTCCGCCGGATGGGCGGGCGATAACGGCGACCCGGATAACTTCCTGACGCCTATGCTCAGTTGCGAGGCGGCCAAGAACGGCGAAAACTACGCGCGCTGGTGCAATGAGAAATTCCAGGCGCTGATCGACCAGGCCCGCGCCACAGTGAACCCCGAGGAGCGTATCAAGCTCTATGAGCAAGCCCAGGTGATTTTCAACCAGGACCAACCGTGGATCAGCATGCCCACACCCGCATGTTCACGGCAATGCGCAAGAACGTAGAGGGCTATGTGATTAGCCCGCTCACCACCAACAACTTCGCCACCACCCAGGTGAAGTAGATAAGAAAACGCCCGGTGGCCCTTACCCAAGGGCTGCCGGCACGCCTAACCGGCTGATGAGGTACACCTGAAGATGTTTAGTTTTATTGCCCGCCGACTGGGATTATTCCCTACGTTCTTCGGCATCACCTTGCTGACCTTCGCGTTGATTCGCATGATCCCCGGTGACCCCGTGGAAGTGATGCGAACGTCGGGTCGATCCCGAAATGCATGCTCAGGCAATGGAACGCCTTGCCTCAACAAACCGCTGTATGCCCAGTACCTGGACTACATCGGCAAGCTGGCCCACGGCGATCTCGGCGAATCGCTGCGTACCCGTGAAAGCGTATGGAGCGAGTTCAGCTCCCTGTTTCCCGCGACCCTGGAACTGTCCATGGCCGCCCTGTTGTTCGCCGGTATCCTGGGCCTCCTGGCCGGGGTGATCGCGGCACTCAAGCGAGGATCCCTGTTCGACCATGGGGTGATGGGCATCTCCCTGGCGGGGTATTCGATGCCGATCTTCTGGTGGGGCCTGATCCTGATCATGTTCTTCTCGGTGTCCCTGGGCTGGACGCCGGTGTCCGGGCGAATCGACCTGCTGTACGACATCGAGCCGCGGACCGGCTTCATGCTGATCGACACCCTGCTGGCCGATGAGCCGGGCGCTTTCCTCGATGCCTTGCACCATCCTGCCGGCCATCGTGCTGGGCACCATTCCGCTGGCGGTGATCGCCCGCATGACCCGTTCTTCGATGCTGGAAGTGCTGCGCGAAGACTACATTCGCACCGCGCCAAAGGCCTGTCGCCGTCGCGCGTGGTGTTCGTGCATGGCCTGCGCAACGCGCTGATTCCGGTGCTGACCGTGGTCGGCCTGCAAGTCGGCACCCTGCTGGCTGGCGCGGTCCTGACCGAAACGATCTTCTCCTGGCCGGGCATCGGCAAGTGGCTGATCGAAGCCATCGGCGCCCGGACTATCCCGTGGTGCAGAACGGCATCCTGTTAATCGCCTGCCTGGTGATTCTGGTCAACTTCGTCGTGGACATCCTCTACGGCTTTGCCAACCCACGCATCCGTCACCAGCGCTGAGATCAAATCAATGAGTACTCCAACTACCTCGGTAGCAGTCGATCAAAGCCTGCTGTACCCGTCCCCGTACAAAGAATTCTGGCACGCGTTTTCCCGCAACAAAGGCGCCGTGGCCGGGCTGCTGTTCATGATTCTGGTGGTGTTCTGCGCGCTCTTCGCGCCGTGGGTCGCGCCCCACGACCCGAGCGAGCAGTACCGCGACTTCCTGCTGACGCCGCCGGCCTGGCTCGAAGGCGGGCAGATCCAGTTCCTGCTGGGCACTGATGAGCTGGGCCGCGATCTGCTCTCGCGCCTGATCCAGGGTTCACGCCTGTCGCTGCTGATCGGCTTGTCGTCGGTGGTGATGTCGCTGATCCCGGGCATCCTGCTGGGGCTGTTCGCCGGGTTCTTCCCGCGCCTGCTCGGCCCGACCATCATGCGCTTGATGGACATCATGCTGGCCCTGCCTTCGCTGCTGCTGGCCGTGGCGATCGTCGCCATCCTCGGCCCTGGCCTGATCAACACCGTGATCGCCATCGCTATCGTCTCGCTACCGTCCTACGTGCGCCTGACCCGCGCCGCCGTGATGGGCGAGCTGAACCGTGACTACGTGACCGCCGCGCGCCTGGCCGGTGCCGGCCTGCCACGCCTGATGTTCATCACCGTGCTGCCCAACTGCATGGCGCCGCTGATCGTGCAGGCGACCTTGAGCTTTTCCTCGGCGATCCTCGACGCCGCCGCCCTGGGCTTCCTCGGCCTCGGCGTACAGCCGCCGACCCCGGAGTGGGGCACCATGCTGGCCTCGGCCCGCGACTACATCGAACGCGCCTGGTGGGTGGTGAGCCTGCCCGGCTTGACCATTTTGCTCAGCGTGCTGGCAATCAACCTGATGGGCGACGGTCTGCGCGATGCGCTGGACCCGAAACTCAAGAACGCCGCCTGAGGAGATTCCCATGTCACTGCTAGAAATCAAGAATCTCAACGTTCGCTTCGGCGACGCCACCGCCGTTCCGGTGGTCGACGGTCTGGACCTGACCGTGGAAAAAGGCGAAGTGCTGGCCATCGTTGGCGAATCGGGCTCGGGTAAATCCGTGACCATGATGGCGCTGATGGGCCTGATCGAGCACCCCGGCATCGTCACCGCCGACGCGCTGAACTTCGACGGCAAGAACATGCTCAAGCTGAGCAACCGTCAGCGCCGGCAGATCGTCGGCAAGGACCTGGCGATGGTGTTCCAGGACCCGATGACCGCGCTCAACCCCAGCTACACCGTGGGTTTCCAGATCGAAGAAGTGCTGCGCCTGCACCTGAAGATGTCCGGCAAGTCCGCCCGCAAGCGCGCCATCGAACTGCTGGAAAAAGTCGAGATCCCTGGCGCCGCCAGCCGCATGGACGCCTACCCTCACCAGTTGTCCGGTGGTATGAGCCAGCGGGTGGCAATTGCCATGGCCATTGCCGGCGAGCCGAAACTGTTGATCGCCGACGAACCGACCACCGCCCTGGACGTGACCATCCAGGCCCAGATCATGGACCTGCTGCTGGCCCTGCAAAAAGAGCAGAACATGGGCCTGGTGCTGATCACCCACGACCTGGCCGTGGTGGCGGAAACCGCCCAGCGCGTGTGCGTAATGTACGCCGGCCAAGCGGTAGAAGTCGGCAAGGTGCCTGAGCTGTTCGACATCCCCGCCCACCCGTACAGCGAAGCGCTGCTGGCGGCGATTCCGGAGCACAGCATGGGCGCCGAGCGCCTGGCGACGCTGCCGGGCATCGTGCCCGGTCGCTACGACCGTCCGCAAGGTTGCCTGCTGTCGCCGCGCTGCCCGTACGTGCAGGACAACTGCCGCCAGCAACGCCCCGCCCTTGACCCGAAAACCGCCAGCCTCGCCCGCTGCTTCTACCCGTTGAACCAGGAGGTGGCGTGATGGCCGTCGTACTTACCGCCCGTGACCTGACCCGTCATTACGAAGTGTCCCGTGGCATGTTCAAGGGCCATGCGAACGTGCGCGCGCTCAATGGCGTGTCGTTCGAACTGGAAGCCGGCAAGACCCTGGCCGTGGTGGGTGAATCCGGCTGCGGCAAATCCACCCTCGCCCGGGCCCTGACACTGATCGAAGAACCGTCCTCCGGCTCCTTGAAAATCGCCGGCCAGGAAGTGACCGGCGCCAACAAGGCCGAACGCAAGCAACTGCGCAAAGACGTGCAGATGGTGTTCCAGAGCCCCTATGCGTCCCTCAACCCACGGCAGAAAATCGGTGATCAGCTGGCCGAGCCGTTGCTGATCAACACCAACCTGTCGGCCACAGAGCGGCGGGAAAAAGTCCAGGCGATGATGAAGCAGGTGGGCTTGCGCCCCGAGCATTACCAGCGCTACCCACACATGTTCTCCGGCGGCCAGCGCCAGCGCATCGCCCTGGCCCGTGCCATGATGCTGCAACCCAAGGTGCTGGTGGCGGACGAACCGACGTCGGCGCTGGACGTGTCGATCCAGGCCCAGGTGCTCAACCTGTTCATGGATTTGCAGCAGGAATTCAACACCGCCTACGTGTTCATTTCCCACAACCTGGCGGTGGTGCAACACGTGGCCGACGACGTGATGGTGATGTACCTTGGTCGTCCGGTGGAAATGGGCCCCAACGAGTCCATCTACAGCCGCCCGCTGCACCCGTACACCCAGGCGCTGCTGTCGGCCACGCCGACCATCCACCCGGACCCGAACAAGCCGAAGATCAAGATCGTCGGCGAACTGCCCAACCCGCTCAACCCACCGTCCGGCTGCGCCTTCCACAAGCGCTGCCCGTACGCCACCGAGCGCTGCACAACGGAAGAACCGGCCCTGCGGTTGCTGGATAACCGCCAGGTGGCGTGTCACTACGCCGAGCGGTTCCTCGACGGCGCGGCATAAGGCAAAAGGCGAATAGAGCACTTGTGGCGAGGGAGCTTGCTCCCGCTGGGCCGCGAAGCGGACCCTCTTTTTTGGGCCTGCTGCGCAGTCCAGCGGGAGCAAGCTCCCTCGCCACAGATATAGCTCTCACCGCAGGTAAGGCACCCCGCGAAAATGACTGACTATTTCAAACTAAGATTTCCTTTTTCATCCAGAACCTTTTTATTACTCTCCTGAATCCCTACGAAATTACCGCGCGCCTCAACCTTCTTTAATTCCGAGTCCTTGGTCATCTCTAAGCCAGAGGTGCGTATTTCAACTTTTTCGTTTTCCGCATCGAATATTTCAAAATTAATAACTCCAGACGTTCCGTTATATATTTTCTTGTCGGGGTCCCTGTAATACGCCGCAGCTGTCCCTACACCCCCATACTGTTCAATAGCAAAACTTTGCCCTTGTTTAATATCCAGTGTGCGAACAAAAAAATGTAGCCACTCTCCTTTGGCATTACTACCTTCAAACGTATATCCCTTATCGGCCAAATTTCGTTGGGCCGAAACATTGGTAGTAGAAAATCCAGACGGTGAAGTCCCCGTCGCCCGCAGCTCTCCTGTAGTAACTTTAGTACTCATCATGCGTCTCCTTGTCCGTTATTAAAACCGCCATTACGAATACATTTATAGGGGGATGCAGGAACGCTCGTCCACTGTCAGTTCTGACAGGTGAAGAGACTTTATTGCGATAAGCAAATCGCTCCGCTTCAAAAAAAAGCATAATTAAATGCGGGAGGACGACATCCGATATTCTTTATTATCCTGATAGTTTTCAGCGCTGGACTTCCCCCTAAAAAATCAGGTTGTTTAGTTCGGGGACAGGGTGAATATCATCCAGAAATGTTGTGTGCCATAAGGGAGATGCCTACACCGATCTTGAGTCATGGTTGATGCGTCAAGGTATTGAAGTGTCCCGTTCGTTAACTGCCCACAATGTCTACGAACAGGTGTTAACCCTAGATCCTCTAACCTTTGCGCGCCTGAAATCGCTCACGCGTCTCCCTGTTCCAGGGAGACGCGCCAATGAGCTCACCCTCGCCCTTTATCCAGACAGCCTGGTCATCGATACTGACTTCAAAATTGAAACCAATCATCGCCCGCCATTGGTTGGGATCGGGCGCAGAGAACTCGGTTTTTTCTCGCGTGATGGAGCCGCCCTGCCAGTCCATGGTCCGCTCCCCGGTTATCTCATAGTAAGCGCCAGCGCCTTGCGCAGCAGCAAACGTGTATACCTTGCGTTCCGAGCCTCGTTCAGGAATGTAGAACGTCAGTTCTCTTTCTCCACCATCGGTCCAGCGGGCTTGAATCACGAAGTCATCACTGTAGGCGTCAGCCACCAATGTCAGCCTGGTTGAATCAAACGCAACGCCTCCCACCCATCCCGCCAAGTGCCCTCTCGCCCTTCTAGACTGGTCGCTGGTTCTCATGGTGATCTCCCGGTTCATCAGCAACTGAACGACTGCTGCCCGAAGTTATAAGAGCCGGCTGCGATTCCGTCTACTGTAAGACCTGACAGGTCGCCGCCGTCGGCCTACGGCGTCGACGTACGCAGAAACCGTTTTTTTGAGTTTTATTTTGGGCGGGGGCGTCCCAGATCAGAAGCCAAAGCAAAAGCAGGGGCAGGAGATGTCCAGCATCTATGTGGCTGAACCACCGCTATCGCGAGCAAGCTCGCTCCCACATGGAGTTGCGGGTGTGTTCACAGCATCTGTACACGACACAAAAACTGTGGGAGCGAGCTTGCTCGCGATGGCGTCAGCACAGCCAACATCACCACAAACTGACCCTCCGCTTTCGCGAGCAAGCCCGCTCCCACAGGAGAAACGCGGTCCCACCCAAACCAGGTCGGCTATAAGGCCGCCTCGCGTACGCTTTTGATCGTGGGCGCCCCGTTAACCACGATGGCCGAACGCAGGCATTGCGCAGTGGGCAACCCGGCATGGATGCCGGGTTAGCCGCGCTGGGCCATGGATGGCCCTTCGCGGCGGCCCACGGAGCAATGGCTGCGTTCGGGCACACCGAGCCTAGGCGAGGTGCCGAGTGGTGGGGCATGAGCGTTTTGCTTACTTTTGCGCTTCTCAAAAGTGAGCCGCTGTAAGAGCGGAACCGCCAGTGGCCGTTACCGCAGCAACGGATATACACACGAACACAAAGCCCAAGACAAGCCTCAAAAACGGCGCCCTCCCATCTCGGAAGAAGCGCCGTCTTGTCTTAAATGAACAGCATTACCTGATGCAGGGCGTTTTAATCAGCGAGTCCAGTGCCTGAATCAAGTCTGGCTATCACCCTCATCGCCATCGTCGGCATCAGGATCATCGATCGTCGAGTCGTCGTTATCCTGATCACCAGGCACCTGCTCTTCGTTCGCGACAAACATCATCTCGCCTTGCGTTACCTGCCCACTCGAGGCGTGCTTCTCATGCTCATCGCATTCGGCCCATGCGGCGGTAGAGCCCAAGGACAACATCACCAAAACTTTCAGCAAAAACATCATGCGTAGAAGCGTGTTCATAGCCAATTCCTTCTTTTCCGGATGAAGCCGGGGCCTGACGGCGCTCAAGAAAATCTAGTTCTGAACAGGCCGGTTCACCAGATAGGACGCTTCAGAACCGCCAGAAATGCCATTGCCCTACAGATTGGTTTCGAATAAACCTTATCTCCAATCCAACTAACGCCAAAACCCAGTGTGGGAGCGAGCTTGCTCGCGATGAGGGCAGCTCATTCAACATCCAGGCAAGCTGACCCACCGCTATCGCGAACAAACTCGCTCCCACAGTGAATGGCTTATGGACGAGACCTCGGAGGCAATAAAAAACCCCGCAGATTTCGCTACGGGGTTTGGGGGTGAAGCTCAACGCTTAATGATGCTCACGCGTCGCCCGGAATTTCACATCCGGCCAGCGCTCTTCCATCAGCGCCAGGTTGACCCGGGTCGGCGCCAGGTAGGTCAGGTGACCGCCACCGTCCAAGGCGAGGTTTTCCACGGCCTTGTTGGAGAATTCCTCGAGTTTCTTCTTGTCGCCGCATTCCACCCAACGGGCGGAGTACACGGTGATCGGCTCGTAGGAGCACTCGACCTTGTATTCCTCTTTCAAGCGGCTGGCGACCACGTCGAACTGCAGCACACCGACGGCGCCGAGGATGATGTCGTTGCTGCGGGTCGGGAAGAACACCTGGGTGGCGCCCTCTTCGGCCAGTTGCTGGAGGCCCTGGCGCAGTTGCTTGGACTTGAGCGGGTCCTTCAGGCGTACGCGGCGGAACAGTTCCGGGGCGAAGTGCGGAATACCGGTGAAACCCAGGGTTTCGCCTTCGGTGAAGGTGTCGCCGATCTGGATCGTGCCGTGGTTGTGCAGGCCGATGATGTCACCGGCGAAAGCTTCTTCCAGTTGCTCGCGTTCCGAGGAGAAGAAGGTCAGGGCGTCGCCGATGCGCACGTCCTTGCCGGTGCGCACGTGGCGCATCTTCATGCCTTTTTCGTATTTGCCGGAACAGATGCGCATGAAGGCGATGCGGTCGCGGTGCTTGGGGTCCATGTTCGCCTGGATCTTGAACACGAAGCCGGCGAATTTCTCTTCCACCGGTTCCACGGTACGCTCGTTGGCGACGCGAGCCAGGGGGCGCGGGGCCCAATCGACCACGGCGTCGAGCACATGGTCCACGCCGAAGTTGCCCAGGGCCGTACCGAAGAACACCGGGGTCAGTTGGCCGTCGAGGAACTCCTGCTGGTTGAATTCGTGGCAGGCGCCCTGCACCAGCTCCAACTGCTCGACGAAACGGTCGTACTCGTCGCCCAGGTGCGCGCGGGCCTCATCGGAGTCGAGCTTCTCGATGATCTTCACCTCGGTGCGCTCATGCCCGTGACCGGCGGTGTAGACGATGATGTAGTCGTCGGCCAAGTGGTACACGCCCTTGAAATCGCGGTAGCAGCCGATCGGCCAGGTGATCGGCGCGGCCTTGATCTTCAGGACCGCTTCGATCTCGTCGAGCAGTTCGATGGGGTCGCGGATGTCACGGTCGAGTTTGTTGATGAAGCTGACAATCGGCGTGTCCCGCAGACGGCAGACGTCCATCAGCGCGATGGTCCGTGGCTCGACGCCTTTACCGCCGTCGAGGACCATCAGTGCCGAGTCCACCGCCGTCAGGGTGCGGTAGGTGTCTTCGGAGAAGTCTTCGTGGCCCGGGGTGTCGAGCAGGTTGATCATGTGATCGCGATACGGGAACTGCATGACCGACGTGGTAATGGAAATACCCCGTTGTTTTTCCATTTCCATCCAGTCGGAGGTGGCATGGCGGTCGGACTTGCGAGATTTCACCGTGCCGGCAATCGCGATCGCCTTGCCCATCAGCAAGAGCTTCTCGGTGATGGTGGTCTTACCGGCATCGGGGTGGGAAATAATGGCGAAAGTGCGGCGTTTCGCGACTTCGGCGGCCTGTTTGGTCATGGGAAATCGCCTGGCAGGTGATTCAAAAAAGGGCGGCGATTATAGCTCAACTTGAACCAGGAACCGAACCGTTGAGCACATCAAGGGTGGCCAGATACTGCCCGGCATGGGAACCTTTTGCAGCGTGGAGGCGTCCACCACCCTGTTACGGCTATTCGTCAGGGTCTGAAAAATCAGCAAGTTAGCCTGACGAGGCTGCGCTCATGGCTCGATTTACCCGCTGTTTTACCGGCATCGAAAAGAGCTGCTTCTCGCGAACGTCTTGTCCCGACAGCCAGCAATGGCCTGCCACACGGGACTGCGTGCGCCGACTGAAACAAAAAGGAGTCCGCCTGTGGCTATCCGCTATGGCAAAGGGCTTATCGGAGGTGCGGTCGTCGTCGCCCTCCTGGCCCTGTTGGTCCACTGGATCGGCATCGATACGATCCAACATTACCGCGACGACCTGCTGTTTTACCTGCAAGCGCACCTGATGCTTGTATTGGCCTCCATGCTGGCGGCCCTGCTCGTGGGGATCCCGGCAGGCATCGCCCTCAGCCGTCCCGGCATGGTCGGGCGCGCCGAACGCTTCATGCAAGTGTTCAACATCGGCAACACCGTGCCGCCCCTGGCCGTACTGGCCATCGCCCTGGGCATCCTGGGCATCGGCAGCGGGCCTGCCATCTTCGCCTTGTTCCTCGCCTCGCTGCTGCCCATCGTGCGCAACACCTATGAAGGGCTGAAAAACGTCCAGGGTTCTCTCAAGGAAGCCGCTGTCGGCATCGGCATGACGCCGCGCCAAGTGCTGTGGAAAGTCGAGTTGCCCAACGCCGTGCCCATCATCATCGGTGGCGTGCGGGTGGCGCTGGCGATCAACGTCGGCACCGCGCCACTGGCCTTTTTGATCGGTGCCAACAGCCTCGGCAGCCTGATCTTCCCCGGCATTGCCTTGAACAACCAGCCGCAGCTATTGCTCGGCGCGGCCTGCACCGCCCTGTTGGCGTTGTTGCTCGACGGCCTGGTGACACTGGCCAGCCGCCTCTGGCTGGAACGCGGCCTGCAACCGTCATAAGCCAGGCCGGATAAAGGAATCGTTATGAAGAAGTTGAGCTTGATACTGGGCTGTGTCCTGCTGTTCGCGGGATTCGCCCAAGCCGCTGAAAAACCGCTGATCCGCCTCGGCGCCCGGGTGTTCACCGAACAGACATTGCTGGCGGAAATTACCGCGCAATACCTGCGCAGCAAGGGCTACGACGCGCAGATCACCGGTGGCCTGGGCAGCAACCTGGCCCGTAGCGCCCATGAAACCGGGCAATTGGACCTGCTGTGGGAATACACCGGCGTGTCGCTGGTGGCCTACAACCACGTCACCGAGAAACTCGACAGCGCCCAGTCCTACGCCCGAGTGAAAGAACTCGACGCGAAAAAAGGCCTGGCCTGGCTGGCGCCGTCGAAATTCAGCAACACCTACGCGTTGGCCCTGCCGGAGAAAGTCGCGAAGAAATATCCGCAGATCAACAGCATCAGCCAGTTGAACACGGTGCTGCAGGCCGAAGCCGATGACCATCACCTGGTGGCCCTGGACACCGAGTTCGCCAATCGCTCCGACGGCCTGGCGGGCATGGTCGAGCAGTACGGCATGAACCTGACCCGCCAGAATATCCGGCAGATGGATGCCGGCCTGGTCTACACCGCTCTGCGCAACGGCCAAGTGTTCGCCGGGCTGGTGTACACCACCGACGGCCGGCTGAACGCGTTCAAGCTGAAGTTGCTGGAAGACGACAAGCACTACTTCCCCGACTACACCGCCGCGCCCGTGGTGCGCCAGGCCTTCCTCGATGCACATCCGCAGCTGGCCGCGCAGCTCAAGCCCCTGGCCGAGCTGTTCGATGACGCAACCATGCGCCAGCTCAACGCCCGCGTGGACGTCAACCATGAAAGCCCTTCCACCGTTGCCGCCGATTTCCTGCGCCAGCATTCCCTGCTCTCAACCCAATGACCTGGAGGAAAAGCCATGGATTTTCTTGACGCCTTTTCCCATCTGGACTGGCCGCTGGTGCTGCACCTGACCTGGCAGCACATCACCCTGGTGGGCATCGCCGTGACCCTGGCCATCGTGGTCGGCGTGCCGCTGGGCATCGTCATGACCCGCTTCCCGACGCTCGCGGGCCCGTTGCAGGCCAGCGCCACCGTATTGCTGACCATTCCGTCGATTGCGCTGTTCGGCCTGTTGCTGCCGTTCTATTCCACGTTCGGCCAGGGCCTGGGGCCGATGCCGGCGATCACCGCGGTGTTTCTCTATTCCCTGCTGCCGATCATGCGCAACACCTACCTGGCCCTGACCGGTGTCGAACCCGGCATCCGTGAAGCCGCCCGCGGCATCGGCATGACTTTCGGCCAGCGCCTGCGCATGGTCGAACTGCCCATCGCCGTGCCGGTGATCCTGGCCGGCGTACGCACCGCCGTGGTCATGAACATCGGCGTCATGACCATCGCCGCCACCATCGGTGCCGGTGGCCTGGGCGTGCTCATCCTCGCTTCAATCAGCCGCAGCGATATGTCGATGCTGATCGTCGGCGCCGTGCTGGTCAGTCTCCTGGCCATCTTCGCCGACCTGCTTCTGCAATGGCTGCAACGCTCGCTGACCCCAAAAGGACTACTGAAATGATCGAACTTCAAAACCTCAGCAAAACCTTCAAGAGCAACGGCAAGGACGTCAAGGCCGTGGACTCGGTGAACCTGATCGTCAACGAAGGCGAGATCTGCGTGTTCCTCGGGCCGTCGGGCTGTGGCAAAAGCACCACGCTGAAGATGATCAACCGCCTGATCCCGCCCACCTCGGGCAAGGTATTGATCAACGGCGAAGACACCACCGGCCTGGATGAAGTGACCCTGCGCCGCAACATCGGCTACGTGATCCAGCAGATCGGCCTGTTCCCGAACATGACCATCGAGGAAAACATCACCGTGGTCCCGCGCCTGCTGGGCTGGGACAAGCAGAAATGCCACGACCGTGCCCGCGAATTGATGAGCATGATCAAGCTCGAGCCCAAGCAGTACCTGCACCGCTACCCCCGCGAACTGTCGGGCGGCCAGCAGCAACGGATCGGCGTGATCCGTGCCTTGGCGGCCGATGCGCCGCTGTTGCTGATGGACGAACCGTTCGGCGCGGTGGACCCGATCAACCGCGAAATGATCCAGAACGAATTCTTCGAGATGCAACGGGCGCTGAACAAGACCGTGATCATGGTCAGCCACGACATCGACGAAGCCATCAAGCTGGGGGACAAGATTGCGATCTTCCGCGCCGGCAAGCTGATCCAGTTCGATCACCCGGATACCCTGCTGGCGCATCCGGCCGACGAGTTCGTCAGCAGTTTCGTCGGCCAGGACAGCACGCTCAAGCGCCTGCTGCTGGTCAAGGCCGAGGACGCGGCGGACAACGCCCCGTCGGTCAGCCCGGAGACGCCGGTGAATGAGGCGCTGGAGCTGATGGACGAACATGACCGTCGCTACATGGTGGTCACCTGCGCCGAAAATAAGGCGCTGGGCTATGTGCGCCGTCGCGACTTGTACCGCCAGACCGGCACCTGCGCGCAGTTCCTGCGTGAGTTCAACGCCACCGCGGCCTACGACGAGCACCTGCGGATCCTGCTGTCGCGCATGTACGAATTCAACCGTTCGTGGCTGCCGGTGATGGACGCCGAGCGGGTGTTCCTCGGGGAAGTGACCCAGGAATCGATCGCCGAGTACCTGAGCTCCGGACGCTCGCGCGGCGGCAAGACCAGTATTGTCTCGCCGGCCGAGACCGCGTCGGCCTGACTTCTGATAGCTCCCACACTCTGGAAGGTAGCCTGGGACCTGTGGCGAGGGAGCTTGCTCCCGCTGGGTCGCGAAGCGGCCCCAAAAAAGCGATGAGCGCTTCGCACTCAAGCGGGAGCAAGCTCCCTCGCCACAAAAGCACATTCGGCAGCCTGAAAAACCAATCCAAGGGAACATCAATCCGTCACACAGGTCGGTTACATCATGAGCTGTCGCGGGCCGCACGACGGATGTGTGCAAAAACGCGACATTTTTAGTTGATCTCAGGCCCCTCACGCCCTAAAGTTCGCGCCGAACGTCCATGCTGGAAACGATCCATCCGGCTCAAGTACTGACGACGAGACAGCAAGGCCAAGGGCACCAAACTCCAGGTCGTTTGAGAGCGTAGCGAGCGCAGGCAAGACAAGGCGGGAAGAGGCGAGGAAGCGGAGTTTACTGGTTGTAAATGAGCATTCCGAGCCTCTTCCCAACGCAGTATTGCCAAGCGTAGTAGCTCTCAAACGACCTGGATGGCCTTTTTGCTTTCGGCGGCAATGCCTTGGGAAGTAGGCGAACCAAAGTGGGGATACGGAGGACGTTCACGAGGGCTGCTTGCCCTCACACCCATTGATCCTGATGTTTGCCAGTAGGAGTCCCAAGTATGTCGATCCAGGTCGAAGATTATTTCGCGCGCGAAACCTTCCAGAAAATGAAAGCGTTCGCCGACAAGCAGGAAACCCCGTTCGTGGTGATCGACACCGCGATGATCTCCAAGGCCTATGACGACCTGCGCGCCGGTTTCGACTTTGCCAAGGTCTACTACGCCGTCAAGGCCAACCCGGCGGTCGAAATCATCGACCTGCTCAAGGACAAAGGCTCGAACTTCGACATCGCCTCGATCTACGAGCTGGATAAAGTCATGAGCCGTGGCGTTGGCCCGGACCAGATCAGCTACGGCAACACCATCAAGAAATCCCGGGACATCCGCTACTTCTACGAGAAGGGCGTGCGCCTGTATGCCACCGACTCCGAAGCCGACCTGCGCAACATCGCCAAGGCCGCGCCGGGTTCGAAAGTCTATGTGCGCATCCTCACCGAAGGCTCGACCACCGCTGACTGGCCGTTGTCGCGCAAGTTCGGCTGCCAGACCGACATGGCCATGGACCTGCTGATCCTGGCCCGCGACCTGGGCCTGGTGCCGTACGGCATTTCCTTCCACGTCGGCTCGCAACAGCGCGACATCAGCGTCTGGGACGCGGCCATTGCCAAGGTCAAGGTCATCTTCGAGCGCCTGAAAGAAGAAGACGGCATCGTCCTGAAGCTGATCAACATGGGCGGCGGCTTCCCGGCCAACTACATCACCCGCACCAACAGCCTGGAAACCTACGCCGAGGAAATCATCCGTTTCCTCAAGGAAGACTTCGGCGACGACCTGCCGGAAATCATCCTGGAGCCGGGCCGTTCGTTGATCGCCAACGCCGGCATCCTGGTCAGCGAAGTGGTGCTGGTGGCGCGTAAGTCCCGTACCGCCGTCGAGCGTTGGGTGTACACGGACGTGGGCAAGTTCTCCGGTCTGATCGAAACCATGGACGAAGCCATCAAGTTCCCGATCTGGACCGAGAAGAAAGGCGAGATGGAAGAAGTGGTCATCGCCGGCCCTACCTGCGACAGCGCCGACATCATGTACGAGAACTACAAGTACGGCTTGCCGCTGAACCTGGCCATCGGTGACCGTCTGTACTGGCTGTCGACCGGTGCCTACACCACCAGCTACAGCGCCGTGGAATTCAACGGTTTCCCGCCCCTGAAGTCGTTCTACGTGTGATGCGTTTGGGGAGTTGAACTTCCATAGCTCTGGTCCCGTTGCGTAATAAAAAACGGCGCTTTTTTCAGAAATGGAAAGCGCCGTTTTTTCTTGATGGGACCGCGTTTCCCCTGTGGGAGCGAGCTTGCTCGCGAAGGCGGTTTCACAATCAATGAAGATGTTGAATTGCCGGCCTCTTCGCGAGCAAGCTCGCTCCCACAGGATTTTGTCGCGCACATCATCACTGATCGGCACCGGGCAAAAGCCCCGCTCATGCAAATGATCGGGGCTTTTTGTTGTGTTTATGAATGCTTCTCGATAACACACGGCATAATGCACGCCGTGATGAACAGTAATGAGTGAAGGCGGGTGACGTGTTGAAGAAAACCCTGTTCCAGTTGCACTGGTTTTTCGGCATCAGTGCCGGACTGGTCCTGGCGTTTATGGGCATTACCGGTGCGATGGTGTCGTTCCAGGACGAGATCCTGCGGGCGTTGAACCCGCAGGTGCTGACGGTCGAAAAACAACCGGCC
This sequence comes from Pseudomonas brassicacearum, assembly GCF_000585995.1. Taxonomy (NCBI): domain Bacteria; kingdom Pseudomonadati; phylum Pseudomonadota; class Gammaproteobacteria; order Pseudomonadales; family Pseudomonadaceae; genus Pseudomonas; species Pseudomonas brassicacearum. Next base: position 1,003,556 of record NZ_CP007410.1, on the reverse strand, counting down.
GGTGTCCTGCCGCCCGCCGAGCTGGTGGAGCAGATCGAAGCCACCTCCGGCAAGACCGTCGCCATGCTCTGGGTCGAGACCGACAGCGGCAACGCTGCGCGGGTAATCTTCGCCGCCCCACCGGGGGAAAAACGCGGGGCCATGCGCTATTTCAATCCCTACAACGCTCAGTTCATGGGCGATGTGGTGGGCCAGGACTTCTTCGGTCTGACGCTCAAGCTGCACCGCATCCTGGCCCTGGACGAGGTGGGCCGGCAGATCACCGGTGCCTGCACGCTGATCCTGGTGTTTTTCTGCTTGTCCGGGCTGTACCTGCGCTGGCCGCGCCAATGGAAAAGCTGGCGCGCCTGGCTGACCCTCGATTGGGCGAAAAAAGGTCGCAGCTTCAATTGGGATCTGCATTCGGTCGCCGGCACCTGGTGCCTGATGTTCTATCTGTTGGCGGCGCTGACCGGGCTGACCTGGTCCTACGAGTGGTACAACAAAGGCTTCACCCGCCTGCTTTCCGATTCACCCAAGGAGGAGCGGGTACGCAATCGCGGCCCGGCGCCGAGCGGCCCGCCGCCCGTGGCTGATTACCGGGCGATGTGGAGCAGCATCTACAGCGCCGCCGGCCCGGGGTTGATCTCCTATAACGTGCGCATGCCGCCGGTGGCCGGGCAACCCGCCACGGTGTTTTACATGCTCAAGGGCTCGCCTCACGACCGGGCGCTGAACCAGCTCATCCTCGACCCGGTCACTGGCGTCGTCAGCCAGCACAGCCGCTACAGCGACAAGAGCCTCAAGGCGCAATTGCTGACCAGCGTCTATGCCCTGCATGTCGGCAGTTACTTCGGCTTGGTCGGGCGGATCCTGGTCACGGTCGCCGCGCTGGCCATGCCCCTGTTCTTCATCACCGGCTGGTTGCTGTACCTGGACCGGCGCCGCAAGAAGCGCCAGGTCCAGCAGGCCCGCCAGGTACTCGCCGGCAACCCGAGCGATGCGCCGGCCTGGCTGATCGGCTTCGCCAGCCAGAGCGGTTTCGCCGAACAGTTGGCGTGGCAGACCGCCGGCCAGCTCCAGGCCGCCGGCCTGCCGGTGAAGGTCCAGCCCCTGGCCGGCGTCAGCGAGCACGACCTGAGCAACTCCACCCACGCCTTGTTTGTCGTCAGCACCTTTGGCGACGGCGAAGGCCCCGACAGCGCCCGGGGCTTCGAGCGCAAGGTGCTGGGCCGCGCCCTGAGCCTGGAGCGCCTGCAGTATGCGGTGCTGGGCCTGGGCGACCGGCAGTATGAAAACTTCTGCGGCTTCGCCCGGCGCCTGCATGCCTGGCTGGCGGAGCACGGCGGCAAGACCCTGTTCGCTCCGGTGGAAGTCGACAGTGGCGACCCTTACGCCTTGCGTCACTGGCAACAACAACTGGCCGAGTTGACCGGACAGGCGCCAGTGGACATCTGGCAAGCGCCGAGCTTCGAGCACTGGACACTCAGCCAGCGCACCCTGCTCAACCCCGACAGCAGCGGATCGGGCGTGTACTTGCTGGGCCTCACGGCGCCCGGCCCGAGCAGTTGGCTGGCCGGTGACCTGGTGGAGGTCCTGCCGCGCAATGACCTGTCGGCCATCGAACATTTTCTCGATGGCCTCGGCCTCTCCGGCAATGCTCGCGTGCACGTCGACGGCTTGCCCCAGAGCCTCAACCAGGCCCTGGCCACCCGGCACCTGCCGGAAAACCGCGTCCATCTGGTCGGCCTGCACGCCCAGGCATTGTTGGATGCGCTGGCACCGCTGGCGATGCGCGAATATTCCATTGCCTCGATCCCGGCCGACGGCGTGCTGGAACTGATCGTGCGCCAGGAACGTCATGCCGACGGCAGCCTGGGCGTCGGTTCCGGCTGGCTCACCGAACACGCACCGCTGGGCAGCGCCATCAGCCTGCGGGTACGCCGCAACAGTGGTTTCCATCTGCCGCCCCAAGGCGTGCCAATGATCCTGCTGGGCAACGGCACCGGCCTGGCCGGCCTGCGCAGTCTGCTCAAGGCACGCGTGGCCGAGGGCATGCAGCGCAACTGGCTGCTGTTTGGCGAACGCAACCGCGAACACGATTTCCACTGCCGCGACGAGTTGCAGGAATGGGTGACCTCCGGCGATCTGGAACGCCTGGACCTGGCTTTTTCCCGGGACCAGGAAAAGAAAATCTACGTCCAGGACCGCCTGCTGGAATCGGCCGCGCTGCTCAAGCAATGGATGGCCGATGGCGCGGTGATCTATGTCTGCGGCAGCTTGCAAGGTATGGCGTCAGGGGTGGATCACGTGCTCAACCTAGTGCTGGGCCGCGAGGAAGTGGAACGGCTGATCGAGTTGGGACGGTATCGGCGGGATGTCTACTGACCGTCCCTGTTCTAGAGAACACATTTCTCCTGTGGGAGCGGGCTTGCTCGCGAAGACGGTGTGTCAGGCAATACATCTGCCAACTGACACACCGCCTTCGCGAGCAAGCCCGCTCCCACAGTGTCTAGGTGATCCTTGAATCAAACCGGCTGCAACCTCTTCTCAAACACCGCCACCCCCTCCAGATCCCGCAACACCACGCTCATCTCCCCGCTCTGCCCGTCGATGTTCACCTCGCCAAAGAACTGATACCCGGCAAACGGCGAGGTGTTCTGGGCCGGTGGCGCTTTCTGGAACACCACCTCAGGGCCGAAGGTCTTGTCCAGGGGATTGGGGCCGAAGCTGCCGGCGTTCAGCGGCCCGGCGACAAACTCCCAGAACGGTTCGAAATCCTGGAACGCGGCCTGCTCCGGGTGGTAGTGATGGGCGGCACAGTAGTGGACATCGGCGGTGAGCCAGACGTAGTTGCGCACCTGATGCGTGCGCAGGTAGCCGAGCAATTCGGCGATTTCCAATTCACGTCCCTGGGCCGGGCCGGGCTCGCCGTTGGCGACCGCTTCCCAGCGCGGCACGCCGGGGCTGACTTCGCCGTCAGGCACGCCCAGGCCGATGGGCATGTCGGCGGCAATGACTTTCCATTGGGCCCGGGACTGCTTCAATTCGCCCTTGAGCCAATCCAGCTGCGCGCGACCGAGAAAGGCTTTGGCCCCGCCCAGGTTGGCGTCGTTGGCTTCCCGGTAGCTGCGCATGTCGAGCACGAACACATCCAGCATCGGCCCGTAACTGAGCTTGCGATAGATCCGCCCGCCGTCGTCGGCCTTCTGCAAGCGCATCGGTGCGTATTCCAGCCAGGCCTGCCGCGCACGCCCCACCAGGCTGTGGATATCCTTGGTCTGGTAACGCTCGTCCAGTTGCTTACCCGGTGACCAGTTATTGACCACCTCATGGTCGTCCCATTGCCAGATCTGCGGCACTTCGGCGTTGAAGCGGCGCACGTTTTCATCCATCAGGTTGTAGCGATAATTGCCGCGATACTCGTCCAGGGTCTCGGCGACCTTGCTCTTGGCTTCGGTGGTGAGGTTGCGCCAGACGCGTCCACCTTCGGTGGTGATTTGCGCCGGTACCGGGCCGTCGGCGTAGATGGTGTCGCCGCTGTGGATGAAAAAATCCGGCAGGCGCAGGCGCATGGCTTCGTAGATGCGCATGCCGCCGATGTCCGGGTTGATGCCAAAGCCTTGGCCGACGGTGTCGCCACTCCAGACAAAACGGATGTTGCGCTTGAGCTGCGGCACGCTGCGCAGATGGCCGAACCAGGGTTCACTGGCGACACCGCTCTGGGCATCCTCGAAAAACACGCGGTAGAAAATCGCCTGGTCGGGTGGCAGGCCGGTGAGTTCGACCCGTGCGGTGAAATCGCTGCGGGCATCGACCATGGGCGAGACGAAACGCCGAGGGTTGGTGAATTTGCTGCGGGTGTCCCACTCCACCACCATCCGCGCCGGACGGTCGCTGCGGCTCCAGATCATCGCCCGATCGCCCTGCAAGTCGCCTGACTGCACGCCGTCGGTGAGCACCGGGCGATCCTTGACCGAAGCCATCACCGCCGGCGCCAACCCTGGCAACAACAACCCCGCGCCCACGGCTTGCATCACACGACGACGGCCCAGGTCGAATTCGCTCATGGTGTTTCCTCCAAATGGGGAAACTTAAGCATGGCGGTGTGAAGTGGGTGTGACAGGGATTTCATGAACGCAGCAGAACGAAATGTGGGAGCGGGCTTGCTCGCGAAGGCGGAGTGTCAGGCAACACTTTCGTCGACTGACCCACCGCTTTCGCGAGCAAGCCCGCTCCCACATTAGGGGGCGGTGTGGATTGAATCAGGCCTTCGCCGGCTCCAACGCCATCTCCACCACTTCCGGCCGCTTGAGCAGTGCATACGCCACCGCCGTCAGCAGGCTCCCCGCTACGATCGCCAGCAAGTACAGCAGCGCATGGTTGATGGCGTTGGGGATCAGCATCACGAACAACCCACCGTGGGGGGCCATGAGTTTGCAGCCGAAGTACATCGACAGCGCACCGGTCAGTGCGCCGCCGGCGATGCTGGCCGGGATTACCCGCAGCGGGTCCTTGGCGGCGAACGGAATCGCCCCTTCGGAGATGAAGCACAAGCCCAGCACCAGCGCCGCTTTACCGGCCTCGCGCTCGGTCTGGGCAAATTTGCGACGGGCGATGAACGTGGCGATGCCCAGGCCAATCGGCGGGACCATTCCCGCGGCCATGGTCGCGGCCATCGGTGCATAACTTTGCGATGCCAGCAGTCCCACCGAAAACGCATAGGCGGCCTTGTTGATCGGCCCCCCGAGGTCGACGCACATCATCGCCCCCAGCAGCACGCCCAACAGGATCGCATTGGTGGTGCCCATGCTGTCGAGGAAGTGGGTCAAGGCTTCGAGCATGCCCGCTACCGGTTTGCCGACGATGTAGATCATCACCAGGCCGGTGAACAGGCTCGCCAGCAGCGGGATGATCAGGATCGGCTTGAGCGCTTCCAGGCTCTGGGGCAGGCGTGCATAGCGGCTGATCGCCTTGGCGGTGTAGCCGGCCAGGAAACCGGCGATGATCCCGCCAATGAACCCGGCGCCCAGGGTGCTCGCCAGCAGCCCGCCGATCATGCCTGGCGCCAGGCCGGGTCGGTCGGCGATGGAATAGGCGATGTAGCCGGCCAGCAACGGCACCATCAATTTGAACGCGGTGTCGCCACCGATCTGCATCAACGCCGCCGCCAGCGTGCCGGGTTCCTTGAACGCGGTGATGCCGAACACGAACGACAACGCGATCAACAGACCACCGGCCACCACCATTGGCAGCATGAACGACACGCCGGTCAGCAGGTGTTTGTAGATGCCGGTTTTTTCCGTTTTGGCCGGGCCGCTGGCGTCGCTCGAGGCGCTTTCCTGGCGACCTTCGACCAGCGCTTTGTTCAGCGTGGCTTCGGCCTGTTTCAAGGCGATGCCCGTGCCGCAGCGGTAGATTTTCTTGCCGGCGAAACGCTCGGTAGCGACTTCAATGTCGGTCGCCAGCAACACCACGTCCGCCTCGGCGATGGCCTCGGCGCTCAACGGATTGCGTGCGCCCACCGAGCCCTGGGTCTCCACTTGCAGGTCGTAGCCCAGCTTCTTCGCCGCCTGCTGCAACGCCTCGGCGGCCATGAAGGTATGGGCAACGCCGGTCGGGCAAGCGGTGATGGCGACCAGGCGCGGGGCGCGCTCAGCCGATACCGTCGGCGCCTCTTCCAGCACATCCGATTCGGCAAAGACCGTGGCCTCTTCGGCACCGCGACGCAGCACCGAATCGACGTCTTGCAGGGCCTGGGCCGGGGTGCTGCGAAACAGACGCTTGCCGACGAACCGCGACATATCCACCGGGCCGCTGGCAACCAGCAACACCCACTCGGCCGCTTCAAGGGTCGCCGCCGACAACTGGCGTTCCGGATGGGCCGCGTCATGGACTTCGACACTGGTGCTCCAACCCTGGCGCTGCGCCGCCGCATCCAGCAGGCGGGCGCACAACACACTGGTGACCATGCCGTTCGGGCAGGCCGTCACAATGGCTAATTTCATCTTGCGAACCCTCTTATTGTTCTGTCAGGGGGCGCACGCGCACGCCCTGTTCAAGCGACGCCAGTAACGCGGTGTCGTGGATGCCAAAACCGATCTGCGTGACCGCCATGGCCGCGATGGCCGTGGCGGTGCGCAGGGTCTGCTCCGGGGCATGGGCGCCGAGCAGGCCGTGAAGCATGCCGGCCAGCAGCGAATCACCGGCACCCACGGTGCTGGCGACGCTGACCTTGGGCGGCGAGGCATGCAGCGCCGCACCGACGCTGAACCAGTTCACACCGTCGGCACCGTGGGAGATCACCACATGTTCGATACCCTGGGCATGCAGGCGCTGGGCGGCTTGCGCCTCGGCCAACTCACCCACCACCTCACAACCCAGCGCATCGGCCAGCTCTTCAGTGTTCGGCTTGATCAACCACGGCCCCGCCGCCAACGCGACGCGCAAGGCTTCACCGCTGGTGTCGAGGGCGACATTCAGGCCGAGCTGTTTCAAGCGCGTGATCAACGCCTGCAACCACTGTGGACTGACGCCTCGGGGCAAGCTGCCCGCCACCACCACGACATCGTGACCGGGGGCGATTTGCGCCAGTCGCTCCAACAACGCCTGCTGCGCGGCTTCGTCGACCACCGGTCCCGGACCGTTGAGGTCGGTGATGCGTCCATCCTGCTCGGCCAGCTTGATGTTGCTGCGGGTTTCCCCAGGCACGCGAATAAAAGCGTCGACAAAGCCGCGCTGGGTGAACAGCGTCTCGAACACCTGGGCGTTGTCTTCGCCAAGAAAGCCACTGACCGTCAGCGTATGGCCGAGGTCAGCCAGCACCTGGGCCACATTCACGCCTTTGCCGGCGGCATGGGTGTGCATGTCGTCACTGCGGTTGACCTGCCCGGGTTCCAGGCGCGCCAGTTCCACCGTAAGGTCGAGCGCCGGGTTGAGGGTCAGGGTAAGAATCTTCGCCATTACAGCGCCTCCACTAATGCGCGCACGTCATCGGCGCTGCCCACGGCCAACGCCTCTTGGGCCAGGGTTTGTACTTGCGCCAGGCTCAGTTCGCGGACCCGCGCCTTGACCTCGGCAATGCTGCGGGCCGAGACACTCAGTTCGTCCACGCCCAGGCCCACCAGCACCGGCACCGCCAGCGGATCAGCGGCCAGCTCACCGCAGACACCGACCCACTTGCCATGGGCATGGGCGGCACGCACGGTGATGTCGATCAGTTGCAACACGGCCGGGTGCAAGCCATCGGCCTGGGCCGAAAGGGTCGGGTGACCACGGTCGATGGCCAGGGTGTATTGCGTCAGGTCGTTGGTGCCGACGCTGAAGAAATCGACTTCCTTGGCCAGCACGGGCGCAAGCAGCGCAGCAGACGGTATTTCGATCATGATCCCCAGTTGCAGGTCCGCCACCGGGATTTCCAGGCGCAGGCGTTCGGTCATGGCCCGGGCCTGGCGCCACTCATCGACGCTGCCGACCATCGGGAACATGATCCGCAACGGACGGTTATCCGCCGAACGCAACAGGGCGCGCAATTGCGCTTCCATGACCTGCGGACGTTGCAACGTCAGGCGAATACCCCGCACGCCGAGGAACGGGTTCTCCTCTTTCGCGATCGGCCAGTACGGCAGCGGTTTGTCGCCGCCAACATCCAGGGTGCGCACCACCAGCGGCCGACCGCCCAGGCCATCGAGCACCTTGCGGTATTCGGCTTCCTGGGTCGCTTCGTCCGGCGCCTGGGTGTGGGCCATGAAAATCAGCTCGGTGCGCAACAGGCCGATGCCTTCGGCGCCCTGCTCCACCGCGCTGGTCACGCCGGCGCTCTCGCCGATGTTGGCAAACACTTCCACGGCGTGACCGTCACGGGTCAATGCCGGTTGGTGGCGCTGTTCGGCGGCGACCTTGAGGCGCTGCTCGCGGGTGTCGCGCTCTTCAGTGGCCCGTTGCAGGGTGGCGGCATCGGGGTCCACGTGCAGGCGACCGCGCTGGCCATCCAGCAGCAAGGACGTTCCCGGCGCCAGCAGCAACACCGCCGGCCCCGCTCCCACCAACGCCGGAATGCCCAGGGCCCGGGCAACGATGGCGCTGTGGGCGGTGGCACCGCCGCGAGCGGTCAGAATCCCCGCCACGCGGGTCGGATCCAGGCGGGCCACGTCGGACGGGCCGACTTCGTCCATCACCAGGATGTACGGCTGATCGGGTTCGCTCAGGGTTTCGACACCGCACAGCTGTGCCAGCACCCGCCGACCAACGTCTCGCAGATCGGCGGCACGTTCGGCCAGCAGTGCATCCTGCAAAGCTTCCTGTTCTTTCGCCGCGGCTTCGATCACGCCCATCCACGCCGCTTGCGCACTCTCGCCCAGCTTCAAACGGGTGTCGACTTCGTCGGTCAGTTCCGGGTCGTCGAGCATTTCCTGGTGGGTGATGAAAATTTCGCGGATGGCCTTGGCCTTGGCCCGTTCGACCAAGCCTTCGATATCGCGGCGTACCTGGTTCAAGGCGTTTTGCAGGCGCTCGCGCTCGATGGCCGCCGACTCGCCGCGCAGCGGGTAATCAATGGCCTGCAATACCTGGATGTGGGCCGGGCCGATAGCAATGCCCGGAGCCGCGGCGACGGCCTGGATCAGGCTGCCGGATTCGGGGGCCAGCATGACGGTGGCGACTTCGGCCATCGCCGGTTCTCGCGGCGTACTCGGTGGTGGCAACGGTTCGACTTCTTCGCCAAGGCCTTCTTCGATGGCCGCCAGCAGCGCCGGCAACGCGTCGTTGGCAATGCTCGGTTCGGCAATGAACTCCAGGACCTGTCCACGCCGGGCGCCCAGGCTCAGCAACTTGCTCAGGCTCTTGACCGACACGGCGCTGTCCTGGCCGTCGACGATACGCACGCGGATCTCGCCTTCGAAACTTTTCGCCAGTTGCGCGAGGATCTTCGCCGGCCGCGCGTGCAAGCCATGGGCGTTGGCCAGACCGATGCGCGCGCTGGGCCAGTCGGCAGGCAGTTCGCCGCCGAGCACTTCGAGAACCTTGCGGCTGCTGGTGGCGCGACCCAGTTCATGGCCGCGGCCCTCGATCAGCAACGCGCAGAGCCGCTCCAGCAAGCTCTGGTGAGCTTCGCCGAGGCTGGCGAGGCAGAACAGGCCACTCAGGGGTTGGCCGAGGTAGCGGATGGGTTTATCCGGCGTGACGAAAGCCAATCCCGGGCGCTTGACGGTCTGTTCGCTGTGCAGCCACCACAAGCCGTCGCCCAGGGGCAGCGCCTCGACCTGCTGCAACACACCGGCAAAACCGTTGCTCACGCAGTCGGCCTGGCGCAGCAGTCGGGCGCCGCGCCACACCAGCTCTTCGAAATCGTCAGCCGACACGCCGAGGCCGATCATCTGCGCATCCAAGGCCAGTTCCTGCGGCGCGCCTTGCAGCAGCTTCAACAAGGCTTCGGCGGAACCGGCACGGCGTAGGGCCTGGCCCAGGTCAGTCTCGCCGAGGGCGCGGGTCAGCAGTTGCAGCAGGCGCAGGTGTTCGTCGGACTTGGCCGCAATGCCGATGGCCAGGTAAACGATCTGGCCATCGCCCCAGTCCACGCCTTCCGGGAATTGCAGCAGGCGTACGCCGGTGGAATAAACCAGGTCACGGGTTTGCGGCGTGCCGTGGGGAATGGCAATACCTTGGCCAAGAAAGGTCGAGCCCTGGGCTTCGCGGGCCTGCAAGCCAGCCAGGTAGCCGTCAGCCACCAGGCCATCGGCCACCAGTTTGTCAGCGAGCAGTTGCAGCGCAGCGTCTTTATCCACAGCGGTCTGGGCCATGGATATCTGCTCTAGAGTGAGCTCGAGCATGCTTTCTCCTTTTTGGCGTCCGGTTGGCGCCAGGTATTGTTTTGAATGAATCAGCTTAGCGTTACAGGACAGTTTTTGGCGCTATCGCGGCAGACGGGCCAAAAATCCTGCTAACCTTGAAAATACGCTTGCTGAAACGTTTAATCTAGAAAGATTGGCACGTTACTCGATAATCTCTCATCCTTGAAGTGCAACTTGTCGTAAGCGCTTGGACGGTGACCGTCAGCTTGAATCGGGTAGGATGGCCCTTATTGTCGGGGCGAACTCGAAAAAACAAGGAAAACCGGGTTGAAACTCAGTGATATTGCCCAACTGGCCGGTGTGTCCGTAACCACCGCCAGCTATGTCATCAATGGCAAGGCCGAACAGCAACGCATCAGCAGCGCCACCGTCGAACGGGTGCGAGCGGTGGTCGAAGAACATGGCTTCACGCCCAACCCCCAGGCCGCCGGGCTGCGCAGCCGGCACACGCGTACCTTGGGGTTCATCCTGCCGGACCTGGAAAACCCTAGCTATGCGCGCATCGCCAAGCTGCTGGAACAAGGCGCACGGGCGCGGGGCTATCAGCTGCTGATCGCCAGTTCCGACGATGCGCCCGACAGCGAGCGGCAACTGTTGCAGCTGTTCCGCGCGCGCCGCTGCGATGCGCTGATCGTTGCCAGTTGCCTGCCGACCGGGGACGACAGTTACCGCCAGTTGCAGGCCAAGGGCATTCCCATCATCGCCATCGACCGGGTGATGGAGCCTGCGCATTTCTGCTCGGTGATCAGCGACGACCGCCAGGCTAGCCTTCAGCTAACCCGCAGCCTGCTGGAAACCCATCCGCGGCAAATCGCGCTGATCAGCGCCCGCCCCGAGTTGAGCATCAGCCAGGAACGGACCGCCGGTTTTAACGAAGCGCTGGCCGGCTTCGAAGGCCAGGTGTTGATCGAGCATGGCGAATCGTTCAGCCGTGAATGTGGCCGCCAGTTGATGGATGAAATGCTCGCGCGCCTGGGGCATCTGCCCGATGCGTTGATCACGACCTCCTATGTCCTGTTGCAAGGGGTGTTCGACGCCCTGCACGATTTCCCGCTCAAATCGCGTCCACTGCGCCTGGGCACGTTCGGTGACACGCAGTTGCTGGATTTCCTGCCGCTGCCGGTCAACGCCATGTCCCAGCAGCATCAACTGATCGCCGACAAAGCGTTGGAACTGGCGCTGGCGGCCATCGAGAACGATGACTACCAGCCTGGTGTGCAGGCCATCGCGCGGACGTTCAAGCAGCGCATTCACCAAGGCTGAACCATGGAGCTGATCGACACCCACACCCACCTGGATTTCCCGGACTTCGACGCGGACCGCCCGGCCCTGCTGGCCGAGAGCCGCGCCTTGGGGGTCCGGCAGATGGTGGTGCTGGGGGTGTATCGAGACAACTGGCAGCGGGTCTGGGACCTGGTGCAAAGCGACCCGAACCTGCACGCTGCCTTGGGCCTGCATCCGGTGTATCTCGATCAGCATGGCCCCGAAGACCTGGCGCAATTGCGCGAATGGCTGGCCCGCCTGGCCGGACATCGGCAATTGTGTGCCGTGGGGGAAGTCGGCCTCGACTACTACATCGAAACCCTCGATCGTGAGCGCCAACAAACGCTGTTCGAGGCGCAACTGCAGTTGGCGGCGGAGTTCGAACTGCCGGCGCTGATCCACGTGCGCCGCAGCCATGCCGCCGTGATCGCAACCCTCAAGCGCTTCGGCCTGAAACGCACGGGGATCATCCACGCGTTCGCTGGCAGCCTTGAAGAGGCCCGCGAATACATCAAGCTCGGCTTCAAACTGGGCCTGGGCGGCGCCGCGACCTGGCCCCAGGCCCTGCGCATGCACCGGGTGCTGGCGAAACTGCCGCTGGAAGCGGTAGTGCTGGAAACCGACTCACCGGACATGGCCCCGGCGATGTTCCCGGGCCAGCGCAACAGCCCGGCGCATTTGCCGGCCATTTGCGAAGCGCTGGCGCAGATCATGGCGGTCAGTCCAGACCAACTGGCTGAAGCCAGCACCACTAACGCCCGCGAATTATTCAACTGGTAAAAAACCTGTGGGAGCGAGCTTGCTCGCGATTGCAGTGTGTCAGACAACCTATTTGCCGACTGACACTCCGCTATCGCGAGCAAGCTCGCTCCCACATTGGATCGGCGGCGAACACCATTGTGTAGCTACACCCGAAACGCATTGATCAACTGCTTGAGCTGCACCACCTGGGCGGACAGTTCGCGACTGGCGTCTTCGGTCTGGTGCGCACCTTCGGCGGTGCGTTCGCCGGCACGATTGATCTCGACGATGTTCTGATCGATGTCGTGGGCCACGGCCGTCTGCTGCTCCACGGCGGCGGCGATCTGCTGGTTCTGGTCAACGATCATGCCGACGGCGCCGAGGATATTTTCCAACGCCTGCTGGACCTTTTCCGACTGACCGACGGTGCCGCTGGCCATCTCATGGCTGCTGCCCATGGCTTTGACGGCCGCACCCACGCCACTGTGCAGGCGGGTGATCATCGCTTCGATCTCTTCGGTCGACTGTTGAGTCCGCTTGGCCAGGGTCCGCACTTCGTCGGCCACCACCGCAAAACCGCGTCCCTGCTCGCCCGCCCGGGCCGCTTCGATGGCGGCATTGAGGGCCAGCAGGTTGGTCTGTTCGGCGATGCTCTTGATCACATCCAGCACGCGGCTGATGGCCTGGCTGTCGATCGCCAGTTGATTGATCACCTGCACCGATTGATCGATCTCACCCGCCAATCGGGCGATGCTGCCCTGCTGGGACTCCACCAGCCCACGCCCGCTGAGGGTCTCGTCGTTGACGCTGTGAGCACTGCTGACCGCCGCAGCGGCACTGCGGGCCACCTCTTGGGCCGTCGCCGACATCTGGTTCATCGCCGTGGCCACCAGCTCGATCTGGCTGCGCTGCCCGGCGACGGCCTGGTTACTCTGGGCCGATACCGTTTCCACCTGCCCGGCCTGGCGCTCGACTTCGGCAACGGTTCGGCCCACCTGTTCGATCAGGTCATGGATCTTCTTTACCGTGCCGTTGAACACTTCACCCAACTCGCCCAGCTCGTCCTTGCTGCGGGCCACGAAATTGACCGTCATGTCGCCAGCGGCCACTTTGTCCATCATCTGGCCCAAGTGCTGGAGCGTGGTGCGGGTCGATGCATAGAAACCGGCGTACAGATAAAAAATCAGCAGGAATACCGCCGCCAGGGCCACGGCTTGCAGCACCATGTGACTGCGGTTCTGCTCCAGGCGCTGCTGCAACTGGACACCCAGGAAGCCCTGGGTCGCTTCGTTCAGCCGGTAAGTCTGCTCCATCAGGCCGCTGACCTGGTCATAGAACGCCGGCCATGGCGCGTCGAGGGTGTCGGCCATCACCACCTGCTCCTCGATCAGCTCCGAGACCTTCTTGAGGGTGCTCTTGCTGCCGTCGGCCTGAGTGGCAAGGGCTTGCCCGGCCGCCTTGCTGGAGCCCAGGGCATCCTGCAGTTTCACGTCATATTCGCCCTGGAGCTTTTCGATCTGCGCCAGTAACTCGTCGAAGCGGGTACTCGAGGCTGAATTGAGAAAGCCCAGCCCCAATGACGAAGCGCCCAGTGCGCGGCCTTCACCAAGGATCTGGGTGACCTTGGGGGTCATGCCGATGATCAATTCGCTGAGCTGACGGATGTCGCTCTGGTTGTCGCGGCTCAAGCCCGCCTGGCTCGCGATAATCTGGCTGAACATTTGCGCGTTGTTGAGCAACTTGGCGATCGACGCGCTTTTGCTTAGCAGGGAGTTTTCCGCCTGCTGCGCCTTGAACGCAGCAATCATTTCGTCGCGCTTGGCATCGAAGGCGCTGACCTGCTCGGCCTCGACAGCCATCGCGGTCATGCCCTGCAAGCGCGTCAGCACTTGCTGCTCAAGGCTGCCGATCTTCGCCTCCACGTCACCGGCCTTGCCGGACTGGCCGAGGCTGGCGTTGATCTGCACCAAATTATTCAGGGTTTCCAGGTCCCGGCGCAGGGTCAGGCTGCTGCCCAGCAGGTCGAGGCTTTGCAGCTCCACGTGGGTGCCTTGGAACTCTCGATAGGATTCGCGCACCAGAAAGAAATTGGTCACCAGCATCGGCAGCAGAAACAACACGCTGATCAGGCTGAACTTCATGCCGAAGCTCAGGCGGTTCATCAGCGCGACGGCGGGCCAGAGCAAACTCTTCACAAGGAAGTCTCCCGATAGTGTTCTTATTTTTATGAGTTCGCGCGCGCAGACAGCAGAAAGCCACTATCGGCGCGCTGCTCCTGTATAGCCTAAATCGAAGGGGAGATTTGTAACTTAAGGTTAACGAGTCCGATCATGACTCGGTCCCTTGTGGCGAGGGAGCTTGCTCCCGCTGGCCTGCGAAGCAGGCCCCCGAGTGCCTTCAGGAAAATCGCTTGCCCAGGTTTGCGGTTGCTGCGCAACCGAGCGGGAGCAGGCTCCCTCGCCACACAGAAAGCACCTTAACCGACAGCACTCAGGCCAGCACCGTCCACAACGCAAACCCGGCATACCACAGCACCGCCGAGCGCAGCAGCAACTCCCAAAGCCGATCCAGGCTGTTGATGCCATCCGGCCCGGCCACGGGCTCAGGAATCTCGCCAGCCACCAGGCCGACCTTGTCGATCAGATGGGCCGCACTGATGTTCCAGTTCAACAGCTCATGCAGCATGACCCGGCTGACCGCGACGAAATTGCCCACCAGGGCGAAGCTCGCCGCCAGCAGCCGCACCGGCACCCAGTCGAAGGCATGGCGCATCTGCGCGGCGCGCTCGGCCACGCCGGGGTTCTGGCTGTGCTCGGCGGCCAGTGCCAGCAGGCGATAGCTCAGGGCCGCAACCGGCCCCAGCAGGAAGTACCAGAAAATCACCGCGAAAAAGCTCTGGTAGGCCTGCCACAGCAAATGCCCCTGGACCCGCTCCAGCAACTTCTCGCCGTCATCCGCTTCAATGTCCAGGTCGCGCTTGGCCACATGGGCTGCCGCTTGCAGGTCTTCCCGACGCCACGCATCGCGAAATGGCCCCAGGTCCGCCAGCAGATCGCCGCGCCCCAGGCTGTAGATCACCACCAACAGATGCACCGGCAAGGCCAGCAAACCGTAGGCCACTGGCTCCAGCACCCACAGCAGCAACGCCAGCAGGGCCACGGGCAGCAGGACCATCACCATCAGCACCAGCCAAGGCCGGTTGACCCAGCGTGGGCTCGCCTCGAGCTTGTTCAGTTCGCGCAACCACCCGCCGTCGCGCTGGACCCGCTGGCGCAAGGCCGAGAACTTCTCGATCCAGACTGCCAGCAGCAACACCAGAAAACTCATTGTCCTTCCCCTTCTGTCAGGGCCGCGCGATAGCGTGCCCAGTCGAATGCCGGTCCTGGATCGGTCTTGCGTCCCGGAGCAATGTCGCTATGCCCACAGATACGCTGCGCCGTGATCGCCCCGAACGCCGCCTGCAACTGCCGGGTCAGCTCCACCAACGCGACATATTGCGCGTCGGCGAAAGGCAGGTCATCGGTGCCCTCAAGCTCGATGCCTATGGAAAAATCGTTACACGTTTCCCGTCCTTCGAAGCACGAGACGCCCGCATGCCAGGCGCGGTCCAGACAGGAGACAAACTGGGTGACGGCGCCGTCACGCTCGATCAGGAAATGCGCAGAGACGCGCAAGTCGGCGATACCGGCAAAATAGGGATGTTCCGTGACATCCAGACGATTCTGGAAGAACTCCTGCACCTTGCCCGTGGCGAATTGTGCCGGCGGCAGGCTGATGTTGTGGATCACCAGCAGGGAAATCTCGCCCTCGGGGCGCGCATTGAAGTTGGGCGATGGGCAATGACGCACGCCATCGCACCAACCGCTCGCGGAGTCCAGCTGCATACAGGTTCCTTGGAAGACGACCGTGAATGCCGTCAGTATGCCGTGATCGGGCCAGGCTGCGCGATCACTTGCCGCGATTGAGCTGACGCAGATTGCCCAGCACCGACTCCAGTGCCCGGTCGAACAGCAGGGTGTCGTCCAACAGGCGTACCGCGCCCCGGCGAAACTCCAAGGCCAGGCTGGTGCGGCTGTGCTCCTGCACTTTCAAGCCAGTGCGGTTGACGAAGATGTACTTGCCGGTGGCCTCGATGATCGCCGCCAGTTTGCAACGCAGGCTGTTGTCATCGTCTTCCTGGAACTCCACCCAGCTTCCCAGGCGCAATTGGTCGACCTGCATCAGGCCCACGTCATCGGCCGGCAAGCGTACCTCTGCGTTGTCCGCCGGCGCATGCTGGGCGGTGCGCAGGACAATTTTCTCGCGCACCTGGACCATGACCGGCGCATTGAGCGACTGAACCGGGTCCGTTGCCTGCCCCACCTGCTCAAGGGCCTGAACATGCAAGGCTTCCAGCTCACTGAAAAACTCGCTGGTGGCAAACGGGTCGAACGCCGAACGGTTCAGGCCGTCGCGCAAGGCCTTGAGCAATTCCGGCACGATCGCCAGTAAACGCAAGCCAGCGTCGGGCTCATCGTGAGGCTGGACACTCCAGATCAATTGTTCCAGGGTCGATACGTCGGCCTGCCACTCGGCTGAATACTTGCCGTGTTTGAAACAGGTCAGCAACAACACCTGGCTCCAGGCCTGCTGCACGAACTCCACCACGGCTTGCGGCAACACCTTGCCCAACATGACCTGGTTCAGAGCCCCTTCGACTCGCAGGCGCGCCAGCTCGGCCTTGGCCCGCCCCTCTTCAGCGTCACGAATGCGCTGTTCGAGCAATTCACTGCGGCGCCGCTCGTCACTGGTGAAGGCCAGGAAGTCGGCGAGCAATTCGGAGAAAATCGCCGGGTCATCGACGAAGTCATTCAACAAGCGCTGCACCACTTGTTCGATGCGCAGATAAAGGCTGTCGCGCTGATGATCGTCGCAAGCGCCCCAGCCCATGGCCGCCGCGGCGATTTCATTGAGCAGCCGTCGAGCCGGATGATTGCCGCGACTGAAGAAACTCTTGTCCTGCACCGCGACCTTGAGCATTGGGATCTGCAGGCGGCCGATCAAGGCCTTGAGGGAGTCCGGCAGGTTATGGTCGTCGAGGATGAATTCGAACATCATCGAGATCAGATTAATGACGTCTTCGTCGGCGCCTTCGACCACCCGGGACCTGCCGCTCCTGACGCTGACCCGGGTCAGCAGTTGTTCGAGCTGGCTACGCAGATCGAACTCGTCATGGACGGTGGGCGCGGGAACGTATTGTTGCAGGTGGGAGAGCAACCGCAACAGGTCACGGGTCGAGATCGGCTGGGCCGCAGCGCTGGCCTCCAGCGTCGGCGCCACACTGCCACGCACCTGCAGCAAGAGTTTCTGCAGCGCAGCGAACACCTCCTGCACGCTGTCATCGACCTCCGCGGCCTTGGGCCGGGTCACGCTGTCGACCTTGGGCGCCGGACTATCGTCGATACGGTCCGAAGCACGTCGGGAAAGCGTGACCTTCAGGTCCGGCAAGATACCGGTGGCGGCCAGCAACTGGTTGGCCTCGGTATAGAGCTGGTCGCACTCGCTGAGCACATAGCGCTCGAACAGTTTGAGCAGGATCAGCTTGACCTTGATCCCTACCCCCAGGTTGCGCCCGGCCTGTAGAAAATTCTCACACAGCCGCGCGGGGCTCAGGGGGTTCTGCTGATTCGTCAGCGACCGTTCCAGCAGCACGCTGAGGCGTGCCGTCAGTTGATCGAGCGACACACCATCACGACCGAGTACCCGTGTGACCATGGCCTCAACGGCCAAATGGCGCTCCAGGTCATCATGCGTCGCCTGAGCCTGGGGACCTGGCGCCAGCACGGGCGCCAAGGCGGCTTGCGCCAGGTCGTATTGGGCGAGGCTGACAAACGCCTCGAAAAACTGTTCGATAAACCCGCGTTCAATACTTTTGCGTTTCAGGCGCAGGTCCCGCATGGCTTCGAAGAACAGGTTCTGCTCGACATCATTGCGTGCCCGGTCGGCCATTTCGAACAGCGTATCGTCGGCGTTATCGAACAACCCCTGCAAGCCAAAGCGCAACTGCTGCGCCGCCTTGTCGCGAACCTGCAACAGAATCACAGGCAGGCGGGCGAGCGGCGAATGATTCGCCTGATCGGTAGAAGCCTTGTGCAAAGGCACTACATTCCCGTCGTTATGCATCCTGGCCCCCTGAAACGGCATTCTTCGGTTCGCGACGTCAAAGCTATGACGTCAATCGAAAGGCGGATTATCTGGCAAAGAACCCCGTCGTACCAGCAGTACTCTGTGACTCAGCTCGAAATACTTCGCAATAAGTGACCGGTTAATCGCGGAAATGTTGCGAGGATGCGACCAAATGCAGGTTTCGATGGCGGCAGCAGACATCCAGCGCCTTGGGTTCGCTCGCGGCCTGGCCCTATAATCGGGCCACTTTGTTTGTGGAGCCCGTTATGCCGAACCTACGTCTCGCCGATCTGACCGCTGAAATCGAAGCCAACGTGCGCCGTGCGTTGCTCGAAGACATCGGCAGCGGCGACATCACCGCGCAACTGATCCCTGCCGAACGCCTGGCCAAGGCCACCATCATTACCCGCGAAGCCGCGACCATCAGCGGCACCGCCTGGGTCGATGCCGTGTTCCGGCAACTGGACCCGCGCGTCGCGGTGCATTGGCAAGTGCGTGACGGCGACCGGGTGAACCCCGATCAGGCGCTGTTCCACCTCGAAGGCCCGGCCCGCTCGCTGCTGACCGGCGAACGCAGCGCGCTGAACTTCCTGCAAATGCTCTCGGGCGTTGCCACCCGAGCCCGCTACCTGGCCGACTTTGTCGCCGACACCCAGGTCAAGCTGCTGGACACCCGCAAGACCCTGCCTGGGCTGCGCCTGGCCCAGAAGTACGCCGTCACCTGCGGCGGTTGCCATAACCACCGCATCGGCCTTTACGATGCGTTCCTGATCAAGGAAAACCACATTGCTGCCTGTGGCGGCGTCGCCCAGGCCATTGCTGCCGCCCACAAGATCGCACCGGGTAAACCGGTGGAAATCGAAGTGGAAAGCCTGGCGGAATTGAAAGAAGCACTGGCGGCCAACGCCGACATCATCATGCTCGACGAACTGAGCCTGGACGACATGCGTGAAGCCGTACGCCTGAACGGCGGCAAGGCGAAGCTGGAGGCCAGTGGCGGGATCAACGAAAGCACGTTGCGCCCGATTGCCGAGACCGGGGTGGACTACATCTCGATCGGGGCGATGACCAAGGATGTGAAAGCGGTGGATCTGTCGATGCGGCTCAGTATCTGAGGAGCAGTGGGGAGCTTCAAGCTGCAAGCTTCAAGCGGTTCGACGCTTGCCTTGCAGCTTGTAGCTTGAAGCTGCTTCTAAACTACAAGATTATTCATCTCGCAGTATTCATCCCATTCCACACCCAACACCTCGGCCGCTTCCTTGTGCAACGCAAGGCGCTGCGCCTCGAATTCTTCAGGCGTGCTGGTGTACTTGAGCGTCAGCTCCCAAGGCTGCAGCCCCTGGGCCTCGGCCTCGTCCTCGAACGCCCACTGGATCTGGTCTTTCTGATCGTCGGAGGGCAAGTCCTTGATCTCTTCCAGCAACTGGGGCGCATCCAGTACGTATTTTTTCAGCGCTTCTTCGTGCCTGGCTTCCTGGGTCAATTCTTTAACGGTCATGGCGTTCTCGCTGATCTGGGGAATGGAAGATGGATCTGGATCATCAAGGATCTCTCTGACGCAGAAAACCGTTTAAAAGCCCGGTTTATCTGGCCTTCAGAACCATTCGGGGATCATCTGAAAACTGCTGGGCGATGCTCATGCAGGCAACGAATATAGGACGTTTTGCCAGCGATTTACACGGCTCTTTACATCTATCCCACAAAAAATCATGTGCATAAGAAGACAGGGCCTTGGGAACAACTATCAAAACAACCAGTCATAGCCATGTGCCATATCAGCACTTCACAAGGAACCCCAGTGATGCGCAGTAACTTGAAGCTTTCGTCTACCCGGCTCACCAGCGTAGCCCTGCTGCTCAGTGGCTTGACATTAGCCAGCGTCGCTCAAGCGGCTGTCGAAGCCACTTCCGATTTTCCGCTCTCTTCCGACACTATCCCTGCCCTTCGCTATTCAAATGACAAGTACATACTCGTCAAGACCAACGTTAACGTCGGAGCATTGGAAAAACTGCCAAAGGCTGTGGAAGATAACACCGCCGAACTGGAAAGCCAGAAGCGCACGCTCAGCGAACAGGCACGCCAAATCGAGGAGTTCAAGCGCAACAGCGGGTCCAGCTCCTCCTCCAGCAGCAAAGAGGTTGACGATCTCAAGCACACCATCAAAGAACAGGAACGCGATCTGAACGACCTCGGTAAGCAAGTGGAAGAACTCAAGCGCAATAGCGGTTCCAGTTCAAGTTCGAGCAATAGCGAGATTTCGTCCCTGAAACGGGAACTCAGCGATCAGGATAACGAGATGAACCAGCTCAAGCGTACGGTCGAGGAGCTGAGCAGGAAGGTGAAATAACGAGGGGAGATGGTGCCCGAGACAGGAATCGAACCTGCGACCTTCGCGTTACGAGTGCGCTGCTCTACCGACTGAGCTACACGGGCGGTGGCTAAACCTAGCATCGTCCCCAGTGGCCAGGCAACCCGCGGCACAGGGATTTTCGCCACACAGCAAAACGCCCCGAACCAGTCGGGGCGTTTGCTTGTTCAGCGGCTAAGCGAGGGGGTGATTAAACGCCCGATGCCTTGGCTGCAGCCACGTCCTTGATGGACAGCTTGATACGGCCGCGGTTGTCCACGTCCAGTACCAGCACTTCCACTTCCTGGCCTTCTTTGAGGATATCGGTCACTTTCTCGACGCGAGCATCGCTCAGCATGGAGATGTGGACCAGACCGTCCTTGCCCGGCAGGATGTTGACGAAGGCGCCGAAGTCGACGATGCGCTCAACCTTGCCGACGTAGATCTTACCGATCTCGGCTTCGGCAGTGATGCCCAGGACACGCTGGCGTGCTGCTTCTGCCGCTTCCTTGGTTTCGCCGAAGATCTTGATCGAGCCGTCGTCTTCGATGTCGATCGAAGCCTTGGTTTCTTCACAGATCGCACGGATGGTCGCGCCGCCTTTACCGATGACATCACGGATTTTGTCGGTGTCGATTTTCATCGCGATCATGGTCGGAGCATTTTCCGACAGCTCGGTACGGGACTGACCGATGATCTGGTTCATCTGGCCGAGGATGTTCAGGCGCGCTTCCAGGGCTTGGCCCAGGGCGATTTCCATGATCTCTTCGGTGATGCCCTTGATCTTGATGTCCATCTGCAGTGCGGTCACGCCCTTGGCGGTACCGGCCACTTTGAAGTCCATGTCGCCCAGGTGGTCTTCGTCACCCAGGATGTCGGTCAGGACAGCGAATTTCTCGCCTTCTTTCACCAGACCCATGGCGATACCGGCAACCGGCGCCTTCATTGGCACACCGGCGTCCATCAGGGCCAGGGAAGCACCGCAGACCGAAGCCATGGAGCTCGAGCCGTTGGACTCGGTGATTTCCGACACCACACGAATGGTGTACGGGAACACGTCAGCGGCTGGCAGCATGGCCTGGACCGAACGACGGGCCAGACGGCCGTGACCGATTTCGCGACGACCGGCGCCACCCATGCGACCACACTCGCCCACCGAGAACGGAGGGAAGTTGTAGTGCAGCATGAACGGGTCTTTCTTTTCGCCTTCCAGGGTGTCCAGCAGTTGCGCGTCACGGGCGGTGCCCAGCGTGGCAACGACCAGCGCCTGGGTTTCGCCACGGGTGAACAGTGCCGAACCGTGGGTCTTTGGCAGAACGCCGACTTCGATGTTCAGCGGACGTACGGTGCGGGTGTCGCGACCGTCGATACGCGGCTTGCCGTTAACGATGTTTTCGCGAACGGTGCGGTATTCGATTTCACCGAAAGCGGCTTTGACTTCAGCGGAAGACGGCTGGCCTTCTTCGCCGGACAGCTTGGCAACCACCTGGTCTTTCAGCTCGCCCAGACGCGCATAACGGTCGGCCTTGACGGTGATGGTGTAGGCCTGGGAGATCGCTTCGCCGAACTCGGCACGGATAGCGCCCAGCAGCTCGGTGGCTTCGGCTTGCGGAGCCCAGGACCAGGTTGGCTTGGCGGCCTCGGCAGCCAGTTCCTTGACGGCGTTGATCACCACCTGGAACTCGTCGTGGGCGAACAGTACGGCGCCCAGCATCTGGTCTTCGGTCAGCTCTTTGGCTTCGGATTCAACCATCAGCACGGCTTCGGAAGTACCGGCCACGACCATGTCCAGGCTCGAGGCTTTCAGTTGCTCGTAGGTTGGGTTCAGCAGATAGCCGGTGCTTTCGTGGAACGCTACGCGGGCAGCGCCGATCGGGCCATCGAAAGGAATGCCGGAGATGGCCAGGGCAGCCGAGGTACCGATCATCGCTGCGATGTCCGGATCGGTTTTCTTGCTGGTGGAAACGACGGTGCAGACAACCTGCACTTCGTTCATGAAACCTTCTGGGAACAGCGGACGGATCGGACGGTCGATCAGTCGGGAAGTCAGGGTTTCTTTCTCGGAAGGACGGCCTTCGCGCTTGAAGAAACCGCCAGGGATCTTACCGGCAGCGTAAGTCTTTTCCTGGTAGTGAACAGACAGAGGGAAGAAACCCTTGCCTGGATCGGCTTGCTTGGCACCGACAACGGTCACCAATACGCTGACGTCGTCGTCAACGGTGACCAGCACTGCGCCGGAGGCCTGACGGGCGATACGGCCGGTCTCGAGGGTAACGGTCGACTGACCGAATTGGAATTTTTTGATTACCGGGTTCACGGTGTCCTACCTTCTTTGTGGCTCTTGGGGAACTTGTCTTCTTGCGAAATTCTTGGGCAATGTCGGGAGTCGGCCCAACCCTTGTCCAGGGTAAAACGTGTATCCAGATAAAACTTGAGGCTGGAAGCCTGCCATGGCCAGCGGGAACCCCACCGGCACACGGCAAACAACCAACCTCTAGCGCAATCGCTGATTAGCGACGCAGACCCAGGCGACCGATCAGAGCCTGATAACGACCCAGATCCTTGCCTTTCAGGTAGTCCAGCAGCTTACGGCGCTGGTTTACCATGCGGATCAGACCACGACGGGAGTGGTGATCTTTACCGTTGGCCTTGAAGTGACCTTGCAGCTTGTTGATGTTGTGGGTCAGCAGTGCAACTTGCACTTCTGGCGAACCAGTGTCACCAACAGCTTGCTGGTAGTCAGCTACGATTTGTGCTTTTTCTTGAACGTCGAGAGCCATGAGGCAATCCTTTTATCAGGAAACCACCCAGGGGCGGTTTCAACAGGCCAGGGACAAATCCCTGTATCTATAAATGAGTAGTGACCGTGCCTGTTAACAGCCACACTCGCCAGCCTGCTGTTACGCAGGCTGGTTCCGGTCATTCCGACCGAATCAGTCGACGCGGCGCAACGCGCCCGTCTTCGCTCACTTCACCGATGCCGATGAAGCGACCGTTGTGATCCTGTACCCGAACCATGCCGAACTTCGGTGCATCCGGGGCACGTACCGGCTGGCCGTTTAGCCAGTAGAACGCGCTGTGTTCCGAGAACTGCAACAGCGGCCAATCCAGCAACCCGCTGTCCGATGGCATCAGGAAACGGTCGACCGCTTCGTTGCCGCCTTCGGCATGCACCGCTTCGAGCTCTTCCAGCGTGACCGTCTGGGCCAACGTGAAAGGCCCGGCCTGGGTCCGTCGCAATTCTGCCACGTACGCGCCACAGCCGAGCTGCTCACCGATATCCTCCACCAGGGTGCGGATATAGGTGCCTTTGCTGCAATCCACGGCGAGCCGTGCAGTATTACCGTCAAAGGCCAGCAATTCCAAGCGCGCAATAGTAACAGAACGCGGTTCACGCTCCACTACTTCGCCTGCACGGGCCAGCTTGTACAACGGCTGGCCATCACGCTTGAGGGCGGAGTACATCGGCGGTATCTGACTGATTTGCCCGCGAAAATGCGGCAATACGGCCTCGACATCCGCCTGACCAACGGTCACCGGGCGCTCCAGCAGAACCTCACCTTCGGCGTCCGCCGTGGTGGTGGTCTTGCCCAGTTGCGCCAGGGTTTCATACCCCTTGTCGGAGTCGAGCAGGTATTGAGAGAACTTGGTCGCTTCGCCGAAGCACAGCGGTAATACGCCAGTAGCCAGCGGATCGAGGCTACCGGTGTGCCCGGCTTTCTCGGCGTTGAGCAGCCAGCGGACCTTCTGCAACGCCGCGTTGGAGGTGAACCCCAGCGGTTTGTCGAGCAGGATGATGCCGCTGACGTTACGACGGATACGTTTGACCTGAGCCACCGAATTACTCCTTGGTGTCTTCAGGTTCAGCCGCAACCGGGTGCTGACTGTCTTCAGCCACGGCGCGTTCGATCAACGCCGACAGGTGCGCACCCCGCACGACGCTTTCGTCGTAGTGGAAGTGCAACTGTGGGACGCTGCGCAACTTCATCTCCCGGGCCAACTGCATGCGCAGGAAACCGGCAGCGGAGTTGAGCACCTTGATGCTTTGGGCGATTTCTTCGGCGCTGTCCTGGCCCATCACGGTGATGAAAATCTTCGCATGACCGACGTCACGGCTGACTTCCACTGCGGTGATGGTGACCAGACCGACGCGCGGGTCTTTGACTTCGCGGCGGATCAGTTGGGCCAGCTCGCGCTGCATCTGATCACCGATTCGTTGGGTACGGCTATATTCTTTTGCCATGTCTTGTTACCTGTTACTGCCCCACGGTCAAACCCGTGAGGTCTGAAAGCGGCAAACGCCCGGCCTGACAAAAGCCAGACCGGGCGTTGCGTTTAGAGTCCGCCAGCCAGGCAGCGCATGTTCATGCGGCTGCCCGGTGTGGCTCTTGAAGTGCGCGAGTCAGAGGCTGCGAGCAACCTGGACCTTCTCGAAGACTTCGATCTTGTCGCCGACCTTGACGTCGTTGTAGCTCTTGACGCCAATACCGCATTCCATGCCGGCACGTACTTCCGAAGCGTCATCCTTGAAGCGGCGCAGGGATTCCAGCTCGCCTTCGAAGATAACGATGTCTTCACGCAGTACACGGATTGGACGGTTACGGTGAACAACGCCTTCGATCACCATGCAACCGGCGATCGCGCCAAACTTCGGCGAACGGAACACGTCACGCACTTCGGCGGTACCCAGGATGTTCTCGCGAACATCGCTGCCCAGCATACCGGTCAGGGCTTTCTTGACGTCTTCGATGATGTCGTAGATCACGTTGTAGTAACGCATATCCAGGCCTTCCTGCTCGACGATCTTGCGAGCGCCGGCATCGGCACGCACGTTGAAGCCGAACAGTACAGCGTTGGAGGCCAGTGCCAGGTTGGCGTCGGATTCGGTGATACCACCGACACCGCCACCGACCACGCGCACTTGCACTTCGTCGTTACCCAGGCCGTTCAAGGCGCCGTTCAACGCTTCCAGCGAACCACGGACGTCGGATTTGAGGACGATGTTGAGCGTCTTCTTCTCTTCCTGCCCCATGTTCTCGAAGATGTTTTCCAGCTTGCCGGCGTGAGCGCGAGCCAGTTTGACTTCGCGGAACTTGCCTTGACGGAACAGAGCCACTTCACGGGCTTTCTTCTCGTCAGCCACAACGCTCATCTCGTCGCCAGCATCCGGAGTGCCATCCAGGCCGAGGATCTCGACCGGAATCGCGGGACCCGCTTCCTTGATGGACTTGCCGTTCTCGTCGAGCATGGCGCGCACACGGCCATAGTTCGAACCGACCAGCACCATGTCGCCTTGGCGCAGGGTACCGTCTTGAACCAGGACGGTCGCAACCGGGCCACGGCCCTTGTCGAGACGGGATTCAACGACCACACCACGGCCAGGAGCCGAAGGTGTAGCGGTCAGTTCCAGAACCTCGGCTTGCAACAGAACAGCTTCGAGCAGTTCGTCGACGCCGGTACCCATCTTCGCGGAGACCGGTACGAATGGAGTGTCGCCACCCCACTCTTCGGAAGTCACACCGTGCACCGACAATTCGCTACGGATGCGATCGAGGTCGGCACCCGGCTTGTCGATCTTGTTCACCGCAACCACCAGAGGTACGCCAGCTGCCTTGGCATGCTGGACCGCTTCGATGGTTTGTGGCATCACGCCGTCGTCCGCCGCCACCACCAGGATCACAATGTCGGTCGCCTTGGCACCACGGGCACGCATCGCGGTAAACGCGGCGTGACCCGGGGTGTCGAGGAACGTCACCATGCCCCGGTCGGTTTCAACGTGGTAGGCGCCGATGTGCTGGGTAATACCGCCAGCCTCACCTGCCGCAACCTTCGCACGACGGATATAGTCGAGCAGGGAAGTTTTACCGTGGTCAACGTGGCCCATTACGGTCACGACCGGCGCACGGGAAACCGCCTCACCTTCAAACTTCAGGGACTCGGCCAGGGAATCTTCCAGGGCCGTGTCGCTGACCAGGGTCACTTTGTGGCCCAGCTCTTCGGCAACCAGTTGGGCAGTTTCCTGATCCAGTACCTGGTTGATGGTGGCCGGCGTGCCCAGCTTGAACATGAACTTGATGATTTCAGCAGCCTTGACCGACATCTGCTGGGCCAGATCGCCCACAGTGATGGTCTCGCCGATCTTCACTTCACGCACGACAGGGCCGGTAGGGCTCTGGAAACCGTGGGCGTTGCGTTTCTTCAGCTTGGCCTTGCCGCGACCGCCGCGACGGAAGCCATCGCTTTCTTCGTCGGTGGTACGTGGCGCAACACGTGGTGCCGGCGCCTTTTCCTTGACCGAGGCACGATGAGGAGCGTTTTTGCGCTCGCCATCGCCACTGCCACGACGGTTGTCGTCGGCACGCGGTTTGTCCGGACGACGCTGTTCATCGCGCTTGCGAGTATCAGCCGCAGGTGCAGATGCAGGCGCTGCCGGCACGACCGGTGCGCTTTCACGCACAGGCTCGGCAACTGCGGCAGGTGCCGCAACGGCTTCGACCGGAGCGGATTGCGCAGCAGCAGGCTGGCGACGCGCTTCTTCTTCGGCGCGACGCTTGGCTTCTTCTTCAGCCTTCTGACGGGCAGCATTTTCTACTGCGCGACGTTCTTCCAGTTCGCGTTTGCGCTCGGCTTCGATTTCTTCCGGGCTGCGCTGTACGAAGACTTTCTTCTTGCGTACTTCAACGCTGATGCTTTTGCTACCGGCAACACGCAGGGTGCTGGTGGTTTTACGCTGCAGAGTGATCTTGCGCGGTTCTTCCACTTTCGCCTTGTGACTGCTCTTCAAGTGAGTCAGCAGGGACTGCTTCTCACTGTCGGTCACATGTTCCTCGGCGGCGGTGTGCGGCAGACCTGCCTCACGCATCTGCTGCAACAGGCGCTCTACCGGTGTTTTGACCTCATCGGCCAGTTGTTTCACCGTGACTTGCGTCATGCACTTCTCTCCTCAGGCCGCGCCTAATTACTCGAACCAGTGGGCTCGGGCGGCCATGATCAACTTGCCGGCACGATCATCGTCAATGCCGTCGATGTCGAGCAGATCGTCAATAGACTGCTCGGCCAGGTCTTCGCGGGTAATTACGCCGCGCACCGCCAGTTCCATCGCCAAATCCTTGTCCATGCCCTCAAGCGAGAGCAGGTCTTCGGCCGGATGGGCGTCTGCCAGCTTTTCCTCAGTAGCGATAGCTTTGGTCAACAAACGATCCTTGGCCCGAGCGCGAAGCTCGTTGACGATTTCCTCGTCAAAGCCGTCGATGTTGAGCATCTCTTCCACCGGTACGTAGGCAATCTCTTCCAGGCTGGTAAAGCCTTCATCCACCAGCACCTGTGCGAGCTCTTCGTCGACTTCCAGCTCGTCGATGAAGTTGCGCAGGATGTCGCCGGTTTCAGCTTGCTGCTTAGCCTGGATGTCCGATTCGGTCATCACGTTCAGGGTCCAGCCGGTCAACTGGCTGGCCAGACGCACGTTCTGACCACCGCGACCGATGGCCTGAGCGAGATTGTCTGCGCCAACGGCGATGTCCATTGCATGGGCATCTTCGTCAACGATAATTGCCGCCACTTCAGCTGGCGACATGGCATTGATCACGAACTGAGCCGGGTTGTCGTCCCACAGGACGATATCCACGCGCTCGCCGCCCAACTCGCCGGATACGGCCTGGACACGCGAACCACGCATGCCGATGCAGGCACCTTGCGGGTCGATGCGCTTGTCCTTGGAGCGGACCGCGATCTTGGCACGCGAACCCGGATCACGGGAGGCAGCCATTACTTCGATCAGGCCTTCAGCAATTTCCGGCACTTCGATGCGGAACAACTCGATCAGCATTTCCGGCGCAGTACGCGACAGGATCAGCTGCGGGCCGCGGTTCTCGGTGCGGATTTCCTTGAGCAGCGCACGCAGGCGCACGCCAACCCGGAAAGTTTCGCGAGAAATGATGTCTTCACGGGCCAGCAACGCTTCGGCGTTGTTGCCCAGGTCGACGATCACGTTGTCGCGGGTGACTTTTTTCACGGTGCCGGAGATGATTTCCCCCAGGCGCTCGCGATAGGCATCGACGACTTGTGCACGCTCGGCTTCGCGAACTTTTTGCAC
This sequence comes from Pseudomonas brassicacearum, assembly GCF_000585995.1. Classification (NCBI taxonomy): domain Bacteria; kingdom Pseudomonadati; phylum Pseudomonadota; class Gammaproteobacteria; order Pseudomonadales; family Pseudomonadaceae; genus Pseudomonas; species Pseudomonas brassicacearum. The sequence continues at coordinate 975,121 of NZ_CP007410.1, read as the reverse complement.
AATGACCTGCTTGGCAGTCTGTGCAGCGATGCGACCGAATTCGATGGACTCGATTTTTTCTTCGACGACATCACCGACCTTGGCGCCAGGATGCGTCTCTGCAACCTTGCTCGGCCAGGTTTCGATAGCCGGATCGTCCAGGTCGGCTTCCTCGACTACCGTCCAGCGACGGAACGTCTCATAGGCACCTGTGTGGCGATTAATTTCCACACGCAAATCAACTTCGTCTTCAAACCGCTTTTTAGTGGCAGTGGCCAGGGCCAACTCCAGCGCTTCAAAAATAACGTTAGCCGGTACGCCCTTTTCATTGGATACCGACTCAACAACCAGCAGTACTTCTTTGCTCATCGTACGCCTCGCCTTTCGCAAGCCATTGGATCCGCGGGATCCGCAGTATCTGGCACGTATCAGTCAAAACTGGGAATAATGTTGGCCTTGTCGATCATATCGATCGGCAACAGGAACTCATGGTCTTCTACCTGCACCACGACGTCCTGCTCTTCTACACCGCGCAGAAGGCCTTGAAAGTTGCGTCGGCCTTCGAAGGGCGAGCGCAGCTTGATTTTCACTTGTTCACCGGCAAACGAAGCGAACTGTTCAAGGGTGAACAGAGGGCGTTCCATGCCAGGCGAGGAAACTTCAAGGGTGTATTCGGAGGTGATTGGATCTTCGACATCCAATACACCGCTGATCTGACGGCTGACGATGGCGCAATCATCCACCAACACGCCGCCTTCCTTATCGATATAAACGCGCAACAGTGAGTGGCGACCTTGAGCCGAAAACTCAATACCCCAGCATTCATAGCCAAGGGCCACGACCACCGGGGCCAACAAGGCCTGCAACTGTTCTAGCTTGCTCGACACCTGAACCCCCTCGTGCATGTTTGTGCATGCTGTGCAAATAAAAAAAAATGGGCGAATCGCCCATCCCTGAAACGCCGTCGAACAGCGGCGTTATAAAGTGTCCAGCTAACAAAAAGCCCCTTGGAAGGGGCCCCTGAAACTGGTTGCGGGAGCCGGATTTGAACCGACGACCTTCGGGTTATGAGCCCGACGAGCTACCAGACTGCTCCATCCCGCGACAAAGCTGGGGCGGAAGTATACGACCGATCCCTTACAGGGTCAATGTAACCCTTCCACCTACAAGAAAGCCCGCAATCGCGGGCTCTCCTGATAATTGGTACCGAGAAGGGGACTCGAACCCCTACACCCTATGGGCACAACCACCTCAAGGTTGCGTGTCTACCAATTCCACCACCTCGGCAATACAGCGTTTGAAACCTTCTTACTTCTGCTCTTGAGCTGGAGGCACGTCAGTCGCCGGGTTGGCCGACTTTTGCTCTTGAAGCACCGGGACATCATCAGAAGCCGGTTGTTGCTTTGGCGCTTCCAACACCGCTGGGTTTGGCAAACCTACTTGAGTCAGCTCATGAGCTTTCTCTTTAGCAAAGTAACCTAACCCCAAGCTGGTTATGAAGAAACCGGCGGCAAGTATAGCAGTAAACTTACTAAGAAAGGTAGAGGAACCTTGGCTTCCGAACACAGTATTTGAAGCACCTGCACCGAAAGACGCACCAGCATCCGCACCTTTACCCTGCTGCAGCAATACGAGAGCAACTACACCCAGCGCGCCCAGCAGATGAAAAACGACTACGACTGTTTCCAGCATTTTTTCAGTTTCCCGCGGCGCGACAGATCGCACCGAACTCATCTGCATTCAGGGACGCTCCACCAATGAGCCCCCCATCGATATCCGGCATGCCGAACAGTTCGGCCGCATTGGCCGCCTTCACGCTGCCGCCGTATAGAAGCCGCACACCTCGTGCCACTTCAGAATTCTCTGCCGCCAATTGCGCGCGGATGGCGGCGTGCACATCCTGCGCTTGTTGCGGCGAAGCAGTCAGCCCGGTGCCAATGGCCCAGACCGGCTCGTAAGCAATGACTGCCTTTGCAAAAGCATCGACACCCAGCTCTTCGATGATGCCGCCCAGCTGACGCCCGACAACTTCAAGAGTCTTTCCGGCCTCGCGCTGTTCCTGGGTTTCCCCTACACACAGCACCGGGATCAGACCACAGGCCTGGGCCGCAGAAAATTTGCGAGTCAGGGCTTTATCCTGCTCGCCCATGATCTGGCGACGCTCGGAGTGTCCAACCAGGACCAGGGAGCAACCTGCATCCACCAATTGACTCGGCGCAATCTCACCGGTCAACGCGCCTTGCATGGATTCCACCGCAGAGTTCTGCGCGCCGACCGAAATCGACTTACCCTTCAAGCCATCAATCACTTGATTGATATACAAGCAGGGCGGGAATACCGCGACATCAACACCGCTTGACAAGGCCAGATGACGAAGGCCTTTGATCAGCTCAGCGACGCTGGCGCGGGTACCGTGCATCTTCCAGTTACCAGCTACCATAGGGCGACGCATGCTGTACCTCGTCGGTCAAAGTGGGCGCAGATGTTACCCAACCGATTCATGACTGGCAAGCCGAATTCAGGCAGAAACTTCAGTAACCAGTTTCGCCAGCTCTTCAGCGTAACCGCGAACTTGTGCTTCATCCTCACCTTCGACCATGACGCGCACCAAAGGCTCTGTGCCGGACTTGCGCAACAGCACACGCCCACGCCCGGCCATCGCTTGCGTTACACGCTCGCTGGCCTGCTTGACCGTTGCATGCTCGATAGGATTCGCACCGCCACCGAAACGCACGTTGATCAACACTTGCGGGCATTTGCGCAACGCTTGGCGAGACTGGGCAAGCCCCTCATTGCGCGCCTTGAGCGCCATCAGTACTTGCAGGGCAGCAATGATCGCGTCACCAGTGGTGGTATGGTCGAAGCACACGATATGACCAGAGTTCTCGCCACCGATCACCCAGTTGCGCTCCAGCAGCTCCGAGATCACATAGCGGTCGCCCACATTGGCCCGCACGAAGGGAATGTCCAAGTCCGTCAGGGCCAGCTCGAGTCCGAGATTGCTCATCAGCGTACCGACCACTCCGCCCTGCAGCTTGCCGCGCGCGCGCAGATCGCGGGCGATGATAAATAGCAACTCATCGCCGTCGACGACCGTACCGGTGTGATCGACCATCAGGACCCGGTCACCGTCGCCATCGAAAGCGATCCCCAGATCAGCGTGCTCAGCCAGCACCGCAGCCTGCAACGCCTCGGTATGGGTGGAGCCGCAGTTGTGGTTGATATTCAACCCATTTGGCTGGGCGGAGAGCACGACCACGTCGGCTCCCAACTCGCGAAATACGCTCGGCGCGACTTTATAGGTTGCGCCATGGGCACAATCGACGACGATTTTCAGCCCCGAAAAGCTGGTACCGGTCGGCACGCTGCCTTTGCAGAACTCGATGTAGCGACCCGACGCATCGTTGATCCGCGACACTTTACCGATCTTGCTCGACTCAACCACAGTCATCGGTGTGTCCAGCAGCTCTTCGATCATCAGTTCGATTTCATCCGGAAGCTTGGTGCCCTGGCCGGAGAAGAACTTGATGCCGTTGTCATCGTGAGGGTTGTGCGAGGCACTGATCACGATACCCGCCTGCGCCTGGAACGTACGCGTCAGGTACGCGATGGCAGGTGTCGGCATCGGCCCCAGCAGCATTACATCGGCACCCGCCGAAGTCAGGCCAGCCTCCAGGGCCGATTCGAACATATAACCGGAAATGCGCGTGTCCTTGCCAACCAGCACCTTGCAGGCGCCCATTTTGCGGAACGCCATACCAGCCGCCCAGCCGAGCTTGAGCATGAAATCAGGGGTAATGGGGTATTCACCGACCCGACCACGGATACCGTCGGTGCCAAAATATTTCTTGCTCATAAGTGCTCCGTCATTCTTATTCGGCTGAATCCACTGCTGCGATCATCCGCACAACATCCATTGTTTCGGCCACATCATGCACCCGCAATATGCGCGCACCTTTTGCGATGGCCAAGGCAGCGAGCGCAAGGCCACCATACAGGCGCTCCCCCACCGGACGACCCAAGGCATTACCTATCATGCTCTTTCGCGAAACCCCGACCAACAGGGGGCGCCCCAGGGCATGCAAGGCGTCCATGTGCTTGAACAGGCTCAGATTGTGAGCCAGCGTCTTGGCAAAGCCAAACCCAGGATCAAGAATGATCCGCTCGACGGGAATGCCCACCGCCACGCACTGGTTTAAACGCTCCGCCAGAAACTCACCGACTTCCCTGGTCACGTCCTGATAGTGCGGGTCATTCTGCATGGTGCCGGGCTCGCCGAGCATATGCATCAGGCAAACCGGCAACCCAGTGGCCGCCGCGGCATCCAGGGCGCCATCGCGCTGCAAGGATCGTACATCGTTGATCAGCCCCGCGCCCAGTCGCGCAGTCTCACGCATGACCGCCGGCGTGGACGTATCGACCGAGATAATGACATCGAGCTCGCGATGTATGCGCTCGACAATCGGCGCGACACGCTCCAGCTCTTCGGTAGGCGAGACCGCTCGCGCGCCCGGACGGGTCGATTCGCCGCCGACATCGATCAGCGTCGCACCAGCCGCCACCATCGCCTCGGCGTGCCGCAGCGCAGCATCGAGCTGGCTGAACCGGCCACCATCGGAAAAGGAATCGGGCGTGACATTGAGAATGCCCATGACATGCGTATGGGACAAATCAAGAACCCGGTTGCCGCAAGGCAACCGGGTTGAGGACTGAACAGAAGTCATTTCAAGCCTTAAACGTCAGCAGCCGGACCGCCGATCGGTGTTTCGGGGCGCTCGCCCTGTACCGCAGGTGGCGTACCCGAGGTACCGGTGCCGCCGGACCAGTCGCGAGGTTCGCGTGGCACACGGCCCGCCATGATGTCGTCGATCTGCTCGGCATCAATGGTTTCGTACTTCATCAGGGCATCGGCCATGGCATCGAGCTTGTCACGGTTGTCCGTGAGGATCTGCCGCGCAGTGCCGTAGCATTGGTCGATGATGCTGCGTACTTCAGAGTCGATCAGCTTGGCTGTCTCACCGGAGAAACTTGCATGCTGGCCACCGCCGCCACGACCCAGGAACACTTCTCCCTCTTCTTCGGCATACATCAGCGGCCCCAGCTTCTCGGACAGGCCCCACTTGGTGACCATGTTCCGGGCAATCTGGCTGGCACGCATGATGTCGTTGGATGCGCCAGTGGTCACACCGTCGAAGCCCAGCGTCATTTCTTCGGCAATACGGCCGCCATACAGCGAGCAGATCTGGCTGATCAACGCGCGCTTGGACAGGCTGTAGCGATCTTCTTCCGGCAAGAACATGGTCACACCCAAGGCACGACCACGCGGGATGATCGAGACCTTGTAGACAGGATCGTGCTCAGGCACCACGCGACCGACGATCGCATGACCCGCCTCGTGGTACGCCGTGTTCTGCTTTTCTTTCTCCGACATGACCATGGATTTGCGCTCCGCGCCCATCATGATCTTGTCCTTGGCCAGTTCGAATTCCTTCATTTCCACGACGCGCTTGCCGGTACGAGCGGCAAACAGCGAAGCTTCGTTGACCAGGTTCGCCAGGTCGGCACCGGAAAAACCCGGCGTACCACGGGCAATCACGGCCGGAGCGACGTCGTCACCCATTGGCACTTTGCGCATGTGGACCTTGAGGATCTGCTCACGACCACGAATGTCCGGCAGCCCCACCACAACCTGGCGGTCGAAACGACCAGGACGCAACAAGGCAGGGTCGAGCACGTCCGGACGGTTGGTGGCAGCGATCACGATGATGCCGTCATTCATTTCGAAACCGTCCATCTCGACCAGCAACTGGTTGAGGGTCTGTTCGCGCTCGTCGTGACCGCCACCCATGCCAGCGCCACGATGGCGACCCACGGCGTCGATTTCGTCGATAAAAATGATGCACGGTGCGTGCTTCTTGGCCTGTTCGAACATGTCACGAACACGGCTGGCACCCACGCCGACGAACATTTCGACGAAGTCGGAACCGGAAATCGTGAAGAACGGCACCTTGGCTTCACCGGCGATCGCCTTGGCCAGCAAGGTTTTACCAGTACCTGGTGGGCCCACCATCAGTACGCCGCGCGGGATACGGCCGCCCAGGCGTTGAAACTTGCCCGGATCACGCAGGAACTCGACCAGCTCGCCGACCTCTTCCTTGGCTTCGTCGCAACCCGCGACGTCGGCCAGGGTGGTTTTCACCTGGTCTTCGGAAAGCAGCCGGGCCTTGCTCTTGCCAAAGCTCATCGGCCCGCCCTTGCCTCCTCCGCCGCCCTGCATCTGCCGCATGAAGAACATGAACACGGCGATGATCACCAGGATCGGGAAGCTGGCGACCAGGAGCTGGGTCCAGATGCTTTGCTGCTCAGGCTGCTTGCCTTCGACCACGACATGGTTATCCACCAGGTCGCCGATCAGGCCATTGTCCTGGATTGCCGGACGAATGGTCTTGAAGCTGTCGCCATCGGTGCGCTTGCCGGTAATCACATAGCCGTCGACGGCTACGCGCTCGACCTTGCCATCCTTGACCTGCTGGATGAAGTCGGAATAGTTGAGGGTCTGCGGCTCGTTAGGGCTGGAGAAGTTGTTCATCACGGTCACAAGGACAGCGGCGATGATCAACCACAGGATCAGATTCTTTGCCATATCGTTCAATTAACTACCCTCTGAAGCAAGCTCCGCTATTGGCGCGCGCTTCGCATGATATTCACCGGCCTAACTTACTACATTACCTACGACTCTGGCAGGCGCCGTCTGTAACCCTTTGTGAAACTTTGACCGCGTAATTTTCGTTACACGACTTTCGCAATGCGAGACAAAAAAAACTATCGCCCTGTATTAAAGACGCTCATCGCTAGCTGCGCCTTCAATCCCGCGAAAGCCCCGCGCCAGCAGATACTGCTCGCGAGAGCGGTCGCGCGACGACAATGGCTTGCGCATTTGCACCTTATCGAACAGTTTGCGCATGCCTTTGTGGTACTGATCGAAGCCCTCACCCTGGAAGACCTTGATCAAAAAATCGCCACCTGGTCGCAAAACCCGCCCGGCAAGATCCAGGGCCAGCTCGCTGAGGAACATCGCACGAGGCATGTCGACAGCCGCTAATCCACTCATATTGGGGGCCATATCGGAAATCACAAGGTCAACCTGCGTATTTCCGACAGCCTCCAGAATTTTTGCCAGCACGGCGTCTTCGGTGAAATCGCCCTGGATGAAGGTCACATCGGGGATGCTGTCCATTTCCAGGATATCGGAGGCGATCAACCGTCCCTGGCCGCCGATCAGACGACTGGTCACCTGGGACCACCCACCTGGCGCAGCGCCAAGGTCAATCACGGTCATGCCTGGACGGATCAGACGATCCTTCTCCTGGATCTCCAGCAATTTATAGCTGGCACGCGAACGATAGCCGTCTTTTTGCGCCATTTTGACGTACGGATCGTTGAAGTGCTCTCTGAGCCAGTTCTGGCTAGTCTTGGAACGGGCCACGGGCCACCTCTAAAAATAAAACGGGTCGTGATTAAGTGGGCGGTCCCGGACTCGCTCGGGTAAACTGGCCGCCGCTTTTTACAAGATCAGACGCAGGGGTCAGATTATGCCGCTCACTCAAGAGCAGAAGAAACAATACAAATCCATTGGCCACCATCTGAAACCGGTTTTGACTGTGGCTGACAACGGTTTGACTGAAGGCGTACTCGCCGAACTGGAACGCGCATTGGGCGATCACGAGCTGATCAAGATCAAGCTCAACATCCTCGACCGCGAAGCCCGCCTGGCTGCCGTTGCTGAACTGTGCAAGACCGGCAAGGCAGACCTGGTACAGGTCATCGGCAAGATGGCGCTGATTTATCGCAAGAATTTCAGCGTCAACAAGCAACTGTCGAACGTTCACCGCTTCAAGTGACACCAAAGGGTCAAGGGTGTGCTTCGCGCACCCTGCCACCCCATCCGGGAACCGGCTGCATCACCAGCACCAGTCCGGAAAAACCCAGCACCAGGTAACTGAACACCTGCCACTGGCTCGCTTCCGGCCAGCCGAGACGCACCGCAAAAAACATCCCACACGCGTACATCGACATGAGCAGCAACTGCCCACGCATGTCACGCCATAGACTGGCAAGGCCCTCGGCCTGAACCAGCACCAAAGCCTGAAACACCACACATGCCGCGGAAAACCCCACCAGCAGCGCCGTCAGCATGCCTGCGATTTCATCGATGAGCAGCGGTGCCAGGCCGACTCGACCCAACACCGGCAGCAGACCGATGTGCAACAACCAAAGACCGCCCACCCACAACATCTGGGTGAGCTGCCAAATCATGGCGCCAGCGCGTAGCGGGCGCCTTCGTTCAGATATGACGGACTTCGACAATCTCATACTCGATGACGCCACTCGGCGTCTTCACAACCACCACATCCCCCTCTTCCTTGGCGATCAAGGCGCGAGCGATAGGCGAACCGACGGAAATCTTGCCGAGCTTGATGTCTGCCTCGTCCTCGCCAACGATCTGGTAAGTGACGCTTTCATCGGTCTCGACGTTGGCGATTTCCACGGTGGTACCAAAGATCACCTTGCCGGTGTGCGGAATCGTCGTGACATCGATGACGACCGCATTCTGCATGCGGCCTTCGATGTCACGGATACGCGCCTCGACCATACCCTGCTGCTCGCGAGCAGCATGGTATTCGGCGTTTTCCTTCAGGTCTCCCAGCTCCCGGGCCGTACCGATGTCCTGGCTGAGCTTCGGACGAACGACCTTGGTCAGGTGGGCGTGTTCTTCTTCCAGGGCCTTCGCGCCCTGAACGGTCATCGGGTACTTGGTTATGCTCATGCCTTCAATCCTGCATGTAGATCCTGCAAGCGACGCACGGTCTTCTCGGGACCGAACTTGAGCGCTTCGCAGATCGCTTCGCCTGCAGCAATGGTCGTGGTGCAGTAGATCTTGTGCTGCAGCGCATTGCGACGAATGGAATAGGAGTCGGCAATCGACTGACGACCTTCGGTGGTGTTGATGATCAGCGTGACTTCGTCATTCTTGATCATGTCGACCACGTGCGGACGCCCCTCGGTCACCTTGTTCACGCGGCGCACTTTCAGGCCTGCCGCTTCGATCAGCTTGGCGGTACCGGCCGTGGCGACCACTTCAAAGCCCAAGTTGATCAGATCACGAGCCACACCTGCAACCAGTGGCTTGTCGTCATCACGTACGCTGATGAACGCCGTACCGCCAGTCGGCAGCACTTCGCTGGCGCCCATCTGGGCCTTGGCGAAGGCTTCGCCGAAGGTATCACCCACGCCCATCACTTCACCGGTGGACTTCATTTCCGGGCCGAGGATCGGGTCCACGCCTGGGAACTTGGCGAATGGGAACACCGCCTCTTTCACACTGTAGAAGTTCGGGATGATTTCCTTGGTGAAGTTCAGCTCTTTCAGGGTTTTACCCGCCATGACCCGCGCAGCGATCATCGCCAGGGATACACCGATGCACTTGGACACGAATGGCACGGTCCGGGAAGCGCGCGGGTTGACTTCGATGACGTAGATGTCCTCGCCCTGCAGGGCCAGTTGCACGTTCATCAGGCCGATGACACCCAGTTCGAGGGCCATTTTCTTGACCTGCTCGCGCATCTCGTCCTGGATGTGGGCCGGCAGCGAGTAAGGCGGCAGCGAGCAAGCGGAGTCACCGGAGTGAACGCCGGCCTGCTCGATGTGCTGCATGATCGCGCCGATCACCACATCTTTGCCGTCGCTGACCGCATCCACGTCCATTTCGATGGCGCAGTTGAGGAAGTGATCCAGCAGCACCGGGCTGTCGTTGGAGACCTGGACCGCTTCGCGCAGGTAACGCTTGAGCTCGTCTTCCTGATAGACGATTTCCATCGCACGACCGCCCAGCACATAGGACGGACGCACCACCAGCGGATAGCCGATCTTGGCCGCGGCACGAATTGCTTCGTCCTCGCTGCGCACGGTGGCGTTTGGCGGCTGACGCAGGTTGAGGCGCTCGACCATCTGCTGGAAACGCTCACGGTCTTCGGCACGGTCGATCGAATCCGGGCTGGTACCGATGATCGGTACGCCAGCGGCTTCAAGGGCGCGAGCCAGTTTCAGAGGCGTCTGGCCACCGTACTGGACGATCACGCCTTTAGGCTTCTCGACGCGGACGATTTCCAGCACGTCTTCCAGGGTCACCGGTTCGAAATACAGACGATCGGAGGTGTCGTAGTCGGTGGACACGGTTTCCGGGTTGCAGTTGACCATGATGGTCTCGTACCCGTCATCGCGCAGGGCCAGTGCCGCGTGTACGCAGCAGTAGTCGAACTCGATGCCCTGGCCGATCCGGTTAGGACCGCCGCCCAGGATCATGATCTTGTCGCGGGTCGATGGCGCGGCTTCGCATTCTTCTTCGTACGTGGAGTACAGATAAGCGGTGTCGGTGGCGAACTCGGCCGCGCAGGTGTCGACGCGCTTGTACACCGGGAACACTTCCAACTTGTGGCGATGGGCCCGCAGGCTCTTCTCGGTCACACCCAGCAACTTGGCCAGCCGCATGTCGGAGAAGCCCTTGCGCTTGAGGCGAAACATCGCGTCGTGGTCGATGCTGGACATGCCCAGGGTCTTGACCTTCTCTTCTTCCTTGATCAGATCTTCGATCTGCACCAGGAACCAAGGGTCGATCATGTTCATGCCGAAGATCTGCTCGACGGTCATGCCGGCACGGAAGGCATCCGCCACGTACCAGATGCGCTCGGCACCCGGCACGGTCAGCTCGCGCTTGAGCACGCTCATGCTTTCCGGGTCGTTCAGGTCCAGCTTCGGATCCAGGCCGCAGACCCCCACTTCCAGGCCACGAAGGGCTTTCTGCAGGGACTCCTGGAAGGTCCGGCCGATGGCCATCACTTCACCGACCGACTTCATCTGAGTGGTCAGGCGGGCGTCGGCCTTGGCGAATTTCTCGAAGGCGAAACGTGGCAGCTTGGTGACGACGTAGTCGATGGACGGTTCGAAGGACGCCGGGGTCTTACCGCCGGTGATGTCGTTCGACAGCTCGTCCAGGGTGTAGCCCACGGCCAGCTTGGCGGCAACCTTGGCAATCGGGAAACCGGTGGCCTTGGAGGCCAGGGCCGAGGAACGGGATACCCGCGGGTTCATCTCGATGACCACCATGCGACCTGTGTTCGGGCAGATGCCGAACTGGACGTTGGAGCCGCCGGTTTCCACGCCGATCTCACGCAGTACCGCCAAAGAGGCGTTACGCAGAATCTGGTATTCCTTGTCGGTCAGGGTCTGGGCCGGGGCGACGGTGATCGAGTCGCCGGTGTGCACGCCCATCGGGTCGAAGTTTTCGATCGAGCAGACGATGATGCAGTTGTCCTTTTTGTCGCGGACAACTTCCATTTCGTATTCTTTCCAGCCGATCAGGGATTCGTCGATCAGCAGCTCTTTGGTCGGCGACAGGTCCAGGCCACGGGCGCAGATTTCTTCGAATTCTTCACGGTTGTAGGCGATGCCGCCACCGGTGCCGCCCATGGTGAAGGACGGACGGATGATGCACGGGAAGCCCAGACGCTCCAGGACGGCATTGGCCTCTTCCATGCTGTGGGCGATGCCCGAGCGTGGACAGTCCAGGCCGATGGATTTCATCGCCTTGTCGAAGCGCGAACGGTCTTCGGCCTTGTCGATGGTGTCGGCGTTGGCGCCGATCATTTCCACACCGAATTTCTCCAGGACGCCTTCGCGCTCCAGATCCAGGGCGCAGTTCAACGCGGTCTGGCCGCCCATGGTCGGCAACAGCGCGTCAGGGCGCTCTTTCTCGATGATCTTGGCAACGGTCTGCCACTTGATCGGCTCGATGTAGGTGGCGTCGGCCATGGCCGGGTCGGTCATGATGGTGGCTGGGTTGGAGTTCACCAGGATGACGCGGTAACCCTCTTCGCGCAGGGCTTTACAGGCCTGGGCGCCGGAGTAGTCGAATTCACAGGCCTGGCCGATCACGATCGGGCCAGCGCCAAGAATCAGGATGCTTTTTATGTCTGTACGTTTTGGCATGGGTTTGTCACTCAAATCCGCAGGTCAGTCGGCTAGGCCGTCGAACAATCTTTGAAGCGCCCGAGGGGCCGCCGCGCTAGGGGCCGCCATCGGGCTTCACGCGGTCAGCGTCGCTTGGCCATCTCATTGATGAAGCGATCGAACAGCGGCGCCACATCGTTCGGGCCCGGGCTCGCTTCAGGGTGGCCCTGGAAGCTGAACGCGCTCTTGTCGGTACGCTCGATGCCCTGCAACGTGCCGTCGAACAGCGACTTATGGATCGCCCGCACGTTGGCCGGCAAGGTCGCTTCATCCACCGCAAAACCATGGTTCTGGCTGGTGATCATCACGACGCCGGTGTCCAGGTCCTGCACCGGGTGGTTGGCACCGTGGTGGCCGTGACCCATCTTCAAGGTCTTGGCGCCCGAAGCGAGGGCCAGCAACTGGTGACCGAGGCAGATGCCGAATACCGGGATCTCGGTTTCCAGCACGTCCTTGATCGCCTGGATCGCGTAGTCGCATGGCTCAGGGTCGCCAGGGCCGTTGGACAGGAACACGCCATCGGGCTTGAGGGCCAGGACATCGGCGGCCGGGGTTTGCGCAGGCACCACGGTCACGCGGCAACCACGTTCCACCAGCATGCGCAGGATGTTCAGCTTGACGCCGTAGTCGTACGCAACCACGTGGTACGGCAGCTCGGAGGCTTCGATCGTCGCGTGACTGTCGGTTTTCAGGTCCCAGACCGTGGAGCGCCACTCGTACGGCTTCTTGGTGCTGACGACTTTCGCCAAATCCATGCCCTTGAGGCCAGGGAAACCCTGGGCGGCGGCGATGGCAGCTTCTTCGGAAATGTTGTCACCGGCCATGATGCAGCCGTTCTGCGCGCCTTTTTCCCGCAGGATGCGGGTCAGGCGACGGGTGTCGATACCTGCGATCGCCACGACATTGTTGGCTTTCAGGTAATCGGACAGGGACATCGTGTTACGCCAGTTGCTCGCTACCAGCGGCAGGTCACGAATGACCAGGCCAGCGGACCAGACACGATCAGACTCGGCATCTTCCGGCGTGGTGCCGGTGTTGCCGATGTGCGGGTAAGTCAGGGTAACGATTTGCTGGGCGTAGGAAGGATCGGTAAGAATTTCCTGATAGCCGGTCATTGCGGTGTTAAACACCACCTCACCAACGGTCTGACCGTCGGCTCCAATGGCTTCGCCGCGAAAAATGCTGCCATCAGCAAGGGCGAGTATGGCTGGCTTAGTCAAGAAGACCTCCCGTAAATAAAGCCTGAAAGGGCGATCGCAGGTTGTAAAAAAGCGGAGTGACGTATGGACACGTCACCCCGCTTGTTCACTGAATTATTCTGCGCGCTTTTAGTGGACACACTAAAGCTGTAGCTTACAGAAAAAGGCTTTTTTGGTCCACCGCTAATGAGCCTTAAAGGCAGGGGAATGCGACAGGCCGTCGCGAAGCGGTGTAAAACGGGGGCTCAGTATAACCTGAACCCCGCGTCCAATGACATCAGCGCAGGTCGAGAACGTCCTGCATGTCGTACAAACCAGGCTCGCGACCCTCCAGCCACAGCGCAGCACGAACGGCACCCTTGGCAAAAGTCATCCGGCTCGACGCCTTGTGCGTGATTTCCAGGCGCTCGCCTTCAGTGGCGAACAGCACGGTGTGGTCACCCACTACGTCACCACCGCGCACCGTGGCGAAACCAATGGTGTCTCGCTCACGGGCACCGGTGTGCCCCTGGCGTCCGTACACGGCCACTTCCTGCAGATCGCGACCCAATGCATCGGCAATCACTTCACCCATGCGCAAGGCCGTTCCCGAAGGCGCGTCGATCTTGTGGCGGTGATGCGCCTCGATGATTTCGATATCCGCATCGTCGCCCAAGACTCGGGCCGCCATGTCCAGCAGCTTCAACGACAGGTTGACACCCACACTGAAATTCGCCGCGAAAACGATCGGAATGTCTTTGCCGGCATCGGCCAGCAACTGCTTTTGTGCAGCGTCCAGCCCCGTGGTGCCGATAACCATGGCCTTGCCGTTCTTACGGCAAATGGCAAGGTTCTTGAGCATCACCTCCGGCAGCGTGAAATCGATCAGGACATCAAACTCATCGAGCACCTTCTCCAGGCCGCCGGTCATCGGCACGCCGATACGCCCAAGCGAAGCCAGCTCGCCAGCATCGGCGCCAACCAAGGTACTGTCGGGTCGCACGATGGCCGCCGTCAGGCCAGAGAGCGGCGAGCGCTGCTGCACCGCCTCGACCAACGTCTTGCCCATGCGCCCCGCAGCGCCCATCACAGCTATACGTCGCATGCGACCTCCTTACAGATCGCCGAAGAAGCGCTTCACGCCTTCGAACCAACCCGTCGTTTTCGGGGAGTGACTGTTGTCATCCGCCAGCGAGCTGCGGAACTCTTCCAGCAGTTCACGCTGGCGTCGGCTCAGATTCACCGGAGTTTCCACCGCCACCCGACACATCAGGTCGCCTGCGCCACCGCCACGCACTGGCGCGACGCCCTTGCCGCGAATCCGGAACTGCTTGCCGGTCTGCGTACCCTCAGGGATTTTCAGCTTGACGCGACCGTCGAGGGTCGGGATCTCAAGCTCGCCACCCAAGGCTGCATCGACAAAGCTGATCGGCACTTCGCAGAACAGATGCTTGCCGTCGCGCTGGAAAATCGCGTGCTCGCGAACATTGATGACGACGTACAGATCGCCGGTCGGACCGCCCTGGGCACCCGCCTCACCTTCGCCGGACAGGCGAATGCGGTCACCGGTATCGACACCGGCCGGCACCTTCACCGAAAGCGTCTTGTACTCTTCGACGCGCCCTTCGCCGTGGCAGGAGTCGCACGGATCGGAAATTATCTTGCCCTGGCCATGGCAACGCGGGCAGGTCTGCTGCACCGAGAAGAAGCCCTGCTGCATGCGAACCTGACCAATGCCGCCACAGGTCGGGCAAGTGACGGGCGAGGAGCCCTTCTTGGCGCCCGAGCCATCGCACGGCTTGCAATTGACGAGCGTTGGAACGCGGATATTGACAGTGGTACCGCGCACCGCCTCTTCCAGGTTCAGCTCCAACGTGTAGCGCAAGTCGCTGCCACGCTGGGCGCCACCACGGGCACCGCCGCGACCACCGCCGAAGAAATCGCTGAACACGTCGCCGAAAATATCGGAGAAATTCTGACCGCCAAAACCGGCACCGCCGCCGCCCATGCTTGGGTCGACACCGGCATGACCATACTGGTCGTAAGCCGCGCGCTTGCTCGAATCGGACAGTACTTCGTAGGCCTCATTGGCCTCCTTGAACATTTCTTCCGACGCTTTATCGTCGGGATTACGGTCCGGGTGGTGCTTCATCGCCAGGCGACGATAGGCCTTCTTCAGGTCCGCCTCGCTGGCCCCCCGCTCCACACCCAATACTTCGTAATAGTCACGCTTTGCCATTAGTCTTTGCACTCTTATAGGACGTCCGGCAAACCTCTCCTGAACCTTGCCAAACTCGTTGAGCCCCAATACAGGCCCGGACCCAACTCACGTCAATTCAACGATCCTGGTCTTAAATTTTTCAGCCAGGGCCCCGGCCAAAACGCAGTGTCCGTCGTTCGGAAAGCAGGAGCATTCCCGATCACACCGCCAGCACCCGAGCGTTGTCGCATGCTGTAAAAATTCACTGGCTCCAGACACGCCAACGCGGGAGCAAGCTCCCGCGCGGCGACATCCTACCAGCCACCGCACAAATGCAGTCAACCGGCCGACCAACAAGCGATTACTTGTGGTCTTTCACTTCTTCGAACTCGGCATCCACGACGTCGTCGGCTTTTTCGGCCGATTCGCCCTGGGCAGCCGCGCCTTCAGCGGGCTGAGCCTGCTCGGCGTACATCTTCTGAGCCACTGGGGCGGAGACCTTGGACAGCTCTTCGATCTTCGCCTCGATGGCCGCCTTGTCGTCGCCTTTGACGGCAGCTTCAAGTGCAACCACAGCCGCTTCGATGGCAGTCTTCTCTTCCGCAGTCACTTTCTCGCCAGCATCAGCGATCATTTTGCGAGTCGAGTGCACCAGGGCATCACCCTGGTTGCGGGCGCTGGCCAGCTCTTCGAACTTGCGATCTTCCTCGGCGTTGACTTCAGCATCGCGAACCATCTGCTGAATTTCTTCCTCGGAGAGACCGGAGTTGGCCTTGATCACGATCGACTGAGTCTTGCCGGTGGCCTTGTCTTTCGCGCCGACGTGCAGGATGCCGTTGGCGTCGATGTCGAAGGTCACTTCGATTTGTGGCACGCCACGTGGAGCCGGTGGAATCTCGGCGAGGTCGAACTTGCCCAGGGATTTGTTCTGCGCAGCTTGCTTACGCTCACCTTGCAGCACGTGGATGGTCACGGCGCCCTGGTTGTCATCGGCGGTCGAGAACACTTGGGATTTCTTGGTAGGAATCGTGGTGTTCTTCTCGATCAGCGCGGTCATCACGCCGCCCATGGTTTCGATACCCAGGGTCAGCGGGCTGACGTCGAGCAGCAGAACGTCCTTCACGTCACCGGCCAGAACGGCGCCCTGGATGGCAGCACCCATGGCAACAGCTTCGTCCGGGTTCACATCCTTGCGCGCTTCTTTACCGAAGAAATCGGTCACCAGCTTCTGAACCAGCGGCATACGGGTCTGACCGCCGACCAGGATCACGTCGTTGATCGCGCCAACGTCGATACCGGCGTCTTTCATCGCAATGCGGCAAGGCTCGATGGTGCGCTGAACCAGGTCTTCCACCAGCGCTTCAAGCTTGGCGCGGGAGATTTTCACGTTCAGGTGCTTCGGACCGGTGGCGTCTGCAGTGATATACGGCAGGTTCACGTCGGTGGACTGGCTCGAGGACAGCTCGATCTTGGCTTTTTCAGCGGCTTCTTTCAGGCGCTGCATGGCCAGCGGGTCACCCTTGAGGTTCATGCCGCTTTCTTTCTTGAACTCATCGACAAGGTAGTCGATCAGGCGGATGTCAAAGTCTTCACCACCGAGGAAGGTGTCGCCGTTGGTCGCCAGTACTTCGAACTGGTGCTCGCCATCGACTTCAGCGATCTCGATCACGGAAACGTCGAAGGTACCGCCACCCAGGTCATAAACGATCACAGTGTGATCGCCCTTGGCCTTGTCCATACCGTAGGCCAAAGCAGCCGCGGTCGGTTCGTTGATGATACGTTTTACGTCCAGGCCCGCGATGCGGCCGGCGTCTTTGGTCGCCTGGCGCTGGCTATCGTTGAAGTACGCAGGAACCGTGATGACCGCTTCAGTCACCGCTTCGCCGAGGTAGTCTTCGGCGGTTTTCTTCATTTTCTTCAGGATTTCAGCCGAGATCTGTGGCGGCGCCATTTTCTGGCCGTTCACTTCAACCCAGGCGTCGCCGTTATCAGCCTTGGCGATCTTGTAAGGCACCATCTTGATGTCTTTCTGAACGACTTCTTCGTCGAACTTGCGACCGATCAGACGCTTCACCGCGTACAGGGTGTTATGCGGATTGGTCACTGCCTGACGCTTGGCAGACTGGCCAACCAGAATTTCGCCATCGTTGGCGTACGCAATGATCGACGGCGTGGTGCGCGCGCCTTCAGCGTTTTCAATGACTTTGGCCTTGCCGTTTTCCAGCACGGAGACGCACGAGTTGGTGGTCCCCAGGTCGATACCGATAATCTTGCCCATGTTAACTCTCCCGGAACTTGGATTTGGTTGCCGCAGCAGTGGTGGCTAACTGCGGTAGCACTTAAACGCTTGACTTCTTAATGGGGGCCGTTTCGACCGATTTCAAGCCTGCTCATCAATAGAAGGCGAAACCGGTGCCGGCGTCTTGCTGACCACAACCATGGCCGGGCGCAACAGGCGACCATTGAGCAGATAGCCCTTCTGGAAAACCTTCAAGACACTGTTGGGCTCGACGTCTGCGCTTTCCTGCATCGCCATGGCCTGGTGGTGTTCGGCGTTGAAGGGTTCGCCATGTGGATCAATGGCTTCGAGCTGATAACGCTTGAGGGTGTCCTGGAACATTTTCAGGGTCAGCTCGATGCCTTCACGCATCGGACGAATGTTTTCGTCATCCGGATTGGACAGCTCGAGGCCGCGCTCCAGGCTGTCGATGATCGGCAGCAGGTCGCTGGCAAAACGCTCCAAGGCGAATTTATGAGCCTTTTCTACATCCTGCTCGGCGCGACGGCGGACATTCTGCAGGTCGGCTGCTACACGCAACGCCTGATCCTGCGCACCGGCCAGCTGCTCCTCGAGCACTTGTACACGTGCCGCCAGGTCGTCACCCGAATCCTGGGGAGCCTGATTGGCGTCTAGATTTTGCGTATCCTGCGTCTGTTCGTCAGCCATAGATTTCTCCTTTCAACTTCGTCCGCGAGCTCGACTCGCGCTTCTGCCCCGGTATATGGGGCCGGGTTTTTAAGCTTCAAGGGCCGTCCGACGAATTACCCTTACAAAAAACAGCTGCATTCCATTCCAGACAGCGCTAAGAAACTCATCAACCCAAGCAAATCGAGCTAAGCGCAGGCATTGTCAGCTCGAAACAAAACACTGTATAAATAACCAGACCTAAAGCCTGGGAGCGGCCTTATGCTGGTGCACCTGTCCGTACATAATTACGCCATCGTCGAACACCTCGACCTCGAACTCGATCGAGGCATGAGTGTGATCACCGGTGAAACCGGTGCTGGCAAATCCATCATGCTCGACGCCCTGGGCCTGACACTGGGTGATCGTGCCGACAGTGGTGTGGTGCGTCCCGGAGCGGACAAGGCCGACATCCTGGCCACCTTCGACCTGGTCGATATCCCCGAGGCCAGCACCTGGCTGGCCGAGCGCGACCTGGACACCGACGGCTTGTGCATCTTGCGCCGCGTCATCACCGCCGAAGGCCGCTCCCGGGGCTACATCAACGGTACGCCCTGCCCCTTGGGCGACCTCAAGGCCCTCGGCGAACTGCTGATCGACATCCACAGCCAGCATGAACACCAGTCCCTGCTCAAGACCGATACCCATCGCCGCCTGCTGGACGAATACGCCGGCGCCACCGATCTGGCTCGCCAGGTGCAGCTAGCCGCCCAACGCTGGCGCCAGACTCGCCAGGAACTGGACCGCCTCTCCAACTCCGGTGACGAACAGCGTGCCCGCCATCAGTTATTGAGCTATCAGCTCGAGGAGCTGGAGAACCTGGCCCTGGGTGAAAACGAACTGGAGGAGCTGGAGCAGGAACACAAGAACCTGACCAACGCCGAAACCCTGCTGGGCATCTGCCGACAAGTGGTCGAGCAATGCAGCGAGAACGATTCAGGCAATGTGCTTAACGCGCTGACAGCAAGCCTGAACCGACTTTCCAGCGTCAACAATTCGGTGGGCGCCCTCAGCGAAGCGACCAACCTGCTGACGAGCGCGCAGATTCAGGTTGAAGAAGCGGTCGGGGAACTGAATCGGTTCCTTGATCATTTCGACGCCGACCCGGCACGCCTGCAATATCTGGAAGAGCGCCTGGACACTATCTATACGCTGGCACGCAAACACCGCGTCCAGCCAACCGATGTCGCCGAACTCCAGCAACGCTTATTGGAAGAACTGGAAACCCTGAACGCCAACGATGAGTCCATCGAGCGCCTGGGGGACGAGCTGGCCTCCTATGCCCGTCATTATCAGGAAAAAGCCAACGAGCTCAGCGAACTGCGCCGTCAAGCCGCGACCGGCCTGGCCAGCGCCGTGGAGCAGGAAATCCAGCGCCTGGGCATGCCCGGTGGTCGCTTCACCATCGAACTGCGCCCCAACGCTGGCGACGAGCTTCAACCCAACGGGATGGAGCAGGTGGAATTGCTGGTCAGCGCCAACCCCGGACAACCTCTCAAGGCACTGGCGAAAGTGGCGTCCGGCGGTGAACTGTCACGGATAAGCCTGGCCATCCAGGTCATCACGGCACAGACCTCCCGCGTACCGACGCTGGTATTCGACGAAGTGGACGTGGGCATTGGCGGGCCAACCGCGGAAATTGTCGGCCAACTTCTGCGCCGGCTGGGGGAGCGCGGCCAGGTGCTGACGGTCACTCACCTGCCCCAGGTCGCCGCCCAGGGACACCAGCATTTATTCGTGCACAAGGTGCGCGGCCAGGACGCTACGCGTACCGCGGTGTCCAAACTCAACAAAAACGAGCGGGTGGAAGAAGTGGCGCGGATGCTGGGGGGAATCGACCTCACCAAGGAATCCCTGGCTCACGCAAAAAAAATGGTCGTTACCGCGAAAGTATAAGAACGACAGACAGCACGAAGGCGACCCAAGGGTCGCCTTCGCTCGTTTCGCGAACCTTAAGTTCGCGCGACCTGCTTACTTTTTCTTGCGTACGTACAGTACGAGATTGTGATCGACCATCTCGAAGCCATACTTGTCGACGATTGCTTTCTGCAGCCGCTCGATTTCTTCGTCGAAGAATTCGATCACTTCACTGGTCTCGACGTTGACCATATGGTCGTGATGCTTGCCGTCGTCCAGCTCGAAGACCGCATGGCCTCCGTCGAAGTTGTGCCGCACCACAAGGCCAGCTGCCTCGAACTGGGTCAGAACACGGTAAACCGTGGCCAGACCGACGTCCTCACCAGCCTCCATCAGCGCCTTGTAGACATCCTCGGCACTCATGTGGCGTTGCTCGGCGGAGTCGAGCATTTGTAGAATCTTGACCCTTGGAAGGGTCACTTTGAGGCCGGCTTTGCGTAGTTCGCTATTTTCAACCATGGTCAGCTTTCTCGCGATGCTGCTTCGCAGCTTCTCTTAATGCGGGTATGATCGGCGTTTACGTTGTCCCAGCCAAGATAGTGGAAGTCGCCCACCGATGCAAAACACCAAGCTCTTGCTAACCAGTTTCACCTTTGTGGGACTGCTCGCACTCGCCGGTTGTTCATTCCCCGGGGTTTACAAAATCGACATCCAGCAGGGCAATGTCGTCACGCAGGACATGATAGACCAGTTACGCCCGGGAATGACCCGCCGGCAAGTACGGTTTATCATGGGTAACCCCCTGCTGACCGACACGTTCCATGCCGATCGCTGGGATTATCTGTACAGCTTGCAGCCAGGCGGCGGTGAGCGCCAGCAGGAACGCATCAGCGTTATCTTTAGCCCCAATGACCAACTCGTCAGCCTGTCGGGCGATTTCATGCCAGGCGTGAGCCGCGACGAGGCCATCATGGGCAAGGACAGCGGCACGACGGTCACCGACCCGACCCAGAATACCGAACAGCCAAAACCGGAAAAACCGGTCAAGCCAGGTTCGTTGCTGGACCAGATCCAGAAGGATGTGGACAAAGTCGAGACTGTACCTGTCCCGACACCAGAACCTCTGGATACCTCGCCGCAATAAACGGCGACATTAAAAAACCCGGCATGCCGGGTTTTTTAACGCCTGCAATCCAGGCTGGATTACTGCTCCGTTTGACGTGCCTGGGCAGCCTTGGCCGCACGCAGGCGACGAATTTCTTTCGGATCAGCCAGCAACGGTCGATAAATCTCCAGCCGATCAGCCGCCTGCACCACCTGGCGCTCTGGATCAGCAACCACTTTGCCAAAAATCCCGACCGGACAGGTCGCCAGATCCAGTTCCGGGAACGCATCCTTAATACCTGAAGCCAGCAGCGCTGCGCGAACACTCGTGCCCTCCGGCACTGCAAATGTACGCAGGACCTGGCGCTCGACAGAGGCATACACCACTTCTACTTCAATCAACGCTTGAGCTCGGCATTCTGCTTGGCGCGTTGGCAGAACGCGTCGACCAGGGTATTGGCCGCCTGATTGAACAACGGCCCCAATGTGGCGCGCACCAGCGGGCCGGCGTAATCGAATGACAGGTCGAGGCTGATCTTGCAGGCTTTTTCACCGAGCGGCTTGAATACCCAGACGCCATGGAGCTGATTGAAAGGCCCCTCTTCCAGGTTCATTTCGATGGACTGCCCCGGCACCAGGGTATTGCGGGTGACGAAGCGCTGGCTCAATCCACCCTTGGCGATGTTAAGGCTGGCGCGCATATGGGTTTCGGAACTCTCAAGCACCTCGGCGGAAGAGCACCAAGGCAAGAATTGCGGATAACTCGCCACATCATTGACCAGGTCATAGAGCGCCTGCGCCGGGTAGGGCAGCAAGGCCGAGCGTTGAATATGTGTCGTCATGTAAGCGTCACTTCCACAGCTGGGCGGCAAACACTACGAGAATGCCGATGGGCGCCACATAGCGCATCAAGAACAGGCTCAAGGCGAACAATACAGGGTTGCGCAGCGACAACTCATCACGCACCGCTTCACGCCCCATGATCCATCCTGCAAACACTACGAAACACAAACCACCCAATGGCAGCATGATCCGTGATGTGAAGAAATCAATCACGCCGAAGAAATCCAGCCCTCCGGTTGCTCCCCACTGGTAGAGACGGAACAACCCGTCTTCGTTCACGAAAAACTTCGCCTGCTTCCATATATTGAAGGAAAAAACCGTCCCCAGGCCCACGAACCAGCAGGTGAAGGCCAGCCAGAATGTCACCCAGGCGCGGCTGAGACGGGTCCGCTCAACCAGGTAAGCCACCATGGGCTCCAGCAGGGAAATGGCCGAACTCCAAGCCGCGATGGCCACCAGGACAAAAAACACCACACCCATCACTTGGCCGAACGCCATGCTGCCGAAAGCAAAGGGCAGGCTGACAAACATCAGCCCCGGTCCTTCGCTGGGGTTCAGGCCCGCGGCAAACACAATCGGAAACAATGCCACACCGGCCAGCAGCGAGACGAAGGTATCCAACAGCGCGACGCCGACGACGGTTCGGGTCAGGGACGCGTTCTTGGGCATGTAGGCGCCGTAGATCATGATCGAGCCGACCCCGACGCTCAGGGAGAAAAACGCATGCCCCATGGCCGGCAGCAAGCCGTCGAGGACTTTCTCCGGCTTGAAGTCGAACATGAAATGCACGCCTTCCATGAAATGTCCGGTGGTCATGCTGTACCCCAGCAGCACCAGGATCATCACGAACAGCAACGGCATCATGATCCGCAGGCTGCGCTCAAGCCCGGCAACCACGCCACGGGCGATCACCACGGCGGAGAGCACCATGAAAATCGTGTGCCAGAGGGTCAACCTCCAGGGGTCGGCGATGACGTTGCCGAAATAGGCACCCACCTGGTCCGGCGTGGCGCCCTGAAAATCCCCACGCCCCATGTCGATGATGTAATCCAGCGACCAGCCGCCGACCACGCTATAGAAAGACAGGATAAGCAGCGCCGTGATCATGCCGGCGAACGCGCCCCACGACCACTTGGGCGAATGTCCCGCCGCCACGGCCAGCACCTTCAAGGCATTCGCCGGGCTCTGCCGGGCGCGACGACCGATCAGGGTTTCGGCCAGCATCACCGGCGCCCCGATGAGCACGATGCACGCCAGGAACATCAATACGAAGGCGCCGCCACCGTAGACGCCAACCATGTACGGAAACTTCCAGATACTGCCCAGCCCCACGGCAGAACCGGTCGCGGCGAGTATAAAGACCCAGCGGCTAGCCCAACTGCCGTGGACAGAAACCTTGTCTGTCGACATCGTGATCACGCCCAAGCGTTCAAAAAAGAGGCCGCATTGTCCGGGATTCATTCAACGTGCTCAAGCACGCAGCTTCACCGTAGCCGACACGCACGCAACTGCCTATAATGCCGCCCCTATGGCTAAACAGAAGAAACACCCCACAGGGACCATCGCGCAAAATAAAAAGGCGCGACACGATTACTTCATCGAACAGCGTTTCGAGGCTGGCATGGTCCTGGCCGGCTGGGAAGTAAAGAGCTTGCGTGCCGGCAAGGCGCAACTGGTCGACAGCTATGTGCTGCTCAAGGACGGCGAAGCCTGGCTGCTGGGCAGTCACATCACGCCGCTGACCACCGCCAGCACCCACGTGATTGCTGATCCGACACGCTCGCGCAAACTGCTGCTCAACAGGCGCGAGCTGGAAAAGCTCTTCGCGTCGGTGCAGCAGAAGGGTTACGCCTGCGTCTGCACGTCGTTGTACTGGAGCAAGCACCTGATCAAGTGCGAGATTGCGCTGGGCAAGGGCAAGAAGGAATACGACAAGCGCGATACCGAACGCGAACGCGATGCCGGTCGCGAGCTGCAGCGTGCAGTACGTAACAAGGGCAAGGAAGACTGAGTCTTTCGTCGTTGAGACCGCTATCGCGAGCAAGCTCGCTCCCACACCCGATCACGGCAATACACATATCCTGTGTTCACTGAAGATCCAATGTGGGAGCGAGCTTGCTCGCGATGACGGCGACACATTCAGCATCGATGTATCAGGCAGCGTTACATCCCCTTGCGCCGCTCCGCCCGCGCCACACGCTGCACTTCCTGACGCACCTCTTCCAATACTTCCTGCACATACAAAATATGTCGGCTGGACACTTCCCGCGCCTGCTCGGCGTGCCCGTCCATAATGGCTTGATACAATTCCCGATGCTGGCTGATCAGCATGTCGCGGGTTTCGCTGCGCTGCTTGTACATGCCGCCGATGTTGGTCACCACATTGCGCTTGAGCAGGTCGAACAACCCGCGAATGGTGTGCAACAACACCGCGTTATGACTGGCCTCGGCGATCGCCAGATGGAACCGGGCGTCCGCCGCGCCCTCCTCCGCCCGACTCACCTCTTCATGGCGTGAATAACAATCCTGCAGTTCTTCGAACGCCGCCGTCAGCCGTTCGCGATCCACGTCCGTGGCCCGTTGTGCCGCGTAATAGGCACAGGAAGCCTCCAAGGTGTGGCGAAACTCCAACAAGTCACGCTGCGCTTCAGGATTGCTTTCCAACAGTTGCAGAAGCGGATCGCTGAACGTCGAGCCCAGCGACTCCACGACATAGTTACCGCCGCCCTGGCGACTGACGAGCAAGCCCTTGGCGGCCAGTTTCTGGATCGCCTCGCGCAACGAAGGGCGCGATACGCCGAACTGCTCGGCCAAGGCCCGTTCGGCCGGCAACCGTTCGCCAGACTTCAACGTGCCCTCAAGGATCATTCCTTCAAGCCGCTCGACAATATCGTCGGACAAACGGCGCTGACGAATCTGATCAAACCCCATAACTCGATTCTCCACGATCCCGACGGCTCGCCGGGCTCTCTATTCTGGCCCATCCGGGCTTTGTCCACACCCGGCAAAAGCCGTTTTTTCAAACGGATCAGATGCCATCTGCACCGCTTATTCGACGAAAGTTTCAGGGCGGCAAATTGACACACGACAACCAACGCTTTTACCCTAGCCAACAGCGATTGTAAATTGGTATTACCAATTAGCCAAAACCGCTGATCAGTGCCTGACCAACAACAATTAGGGGCCCACCCATTATGCAAACCTGGCAACAGCTCTACAGCCCGCTCGGCAGCCTCGGCTTGTCCGCACTTGCGGCCGTCATTCCCATCGTATTTTTCTTCCTGGCCCTGGCGGTGTTTCGCCTCAAGGGGCACGTGGCCGGCAGCATCACCCTGGCGCTGGCGATTGTCGTGGCGATCTTCGCCTTCCAGATGCCGGCAGACATGGCGTTCGCCGCCGCCGGCTATGGCTTTGCGTACGGCCTGTGGCCCATCGCCTGGATCATCGTCGCCGCGGTGTTCCTGTACAAACTGACGGTCAAGAGCGGCCAGTTCGAAGTGATCCGCAGCTCGGTGCTGTCGATTACCGATGACCAGCGCCTGCAAGTGCTGCTGATCGGCTTTTGCTTCGGTGCCTTTCTGGAAGGTGCCGCCGGCTTCGGTGCGCCAGTGGCGATCACTGCCGCGTTGCTGGTTGGCCTGGGCTTCAACCCCCTGTACGCCGCAGGCCTGTGCCTGATCGCCAACACCGCCCCGGTGGCGTTCGGCGCGTTGGGCATTCCGATTATCGTGGCCGGCCAGGTCACCGGGATCGATGCGTTCAAGATCGGCGCCATGACCGGTCGCCAGTTGCCACTGCTGTCGCTGTTCGTGCCGTTCTGGCTGGTGTTCATGATGGACGGCCTGCGCGGCGTGCGGGAAACCTGGCCGGCGGCCCTAGTGGCAGGCTTGAGCTTCGCCATCACTCAGTATTTCACCTCCAACTTCATCGGCCCGGAACTGCCGGACATCACCTCGGCCCTGGCCAGCCTGATCTCTCTCACGCTGTTTCTGAAAATCTGGCAGCCCAAGCGCACCGCCGGGGCGCAGATTGCCGGCGCCACCTCCAGCGCAGCCGTTACCGCCAGTGTCGGCGGTTTCGGCCAGCCGCGCAGCACCGTGGCGTCACCCTACAGCCTGGGGGAAATTATCAAGGCCTGGTCGCCGTTCTTGATCCTCACCGTGCTGGTGACGATCTGGACCCTGAAGCCATTCAAGGCGATGTTCGCCGCGGGCGGTTCGATGTACGGCTGGGTATTCAACTTCGCCATCCCGCACCTGGATCAGATGGTGATCAAGGTCGCGCCCATCGTGATCAACCCCACCGCCATTCCGGCCGTGTTCAAGCTTGATCCGGTTTCCGCCACCGGCACGGCGATTTTCTTCTCCGCATTGATCTCGATGCTGGTGCTGAAAATCAACGTCAAGACTGGTCTTACCACTTTCAAAGAGACACTTTTCGAACTGCGCTGGCCGATCCTGTCCATCGGCATGGTGCTCGCGTTCGCCTTCGTCACCAACTATTCGGGCATGTCGTCGACCATGGCCCTGGTATTGGCCGGCACGGGCGCAGCGTTCCCGTTCTTCTCGCCGTTCCTGGGTTGGCTGGGCGTGTTCCTGACCGGTTCCGATACGTCGTCCAACGCGCTGTTCAGCTCGCTGCAAGCCACCACCGCGCACCAGATCGGCGTCAACGACACCTTGCTGGTAGCGGCGAACACCAGCGGCGGCGTGACCGGCAAGATGATTTCGCCACAATCGATCGCGGTGGCCTGCGCGGCAACCGGGCTGGTGGGCAAGGAATCGGATCTGTTCCGTTTCACCCTCAAACACAGCCTATTCTTTGCAACGATCGTTGGCTTGATCACGTTGGCCCAGGCCTACTGGTTAACCGGCATGCTGGTGCACTGAGTACGACAGACAACATTGAAAAAACCGACGCCGAACCCGATTCGGCGTCTGCTATTGATCACCGGGTCTGCAAGGCTGCTGAAAGATTTCCTGTCTATATTTCAGCAGCCTCAGCGGACGGATAACCGGGACCACCCGGAGACACGCCTGATGAGCGAGCTTTTTTACAACGCCGTGCCGAACGCGACCCGTGTCGCCCCGCCATTGCCCGAACCTCGGCAGTACCCCAGCGAAAAACCGCCACGGGTCTACCTGTTCGGCACCTGCGTGGTGGACCTGTTCTATCCCGAGGCCGGGATGGATGCGATTCATCTGCTGGAGCGCGAAGGGATCCGGGTGGAGTACCCGCAAGGGCAAAGTTGCTGCGGCCAACCGGCCTACACCTCGGGCTATACCGAGCAGGCGCGGACGGTGGCACGGGCGCAACTGGCCTTGTTTGCCGAAGACTATCCGGTGGTGGTGCCCTCGGGCTCCTGCGCCGGCATGCTGCGCGAGCACTACGCCGACCTGTTCAAGGACGAGCCCGACACGCTCAAGCAAGTCCAGGCCCTGGCGGCCCGGACCTATGAATTGGCCGAATTTCTGCTGTTTGTCAGCAAGGTGCAGCTTCACGACAGCGGCGCGCCGGTGAAAATTGCGTTGCACACGTCCTGCTCGGCACGACGTGAAATGAACACCCACTTGCATGGCCGTGCGTTGTTGGCGCAGCTGCGCAATGTGGAGCGCGTCGAACACGGCCATGAAAGTGAATGCTGTGGCTTTGGTGGGACGTTCAGCGTGCGCATGCCGGATATTTCCGGCGCGATGGTGGCCGACAAGACCCGAGCGCTGAAGGAGTCCGGTGCACATAAAGTCGTCAGCGCCGATTGTGGTTGCCTGATGAACATCAATGGCGCACTGGAGAAGCAGCAGGAGGCGCTACGGGGCCAGCATCTGGCGAGCTTCCTCTGGCAGCGTACCGGAGGTGTGGCATGAGCACGCCGACGCTGATCCCGACTGTTGAGGTGCAAGAGGATTTTCGCGCCCGGGCCCACAAGGCCCTGGACGACACGCAACTGCGAAACAACTTTCGCAGCGCGATGGATTCACTGATGACCAAGCGGGCAGCGTCGTTCAGCGATGCCCACGAAAGAGAACACCTGCGAGTGCTGGGCAACGCCGTCCGCGCCCGTGCGTTATCCAAGCTGCCCGACCTGCTCGAGCAACTTGAAACCAACCTGACCCGCAACGGTGTGAACGTGCACTGGGCGGAGACGGTGGACGAAGCCAATGGCATCGTCCTCTCGATCATCCGCGCTCACGAGGCGCGGCAAGTGATCAAGGGCAAATCGATGGTCAGCGAAGAGATGGAGATGAACCACTTCCTCGAGGCCCGGGACATTGAATGTCTTGAGTCCGACATGGGGGAGTACATCGTCCAGCTCGATCACGAGAAGCCTTCACACATCATTATGCCGGCGATCCACAAGAACGCCGGTCAGGTCGCGTCCTTGTTCCACGACAAACTCGGCGTGGAGTACACCAAGGACGTTGACCAACTCATTCAGATCGGTCGCAAGGTATTGCGGCAGAAATTCTTCGAGGCCGACATCGGCGTCTCGGGCGTCAACTTCGCTGTCGCCGAAACCGGCACGCTGCTGCTGGTGGAAAACGAAGGTAACGGCCGGATGTCCACCACGGTACCGCCGGTGCACATCGCCGTGACCGGCATCGAAAAAGTGGTGGAGAACCTGCGCGACGTCGTGCCGCTGCTCTCCCTGCTGACCCGCTCGGCCCTCGGCCAGCCGATCACCACCTACGTCAACATGATCTCCGGCCCGCGCAAGGCTGACGAACTGGATGGCCCCGAGGAAGTCCACCTGGTGCTGCTGGACAACGGCCGCAGCCAAGCGTTTGCCGACAGTGAACTGCGCCAGACCCTGAACTGCATCCGCTGCGGCGCCTGTATGAATCATTGCCCGGTCTATACCCGAATCGGTGGTCATGCCTACGGTGAGGTTTACCCAGGGCCTATCGGAAAAATCATCACCCCACACATGGTCGGCCTGGCCAAGGTGCCGGACCACCCGAGCGCGTCTTCGTTGTGCGGCGCCTGCGGTGAAGTGTGCCCGGTGAAGATTCCGATCCCCGCGCTGCTGCGGCGGCTGCGAGAAGAGAACGTCAAGGCGCCGGACAGCCCGAACCCAGTGATGCGCGGCCAGGGCAGCAAATACTCGCCCAAGGAACGCTTCATCTGGAATGCCTGGGCCTGGCTCAACAGCTCACCGCGGCTATATCGGCTGTTCGGCTTCCTCGCCACGCGCCTGCGCGCCCTGGTGCCTGACAATGTCGGCCCATGGACCCAGAACCACAGCGCCCCGAAACCCGCCGCCCGCTCATTGCATGACCTGGCCCGCGAACACCTGAACCAGCAGGGAGACCGCCGATGAGCGCCAAGGAAAATATCCTCGCCAAGCTGCGCAAAAGTCTGACGGGCGCCACACCCGTTGCCGACAATTTCGATGTCGAACTGGTGACCCAAACCTACCGCTACGCGCCGGAGGAACGCATTCCCCAGTTGCGCAAGCTGATGGAAGCGGTGCACACCGAAATCCACCTGACCTCCGAGGAAGGTTGGCCAGCCCTGCTCGCGCAATTGCTGCGCGACCGTCAGCTACCGAGCCTGCTCATCGCCCCGGCCACGCCCCATGGGCAAAGAATCACACAGTTCTGGGCGAACAATCCGGACCTGCCGACCCTCAAGGCCTATGACCGTCCGATAGAGGAATGGAAAGCCGAACTGTTCAACGACACGCCTGCCAGCCTGACCGCGACCCTCGGTGCCATCGCCGCGACCGGTAGCCTGATTCTCTGGCCGACGCGGGAAGAACCGCGACTGATGAGCCTGGTGCCGCCGGTGCATTTCGCCCTGCTCAAAGCCAGCGAGATCCGCGACAACTTCTATGAAGTGCAACAGGAATTCAAATGGGCCCAAGGCATGCCTACCAACGCCCTACTGGTGTCGGGCCCCTCGAAAACCGCCGACATCGAGCAAGTCCTGGCCTACGGCGCCCACGGCCCGAAGGATCTGGTGGTTTTGATTCTGGAGGACCAATGACCCTTCCGGCCTCTTTCCTGCGCGATGTACAACAACTGATCCCGCACAAGCGTCGTTTCGACGATCCGTTGTCGACCTTGGCCTTCGGCACCGACGCCAGTTTCTACCGGCTGATTCCGAAGCTGGTGGTGCGGGTCGAAACCGAAGACGAAGTGGTCGCACTGCTGCAATTAGCCCAGCGCGACCAGGTGCCTGTCACCTTCCGCGCCGCCGGCACCAGCCTGTCCGGGCAAGCCATCAGCGACTCGGTGCTGATGGTGCTGGGGGATAACTGGAACGGTCGCGAGATTCGCGAGCAAGGCACGCAGATTCGTTTGCAACCCGGCGTGATCGGCGCCCAGGCCAACGCCTGGCTGGCACCGTTCGGACGCAAGATCGGCCCTGATCCGGCGTCGATCAACGCCTGCAAGATCGGCGGCATCGTCGCCAACAACGCCAGCGGCATGTGCTGCGGCACGGCGCAGAACACCTATCACACCCTGGCTGGCATCCGTCTGGTACTGGCCGATGGCACCCGTCTCGACACCGAAGACGACACCAGCGTGGCGGCTTTTCGTACAAGCCATGGCGAACTGCTGGAACGCCTGGCGACCCTGGGTCGCGAAACCCGCGCCAACACCGAACTCGCCGCACGAATTCGCCACAAATATCGCCTGAAAAATACCACCGGTTTGTCACTCAATGCCCTGGTGGATTTCGACGAGCCTGTGGATATCTTGAGCCACCTGCTGGTGGGCTCCGAAGGCACTCTCGGCTTCATCAGCGCGGTGACCTACAACACGGTCATCGACCATCCCAACAAGGCGTCGGCACTGATCGTCTTCCCGGACGTGGAAACCTGCTGCAACGCCGTCACCGTGCTGAAAAGCCAACCGGTATCGGCCGTGGAGTTGTTGGACCGCCGCAGCCTGCGTTCGGTGCAGGACAAACCGGGCATGCCGGATTTCGTACAGCACCTGTCGATCAATGCCTGCGCCCTGCTGATCGAATCCCGCGCCGCATCTTCGTCTTTGCTACAGGAGCAACTGACCCGGATCATGGCCTCCCTGGCCGGGTTCCCGGTGGAAAAACAGGTCGATTTTACCGAAGACCCAAGGGAAAACGCCCGGCTCTGGGCCATCCGCAAAGACACCTTTCCGGCGGTAGGCGCAGTCCGCAAAACCGGGACCACGGTGATCATCGAAGACGTGACCTTTCCGGTGGAGCAACTCGCCGCTGGCGTGAATCGCCTGATCGAACTGTTCGACAAACATCACTACGACGAAGCGATCCTTTTCGGACACGCACTGGAAGGTAATCTGCACTTCGTCTTCACCCAAGGCTTCAATAGCCCTGAAGAAGTCGCACGCTACCAGGCGTTCATGGATGACGTGGCGCAGTTGGTGGCGGTAGAGTTCGGCGGTTCGCTGAAAGCCGAACACGGCACTGGCCGCAACATGGCGCCGTTCGTCGAACTGGAATGGGGCAGCGATGCCTATCAACTGATGTGGCAGCTCAAGCGCTTGCTCGATCCCAACGGCATTCTCAACCCGGACGTGGTGCTCAGCGAAGATCCGCAGATCCACCTCAAACACCTCAAACCGCTGCCGGCCGCCGATGAGATTGTGGACAAGTGCATTGAGTGCGGTTTCTGCGAGCCGGTGTGCCCGTCCAAAGACCTGACCTTGAGCCCGCGCCAACGCATCGTGATCTGGCGGGATATCCAGGCGAAGAAACGCGCCGGCACGGACACCACCGAACTGGAACGTGCCTACCAATACCAAGGCATCGACACCTGCGCCGCGACGGGCCTGTGCGCGCAACGCTGTCCGGTAGGCATCAATACCGGCGAACTGGTGAAAAAGCTTCGCAGCCGTGAAGCCACGAAGACGAAAACCTCCAACTGGATTGAAGGAAATTTCGCCACCACGCTGCAAGGCGCTCGCTTTGCCCTGCACGTCGCCAACGGTGCGCGCATGCTGCTGGGGGCTCCGCGCCTGGCGAAACTGTCGGCATCGCTGACGCGGCTGTCCAAGGGCCAGGTTCCGCAGTGGACCAGCGCCATGCCCCAGCCAGAAAAAGCCATCCGTTTCAGTCCCGCCGCACCGGACGAACGCCCGCGAGTGGTGTACCTGGCGGCCTGCGTGTCACGAGTCATGGGCCCGGCGGCCGGGGATAAAGAGCAGATGTCGCTGTACGAAAAAACTCAGCAATTGCTGGAAAAGGCCGGCTATCAGGTCATCTTTCCCGACAACGTGGACAGCCTCTGCTGCGGCCAGCCTTTTGCGTCCAAAGGCTACGTCGAACAAGCCGAGCACAAACGCCAGGAACTGATCGGCGCACTGCTGCATGCCAGTCGCGGCGGGCTTGATCCGATCTATTGCGACACCAGCCCCTGCACTTTGCGCCTGGTCCAAGACCTGGGGAATGTTCGACTGGACCTGTACGATCCGGTGCGCTTCATCCGTACGCATTTGATGGAACGTCTTGAGTTCACCCCACAAGATGAACCGATTGCGGTGCACGTCACCTGCAGCACTCAGCATCTGGGCGAAAGCCAGGCACTGATCGACCTGGCGCGCAAATGCAGCAAACAGGTGGTGATTCCGGAAGGTATTCATTGCTGTGGTTTTGCTGGCGACAAGGGTTTCACCACGCCGGAGCTCAACGCCCACTCGCTGCGAACCCTCAAGGATGCGGTTCAGTATTGCAGCGAAGGGATTTCCACCAGCCGCACGTGCGAGATTGGTCTGACGCAGCACGGTGCAATCGACTATCACGGGCTGGTCTACCTCATCGATCGGGTCACGCGGCCCAAACCTGCGAATCGTGAGGGCTTTCCCACAGGGATCGAAGAAAAATCGAATTCCTGCGTTCCGTTGTAGTCACTTGAATAGGCCCAACCCCGTTGGGCCCCCTTTAGACTCGGGCTCGACCGTGATCCACCGGCAGCACCGAGACCAAACGTTCAAGGAGATACACATGAAGCACATAGCATTTGCTGGCTTGTTCATTTCCGCTGCACTGTTGGCCTCTCCGGTGTTCGCAAACAGCCAAGCGGACCTCTGCCAGGTGAATTTGCAGAAGATCAAGGATGCCCAAGTCAGCACCGAGGAAATGAGCAGTGCTCTGAAGGCCGATATTGATGCCACCGTTGGACAGGCCAAGGCTGAACAGTCCAAAGGCACCGAGGATGGCACCAAAAGATGCATCTCGCTGACCACCCAGGCCATTCAGAAATTGCAGAACAACACGAAAGGTGATCCGCAATAATTCGCGCCCGGCCAACCTTCGGGTTGGCCTCAGTCGCGTATTGGCGTACACTGCAAATGCCTGCCGCTTCAGAAGATCCACGAAGCGACAGGCTCGGGGCCGTTTAGGATTCGACGCCGGTTGCGAAACTTTAGGTGCATGCCGAGTTGGTAACAGAACTCGTAAATCCACTGTTGCAACTTCTTATAGTTGCCAATGACGAAACCTACGGGGAATACGCTCTCGCTGCGTAAGCAGCCTTAGCCCTTCCCTTCTGGTACCTTCGGGTCCAGCAATCATCAGGGGATGTCTGTAAACCCAAAGTGATTGTCATATAGAACAGAATCGCCGTGCAGTACGTTGTGGACGAAGCGGCTAAAACTTACACAACTCGCCCAAAGCACCCTGCCCGTCGGGTCGCTGAGGGTTAACTTAATAGACACGGCTACGCATGTAGTACCGACAGCGGAGTACTGGCGGACGGGGGTTCAAATCCCCCCGGCTCCACCACTTCATCATCTAAAGACGTCCACGGACGTCTTTTTTTGTGCCTAAAATCAAGTAAATACATGGCTTTCAGCGCTTATGGGGGCTTTACAGGGTTTCTGAGTTCCAGGCGTTTTGGTATCCCAGGTGGTATCCCGGACTGCCAAATGCTATTTTCAGGATACCAAAACGGTGCTGGAGGTAGCCCCCATGCCTACTAACGCAACCCGCCTCTCCGATCGCCAGCTCAAGGCAGTCAAGGCAACTGGTAAAGACTTCGTCCTCAGCGACGGCGATGGCTTACAGCTTCGAGTACGCGCGAGCGGCTCAATGATGTGGAATTTCAATTACCGCGAGCCCCTGACCAGAAGCCGTATCAATATGGCGCTTGGTCCATACCCCGACCTTTCGCTAGCCAACGCCCGGAAGAAAGCCGCAGAGGCGCGTGAGCTGCTCGCTTTGGGCACTGATCCCAAAACCCAGCGTGATGAAGTAAGGCAAGCCAAACTTGCTGAGACTGAACACACTTTCGAGAAAGTAGCCACCGCCTGGTTCGAGCTGAAGAAAGACTCCGTAACCAAAGCCTACGCCGAAGACATTTGGAGATCGCTGACACTCCATGTTTTCCCAAGCATGAAAACAACGCCGCTCTCTCAAATCACCGCTCCGATGGTTATCAAGATCCTTCGCCCAATCGAGGCCAAAGGGAGCCTCGAAACCGTGAAAAGATTGAGTCAACGACTCAACGAGATCATGACCTATGGGGTCAACTCCGGGCTGATATTTGCGAACCCCCTCAATGGAATTCGGGCGGTGTTCAAGAAACCCAAGAAAGAGAACATGGCTGCGCTACCACCTGAGGAGCTTCCCGAGCTCATGATGGAAATCGCGAACGCCAGCATCAAGCGCACGACCCGCTGCCTGATCGAATGGCAGTTGCACACGATGACCCGCCCTGCCGAAGCAGCCACCACACGATGGGCAGATATCGACTTCGACAAGTGCATTTGGACCATTCCGCCAGAGCGCATGAAAAAGCGTCGGCCGCACACAATCCCTCTTACCGATCAGGCACTGTCGTTACTGGAGACGCTCAAGCAACTCAGTGGTAACAGAGAGTACGTGTTCCCCTCAGATAGAAATCCCCGCACCCATGCCAATAGCCAGACCGCCAACATGGCGTTGAAGCGCATGGGCTTTCAGGACCGTCTAGTCAGCCACGGCTTGCGCTCGATGGCGAGCACCATCCTGAATGAGCATGGCTGGGATCCGGAACTGATCGAGGTCGCGCTGGCGCATGTCGACAAGGACGAAGTTCGTAGCGCCTACAACAGGACGGACTACATCGAACGCCGGCGTCCGATGATGGCTTGGTGGAGTGAACATATCCAGAAGGCGGCCACCGGCAGCCTGTCGGCATCGGCCATCAATCAAACCAGGGACCGCAATGTCGTACCAATTCGCTGAGCATCCAAAAAGTACGCGACACCGGCTACGATCCGTGTCGTGTAGCAGGGCGAAAGGAGTGACGACGGTCGCTAGATCTCTGGTATGCCTGCGCCTCTTCAGCCAAGCCCCTGAGTATGGGAAGGCTCCGCATTCCCATACTCAGGAGCTCACGTTTAAAGGTCTATCAGGCAACCACGACTTTTGCCTTTCTGCGGCGGATCAACCCTGCTGTTAAGTCGTAGTAGTAGACGGTAGCTGGAGCTGAGCAACGCAGGTAGTGCTTCAGAAACCATCTCACGTGCTTTTCTCTCCAGGACCAGGGAGTCGCGCAACCCCAGCGCTCACGAATCACCTCGTGCATCCTTTCTGCTTGCCTGATGTGCCGCTGCCGCGTGGCATGTGCACCTTTGAGCACGGGGCGCAGAAACAACGCTATGTCGAACTCGGCCATCATCGCCGACCTCCGATGTAGGCACTCACCACATCGATGCGGTTATGTCCCAATTCGTGGCTGATCTTCTGTCGTGCACGCTGATCAAGCTCTCGATCTTCTCGATGAACACGACCGCCATTGACGGGTGTATTCAAGCCAGTCAGTTGCTCATAACGCTCACAGGCGTAAGCCGCCCGCAGCTCATGAAAGCCTTTCAATCCATGCTCATGCAAGATGTCCCGTGCCGGTCGCACAACTGATTGCATAAACTCTTTGTAGCTCTCGTTGGGGGCCAACAGGTTCCGACTGCGACTGGGTGAAGCCTCCCAGGCCCTATCCAAGGCGCCACGGATTTGATCAGTGATCGCTATCCAACGCGGTGCTGACGCGCCTGATCGACCGCCTTTGGTGCCGTCCTGAATGTTGATCTTGCCCAGTTGCCCGGCCTCACGTTGCAGTCGGGGCAGGTCCGCCAAGATCGCTTCACGCAGGCGCATACCAGTCTCCCGGCCCAGATGCACAATTGCGGCCACTCGCTGCTGACCTCGCTCTGACAGTGCGCGTGCGATCAACTCGATCTGAGCACGATCTTGGCCTTGCGGGGCCTCCCCGCGCACGCTTGAGCGTTGCAAACCCAGCGCCTTGCTCGGACTGGGGATTTTGACGTACTGATCACCGCGCAGCGCAGCCATCGTTCGGTTCACTGTGGACAGTCGGTTCTGCGCGGTGGCGATGCCGACGTTACCCTGATCAACCTGCTCCCGCACATAAGTGGCGTACCGCATGAGGATTTCACGATCGATCTGTCGCGCGTCATTCAGCCTCGGCCCTTCATCGGATCGACACCAATTTACGAAGGCCTGCCAGCGATCGCTATGGGCTTTGACGGTAGCAAAATGGCCATCGCCAAATAGATCTTTCAGTGCTTGCGGTCCGGCATAACTGAGCTGGCGACCAAAACCAAAATTACGCCCCGCTCGCTTACCGACCCGAGTCATTTTCCTGCTCCTGATCGACCGCCGCGAGATCATGCAAAAGGGCTCTCCAGTGCACACTCACGATAGCGAACTGGGCCCAATCAGTCGGGCGAAAACACAGCGTGTTGTCGGTGACGTAAAGATGCGCGCCTTCCTCTTTCAACCACTGAAGGATGGCTGTCGGCGAGGTGATAGCTTTACGGAAGGTGGCGACATCGGCGACACCGGCGACAACCCTTGCCTTGTCTGGTTTTGAGCGTGGCGACAAAGTGGCGACACTCGCGGCGACAAACCGCACTTTCGGTTCATTTTGGCGCTGAGCCAGATGGTTGCGCAGCGCTTCATCAAGATTGAACATGGCGCACCTCGAAGGTGTGACCGTCGGTGATCAGCCACTGATGTTCAAGCAACTCGACCAGCAGCTTGGCGGCATGGCGACTGCTCTTCCGGGCAAAGCGGGGACCATTGCGATTCAGCTCCCGAATACTGAAGCGCTTCCAATCTTTGATCTGCAGCCAGCGCAGCAGCCGGTCAGCCTCCTCCTTAATTCGACACACTGGCTCCTGCTCAGTCAGACGCTGGATCTCGGTGAGGTAGTAGCCAACTAAGGCCGAGGCCCGCTGGATATGGTCGACCTCCACGACGCTGCTCTCCTCCACAACTGCAAGAATGCCGGCGACGCGCAGCAGGTTATCGGCAGACTTCGATCCGCTGGGCCGTACGCTGGCCAGCTCGCCAAACTCACCCAGCTGAGCTTCGATGGCATCATGCAAATCAATCCAGCGACGGCGGGCTAACGGACTGAGGGTCAGCGGTGATAGCTGCAGGGCACCGTCAGGGGTAAGTGACCAGGGCAGATGAAACAGCGCCGAAAGGCGGTGGTGATAGCGCTTTAGGGCAGCGTCTTGGGATAAGTCGACAGCTTGGTAGCTGCGTTGTCCGGCCAGGCTGGTGGGCCAGGTCATCAAACAACGACCGAGGATGCCTTGCCCCTGCAGCAACGGGTCACTGAGTAACTGCATGGCCAAGTACGGTTGCAGCATGAGGTGCAGGCTCAAGCGTCGGTCATAAGCCCGAAAGCTTTCGCCTACCATGGAGCGAGCGCGATCAATCGGGCTACCGTCCCAGAGTGACGACAAGGTCGTGACCGCTTTCAAACGATTATCCCGACTCATGGTGCTGCTGCCGAGGAACTGTCCGCCTTCGTCACAGAACAGGCCCATGCTAGGCAAGTCATGACAGAGCCCTTTGATCAGGGCTTCGATAGTCGGGTCTGTGGTGATCAACCGGGGTGCCGAGGGCTCCGCTTCGAGCGGCAGGCTGTTTGCGGAGTCGGGATCGGCGGGGTTGATACGCTGCGCCTGTCGCTGTGCGGCACGGTACCGGGAGAGTTGTTCGCGGTAGCGCTGCCACTGCTCACGCTCCCATTCTCGTGCAGGCAGCAATGCACATCGATCTGCCGCCGTTTTACGATCCCCAGACGCGGCCACGGTGATCAAGTACAGCGACAGGGGATAATTTCTCCCGTCGAGCTGTAAGCCCGCATGACCTTGGGTCGCCAGCGCCGAGGCAGCCAACACCGATTGCGCGGCCAGCGCCTGGGGCACGCCGATGACCTCGGCCATGCGCTCCACCGCAGGCCCCAGAATCCCACCCAGTGCCTGCACCGGATAAGGCTGGGCCACGGGATTCGACTCAATCAGCGGTCGAGGCGGTCGCGGTAGTTCAAGCTTCGGATCTAACTGCTGCATGGGCCCTCTCCTCGTTCATTGCTGGTTATCCTCACGTAGCCCCGCCACGGCTGTTGAGTGTTATCAGGGATCAAGGCCCCTGCGGCCTGTGAGGCGTTCACTGACGCGGAACGAACGGCTCCTTACGACCGGGAGCAAGGGTATGACCCCATGAATCTGGCCTCCTTAGACGCATCCGAAGATGCGGGCGGGTGGAGGCTGTGCCGACTGACGAGTTCGGCACCTGGAGATCCTGAGCAGGAAAAGGCAACGACATGGACACCTTGGGCATGCCTGACTGTCAGTCAGGTGCAGCCTTTTCAAAGGCTGCGGCAACCGGTGCCTGTGTCGATGCGGATGGCGACGAATCGGATTTGTCAGGCCGATTGTCACGAGGAGAGTTGCGGCAATGCCCTGTACTACGTAGCTTGCAGCAGCGGTACAAGCGCCCGTCTCTTTCCGGGAGAAAGAGACGGGCGCAGTCTGGCGCAGCGAAGTGTGCCGAAAGGTGAGGTTGCTGCAGCGCAGCGAGGAAGGTGCATCGTCTGCCGCAGTGGGCAGATTCAGTCGAGTAGGCATCCATCACTCTTGGGGAGTGACCGTGCGAGCCGCCGGATGCTAATCGCACTTCGGAAGAACCACCACCACGCGAGTGACGTAGCCTTGAAGGTTTTGGCTACCTGGGCTGGTGCTGTCAACGACAGCGGTCCGTGCGCCAATTGTTATACCCACTCGAAAAGCTGGTCAAGCGTCACTGCCAAAACGGGTAAGCAGTGGCGACTGTCGCCATTTTTGTCGCCATGCTCCAGGCCCAGCTCCGCATGGATTGTCGCCGGTGTCGCCGGTGTCGCCAACTCTGTAACCATAGACCCACGACAATCGCTGCAACGACACTCTGTAGATGCACAGCGCTCGATATATACCGGTGGGAAAATTACTGACGGGCAAAGGCGTGGCGCTAGACGGTAGATAGCGGTGGCTTCGAAAAAAAGCGAATGAACCCTCCGATCGGCGCGATCAAAGATCGCTTGATCGGAGGGTTGGGCGGGGAAAGCAAAATCTCAAACGTCAATTACGGACTCAGGCATCAACACTAGTTGATTGGGAGGTGACGGCTTCACAACGCATGATGAGCATCCGCTGCAACCGCAGCAGAAACCTGCTTCAAACGCTCCGTGGTGATCACCTGGGCGATGATACTTTCGGTTTTGGGTCGATTGTGACTATTTGCGGCAGGCAACAATCGGCCAGGAGCAACCGCCCCCCCTAAACACAACATAGCGAGCATTTGCCATCGACCGCTTTCGGCACTACTTAAACATAAGAATAAATACGTCTACTTGGTCTTGCACATATCTATAAGCTCTTTAATTATAGTTATAAGATCCGCGCACACCTCACCTTTTTCTATCTGTTGTATATAGTCTTCTTTATTAAATTTTACTTTGAAGTAGCGACGAATGCCATCAAGAACTTGTTTGCCGTCCTTGCTGAAAAGCCCCTCCGAATTACTTTCGCGGTCACTTTCTTTATAGTTGCTTGGCACAACCAGCCCATGCTTTTTCAGTAAATACTCATTGACAGCATCAACATCTGTGGAGATTTCATTGTTTTTACGATTTTTGGAAATATACCTAGATATCGCAGTGGGAATGATTAGGTAATTTTCAATCTCCCGACGCCGTAATGTCCGATACCTCAAGATCGTGTGCTTGCCAGAGTCGTCTCTCTGATCAGTATTCCATTGAAGGTCGGCATTGGTGGTGCTGTAATTTTCATCGTCCAAGTCACGCAAGCTATAAGCGTTGATCGGCTGACGAGTATCCTGCATGATCTTCTGATTAAGCTCGATGATCAGTGTCTTTCGTTCCGAGTGCTTCTTGTTTGTGACCCACAGAACTAGGTTTTCAGGCCATTTCATATCCAATTGCTTGCAAATACTTTGCAAGGCGCGGGCATCACTAGCATTCTCGACTAGAAGAACTTTCTTATATCTTATGATGTCATCAAGAAGCGGGAAGTACTTGCTTCCAAGCCCTTCCAGCACGAGCACCTTCTGCTCTTTGTTACGCAAATACGAAGCTTTGGATTGCTCGACGTGGAGCATTTTCTCATAGTCGACTAATTTAATCAGCTCCGGGCTGTGGCTTACCATCAGAATCTGCTTCTTCTTGCGCAGGCAGATGCCTTCTAATTTTTCCAGAAGCAGCGACTGGAGGGAGGTGTGCAGGTGTGCGTCAGGCTCATCTAGTAGTAAAATGTCATTATTGGAGTCTAGTGCCAAAGCAAATACGCTGACCCACTGTAGGAATCCGCTACCCTCGATCATCAGATCTCGCCGCGATGAAGGCCTGGCCTCCTTGGCACCGGTAGTTGTATTGACGGCAACGTCAATCACGTCCACGTGCACAAAATTGTGGAAATTACTGTCGAATGGTTTTGGGCAAAGCTTTACGCGGAAAACGTCCGTGAGAATTTCCTCAAGCTGCCGCCACTCGGTGTCCACGAGTTCCAATTTTTGTTTGTCTACGGCAGGGAGCCGCACCCTGCCTGCCAATAATTCTTCCTTGGCCTGCTTGATCTTTTGCTCGTGTGCAGTATACAGGTCGAGTAACAGATTGCGGATCACCGAACCAGCCTGTCCCTTGCCAATAAGCTTGCGCCGATCAGCGATGGATAGCCAAGTTTCATTTTCGTTCATCCCGCCAAATGGTGGGAGATAAGCGATTACAGGGATCTTGGTATCGGCGAGCAGATTGGAGTCCGATTTTTTTATCGCGAAATTATTGCCATTCAATGAGTACGCTAACTCAAGATGATAGCTCTGGCCTGATTCTCTCCAACCAATTTTTATTTTTAGTCCGTAGGACCCATTGGTGTTCTGGTCCTTCCACAGGTAGCGAAGCGAAGGAATACTTATCGGTGAAAAAGCTTCAGGTGCAATGCCAAGACCATTCTTAGAATCGTAATCATGCGCCAGCGATTTACTACCTCTGTAATTAACCAATAGCATTTTGGTGAACTCCCAAATTGCCAAAGCGTGCAAAATACTTGTCTTACCGGAATTATTGGTTCCCGAAATAAGAGTTAAACCCGTATCTCTGAGCTTTATTGAAATATTTGAAAATCGTTTAAAGTTTCTGAGTTCAATTATATTCAATTTTGCTTGCATTCCCTGCGGTGCTGCACGACTGATTTACCGAATTGCTGAAGCATGCGATTCGGGGCCTACTCAAATTTTGAGCCAATAGCTCATGATAGCAATTTGCCTCAAAAATTTAAATGACCGCGAGCTAAATTCAGCTCGAATCTAGGGCAGCTTTTCTGATGTAGGCTCGCCAAGGACACTCATAAGCCAAACCAGAATTCGATCG
Organism: Pseudomonas brassicacearum; assembly: GCF_000585995.1. Classification (NCBI taxonomy): domain Bacteria; kingdom Pseudomonadati; phylum Pseudomonadota; class Gammaproteobacteria; order Pseudomonadales; family Pseudomonadaceae; genus Pseudomonas; species Pseudomonas brassicacearum. The sequence continues at coordinate 933,263 of NZ_CP007410.1, read as the reverse complement.
CAATTCATTCGAGACCGCCTACCACAGTTCCTATGTCTCCAAGGATGCTGCTTTTTGCCAGTGGCCTCTATAGTCGACTCATGCTGGCCAAAACGAAGGATTCCCAGCATCAGCTTAGTTATCGCACCACTTAGAAACTAGAGCCTGCGGGGTCACCTAAATTCGCATTGATGTCCGAAGCGAAGCTGATGTATTTACTGACCGGGTCACTCTCACGGCTCTAAGCGGCTAACGATTTGCCCCAGTACCACCGCACAGCCCCTGATACAGCTTCTATTCAACTAGAAATAGCTCCTTGACCGCTTTGCGAAGTGAGCCAGGGATGGCGTTAGGGCTCCTACCGGCCTGAGGCCACCTTGGGTGCAGACTAGCCTGAGCAGCCATTTTCGCCGCTTTTATCTGAAGCTTTACTAAAACCGAGCCGTCGCATAACTAAGAAAGTAATGCGACAGCCAGTCTATAGTTGGTATGTGGCAATTCAATCTCATGATTTAGAAGTTACGCGACGACATGACAACAGGTAAGCAAATCAAGTGTCGTTTCGAGAAAAGAGGTAATCTATTTCATCATTAGATAAATCGGCAAAACGAGGCCTGGCCTTCACAGGTGGATCATAGGGTGAAGGTGAGTCAGCATCTACTTCATTGAAGTGCTCAAAAAATTTCTGCTCCAGATCGATCGAGTCATAAACAGATCTAGCCACATGGGAGACATCTACAGCGCCATACTCTTCGGCCAACTCACAGATCAGCCCCTTAAGTCTCGCCCTAGCACTTGACTCGGTATTAATGTCGGAGAACACTCGATCCTCAGGAAAGTTATCTCCGAACTCCTCTATCATCTGATAGGAAACAACTTCATCATAGAGGTTACCCAGATAGCTGTACCCGTGCCGAATCATGTGAGCTACGACTCCTCCAAGAGCAATCATTTCTCTATCCGAAGGGTGATTTTCGAAAGCAACTGACAAAAACCGTTGTATGCGAGACAAGTCCTCGCCAGCAATATCCTTGTCAAGAGCCCAGAGAATTATCTGAGCGGAGTACATATAGCCCATTCCACAGTCAGCGCTTAGAATTTTTTCAACTGCCCGAATAAGAGAACTGTCGGAAACACACAGGGGGCGGACGTATTGAGCCCTTATCATGCACAAATTTGCCAAGTACTCGCCTGACACCCCGAAAAACTCTTGCTCCCCTAAACGCCTAAAAGTGAAATCAATAAATTCGCCTGCATAACGGCTTGAAATAAACCCGTTCTTAACCAACTCGGAAATAGTGGTTAGAGACTGCATAGTTAGCAAGCTGCTAAAGCATGCACGTAAAGCCGGTGCATTCTTACAGTACCTCGCTAATATATAGTCGCCCAATGAAGGATTAAATAGTTTCAGGTAAGGTATAGAGCTACTCAGGATCATGCGAGTCAGTATAGAACCTGATAAATGGCGCACATTGATGGAAAAATCCATTTTCCCAGATAATGCACCTACTCCGGGAGCGCTGATGTACCTAGCAAACGCCTCGGTAAGAGCTTCTTCAGAAATCTCACGCCCATTCATTGCTACTAGCAAAGCGAGGGCACGACCGCAATCGTCTAAAAGAGCGTCAAATACGTTATCCCACACCTTTTCCGGGTTGTTTAACAGCCCCTCTGCGTACTGCCAGTATGAATTTACCGCCACGTTTTCAAGCCGCTGTGCATCGGTGATAAACTGTACCAGTCGGGGGTTAAAATTTTTATGATCGATAATAACCCGATAGCGCTTAGACTCGTAAATCTGATCGATAAACTCAATACCCAAGGATGAGTGCCAGATATGGTTGTACAAAATATTCGCTTTATCTAACCTTGTTAGAGAATCAAGCGTAATCTCATACTCCTTTGTGTGCACATTGCCATTCTCGAAAACATCACTGAGCATTTTCCCTTGACTTAAAATAGTAGTCCTTGATGTTAGGACAAAACGCTTATTTCTATCTCTTGCAACCCTCCTTATAAAACTGACCACTTCTGCGCTTTCAACCCCACTCACCGCCTCCAAGTAGTTTCGCCCCAAGAAATCATCAAAATAGAATATTTGCTTCTCTTCCGGCAGATACACACTTTCTGCTTCAATGACATCTTTAGAAATTTCTACCAGCGAGTAGCCCTGTGCCACATAGTGCAATATCAACTGTTCTGCCAGTGTCGTCTTACCAATACCCGCGGCCCCGGTCAAAACGACAACATGATATTTTTCCAACCGTTCAATTGCGGCGGAGTGATTCGATGTTTGCGTGTAGACCGCTGACTTACTGATTATTTCTTCGATAGTATTTCTGCTACGATCATGAATAGCTTTATCCATAAAGTACCGCATCAAGTTTGAGCTAACAAGCCAAAGCTTATAATGACGAGACTCTACCGCTGGGTACTTAGCAAGAAGATCATTTAAATCTTCCTGACCGAGAATATCGCTAGGGCTTTTTACAAACGGACTCAATGCTTCCATCAACCGCTTCTTATCGCTCGGCGACAGCTTGAAAGAAACCACCAAGATATATCTCTGGGGATTTAGCTTTATAACCTTTTCTCTTTCCTCAACTGAAATTTTTTTAAATAGTTGATCACGACCTGCTGGAGCCCAATGCTTGCACTGAACTATCCATAAGGTTTCAGAGTTTACGATGTAACGACCGTCAATTCCACCATCTCGCCCTGGCTTGAAACGCTCGAAAATTACACCTTCATGGGCACCAAGTAAGTCCGTACAGAAGACCTCAAATTCTTTATCATTCAGCCGCGAAAAGTCGTACTCGTTCAAGGGGAGGCTCCGCTACATTCCACGTCATCGTCGACGAAATCCGTGCCGAGTATACCTATTCAACCGCCCAGTTAGATTCAAGAAGTGGAGTCGTTTGCCAAACTGAGTCTTTCCCAGAGGAATGCCATGTAACGGTGTGGAAACCTTGAATGAAGGGGCGTCAGGCAGGTTGAATGGGAGCCGTGGCTATCGCCACGTAGGTTCCCAACGACTGGGGCCTTTCTGCTTGGCGGTGTAAGCCGTAGCAGTGCTCCTCGCAAAGCGCTTCGACTCCGAAAGGCTCTAGCATTTTTGCTGCCGACATACGCGCCAGTAGGTCAACATTCGCTTCTTTCCTCGCTTGAAATGCAGTGCGGTTGTGCGCGGTTGTCAGATCGAATGTTTATTTCGGAAGGTATTCCAATCGGTATTCCAATTAAAATATAAAATATATATTAATTATAATAATCAGTAACATACAATATCAATTCAGATTACCCCGGCTCCACCATTTCATCATCTAAAGACGTCCACGGACGTCTTTTTTTGTGCCTGAAATCCAGTGAATCAAGGGTTTCAGCGCTACTGGGCTACTCAACAGCTTGTTGAGCCCCAGCCGTTTCGGTATTCCCAGCCTCCCGGCGCTAACCTTGAGAATGTCAAACGGTGTCATGGGCACTTCTCTGAGCGCATAAACCACCCGCCTCTCCAACCGCCAGCTCAGGCGGTCAAACCGAGAGACAAGGATGACGTCCTCAGTGATGGTGGCAGGCTTCAGTGGCGGGTAGATCGACCCGCTCTGGTTGAATGTTTGGCCAGCTGTCGTCCATTCCAACCCTTGAATCCAATCGTTAGAGACTACCGATGCTGACGAGCGCTGCTTTGAGGTCATCCTCACCCATTTGCCTTACAGGCAGAGCTATGAATGCGCGGACCCGTTCCTCGATCTTGGCTAGCGTCACTTGGAACGCAGCTTCGATCTCCGCTTCGCTACCGGTCGCGACGGATGGGTCAGCCAAGCCCCAATGGGCTTTGAGAGAAGGGCCGAAGAAGATCGGGCACGCCTCGCCTGCTGCACGATCGCACACGGTAATGACAATGTCCGGTGGCGCATTTTCAAATGCATCCGAAGCCTTGCTTGATAGGCCTTTGGTAGGAACGCCGGCGGCTTCCAGAGTCTTCAACGCTTGAGCATTGACCTTGCCACTTGGAAAACTTCCCGAGCTCACCGCTTCCATTGCCTCGGGCGCCAGGTGATTGAACAGTGCTTCCGACAATATGCTGCGGCAGCTGTTGTGGGTGCACATGAACAAGACTTTCATTAAGTATCTCCGGTTCAGAAGCTCAGGCGGATTGCCAAAGCGGCCAGGGTGGCAAGCAAATGGGTGGTGTCAGGACGATGCCGGTGCGGAAAACCCGGCGGAAGACTTTTTCCAAAAATCGAGGGTATGAACGCAGGGAGCGATCCCAAGCATCAGAAGCGATAGCCAGTTCGACGGCGTTCACAGCGCTGTGCCCTGCTTCAGCGGCCTGCATGGTGAAAAACCAGACGCCACTGGCGCTGCTGCCTCTGCATCACCAGCTGTAACTTGCCTCAACGAACGTTAATGAGTTGGTTCTCAAATGACCCAGGAAGGAATCCTGGGGCCCCCTGAAGATGTCGAACCCGGTGCTCACCCGCCACGAATCCGTTAATGCGTATTTGAGTCTTCCTCGCAGCATCCAGTCGTTGCGGGGCTCAGTCCAAACGGCAAAGAGATCAAGGTCGGCTTTTGAGTCGAACAGTGGCTTGGCATACCTGAGCGTAACCCCATACTGATCACGGTCGAGCTCATTGCTGATCAGCGCCTGTGCCGCTTGTACCTGAGCAAGCAACGGGTCGTTCGACAGACTCGAAACTGACCTCAAGTGCCGCCAAAAGCCCTGCAACGAAACAGTCTCGCGGTCACCGACGTACCACTCAGCACCACCAATTGCTGAGGTATAGGGCTGTCGACGGGCAACAGCAGGATTCGATGACTGCTCAAAATCCACCCAAGCAATTTCCCCCCTATAGGCCATTTCCCCACGGACTATTGTGAAGTCGCTACCGATCATGCGCATGCGAGTAGCGTGCTGACCGAGCGTGATGCCTTCAGACGTGGCACTTCGTACCGCAAAGGTTGGAAACAAGTCATGGCCGTCTATGACACTCACCGACCAATCAGCATCAGAACCCAGCACGTCATACTTCACCGCAACGGTAGGGCGCACATCTGGATCTTGCTCCCTGAAGACCACACCTGGTGTCTTCTCCAGCGGCACATCATTAAATTGGAATCGATCCAATACATGCACCTGCAGCTTTCCCGCGCCCACCTCACAGTCCAGGTGCAGTCCCCAGTTTCCCGTGCGCTGATCAGTCGTCTCAGGGGTCAACCTTCGGTAGTTGCTCGGTGAAACCTGATCGGTGGGATTGATCCCATCAGCACGCCCCCACATCACCAGCTTTTTGCCCAGGGCAGGCGCACACACCGTCTCACTGCTTTTCACATACAGCTCATTGACTCCTGCGTCTTCACGCTTCTCATCCAGACGCTCCGGGGACGATAGCGCCCAGACCTCACTGTTCAACTGCAGGCTTTCGGACGCCTGCCAATCCAGTTTAAGCTTGGCACGACTGGAGGACACCGCGTGTTGGTCATCCAACATGCGGTTGGATGACCACACGCCTGAAGCGACCTCACCTGTCACTTCCGGCGCGCTGGCAAAAGCGCTCGCGCAGAGAATCAGGGGCGCGACAGCACCGGCCCGCCACCAGGGCAAAAAGGACCCGCTCATCTCCTCTCCTTATTTGGAAGCTATGTTGTTCGCGGAGAAGAGGCTGTCGCTCAGCGACTCGCCGACCTTGAAGTTGGAGAAAGTAATCGTGGTGGTATGCCCACTCTGTAGATTCTTGCCCTCGGTTTTCATTGGCTGCCACTTTCCATTTGCTGAATCAACCAACTGGATGTCCGCGAAGGAAAATTGTTTGTAAGGCTGTCCACTGGCATCCGAGGCTTCCACGTAAGTCGTGGCGAAATTGTCCTTGCGCACCCAAGTCATGCGTTTGGCATATCCCGAATTAGTGCGGACGCTATCCTCAGCGGGTACCGACTCAATGACGTAATGCTCAACACCGTCACGTGCCTGCTGGCTGAGCAAGGTGTGCTTCCAGTCGCCGACCTTGTGCCCCATGACATCGCCATAACTAAAATCAGTACCGATGAAGCTGTCTTTTTTGTTCGAGGCTACCAGGCGGCGCACACGCTTCATCGCCGGCAGGTATACCCACATATCGTCATCCTGGGCCGAGCGTTCAACGAGCAAAGTCGTGGTTCCGCGAATGTCTGCCGGCGCTTCGAAGCGGACCAGACGCATAGTGTCTTGCCCATTTTCCTGAAGTTTCGACGCCATGTTCGACTTGCGAACGCGCTTACCACCATCCTTGGTCTGCAGCACAAACTCTGCATCCGCCGTGGAAGTGCTGAAGCGAGTTACAGCAGCATTGCGCTCCATGATTTGCTTCGCCTCCAACTCTGCCGACCAACCTACCTGTGAGTAAGTCAGGAAGCCGATAGCAGCCAGGATGATCAACAGCACTGCGCCACGATCACCCGAGCGACGCTGGAAAATGAATGCTGGTTTGAAGGTCAGAATGGCGCTCGGAATGAGAGTCAGGGTTGCCAACACGCTTGCCAGCATCGCCAGCACGATGAAAGTAGAAAGCCACATATGAACCTTATAGTCGTAGGAGAACATGAGGACGGCATAGCCACCTGCCACAGCAGTGGCAACGAACAGACAGGCTTTACCCGCGGTTTTCATTGCCATTTCTACGGCCTGAGGCAAAGCCTTGCCCTGGGCTGTGTACTCACCAATGCGGTATATGAGATAGATCGCGTAGTCAGCGCCAATCCCCACCGCCATGGCGGAGATCAACGAGTTGGGAATGTTCAGAGGGACACCGAAGTAGCCCATGACGCCGAAGACCAGCGAAAGGACCACAAGTAGCGGCGACAGCACCAGTAGGCCAGCGGTGAACGAACGGAAGGCGATAACGGATACCGCAAAAATAACACCGAGGATTTGTGCGATATTCAGCAGCTTGCTGTGCACCATCACATCAGTGACTGCCAGTGTCTGCGCCACCTCCCCGCCGAACGAAACCGTTACATTTTTGGGGAAGCGTTGGTTCGCAATTTCACGCAGCTCGTTGACCAGCCGATCAATTTCAGCGTTGCTGTTGGTCCGCAACATGATCGAGATCTTCGCTCGCTGGTAGTCATAATCGACATGCGCCGAGAAGTCTTCCGGATCGCCAGACATCGAGTAAAGGAACAAGTACTGGGCGATCAGGTTTCGATCGTCAGGTAGTGGATTAATAGCACCCGTGTCCCCAGATGCAGCGCCGTGCATGCGCTGGAGAAAGTCATCGATGGACAAGGTCTTACCCACGATCGAGCGCTTCGCGGCATCAGCCTGGAGCTCCCGGATAGCATTCAGGATCTGTGGATCTTTCACGCCATCGGCCTGCCCTGTATCGACCATTACATACAGAACGTTGGTACCGCCAGTCTGTGCGTTCAGCAGGTTATCGTCCCGCTGCAGTGGCAGTGAGTCAGAGAAGAAACTCTTGCTCGAGTTATCGACATGCACCTTGGGCCAGCCAGCAATCGCAACACCTATCAATACGACGAAGGCCGCCAGGATCCGCCTACGACTGCGCGGCGTGATTACCAAATGAGCAATGCGAGCACTCAGGCGATCCCAAATTCGCGGTTTGGTCTCGGTATCAATCTGTGCCGCCGAAGGGGGTTTCAGGCTGGCACGAACTGCCGGGGTGAACGTGAACTCCAGTAGCACCGCGGCGAGGATGCCGATGCCCGTGAAAATACCGAAGGCCCGGACGGTTTCAAGCTCGAACACTACCAACGAGAAGAAACCCAAAGCTGCGACACCACCGGCAATCACCAAAACGGGACCCACTGCCACGAGCGATTGAATCGTCGCCAGCCGGTTGGCCACTTCTGGGGCCATGTGCTGCCCGTTGACCAGTTCGATGAAGTGTTCGTAGTAGCGTTTGAGTAATTGAACGGCGTGCCCAGCCGCAACGGCAAGAATCAGGATTGGCGTGGGCGAATTGAAGATATCCATCGGCACCTTCATCAATCCCATGATACCGACGCCCCAGACCACCGAGAGCAATGCTGTGACCAAGGGAAGAATCAGTCCCTGACGGGTACGGAAGGCTTCGTAGTGCAGCAAGCCAATCACCAGCACCGCGATGGGGAATAACCAATTGATTCGATCTGCAAAAACCTCAGCCTGGTGCAGGAACACCGGATTGCCACTCAAGGAGATCTCGACGCCTGGCGTATTCTCCTGGCTCAGGATTTGATGAACATCCGAGAGCATTGCCCCAAAACCATTGGGATTTTCCTTGAGCTCCAGCATGATCGTAGCTGTTCGCCAGTCGCTGGAGATTACGGTGTCCCGATAAACCGGGTTTGCATCGATGGCCGACTTCAGGGCGCTCAGTTGCTCTGCGGTCGTCGGTATCTGATCACCGAGCAACGGCTTGGCCTCAAACCCTTCGGCGTTCCCACGGATACTCTTTGCTTGCCGCGAGGAAAGACTCAGCAGCGTCTGTTTGGTCACTGATGGCGCAGCATAGAGCTTGTCCGTGATGCGCTTCACGGCTTCGAGCACCTGAGGTTGCAGCGCATCGCCCTGAGCTGGGGTCAGACCGATCACCACGAGGTACTTCGAACCGAAGATCCTCTCGATCGTATTGGTCGCCTTGATGTATGGATGGCTCTGCGGGACAACTGCGGCAGGGTTGATGATCACTTGTTGTTTGGCTGCAAAAAAGCCGAAGAACGCCGATAGAGCCAGTATCAGGGCAATGACCCAACGCCGATGATCGACCACCCAGGTCACATACCGTTCCAAGGGCAATGAACTCTTGATGCCGCTTTCGTGAACAGAATCTACCGCTGCAGTTTTCGTTATTTGCGTCATAAGTCAGGCATCAGCAGGAGGAAGTGGGAGTCAAAGCCGCATCGCCTTTGTACAACTGAGCGATGTGATCTTTGAGAAGGTGTTTCTGGACCTTTGCAGAGGCTGTATACGGAAACGCATCCACGACGGTGAACTGCGTCGGACGCCACCCGTTGAAGGTCTTGGAAAGGATTTGTTCGAGCTCGGCAGTGACTGAGTCGGAATCGACCTCAGGCATAGCCACCCAAGCAAGCACGCTCCTGCCGGAGGTAACGTCGGTGACCAGCAATGCTGCATCTGCAACACCTGGAACCAATCGAGCCTGATGCTCCACAAGGGCTGAACTGAGGGGGATACCATCGGCGGTCAACGAATCCTCCATGCGATCGATGACCTCTAACTCCGAGTTTTCGTGCAGCGTCGCGAAGTCCCCGGTTGCCAGCCAACTACTGCTATTTGCTGTGCTGTGGGCAACCCAATGCCCACGGGCCATCAGCTCACCAGTCCCCTGCGTCGAGCAAACACCCTCTTCGCACTGCACGGCCAATTCAATGCCAAATACAGGTTTGCCGTGACGCAGAGCGGCCTTGCTGCTATCGAAGCGCTCGATAGTGGCCAAGGGTGATGTCTCAGTCATTCCCCAGGCATGACATACCTCGACGCCAAGCTTTTCCTGGATGAACTGAGCAACATCAAAAGGTAGTCGCGTACCCCCGACAACCGTGCGGCGCAGGGTGCTGAAGCTCAATCCGTTGGTTCGCATGTAGCGCACGAGCGCCAGCCAATGTGCAGAGACTGCCCCCAAGACCGTAACGCGGTGCTTCTCGATCCATTGAAACCACTGCGCAGGATCGCGATGCGGTGGTACGAGCACCAATGACGCACCGACTAGCGGGCAAACAAAAGGAGCGCCCCATGCACTGGCGTGGAAATTCTGCATGAGCGGCATAACCCGATCGGCACTGTTCAAGCCCATTGCGTCGGGCAAGGCACAGGCCCAGGCATGCAACACGGTTGAACGGTGCGTGTACTCAACAACCTTCGGAACGCCTGTGGTACCCGATGAGTAGCAGACATGGGATACCGTATTTTCCGCAAACTCCACGGCGACGCTTTCGCTACCACTCCCGATGCCCCGCCGTGCCATATCGCGCATCGCCGTACCCGGTACCAACGCTGCGAATGACTGGGCAGCACTCACCGTCACAGCGTCATGCAGCAACAGGCTTGGCCGCAGCTGCTGAAGAAAGCGCCCGAGATCTTCTGGGTGATGCTGAGGGTTCAGAAAATGAGTGGCCACGCCCTGGCGTAGTGCTGCGTACAGCCAAGCCATTTGATCGAGCGAACTGAAACCAAAGCTGACAAGTGCTTCTCCAGACCGAAGCCCCATGGCGTGAAGCTCCATGGCGCAGCTATGCGCAGCTTTTGCCAGCTGAGCGTAGGTTTGAGTTTCAACCGTCCCCTCCAGCGATACAGAAGTGACCGTTGCCGCTGCATGCACCTGTGCTGCATGTTTGAGCAGGTCGTGGACATGAAGCGAGAGCGCTTGCACTCTCGCGGTAGGGTATTGCTCGGGGTCAGGAGAGTATTTGTTCATGCGTCCATAGTAGAAATCGCCGCCCTCCCCCCACAATGGAACCGATGTACCATGGCACTGCAACGCGCCTGTTGCTCAATTCAAGCGAACTGCAAATAGGTCTGAGTCAGCTCATGGCGTGGCCGCTCAAACACATCCCTGGCCTTGCCACATTCAATCAACTTGCCCACCTCCCCAAGCTTCCAGAATACAGCCACCTGGTCTGCTACACGGCGAGCCTGACTCAAGCTATGGGTCACGAGAATGATCGTTCGTCGTTGAGCCAGGCCAAGAATCAGCGTTTCAATTTTTTGAGTCGAGATCGGGTCCAAGGCGCTGCATGGTTCATCCATCAGCAAAACATCAGGATCCAACACCAGCGCCCTGGCGAGACACAGTCGTTGTTGCTGACCACCCGACAACGCCATCGCTGAACTGTCGAGTCGATCATGCACCTCGTCCCACAACCCCACTTCCCGTAATGACGACTCAATGCGGCTATTGATATCGGCCTGCGCTTGAATGCCGTGCTGCCTGAGTGCGAATTCAAGGTTCTTGCGAATCGAAAATGGAAATGGATTGGGACGTTGAAACAGCATCCCAACCTGGCGCCGCAACTGGGTCGAGTTTTTTGCCAGATGCTTATTGTCCATCCAGCTGAAGTTGATCGAGCCTTCTACCGAGCAGCCTGGCACAAGATCGTTCAGGCGGTTGATGCAGTACAACAAACTCGACTTCCCGCACCCTGATGGACCGATGAGTGCGGTGACTGAATTGCGTGGAACGCGCAACGTCACGCCCTCAACGACTGTGCGCTTGCCATAACTCACGGAGAGATCCTGGATATCGATATGCCCTGACGCACCAGTACTCAAGTGAGTAACCGCCCCGTGCACGCTTGATACCGCTCGTATAAACGGTTCAAGCGATATAGCTCTATTGTCGTTGTTCATCATTCAGAGACTCCGTGTCGTGTTGCCAGTCATGCGTCGCTGCATCCAACGAGTCAAGGCGTGCACAATGAAGCTGAGCAAGGCCAGAAGCAGCAGCAGCGCAAGGGCCGAGCCATAAGCGTTAGGGGTACCGCCTGGCACATTGGTCGATAAGTCATAAATATGAACAGAGACGCTGCGCCCGGAATCGAGAACCGATTCGGGCATCCTGTCGGAATAACCGCTGGTGAAGAGCAGTACAGCCGTTTCCGCCAGGGCTCTTGTCAACGCGAGCACCACACCCGCGCATATGCCAGGCAGCGCTACCGGTACCATCACATGCCATAAAACTGACTGTTTCGAGAGGCCGAGCGCTGCGCCGCCAGCGCGATGGGCAATACCCGCGGACTCCAAGGAGAATGCCAGTGAGCGCGCCAAAGTGGGCAGGATCATGCAGGCCAAGGTCAGCCCGCCGGCCAGAATTGAATATCCCAATTCCAATTGCCGACAGAACAGGCTGAGCCCAAATAATCCAAACACGACCGAAGGAATGCCCGCCAGTATGTCGAGACTGCAACGCAGTATCGTAGCCGGCCAACCTGCGGGATTAAAACCCTCAGTCAACATGACCGCGACGCCAAACGCCAAGGGCAAGGCGGCCGTTAAGCTGACCAACACAATTCCCAGGGTGGACACGAGAATGGGGGCGATCCCCCCGCTGCGGCCTGCATCTTCCGGGCTTGCCAACAGAAAGTCCCAGCTCAGCACCTGAAGTCCGTTACCGAACACCGTTAGCAGCGGCCACAGGAGCATCGCAACTGCCGTCAACGTCAGACCATACATCACGAACGTCCAGACGAAATCCCGGAAGTCGAAACCGAACACCTGAAAGCGCCTCATGAAGTCATCTTCCTCTGACGCATACCGATCCACTCGCCCACTGCAACCAACGCGCTGACCAAGAGCAACATCAGCAGCCCGGCTACGAACAGGGAAGCGCGGTGATCCCCCATCGCGTAGGGCATTTCCAAGGCAATGTTCGCCGTCAACGCTCGTACTGGATCAAACAGCGAAGTCGGTACCTGCACAATGTTGCCACAGACCATCAACACCACCATTGTCTCGCCGATTGCTCGGGCAGCACCGAGCACCATTGCGCAAACAATGCCCTGCCTGGCAGCAGGGATAACGATACGAAGCAATGTCTGGCTGGTTGAAACGCCCAGCGCGGTTGATCCCTGTATATAAGCTGTCGGAACTGTCTGAAGGGCCGACTGGGTCAACACCGTGATCGTTGGGATGATCATCAGTGCAACAATGAGGACACCGGCCAATAGACTCGCACCTGGCGGGCTCCAGATGTTCACGATCGGAACGATCGAACTGACGCCCCAAAGACCGTAGACCACGGTAGGCACTGCAGCACTGAGCTCCACAAGATTGCGCAGCACGCGAGCAAGCCGCGGGGGCGCTTTGAATGTCGTGACCAGCGAAATGGCCAGGCTCAGTGGTGTTGCAACGACAAGCGCACCCATGGTCAGGTAAAGGCTCGCCAATACCATTGGGGCCATGTTGTAGCTCGCGTCCCGCGGCCACCACCCCTCGTCTGTAAAGAATCTTATAGGCCCCCCCTGCGCGATCAGGGGGAAGCCTTCACTCAACAAGAAAGCGACAATCAAAAACACGATTGCCGCGCCTAGCAGAGCGAGCATGGACATGGCCGACCAGAACGCCCATCCACGCAGCTTCGCAGGATGGGCCTTCGCGACCACCTCATCTGTCAATAAAGTCATGGAGAGTGCCTGATCAGCAGCGCCTGGCCGTCATTTCGTCACCGGAATGAAGTACATGCGAGTCACAAAGGCTGCTGCTTCATTGGAGCGGGCAAACGCCAGGAAGTCCTGGACCGGCTCTGTGAGAGGTGCTTTGTACACCAGATTCAGATCTCGGCTGATCGCGTACTCGCCCGATGCTACCGCCGCTGTCGATGGAATCTGATTGCCCAACGGAATTAGCCGAATTGCGGCCCCCTGATCGGCTTCATACTCAGCCGAACCAATGGACACGTAGCCGATTGCAGCGGGAGAGCCCGCAACAGTCTGAATACCCTGCTGGTTGTCTCCAATAATCACGTGGGCGCGGATATCTTTGTAGGGGATACCAAAGAACCCACTGAAAATTTCCAGGGTCGATCGCCCCTCCGCCTTGCTCACGACGGTGATAGGCGAATCATCTCCCCCAACGTCTTTCCAATGGGTGATCCGGCCTGTGTAGATTCCGACAACCTGCTCTTTTGTCAGACCAGTGATCGGGTTGCTTTTATGAACGATCATGCCGATGCCATCTTTGGCAATCAGCGCATGCTCCAGATCCCGCTCTTCAGGCTTGAGCTCACGAGAGACCATGCCAAGCACAGCCGTACCGCTGCGCACATCCATAATCCCCCGAGCACTGCCGCCTGCCTGGACCTCGATTCTAATGCCCGGATGCTCTCGCTCATAAGCTTTAGCCAGTTCACTTATCAGCGGTGCGATGGTACTGGCCCCCACGACGCTGACACGCACGGCCTTCGCTTCAGTCTTTTGATCCGTCTCACGATTGCAGCCTGACAGGCAAAGCAACGCACCCAGCATCCACAGCACAGGCACGCCAACGTGCCGGGCCGTCCAGGTTCTTGTATTCATTTCTTCCCCGATTTCCATGGGACACACCGAGTGACCGATGCGTCAATATCTGACTAATCGTAAGACGGAACGGACCGAACGTTGAATAGAAGCTATGTACTATGGCTGTACGCCAGCAGCCTCCCGACAATTGCGCGGCAAGGGAATGTCCTTGAGCCTAATGGGAGGATATAAAAATGAACGAAGTTTCTGCCAGCACCCAGCCAAATCACCGCGTACCCGTTGACTTACGTGCTGTAAACCGCCGAGAAGAACTGAGCACTGAGCACAATAAAAGCGACGGTTATTTCAACCTGATCGCGTACATCGCTTCAAACGCAATCGCTGGAGAGGTGATGGCGGTAGAGAACTATTCGGAAATGGTGCCGTTGATGCCAGATACCGAAAGCAAGATCGAAACCGTCAAACAAGCCTACGAAGAATCAAAACACATTCTGATGCTGGCCAGCCTGGGCAAACGCCACGACTACATCGTGATGCGTGAGATCGTGGAGCCGCAGTGGTTCAACATCCGCCGGCACTTCAGCGCGGCTGTTCAAAACAAGGATCTGGCTGCGTGCCTGATCATTCAAGACCTGATGACCGAAACCATGGCCATCGTGCTGTACCGAACCCTGCAGCGCCAGGGCGATCCGGACACTTCAGCACTGGCCGGAAAGATTCTGGAAGACGAACTGGAACATCTGGGAATCGGCCTGGCACGTATCCGTGGCCTGATCGCCAAAGACCCGGAAGGTGTTCATGAAAGCCTTAAATGGGCCCACCATCGTGTAATGCCTGAGCTGTTCAGCATGGTGAGCACCAGCTGCCACTTCCTCTGCGACCGACTGAACATTGACTGCGGTGCTCTTTCACTGGGTGACCTGAAGACCGACATCGACGAAATTCGCATCGAAGCTTTGGACACCTACGTAGAAACCCTCGATAAAGCGAACTTCGATCCGCTTGTCACAGCGGCACTGATCGAGTCGATGCAAACCTATGGCGGCACCCCGTCAATGAACGCTGGGCTGGCCAACGCCTGACGCGTTGCATCAGCCCGTCATCAGTACCGGCGGAGCTCATATGTCCGATAACACAACCTTAACGCAGGGGATTCAAGCCTTCTTCGAGTTTCTGCTCATGGACGGTGCCCTGCTCATTGGGCTTTTCCTGCTGGTCACCTGGTTTGTGGTAATGCTGCAACAACGCATGCCCTTTCAAGCGACACAAGGCTCGCTGCTTGGGTCCTCGGGCTGGCGGTCGGCATTTGCCGCCAGTGTTGGGGGCGTCATCACGCCCTTTTGCTCCTGCTCCACGATTCCCGTGCTGAGCGGCATGCTCAGGGCAGGCGTTGGCTTCGTGCCCAGTTTCGCTTTCCTGGTGGCCTCGCCAGTAGTGAACGAGGGTGTGTTTATTCTGCTGTTCCTCACTGTGGGGTTTGTCCCTGGCGCTGTTTTCATCATCGGCGGCCTGGCACTGACTTCCGCTGCTGGTGTGGCAGCAGGAAGGCTCGGACTGGCAAGACACGTGACGATAGCACCTGCCCCCAAGAGCAGTGCCGCCTTCCTGGGCCAGGGGATTCGAACTTGGCCCGGTTGGCAACCTGCGAGTCGATTCGCTTGGCTTGCGGCCAAGCAGGAGTTGCGGACGGTCGCGCCGTATCTGCTGATCGGCTTGTTTATCGGAGGCTTGATCTACGGCGCCGTACCGAAAGACACACTGATGAGCCTTGTCGATCGACTACCGGCCGGCTGGCTGTATCTGGCATGCGCCTTAGTCGGCGTACCGCTGTACATCTCGCCCATAGCAGCACTGCCAATCGGATTTGCCCTGATCGAGAAAGGGTTTCCAGTCGGACCGCTTGTGACCTTTCTGGTGGCGGCAATCGGCACAAGTCCTCCCGAGATCATGCTGCTGTTCAGGCTTTTCAAACTCCCCCTGGTGATAGCCCACACGCTAACAGTCATTGTTTGCGCTCTGGTCCTTGGCCTGGCTGTCGCACTCGTGCTGTAACCATCTAAATAAAGAGGGCAAGACATGCTCAATTTTTTCAAAAAGACTTCGGACGCAGATATCACCCAAGTCAAACGCGCATTGGGGCCCGAAGCTATCGTGGTGCTCTCTGCAAGTTGCTGTATGCCCGGCACTACGCAGGTTGACGAACAGATCGAAGCGGCAGCACGTGACGCCTTGACGCAGGCCAAGCTGGACTGGCCGGTACTCACGATTACCGTGACTACTGCGCAATCGATCCTTCCGAAGCTATCCGCAGAGCTGAACGCAAAAGAAGGCGCGGTAGCCCAGCAAGTCACGGAGTTGTTCATGACTCATGGTCTGAGTGCATTCCCGATCGTCATTGTTGACCAGACGCTGATCTCCTACGGTGGAGTGCCAGACCAAGCGATGATTCATAACGCACTGGCTGCAGCTTCTGAAACCAACCTTAATCCCACGAGTGGCGAGGTCCGATGAAAACGCCTCTCCAGACCCCACGCCACGGAAAACGCGTCTTCCTGACAGGAGGGACGGGATTCCTCGGCGCACTCATGGCTGCTCAAGCGCTTAGTGATGACTGGGCAGATCACTTGGTCATCCCGACCAGGCGAGGTGACCATAACGTTGGCATTCCAGAAGAAGTGCAGCGTGAACTGCTGGCATTGGGAAGAAGTGCTGACGAATTCGAGAAAAAGGTGACCACTGTTCACTGGCAGGGTGCTGAAACCGCATCGGTAGAGCTGCTGGAAAGTATGCTTCGCTCAGGAAATGTGGACACGGTCGTCCACTGCGCAGGTTGCCTCGATTACTTCGATAATGAGGCGCTGCAAGCTCTGAACGTCGATTTCACTGCAAGGCTTACTGTCGCAGCCAAACAAGCAGGCGTGAGCTTTTTTATCTTCGTTTCCACGGCCTACTCCGCTGGCTACTCTGGAGGTGTAGTGCCAGAAACGGCGCTGAACGAGCCGCCGAGCGATCCTACCAACTACACGCTGACCAAGCGGGCAGCTGAGCGCGTAGTTGCTGAATGTGGCATTCCATTCCTTGTCGTCAGACCATCCATCGTGATTGGTAGCTCTGCTGATGGTCGCTACAGCGGTAAGCGCTATGGCCTCTATCAGCAATGGATGGGTATCGAAAGGCTACTCTCCGATCGCCATCACGCCGAACTGCATACGGTCGCTACGGACCAAGCGCTCAACCTCCTGCACCAGGACGCTTTCCAAGCCAGCATCGCCAGCGTGTTTCGCTGGGTGCCCGAAGGTGAATACGTCAACCTGGTCGTTGACGATCAGACCAGTCCGTCGATGAAAGACCTATGGCGGCTGTTCTGCAAAGTCACGCGCCCCAAGACCGTGATTTTCTACGATAGCCTCCAAGCGGTTGATCTAAAGGCCATCAACATTCGCCAGCGAGGCTACCTGACGTTCGCTCAGACCAACCTCGAAATCGGTGCCTACCCTTGGCAATTCGACCGGCAGTGGCTCAAGGTTTTGAGCCAACGTGGCCTGAACTTCACTGAAACGACATTGAACACACTGCAGATCTGCCAAGACCGATTTATACGTTCCTCTCAGCCCATCCAACGGTACCTTGAGCGCTTCGGCGCGGATCTGCCTGCTCACACTGAATACCGTGACCACCTCGATGCCTGGGACGTTTCTGCCAATGAACATGCTTGATACCGCGGTCTCTCGACTGGAGCCCTGGCAACGTGAACTGACCCACACCGCCGCCATAGTGAACGGCGCTCTCGAGGCTGATGAGCAGCCTGACTCCCCACCTCGTGTCCTTTGGTGGGGAGGTGCGTACTCTCAATTGCTGTCTATGTGTGTAGACAAGATGCGCGGCGAACTGATCATCGCTGATAGCGACCCACGCCAACTACGCAAAAGCGCAGCGATGATGGACAACGCTCGCTGCGTGCGGCTAATGGCGCTTGCTGATTTATCGCGTGATGCCAACATTATTGAGCCACTACTCCAGGGTGCCTTAATTCGTGACATCGATGGTTACATCGCACTGGAGGAGAAACTGCGATTTGGCGTTGAGCGTTCGCCCGCTGTTTCTGATGGTTGGGCCAGTCGAATCCTGATGGACTTCACCCTCAATCGCGTGAATGCTGAGGATGAAAAACAGGTATTGAGGGAAGCATTTCGTGCTCTGAACCTAACCGGTTGCGTGGTCTGCGCAGTACTTGTAGGCGATGAACCTTTGACCTCTCACCACACCGTCAGGTCCGCACCTGCCGGAGCGCCACTTCGGTTACCGTCAGAAACGGCTGTGATAGCTGCGTTCGAACAAGCCGGTTTCCATGGCATCACCTTCCATTGGTCGCCAACGGCAGCAAGCGCTATCGACAGAATTGGCGATGCTGAAGTACGCATGTGCACCGTTAAGGCATACAAAGGTAAACAAGGCCCGTGCTGGGAGTTAGGACAGGCCGTTATCTATCGCGGTCCTTGGCTTGAAGTGCGCGATGATGATGGACATGTGTATCGTCGTGGTGAGCGGGTCGCTGTATGTGCAAAGACATATGACTTGATGATGCGTGCTCCTTACCAAGGCGCCTTCCTCGGACTTCGCAGCGTGAACGAGCCACCGCTGAGTCAGGCCGCGCCTTTCGATTGCAACACACCTGCTCTTCGAGACCCGAAGGTGACCAAAGGGCTGGCTCCTTTTCAAGGCGCTCAGGCAGCTGCTTGCTGCCCCATAGAAAGCGGATGTTGTTAGACCAGTACCAATCGGCCGACGCCTGTCGCGAGGGATACCATTTGGCCATATAATCAAAGTCCAAAGCACATCAGGTGTCTGAAACCAGGCTCCTGATGTGCTTACATCGGGCAGGGAGAGCGAATATGGAAAGCGACAGGAACAGCTGGCAAGGGCTTCAAACAAGCATAAGAACGCCATCCTTTCTAGACCTGGACGTGGACTGCACTGCCATTGGTATCGCCTCTGTGAATGGCCCCGCCGTTCACTTCAAGAAAATCCTTTTTCTCGAAGGCGAAATTCACGAAGAGCCCGAAACGCTGCAGAGCCACTGTGCTTCGCTGCTCGCCCTATGGGCTGCAGTGAGAGCGCCGTCCTTGATTGACCTCGGCAAATGCACGTGTATAGGACGCCGCTTGCTCCTACAGGAGCCGACCCTTGGTAGAAGGTTTGCCGTCCACGCCACCCACCTCGACGAGAACAACCTTCTCTTTGCAGTCGTTAGTTCGACGAAGCGCTGGAACAACGTTGAAACTGCCAAAAGCCTGGTCACAGTACTCGTTCAACATGCAGCTCAAATTCACGCAGCTGACGATTTCCAACCTTGTGTACCACTCGAGCAGATAGGCGCAGGGCTGGATTGGTATCAATTTACGACCCGGGAAGTTGAAATTCTGAAGCTAGTCGCCAGCGGAATCAGCAACAAGCAGATCGCCCGGGAACTAGGTTCAAGCCCAAATACGGTCCGAAACCAGATCCATACGTTGTTCCGCAAGGCAGAAGTGACAAACCGAACAGAGTTGGCACTTAGGGTTGCCGCAACGATTTGATACAGGTGTTTACGATTTGCCGCCAGACGTTGCGAATGGCATTGGAACGGGTGCTCAAGTGGAGTGCAATTGCGCACGGCACTCCAACAACTAAAAAATAATAACTTTATAAATCAATAAGCCACTGATCAAATTCAAGTTACCCCAGCCCACCACTTCATCATCTAAAGACGTCCACGGACGTCTTTTTTTGTGCCTGAAATCCACCTCGCCTTCTCAACGACGCTTCGCCTTCGCCAGCCCAGCTATCAGAAAATCCCTGAACGCAGAAACCGCCGCCGGTAAATTGCGTCCCGCCATGCTTTGCAGTTCGATGCGCCGTGCCTTCATGCCTTCATCAAGGATCGGCAAGCATTGCAGTGCCTTGTCTGCCACCTGCTTGTGCAAGGTCATTTCGCTGGCCAGGCTTATCCCCCCCTCTTCGCGGACGAAGCTGTAGAGTGAGGCAACGTAATTCGTGGTCAACACCGGGTCGAACAACAACCCCTGAACACCGCAACAGATGTCGAACAGTTGCCTTATCGTGGTATCGGCCTTGGGTAACGCAATGGGCCAGGGTTGCAACTCGGCGAGGCTGACAGATTCACGCCCGGCCAAAGGATGGGAATTGGAGACCACGACAAAAATCGCTCCGCCCAGGACATGTTCGACCTTGATTTCCTTCTGCGGCGTCAGGCTGAAGGTCATCGCCAGATCGGCTTCGCCGGAACGCACCTTCTCAGTCGCTTCCGCAGGCGCACAGACCTCCAATGTGAAATGGATGCCCTGATACTCACGCCGGAACGCGCTAATGCTGCTGGGCATGTATTCCAGTGCAAAACCTTCCGAGCAGGCCACATGCACATGGCCTCGCTGCAAGCCATGCAGCTCGGTGATTTCCAGCACCACCTGCTCGGCCTCAAGCTGCGACTTGCGCGCATAAGCCGCCAGTCGCGCGCCCGCCTCGCTCAGCACCATGCCCCGGGCACGGCGCTCGAACAGGTTGGCATCGAGGGCCAACTCGAGCTTGGAAATTTGCCGGCTCACCGCTGACGCCGCGACGTTCAGCCGTACCGAGGCTTCGCTGATCGATCCGCATCGCGCCACTTCAAGAAAATAGCGCAGTGCCGTGGACTGCACACCATACAGCTGCATCGGCGCCCCCAAGGTTTGCCTTTTCGGCAAAGAAAGTATCGAAATATTATTCTTGTGGCATTGATAGCCTTTCCCTACATTCGAGTCCAGATCAAAAAAAATACCGCCTGATTTTTTTCTTCTCCTTTGCGCGTTTGCGATTCGCTGCCCTTTGATTCAACCACTCTCGCCAACGGAGACGACGGCATGGGCATCAAAGGTTTCGCCTGCAGTATTGCGCTGATGGGCCTCATCAGCAGTTTTCCGGCTCATGCCGGTAAAGCCAACGACACCCTGGTTTACGCTTCCGACAGCGAACCTGAAAACATCAGCCCCTATCACAACGATTTACGCGAAGGCGTGATTCTCGGCCGGCTGATCTGGGACAACCTGGTCTACCGCGACCCCAAAAGCGGTGAATACAAACCCATGTTGGCCACTGGCTGGAAACAGGTCGACGACACCACCATCGACTTTGAGCTGCGCAAAGACGTCAAATTTCACAACGGCGACGCCTTCACCGCCGACGACGTGGTGTTCACCCTCAACTACGTGGTGTCGCCCGAAGCGAAAGTCGTTACCGTGCAAAACGTAGACTGGATCAAGAGCGCCGAAAAGACCGGCGACTACAGTGTCCGCCTGCATTTGAAGAAGCCTTTCCCTCCGGCACTGGAATACCTGTCCAACGCCGTTCCGATGTTCCCCAAGCAGTATTTCGAGAAAGTCGGCCTGGCCGAATTCAGTCGCAAGCCAATCGGTACCGGCCCGTATAAAGCCGTGTCGGTAGTGGCTGGCGAAGGCGTGACGATGGAGATCAACAAGGATTACTTCCCGGACAGCCCACAAGGCAAGCCACATATCGGCCACCTCAAGTTCCGGGTGATTCCGGATGCAGAAACCCGCCTGGCCGAGTTGATGACCGATGGTGTCGACTGGACTTGGCGTGTGACCCCGGATCAGGCAGTCGACCTTAAAGGTATGCAGAGCCTGACCGTGACCAGCGGCGAAACCATGCGCATCGGCTTCCTGATTCTTGATGCCCGGGGCACCTCCGCTGAAAACTCGCCCATGAAAAACCTCAAGGTGCGTCAGGCCATCAACCATGCGATCAACCGCAATGCGCTGGCCACGCAATTGGTGGGTGGCGAAGCCAAACCCTTGCAGGTTGCCTGTTATCCAGGCCAGTTCGGCTGCGATACCAGCGCGGCGACGGTCTACGACTATGACCCGGCCAAGGCCAAGGCGCTGCTTGCCGAAGCCGGTTACCCCAATGGCTTCGAGACCGAAATCTTCGCTTATCGCGACCGTGATTACGTCGAAGCCATCATCGGCAACCTGCGCGCAGTGGGCATCAACGCCAAGCTCCGCTTCCTGAAGTACGCCGCCCTGCGCGATCAGCAACGTGGCGGCAAGGTGCCCATGTCGTTTCAGGCCTGGGGCTCGTTCTCGATCCTCGACACCTCGGCGTCGGCAGGTACCTGGTTCAAGGGCAACCCGGACGACAACATCAAGGATCCGCAAGTCCAGGGCTGGCTGCAGACCGCTGACAACGCCCTCGACCCGCAAGTGCGCAAGGACAACTACCGCAAGGCGTTGCAGCGCATCAGCGAACAGGCGTACTGGGCGCCGATGTTCAACTACTCGATGAACTACGCCTACACCGCCGACCTCGCGTTCACGCCGTACCCGGACGAGCTGCCGCGTTTCGTTCAGTCCAGTTGGAAATAATCCGCACCGAGCGGATTGATCGAGAGGTGCCGTGGCTCGCGGACTAAGCCGCACCACGGACACCACCTGACACCTGTCATCCATTGGATATGAGGAAACTTGCCATGCTTGGATTCCTTCTGCGCCGCCTGGGCATCGCGATTTGCGTCGCCATCACCGTGTCGGTGATCAGCTTTTCTCTGTTGCACCTGTCCGGCGACCTGGCCACGGCCATTGGCGGACCGGAAGCCACCAGCGAACAGATCGAACAGATCCGCGTGCAATACGGTTTGAACAAACCGCTACCGACCCAGT
This sequence comes from Pseudomonas brassicacearum, assembly GCF_000585995.1. Lineage (NCBI taxonomy): Bacteria > Pseudomonadati > Pseudomonadota > Gammaproteobacteria > Pseudomonadales > Pseudomonadaceae > Pseudomonas > Pseudomonas brassicacearum. Next base: position 910,614 of record NZ_CP007410.1, on the reverse strand, counting down.
ACTTCAACTGGCTGGGCGATTTACTGCGGCTGGACCTGGGCAACTCGTTTTTCTTTCAGGAGTCGGTCTACAACCTCGTCGTCAGCCGCTTGCCGATTACCCTCGGGCTGGGTGCCCTGGCGCTGGGCATCGCCTTGCTGGTGGCGATCCCACTGGGCGTGCTGGCGGCGGTCAAGCGCGACACCTGGGTTGACCGACTGGCCTTGAGCATCGCGGTGCTGGGTCAGGCCATGCCCAGTTTCTGGTTCGCGCTGATGTTGATCGTGGTGTTCGCGGTGACGCTCAAGTGGCTGCCGGTGTCCGGCAACTCGACCCTGCTGCACTTCGTCATGCCGGCCATTGCCTTGGGCTACTACGCGACGCCGGCAATCATGCGCCTGACCCGCGCTGGCATGCTGGATGTGCTCAGTTCCGATTACATCCGCACCGCCCGCGCCAAGGGCCTGCGCCCTGCCCGCGTGCTGTTCAAGCACGCACTGCGCAACGCCTTGATTCCGGTCGTCGCGCTGGCGGCGGTGGAGTTCGGCTTCATGCTCGGCGGTTCAGTGGTGATCGAAACCGTGTTCTCCCTGCAAGGCATCGGACAACTCGCCTGGGACGCCATCGCCCGTGACGACTTTCCAGTGGTACAGGCCGTGGTCCTGCTGATTGCGGTGATCTACATCATCCTCACCTTGCTGGCCGATGTGCTCAACGCACTGCTCGACCCGCGCATTCGCGTGCGCTAGGAGGCTTACATGAGCACCCCCACCACCCTCGCGATCAATGACTACCTGCCCCCCCCGAGCAGCCTGAGCCGAGTCCTTGGCAGAAGCTTTCGTCATCGTGGTTTCGCCATCGGCGCGGTGTTGTTGCTGATTATCTTCGCCGGTGCACTATTCGCCCCGTGGCTGGCCCCCTACGACCCTTATGCGCAAGACGTGATGCTGCGCATGAAACCGCCGGTATGGATGGCCAACGGCACCTGGGAATACGTTCTCGGCACCGACAAGCTGGGCCGTGATTACCTGTCGCGACTGCTCTACGGCGCTCGTATTTCGCTATTCATCGGCATTGCGGCAGCGCTGATTTCCGGCTTTATCGGCACCGTCATGGGGCTGTTGGCGGGTTACTACGGCGGCAAGGTCGATGCGTTTATCAGCTATCTGATCACCACCCGGCTGGCGATGCCGGTCGTGATGGTCGCGCTGGCCTCGGCCTCGCTGATGGGCGGCTCACTGAAAGTGGTCATCGTGCTGCTCGGCTGCCTGTTATGGGATCGCTTCGCGGTGGTGGTCAGGGCTTCGGTGCAACAGATTCGCGACGCTGAATATGTCGCGTCGGCCCAGGCGCTTGGCTGCTCGACCCTGCGCATTCTGGTCAGTGAAATCCTGCCCAATCTGGTCGGCGCGCTGATCGTCGTCGCGACCCTGGAAATGGCCCACGCGATCCTGCTGGAGTCGGCCCTGTCGTTCCTTGGGGTTGGTGTGCAACCGCCGACGCCGTCCTGGGGTTTGATGATCGCTGAAGGCAAACCCTACATGTTCTTTTCCCCGTGGGTCATCGCCATTCCCGGTGTCGCCCTGATGATTCTGGTGCTGGGCATCAACCTGGTCGGCGACGGCCTGCGCGATCTGATCCTGCCCGATGGCCGTAACTGATTAGAGGAGTCCGGACATGGCACTACTCCATGTAGAAAACCTGCGCGTGGACATCCCCATGGGCAACAGCCCGACACCGGATGACATGCTGCATGCCGTGCGCGGTCTGGATTTTGAAGTCGAGCGCGGTGAAATGCTGTGTATCGTCGGCGAATCCGGCTGCGGTAAATCCCTGACCTCGCTGGCGCTGATGGACCTGTTGCCACGCAAGGCCAAACGCACCGCGTCCCGGCTGACGCTGGACGGCATCGACATGCTCGGCCAGAGCGAACGGCGCATGTGCGACCTGCGCGGTAACCGTCTGGCGATGATTTTCCAGGAACCGATGACCTCGCTGAACCCGGCCTACAGCATTGGCGATCAGCTCAGCGAAGTGCTGACTCAGCATCGCAAGGTGTCACGCAAGGATGCCCTCGCTCGCGCTGCGCAAATGCTGGAGAAAGTCGGAATCAGCAATGCCACCGAACGCTTGCGTCAGTACCCGCATCAGCTGTCTGGCGGTTTGCGCCAGCGGGTGATCATCGCCATGGCGTTGATGTGCGAGCCGGACCTGATCATCGCGGATGAACCCACCACGGCACTGGACGTGACCATCCAGGCGCAGATCCTGCGCTTGATCCGCGACATCCAGAAAGAGTTCGGCCTGGCCGTGATCTTCATCACCCACGACCTTGGGCTGGTGGCACGGATCGCCGATCGGGTCGCGGTGATGTATGCCGGGGAAATCGTCGAGACCGCCCCCGCCCTGCAACTGTTCGAAAACCCACAGCATCCGTACACCCGTGGTCTGCTGGCCAGTATTCCAATCCCTGGCCGGACCAAACCGGGTGAGGCACTGGGTTCGATTCCAGGCCTGGTGCCGAGCCTGGTGGGCGAACAGCAAGGTTGTGCGTTCCGCAATCGTTGCGCTCAGGCGATAGCGGCCTGCGCGCAAAACATCCCCGAAGTCGAACAGGACGGCCACATGGCGCGCTGCCTGTTCGCCGCTCCGGCTCCGGCACCGATTCGCCTTCAAGAGAGGGCACGCTCATGAAAAAAGACATCACGTTGGAGCTATGCGACATCCGTCGCGAGTTTCGGATCAACAAGGGTTTCTTCAAACCCGCCGCCACGCTGAAGGCCGTCGATGGTGTTTCCCTGCGCCTGATGCGTGGCGAGACCCTCGGCCTGGTAGGCGAGTCCGGTTGCGGAAAAAGTACCCTGGCCAAGATCCTGCTCGGTCTGTTGCCGCCGACCAGCGGCGATGTGCTGGTCAATGGCAAACATCTGGCGGCGACTGATCGCAAGGAAATGTCCCGGCACATCCAACCGATATTCCAGGACCCGTATTCCTCGCTGAACCCACGCAAGACGCTGCGCGAAATCGTGACCCTGCCGCTGATCGTGCATGACATTGGCAGCACCGCCGAGCGACGCAAGAAGACCGAGGAGATGCTCGATGTGGTCGGCCTGCCGAAGCGGGTCATCGACAGCTATCCGAGCCAACTGTCCGGCGGCCAGCGGCAACGGGTGGCCATTGCCCGGGCGTTGATCATGCGCCCTGACGTGTTGATCTGCGACGAACCCACCTCGGCGCTGGACGTTTCGGTGCAGGCGCAGATTCTCAACCTGTTGCAAGACCTCAAGCGCGAATTCGGCCTGACCTATCTATTGATCAGCCATAACCTGGCAGTCATCGAACACCTCGCCGATCGGGTCGCGGTGATGTACCTGGGGCGCATCGTCGAGGAACGCACGCGCGAATCGTTGTTCGCCAAACCCGGCCATCCTTATACCCGTGCCTTGCTGGATTCGGTGCTCACGCCCGATCCGCGCCTGGGCATTCCCGAAATCGGCCTGCGCGGTTCCTTCCCCAATCCGATGTCACCGCCCTCCGGTTGCGCCTTCCATCCACGCTGCCCGAGCTGCTTCGCCCCCTGCAAAACGGCCTACCCGGCCAATGATCCGATTATCGGCGGCAACGTGCGTTGCCACCTTCACGACAATCCTGCCCAAACACTGGAGCTTGTCCACTCATGAGTCGTTCACTGGCCATCAGCAACACCACCGAGCAATTTGATAATGGCGCCTTTTTCAACCTGCTCGAACGTAGCGTCGCCTTGCACACCGAAAGCCAGGCAACGGACAGCCGGCCCGAGCTGTACCGCTATCTCCATGACTTCATTACCCCGCATGTCGAGGCGATGGGCTTCAGCGTCAAGATCTATGACAACCCGGTGGCCGAGCGCGGCCCCTTCATGATCGCCACGCGCATTGAACATCCTGAACTACCGACCGTGCTCAGCTACGGCCACGGTGATGTGGTGCGCGGCTATGAAGCGCAATGGCGTGAAGGCCTGTCGCCGTGGCAAGTCATTGCCGAAGGCGATCGCTGGTACGGCCGCGGCACGGCGGATAACAAAGGCCAGCACCTGATCAACCTGACCGCGCTGGAGCAAACCCTCAAGGCTCGCGACGGCAAGCTGGGTTTCAACGTCAAACTGCTGCTGGAAATGGGCGAAGAAGAAGGCTCGCCGGGCTTGAATGCATTCTGTGCCGCCCACAGTAAAGAGCTCGCCGCGGATGTTTTTATCGCTTCGGACGGCCCGCGCCTGGCGGCCTCACGACCGACGATTTTTCTCGGTTCACGCGGGGTGTTCAACTTCGAGCTGGTGGTCAATTTGCGCGAAGGCGCTCATCACTCTGGCAACTGGGGCGGGTTGCTGGCCAACCCTGGCATCATTCTGGCAAATGCCATCGCGAGCATGGTCGATGAACACGGTCGGGTGAAAGTAGCGGGCCTGATGCCCGCGACGCTGCCTGAGCCGGTTCGCCAGGCGCTGGCCGATATTGACGTCGGTGGCGGACCGGGCGATCCGGAAATCGATGCCAACTGGGGTAATCCGGAACTCTCGCTGAGCGAAAAAGTGTTCGGCTGGAACACCCTCGACGTCATCGCCTTCAAGACCGGCAACCCGGACGCCCCCGTGCACGCGATCCCCGGCAAGGCCAACGCCCACTGCCATATCCGCTTCGTGGTGAACAGCGACTACACGACCTTTATCCCGGCGGTGCGCGCCCACCTGGATGCCCATGGTTTCAGCAATGTCGAGGTCAAGCAAAGCCGCATCGACGTGATGCATGCCACTCGGCTGGACCCGCAAAGCCCGTGGGTCAATTGGGCGCTCAGCTCCTTGGCACAGACCACTGGCAAAAAACCCGCGCTGCTGCCAAACCTCGGCGGCTCTCTGCCCAACGATGTGTTCGCGGACGTGCTCGGCCTGCCAACCTTGTGGGTGCCGCACTCGTACCCGGCCTGTTCACAACATGCGCCGAACGAGCATTTGCTGGCACCGGTGGTCAAGGAAAGCCTGCAAATCATGGCCGGGCTGTTCTGGGACCTGGGCAACGACGCGGCACGCCTGACCCAGGAACATCAGTTGCGGGAGCAGGCGCAATGAGCGCCACGCCACAACAGGCGCTGGACTGGCTTGCTGACCAGCGCCAAGCCATGGAAACGCTGCTGCAGCGTATCGTCGACACCGACTCCAACAGCTATGACAAGGCGGGCGTCGACGCGGTGGGGGCGCTGCTCGCGGCTGAACTGGAAGCCGACGGCATCCTGCTCAAGCGCATGCCGGTGGATAATTTTGGCGACGTGCTACTCGCCGAAGTGCCAGGCGAACCGGGAAAACCGGTGTTGCTGCTGGGCCATCGCGACACGGTGTTCCCCAAAGGCACCACCGCGACGCGCGGCTACAGCTGCGATGGCAACCTCGCCTATGGCCCCGGCGTCGCCGACATGAAAGGCGGCCTGGTGCTCAACTGCTTCGCCCTCAAGGCACTCAAGCGCGCCGGTCCGTTGCCCTATCCGGTGCAGGTCCTGTACACCGGTGACGAAGAGATCGGTTCCGGCAGCGCCAGAACCCATATCGAACACGCAGCCCGTGCCGCCCGCGCCGTGCTCAATGCCGAACCCGGCCGGGCCAGCGGTAACGTGGTCAGCGCACGCAAAGGCGGCGCCACGCTGGTCATCGAAGTCTTCGGTCGCGCGGCGCATGCCGGGGTCAACCATGCCGACGGCGCCAGCGCCATCGAGGCCCTGGCACGCAAGATCATCAAGTTCCATGCCTTGACCGACTACTCGGCAGGCATCACGACTAATGTGGGCCTGATATCCGGGGGCACGTCCAGCAACACCGTCGCGCCGAGCGCCTCGGCCAGGCTGGACGTGCGCTTCATCGAACTCAAGCACTGGGACCAAATCTTTACCGCAATCCTGGCCATCGTCGCAGAAGAAGAGCTGATCGGCACCCACGCCATCCTCAAGGAAGCGACGACCTTTCTACCGATGGAAGCCCAGCACAGCAAACGGTTGTTGCACATCTACCAACAAAAAGCGCTGGCGCTGGGTTTCAGCGTCGAAGGCGAGTTCACCGGCGGCTGCGCCGACTCCGGGTTCACCGCCAGCCTGGGCATTCCGACCCTGTGTGGCCTCGGGCCGGTGGGGGGTAAGGTCCACACCGATCGTGAATACCTGGAGCTGGACACGCTGGTGCCTCGCGCCCAGGCATTGGTGGCGACCATCCTGGCTGTTGGCGAAAGCAGTTGAGATCACGTGGCGTCGAGATCAAAGTCCAAAGCAAGAACAAGAGCAGGACACACGTCCAACCTCTATGTAGCTGAACCACCGCTATCGCGAGCAAGCTCGCTCCCACATGGATTCGCGGGTGTTCACAGCATCTGTACACGACACAAAAACCTGTGGGAGCGAGCTTGCTCGCGATGAGGCCAGCAAGCCCGACATCCCTGTGACTGAACCACCGCCTTCGCGAGCAAGCTCGCTCCCACAGGATGAAGCCGGCTTCAAGCGTCCCAAGGGGCCACGGCGTCAACGTCAATGGCGTAGCGTTCAATGGCCTCGGCACAGACGCTGGCGTCCAGACGTCTCTCATGCACCAGCGAGGTCAGTGCACTCAGGACGATCTGGTGACGGTCCACTTCGAAGAACCTGCGCAGTTGGTTGCGGGTATCGCTGCGGCCAAACCCGTCGGTGCCGAGCACGGTGTAATGGCCATCGAGATAACTGGCGATCAACTGGGGCAAGGCGCGCACGTAGTCCGTGCACGCAATGATCGGCGCCGAGTCGCGGAGGCATTCTTGAACATGACTGCATTTGGCAGGCTGTCCAGGATGCAGGCGATTCCAGCGCTCCACTTCACGAGCATCACGTGCCAACTCGGTGAAGCTGGTAACGCTCCAGACCTGACTGTCGATACCCCAATCGCTGGCCAGCAACTCGGCAGCGGCAATCACTTCGCGCAGGATGGCGCCGGAACCCAACAACTGAACACGTCCACGCGCATCCTCGACTTCATGCCGGGCAAACAGATACATGCCCTTGATAACGGCCTGTTCGACACCTTCAGGAAGGTTGGGCTGCGGGTAGTTCTCGTTCATCAGGGTGACGTAGTAAAACTCGTCGACCTGGCGCTCCAGCATCTGGCGCATGCCGTGATCCAGGATCACCGCAAATTCACCCGCGAACGCAGGATCATAGGCGCGACAGTTGGGCACCATCGACGCCATCACGTGACTGTTACCGTCCTGGTGCTGCAAGCCTTCGCCCCCCAGGGTTGTGCGCCCCGCGGTGGCCCCCAGCAAGAACCCGCGAGCGCGCTGATCCGCCGCGGCCCAGATCAGGTCGCCGATGCGCTGGAAGCCGAACATCGAGTAATAGATGTAGAACGGCAGCATCGGCAGGCCATGCACCGAATAGCTGGTCGCCGCTGCGACCCAGGAACTGATCGCCCCTGCCTCGCTGATGCCCTCTTCGAGAATCTGCCCGTCCAGGGCTTCTCGATAACTGAGGATCGAACCAATGTCCTCCGGCTCATAACGCTGCCCCACGCTGGAATAGATGCCGATCTGCTTGAACAGACTGGCCATGCCGAACGTACGCGCTTCATCCGCCACGATCGGTACGATGCGCGGGCCCAGTTGCTTGTCCCGGAGCAAGCCGCTGAGCATCCGCACGAAGGCCATGGTGGTGGACATTTCCTTGCCTTGGGCGGCAATGGCAAACCCGGCGTAGTTGTCTACATCGGGCACGGCCAATGACGCGCAGGCCGAAGGTCGCGCAGGCATGTAGCCGCCCAACGCCTGGCGGCGGGCATGCAGGTAGCGCATTTCCGCGCTGTCGTCGCTCGGTTTGAAGAAGCTCAGCGAGGTGGCCTGTTCATCGGTCAACGGCAGGTTGAAACGGTTGCGGAACGCGATCAACGCCTCACTGTCGAGTTTCTTCTGCTGGTGCACGGTCATCTTGCCCTGCCCGGCGTCGCCCATGCCGAAGCCCTTCTTGGTCTGGGCCAGGATGACCGTAGGTTTCTTGCCCTCGAGCATCGCGCTTTGATACGCGGCAAAGATCTTCACCAGGTCATGACCACCGCGTTTGAGGCGGTCGATCTGCTCGTCGGTCAGGCCTTGGGCCAGATGCGCCAGGGCTTCGTCCTGGCCGAAGAAATGCTCGCGGTTGAAGCGCCCATCCTTGGCCGCGAACGTCTGGAACTGGCCATCGACCGTGGCCGACAAGGCCCGGACCAACGCGCCATCCTTATCCTGGGCAAACAACCTGTCCCAGTCGGAACCCCACACCAACTTGATCACGTTCCAACCCGCACCACCGAACAACGCCTCGAGCTCGTCGATGATGCGACCGTTGCCACGCACCGGGCCGTCCAGCCGCTGCAGGTTGCAATTGACCACCCAGACCAGGTTATCCAGCCCTTCGCGCGCCGCCAGGGTCAACGCCGACATGCTTTCCGGCTCATCCATTTCACCGTCGCCAAACACCCCCCAGACGGTTCGTCCCGAGGTCTCTTGCAGGCCGCGGTGCTGCAGGTAACGCATGAAACGCGCCTGGTAGATCGAGCTGATCGGACCGATTCCCATGGAGCCCGTCGGGAACTGCCAGAAGTCCGGCATCAACCAGGGATGCGGGTAACTCGACAACCCCCGGGCGCCATTGGTGCGCGCGCCGATCTCTTGCCGATAGTGCTGCAGATCCTTTTCTTCCAGGCGCCCCTCGAGGAACGCCCGGGCATAGACGCCTGGCGCCGAGTGCGGTTGGTAGAACACCAGGTCACCGCCGCCGGTTGGGGTGCGCGCCTTGAAGAAATGGTTGAAGCCCACTTCAAACAAATCCGCCGCACTGGCGTAACTGGCGATGTGTCCGCCCAATTCGCCATAGGCGTGATTGGCCCGGGCAACCATCGCCAGGGCATTCCAGCGCATGATCGATGCCAGGCGCTCCTCGATGGCCAGATCCCCGGGGAACACCGGTTGCTGCTCAACGCTGATGGTATTGATGTAGGGGGTGCCATGGCTCGGCCGCCAGCCGATGTCCGGAGTGCTTGCCACGGCCAGCAGCATGTCGAGGATTTGTTTTGCCCGGCCCGTGCCGCCGTGGGCTGCGACGGAGAGCAACGCCTCACGCCACTCGGCCATTTCTTCATCCTCGAAAGCCTGGACCGGCCATTGGGCATGGAGATCGGACAGGTTCATAGGCAACTCCTGCAGGTGTCGGGTATCACTTCAAGGTGACGCGAATGGCTCACTCGGGCGAGGCTTTTGACCTGCTCTACCGCCGCAATGACGGAACGTTCGGCCGCCTCATCCGGTGCGACCGGGTAGAGGCATGGCTTACCAATGGAAAGGTCGTGCAAGAAGCGCTCGTCCAGTTCACCGAGCACTACAAAACGGTAGTCACGCTTGGCCGCTTGCACTTCAACGAGCTTGCCAGACGCGTTGTTCAGCGTATCGACATGGATCAGCGCAACATTGTCAAAACAGCTGAACCCCTGATGGATCAAATCAATATGATCACTATCAAGTCCGCTCACGATGACCACGATACGCGTACAACTGGAAGGCTCGCGCATCCACCTCATTGCGTGGATACGCCCCTGGGCGCTTCGGCTCATAAACTTTGCCTTTCTTGTTTCAACAGGCGCATTGACGAGGACATGGTTTAAATGACGCCACGCGCCTGCAGCGCGCTTTTCGCCAGACGCCGGGTCGTCGATAAACCTGATCCAGACTGCGGATTGCGATGCCGCACGCATGGCGGTATTCCCGGCGATCGGGTTGCAGCAGCTTGCTCCGAGCGGCGATCCGAGGATGAAGCAGTGACATCCAACAGGAATGCCGACTAACCCACCGCCTCGTGAGCAAGCGCTCGCCTACAGGTTACTGCCGTGAATCAGCCGTTGCGGAACAGGAAGCTGTAGGCATTCAGCGCAGGCGCCCCGCCCAAGTGCGCGTAAAGCACTTTCGAGCCTTCGGGGAACTCGCCACGGCGGACCATTTCAATCATCCCGTGCATGGATTTCCCCTCGTACACCGGATCGGTCAGCACACCTTCCAGGCTCCCGCACAGGCGAATGGCTTCCAACGTACCGTCGTTAGGCAAACCGTATTCCGGATAGGCAAACCGGGTATCGAGCACCACGTCCTCTTCGGTAATTTCGCGGCCCAACTCCACCAGTTCCGCGGTATGCCGGGCGATACGCAGGATCTGTGCCTTGGTTTTCTCTGGCTTGGCCGAGGCATCAATGCCGATCACGTTCTTCGAACGGCCGTCCGCGGCGAAACCGACGACCATGCCGGCCTGGGTACTGCCGGTCACGGAGCAGACCACGATGTAGTCGAACTTGAATCCCAGTTGTTTTTCCTGCTCGCGCACTTCCTCGGCAAAGCCGACGAACCCGAGGCCGCCATAGGGATGCTCGGAACAACCCGCCGGGATCGGGAACGGCTTGCCGCCGCGCGCAACCACGTCTTCCATGGCCTTCTCCCAGCTGGGCCGAATGCCGATGTCGAACCCTGCGGCATCCAGTCGTACGTCCGCCCCCATGATGCGCGACATCTCGATGTTGCCGACCCGGTCATACACGGCATCGGAATAATTCACCCAGTTTTCCTGCACCAGCACACACTTCATGCCCAGGTGAGCGGCCACGGCAGCCACTTGGCGGGTCTGGTTCGACTGGATGCCACCGATGGAGACCAGGGTATCGCAGCCTTGCTCGAGCGCTTCGGGAACCAGGTATTCGAGCTTGCGTGTCTTGTTGCCGCCGAAGGCCAGGCCACTGTTGCAATCTTCACGCTTGGCATACAGCTCGACCTTGCCTCCCAGATGTGCACTGAGACGCTTCAAGGGCGTGATCGGAGAAGGACCGAAGGTCAACGGATAACGTTTAAAACGATTCAGGTTCATGACTCTGCTCCTCGATTATTGAATATCCAAGCGCCGGGCCGAAAAACAAAGGCTGCATTCCAGGCTCTTTCAGGGGGGCTTCGATGAGTTCAATACTAAGAAGAAATCGAAAAATATGTATTGCAAATTATTAGCAATTAAAGAAACATAATTTTTATAGAAAAACATAAAACACACCTTTACTGCGTAGAAACTCATATGAACGCAATAAATACTCGCAAGAAGCCAACCGAAACAGTGTCAGTGCCGCAGCCGCTGGATCGAACCGACCGCGCCATTCTCAAGACCCTGCAGCGAGATGCTTCCATCTCCAACGTGGCGCTTGCAGAGAAGGTGAAATTGAGCGCCCCGGCGTGCCTGAGACGCGTCGAACGGCTCAAGCAGGCGGGCCTGATCAAGGACATCGTCGCGTTGCTGGACAATGAAGCGCTGGATGCGGGGATGGTGGTCTTGATCGGCGTGGTGCTGGACCGCTCCACACCGGAGTCCTTCGCCGCATTCGAGGCGGCCGCCCAAAAAGTCTCCGGCTGCATGGAGTGCCATGTGGTGACGGGGGAATTCGACTACTTCATGTTGATACGAACCAAGGACAGCAACAGCTTCAACCGGCTCCACGCGGAGCAACTGCTTTACCTGCCCGGGGTTCGCCAGATTCGCTCGTTCATGGGCTTGCGCCAGGTCTTGTCGACCACCCACATTCCCCTTTGAGGCTCAATTTGGCCCGATTGGAGAGGGTGCCCCATGGAGCTGATAGCGAGGAGACCGGTACGTCGAGCGGGGCCGCGCACAGTACCGATCATACGATGGCCCGCCGCAAGAGGGCATTTGCTCTAACGTCCTCGGCCTGAATATAATGCGATTCATTATCAATTATGTATTTTCCGAGATGCTGATGCGCAGCAACGACACTCTGGGCAATGCCGATCTCGCGCTGCTCTATCGCAGCCACCATTCCTGGCTGCACAGCTGGCTGAGCCGGCGCATCGGCTGTCACGAAAGCGCAGCGGATTTGGCGCAGGACACCTTTGTACGTCTGCTCAAATCTCGTCAATTAAGCCCCTTGCGTGAGCCTCGGGCTTATCTGAGCAGCATCGCCCGGGGACTGATGATCGATCGGTATCGCCGTCGCGAACTCGAACGCGCCTACTTCGAGAGCCTCGCGCTGCTGCCTCCACAAGCGGCACCTTCTGAAGAAGAGCGGTTGCTGATCCTTGATAGCCTTGAGCGCATAGACCGCCTGCTCGACCTGCTTAAACCGAGAGTTCGCGAGGCTTTTCTACTCGCCCAGCTCGACGGTCTGACCTGCCTGCAAATAGCCGAAAAACTCTGCGTTTCCCGCTCGACGGTTGAGCGCGACCTGGCCAAGGCCCTGCAACACTGCTATCGCTTGCGTTATGCCGAACAGTGAGACGCAAGCGCTGGATCCAGCGGTGGTCGACCAAGCGATCCACTGGCTGGTGCGCCTGCGCTTCAATCCAGCCGATGAACAAACCCAGCGCACGTTCGAGCACTGGCTGCAGCAGCGTCCGGAACATCGGTTAGCGTGGCAGCGTGTGGAAGCGCTTGGCGATGACTTCGCGGGCGTGCCACCTGATTTGGCCCGGCACACCCTCAAGGGCGCCCGCACAGGCATGCATCGGCGCCAAAGCCTGAAGCTACTGGGCGCATTGGCCACTTTGGGTGGAGCGACCTGGCTGGGCCGCGACTACACGCCGCTGCCGGCCATGCTGGCCCAGCAGCACAGCAAGACCGGCGAACGAAAGCGCTTCCAACTCGATGATGGCAGCCTCGTCCAGCTCAACAGCGACAGTGCGGTCGACAGCTATTTCAACGAACAGCGGCGCCTGATCGTTTTGCGGCGCGGCGAAATCATCGTGAACACCGGTGCGGACGCAGGCTCGGCTCAACCGCGTCCTTTCTGGGTACAAACCCGCGACGGATTGATAAGCACCCAGAACGCCCGGTTCCTGGCGTACGAGCGTGACGACGGGACCCTCATCGCGGTGCAGCGCGGCGCAGTCAGCGTATTTCCTGGATCCACTCAAACCCTTACGGATAACAACACAGTCCAGGCCGGCAATCAGCGGTTGTTCACCTCAAATGGCGTTCGTGAGTTCAAGGACAACGGCCTGGATGTATGGAGCTGGAGCGATGGGGTGATCAGCGCACGCCATATGCGCCTCGGTGATTTCATTGGGGCCTTGTCGCGTTATCGCCCCGGCCTGTTGCGCTGCGCCGAGGAAGTCTCGGGCCTGCGGGTTTCCGGCACCTTTCAGCTCGCCGACACCGATCAGGTATTGGCATTGGTTGCGCAGTCACTGCACCTGCGGATCGATTATCGAACCCAATATTGGGTGACGTTGAGCGCCGCCAGCTAAGGGTTTTCTTCGTCGCACATCAACATCAAATAAAAATGAGGTGATTTCTCATTCTCGTTCGGCATGTAAGAAAGGCCGACCTACAGGCCGATCTGCCGATCCCCTTTCACGGAGCGAGTCAATGAGTGCGTCCCCGGTTCCCCAGCGTCATCTACTGAATCGTGCCATCCACGGTGCGATCTTCGGCGTCATCGTCAGCAGCTATGCGCTACCGTCCCTGGCGCAGTCCTCGACCGTTGAGCAGACCCACCCGGTACACCAATGGAACATTCCTGCCGGTCCACTGGCACTGGCGCTTGACCGCTTTGCGCGCGAGGCGGGTATCAGCCTTTCCTTTGACGCTTCAAGCGTAGCGAACCGCAATACCCGGGGCGTGAGCGGCACACTCGATACGTCCGAAGCGCTGTCATCGTTGTTGCAGGGGAGCGACATAGCGATACAGCAGCAAGGCCCGAACGCTTACTTACTGATGCCGCAAACCAAGGCAGATGCCGAACTCGAGGAGTATCGCCTTGCGCCCATCCTCGTCAATGCCAAGGCCAGGGTCGATGGCACCGAAGACCCCAACTCGGTGGTCGCCCAGGAACTCTGGGTCGGCGGCAAGGTGGCCACCAGCATCCTCAACACGCCCGCCTCGGTTTCCGTGGTGACCGACAAGGAAATGAAGCAACGCAGCGTCAGCACGACAGAAGAGCTGCTGCAATACACGCCCGGGGTCATTACCGACTATTACGGCACTGACGACCGCAACGATTACTTCCAGATCCGCGGCTTCCAGGCCACGACCTATCGAGACGGCCTGACCCTGGGTTCGATGCGCGGTGTGCGCGAAGAGCCTTTCGCCTATGAGCGCGTCGAGGTGATACGCGGCGCCAACTCGACGCTGTTCGGCCCGGCCGACCCGGGCGGCTCGGTGAACTTTGTCAGCAAGAAGCCACGCTTCGACAAGTTTGGCCAGGGCTACGTCACCTACGGTTCTTTCGACCATGTCGAAACCGGCATCGATGTCGGCGACTCGTTGAACGAAGACAAAACCGTGGCTGGTCGCTTCACGGCCAAGATGCAAGACAGTGATCGCGAGTACGAGCATTCACGGGACGACAACAAGTTCCTGATGGGCGGCCTGACCTGGTCACCCACGGACTTCACCTCGGCCTCGGTGATCGTGGATTACCTGAAAACCCAAAGCTCGCCCAACAGCGGCGGTTACCCGCTGGACAAAGAATACGACCGTGACAAGTTCTACGGCGAGCCCAGCTACAACTTCCACGACGTCGAGCGTACCAACATCAGCGGCACCTTCAGCCATGATTTCGACAATGGCTTCGTATTGCGCAGCAACCTGCGCTACAGCGAACTGACCGATGATTTCGGCTATGTGTTCCTCAGCGACTCCCCTACCCGCACCGGCACTACCGTCCCGCGTTATATCTTCGGCACTGACAGCGACGCCGAGCAACTGAACGGCAACTTGATGCTGCAATACGATGCCCGCTTCGAAAACATCGACAGCAGTACATTGGTGGGCGTGGAGTATGGTGATTCTTCGACTGAGGAACGCTCCGTCTATGCCACGACAGCATCCATCGACCTGGCCAACCCCGTGTTCACGGGGGTGCCCAGCGGCGTAGCGCCTTATAGCAACGATAAGCTGGACACGAAAACCAAGGCCGTGTTCCTGCAACAGAACCTGTCCTTCTATGAACGCTTTATCGTCACCGCCGGTGTGCGCAACGACTCGCTGGATCTGTCCAGTACCGACATCAACAACGTAAAAGAGTCGGATAACTTCTCGGAAACCTCCTATCGCGGCGCGCTGACCTATATCGTCAACGACGAAGTGTCGACCTACGTCAGCATGGTCGAGTCGGTCTCGCCACCCACGGTCGGCGTGGTCCCCAAGACAGGCAGGCAATATGAAGTGGGGGTGAAATATGCGCCCATCGGCATGGACGCGCTGTTCTCAGCGGCCGTCTACGACCTGACCCAGGAAAATGTCAGCATCGCCGTCGTACTGCCCAGCGGTGTCATCGAGCAGCAAACCGTTGGCGAATCACGGGTACGCGGCCTGGACCTGGAAGCCAAGGCTGAGCTGACCCCCAACCTGAGCCTGGTGGGTGGCTACTCCTACATGGAGTCCGAAGTGTTGCGCGGTACTTTGTACGACGGCAGTTCACTCAAAGGGAATGAGTTCGCCACGGCGCCAAAACACTCCGCGTCGCTGTGGAGCTATTACAACATCCCCGACACCGATGTCAGCGTTGGCCTGGGCGCACGTTATGTGGGCTCTTACTACTTCGACGCGGCCAACACCGGCACCAGCGATGGCACGACGCTCTTCGATGCGGCCTTCAACTACAAACTCTTCAAAGGCACTGACCTGGCGATCAACGTCAGCAACCTTCTGGATGAGCAACATGTGGTTGGTTCGGGGACCGCGAACTACTACAACCCGGGCCGTGAAGTCACCGCTAAGTTGAGTTACAACTGGTAAAGAGTTGGTCGTTCACCATGGGGCTCGGCGTGATGTGGGTCAGTCATCGAACGGCGTAAAATCCGCGGGAGTAAAACTTGTTCCCACGGGTGTGAAGGATTCTGTTTTGTCTGGGGCGCCAACGGCCCCGAAAATGTAGAAATCGTAGATTATCACTGAGGTGAATCATGTTTAAGAATGGCATGAGGCCCGTACACCCTGGAGAAATTCTCAAAGAAGAGTATCTGGAACCGCTTGGCCTTACCGCAGCTGCGCTTGCGAGGGCTTTGCACGTTTCTGCCCCCACCGTAAATGACATCGTCTTGATGCGCCGTAGCATCAGCGCCGATGTTGCTTTGCGCCTGGCCGCCGCATTGGAAACGTCAGCGCAGTTTTGGCTGAATCTGCAGACTGCGTATGATTTACGTACAGCTGAAATTGCAAAAGGGGAACAGATTCACAGGGAAGTGGAGAAGGTCCCTCACTGCGCGTAACCAGCACAAAACAGAAATTTGAGCCCAGCAAAATAGCAGGGCTTTTTGTTGGGCATAAAAGACACCACGCGTTTGCCGCAAGCGTTTTGCGCCAGGACGATGAGTGACTAGCGTCAGCCTATATACCTGGCCCCATCACGCGAGCCGGCAACCTGGCCAGCCGATCCCAACCCTCGGCACTGATCCCTGAACAGTTCAGCAACGCCAATGTGTGCAACGGCAATTGCTCCAACACCGGCACTGCGGCTGACGTAATCCGCGATTCCCCGGGATCTGCCGAGATCGTCAGATCACTCAACGGCAGCCGGACAAGGTGGGCCACTCCGGCGTCGGTGAGCCAAGGGCTGTCATACAAACGCAGGCGCCGCAGCGGCAGATCGCGCAGGCAGGCCAGGTCGGCATCGCGCAGATCCAGGCCGCTTATTTCAAGTTGCTCCAACGGCAAGCCCAACTCGACAAGCTTGCGCAGAACCTTGCCATCCACGCCGCGACAAAAGCTGAGCTTCAGTCGCTTCAGTGGCAGGCCGGCGAGTTGTTTCAGTTCCTTCCAAGTGAGGTCGTTCAATGACAGGTCAAGGGACTCCAACTCCAAACCACGCAGATCACTCAACGTATCTGCATCGATGCCTTGCACATCGGAAAGCCCCAGGCGCTTCAGTGGAAAACAGTGCAGCACATCGAGCCGCTCGATCACTTGCCGTGAAGATTTGAGATCCAGGTCGGCGAGCGGCATGCCTTCCAAGGCCTCAAGGTCATCCTCACCAACATACGAAGACGAGAGCGAAAGCCGTTCGATGGGCAGATCCGCAATGGCGTGCAGCGTGGCGTCCGTTGCGTAACATTGATCCAGGCTCAGAGAGCGCAACGCGCTCAGGTCGGAGAGCCATGCAGGGTCCTTCAGGATTGCGCTGCTCCAGCCGAGGGACAGTTGCTCAAGGGGGTGACTGCATAAATGCGCCATCCCACGGGACGTCAGCTCGCCGACGCGTTCCAACGTGAGTGAGCGCAACCTGAGGTTTGACAGCCCGAGAAGGCCATCGTCGGTGACGTCATCGCAACGGTTCAGCGACAGTTCTTGCAGCGGGCTATTGCCGAGTTGCTCGAAGAATTTGTCGTCGAAGTCTTCGCCGTAGGTGCTTAACGTCAGCCGGCGCAGCCGTTCGAGGGAAGGCAGGCTGGTGGCGTTATCGGCGCGGGAGAATCCGCTGATTTCCAGGCGCTCGAGGGCGAGGCCTGGCACGCGTTGCCATACACTTGGATCGCAGCTGAAACGTGGGCTGTTGAGCACCAACGTGCGCAAGGGCAGCCCAGCCAGGGCATCGCACCACGCCGGCTCGGCGTTATCCAACTCCAGATGATCGACCGGCAGGTTGCGAAGCTGCGCCAGCAACGGCCCGGGGCGATTGGCATGTGCCGTGGTGTTCAACTGAGTAATGACGACGTTAGCGGCCGGATCGCACAGCCCTGCGGCGACACGTATGCCGTCTAATGAAACCTCGGCGGTGTCGAGCAGATCGCGGTAAAGCGCGGCACGTGTGGTGACGTCATCAGGGTTGGCGGCGAGTTGGGTGGTCAGCGCATTGCGGGTGGGGTTGTGCACGGTCTGTGAGTCCGAAGTGGGCGAGCGCTGGGCAGGCTGCGAAAGAGAAAAGTGGCCATAAGGGAAGCACAAAAAAGAGCCTGGCTGAAGAGACTGTTGAGACGGAAACGAGATCCCCCGGCCTCGTTCCGAGTTACAGATTTCCAGCAGAATATCAACGACGGCGCCCCTCAGGACAGCTCACCCACCTAAAGGCTGTTCAAATCCCCTGTGGCGAGGGAGCTTGCTCCCGCTGGGCTGCGCAGCAGCCCCTTCTGTGAACGCTCCGCACCCAAGCGGAAGCAAACCCTAGCCACCGTTGGCAGCCCAAAACCAACGTAACGAAATACCACCGCTGACAGGCTAAACGTCCTACATCAAGCTCGGAAAGCGGCGTCTTGTAGCACCCGGACAAGGCGGCCTATATTCCGTCGTCGTCCTAATGGCGACTCGGGTTTGGCGACTCGATTAACGAGGTAGCTCCCTTCAATTGAATGAGGTACTACCCATGAACCGATACATGCCCGTCACCGGCATCGACTGCACTCCCGCCACCCTGCTCATCGACACCGAAGCCCCGCTCGACGTCCTCTTCGAAACCGCCGACTACCGCATCCGCACCGTGACCCAACTGCTGGAAAACATCGCGTTCCGCTCGGAAATCAGCTCCGACACGCTGGTCCTCTCCGACCTTTGCAAAATGCTGACGATATCGCTGCGCGATGGGTGTGATGTGATGGATGTGATTGGGAGGCGGTTGCGGGCGCAGGCGGCTGAGTAAATGAAAATGGGCGACCTTTGGGGTCGCCGGTTTCACGATCCGTTAGAGACACTGCCACTGCTGTCATCGATGATGTGCTGAAGGACTGGAAGCGCTGGGGAGTCAATCTGCTAGGTTGGTCGATCACCCAATGCGACCCATTTAAGCGGGGCAGCATTGGTTTTATTTGTGGCCATGACGTAGTCCCGACCGTCGGGAGCGACTACATCCATCTGCTGCGATGAGCTGTGGCGCAGTTCGTCAAGAACTGCGCCATAACTGCGCCAAAATCTCCTCAAACAGCGCCAACACAACCATGCCTTCGCCACGACCGGAATCGATCACGGTTCCCAAGACCTCGGCACGCCGATCAAAAAAAGGGGACACTCTGCATCTCATAAAATAAATCTGTCCTCTTTTCCTTACTTTTTCCGCCATACGTAGGCCTGCAATATGTACATCTCGCGGCACCTCTACAGCAGTAGATTTGGTAGAGGGGAAAAGGGGGAAAAGGGGGATTTATTTTAGAACACCGAGCAAGCCAATGAATCGACTCTCTGCACCTTATAAAATAAATCCCCTTTTCGCGGCACTGTGCATTTGAACGTCAGTAATTAAACTTCGTTTTCACCTCACCCTCACGTCGATAGGATATTGAAAAAGAAAGCCATTCCTCACCTCGAGCCTTGCCCTCTGCCTTCAATTCCTTTATCAACCTGTATAGTTTGGAGCTATTAAAATCAGTATCAGCATCGGTTACTTCAACACCATCCTTCTCAACAGTCAGCACCGACTCCATGTACCCTTCACCCACCTCAACCTCATAACAGAAAGAGTCATAACCCAAAACTATTCCAGAATCAATTAAAGAAAATATTTCCTTCACAATTTCTAAATCTTTAGTAACCATTACTCACCTCTGGAATTTTACCAGCTTCATTTTCAAAGGAGACCGTTCGAGTTTTACCATCGATAGTATAGGTCAACTCCATAGTATCCGGCCTTATCGAATCTGAATTTTCACGCTTAAATTTTACAGTCGTAGACCCTATAGTTCTCGACGGATCATTCAACGCCTCACGCATTCTATTCTCATAATAAACCTTATATGCCGAACTGTTAAAGTTTCTATCTTGACCGAAAAGGGGACGGATTTATTTATCACGACCAAGCAGTAAGTCCACATTCTCACGCAGGCTGCGGAGTAATGAAAACGGGCGACTTGAGGGTCGCCCGTTTCTCAATCCTTAAATCGGATTCAGAGGCCCGATACGCTCGCAACAGGAATACGCTCCTGTGGTTGTGTGACGTCGTAGACATGCTGCTCACAACCGGCCCCGATGATCACGAACTCCACCAAATAAACCTTTTGCTTCTCGGGTTTGAAGGTAGAGCTCATAGGGCCGCATGCATAAACAATTTTTTCGGCATAGCGGTAGTAGTTCGAGTCGTAGACCCGTGATTCACCGATCACTTCAATCGCCTGTCCGGGATCAGCCTGCACCTCCAGCTGGGGGAAACGTTTTACGGTGGCGCTGTTGGCAACCTCGTTCACTTTGGCGATCCAGCCGAATACCTTGCCACGACCGGAATCGACCACGGTTCCCAAGACCTCGGCACGCTGATCGGTATCGTAACTGCGCCGCACGGAGAATTGCACCGGGTGGGTAAACCCTGTCGACTTCATGATGATCTTGGCATGGTCCGCGTCAGCGACGACCTTGGTTTGCTGCAACTGGACGCCGTCCTTGAGCAAGCTTGGAGAGGAGTCCCTGACATTTGAGTGACAGCCTGCCAGAGCCATGGCTAGAACTAAAAAGGTGATTTTTTTCATGATTACTTCCCTGCAAAATTTTAATGACCGCAGACCACCGAAACACTTTCGACGACAGCAGAGAAAAAAGGGGCAGATTTATTTATAAACCGAGCACAACCAATAAACATGCTCCCTCTGCGCTTCACAAATAAATCAGCCCCCTGTTCGCCCTTCCGCTTAAAGCTCAGCTTTAGCGGATAGATAAACACTCAACACACCAGACAAACCTACCCGACCAATATAGTCAACGATATATACAGCGGAACTCTCGTCCGCCTCACATATCGACTCAGACATTTGCTCTTGTAGCCCCGCAACCTTGTAGGCCTTATTAGCAAAAAAACCGATTACCAACAAAATCAAAATCAAACTATTTTGCTCTACGCTTTCAGATGCAAAATTTTCTTCCGCCAACGGTCCGCTCTGCATTTCCTCGGAGTCTAGGTAATATGCTAATTCATCCGCACTGACCCCTCGATCAGACAGCCATAGCCAACATCTATCAACCGCCTCCTGACATTTTTCTTGGGTACCGCTCGCCGAATCAAAATTACGTAGAGCATAATCAAGCAACAAAAGAAAAATTGAGGCTTTTTTCGCCCACATCATACTGTCAATGACCTTAAGAACCTCTTTATTGTCCATTAACTATTCTCCCACCTTTAACTAGGACAAAAAAAAGGGGACAGATTTATTTTAGAACACCGAACAAACCAATAACCCTGCTCTCTCTGCACCTCACAAAATAAATCTGTCCCCTTCTCCTTACGCAAACTAACTCTTATCGTAGTACCTATAAATATCTGCATCAGACCAAAAATCGTCATATGCAGCTAACACACTTCGCAGGGCTTCACTACGCGGATCCTGCGAGGGGTTCATATTTGATAGCACAAACTCTTTAATTTCAGCCCACTGAAGTTCACGCATGCAAAATGCTACAACTTCAAATGACGAACTACCCGACATCAAGATCAACTTAAATCTGTCTACAAAGACATCTTTATAGTCTGGATTATCTTTAACGAACTCCAGAATATTTAACAGCGACACCTCATAGGAAACCTCTAATTCTTCACTAAACGCAGCCATAGCCACATTGCAGAGCTTGTCAAACTTCTTAATAATGTCATTCATTTCGGCACCCACGCAACTGTTCTAGGATCACTAGGGTTTGGTACCCAGACCTTTTCAATGTATTTCCCTACCACATCAAATCCTTTTTGGGAAAACGCATTTTCTGCCGCGATCTGAGCGGCCTGACCGAAAAAAGCGCAAAAAAGGGGACGGATTTATTTATCACGAGCAAGCTAATAAGCCTGCCCTCTCTGCATCTCATAAAATAAATCTGTCCCCTTTTTCTTGTCCCCTTTTTCTTTGCATAAAATAAATCTGTCCCCTTTTCGCTCGTAAATCGCTGTACAAAGGGCGATGGCATGTCGAGTTGGATTTGCGCAATCTCAAGTCCACCCTGGGACTTGGAAAGCTAAGCTGCAAAACCCCTGGCATGGGGGTCAAGGAACTCTGGGTCTACCTACTGGCACACAATCTGATCCGAATGCTCATGGCACAATCGGCTCTCTTAGCAGACTGCTTGCCTCGTGAGCTGAGCTTCAAACACAGCCTTCAGCTGTGGTTGGCGCTGCGACAATATGGGAGCGGTGAAAAAGAGGCTGGCATGGCACATTTGCTGAAGCTGATCGCACAAAGACGCGTTGGGAACAGACCTGGCCGTGTCGAGCCGCGAGCTATTAAACGAAGACCCCAGGCCTACCCCTTACTGACCAAATCACGTCGGTCAGCAAGGGCAGATATCAGGAAGCATGGGCATGCTAAGCACGTTAAGTAAGTGCCATTCAAATCTGCCCCTTTTTTCGTTCTTTTGGTTACCCTTTGCGTTATTGCTTAACTATTTTCTTTACATGTACATATGTAACAAGACGAGTACTAGAATCATAATGCACGGCCACCACTCGTCCATCCGTTAAAAACTCATACCCCGGACTGGTAGGAGCGATACCAGGAATACGGACAGATGGTATATCTCGCACGGGTTGGCCAAAGAAAGCAATTGAGTCCTCAACGGTCGCAATCCCAAAACATGCATTCTTTGTTTCAGCAGCAGCGGGATAATACTCTCCAACTGCTTGGTAATAGACTCTGTAGGCTACGACAACCCCCTCGCTACCTGCCTGAAAATAAACGCCACACTCTGGCAATTTCAAAAACTCATCACGCTCAACTTTAGTATATTCAACCAAAGGAAATACATCTTTTAACGCCGCCAACACACCAATTATCGGACGACCCACATAATCATTTGGATTCATACTTAGCGCCCATCCCATCAAATAATTTTTTGTTCAATTCATGAACTTCCTTGCGTGTCATCTCTATTTTACTAGCTGACCAGCCTTCGCTCTTCCAGACTGGGACCCAAGTATTGATATCTGCCTCAACAGAACAAAGGGGACAGATTTATTTACCAGCACGACAAATAAATCTGCCCCCTTTTCAATTTATCCCCTTTTCAAATGAAAAGTAAATCCACCCCCTTTTGTCCGTAAAAACGTGGCCTCCCCCATTTTCTTCAATACAACAATTAGCCCCCACTACTACCGCCCCCTCTATCAAACTTATCAAATACTCCTCCATCACATCGAAACGAATTGCTGTCGCGTATGATCGTTTTGGGTCTTGCCTGGAGGCCACCCTGATTAAGGATGGAATATCTTCACTCAGCCATAACTCCTTACGGGGGTAAATCGCATACAAGCTCCCTTCAATATCCTCTACAACCATATGTCCATGCCAAACATCTTCATATAGCTTCCCAGAAACCGACGCAACAAACAGCAGGGCCTGTTCACCAACTTTCAGAGCTACATCCCCCCACGTCCCACCAGATCGAACGAATTCAACTTCCGAATTAAGAAACCCATAAACAATTCCTTTTCCGGTAGAATAGATCCGCTCAATTTTAGCGCGCAAGACTTGCGGGCGTGGAGCGCCAGTTACCTGAACCAAAACCAGATCATGCCTTAACACCTTATCGAGTAGAAAGTCTAGCTGCTTATTCATTTTATCGGCCTCCAAGGTACCCCAGCACGACAAATAAATCTGTCCCTTTTCATTTTTCCGATTTTATTCACCTTCCGCACTGAGATTATTTCTCCACGGCGTAAGCAAGCCTTCCTGAAGGACTCGATCTACGACACCATCCTCAATGCAACCAACATAAGTAGCATCTAATTGGAATTCAAAGGACAGACAATTTTTCTCAGATAGGGCTCTGACAGCCTCAATCAGAACTTCTACTTCCTCTAGTTTCTTCGAGTCCATACCTACAGGAAGCGTATTCGGTGGTATTGCTGAATAAATCTCTAGCATTCCACCCACCACCTCCAGATCATTCTCGTCTTTTTCATCAATAAAACTGGGCGGTGCAATACTCCAAATCCTTGACACAGCAAGCTCGTTCATAAGCTGCTTAACATCAAACCTAACGGATAGGTTTAAGTCTTGGGCCACGTAGAAAATTAATTTCTGCGTCGTATGGCTTAGCGGTATGACATTCATTATTCAGTTCCTTTCTTCGGCGGGTATGCCGGAAGTGCTGACCCAGCAAAAAAAAGGAGACAGATTTATTTATGCCCATGTCTTGAAAAATAAATCTGTCCCCTTCTCCTTGCTTTTAAACCGGTTGGACATGGGGTTCAGTATCCCCCGGCGCTGACATCCGCAACCGACATCCAATACTCCACTACTGCATCGAAGCCTCTGTCGTTGCTCCGTGTCTGCAACGCCACAAGCGCCTGCCGCGCATCGGTTATCGACCAACCTGTGGAGTTCAGGGTCAGCCACGCATAGTCCAAGCGTCCGGCTTGCAAGAAGCTCTCAAACAACGGCTTTTTCTCTCGATCAGGATCAAACCACGCCGGCAATTGGCCACCTTTCGGCGCGGGCACATCCCTGTCGATGATTTCGAAGGAGCAACTGCTTTCCCACCATGGCCCGGGGTCGGACGGGTTGGGAAAGTCTCCGCTGTAGGGTCCAGAGCCTTCAGCAATGCTCTCCAGCGGCGTCTGCTTGCTAAACAATTCGACGTTGGCGAAGCCTTGGGGATCGTCACCGGTACTCAGTGACTGCACCTCCAGCGCTTCCAGACAATCAAGTCCAACCGCTTGGGCAAATTGCTCAAGCTTTGGGGTGGCACCGTCTTCGACACTGATGGACATCATTGCTATAACACCCATCAACTGGGCGGGAGTGCGGGCAATCTCGATCGTCATATGCTCGGACGCTACATACATCTTGACGAAGCAGGGTTCGCGGTCGACAAACCAGTGCTTCCAATAGCCTATATAAGTCGGCCGCGATCCATCGCTCCACAGCGGGATCAACGCTGGTGGAAACCCATACCACTGCGCCGGAGCGTCAAGCGTACAGATGGGCGGACGGATGCTTCCATCCGCACATGCACCCAGCACTGCCGGCAATCCTAGCACTTGAAATGTCTTCTTGAGATTCATACCTTCACCGTTTTGGCGCTAGGGGCGTTGACCAATCGGGGATCTCTATTCTGTGCAACGGAGAAATATGCCCCATCCAGATTTTGGAAGTTGCACTGGTTTGCTGGTGTATCAGTTGATGAGCTTCGCGCGAAGGTACGGGTACTAAATGCCGGGGGTCAACGATCTGCGTTGGAAAATCTGTCTTACCGAAGTTCCAGTGGTGGACCTCAGCAATTTCCTCGCCCGCCGCACGTGAAGACTTAACAAAGCGGCTGTTGACCGCATTGAAGGCATTTTCGAGTATTTTCTGGCTCGGATTCTGGCCGCTTGTAAAAAAGGGGACAGATTTATTTACCAGCACGACAAATAAATCTGTCCCCTTTTCACTGCAGTTTAAAGCTGCAGGGCAGGTTGGCTTTTAGCCTTGATTTGAGACCGGCTAATGGGCGTCCCCTTTCCAGTCCATCTGCGAGTTCCAAATTAACTAACCATTCGAAAAAATCGCGATCTTACCGCGCTCTCTTCAAAATCTTCTTTGCGCAAAAAAACAACAAAATGCCAAGTTATACAACACCGTTAACATGCCATTCTTTCTTGCAATAAATAAACTCAAGAAGCATAACTCATGCTTTCCTCTATTTTCTTACCAGCTTCTTTTCGATTTCTTGTTTCAAGAAACGCGGTACAGGTGTATCCACATAGCACTGAGCCATTTCAAATGGATCAACAACTTTGGCAATAACTCCATCAAACGAAAAATCTCCAACCACATACTTAGCAAATGTTGGTGACGATGGATCTTTATCAATCAACCAGAGGCCGTCGTAGAGGCACACTAGGTATTCCCCAATGTAATACCCCATGCGAGTGATGAGCCAAACCCTATTCTCTTCACTGATGACAGCGTTCATAAAGCCACTATCCAACGTAGACAGAAATTTTTCAGGCCGATTCAGCACTTCGTGTGGTTCATCAAACCCCAAGCTCTTACAAAAATCATGAAGTACAGGCATGCGTTCCGCTTTGAACAAATCAAATCCAGCGACACGTCGCGCTAGTAGACTTTCCGCTGTTTCGCTAGCTTTAACCATCACACACCTCAAAATCACTTGTGAATAACTATATCAATTTTGTTCAGCTGCAGAATTCTCGATAGTTCTTTCGCGGGTGGCGCTTCTAAAAATATCCATTTTGGCTCATACCCTTTAACGGCATCTCGAAGATAAAGATCCTTCTCAATCTGGGCGTAGATTTTTTCAGAGAGCGGTACTTCATTCAAGTTTCCCGTAGAGCTTATAACCCGCTGGTACGTCTTCACCTCATTTGCAGCAATAGTGCCATTGGGCATATCTACAGGAGCATCGACATAGCGCCCGCCGGTACCTGGGACCGGATAGTATCGTTGACCTGTCGACCCGTAAAGCTCTTGAACGTACGTTTCTCCGGCTTCCCATTTCTCCCGACCACTCAGATTGCGAACATCGTCCAGTGTAAAAGTTTTCGCCCCGCTGTCAGTTAACATTAATGGCTGAGCGATATTTTTATTGTACGATTTAATTGAGCTAACACCACTAGGCTCAACTATTTTCATGACATCATCACTAACCGTAACTACACTTCCCTTAGGCACCACAACACCTGTATTAAGCGTAAAGTCCTCCGAAAGACGCACAGTAGTATTCAGTTGGATAAATCGGCTTTCAACAAACTGCGCTTGACCATTAAGCGTAAAGTTCTGCTCATTAAATGACCCAAGACTAGGCGTTAAGCCTTTTGCCCCAACACCAACACCCGCCTCAGCCTCCAATCCAGCCGCTTTTTTAGCAGCCATTCTCTCCAAGACTGTCTCAAATACCGTCTTCGCAGCCCTGGCTCCGGGCATTACCAGCATCGCCGCATCCAACTCCGGCGAAACGGTCACGACCCCTTTCCCAGCCAGAACCGAAAGCCGTTGAGCAGCGTCTTCTACTTCAGATTCATAGCTCGACAAATTTGCAAGTTCGCCCGCATGCAGGCTTGCCTGGTCCTGTCCGTACTGGCGCCATTGCTCGTACACGGCTCCAGGGCCATACAACCCCGCCGCGTTGAACAGTGTTGAGTCGTTGAATTGTTCCTCGGTTGCACCGAAGGCAAAGACTTTCTCGCCATTCGCGACGATTGGGCTTCCGTCGCTCCACGTCAGGGGGATTTTCTGTGCCTTCAACTCGGCGACGATCCCCTTGGCGAAATTCAGATCCTCATTGAGACGTTGGGACTCCGGGTCACTACCTTTAGACTGCAAATACAGTTGATCCAGTCGAGCTTCGTCTGCGGCATTAACACTGCCGCCCGCTGCCATCATCAACAAGTCTTTCCAACTGGCACTGGAACCCGGTTCCCCCAAGGTCCTTTCAAGCTCTTCGGCCTTCTTCTCCAGTACTGGGACCTCTTGTTCCTTGTGCAACCTCCTGTTAAATGTGTCGACGTTATTTGCCACACCGCCGGCGACTACCGCACCGATACTGCCGTTGCTAGAACCTACCGCCGCGCCAACCCCCGTCGCGACCAGCGTGGCAAGGGCATCTTGGTCAGCTTCTGTCATTCCGCTGTCACTGAGCGCTTTGCCAATGAACGGCATCAACGCCGCAGACGCACCGGCCCCAAGCGCCCCGCTCCCCGCGTTGCCGCTGGACAAGCCTATCGCGGCACCTGCTAAGGCGTGCAACAGGATCCGTGCCGCGCCGCCCTCAGCCCACGCGGCTTTGGTCGCGCTATCAATACCCTCTCTATGTTCTTGAGCGTCGGCAAACGTACCAATCCTATTGGAAATGTCGCTGGCCGAAGTATTAGCAACAATCCCAACCGCCGTACCGCCCGTAGCGCCACCCAAGCCCACAGCGATCAGACCCGAGGCAATATCGGCCATCATTTTCTTATCGCCACCGACCTGCCAACGCTTGGCCTCTGCGAACGCCGCGTCTGCCGCCCGGGCCGTTTCAGCGGCTCCAGACGAACCAGCGTTGGACTGCGCATCCGCCTGTTTGCGAAGTTTGTTTGCCTCGTTCATCTTGGCTTCAGCGACCATATCGATCACGCTGCCAGATAACTGCGCCGAGCTCTGGATCAGGTCGATCCGCTCCTGCATGGCCTTCTCATCCGGCCGATCAAGCTGTTTGTTGGCATTGGCGGTATCGCGGTTCAAACCGACAAGATCATTCGCCCCGGCCGCATCGCGTACGGTAATGGTTCCCGGACTGACGGCGCTGCGGGTTTTGCTGCTGTCGGAATCTGCGAGCATCAACGGTATTGCGCCGCCGACACCTGAACGGGCATCGCTGAATCCTGCGGTCGCGCCGGAGTAGCTCAGGCCCGCAGCCTGGCTTTTGATATCGCTTTTGTTTTTGATGTCACTGACTAACAACCGGCCCGTGCTGAGGTGGTTCTTGTCGACGCTTGCTTCGCTGGCGATTACCGCGCCCTGAAGGACGGTGTTTTTTCCCACATCGATGTCGTAGCCGCCGACTCCGGCAAACAGTCCGGTTTGATCAGTGACCGCCCGATAATTGCTGTTCACTTTGCTGCCAGCGTATTCGGCAGAGCCTGAGACCATCGATCCCAGGCAGAACGGTGGGACGCATATGCTTACACCCACGCCGCCGCTGGTTCGTTTGTTTTTCTTGCTTGCCTCGTCCTGGCGCGACGCGATGTGCAGGTTTGCGCCGACATCCGCCTTGATCGCGTCGGCCCGCACTTGAGCCCCAGCCAGCGTGGTGTCTTGCCCACTTTTTAGAACCAGTAGTCCCGTATCCACCGTGCTGTTGATATGAGTGACGTCGTGACCGGTTCCCATGCCCTTGGCCATTTTTGCACCGAGGTCGAGGGTGAATCCCATCTGTTCGCCAATGTTGAAACTGGCGCCGATGCTGGTCTTGTTGGTGGAGTTCTGGTTATCCCAGTTACTCCGGTCCTGAGCACTTTCGAGAGTGATATTGTTTTTCGCCTGCAGCAGGGTGTCGTTGGCCTTCATACTGCTACCCACAACACGGATATCGCCTTTGGTATCGGGCGCATTTCCGTTGGCGATCACGTCCAGACTGCCGCCGCTGTTGAGTGTCGATTGTTTGGTCGTTTCGGCGTGGTATTCACTGGTGCTTTTCTTACGGGTATTGGCCAGCTCGGTACCTATCTTGATAAAGGAACCTTTGCTGTTGGCTGGCCTGCCGTCCGACTCATTAGCCGCACTGTCATCGCCGCGCATCGCGTTATATGCTGAAAGCAATGCCTGCGCAGCTTTGACTGCCTTCAAGCGCTTGTCATCGGCCTGTTGCGCAGCCCGTACGTCATTACGAATGCTCTTGACGGTATCGACCACTATCCCACCGACCACGCGACCCACGGCCAAACTTCTGGCGTTGTCCTTGCTAATCTGGTCGGCCGTTTCAGTCCCGGCAGCAATGGTGACGTTAGCGCCATTCAAGGACATGTCCTTGGTACTAACCAAATCACTGGCCACCACACTCAACTCGCGCCCAGCCGTCAGCGTTACATTGCCGGCACTGGAACCGATCGTGCTGCCGGTAAGCGTGGTTTCTGTAGCCGTGCCGTTGTGCTTCTGACTGTTGATAAACAGATGCTGGTTGCCCGTCATGTCATCCAGGCCCAGCTTGTTACCGGTCAGCACACCGGTCAGGTCACGATTCTTTTCCTTGTGCATATCGGTGCGCGAGAAGGTGTTCCGCGCCGCATCGATGGTCAAGTCACGCCCAGCCTGGACCGCCAGATCACCAGTACTGACCAGGGACGAACCCGTCACTTTCACATCTTGGCCGCCCGCGACGGTGACCGTCTCGCCTGAGACCATGCTGCCCACCGCAGTGGTGCGTTTCTCGTCGACCTTGTCTTGGACTTTGCTCGACTTGAACCCGCCCCAACTGCTTTTGCTTTCCTTACGCTCATGTCGAGCGCTGTCGGAATCCGTCACGGCAAGAATCTGAACATCCTTGCCTGCGACCAATTTCGTCGCACCTTTCTCGGCGGTCACCGCGCTACCCGCCAACAGCAGGTTTTCTCCCGCCACCAGCGTGCTGTTACCACCGGAGCTGACCAGGCTGCCCACCTGGGTGGTGCTGTCCGTTTCATCCAACCGGAATTTCTTCCCGGAAGAAGACTTCTTGGTCTTGCTGTAGAAGCTGTAGTCCTGATCCGCAGCGGCCTTCAGGGCGAGGTTGTTGCCTGCCACCAAGTACGCCTCATTCCCCGCGTTGACCGTACTCGCTACCAGCGTCAGATCCTGCCCCGCGCTCAGCGTCGCATCCCCGCCCGCCTTGAGCGTGGTGGACACCTGCTGGACATGATCCTCAATGCTCTTGACCTTCTTGCTCTTGCCATACGAATGCTGTTCATTCGCCGCTGGCCCCAAGGTCAAGTTTTGGGTAGCCGCAATGGCCAAATTTCGCTTGGTTTCGATCTGGCTGGCGATCACGTTGAGGTCACCGCCCGCAGCGGCCTGAAGATCCCGCCCAACCGTAACGCTAGAACCATTCTGGGTAATGGTCTGGTCCCGGTGTTTGCTGCCCTGCGTATGGCTGTCCATCTGCTCGGCGGCGGTGATGTTCATATTTCGGGCCGCGCGCAATGTGGTGTCGTTACCACTCTTGAGCACACCACCAACATTGGCGATATCCCGCCCAGCGCCCGCGCTCAGATCATGACTCGCCTCAATCCGCGCCGCGCTGTCGGCAAAACCACGCTGTTCGGTCTTGTAGCCAGTGCTGCTGGCATGGGTGGTGAGGGTTCGTTCGTTGGTCAAATCACCGGCCACGGCCACAACACTGACATCCCGCCCAGCAATAACCCCACCCGCCCTGTTAGTCAGGTGGTTACTCGCCAACGCATCCAGCCGACCACCCGCCTCCATCAACCCACTGTTGACCAAGCTGTCGCCAGCCGAAGCCCTCAGGTTGCTGGACGCCCGCAGGGTGCCCGCATTGTTCAGGTTTTTACCCGCGATCAGGCTGACATCGGCGCCCTGGATCAGCGCACCATTCGCCGCGAGGCGGTTGTTGGCCTGGGCCAAGTAGAGCACCGGCACCAGCACCTGCTCGTTGTTCACCGTCCGGGTTTCCATCCAGACGATGTCGTGAGTCAGGGCCGCGACTTGTTCGGCGGTGAGGCTGACGCCCAGGGACAGGTTCAGCGCGTCCTTGCTGGCGATGGCGTTGTTCATCAGGTACTTGAACATGCCGTCGTCGGAGGTCTGGCCGTCGAGGAAGCGTTGGCCGGTGCGGGCGATCACGGCTTGTTGGATCAGGCGCTGTTCGTAGAAGCCGTCACCCAGGCGCTTGGCGGCGGTGTCCGGGTCGTAGCCCAGGTTCGTCAGCAGGTAGTCCGAGCTCATGAAGCGGCGCATGTCGGTCAGCGCCGGGTTGGTCTCGATCAGGTACTTTTGTGGGTTGGTCCGGAACGAGCTGTCCGGCAGGCCACGCACTTGGGTCAGGCCTGAGCCTTGGGTCGGCGTGGTTGAGGCGTCGCCGCTCATGCGGAACAGGCCGTTTTGCCCGGTCGGCAAATCAAAGCCCGGCAAGGCCAGCGGATCGACCTGTTGCTGGGTCAGGCTGGGGGGCAGTTGCCGATTGACGCTGACGCGGGTGGAGAAAACGTTGTCAGCCTGGGTATCGGTGCGCGGGCCGGCGCCGACGTAGTTGTAGCCGCCACGCACGACGCCGCTGTTGACGTCGCCCTGGGTAGGAATGTCGATGGCGCCACCGGCCTGGATAATGGCGGCATAGGTCTGGTTGTCGGTGGTGACCGTTTGAGTACGAAGCTCCGGGACCTCACGCTCGGTCATGCCGATGAAACGGCTCATCGCCGCTTCAAGGCCGCCCAGGTCGTTGGCGTTGTAACCCGGGCTCTGCAGCCAATATTTGTTGGTGAAGTCATTCGCGGCGGCGCGCCAGCCACTCGGGTGGCGCGTGCGTTCGGACATGAAGGTGCGCGAGGTTTCGATCTCGCCGGTCTCGATGCCGATGTTATTCAAGCTGACGAGGTTGGCGGTCAATGCGCCGCCGACGCCGATGCTGCTGCTCCGGTTGGTCAGGGTGTCGCCCTGGATATTCAGGTTGCCGCCAGTGGTGATGCTGGAGGCGGCGCTGGCCGCGGTGACTTCGAACTTGTCGCGCTGGATGATCTGCCAGACGTGGTTTTCCTTGCCACCGCTGCAGTCGCCGGCGTTGACCCCTTCGATACAGGCGACTTCCCTGATCGAGGCGGTGTAGATGCCTGCATCGTGGGTGGTCAAGACCTCGCGGACGTTGTCGATCGTGCTGGCCGCCAGGCGCATGTTGCCGTCGCTCTGCAGCGTGCCGGAGCTGTTGAGGATGCGGCTGGCACGGGTGCCGAGGCCGTCGCGATCGATGCTCAGATCACCCAGGCTATAGATATCGGCATAGCGGTTGGTCAGGCTATTGACGCGCAGGCTGGTATTGCCGCCACTGAAGATCAATCCGCGTTCGTTGAGCAGGTCGCCAGTCGATACGCCGAGCGCGCCGGCACTGCCGAGGGTGCCGTAGTTGTTGATCGTGGCGGCAGTGACGCTCATGTCCGTCGCCGAGGTCAGGCGACCGTAACTGTTGAGGACACCATCGACCACGACGCTTGTGCTGCCGCCGCCGACGATGCTGCCGTTTTGCTCCAGGTTGATCAGCGCGGCCTTGAGGCCCAAGGTGCCGAGACTGCTCAAGCGGCCGTTGCCGGCATAGGCGCCGGTCAGTTGCAGGTCGATCGCCCCATCGCTGCCGATCAGGCCGTCGACGCGCCAGTTGCTGCCACGACCTTCCATGCTGTTGGCGCTGAGCAACTGGCCGGTGGCCGTCTGGGTCAACTGGTCGACATGAACCACCAGGTGCCCGGCCTGGATCGCGGTGCTGTTGGTCCAGCTGTCGGCCGTCACCGTCAGGTTGCCGTAGGTCACCAGTTGCCCACCCGCCTGCCCCAGGTTGGCCTGGCTGATGCCAAACAGTCCCAGGCCGGTGTGCAGCAGCTTGCCACCCACGTTCTGGACACTGCCGGTGTCGAAGCCCACATCTTGACTGGCGGTTTCGAGGGTGCCGTCGCTGTTATCGAACAGACCACCGATGTTGAACGCCGTGGTGCTGTTCTTGCCCAGGGTGCGCAGTTGGCCTTTCTGGTTACTCAGGCTGGCGGCCAGGATATCCAGGCTGTCCTGGCTTTCGATAATGCCCGCGTTATTGTTCAGCGCGCCCGAAAGGTCAAGGTCTATACGACTGGCGCTGATCTGTCCGCCGCCGCTGTTGTCCAGATTCCGGCCAATGACCCAGACCTTGCCGGAGGCATACATCCCGCCGCTGCGATTGTCGATATCCGCGCCCGCGTTGCTGATCACGATATCGCCCGCTTGCGCGGCCATGCGCCCGCCGTCGTTGAACAGCCCGGCCAAGGCTTGGATGTTCAGTCCTTGGGCTTGGATCGTGCCGCCCTGGCGATAGAGGTCGTAGCCATTTCTCAACACGCCGGTGGTGCGCGCCTCCAATGCAGCCTTGACGCTGGACAGCACGCCGCCACGGTTGTCCAGGTTGGTCGCGAAGACACCCAGGTTGGCGTCCTGGGCGATGATGCTGCCGCCCTGGTTGTCGATATCACCCGCGACATCCACGGTCACCAGGCCCTTGCCTTGCAGCGTGCCCCTGGCGTTGTCCAGGCTGGCGGCATCGAGTTCGAGCGCGCCCTCACGGCTGGCGATCAGGCCCTTGTCGGTGTTTTTTACTGCGCCGGTCGCGCTGACCAGCAACTTGCCATTGGCGGCAACCGTACCTTTGTTGCGGTTATCCAGGCTGCCGGTGCGCACGGTCACAACGCCTTGGCTGGACAGTTCACCGCCCTGGTTGTTGATCGCGCCGGTGTTGGTGATGTCGAGGTTTTTGCCGGTCATGACCAAGCCGGTCAGGTTGTCCAGGCTGCCGAGGATCAGCGTCGCGCTGTGCAGGCTCGATAACTCACCGGCATTGTTTTCCAGATGGCCCAGGTTGGCCATCAGCAGGCCCTGGCTATTGATCAGGCCGCCCTGGCTGTTAAGGACTTGACCGGCGTTCAGGTGCAGTTCGGTGTTGCCGAGGATGCGGCCTTTGTTGCGGTTATCCACCACGTTGCCGGTGACGGTGGTCTTGCGCTGCCCACTGAGCGTACCGCCCTGGTTGTTCAGCGCCGCAGTGGTCGTGACGTTCAAGTCGCGGCTGGCGATGACGGTTTTGCCGCCGTTGTTCAGCTGCTTGGCTGTGAGGGTGACATCGCCCGTGGTATTGCGGCTGTTATCGGCATTGACACCGGCTTCGATGATGCCGTTGTTGCTGAACGTGCCGCCGCTGTCCAAGTGAATGCTGTCGCGGGCCACCAGGTTTTTCTGGCTGGTCAGGTCGCCTTGGGTCTTCACGTCCAAGCGGCTACCAGCGTACACCTGGCCGCGGGTTTCCAGGCTTTGGGCCTGGATGTTGACGGCACCGGCGGCGGCCGTCTCAGCCATGCTCAAATGCCCATTGGCATCGAGCTGGATATCGCCACCGCTGGCGATCAGTTTGCCGTCCAGCTTCACCCCGACGCCGGCTTCGGTGCCCACCAGTTTGATCGCGCCGGCATACATGCCGCCCAGGGCCGAGGAGTCGATGGCCAGTTCCGGTTTCGCGCTGCCGTCGTCGGCACGGGCGGTGGCGTTGAGGGTGCCCGCATTGACGTCGTTGCGCCCGGCGACGATGGTCAGGTTTTTCGCCTGGATCTCGGCGTTGATCTTGGCGCTGCGGGTGATGATTTCGAAGCGGTCAACGTTGTTAGCGTTAAGGCCCGCGCCTTCGATGGCAACGCTGCCCTGATCCACCTGATAGCGGTTCAACTGACCGTTTTCGATGATCGGCTTACCCGTCGTCAGGGTCGCCTTGGGGGTGTTGATAAACCCGCAGCCATTACACGTAATGCCATGTGGGTTGGCGACGATGACATGGGCCGATTGCCCCGCCACTTCGGTGTAGCCGCGCAGTTGACTGGCGTTGCCGCCGTTGACTTCGTTGAGGATGATCCTGGCGGCCGTGCCCTTGAGGTTCGGGTTGCCGAGGATGATCCCACCCAGTTGCGTGGCTTGGGCGGGGTTGGTGGCGTTGTTGAGGATCACGCCGTTGCTGCCGACGTTGTAATCCTTGAATTTGTTGTGGGACAGGCCGCTGCCGTTGGGCTTGGCGATGTTGACGATGGGCACGCCGTTGCCCGCCTGACCGAGGCTGGTGCCCGGCGCGCTGACCACGATCCCGCCCGCCTGGGCCCACATCGGTTGCCAGAACATGACGTTGGCCAACAGGAACGCCAGGCCACGCTTGGGCATGCCCC
Source organism: Pseudomonas brassicacearum (assembly GCF_000585995.1). Taxonomy (NCBI): domain Bacteria; kingdom Pseudomonadati; phylum Pseudomonadota; class Gammaproteobacteria; order Pseudomonadales; family Pseudomonadaceae; genus Pseudomonas; species Pseudomonas brassicacearum. Next base: position 875,339 of record NZ_CP007410.1, on the reverse strand, counting down.
AGAATTGCTCGCGGGTTTGCAGGGCTGCGGAAGGTTGGCGGGTCAGGGAGGCGTAAGCGAGTGTTAGCGGAGAACGGCACAGCAGCGCCAAGCATAACCTCGCCCAATGGGCGGGCAAGAACATGTTCGATCCCTCGATATGAAAATGACAGCAAGCTCGTGAGCGGAAGAACAGCCAAACCGGCCTAACCCCAAAAAACACTCACGCTGCTGATGCGTACACCACGCGCACACCAGACCCTGCATATCGCTTTCGGTTCAAGAGAGCGGGATTTTTCCATTCAAAAAAGAGACGCGTCTCACATGACGTGTCGGAAAAAATAACAAAAACGACGTCTCACATCCCTCAGGAACAGACCACGGCTCGAAGAAGCGCTGTCACTTCTTCTTGGAAAAACGTGGTCTATCCCATGCCGGTTTCCAGCTTCTATCTAGGATCGACGACATCCAGTGCCCGGTTTGCCAATAGCTGACTCAGCTCGATCAACTGTTGCAATCCCAACGCAACATGCCGTCGAGAATCCTCCAGGTCGAACGCCAAATCGCCGGCCATGGCATTGGCGGAGGCCAAGGTTTCGCTGAGATTGGCCAACAGGCTTTCAGCATCGACGCCCTCCACGACGGTGAACAACTGGCCCGGAGGCAGCTTCTTGTCGGGCTGGGCGGGTTTGGGGTTCAGATAGGAATCGATGACACGTTCGGCGTTGGCGTCGGCGGCGATATCCAGATGCAGCGGTGGAACGGGTGGGTCGGGGATGAGTTTGTCCATGGAATGCTCCTAACGTAAGTAAGAGCCGCCACGTTCGCTGCTAAACGAGAGGGTGGCAGCCGTGCGCAGGTTAGCAGACCGGTACGTTAGGAAACCGGCGCACCCGAGGATGCCCTGCGCACAGCCGCCATAAGAATTCGAGCAATAAAAATGCCCGCATTGAAGGCAGTTGCCATGCGCCTAACGTGATTCCGAGCTGCTAAACCCGACCGCTGGATTGGCAGCGATGAACAAAGACTAGGCACCGGAATCGGCAGGCGCAAGGGGCGGGAATTTTCTAGGAAATGTCCTGCAAGTCAATGGGGAATATTCGCTCCGTCGATTCCTACGACAAGCCCGTTTAGCCATTTCACACCGAAACAAATTGCGTATAGTCCCGCCCGTCGCCCTTACGGCAATCAGTTTTGGCGGTCCACAACGTCTGAAGGAGCATGAATTTTGTATAAGAAATTTACAGGGATCGTTTTTCTGCTATTGAGCGGCTGCTCACTGCATCCGTATACCAAGGACGAGCTGCTGAACACTGGCGTAACCAGCCCCGAGTACTGCCTGACGCAAGAACGGACGGTGGTGGAAGAACGGGTACAGGGCTACCTGAACCACTGCTTTCACCCGCAGGTGACCGAACTCACGACAGGTGGGACACTCGTCAATACCATCCAATTGAAAATCGACAGCAATGCCGAAAGAAGCGACATGGTGCTATGGGCGCCGACAATCTACGGCAGCCAGTTCTATATGAACGTGATCGTCTCGGAAAAGAATCCCGCCTGCAAAACCACCATGACTGCCGTGGCTTCAGGCTGGGCCTTTGAGCGAAACTTTCCGAAGATCCTGGAAAGCGCGAAGGGGGAAGACCCGTGGTGCCCGCTGTAACCACAAAAGAAGGGGATAGCAAAATAAAACTGCGCCACGGGCGAGCGATCAACAATCCGGCTTCTGTGGCGAGGGAGCTTGCTCCCGCTGGGCTGCGAAGCAGCCCTCGCTATTCATCGCCAACGGCTACGCCAACCGACAGAGAGCAAACGCCCTTTACACGATAATATTATTGGACCGCCTGCCCGGCTGATTCAGAAGGCGTCGTTGTGACCGCCGGCTCTATAACTTTCGCGGAACGCCCTGTCTCGACATCACGAACTTCGTAATACCACCATTTCATCGAAGAAATGCCATAAAGCCCATAGGTACGGCCACCGACCAAATCCACGGTCATTTCAATTGGACGTGAGTATCCGGTTCCAATAGCGTACTTAACGGAAAGTTTATGCCTTCCTGCGCCGAGTCGATACTCGGTTTGGCGGGCTAGCCAATATAGCGACGTATCGTCATCGATCTTGTCTATCGACAAATGCTTGTCGAACTGCCGAATTGTCGCGACCTCAGCCCAGGGTTTTCCTTCTGCGCTTTTATGTTCGTAATGAATGCATCCGGTCAGCGTGAAGCAGAACAAAGTCATCGCTATAAAGCGTAAAACAACATCGTGTCGCATCAATGGCCCTCCAAGGCACGTTTTTATCTAGAAAAGACATAAATACCCTTTTCGCAAGACGGATTGGCTGGAGGCTTGCGGTCTAGGGAATGGTTGAAGCGATGAACGAGCGACGGCACCCACCTTACCGGCATCATTTTGGGCAGCTCAACTGCTCAGGGCGAAGCTCAATGGAAAAAAGTGTGCTGTTTCTGGCCAGGTAGTAATGCTCCTGGTGAAACTTGAACCTGCGCATCATCGTCAGCAACTGCGGTTCCTTGCAGGCCAGTTCCTCCAAATCACGGCGTACTCTCGCCTCCATGCTGGCCTTGCGTTCCTCGGAGAGGCTGCTCGCTGCTAAGTCGATCCTGTAGCGGTAGAAGATCGTGTCACCGTACGTAAAACCGACGTACTCAAGGGTGGTAATTGCATCCAGTTGCTTTGGCAGCGTCGCGTCCAGTTGGGCGAGGTGCTTGACCAGCAGCGCCTGTTGGGCCATCTTCTCCTGCTCGGCTTTGAGCGCGAAATAGCGTCCAATCCCGGCAATCAGAACTACCGCAGCGATACCCAAATAGAAATTACGCGGGTTGCGCCGTTTCTGCGGCGCCAGCTTCATCAACATCTTGAATGACTCGTCTAAGCATGAAAAAGCCCCTAGCGAAACTAGAAGCTACGGGTAAAAACGGTTTAGCCTGACACAACATCCTCGAGGGAGCACTCGGCCAGACGTTTTAATTTTTTATAGGTGTATCAGCTGGTTAGTCGTTAAGTAAGTGCCATCCGGGACAGATTTATTTATAAACCGAGCAAAACCAACAAATCTGCCCTCTGCGTTTCACAAAATAAATCTGTCCCCTTTTTTGCACAAAATAAATCTGTCCCCTTTTTGCATTCGTTTTTCTATCCATAACAATTCTAAAGAAACTCTTTAATGCAACAACACACTTATTTGCTCCGACAAACCAACCGATATAAATCCCCGTTCACCGTCATCAAACTCACCCACCTTCTTAAAAAGCAGACCTTGCTTTTCAGATAGCAAATAATGAAAACTCAAATCTTCCTCTACATCCCCCGACCATCCCCTATCAAGAGCAACTCGAACATCAAACCCCTTAGGGAGCGCTGCCACATATGAACAACGCTCTGTCTCAAGCACACTAGCGACGGTTTCAATAGACAGCTTCGACAGGCGCAACGCACCAAAAAACTTAATTTTTCCTTCCGCCTCGACAATGTACTCTTGCGAGTTACTGCCACCAACAACCTCATACCCCCTAAACTTCAATGCCCCCCACAATTTTCGATGGCGGACAATCCGTGTATCTGGCTGCCATGCCGAACTACCTAGAAAAAACCACAGATCGTAATCAGGAAATTTCTTCTCAATTAGATCATACAAATAACTTAATACTGAGGATACGGAATCGCTTGACGCCCCGGCAGTCAAAAAGCTTGCCACCGAGAGCTCCCCGCCCCCTCGCTTCCCCGCACAGCGAATGTTAAACACCTCATTATTTACTAACAAATCAGGCGCACTCGTAACTTTAATATCAGTAGTCATAATGATTCCCGATTTCATCATTAAAGTGGGAGCCGCGATTTTGAGGATTCCCAACACCAAAGTCATGACCTCCCGCATCATCTCGGACTCTTACCGTTTTCAAAAAAAGGGGACAGATTTATTTTAGATCACCGAGCAAGCCAATAAACCCACCCCCTCTGATCTCATAAAATAAATCTGCCCCCTTTTCGAAAACCAACCACTTCCAAGTAACACGCGAATAATAGCAAGAAATCAAAATCGTCAGGCAATGCGTACATATGCCACCTATATCAAACTTCAAATTCAGCGACGTACCGGCGGCACAGTGTCGGGGAGAGGAACATGTGCCCCTTTTTTGCTAAATCATGAAGACAAAAGCTGACCCTGCAGTTTCTTCACTACCCAACTCATCGCCACTAGTGGAGAAACTTCCCCTTGGGAATATACGCTGCACAAAGCCATATCCTCTGGATAGTCAAAATCTGCATAAACCTCTTGAAGTCTACACACCTTATTTTCCTCACTATCACCAGACCGACCAATACATAACAAAAATGCCAGCCGCCACTTATCCAGATCCGAGACAGCATCTTGGCCTTGTTGTTTTTTCTCGATCAACCCAAGAAGCTCTTCATCACTTAAGTACTCCCCACCAGCAATTAGGGCAACTTCCTGACCAGCATCCTCACTCATCAACTGACCGATAGCATAATCGAAAACATCTGATCTTTTCACCCAGCCTTTTCGAAACCCTAAAAAAATGGTCGACCAGCACACCAACCCTAATTCAGACAAAATTTTGAATGGAGACATTTTCCCTCCTTATCTTCTTGGGACAAAAGGGGACGGGACAAAAGGGGACAGATTTATTTTAGAACACCGAGCAAGCCTATACCCCTCTGACCTCATAAAATAAATCTGCCCCCTTTTCGGTAACTCTATTCATATTCCATCCTACCTCGATGAAAACAGGAGAATGGAGATCTATTTGCAAACTAAACCACTACAACATCACCGGAATCCAAATAAATTGAATAGGCCTCATACCCACTACCACTATCGGCCTCAACGACGATCGTGTCGCCAGAATGGAATGTTATCTTCAACCCTGCGCCTTCAAACTCTTTAACCGACGCGACATCTTGTAATAAAAAGTCCAGTAAAGGCGCACTCGTATACGAATCAGAAAACTCTCGCCGCCCTAAAGTGCCGCCGACCTCATACGTCAACCCTCCTTCTATACAGAAAGAGACTTTATATGGAGGCACACCTGGGGCCACTTGCGGACGTGCAAATTCCAATTTGGTGATTGCCACCCCAAAACTAACCATTTCCAAGTAACACTCGGACAATAGCAAAAAATCAAAATCATCGGGCAGTGCGTACATACGTCACCTATGTCAAACCTCAAGTTCAACGCCGAACCGGCAGAAGGAAAGGGGACAGATCTATTTATAAACCAAGGAAAGCAATGAGCCTGACCCTCTGCGCCTCACAAAATAAATCTGAGAATCATCTGGCCCCTTTTCAGTCTTTTGCACCATCAGTCCTTTATGCGTCCTAAGAACTCGATCATTGCTAGTGGATCTCGCTCTACCAGCTCTTCGATCAGATCTTCCGCCGCCCAGTGAAGAATCATGTCTACCCCATCCCCATCCTTGCAGAGGATGAGATCACTTGACAAAAAAGAGTCTACAACATTGACATCTCTCTCACTGAGTGCCATCAGACCACCGTAACCATCATAAGGAATGACCCAATAAAAGCGCTCATTCTCTATCCAGTAAATCCCGAACACCTGCACGGGCTCTTCTCGCCCAATTTCTCTAACAATCATATCCACATCACCCAATAGTTCTTCCGGGCTGCAGCGCAGGCGGCAGCTGCTGCGGCGTGGTGATTTTCATATCATATGCCTTATCGGTGACCGAGTTGTGCTGGTAATGAACGGTTATATTTTCTCCGCTAGGTAGTCGGTGACTTACTTCCATTTTCCTCCATCCCTCACTCCGTGGAAAATCTTTATCGCCCGCTAGTTTCGTATAAGGAAAGGGGACAGATCTATTTATAAACCGAGCAAAACCAACAAATCTGCCCCTCTGCGTTTCATAAAATAAATCTGTCCCCTTTTCACTTTGTCCCCTTTTCACTTTTCACAAATATACTTTAACACTTACTAAACAATAGACTCTCTATTCAGCTCCATAAGATCAGGATTCGCACGCTCAAGCACATCCTCAAATTCACTCCAACCAATAGCCTTTACAAAATCCGCCTCTTCTTTGAGCAATGGAATCAACCATACCATCACAGTATGGGGTGAAGATTTTTTATACACCGAAAAAACCTCATCAAATACAACTGGAATTGAGGCATAAACTGAATTTACCGCTACACCCGGAATCAACGGAGCACTTGGCCCTACAACATCGCCACGAAGCAATGCTTTATTGCAAGCCAAAATATAATCACAAAAAGAAAGCATAAAAGATGCAATCGCTTCAGCGGAAAACGTCTCATAGGTGGTAAAAACAAGCTCTTGCCTAATTTCACGCTCTTGGGGCATGGATAACAAAAAATCACTGAGACCAAGCGTGACATAGGTCACCACACCATCAAAGGGCTGATTTCTAACACGAACAACCTGCACTGGGTTGGAACCTTCTCTAAAACTCCAACCCTGCTCTAGTAGCCCAAGCGTATTTTCTATGTGTGAGATTAAAGTCATTACTCAGCAGGCCTCGCCCCACGTGAACGGTTACAGCCCGGACATTCGAGCCTCGTACCCTGATTGTATTCATCCAAAACTTCTGAGCGCGTCTTCCCGGAAAGGTCACGCTGACTCCAAGGGGGCTGATGGTCTACATCCCAGTCTCTGCGGCCCTGTCCGGGTGCAACGCTCACATCCTTATTGCAAGTAGGACATGCTTTCGTCTCCGGAGTAGAGCCACTTGCCGCGTTATCCCAAGAATCTTGTACCGTTTGTTTTCTAAAGCCGGATGGTCGCTTTGTTACATCTGCTGCACCTTTTGCAGCATCTCCTACAGCCCCAACCTTAACCCCGGTTGTACCACCCTTACCCCCAGCCGTCGACGAGAACAGCCCCCGGTCCTGACTCAATCCATCCGCCGCAAGCTCCGTCAGTAATGCAGCACCATCGCCTTTATCGGTACGCGTCTTCTCGATGATGCCGGTATTGATGGCCCGCTCGTTACTTCGAGTAATTTCCCAAAGCGCTGCCGAACGATCGAGCCCGGCGCTCCTGCCGTCATGCAGCATCTTCTCATTGGCCGGAATCTCATCCACCAACTGCTTCGTCACTTGCAAACAGCTCGCCGGGTTATTCCGGCAATACTGTCCGAACTCTTTGTTCCGAGTCGTATCAAGGTTGTTGTAATAGTCCCTGACGGATTGGCAATCCGCCGGGGAGGCGCACGTATTGAGCTTCTGTTCTATTTCGACCAGTTCAGCATGGAACAGATAGTTGAATTCCGTCGCTTTCTTGGCGATCGTCGAACCTGTATTCAGGTCGCCATCGACCGCAGCCGCTGCCAGGGGAAAAAGGGGACAGATTTATTTTAGAACACCGAGCAAGCCCTAACCTCATAAAATAAATCTGTCCCCTTTTCGCTACTCGAGGGAGCACTCGGCCAGACGTTTTAATTTTTTATAGGTGTATCAGCTGGTTAGTCGTTAAGTAAGTGCCATCCGGGACAGATTTATTTATAAACCGAGCAAAACCAACAAATCTGCCCTCTGCGTTTCACAAAATAAATCTGCCCCCTTTTTGCAGTCCCCTTTTTTGCTCTTTTTGCTCTTACATAACGAACACTAAATGGAATGGCGTTCTGCTTTCCGCCCAATACTCAGCAGCTTCCAGCCAAGCCGTTACAAAACACCCCAACGCATATGGGGCCTGAGACCATCCTTTAGCTGCATCGCGTAGAACAAGACAATAACCATCAGCAGGCAACCAATCCATATCACCCAAACACTCATCAAGAGCGTCCCAGTTGCTTCCAAAATAATCTGGAAACTGCATCGCCGACGCGACAACTGCAAACAAATCCTTATCTGACCTTACATTCGCTACTGACCTCGCTATTACCATATCCCCTAGAGAGTCCAACTCATCTTTAATCTCCTCAGCGCGGACAAAGTGGATCGAAACTGCCGACGCTTTTTTCAAGTAGCTCATACTCGCCATGACTACCTCCTGACCGGATCAACTTGAATGAAACTTTCGTAATGATCGTCTGTGTAGTACATCCTACCGGAGTTTGCATCTTGAACTACCCGACGTGTGCCGCGATTACTCGCGCCTGGTGTATCAACGGTATACTCACGGTAATCTCCATCTGGCAGCTTACCTTCTTTGTTCCTGAAGATGGTTCCATCTTTACTGTGGGGAAAAGGACCGCCAGCTTCGATACGATCAAGAGTCTTATTTACCTCAGCTAAACGATCAGCATCCTTGAGTGGAAGATTCCTAGCCCCTTTTGCACCATCGGCCCCCACAACCCCAACCTTAACCCCGGTTGTACCACCCTTACCCCCAGCCGTCGACGAGAACAAATCCCGATCCGGATTCAACGCATCCAACGCAAGCTCCGCCAAAAACGCCTCACCATCGCCACTTTCGGCGCGGGACTTCTCCACGATGCTGGTGTTGATAGCCTGCGAATTACTCTGACTAGACAACCAGAGTGATATCGAACGTGCAAAGCTGTCTTTAGCCCCGGATACCCTGACGTCCTGCAACAACTGTTCATTAGCAGGAATCTCATCCACCAGTTGCTTTGTAACTTGCGCACAATTCGCCGGATTCCGCTGACAGTACTGTCCGAACTCTTTGTTCCGAGTCGTATCAAGGTTGTTGTAATAGTCCCTGACGGATTGGCAATCCGCCGGGGAGGCGCACGTATTGAGCTTCTGTTCTCTTTCGACCAGTTCAGCATGGAACAGATAGTTGAATTCCGTCGCTTTCTTGGCGATCGTCGAACCTGTATTCAGGTCGCCATCGACCGCAGCCGCTGCCAGAAGCCCCGTCAGTTGCGACAGCATCAGTTGCAGATCTTTGTTTTCACCCGCCACCTTGGCCATGCCGGGAATCAGCGCTTCATTCAAACCGGCGGCAACCGCACCGGTCTTGAAGTCGCTGCCCGTCAGCTCAGCCAGCAGGCCACCCATGATCGCGTGGGCAACAATTTTCTGTGGGCCGCCATCGGGGAACTTGATGGTATCGCCCACCCAGTTGAAGCCGGTCGCCATCGCCACATTGCCGGCCTCTCCCAACAGGGCAGCATTGAAATTGCTGCCGAAGCTGCCACCACCGATCGCGGTGGAGATACTGCTGGAGATCACTGCTTGCCCGGTTGTGCGGATTGCAGTGTCAGTCGCGGTGTTCCAACGGAAGATATCCTTAGAGGAGTTACTCGCGCTCGATGCCGAACCTGCCGACCCCGCCGAACCCGTCGACGGCTCGACGCCTTGAGTGGTCGTGCTGGAGCTCTCCGCACTGCTAAACCATTCTTTGTCCGCGTATGCCGATGCATAGGCGGTAAAACCGGCAATCGCCGCACTCTTCAGGCTATCGGCGCTGACTGTTTCCTTCAGCGCAAGTCCCAGGTTGCCTTTGTTCTCAATAGTGCTGGTGACCGCCGTGGTGCTCAGACTCGTGGCGACCGCAAGATTGGTTCCCGACAATCCGAAGCCTGCCGGCCCCATGATGAACGACATCAAAATCGCGATGGCGATCTTGGCGCCGGCCCCCAGACCGGAGTTGTCATACTTGAAGCTGTCGTGGATTTCCTTCACCTGACGCCAGTCAATGTCGCCACGCGCCTGGGCCTCTTTCATCCAGGCCAGGTCTGGTTCAGCCTTCACCATTGCATCGATGGTTTGGCTGACGCTCTGCTGATCGACTTGCTTGACGTCGATGCGTAGTCCATCGACGGCCTTGATTACCAACTTGCCTTGGGCAACCAGAGCGCTCTGGCGCAAGGTTTCGTCGGTCCGTCCCTCGCCTTTCATCTTGTACCAGGACAGGTCGCTTTTACTCTTGGTATGGCTCTCGTCGTGGAGGTCCTTGACCCCTTCGAAGGTGATGCGCCCACCGCTGTCGATGATCAGGTCGTTGCCGCTTTGCAGCTTCGCCAGTTGATAAGTCTGATCACCACCGCTGACCAGCATCAGGTCGCCTCCGGTGGTGATTTCACTCCCGACATGGGTGAGTTGAGTCACCTCGTCTCGCCGTGCGGCTTTACTGCCCCAGCTCCCCTTCTTTTTCATGTCATACAACGAGTAATCACGATTCTGCTCAGCCAGCAGACTCAACTGCTTACCCGCCACCAAGTAGGCTTCGTTACCCGCCGCAATCTTGCTCGCAACCATCAACAGATCATTGCGTGCAGCAACCCTTACATCACCTCCAGCCGTGAGCGTGGTCGCCTGCTGCGAGACATGGTCTTCTTCCTTGTTGATCTTCTTGCCGCTGCGTTTGTAGCGGTATTCGCTGGAGTCCTGGTTAGCCGCCGAGATCAGGGCGACATCGTTGCCGCTCAGGTTGATGTCGCCTTTGGCCCCGAGATGGCTGGCGACTACGGTCAGGTTGTTGCCAGCGGTGACGTTCAGGTCGCCACCCGCCTTGACTTCACTGGCGTGCTGAACGGTCTGGCTCTGCTCCCAGAAGTGGCGTTTGTCCTTACGCATCGAGCCGTTTTCTTCGCGAGCTGCGGAGATGACGATGTCTTTGCCCGCGCTCAGGTCGATGTCGTTGCCCGCCGTGATGGCGCCGCCCACGTTCAGTAGATCACCGGCCGCCCGAACGCTGACGTTGTTGCCGGCCTCGATGCGCGCCGCATTGTCGACCACCGAGGTTTTCGAACTGAAACCGTTGCCACTGTTCTCGATAGTGGTGATGGTCCGGTCATTGCGGATGTCACCGGTCAACGTCGACAGCTCGACATCCTTGCCCTTGAGGATGCCGCCTTGCATGTTGACCAGGTCTTTGCCCGCGACCAACTTGAGCCGCTCGCCCGCCTCAGCCAGACGCGTGTTGATCAGATTGTTCCCGGCTGCCGCCGAGAGGTTCTCGCTGGCACGCAGCGTCCCGGCGTTCTTCAGGTCGGTGCCCGCAATCAGGGAGAGGTTCTTGCCCTGGATCAACGCGCCATCGGCCATGAGCCGGTTGTTGGCCTGTGCCAGGTAAAGCACCGGCACCAAGACATGTTGACCATTGACGACCTGATCTTCCATCCAGACGATGTCGTGGGTCAGCGCGGCGACTTGTTGCGAAGTCAGGGTCACGCCAAGGGCCAGGTTCAGTTGTTCCTTGCTGGCGATGGCGTTGTTCATCAGGTACTTGAACATGCCTTCGTCGCTGGTCTGTCCGGCAATGAAACGCTGCCCAGTGCGGGCCAGCACCGCCTGTTGGATCAGGCGTTGTTCGTACAAACCATCGCCCAGGCGCTTCCAGCTGGTGTCGGGGTCATAACCCAGGTTATCCAGCAAGTAGTCCGAACTCATGAACTTCCTGAGGTCGGTCAGCGCGGGGTTGGTTTCAATCAGGTATTTGGGGCCGGTGATGACCCGGCTGGCGTCCGAGCCCTGGACAGTGGCCCGGCTCTGGTCGTGGCTGTCTTGCGCTGCGGCCGCGCTGTCGACGACACGGAACAAGCCATTTTCGCCAGTCGGCAAGGTGAACCCGGGCATGGTGGTCGGGTTGACTTGTTGTTGGGCCAGATCAGGCGGCAGCTGCGGGTTGAGCACCACGACCGCTGGTTGTGCGGCGTTGGCAACATCGGTTGCCGCTGATTTTGCCGTGCCCGCCAGGGGCGCCTGGAACTGCACGACACCGCTGTTCGCCAGCTGCTGCGTAGCCTGGATGCTGATGTTGCCGCCCGACTGAACAACCGCCGGTGCCAGCGACGCCCCTGGCGTCACGATCGTGATATCACCGACCTGACGGAAGCTGTTGAGCGCGTCGACGGGGACTTGTTTCGGGTTGGCCTGGGCGTTGTAGGGGACGATGTACCTGCCCCGGAAACGCTCGTCGGTTCCGTCGGTGACCCTGCCGGTGTTCCAGGTCCGCGTCCTGACGCTGGTGCCGGAAGCAGCGCCAATGTTGGCAAAATTGTCTGCCGTGATCTGCAGGTCGGCAGCCGAAGCCATCACGCTGTATTGGTTGGTCACCGCAGAGCCATCAACGGTCAGCTTCGCCCCACTCATCAGGGTGGCACTGGCCGAGTCTTCAAGCACTACGCTCTGGTAGGTTTCATTGGCTATATAGTCGACGTTGTGATGATCGCCGCCGCAGTCATAGCATTTGACACTGATGGAGCCTGACACCAGCTCATCGGTAGTGGTAAAGACGTCCTTGCGATTGATCAGAGTGTCGCTGCGCAGCGACATATCCTTCGCTGACTCCAGGGTGCCGGAGATGTTCTCCAGCAGCACGCTGCGAGCGACGCCATCTCGTGCCGCGACATTAAGTGCCCCCAGGCTGTAGACGTCCGCGCGATAGTTGGTGAAGCGGTTGAAACGCAGGGCCATGTCCGCGCCGCTGAAGATCAGGCCGCGATCGTTACGGGCCTCGCTGGCAATCAGTTCGACGGTGTCGGCGCCACCCAGCGTGCCTGTATTGACCAGGCTCGTGGCGGCCAGGGAGAACTTGCCGCCGCCGGTGATCCGTCCGGCATTGTTCAATGCACCGAGACTGGTGACGGTGGTAGCGCCACCGCCAGCCAGGCGCGAACCGTTGGATAGATCGACGCTGGCGGCGCTCAAATCGAATTGATTGACACCGCTGACGCGGCTGTTTTCGGTACCGACATACGCGCCGGTCAGCCTCAGATCCAAATCAGCGTCGCTGCTGATGGTGCCCGCGTTGTTCCAGGTGCCGCCCGTGGCCAGCAGGCTTTGCACCGCGATCAACTTGCCGGTGCTGGTCTGATTGAGCTGGCCCACCTTCAGGTTCAGGACATTGGCCTGGATATCCGAGCTGTTATCCCAACGCGCCGCGTCGACGGTCAGCGTGCCCGAGGTCATCAGGCTGCCGCCGATGTTGCTGAACCTGGCGAGGTCCACGCCTAACGTGCCGGTGCCCACATGACGAACGTTGCCGCCTGCGTTTTTGAAACCAGCCATCTGCAAGGACAGGTCTTGGGTGGCGGCTTCGATGATGCCGCTCTGGTTATCCAGCAGTTGATCAACCGTGAGGGTCGCGGTACCCAGCTTGCCCACCGAGCGCAACTTGCCGCCCTGGTTGTCAATCGACGCGGCGCCAATCAGCAGGCCATTGGCGCCCTCCACCAGGCCGCGCTGGTTGGTCAGTGCGCCGGTAAGACCGAAATCGATAGTGTCCGCCGCAACCCGTCCGTCGCTGTTATCCAAGTCATGGGCACGTACCGTCAGAGCCTGTTTGGCAAGCACTGCGCCGTTGCGGTTTTCCAGCGTGGCGGCGGTGATTTCAGCAGTCCCGGACAAGGCCGACACCTGCCCGCCATTGTTGAGCACCGCTTGTTCTGCGCCGAGTTCGACGGACTGCGCCTGGATCAATCCGGCATCGCCGCCTACGGTGAGCGATTCGCCGTTGTTCAGTACCTTGTCGAGGGCGGCTTTCAGCCAGCCATCGACACTTGCCAAGACGCCACCACGGTTATCGAGACTGCTCGCCTCGACATCCACATTCCCGGCCTGGGTGATGACGCTGCCGTCCTGGTTGATGAGATCGCCGGAGATATCGACTATCAGGTCGCCCTGGCTGAGCAGACTGCCATTGGAGTTATCGACAGCACCACCGCTGATCGTCAGTCCCTGCTCGGTGCTGATAATCGCCTTGCCGGTATTGAACAGTTGTTGGTGAGCGGTCAGGCTCATGGCCTTGACCGAGGCGATATAGCCATCGTCGCTGTTGCGGATGCTGTCTGCGGTCAGGGTCAGCTTCCCCTGGCTGACCAACTTGCCGTTCTGTTGATTGAAGCTTTTCAGGGTCGCAACGAGATCACCCTGGCTGGTGATTTGACCTCCGCTATTTTCAGCATTGCCGCCCCCAAGGGTTAGTGCAGCGTCGGACGCAATTTTGCCGCCGCTGTTATCCAAGGTTTTCGCGTCGAGCTTCAGGAGGTTGTTACTGCTGATGACGCCTGCGCTGTTTTTTAGCGTCCCGGCGACCAGGGTCTGCTCACCGTCGCTGGCGATGATCCCTTTATCACGGTTATCCAACGTTCCAGTGGCCAGCGCTTGAATTTTGCCTTGGCTAACCAGCGTACCGGCACGGTTGTCGATGGCCTTGCTGTCGAGCGTCAGGGTCTTGCCGGCGGAAAAAGTGCCGCCGCGATTGTCGAGGGTTTGCGTGGTCGTGACTTTCAGGTCGCGACTGGCGATGACGCTCTGCCCGCGGTTGTCGATGTTGGCCGCCGTGAGTGCGACGTCACCGACTTGGTTACGGGTGCTGTCAACGTTGACCCCGGCTTCGATGATGCCAAGGTTGTTGAGCTGACCGTCGGTCGTCAGCGTGACATTGTCGCGGGCGGCAATGGCGCGTCGGTTGTTGATGACGCCCTGGGTCGTCGCCTGGACATGGCTGCCAGCGTAGATCGTTTCCCGGGCGTCCAGGCTTTCAGCCTTGATATCCACGGCCCTCGAGGCCGTGGCTTGCGCCAGACTCAAATGCCCATTGGCATCGAGCTGGATATCGCCGCCACTGGCGACCATCTTGCCGTCCAGCTTCACCCCGACGCCGGCTTCGGTGCCTACCAGTTTGATGGCACCCGCGTACATGCCGCCCAGAGCCGAGGAGTCGATGGCCAGTTCGGGTTTGGCACTGCCGTCGTCGGCACGGGCGGTGGCGTTGAGGGTGCCCGCATTGACGTCGTTGCGCCCGGCGACGATCGTCAGGTTCTTCGCCTGGATCTCGGCGTTGATTTTCGCGCTGCGGGTGATGATTTCGAAGCGGTCAAAGTTGTTAGCGTTGAGGCCCGCGCCTTCGATGGACACGCTGCCCTGATCCACCTGATAGCGGTTCAACTGACCGTTTTCGATGATCGGTTTACCCGTCGTCAGGGTCGCCTTGGGGGTGTTGATAAACCCGCAGCCATTACACGTAATGCCATGTGGGTTGGCGACGATGACATGGGCCGATTGCCCGGCCACTTCCGTGTAGCCACGCAGTTGGCTGGGATTGCCGCCGTTGACTTCGTTGAGGATGATCTTGGCGGCCGTGCCCTTGAGGTTCGGGTTACCCAGGATGATCCCGCCCAGTTGCGTGGACTGGGCGGGGTTGGTGGCGTTGTTGAGGATCACGCCGTTGCTGCCGACGTTGTAATCCTTGAATTTGTTGTGGGACAGACCGCTGCCGTTGGGCTTGGCGATGTTGACGATGGGCACGCCGTTGCCCGCCTGACCGAGGCTGGTGCCCGGCGCGCTGACCACGATCCCGCCCGCCTGGGCCCACATCGGTTGCCAGAACATGACGTTGGCCAACAGGAACGCCAGGCCACGCTTGGGCATGCCCCAGAATTGCTCGCGGGTTTGCAGGGCTGCGGAAGGTTGGCGGGCCGGAAGGGTGTATTGACGGTCGTCCATGATCAAGTCTCGGTGCAGCAGTGGTTAAAGAGGCAGTGCTTAAAAAAAGGCGTCCACACGGAAGTAGATCGGCGCTTCGCGCTCGGTCAGGGCATCCGGGCGTTCCAGGGAATGAGCAAAGGTGACGCTGGCGCTCAGGTGCTCGCCGCGGGCGAAAAACTCCACCGAGTTGCTCGACACACGCCCGTGCTCATCGTCGTTGTAGTGATTGCCGCGAATCACGCCCTGGTCATAACCAAGACTGGTGCCGTATTCGGCGAACACCGGGCGCAGCCATGGCAGGGTCACCGGGCGGCTCCAACGCAGGTCGTTGCGCCAGTAGCCGCCGCTGTCGCCGGACAGCGTCTGGTCCTTGTAGCCGCGAATCGACGACAGCCCACCCAGGCTCATGCGCTGGGGGCTGAACAGCGGATCTTCACTGCGCTGGCCGGTCATCAGGCTGCTGAAACTGAAGGACTCGCCGCCCAACATGAAAGGCTGCAGATAACTGAGGGTGGCGGTGTATTTGCGATAGCGCGCATCCGGCTGCCCCCGGCCCGGGTCATGATCGCCCTGGGCATCGAGGGCACCGATACCGTCTTGCATGCCCAGGTCGAGGTTGACGAAGGCACTGCCGATTCGCCGGCCATGGTTGATGCCGAACTGCGCCTCGGTGATGCGATTGCTGCTGTCGCTGAGCTTGCTGTCGTTGATAAAGTTATTGGTGCGCAGGTAAGCCAGGCCGGTGTTGAGCGAGGTCTTGCTCACGTCGTCGCGGTGGACCACCCGCTCCAGGCGCAACTGATGGTTCTGGCTATCACCGGTCTGCTTGAAGTTGAAACCGTTGGCCGCTATCTGCGAGCGGTACTCGCTCTGGCTGTAGGTGTAACTGACATTCCACCAGCCAAACGGCAGGTTGTAATAGAGCATGGCATTGCGCGAAGTTTTCTGGTGATCGCTGACGGCGTCGTGGCCGCCGCGCAAGGCCAATTGGTCGGCTAGGCCCAAGGGACTGTCCCAGTCCAGGGATGTGCCCCATTGCTGTTCGCCGGTACTCTTCTGGCCGTCGTTGTGCCGCGAAAGGCCGACGCGCCAAGGTTTCTGCGGGGTGTTCCTGACCAGCACTTCGCTGCCGCCGATGTTCTGGCCGGGGGTCAGCTCCATCGTCGCCTGATTCGATGGCAGGCGATTGAGCTGGTCAACCATCTGCTCAATCTCCCGCAGATTAAGCAAATCACCCGACTTGCCGGGAAAGCTCATGGCCAGTTCCCGTTCGGACAGGCCGCTGCCCTCAGCGCCCTTCAGGCCTTCCAGGCGGCCTTCGACGACCAACACTTGCAGGTGGCCGCTGGACAGGTCCTGTTGCGGCAAGTAGGCGCGACTGGTGACCAGGCCCTTTTCCAGGTAGTAATCGGTGATGACCTTGAGCAACTGGTTAAGCTGCGGCACGCCCAGGCACTGGTTAATATACGGTTTGAGCAGGCGTTGACGCTCGCCTTCGGACAACGCGTCGGCGCCCTTGAGCTCGATGGTCTTGATCGGGAAACAACGGGTATCGACTGGCGCAGCCGGGGCTTGGGGCGCTGCGGATTTGCCGGGCAGGTCCTTGAGCTGTTCAAGGCGCCGACGCTGCTCTTCAAGCAAGCGATCCTGGCGCTCACGGATCAGGTCCGTGTCACCGGGGGTAGGTGCGGCGTAAGCGAGCGTTAGCGGAGAAAGGCACAAAAAAGCCAGGCATAACCTCGCCCAACGGGCGGGTGAGAACATGTTCGATCCCTCGATACGGAAATGACAGCAAGCTCGCGAGCAGACCAAGAGCCGAATACCGGCCTTCAACCCGACCCGGGAAGCACCTGAAGAGCCAGGCTGCCCCGAAAAGCGCTCACGCTGCTGATGCGCAAAACTGCGCGCACACCAGACCTTGCTTATCCTTTTCGGTTCAAGGGAGAGGAAATTTTCTACTCAAAAAAGAGACATATCTCACAGAGAGCGTCGACAATCGCCGCGAAAAACACCTTTTTGAGACGCCAAACAGGTCAGATCCCCTGCCGCGTCCCGGTCACGAATCCAGGCTTTTCACGCCATTGCCGAGCAAGATGGGCGACTCCCCGGTGATCTCGCACAGCAGCGTCGTTACGGCGTTGCCCTCGACCATGCCTTGCTCTTGTAGAAGCCCCGCCACAGCGCTGACAGCCGTCCAGTAACGATGCACCAGACAGCTGCAGCGAGCGATGGCCTGGGATTGGGCGACAAGTAGCTTGCGCGGCGGCAGCAGGCTGATCAATTCGTGCCCCCGATCCAGGTCGCCGCGACCGCTGCCCCTGATCAACCGGTCGGACCTGCGGTGTCGATAGACCGCTTCGGCCACAGGCCCGGCGAAGCAATGGAGCAGGTCGCGTTCAATGAAATCAACCATCGAGGGCAAGTACTCAGCGATCCCCCTGGCGTCGAAAGCCGGGCGTGGGACAAGGTAATCCGCTTCGACCAGCCCTTCGGCGTATAGAGGATTGCCGCACAAATCGAACATAGGACCCGTGCAGGCTTCGGCCTTGGTACGCACAGTGATGCGTTTTATGTGTTGACCGTTCCACCAAAAGGCCAGGGCGTGACCCGCTTCATGGAAGGCCGTGCTGCGCGGGCATTTGTTCATGGTCGGGTCCGTCACCGCAGGCGCCGTTCATATCATCTGCCTCAGCTCCGGGACCCGATAAAAGATTATTCCTATCACCCGTTAACAGTGTGCCTATTAGCTATCTGGCAAAGGAGGGCTAGCCTGAACTCAGGCTGGTGCAATCCGGCCCGTTGAAACCTGATAAGAGATAGGAAGCGTTCAGAAACGTATTGGGCTTGCCGTGGGCCACCGTACTGGCAACTAGACCGCTCTCTAGCGTTGCCGTGTGGTCATGACGATCAGTTGAGCAACTGTGAGCCCTGCACCTACGTCATTGATTTCGCCTACTGCTATGCAGCCTGACCGGGCTGGATAGTTGGATGAACACGACCAAAGGTAGCTCCCTCATGGCAAACGAATCGAAATGCCCGTTCAATCACGCCGCTGGCGGTGGCACGACCAACCGCGACTGGTGGCCGAATCAACTGAATCTGAAGATCCTGCACCAGCACTCCTCGCTGTCCGACCCCATGGGCGAGGATTTCAACTATGCCGAAGCGTTCAAGCGCCTGGACTTCCAGGCCCTGAAACAAGACCTGAATGCACTGATGACCGATTCGCAAGACTGGTGGCCGGCGGACTTCGGCCACTACGGGCCGCTCTTTGTCCGCATGGCCTGGCACAGTGCAGGCACCTACCGCACCGGTGACGGACGCGGTGGCGCAGGTTCCGGCCAGCAGCGGTTTGCACCGCTCAACAGCTGGCCGGACAACGTCAGCCTCGACAAGGCCCGTCGCCTGCTCTGGCCGATCAAGCAGAAGTATGGCCGTAACATTTCCTGGGCCGACCTGATCGTCCTCACCGGCAACGTCGCGCTGGAGTCCATGGGCTTCAAGACCTTCGGTTTTTCCGGTGGCCGTGCGGACGTCTGGGAGCCGGATGAGGACGTCTATTGGGGTTCCGAAAACAAATGGCTGGGCGGTGACACCCGTTACGGCAAACCGGATAAAGCCGCCATGCAAGATCCCGGTGACGGGCAACTGGTGGCCGAACCGGGCAACGAAGAAAGCCGCACCGACCTGGGACGTAATCTGGAGAACCCGCTGGCCGCGGTGCAGATGGGCCTGATCTACGTCAACCCGGAAGGTCCCGAGGGTCAACCGGACCCGGTCGCCGCCGGGCTGGATATCCGCGAAACCTTCGCCCGCATGGCGATGAACGATGAAGAAACCGTGGCCCTGATCGCTGGCGGCCATGCCTTCGGCAAGACCCACGGTGCCGGCCCCGCGGATAATGTCGGTGCCGAGCCAGAAGCCGCAGGCCTGGAAATGCAGGGCCTGGGCTGGAAGAACACATTCGGCACGGGCAAGGGCGCCGACACCATCACCAGTGGCCTGGAAGTGACCTGGACCACCACGCCCACCCGCTGGAGCAACAACTACCTGGAAAACCTGTTCGGTTTCGAGTGGGAACTGACCAAGAGTCCGGCCGGTGCGCACCAGTGGACGCCGAAAAACGGCGCAGGCGCCGGCATCATTCCGGATGCCCATGACCCGTCCAAGCGGCGTAACCCAACGATGCTGACCACCGACCTGGCGCTGCGCTTCGACCCGATCTACGAAAAAATCTCGCGGCGCTTCCTGGAGAACCCGGACCAATTGTCCGACGCCTTCGCCCGCGCCTGGTTCAAGCTGATCCATCGCGACATGGGCCCGCTCTCGCGCTACCTGGGGCCGGAATTGCCCAATGAAGAGCTGCTGTGGCAAGACCCTATCCCGGCGGTCGACCATCCGCTGGTCAACGACAGTGACATCGCCGCCCTCAAGGGCAAGTTGCTGGCTTCGGGCCTGTCGGTTTCACAGCTTGTGTCGACGGCGTGGGCGGCAGCTTCCACCTTCCGTGGCTCCGACAAACGCGGCGGCGCCAACGGTGGGCGTCTGCGCCTGGCACCGCAGAAGGATTGGGCGGCCAACCAGCCAGAACAATTGGCCAAGGTGCTGGCGTCCCTGGAAACGGTCCGGAGCGAGTTCAACAGCGCCCAGGCCGACGGCAAGAAGATCTCGCTGGCGGACCTGATCGTACTGGCCGGCAGCGCTGGCGTCGAACAGGCGGCAAAAAATGCCGGGTTCAGCGTAACAGTGCCTTTCTCACCGGGGCGTATGGACGCGAGCCAGGAGCAGACGGACGTTGAGTCGTTCGGTTTTCTCGAGCCCATCGCCGATGGCTTTCGCAACTACCTCAAGGGCAGATACCGCGTACCCGCCGAGGCGCTGTTGATCGACAAGGCACAACTGTTAACCCTCAGCGCACCGGAAATGACGGCACTGATCGGTGGCCTGCGGGTGTTGAATACTAATGTCGGCCAGACTGCCCACGGGGTCTTCACCCAACGGCCAGAAGCGCTGACCAACGACTTCTTCGTCAACCTGCTCGACATGGGTGTGGAATGGAAACCAAGCTCCGATACCCAGGAAACATTCGAAGCCCGCGACCGCAAGACCGGCCAGGTCAAATGGACCGGCACACGTGTTGATCTGGTCTTCGGCTCGAATGCACAGCTACGGGCCTTGGCCGAGGTCTACGCCAGCTCGGATGCCCAGGCGCAGTTCGTCAAAGATTTCGTCGCGGCTTGGGTCAAGGTGATGAATCTGGACCGGTTTGATCTCAAGTGAGAAGAATCCGAGGGCATGAGGTCTTGCAGGGAGGCGGCCTCATGAACTTTTCTTCACCCCACGCCCCCGCGTGATTGGGTAAAGTCCCCTCGCTCATTCAAGAAACTAAGGTTTTAGCCCGCCCCCCGCGGGCTTTTTTTTGCCTGCCATTCAAGCCGCCGATTGAACGTTACCCTGCGCGGGTACAACTGGCGCGAGCGTGGTTTGATGCCGTTTCAACACAGGCTGCTCCAGGGCCGTTCGCCCATAGAACAGCAAAGCCGTCAACCAACACGTCAACCAGACAAAAATCCCCGCCCAGAACGTATGTGACATGTAGTGCCACCCCTGCAGGACTCGCGTCGTGCCGTAGACAAATCCCAGGGCCAGCGCCCCATACATCAGGGCCTTCGAATGGCGCCAGCGGTAGCGGCGCGCTACGAAATACAGCGCCAGCATCGTGAAGCCGCCGGACGCATGGCCGCCGGGCCAGCAACGGCCGTCGCCGGCGACTTTCAACAGGTTGAAATTCTGGAACCATTCCTTGTGCTCGATCTTGCCGGCGTATTGGGTGGTTTCCACCGGGCAATACACGCTGGTATGGCCCTTGAGGTAATGGATGACGCCCGTGCTGAGGGAAAAGGCGAAGACCACATAGAGAAAGTCACGACGGTGCTTGTGGGCAAAACGTAGCGGCTTGGTCAGCCTGAATTTATCCAGCACCCGCAGTAATCCTGCGCGTTTTTCCGGCTTGAAGATCGGCCAGAAAAACGACAACAGCGCTCCGATAATGGCTGCCTCGCCGGTCCAGTTCGGGATGATCCGGGCCCACTTATGGGTGATTTTCTCGAACAGCCGCACATGCTCCAACGGAAAGACCTGGTGCAGCGGATCGTAGAATAGATCGCTGAAGGCGATGTCGATGCGGGTCATATCGAACAGCAAGAACACCACCGCGGCGCAGAACAGGGGAACTCCGAGGTTGAGCCCGTAGAAACGGGCGCGAGCAGACGTCAGCATGGGCGGTCCTGATCGTGGGAAAAGTTACTGAAATGCCACCGAGCGCCAGTCAGACGCTTCGATAAAACCGAGCAGCTGTGGCGCTTGTGGTTGGGCGGTGGAGACGAACAGCGAAGCACCATAGCCAAACGTCGAGGTGGGGCGTTTGAGTGTGGTTTCCAGTGCCTGCATGCATTCGCTGTGGGTGACCAGAATCAGATTGCGCCCGGCCACCTTGTGGGCCATGGCATTGCGCAACAGGTCATGTCGGCAATTGATCAGCCAGTCGTCGCCAGCACTCACCTTGTTGAACATGTAGCCCGCCGTCTGGGCAGCGCGCACCAGCGGGCTGTTGTAGAGGTCGGCGTTGTCCAGGCCCAACTGCTCGAACCGAGCACCGAGGCCTACCGCAACGGCGCGGGCGCGGTCAGTGATGCCTTCGCGATCATTCAGGCAGGCGGCCTTGGAGTGATCGCAGCGTTCGACATGGCGCACCAGCACGATCACCTCCCCCTTGGCCCAGCCCTCGGCCAAGGCTCGGGCGCCGGCGATGTTGCCATGGGCCAGGTCCGGCACCGCGGCCGGGCTCAGCAGCCAGAGGGTCAACGGGATCACCAGCAGCGCCGAGGCCAGGACGACCATGGCGTTTTGGTAACGGGTAAACCGGCGCGTGTCGATCGAACGCGTCACGCCGAAAAGGCTCAGTCTCAGTTCCACATCAAGCCGCCCCGACGGCATCCACCCTGTCATTCGATGGCGCGACAGTAGAGAGGCCGACGTAGGCAGGCAGTGAAACCGATGTGAAAAAAAGCTTGGAGAGCATGCTCTGGATATCCAGGAATGCCGAGACCTGGAAAAAAACTTTCAGATATGGGGCCGGTGGCCGATACAGCCCTGTTACACGTTTCCGCTGGCTCTTAACAACAACAATCTTCCAGCCAACCGATGATCAAGCAGCACAACGTTCCTGGAGGAATTTGATGAATAGCTGGTTTGGCAACATTAGCGTCAACATGAAATTGGGCCTGGGCTTCGGCCTGGTGCTGGTCCTGACCTGCCTGCTGGCCCTGACCAGTTGGACCAGCCTGGGCGGTCTGATCCAGCGCAGCAACTGGATGAGCGACATCACTCAGCTTAACGCCGGCCTGACCAAACTTCGCGTCACCCGCCTGCAATACATGCTGACCAATGGCGACGAAACCGCCGCACAAAATGTACAGACCACCCTCGATGGTTTCGTGGCGCAACAGAACGCCCTGCTCAACAGCTTCAAGAGCCCGGAAAACGTCAAGCTGCTCAAGGAGCAGAGTGCGACCATCAGTGCCTATCAGGTTTCCCTGAACAAAATGCGCGGCGCCTACCGCACCGGCAACACTGCCCGCGACGCCATGGGTGCGAACGCCGAGGTCGCCTACAAGCTGATCGAGACCATCGATGCCGACGTACGGCAAATGGCCCTCAGCGATGAGCGTTTCGCCCAGTTCCAGGCCATCACCCAGGCCAAGCAGGCCTTCATGCTGGCCCGCTATGAAGTGCGCGGCTACACCGCAAACAGCAACGCCGATGCCGAACGCAAGGCCCTCACCCAACTGGACGAGGCCATCGCTGCGCTCAAACCGCTGAATGAGCATTTCTCCAGCACCCGCCAGGATGAACTGCGGCAGTTGGAAAACGCCCTGACCCAATACCGCAGCGCCGTGCAGGCCTTCAAGCTGGCCACCGCCGACGCGGTGCAGGCGCGTAAGGAAATGACCGAACAGGGCGCGACCATCGTGACCCTGAGCGAGCAGCTCTACCAGATCCAACTCGACCGCCGCGACGCCGAAAGCGCCCAGGCGCGCACCCTGCAACTGGTCAGCACCTTGCTGGCATTGCTGGTCGGCATCATTGCCGCCGTGATCATCACTCGCCAGATCACCGGCCCGCTGCGTGAAACCCTGGCCGTGGTCGAACGCATTGCCAGCGGCGACCTGTCGCACAACGTCATCGTCACCCGTCGCGATGAGCTGGGCGTGCTGCAACAAGGCATCGCGCGCATGGGCGTGACCCTGCGCGACCTGATCAGCGGCATCCGCGATGGCGTGACCCAGATCGCCAGCGCGGCCGAAGAGCTGTCCGCCGTGACCGAGCAGACCAGCGCCGGGGTCAACAGCCAGAAAGTCGAGACCGACCAGGTCGCGACGGCCATGCACGAGATGACCGCCACGGTCCAGGAAGTGGCACGCAACGCTGAAGAAGCCTCCCAGGCAGCCGCCGCCGCTGATGGCGAAGCCCGTGCCGGTGACAAGGTGGTCAGCGAAGCCATCGCCCAGATCGAACGCCTGGCCAGCGAGGTGGTTCGTTCCACTGACGCCATGACCGTGCTGCAACAGGAAAGCGACAAGATCGGCAGCGTCATGGACGTGATCAAGGCCGTGGCCGAGCAGACCAACCTGCTGGCCCTCAACGCGGCTATCGAAGCGGCCCGCGCCGGTGAAGCCGGCCGTGGTTTCGCCGTGGTGGCCGACGAAGTCCGTGGCCTGGCCCAGCGCACGCAGAAATCCACCGAGGAAATCGAAGGCCTGGTGGCCGGCCTGCAGAACGGCACCCAGCAAGTGGCGGCCGTGATGAACAACAGCCGCAACCTCACCGACAGCAGCGTCGCCCTGACTCGCAAGGCTGGGGAATCACTGGGCAACATCACCCGCACGGTGTCGAACATCCAGTCGATGAACCAGCAGATCGCCGCTGCCGCCGAACAGCAAAGCGCCGTCGCCGAGGAAATCAGCCGCAGCATCATCAACGTGCGCGACGTCTCCGAACAGACCGCCGCCGCCAGCGAAGAAACCGCCGCTTCCAGTGTTGAATTGGCGCGGCTGGGTAATCAGTTGCAGATGATGGTGAGCCACTTCAGGGTTTGATCATGACAAACGCCCGTTTCCACCTGGAAATGGGCGTTTAGCGTGAAGGCATTGCTCAAGGGTTCCAGGGGTTGATGACTTCAATTCCTGGGAACTTGAAATCTTTGGTATTGCGGGTTGCGATCAGAGCGCCGTGCGCTCTGTGCGGGGCAGATCCAATTCAACACCGCCCAAGGCACTGAACCTGTTTCGGATACGACTACCCAATCCTCCCTGAGGACTACCCATCGCAAGGGCTCGCTCCAGTATGAACCGTGCCTCTTCCTCTATGGAATGACCGTTGCGCGCCGCTGCGATACGTAGTTGTTCCTCGATTTGATCATCAAGGTCTCGAATTGTGATGCAGGCCATAGCGTCCTCGTAATCAGTTCCACATGAATTGCACGCTAGGTCACCCTCCCTCGACTTGTCCAGTCACTGTTACACACTCATCCATACCGACTGTATCAACCCCCGTTCAACCAAGATCCAGACAACGCATCGCCCTTTCGTACAAAACCCACCCCCTCTCGTCCTACCGCCTTTTGTCGCACGCTCCTGTACGGTTTGCCCTGGACCGCACATTCCGTTCGAACAGGAGATGGACAACACATGGACGCAAGCAACGACTCACTGTTGCACCGGCTCATCGACGCCCCAATCGGCGAGGACAACGCCCAGGCCGATTTCAGGGCAGCCCTGCAGCGCATGGGATTGACGTCGGTCTTCGACGTCATGCGCATGGGCAAGGCGCGATTCACCCTTGAGCTGGGCAAGCACGCCGACGTGGATGCCGGGCAGGCCTACGACCATGCAGCGAGCTATGCCCGACAGATCAGTCGCCTGTATCAGGAGCACCTGATATCACCCAGCGATACCCGGCAACGTGCCCGGCGCAGCCTGGGTTCGGACTCAACCTCGGCGTCCGTCAGCTATCAAGCGCTGTTCAACGAGCGGTGGGATCAGTTCTGCAAGGAGGGTGATATCGCTGCCATCGACTCGCCCGTGGCCTATCTGCGGGCGCTGTATCTGTTTGCCGGCCAGCTGGAAAAAGCCTCCCCATCGACCGACAAAATCACCCTGGAACAACGGCGACCGGACCTCAAGGGTCTGATGCTCGATCACCAGAGTGCCTTCGTCGCGCGGCCAATGCTGGACATCGTCAATGACACCTTGCGTAGCGCGATCGAGGGCCATCTGGCAACGAGCGGCAAGACCGTCCACCAGGTCCTGGCCAGCGAACACTACCCTTTCTCACTGCCCTACGACCTGCATCATCACCAGTGCCTGTTGGGGCTAGGCGCAAACAAACCGGTGCTGGGCGAACTGAATTATCGGGTGAGCCTGAAGCTCCCGTTTTCATCAGGCAATTCACCTTACGGACGCGTTTCGCAATCCCATGTCGAGGCGCAAAAACTGTTGTCCGGGCTCAGTCCTGAGCAACAGAAAATCCTGCTCGCGCCGGCCAGTTCAGACCTGGACCTTGGCGTCCTGAAGAAAAGCTACGGCACTGAAAACACCAATCGCCTGCACGACCTTTCGTTCTTCAAGGAGCGCACCGGGCTGACCACTGAACAGGTCGAGCAGTTACTGGCGGAAGGTGCATACAGCCCACGAACCTCGACCCGCAGTCCGCGTTCCACTTTTCCCCGCCATGGCGCCGCTTACATCAATGGGCCGGAATCGGAACCAGCCCTGGCGATCACCAAAGAGTTGAATGCCTTTGCCTACGCATCCCGCGAACGGTTCGCCCGCATGCAGCGAATGATCCGATTGCAGCGCTGGACCGGTATTCCCGTTGCCGAACTGGACACGCTGATCGTCAGTGCCTTGCGCTCGGAAGGCAGCACGACGATGACGCTCAACACCAATACCTTGCGCACCCTGGGGGTTTATCGCTACCTGAACCAACGCCACGGCATCGCACCGCAAGAGTTTGCGTCGTTACTACACGACATGCCGATTGCCGCTTGCGGACAGCAGGTGCCCTTGTTTGACCAGGTATTCAATCGAACCCAATTGCTCGAACACCCGCAGGTGCAAGACCTTGTCACGACGGACCTGAAAACCTTCAGCTACCTCAGTGCGGGCCTCGGACTTCCCATGACGCAGGATTCGCTGTTGTTGCTGACGAAGCAGAGCGAGCGATACCTGTCTTCGTTTAAACATGATTTATCCACAGTCTCGTCGCTCTACCGCCAGGCCCGTATCGCCCGGATGTTCGGGCTCTCTCCCTCCGAGTGCACGGCGCTGGCCCACTTATTGGGCGGGGAGGATTTCTGCAAAGCGTTGGTGACAGGGGCACTGAGTACTTCGCACGCCTCACAGCCCGACATTCTCGATGTGCTGATGGCGCTGGATTGGGCCGTCGACTGGCTCAGGCAGGACAACCGGGATGTCGCGTCATGGTGTCGTCTGTTCGATGTTATCGAAGACGACGTGCCAATGAACAAGAGCCTGGGAAGACGACTGTCGCTACTGCTGGCGGAAGATCCCCAGCCGAGCGGAGACCGGCACGTGGTGGAGACCCTGTTGCACGACCTTGCCGACTTGTCCGCAGAGTACTTCCCCTGCGTGATGCAAATGGCCGACACCCATGCCACGACGATTG
Organism: Pseudomonas brassicacearum; assembly: GCF_000585995.1. Lineage (NCBI taxonomy): Bacteria > Pseudomonadati > Pseudomonadota > Gammaproteobacteria > Pseudomonadales > Pseudomonadaceae > Pseudomonas > Pseudomonas brassicacearum. The sequence goes on along the minus strand of NZ_CP007410.1, from coordinate 848,240 downwards.
TCGCGGCCATCGAGAGCGCCCCAGGAAAAATGCCTGCATTGCTGGCGACGGTATTGCGCACGGCCCAAGCGTGCAAGGGATTGCACCTGAGCAGCAGCACCCTGCGGCAATTGATAAACAACCCGACCTGGCTGGCCGCAGGCAGCACGGGAACACTGACGCCCCAAACCCTGTATCTGCTCGAGCGCTTCAGTCACTGTGCCCACCATCAGGCCCGGTCAGAAGAACACCTGCTGCATTACTTGCAGCTTGCCAACCAGGACACGCCGCAAAGCGCAGGCGAAGAAGCCAATAACCTGCTGGCCAGCCTGCTGGACTGGAGCACTGACGAAGTCAGTTGCCTGACCGCACAACTGGAACACAAACGCGCCCAGTCCATGGAAGCCGTGGATTGGGTCATGCGTTGCCAGGCGTGCTGCCAACGCACCGGGCTGTCGGCCAGCCTGCTGCTCAAGGCAACCGCACTCAACAGCGACAGCGAGACATCGGACTGGAGGATCGTCGGTGAAGCGTTGATCGCTGCCTGCCACTGACACGTTCTTCTTCCCCAACATTCAAGGATTGAATATGACCGTTGCCATAAAAAAGCAGCTTGATGAAAGCCTGCGCGATGCACAGTTAGCGCTCTATTTGAACAAGGTCGTGCCCAACACCCCCACGACAAAAAACCTGAAGCTCAAGACGGCCGAGGCGCTTTACGAACACTGGCTGCTCGATGTGTTGGTCAGCCGGGACGTGCCCACCACACCCGTGGCGTGTGCCATCGCCAGCCTGCAGCAATACATCCATCGCATCCTGATGAACCTGGAACCCGGTTACGACTCGGCAAGCCTGGCCGCCGAGAATCTGGAGACCTGGCGCAACGAGCTGCATCAGTACCCCACCTGGGCCGCCCATCAAAAGTTGCTCTATTTCCCCGCGATTTATCTGGACCCACTGTTGAGGGCCGACAAGAGCGACAACTTCCGGCAACTGGAAAACGACCTCAATCAGAACCGGCTTCAACCTGATGCGATCCAGTCGGCCGTCACGGCGTACCTGACCCAATTCGAAGAAGTCGCCAACCTGAACATTCTTACTGGCTACATCGATGGCGAGGATTTTGCCAACAGCACCTACTACTTCATCGGCAAATCTCGTTCCGAGAACAGCTACTTCTGGCGTTCGCTGAACATGGCCAAACGCCCTCTGGACGGCACTCCACCGCCCCCGCCAGCTACCCCGCCGAAACTTGACCCGCCGGACCCTTACGCCTGGTCTGACTGGGAAAAAGCCAACGTGCCGATTTCCGAGAGCGCGGTGGAGCATTCGATAAGGCCGGTCTGGTTCAACAATCGTCTGTTCGTCGTATGGGCCGAATGCATCCATCAGGACCCGGCAGCCATCCGTAACGGTTCTTCAGCGTCACAAGCAGCGGGCAACCATCCACTATTGCGCTTGAGCCTTTGTTTCAAAAAACCGGATGGAAGCTGGAGCACCCCGCGCGTTTGCCTGCAAGGTTATTGTGAGAACGACGCGCTTCGCAGCATGGAGCTGGATGCGATCAAGACATTGGTCGGCACTGTTGCTGTGCATTACCACCAAGACTCACATGATTTGCTTTTTCTCGCTTTATGCGTCAGAGCGTCCCAAGCAAACTCATCTAACAACTTCATTTTCAAGAAAACGACTTACGTCGATAAAAATCTCGGCTTTGAACCCGGAGACACAGACACAACCAAAGAAAAGCCGGCAGAAAACCACCTTCCACACTTAAGCCACTATCGCATTCAAATAAAGGTTCCTCTCCACACGGAAGGCGAGCTCCCTTTAGCAGGGGTCTTCCTCGGTCAGAAGCTGACATCTGAGACCGCGCCTCCCGACATTACCGTCAAGAAGTCCAGCCTGGGCACCACCCAGTTTCTCGATTTCGCCAACTCCGCTATCAGCGAAAACGATGCCAAGGACAAAGCGCGCCAGCCCATCAGGTTGAACACCGTATTCGCCGCAGAACTGATCCGTCGTACCGAAAACAGCCTGGATGCGCTATTTGATCAACAGACCCAACACCTATCGGAACCCGTCTTGCCAGGCGACGCCAACAAGATCGATTTCCACGGCCCATACGGACGTTACTTCACGGAGCTGTTCCTCTACGTACCGTGGCTGATCGCCCACCGGCTAAACACTGAACAACGATACGAGGAAGCCGAACGCTGGCTCCGTCATGTCTTCGACCCCAGTCGCGCAAATGAGGGTTGTTGGAAGAGCGTGCCCCTGGTCGACAGCAATATGACGGCCTATCACGACCAGGCGCCCCACGACCCACATCAGATTGCCCTCAGCCATCCGGTGCACTTTCGCAAAGCGCTGTATTTCCTGTACCTCGACATCCTGATCAACCGAGGCGACGCCGCGTATCGTGCGCTGACACCCGATAGCCTCAGTGAGGCCAAGCTATGGTACGTGCGGGCGCTGGAGCTATTAGGTCCGCGGGCGGTCGTTCAGACGCTCGAACAATGGACGAGCATCAGCCTGCAAGCGTTGAGCGAAAGCCCCCATGAAAACCTGCGCTATTTCGAACGATCCCTGACCCGGTCCAGCGCCAGCCCCTCATTGCGCCTTCGTGAAAACCGTTCGCAATCATCCTTGCCCACGATCGATACCCCGCATCTGCGCGTGCCATTCAACCCGGAGCTGCTCAAGCGCTGGGACATCATCGAAAGTCGCCTGTACAACCTGCGGCATAACCTCGACATCGTCGGCAAGCCGCTGCATTTGCCGACGTTCGCTCCGTCGCCGGACCCTCGCACCTTGCCTGGCGCCAACGCCCTGAACATCTCCGACAGTGCAGCACCGGGTCTATCGCTTCCCCACCTGCCGCACTATCGCTTCGTGGCCATGCACAGCCAGGCCCAGGGTGCCGTTGAAAGCCTCTGCCAGTTCGGCGCTACCCTGCTATCGCTGATCGAGCGCAAAGAGCAGGCTCAATTGCAGGAGCTGCAACAACAGCAAGCCTGGGACCTGGCGAAAATATCTGTCGACCTGCAACGCCAGGCACTGAAGATCGACCGCCATAACCGCCAGGCGCTGCTGGCCAGCCGCTCTATCGTCGAGGGACGCGCCCATCACTACCAGCATCTGCTGGACAAAGGCGTCAGTGAAGCCGAGCGGCAGGCCTGTCGGTTGTACTTGAGCAGTGGCGCAGCCGAACGGGATGCGTCCGACTCCCAGGCCGTAGCAGGCAGCCTGATGATGACCCCTAACATTTTTGGCTTCAGCAATGGCGGCTCCCGATGGGAAGGTGCGCTGCACGCTGCCGCAGCGATCACCCAAAGCACCGCCATCAGTGACCGCACGACTGCGGCCCATCTCGAGCGGACGGCACAGTTCCATCGTCGTCGGCAGGAATGGACCCAGGCCCGTGACCAGGCACAGCTCGAACTGCTCCAGCTCGACGCACAACTGGCCCATGTTGCCGAGCAGGAAACAGCCACGCGCCTGCAACTTCGCCTGGCGGAATCAAGCCTGGGCCAAGCCAAGACCAACTACGATTTTTTCCGCAAGCGCTTCACCAAAGCGCAACTGTATCAATGGCTGAACAGCCAATTTGCCGCGCTCTACCACCAGGCCTACGACGCAACGATGGGGATTTGCCTGGCCGCTGAAGCCTGTTGGCAGTATGAACTGGCGGATTTGAACAGACGTTTCATCCAACCCGACACCTGGAATGCGACCTATCGAGGCCTCGCCATGGGCGAGCAACTGAAGCTGAGCCTGTTGAACATGCAGGCCGAATACTTGCGCCGCAACGAGCGGGATCTGGAAATTCGTAAAACGGTATCGCTGCGTCAACTCAAGAGCAAAACCGCAACCAGCACCCTCAACAAGGAATGGGCGCAGATCCACGCCGACCTGCTGCAAGGCCAGTGCGAATTCGAGCTGACGCACGAGTTGTTCGAAGACGATTACAAAGACCAGCAGCATTACCTACGGCGCATCAAAACCATCAGCGTCTCCTTGCCAGCCCTCGTCGGCCCTTATGAAAACATTCGGGCCACGCTGACCCAGACCGCCAGCAAGGTGTTCATGTCTCCCGGTGGCCGCTCCGTGGAAAGCCGCTACGCCCACCAGCAGATCGCGCTTTCCACGGGGGTCGACGATAACGGCCTGTTCACCCTCAATTTCAACGATGAGCGCTACCTGCCCTTCGAGTACACCGGTGCGGTCTCCACGTGGTGCCTGACCTTCCCCAACCCCGAAGCCCAAAAGGACATGCTGGAATCACTGACCGACATTATCGTGCAGGTGAACTACACGGCCCGGGTTGGCGGAGGTTCGCGATGAGTGAACACAGCGCAATGCCTGTCAACGCGCCGTCACTGCCCAAGGGCGGTGGCGCCATCCAGAGCTTAGGCAAAGGATGGAGCGCCATCGGCGTCCACGGCACGGCGTCTTATGAAATCACCCTGCCGATTTCCCCGGGGCGCGGCTTCGCCCCATCCTTGTCCCTGGGTTATACCAGCTCGGCCGGCAACGGCGTGTTCGGTATCGGCTGGGGGCTGTCGCTGCCGTGCGTGGCGCGACGAACCAGCCAGGGTGTACCGGCCTATACCGAGGGAGACGAGATCATCGGCCCGGGCACAGTGGTGTGGCTGCCCGAGCGAGATCCGCAAGGCGCCATCCGCTCGACGCGCATCGAGCGCTACAACCGCCTGGCGCTGAACAACACCTACACGGTGATCCGCTACTTTCCGAGAATCGAAAGCCGCTTCGAGCGGATCGAGTATTGGTCGTCGGACAAGGAAAAACCGGGTTTCTGGCTCGTACACGATGCCGATGGCAGCCTCCATGTATTCGGGAAAAGCCCTTCGGCGCGTCGAGCAGATCCCCTGGATGCAAGGCGTGTGGGCGAATGGCTGCTGGAAGAAAGCCTGAACGCCCACGGCGAGCACATCCTTTACCAGTACAAGGCAGACGTAACGGCCCAGCGCTACCTGAGCCGGGTGAGCTATGGCAATTTCCAGGCCGATGCGGACCTCTACCTGTGGGGAGCGGATCGGCTGAAGGCTGTGCAATGGCACTTCGAATTGGTGTTCGACTACGGCGAACGGAGCACCGAATACCAACAAAAGCCGCATTATCAAGGCCACCAATGGCTGGCCCGTGACGATGCGTTTTCCAGCTTCGCCTATGGTTTTGAATTACGCACTGAACGGCTGTGCCGCCAGGTCCTGATGTTCCATCGTTTTCCGGGTGAATGGGGCCCTGCCCCTGTCCTGGTGCGACGCTTGCTGCTCGCTTACCGGCAGACGGCCCTGGGTTATCACCAACTGAGCGCCGCCCATGACCAGGCATTCGACGACTCGTCGACGATTGAGAACCGCCCTCCTGTCGAGTTCAGCTATAGCGAGTTCACGCTTTCCAGTGCCTCCTCCTGGCGACCGATGCAGACGCTCAACGACGGGCCTGCTCATCAATGGCTGGACTTGTACGGCGAAGGCTTGCCCGGGTTGCTCTATCGAGGCGACGACGGCTGGTATTACCGCGAACCCATGCGGGCCAAGGCCAACAGCAACGAAGTGATTTACGGCCAACGGCAGGCGCTGCCCCGCATTCCCGTTGCCGACGCTGCAAAACCGTTGCATCAAACACTGATCGACCTCACGGGCGACAGCCGATTGGACTGGTTCATCGCCCAGCCGGGGTGGAGCGGTTTTTTCTCCCTCGCTCCCTCGCTCCCGAGCGGAACTGGTCACAGTTCGCCACGCTCAACGCGTTCCCCGCGGAGTTTTTCAATCCACAAGGACAGTTGGCCGACCTGCTGGGCGCAGGCCTCAGCGACCTGGCGTTGATCGGCCCACGCAGCGTGCGCGTGTACGCCAATCAACAGGCGAGTGGTTTTGCGCCAGCCCGCGAAGTGTCCCGCACCGAGGAGCACGATGCCCTCCCGCTCATCAACGCATCGCCCTCCGAGTTGGTGGCCTTCAGCGACATGCTGGGCAGTGGCCAGCAGCATCTGGTGCGCATTCGTCACAACGAAGTGAAGTGCTGGCCAAACCTGGGTCATGGACGTTTTGGCAACGGCATCGTGCTGGGCTCGCCTGACCTGGCATACGAAACCTTCGACGCCTCGCGTATTCGCCTGGCCGACCTCGATGGTTCGGGCGCCACCGACTTGATCTATCTGCAAGCGGACCAGGCGCTGATCTTCATGAACCGCGCTGGCAATGGCTTCAATCCTCCCGTTGCGCTGCCCTGGCCCCAAGGCCTGCGCTACGACCCTCTGTGCCAGGTGAACCTCGTTGACCTGCAAGGCCTCGGTTGTTCAAGCCTGGTTCTGAGCCTGCCCCACAGAGGGAACCAACATTGGCGCTACGATTTCGTCAGCGCGAAACCGTACTTACTCACCGGCACTGACAACAATATGGGTGCCGCCAACAGCATCCGCTACCGCAGTTCGGCGCAGGAATGGCTGGATGAAAAAGCCGAACGAGTGGATGCCGACAGGCCCCTTGCCTGTCATGTGCCATTAGTCGTGCATGTGGTGTCGAGCCAAACCCAAGTGGATGAAATAACGGGCAATCGCCTGTCCCAGGCCTTCACCTATCGTCAGGGTTATTACGACGGCGTCGAACGGGAATTTCGCGGCTTCGGCCTGCTGCTGCAAACCGACGAGGAGATCAGCTCCAGCGATGCCGACTCGCCAGGCTTCACGATGCCGTGCCTGACAAAACGCTGGTTTCACACCGGGCAAGCGGTGGACCTGCCCCGTATCGGCTATAGCCACGCGGATCCGATCGCCGTGGCACCGGGCAAGACCTTGCTGAGCCAATACCAGCCTGAGCTCGGGAGCGACATCCTCATTGCCTCGCCAACCACGGCGACCATCCTGGAAATGTCTCGCGCCCTCAGTGGCTCTCTACTGCGAAGCGAGGTATTCGGAGTCGATGCACGCCAGGGCAGCAGAACGTTGTATTCGGTCCAGGAAAATCGCTATCGGATACGCCTGCTCCAAGCACCCGAGGGCAACCGGCGCCATGCCCGGATGTTGCCGCTGCTGCTGGAGTCCATCCACTATCAGTACGAAGGCCTGACCGACGATCCGCAATGCCAGCACACCTTCAATCTGCAATACGACGCCTATGGCTCGCTGACTCATAGCGTAAACGTCCATTACGCCCGACGAAAAACCCTCGACGACGCTCCACCGTTCAGTGACGCCGATCAGCAACGTTGGTGGCGCGATGCGCATGATCCGGCGCAACAGTTTCATTACCTGACCGAAACCTGCGCCGAGTACATCCATCTGCCAGCGCCTCAGGGCTGGCGACTGGGCCTGCCGTATCGCCAGCGGAGCCATGCACTGAAGAAACCCAAGGCACCCAAGATCGGCGGGCTGAGCACACGAGACATGACCTATGAAAGGTTCATCGAACTCACCGGGGAAACGGCCTGGATAACCCAAAGCGTTCTGACTGGCCTGTCGGTGCAACGCTACAAGGACGCCTCCACCGCAGAAACCCTGCCGGACGGCGTCGCCCACTTCGAAGCCCTGGGCGCCCACAGGGAAACCGCCGAGCTGGACGAAACCGCCTTGAAAGCGTTCCATCTGTTGCCGCAAACCTCCCGCCCGAAAGGAAAGTTGCTGGAACGAATCGGCTATCACCGCATGGAGGCCTTTGCGCCGACGGCGCCACTGCTGGACAAACTCTGGTCAGTCAAAAGTGGCTTTGCGACCTACGCGCCACTGGAAGGCTTCTACAAAATCCAGACCCAACAGGCGAGTGAAAGCCATGGCGTGACCGCGTTCAGCTACGACAACTACCACTGCTTTATCAGCGCGTTCACACTGCCCGATGGCTGTGTCACCCAGGCGCTCTACGATTACCGCTCGCTGCTACCACGGCGTATTACCGATCCCAACGGCAACATCCAGGAAAGCCTCGTTGATGCCTTCGGCCAAGTATTGGCCACGACGCTCTACGGTAACGAGAACAACATACCCATGGGTTTCAAACCCATCGCGCAGTTCAAGCGGCCGCGTTTCAACAGTCCGACAGAAGCGATCGAACAGTGCCAGGACGCCTTGCAGGATGCCGCCACAGCACTCTATTACGCGCCCTTCAGCTGGATGGGTTGCGTGTCGAACGCCGCTCTGGCGGACAGCGACTGGCTGGCGCGTTGCGTACTCAACCGAGACCTGCTGCCCAGCGGGCATATCTGCACGTCGGCCCGAACGCGCCTGGCAGATCTTCAAACACTCTGCGCCGACGACCTGAAACTGAAGAACGAAATGGATGCCGCAACGCGTGAGCCGGTGCACATCGCCGTACTGGTGGCCGACCGTTACCCCTATGACGACCAGCAACAAATCCTCCTCGCCATCACTTGCTTCGACGGCTTCGGTCGAACCCTGCAAAGCAAGCAATGGGTCGAGCCGGGCATGGCCTACGTCGTCACCCCCCAGGGAGCACTGGCGCTCAAGGACGAAAAACCCATGGAGCAAACAACGACAACACGCTGGCGTGTCAGCGAACGAGTGGAATACAACAACAAGGGATTGCCGATCCGCCTCTACCGCCCTTACTTCGCCGATCAGCACCGCTATATCAACGATGCGTCCTTGCGGCAGTTCGGTCATTGCGACCAGCAGTTCTACGACGCGTTGGGCCGCCCCACCCGCACGCGCCTGGCCAAGCAGGCCGGCCTCTCCTATATGCGGCGGCATACCCGCCATGCCTGGTACACCCTGGACGAGGACGAGAACGACACCCTGGAAGAGGTCATGGCCGAACAAACCTCGACGACCGGAGGTGAGGCATGAACCCAGGCCTTCACCGCAGGACACCGACGCTCAAAGCTGTCGACAGCCGAGGCCTGCCGGTGCGACAGGTCGCTTACTGCCGACGCAACGCAGAAGAACAATCCCAAGCGCGCATCACCCGTCAACACTACGACACGGCCGGACGACAGATTGCACAGTGGGACCCTCGACTGTTTGGCACGGCCCCCGAAGCCAACCTGACGACCGTCTACAGCCTTTCCGGCAAGCCGCTGTTGGTGAACAGTGTCGACGCCGGCTGGCGCCTGAATCTCCCCGGCGCTGCCGGACAGATCGTACGCAGCTGGGATCAGCGAGGCACCCAATGGCGAACGACCTACGATCACCAGCTAAGGCCGACCGCCATCCACGAACAAGCACCCGATCAAGCGACGCGCCGAGTCGAATGCCTGCGCTACGGCGACAGTTCGACAGAGTCCGCGGCGCGCAATCTCTGTGGTGCATTGATCCGCCACGATGACAGTGCGGGCAGCCTGTTCGTCCATGCCTATGCGCTCTGCGCCAAACCGCTCAGTCAGACCCGACACTTTCTTGTCGATGCTACGCAACCCGACTGGCCAGCCGAAGAAAAAGACCGCGATGTCCTGCTTGAAAAGGACAATGGCTACGCAACGAGTTGGCGCTACGACGCACTGGCGCAACCCATCCTGCTGTCGGACGCAGCCCGGCATCAACAGCACTACACGTTTGATATCGCCGGCCAACTCAAATCCCTGAGCCTGAAAATACAAGGAGCCGCGACCGAGCAAACGATCGTGAAGGATCTCGTCTACAACGCGTCTGGCCAGGTCGAATCCCAGGTTGACGGCAATGGCGTCATCAGTCGCGCCGCGTTCGATCCGGCCAGCGGCCGACTTCTCTCACTCAGCGCGGCGGTGTCTGGCGACACCTTGCAGGATCTGCACTACACCTACGACGCGGTGGGTAACGTGACGCACATCGAGGACCGGGCCCAACCGGTGCAGTTCGGCAGCAATCAGCGGGTCGACGCCACCTGCACGTTCACCTACGACAGCCTCTACCAGTTGAGCAGCGCGACGGGCCGTGAAACGGCGGGGCTGACCAGCAATCCCGAACTTCCCGCCTTCAGCAGAACGCCGTTCGACGCCCGGCAACTGTTCCCGTTTACCGAGCACTACCAGTACGACGCCGGCGGCAACCTGATCGAACTGCGCCATGTCCGCGACCGCAACAACTACACCCGGAGGCTGGACATCGCCGCCTCCAGCAATCGCCTGCTGTCCTGGAACAAGGCTGAACACTTCGATGCCAACGGTAACCCGCAGATGCTCCATCCGGGCCGGGCACTGGAGTGGAATGCCCGCAATCAACTCACCAGCGTGACGCTGGTGCAGCGCGCAGACGGCCGCCACGACCTTGAGCGCTATAGCTATGACAGCGCGGGGCAACGGGTGCGCAAGGTCCAGGTCACCTACGCTTCGGCCGTAACCCACACCCGGGAAGTCCGTTACCTGCCGAGCCTCGAAATCCACACCCGTCAGAACGAACGCCTGGAAGTCGTTACCCTGCAGGCGGGGCGTTGCAGCGTGCGGTACCTGCACTGGACCGAGGGCCGTCCGGCGGGCATCGCCGCCAACCAGACGCGCTACAGCCTGGACGATCACCTGGGCTCCAGCTCGCTGGAACTCGACGATGAAGGCTGGCTGATCAGCCAGGAAAGCTATCTCCCCTACGGCGGAACCGCTTGGGCTGCGTCCCGCTCAGCCGTGGAAGCCGACTACCGGACCCTTCGCTATTCCGGCAAGGAGCGTGACGCCAGCGGCCTGTATTACTACGGGCACCGGTATTACGCGCCGTGGTTGCAACGCTGGATCAGTCCCGATCCGGCGGGAGCGGTTGACGGGCTGAACCTGTATTGCATGGTGGGGAACAACCCGATGAGATTCACCGACCCTTCGGGCCTGATGAGGGACGAGGACTTCAAGGAATTCGAAACCTGGGGCCGGGCCCGGTCGCAGGAAATCATGGATTCAGCAAAAGGTGACTATTCCTATCGCTTGATGCCGGATTACTTCGATAAGACGTCCGATCAGTTTCTCAATGGCGGACTCCTGCGCCAGGAGTTTCTTGCTCACTCTTATGGCTACATCAAGACGGAAGAAGTCGGGCTCAGCGACTTCTTCAACCTGCCAAAGCCGCAAGGCAGCATGAGGGGATACAAAGGCGTGGACCGCAACTATGACGGCCGGGCCAGGACCGACACCCCCTCAGAACACTACTTGAACTTTGGCACCTATCGGATCGGCAATACCGCTGAATACCTGGCCGATTTATCCAGCCGATACGCCGCCGCCAAAAACGACATGTTCCACAATGTGGCCATAGACGAGGACGTCCTGAAGGACGCACCGACGCTAAGCCGGCTGACCGATCAGGTCCATGAACTGCAGCAACCGACTCGGGGCTGGATCGAAACCCATATTGAAAACATGGGTGGGATCATGCCGATACGTGCCGGAGGCCCCGGGACCCATGCAGAAGTGCGGCTGGCGAATTCCGTGGTAGCGCTCTACCCGGACAGGGCGGAAAGAATGCTTTCCGACACCACCATACTCACCGACACACTATTCAGGGGCGACGTCCCAGAGCCATTCCCCGCTTGCATCAATTGCAGCGGGATTCTTCCTGCGCAGATCAGCGTACCCACTGGACGCAGCCCCGTCGACTACGCGGGATACAACGCTCGCGTCCAGCAAATAAACGAGGCATCACGTCCTCGTCCGGGAGGCAGTCGGACTAGAAGATAATGTCAGTCAAAGACTGATCGCATTGGTGAACACCAGGCGATTGCCGAACGGATCGACCACCGTCATGTCCTGGCTTCCCCAGGGCATGGCCTGGATCTGCGGCCGGGCAAAGGGGTATTGCTTGGCCAGCAATTGCGCCTGGAAGGTTTCCAACTCATCGGTCTCGATCCGCAGCGCCGAGCCCGGCGTGCAGTCGCCATGGTGTTCGGACAGATGCAACACGCAATCGCCACGGGAGACTTGCAGGTACAGCGGGAAGTCGTCACCGAAGCGATGTTGCCAGTCAACGGTGAAGCCCAGGAAGTCGACATAAAACGCCAATGCCTTGGCTTCATCGAAGATCCGCAGGATCGGAGTGGTTTTACCGAAGCTCATGGGTGACTCCCTGACTGAAAAGACCCAGTTTAGGCGGGTTGAACCCATTGCTTCGGCCTTGGCCTCGGCTTCTTTAATATCGCAGTGCCACCACTGAGACACCGTTCAAAAAATAGCTGACTTTGCGTATCTTTTCTCAAGCACCGCGCGACGAACCGAAGCCAAGGCGAAGATCCCCTTGCCGCGCCAGGAAACGCCCTTGCCTGCGCCCGTTCGCCTGGCCATCGCGATAGCTCTGGATACCGTTGACCCACACGCCGTCGATGCCTTCGGCCGCCCGTTGTGGCGCGTTGAAGTCGGCAACGTCGCGAATGGTTTGCGGGTTGAACAACACCAGGTCCGCCCAGTGCCCTTCACGAATTTCACCACGGTCCTTCAGGCCGAAGCGCGCCGCCGACAAGCCGGTCATCTTGTGCACAGCGGTGTGCAGCGGAAAAAGCCCGACGTCACGACTGAAATGTCCCAGCACCCGCGGGAAAGCGCCCCACAAGCGCGGATGGGGGAACGGGTCTTCGGGTAAACCGTCGGAGCCGACCATGGAAAGCGGATGGGCGAGGATTCGTCTTACGTCGCCTTCGTCCATGCCGTAGTACACCGCGCCGGCCGGTTGCAGACGACGTGCGGCGTCCAGTAACGAGACGTCCCATTCGTGGGCTATATCGGCGAGGTCGCGACCGCCCATATCCGGATGGGGTGTCGACCAGGTGATGGTGATGCGATGGGCATCGGTCACTTGCCTGAGATCCAGCGTCGAGGAGCTTGCCGCGTAGGGATAGCAATCACAGCCGACAGGATGGGTTTTTGCGGCGTTTTCCAACGCCGCCAGCACCTGCGGACTGCGTCCCCAGTTACCGGCACCCGCGCACTTGAGGTGGGAAATAATCACCGGGCTCTGGGCATGACGGCCAATCTGGAACGCCTCGTCCATGGCCTCGAGCACCGGTTCGAATTCGCTGCGCAGGTGGGTGGTGTAGACCGCACCGAACGCACTCAATTCTTCGGTCAGTTGCATGACTTCGTCGGTGGAGGCGGAAAAAGCATTGGCGTAGGCCAGGCCGGTGGACAAGCCGAGCGCCCCGGCCTCCAGGCTTTCGCGCAGTTGCTCACGCATCGCCGCGATTTCTCCCACGCTGGCGGTGCGCAACAAATCCTCCATGTGGTTGCTGCGCAGGGCCGTGTGGCCCACCAAGGCAGCGACGTTGACGGCAGGCATGGCCGCTTCCACCGCTGCTCGATAATCATCGAAGCGTGGGTAGGCGAATGCCTGGGCGGTGCCGAGCAGGTTCATCGGGTCCGGCGGATCGCCGCGCAGGCTGACGGGTGCAGCGCTGATGCCGCAATTGCCGACGATGACCGTGGTCACCCCCTGGCTAAGCTTGGGCAGCATCTGTGGTTGGCGGATGACCACGGTGTCGTCGTGGGTGTGCACATCGATGAAGCCCGGCGCTAGCACGCGGCCAGCGGCGTCGATTTCTTCAATCGCCCGGGCATCGCCCAGGTCGCCGATGCGCTCGATGCGCCCGTCGCGAATCCCTACATCGGCGTTGTAGCCGGGGGTATCGCGGCCATCAATGACCCGCGCGTTGCGAATAAGGGTGTCGTATTGCATGTCAGTCTCCCAACGGCAGGTGATCGTCACCGCCGCGGTAATCGTCCAGGGCGAGCTTGACCCGCCGCAGGCGTTCTTGGTTGTCTTCGGGGTGGGCCAATGCGAGTTCGGTGGCGAGCACGTCGATGGCCAGCAGCATGCCGTAGCGCGCCGCCGTGGGTTTGTAGATGAACGAGGTTTCGGCGCCTTGCAGGGGCAATACCACATCGGCCAGTCGGGCGAGGGGCGAGTCGGCCCGGGTGATGGCCAGGATCGGCGCACCGTAGCTGCGGGCCAGCTCAACCGCGCCCAACAATTCCGGGGTGATGCCGGTGAGTGAGCAGGCGATGACCAGATGTTCTTCACTCAACGAAGTGGCGGTGATGCGCATCATCACCGGGTCGCGGCAGGCGGCAATCGGGTAGCCAAAACGCACCAGCCGTACCTGCAACTCCTCGCCGCACAACGCCGACCAGCCACCGAGCCCGAACGCGTGAATCATCCGCGCCTTGCCGAGCATCCGCACGGCATCGCCGAACCGTGACTCTTCGAACCCCGACAGATGTTGACGCAGGGTCGCCTCGATATCGCCGACGATCTGTCCATAAAACGCCGATTGCTCGGGCGCCCCGGCCGGGTCAAGAAAACGGCTGCCGACACCGCTGGCCTGGGCCAGTTGCAAGCGCAGATCGCGCAGATCGCGGCAACCGACAGTGCGGGCGAAGCGCGACAGCGTGGCGCTGCTGACTTCGGCGCGCTGGGCCAGTTCATCCAGGCTGGCGGAAGCGGCAAAGCCGACATCGTCGAGCATCAGCCGGGCGATTCTGCCTTCGCCGGCGCTGAAAGAGTCCTGGCGGGAGCGGATCTGGTAAAGGATGTCCATGACGGCTCCTGTGAAAGGGCGTTGCGCTCAGAGCAAGCGCGAAAGGCCGAGGGTCAGGCCGAACGCGACCACGGAGATCAGCGTTTCGAGCACGGTCCAGGTCTTGAAGGTTTGGGCAACGGTCATATTGAAGTATTCCTTGATCAGCCAGAAGCCGCCGTCGTTGACGTGGGAAAAGATAACCGACCCGGCTCCCGTGGCCAGCACCAGCAGTTCGGGATGGGGATAACCCAGGCCGATCGCCACGGGCGCGACGATGCCCGAAGCTGTGGTCATCGCCACTGTGGCCGAACCCGTGGCGACGCGCATCAGTGCAGCGAACAGCCAACCCATGACCAGCGGTGACAGTTGGAACTCCTGGGCCAGGCCGACAATCTGCTGCGTGACCCCGGCGTCCACCAGGATCCGGTTCAAACCGCCGCCAGCGCCCACCAACAAGGTGATGCTGGCCGTCGGTGCCAGGCATTCGTTGGTGAACTTGAGGATCGACTCACGGTTGAAGCCCTGGGCCAGGCCAAGGGTCCAGAAGCTGAGGATAGTGGCCAGCAGCAAGGCAATCACCGAGTTGCCGATGAACAACAGGAACTGGTTGAAACCGCTGCCGGGAGTGGAAATCAGGTTGGCCCAGCCGCCGATCAACATCAGCACCACCGGCAGGAGAATAGTCCCCAGGGTGATGCCGAAACCCGGCAGCCTGGCGCGCGGCTCGCGGTCGAGAAATTGCCGCTCCAGCGGGTTTTCGGCCGGCAGTTGGATACGCGGCACGATGAATTTGGCGTACAGGGGACCGGCGATGATCGCCGTGGGGATGCCGATCAGGATCGCGTACAGCAAGGTCTGCCCCACCGAGGCCTGGAATGCCTGCACCGCCAGCATCGCCGCCGGATGCGGCGGCACCAGGGCATGGACCACCGAAAGCCCGGCGACCATCGGCAGCCCCACCATCAGGATCGACACGCCGACACGCCGGGCGATAGTGAACGCAATGGGCACCAGCAATACAAACCCGACTTCGAAGAACAGCGGCAGCCCGACCAGAAAGGCGATGCACACCATCGCCCAGTGGGCGTTGCGCTCGCCGAAGCGTTCGATCAGCGTCTGCGCCATCCGCTCCGCCCCGCCGGACTCGGCCATCATCTTGCCGAGCATCGTCCCCAGGGCGACCACCAGCGCGATGTGCCCCAGCGTCTTGCCGACACCCGCCTCGTACGCCCCCACCACACCCGACGGCGGCATCCCGGCCAGCAACGCCAGGCCGATGGACACCAGCGTAATCACGATGAACGGATTAAGCCGGTAACGGGCGATCAGAACGATCAGCGCAATGATGGCGATGGCCGCATAGACCAACAACCAATAACCGAAAGCGGGTGCCATGCGTTACTCC
The DNA here is from genome assembly GCF_000585995.1 of Pseudomonas brassicacearum. Lineage (NCBI taxonomy): Bacteria > Pseudomonadati > Pseudomonadota > Gammaproteobacteria > Pseudomonadales > Pseudomonadaceae > Pseudomonas > Pseudomonas brassicacearum. The sequence continues at coordinate 832,415 of NZ_CP007410.1, read as the reverse complement.
TCGAATGGGGTCACGTCGATGTGTTGTGAAACTCATAAATCATTTCGACGGAAAATCTTCAAACACACTGAAAGTAATTTTCGTGCACAGACAAGAAATGTCGCTGACGGGCATCGCGACACGGCGTTGATGAAAATTCAGCGCAAGACTTTCATTGCCGTTGTGGCGAGGGAGCTTGCTCCCGCTGGGCTGCGCAGCAGCCCCAACTTCATCAACACAATGACCAACGGCTGGCCGCCTCGCACTCAATTCCGTACCATCCGCAGCTGTTTTTGCATCACGTCCCGGCAGCCAACGCTCAACCGGTGCCCAGTCAGGTAAACCATGAAACCAGCACGCCTTCGCGCCGACGTCCTCGCCGGCCTCACCACGTCCTTCGCCTTGCTTCCCGAGTGCATCGCCTTCGCCCTGGTGGCCCACCTCAACCCGCTGATGGGGTTGTACGGCGCCTTCATCCTCTGCACCCTCACCGCCCTGTTCGGCGGACGCCCGGGCATGGTGTCGGGCGCGGCGGGTTCGATGGCGGTGGTGATCATCGCGCTGGTGGTGCAGCACGGCGTGCAGTACCTGCTGGCCACCGTGCTGTTGGGCGGGCTGATCATGCTGGCGTTCGGGCTGTTGCGGTTGGGCAAGCTGGTGCGGATGGTGCCGCACCCGGTGATGCTCGGCTTCGTCAACGGCCTGGCGATTGTCATTGCGCTGGCCCAGCTGGAACATTTCAAGATTGACCAGACCTGGCTGAGCGGCGGCCCGCTGTACCTGATGGTCGGCCTGGTGGCGCTGACCATGGCCATCGTCTACCTGCTGCCGCGCCTGACCCGTAGCGTGCCGCAGGCCCTGGTGGCGATCCTCGGCGTCGGCCTGGCGGTCTACCTGCTCGGCCTGCCGACCCGGACGCTGGGCGACATGGCCCACATCGCCGGCGGCTTGCCGGCCTTTGCCTGGCCGGACATTCCCTGGAACCTGAAAACCCTGCAGATCGTGGCGCCCTATGCGGTGATCATGGCGATGGTCGGCCTGCTGGAAACCCTGCTGACCCTGAACCTGACCGATGAAATCACCCAAAGCCGCGGTTATCCGGACCGGGAATGCGTGGCACTGGGCGCGGCCAACATGGTCTCCGGGCTGTTCGGCGGCATGGGCGGGTGCGCCATGATCGGCCAGACGATGATCAACCTCAGCTCGGGCGGGCGCGGGCGATTATCGGGTGTCGTGGCCGGGGTGATGGTGTTGCTGTTCGTGTTGTTCCTGTCGCCACTGATCGAGCGCATCCCGCTCGCTGCACTGGTGGGGGTGATGTTCGTGGTGTCGCAGCAGACGTTTGCCTGGGCCTCTCTGCGGGTGATCAACAAAGTGCCGGTGAACGATGTGCTGGTGATCATCGCGGTGACGGTCATCACGGTGTTCACCGACCTGGCCATCGCCGTGCTCTGCGGTATCGTCATTGCGGCGCTCAACTTCGCCTGGCAACAGGCCCGGGAGCTGTACGCCGACACGCACCTGGAGGCCGACGGCAGCAAACTCTATCGCCTGCACGGCACGCTGTTCTTCGCCTCGACGACGCCGTTCCTCAACCAGTTCGACCCGGCCAACGACCCCGCCCAGGTGACACTGGACTGCCGTCACCTGAGCTTCGTCGATTACTCGGCCATCGCCGCGCTCAAGACTTTGCGTGAACGCTACAGCAAAGCCGGCAAGCATCTGCGGGTGTATCACCTGTCCGACCGCTGCAAGCAGATGCTCAAGCGGGCGGGCGAGCAGCACGACTGAAAAAGTACCAGGCTCGCATGGGACCTTGTGGGAGCGGGCTTGCTCGCGAAAGCGGCGTGTCAGTCAGCCTTTTTATCGACTGACACACCGCCTTCGCGAGCAAGCCCGCTCCCACGGGTGCTATGTTTTACGATGGCTTTGATGGCACTCACACCATCTCAGCAAGAATCCACTCCACCACCGAGGTCCGCTTCGGTGTCCAGCCGAGCAACTCACGGGCATTTTTACCCCGCACGCGGCTGTTGGAGCCCAGGCCATAATTGGCCATTTCGTAGCCCCACTCGGCCTCGGCATCGGCCAGCGGCCAATCTTGCGGTTCACCAAGCTGCAGTGCTCGGGCCATGGCGGTGGTCATGTCGATGAACGAAGCCTCGCCGCTTTCGACGAAGTAGAACGTGCCAGGCTGGTTATGGGTCAGGGCCAGTTTGTATAACTCGACCACGTCCTCGATATGCACGTTGGACCAGATGTTCTGCCCCGGCCCGACATGCCGTACCACTCCACTTTTACGCGCCTGCTTGAGCAGACGCGGCAATTGCACGCTGTCACGCTTCACGCCCAGGCTGTGGCCATAGATCAAGGTGTTGCAGATCACCGCCGAGTTCACGCCTTGCTTGGCGGCATCCAGGACCAGGTTGTCGATGGCGACACGGGCCGCTTTGTCGGGGGTGGGTTGCGGCAGCTTGCCTTCGTAGTAAATGTCCTCGCTGGAGCGACCGCCCGAAGCATCGCCGACAATGCTCGAACCGCTGGTGTGCAACAGCACTTTGTTCGACCCCTTGAGCCCTTCGATCAAGGCCTCTACCGCACCACGATGATCGCTACTGGCGGCATTGATCACCGCGTCGGCAGCACGTGCCTGTTCGGTGAGCAGCTTGCTGTCTTCGAGGGTGCCGATGACCGGCTTGATGCCCAGTGCAGTCAGCTCGCCCGCCTGTTCGGCACTGCGTACCAGACCGGTGACTTGATGTCCGGCACGTACCAGGCCGGTGGCGATGGAACCGCCGATAAAACCGGCAGCGCCGGTGACGAATACGTTCATGGATGAACTCCTTGGCAAATCAGTGATGGGACGAGTATCGGGGACCGATCCTTGGCGAAACAGTCCACATTGCCCAAATCACTCTTGCCTGGAAGTCACGAATCAGCCCTTGAATTCCCGCGAAGCGTAGTCGGCGAGCTTGCCCTGGATGAAGTCCAGGAAGCACTGGATCCGCAACGCCAATTGCGAGTTGCGGTAGTACACCGCATTGATCGGCTGGCGGTATCCGCTGTTGGCGTCGGCCAGCAACACCTCCAGCCGACCGGCCTGGATGTCGTCACGGGTCATGAAATCCGACAGGCAGGCGATGCCCTGTCCTTGCAGCGCCAGGTGGCGCACGGTTTCGCCACTGGAGGCGCTAATGGCCGCTTGGATCGGCCAGCGATCACCGTGTACATGGCGCAGCGGCCACTGATTGAGCCCCTCGTTCTGGGCAAACCCCAACAGCGCATGACCTGCCAGCTCGGCGACGCTTGAAGGCGTGCCGTGCTGCTTCAGATAAGTCGGGCTGGCCAGGATGTGCAAGGGGCTGCACCCCAGGGACCGGGCATGCAACGTCGAATCGGTGAGGGTGCCGATACGAATGGCGATGTCGGTGCTTTGCTCCAGCAAATCGATGATCAGGTCGTTGCTGTTGAGTTCGAGCTGGATGTCCGGGTAGAGCCGGCGAAACTCTTCGATGTGCGGGACGATGGCGTGGAGCATGAACGGTGACGCCGCGTTGATCCGCAAGCGTCCTGCGGGATTTTTCTGGCGGGACGACAAGCGTTCTTCCAGCTCGTCCATCTGGTCGAGGATGCCCTTGGCCTGCTCGAAGAAATACTTGCCCTCTTCGGTCAGGTCCATGCGCCGGGTAGTGCGGTTGATCAACGTGGTATCGAGCTTGGCCTCCAGGCGCGACAAGGTGCGACTGACCGCCGACGGCGTCTGCCCGACCTGCTCGGCGGCGGCGGAGATGGATCCGCACTCGATCACGCAGACGAAGATCTGCAATTCGTCGGATCTGGCTTTCACAGGTGTCCTCTCATGAAATGCAACTCAATGCCACAGATGCATCACTGTCTTCAGGTAGGCCCCGATACTAGCCGGATTACCGCGAAAGGCCGAACACCTCACGCAAATGCTGCTCATAGCGCACCACATCGGCCTCGACATTCGGACGTTTCATCACGTCCACACACAGGAAAGTCGGCAGGCCGGTCATGCCCAGGAACTGGTTGGCTTTGTGAAATGGAAAGTACACCGCGTCCACGCCCTTGGCTTCGAAGAAGTCGGTGGGGTCGTCGAAGGCTTGCTGCGGGGCGTTCCAGGTCAGGGACAACATGTATTGCTTGCCCTGCAACAGACCGCCGCTGCCGTACTTCTGCGACGCGTCGGAGCGGGTGCGGCCGTCGCTGGCGTAGAGGCTGCCGTGACCTTCGGTGAAGACCTCGTCGATGTACTTCTTGACGGTCCACGGCGCGCCCATCCACCAGCCAGGCATCTGATAAATGATCACGTCGGCCCAAAGGAACTTGGCGACCTCTTCCTTGATGTCGTAGCCGCCGTCGATGAACGTGGTTTTCACGTCAAGACCGCCTCGGTCCAGAACGCTGAGGGCAGTCTCGTGGAGCGTCGCGTTATAGCGACCGTCGGAATGAGCGAATTTTTTACCGCCGTTGAGCAGCAGGATTTTTTTCATGGGGAGCCTCATCGGGTTCCAAGGCGTTTGCCGTTAAACGGCTGCCGAATGGAAAGATTGAAAACGATGACGGCAGAGTACCGATGGGCATCGCGCGGAATAAGCACCGACACGGCAAAACTGATTTGACCAAAACGCACGAATCAACACTCGATTGTTGCCGTAGGATTCAGCCGAATTTCATTTCAGGAGGCCCCGATGAGCCAATTGCACGGATTCATCCTGCACGCCAAGACCCGTCCGGAAAAAGCCGACGCCTTCGAAGCGCTGTTTCGCGCTTATGTCGAGCCAAGCCGCGCCGAGCCCGGCTGCATCGAATATCACATGCTGCGGGACCAGCAAGACCCGACGCTGTTTATCTTCTATGAGATCTGGGCCTCCCAGGCGCATCTGGATGTGCATTCGAATCTGCCGCACATGAAGCAGTTCTTTGAGCAACGCATGGATTACCTGGAGCGCGACTTCGAAATCCGCCGCGTCGACATGCTCAGTCCGTCCTCGGCTAGCCGCTGATCAGCAGATGCCCGCCGAGCACGCCGAGGCCAATGAAAAATACCCGCTTGAACAGCACGGCGCTGATCCGCTGACGCAGCCACTGCCCCAGCCACATCCCCAGCAACGCCGGCACCAGCGTCAGCACTGAAGCACTCAATTCGCCCCCACCCAGTGCGCCGCGCCACAGCAGGCCGGCCGCCAGGGCCAGTGTCGAAACGGTGAATGACAGGCCCAGGGCTTGCACCAGTTCATCCTTGCTCAAGCCCAGCGCTTGCAGATAGGGCACCGCCGGAATGACGAACACGCCGGTGGCGGAGGTGATGATGCCGGTGAGCACTCCGCAGAGCGGGGCCAGCCAGGCCTCTGCATGGGCACCGACCCGCAACGTAGGCAAGAGCAACCCACTCAGCGCATACAGCAACAACGCCCCGCCCAGGGCCCGCACCACCCAGGCCCCTCCCGCCATGCCGATCCACAGCGTACCGAGGCCGGTGCCGATGAAAATCGCCAGCAGCAGCGGCCACAGGCGCCGGACCAGTGCGTGCAGATGGCCGCCAAAAGCCAGTTGCCAGACGTTGGTCAGGGTCGCCGGAATGATCAGCAGCGCCGCAGCCTGCGCTGGTGCCATAGCCAGCCCGAGCAACCCCATGGAAATGGTCGGCAGACCGAGGCCGATCACCCCCTTGACGGTGCCGGCCAGCAGGAAGGTGCCGATGACCAACAGGGAAAGGGCCAGGCCGAGGTTTTGATAGAACGCGATGAGTGTATTCATGGGCCCATCGTGCGCGTTGGGTAGCGGTTTGAAAATCTGCCATATACTGAGGGTGCCTCTCCCTGAGCAAGAGGCTGATCATTTTGTTGGTGCTACCGCCGCCTTCGCGAGCAAGCCCGCTCCCACATTTGAAATGCAATCCTCTGTGGGAGCGAGCTTGCTCGCGATAGCGATGCATCAGTCCCCCGGAAACCGGCACAGGATCACCTGCCCATGCACTTCGACCTCACCGACCTGCGCCTCTACCTGAACATCCTCGACACCGGCAACATCACTGCCGGTGCGGCTCGCAGCCATTTGTCCCTGGCAGCGGCCAGTGCGCGCATCCGCGCCATGGAGGCGTCCCTGGGCATCGGCTTGCTCGAACGCGGCCGACGCGGCGTCACCCCCACGCCGGCCGGCAAGGCCCTGGCGCAACATGCCCGGGTGTTGCTGCAACACGTCGAACACTTGCAACAGGATCTGGCCGAGTACGCCCAGGGCGTCAAAGGCCAGGTACGGCTGTTATGCAACACCAGCGCCATGACCGAATACCTGCCCGAACTGCTGGCCGGTTTCCTCAAGGGCCATGCCAACCTCGATATCGATCTACAGGAATTGCCCAGTTCACGAATCACCCATGCGCTGCGTCAGGGCGCGGCGGACTTGGGGATCGTTTCCGACGCGGTGGATACCGATGGCCTTCAGACCTGGCCGTTTCGCGACGATCCACTGGTCTTGATCCTACCGTCTGGACATCCCTTGGCTGACGGCCGAGCGCTGAGTTTCAGCGAAACCCTCAGCCATGACTATGTCGGCCTGAACGCTTCCAGTGCCTTGGCCATCTACCTCGAAGAGCAGGCGCTGCATACCGGCCTGCGCATGCAAATCCGCATTCGCGCTGACGGTTTCGATGGGGTGATTCGCATGGTGGCCCACGGTGCCGGTATCGCCATCGTGCCGAAAGCGGCCATCGCCCGGCGCCCACCCGAATCCGCATATCAATGCGTCCCGCTGCGGGAGGCCTGGGCGCACCGGGCGTTGCTGTTGTGCGCGCGGAACTTCGAAGGTTTGCCAGCCTACGCCAAGGCCCTGGCGCGGCATCTGGCCGAGTGATGCGCGCTTCTGGATAGCCGAGTGTCGAGTACAGACATCTATCCGCCCGTGCGGCGCGTTAGGGTGCCTGTTCTCTTCTGCCCCCTTTCGGAGCTCACATGACCGCACCCATCACCGTCCTGCGCGATACCCACCCGCTGCCCGTACTCGACGCCTGCAAATGGGAAAAACTCGAAGGCGACCCGCACACCGTCAACCTCAACGCCTACACCAGCGAAGACGGCAGCAAGATCATGGGCACCTGGATCTGCACACCCGGCAAATGGTATGTGGAGTATGTGAAGTGGGAATACTGCCATTTCCAGGAAGGCTACTGCATCATCACCCCGGAAGGCATGGAACCGATCCATCTGCGCGCGGGCGACATCTTCGTCATCGAGCCAGGCATGAAAGGTACCTGGGAAGTGGTCGAGACTGTGCGTAAGTACTTCGTCTTCGCCTGACGCGTCCTGATACGAATTTGGCCGATGCGCTGTGCTCACAGGCAACCCCTGAGCACAGCGCAATAGGCCCGTCCGCTACGCCGTCACGTCAACGGTGCTGATCTTACCGCTTCGATACGCCTCGAATATCTGATGGATACTCGATCGGGCGTCCCCTTTCGCGGTGAAAATGCCACCGCAGCCGCGATTGGCTGCCGCGTAGCTCTCGTCCTCCATCAAGACCTGATGCGTCTGCTTCAGATTCCAGAACGGCACACCGGCAAACAGGTGGTGCGTCAGATGGTAGTTATCGCCATGCATGCCGATAAACAATCGTTCGATCAGCGTCGGGAAACGATTGCGCGTCAGCTTTACCTCATCCTCGTACACACCGAACATGCCGAAGTGCTCGGAAATCTCGGAGAGCCAGCCAATCACCTGGAATACCGTGAAGTAAGGGATCAACCAGAACAAAACATAGCCCCACGGGCCGACGAAGTAGCTGAAGAGCAGCAGGATTGCGCCATGCACCGCCAGCAGTTTCACGCCCTGTAACGGGCTGGCCAAAATACTCCCCGCACGGTTCTTTACCAGGTAGAGGAAATACTTGTAGGTATTGACCAGCGTAACGCTCCTGAACAGATGGCGAACCAGGAAATCCAGACGGTCCTGGGCCTGGTACAGGCCAGACTCGATATAGAAACGGTGGTCGGGATCCTTATGCTGGTCACCCAAATGGTGATGGTGCATCTGCACATGGGATCGACGATAGGCCTCATAGTCCTGGAAGATGGGATAAGCCAGGAGGTACTCACCGACCCACTTGTTAAGTGTCTTGTTTTGAGCCAGGGTCATGTGCGCCGCTTCGTGCAGAAGCGAGGCCAGCGCCCGCTGCCGGGAGCCAATGAACAGCAATGCCAGTGGATACAGAACGTTATAGCGACTGGCCAGAAACACCGCCGAGGCCATGACGAGCAAGTCTGCGCAAAGGGCAAGTAGCCAATGCCAGTTGTCTTTTTTATAAAGAGGACGCAAGCGCTGCCTTAATTCAGCAGAAGGGTTAAACCGGTTTACATCGTTCATCGAAATTCCCTTTCGTAACTCGAAGTGATAAATACAGACGGCAACCGCCCGTACAGCCTTAATTATTTTTCCAAACAATTAGTGCAGACCACTGCCGCAGACGGTCACCTGCCAGCACCCTACGCACATTCCATTGCGACAAACCGCACGCCATAGACTTTCTACTTCTATTCAACTGCTATTTTGCTAGGCAGTCTTTTATAACTCGGAAAGCAACGAGATAAACTCATCCACCTCCCGGGGGCTGTTCCTGGCATTAATTGAAACGCGCACAAAGCGCTCAGGCCCGTGTTTCAACATGAAGTACGGCGTATGCGCAGCGTATCCCGGCCAACAATTGATACCCCGGGCTCGCAAACGACTAACGATGTCGGTCGCCGAATAGCGCTCATGGGTGAATGCGATGATGCCCTGACGGTGAGTACCCGGCGCAATCAGGTTGACCCCAGGCGTCTGTGCCAGACGGCGCAACAGCGTTTGATAGAGCTCGGACTCCGCTCCGTATGCGCTCGACAAGCGCTCTTTGATCGCCTGATTCAAACCCACCACTGCCGCATTGTTACGCTCGGCGTATTCAAAACCCCGGGCATCTCCAATCCCCCGCGTAACAACCCCGGAAGCATCAACCGTGGCCCGGCTCAAGTCAGTGAAACGCGGCTGCACGGTGGCCAGGAAACGATCGGACAGATAGGCAAACCCCGTTCCTCTCGGCCCGCACAGAAACTTTCTACCCGCAGCCGTCAATACATCGCAGCCAGCGGCGCGCACGTCCAGCGCCAGCATGCCGACCGATTGACAGGCATCGACAAAGTACAGGCTGGGGTAATCGCGCAAGATATTCCCCACCGCTTCGATATCATTCACGATGCCACAGCAAGAAGGAACGTGGACGATCGAGACCAGCTTGACCTCGGCGCTCATGTGCCGGGCCAGCCATTGCAGATCGAGGTTTCCATCGGCCAGCAGCGGCATCACTTCAATCACCACACCGTACAGTCGCTGCAGGGTTGCCAGTGCGATCAGGTTGCCCGCGTATTCATAAGGAGTGACCAGGACACGGGCACCTTCCGACCAGGTCAAGGCCTCCAGCGCGGTCACCCACGCCTTGGTCGCGCCATCGAAAAGCGCCACATTACGCACATCGGCGCCCAGCAGCCGGGCGATGTTTTCATAGACCTCAACGTCCAGGACCGAGGCGTGATTCAATTCGGTTTCATAGGCTCCCGACTCAAATTCTTCCTGCAGATAACCTTGCATCAGGCTCAGCGTCTCGCTGGACATAAGCCCCGAACCCGCCGTATTGAAGTGAATCATCAATCACCTCTCGCCTCTTGAACCCAGGAAATAAAACCCGCTGGCCACGACAACACACAGGGACAACAGGTAGAACATGGCTTGAGGTGCATAGAGCGATAGCGCGACACCGCACAACACCGGCCCCAGCGCCGCCCCCAGGTTGGACAGGTTTTGCGCACCGTAGTACACGCCGCGCATATCCTCCGGGGCGATGTAATCGATGAACAGGTACTCCACCGGGATAATAATGATTTCGCCCACGGTGAAAACGATCATGGCCAAGGCCCAGACAACCGGGGTCTGTGCATAACAAAAGCCCATCAGACCGATCACGAAGAACAGCATGCCCAGCATTAACATCCGGAACAGATTGCTCTGATTGATCCTCGATCCGACCAGGTATTGCAGACCAATGACCACGCAAGCGTTGGTGGTGACCAAATAGTTGATGATGGTGTAAGTGTTCTCCGGGGTACTGGTCACGATCAAATATTGCGACAGGTAGGCCGTAAACTGACCAAACACGACGGCACTGAGAATGCCCCCGATGGTGAAACAGACCAGCCTGTAGTTACGCACCAAGTGGACCAGTACACGGGCAAAATCGTTATTCGGTCGCTCTACGCTTTCACCCCGAGGAAGTCGCTCGCCCAGCACGCTGTACAGCACAACAAAAGCCACCCCAATCAGCGCCGAGACCGCAAACGGAAGGCCGGGACTGATCTTCGCGCACAGCACACCCAGAAAGGGCCCGATGGCATAACCGACATTGGTCAGCGTGTACTTCATGGAAAACACGCTTCCCCGCTTTTCCGCCGTCACCAGGAAACCGATCCCCGACTTCACCGCAATATCGATCACCGCATAGGCAAGATTGACCACCACGATGGCGATGATGAACGGCACCAGGCTGGCGACCTGATACGCCACGGCAAAGGCCAAGGCAAACAGCGTGGCGGCGCCGAGCAGGATCCGGTAGTTGGAAAACCTGTCCACCAGGAAGCCGCCATAGACACCCAGGAGGGAACTGACGATCAACGCGCCGCCCACCACCAGGCCGATATCAGTGACTCCCAGACCAAAAGCCTGGGAGAAATAAACCACCAGATAAGGCAACGCCAGCGCCCGGGCAACGGTCAGGATAAACGTCGCCGACAGCAGCAGGACCACGGGCCTCGTATAAACCTTGACCCCGCCCTGCACGGCCAACTCTCCCGGCCCGTCGTTCATGCCAGCATTTCCCTGTAGATGCCGGGCTCATCCTCGCGCAGCAACTCGATGCTTTTCTGAATAGCCCCACGGTCGCGGTCGAGAATGAACACATGCCCCGGGCAGTTTTCCAGGGAAACGGTTTCCTTGAGCGTACCTTCATCCTGGATCTTGATGCTGTGTACCCCTGGGATCGTTTTCCACCGAGCGAGGTTCGGCGCTTGCTTGATCGGCCCGGCCTGTCGAGCGATCAGAAACACACAACTGGAATGGAAGTAGAGCTTGTTTCTCGGTCGTTGACGGTAATCGAAAAAGGACTGGGGGTTGACCAGCGAATCGATCCACAGGCTTAGCTGGTTATGCCCCAGGGCCCGCGTATAGGCCGACAGGTCAATACCTCCCGGCATGCGAGCCGCTGTTTCCAGCAACACCGGTTCATCGTCGACGATCATCAGTTCGCTGTGGCCCACGCCCTGCCGGATGCCAAGTGCATCGAGCACGGAAAAAATGTAGTGCGACAGACGACTGTAGACCTCGGCATTGTCCACCGGACACATCAGTTGGTTGTAGTCATGCACAGGCGAATCCCCGATCCGGGTGCGGTACACCCGGATGATTTCGCTGACATAATGCTGGCCGTCGACACTCACGGTGTTAACGCAGTATTCAATGTCGACATCACTGGATTTGCTCGCCGACAATTCGGACTTGAAGTCCGAGTTATTCAGATACTGCTGGACCAGAATTTCCTCGTTGTTTTCGAGAAAAAGATTGCGGCTCGACTTGATCACCTCGAAAGCCTGTTCAACCTGGCTTTCCTGCGTGCAGATATGAATATTGTCGGAGCCGGCGCTTTTGATCGGCTTCAATACCACGGGCAGGATTTTCTGCTCTTTTATCCAATCCTGAATCGCTGCCAGCGAATCCGATTTGAAATGTTTGATCGAGCGCACGCCAGAGCGCTGCAAGGCTTCGTGCATTTCAAATTTATCGCGCCAGCGAATGGCGTGGGCCGGGTCATTACGGCGTGGAATATTGAATACGCCAGCAAGATGAGCGGTCAGTTCGACGCCAAATTCGCAACCAGCGAGGACGAACTGCACCGAATACTCGGATAACGCCTGGCGCAGCTCAGAATCCGAGCTATACAAAATATCCTTGATAAAGTCGGCTGGGCGGAACCAGGACTTGTAGAACTCGTTGACACTGGCGGTAGAGCGCAGGTGTACGCATTCAAATCCACGGGAAATAAACGCGGGCGCGATAAGGCTGCCGGTCGAGTAGGCATCCACGACCAGCACAATGTTTTTCTTATAGATCACTTGACCGCCTCCCGCGCCTGACTGAGCTCTCGGACGGTATCCTTGATGATACCGACGGCTTTATAAATATCGTCGCGGGTAATGTTGATATGTGGCATGAAGCGCATTTCCCTGGCGTTATAAGGCAAGCCCCCCACCCCTTTCTGACGCAGATGAGCCGCGAACTGCACCGGAGTAATACCCAGCGCGGCAATATCCAGGGTGACCATGTTGGTGCCCTTGTAGCGTGCGGGCGCCTCGTCGATGTCGTTGAGCAACCGGTACAGCAACGCCGCGTGCTCATGGTCTTCGACCAGCCGCTCGATGTGGTTTTGCATCGCATAAAGCCCGGCAGCCGCCATCATGCCGGCCTGGTGCAGATCGCCGCCAAACCATTTGCGGTATTTCTTGGCACGCAGTATCAGTTCCTGCGAGCCCACCATGATCGAACCGATCGGTGCTCCCAGGCCTTTTGACAGGCACATGGACAAGAGATCGGCGTTATCGGTGTAGGACGTCACGTCAATGCCGGAGGCAATCGACGCATGGAGAATCCGGGCACCGTCGAGATAACGATAGGCCCCGATATCCTTGGCGTACGTAAAGACATCGTTCATTTGCTGCAAAGGAAAGACTGCACCGCCTTTACACCCGAGTGTGTTTTCAATCACCACGACTCGTGGCAGAGCGTAGTTCTGGCTCCAGCGGCATTTGGAGGCATGGAGCTTTTCCAGGTCACTGACGTCGAACAGGCCGTTGTCGTGGTTGGAAAGCGAAAAGTTGACCCCTGAAAAGGCCGACGTCGAGGCGGACTCATAGAAATTGATGTGGTACGAGGCGTCCAGGAATATCTCGTCACCCGGATTCGTCAGGGCCTTGATTGCCAACTGGTTGCTCAAGGTGCCGCCCGCGGTGAACAGCGCCGCTTCCTTCTGGAAGTAAGTGGCGCAGTACTCCTCCAACGCACGCACAGTCGGGTCTTCACCGAAGCAATCATCACCTACTTCTGCCTGGTAAATCGCCTTGCGCATGCCTTCCGTTGGCTTGGTCACCGTATCGCTTCTGAGATCGATAAACATGAGTTGCTCCGTTAGTAACCTGCGCCAAAGACAATGCGAGAGGGGTCGTAGAAGTCAGCCAGCGCTTCAAGGACGTTCTCGGGCGACTCTGCGAGCCGATGCAGAAAATGCAGGTACCAGCTGTCGCCATAAACCGCCGCGATACGACAAGCCAGCCCCGCCTCTTTGGCTTTGCGCAATGTCTCGGGTTGCACACCGTGGAGCATTTCCAGTTCCTGGATCTGCGAATGGTAACCCTGGTCGAAAATGCGCTTGATCAGGTGGGGATCCTGCGTGGCGCAACTGACCGGAACCCTGGCCTCGAGGATGGCGGCGAGTAAATTCAAGTAACGCTCATCCAGCTCGGCGCCCCGGGGGAGGGCTATTTCACGGGCTTCGTTATAGACGCCCTTGACCAATCTAATCTTACGACCATAACCAATGATTGCTGGTAAATCATCAATCGTTCTATGCAAGTGTGCTTGTACGGTGAGGCCAACATTGGCGTGATCAGGCGCCAACTTGGAATACACTTCGAGGATCTTATCGACCGCCGAAGAGTGCTCCATGCTGATCATCACGGAAATATTGTGTTCTGCGGCAGCCGACAAAAGAATAGTGGCATTATGATAGGCAGTTTCCTGGGAAATGAGCATTCCCACGGCACTTAGATCGAAGCCCAATTGCGGAGTTAATCCAGCCTTTGAAAAAGTCTGGATAGCGGCGAGGTATTCATCAACGAAGGACTGTACAACGCGCGGATCATGGTTCTCCTCGCCGACATATTCCACGCCGAGTTGATAGCCTTTGGCGCGGAGCAATTGCAGTTTGTCAGTGAGTCCAGCTCGATCCGAGGAGATTATATAGCGGTGAGCGGCCTGCTCGAATAACCTGAAGAATAATGAGTCTTTGCTGAAGGCGTCCCGACATTCCTGATTCAACGCCAACTTTTTAAGACCGGCAGTCGTAAGTACGCATGTTTCCTGCGAAGGCATGGGTATCGCTCCTTGATAAGTAGTGCTCGTCCTGAGCCGCGAGTATTGTGCAACAAGTTTTTTCTGTCAAGGCACCTTAACTATAACAACTCGTTATTACTCACGACGTTTCATATATATAAAAAGTCAAAGATGAGCAGGACGAGTCCATATATTAAATAGGGTTTATTACAGCTTCGCTAATCTTGCCCAACTCTTTTATTTTCCTGCGGCGGCAACGCAGCCTCAAACCACAAACGCGGCTTACGCCGCGTCTGACCGATTCAATCCGCACATCGCCGCAGATGAACGCTTCGCTCAATGCCCCACGTGTTATTGAGGCTTGCGATAGCTGTTGACGATGGCCGAAAAATCCTTGCCTCCCTCGCCCCGCTGGCTCATCGCCTGATACAACTGCTGGGCCACCGCCCCCAGCACCACCGGCTGATGGACCTGCCGCGCAGCTTCGGTGGCCAGGCCCAAATCCTTGAGCATCAAGTCCGCGCCGAAACCACCGGTATAGCCTCGAGACGCCGGCGCCGTTTCGATCACGCCGGGCCATGGGTTGTAGGTGTCCGAACTCCAGCAACGGCCCGTCGAGCTGTTGATGATGCCCGCCAACACCTGGGTGTCGATCCCCAGTGCATCGCCCAAGGCCATGGCTTCGCTGACGCCCACCATGGAAATCCCCAGCAGCAGGTTGTTGCAGATCTTGGCGATCTGCCCGGTGCCGACTTCGCCGCAATGCACGATGTTACGGCCCATTTGCGCCAGTACCGGTTGCAAGGTGGCAAACAGCTCGGCCGTGGCACCGACCATGAAGGTCAACGTGCCGGCCGCCGCACCGCCGGTGCCGCCCGAGACGGGTGCGTCGGCCATCGCCACGCCTTGCCTGGCGGCAGCGGTGGCGACATCGCGAGCGGTCTGTGGGTCGATGGTGCTGCAATCCACCGCTGGCGTGCCGGCGGCAATGCCCGCCAGCACACCGTCTTCACCCAGCCAGACACTGCGCACATGGGCGGCGGCCGGCAGCATGGAGATCACCAGCCCGGCACCCTGGGCCGCATCACGAGGCGAGGCGCTAATGGTGCCGCCTAAAGCAGCCAACTCGGCCAACACCGTCTGGTTCAGGTCGAACAGGTTCAGCGAATGGCCGGCCTTGAGCAGGTTGCGCGCCATGGGCGCGCCCATGTTGCCCAGGCCGATAAATGCGATGTTCATGTCCGGCTCCTTAACGCAGATTGATGGTGGTGTTCACACCGTCGTTGACGCTGTCATCATCGAACCAGCGCGCGGTGACGGTCTTGGTTTGAGTGTAGAACTGCACCACTTGTTTGCCGTAGGGACCGAGGTCGCCGAGCTTCGAACCCCGGGAGCCAGTGAAGCTGAAAAATGGCACAGGCACCGGAATCGGAATGTTGATCCCCACCTGGCCGACATCGATTTCGCTCTGGAATCTGCGTGCCGCCGCACCGCTCTGGGTGAACAGGCCCGTACCGTTGCCAAACGGGTTGGCGTTGACCAGGGCAATCGCCTCGGCCAGGGTGTCGACTTCCAGCACCACCAGCACCGGGCCGAAGATTTCCTCGGTGTAGATGCGCATCTTGGTGGTCACGCCGGAAAACAGGGTCGGGCCGACGAAGTTACCCTGCTCGAAACCCGGCACACTGATGCCACGGCCATCGAGTTCCAGCTTCGCGCCTTCCTTCACGCCACTTTCGATCAACTCGAGGATCCGCGCCTTGGCCCGCTTGGAGATCACCGGGCCGACATCGGTGCCTGGCTCGCTGCCGGCGTTGACCTTGAGCTTCTGCGCCAGGGCCTTGAGCTCCGGCAGCCATTGCTTGGCCGCCCCCACCAGCACCACCACGGAGGTGGCCATGCAACGCTGGCCCGCCGCGCCGAAACCGGCCCCGACCAGGGCGTTGAGGGTTTGTTCACGATTGGCGTCCGGCAATACCACCGCGTGGTTCTTGGCGCCCATCATCGACTGCACGCGCTTGCCATGGCGACCCGCCAGGTCATACACGTGGGTGCCGACGGCTGTCGAGCCGACGAAGGAAACCGCCTTGATGTCCTTGTGGGTGCACAGCGCATCCACCACGTCCTTGCCGCCATGCACCACATTGAGCACGCCCGCTGGCACGCCAGCCTCGATGGCCAGCTCCACCAGCAGCATGGTCGACAAGGGGTCCTGTTCCGACGGCTTGAGCACGAAGGTATTGCCGCAGGCGATGGCCATCGGGAACATCCACAGCGGAATCATCGCCGGGAAGTTGAACGGGGTAATGCCCGCGCACACACCAATCGGCTGACGCAACGTGTAGGTATCCACGCCACCGGCAACGTTCTCGGCAAACTCGCCCATTTGCAGGGTGCCGATGGAGCAAGCGTGCTCGACCACTTCCAACCCACGGAAAATATCACCCTCGGCATCAGCGATGGTTTTGCCCTGTTCGGCGCTGAGCACGACGGCAATGCGCTTGGAATGCTCGCGAATCAAGGCCTGGAGCTTGAGCATGATGCGCATCCGCGCGCCGATGGGCGTCAGTTTCCAGGTCTGGAAAGCACGCTGGGCGGCGGCGATGGCGGCATCGACTTCCGATGCCGTGGCGAACGGCACCTTCGCCAACACCTGCTGGGTGGCCGGGTTGACGATGTCGTGCCATTCGCTGGACTGGGATTCAACCCACTCGCCGTCGATCAACAGTTTGACGGTTTGCAGGGTGGTGTCACTGGGCGTAAGGGAAACGTTCATGCAGGCCTCCGGGAATTGTTCTTATAGAGCGCGCTGGTTCAGCAGAGACCAAGGCGCATAGACACCTTGGTGATGAGACGGTTTTTGGAGTATAGATGTGCAAACTTCTAATAAGAACGCACATAAAAACCGGTCCATCATGCAAAAAAACATCACCTCCCTGGGGTCGCTGAATTGGGACGACCTCAAGTTCTTCCTCGAAGTGGCCCGCACCCGCAAGGCCAGCACCGCAGCCAAACGCCTGGCCGTCGACTACACCACGGTGTCGCGACGCATCAGCTCGCTGGAAGCTTCGTTGGGCACGCTGCTGTTCGAAAAATCCCGGACCAACGGTTTTATCCTGACCGCCGAAGGCCAGCGTCTGCTGGGTTACGCCGAGTCGATTGAAAGTACCCTGCACATGGCCTGCGAACAGGTGTCAGGATCGGGGGTCGCACTGTCCGGCCACGTGCGCATGGGCTGTACCGAAGGTTTCGGCAGCTTCTTCATCACCCCGCAATTGAGCCACTTCGTCGATGCCTACCCAGCCATTTCGGTGGACATCCTGCCGTTGCCGCACTTCATCAGCCTCTCCAAGCGCGAAGCCGACATCGTCATCGCCCTCGAACGCCCCGAACATGGCCCGTATGTGTGCTGCAAATTGTGCGACTACCGGCTGCAGCTCTATGCCACCCAGCACTACCTGGACAGCCACCCACCCATCCAGCGACCGGCAGACCTGAGCAAGCATTCGTTCATCAGCTATGTGGACGACCTGGCGTTCAGCTCCGAGTTGCTCTACCTGGCCAACGTACTGCCCGGCGCCAATGCGCATCTGCGCAGCACCAGCGTGATCGCTCAATTCGTGGCGGCGCAGCAAGGGCGGTCACTGGCCATCCTGCCGTGCTTCCTCGCCGCCCAGGATCCCCGCCTGCGGCCGGTGTTGCCGGAGGAGATCACCGTCACCCGGCAGTTCTGGATGTACTGCCGGGAGGACTTGAGGAAGCTCAAGCGGATTACCTTGTTGTGGGATTACATCCGCCAGGTGACTGAACAGAACCAGCCATTGCTGATGGGCGACAGTCGGGAGATGGTGTTCGCCGATTAGTCGGCGATGACCACGATGGCGACGCGACGGTTTTCGGTACGCCCGTCGACAGTGTCGTTGGAGGCGACCGGCTTGCTGCTGCCGAGACCGCGCGATTGAACGTTTTCTTCGCGCATGCCTACACCGATCAATACCTTGCTCACGCTGTTGGCCCGACGTATCGACAGTTGTTCGTTATAGGCTTGGGAGCCCGAGGCGTCGGTATGTCCATCGATCCGCACTCGCTCGATGCCGGCCAGCAACAACGCCTTGCCGATTCGCTCGACGATCTCGGTGCTGGCCGGGTTCAGGTTTTCGACATCGCTGCTAAACAGCACCTTGCCCGACAGACCGAAGGCCCAACCTTCGTCAGTCAATTCGAACCCTTGTTGCTTGAGTACGGCAATTTGCGCCGGGGTAAGCCCTTTTTGTGGTGCCGTCTGGCAACCGGTCAGGGCCAGGACGGCGATGAACAGAACCGCAGCGAACCACTGCAGGAAACGTTGAGGATATACACGCACGAGTCAGCTCCTGGTTTGAAGATCAACGGCGGAATGTTCCAACTCCGCCGTGTGTTGGCCGCCTCGAGCGAGGCGTTTGGCTTGGTACATCGCCGCGTCGGCGGCGTTGAGCAAGGCACCCGGAGTGGCGCCATGATCGGGGTAAACGGCAATGCCGATACTGAGAGAGGTCAGGACTGAGGCGTTGCCGGGCAGTTGAATCGGCATTTCCATGCTGGCGATGATTTTCTCGGCAATCCGCTCGGCGTCCTCGGTGCTGTGCAGCGGTGTCAGCAGCACGGCGAATTCGTCGCCTCCCAAACGCGCCACCAGGTCATCCTCACGCAACTGCGCCCGGACCCGCGTCGCCACCGCCGTTAGCACTGCATCACCGGCCGCGTGGCCGAAATTATCATTGATGCCTTTGAAGCGATCACTGTCCAGATACAGCACCGCCACTTGCTCGTCGAGTTTGCTGGCATTGCGCAAGGCACGGATCAATCGACCCTCGAAGAACGCCCGGTTCGGCAACCCGGTCAGGCTGTCGTGACTGGCTTGGTGGGCCAGGGTTGCGTTCTCGCTTTGCAGGTGGGTCTGCCAGGACTCCAACTCATCAAGCAGTGCGTTGAAGTCATTGCCCAGGTTATCCAGTTCGGCGATGGCAGCCGGCGGCACGCGTCGGTCAAGAGCTCGCTCGCTGCGTGCCGCGTGGGCCACCTCCGCCAGGCTGCGCAGCGGCCCGGTGATCGCCCGCAATTGGCGCCGCGCCAGATACAACGCCACCCAGGCGCTCACCGCCGTGCACAAAACGATCCCCGCCAAACCGCTGAGCAAAAAGCGAAACAGGCTACCGCCATGCCCCGCCAGCACAATGCTGCCGATGCTCTCCCCTTGATGCACGATCGGCAGGCTGATGGGCTTTTCCAAAAACGCCTTGGCGATGTGCATTTCCAGTTCCGACAATAAACCGGTTTCCGGACGCTGCCAGCGCGCCAACAGGCGGCCGTGCTCATTGAATACCTGGGCATCGGCGACTTCCTCGGTGGAGGCAATCAGAGCCAGCGCTTCGGTGGCTGCCGCCGCGTCATCGAACACCACGGCCGCTTCCACGGTGTAGTTGATCGAACGGGCGATCAGGTGCAGGTTGTGATCGGCGTAGACCCGCAACGCAAGCACGCCGAGCAGGGTCAGGGAAACGCTGGCCATGGTGATTGCCACCAACGCGACGATCAGGTGGCCGCGACCGATGACCGAGCCCAAGGTGGGACGGATCCGTGGTTTGGACAAACTCATGGTGCTGCCGACCTGCGACGGGAAAGCTGCAGGACGCTCGGATGGATACGCACCCCACTGCGCGCCACTGAGTCGAGATTGACCTCGAATGAAACCTGATCATCGCCGACCCGCAGGCAGAACAGGCTACCCACAGTGCACTGGTCGCCGCCTTCGCTGATGCTCAACACAGGTTGGCCTATCAGGGAGGCGAACAGCCGGGAGCGCTCGTCGCTGGTCAGCCTGCCGATGTAGACGGCGTTGCAGTCAGTGGCGATGCCGGGGTGATCGGCCAGTAGCCGTTGCACGCTCACCGGCCGGCCAGTGGCCTGGGTCGTGCCCTTGACCAGGTCGTCGGTGTATTGGGTCGGCCCGACGATGCACAGTTGCAATTGTGTCGGTTCCACAGGCCAGCGCGCGTAGCTGAGAATTCCCAATACAACCTGAGTCACCGCTTCAGCGCGTTGCTCGGCCTGGGTTGTGGAGGCCTGATCCTGGGCAACGACGAGGGGCGACAGTAAACACAGAAGGCCGGTAAGCAGAAAATGCCTCCAGCCCTTGCTGCGCACTGCCTCCCGTACAGGCACTTCCATGGAAATCTCTTGATCCAAGCGTTAAGTGCCGGAACGATAGCACAGTGCCAAAAAGCCAGCGATACACCGAGTTACATAGACTGGCGGGCGAAACAGGCAAAATTGAGATCAGGCCAATGAATCACCCAACGCCGACGATTCAATCAGCCTGTTCCAGCTCCAGCATCAACCCACTCAAGCGCTTGACCTTGCGCTGGACCGCTTCCTCGAACACACCCGCTCGCGGCTCTATCAGGCTGAACCACTGCTTGCCTCGGGTAATGGCGGTGTACACCAGTTCCTTGGTCAACACAGGGTTCAACGCATCCGGCAGGATCAACGCCGTATGGGTGAACTCCGAGCCCTGGGACTTGTGCACTGTCATGGCATACACGGTTTCCACATCCGTCAGGCGGCTGGGCAGGACGAAACGCACACCACCCTGGCCGTCGTTGCGAGGGAAGGCGACCCGCAGCACCTGCTTGCCGGCATCCGGCCCTTCCCGTTCGGGCAACTTGAGGGCAATCCCGATATCACCGTTCATCAACCCCAACCCGTAGTCGTTGCGGGTCATCAAGACCGGGCGCCCTTCGTACCACTGATGATCGCTATCGATCAGGCGGGCCTTGAGCAGTGCTGCGGTGATTCGCTGGTTCAGCCCTTCGACGCCCCAGGGGCCTTTGCGAACGGCGCAGAGCAATTGGAATTCGTCGAATGCCGACAGGACCTCCCGAGCCCAATCGGCCCAGCAACGATCCTCCAGTGGACGCGAGGTAGTCGGACGGCGCTGCCGAAGCAGGTTCAAGTAATGCCCATACCCCTGCGGCCCTTGCGGCTGGCCTTCAAGCACCAAACGCTCCAGTGCCCCGTCATGCTCGCCCTTCAACGCCAGGGAAAACAGATCGGCATGTTGGCCGTCCGCCAGTAAGCGACGGGCCTTTTCCGGCTGCTGCTGGTTGACCCAACGGGCCAGTTGGCCGATACCACTGCCCTCGCCGAAGCGTCGGGAATGCCTGAGCATGACCACTTGCTGGGCCAAGGGATGCGTGCCGTCGAGGTCTTGTTGCAGATCACTGGCTGCCAGGTTTTCGCCGCTGACCGACTCAAGCCAGGCTCGAGTCCGGGGGTTGTACCAGCCCTCCTCGGCGTCTCGACACAAATCCCCCAGCACCGCGCCCGCCTCCACCGAGGCCAATTGGTCCTTATCCCCCAGCAACACCAGTCGGGCATGCGCCGGCAGCGCATCCAGCAGATTGGCCATCATCTCCAGATCGATCATTGATGCTTCATCGACCACCAGCACATCCAGCGGCAGCCGATTGCCCGCATGGTGACGAAAATGGCGCGTACCGGGGCGACTGCCTAGCAAACGATGGACCGTGGTGACCTCGCAGGGAATCCGTTCGCGCACGGCCTCGACCACATCCAGGGTCCGGACCTGCTGGCTGATGGACTCGGTCAGGCGCGCCGCCGCCTTGCCCGTGGGCGCGGCCAGGCGAATTCGCAGTGGCTTGCCGGCCTCGACGGCGGGCGCCTGAAGCAAGGCCAGCAGGCGTACAACAGTGGTGGTCTTGCCTGTGCCCGGGCCACCGGTGACGATGCTGAAGCCCGCCCGGGTCGCCAGGGCACAGGCGAGCTTCTGCCAATCGATAGGGCCGGCGGCGCTGGCCGGTCCGAACAGACCGTCCAAACGGTCACGCAGGTCACCGGACGCCACCTCATTTTCGGTAAGCCGTTGACGCAACGCGTCATCGATCCGCCGTTCATAGGCCCAGTAACGGCGCAGATAAAGACGTTTGCCAGACAGCACCAACGGACGCTGCCGAGCCTGCTCGCTGCCATCGACCGCCAAGGCCACCAGACGGCTGGAAGCCAGGGCCTTGCACCAATGAGCGCCGTCCAGGCTCCGCAGTATTTGCGACGGCAGTACGCCGGCTTGCAAGTCCCCCTCGGGGGGCAGTGACAGGGCGAAGTCAGGTTCCTTGAGGGTTTCGAACAAATCCAGGCAGACATGCCCATGGCCCAGTTGATGGCTGGTGAGCGCCGCAGCGAGCAGTACCAATGGATCATCGTCAGGTGCCAGCTCATGGAGGAAGGCAACAAATGCCTTGTCCAAGGCGCGCAACCATCCGCGCTCGACCCAACGCGTCAGCAACAACAGCAGGTCATCTGCACGGCTCAACGGCGCCAAGTCCCCCATGCCCTCATCATCGGACGAGAGGGGGAGCAGGTCGGCAAAAGAACGACTCATAGCAACTCTCCCTGAACCCACGCCGGTTCAGCCTTGGGCTCGGGTGCCCCTTGGAACAGACGATCCAATTGCTCGATCAACGCCCGTGGAGGTTTGGTGAAAAACACACCCTGACTGGCTGCACGGGTACCACGAAGGAACAGATACAAAGCGCCGCCGACATGCCGGTCATAGTCATAATCGGGCAGGCGCGCCTTGAGCTGGCGATGCAACGCCAACAGGTACAACACGTATTGCAGGTCGTAGCGATTTTCCAGGATCGACTGTTCCATGGCCTGGGCGGTATAGGCCATGTCATCGACACCCAGCCAGTTGGACTTGTAATCGGCCACGTAGTAGCGGCCGTCGTGCTCGAACGTCAAATCGATGAACCCCTTGAACATGCCGTTGAGCAACACCGGCTCGGCAGCAACACGCGCGACACCGCCATGGGTGAACTGGCAAACCAGTTGATCGAGCTTGAGCACATCGACCTTATGGCTGGCGAACCAGAATTCCATTTCGACCTGAAACTGGGTCAAGTGCTCGAGCACCACCGGCGCCTGGCCGTTACCGATGTGCAAAGGTGTTTTGACCAGGTGTTGCAGCCAGTCGCTGAGCGTGGCGATCCAGCCTTTCCAGCCTCTACGGTTGCAGCGTCGGGCAATGGCATCCTCGATGTCCGACGGCGTAGCCGCAAAGCCCTCACCGGCGGCCCATTCCAGGAGGCCATGAAGGAACGTCCCGGGATTGGGACCGCGGGGAAAGCGATGAATGTCACCGCCAACAGCAATGACTCCCCTGGGGGCGTCCGGGTCAAGTCGCTCGTCGTCGAACAGCTTCTGGGCCTGGGGATTCTCTGGCGCGGCATCGCTGCCTTCACTCAGGCTTTCCCCAATGCGCAGCGCGCTGTAGGACGCAATCCACCAGTTTTCGCTGGCTTTTCGTACGGGCATCAAGGGCTCGAGCAATACCGCTTCGTTGCGTGGGGGCTGGTAGCGCTCGTCGGTGGCCTGGGGCATTTCCTGGCAACTCACCGCGACGCTGCCTTGCTGCAGATCTTCCAGCCAGCGCCTCAGCCCTACCGACTCGGCCAACGGCGCACCGCCGCCCAACAGATACCCCAACGCCGATAAATGCAGGATCGAGCCGTTGTTGTTGCCCCGCTTGAGATCGGCGACACCCAGCCAGCAGGCATGCTGTGCACGGGTCAGCGCCACATAGAGAAGTCGTAGATCCTCGGCCAGACGCTCGTCATCGGCCTTGGCAATCAACTCGGCGGTGGGCTTGAGACTGATCTGCGCCTTGTTGGCCTCATCGTGGTAATGCAACGGCAGTCGGCTGCCGTCCACCGGTTTCGTCGAACAGATGAAAGGCAGGAACACCAACGGATACTCAAGCCCCTTGGACTTGTGGATCGTGACCACCTTGACCAATTGCTCATCGCTTTCCAGTCGCAGGATCTGTTCCTCTCCCGCCTGCCCGGACAAGGCCAGGTGCTCGGACAGATGCCGGATCAAGGCTTGCTCGCCATCCAGCTCACCGGCGGCTTGTTGCAACAATTCGCAAAGGTGCAGCAAGTTGGTCAGCACCCGCTCGCCATCGCTGCGCGCGATCAAGGCCTGGGGCAACTCAAAATCATGCAACAGGCGCCGCAACATGGGCAGCACCCCCTGGGTACGCCAAACCGTGCGATAACCCCGGAACTGCATGACGCGCGCTTCCCAGGCCAGCTCATCCTGATTGAGACGTTCCAGTTCGGTCAGTGGCAGATTCAAGGTAATGCTGGCCAGTGCTGCCCGCAGCGGGCGTTCGACATCCGGCTCGGCGCAGGCCCTGAGCCAGGTCAGCAAGTCACGCGCCTCCTGTGCGGCAAAGACCGAATCCTTGTCGGACAGATAGACACTGCGCACGCCCCGTGCGGACAACTCATCTCGCACGGCCTGCGCTTCTTTACCGTCGCGCACCAGAATGGCGATATCCGCCGGGCGTAGTGCTCGAAGCGTTTGTCCATCGACTGCAAAACCGTCGCGCCCCGACTGGCCACCGTTGAGCAACGCGGTGATCTCACTGGCGCAGGCAGCCGCCATGTGCTTGCGATACACCGCCCCGGAGAGGGGTTGATCCGATGGCAGGTGCCAGATATTCAATGCAGCAACGGCTTGCCCTGCAATCCGCAGGGACTCCTTACGGCCTTGGGACTCAACAGGCAAAAACGGCACCGGGTTCTCGCCCGATGGTTCACGGAACAGAAAAGCCCCTCGCCCCTTCGGACGAGATTCGGCGTATTGGAAAACATGGTTCACGGCGCCAACCATGGCGTGGCTGGAACGGAAATTGGTCCCCAGCGTATGCAGCCGCCCCGTGGTGGCTTCGCGGGCTCGCAGGTAGGTATAGATATCGGCACCGCGAAAAGCGTAAATCGCCTGCTTCGGATCACCAATCAGGAACAGCCCGGTGTCAGGGTTGTTCTCTTCGATGCGATAGATGCTTTCGAAGATTCGGTATTGAACCGGGTCGGTGTCCTGGAACTCATCGATCAGCGCCACCGGAAACTGTTCGCGGATCAGGCTGGCCAGACGCTCTCCCCCGTCGGCCTGCAAAGCCGTGTCGAGACGCAGCAGCATGTCGTCGAAACCCATCTCTGCGCGGCGCCGCTTCTCGGCCTCGAAGCGTGCCCCGACCCATTGCGCGGCATGTTGCAGTACGGCGGCATCTGGAGTGGGCAACGCATCCAGGCTGGCCTTGAGACCGGCCATGGCGTCCAGCCCAGGATGGTTGGGCACTTCGCCTTTCCAGGCTTCGGCCATGCCTTCGGGAGTCAGCCGAGTGAACCCGGTGCCGATGTCCAACAACTCGAGGCTTTCGTCATCCACCCAGGCCGTGATTTTCTGAAACCACGGTTCGAAGTAACGCGCCTGCATCTTGCGCCCGTCGACACGCTTGTCGGCGACGCCTTGCTGGCAGATCTCCAGCAGCTCCACGGCCCATTGCCGCCACGGCGCCTTAAGGTCGAGCAAGGCGGCACCGCGCTCCTGCAGGGAGGCAGCGATGAGTTCGGCTGGCTCAAGCCCCTCACCGTTGTCACGCTCGCTGGAGAACAATCCTCTCACTCGCGGCAACAGCGCAGCCGGCCCTCCCCAATGAGCACGGACCCAATTCAGCGCCTCGCCTTGCATCGAATAGCAGAACAGCCGCCAATAGTCGCGCAGCACCTCGCCGAGCAATTCGCTGTGGTCGGTTTCCAGGGTTTGGGTAAAGAGGCTGCCGCTATCGAAAGCATGCTCACGCAGCATGCGCTGACACCAGCTATGGATGGTCGAGACGGCCGCTTCGTCCATCCATTGCGCGGCGATGTCGAGCCGGTTCGCGCAGCCAGGCCATTGCTCAGCGTCGAATTCATCACGCAACGCTGCGATCAGCGAATCCGGGGCGGAAATCTCGTCACGAAAGAAACGCGCGGCTTCGGCCAGGCGCGTCCGGATCCGTTCGCGCAACTCTTTGGTGGCTGCGTCCGTAAACGTCACCACCAGGATTTGCGGAGGAAGCAGCTCGCGGCCAAAGCCGGTCGCCGGATCGCCATGCCCCAGCACCAGGCGCAGGTACAGCGCGGAAATGGTGAAGGTCTTGCCGGTCCCGGCGCTGGCCTCGATCAATTGGCTGCCGCGCAACGGGAAAGCCAGGGCCAGTGGTGTCTGCCGACTCATGAACGCGCCTCCCCTTCAGCCGATGAACGCCATGGAGCTTCGAGCAACGGGCGGTAAAGTGCATCGCACCAATCGGGGAATGTTTCGTCAGCCGTCAAGGCATCGAAATCAGCAAACTGTCGAGCCAAGGCCGGACTTTCCCGGCGCTCGCCTTCAGTGGTCTGCCCATCGCCTTCGTAGGCTTTTCGAGCAGCCGCATCGGCTTTGGCCGGATCACCCTGGCCAAGCCAGGCAAAGGCTGTCTTCACCGCGACCGGTAGCGGTTGGCGCATACCGGTTTGCCAGGCTTGCAACAAATCGCTGAGCAACCTTTGCGCCACGGGCTCTTCAAAAGGAGCCAGCAGCAAGCTGTCATCACTGGCCACCAGCGCTGTCGTCATTGAAAGGCCGTTGGCGCAGGCCACCAGATGGTTGACCCAGGGCCGTATCAGCCGATGCCATTTACGGGTCTTGGTGGAGCCGATGCTGTTGGGTATGGCCGTGATGGCGAGGACTGCACCATCAGAGCGCTGGTGCAGGCCACTGAGCCAGCCTTCGACGCTCACGCCCTGCAACTGCAGGCTGACTGGCACAGCACTGACTAGCGGCGTGGGCCATAGCGCCAGAAGCTGTTGGTAACGCTGGAGCAGATCAGGCAAGGGCTCGATCAATTCACGCTGCATGCACTCACCGAAACCGGCCATGGGTAACAGACCGCTGTTCTGGAGCCTTTTGGCGTGGGCGGCCAGGGCAAGGTCCGGCTGGTCCAGGCGAACCAGGGCGGCCTCGAGCAGGCTGTCGCTCAGGCTGTAACGCTCAAGCGCATCGAGAACGAACGGCTCGTCATCCGCCAGGGGGGCTTCGATGGCCTCGAAAAATACTTTGAGTCGCTGGCTGAAGAAATGGCGGACGGGATTGCGCAGGAAGTCCTGCAACTGACCGAGGCCCAAGGGTTCTTCCTGGACGTAGGGTTCCAGCACCTGGGATTGGGAGGCCTGGTCCTGAGCATCGTGAAGCATCCGCCACTCGCTGGCGTAACTGAACAACTCGTCGCCCTGATGAAAATAGCGAGCGCTGAACGGTTGCAGAGGATGCTCCTGGGTGAGTGCCTCGAGAAGGTCCTGGCTGCCATCTGCCAGTTGCCATCCATTGGCAAGATGATCGCGCAGCTGACCAATCAACACCGATGCGGGCCGGTCACTGTTGTCGCGGATGCTGCGTCCGACCCAACTGATGTAGAGCTTTTCCCGGGCCGACAACAGCGCTTCCAAGAGCAGATAACGGTCATCCTCACGCCGTGAGCGATCACCCGGGCGATAATCGCTGCCCATAAGGTCGAAATCCAGGGGCGGCTGGGCGCGCGGGTAATCACCGTCATTCATCCCCAGCAAGCACACCAGCTTGAAGGGAATCGCGCGCATCGGCATCAAGGTACAGAAGTTGACCGCTCCGGCCAGGAATCGCTGGGACAACCGCCCCTGATCCAATCCAGCCAGCCAGGCTTCACGCACCACCGTCAGTGGCAGTTCATCCTGCAGACCAACCGACTCACAGGTTTCCAACCAGGTTTCACGCAGGTCTTCGAGTTGGGCCAGCAGATAGTCGTCATGCTCGTCGCTCGCCTGGAAAAACAACTGCGTCAGATCGTGCAGACGCGAGCCCCATTCCTGCGGTGATGCCGGCTGGGTCAGTTCTTGATGAGCGACTTCCAGCGCATCCAGCAAGGCAACCAGGGGACCGATCAAGGCCGCATCCAGACCGCCGATTTCGTCATAGGGTTCGATGCCCTCATAGGCGCCCGAACGGCCGACGGCATACCCCAGCAACATGCGACGCAGGCCGAAATGCCAGCTGTTCTGCTCAAGCTCTGCGGGCAATCCCAACCCGGCGCGATGTTCGGCGCTCATACCCCAGCGAATGCCAGCACCCTCGATCCAACGATGCAACGTAGGCAAGTCTGCCTCATTGATGCCGAAACGCTCACGCAACGCCGGGACATCCAGCAGATCAAGGATTTCGCTGACTGGGAAGCGACTGTCAGGCAGCTTGAGCAGGTGCTCGACGGCGATCAGCAGCGGATCGCGTCCGCGCTGGCCCTGGTCGGTCAACGTGAATGGAATGAAGCGCGGGTCCGTTCTATCGAGCTGGCCGAACACCGCCCGAATGTGCGGCGCGTAACTGTCAATG
Organism: Pseudomonas brassicacearum; assembly: GCF_000585995.1. NCBI lineage: Bacteria > Pseudomonadati > Pseudomonadota > Gammaproteobacteria > Pseudomonadales > Pseudomonadaceae > Pseudomonas > Pseudomonas brassicacearum. Next base: position 803,946 of record NZ_CP007410.1, on the reverse strand, counting down.
TCCGGGACCATAACGATGATATCCCGAGGGCGTAAGGTCAGATCCGCACTGAAGTGGGCCAACAACTGGTCATGGAGAATTTCGACTTCGCGCTGAGCGCTGTGGGCAACATGGAAACGGATCGACCCGTCTCGCGCCGTATCGACGGCAGGCCAGTGTTCCCGGGTTTCGTTCAGAGGACGCAGCTCAAGGATGTCATCTTGCAACTGACTGAGGAGGGTCGTGGGACTCCCGTCACTGAACAGGTCGATTCGTCCATCGCGAAACACCGAGCGATAGCTGTTGGGGTCATCGTAGCTGTCGAGCAGGTTGATATAGTCGCGCCCCTGCTTGCCCCAGGCTGCCAATAACGGATGAGCATGCTGATGCAAGGTTTGCGGGTCGAGCACGACGGGCATACCGGCCTTGCGCGCCTGACGCTTGTATTGATGACGCAACAAATCCTTGTCGGCCACGATGTCCGCCCAGTGGTGGCGACATGGGTTATGGACACACAGCAGCACCTGGCTAAACCGTGACAGACCGGCAAGCGCTTCGAGGGCTTGGGCCGGTAGCGAAGAAATGCCGAACACTATCACTCGCGCGGGCAAGCCTTTCGGAGCGCTTTCCAGGCTGTGGATACGCTCGAGGTAGCGCTGGTGAACGCCTGCACGGCTTTGAGCCATGCCTTTCGCTCCAACGTCCAGCAACAAGGCTCGCCAAAGCTCGGCCTGCCAGCAATTTGCCGGCGCAAGCGCTTTGATTTCGCCGCGGACATTTCTGGTCTGGTGTCGACCTTCCGCCCAGTCTTCAAGCCAGTCGGCCCGGTATACCTGATATTGGTCGAACAGATCGGCAAGGCGCTCGGACAATTGATAGCGCTTGCGTAAGTCGGTGTCGTGGGTGAGGAATCGTCGTAGAGGCTCGAAATGAGGCTGCTCGATCAACTGCGGCAGGAGGCGCATCAGTCGCCAGGTCAGCGGGGCTTTATCCAGCAGGGACTTGGCCGGAATCTCGTCACGCCCCAGGACCGTTCGATACAGTTGCCACATGAAGCTGCCTGGCAACTGCACATCAATGGCCGCCGCAATACCGCAGCCACCGGAATCATCGTCTTCCGGATCTTCAGCCAGTGCCAGCTTGAGCCATTGGGCAATACCGTTGCTCTGTACCAACGCGATTTCATTTTCAAGAGGGGCCAGCGGATAGCGCCGCATCAAGCTGATCACCAAGCTGCGCAATTCATCAAGGCGATTCCCGTGAACCACCATGAAAGCTGGGCTAAGGGACGTTGCGTCCGGCATGAAAGGCATCCTTGAAAATGCAAAAGCTAGGGCCGAACCTTAGCACTGTCGGGGGGCTGTGACAGCTGGGACCTGTCCGCGCTTATCGTAAGAACTTTCCTGCGGGCAAAACAAAACCCCTACCTGCGTCAGCAGATAGGGGTTTCGGAATTTAATCTTGACGATGACCTACTCTCACATGGGGAAACCCCACACTACCATCGGCGATGCATCGTTTCACTGCTGAGTTCGGGATGGGATCAGGTGGTTCCAATGCTCTATGGTCGTCAAGAAATTCGGTAGCCAGCGCGTGCCTTGCGGTCACGTTCCAGCGAATGGGTATGCGATAGTTTGTGTGTTGCTTTGTGAGCAGCGTCGAACTTTCGGTTCGTGTCGTCTTCACACACCGCAATCTGATGCTCCGTATTAGAGAGCCGACTCAAATTGCTTGGGTGTTATATGGTCAAGCCTCACGGGCAATTAGTACAGGTTAGCTCAACGCCTCACAGCGCTTACACACCCTGCCTATCAACGTCGTAGTCTTCGACGGCCCTTCAGGGGACTCAAGGTCCCAGTGAGATCTCATCTTGAGGCAAGTTTCCCGCTTAGATGCTTTCAGCGGTTATCTTTCCCGAACATAGCTACCCGGCAATGCCACTGGCGTGACAACCGGAACACCAGAGGTTCGTCCACTCCGGTCCTCTCGTACTAGGAGCAGCCCCTCTCAAATCTCAAACGTCCACGGCAGATAGGGACCGAACTGTCTCACGACGTTCTAAACCCAGCTCGCGTACCACTTTAAATGGCGAACAGCCATACCCTTGGGACCGGCTTCAGCCCCAGGATGTGATGAGCCGACATCGAGGTGCCAAACACCGCCGTCGATATGAACTCTTGGGCGGTATCAGCCTGTTATCCCCGGAGTACCTTTTATCCGTTGAGCGATGGCCCTTCCATACAGAACCACCGGATCACTAAGACCTACTTTCGTACCTGCTCGACGTGTCTGTCTCGCAGTCAAGCGCGCTTTTGCCTTTATACTCTACGACCGATTTCCGACCGGTCTGAGCGCACCTTCGTACTCCTCCGTTACTCTTTAGGAGGAGACCGCCCCAGTCAAACTACCCACCATACACTGTCCTCGATCCGGATAACGGACCTGAGTTAGAACCTCAAAGTTGCCAGGGTGGTATTTCAAGGTTGGCTCCACGCGAACTGGCGTCCACGCTTCAAAGCCTCCCACCTATCCTACACAAGCAAATTCAAAGTCCAGTGCAAAGCTATAGTAAAGGTTCACGGGGTCTTTCCGTCTAGCCGCGGATACACTGCATCTTCACAGCGATTTCAATTTCACTGAGTCTCGGGTGGAGACAGCGCCGCCATCGTTACGCCATTCGTGCAGGTCGGAACTTACCCGACAAGGAATTTCGCTACCTTAGGACCGTTATAGTTACGGCCGCCGTTTACCGGGGCTTCGATCAAGAGCTTCGCGTTAGCTAACCCCATCAATTAACCTTCCGGCACCGGGCAGGCGTCACACCCTATACGTCCACTTTCGTGTTTGCAGAGTGCTGTGTTTTTAATAAACAGTCGCAGCGGCCTGGTATCTTCGACCGGCGTGGGCTTACGCAGTAAATGCTTCACCCTCACCGGCGCACCTTCTCCCGAAGTTACGGTGCCATTTTGCCTAGTTCCTTCACCCGAGTTCTCTCAAGCGCCTTGGTATTCTCTACCCAACCACCTGTGTCGGTTTGGGGTACGGTTCCTGGTTACCTGAAGCTTAGAAGCTTTTCTTGGAAGCATGGCATCAACCACTTCGTCACCCAAAGGGTAACTCGTCATCAGCTCTCGGCCTTAAGATCCCGGATTTACCTAAGATCTCAGCCTACCACCTTAAACTTGGACAACCAACGCCAAGCTGGCCTAGCCTTCTCCGTCCCTCCATCGCAATAACCAGAAGTACAGGAATATTAACCTGTTTTCCATCGACTACGCTTTTCAGCCTCGCCTTAGGGACCGACTAACCCTGCGTCGATTAACGTTGCGCAGGAAACCTTGGTCTTTCGGCGTGGGTGTTTTTCACACCCATTGTCGTTACTCATGTCAGCATTCGCACTTCTGATACCTCCAGCAAGCTTCTCAACTCACCTTCACAGGCTTACAGAACGCTCCTCTACCGCATCACCTAAGTGATACCCGTAGCTTCGGTGTATGGTTTGAGCCCCGTTACATCTTCCGCGCAGGCCGACTCGACTAGTGAGCTATTACGCTTTCTTTAAAGGGTGGCTGCTTCTAAGCCAACCTCCTAGCTGTCTAAGCCTTCCCACATCGTTTCCCACTTAACCATAACTTTGGGACCTTAGCTGACGGTCTGGGTTGTTTCCCTTTTCACGACGGACGTTAGCACCCGCCGTGTGTCTCCCATGCTCGGCACTTGTAGGTATTCGGAGTTTGCATCGGTTTGGTAAGTCGGGATGACCCCCTAGCCGAAACAGTGCTCTACCCCCTACAGTGATACATGAGGCGCTACCTAAATAGCTTTCGAGGAGAACCAGCTATCTCCGAGCTTGATTAGCCTTTCACTCCGATCCACAGGTCATCCGCTAACTTTTCAACGGTAGTCGGTTCGGTCCTCCAGTTAGTGTTACCCAACCTTCAACCTGCCCATGGATAGATCGCCCGGT